>NZ_JAUSXN010000001.1:0-4800000 GCF_030816015.1 Pedobacter sp. W3I1
AGAGTTTTAAATATATGTCATTAACGGATTTCTTTTCCCCAATAAACCCCGATAGTTTTACACCCAGGCAAGGATTTTTTACAAGTCAGCTGGGGTTAAAAGCGCAAATTTACACCGAATCATTTCCCGATTTTGAGGAACACACCTACGATTTGGCCATTTTTGGAGTACTTGATGGAAGAGGTGCCGTTAATAATGAAGGTTCTGCCCTGGCGCCCGATTATTTTAGAGAGAAATTTTACAAACTTAACGAAGGCGCTTTTAGCAGCCGGATTGTCGATTTAGGCAATATTAAACACGGTGCAACCATTGCAGATACTTACATCGCCATCAAGATGGTGGTTTCTGAGCTAATCAAAAAAGACATTATTCCGATCATTATTGGCGGCGGACAAGACCTAACCTATGGCCAATATCTTGGTTATGAAGATTTAGAACAAAAAGTAGATCTGGTAATTATTGATAACCAATTTGATATTGGCGATGATGACCATGAGGGAATTGCTACCCGATCGGATTGTTACCTGAATAAGATTTTCTTACATCAACCCAATTACCTTTTCAATTTTAGCAATGTTGGTTATCAAACTTATTTTGTAAATCAAGAAAGTTTGAGCGTAATGGACAAATTATATTTTGATGTACACCGTTTGGGTGAGTTTGCTCAGGATATTACCTTAACAGAGCCTATCATCCGCAATGCAAACATGATTAGCTTTGATATAGGTGCTATCCGCTCTGCCGATGCTGCTGCAAATGCCAATTCCACGCCAAACGGTTTTGATGGCGAAGAAGCCTGTCGCATTGCCCGCTATGCAGGCATGAATGATAAACTGACCTCAATCGGGTTTTACGAGTTTAATCCTGCTTACGACAACAACGGACAAACAGCCTTCTTACTTGCTCAAATGGTATGGTATTTTGTGGATGGATACTATGCCCGTAAAAAGGATTTCCCGCTTACACCTAAATCGCAGTTTATGATCTATCGAACCAGTTTAAAAGATGGTTCGGGAGAAATGATGTTTGTGAAAAGCAAAAAATCAGACCGTTGGTGGATGCAGGTTCCATACCCATCAGGCCAATCTAAAAATGAGCGCTACCATCTTGTACCTTGCAGGTATGACGATTACCAAACCGCCGTTAATGGTGAAATGCCGGATTTGTGGTGGCGGACTTATCAGAAATTGAACTAAAAAATCTATGTAATTTCAAAGTAGAAGCTATGTAATTTCAAAGTCGGCGTGGGAAAATCATTCATATTGAAAGGGAATGTTATTGAGTGCTAAATCATTAAACCGCAAAATCTATCATAATTTTACACAGCTATTTACGTTTTAGTGCTACAGATTTCTATATTTGGAGAGAATTAAATTAACCTCATGAAACCATCATGATTTTCAAAATCACAAAGTAAAATTAACAAATCATGATCGCTTCATCACCTATGAAAATAATTTTATACAGATGAAAAAAATATTATTAGCAGCAATGGCGTTATTGCCACTTGCAGCATTGGCGCAGAAGCCATTTACAGTTAATGGCGACATAAAAGGATTAAAAACCGGAGATAAGGTTTATTTGATCTATCAGGGAGATGGTAAAAACATTACCGATTCGGTAACCGTAACAAATGGCACTTTTGCATTTAAAGGAACATTAGCTAGCCCCGCACAAGGAAGTCTTTTTTTAAACAAAAATCCTTACGTTAACCGCCCGGCCCAGGGTGAGAAATTAGATGCTTTATCGCTATATTTGGAGCCTGGAAATATTAAACTGGCCGCAGCAGATTCTTTAAAGAAAGCAACAATTACTGGGTCTCCAGTTAATGATGATGCAGCAAAATTAAAAGCATTAACTAAACCAGTAACAGATAAACTTGCGGCAATTAATGCAGAATATGCTGCTTACACACCTGAACAAAAACAAGATAAAGCTGTTATGGCTGCTTTAGGTGCCCGTTATGAAAAAGAGGCGGCGGGAATGACCCCATTGTTATTACAGTTTGTAAACGGCAATCCAAAATCTTTTATTAGCTTAACCTCAGTTAGCCAATTGGCCTCTGATCCTGATCAGGCTGTGGCTGCAGAAAAGGCTTTTAATGGGTTGTCATCGGAATTGAAGGCAAGTTCGAATGGTAAAAAAATTGCCCAGATATTCGAAGCTGGAAGAAAAACAGCCGTAGGTGTAATGGCAATGGATTTTACACAACTAGATACTGCTGGAAAACCTGTAAAGTTATCTGATTTTAAGGGCAAATACGTATTGGTAGATTTCTGGGCTTCATGGTGTGGACCATGCCGTCAGGAAAACCCAAATGTAGTAGCAGCTTACAACAAATTTAAAGATAAAGGCTTTACTGTTTTAGGTGTCTCTTTAGACCGTCCGGGTAAAAAAGATGCCTGGTTAAAAGCAATTGCTGATGATAAATTAACATGGACACATGTTTCTGATTTAAAATTTTGGGATAACGAGGTAGCTCAAATGTATGGCATCCGCTCAATCCCAGCCAATTTCTTAATTGATCCAACAGGTAAAATTATTGCTAAGGGTTTAAGAGAACAAGCTTTACAAGATAAACTTCAAGAATTATTAGGAAGTAAATCGAAATAAGAAATACGTATTAAAAGAGAAAGTCCCAATCAAAAATCGGGACTTTCTTTGTTTTATAAGAAAACGTATTATGCAGATTTTAAAAAATCCAATACGTTAATGAAATAATTTTCAAGTCCTTCGTAAGGATCTTCTCCTGGAATCCATGATGCAAATTTCCAGTATTCCCAATCAGCATTTTCAATTACAGGCGGGATTAAAAGAAAATACTGCTCTTCCCCTAAACCACCAACAATAATGCTTCTGGCCAGTTTAATGGCTACCTCAAGCAATTCGATGTTTTCAGTCCAGACTTCGATCAGCTGTGGATCAATATCTTTTAGAAATGCTACATCGCTTATTTTGGAAAACGATGGATCAACGTTTTCATTTGGCGTGGTAAACCCATTGGTAATTAACAGAAATTCTTTATAATCAGTTGGTAGCGTTACCCCCAATCTTGTTTCAGCTTCTTGTATTTCGGCTGAAGTAGCAGGTCGGTTACCCAGCCATTTGGCTTCGGTCTGCTCAGTTGTAAAACTAAACTCCCCTTGTTTAATTGCCGTTTCGGAAATCTTCTTCAGTACTTTTTTCAACTTATATTCTTTTAAATTAAGTCAAAACCAATATCTTCTCTGAAATATTTCCCGTCGAAATAAATTCTGCCAGCATCAGCAGTTGCCGATTGTAAAGCAGTAAACAAATCTTTTTGTAAACTGGTAATCGCAATTACCCGTCCTCCGTTTGTTTTCACGACATCATTTTCCAACAATGTTCCGGCATGGAATGCATTAGAATGACGTAGGTTTTCAATTCCGGTAATCGCTTTACCTTTCAGGTAATCTCCCGGATAGCCTCCTGCCACAATCATTACAGTAGCTGCTGTTTGCTCAGAAATAACCAGATTAACCTGGTTTAATTGTTTATTAGCCGTCGCTAAAAATAGCTCTACCAGGTCGTTTTCAACTCTAGGGATCACACTCTCTGTTTCAGGATCGCCCATACGTGCGTTGTATTCGATTACAAATGGTTCTTCTCCTACTTTAATCAGTCCGAAAAAGATGAAACCTGTATAATCGATATTATCTTTCTTTAAACCATCAACCGTTGGTTTAATAATGCGTTCTTCTACTTTAGCCAAAAATTCCGGTGTGGCAAAAGGAACCGGAGAAACCGAGCCCATACCACCAGTATTTAAACCTGTATCGCCCTGACCGATCCTTTTATAATCTTTAGCTGAAGGCAGCGTGATATAATTTTCACCATCAGTTAAAATAAATACGGAAAGTTCTATCCCGCTTAAAAATTCTTCGACTACGACCGTTGCCCCGGCTGCACCAAATTTACCGCCAAGCATCAGTTTTAATTCTTCCTGAGCTTCGATGGTTTCGGTGCAGATTAACACACCTTTACCTGCGGCCAAACCATCGGCCTTTAAAACAACGGGCAATGCATGGTTTTGCAGATAAGCCAGGCCATCTTCTAAAGTTTCGGGTGTGAAAGATTTTGAAGCTGCGGTAGGAATACCATGACGCTCCATAAACTGCTTAGAGAAATCTTTACTTCCTTCTAAAATAGCTCCTTCTTTTTTAGGTCCGATAACCGGAATGTGCGCAATGGCTTCGTCGGCAAGGAAAAAATCATGAATACCGTTTACTAAAGGTTCTTCAGGGCCTACAACAACGAGTTCAATGTTTTCGGTAAGCACTACTTTTTTAATGGCATCAAAATCGTTTACATTGATGTTGATGTTTGTACCATAAGCTCCCGTACCACCGTTACCTGGAGCAATAATTAGTTTATCGCAGTGCGAAGACTGGCTCATTTTCCAAGCGAATGCGCTTTCTCTGCCGCCTGAACCTAAAAGTAAGATATTCATATCGGCAAAGATAATATTTTACCATCAAGTAGCCCAGTATGAAGTGGTAAGACTTTACGATAAAGCACTTTTGCTTTAGACTGTTTAGTATTTAAAAAAAATAAAGAGAAATACGAGGCTAAAATATGCCCAAAGAAGAGAAAACATGGCATGGACGGTGGTTTCGAATAACTTACCTTTCCATAAATCCTTGGAGTAAACAAAAAACTGAATAAAGAATCTCGTAATCCAAAATAAGCCCAAACCGAGTGATATTTTTCTTCCAAGAGCGGTTTGTATTAATTCGTTTGATGATGTTAAACAGAGTAGCCCCATTAGAAATACGGTAAGCGCAATAAAAAAGGTATGTACCAGCATCATTTGTCTGTTGATTAAGTTCAGTAATTTAAGTTCACTTTCCCAATTAAAATATCTTGGAAAAATAATGTGAATAAGTGCCAATGCAACCAGAAGAGCGCCAACTATTAATAAGTGTATCTGCATTTAAATTAAGGGAAACAGTTAAAAACAGACATGAATGGTGTGAATTTCGTTTCAGAAAAAGAAGAAAAACCTGCCGCTTTAAAAGCTTGTTGCCAAACTCGCCGTGAGAAAAAGTGAGTAAAACCAATAGAGAAGGCCATGAAATTGGGCAAATCACGTAAATGTTCTACCATAATTATCTGACCCGTTGGTTTGCATAACCTATAACATTCTTTTAAAAAAACAATCTTCTCTTGTTGTGATCTTATTTCATGTGCAGCCGACAAGAGAAATATGATATCGACGGATTTATCGGCCAAAGGAATAAAATCTGTGGTTATCTGTGCTGTATCAGGAAACATCAAACTTACTTTCCTTGCCCTGATTATTGCTTGTTCTGTATGTTGTTCAGGATTGTAAAAATCGAAAACTTTTAAAACTGCCTGCGGAAAATGGTCTTTAAGAATGAAGCTCGTTTCATCAAAACCTGCATTAATATTTAAAATTAAAGCTGGATGGGAATTGGAAATACCGATTTCTTTTAACCAATCAAAATTATAATATCCAGAAAAATCGTAAACATACGCGGATACTATTAACGGCATTAAAAGCCCATAAAGGAATGCCAAAATGATTATCCAAAATAAGGTAGCAGACCATGGCATCAATATTTGACTAATTACCAACAACAATAAAGCGATAAGACCAAATAGGTAAAAATGTCTGTTAAAACTTAAAATGTTTAACACGCCCTGAAATTTTCTTCTTTTTACTTCCATTTTTCAATTTTTCCTCTTTTCCAATAATAAGGGATGTTCTGAATGTCAAAGGCATTTGCTAAAATTGAGTCTTCTAGATTCAAGGAATTTAAAAACCCAAAATTGTATTTAACAATTTTTATGGAGGCTGGTTGCCAGTTTTGCCTAACACCCTCTATAATTAAAACTTCCTTATTCTTTTTATTGTAAGTAAATGTAAAGGGTAAAGGTCCTGCAAATTTTCTGGCTTCTTTCCAATCGGCAAACGGCGAATTTTCAGGCAAGGGAACCTCATGCTCTGTTTTATCGATTACGATTTCAAAATTGGAATTGATTGAAGTAATTTCTTTAGTATTTTCTCTGTCAATTAGCGATATATCTGTTGTGGTATAATTGTAATGGGTGAAAATATTACCCATAAACTCCATTTTCTTTTTATTCGTTTCTGATTTTAAAATATACAGACCACGAAGATTTTTTCCCGCTTTGTTCGTATAACGCACAAATACGCGGTATCCAATAAGGAAAAAATCGTTACCCATAAATTCGGGAAAGCCTTTGGGCCGCAAATTTTTGGTCTGAACCATTGCAATGGCAATGAAAGCCCATTTATCTTTAAAGGTATCCAATGTTAAGCATTCAGGAATGAGAGGTTCTAACTCTGCTTTTGGGACAGCAAACGTTAATACAAGAGAATTTTCAAAAAATGCGTCGACTGCAAATGGGTGGTTTTTTAGAAATGAGAGCATGGCGCTTGCTGTGTTATTTTTTTATTAAGATAAAACCCATTGATAAACACAACCAGAATAAATATAAATGCAAAGAATGAATTGAATTTACCCCAAAGCAACAAATCTGGCGCAAGAATAAATTCGATGGTGTTCATTGTCGCCACTATTACAATCTGAACAATAGCATTTAGCTTGGTTTTAAAACTGCTCAAAATCCAGATTGCCATTAAAATCTCTGATATACCGATAAGAACTGTAAAGCTATGACCATAAGCGGGCGTTAAAATCCTGGCAACGATCTGTTCATGGCGAGGTACAAGCCCCAAAACTTTGCAAAACAATCCGTTTGCCAGCCAAACCAATGCAATAAACCAGGTAAGTATTCTTTGTAGTATTATTTGATTATTGCGATTGATCACATTTACCATTTCGCTTTATTTAGCGCTTCTTGTCATTTGTTCGAGCATATCCCACATTTCGTTCGGGATTGCCTCTAAACCATTCATCTGTCCCGCACCCTGCAACCATTCGCCACCATCAATGGTAATTACTTCGCCATTAATATAACCTGAGAAATCGCTCACCAGAAATGCAGCTAAATTAGCGAGTTCCTGATGATCGCCAACTCTTTTTAAAGGCACACGATTTTTAAAATCGAATTTTTTGGCTAAATCGCCGGGCAATAAACGCTCCCATGCGCCTTTAGTTGGAAACGGACCCGGAGCGATAGCATTAGTACGGATGCCATATTTACCCCACTCTACAGCCAAAGATCTTGTAAGGGCTAAAACACCGCCTTTTGCACAAGCTGAGGGCACAACATAAGCTGAGCCTGTAAAAGCGTAAGTGGTAATTATATTTAAAACTGTTGCAGCTTGTTTTTCCTTAATCCAATGTTTACCAAAGGTAAGGGTACAGTTAACCGTTCCTTTTAAAACAATATCAATAATTGATGAAAATGCATTGGCTGATAACCGCTCGGTTGGCGAGATAAAATTACCCGCAGCATTGTTCAATAATACATCAACCGAACCAAACCTTTCTAACGTTTTGGCCAGTACGTTTTCTACCTGCGCTACTTCTCTAACATCACAAGCAACGGCCAATACTTTGCCACCAGTTTTTTCTTCCATTTCATCGGCAGTCTTTTGCAACACTTCCTCCTTTCTACTTGTAATGACGAGGTTAGCACCTAATTTCAAAAAATATACGCCCATCGCTTTCCCCAACCCTGTTCCACCGCCTGTAATTACAATGGTTTTTCCTTTTAAAGCATCTTCTCTGAGCATTGGTGAGTTATAACTGAACATAGTATATTGGTTAACTGGTTAATTGTTGAGATTGTTTTATTGCTAAATTGCTGGGAATGGTTAAGGGGTCAACTGTTGAAACTGGTTAACTATTCATAGCGAATTGCCAATTGTTAACTGCCAATTGAAAACTGTTAACTACTTTCTCTGCAGATTAGCTAAAATTGTTTTTAAAATATGGCGTGTTGCAGGCGACCACCATTGTGCTAACATTTTTTCTAAAGTAGCAGATTGATCTGCAGTTACAGCAGCAATTAATTGCTCGCGGATATTTAATTTGCTTTGCGACCAGGTATTGCTTTCGAGCTCCATGTATTTCTTAATCTTACGCTCGGCTGCAGTTAACAAACTTTCATTTTTTACCAGTTCATCAACTAAACCAACCTTCAAAGCTTCTTCCGGGCTATAAAGTTTACCTGAAAGCAAACTACGACTGGCTTCGGCCTTCCCTAACCAAAACGCATACAATTGAAAAATACTATGTGGCACTATAATACCTACCGGAACTTCATTGAGCCCAATAATGTATTGTCCTTCTGCCATAACACGGTAATCGCATGCCAATGCCATTACGCATCCACCGGCGGGACTATGACCACTAATTGCGGCTATGATTGGTTTTTTAAACGAAACCATATTGGCAGTGAAACCCAAAAACAACTGCCAGAAAGATTTAGCTTCTTCTTCATTATAGTTGTATAGTTCTATCAAATCTAGTCCTGCAGAAAAGAAAGGTGCTGTTCCGGTTAAAATTACACCGCCAATGTTATCATCGGCGGTAATATTTTTAAGCATATCGTCAAGCTCGGTAATCAACTCGCGGTTTAAGGCATTCGATTTCCCTCTATCTAATGTGATGGTTGCCAGGCGATCTTTAACACTTACTTTTATTGTATTCATATTAATAGTATCAAGATTATAAGTATTGAGTATCAAGATAAAATATACGAAGTATAAGCTATGCATGCATACTAATTCAAATTTATCTATTTTTCTCTATTTAACATCATAAGTGTAAACTTTTCTTGCCAAATGCCCTGCTGCGTCTATTCCTTCTATTACTACGCGATAGGTTCCGGGCTCGTCTGCATTATAAAATTCGAATTGTGCTTTTCCATCTTTATCTGCAACAACCTGTGGGTTCCAATAAATAGTTGTTCTAAAATCAGTTCGGCTACTTGAACTTGCCGCATCATACTTTGGCGAGTAAAACTCTCGTGAAATCGTAAATCCTTTTGGATTAAAGGTTACAATACCCGGTGCATAACGAGCAGTGCTTCTACCTCCATCACCACGTTTAGTGGTGATGATAATTACACCTCCTCCACCTCGCGAACCATAAATTGCCGTATTGCCGATACTTTTTAAAAGTTCGATAGATTCTACATCGCTCGGAACAACATTATCCAGAAAATCGGCCTCCATTTGCATCCCATCAACAATAATCTGTACAGGCGTATCCTGGCTACGCATAAGGTAAGGTATATTACCCCTAAATATCACTCCTGGCAACCGCCCTTGCAAACATTGCGAAAGGGTAACACAGGTGGATAGCTGATCGGCAGTTAATACAAAATCAGCACGGCCTGCACCGTTTAGGTTAGACGAATTTTTAGCCGGATTTTTCTTTTCGGTAATGGTTACTTCTTCGAGTTTAATGGTCCGCTCCAGCAAGCCTAAACGGGTCATCTCATTAAAATAGGTATCACTTTCTTTTATATACTTCATCAAAGTATTATTCACATTGATATCGATATCAGCTCCATTTTTATTCTTGGTTACAATCTGCCCGGGAACGATATCAAGATTAATATCTACAAACTTTCGTTCTGTTTTGGTTCTTGCCTGAACAACAAATTTTGTACTGTCGCCAAAACTTAAATTATCGAATACAAATTTTCCTTCGGCATTGGTTACGGTATCCAAAATGTATACGGTTCCTTTCGTGGCCATTAGCATTACTTTACCACCAGCTACAGGTTTATTACCTTTTGTTACCGTTCCGCTAATGGTAATAGACTGCTCGGGCTTATAAGTAATATTCGGGCCAACATTATTGATAATGTTTTTCCACAGGAATCTTCTCCAGCCCTGAGTAAGCATTAGGTTATCAAGTTCCTTTTGTGTTTGCAGGTCATCCTTTAAAAAATAATGATTGGGTTTCTCTACGTATCCCGTCAAATCAGAGGTAAGTAACAGCGAGGTGAGAATATTCGACTCATTATTTTCATCAGGCGTAACTTTTGCGGCATTGGTAACCGCAACTGAAAAACTTCCTAAAACAGGTTTATGATCATTAGTTGCATTGAAAGCAAAAGCTGCTTTTCCTCTTTTTGAGGTAGAAACTTCGGAGGTATTAAGTGATACGTCAATTAATTCGGCCTTGCTATTTATAAAAACCAAACGTTCTGCTAAAGGTTGATTGTTGCTCGAAAACAAAGTAAACTGAACAATACCGGCTGGCAGGTTCTTTTTTGGAATATTGGCCACCAGTACCTGTTTATCCATTTTAGCTTTAGAGCCATAGTATACATTGCCTCCATGCTGCGCAACAACTTTTAGTTCATCACCATTCACAAGATCGGCACTGGCCATAATTTTAACCACCACCTTACCTGTATCTAAAGCATTTACAGAAAGTGCATAACCGCTTTTAACGGCTACAGGTAATTTTATGGTTTTTTCTGATCCGTCCCTGAATTTAACTTTTGCAGAATATGATTTCCCGGCCTGGTTGTTAAATACAAAGTTACCCATACCTAAATAATTGGTGGCAAAGCTGGTTACTTCATTACCTCCGTCATCTATTACAGTTCCGTCTACATCTTCACCGCGGCCATCGGCATTAACCGCTTTAATGGCAACTTTTTGTGGTAATTCTTCAACAAGCGTTCCGCCCTCTGGCATAAACTGTACATCAACATTGTTAGATGTTGATGTAATCGGGATAGATTTGATTACTTTTTGTTTGTTATCTAGTGTGATGGTAGCAATAATCTTCCCTGATTTATTTTGGAAAGACTGGTTGTTTGTGAAGCTAACTACCGCATCACCTGTTAAACTGGTTTTAACTTTACCCTTCGTAACGGTACGATAATCTAACTGAACTTCATAACTCACTTCATTTTCACTGTAGGCGACACCATTTTTATCTTCAAAATGAACTGTTGCCGTTACTTTATCTGCATTGTTCTCCTTGGTAAAACTGTAAGAAGTTTTTGTAAAAACTTTGTTAGCCCAGCTATTTCCGATCTTAATTGTCTTATCGTAAAAGAATTCAGTGCCAAAATTCCTCATGTAATTGGTATAGGCCCTAATTCTATAATTGCCCTCGCCGAGCGAGTCTGTCAGCTTAAAATCGCCCCAGGTAATCCCCCCCATAATGGGTAATTTAACCAGTTTTTTTAGCGAATCTTTTTCATTAATCAGCTCTACATACAAGATCTTACTGATGCCCGAAGGAGCCGAAGTCTTGGTATTCACAACATAAGCTTTGAACCAAATATCATCGCCAATGGCATAATAAGGCTTATCTAAGTGAAGGTGAACTTTTTCTTGTGGATACTTACTGGTGTAATCTTCGAGTTTTTGCAAGAGCTGACTAAACGGATCATCATCCATTTTAAATGCGGCAAAAACAATAAGTAGAGATAGAAAACTGATTGCGAGAGTAATTTTGAGTTTCATGTGGTTAGGTAACAAATAAATACGTGTCAAGGTACAAAACCTAAGGCATACTTTTATGAAGTTAGCATGAAATTTAGTTTGACTTCTAAGTTTTTAGTTAACCGCTACAAAACGCTTTATTTATTAAATGACAGCTACGAAGGTCAATATAAGCGGCACTTCATTTTCATGAAAAATAAACTTGCTAAGTGATTTGGAAATGAGCAGTCCACAACATTTGGCGACGTCAGTCCCGCTTTACGCTTTATCCCGATGAAAAAATCGGGATGTTCGCTTTAATCGGGTTTAGGAACAATGTGCAGTGCCAAGAGAACAAAACCGCCAATCATAAACCCGACAGCAGCCAAAAGCACAAGGCTTTCATTTTCAAAAACAAAAAAAATGCTTTAGGCTATTGATTTGGAAATGAGGGGTTCGGAGCGTTTGGCAACCAGAATCCCGCTTTCCGCTTTATCCCGATGAAAAATCGGGATGTTCGCTTTAATCGGGTTTAGAAACAATGTGTAGTGCCAAGAGAACGAAACCGCCAATTATAAACCCGACAGCAGCGGCGGCTCCCGATTCTTTCTATCGGGACCATAGCGAATGGCGGGACTACACTAGCCCACTACATACTGGCTTTCATTTCCAAAAAAAAAGATGTCGGTTTAATTGGCGGTCGGCCACTAACATTAAGCAAAATGTTAAAACTTATTCTTCCACATCATGCTTTCTACCGGCCTGGTGGTTTTATTATTGTACTTCGCATTACCTTTCGAATTGTACATCGTTTCAATCTTACCTTCAACAACAAAATAAATCAATTGGCCAATAGGCATTCCGGCATAAATTTTTACAGGTTGCGCTACCGATATTTCCAATGTCCAGGTATTACAAAAACCAACATCACCTTTACCTGCTGTGGCATGGATATCGATACCTAAACGGCCGGTACTGCTTTTGCCTTCTAAAAAAGGCACATGTCCGTGTGTTTCGGTATATTCTACGGTAACGCCAAGATATAAGGTGCCAGGATGTAGAATATATCCATCTTTAGGAATTTCGAAATGTTCGATTTCGTTGTGCGCTTTCGCATCAAGCACACGGCTTTTATATGTAGCCAGGTATTTGCCTAAATGAACATCATACGAGTTGGTTCCTAAACATTCGCGTTTAAAAGGCTCAATAATGATTGTTCCCTTCTCAATTTCTTCTAATATCCTGCTATCAGATAATATCATTTTTATACGTATTTTTGGCCTAAATTATCATTTATTTAAGATAATTTTGCATGTAATCTCCAATTTAGTCAATGCCAATAATTTACAATAAAAATATTGATCAGCATTCTGTTTTAGCAATTTGGAAAATTGAGGAAACGGAGGAAGAGTTGTTGGCCGGACTGCAGCTTAAGCAGCATGAACATGATATTATTTCGTCGTTAAACAGTGGCAAGCGATTACTGCATTGGCTAAGCACAAGAATGCTCTTGAGAACAATGCTGAATACAACCGAGTATATCGATTGTCAGTTTGATGAACATGGCAAGCCCTATCTGGTTAATTTCGACTATCATATTTCGTTAAGCCATTCTTATGATTATGCTGCGGTAATGATTAGCAAAGATCATGCGGTAGGTGTCGATATCGAACTGATTAAGCACAAGATAAAAAGCATTAAACACAAATTTTTAAGCGATGTAGAACTTGCCCAAAAACAGATTGGAGATAATACTGATGGCTTATACGTGGCCTGGTGTGCTAAAGAAGCCATTTATAAGTGGCATGGCAAAAAAGGTTTGGAATTTAAACAGCATATCCATATTAAACCTTTTAAGCTAAAAAACGAAGGCTCATTAAATGCATTGGTAGAGCTGCCAACGGGTACGCGAGAGCTGACCATTAATTACTTTAAAACAAAAGATAGTTACATGTTAGGCTATGTTGCCAGCAATTCTTAAAATAACGGAGATGAACGAGACAGCGGAAAAAGCAATTGCAATGGGTTTAGTGCCAACTACTTTTACAGACTGGGGCTTAACAGATTACCAGGAAGCCTGGGATAAACAGGAAGATCTACTAAATAAAACGGTGGCCATTAAAACAGAAAACCGTGTAAACAATACCCATAAGCCTACTCCAAACCATCTGGTATTTTGCGAGCATCCACACGTGTACACTTTAGGCAAAAGCGGGCATCCTGAAAATTTATTATTAGATGAGCAGGGATTAAAGGATAAACAGGCAACCTACTATAAAATAAACAGGGGCGGTGATATTACCTATCATGGTCCTGGGCAGCTAGTGGGCTACCCGATTCTTGATCTTGATAATTTCTTTACTGATATCCATTTATATTTACGTACCCTGGAGGAAGCCGTTATCCTTACCTTAAAGGATTATGGGATAGAAGCAGGCCGTTATCCTGGTTTTACCGGAGTTTGGTTAGATGCTGATAATGAGAAGGCACGCAAAATATGTGCTATGGGCGTTCGTTGCAGCCGTTGGGTTACCATGCATGGTTTTGCCTTTAATGTAAATGTAGATTTAGATTACTTTAAAAATATTGTGCCCTGCGGTATTGATGACAAAGCTGTAACTTCTTTAGCAAAGGAGCTGGGTTATCATCTTGATATGGAAGAAGTAAAAGGAAAATTAAAGAATCACATTGCCGAACTCTTTAAAATGCAACTCGTTTAATTGGCCGGACAAAACTAAGCCTGCCGCTAATTCGTAAATTAGGCTATGAAGATTTTATTAAGCGCCATTTTATTTTCTTTCTTAACTTCGGGCTGTACAAAACAACAGCCTATGCCTATTGAACCAATTATCGACCGAACAACAGTTTCACCAAATGGCGAAGGTAATTTTACTTACCTGGCGCTTGGCGATTCTTATACAATTGGCGAATCGGTTAAACAGGCAGAATCTTTTCCTTATCAGCTTCAAAGTTTATTAAAAACTCAGGGCATCAGCATCGCAAATCCAAAAATTATTGCGGTTACCGGTTGGACTACTGACGAACTTCAGGCCGCTATAAAAAAAGAGAATTTAACAGGCACGTATAGTTTTGTAACGCTGTTAATTGGTGTAAACAATCAATATCGGGGTTATCCGATCAGCACCTATAAAAAGGAGTTCACAGAATTGTTACAAACGGCAATCACTTTTGCCGGAGGGAACAAGAATAAGGTTTTTGTCGTGTCGATTCCAGATTGGGGCGCGACATCTTTTGGCAAAAACTCCGGACGAAACCCGCAAACGATTGCTAATGAAATTGACAGCTTTAACGCTGCAAACCAAGAAATCACGCTTTCAGCTGGCGTGAATTATACCAACATTACACCAGCATCGCGAAACGCAGCAACCGATCTATCGTTAGTAGCGAGCGATGGATTGCATCCAAGTGCTAAAATGTATGCTGAATGGGCAAGTGCTTTATTAACAAAGGTGGGCACGGTGTTGAAATAATTAACCGCTTGTTTATGCTGTTTTTAAATTAAAAAATTTATTTTAGTTTAACTATTTAAATTAATCACCTTTAAAAACAGTAAAAATTATGAATGAGTATGAATCAAGCGGAATAGCCGCAGGTATTGGTCTGGTAGGCGGAATTATTTACCTGGCAGTAATTGTTATTGCGATTGTTGGGATGTGGAAAGCCTTCGAAAAGGCTGGTAAACCAGGTTGGGCCGCAATTATTCCGATCTATAATTTGATCATTTTACTAGAAATTGTTGGCAAACCAATGATCTGGATTCTATGGCTAATTATCCCTTGTGTAAACATTGTATTTGCCATTTGGCTTTACAATTTAGTAAGTAAAAGCTTTGGTAAATCAGAAGGCTTTACTGTTGGTTTAATTATACTTCCATTTATTTTTTGGCCAATTTTAGGTTTTGGCGATGCTAAATATTTAGGCCCATCGGCTGCAGAAGCACAAAATGGCGGTTTTGGAAACAATCCTTTCAACAATCCAAATAACCCATTTAACAGCCCAAACAATCCTTTTAACAAACCATCCGGCAATCAAGACACTCCAAACGATACTCCTCCACCGGTAGTTTAATTCAGGATGTTTATCATATTTATATTTTGCAGCTTAATCAACCTGGTTGATTGGCTGCAAAATCATTTAATCACCTGCCCATTTAAAGCCTTAACAGGGATCGATTGTCCGGGTTGTGGTTTTCAAAGATCTTTCATCGCCCTTATTCAAGGCGATTTATCAAAAAGCTGGTCGCTTTATCCACCTACCATTCCACTGTTGTTTTTATTTATCTCAGCCGGTTTATTGTATAAGCTTCAAATCAAACAACGTTCTTTAATCTTTAGAATATTGGTTATCGTAATTGGTAATTTTGTAATAATCAGCTATTTACACAAAATGTTTTTTTAGCTAGACACTCATATTGGCTGTAAGGTGATTATAATCCTTTAATACTGTCTCTAAAAACTGTAACTCATTCATTCCACCCGGGATCGTTACAAAAATATGTGCTTTGGTTTTGGTTGCCATGGCATAAATCAAGTCGGCATTCCCGGTTTGGTAGTAACCCGTTAACACTTCATGAATAAGTTCAATATCCCTGTCATTTAAGTGCAGCACTTCCTTAAACTGTGGTTCGTATTCTTCAGGTAAATTAAAACTGAAGGCCACATTAGAAAATTCGGTTCTTGGTTTTGTTTTAATCAGCGTTGTTTTAGCCAGTATATCACCCAACCGTTGATGATTTTTTGTTACCGCTACCGAAACCAGTGCAACAACCCCCCAGCCAAAAATGAAACCGAAATCAATTATCCGAAATAACCACCTAAAAATATACTGCCCAAGGGTTGGCTGTGTACCATCGATGCTAATTACCTTTATCTTTAATACCTTCTTTCCTAAAGTCTGGCCATCCATAGTGATTTCGCAAACCAGATCATAGAAAGCAAAAATTGCCAGGAAAATAAAAAAAATAACCATGGCTGCATTTCCCGACATCGCCATTTGTGCTGCTCCCATTACAACTAAGGTAATTACAGCGAGAACTATAAATCCAGCCAAATCGATGCACCTTGCAGCTATACGCTCTCCAAGGCCAGCAATTTCGTAATCAATATCAATATTTTGAGCAGTGCTAATTCTGATGCTATCCATATTCAAACATAATTTTTTTTAAAGATAATAGCTGCAGATCGATCCTTTATTTTTTAAACTAAAGTTTTCTTATATTTTCATCTTTAGATTGTTCATCTATGTATATTTGTTCAGACAGGTTAAGCGATCTGAAAATAATGTTGGTTTCATTTCCATAAAAAATTAGCTATTTTAACCCAAGATTTGGTAACGCCTTTAAATGAGAGAAGCATTATTTGTTAAACAGAATTCGAAGAAGTGGCAACATTATGATTCCATGCAACCCGCAAATCCTGATGAAGTGGCCAATCAGTTTATCGAAATCACTAACGATCTGGCTTACTCCAAAACGTTTTATCCAAATTCGAAAACAACAGCCTATCTCAATGGCTTAGCTTCTAAATTACATCAATCCGTTTACAAAAACAAAAAGGAAAAGTCGAACCGGTTTATCCATTTCTGGAAAACAGAACTCCCCTTAATATTCCTGGAACACAGAAAACAGGTATTTTATGCATTGGCATTTTTCTTTGTTTCTTGTGCTATTGGCGCTTTATCGGCCAAATACGACGACACTTTTGTACGATTGATTATGGGCGATGGTTATGTAAACATGACAAACGAAAACATTGCCAAAGGTGATCCGTTCGGGGTTTATAAACAAAGTAATGAGTTGATGATGTTTATGCAAATTGGGGTTAATAATATTTATGTTGCGCTATACACCTTTGTTTTGGGCATTATTTTTTCATTTGGGTCTATTGTTTCGCTATTTAGAAATGGAGTAATGCTCGGCTCGTTCCAATATTTCTTTTTTAGTAAGGGCCTGGGCTTTCAATCGGTTCTGGTTATCTGGATTCATGGAACATTAGAAATATCAGCAATTGTTTTGGCTGGCGCGGCTGGTTTAATTTTGGGCAATAGCCTTTTATTTCCTAAAACCTATACCCGTATGGCTTCAGTTTTAAAAGGGGCCAAAGATGGGTTGAAAATTGTAATTGGCCTGATACCAATTTTTATAGTTGCAGCATTCTTTGAAAGTTTTGTTACCCGACATACTGAAATGCCTTTATGGCTAAGTATGTTTATTTTGTTATCTTCTGCCGCTTTTATTATTTGGTATGTATTTATTTACCCTATAAAAATTTACAATAAACAAGCAACACTAAATTAACATGTTAGGGAAAATTGAATTTAAGAAAAGAAGGGATTTCGGACAGGTGATCAACGATACCTTTACCTTCATGCGTCAAAATTTTAAGCCACTCATCAAAGTATATTTTACATTTTGCGGCTTGTTTGTAGTGGCCAGCATGTTAACCATGTTATTGCAACAATACAAAATGGTTAACATTATCAATACCATCGGTAATGGAAGAAATACCAAAGGCCTGGGCTTTTCGGCTTTATATGGATTAGAGTATTTCCTATCTATTTTATTCTCTTTGGCCACCTATGCCAGTATGAGTGTTGCCATACTTTCTTATATCGCTATTTACGTACAGAAGGGTAATCAGACACCAACCACCGATGAGGTATGGGGATACTTTAAATATTACTTCTTCAGGATTTTTGGCAGTTCTATCCTATTAATTATCATGTTATGTATTGCCTTTATGTTTTGCCTTGTACCTGGATTCTGGCTCTTCCCCTATGTGGCCATGATGTTCCCGATAATGGTAATCGAAAATGGTTCTTTAGGTTATTCCTTTAGCAGAAGCTTCAAAATTATTAAAGATAATTTCTGGATTACTTTTGGTACCCTGATCGTGGTATGGATTATTGTTTATGCTTGTATGAGCATGATCGTTTTACCTACAACTTTATTTAATATGATTGGTATGTTTACACATAAAACCCCACACATGTCGCTAACACTTACCATGATTACAACTGTTTTACAGTCTTTATGCCAGGTGTTTACCATCATCCCCATCATTACCATTTCATTGGCTTATTTTAGTTTGGTTGAACAAAAAGAAAGCACTGGCCTAATGGAACGGATTTCTAATTTTGGCAATACCGAAAAACCTATAGATACCAGACCTGAAGAATATTAAAATGCAGCGTGCTCTATTCCGATATCTTCTTATTTGTCTTTTGTTTTTTATTCCGGTAATCAACAAAGCACAAACTGTTAAACCTAAGCCTGTAACTGCCATAATTAAAACAGATAGTAGTAAGGTTGTGGTATCAAAATTTGATAAAGATGCCATAAGCGATTATAAAGCGCAAAAAGAGTTTCAATACGACGAAATAGGTCAACAACAGTTATCACTATGGGATAAATTTTGGCTATGGTTTTGGGATCTAATTGGCGAGCTGTTTCAGGGAGCAGCATCTAACATTTTTTCCAGGTATATTTTTATCGGACTTGGTGTTGCGCTGATTTTATTCATTGTAATCAAAGTTATCGGTGCTGAAAACATCTTCACTAAAAAATCAAAAGAAACCATCCTTCCTTATGATGTGATTACCGAAAACATCCACGAAATAGATTATGAACAGGAATTACAAAGATTAGTTGCCGAAAGAAAATTTCGCTTGGCAGTTAGGCTTTTGTATTTGAGGGCACTAAAAAAATTGAGCGATGCTGAAATTATCCAATGGCAGCCCGATAAAACGAATTATAATTATTTAATGGAAATCAGTAAGCCAGAGCTGCGAAACGATTTTAGCCGGCTTACCCTACAGTTCGATTATATCTGGTATGGCGATTTCCCTATCGATGAGGTGAAATTCGATCCTATTAACCAATCGTTTAACCAGTTTAACAAGCAGATTAAATGAAAGGTTACAAATTATATCTCATTATTGGTTCCATTCTCATCCTGGGCTATTTAATTGCGCAGTATAACAAGCCTACGCCAACAAACTGGGCACCAACATATGCCATTAAAGATAAAATCCCTTACGGCACCTATATCCTATACAATAGAATCAAAGATATTTTACCATTGGTGAGTATTCAACAGTCAAAAACTGCCGTTTACACTACGCTAAAATCTAAAAAATTCAATAAAACCGCTTACATAATCGTTGCGCAAAACACAGACATTAGTAAAACTGATCTTGAACAGCTCATCAAATATATGCAAGCCGGTAATGATGTATTTATAGCCACTTATGATTTAGGAAAAATAAAGAAGGAACTTAAGGTGCAAACTTCTACCGCAATGTCTCTTGAGGGAAGCACCTTAAATTTCACCAATCCGGAACTAAAAACGGAGGCAAACTATGGTTTTGAAAGAGGCATCGGCAGTCAGTATTTTAGTCAGGTTGACACCAGTAAAACCACCATACTTGGGGTAAATGCCAATAACAGGCCTAATTTTATCCGCTATAACTACGGTAAGGGTAATCTTTACCTGATTGCCGAGCCAGGTTTTTACACTAATTTTAATCTGTTGGACAAATATGGTGCAGAATATGCCGCTAAAACGCTGAGTTATCTGCACGGAAATAAGCAGCTCATTTTTGATGAATATTTTTCTGCACAAAAGAACAGCACTACCGATATGCTCAGGGTATTCTTTAAACATCCTGAACTGAAGTTCGCCTATTATCTGGCAATATTTAGCTTGATAATTTTTGTGTTGTACGACATTAAACGTAGACAAAGAATTATCCCAATCGCCGATCCGCTTATCAATTCCTCATTGGCTTTTGTTAATGTAGTGGGCAGCGTTTATTATCACGAACGCAACAACCTCGATATAGCCCTTAAAAAGATCAACTATTTTATGGAATACCTGAGGGCCAGATATTACATAAAAACCAACGATATCGATAGCAAATTTGCTCAGGTCCTTATGGAGAAAACGGGCATTAACGAAGCGCTGGCCAAAACCCTAACCAAATATTTTATCCAAACGCCAACCATGGGCGATTTAAGCGATACCCAATTGATTAATTTAAACGAAAGTATAGAACAGTTTTATAAAAATACGCAAAGCAATGGAACAAGAACAGTTTAACCCACGTACCGATTTAAGCGCCTTAAATGAAGCGGTAAATCAGATCAGAAATGTACTTGGAAATATCATTATCGGCCAAAAACAGGTTATTGATTTCTTAATTGTTGGTTTGCTTGCCGATGGACACATCTTAATTGAGGGCGTACCGGGAGTAGCCAAAACGCTTAGTGCAAAACTCCTTGCAAAATCAATAGATGCGCAATTTTCGAGGGTGCAGTTTACCCCCGATTTAATGCCATCTGATGTTTTAGGAACTCCAATATTTAATACCAAAACAGGAGATTTCGAGTTTAGGAAAGGTCCTATTTTTGGCAATATTATTCTAGTTGATGAGATTAACCGTGCACCTGCAAAAACCCAATCGGCTTTGTTCGAGGTGATGGAAGAGCGCCAGGTAACCATTGACGGCCATACTTATATGATGGATGAGCCTTTTATGGTATTGGCCACACAGAACCCGATTGAGCAGGAAGGAACCTATCGCCTGCCTGAAGCACAACTGGATAGATTCTTATTCAAAATAGAAGTTAAATACCCTTCGCTAGAAGAGGAAACCGCTATTTTAATGGCTCAGCATACCATCGTTAATAAAACATTATTAAACGAAGTAAAACCAGTATTGTCTGTTCAACAGATACAGGAAGCAAGAGCCATCATCCGCAATTTATTTGTAGAACCAAAATTATTGGAGTTTATCGCTAAAATCGTAAACGAAACCCGTAACAATTCATCACTTTATCTGGGTGCTTCGCCAAGGGCCTCGCTGGCAATTGTACATAGTGCAAAGGCCTTCGCTGCTATTCAAAACCGCGATTTTGTTACGCCTGAAGATATTATTGCCGTTGCAGGCCCTGTTCTGGCGCACAGGATATTGTTATCTCCTGAAAAAGAAATGGAAGGATTAACCACAAGCGATATCGTAAATCAGATCATTAAAAAAATTGAAGTACCAAGGTAGTTCAGTTATCAGTTGCCAATTTTCAGTTTACAGTTGGCCACTAACAGTTAACCAGTTTAAACAATTAACCGATTAACCAACTTTTACAATTAACCCCATAGTGAAAAAATTCTTTCAGCAATATTATAACAATCTATTCCTAACCGACCGTTTATTTGCGGCTTTAGGCTGTTGCATTGTACTTTTCTTGTTGAAATTCTTTTTTGCCTGGCTGGGCGATATCCCTGAAATTGCCACTGGAGCCGTTTTCTCTCTATCTTTTATTGATGTTTTTATTCTATACCGAAATACTCAAGGGATTGATGCCAAAAGAATTACCGCGAAACGTTTGAGCAATGGCGACGAAAATCCGATACAAATCGAAATCAGGAACAGTTATGGTTTTGGGATAAATGCCAGGGTGATTGATGAGGTACCTTTTCAGTTCCAACTCCGGGATAAAAATTTTAAACTTCACCTAAAATCTGCTGAAATAAAATCCATCCACTATAACCTGCGCCCAACAAAACGTGGCGAGTACGATTTTGGATTCATTAGGGCATACATTAGCTCGCCACTGGGTTTAATTAGCCGCCGTTATAATTTTGATGGCGCTAAGATCCTGCCGGTTTTTCCTTCTTTTATTAATCTAGGTCAATACGAATTGATGGCCGCTTCACGCTATTTAACAGAATTTGGGATTAAAAAGATCAGGAAAGTTGGACAAAGCAGTGAATTTGACCAGATTAAAAATTATGTTGGTGGCGACGATATCCGTACCATTAACTGGAAAGCTACTGCCAGAAAAGGCAGTTTAATGGTAAATACCTATACAGACGAGAAATCGCAGAATATTTATTGCGTGATCGATAAATCACGTGTAATGCGCATGCCTTTTGAAGGATTGAGTCTGCTCGATTATGCCATAAATGCTACTGTTGCGCTTTCGAAAGTGGCCATGCTGAAGGAAGATAAAGCAGGTTTAATTACGATATCTGAAAATATAGGATCCATTGTGCCGGCAGATCGTAAAGCTTCGCAGCTCGGCAGTATCATGAATGTGCTTTACAAAGAAAAAACAAGATACCTGGAGAGTAATCTCGAGGCACTATATTCCGCGGTACGATCTGTAGTGAAACAAAGGGGGCTTTTGGTTTTCTTTACCAATTTCGAAAGTTTATCTGCCCTGCAAAGGCAATTACCTTATTTAAAAAGAATTGCTAAATACCACTTATTGGTTGTGGTATTTTTCGAAAATACAGAACTGAAAGCATTAAGCACAGAACCTGCTAAAGATGTAGAAGGAATTTATCATAAAACCATTGCGGAGAAATTTATCTACGAGAAAAAACAAATGGTTAAAGAACTCAACAAACATGGTATTTTAGCCATCCTGACTCCACCGCAAAAGCTTACAGTTAATGTAATTAATCAGTATTTGGCGTTAAAAGCACAACAGCGGATTTAGTCATGAGTCTGTAGTCCAAAGGCGAATTCAGTACCGATGATTAATCTTACGCTAATCCTCGGTCTGTGTCCCCACAGACCGAAACCTTACAAGAGATTTCTATAATCAGTTAAAAATCCGAAATTGTCTATACCCGTTTCATAAAATCTGGCAGATGACCATTCGTAATCTTCAGGTTTTTCGCATAACTGCCATCTTTCCTGTAATGGATTGAGATGGATATAATCTATTTTCTGTTCAAGTTTATCCTGCGTATCCATAAGAATAGCTAATGGATCTCTTCGCCACAGACGAAAGTTTCTTTCTGCATCTGATACTTCAAAATACGATAATATATTTGGATGATGATCCTTCAAATCCTGAAAAATCTGATGAGAAGTAAATTTATTAAAGCTTGCATGAGGCATCTCTTTTCCATTCGCCTCAACCATCTGCCAAACTAAGTGCAAGTGATTTGGCATAATTACAAAAGCATAAACAATAATCTTTTTTCTATTAACTAACTCCCTTAAAGTATCAGTTACTATTATTTTATACTTATCGATGGAAAATATCTTTTTCCAATCTTTAATCGTATCCGTCCAAAAATAAACTTCATCCAAAAGCATCTTTGAATTACGATCTTGTCTGAAAATGTAGTTTTCCATTATTAAAAATAGAAAATAATATTCAGTTTCGGTCTGTGGGGACACAGACCGAGGGATCAGTGGTGGGTTTGGAGTCACCTTGAACCGACTCCAAACCCCAAATGCCCAACTCAGAACCCCTCTATTCCTCTTCCCTAAAATACACTTTATAAAAGTTCATCGATTTATCATCGTCGTAACCTTTTTCGATCATATCTTTATTGCCATGGATATAAATGTGGAAGTTCTTATCCAGCTTTAATACGCTTTTGTAGGCACGAGCCTGTTTTTTAACAGCAGATTCGGCAATTTCAAAATTATCGGCAATCGGACTTTCGTACTCCTGCTCGTAATTCTTCTTAAAGTTTTTGAACGATTCTATCCCTTCAGCGTTGCCAATCACCTCATTACCAAATTCTTCAATATCAAAGGTTTCTTTCTCTTTGAAATACTTCATTGAACGGTTTAACAAATCAATTTTATCCGCTTTACTGATTTCGTAGTCATCATCCAGCTTCTGTGTGACGAAATTTTTATAAACGCCCAGCACATTATTAGTCTGGTTATAACTATCGTTCCTGATTTTCAGCTTCAAGAATTCATCTTTCCAATAAACGGCAGAATCGTTGCTGCTTTTCGATTGATCCAATACCACAACTTTGTAGCCTTCTTCTCTGTCTACATTAAAAATCAGGCAGCCTTTATCCAATTTATTAATGCTAATGGCTTCTTGTTCGTAACTTACATTAAAGCCATCCTGTTCAGGATAAACTTTTAGATAAGTATCTTTTGTTTCAGATTTAAAAATTCCAATTACATCCAACTGCTCGCCTTCTATCTGCACCTTTTCGAAATAGGCAACATACAGCTCGCCAGATTTAATTTTTGGGTGGTTAGCTACATCGTATAAATGTTTGGCTAGTTGCTGCGAATCTTCGTGAAAGAGTTCGTTGTTTTCGAAAATTTCGTGAACGAAATGGAATACTTCGTTCAACTCCAGATTATCATTGGGGTGATAAAAACGGTAGACTTCATTTACCTTTTCGAAAGGCTTTAAGAAATACTGCATCAGCAGGTTTCCCAACACTTCATCATCAATTTTTAAAGGCGCATCAGATAATTTGTAGTACTCTTCAAGCAATTTATTGCCTGTATGGTGGATAGAAAGTTGCTTAAGCGAAGCCTCGAAAAATGAAATCATAGGCGCAAAAATAACAAAATCATTGGTTAACCTTCTCTGTCATTCATTCTCTAATTCAATCATTTTCCCATTCCATCACTCAATCCTTCTCTCCTTCAATCATTTTAATGTAAACCTCGGCCCTTTGCAGAAAGCTTTTTTCTTTTAATGCTGCTTCAACCTCGTTTATGGCTTTCATTAAGTTATTCTGGGTATTTGTAATATCGGCTGTGGCTTTAATAATTACTTCCCATACGGGTTCCATGGTAGCAAGAAGTGCTGTACCCTTTTCTGTAAGCTCAACCAAACGTTTACGGGTATCTACCTTATCCTTTTTAGAACGGATCAGTTTCTCTTTCTCCAGCTCTTTCAATAAACTAATGGTCGATGGATGTGCATAACCAATTTCATCCGAAAGGGAAACCACACTCATGGTCGATTTTTTATACAAGGTATAGAGCACAGGAAACCATTTGGGTTGAAAATCGATTCCGAAAGCTTTATAAATCAACAGGCCATCTTTACGGATCTGATCGCTGAGCCTTTGCAAACGCGTAGAAATGGCCAGTAAACCAGACGCATCAATTACATTTTGTTCCATTAAACAGATTTTAAATCCAAGCCATAAAAAACATTATCAACAGCCATCCGAGGGAAGTAAACCGGCAAATCTTTCATTTCAACTTGCTTAAATCCATTACGTTCATAAAAGCGACAGGCGGCCTGCAATATGTCTTTAGTACCCAAATATACCTCATTCAGGTTGTTATCCGCGCAGTAGGCTAAAAGCGTTTTCAATAAAGCCTGCGCTACTCCCAATTCTTTTCCGCGGAATTCTTTTTTAACAAACATTTTTCTAATTGCACCAGAATGATATTCGGGAACAGCAATTAAGGCAATAGTCCCAATGAGTTCGCCGTTCAGTTTGGCACCCCAAAAGGCTCCTCCAGAGCCATCGTAATTTTTCTCGATATCCAATAAATCTGGCTGTGCAGCCAAATCGATATCCACATTAAATTCTATCTGTTGGATGGGTAGGATTAATCCGATAATCGCTTCGCAGAATTGATTATCTAACCGTTCAATTTTAAAGTCGTTTTGCATCGCTAAATCTTATTCAACAAATATATGTAGTTAACTACGTATATTGCAAATAAAAATATCATTTTAACCTCAAATTTCAGGAAGGGTTAGGAATGTTTTAGTTATTGGAGAAAGTTATTTTGTGTTCTTTAATTTATTGAGAAAGCCGACAATCTTCTTATCTGCATAGTTAGCTACGCCTTCATGCTTGAAAGACAATCGACCCTGTTTATCAAAAATAACGGTTGTTGGTAAAGCGCCCGCAAATATTTGCTCAGGAATATTACTTTCTACTTTGTAAACAGGCATGTCGTATTTACGATCTTTCATAAACCGGGTCGACTTCGGCAACATTCCATCCGCATCGGCAAAGATGAAAACTATATTTTTATCATCTTTAAACTGAGCATACAATTTGCTGATCGATGGCATTTCAGCTCTACATGGCGGACACCAGGTTGCCCAGAAATTAAGAAAAATAATTTTGCCTTTTAAATCACCAAGATCAATCAAGTTCCCATTTATGTCCTTAAACTGGATTCCGTTAAGGCTCGTCGCAGTTTCTTTTGGTGTCTCAACTTTTGGACTATAAAAACCGATTTCCATTAAGCCTTTAATTAAAAATGCTTTCGCATCGGGCACAAAAACGATTACCAAAAGGATAATGATAAATAATGCATTGAATATATTTCTCTTGATAAACTTCATAATTTGCTGACACCCCTTATTGCAAATAACAACGAAATCGGTGTACATGTGGTATGGTCAAATTTATGATTAACCATACGCTCCTTTTAGTTAAACCATTGATTAGATCGAGAGTCATAACACCATAAATACAATGTTACTTTGTAAATATATATAATTGCTTAGGAATTACTACTTTTGGCCTGTTGAAAAAGCATAGACAAAACATTAAGAAATATTTATCGGCATTTATGCTGGTCGTGTTTGCTATTGCTTTAACTCCATGGAGTGTCCTTCACCACCACAACCCTCTTCCTGTTGTACAGAAAGAGATCAACTGCAAGCATGTTAGTCATGTGCAGGCCCATGGCGATACCTGTTTGATCTGTAATGCGAGTTTTGAAAAAAACTATGTACAAACACACCACATTTACAGGATCTTCTTATCAGCCAAAATTTTCAGCCGTACAGACCCTACATTAAAGAATGCCTTTACCGAAATAAAGCGCGCTTGCCTGCGTGGTCCCCCTTTAGCCTAATTTTTTCTTTTCAAGCGCATTTGCGTTAATCAAATTTTTACATCAGAAACTAAAACTGGCTTCAAACAAGCTATTGTTTTGGGTTTTCTACCATTTTTATTTACAACAACACATGAAAAAATTACAGCTAATTGGTCTAGTCATTCTATATAGTCTATTAAGCAGTACTGCCTTTGCCTCCGTACTAAAAGATATAAAAGGTAAGGTTATTGATGCCAGTACTAAACAAACGTTGCCAGGCGCAACCATTTTCATTCCTGATTTAAAAGTTACAGCAGTAACCAATAATGATGGAGAATTTACGATTAACAACCTTCCATCAAAAGGAAGTTACCTCGTTGAGGTACATTACGTTGGCTATAAAACAGCTACGCAGGTGGTAAACTTTGCCAGTGCAACCGGATTAGAATTTTCTCTGCAACCTACAGCAATAGAGACCAAAGAAATTGTAATCACCGGAAGTTTGATCAGCAGCACAAGCAAAAGAAATAGTGCTTCATCCGCAGTTATCGGCAAAGATCAGCTTTTACAGCCCTCTACCAATTTAATCGATGCGTTGACTAAAATACCAGGGGTATCTCAAATCACCACCGGTCCTTCTATTTCCAAACCTGTAATCAGAGGCTTGGGTTACAACAGAATTGTAACTTTAGATGATGGGATAAAACAACAAGGCCAGCAATGGGGCGATGAACACGGTATTGAAATCGATCAGTTTAAATCAGATCGTGTAGAAATATTACGTGGCGCAGCATCGTTAATGTATGGTTCTGATGCGCTTGGTGGTGTAATTAACTTATTAGAGCCAAGTACTGCTCCGGAAGGACAAATTAAAGGTGAATTTATCACCAACTATTCTACAAATAATGGCCTTACTGCTAATTCGTTAATGTTAAATGGAAACGAAAACGGATTTGTTTGGAGAGCCCGTGGAACCTATAAAAATGCTTACTCCTTTAAAACACCAACCGGTTATTTTCCTAATTCGGGCTTTAACGAAACCGATTTAAGCGGTATGGTGGGTCTAAACAAAAGCTGGGGTTACACACATTTAAACGTTTCAAATTTTCATAATAACATTGGTTTTTACGAGCCAACTTTAGATGACAATGGAAATTTTGTAAAAGAAGACGGTAGCGCTTTTACCAACGACGATTATAAAAACCGTACTTTAGCATATCCTCGTCAGGATATCAGACATTTCAAAATTGCATTAAACAACAATTTCATTATTGGTAACGGCAATTTGAAGGCTGATTTTGGTTACCAACAAAACCAGCGCAGGGAGTTAGACGGACCAGATCCTGCCTTATTCTTCGATCTTAAAACCTACAATGCAGACCTGAAATACTATATCCACGAAACAAATGGATGGCAACCCGTTTTAGGTGTAAGTGTAGATGATGCACACAGTCAAAACAAAGGAACAGAATTTTTAATTCCAGCCTATGATACCTTTGGATTAGGCGTTTTTGCCTTTGCGAAGAAAAACTGGGAGAACAGTACCTTTAGCATCGGCGCACGTTACGATTTTAGAAAAAACAACGGAAAACAATTGTTTGATGATGGCGAAGAGCTTTTTGCACCTTTCAAAAATAAATTTTCAAATGTAAGTGGTGCACTGGGTTTTACGCACCAATTTAACGAAGAGTGGAACTTTAAAGCCAACGCAGGTTCAGCTTTCCGTGCACCAAATCCAGCAGAGCTAGGCTCAAATGGCGTACACGAAGGTACATTTAGATATGAAATCGGTAATTCTGGTTTGAGTCCTGAGCGCAGTTACCAGGTAGATGCAGCCTTAGAATATGAAGGAAAAATTGTGAGTGCAAGTGCCAGCATTTACAACAACTACATCCATAATTATATTTATGCATCAAACAATGGCGAACAAAGAGAGGCTGATGGTACGCTTTTCGACGTTTACCGTTACGGACAAGTGAATGCGAATCTTTATGGTGCAGAAGCAAGCTTAACGATCCATCCGGTTCCATTTATCCACTTCGAAAATACCTTTGGATACGTTCATGCACAGAACAATACATTAAACAGGCCGCTTTCATTTATTCCTGCCGGTACGTTAAGAAATGAGTTACGTTTTGAGCCGAAACTTAAAGGAACAAACGATGCTTATCTATCTGTTGGTATTAACTCGGCTTTTAAACAAACCCGCGTAGATGATGTTTTTGAAACACCAACCAGTGGTTATACCTTGTTAAATGCAGGAATCGGTGCTACATTTAATTTAGGCAAACAGCCGGTCAAACTATCTGTTTCGGCTAACAACCTGTTAGATCAGAAATATTATGATGCGTTGAGTAGATTTAAACCAGGCCGTTTTGATCAGGAAAATCCTAATTTGGGCGTTTACAATACAGGCAGAAACATCACTTTCGGATTGTATGTTCCTTTTACGCTCGTAAAATAAACCCACAAATACCATTTACAGACAGAAAGCGGGGTTGATCAATAAGATCACTCCGCTTTTTGTTTAAGTACACCTTGGTTCTATAAATCCTCGTGATGAAACCTGTGCACTAGATACAATGATTGGCGATGATAAACCTCAAGAGGTCGTCATTTCGAGCGAAGTGTAAACGCAGCCGAGAAATCTGCCTAAATAGATCTCTCTCCCGAACGTTCGGGACTACGCTTCAGTCGAGATGACGTCCTATTTATTTGAGGTTGTTACCCCAAATCACTTCTTAACCACTGTCCTTTTAGCCCGAACATATTGATTTGGCCATTCCGTATCATCGCCCAGTACCTGCGCCGCATGCGTAGGGAAATAAGCATCACGTAGCGATTCGCGGGCAATAAAAATCAAATCTGCTTTGCCTTGTTCTAAAATTTCTTCTGCTTGCTTTGCCTCCACAATCACGCCTACCGCTCCCGTGTAAATACCAATTTCATTTCTAATTTTATCAGCAAAAGGCACTTGATAATTGGGACCTGCTGGAATAAACGCATCAGGTACATTCCCTCCAGATGAGGTATCTATTAAATCCACACCGCGATCTTTTAGCACCGCTGCTAACTGTAGCGAATCATTTTCATTCCAACCGCCTTCAGTCCAATCAGTAGCTGAAATACGCACAAATAAGGGTAAATTTTCTGGCCATACCGATTGCACCGCTTCAACCACATCAATCACCAAACGAATCCGGTTTTCGAAACTTCCGCCATAAACATCAGTCCGTTTATTACTCAGCGGACTCAAAAACTCGTGCAATAAATAACCATGCGCAGCATGTATTTCTACCACTTTATAACCCACAGCTATGGCACGTTTAGCTGCTGCCCGGAAGGCAAAAACAATATCCTGAATTTCTGAAATCGTTAATTCATGCGGCTCCACCTGCCCTGGTTTAAAAGGAATGGCCGATGGACCAACAGGTTTCCAGCTATTTTCGCCAGCGGCAATTTGTTCACCACCTTTCCAGGGCACCTCGCAGCTGGCTTTTCTACCGGCATGCGCCAATTGGATGCCCGCAATAGCACCATTATTATGAATAAAAGAAACAATCTGTTTCAGTTTATCAATATGTTCATCTTTCCAGATGCCCAAATCGGCATAGGTAATTCTCCCGTCAGCAGTTACCGCAGAAGCTTCCTGGATAATCAATCCTGCTCCACCGACTGCACGACTACCTAAGTGCACCAAATGCCAATCGTTGGCAAAGCCATCAATGGCAGAATATTGGCACATTGGCGAAATAACAATTCTATTTTTTAAGGTTACATCCTTTATGGTAAAAGGAGAAAATAATTTAGACATATCGTGTGATTTGCTTTTCCACAAACATACAATCTCCAGCTAAGGATGTTTTAATGCAACAATTATTAGACTGATATTTTACCTTCCCGTGGCGGAGTGCGCGGAACTATGGGCCTGAAAACGCCAACCGCTATTCGCTTACCGTTAAACTTTTTTCAAAATAATTTGGAGATCATCAAACAACATCATACATTAGTGTATTATTTAACTAATACAGTAGATATGATCAATATTAACAATCTTAATTTTGGCTACAGCAAGCATAAGCCATTATTTAAAAATATGAGCATGCGCTTAAGCAACGGCCATATTTATGGTTTGCTTGGAAAAAACGGAGCTGGTAAATCGAGCTTATTAAAAAACCTGGCTGGTTTGGTGTATGCGCAAAGTGGCACCTTGGAGGTAATGGGTTATGATCCTGCGAAAAGACAGCCTGCACTTTTAGAGCAGATCTGTTTTATTCCAGAAGAATTTTATTTACCATCGGTAAAAATTAATACCTATATAAAAGCGAATGCCCCTTTCTATAAAAACTTCGACTACAACTATTTCAATGATCTGATTAAAGAATTTGATATTCCGGTTGAACAGAAACTCATCAATATGAGTTATGGGCAGAAGAAAAAAGTGATTATCGCCTTTGGATTGGCTACACAGGCTAAACTGGTCATTATGGATGAGCCTACAAACGGTTTAGATATTCCATCAAAAGCGCAGTTTAGAAAAATTATGGCTTCTGCGATGACAGATGAACGTTGCATCATCATTTCTACCCACCAGGTTAGGGATTTAGACAACCTGATAGACACCGTAATTATGCTTGATGAAAATGATGTTGCACTTAAGGCTTCGGTAGAAGAAATTACTGCAAAATTAACTTTCAAAAAAGTAAAGGAAATCGATGATAGCATTATCTATGCCGAGCCTTCACTTTCGGGCTATAATGTGGTAATGCCCAACTACCACCAGGAAGAAAGCAAATTAGATATGGAACTTCTTTTCAATGCTATACTCGCCGAAAAAATCAAATTTAAACCTTTATTCAGTTAAGCGATGAACAACACATTTAACATTAACAGATTTGGCTTATTGCTTAAAAGACAATGGCTTGACTTTGGAAAAATTTACCTGATCAGCCTTGTTGTGCTGTTGGGAATAGTGCTAGGTTTTTATAGTTATAATATTCCATCGCCACTAAAAGACAACAATTTTGATTACGATGGCAATCTCGATATGCGGTTTCGCTACCCTCTATTCCTCATTTTAGGATTCATTTTCATCAGCATTGTAGCGAGTAGTTATTTTAATATCCTCGGACAAAAATCGAGGGCGATTTTAGAGTTGATGACTCCCGCTTCAGTATTCGAAAAATTTCTGGCAGGTGTAGTTTACACCGCAATAATAAGTTTGTTTAGCTATCTGTTGATCTTTTATTTAACAGATTTGGCCTTTGTAAAATACTTGAACAGTCACCTTGACGCCTTTAAAGGCCTCTTGCCAAAAAATGGAGCTGTTAGGGAAGTTGAAACCATTACTTATCAGGTATTTAATGATGAGGGATATAGAGAATATTGCGGTTACTTCTTCGCTTTTCCCTTCCTTATTACCAGCGTGTTCCTTTTAGGATCTGTTTACTTTAACCGCTTCCACTACATCAAAACCGCACTTTCTGTAATGGTCTTCGCAAGCTTAATATCATATCTGATTGTTAAGATTTCGGTGTGGTTAATGGAAAACAAAGTTGCAATCCACCATAATTTCAGAAAAGACGATAAAGACTGGGTACTGCTCTCAATTCTGTTGATCACAAGTATCCTTACTTTGATTATTTGGACAATTACCTACGTTCGACTTAAAGAAAAAGAAGTTTAATTTTAAAAGGTATAGATATGGAATTTAGAGACAATAAGGCGATATACCTTCAAATTGCAGAATATGTTTGCGAACACATTTTGTTAGGGAAATGGAAAGCCGAAGAAAAAGTTCCCTCCGTGCGGGAATTGGCCGTTGAACTGGAGGTGAATCCAAACACGGTAATGCGAACATACGAACTGTTACAGAACAAAAATATCATCAACAATAAAAGAGGTATCGGATTTTTTGTCAGTGATGATGCCATCGGCCATGTAAAAAGCTATAGAAAAGTTTTATTTATGGATGATGAGCTTCCGGTAGTATTTAGGAATATTTATTTATTAAATATTGGCTTTGATGAATTAAAGAGCAAATATGAAACATTTGTAAAAGAAAATTTTAACGCTTAAGGATATGAAAACAAGTAATAAATTATTAATCAGCCTCGCGGCACTCCTACTCATCATACCGATTATAGTTGTTGCCATAAATGTAAAGCTGAATTACAAAGAAAGAGGAATTGAAGACTCATATTTGGGGACTCAAGAAATCAATAACGAAACGTTTGATCAAAAATCGAAAGGCAGGGTAACTATTCCTGTACAAACACCTTTTAAGGCTATTCAGTTTAAAGACGCAAAAGGTTTTAATGTTCAACTTTTTATAAAAGAAGACAATAGATATGGACTTAAGGTTCCCGAAAAGTTTAAAAACGATTTAAAATTTGAAGTAGACGCCAATGGAGTACTTCAAGTTACAATTAAGAATTTTAATGATGATAACGGAATTGAAAAAGTTGTGCTTGTGATCTATTGCCCTAAGATCAATAAGGTTTCGGTTGCAAAATCAGGTATTTTTGAATTTAGTGCCTATGCTGATTCTTTAACACTTGATGTTGATCATAGTGAAAGTTTATTTTTATCAGGTAACATTACCTACAACGATTCCAGAGGAAAAGTTATAAACGTAATCAACCCAACCAAAATCGGGAAACTTTACCTAAACCTAAACAGCACAACGTTTAATGGTTATACAAATGCATTTAAGGACTTGTACGTTACAGCAAATAAATCAGCGATCGAAATTGGAAATGAAGATGATAACAAAGAATTCCCCTTCGATAATCTGAATATCAAAACAACAGATACATCGAGTGTAAAATTACAAAACGTTAAAGTGAAAACCTTCACAGGCGATTTTTCTGATGCCACGACCCTGCAGATTCCAACACCACTGCTTAAGCAGCTCTTTAAGAAATAATTTATGAAGGCTGTATCATAATGTTAATTCAGATCTGTCACGTTGAGCCTGTCGAAACGCTTTATCACAAGCAATAAACAGGTCCTTCGGCAAGCTCAGGATGACAACTCTGTATTTATGATACAGCCAATTTTTATGCTTTGAGCTATTTACATCCCCCTTTTATCAGGCTTTGCAAAAAGGGCATGATTTTTAAGCTAACTAATTGGCAAAAGTTTAACTTGGGCCAATTAGCTTTTTAGTTTTACATCATTACCCCATTATGAAGAGATTTTTTCTTTTATTTGCCCTCAGCCTGTGCGTTTTTAATCATGTACAAGCACAAAAAACAGACACCTTATCCATCACGCTTGATAACGTTAAATACCCATATCCGGTTAAATATTTCCCTATCAATACCGAAGGGCAAGATCTTAAAATGGCTTATATGGATGTTGCGCCAACCGCAGCTGCCAATGGAAAAACAGCAATTCTTTTCCATGGAAAAAATTTTGGAGGTTATTACTGGGGCAACGTAATTAAAGCCTTAACCAATATTGGCTATCGGGTTATTGTACCCGATCAGATTGGTTTTGGTAAATCATCTAAAGCATTTATCCACTATAGCTTCCATCAAATGGCTACCTGGAATAAAAGACTTTTAGATACACTAGGCGTTCAAAAAACCGTAGTTTTAGGCCATAGTATGGGCGGTATGCTGGCTACACGTTTTGCATTGATGTACCCGGAAAAAACCGAAAAACTCTTGCTCGAAAATCCAATCGGACTGGAAGATTATAAAACTTTCATTCCTTATATCACCACGGCGCAACAGTACCAGACCGAACTTAAAACCACAGCAGAAAGTGTACGAAAGTATTACCAGGGCTCTTACTTTACTTATTGGAAACCCGAATACGAATACCTGGTGAGTATTGCAGGAGGGGTAACTAATAGTTCTGATTACCCGCGATGGGCTAAAGTAGCCGCACTAACTTATACCATGATCTATGAACAACCTGTGGTATACGAATTTCAGAATTTAAAGGTACCCACTGTTTTATTTATCGGTAAAGAAGATAAAACTATTGTTGGCAAAGGATTGCTTACGCCCGATCAGCAGGCTTTACACGGGCAATATAAACTTTTAGGGAAACAGACCGCAGCCAAAATTATTGGCGCTAAAATTATCGAATTTGATGCCTGTGGGCATATTCCGCATATTGAAATTCCGACGGAGTTTTTGGTGGCATTAACTGGTAGTTTGTGATATAAATATTTTGAGTGACGTCATTCCCAACTTGATTGGGAATCGTAATGCAATAAGCTTTAAGATTCCCGCATACGCGAGAATGACGACAACACTAAATCTAATTAACCTCTTTCCCTATAACTTTATTAATGCCCTGCATTTCGAAATCAATGTTCTGTCCCATTGATTTCATTTTACCATAAAGTTCTATGCGGAGGTGGCTATTTAATACAATTCCGGTTTTCATATCAACTGAAGTCTCTCCGGAGTTGGTCCCTTGTAGATCAGTTTCCATTTTGTTGCCCATCACTTCAAAATTCCCTTTCGATACGAGGGTACCCTTTACGCCCAATATGGCAATGCCATCTTTCACTTCTTTCAATGTGTATTGTGTAATCGTTTCAATGGGCATACTCATCTGCATTTTGGTATCAACCGTCCAGCTGTCGCCTATTTTAACGGCTTTATCAGGGTAAATTTTAAATGACGATTCCATGGTCTGTTTCACCACCTCGTTGCTAAATTGTTTACTTAAAGCATTTTTAATCTGTTTAACCTCACTGATATCCTTAGTCATCCTTGCCGCCATATTATCGAGCATTTTATCTATACCTGCCACTGTTTTAATCCCTCCGTTTGGGGTTACAGTCATATAAAAAGAAGCACCCTTTAAACCACTAAAGGGATTCTTTTTGGTGCTATCCTGATCGTCTGAATTAAGCGTCATAGTGTTCCCCATCGCAACCGATTTCATAAAAATTCTGTTGTAAGTCACTTTCACATCCTTTTCGCCGCTATGACCTTCTGTAATATCAAAAGTATAATCTGTTCCAATGCTTTGCGTTAAATGTACATCGCGACCAGCAATTTTCTGGTTAATAATCTGTTCGGAAGTGAGCGAGAAGTCGTACTTATAGCCCGTTGGATAATTTTGTCTTAGCACATAGGTTTTCTGCGCAAAGGCATTGATGACTATCAAACTACAGATGATTGTTGCAAGTATTTTCATTTGATAATTTATTATTTAACCCGCAGGGTGTTGCGCAAAAATGCGACTTAGCTGAAAATATAATTCCGGATGTTTATCCCTTAACTGTTCAGGTTTTTCAAAGAAATATTCAGAAACCACGGCAAAAAATTCGGCCTGATTGGTGATGGCATAAGGATTAATATCTGATTTATTGTCTTCAATTTTTTCCATTTCTTCATGCATCATCTTAATCCAGGGCAAAGTATATTCATGAGCAATTAAATTCTCCGGTACACCATCTGTTGCCCCATCAGATTTATCCAAAAGGTGTACAAATTCGTGTATAGCTGTATTTTCTTTGCCTGCACTTTTAGAGAAACCATGACGCAGTGCCGAACGCGATAAAATCATCTGTCCGTTCATATAACCTGTACCCACCATGCCCATAATATTTCTTTCGCCACCTTCAAACTGAAAATCTTTGTTGAAAGTATCAGGATACAATAAAACGCTGGTTAAGTTTTTGTATTGCCAATCGTCGAAACCAAAAATCGGAATCACAGCGCTCGAAGCAATCAGCAATTCATCTAAAGTGGTCATCTCCAAACCTACCGCTTCAATTTTAACCGTACTGAAAAATGCAGCCACTTTTTGCTCAAACTTAAGTTTATCAGTCGAATCGAGATTATGGTAATACCCTACATAATCATCCAGTATCTTTTTGTCCATATCCGTTAAAGGATCAATAGCAACCTTCTTTTTTTTAAGGATGAGATAAAGGGCAATTAAAAAAATAGGAATTAGGTAAACAAATGGCAGCGAGTTCATAGAAAAGATTACACAGATTTAAAGGATTACACAGATTAAAGGGATTTGGGATGATTACACCGGTTTAAAAGATGACGGCTAGCTTTCGATAATTTCTAATTGAGTTAATACATGCTCGCGTGTAACCGGATAAGGTTTGTTGTTGGCTATCGCCTGATAAATGGCTTCGAAAAGCGGTAAATAACTTCCTACTTCTGATGGGATTTTCTCCTCGGTCTTATTGCCTTCAGCATCAATGGTGGTTAATAAACCATCTTTACTTTCCGATTCAATGCCGTAAGCCGGATCGGTTAATTTCATACCGGCCAGTAATTGTTCTTCCTGGATATCGGTTCTTTGTTTAATAAAGCTGCCATTTACACCATGTAAAACAAACCCTGGCTGTGGATTTACCACCAACATGCTTGAGGTTACAAAAATATTTACGCTATCGGGATAGCTCAATTGGATCGAGAAATAATCGTCGACCAAAGTACCTACCCTATTTTTACCTAAAATTTTATGGAAACTTAATGGTTTGCCAAATAAACAGATTACCTGGTCTAACAGGTGTGGGCCTAAATCGTATAAAAGTCCGCTGGCCTCAACCGGGTTTTCTTTAAATGCCTTCGGCCCAATTACGTTGCGGTAGCGATCATAACGCAAATGAACTTCAACAAGCTTACCCAATTTACCGCTTTCAATCACCTTTTTGACTGAGGTAAAATCACTGTCCCAACGGCGGTTCTGGTAGAAAAAGATTTGCTTCCCTACACTATCGGCAAGTTCAAAAAGTTCTTTTGCCTGTGCAACTGTTGCCGTAAATGGTTTTTCAACCAGAATATGTTTATACCTGGTTAATGCTGCTTTCGAATGTTCGTAATGCAGGTTGTTGGGGGTATTTATGACCACCAATTCTATTTCCTCATCATTCAGGAGTTCATCAACACTATTGTAACTTGTAATATTTGGGTAATCATTCACTGCGTTTTTATGGCTGCGTTCTACTATAGCCTTTAAATTGAATCCACTATGTGCCTGTAAAAAAGGAGCGTGAAAAACCTTCCCCGACATGCCATAAGCTAATAAACCCGCATTAATTGTTTTATTGATATTCGTATCCATAGGTTATAAATGTAGCTAAAAATACAATTACGATTCAAGCTTTAATGTTAAAACCGCAAAGCTTTTACTTAGGCCTTACACCTTTTTACCTTATCTTTGCAAGATATGAAGCCGTCGGAGATTAATGCCAAGTGGAAAGTTTTACAGGAAAAGATTTCAAAGGAATTTGATTCAGATTTCCCTGATTTAAAAGTAATGCTTTTTTTAATCGGTGTTCAGGAGCTGGGTAAAGGGCCAAAGAAATACAGCAAACGTCAAAAAGAAGAGTTGATGCACATTGCTACCTGTCGTTTATTAAGCGAAATGGGATTCTATGAGTTAGAGGGCTTAGATCAGGATGGCTGGCCGCACTGGAAATTAATCAAAGCCATTCCACCTTATACCATGCTTGAGCAGGAAATGCTGATGAGATCGCTTGTGGTGAGCTATTTTGAAGATATTTATTCGTAAATTCTATCGTGCTGTCAGATGTTACCATCTGACAGATTTCATAACATGTAAGATTCTTTCTTTTTGGAAAGCAAGGCCATTTACATCTATTTAAGTTAGTCGGGCTTTTCGCTATATCTTCCAATCCGATGAAGAACCGGGATTGGAAGGATGCCGCTTCAATCCCGTTTAGGTAATTCTGCCGGTGCAGCTATTTGGAGTTGCAGGGTACTACAGCACCAAACCCAAGTTAATTAAACCTGATAGAAACGGAAAGCCCGTAACGCAGTGAAGGCTTGAAGTGGATAGCAGGACTATCTTAACCGATATCCACAGGAACCTGCTTTTCAAAAACAACAAAATAATTTTATTATTCTTGACTAATCTTTTTTACTGTTTGGTGAGCCACTAAACATGGAATGCATAAAAACTCATATAGTGTCAGATGGTAACATCCGACACCACAACTATCCTCCGTTAGATGGCAACATCAGACAGCACAAAAAAACCCCGGGGTTGTACACCGGGGCTGCGTTTATAATGACCTCATAGGTAGAGGGGATTTGCGATATTATCCTTGTTTCTGTGCAGTCGCTTTTAATGCATCGTTTGCAACGATTACAATCTCTACGCGACGGTTAGCTGCACGGCCGGCATCAGTTTCGTTATCTGCAATTGGTTCAGCAAAACCTTTACCAATAGTAACTAACCTTGATGATGGAACACCTTGAGAAACGGCATAAGCTTTAACGGCTGCTGCTCTTCTTTCTGAAAGGCCCATGTTATATTGTTCGGTACCGCGACTATCGGTATGGCCGATAATTTTGATGTCAGTATCAGGATATTGATTTAACGAAGAAGCTAAACTCTGGATATTTGTTTTAGCCGCTTCTTTCAAAGCCGTTTTATCGAAATCGAATAAAATACCACTGTCGAACTTTACAATAATCCCTTCACCTTCACGAATAACTTCTGCGTTAGGAATAGCTTTCTGAATTTCAGCTGCCTGTCTGTCCATTCTACGGCCGATAAAAGCTCCCGCTGTACCGCCAATAGCACCCCCAATTAAAGCACCTACTGCTGTATTACCGGCTTTTTTACCGATCAATGCACCAATAACACCACCAGCTGCAGCACCAATACCCGCTCCTTTTTGTGTTTTAGTTAAACTATCACAACTTTGGAATGCCATCGAACCTACCGCTAACCCTATACTTAATGTCGCTATTCTTACTTTTGAAATACTCATAATAATCTAGATTTATAATTCTACACGTAACATTCAAACACAATGCCAAAAAGTAACCGGATTGTATTTTCTGTCTATTTTGCCCGAATTTTACCACAAACGCGAATGATACACATAAAAAAAGAGTCCCGATAAATGGAGACTCCTCTATAATGTATCATTCTTAGTACAAAAACTAGGCAGAGAAATAACTTTCTAATTCCTTCAATGTATTTTCGTCTGTTTTAAAATCTTTAATTACCCTACCTTTTTCAACCAAAATAATCCGGTTACAAACGTCGGTAACATGATTTAAATCGTGGCTGGAGATAAAGGTAGTCATGTTGCCTGTTTGCTCTTTCAGCAGTTTCTTTAACCGGATCTGTGTAGTTGGATCAAGGTTGGCAAAAGGCTCATCTAAAATTAAAATTTCTGGCTTCTGCATCAGGGCAGCCGCAATACCAACTTTATTCTGGTTTCCTTTACTAAAATCGCGAATGTATTTTCCACTGTTTAAAATTTCGCCATTAAAAAACTCACCGTATTGGTTCAGGTAAGCCGAAACATCGGCCACACTTAAATTGTGTAAACTGCCAATAAAAATAAAATACTCCTCAGGAGTTAGGTAATCGATCAGAAAACCTTCATCCAAAAACGATGCGGTATAGTTTTTCCAGTTATCGTTATGCATTACGTTTTCGCCCTTCGATAAAACCTCACCATTGGTCGGACGGATTAAATCTAACAGCATTCGGAAGAAAGTGGTTTTACCAGCGCCGTTATTTCCTACCAACCCAACGGTTTCACCAGCGGCAATCTGCAAATCTTCGATGTTTACAACGGTTTTATCGCCATAATTTTTTTGTAAATTCTTAACTTCTAAAATCATAATTATTCTCTAAAGCCTTCGGCTATTTTATATCGTTGTTTTTCAAGTCGTTTTGCAATGTAGTTTACCCAAAAGCCCCGCAGTAATAGCATAGCCAAACCGAATATCCCAACTACGGCCAGGCCCCAAAAAGGTTTATTTAATATGCCAAACGGCACATACATTAAAATGGGTGTAAGCGCGTAAGGGAACATTAAAAGCCATTGGGTAGCCCCGGTTCCCTGATAGTTAAAGCTTGCAGCTTTGGTAATATCCAGGCGTTTATAGTTTAAAGTGGCAAGGTAAAGTACTACCACTGTTCCAAAACCAATGTTATAAAAATAAGCTGCCAAGTGGAGGAGCAACAATTTTGGGCTCTTAAACCCATAAAAACTGGCCAAAACGGTAATAATGGTACAGCCAATGGTAAAAAGTAAAAACTTAGCCTTGATGTAATCTTTAAAGTTGATTTTATTAGCCAATATGCCATCGAAATGGGCACTTTGCCAGGCAAACATGAACTGACCGTAAATAATGATGGAAATACCCGTCATAAAAATGGCACCAAACATCATCTGGCCAAATGCATCTTTATTGATGGCTTCTTGTTTGTAAAAAAGAAATCCATAAAACAGAAAAAAGAACCCCATAATAACCGCGGAGCGGGGACGCTTGTGACGGAGAATTAATTTTAACTCTAAAGCGGCCAGCTCGCCAACCTTGCCAAAGCGGTTAAGGAAAGCATAATCGGTACTGCCCTTTTTCTCTTGCTTACTACTTAACTCTTCCACGTAAAGGTTTTTACGCAGGAAAGTGGAGTTGAAATAAAATATAGCTATCGCAGCCAGGGTAAATACAAAGGCATAATAAGGGTGCGCAGCAATGGCACGGAACACAAAATCGGAACCGGCCATAATTGAAATTACCTTATAATATTCTAATGCGGCAAATGCTGCAATTATAACTAGTCCGAAAAAGGTATATAGCGTATTCGTAATTGATTTCCGCTTGATGTACAGCACGAGATAGTTGTTAAAAACCATAATTGAAAATATCGAAACGATATACATGATGGTAGTAACAGCACCTAGCGCAGGCGCAATTTTAATAAAGCAGAAAGGCAGAAAAATAAAAAACGGCCAAAGGTTAAATGCCGAAAAAAGCGCTTTAACATTTAAAAACCTGATGATTTTGCTTCTCGAAATCCTTAAATGCAGGTAGGGAATAATACTTAAGGTTGGTAGCTCCTGAAACTGCAGGCGCATGATAAAATCGAATGCGAAATAATAGAGGATGATACCGTTGAAACTTTTAATTACATCTTGATTTGGGAAAAAGTAGGTCAATAAATGCGACATACCTAAGCCAGCCCCAAGTGCCAATGTGAAAAAATATAGCATAAAAAAGCCCAAAACAATCTGGCCAGCGATACTGCTGCCACGGTTACGCGAACGCCAAAAAGATTTTCTTTGATGACTTAAAAAAGTACTCAGCATATATAGTTTAGGTATTAGTTAATCATTAATGGTTTATCTATTAGTATGCATTTAAGAGAAAATGTTACACTAATATTTGTATTTGTCTTTCCAGTTCTGCCTAAGCTTTTCGCGCAATTTCTCTTCGGCAGGGTTTTTACCTGGGTCGTAAAGTTTAGTGCCGCTTAATTCTTCCGGAAAATATTCCTGCGGCGAAAAATTGCCTTCATATCCGTGCGAGTATTGGTAATCTTTTCCATAACCGATATTTTTCATCAGTTTGGTAGGTGCATTGCGAATGTGCAGCGGTACAGGCAAGTTACCTGTTTGTTTAACCAAAGCCTGTGCCTTGTTAATGGCTTCGTAAGAGGCATTACTTTTAGGCGAGCTGGCCAGATAAGTTACACATTGCGACAAAATAATCCTCGCTTCCGGATAACCGATTACATTTACAGCAGTGAAACAGTTATTGGCCAAAAGCAGGGCATTTGGATTGGCATTACCTATATCTTCTGAAGACAAAATCAGTAACCTACGGGCAATGAACAATGGATCTTCGCCCCCCTCTATCATCCGCGCCAGCCAATACACGGCTGCATTAGGGTCGCTGCCACGGATTGACTTAATAAAGGCCGAAATGATGTCGTAATGTTGTTCTCCTGCTTTATCATAAAGGGCAAGGTTTTGCTGTGCATGCGCCAATACATTTTCATTAGTGAGTACGATTTTATTCCCGCCGATACCATTAATGGCAATTTCGAGCACGTTTAACAATTTCCTTGCATCGCCACCAGATAAACGGATCAGTGCTTCATGCTCTTTTATAGAAATGTTCTTTTTTGAAAGAATTGTATCCTTTTTTATGGCCGTTTGGAGTAAGCCAGCCAGTTCCGTTTCGGTTAAAGATTTTAAAATGTAAACCTGACAGCGGGAAAGTAAAGCGGAAATCACCTCGAAAGATGGATTTTCGGTGGTTGCACCAATTAAGGTAACCAGACCCCGCTCAACAGCTCCTAATAAACTATCCTGCTGCGATTTGCTAAAACGGTGAATCTCATCAATAAATAAAATAGGAAGCCCCAAAAAACTATCTTTTAACTGGGCTGCCCGATCGATCACATCCCGAATATCTTTCACTCCGCTATTAATGGCGCTCAGATTAAAAAAAGGACGATCTAGTGCCTGCGAAATAATATAAGCCAACGTTGTTTTACCAACCCCTGGAGGTCCCCAAAAAATCATGGAGGGAAGCTGGCTGCTCTCGATCGCCTTGCGCAACACTGCACCTTCTCCAACTAAATGCTGTTGACCAACATATTCATCGAGATTTTGAGGGCGCATACGTTCGGCTAAAGGAGGCAGGTTTTGCATAATGGTAAATATATAAAAATTGAGTATTTTGTTTGTCGATAATTTACTAACCAAATATCGAAAGCATAAATTCCAGGTTGTTAAAACAAAAGGACGAATGCTTTAGTTCTATTTTATTATTATGGACATTAAAAGCTTAGATCATCTCGTATTAACAGTTGCCAATTTAGAAAGCACCTGCAGGTTTTACAGTCTTGCCCTGGGAATGGAAGTAATTGAATTTGGCGAAAACAGAAAGGCTTTGAAATTTGGAAATCAGAAAATTAACCTGCACCAATATGGATGTGAGTTTGAACCAAAAGCATTTAAACCCCTGCCCGGAACGGCTGACCTATGTTTTATCACCGATTTTCCACTTCGTGAGGTGATGGAAGAACTAAAAGAAAAATGCATCGAAATCGAGGAAGGGCCTGTGGAACGGACAGGCGCCAATGGTAAGATTATTTCGATCTATCTCCGCGATCCGGATATGAATTTAATTGAAGTGAGTAATTATTTGTAAACACCTAGCAAGGTTTTGCCACAGAGGCACTGATTAACACGGAGATTTTTCAGCGTCATTCCCACGCAGGTGGGAATCTTAATGCGCATTGCAATATGGCACTGAGTAATTTAATGTCAAATTTTATAATCGTCATTCTTTACCTGCATTAAAATCCCCAATCGAGTTACCAATGACAGATTCTAAAATTGGCGTCACTCGACCGAAGCAAATGCAGATCTCGATAATCCTCGTTACAAAAACGAGGACTACTTAAGTTGTTTAAAGAAAGGTCTTCGACAGGCTCAGACTGACACCTCATAATCAACTTACAAAAAAGAGATCTTTGATTGCATTAAGATTCCCAATCAAGTTGGGAATGACGCTCGTATAGTTTCAAGCTTCATGAAATCAATCCTCAATCTTCGAGTGGTGTTTCGTATCTTTCATGGTGGTATATAAAATCAAAGAGATTAAAATACATCCGGTTACATACCAATAGAAATAATTTTCGTGCCCGATATTTTTAAACCATAGCGCAAAATATTCTGCGGTTCCACCAAAAATGGCAACAGTTAAAGCATAAGGTAAACCTACGCCCAAAGCCCTGATTTCGGCGGGGAATAGCTCTGCCTTAACTACCGCATTAATGCTCGTATATCCGCTCACAATGATCAAGGCACCGATCATGAGCAAGAATATGATCGTGGTATTGGTTTCGCCAGCCAGGCCGGTTAAAATTGGATAGGTACATAAAGTGCCCAGCACACCAAAACCGATTAATAAAGGTTTACGACCAATTTTATCAGATAACAAACCAAACAGCGGCTGCATTATGGCAAAAACCAACAGCGAAACGAATGATAATGTTGTAGAGGTTTCTTTACTGAGGTGTACTGTATTCACCAGAAATTTCTGCATATAAGTGCTAAACGTATAAAAGGCAATTGTTCCACCCAATGTTAATCCAACAACAGTAAAAACTTCTTTTGGATATTTTAATAATACCGAAATACCTCCTTTTTTCTCTGCCGAGTTTTTGCTTTTAAAAGCATTGGTTTCATCGATATGCCTGCGTAGATACAAAGCGATGAAAGAAAGTATGGCGCCGATAAAAAATGGAATCCGCCAGCCCCATTCATGCAGTTCGGCAGGTGTAAGCAACCAGTTCTGTAAGATTAATTGAATGCCCAAAGCTAGCAACTGTCCGCCGATTAAGGTTACATATTGAAAACTTGAATAAAATCCCCTATGTTTTTTGGTAGCCATTTCGCTGAGATAAGTAGCAGAAGTGCCATATTCGCCGCCGGTACTCAAGCCTTGAATCAATCTTGCAAAAATGAGCAATAAAGGAGCTGCAATTCCAATGTGTTTATAACCTGGGGTTAAACCAATAATTAATGACCCTATAGCCATGATGAGCACAGAAAGTGTCATCGAACGTTTTCGCCCTAGTTTATCGGCAATGCTACCAAATAGCCAACCACCAATAGGCCGCATTAAAAACCCTACAGCAAAAATACCTGCGGTATCTAATAACTGTGCAGTGGGATTACCGTTCGGAAAAAAAGCAGGAGAAAAATAAAGTGCAAAAGCAGAGTAGGTGTACCAATCGTACCACTCCACAAGATTACCAACTGAACCGCCGAATATAGATTTCAGCCTATATTCTACATCCTTAATTTCTTTCTGACGTAAAGTATCAACGCTTTTATCCATGTTGCTAAATTATTGATTTGAATGAATTATTAAATGAAACTTAATCCTAACACCCGTTGTTAATCAAAAATATAATAATTTTATAAAGAAAGAGCGGAGTTATTTTCACTTATTCCAATCCACTCCTTCCTTCATTCAACATTCAATCATTAATAAAATGAAAGATAACTTTTCTACCCAATCAGCAGATTACGCCATATACCGTCCAACCTATCCGCAAGAGCTGTACGATTATCTGTTTAGCCTGGTAAAAAACAAAGAAACTGCCTGGGATTGTGCCACTGGGAATGGACAGGTTGCGCGGGTATTGGCGCAGCATTTCGATGCGGTTTATGCCACCGATATCAGCGAGAATCAATTAAAGAATGCCTTGCAATTGCCGAACATTACCTACAAAGTTGAACCTGCAGAACAGAGCTCGGTTGGTAATGATAGTTTCGATTTAATTACCGTAGCACAGGCCATTCATTGGTTTAACTTCGAAGCCTTTTATGCTGAAGTAAAAAGAACACTAAAACCTGACGGACTTTTCGCGGTGATTGGTTATGGCTTAATGTTTATCGATAAAAAGGTGGATAAGGCTGTACATAAACTTTACGAAGATATTCTGGGCAAATATTGGGATAGTGAGCGACGTTACATTGAAGAAGGTTATAAAACCATCCCCTTCCCTTTTGAGGAAATTACGGCACCTCATTTTCAGATTAAAACCACCTGGAATTTTAACCAAATGATAGGCTATTTAAATACCTGGTCTTCTTTGCAGCATTACAAAAAAGCCAATGAGCGCAATCCGCTGGAGTATATGTTTACCGAACTAAAAGAAGCCTGGGGCGATGATGCAGAGAAAAATGTTCATTTCCCGATTTTATTGCGAATTGGGCAATAATTCAGTGCTCGTCATTGCGAGGAGGAACGACGAAGCAATCTTTCATATTAATGATCCTACTATAAAGATTGCTTCGTCGGCTGAAAAAGCCTTCTCGCAATGACGGATTTTCTTTGCGGTGAAAAACAGATGTTATTTCAACAACTCCAGAATACCTAAAACAGTCAACTTTTTCTGCTCACCGCTTTCCATATCTTTTAGGGTAAGTTCGCCACTTGCAATTTCATCACCACCAATTAAAATTACATAAGGGATTTTCTTGGCATCAGCATAGGCCATTTGTTTCTTCAGCTTGGCTGAACTTGGGTACAGTTCGGCTGAAATACCTGCATTTCTAAACTGCTGAACAATCGGTAACGCATATTTTTCAGCTTCTGCATCGAAATTGCTGATTAACACTTTTGTTCCTACTTCTGCCGAGGCAGGAAAAAGATTAAGCTCTTCCAATACATCGTAAATACGATCAGCACCAAAAGAAACGCCAACACCAGTTAAATCTTTCAAGCCAAACATACCTGTCAAATCATCGTAACGACCACCGCCGCCGATACTACCCATGGCCACTTCGTTGGTTTTCACTTCGAAAATGCAGCCGGTATAATAATTTAATCCGCGGGCTAAAGTAATATCTAACTCTAATTTGGCCGTTAATGGCAAAGCGTAAGCAATCAGGCTCTCTACATACTCAAAAACCTGTTCTATTTCGGCAATGCCTTTTAGGCCTGTTTCCGACTGCGCTAAAACTTCTTTCAAGCTCGCCAGTTTTTCCTCGTTGGTACCTTCCAACAAAATTACCGGGCGAAGTTTTTCTAAATCAGCTTCTGTAAAGCCTCGTTCTAACAATTCTTTGCTTACACCATCTAATCCGATTTTATCTAATTTATCGATAGCTACTGTCATATCGATAATTAAATCAGGCTTACCAATGATCTCGGCAATGCCTGATAGAATTTTTCTGTTATTAATTTTTATGCTGAAATCTTTCAGACCCAGTTTGCTTAAAGCTTCATTGTAGATTAAAATAAATTCGGCTTCATTCAATAAACTTCCCGAACCTACTACATCCACATCGCATTGGTAAAACTCACGGTATCTGCCTTTTTGTGGTCGGTCTGCACGCCAAACGGGTTGAACCTGAAAACGTTTAAAAGGTAAAGTAATTTCATGCTGGTGCATCACCACGTAACGGGCGAAGGGAACAGTTAAATCATAACGAAGGGCTTTTTCTGAAATATCTGTAAGAACAGTTTTACTTACATTTTTATAAAGGGATATTGCTTGTTGTAGTTTAGTAAACTCGTCATTATTTCCAAATACTACAGAGGCATTTCCACCTATTACTATTTTGTCAGGATTAGAATCATCATTTTCAGCAAGGTAACCTTGTGCATCTTCAAATTCTTTTTTGAGATGACTGACTTTATCTAAAACTTTTTGGCTCAAATATTCCCCACTATTTAAAATTTTAAAAATCAGTTTATCGCCTTCATCGCCATACTTTCCAGTTAAAGTAGATAGGTTTTCAAAACTTGGGGTCTGAATTTCGGCATAACCATATTTTCTAAAAACCGTTTTAATGGTATCGTAAATAAAGTTGCGTTTTACCATTTCAACAGGAGAAAAATCGCGGGTACCTTTTGCTAATGAGGGTTTAATAACTGACATAGCCGCAAAAGTACAAAAATGTAATGTTTAAACCTCGCAGGTTTTTATGATCGTATAAAATCGTTAAGTTATTAAATCCTCAGGGTTTAATTGCAAACTTCCAACTATTAACTGTCAACTGATTTGGGCGTTCCCCAAGCTACGCAAGGGTCGGGCTTTTCAGGGCTACGCTGCGCTCCGGTACCGATGAAGGATCGGCACTGAACCCTTACAATCCCTAACGCGAACTTTACTCATGAGCGATTACTTCCCAAAATTTCTTTCACCAATTCCCGATTTGGTTTACTCACAGGAATTTTATCGCCACTATCCATTAACAATGTTCCACCATCTTCTTTCAGCCAACTCTTCACAAATTTTGGGTTGACCAGATGACTTTGGTGTGCCCGCACAAAACCATGTGGTTTTAGTAGATCGGAATATTCCTTTAACGATTTTGAAATTAACAATTGTCCGCCATCACTAAAGAAGAAATTAGTATAGTTGTTATCTGCCTCACATCTTATTATTTCTTCGGTATTAACATATCTGATTTCATTCTGTTGAGGCAAAGCAATTCTGGTATTTACTTTTACCGTTTCTTTTAAATTGGTTTTTTCCTCAATTGTAGGGTTTTGATAAGCAAGCGGAGATGCAAAGTTTATGGCCACCGTATTCGGAGCCAGGTTTGATGGCGTATTCCGGTTCTTTTTAATTAAAAAGTAGATGAACATACAAATACCAAAAACGAAAGCCAAAAACAGCAATCCAACGATCAAAATAATGATCAGTTCGGCCGTGCCCAACATAGCTGCATGTGCAATCTGAATGCCATAGGCCAGTATAAAAATTAACCCGAAAATTATCTTATTTTTCATTTTCTACCTGCTTAGATCTTTTGAATAAATATAGACATAAGAAAACAAAACCGACTATTACAGCTATTGAGACAAAGCCTACCATAATGAGGAGAATTATTTCTGGTCCACCAATAGTTGCAGCATGCGCCACCTGTAGGCTAAAAGAAAGGATAAAGAGGAATAAAAATAACAACTGTTTCATGTTGATTGATTTAAATGGTTTAGCGAAAGTACTTCCACGACATACATTTAAAAATCGACACTGAGGATTGGCTGGCTTATGATGAGGATTGGCAGGTAATCTTTTAGTATTTTAGAGGTCGTCGTAGTCAAAGACCATTATTTCCAGACAATCAATAAGGCCCTTCGACTACGCTCAGGATGACACCTCTTTTGATTCAGCTATAAATTTAATCATAGTGAATACTACCCTCCAGCTTTTTTCACTTTGTATCCATCCTTTTGGAGAATGCCCATCACTTTATCACGCACATCGCCCTGGATCATGATTTCACCGTCTTTAACCGAGCCACCCACACCACATTTGGTTTTCAGCATTTTGCCCAGAACCTCTAAATCTTCTGAGCGGCCCCTGAAACCTGTAATTAAGGTTACCGCTTTACCGCCACGGTTCTTTTTATCGAGCATTACCCTTAAATCCTGTTGGTTATTTGGTGAAGTAACGGTATCATCAACTTCTTCTTCATATTCGAACTCTGGATTGGTAGAATACATAATTCCACCAAGATCGCTTAAACTGTTTTTCTTTGGTTTCATGTTTTAAAAAGGTTCATTGGCCATTGGTTTATTAGTCCATGGTTGATAGTTAATAGCCTACTCTATGTTATATTGTCATTGGTAGGCTAGATATGAGCGAGCCGAAGCTATCTATTTAACTGGTTTAACCGATTAATCGCCGCCAAACTCCAAACGCTCAACTCCAAACTCAATTAGGGTACAATCACTTTGAGCGAGAGCGGGTTTACTACCGCGTGTATCTCTGTCCCCATTTGTAATGGCTCTCCATCCACATGCACTGCGCCAGCTTTTTCTCTGGTTATTTTAATGTTTTTGCCTTTAATAATTTCAATCATATCTGATGTTTCCGCCTTCCCCCTTAACATTACATAACCTAATAATGGCAGTTTTATTGTCGGAAAAGGTTTAATAATACAAACATCCAGCAAACCATCTTTTATAGAGGCGTTAGGTGCAATATAAACGTCGTTTCCATACTGAGAAGAATTGGCAATGCTGATGGCAAAAGCTTTCCGGGTATATTCAATACCATCAATATTGATCAGGTAAGTTTGTGCTTTATAGTTAAAAACCTCCTTAAAACCCAGCTTTATATAACCTGATAGTCCGCGTTTTTTATCTTTCGAGAAAACAGAACTCAAATGGGCATCGAAACCCATTCCAGCCAGGTTGAAAAAACATTTTTGGTTAAACTCGGCACTATCAATCCGATCGACTTTAAAATTATTGATCAGGGAAAGTGCATACCTTAAGTTTTTGGAAATATTTAAAAACCTGGCCAGACCATTCCCAGATCCAAGGGGCAAAATCCCTAAAACCTTATCGTGTTTTAGCACTTTGCTTGCTACCTCGTTAATGGTTCCATCGCCACCCGCAGCCACAATTACATCGAAGTTTTTAGTTGCTGCCTCATCTGCCAATTCCGCGGCATGGCCAACATATTCGCTAAAAACAAAGTTTGGGCTAAACTTTTCTTTATCCAGATATTGATCAATAAAATCGGGGATGCGTAACTTCCCTCTCCCACCAGAGATAGGGTTTATAATAAAGAGGATATTGATCTTTGTGTGCAAAGTGTAAGAATGAGTGCACAAAATAATCTATAATTTTTGAAATAAAGAAAATATGCTAATTTTGCACCAGTAAAAAAGTGGATTGATTTGCTATCCCGATACCTCGGGACCGGATTGCAACCACTTAAAAAAATTGCTAATGCCTTCTTTCAATCATTTAAACACCTGTTTCCAAGGGGTTTGGCAATTCTTAATTTGTTTATTTACCATTAATTTATTTAATAAATGTCATATTTATTTACATCAGAATCTGTTTCTGAAGGCCACCCAGATAAAATCGCCGATCAAATTTCGGATGCATTAATTGATAACTTTTTAGCTTTCGATCCAGAATCAAAGGTTGCTTGCGAAACTTTGGTAACTACTGGTCAGGTTATTTTGGCTGGTGAGGTAAAATCTAAAACATATTTAGATGTACAACAAATTGCCCGTGATGTAATTAAGAAAATAGGGTACACCAAAAGCGAGTACATGTTTGAGGCCAACTCTTGCGGAATTTTATCAGCAATACACGAGCAATCTCAAGATATTAACCAGGGTGTAGATAGAAGCAACAAAGAAGAACAAGGTGCTGGCGATCAGGGTATGATGTTTGGTTATGCTACCAACGAAACGGAAGACTATATGCCATTGGCATTAAATCTTTCTCATAAATTATTACAGGAATTGGCTGTTTTGCGCCGCGAAAATAACGAAATTACTTATTTACGCCCTGATGCAAAAAGCCAGGTTACGTTAGAGTACGACGATAATAACAAACCAGTGCGTATTGATGCGATTGTAATTTCAACGCAGCACGATGATTTTGATGAAGAGGCAACCATGTTGGCTAAAATCAAAACTGATTTAGTGAATATCCTGATTCCAAGAATTATCAAAGCCAATCCGGCTTACGCACATTTATTTAACGATAAAATTGAATACCACATTAACCCAACCGGTAAATTTGTAATTGGTGGTCCTCATGGCGATACCGGTTTAACCGGAAGAAAAATTATTGTTGATACTTACGGTGGTAAAGGTGCTCACGGTGGTGGTGCTTTCTCTGGTAAAGATCCAAGTAAGGTGGATAGAAGTGCCGCTTATGCTACACGCCATATTGCTAAAAACTTAGTGGCTGCTGGTGTGGCCGACGAAATTTTAGTTCAGGTATCATATGCTATCGGGGTTGCAAAACCAATGGGTATTTACATCAATACTTACGGCACTGGTAAAGTGGGTAAAACAGATGGCGAGATTGCTAAAATTGTAGAATCGATTTTCGATATGCGCCCTTATTTTATTGAGCAACGCTTGAAATTAAGAAACCCAATTTATAGCGAAACGGCTGCCTACGGACACATGGGCCGTAAGCCAGAAACGGTTACCAAAACTTTCAGAACACCAAATGGTGAAGAAAAAACAGTTACTGTTGATTTGTTTACCTGGGAGAAATTAGATTACGTAGATCAGGTTAAAGCTGCTTTCGGCATTTAATTCTTCTAATAAATTTTATAGAAAAGGCGTTTTGCATCATTGCAGAACGCCTTTTTTGTTGTGGCCTGCGCGTAACTTACGAAGTTTGCCGGTGCATGTGGCCTGCCCAAGCTTCGTAAGTTGGCCTCGTGTAGTCGGATGGTAACATTCAACACCACCAGATTCCATATTGGGTGGCTCAGCAAACAGCAGAAAAATCATTGATAACTTTTTTGAAAAGCAGGTTCCTGTGTGCATCGGTTTCGAAAGCCCTGCCATCCGCTTTATCCCGATTTTACATCGGGATGCTCGCTTTTGTCAGGTTTATTGAACTTGAGCCGGTGGTTCTTGGCAAAGAATCCCCACTCAAAAATAAATACTTGGAACTGTGCTATCTTCAGTTAATGGAGGAAGCGGATTCTCCCTTGTCTAAAATCAGAATTTGTTGTCCTGCAGTCAGATGTTACCATCTGACTGGATATTTGTGTCGGATGGTAACATCAATTCCATGTTTGGTGGCTCACCAAACAGCAGGAAATGTCGGATATGAAATAATGAGCTTGTGTTTTTTGAAAAGCAAGGTTCTGTGTACATCGGTACCGAAAGTCCCGCCATCCGCTTTATCCCGATTTTACATCGGGATGCTCGCTCCTTTCAGGTTTATTTAACTTAGGCTGGTGGTCTTAGGAAGATTAATCCCTCACAAAGAAATATTCTGGAACTGTGCTATTTTCCGGTAATAGTAGCAAAAGCCTAACCCACCCAAACCTGATTGAAATGGAAAGCCCGTAATCCCGATCTTCATCGGGAGCGGACTTGTAATAAAAAGCAGGACGAACATTAAAAAAAGCTACAACAACTGCTTTACAAAAAATAATATAAAACATGCTTTTCCCCTCCCTAGACTTACGAAATTTTCCCTACACCCGTACCCGCCTAAACTTCGTAAGCTAGGCCAAGTGGTATTTCAGTTCCTGATGGCTGCCCTGCTCAACCACTACACCCTTATCCAATACAATAATTTTATCGGCATTATTCAATGTGCTCGATCGGTGCGTAATTACAATTACAGTTTTCTGTTCAGCTTTTAAAAGTTCGATCATTCGTTGTACATGTTGCTCAGAAACCGAATCGAGCGATGAGGTGGCCTCATCTAAAATTAGAATTTCAGGATCGCGATATAAAGCCCTTGCAATGGCAATCCGCTGCCTTTGCCCGCCTGATAAAGCTGTTCCGTTTTCACCCAAATAAGTTTGAAAGCCTTTGGGTAAAGCCTCTATAAAACCAATTAAACCCAATTTAGTGGCAATATCAATAATTTTTTGCATGTCGGGTTCTTCTTCGCCAATGGCAATATTATCGATTACGTTACCAGCAAATAAATCGATCTGCTGGGGCACTACTGATATCATTCTGCGAAGCGAAGAATTGGTTATGTATTTCAGATCATATTTGCCAATGCGCACATTGCCCGCCTGTATAGGATAAATATTCTGCAGGATAGACATTAAAGTAGATTTTCCCGAGCCACTCTCGCCCACAATGGCCGTAAATTTCCCTTGTGGAATGGTTAAATTCAGGTTTTCGAAAACAGGCAACCTTGCCCCATAGCGAAAGGAAACATTTTCGAAGTGGATATCGCCAATTTTATCGGTACTCAGTTCAATCTGGTTCTCATCACTTTCGCGCTCCAGATCCATAATTTCGAACAACCTATCGGCTGCAATAACAGCATCCTGTACAGTTTTATTCATTCCGATTAAAGAGGAAACTGGTCCTGTAAAATAACCGATCAAGGTATAAAACGACAGTAATTCTCCAGGTGTAATCGAATTGCTTAACACGTAACCTGCGCCCACCCAAAGCAATACAATGGTAATCATGCGTGAAATAAATTCGGTAGAAGTACCCGATACAACAGCATTAATATTCGATTTAAAGCCTGCCTGGAGCAACTTGATAAAACGGGTTTCGGTTTTGTCGTTAGCATGATCTTCCAGGCCAAAACGTTTAATCGTACCTACTGCATTTAAGCTTTCTACCAATTGCGATTCGAGCTCGGCAGCATCTTCCATCAACCTACGCTGGGTACGTTTGTTAAACCGATCGGTAATCACATAAATTACAAAATACAATGGAATAACGGTAAGTGTAATGAGTGCGAGTTTCCAGTAGTAGGTAAACATCATGATGAATGAGAAGAAAACAATAAAAATGTTCACTACAAAATTTACGCATACATCATTTAAAAAAGTTCTGATTTTTACGGCATCGTTAATCCTCGAAATAATTTCGCCCACCCGCATGGTATCAAAAAACTGCTGTGGCAAACGGAGCAAGTGTTTGTAATAACCTAAAATAAGTTGCGAATCGATTAACTGGCCCGTTTTTAAGGTAAAAATTGTTTTCGCCGAGCCAATAAACAGCTGCACCATAAGAATAACCATCATGGCTATACTCATAAGGTTTAGCAAATTATGGTTACCATCTACCAGTACAAAATCGACTAATTTCTGAACAAAAATAGAGGTGGATAAACCCAGTACAGTATAAACAATAGCACCAAATAAAACCTGCGTCAGAATGCCTTTGTGCGGTTTAATCAAACTCCAAAATCTACCCTGGATTGATTTTTTTTCATTGCCGATCTGAAAATCTTCTGATGGCAACAATAAGACTAACGCACCAGTCCACTCCTTTTTGAATTCATCATGCGTTTTACGGTGCACTTTCCCATCTATAGGGTCCATCACCTCTATAAACTTACTATTTACTTTATAAATCACTACATAATGCTGAAGGATATCATTCACAATGATATGCGCTATAGCGGGCGTAGGTATTTTAAATAAACTATCAAAAGGTGCTTTTACGCCTTTCGCCTCAAATCCTAGTTTTTGGGCAGCTTCTACAAGTCCTAAAACGGTTGTACCTTTTTTATCGGTTCCGGCAAGCTGCCTGATGCGGGCAACGGCCAAATCCAATTTATAATGAGCAGCAATTGAAGCGAGACAAGCCGCACCACAATCTGTTATATCTCGTTGCTTAACCTTTGTACCCATTGCCTTTATGTTTTCTGGATTAAGTTTGGATTAACCCAATCATCTACCTTGTCGTAAAGTAATTGATATAAACTACGATCTGTTACTTTAAAGCGGGCGGTAAAATTCATTCCTTTTTTGAGGTATCCTTTGTAACCATTCTTCAGCATCAGAAAATTTTTATCCATCAAACACTTTACTTTAAAAGCAGGTTGATTACCATTTAAAATCACAATATCATCCGAAATATCGATCACTTTACCTATTGCCAAACCCCACTGATTATAATTATAAGCATTGATCTGAAAATGCACTTCCTGTCCTTTTCTAATCAGGCCAATATCTGAAGGGTTGATGTAACAATAAGCGGCCAAACCGGCATCGGGCGAAACTTCCCCAACTTTTTGATTGGCAAATACGTAAGCACCTTGTTGTAAGCCGACTAAATTTTGTACGGAACCATCAATCGGCGCGCGCAATACATATTGTTTTTTCTGTTCGTTAAGTTCTGCCTGCTGCCCGGAAAGCTGGCGCAGTTCGTTGCGGTAACCATTGGCTTCGGTTTGCCATTGGGTTTTATATTTGGTACGCACCATTAAGTAAACCGATTCGGCCTGCTCGAGTTCGTATTTATATTTTTCGTATTCTGATTGCGTAAGTACTTTGTTTTGATAAAGTTTACTGTAGCGCGCAAAGGTACTGGTGGCCTGTCTTTTTGCAATACCAGCATTTTTTAATTCTTGTATATATTGTTGCCAGGATGCTACATATTGCCCGGTTTGCAGACTTGATGAACCGCCATTAAACGAGAGTAGCGTGCGGATATCCTCCAGGAATTGGGTGATTTGATTTTTACGCGTTTCTACCAAAGCATCTTGCTGTTTAGGTAAACCTGCATCAATGGCCAGTAACGTATCACCTTGTTTAAGTCTTTTATTATCCGAAAGTCTGTACGCTATTAAGCGGCCATTAACCGGTACAATAAGTTCTGTTTTTTCGATGGTAGATTGTAAAATACCTGTACCTTTTATACTAATGGGTATTTTAATAAAGGGAAGGGCAATCAAAACAATTAAAATGGCTGCCACGGCAACGATATAAATTAACTGGCTTGATTTACTAATTTGGGAACGGTAAACGAGAGCGGTATTTGAAATTCTTTCTGTAGAGTAGCTGGTTAGCGCCATAGTGTCGAAATCATAAAGCATCCGCTATTCTGAAAACAGAACAGCGGATACAATAAATTGCTTATAGACTCCAAACAAGTTTCAAAACATTGGTTACTGTTTTGCTTAAAAATGCTGAAGTGTCTGCGCCAACTGCATTTAAAGTTCCTGAAAGAGAAGCTAAAAGTTCGCTTAATGTATTGTTAACAATACCACCACCTTCAACTTGTGACATTTCAGTTGTGTTCATTTCTTTAACACTAAGATTTTTTAATTCTAAACTTTTCATACTAGATTTTTTTTGAGTTTTGAGATCCCTACTCTTTTGAAGGCTTTTCGGGATGCGCCTGATGCTTGGCCAAACACTTCAACGAATGTAACCATATTCGCTATAATGACGTAGTATTAAACATCTAACACAAACCTAACGATTCGTTAATAATCCGAATAAACACCCTCTAGAACACCAAAACGCAATCTCTATTAAAAAACTAGGGTATTAGTTTTCATATTCAATTTATTCATTAGTCTTATACGCTTTTATATTCTTTTTATTCGTTGTATTCATGGCTTGGATTTTAAAAAATCAATGACCTATATGCCGTTCATTTTCATAAATGCGACCTCTTTTTCTGTAATATGATCATCGTCAATGGCATACGATTTAATATTGGCAATTCTCATTTCATCAATTACATCTATAAGATCCTGGAACTTAGCGGTTTTAGCTGGCTTGATAATGACAATCATGTATTTAGTTGGATTATGTTGATGGGTTTCAGCAACCAGTTTCTCGTTTGCCATAATCTCTTTCTGAATATTTGCTACCGGGATAACCTTCATATTTGCTTTTTCTATGGTTCCCATGTAGCAAACAGCCTTATTGTTTTTGCCGAGCAGGATGGTCATGGTACGAGATTCAGGATAATTTTCCACGACATTAACATCCGTTTTATCAGGTTTGGCGATATCTGCCGCATTTAAAGTACCTAAAGAAGTGGTGAGCATAAAAAAAGTCGTTAATAAAAACATCAGGTCGACCATTGCGGTAAGGTCTACCCTTGGTGCAGTTTTTTTGGTTCTTCCCTTTACAGCCTTGCCGCTTTGAGATTCGTTTAGTGTTGCCATAATAATTTAGGTTTTTAATGATGATGACAAGCCCGATCAAATTGCATAAAAAAAGCAGTTAAAAAATTAACCGCTTAAAGACTCCAACAGAAAATCGTCATCTCGACTGAAACGCAGTGGAATGGAAAGATCTTTAATAGATTTCTCGACTGCGTTGCACTCCGCTCGAAATGACGATCAAACTAATATACAAATCTTACTTCACCGCTTCAATTACACCGCAACCCACCCGTGGTCCTGAGTTACCGGTTGGTTGTGTAGTATAATCGTCGGTACCGCCATGTACAATAATTCCACGGCCGATAATATTTTTGATATCGCCATCTTTAATGCTCCATCTATCGGTGGTAACCGAAAGGGTTGCGTGGCCTTTACTGTCTAGCATAATATTGCCAATATCTCCGCTATGATAAGCGGCAGACCCCCATTTTCCGTGCGCTTCTTTTGTGGGGTTCCAATGTCCATGGGTGTTTTCGCCCATATTGCCGCAATCGCCATGTTCGTGAAAGTGGACGGCAACATTGCTGTCGGCACGTGCCGCAAAATTCATCTCGATATCCATCTTAATTTTTCCATCACTCAATTCATAAAACTTCGCTGTTCCTATGGTTTTAGTATGATCAGCTGTTTCTGTCAATGTTGCCTGGGCAATTTCTTTGTCGGTTTTTGTACAAGCACTTACCAGTGCTACGCCTACGATGGCTAGTTTTAAAAGATATTTTCTCATTGCTTTAGGGTTTAATTCCATACAACAAACACACTGATAATCATTTGGTTTGACTTAAAACAAGTAGGAGTAAAACCATTTCCTATGCTACTTGTTTAAGTATTATAAAATCGTATAATTATGGAACGGCCAATTGCAATGAACACTTTGAGTCAAATTTTAGAGAAATTGAGGCTTAAAGGAAAAGATAATGAATTAAAAATATCCGATCATGGTAAGATGCAGAGCAAAACGCTGGGCAAAATTTATAAACCTGAAGATTTAACTATCGTCAAAACCTATCGTTTTGAAGGAGATTCGGATCCGGCAGACAACTCAGTACTCTATCTAATCGAAGATCAGGATAAAAACATTGGTTACATATTAGACGCTTACGGCATATATTCTGATAATGAAGGGCCGGCATTTGATGACTTCTTAAAGAAGATTCCTACCGAAAATAGAGACGAACAGGAACTGTTTTCTTAATAACCTAACTTGATTGAAAAGGGAGAATTAGCGTAATCTGATTCTCCCTTTTTTTATTTTAAAAGATGAACAGGCTATAATTCCGTAATTTTGCGCCTCATTTACGAGCCCCAGATGAAAAGCAAAATCAATATCCCACCCATACCAGCTGTTTTACTGTCTATTATCAGTGTACAGTGTGGGGGCTGCAATTGCAAAAGGGCTTTTTCCACAAATTGGCGCTGCCGCTACCGCGTCCTTAAGGATCGGTTTATCAGCGGTGATTTTATTAATTGCCTTTAGGCCAAACCTGTTTAAGTTAAACGCCAAACAATGGAAATATGTTATCCTATATGGTGTTTGTTTAGGGGTAATGAATATGGTATTCTATATGGCTATAGCAAGAATCCCGATCGGTTTAGGGGTAACTTTAGAATTTGTTGGGCCTTTGGGTCTCGCCATTTTTGGTTCTAAAAAACCGGTAGATTTTCTTTGGGTAATACTGGCCGCAACAGGCATCGCACTCATTGCCCCATGGACCAGTACGGGGTTAAATGTTGCGGGTGTGTTACTGGCACTTTTAGCTGGCATTTTTTGGGCAGCCTATATTATATTGGGTGGCAGGATTTCAAAAATAATGAAAGGCGGTGATGCAGTTGCCATTGGAATGTTATTCGCTACCCTGGTTATCTTGCCATTTGGTATTTTTGGTGGTGGTTTAAGCGGCTTGAGTCCTAAATTATTGGGTTTAGGAGCAGCGCTTGCTCTACTCTCAAGCGCCATCCCATTTACCCTCGAAATGAGAGCCCTTAAGCAGCTTCCTGCCAGGACTTTCAGTATTTTAATGAGTCTCGAACCTGCAATGGCCTCATTAGCCGCACTCGTATTTTTACAAGAATACCTCACTTTAAAAGAGTGTTTTGCTGTGGCTTTTGTTGTAATTGCTTCCGCCGGTTCGTCGTTAACAGCCAGGCGTACCAAACTGTAGTTAGGCCAGTTTTTCTGTTTTATACATTACAATATCATCCGTCAACTTATCAACCTGTGCCACAAAGGCTAAAATATAAGGCTGCTTATTGTGCAGATCCAAACTTGCCTGGTCTTTCCACTCCTCCCAAAAAACAAAAGTATCCTCACCTGTAGACTCATGTAAATCGTACTGAATGCAGGCTTCTTCCTTACGCGAATTTACAACCATATCTAATAGCACAACTCTTAATGCTGTTTTGGTTTCTTTTTTACTCTTAACTATTGCTGTTAGATAAATGCTCATATACGGCTGTATTTAAAAAATTTTGGGTTAAATGGTCTTGATGTAATTTAAGCGCACCGATAATATCGGCATTCTTTTCTACATCATGAAAATGGATGCCATCTATCCGTTCCATCCCGGTAAAAGCATTCATTCTATGAAAACCGAACAATACACCATCATCTACACTGGTTTCCATAAAAAATTCTTCAGGCAAAGTAAAAGCTTCCTTTGGTGCATTCCACGATGAGGTTACCATGTATTTACGGCCATGTAACATCCCGCCAGTACCGTAGTTCCTTGTCGGATTATTGGCTTTACGGCCATCACTGCTATAAATTCCACTTTTGTGACCTTCGGTAAATACCACATCGATATATTCTTTAAATCTATGGGGCAATTGGAACCACCAGATTGGGGTATGGTAAATTACAACATCTGCCCAAACATATTTTTCTACTTCCTCTTTCGGATCGTAATGGTGATTAATGTTTGTTGTTTTTACTTCAAACCCTTCCAGCGATGAAAAAAAATCCGCTGTAGCATTAGCTATTGTCTCGTTAAACCTGCCACCAGAATGACCAAATTTTTGTCCGCCGTTAATAATGAATATTTTTGTCATTTCGTTTTCTATTTTGATAACACAAAATTACAGCGCTTATATCTATTATTAAAACAAGTTAATTCATAGCTTTGTATCAGAATTATAATACTTAGTTTATGGTTAATTTAGAATGGTATAGAAGTTTTAAGGCAATTTATAAAACAGGAACCCTAACTGGTGCGGCAGAAAATCTGTTTATTTCGCAGCCTGGGGTAAGTTTACATTTAAGCTCCTTAGAAAGTTACGTTGGCTACAAACTGTTTGAACGTACAGGCAGAAAGATGATCCCTACCGAAAAAGGGAAAGTATTATATAATTTTATTGTGGAGCCGCTTACCAAACTTGAAGATGCCGAAAAACATTTTCAAAAAAGTACGGAGAAACATACGCCAACCATTAGCGTAGGCATGTGTTTTGAGACTTTTCAGATTACGCTCGAACAATATATTTCTACACTTCCTTTTAATGTCATTATCCGTTTTGGCGAATATCCGGAAATGTTAGATCAATTGGATAAGGGTATTTTAGACCTGATTATTACCCCACAAAAAGGCAATTCACCTAATGTAGAGCACGAGGCTTTTTCTTCAGAAACCATCGTTTTAGTAGGCGGAATAGAAACTGATGGACAAACTTTTAATTCGTTGGTTAAAAAGAAAGATTTAGCCGGAATGGAAGCCTGGTTAAAACAGCAAAAGTGGTATGGAACAGCTGGGGATATGGAACATCTTTTACGTTTCTGGCAACTTAATTTTGGCAAACATGCCGATTTCCGCCCAAACTACATTGTACCTAACCTCAATTCGATTGTACGCTGCTTATCTGGTGGAAAAGGCCTGGCTATTATCCCCGATTTTCTTTGTAAAAAAGAAGTTGAAGAAGAAAAAGTAAAGGTAATTTGGGAAGGTACTTCAAAACTGACCAACACTTTATATTTTGGTTGTAGGAAAAACACACAATATGCATCAGAAATTCACATCATTAAAAAACTTTTTAAGGAAGTCATGGTTAGTATATAGTTTATATCAAAAGTGATCATGGTTAGATCCCTGATTTAATTTACCTTGAAACTTAATATTTATTTTAAAATTATTCTTTAAACCTCCATATGAGTCAATCAAGCCCTTTTTTAAGTCACGAGCAATTATTGGAAGTTTTTAATTTAACGCATACCGCAACCGCCGTACATGTTGGTGAAACAGCTATAATTCAGACGGCAAACGATGCGATGCTCAGAATTTGGGGAAAAGACAGGAGTGTGATTGGAAAATCGCTGGAAGAGGCTCTACCTGAACTTAAAGGGCAACCTTTTATTGATATGTTCAGGAAAGTTTGGTTAGAAGGGCTAGTGATTTCGGGCAAGGATACTGCTGCCGATATAAAAATCGATGGCGAATTACAAACTTTCTATTTTGATTTTGAGTACAGGGCCATAAAAGATGATCAAGGAAAAACAATCTGCATCTTACATACAGCGATTGATGTAAGCGAGCGGGTATTGAGACATAAAGCTTTGGAGCGGGAACGCGAAAAGGAAGAAGCATTACAACGTGAGCAGACTTTGAACGAAGAACTAGCGGCAACCATTGAAGAATTGGCCACTACAAATGAAGAGCTTGTTGCCACAAATGAAGAACTTCAGGAAACCCAGGAAACCCTGCACACTTTAAATAACGAACTGGAACTAAGGGTTGTTGAGCGTTTTAACCAGCTTTCAGAAAGCGAAAAGCGCTTTAGAACCATGGCCGAGGGAACCGATATATTTATTGCTGTTGGTAATGAGAGTGGAAATGCTATTTATTTCAATAAACCTTGGACGGAATTAACAGGCCGATCGATGAAAGACCTGCTCGACTTTGGCTGGGCAGATTTAATTCATCCTGAAGACCGGGATAGGTATGTAAATATTTACCTTTCGGCCCTTGCCGAAAAAAAACCTTTTACGGGCGAATTTAGAATACTCACCCAAAAAGGCGACTACAGGTGGCTGCTTGCAAGTGGCCCTCCACGTTTTCATGCCGATGGCTCATTTGCCGGTTATATTAGCTCTTGCATTGATATTACAGAGCGGAAATTAATTGAAATAGAGCGCCAGAACCAAAATAAACTTATAGAGGCCAGTTCAGAATTTATCGGCATTGCCGAATTGGATATGTCAATCCAATACCTAAATCCTGCAGCATTAAAAAAACTAGGCTGGCTTAGCATTTCGAACAGAACAATCTTAGATTGTGTTTTCCCGGAAGACCGGTTAATGGCTGAGAAAATTCTACCGGATATTTTAAACAATAATACTTTCAGACAGGAGATTCGATTCTGGAATGAAAAAACAGGAATTCCCTTTTGGATTGAATGGAATGGCTTTGCTATTCGAAATGAAGAAACCAATAAAACAATTGCCATTGCTACGGTAAGCCCTGATATAACTGAGCGAAAACTTTATCAGGAAGAACTACAAGGTATAAATATGGAAATGGCAGCAGCAAACGAAGAGTTGGCTACTATAAATGAAGAGCTTGCCAAAACACATGATGATCTTATCCAATACACCAATAAACTGTCAGACAGTGAAGAAAAGCTCAGACAAGCGATAGAAACTGGTAGAATGGGCACATGGAGCATTAATCCGAAAACGCTTGAGGTTACCATGTCTGGCTTTGTTAAAGAGCTGCTGGGCTTACCTTTGGATGGACCTGTAGAAATGGATATGATGATGAAAGCGGTAAATCCGGATTACCACAATATGCTTTTTTCGACGCTCGAAAATGCCATGAAAAACCATTTACCCAGCGATACGGAATATCCAATTAAGAATTTAATCAACGGTCAGGAAAAATGGGTCAGAGCAACCGGACGTGTATTTTTAGATCACCATGGAAATGCAACTGAATATTCTGGCCTTTTTATCGATATTACTGAACAAAAACTGGATGAGCTTCGAAAAAACGATTTCATCGGAATGGTAAGCCACGAATTAAAAACGCCACTAACGGCTATTAATGGTTTTGTGCAGGTTTTGCAACGTAAGGCGAAAAAAGATGAAGACAATTATGCGATTATCGCTTTAGATAAAGCGCATAGCCAGATCAGAAAAATGACCAATATGATTAATGGTTTCTTAAATGTATCCCGTCTGGAATCGGGCAAGCTGCTAATCGAAAAAACAAACTTTAACTTAGATGAGCTGCTGAAAGAAACCATCGAAGAAACTTATGTTTCGCAATCGTCGCATCAAATTATATTAAACCCAACATGCGAGGTTAACATTAATGCCGACCGAAATAAAATCGGTAATGTAATATCTAACCTGATCAGCAATGGTTTAAAATATTCAGATAATGGTACACGGATCGAAATCACCTGCAAATTGCACAATACTGAAGTTGAAGTCCAGATTAAAGATGAAGGAATAGGCATAAAACCTGGCGATATTGATAAACTTTTCGAACGTTATTACCGCGTGCAGGGCAACCACACCATTTCTGGCTTTGGAATTGGGCTTTACTTAAGTGCCGAAATTATTGAAAGGCATAATGGCAGAATATGGGTGGAGAGCGAAGAAGGAATAGGTTCCGTTTTTCATTTTACTTTGCCATTGGATTAATCGTTTGCATTTTAACCGCAAAGTACGCAAAGGTTTCCGCAGAGAACGCAGCGTTTTTTTCCTGGAAAAATTGTCGTTACAGAATTTGTACGATCCATTAAGTTTTGTCATTCTGAGTGAAACGAAGAATCTTTCTCCCTTAGGTATAAACTTAAGTTCAAAAAGATTCTTCACTGCGTTCAGAATGAGAATGATGTATTCTCGCCAACTATATCTAATTTATCTCCAATCCATCCAACACCTCATCATCAACCAAATTTGGTAGCGTAATTTTTAAAGTACCTGTCCGTTCCATTTCGCGTTCGATTGCAAAGCGGGCTTCTTTATTACGTGCCCAGCTTCTTCTGGCAATTCCATTGTTTACATCATAAAAAAGCATACTCTGCAGTTTTTCGGCAGCTTGTTCGCTTCCATCCAACACCATTCCGAAGCCGCCGTTTATTACTTCTCCCCAGCCAACTCCACCACCATTATGGATCGAAACCCAAGTTGCACCTCTAAAACTATCACCAATTACATTATGGATAGCCATATCGGCAGTAAATCTGCTTCCATCATAAATATTGCTCGTTTCTCTAAATGGAGAATCCGTTCCGCTTACATCGTGATGATCCCTACCTAAAATCACAGGAGCTGATAATTCGCCGGTTTTAATAGCCTCGTTAAAGCGCAAAGCAATTTTTGCACGGCCTTCAGCATCGGCATACAAAATCCGGGCTTTTGAGCCTACAACAAGTTTATTCTCTTTTGCTGCGCTGATCCAATTGATATTATCCTGCAATTGTTGTTGTATTTCTGCCGGTGCACTAAGTTTAATCTCCTCCATCACCTCTTTAGCCATTTGATCGGTTAAATCAAGATCGTTTTCGTTACCCGAGGCACAAACCCACCTGAATGGGCCAAAACCATAATCGAAACACAATGGCCCTAAAATATCCTCTACGTAGGATGGGTATTTAAAATCTATCCCATTTGGCGACATTACATCGGCACCTGCCCTACTGCACTCCAATAAAAAAGCATTTCCATAATCGAAAAAGTAAGTTCCCTTGCGAGTATGTTTGTTAATGCTTGTAGCTTGCCGTTTTAACGAATCCTGAACATAAACTTTAAACTGGCCAGGCGCATTGGCCATCATTTCATTTGCTGCAACAAAACTTAAACCAACAGGATAATAACCGCCTGAATATGGATTATGTAATGAAGTTTGATCAGAACCAATGGTAACTTTAATATTTTCCTGATCAAATCGCTCCCAAACATCAACAATATTGCCAATGTACGCCAGAGATACCGTTTCTTTTCTTTTTTGGGCAAGTATTACGCGGTTAACCAGTTCATCTAAATTATCAATCAGCTCATCTACCCAACCTTGTTCATGCCTTTTAGTTGCAGCCGTGGGATTTACCTCTGCACAAACCGTAATACAACCCACAATATTACCGGCCTTGGTTTGCGCTCCGCTCATCCCGCCTAATCCTGCGGTAAGGAATATTTTCCCTTCGGTATATTGCCCGTAAAAACCCTTTTTGCGGAAAGCATTCATTAAGGTAATAGCTGTGCCATGAACAATGCCCTGAGGCCCAATATACATATACGAACCTGCCGTCATCTGCCCGTATTGAGTTACTCCTAAAGCGTTAAATTTTTCAAGATCTTCTGGTGAAGAATAATTCGGCACCATCATCCCATTGGTTACCACTACCCGAGGCGCGGCGGCACTTGATGGAAATAGGCCTTGTGGATGCCCGCTATAAATATTCAGCGTTTGCTGATCGGTCATTGTGGCGAGGTATTGCATTGTTAAAAGGTACTGCGCCCAATTTTGGAATACGCTTCCGTTTCCACCGTAGGTAATCAGCTCTTCAGGGTGCTGTGCGATTGCCGGATCCAAATTATTCTGAATCATGAGCATAATTGCCGCAGCATGAACAGTACGACTCGGATATGCAGTTATATCTCTCGCATAAATGGCATAATCGGGCATAAAACGGTACATATAAATGTGCCCGAAGTTTTTCAGTTCAGCTAAAAATTCTTGTGCAAGCTCCTGGTGCCATGCTTTTGGAAAATAACGCAAAGCATTTTTAATGCTCAGTTTTTTTTCATCTGCGGTTAAAATATCCTTCCTTACCGGTGCGTGACTTAATGCCGTATTCCTATTTTTTTTTGCAGGTAATGTTGAAGGAATACCTGCCAATAGCTGTGCTTTAAAATCCATGTTTTGCAATTTTAAACTCTTTAAGTCAATGTTGATTCAGCCTCACTTGCAACTGCTACAATTTTACCTTGCTGTACCATTTGAATGGCATTTTCCATCCTATCGTACATAATCTGATCTTCTTCGAAATGATCAATTTCAGTACGCACAAAATCGTGTACCGCAGCCAGTATTTTGCCAGGTTTTAATGGATGATGATAATCAATGGCTTGTGCAGCACAGAACAATTCAATCCCCAGGATTTTCTCTACGTTTTCGATCACCTGCAAGGCTTTACGACCACTTATTGAGCCCATACTTACATGATCTTCCTGACCTAAGGAAGTCGGAATACTATCGGCACTTGCCGGGAAACAAAGTCCTTTATTTTCGCTGGCCAAAGCTGCCGAGGTATATTGAACAATCATAAAACCGGAGTTTAATCCCGTTTCCTTCATCAGGAGTTTAGGTACGCCAGGTGTATTTCCTTCTAACGAAAGGTAAATCCGTCGGTCACTAATGTTTCCAATTTCTGAAGCAGCTAAACAGGCATAATCGAGCGGCAAAGCCAATGGCTGACCGTGAAAATTACCCCCACTGATCGTTAAATCGTCATTAAATATAACAGGGTTATCGGTTACCGAATTGAGTTCGATTTCTAAAGCCTCTTTTAAGTGCAACCATGCTGTTCTGGAAGCGCCATGTACTTGTGGAATGCACCTTAATGAATATGGATCCTGTACTTTGGCGCAATCGGCATGCGATTTCATAATTTCAGAACCCTGCAACAGTTTACGTATTTGCCCGGCCACCGCAATATTTGCCGGATAAGGCCTAAGCTGGTGAAGCTGTGCATGAAAAGGTTTTTCAGAGCCTTGTAGTCCTTCAATCATCATTGCCGAAATAATATCAGCCGAAGCCAGCACATTTTCTAATCGCTGTACCACTTTAACGGCATGTGCAGCAATAAACTGGGTACCGTTAATCAGGGCCAAGCCTTCTTTAGGACCCAATTGTAGCGGACTCATCTGATATTCCTGTAAAAGCTGAGCTGTCGCAATAATTTCACCTTTGTAATGAACCTTACCCAAGCCAATTAAAGGCAAAAAGAGATGAGATAAAGGGGCTAGATCGCCAGAGGCACCAACAGAGCCTTGTTTGGGCACCAATGGTGTAGCACCAATTTCTAAAAACCAGATCATTCGATCGAGTGTTTCGATTTTAATACCTGAATATCCCTGAGCTAAAGCCTGTAGTTTCAACACCAGCATCAGTTTTGATATTTCACTATCTATCGGTTCGCCTACACCAACGGCGTGACTTTTTAAAATATTCTCTTGTAATTTACGGGTATCAACCGCCGAAATCATGGAGGTACACAGTGGTCCGAAACCGGTATTGATGCCGTAAACCGCTTTACCTGAAACCGCTATCCGTTCAACCACCTTGCTGCTTTTCACCACTTTATCGCGGGTGCTCTGACTCAATATACCTTTTATCTCGCCATTACTGATGGCTAAAGCCAACTTAGCGGTTAAATGATCTGTTCCATAATTAAAAATCTGTTGCTCGCTCATGTTAGAAGGTTTTAAACAAAAATAAGCCCTATATTTGATACCTATAAATACCAATTACATCATCATGTAATAACCATGGGTTATCAGATAGAACTTAGGCATTTAAAATATTTTCAGGTTTTGGCCGAGGAGCTGAAGTTTAGAAAGGCCGCAGACCGCCTTTTTATTTCGCAACCCGGCCTAAGCAGGCAGATTAAACAGATGGAGGAAATTTTTAATGCCCCCTTGTTCGATCGTAACAAGAAAAAGGTAGAACTTACCGAAGCAGGCCTATACCTTAAAGATGAGGTAGATTTTCTGTTCAGCCATATCGAAAACATTAAAAAACAGATCAGCAATATTAATGATGGCAAACAGGGCGAGCTCCGCATTGGGTTTTTAGGCTCGGCTGCACAAAAAATCGTACCCGAAGTTATCTTTAAACTGAACAAAGATTTTCCAGAAATCAGAACCAACCTGGATGAAATGCCCAATAAACTTCAGATCGAATTATTGGAAAAAGATATGCTCGATATGGGTTTTGTGAGGATGCAGCAGTTTAAACCGGGTATTTCTAAACACATGATCCATCAGGATACTTTTTCACTGGTATTGCCTAAAAGTCATCCCATGAAAAAGGCAAGTTTTGAAGCGGTAAAAAAGCTGGGTGATGAGCCATTCATTTTTTTCTCGAGTGATGACAGCCCTTTCTATTACGACCTGATGATGAGCATTTGCGAGGATCATGGCTTTAAACCCAAAACCTATCACAAATCAGTCAATGCGCTCACCATTTACAAATTAGTAGAAGAAGGTTTGGGCATTGCCATTGTACCAACCGCCCTGCAATATGGCTATCAGGAAAACGTAAAGTTTGTAGAGCTTACCCATATTCCACAAAGAACGGAGCTTTATATGATCTGGAAAGAATCTAACCGGAACCCTGCCTTAAAAAATGTGATCAAGTTATTGTTGCAGGATAAGGTTTAGGTTGCATTACTTATTGATCCTATAAAAACAGATCAACATCCTCTCCAAACTGGATTTTAAGTTCAGAAACAACTTCGTCGATTGTCCATTTCTTTTTTGTTTCTACAGTCCTTTTAACCAATTGGTATTTTACGTCTAAGTTATCTTTATAGCCCGTTGGAATTTGAGGTTCCTTTGCCATTGTGGTTTGAAATAATTCGTGCGTAATAACAGGGAAATCAAGACCTAACTTTTTTCTCACTTTTATAATGTTTATCAATTCCATCGGAACCAGTCCACTGGCTAAAAACTCCTCAGTTTTATAAACGTCTTCTTTTCCTAAACTCAGGCCTTTTAAATGATATTCACACAGTTCATCCCAATAAGTGGATTCGATTTTCGATAAATCATCCCAGTTGTCAATCAACTGTTGATATATTCCATAACCTAAACCATATTGCAAAACCCGATCCTTTATCGGGTTCTTTCCCAGCCATTTTTCAATTAAGAAATGGATTAGCTGGGTACTTGGATATACTTTTTGGTTTTTATAATCTTTATTCGTTTTGTATTCATCACGGTTTAAATATTCCTCCGCCTTTTGCAATAAAATTTCAATCAGATCTTCCCGCTCCACATATAAGCTATATTCGAGGGCCGATTTAATATGATCGATAAAAGGATCGTTAATGTGCGACATTGTCCAAAAGAGCGCCGTTCTTTCAAAATATTTCCAACAGCTTTTATCTTCCTGAAATAATAAGTTTTTAGCGATTATGTGGGTTGAATATGGCATTCCCTCTAAAACACCATAAATAATATGTGTATGTTTTTTTAAGGTATCTTTATCCGTAAAATTTCTATAACTTCTTAGAAAGCCATCCTTATCTCTATCGATTTCAATCCTTTCACTGTAATTATAACGTTTTATTGCTTTGTTTATTAAAACGTTGCTCCAGTTTGCCATCGTTTCTATTTTTCTAAAATGCGTTTTTCCAATTGTTGGGTTACTTCATCCAATGGAATGGGGAGTTTTTGGGCTATAAAAGGAAGAAAATCTTTTAATAAGGGATGTGTAATAAAATCAATAGACAGGCCTTTTTGTGAACGCAATTGTAGTAGTGCTATAATTTCTATAGGGAAGTATTGCCAGCGCTCGCGATTGAAAGGCAGAGTTAAATCATCTTTACTGTTCACTATATGAAAGTCAGCTAATCCATCAACCCATTTGTTCACTACTTGCGAATCTGTTGAATAAAGATTTTTGTCTGCAAATACATATACTTCATTAGTTGGTTTTAGATAATGGCTGATCTTTTCAGAACTAGTCAAATGACCTGCCTTATTAAGTAAAGCAGAAACTAAATACAAAGTGCTTTTAAAGCCAAAATCTAAACTTTCAGGATAAATATCCAATTTAGTCTTATTAGCTTCAATAAAATTTAATAAATGCTCAGCTAAAAGCTCCGTTTTGTCAGGGAAATAACTTATTGACAGTAGAGTACTTAACGCCAAATCAGTATGCAAAACACCATCAACAAATTGATTTGTTTTGTGGGCATAGGTTTGAAGCAATAGATCAGTAAAATACGATTTTAGCACTTTTACAAATGCATCTTCATTATTTCTTTCGATAAAATCTATAACCGCCTCTGGAATTTTAAATCGATATGAATAAGAAGAGAGTACATATACTAAATTATAATCTACCGTCTCTTCTGCATCCCAAACAACCATTTTCTTTTGAAAAGTTCTGGTGTTTTTATGGATGAAGTCTTCGATAAACTCTACGATGAACGGCTCTTCATCCTGAGATGATTGGAGTACTTTTTGAAAAAATTTTTTAAACCCTTTTGTGTTATGCATAAACTTTTTTTATTAATGGCAAGTGCCACGAGCTTTTTGAGTGCGCGAAACTTCATCCCAATCTGATACCAACGCACTTTTCACTTTGAATCTTCCTTTCGCTCCGCGGCCTACAAATACATCGACAACTCTTTTATCACCAATATTGTTCATTATTCCGTTAGCCTGTTGGCGAGACAATCCAAAATCGACAATATTATCTTTCAGAAGTATATCTTTGATAAAGTAGTCAGAATCTAACTGCCTGCTTGACAAATTGCCCACATTTCCTGAAATATTAGTTTTTACTTCAAAAATATCAAATTTTCCATCATGGCGCATACCCACTACATCAATACCATGGCCAGAAGCATTTTGAACTTGAAATACCCGAGAATATTTATTAGAATTCTGTAGCGCCTCTTTCGTCCATTTTTCACCGTAATCACCCAAGGCCTGCTGAAAGGTTTTTAAGCCAAATACATCCAATTCATAATTACTATCAAATACATAGCCGTAAATTGAAGGATTACCGCCCCATAAACCAATTGGATCTTGAGAAATATAATTGCCTTGCTCCGGATCATAATACCTAAACCGATTATAATAAAGCCCGGTTTCTACATCTTCATATTGTCCTTGGTACCTAAATGGCACAAATTCCCGATCGCCGCTAAGTTTACGTATTTTTCCATAAATATCAAGTTCGCAATCCCACACTTTTTTTCCTGTATTATCGAAAGCTTGTACAGGAGTGCCTAAATAATCGCTAATAATAGAATAATATTCGCCATTAATAATTTTGGCGCTTGGTGTAAATTTATGCTGATCGTAAACCCAGGTAATTAAATCACTGCCCAGTGGTTCTGTTTTATCATAACTGAGAAGACCGTCTTCATTAACCACCAAATTAGGCCGTTCGTTTAAAGGGTAATTCCATTCATGGAGCAGTAAATTACCATCCCACACATAACGATACACCGTATTTTTAACAATTTTGGCTTTCCTCCTGCCTAAGGCATCGTATTCGAAACTGATGATCTCGCCATGTGGATTTTTAACCGCTTTCATCATGCCATTGGCGGCCCAGGCGTAAGCCCAATCGCCTTCTTTCCACTCGGGCAAATCGGGCTCGGCATCGGCTAAGACATCAAGGGTTTCCGCTTTGGGAATATCAGGATCAGCCATGCCCCAGTTTAATTTTTTTCCAAATAAGCCATTTTCTTCCGGTTCGGCAACTTCCTCTTTTGCCAGGCCTATAATATTGCGTTTACTTTTTTGTACGAGGTTGCCTTTGGCATCGTAACGGTAATACCATTGGTCATCTTTAAGCAGTTTACCGCCTTTATCGTAACGTCTATCGCTTCGGTCGGTTGTTTTATATAAGTTCCCTGTTTCATCAGGATTTTTATAGATCACTTTACCATCGCTATAACTTGCCGAAGCCAAACTACCAAAAGTATCGTACCGGTAATTGATGCTGCCACCAGTGATGCTGTTTAAGCAGCTATTCAGTTTATCGTTTGGTCCCCAGGCATATTGTTTAAATGCTGTGATGGAACGGCTGGCTTCGACTTTTTGGCTAATCGGGTGACCTTCGTGATCGTAATCGAACGTTGCCCTAACCCCACCGCTTAAACTGCGGCTGGTTTCCTGCCCGTTTTTATTACGACCAATGGCTGCAGTCCACTCTGCTGAACCACCACTTTTTGCAGCGATACCATTCAGATAACCAATTTCATCGTAATCGTATTTAATATCAGCCCCTAATGAGCTTTTTAAACTTTTCAGATTGCCAAAAACATCGTATTGATAATTAACCTGGTAGCCATCCTGTATTTCCTGGGTGATCATACCCAATGGATTCCGCTTAAAATTAACTGAAGAAAGTTCGTTCTCTGCGGCAATGAGCAAACCGAGTTTATTGTATTGAAAGGCTTCGTAAGTACCATCTTCATACCTACTGTATACCAAACGGCCACCTAGATCGTAATTGTGGTAAACGGCCTTACCATCAGCCTGTATCGTTTTAATGATCTGTCCGTCCTGGTTGCGGATATATTGTTGCTCTTGTCCATCAAAGCCAATTTCTTTCACCACATCATCATTCCCATCCCTTAAAAAGAGATATTTTTCACCTTTTTCGTTGGTAATGGCTTTTAAATTTTCCCATTTATCATAGGTAAAATGAAGGGTTTGGGCATTTTGACTGGATAATTGAGTGTTTCTTTTTTGTGTTTTTAAGCTACCCATTGGGGTATAGGTCATATGCCATTCTTCACGGCCATCGGTAGCGTAAACCGGAAGATCATAAGCATCGTATTCGAAACGCAGGGCTTCTTCTCCAAAATCTTTCACCAAGACTACACGCCCCATTTCATCACGTTCCCAGATCGTAGTTTGATCACTATCAGGACTAAAACGAATCAACCGCCCGTAATCATCGTAAGTCCAACGACGGCTATTGCCTTCGCTCGAAACCGATTCGATCAGTTGATTTAAACTGTTATATGTCCAATGAACTTCATAGCCATCATTATCACGACAAAACACAGGTAACTTTTGTCCAGCTGCATAATAGAAATCAACTACCCGATTATCTTTTTGCACATGTTTAAGCAATTGGTTCTGCTCATTATATAACCAGGTTTCATTTGAACCGGCCGGATCACTGCGCAGAATCAGGTTATTGTTTTCATCATACGCATACTGATATTGCTCGCCATCTGCGGTATGGTAAGTGGTGATATTGCCCCGATCGTCGTATTCATAGCCGATTACCCTACCCTCAGGACTGGAAACCATTTTTTCTTCGTTGTAGCGATCGTGCTCATACCAGGTTTCACCACCCATGGCATCTACTTTCTTGTAAACCAGGTCGTTTTCATCATAGTAATAGCGCTCTATTTTGCCATCACGGTAATGTACTTCGTTATACCCTTCCTGCGGGAAGTAGCTTATCGATCCACTCATAAAACCGTCTCTACCTTCCGTGTGGATTACGCGGCCTTCCGTATCATATCGCCAGAAATAAGCCATACTGTTTCGATTGGTTCTTTTCACTACGCGGTTAAACTCATCGTACTCAAATATAATAGCCTTACCTGCCTGATCGTATACTTTAATCATGTTGCCACGCTGGTCGTACTCATAACTTACCAACAGATCGCTGGTATTTTTATAGTGATAATAAACTGCTTTAATCGCCGTACCTGCTTCGTTATGCTGCATTTCGAGCACTCGACCAGAATTTTCTACAATCCGGGTTAAAAGCTGTTTTTGATAATAAAATGTAAGCTGACTGCCATTGGTATATTCGATATGATTTATACGGTAGATATCGCCATCTGGCCCGCCGCTAAAAAGTGTATAAGTATAAATATCCTGATCGATGGTAAGGAGCCAGGTATTCTCGTCTGGCCTTTCCATCCAGACCTTTTGTGCACGGTCGTACTGTTTGCCTGAATACGGCTCAATATAAGGCAAAGGCATTACCATATTTTCGGTGGGGTGACTAAAACCTACAATTCCAGCTTCCGGATCGGGATAAATATATAAATCATAATTATTGTAAACCTGATTACCCAACATACCTGCGTAGGGTTTATCGCTGCGCCATACATTATTCCAGGTCAGTGCCTGGCCCGCTGGCAATTCGAAATCAGTCCATTCGAAAAACATAGCCCCGGTAACAAAATTTACAGGCTCTAAACCCCAATGGCAAAGTTTTTTTGATAGCGGGTTTGTTTTACCCAACATCCGCTGGAGAAGTTTATTCACGCCTTTTAAGGCTCCTTTTGCTAAAGCTCCTCCTAATTTAGTCAGCCCCCTCATAATGCCAATGGCTGCAAAACGCATTAAATATTCTTTCAGGGTATAATTATGGGGTGCAAAGGTACCACCAACCAACACCGGTTTACCAGTATTAATCTGCACATACATGCTTAATAAATCGCTGTAAAAAGCGAAATAAGCCAACGGATTTTTCTTTAATTTCCCTGGCACAGTTGGCAGTGGTTTTAAACCCATTGGCGGGCACCAGCAGGTAAGCACTTGCCCAGGATTAGAACCACTCATTTCCGAACCCTGCCCTTTTACTGTAGTAGAACCCCAATATACTTCCCCTTCATGTGGTGAGCCAGGTATGTTTACGATAAAATATACCGGGAGAGAGCTGATATGCCTAAATGGAAGCAAGACGCCCATCACCGTAGTGGTAGTGGTGGCTTTATGCCTGCCATGAACATAAATGGAGCCTCCCATTGGGATACTGGCCGTACCAATTAAACCTTGCGCAAATTTTGGAATAGGGATACTAAAATGCAGGTAATCCATCGGATCGAACACCATGCCAATAAAAGGATGTGGCAAAGGCAATGGAATAAAGCCAAAAGATGGCGGGAGGGGAATGGTTGTCCAGTGAAAATCAATAGCCAGTACCACATCAAAATGCTTGCTAACATGCTGTACCGCGGTATTGGCCATTGCAGGCTTTTTAGCTTTTACAAGCTTTAAGGTACTTTTTGCTGCAGGGGGATTACTTCCAACAGCAACACCTCCGCCTCCGCCAACTGCCTTTGGCTCGGCTTTGGTTAAGCTTGCAGATAGGCGGATCGACCTATCGGTCGACATATTCGGTTTACTTGCTTTTACTTTTTTCATCCGTATATTTTTTATGATAATGGATTAGCGTGATTTTTTGGAACTTCGGCCATCGATTTCCAGTCTTCTCCGTAGTCCTGCTGCATATCCATATCTAATTTTTTACCTTCTGGACTTTCTTCTCCATATTTTTTTAACATGATCGATGCGGTATAAGCCATCGAACTTTGTCGCCGTTTTTCAATCGGCATTTTTCGGGCAATTTCTAAACACTTCAAATAATAAGCCATTGCTTTTGCCGAACCTGTTATTTTGCTTTCAGAAAGCTGCCCCAGCAAGCGCGTGCATTCCATTGCTATAAAATCGTTCTCTATAATTTCTGCGATTTTAATTGCCTTTTCGAAGTACTTTTTAGCTTCATCTTTACCTGAATGTGCCAGTAAGAAACTGCCATAGCTCATGTGGATATGTGCACTCAATAGTGTGTTTTCTCCGGCACGTGCCAAAGCTAGTTCGTATTGCTGGCGTGCTTCGTTTTTTTTGTTTTTCACGGCTAAACTCTGTGCCAGCATAATCCTTGCGGCCACTACCGCCTCCTGCAGTCCTTGTTTTTGGGCGATCACAATTGCCCGTTCCAGAACCGCATTGGCCTGCTCGTGCTTGCCCTTGCTTAAATAATTACTGGCAATCAATATCTGTTGCTGGTAATCGGCTTCGGGATCGTTCTTCTCACGATTGGTATGCGCCGCAGCATTTTGCATCAACTGGCTAACATCGATGTGGAGTTTAAATTCTGTTCCCTGTTTTAATTTTTTTAAAGTACGGTGTATATGATGCTCGGTATAAACCAGTTTTATATTGTGGTTATCGAATGCTTTAACACAACTGCACCATTCGTTAATCCATTCAGATAGCCCAGTTACATCATGGATGGTAGTTGGTGCCAGCTGAACATATATCTTCTTTAATTTTAAATCGGGGTAAAGATTGCACAACCGTACCAAAGCCCTAACGGGGAAATAAGCATCGGTTTTATAATTTTGAGCACCTTCACCTGTTTCAACATCCCAAACAACACCCGCCTTTGTATCTTTCTGCCATAAGTCAAAAATTTCTTTCCATTCTTTAACTAAACTTTTACCGTAATCATTTTTGTTCTGAAATTCCTGATAATGGAGCAGGAACATATCGTTGGTCCTGCTTTCTTCCGTTAACTGGTATTTAAAATATGATTCGAATAAATTTACCTCATGCCGCTCTCCAAGGCATAAAAACAGAGTTTCTGATGGATGTTGCCTTACTACTTGTTGCCATTGTTTATCTATTTTAAACAGTTCCAGCTGTATCGGATTCATTTAGCTTTAAGGTCGAAATTAGTTTAGATTAATCTTGCCACTACTAATATTTGTCTCGCTTTCGCCACCCACATTAATCTTTTTTGAAGCCAGATTGGCCTCTGTTTCGCCACTCATTGAAAGCGTTTTTGTACCAATATCTAAGGTTTGTGATTCTATCCCAATACCAGAGGTTGGTGTTCCATCTTCTGGCCCTACACCTATGCCGATACTGGTCGTTGCAGAATTTCCGATGTTTTCTCCAAGTGTTAAAATATCCTTTCCTTTAATGATGATCTTTCCAGTTTTATCCATAAAAATGCTGCTCTCCCCGCATTTAATCAGAATCGATTCTTTGGTTTCGAAAACGGCTTTACCAGCTCCATCGAGCTCGATAAAATTGCTATCCTTATCGCGCATAATCATACCCGCACCGTCATCCATGGTTAAAGTATGACCACTTTTAGAAGTCAAACTTTTGCTGTTATTGCTGGCACTGCCACCGCTACCACTTTTGCCATGAAATACCGAACCCAATACAATTGGCCTGGCAATATTGCCTTCCTCGAAGGTTAAAGCTACCTGATCGCCAATTTCGGGGATAAATACAAAACCCCTATTTTTGCTTACTTTATCACTGCTTCCGGCATCTGGTGTAATTACCCGCAGCCACTCCGTTACATCATTTGTTTTACACTCCCATTTAAATTTCACCTTAATACGGCCCTGCCCTTGCGGATCGGCATTGTCTATTACATCTGCCAGTTGCATATCCGGGCTTGGCTTACTATAGTTTTTTACCAACAGGCGCTCTGTTGTAGCTACCACACCTTCGAAAGTGTTATAATATTTACCTGTACCATCAATTTCATGGTTGATACTGGTAATCAGAAATTTACCCAGGCTTTCTATAGAGAAGGATAGTTCTTTTCTCACACTCATTGTAATTTCGGCAATACTGCCAATGCCCAAAGCAGCATTGTCTCCACTTGCATTTACCTTCAATAAATTACTGATGTGTGCCTTTTCTTCGTTCTGCACATGGTTTTTAATGTCGTTGCTATTATCTACGCGGATAAGTGATGGTTGATTAAAGGTTTTGCTGTACATCGCGTTAGACACTTGTATGGCGTGTGCCAGATCAGGTGATCCATCGCTCTGTCCGCTACTTTCACTATGGAGCATCTCATCCTGTTTCGGGTTATAGGCAAAACGTTTATTTTTGATCGGTGCAATTTCCATGGCGTACTGCAGGTTTTGCACATCGCGTCCGTAAATCAGTGCAATTTCTTTCTGGTCGTCGGGTTTACCAAAATTCAGTTGTTTGCCATCATAATAAAACCATTCATGGTATTCGCCCGAAAGCCTGTTCAGAAAATCAAAATCACTTTCTCTATATTGAATCAAATAATCAATGGGATCTTTTCTGGCCGCATTGGCTACAATTTTAATATCGTTTGAAGGCACATCCGAGGTAGCAAGATTTACAATCGTATTTAAATCTTTATCGAGATAAGAACCCAGATCGGGGCCGCGATCGATCAGAATGGTTGGGCTGTAACCACTCACAATCAACACACCGTGGTAGCCATGGCTTTGCGCCAGCTCTACTTTAGTTACCAAACCAGCAAACTCTTGTAAACTACCCGAATCATAGCCAAAAGATGCTGTTAAAGTTTTACCTACAAAATCGCGACTGTCATTTAAACTGATCATCCCTGGTGAACCCATCTGATCGTGGTTAAACCGCAACTCGAAATAATGATGATCATTAAACTGTTGTTGCAAGCTAAATGAGGCAAAATGGGTAATTGCCTTATTTTCTATGTTAATTTCGCTAATGAGCTTTTTTTCCATAATTGTATTATTTAACTGGCCATTTGGCATAGGTAGCAATGGTTTTAAATTGGCTATTTACCCTGCCAAAAACAAATCCAAAAAAGCTTTCTGCCTGGGTATTGCTTTCGGGATATTGCATATAGACTTCATACATTTTACTTCCCGGATCTGTTAGTTTTTTGAGCGTTTTATAATAAATTTCTGTTGTTTTTTCGTCTATTTCTGAAAGATTATCTTCTCTACAATGTGGTAGCAACCGCAAAACGTCATGGTTAAAGATCAAATTTTTATAATTTTTAAACTCCGTTTTACTAATAGGATCACTGGCTGCACCCATACCGTTGTCCAATTCTGCATGGCTGGTGTAAAAAGGAAAATTCATTAATGCAGCAAGGCCATTAATATTCTTTTTCTTTAAATTCTCATTTAAGGTTTTAAAAAGCTTCCTGAACTCTTTCTCATCATCCAAACGATCAGGAATAACCTTTGATTCAACGGTTGTTTTTTTTACTTCAGTAGTATTTATTGCACTAACTTTTTGTCCGTTACCTGATTCGGGTGTACAGCAGATAAAAAGAGATAAAACCAATACAATGACCGAAATATTTGCTCTTTTCATGACTTAATGTCTTGGAATATAAATTAATGTTCTTTCTTCCATTCGCTTTAAAATAACTGCAGCGCCCATTTGTTTTGATACGGCTTCGGCATCGAATTTTCCGTCCGACACATATTTTCCTTTTGTATACTGGTTAGAAAAACTCCATAAATAGGGAGAATTGATACTATGATATTTGTAATAGCCAAAACCGTTGTAAGCCTCTAGCTTTCGTAATACCGTTGGCAGATTCCAATTGTTAATCTGATCAAACTTCATCAACTTTAATGCATCAATAGCACTTTCTTCGAATGTAAAGGGTGGTGGGTGCCCAACTTTTGGACGATTTGCCGGAACACGAACAGTATAACCTGTAAGTGGATCTCCATTATGAAGGTGTTTCTTAAAGTCAAAACTACATTCTAAATAATGGGCACAAGCGATGAAATACCACGGTATTTGAGAAGAACCCGTCTGAAAATTCGTAAATAACGTATCAAAAGGATTTTTAATTTGAAATGGATTCTTCTTAATTGTGTTTAAAAAAGAATCTTTTGGCTGTTTAAAGTCAAAAGGATCCGTTGCTGGAACTATACTGTTAAACCCAAAAAAGGAGGTATATGGTTTCGATAATGAATTTCCTGCTACCTGATTAGAAATATCTACGTACCTTGTTTTGTTGGCATTAACATGATCATCAATGGTTTTATCTAGTGTGCCAATTTTAGTTGCATCTATAACACAGTCATCGAACATTTTAATGTATTCAAGATCTGTTGGCTGTGATGGCTTTACAATTTTAAGCGTTTTCTTCTTTTTCATAAATAATGAAGACGAGTAAACTTCGGTACCGCAATGAAAATTAAGGCTCATTATAATAATGAGCCTTAATTTCTTTGTAAATATTTAAGTATAGCACAAACCTCAAATAGTGGGTTGGTGTTACATATCATGATTAAGCTTTAGGCCAATCGTTTTCGTGTTCGGCATTGCCCAACTTTAGCTTACGGGCCGATACCACAAAACTTAATGTCATCGGTGTATTGTCGTTTACCGCAATGCCCTCATTATACTGAATAATGTAGCCATCTTCGAAAGACAGCTCCTTCATTTTTGCATCTTCTTCGCCTTTTTTGAAAACCAATGTTCCTGAAAGTGGTTTGTACTGGTTGTTAACCATCGATTCGATCACAGAAGTATCTTCCGTTGATTCGATTTCGATGTGGATGGTACCACCATAAACACCTGACGATGGACGGCCTTTTGCGTCAACATCTCTATTTAATGAAAAACTGCACTGTAGTACATCAAATTCTTTTGATCCTAAGTTTAAACGGGTTTTGAATGCCATTGTAGTAAGTTTTAATGTTTTTAAAATGAATGAATTCTTGCGAGCATGGAGCTTGGCGCATGGCGGTTGGCGTTTACTTGCCTTATACCCTCAACCTTACACCCTCTACCTTTCTGCCCTCAGCCTACTAAGCTTTTGGCCAGTCGTTAAGGTGCTCGGCATTTCCTAATTTAAGCTTACGAGCTGAAATCTGGAACTTAAGCGTCATCGGGTGATCGCCCACAATGTTGATCCCTTCGGAATACTTAACAATGTAGCCATCTTCGAAGTTAACTTCTTTCATTTTGGCATCTTCCTCTGTTTTCTTAATCAGAAGGCTTCCTGTAATGGGTTTGTACTGGTTGTTTACCATCGCCTCGATAATTGAGGTGTCTTCGGTTGATTCGATCTCAATGTCAATGGTACCGCCGTAAACTCCGGAAGAAGGTCTTCCTTTAGCATCTACATCGCGGTTTAACGCATAGGCGCAATGAAGCACATCGTACTCCTTGCCCGAAAAATTTAATCTAGCTTTGAAAGCCATAGTTTTAAAATTTAAAGGTTAAAAAAATTTAATTATTGTAGCCTCCGCTACGTTAAATATAGACCAAATATTAAGCCAATTATTGTGTATGTTACTCATATATAACGAGTAACATAGTCGGTAAAATTTAAAAATCTTGGCTCACGTTATAGAAAACGCAGATTATTGCAAAGAAAAAAGGTGTATTTTTTTTGAAATTAATTTCCGTCTTATTCCTACTACATGCAATAGCTCAAAATATTGTAGTATTTTTGGACAAGGTGTAACTTCTTGCGACAAAAATTCATTAACATATATTAAAAACAAATCCATTTAAAATATAATTAATGACTCGGTTATTTAAAAGGATGGTCGATATTTTTATGATAACCCATAATTACGCTATCTTCAAAAGCTTTTTTGGTAATGATATCGAGTTTAAAGTTTAAACTATTGTTTGCAGGATCGAGTGTTAACCGATATAGGACATCATTTTTTACCCATGTAGTTACCTGTGGGTAATCAACAACCACACTGTTGAAATCATTTTTATACTCTTTATAATATTCGGGAAAGCTTTCTTTAAGCATTGCCTTGGTTTTGGCACTCAACGCCTCGGCTATAATGTTGTTTACTGTGGCACTATCTGGTTTCCCGAATGTTTTTTTGAGATACTGTACGCTGCCGGCAGTATGCTCTGCATTAACAGTAAACGTAGCAAACGACAGCAGGTTGTTATAAGTGGCAATAACTGCCCCAAATGAAGGGCTAATCGCTGCACCCGCGAATTTAAGATTGGCGCTTTCCTTTCCGTCGAAAGAATATTTAACAACTTTTTCGCCCTTATCAACTGTTTTAAGACCGCCATCTGAAACTTCGATATGTCCATTCTGGTTTTCCACCCGTGAAGCATAACCGTTTAAATCAATATCCAGTGGTTTATTGAAAAAGGTAACTGCGCAATATCTATAACTTCTTTTTTACATGCAGTTGTTAACATCACGAGTAGCAAAGCGGATAACAATAATTTTATTTTCACCTTAAACACTCCAAGCAGATAATTATTATTTTCAATTATTTAACTCTTATATATTCAGATTTGTCTCCACCAGTTTCAATAACTAATATGTCCCCTTTAAAAGAATAATTAGAATTAAATTCCTTGTTCGATGTTGCTTTTCCTTTATAATAAATTTTATCTTTAGTAAGTCTGTAGGTCATTTTTGAAGCAACTTGCTCTTTCCCTTCTCCTGTTTTTTGGATAAATTCACCGTTTTTGGTGAATTCTATATACATATTTCCTATGGATTTACCTGTACTACGATCTTTCATATCACTTGACCAATTGCCTATAACTTTGTTTTCTAGATCCTTAGTCTGAGCATTACAGCTTAAAAAGGCAAATAAGAATAATATTAATAATGTTCCTTTCATAATTTTTATTCCTGGCAATGTGCATCTAGCGGATAATTTCGAACCCATTATTACCTTTTGGCAGGTGTATGTAAAAAGGGAAACCAAACTCTTCATTTGCTCCCTTTTTGAGGTAAGAAATAATAGGGCTATGATTCTTTCTTTTTAGGTTTAACAATTTATTCTGCGCATAAAATTCTAATTTGGTTTGATTAGGAAATTCTTGTAAAACATAATCTTCCTCTGCCAACATAGCGAACATATTTTTTAACGCGCTCAAATTATCTTCTTCTAAATACATGGAAGTATCCGTTTCCTGATATCTCTTTTTTAACAGAGCGGATAATTCATCGATTTTCTTATCCCTGAAAAGAAGGTATATGCTGCGATAAAAATCATTAACAAGTTTTAAGCTATTTTCATTTTTAATATCAATCATCTGGGATGCTACCCAACCTAATGTTTGATAAGGTACTTCAGCTTTAAAAACACCTCCTATTTTTAATTCCGGCAGCTTTTTTTCATTTAAAGCCGGAGCATCTAGTTTTGTTATTGTCTGTTGATTATCAAAATTACCATTTGCCGAATCCAAAACGTTTATTTTTATCTGAGCTTCGGCGTTAGGGTTAATCAGTTCACCTTCAACAGGCTTTAAAACAACACTAAAACTTTGATTGCCGCTTGATAAAATAAAGTGGTTAATCGGATATTGAGAATGGATGCTACCTCCTTCGGTATGGGTATGAACAACTACATCGTTTACAATGAGATCAAAATTTGCCAGTGAAATATTGTATTCCAGTAAATAATATGGTTCACTCATAATGGTTATTTTTTAAAAAGATGTACATACGGACTATCATATTCTTTTAATAGCGGCTTAGCATATTCCTCAACAATGTGATCCATATATGCCTTTTTAGTTATGATCTTAATTGACATATTTAGGTTAGCATTAGTAGGATCTATAATCAGTTGGGTTAATATATCATTTTTGCTCCAAAACAATTGTTGGGGATATTGCGTAGCCTTATTATCAAATTCATCAGCAACTTCTTTAACAAGATGTGGCATAAGGCTTTTTAATAATGCAGGTGTTTCCTTTTCGTTGTCATCAAATTTTCTTTGATTATAAATAATGGAATCGGGTGTCGAATAGCTTTTTAGCATATCCTTAAGTAAGTTCGCAGCATCTTTATTATCCGGATGTACACTGATAAAACTCACAACGCCATTGTAGGTTACTACTTTCGTTTCTAAAACTTCGGCTATTTTAGCTTTGTCGAAAGTTACATTATCGTTCCCTGCAAAAAAATAATAAACTATCTTTTCTCCCTTATCAACCAACTGAACACCATCTTTTGTTGGTAGTTCAAAGCGTCCCTTTTGTTCCGTTATATTTTTGGTAAATTCAGACAAATCTACATTGGGCTTTTCGGCAAGGACCAAATCTTTTAGGTCAATTTTTTTTGGACTGCAGCCTAAAAAGATTAAACAAACTAAAAAAGCTATATTTTTTTTCATGAGTATATAAAATTAAACCAAATAATGTTTCTTAAATTTAACATCGTCTTTTTCAACAAGAACAGCGTCTCCATCAAAGCTAAAAGTTCTCTTAATAAAACCAAACTTAATTGTTGTAGCTGCAACAAAGGTGGCTTTTATGCCTCCGAATTCTGCTATTGGAGCGACGAATACTCCTTCTTTATCGGCACCTAATTTTACGCCTCCGGTAACGCTTGTTTTAGCATCTGCTTTTACAATCCCCGAAACCCCCATACTACCCGTTTCGGCTTTGGCTGTAGCTTTAAATTCGATATTGACCTTGAGCTCACCGGTAATTTTGACTTCACCAGTTGTTTCTTTAGGGAATTTAACATTGATGATGGATTTCCCTGCAATATTAAGCGCTCCGCCTACGGTAATCAAAAAAGTTATCTTAACATATTTGTTCATTTTATCCTTAATCCAGGTGAGTACTTCACCAGCCCCCGGACATATAGCATTTCCACCATATTTTAGAACAATATCGATTAGATCTATACTGAGAGTGGCTTCTATAAGCGGTTTTGTTTCTGCGCCGATTTCGACAATCTCTCCAACAACTTTGTTTGTTTTTTTTAAATACCATTGAGCAGATACCGCTAAAACAGGTGCCTTCACTTCGAACATGAACCTACCTTTGGCCAAACAGGAATTAGATACCCGATCTGCCATTTGCTTAACCTGATTTATAACCCTCAGGGTTTTAGCAATACGTTCTGACCACTCTTTACTAAATTCAACCTTTTGCTTTTTACCTGCTGAAGTAGTCCATTCTCCTACAAATGATAGCTCAAACTTTTGAGCCATCTCACCAAAGTTTTCAGACCAGCCGGCATCTACTGCAGCGCCTATTGCTTTCTTTTTTGCTTCATCTAATTCGTAACCATATAACTTATTACCGTAGGTGTAGGCAAAGGGTTGGGTATGCGACCATTTAAATTCTATGGTCCATTTAATATCAGAGTATACATGTATAGCAAATGTAGGATTGTTCTGAACAGAATAATACCTGCAAGAATGGATATGAACTATGTAATTATTCATTAAACCATCTCGTTTAGGCCAAATGTAATTTAATGGAATAACATTGAACTTACTCATTGTTGATACTGCCGGAACTGTAATTTTGCCCTCATTCTCAGCTTTTACATCAATGTTGATTAATTTGATGGTTTTATTATGCTTTTTTCGGTCAAAACAAGCTTTGGTATCGAATTTTACAGGTTCTACGGTAATATCTTTTGGTTTATTGCCAACAATAGTTTCATAAATAATAGTTTGTGCATTATGCCCGTAATATTCAAAAGCAATATCTACCCTCCGGTTATTCTGATAGTCTGCCTCATTTCTATATTTAATATTATCGCGCCCTTTATTATCGTCTGTGGGGTTTACCTCTCCATGTCCTGCCGTTTTGATCAGATTAGGATCTAACTTTCCTTTGATAAAAAACTCTTTTACTGTTTTTGCCCTGTTTTCTGATAATACATTGTTATGGTTCTGTTTACCGATTACACAAGCAAAACCATCAAGTCGAATAGTACTGTATCGATGTTCGAGCAAGAACCGCAATATATTATTAAGCTGCTTAAGACTTTCGGGTAAAAGTTCCGTGCTATCAAATTTAAAAATAATAGACTCTAACGTTTTTTCCCGTTTATCGATAACATTTTTAACTCCACTTCCATTATCGAAAACAAGTTCGGGTTTACCGCCTTCTTCTGTTACATTAATTTGTTCAAACTTGCATAACTCAAACCTTGCCTCGTTTTTATCAGGCTGGTAAATGGTAACCGGTGTTCTGTTTTCGGGTATTTCTACTACCTGCGATTTAAGTTTATCCTTTATCCTTAAAAAACGGGCATGGGCCGTATCACCCTTACCACCTGTATCCTCAATATATTTACCAGTTACCGGATGTACCACACGTACATAAAACTCCTCAACATCCGCTCTATCATTCATAGAATGATACCATGCATAAGTATTCGGGATTTTCAGGTTAATTTCACCGTCTATTACACTTACCCTATAAATTTTACGGGTTACCTCATCATCTTTTGGCCATAAACCCATAGCGGATCTCAGTTTTCTAAACACCCTTACTTCTACGTTATCGTAGCCATTTAAGCCTTCGGTAAAGAGCCTGAGCCAGATGAGTTCTCCGTACGAAAACTGGTAAGTTTTGCGCACATCTGCTCCTCCTTCATTTTGAGTCCACCTGCTGTCTACTATTTTCGCAGGCGATTCTCCTCTGATCTTTAAGCCTGATTTACTATCAAAATTTCCACTCCATGTTGCTTCAATATACCACAAATATGGTCCACATAATTTTTTTGGTATCCGGTAACCATAACTAAAACTGCTGGGTATTGTTTTCTGAAGATCTATAATGCTTCTTTCGTTAAAAACGGCCCATTTTACGTCTTTCTTTTTATCCTGTTCGGTAGTACCAGGCTGCCATTCACCTATTTTAAACCAAACATATTGATCGGGAGCTACTACCACTAACTGACCAGGTATAGATCCTTTATTGGCATTATATACTTTACCTTCGCCGGTCCAAATAATTTTCTTTATTCCCTTTGCCATACGTTATGCTTTAACACTCGCTTCTACACCGTTAAAATTATTTGCAGATTCATCTAACGATTCTGACATAGGGTTGAGCTGTGATTGTACGTCCTTATTTGCGTTATCAAAGTTTTGTTTTGAGGCCTCTGCTTTTTGACCATGTTGAATGATCTCAATGCAATCGGTGCCTCCTATAGGGCAGGTAGCTTTACTATCTTCAAGCAAAATTTTCCCACCATTGGTAAGTATGGTATTTTCATAAAAGCCCGACCATTTTGTTACCACTGCATTACAGGGTTTATTGTACATTTTTGAGCAGGAGCCAAACATATTTTTCTCGAAAGTTGCACCAATATCTTTGGTAGTCGCAATCGATTTCTGGCTTCCATCTTTATCATTCGCATATTCTTTGGTATGTGTAAGCACTTTTAATTTATCTGGTGCCGATCCAAATTTGCACATGCACTGTGCCCCCTGAACTACAATATGTTTCTCTGCCATGTGTTACTTATTTAGTAAGCGGTCCCAAAATCCTTTTCTCGATGTTTGTCCATCAATCACCACCATTTCTGTTACCGGCACACCCGTAACATTGGTGTCTAGCTGGAAATCTCGATCAAATTCTTCTCCACTTTTTGGGATCACCGTAATTTTTACCTTCACTTTTGATATAATCGGTGCACCATAACTAAAATCAGAAACCACCGAGATGATCCTTTTGTATTTAGGATGTAAAAGGTAATTCCCTTCATAATCGCCTGTAGCTCTATTTGCGATATACAAATCATCTTCTAAAGGCTTAATGATGCCATTATGCAATAATTCTATAGCACCAAAACTGTTAGTTTGTCCGCTTAGTTTTTCTTCTGTTATATAGCCTTCAACATTAAAACCCTTTGCTATCGGAAATTTATATATCGATCCGGAACTACGGTGCTGTCCATATTCTTTATAAAGCGGTTTAAAAAAAGTCTGGATAAACCAATCGTTTAATAATGCGATCTGTATGCTATCCGGATTGCCGAGCAGCTTTTCCATCTGTTCGATATAATTTTCAACCAAACTGCCTTCAAAATCGCTAAGGATTTTATTTTTCACTGATTGCCATCTTTTTAATATTTCCGCATGGTTGTAAACAGTTTGGAAACCTCCGTTCTGATCAACAGTAATTACAAGTGGATAAAATACTTTCCCAGCAGCGTAAGCCAGGCGATCGGCTACCAGATCAGGAAGGATTTCGTTAATGAAAACATCTCCTATGCGTTCGATCTGAAATAAAGGCTGCCCCTCTGGCCCAGGTTTTAAACGGGTTACCAATACCTCGTACTTTACTTCGTTGCTATCTTCTTCGCCCTCGTTAAAAGTGATTAAAACACCATATTTTACAGACAGTTCTGCTGGCCATTCTAAACGAAGGGCATTTATACCTGAATAATATATTGTTTTATTTGAAATATCCATTTTATTCCATTTGTAATCTATTTTATAAAAGGATATCTAAACAGTTCCAAAATTGGAATGATTTAGGGTACATGAATTTTAAAAATCTAGTAACTGACTTATAAATGATTTCTTATCTTCAATATTATAAAACACCATGTGCAGGATAAACCAGTAGGATATCACTACAAATGCAATAAATATTAAACTCATTACGAGTGTTATTATAAATGGGTTCTTTATTTTGTTTAAACAAAAAACAACCAGTAGAAATATGGTTGTACTAATTATTCCAGCCGGCAGCCCTACACGGGGCAATACCATTAGAATCGATTTGGCATCAAATTTTAATAAAATATGGTCGTTTATATACCAAAGGCTTATACCAATAGCGGTAACTATAAACATTATCAGACTAATGATGATTATTTTTTGGGAATTTTTCATTATTATTTCTTTTTATATCCTGTATTTATTCCTGAACTAAAGGCTCCCCGTAATCCTTCTTCAATTTTTGGCCAAAACCGGGTATGGCTTAAACTATGCGACGCCATTGCCAAATATGGTATTGACCCAGGTTTTTTATCTAATTCTGTAATGTTTTCATCTCTTTGTGCCACCAGATCTGCATTGTATTTCGTAACGAATTCCGTATATTTTTTCAGGTTTCCCCTTAAAACCTTAAGCTGTGCATCCAAATTTCCCGTTACGACATATTCAGCATAATTGATATAATTGTAAATATTGGCTAGTTGAACAGGTTTAATAAACTGACTAAATAAACGCATTAACATATCTTCCAGATTATTGGAATGCACTGCGCTTTGTGCCCCTTTTAAGAAAGTACCGAATTGAGCTCTTTTGTTTCTGGAGTGATAAGGATCTTCATCAAAAATGGGAACATCTAGAATCGACAATCCTTTGGTCTGTTTTTTTGGAGTCCAGGATGTTTCGTCAATGCTGTCAGTTATCCCTCTTTTTTCTCCAAAAATATTTGCTAATAAACTTAATAAATAGCTGTCCTTTGGGCCGCTTTTAATATGAAATAGTGCATTTAAAACTGTTAAACCCTGGCTCAAATTCAGATTTGTTGCCCAGGTAACTTTATCGTACCCTTTTTTCCCCCCGTTATAATTCTTATTTACATCGTAACTCCATAAAAGAAATTTATTTAATATACTTACGAATGAATCCTTTTCTTTTTGTAAGCTGGAATTTTCAATTTTCAGTGAATTAATGTACTTGATAAATTCTGATATGATCATATTGATTCCTAAAAAAGCTGTTGCCATTTCTTTCCATGCAGCAATTGCTTTTTTTTCAGAACGCAAGCCCTTAAGATAATCTGTAATAACTTCGTGTTTTACACTTTTAACAATTTTTATACCCCGCTCAAACTTATCCATCTGGAAAGATTTTAATAACCCTTCCATATTGACCAAACTAAAATCTGCTACGAGTTGCTGCGTTAAATCGTATTCATTATGTACATTAATTATTTTACAAGCGCTATGTAATTTGGTATGATTTAACTGGTGCTTCTTTTGAAAAAATGGCGTTGATAAATAAGTAATACTTTTAATCTTCCATAATTTAGGAAATTCAGTGAATTTATTTTTTTTTAAAACTTCAGACTTCGCTATCATTTCTTTACTCGTAATAAGCTCTGTAAATTGGTTTATTACATTACCCCCATGCGAATGTCCGATTAAATGCAAATGAACTTCTTGATGTCTCCAATTTCTGTATGTTCGTAACATTACATCCATTAAACGCTCTGCTGCAATATTTCTTTCTTTAGTATCATTGTCTCCAGACCAACTAAAAAAATCGCCCTCAATATGTAAATTCAGATATTGAAATTTTATTTCTTTTATTTTATTCCAAAAATTATTTACACTTTCTGCTGTTGCTTTATGTGTTTTCGCATCAATACCCCTCCAGTACTCGGTATTTGCCTGGTGTTTTAAGCCTGCCGTATTTACAGGATCTGTAGTACCGGCAACAAACATTACAATATCAGCAATAGGTTTATTTTTTGTAGCCTCAGGAATTACAAACCTCGGCTTCTTAAACATTACATTCGTCATAGCCTGTTTATTTACCGGTGATATTAATTTTTTTGTTGGATGCTAAAATCAAATTTTCCCCTACAGCAACAATTTCCACCTTTTCGGCACTTTCTATATGTGTTTGCGATGTTGAAACATATTTATCCGAGATGGTAATCAATAAATTTCGAGCAGTTTTTTTGATGGCCATATTAAAACAGATTTGATTTTTCGGCACTGTTAATTTCTACTGTTTTTTCAGAACTCTCCAGTAGCATATTTTCCTTGGTACTAAAGATGGTTACCTTTTCTGCGTATTGTGTTGAGTCCTGAGCGCTTCTTGTATAAGCCTTTTCTACCAGCTCAGTTTTATTATTGGCCGTTTCTCGCATATCACCAGTAGCGCTGATGTTGATATCTTTGCCTGCAGTTTGTATAATATCCTGATTGGCGCTTGATGTAATGTTCTCACCTGCACTTTCTGAAATATTTTTACCTACACTAACATCCATATTCTCCCCTACATTAATCTGCATGTTCTTGCAGTTTAGGGTCATGTTCTCCAAAGCTGTAATGGTAATATTATTGCCTTTGGTATCAATATGGATGATGTTATTGTGGATATCCGTAATTTTTATGCCCTGGCTGTTTGCATCATCATCAAACTCTACCAAGTGCCCACTTCTCGTAATGATACTTTTTAGATGATTTTTAATTAAAGGGCTACTATCTACACTAGAGCTGTGGTAAACACTACCCATAACCACCGGACGGGCAATGTTCCCTTCCTCAAAAGCAATCATTACCTGATCGTCTATCTCTGGTATAGCGAAATATCCACGATTGTTGCCTCTATCGCCTATACCAGCACTTGGGGTAACCACACGCAACCACTCCGTAACATCGTTGGTTAAACATTCCCATTTAAATTTCACTTTAATGCGGCCCTGGCCCTGAGGATCGTTGTTATCAATCACATCGGCCAATTGCATATCGGGCTGTGGTTTTTCAAATTTTTTCACCAACAAACGCTCGGTTGTGGCTATTTTTCCTTCAAAAGTGTTGTGATATTTGCCATTTTCATCTATATAATGTTTAATGCTGGTGATGAGGAATTTGCCTAAACTCTCTGAGGTAAAAGCCAATTCTTTACGAATGCTCATGGTAATTTCGGCGATGCCACCAATACTTAAGCCTGCATTATCTCCTTTAGCCGTTACTTTTAGCAACTCGCTCACGTTGGCTTTTTCCTCATTTTCAACATGACTGGAGATATCACTACTATTATCAACCCGGATAAGTGACGGTTGGTTAAAAGTTTTACTAAAGGTTAAATTAGAAGCTTTAACTGCATGTGATAAATCAGGAATACCATCTACCTTACCTGTGCTCTCGCTCTGCAGCATTTCGTCCTGTTTAGGATTGTAAGAGAAGCGCTTATTCTTGATCGGCGCTATTTCCATGGCATATTGCATTTCCTGTACATCTCTGCCGTAGAATAAGGCTATTTCTTTTTGCGTGTTGGGCTTGCCAAAATTAAGCTGCTTACCATCGTAGAAAAACCACTCATGGTACTCTGCCGAAAGCCGGTTTAGAAATGCAAAATCACTTTCTTTATATTGAATGATATAATCGATTGATGATGTTCTGGAAGCATTTGCAACAACTTTTAAGTCATTGGCTGGTGTATCTTTTGTTGCTAATTTTACAATCTCATTTAAATCTTTATCCAAATAAGAACCAAGGTCCGGTCCGCGATCGATCAGAATAGTTGGGCTATAACCACTCACGATCAAAACACCATGATAACCATGACTTTGAGACAACTCTACCTTCGAAACCAGGCCTACAAAATTCTGCATCGCCTCTGGTGAATGGCCAAAAGACGCAGTTAAGGTTTTACCCACAAAATCGCGGCTATCATCTAAACTGATCAGCCCCGGGGCACCCATTTGATCATGGTTAAAACGCAGTTCGAAATAATGGTGTTCGTTAAAAGCCTGTTGTAGGCTGAAGGAAGCAAAATGGGTAATCTCCTTATCCTCTATATTGATTTCTGCAATGAGTTTCTTTTCCATATTGATTAATCTTGATCACAAATTACCCTAAGCTAAACCCGGTTGCCGAGTTTTTAATGCACGCCCTTTCCAATAAAAACGAATGCATTTTTATATATGGCATGTTCAGATGAATTTTGTGTGTGGGTGCCGAACCAAACATTTTACCAGGATGGTAATCGTTTTTTACTACAATATATTTGCATTGGTTAGACATAAGCGAGCTTTAATAGATGAGATTGCCATGTGGAGATTGTCCCAGGACTGAAAGTATTAATTTTAAATGTTTTAGGTAGATAAAAAATATAAGTGAACTAAAAGCGACCGATATAAACCGATCGCTTCAGTTTAATTACGTTTGATGATTAAGCTTTTGGCCAATCGTTTTCGTGTTCTGCGTTGCCCAGTTTTAGTTTACGGGCCGATACTACGAAACTTAATGTCATCGGTGTATTGTCGTTTACCGCAATACCCTCGTTATACTGAATGATGTAGCCATCTTCGAAAGACAGCTCTTTCATTTTTGCATCTTCTTCGCCTTTCTTGAAAACCAATGTTCCTGAAAGTGGCTTGTACTGGTTGTTAACCATCGATTCGATCACAGAAGTATCTTCCGTTGATTCGATTTCGATGTGGATGGTACCACCATAAACACCTGATGATGGACGGCCTTTTGCGTCAACATCTCTATTTAATGAAAAGCTGCACTGTAGTACATCAAATTCTTTTGATCCTAAGTTTAAACGGGTTTTGAATGCCATTGTAGTAAGTTTTAATGTTTTTAAAATGAATGAATTCTTGCGAGCATGGAGCTTGGCGCATGGCGGTTGGCGTTTACTTGCCTTATACCCTAAACCTTACACCCTCTACCTTTCTGCCCTCAACCTAACTAAGCTTTTGGCCAGTCGTTAAGGTGCTCGGCATTTCCTAATTTAAGCTTACGCGCTGAAATCTGGAACTTAAGCGTCATCGGGTGATCGCCCACAATGTTGATCCCTTCGGAATACTTAACAATGTAGCCATCTTCGAAGTTAACTTCTTTCATTTTGGCATCTTCCTCTGTTTTCTTAATCAGAAGGCTTCCTGTAATGGGTTTGTACTGGTTGTTTACCATCGCCTCGATGATTGAGGTGTCCTCAGTTGATTCGATCTCAATGTCGATGGTACCGCCGTAAACTCCGGAAGAAGGTCTTCCTTTAGCATCTACATCGCGGTTTAACGCATAGGCGCAATGAAGCACATCGTACTCCTTGCCCGAAAAATTTAATCTAGCTTTGAAAGCCATAGTTTTAAAATTTAAAGGTTAAAAAAATTTGATTATTGTAGCCTCCGCTACAGTATCAGCATTAACCAAAGATCAGGCCAATAAAACCCTATATCGCTCACCTGTAGCGAATAATCTTATTTTTAAAATCAACGCAAAATCCAGAAACGCACTAAACGATTAGTTAAACGAATTATTATTGTGGAAAAGGTGTGGAAAAGTTTTAAGATATTTTTAGTGTTACACATACAGCATCCCAAAGAATAACTTACATAACTGTAGTGTTTTTACCCAGGATGTAGTGTTTTTGGACAAAAGATTCTCGTTAACTTGAGTTATTAAATTAACTGAGCACCAAATTTTTCCATTTTAGCTACCCATTTTTGGCTATAATGGTTTTCAAGAGAATGTAATTCACCAATGGTATTGGTGAGCACAGGGCTCATTCTGCATTTCTCGAAAACCACTTTTTTGATGGATAGATAAGTTGTTTTCTTATTTGCTTTCCATTCTTTAAAAGTAGCCTCATCTAAAATAGACACAATCCGTGCTGAACGCCCACTAAAATTGTTGTTTACGTTTTGCTGCTGGGTAGTAAAAATCTGGTCGGGCATAAACAAACGATCAAAAAAACCTTTAACCTTTGCAGGAATATGGTCTACGTACACCGGGCAAAAAAGCACTACATGGTTGCTTTGTCTAATCGCTGTTAGGGCTTTCTGCAAATCAGGCTCTAACTCGGCAATCTGTCTATTGTTAAATAGTTTGTTCGAGTTGAATATCAGATCGATAATGGCCAACTCTCTCACGGTTGCGCCAGCACTTTCTGCACCTTGCTTATAGGCGTTAATCAGGAAATTTGTAGATGCGTTTTTTTCGATATCCCCATTCAGGATAAGTACTTGCTTCATTTTTTTTGATTAATCTGATTGGGCCGATGCGTTACAAAATTATAAAGAATTTGTTAAGTGTGATGCATAACCCATAAAAAAACCCAACGCTAGGGTTGGGTTTTTATTTCAGCGATCAAAAACTATTGCTGATTATACTCTGTATTCCAGGTGGTATTCTCATCTTCTCCTTTATGCCCGTCTAGTTTTACCACAAAGCTTTTAGCCGGAAAATATGGTGTAATGTGGATATCCAGGTGGATTCTGTCTTTTTGAAGTTCATCTCTCTCAAAACGCATAATCTTAAATCTTTCGATTAAACGATCTGCACCCTGGATACCATCTAAAAATTTAACAATCTGGCTGCGCAAATCCTGTTCTGTTTTTGAAGTCCAGTTTTCGAAAGCTCTTCTATTCAAGAAATCGAACAAAACTTTGGTGATATAATCGAATACACGAACAACTGAATAAGTCTGTAAGCCGATATTGTCGCCATTGAACAAGGTTTTAGCCGAAAAAGCCATTACTTTACCATATTCATTAACCATTGGCACTAAACCTACGCGCTCTAAATGAGAGATTTCACTTTTCTTTAAATCGAATTTTACACCATCTACTTCATTTATGGCTCCATGCTTTTTACCTGCGGTAACCTGCGACATTAACGTGTAATACATTTTACCTGCAAGGGCGGCCGATCCCGGAACGGTAAGATCATCTTCCTCGCCCACTTCTGCTACTTTACCACGGCCAACCAGCCAGTTACAGGTCATGATTACGTTTGATCTAAATGCGTCAGCACCAGTAAAATTAGCTGCGGTAAATAAATCGAGTACATCATCAGGTTGATCTAAATCGGCAAAATCTGTTACCAGCATCGCTTTATTGTTATGTGCTATTTTGGCCCATCTTTCTAACACTTTATTAGAACCCATATAGCCCGGAACAACCATTAACGAATAATTTTTACGAAGATCTAATCGATCGTAATTTTGCTTTAATTCGTCATCTACATATTCGATAAAACGAGGATTATCGAGATCTTTAATCTGATCCATTGATGCATTTAACAGCACTACATTTTTCAGCTTATCAGACTCGGTATTTTTATAGAACAAATGAACTGATCTATAAGCCTGCTCCAGTTCTCTTGTACTTTCCAGCGCTGTACCAATGTTTTTATTTAAGTTTTCTTCTGCACTGTTCAGTTTTTCAGTGCTTTTTTCAACCATATCCGCTACAGAGGTGGAAGACTCAAGCACATCTATCCAAAGCTGGATTTTCTTTTTCAGCTCTTCGCGCTCTTTTTTCTTTTCATCGCCGGTTAAAAAAATCTGTTTTCTGGCTTTTCTTTCAGGGTTTAAATTCTGAAGTCCGTCAACAGTTGCTTCTAACAGATCGAAACCACCAACTCTGGCCAGTTTTTCTAAGTTATCTTTAAGCGATGTTTTTTCTATGGTTTTGCCTTCAGCGGGCTTAAACCCGGCCTGAGCAGTATTTTGGTCTGTTTTTAATTCTTGAGGATTTGACATATTTCTCAGCGTTTAGATTATTTATTTTGCTCCAGTTCATCAACAAAGTTCTTTAAAGCACTTATGAAGGCCGTTTTAGTTTCTTCATCATCAAGTGTAGCTTTTAAGGTTTTGTTCGATTTTAACTGTTTAATTACATTCAGAGACATTTCTCTCTCAATGTTAACATTAGTGAGGTAGCTACTTTGGTTGATAATGTTCTTCACCCCGAAATCGCTCAGATCGTTAAAGCTTATGGTTTCGCCAACGGTAGATCCATCTTGCTTTTCGAAAGCTACCTTAACATTTGGTTTATAATGTTCAAATACCTCTTTTACCGTTTTTAATCCTTCTACCTTCTCGGGTTTGATGGGATCGTTATCGGTAAGTTTTTGTACAAAAAGCGTTTTGTTATGGGCAATTTCTGCGAAAGCTTCTGAGGTATCGATTTTTCGCTCATTACCACCAATTTCATAATTAAACATAGTATGTAGATTTAGATTTACGATTAATTTTTCCTAATAATATAATAGTTAACGTTTTAGCTCAATTTTTGTTCCAATGTAACAACTTCTGGCTGAATAATATTCCATTTCAATGTATCTTCTTCGGGATGTTTGCTCACCTGGATCTTTGATCCTTTTTTGAGCTCGCCCGAAATGATGTATTTCGAAATTGGCCTGCGTAAAAGATTTCTGATCACTGCCGATAGCTGTCTTGCTCCATATTTTGGGGTAAAGCCGTCTAATGCGATCATTTTCTTGGCATCATCTGCTATTTCAAATTCGATCCCCATTTTATTTAGCGATTGCACCAAACTGCTCAGCTGAATTTCAAAGATGCGCACCACATTACTTTCGTTAATCGGTGCAAATGGAACAATTTCCGAAATCCGGGCTAAAAACTCGGGGCGGAAATGCCCTGCCATTACCTCCATCAATTGGTTCGATGCCGGAATAATATTTTTACTGATTTGTTCTGCTATCCATTCGCTGCCGATATTGGAGGTAAAAAGAATCAGCGAATTGCTAAAATCGCCCTCTTTTCCTAAACGATCGTGCATGTGGCCTTCATCCAAGATCTGTAGGAAGGTATCGAAAACAGAAGGGTGTGCTTTTTCAATTTCATCAAACAGCAATACCGAATAAGGCTGTTGCCTGATTTTATTCACCAGCAAACCACCTTCCTCATAACCCACATAACCTGGAGGCGCTCCATAAAGCAATGCGGCACTGTGTTCTTCTTTAAATTCAGACATATCGAACCTGATCATCGCCTTTTCATCGTTAAAAAGAAATTCGGCTATTGATTTGGCCAGCTCAGTTTTCCCCGTTCCAGTTGGACCCAGCAAAAAGAAAGATCCAATGGGCTGTCCCTTTTTGTTCAATCCACTGCGCGATTCCAATATCGCATCAGAAACAGCTTTAAGGGCCTGATCTTGCCCTACAACGCGTTTTTTCAGATACTGCTCCATATTAAGCAATTTTTCTTTTTCTCCAGCCTGAAGTTTTCCCATTGGGATGCCTGTTTTGTAGGCCACAATGGAAGCAATATCCTGTTTGGTAATGCGGTCGCTTTTTTCGGCAGCATATTTCTTTAATTCCTGCAGGCTACTGGTGATATAACCCTGATATTCATCGGCCGTTTCGAAGGCATCGGTCTGCGTTTCGTCGGTTAATCGTCCTAATAAAACAGGACTTAATTTATTTTGAAGCAAAGAAAAAAGCCATTTGTAGTCAGCAAATTTATCTGCATCTGATTGTTCTGTATTGGCGTTTAATGCTTCCAGATCAGCTTCCAAACTTTCAATTACCTGATCGGAAGTATCGTTCATCATTTTCATTGCCGCCATGGTTCTATCCAGCAGATCGAAAGCAGAATCAGGGAGACGTCTGTCTTTCATATACCGCTTGGCTAAACGGACACATTCGCCTAACGCATCGGGTTCGATAGCTAAAATATGGTGTTCTTCATATTTTACCGCCAGTTTCTGCAACATTTTTATCGTGCTTTCCTCATTCGGTTCATTTACCTGAAGCACTTCAAAACGCCTGCTGAAAGCCTGCTCTGGCTCAATAATCTTGCGGTATTCGTCAATAGTGGTTGCGCCTATTACGGTGATTTCGCCCCGGGCAAGTTCAGGCTTTAATAAATTGCCAATTCCGGCACCTAATGGGCCTTTGCTATCCAGTAGCGTATGAATTTCATCAATAAAGAGCACCGCTTTTTCGAACTGTTTTATTTCTTTGATGATGTTTTTTAAACGGTCTTCGATCTCTCCTTTATAAGACGCACCTGCAATTAATGAGCCCAGATCTAACTCAAAAAGCTGGACAGGTTTAAGGCTTTCTGGTACATTCTGGTTTACAATATCAATGGCAAATCCATCAACAAGCGCTGTTTTACCCACACCGGCATCGCCAGTAAGAATTACATTTGGCTTGGTGCGGCGACAAAGGATTTCCATCATCATTCTCGTTTCTTTATCCCGGCCGATTATCGGATCGGTTTTACCATCGCGAACTAGCTGTAACCGGTCTATGCAATATTTATACAGGGCATTGCCTGTACTTTTATTTTCTGCAGATGAAGTGGTCTGGCCTGGAGAAACCGCTCTCGAGATTGCTTCATCCTTTACATAGAGGTCTAAAATTTCGCGTTCCTTTATCGGGAAAGATTTTAACTGATCGGGCTGAAAACCGATTCCGGGTTTAGCCAGTGCGGTTAACACACACACCGGTGTAATTAAATCCAACCCTAGTTTAATGCGTACATTATCTGCCTCTTCAAAAATAACGGCAATTTCTGGTGCACCACTAACGGTATCACTAAAACCCGCAGATTTTGTCTGTTCATCAATCCGAACTTCTGCCCACTCACTAATGTATTCTTCATCCTTCCCTATGGAAGTGATAAACGACCGTAAACCCACATCTTTATGCATTAAGCCCTTGAGCAAATGCGCAGCAGAAAATGTTTCGTTTCTGTATTCTTTTGCTAACGACTGTGCAATGTGCAAGGCTGTTTTAACCGATTCGCTTAAATTTGTAATTGCCATAGCCCTTAGTTGGTTGTAGGCAAAACTGCCGGGTTAAAATTATTTTCGGTGATGTAGTAGTATATTTTTCCGTTTGATACAAATTGTTGCTCAATCTGTGTCGCCCTTTTAATCTGTTGTACCGATTGGCTTAACATCTTAATATAACTCTCGAACTGATCGAGGGGCATTCTGGAGGTGCTCTTTAAATCGCTTACGGTGTATTTTGACAGGAACTCGTTATTTAAAGGTAAACCCGTTACCAATTTGATATAATTGGCCAAAGTCATGGCTTTAATATCACCTGATGATACTTTCATCCCCAGCAATTGTTTAGGCATTTTAACGTAGTTTTTAACCAGTTTACTTCTGAAAGAAGACTGATCGGCCTGCAGGTTTTGCCCTAGCATAATCGAAAAAACATCTACAATCTGCTTGTATTCCATGTTATTTAGTACAATGGCGTACTGCAAAGTAGCACGATTGTTTTTTACAACATCGGCTGATAGGTTGGCGGTACTGTAATATTTAAAGGCATTATGCGGCATGCGGTCAGCTACTTCTATACCAACAGGAGCAGGTAATAAACCTTCTACATCAGCAGATAGGTTTTTACGCGATATGCCGGTTAAACGGAATGCGCTATCCAAAGAACTGATCTGATTGTAGATATCCATATTGGTTTCTTTTACAAAACGGCGCAAAGCGATGGTCATGCTCTGGTTCGAGTTTACCGAACCTTTAGTTGGAAAAACTACCCCACCTTGTATTAAACTGTTCTTAGGATAATCTAAATAATAAGAAATTGAGTCCTGGAGGCTGGTATTATAAGGTTGGAAGCTTTTTAAACCCTCGCCTTTAACCATGGTATTTTTTCTGTATTCGGCAGCACGAATAGCTGATTCTGAAACCAATTTTCGCGATTGAATTACAAAATCATTAAACGACTGGTTAAAATCGCTATAAACCTGCAGTGCTAAAATCCGGGCATCGGCAAGGGCTACCTGTTCACTCAGTTCGTTAATGAGGTAATTATTAGTACCACCAACATTACCTGTACTGCCAACCAAAACAATTAAATTGGTTTCGTTCTTTTTGGTTTTAAACAAATTTAATCCGGCCTTTAATCCTGCAAATACAGGTTCTTCGGCAATTTCGCCGTTACACCTCAGTGTGTTTTTTGCCTGGTTTGACAGGAAAGTCATCAACTGCCGGTAGTCATCCTGAATTGGACTAACAAAAATCCCTTGCAATGAGCATCCATTTTCGCCACGATATACCACACCGCCATAATTTACTTTAGTCCCTTTGCCAAAATCGCCCATTATGCTTTCGAAAGAAGCAATAGTATTGGTCATTCCCGAAAGATATTTCGTCATCGGGCTTCCACCATCAACTACAAAAACAACATTAACCTTATTTTTATTTTTGCGGAGTTTTAAATAATCCTGATAAGATAGTGCAGAACCATTAATGGTTAATATTTTGTTGTCCTTTTTGTTGTAAACATCGGCGGCTATACCCACAGCATAAGCACCGGCATCATCAGAAACGACAGGGACACTTCTTAAAATCAGGTTTTCTCTTGGCAATAAAGGATCTACTACGAAAGCTGTTCCATTATTTATTCCATTTTTAATTGCTGTTGAAGTGGAATCATCGTTATCATAATTACCCGGTTTAACCGATGTAATATACAATCGATCTCCCCAACTGTGTACGGCTTCAGCAGAAACCCATCCGTAAATGCTTTTTAAGGCCGTATCGGCAACCAACTGATCATCAGAACCAATCAGGTATTTTTTACCATCTTCTGATTTTTTATAGATATAAGCAATTTCATGCAACCTTACTTTAGTGCGCCTGTCTTTAAGTTCGGGGGTGTTGTAAACCAAAATGGAGTCGGTAGTATCGAAATAAAATTTTGGCTCTGTTAATGCATTTTTGCCATTGATAATGCCAATCGCTTTTTCGGCATAACCTGTTTTTTGGTTAGAGAAGGCGCGTTGCCACAAAAGCAGTTTAGATTTTGCAATCCAGCCGTAACTGATGGCACTTTTTTTATCGTTAATTTTTCTTCCCCTGATCATTCCCGCCTTGTATTTAATCAGTTTGAGGTAACCGTTTTCTTCCTTAGAAACATAAAAAGGCTCCATAAAACTTATTTTTTTCATAATCAGGCTTCCGCCTGGAGCGGTAGTGGTATAATTATCTTCGCGGTCGGAAAAAACAATCCAGGGCAAATTGCTGCTACTCGTATTATCGTTAACGTTTATGGTTTCGGCTGGCCGCTCATACGATTTAGGCATGTATTTTACTTTTTTGCCAAACGATGCGGGCGATTGTGCATACGCAAACGATATTCCTAAAAACAGGATGGTTAAGGCATAATATTTTTTCATAATATTTGTAGATGAGCTTTAAAATTAGGTTCAGAGGTTAATCTATTTCGTTTTCGCCGGAGCATCAGTAGTTGCTGTTGCTGCAGGCTGGGCTGTTCCCGAGTGTTGCTTAATGTTTAACAAACTGGCACAGGTAGAATTTGGCTTAATGGTTAACTGCGCTTCATCAACTGCTATTTCGCCGCCAAAAGTTAGGCCCATGCAATAAGAGTAAATATCAGTCTGCTTTTTCTTCCCGTTCATCTCTACATTTACCGTTACTTTTTCGTTGTTGCACATGTATTTATTAACGAGGTAATAATAGTTGGAGTTAAAATCGGCACCATTTGCTATGGCCTGTAAGCGGGCTCTGATATCATCAATGGTTTTACGTTCTCCATCGCCTGGCGCAACCAGATCTTCCACTATTTCGGCATTGGGATCGGTAATTAGAATGGTTAAAAAAGCAGGCTTACGTGCTTTATCCGACCGAAGGCGTACCACATATTTCCCTGGTGCGCGGTAAGTGTATAAGGCGGTTTTTCCTTTAACATCTACACGGCCGGTTTCGCCGAAAGACCATTCGAAATCTTTTCCTTCGCCATCACCCTCCAGCCTGATTTCTTCGTTAACCAGACCTGCAGTTGGTCCGCTTATGGTGAGTACACTATCGATAACTGCTGCTTTCACCGTATCGCGCACGGTAATTGGAAATTCCTGACGAAGTTCGCCATCTACCGTTAAACGTACAATATAAGTATCGGGCTTGGTGTAATGATAGGAACCGGTTTTTGTAGTCGCTTTTTCGCCATTACCGAATTCCCATAACCACTTAGTGGCTTTTGGCGTATTATCAGTAAAAACCAAATCCTCGTTTAAATAAATTTCATCTTTAAGGATTCTGGCGTCAATGGCCCTTTTTTCGAACAAAGAGCTTTTAAATAAGAAAATCAGGCCTGTTAAGAGCAGTACAGCCAAAAGAATGTAAAGAATAACATAGCCTTGCGAATTTGAGTTAACTTGCTTGGTGTTTGTGTCAGACATAGGTAGCGTTTTTATAGGTTGTGAGATGTTTATCTTGCAGATATGGTTTGCTGCAGCTGACGTCTGTTGGTAATGCAGTCGTCTAATTGTCTTTTGTGCAGTTCGATATCTGTAATATTTCTATTTTGTTCTTGTCTATCATAAAATAATCTGTCGTACAATTGTGAGGTTTGAACGAAGATCTTGTATCTTGAATCGGATGCTTTACGATCAAATGCAGCTTTAATCGATCCTAATGAAAGCTGAATATCATTCTTTAAAAATACCGCCTGTACATTTGGGTTATAGCGTGTAATCTGTTTAAAAGTGGTATCAACAGTGGGCATGGTTTCTTTCACCATATTTTCAAAGGCCTCGTTTTCACTAATCTTCACTTCAAGTTCTTCTTTAGAAATTTCGTAGCGCGATGTACCGCTGTAAAAAATGCCAAAACTTAAAAGCCCGACAGTAAAAACAAATAGGGCTAAAAAAAACAAGAATTGTTCCCGTCTTTCTTTTATGCTTAGTTTTATCATAATCTTTAATTATCGGCCGTACCTACCATTTCTAATTTTATTAGCTGCAGATTGGTTTGCACGATGGCAGTCGTTTATTTGTTCCTTATATCTTTGAATATCACCTCTGGATTTGATCAGAGAATCTTGTAAATCGGCCATTGCACCAACATTGTTATTGAGTTTTCCATACAGATCGAAACTTGGGCTGGCTTCGGTCTTCCTCGTAATTAAATCTTTTATCCTATTGTTAGCCGTTTGAATATCTCCAAGCAAAATGCTCTGTTTGCTCATTTCATTTGCATTATAATCACGGTATTGGGCAAGTTCTTTAAAGCGAACTAAAATAAGGTCGAAATTGGTATTGATATCTTTTCGTAAATAGGATAGCTTTTCAGTTTCTTTTACCTTTTTGTCGAGTAAAGTGTACTCGTAATCAGAAGCTGCGAAAAAGAGGTAAATACAAAGAATAGAAAAGAGTGTCAGGAAAACAAAGTTTAGGATAAACTTGGTATATGAATTCCTGATTTCGGCGGCGTTAATGGGTTTCATATAGATTTAATAGTTTCACATAGCAATAGTATATAATTAATCCGACAATCAACCACACTAAAAATCACACAAACCTTTTCAAATTAACATTGTACTATAACAATTTTTAATATTTGTTGTTTGGTTATTAAAACGATTTTATTTCTTTTACTTTTAACAAACTTTAAGCCAAACATCTATGTCTGAAAATTTTTTCAACAAACCCTTCAGATTTAACTCCATCTTTTCAGGTGCTGGCCTACAGGCAACTGACCTCGGAAAATCGATTTCCAACCACATAGAACTGATTATTTTTACCCGGTTTGGGGAGCATAGATTCCACCATGATTTTGGATGTGAAATATGGGATCTTGATTTTGAGTTAATCGTGAGCGAGAGCATTTGGGAGGAAAAATTCCGCAAATCGTTGCTAAAATCCATTACTGACTATGAATTTAGGATATATAATACCGAGGTAGAAGTGCGTATTACTGAAGTAGAAAATGTATATCCACTACGTAAGATAACCGAGATCAAAAAAAAGGTAGATATTAGTGTTAGAGCACTAATAAAAACCACAGGAGAAAAATATTTTTTCAGCACCGCTTTATTTCTTAGCCCACTATCTACTTAATCTAAAACGCCCAAAATATTCTACACATGAAACCAGTTTTTTATTCATCAAAAGATGAGATCCGGAACAGAATTTTAAAAAATGCCGAAGATTTTTGGAACGTTAAGGATAGTAATGATTTTGATCCGCTTGTAAAATTGATTATTGAGGCTTTAAGTAACGAACTTTTCAATGTAGCCAACGATGTTAAAAATCTTGAGAATAGAATTTTCGATAAGATAAGCCGCATTTTAGCGCCCGATCATTTAACTTCATCGTTGCCTGCACACGCCATTATCCACGCCAGGCCAATCGAAGATGAAGATTACCTTTCGCCATATACGCAGTTCGCTTTTAAGAAAAATATTCAGCAAGAAAATGATAAGGCAAAAAAAATTGATATTTTCTTCAGCCCCTTACACCAAATAAAAGTTCAAAATGCTGCCATAAAATATATTGCTACCGGAACTACCCTTTTTGATGTAGAACAATTGAGCAAGCAGCCTATTTTAAATACATTGCCTGGATCAACCATAGAAAAAAACACCATCTACATTGGTTTTAACGGGATAAAAAACTGGATGGATTTTAATAAACTAAATTTATTTTTTGATTGGAAAAACTATTCGGTGCCTGAGAACACTTACGATCTGTTATCCTTAGGAAAATGGTTCTACAAAGACAATGAGCTTAGTGCTTATACCGAACGTTTTATGGACGAGCCTTTAACAGGGAAACAGGAAGCGCCCTTTCAGCATAAACAATTGCTTCATCTGATTAAGGCTGATGTGCTCCAGTTTTACAGTAACAGGTTTATTACCCTTGGCGATCTCAACGATTTTAATATTGATGAAAGCAAAGAATTGCCAGCTGCTTTTGCAAATATTTTTCAGCCAGCGGGATTAAACCAGATTGATGAAAAAGTAAAATGGCTTAAAGTGGTTTTTCCTGCTGCCATCAATCAGGAAATGCTGAATGAGCTTCATATCTACATCAATGCATTTCCGGTGGTGAATAAAAGGTTAAGCCAGATCAAACACCGGCTTAAAACGATGAATAATATCATCCCCATTAAAACCGAAGCGATGGACCAAATGCTGGCTGTAGAAAACCTGAAAGACAATAAAGGCAAAAGTTATAACGAAATTCCATATACCAATGAGAACGATAAGGGTGATGGTTCATTCTCGATCAGATATGGTGGCACCGAGCGTTTCGACACCAGAAATGCTAAAGAACTGGTCGATTATCTGTTTGAACTGCTGAGGGATGAAAAGGCTTCTTTTTCTGCCTATGGTCCCGATTTTTTAAGTACTATGCTTAAAAATTTAGAGCAAAACATTGCCCTTATTGAACAAAAGAGCCGTTCGGCATTAAAAGACATCAAAGAATTACCCAGCTATATTGTATTAAAACCGATTGATGACGCCGATATTTTGTTTTTAGATATTTGGGTTACACAGGCTGAAGAGGCTAACCACATTAATGCGGGCAGCCGGTTAGCGGTTTACGATAATAATAAAGTTAATGCAGAAAGCATCTTTTTATTAAGTCAAACAAAAGGTGGCCGCACCAGACTAAATGCGACCAACCGCGTTCAGGCTTATAAGTATGGGCTAACTACTGCAGATCGAATTATTACCAAAGCAGATGTGATTAACTTTTGCCGTTACGAATTGGGACAAAAGCTTAAAGGCATTACTTTAGCCAAAGGCATTGTGATGGATAACAGGCCCAATGCCGGATTTATTAAAACCACCGATATTATAATTGAGCCGGCAGATAACCTTAAACTCACCGTGCAAGACTGGGAAGAGCTGCTTGGCCTTACTTTGGCTAAGTTAAATTTAAGGAGCACCATGAATGTGCATTATCGCTTATTATTAAAGCCAACGGTGTACAAAATGGTTTAAAGTTCTAAGATGGATATGCTGTTTTGTAAGCAGTTAGTAAAAATGACAAGAGAATTTTAGGAGATAAATCTCTTTAGATTATCGTCATTTATAAGTTAGGAAATGAAAGGGTAGCATTTCATAGGTGCTGTAGTCCCGCCATTCGCTTTATCCCGATTGAAAATAATCGGGATGCCCGCTACTGTCGGGTTTAGTTAACATTGGTTTGTTTACAATAGCCAGTTTTCATTATTGATGAATGAAAGGTTTGAGTTTCCTGCAGTAGTCTAAGTGAGATAAACCCGATTGTCGGGAAGAGCTTCCGATCCTTCATCGGAACTCGAACCAAAAGCGGGACTGAAAATGCCAAGAACCACAAACCGCTCGTTTTCAAATAACCCGGATGCAATTATTTTTATGATTTATAAGTAAGCCGAAAGAGATTGCTTCATTGTTCCTTCTCGCAATTAAATATATACCGTATACCCTAAATAAGCGCTTTCTCCATCTGCACTCAATACGGTTTCCTGAAAATCGGTTGCGGTAAGCAAATCAACATTTATTTCCGCATCAAGCGGCATGAGGTAACTCAGCGCCATATCCAAAATGACCCTGTTCCTTTGGCCTGGAATAAAGCCAATCAATTCTTGAGGTGTAGTGGGACCAATATTAACATTATAGGCCTCGTGCTCCGGCATAAAACTATCGCCAATAATGGTATCAATCCCCAGGGCGCTGGCGCCAAGTTGCATCTGCAGTTCATCTGCAATTTTTAACGGGCTAATGTTAGCAGTGGTATCAATAAGGTTTATCGGTAAATTAAACAAGGCGGTAAGCACTTTAGATACAAAAGCGATATCATTTCTTTTTTGTTGGATTTCGGGCAGTAAATGCATCCAGATGATGCTCTGTTCTTTATTCAATAAGTTAAATTCATCCCAGCCGAATTCGAAGATCTGGCTTAAATCCGAATAAGTAGTTTTTTTATCGAGCCTGTTTTCATAAAGCTCGGTCATAATCCTTACATGATTAATTTCGGCATCAAAGGGAGTGAAAAACAATCTGGCCTGCTTTTCTTCTTCTCTCCTATCTCTGATATCCTTAATCATAGATTCTTCATCCATCCCTGCACTGCCTGTTGGTGGCCTGTGAAAAAGCCCTTCGGGCAGCATATCGTATAAACTCTCTCTATTGGTATTGATGCGGATACGATCGTGCCTTCTTTTTTCCGTATAGTAGATCGTTGTATTTTCAATATCCTTTGCAAAAGCACGCTTATCCGGACCAATAGGGATAACCTCAATGCGATCGGCATCTATCACCTTACGCTCTATTAAGTCAGCAGCATGAGCCACCGCTTTATAATCTGTAAAGAGTTCGTTATTAATCAAAGTTCCTTTTTTCATTTAAACTTTAAGCTTGCTTATTTGTTATAGGTTAAATTTATATTATCGAAAAAAATTAGGATTATAATCAAATACTAAAGATACTATATTTGTAGTACATCACATCTATAAAAATTAATGGACGTTCAATCATTTTTTATTCGCTTTCTCTTATTCCCGTTGATCTTCGTAGTCTCAACGGCAGTACTTTCCATCATCAATAAAAAGAACCAGTTTCTTAATAACAAAAGACTTATCGTAAGTGTTCTGCTCATCGGTATTATTTTAGCTGCTCCAGGTTTCTTAGGTTTTCTGAACTTTAATTTTATGCCCTGGGGTTATATTATTTGCTGCATTTTTTACCTTTTAATGGGTGCCATATTCGTGTATCTGTTAACGAAATACTACCCTAAAGATGTGCTGGAGCGCAAGGTTTTTATCTTTTTCGCCACTTTAATTTCGGCTATTTTAGCGGTTTATTTATTCCAACTGGCCTTTAACTGGTTAAGCTCGGTAAATTTCGGCTGGTTTGGTGCAGGCAGCATCACTTGCTTTTTTGTTCCGCTTATTTTTTGGTGGGCTTATGTTTCACTGCTTGGTATTCCTTCAGAAATCTACAAAATCTGGAAATATCCCGATACCCCTTTAGACATCAACATGGACCATGTCGATTTTAACAGGCTACTGGTACTGGAACTAGAACTGTATAAAAAAAGTACCGATCCCGAGCCGCTTAAAGTAAAAGTAAAGGCAGTAGAAAACATGAATTTCGGCATTTGGTTTCATAAGTTTATTGACGATTATAACCTGAAGTTTGCCAAAAGCCCGGTGGAGTTTAAAGGCGACGACCAGGAGAATTACAAATGGATTTTCTTTATTAAAACCTCCTTTTTTAAACGCAATATTTTTATTGATCCAGACCTGGATATTATAGAAAATGGCATTACGGAGAAAATGACGATTTATGCTAAACGCGTTTCAGAAAATGTAAATAAGCCTAATGAAGTTGGAGAAAGTGCTATCTTTATCTAACCTATATAAAAACATTTACCATGATAAAGCCGCTAAAATATAAATCCATTAACTGGATTAATGGCATGAAGCTCTCTAGTGATCATTTTACAGTAAGCGACCTCTATTTAGAGGATTTTGTACGGGATGCGGTATCGCTACAACTGAACAATAGTAATTACGGATTCCTGCCGCCATTTACAGGTTATAAAAGTTCGCATGATATTGAGATCATCGAAAAAGCCACTAATCACATCGAAGTTAGGGTAAGGTACTGTAATGCCGTAACGCCAGAGGGCTGCCACATTGATATTGTACAGTCAGATCAAATGATGGATACGCTGGTTCACAACCATTATTTTGGCCAGTCAGAACCCCGAAACTATGTTATTTTATTGGTGGTGAGCCCATTTAACCGCATTCCAACAGGCACACCAAATCCTGAAGAAAGCCCTATCCGTTATCCGGAGCTGGCAAAAAGCTATTCTATTGCCGTTTTACCCGAAAGCGAAGTAAGCACGCAAACAGCCGACAGTTATTTCCTCACCATTGGCCAGGTTTATTACGAAAACGGCAGGTTAACGATCAACAACAATTATATACCGCCAAGCGCAACCATAACCAGTCATCCAGCACTGATTAGATATTATGAATCTTTTAGTGTTTTACTAAATGATTTACAGTTGGCGGCTTTTAAAATTATTGATAAAACGGGAGGGCGCGATAATATCACCCCATTAGGTAAAAACATCCGTTTAATCTCGGAGAAAATTGTAGATTACATTGCAGGTTTATTTTACGAGTACAGAAACATTGCACACCGCGAATCGCCAGCCGTTTTAGTTGGTTATTTCTCCAGTCTGGCGCACATCTTTTTTACGGCCATTAAGCTGATTGATCCCCGCGAAAGGGAAGAGCTGCTTAAGTATTTTTACGAGTGGAAAGATGTAACCCCCGGAAACTTTGAAGAACTTTTAGCCAAAACCATCGAACTGGTTTATGATCATAAACAAATTAATAATAGTATGCTAATGGCCAACGAGTTTATGAGCGTATTGGTAGCGCTTTGGAATAAATTGAGCGGATTAGAATATATTGGGCAACGCAAAGAAAATATTGTAGTTGCCGAACAGCAAGTGGTACAGCAGGTACAGGCCAGAAAGACCTGGACATTGCTGGATTAAAATTATTCTCGGAATAAATTAATGAAGAGGTTGTATCATAAATATAGATTGTCATCCTGAGCCTGTCGAAGGGCCTATTTAAATACTTTTTAAGGTGTTTTGACTACTTGTCCCGATCCTTCCTATCGTGTGGACACATCTTTATATGTGTCCCATCCTTCTTTTGCTGCTCTAAAATACCTTAGTCCTATCCACAGTGTTGTTATTCCTGGTGTTCGCTTACTTTCATAACCTTTCCAGCCTCCCAATCTTGCCAGTACCCATACGTATCTTTTCAAATCTCTTGGCTTGTATGGGTTCTTCTGCTTTTCGGTTTTACCTTCAAGCCTGACAATCTGTTGTTCCATGAATTCCTGTTCCTCACTGTTAAAACAGGTGTCAGCACCAATTGCCAGTTCTGGCTGGGCATATGCCAGACGCATCAGAAACAGCTTTATCACTACCTCCATGATCATAAGGCTTTGTTTTCTAACTGATGAGGCATATTCCAGTTCACTGGCCTCAATATTGTACCCTTCTTTTTTGAGTATCTTGAACACTTCCTCTACTGTCCACCTCCAGCTGTACCACTCTATGCACATTTTGGCAATGGACGGCTCGGTTACTACTATGGTAGTCAAGAGTCTCCAACATATCTTATCTGTACCGCTATAGCCTACTTCTTTTGCTTCTATTAAATAAAGCTTGGTACTGGAATATACTCCTTTGCTGGTAGCATCAGTTTTGCATATTTCTACTTCCTTGTACCGGATCTCTATCTTCGCCTTTCTTTTTGGCCTTTTCCCTTTGGCATCCACCAATATTTCATAATCACCCTGTGACTGCTGATCTGAGAGGCAGTTAAACAGTTTACTCTTATCTTTTAGGGTTCTATTGGTCCTGGCCCTTATCAAAAGGTCTGTCTTTGCATCAGGTACAACTGCAAACTGCTCGTATATATCCCCTTCACGGTCCTGTATGATAACCATCCCCTCAACGGTGGGAGACAGTACTTTTTTGGTGTTATTGGATACCTCAATCCATTTATAGGATTCTTTCTCAGTAATGGGCAATTTGCTGTATTCACGCTCAAATTTTGAACGGAACTCCAGCGGCCTGTTCCATACCTTGATATCGGCATAGCCATATGGGGTACCGTCATGGGCATCAAGTACAAGGCTTGGATGGAGCATAAAGCCAAGTCCATGGTCACCCTTTGCATTTGTAGTACCGATAAAAGTATCCTTCTTTATCCTGTTACGATGGCTACCAAGGTTTATTTCGGTAGTATCCTGGATACAGACAACATACTTCCCATCGCTGGCCGCCCGGCAATTGGACGATAAATTAGCGATAATAGCCCCCTCACTTACCCGATCATTGGCAAGAAACCGATAGAAGCCCTTCGCCTCAGCCTCATCTTTGCTTAACTGACGTATGCTCTGGACACTGTTCCTGAAAAGTATATCCAGATTCTTATTACCCCTACTAACTAACCTTGAATCAGATAAACTCGTAAAACCTCTTGTTTGCATCCAACAAAGAAACAAATTATTCAGAAATGTGTCCACACGATAGGATCCTTCGGGAGGCTCAACATGACAGCATCTGGACTGAAATTGCCTTTATGATACAACCTCTTTTTTTAGCTCTTATAAATTTAAAAATTAACAGAACTTGCCATCATAATAGCCAGGTGCAGCAATTCCTAAAATTTAATATTGATGGCGGTATACTATACAAATAAGGAGCACAGTACAGAGATCACAAAACAAAAAAGACATCAGCTTCTATAAACCAAGTCCGGCAAAATCTATAAGTAATCTTTATTTTAGTCGAAAGCAATCTGCTCCGGTCCTGACATTTTATTGATGTGACACGCACACTTGCCTCCACTTACTTTAACCACCGCAGATTTAGTCTGGCCAGTTTCTACTGATGTACCGGTAATTTTTAAATCATCGCCCTGTTCTGACAAACTTTGAATATTGCCATCATCAACTACAACGAACGCCCCCTGTATGGTATTAATCGAAATACTCGAACTGGCCTGTAGTTTTTCTCCGGTTCGTTGGTTTATTACTTTAAAGTCTTTTACTTCGGTAGCTTCCCCTTTATTGTTCACAAATCTTATCATTACTGATACAAATTGCTCGGTACACATTTTCTCTCCACAATCGGAGGTTTTATTTTTTTCGCACGAAAGCAGGGTAATACCCATCAGTACCAGCAGTGTTATTTTTTTCATCGTTTTTCGGTGTTTAGTAGAAAACGACAAAGCCTGCTAAAACGCTACAAAGCATTGAGTTTGTAGGTTGTGAGATCAAAAAGTCGAAACAAAGCCTGTGCGCAATAAAGCTGAGAATCAATAAAATTGGCTCTGCTTAATGATTTCATATTAGACCAATATATTAAAGGCGGTTATCATAACTAAGGTACTGCGATATCAGACATATAATAGTTCATTGGTATGCCTTTTTCGAAAGGCTACAAAGCTATTATAACCCATCTGTCACGAACTACCATTCTACAATCCAGTTTTTCACGGGTATAAGAAAATTTACAGCCATTAATTTATTGCTGACCACCCCTAAGGATATCTGCTTTACATTGATGGCAAGGAGATACAACCACAGCATTATAAAACAAAATAGACAACACCGTATGAACATTTGTATAACAAATTTGCTGATTATTAGTCACATCCCAGATCTAAATGCATTTATTTTGCTTCCCTAACCCAATATATTATATGAAAAAACAAAACTCACTAACAAGTGTAACCAGGAAGGTTACTTTTGTTTTGGCTGCAACCTTGGTGTTTGCAGGCGCTGCATGTTTAACAGGCTGTAAAAAAAACGAAAAAATGGCGCCCGAGACAGTTACTGCTCTGCCCCCTTCTACCAAAGCCACAGTAGAATCCTACCAATCGGGTACACATAACGGCTTCTTTTGGTCACTATGGAAGAGTGACGGCGCAACTGGTACAGTTAATTACGCCAATGGTACCGGCGGAAATTATAGCATTAACTGGAACGGGTTTAACGGTAATTTTACTTGCGGTAAAGGTTATTCAGTAGGGTCAAAAACCTATAAAATAGGATATAACCTGAGCACTTATTCAAACTCCGGAGGTGGTACTTTTGGCTGGTACGGATGGAGCAGAAGCCCTTATTATGAATATTACGTGAATGAAACCTGGGGTGCGGTTTCACCTCATACTGGCACTTACCTGGGGACATTTGAAACCGATGGAGCAGGTTATAATGTATGGACCCGGTGGATGACAGGTAAAAATATCGACGGTGGTGATGGCTTCAGGCAGATTTATAGCTCCAGGGTTACAAAAACTTCTACCGGACAAAATCACGTCATTACTTTTGCCAACCACTACAACAAATGGCAAAGTTACGGCTATACGCTTGGTCAGCTAAATATTCCTGCAATTATGGTTTCGGAAACATGGGGCTCTAATACGAATGGCAATATTAACTGTACCATCTGGGCACAATAAACATTTGTTAAACTGGTCAAAACCACATTACTGCCTGGCAATAGGCCTGGCAGTATGTACTGCAGGTACTTTCTGATCAATACCTGGATTAAAAATGCTTTTAATATTATTTAACAATCAGTTATCATGAGATCTATACTTTATTTCCTTGCTTTTTTCATTTTGATCCTTCCCGCCTGCGATTCGCCACATCCTAAAAATAGAGATGGAAATAAAAAATCACTGATCGGAAAATGGCATCGGTTTTCTAAGGCAAATGGATATAGTGAATTTGATATTGATTCTCAATATGTAGTTTTCTATAATCAGAAAGTTGGCCGCTTCAGGCTTCCTTATAAAATAGAAAATGATTCCTTAAAATACCTTACCAAAGATTATGTAGCTAAGATTACATACTCCGGCGACTCAGTTCTTTTGGAAGGCAATGATAATACTCAAGCCATTTTGCACAGGTTTAAAGAACCGAATGTTCCTTTTGAAACAATTCCTGAACAAAAAGATTCTATATCATTTGCATCATACATTGCAGATTTCGATAAAAGATTAATCAGCGAGTTTGAGAAAGCCGGAATAAAGCTTTCTGATGGTATGCAAAAACGTGAGGGACCTGCATACGAAGAACTGTTAAAAAAATCAGTAAATAGGTAAAAGATGTTTAACGGTCTTGGATAATTTACTATTCGGCGGTATAGCCGGATTTTCTAATTGGTAAGTTCCAGATGTAAATTTGGTGTGTTGTACTTTCAGGACCACCTTTCCCATTTACACGAGGAACATTATTACTTTCTCCTTTTGAAAATGGGTTTAAGGACCAAGACGTTTTTGATTTACTGTCAACTACAACGAAAATTAACTGGTCGCCAACTGGATAAAAACTAACATGAGCTTTCCCAAGCATTTGAGCCGTCATATTTTTACCAACTTTAAAGGCTCCTACAACCCCAAACTCCCCTTCAAAGAAGAATTTTTTATCTTTTGGTTGCTGTTCATCAATATTAGCCTTTGCCTTTTTAATCAGGAAACTCTTCACCACCGTAAAAATACATCTATAGTTTAAAATACTGCCCGACTACTGATTGATATAGCCAAATAAATGCTATGATAGTAACTGGCGATGCTAACACCAAAAATATTATCGAAGAAATGATATCTATTTTTTCTTTTTTAATCTTAACAAAATAGGCTATAATCATCGTTATTGTTAAAACTGAAGATATTAAAATCGCGTTAATAAAGTATCCGTAGTTTTCATCGTACCCACTAATGTGAGCATAATAAAGATCTGACCAAATCACTATCAAAGCAATAAGCAATACAATTCTATAAATGTAATTAACTATCATATTAACTTCCGCCTAATACTTTTTCAATATATTTCTTAACGTCTTTATTCACCTTTTCATCTATGTTACCATGCTCAAGATCTGACCCTTTTTTGTAATGGTTTCGCACTTTGGTTTTTTTTGAATCAGAAGATTTATTCGGTCCTCCATTAGAACCAGGTGAGTTAGTTGTTCCACTGTCTGCACTCTTATTCTTTTTGCTGCTACCGCTCGATGTTTGCGATGCACTAGATCTGCCTGAGTCATTCGATTGATAGAAATTCTGATTTTCTTTAACATTGTCCGGGATAATAGTGTTAACTGATGAGTTTTGAAGTGGTCCATCAGATGCATCAACGGTAACAAGTAAATCAACGGTGATCCCCTCCTCTTTTAATGCCTCAGACAATTCAACAGCAAAATCGCCACCATAACTATATCCATATAAAATTACTTTTTCGCCTTTCGAGTAATTCTCTTTTATAAAACCTAATGCATTTTTAACAGAGCTACCAGATGTCCAGCCCGGGGTAATTACCCTCGATTGTAATTCTATGCGGTGATCATCAGCAAATTTCTGTGCATCTCTAATAACTTTACCTGTTGTTCCCGCATCACCTGTTTTGGCATCAACTGTTTTTCCGCCACCCGTAGGTCCGCCCGTAAATGCAATAATAATATCACGTCCATCAGTGTCAATATAGCTCAAAGGATTATTTATAGCATAACTATATGGCGAAAATTGGTGAAATTTTTCAGCTTTCGCATCAATTCCATTCCACCTTCCAATAATAGGATCATAGAACCTTGCACCGTAATCATACTGCCCCAGCTCCTCCTGAATCTCCTTGCCGTTATAAAGATACTTATTATCCACTGATCCCTGCATAGAAGTGTTCCTCTTCCCAAACGCATAGTAATCATCTTTCTGTAAGGGCGAGATAAGCCCGTTTACCACATCAAAGGTATAGCGTACGTTACCCAAATGGTCGCTTAGGTTATAATGATAGGTATAAGTGCCACCATTGTTCTGTGCCACGCCTTCCTCGGTATGGATAATATCTATTGATCCATCCGGTTTATATTCTATACCACCAATATAGTTCCTTACCGAGCCGTTGCTGGTCTTGGCCAGCTTGTTTCCCGAAGCGTCATAAGTATATGATAGGTTGACAGGTGTGCCTGTGGTACGGATTGCCGTTGCCGGGAGATTAAGGTAATTATATGTTAACCTGAAACCGTTCAGTCCGTCCTTTGTAGAATTGCCATTCGCATCGTACTCATAGTCCTGTGTGGTTAAGCCACTTACATTCTGCAACCTGTTGCTGTTGCCTGAACTGTAATAGTTATATGCTTTGGGCCCGGCACCATCACGGTCAAGGCTCGCGATATTGCCCATCACATCATAGGTCAACGCTTCGCTCATCGATACACCTGCGACTGTGGAAGCCGATCCCAGCCTGTTCAGTTTGTCATAGCTATAGTTAAATATATTTGCTGTTGGATTTGCTGCATTGCTCCAGTCCCAGTACTGTCTGGTGATGTTGCCATTATAGCCCTGCGAAACTCCATCTTCATAATCAAGCTTCATACTGAACTGATCGGACGTACTGTTTTTCAACCAGCCACGCTCATTATAGCCAAAGGTGGTAGCCTGGACATCGTTATGCAGGTTCTTCTTGGCCAGTTGCCCGATCTCGTTGTATTCCAGATGGCTCAGTGCCACCTCTCCTTGACTGTTGATATTCTCAAAAGTAGCAATCTTACGGCCCATGTGGTCGTATTCGTAACGGTTGTCAATGGCTGTTTCCACTCCGTTTGCAGTATGGGTACGTGTACTGGCGGTAAGTTCGCCAATAAAACTGTAGGTATTATCTACCACATCGGCACCGTTCATTTGATGGCTACTTTTACTCTGTACCACACGTCCTTCAAGATCGTAATAGTTTACCGTAAGCAACATTGTTCCGTTACCAAGGTTTTTCACTTTAGAGCCTGTAAGCAAACTTCTAGTACGTTCTTTTGGTGCCTGGTTACCTGTTGGTGCTCCAAAGCTGTTCCCTGGAAAATCGTAGTCATCGTAATAGTTCAGTACATAGTAATCTCCAATACTACCCTGCGGTATGACATCGTTGCTATAACCTGTCTGGGTATTTGAAGCATCACGCCTTTCATAGGCAGCAGTTCCGTTTGCCAGCCCCTGGAAATAAGACAGGTAATTGGTGTTCGCCTCACCGTTATGAACATTATCAATGTACCGACCGCTTATCACTATCCTGCCGAAAGAGTCATATTTGCTAAAATTCCATTCCTGAGGACTTTTACTTCGCTGGTTCGCATCCTGGCTCATAACCATTTGATCCAGCTTATTATAAACAATAAGCTCCCAGCCTTTGCCCGGTATCTTTTTCTCAATCATTCTTTTACGCCCATCATAATGGTAGCCGTAAATAAATTCATCGAACACTGGTTGGCTTTCATCAAAACTGTTTATCGGACTCTGCCCGTTTTCATTAACCGCCGGCGGTAGCACATAGCGCAGGTTGCCCAGGTCGTCATAAACATAGTAGGTGGACAGGCTTTTACCAGCAGTCTCCCAGATCCGTTTCAGCACCACGCGTCCCTCAAAATCCTTGAACTCCTCTGTGGTACCTGCTTTTAAATCGGTCAGTTTCCAGTTCTCGTCCCTGCTAACGGTTTTGTACAGTTTTCCCGGTCCGTAAACCGTCGCCCCTGCGCCATTATCGGTATCATTGACCGCCCAGAGCTTCACCTCGTTTTCAAGGTTCGTGCCATATTCTGCCTTTACGGTATGTCCACCGCCAATCTGCCAGGCTTCGCCCGGGGCACCCTGCTGTTGTAAACGGTTCAGGGGGGATGACTCGAACACTGTTTCGGCAAACGGGTACGCCGTAGCTTTTATCCCAGCTGTCGGGGTATTATAAAAAGCCACCTGGTCGCCGGTTGCCGTGTTACGGAAACTTCCTGTGGTGCCGGTCTGCGAAGCGTATGGCTGGTATTTATATTTTTCGCGGCCAAAGGCATCATAGGCTACCGGCTTTACAATATCCTTAAAGCCCGGGCTTCCCTGTACCTGTACGGCTTGCAAAGGCCGTCCAAGGCCGTCAAAATATTGGATCGTTTCGTTCACCTCACAGGTTGTCAGGCCTGTGAGATTATCCGGATTGATCCCCGCGGTTTTAAATATTCTGGTGCTAATATAGTTCTGGTCGGTACTGGCCGTAGCCGAAAAGGGAACACATTGTCTGAATGATTGAGCGGGGACAGAGGTCAATATAACGAAAGCGGAAATCGCAGGGATCACAGACTGGTTATATCCGCCAGCAAACACATAATTGACCGGGTCAGCTATTGCACGCAGGATATCCTGAAGTGTACCTGTATGTGTGCCGTTATAATAACCGTTGCCCTGCGCCTGGGTGAAAGATCTGACAACGGGTATTTCATCAGGACCCGGGACCGCAGGAGAAACAGAAGTCTGTGCTGTATTCGCACTGCCTGCCCAGGCCCCCCGGGTATTCAGCGCAGAGATAAACCTTGGCCCGGACTCTGGCCCCTGGTAAATAATCAGCTGGTCCCCATTTGTGGACAGGCCAAATTTTTCCGTCTGATAAAAACTGGTATTTGATGGACTGTACCTGATGGCCTGGCCCGCTCTGACCCCTCCGGTAGGAACGATGTAGGTCAGGGTTCCCTCAGATGGATAAAAGCTCCCACCGTTCCAGCCTTTATCTGTAATTTTGATGGCTGTACCGGCACTGATGTTTCTGAGCGCCAAAAAAACAATGTCTTCGGTTATTTTATCATTGTAGGCAATAACGGAAAAATCACCCGGGCCAAGGTGCGAAACATTTCCCTTTATAAAGCTTAGGTTCACATGTGATATACTGCCGTACCAGTTATTGAAATCCCCCAGGTCATCAAGAAAATCACCATGGGAAACATCGATATACTGTGCGTAGCGGTAACAGGCCCTGTTGACCAGGCATACCGCAGTCTGTCCGTTTGTCAGTCCCTGGGGCAGTGCGCTGCTGCTGCTGTCGTCCCTTGAGATCCAATTTCTGGCGTTATAGTTTAGGGCATATATGCAGGTCCCAGATGCGTATGCACCCGTGAAGATAATAATCTGGTCGCCGCTGGCAGCAAGATCAAAAACCCCTATCATACTGAATTCTGCAGTGCCGGCCGTGCCATCATTCAAACTGATGGTCAGGATCTGACCGGCGGTCATCGACATCGGGCTACGGGTGGACAGATAACCTTCTCCTGCCCTGAACCTTCCGTCAGGCATCATTCCCGAATCGGTAATCCCAAACGATTCGTTACTGAACGAACGCGTCGCCATGACCGTAATCTGGTCGTCCCCGGCACTGTTGAACCCAAGTATCACAATGTCCCCCGGCTGTAAAGAGGCATGCACAATTGAAAAATGTGCCATAAATGCAAACAATAATAATATTTTTTTCACGGAGCGTTAATTTTTATAGTGATAAGTATTGTTCTTAATCACATTCCCGTTCTGGTCTTTTACATATTGCAGCCGCTGAGAGGAATCGTACTCGTAATAGCTGGTCATGCCCTTGGTATCAATGGAACTGGTCATACCCACCATAGGATCATATGTGTAGGTCGTTATCTGGGCATCCGAAGGCAAGATTCTTACATCATCTATTACACCGTTCAATGTTTGTCCGGTGTAAGCCTGCTCCCCGGAATAAACCCATTGACTTCCGCTTAAATACCACCAGCTGATGGAATAATTGCGTCCGTGGTAGCCTGGCGATAGTTTATCTGAAGTTGTATAACTTCCGCTGAAACTGTAGCGTCCAGTATGTGCCCCGCTTGCCGCTCCCGAAACGTTCTCAAAATTTTCGCTGAAAAACTCATCGCTAGCCGCATTCTTGCATTCTGCAATCAGATACTTTTGATTGTAGGCCCAGTGAAATCCTTGGGGCGAAGCTCCTGGCACAGTAACCTGTGTAAGATTGCCCAAATTGTCATATGTATCATACGACAGTCGCAGCTTGTATTGTGAATCCGGATTGAATGTGGAACTAGCACTCGTGTGTGGAATTTGTCCTATTGAACGGTTTGAGAATTTAAAATTGGAAAGGGCAACTGGACCGCTATTCTCAAGGTAAGACGTTTTATCGACCAGAGCCTTTCCTCCTGCTTTGTATTCAAATAGCTTTCCTTCTGTTATCCTTGTTCCGTTTTCATCGCTTTGATAGCTGACCTGCTCGATTGGATAGGAAAGTTCGTTACTAGTTACCATATTATCAATAAAGCCTGTACCTGGAGTGAAATCCTGCGGATAAGAAGAGAATGAAGTTTTAACTTTACCGTTACTTTGGGTTTCAACAACCCTGGTCAGTTGAATATGGGTAGGGTTATCATAAAAATAATTTGTTGTAGTCTGCACATAACTATCTTGATTTGCGGAGTCATAAACAAACTCGTCACTCTGTTTCAGAAAACTCCACGCTGAAACTTTTTTAAATAAAGAAAAATCAAATTGGGCAGGCACAAAAGTTACTATGCTACCGCCAGAGCCTACTACAGGCGTTGTACTATTTATTTCTGGTGAAGCAAGAACAAGTTTCATACCTACAAGGTTTGTTTCATTCGGTTGCGTCGAGGACCGGAATCCCCAAAAACTTGACGGGTCATGGTAAATCTGATATTGATTTACTGTCTTATGAACCTTTGAAAATGAGCCGGTAGGTTTTTTGATAAAATCCGTTTTTTCCAGTAACCGCCCCCGCAAAAAATCATAGCTTGTATAGGGTGTATAAGGAACTGAGGCATTGGTGGCAACATCCTGAAGGACTGAAAATTTATTCAAAATTTTGCCATTCTCGCCGTTTTCACCGCTTAGCTCAGTAACATACTCATAACAGATCGATGATCCCGAAAATGAGTTGGTGGGGGTAACGCTCGTATTTACCCTATTTACGTATTTGCAGTTGAACACTGTTGGATTTTGCAACTGTACCACAACACTGGGAGTATATATATAGTAATCCTGCGGAGGCGCTTTTGAAACAATCCCGCTGGAGTAATCAGTTTGAGGATCCTTATAACCATAAGCTTTAACCATTATATCGCTATTGTCGCCCTTTGCAGATGTTCTAATTTTTTTAATCCTTACACCACCAGTGTATGCGCTTGTAGCATAAGGAAATATCTCGTCAGTGATGACATCCCATGTAAGAACAGCACTATAGCTCCCCTCGCAACACTCCGGGCATTCGATAAGGAAACTTAACGTATAATCACTGCCGGCAAGTTTTCCAATATCACCTAAGTCAGCATAGTAGAAGGGGTAGACAACCGGCCCCGTTTCATTGATAAAAAAGGAAGCGCGTTTTATAGGGTTATCTGCTCTGGTGAGAAAAACGGTAGCTCCTCCGCCACCCTGAGGTGGACATTGTGAATTAAGAGTGAGTTTCAGATTTACTGCATGCTCCGGTATAGTAAAAACAGGTGGACTATCCGTGTTCACACTATTATTGCCCCCAATTCCATGTGCGATGATCTTTTTTCCGGTCGGAACATTTGGTGGTATGGTGTATTCATTCTGTTCGTATTCAAATTCGGAGGTTCCCCCTGTAGGGTATTTCACTTTCACTAAACTGCAGTATTGCGTAAAGTTAGGGTCAGCGTCCCTATTTGCGCCATCTATTATTTGTAGATCTGGAGCTATAACTTTAGGCAGCAAAGTATTGTTACCCGTACGTCCGTTAAAATATCCCCAATAATCCTGTGCAAAGGAATTTCGTGGCGGCAGAAAAGTGTCACTAGTACCAAAATAATAAAACTGGTAAGCAGGCTTTCCTACTTCTGTTATTGCGTCAAGTTTTAGCCTGTATGCTTCCGGAGAAGTGCCCGATGGGTCATTGGGACCAAAAAAAGAGTGACTTAACAAAATCCGCTTTAACAAAACTCCATTGGCCGACACATCTATTTCTGTTAAGATCCAGGCACCCGGAAGGTCTTTCCTCATACTGGACTGGTCATAGATAAAATCTACAGTTGTACCATCGCTCGTGGAAATTTTCTTCAGATACACATCATCACTGATCTCTACAGTACTTTCCTTATCTATAGGGAGAAGATAATTGACCCCTGGTAGTGGGCAACCGTATTGATTATTCAATACGTGAGAATCAGATTGTACTCGGGCCTGTTTGTATGAATATGCAGCACTATAATATTCGAGATTGATCCACTTTCCATCAGGAGAAGTTATCCTCGTTAATTTATTCGTTTGATTATTACTGAAATCCATGTTGGGATTATAGACATCCGGTGGTATGACCACGTGTGAAATCTCATAGCTCCCAAAATAATATTTTACACCCGACTCATCCGTGAAGCCGCCGGTTTCAACACGAAGCAGCTCAAATGGCGCAGTAAAGGTTTGTCCAAATCCTGCTCCCGTAGAGATAAGACTTCCCGAATGCCCTGCAAAGTTATAAAAAACATCATCCGGCTCTATATCTACCTCACCTGCTGCAATATGCTTTGCATAATCATAATCAGGGCTTCCGGGTGAAGGATTAAAAGATGGACTAAGGGCTGTAAAATTAGGATACTGGTCGTACGAGAAATCAGGGAAACCGTTAACTTTCTTTGAAATAATTCCTCCGGCATTAAGGCTAAAGCCTAAACCTATACTGCTTGCAATTTCGTCGACCCTTATGCCACCGGCATGGTAATCAATTGATACAGGGAGTCTAGCTTTTCCTGCTGTTAACTCAATTATCGGGATCGAAATACTCGGCACTCCAGTATATAAAGAAACAGGGGTTTCCAGAAATTTCCCCAACGAGGCAACATCGGGCGAGGGTGGTGTCATTTTTTTAAGTATTGAATTGGCATCCTGCGCGGAGACCTTACCAGCTATAAAAACTGCCAATACCGATAAGAGTAAAAAATTTTTCATAATAATGAGACGTTAGAGGACAAGCGGACAATAAATCCACGGATTGATTAGACGGGTCAGACTGCTCTTAATACGATTTACCCTGTAAGAGAAATAGGAGTTTGCATTGAAATGTTCAATAGGGTTGATTGTGCCGAATTAAAAATTGGCAGAGAGCTTTTCTTCTTCATGGGTTTGATATAGATTTCAATTGATCTAAATTCGAATATGATCAGTGATATAACGGATGGCAATGCAAATATAATAAAATACTGTAATATCTATAGACTAAATAGATTTTTTAACAAAAAAATTAATTTTGATGAGTTAAGTATTCTATAGGTGTATTTCGGTGAAAGTGCCCCCTCTGTTTCGGGCCAAACTGGCCACCAACTTGATTACCGGATGATGCACATCTAAGTTCCTTTCCCTCTGAACAAATATACACTTCGGATCCAAATCCATTTTCCGCCGCACTTTTCGGTTTAATCCATCCTACTGCCAGATTTATCTTCAATTCAAACCTTCCTAAAGATCAAAATTCATCCGCAGGCATTGGTGGGCTTAAAAAAACGCCATAATCCCTCCAAAATAGAGAATCGACCATAGTACATCACAAATTGTAATATGCTCCCAGGAGCCTTTATTTTATGCAGAAATTGAAAAATTATTCCCGAAAGCCAGTCGCTAAAAAAGCTGATCGAAAGATTAGATCGGCCAGTTTGCCCCGTAACAGGTGGTCACTTTAAAGCGAAATGGGGTGACAGTTTAAATACGGAACGGACGGCCATTTTTGCCGAAATGCCCACTAGATCAGGGTACAGACCAAATAATAACTCAGCCCGGTATGATTGTGAAGGAGTCCAGTTCACCTCCCGCTTAAACAGTAGATATCTGCTTCTTGCCAGCAGTTCTTTTACGGTGTCGCCATTTTCCAGCAATTCCGGTATCCAGCGTCTTTTCGTAGTCTTGGCCAGCTCCATTTCTTTGTTTTCCTGCTCGATGGCCTCCCATCTATGCATTATCCTTATTTCCTGAACGCCTTCGCTAGCCAGTTGTTGTACGTGGAACTGATCGGAAACCAGTTCGGCATTAGGGAAGCACCGTTTAACTATCCGGGACATTGTTGGAGCAAGATCAAGGGTAACCTCTTTTACTTTTCTGCGCAAGCCTATTCTAATCTGAGAGAGGATTTTGATAACCGATTCGCTTTCGGTTCCTTTAACGATGGCGACAAGGGCACCTTTTTTACCTTTCGCAGCCTTATTGGTCAGAACCGTATATAACTCTCCCTGAGAGAGGCTGGTTTCATCTATGGAAAGCTTTTCACCCAGATTCTCAGGAAAAGAAGCCAGTCCTCAGCATGTTCCAATTGATCCCAATCCGTAAATCCACTCAGATGGCTAGCATACTGCTCCTCAAGACGTTTACCATCAACTTCAAAGAAACGACTTAAAGTCTTACAGCTTATTGGGCTTGAATCCAAATAGTTTTTCAAAAAAAAATGCAAACTCAGTAGTCATCTTCGTACCATCGGCAACCAGATTCCAGTCCCTGAAAACAATCTTTTTGGTATGGAGGTTTTGCCACTTGCGTCGCTTTACCTTCAAAAAACAAGGCTTTCCACGTAAAGGAAAGTCTCGAACGGTGATTTCATCGAAAAAACCTTTAGAAATTAACTTTTCACCTGAATACTCCTCAGGATGAATATTTTTTTCTAAAAGATAAATGTAGTAAGAGCCTTCAGTAAGTTCGAATTTATCAAGTTCAAAGTATTCGGTTAAGCCTTCAGGCAGTATAAAAGATAATATTGAGCTGTCCAAAATAATAATGTTGAACAAAATTAAATAAACTTTTCAACTCCCCAACTTTTTTGCTTGATCCCCTTTTTCCTGCGAAAAAATGAATATTTTGGTGTTTTCAGAAAACGAAAAAGCCTGTAAACATTTTATTTACAGGCTTTTAGTTAAATTTAAAACTATTTTCGCGGAATGGACGGGACTCGAACCCGCGACCTCCTGCGTGACAGGCAGGCATTCTAACCAGCTGAACTACCACTCCTTTTGTTCGCTTTAAAGTTCGAACCTCTTTTCCCCTTTCGGGATTGCAAATATAGACACTATATTCAGTTTATTACCATATTAATCGACTTTTTAATCAATAAATACGTAACACACTGACCCTCATTCTAAATATTTTAATCAAAACAGTTATTACACAAAAAAGCCTCAACTTTTTCAGAGGGCACTGAAAAAGTCCCTTTTTGAAAAGGGATAAAAGGAGTATAAAACTAGTTTTTCTACTCCTTTTTTTTTGTATTTTAAAGGTATATTTATTACTGCTTTTAAGATGCTTCTTCAACAACAAAAAATCCAGTTTAGTGAATTTTCCAAGCTTTATGAGCTGATTATTCCTAAGGAGAATTTACTTCGCAAGATTAGTGAGCTTATAGATTTTAGCTTTATCTATGATGAGCTAATGGGCAAGTATTGCCCGGACAACGGGCGTAAGGCTGAGAGTCCGGTACGCATGTTTAAATATTTGTTGCTGAAGACGATCTATACCGTTTCGGATGTCGATGTCGTAGAGCGTTCCCGCTACGATATGTCCTTTAAATATTTTCTGGAGATGTCCCCTGAAGAGGACGTGATAAATCCAAGCTCTCTGACCAAGTTCCGAAAGCTTCGTCTTAAGGACATGGATCTTTTAAACCTGCTGATTGGAAAAACCGTCTCTTTAGCCCTGGAAAAAGGTATTATTAAATCCAAGTCTATCATTGTCGATGCTACACATTCACTTTCAAGATCTAACCCATACTCACCTCTTGAGGTACTCAGGCAACGTTCAAAGTTGCTGCGAAGAGCAGTGTATTCAATGGATGAAGATTTCAAAACCCGGATGCCCGAGAAAAATGAATCAAATGATATCCTAAAGGAAATAGAATACTGCCGTAAACTACAAAAACTTATCGAGTCTGATGAAGCACTAAGTGAAATCCCTGCAGTAAAGGAGAAACTGAACCTATTGAAGGAAACAGTTGAAGATACCCAGGAGAATTATGCAATATCCAAAGATATAGATGCCAGGATTGGCCACAAAACAGCGGACAGCAGTTTTTTTGGTTACAAAACTCATTTGGCAATGACAGAGGAGCGCATTATAACAGCTGCTGTTGTTACCTCAGCAGAAAAGGGAGATGGTCCTGAACTGCCAAAACTGTTGAGTGAGACCCAGGCCAATGGAATGGAGGTAGATACAATCATAGGTGATGCAGCCTATTCCGGGAAGAATAACCTCAAGCTCAGCGATGTGAACGGCAATAAGGTAAGGATAGTTGCCAAGATGAACCCTGCTATTACCCATGGTACCAGAAAAGAGGAAGAAAAGTTCGATTATAATAAAGACGCTGATATGTTCGTATGCCCTGCAGGGCACCTGGCTATGTACAAACGGGTGCAGGGCAAAAAGGTAGATAAGAGCAATCAGTCAATGACCTATTATTTCGATATAGAAAAATGCAAAGTATGCCATCTAAGAGATGGCTGCTACAAACCAGAAGCCAAAAGCAGGACATACTCGGTCGCAATAAAACCAGATGAGCATAAAGAGCAGGAAATATTCCAACAAAGCGAGTACTTCAGGGAAAAATCACGACACAGATATAAAATTGAGGCGAAAAATAGTGAATTGAAAAATGTTCATGGATATGACAGGGCGAACTCCTATGGCCTGGAAAGCATGAAAATGCAAGGTGCACTTGCGATATTCGTGGTTAATCTTAAAAGAATCCTCAAATTCTAAAAAAAGGATAATAATCCAAAGAATCTTCTGGTAAAAACTAACAATGTGCTCCCGTTCTAAATATCGAACGTAAAGTTCGTTATCAAATAAAAAAATGAAATGCCTCAAAAAAGAAAGCGGATGAACAACTCTTAAGAGCTATTCATCCGCTTTTCTGTTTGCAGACCATTTTATGTCTACTTTTTCAGTGCCCTCCTTTTTCAAGTTAAGGCTTTTATTGCGGAATGGACGGGACTCGAACCCGCGACCTCCTGCGTGACAGGCAGGCATTCTAACCAGCTGAACTACCACTCCTTTTGTTCTTCTTTAAAGTTCGAACCTCTTGTCTCTTTCGAGGTTGCAAATATAGAGACTATATCTTAATATGCAAACTTTTTTTTCAAAAATATTTAACTCCTTAACCTACAGCACCTTCCTGCATCTTCTCTGCATTTTCAGCAAACTGAAGTGCATCAATAATCTCCTGAATATCGCCATCCATAATGGCTGGAAGGTTATACATCGTTAATCCGATACGGTGTTCGGTAACACGCCCCTGAGGGTAGTTATAGGTTCTGATTTTTGCCGAGCGATCGCCGGTTGATACCATTGTTTTACGTTTAGCGGCAATATCACCATTCTTTTTCTGCAATTCGATATCGTAAAGCTTACTACGCAACATCTCCATCGCAATAACCCGGTTACCCAGCTGCGAACGTTCCTGCTGACAAACCACTACAATACCTGATGGCTTGTGCGTTAACTGCACCTTGGTTTCTACCTTATTTACGTTCTGTCCACCGGCACCACCTGAGCGCGAAGTTTGCAGCTCTATATCGGCTGGATTAATGTACAGATCAATTTCTTCAGCTTCCGGCAAAACGGCTACAGATGCAGCAGAAGTATGCACACGGCCCTGGGTTTCGGTATCTGGCACACGCTGTACGCGATGTACGCCACTTTCGTACTTCAGCTGACCATAAACATCATCTCCATTCACTTTCAGAATTACCTCTTTATAACCGCCGGCAGTACCTTCGGTTACATCAACAGTTTCCACTTTCCAGCCTTTGGTTTCGAAATAACGGGTATACATGCGGTATAAATCGCCGGCAAACAAGGCCGCCTCATCGCCACCAGTACCACCGCGGATCTCAAAAACCGCATTCTTGGCATCTTCCGGATCTTTAGGAATTAACATCAAACGGATATTGCTTTCCATTTCATCCTGCTGTTTTAACAAAAGATCGAGTTCTTCTTTTGCCATCTCACGCATTTCAGCATCTTTCTCAGTAGCTAAAATTTCTTTGTTGGCATCAATATTACTCATCACATTTTTGTAGATTTTATATTCATCTACAATCTTGCCTAAGTCTTTATATTCTTTATTTAAAGCCGCAAAACGTTTCATATCCTGAATTACATCCGGATTGCTTAACGATTCCTCTACATCTTCCCAACGCTGCTTTATAGCTTCTAATTTATCTAACATATTTATTCTTGTTGAAATTTCCTGACCAGTAGCACCAGGCTAAAAATTAGGAAATGCAAAAATAAGGAAAAAAGCTGAATTTGTTTGGAAAGGAAGAATGGTTAATTGGTTAACTGCTTGAATTGGTTAATCGTTTGGACATAATGCCTAAGTAAAATAAAAAACCAACATGTTGTATGTTAGTCGGAAATGCAAAAAGTTGATTTAAAGGTTTTGAAAATGAACAGTTCTGTGGCTGTGGCAGCCGGTAGCCCCGCTATCACTTCAAGTCCTCACTCATTCTTCGCTCTGGGCTTTTCGTTTTATCGGGTTTATATACCAAAGACAGTGCATTGGCACCATGCAGCCCCAAATAGCAGCAGAAACTCAGGTTATTAAACGGGATTGTAGTGGCAGCTCCCGATTCTTCATCGGGACTATAACGAAAAGCCCGACGAACATTAAAAAAAGCTAAGGACACTGCTTTCCGGATAAGAAAGTTCTTCATCTACCGTGCAAGTATGAAAGGAATTTACCGCATTATTAAAAAGGGTTTTGGAAATGAACGGTTCTGTGTACATGGCAGCCGATAGTCCCGCTATCAATCAAGTCCTCACTCGTGCCTCGCTCCGGGCTTTCTGTTCTATCTGGTTTATAAACTGAGGGCGGTGCACCTAGGCACTATGCAAACCCAAATAACAGCACAAACCTGCGTACCTAAACGGGATTGCAGTGGCAGCTCCCGATTCTTCATCGGGACTATAACGAAAAGCCCGACCAGCATTAAAAAAAGTTACAGGCGCTGCTTTCCAAAAAACAAAAATATTAAGGTTTTGGGTTATAGTATTCCAGTTTCAAATCCACCCCATCAAAAACCCCATAAGAATTATAGTTGAGCCATTCGCCAATATTAACATATCGGCTTCCATTACCCAAATCAATATCGAGCGGTAAGTGCCTATGTCCGAAAATAAAATAATCGAAATGTGTTTTCTGCAGCTGTTCCCTGGCATAAATGGCCAGCCATTCTTTATCCGCTCCTAAAAACACCTCTTTTTCGGTTTGTGCTGCCCTACTACCCTGGCTCCATCCATTTGCAATACCAATGCCCAGGTTTGGATGCAAGCGCGCAAATAACCATTGGCAAAACTTGCTTCTGAAAATCTTTCTTAAGAATTTATATTTATTGTCGCCTGGTCCTAATCCATCGCCGTGGTGCAGATAGAATTTCTTGCCGCCCCTTTCAATAATCAGTTCATTGCTGATGATTTCCATGCCCATTTCCTGAGTGAAATAATCGCGCACCCACATATCATGGTTACCTTTAAAAAAATAGATTTTTATCCCGGCATCGGCCATGGCAGCCAATTTACCCTGTAAACGTATAAAGCCCTTCGGAATCACTTTAGCATACTCGAACCAGAAATCGAAAATATCGCCCATCAAAAACAATTCGCTACAATTTGGTTCTATAAAATTCAACCAGTTTACAATACGCGCTTCACGGGCACGGCTTTCGGCATAAGTGGGTGTGCCTAAATGAAAATCGGAAGCGAAGTAAATATTTTTTGCCATGGATTTTCAAAGGTAACTCAAAAAGCTTAAAGACTAAAGAAGAAAGACCAAAGCGCCCTAATCTGTGAAATCCTAAAATCTGTATAATCAACCCGAAGGTAAAAGCTGAAAGACTAAAGAAGAAAGACCAAAGCCTAAAACACTTAATCTGTGAAATCCTAAAATCTGTGTAATCAACCCGAAGGTAAAAAGACATATATTAGTAAACAAATCTTATTAAAGATGAAAAAACAAATTCTATTGAGCTTATTTGCATTAAGTCTGTTTGCCTGTAACCAGGGCAAAAAACCTGCAGAAAAAATAACATTGATGAAATACCCTGAAACGAAAAAAGACAGCACAAAAGATAATTATTTCGGAACAACTATTGCTGATCCTTACAGATGGTTAGAGAATGATACCTCGGCAGAAACAAAAGCCTGGGTGATTGCCGAAAATAAGGTCACGCAAAACTATCTCGGGCAAATTCCCTACCGCGCTGATATTAAAAAGCGCTTAACAGAACTATGGAATTATCCTAAAGAAAGTGCCCCTTTTAAGGTTGGCGAATATTATTTCTTCACTAAAAACGATGGCCTTCAGAACCAAAGTATCTGGTTTATTAAAAAAGGACTAGCAGGTAAGGAAGAGGTTTTTCTAGATCCAAATAAACTCACAAAAGATGGAACAGCGGCCGTTTCGCTGCTTGGTTTTTCGAACGACAAAAAATACCTGGCCTATTCGGTTGCGCAAGCAGGATCAGACTGGAGCAATATTTATGTAATGGAAATAGCCAGCAAAACCAAATTAGCCGATGAACTGAAATGGACCAAATTCTCTGGCGCAGCCTGGAAAGGCGATGGTTTTTACTACAGTAAATTTGACGAACCTGCTAAAGGAACCGATCTTTCTGCAGCCAATAAATATCAAAAGGTGTATTTCCACAAATTGGGCGATCAGCAGCAAAATGATCGGTTAATTTTTGAAGACAAAACGAATCCAAATTTATATTTCGGTGCCAATGTTACCGAAGATGAACGCTTCCTGGTGGTTTACGCCAGTGCCGGTACTTCTGGCAACGCACTTTATTATCAAGATTTAAAAGCGCCCGATAGCAAAATTGCCTTATTGGTTAAAGGCTTTGAACACAACCACAGCGTTATTGATAATGTTGGCGATAAACTATTGCTAAACACCGACCTCGGTGCCGAAAACAAGCAGGTGGTTTTGGTTGATCCAAAAAATGCCGATCCTAAAAACTGGCAGAAGATTATCCCTGAATCGAAATTGGCGCTAGAAGGCATCGGAACTGGTGGAGGATTTCTTTGGGCTTCTTACTTAAAAGATGCAAGCACCAATATTATTCAATTTGATTTAACCGGAAAGAAAATTGGCGAGGTAAAACTGCCGGCAATTGGAACCGTTGGAGGCTTTGGTGGCTACAAAGAAGATAAAGAATTTTTTTACACCTTTTCTAATTTCACCACTCCAGGTACTATTTACCGTTACGACATCAATAAAAGCGAATCGATATTGTACAAAAAATCAGACCTCCAATTTAATACCGATAACTACGAAACCAAACAAGTGTTTTATCCATCAAAAGATGGCACAAAAGTACCTATGTTTATCGTACACAAAAAAGGTATCAAACTGGAGGGCAACAACCCGGTTTATCTTTATGCGTATGGCGGCTTCCAGATCAGTTTAACGCCAGGGTTCAGCCTCTCGCGGATGCTATTTTTAGAACGTGGCGGCATTTACGTTCAACCAAGTTTACGTGGCGGAAGCGAATATGGGGAGGCCTGGCACAAAGGCGGTATGTTAGCTAAAAAACAGAACGTTTTCGACGATTTTATTGCCGCAGCCGAGTACCTGGTTAAAGAAAAATATACTAACCCATCTAAAATCGCCATTTCCGGCGGTTCAAACGGTGGTTTGCTGGTAGGCGCTTGTATGACCCAAAGACCCGATCTGTTTAAAGTAGCTTTACCAGCCGTTGGTGTTTTAGATATGCTTCGTTACCATAAATTTACTGTGGGCTGGGGCTGGGCAGTGGAATACGGAAGCAGCGATAAAAAAGAGGATTTCGATTACCTGATTAAATATTCGCCGCTCCATAACCTAAAAAGCGGTGTTAATTATCCGGCAACATTAATAACAACAGCAGATCATGATGACCGCGTTGTACCTGCACATTCATTTAAATTTGCAGCAACCTTACAGGAGAAATACAAAGGCGAAAACCCGGTTTTAATCAGGATTGAAACCAAAGCTGGTCATGGTGCAGGCAAACCCACCACAAAAGTGATTGAAGAAGCAGCCGATGTATGGAGCTTTGTGTTTCAAAATTTAGGGATGAGCTGGTAGCGCATTTTTTGTCATTCTGAGCTCCATAGAAGGCCGTCATCTCGACTGGAGCGTAGCGAAATGGAGAGATCTATAATAGATTTCTCGACTACGTTGCACTCCGCTCGAAATGACGATATCTCGTAGTAATCATCACGAAAAATTATGCTCCTAATATAACACCAGCCCATTTCCCACTAAATCCATAGACCAATTATAATTTGCTTTAAGTCACTAAAAACCCTTAACTTTTGTTTTTAAGCAACACAAAGCATATAAAATATTGAATACAACAGGATTACAAAATTATCTAGAATATTTCTAAATAGCAGGATTGATAATACTTTATTTTGTAACTTTGCGTCAAATTTTTTTTAATGATCACTACTGATATAGCCGTAATAGGCGCTGGTCCGGTTGGCTTATTTGCCATTTTTGAAGCCGGTTTATTAAAAATGCGTTGCCATTTAATTGACTACCTGCCTCAGGTTGGTGGTCAGCTGTCTGAAATTTACCCTAAAAAACCGATATACGATATCCCTGGTTATCCTTCTGTATTGGCTCAGGAACTTATCGATAACTTAATGGAGCAGGCAAAACCTTTCCATCCAACGTTTACTTTAGGCGAGCGTATTGAAGGTTTAGAGAAGCGCGGAGAGGCAGATTTCGTTTTAACGACCAATATGGGTACCGTTATCGAAGCTAAAGTTGTGGTAATTGCCGGGGGTTTAGGTTGTTTTGAGCCGCGTAAACCAGCTGTAGAAAACTTAGAAAACTTTGAGAATGGTAAAGGCGTAAACTATATGATCCTTGATCCGGAGAAGTACCGCGATCAGAAAATGGTGATTGCCGGTGGTGGCGACTCTGCTTTAGACTGGACCATTTACTTAGCAGAAGTTTGTTCTGAATTAACTTTGGTGCACAGAAGCGAGAGTTTCCGTGGTGCTCCAGATTCGGTTGCTAAAGTAATGGCGTTGGCTGAAAGCGGAAAAATCAATTTGATTTTAAACAGCAATCTACAGGCGGTGCAAGGAACTGATAAACTGGAGCAAGTTGAAATTATTCAGAACCGTACTATGGAAAAAACTGTAGTAGAGGCTGATCACTTAATTCCTTTGTTTGGTTTGAGCCCTAAACTAGGTCCGATCGAAGATTGGAACTTAAATATCCACAAAAGTGCAATCGAGGTTAATGTTGATGATTATTCGACAAATATCCCTGGAATTTATGCTATTGGCGATATCAATACTTACACGAATAAACTAAAATTGATTCTTTGTGGTTTCCACGAGGCTGCATTAATGAGCCACAGCGCTTATTCTTACATGAACCCAGGTGTGAAATATACGATGAAATATACAACTGTAAACGGAGTTTCAGAATTTTAAGCTTTCTCCTATATTTGTCGCTACAACATAAGAGAACTAAAAAATGGAAAACAACATTAATATATACATGCAAGAGCCGGATGGCTCAGTTACTGAACACGTTGCACCAACAGACATGGGCTTAAGCCTGATGGAGTTTTTAAAAGCATCAGAGTACGATATTCTAGCTACTTGTGGCGGAATGGCCTTGTGTGCTACCTGCTGTGTTGATGTATTAGAAGGCGAAGAAAAACTTAACGAAATGACAGACGATGAGTATGCCATGTTAGATACTTTGCCTGATCTGTTACCAAACTCGCGTTTAGCCTGCCAATTGCAGTTAAATAATAATATGGACGGATTAAAAGTAAAATTACACGGTGTGAGCTAGGTTGTAAATAACATAAACAAAAAAGGTGATATCAAAAGTATCGCCTTTTTTGTTTTTAATAGACCTGAATTGCAAACGGCCAACCGAAAACTGCAAAACTGATTTGGGCGTTACCCAATCCCGTGAAATACCTATCATGTGAACACATCTTTTTTAAGAATGGTTTGGGCATCATACTAGCTGGCTTCAATAAACTACTGTCTTTACCGAAGGACGCCGTCAATCCCAAGTGGCGGGAGAATCAAAAAAATAGGTGCACAATGGCCCAAATAGCATTACCAAACCTGAAACGCAGTGGTTTTGTGTTCATTAGCACTGAATTTAAAGTTTAATATAAATTGAACACAAAACGAAGTGCCACTGTTTTTTTGATGAGCGTGGGCGGTGAGAAGCCACATTGCTGGATTGACAAAGCGCTTTGGGTACTTTGGCGCTCCAAAGTAACTTGCCCCGCGGCAAAGAGCGGAAAAAAAAATCAACATTTATCTCCAAACAATAGTTTTTAAGATATCAGCTTGTTATTAGCAGGAAAGATGCTGAAATAAATTCAGCATGACGATTGCCTTAGGAATGCGCTAAAAACAAATACAGGCTGATGTAGATGTGTCCACACGATAGGTGAAATACGGGAAAGGGGTCGGGCTTTTCAGGGCTACGCTTCGCTCCGGTACCGATGAAGACCTGTGAAACAAGCAAGCATACCGTGATTAAATAAAAACAGATGCTTAATTGGCACTAAACCCTTACAATCCCTAACGCGGCTTCATCTCGATTTTAGAAATTGAAGCAGCGACCTATGTTTATAAACCTGATAAAGCGAAAAGCCCGGAGCGAAGCATGAGTGAGGACTTGTAGCGATAGCAGGACTACAATCTGCCATTGAAGCAGAACCCTTCATTTCCAAAAAATAACTTTAGCCAGGTTTTCAACCCAGTGCATTAATTTCTCTTAAACCTGTATCACATTTGTGATTCCATTCGAACTTGTCACCTTGAGCTTGTCGAAACGATTTACTGGCATTTAAACAGGTCCTTCGACAGGCTCAGGATGACAATTCTATATTATGATCCAGCCTCTTATGTCTTCTCACCAGAGGATTAGAAATCCTTCGTCCTAAAGACGGTACTACAAATCCTTACTAACTTATTGGATATTCACTTTCTGCTTTTCTACATTCCAGCCATATACTTCTACAGCCAGATTACTTTGTTTCCCGGTATATTCTACCGTTACCGTTTTACTTTCGCCAGGTAAAATGCTTACGTAGTTATCATCATAAAAAGCAGGGAGTACACGTTCGCCGGTATTGCCATTTACTAAAGCAACACGGTTAAAAAATGCCACCGAATTTCCCTTTGCATTGCTCAAAGTAACTGCCACCTTACCGTTTTTCTGGTCAACTGCCGCAACTTTTAACGGCGCTTGTTTGATGCTTTTTAAACCAGAATATTCGCCATCTTTACCAGGGAGCCAATAAAGATTCTCACTCAGTATATTTTGCTTCTGGTCTAAAATCCTTAAAGAAACAAATACACCTTCTTTTTTATCCAGCTTGGCTAAGAACTCATTCATAGGAAAAAGTCTTCTCACCGAAGATGGGCCAGCCGAATTGAAGGCCTGTGAGTAGAAATAATCTTTCCCATCCATATCATAAGCTTTCGCTTGTACCATGAGGTTATTTCTGGTTGCGAAGCCATTGTTTACAATGGTAACCATACTATCCAAAGGATTCATCATCACATGCAAAGGCTCACTCCCTTTCCTTAAGCCATATAAACAAGCGTTAGGATCGAGGTAATAATCATACATCTGGCCTCGCATAGCTGTCCAGGGGTTTTGGGTTTTCCAGATGATAGAACCGGTATACCAATCCCACATTTTATTAGAAAAACCTTCCATTAATGCTCTATACTGGTCGTAATTGGCTAGCTGGGCTTTCATTGCAAAATCTTCTGCGCTTTTCGGCTTGCCATATGGATTAAGGTATTGTTCATAAGAGATATATTTATGGTAATCCCATACTGAATCGGGCTTAGCTTTGTATTGTGGTGCAATCAGGTTTTCTTTTGGGATAAAACGGAGCAAAGAAGCATAATCGCCAACGCCGACTGATCCTACTTCCGAATTATAAGGGAAGGTTTTGGTACCCCAAAAAGTTTTAATATCCTGGATGCCGTACGGACCATCTCCGTTTCCACCAATGGAATTGAAAGACATTTCATCGCTGTTAGAAAAATCGAAAAGTTTTCTTGTACCATCCAGGCGCGGCAGGATCTCATTTTTTAAGGGCTCCAAAATATCTTCAGGCGGGGTAATCTCATTCCCTCCACACCAAAAAGCAAGTGAAGCATGGTTTCTGATCATTTTGATCTGATCTTCAATGGCAGTTAAGGTAAGATTATGATCATCAGGATAATTCCTGCGTGTCCATTGATCTTCCTTTTTCATTGGATCTACCCAACGGCCATTGCAATCGCCGCTGAACCAGAAATCCTGGAATACCAGCAGGCCATATTTATCGCAGGCGTTGTAAAATTCAGGCCTTTCTAAAATTGCCCCTCCCCAGATGCGGATTAAGTTTAGGTTCATGTCTTTATGGTAACGTATCTCTGCATCATAACGGGCGTCACTAAAACGGAGCATCGCGTCAGAAATGATCCAGTTACCACCTTTAATAAAAATCTTTTGTCCGTTTACATAAGCGCCCATACTCCTGGTGTGCTCATTCCATATATTATCAATCTGGCGAACACCTACTTTAAGTTGCTCCTGATCTAATACTTGATTGGCTGCTATAAATTCGATTTTTATATCATACAGGTTTTGCGGTCCATATCCGCTTGGCCACCATAGTTTAGGATTTTCGAGCTGTAGATCAGGAAGTTTAACGGTTGTGGTTTTATTAGCGTTAATGGTGGCAGGCTGTTTAATCAGCTTCCCTGCAATCTGATATTGCAAAGTACCGGAAACCGCCTGGCCGGTAGGGTTTTCTACTTCAACTGAAACTTTAACTGTAGCCGGATTTTGTTTCCCTTCGGGCAAACGCTTGCCCGGAACCAGGGTAATTACCTGTGGGTTTAAGATATTGATGCTTTTTGTTTTCTCGATGGTCACTTTATCCCAAATCCCGGTATTACGGTCGCGGGTGGGCTGAATCCAGTCCCAGCCGGCAGTATACTGTGTGGTTAAACCTTTGGCAATGGTACCATCACCACCCTGACCGCCATTCGGATTGCCCGGAAAATCTGGCGGATAAACAATTACGGCCAGCCTGTTTTTCCCGTTTGAAGATAACAGCTTGGTAATGTTATATTGCGCCCTAAGGTGCATGCCTACCTGGATTTTCGGATTGACTTTCTTTCCGTTTAAATAAATTTCGGCTTTATAATTTATCCCTCTAAACTGCAGCCAAACCTCTTCATTACCTACAGCACGCTCTTCGAAATCTTTTACAAACCAATAGGTATAATAGTCGTTACCTGTTTTATATACATCAGGAATTTTTTCGTTGTTCATTCCATAAAATGGATCGGGAACTTTTTTATTGTTCAGCAATGTAGTTAACACCGTTCCCGGCACAGTTGCAGGCATCCAATTGTTAAGCGAAAAAGCCGGTTTAGAAATTTCTGAACCGTTAGACTGCGTATCTTTGATATTGGTACATACCCAGCCAGCATTTAACTCGTAACGCTGTTGTGCATTTACAATTAAAGCTGAACAGCATAAAAAAAGTAGGAATATTTTCTTCATTATTTTTGGAATGATTGAATGAGTGAGTGAGTGATAGAATGAGAGAATGATTTATTGAATGAATGATAGCATGATTGAATGATGATTTTGTAATAACGAACAAATACCCATTCTCTCATTCAATCATTTTAAATTCAATCATTACTTAGTTGAAACTGGTCTGTCTTCTGGTTTTATGCCCCAGCTTGCTGATGGTTTATTGCCCATGTAAATTTGCATATTCCCTCCAGCTGTTATCGCTTTGTGCAAGATATATGATTTAGTGTAAGGCTTGCCATTCAGCATAATTTTCTGAATGTATTTATTTTCTGCACTATTACCCACAACCTTAATGCTGAATTTTTTATTTCCAGCTAGCGAAATGGTAGCACCGTTAATCAAGGGTGTTCCGAAAACGTAAGCACCGTTCGCAGGATTTACGGGATAGAAACCCATTGCCGTAAAAACATACCAGGCACTCATCTGCCCCACATCTTCATTGCCACACAATCCATCTGGCTTAGACGAATAAAAATCTTTGTCGATTTTACGGATCAGATCGGCAGTTTTCCATGGCTTGCCTGCATAAGTATACAAATAGGTAATGTGGTGGTTGGGTTCATTTCCCTGTGCATAATTACCGATCAATCCACTAATATCCGGTGAGCCGTTGGTTCCCAAATCTAAGGGTAAGGTAAATAGCGAATCGAGTTTATTGATAAAAGCTTTATCCCCTCCAAAAAGATTAATCAGCCCTTCTACATCTTGCGGCACCAACCAGGTATATTGCCAGGCATTCCCTTCTACGTAGTCATCTTCACGGTGTTTGGATGAAAAAGGATCGAAAGGACTTCTCCAATTTCCGTTGGCAAGTTTACCCCGCATAAACTGAACACTTGGATCGAAATATAAACGATACAGTTTCGATCTTTTGCTAAAGTAAGTGTAATCTGCTGTTTTGTTCAGTGCTTTAGCCATTTGTGCGATGCAATAATCGTCAATAGCATACTCTAAGGCCTTACCCACTGATTCGTTTATTTTATCGGCCGGGATGTATTTAAGCTCCTGAATATATTCGATGCCATCTGTTTTCTGCATGGCCGATTGTTTTATTGCTTCGTATGCCAGATTTACATCAAAGCCACGGTATCCTTTTAAATAAGCATCAACAATAACCGGCACAGCGTGGTAACCTACCATGGTATTGGTTTCATTGCCCATTAAAATGCCAAACGGGTAGTTTTCCCTGTTGCCGGTAAATAGTCAGCATGGTATTAACCACATCGTTTACCTTATCGTGGTGTAGAATAGTAAAAAGTGGGTTTGCTGCACGGTATGTATCCCAAAGGGAGAAAGTAGTTAAATTATTAAAGCTGGCCTTTTTGTACACCTTTTTATCTGTACCGAGGTAATCTTTGTTTACGTCGTTAAAAAGTGATGGGGCCACCATGGTATGATATAAAGCGGTATAAAACACTTTTTTAGTCGTATTTGAAGCCTCAATTTTCACCTTAGCCAGTTCTTTTTCCCACTTTGCATCGCTGTTTTTAGCCGTAGCGGCAAAGTCCCAGCCTGGTAATTCGGTTTTTAGGTTTAAAATGGCATTTTCGATGCTTACCGGAGATAAAGCAACTTTAATCTGTAATTTATCATTGTTAATGGCATTAAAACTTACCGCTGCTTTTAGTTTTTTACCAGATAATGCCACACCACTTTTAACTGCAGTGCTGTCGTAGAGCGCAAGGCTCTTAATCGATTGGGAAAGTTTAATTACAAAATATAAACGTTGATCGTTGGCCCAGCCTTTCGAATTACGATGACCCACAATAGTTGTGGCATCGAGCTGTTTAAATGAAGCAGATACAGGCGCATCCCATCCTATGCCTTCAATTAAATCGATAATGATATGCGGATTTTCAGCACCTCCTTTAAAAGTATATTGATGAAAACCTACCCTTTCAGTGGCAGTTAATTCGGCTTTAATTTGGTATCTATCAAGCCATACTCGGTAATAACCAGCTTTCGCCACTTCATTTTGATGAGAAAATTTAGAAAGATAACCATCCTGATCATCAGCTGTTTTACCCTTTTCCAGAAGCAATTTACCAGTTGCAGGCATAATTGAAATATCGCCCAAATCGCCAATACCTGTACCGCTTAAATGGGTATGTGCAAAACCAGTAATGGTATTGCCTATGTAATTGTAACCACTGCACCAGTCCCATCCTTCGAAAATATTGTTCGGCCCGAGCTGTACGGCCCCAAACGGAACATTGGCACCTACAAAAACATGTCCGTGCTTTGCTGATCCGATTAATGGATCGATATATTGGGTTAAATTTGTTTTTTGTTGTGAAAAGGTATTATTGGTAAAAAGAGAGGCCGTTAAAAATAGAATGGAAGAGATTTTCTTGAACTGCATGTTGCTTATAATTTCCTACAATAGATTTAAAGATCTAAAAGTAAAACGTTTTACGTTATTTCTCATCAAAAAGGAGAAAGAATTACATCAAAGACTCGTCATTTCGACTGAAACGCAGTAAAATGGAGAAATCTGTTTCGATAGATTTAGCTTCGCTGAGCCTTCGGGTTCTCGACTGCGTTGCAATCGCTCGAAATGACGATCTATTAGGAAAGTATTCTACCCAACTTCCAAAACAATTACCTGATCGGGTTCTGCAGCATTTAAAGTCGTGGCAATGGTTAATTTTGCTTTTTTAAAGGTATAATTTACCGGGCTTTTATCTTTCAGTAAATAGGCCTTTTTAATTTTCTTAAACGGAACGTTTTCCAAATCAAGGGATGTTGTTTTTCCATCTAAAATGTGGATATAAATTTTCTTATCGTTTTGTGTAATGCTTCCCCAGGCCTGTGGTTTTATAAATCCTGCTTTAGTACCATAAATACTTTCACCGTAAATTTTAAGCCAATCACCCAGGCCTGCTAAGCGGTCTTGAAACTCCGGCTGGATTTTACCGCTGGGCATCGGCCCGATGTTCAGTAAAAGATTGGAGCCCAAACTTGCCGCTTTAACCAACATATGAACCAGTTCTTTATTCGACTTGTAATAGGTATCGCTCAAATTATATCCCCACGAATTTGAAATGGTTTCGCAGGTTTCGAGTGGTAATTTATCTGATGCCTTTTGAAAGCTTAAACCTGATTTATTCTCGCCAGGAAGATCGCGCTCGAACATCTGAAAATCTTCTCCTGCAAAGGGGGTAAGGTGGTGGTTATTACCGATCATGCACTGCGGTTGAAGTTTGTGGATTAAGCCATAAATTTCATTGTATTTCCAGTCAATGCGCGAGGTTCTGTCTTTTGACCCTTCTGGTTCAGTTTGATCCCAATGCCCGTCAAACCAGATTCCACCTATTTCGCCATAATTGGTTAATAGCTCAGTTAATTGGTTTTTCATAAACTGCAAATAACTGGCATAATCACCTTTACCAGTCCTGCCTGAGTTCTGCCCGGTACGGCCAGTTTCGTGCGGATAATCTTCCCTGCGCCAATCTAACAGCGAATAATACAGGTATAATTTTATACCCTGCTTGTGGCACTCATCAGCCATCATTTTTACAATATCTTTTTTATAGGGCGTATTCATGATGTTGAAATCAGAATACTTCGTATCCCACATACTAAAACCATCATGGTGCCGGGTGATTAATGTAATGTACTTCATTCCGGCATTCTTCGCCATACTCACCCATTGTTCAGCATTAAACTCAACGGGGTTAAAAAAATCCTTAAGGTTGGTGTAATTGTGAACGTTTAACTTTCGTTCGTTCATTACCCACTCACCACTTCCCGGTATGCTAAAAGGTCCCCAATGGATAAATAAGCCAAACCGGGCATCATTAAACCATTCGCGTTGCTTTAAATTTGATGCCGCAGGCACATAGTCCTGTGCTTTTAGCTGTAGGCCAAGCAATAGGACTAAGCCTATTATCATTAATTTTTTCATGAGGTAATGAAGTCTATTTTGGTTAGGTTTTAGTCTATTGATGCAGTGGCTTTACTTGGTTTTCCAATTACTTTATAATTTCCATCTCCTTTTAAAATGGCCAGCATTTGCGATTGGTTGGTAAAAATATTTTTCGCTGCAGCCAGTTCTTTATCGTATTGAAAGCTCTGCTCAATTCTTCCTTTTTCGTAAAAATAACGGCTTACGATCTGCGTTTCTAAAACTCTTTTTATTTCTGCTTTATGACTAACCAGATCGGTTTTTTTAGAAGAAGTAAGTTTATATTTAAGATTCTCCAGATCGGTTTTTACTTCAGCTGATTTATTTTCCTTTTCAGCCTCTAACCTTAAATCAGAAAGCAATCTTTCAGTACGGCTTTGGTAAGCTAAATCTTTATCGGCAAGACTACCAGAAAACACAGCATAATCTGCATCCGATAACTGAAAAGTTTTGGCAGACGCCAGATTTGGTTTTTCTTTCCTGTATTGATTTGCGTAATTGAAGAAGAGGTTTTTATTGAGCATTGAAATCGTAATCGGGCTGAGCTTTTTAGCATCAACCACAATATCGGGATAAACACCATTACCACTGTACACGTTTCTTCCTGCTTTAGTTTGGTACATCACCATTGTAGAATCGGCAAAACGCTCAGCAACACCATCAGCATTTTTATGTGCATAATCTAATTTTTGGATACACCTGCCCGATGGGGTATAATATTTAGCAACAGTTACTTTTACCAGGCTATTATAAGGCAGGTTGAAGGTTTGCTGAACCAGGCCCTTACCATAACTACGTTGACCGATGACAATGGCACGATCTAAATCCTGTAAAGAACCTGCCACAATTTCTGAGGCTGAGGCCGAATTTCCGTTTACGAGCACTACCAGCGGAACCGAAGTAGAAACAGGCGTTAAAAGTGTTTTATAGGCAATGGTTTTCTCTACATTTTTGCCCTTTTGGGTTACAACAAGCTGATCTTTATTTACAAAGAGGTTCACAATTTTAACCGCTTCCTGTAAAATACCACCACCATTATTTCTCAAATCCAGAACCACTCCTTTAGGATTTTCCTTTTGAATAGCCAACAGGGCGTCTTTAACTTCCTGACCTGAATTTTCTAAAAACTTATCCAGTTTAATATAACCGATTCCATCACCAACCATTCCGGAGTAAGAAACGTTAGGCTGTTTTATTTCATCACGGACAATTTTTTTAGTAATTTCCTTTCCATCTCTAATCACCAACAAATCAACCGGTGTTCCTTTAGGGCCGCGCAACAACTGGCTAATTTCCTGGCGTTCTTTACCCTTTACAGCAATTCCGTTTATACTCACTACCTGATCTCCGGCTTTAACTTCACTTTTATTTGCCGGATAACCTTCACTAACATCATTAATAAACAGTTTGCCATCGATAAAAACAGTGCTGGCACCAATACCTCCGTATTGCGTGCTTACATATTTCAACTTGTAATCTTCAATTTCAGATTCAGGAACGTACTCCGTATAAGGATCTAAACTATCCAGCATGGCATCAATGCCAGTTTTCATCAATTGAGGAGCATTGGTATCATCTACATAGTTGATATTGATTTCTTTATAGAGCGACGCAAAAATATCCAGGTTTTTAGAAACCAGAAACAAATCTTCTTTAAATGAAAATGATAAAACAGCTATCCCGAAACCAGCTGCTAAAAGACCATACTTTAGTTTTTTCATTCCCTTTTATTTTAATTCCAAATAGTGCAAGTAGATAGATTACCCCCTGTTTGAAAGATTATTTAGTAATTGTGTACAAACGTAAATGTACAAAAAGCGATAAATATTAAAAACAGCTTATTTGGGCGATGCGTAAATTAAGCGTTACGCTAAAAAGAAACAGAAATGGCCTTTTAAAGAGATAAATTAAAGTCTGTTTCCTTTAGTATCAGCAAGTGCTTTTTGAATCGTAAATTCGATATAGGTACGGTCGCGTTTTACCAAACGCATTAAATCTTCAACCAGTTGATCTTCTTTGCCTGGCGTAAATTCTAAAGGCTCGTTCGCTAGGTCGCGGTATTTCCTTAAAAACTTAGTTTTTACTTTAAATGCAGTTTCAGAAGTAAGTTGAAAGTTAGCCATGGCATATTTTATTTGATGCAAAAGTAAAAAATATTTGCTCAGGTTAATACTTTTTATGTGATGTGACAAAAAAAGTAGACATTCGCGGATTATTTTTGCACGATAATTGTGTTAAAACCGCGTTATAAAATCTAACCCGGTATAACAACGGCTTGATGCAAATTTTAAAAGAAACCATAGCACAATAATGCAAGTGAAATTTGCCTAGGCCCTGTTTATGGTTTTATAACCCCTAAAAACAATTTTAAACAACATGAAAAAAATCATCTTCTCTATTGTTTTCCTAACCTTGGGTTGGGCAACATCAAAGGCACAAACATTTAACCTCGGGGTTAAAGCAGGTGTAAATTTAGCCAAGTTGAATGCAGATTTCGCGAATGAAGAAAACCGTTTAGGCTACCAGATTGGTGCCTGGGCACGTATTGGCGGCGCTAGCTTTTATGTACAGCCTGAAGCCTACATTGGAAGTAAAGGCAACAAGTTTATCAGCTTTACACAGGATAATGGGAATGAGGTTCAGGCTGAAGGAAAAGTAAAATTTACCACTCTAGATGTTCCTGTTTTATTTGGAACAAAATTCGGTGCCAAAAACTTAAACTTCCGTGTAATGGCCGGCCCGGTAATTTCATTTATCCTGGATGAAAATTCGACTTTTAGCTCAGCTTACCAACAGGCAACAGATTTTAGCAACTACAAAAACCAGGCATTGGGTGCACAGTTTGGTGCGGGTGTAGATGTAGGCAGTATTTCTGTTGATTTGCGTTACGAAGCTGGTTTATCCAACATCAGTAAAAGCGAAAAGTATACGCAAAAACCTAACTTATTTCAATTGAGTTTAGGTTTTAAAATTTTATAATTTTTAACCAAAACAATGAGAAGGCGACCAATGGTCGCCTTTTTTGCTTTAGTACCGTTTTGACCTTACCAAAAACTATTTGTTAACCTTCTACAACACATTTATTAATATGTAAAATTGGCATTACAGCCTCTTTTAAGCCCTAAAAAATGCCGATTTTTATAGTAAAACAACTTAACAAAAAACACTATGAAACATCCCGTACTTTTACTGTTCGCTATTTTATTGTCGTTCGCGGTAAAAGCCCAAAATTTTAAATATGCTTTTGTAACCGATACCCACGTTGGTTCATCAACAGGCGAAGAAGACCTGACAAGGACCGTTGCTGATCTGAACGGGTTAAAAGACATCGATTTTGTAATCATTACTGGGGATATAACCGAAATGGGCACTAATAATGAGCTTAAACTGGCTAAAGACATCCTATCGAAATTAAATAAGCCTTACCACATTATCCCTGGAAACCACGATACCGGATGGTCAGAATCAGGTGGTGTAAATTTTATCAAAGAGTTTGGCGGCGATAAATTTATTTTCGATCATAATGGTTACCGCTTTATTGCATGTGCATCAGGCCCTTATGTGCGGATGAGCGATGGGCATATTCCAAGAGATGCTACCGTATGGCTGGACAGTGTGCTTAAAGCAACACCTAAAAACATGCCCATAGTTTTTGCCAACCATTACCCATTGGATAATAGTTTGGATAATTGGTACGAAGCCACAGATGAGTTAAAGAAATATAATATTCAATATGCCATTTGCGGCCATGGGCACAATAACCATCCTTATAATTTTGAAGGTATTGAAGCCACAATGGGCCGTTCTAATTTAAGGGCAAAGGATAGTATTGGCGGGTATAACATTGTAACGATGACCAGGGATAGTGCCTACTTTCAGGTTAAAAAACCAACCCAGGATATTCTTCCGGTATGGCGAAAAATTGCACTAAAAACTTTCCTGGCCGATAAAAAAAAATATGATCGCCCTGATTTTGCCATCAACAATAAATATGCGGGCACAAAAGAAGTTTGGACGTATCATTCTAACGCAAACGTAGTGAATACACCAACCTACGCTTCGAACAATGTTATTTTTGGCAATAGCTTAGGTTTGGTCGAAGCCTTAAACAAGAATACCGGAAAGAAAGTATGGACATTTAAAACCAAAGGCGCAATCTATTCATCACCAGTTGCGGTGAATAACATGGTTATTTTAGGTTCAGGCGATGGAACCATTTATGCGCTAAATGCAAAAACAGGAAAAGAAGTGTGGCATAAAGAAACATCCAATTCGGTGCTGGGCTCGCCAGTAGTTAACGGACAACAGGTATACATTGGTGGCAGTGACAATACTTTCAGGGCCTTGGATGTCAAAACCGGAAACGAAATCTGGGCATTTAAAGAAGTAGAAGGCACAATTGTAGGCAAACCGCTAATTTATAAGGGCAAAATTATATTTGGTTCCTGGGGAAGACATCTATACGCACTTGATATTAATACCGGGAACTTGTTATGGAAATGGAACAATGGCCAGGGCAACCGAATGTTTTCGCCAGCTATGGTAACGCCCGTTGCCTACAGCGGCATTGTATACATCGCAGCTCCTGATCGCTATTTAACAGCTATTGATGCAAACAATGGCAGCACACTTTGGCGGAACAAAGAAGCTACGGTTCGCGAGTCGATCGGCCAATCTGCTGACAGTACCATCATTTATGGCAAAACCATGCAAGACGAAATTGTAGCTTATAAAGCGCAGGCACAAGATCCAGGTGTGCTTTGGCGATATAATGTAGGCTTTGGATATGAGCACGTACCATCCATGTTGATTGAAAAAGATGGAAAGGTGTTTTTTGGAACAAAAAACGGTGTGATTTATGCCATCGACCCCAAACAGCAAAGCACGGTTTGGGCACATAAAATAGATAATTCGATGATCAATACGGTGAATGTGGTTGATGGAAAAAATCTTGTTGTAAGCACTATGGATGGAAAAGTAGTTTGGTTAAACGCTAATAAGTAGCTATAAACAATTCATATAAAAATCATTCAATAAATTACAACCTTGTATTTTGAGAATTCATAACACCTTTCGTACATAGACTTAACCAACTGGATATATAGACCTTTCATTTAATATTTATTTAGCTTAGAAAATTAATCATAACTAAAAAAATACAGGCATCTTTATATAAATAGCTATTAACAAAACACGGCTTTAATTGAAATTAAAGCCGTGTTTATTAGTTATTGCCAACCAGGATTTTGTTTTAAGTCTATTCCCTGATCTTTATACAGTTTAATCTGATCAAGTGGCAGTGGGCTTAAATATACTTTGTCATTATCAAATGTCCTTTGAGTTTCTGGTTTAGGAGCCGGTATTATATATCCTTCAGTTGCTCCATCAATGGTTACAGTTGCTTTGGGGTAATCTGCTTTTTTAATCCAGGCTCCTCTGTTAATACTAGTATTTAATTTAGTATCAATGTAAGCGTATTTTCTCCATCTTTTCAAGTCATCATTTCTAAAACCTTCCATCATTAACTCGATCCTTCTTTCCCTACGAATTTCCCAAATTAATGAAGATACTGTAGGGTCTCTCTGTGGATCACTGTAAACCACACCATTAACGGCCGGCTGCCCACCTATGATCTGAAGATTGGGCATTGAAATTCCACCTCTTTTTCTTAATTTATTAATGGAGTTATCCAAATCGGCTTGAGTTAATGTTCCCAGTTCTGCAGAAGCTTCTGCAAAGTTCATCATAACTTCTCCTAAACGAATAATAGGTGCATCAGTAGTGTTGGTGCTGGATAGTGCTTCAGCCGTGCCCCATAAAGTTTGATCCTCCATTAAGAATTTTAAGACAGAATAACCACTTGTGGAATAATTAGAAGCTATACCTGGTAAACGCAGATCAGATACAAACGTTTCTTTCATTCTAGGATCACGGTTTGCCATTACATTAGCTATAGACTTATCTCCCTGATAAAGTGGTGAGATTGAAGCTGGAAGGCCATCTGTACACAAATACGCATCAATAGCGTTTTTAGACGGGCCGGTTTGAGGCTCCTTGTTTACATAACTCACTAACGAATGTGTACTTTGGGCAGTACCATACTGTCTGTATAGAATAATCTCAGGATTTCCTTTAAGGTCAAGAGAGCTAAATAAGGTTCTATATTTAGCGCCTAATGAATACCCTCCTTTCGTCATCACCTCGTTAGCGGCCCATTTAGCTGCTTCTAAATACTCGGCTGCTTTAGCAGGGTTAATATTCGAATATTTTAGCAAGGTACCATGATAAAGAAATACACGGGACATAAATGCCAACACGACGTATTTGTTAACAATCTGTCCGTTTGGTCCAACAAGAGCGTCAGTCGCCCTGACGTTTTCAGCAGCGTATTTAAAATCTGCAAGCATATTATCTAAAACAACAATCTGTGGATCTCTGGGTTTGTATAAGTCCGTAGAGCTTTCTTCCAATGGCTTATCATAGTAAGGAAAATCGCCGAATGCTTTAACCAGATCGTTGTATTCTAAAGCACGGAAAAAACGACCTACACCAACCCAGTTCTTTTTAACATCGTCAGATAAGTAAGTTGAATTACTTACTCTATCTATAAATATATTGGCTTTTCTGACAAAAGTAAAACTCCATCCTCCCCCAGACGTAGGAACATTTTTGGTAAATGCAGTAGGAGTTGTTGGTGCAAAATCATCATTTAATGTTTCTCCGGAAAAATATTTCCCAAATGTAAATCCAGATCCGTAACCGGTAAAATAACTTGTGTAAAATCCCCAAGCAAAAGTACTCACCTCTTTCTCTGTTCTCCAATAAGTATCATCAGAAAAAGAATCTAGTGGTTCCCTTTCCAAAAAATCTTTTTTGCAACCATTCCCTAATATCAAAATAAGGAAGGCTATTATAATATATATCTTTTTCATCGCTTTAATAGTTATAAGGTTACTTGAATACCAAATGATAATGTCTTTCTATAAGGATAAACTCTTCCAAATGATGCCGCATCAGTTTGATCTGCGGTATAATCAACTTCAGGATCTATTGGAATACCAACATTAGAGATGGAGAATAAATTCTCTCCGCTTAAGTAAAACCTTACTTTGTCAATTTTTACCTTACTTGTTAAACGGTTTGGCAAGGTATAACCAACGGTAATGTTTTTAGCTCTCAAATAGGCCATATTTAATAAATATTTAGTTTGAGTTAAAAAATTTAATGAGTTGTTAGATTGGGCCTGATTTGTTGGTCTTGGATAGAAAGCATCGGGATTAGAAGGTGTCCAATAATCCATTTGATGCTCAAAAGAAGCCTCAGCAGGATTCCACCCTGGAACAAAGATCGGACCTGAAGCCCAAAAGTCTCTTTTTCCTACCCCCTGAAAAAATGCATCAATATCAACACCTTTCCAGGAAGTACCTAAACGGAATCCATATTGGTAGCGTGGCGTAGAATTTCCAATTACTTTTAAATCTCCGTGATCATCAACGGTATTAGCGCCATTATTAATTACGCCATTACCATCAAGGTCTTTATATTTAACATCACCTGGGCCATAAAAGAATGAGGCCGTTTCATATCTGCTTTGCGAAGGAATGCCAGGTTTCAAAATCCATTTATTATTTGCGTCCTTTCCTGAAAAATCATCTGAAGTAAAATAACGGTCGGTTTCATATCCCCATATTTCTCCAAGGGTTTTACCTTCATAATTACCCGTTACAGATAATGTTGTATTGGCAAATTTGGTGATTTTATCCTGAAAATCAGATAAGGTGCCCGTTAAATTGATCTTCAAGCCATTTCCAAAAGTATGATTATAATCAATTGCTAATTCCCATCCATTAGTGGTCATCTCTCCATAATTTCTTCGCGGAGATGTTGCCCCAAAAGATGAAGGAAGTGTTACTCCGGCACTTAACATATCGGTAGTTTTTCTTTTATACCAATCAAAACTTACTCCTAATTCATTTTTAAAGAAACGGGCATCCAAACCTAAATCAAATGTAGTCACCGTTTCCCAAGTAAGGGATCTGGATACTGCAAGTGGAGTACTTATAGTCACCTGATTTGAACTGCCAATCCACCAGCCAGAATTTGATGTATCCATTAATGGGATAAAAGGATAAAAATTATTTCCAGTTACCACATCCTGATTACCCACTGATCCATAAGATCCGCGTATTTTTAAAAATGACAGTACATTTTCTATTGGCTTTAAAAATGATTCTTCTGATAAAATCCACCCGGCAGACATTGATGGGAAGAAGCCCCATAAGTCATTTTTAGGGAAACGTGATGAACCGTCATATCGACCATTTAATTCAAGCAGGTATTTGTTTTTATAAGCATAATTGATCCGCCCAAATAATCCTTTTGAGGAATAATGCCTATTGTATCCATCAACAAACTGATCACCAATTGCTCCCGGAATTGCTCCTACACTAGGATCTAATAAGGTATTTCTTTTAGAGTACTGATAGTTTTTTTGATAATAATCTATATCTCCACCTAAAATAAACTTGAATGAATGGTCACTAATATCTTTCGTGTACGTACCGTAAAGTTTACCAGCATTTACATCAGTCCATGCTGAACCAAAAGCTGCATAATCATAAGCAACCGACTGATAATTTTTATTTACCGGCGGTAAATCACCACCTGCCCAAAAATCAATGCCTCTGGTTCCTCCTCCAATAATTTTCGAATGAGTATTGGTTGATGAATAGGTATAGTCTGCATCAATCGTTAATCCTTTTAAAGGTTTAAAAGTCGCTCCTGCCTGAATTCTGGCCAGGCCGGTTTTTTCGCTATTCATATTGGCCTGTTGAACTTCTGTAACTGCACTTCTGAAAGGTTCACCCTCGTATGTACCATAAGGATAAAATTTCGGCCAGCGATAAAGATAGTACCAGGGACCAATTGTAGCCGTACTAAAGATAAATGGGGTTGTAGTTAATGTATTTGTATAGAATATTTTCCCTCTAATATCAAGATAGCTATTTACTGCAGTATTAACACTAACAGACATATTATAACGATCAAATTCATCAGGATTAACTTTTAAAACACCATTCTGGTTTAAATAACCCAAACCAATATTATAACTGGTTTTCTCACTTCCCCCACTTACACTTAAATTATGATTTTGTTGCGGGGTCCATTTTTTCATGTATTTATCCGCGGCATCCCATGAACGATAAAAAAATAATTTACCATCCCGAAGTTCAAAATCTCTTCCTCTAACCATTTCATCACCTAAGTCCTGTCCTCCATATAACCTGTCCCATTCTTTCATTTTGCCAATAGCAATTTCATCAATGTACATTCCTACAACACCTGGCTGGGTAGTATTAGGATTTGTACGCTGTAAAGCAGATAATGCAAAGGTTGCCCCATCGGCAGCATTAGCTATTTTCTGCAAGGTTGTTGGCGTAGACCAGGAGAAATTGTTTGTATATGAAATTTTACTTGGCGTGTTTTTCTTTCCCGATTTTGAAGTAATTAAAACGACTCCCCACGCTGCCCTGGTACCATAAATTGATGTGGATGCTGCATCTTTTAAAACCGATATACTCTCGATATCATCTGGATTAACCAATTGCAAACTTTCAATCTCTACATTATCAAGTAAAATAAGTGGTTGTGATCCTCCTCCATTTAAAGATCCCCTTACTCCTCGAAGTGTAATTTTAGGATTTTTTCCTAATTCACCACTAGGCGTGGTAATGCTAAGGCCAGGAACAACACCCTGCAAGCCTCTGGCAACATCAGTAATTGGTCGACTCTGCAGTACCTTCGTATCTACAGTACTTACTGCACCTGTTAGGTTTGCTTTCTTTTGTGTACCATAGCCCACTACAACGACATCATCTAGCCCCTGAGCGTCTGTTTTTAGACTGACGTTGATTGTTTTAGTTGCGCCAACGGTTCTTTCTGTGGTTACATACCCAATGTACGAAAATACCAGCACGCTGCCATTGGCCGCATTTATGGAATAACTTCCATCTGCATTTGATTGCGCAACGGTAGTGCTTCCTTTAACCCTAATGGAAACACCAGGTATTGGTCCATCTTCTGATGTAACCTTACCTGTAATGGTTGTTTGTTGCGCTATGGCATGGGCCAGCAACAAAAACGTACCAATGAAAATTAATAGTAGTTTTTTTTTCATAAACGTAAGTTTAGAATTGTTTTGTAGTTTAGTCTTTAATGCCGCATAAAACAGCAATATTTAAGTAAATATCATTATTTATTTGATTAAAAAAAACAAATTTAGGTTTGCAACATCTATATTACCGCACAAACACGCAAAAAAGCGCAATAACTGATTATGAAGCAGTTATTACATTACAAGTATTTATTTCCTTGCGAATAAAAAAACTCCGGAAAATGAAAAAGCCAACCGCTAAGGGTTGGCTTTAATAATCATATAATTCAATTATCTGATCAAAAAGAATGATACATAAGGTCTGCGCGGTGCAGTTGTAAGGCCACTATAGCCACTGGCAAAAATGGTATAAACCCTTTTGTTTAAAAATGTACTTGCACTGGTATAATTGGCCAGAACTGTTGCGCTTGTTATGGCCGATCCAGCCGGTCTGATTTTCCAGGTTTTAGATTGTGCAGACCTTAACGTAATCTCGTTGCTAATGTTTAAATAATTTACATTACCTGCAATAAGCGAGTCTTTTGTATTATCCGTTGCACTTGTTCCATAATACAAATCTACTGATGGCACATTTGGCATCAGGTTAATGAATCGATATTTACAGTAGGCCGTATCCGGTCTGATAAAACTTTCCTGGGTTAAAACATTTTTGGTGTTCGCAGCGGTATCGGTAATATGCGCCACATAGTTTTTACCTGCTTCTATCTGAAAAGTTGTGCTGTATAATACAAGTGAATCAGTGCCGTCGTCTCTCTTTTTAGGAAGGATGATTGATAGCTTTAGATTTCCCGGGCTTACGGCCAGAAAATCAGCTGTAGAACTCCCCCCCGTATTGTATCCACCACCCGGAAAAGGTGTCCGGGCCGTAATAACACTGCTTACTCTTTTATCGTTAATTTTAATGGCTATTGCTCTGTTGTTGTAATAATAGGAGGCATAGTTCACTTTTAATAAAGCCTGATCGCTGGTTAATTTTTCGGTTTCACCATAATCGAGCACATTTTTGGTGCAGCCAGCTAAAGCCATTGCAATAAGCAGGCCTACAAATAAGTTAGAAAATATTTTCATCTTGATATTTTTTAAATTAATAAAATTATGGCTGGCTAAACCAGGTTTCCTTAGTCATATAATCGATGTCTAGCCCGCCCCATTTGCGTAATTCCTCGGCATTCCAAACATATTCAGAATTGTAACGTGGCCTGAAACGGTAGGCATATTTACCACCCAAAAGAAGATCGGCCGCTGGAATTTGATAGAACTGCTTGAACACTGTTGCACTGTAGTGGTGTTTCCTGATGTCAGACCATTGTTCTAAACCGGCCCAACCCCACTGTGCGATATATTTCTGCCCCATAATGTCGGCAAGCGATAATGAATCAGGGCTTTGCACCACTTCTTTTGAACTTAAATAACTGTTAATTTCGGCATCAGTGATTAAAGGGTCGGGGGTTTTAGAAGCCCTGCCATAGGTATTGCAAAAAACCATGTGCCCCGATATGCCAGCCCTGTAGGCAGCTAAAGCATCGGCAGTTTTTCCTTGTAAAAACAACGCTTCTGCTTTAGTAAACTGTAATTGCGAATAGGTCATGATTGGGTATCTTGCTGCATCGGCAAAAATATATTTCCCATTGTAAGTAGTAGACCCTGCCGGAATGGCTCCAAAAACAATAGGAAGGCCTGATGTACTGCTTCCCTGGGTTGGAACACCGGCTATATACCTGCCCAGAGTAGCTGTAGCCGTACTTGCCGGCAACATCCTGCTCAATCTTGGATCGAGTGAACTTGTTGGATTTGTGGTAGGCACTCCCCTCACTCCACCTGCAAGATAGTTTAAGATCGTGGTCGAAATGCGGCCATAATAAGTAGATGTAGCGCCAGATGGATTGATATAACCTAAGGTTGGGCCAAATGGATTGGTATCATCAGTACTCGCTGCAGAGAAATAAACTGTAGCAGATTCTGTTTCGTTGGCAAAAGATAAATTGGTGTATTTAACCACACTATCTGCATACATAGTTTTAAACTCTGGTTTATTTACCAGATGACTGTACTGTAATGCATAAATGGCATACACAAATTTTCTCCACTTAGCCATGTCTCCTTTATAAATCCCATCGCCGGTAACACTGGCCAGTTGCGTAGTGTAGTTGAGTGGACTTTTCATCGTAGAATACTTAAGCGACTGTTCGCAGTAGTAGCGCACTTTTGCATAAACCTCTGGCTGATCATGATAAGGAAATTTTAACATCCCTGGAGTAAACGCCTCATCCAAAATGATCGGCCCGTACAAATCTGTTGTTTGCTGGTAGGCCCAGGCCTTAATGGCATAACCAATTGCAGCATACTCATATTTTTGATTGGTAACAGCATCATTAATTAAATTTTCCAGATTCAAGCCCAAATCAACATAGGTCATTCTCCATATTACGCCCCCATTATCGCTCGAACGCACGAAAGTGTGCTTTTCGAAAGCAATAGATCCATCATCGGTTGATGCTCCAATAAGATTTTGTGTAATTTTCCAAATAAACCGGTAATCCTGCGAGGTTCCGTTTGTCATCTGAAATAAAATCGGAGGAAGCAGCAGTTCTGCCTTACTGGTTTGAGGCACTGCAGGATTTGTATTGATATCGAGGTATTTCTTACATCCTCCGGTCATTAATAATATTGCCGCAGCAATATATAGTTTATATAATCTTTTCATGTTATTCACTATAATTTAACCCTAAATCCAACATTAAAACCTATTGGTTTACCAACATTACCATAATCAATTCCATAACCACCAATTCCACCAACACCTGGCGAATTTGCATTACTTTCAGGATCGCCACCTGAATAATTGGTAATGAGTATGGAGTCGGTTAAGGTAAAAAATGCGCCAAAACTCTGGATAAATCCTATTCGCTTAACCAGTGATGGCGGAAAATCGTAGGCCAGCGTAACATCCCTCAAACGGAGGGTCTTGATATTCCTTTCTACAAACATTTCTGGCGAAACGTTTAAAGAGTAGTAATTAGAAGCATAAAAAGGCGTTACGGCAATCGTATTAACCGTAGGGTTGGCTGTGTTTTGCAATCCGTCGGCCAAAACTCCTTTAATTACACGAGGCACTTCTCTGTCTAAAGTTTTCAAACTAATTCCTTTTCTATAAGAATCGTATTCAGTACCATTAACCACATCACCACCATATCTTAAATCCCATAAGAAAGAGAGGTTGAAGCCTTTGTAGCTAAATCTGTTTACAAAACCCAATGTAAATTTTGGATTTCTGTCTCCAATAGGATAATACTGTGTATCAGAGCTTGTTGGCAAGCCAGATGAAGTGTTAATCAAGATATCGCCCCTATTATTTCGATCGAACCTGGTTCCGCTGATTGCGCCTGTACTGTAACCCGGATGAACTGCACTTCTGATTTCGCCAACTACCCAGGTATCAGATTCGTAAAGCTCTGGAAGTTCATTTGCCAGCGATAGTACCACACCTCGGTTGCGGGTAAAATTAAGCGTAGTGTTCCAGTTAAAATCTTTGCCTTTTATCGGATTACCTGTTAATTGTACTTCAATACCACGGTTACGTACGGTACCGCCATTCATCATCTCCAATACGAAACCTGTACCATAGCTTAAACGCGGGTTAATGATCTGATCTTTACTTAACAGGTTGTAATAGTTAAAATCCAGTCCGATCCGGTTTTTCAGAAACTGCATTTCAGTACCGATTTCAAAGTTCTCAGATACCTCTGGTTTTAAGTCGGGATTACCACCATAGTACGAATAGGCATAACCACCGCCTGTAAATCTTTTGGCCTCATAGTTTGTGCCTGTAGAATACTCTCTCCACGGCTCTTTACCCGTTAAAGCATAGGAGGCTCTCAACTTGCCATTATCCAACCAAGGCAATGCAGTTTTAACTGAGGCCAGATCGGTAAAGTTAAAGGCCAAACTTGCTGATGGATAGGCAAAATATGGATTATTGGGCATCAAACGTGAAGCACCATCAACCCTGCCAGATAAGGTTAAATACAATAAAGTTTTATAACCTAAAATAGCCTGCGCAAAAGCACCAATCGTACGGTAACGGTTTACATAGGTTAAGGTACGCTGCGTTGTGGGCAGTGTATTGTTTATGCTGTAAAAATTTGGATCGTACATGTTTGTGCCACGCTGAGAATCGGTGGTAGAATTATAATTGTTAAAGGTGGCACCAATAACATAGGTATTGTTAAAATCGCCAACTTTATGTTTGGCACTGGCGGTTAACGATCCATTAAATACTTTGGTTAGTTGATCATAGGTCATTACCGTTCCTCCTGTTGGGGCCGCAGCAGAGCCAGAACCACGGTAAGACTGGGCGTGGTATACCGACAATCCTTTCGTATTGGAGATATCAGCGCCGATAATTCCATTAATCCTTAACCATTTGGTTGGTTTTAGCTCCACATTTGTATTGGCAATTAACCTGTTAACTTTATCGTTGTTCACATTTTTAACAACATCCCAAAGCGGGTTATCAAATTCAGAATATATACTTGCCAGGTGCAAAATCCTGTTTCCGTTAACATCCTGATAATTCTGAACATCGTATGCTGAGCTAAACCGCATTAACTGAAGCAAAGATCCATTAGCACCTTTATTAGCCTTGTCGTTATTAGAATTAATGTAATTGAAAGTGGTTGTTAATTTTAATACCGGAGAGATGGTACCGACAGCGGTAACCCGCGATGAAAACCTGGTATAACCTGTTGTAGGAATTGTTCCTTTAGTATCAGTGTATTCGTTAGACCAGCGATAAGAAAACTGCTCAGTTCCACCCTCAAAAGATAAATTGTGCTTTTGCGTAAAACCCGTTTCAAAAAAATTATGGATGTTATCGTAAAGTGGTGTACTTGGTAAAAATGCAGGTCCAAAAAAATTAGAGGAGCCACCATCGTAAACGCCGTTAGAAAGCCCTGAATTATACTTGGTTTGTATCTCTGGAAATTTATTTAACTGTTCTACCCTAAACGAGTTGTTATAGTTAATGCTTCCACGACCGGCTTTTCCTTTTTTTGTGGTAATTAAGATCGCACCACTTGCTCCGGCACTTCCATACAAGGCTGTAGCCTCAGGACCTTTCATAATCACATAACTTTCAATATCGTTTGGGTTAATGTCCATCCCCCGGTTAGAATAATCCTGATCTCTGTTCGCCGCACCTGAAACAAGTTCTCTTGTTTGATTTAAGGTACTGTTGTTAATTGGCACACCATCTACAACAATCAAGGCATTATTATCGCCACTGATGGATACAAATCCGCGTAAAACAATCTGTGCAGAGGCTCCCGGGTTTCCATTGGTACTATTAATGGATAAACCAGGAACACGGCCCTGTAAGCCTCCAAAAAAATCGTTCCTCTGGGTTTCGGCTACTTCTGCACCAGAAACCTTCGGGGTAGAATAACCCAATGATTTAACATCGCGGTCAATCCCATAGGCAGTAACTACAACCTCGTTAAGGTTGCTGGCATCAGCAGAAAGATTAACGTTAATGATTGTATTGGTCCCCACAGTTCTTTCAGCGCTTTTATATCCAACATAGGAAAATATGAGTACATCGGTTTTTAATGCTTTAATAGCATAATTTCCATCACTGTTGGATTGTGATACGATGGTACTCCCTTTTACCCGAATGGAAACACCGGGAATGGGGCCGTCAACAGAGCTGACCTTACCGGTAATGGTTAGCTGTTGCGCAAAAACCTGTGCACACAGCATAATCATACCGATAAAACTAAAGACTAGTTTTTTCTTCATAATTAGTTAGTAAGAAAGTTGGTTAAAAAGGAATAAAATTTGTTTTCCGGTTTATCAAACACGCATATTCACGCAGTTTTGATGTTAGTTTAGTAAATATGATGAATGTTTTTGATAAAAAAAACAAATAGCAAAGATTTTTGCTACCACCAAACCATATATTATTGCAAAAACAAGCAAAAACACGCAATATTTAAAAAATCTAAAAATCTTTTATACATTCGTTTAAAACCAGACACCTACTTATGCTGAAAAAAGAACGTCACGACTTCATTATGCGCCAGATTAACCTGCACAACCGGGTACTCACATCAGATCTGGTACAATTACTCAATGTTTCGGAAGATACCATCAGAAGGGATCTACAGGAACTTGTTGATGAAAACCTACTTTACAAGGTTCATGGAGGCGCTTTATCTAAATCGTACCACAGCTCCTTCGATGATAGTACGGTTTATGCAAGGGATAGTAAAATTGCCATTGGCAAAAAAGCCGTTCAGCTAATAAAGGACGGCATGGTGGTTTTAACGGGTGGAGGAACCACAATTTTAGAGTTTGTAAAGCTGCTTCCACAAGGCTTATCTGCTACTTTTTTCACTATTAGTCCGTTGGTTGCAGTAGAACTGGCCAAATACAATAATATCGAAGTGATTTTGATTGGCGGGTTGTTTTCCAAAAATTCGCAGGTTACCTATGGCGGACAGGTAATTACACAATTATCAGAAATTAAGGCCGATTTATGCCTGATGGGAACGAGCGCGATCCACCCCGACGAAGGCCTTACCGATACTTACTGGGAAATTAACCAACTTAAAAAGGCCATGCTGGCCTGTGCAAAAAAAACAGCTGTACTCTGCATTTCTGAGAAATTAGACATTGCTTTAAGATTAAGGGTTTGCCCAATAGAAAGCATTAGTTATTTGATAACCGAGCTGGATTTAGATCACGAATCGCTTTCGCGCTACCGCGAAAAGGAGCTGAATATTTTATAAAAAAAGTCCCGACGAAAATCGGGACTTTTTCATCTGCTAGAACGCTGGATCTGGGGGGGTATTAGTGTTATTATCTCTTTCTGCGAAAGGATAAGGGAAAAAGTTCCGTTTACGATCGGCTAAAGGCTGGTTAAACCTTCTCATATCTTCGAGTTTTAATCCCGACATAAAAAGCTCAATACAACGGTGCTTGTAAATCAGATCTAAAAGCTGTTGTTGCGTATAAGGACCTGTTAGTGCTGGCAGTGCCGCCCCAACTCCAAAAGGATCAGTTGCGGCAGTTTTGGTTACGATCTTGTTCAGCTCAGTAAGTGACGAAGTTAAGTTCGGTGTAGCTTGACGGGCATAAGCCTCTGCTTTAATCAAGGTCATCTCGCCTGGCAGATAAATGGGAAATTGGGTAAAAGTACCTGCACCAAAACCGTTAATACGTACAGTTGTATTAATTGTAGTATAAAATGGAATTCTGGCATCGCCTGCATCTGGAATATTAGCACCAGTCTGTCCTAAATTTATATTCTTAGGTTGAATTACATTATTGGTAGAGGTAGCGATCTCAAAAATGGGATTAAGATTTTGCGCGTCATAAGTTAGCGCCGACCTTTTAGTTAAATCAACAGCATTGGCACTACTTAAGGCAAGGGCATAATTGCCAACAAACAACGCATAACGAGCCTTTAAAGCATTGAGCGTATTCGGGATATCTACTCCCGTAGGAATGTTGCTCAAAAACGAGGTGCTGATTGGGTTTGCTGCAATTAGGCCCAAAGCATTATCAATAGTTGCAATAGCTTTGTTAAAGCCTTCCGTCCTTGTAATAAAACTTACATTTTGCCCGGTTCCTGCTGGAACTTTTTCCCAAAATTCCGATAAATTACCCAATGCCAAGGCTTTAAAAATACTGGCATGTGCAATTAAGCCTGAAGCCAAACCTTTATCGGCGAGATTAGCAGCATTATTGATCACATTATCTGCATCAAAAATGATCTTATTTGAACTGGTCCAAACATTTAGTAACACCGAATTTGTACCATCTACCTGCACTCCTCCCGTCATCAGCCGGTCTTCATTGGTATTTCCTGTATTAACAGAAATTAACTCATTAGTCGTAATGCCATTAACAGTAATTGCTGCATATAGGAGCCCTGCCCTTGTTGTGGAGAAATTTTTCTGAAGACCAACCGTAATCCCGGTCAAACCTCTTGCAGAAAGGAGCACATCATCAGCTACAGCACCGTTAGGATTTAAATATTCCTTTTTACAAGCAGCCAGTGAAAGGGCCATTGCAAAGAAAAATGTGTAGCGAATATATTTTGATCTTGAATTTTTCATCTTAATATGATTTATTTTTTCCAATAAATTAAAACTTAGCTTGTAAACCGAAAGAAAAAGTACGTGGAATAGGCACTGAGCCGAAATCGATATTTCTCAAAATTGTCGATTGACCACCGGAGTTCAGCTCAGGATCGTAGCCTTTGTAATTATCCCACGAAATCAGATTCCTTCCACTAAGATTAACCGTTAAATTTTTAATGAATTTAACCTGACCAATATTATAGCTCAAAGAAATCTCTCTCAATTTCACAAAAGATCCATCATCAATACGCCATTCTTCTACATTGTACGCACCAGCCACATAGCCTCTAGGCAATTGGCCAAGCTGCTCTGCTTCGGCAACCTTGCCATTACCTACGCCTTGACGAGTTCTCCAATCTGCATTCCATACATCCCCACCTTGAACAGCATCCAATTGAATGTGTAAGCTCAATTTTTTGTAAGTAAAATCGTTAACAAAAGACCCTGTATAATCTGGGTTCGGATCGCCGATTACTTTACGCAGAACATTACCTGCGGCTTGACCTGCAGTTAAAGGAATACCGGCAGGGTTTGTTGCAATATCTCCATTTGGTGTCCGCTCAAAATATGTTCCATAAAAAACACCTACCGGATAACCATCAGTGATAGAAACAGGTGCGCCAGCATTGGTTGAAATTAATCTCTGTGCGCCTGAACCCACTATTTTATTTCTATTTCTGTTGTAGATTAGCGTTGATGTCCAGGTAAAATCTTGGGTTTTTAATGGTACACCTGTGAGCATGAGCTCTATCCCTTTGTTTTTAAGCGATCCACCAATATTATCCAAAAGGCTGGAATACCCTGTAGTTGGAGCAATTACCACTCCCAATAATAAATCTTTAACACTTTTATTGTACCAGCTAAATGTTAGGCCCAAACGGTTACTAAAAAACGACATATCTGTACCTAATTCCAATTCTTTTTGACGCTCTGGTTTAACATCAGTATTAGCAAGCGTGCTGTTGGATGCCAGTGATGTTTTGCTATTTAAGGCGCTAGGTAAATACACGTTAAAACGATCGTAAGCACCAATGCCGGTTAAATTACCCGATTCGCCATACGCTGCCCGAAGTTTAAATGCATTCCACCAGGAAGATACACCAAGATCCTTCCAATAATTAGCAGATGACAACACATAACTTACATTTGCTTTCGGATAAAACTGTGTTCCGTTGCCTTCACCAAAAACAGTTGATTGATCGACCCTGATTGCTCCCGTAACAAAAAGATGGTCTTTATATTTAAAATTCTGTTGTAAATAGGCCCCGCTTATTGAGAATTCTGAGCGGTTATCATTATTGGGTAATATCGTACTCGCCCCATTAACCGTTTGAATAAGTGGTGCCAGCCCCCTACCATTTAACAAACTAAACAAATCTTTCTGATACTGATAAGATCCACCTAATTGCGTTGTCGAACTTAATAAGTCAGATATTTTTGCATCATAGGTAAAATTTAATTCATTATTAAACAGCGTAGTTGTTGCATTTGCCGCACTGGCATAACCATTTAATGACGGGTCTAAACTAGCTCCGCCACCATAAAAGCCCGTACTTACATTATAGGTAAAGGGCGGAATAAATGTTGTTCCGTTTTGAATTGAATTATCAACCCCCATGGTATAATCGATAGTTAGATTTTTCACGGGATTAAGTTTTAAGCCTAAATTGGCAATTATACGATTAGTAAACTGGCGCTGCTTGATGTCTTCAATAACAGAAACCGGATTTACACGGCCGCGTTCGCCAACAGCCTGTAAGTTACCGAGTATATCTCTTGCAAAAATATCATGAAAATTACCAATAATGGTAACTGAGTTCATTGGCGAAAAGAATGAATTTCCATCTGGTTTTTCATTGGCATCGCTGTGTACATAGTTAAAGCCAGCGGTCATTTTAGCCCAGTTATTAATCTTTTGATCCAGATTTGCCCTAAAGTTCATTCTTTTGAAATCTGTATTCTTTATAATCCCTTGATTAGAAAAATAACCAGCCGACGTGTAAAACTTGGTATTATCGTTTCCACCAGAAACAGAAACGGAGTTATCTGTACCTACACCCGTATGAAAAATATAATCCTGATAGTTATATCTGGTAACTGGAGTTTTTGCGGTCTGTAAAACAGGAGTGGCACCAGGAGTGGGTGGAACTGTTTGAATGACATCTTGCGTTACAGAGTTCGCATTATCCCCAAACCTAAATGGCGACTGATTTACTTCAATTTGCTTACGCAGCTCACTTATGGTTAAACTGGTATTAAAACTCACTTGCGGCTCACCAGTTTTACCTCTTTTGGTAAAAATCTGGATTACTCCTGCATTTGCCCTCGATCCATAAATTGCTGCAGCTGCCGCACCATTTAAAACCTCAATATGATCAATATCAGATGGACTAATATCCACCATCCGGTTTTGTCCGATACTTCCAACAAAGTTCCCGCCATCATAATTGGCTGATGTATTGGTTACTCTGGTTGTAGAATTATTTACAATTACTCCATCAATGATGTATAGTGGCTCCGAAGATGAGTTAACTGAGCTCACCCCTCTTAAACGAACTGAAATTCCGCCTGCCGGGTCTCCAGAATTTTGACTGATCTGTGCACCGGGTGTTTTACCCTGTAATGAAGCTAGTGCGTTTCCACTAGGTGCTTTGTTTAAATCATCACCCTTTACTGTACTCACATAACTACCGAGCTGTTTACGGGTAGTTCCTTGAGAGGTACCGGTGACAATTACTTCATCGAGCCCCACTGCATCGCCGCTCAAAGCACTATTTGCCTGAACGGTGGTATTATCACCCAGTGTTACCGATTCGATATTTGATTTAAAACCAATAAAGGAAACCTGGATCTGGTATTTACCTGGTGCTAAATCAACCGAAAAGTTATATGCTCCGCCCGAACTTGTGCTTGTCACGAGATTGGTATTGAGAATTTTTACAACAGCGCCCGGAACAGGGCTGTTATTTGCGGCATCGGTAACCTTACCACTTATGGTATACCGTTTGTTTTGTGCCTGCGCCATCTCTGTAAATAAGAGCAGCAGAAATGGGATCAACAAAATTGCGAAAAATCCTGGTGACCATTTTAGGTAACTTTTTTCCATAAAATTTGGTTTTGTTAGAAGATTTTGTTAAAACAAATTTAACAAAATACCGCACAAACCAAATCTTTAACTGGTACAAACTGGTTTACAATCCCGTAAAACTATCGCATTTTATTATGCTGGCAAACTAATTTTACCCATACAAACCGAAGGTACACCTTGCCGGTTGCCAAAATTAATCGGTTTTCCGCACAGGGTTTCATTGGCCAAAACAGCAAACAAAACAGCCTCTTTTGCATCTGGATTAATATTTAAATCTTCAGTAGTTAGGAATTTACAAAAAGGCAGCCAGGTTTGAAGAAGCTGTACCAATAAAGGGTTATGCATTCCGCCTCCACTCATAAAAACCTGAGCTTTAGCATCTTTACCAAAACAGCGTTTAATGGCATTAGCAATGGTTTCTGCAGAAAAATGGCACAAGGTAGCCATTACATCTTCTTTACTTAAATCTGTTGTTAAAGACTGTTCTTGAGCGCTGGTTAAATATTCCAGATTAAATAATTCTGGCCCTGTGGTTTTAGGGAAATCTAAATCAAAAAAACTGCAATCTAACAATGCAGATAATAGATGGGGATTAGATTCTCCTGCCAATGCAACAGCAGCATTTTTATCGTAAAATTGATTAAAATGTTTTTGCATGTACTGATCCATCAAGGTATTTCCGGGACCAACATCCGTTGAAAAAATTTCACTGGCATCGATACTGCCTGGCAAGTACGTAAAATTTGCTATGCCACCTATATTTAACATTACCCGATCTTCGCCAGCCTTCGAAAACATTAAATAATCGCCATAAACAGCCAATGGCGCACCTTCGCCCCCAGCAGCCAAATGTTTTTGCCTAAAATCAGAAAGTGTGATAATACCAGTCCTTAGCGCAATATGATCACCATCGCCAATTTGTAATGTACCATTGGGGTAATCGGCCAGTTGATGCAGGGATTTTGGCGCATGAAAAATGGTTTGGCCGTGGCTGGCAATAAAATCGATAGCCTCATTTTGATAACCCCATTCTTTCAGCGCTTCGTTTATGAGCTGCGCATGGGTATTTGCAATATGCTCGTTCATCAGGCACACCAACTGTAAGTCGACTTCTTTTTTTGAAAATATGGCTTTTATTTTAGCCCTAAAATCATCAGTATAATCACCTGTTTTAAATTTTAAAATCCGGATATCCGTTTCAGCACCGCTTCCTTTAACCAGACAAAGTGCAATATCCAGTCCATCCATTGATGTGCCACTCATCAATCCTATAATTAAACGTTCCGATTTCCCTGCTTTCGAATACAACTTTTCAATCTGTGCGTTCATATTGGTTTTTTTATCTTAAAAGATCAAACGTTTGTCTGACACTTTAATCGAATTTTATATAAATACTTGCAATAAAAGTAAATAACCTTTGTTACAAATTGGGCATAACTCTCTATATTTGCTGCTCCGTACATTAAAATCCATATAAAAAAAATGGCTAGATTAAATCTACTGGAGGAGACACGTTTCGAGAAATTACCAGTAAGCGTGTTCGAAAATCCAAAAATTGCTTCAATTAATGTAGCACACCGCATTGCCGAGCTCATTAAATCAAAACAAGCAAACAACACACCTGCAGTACTGGGCTTAGCAACAGGTGTTACTCCAATTGCAGTTTATGCCGAACTGGTTAGACTGCACAAGGAAGAGGGCTTAAGTTTTAAAAACGTAATTACTTTTAATCTGGATGAATATTATCCAATGGCGCCAACTGCGGCACAGAGTTATGTTACGTTTATGAACGAAAACCTTTTCAATCATATCGACATTGATAAAAGAAACGTTCACATCCCTGATGGCACGCTTGCACTGGAAGACATTCCTGCTTTCTGCCTGGAATACGAAAAGAAAATCGGTGATCTTGGTGGTCTTGATATCCAGATTTTAGGTATCGGTCGTACAGGTCACATCGGGTTTAACGAGCCGGGCTCCGCACCAAATTCTGGCACCCGTTTAGTTACCTTAGATGATTTAACACGCCGTGATGCTGCACGCGATTTCGGTGGAAAAACCTTTGTACCAACAAAGGCAATTACCATGGGAATCGGTACCATTTTCAAGGCAAGGGAAATTATATTAATGGCCTGGAGCCGTAAAAAAGCTTCGATTATCAAAAAAGCGGTTGAAGGCGAAATTTCAGGCGATGTTCCAGCAACATATCTTCAGCTTTCTGACCATGTGGAGTTTATCCTTGATGCACCTGCAGCTTCAGAACTTACCCGTTTTGATACACCATGGTTGGTTAAAGATTGTATTTGGACAGATGCCTTGATCCGCAAGGCGGTGATCTGGTTGGCCAATACCTTAAAAAAACCAATCTTAAAATTAACGGAAGACGATTACAACAATAACGGCATGGCGCAACTGGCTACTGAAAAAGGACCAGTTTACAACATCAACATCCATATCTTTAATAAATTACAACACACCATCACTGGCTGGCCAGGTGGTAAACCGAACGCTGATGATTCTCAACGCCCGGAAAGAGCTGAACCAGCTAAAAAGAGAGTCATTATTTTCTCTCCTCACCCTGACGATGATGTGATCTCGATGGGCGGTACTTTTCTCCGTCTGGTTGACCAAGGGCATGATGTGCACGTAGCTTACCAAACCTCAGGTAATACCGCGGTTTGGGATGACGATGCACTTCGTTTTGTTGAGTTCAATGTAGATTTCACGGAGAAAATGGGCATGGACAATACGCACTTAAAGGATCTTTATAATAAGATGCGAGCCTTTATTGAGCAGAAACAACCAAACCAGATTGATACGCCAGAGATCCAAACGGTTAAAGGACTGATCAGAAAAGGCGAAGCGATTGCTGGTGCAAGATATTGCGGCCTTGAAGATGACCACATCCATTTCCAGGCACTTCCTTTCTATGAAAGCGGTAAGGTTCAAAAAAACCCGGTAACTGATGCTGATATCGAACTTACAATAGCGCTATTGCAAAAAGTTAAGCCTCAACAGGTTTATGCAGCAGGCGATTTTGAAGACCCGCATGGAACGCATATTGTTTGTTTCAATATTATTTTGGCAGCATTAAAGCGCTTACGTAAAACTGAAGCCTGGGCACAAGATTGCTGGCTGTGGATGTACCGTGGTGCCTGGCACGAATTTGAAACATATGAGATCGAAATGGCGGTTCCAATTTCACCGCAAGAGCTTGAGCGTAAAAAATATGCTATTTTCAAACACCAGAGCCAAAAAGACAGGGCAGTTTTCCCTGGCGACGATTCAAGAGAGTTCTGGCAACGTGCCGAAGACCGTAACCGGGATACGGCCAAAGCTTATGATGAACTTGGTCTGGCAGAATACGAAGCAATGGAAGCCTTTGTACGCTGGAAATTTGAAGATTAATAAAAAGAAAATAAATCGTAATCCTGCTTTGTTCATTCGAAGCAGGATTTTTTTTGCCTCCTTCCGAAGTTTAGCCTCTGCAAATTGTCATGCTGAGCTTAGCGAAGCATCATTAAGAAAGTTCTATCTTCTCTATGAAGAGTAGCGAAACGGAGACATCTATATACTGAAAAGAGCAAATCTTTTTTGGAAAGCAGTGTCTGTGGTACTTCGGCCCCAATAGTCCTGTCCTTTGCTTAATCCCGATAAAAAAACGATAAAAACAATTAACTTTAAATCGGGATAACGCTGTCGGCCAGGTTTATTGAACATAAGGCTTTGCCATTATGATCCAGATTTTCTTCAAAGAAATCATCAGGCTTTATAATGTTTTTCCGAGCCTCTCCGGGGCAAAAAACAACATTCCCTCCAATTTATCATCCTAAGAGCTAAATTTATTATATAAAGATCAGTCTGAATGACAAGGAAATTTTAAGTAAATGATACTCTCGAGATATCGTCATTCCCAGAGGTCAGTTTTAGAAAAAAAACAATGGAGTGGGGATGACGGGTTAAGATAAATTGTCATTTCGACCGAAGTAAGAAATCTTTAAACTTTCTAATAAACATAGTTCAAAGATTTCTCCATTTCGCTGCGCTCCAGTCGAAATGACGACTGATTTTACAGCCTGTCATTGGTAACTCGATTGGGAACCACGAAGTGCTCATCGTAGATAATCGTAATGCAAGCGCTTTAAGATTCCCACATGCGCGAGAAAGACGACCGCTTTATTGGAATCTGTTAATGGTAGGGATTAGTTTTTTAGCCAAAAACAAAGGAGTTGGATGACAGGTTAAGATAAATCGTCATCTCGACCGCAGGGGAGAGATCTTTAAACATAGTCAAAAGATCTCTCCACTCCGCGTTGCTCCGGTCGAGATGACGCCGATTTTTAGTATCTGTCATTAATAGCACCGCAAAGCACCTGTAACGAAGAGCCACTGATTCTACAAAATCACACTTCGCAACAGATCCTTCACGTTGTTCCGGATAACAAATCATCTTCCTAAACTTCGGAAGTAATTTCTCATTCTAAAAACAATACTCTAAATTAGTTTGCTGAACCAAACAAGCTAGCCATGACCGAACCTAAACAACGCTTACTATCTCTTGATTTTTTCAGGGGATTAACCGTAGCCGCAATGATCTTAGTGAACAATCCGGGTAGCTGGGGGCATATTTACGCACCTTTAGAGCATGCAGAATGGAATGGATGTACACCCACCGATTTAATTTTCCCATTCTTCCTGTGGATTGTTGGTGTATCCATTGCATTTGCCATGAGTAGCAGCAAAGCAGATCCCGCTACACATCAAAAAACAATTATAAAAGCCATTAAACGTGGCATTATACTTTATTTACTCGGTTTCTTCCTGGCCATTTTCGGAAAAATAATCAGCGCCATAATGGAGGACAGATCCATTTGGGAGGCCTTCCAAACAGTAAGATTGTTAGGCGTATTGCAAAGGATAGGTATTGTTTTTATCATCAGCAGTATCATTTTCATCAAAGTATCTAACAAAACGATATTCAAAACATTAATTGTAATACTCGCCGTTTATTGGGCATTAATGACTTTTATTCCTGTACCAGGAGTTGGCTACCCAAACCTCGAAAAAGAAACTAATCTGGCCGCATGGATCGACCGTGGAATTTTAACCGAAGCACACACCTGGGCCTCATCAAAAACCTGGGACCCGGAGGGGATTTTGAGTACATTACCAGCAGTAGGAACCTGCTTATTTGGTATTCTGGTTGGTGTTTGGATGCGGAGAAAAGATGTAGACAATCCAACTAAGGTTGCCTGGTTATTTACCACTGGTATTGCCTCGGTTATTTTAGGTTTACTTTGGGACTTACAATTCCCGATTAACAAGGCCCTCTGGACAAGCTCTTATGTGCTCTATGCAGGTGGATTAGCCTCTATAGGCCTGGCACTTTGTTACTGGATCATCGATGTTCAGGGTTACAAAAAATTCACCACTCCTTTTGTGGTTTATGGCGTAAATGCCATAACCGTCTTTTTCTTAGCAGGATTAATGCCCCGTGTATTAAACCTAATCCAGATTACTCAACCCGATGGCACCAAAACAGGATTATTGGTCCACTTTTATGAAACTTGCTACACCCCTTTTTTTAGCCCTATAAATGCCTCATTAGTTTGGGCGGTAACCTATGTACTCGGTTTTTATGTATTATTATATTTTATGTATAAAAAGAACATTATTATTAAGGTTTAGTAAATTTATGCTATAATTGACCGATTCCATCCCTATTGAAAAAGAAAACCACCATATACGATATAGCGAAAGCGCTAAACATTACAGTATCAACTGTTTCCAGGGCGCTTAGTGGCTTCCCGGCAATAAGCGATACCACCAGAAAGGCTGTTGTGGAAATGGCTAAAAAACTAAACTATAGCCCGAATAAACTCGCATCTGCATTAAAATCTGGTAAAACGCATATTATTGGTGTAATTGTGCCAAGTGTACAGGCGCATTTCTTTGCCTCTATCATTCATTGTATAGAAGATGGCCTGAAGGACAGCGGCTACCGCGTTATTATCTACCAATCCAATGAATCTGTGGAGAATGAAATAAATGGCGTAAGAACTTTACTAGAAGCACAGGTAGATGGCATTATGGCTTCACTGTCTTTAGAAACAGAAGACGTTTCGCACTTTGCCGAAATTATCAAACAAAACAAACCTCTTATATTATTCGACCGTGTCGATTTAGAATTAAAAGTGCCTACCATTACACTTGATGATTTCAAGGCAGGTTATATCGCTACGAAACATTTAATTGATAAAGGGTATAAGAAAATTGCCTTTGTAACCACTGTTCATCAGATTAAAATATTTAACGATCGCCTAGAAGGATATAAAGCAGCACTTACTGATCATCATCTCCCACTTATAGAAGAGCATATTATTTTTGGAGGTTTATCCATTAAAGACGGTCGCTTTGGTGCAGGCAAATTAATGCGCAGCAAAAACAAACCCGATGCTATTATTGCTGGTGATGATTTTACCGCCTTAGGCGTGATTAAAAAACTCAAAGAGATTGATGAAACGCCACCTGAAGTTGGTGTAATAGGCTTTGCGAATGAAGCATTCTCTGCCTACATTACACCCAACTTATCAACTATCGATCAGCATGCATCACAAATGGGCAAGGAATGTGCTAAAATGTTCCTAAAAATGATTAACCAGGAAAGCCCATACGCCAATATGGAACATATTGTTCTTGACCCAGCTGTTGTAGAAAGAGAATCGACCAATAAAAAGGACTGATACAGGCGCTTACTCTTTTGCTAAAGGAACTTCGATACCAACGGGGCCACTAGGTTCACTTTCATTTTTTAATCGATCTAGTGCAGTTACGAGATAGCTATACCGCTTTCCGCTTTCTATGCTGGTATCAATATATGAAAGATAATCTTCAAAGCTTATTTTAACAATATTCTTAGGATCGAGCACCGAAATTTTTTCGCCTTCATTAAATCGGTAAATTACAAATCCTGAAGCTGTTTCTCCATCTTTTGCCTTTAACGGAAGTTGCCATTTTAAATGTACACCATCTTTTAGTGCATCAGCTGTTAATGCCTGAGGCTCATTTGGCGGAACCTCATCCAGCCATGGCATTTGCGGCGGCAATGCAGGATACTTATAAAAATCATTCTTTAGCGAATCGCCAACAGCTTTTGCAACCGTACTCAACGATTTAGAACTAAAGAACACACTTCCCTGAATTCGGTTATTATTTCTGATATATCTAATCTGATTCGGAATTTCACTTAGATTTTTCCATGCAGCTTCTGCCCTCGAATTTACCAGGTAGGCACCCTGCCCGATATAAACATGCCTGCCGAAGGTATTATTGCTCCACCAATCAACCAAAATACCATATGGTGCAACTCTTCTGGTAAACGTAAAATAGATCTGCGGGTTAATATAATCTACCCAACCTTCCCTTACCCATTTCCGGCTATCGGCAAAAAGCTCTGCATAATTGGATAAACCACTTGTAGCGGAACCTTCAGGATCTTCATACTTGTTTTTCCAGATGCCAAATGGGCTGATGCCAAATTTAACCCATTTCTTATAATGGTGAATACTATCATCTAACTGTTTAATCAGCAAATCAACATTATTGCGCCTCCAATCTTTAATATCAGAGATATTATTTGGGTATTTATAAAAAGTATTGCCATCGTTAATGGTCTGCCCTTCTACTTTATAAGGATAAAAATAATCGTCGAAGTGAATGCCGTCTACATCGTAGCCCTTCACTACATCTAAAATTACCTGAACAATATACTCCCTAACATCTGGAATACCAGGATCAAACTGCTTTTTGCCGCCATAGGTAAAAAACCAATCAGGATGTTTACGATAAGCATGGTTTTCACTCAAAACAGCCGTACTGCTCATACTGGCTCGATAAGGGTTAAACCAGGCATGAAGTTCCATTCCCCTGAAATGGGCTTCTTTAATGGCAAAGGCCAGAGGATCGTAACCAGGCGCTGGTGCCAAACCTTGTTTACCCATTAACCACTGGCTCCAGGGCTCTCTGGATTTTGCATAAAATGCATCGGCTGCGGGCCTAACCTGCAAAATAATAGCATTCATCCCCTGGTTTTTATGTCTTTCTAAAATACCAATTAGCTCCTGCTTTTGCTGATCAATGCTCAGGCCTGGCCGCGATGGCCAGTCTATATTGGTAACGGTTGCCACCCAAACACCTCTAAACTCCCTTTTTGGTGCAATTTTTGATAAAGGTTGTGCATTTAATATATAAGGTACTACAGTTAAAGATAAAAGTGCGTATAGGAAGTTTTTAAGCATTATTTCTGTCTTATTTTTTATTCAGGTTGTGTGTTTGTGTTGATTTGAGTACAAATTAACATCAGCAATTAAACGATTTTTTTTAAAAACTCTTATAGTTTATTAAAAATTTTAATTTGTGCCCTGCTAAAATTAATTGTGTACACCCATTTACCTATGGAGAACAAAAGTATATTAATTTACAGAAGATACAGCGTTATTAAAAAATGGAACCACAAAAGATTAATAAGGGTGATAGAAACAAAATTTACTTCCTGGTCATCGTTATTGCAGCTTTAATCGGCACAAATGCTTTCCTGTTTTTTAAAGATCGAAAGCAGAGCGAAAGGTTTGTAACCGTTAGCACAGAAAAGGATAAACTACGACTCGAGGTAGAAAAGATTGAGGTTGAGCTGGATAAGGTTAATGCTTTAAACTTAGATTTAAACGACAAGCTTGTTGAAGAGCAAAAACAAGCCCGCGTGAAAATTGAAGAACTTAAAACTGCTTTAGAAAAAAACCAGATTACTCAAGGCGAACTCGACAAAGCCAATGCACAAATTAATGAACTGAAAACATTTGTAAAAAACTACAATGATCAGATTATTCAGCTGCAGAAAGACAATATTTTTCTAAAAAATAGTCGTGATAGCTTACAGAATACCCTAAGAAACATCAGTAATAAGGCATCGAATTTAGAGAATGAAAATTCTAGCTTAAATGCGAAAGTTAAAACAGCCGCAGCATTAAAACTTCAAACCGCCGAAATTATCGCTTTCAGAACAAAATCCAGTGGTAAAAAAGTTGAAGTAACCAGATCATCAACGGCAGAAAAACTAAGCGTCCGCTTTAATATTATCCCTAACCAATTAGCAGAAAAAGGCCATCACAACATTTATCTTCGGGTATTCGATCCGGCAGGGAATCTACTTGCAGACGAGGGAAACCATTTTGAAGCCGATGGGCAGGACATGCAGTTCAGCCATTCTATTTTTATCAACTACAATAACGATGACAGCACCTATGTTATCGATTGGACTAATCCTAAACCTTTCATAAAAGGTATTTACACTGTAATTTTATATGCTGATGGCAATACCATGGGCAAGGCTCAAGTAGAATTGAGATAAAATTAACACCACTCATTAACCAACCACATTTTTTTATTTAGCTAAAGGGAAATTCAAATAGAAAGTAGTCCCTAAGCCGGTAATGGAAGTGAATTTAACTGATCCGCCTGCATTTTCTACCGCTTGTTTTACAAAGGCAAGGCCAAGTCCTGTCCCTGATGTTTTGGTCGTAAAATTCGGTACAAATATCTTATCATGCAGCGTTGGGGGAATGCCCTTACCATTATCTTTGATCTCGATATAAGCATTTTGTGGATCAACATAAACAATAATGGTTATACAACATAAAGTTTCCTCATCTATAGCTTCTATCGCGTTTTTAAGCAGGTTATTGAATGTTCTTAACAGCTGATCATGATCGGCCATGATTTCAATGTCCTTCCCACTCTTGTTTAGCACATCTATGGTAACGTTTTCGGTGCTTTTAAATACCTCTCTTGCCTGCTCAATAATTGGCAATAAGGAAAGTCGCTCCAAATTCGTATCAGGCATTTTGGCAAAATTTGAAAATTCAGATGCAATTTTTGAAAGACTATCAATCTGCTCTATAAACGATTTGCTAAACTTATTAAACTTCAGCTCGAAATTCGGATCCTTCTCCCTCCACGATTTCTCTAACAACTGAACACCTAATTTTAAAGGCGTTAGCGGATTCTTGATTTCGTGAGCGACCTGTTTCGCCATTTCGCGCCAGGCACTCTCCCGTTCCGATCTGGCCAGTTTAATTGCACTATCTTCCAAGGCCGCAATCATATGATTATACTCCTTAATTAAAGAGCCGATCTCATCATGCCTACGCCATACAATAGGCTCGTTCTTTTGCCCGATTTTCGTTTTACTAATACTTTCCTGAATAAAGGTTAAAGGGCTGGTAATCTGATTGGCCAAAAATACAGCCAATACCCCAATAGCCACAAATACCAGGGCATAAAGATTAATCAGGTTACTTACAAAAAGCGCCAGTTTATCGGTATATTCTTCTTCGGTAGAGTAATTTGGCAAGCCGATATAGGCAATTGTTTTATTTTGTGCATTCCTGATAGGGGCATATGCAGCAGCATAAGTTAAACTGCCTATTTTCTCCTCTGGATTGATAAATTCTGATCGATGCAAACCTCCTAAAGAAGCAAAGGCAGATGGTCCCATCTTTTTACCGATAATTTTATAATTATAGAGTTTTGGATAGGTCGTCATGATCAGGTTGCCACTCAGGTCATATAAATTTAAATCGGCATTATTGATATCGGCAAAATTGTTAAAATCTGCTGCGGTGTTCTCGTCGTTTGCAATAATGCCATTACTAAAAATCTGCTTTTCAAAATTCTGCTGAACCTTCCTTATCTTATCTTTCAATATAGCACCCTGCTGCCCCAGGTACTCATTGTTCATGTAATAGTAAGTTCCCCAACCTACTATAACCAGCGTGGCCACAACGGCTAATACAATAGAAACCTGGATCCTGGTTTTGTACAAAATCTTATTGGCATTAATCATTAAAGACCTGTTGATACTAAACCAGCCTACTTTATCATCGTCAAGGTTTTTGATTAACCATATTAAACCATAAAGCAACAAGGAGAAGATGATAAATATCAGGAAGAAAAACGATAGCGCTGCTAAACGTTCCACATAATCTACCTTCTCTTTGCTAATAACAACCATTTTGCTATCAGTAGGTTTATAAATTAAATGGCTGTAATGAAGTTTATCATCATTACTGATTATAAAATCATCTTTTTTACCCTTAAATACACTCCCATCTAAAGGATATGTATAATTTCCAGATTGATTAAGCAATTTATTATTGCTGTACAAGGCAATAGAATAACCTTTAAAATCTTCATCTTTGATCAATTTTTGATCTCCCAAAAGATCGGGTAGCCGATTGTTGTAATTATATGGCTTCGACCGGAGTTCGATAACAAGTGTTCCTAATAAACTGCCATTATCTACAACGGAGATGATGCCAAAGTAATCCTGATAACCAAATGTATTGTTAACCTGATAAAAAAAGTTAGATCCGTCAATTTTAACAGACCCGGCCTCAACCAGGTTTTTATATTTATCAATCGGTGGTGTATCAGAATTTTCTATCGCAGCACCCAATCTATCATATGGATAGATCTGATAATCATATCGGTTTAAATAACCATCTAAATAATCTTTAATATGATTTTTGAGTACAGCATAACTGCCTTTTCGGTTTTGACTAAAATAGCTTGTCAGAAAATTATCTTTAATAATTTCATTGCCCAAAGTACCTAAAGCAATAATTGCATTCGGATCTTCTGATGATTGCACTTTTCTGGCCAAAGGCTCGCGTAAACTTCTTTCTTTAATATCTTTATACTTGGTGTATTTAATAGAAGTATTAAAAGCCAGGCAGAAAAATACGATGGCAAACATACCGATTGAAAAGTTCTTCTCTTTTAAATAAACAGCCCGCGCCACAATAAATAATACAAGGGCAAAAACGATAAAAAAGGCATTAAAATCTACCACTAGCTTATAGATAAAAACACCTGCAAAGCCAATTAAAAAAATAATCACCCGCTCTTTATTGCTTACATTTAACTGGCTGCTTACCGTTGCCGAAACAACAGTTATCAGGTAAATCTGAAACCAGGCCAAACATAAAATCACAATACCCACCCAGCTGGTTCCGCTGAGTTTAAGGATATTTACGATATCGAAATTAATTTTTGAGTTAAAAATCAATCCGAAGAAAATGTCATCAGTATCCCAGACTATCCGACCTATCAACACCATTAATCCTGCCTGAATAACAACTCCAATTACTTTACTCCGCTTAATCCAACCCGGAAACTTATACTGTTCCTTATGGTTATACATAAATAAGAGTAACCAGGTTAATGCAATTACATTTAACAGAAAATCGCCTAACGAAGGCATCAGGAAATTATCGGCATATATTCGCGGATCAAAGAGATCTAAGGTAAACCTGTGGTTAAACCAACCGTAATATAAATCTGTTAACCGAAAGGTTAAGAAAAAAAACAATAGCAAAAAAGTACCCCAGGCAATATGTCCACGCCTGGCAATAAACGAACTTAAGGAGTTAAAAAACATGCAGATGCATAACATGCCCGCAACAAACAACCATAATTGTGTGCCTGAATAGTGGGTTTCTGCATACCCTGGTTTAACTTTAAGCCCGAATAAAAACTTATTATCTGAACTTTTTATTACATACACATCCTTATCGGTAAAAGATGCAAACGTTAATATTTTGGTAGTTGATAAAATTGGATCAATATCATTTTTAAAATACTTTGTTTCTTTAAAAGGATATTGAGATTGAATGGTGATTAAGAAAATAAAGCTGAAATTACCCTGGGTACTTTTAATCACCTCGTACCAGCCGTTATAAAAAAACAAAACCGAACTCCCCTCTTTTATTGTAGTTGGATCTATTTCGGCAACTTTATAGGTGCTCCAAAACTTAAGGTGGTTATTTTGATAGGTTAACAGGTTTATGCCACTGTTTTTGCGGAAGGTATTGATAAAATCTATCGCATTTTGTGGGTTGAGGTGGAACTGTTTTGCCCTGGCAACCTGATTTTTATCAGCCAAAAAGCTTTTCACCGTTTTTTCTTTAATCAAAAGGTTCTGTTGAATTTCTTCGGCATCATGCTCCAGGAGTTCGCTTTTGGTTGTAAACCGACTCAACGAAATAGAAGTTGCAATGAGACAACAGCCCAAAACAAGCAATAGAAATCTTATTTTTACACCAAAGCTCATTTTCATCTACGGATAAAGATATTAAATATTGATAAAAAACAACGCCATAAACTTTGAGTTTATGGCGTTGGCACTTATATTCTATTTGAATAAATTAAGCTATCGCAGCACTACTGGTTTGTACTTCGCGGTTTACCTTTTTAACCAATCCTTGTAACACATTACCTGGGCCAACTTCTACAAATTCAGTTGCACCGTCGGCAAGCATGTTACCTACTGTTTGTGTCCAACGTACAGCACCCGTTAATTGTTTAATTAAATTGCCTTTAATTTCAGTTGGGTCTGTATACGGCTTAGCATCAACATTTTGATAAACGGGGCAAATTGGTGCAGAGATAGAAGTAGCCTCTATAGCGGCCTGTAATTCAATTTTTGCAGGTTCCATTAAAGGAGAGTGGAATGCACCGCCCACATTTAATTTTAAAGCCCTTTTAGCTCCTGCTTCTGTTAATTTAGCACAAGCCAAGTCAATCCCTTCTATGCTGCCCGAAATGACCAATTGCCCAGGGCAATTATAATTTGCAGGAACTACCACAGCATCAATTTCAGCGCATATTTCCTCAACCACATCATCAGCTAAACCTAAAATAGCAGCCATTGTTGATGGTTGCGCCTCGCAAGCCTTTTGCATCGCATTTGCACGGGCAATAACCAGTTTTAATCCATCTTCAAAGCTTAATGCATTTGCTGCAACTAAAGCCGAAAATTCACCTAAAGAATGGCCTGCAACCATATCTGGCTTAAAATCATCGCCTAACACTTTCGCTAAAATAACCGAATGTAAAAAGATTGCTGGTTGGGTTACATTGGTTTGTTTTAGCTCTTCATCTGTTCCGCTGAACATAATATCACTAATGCGGAAACCAATAATCTCGTTAGCCTGTTCAAATAATGCTGCAGCTTTTGGGTGCTCATAAAGATCTTTACCCATACCTACAAACTGTGCTCCCTGTCCGGGAAAAATATATGCTTTCATTATAATTAGTTTGGCGTATCGCGTTTGGCGTTTTTTATCTATTGCCTTATCTTGATACTTATTACTTTCTACTAAATACTATTAATCTAAACTTGCGGTAATTAACCTTAAAAACTCGGCTCTTGTTTTATCGTTACTTAAAAAAGTTCCTGTAAAGGCTGATGTTGTGGTTACCGAATTCTGCTTTTGTACGCCACGCATAGACATGCATAAGTGTCTGCATTCTATCACCACCGCAACACCCATTGGGCTAAGGGTATTTTGAATACAATCTCTAATTTCGTTCGTTAAACGTTCCTGTACCTGTAAACGGCGGGCAAAAGCATCAACGACACGTGGAATTTTACTTAAACCAACAATGTGCCCGTTAGGAATATAAGCAATATGTGCTTTACCGAAAAATGGCAACATATGGTGTTCGCACATCGAATACACTTCAATATCCTTAACCACAACCATTTGACTATAATCCTCTTCAAACATGGCACTCTTCAGAATTTCATCAGGTTTTAAATCGTAACCATGTGTTAAATACTGCAGCGCTTTAGCCACGCGTTCAGGTGTTTTTAGTAAACCTTCGCGTTCGGGATTTTCGCCCAACTGGCCAAGAATATCTCTATAATGTGTAGCTACAGCTTCAATTTTATCTTCGTTGTAACGGTCTATTTTTACATAACCATCTATCGATTCGCCTTTCAATACGTCTTTATTGCTCATTAATTCAGGTTTTTAACCAAAGTATTCAACAAAATTATTTTCGGTTTCGTATATTTTTACGCAATGTAAAACTGCACCGCTCTCTGCAATCGGTGCCCATAATTGTTTCCAGATTTCTATGGCCAGATTTTCAGTTGAAGCCAATTTCCCTTTCATAAAATCTACATCAAGATTTAAATTTTTATGATCAACCTTATCTACCACATAGTCATTCATTACGTCTTTCAGCCATTTCAAATCAACCAGAAAACCTGTTTCCGGATTAACTTCGCCTTTAACTGTAACATACAACCAATAGTTATGGCCATGCCAATTGGGGTTGGCACATTTGCCATAAACTTCATTGTTTTTATCATCATCCCAATCGATACGGGCCAATTTGTGCGCCGCATTAAATGATGCTTTTCTCGTTATGTAAATCATTACTATAAAATAAAATGCAAATATACAGATAAAGGTTCAAGCTTAAAGACTAAAGACCAAAGCTTACATCAAACCTAAAATTTTAATGAAAACAATCTGCTAACTTTACTTTATGAAAACTTTAGTTGTTGCTGCTACAAAAGCCGAACTTACCTTCTTTTACCAGCACTTTAATTTACCAGACGGAGATTTTGTAGAAAGTAAAAATTTCGATTTGCTGATTACCGGAGTTGGAATGGTAGCCACAGCCTTCGCCTTGGGCAGACATCTTTCATCTAAATATGACCTTGTGGTAAATTTCGGTATCGCCGGAAGTTTCGATCGGGACATGGCCTTAGGTACGGTATTAAATATTACTGAAGATACTTTTGCTGAACTGGGCGCCGAAAACGGAGACGAATTTTTAACCATAAGCGATTTAGGTTTTGGGGAGAACCATTACACCTCGAAAACATACAAAGGCGTTAACCTACCCATAGCAAAAGGCATCACCGTGAACTGTGTAACGGGAAGCGAAAAAAGTATCAAAAATTTAATCAGGAGGTTAAATCCAACTACCGAAAGTATGGAAGGTGCTGCCGTTTTTTATGCCAGTAAACAGTTAAATATAGATTGCTTACAAATTCGAAGCATATCTAATTATGTAGAACCAAGAAATAAAGACAATTGGAAAATTGGTTTGGCCATTAAAAACTTAAACGATTGGGCCATTGCTTTTATTGGAGAAATGAACTGATTATGACGGATTAGTTTACCACACTACTTAATTTTGATTTATGAACCCGACACAATTAAAATAATTATTTTAATTGTCAAAGGCTCCATCTAACAACTGAAAACAAAAAAATAAATAGATGAAACTTACACTTGGATTTTCTCCCTGCCCTAACGATACATTTATTTTCGACGCACTGATTCACCATAAAATTGATACTGAAGGATTAGAATTTGAGGTTTCGTACGATGATGTAGAAACTTTAAACCAAAAGGCACTTAGGGGCAAATTAGATATTACCAAGTTAAGTTTTCATGCTTTTGCCTATGTAGCCAACCAGTATGCCTTACTAGATGCCGGGAGTGCCCTGGGTTTTGGTGTTGGTCCGCTATTGATCAGCAAAAGCCATTTTAATGACTCCCAACTCCAGACTCCCAACTCCCAACTAAAAATCGGGATCCCAGGAAAATATACTACTGCAAATTTCTTGTTGGGAATTGCTTACCCCCACTTACAAAACAAGCAGGAACTTGTTTTTTCGGAAATTGAATCGGCTTTACTTAACGAGCAGGTTGATTTGGGATTGATTATTCACGAAAACAGATTTACCTATCAGGATAAAGGTTTAACTAAAATCGTTGATTTAGGCGATTATTGGGAAAAACTAACGGGTTGCGCCATCCCATTGGGCGGAATCGTAATCAACCGTAATTTAGACCGAGACGTACAGTTAAAAGTGAACCGTTTAGTCCGCCAGTCGGTAGAATTTGCCTTCGCACATCCAAAATCGGGGATCGATTTTATCCGCCAGCACGCCCAGGCCATGGAGGAAAGCGTGATGTACAAACACATCGAATTATATGTGAATAAATACAGCATAAACCTTGGCGAAGAAGGTCGTAAAGCGGTTGACACCTTGTTTAAACTTGCCCAGGAGCGGAATATTATCCCCGCTATTCAGGAGGATCTATATATTTAATTCCGTCTCGTCATGCTGAATTTATTTCAGCATCTTTCTTATAATTCGTTGAATTAGATCCTGAAACAAGTTCAGGAGGACGATTGGTTTAGTTAATCTAACTCACCAACAGTTTATAACCTTTTCCGTGTACGTTAATAATTTCTACTGTCGGGTCGGCTCTAAGGTACTTGCGCAACTTACTCAAAAACACATCCATACTCCGTCCGTTAAAGTAATTATCATCATGCCAGATACTTAACAGTGCTTCTTCACGGGTTAACACAGTATTCTTTTTCAAACACAATAAACGCAACAGCTCGGCTTCTTTGGTAGAAAGTTTTTGCTGATGATCGTTATCGGTAATAATCTGGGTAGTATAATCGAAATGATATTGACCAATAGAAAACTGTGTTTCGGCAGCCTCATCGTTGTTATCTGTTTTATTGGCTACGCGTTTAAACATCGCATTAATACGCAGCAAAAGCTCTTCTATACGGAAAGGTTTGGTAATGTAATCATCACCACCTAAATCATATGCAGCAGATTTATCTTCCAGCATGGTTTTCGCCGTTGCAAAAATAATGGGCACTTGTGTATTTACCTTCCTAATGTCCTTACCTAAGGTAAAACCATCCTTTTTAGGCATCATCACGTCCAAAATACATAAATCAAAGTTCTGCTTATTAAATGTTCTCAATCCATCCTCACCATCGGTGCATAATACTACATCAAACTTGCCTTTTAGCTGCAAATAGTCTTGTAACAATAAACCTAAATTTGGGTCGTCTTCTACCAGTAGTATTTTTTTCATTTTCTTGTTTTTATTCACATACGTGGCATTAGCCACACTGAAAGTTTGATTCTGAATATGCATAAGGGTTTAATTTGCTATAGATTAATTAATACTCCACTATACTAGCCAAATTAAACCTGTTCCACTTTAATGTATCGATAAAGCAAGCTTTTGTACCGATGTTTAACTATTTATAAAGGTAAAGATATTTCGAACGTTGTTCCTCTATCTTTTTCGCTACTTACCTTAACCGTTCCATTCATCTTTTTAATAATATCCTGAACATAATTTAAACCTAAGCCAAAGCCTTTAACATCGTGTAAATTACCTGTTGGCACCCTATAAAACTGATCGAAAATCCGTTTAGATTGCTCCTTGGTCATGCCTATTCCTTTGTCTGCTATTTCGATAATTAAATTCTTGCCGGTATTGCGGGTAGTAATGGTAATCTCCGGCGTATCGCTACTGTATTTATTGGCATTATCAATAAGGTTGTAAATTACATTAGACAGATGCAATTCATCGCCATACACAACCGCATTTTCTGCATCTGTATGTACATTGATAATTGCATTCCTTTTCTGCAGCTGCAGTTCCATGCTATCCAACACAATCACAATCAAATCGTTCACATCTACTTCGGTATTCTCCATTTTAAGCTCGCCTTTTTCTAAGCGGGCAATACTTAAAACACGTTCGATATGACTACCCAGGCGAACATTTTCGTCATAAATAATTCCTGCCAAACGTTTTAACCTGGCTTTATCCTCTGTCACCTCCGGATCTTTCAAAGCCTCACTGGCAATCATAATGGTGGCCACAGGGGTTTTAAACTCGTGCGTCATGTTATTAATGAAATCTGTTTTCATTTCCGACAGCTTTTTCTGCTTCAAAATAGCATACAGTGTATAAGAGAAAATAAAAACAAGTACCAGTAACAAACCGATTGATGAGGCAAGTGTAGCACTTAGATTAGAGATAATAGCCGAATTTTTATTCGGAAAACTTACGAAAAGCATTCCAGGATCGCGAAAGATATCGTTTCCAAACAAAGGGGTTTTATAAGTATTTTCAGGCAAAAACTCTCCTTTGACGTTAGAAGCCATCATAAAAATGGTCGAATCTTTTCGGGCTAACGAAATCCGGTAAGAAGGCTCTAATGAGATATTATTTGCAAGAAGTTCTTGCTTTAATAAACGACCTAAAGAGCTAAAGTTAATGCGCTTATAAATTGGCACATTGGTTTCCTGCAGTTCTTTAGATACATCCTCTACCACACTCGATCGGGTATACGAAAAAGTATCCTTACCCAGTGCGGCAATTTTAAGTTCTAATTTTTTCCGTTCAATCTCATCCTCACGCTGAAATTTTTTCTGTAAATCGTTAGGGATCTTTGGAACATTTGCAAAACCAGGACTACCATCCCGGGGATCAAAAACCAAATACCTTAATGTATCGGGTAAACTCTGCAGACTTTTAAATTCGAATGCTTTTGGTGGCGCGGTAAAAGGCTTTGTACGCATGCTGTAACCTTTTAAAATAAGGCTCTTAATATCAATAATCGCATCCATCTGCAAATCCAGCTTGTCGCCGTTTTTCGAACTCAATGAATTATATTCCCTTTCAGAAATCACATTAGGCGCCCGATAAGATACGCGGATAATACTGTCTTGTTGGTTTAGGTAACTTTCAATCTGATTTTCCCGCTCGGCTTGCCGCAGCTCTGCTTCTTGTACATATTGTTGCCGTAAATCCTTAATATCTAATGCCCGTTGCCTGGAGTCTTGTAACTGCTTTAACTTATTTTCAGCATCTTTCCGGTTTAAGTGATCGGCAACATTTCTACGTTGTATTTTATTTACTACCGACGTTAGCGTTTGGTTTACCTGTTCGTCAAAAAGCTGAGATTTTAGTTTATACGATTCCCTGATGTAATACAGTTGCATTACAAAAACACCAAGCAAAGCTACCGTCATTAAAACAGTAATTAACCAAAAACTCTTTTTCTTCATGAACTAGATTGGTTTTAAAATTAAACAAAACCGGGCATAATCTTCTTAAATCTAAACAGATATCAAAAATACTGATTAGCTAAGCTAAGTGTTTGTTTTTAACATATTTTAACAGCGCGAAGCGCCAGTAAGACTTCCGAAGTTTTGCTGGGGCTCGGGCCTGGTAAACTTTGGAGTCTGGCGAAGAGGCAAAAAAAATGCCGAGACTAAAGCCTCGGCATGGTTCAAAATTGTTTGCTTAAAAAAGATTCTTTATTTAGAAAGGTAAATCATCATCTTCACCTGGTGTATTGCTTACATCAACCGGAGCTGCATAAGCTGGTGTAGCTGCCGGAGCACCTGCTGCAACTGCATTTATACGCCAAATCACCAAACTGTTAAAATATGATGTTTTACCTGCTTTATCTGTCCAGGGGCGACCACGTAAATTAAAGAAAACTTCAACCTCATCGCCTGCTTTAAATGTATCTAATAATGCAGTTTTATCTTGTAAAGCCTCAAAACGGATATATTCTGGGTATGTTGGATTTTCTGCGTATTCTATTATTAAATCACGCTTTTTAAACGTTTCACTTACTTGTTGTGTGGCACCTACTTCGTGTACTTTTCCTTTAATTTCCATATCTAATACTACTTAATGTACTATAAACATCAAATCTCTATAATTTTATTGATAACTTCGCATATATTATGATGCAAGTTTTCCACAATAAAAGCAAGGTAATCATTACCTGCAACAAGCGCCTTTCGCCCTATTTACAAGATGAAGTTACGGCCTTAGGTTATACCATAGAAAGGTCTTTCGCTACGGGTGTTGAGCTCAATATCACCCTTACAGAGTGTATAAAGCTAAATTTGAACTTGCGCTGTGCCAGTCAGATCCTCTATGCCATTAAAAGTTTCAAGGCCATTACGCCTGATGATTTATACAATGAAATTGCAGCCATTGAATGGGAAGAACTGATTGATTTTTCAGGTTATTTCTCAGTAACCTCAAATGTTGATAACCCAAATATTACTACACCGCTTTTTGCAAACTTAAAAGTAAAGGATGCCATTGTAGACCGCATGAAAGAGAAAAAAGGTATCCGCCCTAACTCTGGATCTGATGCAAACAAAACAGTAGTACATTTATACTGGAAAGATGCAGATGCAGATGTTTTTATGGATACTTCTGGCGAAACCCTTGCCAAACATGGTTACCGTAAAATCCCTGGAAAGGCGCCTATGTTAGAAGCTTTGGCTGCTGGCGTTATTTTAGCAACCAATTGGGATAAGAAATCGCCATTTATTAATCCCATGTGTGGTTCAGGCACTTTAGCTATCGAAGCAGCCCTGATTGCAACCAACCGTGCCCCGGGGTTATATCGTATGAATTATGGCTTTATGCATATCTTAGGTTATAACGAAGAACATTTTTTCGCTGAACGCAGAATTTTAAAAGATCAGGTAATTAAAAATGTTGATCTTAAAATTGTAGCCTCCGATCTTTCGGAAGATGCAGTTGAAGTAACCCGTAGAAATGCTAAAACGGCAGGTGTTGATACTTTAATCGAATTCGAAGTTTGTGATTTTGAATTGACACCGGTTCCTGAAGATGACAAAGGTGTTGTTGTTTTTAACCCTGAGTATGGCGAACGTTTAGGTGTGCACAGCAAGTTGGAAATGACTTATAAACGCATGGGCGATTTTATGAAAACGAAATGCAAGGGCTATTCCGGATATATTTTCACTGGAAATCCTGATCTTGCAAAGAAAATTGGATTAAAAGCTGCTAAAAAAGTTGAATTTTATAATGGTAAATTAGACTGTCGTTTACTAGAGTATGAATTATATGATGGCTCTCGCCGGGCACCATTAATTGAGTCTTAGTCTTTTTCATTGAAAATTAATATCTTACGCTCTCTTACGTACCATAACGTAAAAAATTTTGAAGAATATGGAATTTGATGACATGGATCATATGCCCGAATGGGAGCATTTTAGTCGATTTGGCCGGGATGATGAGGATGAAGAAAATCTATCGAGTGTTGATGCAGAAAAGGTTAGGCTAAAAGTAACCCGGGCTAAAAGCCTTTACAACCAGGCCAGAGCCGTATACAAATATGCAGCCCTGTTCTGCGAAACATTGAAGGGAGAGATGGCCGAAATGACCGCTAACTTAATTATGCAGAATGCCTTAATGTTATGCCCTAAAATTGTGGGAGCAGAAGGCGCTGATATGTATATTTTAAGAATGGAAAACGCCTCAATTATCCGAACCAATTGCCGTGAATTAGAAACCCAGGTAAGGGCAGCAGATATGTTCGAAATTTGTACCCCAGAATATAAAGACATTGTTTTAGACGAAATTGAAAAATTTCGTCTACTCTTTATCGAATGGGTTAAATATTTCGAAAAAGACGAGTTTGAAGATGACTGGGGGCTATATTAATCCTTAATCGCTATTTCCTGCATCTTCTCCTTTTTCTTCGTGAGATTTGAACTGCATATGCAAGAATTTCTAAACACATCATATCATCCTACTATCGCTCCCATCCCCCCTCTTCTATGCCACAACAATAACGGTATCAATCAAAAACAGAACACTTAAACATTTAGGTTATTTTTTTGTTGTAACATTTAGTTCATTAATCGGTTTCGCTTAATTCTCAACAGTGCTAAAATTTGCACTTTAAAATCTGTTGAGCTTGAAGTTTCGTACATAATGAAAAAACACTAAAAAAATTTATCCCTTTTTATGGAAGATGTATTGGCTTTAAAGACAAAGAATGTTGCCGGGAATATCAGAAAAATTAGAGAATACAGAGACTATACTCAGGATTATCTGGCAGCGAAATTAAAAATATCTCAAAATGCATACAGCAAAATTGAGCTCGGTTATAGTAAATTAACGATCGACCGTTTATTTCAAATTGCCGCAATTTTAGAGGTTGAAGTATCTCACTTATTAACCCTTAACCATAATGATTTAATTAAAATTATTGCTGATGATGAGAGAAGGGCGACAGCGGTGGGTTAATCTCAGGCACTGTTGATATCATTTCTTTAACCCTGCAAATAATTCCAATATCTTTGGAATAAATTTAGAACTATGCAGGCTACTACCATTCAAAAAACCATCGATTTTGTTCAGAAAACATTAGCCAATGCCGAAGCAGGGCACGATTGGTTCCATATTGAACGTGTTTTTAAAACCGCTCAAACCATTAATCAACAAGAAAATGGCGATGAACTTGTAGTAGCCTTTGCTGCATTATTGCATGATATTGCTGATCCTAAATTTAATAATGGCGATGAAGAATTGGGGCCGAACATGGCTGCTTCCTTTTTAGCATCGATTGCTGTTGATGCTGAAGTTATTGCACATGTTAAACTCATTATCCAGCACATGTCGTTCAAAAATAGTTTTGATGGCGCAGGGTTTACCTCAAAAGAAATGCAGATTGTACAGGATGCAGATCGCTTAGATGCCATAGGGGCCATTGGTATAGCAAGAGCATTTACCTATGGTGGATTCAAGAACAGGGTGCTTTACGATCCGGCCATTTTACCAGAAGAACACCTCACCAAAGAAAGCTATAAAAATACCACCGCACCTACTATTAATCATTTTTACGAAAAACTGCTGTTGTTGAAAGACATGATGAATACTGACGCAGGAAAAGCAATAGCTACAGAAAGGCATAATTTTATGCTCTTGTACCTGGAGCACTTTTACAAAGAGTGGGAGGGCAAATAACCCGCAAAAAGACTATTATAAAATACCTATTAGTAAGTATTTCAGAACAATACATTTGGGTTTAACTTTGTAAAAATTAATCCTCATGCATCCTTATAAACTAAAATACCATAAAAATAGTGTTTTGTTAATCGCGATGGTTGGCATCCCTGTGTTCTTCATTTCCTTAATGTTGTATTTTCTTTTTAGTTTACCCTCATCGCTTTCCGAAATATCCACTTTGATATTTGTTTCGCTATCGATTATTTTAATGGCACTCCTTTTATTATGGATTACCAAAACCCAGATTTTTGTACATAGTAAAATTTTAATTAGCGAAAAAGGCATCAGCTTTAAATTAAAAAGCACTTCTTTTTTATACCGGAGAACCGAATTTTTTTCGGGGTGGGAAAACGTAACCAGCGTAACCGAAATGTTCGATAACCACAATGGAGGCTACTTTTATCAAATTACATTTAAGAACCCAGATTTTCTAGCTAATTTTAGTCCGCTTAAAAACCACGAAAGTGAAGCAGACCGTTTCTTTTCTGAACTGCAAGACTATCAGGAAAGTTATAATATTGCACATCAACTACCCATCAGCAGAAAGCTTAATCCATCGAGCAGTTTTAGTTATACTTTTATTCCAAAATAGAATAGGTTAAGTAAATCTAATTGCTAATATTTTTAGTTATTAAACTATCTTTGTTAGTAAATACAGCCCTATGTTCGATCGCATTCGTGAAAAATTAAATATTCTTGCTGACGCCGCTAAATACGATGTTTCTTGTTCATCAAGCGGCGGCACGAGAAAAAACACCAATAAAGGCCTGGGCGATAGCCATACATCAGGCATTTGCCATACCTACACGGAAGATGGCCGATGTGTTTCGCTTTTAAAAATCCTCTTAACCAACCATTGTATATACGATTGTTTGTTTTGCGTTTCGCGTAAAAGCAACGATGTAAAACGTGCAGCTTTTACAGTAGATGAAGTGGTAGAACTGACCATGAATTTTTATCGCCGCAACTATATTGAAGGATTGTTTTTAAGCTCCGGGATTTTCAAAAATGCCGATTTTACTATGGAACGGCTCTTATTGGTGGTTAAAAAACTCCGTTTGGAGCAGAACTACAATGGCTATATCCACCTAAAAACCATTCCTGGCGCCAGTGATGAACTGATTAAAGAGGCCGGTTTATATGCCGACCGTATGAGCATTAATTTAGAAATGCCAACTGAAGCAGGTTTAAAACTTTTGGCTCCGGAAAAAAATCATGAGGACGTGATTAAACCTTTAGCATTTGTACAACAACAGATTACGCAGTTTTCGGCAGATAAAAAGTTAATCAAGCATGTACCTAAATTTGTTCCTGCCGGGCAAAGTACCCAAATGGTTATTGGCGCCACACCAGAGAGCGATAAGGATATTATGTATACCGCAAATGCGTTTTACAAAAATTTCTCTTTAAAAAGGGTATACTATTCGGGCTATGTACCTATTAGTAATGATACCCGAATGCCCATCCTGGGCACACAGCCGCCATTGTTAAGAGAAAACAGATTATACCAAACCGATTGGTTAATGCGGTTTTATGGCTTTAAAGTGCAGGAGATTTTAAATGATGCTAATCCAAATCTTGATGTAGATATAGATCCTAAATTAAGTTGGGCGATTAGAAATATGCAGCATTTCCCGGTTGACATTAATAAAGCTGATTATCAGATGATCCTCCGCATACCGGGCATTGGTGTAATGTCAGCCAAAAAAATTGTACAGGCCCGAAAATTCGGAAAACTCAGGATCGATCAGTTAAAAAAAATCGGCGTAGCCTACAACCGGGCCAAACACTTTATGGTTTGCCTGGACAGCCCTTACCAGCTGAAAGATTACCAGGGCACACAGATTAAAGCTTTTATTTTGGCCGAAAGCCAGAGTAAATATTTAAAAACAGATAGCAACCAGATGATATTGTTTTGAAATATCCGAATCGTCATTTCGAACGGAGTGCAACGTAGTCGAGAACCCGAAGGCTCAGCGAAGCTAAATCTATCTTGATAGATCTCTCCATTTCACTGCGTTTCAGTCGAGATGACGACCAAACGAACATCCAATGACTTACATTTTTGATGGCTCCCTGCAAGGCCTTTTAACATCGGTTTTTGAATGGTTTGAACGCAAACCAGGAAAAGTTATGCTAAAATCTTCTTCAATTTTTCAACCGGAAGCTTTTGTAGAAAGCTTTACGGTGACCACCAATGATGAGAAAGCCGATCGGGTTTGGGCAGGACTGCAAAAGAGACTCAAAAAAGACTGGCTGCGCAAATTTTATTGCAGCTATTTATCGGAAATTCCAGAAGCTTACAATCACCTCTTTCAATTTACGCTATATATTTTTCAAAGTCAGTTAGGTGCTGAAAGCAATTATGGTAATGCGCATGTAATTGCCCTGGCCAAGTATGCCAAAAGTGTTGAGAGAGAAAAACACAGGATGGAAGCATTTATTCGTTTTCAGAAAACCGGCGACGGGATATTTTATGCCAGTATCGACCCTGATTTTAATGTGCTGCCCTTAATATCTAACCATTTTAAAAACCGATATGCCGATCAACAATGGGTGATTTATGATTTAAAACGTAAGTACGGCCTGCACTATAATTTAACCACGGTTGAAGAAATTACAATTAGCTTTACTAACGGTGTAAATAAACAAAACCCGGCACCAGTTTTAATGGACGATGGCGAAGCTTTATATGCAACGCTTTGGAAAGATTATTTTAAAAGTGCAAATATTGTAGCACGTAAAAACACCAAACTACATTTGCAGCATGTGCCCAAAAGGTATTGGAAATATTTAACAGAGAAAACTCCGATTTAAATAACAGGTCGTCAACTGAGAATACTTGGTTAAAAACATGAATAAATTTGGCTAAAAAAATTAAAAGTTACTGCCATGCTGACACCTACATTCTCAATTAGCGTAGAAAGTTTGACAGTTTGGTGAAAATTTGTCCCTCAAAGCCTCTTGGCATAAAAAGTGTTAATTGTAAGCTTAGTTAAAAAACTCAAATCAAAATAAAAAAATAATAAAAGTTATGGCGTTAAACCTTAAACCAATTGCTGGCAGTTCGAACAGAGTAATAGTTGAACCGGCTGCGGCAGAAGAAAAAACTGCATCAGGTTTGTATATCCCTGATACTGCAAAAGAAAAACCATCTAAAGGAACTGTAGTTTCTGTTTCTGAAGAAGATTCTGAAGGTAAAAAAGCGAGCGTAAAAGTTGGCGATGTTGTAATTTATGGTAAATACGGTGGTACCGAATTCCCTTACGAAGGCAAAGATTACTTAATTATGCGCGAAACTGATATTTACGCTGTTGTTGGGTAATTAATGATTGAATGACTCAGTGTTTCAATGAGTGAATTCAGCATAAATCAAAAAATAAAAGAATAGGAGAGAATATTCAACCATTCTCTCATACAATCATTCAAAATTTAAAAATAATGTCAAAACAAGTAAAATATAACGTAGAAGCACGCGACGCCCTGAAAAGAGGTGTTGATATTCTTGCAAATGCAGTAAAAGTAACTTTAGGTCCAAAAGGCCGTAACGTAATTATCGATAAAAAATTCGGTTCACCAGTAATCACTAAAGATGGTGTTACAGTTGCAAAAGAAATCGAATTGAAAGATGCGGTGGAGAACATGGGTGCTCAAATGGTTAAAGAAGTAGCTTCAAAAACAGCTGATATTGCTGGTGATGGTACGACTACTGCTACTGTATTGGCTCAGGCAATTATTACTACTGGTATTAAAAACGTTGCTGCTGGTGCAAATCCAATGGACTTAAAACGTGGTATTGATAAAGCGGTTGCTGCTGTTGTAGAAAACTTAAAATCTCAATCACAAGCGGTTGGTGATGATAACAATAAAATTAAACAAGTTGCCTCTATCTCGGCTAACAACGACGAAGTTATCGGTTCGTTAATTGCTGAGGCCATGAGCAAAGTTGGTAAAGATGGTGTAATTACGGTTGAAGAAGCAAAAGGTACCGAAACTGAAGTTAAAACGGTTGAAGGTATGCAATTTGACAGAGGTTATTTATCTCCATATTTTGTTACCAATGCAGATAAAATGGAAGCTGAATTAGAAAACCCTTACATTTTAATCTACGACAAAAAAATCAGTAACATGAAAGAATTGTTACCGGTTTTAGAAAAAACTGTTCAAACTGGTAAACCATTGGTGATCATTTCTGAAGATTTAGATGGCGAAGCTTTAGCTACTTTAGTGGTTAACAAAATCCGCGGTTCATTAAAAGTTGTTGCTGTTAAAGCTCCGGGTTTTGGTGATAGAAGAAAAGCAATGTTAGAAGACATCGCAATCTTAACTGGTGGTGTTGTTGTATCAGAAGAAAGAGGTTATAAATTAGAAAATGCCGATTTAACTTATTTAGGTTCTGCTGAGAAAGTTATTGTTGACAAAGACAATACGACCGTAATTAACGGCGCTGGTAACCCTGAAGATATTAAATCACGTGTTAGCCAAATTAAATCTCAAATCGAAACGACTACATCTGATTACGATAAAGAAAAATTACAAGAGCGTTTGGCTAAATTAGCAGGCGGTGTTGCCGTTCTTTATGTAGGTGCAGCTAGTGAGGTTGAAATGAAAGAGAAAAAAGACCGTGTTGATGATGCTTTACATGCAACCCGTGCGGCTGTAGAAGAAGGTATTGTTGCTGGTGGTGGTGTTGCTTTTATCCGTGCGGTTGAAGCTTTAGCTAACCTAAAAGGTGCTAACGAAGATGAAAACACTGGTATTCAGATCATCCGTCGTGCTATCGAAGAGCCATTACGTCAAATTTGCGAAAACGCAGGTATTGAAGGTTCTATCGTAGTTCAAAAAGTTAAAGAAGGTAAAGCCGATTTCGGATACAATGCACGTACTGATGTATACGAAAACTTAATTGGTGCCGGTGTTATCGATCCAACTAAAGTAAGCCGTGTAGCATTAGAAAATGCAGCTTCTATTGCAGCGATGTTATTAACTACAGAAGTTGTTTTAGCAGACGAGCCTGAAGAAGGTGGTGCTCCAATGCCTCCAATGGGCGGTGGCGGTATGGGTGGTATGATGTAATACCATTCTATAGCGAAACGATTTCGTGTAAAAAATATTCCCTCAAGGCATAAGCCTTGAGGGTTTTTTTATGCGCTATTACTATCAAAAACGAAGCTTTATCAATTCTATAACCCATTCATTTAGTTGACGTTGGTGTAAAGTTTTGTAAGCGTAGTACAAAAATTACGTTCTTTACAACGAATATTTATTGACGCGTCTAAGGTCTAGTACTCATTTCTGAGGTTGGATTAAAGCAAGGTTCACTAACAAAGCTTCCAGAACGCAATAAAATCATTCCCTAGTGTTAGAGATTTATGAAGATTCGTTGTAAAAGGAAATGGCTTTTTCTTGTCCTGTTTTTTGGGGCATTTTTGTGTACGTCAACAAGTTTTGCCCAGGTTAATATAGGCACAGTAGATCCTGGACCGTTTACGCCCGGCAGTACGATCGCTGTTCCTTTTACTGTACCTCCTAGCTGCGTATTGCAGGGCAATCAATTTCAACTGTACTTATCAGATCAAAATGGAAATTTTGGTGCCGAAACACTTATCGGAACTTACATGGGTTTTTACAGCACTTATGTAAATGGTATACTTCCTGTTGGCCTTACTCCAGGCACAGGCTACAGGGTGAGGGTAAAATCAACCAATCCCGTATCAGTAAGTGCAGCCTCGCCGACATTTGAAGTAAAGGCAGGAGCAGCGGTTGAAGCCAAGCTAAGTTCAACATTGTTAAATGCAGCAAACAATGAAACCTTTGGTACCTGTATCAGTAGAGCCAATAATTCTTTCTCCCTCACAAACGAATCTACAGCAAACAGCACCGTTACCGCAACCATTACCGATGAAGTAAGCGGCGGAATCTTGCCGCCAATCCCTTTTCCTACAGCAATACAGACTTTTACTGCCCAACAAGCACATTACACCATTTATACCAAAGCAGTAATGCCAAATGGCACTGTGGCTACAAAAGCCTATCTGCTGATCAACAACAAAGCAATAACCGCTTTTGCCAATACCGGAAATACGGTGTTATGTTTACCGTCTGCCGATTTTACCTTTAATGTTGATGTTACTTCAACTTCGGGCATACAAAACAATTTCCCCGGAGATATTTATACCATCACATGGGGTGACCAGGCTACAACCACCCACACCCTTTGCGAAATTATTGCCAATGGTGGCAAGGTTACACACCCCTACACCAAATCATCTTGCGGAAGTGTTTCTACATCGAGTGCTGGCACAATTTACAATGCCTTTGATGTATCCATCAGGGTATCAAATGCTTTCTGTTCTACAATGGGAACACCTGTTTCTTCTTCAGCCAAGGTAGTGGTAAAACCGATAAACTCATTTACCTTTAATACACCGGGCTGTACCAATGCCAATATCATATTTGTTAACACCTCCCTTTTAGGCGAAAATCCGAATACCAATACACCAGCCTGTACCCCAAATAATGTAACCTATAACTGGTATGTTGATGGTGTGATTAAAGCGGCAAATAAACCAAAATCATTTAATTTAGTTTACAGTTTTCCAACACATGGAGAACATATCATCAGATTAGAATCTAAAAATATTACAGGCGAGTGTGATGCCGATCCTGTAGAAATGAAAATCTGCATTCAGGATCCGCCCAAGCCTGCCTTTAATTTACCATCAAATACAATCTGTGCAGGAACAACATTAAAAGCTTCTGATCTTTCAGTTTTGGATAATATATGCGAAGCCGCCAACAATTACTTTTGGTCGGTTTCTCCAGCGGTTGGTTTTACAGGTGGTACAAGCGCAACAAGTAAAGAACCAGTATTCAACTTTACCAATGCGGGCACTTACACCATCACCTTAAACATTACTACGCCATCTTGCGGTGTGATGACCAGTCTGCCGCAAACTGTTGTGGTAAATGAAAGTCCGGCAGCTACGCTTTCGCCTGATATCATACTTTGTAACCTCGCTACTTACGATTTTAACAATACCACAACAGGGCCGACCAAAACCTTGATTACGGGCACCACCCAGGATTTATCAGATACTTACACCTGGACGGTTACGCCATCGGGTTCGGGCACTTATAGCTTTACGGGAGGTACCACCGCCAACACCAAATATCCATCTATAAAGTTTGATAGTTATGATACTTATACGATTTCTGTCACCCATAAAAATAACTGCGGAACAGTAACCAGTACCCAAAAAATAACCTTTAGCACAGCTCCTGTTGTAAATGCAGGGTTAGATCAAAGCATTTGTTTTAATGATCCAAGCTTTACCCTAAGCGGAACCATAACAGGTGCCACCTCATCTCAAACATGGATTGGTGGCCAAGGAACGTTTACACCGAGCAGAAACGATTTAAATGCAACGTACACGCCAACCGCAGCCGAAAAAACAGCAGGCACAGTTACGTTACAATTAAGAGTAACAACAGCCCTGGCGCCACCTTGCAACCAGATAGATGATGATATTATTTTAAAAATAAAACCCAACATCAGTGTAACAAGCGCAGCAACTAAAACCATTTGCACGGGCAATAATATAGCCTATGCACCAACCTCTGCAGTAACAGGCGTTACTTATACCTGGACGGCTACAGGAACAGCATCTGCCACTGGCTACACAACAACTGGAATCGGGGATATTAACGATGTACTCACCAATACCGACCTTAATGCTGATGCAAATGTTACCTACACCATTATACCTCATTTAGAGGGTTGCGATGGAACACCATTCTTATTATTTATCGTAATTAAGCCAAACCCCATTGCAACAGCAGCGGCACCTAATTTAACAATTTGTAATGCCACTTCAACAGCCATTACCCTATCAGCAAATCTGGCCGGCATAAATTATACCTATACCAGTGCAGTAACAGGCGCAATAACAGGCAATAGCAATAGAGTGGTAGCATCAGCAGTAAGCCAGATTAACGATATTTTAACCAATTCGGGTACTACATCAGGTACAGTAACTTATACCATTACACCAATATCTACAAACGGTTGTCCAGGTACACCAGCTAATATTACCATTACAGTTCTACCTAATGCAACATTGGCAAACGCAGGTCCGGATGAGGCGGTCTGTAATGCTACATCTTATACATTAAAAGGAAACAATCCGATAGTAGGTACGGGTAAATGGACTATCGTTTCCGCACCTACAAGTGTAACGTTTGCAGATGATACACAGGGCAATACTGCTATCTCGGGATTACAGGCAGGAAATACCTATACCTTAAGATGGACCATTGGCGATGCCAGTTGCTCAACATCCAGTGATGATGTTCAGATTACCGTCAACCCACTCAGTGTTGGTGGTACAAGCACAGGCGATGTTAATGTATGCGCAGGTGCCAATAGCGGAAACATTAATTTAACCGGACAGATTGGGGACATTACCCGTTGGGAAAGATCTATCGATAATGGCCTAACCTGGTCTACCGTTACCTCAACTGCAAATCCATATGTATTTTCTAACCTCACCATTACTACACAATATCGGGCGGTAGTACAAAGTGGTAGTTGTGCAGAGGTACTATCAACCGTAACTACCATCACGGTAAACCCCGGAACTGTTGCCGCAAATGCAGGTTCCGATCAAAATTTATGCAGCGGGAACGGCATTACCTTAAATGGGAATAATCCTTCACCCAACACAGGTATTTGGACACTTGTAACCACACAAACAGGTATTACTATTACCGACCCCACACTTTACAATACTACGGTTACGGGTTTAATCCCCGGGCAAGCCTATACCTTCAGGTGGACCATTTCTGGCTTCAATGGCTGTCCTCCATCTGTAGATGATGTAACGGTTACCTATTACTCGCCTGTTACCAATAATATTAATGCATCATCAGCGCCGGTTTGTGCCGGACAAAGTACCATCATTACCGGAGATACCCCAACTGGCGGAACAGGAACATATGCTTACCAGTGGCAGAGCAGTGCTGATGGGAATAACTGGAGCAATGTGCCTTCAGCCGTCAATAAAGACTTAACTTTAATTGTTTCTTCATCAACCTATTTTAGAAGGTTGGTTAACAGTACCATCTGTACTTCAATCAGTAATTCGCTACAAATTACAGCTTTACCGGGCTTAACCAACAATACCATTTCTACCGATCAAAACATTTGTATCGGCGCAGCGGCAGCGGCTTTAACAGGAGCTACACCAAGTGGAGGCAGCGGGACATACGTGTATCAATGGCAATCGAGCCTAAACGGAACAGCCTGGAGCGATGTATTGGGCGCAAACAGTGTAAGTTTTACGCCTCCAACGCCAACAGTAACCATTTATTACCGTCGGTCGGTAGCCAGCGGAGCCTGCAGCAACAACTTAAGCAACCAGATTAAGATAACAGTTAATCCACATGCTCAGGCAGAAATTACTTATAATAAAAATGTTGGCTGCGCACCTTTTATTCTAAATGCAAGCAATATTGCCGCAACACTATATCCCGACAGGAACAGTATTTATACCTGGTTTGCCAACAACATACAAATTGGAACAGGGTCAACCTTCCCTGGTTATACTTTATTAAATGGCAATGAAGCGGTAACGATAAAACTCGTAGTTACCAGTAGTTTGGGCTGTAATACCGATGAAAAAAGCGAGGTGTTTAGCACACTTCCAGTGATCACGCCATCTTTTACTGCAAGCGCAATTGAGGGTTGCGGCCCGCTTAATGTTACCTTTACCAATACAACCACTCCACTTTCCGGGGCTACATACAAGTGGAACTTCGGTAATGGTACAACATCAAATTTAGCCCAACCAGCAGCCCAAACTTTTCTAGCAGATCCAACAGGAAAAGATATTATCTATACCATTACTTTAGAAACCACTATACCATGTGGCCCGCCAATTGTAAAAAGCGCAACGGTTACCGTACATGCAAAACCTGTTGCTATCTTTTCTCCGGATAAAACAACAGGCTGTTCTGATCTGCTGGTAAATTTCACCAATACCTCTCCAGAAAGTGCAGAAACAACCTATACTTACGATTTCGGTGATGGTGCCCCGTCAGAAACTTATCCTGATAGAAGAACAGTAAGCCATACTTTTAGTACGCTTTTAGTTAAGAATTTTATCGCAACAATGACTGCTAAAAATTCTTGTGGAACAAGCACTTCTTCTAACACTATTGTGGTTTCACCTAATAATATTATACCAGAATTAGTAGTAAATGGAACCGAGAAAAAAGGCTGCGCGCCTTTCACCATAAATTTTGTGAATAATACCAGTGGAGCAAGCCGTTTCGTTTATACATTTACCAACGAAGATAGTGGCGAAATAATCAAACTTCCCTCCAATACAACGGGTATTTTTCCTTACACTTTTACCAAAGCCGGAAAATATACGATCAGGTTAGATGCTGAAAACGACTGTTCGAAGAATTTCACTACAGAAACCGTAACTATAATTGCTCAGCCAACAGCGAGCTTCACTGCCGATAAAACAACTGGCTGTACCAATCTTGCGGTGCAATTTAAAAATACAAGTGTAGGTGCGATCGGCTATCGGTGGGACTTTGGCGATGGTTCTCCAATTTCAAATGAATTTGAGCCACAACATACTTACACTGGTTCAGGTATAAATTATTTAGTTACACTAACCACCACCAATGCACTCGGCTGTATAAACAGCACTACCATAGCCGATTTTATCCATGTTGTTCCACCACCTGTAGCAACTTTTACTGTTATTCCAGGCAATGAAGTATCCATTCCCAATTATTCATTTGCCTTTAAGGATATCAGTACCGATGCGGTGAGCTGGGAATGGACTTTTGGTGATGGATCAGGATCGACCCTACAAAACCCAAACCATACCTACCCCAACGAAGGCACTTATAATGTAACCCTGAAAGTGCTGAACAAAGAAGGTTGTTCTTCCAGTACTTTTCAATCGGTGAGGATTATTGGTGTACCAGGTTACTTAAACATTCCCAATTCATTTATGCCTGCAAGTGCGAAGAATGAAATTAAAGTTTTCACGGCAAAAGGCCGCGGCATTAAAGAATGGCAAATGTCTGTCTTTAACAAATGGGGACAGGTGCTTTGGGAAACAAGCAAACTTGATGATGGAGCGCCTTTGGAGGGCTGGGATGGAACTTATAAAGGACAAGAGCAACCACAAGGCGTTTACTATTGGAAAGTAGATATAAAATTTATTAATGGCAGCGATTGGAAAGGGATGACTTACGATTCATCTCCACCAAGAAAAACGGGCGTAATATATTTAATAAGATGATGAGGAGAAGGATAATATTATTTTTGTTTGCGTTAGTGCTGCCCTTTATGATTTCGGCGCAGGACCACATTTATTCGCAGTTTTACAATGCCCCTGTTTATCTAAATCCGGCTTTAACAGGTCAGTTTGAAGGCGACATCAGGTTTAATGCCTTATATCGAAACCAATGGACGGGTTTAGCTAGCGATTTTTCTTACATGAGCGCTTCTGGCGATTTAAACCTTCACCAGTTTAACAGTGGCATCGGTTTAATTTTTAACCGCAGTAGCGAGGGTACAGCCTACCTGGTGAAGAATAATATAGCGTTGAGCTATTCTTATATTATCGATGGTGATGACTTTGCGCTCTCATTTGGATTGCAGGGTGGCATCACTAATCAGAAATTAAACTGGGATAAACTTGTTTTTGGCGATCAGATCGATATCAACACTGGTTATATGCCGGGTAGCGTTTCTGGCGCCGAGCGACCAAGCGTTGATAGCCGTTTTTATTTTGACGCCAATACAGGAGCCAATCTGGTTTATAAAAAATTTATGATGGGGCTCGCTGTCCATCACCTTAACCGCCCCGACGAATCGCTTTCAGGTTTTCAGGCAAAGTTACCCATGCGCATATCGGGGAATTTAAGTTACAAACTCACCCTCGTGCCCGATGAGTACGATCGCGACGGCAACTACCTGATTCCTTCAATTGTAGCCTACAAACAGGGTAATGTGAAGTCTTTCAGTGTAGGCATGCAATATAAATATGCCGGAATAAATGCAGGTATCTGGTACCGCAACGATGGCAATTCGAATGGAAGTGATGCCATTGTTTTTTCGGTGATCTTCGATATTTTTAACCGCAGAACCAACGGCGAAAAATTCAGGTTGGGCATTAGCCACGATGCTACAACTTCTAAAATCAATTATACCAATACCAGCGGTACATCAGAAATTGGTGTGGGTTACGAAAAATATTTTCCAAATAGTTCAAATGGGGGCAGAGCAAATGGCCTAAGATGTTATGATTTTTATTAATTTGCCTGTTATAATTCAAGGCGATGAACGAGATCATAGACCAAAACCATTTCATTACACAGAGCGAGATCAATAAATTTCTATTGGCAACATTCCTTTGTGGCATAATCGGTGCCGAACGCGAGTACAGAAGTAAATCTGCCGGACTCAAAACCATGATGATGATCGGCTTAGGTGCTACCCTATTTACCATTCTATCTATCAAAATCGGGCCAACCAGTCAAGACCGTATTGCCTCAAATATTGTTACCGGAATAGGTTTTTTAGGTGCCGGGGTAATTTTTAAAGAAGAAAACCGCGTTAAAGGGCTCACCACCGCCTGCATTATCTGGATTGTTGCCGCAATTGGGATGGCAGTTGGCTCCGGTTATTATGAACAGGCTATAGGGGTTACCATTGTGGTTTTATTAGCGCTGATTATTTTCCCCTTTTTAGAAGAAATTGGAGACCGTCGTTTTACCAAAAGGATTTACCGTATTGTTAAAAAACAGCATACACATGCCAATTTAGAAAGCTACGAAGAGGTTTTCCGTGAGAGCAAACTCAAACCACAACGCGGAAAACACCAACTGGTAGACAATATTATCACCGGAAACTGGATTGCTACCGGTACACCGCAAAACCATCGGAAATTTGTAGAACGTATGCTTAAAGATGATGATATTATAGAGTTTGATTTTTAACCGAATCAAACAGATCTACTCTTTGAGTCTGTAAGGCCAGTTTTTTTTCGTCAACCACCATCGTGTCCGACCAGCGATCGTGCCAGGGATCACAGGGATTACTGAGCGCGCTAATTGCATTAAAAGGAATCACACGGATCATATTTCGCGTAAATGCTTTTGCCAAATCGATCTCGCTACCATCCAGGTTTACGGCTTTTGTTCCTGTAATGAGTTTCCCAATTGATTTTCCATGTGAAACAGCTTCTATTAAACACATAATAAAGCCATAACAAACCATCGCGATCAATCGGTCTAAAAGACCATTGATTCCGTCTAAAATTCCAGGAAATAAAATTCCTATACAGATGTAAATGCCAAAAAGAATGATGTAAAAGACAATTAAGTCGATGATATAATTAGCAAGTCTTTTGCCCGAGCTGGCACGGCAGTAGCTTAAATCAATTTCTTGATAGTTGTTGTTAAAGTCCATTGATGGAGCGTTTGGATTAGATTTTTCTAAGGTAAAATATTTTGATGTTCATTCAAAATTAATTTAGCCAAAATCATAAAACAATCATAGCTTTGTATAACTATATTCATAAATGATCAAGGAACAAATTTCGGTTTTCGATATTTTTAAAATAGGCATAGGTCCATCCAGCTCACATACCTTAGGCCCTTGGCGGGCTGCACAACAGTTTACTGCTTCGCTTGCTCAAAACAACTTGATTGATGATATTGAGGGTATAAAAATATTGCTTTATGGATCACTTGCCAAAACAGGCAAGGGTCACGGAACTGATGTAGCCATTCTGCTTGGCCTAACGGGAGCAGATCCGGTAACTTTTGATGTAGATGCGGTTACCCCTACTTTCCTAAGCATCCAAAAAGATAAAAAACTAAATCTTGCCAATCATTTAATCCTTGATTTTGATTACGATAACGACCTGCTTTTTCTTTTTGCCGAAAGTTTGCCCTTTCATCCAAATGCGGTTACTTTTCAGGCATTTTTAAAAGATGGAAAGGCATTTTCTGAAACCTATTACTCTATTGGTGGTGGTTTTGTGGTAAAAGAAGGTGAAGACAATAGCAAAAAAGCCCAGGTAGACCTCCCCTTCCCTGTAGAAAAAGCAAAAGACCTTTTACATTGGTGCTTATCTACCGGCTTAAAGGTGAGCGAAATTGTAATGGAAAACGAATTGGCCTGGCGCACAGAAGCAGAAACAAAAAAAGGCATCCTACAACATTTTGCAGTTATGCGCGATTGTATTTATCGCGGATGTCATACCACGGGTTTTTTACCTGGCGGTTTAAATGTGGCACGAAGGGCATTTCCGCTAAATAAACGATTAATGGGCAAAAGCGAATATTCAAACTATGATACCTGGGTGGAAGCGATTAGAAAAGGTGGCAATGGCTTCAACTACACCTTAGATTGGGTAAGTTGTTTCGCATTGGCCGTTAACGAAGAAAATGCATCTTTTGGCCGTGTAGTAACGGCCCCTACTAATGGTGCTGCAGGGGTAATTCCAGCCGTATTACAATATTTCATTACCTTTTGCGATGGTTATTCTGAAGAAAAAATTATTCAGTTCATCGCCTGTGCCTCAGAAATAGGCAGTATTTTCAAAAAAGGAGCAACAATATCAGCCGCTATGGGCGGATGTCAGGCCGAAATTGGTGTTTCCTCAGCCATGGCAGCTGCAGCGCTAACGGAGTGTTTAGGTGGCTCCCAAAGACAGGTTTTAATGGCAGCAGAAATTGCTATGGAACATCACCTGGGTTTAAACCTGCGATCCGATTGGTGGTTTGGTACAAATCCCTTGTATCGAAAGAAATACCATGGGCGCAATTAAAGCCATCACAGCCAGTCAGTTAGCTTTACAGAGCAATCCCGATAAGGCAAAAGTAAGTTTAGATGCCGTGGTAAATACCATGTGGGAAACCGCCCTTGATATGAATGCCAAATACAAAGAAACATCAGATGGAGGATTGGCAACCAATATTCCCATCAGCTTGCCAGAGTGCTAATTCAACATTGTTGCAATAAAATGACCGGTGTTATCGATTTATTACAAACTTTTTGGCCCTAAATCAACAAGTATTTTTAATTCGCTGACATGCACATTGTGGGTTTAGCTAAAGATCAGACAGGTAAAGAATATTATATCGTTAAACACTCTCGGGAGCAAGCAACGATTGCGGCCTTTTTGTTGGGGTTTAACCGCAAAGGGCGCGAAGTTTTCGCAAAACCTAATAGTCGTCACCCTGAATTTATTTCAGGGTCTATCCTAGCAAGAAAGATGCTGACCACATAGTAGCTACAAGACAATTAAAATACTACTTCTACTTGTAAAACAAGTTCAGCATGACGATCGTGTCAAGAAATTGTGTTAAAATTGGTCAACACGAATAAATATTAATTGAACTTAAGCACATAAGACTTCCTCTGTGTGCTCTGCGCTTTCTCTTTGCGGTTAAAAAACGAGATAATTAAACCAAGCGCGAATAGGTTAACACCAACCACCATAAACCCGTGGTGATAAAAGACAATAAAATTCCGATCCCAACCACCAAGTTAGAAAGCTTCGGATTAAGATTATACTGGTCGGCTACCACACCAGCGGTTAATAGCGTTGGCATAGCCATTTCGAAAATGGTTATTTTAGTAATTGTTCCACTCATCCCCAAAAAAAGTGCAACAAGTAACACCACTAAAGGCGCCAAAATTAATTTATACAATAGCGCAAAGCTGATGTGCTTCAATTCGCTAAACCAACCGCCAAATTTTAATTGTAAACCTATTGAAAACAACGCCAGTGGGCCAACCGTACCAGCTAGTTTCTCAAATAGTGGATCTAGTGAAGAAAGATCAATAAAATGTGGGAGGATCAGTGCTAAAACGCAACCAATAAACGGAGGGAAGGTCAATACTTTTTTCAGCACCAATTTTGGGTTTAACTTTTGGTTCTGCGAAGAGCGGATGGCTACAATAATGCCAATGGTAGATAAAAGCGTAAAGGTTACCTGATCGCAGATAATGGCTATTGCCAGTTCTTTTTCACTAAAATAAGCCACAATTAATGGAAAACCTACAAATGAAGTATTACTTAAAGAACTAGTTAATTTTAATCCACCTGAAGTGGCTTTGCTCATATTCCGGATACGGCTATAGAGGGTAATAAACAACCAGCCAAATAGCCAGATAAAAATTGGTGCCAGTGCTGGAAACAATAAATCTCTCGTCCAGGTAATATGTGGCAAATATTTAAACGAAACTGCTGGTAGTGCAATATAGATAATCCAGGCGTTAATGCCCTTGTGTGCATCTTTAGGCAGCGATTTACTTTTTCTGAAAAGAATCCCGGCTAAAATACATAAACCTATAAGAATGAAGTTTGCCATTGTGTAGCGCAAAGATAATTTATAAAAGAAAAACGCCAATAAGGAATGTATTTATGGCGTTCTAAATAATTATACAGAAGGTTTTGGTTTTTTCTTTTTGTTCCAAACCTTTTTCGTGCCTTTATGCTGTGGCCTCTTTTCCTCCACATGCGTAATTTCCATTGCAGCTATACTTTCAGGCAGTGGCATTCGGGGAACCTCCTTTTCGATTAATTTTTCAATATTATCGAATTTACGTTTATCCCTTCCATTTATCAATGTAATGGCTGTTCCTTTGGTTGCTGCTCTTGCCGTACGACCAATCCTATGCACATAATCGGCCGGATCGCCAGGAACATCATAATTGATAACCAAGTCGATTCCCTCTACATCGATTCCGCGGAGATAACACATCAGTTCCAATCAAAATTGGCAACCGCCTGTTTTTGAAAGCCAGTAAAATATCTTCACGCTCCTTCTGCCCCAAATCGGAGTGAAAAGCTTCGGCTTTAATGCCTAATCCTTTAAAAGTTTTATATAAAGCTTTTACTTTTTCCTTGGTCGAAACGAAAATAATACTGCTCTTGTATTGCCCGCTTTTAAAAATATCGGTTAATAAGGCTTGTTTCTGCTGGTCGTGAATGTTATAGGCCCGTTGATCGATCCCTTCAGCAGGTTTAGCAATTGAAATCGTAATCTGCTTCGGTTCATGCAAAATCTTACCTGCCATGGTCCTTATTTTCGGCGCCATTGTAGCTGAAAATAAAAGCGTTTGCCTTTTCTTTGGCAGGTAGCTAATAATGCGGATAATATCGTCGTAAAAGCCCATATCCAACATCCTATCAGCTTCATCTAAAATCAAATGCTGCAAATGTTCCAATTTTAACACACCCGAAGATAAATGTGCCATTAGCCTGCCCGGAGTGGCAATAATAATATCTACTCCATCGCGCATAGAACGTTTTTGCTGTTCGTAAGCAATACCATCTCCTCCACCGTAAACTGCTAAAGAACTGATGTTGGTAAAATAAGCCAGTGCTTCAACCTGTAAATCAATCTGTTGCGCAAGCTCACGTGTTGGCGCCAGGATCAAAGTATTGTTGTGTCTGTCAGCAGCTTTGCTAATTTTATCCATTACTGGTAATAGATAGCTGGCTGTTTTTCCTGTACCGGTTTGCGCACAGGCAATCAGATCATGATTATCTAAAATTACCGGGATGGCTTGTTCTTGTATTGGTGTAGCGCTTTTATACCCCATGGCCATTAAGCCTTCGTATAAATCGGGGTTAAAGTTAAAGTCGTTAAAATTCAATCTATTGTGTTTATATCTTTTAGCAAAAGTACCTTAAAATACCGCTAATAGCAAACTCCATTTCAATATCTGTTTGCTTCGTAATTTGAAAAGTAATATCAATGAATTCTTTCCTGTTGCAACAAAGCAAAATAGCCCCAACTGCTTAAAACAATCGGGGCTTGGAAATTATAATAGACGAAACTTAGTCTACCAGAATATCTTTCTCTGGTGTATTCGTTTCAGGGTTTTTAGGTAGGGTAACCTTCAAAATTCCATCACCATAGTGGGCAGAAATATTTTCTACTAAAACCTTTCCGTTTAAACCAAAAGCCCTTTCGAAAGGGCCGTTGCTATATTCTCTGCGGCTATACTTTTTAGCTGAATCAGCTTCTTCTTTAGGGTGGTAAGAAATGGTTAATACATCATCTTTGGTAACCACCTTCAAATTCTCTTTAACCAAAGCTGGTGCAAAAAGCTCAATAATAAAGCTGGTTTCTGTTTCTGCTATGTTTACAGGTACTTTTCTAAGGCCCTGGTTAAACATGCCGTGTTTGTGGTGACCGAAAGGACCACCGAAGTGCCTTCCAAATCTTCCCTCTCCTGCGCCGAAGCGACTATGCATCTTGCCCGAATGGCATCTATGTTCGTTGTACATTTTATTTAATTTTAATTGTTATTTATTCTGTTAATTCACTGGCTGAGCCAAGATTAATTGTAAACCGTCTGCTCCTTTTTAGGGATGCCCAATAGCTGTGTAATGATATTTGCATAGGGATAGGATGGCGAGAAAACGGCATAATCAAATTTTAAACCCCTTATCTGAACCAAAATATCGTCGATAAATTTCATTGGCTCAAGCAGGGCGCTGATCAGTCCCGATTTAGGTTCTTCATTCATAACGTTTTTCCCTTGAAAAATATTTAACTCCTGAGTGTAGGCTTTAAAGTCAGCGCCGATTTGTTCTATAGGAGCTTTAAACTCATCTGAACTAAAGAAAGTTACCTTCTCTCCCCGCGTAATCAATTCGTTTGCCATACCTAAAATCGGCCTTACATCGGCCTGAGATGGATCGCTTAAAAAAAGTACTTGTGACATAACGCTATCTATTTACTTTGTTTATACTGTCAACTGCTGTAATCATGGTATCATCCATTTTTCTGTTGTGGTGACTGTAACTATGGTTTCTATGATGTTCTTGCTGACAATCATCACGATAATGCCTGTTTTTAAAATCTAACCGATCACGGTATCCATTCTGAATGGCAAGTACATTTAAGCTGTAAAAAGTTCCTGCGGCAACAGCCAATGCTAATAATATTCTAAATGTTCTCATGGCGGTTAATAATTTACGTTGATATTGTTAACTGTTCCATTGCCTTGTACGGTTGGCCTGTACCATTGGTTATCGATCGGTACAATTGGGTTGTAATAATTTTCGAAACCGTTAAAGCGGTTATGGAAATAATGGTGTCGCCTCCCAATAAAAATCCTGAACATTAAACCGATCAGCATGATGGCGAATATAAATTTGAACACAAATGGTATGAAGAAAGCGACTGCACCGAGTACAATCCCGAATCCTATGGTTTTTAATATTTTTTTCATCTCCTATAATTTTAAATAATTGTAATCAACTCACAGTAAATGAGTTGAGTTACCAACACTGTTTTTTTGTTATTTATATAGGAAGACGAAGCAACTTTATTTTTACTTTAAATTATTTTGATTTTTTTATTTACTAAGGAATTTCCCCCTAGTGATGTCATCCTGAGCGCAGTCGAAGGATCTCTTTAAAAAGTTTTGAAGATCCGTCATTTCGAGCGGAGTAAAACATAGTCGAGAAATCTATAAAGAGATCTCCCCACTCCGGTCGAGATGATGATGCCTCATTACCATTGACGTATCATTTAAACAGCTAAGAATCAATTTTTCGCGCAAAAAATTTAACACTATCGATAGCTTGGGAAATATATTCCTTGCACAAACCTTTCATTATAAACCCGATAGCAGTGGATGCCGATTCTTTACCGAAAAATCGGCACTGAATCAGCATCGGCTGGAATGAATAGCGGGACTGCTAAACCCTATGGAATACTGACATTCGTTTCCAAAACCTAAAAGCTAAAAACGTCATTTATATTGATTTTATACAATAAATTAACCCTCAGAATGGCAGTAAAAAACAAAAAGCCCCGAATTTCTTCGAGGCCTCTAAATTATTCCTTATTGCGGTGGTGGCCCCATCCGCCACACCTCCGTTTATATTCTTCTTTAAATTTAATTCTTTCTTCTTCGTTCATGGTCTCCCATTTTGCCCGCATGCTCCTTGCCCGCTCACGAAAACCATTATGTCCGCCATGCCCACCTTTATTAAAGTTTCCAAAAAGTAATCTGCACAGCACCAGTAAACCGACTGCCTGCCAGTAATTTAGTTTGCCAGCATGTGCCACCTCAGGTAAAATCCAGTTCCATAAAAACATAACCACATAACCCAATACCGCTGCAATAAGCACCGCTACAGGTAAAAAGAAAATAAATTTCTTGCGCCGATTAAAATTTCTATTCATCATGTCTGCAAATTTAATAGTTAATAAATTCCTGATATAAATTTTGTAAGCGGTTACGCAGGTGTTTTACTGCATAACCCTTTCTTGATATTAATGTTTTGATATTCTCTCCGCTTTCATCTGCCAGTTCCTGAAAAGTGCGTTCTTCCAACTCATTTTGAACAAATACATAGCGTTGATTTTCGGGTAGCTCTTCCAAAGCTAAAAATAGCTGATCCCAGAATAGTTTCTTTAAACTTTCTTCTTCTGGCGAGAAAGATTCGGCAAGCAAAATTTCTTTAAAATTGATTTCCCCATCCTCACCTTCGAAAGTAAAATCTTCTAACGATTCTTCCTTTTGTTTACGGTATTTATCGGTAATCTTATTTCTTGCCACCCGATATAGCCAGCCACTAATTTGCTCAATGGCGCCAGCCTCGGGCTGATTGCTGAGCTGAAACCAAACGTCCTGTAAAATATCTTCCGCATCCTCATCCGTATTCACCCTTCCGCGGATGAAACTGAATAGGCGTTTACCATAGTTGGCAACCGTTGAAATGATATTTTGAGGTTCGTTTGTTGGCACTAAATTTTGTTTAATAATTCAGTAAACGGATGAAACTCAATATTACTTTAAATTTTCTTTATTTTTTTCGGAATAAATACGAGGTTTAGCAATGGGATGAGCGGAGCAAAAAATTTCGTAAGTCTTATCTTCTATAGACAGACGAAGCTTTATACTTTTTTGAAAATGAACGGGCAGCTTTTCATGGCAGACTTCAGCCCCGCTTTCCATTACAAGTCCGTACTCGTTCCTCGTTTACGGGCTTTTCATTGCAATCGGGTTTAGGCACAAGGTGTGTGCACCTTACAACCCTACAAATGAAATGCTATTTTGGCCAGCTAGCCCCGGGTGGAGCGATACCCTGAAGGGCAGAGGAATCCTGATTCTTCGGAAAAGCGTATAAGCGTAACACGGGAACCAGGTTATTTTCTTGCACAGGCATTGCGCTTCAGAAAAGATTGGATTAATAGGGAATTTACCTGACTTACGAAGTCCTCCACTACTTTAATGCCCCGGTTGGATTGGTCCCTTTATCAACCACCGTTTTAATATTGCCACTTAAATCAGCGACATATATTTTGCTTTGCGTAAATGGTTTTTCAGCTCCGCTATAAAAAATCCGGTCATCGGCAGTCAGAAAAACATAAGGAACGTTCATACCTTTTGGGGAAATCCTGGTTATTTTTTTACTGGCCAGATCTAAAACATAAACCGCTTCACTTGGCCCGGTTAATCCATTTAAAATATCGGTATTTCCTGCATTAAAAACCAGTTTCGCTCCGCCTTTTGTATAAAAGAAACGGTTGCTACTCGAAATGGAAAATTCTTTCCCGATCAAATCAGTTATCAATTTGGTATCAATTAACTTACCGGTACGATCAAAGGTGTAAAGCTTGGTAAGGTCCTGCCCGATGATTTCCTTTTCATTTTTCCAGGTCGGGCCGTAAACATTTATTTTAGATGCACTATCGAGCATCACATACCCTGTATTATCGGTTTTAATTACGCCTATTTTCCATAGGTTTTTGCTGTTAAAAATATTGAAAGCGATTGCACCTCCATCAGCCGACCACATCGCCTGATAATAATTATTGCTATTTACCTGCAATTTACCCTGGCTCTTGTTTTCCATATCAGCAATCCAAATTGATCTGTTCCCGGCAGAATCGCTCAAGGTATATGCCAGTTTATTTCCATCAGGAGAAATAGCCGGATCGGTAGCACCACCGAATGAAATTTGTTTCATGGTATCGATACTCGTGGCTACAATTTTATCTCCGTCCTGATAGGCTAAAGCAAAATTTTTACTGCTTAAAGAAACGGTATCTAAAACGGCTTTGTTTGTACTATCTTCTGATTTATTGCTATTGCAAGCTGTTAATACAACCGAAATTGCAATGCATGCTAAGGTAAATGGTTTGTTGAACTTCATCATGTGCAATTTTACAAATAGTTTTTGTTTCTCTCATTCAGAAACCATGGAGAAGCTATATTTTACTTAATACAAACTTTGCGTCAACGATAAACGGTCTAATTTCCGCCGTGGTTCGTGTCCTCACGAACCACAAATCAACAATGATACTCAAAGAATCTAAATTTCGGTCTGTGGGACACAGACCGAGGCACTCGATTTCTCTCCGCCGTGGTTCATGTCTCCACGAACCACAACTAAACACATTAAATCTTTTTCTTATCCGCGTAACCAAATACCTTTTGCAACAAGGTTGTGCTTCTTGAGCTCAAATTGCCCCTGATTTTTAGTTCTTCTTTCGCCACTTCAACAAATAAACCATCTATCGCTTTTTGCGTAACATATTCAGTTAAATTGGTGTTTACGGGTTTTACCAAAGGCAAGCGGTTGTATTGCGTAGTCAAATCGCTATAATACTTAGTGGCATTTACCTTATTTAAGCTGGTGGTTACAATCGGGCTGAATTTTTGCATTAATTGTGCAGTCGTCACCCTTTTAAAATATTCGGTGGCTGCGTCTTTATTACCCAAAAGGATATTAGTCGCATCGGTTAAAGTCATCTGCTTAATAGCCGATATAAAAATAGGCTTTGCTTCGGTAGCTGCATCTTCGGCGGCACGGTTTAAACTTACAATCACATTATCGCAAAGTTTGTTCAATCCTATGCTACGTAATGTTCTTTCAACCTTCTGGGCTTCGGGAGGCATCAGAATTTTAACAGCCAAATTGCCTAAAAAGCCATCTTTAAGCGAAAGCCTGTCGGCGCCTGCAGAAACACCAATTTGTAGTGCTTCCTTAATCCCCTGTCCTATTTCAAAAGTAGATGGCGTCCCGGTAGCAGCTGTTGTAGTGCCTTGTTTTTCGGTTATCTTTTTAAATATATCACTCAGCTTAATCTGTGCGCTAACATTTAAGCTTGCAAATACCAGTATGACCAGTAATGCGGTTAAAATATTATTTTTTTTCATTTTGTGTGTTTAATCATACTAAGCAAAACAACTGCCATAATCCTTATTTACGCTCAAATATAAGCCTTTGCGTATGGCAATAATGTTAAACCGTTTAAAAAGATAGTGAACGAGGTAAAATATTTAGGACCTTATCTTCCTAAAAAATTAGTTTATGTCTCATCACTGAGAAATATTTTTTATACTTGAAAGATAATTCGAAATAGCTGCCATTTTTTTGAGGTTTATAAAAAACACAGCTGGGAACACCCAGCAAGACGACGCCAAACTGATTGCCGAGTATAAAAATACGGGCGATTTAGACGCGTTGGGTACACTTTACAATAAATATATGCATTTGGTGTTCGGGGTTTGCTTAAACTATTTTAAAGATGAAGAGCAAAGCAAGGATGCGGTAATGCAGATTTTTGAAGAACTGGTAACGAAGCTGAAAATACATGAGGTACAGAATTTCAAAAGCTGGCTTCATGTTTTAACGCGGAACCATTGTTTAATGGCACTACGGAAATCGGCCAAGCAAAATAATGTCTCGATAGACGATACTTTTGTGGAAAATAGCGAGTTTGTGCATCTGGATATAGACAACACAAAAGAAACGCAGCTTACCATTATGGAAAAGTGTATGGAAACTTTGCCCGAAGAACAGCGAAAAAGCGTAGATTTATTTTATTTACAAGAAAAATGTTATAAAGAAGTAGCCGATATTACGGGCTACGATATGCTTAAAGTTAAGAGTTACATCCAAAATGGTAAGCGGAATTTAAAGATTTGTATAGAGAAAAACAGTAGTGAATAACGATTGGTTAGATATTGATGTTCTGGAAGATTACCTAAATGGTAAACTTGATGTTAAGGCTATGCACTTTGTAGAGCGACAGGCTTTAGAAGACCCTTTTGTTGCCGAAGCATTAGAGGGACTGAAACAATCGCCAAAACGCAAGCAAACGCTTTCTATTTTACAAAAACAACTGTACGACCGCGTTTCTGAGAAACCTGTAAAACGCAAACTTTGGGGCATTACTACGCAAAGGTTAAGCATTGCGGCAACAGCAACGGTGGCCTTTATTGCGGTAAGCATTTTATTCTTTATGCGAGAAACCAATCGCAGGAATGCAGAACTTGCTGCACATAAACAGGGCGGCGTAATGGTTCAGTTAGATAGCACAACGAGTGTTGCATCAGTTCAACATAAAGAAGATACGGTTACTCAAAGTTCGACTAAGGCAGCTTTAATTGATAAAGCAATTACAGCCGCAAAAACAGGTGATTTAGCAAAAAACACTAAACCCAAACCTGTTGTAGAACCTGCAGTACCACAAATTGCCGAGGCAAAAGCTGCTTCCGATTATAATAGGGCAAGAACGGCAAAATCAGAAGCCTTTGGCACTTACGCTTATAAAGCAAAGGCAGAACAAAGTGTACGAAATGAATCTGTGGTGGCTGCAGCACCAGCTCCTGCATTGGGCTCTAGTAAAATTGCATTTAGTGGCAACGTTGTGGACCAAAGCAATGGCCAGCCTGTTCAGGGTGCTGTGGTAAAGTTAGCTGGCTCTAAAAATGTAACCGCAACAGATGCTAAGGGTTATTTCTATTTACCTGCAGACAGTAATGCAAAAGATAAGGATTTATTGATTAATGCTATTGGTTTTAAAGAATTGCCAGTAGCTGGCTTACAAGACCCGAACGCGATTAAAAGTGCATTAAGTGGAAATAAATCGCTAAACGAAATTGCCTTAATCACAGGTTCAAACGGGCATAAGAAAGAAAATATTGCTGCGCCAAAAATTACGTTGCATGCAGAACAAAACCTGGATGGAAAATCAGCTGATAGCATTACGAAACCTATTCCGGTTTCTACCATTAACTATAGCCAATACTTAGAGAATAACAATAAGCTTTATAACCCTAAAGGCCCGGAACAATTTGTTATTTTAAGTTTTAAAGTTAAAAAGAACGGACGGCCAACCAACATCGCCGTTATAAAATCCCTTAACAAAAAAGCTGATGCAGAAGCAAAACGGCTTATTCAAGAAGGTCCGGATTGGGTATTACCCAAAAAGGGAACTGATTTAGTCGAAATCAGCGTTAAGTTTTAATTTTCAAGGCATTAACCACAGAGAACACCAAGTATACAAAGCGTAAAATATAATACAGCTTTGTGCGCACGGTGAAGTCTCCTTTTCTCTGTAGTAAAAAAAAACAAATTTCTATGTACAAATTACCACACTTTACTGCAAATAATCAAGATGAGGTTCTTGAGTTTATGCATCAAAATACTTTTGTAACCCTAATTGGTTTCGATGGCGAATTCCCTGTAGCTACACAAGTACCCGTTAAAACCTTAGTTGAAGACGGATCGATAAAACTGATTGGCCACATCATGACCAAAACAGATCATTATAAAGCTTTTGAGCAAAATCCTCGTGTTATGGCCATTTTTACGGGTGCTCATGCTTATATCAGTGCTTCAGTATATGAAAGTCCTGCAGCAGCATCTACATGGAATTACAAGACAGTTCAGGCCAAAGGTATCATCAGGCTCATGACTCCGGAAGAAACCTATCAGGTCATAAAAGAACTAACCGACAAATACGAAGATCCCGAAACCAGCCCTGCGGCGTTTAATAAAATGGATGAAGCGTACATTCAGAAACATTTAAAAGCGATTACCGGATTTGAAGTTACAGTGAGTCATATCGATCACGTTTTTAAAATGAGCCAGAACCACTCCGCCAAAAACAAGGAAAGTATTGTGGCAAATCTGGAGAAAAGTGATGACACATTGAATCATGAAGTGGCTAAAGAGATGAAGAAGAATTTGTAACCTAAGTTCGATTCATAATACACTTTTAGTGAAATCATTATACTTTTTATCATTCGTGGAGTCACCCTGAATTTATTTCAGGGTCTATCTTGCAAGAAAGATGCTGAAATAAATTCAGCATGACGATCGCTTTAAGTTAAGAAGCTATCCCGCTTGATCCAAATATTAATATAATATAGGTTTAAGGGAATTTAGCCATTTTTATCACAAAGATAGTTTGATAAATCAATGACAAAAATGCGAGTAAACAAAAAAGACCAAAGCAATTAAGCCTTGGTCTCTCGAGTATATTTAAAGAATTTTGTTTTTACTTTAAGTAATAAATGGCTGCATAAATTATGGCAGCCAAAGTTGCCGATACCGGAATGGTTAAAATCCAGGCCCAGATTAAATTGATGGTTACACCCCAACGTACTGCTGAAACACTTTTTACTACACCTACCCCTACTATCGAACCCGTAATGGTATGCGTTGTAGAAACCGGAATACCGAAATGCTCTGTAATACCTAAAGTTATTGCACCTGCACCTTCTGCAGCAACACCTTCCAGTGCCGTTACCTTCGTAATTTTAGATCCCATTGTTTTAACAATTTTCCAACCGCCACTCATCGTACCTAATGATATTGCAGAGTAACAAGCTACAGGAACCCACCAAGGCATTGCCTCGAAATTTGGAATAACCTTAGCCGCGATCAACGCTGTTGCGATGATCCCCATTACTTTTTGGGCATCGTTACCTCCATGGAAGAAACTCAATGCTGCTGATGAGATTAATTGAAGGCGTTTAAACCATTTTTCTGCCGTTGCCGGCTTGGCATTTCGACAAATATTAATGATGATCAGGGTTAAAACAACAGAAATAACCAAACCGATTATCGGAGCCAAAACAATGAAGGAAATGATCTTGATTACATAACCCATGTTTACAGCATCCAGCGGGCTGGCACCTGTAATCAAAGCATAAGTCATACCCGCGCCAGCGAAACCGCCAATTAAGGTGTGAGAAGAACTTGAAGGGATACCGTACCACCAGGTTAAAAGGTTCCAGATAATGGCAGCAATTAATCCTGCCAGGATTACTTCTAAGGTGATGTAATGTTCAATAACGGTTTTGGCAACCGTATTGGCCACTTTATGATCGGTAAAATAAAAGTAGGCAGCGAAATTGAAAATCGCAGCCCATAAAACCGCCTGAAAAGGCGTAAGAACTTTTGTAGAAACAACTGTTGCAATCGAGTTAGCGGCATCGTGAAAGCCGTTAATGTAATCGAAAGCAATAGCCAGAATTACAACAACAACCAATAAGGTAGTTACCATGTTTGTTTTTTATTAAGCGTTTTTAACCAAGATAGTTTCAAGCACATTCGCCACATCCTCACACTTATCTGTTGCTTTTTCTATCGTTTGTAAAACCTCTTTTTGTTTAATTAATTCAATCGCATTGGTTTCGTATTCAAATAAACGGGCTACCGCTAATGTAAATACATAATCAGCCTGGTTTTCGCCACTGTTAATCCGGATACAAGCATCGGCAATTACACGAATGTTTTTAAAACTGCGTAATTCTTTAATTGCTTTATCAATATCAGTACACATTTCTACCAAAAGCTCGGCAATTTTAACAATCGGCTCGTTAATGGTATTCATGTTATACATCTGCATGCGGTTTGCAGTACCATAAATATAATCGGCAACATCATCAACGGCAGTAGCCAATGCATGGATGTCTTCTCTATCAAATGGCGTAATAAAGTTCCTGCTCAGTTCAAGAAAAATTGAATGGGTAATATCATCACCTACATGTTCCAGGCGCTCAATTTCTTTAAAAATTGTTTTTCTGCTTTCAGCATCACCCGTGCTAACCATTTCTAAAAGGGTTTCAGCAATTTTTAATGCATTGCTACCTGCTTGCTCGAAAAGCGGATGAAACTTTTTGTCTTGAGGTGTAAAGAACTTAAAAATATTGTTCATGTTAATTTTTAATATGTTGCAAAGCTACAAGCCCAATGTTAAGTTAATGTTAATTTGTTAATTATATTAACTAATTATAAGCTTATTTACTCAGGCCTAGATTATTTCTATAGTTTTAGGTACCTGACAATGAAAGAAATAGGTTTTTTGGAAAACAGTGCGAATAAGTTCTTCGGTTACGATAGCCCCGCTAAACGCTTTATCCCGATGAAACCTATGCGAAATAGCATGCCACCATAAATAGTTTAAGATAACTGCTTAAATCGGGATGTTCGCTAATATCGGGTTTATCAACAGTGGTAAATTGCTTTTCGGCACGAAATCAGATGCCGTGCGTTCCGTGTTTCCGTGGCAAAAATTGAAGAATGATATCAAGGTCACTAAAGCTACCCGCCCTTTTGGAGCGTAAAAGCAAAGGTAGTACCAATACCTGGCGTACTCCTTACCGAAATGGTTTGTTCGTGCGCCTCCAAAATGTGTTTCACAATGGCTAAGCCTAAACCCGTACCGCCCACTTCTCTGGCCCGGTGGGTATCAATGCGGTAAAAGCGTTCAAATAAGCGTAACAAGTGTTTTTCTTCAATTCCGATACCATTATCGGTAACTTCTATCAAAACCTGATCATGCAGTTCAAAAATCTTAATGGCCGTCTCCCCACCATCAATGCCATACTTGATGCTGTTTACCATTAAGTTAATCAACACCTGTCTAATCTTTTCGCGATCGGCTGAAACCATTGTAATGGCCGTATACTTATCTTTAAAAAAGAGTTTAATGTTTTTGGCCTTAGCCCGGTCTTCGAGGTTTTCCATAACCTCTTTCGCCAATTGTACAAAATCGAATTTTTGGTAGTCAATTGGCGATTCGCCTGTTTCTAACTTTGAAATAACGTCTAAATCATTAATTAAATAACTCAGTCGCTCCACATTATTTTCTGCTTTTTTTAGAAATAAAACGGCCTGATCCGGATCGTCAACCAAACAGTCTTGTAAAGTTTCGATATAACCTTGAATGGCAAAAAGTGGGGTTTTAAATTCATGCGAAACATTCGAAAGGAATTCTCTTCTAAACTGTTCCTGTTTTTTTAATAAATCTATTTCTTTTTTCTTGGCGCCTGCCCATTCCTTTACTTCTTGCTCTACATCATTAATCGGATCAGAACTCACATACTCACCAAGCGCATCTTTTAAATCTTTACCTAATTTAAGGTTATGAATAAGCTTGTAGATGAGTTTAATTTTGGTATAAATGTACTTTTCCAGCAAATAATAAAAAACCAAAAAACTACACAAAAACGATACGCCAAAAGAAATAGCCATATAATACAGACTATGCTGAAAATAAAAATTAACCATCCCGATGGAAAGACCAACGGCGAGAGCAGTAAATAAGACCAGCACACTTAATTTCATGTTGCAATTTAAAGTTTTTATGTTAATTGTGTGTTAAGAGATAATGGAGATTGATTCATTTTTTACGGAATGTTAAAAACAAAAGAGGCTGTATTATATTTGTGATTTCCATTCGAACTTGTCACGTTGAGCTTGTCGAAACGCTTTGCAAGGCATCTAACAGGTCCTTCGACAGGCTACCAATGACGTTATTTTACAAATTACTATTAATCAGCATTTTAATTGCTTTCGCATTTCCATCCAGCTAGGCCATAGCACGGTATCCCCGTTCTACTTAAATCCGGCCTAACAAATTTTTCGGGCTGCACTGTTCTGGCCGTACAACTGGCTTCAAAAGAAAAATTTTCAGCCGGCATTTTTTGTTTCTTTTTAATGCCAAAAAGAAAGAGCCCTTCGGCGGCGGTGAGCTGAGGCAAGACCATGGCGTATGGCAAAAAGAAATCAATTATTCGTCACTAATATTGATTCTTATAAATTATCCCTCAGGAGGACAATTCTATATTTATGATACAGCCTCGTTAAAACAAAAAGCTTTCCCTTTTGAGGAAAGCTTTTATAAAATACGGGTAAGTATTACTTATTTCTTTGTCGAATCTGTTTTAGCTGGAGTTGAAGCTGCAGGTTTAGTGCTATTTAAACTTCCGCCAAGTGGAGATGGTGATGGCGTTTTATCTAAACGCTCCTGAATAGCAGAGTTTCCAACTGCAGCAGTACCACCGCTAGTTTTAGCAATTGTAGTAACAGCAAGAGTTAATACTACGATTAGGGTTAACAATACCCAAGATCCTTTTTCTAAAACATCGCCAGTACGTTGTACACCAAACATGTTACTGGTGCCACCGCCTGTAGCTAAACCTCCGCCTTTAGGATTTTGTATTAAAACAAACAAGCCTAAGGCTACACACGCAATAATTAATAAAATGATTAAAAAGGTTACCATGGTAATATTATATTTTATAATTTCTTTTCTATAGATTGGATAAGGTCGGCAAAGTAACGGCTTTTTTCCGGATATTTCAAACTTAATTTTTTATAAGTATCTATGGCTTTGTGATAAAGCATTTGCTCGATATATATTTTAGCTAAAGTCTCCGAAACAAGGTCGTAATTGTCTTCAGCGCTTTTCTTTGCCTTATTTTCATTATCTATCTGTTCTGGCTTCGGAGGCTTGATTGTTGGATCTTCTTTTAAGAATCTCTCAATAATTTCGGCTCCCTTTGCATCTTTAATTTCGGCAGACGGATATTCGGCTAAATGATCAGCTACTTCGAAAGGGGTTTGGATGTGAAAGATATGTTCAACATATTGCTGTTGAAACTCAGCTCTTTCTTCCTGTTGGTTATTTTGTGGCTGTGGTTTTACCTTAACGGTATTAGGATGAGCATAAGGCTGAAAAATCTGTTCGTGCTCTTTACGGGTTTTAGCCAACCACCATAAAAACGTATAAGGAAGCTTATCATCGTTATATTGTGAGACAAAATTCCTTTCAGGCTCATCAGGAACAACCGTTTCGATTTCTGGCGCTGCTGTAACCACATCTGTGCTTAATTTCTGCTCAAAGGCAAAGAAATCTGTAGCGACTACACTTTCAATAAAAGAATCGTCATCCGCAGGTAAGTCCATCAAATGACTATCTATACCTGGCAGGTTATTTGGTGTTTCTACGTTTACAGCTTGACTTATAGATGAAGGGGTATCTTCTGTAAATTCAGTTATTTCTTCAAAAAACTCTGCTTCGTTCTGTGTATGTTCAGTAACGGCTACATTAATTTCAGCTTCCTCTTCCTGCTTTTCCTCGCGAACTGAAACCATATTTAATATATGAAACAATACATGTCCCTGGCTATAGAGTGCTGCTTTAGGTATTGCTGATGCATTAGCCTTAGCTAACAGTAAATGAATAGGCTGAGCATATGGAAATTGCTGCACCATTTCCTGCAACATGGATACGTGCTCTGGTCCAACCTTTCCGGGTTGTGCAAGTAAATCTGCCAGTAGCTTTTTGTTATCCATTATCGAGGTTTGCCGCTAAGTTAAAAAAATGTAGGCGGGTTTTGAAAATTTTGTCTTTTAGAATCGTGCTTTATTTACCACTGCGCAAATGCACGGTTAAAAATATCTTCCGATAATTGTTTGTTAATATTTTCGATAGCTCCTGGCAATAACGTTTGAATTGGTGCCCCATTGATTGGAAAATCAAAATATCGGGTAAAGCTCTCTTCAAAACTTTCTTTTTCGTGTTCTTTTATATTATTCTTATACTTTACAGAAACGGTTATGGTTAATCTGTTTGCACCTGAAGTAGGTGTAGCACTATTTTGAAGCGCAACCGGCTTAATATCATAGCCCGTTATTCTGCCTTCAAATGATGCATCGCCTTCGCCCGTGGGAGAAATAATCAATTTGGTCTGATTACGGATCCGGCTCTTTAACGATTCAGTAATCTGGTTACTTAATGTTGGTACCACTAATGGTGCATTATTTTCAAATACCCGAACAACCACCGTTTTTAATCCTGTTGTTGATGCTCCACTGAATTTATAAGAGCATGCGCTCCATATTGAAGCAATAAGGATTAAAGCAAATATTTTTATTTTCATTAGTGTATAATTGTTTTTCAATGGTTATGAAGCGATCATGAGCCTATTCATCTCTGTTTGTGAGCGGTATGCTCATGATGGTTTCATCAGTTTATCATATTAATTATTGCTCATTGTTTTTAAAGGAGATGAAGCTATAAATTTAATTCTTTAATTTTTCTGTACAAGGTACGTTCAGAGATCCCTAATTCTTGCGCAGCGAACTTACGCTTACCCTTGTGTTTTTTTAATGCTTTTTTAATCAGGTCAGATTCTTTATCCACTAACGACAAAGATTCTTCTACCTCTTCGGCCTCGTGCGCAAAATAATCAGCATTATTATTGTTGTTGTTATTATTATTGTTTGGTGAAGGTTGCTGAATGGTAAAGGCATGCTCTTGCCCTGCAGGCAACTCTACATCGCGATACAGCTGATTGATATACTGTGGGTTATCTGCCAAAACGGTAGCGGTATTTCCACCGTGCTGAATAATTTCTGCAACTAGTTTTTTAAGCTCAACCATATCCTTTTTCATATCGAAAAGTACCTTGTACAAAATATCTCTTTCTGTAAAATCTTCTTTCGACTGAGAATTAATCGTCATGGGCAGGTTACTTCCAGCCTCATTAGGGATATAGTTTAAAATGGCCTGTCCGGTTACATTACGCTCTTTCTCTAATACACAGATCTGTTCGGCAATATTTTTTAACTGACGAACATTACCCGGCCAGCTGTAATTGGTTAAAACCTGAATAGCATCTGGCTCCAGGTGTAATGCCGGACTGCGGTATTTATCGCTAAAATCGGCGGAGAATTTCCTGAATAATAAATAAATATCTTCTTTACGCTCATGCAAAGCCGGTATGCGCAATGGAACGGTATTTAACCTATAGTATAAATCTTCACGAAATTTTCCGTTTTTTACGCGGTTGTATACATCAACATTGGTTGCAGCAATAATGCGGACATCTGTTTTCTGTACTTTAGATGAACCCACGCGTAAGTATTCACCACTTTCTAAAATACGCAGTAAACGTGCCTGTGTACCTAAAGGCAACTCAGCAACCTCGTCTAAAAAAATGGTTCCGCCGTTTGCTACTTCAAAGTAACCTTTACGTGCTTCATGTGCGCCTGTAAAAGAGCCTTTCTCATGACCAAACAATTCTGAATCAATGGTTCCTTCGGGAATGGCACCACAGTTTACGGCAATAAAAGCACCGTGTTTACGGGCACTCATTTGATGGATAATTTGTGAGAAAACCTCTTTACCACTACCACTTTCACCCGTTATTAACACCGACATATCCGTTGGTGCTACCTGGCTTGCAATATCGATAGCACGGTTAAGCAATGGCGAATTGCCAATAATACCGAAGCGTTGTTTAATATTTTGTGTATCCATTTATTCTTTCTAAAGTTACGTCACTCTGAACTTGTTTCAGAGTCTTTCTAGTTAAGATGCTGAAACAGGTTCAGCATGACGGGATTCTATGATACTATTTTACCAATTAGCGTAGCGGATGTGCATTTCTCGATATATACATTTGCATACTGGCCAGGTTTAACGCCTTCAATGGCTGGAAAAATGGCCATGGCTCCGCTGTCTCCTCTTCCACAATAATCGAGATCAGATTTTTTTGAAGTGCCTTCAATCAAAACCCGAACGGTTTTACCCACCCATTCCTGCAAACGCATTAATGAATGTGCCTGTTGCTTGGCCAAAATCTCAGCCAAACGGCGTTTTTTCACTTCTTCAGGAATATCATCTTCCAATTTACGGGCGGCTAAAGTCCCCGGCCTTTCAGAGTAGGTGAAGTTATAAGCAAAATCATATTGCACATAATCCATCATACTCAGGGTTTCTTCGTGCTCTTCCTCTGTTTCTGTGCAGAAACCAGCGATGATATCGGTAGAAATTGCACAACCCGGGATAATGTTGCGGATGGCATCAATACGATTGATATACCATTCGCGGGTATAAGTCCTGTTCATTAGCTCCAAAATACGGGTATTCCCCGATTGAACAGGCAAGTGGATATAGTTACAGATGTTATCGTATTTAGCAATGGTGTGTAAAACTTCGTCGGTAATATCTTTTGGGTGCGAAGTAGAAAAACGTACCCTTAAATCTGGACTAACCAATGCTGTTTGCTCCAAAAGCTGGGCAAAGTTTACGGTTTCTGTTCCATCTTCCGATGTCCAGGTGTACGAATCTACGTTTTGGCCCAAAAGTGTAACCTCACGGTAACCGGCTTCAAATAAACCTTTTGCTTCTTCTACAATCGAATGTGCATCGCGGCTTCGTTCGCGGCCACGGGTAAAAGGAACCACGCAGAAAGAACACATGTTATTACAACCACGGGTAATGGAAATAAAGGCAGTGATTCCGTTGCTGTTTAAACGAACCGGGCTAATATCTGCATAAGTTTCTTCGCGGGATAAAAGTACGTTAACCGCTTTATGCCCACTTTCTACCTGCTCAATTAAGTTAGGCAGATCGCGATAAGCATCGGGACCTACTACTACATCAACCAAACGTTCTTCTTCTAAAAATTTAGATTTTAAACGTTCTGCCATGCAGCCCAAAACCCCAACAATTAATTTCGGGTTACGGCGTTTTTCGACACCGAACTGTGATAAGCGGTTTCTAACCCTGGTTTCTGCGTTTTCGCGGATCGAGCAGGTATTAATGAAGATTACATCAGCCTCGTGATAATCCCCTGTGGTTTCAAATCCAGTTTCCGATAAAATAGAGGCAACAATTTCACTATCAGCAAAATTCATTGCACAACCATAACTTTCGATATATAATTTACGGGCATCAGCTTTAATTGGTGTCTCTAAAATTAAAGCTTCACCTTGCCTGGCTTCATCGTGCGTCTTATCCTGTACTTGTAAATCAATCATTATTTAAAAACATTTTGGGGATTGCAAAAATACATAAATAAAATTAAAAGTGACAAATTGACATATTTTGTTTAAATGTTTACAGAGGGATTATGATAAAACAGTTAGCAGCCTCAATTAATCCATATTTTAGATAGTTGAATAATTTTTAAGGGAAATGTATGGTTCGGTGGCTGTGGCGGGATGTTCCTACTACTATGAGGGGTTTTGCTTGCATAGGCATAGCCAATTTAGCCCTTGGCGAAGCGGTACCCTGCAGGCCCGGAGGCACGACGGCCGAAGCGTACAAGCGAAGCAAAGGAACAAACGATGTTTCTTGTACTGCCCTTGCGCTCCAAAAACTATTTTCACAAAAGACAATGTGATTAGCGCCTTAGAACTAGCCCCTTCTTACAGTTAGACAAAAGTTTTTGGAAATGTAGGGCTACGTGTCAATGGTGGGCTGCAGTCCCGCCCCCGCTTCTGCCCCAATTGAAAAAATTGTGGCATCCCGCTAAGGTCGGGTTTAGGTTACATCTGTTCTTGCTACTATGAGGGGTTTTCCTTGCCACTAGCCTAACCAATCTAGCCCTTGGGAAACAAATGATGTTTTTTGTACTGCACTTGTGCTCCAAAAATCTTTCTATTTAATAAACCCAAAACACAACAACCACCTTATGCAACGAGAAGTTAACTTGCGTTACTCAGAATCCTCGGCACTAAGATTGCTTCGTCGGTCCTCCTCGCAATGACAATGACCGGAGAAAACCTTTCTCTCCTTCATCTGTTACATATCGATAAGCCATAATAAATGACAGCTCAGCATAGAAATAAAGTTTGGATCTGGATAGGAAGCATATTCGGCATATTGATTTTAATTGTTGCATTTGGTGCTATGTTTTTAAGCGCCCGATGGAAACCTATATTGACTGAAAAAATTAAAGCAGGTGTTTATAATGGCTCTCATCACCTTTACCGGATAGATTTTAAGAGCATTAACCTAAACATAATTACAGGCAGCTTAGCTTTACGCGACGTTACTTTAATGCCCGATACAGCCGTTTTCGACAGCTTAAAGAAAAAACAATTGGCTCCTGCACATACTTTCGAACTTAAATTAAAGAAACTACAGATCAGCCGTGTAGGAATATTAACGGCCTACTTTAAAAAGCGAATAGATGTAAAAGAAATCCTTTTACAAAAACCATCTATTAATATGATTTTTAATAAAGTAGTCAAAAAACCCGATACTATAAAAGATGAAAAATCGCTTTACGAGCAGATTTCTAAAACTTTTAAATCGGTACATGTTAAAAGCATCAAAATTGTAGATGCAGATTTCGATTATATTAACAAAACGGCTGCAAAAAAGACCAAAAACTCAATCAAACATCTCGATATTACGGTGAACGATTTCTTGTTGGATTCGCTCTCGGGAAATGACACCACCCGGTTTTACTATACAAAAGATGCGTCTTTTCAAATTGCCGGTTATAAATCGGTAACGAAAGATAAAATGTACTCCATGAAAGTCGATACCATTAAAGGTTCTACCGCATCAAAAAAAATAATGGTTAAGGGATTTAAACTTACCCCATTATACAATGAGCTTACTTTTGCCCGGAAATATAAGATCCAGAAAGACCGGTATAACCTCAGTTTTGATAAAATAGAATTTAACGGGGTTGATTTTATAAGTTTAAATACTGACCAGAAACTACATGCAAAATCGTTGAGGATTGGCCCGGCAAATGTAGAAGTTTTTATGAGCCGCGAATCGCCACCCCCACCGGGCTTTGATAAAGGCCGAAACTACCCGCAAATGGCACTGAAAAGGTTAAACATGCCTACCCTGATTGATACAGTAAAACTGAGAAATGTTAATGTGAAATATGCTGAATTTAACCCGGCAAGCAAAAAAACCGGATCGGTTGATTTTAAAGCGTTAACGGGAAACATATTAAATGTAACCAACGATAGCTTACAATTAAGCAAAAAGAACCATGCTCTGGCCGATTTAAACGCGCTTTTAATGGGTACCGGAAAGCTGAATGTTAAAATCGATTTCAACCTTACGGATAATAATGGCGCATTTACGTATAGCGGCAACCTGGGCAGGTTTGATATGAAAAATTTAAATCCACTATCAAAATCGCTGGGCCTGGTTGAAATTGAAAGCGGCAATATACAACAGGTTGATTTTAAGGCGAACGGAAATTTAAGGTCTGCAACAGGATCGATGAATATGTTATACACCGATTTAAAGGTGAAATTACTATCGGATAATATTGATGGCAAAGGAACTAAAGAAAAAGGATTTTTATCTTTTTTGGCCAATGCCATTTTAGTTAAAAATGAAAATCCACAAAAAGGTGAAGCGCCAAGAACAGCAAGCATGACCAACACCAGGATTAATTCGGCCTCTTTTTTTAACCTGATGTGGAAAACCGTTTTTGTGGGCATAAAGGAAATTGTAGGCGTTGGAATAGTACCCGAAAAGAATCCGGTAAAACAGCAAAAAGTAATTGCCAAAAAAATAAGGGAACAAAAACGGGCAGACAGGAAAGCCGCAAGGGAAGCCCGGAGAGAAAAAAACTGATTTTACATTTTTCAAATATATGTTTATAACCGTATATTGCTAATAAAAACCAGCCTCCCATTTTTTAATGCCTGATACCAACAGATACCGTTATAAAGTTTTTAAATGGATTGCGTGTACACTGCTCAGTATTTTTATCATACTTGCAGGTATAGCCTGGTTATTAAATGTAAAATCTCGCCCTATTTTAACCGACAGGATCAAAACACTGCTCTATAAATCAACCGATAGTTTATATACCATTAGTTTTACCAAGGTTTCTACCAATGTTTTTACCGGAAATGCCACTTTACAGAACGTAAAAATAACGCCAGACACCAATCGGTTTAAGCAACTTATAGCCTTAAAAAGAGCGCCAAATAATTTATATACGGTTTCTTTAAAAAAACTGGTGGTTAAGCACTTCCACCCATTAACCTTGTACCGCGAAAAAAAACTTCAGCTGGAAGAAATCATATTTGATAAACCAGAGGTAACGATGGTTAATCAGCAGTTTGCTTTTAATGAAGGACGTGCGCCCAGGCCAATTAAATCGCCTTACGATATTATCTCCAAAAACCTGAAAGAGTTTAGTATTAAAAGCATCCGGTTTAAAGATGTAAGTTTTAAATACATCAATAAAAATATAGCCAATTCAATACCTTTCTCTATTGATGATCTCAATATTACCTTAACCGACCTGCTAGTGGATTCTATCTCTGCAGAAGATCCCTCACGTTTTTATCTGATTAAAGATATTGTGATTAACCTGAATAACTATGTATATCGTACCCCAGACAAAATGTATGATATCAAATTAGACAAACTGGATTTTAGGGCAACAACGGGTAGGTTAAGGATTAACAGTTTTGCTTTAGTGCCATTACATGATGAGATGAACTTTGGCAAAGTTGCCGGATATGCCAGGGAACGTTTCAATATTAAGATGAGCGATATTATGCTTAATGGGATTGACTTGCCACTGTACATCAGCAAACAAGAACTTTGGGCTAAGGAAATGGCCATTACCAATGGTTCCGTTTCGGTATTTAACCATAACGGGCTCCCCCAAAAACCACAGGAAAACAAGATTGGAAAATTTCCCCATCAACTTTTGCAGCTTGTTCATGCCCCTATTCTGGTTCAGAAAATCCAACTGAAAGATATAAATGTTAATTATGCGGTTTACAACAGTGAGAGTAACCAAAAAGGACGTATTACTTTTGAGCATACTTCGGGCATTATAAAAAACGCCACCAACCTCGAAAAAATTAAAGCCATAAACCCCATTATGGAGGTTAACCTAAACACTTACCTATTTGGTGAGGGAAAGCTTGATGTGAACTTTATATTTGATCTTACCGCTAAAGATGGTGCATTTTCTTACAATGGAGTTTTACATAATTTTAATGCGCGGGTTTTAAATCAGATTACTAAACCGCTTGGTCTGGTGCGCATTAACCGAGGAAGTGTAGATAAATTGAAGTTTAATTTTAAAGCGAACGATCGGGGTGCAAAAGGAACGGTGGCTTTCTCCTACTACGACCTTTCTGTAGCGCTGATGAAAAACGACCCTGAAAAAGATCACCTGGTTACCCGCGGGTTCCTTTCTTTCTTAGCGAATGCTTTAATCATCAAATCAGAAAACCCGGGTGCAGATGGAAAGCTGGTACCTGTAAGCGTAAATTACAGCAGGCCGGTAAATACATCTTTCTTCAACATGATCTGGAAGAGCCTTTTTACCGGCATAAAATATAGCATCGGTATTACTGAAGAAAAACAGAATGAAGTACGTGAGCATATTGCAAAGTTTAAGGCCATGCGAGCCAGTCATATCCAAAGGAAACAGAAACGATTAGAGCGCCGGATAAAGAGAGCGCGGGAACAAAATGAAAAGCGATAACATTTTGTAACCTTTTCTTATCTTTATTCTCTAAACCTTAAACTAAAATTATGATTATTGCCCTCGTTATTATCGGATTTATATTTCTTATTGGGATTTTCTTTTATAACTCGCTCATCGGGAAGAAAAACCAGGTAACCAATGCCTTCTCGGCCATTGATGTAATGCTTAAAAAGCGGTTCGACCTTATTCCAAATCTTGTTGAAGTGGTAAAACAATACACTACTTATGAGCAGGAAACCTTAACCAAAATAGTCGAATTGAGATCTAAAGCAGGCTCGCCAAACATTAGCAGTGCAGAAAAAGCAGATTTAGATGCGCAATTGAGCAGCAGTGTGAAAGGTTTGATGATTAATATCGAAAATTATCCTGATTTGAAGGCCAATACCAATTTTATTAACCTGCAAACCACCTGGACTGAAAGCGAAGAACAGATTGCCGCAGCCAGACGAACTTATAATGCTTCAGTAACAGATTACAACAATTCGATTATGATGTTTCCGGGCAGTTTATTTGCCGGAATGTTAAATTTTCAACCCATTGCCGTTTTGGAAACTGCTGCAGAGGAACGCAAAAATATTAGCGCTAAAGAACTTTTTAATAATTAATGTCGTTCGATATTGCAAATAATGTAGCCTTACAGCAAGTTTTGGCTACAATGGAAGTAGAGCGGAAAAGAATTGCATCTGCCCAAACCAAAGGATATATTTTTATTGCCGCGGGTATTCTGCTCTGTATTCTAGGCTTTTCCCTGGGCTTCCCTATTCCTGCCGTAATTGGTGGTTTAATACCCCTAGTTTACGGTGGTGTTTTGTTATTTAAGATCAACGATGCTTTAACAGCTTACCAAAATGCCTACAAAACCAATGTAATTGGTGCTGCCCTTAAGTTTTTAGACGAAAGTTTATCGATCAACCCTTCCCAGGGAATTGAAGCTTCGGAGTTTATGTACACACAGCTGTTTAGCACAGAGCCCGACCGCTATAAAACAGAGGATCTGGTAACCGGATGTGCGGATAAAACCCGGTTTTACTTTGCTGAGGTACATGCTGAATATAAAACAGTAATCCAAACAAAAAACGGAACCCGAACAGAGTGGCACGACATTTTTAGAGGAATTATCTTTGCTGCTGATTTCAACAAGAAATTTAATGGCGTAACCATTGTTAAACCAAAAGATTTCGGAGCTGCTTTTGGGGCATGGTTTTCAAAAAACCTATTTTCTTTTGGCAGTAACGATCTTATCCAACTGGAGAATGTAGACTTTGATAAGACTTTTGTGACTTATGGATCTGATCAGGTCGAATCCAGATACATCCTTACACCTGCCATGATGGAGCGTATACTAAACCTGAACCACCAAACAAAGTATAACATCAGTTTATCCTTTATCGAATCGAGGATGTATATCGCTTTCCCTTTGAACCGCAATTATTTCGAGGCACCTGTTTTTAAGTCATTGCTCAATCCTGAGACAGTAAATGAAGATATCTCCACCATAAAGTTTATGTATGATATTGTTAAGGAGCTGGATCTGAACACAAGGATTTGGGGAAAGGAATAACAGATTTCAAATAGAAATTCGTCATCTCGACTGAAGCATAGCGAAATGGAGAGATCTGCCACGATAGATTTCTCGACTTCGTTGCACTCCGCTCGAAATGACGACAATTCGAGTGGAGCTTTATTTCGAAAGTTTAGCTAGGCCTATGGCTAACTCAAATGTTTTTTCACAATCTCTTCGAGTGCCGCGATATCAAATGGTTTCGATAAGTAACTATCGGCACCAGCTTCATCAGCTAATGAAGATATATCATTATTGGCCGAAAAATAAATTACCGGAATATGTTTTAAATCAGGATGGTTTTTTAAAGCTTTAGTAGCTTGTATCCCTCCCAAATCGGGTAACCAATTATCCATAAATATTAAATCAGGCATATATGCTGCAACCTGTTCTTCTATGTTATTGGCATTTTCAGATGTTTTTATCTCATACCCGGCATCTTCCAAAATAAATGTACAGAGATCAAGGATATCCCTATTATCATCAAAAACAAATATTTTTTTTGTAACTATCATATTAACCTCCGAAAAGCAATTAATCATTTAACTTATTTATATAATCAGCCATATCGTGGCTATCTAATATTAAATGCGGCTCAACATTCAGAACCGCCTGCTGTGGCATAAAGGGCATTATTGCCGTAGATGGATTCTGTATAACTACCCTACCTCCAAAATTGTTTACACTTTTTAATCCTTCTACGCCATCAGCATTAGACCCTGAAAGTAAAATACAGACTAATTTTTCTTTAAAAACCTCAGCTGCTGATTGAAAGGTAACATCAATTGATGGTCGGGAATAATTTACTTTTTCAGAATAATCTAAAGATATACTTTGGTCCTCCTCTATCAGCATATGATAATCAGCAGGTGCAATAAAAACCTTGCCAGGGTTTAAAAATTCCTTTTCTTCTGCTTCGCTAACTGCCAATGTCGTCCGCGATTTTAATAAATCGGTTAAAAGAGATTCGTTACTTGCCTTACGGTGAACCACTAATACAATAGGGAAACTGATATCGTTTCTTAGGGCAGGAAAAATTTCGAGCAATACATCTAAACTACCGGCCGAACCGCCAATAATTAATGCACCACAAGATATAGAATCTACAGTTTCCGCCATATTTTCTCCATTTTAACCCTTTTGTATTCTTTGGCTTTTGGCCAGAACTCCAGGCTTTCTTTACTTCCCAAAGCAAGATACCCCAATTTCTCGATGCTACCATCAAATAGGTTAAATACTTTATGCTGCAAATCTTTATCGAAATAAATTAATACATTTCTACATAAAATCAACTGAAATTCATTAAAAGAATGATCGGAAACCAGGTTATGTGTAGAAAAAATCATTTTACTATTTAAGCTTTCATCAAATTTTGCCAAAGAGTAGTTCGCAGTGTAATAAGTAGAGAAATCTTTTAACCCACCAGACTGCAGATAATTTTCAGAATACTGCTTTAAATAGTTTAAAGGGAACATGCCTTTTTTTGCTTTATCTAAAACCGATGGATTAATATCTGTAGCATAAATAAGCGATTTATTGAGTAAATTAAGCTCTTTTAAAACAATGGCAAGCGAATAAGCCTCTTCTCCGGTAGAACAGCCCGCCACCCAAATGCGGATAAACGGATAAGTACCCAGCACGGGAAGTACATCATTTCGCAAAGATTTATAAAAGGAAGGATCACGAAACATTTCGGTAACATTAACCGTAATCTCCTCTAAAAAACGCTTAAAATATTGCTTATCTGTTTTAACTGTGTAACGAAATTCTGCAAAACTCACAAAATTATCCAATGCATAAAGGCGTATAATTCTTCTTTTTATCGATGCATGAGAGTATTCCAGAAAATCATAACCGTGAGTTTCTAAAACATCATTCAACAGGATTTCTACCTGTTCATTATCTATCACATCACTTATCACCTGCTATTCTGTAAAGTTTTCTATTTGCGTTAATAACTCATCTACATTTATCGGTTTTGAAATATAACCTGATGCTCCTGCGCTTAAGCAACGCTCCTTATCGCCAACCATAGCCTGAGCGGTTACCGCTAACACAGGTATATTCTGCATTTTAGCCGATTTCTTCATTACTGCAATAGCTTGATAACCGTCCATGTCTGGCATCATCATATCCATTAAAACAATGGCAACATTATCGTGCTTTTCCAGAATAGAAAAACCGTCTTTGGCACTTATAGCAGATAAACAATCAAAACCTTTGGCCTTTAAAACAGCTTTTAAAGCAAAAATGTTTCTGTTATCATCATCAATGATGAGAATTAATTTTTGAGGCATAAAATAAAAAATGGTTTATGATTTATGGTGATTTTCGTACAACCATACCCTTAATAACGATATCAGCTGATCCATATCTACTGGTTTGCTAATATAATCAGATGCACCTGCAGCAATACACTTTTCGCGATCGCCCATCATTGCTTTTGCAGTAACAGCCAAAATGGGCAGATTCCGGTATTTAATATCCTGCCTGATGGCTGTTGTAGTTTCGTAACCGTCTAATTCTGGCATCATCATATCCATTAAAACGACATCAATTCCAGGGTTTTCATTTAATAGTTTAAGGGCTTCTTTACCATCGGTGGCTGCTACAACTTTCATCTGGTGCTGTTCCAACATTTTGGTTAAGGAGAAGATGTTACGCACATCATCATCTGCTATCAGCACGGTTTTACCAAACAGTACATCCTGCAATTCGGAAAACTTTTTAGGTGTTTTAGTTTTTTCCTTGCTTTTTTCTTCTACCAGGTGAAGAAACAGGCCTGCTTCATCCAAAATACGTTGATAAGAATGTGCCGTTTTTACAACGATGGAATCAGCGTATTGTTTGATCCGGTTTTCTTCTCCTTTTGAAAGGTTTTTACCTGTGAAAATGATGATTGGTAAATTCTCTAAACCCGGCGTTTTCTTTACCACCTCCAGCGTTTCGTAAGCATGCTTGTCAGGAATACCCATATCCAAAATCACGCAATTAACCTCCGGCTTGTGCAGGGCAGAAACACTTTTGTTTACCTGGTTAACAATTTCTGTCTGAATATTAAAATTGCTTAAAAAATAACTTAAGGCCTTGGCATGTTGTTCATTTTCTTCTACAATAAGTACCTTTTTAGGGTGGCGGCTTAAGGCATGTTCTAGTTTTGAAAATATCTCTTGCATGTGCTCAAAAGCAAAAGGCTTATTTATGAAATCTACCGCACCTTTTAACAAACTTTCTTTCTTAACCTGTAAAGAAGACATGATGTGCACTGGAATTGGGCGTGTTGAAGGATCTGATTTCAGCTCTTCCATTACCTGCCAGCCATCTTTAACGGGCAATTGGATATCGAGTAAAATGGCAAGTGGTTTAAACGTTTTCGCCATTTCAATACCCGCATCACCACGAACGGCAACCAAACCTTTATAATTTCTTTTCCGGGTAAAATCTAACAGTGTTTTAGCAAAAGGAGTATCATCCTCAACAATTAAAATCACTTTATCATCAGGCTGAATATTATCGCGATCATCTTCAATCTCTTGCGGAATATTTTCGACTGTTAAATGGCTCACTTTTTTAAATGGAGCCTCTGCGGCGATTACCGGTTTGTCTACACTTGGCACAACACCATCAAAGCCTTTATTTATATCAATAGGTAAGGTGAGTGTAAAAATACTCCCTTCGCCCTCTGTACTTTTTAAATCAATATACCCGCCCAATAGTTTGGCCAATTCTCTACTAATGGAAAGCCCCAGGCCGGTGCCGCCAAATTTGCGGCGTGTAGAGCCATCTGCCTGTTGAAAAGCCTCGAATACCATGCCTTGCTTTTCGGGTGCAATACCTACGCCCGTATCGGTAACTTTAAATACCAATGCCCCTAACTTTTCGTTTTTATTGATATTTAGGGTTACAGTACCTATGGTAGTAAATTTAATGGCGTTTGATAGCAGGTTTTTAATAATCTGCTCCAGGCGCATTTTATCGGTATGAAAAAACTCAGGAACTTCTGCCGATTTTTCGATAATAAAGTTTAGGTTCTTCTCTTTAGCTAAGGGGTTAAACAGCGAACGCATGTTAAGAATGATCTCGTCAACCTTAATATTTGTTCTATCGAGCTCCATTTTGCCAGCTTCGATTTTAGAAAGGTCTAAAATTTCGTCGATTAAACTTAAAAGGCCCTGGCCTGAGCTTTGAATAACCGCTGCATATTCCTGATGCTCAGGATCCATAGCTTCATTTTCGGCCATTAATCTCGACAATAACAATATCGAGTTGAGTGGTGTTCTTAACTCGTGCGACATATTGGCCAAAAATTCTGACTTATACCTTGTACTCAGTTCTAAAGCTTCAGCCTTTTGCTGAATCTCTATATTGCGTTCTTCTATGAGCTCATTTTTTTCTTCCAATAAGCTGCTTCTTTCTTCCAGCTCCTGGTTACTTTGCAACAGTTCTTCTTGCTGTACACGTAATTCTTCTTCGCTGGCCTGAAGTTTCTGTGCCTGTGCTTCGAGCTCTGCATTTAAGCCTTCTAACTCATTGTGCTGAACCTGCAACTCTTCTGATTGTGCCTGCGTTTCTTCCAACAACTGCTGCAGCTTTTGCCTGTTCTGTGCACCCAATAAGGCGGTACCCACATCAGATAAAACCAGGTTTAAAAAGTGCAATTGCAGATCGCTGTATTTACCAATAGTGCCTAATTCTAAACCGCCTATTGAAATTTCATTTCTAATAATTGGTAGCACAATTACCTGCGCGGGTTTAATATTACCCGTGGCATGTGTAATGGTTAGTTCGTTCTGCGGAACATCATCCAACAATATAGGCTTACCTGATTTAACCGCCTGGCCAATTAAGCCCTGGCCAAGTTCCATGGTTTGGATTAGATTTTGTCGCTGTAAAGCATATTGCCCCTTCAAATGCAGGTATCCATCATCTTTAAATAAATAAATGGCACCGATCTGGCTCTTAGTATAAATAGCCAAAAACTCTATAATATCTTCTGCTAAATGGAAAACGTCTTTTTCGCCAACCATTTTTACGTTTAGGTTAGCTACGCCAGTTTGCAACCATTCATTCTCTTCTAAAGTATCGAAAGATTTTTTCAAGGATAATGACATTGTATTTAGCGATTCGGAAAGCTCGCCAATATCATCCTGGGTTTGGCTATCGAGTTTTACGCCATAATTACCATTAGAAATTTGATAGGCAATTTCTTTAATGGCAGCAATACGTTTCTCCATCTCGTATTTTTTATCTTCAATTTCCTGTTGAAGTTTAACACGTTCATCAAAATCAATTGATACTCTCCGGTAAAAAAACAAAGTGATGAGAATGGCAATAAGCGCTGCAATTAAAATCAGTACCGGGGTATAAGAAGTAAGTTTATTTAATTCGTTGGTTCTTTCTTCAAGCAGTCTTTTCTCTTCAGCTACCATTTTACTCACAATAGCCCTGGCCTCATCCATATAAACCTTGCCTTGAAACAAAACCGTAGGATCAATAACACCGCCCAAAGTTTTAATCTCTATGGTCGATTTAATAATATCCAGTCTTTTAAAAAGAATACTTTTAAGTGCGGCTACATTTTTTTGCTGTACGCTATTATCCCTGGTATCGAGTTCAACTTTCTTTAATATCAAAGCTGCCGAATCACTGGCGCCGTAGTAAGGCGTTAAAAACACCTTGTTTCCCGTTAATAAAAAACCCCGCTGACCAGTTTCGGCGTCTTTTAAATAGGATATAATACTCTCCGCATTTAATATCACCTCATCACTTTTTTTTACCAGTTCGGTACTTTTAATAAGGTTGTTAATACTTACATAAGAGGCCAGTGAACTAATAAATAGAATAATTAGCGATAAGCCAAGGCCTAAACGTAAATTATTTTTAAGAGTTGTTTTCATTATATGGATTCAGGATAATTAGATTTGATTTTTAAGGATTTCTTCTTCTGTGGTGGGGATAATGAAATAAAATTCAGAACCCTCGTCTGGGACACTGTTTACACCAATCGTACCCCCGTGGCGGTTGATGATTTCTGAACAGATATATAAGCCAATTCCCAGGCCATTAAACCGGTTACTGTTTTCTTCTACCCGATAAAATTTATCAAAAATTTTATGCTGCTGTTCTTTTGAAATACCAATACCAAAATCTTTAACGGCCAGATAAAGCTTTTCATCTTTAATATGTGTGGTTACATTAACCTGATTGGTGCCTGGAGCATATTTAATGGCATTGGTAATGAAATTGATTACAACCTGCTCCAACCGCATTTCATCACCAAAAATCATTTCATCTGTTTTGCCAAGCCTGGTGATTTTAAAATCAGGATTTGAATGTTGCAACATCTCAATCGCATTATTCACCATATCATCAGCGCAAAAGCGTTTCATGTTAAACTTCATCTTACCGCTTTCAATTTTAGAAATATCGAGCAGATCGACAATTAATTCGTTCAGTTTTTCGAGCTGGATGCTGGCTTTTTCGAGATGGTTCAGGGCCATGGTTTTATCATCTCTGTTAAGGCTGCGCTGCAACAGCTGAATATACCCTTTTACACTTGTTAAAGGCGTTTTAAGCTCATGGCTGGCAATGCTGATAAATTCATCTTTTTTATGCTCGGCCTGCTTTCGGAATTCGATTTCTTCAAGCAATTTTTCCTGCACCTCATTAAGCTTTCTATTCTGCTCGTAAATGCGATAAAATGTTTTTATTTTAAGGAGCAGCACATTAATATCAACGGGCTTGGTAATGTAATCCAATCCGCCGCTCAGGTATCCTTTGGTAATAAATTTTAACTCTGTATTTACAGCAGAAAGAAATATAATAGCCGTATCTTTTGCCCTTACTAAAACCCGAAATAGCTTCAGCTACCTCAAAGCCATCCATATCTGGCATTTGTACATCTAGAATAATCAGGACGTAGTTATTTTTTAAAACTTTTTTCAGCGCTTCTTCGCCAGATGATGCGGTATCAACCTCAAAATTATGTGCCTGGAGTACTTTCTGTAACGAGATCAGGTTTTCGGGCCTGTCATCAACTATAAGGATCATCTTTATTAAAACAAATAAGAAGCCGGGATAATTATGTTTGGTTTTGAGATAAAAATCTCATTAACTGTAAACAAACAATGCGATTTTAAAAAAGTTTTTATTTTTTATAAATTGTTTGAATTAAAGGTATCGCCTTGTTTAATATCTCCGGTTTCGAAGCCTTTTTTAAACCAGTACATGCGCTGCGCAGAGGTGCCGTGGGTAAAAGAGTCGGGTTGAACATCGCCTGTAGCCTGTTTTTGCAATTTATCATCGCCTATGGCATTGGCAGCAGTTAATGCTTCTTCTATATCACCTTCTTCCAATTTAAAATCTTTAAGATTTTGTGCATTGTGCGCCCAAAGTCCGGCAAAAAAATCGGCTTGGAGCTCTAATTTTACTGACAAACGGTTATATTCTTTTTCGCTAACCTGGCCACGCGCCTGATCTAGCTTTTCCGAAATTCCCAATAAATTTTGAACGTGATGGCCAACCTCATGTGCAATTACATAAGCCTGGGCAAAATCACCCGCAGCACCGAAACGGTTTTTTAAGTCGTCGTAAAATGATAAATCGATGTATACTTTATGGTCGCCAGGGCAGTAAAACGGCCCCACGTTCGCACCTGCATTCCCACAAGCGGTTTGCACAGCTTCCCTAAATAGTCTGAGTTTAGGATACTCATACTGTTTGCCCATGGCCTGAAATTCCTTATCCCAAACCTGCTCGGTCGATTCGAGAACACCCGATACAAACTGTGCCTGTGGATCATTAGCTGGTACGCCCTGCTTTACTTCCTCCGTCCCTGCAGTAGCTGGAATCTGACTCACCAAACCTGTTAAATCTTTACCAAAAATTAAGCCGAGCACAACGATTATTATACCAACGCCACCACCCAGAATGGTTTTTCCGCCACCACCACTTCTACCGTCTTCTACATTATTACTGCCTTTACCAAACCATTGCATAATATTTTTTTTAGTTTAATGTATAACCTTAATTACGGAACAATTGTTATACTAAAGTATAAATTATTTTTATTGATTTTATTCTTTCGCGTTGTGGCAAAAAAAAGAAGTCGGGTTTAAACCTGACTTCTCCTATTATTGCTTTGTACCCCCTTAGGCACATACTAGCTATTAAAAACAGCAATTGCCTTTGCAATCCTTGCTTTAGTTTCTGCTATGCCCAATAATACAGCAATATCAAAAACACCTGGTCCAAATTTACCGCCAACTAGCATAATGCGGAAAGGCAACATCAATTCGCCTGGTTTAAAGCCTTTTTCTTCGGCCAGAGCTTTAAATGCTGCTTCAGCAGAAACGGCATCGCTTAATATTAAACCATCGGCAAAAGTTTTAAAAAAATCAGCTTTTTCAGCTGTCCATTTTGGCTTTACCGAGTTTACGTCATATGCTGTTGGTGAAACAAAAAAGTAACTGCTCTGTGCCACAAAATCGGGCAATAGTGTACAGCGATCTTTAATTAATTCGATTATGGTGTTTAAAAAAGCTTCGTCTTTTACTTCAATTCCTGCTTTTTCCAACTCGGCTTTAACTGCCAAATGTAAACTGCCAACTGAAGACTGTTTAATCCACTCGTGGTTATACCACTTGGCCTTTTCAAAATCGAATTTCGCCCCTGCCTTACTAATTCTTTCTATCGAGAATTTTTCTTCCAGTTCTTTTAACGAGAATAACTCCTGGTCGGTACCATCATTCCAGCCTAAAAGTGCCAGCATATTGATAAAAGCTTCGGGCATAAAGCCCATCTCTTTAAATCCCTTGGTTATATCGCCTGTTTTAGGGTCGATCCAGTTCATGGCATAAACCGGGAAACCTAATCGGTCGCCATCACGTTTACTTAATTTCCCATGTCCATCTGGCTTTAAGATTAAAGGTAAATGCGCCCATGCAGGCATCTCCGCTTCCCAACCTAAATATTTCCAAAGTAAAATATGAACAGGTGCCGAAGGTAACCATTCTTCTCCCCTAAAAGCATGACTAATTTCCATCGCCCTATCATCAACCACAACGGCTAAATGGTAGGTTGGCATTCCATCTGCTTTTAACAATACTTTATCATCAACCAACGAGGTTTCGAAACTTACGTCACCACGGATTAAGTCGTTAAAATGTACAATTTCATCGGCTGGTACTTTAATACGGATAACATGTGGTGTTTTGGCAGCCAATAACTCTTCTACCTCGCTAATGGTAAGGGTTAAAGAATTGCGCATTTGCATACGTGTGGCCTGCCCATATTGGAAATTTGGGATTTCTTTACGTTTAGCATCTAAATCTTCCGGGGTATCGAAAGCGTAATAAGCATAACCATCGCTAATTAACTGTTCGGCAAATTTACGGTAACCTGGTTTGCGTTCGCTTTGGCGATACGGGCCATAAGCACCTGGCTTATCAGGACTTTCATCTGGTGTAATGCCGCACCAATCTAAACAGTTCACAATATATTGTTCTGCGCCTTCTACAAAGCGGTTTTGATCGGTATCTTCTACACGAAGTACAAAAGTTCCATTATTTTTTTTCGCAAATAAATAATTGAACAGGGCAGTGCGCACACCACCTAAATGCAAACCTCCGGTTGGGCTTGGGGCAAATCTTACTCTAACTTTCTTATCCATGATTAAGCAAAGAGCAGGGAGTTATCGGCTTAGAGCCATGGTGCAATCCATGCTCAATGCGCCATGCACTATGCTCGGCACAAAGATATGTTTTTCATCCATTTTATAGTGTTTTCATCTGTGATGAAGCTCTTATGTATTCAAAATGATTGCTATAAGGTTTTTGAAAAAGCATAATGGTTTTATGTTTTTTTCGTTTTGTTATTGTAATTTGGCTAGCTAAAGCATGAACCCCTATCAAAAGAAACGCCGCTGGAAGTTTTTCCTTCTCATTTTTGCCATCTTAATTGGCATTGCCTCAGTATTTTACACCGATTCTTTTGTAAAAAAAATGGAACGTGAAGAGGCCGCCCAGTTTCATCTTTGGGTTAAAATTCAGGAACGGGCTATGTTTTTATACGATAATGATGATTACTTCGTAATTGTAGAAACAGTAAGAAAAAACACGAAAACTCCTGTAATCATGGTCGATTCTGCAGGAACGATTACCTCTTTTTTTGGTTTAGACAGCACCAAAACCAATTACCCCGTTGCAGATACTAAACTCACTTACGATAGCTTATATTTTGTACGGCAGTTAAGACAGATGAAGGCGCAGCATCCACCTGATGAAATGAATTTTTTGGGCAAGAAGTTTAAGGCTTACTATCGCGATTCATTTATTCTAACACAGCTGAGGTATTTCCCATACATCCAAATGGGGGTTATCTTTCTTTTCCTTTTAACTGCATATGCTGCGTTTAGTTCTGCGCGGAAAGATGAACAAGACCATGTTTGGGTAGGTTTAGCCAAAGAAACTGCCCACCAGTTGGGTACACCAATATCATCGCTTATGGCCTGGACAGAGTTGATGAAATCGAAATTTGATGCAGAAGATGATCCGTTGATTGCCGAAATGGAGAACGATATTAAACGATTGGAAATTATTACCGACCGTTTCTCGAAAATCGGTTCTAAACCTATACTTGAAGACCATACGGTTTATATCGTAGTGAGCGATTTTATCCGGTATTTTAAAGTGCGTACTTCAGATAAGGTTAAATTCAGCATTACTGGCGATGAGCAGGTAAGAGCGATGTTAAACGTTCCATTGTTTGATTGGGTGATTGAAAACCTTTTAAAAAATGCAGCAAATGCCATCGAAAACGAAGGCTCAATTTCCATCAATATTATAGAAAATTTAGCTAAAGAGCAGGTATTTATTGATGTGAGCGATACCGGAAAGGGTATTCCAAGGTCTAAGTTCGATGCGGTTTTTCAACCTGGATATACCACGCGTAAACGTGGCTGGGGCTTGGGTTTATCGCTTACCAAACGGATTGTAGAAAATTACCACAGCGGAGAAATTTTTGTAAAAGACTCTGAACTGGGTAAAGGCACAACTTTTAGAATAATATTAAAAAGCAGTTTAAGATATGAACCGACCACAGCCTAACGAATATCCAACTTGGGGCGAAACCTATATCAGTAAAGTAGATCGAGATATTTTCGAAATTTTAAACGATCAGGTGCTAAGTCTTCCGGCCTTGTTTAGGGCAAACGCCGATAAGGCTGATTATGCCTATGCCGAAGGTAAATGGACACTGAAAGAAATGTTAGGTCATATTATTGATGCTGAACGTGTTTTTGCCTATCGCATTACCTGTTTTGCCCGGAAAGAGCAGCAGCCTTTACCAGGTTTCGAAGAAGACGATTATGTAACCAATGCCCGCTTTGCCCAACGCGATCTGCAAGATCTGATTGAAGAGTTTATTGCGCTACGTAAGGCCAACTTATACCTTTTTAAATCTTTAAACGACGACGAACTAAACAGAAAAGGAATTGCTTCGGGCAGAGAAATTAATGTAAAATCTATTTTATTTATTGTAGGTGGCCATATTATCCACCATGTTTCCATTTTAAAAGAACGTTACCATGTGGTTTAAAAATTTTACGGTTGATGAGCTGAACAATCGCCCTAAAAATCACCTCGGGGCGTTGCTTGATATCCGCTTTACCGAAATTGGCGAAGATTTTATTACCGGAACCATGCCTGTTGATGAGCGCACGCACCAACCCGCGGGGATTTTGCACGGGGGCGCCTCGGTAGTTTTAGCCGAAACATTGGGTAGTATTGCTTCATATATGTGTATTGACCCAGAGAAATATGTTGCCGTAGGTTTAGAAGTAAACGCTAACCATTTACGCCCGGTAAAAAGCGGTTTGGTTAAAGGCATTTGCAAGCCCTTACATATTGGGGCTAAAACCCAGGTTTGGGAAATTAAAATTTATGACGAACGCGGAAAAATGAATTGCATCAGTCGTTTAACCGTCGCGATTATTAACAAACCGCAGTAAACGTGCTATCAGATCTTACCATCTCACTGTTACTCAAATCTAAGAAACAAGTTATTTAATGCTAAAAAACTAATTGTCAGATGGTAACATCTGACAGCATAAGCATATCTGATAATGCGAGATGTCAAATTTTATAGCAAACTGGCTATGAAACTTGACTTCTCTCCTCCTCATCAAATGAAAACATTTGACGGCACGACTTATTAATAATTAAAACTTGTTATTGTCAAGCCATTTCTTTTCTACCAGATAAGAAACAATTAAACCCAGCCCGCCGAAAATCCCGATGCAACCAAAATAAATGGCTACCGATTGTCCTTGCTCACTGTTTGTCATATCACTGCCGAATACTCCCCTAACAGTAAAGAGTGCTACCAGCAAACCAATTCCTAAACCAACCAACAGCAAACCGAACTTTAAACTTAAAAAGGGTTTGGGTGTGGCCTTATGTACACCCGGATCGATTCCCCTTTCGATCATTGCCATTTTCTCCTTGTTTGAGAGATAGCGTATTCCAAATATCATTACGAATGCGCCTAAAAAAAGTGAGATGGGAACTAATATACCTATCATGATTATATTTTTTTAAATTGTAAATATTCTATTGTTTAATTGAACCGTGTTCTGTGTATTATGACTACATGCTTTTTAATCAGGTTACACCCTATATAAAAAATATTCAATAACCAATGATCAATCACCAGTGCACCGGCGGAAAACAACGGATTATAAATAGCTAAACATCAATATTCAATCATCAGGCGCTACCTTGCCAAAACATTCTTATTTTTGTTTCAAAGCCATCGATTTTGATTGAACAACTTAGAAATATAGCCGTTTTTACCTCATTAAGTGTTGATTCACTGTATGAGATTTCTAAGCATATTCAATATGTTAAACACAAAAAGGGAACGATCATTATCCATGCAGATAAAATCGAACCTTATTTCTATATCCTCGAAAGCGGTATTGCCAGAGCCTATTCTAATGGCGAAAACCAGCAGATAACCTTTTGGTTTGGACAAAGTGGCGCAGTTCTTTTCTCTTTTAACAGCTACATTAATAATGGTCCCGGCTATGAGAACATTGAGCTATTGGAAAACTGCCGTTTAATTCAAATCAGGCTAACCGATCTTTTTTTACTTTACAACCAACATTTAGAAATTGCCAACTGGGGCAGAAAAATTGCCGAACAGGAATTAATTGCTACTGAAAGAAGATTAATAGACCGGGCTTTTAAAGGGGCGGCAGAGCGTTATCAGGATTTTGTAAATCAATCTCCTGAACTGATTAAAAGAGTTGCCTTAAAACATATTGCCTCTTACCTGGGCGTAACACAGGTTACCTTGAGCAGAATAAGAGCAGCTTATAAATAAATCATTTTTTAACATTTGTAAAATGCTCCCCGATAAATGTGCCTTAAATTTGTAGAAACACATTTATCATGAACTGGATTATCTTAATCATTGCCGGCCTTTTTGAGGTTGGCTTTACCACCTGTCTTAAATTATCGAACAATTTTTCGAATATAAAATGGAGTGCAGCTTTTTTTGTCTGTATTATTTTAAGTTTCTTATTGCTGAATAAAGCAACCCAAACTTTACCCATGGGAACTGCTTATGCTGTTTGGACAGGTATCGGCGCAGTAGGCACAGTAATTATCGGGATTGTTTATTTCAATGAACCAGCAACCTTTTGGCGGATATTTTTTATCTGCACACTTATCGGTTCTATTGCCGGGTTAAAGTTTTTTGCTTCAAACTAGCGCGCAGGCCATCTTGCGAAGTTTAAAAGGCTTTAGGGCGCAGGCAAAACTTCGCAAGTTTGACATTGGTAAACTCGTTTTTTCCATAAAGGCTATTTTATTGCTTTTTTGGAGCGCAAAGCCTGCACAAGAAACCAAGCTGGTTCCCGTGTTACGCTTGTACGCTTCGGGCATTCGTTCCTCTGCCCTGCAGGGTACCGCTTCACCCTGGGCTAGGTAGCTAATACCGCATTTCATTTTTAGGGTTGCATGGTGCACCCACGCTGTCCATAAACCTGATGGCAGCGACAGCCCCGAAGAATGAGGGCTATAGCGAACAGCAGGACTGCAATCTCCAATGAAAAACTGCCCTTTCATTTCCAAAGAATAAAAAAGCTATATCGTTTATTTTCTTCTTTCGGAGCGCAAAGCCTGCACAAGAAACCAAGCTGGTTCCCCTGTTACGCTTGTACGCTTCGGGCATTCGTTCCTCTGCCCTGCAGGGTACCGCTTCACCCTGAGCCAGGTGGCTAATACAGCATTTCATTTTAGGGTTGCATGGTGCACCCACGCTGTTCATAAACCTGATGGCAGCGGCAGCCCCGAAGAATGAGGGCTATAGCGAACAGCAGGACTGCAATCTCCAATGAAAAGCTGACCTTTCATTTCCAAAATAAAAAGCTATATCGTTTATTTATCTGTTTAATTCTCTTCTTTTGGAGCGCAAAGCCTGCACAAGAAACCAAGCTGGTTCCGGTGTTACGCTTATACGCTTCGGCGATTAATAAAGGTTGGTGAGCCACCAACCTTTGGAACTGGGCTAAATGGCTAAAACAGCATTTCATATTGCGGGCTTGCATGGTGCACCTACGCTGTTCATAAACCTGATGGCAGCGACAGCCCCGAAGAATGAGGGCTATAGCGAACAGCAGGACTGCAATCTCCAATGAAAAGCTGACCTTTCATTTCCAAAAAACTAACCAAGGATTATAATTTTAATATTTCACCTGTAACCTGCTTATCTTTAATGTAGTCTTACAGCTAAACATGGAGCAAAAACTTACAGACTTAGCGCTGATACAAAATGTATTGAACGGTGAAACCGCTCAGTATGCTTTGTTGGTAAAACGCCATCAACGGTTTGTATTTACGCTTGCTTTAAGGTTTTCGAAAAACAGGGAAGATGCTGAAGAAATTGCGCAGGATTGCTTTGTAAAAGCATATAAAGCCTTAGGTACATTTAAACAAACGGCTAAATTTAGTACCTGGCTGTATACCATTACCTATACTACTGCCATGACTTTTTTAAGGAAAAACCGTTTAGATACGACATCTATTCATGATGAAAGTACCGTTCTGCAGCTCGAAAATCAGACCTCCAGTTTTAACGCAAACGGTTATGAAAAGCAGGATAGCCATGCTTTTTTAAATATTGCCATTACCCAGCTTTTACCAGATGATGCCGCTATTATTACCCTATTTTACAAAGGCGAACAGAGTTTAGAAGAAATTGGCGAAGCACTGCACATGGAACCCAACACAATAAAAGTGAAGTTGCACAGGGCCAGGCAAAGACTTAAAGAAAAATTACAATATTTGTTAAAAGATGAAGTAAAGGAGTTACTATGAATACAATAGAACAACAGCTTTGGGACTATATTGATGGAAATCTGGATGATTCATCAAAAAAAGCCATTGAAGAAAAAATTGATTCGAATGCAGAGATTAAAGCACAATACGAGGATTTACTAAAACTTAATTTAGTTTTTAATGAGCTCGATCTTGATGAACCTTCTATGTCTTTCAACAGGAATGTAATGGAAAGTATTGCTTTGGCTCCAGCCCCGGTAGCCATGAAAACAAAGGTCGATAAAAAGATTATTTACAGTATTGGCGGTTTTTTCGTGATCTCTCTACTGGCCTTATTAGGTTATGTATTTTATAATGTTAACCTCGAAATGCCTCAATTCGATTTGAAGGTGAATTTCGATTTTAATTTCGATAAATACATTACGCCTACGACTATTTATGCCTTTCTTTTTGCAGATCTGGTGATTGGATTGATTTTTCTTGATCAGTTTTTAAGGAAGAAAGTGGCTCAGAAGTAAGATATAGCTTAAATAGCTCCCGCAGATCAAATTGATTTACGCAGATTTATGTTCATCTGCGCCTTTCTCGGAATCTGCGGGAACTCAGAAGGGCAAATTTTACCCCAATTTTTTTAAAATCTCCAATCCCTCTGGCCACACACCAAAACCAGCGTCGGCATTAATATGGCCAGCATTGCCGATATTAATAAATTCACTTCCCCAATTTTGGGCAAAGAACTCAGCTCTTTCTATTGTTACCCATTCATCATTCGAACTGGCTACAACAATGGATTTAAAGTTTATTTTATCTAGAGGTACATGATCGAAACCCACTGTTGGGAAGTTATATCGGGGTGCTTCTAAATCACTTGGTGCAACCAGTAAAGCTCCTTTAATTTCCTTTTGATATTGTTTTGCCCAATTGGCAATTGCAGTACAGCCCAAACTGTGGCCAATTAAAATCACATTGGCCAAATCATACCCAACAAGGGCCTGATTAATGGTTTCAATCCAATCTTTGCTGGCAGGTGTATCCCAGTCTTGTTGATTAATGCGGATAAATTGATCCCCAGATTTTTCGAAATGCGTTTGCCAGTGATCAGGGCCTGAATTACCCAAACCAGGAATGATAAAGTAATGGGTCATGATGTACTAGAATAAGATCTAAATCTATTTGAAAGAGAGCAAAAATGAAAACAAAAAAAGGCCGCCATCGCAAGAAAGCAGCCTTCTCTGTAAATATGATAAATAAATTAAATTACTTTCACATTAACGGCATTTAAGCCTTTTTTACCGTTAGCAACTTCGTACTGTACTTTGTCGTTTTCACGGATTTCGTCGATAAGACCTGTTGAATGAACAAAGATTTCGCTATCGCCATTCGCAGGTACGATAAAGCCAAAACCTTTAGTTACATTGAAGAATTTTACTGTGCCTTCTTGCATTGTATTAAATATTAAAATTAAGTATGCAAGGTAAGTTTTAATTTTTAAAATCAAAATAAATTTTAACATTTTTTTAACGTTAAAATTTTGTAAATAGCAGATTATTAAGGCTTTTTAATTGTCTTCCCAATTATAGTTAAAGTAATTTCACTATTATGCGGAATTCCCAGCGTAGTTCCGGGAGCAACATTAAAAAGGTTTCGAACATAAATATCGGCTATTCCCTGAGCCACCTTTTTTTTAGCCTCAACATTCTCGGGAAGCACATTATAAATCGTTTTTACATGTATCCCTCCCTGAAAATCGACCACCGCAGCAACCTGATAAGCAAAATCTTTATAAGCCCGGTCTATCCTGATAATATATTGCGGAAACATATAATCGTAAGCCTCAGTTCTGTTATTCGTCCGGTCTACCGTACTGATTTTTTCGACCCTTACAATTTTGCTTTTAGGGATAAATTGAACCGGATCTGTAGCGGCAAAAGCACTATCGCTATTGGCATTAACCTCAGCAGAACGTTTCTCGATAAAAGCAGTATCGGCTTTGGTTGGTTTTTGCAGATCGGAAGCCTTTGCTTTCAGTTTATTTTTAATGTAATCCTGTGCGTAAAAGGTCATGTTCACATCCGAGCGTACATCTGCGGCAATTACCTTTCCGTTTACCTGCACACGCTGAAAAACCAGGCTATCTTTACTGATATGCTTTACCTTAAAAAATTCTGCAGCGAAATTATATACGTTTCCATGATCGTATTGCATGTAAAACTTTTGCATCTTCTTTTTCTGGGGGCTCCAGGCCATCATGGTATCTTCTTTGGCTACTTCGATGATCCAGGATGGCTTTTGCATAAAACCTTCGGCATTAAAAGAAAGTCCATTTTTAAAGCGTCGTTTTACCTCTTGATAACGAATGCCTTTTACAGGCTCGAAAGTAAAATCTCTTAACGTCGGATCGCTGGTTTTAGAGCCAAACTTACAGGCAGAAAGCATCAGCACAAAAAAGAAAAAGTATATCGTATTTTTAATCATTTCAACAAAAATCTTTGGCTAAAATAAGTTTTTTTAACCAGAGCTAAACATGGTTGTTTATAGATGCAGGTTTATCTCCTGGCTGGTTTTTTCACCAAAATGACGTTAGCAACTTTACGCTGTCCTTCATGGTCCCATTTTTTATTATCAGTTGGGTAGTTGATAACGCCATGATCAGGCATTCCGTTTACCCACAAAGTTGTAGAACCACCACCATCAAAATTTAGGGCACTGGTGCAGCCTAACCAACGCATTAATTTGGTCAGTTCGAACAAACTCATGCCTGCTGAGTTTTCATTTCTTCCATCAACGGTTAACAAAATCACCCTTCCGTTGGGTTTTATACCCAGACAGGTACGCGGATGGCGCAAACGGCTAAATCCGGTCGTATCTAGCTTTTCATCAACATGGTTTAGGGTTAATAAAGGGCCATTTAACAAAACATTTTGAGCAGTCATTTTTGTTTCCCAGTCTGTTGTTCCATCCCACTTTTGGATCGAAATTTTACCGTTTTCAATTACAACTGCTGCTTCCTGGTGCCTTGCCCGACTTCCATTCTTATCCAGTCGGTTAGTACTCAGTGTTTTTCCATTAACGCGAACAAAATCTACCGAACCTCCGTTTTTCACATCGAAAAAATTGCCATTTATCGCAGCAATTGCTGTATCGCGTAATCCAAAATCACGGGTAGTAATCAGGTCTTTTTCTTCAGCTCCAATAGCAAAAACCGCCTTTCGGCCAGTATTTTTTATTTCTAAAAACGAAATGTTTTCGTTCGCAGCAAAAAGATTTTTCTGATCAAAGTGATGTTGGAATAAAACCACCTGCCTGGCAATTCTGTTTTTATGCCATTTGGTTTTTACGATCGTTAACGAATCTGCATTTTGGCTAAAAGCAGATAAACTGTATGTAAATAAGGTAATGGCAAATAATAATTTTTTAAGCATAATAGCTGTTTTGATCATAAAATTAAAAAACTGTTGTGTGGTTTAGCTTAAAGCATCAAGAATTATACAATAGATTCGTCATTTCGAGTGAAGTGTAACGAAGCCGAGAACCCGAAGGCTCTGCGAAGCAAAATCTGCGACAATAGATCTCTCCATTCCGTTGCACTGCAGTCGAGATGACGAACCTTTGACTGAAACCTGATAGGTTTGGTCAAAAAAAAGCGGAGCGATCATTTGTTGATCTGCCCCGCTTTTTTAATGATTGAGTTTGAATGAGAGAATGATTGAATGAAGGAATTTTGAATGATTGAATGGCCTATCTCTTTTTATTCAATCATTTATTTCTTTGGATCTAAAATATCTTTAATTCTGATATTCAAATCTTCGTAATGTGCTTTGGTAATGGCATCGCCTGCTGCAGCCCTCGCTTTTGTAGTAGCCAATAAGGTTTTTAACTCTGATCTAACCAATGGTCTGATATCAGATAAGCCAACATTGATTGGAGTTAAACCATAACTTGCGGCATAATCTACAGGGAACCCAACCGGAAGTTCTGCTTCTTTAGTCATTAAATCCTGCAAACGGTCTACATAAGCACGTTGTAAATTACGTTTAAATGCATCTGCTCTTCCTGCAACAAAAACCGATGATCTTAAGTCGGTAAATAATTCAGGCAAGGTATATGCTTTGGCAGCGCCGTTTTTAGTTTCGTTATCTAACAAACGCGCAATACGGGAAGCAGATAATAAATTGCCTAAAGTATTTGCCTGAACACTTTTAATACGGTTTAACAATACACCATTATCAAATTTACTCAGTTGATCATTGCTGATTAACCAAAGTGGCGTAGTGAATAATTGTTGATTAAAAAAAGCAATAGCTTCTTTTTGTTTTGCTTTTGGCAAATAGGCATAAACTGGCCCTTTTTGCTCGTAGGTTTTAAAGTTTTCGCTTAATCCACCAACGTTTGTTGCCACATGCCCCATATAACGGTTAAACTGGCCAACAATTTCGGTGTAAATTTCTTTTAAATCGCTATAATCTTTTCCTTTTTGATAAGTCCATTTCTCTACGTTAGGCAAAATGCGTTTTAAGTTGGCAATACCATAAGTACTTGCTTTCATTGCATTGTCGCCCAAATCTTCGCTCTGCAAACGAGGGTCTAATGAAGTTCCCTGACGCCCGTAGAAATATAAAGGATTACCTGCATTTTTTAGTGTCCACTGATCTAAAATTTCTTTTTCCTGCTCGGCAGTTTTGTCTCCAGGAATCCAGGAATATCCCCATTTCACTACCCATTTATCGTATTCTCCAATTTGAGGGTGAAGTTTGGTTACACCATCGCCAGGTTGAGCGATGTAGTTAAAACGCGCATAATCCATAATTGATGGCGCAGTACCATGTTTATCTGTAAATGCTTTTGAACGTAACGAATCAACCGGGTAAGCATAGCTAGAGCCAAAATTATGCGGTAAACCTAAAGTATGGCCAATCTCGTGTGAAGAAACAAAACGGATTAATTCGCCCATTTGCGCATCGGTAAATTTAGCTTTACGCACTTCAGGATTAATAGCTGCAGTTTGTACAAAATACCAGTTATGCAATAGGTTCATTACATTATGGTACCAGCCAATATGCGTTTCTAAAATTTGTCCGGTACGCGGATCGCTAATGTGCGGGCCGTAAGCATTTGCAATATCTGATGCAAAATAACGAACAACCGAATACCTGGAATCTTCTACGCTAAACTGAGGATCTTGTTGTGGTGTTGGTGCCTCTTTACCAATAATGGCATTTTTGAAACCAGCAGCTTCGAATGCTACCTGCCAATCGTTAATTCCCTGAATCAAAAACGGCACCCATTTTTTTGGTGTTGCAGGGTCGATATAAATGACAATAGGTTTTACTGGTTCTACCGATTCACCACGTTTGTAAGCGTTTGTATCTTTCGGAACTAAATTCCAGCGGTGAATGTAGGCTGTGCGCTCTGCCTTTTGTGCATTGCTTCCGTAATCGATTTGAGATTGACCAAAAAAACCAACCCTGCTATCCATTATTCTGGCTTTTACTGGGATTTTTGGCAATAATAACATCGATGTATTGAATTCGAAAGTAACCGCTCCATTACTATTATCAGTTGGAGATTCTGCTGCACGGTAAGTTTTAGCCGTTTTTACTTCAACATTAATAGGGAAAGTTTTTACCGTATCGATATAAGAGCGTGTTGCATCGTACATGGTAACTTTATATGCCTTACGGATCTGATCAGTAGCACCAATAGCCATTACATCACCATTATAAAAATCGGTAACATCAATCACAACGCCCGTGGTATCTTTATTATAGGCCTTAATTTCAAAACTGGCTAAAATCTGTGCAAGATTAGAGTTTTGCACCGATTCGTACATATCGCTGTTTGGATCGGCCTTTGTTGCATAGCTTGGTACACGGATGTAAACTTGTTTACCTCTACGCTCCCATTTCCATACCTGCTCATTTAATTGCTCACCACCATATTGCTGGTTGCCCACTTTTACTCCTGCCGGTACTTTTGCCAAACGGGTAACGACAAGCATTTCGCGGTTAATCATCGAATCTGGTATCTCAAAATACCATTTATCATCTACTTTGTGTGTTTTGAATAAACCGTTTGTTGTTCTGGCTTTTGCCGTAATTACTTCAGAAAATGGTTTAATTCCTTCTTTTTTTGGAGCCGCTGCCGGGGCTGGAGTTGCAGGAGTAGCCCCTTTTGTGGTTTTAGATTTTTTCTGGGCATATACGGATCCTGATCCGGCTACACCAAGTGCTACGATACCTGCAAGGGCAAGTACCTTAAAGTTTCTCTTCATGTGTATATAAAAGTTAGTTTGCTTGGCAATAAGAGGTTAAAGTTAAAGCCTTGTTACACGACAATGCACTTGTAACTGGAAAATTACGCTTATCAGATCCTCTTCTCGAGACGAACCACTTTAAAATAGACTTGATTATCTCTAAAAATTTCGAAAATTATATTTCTGTCTGCTTTCGATTTAAACATTTCGGTAAGATCGTTTAAAGAATAGACATCTATATTTTTAAAGTTTACCGCAATAATTTCATCATCAGGGCACAAACCTGCTTTTTCTGCCGGGCTGTTTTCGTCTATTTCTCCAATCAATACTCTTTTATACTCTTTCTGATCGAGATAAATCACCATACCCACCATATCGTGTTCGAAAGGGGTTTTACTTAATCCATTGGGTTTAACATAAATAAAGCCATCCTGATAATTAAACTGAATATTAAATTTCCGAAGTAAATCAGCGCCTAAATTCCCATTCCGTTTTCTTAAATCGATCTTATCCGCAATGCTCTTAAAATCAGGAAATCCGGCAACAACGTCTTTAAAAACATAACCTCCAACATTAAATTTACTCACACGACCAACATATCCCTTAATCTGGCCGCTAAGGCTCATCCCTAAATTAGCTTTGATTTTTTTTTCAGGTAGCGGGAATTCAGTTCCATTGAGCATTTCGAGTGATAAAGCGTGGCTGGCGCCTGTATCCATTAAAAACCTGGCTTCAACGGTTTTGCTCCCGGGAACATCAACGGTGGCTAAAATATACGGCTTCTGGTTCTCTATTTCAATGGGTATTTTTTTCCCCCGATATTTAATCCTGGCATCATGATCGTAAATAATCAGCCTATTTTCACTATATCTGATATCAACAATAAAGCTGTTAAAAAAACTGAAACCCAGCAAGCCATAAATTTTTAGCCCTAAATGTCCCGACAGGTTAAAGAGATCTTCTTTTAAGATAGCCGTTGGTATATGCTCAATACTTGTACTGCCTACTTTAACATCAAGGCTTTGAGAAACATAGGCCTCAACGGTTTCGATGCCCAGGCCAGAGACTTTGATTTTACGGAGCTTACTAAAATTCAACGAATCAATAATGGATGGATCTGTAATTATCATAGGTCCAACTCCTGTATCTAGAACAAAATCATATGGTCCTTTTCCATTTACATATAACGGAATAACCATTAGGTTTTTGATACACTTAAAAGAAATGGATTGTTTTTGCCGGTTTCTTTTAAAAAGGAATTCCTGTCCGAATCCAGAAAAACCGAGAAAAATAAACCCCATGCAAATTGTTAGTTTGCGTAAACAGATTATTACATCGGGGTTATATTTGGTTAACATTAAACTAAATTTAATAAATTAGTTGATAATTATGTCACCTAAATTTAGAACATGTTCCCCTTAAAAAATCATAATTTTATTTTTCTTGCATTTGCGCTATCTGTTTGTTTGTTAACCAGTTGCTCAACCAATAAAATCATTTCAAAAAAAGTAGCCAAAACATTCAAAAATTCGCAGGTAATTAAACAATATCAGGTAGGCTTTGCGCTTTTCAGTCCTGCAGATAAAAAAATGATTTTTCAGAAAGATGCTGATAAATATTTTACGCCAGCATCGAACACCAAACTTTATACTTTTTTTGCGAGCTTAAAAATGTTGCCAGATTTAATGCCTGCTTTAAAATATATTGAGCGGAATGATTCATTGATTTTTTGGGGAACCGGAGATCCGGCTTTTTTACAGTTCGCAGTAAAAGATAAATCAGCTTACAACTTCCTTTTGGCATCAAATAAAAAGCTGTTCTTTTCTCCAGGACGGTATTCGGGCAGTTTCTTTGGCGATGGCTGGGCCTGGGATGATTACGATTATTATTATCAGCCAGAAATTACCGAAATGCCAATTATGGATAATATGGTGACTTCTACTTATGCCGGCCCAAATAAGATCAATATTGAACCAAAGGTTTTTGTCCCCTGTTTCGAAATAGATTCTACAAAAAAAACAGGCAGTTTTCAGGTAAGCAGAGATTTTTTAAGCAATCGCTTTCATTATCCTGCCGTTTCAGCACAACCAGGGTATAATCAGCAAAACCCATATAAAACCAGTGCGCAGGTTACCGTCGAAATATTAGCGGATACCCTGCACAAAGCGGTAGGTATTGTCGACTTTAAAATACCTTCAGATGCTAAAACTTTACCGGGCGCTAAGCGCGATTCGGTTTTAAAACACATGATGTTACCCAGCGATAATTTTATTGCCGAACATTTGTTGTTGGTTTGCTCCAATCAGATTGGCGATACATTAAGCACAACAAAAGCCATTGATTACATTACCAAAAACTACCTTTCTTTTTTGCCTGATAAGGTAAAGTGGGCTGATGGATCTGGTTTGTCTCGCCAGAATTTATTTACGCCGCGTGATAATGTATACCTCCTCGATTCCATTTACAGGTTGGTAAACAATCCGGAGAAGCTTTTTAACCTGTTACCTGCAGGTGGTAAAAGCGGCACATTAAAAAATGCTTATCCCAAAACAGACAAACCTTTTATTTTCGGAAAAACAGGTTCGCTCGGAGGTGTTCATAATCAAAGCGGATACGTACTCACAAAAAAGGGTAAAACGTACATCTATTCTTTCATGAACAACAGCTTTATAAAACCAACTGCAGAGGTACGTGCAGAAATGGTGAGGATAATAACTTATATACACGATACTTTTTAAGCATATGTAGCATACAATAACACCTAACCTATGAAAAAATTCTATCTATTGATCGGCATTTCTACCCTGCTTATCATATCATCCTGTAAGAAAAATGATCCCATAACGGATCCCACAGCACCTCCCATCCCAACTACACCCTATGTACCCGACAATAGCTTTAAAATTGTAAGTTATTTCCCAAGCTACCGGGATCCGGCCGGCGTTGCCGATTCGAAATTCAAAATGATTACACATCTCTTTTATGCTTTTCTAAATCCCAACACCGATGGAAGCTTAGTGGCATTAGCACAACCCGGCCGATTTACAACCGTAATGCAAAAAGCAAAGGCAAACGGCGTAAAAACAGGCATTTCAATATCGGGTACGAAAAGTGTTTTTGTAACCATGGCGGCATCTGTAATGGCCAGAAACCTGTTTGTAAAAAATGTACTAACTTTTGCCAAAACCAACAATCTGGATGGCGTTGATATGGACTGGGAATATCCAAGTACCAGCGATGGATCGGCAGACAATTACGTGCTCCTGATGAAGGAGCTTTCAGATTCTCTACACAAATACCATAAATTTTTAAGTGCGGCCATAACCCCTGGTGTATACGCGGGCTGCATTCGGGATGGATTAAAATCGGAAGTTTTCCCTGCTGTAGATTTCTTTAATATTATGGTGTATGATGGCATTGGTTGGGATAAAAATGAGCCTGTTCAACATGCATCGTACAACATGGCCGTTGCCAGTTTAAATTATTGGTTAAGCACCCGCGGTATGCCAAAAGAAAAAGCCGTTTTGGGCATCCCGGCTTATGGTAAAAATGCCAGTAACTCGGCTAAGGCCTATCGCGATTTTGTAACAGCAGGTGCTGATGTAAGTTTAGATAATGCATTAATTGATGGCGTTCAATTTTACTATAACGGAACGATAACCACCAGGAAAAAAGCTAAACTCGCCAAAGATATTGCAAATGGAATCATGTTCTGGGAATTCTACCATGATGATAATGGCGATAAATCTATTATCCGTGCTGCAAATGATGAACTTGGCAGAAACTACAATTAATATGAAGCCTAACTTTAAATCGATTGATCAGCCTTTTTCTAACAAAATAAATATTGAGGGAAACACTTATTTATATTTTGGTGGAACAGCTTATTTGGGCATTCCCCAAAACCAGGATTTCATTGATTTATATATCGAAGGCATTAAAAAATTTGGCTTAAACAACGGAACAAGTCGTACCAACAATATTCAGTTAGGCATTTATGATGATGCCGAAAAAATAGCCGCTGCACGTTATGGGGCAGAAGCGGCACTGATTACGTCGAGTGGTTATTTAGCTGCGCAACTTACCGTTAAAGCTTTGTCGACACTAGGGCAGGTAATTTATGCCCCTGCAGCGCACCCAGCACTTTGGTTGGTAGAAAATCAAACTAAAAATTTAATGCTATTCAGAGATTGGGAACAAGAGACTATTGAAAGAATAAATTCATCCGAAGAAAAAAATTGGGTTTTGATTAGTAATTCGATGAACAATCTTGTGCCCGAAATTTATGATTTCGATTTTGTAAAAGACATCAATAGGGATAAAAATATAATTCTGGTTGTAGACGATTCGCATGGAATAGGCGTAAACAACAATGGCATGGGTGCCATTGTAAATCTCCCGAAACAAGAAAACATTGAAAATGTAATCGTAGCCTCAATGGCAAAAGCTTTGGGTGTAGATGCTGGTATTGTGTTGGCCTCAAATAAAATCATCAGTAAACTTAAAGCCACAAACACCTTTATTGGTGCTTCTCCGCCCAGCCCTGCCGCTCTCCATGCGTTTATCCATGCAGAAGAAATATATCGAAAGGCTTTAAATAAGCTGAAAAACAATATGCTGCTGTTTGAAACTGCATTAAATCTTACCTGGAAACATGAGGATGGTTTTCCGGTATATTTGCCCGGCGATTCAAATTTGGCCGAGCGTCTTTTGAAGCAACAAATTCTAATCTCATCTTTCCCTTATCCAGCTCCAACTGATAAACCTTTAAATCGTATTGTGCTTTCAAGCTGGCATACCGATGCGGATGTTGCTATGCTGATTTTGGCGTTGGAATAAGTTAATTACTCAAAAAAATTAATGTTAATCAAATAAATAAAATTAACACTATATTTATTTCCAGCTAACATTAACCAAGTAGTTTTGAGCCATTGTCAAATTATATCCAAGATATTAGGCAGGGAAACCATAGATCTTTCGAAATAGTTTTTAAACTATGGCATAAGAAAGTATATGCTTACTTTTTAAAGAAAACAGCATCCGATGATTTAGCTGAAGAACTTACACAACTTGCCTTTATTAAACTCTGGCGATTTAAGCACACTTTAACCGAAGATTTCCCTTTAGATGTGCAATTGTTTAAAATTGCTAAAACGACATTGCTGGATTATTTTAAAAAACTAGCAAATGATGAACGAAATTTAAAAAATTATGGTGCCGATTTGACCGATAAAGTTAATGAACAAAGTCTTCAATTCGATATCAACAAACAATTAGAAGTTGTTTTAAACTGCTTGCCACCTACCCGAAAACAAGTTTTTGTTTTAAATCGTGTTCACGGATATTCTTACAAAGAAATTGCCGAACAACTTTCCATCTCCCCAAGAACAGTTGAAAAGCATATTTCTTTAGCGATTAAGCAACTTAATGGTTATGCCTATTTACCTGCATTTATCTTTCTGATGGATTTATTGGCTAAATAAAAATATTTCTACCTCGTTACGGGTTATTCCCAAATCCAATCGTATTAGTAATATGAACATATCTGATGAGCTCTTAGACAGGTATTTTAAAGGTATATGTACTCCCGAAGAAAAACTTTTGGTGGTAAACTATTTAAAAGAAACAGATGATTTATCCCAACATTTTTTAAGTAAAGATGATTGGGATGATGCCGATGATGCGCAGATTTCAAATGAAAAAAGTGACGAAATATTTGCGGCGATTAAAAACCAAACCCTGGCCAAATCATTGAGAATGAAATGGTTCAAAATTACATCTGCAGCAGCAGTTGTCTTTGTGTTGCTTAGTGTTGTTTTTTTGCTGTTAAATAAACCTGAAATAACTCCGAATCTTGCTAAAAACAATGTGGTTAAAAAGGAAATAACGGAAGCAATTAACTGGAAATCGATTGTGAATTATACGAGTAACAATCAATCGCTGGTTTTGCCAGATGGTTCTACAGTTAAAATATACCCAGGGGGGGAATTAAGATACGCTGTTCCATTTGTTAAAGCAAACCGGGAGATTTATTTAAAAGGTAAGAGCTTTTTTCAGGTTACTAAGGATAAAAAACATCCGTTTATTGTTTACGCTAAAGGAATATCAACAACTGCTTTAGGAACATCGTTTACCATTACCGCAACGGAACAGGATAAACTTATTAAGGTGGAGCTGCATACAGGTAAAGTTTGGGTTAAAAATATTAGCGCTGATCAATCGGTTTTAACTTTCGACAAAATTTTGCTGCCTGGAAGTGAATTAGTTTATAACAGTATTAAACATCAGGTTAAAGTATCTGATAAAGCCATGCTTGTTAAGGAATTACCAAAGCTTAACGAACTGAATTTTACACAAGCATCGTTAAAAGAGGTTTTTGATCAACTACAGGAACACTATAAAATTAAAATTATTTATAATGCTGATGATTTAGATGAAATTTCATTTACAGGTACAATCGATTTAAATCGTAAGGCAGAAAAAATTCTTCGAGAGATAACGGAATTAAACAAACTTAACCAAACTAAAACAACCGGGGGCTACCTAATTACTAAATAAACCAATAATATATTTTGAATTAACGAGCTGCTAAAAAATAGCAGACAGGGAATCTTTTTGCAAAAAAAACAAACTAATAATTATAACTATGCTTAGAAAATTTACAAAACACTTGTTCTTTTGCCTGCTGTTAATAACAGCTGTTGCAACTGCCCGGGCTCAAACATCGGAGATAACGGGGATTGTAAAAGATGAAACGGGCCAGCCATTAATTGGTTCTTCTATTCTTTTACTAAATACTAAAACCAACGAAAAAAAGGGCGTTATGGTTAATGCAGATGGAAAATTTTCAATTTCGGGCTTAACAGCAAATGTTCCTTACAACATTAGCGCTTCATTTATTGGTTATACAACGAAAACGATTGAGAACTACATGTTAAAAGCAGGAGAGCAGGCAACACTTTTAATTCAACTGACTCCCGAATCTGCTAAACTAACGGATGTCGTAATTGTAGGTTACGGTAGTCAGAAAAAGAAAGATGTAACCACTGCAATTGCCAGTATTAAAGCTTCTGATTTAGAGAATCAACCCATTAGTAACGCCGCAGAGGCAATGGTTGGTAAAATGTCTGGTGTTCAGATTTCGCAAGGATCTGGTACCCCTGGCGGTGCGTTATCTATTAAAGTACGTGGCGTTGGTACAATTACAGCCGGTTCAAATCCTTTGTACGTAATTGATGGTGTTCCGATTTCTAACGACAACATCAACACGATTAATACCAATGATATTGCTTCAATAGAAGTATTAAAAGATGCATCATCAGCAGCAATTTATGGTTCTCGTGGATCAAATGGTGTGGTTTTAATTACAACAAAGCAAGGCAAAACTGGCGCAGCGATAATCAACGTAAACAGTTATACAGGCTGGCAAAGTTTGGCGCACAAAATTGATATGATGGACGCGTATCAATATGCTCAAATGACACTTGAGTCGAGAAACAATACCTATGCTGATGCAATGGATGCAATTAACCGTAGAAATGCTGCAACTGGCTTACCTGCAATAATTTACAACATTAATGATAGCAATGCACAGCGTTTGGTTAACTCCGGAAACAATACGAGTGCTGTTATTCCTACCGAAATTTTACCTTATTTAAGTGGTCAACAAGGCTTAACAAATACAGACTGGCAGGACGAAATCTTTAGAACAGCTAAAATTCAGAATCACTCAATTTCTGCCTCTGGCGGAAGTGAAACCATGAAATATTATGCTTCATTAGAATACTTTGATCAGGATGGTATCATTTTAAATAGCGGATTTAAACGCTATAGCGGTCGATTAAATTTGGATGGCAACAAGGGGATTTTCAGATACGGTGTAAATATTACGCCATCTGTAATTAAAGAAAAAAGACTAAATGCTAACGGTGCTTATAATGCAGGTAATGCAAATGGCTTAAACACAGGAGGTATTGTAGCTTCAGCACTTCACTACTCACCACTCTGGCCGGTTTATAATTCAGACGGAAGCTACAGTTTTGCACAAAACTCGTGGAGTCCTGGCCAGGTAACAACTTTGCCAAATGGTTCTACGATAACGGGGAATGGGGAAACCCAAGCCTGGAACCCGGTAGCTTTAGCGATGTTGCAAAAAGATGATGTAGGCTCAAACAGATTAACAGGAAGCACATTTATTGAAGCAGAAATCATCAAGGATTTAAAATATAAACTTCAATTAGGTGTTTGATATTTTTAACAGCGCCGAAGATACTTTCCGCCCTTCCATAATTCCACTGTCAAATACGGCAGGAAATCCATTATCTGATGCCCAGGCCAGTTCCAGAACAATAAAAGAAACCAACTGGTTATTAGAACATACTTTAAATTACACTAAAACATTTGGCAATCATAACCTGAGTGCATTATTGGGCTGGTCTAACCAAAAAGATGATTTAAGTGGTAATTATGCCGCTGCCACCAAAGGTTTTATTAGTGACCAAATCGAATATTTAAGTGCAGGTTTAGTAACTAACGGAACATCAACAAGGCAACAATGGTCGTTAGCTTCTGGTATTGCCCGATTGCAATACAGCTATAGAGGCAAGTATTTATTCACCGGATCGGTAAGGGCCGATGGTTCTTCGAGGTTTGGAACAAATAATAAATGGGGTTATTTCCCATCCGCCTCTGTGGGTTGGAGATTATCAGAAGAAGAGTTCCTGAAAAACGCTAAAGCCATTTCCGATCTAAAACTTAGGGCAAGTTATGGTCAAACGGGTAACTTCAATATACCAAATTATTTGGCTCAAGGCGCCATGACTAATTATGGTTATGTTTTTGGTGGAGGAACTCCTGGAGTTGTTAATGGTGCCGCTCCTTTTGCACAACCTAACGATGATTTAAGCTGGGAAAAAACAACGCAGTTAAATGTTGGTTTAGATGTTGCTTTCTGGAACAATCAGTTAACATTATCAGTTGATGCCTATAACAGCAATACAACTGATTTATTACTAAATGTTCCTGTGCCATTATCTACAGGTTTTGCTTCTGAATTGAAAAACATTGGTAAGGTAAACAATAGAGGTATTGATATTAACTTAGGTACTACGCAGCAGTTTGGTGCCGTAAAATGGACCGCTAGTGGTAACTTCTCCAAGAACAAAAATAAGGTGGTAGAATTAGGCCCGGGAAATGCAGATATCATCAGTACCGGATCAGTTGCAAATGCTTATTTCTTAACCAGGGTTGGCGAACCAATCGGGTCGTATTATTTACCTGTTGTTTTGGGTGTTTTCAAAAACCAGGCAGAAGTAAACGCTTATCCTCACTACCTGGATACTCAGGGAAATTTTGATTTAAATACGTCAAAACCCGGAGATTTTAAATTTAAAGATGTTGATGGCGATGGCGTAATTGATTTAACCAAAGATCGTGAAATTGTAGGCAACTATTTACCCAAATTCACTTATGGTTTTGCCACATCAGCAGAATATAAGGGCATTGACTTAAATATTTCAATGCAAGGTGTTTATGGAAATAAAATCCTTAACCTTTCTCGCAGGTACTTTGCTAATAAAGAAGGTAACATGAATAACATGATTAGCTCTTTAGATAGATGGGTTTCTGAAAGTAATCCAGGCAGCGGACAAGATGTAAGGGCAAACCGTGTGGCTAAAGGCAGTAATGGAACAACCTCTACATGGCATGTTGAAGACGGTTCTTATTTGCGTATCCGAAATATAGCATTGGGTTATACTTTCCCAACGGATTTGATTAAGAAACTTTCATTAACCAAAGTAAGGCTATATGTTTCGATGCAAAATCCATTCACATTCACAAAATACACAGGTTATAACCCAGAGGTTACTAATCGCTCTGCGGCCACCACAAATGGAGAAGATTATGGTGTTTATCCAACAGCGAAAACAACTTCAATCGGTTTAAACATCACTTTATAAAATTAAGACCATGAAAAAATATATCATACCAATCTTTGCCTGTGGCTTAATCATTTCAGCTACATCCTGCAAAAAATTTCTAGATTTAAAACCGCTGGATTCTTACACAGAAAATACCTTTTATGTTGATGAAAAAGGTTTACAAGGGGGTTTAGTAAGTTGTTACGACGCTTTGCAAACCGATAGCTTGTACGGAAACAACATGCTTACCTTAGGCGAAATTCGTGGCGATAATGTTACCGATAACGACCCGGGATCTGGAGCGGGTGTGCGTAACGCTATCGAGGTTTTCTCTGAAACTTCAGCAAATACTATTTTAGCAGCATCGTGGCAAGGGCATTACAAAGCAATTTATCGTTCTAACATTATTTTAGATAGAGCGCCGGGAATTAGCATGGCTGAAGCAACTAAAAATCAGATTATCGGTCAGGCTAAATTTATCAGGGCATTAAGCTATTTCAACTTAACCCGCCTTTGGGGAAATGTTCCTTTGGTATTAAAAGTTCAAAAAACAGCTGAGGCCAGGGAAAACACAAGGGCAACTTCTGCTGCCGTTTATCAACAAATTATTAATGATCTAACTGATGCTGCAACAAAATTACCAACAACATGGCCAGATGCTCAACGAGGTAAAGCAACAAGCTATGCCGCATCAGCTTTATTAGCTAAGGTTTACTTGTATCAAAAGAAATACGATCTGGTTGTATCAACTTTGCAGCCTATTGTAGCTGCGATTTATGCCGGGACTAATCTTTCTGTTGTGCCACAAACAACAACTTTTCCGAGTGGCTTAAAAACCAGCAAGGATATTATTTTTGCAGTTTTGTATCTAAATGGCGGGGTAAAAGAAGCTGTTAACCAAGATAATCGTTATCGGAATAACAATAACACAAATACAATAACAATTCCTCAGACTTTGTTTGAAACTGGTGATAATCGTAGGGCTTTGGTTGCTCCAACGGGTACAGGGATTCGTCCAGGTAAATTTAACAGTGCAGTTTCTAACTCTACAGAAATCAGTGGAGATTTTCCTGTGCTTCGTTGTGCTGATGTTTTATTAATGTATGCAGAGGCTTTAAACGAAGTTGCTTACGGTAATACAGAAGCATTTAAAGCCTTAAATACGGTGCGAACAAATGCAAATGCAACAACTAAAACAGCGGCAACATTATTAACTCAGGCAGATTTTAGAAGCGCTGTTTACCTGGAAAGACGTTTGGAATTAGCCTTAGAGGCCGACCGCTGGTTTGATATTGTTAGAACAACTCAAATGGCAACAGTATTCCCGGGTATTCCTGCTTTTAGAAGTATCTATCCGGTTCCTCAAATGGAAATTGATAATGTGAACAATAAAACGGGATGGCAAAATAATGGCTATTAGACTAACTAAAATATAAATATCAACCAAAGAGGCTGTATCATAATATCGAATTGTCATCCTGAGCCTGTCGAAGGACCTGTTTAAATGCTCCAAAAAGCGTTTCGACAAGCTCAACGTGACAAGTTCGAATGGAATCACAACTTATGATACAGTCCCTTTTGCTTGTGGAAAACACCCAATTTCCCTGAACCAATATTTTTTTGAATATTTATAACTCAAATCAAAAACCAATGAAAAAAGTCCTGTTACTTATAGCCGTATTATTTTTATTTCAATCTGTAAAAGCACAAACCACTAATGTCTGGATTGTTAGGCACGCAGAGAAAGACAAATCGAACCCACAGGATACCAATCCTGATCTTTCGGATGAAGGAAGGGTTCGTGCAGGAGATTTAGCAACCTACCTTAAAAAGGTAAAATTTGATGCTGCTTTTGCCACACCGACAAAAAGAGCACACCAAACATTAGATTCATTGGTGATTCCGAAGGTGATTGATTATAAAGACATTAAATCGCTGGTAGACAGCATTAAAACCAATTATGTTGGCAAAACCGTTATTGTAGCGGGCCATTCTAACACCGTACTCGAGATTATTGAAGCCCTTGGTGGCAAAAAACCTAAAGAGGAATTAACGGATGATGATTATGATTATATTTTTGAACTGGCTGTAAAGGAAGATAAGGCCAGGGTAAAAATGGAACAATACGGAAAGCCACATCATTTGTAGTTTGTGATGTCAGGTGTTACCACCTGACAATTGGAGAGCTAAAATTTAATAAATTTAGTGTAAGATGGTAACATCTTACACCACGGAAAAGGATAGATTTCTCCATTCCACTGCGTTCCAGTCGAAATGACGAAACTAATTGGTATGCTCCCAGCCCAATGAACCAATGACTATTGAACAAATGAACTAGTGGTTAATAAACCTCTAAAGCTTCTCGAAAGGAATATCCATCAAATCGTATTTTTTCCAGCCAGAAAAGTCGTAGTGCCACCATTCGTTATCCAGCACATTCATCTGGTACTTACCCATTATAGCGATCAGAAAATCGCGGTTCTTCTTAACCTCTGGCGATACCTTTTCGTATTTTGCCGCAGCGGCAGCCAAAAAACTATCGTAAGGGGTTGGCATAGGTATTTCTTTACCTGTTTTCAGATTAATCAAGGTTAAATCTACGGCACAACCTCTATTATGTTTAGACCCCTTTGCCGGGTTAGCTACAAAATTTTTATCGCTGGCCTTTTTATAAAACTCAACAGTAACAACATAAGGCCGATACCCATCGAATATTTTTAAGCCGTAGCCTTTTTTATTTAATTCCTTTTGGATTTTTTTTAATGATTCTACCACTGGTTTTCTGGCGAATGCCCTCGCCTGCTTATACATTACCTGCTGCATAAAGTTATTCTTAGTGGCGTAGCGGATATCTAATTTGATATTGGGAATAGCTTTTTTGATTTCGACCAACTCGTTGTTTGGATTCGTTTTTATAGAAGCGAGGTATTGATTATAGGAACTTACAATCACCAGTTTTTTTGCCGCCAAAGGTTTGTTTTGAGCAAAACCCGAAACAGAGATGATGAGAAAAAATATCAATAAATTGAATTTCATAAACGTCTATATTTAGATTGCTTCGTCCGTTCCTCCTCGCAATGACGGAGTATGGTTCTATTGATTCGAAACCACCAACAATTCAAGGTCTTTAAACGGCAGGTTAAACATATCGGCCAGATCTTTATTGGTACAATTACCTTGATAAATATAAAGCGCTTCGCGGATACCAGGCGTATTCCACACCATATTCATTAAGCCCCCAAATTCACCAATATCCAATAAAATTGGGGCAAAAATGTTCGTCAAAGCGTAAGAGGCCGTTCTTGGCACGCGAGAAGCAATATTTGGCACACAATAGTGAATTACATCGTATTTTCTAAACACCGGATTGGTGTGATTTGTCACCTCAGAAGTTTCAAAACAGCCCCCCTGATCAATGCTTACATCAATTACCACCGAGTGTGGTTTCATTCGGGCAACCGTTTCTTCCATTACGATGCACGGACTACGTCCGTGGGTAGCCCTGATGGCACCTATTACTACATCGCAGGTTACAATAGCCTTATTCAAAACAATAGGTTGCATTACCGAAGTAAATACCCTGCTGCCCAAATTATTCTGCAGACGGCGTAAACGGTAAATGGAACTATCGAAAACTTTTACCTCCGCCCCTAATGCCAAAGCTGTTCTGGCGGCATATTCGCCAACCGTTCCGGCGCCCAAAATAACAATTTCTGTTGGAGGAACGCCAGTAAAGCCCCCTAACATTAATCCCTTACCTCCTGTTACATTACTCAAATATTCTGCAGCAATTAAAATAGAGGTCGATCCTACTATTTCGCTCATGGCGCGTACTACGCTGAGGACATTACCTTCGTCGCGAAGATTCTCAAAACATAATGCATTAATTTTTTTATGCATCAATGCTTTTAGATAATCCTGCTTTAGCGTTCCGGTTTGTAAAGAAGAAATAAGCGTTTGCCCCTTGTGCATCATCTCAATCTCTTCCAGCATGGGGGGCGCAATTTTCACCAGGATATCAGCATCAAAAACTTCTTTTTTGTTATAGGTAATCTTAGCACCCTGCTCTGCATATTCGGTATCAGAAAAATTAGCGGCGATGCCTGCCCCACTTTCTAAAACAACCCGGTGCCCGTTGTTTACCAACAAGGCAACAGATAAAGGGGTTAGCGCAATTCTATTTTCCTGGAAAGAAATTTCCTTGGGTATTCCTATGTATAGACTGTTCTTTTTATTTCTGGTTTCTAACTTTGCCTCTTGCGTTTGTAGTAAACCCTGACGAGCTATATCGGCCATTCCTTCGCGTAATCCTGTAGCCATGTTGAATTAAAATTTTGGTAGTTTTAGGTTGTTCAAGATAAGGAAAATCTGTTAATTTATTGATAACTAATTGTTATACCTTCGAAAACCTGAATAATCGGCGGTTTTCATCCAGCACATTTATCTCCACTTTAATAAATTTTTCGGGTAATAATTCTTCCACTCGCTCCGGCCATTCGATTAAACAAACGCCACCACCATAAAAATATTCTTCATAGCCCAAATCATAGGCTTCGTTAATATCTTTTATTCTATAAAAATCGAAATGGAACACCGGACCCTTAGGACTTTCATATTCATTAACGATAGAATAAGTTGGGCTCGAAACCACATCATCAACACCTAAATGTTTACAGAAATTTTTGATGAAGGTTGTTTTTCCAGCCCCCATATCGCCCTCAAAAATGAAGACTTTTTGGTTCCCGGCAAAATCTGAAAGCTGTTGTGCAACAGCGGGTAAATCTGCTAAACTATTTACTTCGATATCCATTTTTAAAAAATAAAGGCAAAAGTAATACATAATTGCATTGCTTTTGCCTTTTATATATCGTCATTTCGACCGTACTGCTCCAAAGGAGCTCCTTTGGAGGAGAAATCTTTAATTAATCAGTGTAGTGACAGATCCTGAAACAAGTTCAGGAGGACGGCCCTCTTGAAAAAAGACAGGCCTCAAATCTAGTATCTCAATTCTATTTCATTACCTCGGCGAATACGTCACTACGGGAATAATCATTTCCTCCAGTGAAATACCCCCATGCTGGAAGGTTTCATTATAGTAATTCACAAACTGATTGTAATTATTCGGATAAACAAAATAACTATCCTCTCGTGCAAAAATATAACTGCTGCTGATATTGATCTTGGGTAATAAGGCATCATGAGGGTTTTTAATTAAAAACACTTCTTTCGCATTAAAATTAAGGTTTCTACCCTGTTTGTATCTTAAATTGGTATTTGTGCTTCTATCGCCGATTACTTTAACCGGTTTTTTAACGCGGATAGTCCCATGGTCGGTGGTGATAATCACCTTTACCTTTTTCTGAGAGATTTTTTTCAATAAATCCCAAAGCGGCGAATGTTCAAACCAGGATAGGGTTAACGAACGGTAAGCCGCATCATCATTAGCCAACTCACGAATCATCTGCATATCGGTACGGGCATGGCTCAACATATCAACAAAGTTAAATACAATGGCGTTAAAATCATTCTGCAACAAATTGTTCGTTTGATCAACCAAATCTTTTCCCTGCTCAAAAGTGAGGATTTTATTATAACTGAATTTACAATCTTTTCTTAAACTGCGTTTAATGTTATCGGCCAAAAAAGCCTCTTCGTGCATGTTTTTTCCACCTTCATCATCATCATTTTGCCAAAGCTGAGGAAAACGTTTCTCCATATCCAAAGGCATCATTCCGGAGAAAATTGCATTACGGGCATACTGTGTTGCCGTTGGCAAAATACTGGTATACATATCCTCTTCATCAATTCTGAAATATTCTGATATTAAAGGATTGATAATTTTCCACTGATCGTAACGCAAATTATCAATCAGGATAAAAAATACAGGTGTAGTATCATTAATATGAGGAAAAGCTTTTTTCTTTAACAGCTCATTCGAAAGCAAAGGAGCTTTATCTTTATTCTTAATCCAGTCGAGATAATTCTCTTCAATGAATTTTGTAAATTGTGTATTGGCCTCCTGTTTTTGCATGGTTAAAATCTCATGCATCTGTGGGTCATCCAGTTTCTCTAATTCAAGCTCCCAGAAAACGATTTTTTTATATACATCAACCCACTCTTCGTAATTCAGCCTATCGCCTAAAGTCATGCCCAAACGGCGGAAATCCTGTTGGTAAGCCATAGAAGTTTTTTCGCTTACCAGGCGTTTATTATCGATTAGCTTTTTAATGGTTAGTAAAACCTGTTTCGGGTTTACGGGTTTGATCAGATAATCATCAATTTTGCTACCTATCGCATCTTCCATTAAGTTCTCTTCTTCACTTTTCGTAATCAGCACAACAGGAACATCGGGATTTAAATTTTTAATGGCCCCTAAGGTTTCGATACCACTCATTCCCGGCATATTTTCATCCAAAAAAACCAGATCAAAGTGAGCTTTCCCAAATGCCTCTAACGCGTCGTTTCCATTGGTAAATGTGGTTACATGATAACCTTTATCATTTAACAATAATATATGTGGTTTTAATAAGTCGATTTCATCATCGGCCCATAATATTTTAGTTTCTTGCATGTTTTTGTAAAAATAGGTAAGTATTGCCTTTTTAATTTGGCAGGTAAATCAAACTATAAATAAAAATAGCAATTTTTGTACCGTATCTATCTATTTAACTATTTTTAACGATTGAACAAGAAGAAAATAATAAATGATCCGGTTTACGGTTTCATCAGTATTCCGTCCGAATTAGTTTACGATGTAATTTCACATCCGTATTTCCAACGGTTGCGTTACATCAAACAGCTCGGAATGACACATTTGGTTTATCCGGGCGCTTTACACACCCGTTTTCACCATGCCTTAGGTGCCATGCATTTAATGAGTTTGGCCATCAACCTTTTAAAAAGCAAAGGACATGCAATTACCGATGGCGAAGAAGAAGCCGCCATTTTGGCCATTTTACTGCACGATATCGGCCATGGGCCTTTTTCACACGCCTTAGAGCATTCTTTGGTTACCGGAATTAAACATGAAGATATTTCAGCAAAGCTGATGCAGGACCTGAATGCACATTTTAATGGGCGCTTAACTCATGCCATTGAGATTTTTAATGGCACCTATCCTAAAAAGTTCCTTCATCAATTGATTTCCGGTCAGTTGGATTTAGATCGAATGGATTATTTAAACCGTGATAGTTTTTTTACGGGCGTTAGCGAAGGCGTAATCAGTTTCGACCGGATTATTAAGATGTTTAACGTGTACGAGGATAACCTGGTGATCGAAGAGAAAGGCATTTATTCGATCGAGAAATTTTTAATTGCCCGCAGGCTGATGTACTGGCAGGTTTATCTGCACAAAACGGTTATATCGGGCGAGATGATGTTGGTAAAGTTATTAGAGCGTGCAAAAGAATTATCAGCCGCTGGAGCCGATTTATTCGCTTCACCATCATTAAATTATTTCTTAAAAAACGATATTAACGAGGCTAATTTCTTTGCGCAGCACGAAAATCTCGAACATTTTACCAACCTTGATGATCAGGATATTTATGCCGCAGTTAAGGTTTGGACCAAATACCCAGATAAAATTTTGTCTACGCTGTGTAAAATGCTTACCTCCAGAAATCTCTATAAAGTAGAAATGGGTAACGAAATGGCTAATCACGACCGTGTAAACTTTTTGCAGGATGCAGCCGTTAATTTATTAGAAATCAAGTCTGAAGAAGCAAGGTATTTTGTTTTTACCGATTCAATTCAAAACCGTGCATATAACGCAGGGGTTGGAAATATCAAGATTCTGATGAAAAATAACGATATTGTTGATATTGCGAAGGCTTCAGATTTGTCCAACCTGGAGTCGCTACAAAAAACTGTAGAAAAATATATCCTCTGTTACCCCAGAGGGATTTAAGGTTATTTAACAAAATATTTAACTTTTAGTGCCGTTTTAAGTCTTATTATTGTGTAAATATACACCCTTTAACCCGAGCAGGTTTTTTTGTTCATATCAATTTAACATATACCTTTGTACGATGCAATTTACTGCCACGCAGATAAGTCAGTTTCTAAACGGTTCCATTGATGGTAACCCTGATGTAGCCGTTACCGAACTTTCTAAAATAGAAGATGGTAAGGAAGGCTCTTTGTCTTTCCTTTCGAACCCTAAGTACGAAAATTTCTTGTATTCAACTCAGGCTTCTGTTGTTATCGTTTCAAAGGATTTTGCGCCTACCCAACCCTATACCAGCACCTTAATAAGGGTTGAAAATCCTTATAGTGCCTTTACCATTTTGTTGGATAAATATAACGAGGCGGTAAACGCACAGGCTGCACAATCTGGAATTGATAAGCTGGCTTTTGTACACCCAACAGCAAAAATTGGCAAAAATGTATTTATTGATGCTTTTGCCTATGTTGCCGAAAACGTAGAAATTGCTGAGGGATGCAAAATAAATGCGCAAACTTTTATTGGCGCTAATTCTAAAATCGGCAATAACAGCACTTTTTTTCCTGGTGTAAAAATTTATCACAATTCAATAATCGGTAGCAGAGTGGTCATCCATGCTAATACCGTTATCGGAAGCGATGGTTTCGGTTTTGCGCCACAAAAAGATGGTACCTACAATAAAATACCTCAAATCGGAAATGTAATTATCGAAGATGATGTAGAAATTGGCGCAAATACCACTGTAGATCGTGCAACAATGGGATCAACCATTGTAAAAAAAGGTGCAAAAATCGATAACCTGATCCAAATTGCACATAATGTCGAAATTGGCGAAAACACCGTTTTAGCGGCACAGTCAGGCATATCAGGAAGTACAAAAATTGGCCCTAACAGTGTTGTTGGCGGGCAAGTTGGTATAGCCGGGCACTTAACATTAGCTAAGGGTACTCAGATAGGCGCACAGGCCGGTATAAATTTTAACATTACAGAAGAAAATAAACAATGGCATGGTAGTCCGGCGCAACCATTGCGCAACTGGATGCGTGCTTCAGTAATTTTCAAACATCTTCCAGATGTAGAAAAAAGAATAAATGCGCTCGAAGAGGAATTGAAAAGGCTCACAGCAGAACTGGAAAAGAATACAATACACAATGAACGTTAGACAAAAAACGATTAAACAAGAAATATCAGCATCTGGTGTTGGTTTACACACAGGCGCTAATGTTACTTTAACATTTTGCCCGGCCCCCGAAAATCATGGCTTTAAATTTCAGCGTATTGATTTAGATGGCCACCCGATTATTGAAGCCGATGCAGATAACGTTACCGATACCTCACGAGGCACTACGCTTACTCAAAATGGCGCTAGCGTAAGTACTGTAGAACACGTAATGGCATCTTTGATTGGTATGGACCTTGATAACATACTCATTAAATTAGACGGCCCGGAAACACCAATTATGGACGGGAGCTCTATCCAGTTTGTTGATTTACTGGAAGAAGTAGGTACAGTTGAGCAAAATGCAGATCGTGAGTATTTCACCATTCCACATAACATTACCTATACCGAAGAAGATAGAAAAGTAGAAATTGTAGCCATGCCGTTAGACGATTATCGTTTTACGTGTATGATCGATTACAATTCTCCTGTTTTGGGCAGCCAGCACGCCGGCATTAATACCATTGCAGAGTTTAAGAAAGAAATTGCTTCTTGCCGTACCTTCTGTTTTTTACACGAATTAGAATACCAGTTATCTCACAATTTAATTAAAGGTGGTGATTTAAATAATGCCATTGTAATTGTAGATAAAGAAGTTACGAAGGATGAATTAAGCCACCTGGCTAAATTATTTAACCGTAAAGATATCGATGTTGCCCCGCAAGGAATTTTGAACAACATGGAACTGCGTTATCAAAACGAGCCTGCCCGTCATAAATTATTAGATATGATTGGCGATTTAGCTTTGGTTGGCATGCATTTAAAAGGCCATATTATGGCTGCCCGCCCAGGCCATGCAGCAAACGTTGCCTTTGCAAAAAAGATTAAAGCAGCAATTAAAAAAGAGAAAAATAAAAAAATACAGAAGGTTTACGATCCAAGTGCAAAACCATTATATGACGTTGTTCAGATTATGGATATTTTGCCTCACCGTCAGCCATTCTTATTCGTTGATAAAATATTAGAACTTTCGAAAAACCACGTGGTAGGCGTTAAAAACGTAACCATGAACGAAGAGTTTTTTAAAGGTCACTTTCCTGGTGCACCGGTTTTTCCTGGTGTAATTCAAATTGAGGCTATGGCTCAGGTTGGTGGTATTTTAGTGTTAAGTACCGTTCCAGATCCTAGAAATTATTTAACTTATTTCTTAAAAATAGATAACGTACGTTTTAGGGCCCAGGTTCTTCCTGGCGATACTATTGTTTTCCGCTGCGATTTACTTGAACCGATCAGAAGGGGCATTGCCCAGATGAAAGGTGTAGGTATGGTTGGCGAAAAAATCGTTGTCGAAGCCGAAATGATGGCTCAAATTTCAAAAGTTAAACAAGCAGAACCCGCTCAATAATGATACAACCTTTAGCATATATACATCCCCAGGCAAAGATTGCCGAAAACGTGGTAATCGAACCCTTTGTAGTGATACATAAAGACGTTGTGATTGGTGAGGGAACCTGGATCGGATCGAATGTGACCATTATGGATGGGGCACGTATCGGTAAAAATTGCCGCATATTTCCTGGTGCAGTAATATCTGGAGAACCACAGGATTTAAAATTCGCTGGTGAAGTTACCACGGCAGAAATTGGTGATAATACCACCATACGTGAGTGCGTTACCATTAACCGTGGTACTAAAGATAAGTGGAAAACCACTATCGGCAGCAATTGTTTAATTCAGGCTTACTCGCACATTGCGCACGATTGTGAGGTTGGAAATAACTGTATTTTCTCTAACAGCACCACCTTGGCTGGCCACATTACCATTGGAAACAATGTAGTTTTGGCAGGCCTGGTTGCCATACATCAATTCGTTAAAGTAGGCTCTTATGCTTTTGTAACTGGTGGTTCATTGGTCCGTAAGGATGTCCCTCCTTATGTTAAAGCGGCCCGCGAGCCACTATCTTATGCAGGCATTAACTCTGTGGGTTTGCGCAGAAGAGGTTTTACCAACGAACAGATTGACGAGATCCAAGAGATTTACCGTGTACTTTTTGTGAAGCACAATAATGTAACCAAAGCTTTAGACATGATTGAAGCCGAATTTAAACCTACTGAAATCCGTGATGAAATTGTAGATTTTATCCGTAATTCTAACCGTGGGGTAATGAAGGGCTTCGGAATGGGAAGCTAACCCAGGCGGAAAGACCAAAGCTTAAAGCAAAATAAATATTCATGAGTAATTTAACGCTAATCAGGACCGATTCAGACAATGCCGATTTTAGACAGTTGGTTGCTTTATTGGATAAAGATTTAGCCGTTAGAGATGGTGAAGACCATGCTTTTTATGCGCAGTTTAACAAGGTTGATGCCATCAAAGAAGTGATTGTTGTCTATCAAGATGGAAATCCTGTTGGTTGTGGTGCGATAAAACCTTTCTCAACAACCCAGGCTGAGGTTAAAAGGATGTTTGTTCATCCAGATTATAGAAAGCAGGGGATTGCTGCTAAAGTTTTAAATGCCCTGGAAAGCTGGACCGCTGAACTGGGTTTTGCTGCTTGTGTTTTAGAAACAGGCAAGAAACAACCAGAGGCCATTGCACTTTACCAAAAAGTGGGGTACCACATTACACCTAACTACGGGCAATATATCGGCGTTGATAACAGCGTTTGTATGACTAAACCGCTTATCGCTAAACCCTAAACGCCCCGCAGTAAATGAATATCTCTTTAAATAATGTTGGCAGAAGATTTAATAAGGAGTGGATTTTCAGGAATTTAAGCACTGAATTATCTTCTGGCAATAGTTATGCAGTATTGGGGCCTAATGGTTCTGGCAAATCAACATTATTGAGTGTGCTAACAGGTAGTTTATCCCCTTCTGAGGGAGAAATCTCATTCTCAGACACCAAAGAGATTCCTGTAGAAAATATCTACAAATACATCAGCCTGGCGGCGCCATATCTCGAACTGGTAGAAACATTTACCTTAAAAGAGAGCATTGATTTCCACTTTAAGTTCAAAAATTTTGCCACAGGCCTTGACGCAAAAAAGCTGATTACTGTACTGGGGTTAGAAAAAGCAGCAAACAAACAAATTAAGTACTTTTCATCGGGAATGAAGCAAAGAACAAAACTAGCTTTGGCCTGCTGTACCGATACACCAATTTTATTTTTAGATGAGCCAACGAGCAATTTAGACGTTCAGGGAATAAATTGGTACCGCGAACTGATCGAAAATTTCGGAAAGGATCGCCTAACGATAATTGGCTCCAATCAAATACAGGAATACGATTTCTGCACAAATCAGATACAAATATCAGATTACAAGCAAGTTAACAATAACTAAAGCTACCTGTAGTCAGTCTGTTTTGTCATACATTTGTATTATAAATAAATTTTTTTGAAAATATTTTGAGATTCACAAATTATACTTACCTTTGCACCACCAAAAAGAGAAACAATTATTTAATTTATCTCTCTAAGTAAAAGATCATATTTTCCGTGTTTCGGAATCAAAATATATAGCCCGTAAAAGGCAAAGAGTTTTTCATAGTTTAGTTTGAGGTTTAGGTTGATTATGCCTTTGGAGTGGTTCCCAAAGGCATTTCTTTTATACAGAGGTTTTTTTATTGTTTGTCCCATATTTTATGCATTGCACAGCCGCTCCTCCATAAACCCGATTGCACGAAAATACTTTTTGATGCACAGCCTTTTATCAGTTCTGCACCTACAAACACAAAAAGATTTGAGAAAAAGCGGGACTATCGTACCCGATTAATGCTGGTTTTGCTTTTCAAATCTGTATGCATTTTTTAACTTTGATTTTTAATCCACAACAAAAACAATATTCACAATTATAAAATGGCAAAGGCATCAGAAGTAAAAAGCGGAAATGTGCTTCGTTTTAACGGAGAGTTGGTAAGTGTAGAAGAGTACATTCACCGTACTCCAGGAAATTTAAGGGCTTTTTATCAGGCCCGAATGCGCAACGTAAAAACTGGAAAAATTGTAGAATACCGTTTCCGTACCGATGAAGAGGTAATAATTTGCCGCGTAGAAACCAACGACTATCAATATCTTTATGAAGACGGCGACTATTTGGTGGTGATGGATAACAACACTTTTGAACAGTACAATATCCCTAAATTGCTTTTTGGAAACGCTATTAAGTTTTTAAAGGAGGGCATGAATGTTACCATCGCTTTTGAAAGTGACGAACCTATTGTTGCCCAGTTGCCTAATAGCGTTGAACTGGAAATCACCTACTCAGAACCTGCTGTAAAAGGCGATACCTCTACCAGTGCACAAAAATATGCCACCGTAGAAACTGGTGCCGAAATCAGAGTTCCGCTGTTTATTAATCAGGGCGATAAGGTGAAAGTTGATACCAAGACCGGTGAATACATGGAAAGAGTAAAATAGCATAATATGAAGGTTTAAATTTCCTTAAACCCTAAGCCTTATACCTTAAACCTTTATAGGTTTTTATCAAAATAATTTTACCTTTGCCGTCACGAAAAACTGAAATACAAATCCAATTTAGGATAATACAATATGGCAAAAGCATCAGAAATTAAAACAGGTAACATCCTTCGTATAAACAATGAACTGGTTACTGTTGACGAATGGAATCACCGTACACCAGGAAAAGGCGGAGCATTTTACACTGGTAAATTCCGTAACATTAAATCGGGCAGAATTGTTGAGGCACGTATGAATACCGACGAGGCTGTAGAAATTTGCCGCGTTGAAACCAACGATTACCAATACTTATATGAAGAAGGTGACTACTTGGTGGTAATGGATAACAACAACTACGAACAGTTTAACGTTGAGAAATCACTATTTGGTTCGGCTATTAAATTCCTAAAAGAAGGGATGAACATTATTGTTTCTATGGAAAGCGATGAAGCAATTATGGCTCAATTACCAAACTTTGCTGAATTCGAAATTACCTATTCGGAGCCAGCTGTTAAAGGCGATACTTCTACAAACGCTTTAAAAGCAGCAACACTAGAAAATGGTGTTGAAGTTAAAGTGCCAATGTTTGTAAATCAAGGCGATAAAATTAAAATTGACACCCGTACCGGCGAATACGTTGAGCGTGTAAAGTAATTTTAACTCATTTTTTTAAAGCCTCTAAAATTAATTTTTAGAGGCTTTTTTTGTTTTCTCAAGACCTATAAGGTTTCTGAAACCTTATAGGTCTGTAAAATATTTACCTTTGTAGTATGTTAAAAGCAGAAATCAGAAAGCAAGCCCTACAAGACAGGTTGTTGCTAAGCGACACAGAATACCAGGAACTAAACGAAGCGCTTTTAAAACAGTTTAAAACACTCGATTTTAGCGGAATTAAAACGCTACACATCTTTTTGCCAATTAAAGAAAAAAAAGAGCCCGATACTTTCCTGCTGATTGAGTGGCTCAACCAAACCAAGCCTGAGATTAAGATTATTGTACCAAAAGCTGATTTTGAAACAGCTTTGATGACGAACCACGAATACCTTGGTGTAGGCGACCTGAAGAAAAACCTATACAATATTCTCGAACCGCAAAAGGGAAACCTCCATGAAGGCGAAGTGGATCTGGTTGTGATTCCACTTTTAGCTTTTGATAAACAGGGTTACCGCGTAGGTTATGGAAAGGGCTTTTACGATCGTTTTTTACAGGATATAAATGCTCAAAAAATAGGCTTATCTTTGTATCCTGCTATTGAAAAAATCGATGATGTGAACGAACACGACATCAGGTTAGATTTTTGCATTACACCTAAAGAAATTATAAAGTTTTAAGCTTACCATCATGCTACAAGAGATCGTTATCAAGACCGAAAAACAGTACGAAGACAACATGATTGCGGTATTCGAATTACAGGAAAAGGAAGAATTAACCGCTGAAGACCTGAAACAGATCGAGCTGATGCTGAAGGCTGGTGAGAAATATGAAGCTGAATATTTATAACAATCGTCATCCTGAACTTGTTTCAGGATCTATTCACAAGAAATTCACCTAACACAAAAGATGCTGAAATAAATTCAGCATGACGCCAAAGGGAATATACCGTGTTTTCTGTGCCTCCGTGGCTGAGCCTAAGAAATATATGCCTTAATAAAATCACTCACCAGATAAGCTGCCAATTTAGACGTTAACTTACTCACCCTTCCATCCAACATTCGGGTTGCGCCTTCGCTTAGGTGCAAATAGGAAAATTTCTTTGCGCTGGTTAAAATCAATTTTCTAATATCATTAACGGCAAAACCAGATGGTGTTTCGGCGCTCGAGATCACATTTTGAATACAATCTAAATCTATTTCCAAACCTGCAACCGATCCTATTTCATTCACCATGTTAGTAAAATCAGCTCCAGTTAAAACATCGTCAAAAAACACAGCCTTAAGCTTTGGATTAGAGTCTATTTGATTTAAAATAGCTTCATTATTATAGTTTTGATGCAAGCCATACATACAATAATTATTGAGATAATTTTCTTTTAGTGCGTAAGAGAATCCGTTTCCACTATGTCTACCCTCCAATTCTCTTAAATCAGCATGCGCATCAACATTCAAAACAGCTATTGGGAATTTATGCGCTAAGGAAATACCTTTAATTATCGGATAAGCATTATTGTGCCCACCACCAATTACAATAGGTATTTTACCTGCAGCTACAATTTTCTCTATTACCGGATAAACCAGGTCATCAATCTGCGCTACTTTGTTTCTCAAGCCTTTTACAGAAGAATCTTCGGGCTCATCGATTTCGAAATGGCCTAAAACCAAAATTTCTTCGCCATTTAAAAAGCGGTTGCTTTGGATATTTAAAAAAGCTACCAAAGCTGGTTTCCACATAGAGGCTGCACCTGCAATACCTAAGTTTGCACGTACGCCAATATCTTCCGGAATGCCTAACAATACAAATTTCGCATTTGCGCCTTCCAGTTCATCCCATGAGGATAAAACAGCAACCCTTTCACCCAGTTTGGTTTCGCCTTCACGAAGGATAATCAGATGATCGATGTCGCTTTGCGAATATATTTTAAGGTTATCCATTATAAATTTCACCGTTTAAAATAACAGTTTCTATTTGCGTTTCGCCAAAGCTATATGGCAAATAGGCAATCGAAGGCATCGGTTTAGTAATAAACAGGTTCGCTTTTTTACCCACAGTAATGCTTCCATAATTTTCACTGATCTCCATGGCAGCTGCACCGTTTAATGTTGCAGCATTGATCGCCTGCTCTGGGAACATTTTCATTTTAATACAGCCAAGCGAAACCACAAAATTCATATTTCCAGAAGGTGTTGAGCCAGGATTGTAATCGGTAGCCAAAGCAACAGGTAAATCAGCTTTAATAAAGCTTTTAGCATCAGCAAATGGAATACCCAGATAAAACGAACAAGAGGGCAACAATGTTACAATAGTATCGGCATTTCTTAATGTATGGATGGTTTCTTCATTGCTTTCTTCAAGATGATCAACAGAAATCGCCTTGTTTTGCACAGAAACCTCTACTGCCCCTGAAACAGAAAGCTGATTGGCATGCACTTTTGGTTTCAACCCATATTTTGCGCCAGCTTTTAATACCTGATCGGTTTCTTCAACAGAGAAAAACCCTTTTTCGCAAAACACATCAATATAGTCGGCAAGTTTTTCTTCTGCTATTTGGGGCAGCATTTCATTAATAATTAAATCGATGTAACCCTGATGGTTGTTTTTAAACCCGGCCGGATAAGCATGAGCGGCTAAGAATGTTGCCTTTATGGGAATCGGAAACTGATCTTTCAACCTGCCGATGACTTTAAGCATTTTGATTTCACTTTCTGTAGTTAATCCATATCCACTTTTTATTTCAACAGCTCCTGTACCCTGGAGGATCATCTGCTTTAACCTAACAGATGCGTGTTCAAACAATTCATCTTCTGAAACCTTTTGGAGTTTGTCGGCAGAATTTAAAATCCCACCTCCTGCAGCGGCAATTTCTTCATAGCTTTTGCCCTGGATTTTCATTGCAAATTCTTCCTCGCGCGAAGCAGCAAAAACAATGTGTGTATGGCTATCACACCAGGAAGGAAAAATATATCTGCCATCTGCTGAGATTTGAGAGGAGAGATTTGAGATATGAGACGGGATTGAATCCATCTTACCAAAATCTTTAATCAGATCATCTTCAATTAAAAGCCAGGCGTTTTCGAGAATAGGTAACGAATCTAATTCGCTGCCACGGAGCACTAATTTATCTTTGGGATGTAGGCCTACGAGGCCCTTTATGTTTGTGATTAACATTTGGTTAGGTTATGGTTAATTGGTTAACTGTTTAAATCGGTTAATCGCGAATAACAAGACCGTTAAATCATAAAAATTAATCGAGCTCTAAAAGAACCGGACAGTGATCTGAATGTATCGCATCGGGTAAAATTCTAACATTTTTCAGGCGGTTTTCCATAGGCTTGGTGGCCAAATGGTAATCGATCCGCCAACCCAGGTTCTTCCCTCTCGAGCCCGCGCGATAACTCCACCAGGTATAATGGTGCGGATCTTTATTAAAATGACGGAAGGTATCAATAAAGCCATTATCCAAAAATAACTGCATCCACTCCCGTTCCTCGGGTAAAAAGCCCGATGAATTGGCATTCGATTTTGGATTATGGATATCTATGGCGGTATGGCAGATATTGTAATCGCCGCTTACAATTAAGTTTGGGATCTCTTTTCGCAACGCTCCGATGTAGACATCAAAAAACCGCATAAATTCATACTTTTTAACCTGCCGCTCATCTCCGCTTGAGCCAGACGGCATATAGAGACTCATTAAAGAAAAATCATCAAAATCGGCCCTTAAAATCCTGCCTTCTTTATCTATCCACTCCTCACCACAGCCAAATTCTACATGGTTGGGTTTAATTTTCGATAAAATAGCTACACCACTATAACCTTTTTTTTCGGCAGGGAACCAAAAATGGTGGTAGCCGAGTTGCTCAATCAAGGCAATAATTTCTGGAATCTGCAATGGCAAAGCCTTTACTTCTTGCAGGCAGACCATATCAGCATCTGTTGCCTGTAGCCAGCCAAAAAAGTTTTTGGTACTTGCCGCCCTAATCCCATTAACGTTATAGGAAATGATTTTCATTCAGTAAATTTCAAGTGTTGTGGGCGGTAAATTTAGAAATTAATTGAATAAATGCTTAGTAATTGAGATTCAATTAATGAGACGTAGTCGGAAACTGGTTTTAGAGATAAGGCCAAGCGGTCGTCACCCGGAATTTATTTCAGGGTCTTTACAGATAAACACTATAACACACTATCAATGACAGACTGCTATAGAAAAATCGTCATCTCGACTGTAGCATAGCGAAATGGAGAGATCTATATAGATTTCTCGACTGCGTTGCACTTCGCTCGAAATGACGATCCCTTAAGGCTTATAAATGAAATTCGCTTAGAAACCCATAACCATTTTATCTTTCAAAGAAGCCTGCAGCAATTGTTTCTCTAACTTTTTCGCCGCTCTTCTTTTCAAAATCGTAACTTCCATTTTCACATCTTGCTTTGGGCGGTTATTTTTATCAGTTACCAGAACGGCTATTTTATCCACCATGTCCAAGCCAACCACAATTTCACCATAAACAGTGTAATTTCTATCTAAATGAGGCGTACCGCCTATCGTTTTATATACTTCACGCTGCCACTCAGGGATTTTGAATTTCAGGCGTTTTTCCTCTACATTATCCAGTTGCTGGTCGGTAAAAACTTTTCCCTGAACCAGGTAAAACTGGCTCCCACTTGAGACTTTGGCCGGATTAACCTCATCACCTTCCCTGGCCGCAGCCAAAACGCCTTTTTTATGAAACAGGCTATCATTAAATTCAGCAGGGATGGTGTATTTTGGTCCACCCTCGCCTAACAGGGAGTCTGGCCTGGCATTTTTAGAATCCGGATCACCACCCTGGATCATAAAATCTTTGATCACCCGATGAAATAAAACACCATTATAATAGCCTTTTTTAGTCAATTTCAAAAAGTTATCGCGATGTAAAGGCGTTTGATTATATAGCTTAACAATACATTCTCCAAATTCGGTTTTAATGCGTACATATTGGTTTTTAGGCTTTGCCGCAAAGGCTGAAAGTATCGAAAAAGTACAGAGAAATAATAATATTTTCTTCATTAGATTGGTGTTTAAGGCTAAAGTAAGCTAAAAAATGAAATTCAATAAATAAATGCTAGCATTATTCAATATTTTTTACTTTACCTTTGTATCAATGAAGTTAAAACAAAAAATAGCACTTTCTTTGGCTGTATTTTATGCAGTTAGTGTTATGGGTTTGGCTTTAAGTCTCCATTTCTGTGGAGGCAAACTAGAAAATGTTAAACTTTTCAGCAATGAAGTTTCCTGCAAATTCTGCAAGGAAATTCCAGCCGAAAAAAAAGATGATGGTTGTTGCAAAAACACCCAGGTAACGGTTAAAGTTAAAGATAGTCATCAGGCAGAGGCGCAGGTACAAATGCCGAAGTTATTTTCTATCCAACTTTTTCTTCATCCTCCGGTTTTAGAATTTCTAAGTAACATTACGCCAAAGTTTTTCAGTAAAATTTCGAATAAAGCTCCGCCGCTCTCCTCGCGGATTGCCCTGCATATTTTCAATTGTATTTTTAGGAATTAGGATTTTTAATCTCTTCGTCATCCTGAACTTGTTTTACAAGCAGAAGTAGCATTTTTAATTGCCTTGTAGCTACTCCGTGGTCAGGATCCATTTTGCTATGCTCCTGGAATGAATCCAATGGAGACGATAGCTTAAAAAATTATTCTAATCCAAAAAAATCATGAAAGCAATAAAAATATTCAGCATTATTATGCTGTTCTTCGTCGTTAATGTTTCGGCACAACAAATATCTTCAGCAGATTTACAGGTAACAGGTTTAACCTGCTCTATGTGTTCCAATGCAACACAAAAGTCGTTAGAAACCCTAAGTTTTATCAGTAGTGTAAAACCCGATTTAAACAAAAACATCTTTGTTTTAACTTTTAAAAAAGATGCCAATATCAATCTTGATCTGGTTCGAAAAAAAGTCCAGGATGCTGGTTTTTCAGTTGGTGGCTTAACCGCAAACTTCAATTTTAACCAGGTAAAAATAGACGATAAAGGTCAGGCAGTTGTTGATGGCAATGTGTACCGTTTTGTAAATGCTAAAAGCAAAACACTTAATGGAACTGTAAAAGCCAGTATAGTGGACAAAAATTTCATCTCAGGTTCAGCATTTAAAAAGCAGGCCACAACTGCTAATTCTGATGCTTATGCGAGTGGCACTGGTGTCGTTAACGGAAAAAAAACGCGTATTTACCACTTAGTTCTTTCTTAAAATGAAAAGGATATTCGTATTGGCGCTGATGATTATCTGCGCCTATACAAATGGTTTTGCACAGGAACTATATGTATTTACCGAGCCTGCCAGTAATATGCCGACCAAATCGATTGGTGTAAGGATTACGAATGAAGGCATGTTCAACAATCCTGGTTTTGTAAGCAGAACCATTCCGGAAGTAATGATTGGCTTTAATAAAAACTTAATGACCCATGCGCAGGCGTTTCTTTCCGATATGGATGGAAAGTACCGTTTAGAAGGGGGGAGTTTTTATGCAAAGTACCGGTTTTTATCCTTAGATGAAGCACATAGCCATTTTAGAGCGGCAGCATTTGGCCGGATCAGCACAAGCAAAAGGCCAACGTACACAAGGGATATTAACCTTGAAGGCGACAATAGCGGTGTACAAGGCGGATTAATTTTTACGCAACTTTTGCATAAACTGGCACTATCATCAACTTTGGGTTATGCGCATGCTTTCGAAAACAGCGACAGGCAAATTGCCGGAATGCCGCAACCTAAAAACATGTTATCGTACAGTTTATCGTCGGGTTATTTGGTTTTGCCCGTGGTTTACAAAGATTATAAGCAGCCTAACTTTAATGTATATTTAGAGCTACTGGGCAAAACCGATCCAGGTAGTGGCCAATCGTACTTAGATATTGCCCCTGCTATACAGATGATTTTGAACAGTACTACGCGGATCGATTTAGGCTACCGCTTTCAGGCGACTGGTAATATGGATAACCGGTACACCAAAAACATGTATCTGCTTAGGGCAGAATTTAATTTCTTTAACGTTTTAAAATAAATAACATGAAACCATCATGGTTTTTCAGATTAATTTAATCGAATTAAAACCATGACCACTTCACCATCATTAAAATAATATAAAAGATGAAAAAAATATTGGGAACAATTGCCATCATAACTATCGCAACAACAGCTTTCACTTATGCACAAAGCAAAACAGATGTAGCCTTAAATCAGGTATTAACCGCTTATTACGATGTAAAAAATGCCTTAGCCACTGATAAAAAAGACTTAGCTATCGAAAAAGTAAAGGTTTTATCGGCAAAAGTAAATGCGGTTAACCATAAAGATCTACCTGCTGATCAGCATAAGGTATTTATGGAACAAGCGGGCATCATTAAAAGTAAAGCCGCTCAACTTGTGGGTTCGAATGATATTAAAACACAGCGAAAAGCTTTCGAAGGTATTTCTTATGCCATGATCAAAACTTTAAAGAGTTTAAAATTTAATAGCCAAACGGTTTATGTTCAACATTGCCCAATGGCTAAGGCAAGCTGGTTAAACGAAAAGGAAAACATCGAAAATCCATATTATGGAAGTATGATGTTCGATTGCGGGGATGTTGCTGAAACTATAAAATCAAAATAATGAAACTGCATATCAAAAACATGGTATGCAACCGCTGTAAAATGGTGGTTAAAGCTGAGCTGGAAAAGCTCGGCTTTAAACCATTATTGGTTGAACTTGGCGAAGTTACCCTAGCCGAAAATATTTCTGCGGAAGATAAAATCAAAATAGCAGAGCGCCTGACTCATTTTGGCTTCGAGCTGCTAGCGGACAAGAAAACGCAGGTTGCAGAGCAGGTTAAAACGGCTATTATTAATCTGGTACATTATACCAAAGAGCCATTAAAAATTAACCTTTCAGCTTATTTAAGTGAGCAATTAAAGCTAGAATACACTAACTTAAGCAGTATTTTTTCAGAAATAGAAAATCAAACCATTGAGAAATATTTCATTGCACAAAAAATAGAAAAAGCCAAAGAAATGCTTACTTACGGCGAACTTACGCTTAGCGAAATTGCTTATCAGCTAAATTACAGCAGTGTTGCTCACCTATCAGCACAATTTAAAAAAGTGACCGGAATTACGCCTTCCGCTTATAAGGCCACATCAACAGACAGCAGGAAAACGCTGGATGAGGTGAAATAGTTGATGGCTCATGGTCGATAGTCTATAAGCCGTATACTACCTCAAATTTCTTATCATACGTCAAGACTGATCGGCTGATAATCAACTACATTTGTATCTAAATAAATTCACTAGATATGAAACCATCATGATTTTTCAAACCACATAGTGGATGAATAATCTGATAGCTTCATCACAATTAAAACTAAATTATGTACTGATGAAAAAATTATTCTTATTTCTGATCGCTACCTCAATTAGTGTAGCATCATTTGCACAAACAAGCTGGAAAATAGATCCTATGCACTCGTTCGTTAACTTTTCGGTTAAACACATGGGCATTTCTTTTGTAGATGGTTCTTTTAAAAAATTCGACGGATCGGTTACGGCTTCCAAACCAGATTTAACGGATGCTAAAATCAGTTTTACTGTTGATGTAAATAGCATTACTACCGGTGTTGACATGAGAGATGGTCACTTAAAAACTGATGATTTTTTTAACGTGGCGACTTACCCTACCATGAAATTCGAAAGCACGTCTTTCAAAAAATTAAACGGTAACAATTACGAGCTAAGTGGAAAATTAACCATCAGAGATGTAACCAAAGATGTAAAATTTGCTGTGGTTTATGGTGGCACGGCTAAAGATCAACAAGGAAACACTAAAGCTGGATTTGGTGCTACAACAACCATTAACCGTTTAGATTATAACATTAAATATGATCCAACAGGCGCTGGTGTGGCAAAAGATGTTTCCATTAAATTAAACCTGGAGTTTGTTCAGGGAAAATAATTGATAAGAGCGTCATTTCGAGTGAAGCGCAGCGAAATCGAGAAATCTAGCCTGCCACGGTTTATAAGCTTTAAAGATTTCTCCACTTCGGTCGAAATGACGATCACTTAATAGAAAATCATGTCTACACTATCCCAATTCAGGAACTTCACTCAGCGCTTACCTCAAACCGAGTTGATGCCAACACTTTTTATTGGTCATGGCTCGCCAATGAACGGTATCGAAAATAATGAGTTTAGCCAGAGTTGGGCAGAATTAGCCAGGAATATTCCTGTTCCAAAAGCCGTGCTGGTAGTATCAGCGCATTGGTATACTCATGGCACTTTTGTCACTGCGATGGATTTTCCAGGCACTATTCACGATTTTGGTGGTTTTCCGCAAGCACTTTTTGATGTTCAATATCCTGCCCCGGGCGATCCTGAACTAGCCGCCGAAATTCCGAATTTAATTCACTCCACTCCTGTGGGTTTAGACCACGATTGGGGTTTAGATCATGGCACCTGGACAGTGGTAAAACACATGTACCCAAATGCAGATATTCCTGTTTTGCAACTCAGTATCGATTATACCAAATCGCCTGAGCAACATTATGAAATTGCAAAAGAAATTTATGCGCTTCGTAAAAAAGGGATCCTGGTTTTAGGTAGCGGAAATATGGTGCATAACCTGCGCATGTTAAGCTGGGACATGATTAATGGTGGTGGTTATGATTGGGCGATTGAAATGAACGATAAGTTTAAAAATTTAATTGCCAACGGCGATCACCAACCTTTAATTAATTACCGTAACCTCGGCTCCGACGCAATGTTAGCCATCCCTACCCCGGAGCATTATTTGCCACTAATTTATACCCTTGGGATGAAAAACGATAAAGAAGAAATTTCTTTTTTTAATGATAAAGCAATTGGTGGTTCATTAACTATGACATCGGTTTTGGTAGGATAAAAATCACTGTCATGCTGAGGCACGAAGCATCTGCAGCCGATGAAAAAGATTCTTCACTGCGTTCAGAATGACAGCGGCCGAAAATTCTATAAAACTTTATGATTATTCTGTAACGCTTGTCGCAGCATGAAGCTGTAAATTTGTATAAAGAATTTAATCATGACACACACCTATCAACTAACAGGCATGACTTGTGGCGGTTGCGAAAATAAAGTAAAAAGTAACCTGCTTGTTTTACCAGAAGTTACCGCTGTTGAGGTTTCGAAAGACACCAATTCGGCTACCATCAGTATGGATAAACATATCAGCTTAGATACGCTTCAACAAGCCCTGGGCGGATCAGATAGTAAATATCAGATTTCTGCAGCCCATCACAACGAAACATTGGAGGAAGCAAAGTCATGGGCCGAAACCTATAAACCTATTTTGTTAATTTTTGGTTATGTTACCGCAATTTCGTTAATCGTTTCGTGGCAAGGCAGCGGCATTAACTTCATGGTGTTTATGCGCATTTTTATGGCTGGTTTCTTCCTCACCTTCTCTTTCTTTAAAATGCTTAACCTGAAAGCCTTTGCCGAAAGTTATGCCATGTATGACATTGTAGCCAAAAAACTTAGTGCATGGGGATATATCTATGCTTTTATTGAACTTGGATTAGGGCTGTCTTTCGCTTTAAACTTATCTCCTGTTGTTATAAACTGGGCTACGCTAATTGTAATGACCATAAGCATCCTTGGTGTTTTGGAAAGTGTTTTAAACAAGAAAAAGATTCAGTGTGCTTGTTTGGGCGCTGTTTTTAACTTACCCATGAGCACCGTAACCATTGTTGAAGATGCCATTATGATTGCCATGAGCGCAGCAATGCTGATTTTGATGTAAGTTATATTTTTGTAAGCAGCTCATCTGGTGGAAAAACTGGAATTTCAGAATCTTTGAAATCTTTAATGTTTCGGGTAACAATGTAATCCAGTTTTTCAATATTATAAGCGCAAAGCATTTGAAGCGCATCTTCAAAATCCTTATGTTTTGACTTCAAACCTTTCTTAATAATATCTTGATCAATTGCAATAATCTGAATATAGTATAAAACGTTATAGATTACATCCCTTAATTTCTTTTCTTCTAGATGTTTCTTAAGTAGATAATGGGTTGTTGCGATTGAATGAGAGGAGGTAAATAATTGCACCTCATTTCGCTCAGCCCTTTCAAAAATTTCAATAGCAAATTTACTGAAAGGCTTTCTATCGGCGATTAAGTCAACGATGATATTGGTATCAACAAAAATCTTTTTCATAGATGTTTGCCTTCAAAATAATCACGAAGTTCGGTCTCTTCGTCAAAATCATCAGGTAGTTTCACCGCTCCTACAATACCTCTTAACTTTGATGAAACAATAGTCTCCTCATCAAGTGTTATAGTTTCTAAATACTTTTCAACCAGCTCGGACAAACTTCTCCCTGTATGCCTTGCATAGGATTTAGCCTTTTCGATGGTCGATTTTTGAACAGTTAAGGTTAATTTCGTTGTCATTACACGTGTGATTTATTCAAATATACGTATTATAACCTAAAAGATCAAGAAGGCTACTTTATTGCAATTTTATTAATCCATATAATATAAACTATTGCCGTTTGTACCTAAACTCTGATTTTCGGCTTTTGCCATTAAGCTCGCCTTCAATCCAGGCGAGCAAATCATTTTTGCCCTGATTTTGGTAAATTATTCGCTGTGGAAAATCATGAGTTTTGTCTTCGAAAACATAGATTTTATTCTTTGTAGAGATCAATTTGAAACAAGTCTCTTTTCCTTCATTCTGCCCCGTTACAGTTGAGCAATAAAAAGTATCTTTTCCGATCTTTTTAATCTTAAGGGTTTCGGTAAGCAAACTATCACCTTTGGCATTTATTCGATAGCTTTTGCCGCTGAGTGTTTCATCCGGATTATGCTTCCACTGTTCTATAATTTTACCCTTAGCGGTTTGCATTTCCCATGAGCCTAGAACAAAAGCAAAGGTTTTTGACGGCTCTTTTTGTGCGTGGGCATTAATTGAAAAGCCAACCAGGAATAAGATTATGAAATTTAATATAGGTCTTTTCATTTCGCTATCGTATTGGTAATGTGTGCCAAATGGTGCTTTCCATGCCAGGCGTACATACCCAACATATTTGCTAAGGTAAGTTCTTTTCCCTGAGCCGGATGAATATATTTCCTTTGGTAATCTTCTGGTTTTAATGTTCTCAAAAAAGCAACCCAACGTTGATGCAAACCAGTTAACAAATCAACAGATAGTTTGATATTTCCGTTTTTGGCTTCCTCTGTTTCGGCCCAGCGCTCTTCGTAATATGGCCTGATTATAGGAACATCTTCAGTAATGGCTTGCTTAAAACGGATGTAGGCATTGATATGACTATCAGGAATATGGTGCACCACTTGCCGTAAGGTCCATCCCCCAGGGCGGTAAGTTTGATTTAATTCTTCATCGGTTAAGTTTTCTGTCGCATCTTTAAGTTGATCCGGTAAAGCCTCAATTTCCGAAATCCAGGTATCAATCTGTTTCTGATCAAAAATTTCCGGCATCGAAAACTGACCGATGGGATATTTAAGCTGTTCTAAATCCATGAAACCAAAATAAGGAGAATTATCGGATTTTTAACCGCAAAGATCACAGAGAGGAAGTCGCAGAGTACGCAGAGTTGGGCGCATACTGTAAACACAAAATCTGTGTATATCTCCCTAGATCTGCGGGATACTAAATCTACATTAATTTCTTTAGCCACTTCAGCAACCCCATTTTTGATGTGTAAGGTGGATAAATCATTTTGGTCAATCCTAACTTCGGCTGAAAAACCACTGCCCGCTCATGCGAAAAAGTTTTGAAACCAAAAATACCATGACAACTACCTATACCACTATTATTAGCCCCACCAAAAGGCAAATTAGGATTACCGATATGGACCAAAACATCATTTACACAGGTTCCGCCTGCACTTGTTTCGGTGATAATTTTATTTTGATTCTGTTTATTGCCTGAGAAAATATAAAGCGCCAAAGGCTTTTCTTTCCTGTTCACAAAATCAATTGCTTCCTGTAGATTATTGTAAGCAATAACGGGTAAAACCGGACCAAAAATTTCTTCCTTCATAATCCTACTACTTTCAGTTACTGCAGTTAAAAGCGTTGGTGTAATGGTTAAATCCTTTTCATTCGATTCTCCGCCAAAAGCCAATACCGCTCCATCAGCAACAACCTCTTCAATTAATTTATTTAAGCGGTTAAATTGCTTTAGGTTAATGATTTTGGCATAATCACCTTCGTTAATTTCCGCTTCGTTAAAGAACATTTTTCGAACAGCTGCCTCATAATGCGTTACAAAATCGTCGAGCCTGTTTTCTTTAATTAATACATAATCTGGGGCAATACAGGTTTGTCCGGCATTAACCAATTTGCCCCAGGCAATTTTTTCTGCGGCTTTTTGCAGGTCACAGGTTTCATCTACAATCGCTGGAGATTTACCACCAAGCTCTAAGGTAACTGAGCTCAGGTTTTTTGCCGCAGCTTCCATCACCACTTTACCGATTGCGGTACTTCCTGTAAAAAAGATATGATCGAATGGGAGCTTCAACAATTCGGTGGAAACGTCAGCATCGCCTTCAAAACAAGCAATTTCTTTTGCCTCAAAAGTATTTGAAATTAATTTATTGATCACGCCCGCCGTTGCTCCACTCAGTTCAGACGGTTTCAGCATTACACAATTCCCCGCAGCTATTGCAGAAATTAATGGACTCATGATTAACTGCAGTGGATAATTCCAGGGTGCTATAATCAAACAAACACCCTTTGGTTCGTAATAGATTTTGTTCCGGGCGAAAAGATTACTCATGGTTCTGCTTGCCGATTTTGGTTTCATCCAGCCGCGCAGTTTTTTTATAGCGTGATCTATTTCTGCATAGGAGAAAAACAACTCGGTTACCGCGCTTTCGAAACGATTTTTGCGCAAATCGGATTCTAATGCGGCATATATTTCCGCTTCAGCTTTTTCTAAAGTGCGTTTCAACAACTTTAACTTTCCGATACGGGTTTTAGCATCCGTTTTTCGCAGTTCAAATTTATATTGCTGTTGTAAATCGAAAACTGATTTTATCTGTTCTTCCATAATTAACAACGGCTAACAATTTTTACCATACAAGCAATTTAAGAAAATATAAGGTTAGTGAAGTTATATGAAAATCAAACGATTAATCAAACTAGCTAAAGTTGTGCGTTAAATTTAGTTAAAATGCATCCATTTCATTAAAAATTCATTCATTTAAAGCATATTGCAGCAAATTTTAATATTCACAGATGAAAAGATTGTTTTTCGTTTTCGCATTCATAATTCCCTTGGTTATACATGCTCAAACCTTAAAAACAGATGTACTGGTTATTGGCAGTGGCGATGCCGCCTATTCAGCAGCTTTTCAATCGTTCAAATCAGGTGTAAAAACCATTCTCCTCACACAAAAAGAACAGCTTGATCTTAAGAAAATTTCGGAGAGCAAATCTAAAGAAGCAATTGCTTTTTATCAGCTTTTTTTAAAGAGGGAGATTGAAAATGCCAAAAACTTAGACACACCGAAACCCAAACCTGATAAAAAGAAAACTGTAAAAGTGACGGTTGATAGCATACAGCTTTTAAATGTAATCAACAATATCCCATACACCGAAATTAAACGTTCAGGTAGTGGCTGGGAAGTAAAACTCACCAAAGATAAAAGCATTAAGGCAAAAGTCCTGATTATGGCCGATAATCCAGAAAAATTAATGGCTGCATTAAAAATTACCAGCTTGAATCCTGCATCTTCAGTTCCATTAAACTATAGTGAAAACCTATACAGAACCTCAATAGCGAACATTTCTTTGAACAGTGCGGGTTTTCTATCATTATATAACTTACTTATCCCAAATCAGGAAAACCTCTTGTATATTCCTGCCGATCAGTTTGAAATCGGGCCCGCTGCCGGAGCAACCGCTGCTTATGCCGCTTTTTTCGACACAAAAACCAGCTTATCGAACCTAAAAAGGATTCAGGGCGAGCTACTTAGCTACAAACATGCATTAATGCCTTTTGAAGATGTAAAAGTGACTGATTCTAATTGGCTGGCTATTCAAAAAGTTGGTGTAACAGGCATTCTTAAGGCCGAAATAAAGCAAGATAAAGCCTATTTCAATCCCGAAAAAGAGGTTACACACGATGAAATTAAGCAGCCAATTAAAGATTATTATTACAAGGCTCAGATCTGGTTTGATGACCATCAGAATATCCCCATTACTTTAGAAAACACCATTGCTTTGCTTTGTTATGTGGGCAATAAATCGGTTGAAGCAACCAAAGCCGAACTGCAAAAAAAGTGGAACAAAAATTACAGGTTCACCTCTAAATACGAGCTTAAAAAAGTGCTGACCAGAAGGGAATTTGCAGTAATCATCAACGAGTATCTAAAACCTTTTGACGATGTGAATGTAGATAAAACAGGAAGGGTAATCCGTTAACCTCTCCCTATGTAAGTTGGTGCAGCTACTTCCGCTTTCGTGCCCCTCTCCTTAAGGAGAGGGATACAACAGCCTTTGCTGGGTACTCACCGACTTAAATAGGGTGAGGTGTTGTAACATTTCCATTTCCTTCAACAATTAGTTTGCTCTTTACCTAAATTGCAGCCAAACCTAAAATTCATGAAGAAATATTTACTTTTCCTTTTGCTTTGCACGGGCGAATATACTTTTGCACAACAACTAGCACCCTTAACCGTCGAAAAGATAATGCGCGATCCAAAGTGGATGGGTGTTGCACCAACTAATTTCCGTTGGACTGCAGACAGCAAAACCCTTTACTTCAACTGGAATCCCGAAAATAAAGCTAAAGAAGAATTATTCAAAGTTTCAGTTACATCTACCAAACCTGTGAAAGCAGTGGAAAAAGAAGATGAAAAGCTTTTAAGTTTAAACTATACCTATAATACTGACCGCTCGCTTGGTTTAATAGAAAAAAGCGGCGATATCTACTTACAGAATTTCAAAAGCAATAAAGAAACCCGGTTAACCAGTACACAAGAGAGAGAGAACAACCCGGTTTTTTTAACCAATGGAAATGTCGTTTATCAATTGGGCGATAATTTATTCGAAGTTGATCTAAAATCTGCCGAAACCAAACAGCTAACCAACTTTGTTAAAGGTAAAAAAGCAGGCCGACCAGAAACCAAACCCGTTACCGAGCAGGACAAATGGCTGAAAGCACAGCAGACCGAACTTTTCGATATCATTAAAAAGAGAAATGCTGAAACCAGAAACAGTTCGCGGGCAGGAAGGGGCCGGTCTGGTGTAGCTGCAGGAGATACAAAACCATTAAAAGAACTTTATACCGAAGATAAATTTTTAAACGGCATAACCATTAGTCCCGATGGACACTTTATCACTTATAAACTCACCCCTCCGGCACAGAATAACCACAGTACAATCGTTCCAAACTATATCACTTCTTCGGGTTATACAGAAGATATTCCGGGAAGAACCAAGGTTGGAGAAAATGAAAATATCTCGCAGGGTTTTATATACGATACCCAAAGAGATACCGTCTATAATATTCAAACATCAACCATTGCAGGCATAAAAGACATCCCTGATTACTTAAAAGATTATCCAAAAGAACTCGACACCTTAAAAAAGAAAAATGCAGATAGACCGGTAAATCTCTTCGGCCCGTTTTGGAACGATAACGGAAGTATTGCGATTGTTGTAGCAACATCTACCGACAATAAGGACCGCTGGATTTTAAAATTAGACGCCTTAACTGGAAAATTCTCTACCATAGACCGCCAGCATGATGAAGCCTGGATTGGTGGTCCGGGCATTAGTGGTTTTTACCAGGGCAATAGTGGATGGATCGATAACAACCGTTTTTATTATCAGAGCGAAGCTACAGGATATTCGCACCTTTATATCGCCAATATTGCTTCTGGCGACAAGAAACAACTTACTTCTGGTAAATGGGAAGTACAGTCTGTACAATTATCGAAAGACAAAAACACTTTTTATTTTAAAGCAAATAAAGAGCATCCTGGTATTACCAATTTTTTTAAAATCGCTGTTAATGGTGGCGAACCTGTGCAGATTACCAGCATGAAAGGCCTGAATGATATCACCCTTTCTCCTGACGAAAAATACATCGCCATTAATTATTCCTTTATGGATAAGCCTGGTGAATTGTATCTCCAGCCGAATAAGGCTGGTGCCAAAGCTGAAAAAATTACCCAGTCTACTTCAGCAGAATTTAACTCCTACAAATGGCGTCAGCCAGACATGGTAAGCTTTAAAAACCGTTATGGCGCAGATGTGTATGCAAGGGTTTATAAATCGGATAATCCACATCCTAACCATCCAGCTGTAGTTTTTGTACATGGCGCCGGTTATCTTCAAAACGTTCACTTTGGCTGGAGTACTTACTTCCGCGAGTTTATGTTCAATAATTTACTGGCCGACAACGGTTACACGGTGATTGATATTGATTATACCGGAAGTTCTGGTTATGGTCGCGATCATCGCACTGGTATTTACCGCCACATGGGTGGAAAAGATTTAACCGACCAGGTGGATGGGGTTAAGTTTTTGGTAGAGAAATATGGTGTTAATCCTCAGCATGTTGGTTTATATGGCGGCTCATATGGTGGTTTTATTACGTTGATGGCGATGTTTAACGAATCAGATGTTTTTGCCAGCGGTGCAGCTTTACGTTCGGTTACTGATTGGGCACATTATAACCACGGTTATACTTCAAATATCTTAAACGAACCTTATAACGATCCGATTGCCTACAAAAGAAGTTCACCTATCTACTTCGCTGACAAGCTAAAAGGCAACCTTTTAATGGCGCATGGTATGGTTGATGTAAATGTTCACTTTCAGGACATTGTGCGCATTAGTCAACGCTTTATAGAGCTGGGTAAAAATAATTGGGAACTTGCCGTTTACCCCGTTGAAGACCACGGTTTTATTGAGCCCAGCAGCTGGACAGATGAATATAAAAGGATATTTAAGTTGTATGAGAATACGTTGAAGAAGTAGCCTCCCTTAAGCTGGTCGTCATCTCGACTGAAGCGTAGCGGAACGGAGAGATCTATCTAGTTAGATTTAGCTTCGCTGAGCACTTCGTGGTTCTCGACTGCGTTGCACTCCGCTCGAAATGACGACAAAAGGCACAAATAGCACACGACTATAATTTAAGTCAATAATATAGTTTTCATCTATATCGTTATCAATAAATACAATTAACAATTAGTGAAACGGGGTTGCTTGACACCTGTTTTAGCCTTACCTTTGCAGTATAAAATTAAAGACAAAAAATTATGGCAATAGTAGGCAAAAAATTCCCAAGTGTTAGTATTGATGCAATGTCAGACATGGGTGATGACTTGAAAATCAATGTATTTGAAGAAGCTGTAAACAAAAATAGCAAAGTATTATTATTCTGGTATCCAAAAGATTTTACTTTTGTTTGCCCTACAGAATTACACGCTTTCCAGGCTGCTTTACCTGAGTTTGAAAAAAGAAATACAATTGTAATCGGTGCATCTTGCGATACCAACGAAGTTCACTTCGCATGGTTAAATACGCCAAAAGATAACGGCGGTATTGAGGGTGTTACTTACCCGATCTTAGCCGATACACACAGACAGTTATCTGGTATCTTAGATATTTTAGATCAGGAAGTGAACTATGACGAAGAAGGAAACGAATCTTTCTCGGGTTCTAATGTAACTTTCAGAGCTACTTATTTAATCGACGAAACTGGTAAAGTTTTCCACGAAAGTGTTAATGATATGCCATTAGGCAGAAACGTTAAAGAATATTTACGTTTAATTGATGCTTACACTCACGTTCAAAAACATGGCGAAGTTTGTCCTGCAAACTGGGAAGAAGGAAAAGAAGCAATGAACGCAAACAGAACTGGCGTAGCTGAATATTTAGCCGCTAACTAATTAAACAAAACGTTATGTTTTTAGAATTAACAGAAGACAATCTTCAACAATATTTGGCCGATAACTCAAAGGTTATGGTTCAGTATGCTGCATCCTGGTGTGGAAACTGCCGGATCATGAAACCTAAGTTTAAAAAACTGGCTTCAGAAAATGAAGATGTAGCTTTCTTGATTGTTGATGCCGAAAAACTTCCAAACTCACGCAAATTTGCAAACGTTGATAATTTACCAACTTTTGCAGCTTTTGAAGGCGGCAGCTTGGTAGATCAGGTGCAAACCAACAAAGCAGAAGGTTTAATTGAACTATTTAACAAGATAAAGTAATGAAGATTCCGGTAATAAGACAATTATTTCAAAACACCACTCCGGCACAACTGGAGACAACTTTGGAGGTTTTAGAAGCATTTTGCGAATTTAGAGGTGTGAGCGAGCACGAAGTTGATGTTGTTGGCGAAATGATTACCAATATTTGTGGTGCACTAGAAGTACATCAAATGGTAAGTGAAGGTGCTGCAGAAAAGGATGCACTAAATGCTTTCGGCCAAAAGGTAATGGGTTCGATTGATCGATAATCATCTTAAAGCTTAATCTGGCTTTTCAAAATACAAAACCCCTCGTAGATGGAAATCTGCGAGGGGTTTTTGTTTCTTATTTTTCGTCATTGCGAGAAGGCTTTTTCAGCCCACGAAGCAATCTTTCCTGTTGTTATAAGTGTTGATTTTTTTGGAAAGCAAGGTTCGGTTTTTCATCGGCTACATCAGCCCCGCTTTCCCTGCTGCCGATAGAAAACCTGTGAAACAAGCAAGCATACTATAAGTAAATAAAAACAGATGCTTAAATCGGCATTCGTCCAATCGGGTTTAGGTGACAGGGTCTGTCATTCTGAACCGCAGTGAAGACCTGCGAAGCAAGAATGAACACCTTTAAAAACCTTAGCACTAGATGAATAATCTGCAACCTAAGACCCACAGGATCAAAGACAAGCAGCCAATTTCCGTATCGGCTACCATGCAAAAGATTCTTCACTGCGTTCAGAATGACAGCATTAAAATTAAAAAGGGGGTTTTTGTTTCTTATTTTTCGTCATTGCGAGAAGGCTTTTTCAGCCGACGAAGCAATCTTTCCTGTTGTTATAAAGTGTTGATTTTTTTGGAAAGCAAGGTTCGGTTTTTCATCGGCTGCATCAGCCCCGCTTTCCCTGCTGCCGATAGAAAACCTGTGAAACAAGCAAGCATACTATAAGTAAATAAAAACAGATGCTTAAATCGGCATTCGTCCAATCGGGTTTAGGTGGCAGGGTCTGTCATTCTGAACGCAGGGAAAATCGACAGCCCTTCCTGCGTCTCGCTGAATTTATTTCAGCATCTATTTTGTTATTAAGACCCTGAACTGAATTCAGGGTGACGGCCCGAATTCGTTCTCACAAAAAAAAGGTCTGTGAGGACACAGACCTTGGATATTATAAATCTTATATTTTCTTCAATGTTATATGGCAAATAAACTAGAACTAATTTACGCTAAATTCCTCCCTGCATTTACAATACCAAACACCGTTCTTACCGCTAGCTTTTCTAAAGCATGCTGGTCTTTCTCGCTCTGATCGTGTTGCAGTTTCTCCAAAGCAAAATGCTGAATCAATACCAATGGTAAAATGATTTTTTCGCGGGTGGCGATCGATTTTTTATCTACAGGATAGTTAGCCATTAATGTTGGCTGTCCGGAGAGTTTTAAAAGCATCTCCTTAGCTAATTCGAATTCGTTATGTAGCTGAGTCCAAAAAGCTCCAAACTCCTTGTCTGCGGCCAAATGCGCCGTAATAGTGAAGTCTGATTTGCTCATACTCATCATACAGTTATCTACAATAGTTCTAAGATAATCTGAGTCCTGATAAACTTTAAGTACTTTATCCCAATTTCCAGCTTTTTCCTGACTTTTTAATGCCGTTCCCATTCCATAGAAACCCGGAACATTCTGTTTCAGCATACTCCAGGCGGTAACAAAACTAATGGCTCTTAAATCTTCAAGCTTCATTTCGCCGCCACCATTTCTTTTTACCGGGCGACTACTAATATTTGCCTGAGACAATAGTTTTAAAGGAGATAGTTTCTCTAAATAACTCACAAATAATGGATGTTCTCGCAAATCGACAAAAGCCTTATAACTTTCTTCAGCCATTTCATCAAGCAGGGTTTTATTTTCAGGATCTAAAAGAATATTGTGTTTCTCTTTCAATCCAGAGGTCAATCCGGCGTTAATTAATTGTTCAATGTTAAATTCTGCACTTTCTACTGATCCGTATTGAGAACTAATCGTTTGCCCCTGCACAGTTAATTGCATATTTTTATTTGCAATTTCCTTACCCATGGAAGCGTAAAAACGGTGTGTTTTACCTCCACCACGCGCAGGGGGACCGCCACGGCCATCGAAAAACGCCAACTGAATGTTATGTTTTGCAGAAACAGCAGATAATGATGTTTTTCCGTTAAAGATAGACCAGTTGGCCATTAAATAACCACCATCTTTGGTACTGTCAGAATAACCAAGCATAATATCCTGTTTATTTCCACGGCTTGCCAAATGTGCCTTGTAAAACGGGTTACTGTAAAGCGTATCCATAATAGCAGCGGCACCTTTTAAATCGTTAACGGTTTCGAAAAGCGGCACAAAATCAATAGTCAACGATTCTTTACTCCAGCCATTCCAAAGGAAAAGTTCAATCAATTGCAAAATATCGCTTGCTTGCTGGCAATTGCTGATGATAAAACGATGACAGGCTTTTTCGCCATTACGTCTTTGAATGCCTTTAATTTCTTTAATTACTTCGATTGTATCTTTTGTCAAGGCATCAGGCTCGCTAGCGTAAACGACGGTTGCTTCTTTAAAAGAAATTAAAGCTAATTTCTCTGCTTCGGATAGTTTATCGTAATCAGCAGGATACAACGAAGAAATAGGCTTATTGGCGCGGCAGTAAGCATGTACATTCCTCAGCACACGACTATCCTGGCGGATATCTAATGATGCAAAGTAGTTACCATATAAATCTACCTTGCGGATCAGATCGTTAACCAGATCAACAAACAGTCCTCCGTGCTCCTCCAGTAGCGTATCTTTAATTTTGTTCAGGTTTTCTTTAAGTTCACTAGAAATATCCTGAAGCTCGCAAGTTTGATCGAAAGCATTTAAATACAGTACATCATGGAGTTTCGCTATATTCTCTTCAACACCTCTAAAAGTGATACGGCGTTTAATTACCCTGAAATCGCGGTAGTAACAACGGAACAGGATTTGACGCAACATTTTAGAAACGGCTAAAGTAGTATCAGCGTGAATGTTCGGATTTCCGTCTCTATCGCCACCAGGCCAGAAACCCAACTCTAATATTTTTTTAGTTTCAAGGTTATATTCATCCAGGTTCTGATCTATCTCTTCCTGTATATTCGCCGCAGCAAAGTAAAATGTATTTTCTAAGAACCAGGCAAGGTTTAAAGCCTCATCGACTGGTGTTGGCGATTTTTTGTTAAAAAATGGCGTTTTACCCAATTGCTGTAAAAGCGAGTTCATCGAAGTAAGATCATTATCACGAATGGCCTTGGTTAAATCGGTAATAATGGCCAACACACTTCCAGGATAAAACTGCGTTGGGTGTGCGGTTAAAACCAAACGAAGTGAAAGTTCATCAATCAACTTCTCAATTTTTGATAACATGGGTTTGTTATCCGCATTCTTTTTTAAGATGAATGCTAATGTACTCTGCTCGTCAGTGGTATTTAATTTGGTAAAGGAGGCATCTTCAACAGCATCAAAAAGTACCACCTGTCGCTCGATATACTGAATGAAACGAAAGAGCAGGTCAACAATATCCTTGCGCTCTGTATAACTGGTATACTTGGCGAAAAATTCTTCAATAATCTGTGCAGGTTTTTCTCCGTTTGCAATACCTTCTTCACAGCTCTTAAAAAACAGAGGAAGCAGTGTTCCCGTGTCTTTAATTTTGTAAAAAGGCAAGGTGAGAAATAAACTGTTAAACAGTTCGAATTTTGAGATTACCTCATTATTAAAAATAGATTCTCGTTGCGTAGTTAAACGAAGTTTAGGCATAGCTTATGCAATAGTTTTGTATACCGTAATACTACAAAAAATGCATAAGGTATTAAAATTCTAAGGCTTACAATTTGGAAAATTGTAGAATAAATTTTAATTTTAGAATCTTATTTGGCTACTATGTGGTTAAGTAAGAACATTTGCAATGTTTAAGGGCATTGCATTGATTGTTAATTTTTTGGGTTAAAACAGCCGATGTAATAAAATACACCGGCTGTTTTTGTTTTTTGCCAATATTTAGGCTATTTCTTTGCGAATTTTAGTGCGCATCGGTAACAATATTTGCATTCTTCTTAAATTTCTGAAGGTACAACAGTGGAATTGAGAACAGCATAATCAATCCGGCAACCCAATAAGCATCGTTATAAGTGAGCAGCATGGTTTGTTTAATCACCGAACCTTCTATCGCTTTCATCGCCATTAATTTCGCATCCATCAATGATGAGCCTTTAGCCATAAAACTATGGATTAAGCCATTCAATTTAGCAGTGAATATAGAATTGTACTCGTTTATATTAGTGAGTAGGTTATTTCTGTGAAAACCTGAACGAATGTGAATCAGTGTTGTTAAAGCCGCGATACCAAAAGAACCGCCTAACTGTCTGCTCATATTATTCAATCCCGAGCCCTGTCCAATTTCTGGTCCTGATAAGTCTTGCATCGCTAAAGTAGTTAGTGGCACAAATAGCAACGCCATTCCAAATCCTCTAATTACTAAAGGCCAGAAGAAATCGCCAGTTCCCGATGCAAGTGTTGATTTACTCAACATCCAACAGAAAACAAAGAATAAAAACATTCCTCCTGTGGCCATAAACTGAGCTGGAACACCCTTTTTAAGCATGATACCAATAAATGGCATCATGGAAATGGTACAAATACCTCCGGCGATAAACAGCTTTCCGGTTTGCAAAGGCGTAAAGCCTAAAAGGTTTTGCGCAAAAACAGGGAAAACGAATACAGAGCCATACAATCCAAAGCCTAGAATAAAAGAGGTGAACATCCCAATTGAGAAACTTCGCTTTTTCATGATCCTAAGATTAACAATCGGATATTCTGTGCTCATTTCGCGCCAAAGAAATAACAATAACCCAAAAACAGATGTTACGGCCAATGCAATTATATAAGGTGTAGAGAACCAATCTTCGCTTTCTCCTTTTTCTAATAAGGTTTGTAAACTTCCAACCGCCACAGCCAGTAAACCAATTCCCCACCAATCGACGGGTTTCCCTTGCCCATCCTTGGGCGTCTCTCGAATAAAGGTGATGGTACAGTATGCGGCGAGTATCCCGACGGGAATATTTACATAGAAAATCCATGGCCAATCTGCTACTTCTAAAATATAACCTCCAATGGTTGGTCCAACTGTTGGCCCTACAACCGCGCCTAAACCGAATAGTGCCGTTGCAATCCCCACATCTTCACGCGGCCAGGTTTCAATTAAAATAGCCTGTGCTGTTGATATTAAACCACCCCCGGCCAAACCCTGAATAATCCTGAATAAAATAAGCTCATTCAATGAAGTGGCATTTCCGCATAAAAAAGAAACTAACGTAAAAACGATGATGGAGGTTAAGAAATAATTTTTTCGCCCAAAACGACTGCCTAACCAACCCGACATGGGTAGGATGATTACATTCGCGACGGCGTATCCAGTGGATAACCAGGCCACATCCTCCAGGGTTGCGCCCAGGTTTCCCTGTATTTGAGGGATCGCTACGTTTACGATAGTCGTATCAATCAACTCCAATAAAGAAGCTGTGATTACTGTAAACGTAATGATCCACTTTTTTAAACCTACTTCGGCCATTTTAATATTATTTAGTAGATACTGATGCTTTAACGCTCATTCCTGGGCGTAACTTAGCCAACAGCTCTTTTGATGGATGGATTTTGATTTTTACAGGAACACGTTGCACCACTTTAACAAAGTTACCAGTAGCGTTATCAGGAGGTAATAAAGATCCTTTTGCACCAGTAATAGGAGAGAAATTATACACTTCACCCTGAATTTTTTCGTCAGGATAAGCATCAACCTCAATTTCTACTTTAGAGCCTTCCCTAATTTTCTCCAATTGGGTTTCTTTAAAGTTTGCCGTTACATAAATGCTTCCGTCATTCACAATAGAGAATAAAGATTGGCCAGCCTGAACCAATTGCCCTTTTTGAACATTCTTTTTAGAAACGATACCAGTTGCAGGGGCTTTAATATCAGTATAAGATAACTGAAGCTTAGCAAAATCGATATCACTTTGACGCTGGCTGATTACATTGCTGCTCACCGCTAATTGCGATTGCGTAGTACCAACTTGTTTAACCGCAGCATTATATTGATCTTGCGCCGCCCGATATGCTGCCAGAGCAGATTGTCTTGCTGCTTCTGCAGACTCCTTATTAGCCTTGGCTTGATCGAAAGCTTGTTGCGTTATCGAACCGTCCTTCACCAGGTTTTCATAACGATTATAATCTTTCTGCGCTAAATTTACTTTAACATTTGCAGCCTCAACATTTGATTTTGCGGCATCAACGTTTGCTTTTGCAGTACCAGTATTTGCCTGGGTAGCCACAATTTGAGATTCAGCAACACCAACACCTGCACTTGCGCCTTTCTGACCGGATTCTGCCTGCTCTAATTTAACTTTATAGTCTTTATCGTCAAGCTTCACCAAAACCTGTCCTTCGGTAACATGTGTATTTTCTTCAAAATTAATCGCTGCAACATAACCGCCAACACGGGCAACAACAGGACTGATATCGCCATCAATCTGAGCATCATCCGTATCTACGTGCTTGCTATAATAATTCCATTCTGTAACCCCGAAGATTACACCTATTACTAGTAAAACACCTAAAATGATGGGTACTACTTTGTTCTTTTTTTTCTTTTCAGTTGTCATTGCTGTATTTATTGCGTTATTTTTCCTGTTGATTTTAATAGGGTATAGTAAGCCAAACCTGCGTCTGCCTTAGCGATCTCTAAGTTTATTTTTGCCTGATACAATAAAGTTTCAGCATCGATACGGTCGGTAACCGAAGCCACATTATTCTTATATTTAGATGCCAATAACTTATCGTTTTCGGTGGCTTGTGCAATTGAAGTTTCCAATACCTGGATTTTGTTCATCGCCACCTGGTAACCTTGAAAGTTTTTGTTGATATCGGTTTTTACCTGGTCAGACAAAATGTCTTTCTGAATGGTAATTGCACTTTGCTGAATCTTAGCTTCGCTTACCTTATTCTTGTTTGTCCAAAGGTTGCCGAAATTCCAGGAAACCGTTGCGCCTAATGTAACGGGCATTAAGTATTGGTTTGTTGGCGGGATAAAATTACCACTTGGATTAATATAATATAAGTTGGCACCAACACCAACGGTAGGCAACGTATTTGCTTTGATGGTTTTAATGTTAAAATCGGCAACTTTGTGCTGTACATCAAGTTGTTTTAATTCCTGGCGGTTAGCCATTGCCTGACCAATGTATTCATTTAACGAGCCTGGTGTTTTTAAGCCAGCCGTTGGATCAACAATTTTAACTTCGGTATCTTCCGGTAAACCCAAAAGAATATCTAAATTGTAGTTAATCACTTTACGGTTGCTCTCGATATCCATTTGTGTGAGCGTAACATTTGCCTGTTGCAATTGAAAACGCAACACATCGTTTTTGGTTACAATGCCTTGTTCGAAGAAACGTTGTGCCTGTTTAATCTGTGCGGCAATTGATTCTAAATTCTGATCAACTACTTTTCTGCTCTGCAATACTTTGTATAAAGCGTAATAGGTATTAATTACGGCATAAGTAATTTCTTCTTTGCTTTTATCGGCATCTAAACGAGCTACATCGGCTAATAATTTGGTCGATTCTTTTGCGTATCTTAATTTACCACCACCGTACACCAATTCTTGCACTGCTGCTGTTCCTACAAAAGCATCGGCTCTTTTAGGCAGATGGAAAGATGATTCGCTGCCCGGTAAAGCAAAAGTAGTGGTTGGTATTTCAGCATGGTTGTACATAAAACTTGCGTTTGCCGTAGGCAAAGCATTGTCTTTTACAACTTCAAGCTGAGCCATTGCCTGATCGATCTTGTTTTGTGAAAGTTTTAAGTTTTTACTATTGGCTATGCCGAGTTCTATTGCCTGATTGATATTTAATTCCTTCGTACTTTGTGCAAATAAAGCAGCCGGAATTAATGATGCCGCAAGCATTAATCTAATTGATCTGGGTATCATTTTTTTGTTGTTAAATAAACTGTTGTTAGATCTTGTAAGTGAGCGATTGTTCGCTCCTTAATCATTTTTTTATCTTTTGGGTTATTCAGGTCGAAGTTGGAGCACGATATAACCTTGTGGGGAGAAATAACAATGTTGGTTATGGTTCCCATTATGGTGGCGATTACCATCCGAACATCTACCTTATTAAAGGTACCGTCTTCAATCCCATCTGTAATAATGCGATCGATAAGCTGCATGTTGTGGCTCATGGCCCCTTTAATCTTATCATACATTTCCGGCCTTTGGGTTAAAGACAGCTCTCTATGCATCATTTTATGAAACGCAGTATTATTCAGTATCCTATTTACATAGCCCTCTATAACCCTGTGCAATTTTTCTAATGCTGAAATCTTATCTTCATTGATGATTTTTAATTGAGAAGCAAAGCCTGCAATACGCTCATTCATGATCTCTACAAAAACCCCTTCTTTAGAACCGAAATAATAATTTATCATCGCCATGTTCGCTCCAGATTCCTTCGCAATCTGGCGAGTGGAGGTACCCTCATACCCCGTCTCGCAAAACAGCTTTTCAGCTGCCTCAAGAATGGCCTGTCTTTTATCTACTTTTTCTGTTTTCATTTCTTTTTGACGACACAAAATTAATCAAACGATTGATTAACTTCCAAATGTTTATGCACTTCTTTTACATTATCTTGATAAAACCCTATTTTTAACTAAAATAATCACCCATTCCAATGAAAAATAAGTTATTCTTAGCCTTAACATTCTTGTTTACCCTATGGATCTTATGTTCGTTTATTGGTATCCAAAGAAAAATTCAGCAAAGTTGGATCAGAATTAATTTGCTCGGTTATCCCACCGAAAGTATTAAAGTTGCTGTATGGGCAAGCAAAACAGGCGAAATTCCTTCCAAATTTGAAATTATAGCAAAAGAGACCAATCAGGTGGTGTATGCCTCAACCAATATTAAAAGTTTTGGCAGTTATGGTCCTTTCAGCCAAACTGCCCGATTAAATTTCAGCGATTTTAAAAGTGCAGGGAATTTCTACCTCCGGGCAAATGGTATTCTCTCTCCCCTATTGCGCATTAATAATAACGTTTATGAGGGTGCCGCAGACTTCTGCCTGCAATATATGCGCCAGCAACGAAGTGGTTTTAATCCATATTTAAAGGATAGCTGCCATACCCACGATGGCTTCGTTTTATATGGCGCCAAAGCAGGAATTAAAGACAGTACACATTTTAATGCTTCAGGTGGTTGGCACGATGCAAGTGATTACCTTCAATATTCAACTACTTCGGCAAATGCTGCTTATCATTTACTAATGGCTTATCGCGATTTCCCGAAAGGTTTTTGGCGATAGACAGCTGGGAAATGGTTTGGATGGAAAAAATGGATTAGCTGATGTGCTGGACGAGGCTAAATGGGGCCTGGATTGGTTGCTGAAAATGCATCCGCAAAAAAACATCATGTTTAACCAACTGGCTGATGACCGCGACCATATCAGCATGCGGATTCCAAAAGAAGACAGTCAATACGGAAAAGGCTTCGAGCGCCCGCTCTATTTTATTACGGGCGACGCACAGCAGCGTGGCAAATTTACGAACAATACTACCGGGACCAGCTCTACCGCGGCTAAATTTACGAGTGCTTTTAATTTGGGCTCAGTTGTATTTAAAGAGCATGATTTACCCTATGCGAAAACGCTTGCTAAAAAAGCAAAAACGGCCTATAAATTTGCGTTACAAAAACCTGGGGTGACGCAAACCGTCTCTGTAAAATCGCCATACATTTATGCTGAAGACAATTGGGTTGACGATATGGAACTGGCCGAAACATCATTCAATTTTGGAAGAGAAAAGATCGATCAAAAGAAAATAACGCTGGCGTTAAACTATGCCCGCCAGGAAACCACTACGCCATGGCTACAAAAAGATACCGCAGCACATTATCAATACTATCCGTTTATTAATCTGGGTCATTACGAAATCGCTAAGCAAGAACCAGCAAATAAAACAGCGCTAAATTATTATAAAGAAGGAATAACACAGGTTTGGAACCGTGCAAAAAACAATGCCTTTTATCGGGGTGTTCCTTTTATCTGGTGCAGCAACAATTTAACGGTTTCCTTTGCCATGCAATGCAATTGGTATTCGACTTTAAGTGGCGATAAAACTTATGCCGAGCTTGAACAGGCCAGTTCCGACTGGCTTTTTGGCTGTAACCCCTGGGGAACGAGTATGGTTTATGGTTTGCCGCAGTGGGGAGATACACCAACAGATCCGCACTCGGCCTTTACCCATTTAAAGAATTACCCAATAAACGGTGGATTGGTTGATGGTCCGGTTTACACTAATATTTATAAAGGTTTAATCGGGATCAAATTAAATGATACTGATGAATATGCCGATTTTCAGAGCGACCTTGCCGTTTACCATGATGATTATGGTGATTATAGCACCAATGAACCGACAATGGACGGAACAGCATCTCTGATTTATTTATTAGCAGCTAAAGAAGCGCAGGCTAATCCCCTACCCAACCATAAAACCTATAGCCTTGGTGCCAACATCAGGGGCGATTCTACCCAAAAGAAAATCTACCTGGTTTTTACTGGCGATGAATATGCCGATGGTGGTGAAAAAATAAGCAAAGTGCTGGCACAGGAGAAAGTTAAAGCGTCCTTTTTTCTTACCGGAACTTTTTATCGGAACCCAAACTTTCTTTCATTGATCAAAAAGCTAAAAAATGATGGTCATTACCTCGGCCCACATTCTGACAAGCATTTATTGTACTGCGATTGGAATAAGCGCGACAGCCTCTTGGTTACAAAAACAGGTTTCGAAACCGATTTAAACAACAATTATCAGGCGATGGCAAATTTTGGCATTAACAAAGAAACCGCACGCTATTTTTTACCCCCATACGAATGGTACAACCAAACCATAGCTGACTGGACCAAAGCGCAAGGTTTACAACTGATTAATTTCACGCCAGGCACACGATCTAACGCTGATTATACTTACCCTGAAATGGGAAACAGTTATCGGTCGAGCGATGAGATATATCGATCGGTTATCACTTTAAACGAAACAAAACGCAACGGTTTAAATGGTTTTATCTTGTTGTTGCACATCGGTACCGATGCCAGAAGAACTGATAAATTTTATAACAGGTTGGCAGAATTGATTACTTATATGAAAAAGGCTGGTTATAAATTGGCTAGAATTGATAATTAATTAGAATTTGGGCGTAATGACAAATTAAAATTTAAAATAAATATTAACTTTGCCTCCAAATAACAAAAACATGAGTGTACAAGAGAACAGCAACAATAATTTCAACTGGTTATATTATGCTTTAGGTTTATTCTTCGGAGTTTTAACCGGAGCAATCATTACGCAAAATTATATTTTCGCTTTGTTAGGTGGTGTGTTAGGTTTGTTAACAGCAGGCTTATTTTTAAATGCCATCGTAAAAGGAAGGAAATACTAGTTTTTTAGTCCTTTTATACCATTAGATCCTTTTAAGGATTAAAATTTAATTCCACGGCAAATGAACCGTTATGGTTTTACGAATTGCTGTAAAATCATGATTGCTCATCGCTACTGAAAACAAAAACCTACAAATGAAAAATATCTTCATTATTGTTTTCGCTCTTCTTTGTTTTAGCGCAAAGGCTCAACAGGCCCCTCCCGCTGAAGTAAAATTTCCTGTTGCAGACCCAAGTCCTGCGGATATTGTTTATTTTCCGCTTAATGCCCCAAAGGCAAAGGCTGGAGATCAGGCAAAACCGGTTATAAAGATTGTTTATTCGCGTCCACAGAAAAAAGGACGTAATATTTTTGGTGTTTTAGAACAGTATGGGAGTGTTTGGCGTTTTGGTGCCAACGAAAGTACAGAAGTTCGTTTCTTCAAAAAAGTAAGGATTGGTGGCAAGAAAATTAAAGCGGGTACCTATAGCCTGTTCGCCATTCCTAACAAAGATACCTGGACGATTATTGTAAATAGCGAAACAGATAAATGGGGTGCTTTTACCTACAATCAGGCGAAAGATATTGTTCGTGTAAATGTTCCCGTTAAAACCCTGGCTAAACCGATCGAATATTTCTCCTTAACCTTTACAGAGATTACTGGAGGTGCTAATCTGGTTATTGGCTGGGACAGAACGCAGGTAGAATTACCAATTAATTTTTAAGTCGAAAAGAAAGAAAAATATAAAGTCCCGCTCAATGGCCGGGACTTTTTTGTTTAAATCATTTTTTTATCTTCTTGCACCTATCAAACAGATTATAAAAATCAGTCGTCACGACCGAAGCACAGTCCGAACCTTCCTATCGTATGGACACATCACTGTCAATTTACATTTGTTTTTAGCGTCGTTGCCTAGGTCGATCGTCATGCTGTCCCGAAGCTTCGGGATCAGCATCTTTCTGCTATTAAGAGACCCCTGATTTTTAAAAAAAACGATCAAGTGCCGGCACAAATATTTATTTTTCCGCTCTTTGCCGCGGGGGCATGGTAGTTTTTCGCAGTCAACGTTGTTTTTAGCTGTGCTCAAGAATGCTGGCGCATTTTGGAGCGCCAAAGTACCCAAAGCGCTTTGTCAATCCGGCAATGTGGCTTCTCACCGCCCACGCTCATCAAAAAAACAGTGGCACTTCGTTTAATCAGGAGTTGTTTGTGTTTTTCTTCGGCCTGATTGAGCCCTTCGGGGTTTGTGTTCAATTTATATTAAACTTGAATTCAGTGCTACTGAACACAAAACCACTGCGTTTAAGGTTTGTTAGTGCAATTTGTTCTATTCTGCACCTGTTTTTTTGATTCTCCGGCCACTTAGGATTGACGGCGTCCTTCGGTAAAGACTGTGGTTTATTAAAAGCCAGCTAGCATGATGCCCAAACCATTCTTATAAAAGATGTGTCCAAACGATATGAACTTTCGTGAGAGAAATCTTTGAACTATCTTAATAAGCATAGTTCAAAGATTTCTCCACTACGGTCGAAATGACGATTTATCATCACGAATCCTTTGTTTTTGCAAAAAAATGATCTCTGCGATTAAAGACGTTGTTCGATAAACCTTTTTGCTCTTAATCGAAACCAGCCTAGCCAAAAAGGAATTAACGCTAATTTGAAACCAGCTTTTTAGCTTCACTTTCGCTGCTGATAAACACTTTATATACCTGAGTAATTTTCCATTCGCCTTCTCTATCTTTTTCTATAATGACAAAGTTTTGTTGTGCACCATCAAATAATTCGTAGTTAATATCTATTCGTGCAATTACGAGGGCATCGGTTTCGGAAACAATGCTAGAACTGATATTGCAATCGTGCTGAATTACGCCTTCATTTTTCTTCATTTGGTTTAACACATCACTCGCTTTATGTTTAATTACCCTCACATCTCTATTCGAGGTAAAAACAGCATCCTCACTTAAAACCGCTTTTAACTTTTTATAATCAGAATTCATGTAGCTGTCCATATAATAATTGATAACCGATTTATGGCTGGCAGTTGGTTTTTCTGCAGCCAAAACATTATTTGTGATTGTAATACCTAGTAACAAAATCACCAAAGCTTTTAGTCTCATAACTATCTGTGTTTTTTTATTAAAGGTCGGCTGGAATAAAGCAAAATAATATGCCGATAACACCATAATGATGAGGTAACTAAAATGTGATAAATAGAAAAGGTTATGTTATACTAAACGATAACATAACCTTTCCCTGTCTTTAAACTATTAAGGATTTTGCTGTCCAGCCAGGCCAGAATTAGCTTCCATTTCTGCCCTCGGTATTAAGAACTGCCATTTAACATCTCCAGCAGGTATTGTTAAGGTTCCCGCAACAGAAGCAGAAACATAGTTAGGAACAACTGTCCTATCAAGCGGCAGGTTTAAACGTTTTAAATCTAACCACCTGTGGCCTTCTCCCCAAAGTTCAATTCTTCTGTTAAAAAGAATCTCATCAATTAAGGCCTGCCCTGTATTTACCGAAATCACCGCGCTTGGGTCTCTCTGCTTAACCAGGTTAAATAAAACCGTTCTGGCTGCTGCTTCACTTCCAGGCGTTTTGGCGTAAGCCTCCGCCAAAATCAGATACATTTCTGAGGTCCGCATTAAAGGAACATCACCTAAAGATGGGCCGCCTACTTCTTTAACTGAAAATTTACGGCTCATATAAGGCTGACGAGCAAAATTTGTAGCAGGTAATGGGAAATTTGCTGTAGTTGGTGCTGGTTCCCACATCTTTTTCCGAACATCTGTAGCTGATATCTGATTATATAATGCAGAATTAATCCTTTTTGGATTTCCGCGCATAAAGCTTGTATTTGCGTTATAAGCGATCTGCGCAAAATACGACCCGAATGTATCTCCTTGATCTAATGTTGGCATAGAAGACCATATAAACTCGCCTAATGTTGCGTTGTTAAAGCCTGCCTGATAATCAGTAACAGACAATAGCGGGTATTGGTTGGCATCTACAATATCTTTTGCATATTTAATGGCATTAGGATAATCCTGCATCACCAGGGCAACCCTTGCTCTAATACCTTTTGCTACCGCAACACCTGCATGGCTCTTATTCGAAGCGGTTGCATTAAGCGAAATAGCAGTTTCTAAGTCGCTAACAATTGCAGCATAAACACTTTCTACAGTTGCGCGTGGTTTATTGGTATCAGTTGAGGCCAATAAAAGTGGTACACCAAGCTGATTATTCGGTTTCGCTCCCGCATCATAACGTTTACCAAAAAGTTGTACCAGGCCAAAATAAGCATAACCTCTTAAAGTTAGGGCTTCAGCCTTAACTGTGTTTTTATCTGCAGCTGCGCCCGATGCCTGATCAATATTATCGATGATGTAATTCACATTTCCGATAATACGGTAATAGGTGCGGTACATATATTCCAGCATGGTACTATTATCGGTACGATGGCTAATCCAGGATCCACCATCAGAGGTATACCAGTTTGATGAGGATATTCCAATGTCTTCTCCCATAAAGTCCATGTAAAGCATTATGCCGCCTACCCCTGGCTTATTCTGGGCCGCTGTTGAGACTACGGTTGTAGTCCGTTCGTACATGTATCGGTAAACACCATTTAAGGCATTCTTTGCATTTGCAGCAGAGGTAAACAGTGCTGAATTATCAACCTGATCTGTCGGTTTTGTATCGAGATAATCTTTTTTACAGGCCGTGATGCTTAATAGGCTTAAACCTGCAAAAAGTAAATATTTTTTATATTTCATGATCGTATCTTTTAAAGTGAAACATTGATTCCGAAACTAATCATCCGCGAAGGCACGTAATTAGTTGTATTTAAACCCGTGAACGATTCGGTCGGATCCATTCCTTTGCGTTTGGATATTAAGCCCAGGTTTTCGCCCGCCGCAAATACCCTAACATTGCTTAATGTTGCTCCTTTAATCCATCTTTGTGGTAAAGTATAAGATAGATTTATGTTACGGAAAGCAATATAAGAGGCATCAACCAGCCAACGACTGGATATTCCGTTAAACTGACCTGAACGGCCAATATCCAATCGTGGAATATCAGTAACCTGACCAGGTGTCATCCACGAGTTTAGTGCATCAACGTGCAGCGCCGAACCGTAGGTGGTAGCCATTAGCCCCTGGTAATTCTGATCGTAGAATTTACCGCCTATCTGGTAAGTTATTAAGAACGATAACCCAAAGTTTTTATAATTAAAAGTATTGGTAATCGAACCATATAAATCTGGAATGGCAGAGCCAGAATAATCAGAACGTGCATTATTAATATCAGTGGTTAAAACACGACCATTTACGGTGCGAAGGTTGGTTGTTACACCAGCATTCGGTTCAAATAAAGCCGAACCATCTGTTGGATCTACTCCCGCCCATTGGCGCAGATAATAGGCATAGATATCTCGTCCAACTTCAAGTCTTTTAGTTCCACTGGTTACTGTTGGCGTTTCTGCCGGCATTTTGGTGATTTTATTTTTTAACCAAGACCAATTGCTTAATAAGTTCCAGTTAAAGTTTTCAGATTTTAAAATATCGCCGCTTAATTGCAAATCGATTCCTGTATTGTACATAGAACCAATATTGCGACGGATAGAAGTAATTGGATCAGACAATGGCTGTGGTACCGCAAACAATAAGTTTGATGAACCACGTTTAAAATACTCGATCTCACCTCTCAGGCGGTTTTTAAATAAACCAAAGGCTATTCCGGTATTAAAAGTATTTACCGATTCCCATTTTAAATCGGGCGTTGCGGCGGTGGCCAATAATAAGCCCGGCTCGCTACCATTGTTCCAGCCTAACTCATAAAAAGCCTGGTAATTGTAGTAAAGGCTGTTGTGTTCAAAAAGGGTTGCATCAATTAAATTATCATTTCCTACCTCACCATACGAAGCCTTCAAGCGTAAATCACTGATCCAATCCATGTTTTTCATGAAATCCTCCTTGTTAATCGCCCATGATGCGCCTGCAGAGAAAAATGTCCCCCATCTCGATTTTGACGATAAACGCGAAGTACCATCACGACGGATAGAGGCATCTACAAAGTATTTCTCTAAATAATTATAACCTACTTTACCGAAATAAGATTCTACGCGATAAGTATCTTTATATCCACCAGCATCACTAGGGGTTACAAAATTCGGGAATTCTGTATTTCCGTCTAAAATCTGGCTTTGCTTAGTTGCACTTAACCTGCGCCAATCATAATCATAGTTTTCATGCCCAGCCAAAGCATTTACACTATGATTACCAAATGTTTTGCTGTACGATAATACCTGGTTAAATGTATAACTCTGTGTTGGTGTGCTCCGTTTTGTTGATGAACCACCAACGGTACTTCCATCTCCTACAACCGGGTTTCGATATTCGCTGCTATACGCATTAATAAAATCGATACTAACGGTTGGTTTAAAAGTAAAATCTTTTAAAAACTTGATCTCAGCATATGCTCTACCATTTAGGGCAAGCCTACGGCTCAATATGTCGTTTAGCAAAGTCTCATAAATCACATTCCGACCAGCTAAAGCACCTTGTGGCCTGTTAACAGAACCAGGATGTCCACCGTAATCATACCATTGCTCGCCGGTGGTGGTTAAAACCGGATTGCCATTGGCATCAAAAGCATGTATTGGATAAATAGGACCCATAGTTCTGGCAAAATTGAATACATTCACAAAAGCAGACGCGCCACCTGTTGAGGCATCCTGAGCTAAATTTCCGTTGGATAAGCTTCCTGATAAGTTTACCCCTGTTTTTAACCAAGGCCGTAATTGTGTGTTAGCATTAACACGGAGGTTAAATCTCTCGAAATCGGTTTTAATTAAATAACCATTATCCTTTAGGTAGTTCATAGAGAAATAATAGTCCGTTTTTTCATTTTTTGCGCTCGAATTAACATTAAACTCGGTCCGTTTTCCTACACGTGAGGCCTGCTTAAACCAATCGAAGTCATCATAACGCAATTGTGCATTAGGGTTCAATTTGCCATCTACACCTACGATCTGGTTATTGGGTACGTTAAACGGATTATAGATCAATTGCCCTTGAATGGTATTAGAAGCTTGTGTAGCTGCTGCCGCCTCGCTTATACCCGTTCCTGTTGCCGGATATACCAGGCTGTTTTTTAAAGCCTGCCACATTAAAGGATAATAATCCAAAGCACCTATTCTATCATATTCAGGTATGCCTCTTTTAGAAAAGCCCTGACTATAGGTCGCATTTAATGTTGGTGTACCGGATTTACCCTTTTTAGTAGTAATGATCACCACTCCATTTGCAGCTCTTGAACCGTAAAGTGCCGATGACGATGCATCTTTTAGCAGAGAAATACTTTCTATATCATTGGCATTAATATCGCCAAGCTCGCCATCATACACTGAACCATCTAATACAAAAAGAGGGCTATTCGATGCCGATATAGATCCAAATCCACGGATACGGATGGCCGAACTACTACCCGGCTGGCCGTTTCCTGAAGTTGTTACCACGCCAGGTGCAACACCTGACAGGACATTGGTAACGTTGGTGATAATCCGATTATCTAACTGCTTGGCACTCAAAGTAGCAACAGAGCCCGTAATGGCTTCTTTTTTGCTCGTTCCATAGGCTACAACAATTACATCCTGCAGGTTTTTAGAAGATGAAACCAAACGGATATTTAACGTTTCGCCTGTTATTTTTACTTCCTGCTCGGTGTAACCAACGTAACTGAGCACTAAACTCTGTGCATTTTCGGGTACCGAAATAGAAAAGGTTCCTTGCCCGGTGGTTTGGGTTAATTGTGCGGTCCCTTTTATTTTTATAGATACGCCTGGCAATGGTAAGCCATCATCCGCATCAACCACTTTTCCGGTAATTGTTCTATTTTGCGCTAAGGCATTTAAATAAGACAAAACCGTCACCATTAAAATCAATAGTAATTTTTGTTTCATGTTTGGGAATAAATAGTTAGTAATTAATTAGTTCAACAGGTTCTTAGCAGATGAGCACGAAAACCAAATCAATAAGCAATTTAGGCGCTGTGAAAATCCAAAAATGTGCGAAAATCACCATTCTGGGCAGAAATAGGCTTTAAACGCAAAAAAGCAAACCCCAATCCTGGCAGTTTGCTTTTTTAATCATTATTAACCTAAACAGGAAAAAACTTCTACAAATTGTCCTGCAAGAGCTTCAAAAATAGTTTCATCCTAACATTCAAAATATGCAGAAATCACTATTTATATTTTAATTCAGCCTACTCTTCTTATACTTTAAAGGCGTAATGTTGAATGTATGTTTAAATAACCTGATGAACGAACTTGGGCATTCAAAGCCAACTAAACCCACTATTTCATTTAAAGGATAGGTGGTGGTTTGCAATAGCTTTTTAGCCCGGTTTAACCTCAATTGCATTAAAAACTGGTATGGGCTAATTTCATATGCTTCTTTAAATGTTCGTAGCAAATGGTTAACCGATAAACATGCCTGTTCGGCAATATTTTCTAATGTTATGTTTTGATTGTAATTGCTGCTAATATATTCTTTAGCAAGTGTTAATCTTTTTAAAACCTCTTCGCGGGTTTTTGTTTTGATAAAGCTGAGTTTATCTAATTTCTGAGCCACCTCTTTATCATAAATTTTATAATAGTTTAAAAGGCAGTGGTACAGATATTCATTAATCAGCATTTCGTCTTTCAAGCCTTTATCGAGCTGGCTTTTTAAATGCAGTACATTAAAGCGCATATCGCCAGAAAAGGGATATAGTGATTCGATAAACGGAGGTGTTTCCTGAGCTTCTTTCCCGGCAAGTAAACTTTCGTTACTACTCGAAAAAGTATGATGAAAATCTTTAATAAAATTTTCACCAAAAGAAACTGAAAATGTATTTACAGGACTTATCGAATCTATTTTGCTGCTAAAATTTGTCCCCGCATTTACAACAGCAAAAGTATCGGGGTAAATGCTGAATTTACGCTTGTTAATTTCACAATCCTCAGTTCCGTTAAAAACAAATTTAATGGTATAAGCATCGCTCTGTTGCTCATAAAGGGCTTCACAGGTGCTTTCGCTTATAATTCTATTCCTATTGCTTAATTCTTTTATGTACCTCATAACCTTAATCCTCATTATAGTTACGCTGCTCCAATATGATAAAATGATTACCATAAGGATCAGAAAATTCGATACTTAAACCCTCACTTAAATAAGCTGGTCTATTTTTAAAAATAACCCCTCTCGATTTTAGCCTGCAATAATCTTCTAAACAATCATCGCTGGTTAATATAATTTTATTGGTCTGGTTTTGATGCTTCTGTTCTGACAGGAAAATATTGGTCTCATGATCTGCCTTAACCATTATCCCCTTTTTCCTTTTCAGAAATCATTGTCGATTCTGTAGGCATGCCCAAACAGTTAGTATAGAATGCATCTGCATCATTTAGTTGCTTTACTTGCACATAAAAGGATTTCGCAGATTGGTTCATTGCCTGTTTAATTGTATGATGTAAAATTAAACTGAAATTGGTCCCAAAGTATCACCCAAAAAGGGTGATTTTCGCATTATTTTCTAGTAAAATATGGGTATAGATTAAATAAAGCGCTTTTCCTTAGCTGTTTTAATCGCTTCTGATTTGGAGTTTACATCGAGTTTGATGTAAATATTTTTTACATGGCTCCTTACGGTTTCCTGATCAATAAACAGATCGTTTGCGATTTGAGATTTCGTTTGTCCGTTTGCAATCCGATCTAATATTTCGGTTTCGCGTTTAGTTAAAGGAGAGTTCAGGTTTTTTTGAAAAGAATGCATTACAATGCGCGCTACATTTGTACTCATGGCCCCTCCTCCTGTACTTACTTCTCTCACGGCATCTATAATTTTGGAAGCGCTTGAGTTTTTGGTCAGATAACCACCAGCACCCATGGTTAGGGCTTCGAAAACCAATTCGGGCGAATCAAAAACGGTAAGAATAATAATATTCGTGTTGGGTAAGGCTTTTTTGATAAAAGGCAAGGCCTGCAGCCCATTGGTGCCTGGCATCTGGATATCAAGCAAAATCACATCGGGGTGATCGGCCTCTAAATGTTTTTTGGCCAAATCGTAGGATGCATAAGCATTTACAACTACAAAATCTTCTACATCGCTTAACAACGATTCATAACCCATTCTTAAAATATCGTCGTCTTCGATTAGAACAATTCGTAAATTCTGGCTCATTTTGTGGTTGGTTTTTAATTAAGACGGCTTTAGTGCTATTTTGTAACAGGAATTCTCGTAGAAATTGTTGTAGTGGTGCCTTTCCCCTTAATAGAAGAAATCTGAAAGGTCGATTTTATGCGTTTACAGCGCGTTTGAATGTTGTTTAATCCTCTTCCTTTCTGTACCGTTTCAAGATCAAAACCTTCGCCGTCGTCTGTTGTCAAGATGTTTACGGTATCATGATCCGTTTCAATAACCATAATCAGCACTTGAGTTGCTTTGGCATGCTTTAATACATTATTTAACATTTCCTTAAAAATTAAGGTTAGGTTTCGGTTAAACTCCATCGATAGATGTAGTTTTTGGTATTTGCTTAATACGCCTTCCATTTTAAATGTTACACCTGTATTTTGGAACAGATCTATTCCAAAATTTTTAATGTGCATCAATATTTCAAAAAGATTATCGCTATGCGGGTCTAGCGCCCAGAGGATATCTTTAGTTCCGGTATACAACAGGCTGGCATTTTCTCTGATTAGCCTGATCAGTTCTTTTTGCTCTTTTTCTGTTCCGGCTACCTTTTTATCCAAAATTTCAGACAAAACATTAATCCGCGTTAGTTTATTACCAATATCATCATGGAAATCTTCTGCAGTTTGCTTTCTTATTTTTTCCTGTTCTTTTAACTTTAACTTTTCGAACTGATATTTTTTGCGTTCTCTGGTTTTAAAAATCAGGTAAAAGATAAGCCAGATCAGAAATATAAGCACCAAAAATGCGACAATCTTAAATATAATGCTATCGTAGTATGGCGGTATAATGGTAAAGCTAAATTGCTCTATATTTGATTGCTGGCCATTGGCGATAGCATAAACCTGGAAAGTATAACTACCTGGCCTTATGGCCGAATATTCGATCTCCGTGTTGGGTATAGGTTTGCTGAAATCGTTATCTACCCCAACCAGTTTGTAGCGGTAAAGTACGCTTTCGGGATTGGTGAGGTAAACCCCCTTAAAACTTATCGAAATGTGGTTTTGACTGTAATCAAGTTTATAAAATTTATCTCCTTTTCCGTTCAGATCTATTGAAAGATCTTTCGACCGATCATTTTTATGAAAAACACTTACCTGCTGGATATGGATAAAAGGATTTTTTATGCGCTCTGTAAGCACATTGGTTTTACATTGAATGAGTCCGTTTATAGTGCCCACCAATATGCTGTTTTTGTAATTGATAATGGCATTTTGGTTACACTCTACAATTAGCGGATGATCCCTAAAAACTTCATAAGTTTGTTGCTGTTTATTAAAAGTTAATTTGTTAATCCCGCGTCCTGTTCCGGCCCATAAATTGTTTTTCTTATCGGTGGCAAGGCTATAAATATCATTTGAGTTTAGTCCATCGGCAACAACATAACGTTTAATGGCTTTCGTTTTTAAATTCCAGGTAATGATCCCATCTCCTAGCGTGGCGAAAATTAAATTATCATCCTGTTTTATAATGCTTAGTACATAAACATTGGTGAGCGATTTAATCCGAAATGTTTTATCTATCTTTTTATTTTTGATGAGTGTGACGCCATTTGAAGTGCCAAGAAACACACTATCTTTCCGCAAAGGGTAAATACACGATAAATAGCCATCGAACCCGCTTATCCGTTGGGTTTTTCCATCCTTTAAATAAGTAGATGACATCAGGCCGTTTATCCAGATCCCTCCTTCCTCATCTTCAGCTATCGAACTGTTATCAAACTTATCCGGCTTTAATACCTGGCTAAATTTCTGTCCGTCGTATTTCCAAATACCGTTGCCATAGGTCGAAAACCAAATATTTTTTGCTTTATCAGCATAAACGAAGTAGATTTTCTTATCCTTAAAAGCGGGGACATCAACGTTTTGTACATTTTTACCATCATACTTAAAAACACCTTTGTTAAAAGTTCCAAACCAGAGGTTATCATTTTTATCGACCGCTATTCCGCTTATTGGATAAGCCAGGTTTTTGCCCTTAAACCTATTGTACCTAATGAAAGCATCGCCTTCGTATTTGTAAATACCATCACTAAAACAAGATACCCATATATTATTTTCAGCATCGCTAAATATTTCATTAACCTGGTTATCACTCAATCCATTTTCTCCGTTAAAATTAATGATCGAACTGTTTTTATTGATCAAGTAAGCGCCTTTTTCCGAACCTACCCACATATTTCCACGATGATCCTGCGCGATGGAATAATAGGTATCAATGCCGGCTTTTTTAAAAAAAGGTTTAACTATTCCATTCTCCAGCACATAAATTCCGCTACGGTAGCTTAAGAGATAGGCCTTATTCTTGACGGTTTTATCAAATAAGATCTTCCGGATAGATAAAGTATTGATGGCTGGCGGCAACTCCTGGTAGATTACCCAATTGTTATTTTTTAGTTGATAAATTCCCTTTCCCGATACAACGGCATATAAGTTTCCAGCGCTATCACTGTTTATGGTATTGATATTTTTACCGCCAATGGAATAAAAAATAATTTTATCCTTTTCAATTTTGAAAAGTTTATAATCGGTTATTCCCCAAACCATTCCCTGCTTATCTTTAAGCAAATGGCTTACCCCTTTACCCGAAAATAAGGTGCTTATTTTTCCGCGTTTAAGGATGTTGATACCTGTTTCGGTACCAAAAAGCATTTGGCTCTGGTTATCCTCTGTAATGCAGTTTACGGAGTTGGACCCTAGTCCATCAGCTTTGCTATATGACGTAAATTGCCTTCCATCGAAATTACTAACCCCACCCAAAGTGCCAAGCCAAAGCGTCCTGTCTTTTGCTTGAAAAATTACCATTACCTGCGATTGAGGCAAGCCATCCTTTAGGCTGTAATTGGTAAAATTATAGCTTTGGGCCGCTAGCTTAAGGCTAAAAAGCAAAATGAAAGAAACTATGAAATTTATTTTGATTATAGACAGTTTACTGCACATGTAATACAAAATAAGCATAATTTCTTTCAAAAGGCATCCCCCTTTTTGGGGGATATTTATGATGCGTTACCCATGTATGGGTCGGTTTGGGTAATTTCTCCGGTTTCTATTTTACCCGCATAACGGTGTTTAAATGTGGTATTGCCAGCCTGCACAATGCTGAAATCGTACCAATTCGCATTTTTAGTCAGATTAAACGAGATGTTTGTACTCGATTTTGGCTTGATAGTTACCGTTTTGCTTCCCGATTTGTATTTGTTATCTACAATTTGAAGTGTGACTAAACCAGCATTTTTGTTCTCAATAGCAAAAACAAGGGTACCTGTAAGTTTTTTGCTTACCAAACCACCCTGCTCTGGATATGCTTTTACCACAATGGAAGGATTTTTTTTGCTGCCTACGAAATTCCTGTAAAAGCCATTTGGACCACTTACTGTCAGGTCATAAACTTCGTTATCAAAATCATCCAGTTTAATGTTGTCTTTTAGCACATCACCAGCTTTTACAGCATATGCCCATGTTTTGCCCGCAACACCTTTAAATTTGGCAATGGTATTCATGTTGAAAGGTGCACCAACAGTTTCTGTTTCGCTACCGAACAAGGTTTTTACCGATTGAAAAGTAAGTGCGATCTCATTGTTGATCAAATTTGCATCAACCGTTAAATGATAAGGCAAGGCACAAGCATGCTTTGTTCCATTCTCCTGCTTAGGGGCATGATTAGATGTTTCAGCAGAAAAGGCTTCGAATTTATTTATTTTTGCAATTTCGGTTTTATTTAGTGCAGTAGGTCCAACCTGGGCGGGTTTGTTTTTTGCATTACCGATGTTAGTTACCACAACATCACGTTTTAATGGTTCAGGAGATTTGATTTCTTCTCCGTTATATGGTCTAAACACTGAGGTTAAATCGCCACAGATATTCCTTCGCCAATCGCTGATGTTGTTACTTTTAATGGTTTTGCCTGTTTTTTTAGCCAGCCATTTTTCCATAAACATTAATGATGAAGTATGATCGAAAACCTGCGAGTTTACAAAACCGCCCTTGCTCCAGGGTGAGGCAATAACCAATGGAACACGATAGCCCAAGCCAATAGGACTTCCCTTTCTTGCTTCAAAATCAGTGGCATAGTTTATTCCTTCTGATACTTTTCCACTGGTCGAATCATCAGGGTTTGGCACCACAAAAGGTGGCTGATGATCAAAATACCCATCATTTTCATCGTAGGTTAAAACAAAAATTGTTTTTTTCCAAACCTCTGGGTTTTTGGTTAAAATATCCAGGGCTTCGCTTACATACCAGGTTCCATACAATGGCGAGCTGGTATGATCAGAAAAACGTTGAGGTGCAACCAACCACGAAACTGTTGGTAATTTGCCGCTATCTACGTCTTTTCTAAATTGATGGAAAATATCCCCTTTAGGCACGTTAATCGTTTCAGACTTCCCTTGGTCATTCTTAAAAGTAAATGGTTCAAGATCGAGATAATCTTTTTGAGAAATGTTAGTGGTAAATGCTTTATCTACTAAGTTTTTTTCCTTTTGGGATAATTTATCGTATTTCCCCTGAACCTCTTTTGCGGTTAAAGCTGGTTTAACGGTATTATCGCCGTTTTTTCTAAAGTAAGCCGATAATTTAACGTTATGCCTACTGATGTATTCTACAGGATTATCGCCGTAATTTCCCAACCAATCATCTATTTCGCCTTCCGGGAGTTTGGAGGTCCACAATTCGTTCTGATAAATGCGCCAATCGATACCATTATCTTCTAATGTTTCCTGAAAGGTTGGCCAATCTACAAATACATTATTTTGCGATTCGGCCTGATCGTTATTGACTACCGCAACCCGGTTTGCACTTTTTTCTCCGCGAACGGTTCCTGTAAAAAAGAACAGTCTATTGGGTGTTGTTCCGGTTAACGATGAGCAGAAGTGCTGATCACAAATGGTAAAAGCATCGGCCATTGCATAATAGAAAGGAATATCATTCCGATCATAATAAGCCAGTGTCATTGGTGTTTTAACGGGCAGCCATTTATCGTAACGGCCACCATTTCGTGCGGCGACCTGGTCATTCCACGAATGTGGTAAACCACCCTGCCAGGTAATTTTTGTTTTGTTAATGTCTACATGAAAAGGGGCATAGGTATAACCCTGACCATCTTTTTGCAACCAAACTTTGTTCCCATCAGGTTGAATGTGTGGATGTGGATCATTAAACCCGCGAACACCTTTCATTTTACCGAACATATGATCGAAAGACCTGTTTTCCTGCATCAGGAAAACAATATGTTCCGCATCGTAAAATGTACTACCCGGTTCCGGGTTAATCGACATGGCTTTTAATACCGAACTGGGCAAGGTATTGGCCATGCCAGTGGCTCCGGCAAACAAGGCCGCTTTTTTTAGAAATTCTCTACGTGAGTCCATAAAATTATACAATATAGCTTAGATACCGCAAGTTAAAATTTCCAGTTGGTAATTAAATTAGTTTGAAGTCCTTAGTCTGGAGTCCAAAGTCGATTAACGAATAACTAATGGCCAATGAACTATCGAACTAACAAACCATTACTTCTGAAACACCCTTACATAATCAACCTTCATTGTTGCCGGGAAAATAGTATCATCTACTCCTTTTTTTCCGCCCCAGCCACCACCAACAGCTACATTTAAGATTAAATGGAAGTTTTGATCGAATGGCCAGTCGCCAGATCCTTTCTTGGTATTGTTAAAAGTGAGGTATTTTTGATCGTCAATAAAGAAATCGATCCGATCTGCAAACCACTCTATAGCATAAACATGGTACTCGGTATAAGGATTATTAACCTTTAAAGCCTTGCCAACCTGTGTTTTAATTACATGGTTAAATTTTCCGGTGTGCACTGTTCCATGAACACTGTCCGGATCATAACCTACATGTTCCATAATATCAATTTCACCGTTTTTTGGCCAGCTTCCATATTTCGAATCGGTTGGTAAGGCCCATATTGCAGGCCATAAACCCCTGCCTTTTGGCAACATTGCACGAACTTCTACTCTGCCGTATTTAAAATCGAATTTGTTTTTCGTTACTAATCTGGCAGAAGTATAGTGGTTGTTTTCTTTGTCTGCTTTTACCGCGGTAATATTCAGACTTCCTTTTTTTACAATTGCATTCGTGCTATCCGCTTCGGTATAATATTGAAGTTCGTTATTGCCCCAGCCCTTTCCACCTACATCGTAACTCCAATTTTTTGCTAAAGGTAATCCGGCATCATTAAATTCATCAGCCCATTTCAGCTTCCAGCCCGTTGCAACTGGTGTTTTTTTGAGCTCTTCGAAAGTTAATTCTGGCTCATTAGTGGTGATGTAATCAACCTGATGCGCTAAAAGCCATTGAATTTCAGGAACAGTATTTACGGTCCAGGCGTTTACCGTTAATCCTAATTTGTGGGCATTTTCGATCCATCCATCTTTTTGGTAAACGCTATAATGATAATCAACCCCTGTTAATTTATCTGCTTTCATTTGTTCGGCGCTGATTTCGCCTTTTAAGTAGGCCACTTTTGCTTTTGGTAAGAGCGCCAAAATCCTTTTACAGTAATCGTAATCAAAACTGATGTACTCCGTCCACTCCACCACCTTGAGTTTCTGAACCATTTCAATACATTTATTGGTCACCTCAATTCCACGCTCTTTACTAATTAACGAAGGTTTGATCTCTAAAATCAGTTTGGTGGTTCGCTGTTTTCTCCCTTCCAATAAATATGCTTCAAGTGTTGGAATCTTTTCGCCATTGCTCATCGTTTTGGTCAATAAATCAGCATAGTTTACTTTTTCGATCACTAAACCCTGAAATTCTGGATCATGATTAATGACCAAAACATTGTCTGCTGTCATCCACACATCGAATTCTGATCCATAACAACCCAGCTTTACGGCTTCGTTTAAAGAAGCGATAGAATTTTGAGGGAAATTATTTTTCTTCCACGCGCCGCGGTGGGCAATAACCTGGTTTTTGTTCCAGTTAAATTTTTGAGCAAAAGAGGTGGTAAAAATGAACAACATTAGTGCAGAAATAAATATTCGTTTCATATTTTGGTTTTATTATGATTGATCTGAAAATCATGATCATTTCATCTCAATTGAAAACAATTTTATAAAATGAAAGATCAAAAGTAGATTTTTAGCCCGAAAACAAAATAAAGTTAATGTAACCATTATATGAACAAAAAGCTTATCCATCCAGATAAGCTTTTCGATCATTAACTATTTAACATGCACCCCTTCTACAAGGTGTAATTCTTATTTATTTTGAACCAGTTTCATTAATGGGTTCTATTTTCATTTTATACTTGCTGGCATATGCTGCAGCCATTGTTACAAACCTGTTGTAACCAGTTTCATCTTGAGCTATTTTATTTACCGCCGCAGCCGTTTTCATAAATTCAAGACCACTATCATCTGTAACAATGGCATCGGCCCATTTACAAAAGAGCTTGACAACCTCTGGTGTAAAACCATTTTTAACCAACAATGTACTGTAAAGCGCATTGAAATGATATTGATATAAAACTGGATTCTTGATTGAGAATTTCAGAAAGCCAACGGTATCTTTTTTCATGCTTAAAAAGTATTTGTTGCCTAAAGTTTGAAGGCATATTTTCCAGGTTTTATCTGAGAAATATTTTTTCCGACCTGCCAAAAAGTCTTCAAAAGCAGTATCATTCAAATTAGTTTTCAGTGCTTTAGCCAGCCTTTGGTTTAACCCATAATCTATTACAGGTTGTAATACTTCGGCTCCATAAAGCGATAAGAAACTGCTATAATCAGAAAAAATGGTTTCAATCGCTTTTTCGTCTGCCGATCTTGAAACCAAATAAGGCAACAGTGCATTTTCTGCCTTAAAGTTTTTTAAAGTATCGCTATAAGTAGCCAAGATACCCGGGGTTATTCCCTTCCGGGTTTTACAGAATTCTACATAAAATGACGGGTATTTTTTTTCATCATATTGTGCAGAAAAACCCGATAAAAACTTATGCTGAGCCGCTTTTTGGCGTGCATCGGTAAACAATGCAAGCAAATTCCCAGGATCTTTATAGCCAGACGATGAGCTGATTAATTTCCCATCGCTGTTTAAAACCAAAAAAGTCGGGAAACCATTTAAAATATGCTGTACTTTTAACGTATCACCCAACTTATCCTTAAAAATATCTACTTTTGAGCATCAAAAAATTTTTATCCATTTCGGCTTTAATAAGCTCGTTTGGAAAAACATTTTCATCCATTTGAGCACATGGTATGCAGCCCGTGAAATAACAATCGACAAAAATAAGCTTGTTTTCTTTTTTAGCCTGCTGCAATACGCTGGTTAGTGATGGGCTTTGTGCGAAACAGCCCAAGGCCAGTAGTATGAAGTAAAGGGTATTGATTAATTTTTTCATCTGCTTAATTACTTTTTGGTTATTGAGATATTTTGTTTTTCTCCGTTTACGGTGTAGGCAATTTTGAAGTTTTTACCTGAGGGTGCCGCTAAAACCGCAAGCATTTTCTTGCTGTCTTTAAGTAGAACTGATGTGGCGACGCCATCAATACTTTCAATTGTCTGTCCTGCCTTAATTGTTTCACTTTCAACCGGAGCAACTATGCTTAGCAACTTTAATTTCCCATCCTGATCGAAACCGAATAAATAGGCACCTAAAACAAAATCGTTAGGGAAATTTAGCGTGTGGTTCGGTACAAAATGGATTTCCTTTTTTTGTAGGTTAATGGTGAAATTATACCGCCCAATGGTTCTGATACCGATTGATCCATCGAAGCCCGGATTCCAGCTTTCGCTCTGACCGCCTCCGGCCATTAGGGTAACTGGAAAATTTGTAAGCTTAGGCATGTTGGAAAAAGAGAATGCTACAGCCCTGCCACTGTAAGTTGGTGTACTGATACCCATACTGGTTGTAGTGCCATTATATTCGGGTTTGAAACCGCTTACCAATAGTTTGTTCTTTTTTACAAATGGCCTGAAACAAATGAGATTATATGAGGCGCCTGTGTCGAAAACAAATTCACCTGCATGTTCCTGGCCAGGCATTATGCTTACTTCACCTGGGATAATAAACAAACCAGCGGGCACAGTAACCGGAACAGATGTCCCCTGGTCTTGATACGCGTAATCTCCAAAATTATAGAGCGAGAGTTCTTTTTTATCGAAATCTACTTTGGTGATGTAGTTTTTAGCAATGCTGTTTCCAATAATGCCATCACTTCCTTTGCGCATTTCGGGAAAAATGGCAAAACTTTGGTTTTTTAGCTTAAAAGTATCCAGCAGAATGGTATTTCCTGCTGAAACCGATATCTGCATATTCCCGCCTACTACAGAGGTACTCTGCTGACGGGTAGCTTTTATACCTACAGAATCGGCAAGGGCTTTGGTAATGGCCATTCCATCTGCTCCGGTATCAAAAAGCAGTTTTAGCGGTCGCTGGCTATTGTTTACCTTAACGGTTAAAATGATTGAACCATCCTGTACTTCAAAGGGGATTTTAGCAATCAACACCGATTTTTTATACCGGTTCATGCCATAGAGTTGATCGAAAATATCGGTGTAAAGAATTTTATACTGCGCATCAGTAAAAATAAAGCTTTCTTTACCTGCCTTTCCTTTGTTAAACGGAAGTATGGTAAGTTGAATATTTTCGTTCTGTTTTGCCTCACTTTTCAATTGCAGCGAATCGCAGGCATAACGCTCCAAAATAGTTTTGAGCATCCTATCGGTTGAGGGTCTGGAATAAGCAGCAACAGAAAATTTGGTGCTTAAATTCTCCATTATTGGGTCGATAGATTTTTGAGCAAACATTTTGTTCATGCTTTCGATTATCGTTTTGGCGTTCTGAGCCTGTGCATTTAGTGATAAAACTAAGGCAGCAAAAAATATTATTACTTTAAATTTCATTTTGTAAAGTTCGGAGGATTTAAAATCCATAAATTTTTTCTAGTGCATGGTCAATATCGTCTGTAGCGCTCGAGGTAATCCGCATCAATATTTTGCCTTCACTACTGATCAGTATCTTGGTAGGAAAGGCCATGATGTTGTAATCTCTTACCAGATTCTGTTTTTCAATGCCATCATTATTGAGCACATTGATATAGGTAAGTCCATCCTCTTCAATGGCCTTAAGCCAGGCTGTGCGTGCTTCGCTGAGTAATTTTTTCTGCTCTTGTGCTATGGCTATAATTTCAAAACCTTTGGATTGGTATTTTGCGTATAATACCTTAAGATGTGGGTTACTAGCCCTGCAAGGTCCGCACCAGCTGCCCCAAAAATCGAGCAGTACAGTCTTTCCCTTAAAGTCAGCCAAATTGATGGTTTTGCCGTGATTGTCGGTTTTCTGAAAACCAATGGCATCCGATCCTTCAGGTGTAGCACTTATTTTTTTGATGTATGCCTTGATTCTCTCTGCAATAGGATGGTTTTTATATTTGGATGATAAACTGTTCCACGTGGAAATAAAATCGCCAGCGGTATACAGGTTTTGCATTCGGGTTAATAAAAACACAGAAGCAAAGGCGTCCGGATGGTTTTTAACAAAGTCGCGCTTTACATTAACCAACTTTCTGTTTATTGCAGTAGCCTCAGCACTAAGCGACTTTGATTGCGCCGCATTTGTGTTTTTCTCTCCATTAAAAAGCAACTGCATGATTTCGTAATTACGCATTTCATCTTTTTTTACCAGCTGTTTATAGCTGTCAAACACATTGTTTTCCTCATCGCCGCTTACCTTTGCAAACTGAACCAATAAGGCATCGCCGGTTATTTTAATCCCTTTATCAAAAACGAACAAATCGAGAACGGGAGATGGATTTGAAACAGTTTTGTCCTTACTTGTAGCATTTACTCCCCTTAATATCGAAACATCAAACCGTGCGATAGCGGGCCTTTGCAAGCGGGGTACCTTTAAAGAAAAAATATCGTTAATGGCATTTGCTCTGTAACTTCTCGATACACCAGCATCATCAGCAAAAGAAATCCAAACCGATTTATTTCCCAGGCCTTTTAATCGTCCGCTAATCTGTATGCTATCATTTTGGCAATACGCCTTGGGTAAAAAAAAGAGCAAAAGCGTGGCTAGCAATAGTTTTTTTATGGTTATCATAAGGATAAGAAATGTAAAAAAGCTTTGCCGCCGATATAGCGGCAAAGCAATGACCTAATTGGCTAGCGTTTTTTGCAATAATGCTTTTAACTCTGGCTGAGAAGGACGGGGTGAATCAACGGTTACAATTTTGCCCTGTTTATCGAAAACTAAAAAACGGGGAATGGTATTAATTTTATAATATTTAGAAAACTCATTAGCTGGTCCGCCGGCAAAAAGCTGTAAGCCGCCCAAATTTTCATCTTTGATCATTTTAAGCCACTTTTCTTTATCCTTTTCAGCATCGGTAGATAAACTGATAATCTGCACATCTGTACCTTTCATTTCCTCTTCTAATTTTTTAAGAAACGGGATTTCGGCTTTACAAGGGCTGCACCAGGTTGCCCAGGTATCAACCAATACTACTTTTCCTTTAAAATCTTTCATGCTATACACTTTACCGGTGTTATCTGCATACGAAAATTCGTAAGCATCGGTACCTGGTTTATAGGTTAACAACGGGTTCATGATATTGTCACTGCGCTCCTTTTGTACCTTGGTAATTACGTATTTGTTGTATTTTGCCATTAAGGTTTGATAATCGGCTATCGTTTTATAACCGGCGGCATTTTCTAAAGCCAAATCACCCTTCAAAGTGTCGTTTGGAAGATAAGAAGCAAAAATATCGACCCCCTCTACTCCTCTTTTATAGGCTTTACCATCCTGACGCATATTTACGATAATGATGCCCGAAAGAGTACGGTAGCCCCATGGGTAATTGTACACCTTATCGGTTGTTTTTGCAAAATCTACTGCTTTTAAACTGCTGTAAAAATTGCTGTACTCTTCAACCGAAGGATGTGCAGAACGCGGTGTATTTAAAAAATTGGTTGCATAACTGGCCAGATCTAAAGCCATAATATCTCTAACCTGTTTATCAAATTTTGCATTACCTGTGGTTTTACCGTTTAAGAAAGTTTTGCTTTTCGCTACAATTTCTTCCTGTTCTGGAAAATAATCAACAAAAGTACTTTGCACTTTCATAAAGTTGATGGCTTTCTGCTCAAGCGGAAAAGTAAGGTCGTGCCATTGTGTTAGTACAACGTTTTCCTTAGAGTTCAATTTACCCGTTAACACATAACTCGAATCTAATAGGCTTACGGATAACTGTTCACCACCCTTGAAATAGAATTTATAGTTATCGTTCGGGCTGTTTTCGTTACCTGTACCGATTACATATATACCTTCATATTCTGGATAGAATAAAAAGCCAAACTGGTTATTTTCGTTAGGGGTAACATTGGCAATTTCGACACTTTTGCCGTATTTTACCTTAAACAATTTTACGGCCGAGATTCTTTTTTTCTTGAACAGCCCCTTAACTTCTACCGGCAGTTGCGCCATGGCAGAAATGGTTGTAATGCACAAAAGTGTGCTTAATAATGCTTTAATTTTCATTGGTTTAATTTGTATGTTTTGCTTTGAAGAATTTTAATTAACGCTCTCTATAGGTTAGACTCTTAATTTTTCCGAAACCACTGTACCTTTTATAAGCTACCAAATCGCCATTTACGGGCGGCACGGTATAAATACCAAGGTTTCCATTCTGGCCTTCGGGCAATGCCGGATCGTAAGCACCAATTATCAGTTTATTCGAATCTTTATATTTTGTGGTATTTTTAAACTCGTAAAACTGTAAAAAAGAGATTTTCTGAGTACCCATATCCAACATCAGTTTGCTCGTTTTTAACGACATGTCGTACTCATAAACCTTTCCTCCCATACTGTAGAATATGTAACCTAAATCAGGGCTAACAGCATATAATTCTGCGTTTGAAAAATCTGTGGCTAAAATCTCGGCATAATAAGATTGTGCATTATTGCCACTATTAAACCTGGCTAAAAATCTTTTTGTTGAGTTGGGATCTTTAAGTAAACCAAATACTTCACCCCCGTTAAACGCTACCCATTGCATGTAAATTAGATCCATACCTGTACTAAAACTGAAAAGCTTCTGTGCTTCCTGGGGATCAGGTAATGTGGTACAGGTTGCCGATGTCCCTACATGTTTTACAAACCTACGGTTAGTAATATCATAAAATATAGCGTGGGCATTAGATACGATTTGTGGGTTACCAGCAATAAAGGGAGCAACCTTAAACCCCTTTTGCTCTGCTGTTATATAATTTATTGGTGCCGAATAGTAAATATTTTGTGCCCTATCGTAATAATAAGCATCCTGGTTTCCAATCATGTAAGAAGCACCACCTGATCTTTGTTTAATGGCATCAGCATAAAATCCTTCAGGAATATTCCCAAACATTTCATAAGTTAAACTCATTGTTTTTGTCCATTTAAAGGTATTTGGATCTACCTTTTGAGTGCTTTTATCAGTGCCAAAATAAACACCATAACTAATTTGATCGGGACCGATTAAAAGACCAGTAGCGTAAGTGTAAGCCATTACGGGCTTTCCGTCCAATTTAAGGTCTGAACCTGTGATAGCCAATAAATCTGAAATTACATCAAACTCCCCACTGGTATTTAACGAAAGCATATCTACGCGCGCTTTTCCCGAAACATCGCACATCAACATCCATCCTTCGTTAATTTCATTTACAACCTTTACGGTAAAAGGATATCTATATTTTACTCCCGAACTTTTATCGGTAACAGCGTAATAGAATTGATAACTGCCGGCAATAATCGTCATTTTAAGATCGAGATTTCTTGTTGTAGCCAGGATAAAAAGCTTAGTACCTCCCAAACCGTTTGGCCCGATATAAGACCATTCGTAATTGTATTTGGATTCGTCTGTTCCTGCATCAAGTGTAAATTTCAAATCAGGTTTTAAAACAAATTGTTTGCCATATACAGCTGTTAAATCTAATGCAATGCCGCCCACGGTCGATAATTCGTTAATTGCATTGTAATCGTAATTACCCAGATCTTTTTTACAGGCGCTTAAGCCTCCCATACAGAACAGAATTACGTATATATATTTCTTGAAAGTCATGATTAATTCATTTAAGTGATCATTATTGAACGAGTGAACCCATAATCATTTCTGATCCGTCTTCTTCGTAAATAGTATTTCCTGCTGCCTTTTGCTCGTTTAAATACCGTTGCATAAACTTACCATAGGCAGTAATTTCGGCAATTGAAACACTTGTATCCAGGTATGATGGCTCTACATTTAATACCTGAGCCAGCAAACTCAGTTTTTTCCGTGTAAAAACACCTAAGTAGCCGTCTGTCCATCTTCCAGGTTTCTTCACAATATCATTTAAGAACCACCTGTACCTGATAAAACTTAATCGTTGCCCTGTGGTCGCGTTAATTAATTTATCCACCATCTCTGTACTAAAGTTTTCATTTGCCACGAGCTTAAAAAACAGTGTGTAATTCTGTGCTTGCAGGTCAGCTGTACGATGGAATTTTATTTTAACGGTATCCTGAAGTTTATTCTTTTTGATACTGAATGTTTGAGGCAACGCATCAAAATGTTTTCCGGGTATTGCTGTTGAAACCGGATCAATTACCAGTTTATAAGAACGATCCTGATCACTTACTGCACCCGTAATTTTGATGATCATATTCACAACTGAATCTGTATTTTTTGCCAAGGAAAAAGACATTACAGTGGAATCTCTTATTACCTCACCATTAAAGGCGGGTAATCGGCCAGCCTCATTAAAATAGATATTGTTCTGACCGGTATAGGTATCAAGATTTTTTTTACAGGCATTTGCCAATATCATTACGAGTAAACCTGCTGTATAGAGTTTAATTTTCTTCATTGGGTTATTTTTTAGGTTAGCGATATTGACTTTCCGATAATGGTAATGGTACTACAGGAACAATGGTAATATTTCCACTTCCTGTTCCATTTCCTACCGAGGTTACGTTTCTGCGCTTGTAGTAATAAAAGAGTTGTCCCTCTCCAAAAAATTCTTTCTGATATTCTTTTTGTAGTTCAGTGTTAACGTTAGCAGTAGTGGCGAGGTTAGTTAATCCTCTATTAAACCGCACGATGTTTAATTGATTGATTCCATCAGCAGCTACTGGTTCGCACTCTGCTGCGATATAATACATCTCGCTTATTTTCAAAAGCGACACGGTAAACCTAAATGTTTTGGCCTTATCCACAACATCAGCATATTTATAAAAGGTTCTGTAGCTTTTTATACCTGTAGAAGGTATCTGCCAATTTAAATTGTATCGGTAATCACTTTCGTTTGATTCGAAAACAGTTGTTAATCTAGTGGCTGCAGGTGCTAAAATGTTCGCATCGGTGACTGATGGATCAAATATAGTAAGGTAGCTATTATACAATTGCGTGTTCATTACACCAAAAATCATTTCCGAAGTAAATACACGATCAGGATTTACTTTCTCACTTAAGGCATTTGTGGTAGTAGTCCACTTAAATTTATCAGCCTGTTGAATCACTAATTTTGCGGCAGCAAGAGCCGACACTTTATCACCACGATATAAGTAAACTCTTGCCAACAAACCCTTTACGGCATAATAATTTAAACGGTAGTTTCTCCCATTATTTACAAAATCTACATCTCCGTTTAATGGCGGCGGATTAACCCCAAGCGTAATTATGACATCATTTTTAAGCAACGCATCTGCACTTAAAAGATCACTCAAAACCTTTTGCATCACCTGATTTGCAGGCAAGAGCGGGTTAATTTTCGATTGACTGTTTTCATAATATGGGATTGATTGTTTGGTTGAATCGACCGAATTGTATTTTGGTCCATAAAGGCGCAAAAGATCAAAATGTAAAAACGCTCTCATAGCCAGGGCCTCACCTTTGTAAAGAGACTCTGTTTTCTCATCCAATACACCTTTATATTTCTCCAGATTTTCTAAAAAACTATTGATGTTTAAAATATTTGAATAAGCCTGTGTCCAAATAGCATCAAACTTGGTGGATGCAGGTTTATCTGCATACGCGTAAGTGGCAATTTTATACAGGTTATGTGTTGATGAAACGTTATATCGCTGGGCCAAAACCTCCACAGTAGAGAGTGTAAGATTTTCTCCATATAAATCTGCTTTTGCCAGATTAATGTATAAACCGTTTAAAGCTGTATTAATTCCGTTTTTGTTAGAAAATACCTGTGTTTCCAAAACCTTATCTTCGGGCTGAACATTAAGAAACTTTTTACAGCCCCCAAACAACAGAGACAGTACAACTGCTGTAATAAATAATTTTATATAATTCTTTTTCATCTGTATTAATTAAAATGAAGCCCTGAAACTCAATGCAACTGTTCTGGCAAAAGGATAGTCAATGCCCCGCTCACGCCTAACTGTCGATGCAGTAAAAATATCGTTCGCCATTGCATTGATATTGAAAGACCGCATGCCCAGTTTTTTTACCCAAAGCTTATTATCGAAGGTATAGCCGATATTGATCGCCTCACCTGATATTGTATTTTCTTTTTGGACAAATCTTGAAGAAATTGGTGTAGTAGAGGTTTGTGAAATAGACTTAAACTGCGCCACGTCACCTGGTTTTTGCCACCTGTCGTAAAGTGCCCTTTTATCCTGATTGAGGGTGATGCTGGTAAAGCTGATGTTTTCAACTTTTTCAAATAACGCAGAATTGAATATGTCGCCCCCGAGTTTATACCTGATGTTAATACCAAAGTTAAACCCCTTAAACATGAGGTTTGTGGTAAATACGCCTTCAACTGTTGGCGTTGTATTTCCAACAGGCGATATATTTGCTGCACTGTAATCAAACGAGTACTGTCCGCTCGGGGTTAAAAAAACCTCTCTTCCGGTTGCAGGATCGATACCTAGAGATTTTGCCGCCCAAATGGTTTCGGCACTATAGCCATCGGTAAATCTTAATGTCGATTTGTCCAGTTCCTGTTGTTTATTTAAGGAGTTTAAGGTGTTTCCAAAGCCAGCATACTTACTCTTGTACATTGATCCGGTTAAACCAAGCATTAATACTACTCTTCTTGCAGGATTATAAATTGGTGAGTAGTTTAATTTGGCTTCTAAACCATTATAAGTTAACGTACCTGCATTTAAAGGATAGTTAAATACACCCGTAGAAGATGGCAGATCGACAGCCACCACCAATGGATCTGTTTTTTTATGATAAGCATTAATATAACCTGTAAGTCTATTGCCAAAAAGCACAAAATCTACACCGGCACTAATATGTGTTGTTTTTTGTGGCGCCAGGTCAGGATTTCCAAGTGTAGTTAAGCCTATACCCTGCCCGAATTGATTGTAATTACTATTACTGTTATAGTTATAAACCGATACAGATGTTACGCTCCCATAATTCTGATTGCCTGTAACGCCAATATTCCCAAAAAGCTTTAATCTGTTTATCAAGCTTTTTCCTTTAAAGAATGCTTCATTATGGACATTCCAACCCAATCCAAAGGAATAATATGGTGAAAATTGCTTATTCGTTCCAAAGGCGGTAGAACCATCCAGACGATAGGATGCATCAGCCAAGAATCTATTATCAAAGGCATAATTCGCAGAAAACGTTCCATTTAATGTTCTGTAAACACTGGAAGTGGCTTCGGGATAAGTATTTTCTGAATAGCCATAGGCAAACCGCGGATTACCGTTGCTTCCGGCAGGAAAACCTTCTAATAATGTGGAGTAACTACTATTCGAATTTTCATTAACCGATGCCCTGAAGTTTGCATTCAAAATATGTTTTTCGGCAAATGTTTTATAATACGTAAGCAATACATTTGCCTGGTAAGATAAATTACTTAAATGACCATCGCCATAGGTTCCTTTTCTCAATAAGGTAACATCTTCAAATTCACTGCTTTCTGGGGCCCTGAATTTTTTGGAGTTTGTATTTCCCTTTGTAATCTGAACAGCTCCGTTTAATCTCAAATCTTTTGTCAAATCATAATTCAGATTAAGATTGTTCTGAATTTCTAAATTTTTTGTATTGTCATATTGCGGTAGCGTACCATTGTATAATGGATTCCGAACCTTAATCACCGTTCCGTTCGATTGCCTAGTAACTTCCAGATATCGATTGGTATAGTTTTTTTCGAAGTAAGGATTAGCATTAACATAATCAGCAAAAGAACCGTAAGGTGAGTTGTCTGCAGAATAGCCCCTGATGTAGGTAACATTATTAATATTCAGTTTATTTTTTCGGTAAGTAAGATTAATACTTCCGCTGTAGCTATCTCTTCCCGAACCTTTCATGGCGCCGGTTTGAGACTTATAATTCATTCCGAGACCGTAAGTGAAGGTATTATCACCACCCTGAGCAAAAACAGATGAGTTGTTGGTATAACCTGTTTGTATCGGTTCGCTTAACCAGTAGCTATCAACGCCTTTTTTTACGGCAGCAAGGTGAGTGTTGTAGAGCTCATCTAAAAAAACTTGTTGCGTTGGGGTATCTGATGAAGTATATCTGCCTGATAATCTTTCAAATTCCAGTTTTTCAGTTGCATTCATCATATTATACCCGGATAAATCAGGGCTTTCTACCCTAAAATCGTTTGAATATGTAAACTGAAGTTCTCCTGGCTTTGGCCTGATGGTTTCGATAACCACAACGCCATTTGATGCTCTTGCACCATATAATGCCGTTGAAGCAGCATCCTTCAAAATGGTAACAGACCCCACCCTGTTCATATCCAAATCTACAATGGTCTGCAAACTGGATTCAAAACCATCTAAAATAAATAGTGGCTGATTTGGATCACCACCAAACTGATCTTTTAAACTAGCACTTGGCACGCTACTTTTCCCCCTAACCTCTATAACCGGTAAAACATTGGGATTAGAGCCTGCCAGGTTATTTTCCATTAATAAAAATGAAGGATCTAAAGTTCTTAAGCTCTGAATGATGTTATTATTTCCAACCATTTTTAACGCATCACCAGAAAATGTGGCTGTACTTCCAGTAAAGGTGTTTTTATTTCTGGTGATACCTGTACCCGTTACAATTACTTCTTTATCCAAGCTGGTACTACTTTCTTTCAAGAGTACCGAAAGCGAAAAAGTGCCGCCATCTTTAACTATTCCTCTAATGGTTTTAGATTCGTAACCTATAAAATTGATGGTGAATTGATAACTTCCTGCAGCTAGTCGCGGAAAACTAAACACACCATTCCTATCAGAAGAAGTGCTTGTTTTAACTCCCGTTTGCACATGCCGGGCAATAATTGTTGCGCCTACAATGGTTTCTTTTGCATCTTTAACCACCCCTTTAACTGCTGGCGTTTGCGCGTAAGCGCTAAATCCATGGTAAAGGCAAAGCAGTAGCAGGAAGACACGTTTTGGAACGTTCCTTTTAGTAAAAATTTTAATCATGAAGTTAGTTAGTTTGGTCTAGTTGTGTTTAGGGTTTTTGTTTACTTCTTCTTTATGTTATATCCCACCTCTGTTTTTTCTGGGGTCAGGTTATTGAGCGAACAAAGCATATTTAAGAAGGAATCAATGTCGTCGCGTCCGAATTCATATTGTCCTGTAAATACTTTTTTGTTTAACTGACCTGCAGAATATTTTATTTTAATGTTCAATTTAGTTTCAAGTGCATCAAAAACACCAGCTAATGATTCGTTATCGAAAATAATGGCATTTTCGGTAACAATAGCCTTGTTCTGATCTAAAATTTCTAGTTTCTTAGCCGGTAGAATATTAACCTCTTTCACATTTGCAACATAGGTTTGCATATTTACCGTAAATACTTTCCCTGGCAATAAATAAACGGTTTTAACACCTGCTGATAAGAGTTTTTGCTGGGGTTTAACCACCACCTTTCCCTCGATTAACCTCACCTTCGTATAAAGGCCCTTTTTAAAAGCAGTTATTTTAAAAATGGTACCTAAAGCAGTAGTAGCGAGGTTATTGGCAAAAACCGTAAAAGGTTTTGTCTTGTCTTTATGTACCCTGAATAATGCCTGTCCTATCAAAACCACATCTCTCTTTCCTTGGTCAAACGGAAAATAACTTACCTCACTGTTTGGATCAAGTTCAACAATGGTTCCATCAGGAAGGGTATGAATTTGTTTTGCATTTGAGGTATTAGTTACGAACTTAGCCACCCTTGCAGGCACACCATGTTTAGCTAAAGCAACAGTAGATTTAGAAACCTGATTACTGTTAAATTTATAAACCACCAATCCTATGGTAGCAATCAATGCTATCGAGGCGGCATAAGCCAAATAACGCAAGCGGCGTCTTTTAATTTCTATTCTATCATGGATATGATCCAATACATTTACATAAATCCGTTCTGATACTTCGCCATCAACTTTTTCCTTTGGTTCAAAATGCGCCCATTCCTCGCTGTTTAAATAAATTTCGCGGTTGTCTCCATCAGCTAAAAATTTACTTACCATGCGCGCTTCTTCGGCAGTACATTGTCCGGCAAAAAACTTCTCAACAAGCTTTTGGTTGATTTGCATAACTACAATACGTTTTTGAAAGCGCTTTACCCCTATGGGGTCGAAATTATTTTGAATAATTCTTAATTATAGTGCCCATTATGATCAAAAAAGGCAATAATTATTTATTAATAATGGCTGACATGATGATGGCTAAAGAAATAATCGAAGAAAATGCAGCCCTTAACTGTTTTAATGCTTGCGATATGTGATTTTCGACAGTTTTTGGAGAAATAGAAAGCATTTTTGCAATTTCTTTATAAGAATAACCCTCTACTTTACTCAATTTGAATACTTTTTTCCTAACGGGAGCCATTTTTTCGATAGCCTGCTCAAGTGCATAGTGCATTTCTGGTTGATCAGCTTCATTCTGAAAGGCATAATCATTTTCTACTACCGTTAAATGCTTTTTGCCAACAGCTTCTTTCCTTAACTGATCGATAAGGATAGTACCCGCAATGCGGAAAATCTGAGCTGATAAACTATATTCCGAAGAAAGATTTGCCCTCTTTTCCCAAAGCCTGATAAAAGTAAGCTGCACCACCTCTTCTGCCATGTACACTGAACCTGTTTTTTTCAGTACATAGGCGTAAAGTTTTTGGTTGAACAAACGGTAAACGGTTTGAAAAGTTTGTAAACAACCCGACACTAAATCAGCAACATAGTCCATTAATTGGATTCCTAAGAGAATAAAAAAGAGTGATTTTGTTTGTTATTCGGAGCGGATGATAGGCCAAAGATATTTTTTCAAAAAATAAGAATCAATACCATATTGATTTTTTAACGGTTTTTCATGCGAAAACAAGCTTCTTAAATTAAATCAAACGTTTGTCTTATTTTCACAAAAATCTCCATTTCCAATCAATTTGGAAGAAAAAGCTGCAAATAATGAAAATTGATAACCAATTTGTAATAAACACGTTATCCTAATATCAGATTTCTTTCAATTGATTAGAACTATTTTTACATTTACAGTGATATGGTGAGCAATAACTACAGTGATTTATTACGGAAGATAGATGAGTTTATCCGCAAATTTTACCTGAATAAAATTTTGCGTGGAAGTATTTATGCCGCTGCCATACTTTTGGGCCTATATCTTGTTGTTTTTTTGAGTCTTTATTACCTCAATCCAACTGCTGGTTTTAAAACCTTAGTATTTTTTGCCTATTTACTTGTCGGGACCTTACTTGTTGGCTTTCTGATCATCAAACCATTGCTTTCGATGCTCAAATTGGGCAAACACCTTACTTTCGACGAAGCATCGGTTATCATTGGAAATCACTTTTCCGATATTAAGGATAAATTATTGAATACCTTACAACTTCATCATTTATCTGAAAATCATCCTGAAAACAACCACCTTATTCTTGCCAGTATCGATCAAAAAATATTGGAGCTTAAACCCGTTCCGTTTTACACCGCTGTTAGCATTAACGATAACCGGAAATATTTAAAATATCTTTTTGTTCCACTTTCTATCATTTTACTTATAGCCATTATTGCCCCTACGATTTTACGCGAGGGCACAAATAGTTTTTTTAAGTATGATGAGTATATTTCTCCAAAAGCCCCGTTCAGCTTTACTGTTTTAAATAAAAGTTTAACGGTTACACAAGGTGATGATTTAACCTTAAACGTTAAACTAGCCGGTGATGAATTACCTGCCGAAATTTATGTTGAAGACGGAAAAAACACCTATAAACTCGAAAAAGAGAATATCAGTAAGTTTAATTACAGCATCAAAAATATACAGAACGATAAAAAACTGGTTTTTAAAGGTGGTGGTTTTAGTTCAGCTGTGTTTACGGTTTCCGTTAAGCCACGTCCTGAACTACTAAATGCAACCGCAACTTTAAATTACCCCGCTTATCTGGGCAAAAAACAGGAATTGATTGCTAATGTTGGCGATATGTTCCTACCTGAAGGCACAAAAGTTACCTGGAACTTTAAAACCGGCCAGAGCAGTTCACTGCTGTTTATTTTAAATGGAACCGAAAATGTTTTAAAAGTTGAGGATAATGAATCGGCCTTTAATGCAACCATCAGGAATAATTCAAAATATAGTATCACGCCTAAAAACCAATACGTAACAATCAGGGATTCGCTTTCACACCAAATTACCGTTGTTAAAGATCAAGCGCCGGGTATAAGCGTTGAAGAAAAGCCCGACTCTGTGAGTAATAAAGCCTTATATTTTAGTGGACATGTAACTGATGATTACGGATTTAGCCGTTTAAGTTTTAAGTATAACATCAAAGAAAACAACCGCATTGTGGGTACGGTTGCCAAGAATATTGCCATTAAAAGCAATGCGACTGAAAATAGCTTTTTCTATTTCTGGGATTTAAAAACTGCTGCTGCCAAACCTGGTCAGGAAATTGAATATTATTTTGAAGTAGCTGATAACGATGGCGTAAATGGCGCAAAGGTTACCCGATCGGAAATGAAAACCTTTAAACAACCTACAAAAAAAGAAACCGCCGAACAGGTAAATGCAAGCAACCAGGCTTTAAAACAGAAAATGCAATCGGCCATCCGTTTGGCCAATACCATCGAAAAAGAAAGTAAAAAAGTAGCCGAAAGCCTCATCGATAAAAAACAGATTTCTTTCGAAGATAAAAAACAGATTGAAGCCCTTTTAGACAAACAAAAACAGCTGGATGAAGCCGTAAAAGAAATTAAAGAGCAGAACGATAAAAATATTCAGCAACAGGAAGACCAAAAGCAAACTGAAGAGCTGCTGGAAAAACAAAAGCAGATTAAAGACCTGTTTGATAATGTGCTGGATGAGAAAACAAAAGAGCTTTTGCAAAAGCTGCAAAACCTGATGAATGAGAAAAATAAGGACCAAACGCAGAATGAACTATCAAAAATGCAACTGGACAATAAAACCCTTAAAAATGAACTCGACAGGATTTTAGAACTTTACAAACAGTTAGAGTTTGAACAAAACCTTCAAACTGATATAGACCGGCTTAACGAATTGGCTAAAGAGCAGAAGGAACTTGCTGAGCAAACCAAAGATAAAAAGCAGGATAACGAGTCGTTGAAGCAAAAACAGGATGCACTGAACAAGGAGATGAAAGACCTGAAAGACGATCTGAAAAAGCTGGAAGAAAAAAATCAATCGCTTGAAAGGCCAAATCCTTTCGAAAACCCTGAAAAAGACGTTCAGGATATACAAAAAGAACAACAGGAGAGTAAAGATGCTTTAGATAAAAAGGATTCGAAAAATGCAAGCCAGAAACAGCAAAAGGCTGGGGAACAGATGGAAAAGTTATCGAAAAAAATGAGCGATATGCAGCAACAGGGTGAAGAAATGGAAAACAACCTGAATGCCAAAGAGTTGCGTCGCCTATTAGAAAACCTTTTGACTACCTCTTTTGATCAGGAAAAAGTAATGCTCGCCTTAAAGAAAATGACCGCGGCCGATCCATCTTATACCAGCAATGTTCAAAAACAGCGGAGCATTAAAGATAACCTTAAAACCATTGCCGATAGCTTGTACAGTTTAAGCAAACGTGTTCCGCAGATAGAATCGACGGTGAATGAGGAAATGAACAAGATTAATTTCAACCTGGATAAGAGTTTAGAAAGTTTGGGTGATAGAAGAACGCCTGAGGCTAACCGTTTTCAGCAGTTTACCATGACTTCTATTAATAATCTAACCCTGATGTTGAGTGAGGCCTTAAGTCAGTTGCAAAATATGCAGAAAAACGGTAAAGGTGGTAGCGGAAAGCAAAAAAAACAGGGAATGAAGCAGCTTTCACAGATGCAGGAACAGCTGAACAAAAGCATGCAGAAGGCCCGTGAGCAAATGCAAAAACAGGGAGGCAATCAAGGTACGGTTGGTAAAGGACAAATGAGCCAGGAGTTTGGTAAAATGGCGCAGCAACAGCAAATGATCCGTCAGGCTTTAGAAAAAATCAACCGTGAAGAAAATAAAGATGGTACAGGTAAAATGGGCAACCTAAATGAAGCCATTAAAGAAATGAAACAAACGGAGAGCGATCTGGTTAACAAACGTTTGCAACAAGAAACCTTAAACAGGCAGAAAGACTTATTAACCAAGTTATTAGAAGCAGAAAAAGCCGAACGCGATCAGGAAGAAGATACTAAACGTGAAAGTAAAGCAGCTAAGGAGTTTCCACCATCCTACCAAAAAATGGTCGATCAGTTTAAAAAACAACAACAAAATGGCAATGATATGCTACAGAAGTTGCCACCAAGTTTAAACTATTACTATAAAAACAAGATCGCTGAATATTTAAAATCGCTGAATATGGTGCGATAAGCCTCGGAAGAGCGAAGGCTACAGAGTTTTTTATTATATTTGATATCATGACAAGCACAGCAATAAGACAAAGATTAATGACCTATCTATCTGATGCAGAAGATAATAAGATAAAAGCGATTTATACTCTCCTAGAGAGGGAAATAGAGGACGAGCAATCTTTTAGCCTGTCTGAAGAGCATTTGGAGATTATTGATAGAGAGAGAGAACTTCACATAAAGGGTGAAACAAAATCTTACAGTAAACAAGATTCTTTGGATATCATTAAAGGCCTTAAAACACTGTAATGTACACCATTCAGATAAAGCCCATTGCTGTTCAAATGGCAAAAGATGCTTATGATTGGTATGAAGAACAAAAAGAAGGGTTAGGAGATTTTTTTCTGTCAGAACTAAGCAGGTGTTATACCAAGTTAGAGAAGAATCCGCTCTTCTATCAAAAACTAAAAAAGAATTATCGTCATTTAGTCCTTAATAAATTTCCATACGTTTTAATATTCGAGATTATTGGAGAGGAAATCATAATCTTTGCTGTTTTTCACACAGCAAGAAGTCCGAAATTTAAATTCAAAAAAAAGTAAACATCTAAATTAGACGCTGAATCAGGTTCAGCGCAACTATTGGAATATTTCTTAAATTTGCGGCCATAAACACAATAACATGCCTGCAATATCATTTTTCACAGAATCAGTTAGCTATAATCTTCCTCAGAAACTTAAGGTAAAGAAATGGATTAAAGCAACCATTGAAAAAGAAGGTTTCAAATTGCAGGAACTTAATTTCATTTTCTGTAGCGACGAATACCTGTTGGGCATCAACCAACAATACTTAAACCACGATACTTATACCGATATCATTACTTTCGATAACTCAGAAGAAGAAAAACAGATTGTGAGTGATATTTTTATCAGCATTGAGCGCGTTAAAGAAAACGCCAAAACCTTCAAAACACTGGAATTTGATGAGGTTTGTCGCATTATGATCCATGGAACCCTCCATTTATTGGGTTACAAAGACAAAGGAAAAGCTGCCAAAACCCTTATGACTCAGAAAGAAGATGAATACTTGAGTTACAGAGTTGAAGCTGGCTTAGTTTAATTTACTATTTTCTTCTTCCCTTGGTGTCATTCTGAGCGCAGCGAAGAATCTTTTATTTGTTATCAAATTATTTATTTCATTTTTTGTTTGAGTTCTGTTCCATCGTCTGGTCGTCATTTCGATTCTATAGCTATCGGATGAAGCGCAGTCCCCGAACTTTCGGGAGAGAAACTTTTAACATAGTTCAAAGATTTCTCCACTACGGTCGAAATGACGATGCCCCCGACACAATCGTATTGTTATAATTTCCTGAATCTAAGTTAACCTCCTCCCTTCCCAATTATTTTTTAATGGCGTTCGTCTAAAAGTTACGGGCGTTCGTCGACTATTAATCTATACTGGTATAATACAACGATAAGCTGTGCAACTTTTATGGCCTATTGCAGTCTTATATAAAAAGCAACAATAAATAGATGAAGAGCTGAGGTTTTGAAACCTATTTCCTTTCATCATAAAGATAAAGTTTAGTTTTAGTTAATGATTGAAGCAGCGGTGGAGCGAGTCCGACCGCTGTTTTCTTTTTATCCATTTCGGCAAAAAAAGCATACACATCTATCTTTTAAGATTGTACTTCTCTCAGCTGATAAAATAATCAATAATACGCCATTTTTTGCCTGATATAGATTGCTTTACAATTTGATTATGCGGTCCCAAATATTTTATACTTACTTTTGCACTAATTTTCCTTTATAAATCCGAAACACAAAAAAATTGAGCACACTAATTGCGGCAGAAGGCTTAGGACATGGTTATCATGACGAATGGCTATTTAAAAATTTAACCTTGGGTATTAACTCTGGTCAGCGCGTAGCGTTGGTTGGAATTAATGGTGCGGGTAAGAGTACACTTTTGAAATTATTGGCAGAAAGGTTCCCTCCGCTCGAAGGTAAAATTGTAAAAAATAAAGCTGTTAAAATCGGTTTTCTCGACCAGGAACCGCAATTTACGGAAGGTTTTTCTATTAGTGACCATATATTTTCTTTAGAGAATAAACAACAACAGTTAATTAAGGAATATGAAGAATTAATTGAAGACCCTAATCCAGACGAAAAAACGCTTAACCGTTTATATGAAGAATTAAGCGAACACAACGCCTGGGAATATGAACATGAGATTAAAACCATTTTAAATAGAATGGGCATTACTCATCTTCAACAGAAAATATCCACCCTATCTGGTGGACAAAAGAAACGTTTGGCCCTAGCTAAGCTTTTAATTGAAGATCCGGAAATTTTGGTGCTTGATGAGCCAACCAACCATTTGGATATTGATACCATTGAATGGCTCGAGAAATTATTAACTACCGGACAAAAAACAATTCTATTGGTAACACACGATAGGTATTTCCTAGACAACGTTTGTAATACCATAGTAGAATTAGATAGAGGTAAGATTTTCAACTATAATGGAAATTATGCTTATTACTTAGAGAAAAAATCAGAAAGAGAAGCTTTGGACGCAACGGTTTTACATAAGAACCAACAGCTATTAAAGAAAGAATTAGAGTGGATGAGGCGCATGCCACAGGCTCGTGGAACGAAATCTAATGCCAGAATCAATGCTTTTTACGATTTAGAAGAAAAATCAAAGAAAAAGTCTGATAATCAGAATATTAACCTCCAAATGAAGATGTCTCGCCAAGGAGGGAAGATTATTGAAATCGAACACATTGCAAAAGCATTTGATGGACGTCCGATCATTAATGATTTCAGTTATACTTTTAAAAAAGGCGACCGCATTGGCTTAGCTGGAAAAAATGGAACCGGAAAATCTACCTTGCTAAATATCATTACCAGTCAATTAACACCAGATGCTGGCAAGGTTGACACGGGAGACACTACTGTTTTTGGTTATTACAAACAGGGTGGTTTAACATTCGATCCGAAAGAAAGAGTAATCGATATTGTAAAATCAGACGCTGAATATATTAAAATGGCTGACGGTTCCGTAATTACTGCTTCTGCCCTATTAACCTTATTTCTCTTCCCGCCAAAGAAACAACATGGTATGGTTGAGAAATTAAGTGGTGGTGAAAAGAAGCGCTTGAACCTAATGAAGGTGCTGATGCAAAATCCAAATTTTTTGATTTTGGATGAGCCAACTAATGATCTCGACATAGACACATTGAACGTTCTTGAAGAATTTTTAGAGAACTTTCCAGGCATATTAATGTTGGTTTCCCACGATAGGTATCTGCTTGATAAAATGAGTGATCAGCTATTTATCATGGAGGGTGAAGGTGTAGTTAAAATTTATAACGGCAATTATTCTGAGTATCGTTTGAGTTTAGATCAACCAAAAGTTAAAACAGAAACCAAAAAAACTCCCACTCCTGTTGTAGAACAAGCACCAGTTAAAGCCGTAAAAAAATTAAGTTTCAAAGAGCAAAAAGAATTAGAAGATAGCGAAAAAGGTATAGCAGAATTGGAAACCAAAATAGTTTCGCTTAACGAAATTCTGGTTAAAATTGATGCGGCTGACTATATAAAAATCCAGGAAGTTTCAAATGAGATAGAGTCGCTTCAGGTAAAGCTAGATGAATTAACCATGCGTTGGCTCGAACTCTCAGAATAAAAGCGCGATTCAAAGATGTTTTCCGCGTTATGTTTCACGTGGAACATTAAGTATCGTCATGCTGAATTTATTTCAGCATCTCAATAAAAGAATAGATAAAAACCAATTGTTCCACGTGGAACAATTAAAGAAATAACAAATAAAATGTTTTCAAAATACGATTTGATTGTCGTTGGCGCTGGCCATGCAGGCTGTGAAGCTGCTGCTGCAGCTGCCAATTTAGGATCATCTGTTTTATTAATTACAATGAATATGGGTACCATTGCCCAAATGAGTTGTAACCCAGCAATGGGTGGAGTAGCTAAAGGACAGATTGTTCGTGAGGTGGATGCCATGGGTGGTTATTCTGGTATCATATCTGATAAATCGACCATTCAATTTAGAATGCTCAACAAATCAAAAGGCCCTGCGATGTGGAGCCCTAGAGCACAGATAGACAGAATGCGCTTTGCTGAAGAATGGAGATTGGCACTAGAGAGAACACCCAACCTGGATATGTGGCAAGATAGCGTTGTAGGCTTACTGGTAAAAGACAATACAGTATATGGCGTTAAAACATCTTTAGGGATAGAAATAGAAAGTACAGCAGTAGTGCTTACCAATGGAACTTTTTTGAATGGCGTAATGCACATTGGAGAAAAGAAATTTGGAGGAGGCAGAACAGCTGAAAGAGCATCAACTGGAATTACCGAGCAATTGGTAGAATTGGGTATGGAAGCAGGCCGTATGAAAACGGGCACTCCCCCACGCGTAGATGGAAGAAGTTTGGATTATACCAAAATGGAAGAGCAATGGGGAGATGAAAACCCTGGTAAATTTTCCTACACTGATACTGAAGTTTCGACCGATCAACGTTGTTGCTGGATTACCTATACAAATGGAGATGTTCATGAAACTTTAAAAGAAGGTTTCGAAAAATCGCCAATGTTTACCGGAAGAATTAAAGGTTTAGGACCGAGATACTGTCCATCAATTGAAGATAAAATTAACCGTTTTGCCGAACGCGACAGACATCAGATTTTTGTTGAACCTGAAGGATGGAATACTTGCGAAATTTATGTAAACGGATTTTCAACTTCACTTCCGGAAGATGTACAATTTAAAGCTTTAAGGTTAATACCAGGTTTCGAACAGGCAAAAATGTTCAGGCCAGGTTACGCCATTGAATATGATTTCTTCCCACCGACTCAATTGTCTTTAACCCTGGAAACTAAACTGATCAGCAATTTATTTCTAGCCGGACAAATTAATGGAACTACAGGATATGAAGAAGCCGCTTGTCAGGGTTTCATGGCTGGTATAAATGCACATCAAAAAATCACAGATAAACATGAACTGATCATGAAAAGATCTGACAGTTATATTGGCGTTTTAATTGATGACCTGGTAACAAAAGGAACGGAAGAACCTTATCGTATGTTTACATCGAGGGCCGAACACCGTTTGTTATTGAGACAAGATAATGCCGATATCCGCTTATCTCCTATCGGGCATGAGCTGGGTTTAATTTCTGATGAGCGATTAGAAAAGGTAAATCAGAAAATTGCTAATGCCGATGCTTTGGTTAAATTCACCAAAACCCAGGGTATCGAAATGAGCGATGCAAATCCAATGCTCGAAATTTTAGGATCAAGCGCTTTAAATCAAAATGTAAAAATACACAGTTTGGTAGGCAGGCCTCATGTTGGATTACCTGATCTGATTAAAGTAAGTAAAGCGCTTGCAGAAGCCACCAAAGATTTAGATAACGAAACTATTGAACAAGCCGAAATCAAAATTAAATATGAAAGTTATTTTGAAAAGGAAAATGAAATTGTAGCCAAGATGTTGAAGATGGAAGACAAAGAAATTAAACCAGATTTCGATTACAATAAAATTGTTTCCATTTCAAAAGAAGCCAGAGAAAAATTATTTAAGATCAAACCGCGTACTTTAGGTCAGGCATCACGGATTTCGGGCGTTTCACCTTCAGACATATCAGTTTTAATGGTCTATATTAATAAGTAATTGATTATCAATACTTTAACTGTTTTAAAACAGACTTAAAATAAAGCGATATAAACTAAAAAAAATATTTTTTAATGTTGCGGTTCCAAAAAGTATAAAAATTCGTAAGAACGTTTAAAATATGCCAAATTTAAAAGCTCAGTATTTTAACCTTAATAATTTAGCGGTTGTTACAACCTTGCTCCTATTTTTTGGTTGTGCAAGTATCCAAACACCACAAGGTGGGCCAAAAGATACGAAGCCGCCAAAAGTTTTAAGCATGACTCCAAAAAATCAAACGAGGAATTTTAATGCTAAAAAAATTGTGATCGAGTTTGATGAATACTTTAATCTTAAAGATGAGTTTAAAGAATTTTCTATTTCACCAGATCAGGAAAAACTTCCTGAGTTAAAAAAGAGACAAAAGAGATTAGAAATAAATCTCAAGGATTCTTTAGAAAAAAATACGACTTATACTTTAAACTTCGGAAAATCTGTTGCCGATGTTAATGAAGGAAATGTAGTTAAAAATTTATCTTACGTTTTTTCTACTGGCCCGGAAATAGATTCGCTATCATTAAGTGGAAAAGTAATTAATTCGCTAACGGACGAACCTGAAAAAGAAGTTACTGTTTTTATATTGCCTTTAGCAAGAGATAGCATTTTTGGAAAAAAACGTCCATCAATATATAGCACTACTGACAGTGCAGGAACCTACAAATTGAATAATCTAAGAAAAGGTACATATAAAGTATATGCAGTTAAAGAAAGTGGCGGAGGAGGCGATAAAATATACCAGCAGATTTCGGATGAAGTTGGATTTATAAAAGAACCTATTGTAATAGATAAAAATATAGAAAATATAAATCTGCAGGTATTTAAAGAATTGGCACCCGAATTCCGCGTATTAGACCGAAAACTAAACAATGACGGCAGTATATCACTCATCTTTAACCAACAGCTTAAAAGCCCTAAAATAACCATTACAGATCCTCCAGCTGTAGACGTAGGTAAATTTGTCCATTTTTCTAAAAATAATGATACGGCCAAAATATGGTTAAAGGATTTAAGTTTTGATTCGGTTAAGATTGCTATACAAGATCAGGGTAAGGTTTTACAAACCTTAAATTTTACCAGAGGTAAAAAAGACACTTACACACGCGATGTTACCATTACTGATAATTTATCGGGTGGCAAGTTAAACCCTTTCCAGCAGTTAACCCTTACCTTTCCTTTTCCGATGACTGCTGCAGATCCCGCTAAAATTATCCTCTTAGAAGATTCTGTAAAACGGACAACTTTTGAGGTAGTGAAAGACAGTGTAGATTTTCTTAAATATTACATTAAATATCCCTGGAAAAATAAAAGAACTTATGATTTAAAATTAGCAGCTGGTGCATTTACAGCTATATTTAATGCTAAAAATAAAGATATAACCAAACGTTTCTCACTCGAAAGCCAGGATGCTTATACTACCCTGGTACTAAATGTAACCGTTCCAGATAGCACTAAAAGATATGTTGTGCAGTTTCTAAATGAAAAAAAGGATATCATCAAATCTTTTCCGGTCAGCAAAAACTCGAAAGTTACTTTTTCTAAATATCCGGCCGGCAAATATATGCTCAGGGTAATTTACGACGAGAATAAAAACGGAATATGGGATACCGGAAATGTTAAAGAAGGATATCAACCCGAAAAAGTCTGGTACTTAAAAGCCGTGATGGATTTAAAACCAAATTGGGAACGTGAAGACCCACTGGTGATACCTGCGCCACCTAAAAGTGATTAAACAGATTTACTTAATAGAGATCGTCATTTCGACCGTAGTGGAGAAATCTATTCATTATATCTTATAGATTTCTCAATTTCGCTACGCTTCAGTCGAAATGACGAGCCTAACTAATAAACCACCCCGAATACATAATATAATTATCAGGCAATTTATTCAATAAAGCCCTTTGCTCTTCCGTAATGGGCTTTATTTTTTTAGCAGGCGTACCTGCATATAAATAACCAGTTTCACAAATGGTATTCTCCAATACCACAGATCCTGCTGCAATAATACAATACTCTTCTATAACCGCATGATCCATTACAATTGCACCCATACCAATTAAAACATTATCCTTAACCGTGCAGCCATGTACTATGGCATTATGCCCTACAGATACCCTATTACCGATGTGTGTAGAAGCTTTTAAGTATGTAGCATGAATTACAGCACCATCTTGTATGTTCGATTCATTTCCGATTGTAATCGCATTTACATCGCCTCTAATCACAGCGTTAAACCATACTGAACATTTATCACCTATTATTACATCACCAACAATGGTGGCATTTTCAGCAATAAAATTGTCTTGTCCAATTTGGGGGTATTTATCTTTTACGGGTAGTATTAAAGGCATTTTAAATCTAATATGTGATGGGTAATGTTAAATGTAAGTTTTATGATGTCATGCTGAACTTGTCGAAGCACTATATTACTGGTCTTCGACAGGCTCAGACTGACAATGGCTAAAAAACAGTATCTACTAACTCTTTTGCATGTTCAGGGTAATCGGTAGTGTAATGTAATCCCCTGCTCTCCTTACGTTGCATGGCAGATTTGATCACCAGGTAAGCGGTTTGAATTACATTACGCAATTCGCAAAGTTTAACGGAGACTTTATTTTTTTTATAAAATTCTTCTGTTTCCTGATAAATTAAAAACAAGCGACGGTATGCCCGCTCTAAACGAAAATCTGAACGTACAATACCTACATAATCACCCATAACTTTTTGTAGTTCCCTAAGGTTATGCGTTACCAACACCTCTTCATTACTTTGGGTAACCCCTTTCGAATCCCATTCAGGAATGTTCTCGGGGATGATATTATTTTTAAAGTTTTCTATAGCATCCTGATAAATACGGTGTGCAAAAACTGTAGCTTCTAATAAAGAATTGGATGCCAAACGATTAGCCCCGTGCAAACCTGTTGAAGAACATTCGCCACAGGCATATAAATTTTTTATGGAAGAACGACCATATTCATCAACCAGAATGCCACCACACATATAATGAGATGCAGGTGTAACCGGGATATAATCTTTCGTCATATCTATCCCTATTGATAAACACTTGGCATATATATTAGGAAAATGTTTCAGAATGTCCGCTTTGTTACGCATCGTAATGTCCAGATAAACAAAGTCATCACCCGATTTCTTCATTTCATTATCAACCGCACGGGCTACAATATCACGCGGTGCTAACGATTTACGCTCATCATACTCATGCATAAATTCTTCGCCATTCTTACGCCTTAAAACGCCACCAAAACCCCTGACCGCTTCCGATATTAAGAATGATGGATACTCGCCAGGGTGGTATAAAGCCGTTGGATGGAACTGGATAAACTCCATATTCCTAACTTTTCCCTTTGCGCGGTAAACCATTGCCATACCATCGCCTGTTGCAATAACCGGATTTGTGGTAGCCGAATACACATGTCCAGCACCACCCGAAGCCATTACTGTTACCTTTGCCACAATCTTTTCCACATCGTTAAGCTCTGTGTTAAAGGCATATATGCCATAACAGTTAATATCTTCGGTACGTTTATCCACAAATTCACCCAGGTGATGCTGGGTAATTAACTCGAGTGCAAAGTAATGTGTTAATATCTCTATGTTGTTATTCTCATGAATTTCATTCAGTAACACCCTTTCAATCTCATATCCGGTGATATCTTTATAGTGTAAAACACGGTGTTCAGAGTGCCCACCTTCCTTAGCTAAATCGTAAAAACCCGAGTTATCTTTATCGAAGTTAATACCATAATCAATGATCTCCTGAATACGCTGAGGCCCCTCTTTTACAACGATTTCCACAATTTTTTCATCACATAATCCATCGCCTGCAATTAAGGTATCATCAATATGTTTTTCAAAAGAATCACCTTTATCTACCACCACCGCAACACCGCCCTGAGCGTATTTTGTATTCGATTCGTCTTCGTTAGATTTAGTAACAATTAAAACCTTACCAAACTTTGCTGCTTTAAGTGCGAAACTCAAACCCGCTATACCTGAACCAATTACCAGAAAATCTACTTTCCTCATTAATAAAAACATTTACTTTATCCACGATGTTAACAACTACCTGATAAATGTTAACTCTGTGTCTAAATTATACTAACAAATAAATTTGAATGTTTAAAGCTACTCTAAAAAGACAATTTGCCACAATCTTTTAAGTAATTTTTGAGCACCTTTGTACAAGTAATTAACTTTTTACCTACTTATAAACAATTAACATTCGGGTATTGATAAAATTTGGGCGACTTTTCGATAGTGCTGAAAATCAAACTCATGATATTAAAGAAATGTAATCTAAATGTTAGTAAACGATTAACAACTTATATAAAAGAACTTTTTTTCGAAACTTGCCAACAATACTAACACACTAATAAACAAACAAGATTTATTTATTTAAAAATACTTATTAATTATTGAGACGTTGAAAGCTTTATCTTTGGCCAACGTCAAAATTCAAAAAAGGAAAATTTTAAAATGAACATAGATGTCTTAGAAGAAATCAATAAAAAAGGTTTCGTAGAAGAAGAAATTGATCCTACCCTCGATCTTTTTGCAGAGATTGAGAAATTAAAAAAGGAAAAGAATGCCATTATTCTTGCACACTATTATCAAGAACCTGACATTCAGGATATTGCAGATTATATTGGCGATAGTTTAGGCTTATCTCAGGAAGCTGCAAAAACAGATGCTGATGTAATTGTGTTTGCAGGCGTGCATTTTATGGCCGAAACGGCAAAGATTTTATCGCCTGATAAAACTGTTTTATTACCAGATGTAAAAGCAGGTTGCTCATTAGCAGATAGTTGTCCGCCGCATTTGTTTAGAAAGTTTAAAGAAAAATATCCAGATCACCTGGTCATCACCTATGTAAATTGCACGGCCGAATTAAAAGCTTTAAGTGACATTGTTTGTACCAGTACCAATGCGGTTCAAATTGTAGAGAGTTTACCTAAAGACCAAAAAATAATATTCGGTCCAGATCGCAATTTAGGTGCTTATGTAGCCAAAAAAACCGGAAGGGATTTGGTATTGTGGAATGGTGCCTGTATGGTTCATGAAATTTTTTCACAGGAGAAAATTACAAAACTGAAAGAACGCCATCCGAACGCTAAATTTATAGCGCACCCCGAATGTGAAGAAGTGGTTTTGAAAATGGCTGATTATATTGGCTCAACAACCGGACTTTTAAAATATACGATTACCAATCCGGCAACAGAATTTATTGTAGCTACCGAAAGTGGAATTATCCACCAGATGGAAAAGGCAAATCCAACAAAAACATTTATTCCGGCACCGCCGAACAACAGCTGTGCTTGTAACGATTGCCCGTACATGAAAAGAAATACTTTAGAAAAACTATATTTATGTATTAAAAATGGTTTGCCAGAAGTAACTGTACCAGAGCATATTATTGAGCTTGCCCGTAAACCGATCCAACGTATGTTGGATATTTCAGCGGAATTGGGGTTATAATAAATAAAGTCGTCATTGCGAGGAGGTACGACGAAGCAATCTTAAAGCGCACGCTACCTGCGATCGTTGTAGGATTACTTCGTGCCTCGTAATGACGGGAAAATAAGTATATGGAAAAAAACAACATTCTTAAAAATTACTCAGGCTTATTATGGCTTTTGGCAGGAATAACTGTTGGAAGTATTGTGGGTTTAATTTTTGGGAAAAGTGTTGAAAGTATAAAACCATTAGGAGATATATTTTTAAACCTGTTGTTTACCGCCGTTATTCCATTGGTATTTTTTGCGGTATCATCGGCAATTGCAAATATAGATCGGACCAAGAAATTAGGAAGATTATTAACCATTATGGTTTTGGTTTTTCTTTCTACGATATTAATTTCTGCTGTTTTAACGCTGGTAGCCACATGGATTTTTCCAATTCATCAACAACTGGGAAATGCTCCTTTACCCACTGAACCTGAAAAAATTCAGTCGTTTGGCGAACAAATGACACAGCTTTTAACCGTAGGAGAATTTTTTGAAATAGGAAGTAGAAAAAATATGCTGGCACTGATCATTTTTTCGGTATTAGTTGGTTTTTCTACGCTATATTCTGGTAAAGAAGGTGATGGTTTTAAAAACTTCCTGGTTTCAGGAAATGAAGTGATGAAAAAACTCATCATTTTGATTATGAAACTTGGACCAATTGGTTTGGGAGCTTATTTTGCTTATCAGGTTGGGGTTTTCGGTCCACAGCTTTTTGGTACTTATGCTAAAGCTTTAGGTTTATACTATGGAGTTGGTGCATTTTATTTTATTGTCTTTTTCACCTTATATGCTTTTGTTGCGGGTGGATTTAAAGCGATAAAGGTATTTTGGAAAAATAATATTGTGCCGTCTTTAACTTCAATTGGAACCTGTAGTAGTATTGCTACTATTCCAGCTAATTTAGAGGGTACAACAAAAATGGGTGTGCCGGCATACATCACCAATGTAACGATTCCCTTAGGCTCAACGCTGCACAAAGATGGTTCGAGCATCAGTTCTATTGTTAAAATTGCTGTTGTTTTTGCCATTTTCGGTAAGGATTTAGTGCATGTTGATACCATTATTTTGGCTTTAGGTATTACTGTTTTAGTGAGTATAGTAGAGGGAGGAATACCGAATGGCGGTTATATAGGTGAGTTATTGATGATTTCAGCTTACCAATTACCACCTGAGGCTTTACCACCTGCTATGATTATTGGAACTTTGGTTGATCCGATGGCGACTTTGTTAAATGCTACAGGTGATAATGTTGCAGCCATGTTAATTGCCAGGTTTACAGAGGGTAAAAACTGGATGGAAAATATTAAATAGATAAAATCCGTCACACTGTCCCGATTTTACATCGGGATCAGGGTCTTTTAAATTGAGATGCTGAAACAATTTCAGCATGACGATAATTATAATATAATTTATGTTTGAAAATAAAGAGCGTACAGATATCAATGAATTAGGTGAATTTGGGTTAATTAAACACCTGACCACTAATTTTAAAATTAAAAATGATTATTCGGTAAAAGGTGTTGGCGATGATGCTGCTGTTTTAGATGCTAAAGGAAAACAGACCTTAGTTTCGACCGATTTATTGCTGGAAGGAATCCATTTTGATTTGGCTTATGTGCCTTTAATGCACTTAGGATACAAAGCTGTTCAGGTAAATTTGAGTGATATTTATGCCATGAATGGAAAAGCAAGTCAGATTACGGTTTCGCTGGGTTTGTCGAGTAAATTTCCATTAGAAGCCGTTGAAGAAATTTATAAAGGAATTGAACTGGCCTGCAACAAATATAACATCGATTTAATTGGTGGAGATACCTCTTCGAGCAAGCAAGGTCTGGTGATTAGTATTACCAGTATCGGTTATGCCGATGCCGATAAAGTAGTGTACAGAAATGGCGCTCAAGAGCATGATTTATTATGTGTTTCTGGCGATTTGGGCGGTGCTTATTTAGGTTTACAGATCTTAGAAAGAGAGAAATTAATCTATCTGGAAAATCCACAGATCCAGCCAGATTTAGAAGGTAAAGATTATATCATCGAAAGACAATTGAAACCAGAAGCAAGAATGGATATTATTGCACTTTTAGATGAAATGAATATTAAACCAACTTCGATGATCGATGTTTCGGATGGTTTAGCTTCCGAAATTTTGCATTTGGCAGAGCAATCAGATAAAGGAATGACCATTTATGAAGAGAAAATTCCTTTAGATCCAATGACTTATGAAACTGCCCGTGAATTAGGTTTAGATCCTACAGTTTGTGCTTTAAGTGGCGGCGAAGATTATGAGTTGCTGTTTACCATTAGTCAGGATGATTATAAAAAACTGAAACATGATGTAGATATCACGGTGATTGGGCATGTTACCGATAAAAATTCGGGTTGTAAAATGGTTTCTAAATCAGAAAAAGTACACGAATTGAAAGCCCAGGGTTGGAATGCTTTTAATAAATAATATTTATCAATAAACGGTAAGTCGTCATTTCGAGCGGAGAGCAACGAAGTCGAGAACCACGAAGTGCTCAGCGAAGCTAAATGTATCTAGGCAGATCTCTCCATTTCACTGCGTTTCAGTCGAGATGACGACTTTTTTATTATAGAATATTTTTTTTAGGAAACTGTGGGCTTCGCTTTTAATTTTGAAAGCTATAAATCCGATTCCTCATTAGCATCTAAATATTTTGTATCGATCTGTTTAGTAGTTTTTGCACCTAATTTTTTAATCTTTTCTGAAGTATTGGTTAAATTTCCGGCGCCGATAGATAATTTATTAATGGCTTTATCGTAAGCATCCTGTCCGTTTTTAATGTGTTTACCAATATTTTCCATATCCGAAATAAAGCCAACAAACTTATCGTACATACTACCGCTTAAACGGGCAATTTCCATTACATTCCGGTTTTGGCGCTCTTGTTTCCACATGCTGGCAATGGTACGCAAGGTGGCTAATAACGTTGATGGGCTCACAATCACTACCCTTCTATCCCATGCAAAATTGAAGAGTTCGGCATCTTTTTGGACGGCAATACTAAAAGAAGATTCGATCGGAACAAAGAGCAAAACAAAATCCGGAGAATTGATTTTATATAAATCCTGGTAATTTTTTGAAGATAGTTCCTGGATGTGATTCTTAATTGAGGCTAAATGAGCTTTTATAAAGCCATCACGCTCTTCATCTGTCTCTGCCGATACAGAACGCTCGTAAGCCACCAGCGACACCTTAGCGTCGACAACAAGATGTTTGTTGTCTGGCAGGTCAATAACTACGTCGGGCTGGTAGCGGCCGCCTTCGGCGGAGACATGCGAGGCCTGAATGCGGTACTCCTGGTCGCGCACTAAACCAGAGCGTTCTAAAACTTTTTCCAGAATCACCTCTCCCCAATTTCCTTGTTTTTTGCTATCGCCTTTTAAAGCTTTGGTTAAATTATTGGCATCCTCCTGAATTTGTTTACTTTGATCCATTAATAAAGAAATTACGCCTTTTAAGGTATTTCTTTCATCCGATTCGGCCTTGTAAACTTTTTCTACCTTATCTTCAAAAGCTTTAATATTTTCTTTCAAAGGATTTAAGATAATATCTAAATTAGTCCGGTTCTGCTCGATAAATTTGCTCGATTTTTCCTCCAGAATTTTATTGGCAATTAATTCGAAGTCTTTATTTAGCTTTTCTTGCGACTGCTCAAAACTTACTTTTTGTTCGGCAAGTTTTTCTTTTTCAGCGATGTAGAAAGATCTGGTACTTTCTAACTCTCGGTTGGCATCTGCAAGTCGATCGCGTTCGGCCTGTAATTCATCAATTAAGCGTTGCTGCTCCTGTTTAAGCAAAACCGTAATGTTCTCTTTTTCTATAGATAAATTAGAAACACGTTCGTCAGCCCTGGCTAAACTAATTTTTAACGATTCATTTTCACTTTTTGTTCTTTCGAAATCCTCTACCGAGATAATAGAAATAGCAGCCTGTGGTTTCTTTAAGAATAAAAGAACCAAAACAATTAAAATAACGATTAGTAAAGCAATACCAGCGATCTCCATAATGATAAAAATTTTAGCAAAAATGAAGATTTAAAATAGATATACCAAAAATTTTTAGTTAATATGAACGGAAAATAACGGAAAAAAATTTCTATAATTGGACATTAGTATTTTATAAATGAATGCATTAACAGTCCTTATATCCTGCCCTGATCAGGTTGGTTTAGTTACAAATATTACCCGCGTGCTGGCTGCACACCAATTGAATATTATTGCCATGCGCGAATTTGTAGATGAAGCCAATAAATCTTTTTTTACCCGCATTGCCTGCACCGGAAACCTGGAGGATGCAGAAAAATTAAAGCAAAAACTTTTAGAAAACTTACCAAATGCTGCCGAGGTAAACTTAATTACCCAACAGGAAAAACAGATTGCTGTTTTGGTAACAAAAGAGTACCACTGTTTAGCAGAAATACTGATTAAAAACCAATTTAAGACTTTAGGGGCCAATGTTCAATGTGTAATCGGTAATTACGAAAGCCTGAGAGATTTTACCGAAAAATTGGGTATTCCTTATTTTTACGTCGATCATACCAATAAGAATAAAAATGAATTTGAGGCTGAAGTAAAAGCTATTATAAACCGGTTTGAGGTAGACTATTTAGTGTTGGCTAAAATTTATGCGGATCCTATCTGCCGATTTCGTAAAAGATTATGCAGGTAAAATTATCAATATCCACCATTCCTTTTTGCCCGCATTTATTGGAGCAAACCCATATCGACAAGCTTTTGAACGCGGTGTAAAGATTATTGGCGCTACTGCCCATTTTGTTACCGATAATCTGGATGAAGGACCGATTATTACGCAACATACCAATCACGTAGATCATAATTTTGGGGTTAAAGAAATGGTTCGTGCCGGCAAAGAAATAGAGAAAAAAGTGTTGTTAGAAGCCTTAGAGCTGATTTTTGAAGATCGCGTTTTTGTAAGTGGGAATAAAACGGTTGTGTTTAAATAACTGAGGCGTTATTCCACAAATCGTCATTTCGAGCGGAGTGCAACGAAGTCGAGAACCCGAAGGCTCAGCGAAGCTAAATCTATTTTACAGATCTCTCCGTTCCGCTGTGCTTCAGTCGAGATGACGTAACCGTTAGAAGGATCTTTTAAATTAAAACCAACTCAGTGAACTCTGCGTTTAAAATTTATAGACGCTTCAACAACATCTCTGCCACATCTTCTCCTGTTTGTGCACCAATTGCGATACCCATCCCATTGCACCTGGTAGCGCAAAAGATATTTGGCTTAACTTCTTCGATAAGTGGTTCGAGTGTTTTTCCAAAGGCCATAATACCGCTCCAGCGATAATCGATTTCATAATTAACCTTAGGGAGAATTACCTTTTTTAATAAATCTTCCAGTGCCAGCTGAACCGGTTCAGTTTGGCCGAATTCGGTTGTTTCTTCAGCTTTAAAATCGATATTTCTGCCGCCACCTAATAAAACTCTGTTATTTATATTTCTGAAATAGTAAAAACCCTTATCGTAATGGAAGGTGCCAGCTATTTTTAAATCTTTAATGGGTTTGGTAATTAAACCCTGGCCGCGGCCTGGACTAATATCAATATCAGGCAATAAATCTTTTATAAATGCATTTGTGGTGATCGCCAGTTGCTTACAAAAAAAGTTTCCATTTTTGGTTAGTAACCGCGAACCGGATATTTCTGGTTGAATTCCATCTACCGTACAATTATTAAATATGCTAACGCCTAGTTTTTGTGCGTATTGAATTAAAGCAAACATCATTTTACCGCTATCAATCTGTGCTTCGTATTGGTTTTCGATTAAAGTTCTGATGCCTTCAAAACCAAAGGAACTAATTTTCTTATTGGCAAGGCCAAAAGCATTTGCCCCAACAACATCGTTAATAAGACGGTTAAAATGTTCAATTTTGGATACACATGTGTCGGCCAAAACAAAGGCATCATTTTTAAATAATTCATAGCCGCCTAAACATTGGTAATCAATGGTTTTATCGCCCAATAAGCTGCGTAGTTTAAGCAGGCCCTTCCAGCGTTTTTCTATAAGGACTGCCAGGTCATCTAAACCAGCACATTCTTCTTGCTCCATGAGTTCAGAAATGCTACCAAAGCATGCAAAACCCGCATTTTTGGTGCTGGCACCTGCTGGCAAAAAGCCCCTTTCGAGTAGGGCAATTTTTAAAGTCGGAGCAGTTTTTTTAAGTTGGATAGCCGTATTTAAGCCTACAATTCCACTGCCGATAATAATAATATCGTAAGTAAAAAATGACTCCTTCTCCCAATATGAAAACGCTGTTGGCATAGTATAAATGTACCATTTTTTAACCTTCAAATAATATGGGAACGCTTTTTGATATATGCTAAACGAAAAACATACAGAAGAAAATGGGAGTTTATTTAATATTAATCATCCCGGTATTATTGCTGAGCATGTTTGTACAATGGCGGTTTAGAAATAAGTTTTCTAAGTATGCCGAAATGCAACTTAGCTCAGGTTTATCGGGCAAAGAGGTAGCAGAAAGAATGCTACATGATAATGGGATATACGACGTGAAGGTGATGAGTACCGAAGGACAACTAACAGATCATTACAATCCATCAGATAAAACCGTTAATTTAAGTACAGATGTATACTATAGCCGAAGCGTAGCAGCAGCAGCAGTAGCGGCCCACGAATGTGGACATGCCGTGCAACAGGCTAAATCGTATAACTGGTTACAGTTAAGAAGCAGCATGGTTCCGGTGGTAAGTATATCATCTAATCTTTTACAATGGGTATTATTAATTGGTGTATTGCTAATAGGCTTTACCGGTAATCCAATCGTTTTGGCTATTGGTGTAGTAGGTTTAGCGCTGGTAACTATATTTAGTATCATTACTTTACCAGTCGAATTTGATGCCAGTAACCGAGCATTGGCCTGGCTAAAAAACAATAATGGTGTAATGCAGACACAAGAAGAAAATGCGCAGGCTAAAGATGCACTTTGGTGGGCAGCCATGACTTATGTGGTAGCAGCTGTTGGTGCATTAGCCAATTTATTGTACTATGCATCGATGCTTTTTGGAAGAAATAGAGATTAAAGACATATCGAATTATGAAAAGCACAAAGCGGCCGGGATTTAATCCTGGCCGTTTTTGATTTATACATTTATTATTGTGCCGTCGAGCATGTATCATAAATATAAATTGTCATCCTGAGCTTGTCGAAGGACTTAGTTAAATACACTTGTATGTGTTTCGACAAGTTCAACATGACAAAATCTACCGAGAAATTATCATTATGATACAGTCTGCTTTTTAGCATGAGGTTGCTATAAGTGGGTATATTAATTATACACATCATGCAGTAAACGTCAAAATGAAATACGGCAGTCGCTTTTCTATAAAAGTCTATTTTTTGGAAAGCAGGTTTTGTGGTGCTTAGGCCAGCTCCGGTCCCGCTCCCGCTTCTGCCGATAGAAAAAATCGGCATCCCGCTTTGATCGGGTTTAGGTGGCACAGTCCGTTCTACTAGGTAGAGTTGCAGGTTGCAGAAGAAGGTTCCTATTTGCATCATGCGGTTAAACCTTTAATAGTTGCAGCAAAACTGCGGTTTAAACCTGATTGCAGTGGCAGCTCCCGATTGAAAAGAGGGACTATAGCGGAAAGCAGGAATAACCTAAAAATGGAACACTGAAATTGCTTTTCTATCCCTCATCTATACTAAAAGGTCTCGTCATCTCGACTGGATTGCAATCCCGAACTTTCGGGAGAGGGATCTCTGGATCAAATTAAACTTTATAGATTTCTCCACTACGGTCGAAATGACGATTTGTGGTAGGATGGAATTAAGGATTAATTCAGTTTATAAGGAGCGATTAACTGAAACTCCGGAATATCAACCTCGAACTCAGATCCATCTATATCACGTTTCATTAAGTATGCACCTTTCATGCTGCCCATATCGGTTTTTAGATTACATCCAGAAACATATACATGTGTTTCGCCAGGCTGGATAATGGGCTGTAAACCAACAACGCCCTCACCTTCTACCTCTCTTCGGCTACTGTTCGAATCGAAAATAAACCATTGGCGACGCATTAATTGCACAGCATAATCAGAAAGATTAGAAATTTCTACGCGATAAGCGAACATATAATGCTCGTTGGCCGGATTTGAATATTCTGGCTGGTAAACTGTCTCAACTGAAACTTTAACTCCGTCTGTAATAGCTGTAACCATGATATTTACGAATGTATAAAAAATCCTTTCAAAAATCAAGCCATTACTCTGGTAGCATCATAGTCAGCAAATTTTTCTGCCACTTCTTCTAAAATACTGTAAATGTTGTTGATATCTGGTTCGGCCACCAAACGCATGCGGTAAGGTTTAAAATCTGGCAGACCTTTAAAATAATTTGCATAATGGCGACGCATTTCGAAAATTCCGGTTTTAGGACCCTTCCATTCCAGCGATTTATCTAAATGTGTACGGCAAACTTCAATGCGTTCTTCAATAGTTGGTCCGGCAAGGTGTTCGCCTGTTTTAAAGAAGTGTTTTATCTCGCGAAAAATCCATGGGTAACCAATGGCTGCACGACCGATCATAATGCCATCTATCTCATATTCCATACGCCAGTTGGCAGCTTTTTCAGGACTATCTACATCACCATTACCAAAAATCGGAATTTTGATGCGTGGATTGCGTTTAATCTCGCGGATAAGCGACCAATCTGCCTCTCCTTTATATAACTGTGCTCTTGTTCTGCCATGAATGGTAAGTGCCTGAATACCTACATCCTGAAGTCGCTCGGCCACTTCGTAAACATTTTTGGTGTTATCATCCCAACCTAATCGGGTTTTAACAGTAACGGGTAAATGCGAAGCTTTAACAACGGCCTCCGTCATTTTTACCATCTTATCAATATCCTGTAATAAGCTGGAACCTGCACCTTTACACACTACGTTTTTAACCGGGCAACCATAATTGATATCAACCAGATCAGGACCTGCGGCAGAAGCAATTTCTGATGCTTCACGCATGTGCTCAATATCGCCACCAAAAATCTGGATGCCAATTGGTCTTTCGTATTCGAAAATATCAAGCTTTTGTAAGCTCTTTGCCGCATCACGGATCAAACCTTCCGAAGAAATAAATTCGGTGTACATCATATCGGCTCCGTTTTTTTTGCATACATAACGGAATGGCGGATCGCTTACATCCTCCATTGGAGCCAGCAATAACGGGAACTCACCTAAATCTATATTTCCTATCTTAACAGACATTTTCTATCTTCAACGATTAATAAAACATACAAAGGTACAAATAATGAATTTTGTAACACCTAATAAGGAGGAAATCAATCCTTTCTTACAATTACTTTTACTTTTATTTTACGCAGTTACAGGCGGGCTTGTATTTGGGATTCTGGCTGTTGTCATCGTTTTGATGATGTATGGCTTAGGAATAATAAGTAATTTGGACATGCTTTTAGCAGGTGATCCTAAATATATTGGTGGTTTTAAAGTGATACAAATATTAAGTTCGATCGGAACATTTATTTTACCTCCAATCGCCCTGGCCTTAACAGAAAGGAAAAAAGTAGCGGAATTTTATCTGTTCAGGCAACCAAAATTCTTATTAGTTGTGCTTGTTTTTGCTATTATGATATTGAGCATGCCATTTATGGAATGGACTGTGATATGGAACCAGAAAATGGTTTTACCTGATTTTTTGCATAAGATAGAACAGTGGATGAAGGAAAAGGAAGCTATTGCAATGAAAATAACCATTCAATTAATTACTGTACGCAGCAACTTCGATTTCATTGTAAACCTCGTTATGATTGCGGTTTTACCTGCAATTGGCGAAGAATTAATGTTCCGTGGAGGTGTGCAGCGATCGTTAAACAGGGCTTTTAACAATCCACATCTAGCTATTTGGTTATCGGCCATAATTTTCAGTGCCATCCATGTGCAGTTTTATGGTTTCGTGCCACGGATGTTATTGGGTGCGGGTTTTGGCTACCTGTATTATTTTAGTGGAAGCATCTGGTATGCCATGCTGGCGCACTTTATAAACAATGCCTATGCGGTTTGTGCTGCTTTTTATATGCAAAAACACCATATGCCACTTGATAAAGCTGATGAACCGATCGGTTTTCCATGGTATGGCTATTTAATTAGTGCAATAATTACCATAGCTTTGTTCAAAATTTTTAAAGATAACGCAACACGTGAGCGAAAATTGGGTTAAAGTATATACCACCAGCGATGCCTTTGCGGCCGAGGTATTAAAACAGGGATTAACAGAAGCCGGAATTCCGGCAGTAACGATAAATAAACAGCTCTCGGCATATAATATTGGCGAAATAAATGTTTTGGTGAATAAGGTAGATTTTGATAAAGCCATAGAATACATCGTTGAAAACGAAATTGAATAGTGATAATGACCTTAAACCTTAACCCCTTTACCTCTTACCTAAAATGAAAACCAGGGCAATAACCGCTTTCTTTTTTACCATAGTAATGCTTGGCTCTATCCTACTGGGGAGTTACACCTTTACTATATTTTATCTCGTTTTAAGTGTTTTGGCTTTGTTTGAATTTTACAAGCTGATTAAAAACTCTGGCATCAGGCCGCACCGAAATATTGGTTTGGTAGCTGGCTCACTAATATTTTTGATGGCTGCAGGTTTACACTACCTCAAATACGATGTTAAATACCTGTTGCTTTGTATCCCGCTAATTTTTTCGGTTTTTATTACTGAGCTGTATAAAAAAAACAAGATTCCATTCGCCAACATCTCCTACACTTTTGTTGGTTTTGTTTATGTAACCATTCCTTTCTGCTTTTTTCATGCCCTGGGTTTTTTGAAAAATTGGAATGAATATAACTTTCATCTTCCTTTGGCATTTTTACTGATGCTTTGGGCAAACGATACTGGTGCTTATCTTTTTGGAGTAAAATACGGTAAACGTAAATTGTTCGAGCGCCACTCGCCAAAGAAAAGCTGGGAAGGCTTTTTCGGAGGCATGCTCACCAGTGTTTTGGTCGCTTTTGGTTTATCTTTTCTGTTTACCGAAAGTCCAGCCTGGGTTTGGATCGGTATGGCCATATTAATTGCAAGCTTTGGTACATTGGGCGATTTAGTAGAATCGATGCTTAAACGAAGCTTGGATACGAAAGATAGTGGTGGTTTATTACCGGGGCATGGTGGTTTGTTAGATCGTTTTGATGGGTTGTTATTGGCCGCCCCCGTGGTTTATGCTTATCTGTATTTGATTTTGTATTAAAATTGACTTTATCTATCGTCCTCGTTTGTAACCATAGCCGTTAACCTAAGCTTTGAATATCTCGTTTAGTATTTGGAATGCTGCTTTTTTTCCTTTTTTAGGTTCTAATAAGAGTGATTGAATTATTGGGTATATGTATTGATCATACCATTTTAGGGCACTAATTTCTTTTCTTGCCATCTTCCTGATGACTTGTGCGATTACCCTGAGGTGCTTGAAGACTTTCCATGTCGAGCAGGATCGATTTTTAAACTTTTGGGTAGCTATTGAATCGATACACTTGTATATTTTCCAGTTTACTACTATCCTGAGCAATTTAGCAAGAAGCTGACATTCAAGACGGGCTTTCTTCACTGCTTTTACTTTATGGATCCCGAAAAGTGATTTCCAGCTCTTGAACATAAGTTCTATCTGCCATCTCAGCCGGTATAGCTCGGCCACCATTTCGGTTCCGAGCCTGTCTTTTCCTGCATTGGTTATGAACAGACTGAACCTTGCCCTGTTTTTGTATTCATCGGTTAGGGCATAACCCTGTCTTTTTGCCTGGACGTTCGCTTTTCTGATCCGTTCTTCCCATACTGCCCGAGGTACAGGTACAGCTACCAACCTACATTCCACAGTTTCATCTCCTTTACCAATGGTTACGCAGACCTCACTTATATTCTGTCCTACAGCAGCCATAGCCTGGTATTTTTTTGCCCAGTCGATATATTGTCCCGTTTCTGTTTCCACGGGTCTACAGGAGGGATGTAGCCTGTTTAAGAAATAAGCCTGCCGCCTGGCAATTCCTAACAGATAGCTCTGGGTAACATACCCCAGGTCTCTGATGTGTAGCTCACCCTTGCCTATACGGTCAATGTGTGCGCCCGAATATCTTTGGTCGTTCTCTGTTGCCCGTGTGAAATCAAGTGTTTTCCAGCAGCCGCTCTTAATGTCAAAGGCATACTGGATATTCATAAGTGAATTCCCTGCTGCAAAACGGCCCATAGGCGGATAGGCTTCCGAAAACCCCTTTGGAAGATGGAATTTACAGGAGTCAGCGATGATAACAGCTGAAAAGGCTGACCAGTCCCTGGCGTCAGCAAAATCCATCCTGGTCAGCATCTGATCGGAAAGAACAGCCTGGACAAACTCCACACTGCTCTGGTTAAAGCGTTTATGCAGTGCAACCTTGCTCACGCGGATACCGTTGTGTATCACCATGTCATCGCAGGAATCCTGAATACTGAGCTGCCCATGTTCCAGATCAGCGAACATCAGGCACTCCAGGAAATGTTCGGGCGCAAGCTTCGAAGACCGTTTCATGAAACCTGTTCTGCGTGCGGTAGCACGTACTTCATCAATATCCAGCAGGCGGTCCAACTCTGGGGAAAGAACATTCAGTGAACTTTCGCAAATAATATCGGACGATAGAAATAATGCACTTTTTCCCTAAGAAATCGAACATCGTTAAAAAAAATGGTATTTTTAAAATAGAAAAAGGCGGTACTTCCACCAAGAACTAACCGCCTTTTAACTAATAAAAAAACAAATATGGGAAAAATCTAATTGCTTCGCACAGTGGCGAAGCCCTGTCTATTTCCCAACTTAAAATCTACTTTTAAAAATTAAGTTAACGGCTATGGTTTGTAACGAGGATGAATGAGATTCACATTTGCAATGTGGTTGTGCTACTAGCGATACAATCGCTATTCTCGCTAATCCTCGTTACAAACGAGGACTATAATGTTGTTTCTTATGCATTAGCCGTTACAATGTAATATTCCCTTTCTATCTGTTCGCCGGTTTTACTTTGTAACTGCTCTAGTTTTTTAAACGTATTTTTAATGGCAAATCTCGCTTTTTCTAATAGTTCTTTTACGGTTTCTACTTCGTAAAGTGTAAAGCCATAAGGAGTAAAAGGGAGATTTTTCATGAAATTTTTATCAGCAAAACAGATAGCCAAAGTGCCGTCAGGTTTTAGTGTTCGCTTGGATTTGTCCAAAAGTAGATTGTATTAACCGTAAAAATTTTATCAAACCGATTATCCTCAAATGGTAATGTAATGCCATCTGTTAGCTGGAAGTGAACCTTTCCTTCTGTAATGAAATCCTGATTGATCTTCCTGGCTTCAGCAATAATAGTTGCAGAAATATCAGCACCAAAATAATGGAGATTTTCGGCTTGTAACAATAACTGCGCAATATGCCCGCCGTTACCGTGACCGATTTCTAAAACAGTTTCATTGTTTTGAAGATCTAATGCCTCAATTGCAGAAATAGTCATACCAATATTATTGGCATGCATCATCTCACCTGTTTTAATGCCGTGCCCGCCTTCAGGACAGCCCAACTGCCTGGCAATATTTTTTAAGTCTTCTTCTGAAAGTTGCTGTTCCATGATCAAATTTAATGATTTGGGGCTCATGATTTTTACATCTTTTTGGTACAGGCTTATAAATTATTTAATCACTTGAACCGGCTTTTTATTTTCATCAATGGCCACAAAAGTAAAATCCCCGCGTACGGCCAATTCTCTTCCTTCGGCATACATCTGTTCGATATAAATTTCTACATTAACCTTTAAACTGGTATTGCCCACATGGTTTACCTTGCCGATAAGCTCTACGATAGTGCCTGCTGGGATTGGTTTTTTAAAATCTATCCTGTCGCTGCTCACGGTAACCATAATCTGACGGCTAAAACGGGTTGCAGTAATAAAAGCAACCTCATCCATTAAATGCATGGCTGTTCCGCCGAAAAGGGTATCGTAATGGTTTGTTGTATTTGGGAAAACGGCTTTAAAAATACTGGTTTTAGAATTTTCTATTCTTTCTTCTAGGGTCATGGGTTAAATATAGGTGCTGTAAAAAGCTTTGGCAACTTTCTGGTTATTTTTAGTAGAAAGTTGCCAAAGTAAAAGGTTTGCGTATGAGAAATGGATACTGGAAACGCAAAAATAAATGTGCTTTCAGTATTTCTGGTAATGCAATTAAGGGGTGAAATAACTAAAAAGATGTCATCCTGAGCTTGTCGAAGGACAGTCTTTTTAATTATTTCACGATAAGGGTCTTCGACAAGCTCAGACTGACAACAATCGAATTCTTAACTTAATAGTATTGGTTTCTCAGTGGCAAAATAGAATTAATTCACCTGAAGATCTGCAGCAAGTACCTCTTCGGTTTTACGCATTTCTTTTGCGGCTTCAACCATTTCTATTAAGGCCTTTTTGGTTTCGTCCCATCCGCGGGTTTTTAAACCACAATCCGGGTTTACCCAGAGTTGCCCGGAGGGAATAACAGCTTTTGCTTTTTTGAGCAATTGAACCATTTCTTCCCTCTTTGGAACCCTTGGAGAGTGAATATCGTATACACCTGGGCCAATTTCATTTGGATATTTAAAATCTGCAAAAGCGTCTAATAATTCCATCTGCGAACGTGAGGTTTCAATAGTGATTACATCAGCATCCATATCGGCAATGTTTTGGATGATATCGTTAAACTCCGAGTAACACATGTGCGTGTGGATCTGCGTATCGTCTTTCACGCCGCTCGCCGAAATTTTAAAGGCTTTAACGGCCCAGTTCAAATAGTTTTGCCAATCAGCTTTGCGCAATGGTAAACCCTCTCTAATGGCTGGCTCATCAATCTGGATGATTTTTATCCCTGCATTTTCCAGGTCGCAAACCTCATCCCGAATGGCCAGGGCAATTTGAGTGCAGGTTTCTGATCGTGGTTGATCATTACGTACAAACGACCATTGTAAAATCGTTACCGGACCAGTTAACATACCTTTCATGTATTTTGAGGTAAGCGACTGTGCATAGGCAGTCCACTTTACGGTCATGGGTTTTGGGCGCGAAACATCACCAAAAATAATAGGTGGGTTTTACACAGCGCGAGCCATAACTCTGCACCCAACCATTTTTAGAGAAAGCAAAACCATCCAGCTGCTCACCGAAGTATTCAACCATATCGTTACGTTCAAATTCACCATGAACCAAAACATCCAGATCGATTTCTTCCTGCCAGTTTACGGCTTTTGCAGTTTCTTTGGCGATTAAATCGTCATATTCTTCAACGGTAAAAGTTCCGTTTTTTAGTTTTGCTCTCCAGCTTCTCACTTCTGCCGTTTGCGGAAATGATCCGATGGTTGTAGTGGCATAACTTGGCAGATTAAGCTCCTGTTGTTTGATTTTTCTGCTCGAAAACGGACTTAAACGTTCTGCATCCTGCTCTTTTAATCCTAAAACACGTTGTTTAACTTCAGGATTGTGGATGATTTTAGAAACTTTACGGTTAGCAATCGCGATCTTATTTTCCTCAAGTTTTTGCAGGGTAGATGCAGGGCTTTCGTTGGTGATCAGTTTTTTTAAGGTAGCTATCTCCGCAATTTTTTGTTTCGCATAAGCCAACCACTGTTTAATTTCTGCCGACAGATTTTGTTCATTGGTTTCAATGTCTAAATCTACCGGTGAGTGGATTAGGGAACAAGATGGGGCGATCCACACTTTATCCAAGCCTCTTTTTTCTGCAACTTGATTAATGATTGAAACAGATTTCTCGAAATCATTTTTCCAGATGTTTCTTCCGTCTACCAAACCTAACGAAAGGATGGTATCTTCTTTTAACAAAGCTAAAACATCCGCTAATTGACCTTCAGCACGTACCAGGTCGATATGTAAAATATTTACCGGGAGTGAAGTAGTTAGTGCTAAATTATTGCCCAGGCCTTCGAAATAGGTAGCCAAAACAATTTTTAACCTTGGGAAAGCCTTTCTGATCTCTTTATAAGCATATTCGTAAGCTTTTTTGTCTTTTTCGGTAAGGTCTAAAGTCAAAAATGGCTCATCAAACTGAACATACTCTACATCCAAAGCGTCTAATCGGGATAAAATTTCGATATAAACCGGAAGGAGATTTTTGATCAGATCGATCTTTTCAAAGCCAGCTTCTTTTTCTTTTCCCAATAAAAGGTAAGAAACCGGGCCAATTAAAACAGGCTTAGTCGCAATGCCCAATTGTTTTGCCTCATAAAACTCATCGATAATTTTGGTGGAGAAAAGTTTAAACGGCTGATCTTTGTAAAATTCAGGAACAATGTAATGATAATTGGTATCGAACCATTTGGTCATTTCCATCGCTACCACATCCAGACCTTCTTTTTGATAACCCCTGGCCATGGCAAAATAGAGATCAAGTTCAGAATTTCCTTTTTTCAGGATCACTTCGTTATACCTTTTCGGTATTGCCCCAAAAGTTAAAGAATGATCGAGCACATGATCATAAAAAGAAAAGTCGTTTGATGGAATAACATCAATTCCAGCTTCTTTTTGAAGGTTCCAGTTTTCGTGGCGAATGTTTTTTCCCACCTGAAGTACATTTTTGTACCCAGTTTTATCTGCCCAGTAATTTTCGCAGATTTTCTTTAATTCCCTTTGGCTACCTATTCGCGGATAGCCCAGATTTTGCGTTAGCATCTCTTTTAAAGATTAAGTAAATAAATCGTTTAAAAGCTCTTAAAGCAATATTTTATAATGTTTTTTGTTAGAAATAAAAAAGGAAAGGTTTGGGCACAAACAACCTACTCATCAGCCAGAAGCTTAAAGCAAGCATATAAAATGGTTAATTTTATGTTGTACAATCAGACCTGACCAATTACTTTATAACGCGAAAGCACCGTCAATTCAATATAGGCAGGTCTCCTGACTTATTCCCGGTCTTATCGCCTTCCCATCCCGGTAAACGGCACAGTGGCATGAATGATAAGACCGTTGTCTTTTTAACAAAAAGACAGAATTTACAGTTGCGCGACAGCTCGTGATTTGCACACGATTCCCTATTAATCCCGGTTGTATTCCGGGAACCTGTATCGGTTGATGAAAAATAAAGTTAAGAACTTACATCAGGACAAATGTATGGATTAGGATTTAAAGATTAAGGTATTTTTGTAAGCATTGATTTTACCACCTCCATACAAATGCTCATCAGTTAGAGACTATGTGGACATATATAGTAAATATTTTTCCGCTCTATGCCGCGGAGGCATGGTACTTTGGAGCGCCAAAGTACCCAAAGCGCTTCGTCAATCCAACAAGGAGCCTCCACACGCCCTCTCCCTCATCAAAAAAACAACGGCACTTTGTTTTGTTCGTTGGTGCTAATTGAATGTTTTTGCAGATTTGAACACAAAACCACTGCGTTAAGGTTTGGGTGTGCTAAGGGGTTCTGTCCTGCATCTGTTTTTTTGATTTCCTGCTCTTGGGATTGACGACGTTCTTCGGTATAACCTGTTCGTTTTTTCAAAGCAAGCCAGCATAGTGCCTTAGAAAATTTCAACGCCGCATTAAATAATAAATTAGGTGAGCGTACATAAACACTTATATCTGTGTGCATCCTTTTTATCTGTGGTTAATAGTATGCTCATAGAATCACTTGTAACAAATTTACAGCAAGCCGTTTTTGGAGCTTATTCTCTATTATATTTGATTACCTAACTAAACCTTATTATGATAAAAATCTACTTTAAAAGGCTTTTTATTGCTTTTTTAATGATAAATAGCTGTGCAGTACTGGCCCAGGAAGTGCCAACGCCAAAATCTCATTTTGGTTTTGATATCGGTGACGATTATCAACTGGCCAATTATACCCAAACAGAAGCTTATTTTAAAAAACTGGCGGCAAGCTCTGATCGCATTAAACTGGTTGATATTGGCAAAACCGAAGAAGGCAGAAGTCAGTATATGTTAATTGTTTCTTCACCAGAAAACCTCAAGAAATTAGACCGCTACAAGGAAATTTCGCAACAGTTGGCACATGCAGAAATTACATCCGAGCAGGCAAAAGCATTAGCCCAGGAAGGTAAAGCGGTTGTTTGGATAGATGGCGGCCTGCATGCCAACGAGGTAGTGGGTGCGCATCAGCTGATCGAAACCGTTTATGAGTTTGCTTCCCGAAAAGATCCTGAAACCCAGCGGATTTTGGATAACGTAATCATCTTGTTTACCCATGCCAACCCTGACGGGCAAGAACTGGTGAGCAATTGGTATATGAGAGAGAAAGACCCCAAGAAAAGAACAACCTCAGGTTTGCCTGTTTTGTATGAAAAATATGCAGGTCATGATAACAACCGTGATTTCTTTATGTTGAACCTTAAAGAAACACAAAATATTGGTCGCCAGCTTTTTGTAGAGTGGATTCCGCAGATTATGTATAACCACCATCAGGCTGGTCCGGCAGGAACCGTTGTTGCAGGCCCACCCTACCGCGATCCTTTCAATTATGTTTTCGACCCAACCTTATTAACCAGTTTAGATGCCGTAGGTGCGGCCATGCACAACCGCATGAATGTAGAAAACAAACCCGGTTATACCCAGCGCGGAGGATCGGTTTATTCTACCTGGTACAATGGAGGGTTAAGAACCACAACCTATTTTCATAACATGATCGGGCTCCTAACCGAAATTATCGGGAACCCCACACCCTCTGAAATTCCGTTGGTTCCTTCGAGATTATTACCAAACGGCGATTCGCCAAACCCGATTACCCCGAGGAAATGGTATTTTAAAAACTCGATCGACTATTCGGTATCGCTAAATTATGCCGTTTTAAATTATGCGCAACGTTACCGCGACGAATTGTTGTACAACATTTACCAGATGGGCAGAAATTCTATTGATCGTGGTAAAAAAGATACCTGGTCTTTTTCTCCTAAAAAAATAGAAGCCATTAATAATGCTGCCAAAGGTGAAAAAGGTGCTCCGGTTGCTGGAGGCGATGCCGATTTTGGCTCCCGACGTCAAATTAGCATGAAAGCTTTTGATACGGTGATGAAAGCTCCTGTAAACAGAGATCCACGGGGATATATTTTATCTGCAGATCAGCCGGATTTTAATTCTGCAGTGAAATTTTTAAATGCTTTGATCAGAACAGGTATCGTGGTTCAAAAAGCAACAGCTTCATTTGCCGTTGCAGGGAAAAATTATCCTGCCGGAAGTTATGTAGTAAAAACGGATCAGGCTTTCCGTCCACACGTTTTGGATATGTTCGAACCGCAAGATCACCCTAATGATTTTAAATACGAAGGAGGCGCACCCATACCACCATATGATGCGGCTGGATGGACATTAGCCTATTTGATGGATGTTAAATTTGATCGGATTCTCGACGATTTTTCTGGTCCTTTTGAGAAAAACCCTTATGGGCAATTATTAAAATCTGATCATAAATTGCCAGGTGGATCGGGCTATGTGTTAAGTGCGGCGCAAAACGATTCTTACACTGCAGTAAACGATCTATTAAAAAATAAAGTTGAGGTTTACCGCTCTACCGGGAATGGCGATTTTTATGTTTCATCAGCAGGGAAATCAATACTGGAAAAAGCCAATATCAAATTAAAAAGCGCAAATGCGCCAAAAGATAAAATTAAAATTTCCGCCAGAAGAATTGCCCTTTGGGATACCTATGGAGGCTCAATGGCATCGGGTTGGGTGCGCTTTTTAATGGAGCAATATCATTATAACGCAACGGTAATTTATCCGCAGGATATTGATGCCGGAAACTTAAAATCTAAGTATGATGTAATTATTTTTGTGGGAGGAGCAATACCATCGGTACAAGGAGGAGGGTTTGGAAACAGGTCTTTTGGGCCAAAAGCAGAAGAAATTCCTCAGGAATTTAGGAATCGTTTAGGTAGGATTACTGCAGATAAATCGATTCCTGAATTAAAGAAATTCTTAGAAGCAGGTGGCAATATTGTAACCATTGGTAGCAGTACTAATTTAGCCTATCATTTAAATCTTCCTGTGCGTAATGCAATGGTAGAAATTGTAAACGGAGAGGAAAAACGGTTACCAGCTGAAAAATATTATGTTCCGGGAAGTGTTTTGAATGTTGGCGTAGATACCAGCTTGCCAACAAATTGGGGAATGGAGAAAGAGGCCGACGTTTATTTCGATAATAGTCCTGTTTTTAAGCTCACAGGCGACGCCATTGCAGCTGGAAAGATTAAACCATTAATGTGGTTCGAAAACACCACACCGCTGCGCAGTGGCTGGGCCTGGGGCCAGGCTTATTTGCAAGATGGTGTAACCGCTTTTGAAGCAAAAGTTGGCAAAGGAAAATTGCTTGCCTTCGGGCCGGAAATTGCTTTTAGGGCGCAAACGCATGGTACTTTTAAACTGATATTTAATCAGTTGTATAAGTAATGACAATCAAGTCTGTCGCATTTATGCTATTTCTTCAGCCGACTGCTACTGAAAAATCTAATAATATTAAGGGCGTCATTTCGACTGAAGCGTAGCGAAATGGAGAAATCTTTTAAGATAGCTCAAAGATTTCTCCACTGCGGTCGAAATGACGATATCTCAAGATAAAAACTCTATTGAGACGTGAGAGCCACTATCCTGAACGATAGTGGCTTTTTACTTTGAGCTTACCATAGCCAATTATAATCATCCTAATTTTGTATTATGAAAGTAGAAATCTGGTCGGACGTAATGTGTCCGTTTTGCTATATCGGAAAAAGACATTTTGAACAGGCGATAGAAAAATTGCCTTTCAAAAACGAAATTGAAGTGGATTGGAAGAGTTATCAGCTCAACCCTGAGTACCACAATACCAATAACGAAACCGTTTACGATTATCTTTCTCGAAGCAAGGGAATGCCAATCGAGCAGGCTAAACAAATGACCAAGCAGGTAGTTGATATGGCTGCAAGTGCAGGTTTAACTATGGATTTTGACGCCAATATTCCTGCCAATACCTTTAACGCTCACCGTTTAATCCATTTGGCGGCAAAGCATAACCTTCAGGATTTAGCAGAAGAAAAGTTATTCGAAGCCCATTTCGTAAACAGTAAAAATATTGGTGAAACGAATGTCTTGATTGATCTTGCCGTAGAAATTGGTTTGGATAAAGATGAGGCGGAATCAGTTTTGAATGGAAATGAGTTTGCTGAGGCTGTTCGTTATGATATTTATGAAAGCCAGAACCTGGGCATTAGAGGGGTTCCTTATTTTGTAATGGACCGCAAATACGGTGTTTCGGGTGCTCAACCTGTTCAGGCTTTTACTGATGCGCTTACTAAAAGTTTTACAGAGTGGAAGGAATCTCAACCCAAAACCAGGCTGACTTCATTAAATAAAAATGATGATGCGGTTTGTGATGAAAATGGTTGTGAGATATAGATTTGTTTCCCGCAGATTACGCTGATCAACGCAGATTTTTTCTGCAAAGTTCATTTAGATCTGAGGGACTTTAATATGAAAATCCATAGAAAACCGTCATCTCGACTGAAGCGCAGCGCAATGGAGAGATCTGTTTAAATAGATTTAGCTTCGCTGAGCCTTCGGGTTCTCGGCTTCGTTGCACTCCGCTCGAAATGACGGTATATTTAGAGGTTTATCTCCTTTAGTGATGCATCACCGCTGATTTTTCAACGGCGTTAACAGATACTCTAAACCATTTACCCGTATTTCGAACATCGTAGCCATTAAATCGCCCAATTTTCCTTTCGGGAAGCCTTTATCCTTATACCACAGCAGATAACTTTCGGGGATATTGCAGATCAGGTAACCTTTGTATTTTCCATAGGGCATTTGCATTTTAACTAAATCGAGCAACAAGGTGGGGTCTAACATTATAATATAAAATCTAAATAATTTTCTTTGTTTATTACAGCAAACGTGGCTTGTGGGTAATTTTTAGCAAAAAATCCGGGTATTTTCTTTTTTTGATTGCCCCATTTAAAATCAGCAGCTAAAATTTCTCCATTTTTAACCTCTATTAGGTCAATTTCCTGTTGATCATAAGTTCTCCAAAAATAATAGATAGCACTTTGCTGTTCATATTCCATTTTTTTGATGCGCTCGCTAAAACAATAATTTTCCCATAAAAGTCCTTGATCATTCCGGAGCGCAATTAATCTAAAATCATTAATAATAGCGTTCCGAATGCCGTTATCATAGAAATACCATTTAGAAGATTTTGTAACCTCCTTACGTAAGTTATTACTGTATCCGCCAACTTTGTAAATGATAAAGACTTTCGAAAGTAAATCAAGATAGCGATCTACCGTATTTTTGCTGATGCCCAAAGTGCGCGAAATCTCATCAATTGAAACTTCTGACCCCACTTGGTATGCAATAAGTTTTAATAACTCCAATAATTTAGCACTGTTCTGGATGTTCTCGTACATCAAGATATCTTTTAGCAGATATGATTTTACCAGTTCTATTAAATATTGTGCTTTTTCAGCCAAAGAACTTAAATGGAATAATTCTGGGTACGATCCAAAAATTAAGCGTTCTTCGAGGTTCTGCGCAGTTTGTAAAGCATTTTCCTGTTTGTCCAATTCAACCTGTGCTATAGGATAAAGATAATAGGTTAAACTTCTTCCCGTTAGTGGCTCTCCTGTTTGGTTCGAAAGATCAAAAGTAGATGATCCACTTGCAATGATGGTCAGATCTTTGAAAGTATCGATCAGCAACTTTAATATTTTTCCAATTTCAGGGATTACCTGAGCTTCATCAATCACAAGTAATTTGGCACTTCCTAAAACTCTTTTATAGTTGGCCGCAGTTCGTGTAGATAATAATACCTGTACATCCTGATCTTCCCCATTTAAGGATAGATAGTCAATGTTGGCATCTTTGATGATATTTTCTACAAGCCAGGTTTTCCCTACTCTTCTGGTACCAAAGATCAGGATTACCTTATTCTTCCCTAATTTGTCGAGAATAATTGGTTGTAAAGATCTAATAATTTGACTTTCCATTTAGCCAAATATAGCAAAAAACGTTAATTCAGTCAATGGACTGACTGAATTAACGTTAATTCAGTCAGTCCATTGACTGAATTAACGTTTTTAATCAATTAGCTCCAAAGTTTGGATCGCTTCTTCAACGGTACTTACATTATCGAAAGCGATCCTCAACGTGTTTTTTACCTCTTTTAAATTGCACATACGTGGATGATTTTGCGCAAAGGTTAAAATCCTGGTAAAAGTATTCGAATCAAAATAAGCTGATTGTTTATCACTCAAGAAATATCCGCGTAAACTATTTTTCTTAAAGCTGATTTTCTCAAAACCCAATTTTTTGCCCAGCCACTGTAAACGCACCACACTGAGCATGGTTTTTACCTGTGGTGGAACCGGGCCGAAACGATCAGCTAAATGTTTTTCAAAAATGGCTAATTCAGCCTCGTTATTGAGTTTAGAAAGTTCTGTATATAAATTATACCGCTCGGTAATATTGGTAATGTAAGCATCTGGAATATACAATTCAAGATCGGTATCTACCTGTGTAAAGCCTACAAACGGACGGGCAGGTTCATTTTCGAATAAGCCTTTAAACTCTGCCTCTTTTAGTTCCTGAATGGCTTCATCCAATATTTTATGGTACATTTCGAAACCGATTTCGGCAATGAAACCACTCTGCTCGGCACCCAGTAAGTTTCCGCTTCCACGGATATCCAAATCGCGCATGGCCACATTAAAGCCACTGCCCAGATCAGAAAACTCTTCAATGGCGCTTAAGCGTTTACGTGCTTCGGAAGTTAAGGTAGATAAAGGTGGTGAAAGCAAATAACAGAATGCCTTTTTATTGCTTCGGCCTACCCTGCCACGCATCTGGTGCAGATCGCTCAAACCAAACATATGCGCATGGTTGATGATAATGGTATTGGCATTGGGGATATCTAAACCAGCCTCGATAATTGTGGTTGCCACCAAAACATCTTTTTCTCCATTAATGAAATCCAGCATTACATCTTCCAGTTGATCTCCATCTAATTTTCCATGCGCAATACCAATCCTGGCTTTTGGAATCAGTTTCTGGATTAGTCCACCTAGTTGCATCAGGTCGTTTACCCGGTTATGGATAAAGAAAACCTGTCCGCCGCGGTCTAATTCAAACTGAACGGCCTCCTGAATCAGCTTGTCGTTAAAAACATGTAACTCGGTACTCACCGGCTGCCGGTTTGGCGGCGGTGTACTGATGATCGATAAATCCCTGGCACCCATTAAAGAAAAATGCAATGTTCTAGGAATCGGGGTTGCTGTAAGCGTTAAAGTATCAACATTTACACGTACTGCTTTTAACCTTTCTTTTGCGGTAACACCAAATTTCTGCTCTTCATCTATAATCATGATGCCGAGATCTTTAAACTTCACGTCCTTACTTAATAAACGATGTGTGCCGATTAAAATATCAACTTTGCCTGAAGCAGCTTCGGCCAGTGTATCTTTAATCTGTTTACTGGTTTTAAAACGGTTGATATAGTCTACCGTAACTGGGAAATCTTTTAAACGTGATGAGAAGGTTTTAAAATGCTGTAAAGCCAGAATGGTTGTTGGTACCAGGATCGCCGCCTGTTTGCCTTCTGCTACTGCCTTAAATGCAGCACGTACCGCAATCTCTGTTTTTCCGAAGCCAACATCACCACACACCAATCGATCCATTGGATGTGGCGATTCCATATCCTTTTTCACATCCTGGGTAGCTTTTAACTGATCGGGGGTATCTTCGTAAATAAAAGAAGCCTCCAGTTCGGTTTGTAAATAGCTATCTGGCGAGAATGCAGTTCCGGCCTGGGTTTTACGCAAAGCATAAAGTTTGATCAAGTCCCGGGCGATGTCTTTAACTTTTTTTTTAGTAGTTTTTTTTAGCTTGTCCCAGGCATCAGTACCCAGTTTGTTCATCTTAGGCACACCGCTTTCTTTGCCACTGTATTTGGCAATGCGGTTTAGCGAGTTGATGTTTACATAAAGCAGGTCGTTATCAGCATAAATTAAACGGATCATCTCCTGGGTTTTTCCATTTACCTCAACTTTTTCGAGCCCGGCATATTTACCAATCCCGTGATCAATATGAGTAACATAATCGCCAGATTTCAGCTCTCTTAAATCTTTTAGGGTAATGGCCTGGCTTTTCTGATAACCTTTTTTAAGCTTGTACTTATAGTAACGATCAAAAATTTGGTGATCGGTATAAAATGCAGTCTGAATCTGCGGATCTATAAAACCCTCACGCAGCATGCTATTGATCGGCGTAAACTTGGCCGTTTTATCAATATCCTCTAAAATAGCATATAACCGTTCGATCTGTTTTGGCGAATCGGTAAAAATAAAATTAACGATTCCGGCCTTTTCGTTCTCCTTTAAATTATGGATCAGGAGATTGAAATCTTTGTTGAATGAAGGTTGCGGTTTGGTTTCAAACTCAAAACGGTTATCCGTTTTATAAAAAAACTGCTTGCCGAATTCGATAATAGGAAAATCCTGTAGATGATCGCCCAGTAATTTTTCGTCTGTAAAGGCAAACTTCGGATCAATCCATTCAGGGTTTTGGGTTTTATCTGTCACAGATAAAGCTTTCCAAAGTTCAACCGCTTTCTTAAAACCGGCTTTAATGATATCAAGGGTAAACTCAACATCCTTAAACCAAAGTTGCGTATCCTGATCAATATAATCAAGAATGCTGATATTGCTTTCGGTTAGAAACTTCGCCTGAACATTCGGTACAATGGTTAACGATTTAACATCTTCTACAGATAATTGACTTTCGATCTCAAAACTTCTGATACTTTCTACTTCATCGCCAAAAAATTCGATGCGATAAGGAAGGTCAGACGAGAATGAAAATATATCTACAATGCCACCGCGGATAGAAAACTGCCCTGGTTCGTAAACAAAGTCTCTTCTGTCGAAATCGTAATCAATTAAAAATTCATTAATAAAATCAATGCCCAACTTGGCGCCTAAACTAATTTCTAATGTGTTTTTTTCTAATGCAGAGCGGTCAATTACCTTTTCAGCAATGGCTTCGGGGTAAGAAACCACAATTTTGCCGTACTCCGAATCGTGGTTCAGCTCATTCAATACCTCTGCACGGGCCAGCACATTAGCAGTATCTACCTGTGTAAAATCGAAAGATTTGCGGTACGAAGAAGGGAACAATAAAACCTGCTTATCCAATACACTTTCAAGGTCAGATTGAAAATAAGCGGCTTCTTCCCTGTCTGGCAAAACGAACAGGATGGGCTTGTGTAATATGAAATAAGAAGAAAGTGCAACGATAGCGTCAGCCGAACCCACCAATCCCTTTAATTGTATCTTTGGGTTTTTGCTGCTGTTCAACGCTTTGGTAAATAGGGTTACCCTGTCGTCGGTTTTGTATCTGTTTATTAAATCGCGGATGTTCAAGGCACAAAAATAAGCTTATCTTTTAATATTAACCCGCAATTTGTGTAAAGGTTTTTTTAACTATTTTTGGCTGGGTGGCGATGTGAAAATTAAATTGAGGAAAGAAATAAGTCTTATTCTTAGATTCCATTACTCGTTTTGTCGAAATATATCCCCCTTTCGTCGATTAAGGGCAAATTGATGTAACAAAGGGATCCCTATAACCTCTAAATTATATAAAAAGTGAAACAATGAAATACATTAAAAGCTTTCCACTAGAACTTTTTTTCTGGGTAGCGGCTTTAGTATTACTGGGAACAGCGAATAGCCACGAGCATCACTTTACACTTTGTCCCTTAGCCAATTTAGGCTTTGAAGACTGGTGTCCGGGATGTGGTATAGGCAGGTCAATCAGTCATATTTTACATGGCGAGTTTACCGAAAGCTTTTCCGAACATTGGTTTGGGTTTCCGGCGCTTTTGATAATAGTTTATAGAATTTACACATTGATAAAAAATAAAAATAAGTTTAAAATTTCAACCACAAATACATAGAAACCATGGATATATTTCAATCACCTCTAATGTCGTTACCAGGCATAACGCCAGAAGAATTCTCATATTTACAACAGGCCACCACCGGATTAACCGAGCAGCAGTTGCGTAACTTCTTAATGGTTTACAGCAGCAAAAGGAAAAACCCATCAGATATGCTTATATTCTGTTTAATCGGTTTATTTGCTGTTCCCGGATTGCAAAGGTTTATCATCGGGCAGATCGGAATGGGTATTTTATATCTCTTAACCGCAGGCTTATGTTTTATCGGATCGATCATCGATGTGGTAAACCACAAAACCCTGGCTTTTGAGCATAACCAGAAAATGGTTTTTGAAAGTTTACAGATGGTAAGAATGGGCGGGTTTCAGTAAGCCTTTCATTTTTAATAGGATTAATATTTTTTGGAAAGCAAAGACAGAGCAATTTTTAATGTTCGTCCCGCCATACACGACAAGTCCGCACCCGATGAAAAACCGGGTTTGCGGGCTTTTTGTTTCTGTCGGGTTTATAAACCTGGGTTTTTTTGGTGCTTAGGTTAGTTTTTACCAGTCCTTTCCCATGTGATTAACTTAAGGATAAACAAAAAATAGTGTCGTCCTGAGGGATAATTTTTTCTATAAAAATCAATATTAATGACGTATATAGTTGATTTTTTTACCCTGCAGCTCATGCTTTCCTCGGCTCACCGCCGCCGATGGGCTCTTTCTTTTTGGTGTCAAAAAGACCAGCAGAGCTAGCTTGAATGCCGTTGAAAATATAAAGGCTCATGAAAAAACAAAAAACACCGGCTGAAAATTTTTCTTTCAAAGTTGGTGGGTTGGCTATGTAGGTGGAGCCCGAAAAATTTGTTAGGCCGGATTTAAGTAGAACGGAGATACGGTGCTACGGCCTAGTTGGGCGGAAATACGCCGGGAGCATAAACCACTCATATTTAAATAATTAAAAAATACATCGATGGTAGCCTCTCGAAGGACAAATATTTTTTGTTTTGGATATTAAGCGGTCTTCGACAAGTTCAGACTGACAACAATTATACTTGAACTGATTACATTGGGAATGGTTTTGTTGAACTTTAAGTGGGCCTGTACATTTTCAAAACTAAAACATTAATTATTTCTCTTATCAACAAAACCCCAAATTTTCTATATTTATCAAATGAAATTAGCTGAAATTACCAATTATTTAGAAAGCATAGCACCACTTAATTACCAGGAAGATTACGACAACTCTGGTTTAATTGTTGGCGATCCGAATATGGAAATCCACGGTGCTTTGGTGGCTTTAGATTGTGTAGAAAAGATTGTGGATGAAGCGATTTCGACAGGCTGCAATCTGATTATTACCCACCATCCAATCGTTTTTAAAGGCTTAAAAAAACTCAACGGCAAAAATTATGTAGAGCGTGTGGTATTAAAGGCGATCAGGAATAACATTGCGCTTTATGCCATCCATACCAATCTTGATAGTATCCATACCGGTGTAAATGCGAGAATTTGTGAGCGGTTAGGCTTAACCGGAACCAAAGTGCTTTTGCCTAAAACAGGTCTTTTAAAAAAACTGGTTACTTATTGCCCGCAGGCTCAGGCAGAGCAATTGCGCTCAGCATTATTTTATGCGGGAGCAGGCAATATTGGTAATTACAGCGAATGTAGTTTCAATGCCGATGGTTTTGGTACATTTAAAGGTAATGAAGATTCAGATCCTCTTGTGGGCGAAAAAGGTGTTCGTCATCGCGAATCAGAAGTCCGCATTGAAATGGTTTATCCAACGCAGTCAGAGCGCAAAATTTTGGTGGCCTTATTCGAAAACCACCCTTACGAAGAAGTAGCATACGATATTTACAAACTCGAAAATAAACACCAATTGGTCGGTTCGGGTATGGTAGGCTGGCTGGAATATGATATGGACGCCTACGATTTTTTACATTTGGTAAAAGACAGGATGCAGGCCAAAGTGGTTAGGCATACGGAGGTAATCGGCAAAAGAATTAAAAAAGTAGCGGTTTGCGGCGGCTCAGGAAGCTTCCTGTTAAAAGAGGCCATTGCTGCCGGGGCGGATGCTTTTATTACCGCAGATTTTAAATATCACGAGTTTTTTGATGCAGAGGAAAAATTGATCATTGCCGACATCGGACACTTTGAAACTGAACAATTTACCTCAAATTTATTGCTTGAAATTATTCAGAAAAAATTTACTAACTTTGCAATCCGTTTAACGGAGCAAAATACAAACCCCATAAATTACTTGTTTTAATGGAACAAACCGTAGAACAAAAGCTAAAGGCTTTATACGAATTACAAAATATCCACACAAAAATTGATAAGATCCGCCAGGTACGTGGTGAATTACCAATGGAAGTTGCCGATCTTGAGGATGACGTTTTAGGATTAGAAACTAGAATTGCAAAAATCAAAGGTGAACTTGATGATCTTGAGGATTCAATCGTAACCCGTAAAAATACAATTAAAGATGCGCAGGCTGCCATCAAAAGATACGAGACTCAATTAAAAGAAGTTAAAAACAACCGTGAATACGATGCTTTAACGAAAGAAATTGAGATTCAAGGTTTAGATATTCAGGTTTCTGAAAAGAAAATTAAAGAACACGGTTTCGAAATCACTTCTAAAACTGAAATCTACGAAGCTGCTAAAGCTGAGTTAGATGGCAGAAAGAAAGATTTAGAGGTTAAAAAAGGCGAACTTGATGTAATTACTGCTGAAACTGAAAAGGAAGAGCAAGATTTACAAAAGAAAGCTGATAAAGCTGAGCCTCAGATTGATGAGCGTTTATTGGTTGCCTACAAACGTTTACGCAAAAATGCTGTAAATGGTTTGGCAGTAGTAACAATCGATCGCGATTCTTGTTCAGGTTGTTTTAACCAGATTCCGCCTCAACGTCAGTTAGATATCCGCCAACGTAAAAAAATTATCGTTTGCGAACACTGTGGACGTATTTTGGTTGATGAAGCTTTAACTCACGAAGTAGCAGAAGCTTAATCCGCTTCATAAAATTATTAGAACGTCTCGATTTAATCGGGACGTTTTTTGTTTAGACCTATTTTTCTGTCGTTTACACAAAACAAGAATATAATTTTAGCGTTTAATGTAGATATTTGTTTAATGTGAACTACTGTTGCTTTGGCGCAGGATCAAACTGAAATATATTCCCGAATGACTAAAATCTTCCCTGCTTTTGCATTTTCTGCTCTTCTCCTGCTTCCCGCATCCTTATTTGCAAATTTCGACTTTAACAACAATTGCTTAAATGCTTATAAAAGTATATTCGAACTTAAGTTAGGTAATGCCAGAGCTTATATCTCTACCGAAAAAAAACAACATCCCAATAATTCCATTATCCCCCTTTTAGAAAATTACGTAGATTATTTTACCGTTTTAACTTCAGAGAGCAAGGCTGATTTTGACCGTCTGAAAGGCAATAAATCTAGTCGATTGGATCAAATCAGTGATGATGATAAAAATTCGCCTTATTATCTGTATGCACAGGCAGAGATCAATCTGCAATGGGCTTTGATCCGTGGCCGTTTTGGTGAATATTTTAATGCTGCAATGGAAGTTAAAAAAGCAAACAGCCTTTTGCAGGAGAACAATAAAAAGTTTCCGAATTTTCACCTGAACTTAAAAGGCCTGGGGCTGATTAATGCGGTTCTTGGCAATCTTCCGGATGGAGCTTTAAAAACAGCACTATCTACTTTTGGAATCAAAGGCAACCTTCAGAATGGATTAAATATGTTTGAAAAACTGGCCGACAATCTGCCGAAATCTTCTTACGAGCCTTTTTACGAAGAGGTGGTGTTTTATTACGCTTATGTATTAACTGATGTAGCACATAGCCCGCAGGCGTATGCAAAAACCATAAAATATACCGAACGGATTGCTGATACCAGCTTATTAAAAAGTTATTTGCAGAGTTATGTGTGCATTAAAAACGGGCATAGCGAAGAAGCCATTAATATTTTGGCAAAGCGGCCTGAGGGAGGTGTCTATCAGCCTTTTCCTTATTTAGATTATCTGGAGGGTATTGCCCACCTGAACAAACTAGACCTTAATGCGGCAACTCACTTTAACCGCTTTTTGCAGACAACTAAGGGCGTTAATTTTGTGAAGGATGCTTACCTTCATTTGGGTTGGATCTCTCTTCTGAAGGGAGATAAGTCGGGTTATACGGCATTTGCAGCCAAGGCTGTTAAAAACGGATATGCCTACATGGAAAAAGACAAACAGGCGAAAGCTGAAGCTGTTGCAGGAACGCCGACCATTGATCTTTTAAAAGCCAGGCTGCTGTTTGATGGGGGTTATTTAAGCAGAGCCTTGCAGATACTTGATGATAAGAAAGCAACAGATTACACTAACGCTAAAGACAAAACGGAACTAAATTACCGTTTGGGTAGAATTTATGATGATTTAGGAAAAGATGATCAGGCATTAGCGGCTTATCAGCAGACCATTAATGAAGGTAAAAACCTAAAATATTATTTTGCTGCAAACGCTGCGGTGCAGATGGGTAAGGTTTATGAAAGAAGGAAAAATAACGCGAAAGCGAAAGAGGCTTTCAATACTGCCATTGCCATGAAAAATCATGAGTTTGAAAGCAGTATTGAAAGCCAGGCTAGGGCCGGTTTAAAACGGTTAGCAAATTAGAAGCGGTGTACAAAAGCATTAATGTGCATCCCTGCTCCTACTGAAGCAAAAACAGCTACATCGCCAGGCTTAACTGTATAGCCTTTAACTTCACCTTTTAATACCAGGTCCAACAAGGTTGGTACAGTGGCAACCGAACTGTTTCCTAACCATGAAATCGTCATTGGGACTAAGTTTTCAGGCACTGTATCTTTGCCATAAAGTTTGAACAAACGTTTCATGATAGCGGTATCCATTTTGCCGTTGGCCTGGTGAACGAATACTATATTTACATCTTCAATACTTAAGCCTGCTTTATCAATGGCTTTTTTAATTACCTGGGGTACCTGAATGACTGCAAATTCATACAGTTTACGACCGTTCATTTTTAGGTATAAGTTTCCATTGGTTTCATCAGGATGAAATCCCTTGCCCATGGTAAGTAAATTACCATGATTAACAGCGTGCGTTTCTGTTTTATGTGCTAGTATTCCTCTTTTTTCTTCTGATTCCTCTGCTTCGAAAATTACAGCTCCGGCACCGTCCGAAAAGATCATGCTATCACGGTCATGTGGATCGATGATACGGCTTAAGGTTTCTGCACCAATAACCATAACACGTTTTGCGTCTCCGCTTTTAATATAGTAATCTGCCTGTATTGCGCCTTGAACCCATCCCGGGCAACCAAAAATGATGTCGTAGGCAACGCAGTCTGGATTTTGAATGCCCAGTTGTTGTTTTACCTTTGAAGCTAAAGACGGCAAAATGTCAATGCGGTTGCTACCCAAAGGGATATCACCAAAATTATGACAAAATATAATATAGTCTAAGGTTTCTTTATCAATACCCGCATTTTCAATGGCTTTTTCTGCAGCCATTGCGCCAATATGATTGCTTAACTGCTCAGGGCAGGCGTAGCGCCGCTCCACGATTTCCGTAATTTCAGAGAATTTATTAATGATCTCCGAATTCTCTTTCTCCAATAGATTTCCATTCTCAAAAAAAGTCGAATTTAAGAATTCACTACCAGAAATAATATTTTTTGGAATATAACTTCCCGTACTGGTTATTACCGTATTTATTGCTCTGCTCATAATTATAATACCGCATACTAAAACGGTATGTAGTATAAAAATATCAATTATATTCGAGAATGGAAAATAAATTAAATTTTAGCGCAGCTTATTTTCAAGTGCAAATTTTAATAATCCTGCTTTTCCGGTTACATTTAGCTTCTGTACCATATTTTTACGGTGTGTATCAACGGTATTTAAAGCTATAAATAATTTTTGAGCAATTTGCTGTGACGAATAATCTTCGCTTATCAATTTTAGTATTTCCATTTCCCGGGCGGTTAAATTATGGCTTTTTTGAAAATGATCGCCATCGTTAAATGCCGATGATGCGAGGGGATCAGATTTTATTTTTTGGAAATATTTTTCTCCCTGTTGTATGCCCGTTATAATTTTAAATAGTGTTTCTGCATTGGTATCTTTCTGGATAAAAGCCTTTACGCCTATGTTCTCGAGCCTGGCAGATAATTTGGTTGTATAGTACATGGATAATACCATTATTTTCACCGAAGGAAATAGCTGGCCCACTTTTTCAGCGGCAATTTCTCCATCCAGAACGGGCATGTTTAAGTCGAGGATTAGCACATCTGGCTGCTGATGATTAAGCAGGTGCAAAATTTCTTTTCCATTTGCGGCCATTCCTATTACCTTAAAGTTCGACTGTTCAGAAAGGATTGCTGACAGCCCTTCAGCAAATAGTTTATGATCATCGGCAATCATAATCGTTATGGGTCTCTGTTGAATCGTGTCCATTATTTTAGCGGAATATCAATAGTTGTTGTTGTACCGTTTTGATTACTGTCTACCTGGATTTTACCGTTAAGGTAATTTACCCTTGATAGAATATTTTGGATACCTAAACCCTTTTTATCTTTATCGGGATTAAAACCAATGCCATTATCTTCGGCCATAATGCTAATTCTTTCGTCGAATGATAAAATCTGTATAGTCGCCTTTGAGGCGAAAGAATGCCTGATGATATTATTTACCAGTTCGTTAACAATCCGGTATATGGTAATCTCCATCCCACGTTCAATAGGGTGTTCAACCTGAAAAACAAATTCGAATGCAATTTTACCGGAATGGTTCAGGGTTTTAAAATGCTCATTTAGTGTTTCAATCAGACCAAACTGTTCAAAGTTTTTTGGCATTAAATTGTGCGATATTTCCCTTAAATCGGCACATGCCTTTTCAATCATGCCAATCGTTTGATCGTAAAATATGCGGTCATTTTCAGTAAGTTTTAAAACTTTTTGCTGAAAAGCGGTGATATTTAGTTTTATAATGGATAGTGTACCGCCAAGGTCATCATGTAAATCGCGGGCCAAACGTGTCCGTTCATCTTCCTGCGCATTAAAAATGCCATCGGCGAGGTCTACCTGATGTTTACTTTTTTCTTCCAGCAGGATTTCTTTTTCTTTTTTTAGAAAATTATAACGCTGTGTTAATGCAAATGAAAGGAAAATGATTTCGGCTGTTAAACCTACCACTAAACCATTTGGCTTTAATAAATTAAAGTTGGTGAACCCTAACGTATTAAAAACATAATTAAAAACCCCAAATAGCAACATCACGGTTGCAATAAAATAATACCAGCCCAACTTGTAACCAGCTTTTATTCTTTCTACTACACAAATAATAATGATAATTACCGTAAGGAGTGCAAGAAAATTGTTGATGTAAAAAACTGTTTTTTCTAAAATAATAAACGATTTGAATAGCATAAACACCGGAATGATGGACATGGCCCAGCAGAATCTTTTATAATAGTTTGTAAAGCGGTATAATCTACTATTGGTGCTATTTTGATTCACAAACAGCTGCATCACCTGGATTAGCAGGCCACAGCTCAGTGATGCCATAATTAACCGCATATAATCCTGGAGACCAGGTAAGTTTGGGTAGAACCATTGAAAAGCCAATCCTTCTTCTTCCAGGATAAAAATTAGCGTACAAAAAATGTAAATCGCATAATATAAGTGGATGTTATCCCTTACTGAAGCATACAATAACAGGTTAAATATCACCGCAAAAACAAAGATTCCGGTGTAAAATCCAAACAAAGTATGCTGCGGAATTTCGGCCTGAATAATGTCAACATCACGTCCGATAGACATTGGCATGTACATGTTCTGCCCACGTTTATCGGCCCACAAATAAAAAGTGGCTTTTTCATGAGGTGAAAGAACCATTGGGTAAATAAAGCTTCTATTGCGATAAGGGCGCTGCTTGAAAGGAAAATGATCGCCTGTTAAGCCTAACGGGTAAATCTTTCCCTGCTGATCTACTTTAAACAGCTGGAGCTGGTTAATACTTGAGCTCTGCTCCTTAAACATGAGGTGCACAGATTGATTTAGGGTGTTTTCGATATCAAAAGCAACCCAGTAATAAGATTGGGTATAACCTTTACTGAAAACCTTTCCGGGTATCAGTGGCGTGAGTTTGCGGGCCTGCTTATATTTTATAATAGAATCGATGCTGAGGTTTAAATCTTTATCCTCATAAAAATACCCGTGCTCACTGATGTTGAATTTTTTGGCCGTATCGATCAAAATTGGGTGGCCCTGTTGCGCAAAACACACCCGGAATGGATGTAGGAAAAACAAAAATAGCAGGAAAAGTTTATTCATTTTTTTGAGAGAATTAGTGGCACACTTTAAACTACCAATCAATATTTTATAAATATAGTGTATAAACCATGTACTAAATATACCGAGTAAAGGGTATATAAATCGTTTAGTTGATCGGGTATTTTTACAGTGAATTAAACGAACTTAAAATGAAAAGTTTCTTGACCACTGTTGTGCTGCTGTTTATGATACAGGCAGCCAATGCCCAATCGCATGTTTCGAAGAGCGAATATGCGCGCTATAATTGCAGGTTTGCCCCTAAGGGCTGGAACAACTCGGAAGGAAAACTGATGTGCCCCGCTTGTGACAAAGAAAAGGAAGACGTAAGGAAAAAGAAAATAGCTGATGATAAAGCAGCTTCTGACGCTAATAAAATTAAAAATGAAAAGCTTAAAACGGATAATGCAATTGCTTTTAAAAAGAAACAGGCTGAAGTTACCGCTAGAAATAAGGTAACCGAAGTGCATGTCACTATGCCCAAACAACTGCAACAGAGAACAAAAAAACTGAACCGCCTGTAAAGAAGGGGCCGGTTAAACTAGCTAAAGATATAGAGCTATATGCTGGTTGGGGAATGGGCATGTTTACCCACAATAGTCGGACAAATTTCTTTTTAAACGAGAATAAAGATACAGTGTTAAAGAGTAACGACTATTTAGAAACCTACGCTGTATGGCGCGAAAACAAGAATAATTTTCCAAAGAACATTGGTATAGTGCTTTTAAATGAAACCAATAAAATATCAAATGGCAGAGAACAGAATGTTGCCGATATAATTGACCTTAAAGGGAAAAGGCATTTCAACGACAATACCATTAGTACCATTTTCCACCTTGCGGATGATTATTTTGTAGTGTGTAAAAGTCCAACACTTCCCGAATGGCGCTCTTATGGAAATAATTATACGGGTTATGAAAATGTTGAAATTTACAACCTAAAAACCAGGAAAAGTATAAAACTGGATAAAGATGCAGGCCGCTTTGTAAGCATATCCATCTATGTTGGTGGCAGAAAAATGCCCGGCGAACCTGATCTTACACCTTTTCTTTCGCGTGTATATATCAATTATGATGAAGATGTGTATTGCCTTAATGCAAACAGGGAAATGGTGGTTAAGAAAATACTAAAAGCAGACCGGTAGCCGACGATAAGGCGAAAATGCTATCTATAAAGCCCTTTTTCTCCAACCTATAAGACAAAACGTACAAAATTGGATAATTACAAATGAAAATGAAACATCGAATTATTTTATTGCTTATTTCTATCGTGTTAATTACCAATGTAAGGGCACAAGATTGTAAGCCAGATTCTTCTAAAAGAGAACGCATAACAACTGCTAATGTTCCAAACGATTATTCGTGTTATATGGAAATGACCAGGGGCTGGCATAAATATTATGGCTCTGGTGCGTTAATCCATCCCAGGGTAATTATTACCGCAGGGCATAACCTGGCCTATTTTCCTTTTGTAAAACGGTTGCCATTCTTTCTTTTTAGAGGCACAAGGAAAGTTGATTTATATTTTGGATCCATAGATAATAAGACTTATAAAGCTCAAACATCTTTAAAATTAAAGACCGGAAAGAACAAATTCTTCAAATCTGCATATTGGATAAATGCTAAAATTAACCGCGACTTTTCGATAATAATTTTACCCGATTCTTCCCTTTTCAAAAAAGCAGGTGGCTGTTACAAATTTATGCCCCTTAAGCCAGATGAGTTACCTGGCGCTGATTTGCACCTTACGGGTTCGCCTGGAGATAAAGACTTATTTGAAATGTGGACACAGGAAACAAAGAATTTTTCCATTATTGATTCCTCCTTAAGGTACGATCTGTTCACTGTAGTTAGAAATAGCGGCTCGCCGGTGTGGGTCAAAAAAGATGATATGATAAGGCTGGCTGGCGTACATTCAAGGGGTTTCACCAATTGTAATGGTGCAGTTTTAATTAACAACGAAACCTATAATCAGGTGGTTGAATGGTGTAAGAAATCGGGAATAGAACTTTAAAACCATAAAGAACCAAACATTAATTTATATCTAAACACGCAATCATGAAAAACATCCTGAGTATATTATTTTTCCTTTTTGTTGTTGGCCAGTCTTTTGGGCAAACAACCACGAAAGGTACCGACATTATCGGACAATCATTTGTAACCAAAACCAGTATTCCTGTAAAGGTTTACAATCCTTTGAGCAAAAAAATAGACAAAGACTTTTCTTTTTTGCTTAACGACGGAACTAAGTTTTATATATACGAAGTTGTTGATAGCGGATATATTGTTTCTGTTTGGAATTATAAATCTACTCCCGAAAAAAATGATTTTTACAAAATGTTACCTGGTTTGAAAGAAAGAAAGTCGGATAGTTTGCCCATAAGCGGGGAAAAGACCGGTACTAAATCTTATTATAATATATTTAAGGCAGCGCTTGGAATTAATACTGTTGATTCTGCTAAATCATCGGCCTTAAATAAATACAAGAATTTGGCTTACGTAGATTCATGGGGAAACGACATGCAGTTTTTTATTCCACTCAAAGATTTTAACGGTAAGTGCGAATCCATCTACCCACATAAAAGAGGGTTTACGTGGGGTTTTTTAACGCTGCCTATTAAGGCGAGATTTGGAAATTCTAAAGCGCCTTTTACATTTGAAGAAAAAATAAATTTTGGAATATCAGCCGGGGTTAAATGGCAGCATGTTAATACGGTATATTCTGCTAGTAATTTGTTAGGTGGGATATCTGTAGGCAGTGTTAAAGTAGATAAAGATAATTCTGCTTCAGCAATTTCATTGTCTGTTGGATATATGTACCAATATGATAAATTTCAGATTGGATTATTTACCGGGCTTGATTTTATAGATAAGTCGGGTACTGTAAACTGGGGTTATCAGGGCAAACCCTGGCTGGGATTTGCCATAGGGTTCAGTTTGTTTGGAGAAAATAAAACATCAGCATCTACTGATCAGACACAGTAAATACTAAATACGTAACTTTATTATCATTTATAACAGCTCTTATGAAAAATCTCTTTCTGCTATTATTTTCATTTTGTATTTATGGTTCTTCAGCTCAGGAAACATTAAGGCCATTGCATCGTGCGGGAATTGTTGTTGATCAGGATTACTTTTTAAAATTTGTAAAACCTTCCTATGCCACAGATAAAAATTATACCATGGGGCTGGGTTTAATTTATCAGGATCAAAAGCTTGGAGGAACATGGGTTTTTGCTCCGCATAGGTTTTTATTAAAAAAACTTGTTAGCAAAAGCTTAAAGGATTATCAGGTTTATGATGCAACCTTAATGCTTGCCAACACCACATTTACACCCGAATATTTAGGCAATCTGCACGATCCGGTTAGTGAGTTTAAACGAGAAAACGATAGGCCATTCGCGAGTCTGAATATAATTGGTACTAGTTTTGGTTTGCAGGATAATGTGGGAAATGAGCTTATCACCTTAGGTATTAACATAGGAGCAATAGGTTTAAATGTGTCTAAAGCAGTACAAACAACCATTCATCGAGATCATTGGTTCGGAAATACAGCCGACATTCCTTATGGATGGGAAGGTCAGATTTCGAAGGGTGGAGAGCCAACGCTATTGCTTACGGCCAAAAAGGATTGGCTGCTTATCGGCAAGCGTGGAGCAAATGATGTAGGCCTGTTTCAATTAAGTACTAATGCCGAAGTGCGTTTAGGCTATTATGTAAGTACAGGCTTGGGCTTTAATGCCCGATTGGGTTTGCTTGATAAGAAAAACTGGGCTGTAAATACTTTGCCAATGGCTAATTTAACGGGTTTAACCAGTGAAAATAAAAATTTGGGAGAGGTATATCTCTTAGGAGGTGTTAAGGGTAATGGTTGGTTGTACAATGCTTTGTTAATGGGGCAGTTTAGAGATAGCCCTTACACCATGAGCTTTAAACAACTAAATAAAGCCACCCTTGATTGGAATTTAGGTTTTGGTGCCAGAATACCTGTATGTAGAAAAAAAGCAATCAGGGTATCGGCAGTGGCTGTTGGACGATCGCCAGAATTTAATACCGTAAGCGAGTTTAACCGATGGCATACATGGGCAAGCCTGCAGGCCTATTACGAATGGTAGTTTAACTAAAATCGTCAATCAGAAAAACAAAAAGCTCTTTAGGTCCATGCGCACCTAAAACCAATGTTTTTTCGATATCCGCAGTTCTGCTTGGGCCTGTAATGTTGCTGATCATGGATGGGATTTGATTACCATATTTGTTCTTCAATAACAGAAAAGCATCTTTAAGATCTAAAACCAACTGACTGGTTTTGGCAATTACAATATGATGATGTGGAAAGATGCTGAGCCTTCTGCCTGCGGCGCCCTGGTTAGTTACCATTACACTTCCATTTCGGGCAATTAAGGCTTCGCAAAGGGTAATGCCTACCTCTGCCTGTTCAAAATCTTTATCGGTTTGGTAAAAAGGAAATTCGTATTTGCTTAAGAACTGCTGAAGTTCTGGTTCCCAGCAGTATATTTTCCGCCATTTAAATTTATCGGCCAGCTGCAACATGTTTTCAAAAAAATCGATCCCATCCTCACAGAAGATAAAGTTCCCTGATATAGCCGTAAGCTGTTCGGCAAATAATACCTCCAGCTCATCTGTATTTTTTTTATACAATTGACTCTCTTCTAAATTAGGATAAGGGTTTTCGCGCTTCTCTAATAGTGCTTTCCTTATCTTTTTTAGTATTTGTTCTTTTGCTGTCGTATTATCCTTCATTATAAAAAAAAAAGCTACCCTAATAATTAAACCAGGGTAGCAAATGTAATAATAGAAATTATTTATTTATGCTTCTACCGGAGTTATATGTCCGGGAGTTCCGCTTTCTCCTTGGTTATCGAATAATCGTTTACCAAAAATCACTTCTAAATCGTCTTTAAATAAAACTTCTTTTTCAATCAAGATATCGGCCAATTGGATCAATTTATCTTTATTTTCTTCTAATAAACTAATTGCCCTTTGGTATTGGCCTTCAATTAATGCAGAAATTTCTTTGTCGATGGTTAAAGCGGTATCCTCTGAATATGGTTTAGAGAAATTATACTCGTTCTGACCAGATGAATCGTAATAAGTGATGTTTCCTAATTTCTCATTTAAACCATAAATGGTAACCATTGCTCTGGCTTGTTTATTCACTTTCTCTAAATCGCTCAGTGCACCAGTGGAAATGGTATCGAACATCACTTTTTCAGCTGCCCTACCGCCCATGGTTGCACACATTTCGTCGAGCATTTGGTGAGGACGAACAATTAAACGCTCTTCTGGCAAATACCAGGCAGCACCTAAGCTCTGTCCGCGTGGAACAATAGTAACCTTAACCAAAGGCGCCGCATGCTCTAACAACCAGCTTACTGTGGCGTGACCAGCCTCGTGAACAGCAATAGCGCGTTTTTCGCTTGGTGTGATGATTTTGTTTTTCTTTTCTAATCCACCTACAATTCTATCCACAGCATCTAAGAAATCTTGCTTATCAACTGCCGATTTATTTTTACGCGCTGCAATTAATGCCGCTTCGTTACAAACATTTGCAATATCTGCTCCTGAGAATCCCGGCGTTTGTTTTGCTAAAAATTCGGTATCAAGTTCTTCTGATTTTTTAAGGGGCGTAATGTGTACTTCGAAAATTTGTTTACGCTCGATAACATCCGGTAAATCAACATAAATCTGTCTGTCGAACCTACCTGCTCTTAATAATGCCTTATCTAAAACATCAGCACGATTCGTAGCGGCTAAAATAATAACATGTGTATTGGTGCCAAAACCATCCATTTCAACCAAAAGCTGGTTTAAGGTGTTTTCGCGTTCATCATTTCCACCCATTACACCGTTTTTACCACGGGCACGGCCAATAGCATCAATCTCATCAATAAAGATGATACAAGGCGATTTATCTTTTGCCTGTTTAAATAAGTCGCGGACACGTGACGCGCCTACCCCAACAAACATCTCTACAAAATCAGATCCTGACAATGAGAAGAAGGGAACCTGAGCCTCGCCCGCAACAGCTTTAGCCAATAAGGTTTTGCCGGTACCTGGCGAACCCACTAGTAAAGCCCCTTTAGGAATTTTTCCGCCCAGATCAGTATATTTTTTAGGATTTTTAAGGAAATCAACAATTTCCATTACCTCTGTTTTTGCTTCTTCTAAGCCTGCAACATCATTGAAAGTAATGTTTACCTGGCTCTCTTTATCGAATAAAGTTGCTTTTGATTTTCCGATACTGAAAATCTGACCGCCACCACCAGCACCACCGCCCATTCTGCGCATCATAAAAATCCAGAAACCGATTAAAAGCAATACAGGTAAAATAATGCTTAAGAACCAGCTAGCTAATGGATTGCTGCGACTGGTTTTTTCTGCCAGTACCCTTGGTTGGTTAGCAGGAAGATCTTTTTGCGAATCGGCAAGTTGTTTATCAAGCCCATCCATTGTGCCTGCATTGAAATATACAACAGGACTAGCTGTGGTATTTACATTAAAAGTGCTGTTGCTTTTATAAGCATCATATAATGGTTTTTTTAGGCTATCTTTTTTGATATAAACCTCTACACGGACTAAATCGTCTGATTTATAAGCAACAACTTTTTGAACATCACCTTTAAGTAACATCTGTTGTTCAAACTTTTGGTACGTAACCTCTTTACCGCCATCAGTAGTAAATAAAAACTGTGCTGCAATAATGGCTATAATAATGGCCGCATACACCCAGAAAATATTAAATTTTGATCCTTTTTGTGGTTTTTTAGGGATGTTTGGAATTCTCTTCCCCTGTTTTTCGTTAGTATTTTGATTGTCGTTCATTTGTCTTTGTCAAAATGGTTCTGTTAGGTTATGCGCTTTGATAATTTGTGCTTTCTGCATCTCCCCAAAGTTCTTCTATGCCATAAAAGTGGCGCTTTTCGGTTTTAAAAATGTGCACAACCACATCGAAATAATCAAGAATAATCCAATCTGCTGATTCGAAACCTTCTTTATGTCTTGGATCGGCCTGAGTGATTTTATATATTTCTTTTTCTACACTATCGGCAATAGCTTTTACCTGAGTACCAGAGTTGGCGCTCGCTATGATAAAGTAATCAGCTACTGAAGTATGAATATTTCTAAGATCTAACCGCACTATATCTTCTCCTTTTTTTTCCTGTATGCCGTGAACAGCCAACTCAGAAAGGTATGTAGAAAGGGCTACTATTTTCTTTTTTACCATTAAAATGCTTTAATTTTGGAATTACAATATTATAAATTCAACACTTGCAAAATAACACTTTTTCGACACTATTTGTTGGTCAAAATTTAATCAAATTAAAAGAGGTTGATTCTACTAATAACTTTTTAAAAGATTTGGTGTCAAAATCCGAGCCATTAGCCGAAGGGACTGTAATTATGGCAGATAATCAGTTTGCCGGAAGAGGACAGCAGGAAAGCGTTTGGCAAACCCAGGCAGGAAAAAATATAAGCACAAGCATTTATTTAAAACCTTCTTTTTTGCCTCTTAATAAACAGTTTTATTTAAATATAGCCGTTAGTTTAGCCGTTAGTGATGCTTTATCTTGTTTTGTGCCCGAAGGGATAAAAGTAAAATGGCCTAATGATATGTATTACCTGAATAAGAAATTAGGAGGAATATTAATCGAAAATACACTGACAGGCAGTTCTATTAAATCATCAGTAATTGGCATTGGTTTAAATATAAATCAATCAGAATTTTCGGATAGTATTAATCAACGCGCCACTTCCGTCATTCAAATTTTACAAAGAGATGTGCCTTTAATGGATATTATGGAGAAAATATTCATATTTATGGAGAAATACTACTTAATTTTGAGAGCCGGAAAATATAGTATTTTACAAAACGATTACCTTTCAAGGCTTTATAACTTTAACATTCCAGCCTTGTATATACAAAATGGAGCGTTTTTTGAAGGAACTATTAAAGGAGTTGGAGATGACGGTAAGCTAACTGTTGAGACAAAAAATGGTTTAAAAGTCTTTAACTTTAAAGAAATAGAATTTACACACACAAAATAAACACATAATGAAAAAAATCACCTTGGTGCTTTCGATGGTACTTTTTACCATCGCTGGCGCATTTGCTCAGATCGAAAAACCTGTTACCTGGGCCTACTCTGCAAAGAAAGTAAGTAAAACTGAAGCTATAATCTACTTAAAAGCTACAATTGATGACAGATGGCATATTTATTCTCAGAATGTAAAAGACGGCGGACCGGTAAAAACCACTTTTACTTTTGCTCCCTCTAAAGATTTTAGCCTTGTAGGTAAAACAGTTGAACCAAAAGCAATTGTTAAATATGAGAGCACCTTTAAAATGAATGTGAGTTACTTTGAAAAAGCCGTAATTTTTCAACAAAAAATTAAGCTAAACAAAGCAACTACAGTAGTTAAAGGCGTGGTAGAGTTTATGGTTTGTAACGATAAACAATGTCTTCCACCAGAAGAAGTTGAGTTTAGCATTCCCGTTAAATAGTTGAAACAAAAATATTTACAAACAGTCTCGAATTTTCGGGACTGTTTCTTTTTAAAGTAAAATCTACGTGGTGGAGTGGTTAAGAAAAAATCGTTTCTAAAATTATTCTTAATTTCACGGCTTCAAAACACACACACAAAGCACACAAATGAAAAAGGTCTTATTATTGTTGTTAATGGCTACAATGTTTATAGCATTGCCCGCTGTTAAGAGTTACGCTATTGTAACACAAGATACCACAGCAACCGCTCCGCCTGATGATATTGTTTTTACCGAAGTCGGGTCTGCACAAGATAGTGCTGCGAATAGCGCAATTAAGGATTCGGTAAAAAAAGATACAGCCAAAGTAGAAAAAGCCACGGTTGCTTCGAATGCTGCTCCAAAGCAATCGCTTTGGGTAACCTTTGGCTTGGGTCTTTTGGCTGGTATAGCCGCTTTTTTCCTTCCATGTATTTTCCCAATGGTTCCACTTACCGTTGGTTTTTTTACCAAAAGGGCTGAAAGCAGGGCAAAAGGAATCAGGAGTGCTATTATTTATGGCCTATCCATCATTGTAATTTATGTTGGTTTAGGTGTAATTATTACCTTAATCTGGGGCGCAAGTGCATTAAATGAAATATCAACAGATGGATTTTTTAATATTTTTATCTTCCTTATCCTTATTGTATTCGGGGTATCATTTTTGGGTGCTTTCGAAATTACCCTGCCAAGTTCATTTGTAAATAAACTTGATGCAAAATCGGATGCCAAAGGCTTAAGTGGTATATTTTTTATGGCTGCAACTTTAGCAGTTGTGTCCTTCTCGTGTACCGGACCACTAATTGGAACATCATTGGTTGCCATCAATACCGACTTGCTCACACCAGTGGTGGTAATGTTTGGCTTCTCCTTGTCGTTAGCTGTAATTTTCACCATGTTTGCCATTTTTCCTAGTTTAATGACGGGCTTGCCAAAATCTGGCGGATGGTTAAACTCAATTAAAGTTTTCCTTGGCTTTTTAGAGTTGGGGTTATCATTAAAGTTTCTTTCAACAGCCGATTTGGCATATCATTGGGGGATATTAGACCGTGAAATTTTCCTGGCAATCTGGATCGTCTTAGCTTTAATTTTAGGCGTTTATTTACTGGGGAAAATCAAGTTTTCTCATGATAGCGATCTTCCTTATGTTTCTGTACCAAGATTATTTATTGCAACAGCAACTTTTGTATTTGCCATCTACTTAATCCCAGGCCTCTGGGGCGCACCTTTAAAAGCAGTGAGTGCATTAGTGCCACCTTTATCAACCCAGGATTTTGTAATCGGGCAAGATAGTGGAGCCAGTCAGGCCAATACTCCTGGCCATGCAAAGCGGAAATATTCAGAATTCTTGCACATTCCGCATAATATTGATGGGTTCTTCGATTACCAGGAAGCACTTGCTTATGCTAAAGAGGTAAAAAAGCCATTGTTTTTAGATTTCACTGGTCATGGATGTGTAAATTGCAGAGAAATGGAAGCCAGGGTTTGGTCTGACCCAAGAGTGCTTAAAAAATTGAAAGAAGATTATATTGTGGTATCGCTTTATACAGATGATAAAACAAGTTTACCTGTCGCAGAACAATTTGACTCTAAAATTTTAGGCACAAAAGTGAACACCGTTGGTAAAAAATTCAAACATTTGCAGGCCGAAAGATTTAATACTATTTCGCAACCATATTATGTACTTTTGGGTACTGATGAAAAAGAATTAGTTTCGCCTCCTATTGGAGTAGAATTTGATATAGATAAATATTTGCAATATCTGGATAATGGATTATCAGAATTTGCTAAGAAACAAACAAATGAATAAGATTAAGCATATTGGTGTTTTAACCTCTGGCGGAGATTCGCCAGGCATGAACGCCGCCATCAGGGCCGTAGTTAGGGGCTCTATTTATTATGATATTGAAGTAACCGGAATTATCCGTGGCTACGAAGGGTTAATCAACAATGATTTTATCCCTATGGACCGCAAATCTGTAGCGAACATTATTCAACGCGGAGGTACTATTTTAAAAACAGCCCGTAGCGAAGCATTTAAAACCGTAGAAGGCAGAAAAACAGCTTACGAAAATCTGAAAGCTAATGGAATTGATGCCCTGGTTGTAATTGGTGGTGATGGAACATTTACGGGCGCCAATATTTTTTCTAAAGAATTCGATTTTCCGATTGTGGGCCTACCAGGCACTATTGATAATGATTTAGCGGGTACCGATTTTACCATTGGATACGATTCGGCTATTAATACGGTTATTGATGCCGTAGATAAAATTAGAGATACAGCCGAATCGCACGACAGGCTTTTTATTGTAGAGGTAATGGGTCGTGACTCTGGGTTAATTGCTTTAAGAAGTGGAATTGGTGTTGGGGCCGAAGCCATCATGATTCCAGAAGCAAATATGAATGCAAACGATATTTTGCATAAGTTGGAGCATAGCCGTAAGGATAAGGCATCAAAAATTATTATCGTTGCCGAAGGTGATGATACTGGTGGTGCATTTAAAGTTGGCGAAATTTTGCAGGAAAAATACCCACATTACGATACAAAGGTTTCAGTTCTGGGGCATATTCAACGTGGTGGTAAACCAACCTGTATGGACCGTGTACTGGCCAGCCGCTTAGGCGTGGCAGCGGTAGAAGGTTTAATTAATGGCGAAAGTGGCGTAATGGTTGGCCAAATTAACCGGGAAATCGTTTTTACTCCTTTTGATCACGCGATAAAGCACATTAATGCCGAGAAGGTGAGTTCTAAATGGTTAAAACTAATCGACATCCTGTCGTTTTAAACGAAAGTAACATATAAAAAGAAAAGTCTTTCCCGCACCGGAAAGACTTTCTTGTTTTTGCTTAGTTTCGCAATAAGCAAATTTCTTAATCTTCTAAAATTACAGCTGTGCCGTTGGCGCTTACCATGAGCATGCTTCCCCCACTCCCTACAGTTTCGTAATCTAAATCAACACCAACAATTGCATTTGCACCAAGTGCGGCCGCATATTGCTGCATTTCATTAACTGCAGTATCTTTCCCCTCTCTTAAAACGCGTTCGTAAGAACTCGATCTACCTCCTACTATATCTGTTATTCCGGCAAATAAATCTTTAAAAATATTTGCTCCAATGATAGTTTCTCCAGTAACAAGACCAATATATTTTACAATTTTTCTGCCCTCAACCGTGGGCGTTGTAGTTACTAACATAGCTTCAGTTTTAATAATTAGAATAAAATTTTTTCGAAATGTTACATTTTTTTCGAAAAGTCAGTTTTCACTTTTAGGCTAATCAATGGTCAATGCCAGGTCGGGTAAATAAATTTTGCCTAAAATAAATTTATGTAATCGCTAATGCTTTTGCATCACTATTTAAAATTACTGTTATGAGACCATCTAAAACCTTACTCCTGCTTCCCTTACTATTGATTGTGTTTTTTGTTCGGGCACAAATGCCTGTGTTAAAAGTACAACAGGCGGTAACCGACGAGCAAAAAGATGCCGTTAAACTTAAAAAGTTAAATATTGATGTGCAGATTACTGGAAATGTGGCTAGCACGGTAATGACAATGACCTTCCACAATAGCAGTAATCGAATTTTGGAAGGCGAACTTACCTTTCCAATGCCAGAAGGGGTTAGCATAAGCCGTTACGCTTTAGATATTAATGGGAAAATGCGCGAAGCTGTTCCGGTAGAAAAAGCTAAAGCCACTGAGGTTTTTGAAAGTATTGAGCGGAGAAGAGTTGATCCGGGTTTATTGGAGAAGGTAGAAGGAAATAATTTCCGCACCAGGATTTATCCGTTACCAGCTAATGGTAGCAGAACCATAATTGTTGGTTATGAAGAAGAGTTAGGATTTAACAGTAATCACGTTTTAAAGTATCATTTGCCGCTTGATTACAACCAGACCATCGAAAGTTTTACACTAAAAACCACTGTTTTCGAAAGTATCATTAAGCCAGAGCTTGGCGAACAGCCCGATGGCAGCTTTGATTTAAAGGCCAACGGGAATACCTATGTTGGAGAGATCAATAAAACCAACTATCAGCCAAAAAATGGTCTGACTATTCATCTGCCAAAACGAAATGATCTGACCGAAGTGCAAATGCAAAAAGCGTCAACAGGTTATTACTTTCTGGTGAATGTTTTCCATAAAACCGAAAGTCGCATAAAACAGTGGAGTAATCAAATCGGTTTAATATGGGATGTTTCTTTAAGTGGTCTTCAGCGTAATACCGAGAAGGAGATAGAACTGTTGGATTTGATTATCAAACAAAAACAAAACTTAACCATACAGTTAGGCATAGTTAATAATGGCTTTAAAAACGCAGGAACTTTTGTCATCTCGAATGGTAACTGGACACAATTAAAAGATAAACTGAAGAATCTTGTATATGATGGAGGTACTAATTTCAGTGCGATCAACCCTAAAAGTCTACAGGCCGACGAATATATTTTATTTACCGATGGGTTATCTACATTCGGGAAAAATACGGTTAGCTTGAATAAACCAGTTCATTGCATCAATTCAGTCCTTAAAGCTGATTATAGCACGTTGAAATTTATCAGTATGAAAACTGGCGGACAATTCGTAAACCTCAATTCCACTTCCGTTACTGAGGCTTTTAAACAATTGAACCAGCAAAATCTTCAGTTTTTAGGGATTAAAAACGGAGCCAATGTAAGGCAGACTTATCCGTCAATGAAAGTAAATGTAAATGGACATTTCTCTTTGGCTGGTATAATGAATGAGTTTAATACGGAATTTACGTTGCAGTTCGGTTTTGGAAATACCGTTATTTCAGAACAGGTTGTCCGTTTAAATGCAACCGAACATACCTTAAGTAGTATAGATGTAAGCCATGTTTGGGCACAGAAGAAAATTGCTGAAATGGATATTCAGTATGAAGATAATAAGGATGATATTAGTGTTTTGAGCAAACAGTTTGGTATTGTTACCCGCAATACCAGTCTTATTGTTTTAGAAAACCTTGATGATTACCTGCGTTATGATATTGTGCCACCAGTTGAATTGCAACAGGCCTATAACGCGGTTTTAAAGCAACGCAGAACGGCTATTTTAGAACGAAAACAAGATTTGATCAACGCTGCGGTAGCCATGACCAAAGAACTGAAAACCTGGTGGAATACCGATTTTTACTATAAAGAACCAGAAAAGAAGAAGGAGAGATACCCTGATCCGGAGCAAAGGGACGTACATGGAGATCCTAGTGCTAATATTGTAATGGCTGAACCTGTTAGAGAGGGCAGAAGAGGAGAAGTTGCCAAAGCCGCGGAGATGGTGGTTCCGCCTAGGCCACAAGCTATAGCTCTTGCCCCAGCCACTGGAGCTGCCAGAAGAGATAGAGAAACGAATCAATTAAATGAAGTGGTGGTTGTAGGATATGCTACTCAGCAGAAAAGGAGTGACCTTACGGGGTCTGTCACAACCATTAATGAGACCTCGTCAAGTGGTTTTCTTGAGGGCAAAGTTGCCGGGGTTCAAGTAGCAAAAACCACACTTGCTCCTCCACAACCTGCTATTGTTATCCCTGAATTTAAAAGTGATAAGGATTATATGAAAAACCTGGTTGGAAAACCAGATAGCGCTTATCAGGCTTATTTGAAAATACGTCCGAAATACATTTCAACGCCGATGTTTTATTTTGATGTGGCCAATTGGTTTTACCAGCAGAAAGATAGTGTTAGGGCACTGACGATTTTAAGTAATATTGCTGATCTGGATCTCGAAAATGCCGATTTATATAAAACTTTAGCTTATAAATTAAAACAAACAGGTAATTATAAGGATGAGATTTTTATTACCCAGAAGATTTTACAATGGCGGCCAATGGATGCTCAAAGTTACCGCGATTATGCGCTGGCCCTGGCAGATAATGGGCAATACCAAGCTGCACTTGATAATTTGTATAAAGTGCTAACTCAAAGTTATAACAGCCAGATTGCGGATAGAGATCAAGGAATTGAAGAGATTGTAATATCCGAAATCAATAACCTGATTGCCAAACATGGCAATAACTTAAGTACAAAAGGGATTGATAAGCGATTAATCCAGCCTTTGCCGGTGGATGTGCGCGTAGTGCTCAACTGGAATAAAAATGATACTGATATCGACTTATGGCTAACCGACCCAACAGGTGAAAAAGGATTCTACGGAAACTCCCGAACAAAAATAGGCGGTAGGATCAGCAACGATTTTACTTCAGGTTATGGCCCTGAACAATTTATGATCAAAAAAGCAGTAAAGGGAAGATATAAAATTGAAGTTAACTATTATGGCGATAGGCAGATTAACATCAGTGGACCAACAACTGTAACCGCTGAGATTTATACCCGATACGCAACAGGCAAACAGCAGAGAAAAGTAATTGTATTGCCTATGGCAGCTGGAAGTAGCGGTGGTAACCTTGTCGGCGAATTTAATTTTTAGGATTATATTGATTAATTTCATTCATGGGCGTCGACTTAAGTCGACCCCTATGAATTAATATTATAGCAACAAACTCGCTACTTCCTCCCAGGTATTTACGCGCTCGTATTCGGTGATCAATAAATTATGTGGAGAGGTAAATAACAATGGCCTGCCGGCAAAATTTGCAAAGTTTTTAATGCGATCGTCGATAATAATGTCAACATTCACAATTTTATTTCCGCAGAACATAATGTGTTGCCAATCAACGAAAGGAAAATGTTCGGCCATCCAGTCGTACTTATCAACCAATGAATTACGGAACTCCATCGCCGCCGAAACAATGTAAACATCATATTTCTCTTGTAAAGCTTTAATTACCCGTTGGCTATCTGCAATAACTTCAAGATCGCGGAAAAAACCGGGTTCATTTATATATTCAAACCATTTTTGATTAACTTCTTGCGGAACGTGGTGGTAAATTTCGTTTCCGGCATCAATTTTTAAATCTAAGGGAACGTTAAAGTCCCGGTTATACAGTTTAATAAATTTTCCAAGGGCATCGGCAATCACCTCGTCCATATCAATCGCAATTCTCTCCATTTTGGATCCTCAAATATTTGAGCGCAAATATCCTGAAAACAATGAAATTAAACTATGTTTTTAATTTACAGTATTTTAGTTATCTTTGCAGCCCCGCAGCATGAAGCTCCGGGAACTATGTTGAATACATAAATACAAAAAGAAATGGCAACTAAAATCAGATTGCAAAGATTCGGTAAAAAAGGAAAACCTTTTTTCCACGTTGTGGTAGCAGATTCCCGCTCTCCACGTGATGGTAAATTTATTGAGCGTTTAGGTTCTTATAACCCAAACACCAATCCTGCTACCATCGAAATTAACTTCGAAAAAACTTTAGCTTGGGTAAACAGTGGTGCACAACCAACTGATACAGCTCGTGCCATCCTTTCTTACAAAGGTGTTTTATACAAAAAACACTTAGAAGGTGGTGTAAAAAAAGGAGCTTTAACTCAAGAACAGGCAGATGAGAAATTTGCTGCTTGGTTAGATGCTAAAGCAGGTAAAATTTCTGGTAAAACAGAAGGTTTAGCTACTTCTAAAGCAGATGTGCGTAAAGCAGCATTAGCGGCAGAAGCTAAGAAAAAAGAAGATAAAGCAGCAGCTATCGCAGCTAAAAATGCACCGGTTGCAGAAGAGGTTGTTGAAGAAGAAGTTACTGAAGAAGCACCAGCTGTTGAAGCTGAAGCAACTGAAGAAGCTCCTGCAGCAGAACCTACTAAAGAAGAAGGAGCTGAATAATTTTAATTATTTTGTCTCATAAAATAGCGTTCCGAATTTCGGAACGCTATTTTTATTTACAGTTCGTCATGCTGAACTTGTTTCAGCATCTTTCTGGGAAGACCCTGAAATAAATTACCTTCGGTGAACTCGCCTAAGGCTCGGTTTACAGCGTAGCTTTCCGCTATGCTAAAGGTCAGGGTGACGTTTAATTTGGGGTATGAAACACGAAGAAGCATTTTATATAGGTTACGTTACTAAAACGAGGGGTTTAAAAGGAGAAGTTCAGGTATTTTTCGAATTTGATGAATACGAACAACTCGAATTTGATGTGGTATTTGCCGATATGAATGGTAAACTTGTTCCATATTTTGTGGCTTCGGCAAAACTACAAGCCAATAAAACAGGCTATTTTAACTTTGATGATGCCGATCATATCGATAAAGTGCAGCCCTTATTAAAAAAGAAATTATACCTACCCCTATCGCAAATGCCTGAACGCGAAGAAGGCGAATTTTTATATACCGATTTTAAAGGTTTCATGGCCATTGATGAAACGCTTGGTGAACTAGGAGAAATACTGGAAGTAAACGAATACCCACAACAATTTGTGGCTACGGTGATGTATAAAGAAACCGAAATTTTGTTCCCGCTAAATGAAGATTTTATTGTAGAATACGACGAGGATGAAAAAACATTAACCCTCGATTTACCAGAAGGTTTGCTCGATATTTATCTGGAAAGCTAAAAATAAAAAAATATTTTCCTGGTTTTTGCTATTCTTAAGCCTGTTTTGTAAAATAAAACAATCTTTTAGTAAAAAATACTTGACATTAATATCAAAAATACTTTACATTTAGTAAAAAATATTTGATATATGAGAAATTCACTTTTAATCCCAAACAAGTACAAAGCAATTGGCTGGGTAATTTTTGTAGCATTCGGCATTTTAGGATCGTCTTGCGTAATAGCAGAGTTCAGGATTCCCGGTTTTCAACTCTATTATCCTTCTAATGGCGGAGCGATGGGAAATGATTATAATCTCACAAATGAATTTGCAATGTTGGGGATTACGTTAGGTCTTTTGATGATTGTTTTCGCAAAGGAAAGAATTGAAGATGAGTATATCTCGATACTTAGGCTGAAAAGTTTACAATGGGCCGTACTCATTAATTATATTATTCTAATTATAATCAACTTCTCTTTTTATGGATTGGGCTATATTTTTATTATCACTTATAATATATGGACCTTACTTTTAGTTTTTATACTTAAATTTTATTGGAACTTGTATCAGTTAAAAAGAGAGGGCGTTAAAAATGAAAAATAACCTTCGTGTACAACGGGCAATCAAAAATATAACACAGGCCGAACTTGCTGATTTAATTCAGGTTTCCAGGCAGACCATAAATACCATCGAATCAGGAAAGTATGTTCCATCAACCGTATTGGCGCTAAAAATGGCCCGGGTTTTTGATAAGCCCGTTGAGGAAATATTTGAGCTGGAGGATGGCGATTAACAGATCATGTTTTTTAAGGAAAAATTGTTAATTTAGATCTCATTCTAACCAAAATTAACATGCTCAAAAGAATATCAAAAATTGCAGTAATTTTTCTTACAGTGCTAACCATCTTTTCTTGTAAAACCGTACAACAAGCTAATTTAAAAGAAATCAAACCATTTGTAGGCATTTGGAACGATACTACAAATCCCGGATGTAAAATTGTTTTTAAAGCGGATGGAAGTTTTTACAATCTTGCCAAAGAAGGTGGTGTGCAGATCGTTACCCATAGCGGCACATTTAAAATTTTATCGAACAACATGTATGTGCTAAATATTTCGGATGCAAGGGCCGATGCTTCTTACGATCTTAAAGGCAGGCAATATGCAAACTATTACACCTTAAGCAACGATCAAAAAACCATGAAAGTAAGCGGTGTTGTCGACGGACGGAACGGTAGAAAACCGTTGCAATGGGCAAGCGATCTGGTAAAGGTTAATACGCTCGATTAGTATTTAACACAATGGGTTTCGGTAAGGGCCAAAATTGATACTGAGCTTAGCAAAATTTGACTTCAGCCTAAAGACTTCAGCCTAAAGACTTACCTTTGCATCATGCGTTTTGATATTATAACAGTCTTGCCTGCTTTATTAGAAAGTCCGTTTGCTCATTCTATTTTGCAGCGAGCACAAAAAAAAGGTATAGCCGAAATTGTTGTGCATAACCTGAGGGATTATGCCACCAACAAACAAAAAAGTGTAGACGATTACCAATATGGCGGAGGTAGCGGTATGGTAATGAGTATTGAGCCTTTTGCGGCCTGTATCGAAAAACTTCAGGCAGAAAGGGAATATGATGAGATCATTTTCATGAGCCCAGACGGTGTTACTTTAAACCAGAGCACAGCCAACGAACTCTCTATTAAAAAGAACATCATCATTTTGTGTGGCCACTATAAGGGCATAGATCAGCGTATACGGGATATCTTTGTTACCAGGGAGATATCGGTAGGTGATTATGTTTTAAGTGGCGGAGAGCTCCCTGCTGCAATTGTGGTAGATGCTGTTGTGCGTTTAATTCCTGGTGTTTTAAATGATGAAACTTCTGCACTATCTGATAGTTTTCAGGGAGAATTGCTTGATGCACCTGTATATACCCGTCCCGCAGACTGGCGTGGACATAAAGTGCCTGATGTTTTATTAAGCGGACACGAGGCAAAGGTGAACGAGTGGAGACACGAACAGGCCTTAGAACGGACTAAAACCCGCCGTCCTGACCTTTTAGAATAAAATTTCCTTGTAAATTATAAAGGTAAATTCTATTTTAGAGAAACGCTTCTAGTTCCCGATAATATGCCCAAACAGATCGTTATTTGTGATGACCATTTACTTTTTTTAAACGGCATTTCCGAATTGCTTAAAAATACCGGGAACAACTATGGCATTTTTAAATTCAGCGATGTACATTCCTGTAGAAACCATTTAATGCATAACATTGCTGATGTTTTCATCTGTGATTTAAATATTAACCACTTTGATGGGTTTGTATTGATTGAAGAACTCAGATCCCAACTAAAAAACACCAAAATAATTGTTCTTACTGCTTATTACGAAGATTTTCTGATTCAAAAAGCAAAGAAACTGGGGGTTAATGCTTTCCTCAAAAAAGAAACACCTGCCGAAGAACTTATCAGTATTATCGAATCAAATAAAGACACAACGTTTTATACCAATAAGAGTTATAAAAAAGGCGAGAGTGTGTATAGTGCCATTGATGGTTCAATTGTCAATAAATTCCGGATATCTAAACAGGAAAAAGCGATCATTAAACTAATCATTAAAGGATTAACCAGTAAAGAGATTGCTGAAGTGCTGTTTATCAGCATAACCACCGTAACTACTCATCGCAAGAATATCCACCGGAAGTTGGAAATCAATAATAGCAGTTCGCTCATTAAATTTGCTCATGAGAATAATCTACTTGATTAGCTTTCTGCTATTCCCGCTATTCTCTTGTGCACAAACCGCAAACCAATCAATATCGGTAGTATCCGGCTACGCTATAGACCAAAACTCATCGTGGACGAGCGGAATGCTCCAACAACAAAAATTTCAGCCGTTTAAGCAGGGCAGCAAAGTTAACATCGGCTACAACAAAGATGCCGCGGTATGGTGCAGATTTACTGTAAAAAATGCAAGCGCTTCACAAAGCAATAAAACATGGCTATGTTTTAACAATAACCATATCGATAGCCTTAGCCTTTATGATGGTAGCGTAATTAAAACCATAGGTGACAGAACGGTTGGCCGGAGTCCGTTTATCGAAACCCTGGCATTTGAAATTAACCTGCAGCCAGGCGAAGAACGATTGCTTTGGGTGCGGGTTAAAAAAGAAACTTCCTTTTTAGATTTTTCTTATAGTTTAGAAGATCAGGCTTATTTAGAAAGCAAATCATCTCAAAAAACAGCGTTGACTTCCTTTTTTATCGGTATGGTGTTTTTGCTGCTCATGATCAATGGAATATTGTTTTTGATGACCAAAAACAGGTTATATGTTTATTACATTGGTTATTCTATACTAACTGTGTTTTATACAGCAATTACAACCAACTTCGCCAAGCATGTTTTATTTCCAGCGTTTAGGTTTTTTAGCGAGGGCCGGGTTTACACCGGAGCACTTTGGTACATTGCCCTGAGTATTTTTCTTGGGCATTTTTTAAAGCTAAAAGAAAATCAGCCTGTTAAACATAAACTGATCATAGTACTTGGTAGCATAAACTTTTTACTGATTTTAATTTCGATTTCGTTATTGGTGTTTTATAAGGACTTTGAATTCCGGCACTTTTTTGTGTTTGGCTACATCATATTCCTGGCGTCTATCGTCATACTTTTCTGGTCGGCATTAACGCATCTAAAAATTGAAAAAACCCAGGCTACTTATGCGCTTCTTGCTTTTGCTCCGCAGTTTGTATGGGGTGCTTGTTTAATTTTAAAGACATTTGAAATTATTCCAAAATCACTGGGCGATAATTGGATGTTGTTTATCAGTCTTTATGAGGTGTTTTTGTTCGGATACGTTTTATCTAGAAATTACATCGATATTTTTTTTAAGAACAACGAACTGATGCAACAGGTTATTTTTGAAAAAGAGAGTTCGTTGAGGGCCATTAGTGAAGTTCAGCTGCGTGAGCGGAGAAACATCGCTAACATTATTCACGACAATGTAGGGAGTAAGATTGCCCATATTATTCATCTTTTCGACATGAAGAATGCCGAGCTTGCCAAGCAAACAATAAACGAACTGGCTGAAGACATCAGAGAGATATCTCATAAAATACTGCCGAAAGCACTTGATGAAGGCGCTTTGATATCTAGTTTAAAAAGTCAGATCTCAAGCCTAAACGCGGGTTTAACAGATGCAAAAATTGAGCTTTTCTGTTATGATTTCCCTGACAAAATTGATGAAAAATGGATTTATGATTTATATCTTATCGCTCTTGAGATAATAAATAACGCGTTAAAACATGGTAACGCGGAGTTAATCACCATCGAGCTTTATAAGTATCCCAAAAACTACCATTTTCAATTTACTGATGATGGGTTCGGCTTCGATCTGCAGAAAACAATCAAGGGCTTTGGGCTCGAAAATATCGAAAAGAGAGTAAATTACTACAAAGGTAATTTCGAAATCAGTAGTGTTAAAAACGAAGGCACTATTATCCAGATCGATATCCCTTCCAATAATTAATATACAACCGTTTTTTGTGAGTTCTGTATCTGTAAATATACCCTTTATTGGGTATTTCTGTCGGCGTATCTTTAGTATACTTTAGCTTAATAAAAGCAATACATCCTTTAAATTAATGGAAATGAAACAACTATTTACAGCAGTACTAAGTGTGCTGGCTATTGCGGGTTATGCGCAAGATTTAAGTCCAAAAAAGAATGAAAGTGGAAAATATGGATTTGTAGATAAAGCAGGGAAAGAAGTGATCCCTTTTAAGTACGAAAAGGCTGGATATAGTTTCCACGAAGGATTGATTGCTGTTAAACTAGACGGAAAATATGGCTTTATAGATCAGACAGGGAAAGTGGTTATTCCCTTCAGATATGATGATGCCATTTATTTTAAGGATGGATTTGCGCAGGTTGAGTTAAATGGAAAATCGGGTTATATTGATAAAACAGGTAAGGAAATCACGGCCTTAAAATACGATGTTGCATTTGATTTTTATGAAGGTATTGCCAAGGTGAGGCTAGACGAGAAGTATGGTTTTATTGACGCTACAGGTAGAGAAATTACGCCTTTAAAGTACGAGGATGGGAATAACTTTAAAAATGGTTATGCCAGTGTGAAACTAAAAAATAAATGGGGTTTTATTGATAAAACAGGCAAAGAGTTTACAAAGTTTAAATATGACTATGCAAAAGATTTTAATGATGGGGTTGCTCCTGTTGAAAAGAATAAACTCTATGGCGCCATTGATAAAAACGGAAACGAAATCATCCCTTTCAAGTATAGGTTCATCGCTGATTTTGAGGAAGGTTTAGCTAAAGTTGGGCTTAACGGTAGAGAGGGTTTTATAAACACAACAGGCGAAGAAGTTATCCCGATTAAATACGATGCGGTTGGCAGCTTTGAGAATGGAGTGGCCCGGTTTAGATTAAATGGCAGATGGGGAGCAATGGATAAAACAGGTAAAGAAATTACACGATAAACAAACATGGACATGAAAAAATTAACAGTATTACTTTTCTTACTTTATGGGTCTTTCGCCTTTGGCCAGACTACTTACGAGAACAAAAAATTAGCGCTTATTAACGATGTTTTTTATAATACCACAAGGCAAAACATTAACTCCTTTATGAAGGATAAAGGCTTTGAAAAAGGCGATGTTGAAGAAGGCGAAGGCGATGTTAAAGAGATATTGGCCTTCGACTCCAAATTTGATATGATAGAGGTGTCTTACACGAAAAATGATAAAATTTCTACTATAGTTTGCATTTTTTCTGGTGCAATTAATGTGGCATTTATCGATATGGAGCTAAAGAACAAGGGATATACAGCTAAAATGGTTAAACAATCTATAGATGGGCAGCCGGTTAATAAAAATATTTGGAGCAAATCCGGAACGAAGTACAATTTTATTACCTATGCCGATGAAAAGGAAAAAATTGGTGTTTTAGGCTATGGTGTGTATTAGAACTGGTCGTTAATCCGGGCCGGTTTACTTTAATAAAATGAAACTCAAAGGCGCAGAAAAACAGTTCTGGTGGCGTTTTGGACATATCACCGAAGCTAAAAACATCCCTACAGAATTGCCTGGTTTTGCCAGTATCGATTCGATGGTTGATGATGAGTATTTGGCCATGCTTTTGGCAAAAGTTTCGGTTATGGAGAGCGTTTATTTGAAAGAAACACGGGTAACCGATGAGGGAGTGAAGTTGATCAGCGATGTTAAGCAACTTAAGCATTTAACGCTCATGAAGCATGAAAATATTACTAAAGCGTGTTTGCCGTATCTTAACAAACTGACCGATTTGGAATACCTCGATATCTGGCGGACTAAAATCCGCTTAGAAGATATAACGGTTTTAAAAGATTTAAAAAATCTTAAAGAGCTGCATATCTCGCCTCACGATGAAGGTGTAGAAGAAAGCCGGGACACTATTTTAGAAAAGATAATTAAAGCGGAAGAAACGTTGCCCAATTGTATTATTCACACCTGAGATCATCAATGGTTAAATAATTTAAATCAGAATATTGAATGCTAAATTTAGTGATATGTTCGCGAATAGTGCCATCCTGACCTTTTGGAATAGAAGCATTTAACACAATCGAATGTGGAATTCATAAAGATTGTGGAAAAAATTAAAATAGGTTTTTTTTTCTCAGAAATAATCCCTAATATTGCAATCCGATTTTCACGGGATGAAATATCGATTTAATAGCTTAAAATCATGGATTTAGTAAAATTTGTTGAAGAGCAGGCCATCGCAAAAAAAGATTTTCCTGCGTTCAAGTCTGGCGATACAGTGAGCGTGCACTATAAAATTCGCGAAGGTAATAAGGAACGTATCCAAATTTACCAAGGTGTTGTGATACAACGTAACAGTGCTGGCGCTAACGAAACTTTCACAGTTCGTAAAATGAGCAACAGTATTGGGGTTGAGCGTATTTTCCCTATCAATTCTCCAAACATTGAGAAGGTAGAAGTAAATAGCTATGGTAAAGTTCGTAGAGCGAAATTGTTCTATTTACGTGCTTTAACTGGTAAAGCTGCCCGTATCAAATCTTTGAGAAAATAATATTCTTTATTATACGATATAGCCTTCACGATTAATTTCGTGGAGGTTTTTTTGTTTATACCTTTGTTAAATGTTAGATTCTGCTTTTTTCGACCAGGTTTTTTGGGGCAACACCGTTAAGGCCTATTTTCTTTTCGGGGGAATACTTTTTTTAGGCTTAGTTTTCAAAAAAATTGTTTCTAAGCTGTTAAGCGGGCTGCTGTTTAAGCTTTTCAGAAACTTTTCAAACCAATCGCATAACGATGCTTTCGTTGCCTTATTGGTAAAGCCTATTGAGGTTTTTATTCTGTTAACTACACTTTATCTTTCCATAAACCAGTTAAAACACCCTTTAGAGGTGGCTGTATTTCATTACAGTAAATTAATTGGCAAGGTTAAAGAATTAATACCTGTAACCATTGGCGATTGTATTGACCGGATATTTTTATTTGGGATCATCCTATCTGTTTTTTGGATTATTTTAAGAATAATCGACTTCATTACCCATGTTTTGTTATATAAAGCATCGCTTACGGACAATAAGGCTGACGATCAACTGGTACCTTTCTTAAAGGAGCTTTTTAAAACCGTTGTAATCTTTATCGGTTTTTTCACCCTTCTGGGTTTTGTTTTCGAGGTAAATGTATTAACGCTGATTACCGGATTGGGTATTGGTGGTATTGCCATTGCTTTAGCCGCTAAAGAGAGCTTAGAGAACTTAATAGGTTCATTCACCATCTTTTTAGATAAACCTTTTACCGTTGGCGACCTTGTAAAGGTTGACGGTGTAGAAGGCACAGTTGAAAAGGTTGGTTTCAGGAGTACAAGGATCAGGACTTCTGAAAAAACCATGGCTACCATACCCAATAGAGGGATGATTGATGGTGTTTTAGAAAACCTCTCTCTGAGGAATTCCCGGAAAGTATCTTTTGTGATCGGACTTACCTACGAAACCAATTCGGCATCGCTAAGAAAAATCATTAGCGAAATAGAAAGTTATGTCAACAATCATGAAGGTACCAGCGATGATGGAAATGCTTCTTTTAAAAGCTTTGGCGATTCTGGCTTGAACGTAGAGGTTAATTATTTTGTAACCGTACTTAATTATGTCGAGTTCCTTAAAATCAGGCAGGAAATCAATCTGGAAATTATGGATATCGTTATCCGGAATAAATCAGATTTTGCTTATCCTACGCAGCGTTTAATTAGTGATAGGCCAGCCGCGAGTGATAAAGAAGAGGTAGGTAATGATGCTATGGATTAGATAGATTCTGTTGCTGACTTCCGTCGTCTGTGTCTCACTCAATGTTTTTATTTAGTAGAAAAACAAAAAGATGTCATCCTGAGCCTGTCGAAGGACAACCTTTTTTAGATTTTTCGCATTTAAGGTCTTCGACAAGCTCAGACTGACAACGAGATGTTTAATTTGATAACATTGGCGTCTCGCAGATCACAAAACATAGTTTGCTGAGACAATTTGCTGGTGCGTTAGACGGCATTTGATAAACAAAGAGACGCTGTTCTTTTTTTGGAAAGCAAGGGCAGCGGTACTATTGAGGTGTGTTCCTGCTATTCACTACAAGTCCGCTCCCGATGAAAAATCGGGATCCGGGCTTTCCGTTGCTATCAGGTTTAGGTGGATTCTTCAGTGTTTCAAAATCCTTTCAGTTCCCGTGGTCTGTATCCTCACGGACCACCACGTTAATCTAAATGGTAGTAAAAACAAAAAAGCCGACTTAGCATAAACTAAATCGGCTTCTTTTATGGTCAAATGTTGTTTTAACTTAAAGTCGCTAGCGTAGTTATTCCACCTTTTACAACCTGATTAAGCTCTACGTTAACCTTTGTACCTACGGGCAAAAATACATCAACCCTCGAGCCGAATTTGATGAAACCGAACTGCTCGGCTTGTATCACCTGATCGCCTTCTTTTACATACCATACAATTCTACGTGCTAAAGCACCTGCAATTTGACGGAACAATACAGGAGTGCCATTTTTATGCTCCACAACAGTTGTGGTACGTTCGTTCTCTGTTGATGATTTTGGATTCCATGCCGCCAGATATTTCCCCGGGTGATATTTAAAGAACTTCACCACTCCCGAAATCGGATTACGGTTAATGTGAACATTTACCGGCGACATAAAAATCGAAACCTGTAAACGTTTATCTTTAAAGTATTCGCCTTCTTCTGTTTCCTCGATTACCACCACTTTACCATCCGCCGGGCAAATGACCAGGTTCTCGCCTGAAGAAAAGCTGCGGCTTGGGTTACGGAAAAACTGCAGTACAATGATAAATAATACAGCCGAAAAGATGTAAATGAACCAGCGCAACCAGGTGATGTCGTGATATTTATAATCGACTACTGCGTTGATTACGAAAATAAACAATATGCTTAAGGCAATTGTGGTGTAGCCTTCTTTATGTATGGTCATTGTGTTCGGAATTATTGGGCAAAGGTGCGAAAAATAAATTAATCCAATCTAAAAATTATGCCTCAGTTGCTCTATAAATATCGGTTAAGTTTCTGCCAAGCCCATTATAATCTAGTCCATAACCCACCACAAACTCATTAGGTATTTCAAAACCAACGTATTCCAGTTCTTCAATTTCATGTTTTAGCGCACCTGGCTTAAGTAAAAGAGACGCTACTTTAATTGAAGCCGGATTTTTTTCTTTTATCGTTTTTAAAATATGTGTTAAGGTTAAGCCTGTATCAACAATATCTTCCACAATGATAATATCTCTGCCTTCGATGTTATCGGGCAGTCCGATTAATTCTTTTACATTTCCAGAGCTTGCTGTTCCTTCGTAAGAAGCCACACGCATAAAAGAAACTTCGCAGGGTATGTTAATTTCTTTGATCAAGTCGGCCAGAAACAAGAAACTGCCGTTTAGCACGCCGATAAACAGAGGGCACCTGCCCTCATAGTCAACATTCATCTGGATGCCCAGCAAACGAATCCTTTTATTTAGTGTATCATTTTCTAAAAATATCTCGAACTCTTTATCCTCTACTTTTATTTTGTGCATGCTGCTGTTAAAATAGTTTAAATGTTGGAACGTTGTAATGTTGGTTAATTGTTTAAATCGGTTAACCGGTTAATTGTTGATTTAACTAAGAACTGTAAACTGCGAATTGAAAACTTGGCCCTGGTTAATTGTTTAAATCTGCTAATCATCTCCAAGCGCCCAACTCTAAATTCCAAACTAATTTTAGTTAATTGTTTTATCGTTTGACTCAACTGTAAACTGCCAATTGGCAACTACAAACTGATTACTGCTGAGCCTTTTCCAATTCCTTTTGTCTTCTTCGTTCTTCCCTTCGCTCCTGTCTCAGCTGTTTTTTGGTTTTACCAGTATCGGCAGGGCTGGTTATCTGTTTGCTCGAAGTATCTTTTTTAGATCCTCCGCCAAAAATACGGTCGAATAAACTTTTGTTTTTATCCTGAACAATGATAGGTGGCAATCCATCTTCATCATCGTCGAATGCGGTTGTGTCAATAACAGCAGTATCAGGTGCTAAATACTGGCGTAAACCTTCTCTTAAACGTACATTGTAAAAGCCATAGCCAGAAGTATCGCTTGCTACCAGCCCTCTTCTTGCCATAATATTTCCCATAAACCTAAAGTAGTTGAACATATAAGGTTTCAAGCTGCCATCGGCCATAAATTTGTACATAGATGCTTTTGGCTTAGGTACAATACTCGCCAGAAACAAACCATCACCAATGGTTAAATCGGCAGGTTGTTTTCCGAAATAATAGCGTGAAGCCTCTCCTATTCCATAAATATTCTGGCCGAGCTCCATAATGTTAAAATACACCTCTAGCATCCGCTGTTTGCTTACCAGGTGATTATGTTCGATCAGCCAAACAATTAAAATTTCTTCAGCCTTACGGGCCAGTGTTTTTTGACGGCTTAAATAAACGTTTTTAACCAGCTGCATGCTGATGGTACTGCCACCGCGTTTAAATTTCTTTTCTTTAAAGTTTACGGCAATAGATTTACGGATCGATTCTTCAACAAAACCATTATGTGTAAAAAATGAAGGATCTTCTGCTGTTAAAACCGCATTGATAAAGTTTTTAGATATTGAAGATAAAGGGGTAAAATTAGGGTTTGATGGACCTATGGTAATATTACGCATTGGTTTGCCATACTCATAAGGCGTATAAACAAACGGACTGTTGATTTTTTGCAGATTGGTTTTACCCCATTGTACAATTTTGAAATCAACGGGGGTTAACGTAGAACTGAAGCGGACACTGTCTGGTATTTTAGTGTCTAAATAAAAATTAAGATTGTATTTAATCTTACCATGTACTTTTAATCCTTCCAGCGATTCGAACAGGCCTTGTGGAAAAGCATCTAAAACCCCTTGCGCATCCTGTTCTTCGGCATTTAGCTTTAGCTCATATATTTTATTCTTTCCTAAAGTATATTTAACAAAGGGGTGGATCTGTGCGTTTTTTAAATAGGCTGTTGAGGTGCTGTCTAAGGCAACATAATTTGGCCCAACCAAAATATCAGCATCCAGTTTCGCGCTTTGTATAATAATATCGTTTGAAGCAATGCGGGGTTGATTAATCAACATGTTTTTAACTGACCAGGAACCAGAGATCTTATAATCATCGCCGCTGTATTTTGCATTTTTAAGTTCGGTTTGTAAGGTGTCGAAGCTTATTTTTGCATGGAGCTTATTATTCAGGTAAGGTAATTCGAGTTTCTTTCCGTCTGCATAAGCCATAAAACGTAATTCTTTGCTACCAGGGTTTACATAGCCATCTACATGCCAGGTAGATTCGTTATTGTTCACATCAATGGTTGATTTTAAATCACCGCCATCAATTGTGGCAGTGGTTGCAAAACTCAATTTGGCCGTATCGTGATCGTTTAGTTTAAAAACCATGTTTTTCACATCCATATCGTCAGGGATTTTATATAAAACCTGATTTAAGATGTTGCTGGCTATTTCTGGTAAGTTGGCTTTTCGATTGGTTTGAGTGCTGTCTTTTTTCTTACGTTTTAAGATGAAATCGATATTTGTGGTCGAATCTTTAAGTACCACACTCACAAAACCGTTGTTCAATTTTACTTCTGAGAGTTTTACTTTGCCAAAAATGAGCGGAAAAAGTTTTACACCTACACTGAGTTCGCCGATGTTTGAAAGTGTATCTCGATCTTTAGGAACGACAGAAATGTTGGTCATTTTAACGGTGCTTAGCCCTGTAAAACCTGCTGATCCGATTTTAACCTCCAAGTCATAATCCTTATCTGCCTTGGCAATTGCTTTGGCCACCATTTTTTTAAGAAGTGCTTCCCTTTTGCTATAGGCTACTGCACCTAAAGCCATACAAACAACTAAAAAAACACCTAAAACCCAGGCTCCGATTTTTAAATATTTTTTTGGGATCTTAATTTTTGGTATTCGCATATAGTCGTTAAAATGGTTAATTGCTTAAACGTAACAATTAAATGTTTATTTCGTGTTAAAATTACAGTTAAAAAGCCTAAATAAAAGTATTTGTGGCTATGTTTTGTTAATTTTGAATTTAAATTAATACCATGCAGATTAGCCCGCAACAAGTTTTAGATGCGCTTAAAAATGTTGAAGATCCCGATCTTAAAAAAGATCTGGTTACCTTAAACATGATTAAAGATTTACAGATTACAGATAACCAGGTCAATTTTACATTAGAGCTTACTACACCGGCATGTCCGATGAAGGAAATGCTAAAAAATGCCTGTACAAATGCCATCAGGCATTTTGTGTCGCCAACGGCAGAAGTCGTAATCAATGTAACTTCGAGGGTTACCCAACCAAGCAATTCATCATCACTGGATAACATCAAAAACATTATTTTGGTTTCGTCAGGAAAAGGAGGAGTTGGTAAATCTACTGTAGCGAGTAATCTGGCAGTTGTATTGGCTAAAGATGGCGCCAAAGTTGGCCTTATCGATGCCGATATTTATGGCCCGTCAGTACCAACCATGTTCGATTTGGTTGATGCCAAGCCAGGGGCGGAAGAAACCGCTGATGGTAAAACTAAAATTTTACCCATCGAAAAATACGGGATAAAATTATTATCCTTAGGTTTTTTTGCTGATCCAGGTCAACCAGTGCCATGGCGTGGACCAATGGCGTCGAATGCAGTAAAACAATTGTTTAACGATACCAACTGGGGAGAATTGGATTATCTGATTGTAGATCTTCCACCGGGAACAGGCGATATCCACATCACCATTACGCAGAGTTTCCCAATTTCAGGAGCGGTTGTAGTTACTACACCGCAACAGGTTGCACTGGCCGATACGCATAAAGGTTTGGCCATGTTCAGAATGCCTGGAATTAATATCCCGGTTTTAGGTGTCATAGAAAACATGTCGTATTTTACACCAGCAGAATTGCCGGAGAATAAGTATTATATCTTCGGAAAGGGTGGCGGAACAGAACTTGCAGCACGTTTTGATGTGCCTTTTTTGGGCGAAATTCCAATTATCCAGAGTATTTCGGAAGCTGGAGATAAAGGGAAACCGGTGGCATTAAACCAAAATCCTTTACTGGATGTTATATTTGGAGATATTGCAAGTAAAATTGCACAACAAATATCCATCAACAATGCGCAAATGGTGAATTGCTAAAAAATTACTATTTTTATAAATTAAAATATATATAATGAATTTAACAGAACAAGTAGAACAGGCATTGGAAACTATCAGGCCGTATTTAAAGGCTGATGGAGGTGATGTTTCTGTTGAAGAAATTACATCTGAAGGAACGGTAAAGCTTAAGCTTTTAGGCAACTGCGGTTCTTGCCCAATGAGTTTTATGACTATGAAATCTGGTATCGAACAAGCCATTATGAAAGCTGTTCCGCAAATCACTTCAGTAGTTGCAGTTAACCTGGCTGAGCAAGATTAAGCTTTAACACTATTTAACAAGGAAGTTTTATTAATAAAATTACTTTTGTCTTAATGAGATATTGTGTTGCCCTAATTTGCCTTATTTTTTCTGTAACCGCTTTTGCACAACAAAAGCCGGCACAGGATAAACTCATCCAATTTTCAGGGATTATTACCGATATCGATAGCTCAAACGTGATTCCTTATGTTACCATCACCAATCTTTCTGCCAAGAGTAAAAGGGTTGGTGCCGATTACAGAGGCTACTTTACCTTTATTGTTAATCCTGGCGATACCATCTTGTTCACCGCCATTGGTTACAAGAAGTTTTCTACGGTAATTCCTGAAAGCACACCGGATAGCAAGTATACCATTATGGTTAAACTGAAAGCCAATGTAATCGATTTACCATCGGTGCGTGTTTTTCCTTGGGCAACAACAGAAGAATTTACCCGCGAGTTTTTATCAATGAAACTGGCGGATGATGATATGGCCATAGCCAAAAAAAACCTTTCTCGCTCCTCAATTGATGGTTTAATCCAAACTTTGCCACGTGACGGACAAGAAATAGGTAGCCAAAACTATCGGTATAATTTCGATAGGATGATCAATAAGAATATGGTTCAAACCAATCCGCTGCTCAACCCTTTCGCATGGGGTAAGCTGATGCAGCAGATTTTTGATGGCGATAAGAGCCGGACGAATTAGTCTGGAGTCTTGAGTTCGGAGTCTTTAGTCCTGGGTGCAGAAGACCAAGCACTATTTAATCATTACCCTAATTTTATTTAGTTAGTCATTATCCTGAACTTGTTTCGGGATCTATGCTGCTATAAAGATCCTGAAACAGTTCAGGAGGACGGATCGTAAGGTAATTGATGTCGGATTAGGCGAATAAAAAAGGGAAAACGTTTCCATTTTCCCTCTAACATCTTAAATCAAAACTTATCGTTTCTTACTTTTATTCGGGAATTTCATTTTGTAATCTGTTTTGATGTTACCTTTCGAAATCGCATCCAGTTTACTTTTAAGCATCGTTTTACGGAGCACACTCACTTTATCGGTAAACAATTTTCCTTCGATATGATCATATTCATGTTGGATTACGCGTGCGGGCATTCCATCTACATCATCTGTATGCTCTACCCAGTTTTCATCAAAGTAAGTGATCTTGATGTTGGGTTTACGCATAATGTTTTCGCGGATATCAGGAATGCTTAAGCAGCCTTCGTTAAAACTCCAGGCCTCTCCAGTTTCTTCCAAAATTTGTGCATTAATAAATACTTTTTTATAACCTGGTTTGCCATCTTCATCTTCGCCTGTATCTACAATAAACAAACGAATAGGCAAACCAATTTGAGGAGCAGCTAAGCCCACACCGTTTGCATAATACATGGTGTCGAACATGTCGCTGATTAATTGTTCTAATCCTGGATAATCTTTATCAATATCGGTCCCTACCTTTTTTAAAACAGGATCGCCGTAAGCTACTATTGGTAATTTCATTGTATTATATTTTTTCAGATGTAGATCTGAGCTTATTAATTATTATAAATCGCTGTCAGTCTGAGCTTGTCGAAGACCTATGGTTAAGTCCTTCGACAAGCTCAGGATGACAAAACGAGTGGTTTTGACTTACAAAAATAAGAATTATTCCTCTATTGGGCAGAAAGTAAAGATATTCAGTTGCCCGATATTTAAAATCTCATCGGTAACTTCTGCCATTTGCTTGGTGGTAACGGCATTTATCTTCTCAAAAACAGTTTCCAGCGAATCGATTTTGTTGTGATCGATCAGGCTTTTAGCCATTGAAATGATTAAACCAATCCTGTTTTCTTCTCCCAAAGCAATCTGTCCGATAAATTTGTTTTTGGCTTTTTGAAGCTGTAAGTCATTTAAAGGATGTTCCCTGAGCTTTTTGATCTCCTTAAAAATTAAAGAAAGCGCTTTGGCCTGTTTTTCTTTATCAGTTCCGAAATAAATGGAAAAAATACCCGTATCGCTTAAGGGCGAAAAATTGGATTCGATGGTATAGGCAATCCCATATTTCTCTCTGATCTGCAGATTTAATACCGAACTCATCCCATTGCCGCCAAAGTAATTATTCAACAGCATTAAAGCCACCTTTTGCGATTGGTGCGTAGAATATGCCTGTGTGCCTACAATGCAATGTGCCTGCATGATTGGCTTATAAATAGTAGTATTGCTTTGTGGAAGTATACCTGGTTTAACCCTTTCTTTGTTTGGATTATTCTCTTCAACATCAGCAAAATGCTTGCTCCCTTTATTTACAACACTATTTAAGGTATAATTTCCCAGCACAGCAACTACAATTTCGTTGGTGCGATAATTGGCCTTCCTGAAATTGATTACATCCTCTCTGGTAAAATGCTGCACGGATTCGGTTGTGCCCAAAATATTGTTGCCCAAAGCATGACCAGCGAAAAGCATGTCTTCAAAATCATCATTAATGGCTTCCTCAGGCTGATCTAAATAAGAAGAAATCTCATCCAAGATTACACTTTTTTCTTTATCCATTTCCTCTTCAGGGAAAGTGGAGTGGAACAGAATATCGTTGAAAAGATCTAGTGTTCTATCTAAATATGGATTTAAAAAAGAAGCGTGCACGCAGGTATATTCTTTGGTGGTGTAGGCATTTAAATCTGCCCCAACACTCTCTAAGCGATTTAAAATCTGATTGGTGCTCCGTTTTTCGGTACGCTTAAAAATCAAATGCTCAATAAAGTGTGCTAAACCCGCTTTGTTTTCAGGTTCGTCGCGCGATCCTGTGTTAACGATGATGCAAGCGTGAGATATGGCAGAGGCCGAAGGCACATGCAGTAAGCGTATACCGTTTGGCAAAGTGTGAACATTGTATTCCATTGAGGGGCAAAGATAAGGCTAATTGCTTACAAAGCCTCGGTATCCGGGTATTGCAATTGTAAAGCGGAAATCAATTTATCTCTGGTTGGCCTTTTGAGTATCAAAAAAATAAAATTAGCAGCACCGAATATTAAAAAGAATGAATTATGTGTTATAAAAAAACCTACCACATTGAAAAGCGCCCCTCCTTCCAGTAAAGCTGAAGTAATGATAAATGCACTTTGGTACATATTGATTTTTACATCAGCAGGAGCAGCTTTATCAATTTTAGCGATTAAATTTCTGTAAAAAAAGATACTCGCCGAGATGGTAATCAATCCCATTATCGGAAATATTGGATTAAAAGGCGAAGTGGTTTTAGGGTTCGCATCAAAAAACATCATGTCACGGTTAAGAAATATGGTTACCAGTGCAAAGAGAAAAACGCCAGAGCATAAAGCAAGATGGATAATTTGGAGTGTTTTTAGTTTGGTGTTCATTGTGAGGTGAAATATAATTTATTAATGGTTTAAAAAGATCCGTCATCTCGACCGAAGCGCAGCGAAATGGAGAGATCTGTATAGTTAGATTTCTCGACTGCGTTGCACTCCGCTCGAAATGACGGATTTAGGGAAATTTATTTCGTTATCCCCTCCAGCGAGAATAAAAATGCCCAGCGCAATGAAACGTCTTTTAAATAATCGAAACGGCCAGACGCACCGCCATGGCCAAATTCCATATTGGTTTTGAGCAGTAAAACATTTTTGTCGGTTTTTGTGGCCCTTAATTTGGCTACCCATTTGGCAGGTTCGAAATACTGCACCTGGCTATCGTGTAAGCCTGTAGTAACTAACATATTTGGGTAAGCTTTTTTCTCTACATTTTCATAAGGAGAATAGCTTTTCATATAATCGTAGGCTGCTTTTTCTTTCGGATTGCCCCATTCATCAAACTCATTGGTGGTTAGCGGAATACTTTCATCCAGCATGGTGTTAATTACATCTACGAAAGGAACATCAGCAATAATACCGTTCCATAAATCGGGTGCCATATTAGCCACAGCACCCATCAATAAACCGCCAGCACTACCGCCGTGTGCGTATAAATGGCCTTTTGATGTGTACTTCTGATCAACAAGATATTCTCCTGCCGAAATAAAATCGGTAAAAGTGTTTTTCTTTTTCATTAGTTTACCGTCTTCATACCATTGGCGGCCCATTTCTTGTCCGCCACGAATATTGGCAATAGCGAAAACAAAGCCACGGTTTAACAAACTCAACCTTGGTGAAGAAAAGTTTGCATCTGTGCTCGATCCATAAGATCCATATGCATAAAGCAGTAAAGGCGCATTGCCGTTCTTTTTAAAACCCTTTTTGTAAACCAGTGCGATAGGGATTTTTGTGCCATCTTTTGCTGTTGCGAAAACCCGTTCAGTTGCATAATCTTTCGGATCGTAACCACCAACAACTTCCTGTTGTTTCATCAGTTTTTTATCCTTTTTCTCCAGGTCGTAATCGTAAACAGAATTTGGCGTCGTTAAAGAAGTATAGGAGTAACGTAATGTTTTACTGTTGTATTCAGGGTTCGCACCAACACCCGCCGCATAAACCGGTTCATCGAATTTAATATAATAGTCGCTGCCATCTTTTTTCAGTACACGCAGTTCGGTCAAGCCATTTTTACGTTCAGAAAGAACCAGGTGGTCTTTAAACTCTTCTCCGTATTCCAATAATACATATTTACGGTTCGGGATAACCTCTTTCCAGTTTTCTTTTTCTGTTTTATCTAATGGGCATTCCATCAAACGGAAATTTTTAGCATTCCAGTTGGTTATGATGTAAAACTTATCATCCACCGGCAAAATGTCGTATAAAACATCTTTTGAGCGGGGAGAAAATACTTTAAAGGCAGCTTCAGGATGATCGGCATCAATCATTCTATATTCAGCAGTTAATGTTCCTTGTGATGCAATAAAAATAAAACGACCATTTTTCGATTTCATTACACCGATATAGTTACTGTTGTCTTTTTCATCATAAACAACCACATCTGTTTTAGCATCTGTACCAAGCGTGTGTTTTTTGATTTTTTCGCTTAATAGTGTAACTGGATTTTTTGAGGTATAAAAAAGCGTTTTATTATCATTCGCCCATGCTACCCCACCTTCGGTATTGGTAATAGCATCTTTTAGCATTTCGCCGGTTTCTAAATTTTTAACATTGATGGTGTACTGGCGACGCGAAACCTGATCAACGCCAAAGGCCAAAAGCTTATTGTCGGGACTAACGCTAAATCCGGTTGCGCTGTAATAGGTATGGCCTTTTGCCAGTTGATCTACGTCTAAGAGTATTTCTTCCGCGGCCGATAAGCTCCCTTTTTTACGGCAATATTTAAAATATTGCTGCCCGTCTTCGGTTCTGGTGTAATAGAAATAACCATTCCTGAAAACAGGGACAGATTCGTCTTTTTCTTTAATTCTACCTTTCATTTCTTTAAACAGATCAGCCTGAAATTGATCTGTACTTTTCATCATCGTGTTGAGATAGGTGTTTTCGGCTTTTAAATAATCGACAACTTTTGTGCTGTCAGGACCTTTTTTAAAATAATCGATCATCCAATAATAATTATCTACAACGGTATCGCCGTGTATAACTCTTTGGTGCGGAATAATTTCTGCTACCGGAGCTTTGGCATCTGGCCACTTAATCGCTTTCATTTCTTTCTTTTGAGGGTTATTGCAAGCCATAACGGTACTAAGTACAATTAAGCCAGGTAAGATACGTTTCATAGTGGTTTGAATTAGGTTGAATGCAATTTAATAATTTAGTTCAATAGTTCAGTTGCTATTAGTTCATTAGTGGCGTTGCGGTTAACTGGTTACTGTTTAAATCGGTTAATTGGCTCCAAACTCAATAGTTTAATAGTTCATTAGCCATTGGTTCATTAGTGGTTAATCGGTTAATTGACTCTAAACGCCAAACTAATTACCATTTTAACAAAAATCCATTATGCCTATAGATAATCATCTGATTTAGAAAAATTGATGGTAAATTGCCACATCAAATTGCTTGAAAATAATAATGAAATTAGGGTACAAAAAAATAGTTGTTAAAGTTGGTTCGAATGTAATTACACAGACGAATGGTTTGCCAGATGAAGCAAGGATTAAACATCTTGTGAATCAACTGGCGGATATAAAAAAACTTGGTATTGAAGTTATTCTGGTTTCTTCGGGTGCGGTAGCATCAGGCAGAAGTTTGATCAAGGTATCTGAAAAACAAGACGCCGTAACTACCCGACAACTATTGGCAGCCATTGGACAGGTAAAGCTGATTAATACCTACGCTAATTTCTTTGCAGCACATGCTATACAATGTGCACAGGTTTTGGTTACGAAAGAAGATTTCCGCGATCGGGCACATTATTTAAACATGAAAAACTGCCTGCAGATTTTGCTTCAGAACGAGGTAATACCTGTAGTGAATGAAAACGATGTAGTTTCGGTTACCGAGCTGATGTTTACTGATAATGATGAACTGGCAGGGCTAATTGCCTCGATGTTAAATGCCGATGCGTTGATTATTTTATCGAATGTAAATGGCATCTACAATGGTGATCCGAAAATTGAAGGATCTGCTGTTATTGAGGAAATTAATGGTTCGGTTGCTAACCTGGCCTCTTTTATCCAAACGGGTAAATCGCAGTTTGGCCGCGGCGGGATGATCACCAAATCGACCATGGCACAAAAGGTGGCTAAACTGGGCATAACCGTTCATATTGCCAACGGAACGAAAGATGATGTGCTGACTTCTTTATTAAATAAAGAATTGGTGCATACACGCTTTGTTCCCGAAAAAAGTAAATCTGGCAAGAAAAAATGGATTGCCCATTCTGAAACTGCCGCAACAGGGATTGTGAAATTGAATGATGGTGCAAAAGCGGTATTAACCTCTGGGAGAGCAACCAGTTTATTGCCCATAGGGATTATCGAAATCCAAACTGACTTTTTAAAAGGTGATATTATTAAAATCGTAGACGAAAAAGATAACCTGATTGGGTTGGGAATCGCTGAATACGGATCAGATAAAGCCAGAGAGCGGATTGGCCAGAAGAAGCAAAAAGCTTTGGTGCATTACGATTATTTTTACTCGGCTATTTAAAGGTTTACCGCAAAGGACACAAAGAGAAGACGCAAAAGAACGCAGAGGCAATATGAATAAATGAAAGCAAGTAGCTTTGCGTTTCTCTGCGAAAACTTAGCGCTCTTTGCGGTTAATAATTAACAAAATGAATTACAAACAATACTTCGAAAAAGCAAGGCAGGCCAGTCGTACCATGATTAGCCTAAGCAAAGAAACAACTGATGTGGTGCTAACCGATCTGGCTACTGCTTTAGTGGCAAATACAGGCGATATTCTTGTTGAAAATGCTAAGGATTTAGCCAAAATGCCCATCGAAGATCCCAAATATGACAGGCTAAAACTAAGTGCAGCACGTATTGCAGATATTGCGAATGACCTTATAAATGTTGCAGGCTTAAGTAGTCCGTTGGGTAAAATTATTTCAGATAAAACATTGGAGAACAAACTCCATATTCAAAAAGTGAGCGTGCCATTGGGTGTGGTAGGTGTAATTTACGAAGCCCGCCCGAATGTTACTGCCGATGTATTTTCGCTTTGTTTTAAAACCGGAAACGTTGCTGTGCTCAAAGGAGGCAGTGATGCTGAGTTTTCGAACCTGGCCATTGCCAAAGTGATACACAACGTGTTAAATTCACATGGAATCAGTACTGATGTTTTAACACTTTTGCCAGCCGAAAGAGCTGCAACTGAAGCTTTATTAAATGCAAGAGGTTTTGTTGACGTTTTAATCCCAAGAGGTAGTCAATCGTTAATTAGTTATGTCCGCGAAAACAGTAAAATCCCGGTTATTGAAACCGGAGCCGGAATTGTACACACTTATTTTGACGAATCTGGAGATTTAGAAAAAGGGAAGGCAATTATTTTTAACGCCAAAACCAGGAGGGTAAGCGTTTGTAATTCGCTGGATTGTGTGCTGATTAATCAAAACCGGCTTAATGATCTATCTGCGCTTTTATCTCCTTTGGCTGCTGGTAATGTAGAATTATTTGCTGATGAAAAAAGTTATGAAGTATTAAAGGCTTCTTATCCTGCGCAACTGTTAAACCAGGCTAAATCTGAACATTTTGGTATAGAGTTTTTATCGTTAAAGCTAGCCGTTAAAGTAGTAGCTGATTTAGATGAAGCATTGAACCATATTGCCAATTATAGCTCTAAACATAGTGAAGCCATTATTTCTGAAGATGCCGCTAACATTGCCCAATTTTTAAATGAAGTAGATGCGGCTGCAGTTTATGCCAATGCCTCTACCGGATTTACAGATGGTGCACAGTTTGGCCTTGGTGCCGAAATTGGCATTAGTACGCAAAAACTTCATGCCCGTGGCCCGATGGGCTTAGAAGAATTAACCAGCTATAAATGGGTGGTTAGGGGTGACGGGCAAGTGAGGGACTGATCGATTTTATTGTCAATTCTGAAGCTTAATTTATTGTATAAAAATCAATATAAATAACAGTTGATTTTTAAGGAGATAAACGGTCTTGACGTATCGTCATTTCGACCGTAGTGGAGAAATCTTTTAAATATCATTTCAATAATTTGCTTAAAAGATCTCTCCATTCCGTTACACTCCAGTCGAGATGACGACCTTTCTATAGCGATCTGTCATTGATAGTGCAGTGAAGAATGACAGCATAATATTATAATTCAAAAACCTCTCCCCTTTCTGGCACGGCAACATTAAAGCCATCTTCCTGCAGTGCCAGTGATAAACTTTGCAGGCTTTTATCTTCACCATGAACCAAGAAAACTTTTTTGGGTTGGCCAGTTTGTTTAATTGTTTTCACTAAATCGTTATGATCTCCATGACCGCTGAGCAGATCGGTTTGGTGTATCGTGGCGTAAACCATCATTTCCCGGTCTTTAATGCGCACAATTGGTGCTCCACTTAGTAACTTATATCCAAGCGTTCCTTTGGCGCAGTAGCCGATAAAAAGAATGGTACAATAATAGTTTTGAATGTTATAATATAAGTGATCCTGAATCCGCCCGCCCTCTAACATACCTGCAGAAGAAATGATAATACAAGGATCGAAATAATTGGAAACATCTTTACTTTCTTTCATCGTTTGAACGTAAGCCAGATGCTCAAATTCAAACTCATCGCCCATGGTTTGGTAAAAATCTTTCGCTTCCTGATTTACCAGGTTATGGTGTTTGCGGTAAACCTCTGTAGCCTGGATCGCCATAGGGCTATCAACAAAAATCTGAATGGGTGGCAACAGTTTTTTGGTGAAAATCTGGTTTAAGGCAAATACCAGCGATTGCGTACGGCCAATACTAAATGCGGGAATAATCAATCGACCAGGACTTTTAATACAGGCATCCGTAATTTCCTGAACTAATCTTTCCTCTAAGGTTTGATCTTTGGTGTGCATCCTTCCGCCATAAGTTGCTTCGCTTACCAGGTAGTCAACCTCAGGCAACGGCGCTGGATTAACCAACACCGGGTAGTTCTCTCTGCCGATATCGCCTGTAAAAGCAATTTTCTTCTCTATACCATTATCATTTATGGTTAAAATAGCTGCCGCAGCACCAAGTAGGTGGCCAACAGGCACAAAGGTCAGGTTAATATCCCCATTAACCTTAAAAGGTTTGTTAAAGGCAATGGTTACAAAACGATCGATTGTATCCATCACATGTTTGTGCAGATATAAAGGTTTTGGTCCGCTGAAGTTACCACGTTTGGTTCTGGGTTTTCGGCTGGCTTTTCTTAAAAAAAGCTCAACAGAATCGAATAATAATATCGAAGTTAAATCGGCTGTTGGTGGTGTACAGAGCACCTGGCCCTCAAAACCCAATCGAACCAGTGTAGGTAAATTACCGGAATGATCGATATGCGCATGCGTTAAAACTACGAGGTTAATGCTTGCCGGATCGAATGGGAATTGTTGGTTTTCTTCCTGATAAGTTTCCTTCTCATAATCTAATCCGCAATCTATCAGTATTTTATAGTGCCCCACTTCGAGCAGGTGCATACTTCCTGTTACCTGCTGTGCTGCTCCCCAAAACGTTAACTTCATCTTCTTATCTGTACGGTAAATTCTTTGCTCGTAAAGTAATATAATTGATGGGATTTTTAAACAATAAGACGTAATTTTTTAATTATAGTTCATCTTCTTGCCTAAACTTTAGTATCCTTAATATTTCACTTTTAGCCTCCTCAGAAAAATCTTCTAAATCAGACTGTGTGAGTGTTTGGTCTAAGAGCATGCCTATAATGGTATCAAAAAACCACGAATTTCTCAGGCCATCGTATCTTCTGGCGATGTGTTTATCGAAATCTTTTATCGCCGTAAAAATTTTATAATAATCTTCTCTGTTGTCTTCCGGTTGTTGTGTTTTCCATTGGTCTAAAATTTTGGAAAATGCCTGCATTTCTTTTTTTAGTTCCCGTTGTAAAGCTACCTCGAATAACTTTCGGGCAACTTTGTTGTCTGCTTTTGAAAAATCCATAATGTAAATTATACCATAAAGATAAGAATGTCTTATCTGTAACCTTGCTTAACCCAAAGAAAAGATTTTTTATCTTTGAAGAAAAATATCCGACATGCAAGAACCTTTTGATATAGAAATAGGACCAATTAATTATTCAGTTTTTCCAGAAGGAGATGATTCGTATACCATTTTTAAAGATGGAAAAGAATACATTCAGATTCAAAAAGATACTTCATCTATCTGGTTGAAAATGGATTATAAAACCGAACTTCCGATTTTTGAGGAAGATGAAGAAGTAAATGCTATTGGGCAGGCTATTGAAAAATATGTGCCTGAAGAAGATGATGAGGAAGAAGAAGAATTATAATATTAAAAAGGCCCGATTTTTTAAAATCGGGCCTTTTAAGTTAAAATTACTGGGTTTATCTTGTACAGTCTGCTGACCAAGTACCCTTTGAATTACTAACCGCAATTTTTAATTTGCTGGCATTAACACTTATACCAGTTAGTCCATCGCCAATGCTAATATAGGTATCACCTGAACCTTGAAATTTTACTCCTGTAATATCAGGAATGCCTGTACCAAAAATAAAGTTATAGGTATCGCCAGCTTTAACTACCCTTACTTTTCCATCATCATCACTAATGCTTTTAGAGCCGTCATTGTAAGTAATTGTACCAGAATAAGTACCCACAAAGAAATCTCGATCTGCTGGATCGGTATCTTTTTTACACGATACCATTACGGTTAATGCTATTAAAAGCATGCTGAAAATTTGAACTGTCTTTTTCATCTCTTTCACTTTTTAATTTTAAATAGGTAATAAATGTAACAGGGCTATGACAACGACTGTGCCAAAGCATTGCGGCATTACTTAAATAAGTATTTAAATTCAAGTAAAATGAAATTATTATTTTATTTTAAATATCTGTAATTCAGTAGTTTGATTGATTTTAAGAGAGCAAAAGATGAAAATCTTCTAAATGTTATGTTAGAGGTTTAAGCTAAAGATATAAAATGATAAAACTGTTCAGTTTAATTGAATAGGAAGAACTTGGCTTCATCATTTATTTAATTTATCTTTTAGTGTTATGATTTGTCTTTAAAATCGTGGCGATTTTTTTATCCAGGTCTAAATCTTCAGTATCATTAAAAGATGCGCCAATTGAATATGGTACGCGGTTTTTATCAAGCCTATACAATTGATAATAATTGGTTCCTGTTAAGCCATAACTAACAATTACCTTATATTTTTTATTATAGCTGGGGTTAACAATTTTATCGAAATCTTTTACCTTGGTTAAGGTGTGTTTTTTGGGATTAATGAGATAAAGGTTGTAAAACGAATTTCCCCCTCTTGCTCCGGTATCTTTGAAAATTAAGAGATCTTTTACTCCATCACTGTTATAATCTTCGTAGCTAATATTGTTCGCGATCTGGCGCATTTCGATATTTTCTTTCCAGAAAATTTCGTCGGTTTTTGGCCCGCTTTTACCGAAATAAATATTGGCATTGCCGAGTTCCTCAACAGGAGCTCTGTTCGTTATGAGGTGCTGTATGGCCAGTACATAACTTTTGTTTTTAAATGGATAAACATATTGCCACGTACCTTTTGCATGAGCTTGATGGAATATTTTTTGCGCAAACGTATGGCTGGTAATGAAGGTAAGACATAAAAACGATATTCTATTCATGTTTAGAAGTTTGTACTAACCATCAAAAATGATTGGTTGATTTTTTTAAAATGCTTAGATTTCTGAAATTTTATTAGCAAGTTCTTCTGCCATTTCATCAAGTGTAAACAATCTGCCCCAATTAAATTTCTTCCATACGGTTTTCGGTTTATTGCTTTTGTCGCTAAACATGTTGCCGCCAGAAGTTTCACTTTTTTTACGTGTAGAGAAATTGAGGCTGGTAATGGTTTCCTCTCCCGAAGAACGGCTATAGCTCCCTATGTGAAAGCCAATCAGTTCCATTTTCTGGTTTTGGAACCTGAAGGTATAATCAAGATTGCTTACTTCGTAAGAACCACAGCTCAACCAATATTGATAACTTAAAGTAAGGACTCCGTTTTTTATGCTGATGGCTCCGGTTTCTTGTAAAGGATCGGCGAGGCAAGTGCTAACTGTATCATTTTCAGTTGGGATAAATTTATTGTTTTGAGCCTGTAAACTGTATTTGCCGGACGTTTTAAAAAGTACCAAAAGCATACGGGGGTTTACATTCAGTTTGTCTCCGCCCATACGATCGTTTTTGATGATATTTTTTGGATTGGTGTTCTGGATAATGATCGCTTCATCAGGTAAATTATCTTTATTTAAATCACCTTTGGCCTGATAAATCATTTTCCATCCTTTCGGAATAAAAGCATTGGTGTTTATGCCTTTTTCGGGGATTTTCGGATGATCGCTTTGGGCAAATAACTGAACAGAAATTATGAATGAGCCTAAAAACAAGAAGATAAATTTTTTCATATATGGGTATTTGCTAACCAATAAACTTAATCTTTATCAAGATAACAAATAAATTAAACCGCTTCTTTTAGTAAATGATTTACCCTGCCCAACCCTCTCTATCCAAACTCCTGTAATTAATCGATTCTGCTAAATGTTCGAGCTCTATATTTTCACTGCCAGCTAAATCGGCAATGGTACGTGCTACTTTCAAAATCCTATCGTAAGCACGTGCAGATAATCCTAATCTTTCCATCGCTGTTTTTAAAAGGCCGGTGCCAGCCTCACTAATTTCACATACTTTTCGAACCATTTTAGGGCTCATCTGCGCGTTGCAGTATATCTCCTTTTTATCTGCAAAACGTTTATCCTGAATTTCCCGGGCCTGAATGACACGTGCCCTGATGTGGTTGCTTTTTTCTGCTTCCTGCGAAGAGGCAAGTTCGGTAAAATCAACAGGGGTAACTTCTACATGAAGATCAATCCGATCTAAAAGCGGTCCTGATATTTTACTCAGGTATTTTTGAACCACACCAGGTGCACAAACACAATCTTTCTCCGGGTGATTATAAAAACCACACGGGCATGGATTCATTGAGGCCACCAACATAAAGCTGGCTGGATATTCTACCGAAAACCTGGCCCTTGAAATGGCCACTTTACGGTCTTCTAAAGGTTGGCGCATTACCTCTAAAACAGTTCGTTTAAATTCGGGCAGTTCATCTAAAAATAAAACGCCATTATGCGCCAGTGATATTTCTCCAGGTTGTGGATTCATCCCGCCACCTACCAGGGCTACATCGCTAATGGTGTGGTGTGGAGAGCGGTAGGGACGGATAGTCATTAATGCATCGGCTGCTGAGAGTTTTCCGGCAACCGAGTGGATTTTTGTGGTTTCTAAAGCTTCATTTAAATTTAAGGGTGGTAAAATAGTGGGCAGGCGCTTGGCCAGCATAGTTTTGCCTGCTCCTGGCGGACCGATTAAAATAACATTATGACCACCAGCTGCAGCAATTTCCAGTGCTCTTTTTATATTTTCCTGACCTTTAACATCTGCAAAATCGTGCTCATAATTATTGATGTTCTTTAAAAATTCTTCTTTAGTATCCACTTTAACCGGTTCCAGTGTTTCACTTTTATTGAAAAAAGCAAGCACCTGAGCCAGGTTTTCTACCCCATATGCAACTAAATCGTTTACAATGGCTGCTTCGCGAACGTTTTGTTTGGGTAAGATAAATCCTTTAAAACCTTCTTGTTGTGCTTGTATGGCAATTGGTAAAGCGCCTTTTATGGGCTGTATACTTCCATCTAAAGAAAGTTCGCCCATGATGAAATAATCTTCCAGTTCGTCTGCAGGAATTTGCCCTGATGCTGCTAAAATGCCGATGGCAATGGGCAGATCGTAGGATGAACCTTCTTTTTTCATGTCGGCAGGTGCCAGGTTTACCACGATTTTTTGCTTGGGCATGCGAAAACCTGAGACATTAATGGCACTAGCCACCCTTTGCAAACTTTCTTTTACCGCATTATCGGGCAGGCCTACCATATAGTATTTGGTACCCGCGCTAATATTCACTTCGATTGTTATGGTTAGTGCATTTACGCCATAAACAGCACTCCCGTATGTTTTTACAAGCATTAATTTTAATTAAAAATAAATTCGGATGTAAATTATTCGGGATGAATATTGATTCTAATATACAGATTGTTTAAACAAAGATCAAGTTTTAGTATTGATAAGCGAGTTGGTTTCACTAACGCTGTTAATAAACCTGATTGGACGAATGCCGATTCCTTCTATCGGCAGCAGGGAAAGCAGGGCTGAAACCCCCTATGGAATACTAAGCGCCCATTTCCAAAACCTATAAAACAAAAAATCCCAACCATTACCGATCGGGATTTATATCATTTTAAAGATACTGAAACAAGTTCAGCATGACGCTGCAAGTTGCGATCAGGATTTGTATTTTCTCACGTAAATAAGACCTTACGCCCTAAACCCTCTACCTTAAACCTTCTAAACTATCTGCCAAATGGCATTTTAGGCATACCTTTCATCATAGCTGCTGCGGCTGCCGGGTTCGAAAACTGCTTCATCATTTTACGCATATCTTCAAATTGCTTAATCAGCTTAGTAACTTCTTCTACCTTGCTGCCCGATCCTTTTGCAATACGTAAACGGCGGCTTTGCTGGATGCTATCCGGGTTTTCTTTTTCAAATGGGGTCATCGAATTGATAATCGCTTCGATTGATTTAAAAGCATCGTCCTGGATATCCACATTCTTCATCATTTTGCCTACACCAGGAATCATGCCCATCAGATCTTTCATGTTACCCATTTTCTTGATCTGCTGAATCTGGTTGTAGAAATCGTTGAAATCGAATTTATTCTTGCGGATTTTCTTCTGAAGTTCTGCTGCCTCTTTCTCATCAAACTGCATCTGTGCACGTTCAACAAGCGAAACCACATCACCCATGCCCAAGATACGCGATGCCATACGATCAGGATAGAAAACATCAAGTGCTTCCATTTTCTCGCCGGTACCGATAAATTTAATAGGCTTGTTTACCACCGATTTAATGGAAAGTGCTGCCCCACCGCGGGTATCGCCATCTAATTTAGTTAAAACAACGCCTGTAAAATCAAGCCTGTCGTTAAATATTTTGGCTGTATTTACCGCATCCTGACCAGTCATCGAATCCACCACGAATAAAATTTCGTGCGGCTGTGTTTTGGCTTTGACTTCAGATATTTCGTTCATTAAAGATTCGTCGATCGCTAAGCGACCTGCGGTATCGATAATGATTACGTTATTTCCATTTTCTTTACCGTGTGCAATACCTTCTAAAGCAATGCCAACAGGATCGTTTGATGCGCGGTTTGCATAAACCGAAACACCAACCGAGGTTCCTAAAACCTCCAATTGATCTACAGCCGCCGGGCGGTACATATCGCCAGCAACCAACAATGGTTTTTTACCCTTACCTTTTAAATGTAAAGCCAGTTTGCCTGCAAAAGTAGTTTTACCCGCACCGTTTAAACCTGCAATTAAAATAATAGTAGGGTTTGCTTTAGTATCTAACTCTGTAACTTCACCACCCATTAAGGCTGCAAGTTCATCGTTCATTATTTTGGTAAGCAATTGACCTGGAGAAACGGCAGTAAGCACGTTTTGCCCCAACGCTTTTTGCCTCACATCATCGGTAAATGCTTTTGCTGTTTTATAGTTAACATCGGCATCTAATAATGCTTTACGGATCTCTTTCATGGTTTCTGCCACGTTGATTTCCGTAATGCTGCCTTGTCCTTTTAGTACTTTAAATGCTCTGTCTAGCTTGTCCTGTAAATTATCAAACATCTTTTTTTTAAGCTAAAGGCTTCATGCCAGAAGGCAAAAAGCTACTTGTTTTTAATAAAAGGCAAATGTATCAAATTTTGCTTGTAAATCTTTGCAACTCAAAGTCAAAACTTTAGGAAGATGAATATTAAATTTCTTTTGGTGCAACATTTTGATTAAGGCGTGGTCTTATAGCTAACTAACCTAAACGAATGAAACGCTGCATCCTCCTTTTTTTTATACTTATTTGTGCTTTTTCTCAAGCCCAGGATATTTCGAAACAGCGTCAGCTGGAAGCAAAAAGAACCTTGCTAAGCCCTAAAATAGATGGTATTTTAGATGATGAATGTTGGAATAATGTTCCTCTAGCTACTGATTTTATTCAGATCAGGCCAAATCCGGGAAAGGTAGAAGCTCAAGATCGGCGCACCGAAATGAAGGTGCTTTACGATGATGTTGCGATATATGTTTATGCCCGAATGTACGATCACCCTGACAGTGTTTCTCATGAATTGGTTTCGAGGGATAATATTGGCAATGCCGATTTCATTTCAATTATTGTAGACCCCTTTTATGATAAGATGAATGGAAATGGCTTTTTCGTTACGGCTGCAGGTGTTCAGTTTGATGCAAAATATTCGCAGGTTGGTGATGAAGACGCCAACTGGAATGCGGTATGGGAAAGTGCCGTTAAAATTGATGATAAAGGCTGGACATGTGAAATGAGAATTCCTTACTCGGCCCTGCGTTTCTCTAGTAAGGATATCCAGAACTGGGGTTTAAACTTTAGCCGCAGGATACAGCGGAGCAACACACAGACCTTTTGGAATTTTGTAGATCCTAAAGTAAATGGTTTTATCAATCAGGAAGGGTTGTGGATGGGAATAAAAGATGTTAAACCTCCGTTAAGATTATCTTTTTCGCCATATATTTCGGCCTATGTAAACCATTATCCGGTTAATTTGCCCGGGGTAAAAAACACAACCTCGCGGTTTAATGGGGGTATGGATGTTAAATATGGAATCAACAACAGTTTCACACTGGATATGACCTTAGTACCCGATTTTGGGCAGGTACAATCTGATAACCGGATCTTAAACCTCACTCCTTTTGAAGTGAAATTTAATGAAAACCGACAGTTTTTTACGGAAGGAACAGAACTGTTTAACAAAGGCGATCTGTTTTATTCGAAGCGGATCGGCTCTATACCATCTTATTACAATTACAGTGAGGTGGGCAGCAGTGATAAAATTATAAAAGATCAAACCGAGGCTAAGGTGCTCAACGCCACAAAAATTTCAGGACGAACGGCAAAAGGTTTGGGTATAGGCATTTTTAACGCAGTTACGAATAGCATGCAGACCGAAGTTGAAGATGTACAGGGCAACCTTCGTGAGGTAGAAACCCAACCGCTTACCAACTATAATATTCTGGTTTTCGATCAATCTTTAAAAAATAACAGTTCGGCTACGTTTATCAATACAAATGTGCTGAGGCAAGGCTCTGCTTACGATGCCAATGTAACTGCTTTACTGTTTAACCTGAACAATAAAGGCAATAAATATTTTGTAAACGGTGCAGGTAAAATGAGCTATTTACGGGGCAAAGAAACCAGTACCGGATATAGTTATGGGCTTAAATTTGGTAAACAGAGTGGTAATTTTCTCTGGAGCTATTCGCAGCAATACGCTGATCACAAATTCGACCCTTCTGATTTAGGCTTTTTTACCAATAACAATTTTTTAGATCAGGTGGCGGATTTCCATTACAATATTTATAAACCAAGCAGTTGGTACAATCAATTACTAAGCTACCTTAATATTTTATACTCGCGGAGAGCTATGCCGGGTAGCTTTCAAACGTTTTCTGTAGAAGGCGGACCTTACGTCCAATTCAAAAATCTTTGGTCGGCAGAAGTAAATGGTATTTATACCGCGGCAAAAAACGATTTCTACGAATCGAGAAACGGGCAGGTATATAAGGCTCCCGAAAGTTATAGTGCAGTTTTATACATTAACCCTAACCGTGCAAAAGCGTATAATTTTGGCGGAAACATCCGCTACAGAGAACAAGAGCTTTTTAAGGGAAAAGAGTACAACTTTTACTTTTTCCAGAACCTGAGGATAAATGATAAAATCGCCTTTGGTTTAGATTTGAATTTTAACCCAAATTACAATTATGTAAACTGGGTAACCGCACAGGGTGATCAAGCTATTTTTTCTAAATACGACCGTAGAACCGTAGAAAACTCCTTTGATGCCAAATATACCTTTACTAATTTAATGGGTTTGACTGTAGTATTGAGGCATTATTGGAGCGACAGGAGAAATAAAGAATTTTTCTTGCTTAAACCGGATGGGAATTTAACCGATTATGTTGGAGCGCCTTTAAACGGACTGGACAGAAACTATAATGTGTTCAACATCGATTTAATCTACACCTGGCAGTTTGCGCCGGGTAGCACCCTTTCTGTTTCGTACAAGGATGCAGCAGAAACTAATGATACCTATTATACGCAACGGTACAATAAAAACCTGAGTGGAATTTTAAATGCGCCGCAGAACAACAGCCTTTCGGTAAAGGTATTGTACTATGTTGATTATCTGGACCTCAAGAAAAAAAAGGAAAAAGGTTTAGAAAGATTTAGTCTGGACATTTCCTAGCTTGGGTTTAAACCCAAGCTAGGAAAAAATATACATCCAAGACTAAGGACTTTTGACTCCAAACTCCCAACTAAAAACTCCAAACTAACCTACCTCGCTTTCCCGGGGCTTATGCCGAATTTTTTACTAAAGGCACTGCTGAAATGCTGTACAGAAGAATAGCCTAATTCATCTGAAATATGTTTAATGTTTTTGCTGCTATCGGCCAGGAGTTCTTTAGCCCGCATCAGTTTGTAATCGCTTAAATAGCCAAAAACGGTATTTTTAAACACTTCTTTAAAGCCTTGTTTAAGCTTAAACTCGTTTATCCCTGCAATTTTGGCCAGTTCAGTTAAACATGGCGGATGGTTCGCATTGGCCAACAGATATTCTCTGGCATAATAAATCCTTTCTTTATCATATGATTTAAAGGCTGGACTTTCTGTTTTCTTTGCCGCCATCTCGAAAGCTTGAGCCTGTAGTGCCAAAAGCTCCAAGCATTTAGATTGAAGGAACAACAATTTTAATCCTCCTGTAAAATGGCAATTCATAATATCGTTGATACAGCTGTGCATCGCCAGACTGATCGGTAGGTTTTCTGAGGAAATTTCTACTGAACGGTTATTCATGATATTTTCGGCAAAATTCTTTAATAGTACACTGCTCTCGCAGGTTAAATCAACAAAACGTGATCTTTCGAAATTTACCTCAAAAAATTTATGCGGACCACCTACCGTAAACTCTGCCATCCCATCAAAATCAGGGCTATAGATAATATTGTGCTGATTGGCTTTAATATCCAGGCGTTTGTTAGTGAGGTAATTTTCCATGATCCCACCGCCCGTGATTGAAAAATGAAGCTCAACCATATCAGGTTCGTCAAAAGATTTAATGCGCAGACGGTTCTTTTTCACCAGCATATCGCCGTAAACAATGTAAATACCCGAAAAAGCGATCTCCACAATCTCTGCATCGCCAAAACGGAAAGCTGTATTTATCCCTCCGCTCGGTTACCAATGCCTGATTAAGGGCAGTATTGTCGATTTTGTTCCCTACAATATAATATCTATCGTCGCCATCGTAAATGTTTAACGCCATAAAATCCTTTTGATATAAACTTTAATCCTTTTGGTATAAAAGATCCGTTTGTTAGACAATTACTTTTGTTCAAAGTTACTAAACAAAAGAATACGATGCCTAAATTACCTTCATGGCTGGCCAACACGATGGAAAAAGTGATCAGCAATAAAATATATCAAGTAGAAGTTGTAGCAACTAAAATGTTAAGCAGCAACTTAAAGTGCATTACATTTAAAGGAGATTTTTGCGATGCTAAATTTGTACCGGGAAACGAAGTGCTTTTAAGGGTTAATGCCAATGAATACAGGCATTATACTTTATCTGGCTTTGATGAAGCGCACGAAACCTGCGAAGTTATATTTTACCTAAACAGACAAGGTCCGGGCCATCGCTTAGCGGTGAACATCCAAAAAGGAGATCATTTGAAGCTTATTGTAGATCGTGCCAAAGTAAAATACAACGAAGAATCTAATCAGCATTTCTTTTTTGGTGATGAAACCAGCCTGGGTTTGTATGAATCGCTAGGGAAAAAAGTGGTAGACGAGGATGTGGAATATTTTGGCATTTTAGAGCTACAGGAAGAAAACCTCTGCGCTGTTGAACAACTAAATTTGTTGATCGATGTGGTACCTTCTGATGTGGATACTCCGGCTAAAAATGCCATCAACTGGATGGAAAACATGCACCCGATGTGCTGGGAAATGTGGCAAAATGCCACGTTTTATTTAACTGGCAGGGCCAAATCGGTACAGGAATTCAAAAAATACCTTAAACAAAGAGGTGTAAGCTTTAAGCAGATTGTTACGATGTCCTACTGGGAAATCGGTAAAATTGGTGGCGGATAACCTACCTCGGGAAGGTAAAACCGAAGCCAAGAGCCAATGTTTGATTCGCCTGTATTTTGTTCGTACCTGTATCATCATCAAATAGCAACACGCCTGTTAAACTGGTGTTCATAAAACGGTTGATCTTTGCCGTTAAAGCAATATCTAACCTGTGATCAATTTTACTAGCCCTAAAATCCTTGTATGGAATGAACATGGCATACCGGGCTTTTAAGTTTGTATTGGTGAAAATATCTTTGTCAAAAGCACTCACAATCTGGAAAGCGAGCTCGTTTTTAAACTTTTTTCCTTTTTCAACTGCATAAACCTCGTTTTTGTTGTCGTATACAGCAGTGTCGAGTACAAAGGTCTGCCTGGCTGTACCTGTACCTATCCTGGTTGAGAAATATTTAACAGGTTTATATTCAAAACCGATAGATTCTGTTAAATACCCTGGTGCCATAAATTTTGAAATCAAAACCTGTTGCTCGTCTCCGTTACCATCTCTGTAATATCTAAAACCTTTATCAAACTGAGATTCAAAGCTTACCGATCCGAAAAAATACCAGCTTTTAGACAATTGAAACGAAGCTTTATTATCCCAAAAAATACGGTCGTTGGTTTTCTTTTGTAATTGATCTTTATTTTTGATTTTGCCATATTGCAAAACAAGCTCACTTACATAGCTATAGCTGTTTTTGTTGTATTCTGCCTTCCAGTTTAACAAACCGCCAACCGCCACAGAGTTGGTACCCCCACCTTTCCAGTTGTTACTGAATTGGGCCTGATTAACATTAATGCCGATGTTGGTCCTTGTTTTCCAGTAATTAATCTTGGCATTTACAACCAAGGGCTTAATTTTTACAGGTTCAAAGTTTAATGGCCCTTGTCTGCTTGGCAACGGACTACGTTTTAACTTTATATTCAGGTCTTTTGTATTGATCGGAATAGTATCAATTTCCTGTGCATATAATTTTGTAGAGCAGAAACTTAGAATCAGGATTATGGCAGCTAAACAGTTCTTCATTACCTACAAAGAAAAAGAAAAATTTTATAGATAAAAAGCATTTAACAAAATGATTGTCGGATTGACAATTGAAGCTAAAGTGAAAGTGGCAGTTTCATATCTTTTTGATCCAACCATACCAATTACCATTTTTTAGATAATTTAGGTCAGTTTCATAGTCGTAGGCCTCTTTCTCAAAAACAATGTTCCGATAGGCCAGATCGTGTTTTTTGTATCTGATAAGGTTGATCAGATAGTTGAGCAGGTATAAGATATAAAATGGGAATACCAGTAATTCCAACTGCTGGCGCAAATGGATTTTCTCGTGATTAATAATCTCCGGATCGTTTTTAAGCTTTGCCGTTTTTAAAAGGATAAACGGAAATATAGCCATGCCGGCTGCCGGGAGTTTTTTAACGATCAGGATGGGCGCTTTCACAACTTATCGATCGTTATTTTGGGCAAGGTTGGCAATTGTAAGGCTTTAGGATTTAACCGGTAGCTTTTATAGGCATTCCGGATGAAAAGATTAAAGGAATAATCTGTTGCATCCAATACAAATTGATAGGTAGGGCGATACTGCTGCATAAAATCGGTCAATTCAGCATCTTTTATCCCTAATACCTGACTAACCAGACTGGCATTGAAACGATAATCGATCAAATCTTCACGATAATCTTTTTCCAGGATTTTTTGGAGGTGACGGGCATTTCTTCCTTGTTTGCTTAACAGGTTATAGATCGCATCGATCCCTAAACCAACACCTCCATTACCTAAATTCAATAAATCTTTACTACTTCCTTTCATGGTTTGGTAACGATATTCCTGAACGTTTTTTTCGTATTGCTGTTGCGGGCTCAATCTTTTTTGTTGAATAAGTACATCGCGCAGTCTTATACCCAGCGATCTGAGTTGAAAGTATGCGGCAGTTTGTCCCTTAAAAACAATAGTATCTACTCCGTAGCCTGATAAAGCCGCAACCAAAGTATCGCCTGGTAGCGCAAAGGTGCTAAACTCGCCTTTCGTATTGTTGTATAAACCGTCGCCCGTGCGGATATTATAGATATAAACCTTGGCCAAACGCTGCTTGGTTTCTTTATCAATAACAATTCCCTGCACAGGTTTATTCTGTGCATGAAGCCATGTAGAGAAGCCACAAAAAAATATAAAGGGAATAAAAAATTTCATTAAGCTACAAAACTACAAATATCTGGCAGGCTATGTTTGTACTTAACATTATTTAACCTTAAGTATTTGACCTAGTTTAATGGCATCTGTACTCATTTCGTTCAGCATTTTTAACTGATCAACCGTTAAATTAAAACGTTTTGCTATGTTATAAAGCGTATCTCCTTTAACAACGGTATAAGTGCCATCAGCAAGAATGGGTTTAGCGCCTGCAGGTGGGGTTTCGACTGGTGTAAATTTAGCCTTTTCCTGGGGGATATTTTGATTGATCTCTGAAAAAACACGATCTTCACGGGCAATCTTTTGCTTTTCGCTTTCCGATTGATCGTATTGGTAAAGCTGGTATTTTTCGATGGTGTTGATTAACAAATCAGGATATTTGGGATTGGTTGCATAACCTGCTGTTTTTAATCCCTGTGCCCAACTTTTGTAATCGTTTTTATCCAGCTGGAAAAGAAAACTATAACGCTTGCGTTTTAAAAATTCAGAATGATCTCTAAAAGATTCGCGGGCATCTTTATACACCCTAAAGCAATCGTTTTTCTGGTCGTCATCGCGGAAATAATTTTTTCCTTTCCAATCTGATGTGCATTTGATGCCAAAGTGGTTGTTTGCGTATTTAGCCAGATCACTGTTTCCACTACCCGATTCTAAAATTCCCTGCGCCAAAGTAATACTTGCAGGGATACCGTTTGCATTCATCTCTTCTACCGCTACGCCTTTAAACTCATCAATATAACTTAAGGTATTGTAGCTTTTGTACGAATTGTTATTGGCTTTGTTGGCTGCTTTTTCGATCTGTTTGTTGTTTTTAGAAAATTTCCGCGAACAGCACGAGCTAAAAATAACAAGAATTGCCGCTAATAGAATATAATGATTGTATGAACGCATTGGTGGATATATGGGGTTAATTGGTTAACTGTGAACTGAAAATTGCAAACTGGATATGGGTTAATTGTTTAAATCGGTTAATTGGTTAGCTGTGAATTAAAAATTGCAAACCAGATAAGGTTAGTTGTAAAATTCGACTTTGAACTTAGGACTCTTAGCTTGAAACTCTCAACCCCAAGCTCCTAACTCAAAACTTCAACTTCTGTCCTGGTTTTAAGGTAGCTTTTTTTATACCGTTTTTTTGCATGAGGGCCTTAACGGTGGTACCTTTCTTTTTGGCAATTATACTCAGGTTATCTCCAGATTTTATGGTATAAGTTTTTGTTGTTCTTCTGCTTTTTGTGCGGTGGCGAACTGGTGCTGCATACACGGGCTCTTCATACCCCTCTGGCCGCTCGTCGTATTGATAGAGTTCATATTTTTTAATTAACCCAATTACCTGGCTGGCCCAGCTTCTACTGCTGGCATAACCACAGCGGCGGATGCCGTAAGCCCAGCCTTTGTAATCGTATTGACCGTATTTTTCAAAAAGATTATTAAAAGGCTGGCGGGTTTCCATAATTTCTACAAAATGACTATAAGATTCATCTGCATTTAAATAATCGCGATAGGATGAATGGATTTCGGTATTGTTATTCGAACCTTTTACCCCAAAATGATTGTTAAGGTGCTGTGCAATTCTACTGTTTCCTGAGCCCGATTCATGGATGGCAACAGCCAGGATAATACTGGCTGGGATTTTATGGTCGTGCATTAAACCCTGTGCATATTCTAAATGCTCCGCAATATATTCTTCTGTGTCTTGTGCTTTTGTAACAATTCCCGTTAAAAGGAGCAGACAAAAAGTAAAGATTTTCTTAGTCATGGTTAACTGTACAAATTGTTTAATGGGTTAAATGCACGATTAACCGATTAAAATAATTAACCGATTAACCACTATATGTTAAGCTTTCTTCCTAATCACAAACAAACCATCGCGAACAGGTAATATCAATTTCTCAACCCGTTCATCTGCAGCTATTTTATCATTAAAACTAGTAATATTTCTGGTGTCTTTATCCTGTTTCTCCTGAAGTACTTTTCCACCCCATAGTACATTATCCACAATGATAATCCCACCTGGGCGAACGCGATCAAAAATGAGATCGTAATAGGTGCCATTGTTTTTCTTATCTGCATCTATAAAAACAATGTCGAAAACTTCGTCTAAACCCGCTATTGTGGTGGTGGCATCACCTAAGATGTAGTTGATCTGATTGTTAAATGCAGATTGGGCAAAGTTACGGCGAACCATATCTTCCAATTCCTCATTAATATCCAGCGTATACAGTAGACCATCTTTTGTTAAGCCTTCAGCAAGGCATAAAGTGGCATAACCGGTAAAAGTGCCGATTTCTAAAATCCTTTTAGGGGAAATCATTTTGCTGAGCATGCTCAAAACCCGGCCCTGATAGTGGCCAGATAACATACGGGGCATTAAAACTTTAAGGTTGGTCTCGCGATCTATCTGTTGAAGCAGTTCGCTTTCAGGTTCGCAATAGGCAATTAGTAAATCTTGTAAATCGTCGTTTATTAGGCTCATTTGTTGGTTATAAACGGTTACTTTCCATAAAATATTGTAAAATGATGGTTGCGGCAATGGTATCAACCCGATCTTTATCTCTTCTGTCCATTTTTTTTAGGCCACTTTGCATAATGGCCTGATGGGCGAGTTTAGAGGTAAAACGCTCGTCGACCCAGTGCCTTGGGATATCAGGAAATGATTTTTTTAACAATGTAGCAAAACCCTTTACGTGTTGTGCCGAATCAGACGGAGAACCATCCATTTGTTTTGGGTCGCCAAGCACAAAAGCCTCAACCTGCTCGGTAAGCATGTATTTTTTAACATATTCAATCACGTCTTTTGGGTGCACTGTGTCCAGCCCTGTTGCAATAATCTGCAAAGGATCGGTTACCGCAATGCCGATGCGTTTTGTTCCGTAATCAAATGCGAGGATCCGTGCCATAAGTTAAGCGTTGGGCGCCTGGCGCAAAGCGTTGGCCCATTTTTAAATTTTTAAAAAGCCCAAAGGTAAGGTTTTTGGAATAATCGGTAAATCTAAGAGGTAATGCGTTGGTAACGTATACGTTATTGGCTAAAAAAAATGATTTGTTCATTTTTTGGAAAGCAAAACCTGTAGTACTTAGGTATGTCCAGTCCTGCTGTATGCTTTAGCTCTCATGCTTCGGGGCTGCCGCTTCCATCAGGTTTAATTAACGCAGGCCGGTATGGATTGGGTGAAGCTGCAGGCGTACTATTTGATATTTCCGAAGAATTACTGACTTAGTTAACTAAACCTGATAAAGCGTAAAGCCCACAGCGTAGCGAGGACTTGAAGCGATAGCAGGACTTTCGGAACCGAAACGCACGATGCTTTGCTTTTCAAAATGTATAAACACATAAATTAACCGCAGGACTAATGAGACTCTGCCAGTCTAAACTCCATGGCTTAGGGATCTATTAATGTTAAATGTGTGTTTAAAAAGTAAGATCATGATGTCGAATGTGTGAATCTCATATCTATTTCTTATTTTGCACCAAATGCAGTTTAAAGAAATCATCGGACAGGAAAGAGTGAAGCAACAATTGGTGCAAACGGTTAAAGAAAACCGAATTAGCCATGCGCAACTATTTTTGTCGCCTGCTGGTTCTGGTGCTGTACCGCTTGCTATTGCCTATGCACAATACATTAATTGCCTTAATAAAAGCGAAAATGATAGTTGCGGCGAATGTTCGAGTTGTAGAAAATACGAACGTTTAATTCATCCCGACCTGCATTTCTCCTATCCTTTTTTTGCCTCGGCAAGTGTAAAAACCGCTGTAGATGTATTGGAAGAATGGCGGGCCATGTTAATGCAGGATCCTTATTTCGATATGGATATCTGGCGTTCCAAACTCGATGCAGCCAATAAACAAGCCAATATTAACATTGCCGAATGCCACGATATTATTTAAAAAACTAAGTTATAAAGCCTTCGAAGCCGAAACGAAGGTTTTAATTATGTGGCTGCCCGAATATTTGGATAAGGCTGGAAATGCTTTGTTGAAATTAATTGAAGAGCCACCTGCAAATACTTTATTTATTTTAATCGCACAAAGTCAGGATCAGATTTTGACTACCATTTTATCCAGAACGCAAATTGTGAAAATTCCAAAGCTTTCATCAGAAGAGGTAACCGGATTTTTATTAAATGCAAGTGGATTAACGGAGCATCAGGCCATCGATTATTCATTTTTGGCTGATGGAAATTTAATTGAGGCAAAAGCCCTGGCAGCAGATACGCAAAGCGACAGTTCGGGTACATTTACGGCCTGGTTAAGGATGGGTTTCGGTAACAAAGTTCCCGATCTCATCGAGTTTACAGATGAAGCCGCGAAGTGGGGAAGAGAAAACCAGAAGAATTTTTTAAAATATGGCGTAAATTATTTACGCGAATGCTGTTTAATTTTAAGCGGAGCTGAAGAATTGGTGAAATTACCCCCGCTAACCTTCGAAACTGCAAAAAAACTCAGCACACATGTACTTACCTTGCCTATGGCAGAGGCCATAATTGGCGAACTGGAAAAGGCACATTACCACATTGAAAGAAACGCAAACCCAAAAATTCTGTTTTTAGATGTATCTTTACAATTGGTAAAAATTATCAAGTTTAAAACGCTCCCTGCGGGGACTCAATATATATACAATTAATATGGGATGTGGAAGTTGTTCAACAGGTGGTGGTTGCACCCCTAATGGATGCAAAAGTAATGGCTCATGCGGCACCGGTGGTTGCCAAACAATGGAAGTTCACGATTGGCTGTCTAATTTGGATATGCCTTCTAATTATAAACCTTTTCAGGTTACAGAGATCAAGTTTAAAGGCTCACGTAAAGAGTTTTTCCTTAATAACGACAACATTTACCTCGAAATTGGAGAGCTTGTTGCCGTTGAAGGACCAACCGGGGGCTTTGATGTAGGGCACGTTTCGCTTACCGGCGAATTGGTGCGGATCCAGATGAAACGCCGTAAAACTGCGCTCGATCAGGTAACCAAAAAAATATACCGTAAGGCTACAGAGGCTGATGTGGAGAAATGGAATGCCGCCAAAGGAATGGAATGGGAAACCATGCACAAAGCCCGTAAGCTGGCCTTAGATCTCCGTTTACAGATGAAAATCAGCGATGTAGATTACCAGGCCGATAAAACCAAAGCGACCTTCTTTTATACTGCCGATGGACGTGTCGATTTCCGCGAGCTGATTAAAAAAATGGCAGAAAGTTTCCGCATCAGGATCGAAATGCGGCAGATTGGGATGCGCCAGGAAGCCGGCCGTTTAGGTGGAATTGGCTCCTGCGGTAGAGAGTTATGCTGTTCTACCTGGTTAACCAATTTTAAAACGGTTTCTACAGCTGCGGCGCGATATCAAAATTTATCTTTAAATACATTAAAGCTTGCCGGCCAATGTGGTAAACTAAAATGTTGTTTAAACTATGAACTAGATACTTATTTAGATGCTTTAAAGGATATTCCCGATAGGATTGAAAACCTCGATACCGAAGCGGGTTATGCCCGTCATCAAAAAACAGATATTTTCAAAAAAATCATGTGGTTTAGTTACCAGGGCGATGAAAACTGGATTCCGGTTAAAGCTGTCCGGGTAAAAGAAATCATGGCCATGAACAAGGCCGGTAAAAAAGCACCTAATTTAAAAGAAGAAGCGGTGCTGATTGCTGCCCCTGTAGTGATAGAAAAATCTTTCGATTATGAAAATGTAGTTGGTCAGGATAGTTTAACCCGTTTGGATGAACGTTCGCGGGGTAAAAACAACCAGAACAAAAACAGTAATCAGAAAAATAACCGCAGCAATAGCCAAAATAGAAGAGAAAGAGCGCCTGCCGGAGAGAAGAATGCTGCGCCTAATAATAAGCAACAGCAGGCTCAACAAGGTGACCAAAAGGATCAGCAAGTTGGAAAACCACAGCAACAAGCGGTACCTAAACCACAGCATGTTAATGGACCAAAACCTCAAAGCAATAAGCCAAAACAACAGCCGCCGCAAGCACAAAAACCTGTAGTAAAAGCCGAAGGAAATGTAGCGGGAGAGGGTATTAAACCAGAACAGAGTAAAAACAAGAATAGAAATAACCGTAGGAAAAATAATAACCGCCGAAACAACAATAATGGCTCAGACAATAAACCTGCTGCTGAATAAAAAGCAAATAATTTTGCTTGGCTTTTTATTAATGGTTACACTATTTGTGGGCTGTACGGCCAGCGTAATCGATAGCAATGTAGAGATTGCCGATCGCCGATGGACCTACCGCAACCATATTTCGACAACATTTGAAATTAAAGACAATGCCAAAGCTTATAATATTTACTTCAAGCTTCGGCATACTGCAGATTATAAATACGCCAATATATTTATTCTGGCCCATTTTAAGGATGGTAAAAAGATGGTAACCAAGCGTTATCAATATAAACTGGCCAAAAATGATGGCGAATGGCTGGGCAGCGGCTCCGGAAACGTGTTTAGTTATACCTTACCCCTGCTAACCAATTATCGTTTTCCAAGAAATGGTAAGTTTGAAATCGAAATTGAGCAGAATATGCGCGATAACCCGCTATTGGAAGTAAGTGATGTTGGTGTTCTGGTCGATTTAGTTCAATAATAGCAGGTTCACTTATCCTCTTTTCAAATTTTATCTATTTTTCTTCAAGAATTATACGGATTGTTTGCTAAAACAAGTGTTTTTCAGAATTTTATTTTGTAATTGTTCGCTGCTACATAAAACTTTGTAATAAAATTGTTATTATTGTTTATAAACCTATGAACTATGATAAAAATATTACTCAAAAACTCGCTGTCCATTCTCTTCCTTTTAATTTCTACCCAGCTATTTGCGCAAGGCTTAAAGGGTAAGGTTACTGATTCTGCCGGTCTGGCTATTCCAGGTGCTACCGTTCAGGTACTTGGCTCAAAAGTTGGAACATCTTCTGATGGCAATGGACTTTACGCTTTAAAATTTCCGGCTGCCGGGGCTTATAAAATCCGCATTTCATTTACAGGCTATCAAACAGCCGAAGTAGCTGTGGATATTGACAATACCGTAAAAACAATGGATTTTGCATTACAGGATGCAAAAGAACTGTTGAGTGACGTAGTTGTCATTGGATCAAGATCAACACCGAGAACCAATATAGAGAGTGTTGTTCCCGTCGATCTGATTTCAACTAAAGATGTTAAGGTATTTGCCCAAACGGATTTAACTCAGATTTTAAACTTTGTGGCGCCATCTTTTAGCTCTAACCGGCAAACTGTTTCTGATGGAACCGATCACATCGATCCTGCTTCTTTACGTGGTTTAGGGCCCGATCAGGTTTTGGTTCTGGTAAACGGAAAACGCAGGCATACCACAGCCCTGGTAAACATTAACGGTACATTTGGACGGGGTTCTGTTGGTACGGATTTAAACTCTATTCCGGTTTCGGCAATAGAAAGGATCGAAGTTTTACGTGACGGTGCTGCAGCACAATACGGGTCGGATGCCATTGCTGGTGTAATCAATATTGTATTAAAAAAAGTAACACCCTATAGTTTCTCTACTTCTTTCGGGCAATCCTCATCCAGTGCCTTAGGTCGCGATTTTAGCGATGGCAGAACCTTTCAGGTTGATTTTAGCAAGGGCTGGGCATTTAAAAATGAAAAGGGTTTTATCAATTTTGCTGCACAGTACCTCCAAAGGGGTTATACCAACAGAGGGGGCTTAGATACCCGCCCATTATTATATGCTGCAAGCCCAACTAAAGGGTCAACAGAAACAGAAGCTGCTTTTCAGGCCCGTTTTGCAAGCTTAAAGGCTGCAGATGATGCCAGAGCAGCCGCGAACGGCTTGAATAGAAACAACATGCGTGTGGGTAATTCCGATTCTAAAAATGGAGGTGGTTTCTTAAACGGACAGTTTAATTTTGGTAAAACCACCCAATTGTATTATGCCGCTGGTTTTACCCATAAAACCGGAAGTGCAGCGGGGTTTTATCGCCTGCCCACACAAACTACACAGATTGATTTATCCATCTATCCTAACGGATTTTTGCCTTTCATCGATACCAAAATCAATGATTATTCATTTTCTGCAGGATTAAGAGGTAAAATAGGGACATGGGATTATGATCTGAGCAATACCAGTGGAGAGAATACCATTGCATTTAATATCAATAACACCGTAAATGCCTCTTTACCTACCGGGACAAGTCCTACTTCGTTTTATGCTGGCGAATTGCTGTTCAGACAAAACACAAGTAATCTTGATTTAAGCAAAAAACATACTTTTGACGGTGGTTTTCTAACTTCATTGAACACTGCATTCGGTGCAGAGTTTAGGGTAGACAATTATCAGATTAAAGAGGGCGAGTTGTTATCCTATTCAAACGGTGGAAGATTGATCGGAACATCTCCCACTGCCTCTGGCGCACAGGTATTCCCAGGATTTAAACCGAGCAATGCTTTGGATAAATCGAGGCATAACCTTGGCGCTTATGCTGATTTAGAAGCTGAATTTGGCCCAAGGGTGACTTTAGAAGCTGCTGGCCGGTATGAAAACTACAGCGATTTCGGATCGAACTTTTCTTATAAATTTACAGGTAAGATTAAACTTTTTGGTGATGTTTCCTTACGTGGAGCTTATGCCACAGGCTTCAGGGCGCCATCTTTACACCAACAATATTTTAATAATGAGAGTACACAATTTGTGGGCACAAATGCAACGCAGGTTTTAACAGTAAATAATGCAAATCCTATTGTTGCCCAATTTGGTGTAGGGGCATTAAAACCTGAAATTTCTAAATCAGGCAGTTTGGGTTTAGCGGGTAAGGTTGCCAAAACCTTTACCTTCACCATCGATGCTTATAACATTGATATCAGCGACCGGATTGTTTTCTCCAGTCAATATGCCCGCGAACGTTCTGGTGGCGTTTTAGTGCCAACAGGTGTGGTGAACCAGATTTTGAATACGGTAGATCCTTCCGCACAAATTAACAGTGTACAATTTTTTACCAATGCCATTACCACCAATACTGCAGGGATCGATGTGGTTTTAACCAATCGGTTCAACTTGGGTGCTAAAAGTAGCTTAATTTTAAGCGTTGCCGGGAATGTAAATAAAACCGTGGTGAGAAGCATCCGGGGATCTGATAAAATTGAAAGCGATCCAACATTGAAAGCGAAATTATTCGATCGCTTAGAGCGCTCCCGTTTCGAAAGCTCTGTGCCAAAAAACAAGCTGAATATCACTGCAACTTATAATGTGAATAAATTGTCGTTCGTGGCCAGAACAGTTAGGTTTGGTGAGGTTACTTATTTAAATGCCATCGACCCGAACATTCCTGCCAATGGTTTGCCAACACAGTTGGATCAAACTTTTGCCCCGAAATGGGTAACCGATTTTTCGGTTAGTTATACAGCAAATAAAACCTGGTCGGTAACGGTTGGCGCGAACAATATTTTTGATGTTTATCCAGATAAATTATACATCGATCCACGTAATAATGCAAATAACTTAAGCGGAGATGCCAGTACCAACTATTCAGGTGGATTAGACAATACTTCCAACGGCAGATTTTTATATCCCAGGGCAGTAAGTCAGTTCGGTTTTAACGGGCGCTATGTTTATGGTAAAATTGCCTGTACTTTTTAAGAATATCGATATATCGTCATTCTCAAAGAAGAAGAGTAAAGGAGTTGTGATGAAAGGTCTCTAGAATCGTCATTTCGACCGCAGTGGAGAAATCTTAACATAGTTTAAAGATTTCTCCATTCGCTGCGCTTCAGTCGAAATGACGACCGTTCTATGGAGTCTGTCAATGGTGGCCCGTCAAAGGAAAAATGGTTTTTTTTCAATTATCAAGATGTCTTCGACAGGCTCAGACTGACAGCATCTATTTTTAAACTGTTAGCATTGTTCTAAAAGATTGAAACTACAAGTATTGCAGCAAACTTTCCAGCTTCATTCCTCTCGATCCTTTTAACAAGACTAAATGATTTTGAACAGGGTTTTCTTGTAAATATTGGGCTGCCGCTGTTGGCGTTTCGAAAAACACCCCTTTAATCGTATCTCTAAAGGCATAAAAATCTTTTCCAATAAAAATGATCTGGCTTAAACCACTTTCGCTGGCTTGTTTGGCAATGAGTTGATGCTGGCCGTGAGATTCTGGTCCTAATTCGAACATGTCGCCCAAAATAGCGGTTTTTTTATCGGCCGATAGCACGGCAATATTCTTCAATGCTGCCGTCATACTACTTGGATTGGCATTATAAAAATCGCAGATGACCGTATTTTTTTCTGTTTTGGTGAGTTGCGAACGGTTGTTCCTGGGCTGGTAGTTCGATAAGCCAGCATTGATTTCTTCAGGGTTCATATCAAAGAAATCGCCAATACAGATGGCTGCAAGAATATTTTCGAAATTATAGCTTCCTGTTAAATTGGTTTTTACCGATGATGAAACTTCATGGTTTGTCCAATCCACCTCAATAAAAGGATCGCTGCTTTTTAATGCGCCTTTAATGGTATTACCATTTTCTGTTCCATAATAAATGAGTTTATTTAAACCTGCGGCAGTACTCATTTCTATTAAGTAAGGATTGTCTCTATTGATAAAAGTATAGCCATGGGTTTCTCTTAAATAGGCATAAAGTTCTGCTTTACCCTTTTTTACACCTTCAAACCCACCGAACCCATCTAAATGTGCCATGCCAACATTGGTAATAATGCCATGTGTGGGCTGGGCAATGGTGCAAAGCAACTCTATTTCCTTTTGGTGGTTTGCCCCCATTTCAATTACCGCAATCTGCACATCATCAGTAATGGATAAGATTGATAAAGGAACGCCAATGTGGTTATTTAAATTGCCAAAGGTGGCAAAGGTTTTATATCGCTCAGCCAGAACAGCATTTATCAATTCTTTACTGGTTGTTTTACCATTACTGCCTGTTAAGCCAATAACGGGAATGCTAAGTTGTTTACGGTGATGGCGCGCCAGATCCTGCAAAGTGTTTAATACATTTTCTACTAACAGGCACTGACTGTTTATTGCGTATTTTTCTTCATCAATAACTGCATAAGCTGCGCCCTTTTCAATCGCCTGAGCGGCAAATTCGTTGGCATTAAAAAGATCTCCTTTAAGCGCAAAAAAGATACAACCGGGAGTAATATTTCTTGTATCGGTAGAAATAACAGGGTTTTCTAGGTAGTAATCGTATAATCTTTCGGTTGTAATCATGCCTATGGTAAAAAATATGATGTAAAATTAAGCTTTCGCATCAACAAAAAACAAAATTAGTACATTAGGTAAAATTATTTCTCTATGAAAAGACTCTTAACGTTCTGCCTAATCTCCCTTAGTTCTGTTCTGTTTGTGCAAGCACAGCTAAAATCTCCCGATGATTTTTTGGGCTACGAGTTAGGCTCGCACTTTACTCCCCATCATAAAGTAGCCGATTATTTTAGGCAAACTGCTACGGCTTCTCCTAAAAATATGAAGCTTGTAGAATATGGCAAAACGCATGAAGGCAGACCGTTAATGGTGGCAATTGTTTCCTCAGCAGAAAACATAACCAAACTCGAGCAGATTAGGAACAACAATCTGGTTTTGGCAACGGGTACGAATAATAGTGTTGATTTAACAAATCAACCTGCTATACTTTGGTTAAGTTATAATGTACATGGTAATGAAGCAAATTCGACTGAAACTTCAATGAAGATGTTATATACCTTAGTTTCAGGCAATAATAAACCTGCAACAGATTGGTTAAAAAATACCGTTGTAGTGATTGACCCTTGTTTAAATCCCGATGGAAGAGACCGTTATGTAAATTATTTTAATAGCGTGGTAGGTAAAACACCCAATGCTGATCCATTATCTAGAGAACACATAGAGCCATGGCCAGGTGGTAGGCCAAATCATTACTATTTCGATTTAAACCGCGATTGGGCCTGGCAAACCCAGATTGAAAGTCAGCAACGATTGGCGCTATACAACCAATGGATGCCGCAGGTACATGTCGATTTTCATGAGCAAAGTTATAATGAGCCTTACTATTTTGCACCGGCGGCGGAGCCAGTTCACCAGGACATTACGCCCTGGCAAAGAAGTTTTCAGGTGATTGTAGGTAAAAACAATGCCAGGTATTTTGATGCAGAAGGTTGGCAATACTTCACCAAAGAACGTTTTGATTTGCTGTATCCCTCTTATGGCGATACTTATCCCTTATATAATGGGTCAATCGGCATGACCTATGAGCAGGGCGGAATCAGGGCTGGATTATCAGTGGTAACCAACGATGGTGATACCTTAACCTTAAAAGACCGTATCGCGCATCACTTTACAACAGGAATGTCGACCCTTGAAGTCACTTCCTTAAACCATCAGAAATTATTAGAAGAGTATAAAAAATATTTCCAGCAGGAATTAACCAATAGCCTTGGTATTTATAAAAGTTATATTATAAAAGCGACTAATTTGTCACGCTTAAAAAAATTAGCTGAACTGTTGACCAAAAATAAAATCGAATTTGCTTTTGGTGGCGATAAAACGGGAAGAGGTTATGACTATGATACCCAAAAGGAAGAAAATTTTAGCATTGCCCGCAACGATTTGATTGTTAATATCCAGCAGCCGCGGGCAGTTTTGGCCAACGTTTTATTAGAACCTCAAACCCTTGTAACCGATTCTAATACTTATGATATTACAGCATGGGCCCTACCCTATGTGTACGGATTAAAGGGTTATGCCAGTAAAGAAAGTATTAAAGGGAAATATTCGGCAATTGAAGAGCCCAAAATAATCGATAATGAGTTGGAGAAGCCTCTTGCCTGGTTGTTTAGCTGGGGAACAAGCGAAGATGTTCAGGTATTAACGGCGCTGCAAAAAGAAAATATAAAAGTTAGACAGGCCGATCAGCCATTTGCTGTGAATGGTAAAGACTATCCTGCCGGAACCCTAATTGTGTTGAGGGCGGAAAACGAAAGACTGATAAAAGGCATGAAAGAGAAGGTTACATCAATCACAAAAATCTTAAACAGGCCAATCCAGGCCATTAGCAGTGGTTTTGTAGAAAAGGGGAAAGACTTTGGCTCTAACGTTTATCCATTGTTAAAACAACCTAAAATTGCCATTGTATCCGGTATGGAGGTTTCTTCTCTCGCTTTTGGCGAAGCCTGGTTTTTTCTTGAACATGATCTGAATCTATCTCCAAGCATTATTAATGCTAAAGACCTGAATAACCTGGATATTAATAAGGTAAACACCTTGATTTTGCCCGATGGAAGTTATAGCGCTTTTATAGGTGATGGTTTAACCGCATGGCTAAATAAAGGAGGAAGATTAATTTTAATGGAAGATGCCATCGAAAGTGTATTCGAGAAAAAAGGATTTGATATTAAAAAGAAGGAAGCTGTTATGAAAAAAGATGAAAAGCCAGCGGCAAACAAACTTCTTTTCAAGGATAAAGACAGAGACGATTTTGAAACCACCATACCCGGTGCAATTTACCGGATCAATCTTGATGCCAGCCACCCCTTTTCTTATGGCTTGGGTAAAAGCTATTACAGTTTAAAAACAGACCGTAAAATTTACGAGCCTCTTGTTAAAGGCTGGAACGTGGGTTTAATTAACGAGAAAAGCTTAATGGCTGGTGTTGTTGGCAAAAAAGCAAGGGAAGAGCTTAAAACCGGACTTTTAATCGGTGTACAAGATTTCGGCCATGGCCAGGTAGTTTATTTGGCTAACGACCCCCTGTTTAGAAACTTCTGGGAGGGAGGAAAAACCTTATTTGGGAATATAATTTTTTGCAAGTATTAGGATTCTTAATCAAAATTACTAATTATAACAACTAAAATAATACAATTGTATCTTTATGATTATTAATGAGATATGCTTGCGATAAATAGGTTTTGTTAAAAAATGTTAAAAATTTCTTGGCTTGAGTAATGGCAAAGCCTAAATTTGGAGCACATTAACTAACCTATTTAAAACAATGAAAAAACTTCTACAGAGTTTGTTCATGCTGATGCTGTGCGCAATTTCCGCAATGGCACAGGAACGAACAATCACCGGGACGGTTACGGCACAAGATGACAAATTGCCGATTCCTGGTGTCAGCATCAAAGTACTAGGAACAACATTAGGAACATCAACTGATCCTAGTGGAAAGTACACATTAAAAGTTCCATCTACAGCAAAATCATTAGAATTTTCATCTATTGGTTTTACAACTCAAACACGGGAGATCGGCTCTCAAACTGTCATTAATGCAGCTTTATTATCAGATTCCAAACAACTTGGAGAAGTAGTGGTTACTGCATTAGGTGTTTCCAGAGAAAAGAAAACCTTAGGTTACTCTTCTACACAAGTAGGAACCGATGAAATTAACCGAGGAGCACCAACTAATGCAGTTGCAGGCTTACAAGGTAAAGTAGCGGGGGTTGATATCTCTACTACTTCAGGTTCTCCGGGTGGATCTAGCAAGGTAATTTTAAGGGGTTTTTCTTCGGTTGGCGGAAACAACCAGCCGCTTTATGTGATTGATGGGGTTCCAATCAATAACTCAAGGCCAGGCGGAACTTCTGCACCAGGTACAGTTGGAGATATCTCTGAGAACTACGATTTTGGAAATGGTGCCAATGATATCAATCCAAATGATATCGAAACCATCAGTATCCTTAAAGGAGCTGCAGCGAGTTCTTTGTATGGTTCCAGGGCATCAAACGGTGTAATCTTAATCACCACTAAAAAGGGTAAAGCTGGAGCTTTGAAAATTGATCTGAGTTCATCAGCTTCTTTTACCAATGTTGCTATTGTTCCAAGTATCCAGGATCAATATGGTCAAGGCTGGAGTAAAGAGAACTGGCTAGCGGAAAACGGAAGCTGGGGTCCGAAGTTAGATGGTATGACGAGGCCTTGGGGGCCAATCGTTAATGGCGATCAGGAAACAAAACCTTTTGTAGCCGTTAAGGATAACTTCCGTGATGCATTTGATACCGGCCAGGAATTTAATAACAGTTTAGCGCTTAGCGGTGGTAACGAAACCTCAACTTTCCACCTTTCTTATGGTAATATCTATAGCAACGGTATTCTTCCCGGGGCAAATGATACGTATAAGCGTAATAATTTATCGCTTAGCGGATCAACTAAATACAAAGGGCTTACTGTAGCTGCTTCGGCCAATTACGTAGGTAAAAATACAAGAGCAGTTCAAACAGGGCAAGCCGTATCTGGCATCGGATCATCATTTTATGAAGATTTATTACAGATTCCGGTAGATTATCCATTTACCAACTTTAAAGATTACAATAATAAATTCTACAATGTAGATAATTATTTTTCTCCTTTCTCTCAAAATCCATATTACTCCGTTTACGAGAATGGTTCCCGTTTCAAAAGCGACCGCTTTTATGGAAACGTAGATTTAAAATATAAAGCAACAGAATGGTTATCGTTCCAATTCCAACAAGGAGCAGATTTAACAAATAATGCCAGTAAGTTTTGGAATGCCAAAAACAATCCAGCTATTGGCAGCTGGGCCGGTGGCGGAAACGATGAGGGTTACACCAGACAAGAAAGTGTGGGTAATGTAATTGAAGGATCGGAAAGATATTTTGAATACGATTCGAAATTAAATGCCCTTTTTACCAAAAAGTTCGGAACAGATTTCGATATCAATGGCCTAATCGGTGTTAACTATAATGACAGAGGGTACCGTTCAGTATATACTGGTGTAGAAAATTTAGCTATCCCAGGGTTTTACCAGATTAACAATAGTGCAAACGATCCAACCAGTACAAGTGCAGAGAACGAAAGAAGATTGTTCGGCGCATATGCTTCTGCAACATTGGGCTATAAAAATTATGCCTTCTTAACATTAAATGCCAGAAATGATTGGAGCTCTACACTTCCGGCGGATAACAGAAGCTTCTTTTATCCAGGCGCTAACTTAGCTGTAGTTCTTTCAGATGCATTGGATTTATCTAGTGCTAAAATTAGCTTTTTGAAAGTTAGAGCTGCAGTAGGTCAAACAGGTAGTGATACAGATCCATACCGTATTTTCAATACTTTATCCAGAACAAGTGCTGCATTGGGCTTTGGTAATATCATCTTCCCTATTGCCGGTGTTCCGGGTTACTCCGTTTCTGACATCTTAAATAACCCGGATCTTAAACCTGAAATCAGTACTGAAACAGAGTTTGGTGGAGAGATCAGATTCTTCAACAACCGTTTAGGTCTGGATGTTTCTTATTATAACCGTGTAACTAAAGATCAGATTATTCCGGTTGTCACTGCACCATCATCAGGTGTGACCTCTAGGATTGTAAATTTTGGTAAGATCCGTAACCGCGGTGTGGAGATTGCATTAACAGGTACACCAGTTAAAAACGAAAACTTTACCTGGGATATTGGCTATACCTTTACGAGAAACCGTAACCTGGTATTGGAACTTCCTGATGGATTGGATAAATTGGTATTGAACACGGCGTATGATGCTCAGTTTGTGGCAAGGGTTGGCCAGCCATTGGGCGTTTTAGAAGCTCCTGTTGCAAAATACGATCCACAAGGAAGAATTGTTGTAGGTAGTAATGGATTTCCATTGCTTGCAGACAATAACGGAAGTTATGGAACTTCGCAACGTGACTTCATTATGGGTTTAACCAACTCTTTTAAATTTAAAGAATTTACCTTAGGTTTTACTTTGGATTATCGTAAAGGCGGTGTGTTTTATTCAGGAACAGCAGATTTGCTAAACTTTGTGGGTAATGACATCAAAACCTTATACAATGACAGAAGAACCTTTATTATTCCTAATTCAGTTGTACAGGTTAATAACCCTGGTGGTGGAGTAAGTTATGTAGAAAATACAACCCCTATTTCTGAAGGAAACGTAAATGCATTATATTATACCAATAATGGTAAAGCGGTTGCGTATCAAAATAGAATTTTAGATAAAACCTTCTTAAAAGTAAGGGATATTACTTTATCTTATTCATTACCAAAATCGATAGCTCAAAAAATTAGGGCAGATAGGGCTACCATAACCGTTTATGGCCGTAACCTGATTACCTGGTTGCCAAAAGAAAACCGGACTATCGATCCAGAGGTTTCTAACTTTGGTAATGATTTAACCAGTGAGTTTGGAGAATTCAGAACAGGGCCATCTGTTCGTAATGTTGGTCTCTCTTTAAACTTAACCTTTTAATCGCATCTAAGTATGAAAAATATAATTAGAAAAACGCAAGTTTTAGCTTTTTCGACTTTGTTGATTGTTGCGAGTTGTAAGAAGCTCGACATTAACCAAAGTCCGAACAACCCCCCTGTTGAATCTGCTACGGTTGAGACTTTGTTTCCCTCTGCAGTCATTTCAACTGTTTCCAGAACAGGTGGAGACCTTTCAATTATTGGAGGTATATGGGCGCAATATTGGACCCAAAATAATAATTCAAGTCAATTCCGTACTGTCGATTCTTATGATGTACAAGCTACATCAAACTTTATTAACGGGCCATATGCTGAATTGTTTTCAGGCGCTTTAACCGATTATCAGTTGGGTATTACCAAATCAGTGGCGGCACAGGATTGGAGATACAATTTGATGAATACAGTTATGAAAGCCTATACTTATCAGGTTTTAGTTGATTTATTTGATAAAGTACCCTATTCAGAAGCACTTAAAGCTGGTGCAAACCTTCAGCCAAAATTTGATGACGGTTATACCATTTATACCTCACTAATTGCTGAAATTGATGCTGCTTTAGCCAAAGATTATAAAACGAATCCACTTACGGCAGCTCAAATCAAAACTGATTTTGTATTTGGTAAAAAAGGTACATCAGCAGCTGTTATGGCAAGCTGGGAAAAGTTTGCAAATACCTTAAAACTGAAAATGTATTTAAGGATGGTTAATGCTAAACCTGCTGAAGCACAAGCCGGCATATTAAAGCTTTACCAGGATGGGGCTAAATTTCTCGATGAAGATGCGAAAGTTGATATATTTGTAGATGTACCAAATAAAAGCAACCCTTTTTACGAGTATAATTTCAGAAGGTTAAATACCCCTGATAACTTAAAGGCCAGTAGTACATTTACTTCTTGGTTAAATCAGAATCAAGATCCACGCGCTGAAGTATATTATGGAAAACCTAACCCTGTTCCTTCGATTAATCAAGGGGATTATCTTGGTGGTTCAGCTCATCCAGAATATAACAATGCCGTTAATGTAGTCGTTAATGCAACAGACGCAGTCCCGCTTATCTCTCTGGATGAAGCTTATTTCATGCAGGCAGAAGCACGTTTGCGCTATTTTGGTGGTGCCGGAGCCGAAGTGCTTTATAGCGATGGGGTTGAAACAGCATTTAGTAAACTTGGTTTAGATGGAACTACTTTACTATCGACAACATATAAATATCCGGGATCAGCTGATGAAAAAGAAAATCTGGAAGCGATTATCGTTCAGAAATGGGCATCCTTATTTGGTTCACATGCTTTAGAGGCTTTCTTTGAGCAAAACAGAACAGGATATCCTAAAACCACCACACTCTATTCAACAGAAGCAGGCTATACCCCAGGTCAATTGGTTTATACCCCAAATGGCGTAACAGGTGCAGGCAATTTTCCAAGGAGATTTGTGTATCCTGATTTTGAGAGAAGCCGAAATTCCAATACACCTGCACAGGTTCCTATTTATACTAAGGTTTGGTGGGCTAAATAATTGTTTTAACAATAAATTGATATCATGAAAAAGATTAATATAATATTCATTTTTATTGCACTTATTACAGTTGCGATAAGTGCTTGTAAAAAAGATCCCGAACCGGGAGGTACTGCAGTTCAGGATATGGCTGGCGACTGGTACGTTAAAGTAAATGAGGCAGGTGCTTATTCTACCTTGTTAACCTTTAATACTTCAGAAAACACACCTAATGTGATGTGGGTGCAGGGTACGGGATTAAAATCTGGAGCAACAGTTCTAGCCATTAAAGGAAAAACAGGGGTAGATTATCCAAATAAGCTTTTCTCTGCCACAAACATTGCTAATGTATCTACAGCTGCCGGGAGGCCAGCAAGTTTTTCCATAGCGAACGGAAAGATTATTCCAAATGGTACAAAAGGTCCTGTTTCTAAAAGCCCAACAGATTCGATTTATTTTGAGTTAAATGTTGATGGAGCAGTATATAAAGTAGGCGGTTATCATAAAACCGGATTTTTGGAAGACCTTCCTTAAATAGGTTATTATAAAACTCGTTGTTAAAAAAGAGATCTCCCACACAGAGATCTCTTTTTGTTTGTAGTAAGCGCTGTTAGTAAGATTTTAAAAAAAACAGTTTGGCACAGTTTTTTATTTTATACAATGCTATTTTTTAGCTCATGAACGCTAATTTTTACCTATATCGAGGTAAAATATGGTTTAAGCATTTCTTTTTGTGGAAAATCTCCCCAACCGCCTTTTTAATCAGACAGGCATATTGTCAAAACAAAGTCATTATGCGGGGTGGGTTTGTTAAATTTTGTTAAAATGTTAGTTATCTCCATTATATTTAGTGCTTCAAATAATTATATCATTATCTAACTTAAATTTCATGAAAAAACTTCTACAAAGTTTGTTCGTACTTTTGTTTATTGCTTTATCAGCGATGGCACAAGACAGAACAATTACTGGTACAGTTACTTCACAGGATGACAAATTACCAATTCCTGGTGTAACTGTAAAGGTTAAAGGTGCTTCAGCTGGCACCGTAACAGACTCAAATGGTAAATATTCTGTAAATGTCCCTTCCGGATCTAACACATTAGAATTCAGTTACGTTGGGTACGTAACTAAAGAGCAAATTATTTCTTCAGGTAATGTAATCAATGTTGTGCTAACAGCAGATGCGACAACGTTAACTGATGTAGTTGTAGTGGGCTATGGCACAACAACAAAACAAGCTTTTACAGGTTCGGCAAAAACAATTAGTGCAGAACAATTGGGAAATAAAAGAGTTTCAAATCTATCTCAGGCATTAGCAGGAGAGGTTTCTGGTGTTCGTGTAATTACACAAAGTGGACAACCAGGTACCGAAGCAAAAGTTCGTATTAGAGGTATTGGTTCAGTATCAGGAAATCGCGATCCTTTATATGTTGTTGATGGTGTTCCATTTTACGGAAGTTTAAATTCTGTTAATATCAACGATATCGAGTCGACAACTGTGTTAAAAGATGCTGCTGCAACTGCTATTTATGGATCGCGTGGTTCAAACGGTGTAATTTTAATCACAACCAGATCAGGAAAAGGTAAAAGTTCATTCATTGAAGGAGATGTAAATTTTGGAACGAACATGGCATTATTGCCACGTTATGATGTAATCAAATCTCCAGAAGAATTTATTGGTTTAGCTTGGGAAGGTCTATATAACCAAGGCAGAGGTTTAGCCACTCCATTAAATGATGCTGCGGCGATAACATATGCCAACAATAGAATTTTCGGCCCAACCGGTGGTGGCCTACCAGCTGCATCTAACATTTGGAACTCTACAGGTGCTAATTTGATTGATCCAGCTACTAGACAAGTAAGATCTGGTGTAACCAGAAAATTTGATCCTGAAAACTGGGAAGATTATGCATTTCAAAATTCGGCACGTACCGAGGCAAATGTAAGAATTGGTGGTAGCTCAGATAAAACAAGTTATTTTACTTCGTTAGGTTATTTGGATGATATTGGTTATTCCATTAAATCTAATTACAAGCGTTTAAATGCCAGATTAAACTTAACGCATGAAGTTAAGCCATGGTTAGTTGGTGGCATGAATTTAGGCTACACCAATTCAAAAAGAAACTTTGGTGGTCAAACCTCTGATTCAGGTAGCGTTTTCTGGTTTGTAGATAACATTCCCCCAATTTATCCTTTGTTCTTAAGAGATGCTAAAGGTGCATTTGTTCAAGATCCAATTTTTGGTGGAAATCAATACGATTATGGAAATGCGGGTAGAAGATTTGGTTCATTAACTAATGCAATCGCTGATACTCAATATAACACAGACAGAGATGACAGAAATGAGTTAAATGGAAATGTATCTCTAACAGCTAAAATTATTCCCGGTTTAACTTTCGAAAATACTTTTGGCTTACAATACTATAACAATGAGAGCGTAACCAGAAATAACAAATATTATGGATCTGCAGCTTCTCAGGGCGGTGCTATCTATTTAGAAAATACAAGCTTAATGTCTTATAATCTTTTAAACTTATTAAGATATAAGAAAACTTTTGGAGAAAATAGTTTCGAAGCCTTAGCAGCGCATGAGGTAACAGATTGGAAACTGAAAACTTTACAAGCTTCAAGATACAATTTGATTCTAAATGATTCTGAAGATTTAAATAACGGTACAGTAACAAACCCAAGCAACTCATACAGTGAGCAATATAAACTGGAAAGTTATTTTGGACAAATCAACTACGATTATCAGAAGAAATATTTTTTATCAGGAAGTTTGAGAAGAGACGGCTCGTCTAGATTCAAAACTAACAGATGGGGAACTTTCGGATCTGTAGGTGCCGGATGGTTAGTTTCAAGCGAGGAATTCATGAAGTCTCAAAATATCTTCAGTTCATTAAAGTTGAAGGCCAGTTATGGTTTAATCGGCGATCAGGGTGGCGTTGGATATTATCCAGGATACAATACGTTTAATATTGATAACGTAAATGATCAACCGGGACTTTCCATTGATTTAGTGGGTAACCCGGATTTAACCTGGGAAACTTCTAAAATGTTTCAAACGGGTATTGAGTTTAACTTAGGTACTTATCTAACAGGATCTGTTGATTATTACTTAAAAAATACTGATGATCTAATTTTTGACAGAAGAATTGGTCCATCTAGCGGATATGCTATTGTTAAAGTAAACGGTGGTTCATTAAGAAACCAAGGGGTTGAGTTTGATTTTACAGGTCACATCTTTAAAAAGAAGGATTTTTATCTTGATTTAGGAATTAATGGTGAAATCTTCTCTAATAAAATGACAGCCATGCCAATTGATCCATCAACAGGTTTGGCAAAGCCAATTGATGTTCAAGGAAACTATGCATGGTCTGTTGGTCATTCTATTTACGATTTCTATGTTCGCAAATATACTGGCGTAGACGCTGCTGATGGTAAATCTACCTGGGAAGCTTATTATTTGGATGCAAATAATAACGGTGTTCCTGACGGCGGTTTATTAGAAAATCAAGCAGGCGAATACATTGGTTCATTAGGGTCATATTTAGCTGCGAATCCAGACAAAGAAGGTCAATTAAAGAAAACCACTACAAAAACTTATCAAAATGCTACTCAGCAATATGATGGGCGTTCTGCCATTCCTGATGTAAGAGGTGCAATTAATTTAAGTACGGGTTACAAAGGTTTTGATTTAAGCATTCAGATGCTGTACAGTTTAGGTGGCTATGTTTACGACGGTGCATATGCAGGTTTGATGGGTAATGGATTAATTGCAAATAACAACTGGCACAAAGATATTTTGAACAGATGGCAGTCTCCAAGTCAGCCAGGTGATGGAATTGTTCCAAGAATTTCGAACAATCAGGATGCAAACGTAAGCTCTGCATCATCACGTTTTATTACAAAAGCTGATTATTTCTCGCTTAATAATGTACGTTTAGGGTATACGTTCACTAAAAAAATAACCGACAAATTAGGTTTGGCAGGTTTAAGTTTATGGGTTTCGGGAGATAATCTTTATTTAGGTACAGCCCGTGCAGGATTAAATCCAATGACTGCAGAACCTGCAAACAGTACCGAAACCGGAGGTAGTGATACGTACAGATATTCGCCTTTGTCTACCGTTTCTGCTGGTTTAAGAGTTAAGCTTTAATATTAAACTTATCAAAATGAAAAATACTAAATATATATATATCGCATTTGCACTTCTGGTGTTTGCAAGTGGATGTAAAAAAAGTTTCTTGGATGAAAGACCAAGTGAAAAAGTTTCTCCAGAACAAATTAGTGAAGAAGCCTTAAGAGATCCATCAGTATTAAATGCATATACAAGGGGTTTATACTCCAGTATGTATAATACCGGAACAGGTGGTACAACTGGTCATGATGATTTTGGTCAAAAGGGATATGATATCTTTTCTGATATGTTAGCTTCAGATATGGCACTTGGATCACTTAATTACGGTTGGTATAGCACAGTGGTCAGGTATCAGGCTACAAAAGATTTTACTCAGAATGCTGCGTATATTCCATGGCGTTATTATTATAAAATCATTTTTGGAGCAAACTCTTTAATAGATGTATTGGGTGGTAACAATGCAACATTTACCAATAAAACCTTAGCATATAGTATGGGGCAGGCAAAAGCCATGAGAGCGTATGCCTACTTTTATCTAACTCAGTTTTATGCACCACAAGGTTTTGGAACAGGATCTGAAAAGATTCTACCCCTTTATACCGACGCTAAAACAACTAATCAACCACTAGTTACTTCTGCAGTAATTTTTGATCAGATGATTAAAGATTTAACGGATGCAGCCACATTGTTAGCTGATTATGGCAGAAGCAGTAAAGGTGAAATAAATGCAGATGTTGCCAAAGGCTTATTGGCTTATGTTTATGCAGCAAGAGGAACAACATCAGACTTAGCACAAGTGGTATCGTTAACAGACCAGATTATTCCTAAATTCCCGGTTTTGGCGAAGGCAAATGTAACTACTGATGGATTTAACAATCTACCAAATAGTGCTAACTGGATGTGGGGAGCTGATCTTCAGATTTCTAGTAACCTTGATCTTGTTTCCTGGTGGGGCCAAATTGATATCTTCACCTACAGCTATGCGTGGGCAGGAGATCCTAAATTTATCGATGATAAATTATACGCTTCTATCCCAGCAGATGATGCCCGTAAAGCACAGTTTGATGATAACGCGGATTACGGTGGGCTTTTGCCAACCGGAAAGTTCTTTGATCCAGCAAGAATCGAAGGTGGCCAAAGAACAGTGATTACCGACTACGTATATATGCGTGTTGAAGAAATGATCCTTTTAAATGCAGAGGCAAAAGCCAGATTAAATCAGGATGCACCTGCCAGAACTGAACTCAAAAAACTATTAACAGAGCGTGTTGCTAACCCCAACTTTATTGATGCATTGAGTGGCGCAGCTTTAAAAGAAGAAATTTACAAGCAGACGCGTATTGAGCTTTGGGGAGAAGGAAAAGTTTATTTAGCTATGAAACGTAATAAGCATTCAATTACAAGAGGAACAAATCATTTGTTCTTTGCCGGAAATACATTTGCTTATGATGCTGATGAATTAACTTTCCCTATACCACAAGCAGAGGTGATTAATAATCCTAACCTGAACAAATAGTGGTTTAAAATACAATTAAATTAAGATAAAAAAGCCAACTTTCAAAAGAAAGTTGGCTTTTTTGGTTTAAATACGCAAAAATAAGCTAGAAGACAGATTGTTTTGGTTAAACCATCTTTTGTATGTTATTTGAGATTTAGCGATATCATACTAAACCATGATATCGCTTTTTTATTTTAATTTTTGCAAGAGTATTAATCTATATAATGATAAAAAATACTCTTACACTATATACTACTTGGTAACAAAGAGATGTTTGCGATAGAAGATTTTGTTTTTTTAACAGTCCTTAATGTGTAAAATGTTTGCATGAAAATGATTTTTTGGCACAGTTTTTTTAAACTATTGTTGTGTTGCGTGTGGCTCATAAATGGCAATTTTGGGCTATTTTTAAGATAAAATACGATTATATCGTTCATAATATTCTACATTTTGTGGAAAATTCTCCCAAATACGCCTTTTTAATCAGACAAAAATATTGTCAAAATAAAGTCATTATACAGGTTTGTTTTGTTAAAATTTGTTAAAATGTTAGTTATGTCCGTTATATTTAGTGCTTCAAATAACTATATCATTAACTAACTTAAATTTCATGAAAAAACTTCTACAAAGTTTGTTTGTATTGATGTTTATTGCCGTAAGTGCAATGGCACAAAATCGAACAATTACAGGTACAGTTACAAGTAAAGGAGATGGACAGCCTATCCCTGGAGTAAGTGTAAAACTGGTTGGCGCGCAAGGTGCAGCAGTAACTGGAGCTGATGGTCAGTATACCATTAAGGTAACATCTGATGTAAAAACACTCTTGTTTTCTTCAATTGGATATGCTGCTAAAACAGTATCTATCGGAGGATCTAATGTCTTAAATATCACTTTAGACGATGACTCTAAACTATTAGAAGAGGTCGTGGTAACAGGTTTCGGATTAAGACAAGCCAAAAAGGATGTAACGGGTTCTACCAGTACAATTTCTGGAAAGGATATCGAAAACATGCCAGTTCAAAGTGTAGATAGAGCAATGCAAGGAAAACTTGCTGGTGTTCAAGTAACATCAACAAGCGGTATTCCAGGTGCAGCGATCAATGTTCGTATCCGTGGTATTGGTTCAATTAACGCAGGGAATAGTCCATTATACGTTGTTGATGGTGTTCAGGTAAACTCTGGCGATTTTACAAGTTCCACTACAAGTGCAAATGCACTGAGCGCTTTAAATCCAGATGATATTGAATCTTTAACCGTATTAAAAGATGCGTCTGCCGCTGCAATTTATGGTGCTTCTGGTGCGAATGGTGTTGTAATTATTACTACTAAAAGAGGTAAGAATGGTAAAACCCAAATCAATGTAAGTTCTTATATTGGTTATAATGATTTTATCTCGAAACCTAAGCTTTTAAATTCTCCTCAATGGATCCAGTTATCTTTAGAAGCTTATGCAAACCGTTATGGTGCAACATCAACTCAGTACACCAGCTTTTACAACACTTATGTAACACCTTTTGGTTCTATTGATAATGTGCCAACTTACGATTGGCTAGATGCAGTTTCTCAAAAGGGCCGTACCCAAAATTACGATGTAAATGCGCGGGGAGGTAATGAGAAAACCCAATTCTATTTAGGCGGAAATTACAGCACACAAAAAGGACAGGTGATCGGAACTGATTTTTCTAGAGGAAGTATCAAAGTTAATTTAGATCACAAAGCAACCGACAGATTAGATTTTTCTACCTCGATGAACCTGAGTACAATTACACAGAATACAACATCTGGTGCTGGTGCGTTTGCTAACATTAGTAGAACAGCCCAATTGCAATCTCCAAATAATGCAATCTACAACCCTGATGGCAGTTATAATACTAATTTGCCTGGGGCGTATGATAGTTATAACGTACTTCAAATTGCATCAATTAACTTGCAGAAAGCAACTACCAACCAATTTACTGGAAGCGGCTTTGCCAAGTACAAAATCTTTAACGATTTAAATTTCAGATCTAGCTATGGTGTGGATTATTTGGAAATTGTTGAAAATACGTTTAACGATCCCCGTTTTGGCGATGGGAGATCTGTAAATGGATCTGCTTCTGCTGGAAATACAAGGAACACAAACTTCCAAACTGATCAAACTTTAAACTATACTAAAACATTTGCCGGGGTACACAACTTGAATGTAATAGTTGGTTTTAACTATCGTAGTGAAGTTCGTACTTACTCTTTGGCTGCTTCACAAGGTTTCCCTTCTTATCAATTTACTCAGGTTTCATCTGGAAGTACACCTACAACTACCACTGGTTCTTATACCACTTTCAGAACTGCAGGATATTTTGCTAAAGCTGATTACAATTATATGAGTAAATATTACTTGTCTGGAACGGTAAGATATGATGGTTCATCTAGATTTGGTAATGAGCATACTTTTGGATGGTTCCCTGCAGGAGCGGTTTCTTATCGTATCTCCCAAGAGGATTTTATGAAAGATGTAAGCTTTATCTCTGATTTAAAATTGAGAGCAAGTTATGGTACTACAGGTAATCAAGCTATTGGGAATTTTGATTCCAGAGCGCTTTATGCAAAATCAGGAGATTATGTAACTTCTGGTACAGGATCTACATTAGGTTCTGGTTTGGCGCCATCAAACTTGGCTAATCCATTATTGGCTTGGGAGCGGGCAACAACACTTGATGTTGCATTAGAATTTAACTTATTTAAAGATCGTATTAGTGGTACAATCGGGTATTACAACAAGATAAACTCGAATTTATTATTAGATCAACCACTTCCGTTAACTTCTGGCTTTAGTACTATCAGACAAAATGTAGGTAAAATGCGCAATAGAGGCTTTGAGTTTGAATTGTCTACTTTGAACATTAAAACGGATAACTTCTCTTGGAGAACGGATGCAAACATTGCGTTAAACAGAAATAAGATCCTTGCGTTGTTAGATGGACAAACTTTATTAGGGGGTAACTTTGGTATCGCAGTTGATCGTCCTATTAACTCTGTTTATACCTATACTTCTGCTGGTGTTAACCCTGCTGACGGTAGAGCAATGTGGTATGATGGAAATGGTAACATTACCTATACCCAAAACCCATCAACAGATAGAAGTTACATAGGCGATTTAAACCCTAAATATACTGGAGGTTTAACTAATACAATCAACTACAAAGGTATCTCGTTAAGCGCTTTCTTCCAATTTAGCTATGGTAATTTGGTATTAAATCAAGATAAATTCTTCTTCGAACGTTCGGGTTCAACTGTAGATAGAAACCAATACGTTAGCAACTTAGATCGTTGGACAACACCAGGTCAGTTTACTGGTATTCCTAAGCCTTATTTTGGTGGAACAGTATTGAACATCGGCGGTATTAATCATTCATCATCTTATGCAACGTCAGATCGTTTCTATGAAGATGGATCTTACATTCGCTTAAAAACTATTAGTTTAGGTTACGATTTACCAAAACAGTGGTTATCGTCATTAAAACTTCGCTCTGTTAGGGTATATGCACAAGGTTTAAACCTTTGGACAATTACTAAATACCAAGGTGTTGACCCTGAATTTGTAAATACAAGCGGTGATTTTGGTCAGTATCCTCAGTTTAAGAACTACACTGTTGGTATAAATGTTGGATTTTAATAATAATAGTAATGAAAAATAGATATATAATCTTTATGATGGCTGCTGCTTTAATGGCTACATCATCTTGCAAAAAAACACTACAAACAGAACCTAAAAACTCTATCTCATCTTCAGTTGCTTTACAAGAAGCTGCAGGTATTGAGGGTTTGGTTAACAGTTTGTACGAATCTTTACAGGCCACTGGTTATTATGGACGTAACTATATTGTCGTTCCGGAACTATTATCGGATAATATGCGTATCGTGAATACCAACTCTAACCGATTCGTATCAGAGTCTAATAATACTATTGCTGCAACAGTAGATTTATGGTCTGCAGGTTATGGCATCATCAATCGGGCAAATGGTGTAATTAAATATTCTGAATTGGTTACTGGCTTAACCCCATTGAGAAAGAAACAACTTCAGGGCGAAGCTTATTTTATTCGTGCTTTGGCTTATTTCGATTTGGTAAAAAGCTATGGTTATAATCCGCAACAAATTGTTTCTGGTAGAAGCTTAGGCGTGCCGATTACGCTTGATTTTGTCGAAAACTATCCGGCGGATATTAAATATCCCTCAAGAAATACGGTTACGGAGGTTTATGCTCAAATTAAAAAAGATCTTAACACAGCTCTTGGATTATTAGACAATACCTTTGCCCCCAAAAGAGTAAGCCTAGCTGCTGCGAATGCTTTAAGGGCACGTGTTGCTTTATTTAATGGCGATTGGGCTGATGCAGCTACTTTTGCTAATACTGCGCTTACTTCTGGTGTAGGTACTTTTGTAGATCCGGCTACTGCAGTTACACCAGCATTAAAATCTGCTGCTTATGCAACCATTTTTACTTCGCCAAGCTCTCCTGAATCAATATTTGAATTGAACTTTGAGGTTACGGAAAGTGCTGGTTCTGATGGTTTAAGCTCTTTTTATACCAGAAGCAATGTTGGTTTGCCCCCGTCTATTGGTGGAGCTGGTTATGGTGATGCCGCCCCTCAAGCAAACCTGGTTGCTGCTTATGAAACAGGTGATGTACGTAAAGATTTATTGTTTGCAATTACGAAAGGTTCTGAGCCAATTCTTTGGAACCAAAAATATCCAGCTGCAAAAGGGCCTCAATACGATAACATTAAACTGATAAGAGTAAGTGAAATGTACTTAACCAGAGCAGAAGCTAATTTTAGAAATGGCTCTGCAATTGGTGCTACACCTCAAGCAGATTTAGATAAAATTAGATTAAGAGCTGGTTTAACCCCTACACCTGTAACTTTAGATGCAATTCTTAAAGAAAGAAGAATTGAATTGGCTTACGAAGGCTTCAGATATTGGGATTTATTGAGAACAGGTTCGGCAATCAACAAATCTACTACTACCCTGCCTGCAAATGCAACCCCTAACTCTACAATTCCATACACAGACTTTAGGTTGTTAGCTAGAATACCGCTAACAGAAGTTCAAAATAATCCTAATATTACTCAAAACTTCGGATATTAATACTACAATTATGAAATCGAAAATATATTTATTGTTATTAAGCTTAATCAGTATCTCTTCAGTTTCTTGCATGAAGAACAGAGATAATCTTTACAGCGGACCGGATGTTGTAGAATTTGTTCCCTTAACTGCAACAGTTAAAAAAGGAACTCCAGCGGCACCAGGTACTGCAGTAGCAACCATACAGTTAGTGGGGCATCAGCAATCTGTTGATACTGAAATTATATACGAGGTGGCTACTACCAGCACGGGCACGACCGGTACCCACTTTAGTTTAAGTGGTACTACAGGCAAAGTAATTATTCCTGCAAATAGTAGTTCTGCTAATATTACGATTACTGCTATTCCCGCTAATATTGCTACGGGAACAAGAACAGTGGTGCTTAACCTATTAGGTAATGGTAACATTGCAGCAAGTGCAAACTATAAAACATATACGCTCACTATTACTCAATAAAAAAAGGGAGGAATTTTTTCCTCCCTTTTTTTAAAATCAACATTGCATGATTAATAAATTAAAGCATCTCATACTCTTCGCTATTTATCTAGCGCCATTTGGTACATTACGGGCACAGATTGTTCAGGATATTACAGGTAGACCACTAATTCAAAATAAATACGCTGAGGTAAAAGGCGATATTTACTTTAATGAAAATTGGTCTAAAGGGTATGTTAAATCTGCTGGCGGCAAAAAAAACGATGCTTATCTTTTAAAATATGATGAAGTTGAAGATGTACCTGTTTACTTATTGAAAGAAGAGGTTTATACTTTTGTAGTTCAGATTACAGAATTCAGTTTACTTGATAGTCAGGGAATGCCAGCAATATTCAGAAGTGGGTTTAAGCCAAGTTCTAAAACTACAGGGAAATCGTACTTCCAGGTTATTTATGATGGAGATATTAAATTTTTAAAGAAGAACATCAAAAACATTATAGAAGATCGTGAGTACAATGCCGCTACCATAATAAAGAAAATTACAACGAGCCCCCTTTATTTCCTGATAGATCGTTCGCAGAACATTATTCAGGTTAAGAGAGATGCTAAATCTATTATAAATGTGTTAACAAAAAAGGAAGAGTTAAGTAGTTATATTAAGGAAAACAAGCTCGATTTAAAGAAGGATCTGGATCTGATCAAATTCTTAACCTTTTATTCTTCAATTGTCAAAGAATAACTAATATTGTTAGTGCTCCTTTTTATATGATATTTTATTGGAGGAAGATTTTTTTAAATTTAAAATATTTTTATCAGTTTTTTCTTGAAAAAGCATATCATTTCTTTGTTTTGTTCTATATTTTATTGCTTTTAAGGTTTATTTTAGTTAATATTAGAGAATTATTAACTAAACTAAAATTTTTTATGAAAAAACTTCTACGGAGTTCGTCCGTATGTTCGTTTATTGCAAATTTTGCAATAAATTACGATCGAATTGCTACAAAAATCCCTATCATCCGGAATGACCTGTCATCTTTTTCAGATTTATGTGTTGAAATAAGATTACAATTGACAGAACCACCTCAGTTGTAATTCACGATAACATATTTTATCTATTCAATTAGCAATATTATTTCTTTAAAATTTTTAAAAAAACAGTTTTTTGACTGTACGGGGCTAATCGCTTCTTTATAAGGGCATTGATTTTATTGAATAATGCAAATATAAAATTGTAAAATTTGCATTACAAAATACTAAATCATATCTTGGATTATTATTAACTAAACTAAATTATTTTTATGAAAAAACTTCTACAAAGTTTGTTCATATTGCTATTTATTGCCACCTCAGCAATAGCGCAAGATCGAACAATCACTGGAACAGTTACAGCTCAGGAAGATGGATTACCCCTCCCTGGTGTAAGTGTAAAAATCAAAGGTGCATCAGGCGGAACCACAACTGGTGCAGATGGTAGGTATTCACTTAAAGTCAACAATCAAGCAACCGCACTGGAATTCTCCTATATCGGTTTCTTAAGCCAAACCAAAGCTATTGGCGGTAGTAATGTGGTTAATGTACAGTTAAAAAGCGATTCTAAAACATTATCTGATGTAGTCGTAACAGGTTATACTACACAATCAAAGAGAGATGTTACCGGCTCAATCGCAAGTGTAAGCGGCGAAAAACTTAAAAATCAACCTGTACAGAGTTTTGAGCAAGCACTTGCAGGTAAAGCGGCAGGTGTAAACATCATTCAGCCAAATGGGGTTTTAAATAATCCTCCGGTTTTCAGGGTGCGTGGTTTTAACTCCATCTCTTTAAGTTCTTATCCATTAATTATTGTTGATGGTATTCCAGTATTTACGGGCGATCAATCGGCAAACAGTGCGGCAGGTAATGCATTGGGAGACATCAACCCTGCCGATATCGAATCGATCGACATCTTAAAAGATGCGGCTTCATCTGCAATTTATGGCTCCAGAGCAGCTAATGGTGTTGTAGTGATTACTACTAAAAAGGGTAAACAAGGAGTAACTAAAATTAATTATGAGGGTTGGGTAGGAACTACAAAAGCTCAAAACCTTACACCATTATTAAATGCCGCCGAGTATGTTCTGATCAAAAATGAAGCAAGAACAAATAATGGCCAGGCGCCAGCATTCTTTCTACAAACAAAATCAGATGGCTCTCAGGTAGAAACCAATTGGTATGATTACGCTTATAGGACAGCTACATCTCAAAACCATGCTTTAAACTTCTCAGGAGCAAACGAAAAAACTTCATATTATGTATCATTAGGGTATAGTAATCAAGAAGGTTTTATCATTGGAAACTCTTTTGAAAGGAAAAATGGCCGTGTAAATATTGATCATAAATTATTTAAAAACGTAACCATTGGAACAAACTTTTCATACAGTAATACTTTAAACCGTGCGCCCAATACAGGTTCTTTGCCTGGACAGGCTTTTTCAACTGTAGGTTTGGGCAGGTTGGCCATAGTATTGCCTCCAAATGTAGCGGCATATAATGAGGACGGTTCTTATAATGTAAATGCGCCGGCAGGCTCTGTTGGTTTAGGTGCAAATACCATCGCATCAAATTATCCAAATGCAGCTGTGTTGGTAAACGAAGATAAAAATACATCAGAAAGCGACCGTATTATAGCAAATGCTTATGCATCAATCCAGATAGTAAAAGGCTTAACCTTTAAAACCACTTATGGTTTAGACAATCTTAAAATCGATAACAACTCATTTGTTAACCGTTTACAGGGCGATGGGTTTTCTTATGGCGGTGGTGCTACAAGTAATTTTGTTAAAAATAGCAGATGGAATTGGTCTAACACGTTAAGTTATAATGGTGTATTTGGTGATCATACTTTGGGTGCATTTATCGGCGCTGAAGACCAGTATACTAAATCGCTTGGTTATGGTGCAACCAGACAAGGGGTAATTGATCCTTTCATTGAAGTTTTTCAGGGAGCATTTGGCGCCATTACACCTGCTGGGTTAGTGCAGGGAGATAACGCTTTCCGCTCTTACTTTGGTAGTGTCAATTACGATTATAAAAAGAAATATTATTTAACCGGATCTTTCAGGCGTGATGGCTACTCCGGATTATCAGCTGGGAATAAATATGGTAATTTCGGGGGCGCATCAGTAGGTTATGCCATTTCAGAAGAAAATTTCTATAAAGACCTTGGTATCAGTAAAGTCTTAACACGGATCAAATTACACGGAAGTTATGGCGAGGTTGGAAATATTAACATTGGTAATTACCCAGCCTTGTTCTTATACAATCCAGGCTTATATGGTTCTTCACCAGCACTGTCTTTTTCACAGGCAGGTAATCCTGACTTAAGGTGGGAGACTAGTAAAAAAGCCGATATTGGAATCAATTTAGAATTTTTAAGCGGACGTTTCTCATTAGACGTAGATTATTATCACAACGACATCGATAACCTGGTTCAGAACGCACCTCAGGCGCCTTCAAAGGGTGTTCCGGGAAATGCAATCACAACCAATGTTGGTAAAATGTACAACAAGGGGCTTGAATTTACATTAAATTCAAGGAATTTTGATGGTGATGATTTCGGTTGGACAACCAGTTTTACTTTCAGTACATTGAAAAACGAGGTGACTGCTTTGGGTAATAACAATGCAGATCTTTTTGGCGCCACCTCTTTAGAAACCGCAAACATTACCCGCGTTGGTTATCCAATCGGATCAATTTATACGGTACAAACCGCTGGGGTCGATCCGGCAACTGGAGAAAGAATTTTTATCAATAGAAATGGTGAAAAATTGAGATTCAGTTTCCAAAGAGCAACAGCTGCCCGTTATCAATACCTTGATGGTCCTAAGGCAGGTCAAAATGCCACTGCAATTGATGCAGCATTAGATGCCACAATCACTGGACAATCAATACCAAAATGGTTCGGCGGTTTAGATAATAATTTCCGCTATAAAGCTTTTGATTTAAGTTTAGGCTTAACATTCTCAGGCGGGAACAAAATTTACTATGGATCACAAGCTGGTCTTCGTGATCAACGTTTTTGGAATAACGATGCAGGAATGTTAAATAGATGGACTACACCAGGTCAGATTACAGACATACCACGTGTCGTTTATGGTGATAATACTTCAAATGGATCTGCTTTTGCACAATCACAGAATGTTTTCTCTGGTAATTTCTTGAAAGTAAGGAATCTAGCTTTGGGTTATACGCTCCCAAAAACACTTTTAGGTAAATATGGCATTTCGAACGTTAGGCTTTATGCGCAATCTAGCAACCTTTGGATTATATCTGATTATCCGGGGCCAGATCCAGAGGTTTCTGTAAACGGAAACTCCACTACAACCGGAAATAGCGGTAACCTGGCGCCGGGCGTAGATAGAAACTCTGTGCCATCTGGTAGAACATTTACTTTTGGTATTAATGTTGGATTTTAAACTTAGAGATCATGAAAATTAAAATAAATAATAAAATAAAATACCTTTTTATAGCCGCTCCTTTGCTCTTTGCGTCATCATGTAAAAAGGATTTCTTAACCACAGCTCCAGATACATCTTTACCAATTGAAGATGCATTTGCCAATCCGGATAGGATTTTGTCGCAGGTAAATGGTATATATGCAGGTGTAAAAAGTGGCCAGTTTTATGGTGGAAGGTATTTAATCTATAACGATATCCGTGGCGAGGACTTTGTGGTAAATAAACCCAATGGGGTAACAGGTTTAGATACCTGGAGATTCAATTTAACTTCGAATACCAATGAGGTTGTTAATTTATGGGGCGCAATTTATGCTGCAATAAACAGGGCTAATCTTGTTATTGAAGGCGTAAATGCTAATGCCTCTTTACTTAGCCCCGCAATAGCGAAACAATATATTGCAGAAGCTAAGTTTTTGAGGGCTTTATGTTATTATAGTGCATTACAATTATATGCCAAACCCTATATTACGGATAATGGTGCCAGCCTGGGTGTACCCTTGAGGCTTAAAGGTGAAAAGGATCTAACTGGTAACGACTTAAAGAGAAGCACTGTTGCGGAGGTGTATACGCAGATTTTAAAAGATTTAAATGAAGCAGAGCCAGACTTGGCATTAACATTGCCAACAACAGCAACATCCATACGAGCTTCCAGGAATACCGCAATTGCCTTTAAAACCAGAATATACCTGACAATGGGCAATTTGCCTGCTGTAGTAACTGAAGCAAATAAGATTGTTAGTGCAACAGCACCATTTAAAGCAACAACAGGCACTCCTTTACAGTTAGAAGCTAATATTGCTACTGTATTTGGTGGTGCTTATACAGGTAACGCTACAGCTACAGAAGCTGTGTTATCTTTCCCGATGGCAGATTTAGATGCGCCGGGGACACAGAATCAATTGGCTTATTATTACAATGTTTCACCAAACCAAGCGGGCGGTAATGAAGAATATTTCTTAAACCCTACAGGTATTTTGGCCAATCCTGTTTTCGCTGCCGCTTCAACTGATGCAAGAAAAAGTTTAACAACAGTTTCTGGTGCTAATACCTATTTAACTAAATTTAAGAGACCATCTCCATATACAGATTATATTCCTGTAATTAGATATGCTGAGGTTTTATTAAACTTAGCAGAAGCTACGGTGGTAACCGATCCAGTAAGATCTATCGCATTGCTTACTGCGGTTAGACAGCGCTCTAATCCAGGTTATGTATTTCCGGCAGCAGATTTATTGCCTGCGAACTTAAAAAACACTATCCTAACTGAAAGAAGAATTGAGTTACTAGGAGAAGGTTTTAGGTCTCCAGATGTAATGAGGTTGGGTGCTGGTTTCGTTGCAAAAAGTGGTGCTCAAGGAACCGCTCCTGCAATTCCATTTAATACTGCAGGTTATATCTGGCCAATATCAGCTAATGAAGTTCAAAACAATAAATTGATTGTTCAGAATTAAATTTAATCCTTAGCAAGAAAGCCCAACGAAGAGATTCGCTGGGCTTTCTTGTTTTATATCGTAACCGTTTATTTCTTATCCACATTATATTTCCCCGGGCCAATAAAAATCAGTCCGAAAAATGCAATACTAATTCAATCGTATGGCTGGCACCTTTTTATATGCATTCAAATAATAGCCATCGTTTTCTTTATAACCAGATGACATCTTCTAAAAGCTAATCTGCTTGTTAAAAGCGTTTTGAGATATATCGACGACTGAAAATTAAAATCGTAAAATTTGCATTACAAAATACTAAACCATATCTTGGGTTATTATTAACCGAACTAAATTATTTTTTATGAAAAAACTTCTACAAAGTTTGTTCATATTGCTATTTATTGCCACCTCAGCAATAGCGCAAGATCGAACAATCACAGGAACAGTTACGGGCAAGGAAGACGGAATGCCGCTTCCTGGTGTAAGTGTTAAAATTAAAGGCGCTTCTGGCGGAACTACAACAGGCGCAGACGGGAAATATGCCGTTAAAATTTCTCAACAGGCTACGGCTATAGAATTTTCATCTATTGGTTTTTTAAGTCAGAGCAGAAACATTGGTTCATCCAATTCTATTAATGTAATCTTGGAGAGCGATGCCAAAAGTTTAAATGAAGTTGTGGTAACTTCTTTTGGAGTACAGAGAGATAAGAAAAGCCTTGGTTACTCTACAACTAAAATAGATGCAGAGGTATTAACTGCATCAAAAGCAACTAACATCACTAACCAATTTTCTGCCAAAGTACCGGGTGTAAGGGTTCAGGGTTCTGGTGGTGCATTTACAGGAGCCAGCGTTATTATACGTGGTATGACTACCTTTACCGGTAGCAACCAGCCATTATATGTTGTTGATGGTGTACCTATTGACAACAGTGGTGGTGGTACCCCTCTCCAGACGGGTCCGTCGCTGTCGAACAGGGCAATTGATATTAACCCGGAAGATGTGGAAAATGTTGTTGTGCTTAAAGATGCAGCAGCAACATCTATTTATGGTTCTAGAGGCGCCTCGGGAGTAATTTTGATTACAACCAAAAAAGGTAAAAGGGGCGAAAAAGGAACAATTACGTTTTCAACAAATTACGCTCTCGGTAATATAAATAGGCTTCCTGAGTACCAAAATGAGTACGCTCAGGGAAATAATGGCCTATTAACCCAAGCAAATATTGGAAATGCTACTGTTTTGGGTAGTGGTGTTTCTACTTCATGGGGCCCTAAAATTGCAGGACAGACGATTACGAATTCCCTAGGTCAAACTGAAATTTTACAGGCCTATCCAGATAACGTTAAAGATATCTTCAAACAGTCTTATAATTTACAGAATAATTTAAGCTTTAGCGGAGGAACGGAGAAGTCTACCTTTAGAATAGCTTACGGTAATTCAACTGAAACCTATGTAATAGACAATAATAAGTTGAAGAGAAATAATTTGACTTTTAGCGGAACTACTGATGTTACCAGTAAATTAACTGTTGGAGCATCTATAACGTATACAAATACATCTTCAATCAGAACATTACAGGGAAACCAATTATCTAACCCATTATTTAGAGCTTATTTTACACCAAGATCTTATAATTTATCTGGCCTTCCATTCGAGGATGCTAATGGAAATCAGTTATGGTTTGGGGGTGAGGACCATCCTTACTGGACTATTAAATATAATAAATATAACGACGAGGTTAACCGTGTTTTGGGAAATGTTAATGCCAAATACAAATTTACAGATTGGTTAAATGCAGACTTAAAAGTAGGATCGGATTTCTTTAACTTAAAGAGTAAAGGATTTGATGAGATCGGAAACAGAGGAGGAGGCTTTGCCGGAGCGAGCTCTAGATTAGTGGGGGGGATTGTAGACCAGGTTAACAATGTTCGTAATATGTCATCATATTTAACCGTTAATGCAAACAAAACCTTTGGAAGTTTTAATTTGAGCGGTACGCTTGGTAATGAGATTAATCAGAATTATGTTGGCAATGCACAGGTAATCGGATATAGCCTAGTGGTTCCACATTTCAATAATTTAAAAAATGCTTTAACTTATAACCCGGCATTTGGCTCGAGCAAAACGCGCTTGATGGGTATTTTTGCTGATTTTGTAGCTGACTATAAAGGTTATCTGTCTTTAAACGTAAAAGCTAGAAACGATTATTCTTCTACTTTAACACCAGCAAACAGGTCAATTTTTTATCCTGCAGCAGCTTTAAGTTTTGTGGCAACAGATGCTTTTCCAGAACTTAAAAGTGATCGCTATGTGAATTTAATTAAACTGCGTGCCAGTATTGGAGAAGTGGGTAAGGGAGCACCAGCGTACAGTACAGAAACATATTATGATAAATCTTCTGCTAGTGATGGAACTGGTGCAGTGATTAACTTCCCTTACAATGGTTTAGCCGGATTTACCTTGAATGATGGCGCTGGAAATCCCGATATCACTCCAGAATTTACAAGAGAGATTTCATTTGGTACAGAATTGGGTTTTTTCAGAAACAGGTTAACGGTAGATGCTACTTATTATACCAGAAATACCAGAAGCGTAATCCTTTCTGTTCCGTATTCTGCAACATCTGGTATTACCTCGGTAGTTAAAAATGCTGGTAAACTTTCTACAAAAGGATTCGAATTGTTAATCGGTGGAACTCCAATTAGATCTAACGATTTTTCATGGGATATCAGTGTAAATTATACTAAATACAAATCTGTGGTAGAAGAACTTGCTCCTGGAGTTGCAAACATCTTCTTAGGAGGATTTACTACCCCAAATATCAGGCTTGTCGCTGGTGATGAATACGGCCAAATTTATGGTTCAGCTTACCAAAGAAATGCGGAAGGTAAACTTTTGATAAGCCCAACAACCGGTTTGCCTCTTGCGAGTGCAGATGTGGTTAAAATTGGCAATCCGAATCCTAAATATACAATGGGGATTAGCAATACCTTTACCTATAAGAGTTTTTCACTTTTCACTTTGTTAGATATTCGTGAAGGCGGAGATCAATATTCAAGAAATATTGCCGATGTGCAGCGTAATGGTGTAGCGGCAGAAACTGGGGAATTTCCACGTTTTGAAGCAGATGGTGTAACTCAATCTAAACCTTATCTTTTTGAAGGGGTTTATGCCTCGGGAGCAAATGCCGGCCAGCCTAATACCATCAATGTAAGAGCACAAGATTATTACGGGAATACAGGTAAATATGTAGCTGCAGAAGGATACATTTTTGATACCTCTTGGTTTAGATTGCGTGAAGCTTCTTTGAGCTATCGCCTGCCATCTGATTTAATAGGTAAAAATATATTTAAAAGTATTGAATTAGGAGTTTTCGGCCGTAACTTATATTTAAGGGCTAAAAATTATCCGCACTTCGACCCAGAACAAAATGCACTTGGTGTAAGCAATGCTCAAGGTCTTGAATTTAATTCATTGCCAAGCACCAGAACTTTTGGTGTAAACCTTAAAATTGTATTATAATTTTAATTGTAAAATTTTATGAAAAAATTCAAATATAATGTCATAATTGCCTTTTTAACTATAGGTGCTTTGACAACAAGCTCGTGTAAAAAATTCTTTGATATCAACACCGATCCTGATGCCGTATTAGCTGCCCCAATCGAACAGCAGTTATCTTCTTTAACTGTTAACATGGGCTTTTTTGCCGGTAGTGATGTGAATAGATATACATCGTTGATTATGCAACAGTTTTCTGGGCAAAGTAGTGGTACTCAAAATAATACACAACTTTATGAGAAATATTTAATCCAGGGATCTGATGAGAACAATGCTTGGTCTGCTATGTATGCCACGATTTTAAATGATGCGGAAAACATTATCAAGAATGCAAATGAAACCGGGAATCCTCATTATTCGGGAGTAGCTAAAATCATAAAGGCATATGCTTATCAGGTTACTGTTGATGTTTGGGGAGATATTCCGTTCTCTGAAACACAAAAATTGACTGAAAATACGCAACCAAAATATGATACAGCTGAATCGATCTATCCAGAGCTTATCAAGCTCTTAGACCAAGGAATTGCTGAGGTGAGCGCAACTACATCCAATAAGTCGCCTGGTACAAACAGCACTATATATCCAGGAGCGTTTGCAACAACTAAGGCGAACTGGATTAAATTTGCTAATACGCTTAAGCTTAGGATTTATTTACACTATAGTGAAAAAAATGCAGCCTTTGCTAAGACTCAGATAGATCAATTGATTAACTCAGGTGTTCCATTGTTTGCAAGTAATGCTGACAATTTTCAAATGACTTTCGTTAACCAAGCAGCTTCGAGGAACCCTATTGATCAACATGAAACAGCCCGTGCAGGTTATTTAGTGGCTAACGATAAGATTGTAACCTTAATGAATAATAAGCTTGATCCAAGACGCCCATTTTACTTTACGCAATTTCCAGCAGGATCTGGTTTGTATAAAGGTGCAATCAGCGGTGATGCTGCATCTCAAAATTATTCTAAACTACATGCTTACTTAAGAGGCTTCGCTAATAATGCATACACCGGCGATGCGCCGATCAGGATGCTGACTTTTGCAGAATATAACTTCATCAGAGCAGAAGCTGCACTTAGGTTCAATTCACCTGGTGTCGCCCAAACGTTCTTTACGGCTGGTATAACTGCCTCTATGACCGATGCTGGTGTGTCTACAGCAAACATCGCAACCTATTTAGCTGCAAATGGAACATTGGTTGGTACAACTGATCAACAGCTATCTCAAATTATTACCGAGAAGTATATTGCAAGCTATGGTGTAATAGTAGAATCATGGACAGATTGGAGAAGAACAGGCTATCCTGCAATTGCTCCACCAGCAAATGCAGTTGTACCTTATGTGCCTAGATCTTTATATTATCCTCAATCAGAAATAGATTTAAATCCAAATGCTAAGCAAAAGCCAGGGTTAAATGTGAGAGTGTTCTGGGATACCAGACCATAATCAAAAACGATCATAAATTAGAATGCCCCAAAGCAAAATCACTTCGGGGCATTTTTTATGCTTTAAGATAAAGCTATTTCTTATCCACGCTATATTTCCCCGGGCCAATAAAAATCAGTCCTAAAAAAACAATGCCTAATTCAACGGCATGGCTGGCACCTTGTAAGCCATCTCCTTTGCCAAAATGAACCAGCGCAGCTATAATCATCGTAAAGATTAATAAAATTAGTGCCGGACGAAAAAACAACCCCACAATTAAAAGGAAACCACCAAAGGTTTCGGCAACGGCGGCCATAAAACCCCAAAATATGGGTAAAAAGTTTATGCCGATCACTTTCATGCTTCCTCCTAAACCAGTCCAGCCTTCTGGGCCGCCCGCAAGTTTCGGGAAACCATGAATAATAAACATTACACCTAAACCAATGCGTAGCAGCAACAAGCCTGTATTGCAGTATTTTCCTAAATTATCTAAAATCGCCATCTTATAAATATTTAAATTGAACGTTGTTTGTTTCTACTTTTAAGTTCACTTCGGCACCTAAAACCATACTGAGGTTATTGTTGATATGCCCCATCGGGAAATTAAAGCAAACCGGGAAATCGTATTCTTTAACAATATCCCAAATTACCTCATCGGCTGTTTGCCCGAAAGAAATCTTTTCTTCTTCAATTTCATTAAAAGCGCCAATAACCAAGCCCTTTAAGGTTTTTAGTTTACCCGCTCTTTTCAGCATCCGCAACATGCGGTCTATAGCATACTCTTGCTCGCCAACATCTTCCAAAAAGAGAATTTTATCTGTAAAATCCATTTCCGAAACCGAGCCCTGTACCATAGTAAGCAAACTCAAATTACCACCAATCAAAATCCCTGTTGCCTCCCCTGCCCGATTTTTAAATGCGCTTTGATAAGAATAGGTCTGTTTTTCGCCAAACAGCGCTTTTTGTAAAGAAAGTAAAGCCGCTGGTGTAGATTCATCAAATGTATAGGGCATTTGTGCGTGTAAACATTGGGTATTGCATTGCGCAACCAGGTGCGATAGTAGAACGGTAATATCGCTGAAGCCTACAAACCATTTAGGGTTCTGGTTAAATTTCGTAAAGTCCAGGTCATCAATAATCCTGATGGTACCATAACCGCCACGCCCCGAAATAATCGCTTTTATAGATGCGTCATCTAAAAAACGCTGAACATCTTTAGTTCTTAAAACATCAGTTCCGGCAAACTGGTGGTGGCTGGCATATACACTTTCGCCAATAATAACCTCCAAACCCCAGCTTTCTAATTGTGCTATGGCATGGTGTATAGGTTTCGGTAATTTCTTTGCCGGACATACCAGGGCAATCTTATCTCCTTTTTTTAAATACGGGGGCTGCTTAATCATCTTCAAAACACTTATCTTTGCCAAATTAATAAAAATTGTTTTGGATAATAGTAAAATAAAAAGATATACCGTAACTGCAGCGCTTCCATATACCAATGGACCGGTTCATATTGGGCACCTGGCTGGTGTTTACATCCCTGCAGATATTTATGCCCGTTATTTAAGGTCGAATAAACGCGATGTAAAATTCATCTGTGGATCTGACGAAAATGGTGTGCCTATTACTTTAAAAGCCAAAAGAGAAGGGATTACGCCTCAGGAAGTGGTAGATAAGTATCATAAAATTATTGGCGATTCCTTTAAAGAGTTTGGCGTATCTTTCGATATCTACCACCGTACCTCATCGCTTACCCATCATCAAACCGCTGCCGATTTCTTCGAAACCCTTTACAAGAAAGGTGTCTTTACAGAAGAAGTTACAGAGCAATATTATGATGCTACGGCGAAACAATTTTTAGCCGATCGTTATATTACCGGTACCTGCCCTAGGTGTGGTAACGAAAATGCTTATGGCGATCAGTGCGAAAACTGTGGGTCTACGCTTAATGCGACCGATTTAATCAATCCAAAATCGACCTTATCAGGCGATAAACCAATTTTAAAGGAAACTAAAAACTGGTTTTTGCCGCTGGATAAGTACGAAGACCGTTTACGTACTTATATCGAAAGCCATAAAGAATGGCGCCCAAATGTATACGGCCAATGCCAAAGCTGGTTAAATGCGGGTTTGCAACCAAGGGCGATGACCAGAGATTTAGACTGGGGTGTGCGTGTTCCACTTCGCGATGCCGAAGGTAAAGTACTTTATGTATGGTTCGATGCCCCTATTGGCTATATTTCTGCAACCAAAGAGCTGTGCAACTATGCCAAGCTCGATGTGTGGAATCCTAAAGCCGAAGAATATTACATCAGCAGTTACGAAAATGATAAATGTGGTTGGGAAGAATACTGGAAAAGCGACGAAACCAAACTGGTTCACTTTATCGGTAAAGATAACATCGTTTTCCATTGCATCATTTTCCCGGCAATGTTAATGGCACATGGCGAATATACCTTGGCCGATAATGTGCCGGCAAACGAATTCTTAAACTTAGAAGGACAAAAAATATCAACTTCTAAAAACTGGGCCGTTTGGTTAAACGAATATTTAAGAGAGTTTGAAGGGAAACAAGATGTATTGCGTTATGTATTAACCGCAACCGCTCCTGAGACGAAGGACAACGATTTTACCTGGAAAGATTTTCAGGCGAGAAACAATAACGAGCTGGTTGCCATACTTGGCAATTTTGTAAACCGGGTAGTGGTGCTTACACATAAATACTTTGGCGGTACAGTACCAACCTGTATGGAAATTGCTGAGGTAGATCAGGCTATTATTGATGAATTGGCTGGTTACCCGGCAAAAATCTCCGCATCTATAGAAAACTACCGTTTTAGAGAGGCGCTATCAGAAGTAATGAATGTTGCCCGTTTAGGGAATAAATACCTGGCCGAAACCGAGCCATGGAAACTCATTAAAACCGACGAAGACCGCGTAAGAACAATCTTGCATATTGCACTTCAAATAGCAGCGAATATTCAGATCCTGATCGAACCTTTCTTGCCATTTACGGCCGAAAAGTTAATGAAGATGCTCAAAAATGGCGGTCATGATTGGGATGATGCAGGTACGGTGAGCTTGTTAAAACGTGGTCACGAAATTGGTGAAGCGGTACTGTTGTTTGATAAAATTGAAGATGCCGAGATCGATTTCCAGATCGCGAAATTGAACCAAAGCAAGGCCAGTAATGCGGCAAATAATGCAGTTGCCGTTCCGGCAAAAGAAAATATCCAGTTTGACGATTTCTCGGCAATGGATATCCGCGTAGCCACCATTATAGCTGCAGAAAAGGTAGAGAAAACTAAAAAACTATTAAAGTTAACGGTAAATACAGGCATTGATGAAAGAACGGTGGTTTCTGGTATTGCCGAATATTATAAACCTGAAGATATTGTTGGGAAACAGGTAAGTATAATTGTTAACCTGGCGCCAAGAGAGATCAAAGGTATTTTATCGCAAGGCATGATTTTGATGGCCGAAAATGCCGAAGGCAAACTCACTTTTGTGGCACCTGTAGAAAAGTTCCAGGAAGGCAGTGTAATCAGATAGTGTTTACTGCATTAAACTTAAAGCCATTTGAAATTAATCAAATGGCTTTTTTATTAGGGGTTCATCCGGTTGAAATAATCAGCGATTACTTCGTTGTTTGCTTTTGCTCTGTCGCCACTCGTTCCAAAGGTTAGCTCAGTTTTTCCTTCTTTCATCTGTTCAAATACTGTTTCTACAAAGTCGCTCACTACAGGGTGTACATCATGTATGCCTTTTCCGCCTAAATTGGTGTTTAAGGCAGGTGGTATCATTTCAATTACCTCTATTGGAGAAGTTTTAAGGCTGTGACGTAATGACAATGTAAACGAGCGCATAAATGCTTTTGTGCCACAATACACAGGCACTGCTGATAAGGGTACAAATGCCAGTCCCGATGTTACGTTAATGATTGTATCGAGCGAATCTAATCCGGTAAACAGTTTCGTTAAATGAAGGGGAGCCAGCACATTGGTAGTGATTTCATCATTTGCTTTTTCGTAAAAATCACTGTCGTTAAGGTGCATCCAGTTCTGGATGCCCGCATTGTTAACCAATACATTTAAATCGCCATGGTTTTCGGCAATCCAGTTATACAGTTCAATCCGATCAGCTTCAACGGCCAAATCGCATACTTTGGTGATAACCGATGGTAGTTTTTCTGCTGCTTCTTTTAAAGCCGATTCTCTTCGTCCGCAAATAATTACGGTATTGTTTTCTTGAATAAATCTTTCGGCCAGCCCTAAACCTATACCGCTTGCACCACCGGTAATCAGGATTTTATTTTTTGTTAGTTTCATGTTCTTAATCAATTTGATAGGACAAAGATGAGGCTATTAAAAAGATTTATTATGGTGAGTAGTACAGTTTTTTGGATGCCACTAGTACCCGATAATCTCAATGGGTGCCTGTTATAATGGATTCTGTGCATTATTAAATGCTTGTTAAATGAATTCTCTTGCCACAAAACTTTTGTTATATTTGCGCAACAAATGGTCCCGTAGTTCAACGGATAGAATAGAAGTTTCCTAAACTTTAGATATGAGTTCGATTCTCGTCGGGACCACTTCCTTAGATTCAAACCAAAACATTGCCGCGCAAATAATTTATTTTCAAGGCTTTGTTTTGGTTTTTAACGCATTAAGACTTATGGTTGTTCGTTCTGAATGGCTGGTTTTGAATTGCTTCTTAACTAATTGATTTATAGCTTGTTCCTCCAACGAGCATCTTGATGACTCACCAGCTCAAATGTACATTTGCTTAATTTTTAAATATATCATTATGAGTTACAATTTCCATCTTTCTTCTATCTGACGAAATCAGCAAAAGTGAAAAGGATGAACGAAAATTTCAATGTATTTGACTTTGAGTTGTCTGCCGGTGATCTGACAGCCATCAACTCGTTAGATCAAGATAGCGGACTCATTAGAGTGTTTAAAAAATGGTTGAAAATCTGACTACAACAATTACCAATTGGGCTACTTTTTACAGCACGACAATCAGGAAATTTGTAATGAAATTAATTCAGTGTTAGAAACAATCAAAAAAGAATGATGCAAAAGAGAAAATTAGGAAATAGCGGATTAGCGGTTTCCGCGTTGGGCTTCGGCTGTATGGGTTTAAACTTTTTGGATGGCAAAGGTCTTGATAAAAAAGATGCCATCACACTACTACGCAACGCAATTGAAAGAGGTATTACATTTTTTGATACCGCAGAAGCCTACGGACCTTACACCAACGAAGAAATTGTTGGCGAGGCATTACAGCCTTATCGAAAAGACGTAGTAATCGCCACAAAATTCGGTTGTAAAGATGCCCGACCGGCAGTAGGTTTAGACAGCAGACCTGAAACGATCAGAGCCGTAACCGAAGCCTCTTTAAAAAGATTAAAGACAGATTACATTGATTTGTTGTATCAGCACAGGGTTGACCCTAATGTTCCGATAGAAGATGTTGCAGGTACAGTAAAAGACCTGATACAAGAGGGCAAGGTGAAATATTTCGGTTTATCGGAAGCAAGTGCTACAACCATTCGAAGAGCCCATGCAATACAACCTGTATCAGCATTACAAAGCGAATACTCTTTGTTTTGGCGTGAGCCGGAAAATGAAATCATACCAACACTAGAAGCGTTAGGAATTGGTTTCGTTCCCTTCAGTCCTTTAGGCAAAGGCTTCCTCACAGGTATCATAAACAAAAAATTAAACGATATCGACCGTAGAAACATTATTCCCCGTTTCAGTGAAGAAAATATAAAGGCCAATCTGGTTTTAGTGGAAGCGCTTTCTGAGATTGCGCAACAAAAAAATGTGACCACCGGACAGTTGGCATTGGCCTGGCTCTTGGCTCAAAAGCCCTGGATCGCACCCATCCCCGGGACTACAAAATTGCATCGTTTAGAAGAGAACATCGCCAGTACAAATGTTGTATTAACAGCCGATGAACTTGCAAAAATTAACACCACAGTAAATGGAATTACCCTTGTGGGCGACCGCTATCCCGAATTTTTAGAAAAACAAATAGACAAATAAAAACAAACCGCAATGCAAAATATTAAAGGAAAAGTTGTAGCCATTACAGGCACAAGCAGCGGTATTGGGAAAGCCATTGCCATAGAATTAGCAAAAAACGGTGCAAAGGTTGTTTTGGGTGCAAGGCGAACAGCACAATTACAACAACTTGTTGAAGAAATTAAAAGCGAAGGTGGTGAAGCCACCTTCGCTCAGATTGATGTAAAGAATAAAGCCGATTTAGTGCGGCTGGTCAATACAGCAGTAGAGGAATACGGAAAATTAGATGTCATTGTAAATAATGCAGGTGTTAGTCAGTTAAGCCGCATTGATGAATTGGATATTGACGGATGGGAAGAAATGATTGATATTAACCTTAAAGGCGTTTTGTATGGGATGGCGGCCGCAATTCCCATTTTCAAACAACAACAATCTGGTCATATCGTCAATATCATTTCAACTTCAGGAATTAAGATTGTGCCCATGCAGGGCGTTTATGCAGGAACTAAAAATGCCATTCGTACCATTGCAGAAGCATTTCGTCAGGAGTCAGACGGAAACATACGCATCACAGGCATTTCGCCCGGAATTGTGAGAACAGACTTTGCAGACAACATCAAAAACGAAGAAATGAAAACAGCTGTTCAAAAAGGGATGAAACAAATTGCCATAGATCCCATAGCCATTGCTAATGCTGTCATTTATGCCATAAGCCAGCCTAACGATGTTGAAATTGGCGACATTGTTATTCGCCCTTCAAAACAAAATTGATTAAATTCGTAAACGAAAAATGCAGCAACCATCTAACATCAATAACCTAAAAAGTATATCGCAATTGGTGCGTATCTTGGGACTTCCTGCGCCATTGCACCCACTGATTGCATTGGTTGATTACAATAATGTTTCGATGGAAAGGTTTCCGAAAGGGCAAAAAGTAAGTCTTGATTTTTACAAGATTTCCTTTAAACCTACCTTTACAGGGCACATCAAATACGGACAGGGACATTACGATTTTGAAGAAGGCGGATTAGCATTTTTAAAGCCTAAACAAATCGTTTTTTCACCTGAAGAAACAGAAAGCTATGAAGGGATTGCTTTGTATTTCCATCCGGACTTTATCCGAAATTATCCGTTAGGAAAAACAATAAATCAGTATGGCTTTTTCTCTTACGATGTTTCAGAAGCCTTATTTCTATCGGCAAAAGAAAAAGAAATTATAGCCAGTTTATTTACCACAATAGCCACCGAATTAGCCAACAATATTGACCATTTTAGCCAGGATGTGTTGGTGTCGCAAATAGAATTGTTATTGAATTACAGCAATCGTTTTTACAACAGGCAATTTATCACGAGGAAAGCAATCAATCACGACATCATCACTTCTCTGGACGAACTTTTAAACAGCTATTTTAAAGAAGAAAATAGTCTGAAAAATGGTTTGCCATCAGTGAAATATATCAGTACAGCATTAAAGCTATCGCAGCGCTATTTGAGTGACATGTTGAGTTCATTAACAGGACTGAATACACAGCAATACATTCAGAACGCAATCATTGAAAAAGCGAAAGAAAAATTATCAACTACAAATCTTTCCGTTTCGGAAATTGCTTATGAACTGGGCTTTGAACATCCACAATCGTTCAGCAAACTTTTCAAGGCAAAGACAAATATTTCGCCTTTGGAGTTCAGACATTCGTTTAATTAAAGAGAGCAGAAAGCGAATTCCGCTCTTGCGAATTTAAGTAGCCAGCCCTCTGGAATCAGGCCGTCGAAAAATGAAAATAGGATTTTGCTTTGATAGGAATATGGTGATAAGGGAAGGCTCAGACTTATGGGCTTGGCGCTTTCATTACTTAGGTATTTTGAGTCATAAGTAAACCTATAGCCATTATCATACTTCTCCAGATATCCCGCAAGATTATCCCCAAACAATACTTTTGATCTAATCCACATGTCCATCCTCCATATTGGTTATGCCAACCTGTTTCCCAAACAATTCAAGTACTTGATTTACCTTATCCAGCCTCAAGGTCTGTTTTCCTTGTTCCAGCTCCCTAAGGAAACGAAGCCCCACCCCAGCTTTGAATGCCAATTCCTCTTGTGAGAGTTTAACCAGCTTGCGTTGTGTTTTTACAAATATTGATAATGGATTACTCATGATTATACCCTTATGGGTATAAATATAGTAAAAAAACTAATTAGTATACCTCAAAGGGTATAAAATATTTATTCATAATGATGATTATACCTGATCGGGTATGAAATTGATTTGTTCTTCGTTAAATACACCCCATGGGGTATAATAAATTAGAGTATTTAAAAAAATCGCGCTGTTCGCGATACGCGAACAAATAAATACACTGAACATCACCACATTCTTTGAAAAGCCGATAAAAAAATATAAGTATTGCCACAATAGATAGATTTATGCAAATCTGACTATAGCATTTGCAACCGTTCGTCTAGAAATTACAGGCGTTGGTCTAGTGGTTAGCAACGCTGGTATAATACAAGGTTTTTGCCTGCAACGTTTGATGGACAGCTGCGTCTTAATAACAAAACAAGAACAAAAACCTAAAATATAAAAGATATGAAAACTCTAGCAAAAATATTATTCGCAGCAGCATTAACAGCAGTATTATTTACTTCATCAGCCATGGCAACTTTTGCTGCTGAGCCAGTTAAAGCAGAAACAAAAACTTCTTCATTATCAAAATTCAACAGGATCTGGGTGAGCGGTAATGTTAAAATCATCTTAACCCAAGGTGACAAGCAAAATGTAGAGGGTGCGAGCAACTATGATGCTGCAAAAACCTCCGTATCAACTGATGGAAAAACCTTATTTATCAATTCATTGGAAACAAGTCAGGTGACACTGAATGTTACCGTAAAAGATTTAGAAAGAATTGAAGCTTATGGTCAATCGGTTGTGGTAACCAGCAATAATTTCGATGTAAAATACCTTCAGTTATTTTTAGGCCAAAGTGCAACCGCGAAGATCAAAACTACCACAGGGAGTTTGTATACTATCGTTAAAGATGATGCAGTATTAAAATTAAATGGTACTGCTGGTCAAAGTACAATGATCGTTAGCAACATGAAAAATGTAAAATTAGCCGACTTTGCCAGTCTTAAATCAGCATCATATGCTTCTGAGGCGATCATGAACGCGGAACAAAATGCCATGAATTTAGCAAAATAGAAAATATCAATCAGATAAGCTAAAGCTGCCCGTTGGGTGGCTTTTTTTGCGAAACAATTAGCAAAGGTAATGTGGAAAGTGTTAGTAAAAATTTTTGGAGTGTGGTTTTTATCCTTCTAATTTACCCATGTACTTTTAGAATTTAAAAGCATATGGGTATTAGTTTATCCCCCTGTCGAAAAAGGTTGCAGAGAATCATTTATGGGAACACTCGTTTTTTTATAACTTAACTTCGATTTTATAAGAGAATTATTAAATGAAAATTAAAATCAGTAATAAGGGACTAGTAAAAACTATGGAATTAACTTAGTAACTATTAAATATTCAAAATTAGTTTCATTACATCTTTGTATGATGCAGAAGGGAACAAAATTTGGAGGCAAGAATTAGTATTTACTGCATTTCGTTCCTGTGTAACCGCAAAACTATATTGAGTCATTCTTGTAGCTATCCATTCCTTAATTTCAAAATGAGTTCTTACCGAATCTGGCACCTCGGTTCTGATAATGCGCTCTAAATGCTGATAGCTGGCGGGACTCCCATTAGCCCAATTCCAAGTTTTTGCAAGGCTATTGATGAACCATAAAATACTTGGATTGGTAATACTATTGGACGGTAATGTTAATTTCTCCACTAAGAACATTTCCTGAAACTTTTGTTGTCTTATTTCTTTCAATTGGAATGAAGACCGGGATCGGAAGTGATCCTGGGGGATCAATATCTATAAAGAGAGTTCTTCCAGTTGTTAGCAGCTTAAGTTTGAATGGTCCATTGGCTAATGTATTAACCTCAAAATGGGGCCTTCTGGTTACGCCATTAAAAGGATTATAAGTATCAAAACTTATAGCAGTAGATTCACGGAATAGCTCTGCAATAAAAGTAGGAGCATCAGAAAAAGAAATTTCGACTTGTCCGATTACACGCTGCATCATCAGATCCACGGTTTTATTCCCCGTAATTCTAACGGTGTCTTTTGCCAGAAATGTATCAGTGGTCCTATAATTTTTTTCGCCTTCGTAAGGGTCTGGATAAAGATACTGCATATAAGCCTGTGCAATTGGTAGTTTTACTGGTGTTGTAGCAGGCGTTTGATAAAAAAGGTTAATGCCAAATGCTGTGTTGGATCCTGCTGCAACAAAAATGTAATTTGTAGAGGGTAGGTTAAAGGTGATTTGTCCGAAATTTAAATCAGTTGAGCTTTGAGTTTGCCTTGCTACTTCTTCACCACTAGAGACATCGTAGGCAATAATGCTGAGTTGTGTAATATAGTTTTTTATTGGTTCGTTTTGGAATCCAACATTAGCCTCCCCAATGTTGTGATTTAATCCACCAATACGAAAATTGACGGAATATTTTTTTTGACCTGAACCATTCCCTATTAAATCAAGAAGATCCGTTTTACAGCTCATTAGTAAAATCGACTGTGACAATGCCAATAGCAAAAATAACTTTCTCATACTGCGAATGTAAGATTAATTAAGGTGTATTATGCTGTAAAGCAGACAGTTGTAAAGTTGTTTACACGTGTGAATAAACTGTTTTTTTATCCCGAAAAGATAATAGGTTAATTTTCTGCATGATTTTGATCTTCCTCTTGGTTGAAATATGATCAATAAGTGTGTAGCATTGTGCACTTCTCCAAATTCACATCAAATAAAAGTAGAATGCTAAGCTAATGATGATAACTAATTGATTTATCTATTTACTAGCTTTGAACTGATTGTCAACATTGAACGCTTATTTAATTAACTCGAAAAATTGACAACTTGTATACTCATTTAGCTAATTATGGAGTATGTCAATGATCATTGATGGGTTATCCGCAGAATGATTCGTTAACTGCTGCAATCTAATAGCATATGCCCGCGATTCAACACACAACCTTAACTCGGAAATGATGTTCTAAAAGGCATGTTTGCTAAACTTGTTGCTATACATTATTTAGCCTTTCCAACCGCTCAGCTCACAATCATACTTCTCCAGATGTTCGGCAAGGTTATCGCCAAACAATACTTTCTACCTATTCCCCATGTTTAGCCTAAGGTGTTCAAGAAATCATGCTGTTCATGATCCATGAACAGACGATTGAAATGAACATCACTACATTTTTTGAAAGCCAATAAAAACATAAGCGTAGCCACAAACGCTAGATCTATGCAAATCTGGCTATAGCATTCGCAACCGTTCGTCTAGAAATTACAGGCGTTGGTCTAGTGGTTACTGATGCTGGTATAATACCAGGTTTTTGCCTGCAACGTTTGATGGACAGCTGCGTCTTAATAACAAAACAAGAACAAAAACCTAAAATATAAAAGATATGAAAACCTTAGCAAAAACCTTATTCGCAGCAGCATTAACAGCAGTAGTATTTACTTCATCAGCCATGGCGACTTTTGCCGCTGAGCCGGTTAAAGCAGAAACCAAAACTTCTTCATTATCAAAATTCAACAGGATCTGGGTGAGCGGGAACGTAAAGATCATCTTAACACAAGGTGAAAAACAAGATGTAGCGGGTGCCAGCAACTATGATGCTGCAAAAACCTCCGTATCAACTGATGGAAAAACCTTATTTATCAATTCATTGGAAACAAGTCAGGTGACACTGAATGTTACCGTAAAAGATTTAGAAAGAATTGAAGCTTATGGTCAATCGGTTGTGGTAACCAGCAATAATTTCGATGTAAAATACCTTCAATTATTTTTAGGCCAAAGTGCAACCGCGAAGATCAAAACTACCACAGGCAGTTTGTATACTATCGTTAAGGATGATGCAGTATTAAAATTAAATGGCACTGCTGGTCAAAGTACAATGATCGCTAGCAACATGAAAAATGTAAAATTAGCCGACTTTGCCAGCCTTAAATCAGCATCATATGCTTCTGAGGCGATCATGAACGCGGAACAAAACGCCATGAATTTAGCAAAATAGAAAATATCAATCAGATAAGCTAAAGCTGCCCATTGGGCGGCTTTTTTTGTTTAAGGGCTTAATGTGCTAGCTAAGACCTGAAAAAGCAATGGTGTGCAAAATGACTGATCCCAGGTGTTTGCAAGTAGCCTGGCCGTTTTATATCTCCGCAGGAAGGTAGCTTTTAGCCAGGTAATCATTATTTTTGGTTCAATGCAACGTTCCGGAGTTTCCGGGCGTCTTTGTTTAAGCCTGAACCTTAAACCAATTGAAAATGAAACATCCTGTTCTATTGTTAATGTTTTTTCCAGCAACCCTTTCATTTGCCGAAAAGAGGCTGAAAGTTGTTAAGGCAACTTCAACCAGTGTTAACAGCCTTAAGGGGGGCAGGCAGAAACCCCATCAATTATCCGCCTGCCTGATTGTGTTATTTGCAATTTTCATTTTTAACAATACCCTTGCCCAATCTACCGTGCAGGAGCGGATTAGGCAGGTTGAAAACGGGCTTACAGAGAACATCCAAACCGGCGATTCTGCTCCTTCGAATTTGCAGGAACGGATGAAACATTTTAAGGTTCAGGGGCTCAGCATTGCGGTGATTAAAGATTATAAAGTCGACTTTGCAAAGGGTTATGGCTTTGCTGATGCAGCACATCATATTCCGGTAAGCGATAAAACACTTTTTCAGGCCGCATCCATCAGTAAATCGCTGAACAGCCTGGCCATATTAAAGCTTTTTAAGGATCGAAACCTCGATTTATATGCAGATATCAATCATTATCTCAAAAGCTGGAAATTCCCTTACGATTCGATTTCCAAGGGGAAGAAAATCAGTATGGCAAATCTGCTCAGCCATACTGCAGGGTTGAATGTACATGGCTTTGGGGGTTATGAGGCAGGTAAACCGCTACCATCGGTCGTCCAGATTTTAAACGGCGAATCGCCGGCCAATTCAGATGCGGTACGTTCACTGTTTGTTCCCGGAACCGGCCAGGAATATTCCGGAGGGGGAACAACGATTTCCCAGCTGATACTAACCGATATTACCGGACAAAGGTACGAAACCTATTTAACGGAGCAGGTACTAAAGCCATTGGGCATGCTTAGCAGCACTTTTGCACAGCCACCCCTGGGCGTCAGGCAGGAATTGCTGTCTGCAGGATTCGACGGGGATGGAAAAGAGGTGAAGGGCAAATATCATATTTATCCAGAGCAGGCTGCTGCCGGTTTATGGACAAATCCCGGGGATCTGGCCAAATATATCATCGAGACCCAGCTGGCTTATCAGGGTAAATCGGCCAGGGTTCTCGATCAACAGCACACAAAGTTACGCCTTAGTCCGTATATGAATAACAATGGCGCTGCATTAGGTGTTTTTGTAGAGGATTACAATGGCATAAAATACTTTGGCCATGGTGCCGGCAATGCGGGATTCACCGGCGGCTACTATGGGAGCTTTGAGGGTGGAAATGGTTTGATCATTATGGTTAATTCAGATAACGGGGAAATTATTCAGGAGCTGATCAACAGCATTTCCACCGTATATGGTTTTAAGGGCTTAAGCAAGACCAAAAAGGTCACGCTTGCTGACATTCCTGACCAGGAGCTGGACCGTTATCTTGGTAATTACCAGCTTACCCCCGAACTTGTATTAACCGTAAGCCGTGAGGGTAAAAAGGTTTTCGTACAGGCAACCGGGCAGCCCGAAATAGAGGCCTTTGCAGAAAGCACTAACAAGTTCTTTTTTAAAACGATCCAGGCAAGTATGGAGTTTGTAAAAGATGAGCGGGGATTAATAAAAGAGATGATTTTTATACAAGGCCGGACCATCCACGCGAAGAGATTGTAATTTCAAACGCACATAGTTTTTGGAAAGTCCATTTTCATAAATAAGCAACCAATATAACTGTAGGGGCGCTAATCATCTCAAATGATGTGTATGCACGGTATGCTCAATAATAATTAATTATTTAAAAGATCGGTTAAAACTGATGATTCTTTATTAATTGAAAGAGATAAAATATGTATTTGTTTAAAGCATATCTTTTTTCGAGCTCCGTCACTTCCATCCGGTTCTAAAAATTAAATCAAAAATTTTATCGCCTTTAATTTTCCCTTTACGGTTTTCCGTAAGGATTGCCCTTACTATGCTTATACTTTTGATTAACTAAACAATACTAAAAGCATTAAAATTTATAAATTATGAAAACAGGCAATACCCTGAATTTTTTCAGGATAATGGGATTACTGGGCTTATTTGCAATTTCAGCATGTAAAGGTTCTGGAGGATCCAAATCAGAAGATCCGTTTGCTGCTACAAATTTCAACTTTTATGATCAGGATTTAGGAAAGCGTGTCGAAGCATACAATAAGGCCAAAACCCCAGGTAATAATCCGAAAAGAGGTACCCCTGCACTTTATATTGATTTTTCATCTGGTATAAATAAGGCTTTTAATGATCCTACGATTAAAAGTATGATGTCGACCTGCTTCAATACCGTTCTCGCCCAACAATTTGAAGTTTACAAATTAGGTTCCAAAAAAATATCATTATTAAACGTAGCCAATACAACCGAATTGGGCCAACAGGTAAGTGACCCAAAGCAATACGTTGATATTTGGGCACCTTTACAAGCTACAGTAGAGAAAATTGTTGCCGGCAACAACGATGCGCTCCTGATTACTGATTTTGAGGAGTGGCAAAATAACATAGAGGTTACCAATACGGCCTTTTTAAAAATCCCCTTCTCCAAATGGCTTGCAAAAGGAAATGCGGTCCATTTTTTTATTGCAGATTATAAAGAAGGAAAGGTTAACAAACATCTTTACTTTACCATATTCAGCTGTGGTAATCCCGATGCAGGAAGCATGATTTCAAAACTCGAATCAAAACTTTCGCCATCAACAACCAGATTTGATTTATCGAACAGTGCTTATAAGCTATCTACAACGTATCCTTCAGAAAAATCAGGTGGTATTTTTTATGATGAAAGTGCAAAATCAGATAAGGCAAAAAACGTTCTCGATTTAAAAGATGGTTACATTAACGGCCTTAAAAACGGGCACAACTTTGAGTTTTATCCACTTGGTTTAGATTGGGAAAACATCGATCAACTGCATAGTACATACGCTGGCCAAAATCAATTTAACGATTTCTTCCGGAAACTGTTTATCGATCTGAGTAATGGGGATAGTTACGCTTTTGGAAACTTCGGCGTAAAAGTTTCGGATGTGACAGCTGATTTCGAAAATTTTGCCAAAGCTGAAGAGGCTAAAAAACATCAGCCAAAATTAACCAAAGGAAATAATGGCGAGGCCAAGTTCTCTGACAAAGAAAGTGATGCAATTGCACGCGAATGTTATAATACCGAAGGGAAATTAAAGGAGCAATGGATTTACAAACCACAGGCAGGAAGCCCAATAAATGAGGTTTTTACCTTAAACCAAACCCTGTTTACAAATACCAAAGCGCTAAATCCAAAACATGTTGAACTTGGTGTTTCTTTTGACCCTAAGTTCAGTCTCGCCAACATCCATAATCCTGATGGATTAGTTAAGGTGGATGTTTTATTAAATGCTGCCACACCTAGTCTGCAAGGCACAAAAATGTCAAAATTCGAGTGGATTAATGCCAAAAGCACCCCCAATACCGCTTTATCCGAATCTATAAAAAACACCTTACAGGAACTTAAACCTGTAGATAAAGTAGTGCACTCATACTATATCAAAACTAAACAGTAATCTAAAATCATTAAAATAAATTCTAAAATGGAATCAACTTCAGCTTACATCATCTCGATCATTACCGCATTGATCTTTCTTCTTTTATCTGCCATCATTGCAAACGCCATCAAATTTGAAGGGGGGAGTAATCCCAAAGACCCACAGGCGCGTAAAACCTGGTTTTGGATATTAGCCATCTTAAATCCAGCTGCATGTTTTCTATTGGGCTATTATGCGTTCAAGCCAGACGCAAACATTATGGTATTGAATAATTATGTAACAGCCTTGAGTATCGGTACAGCTATCGGTTTTATTCTCTACATCATCATCGGTTTTGTAATGAGCAAAATATTTGTCACCGGAAAAATCGGCCACTGGTTTTAACCCTAATCAAAAACATCAATGGATAAATTATTCGTAATCGCGATAGGCGGTACCGGGATGCGCTGTTTGGAAGCCTTTACCCACTTGTGTGGAATCGGAATGTTCGACAATCAGGAGATCGAAATCCTTACGCTTGATACCGATCAGAATAACGGGAACAAAGGACGGGTTGAAGAACTGATCGGCCTTTATAACCGGATCAAAACAACCGGTACAAGTGTAGGCGGAACACCAAATGCAAATACTTTCTTTTCAGCCAAACTGAATTTACACCGGTTTTTTACCAATTATGCCGGCCCTGGAAGGGAAACTTATAAAAATATTAGCAAAATTACCACGGGCTCACCCGAGCAGCAGAAAGCTAATAAATTAATCTCCGATCTGTTTTTGGACAATGGCTCAGTACAGGAATTTTCATTGGATCATGGCTACCGGGCCCAAACCCACCTGGGTTCTATGCTGATGTATCATGGCATTGTAGAAGCAGCGCGGAATATTATAAAAGGTTCTGCGGTACAATTGCAGGAAAGGGAATTAGATGCTTTTATGGGCAAACTGGAAAGTGCCGGTGCAAATGCGAGGCTTTTTATTTTTGGGTCTATATTTGGTGGTACAGGCGCATCTTCTATTCCGGTAATTCCAAAGGCGTTACAGGATTTCGTAAAAATCCGTTCTAACGGTAATGCCAGTATCGATTTTGCTAAAGCCAAATTTGGCTCTACATTATTAACAGAGTATTTTACCTTTAACAAACCCGATGATAAACAAAAGGCGAGCAAAGCAAATAGTGTAATCGCCGATTCATCATTCTTTCCTTTAAACAGTCAGGCTGCGCTGCAGTTTTATCAGAGCGATCCTACGGTTCAGAAGTGTTATAAGCTATTGTACCATATCGGCTGGCCGATAGAAAGCAAAAAAATTGATGGCAACAACATTTCCAATCAGACCATAACTGGAGGAAGCGAGCAAAAAAACCCATGTCATATTACAGAATTATTATGTGCCTGTGCAGCATACGATTTCTTTACCCGAAACGATGGTTTAAACAGTGCAAAAGCAGATTATCTGTATAAAGCAGTAGAATTTAAAGATAATTCGTTCAATTTCTCTTTTGACGACTTTATAGGCAATGAAAATAAATCAGGTGAAATATTTGTAAATAAACTCGGCGCCTTTTTCTCGCTGGCACACATTTCTTTAACCAAAAACGGTGGCGCTTTTGATGATGCAGGTATAAAAGGTTTCATCAAACAATGTGAGAATCAAAAACTCAACCAGTACAGTACCATTACCGATGCAGAATGTAAAGATATAAACGAATACTTTAAACTCTTTGCCTACACATTCAAAGATGCCAAATTTATACCGGGCTGGCTTTACCAGGTGAGAAACTCTGTTGCCCCAGGCAGGTTCCTCTTTGATAGCAAGGCATTCCCTGATAACCCTTCCGAGCTAAAAAAACTGGATGTTGGAACCATTTTCCTGGATGAAAAACATCATTGGAGTAAAGGAGGGCTTTTTAGGGACCGCTATGATCTTTTCGTCGAAAAACTGATCAATACCAATCCCAAAGAAGAGCAAAAAGTAAATACCACCAAGGAGAAATTCCTTGCGCACATTTTTAATGCACTTACCATTTCACAAAACTTCGATATAAACTAAAGAACCATGTCAGATAAAAGAATCAAAGCCCTGGCGATAAAAGTTCATCCTAAAACAGAGCCGAACGGAGTCGAATTTGCCTGGGATAAAATTCCCCAGCTTGAAGTATTTACAAAGAACATCCTGATACCAGAAATCGCTGTTGATCAGGACGGAAATTCTTCTGTTAATATCGGAACAATTGTATCTGGTATACCTTCTGTATTTGCCAGGGCCAATTTATTCAAAAATGCCATAGATAATATTCGTGATAAAGATGCTGAAGCATCAGGTTTAATGTTGTTCTATAAGTCCCTGATCAGTGAATGGAAGGGATTGATTAGTTGTATAGCCTTAAACTATAAAGATATAGAAACGAATAGGATTCATCTATCTTATTCAGACGGCGGCCATTTAAATACAACAGTAAATATATACGAACCAACTGGTGCATTTGGCAATATGCTATTCGAGCGAAAACCCTTATGGTGTGATCAATCTTTGGCAAATAATGCAGATAGAATACCCTTTATTGATGTAATGTCTTTTAAGGGTAACGTTATCGGTGGAACTTCTCCTGACAGTTTTGTTTTTACTTCGGTATCGTACCAGATTAAGGAAAAGTTCCCTTTCATCAACGTACAGAACGGAAAATTTATCGATCCTTTACAATCTGAGATTAATTCGCAGGAACTTTTTACACTGTATGGTTACGCCAAACACATTCTGGATAATATTGAAAGGTTCAGGTTAAATTATGCCGGAGTAGAAGAACTGATAAGGCCTGAATATGGAAATATTTCGACCTGTATCCAGGCCTGGATGAACGATATGGTTATTTATCAGCAGGCAAAGGGATATCCAAAACTTGATAAATCTACACCACCCGAAGTTGGCTCTTTATTCAATTATCCTTTTAGCCTACTTTTTAATTATTCTACAGAATTATTTGGTTCGGAGGGGATTATCTATAGCGAATCGAAAGAAGGAAGTATCCTATTCGATCCGAAAGATTTACTGCTTCCGGATACTACCGAGATTGCCCAGATCGATTTTAGCAGAGAAGGGATGGAAACCCGGAACTTTCTAAAATCAAAACCCATATTGCTATTGGCGGCCGAAACCAAGGGCCAGCTGAACAGCTACGCTTATTTTACCCTCCCCTTAACACCGTTGGCTCTAAATGTTTTTGGTGCTACGCTTGACGCATTGGTGGGCATTTCGGAATCATCTAACGTAAAATCGCGGATTACCGCCATTTACGACCCAACGGATAAGGATGGCGAACGTTTAATCGTTCAGTTAAAACTATATACCGAAACCGGAAACGAGATTGTTAAAGAGGTAATTTATAAGGTAACCTCCGAATCGATCAGCGGGAAAGACATTTTAATGTGGCCTAATTTTATATCCAAACAATGGAACCGATATTTTCTTTATTCAGAAATACCGCATAACGACGCTAAGTTTCAGGCTACGCCATTTATCGGAAATGTGGATGATGATTTTTTCAGGATAGTTTTAGATGAGAAGGGTTTCCCTTTATACCTCGCCAATAACGGAAAGGCAGCAGTTATTCCCGAAAAATACGGTAACATCAAAGCACAGCTTCATATTGCCTCGAACAATGCGGTGGCCGACAATAAATACAAATACGAGATATACGAAAGTAATAAACCTTTTAAAGGGATAAAATTTGCACACGCTGGGGTTGATTGTGGTTTTGGGATTATCCGTTACGACGGATCGGGCAATACACAATCTTTACCCATAAATATGTTAAACGCTCCGAGGGCATTATCCCCAGCCTTTTTGGGTGTCGACTTTGGCAGTACAAATTCATCTATTGCTTACTTTTCCGATCAACGGAATGAGGTTTGCGAAAATTTAAAACTGACCAATAAGCGGGTATCATTGCTGGCCAGCGACAGCAAAAACAATGACGAGAGGCCTGCAGTGGAAGATGAGATTTTCTTCTTTCAGAACGACGAAATCCTGACTAATTCCATTAAATCCGTATTAACCATACACGATTCGAGAAGAGTTGTGAACGACGGCAACATCCAGGTCAATTCATTAATGGCGCAGGCGGTAAAAGGTGGTTTTCCATGTTTTGAAAAAAATCTGCCCATTGAAAATGCAGAAAACAACAGGTACATTTTAGGTTATAACCGGATTGGCAGGGCCGAACTGGTGTACAACATGAAATGGTCTACACAACAGATTGATAAAAGCTATAAAACGGCCTATCTCGGCACCTTGCTCCTTCATGTATATGCACAATTATTTATTGAAGGACACGAACCGCATACTTTAAAATGGTCGTACCCATCATCAATGGGCAAGGAATTGCTGAGCGAATACAGGGGAATATGGGACTCGCTCAAAGAAATATCGCCAATTGAAAGCAATGTTAAATTAAAAACCTTCCCTCCTTCTGATCTTTCAGATATCGGCGACACATCGGGCAGCAGTAGCTGGGGATCTTCAGTACCCGCATCTGGATGGGGCAGTCAGGCTTCAGCCCCTACAGCCACAACCTCGGCCTGGGGTTCAGCAGAAACAGTGAATACCGGATGGGGTGAACAACCTAAAGCAGATACCGCTACAGGATGGGGCAATGAGGCCCAAAAAATAGTTACAGCTGTAGATATCAAAACCGAAACCGGTCCGGTAAGGTTCGATTTCAAAAAGTTAAGCAATGAAGAATCCTTATCCGAAGCCTGCGCCGTAGCAAATTACCTGGTCCGGCCAAATGGGGGTTATTCCATTAACCCAGGAGAGTTAGTACTCTGTTTCGATATCGGTGGTAGTACAACTGATATTACCGCATTGTGCCAAATGGAAGGTGGAAAGGCAATGATCAAACAGAACTCGATCCGTTTTGCTGCCGAACGTGTGGCACAGGCAACCAAGTTTTCTCCAAATTTTAAAAATGTGCTGCTCAGAATATGCGAAAAGAAAAAAATATTGATCCAGGGATTAAATTCCGGCACACCTAAATTTAACGAAAATACGGCTCCGTATTATTTTGAGCAGGTTGTTGATCGCTTAGAGGCATCGGACTTTGAAACTTTTTACCTTTTAATTGCTGCCGAGTGTAAAGAAATGATGAGCATTAACCTGTACGTTACAGGCCTGATCATGTTTTATGCAGGTCAGCTTGCCTATAAATTAAGGAATGAAATTGTAAAATCTGAAGATGCTCCTCCAGCAGTTAAAGCCATCCCACCTAAAATAAAAATTGCTTTTGCAGGAAAGGGCGCCAGGATATTCGACTGGTTTACGGCAGTAAATCCCGTCGCAGCCGATGATTATTATACGCAGATGTTTATCAGGGGAATGGGTGGAGAAGCAGTGGCTAAACAAACCATTAGTCCGATCACCACCAGTCCGTTAAAGATAATCGATATCAATTCGCAGCGCGGAACAGACAATGCAGATATTAAATACGAAGTATCGAAAGGTTTGGCAATCCCAACCAATATCACCAGTATTCTGGTACCTACCAATAAACAGGCCATTGAGATATTAGGTGAAGATAATTTCTGTGTAGTTACCCCAAATGGTGAATTTAAGTACCTGGAATCGACCAATTCCATTACCTCTGAAATGCTGGAGCATATCGGGAACCACTTTATCTGCCTGCCACAGGAAGGCAAGCCGCATTGTCCAAGATTTATGGATTTTGCAGACCTGTTTTATAAGGTCTCATCGAGCATGTTCGGTTTGAAAATGAATGCAACAGATTTTATGGCTGGTTTTCAGGATATGAACATCGAAAACTATATCAAAGGCGAGCCGGATTTTATCAAAGCGCAAAAGCGGAAACACGACGATCAGAAAGATTTCGATTATGTGGCTCCAATCATCATTCTGGAAGGAATGAAATTCTTCGAAAAACACTTGCTTAAGGGTATTCAAAAACAATAGCGGTGATGAAATTCTGTGTATTGGCAAAAATATCGAAGCGGACAGTTTCTTTCTGGTATCAATCAGATAGTAACCCTTATGCTCCATTAAAAATGAAGGAATCGAATGAAATTCCTTTATACTTTTACGTAAATGGCAACGATTTTATTTTTGGGGCCGCAGCGAGGGAACGTTTCTATAAGAATGACCCACATGCTTATGGTAATTATTTTGAAATTGTAAAGGATCCCAGTAAACACTTTATTATTTACGGCAACAAAAAGCCTGTTAAACAGCTGTTTTATTACGGTATTGAACAATACCTGTCGCACTTTTTAAATACGGTATTATACAAAGCCGATTCTATCGAATCGTACAGGCAGCAGTTCCCTTTACGCTTTTTATTTGATGACGATATTGAAGACAATGAAAAATCGCTTATCGAAACCCTGTTCCAGGAAGCCGGTTACTTTAATTTAGACCGCGTCAGATATAACCATACGCTTTTTAATATTCTGGCTCAAAAGCAGGTACTGCCAAACAATAAGGCTATCCTGCTAATGAATGGTATTGATGATGTACTTTATCTAAAACTTTATAAAAATAGTAAGGCCGACGTGCTGGGCTCAGCCAAACTGGTAGGTCAGGGTGCAGATCCAAGGGTAAAAATATTGGCCGATATGATTGTAGAATACATTATCCTCCAAAATTCTTATCTGTCGATTAATAAAGAGAACGAAATTTCTTTTCTGCTGCCGTTCTCTGCAGGATTACTTCAAAATATCAATCCGATTATTAATGGTGAGGCTGAACTATCCGACGGAAACCGGTACTGGTTTAATATAAAGGAGAAAAACCTGAACGACAGGCTTCATTATTATGCCAATGATGGAATGATTTTCACGGCAATAGACGACCTGTTGAAGGTAAATAACTTATCGGTGGATAATGTAATGATCTTACTTGGATCAGAAGAAATTAACACACTTTATTTTTCCGAAAAATTGCTAAAAAAATATCACCATGTTATCGCATTACAACCACTAGATGTTAAAGATACCATGCAGTCTATTTTTCAGGAAATTGCCAGTATCAATTACAATGTTAAAATAAAAGCACATACTGCAGCACCGGTAATGACAAGGCCTCCGCTACCAACCCCTAAACCACCACCGCCTTTGCCACCAAAAAAGGAAAGTAGCGCTCCAAAATCTGTGAATATTCCCAAGCTACCCGAATTAAAAGTGCTGCAAAGCACAAAAAACAATTCAGTAAAACCACCACCATTACCTCCTAAAAAAAGTTAGGTGCATCAATTAAAACATAATAAAATGGCTATACAAATAGAAAAAAGAAAACCTGTATCACTAACCAGGGAAGAACCAGGTTTAAATAACATTATTGCGGGTTTAGGTTGGGATCCAGCCCTTGTAAACGGGCATCCTGTAGATCTCGACCTATCGTTATTTATGCTCGGCGAAAATGGTAAACTCATTGCCGATGAATACTTTGTTTTTTATAACAATAATACCAGTCCAGATGGTTCTATCCATTACCCTGGTGATAGCAGAGGTGGCGAAGGTGATGGCGATGATGAAGTAATCCATATCGATTTATCCAAAATAGACCCAAGGGTTGAGTTCCTTTATTTTGCGGTAACCATTGATCAAAGCGAAGAAAGAGGCCATCATTTTGGCCACGTTCAAAACTCCTACATCAATATCAGAAACAATGCCGATAAATCGGTTCTGTGCCAATATATGCTTAAGGAAGAATTTACAAATGAAGATTCCCTCATGATTGCCTCTTTATCCAGAAATGGCGGTGAGTGGAATGTCGAGGCCCTTGGCCAAGCTTTTTCTGGTGGTCTTAATACATTAATAGAATTATATCAATAAAAAGATGAGCAGTTTTAACTTAAATAAGGGAGATCGGTTCTCCCTTTCAAAGGCAGCGCCTGGACTAACCGTTGTAAAAATTGGAATGGGCTGGGATCCTAACGAGCAACCGGGAGGACCAGAATTCGACCTGGATGTTTCGGCCTTTTCGATAGACAGTGATTTTAAAATCCCTTCTGATTCTTACTTCACCTTTTACGGGCAGATAAGGATGGGCAATAAAATTGAGGATAAGATAGAAAAAGGCCTATTTAGGCCATTTACTGAAGATGGAGCAATTATCGGCGCTATAGATGATCCGGATGGAACCAGAAGTGATGGCGACGACGATGAAGATATGTTTATTGATTTATCCAAAGTCAGCGATAAAATCGAACAGATTATCATTTGCTGTACGATCTGTAAATATCCTCATGACAATAAAAAAGACAGGAGAACATTAGACCTGCACTTTGGAAAAGTAAACGATTGTTACATCAGAATCGTTGACGAAAGTAATGGTTCGGAAATACTGCGTTATGACCTGAAAGACCAGTACATCAATGAAGATGCTGTAGAATTTGGGCGTTTATTCCGTGTTGGCGATAGCTGGGAATTTGAAGCAATGGGCAGGGCGCACACCGGTAGTTTACAAACTTTAGTTGATATGTACACCTAAACAATATAAAATTATGGCATTTGATTTAAATAAAAACGATGGTTCTAAAAAGGAACCATCTAAATTTGATCTTTCGAAAAAAGAGGTTGAGAACCCAGTTCCAAAGTCACGGGCATGGTTAATTGGGCTGTTTGGGGTATTAATTGTTGGTGGTGGTATCTGGTATTATTCATCTAATAAAACGTTAGATACTCTTGTAAAAGAGCCCATTCAAAATGTTTCTTCAGATCCGGCTGCCGTGGCTACCGCCATAACACCGGCAAAAGAAAAAGTTGATGTTACAGACACAACAGCTGCGCCGATAAAGGCTTTGGGAACCGAAGAAAAATCAAACAAAAAAACCAGTCTGGATGATGCTTCGCCTAAATTAGAAACTGCAGCACTCAAAGCATTAAACCATACGGTACCGGTAACATTTGCTCGGGGAACATCATCTTTTGCAAGTATTAACAAACCTTTAATTAAACGCATTTTAGCACATTTAACTAAAAACCCTACGGCGTCCATTCATATTGACGGTTATGCAAGCAGTGATGGCCCCTTAGCAGTAAACCAACAGATATCGCAGTTGAGGGCAGAAGCATTTAAAAATCATTTAACCTCACTGAATATTGAAGCAGCTCGGATAAGCGCAATAGGAAAAGGCATTGAAAATCCGATTGAATCAAATAACACCGACGCCGGAAGAAAAAAGAATAGGCGTGTTGAAATTACATTTCTATAAGTTAACCATTTAAGAAAAACCTGTGGCAAAAAGAAGAACCAAAAAAACAAAACAAAGGGGTTTTAAGGAAATCTTAATCTTATTAGGGATGCTGTTTAGCAGCATCCTTTTTATTATCAAAATAATTGTTGGAAGCATTGGCTGGTTAGAAGTTTTTGCTCCGATAGTAATCGTATTTTTTATCCTTTTTATTCTATCGGTATTAAAAATGGCATTGAGGAAGGTATAGCAAATTTTATAGGATGGATGCCTGATAGATGGATATGCTATCAGGCATTTTTAGTATTAAGGAGCGATGATCTTTATCTCCCCCTACTTGCCAAGCAATGGCGTTTTTGGTTTCCGCCATTCCCAAGGGGCAACGGCGCTGCTATCTTGCCATAAGCCTACCTTATTTTTCCTGGCGGTTATTTCTAACTGGGCATAGAGCGGATCACTTGAATATTTTTTATAATGCCAGGCCATGCCTAGTCTAATCATTTCCTGGTTCACCACCTGTTTGTTATTATTAATAATTATGGCAATTAACCTTTTATAGCGATCGTATTTTTGACCTTGTACACTCACCATTTGCCCGAAACACAAATCGGATAGCGCTTTTTTAGCCTGATTCCCAAAAGGTTGTGAACCTCTTTTCTCAGGGCAATCGATATGCGCCAAACGGATTTTAATGGGCTGGCGCTGGTACAGTACCTCCATGGTATCGCCATCCATAATGCGGATTACTTTGGCGGTAAAAACAAGGTGGTTGTAGTTTATTAGTGGTTTGCTTTCGCCTGGTGGGATAAAACAAGCCTGGAGCGTTAACAATAAAACCAATACACTTACTTTTCCCAACCGCATAATGTTTTTCCGTCTTTTTTTGCTTTATCTATAGTGCTTTGTACAACTTTATACGTGCAATTGCTTAAACCGCGGCAATTGGAGGTATAGTGGTATTTTTTAGCGTTACCACTGTTGCAAATGTACACGGTTGTATTTTCTTTACAAGTGATGTTGGTAAAGAAAAAAAGGAGTAGGGCGAGCGTTTTCATGATTGAGGGGTGGTATTGTTAAAAATGGTTAATTAACAGGCCGTTATAGAAGATCATCGCCAGTTTAAAATTGGTGAATATATCTTTTTATTTTTCTGAAATAATTTTCTGGAGTACAGGGGCTAAATTGGCAGACAGATCGGTTGTGATTAAGTGGAATTTTTTTACCTTCATGGCTGTAAACCAGTCTGCCCAGTATTGTTTAATCACATCTTCTTCGTATGGGTTTTGTTTTGATGGATTAATGCCTAAAACAATAATTTCCAGATCTTTTAAATTATAAGGCAAAGAGATAAAACCCAGATTATTCTTTTTCATGATTGCCCTATAATCAGAAGAGGTGAGCTTTTTTGATTGGATGAACGCTGGAGTGATGTAAGAGCTTTTACCTTTATCTAAAAACTGACTGTTTTGATGATACATATAACCATCGGTTAGTATCACCAATATATTTCGTTGTTTGTCTTTAATACAGTAATTCTGAACGTTATTTTTGAAGAACTTCCAGATATCAGAACCAACATAATTATTTTCTTTAATGGTGTGTAGATAGATTTTTGAAGAAGTTTGTGTGTAAATGTTATCTACATTTAGAATTTCTTTTTTATTTGTTTTTGGATTAAAACTTACTTTCAATTGTTGACTCAGGTAATCGATATTCGGAATTTTAGGAATGGGATCAAAGAAAACCTGCATCTGATCATTTAAAAGCATTATTTTTTTTCCTTTTACATGATTGACAAAAGCTGTTTCTATAGATTTTATGTATCCGAGATCTCTCTGAAAAAAATCAGGGTTCTTTTTGGGTGCTATCCGATCAGATAAATCTAACAAAAAGCTAATGTTCAAGTTTCGATTTTGGGCCTTACTTTCGTTTATAAAAACACCAACAAATAAGTAGATTAGCAATAAGGTTAATAATTTCGGTTTCATGGTGCCGGGTTTATAAGGTAGATACATAAACAGAATTTTGAGAGTCTTCGCTGGCGCCTACACTTTTAAGGTTTTCATCATAACAGGCCCTGCATTCATTTTGAAGATCAAATTTTTCGTGCTGTGAAATGCGGAGTTTTTCGTTAACAAATGTGATCCAGCCCTGCATGTACTCAGAGGCATAGAGCACGTATTCTTTGGTAGGGATAATTACGGCATCGATGATTCTTTGCAGGGTAACAATGCGCCCTTGTGCTTCAAGCGAAAGTTTTTTGATATCGACGAGTTCTGCGATCAGTTTTTCTTTTTGGATTTCGATATCCATTATCCTATCCTGATGAATTTGAATGTCCTTTTTTCTGCGGAGCTGTTCATGTTTGATTTTGTCTTTTTCGCGGTGTTCTTTCATGATAAAATCGAACACTACCCCCCAGATGAGGTAGACCACAAAACCCGCGAATATGATTCCCCAGAACTGGATTTTTTCAAAGGCAATGGGAAGATTAAATGCAGGAGTATCGAAGGTTTTGGTGAGTTCATAAATCTTTTCTTCTATCTGATAAGCAAGGATGGCATCAAAAACAAAAGTGGTAAGTAAAAGAAGACCGATTTTAATGTAGTTTACCACACTTTTAACTTCGCCAAACATATGGATTAAATAGCCCAGGCCTAAAAAAACGAAGGGAATAAAGGTTACGAAAGCACCTTCCAGCGATCCATCCTGCCAGGCCTTTGAAAAAGCCTTTGAATCGAGCACATTCATGATAATGGTGCTGGTTGCGTCAAAAGGTTTAAAGAAGGCTGAGTAAGAGGTAGAAATATAAAAGGTAAACAGATACAGGCTTAAAGGCATCAGGATGATTAAACCGATCCAGAATTTCGTTGAGGCACCTTTTGAAGCACTGATGTGGTATTTTTCGGGATCCCTGGCCAGTTCGTTAATTTCGAATTTTAACTCTTCAATATTGTCTTTTACCTTTCTGATATTGGTTTCAACCTGGGTGATTTGCTGTTTTTTACTTTCTTCACTGATGGCAAGGGTTTTGATTTCCGTTTCCTTTGTTTTCTGCTCGTTGATATAGGGCGCTTTAGCCAATTGCTGTTTTTCTACCAATTCTTTTTCTTCATTTTGGAACCTGGCATAAATAGCATTCAGGCATATCGAAAGCGCCAAAGGGCTGCCACTGTTTCGCGACCCATCTCTAAAGCCTGCTTCGTGGTAAGTTCTTTTTCTTACTTCCTCTGCTTCTTCTGTAACGGGTTCTTTGATCTCCACATTTTCATCCTGAGGTGCATCGGCTGTTTTTGGGTTAAAAAATTCTTCTATTTGGGCAATCATAACATTAGGTTTTAGTTTGATTTATGATGTGATTATTGTATTTCTTTTTTTGCCGAAACAATGCGGTCTCTGGAGTATGTTTTTTGAACGTGTAAAATTTCAGTCACTTTTTCGTCTTGTTTTACAGGTTCACTTTTCTTATAAAAGGCAGTGATTAAAAACAATAGTCCGGTGATGATATCAAGTAGGATCCAGATGCTTTTTTGGTGCAGGTAAATGGGAAACAGGGGATTAAAAAGAATCAACACAAGCACGAAAACAACTGCCAAAGCATAGTTTTTTTGTTTGATCCAACTGTAAATGAGCAATCCCGCTCCCAATGAAACAATGGTTCTTAAAAAGGTATAAAATTCAATGGGCAACTTCAATATTGCTACAAAACAGCAGATTGAGCAAACGATTAGGAATGATTTCATTGATGAAAAAGAATAGGAATTCAATTAATTTTATAGACTAAATCTTAGCTACAGGAGAAAAATCTAACTGCAATCTCATTTTCTTGAAGCAATTGACCATCCGGTAATATCATCATCTTACTCCCATCGATATGATTTTCGAAAATATGATACCCGTTTCTACAGTTTTTATATCGATACTTTAATGCATTAAATCCTTCGAGCAGGCCTTCTTCTTTGGTAACCTGATAAACATGCTTAGAGCAGCTCAATTTGAAAATGCATTTACGCCTTTTATCTTTAGGGAATACTGCCCAGTACATTCTTATGATCGAGAGTAAAATTATTTTCATATTACTCCTTTGCTAAAAACAACCATTTGATAAGAAGCTAAATAGCCAGGTTTGGCACCTAATCCAAAACAACCTGGATCAGGCTGCACATAAGTTGAAACACTTTCTAATCTGATGTATTCCCAACCTTGATTAGTAAATTGCTTGATTAAATTTTCTAATTGACTTGCAACCGCAGCTGTAGTTTCATTTTTTTGATTCAATGTTGCGGTAAATGGCACTACTTTGTATTCCATGATAAGTTTGTTTTAAGTTTATAATTCAAAAGTATACAAGCCTAAACCCCAAACCTTACGGAAAACCGTAAAAAGACAAAGTATTTAAGAAAAGTTATAGAGTGATTTTCAGCTGATTATATCTTTTTGCAGAGAGTATAAACACTAAAGAAGGATTGCCCTATTTTCTTAAACGAACATGAAACAATCCTTCAATTTTTAAGCACTTAAGCTATATCAGTTTTATGTGGTGTGGCAGTCTATAGAACATGTTCTGCAACCGTTTGATTTGCTGTAGGTCTTTTTCGCTTCTGTTACCGCGCCTTTACATGAAGAAAATTCACCCAAATACTTTCTGTTATCACTTGAAGGTAAGTAAGTACAGTTTTCATCATGAACCTCATGATCGCCGTTACTTTGGGCATTTTTGTTTACATAATACTTTTTCATCTTAAATTATTTTAGACTATAAACCTATAGTGACAAGAAATCTTTTCCTAAAGGAAAACCGTAAAGCAAAATTTATAAGTTCTTTTTATCAGATTTCTCCACTGCGGTCGAAATGACGACCCCGTGTGACCTATAGCCCTACTCAAAATTACCAATCGTTTACATAGATTTTTACGAAATGAATTATTCATTCGGCTTCACATAATCTTCTGATTTTTCTTTCTTCCACCAGCTATTATCAAGGCGTTTAATGGAATAGAAGGCGCGGTTTATACCAGGTTTCATGGTTGCGGTATCGAGGTGCCTGGGCCATACATGGATAATGGTATCGGTACCGATTACTATCCACCAGAAGGTTTTGCCATAACGTTTTGTGGTGTATACCTCGCTAATGGTTCCTTTAATTACTTTGGTATTGAAACCGGGTTCCATTAACTGATAGGTGATTACTTTCTGTTTTTGTGCCTGGGCCTTGCCCATTGAGAATGTTAATAATAGTAGTGCAACTAAATGTTTCATGCCACTAAGGTATTTCGGCAAAAAATACATTCCTTACGGCTAACCTTAAGGCAAGCATGTTAGGTAAAATTTTAGATTGATCAGAGGAAACTATTGGAGCAATGTATTTTTATAACCTGGAGCACCTTGGCTCAACCTGATCTTCGAAACTTTCGAAACCTATCCTTCGACTCCGCTCAGGATGACAAATCACTGAGGATTTTTCGTGTTTAAAATGAGAGATTGCCAAGTCTGCTCCCAAAACAGGCCATAAAGCAACCCCTACATTTTTTGGAGAGATGAGCGGATAATTAATAATTCTCTAAGGTTTGATGCAACTGGCTTCTATAATCGTAAAGTTCATCAAGATTGAATAACTGTTTTTTCTCACCAGCATCTTTCCCTTTCTCGAAGGTTTCAATGTATTTGTTAATGGTATTAAAATGGAATCTGCAAATTGGTTTACGGTTATTGTCATCGAGCAGTACGCCAAAATAAGATTGGGTATCTCGGGCGGCGATCCTGACAGATGGAATCTTCTCACGCAAAATGGCCTTTACAATCTGGAAAGCTTCTAACTCTTCTTCAGTCGTTACAATTTTAGAAACATCAGGTGCTTCATCAATAGGAATCACTTTGCCCTCCTCCTTTTTCTCCATTTTCTGGTTAATATTCAATGCCGATTTTAAGCGATCGCTGATGGATTCGTTGATGGAAATGGTAAGGGCTTTTCTGGTATATTCTTTAAAGGCAATCATCCGGTTTGCCGTGAGGGGTTTATCAAAAAAACGGTTCACCAGTAGTTTTACCATTTCGTCAGAAGGACTGTCTATTTCTTTTTCAAATTCCTTTCTGATGGCTTTGATGTATTTTAGACCTTCGGCCGAATCGAGGATCGTTTCTAAATTGTATTCGTTTTTGGTAAAACTTTCGAGGATTTTTATGGCGTTATCTTTTAGGTCTTCAATATCAATGGTTAAGAAAGGTTTCTCGTCCATAATATTTGGCTTTTCTAAATCGGCGTAAAAGTTGTAAACGGTACCGTTGGTTAATACGCCAAAACGTGCTTTCGAAACGTGGTAGTAGCGATGTAACTGAGAGTTGTGCGCATCGGCACTTTCTTTCCAGTGTTTACATTCGAAAATGAGTATAGGTTCGTTGTTTTTACGAATGACATAATCTACTTTTTCGCCTTTTTTGGTGCCGATATCGCAAATGTGTTCGGGGATCACCTCTGTGGGGTTAAAAATATCGTAACCGAGGATTTGAATAAAGGGCATTACAAATGCATTTTTGGTTGCTTCTTCGGTATTGATCTGATCTTTTAATCCGACCACACGCTGATGAAGTTGTTCTAACTTTAGTTTAAGATCCATATGTTCTTAGATTAAATGGTTTCATCTACAATTGCTGCATGAGGTGCGTTTACTTTAACCGATTCGATTCCACCATCGCGTGCATCAGCAATTGTATACATTTGGCTGGTACCGATAATTTCGCCATTCGCCGCTTTTAAATTGAAATAGTAGGCTCCGTTTTTTGCATCTTTCCCGTCGTATCTGGCATCAGTTGGTGCATTGGTTTTTACCGATTCGATACCTTTGTTGCATCCTGCTTTTGTGGCATAACCTTCGCTGGTGAGGATAACCCTTCCGTTTGCTGCTTCGAGGTTAAACTGGAATTCGCCGTTTGTTCTTTTGGTCATGATAAATTTTCCCATAGTTATTTTTTAGCTGCTCAAAAGTATGGGAGGGATGTGGCGCATCCTTACGGGAAACCGTAGGTTGGTTCATTAGTCAAGAGTTCATTGGTTGATAGTCTATAGCCGTTTTGGTAATTGCGAGGCCGGACTGAGGGAGCTGAAGCAATCTTTTAGGACAGGTTAATTGGTTGATGGTTTAATCATTCATGTTTGATAGCCTGGCGATTATCCATGCTAAATACCAAACGTTAGTTCTTTTTTTAACTACACAGATTCACAGATGCATGTTACAGAGCACACTGAGGTTGTTTAAAGCAGTAAATTCTTTTCATCGTTGAAGATCCTTCGACTACGCTCAGCATGACAACCGCGAATAAGGACAACCGCGTGAGTGACTAAACGAGATCAATCGACTCCCGACTATGGACTGAAGACTTAGGGCTCCTCTCAACTAAATCACCTTATTTGCGATGCAGTAAGCAATTAGCTGGCCATTATTTGAAATATTGAGCGCGGTTTTGATGTAATTTATGCGTTTTTCGATACTACTCAAGCCAGATGGTTCCATGTTTTTTTGTTTCAAAATGCCCGACATTTCTTTTTGGGTTTTTCCATCTAAAATGAGCGAAACAATTGTTTTATCATATGGCGTAAAATCGTGCAGGTATTCTTCTTTTTGCCTCAGGTTGGGCGAATGGTATTTCTTGTTTTTATAAATGCTTTCCAAAGCCAGTTTGAGGTCTTTTGCATCATGGCGGGCTTTAGGTACGTAAGCATCGATATTTAATTCTTTAAATAGTGTATTGGCAATTAAGGCCCTGTTTTCTATAGAAAATACCAGCACTTTTAGATCGGGCTGTATTTCTTTCAAAGCTTTTATCAATTCTCTGCCGCCTGATATCTTTTGTTTTGGGTACTCTTCATCGAAAGAAAGATCGGTAATAATCAGTTCGTAAGGGTTGCCATCTCGAAGTGCTTTTTGTACGCGTGTAAATGCATCATCACAATAAAACACATAATCTTTATCGGCTATGGTAATGCCAAGATCTGTAAGGGCGCTACGCAGCGATTTACTAACAATTTCATGATCTTCGGCGATGAGTACGTTTGTGAACATATTTATATTTTTATAAGGTTGGAAATGAAAATTCAATACGAAGCCCTCCATCAGGCCTGGTATCAAAAGTAATATGGCCCGAAATACTTTCTATACGGGTTTCCGTATTTCTTAATCCATTTTTAGGGGTTAAAACCTCCATTCCTTTTCCATTATCTACATATAAAACAGTTATACGGTCATTTTCGCGCTTAAAATTTATGGTAACGGTATCTGCCCCACTATGTTTTTTCATATTGGTCATCAGTTCCTGCAAAACGCAAAATACTTCAGCTTTAGTGTCATCGTTAATAGCTTCCCAAAGTTTTTCGCCGCCACCTTCAATCGTTATATTCGTTTTCGCGGAAGCATAAGCGTATAACATTTTCGACAGTTCAATTGAAAAGTTTTCTTCATTATGGATATCTTTATTGTCGTAAGAAAGGTCTCTCGATATTTTGTAGATCACATCAAGTTTGTCGGCCAGATCATCCTTATCTATTTCGGTTGTGTTTTCTACTTCCGACATTACCTGGTATACCCTGTTGGCTACACGGTCGTGAATTTTTTTTACGTATTTGAGTTCCGTTTTTTTAACTTCTATTTCTTTTTCCTGTTGCAGGCTTTTTTTTCGTTTTCGGTATAGGAAATAACCTAATAGCAAACATAGGATCAAAGTAGCGATTCCAATATTTCTTACCAGTATATCTTTTTGTTTTTGAATATTCTCTGCTTTGGCGTTCAGATAATCGGCCTTGCTTTTTTCCGTTTCGTAACGAATAAGGGCAAACTGATTCTTGGCTGCATTGCGGGCAGTTTGCAAACTGTCCTCAATGCTTTGGTATTTTTGGAAAAGCTGTTTTATTGTAGTAGCCGGACTAAGTTTGATTAATTTTTGAAGTGCTTCGAGCCGATCATCAGGACTATTAAGTTTTGTTGCAATTAGATACATCTTTTGCAGGTAACTAAATGCTGAATCAGGTTTTTTCTTTTCGTAATAATCGGCAAAATGGGAATAGCTGGCATTTTGGCCCCACTCATCCTTTTCTAAATAACGAATCTGCAATGCTTTTGAAAAATCTGCCAGTGGATTGTAACTGGGATTTTGAAGCCATTTTGTTTTAGCTGCATTAGAAAGTACTCTTGCGTATTCTTTCTTATCACTGATTTTTATCAAAACCTCATTGTAAATATCAATTGCTTTTGAATAGGCTCCACTTTTTTGATATGCCAATGCTTTATTATTAAGGAACCGTAATTTATACGAGTCGTTCCGGCAAAACTTTAGTGCCAAATTATAATAATTTATAGCATCGGAATATTTTTTGAAATATGTACTATTTAAGCCAAGCTCATTATAATTCGAAGCGAGGCAGGCTAGATCAGTTTGTTTTTGTTCATTTAAGAAAGATAATGATAATGTTAAGCTTTCCTGGCCTCCAAAATAGTCTCCGGCATCTGATTGTATCACTGCCATATAATTATAAGCCATCGCCACCTGTAAGCTATCTTTAGAGGTAGTGGTTACTTTGTTGAAGTAATAGAATGAAGAGTCGTTGTTTTTAAAGAAAAAGGATTCTGCTATCTCAAAATTCTGGTTTTTAATCGGTGCTTGAGTGTTGTTCTTTTTCTTACAAGCAAATACTGCCAAAAGAAAAAATAGAAGAAAGTATATTTTTTTCAAGAGCGAAAATAATTATTTACTCAAATATAAAAAAACAGGATGGTTTCTCCTTGAATATTTAGGGATTGTTTTATAGCAAATAAGTAAGGCAGAAAATACTGCCTTACTTATTATCGAGATATTTCTATCTCGGGTAGACCACAAACTATGGATTTTTTGGTGGAACATGTGAGCCTTCACCACCTGTATCGTCGCCCGGAGGGGTGTCGCCTGGATCGGTAGGATCAGTATCACCCGGATCGGTATCAGCAGTGTTTACTGTTGTTGTTCCGCCACAAGATGCAGAATGGTTTGTATTAGATGGAGTAGCTAATCCTAATAGGATAGCAATAAATAATGGAATGAACATTTCTTGAATTTTTAGAATTGATTTATTAAGCAGAGTACCCGCGAACCACTCGCTGGCCTTTCTACAGTTTGTAAATCAGAAGGCCTTCTGAAAATTTGGGAAGTGTTGAGTGTCTGTCGCGGGAGCTTTAACTGCTTCCCAAACCGGCTAATAACGACCGCGATTTCTACTCGTTTTTAACAGTCGATTCTTGCTTGGATTATTGTTTGAATCGTTGCTTGAATTAAATGTTGGGACAAATATCTTAGCTTTAAATCGCTAGTTTTCAGATAATTCCATAGATTCTAAATAATTCTTTTTAAATTCCATGAAATTCTGGGAAACCGTAAGGGTTCCAAAAATTCCATTTCTATTTTTACGCTTAAATTTTTGAAAAATGCCTGAAGATTATCAAGACTTAGTATTGGCTGTCTATAAGAAGATGAGAGATAATGGGGACCTCCACACAATTTTAACTGGAGAAACTACAACAAGATTAAGAAAAGCTTGTTTAAAGATTTATGACAATAGATATAATCCAAAAGATGCCGACATACTTTCAATGTTCTTTGAAGTAGATAAGATCGAATGTGATGATTTTAGGAAAGTTATATATGATTCAGAGCCTGATGATTACAAGGCCCTATGTAATCACATAAAAGGAGAGACAGCAAAAACAAGTGAAGAGAATACTGATCTTCTTGCCTGGTTAATAGATTTCCCTACCCAATATGAATGGATAAATCTTAGCGATGAGGAAAAAAAGCGTGTCTTTGAGGTTGCAACCAGAAAAAAGAAAAGAAACCGAACTACAATAATTGGCGGAGACGATACATCTACAACAAGACTAGTTCCGCACAATTATATTGTCATTTCATGTATTCTTTTACTATTTATTTGCGGTACTTCGTTTATAGTTTGGGAGCGTATTCCTGCAACAGTTAGAACTCCTAAATCAGGCGAGAATTCTATGTATTGGGATGGAGATCATTACGAACCCGTGAAAGATGGGGAACAAGAGCCTGGAGTTACCATCATTCCATTAAACCTTAAAACGTTGACAAAGCAAAGGAAAATTACTTTACCTGATACATTGACGAAATACTCGTTAGGCAAGGTATGGTATAAAGGTTATGGGAAGGGGCATGAGTATTTTACCGATAGTGGAATCTACCCCTCAGACACTAGCAGAAGACTAAAGCCCCTTTCAACTGAAATATTAAAACATTCTTCTTACGATAGATATTTACTTACACGGTTAGTATGGTTTTTATGTGCAGCTGTTTTTATAAGCCTCTGTGGTTTTGCTGTGAGCAATCTAGAGAAAGAAGTTAAGCAATCTGGGGAAGAAACAAAGACTGAGAAAGGAGAAATAGTAGAGTTTCGCAGCAATGAGCTGCAGGCTACTAGTGTGTAGCATCTGCAGAAGTTGGTCGGGAGTCTTGGGCCTTGTAAATGGTTTAATCCAAATATTTCAAACCTGAATTAAACCATATATTATTATTTTTATTTTCCCCAGTTTACCTGGATGTTGTTTTTTTGCGCATAGGTTTTGCCTTTTTCCATTAAGGCATTGAAGTTTTGCTCAAAGCGGGCGCCATACTTCTGGTCGATGCTGTGAATAATTTCATCTTTGGCGCTTTGGCTGCCTTTGCTGTCGCACAGTTTGGCGTAGGCCAGGTATTCATTTTTGTAAACGGGGATGACGAGTTCGTATAATTGCTGGGAGAGGGCTTTAATTTCTTTTTCTTCATCGCCAGAGGCGGAGAGCTTTTTTACCTTTTCGAGCGATTGTTCGAGGTATAATATTTTGTTATTGAGGCTGGTAGTGGCTTCATTGCCTTTCTTTTTACTGGATGGGATATCGGGATATTCTTTGGTTTCGTCGTTGATGTGGCGGGCCAGATCGGCACTTGCAAAATCGTTGATCATGTTGGTGTTTAAGATCGCTATGTCGAAGAAACGTTCTGGTGTTTCGGAACAGGCCGAGAGGAAAAGGGTAAACAGGGTTAAAAGAACGGTAAATGGTTTTGGGGACAGTGCTGGTAATTTGTTCATGATGTAAATGGTTTTCCTGATTGATTTTTTTGGGAAGGAGCAAAGATTGAGCCGTTTTTTGAGTTGGGAGTGTGAGGCCATGAGTCGATTAACGCGTTATTTCCAGTGAAGCGTCATTATGAATTAACGAAATCTGTGAGACATTTTTGCCACGGAAACACGAAAAGCACGGAGTCTTTTTTGGTGTTGAGTGTTTGGGCTCAATTCAAGCATTATTCTTCGCGCGACGTCATTCCCAGAGGTCAGTTTTAGAAAAAAACAAAGGAGTTGGGTGACCGGTAAGATAAATCGTCATCTCAACCGCAGTGGAGAGATCTTTTAACATAGTCCAAAGATTTCTCCGCTCCGCGCTGCTTCGGTCGAGATGACGCCAATTTTAAAATCTGTCATTGGTAAATGATTGGGAACCACGGAGTGCTCATGAATGATCGTAAAGCACTGAGCTTTAAGGCCCGCCTGTACGGGAATGAAGGCCGCTTTTTACCACAGCATTAACTTTATTATTTTATCACACGATGTGGTTTTTGTGCATTCTCTTTGTGCCGTCCGTGGTTAAAAGGATGGAAAACGTAAGAGGCATGATGGAATTTTGAGTCCAAAGTCGGAAGTCAATTACCGAATAAACCATTGACTAAGGAACAACTGAATTAAATACCACCCTTTAAGCTATATACCTCTCCCTGGTAAAGCCCAGCCAATAACTGCACGGCCATTTTGCTTCTTTGCCCGGTTTGGCAATAACAAACTAGTCTTTTGTGTTTAGGGAAAGTGGTGAGCGATGCAGTTAACTCGTATAAGGATACATTCACACCGCCAATATTGTCGTCTTCATGTTCGTAACTTTCGCGTACATCAATTAAAAAAACGTCATCAGCTTGGGTTTCAAGCCAGTTATTTAATGTGCTTCTATCAATTTCTGGTATGGCTTTATCGTTTTTTATGGCTGCTGGTTTTGCCGTATCAGCTGTTTTTTCGGCTGCAATTTTAAATACCAGCATCGTATTGTTCAGGGCATTAATGGTCATCAGTTTGCCTGAAAGGGTTTCGCCAATACCGCAGATTAATTTAATGGCTTCGTTGGCCATGTACAAACCCACTATGCCGGGTAAAATGCCAATTACGCCGCCTTCTACACAGTTCATATTTTCGGTTGGTGCTGCCGGATAAAGGTCTCTATAGTTAGCACTGCCCTGGTGGTTAAATACGGCTACCTGCCCTTCAAATTGTAAAATAGAGCCAAAAAGGAGTGTTTTGCCTAAAGCTACACAGGTATCGTTTACGAGATAGCGGGTGCTAAAATTATCCGAACAGTCGATCACCAGCTCATAATCCTGGCAGATATGGCCCGCACTGGTTGCTGTAAAACGTTCGTGATAGGCCCTAAGTTCAACATGAGGATTGAGTAAGGCGAGTTTCTCAGCGGCCACTTTTGCTTTTGGCTGGCCAATATCGGTATGATTGTATAAAATCTGGCGGTGCAGGTTACTCAGTTCCACCACATCATCATCTACAATGCCGATTGTTCCTACGCCTGCTACGGCCAGGTATTGCAATATGGGGCAGCCTAAACCACCGGCGCCTATTACCAGTACTTTGGCTGCTTTTAGCTTTTCCTGTCCGGCGAGGCCCAGTTCGGGCAAGATCATTTGCCTGTTGTAGCGGTTTAGTTCTTCTTTTATTAACATGATTTGCTGATTAAACTCCTGTCCCAATCTTTCCAAATGGGTTCGTAACCTTGTTTTCTGATCATGGCTGCAATTTCCTGTGCCGAACGTTCATCAGATATTTCGAACTGCTCTAACGATTGGGGTTCTACCTGGTAACCGCCAGGATTGGTTTTAGAGCCTGCACTAATGGCCGTAATGCCCAGCTTAATCACCTGGTTCCGGAAAGCAACAGTTTCACGGGTAGAGATAGACAGTTCTACTTCGCTATTGAATAAGCGGTAAGCGCAAATCAGCTGCACCAGTTCTTTATCGTTCATCACCACTTTAGGTTCTAAACCACCGCTAAAAGGGCGTAACCGGGGGAAGGAGATGCTGAACTTACTTTGCCAGTACTGTTTTTCGAGATAGGATAGGTGTAGGGCCGTAAAAAATGAATCTGTCCGCCAGTCTTCCAGTCCGATTAAAACACCCAGCCCCATTTTATGGATGCCAGCCTGTCCCAATCGATCGGGTGTTTCTAAGCGGTATAAGAAGTTAGATTTTTTGCCTTTAGGGTGGTGTTTGCGGTAATCGTCCTGATGGTAGGTTTCCTGGTAAACCAATACCGTATTTAGCCCGTGCGGAATAAGGGTTTCATAGTCGGCTACATCCAAAGGCTGTACCTCCATGGAGATATGGGCAAAATGCGGACTGATCAGATCCAATACTTTTTTAAAATAATCGGTATGTACACTTTGGTTGGCTTCGCCGGTAACCAGTAAAACATGGTCGTATCCCATCCCTTTAATTACGGCAACCTCCTGCATAATTTCCATCGGGTTGAGGGTGCGCCGCCGCACTTTATTATCGTAACTGAAACCGCAATAGGTACAAATGTTGTTGCACTCGTTAGAGAGGTAAAGGGGGATGTACATCTGGATTACCCGGCCAAAACGATCTAAAGTTAAACGCTGGCTAATCTGTGCCATATCTTCAAGATAAGGCAATGCCGCAGGTGAAATCAGCGCCTTAAAATCATCCAGGCTGCGCTGCGTACTATCGAGCGCCCTTTCCACATCGGCCGCTGTTTTATCGTAAATACTGGCTTTGGCATCGTCCCAGTTGTAGGATTCGAATACCGTATTAAAACTGTTCATCAAGAAATGCGGTTAGTGGGCTACTGGCTGCGGCAAAATGTTGCTGGCCACCCAGTTTAGCTTCAAAGGCCATTCTGCCGGCTTCTACAGCCATTTTAAAGGCAATAGCCATATTGGTTGGATCTTTAGCTATGGCAATTGCGGTATTCACCAAAACAGCGTCGGCACCAATTTCCATGGCTTTAGCCGCATCAGATGGTGCACCTATCCCGGCATCGATAATGACCGGAACCCTGCTCTGGCTGATAATGATCTCTAAAAAATCGATGGTTCTTAAGCCTTTATTACTGCCAATGGGCGAGCCTAAAGGCATCACCGCTGCGGTACCCACATCTTCTAAACGTTTACATAAAACCGGATCGGCGTGGATATAAGGCAACACCACGAAGCCGAGTTTAACCAGTTCTTCGGTCGCCTTAAGCGTTTCAATCGGGTCGGGCATCAGGTATTTGGGGTCGGGATGGATTTCCAGTTTAATCCAATTGGTTTCTAAGGCTTCGCGTGCCAGCTGTGCGGCAAAAATAGCTTCTTTTGCATTACGCACACCAGAAGTATTGGGCAAGAGGTTGATGTGCGGGTGTTTAAGGTGTTGCAGGATATCGTCGTCCTTGTCTTTTAAATCGACACGTTTAAGGGCCACGGTAACCAGTTCGGATGCCGAGGCCATTAAGGCGCTTTCCATCTCTTTGGCCGAACTAAATTTTCCGGTTCCGGTAAAGAGGCGCGAACTAAAGGTTTGATCTGCAATGGTTAACATATCTGTAATTTTTAAATCGAATGAATATTGAATTTACTGTTGATTTCTTCAAGAACCGCAGCCATTTGTGTTTGGTTGGTGAGCGCTGCCGATATCGCAATACCATAAATGCCAGTTTCGAGTATGGCAGGAATATCTGCGGCTTCGATACCACCAATGGCCACAATGGGTGTTTTGATACCAGCCTGCTGTACTTTTTCCATCAATTTTTGATAACCCTCGAGGCCTACAATCGGACTTAGGTTTTCTTTAGTATGCGTAAAACGGAAAGGGCCAAGGCCAATGTAATCGGCACCTTCGGCCACCCTTTGTAAAATGTGTTCGAAGGTATTGGCTGTACCACCAATGAGCTGTGTAGGGCTGATCACTTTTCGGGCTTCGGCAATGGGCATATCCTGCAAACCCAGGTGTACGCCATAACTGCCCACCGCCTTGGCCAGGTACGGATAGTCGTTTATAATGAGCTTGGCACCATACCTTTCGCATAAGGCCTGTGCCGCATTGGCAAAAGGCAGGATTTCAGCTTCCGATTGGTTTTTAATACGGAGCTGAATCCATTTTCCGCCAGCTTGAAGCACCGCCTCAATGGCATCTAAATGGGTGCCAGTTCGGGGCGCTTGTGAAATATATTGTAAGGGATGAATCATGTTGAAGTTTTTAAAGCGGTTGATGGTGCGCCAGGCAATGCTGCTGCGCTTTTTTAAAATTGATTAAAGCTTGAGCCGGATCGTTCCAGATACTGCCCAATAGGGCAATACCATCGAAATTCATTTCTTTTACCTGATCGATCTGGTTGAGGCCAATGCCACCAAGGGCGATCATTTTTGGCTGGGTGCTCTTCTTGTTCAACCGGAAACCTGGAGGTATAAGCCCTAAATAACCAGGTTTAGAAAGGCTGTTGAATACAGGGCCAAAAAAGCTGTAATGGTATGACCGGATCTGATCCAGGTCTGATAACTGGTGGATGGAAGTGCTGAATACCTTGTGTTTAGGTAGTTCTTCATCTCCTCTACTTTTTCTGAAACTTTCGGTATGGTGGATCCTGTTGATGTTGTAATCGTTAGCCAGCGAATGAAAATGGTGTAAAGCAATCTGCGGACGATATTCGGGTAAAATCCCTTCAATAATCCTCCGGTAGTCGCCTTCATTGGCATTTTCCTTACGTAAATGGAAAACCTGTAAACCAGCTTCGAAAAGCTGATTTACAAGAGGACATTCTTCCTTAAAAATAGTCGGTTTGGCGATTACAATCAGTTCCATTGCGGCTTAAAAATAAATTTCGCTTCCTTTTTCGGTAAATTCTTTCGATTTCTCCTGCATGCCTTTTGCCAAAGCATCTTCTGCTTCTACACCTTGTTTCGCGGCATACTCCCTCACGTCCTGCGTAATTTTCATCGAGCAGAAATTCGGACCGCACATGGAACAGAAATGCGCAATTTTGGCGCCCTCTGCAGGTAAAGTTTCATCATGAAACTCTTTTGCCGTATCCGGATCGAGCGAGAGGTTAAACTGATCTTCCCATCTAAACTCAAAGCGCGCTTTACTTAAAGCATTATCGCGGTATTGTGCACCTGGGTGGCCTTTGGCTAAATCGGCCGCATGGGCAGCAATTTTATAGGTAATTACACCGTCTTTAACATCCTTTTTGTTCGGCAAACCCAGGTGTTCTTTTGGGGTGACATAACAAAGCATGGCTGTGCCAAACCACCCAATCATGGCAGCGCCAATAGCTGAGGTAATGTGATCGTAACCGGGCGCAATATCGATCGTTAAAGGGCCTAAAGTATAAAAAGGCGCTTCGCCACAATGTTCCAGTTGTTTTTCCATATTGGTTTTAATCAGGTGCATGGGTACATGCCCGGGGCCCTCTATAATGGTTTGTACATCATGTTTCCAGGCTATCTTAGTGAGTTCGCCAAGGGTTTCGAGCTCCGAAAACTGTGCAGCATCATTCGCATCGGCAATACAGCCAGGCCTTAAACCATCACCCAATGAAAAGGCTACATCATAGGCTTTCATAATTTCGCAGATCTCCTCAAAATGGGTATACAGGAAATTTTCTTTATGATGGGCCAGGCACCATTTGGCCATAATGGATCCGCCCCGCGAAACAATACCGGTAATCCTTTTAGCGGTTAAAGGCACGTAACGGAGCAGTACACCGGCATGGATGGTAAAATAATCTACACCCTGTTCTGCCTGCTCAATTAAAGTATCTCGGAAGATTTCCCAGGTGAGGTCTTCGGCTTTGCCATTTACTTTTTCTAAAGCCTGGTAAATGGGAACAGTACCGATGGGCACCGGCGAATTGCGGATAATCCATTCGCGGGTTTCGTGAATATTTTTCCCTGTTGATAAATCCATAATGGTATCGGCTCCCCAACGGCAGGCCCATACGGCTTTTTCTACTTCTTCTTCAATAGTAGAAGTAACGGCCGAGTTACCGATATTGGCGTTAATTTTCACCAGGAAGTTTCGGCCAATAATCATAGGCTCGAGCTCGGGATGATTGATATTGCAGGGGATTACTGCCCGGCCAGCGGCTACCTCTGCCCTTACAAATTCGGGTGTAATGTAACCTTTTGGGGTATTTGCGCCAAAGCTATTGCCCTGGTGCTGGTGGTTCATTACTTCGTACTGCTCGCCCAGTTGTGCATTGAGCAGCTCAATCTGTTGATTCTCCCTGATGGCGATATATTCCATTTCAGCCGTAATGATCCCTTTTTTGGCGTAGTGCATTTGCGATACATTGGCGCCAGCCTGTGCTTTGTAGGGTTTATTGATGAAATTAAAGCGTAAGGCATCAAGCTTTTCATCGGCCAGGCGCTGTTGGCCATAGGCAGAAGATGGTTGAGGGAGTTCTTCAACATCAAGCCTGTCTTTTATCCATTGCTCCCTGATGCGGGGCAAACCTTTTTTTACATCAATAAGGGCATCAGGATCGGTGTATGGCCCGCTGGTATCGTAAACGGTTACCGGCGGATTGGGCTCGGTTAAGCCAAAGCCGTTATGGATTTTGGTTTCCGATAAACTGATTTCGCGCATGGCTACCTGGATATCGTGGATTTTTCCGGGTACAAATATTTTGCGTGAGGCCGGAAATGGGCTACGGCTGATGACTTCCTGGTTTGGGGTTTTTTCTTGTTTCATATGGGTAGAATCAATTATTGAGTGATTGAATGAGAGAGGGATTGAATTATTGAGTGAGAGAATGATTGAATTACAGAAAGGAGTGAATTAGCTATACTTTACATTCAATCATTCAAAATTTATTCATTCAATCAACCTCCCTGCGTGGCTTTTATGAGTATAACCTGATCGCCTGGATTTAGCACATGCCTGTCCCAATCAGATTTGGAAATGATGGTTTGGTTTACGGCTATGGCAAGGCCATTGGTTTCTGAAACGAGCACAAGATCAAGCATCTGTTCTATGGAACAGGCCTCGTTAAGAAGATGGTTTTGATTGTTTATAGTTACTTCCATATTTAAAAAATTGGAAAAACTATAGAGATTGCCCGTAGTTGGGTCGAAAAGACAGCAATTTATTGCTTTCACTTTTCCCTTCGGCAGTACTAACTGCATCAGGTTCAAAGGGTATTTCTCAGCACGTAGGCACCCCTAAAGTTTTTTGTAAATATATAAGATTAAATTTCTATTGCAAATAAAAAAATAAAAGAGCTGTTTTAGGTAGATGTATTATTTTTAAGATGAAGTGCTTGATCTTTATTTATTTTTTCTTCCCGACAGTATAGGTATAGATAGAATCTATATTTATTGCTTATAATATAACTAAAAATTAATCGAATAACTGATGGCCAAGCAAAGTTCATTTAACAGCAAAGTACACAGAGAGAAGGCGCAGAGGCCGTAGAGTTGGGTGCCAAGTTCTTTATCATATAAGGAATTGAAGAAAATATAAGACTATTGCTCTTATATGAACCTTCTATGGCTGATATGGTTCAATTTAAAAGATCCTGAAATAAATTCATGATGACGATGCACGGAGGATTGGGCCTTCGACTACGCTCTGGATGGTGATCGCAGAGATTACGCGTTGATCGACTTCTGACTCTAGACTCAGGACTTTAAGAAAAACCCCTATCTTCGTTGCTTTAAATAGAAACCTGAATATATGCAAAGCCTGTTAGCATTACAAAGCGGAAAACTTAAAGGAGCGGTATCGTTAAAGCTTTCAGAATCGCTTCGTTCTTTTCCTGAAGAAATATTCGATTTGGCTGATACACTGGAAGTATTGGATCTTTCTTTTAACAAGCTAAGTGCCCTGCCGGCAGATTTTGGGCGTTTAAAGAAATTGAAGATTTTCTTCTGTTCTGAAAACCTTTTCACGGTGATGCCAGAGGTACTAGCCGATTGCCCCTTGCTTGATATTGTAGGGTTTAAATCCAACCAGATTATAACGGTGCCAGCAAAATCGCTCAACCCTAATCTTCGCTGGTTGATTTTAACAAACAACAACATTGCCGAATTACCCAAAGAAATTGGACAGTGTAAGCGCATGCAAAAGCTAATGTTATCGGGTAATCGTTTAATGCAACTGCCCGATGAATTGAGCAGCTGCCATAATTTATCGTTATTACGAATAGCTGCTAATAAACTGCATGCGCTGCCTCAGTGGATTACCGCCATGCCAAAACTATCGTGGGTTGCATTTTCGGGGAACAACTTTAGTAAAACACCGGCTGTAGAAGCACTTTCGTCAGTTAATTGGCACGATTTAGAGATTAATCATTTATTGGGTGAAGGTGCTTCGGGTATTATTTCGAAAGCAAACCGGACTATTGGTGATGAAACTCAAGAGGTGGCGGTTAAAATATTTAAGGGCAATGTAACCAGTGATGGTTTGCCGGAAGATGAAATGACGGCCTACATTGCTGCGCGGGTTACCACCCCGGTTTGGTTAATTTAATTGGACAGATTGCCCTGCACCCAGAGGATAAAAAAGGATTAGTGATGGACCTCATTCCTCATCATTTTTATAACCTGGGTAATCCACCGAGTTTAGAAAGCTGTACCAGGGATGTTTTTCCGGCAGATAGGCAGCTGTCAGAAAAACAGTTGCTGAGTATTGCCAAAACCATCGCTTCTTTAGCTGCGCAATTGCACGGGGCCGGGATTATGCATGGCGATTTATATGCACACAATATCCTGATTGATGATGAGGGCAGTACGTTGTTCGGCGATTTTGGTGCCGCAAGTTTTTATGATCAGGCTGATGATGCGCTCGCCTTTGCGCTGGAACGGATAGAAGTTAGTGCTTATGGTTACCTGCTGGATGATTTACTTTCTTTAAAAAATGAAGCCGTAAGCAGTGCATGTTTAAATGCTTTGAGTACGCTACGAGATGCCTGCCTATTTACCTCGCCATTAAACAGACCTGGTTTTCAGGATTTGGTTAAGGCATTGGCTGATATTTAGCTGCAAAAATAGTCTCCAACTTTCATCGGAGGCTATCATGGCATATTCCAAAATCGGCGTCATCTCGACCGGAGCAAGGCGTAGTGGAGAGATCTTTGGATTATATTAAAAGATCTCTCCACTACGGTCGAGATGACGATTCGCCGCAGTCTATCACTGCAAAAAAGTCTAAGCCATTTATATTGATTTTAAATTTACCCTCAGGGTGACAATTTATATTTATAATACAGCCTTGATAGCTACCATGATCTTTGCATAAGCTTACATGTTAGCCTAGCTTAGGCCTTAGCAGCTATCAAATTATCGGGCATTGCTAAAATTAACCATCCATTGAATGCCAAACCTGTCTTTAAAACTGCCAAAGTAATCGCCCCAGAACATATCGTCCATTGGCATTTCGATGGTGCCACCTGCTGAAAGGCCGTTAAATAAGCGATCGGCGTCTTCGCGGCTCCCGGCATTGATATTAATGTACATATTATTACCTTCTTTAAGTACATGCCCCGCAGAAGGCACACAATCAGACGCCATTAAAGTTGTATGCTCATTAATGGGTAGGGCTATGTGCATGACACGATTTTTTTCCGCCTCGGTTAATTTGTCCGATTCGGGCATATCGCTCATTTTTGCAAAGAAGGTAAATTCTCCGCCAAAAACCGATTTATAAAAATTAAAAGCTTCTTCGGCCTTGCCGTCGAAGTTTAAGTAAGGATGCATGGTTGCCATATCTTATTTATTTTGCTTACAACTAAGTTACAGCGCTTAGCCATGATAATATGGGGGTGCTTGAGACAAATGTAAGGGCATTTTTGACATTGAAAAATGAATAGAATTTGGACGGTTCAGGCTTTATTGCTATTGCCATAACGCAGCTAATCTATTTTGAAAAGAATTGTTTTTAATGTTTTATTCATTCTCTAATGTTTTTGGTAATTGTTATTTTACAGATGAATAAAACTGAACAGAAATAAATCCTTCATCTTTTTCATCTTTGTATCAGGGTATTAAACATTTATTGAAATATTCTCAATCGTCCCAAAATAATTTTAGATTTGAGTGAACACGTCCTCTTGTGAGGGCGTGTTTTTTTTGCAAAAAAAAGCCTTTCATTGCTGAAAGGCTTCGCGTTTTAATCTAAATCGTCCCGTTGATTTAATTTTAACATGATAAATATAGTTATCCACATGTTAATATCAAAACTAAAAGGTAAAAATACCCCCTTATGGGTAGTGGTTTTCACTACACCGTGTCAATAAATTTTAATGTGGATAACTATTTGCTTCCTTCCATGCTCCATTTATAGCTGGGCAGCGTTACTAACAACAGGCTGGAAGCGCTTACTACAAAAACAGAATAGTTAAAAGGTGCCCTGTAATTTGCAAAGATGAGCATAGAGAGGGCAAAGGCAAGTGTGAGTAAAAAACTACCGATAGCCGCCAATTTAATCTTGAACCCAATTATAAGCATTATCCCAAAAACCAGCTCGCCTGCGGTGGCCAGAATAGCCATTACATTGGCTACCGGCCTTGCTAAAAAGGGCATTAAAGCGTTGGTATAATCTAAAAACACCGACCAGTTACCCCAGCCAACAGTTGGAGAACCTGGCGCACCCAACCAACCAAAGCGGTCCATAACAGGTAGTATAAAACCAATGCCCAGAGCGAGCCGAAGAAATAGTTGTGCAAAGTGTGGTATGTTTTTCATCTTGTTTTAACAGCTATTTTGTATTCAATGCACTGCAATTTAGTAACTATGCATCGCAATTTTCTTAATGTAGATTAAGAAATGAAAGCTGCTGCGCTATTTCAGCACATTAACAGATCAACCTAGAAACACTCTACTTCCCAAAACCGCGACCAGTTTTCGCCCACATCAAGCTTTATTATACCCTCTTTGTGTGTTAATTCCTGATTGTGGTTAATGCCATCGGCAACACCACACCAGGGTTCTAAACAAATAAAAGGCGCATCGGTAGCGGCCCAGATACCGAAGAAAGGAAATTCCTCAAAATGGAAATGCAGGCCATAATCATTTTTGGTGTTAAGCAAACTAATGCAGTTGCTTTGCAGGGTTTTAAAAACCAGCGCATCGTTATAAAACAGGCTATGTTTAAGGTTCAACCTGTGTCCACCCAGTTCAATGAGCTCCGTTTCGTTGGCTACTAAGCCATCTTCGAGTTTCCAGAAAGTTAATTTCTCATCGGTATTAAAGGCCAGGTAATAATCTTCGTAAACGGTATTGGGGGTATTGGGCACCGCAAATGCCGGGTGTGCACCAATGGAGAATAAAAGCTCGGCAGTACCTGTGTTTTTTACCTCGTAAGTTAAGTTCAGCTTTCTATCTATTAATCGATACCTCAGTTTCAGCTCAAAATAAAAAGGATATACCTTTAAGGTATCTTCGTTTTGGGTTAACGTAAAAACAGCTTCGGTTTCACTTATTTTTTCGAAATTAAAAACATGATCGCGGGCGAAACCATGACGGGGTAGCTCGTAGTTTTTACCCTGGTAAGTAAAACTGTTGTTTTTTAATGAGCCAACAATAGGAAATAAAACCGGACTGTGTTTTGCCCAATATTTAGGATTGGCATTCCATAAATATTCGAGCTTGGTTTCTTTACTAAATAAGCCTTGAAGTTCTGCGCCTTTAGCCGCCAAGCTAACTTTTATATAGTCGTTTTCGAGAGTTATCATTACCAGCTAAATTAGCAAAAAGATGTGCTTTAAAAACATCTTTTTTATTAATTTTGATCACTACATAAAGCTTATTAATGAAAAAGCTTTATGCTGTGTTTATTTTATTATCCGCGCATTTACTTCGCTCAAAAACAAAATTAGAAAACCTATGGCGATAGATTTAACAAAATTATCAAATGCAAAAGTAAAGGCCGCTATTACCGCTTTGCAAAAAGGTGATGAAAAAACATGGTTTCCTTTATTTGCTGCCGAGGTTGCCTTTTACGACGACGGGAACCAGATGAAATTTAATAATTTCTTTAAGAAAGCGCTGGGCCATGAGCGTTTTACCAGTATAGATAAAGTGGAGAACAACGGATTGGAAGTGTATGGCCATTTCCACTCGGACCAATGGGGCAATTTTAAAACCTATTTTAAATTTCAGCTGAATAAGGAAGGAAAAATAGCGAGGTTGGATATTGGACAAGCTTCTTATTAGTCCTGAGTCCTTATCAATCGATGATTAGACTCAAGACTATTGACTCAAGACTTTGGACTTATCCTTTCTCTTCCCAGATACAAGCGATATTAATAATGGTTTGTACAGCTTTTTCCATATCCTGTACGCTTACCCATTCTTGTTTACTATGAAAGGCATGTTCTCCGGCAAAAATATTGGGGCATGGTAAACCCATGTAAGAAAGTCGCGAGCCATCGGTTCCACCACGGATACTTTGTTGTTTGGCCACCACACCGGCTCTTTCAATGGCTTCAATACCATACTGCACAATTTTAGGATGCTGATCTAAAATCGGTTTCATGTTGCGGTATTGTGCTTTAATATGAAGCTTGTAGGTAGATTTTGGATACTTTTCCATTACCTTTTTTACGGTTTCTTCCAAAAATTGTCCATGTTCGGCTAGTTTCTCATCGGTAAAATCTCTGATGATAAACTGTGCTTCTGCCTCTTCTACCTGTCCGTTCATGCTTACCGGATGGATAAACCCTTCTTTTTGATGTGTTGATTCTGGAGTAAGTGTATCCTTTGGCAGCGAATCTAAAATTTCAGCAAGGATCTTAATGGCACTTTCCATTTTTCTTTTTGCAAAGCCCGGGTGTGTACTTACGCCATAAATTTTAAGGGTAGCACCATCCGCAGAAAAGGTTTCATCTTCAATAGAGCCTAATGTTTCCCCATCTATGGTATAACCAAAATCGGCACCTAATTTTTTTAAATCAGCTTTGTCTACACCACGGCCTATTTCTTCGTCAGGAGTAAAAAGAAGCTTTATGGTTCCGTGTTTTACCGCTGGGTTTTTCATTAAAAAGGTGGCCGCTTCCATAATTTCAGCTAAACCTGCTTTATTATCGGCACCCAATAAAGTTGTTCCACTTGCCGTGATAATATCGTTACCAATCTGGTGCTTCAGGTCTGTGTGTTCAGACAGTTTTATTACAATATTGTGATCATCAGGCAGAATTAAGTCTTGTCCTTGATAATTGTCATGAATAATCGGTTTAACATTTTCACCACTACAATCTGGTGAGGTATCCATGTGTGAACAGAAGAAAATTACGGGTAACTGCTTGTTTGTATTTGATGGGATTGTACCATACACATAGCCGTTATCGTCCATTTCGGCATCAGAAATGCCAATTTCTAACAATTCCTGAACCAATTCTTTGCCTAAGTTCTTTTGTTTCAGGGTTGATGGACAGGTAGGAGAATTTGGATCAGATTGGGTATCAATCTTCGTATATTTTATAAACCGCTGCTCGAGTGATTTGTTAAAGTTGGTGTATGTACTCATAATTCAAAGGTAAAAGTTATAGATATTCGATAAACATATTATTTTTGTAAAAAAACGATATGATTTTTAATTTGCTGAGAGCTACCTACATAACCCTTCTGCTTGTTTTTATAGGAAGTTTTTCTTTTGCCCAATCCAATTATTTTAAAATGTCGTACGGTTTTGGAGGAGGAATAAACAAATCTTATACTGATGTGTACAAGGGAAGTTTTGGTTACACAGCTTATGGCGTATTCGATTATCATATCACTCCATTTGTAACCCTGGGTTTAGAGGGGCAGTATGGCATGGTTCAGGGCGGAGATATAGAAACCGATCCGCATAACCGTCAGTTTGTAAACCAATATACCGCCATTACAGCCAATATAAAGCTAATGCTTGGTGAAGTGGTGAATTACGATAAAAGCGAGTTTTTATACAACATGAGGGGTTTGTACGTGGGCTTGGGCATTGGGGCTGTTAACAATAACATTACCGATATTGTAAGGTATAAACCAAGCTGGGCAGCATACGATCCTGGCTATGGGCCTTTTCCGGGTAAAGATAAAAGCTTGAACCTAATGGTACCCTTAAACTTCGGTTTTAATTATTACATTAATGATGGATACGGTTATATGCGGTATATCATCAATATCAATGCACAATCGAACTATACTTTTGGCGAGGGTTTGGATGGTTATAACGATTCGAGCGCCAAGTTCGAGAACTATTCGCCGGATGTTTACAACGTTTATACCATAGGCTTTAAATATATGTTTGGGACAATTAAATCTTATCGTAAAACACTTTAATAACATCATTTCATTTCTTAGATTTAAGCATGAGAAAATTCTTTGTGTTTTGTTTGCTCTCCATGAGGTTAAAAGCTACGGCACAAAAAACGCCTTTCGAATTAAGCGGTAAAATAGAGACGACCACTTACACCGCTGCAATAGCCTATTACGAAAACCTGACTAAAGCCTATCCGGAGGCCAAATTATTCACCTATGGAAGTACAGATTTTGGTAAACCTTTGCATGTATTGGTTTTATCGCGTGACCGGGTTTTTGATCCTTCGGAAATTAGAAAGCACGACAAAAGGATTTTATTGATCAACAATGGCATTCACCCCGGCGAACCAGAGGGTGTAGATGCATCGATGATGCTTGCCCGCGATCTGCTTAAAGCAGGTAAGCTGCCAAAAGATGTGGTGATCTGCATCATTCCCCTCTACAATATCGATGGCAGTTTTAGCCGTAGCGGAACATCAAGGGCTAACCAGAACGGCCCAGTTGCTTACGGTTTTAGAGGAAATAGCAAAAACCTCGATCTGAACCGTGATTTCATTAAAACTGATTCGAAAAATTCGGAAGCATTTCAACAAATATTTAACACCTGGCAGCCCGAAATATTTGTAGATACGCATACCAGTAACGGTGCAGACTATCAATATGTGATGACACTTATTCCTACACAAAAAGATAAACTGAACCCGATTCTTGCTGATTATCTGACTAAAACATTGGTGCCTGATCTCTATACCGGAATGGAGAAGATGGGTTACCCGATGATCCCTTACGTAAATTCGATAGGCGAAACGCCTGAAAGCGGAATAACCGGATTTATTGATCCCCCGCGTTATTCTACGGGATACACCACACTGCACAATACCATAGGTTTTATGCCCGAAACGCATATGTTAAAATCGTACGATTTGCGGGTGGATGCGACTTACAAGCTTTTGCAAACCTATATTCAGATTGTAGAACGCGATGCCAGGATTATCGGAGAGAATAAACGCAAGGCCGATGAATTTGTGGCTGCACAAAAGGAATTTCCTTTAGAATGGAAGCTCAATAAAACCGAGGTAAATGATTTAACCTTTAAAGGCTTTGAGGCCGGGCAAAAACCCAGTACGGTAAGTGGTGCCGACCGTTTATACTATGATCGCAGCAAGCCTTACACCAAAACCATTAAAGAATGGAACAAGTTTGAACCTGCGCTGTCTGTTCAAAAGCCGGTTGCCTACATTATTCCAAAAGCCTGGGACCGTGTAATTACCCTGCTTAAACTGAATAATGTTAAACTCAGGGTACTTAAGGCCGATCAGAAAATTGAAGTAGAAAGTTATTATATCGGCGATTTTAAAACTGGCACCCGCCCATATGAAGGGCATTACCTGCACTCGGGTGTAAAGGTAAACCCGGTTAAACAAAACATGCAATATTACGCCGGCGATTTTGTGGTATATGTTAACCAGCCGGTTAACCGGTATATTGTCGAAACGTTAGAACCTCAGGCTACTGATTCTTATTTCAACTGGAATTTTTTCGATTCTATTTTGGATATGAAGGAACATTATTCGGCATATGTTTTTGAAGACACGGCTACAGAACTGCTAAAAAATAATCCAGAACTCAAAAGTAAACTGGAAGCGAAAAAAGCTTCGGATGCCGAATTTGCGAAGAATGCGGCTGCACAACTTGATTTTGTGTATAAAAATTCTGATTATTACGAAAAAACACACAACAGATATCCGGTAGCCCGTTTGCTAACAGATGTAAAACTTGATTTAAAATAACCCTAATGGAATACTTCAATATCGCACCAGTTGCCTCCGTAATTTTCGTTTTTACCGTTATTACCAGTTTATACGCTTTCTATGATCATTCGCTTTATGGCAAGTTTATGCTGCACCCGTATAGTGTTGCTAAAGGACAGAATGTATACACCTTGATTACCAGCGGGCTTGTGCATGCAGACTGGATGCACTTGTTTTTTAATATGTTTACCTTTTATGCTTTTGCCTTTACACTCGAAAGATTAATGGGAAGCTGGCAGTTTGGATTATTGTATTTTTTAGGGTTGGTACTGAGTGATTTACCCACCGTTATTAAACATAAAGATCATTTTAACTACAATAGCCTTGGTGCCTCAGGAGCAATTAGTGCGGTACTTTTTAGCTATATTTTGTTTAACCCGATGTCTAAAATTTACATCATGTTTATCCCGATCGGGATTCCCGCGGTCGTTTTTGGGATTTTGTATTTGGTTTATTGTGCTTATGCTTCCCGCAATTCCAGAGATCATATCAATCATGATGCGCACTTTTTTGGTGCCTTAACCGGATTGATTTTTACTATCATTTTTGTTCCGGGTATTTTGCAGAACTTTATCGCCATGTTAACTGGTGGGAGATAGTTTAATTTCGTCATCTCGACTGAAGCATAGTCCCGAACTTTCGGGAGAGAGATCTATAATAGATTTCTCGACTTCGTTGCACTCCGCTCGAAATGACGATCACGTTAGGTTATCGAAAAATTAAAATCTGTGTTTATCTGTGCAAATCTGTGGTAAAAAACTACCCTGCAGTAGGCAAATAAGGCTTCTCGAAGAAACTCATTGGCTCGTCAGGGTTTTTAATAATCTCGAATACCACATAACCCCAGGGTTTCCAGAAGTTTTCCAATACCTGTGCATATACTTTATGTTGCCAAACATCAAAAAGCGGTTTGGTCATATTTCCCCGTAAAGGCATGGCTTCGATATAAATGGTACCTTCTACCGGCATAAAAGTATATTCGGGTAAACGGTTAAACAGATAGGCCGAATAATAAAAGCGGGCACTCAGCTCTTCAAACTGCTCGGCGGTTAAAGCTTTTCCTTTTATTTCGTTGATGATATCCTGATGATAGCGCTTATTAGTACCATTATCTTGTAAACAGGCAATGATACCAAAATCTTTCATTTTTAACGAGAAAGTTAAAGTGTTAATCTCATCACGGAAACTGAACGGTGTTTCTCCGTTTTCCAGTTTTACCACAGTGATAGACCATGGCGAAAAATCTTCAAACTCCAGGCTGGTATACAGGTTCTGCATCATGAAATTCAGGTTGGCAAATTTCATCATTAACGATTGCGACATGTTTAGGCCATCGGCAGTCATTTCCTTGCGCAGAGCCGAATGCATTTCGATGTACACGAAGCCATATAAAAATTTGCCGATCCAGTTAAAAAGATCAAGTTCTGGCAATACAGAAACGGCATCATAACCGGTTGAAAACGCGGCTTCAATCTTATGTTCGAGCGGGGTTAAAAACTGCTCGTTTACCTCACTGTTTACCGGGATAACCAATGTATTGTAAGAGCGGATACTCTCATCCAAAAACTGGATCTGCTCTTCGCCGCTTAAGCCGGCCTGTTCCAATAACCATTTTGGAATTAACGGAACCTGAATTACAGGAGAGTTAAAGGTTTTGCCGCTTAAAAAGCAGATTTTGTATAAAAAATCGAAGTTTTGGAAAGGATTGTATAAGCCGGTATTCATCACTGCAATATTAGCCATTATATTTTTAGGGCTTTGTACCGATATTTTATTTTAACGCAGGGATTACAACCACCTCACCCTGTTTGCTGGTTTGCTTTACCCACTTCAGCAGCTCCCCTCTCCTGCAGGAGAGGGAGACAAAGGACATTGCGGTACCAGCGACCTTGACAGGGTGAGGTGGGAGAGGTCTACAAGTTGTTATAATAGTAACTGATATCATCAACCAGCTGGTTATAAATCGGTTTGGTGAATTCTAAAAACAAAGTACTTGGTGGCGGAGGCAATTGCTCCCTCCTTCTGGTAATGGCCAGTTGCTGTTTGCTCAGTGCCCTGTCATCGCCTTTAAAGGTGGCCCAACTATCTCTCCATACATAAGTTCCAGGGAATTTTTGCTGGCGTACCAGCTTTTTTGTGCTCCAATCGGTAATGCTCATATCCAGTAAGCCCGATGAGGATATGTTCTTCTCGAAAATGCTTAAAGTAGCTTTAACGGTGGCATAAATAGGTTTTTTCTGACGGGTTTCGCCAATGACTACGCTGTCGCGTTTTAACTTTTCAACCCTTTCTTTTACATAGGTTTGGCCCACAACAAAATCGTCAAAGTTTAAGCTCAATACCTGATCGGGAACAATTTTTTGGTCGGTAGCCTGCGCCTCGCCATAAAAAATTACAAACTTATTTCTCGAGTAATTTCCAATAAACTGATCGATCTGCTGCTGAAAATAATCGGCGCTTAATTTGTACATGCCGCTATTTACAATAATGGGCTGTACCACAACCCTGGTTACTGCTGCCCAATAAGCATCCTCCATTTTAGCCTTGGCATCTTTATAATTGGGTTGAAGGCTCTGTGTTTTCTCGAACTCATAATAGGCTTTTTTTGCCGATGGACGGTTATTTTCTCTTAAATAGGCTAAACCCGAATTATATCTTGCTCCGGCAGCATTATACTTACTATCAGCAAGTTCATTGATGTATTTCGAAGGACCTGGAACAATAATTAAGCAGGTCGGGCAACTGTTAATGTCATCGGCCAATTGATTGATTTTTTGATAATCGTACATCACCGATTCCCATCTGAATAAATCGTTAGACATTTTCGCTTCTTCAATTTTTCGCAAATGGTCTTGCAGCGCTAAACCGTATGCTGTTTTTAACACTTCCATGGCCTCGCTATTTTTAGGCGAGTTTTGCAGCCTGCTTACTGCTTTGGCAACCGAAGCATCATAATCACCTTTTTGTAAGGCTTTTTTCCCTGTGGTACATCCTCCAATAATTATTAAGGATAAATAAATAAAATACCGTAATCTTGAAATGTTTTTCATGGCAGTGGTAGTTGCGTTAATAAACAAAGATAATTTGTAAGGCGATAATTACCTTATTTATTTAGAAGACGATTGATAATGAAGATTAGTTGCAGGCAATTTGAATTAGAATTAAAACATCCTTTTTCGATCTCGAAATTTACCCGTACCAGCACCCCTTTAATGTTGTTAAAGGTTGAACATGAAGGCGTAACGGGTTATGGTGAGGCCTCTATGGTGCCTTATATGGGTGAGGGTTACGAAAGTGCAGCGGCTTTTCTGAGCCTTGTAGATTGGGATAAAATCCAATATCCATTTGATTTCAAAGAAATTATTACCTATCTGGACAGTCTTGCTCCTGGCCAGCCAGCCATTAAAGCCGCCATTGATATCGCCCTTAACGATATTCAAGGGAAGCTGTTGAATAAACCTTGTTATGAAATTTACGGTGCAGATCCTGCTAAAATGCCGGTAACTTCTTATACTATTGGGATTGATACCCCTGAGGTAATCCGCGAAAAACTGAAAGATGCCGAAGCTTTTAAAGTGATCAAAGTCAAACTGGGAAGAGATAACGACCAGGAAATTATCGAAACGATTCGAAGCATGACCAATGTACCCTTATATGTGGATGCGAACCAGGGCTGGGCAGATAAGATTAAAGCGATTGATTTAATTTATTGGCTGCATAACCAGGGTGTGGTACTGATTGAGCAACCCATGGATAAAAACAACCTCGATGGGAATGCCTGGTTAACCGAGCGTAGTCCGGTTCCTTTATTAGCTGATGAGGCCGTACAGCGTTTAGCCGACATGGATAAACTGAAAGGTGCTTATCATGGCATTAACGTAAAACTGATGAAAAGCTGTGGCATGTACGAAGGGCATCAGATGATTTTGAAAGCCCGTTCTTTTGGGATGAAAGTACTGATCGGCTGTATGAGCGAAACCAGTTGTGCCACTTTGGCTGCGGCTGCTTTAGCTCCCTTATGTAATTGGGCCGATTTGGATGGACCATGGCTAACCAAGAATAATCCTTTTACCGATCCGGCTTTTGAAAACGGGAAGTATATTTTAAAAGATCAGCCAGGTTTAGGCTTAGAAGGTATTACTTCTGATCTTTTTCCTTAAAGCAAAGTAGAAATGATTGAATGACTAAATTATAGAATGATTGAAGGAGGAGTATGAGCGAAGAAATGATAGCTGCATTTTGAATAGGCGTTATATCATAATATTCACTCATTCAAACACTCACTCATTCTACCATTAAATTGCTACTTCTGATCTTTTTCTTTAAAGCTTTTTCTGATGTCTTTAGTAAGCTGATATTTAAAGTAGAACAAACAAGCCGTTGTACCTACCAAAAAACCAGCTGGAAGATATTTAGCATTGTTATAACACCATACTAATCCAAAAATAGAAAGGATAATGGCTAGGTTATAGAAGATATTTAAAGCAAATTTTTTACCCACGGTAGAAATGATTGAATGACGAAATTAGAGAATGCTGAAATTAGAGAATGATTGAATGAGAGAATGAATTTTGAATAAGCGATAATAACATTCACTCATTCAAAACTCAATCATTCTATCATTAATATACCGGCATGCTTGGATCAAAAGCTTCCTGCCAGGCTAAAATACCGCCTTTTAAGTTATAAAGATTGTCAAATCCGTATTGTTGCTCCAACTGCATTACTGCTGCTGCACTTCTTTTTCCACTGCGGCACTGAATAATTACAGGCTTATCTTTCGCAACCTTATCAGCCTCAATTAAAATTCCACCTAAAGGGATATTTTCTCCTTCAAGATTGGAAACTTCATATTCAAATGTTTCACGAACATCAATCAATTGAAAATCTTCTTTGTTATCGATTTTCTCTTTTAGTTCTTGTACCGATATTTCTTTCATTTTATTAAATGTATTTATGCAAATATAGGAAAATCCATTCTACACTGCCCATCAAAAAAATGCCATAAAATTTCACCTAAAACTGTAACAACTTTAACCCTTAGGCGTTTAATTATAAATAGTTACAAATGGACAAACTGAACCGTTTCTTTTGGTTTTGCTCTGGCGCTCATGTCGCGACGCTGGAAAAGTATCCTTCAGAACAAAATAAATATACCGGCATTGGTGCCACCATCTTTTTTACAGGCTTATTTGCAGCCCTTTCCGGGGGTTATGCCATGTATTTTGTGTTTAAAGGCGATGATCTGGCCGTAATTTTCGCTATTGTTTTCGGCTTTTTATGGGGTGCAGCCATCTTTAATATGGACCGTTATATCGTATCTAGCATTAACAAAAGTGCCAGTACCAATAAGCAATTGTTACAGGCCACACCGCGTATTTTGTTAGCCATTATGATCGGTATGGTCATTTCTAGACCTATAGAGCTTAAAATTTTCGATAAAGAAATAAAAGAGCGCCTAAAAGTAAGTTACCTAAATGGGCAGCGTGCTAAAATTGATACCTTGAACAAAGCTTTCGAGAAAAAATATCAGGTAGAATTTGGCAGGTTAAATCAACAGAAAGCCACACGGGACTCGCTTGAAAAAGGAATTAAAGCGGACAGACAGAAGCTTAATTTCGAGATTTTTGGTAACAAAACCACCGAAACTTCGGGTGTAATGGGCTATGGACCTTATGCCAAACGTAAGGAAGCCGAAATTGCACAACGCACGGCCGAATTAGATTCACTAAAAGCCACCATTAATAAATCAGAATCTTTTGTAGATAAGCGCAAAGAATTTGATGGCCTGTTTACTGAAAAACTGTACACTAAAAAACAGTTAGACAGTTTGTCGGATATTGCAGGTTTTGCCGATCGGAACTGGGCATTGGGGCAACTTAAATTTAATGTAGATGGCACACGCGATAACAATACCGCAATTGCCGTCACTTTTATCGGGCTGCTGTTTATCTTTTTTGAATGTTTACCCGTGTTTGTAAAACTGATGAGTACACGGGGACCTTATGACTATGCGATAGCGGATGGGGATGAGGTATCGATTTATCATTCTAAAAAAGACAAGGATTTCCATTTTGAGGTGGCCGATAATATCCACGAAACAAGGGTCGATTCAGAATCATCTAAAAAGAAAGAAATTATAAAAGGAAAAGCGTACCGCGATCTCGAAAAACACGATTGGGATAGCGAGGGGTAATGGTAAATGCAGAAGATGGTTCACGGCTGATGGTTAATAGATCATGGCCAAAATACCATTAACGATAAACCGTGAACTAAAAAGCCATGGATATTGACTATGAACCATATGCCTCATTTCTTTTCTTTTTTCCTAAATTCAGCCAATAATCCCAATTTTATGAAGAAATTTTTAGGTGCTGCGGTATTTGGTCTATTATCGTTTCAGGCTTTTGCCCAAAATGAGATCAGTTATACGGTTTCCTTTCCAAATGCTATCCATCATGAGGCTGAAATCAGCATGTTTGTCCCAAATGTTCCGGCTGGTACACTAAAGGTTAGCATGAGCAGATCCTCTCCCGGTCGTTATGCTACACATGAGTTTGGGAAAAATGTATATCACCTGAAAGCTTTCGATGCATCAGGCAAACAACTGGTCATTAAACAGCCAGCGGGCGGCGTATATGAAATCCCTAATCATGGCACTAGTGTAAAAGTGAGCTATACTCTTTTTGGAAATTGGATCGACGGAACCTATGCCGGTTTTGATGAAACCCATGCACACATGAATATGCCGGCAACTTTTGCTTTTCCGGTAGGCATGGATAACAGACCGCGACTGGTGAAATTCAATTATGCCGAAAAACAGAACTGGAAAGTGGCCACACAACTCAAACCAATGGCCAATGGGACTTATTTCGCCCCAAATCTTCAATATTTTATGGACAGCCCGACCGAAATTGCCAATTATAAAACGGCAAGCTGGCAGGTTAAAAATACCGATGGTAAAGTACAGACCATCCATTTAATTACGCATTCTAACGACGATCAGAAAACCAATGATAATTATGCTGAAATGCTTAAAAAAATGGTTGATGAACATGTTGCCGTTTGGGGCGAATTTCCCACATACGATTACGGTAATTATTATTTTCTGGATGACGTATATCCGGAGAATGCGGGTGATGGAATGGAGCATAGAAATTCCACTTCAATTGTGCAGCGTACGCCAAAAATTGCAGGTTATGAAATAAACCTCCTGGGCACATTTTCGCACGAATATTTCCATAGTTGGAATGTTGAGCGTTTAAGGCCAAAAACTTTAGAGCCCTTCAATTTTGAGCATGCCAACATGAGTGATGAACTTTGGCTGGCTGAAGGATTTACCCAATATTATGGCAATTTGCTGTTAACCCGGGCGGGTTTAAAAACTGTAGATAATGCCGTGCAAACTTTCAACGGCCTGGTAAACGCTGTTTTAAACTCTCCGGGTGCAAAAAACTTTTCGCCGATTGAGGCCAGCAGGTATGCGGTGTTTGCCGATGCTGGCGTGGCTATAGATCAGACCAATAAAGGCAATATTTTCACCTCCTATTATACCTATGGTGCCGCAACAGCTTTGGCTTTAGATCTTCGCTTAAGAACTGAATTTAAACTCAGCCTTGATGATTATATGCGTGCGCTTTGGAATGCTTATGGCAAACCTGAAATTGCCTATACGATTCCTGATTTGGAGAAAACCTTAGCAACACTAACCAAAGATCCTGCTTTCGCCACCGATTTTTTTAAAAAATATATTTACGGCACCGAAAAGAACGATTATGCCAGGCTGCTTTTAAATGCAGGCCTTGTTTTGCGTAAAGCTAATCCTGGTAAAGCTTTTGCTGGCTTTGGCAAAATTAATCCGTTGGATGGGAAATTGATTTTAGGACAAACGCTGATGGGTACACCTGCATATCAGGCGGGTTTAGATGTCGATAATGTATTGCTAAGCATCGATGGTGTGGCATTAAAAGAGGTAGCTGCGGTTACGGCCATTACTGATGCTCACCAACCCGGCGATGTGCTGAAGCTTACTTATCTTTACCGTGGAGAGCAGAAAGCGGCACAATTAACCTTAGTAGAAGATCCAGCTTTAGAAATTGTTCCGATTGAAAAAACAGGCGGGAATTTAACCCCGGCCATGCAGGCTTTCAGAGATAAATGGTTAACATCGCAGGTTAAATCTAAATAGCACTAAAAATACTTATTATATGAAGAAAATATTCTTTTTTACCCTGGTCGGGATGGCAAGTTTGCAGCTTAAAGCGCAAAACATAAATAAAATCATTACCCGCGAATACACCGATCACCTGATTAAAACCTTAAGTGCCGATGATATGCAAGGGCGTGCAACCTTTACGCCTGGTATTGATAAAGCGGCTACTTTTATCGAATCTGAATTTAAAAAGATTGGTTTACAGCCTTTGCCTGGTGAGAAAACTTTCCGTCAAACCTTTAACAAATATCAGGTTACCAACCAAAGTACCATTGTTAAGATTGATGGACAGGAAGTTGCCCCGGAAAATTTAATCGTTTCAGGCGTAACTTCAGAAAGTGTTTCGCTTGATAAGTCGAATACCACGGTTGTTAAGTTAGATCCTGAAAAAGCATTTGTGCCTCAACTCAGGGCAATGATGGGTGCTGGGAAAAATCAGATTGTTCTGGTTGACAGTAAATTTACCGACCTGTTTAACCGCTATAGAAGTTACTTCGGTAAACCTGCAACTGTTGATGAGAAAGATGTTAAAGCAACTACAAGCGCTGTACAGGTTTTTGTTTTAGGGAAAGATGCCGCGGCAGATTTTTCGGCAACATTTAAAAGTAAGGTAGATAAAATGCCTTTATTTAATGTTGCAGGGGTAATTCCAGGTAAATCAAAAGCGAAAGAAATTGTGGTTTTCTCAGGCCATTATGATCATTTGGGCTTTTTAAAAAGTGTTGATGGCGATAGTATTGCCAATGGTGCAGATGATGATGCCTCTGGAACAACAGCTATGATTGCACTGGCCAAGTATTACAAAGCGCAGAAAAACAATGCGCGTACTTTAATCTTTGTTGCCTTTACAGCTGAAGAAATCGGTGGTTTCGGTGCAAAATACTTCTCAGAAAAATTAAACCCTGATGAGGTTGTGGCGATGTTTAATATTGAAATGATCGGTAAAGATTCGAAATTCGGTAAGAATACGGCCTTCATTACCGGTTACGAAAGATCTGATTTCGGTAAGATTTTACAGAAAAACTTAGCAGGAACTGAATTTACCTTCCACCCGGATCCATATCCGGATCAGAACTTATTTTACAGGAGTGACAATGCAACTTTAGCTGCTTTAGGCGTTCCTGCACACACCATCAGTACCGATAAAATTGATATCGATAAACTGTACCACAGCGTGAAAGACGAATACAGTTCTTTAGATGTAGAAAATATACTTTCTACCATTAAAGCGATTGCAAAGAGTGCAATTACGATTGTAAACGGAACAGATACCCCAACAAGGATTCCAAAGTTGAAGCAGTAATAAAACATTCAAACCCGATAGGTTTTTTGTAGCCATGTCGTCATGCTGAATTTATTTCAGCATCTATCATGCTATTTAGACCCTGAAATAAATTCAGGGTGACGGTTGCATTTAAACCCGCGATGTTTGTACGAATCGAACAAAAAAAATGGCCAGTGAAAATCACTGGCCATTTTTATTTTTTGCAAACTTCCGAAGTTCTCTCCGCTCTTGCCTTTCGAAACTTCGTAAGGAAATTACTTACTCAAATACATCGATTTGTCTTTGTAAAGTTTGCGGAAGTAAGGATCTTCCAAATCTTTGATGAAACGGATCGCCTCACCTGTAGATTTCATTTCAGGTCCTAATTCTTTCGCCACCTCCGGGAATTTCTCATAAGAGAAAACCGGTTCTTTAATTGCATAACCTTTTAGTTTACGAACGATCGTAAAATCTTTCAGTTTTGCTACGCCTAACATAATTTTAGCTGCAATATTGATGTATGGAACATCGTAAGCTTTTGCAATGAAAGGAACCGTGCGCGATGCCCTTGGGTTTGCCTCGATTACATAAACTTTCTCGTCCTTGATGGCGAACTGAATGTTTAATAAACCACGTACATCTAATGCTTTAGCAATTTTGATCGAGTATTCTTCCATTGCTTTAGTTACCTTCTCTGGTAAGCTGAATGTAGGTAATACTGCAAATGAATCTCCTGAGTGAATACCTGCAGGCTCGATGTGTTCCATCATTCCCACAATGTGTACATCCTCACCATCAGAGATTGAATCAGACTCTGCTTCTTCTGCCCTATCTAAAAAGTGATCGATCAATACACGGTTGCCCGGTAAATCGCCCAATAATTTTACTACTGCTTTTTCCAGGTCCTCATCGTTAATTACAATGCTCATGCCTTGTCCACCCAAAACATAACTCGGACGAACCAACACCGGGTAACCAACTTCGTTTGCTACAACAATTGCTTCTTCAGCATTTTCTGCAACACCATATTTTGGATAAGGAATACCTAAATCTTTCAACAAGTCTGAGAAACGGCCGCGGTCTTCTGCAATGTCCATGTTCTCAAAAGATGTTCCGATAATTTTGATGCCCCTTTCCGTTAACTTCTCCGCCATTTTCAAAGCTGTTTGTCCACCCAACTGAACGATAACGCCCACCGGTTTTTCCAGCTCAATAATTTCGCGTACATGCTCCCAGAATACCGGCTCGAAGTATAATTTATCGGCCATGTTAAAGTCTGTTGAAACCGTTTCAGGATTACAGTTAATCATGATGGCCTCGAAACCTGTTTCTTTAGCAGCCAATAAGCCGTGTACACAGGAGTAATCGAATTCGATACCCTGACCGATACGGTTAGGGCCTGAACCCAATACAATTACCTTTTTCCTGTCAGAAGGAATAGATTCATTTTCCTCTTCGAAAGTAGAATAATAGTATGGTGTTTTGGCCGGGAACTCCGCAGCGCAAGTATCAACCATTTTATATACCCTGTTTATGCCTAAAGCTTTACGGCGATCGTAAACTTCATCTTCCGTAACATTGCCTAACAACCAGGCGATCTGAATATCAGAGAACCCTTTTTGTTTAAGCGTTACGAAGAAATCTTGAGGGATATTGTTTAATGAATATCTTTTTAATTCAGTTTCAAGCAATACAAGCTCCTGAATCTGGTTTAAGAACCACTTATCAATTTTGGTTACCTTACGGATCGACTCCAAAGGTACGCCCATTGTCATGGCATCTTTTATTAAGAACAAACGGTTCCATGAAGCATGCTCCAAACCGTCCATAATCTCTTCAATATTGCGCACCTGTCTGCCATCGGCACCTAAACCAGCGCGGTTGATCTCTAAACTCTGACAAGCTTTTTGTAATGCTTCGATAAAAGTACGGCCAATTGCCATTACCTCACCTACCGATTTCATCTGCAAGCCAAGCTCTTTGTTAGCGCCTTTAAATTTATCAAAGTTCCAGCGAGGTATTTTAACGATTACGTAATCTAAAGTAGGTTCGAAATATGCTGAAGTGGTTTTGGTAATCTGATTTTCAATTTCATCAAGGTTGTAACCGATGGCTAGTTTTGCCGCAATTTTTGCAATTGGATAACCCGTTGCTTTACTTGCCAAAGCTGATGAACGCGATACACGTGGGTTAATTTCGATGGCGATAATTTCATCGTTTGCCGGGTTAACCGAAAACTGAACGTTACAGCCACCCGCGAAATTACCGATTGCACGCATCATTTTGATCGCCTGGTTACGCATTTCCTGGTAACAACGATCAGATAAGGTCATTGCCGGAGCAACAGTAATCGAATCTCCTGTATGGATACCCATCGGATCGAAGTTTTCGATCGAACAGATAATGATTACGTTATCGTTGCTATCTCTTAACAACTCTAACTCGTATTCTTTCCAGCCTAAAACAGCTTTCTCTACCAGTACTTCGTGTGTTGGCGAAGCTTCTAAACCACGTTTTAAAGCGGCATCGAACTCTTCTTTTTTGTGTACGAAACCACCACCAGAACCACCTAAAGTATATGATGGGCGGATTACCAATGGGTAACCGATTTCTTGTGCTGCTTCTTTACCTTCTAAAAATGAGTTGGCAATTTTCGATTCTGCAACACCTACACCAATATCAACCATTAACTGGCGGAAAGCTTCACGGTTTTCGGTTTTTTCAATTGCCGCAACGTCTACACCAACAACTTTTACTCCATATTTTTCCCAAACACCACGTTCTTCAGCTTCTTTACACAGGTTTAGTGCGGTTTGGCCTCCCATTGTAGGAAGTACTGCATCAATTCTAGGTAAATCTGCAGAGTCGATATGCTCTTGTAAAATAACCTCTATTGAATCAACAGATAACGGACGCAGGTAAACATGGTCGCCGATAACCTTATCCGTCATAATAGTAGCCGGATTGGAGTTGATAATGGAAACGGTAATCCCTTCTTCTTTTAAAGAAAGAGCCGCTTGTGAACCTGAGTAATCAAATTCACAGGCTTGGCCAATAATAATTGGTCCAGATCCGATAATCAGTACTGAGCGTATGGAAGTGTCTTTAGGCATGATAAAGCTTAAACAATAATTAAAATTCTAAAGTGTTGGTTCTTTTGAAACCTTGAAAGCAACGAGATTTTGTGCTTGTAAGAAGAAAAATCCCAACTGTTCTGTCGGGATGCAAAGATACATCTTTAGATGTGATTTTAAGACGTTTTTTTAAAATAAAAAAGAGCACTATTTAAGTGCTCTTTTTAGATTTTTCTTTTGCGAAATGAACTACTGTTGTAATTTAATTTCGCCTAAATCTGTAGTGGCGCTATCTTTAACGGCAACCTTTTCTATAACAGCATCTTTATATGGCGCATTGGCTTTTACCACAACGGTATAAACACCTTCTTTAAGGTTAGTAAAAGTAAAAACACCCTGACTAATTTCCGCTTTCAGCGTGTCTGTCGCCGCTACAAGTGAAACAGCAGAAGCCGCATCACTTGGTGTAATTTTTCCAATGATTCCGCCCACTTTAATATTTGTAAAGGCAATTGAACCTAAAGCAAATACAATGAGCAGCGATAATACAACACATAACTTTTTCATGGTATAACGTTTTAGTTGTTGATGTCTTAAATAAATAACAGCATTTAGTGCAAATAGTTTTAAATAATGAACACTATTTTTCTGATTGTACTATAAATTATACACGAGTGTAAAATACGAATGTACGATTTCATGGTAAATGTTAATTAGTGTTAAAAGATTTTCGTAAAAGTGGCGCTATGAGTCAGAATTAAGTCACGAAGTTGTGATGATCGGAATATTGGCAATAATGTTGTAATAAGCAGAACATATATGCGTTTTGTATATACTTTAGACAATGATCTAAAGCTTCCTCCGCGGATTAGTTACCCGCCATGAGGATTTCTTCATAAATAGTTTGTTTGGTTTATTATCCGGTTAGAGGAGCCCTCCTCAACCGGATTTTTTCTTTTAAGGCTTTTTCTTTTACATTTGACCGTATTCAGAAAATGTATCGTGAATAAAAATATTAAAAAGATTGCTATTGTTGGCCCGGAAAGTACGGGAAAATCTACTATATCTCAATTGCTGGCAAAATACTATAAAGTTTCGTGGGTACCAGAGTATGCCCGTTACTACTGCGAAAACCTGGTTGCCGATTATACACTACAAGATGAAGTGAATATGTACTACGGGCAGGTAGCGCTGGAGGATGCTATTTTAGTGACTACCGAAAGCGATTTTATCATTTGCGATACTACTTTTATTACAGTAAAGATCTGGAGCGATGAAGTGCTCGGTGAAACGCCAGAAATTGTATTAGATGCGCTACCCGAAAGACCTTACGATCTGTACCTGTTAATGGATATTGATTTGCCATGGAAGGACGATCCGCTACGCGATTTTCCGGAGAAACGCGAATATTTTATGGAGGTTTGGCATAACGAACTCCGTGCCTTGAATGCGAATTACAAAGTAGTTGGCGGATTGGGCGATGAAAGGGTAGCGAATGCGATTAAAACCGTTGATGATTTTTTAGGCAAATAGGAAATCGGGACTGAACTTGCAAAAGCAGGAATCAATGATTTCCTCATAGTTATTAAATACTTTTTCTTTTTAGGAAATGAAGGAGCAGTGTTTTATAGGTGCTGTAGTCCCGCCATTCGCTTTACTTCACCCGATAGAAATCGGGCTCGTGCTCGCTACTGTCAGGTTTATTGAACAAGGGCTTGTTATCATAATGCATAAAATACGAAACGTTCCTACGGAACGAAAAAAAAACATTTTTTTCTACCCGGCAGGCGTCCCGATGGGACGGCAAAGGCATAATATTCACAGATCGTCCCATCGGGACGATTCGTGGGTAGCCAATTGTTTAATTGGCGTTTTCGTTCCATAGGAACGTTTGCTATTAATCCGTTAATATTTCCGGATTCCTGGCCACCTAAACCCGGTCAAAGCGGGATGCTGCGGATTTAAGCACTATTTTTTGCTTTTTATGGTGTGCTTGCTTGTTTCACAGGTTTCATCGGCAGCAGAAGCGGGACTGAAGATGCCAAGCACTCAGAACCATCCATTTCCAAATCAACAAGAATTAATTTTATCTGCTTTTTGTGTTTTTATAAACAAAAGGCTAATTGTTCTTGGCTCTTTATGATGCATAAAATACGAAACGTTCCTACGGAACGAAAAAAAACAACATTTTTTTCTATCCGGCAGGCGTCCCGATGGGACGGCAAAGGCATAATATTCACAGATCGTCCCATCGGGACGATTCGTGGGTAGCCAATTTAATTGGCGTTTTCGTTCCATAGGAACGTTTGCTATTAATCCGTTAATATTTGCACATTCCTGGCCACCTAAACCCGATCAAAGCGGGATGCTGCCGATTTAAGCACTATTTTTTGCTTTTTATGGTGTGCTTGCTTGTTTCACAGGTTTCATCGGCAGCAGAAGCGGGAGCGGGACTGAAGATGCCAAGTACTCAGAACCATCCATTTCCAAATCAACAATAATTAATTTTATCTGCTTTTTGTGTTATTATAAACAAAAGGCTAATTGTTCTTGGCTCTTTAAGCTTTAGCACTATCAAATTTCTCTAAAACTGCGCTATTAAAGCCAACAACTCTTGTTATTGCTAAATATTTTCTACATTTGCCCCATCATTAGGGGTGCCTTGTTTAAATAACACAAAAACAGGCTGAGATCATACCCATTTTGAGGTGAAAGGTAGAAGGTGAAAAGGTAGAGGGTAATCCCATCAACCTTAAAACCCTCCAGCCATCAACCTCGAATGCACCTGATCCGGGTAATGCCGGCGTAGGGATTGGAGTTATGGAAGTTTAACTGAAAATCGGCAATGCCCCTTTTCCGATGAGTTTAACTAAAAACAATAAAATTGAAAAATTTACTTTATGCAGCGCTTGTTGCAATGTTGCCCTTCTTTGTATCGGCACAGATTTCTGTTACTGGTAAAATAACAGATCAAAACCAGCAGCCCCTTCTGGGTGCAACGGTTAAGCTGAGAAATCAAAAAACAGCAGTTGTAAGCGATGCCGCTGGAAATTACAGCATCACAAACCTGGTTAACGGAAAATATACTCTTGTGATCAGTTATGTAGGCTATAAAACAATTGAAAAGGCTGTAGAACTTAAACAGCATACCATGCTGGATTTTAGCCTCTCGCCACAAAATTTCTTAGCCGATGAAGTGATTGTTCGTGCAACGCGTGCAACAGAGAAATCGGCCACTACCTATAAGAATATTGGTAAAGAAGAAATACAGCAGAATAACTTTGGTCAGGATTTACCTTTCGTCCTCCAGAACACCCCAGGCGTTGTGGTTAACTCTGATGCTGGTGCTGGCGTGGGCTACACGGGTATCCGTATCCGCGGTAGCGACAATAGCAGGATTAACGTAACGGTTAACGGTATCCCGATAAACGATAGCGAAAGTCAAGGTACGTTTTACGTAAACATGCCCGATTTTGCTTCATCGGTAGATAACGTACAAATTCAACGTGGTGTAGGTACTTCAACCAATGGTGCAGGTGCATTTGGTGCCAGTTTAAATATCCAAACTACTGCAAGCGAAACGGAACCCTATGCAGAAGTAAATAATACTTATGGCAGTTTCAATACATGGAAAAATACTGTAAAAGTTGGAACAGGTTTGATTAACAACCGCTTTAGCTTTGATGGGCGCTTATCAAGAATCAGCTCTGATGGTTATGTAGACCGCGGATCATCACTACTTAAATCATATTTTCTCTCTGGTGCTTACCATGGCAATAAAGACCTGCTGCGCGTAAATGTTTTTTCAGGAAATGAGAAAACCTATCAATCATGGAACGGTATTCCGCAATCACGTTTGGAAAATGATGTGGTTGGAATGAATGCCTATGTTGCCAGAAACGGATTAGGTGCAGCCGATTCCACTAATCTTTTAAACGCTGGCAGAACTTACAACAGTTTCTTGTACAATAATCAAACGGATAACTATACGCAGAACCATTATCAATTAATTTATGCCAGACAGATTTCTGAACAGTTTTCGTTTAATGGTGCTTTACATTATACCAAAGGCGAAGGTTATTATGAAGAGTACAGGGCACAGGATAAATTGAAAAATTATGGTTTAAACCCGGTTGTTATTCCTGGCGGAACACCCATTACTGAAACAGATTTAATCCGTCGCCGTTGGTTGGATAACGATTTTTACGGGGTTACTTATGCTTTCAATTATGTGCCTGAAAAGAATTTAAACTTTACTTTGGGTGGTGCATACAACGAATATAAAGGTGCGCACTTCGGACAGATTACCTGGGCACAATATGCATCAAACGGAAATATAGACAGGCATTATTATGATAATGATGGTTTTAAGACCGATTTTAACGTTTATGGCAAAGTAAACTACAGCCCTGTAGAATCGTTAAGCTTGTTCGCCGACCTGCAATACCGCCGGGTATATTATGATATTGCAGGAACTGAGAACAAATTGAATACACTGGCCATTAACGAGACCTTAAATTTCTTTAACCCGAAATTTGGGGCTACTTATTTTATCAATCCACAGAGCAATGTTTACGCCTCTTTTAGCGTAGCCAACAAAGAGCCTAACCGCGATGACTATACAGATGCTGCAGTTGGTATTTCGCCAAAGCCAGAACGTTTGAATGATATAGAGTTAGGTTACCATTTTAAAGACAACAAATTTAATATAGGTGCCAATGCTTATGGCATGTTCTATAAAAACCAATTGGTAGTAACCGGGAAAATAAATGATGTGGGTGGAAACTTCCGTCAGAATGTGGATAAAAGTTACCGTTTAGGGATTGAGCTCGATGGTTCTTATACCATTAGTCAGCAGTTTGTATTAAATGCTAATGCGGCATTAAGCAGGAACAAGATCAAAAACTTTACCGAATATTATGATGATTACGATAATGGCGGACAGGTAGTAAACAACTATAAATTAACCGATATCTCTTATTCTCCAAAAGCGGTTCTTTTTGGCGAGCTGGTTTACAAGCCTGTTACTGGTTTTGCGGTAGCCTTGCAAAGCAAATATGTAAGTAAACAATACCTGGATAATACGCAGAACAATGATAGAACCATTAATGGTTATTGGGTAAGCAATGCACGTTTGGGTTACGACTTTAAATTTGCAGGGGTTAAAAACGTTAACCTGGGTTTATTGGTAAACAATATTTTCGATAAAAAATACGAAAGCAATGGTTATACCTATGGCTACCAGGCAGGTGGAAGCAGGGTAACCGAAAACTTCTTTTACCCACAAGCGGGAACTAACTTTTTGCTAAGCTTGAACGTGAAATTTTAAGAAAGTTGAAAAAACAGGATCGTCATTGCTGGATACACTTGCAATGACGATTTTGTTTATATTGCCCTCCTGATCTTAAAATCTGAGCATCCTTAAATCCTGTTTACCCCGTATGAAATACATAGAGCAACTTCATTACATCACGCATGATATCCCACATTTAAGCCACATCGAACAGGCACAACAGGCCTGCGAGGCTGGTGCAAAATGGATCCAGTACCGTTGCCTGAGCAAAAGTGATGAGGCACTCTTAAAGGATATTAATGCGATAGCCGAAATCTGCGATGATTGGGGCACCACCTTAATCGTTACCAATCATGTTCATTTAAATGGAAGGGCAGATATCCAGGGTTTTCATATAGAAGATATGGATACCGATTTTATCGCCTTGCGTAAATTAGTTGGCCATGATATTACCCTTGGAGGATCGGCAAATAGGGTAGAAAATTTAATCAGACTGGCAAAAGAAGGTGCCGATTATGCTGGCTATGGTCCATTTGCAGAAACTGAAACCAAACCCAACAATTATAACCTCTTGGGTATTGAAGGCTACCAGCAAGTAATAAAGGAATTAAAAGCTCAGTCCGTCAATATTCCAGTATTGGCTGTGGGCGGGATAAAAACCTACGATGTGGAAGCTTTAATGCAAACCGGTATTTATGGTATAGCCGTTTCCGGAGCCATTAATTTTGCTGACGATTTTATTGAAGCCTATCAGGATTTTTACACATTAGTTAAAGAAAGTGCTGTTAATTAACATTTTATAATTTGAACCGCATAGGATAATTTTTAGCTTTGGATAAAACCGAACAAAATATGTCTGAAAACGCTCTTCAAAACAATACGCCTTGGAACATTTATAAAAAAATCTCTTTCAGGTTCTTTTTCCTCCTCTTGTCTCTTTTCATTATCTTGAATAACAATGGAGCCTTTACGTTCCTATCAAGTGTACTGCAGTTACCAAACCTGGTATTGCACGATCTTATTCCTTGGTTCTCTAAACACATTATCCACTATAATTACGATTTTACAATTTATACCAATGGCAGCGGCGATACCTCTTATGATTGGGTATTGCTAGTCTTTATATTTTTGGTATCGGTAATTGGTAGCATCATTTGGTCGGTTTTAGACCGTAAACGCAAAAGATACAATACAGCTTATTACTGGCTTGTGGTACTGGTGAGATTTTATTTAGCCTTTACCTTGATATTATACGGCTCTATAAAAGTAATCAAACTTCAGTTTCCTGATCCTTCATTAATGAGGTTGCTTCAACCTTTCGGAAATGCATCTCCAATGGGGCTTGCATGGACCTTCCTCGGTTTTTCTAAAGGCTACAATATTTTTATGGGTATTATAGAAGTTTCTGCCATCATGCTTTTGTTCCGTAGAACGGTTGTTGTGGGTGCTTTTCTATCATTGGCCGCAACAGCGCATGTAATGTCGATGAATTATTTTTTCGACGTTCCTGTAAAACTACTCTCAACCGCACTTGTGGTGATGTGTGTGTTTATTTTGGCCCCACATTTCTTAAAACTATATCGCTTCTTTATCAGATATGAAAGCCAACAGCTCGAAAAAATGTATCGTCCAACTTTTAAAAAGAGATGGCTTTACTTTACGGCTTATGGTGCAAAATATCTGTACATTACTGCTTCTCTGGTGTTCTTGATATCATCATTAATTGAACAGAGAAAAACTTATGGTAGTGCGGCACCCAAACCATTTATGTATGGCATTTATAATGTTGAAAGTATGAAAGTTAAAGGTGAAACCTTAGCGCCTTTAACTACTGATAGTACGCGATGGAGACAGATGATTATTAATTATTCAGGATATGCAAGGATAAAGAAGATGAACGATAGTTCTGCTAATTTCACTACTGTTTTTGATCAGAAGAAAAAAGAATTGGTACTAAAATCGACTGATAAAGACTCCACTAAATATGTTTTAAACTATCATATTATTGGAAAAGACAGGCTGATTCTTTCGGGCCTAACAGAGAATGATTCTATATGGGTAAGTTTTAAGCGAAAAGACCTTAAAGATTTTAAGCTCATCAACAGGGGCTTCCATTGGATAAGTGAATATCCATACAATCGTTAATCATTTTACGTCCGGCTGATTCTTCTTATACTGTACTTAAAGCGAAATTTCTATATTCGCAGTATGTCTTCACACCATATTGTAAAAGAAAAACAAGAGCCGGCTTTATATATTGATGAGCTTGGGAATTTTAATGAAGAGCTTTTGGGGCAACTGCTCGAATGGAGCCCTACGCTTTTGGTTAACGGAGAAAATTACGATAAGCTATTTTCTTTAGGTTTAAAGGTAGATGTACTGGTAAATGGGAACGGACAGGAAACGCAAGAGGATACAAAAGTTATTCAGGGCCCTGTTGATGCGTTAATGGTGGCTATTAATTATTTGCATGATGAGCGATACCCTGCTGTAAATGTAATTGCCAAAAAATTCGATCTGGAGAAATTTGCAGGGTTTGAAGACAAAATTAATCTGGTTGTGTTTACAGAAAAGGCAAAACATTATCCAATCAAATCAGGTTTTTCTGTATGGAAACCTGCCGGAAGTGAATTCCTGATCCATGGCAACCGATATATTGAAGTGACTAACCTCATGCAGAATGAGGAAGAAATTTTTATCGTAGTTAAAGATGGCTTTGTAGAATTTACCTTTTCAGGACAACCAATTTTTATTAGTGAACCAATATGATTACCCTCAGAAAAGCAAAAGAAGAAGATATAGAAATCATCAGGGATATTGCTGCGGCAACCTGGCCATCAACCTACCTCGATATTATAGGGCAGGCACAGATTGATTATATGTTGGATAAAATGTACAGCAAAGGAGAGCTGCTAAAGCAATTTATGGAAGGGCATATTTTCCTGATTGCAGAGGAGGGCGAAAACCAGTTCGGTTTTGCAGGATACTCTATTATTGGACACGAAGAGCGTATTTACAAGCTGCACAAACTTTATGTGCTGCCATCGGCACACGGCAAAGGCGTTGGAAAAATCTTAATTAATGAGGTTTTTAACCAGGTAAAAGATGCCGGAGGAAGCGCATTACAACTGAATGTGAACAAGCATAATAAAGCTAAAGATTTTTACCTGAAAGGAGGTTTTACCATTAAAGAATCGGTAAAGCTTGATATAGGTGAAGGTTACTTTATGGACGATTATGTAATGGAGTATAAGTTTTGAATACCCACCAATCGTCATCCTGAATTTATTTCAGGATCCTTACAGCAAAATAGATGCTGAAACAAGTTCAGCAGGACGTAGTGCCCGGGATGTTAGCCTCTTAAAAGTTTGTCATCCTGAGCCTGTCGAAGGACCAACCTAAATATGTTATAAAGTGTTTCGACAGGCTCAACATGACAGATCTTAACGGATAGTATGATCTCCTTTTTTACGACTAATTCTTCATCCTTCCCTGTTCTGCTTCGGTACCTGTTGCACGGCGGCGGGCCGGTTTGATTTCATTTTTACCAAAACGATAGGTGAAACTGATTCTGCCAATTTGAGTTTCATTTTTTTGATGTACGGAGTAAGTTAAACCCGGATAGGCACTTGATAAATTGTTTTCAGAAATATTGAATACATCAGATAAGGCCAGCTTCAAACTTGCCTTTTTATTGAACAATGATTTGCTTAAACCTGCATCAACATAATAACGTGCTTTTAAACTTAAGGTACCGTAATCAAGCGGCGATTCGTAGCTGCCGTTTAACTCTGCCGTAAAACCATCCATAATGGTAAAGGTTTGCTGCGATTTAAATTGGAAAGATGTTTTTCCGGTTTTTAATGCGCTTCCGGCCAGATCTGGCGCTTCGAAACTCAGGTAAAAAACATTTAAGTTGTTATTGGTCTGCCACCATTTCGTAATCTGGACGGGTACATTTAAATTGGCGTTGTAGCTAATGTTTGTGGCAATATTTGCATTGGTTTGATATAATGATTGATTTGCTGCATCGGGCAAAATTACCTCTGCAATTACATCGTTAATCCTGCTATAGCCTATCGAGAGCATATATTTTTGCAATAGCGTATAACTAAGCTCAAAATTGTTCGTATACTGCGGGTTTAAAAAGGGATTCCCTTTGCTGTAGGTAAATTCATCTAAGTAATAAATAAAGGGATTTAAAGCATCGTAGCTTGGGCGGTCTATTCTTCTGCTGTAAGAAAACCCTAACTGATTGTTTTTTGAAAGTGTTTGCTGAACGAATAAGGTTGGAAAGAAATCCCAGTAATTTCGTTCTACAACAGTGTTTTTGGTGATCAAATTTCCTTTCGAATTGGTTTGCTCAACCCTTAGGCCAATCTGTACGCTGGTATTTTTAAACTGCTTGTTTACATTGGTATAAGCCGCATTTACATTTTCATCGTATACAAACTGATTGCTTCGTTTTACATCGTTCTGCCAGGCATTACTTACTAACTCTTCTGCCTGTAAGTCATTGTCGGTTTTAACCCAGCTACTTTTAACCCCGGCTTCGAGTTTAACTGTTTTGCTTAGTGAAACGTTATAATCGATTTTAAAGGCTTTGATATCAATTATCGATGGGGTGTTATTGCGGGTATACCTGATCGGGTGGATTCTGTCTCCATTTCGGAACCGGTAATCGTTTTCATAATTAGAACCATCGTTTCCTTTGTATTTGGAATAATCTACATCTGCCGAGATTTCTGAACCCGCAGTATCCAGAACAGATTTATAATTTAAGTTATAAGAAACATTATTGTATTTGTTTGCCTGTAATGAGTTTGTGATCAGGCTGGAGTCTACCTGATTAAAAGAAGGGCCAATTAAAGTATTGTTTCCAGCGGTTTCATTTCCATGGTTAAAGTAGCCGTTTACCAATATACCAATGGTGTTTTTCTTATCAATAAAATAATCTAATCCCGCTTTAAGGTTATTGTTATATTGTTTTCTTTTGCTCTCACCTACCTGCATAAAGTAAATATCGGGTGTACCGTTCGAAATCCGGTCGATAGCGATCAGGTTATCACGCTCAAACTTACCATAGTTGTAGTTGCCAAAAAGATTAAATTTCTGTGCACGGTGGTTCAGGTTTAAACCCGCATTTGCCCTTAGGTTTTTGCCATATCCTAAAGATCCGTTTATACTGCCGTTTGTTCCGCCATTTTTGTTTTTCTTTGTTTTAATGTTGATGATTCCTGAGTTTCCTGAAGCATCGTATTTTGAAGAAGGATTGGTAATCAGTTCGATGCTTTCGATTTCAGAGCTTTGCATATTGCGGAGCAGGTTTGCCACATCGGCACTGCTCATATAGGTTTGTTTTCCATCCAGTTGAATTAACACGCCTTGTTTACCCATCATCGAAATCTTATCATTCTGATCAACCGTTACACCTGGTGCTTTTTGCAAAACCTCCAGCGCAGTAGAGCCTGTCATAATCGAACTATTGGAAACATTCATTACAATCTTATCCATTTTTCTTTCGATTAATGGTTTAGTGACAGCTACATTCACATCTTTTAAGTTTTGAGTGCTCGCGGTGAGCTGTGCGGTTCCGAAATCGACCTTTTGATTATCTTCTGTTAAAACGATGGTTTTGCTTTTTAATGTTTTATAACCCATGTTACTGGCTTTATAATAATAGCTCCCCTTCCCCGAAACATTAAAATTAAATGCACCACTAGGATCGGTAAATGCCGTTTTAACCACGCTCGAATCGGATGCTTTAAATAGCACAACGGTAACGTAATCTGCAGGTTTTTTGGTTTCATCTAAAATTACGCCAGTGATGTTCGGTTTAGGGTTTGTTTGCGCAAAACTCACTGTAACAGCCAAAAGGAGTATAAGGATAAGCGGTATTCTGTAAAATGTTTTCATTTTTAGGTATTTGTTCTTAAAAAAATGGGCAAAAAGATTTCTATACCGCATGTGCATGCGCTTTCAATTTAATTGCTTGCTTATTTTAAAGTTTAGCTGGAAACGAAAGGTTTCCATTGTTTAGTTATAGCTAAGACGACCGTTTTTTAAAAAGGTTACAGGGAAATTAAAAAAGTCAGAATTCGGGAGTCCGAAGACAGGAGTAAATCTTCGCGTAACTCCAATGCAATGGTCATCCTGAGCGCTCTGTTTAAAAAAATCAATTATGATGGCAGGATACGAGGGATCGTCATTCCCAGAGGTCAGTTTTAGAAAAAAAACAAAGGAGTGGGGATGACGGGTTAAGATAAATCGTCATTTCGCTGCGCTCCAGTCGAAATGACGACTGATTTTACAACCTGTCATTGGTAACCACGAAGTGCTCATCGCAAATAATCTAATGCCATGGCAGGGTTTTTAGGTTGCATTAAGATTCCCGCCTGCGCGAGAATGACGACCGTTCTTTGAAATCTGCTATGGGCAAAGGACTTTTTAATGGGCTCTGTCAGCTAGCGGATTAGCGAGTTTAAACAATTAACCTAGTCTCACGAATGAACCAATGACTAATGAGCGAGTGAACCAACAACATAAAAAGCCACAAATACCCAGGTTATCCCCTGCATCTGTGGCCTCAATTTACGGAGTAAAAAATCTTTTATTTTACGCCAAGTACATCAACACCCTGTTCGAAAACAACATCAACCGGAATATTCTTTTTGGTCAATCTGTCTAGGTCGGTTTGAAGTTCCGGGTGGATAACCGCTTTTTCTTTTTGTGCTTTTTCTACCGCAACTTTATCGCCATTACCTTGAAGGGTAAGAATGAACGCGCTTAAATCGTTCATGGCAGTTGCAAATTTTTCGAAGTTTACTTTATAAGTACCTTTAGCTGTACGCTCAAAAGCACCTTTTTCCTGGAAATAATTAAAGCATTGCATATTGGCTTTTCCATGTGCTTCTGAAACGCCAAAGCGAACGGAGCGTAAAATACCGGCCATAAAGGTGGTATAATAATTTTTAATATCGCCTTTCAGCTCACCCTTTTTAAGTAGGCCTGTTACCATATACAAGCCTAAAATATCGGCTTTGCCTTCTTCTAACCAACTGTACTGTTCTTTTAATGCTGCCCGTACAAAACCTTTTCCGGTAATGGTTTTTTTAATCCCTAAACCATGCGCTACTTCGTGAAACATTACGTTTGCAAAAAAAGCATCAAACTTAATGTATTGCTGCTGATCGGCTTCAATTAATTCTTTTGAAATCGGTACCAGAATCTTATCAAATTTCGCTTGCATTGCATTTTTCAATTGCGAACGGCGTGTGCCTTTTTCCTGTTGAATTTTTTCGTCATTCGGGAGATTAACGGCAATGGTTTTCGATCCCGCATTACAGTCTCCTGCATAATAAACTACATCATAAGCATTTAACTCAGAGTCGGTTCCGGGTGTTTCTGTTTTGTATTTTGCTGCAACAGGCAAGTTTTTCTGTAATTCGGGAAGCATTTTTACATACTTTGCCAAACGTTTACTCCACTCTTTATCTTTGATTAAAACATAAGCTTCGTAACTGGTACGGGCATTAAAGAGTTTATCTTCGTAATTTTCAATCGGGCCGATAATAATATCTAAACCATTGGTTTTCATATCTAACCAGGCATAATCACTTGCGGTAAAATTATCCGTTACCAAAGCATCGGCCCTTAAGTTTAAATATTTTTTTAAACCGGCATCCTCAGCAATCAGAGCGGCCTGTTTTAATAACGAACTTGCTTTTTGTAATTCTGAAGCATATAATACATGGTAGGGTACCGTTAATAATTTGCCTGCGCTGTCTTTTTGAACAACAGAATATGCGCCAAATTTATCAGCAAGGTCTGATTTCTCTATGGCTTCTTTTGTAATTCCGTATGGATAAAAGAATGCCCCTTCTGGTTTGGTGCCAACACCTTCAACAAAAGGTTTATCGTTATTTAATCTATCCCAAGGGCCATAATTGATATTAACAAAATCGCGTGTTTTTTCATCTTTAATAGTTGCCAGCAAGCTATCTCTTTGCGGGTAGGCTTGTTTCCAATATAGTTGATCCATAATTTCTGCTGCCTGAATTAATAAAGGCAAGATTTTACGGTCATTTACACTTAAATCGTTAATATTGGTGGTTAATTTTACCCTTTCGTAAATGGGTAACCGTTGAGCAACATAATTGGTAAGGCTATCTTTTTGTATAACAACAGCCTTTTCATCTTTAGATTTATTATTGCCAGTACAAGACGATAAGGCGCCTACTGAAATGGCTACTGCCGATAAAAACAGGCTTGATTTGTATAAATTCTTCATATTAAAGTATATGGCTGCTAAATTAGTAAATTTTGAAAGCTTTGTATAAAGTTTGATGCATTGGGTGAAGTTTAACATAACTTTGTAACTTCAACTTGCTAACAATTCATGCCATGTTATTTTCCAAGTCATCAAAATCATTATCTATTTCCGCTTTTTCTCTGGTACTTATTTTATCTGCCTGCGGAAGCAGCAAATACGCTGCAACAGAAAAAATCTATAAGGAAAAGGCAAAAGATTTTTCAAAAATAATAAACACTACCCCACCGGTTGGTCAACTTTACGATTCATTAGCAGGAGCAAATCAGGAATGGATTGGTTCTGTAAATTTTGGGATACGTAAGCCAAATTTTGTAGTGATCCACCATACCGCGCAGGATAGTTTGGCACAAACCATAAAGACATTTTTCTCAACTAAAGCAGGTACCAGCGCGCATTATGTGATTAGCCGCGATGGTAAAGTAGTGCATATGGTGAATGATTATTTACGAGCAAACCATGCTGGTGTGAGTAAATGGGGAAAAGATACCGACTTAAACTCTTCATCAATTGGCATTGAATTGGATAATAATGGCTTAACAGATCTATGGCCTGATGCGCAGATGAATAGCTTGCTAAAGTTGTTGGCGACTTTAAAGAAAACTTACGGCATCCCTACGGCAAATTTTATCGGTCATGCCGATATAGCACCTAAGCGCAAAAATGATCCAAAAAATTTCCCCTGGAAAAAGCTGGCTGATAAAGGTTTCGGCTATTGGTATGATGATGTGCTGAAAAACCCACCGGTAGATTTCAACACAGAAATGGCCTTAAAATATATTGGTTATGATACGAGCAATCTCCCTGCGGCAATCACAGCTTTTAAGATTCATTTTATCCAGAGTGATATTACACCGACTTTAACGCCAGTAGATATATTGGTACTGTATAATGTGTATACGAAGTATTAATCGAGCAGCGTTTGGCGTAGATTACACTCATGACGTCATCCTGAACTTGTTTCAGGATCTTTAAAAGTGGAATAATCCCGAAGTTCATCGCGCAAAGAACAAATGCCAATCTTTGTTGCCCCATTGTTCTTCTCTCCATTGCAATTGAAGTCAAATATAAATAAAAAGGCACAGATAAATCACACTAATCTGTGTTCATCTGTACCTTATCTGTGGCCAAAACAGAGAAACTAGTTTGGCTTCTTAAACGTATCCTTAAGTGTTACCGTTCTATTGAAAACCAATTTATCAGCTGTAGAATCTTTATCTAAACAGAAATAACCTTTACGGATAAACTGATAACGGCTTTCCAGATCTGCATCTGCCAGGGCTGGCTCGATATAAACGTTAGGTAAAACTGTTAAACTTTCAGGATTTAAATAATCTTTAAAATCCCCTTCCTCAGCATCTGGTGTTTCAGAAGTAAACAAACGATCATATAAACGAATTTCAGCAGTTTTAGCATGAGGAGCACTTACCCAGTGAATGGTCCCTTTAACATGTACACCGCTGGTATCGTTTCCACTTTTCGACTCAGGAATATAAGTACAACGGATTTCGGTTACGTTTCCGTTTTCATCTTTCACAAAATCTTCGCATTTAACAATATAAGCGAATTTTAAGCGTACCATTGCGCCTGGAGCCAAACGGAACCATTTTTTTGCGGGCACTTCCATAAAATCTTCGCGTTCTATCCAAAGTTCGTTGCTGAAAGGGATCACACGAGTACCCCCACCATCTTCAGCCTCAGGATTATTTTCGCCGATTAAATCTTCTGTTCCTTTTTCGTAATTCGTAATCACCAATTTAATCGGATCTAAAACCGCCATTACCCGGTTAGCCGTTTTATTTAAATCTTCACGAATGCAAAATTCCAACAGACTCAGTTCGATTAAATTTTCGCGTTTGGCAATACCTATCCGTTCGCAAAACTCGCGGATGCTCTTTGGGGTAAACCCTCTTCTACGCAAGCCACTAATGGTAGGCATACGCGGATCATCCCATCCGTTTACTAAATTTTCGTTAACCAGTTGAAGGAGCTTACGTTTACTCATTACCGTTGAAGTAAGGTTTAAACGGGCAAACTCGTATTGTTTAGAAGGGAAAATCTCTAATTTTTCGATAAACCAGTCATACAGTTCACGGTGCGAAACATATTCCAATGTACAGATAGAATGCGTGATGTTTTCAATGCTATCACTTTGTCCATGAGCAAAATCGTACATGGGATAAATGCACCATTTGTTGCCTGTACGATGATGTTCGGCATGTTTAATACGATAAATAATCGGATCGCGCATTAACATATTTGGACTGGCCATATCTATTTTTGCCCGCAAAATATAAGCCCCATCAGGAAATTCGCCATTTTTCATTTTTGTAAAAAGGTCTAAATTTTCTTCAATGCTGCGGCTACGGTATGGGCTATCCTGTCCTGGTTCTGTGGGCGTGCCTTTTAAAGCTGCAATTTCATCGGCAGAACTTTCATCAACATAAGCCAAACCTTTTTCGATCAGTTTAACGGCAAAACCATACAACTCATCAAAATAATCTGAGGCATATAATTCATTTTTCCAGTTAAAACCCAACCATCTAATATCTTCCTGTTGGCTGTTTACGTATTCTGTTTTTTCAGTTACCGGATTTGTATCGTCAAAACGCAGGTTGGTATAGCCGCCGTATTTTTGTGTTAGTCCGAAATTTAAGCATATTGCTTTCGCGTGGCCAATGTGTAAATAACCATTAGGTTCAGGCGGGAAACGCGTAACCAAGGTTTCATACTTACCACTATTTAAGTCGTTCTCAACAATTTCTTCAATAAAGTTCAATGACTTCTCTTCACTCATAAAAACCTGTAAATTAGGAATGCAAATGTAAAAAGATTGAGCGGATTTATACAATGATTGTAGGTTTATTAACCCATAGTTGATAGCCGGTAGCTTAAGTATACCTTAATTACGATTAAAATACAGATAAACAATGATTGAATAGTAGAATGACTGAATTATTGAATGGAAGAATTGGCTCATTCATTAAAATAACCTTTGCTAATATCAATACTTTAGACTAATTAGCAAAGGCAGGCTCAGTACATGTGCCATCAACTATTCTCTACATTACTTAATAAATTCTATACATTTACGTCAACTTAATATTCATTTATGAGCAAAGTATTAAATCGGCCTATCCGCGTTTTAGTAGCTAAAGTTGGATTAGATGGCCACGACAGAGGGGCTAAAGTAATTGCAACTTCCTTACGAGATGCCGGCATGGAAGTAATTTATACCGGCCTGCGCCAAACACCAGAAATGGTGGTAAACACAGCACTTCAGGAAGATGTTGATGCCATCGGGATTTCGATCTTATCGGGGGCACATATGACCGTTTTTCCAAAAATTATTCATTTTATGAAAGAAAAACAGTTAGATGATGTGTTGTTAACCGGAGGAGGGATTATCCCTGAGGCAGATCGATTAAAACTGGCAGGTATGGGTGTTGGAGAACTATTTCCTCCAGGTACAACAATGGCAAGTATTGTAGAATATATTCAGAATTGGGTTACAGAAAACAGAAATTTTTAAGGCATGGCATACCAAAATTTAATCTCAGAAATAAAAGAAAACATTTTATATGTTACCATCAACCGCGAAAAAGCACTGAATGCTTTAAATAAAGATACTTTGACTGAACTGGCAGATGTAATTGCATTTGCTGGTAAAACCGACGAAATAAGAGGTGTTATCTTAACCGGAGCAGGTGAAAAGGCCTTCGTTGCGGGAGCAGATATTAAAGAGTTTTCTGATTATAGTGGTAAACAAGGCGAAGAATTAGCACAACATGGTCATGACCACGTTTTTAATGCCATTGAAAATTCCTCCAAACCATTTATTGCGGCCATTAATGGATTCGCGTTAGGCGGAGGACTGGAGTTGGCTATGGCCTGCCATATCCGTATTGCATCAGATCATGCTAAATTAGGACTCCCGGAAGTTACTTTAGGTTTAATTCCGGGTTACGGTGGTACACAACGCTTAACTCAGTTAGTGGGTAAAGGTAAAGCGATAGAGATGATTACTACTGCAAATATGATTACGGCCTCAGAGGCAGAAAAAATAGGCCTTGTAAATTATGTTGTTTCACAACCAGATTTAATTAGCAAGGCTGAGGAAATATTGAATGTGATTAAGCAACGTGCTCCTTTGGCTATTTCGGCTGCAATAAAATCTGTAATTGCATCGGTAAATAAGACTAATGGTTACGCTACCGAAATCGAAGAATTTGGTAAATGTTTCGAAACTGCCGATTTTAAGGAAGGCGTAACTGCATTTGTTGAAAAGAGAAAAGCAAATTTTTCAGGTAAGTAGTAGGCTTGTAGTATTAATTTGATTTTTGTATAACAAAAATGTTGCAAAAGTTTTTGAATACAATTTTTTTTGATTAATTATGCGTTGTTTAATGACTAACCCTAAGGCACTTATCGCTGTATTTGGGTTTTTAGAATAACAACGCTACTCATGAAAAAGAAGATACTCATTATTGACGATGATATTAGCATCGGTTTATTGCTTTCCAAATTTTTAACTAAAAATGGATTTAAAGTTTCAAATGTAACAACAGGCAGAACGGTTTTACAAATTCTTGAAAAAGAGCGTTTCGATCTGGTATTATGTGATTATCGTTTGGATAATACAAATGGGAAAGAGATTTTAATCCATATTAAGGAAAACTATCCAGCAACCGGTGTAATTATTATTACGGGTTATTCGGATATTAAGCTAGCTGTAGAATTAATAAAACTGGGTGCTTACGATTATATGGTGAAGCCGCTCTACCCAGATGAAATGTTAAAGGTCATAAATATGGCCCTCGAAACACATGAGGTTTTAAAGTCAACTAAAAGTTTTGAGCCCATCAGTAGTAATACTACTTCTGGTTTTCTTAATTATCCGGAATATATAAATGGAAAGAGCGAAGCTTCGGCGCTTTTATTGAAACAAATCCAACTCATTGCACGAACAGGATACACTGTTATTTTAACGGGGAAAAGTGGGACCGGGAAAGAATGCGTTGCTAAAACCATTCACCTGAATAGTTTACGAGACAAAGGGCCTTTTGTAGCAATGGATTGTGGTTCTTTAACAAAAGGGCTAGCCGCCAGTGAATTTTTTGGGCACGAAAAAGGCGCTTTTACAGGAGCAAATTTTACTAAAATTGGTCACTTTGAACAAGCCAATGGTGGTACATTATTTCTGGATGAAATCAGTAATTTGTCATATGAGATCCAGGCAACTTTGCTAAGGGCGGTTCAGGAACGGAAAATAAAGCGGATTGGAAGTACAAAGGAGATTGATTTGGATGTGCGGCTTATTGTCGCCACAAATGAAAATTTAGAAGAAGCGATTCTAAAGGGTTCCTTTAGGGAAGATTTATATCACCGCTTTAATGAATTTTCAATACACATTCCTTCATTAAAATACCGGGGTAATGATATCCTTATCTTTGCCGAGCGCTTTCTGGCCACAGCAAACGTAGAATTGAATAAAAAGATCAAAGGCTTTGCAGATGAAGCGAAGGAATGTTTATTAACCTATAATTGGCCGGGTAATGTACGCGAGCTGAAGAATGTAATCAGGCGGATTGCTTTGCTAACCGATGGAGACTGGATAGAAACTCATGTTTTATCATTGGCACTTGGAATGCCCGATTATGTTAAGGCACAGCACAAGAAAAAAGCGCTTCTTTTGTCGCCAGAATTAAATAATGATAAACCACATAATTTAAGGAATGCGGCCAAAGAAGCCGAATATACGACCATTTTAGAAGTGCTAAAAGCGGTTAATTTCAATAAAACCAAGGCAGCAAAAATCTTAAACATCGACAGAAAGACACTTTACAATAAAATCAAATTGTTGGGGTTGATGATGGAGTATAAATTTTAAGTCGGGAAAACAAAATCAGCCATTTTAGCATTTAAAGAATATCTTTATGATCTAAACATGTCAGTATTCTCTTATAAGCAACGCAACAACATTAACCTGGTTATTATTATTGCACTTGGGGTGTTAATTGCGTATTCCTTGCAAAGTATTTTTAGTGCTATTTTAAGTACTTTGGTGCTTTATACGATAATGCGGCCGGCCTATATTCATTTGGCAGAAAATAAGGGGTGGAATAAAAGAGTAACAGCCATTTTTCTTATCGCCATTTCTATTATACTCATTGTAATGCCTTTTTATGCATTAAGTAGTATGGTGATCAGTAAAATTTTCGGAATTGAAGAACAATGAAGTTTTTTTCAGGAATCTACTGGTTAAATTACAGCACCTAATTCCGGTTAAAATTAATCAGGATCTTATTCAGGAAGGATTAAACCGTTTAGGGAATTGGGCCACTCAGCTTTTTCCATCTTTAATATCGAGTGCAGTAAATATTATATTAAGTTTATTGGTGATGTACTTTTTACTCTACTTTATGTTAATAGAGCGGAAAAAATTCGAATTTTCATTGATTAAGTATGCACCGTTCAGGGAGCAGAATGCACTTCGTTTTGGTGATGAAATGAGAAATACAACTTATGCAAATGTATTGGGACAAGGGCTGATTTGCCTTGTTCAAGGTTCGCTTTTGAGTCTTTCTTTTTATGTTTTGGGTTATAAAGACCCCGTATTTTGGGGGATCATTACAGCCTTTATTTCTTTTGTGCCTGTTTTAGGGCCGCCGGTTATTTTTGTTCCAGCTGCTATTTTGCAGATTGCAAACGGGAATAATTTTGCTGGCTGGGCCATGCTTATTTTTGGTTTTGTAGTCATCATCAATATCGATAATGTGCTCAGGTTTATCATTGCAAAAAAAGTTGGCAATATTCACCCCATAATTACAGTAATTGGCGTAATTATTGGTATCCCTTTATTTGGAATATTGGGCCTTGTTTTTGGTCCGCTACTGTTATCTTATTTTATATTGCTTGTTAAGATTTACGAAACCAGTACGCTTGCATCAGAAAGATTGGAAAGAATTAAAACAAATAATGAGCATACGGAGTTATAAATATAGCTTAACAATAAATAATGTAGTAGTTTTATATTGTACATAATTGTTAAACCCTTAAAATACATTAATTATGAATGATAACTCAAAAGTTGTAGTTGCGCTTTTAGCAGGATTAGCTGCCGGTGCGGCCCTAGGAATTTTATTCGCACCAGATAAAGGTGATGAAACCCGCGATAAATTAAGCCAGTCTCTAAAAGATCTTGGCGATTCTATCAAAGATAAAGCTGCTGATGAAATTAACAACCTTGCCAGCTTAAAGGATAAAGTGGTAAGCTCAATTAAAACAAAATTAAGAAGCGTAGAAGAAGAATACAGTGACGATGTGGAGCACGCGTAATAAATAAATATTGCATAACCGGGCAATTGCCCGGTTAAATATCATCTGAATCATGCAGGAAAATAAAGATAAAAGTATTGAAGATCTTGTAGACGATGCCAAGGGTTTTTTAGAGGCCAGGGTTGAGTATACGAGACTTTACCTGGTAGAGAAATTCTCTAAAGTTTTTGCCGATTTAGTAACCAGTACGGTAGTTATTGTTTGTTTTATATTGGCCTTTTTATTTGGCTCAGTAACGCTGGCACTTTATCTGTCTGACCTTTTAGGTAGCTATGCCGGAGGCTTTGGCTGCGTTTCTTTGGTCTATATTCTATTAGCAATAATTGTTTATTTAACTAAGGATAAGTATATAGAAAAGGCAATTATTAATGTAGCCATTAGAAGATACTTTGATAAACTTGCAGATAAGGAGGAAGATGAAAAGGTATAAAGACATCCGTAACCTGGAAGACCTGCAGGCTAGAAAATTAGAACTTAAGGTTGAATACACGCTTAAGCAAAATATGCTTAAATCGGATACGAAAGTTTATTTTAAACAATTTACCCTTGGTGCACTGATCAAAAGGTACGCTACACCAAGCAACTTGTTTAAAGCCGACGAAAAATTAAATATTAGCGGAACAGCTATGTCGTTGCTTCTGCCGATGTTTATGAATAAAACCCTGTTTAGAGGTGCTGGTTTTTTAACCAAAGCGGCTGTAGGCCTGGTTTCAGGAAAAATTGGTAAATCGCTCGATGCTGAACATTTATCAGCAATTTTTAACTCTGTGAAGAGCTGGTTGGGTAAAAAGAAAGAGAAAAAGGATAAGAAGTTTATAGATTACGGTATTCCGCCTGATAGTGAAACGTATTAGTTCAATGGTTCATTAACCATTGGTTCATTCATTAGCGAAGCGCAAAATGATATCATTAAAAAAAGCCTCAGAATAAAATCCTGAGGCTTTCTTGATTAAAAACTTAGCCGTTGTAAACCTGGTTTTATGATTATGCTATTTTCTGCTCCCCGCCCAATGAACCAATGACCAGTGAACTAATGGACCTACAAATCTGTCTTAATTTTCAATTCTTTCAATTGCTTTTCGTCAATAGTGCTTGGACTATCAATCATTACATCTCTTCCTGAGTTGTTTTTAGGGAAAGCAATCACATCACGGATGGAATCTAAACCTGCGAAAATTGAGGTTAAACGATCGAAACCAAAAGCAATACCGCCATGTGGAGGTGCGCCAAACTCGAAGGCATCCATTAAGAAACCAAATTGTTTTTGCGCTTCTTCTGCACTGAAACCTAAATGTTTAAACATTAAAGCCTGCAATGCTCTATCATGGATACGAATCGATCCGCCGCCGACTTCAGTTCCATTGATGACCATATCGTAAGCATTGGCACGGACATTTTTAGGGTCGGTATCCAATAAGGCAATATCTTCTGGTTTAGGCGAAGTGAAGGGGTGGTGCATGGCGTGGTAACGTTCTGTTTCCTCATCCCACTCTAAAAGCGGGAAATCCAAAACCCAAAGTGCAGAGAAGGTATTTTTATCGCGTAAACCTAAGCGATTACCCATTTCTAAACGAAGCTCATTTAACTGTTTGCGCACTTTATCGGTAGAGCCAGCTAAAATCAGTAATAAATCACCTTTTTCTGTTTCGAAAGCCTCGCTCCACTGTTTAAGATCTTCTTCGTTGAAAAATTTATCTACTGATGATTTAATGGTTCCATCTTCGTTATGGCGCGCATAAATCAAACCTGTAGCGCCAATTTGCGGGCGTTTGATAAAATCGGTTAATTCATCTAATTGTTTACGTGTATAGCTTGCTGCACCTTTTGCATTGATACCCACTACTAATTCTGCATTATCGAAAACGGGAAAGCCTTTGCCTTTTACCAAGTGGTTAAGCTCTACAAACTGCATCGCAAAACGGGTATCTGGCTTGTCAGATCCATACAAACGCATCGCATCTGCATATTGCATACGCGGTACCTCTGGTAAATCGTAGTTGCGTACTTCTTTAAATAAAGTACGGATCAAACCTTCAAAAGTGTTTAATATATCTTCTTGTTCGATGAATGACATTTCGCAATCAATCTGGGTAAACTCGGGCTGACGGTCGGCTCTTAAATCTTCATCTCTAAAACATTTTACAATCTGGAAATAACGGTCGAAACCCGAAACCATCAGTAATTGTTTGAACGTTTGCGGCGATTGAGGCAAAGCATAAAACTCGCCTTCGTTCATGCGGCTTGGCACCACGAAATCTCTCGCACCTTCTGGTGTAGATTTAATTAACACTGGTGTTTCTACCTCGATAAAATCTAAAGCATCTAAATAACGGCGAACCGACTGTGCCATTTTATGGCGTAAAACCAGGTTATTGCGAACCGGGTTACGGCGTAAATCCAAATAGCGGTATTTCATGCGCAACTCATCACCACCATCAGTTTCGTCATCAATCATGAAAGGTGGTAATTTTGCAGCATTTAAAATTTCTAAAGCAGAAATTTTAATCTCTACATCGCCCGTTGCCATTTTTGGGTTTTTATTACTTCTTTCTACAACGGTACCAATCGCTTTAATTACAAACTCGCGACCTAAAGTACGTGCGGCTTCGCATAGCTGACGATTATCGTCCATGTTAAAAACCAACTGAGTAATACCATAACGATCGCGGATGTCGATAAAAGTCATACCGCCTAAATCTCTTGATTTTTGTACCCAACCACATAGCGTAACACTTTCGCCTAAGTTATTTAGGTTTAATGCACCACAAGTTACTGTTCTTAACATATATTGTAATCTAAATTGAGCGGCAAAAATACCGATTTTGTTTTAAAGTTAATGCTATAACTAAAGGTTTTTCAGGCGGGAATTTTAGGATACAAAAGGTTTGCATTTTGAAAACTTTTTTGTTCAAGTTTAATATGAGAAGGATGTCCTTTAGATACGTCACCCTGAATTTATTTCAGGGTCTTTTTGCAGGAAAGATGCTGATCCCGAAGCTTCGGGACAGCAGGACGACCGCATTAGCCAAACAGTACAAAAAAACCATTATTTTCGACTATTAATGAATTCAGATTAATCTATAGCGATGAATTGGAAAATATTAAAAAACGAAGCTGGCTATAATAAAAAGCATCAATGAGATTGATGGAAATTTTTCATGCAGCACCCAACACATCTGAAGGTACATTCAGCATAATTGATATTTCTTTACCGTTATCTTAAATCAGGCTTTTGATTTCAATCTGCTTAAAGTTTCTTGCGAGATATTTAAATAAGAGGCAACCATTTTGTTCGGTAAGCGCATGACCACACCTGGGTTTTGGGCAAGCAACTGGCGGTAACGCTCGGTGGCATCGAGCGTAATAAACGACATCAAACGATTGGTATTGGTTACATAGGCATACTCCAGGTAATGGCGGTAAAGTTTCTCCCACTGCGGGATGATGGTAAGTAGATGGTAAAAATCATTTTGCCAGATGTAATACAGTTCGGTATCTTCTATCGCCTGAATAAATTCTTTCGAAGTTTGGTTCGTAATAAAACTGACTAAAGCTGTAGCAAACTGATTTTCGAAAGCAAAATGCCTGGTGGCTTCGGTACCACCTTCAGTCAGGAAAAAAATTCGCAAGCAGCCTTTGCCAACAAAGTAAATGCGTTGACTCGTTTCGCCAGGGCTGATCATGAATTCGTTTTTCTTTACCTGCATTCTCTTGAAATAAGACAATACTTGCTCCAGATCCTCATCGCTGATGGTAATTTTTTCTCTGATATAATTGGAAAGCTGTTCGTGCATTTAATTTAGTCTTAACCAAATGTAAGAATGTTTAGGTTTTAGAAGTGATCTTTTCGGCCAGCTTCCGTGCATTGGGAATAATGATAAAGGCAGCAAAATAAGCTACGGGCAACATAACGATCCATGCTTTTAAGAATTTGATAAACCACTCATCGCCAAAACCGTAGTTGCGCATTAACCCTACAAATGCCATAATTAATGTCATAGGGATAACTACGAAAAGTGTGTTGATGTATTTGAAATGTTCTTTCTTCATTTTTTGATCTGTTTAATTTATAATGTTGTAAAGGTGCAGCCATTAAAAATCTTAAACTTTGATGTAGGTCAAAAAAGGAGGATACAAAATAAATAAAATAACTTTTAGAAGTAATATTCGATCCAATTTCTGCCACTTTGAGCCCGTCGAAACGTTACAGATTGTTTAACCTGATCCTTCGAGAGGCTAGCATAAACAGGTCCAATAGAAAGGTCGTCATCTCAATTGGAGTGCAACGGAACAGAGAGATCTTCAAACTTTTGTAAGAATTAAAATTTAAAAGATTTCTCCACTACGGTCGAAATGACGATACTTTTATATGAATTATCGCGTTGAAAACTCCCCGTTCTTTGATAGGTTTTTATGACATGAATGGTTTTCTGAATGACAATTCTATATTTATGGTGCTCCCTAACTATTTGTTCTAGTATTTCTCTTCCAGCACAATTTCAACAGCGATTACCTTCCATTCGCCTTTAATATTTTTCCAATGGTAAATTTCTTCGGTTTGGATGGTTTGTTTTTTGGAAAAAATAAGGAGGTTGGGCTTTAAGATGACCGATTTCCGGGCTATTTTTTCTGTAAAAACTTCATCTTCGAAGGAAGATTTAATCCTGTAATAACTGGTATGGATTTCTTTAAGGTTGCCGAAGTATTTTTTTAAATCAATCACATAATCGCGTTTATTTAAAGCAATTCCTTCAGCAGGGGTATAGCTTAAAGTATCATCAAACATGGCGGTATAGGCAGTTACATCCTTGCTTTCTAAAGCCTGATCTGCTTTTTTGTGTATTTCGTTTATAGCCGAAATGATTAAATCGGTTTCCATGGCATGAAGTTAATGGTTTGTATCAGGGTTTTCAAATTTATGATGATTCTATAACTGATTTTCCACAAATGCCACAAATGCCATAAATCCAAACTGCGAGTTCTCCTCATTATAAATTATTTTTATGTTTTGGAAATGAAAGGGCAGCATTTCATAGGTGCTTTAGCCCCGCCATTCGCTATATCCCGATGAAAAATCGGGATGCCCGCTTCTGTCGGGTTTAGTTAACAGCGGTTTGCTTCAGGGCACCAAACTTTGTCAAATAAACCTGATTGTCGGGGAGAGCTTCCGATCCTTCATCGGAACTCGTACCAGAAAGCAGGACTGAAATTGCCAAAAGCACAGAACCAATAATTTTCTAATAATTATTACATATTTTTTCTTTTTAGGAAATGAAAGGGCAGCATTTCATAGGTGCTTTAGCCCCGCCATTCGCTATATCCCGATGAAAAATCGGGATGCCCGCTTCTGTCGGGTTTAGTTAACAGCGGTTTGCTTCAGGGCACCAAACTTTGTCAAATAAACCTGATTGTCGGGGAGAGCTTCCGATCCTTCATCGGAACTCGTACCAGAAAGCAGGACTGAAATTGCCAAAAGCACAGAACCAATAATTTTCTAATAATTATTACATATTTTTTCTTTTTAGGAAATGAAAGGGCAGCATTTCATAGGTGCTTTAGCCCCGCCATTCGCTATATCCCGATGAAAAATCGGGATGCCCGCTTCTGTCGGGTTTAGTTAACAGCGGTTTGCTTCAGGGCACCAAACTTTGTCAAATAAACCTGATTGTCGGGGAGAGCTTCCGATCCTTCATCGGAACTCGTACCAGAAAGCAGGGCTGAAAATGCCAAAAGCACAGAACCAATAATTTTCTAATAATTATTATATATTTTTTCTTTTTAGGAAATGAAAGGGCAGCATTTCATAGGTGCTTTAGCCCCGCCATTCGCTATATCCCGATGAAAAATCGGGATGCCCGCTGCTGTCGGGTTTAGTTAACAGCGGTTTGCTTTAGTGCACATAACTTTGTATCTAAACCCGATTGCCGGGAAGAGCTTCCGATCCTTCATCGGAACTCGTACCAGAAAGCGGGACTGAAATTGCCAAAAGCACAGAACCAATAATTTTCTAATAGTTATTAAATATTTATTCTTTTTAGGAAATGAAGGGCAGCATTTCATAGGTGCTGTAGCCCCGCCATTCGCTTTACTTCGTTGCACTCGTGTTCGCTCCTGTCGGGTTTAGCTAACAAAGGTTTGAGTTTATAGTGCCGACCTATGTTAAATAAACCTGATTGTTGGGAAGAGCTTCCGATCCTTCATCGGAACTCGTACCAGAAAGCAGGGCTGAAAATGCCAAAAGCACAGAACCAATAATTTTCTAATAGTTATTAAATATTTATTCTTTTTAGGAAATGAAGGGCAGCATTTCATAGGTGCTGTAGCCCCGCCATTTGCTTTACTTCGTTGCACTCCGTTATTTTTAAACTTTTTTTCTACCTTGATGCAACGTTTTAAAATCCCTTATGTCTTATAATCAGAATATTCGAAATTTTGGAAGCCGTATACATCGATAAAAACCTGGAACTCGTAAAAAAATGCATGCATGGCAGCCGCGCAGCACAGTTTGAATTGTACAAGCTGTATGCAAAGGCGATGTATAATGTGGCACTGCGCATTTTAAATTATGAGGAAGAGGCCGAAGATGTTTTACAGGAAGCATTTCTGGATGCGTTTACCAGGATTGTAGATTTTAGGCAGGAAACCACTTTCGGGCTTTGGTTAAAGCAGATTGTGATCAACAAATCCATCAATTATTTACGTAAACGTAAAATGGAATTTGTAAGTACCGATGAGCTATCGGAAGTGCCGGATGAAGATAGTTTTGATGACTATGAAGTGCAGTTACAGGCTGAGGAAATAAGAACAGCCATAACCCAATTGCCAGATGGCTACCGGGTGGTGCTGAGTTTGTACTTGTTAGAGGGTTACGACCATGAAGAGATTGCACACATTTTAAAAATTAGTGAAAATACCAGCCGCACACAGTATATGAGGGCTAAAAAGAAGTTAAAAAGTATTTTAGAACAGAAAGGGATGAGAGATGAATAATAGATTAGAAACCTTTGTAAAAGAAAACCGTAAAGCTTTCGACGTCATGGAGCCATCGGCAGGACTTTGGGCAAAGATTGAACAAGAGTTAGACAACAAGAAGAAAAAAAAACCGGTAAAACTGTATTTATGGATAAGTGTTGCAGCAGCTATCGTGGTCGTTTTCGGTTTAACCTGGTTATACGAAGGAAAATTACAAAACAAAGATTTAGAAATAGCCGACGTTAGTGCTTCGTATGCTAAGAAAGATGTTCATTTTGCTGGTTTAATTACCGAAAAAAGAGATAGCCTGGCCATTTTTGCCTCTGCAAATCCAGAGCTATATAAAAAATTTACCGCCGATTTAAGAAAGCTCGACGAAGATTATGAAAGATTAAAAACGGAGTTACCAACCTCGCCCAACCAAACTTTTGTGGTAAAGGCCATGGTTAAAAACCGCGAAATACAGTTACAGTTATTAAAACAACAATTATTAATTATTAACCAGGTTGACGATTATAAAAGAGTTAATCAAATTTAAGCAAAAAGAGATAAAACAATAACAAGCTTCGTCTTGATACTTGATTCAACATACTTGATACCAATTGGGGGACGCTCACTACATCGAAAGCTTATTGCCAGCCGGCAGGTTTTAAGTGCATAGGTGTTTAACAATGAACAACATGAAAACAATAAAAATATTTTTAGCCTTTATGGCTTTAATTGCCGTAAAAACTAATGCGCAAGAAATGGTGGTAAATAGCCCATCAGAGAAAATAGATATAGAAAATGTAGCGCAATCATCAACATTGGCGATGGTTGTTTCTTCAAAACATAAGCAAGCGGGCAGCGATGCCGAGCGTTCAAAATCTTTTAGCAAGAGTTTTAATGTAGATAATAACGATAAGGTGAGTTTAAACAACCAGTATGGATCTATCGTAATTAAAACCTGGGACAAAAAAGAAGTGCGTGTTGATGTAGATATTAAAGCTTACAGCAGTTCGGATAATGATGCGCAAAAACTGATTGATGGAATAAGTATTGATGCGAATAAAAATGGTGATGTAGTTACTTTCAGAACGAACATGGGCGATAGAAACGGACGTTACGGCCGTGGGGTGAAAAATGGAGTAACCACCTGGCGGAGGGAAGTGAAAGTAAATTACGTGGTGTATATGCCAGCAGTAAATCCATTAACGGTTTCACAAGAATATGGCAACGTAGAATTGGGTAATTTTTCAGGTCCAACTTCTTTAAAGGTAGAATATGGCAATCTGGTTGCCGGCAATTTAAGTAATGTAAATAACTACATCAATGTTCAATATGGTAAATGCGATATCCAGGACCTGAATGCTGCAGTGGTCAAACATGAATATAATGGCCCCGTAACCATTGGATCTGTGGGTACTTTACAGCTTGATGCTGAGTATGTTGCTGTAAACATCAATACCATCAGGAGATCAGCTGATATTAAAGTGGAATATGGCAAAGGCTTAACCATTGGCACCATTGGCGGTAATTTGCTGTTAAATGCCGAATATGCCAAAGTAAATATCAATACGGTTAAAGGTAATACGGTGGTTAAACAAGCTTATGGGGATTTAAATATTGCATCGGCAGGTAAAATTGCAGTTAATGCAGAATATTCGAATGTTACTTTAGGCTCGCTAAATGGCGATGCAAACATTAACATGGATTACAACCGTTTAAATGTGAGCGAAATTACTCCGGCCTGTAAAAACTTCACCTTCGGAGGCGAATATGTAAGCATCGGATTGGGCTTTGCAGATCGTTATAATGCCAATTTCAATGTTTCTACTTCGTATGCGGGCTTTAAATATGGTTCAAACGTAACATCAAGCCTGGTAAGTAAAGACGATGAAACTAAAAAATATACTGGCAAAATAGGTAGTGGCGGTGCAGCAAACGTATCCATTAAAACCGAATACGGCTCAGTTACCTTTAAATAAGATTTTCTAAACCAAACAAACCTTGAAGTCCTGCCAAATTGGTAGGACTTTTTTTATATTTAGCGCTGATGAAAATTTGCTTTCTTATCCTACTCTCTGTTTTTTCTTTCACGGCCTGGGCACAAGATGTTCCTGTTAAATGGGCTACGCAGGAAACTTTTTTTGAAGATTTAACAGGTAAAGATTTACCTGCTTTTAGCGGTTTAACCATCAATAAAAAACAACTCTCTAATGCCGATTTAAAAAATCAGGTAGTAGTTATTAACTTTTGGTTCGAAAAATGCCCTCCTTGTATAGCCGAAATGCCCGAATTAAACAGCTTGATGGCGAAATATGGCAAAAAAGCTGTAAGGTTTATCGGCATTACTCATGATAGCCCTGCTAATGCCAGGCGTTTTCAAAAACGAAACGGATATAAATACGAAATTGTATCGTTAAGCAAAGACGAGATCACAAAACTGAATATTAATCACGGTTTTCCATCGAATGTATTGGTTGGAAAAGATGGAAAGATTATTTATGCCACTGCCAATATTTCCTTTTCTGACCCACAGTTCAAAGCTAAATCGATACTTTTTGAAGAGAAGTTAAAGGCCGCGCTGGAAAATTAACTGCTGGCCCTCTTCCTCACATTTATAGGAAGAAAACCGTAAAAACTTAAAGAACATATTCGTTATTTATAGGTTTAACGGGCTCCGGAATTTCGTCTTCTTCGAGCATTTGCAAAAGATTGATCTCTATTGTCCTGGTAATCTGGTTAAGCGGAACGCCTGCTGAATTGTTTTCGAACGGGTTAACCAGGCTCATTCCATTAATCTGCGTAGATACAAATACAAAACCGATTAACCAGCCCAAAAATATAGCTGCAGGCCCAGCGTCCTGACTGATGACCAGGGTAAATGTTACCACAAATAACCAGATAAATACTTTAGTGAGGTAGGAATAAGTAGTAGGGAATATGGTGTTTTTAATGCGCTCATTCATGCCCATACAATCAGAAAATCGCGTAAGCATCTCATTGATCTCAATAAAACGGAAACCATCAATAGCATTTGCTTTTGATAATTTTTGTAAATCTCTCGATTGAATATTTAAAAGGGCATTATGTGCATTATTGTGTTTCCTAATTTCTTTTAAATCTGCCTCAGATAAATATTTGGTGTAAATTTCATCTACTGTTCCTCTCAAACTGGCCTTTAAAGCATATAAAAATGCAATATGCCTGTAAATCATACGCTTTACGCTTTCCTCATCCTCATCAACATAATTAATCAAAGCCCTTGCGAAAGAGCGTGAATCGTTTACCAAGGCTCCCCATATTTTACGAGCTTCCCACCACCTGTCGTAGGCCTGGTTATTGTTAAAACCAATAAAAAAGGCAATGGCCGTACCTAAAACCGTTGGAATAATGGATGGAATGGAAAAATGATGCGCAATTAAATACTCGCGTACAAAATAAGCTGCCGTGCAAGAGGCAATCATGATCAGATCAACGTGCCAGGTATTTCTTAAAATTCTACTTAACCGAATGTTTTGTATTAAAAGCATATAATCTGATGGAAAAAAATTAGTTACGGATGAAAATACAAAACTAAAGCCGAAATGTTTGGTAATGTAACAAATTAAATGACAGACAGTGCAGGTTGCCGATTGTCATTCAAATGTTTATCTTGGGAAACCAAATATTCTTATTACTTATGAGCGACAATTTACCCAAGAACAATATCTTTAAAGTAATCGGTGCATCATCTTTAGGCACACTGATTGAATGGTATGATTTTTATATTTTTGGTAGCCTTGCAGTTATCATTGGTCATCAGCTGTTTCCAGAAGATGCAGGTGCATCTGCCTTAATCAACACCCTGGCTATTTTTGCAGCAGGTTTTATTGTTCGTCCATTTGGCGCATTGGTTTTTGGCAGGCTTGGCGATTTAATCGGCCGAAAATATACTTTCTTGCTCACTTTGGTACTAATGGGTGGATCGACTTTTTTTATCGGTTTAATTCCCTCTTATAAAAGCATTGGTTATGCCGCACCAATTTTGGTTTTAATATTAAGGTTAATCCAGGGCCTGGCTTTGGGTGGCGAATATGGTGGTGCCGCAACCTATGTGGCAGAACATGCACCAAAAAACAAACGTGGTTTTTTTACCAGCTGGATTCAAACTACCGCAACATTGGGGTTGTTCCTTTCGCTGGGGATTATCGTCATTACGAAGAATATTTTAGGTGCTGAAACTTTTGGCGATTGGGGCTGGAGAATCCCTTTCCTGCTGTCAATTGTGCTCGTTGTGGTGTCGATTTACATTCGCATGAAAATGCACGAATCGCCCATGTTTTCTAAATTAAAGGCGGAAGGAAATATCTCAAAGAACCCACTGAAAGAGAGTTTTAACAACAAAGCGAATTTTAAAATGGTCCTCCTGGCGTTGTTTGGCGCTACTATGGGGCAAGGGGTAATCTGGTATACGGGGCAGTTTTATGCACAATCGTTTTTAGAAAATACCTGTAAGCTGGATTTTAACGATTCGAGATATATTTTACTCTGGGGAATCGCTTTTGCCACACCATTTTTTGTGGTATTCGGGGCCTGGAGCGATAAGGTTGGCCGGAAATGGATTATGCTTACCGGTATGCTTTTAGGAATTCTTTTTTATCGCCCCATCTATCAAATGTTTTTGGATGATACCGATTATACAAAAATTGAACAGACTGATATTTTATCTGCTACCCCGGCTCCGGTAAGTTCTGTTTTAATTGCGAATTCAACTGATAGTTTACGAACAGTTTCTACTAAAGTAATGCTTAGAAATGGCGCTTCCTTTAACAGGGTGCAAACCGATACGGTTTCTGCAACAAAAGGAATTCTCTTAGGTAAAGAAGTAATAAAAGATAAAGTTTTGCCTACGCCATTATTCTGGAAATTTGTTGGCTTAATTTTCTTCCAGATTTTGCTGGTAACCATGGTTTATGGGCCAATTGCGGCTTTCTTGGTAGAGTTATTCCCTACTAAAATCCGGTACACTTCTATGTCTCTACCCTATCATATCGGTAATGGTGTTTTTGGAGGGCTTGTGCCATTTATTGCCACACTGATTGCAAGCTTTTCAGGTTCTACGCCACTATCTGGCCTTTGGTATCCGATAGGTATAGCGGCACTGAGCCTCGGTATTGGCACCATTTATTTATCGAATAAAAGAGACGAAAATATTAACGACTAGATACGAAGAAGATGAATACGTTAAAGAAATTTTTAGGATTAATCTGGATGGTTTTAGGACCATTAACAATGACTTTTTTGTTTATCCAGGCAATAGATAAGGTAGGCTTGACCCATACAGATATTGAACGTACCAATACCATTCTGCAATGGGCAATTATCCTGTTTATTTTCTTCCCAATTAGTTTGGGATTGATGATATTTGGTTTTTATGCATGGAAAGGTGAGTATGATCGCCTCCCCGAAAGTTCAGAGGAATTATAATTTATACCTCATTCCTTTTCCTTAATTCGCCTTGTGATTGATATTTTTTAATTCATTATAAACCAACTGCGCAACTGCTTTGGCGCCTTCCGGCTGAAAGTGGGTATTATCTTTTTGTCCTTTTGGATAAGCCTCATATTTTGCCGAGTCTAAATTCATAAAGTAATGTTTGCTTACAAATTCATTGCCTTTCGTGGTGAAAAAGCTTGCTGAAAGTGAGGTTAGATCGATGATGGGCGTATTTAATTCTTTGGCTATATCTTTCACCGCTTGTGGATATTCCCCATGTGCACTGCCCAATTTGCCATCTTTCCAGGGATAATTGCGGGTAACCGGGGTAATCAGGATCGGTAAAGCACCTTTCGCTCTTGTTTCTTTCACATACATTCTTAAAAAATCTTTATAGCCCGGGATATCAACATAACGTTCAGGTTTATCTTTCGCGGCATCGTTGTGCCCAAACTGGATCAATACCAGGTCATTCTTTTCCAGGGTTGATAAAACTTCTTTCCACCTTCCCTCTTCAAAAAATGTTCTGGTGCTTCTTCCCCCTTTTGCCTTGTCGATAACCAAAGCACTGTCGCTTTTAATCAGCCTGTTTAATTTTTTTAAGCTGTCTTTTCTTAAGAATTGTTGAAAAACCTGTCCCCAGCCCGTAATGGGATATTTTTTCTGCAGATAACCTTCATCCAAAGTATAGTCTGCTACAGTAGAATCACCGATTAAATACACCTTAACAGGTTTTGGTTTTATAATGAAAGACATCAGTAAAACGATGCCAAGGGCTGCTATAAAGTATTTGTATTTTTTCATCTTGTTATTTTAATGCTTGTACACGGAACCAATCATATTCGGCAATTCCTGAATCATTGGTTTGGCTATCCCGAATAGCAAAGATTCCCATTTTTGCGCCGATCCATTGTCCTGCTGTTGCCTGAAACTCATCTCCCACATGAGTAAATCGAGTTCCATCTTCACTGTAACTAAACTGGCATTTTGCACCAGCAGTAACTTTAACCCTGAAATATACCAAGCTCGATTTTAGTTTGGTAATTTCCTTTTCATTTTCGGCTTTCCCCTTGTCGGCACTTTGGCAAACACCGTACATGAGGTATAATCCGTCTTTTTTACTTTGAATGCTAATCTGTGCATAACTTCTCCCCATTACCACCAAACCCGTTTTTTCATTTTCTAATTTTGGATTAGGTTTAAACAAGAGTTTGGTTGTTACCATAAATTCATCGGCAGGAAATTTCTGCATCAGCAGATTCGGAACATCCCAAAGGTTTTTAGCTTCCTCAGGAATTTTCGAAGTGTATAATTTTAGTAAGCCCTTACCGGCATCAGTAAATAACCAGGTTGGTTGCGGATTGGCCTGCCATTGCCATTGCAAGCCTAATTTTGGCGTGTCGAACTCATCACTCTCCACCGGAGTTTCGATCGGATAAACCTTACCTACATTCGGCTTTTTATAGGGGATAACGGGCTCACCTTTGCCGTCGCCGTCAGCATCAATACCGATAACAGGCCAGTTATTGATCCATTTCATGGGCTGTAAATGAAGCACGCGACCATAAGCATCTTTGTCCTGAAAATGAAGGAACCAGTCTTCACCTGTTTGCGTATTTACCCAGGCACCTTGATGAGGACCATTTACTGAAGATTTTCCTTGATCCATTGCTACTTTCCTTTCATATGGGCCATAAATATTCTTACTTCTCAAAATTAATTGCCAGCCTGTAGAAACACCTCCAGCTGGCGCAAATAAATAGTAAAAGCCGTTGCGTTTATAAAATTTTGGACCTTCAATGGTTGGGTCGAGCTCATGTCCATCGTAAACAATTCTACCAGTTTCTGTAGCTTGCGCTCCGTCGTTGGTTAATGGCATAATGGCTAATACACTTTTTATCCCTGCACGGCTCCCCGCATAGGCATAAGCCAGGTAGGCTTTGCCGTCTTCATCCCAAAATGGGCAAGGATCAATCAATCCTTTACCTGCGGCAACCAGTTTTGGTGCAGACCACTCTCCTGTTATGGTTTTTGCTTTGGTTAAATAAATGCCAAAGTCAGGATCTGGATAATAAATATAAAATTCGCCATTTCGATAACGGATGGAAGGTGCCCAAACGCCATTGCCATGTTGTGTTTTTTCGAAATGATCGAATGGAGGCTGACGTTTTAAAGCATGACCAATTATTTTCCAGTTCACCAGATCTTTCGAATGCAGAATCGGTAATCCAGGTATGGCGTCGAAACTGGAAGCAATCATATAAAAATCATCTCCTACACGGATGGCATCGGGATCAGAATAATCGGCGTTGATCACCGGGTTTTTATAGTTTCCATTACCTAGGTCTGAAACCCAAACCTTGGATACATACCCACTTTTTGGAGCGAGTTGTGCAAACGTATGTATGTTAAGGCTTAAAACAAGGATTGAACTAAATAGATATTTCATTTTACAATGATGTTTTTTTAATATTTGGTCAGTTATTTATTTAGCGTTACGTCATTCCCGCGCAGCGTGAATCTTAATGCGGCTTGTGATTGGCATTAAGATTCCCAATCAGGTTGGGAATGACAATGCATGTATTTTATCAAATTAGCCTACTAACAAGGTTAAGGCTTTTTTTATTTTCAGGCAAGTTGTTATTGTGCAATCGTTCCCGACATCGTTTGCAATGTTTAATCTTTAAAAAACTTCTTTCTGATGAATATTAATGTTTAAAATTGTTTATCATATATTTTAAAACACGGCTGCGTTACAAAGTTTATACTTTTACGTGGCCGATTTTAATTTAAGCCTAACCGAATTGATATGAAAACAATCATCCTGTTCTTTCTCGTAGTGATTTCATTCGTTGCAAATGCCTTTGATGTTAAACCCGATTTTATTGTGGCTGCCGATGGAAGCGGAAACTTTAAAACCGTACAGGAAGCGATACACGCGGTGCCCGATTTCAGGAACAAAACAACTGTAATCTTTATCAAAAAAGGCATTTATAAAGAAAAACTGATATTGGCCGCTTCTAAAAAGAATGTAAGGTTTATCGGCGAGAGTTTAAACGAAACCATTTTAACCTATGATGATTATGCCCAGAAGAAAAATGCTTTTGGCGAAGAAAAAGGTACTTCTGGTTCCTCCAGCTTTTATATTTATGGCGAAGGCTTTTCTGCTGAGAACATTACTTTCGAAAATTCATCAGGCCCGGTGGGTCAGGCCGTTGCGGTTTGGGCCGGGGGTGATAAATTAATTTTTACCAATTGCAGGTTTTTAGGCTTTCAGGATACACTTTATACCTATGGAGGAAACAACCGTCAATATTATAAAAACTGCTACATCGAAGGAACAGTCGACTTTATCTTTGGGGCTTCGACAGCCTGGTTCGAAAGCTGCACCATTTTCTGTAAGAAAGCTGGTTATATCACTGCTGCTTCAACCGCCGATACCACAAAATTTGGTTATGTATTAAACAAATGCAAAATCAAGGGAGATGCACCAGCCAATAGTTTCTATCTGGGCCGCCCCTGGAGGCCTTATGCAAAAGTTGCCTACCTCAACTGCGAACTTCCGGATTTAATTCGCCCCGAGGGTTGGAACAACTGGGGCAAAGAAAGTAACGAGAAAACTGCCTATTACGCTGAATATAAAAGTACTGGAAAAGGAGCCGATCCAAAAAACAGGGTAAACTGGTCGCACCAATTAACAGAAGAAGCGTATAAAAGTTACATTTTGGAAAACGTTTTCCGTGGGTGGAATCCGGAGACTAAATAAGTCATGCAAGTATCTGATAAACAACACATAATCACCTTAAATAAGGTGCTTTTTTGCTTTATTTTCCGGTAACGATTGCATAGATTTCTCTTCTGTTTTAAGTGCAAACAACGTACACTTGTTATTACAATAACCAAGTATAATTTAACAGCGCAAATAATGAAACATATTTCTGGTCGTTTATGCCGTATTAAGATAGCTCTGGCATGCTTAATTTTATCTTCTGCAAGTTCTGCTATCGCGCAACAAAAGCAAACCTTACCCGTTATTCAGCAGGTTAAATTTAAAAAAGATACCACGAGCATTGTTAGCTTCGGGGCAAAAGGCGATGGGATTACCTTAAATACCCAAAGCATTAATAAAACCATTGCCAGCGTGAGTCAAAAAGGTGGTGGTGTTGTTTTAATTCCTTCGGGCCTTTGGTTATCTGGCCCTATCGAGTTAAAAAGCAACGTAAACCTACATTTAAAACGCGATGCTATTCTTCAGTTTACCGACGATTTTAACCAATATAAATTGGTGCAGGGAAATTGGGAAGGCCAACCCGCGTGGAGAAATCAAAGTCCAATTTCGGGTGTTAATCTCGAAAATATAGCCATTACCGGAACCGGAATTATTGATGGAAACGGTGGCGCCTGGCGCATGGTTAAAAAAGATAAACTCACCGAAACACAGTGGAAAACTTTGGTAGCCTCTGGAGGCGTAGTGAGGGCTGATGGGAAAATGTGGTATCCATCAGAGAAAACCGTTAAAGGTTCGAATACTAAAAATGCAGGCGTAATTGAGGCGGGTAAAACAGCAGCAGATTATGAAGATATCAAAGATTTTCTTCGTCCGAATTTGTTGGTGTTAACGGGTTGTAAAAAAATTCTTTTAGAAGGCGTTACCTTTCAAAATTCACCAGCATGGAATTTACACCCTTTACTTTGTGAGGATTTGACCTTAAGAAACTTACAGGTAAAAAACCCCTGGTTTGCACAAAATGGTGATGGTGTTGATGTAGAATCGTGCAAAAACGTATTGATTGAAGGCAGCACTTTCGATGTGGGTGACGATGGAATCTGCATTAAATCAGGAAGGGATGAAGCTGGCCGTAAACGTGGTGTGCCTACAGAAAATGTAATTGTTCGGAATAATGTAGTTTACCATGCGCATGGCGGTTTCGTAATCGGTAGCGAAATGAGTGGTGGTGCGAAAAATATCTGGGTGTACGACTGCTCTTTTATTGGTACTGATATTGGACTGCGCTTTAAAACTACCCGTGGCCGTGGTGGTGTAGTCGAAAATATTTACATCAATAACATCAACATGATTGATATTCCTGGTGAAGCGATTCTGTTTGATATGTATTATGCTGCGGTTGATCCGGTTCCTTTAGCAGGCGAAAAACGTGAAGCCATTAAAACCGTAATGGTTCCTGTAACCGAAGCTACCCCTCAGTTCAGAAACTTTTATATTAAAGATGTGGTTGCCAACGGTGCTGAAAAAGCAATATTTTTTAGGGGTTTACCAGAAATGAACATCAAAGATATCCACCTGGAAAACGTAACCATAAAAGCGAAAAAAGGGATTGAAATTATAGAGGCCGCAGGAATTTTTCTTAAAAACATAAACATCATTACCGAAGATACCAGTCCGGTTGTAATGATCCAGAACAGTTCGAACATCAATATCAGCAACTTAAAATATCCTGATAACAGCAAAGTTTTATTTGATGTGACCGGAGAAAAAACAAAAGGTGTAAAAATTAGTGGAACAGATGTTTCTAAAGCCAAAATGACTTCACTTTTAGGTACCGAAGTAGATAAAAAAGCACTGGAAATTTCAAAATAACAAACATGAAGAGATCAATTTTATATACAGTAGCAGCCCTTATCGGATTTTCTATTTTATCGCTAAGTGGATTTGCTCAAAAGAAATTATCAGAACAGTTAACCTTAACTGCGATGGAAAAACTGTTTCAGGACACCACGCTATTAAAAGGCGCCAAAGGCCCTAAATGGACATACGACATGGGCGTGGTGCTGGAAGGTGCAGCAGCAGTTTGGCGGAATACTGGCGATGGGAAATATTTTAAGTACATCCAGAGTTCAATGGATGCTTATTTGGATAAGGAAGGGAATATCACCACCTATAAACCAGATGACTTTAACATCGATAACATCAAAAACGGTCGTTCGTTATTGCTTTTGTACAAGGTTACCGGGCAACAGAAATACCTGCTAGCGGCAACTAAATTATATGATCAGCTTCAAAAACAACCGCGTACCAAAGAAGGTGGGTTTTGGCACAAGAAGATTTATCCAAATCAGATGTGGTTGGATGGATTGTATATGGGCGAGCCTTTTTACGCGGAATATGCTAAGCTGATGAAAAAAGATGCAGCTTTCGACGATATAGCCAAACAGTTTATCCTGATGGAGAAAAATGCCCGCGATGCTAAAACAGGATTGCTTTATCACGGTTATGATGAAAGTAGAACAGAGCAATGGGCCGATAAAAAAACAGGTCGTTCTCCAAATTTCTGGGCCAGGGCTATGGGCTGGTATATTATGGCCTTGGTAGATGTGCTGGATAATTTTCCTGCCAATCACCCGCAGCGGAAAGAATTAATTGCCATTTTAAACCGTACGGCCACCGCGGCAGTAAAATACCAGGATCCAAAATCAGGGGTTTGGTTTGATATTTTAGATATGCCGATCAGAAAAGGAAATTACCTGGAAAGCTCGGCATCGAGCATGTTTGTATATGGTTTGGCCAAAGGGGTGCGTAAAGGCTGGTTGTCGCCATCATTTATGGCTGCTGCTAATAAAGGTTACGCGGGTTTAAAGAAAGAATTTGTTGAACAAGCGGGAGTTGAAAGAATAAACCTGACCAAAACCGTTTCGGTATCAGGCCTTGGCGGAAAACCTAAATATCGCGACGGAAGTTTCGACTACTATATCAGCGAAAAAGTAATCACCAATGATCCAAAAGGTGTAGGTTCATTTATTTGTGCGGCTGCTGAGATGGAGATTGATGCCTTAGCAAAACCAGGCAAAGGTTTAACCGTTACCGTGGATAATTTCTTCAACAACGAGTACATGAATGGCCCTACCGGAGATAAAATCCCTTTCCATTATGTTTGGGGGGAAGATGACAATAATGGATTTTCATTATTCGGTAAAGTATTTAACGATGCGGGGGTTAAAACCGCTACGCTTAAAACAGCACCAACAGCATCAAACTTAAAAGGAAGTAATATTTACATTATTGTTGATCCTGATACGGAGAAAGAAACGGCGAATCCAAACTTTATGAATGCCGAACATGCCAAACAGGTTAGTGATTGGGTTAAAGCTGGAGGTGTATTAGTGCTGTTGTTAAATGATGCCGGTAATTGCGAAATTTCAAAATTCAACGTGCTGCCAGAAACTTTCGGCATCCATTTTAACGAGGATAGTCGCAATAAGGTTCAGGGTTCAAATTTTGAGCAGGGCGCGGTAAAAATCCCGACTGGTAATTCAATTTTTAAAACGGCCAGGAAAGTTTATATCAAGGAAATTTCGACTATAGTAGCAAAAAGCCCTGCGGTTTCAGCCTTAACAGATAGTGGTGATGTGCTTATTGCAACGGCAAAATATGGCAAGGGAACTGTTTTCGCGGTAGGTGACCCGTGGTTTTATAATGAATATATCGATGGCAGGAAATTGCCCGCTGAATTTGAAAACTTTAAAGCAACGAACGATCTGGTAAACTGGTTGATTAAACAGGTTCCGGGGAAAAAGTAGGATTTAACCACAGATAGATTAAATATTAGCCACGGAAACCCGGAGGCACGGGAAAAAGCCTAAATGGTTCGTGGGGACACAAACCATGGCGCATGGTAAAAAATAGAAGTTAACCACAGATGAAAAGGATGAACACAGATAATTAATATTGGCCACCAAACGCAGAGACACAAAAAATAGCTAATGGTCTGTGGGGACACAGACCATGGATTACAGATAGATTAAACATTAGCCACGGAAACCCGGAGGCACGGAAAAAAGCCTAAATGGTTTGTGGGGGCACGAACCATGGCGCATGGACAAGGAAATGAAAAATTAATGGTCTGTGTGGACACAGATCATGGATAAGAAAAGTTTTCCGTGTAATCCGTGCTTCCGTGGCAAACAAAGAAAAACAAGATGAAAATAAAAATATGGTTAACCCTGATCTGTACGAGCTTAATGCTATCCTGTTATGCGCAGCAGCCTGCCGATTCTACGGCAGATAAAATGCTCGTTTACCAATTGGGTAATGGCGGTTGGCCGAAGCAGTTGGAAGATAAAAGTGTGGTTAATTATGGTGCAACCCTAACGCCAGAGCTTTTAGCCAGGATAAAAGCCACCAAAGATCTGCATGCCACATTTGATAACAAGGCCACCAGCAGAGAGGTGGTATACCTCGTTCAAGCGTATAAAAAAACACAGAATAAGGCTTATTTAACGGCAGCTGAAAAAGGATTAGATTATATTTTATCTGCTCAATATGCCAATGGTGGCTGGCCTCAATATTATCCTGATAAAACTTTGTACCGTTCGGAAATTACTTACAATGATGATGCAATGATTAATGTGCTTAATATTTTACAGGATATTGTTACACAGAAAAATGATTTTGAGGTCGTGAATCCGGCCTACATCAAAAAAGCAGAGAAAGCCATTGCAAAAGGTATCGATTGCATTATCAAAACGCAGGTAAAACAGCATGGAACTTTAACCATCTGGGCTGCGCAATACGATAAAGACTCGCTGTTACCTGCAAAAGCAAGAGCATTTGAGCCCGCTTCGTTAAGCACAAGTGAATCGGCAGGTATTGTCCGTTTCCTGATGAGGCTTAAAAACCCATCACCAGAAGTAAAAAATGCAATTGCAGCAGCAGTGAAATGGTTTGATACCTACAAAATTGCTGGCTACCGTTTCGATCGGAACAAAAATATTTCAGCTTTGGTTGCTGATAACACCAGTATGACCTGGGCCCGCTTTTACGATATGGATAAAAACACTCCGATTTTTGGAGATCGCGACAATACGATTAAAACAAAATTAGAAGAGTTAAGTCCCGAGCGACGAAATGGTTATGCCTGGTATGGTAACTGGGGGCAAAAATTAATTGAAAAAGAATACCCGAAGTGGTTAAGCACAAAGGGGAAATAACTAAAAAATAAAAATCGTAAGATTATGATTTTAAACAAAGAAAATTTAAAAAACATTAACGGCGACAAGGTTACTAAACCAAGCGCAGAAATTTTAGCATTACCAGAAAAAGTAATCCAGTTTGGGACAGGGGTTTTACTACGTGGTTTACCTGATTATTTTATTGGTAAAGCCAACCAGAAAGGAATTTTTAATGGTCGTGTTTTAGTGGTTAAATCTACTTCAAAAGGTGGTGCTGATGCATTTTCGAAACAGGATAATTTATACACGCTTTGTGTAAAAGGTATCGAAGATGGTGTTCAGGTTGAGGAAAATTCAATTAACGCTTCAATCAGCCGTGTATTATCAGCGTCGCAAGATTGGGCAGAAATTTTAAAAGCTGCCCACCAGTCAGAAATGCAGGTTGTAATTTCAAATACCACCGAAGTTGGGATTGTTAACAGTGAAGATAAAATAACCGATAATCCACCACAATCTTACCCGGGAAAATTACTGGCATTCTTGCACGAAAGATATAAAGCCTTTAATGGTTCGGCCGAAAGCGGAATGGTGATTGTACCAACAGAGTTAATTAGCGACAATGCTGATAAACTGAAAGAAATATTATTGGATCTTGCTATCCAGAATAAGCTGGGCTGGGATTTCGAAAACTGGTTAAAAACAGCCAACCATTTTTGTAAAACTTTGGTAGATCGGATTGTGCCGGGAAAACTTCCGGAAACAGAGCAAAAAGCTATTGAAAGCGCACTGGGTTATGAAGATGAATTGATGATCATGGCCGAGCCTTTCAGGCTTTGGGCGATTGAATCAGCGAGTGAAAAGGTTAAAGAAATTTTATCATTTGCAAAGGCTGATAAAGGTGTTGTTATTGTCCCATCTATCGATAAATTTAAAGAGTTAAAACTTCGTTTGCTTAACGGTACCCATACCATCAGTTGTGGATTAGCAATCTTAGCAGGTTTTAATACGGTAAAAGAAGCGATGGCGAATCAAGATTTCTCAGCCAATGTATTAAAACTGATGAAAGATGAAATTGCACCTGTTGTAGTTAATGAAGATATTACCTATGATGAAGCGATTGCCTTTGCTGAAAGCGTAATCGACCGTTTTAGCAATCCATCATTAGAACACCAGTGGCAGGCTATAACGCTAAACTTCACCTCAAAAATGCAACTGCGTAATATGCCGCTCATCAGAAGGTATTACGCTTTAAAAAATGAAGTTCCTCAACTTACCGCTTTAGGTGTAGCAGCTTATATTCTTTTCATGAATGTGAACAAAGATGGCGATACTTACACGGCCAGCGCGAACGGAAAAACCTATCCGGTACAGGATGAATTTGCAGAAATTTTATACGAGTACTGGAAAAACCCTGAAACGGTAATCGATAATACCCTTGGCGACAGACGCCTTTGGGATAAAAACCTTAATAATTACCCGGGCTTTAACGCGGCCGTAAAATCTTACGTTGATTTATTACAAAATAAAGGTGCAAAAGAAACTTTAAGTAACTTGCATTCAGAAAGAACAATTTAAAATGGTTACTAGAATTTTAAAAATCCATCCTAACGATAACGTACTTGTTGCCCTGCAAAATCTGGCCAAAGGCGAAACCGTTATTTACGATGGGCACGAATATATTTTACAGGATGATATCCAGGCCAAGCATAAGTTTTTTATGCAGGATATGAATGCAGGCGATCACATTATTATGTACGGTGTACTGGTGGGGAAAGCGCAGCATTTCATCCTAAAAGGTGGTTTAATGGATACTGAAAACACTAAACATGCTTCAGATCCATATGAGTTCCGCCCGTATCATTACGAATGGCATGCACCTGATGTTTCTAAATTTGAAGGCCGGACCTTTAACGGTTATATCCGTAGTGATGGCCGCGTGGGTACTGCAAATTATTGGTTATTTATTCCGACTGTTTTCTGCGAAAACCGCAATCTTGATGTCATCCGTGAGGCTTTACACAACGAACTGGGTTATGCGGTAACCGATAAATACAAATCTTACGCCCACCAATTGGTTGAGGCGTATAAAAACGGTGAAATTTTAGCTGAGGCTGATCCAGATTCTATCGGACAGGCGAATCCATCGGCCAACCGTGTTTTTAAAAATGTAGATGGCATTAAATTCTTAAATCACCAGGGTGGTTGCGGCGGTACCCGTCAGGATGCTGCTGTGTTAAGTAAATTATTAGCTGCGTATGCCGATCATCCTAATGTTGCCGGTGTTACGGTGTTGAGCTTAGGTTGTCAGAACCTACAAGTTAAAGATTTTATGGACGATTTAAAACACCGCAGTCCGAACTTTGATAAACCTTTGTTCATTTTTGAGCAGCAGCAATCGCAGAGCGAAGAACAATTGGTTAAAGAGGCCATCAGAAAAACCTTTATCGGTTTAACAGAAATTAATAAAATAGAACGTCAGCCTGCACCGTTAAGCAAACTGGTTTTAGGGGTGAAATGTGGTGGAAGCGATGGTTTTAGCGGAATCAGTGCAAATCCGGCAGTAGGTTATACTTCCGATTTATTGGTAGCTTTAGGGGGTACTGTGCTGCTTGCCGAATTCCCTGAACTTTGCGGCGCTGAACAACAGTTAATCGACCGTACAAAAGATGAAACTGCTGCCCGTAAATTCATCCAGTTGATGACTGCTTATAATCAAGCGGCAGAAAATGTAGGCTCTGGGTTTTTCATGAATCCATCGCCGGGAAATATAAAAGATGGTTTGATTACCGATGCCATTAAGAGTACCGGAGCAGCCAAAAAAGGTGGAACATCGCCAGTAGAGGATGTTTTAGATTATACCGAGCCTGCTACAAAACCAGGATTAAACTTAGTTTGTACTCCCGGAAATGATGTTGAGGCCACTACAGGAAAAGCAGCCTCTGGAGCAACCCTAATTTTGTTTACTACAGGTTTAGGTACGCCTACCGGAAATCCGGTTTGCCCAACCATTAAGGTTTCAACCAATAATGCATTAACCAAACGTATGGGCGATATTATCGATATCAACTGTGGGCCGGTAATCGAAGGCGAAAAAACCATTGAACAAATGGGAGAAGATATCCTGGAATATTGCATTAAAGCTGCCAGTGGCGAAGTAATTCCTAAAGCGGTATTGCTTAATCAGGATGATTTTATTCCATGGAAAAGGGGAGTTAGTCTTTAGTGAGTCTGGAGTCATAAGTCTGGAGTCGTGAGTCTTGGGTGCAAAGCCAGATTCCGTGGTCTAATCGCGGTGGTCTGTGTCTCCACAGACCACTAATAGAAACCCAATAAAAACTTAATTCCGGTCTGTGAGGGCACAGACAGGGGATATAGATTACATAAATAAAAAAATTAATAGATAAGCGGTTTGATCATCTCAAATCGATTATCTAATGTCTCAAATCACATAGAATGAAACCTTTTTTAGACGAAAATTTTCTTTTGCAAAGTAAAACTGCTGAAAAGCTTTATCACAATTTTGCAAAATCATTGCCAATTATCGATTACCATAATCACCTTATTCCAGAGCAGATTGCCAATAACACGCAGTTTGCCAATATCAGCCAGGTTTGGCTTGCCGGCGATCATTACAAATGGAGAGCCATGCGTGCCAATGGTGTTGATGAAAAATACATCACCGGTGTGGGATCTGATTATGAGAAATTTGAGAAATGGGCAGAAACCGTTCCTTATACCTTACGCAACCCGCTCTACCACTGGACACATTTGGAACTTCAGCGTTATTTCGGTATAAACGATCTGCTTTCGGGTAAAACGGCTCAGAAAATTTATGATGAATGCTCAGCAAAACTGCAAACGCCAGAATATTCTGTGCGTGGTTTGTTAGCTAAAATGAATGTTGAAGCCGTTTGTACTACCGATGATCCTTTGGATAGTTTAAACTTTCACCAGCAATTGGCAAGAGAAGGTGCTAACCTTAAAATGTTGCCGGCCTTTCGTCCGGATAAAGCGATGAATAGCGATGATATTGAAGGTTTAAACGAATATATCGACAAATTAGAAAGCGTTGTTGATAAAACCATTAGCAGCTTTCAGGATTACATCGATGCTTTAAAAAGTCGTCACGATTACTTTGCTGCAAATGGCTGTTCGGTTTCTGATCATGGCTTAGAGCAGATTTATGCTGAAGATTATACCGAAGCCGAAATTTCATCAATTTTTGATAAAATCCGCAGTAAACAAAATATTTCTTACGAGGAAAACCTGAAATTTAAATCGGCTATGCTGGTTTATTTCGCAGAATGGGACCATGAAAAAGGTTGGGTACAACAATATCATTTAGGTGCATTGCGTAATAACAATGCCCGGATGTTAAGACAGTTAGGCCCAGATACGGGTTGGGATTCGATCGGCGATTTTAGTCAGGCCAGAATGCTTTCTAAATTCTTAAACCGCTTAGATAATCAGGATAAACTGGCCAAGACCATTATCTATAACCTTAATCCTGCCGATAACGAATTAATTGCAACCATGATTGGAAACTTTAACGACGGTTCTGTCGCGGGTAAGGTGCAATTCGGTTCGGCCTGGTGGTTCTTAGATCAAAAAGATGGGATGATCAAACAATTAAATGCACTATCGAACATGGGGCTTTTAAGCCGCCTGGTAGGTATGCTTACCGATTCACGCAGTTTTCTTTCTTTCCCTCGTCACGAATATTTCAGAAGAATTGTTTGTAACCTGTTTGGAGAAGACATTGAGAATGGCGAATTGCCGAACGACTTGGAGTGGGTTGGCAAAATTGTGCAGGATATTTCGTACTTTAACGCAAAAAATTACTTTAAATTTTAACCAAAATCAGGCTTTAAGAAGGTATTTCGTTCGAATTAAATCATTTCAATCGTTTTCCTTCTATTTTCATCCCGCTGCAGAAAACAGCATGAAATACGCCGATTAGATACAAAAATGAGCACCGAAATATTCACTTCATCAAAAAAAGGAGAAAAAGTTTTAAGCTTTGGTGAAATACTTTTACGCATCTGTCCGGACATGGATGGCCAATGGCTAAAAGAAAACAAACTTCCATTTTATGTGGGCGGTGCGGAGCTGAATGTAGCTACTGCACTTGCACTTTGGAACGTACCCTCGGCCTATTTATCGGCAGTGCCAGATAATTCGGTAACCAGGGAGATTGTAGATTACCTTGATGCCCGAAATATCGATACTTCACCGATGGTTTACCATGGCGAACGTTTGGGTTTATATTATCTTCCAAAAGGGAAAGACCTTAAAAATGCAGGCGTAATTTACGATCGGGCAAATTCGGCCTATGCCGATTTAAAGGTTGGTCAGATTAACTGGGATGAGGTTTTTGAAGGTGTTAGCTGGTTTCATTTTAGCGCCATATGTCCGGCAATCAATCAATCTATTGCTGATGTTTGCCTGGAAGCTTTAAAAGTAGCGAGGGCAAAAAACATCACCATTTCACTTGATTTAAACTATCGTGCCAAACTGTGGAAATATGGTAAAGATCCGATTGATGTTTTACCTGAACTGGCTCAGTATTGCACGTTGATTATGGGCAATGTTTGGGCGGCCAATAAAATGTTGGGCACTGCACTTCACGAAGATTTAACGCCAACTGAAGGTTATGCAAAGGAAACGTTACTGCAACAGGCAACTGATACTTCTAAAGAAATATTAAGTTTGTTTCCGGCGTGTAAGGCGGTTGCCAATACATTCAGGTTTGATCATGGTAAAGGCATCAGATATTACACCGCTATTTACACCGCTGATGAACTAACCGTTTCTGAAGAATATGTTTCAGATGAAATTTTAGATAAAGTAGGCAGCGGCGATTGTTTTATGGCCGGCCTGATTTATGGTTTTTACAACCAATTATCGGCCAAAGAAACCTTAAACTTTGCCACTGCAGCAGCATATGATAAATTATATATTCCAAGCGATGCTACAACCAGTACTGTAGCCGATATAGAAAAAAGAATAATACGCAATGATTAGCAACAAGCACAAAATTTTAGATGCCATTTTAGAGCAGGGCATGTTACCCCTTTTTTACCAGGACAGCGAATCGGGTAGCGTAGAAATATTACGCACCTTGTATAAAGCCGGTGTTCGTGTTTTCGAATATACTAACCGTGGTAAATCGGCCTTGCCAAACTTTAAAAAGTTAAAAGAAATCCGCGATGCCGAAATGCCAGATCTTTATCTGGGTATCGGAACCATCAAAACCCCGGCAGATGCACACGCTTTTATCGAAGCAGGAACAGATTTTATTGTAGCACCAATCATAAATCCGGCAGTTGCCGAAATTGCCAACAAAATCGGTATGCTCTGGATCCCTGGTTGTATGACGCCGACCGAAATCAGTGTTGCTCAAGAGCACAAAGCCATGTTGATTAAAATTTTCCCTGCCAATATTTTAGGCCCTGAATTTATTTCATCAATTAAAGATCTTTTCGCAGGACAGCTATTTATGCCAACTGGTGGTGTAGAGATCAATGCCGACAATTTAAAAACCTGGTTTAAATCAGGCGTTTGTGCCGTGGGTATGGGCAGCAAATTAATCAGTAAAGACGTGATGAGTAAAGGTCTTTATGAAGAGTTATTCGACAATACAAAATTAGCGCTTGACCTCATTCAGCAAAGCAAATAAAAATTTAACACACCTAACCAAATGAACCAACCCAAAACAAGCAAATACAGATGGACCATATGTTTGCTGTTATTTCTAGCTACGACCATAAATTATTTAGATAGACAGGTACTTTCTTTAACCTGGACAGATTTTATTAAACCTGAATTCCACTGGGATAATAATGATTATGGAAATATTACAGCCCTGTTCTCTATTTTCTATGCCATCTCGATGCTTTTTGCAGGTCGTTTGGTTGATAAACTAGATACCAAAAAAGGCTTTTTATGGGCAATAGGCGTTTGGTCTATTGGGGCCTGTTTACATGCTTTTTGTGGTATTGCAACTGCCGGGATCATCAATGGAAACTGGTTTGTAGGATTTGAGGGTGCTAAAGAAATAATTGCCCGCGTTAACGACACCGGACTTGTGGTTTCGGTAAGTGTTACCTTGTTTATTTTTGCGCGTTTTGTATTGGCTGTTGGAGAGGCAGGAAATTTTCCGGCTGCGATTAAAGCTACCGCCGAATATTTCCCTAAAAAAGACAGGGCATTTGCAACCAGTATTTTCAATGCAGGCGCTACTGTAGGTGCATTAGCGGCACCGATTACCATCCCTTTTATTGCAAAAGCTTATGGATGGGAAATGTCGTTCATCATTATCGGTGCACTGGGTTTTGTATGGATGGGATTATGGGTATTTGTGTATAACAAACCCGAGTTGCATAAAAGAGTTAGTCCTGAAGAATTGGCTTATATTCAGCAGGATGTGATTAATGATCGTAAATTAGCTGATTATGTAGAAGAGACCAAAGAAAAGGTTTCGTTTATCGACTGTTTTAAATATAAACAAACCTGGGCTTTTGCTTTCGGTAAATTTATGACAGATGGGGTGTGGTGGTTCTTTTTATTCTGGACACCTGCCTATTTAAAATCGGTTTATGGAATGGATTCTACTCAAAGTGCCCTTCCGTTATTTGTACTCTACATGATTACCTTACTGTCTATAATTGGTGGATGGTTACCAACCTATTTCGTTGAAAAAAAGGGCATGAATCCGTATGAAGGTAGAATGAGGGCGATGTTGATCTTTGCATTTTTTCCACTTTTAGCGTTAGCCGCACAACCTCTTGGGCACATTACCTATTGGATTCCTGTAATCATTATCGGTATTGCAGGTGCGGCGCACCAGGCATGGTCAGCAAATATATTTTCAACCGTTGGCGATATGTTCCCTAAAAAGGCTATTGCTACCATTACGGGTATTGGTGGTATGGCAGGCGGATTAGGCTCTTTCATTATCAATAAAGGCTCTGGTTTATTGTTTGATTATACAGGCAAAAACGAGATCGTTTTTATGGGCTTTAAAGGTGAGGAAGCAGGTTATTTTATTATCTTCTCTATCTGCGCGGTATGTTACCTCATCGGCTGGACGGTAATGAAAACCTTAGTGCCAAAATATAAAGTTATCGAACTAAAATAATTTATAAGCTGAGGCTTAGGGGTAAACTAATCCTGATCTTCAGCTTTTTTACAACAATAAATCTATACTTAAACTATAGACTTAACATTAATTTAACCCTAACAAACAACCCAAATTGAGTACATCGCTAAACCTCGAAAGCATTTTCGTTGAAGAGAGCCAGATTCCAGATGAATTTAGGCTCAAGGAAGAAATCAATCAAAAAGAGTTTCTTTCAAATGGAGAGATGAAACCATGGAATGGACCATTTAATGAAGTGTTTTCTCCTGTATGCATAAAAACCCCTGAAGGTTTAAAACGAAAGCGTATTGGTAGTTTCCCTGTTTGCACGGAGAAAGAGTCAACAGAAGCTTTAGATGCAGCCGTAGCCGCTTATGACAATGGTAGAGGGCAGTGGCCAACCATGAGCGTTGCTGATCGGATTAGCTGCGTAGAAAACTTCACCCATAAAATGATTGAGCAAAAGGAAATCGTTGCGAAATTGATTATGTGGGAAATCGGTAAATCTTATGCCGATTCGGTTAAAGAATTCGACCGTACGGTTGAATATATTTATGCCACTATCGATGCGTTGAAAGATATCGACAGACAATCGTCACGTTTCGAAATAGAGCAGGGTATTGTGGCTCAGGTGCGTCGTTCTCCTTTGGGAGTGGTACTTTGTATGGGGCCGTTTAACTATCCGTTAAACGAGACTTTTACTACACTTATTCCAGCTTTGATTATGGGCAATACGCTTTTATTCAAACCACCTAAACACGGTACTTTATTGCACTACCCTTTATTAGAAGCTTTCCGTTCTAGTTTTCCTAAGGGTGTTGTAAATACGATTTATGGTCGTGGTAATACCATTGTTCCTGGCTTAATGAAATCGGGAAAAATTAATGTACTTACCTTAATTGGCTCAAGTAAGGTAGCCAATGAACTTAAAAAACTGCATCCTAAAGTAAACCGTTTAAGGGCAATTTTAGGTCTGGATGCTAAAAATGCGGCTATCATCACTAAAGATGCAGATCTTGATCTGGCGGTTTCTGAAACCGTTTTGGGTTCGCTTTCTTTTAACGGACAACGTTGTACAGCCATTAAAATCGTTTATGTTCACCGCAGTTTGGCGCAGGAATTTTTAAAACGTTTATCTGCAGAAGTAGAAAAACTGAAATTTGGTATGCCCTGGGAAAAAGGTGTAAACCTTACACCGCTGCCTGAGCTGAACAAACCTGAATACTTAAAGGAATGTATTGATGATGCTGTTTCGCACGGCGCTAAAGTGATCAATAAAAATGGTGGACAAACCCTGGAAACTTTCGTTTACCCAGCCATTATGTATCCGGTAAACAGTAATATGAAACTATACCGCGAAGAGCAGTTTGGTCCGATAGTTCCGGTTGTTCCATTTGATGACCTGGAAGAGCCTATCGAATATTTAATCGGTTCGCCACATGGCCAGCAGGTGAGTATTTTTAGCAATAATGCTGCGGTAATTTCTTCATTAATCGATCCTTTGGTTAACCAGGTGAGCCGTGTAAATATCAACTGTCAATGCCAGCGTGGACCGGATGCTTTCCCTTTTACCGGCCGCAAAGACAGTGCTGAAGGAACCCTTTCTGTAGTGGATGCATTGCGTTCGTTCTCGATCCGTTCATTGGTAGCCACCAAATTTACAGACAATAATAAAAAGTTATTGAACGAAATTGTTAAAGGAGATGATTCGAACTTTTTAAGTACGAAGTATATTTTTTAAGATTAGTTTATAAAACTAAGCCGCAGATCAAAGTTCTATGAATTTGCGGCTTTTTTGTTTTTATACACTGGCCGTCATTTCGAGCGGAGTGCAACACAGTCGAGAAATCTATATCTGGCAGATCTCCCACTTTCAATACAGGTCAAGTGGACGTGATAGGAGTAATAATTTATAGTCCTCGTTTGTAACGAGGATTAGGGAGATCCGCATTTGTAATGCGGGCTAATGTACTTACTTATCGGCGATACAATCGCCTTTCTCATGCATCCTCGTTTCAAACGAGGACGATCGCAACTCTATTTTACTTCAAACTCTTCACCAAACTTAACTTCAACTCCTTAATGCCCTTCACCACTAAACCTGCAACTTGTTTGGCACCTTCCGGACTTAAGTGTGTATTGTCTTTCTTGCCATTTGGATAGTTTACATTTCCTGAATCAACGTAATTGAATAATTTGATAGAAGGTTCTTCGCCCAGGCGGTTTAACAGACTTTCCGTTTTCACCAGCATATCAATCAAAGGAACATTTAACGAATCGGCAACCTGACGGGTAATTCGTGGATAATCGCCATGAGAATCGAGCAAAACCCCATTTTTAAAACTTCTGCGTGAAATTGGCGTGAGTAAAACAGGGAAAGCTTTTTTGCTTCTGGTTTCTTTTACATAATTAACCAGGTTGATTTTGAAATCGGCTAACGAAACACCAACAGTTGGTTTATCAACTTTCTCATCATTATGTCCAAATTCGATAAAAACATAATCACCAGGATTTAACTGTGCCAATATCGGGTCCCAGCGTTTTTCGGCCCTGAACGATTTTGTGCTCCTGCCATTTAAGGCCTGGTTATCAACCGTAACATCGGTTTTAAAATAAGATTGTAGTGCCATTCCCCAGCCCGTTTCGGGATAGGCCTTTTCTTCCTTGTTGGCGGCGGTAGAATCTCCAATGATATATAGTTTAGTTTTCTTTTGGATGAAGGTAAAAGATAGTAAAACAGCTAAAGTTCCGGCAGCTAAAATTTTAAAGAAATTCGTTTTCATATTTTCTATTTGATCTATAAATGTAACGGATTCCATTGATCCGTTACACCTAGTATATTTTTTAAAGTATAGTTTTTGGCCTCTTTATCGGTTAATTGCTTTGCCCAGGGCAATCTCGTTTTAGGTGACGCGCCATCGCCCTTATTTTTATATTCCGCGTAAAAAGCGGTCAGTTCCTTATTTGGGAACATGAGATCACCTTTCCATGGATTCCAGCCTTCAGGCAAAATATGTTTTCCCAGATCACAGGCAATAAATACCGTTTTTGCATAAGGCCTCCATGGTCTGCCGAGATAAACTTTTGCTACAGCTGAATCTGCAATAAGTTTACAATTTAGAAAAACAAATCCGAATTTTTGTTGTGCCGAAGTTGAGGCTGCGGTGATATAAGAATCGCTTAAACTTTTGATGGTACAATTTTGAAACACTACGATTGCCTTGCCGAAAATAAAATCGGTTGTGCCTTCGATATAGCAATCCTGATAATATTGACGGCTATTTTCGGTCGCAGCATAAAGCGTATCCTGGTTGCCCAAAAATCTGCAGTTTTTTGCTATAAAACGATCGCCTTCTACATGTAATGCAACAGCCTGCCCAACTCTTCCAGATGAATTGATAATACTTAAATTTTCGAGATGGATATCATTGCCCTGAACCAATACAGTGAATGAGGTATAAGTGCTGAATTTAGCATTGCCAAAAGCATCTTTACCCATCGGGTTTGGCTTCCCCGAATAATCACCACATGTAATAATGGTATTTTCGGTGTTTTCTCCAATAATCGAAATCTTAATCTTCCACGAGGGAATAATTAGTTTTTCTTTATATATGCCGTTTTTAACATGAATTTTAACTTCTTTTTCGCCTAAATCACGCACCGAATTTACTGCCTCCTGGATGGTTTTGTAATTGCCACTGCCATCCTGTGCAACGGTTATAAGCGATGGGTATTTGGGGTCTTGAGCGTGGGTGTAAAGAAGGGAAAAGGTGCTTATAAAAAGTAGTGTGATCAGCTTAAAATAGGAAATTTTTGTCATTTTGATGAATTAATTCTGCAGCATAAAGTTCATAAAAAAAGGGCAGATTAAAACCTGCCCTTCCTTAAATAAATTATAAAGCCCATCTAGGATCGCCGATTGCTGTTCCGGTTGTACTTGAAGTCCTCAATGTTGATCCCACTGGTAAAGTGAAGTCTGTTGTAGTGGGTGTCCAGCCCAAGTTTTGCTGCTGTGTTACGCTTAAAGTTGCCGGACCAAATGTTAGCGCAGTACCAGAAGTTAACGCACTGTTCAGATTAAAATAATTGGTATTCGAAATGGTGATGGAACTTCCTGCCCCAGTACCCCTTATGGCTGCTGCATTAACCGTTCCGGATTTTGGGGTATTGGCCAAAATGCTGTTCTGGATGCTGAAATTGATCGGATTGGTAGCGGCATCTAGCAGGGCGTATTTACTGCTTCCACCAAATGCATTAATAGTAGAATAGCTGATTAACACGGTTGGTGTTTGATCACCCACAAAAGGGGTTGAAGAAAGCACCAGGCCTGGCCCGCAGTTGTAGAGTGTAGACTTGGATACGGTAAGTGTGTTGAACTGCAATTTTGTGATGTTAAAAGTGTAGTATGTTGAAGTTCCGTTATTGCCCATATCATAAACAATAGAATTATTAACGGTGATTGCTGTAATTTTAAAATCTTTGATGGCTGCACCACGGTCTCCACGTAAAAATGCCGTAGTAGAACCATGTGCAATACAGTTATCAATTAAAATGTTGGTAAAAGTTGCGGCTGCAGCAACATTGGCTTGCGAGCCGATCAGGTTGATGAAATAAGGCGAAGCTCCTATTGTACCATCAAGTTCCAATCCTGATAAAGTTAAACCAGCTCCAGTGCCTTCCAAATCGAATTCTTTATAGTTGATTTTTGTATCTGTTGCATTGCCAGAAGTCGATTTTAGCGTGATCGTTTTCTGGGTAATAAATGTAACGGCGGCAGTTAAATTGTATGTGCCCGGATTTAAACCAATTACTGCACCATTTGCAGCTGCAGTAATGGTAGCAGCCAGATCATCAGATGGAGAAATCTTAATAGAGTATGTTGTTGGCAATTGCGTAGTAAAAGTGCTTATTCCCTTGCTTTTTGTGCCCGCGAATAATTCAGCAGTATATTTAATTCCAGCGGTTAAACCAGTAATGGCTTTTAGTCCGGCAGCTGCATCGGTAGGACTCAGTGTAGCCGTTATTGCCGTTCCTGTTGCAGGTGTTAAAACGATTGAAGTTAAACCCACTGTTGGGGTATAACGTAAAGTAATTCCGGTTTCTTTTATTTCTGAATCTCTCACCGGTAAAAACAATTGAATTCCTGTCAACTGAAACGATGAGCTTACCAGGTATTTAGATTCTGGCTGTGTTTCAGTTGCATTGGCTTTTATCCTTGCAAAATATTTCGTCCTAACAGATAAATTGTCTTCCGTTACCGAAACACCGGTGGTATCAGATGTGGTGGAATATTTCACATTGGAGAAGAGTGAATCCGTAGAAAAATCGATGCTGTATTTTAGTGCTTTCCCTGTCGACATTAAAGGCGCGGTCCATGTTAGCTTTGCCGAAGTTGCCGAAGCGCTTATTTTAACATCACTCGGCTTAAAAGAACGTGCAACATCAGTTGGTTGATCGACATCTTTTTTACACGCTGATATCAAAACAATTGTTCCTAAAAGGAAAATCATTTTAATGCCTGATTTGCTTATATATTTTTTCATGATTAATACCTGGGGCGATTAATAACTAAAATTCTGAGTAATTTTTGGATCCTGAATGATTGCCGTCGCGGGAAATGGAAATAACGATTTTGCCGGAATATAACCTGGAGCAACACCTTTCGCTGCACTCGTGATCACATCTTCAGTAATATTGGTAGACCATGCTAAAGATGTATAACCAGTTGGTGTTGAAGGTGCTGTTGTGGGTTGAAATAATGTTGTATTTGCAGGACCACCGAAAAAGTTAATGGTCGCCACCTCTGTAACACTAGGAGATAAGTTGTAAGCAGATGCAATGTAATAAACTGTTTTTGGTACACTGGCAAAAGCCCCGCTATTAGTCATAAACAACCTGAGTTTAGTTCTTGTTTCTTCGAGCTTTGTTTGTAAAAGATTCCATCTGATTAAATCATATTTACGGATGCCCTCGCCACCGAATTCTAATAAACGTTCTTTAACAATAGCATTGAAAAAGCCATTTTTATCCGTTGGTGTTGCTGGTATTTGACCTTCAAAGCCAACAAAAGCACGTTTTTGGACTTCCTGCAGTGCCGATATTGCTGTAGCTGATGGCGCTCCATTGATTTCGTTATCAGCTTCTGCATACATCAATAAAATATCTGCAAAGCGTAGAATTGGCCAATTTATAGAGAAATTTTGTGAGGTACTTGCATTGTTAAAAGCTGTCCACGATTTACGGAATTTAGAATTAGTTTGTGAGGTAGGAATAACGGGGATTTTTAATGAAGATGCATTTATTTGGTAAGAACCAATGGTTACATCTCTGCGGCAATCTTTAGTTTGATCGAATTCGTAAAAATAGGTGGGAATAGCGTTTACACCGCCACCTGCTTGCTGCGAAGCATAAGATGAACCAGCGGCGAAAACCAAACCGTCATAATAACCAATTTTACTATCAGTAGAAGCGTTTGTGCCAAATGCGCCTACTTCAAACATCAATTCATGTGCATCATCATAACGGGTAGTGGTATGTAAGGTTTTAAAAACATTTTCGAAAACTGGGTTTAGGTTATGGTCTCCTCTGTGGTTCATAATATCCAAACATTCATCTTTAGCTATTTTATAAAAATCCAGGTAATCTGCCCTGCGTACCATTGCGCTTTCTTTGCTGCGGAAAGAATAACCACCTCTTGCTAAGGCAATTCTTGCTCTCAATCCTTTAATTGCTCCTTTTGTAAAGCGAAAATCGCCATAGGTCGGAAACTCACTTCTCCAGGGCACTAAATCTTCAGCAGTTTTTAAATCAGCAATTATACGATCATACGTTTCATCGCGGTTAACATTAGGGATGTAAACATCCTCCACATCGGTTGGTGCATCAAAATAAGCTGGAACATCACCCCAATTGCGCAACAACTCCGAATAAAATTGGGCCCTAAGCGCTAATGCTTCACCATAATAACGTTTCATCTCTGCCTTTTCTGCGTCCGACCCACCCGTATATAATGCCGAAAGTGGAATGTATTTGATGGCATAATTTGCTCTGGAGATACCACTGTATAATTGAAGCCATGGATTGTATAAATCTGAATTATCGGGTGTTGCTGCATACATGCTGATCCCCCTGCGGTCAGATCCGTTGGTATAGTTTCCAGATGTTCTGAAATCATCTGCCATCTGAGGGAAAAGTGCAGATAACCGATTTCCATACCCGTTATCGCCAGATAATTTATTGTAGATACCAATCAATACTGCATTGGTATTTGAAGTGCTTCCAAATGCTGATTCTGGTGATGTAGTAGATGGAGAAGTTACATCAAGGTATTTTTTACATGAGGTAAATGCCATTAGCCCTAGCATCACCACCAATAATTTATATTTTAAATATGCTTTGTTCATGATCAGTTTAGATTAAAATGTAACATTTAAGCCAGCCAAAATGTAACGGCTACGCGGATAGGCCGCATAATCTACACCAGGTGTTAATGGGTTGTTTCTCCGGGTACTTGCTTCAGGATCGTAACCTTTATAACCAGTTATAGTGTAAAGATTATTTACCGTGGCATAAAAACGCACCTTGTTAATTATTTTGGTTCTTGACAATAATTTTGAAGGCAATGAATAACCAAGGGTAACATTGCTGATCCTTAAATAAGAAGCATCTTCGATGCTGTACGAGGTTAGGAAATAGTTATTGGTAACTGGTGTCCAGATTTTAGTATCGGCATTGGCAGCTGCAAGTTGATCCCAGTTGGTAATCAATGCGCCGTTTGTATTGTACCATTTCCATCTATCGTTCATTACCGAAAGTAGGTTGTTGTCTTTTACATTGTATTGAGACGTAAACTCTACTTTGTTGGCGTTGTATTCTTTTCCGCCAACGGAGAAGTTGACAAAAATGCTCATGTCGAATCCTTTATAAGCCAACTGTTGGTTAAAACCTCCTGTAAATTTTGGTTGCGCATTACCTAAAACAGTTCTGTCATCAACGGTGATCACATTGCTTGCTGAATTGGTTGTTTTTAACAATTTCATATCACCTGGTGCAACAGTTGCTTTTCCAATGATGGCAGCATTATCTGTTACCCCACTTTTTAAAACCCACTTATTTGTCGATTCGTAAGCTGCACGGTCAAAATCATCCAGGGTGTAAAAACCGTTCGAAACATATCCATAAAACTGGCCAACCGGTTTTCCAACTTCAACATAAAAATCATCCAGGCTATTTACCCAGCCTGAAGCCGCTTTAACAGCTGTAACACCAGATGCAAGACCTAAAACTTTATTTCTATTAAAGGCGATATTAAAACTACTGCTGTATGTAAAGCTTTTTGTTTTTGCAATTAAACCTGTTAGTTGAAATTCAAGCCCATTATTTTGTGTAGATCCAACATTTTGAAGTTGAAATGCATTTCCTAAGATTGATGGGATGTCTGCATTAAGGATTAAATTCTTAACATGATTGTTGTACACATCAATCGATCCTGATAAACGGTTTTTGAACAAACTGAAATCGACACCAAAATTTAAAGAAATGGTAGTTTCCCATTTTAATAGTGGATTGGCCAAAGCTGTTGTGGCAAGTCCCGGAGTAATAGACGCATCGCTTGCTGCATAACCTGCACTTACCGAATTGGTGTAAAATAATGTTTTGTACAAATCTGGATCAATCCTGTTATTGCCAGCAGAACCATAACTTGCCCTCACTTTTAAATTATCTAACCAGTTTAACTGTGCATTTTTGACGAAACCTTCTTCTGATGCCCTCCAGGCAAATTGTGCCGATGGAAAGGTTCCCCAGCGATTGTTTTCTGCAAATAATGAAGAACCATCACGCCTAACCAAAGCGGTTAAAATATATTTGTTATCGAATGTATAAGTTGCCCTGCCAAAATAAGAGAATAACCTAAAACCGCTTACACCTGTTGTTGGTGCATCCTGAACCTGACCAGTTCCCGGACTTGCTTTTTGAATATTTCCAAAGGCTTCATCTGCTGTAATATTAGTTGGAAAATATTTAACCGTTGTGCTGTTATTTTTGTTGTCAGACTGGTTAATCTCCTGGCCAAGCAAAATGTCCAATTCATGTTTGCCTCCAAGATTTGGTCTATAATTAAGCGTATTGGAGTTGGTTAAGGTAGTAGTATTCGAATTTGCTAAAACTACTACAGGCAAACCAGCAGAATTACGGGCAACACCACTTAGCGGACCGTTAAAAGTATTGGTTTTTCGATCGGTAAAGTTTAAACCCAATGTGCTTTTAAAGCTTAGGTTTTTTAATATTTGATAACTTAAATAAGCACTGCTAATAAAATCGTTGCGGTAATCGTATTTCAGTTCCTGATTAGCCAAAGTAATTGGGTTGGTTAATAGCGTTGCTCCATAATCCGCATCAAACTGATCGCCAGAATCTCCGGCGCCGTTATAAGGTTGATAACGTACCGAATTACGTAAACGATTTGTGCCTTGCGACCCTGTGCTAGAAGTACCAACCCCGTCTATACGCTGGCGACTGTAACGCAAGTTAATTCCTGTACGGAATTTATCAGATATTTTATGATCAAAACGAAACGAAGCAAAAGTACGGCGATAGCCAGAATTCAACATAATTCCATCTTCACTGGTATTGTTTGCCGTAAAATTGAAAGTGGTGGTTTTGGTTCCACCGGCCAAATTTAAAACTTGGGTATTGGAGAATGCCTGGCGCCCAAAAACTTTATCCTGCCAATCCATGTTTTGAACGTTTTTGTAGATATCTAAATCCTCAAAAGTGCCATAACGTTTTGTAAAGGAATCTTTAACATCTTGAGAAGTATTGTAGTTGTAAAGCTGATATTGGTAAGAAACATACTCATAAGGGTTCATTACGGATAATTCGTTAACAATTTGCCTCGCACCAGCATAGGCATCAAAGGAAACGGTTGTTTTCATTTCCTTGCCACCTTTTGTCGTAATAATTACAACACCGTTAGCTGCACGGGCACCATAAATTGCTGTAGAAGCGATATCTTTTAATACATCGATAGATTGGATTTCGTTAGGAGAAAGTAACGAAAGTGCGTTATCCAATTGAACACCATCTACAATGTAGAGTGGTGCATTACTTTGGGTTAATGAGCCGCCTCCCCTAACTTTAACTTCGATTTCTGCACCAGGAGCTCCCTCTGTTGTGGTTACCGAAACACCGGCGAGTTTACCAGCAAGTGCTTGTGCTGCCGTACTCACTGGGAAATCGGCTAAATCTTTTGCAGTTACGCTAGATACTGCCGAAGAAAGCTTATCTCTAGAAACTGTTCCGTAGCCCACATTCACCGTAACTTCCTGTAGATTGTTTGCATCTTCTTCTAAGTTAACATCTAGTTTACTTTGATCGGTAATGACAACGTTTCTGGTTTTATAACCTACATAAGTAAAGGCTACAATTGCACCCTTAGCCGGAATGGTAATTTTGTAAACGCCATTCGCATCAGTACTCGCTCCAGTTTTCGAATCCTTTATTGATACACTCACGCCTATTAGTGGCTGCCCATCAGATTTATCCTTCACAGTTCCTGTTAATTGCCTGTTTTGTGCCTGAGCTACAGATAATCCAAAAAAAGAGAGAAGCGCTAAAAAGAGTAAAACTCTGCTCATAGTTATTTATTTATTTGAAGTAATTTGGTTTTTTATGATGCTGCAATCGCTTGCAGATAGAATATAATTCTATTTCGGGATGTTATAAGTTAGTTTATATTTGGTTACGTTGATGTAACAATTTTACAAACTTAAAACCAATTGAAACCAGATTTAACTAAAAAAGTGTGCAAACGTTCCCAAAAACGTTAGCTTAACGTTTATTAATATTGCTGAGTGATCCCCTTAAAGAGATATTTTTTGTAACTTGTACGCAATACGAAACATGAGATTTGAAACATCTACCATAAAAGATATTGCTAAAGCATTAGGCCTGTCTACCTCTACAGTTTCCAGGGCTTTAAGAGACCGTTACGAAATTAGTGAGGAAACCAAGAAGCTTGTTTTAGCCTATGCCGAAAAAGTAAATTACCGTGCCAATCCAATTGCCAGAAGTTTAAAGGAGCGTCGTAGCTATTCTATCGGCATTATTGTAAGCGAAATTGCCAACAACTTTTTTTCACAGGTTATAAATGGCATTGAATCAATCGCCTACGATAAAGATTATCATGTTATTATTTCTCAAAGCCACGAATCGTACAAGCAGGAGAAACTAAACGTAGAACACTTAGCATCGCGTTCTATTGACGGTTTATTAATTGCGCTTTCTTCAGAAACACAGGATATCGATTATTTAAGAGATTTATACGCTAAGGGTTTGCCAATTGTATTTTTTGATCGCGTGCCAAAAGATTTTGAAACCCATAAGGTAATCGCAAATAACTTTAAGGGGTCATTTGATGCCACAGAACATCTTATTTTATCAGGAAAAAGAACTATTGCCCATTTAACAAATTCCGAAAACCTTTCGATCACGAAAGAAAGGTTAGAAGGTTATAAAGCGGCTTTACTTAAATATCACATCGAATTTAGGCCCGAGCTGGTTAAATATTGCCAGCATGGTGGTATGCATAGTGCAGAACTGGAACAGGCGGTGAAAGAAATTTTGCCATTACAACCTGATGGGATTTTTATTTCGAGCGACCGCTTAACCACAGGCTGTATTATGGCGCTGAAGAAAACCAATCCTGAGGTGGCACATAAAATTGCGATTGCAGGTTTTACCAATTCTAATCTGGTTGAATTGTTTTCGCCATCGCTAACCTCGGTCAAACAACCGGCATTCGAAATGGGACAGGTAGCCACCGAATTGTTAATCTCCATGATCGAAGCCAAAAGACCTATAACTGAGTTCGAAACGAAAGTTTTGGATACTGAACTGGTGAAGATGCAGAAGCGATGAGCGCTAAGCGAAGAGCGATTGGCGTACAATTAAACGCTTAACGCTAGTCGCCAAACGCTCTACAAATTATTACCTTTGCAACATGGTAGAAATCACATTAAAAAAGGGTAAAGAAAAAGCGGCATTACAAAGACATCCATGGGTATTTTCCGGTGCATTAGAAAAAGTTAAGGGAAAACCTGAAGATGGTGATGTAGTAAAAGTTTTTGCTTTCGATAATGAATTTCTGGCCTATGGGTATTACAATAGCAATTCGCGTGTTGCCGTTCGTCTTTTAGAATGGGATGAAGCGCAAACTATTGATAATAGCTGGTACCAGAACCGGTTAAAACAGGCCATTGCTTCACGTCAGTTTATTTTAAGTGAGCAGACCAATACCTGCCGACTGGTTTTTAGCGAGGCTGATTTTCTGCCAGGTTTAATTGTTGATCAATATGCCGATTTCTTGTCGGTGCAGATTTTAAGTTCTGGAATTGAAAAGGTTTAAAACAGAGATCGTAGAAATACTGAAAGCAGAATTAAAACCAAAAGGAATATTCGATAAAAGTGATGCAACCGCACGTACCCATGAAGGTTTACCCATTGAAAATGGATTACTTTGGGGCGAAAACCCACCAGAATTTTTGGAGGTAAAAGAAAATGGAATTATTTACCACATCAATATTGCTGAAGGACAAAAATCAGGATTTTACTGCGATCAGCGTGATAACAGGCGCATTTTGGCCAGTTATACTAAAGGTAAGAAGGTTTTAGACTGCTTTAGCTATAGTGGCGGTTTTAGCTTGAATAGCCTGGCGAATGGTGCTGCAAGCATTACCAGTGTTGATAGTTCGGGTTTAGCTGTTGAAACATTAAAACAGAACGTAGCCCTAAACAAATTCGATGTGGATAAAGTAACGACCATTCAATCAGATGTAAATAAACAACTCAGGGTTTTCAAAGAATCGGGAGAATTGTTTGATGTGATTGTGCTCGACCCACCTAAATATGCACCTTCACGATCAGCTTTGGATCGTGCAGCAAGAGCCTATAAAGATTTGAACCGTTTAGGTATGTTATTACTAGAAAAAGGGGGCTTATTGGCTACTTTCTCTTGCTCGGGAGCGGTTGATATTGAAACCTTTAAACAGATTATCGCCTGGGCAGCACTTGATGCAGGCAAAGAAGTTCAGATTATTAAACAATTCTGCCAACCAGAAGATCATCCGGTCCGGATTTCTTTTCCAGAAGGAGAATACTTAAAGGGATTGTTGTTAAGGGTACTATAAACGTAATCCGTACATCGATTTTAAACCACAAAGACACAATAGCACCAAGATTTTAAACATTAACCAGGTGTTATCGTGTCTTTGTGATAAGCTGAAAGCGGAATCTAATTATCCAACCATTACTTTAGCGGTAATGGCCAGCCTGTTCCAGGCATTAATAGTTACTATCGCCACAATAATCTGCGCTAATTCCTGCTCGTTAAAAAAGCTTGCTGCTTTTTGATAAGTTGCATCAGAAACATGGTGGCTAATTAAAGTTACTTCTTCCGTTAAGGCTAAAACAGCTTCCTCTTGCGGCGTAAATAAGGTAGTTTCTCTCCAGGCATTTAATAAATACAAACGTTGTTCAGTTTCTCCTATTTTACGGGCATCGGTTGAGTGCATATTCAAGCAAAATGCACAGCCGTTAATCTGCGATGCACGCATTTTAATCAGTTCCAAAAGAATCGGATCTAGTTTGCTGGTTGATAAATATTTCTCTAAACCGTACATGGCTTGGTAAGCTGCAGGCTCTACTTTTGGGATATCAATTCTACTTTCCATTTTATTTGTTTTTTGATTACGATGTAAAGGTCTGCAACTTAACGATCAAAAAACTTAATGTAGTTTAAGAAATGATTAGCTAACACAAAGGGCACAAAGGCTTTCGCAAAGTGCGCTAAATAGGGTTAAAAGGCCTGTTATTTCGCCATTTAATGTTACTCGATAAAATTTATGCGATTCTTCATTTCAACCGCAGTGGAGAAATTTATGGGTAATTTATTTAATAACAGAACTTACAGATTTCTCCATTCCGCTTCGCTCCAGTCGAAATGACGAAAATCAATAAGCCCAACTCTGTGTGCTTCGCGTTTCTTTCTCTGCGAACTTTGCGGTTAACAAAGTCCTATTTCTTCGCCCTGATTTTACTTAAAAATTCTGGTGTAAAGCCGAGGTAAGAAGCCAGCATATACTGTGGCACACGCTGTACAAATTCGGGGAATAAACTATTAAAATGGCGGTATCTTTCTTCAGCGGTTTGGCTGTATAGGAATTTTATCCTCCGCTGTGAGGCCTGATGATTTTTCTGCAGAATCAATCTGAAATATCGCTCCAGCTTAGGTAATTTATGGAACATTTCTTCATAATGATGGTGTTCAATGGCAATCACCTCCGTTGTTTCTGCTGCCTGGATATAAAATTCAGATTGCTCATGAAATAGAAAGCTGGTTAGATCAGTAATCCACCAGTTTTCGATTGCAAACTGTGTGGTTTGCTCAGCACCCTTTATGTCAATGAAATAAAGCCTCAGGCAGCCTTTTACTACAAAATAATTCGCCCTGCAGGTTTGTCCTTCTTCTAATAAAAAAGCCTTCTTTTTAACAGAAAAAGATTTGAGAAACGGGGCAAGAATTTCCTGCTCTTCGTTACTCAAATCTATAAATTTATTAATATGCTTATAAAGTGCGCTACCCATTGCTATATATTGATGAGCTAAAATAGGCAAAATTATAAAAACGAAATCAATAGCTTAAAGTGAAAAAGCCTTTAGCTCCGAAAGCGCTTCAGGGCCGTAATTCTTTAATGCTGAAGTTATTTTATCCGCTAAACCTTTATTATTGGTTGGTTTTCCTTTTGTAGGTGGAGTTAAGTCTTTTTCAGGAACGACAACTTCTGTTACTTTAGTAGCAAACCATGTTATGTTTTCGTGCGGCAAAGCCAAACCTAAAATCATCCCTGGCAACCCGGTAAATGATTCTGGGCCACCAGAAACGGCGATCTGGTTAGCATAATAAGCCACTACATAAATCGAATCCATAATAATGGCGTTGGCTCTGCGGCATTCGTAACCCGCAATTTCTCTTGTTTCATCGGTAATTTTCCAGTTAATCTTACGCAGACTGTCTTTAACCAGATAGGTATCTTCATAAACTGCTTTTTGAGCAATACTGGTGCTGGTATTATAATCGGTAGCTATTGTATTTTTTAAATCGACAAGCGCATCCCTTGCAACCCAGCTTGGGTTTGCGGTTTCCTCTACAGATGGCCATTTATATAAGCTTTTATCCTTGTTAAAGCTTAGGGTACTTTTAGCAACTTTAAATTGAGGATTATTCTTCTTGTATTGATCAAAAGCCTGGGCCATATAAGACTCATTATCTTTATTGATTTTCTTTTTGATCAAAGCATACATATTCGATCTTTTTTCAAACTCGATTATGCCATTTTGTACGAAGTGTATATTTTGAGCAGATAAGCTCTTGCTGATGAAAATAACAGCAAATAAGATGATATATTTTAGTGTAGTTTTCATGATCATTATTTTTGAGTTTTAATACCGCCGCCCATTTTGCTAAAATCCCATGATACCGAGAACATTAAATACCGCCTTATAGTGGTATAACTGCTTTGGCTTATGGTTGTATTGTTGGCCGAACGGTTAAAACCGATATTTTGGTTTAAGATATCATTTACGGTTGCAGAGAACTTTAAATTTTCGGCTTTGAAGAATTTTTTGCTTAAGGATGCATTCCAGATCAGACGCTCAAAGCTTTCGGTTAGCACTTGTGTTTTTCCATTGTACTGGTATTCTGCATCTGTTGATATTTCAAACTTCCCAGGTAATTGCACATTACCTGACGCATAACCAGTCCATCCCCACCCATCACTATTCCTGCCAATACTTGCTCTTGCCATATTATATGAGGGGCCAAAGCGTGTATAAAAGCTATAACTTTTATCTTTGTATTTCGAGATATTTAATCCCCCGCTGTAGCTATAGTTTTTAGTGTTATTTAAGGTCCTGCCTAAATCAGTGGTAATAAAGTTATAAGAAGAACTTCCACTTGCGTTTGCGTTTAAACCAATATTTATCTCTCCAAGCGCGTTTACCTTCCTGCTGATTTGTCCATATAAATAAAAATTCGTCTGCATTTTATCATTGTAATTGATATAGCGATAGGTACTTTTACCAACATTATCAGTTGTTACATCGCTAATAATTGGATTTGCAGTAAAGCTGTAGGAACCGCTTAACCAAACCGATTGATTGGTTAAAACTTTGTAAGAGCTATAACTAGCGCTAACATTGCTCCTAAACGACGGTCTTAAATCTTGATTTCCTTCCACAACATTAAACGGATCATTATTTATCCTAACCGGCTGAAGTTGATCAAGTGAGGGTTGGTTGGTATTACCATTATAGTTGATCCGTAATGATTTTTGCTGAGAAAAACGATATTGATAAGATGCTTGCGGCATGTAATTAATAAAGTTTCTGACATAGGTTTTGTTGTGGTAAATGTCATCCTGCTTAAAATTTACACCACTAAACTTCGATCCAAAATTGATAACAGTTTTACCTTTTTTATAGTTGAAAATTGCACCAGCCTGATTAATGGTCTGGTTCAGTTCAAAGTTGTTGCTGTAAAGGGTATCTAATATATCATACCTGCCACTTAATGATTGATTAAAGGATAGCCGATCTGATTTTCCATTCATTAAAGTTAGGCCATAGTTAATAATCACGGTTAAAGTTTTTGAAAGAGGCTCGGTATAAGCAGCATTTAACTTAAAGGCACTATTTGTGATATCGTTAGTCTTTAATTGATTAGTGAGACTATCTATTATTCCAGTTCCAGTCTGGTTTGCCCGTTTGTTAAGCGAGTTTAAGTACCCTTCGCTGTTACTTTTGTTGATCGATTGATTTAAATTTAATGATAATGTGCGACCTTTTTTCTTTAATTTTTTGGTGAATAAAACGTTCATGTTAAAACTTTGATCATCTACCTCATTGCTTAGCGTTCTATCTGATGAATTTAGGAATTTATCATTCTCACCGGTAGTTGAGGTTAAAAAATGGTTTGAGGTATTACTTTTTTTCAATGCGCCATCAACATTAACTTTCATGGTCAAAGTCGTATCGATTTTTAGCTCATACATGGCATCCAGTTTTTGTCTGAACATGTCATTATCGAAAGATTCATCAGAGGTATTATTCTGTACTCCCGATTCCAAATTGTTCTGACTTATTGAGTTTCGAGTACCCTGAACCCTGATCGATCCAATTTTGTAATTGGTGTTTAACGATTCTTTATCCTTATTCCATTTGTTATCGAAATGCAAACCACCGGTTCTGGCTACTGGTAAACCCTGACCATTATATTGTCCATCATAACTATCAAAATCATCGCCTCCGCTACTAAAATACATTCCACCATCATCACTCATCGTCAGGCCACCAGAAGCTCCGTATTTATCCCGGTCATCCCAGCCTAAACCTACTGTTCCATTATTGCCCAAAATGCCGTAGGCCGAAAATTTCTTTTTGCCCCAGAATTTATTAAACATTCCCTGGCCCTGATAAAAATCTTTTGTTCCATAACCACCTTGCACTTTACCGAAATAACCGTTCTTTTTATCTTCTTTTAGTTTGATGTTAAGTGTTTTGGTTTTTTCGCCATCATCAACGCCAGTAAAGCTGGCCTGATCGCTTGCTTTATCGTAAAGTTGAACCGATTCTACCATATCAGCACGAAGATTTTTCGTGACCAATGTAGGATCATCACCAAAAAATTCTTCACCATCTACCAATACCTTCGGAACCGTTTTGCCTTGAGCTGTAATTTTCCCGTCCTTATCTACCTGAAAGCCCGGAAACTGTTTAATCAGATCTTCCACTTTTGAGTTTGGTTCGATATTATATGCTTTTGGATCAAACTCTGTGGTATCACCTTTAATTTTTATGGCTGTTCTGTTTCCTTTAATAATTACATCGGCTAGGATTTTGGCCATCCCGGTAAGGTTAATCTTTCCATAATCTTTAACCAGAGCGGTAGAATCGAGTGTAAAATGATCTACAAAATCTGCGTACTTAGGATAAGAAACCAATAGGATAAACTTCCCGTTTTTAATTCCGGTAAGCTCGAATGAGCCATTTTCTGCTGCCCGGGTAAATTTTACCAAAGTAGAATCTTTTGCATTTAAAACGGCAATAGAGGTTCCCGATAAAAGAGTTGTCGATGCAGTATCAATCGTTCGGCCTTTAATGGTATGAAGGCTCTGTGCTTTTGAATAAGTAGTAATAAAAATAAAAAAGCACAACGAGAGTAATAGGCGTTTCATAGATAGGATTTGGTTTTGTTTGCCGAATATAAAACTAATATGTTAGTTGTTGGTAATGATTTAACCTTTTTTAACAATTTAAAGACTGATGCATAGCCATTAAGCACAAAAGGTTATATCTTTAATAAAAAAAATCAGATGAAATTACCCTCTCTCCAACAGCTATACAATGGGTTTGTAACTGTGATTAAGCGTTTTCCCCTACAATTTATTTTTGCGATTGCCGCAACATTGTGCTGGTGCTATTACATCCATATTTCTGATTATCGTGACTATTCAGAACAGAACGAGAATTTAAAAGATCATTTAATAAAGGCCATAGCCATTTTAAACCTGGCACTGGCGCTCATATTGGCGCTCGATTTAATTTCAGAGCGTAATCAATACCCATTAAAGAAAAAATGGCTACTGCGTTTAGGCGGCTTACTCATCAGCGTTTTGCTTTACTTCAGCCTCGATCCTACCAACTATTCTGCAGATCTTTACCGCATTTTCTTATTTGCATTTGCGTTTCATTTACTGGTCGCATTTGCACCCTTTATCGGTCAGGAGAACGTGAATGGGTTCTGGCAGTTTAATAAAGCGCTTTTCCTTCGGTTTCTTACCTCCGCACTTTATTCTGCAGTACTATATGCGGGATTGGCCATTGCCTTGGTTGCCATTGATGGATTGTTTAATGCCGACATAAAATGGCAAACCTATATGACCTTATTTGCCATTATTAGTGCTGGGTTTAATACTACTTTCTTTTTAGCAGGAATCCCAACTGATTATAAATTGCTGGAGGAAGATCACAGCTATCCGAAAGGTTTAAAAATATTTGCACAGTTTGTACTGATTCCATTGGTAACGATCTACTTAGCGATTTTGCTGGTGTATGAAATTAAAATTGCTTTGTTATGGGAGCTGCCGAAAGGTTTGGTATCAAGCCTGATTTTGGGCTATGCCGTTTTTGGGATCTTATCGCTACTCCTGGTTTATCCGGTTAAAGAAACGGCCGGCAATAGTTGGATTAAATTGTTTTCCAGGTTCTTTTATGTGATGATGATTCCATTGGTGGTGCTTTTACTGCTCGCTGTTTGGAAAAGAGTTGGTCATTATGGTATAACAGAAAGCCGGTATATTTTAACGGCGCTGGCATTATGGCTTGCCGGTATAACGATCTATTTCCTTTTTAGTAAAAAGCAGAACATCAAGGTAATCCCAATAAGTTTGTGCATCATTTCGCTATTGGCTACTTATGGTCCGCAGAGTGCTTTTTCTCTGTCTAAATATTCACAGCTAAATCGTTTAAAGCGGATAATGAACAGCAAGAAAAAGGACGATATTAAGGAAAAGCCGGCCGTAATCAGGTATCTGGTTTATACACATGGATTAAAAACGCTGCAGCCTTTTACCAAAAAAGACCTCAGTAAAATAGAGCAAAAGATAGATGGTACAAATAACTATCGTTATAGCATGCGGATGGACAAGGTAGATACCGCACTGGCAATTTTTAAGGTTAAAGGCGATTTGGAATATGATTCCGGTATGAGCATTACCCTTCAAAATGATGAAAACCAGGTTTTAAACATTAAGGGCTACGATTATCTGATCGAATTAAACGGATACCCCGAGGAAAAAGTAACACGTCTTTACGGTACAGATTTAACCACAAATAAAATCAGATCAAAAATTTCGCTATTGGTTAATAATCAACAGGCACTACAGATCGATTTAAAAGAATTGTTTGCTCATGCCACTAAAGCATATAAAAATGGGACATTAAAAGCTTCTAAAAAGAAACAGGAATACTTGTACCCTGCCAAGCTGATGAGTGTTTCGAAAAATATTAATGGGTATAACTATGCCATTGTAATTACTTCATTGCAGGGCACATATTACAAAAATGATCATGATGGCAATTCATGGTTTGAGGCAAAAAGTTATCTGCTCATTAAAAAACTTTAAGTTAAACCTATTTCCAATAAATGACCGGTCTTTAAAGACCGGCCATTTTTATTTGTCAATGTTTCAAAAAATCAACACGATTTCGTATAGGTTTATCGCGTTAAGATCGCTTTATAAATCAAATTTTATGCCCTGTGCTAATGGCAAAGTATTCGAATAATTGATGGTATTGGTTTGCCTGCGCATATAAGCTCTCCAGGCATCCGATCCACTTTCCCTGCCGCCACCTGTTTCTTTCTCGCCGCCAAAAGCACCACCAATTTCTGCGCCTGATGTACCGATATTTACATTGGCTATACCACAGTCAGAGCCTTTAGCCGATAAGAACTGCTCTGCCTCTCTTAAATTCAAGGTCATAATGGCTGATGATAATCCTTGTGGTACACCGTTTTGCAAAGCAATGGCTTCATCTAATGTTTTGTACTTAATCAGATATAAAATTGGCGCAAACGTTTCGTGTTGAACAATCTTGAAATCATTCTGAACCTCCGCAATGCATGGCTTTACATAACATCCGCTTGCATAGGCGTCTCCAGATAAAACACCGCCTTCTACCACAAAATTGCCGCCTTCAGCCTTACATTTTGCTATAGAATCTAAGTAGGCCGCAACCGCATCGGTATCAATCAGCGGGCCGACATGATTATTTTGATCTAATGGATCGCCAATGCGCAATTGTCCGTAAGCTTTAACTAGTTTAGCTGTAAAAGCGTCGTATACACTTTCGTGTATAATTAACCTTCTGGTAGAAGTACAGCGCTGGCCTGCGGTACCAACAGCACCAAAAACAGCACCAATTAAACTCATGTCTAAATCAGCATGTTCTGAAATGATAATGGCATTATTGCCACCAAGCTCCAGCAAACTCTTTCCTAAACGTGCGCCAACTGCAGCGCCAACGGCCTTACCCATTCGGGTTGATCCGGTTGCAGAAATTAAGGGAACCCGGCCATCGTTGGTCATCAGTTCGCCAACTTCCCTATCACCTAAAACCAGATTACATACTCCTTCGGCTATATCATTATCTTTAAAAACTTTTGCAATAATATGTTGGCAGGCGATGGCGGTTAAAGGTGTTTTTTCTGAAGGTTTCCAGATGCAAACATTCCCGCAAACCAAAGCCAGGGCGGTATTCCAACTCCAAACGGCTACAGGAAAATTAAATGCAGAAATGATTCCCACAATGCCCAATGGATGCCATTGTTCGTACATGCGGTGACTCGGGCGTTCGCTGTGCATGGTTAAGCCGTAAAGTTGCCGCGATAAACCCACTGCAAAATCGCAGATATCGATCATTTCCTGTACTTCACCAAATCCTTCCTGTAAACTTTTTCCCATTTCGTAAGAAACCAGGGTGCCCAGCGCATCCTTATGCTCGCGTAAAGCATCGCCAAACTGACGAACAATTTCTCCTCTTTTTGGAGATGGAACCGTACGCCACTCCGTAAATGCCGATTGGGCCTTTAACACAACAGCGTCGTAATCAGCAGCGCTTGCAACCTTAGCCGAGGCAATCAATTTGCCATCAACAGGAGAAAAACTTTCTAATGCATTTACATTCGATTCTCCGCCCCAATTACTGCCCGTACTATAGGCAGCATTGTTCGCTTTTACGCCCAATTTATTTAAAATGGATTGAATATCTGTTGTCATATATCTAACGATTTATACAAAAAAACGAAAAAAATAAGATAAAGCAGGCTACATCCAGCTCCTTTAATTAGCACAATCGTTAATATCCTATTTTAAAGATCACTGGATGAATAAAAGACTTTAATAAATTTCTGTTTTTTGCTTTGTAGCATAAATAGTGTAGTTTTCCAAAATAATGCGGGCCAAAGAAAATACACATCTAGTGTTATGTTCAGCATAAAAAGACGCATATAATCTCCCGCTAATTTCGCGAAAAAGCGCAGATTTGTAATTTACGCTGCGTTAATCTGTGTGATCAGCGGGAAATTAATAACCATTATACAATTAACTTATCGCTAGCTATAAAATAGAATGAAGAATATAAAATTATTATTGATCGTTTTTATTGGATTCAGCGCTGTGCTTTGTGCGCAAACCAAAAAGGCAACAAACTCGCTTTTGTGGGAAATTTCGGGCAATGGATTAAAAATGCCTTCTTATTTGTTTGGCACCCATCATTTAATAGGGGCCAAATTTGCTGATACCATGAAGGTTTTGCAAGAGAAATTGAAATCGGCTGATGCAGTAGTTGGCGAAATTGTAATGGATAGTACCACGCAAACTAAAATGGCCCCGTTTTTAGTCATGAAAAATAATACGCTGGATAGTTTATTTACGAAAGCGGAGTACAAAGAAATAGAGAATTATTTTAAAAGCAAACAACCAGGTTTTGAATTAAAGCAACTGAACAATTTCAAGCCTGCAATGGTAGCCATAATGATGATGCTTTTTGAGAGCCCGGATATGTTGAAGGATATAGGCGAAGGTATAGATGATAGCTTTCAGAAATATGCCAAAAAAAATGGAAAATCATTATATGGTTTGGAAACTGCCGAATACCAGGGTGCACTTTTATTTGACAGTGATCTGCAAAAACAAAAAAAAGCATTGCTAAAATCGATTAGAGAAGTAGATAAAAGCAAACAAAAAATGGAGGAGCTGAAAACTTATTATATCGCCCAGGACATTGATAAATTAACTGAACTGTTTAAAATTGAAGATGAAGAATCGAAAGAATTTATGACAGAGCTCTTAAAAAACCGAAATAACAGGTGGTTAGATCAACTACCTGCTATGATGCAAAAGCAATCGTTATTTGTTGCAGTTGGCGCAGGACATTTAGTCGGCAATGAAGGCTTAATTAAAGGATTGCAGGCTAAGGGGTATAATTTAAAGCCTGTTGCAACTAATTAAGGATAAAATCGCCAGGTTATAGATTTTTTTGTGGAATAATACGCCGTGTCTATATTTTTCGCGTGGATAATACACAGCAAAAACCAGTTAACAAGCACCAGTTACAGAATGCTGCTACCAAATTACACTTACCTTATTAAGTTGTTGTAATCTTCAGCCTCAATTTAGCAGCGTGGCTGCTTAAGTAAAATTTCTACCGCGTTTACGAAAAATAAAATAAAGCAAGTTACATTTGCATCTTTACTTTAATACCAATACCATCATTAAAGTTAAAACTAACTTGAAAAATCTTAAAAATGAATAAAAAACTGATTGCCTGTGGCGTAGTGCTGGTCTCGGCTTTTATGGCTAAGTCACTTTTTGCACAGGAACAGCCTGTAGAAAAATCAAATAACCTAAGTGTTTATCGTGTTACTGCAACAAAAGTTAACGATTTAGTGCATACCAAACTCGATGTATCTTTCGATTACGCAAAACGGTACCTATACGGAAAAGAATGGGTTACGCTAAAACCCCATTTTTACCCTACGGATTCGTTAACCCTTGATGCCCAGGGAATGGATATTAAAACCGTTGCCTTGGTTGGCGCAAAAGGAAATACACCACTTAAATATGTTTACAACGACAATAAACTGCACATCACGCTAAATAAAAAATACACTAATGCCGAAAAGTACACGGTGTATATTGCGTATACTGCAAAACCAGACGAACTGAAAGTAAAGGGGAGTGCGGCTATAACCGATGCTAAAGGTTTATATTTTATTAACCCGGATGGTACGGATAAAAACAAACCAACACAGATCTGGACACAGGGGGAAACGGAATCATCTTCAGCATGGTTTCCAACGATCGATAAGCCCGATCAGAAAACTACTGAAGAGATTTCGATGACGGTAAAATCGAAATATACCACGCTTTCTAACGGAAAATTAGTGAGTCAGAAAGCCAATGCAGATGGGACCCGAACCGATACCTGGAAAATGGATCTTCCCCACTCGCCATATTTGTTTATGATGGCTGTGGGTGAATTCAAAATCACAAAAGATACTTATAAAGGCAAGGAAGTAAGTTATTACCTGGAGCCAAAATTTGCGCCTTATGCCAAACAGATTTTTGGTAAAACACCAGATATGATCCAGTTTTACAGTAATTTATTAGGCGTAGATTATCCATGGAACAAATATGCACAGGTGGTAGCCAGAGATTATGTTTCAGGAGCAATGGAAAATACTACAGCTACTTTACACGGCGAGCAGGTACAAAAAACCGATCGTGAGTTATTAGATGAAAATGAAGAAGGAACTATTGCACATGAACTTTTTCACCAATGGTTTGGCGATTATGTAACCGCAGAATCGTGGTCTAACTTAACCATGAACGAATCTTTTGCCACTTTTGGTGAGGTAATCTGGCACGGACATGATGCTGGCCAGGATGCTGAAGATAAATCCCGTTATGATAAATTGCAGTCCTATTTAGGATCCACCAAAAAAGGCGAAAGTCCTGTTTTAGCACGTTTTTATTATGGTGATAAAGAAGATATGTTCGATAATGTGAGTTATGCCAAAGGATCAATTATTCTATATGCCTTAAAAAATCAAATGGGCGATGCAGCTTTCTACAAATCACTTAACCGCTACCTCACTACCAATGCCTTTAAAAATGGCGAAACACATCAATTGCGTTTGGCTATGGAAGATGTTACCGGAAAAGATTGGAGCCCTTATTTTAATCAGTGGTATTACAATGGCGGTCACCCGGTTTTAAGTATCGATTATGGTTACGAAAACGGCAAAGCAACAATTAAGGTTAAACAAACCCAAGATGCAAGCGTGCAGACCTTTACATTACCGATCAAACTTGATATTTATGCCGGCGGAAAAAAAATCAGAAAAGAAATTTTGATCAATAGCCGTGAGCAGAACTTTAGTTTTGAAGTGAGTGCTAAACCCGATTTAATCGATTTCGATGTGGATAAAATTTTGGTTGGTGAAACCAATGACAATAAAACCGCTGAAAACTATTATTTTCAATACAAAAATGCCCCTAGTTATGCCAATAGAATTGAAGCCTTACAATTTATTATGCAAAGCAAAGCCACAAGCGGCCAGCTGGTGTTGCTGGAAGGTTTAAAAGATAAATCGGCAGATTTACGCGCTTTAAGCATTGATGGCATTAACTTAGAAGATGCTCAGATTAAAGCAGCAGCTTTGCCAATTTTACTTCAGATGGCTAAAACAGATAAAAATACCGAAACAAGATCAGCAGCAATTGTGAAATTGGCAGAAACCGGCGATCAGGCTTACAAAACTTTAGTGTTAGAAAGTTTAAAAGATAGATCGTACAAAGTGATTGCTGCCGGTATTGATGGCCTGGCCAAGCTGGCGCCGCAAGAGAGCACTGCTGCTTTAGCAGCATTAGATGAGGATACGAAAGCACATATTGCGCCTTCTATTGCATCGTTATACATCAACGAACCAAAGGATGAGTACCAAGCATTTTATGATAATATTATGCTTACAGGCGATAGGAGCAAAGTTTTTGCTGTAGTTGGCCAGTATTTTCAGTATCTGAGGGCTAACAATAATCCGGCAGTTACCGATAAAGGTATCACGAATATTAGCAGTGCCATTGAAAGGTTAAAATTACAATCCTATTTAAATAAACAACTTGCAGGTGCCTATGCTGCAGCTGCCCAGGCTAAAACGCAACAAGCTGCCGCAGTAAGCGGTGAAGCTAAAGCCAACTTGAGCAAGCAGGCCGAATTATTTAAAAAAGGAGCAGCTGATTTAGGAAAAGAATAATGGGCAAATTTCATATAGAAAGGGCTGGCATGGAAACATCGCTGGCCCTTTCTGTCATCAAACGTTCCTACGGAACGAAAAAATATGTAAACATTTTTTTTTACCCATCAAGCGTTCCGATGGAACGGCTTATAAATTTGCATATAGCAGCCCTAAATAGTAGCAAAGACAGTTGTACATAAACGGGATTGAAATGGCAGCTCTCGATTTTATTAAAAATCGGGACTACAATGGAAAGCCCGACTAACAATAAGCAAGCTACAGGCTTTGCTTTCCAAAAAACATTTCCAGTCCTATAGCCTGTAGGTTGATTATGCGTATATTTCAATCTTTAATTTGATATGCAATATTCAATTGTACCTTTTTTAATCGATTTATTGAAAAAAGACCAGAAACGCATGGGGCGTGTTGTAATTTTAGGTTGGATAGTTTTTATTGCACATTCCATCCTTATTTATTTTCTCGTAAACAAGGAATTTTAGCTTTGAATATTTTTTCAGCGAAATCGTATTTGTTTTGCTCATTATTTACATTCAGAAATGGCATATTTTGCCCCGTGCTAAAACAATAAACTCAACCGCTGCTTTGGTGACGGTTAGTAAAACGCAGATCGTAATCATAACTCCTCCGTGCAAAGTTTTATTCTGGATAAATCAAGAAGCCAAAGAAATAATATTTGATATTGATAAAATGGCAATGACAAGAATATCGTATCCTATTCCCAATATTTTCGATATGGAAAAGGGTGTTATCATACTTAAACAGGATAAGAAAGAAGCACTTATCATTGCTAACTATTTTGACACCAAGCTCGTTGAAACCCTAAGAGTTTTAAAGCCGAATCCCCTCGCTCAATATCTAAATTAATAAACAGCATCAGTTACATTCATCCTTTCTCCTGGTATCAATAATATAAACAATCTGCCAGCCCTGATCTCCCTTTACCAACTGGAAGGAGTTTACGCCGCAATGGCTGAACTTGTCGCCCAGGTAAAATTTATAGTCTGTCCAAACTGAAGCCAAAGGACCATCGATTAATATTTTTGTAAAAACAATACGCTCATCGTATTTTTCCTGATGTGGAGTGCCGATAAATTTGATAAAGTCGTTAACGGATTCTGTGCGTATACTTACTTTACCTTCTTTGTTAGCGATGGTTTGCATGATCGCTGCTGGTGCAAAGGCAGTTCGGGTTAAGGTGCTGTCTCCATCTTTCATGCCGGTAAAAAGGTTGGTTATGGTTTTTTTAACCGCACTTTCTTCATCGCTTTGTGCAAAGCCGTTTGTAGTAAAATATAGTAAAAACAGGGCAAAAATGACTAATTCTTTCATGACTTCTCCATTACGTATATACCATAAATTTATAGTATTTTTGTCAAAGAAGGGAAAAGGAACCGCGATGTTGCAAAAAATCTATCGATTATCCACACATCTTAATCACAGTCAATACGCTTTATAGTCAGCTATTTACGCTGTTTTAACCGATTGATGTTAATAATTATTTTAAAAACGGATAATTAAAATTGGTAAACTTATCATGTGTTTTTATGCTAATTGGCACGGTTCTTTAATAGTATAATATATGGAAGAAGAATTTTTTTTTGAATCCAACGAAGATGCACAACGCTCAGTAGAACGTTACGAAGAAATGCTCCGGAACCAGGATCAGTATTTCTTCGATGCAGGGGCATTCGAATACATTGTAGATTTCTACATTGAGAAAAATGATCCGGTCAAAGCTTTGCAGGTTGTTGATTTTGCAATCAGTCAACACCCTTATGCAACAATATTTTTAATCAAACAGGCTCACCTTTACATTTTAACCAACAATAACGAAAAGGCCTTTATTGCTTTGCAAAAGGCCGAGCTTTTAGAACCGTCTGAACCAGATATTTATTTGCTTCGCGGTAATATTTTTCAAAATACCGAACGTTTTGACGAGGCTTTGGAAAATTACGAAAAAGCTTTGGGGCTGGCCGAAAGTACGGATGAGATTTTATTACAGATGGCTTATGTTTACCAGAGCATGGGCGATTATGAAAGCGCCATTACTTATATTAAGCTCAGTTTAGAGCAGAATATGGAGAACCAGGATGGTTTGTATGAGCTGGCTTTCTGTTACGATGTATTAGATAAACAAGAAGAAAGTATCAAATTTTATCAGCAATACATCGATACTGATCCGTATTCTTATGCGGCCTGGTACAATTTGGGCAATAGTTTCCACAAGTTGAACCTTTTTGAAAAAGCTATTGATGCTTATGATTACGCGATCCTGATCAAAGAAGATTTTAGCTCTGCGTATTTCAATAAAGGCAATGCACTGGTTCAGCTCGATAAATATGATGAAGCGATAGATGTTTATAAACAGACTTTCGAATATGAACAGCCTAATGCCGATACCTATTGCGCCATTGGTGAATGTTACGAGAAACTGGAAAAAATGGACGAAGCCCGGTCTTATTATAAAAAATCGGTAAAAATGGATCCTAAAATGGCAGATGCCTGGTTTGGGATCGGTGTTACGCTGAATTTTGAAGAGCGTTATTTCGAATCGCTGCATTTTTATAAAAAAGCTATTGATTTAGAAGCCGAAAATCCTGATTTCTGGTTTGCCATGGCTGATGCTTATTATAAATTAGGCCAGATTGATGAATCGATCGAAGCTTATGAAAAAGTATTGGAGTTTAATCCTTTGGATATTGAAGCCTGGTTAGATTTTAGTACCGTGCTTTACGAGCAGGGAAAGTTGCTGGAAGCATCAGAAACAATGGCGGAGGCGATTAAGAATAATCCGGAAGCAGCGGAACTTTATTACCGGATGGTAGCCTATCTTTTTGCCCAGGGGAATTATAGCGATGCGCTGGGTTATTTGGAAACAGCTTTAACAACTGACCCTGATAAACACTATATTTTATTTGAATATTTGCCACAATTGCAGGATAATAGTGCCATTTTGAACGTTATAAACAGATATATAAGGTAACGACCTTGTGAGAAAAATTTAACAAATAAATCTCAAAATTTTTTTCACTTTTGTACGCATATGAATTATCCATTATTAAACGTTCCCCAACGTCCAGCTAAACCACGCCAAAAAGGCTTAACAATGGTTATGGATAAGGGATTGAGCCTACGCCAGGTTGAAGATTTTATTGAAGTTGCCGGCGTACATACAGATATCGTAAAATTAGGTTGGGCTACATCGCATGTTACCCCAAGACTTAAAGAAAAATTAGCTTTATATAAAAGTGCAGGCATTCCCACCTATTTTGGCGGAACATTATTTGAAGCCTTTATCATCCGTAACCAGTTTTCAGATTATCAACGTATTTTAGATCAATACGGAATGGAATATGCAGAAGTTTCTGATGGTTCTATTGAAATTGAGCACGACAAAAAATGTGAGTTCATCCGTGAACTGTCGAACCAGGTAACCGTTATTTCGGAAGTAGGCAGTAAAGATGCCGCTAAAATATTTGCCCCATATAAGTGGATTAAATTAATGCAGGCTGAAATTGAGGCCGGTTCGTGGAAAGTAATTGCCGAAGCCCGCGAGGGTGGTAACGTAGGTATTTACCGGGGAAGTGGCGAAGTGCGTGAAGGATTGGTTGATGAAATTTTAACCCAGATTCCTGAAGAAACTATTATTTGGGAAGCACCTCAAAAAGAACAGCAGGTTTGGTTTATTAAACTAATCGGTAGTAATGTAAACCTTGGTAATATTGCCCCGGCAGAAGTAATTCCTTTAGAAACCATTCGTTTAGGATTACGTGGAGATACTTTTGACTATTTCCTGAACCAGGTAAAATAAAAGATAAAATTCGTCATTGCGAGGCGCATAGTTAAATAAAGAGGTTGTATCATAAATATAGATTTGTCATCCTGAGCCTGTCGAAGGACCTGTTTAAATACGCTTTAAGGTGTTTCGACAGGCTCAACATGACAGCATCTGGGCTAAAATCGTCCTTATGATATACCCTCTTTGCTTGTTTATATCAATATGAAAACATACGGCTTAATCGGATATCCACTTTCTCATTCTTTCTCGAAAAAATATTTCACAGAAAAATTTCAAAATGAAGACATAGCCGATCATCAATATGAGCTTTTTCCTATTGCCGATATTAAATCACTGCCCGATCTGCTGAGTGAAAATCCATCGCTTTGCGGCCTTAATGTAACTATTCCACACAAAGTTAATGTGCTTTGCTATTTAAATGAAGTAGATGAAGCAGCAGAAAAAATTGGTGCCGTAAATTGTATTTCGATCAAAAGTTTTGAAGGTGAAACCTATTTAAAAGGCTATAATACCGATGCATACGGCTTTGAAGAATCGCTAAAACCATTGTTAGGACCACAACACACAAAAGCGCTTGTTTTTGGTGATGGCGGAGCGGCGAAAGCTGTAAAATACGTTTTAGAAAAGTTAAATATCCAATATCAGGTTGTGGTACGAACAGCTGTTCCTGGTGCTCTGCTATATTCAGAAATTACACCTGCGATTTTAGCCTCACACCGGTTATTGATCAATACCACGCCTTTGGGAATGTCGCCAAGTATAGATACCTTTCCCGAAATTGATTACAGTTTACTAGGGCCAGGTTATTTAGCTTACGATTTAGTGTATAACCCCTTAGAGAGTGCATTTTTAGCTAAAGCTGCCGAACGTGGTGCGGCGATTAAAAACGGTTTGGAGATGCTGTATAAACAAGCAGAAAAAGCCTGGGCAATCTGGAATAAATAATTTAACTTATCGTCATTACGAGGAGGAACGATAGCCTGCCCCGACTTTTCGGGAACGCAATTTTTGATAGCATGTTATGAAATTAAAACAATTGATTCTTCTTTTGCCCTTTGTACTGCTTCTGTTCATAACAGCTTGCCAAAACCACGATTATAGTCCGAAGCCAAAAGCTTATTTCAGGATTGTGTTTCCTAAAAAAGACTACACCACATTTACCAGGCCTGTTCCCTTTACGTTCAAATACCCTACTTATGCAGCGGTAGAGCAAGATCAAAGCCGCGATGCTCAGAAAGGCTGGTACAATTTGCACTTTAAGCAGTTTAATGGCTTTTTGCATTTAACTTATTACGATGTTTCGGGTAAAGGCGAATATGATGAAATGGTAGAAGATGCCCGAAAACTTGCCTTTAAACATACGATAAAAGCAAGTGCGATTGATCAAAAGCTCATCAATTACCCTGAACATAAAGTTTATGGCATATACTACGCCATTGAAGGGAATACCGCTTCTTCTGTTCAGTTTTTTTTAACCGATAGTGCTAAACATTATTTTAGAGGAGCTTTATATTTTAATGAGCGCCCACAATACGATTCTATTGAACCCGTTGTTAAATTTATTAAAAAGGATATCGATACTTTGATTTCTACCTTTAGGTGGAAAAATTAATTTATTATTTGTTATCCTGTTGCTGAGACAGGATTTTGCTAAAAATTTATGATTACAATAAAGACCTTCACTTTTAATGCTTACAGCGAAAATACCTATGTGCTTTACGATGAAACCAAAGAATGTGTCATTATCGATCCGGGTACGTACGAGGGTTTTGAGCAAAATGAATTGGCGGCTTTCATCAAATATGAAGGCTTAAAGCCTGTTTTATTGCTCAATACACATTGTCATCTCGATCATGTTTTCGGTAATAAATTTGTGTTCGAAAGCTATGGCTTAAAACCACAGTTTCATCAGGGCGAATTACCAATTTTAAATGCGGTTCCCGGTTATGCGCCATCAATGGGCTTTACCCGTTATGAGGTATCCCCCTTGCCAGATACCTTTTTGCCCGAAACAGGAACTATTTCTTTTGGCAATAGCACGCTTACCTTAATTTTTGCTCCCGGGCATTCGCCAGCGCACCTTTGTTTTTACAGTGCAGCCGATCATATTTTAATAGGTGGCGATGTGCTTTTTTATGGTAGTATTGGCCGTACCGATCTGCCAGGAGGTAATCATCAGCAATTAATCCAAAACATTTCCGATAAACTTTTTGTCTTACCTGATGAAACCAAAGTTTATCCTGGCCATGGACCAGCCACGAGCATTGGTTTTGAAAAACAACATAACCCGTTTTTTTAGCAGGATTAAAAGTTCATAATTGTTAAAGGGTTTACAACCTTAAGTCTTTTACCTTTAAACCCTAAACCTTTTATTTATCTTTGCCGCTGTGAATACATCGTTTTATATTGCCAAAAGGTATCTCTTTGCCAAAAAATCAACCAATGCCATTAACCTGATATCGGGCATATCGATGGTAGGTGTTATGGTGGGTAGCGCTGCATTGATTATTATCCTTTCGGTATTTAACGGTTTAGAAACAGTGGTATTGAGTATGTTCGATACCATTACCCCGCAAATAGCCATTACACCGGTTAAGGGGAAAACTTTTGATCCAAACACAAGCTATTTTAATCAGCTCAGAAAAGATAAAGGTGTTGCCGCTTTTACCGAGGTGCTGCAAGAAAATGCTTTGCTAAAATACAACAACAAACAAGCTGTTGGAATGGTTAAAGGTGTAAGTTTAGACTATTTGAAGAACACTAAATTAGATAGTACCATTAAAGAAGGACATTTTATATTGCATAACAGAAGCGGTGATAACGCGGTAATTGGTTCTGCCTTACAAAGTTATTTGGCAGTAAATACGGTTGATCCCTTTACGGAGCTGGAAATTTATTCGCCAAAGAAAGATATCGCGCCCAGTACCTTAAATCCTGCCGACGATTTTGTGGTAAAGAACATTCGGGTAAGCGGTGTTTTTGAGGTACAGCAAGATTTCGACAATGGCATTATTGTACCATTGAATTTTGCCCGCGAACTTTTAGGCGAAGATAAAAAAGTGTCTGCAATAGAGATCAATCTCCAGCCTGGTATTGATGTAGACGATTTTCAAAAAGAAGTAATCGAAAAAGCAGGTAAAGATTATGAAGTCAGGAATCAGGCCGAGCAAAATAAATCACTCTACCACATTTTAAATACCGAAAAATGGGCCGTATATATTATTCTTACTTTTATTCTGATTATTGCTATATTTAATATCATAGGGTCGTTAACCATGTTAGTAATCGATAAGGTAAAGGATGTAGCCATTCTGAGCAGTTTAGGCGCAGGGAAGAAATTAATCAAACGTATATTTTTATTTGAGGGCATGATGATCACCATGTCTGGCTGTGTGTTGGGCTTAATTATAGGCCTCATATTTTATTATTTTCAGCACACTTATGGTTTTATCAAAATGGGTGATGAAGTAAACAAAACCTTGGTAAGTTCTTATCCAATCGGACTAAAATGGAAAGATTTTGTTTTAGTTTTTGTTACAGTAGGCATCTTCTCATTTTTGGCATCTGCTTTGTCATCCAATTTAAGTGTTAAACAGATAGATCAAATTAATCAAACTATATAAAATGAAGTTATTTAAACAAGCAATTGTATTTGTTGTGCTCCTTGGCGTGGCCGCTACAGCTTGTAGAAACGATAAAGCCGAGGGAGAAAAAAGTAATCTGAAAACTGTTAAAGGTTTGTATAGTTTTGGGCCTGAAATGAAGTCTTTTACCTTATGCGAAGACGGACGTGAATATTGGGTTACAGACAGTGTAAAAAACCTGGAGCTCTCTTATAGCAAGCTAGGGTTCGAAAAGCCCTACGAGCCTGTATATGTAGAATTAGAAGGTTATTTTGCAAAATCTGATACCGCCACAGTTTCTCCAGATTTCGATTCTACTTTAGTGGTGATGAAAGTGCTTAAAATCAGTAAAGAAATCCCTGACGGACCTTGTTCGCAGTAACCGTTCAATAATATTAACAACCGCCTTGGTTCGTGTCTCCACGAACTAAACCAATGGTATAAGGGAGATTTAAATTTTTTTTCTTGAAGCGCAATTGCTTGCTAGTCGGTTACGGTATTCCTGCTTTTCGCTCCAAGTCCTCACTCGTTCCTCGCTCCGGGCTTTACGCTTCAATCAGGGCTAGTTTATAAAGTGATTTGCTACTATTGAAGGTAAAACAATGTCATCCAAAATCTTCTTTTCTTTCCATGCTTACAATCGCAAATAGCAACGCTGTCCACGCCACCTAAACCTGATCGGAGTGGTTCTGATCCTTCATCAGAAAGAACGGAGAGCAGGATGGCCTTTCCCTAATTATCACTGGATTTGCTTTCCAAAAAAATGAACACATTCATAATTTGCTCAATAGGCTTTTTTGGAAAAATTTAATTCCCTGTAACCGCCTTGGTTCGTGTCTTCACGAACCAAACTGCTTTATAAGTAAATACCTTCCTTTTGTTAGATTGATAGTTTTGCGTTGAATATTTTATTGTTCTTGGAGCGCAATTGCAGTACTAATGGGTTACAGCATTCCTGCTTTTTCGCTCCAAGTCCTCACTCGTTCCTCGCTCCGGGCTTTACGCTTCAATCAGGGCTAGTTTATAAAGTGATTTGCTGCTATCGAAAATAAAAAGTCATCCAAATTTTTCTTTCCACGCTTACAACCGCAAATAGCAACGCTGTCCGCGCCACCTAAACCTGATCTGAGTGGTTCTGATCCTTCATCAGAAAGAACGGAGAGCAGGATGGCCTTTCCCTAATTATCACTGGATTTGCTTTCCAAAATAATGAACACATTCATAATTTGCTGAATTGAGCTTTGAATAAACAATTACCTGTTGAAATCATCGATTTATATCAAAACAAAAAAGCTTTCCTGTTTCCAGAAAAGCTTTTGAAATTATACTAAAAATATTTCCTACCAGTATACACTGTAAAGGGCTACCAATAAGCCGATAATAATCAATGAACCAACAGCAAAGCCTGTTGTGGTTTTGAACATTTTCGAATCGATTTCCAGACCTTTTGGATTAACACCATTTTTGTTTTCGAACAAACTGATAATTACCATACCGATAATACAGAATACGAATACAATCCCCATTCTATCTAAGAAAGGGATTTCGTAAATGCCTACTCCGTTTTTAACCGAGAAGCCCATTGTTGATAACCAGGAAAGATCGGTCCATGTAGGAAGAACCTTTAACAATAAAGATAATCCGAAACCACCAATTGTTGCAAAAAGTGCTGCATTTGAGGTTGCTCTTTTCCAGAAGAAACCAAGAATGAACATCGCAAATATACCCGGAGATACAAAACCGGTATACTCTTGAATATATTGGAAACCACCTTTTTTGTCGATACCTAAGTATGGTGCAATAATAACGCCCAATACCATGGCTACAACTACGGCAATTTTGCCTGTAAAAACGAGGTTCTTTTCAGAAGCATCGGTTTTTAATACTTTTTTATAAATATCTAATGTAAAAATGGTTGCAATACTGTTTGCTTTACCAGCTAATGAGGCTACAACCGCTGCTGTTAATGCGGCAAACGATAAACCTTTTAAGCCTGCAGGTAATAAGTTTAACAGTACCGGGTAGGCACGGTCTGGATTAACAGATCCATCCTGCAACATCTCCGATTGGAAAGCCCCATCTTTATACAATACATAAGCCGCAATACCTGGTAATACCACAATAATCGGCATTAATAATTTTAAAAATGCAGCAAATAAAATACCACCACGGGCGGTTTTTAAATCTGCACCCAAGGCGCGTTGCGTGATGTATTGATTACAGCCCCAATAGTTCAGGTTTACAATCCACATACCACCCACTAGTACGCTTAATCCCGGCAAATCGATATAATTTTCGTTTTCAGGTTTTAAGATCATGTGGAAATGTTCTGATGCTTTTGAAGTCATCAGGCTATATCCTTCAAAAATACCTGAGGTGCCGTAATGAGTAGAAACCAGGTTTAATGCCAGGTATGTTGTGGCCAAACCACCCAGAATTAAGAAAAATACCTGGATAACATCGGTATAACCAATTACTTTCATTCCACCCAGTGTAATTACAATGGCAAAAGCAGCAATGGCATACATACAGAAGGTTAAATCGAATCCAGAGATACTGCTAACCGCTAAAGCACCTAAATAAAGGATTGAAGTTAAGTTTACCACTACGTATAGCAATAACCAGAATACAGCCATAATCATGGCTACGGTTCCGTTGTAGCGTTGGTGCAAGAACTGAGGCATTGTAGCAATTTTGTTTTTCAGGTAAACCGGAATAAAGAAAACAGCAACAATAACCAGGGTAAGGGCAGCCATCCATTCGTAGGTCGCAATGGCCAGTCCCATCTTAAAGCCCGATCCGCTCATGCCGATAAACTGCTCTGCAGAAATATTCGATGCAATTAAAGATGCACCGATTGCCCACCATGTAAGTGAACCTTCAGCCAGGAAATAATCTTTTGAGCCTGTGGATGCGGATTTTTTCTTATTGTAGATGTACAGACCGTAAGCAGCCACAATAACGAAGTAGATTGCAAATACAATGTAATCTTTCGTGTCCAATAAATTGTTTTTCATTAATATAATAGCGGTTATTTGGTTTAGAAATCTAAATGTAGTAAAATCATAAATTAATCTATGCTTTTTTTTAAATTAAAAAATGTTAAGATGACGTTTATTAATTTAGCCTTCCCTTAAAATTGAGGTTGTTGAGCTAAGACTAACTAAAATTATCGTCATTTCAACTGCAGCGCAGCAGAGAAATCTTTGAAATGGTAAAAAATTAGTGCCGTATCATCCGTAGTCTCATCCATGGTCTGTGTCTCCACAGACCATTCTAATTAAATCAAATGCTAGTGGTCTGTGAGGACACAGACCACGGAGATTACATTTTATAAAAATAGATTAAATATACCTGTTGATTAAGTTTTCCAGGTATTCTTGCTTTCCGCTACGTACCTCTGGTTCGCCGTTTTCTGCAGCGTAATTCCTTAAATCTTCTAAACTTAGTTTGCCTTGTTCAAATTCGGCACCCTTTCCACTATCAAATGAAGCATAACGATCGGCCCTTACTTTTTTGTAATCAGATTTTTGAAGAATGGCATCTGCAGTGATTAATGCCCTTGCGAAGATATCCATGCCACCTACGTGTGCATAAAATAAATCTTTTGGATCAGTAGAGTTTCGACGAATCTTCGCATCGAAGTTTACACCCCCACCTTGCAAACCACCACCTTCTAAAATGATTAACATGGTTTCTGTTAGTTCGTTAATATCGTTCGGGAACTGATCGGTATCCCAGCCATTTTGATAATCGCCACGGTTAGCGTCGATAGATCCTAGTAAGCCATTATCTACGGCAACCTGTAATTCATGCTGGAAAGTATGACCGGCCAAAGTAGCGTGGTTAACTTCTAAGTTTAATTTGAAATCGGCCAATAGATCGTATTGTTGTAAAAAGCCTTTTACTGTTGCGGCATCGTAATCATATTGGTGTTTAGAGGGTTCGCATGGTTTCGGTTCAATGAAGAATGTTCCCTTGAAACCCTGTTTGCGTGCATAATCTTTAGCGGCATGTAAGAATTTTGCCAAATGTTCCTGCTCACGTTTCATGTTGGTATTCAATAAGCTCATATAGCCTTCTCTTCCTCCCCAGAAAACATAATTTTCGCCACCAAGGGCAATGGTAGCATCCAAAGCAGCTTTAACCTGTGCAGCTCCGTGTGCCAGCACATGAAAATCAGGATTGGTAGATGCACCATTCATGTAGCGCTTATGGCTAAATAAATTTGCTGTTCCCCACAACAGTTTTACGCCGCTATCTGCTTGTTTTTGCTTGGCATATTCCACAAGGGCTTGTAATCTGCGTTCGTTTTCGGCAATATCGTTGCCATAATCTACCACATCCACATCATGGAAACAATAATAAGGGATCTGCATTTTGGTAATAAACTCAAAAGCAGCGTCCATTTTATCTTTTGCCCTTTCTACTGCATCTTTTTTTTCATCCCAAGGGAAAATGTGCGTTGCGCCTCCAAACGGATCGGCACCATTGCCATTGAATGAATGCCAGTAAGCACAAGCAAACTTAAAATGCTCGTTCATGGTTTTGCCCGCTACTATTTTGTTGGCATCATACCATCTAAATGCTAATGGATTATCGCTTTCCAGACCTTCAAACTTGATCTGCTCAATACCTTTGAAAAATTCTGTTGCTCCTGTTACTACTTTTGTCATGTTTTTTGTTTTTGATTCATGGTTTGTTGGTTCATAGTTGATAGCCATCTGGCTATGAACCATTAACCAATTGCTAATTTTTTTTCTAATATTTCTTTCCAATCCTGATAGATTGCTTCATATACAGCTGAATGTTGTGGTATTAAAGTCTTAATTACTTCGTGGTTGCTAAAAGCTTCTTCTGCGCTTTTAAAAATTCCAGCACCTATACCCGCACCTAAGGCTGCGCCTACGCTACCGTCGTTTTCGTAAAGTTCTACAGGTATGCCCGTAACATCTACAAAAGTTTGTGCAAATACATCACTTAAAAAGAGGTTGGCCCTCCCAGCCCGGATTACTTTAGGTTTCATGCCATTTTCCCGCATAATATCCAGTCCATAGCGGAAAGAAAAGGCAATACCCTCTTGTACTGCCCTGAAAATATCTGATTGATTGTGAAGGTTTAAATCGATGCCTAACAACTGGGCTCCGGTATATTTGTTGTTTAACATCCGTTCGGCACCATTTCCAAATGGAAGCACTTTTAAGCCATTGCTGCCTATTGGTGCTTTTGATGCCAGGTTATTCAGTTCAGCATAGGTAGACTGTGGTGCGAAATTATGTTTTGCCCAACGGTACATGCTACCGGTGCCATTGATACAAAGTAAAACCCCGGTGTGTTTTTTCTCTTCCGAATAGGTTACGTGCGCAAAGGTATTTACTCTCGATTGTTTATCGTAAGTAAGCCCATCGCTTACGCCATAAATCACCCCCGATGTTCCGGCTGTAGCGGCAACTTCCCCGGGTTTTAATACATTTAGCGAAAGTGCGTTGTTGGGCTGATCGCCAGATTTATAGGCAACCGGAATACCAGTTGGTAGGCCCAAAGAATGGGCAATATCGGCTTTTAAATAACCGTGTTCCGAAAATAAAGGTTTCACGGTTGGAATAAGATTATTGTTAATGCCGTAATAATCCATTACATCTTTAGAGATTTCGTGATTTTCAAAATCCCAAAAAATGCCTTCAGATAATGCAGAAATACTTGTTGTAATTTCTCCGGTTAATTTCATTGCGATAAAATCGCCCGGTAGCATTATTTTATCAATTTGGCTATAGATGTCTGGCTCGTTTGCTTTTACCCAGGCCAGTTTTGATGCTGTAAAGTTTCCGGGGGAGTTTAATAAATGTTTTAACGATTTTTCACTTCCTATCGCATCAAAAGCACTATTGCCTAGTTCTACCGCTCTGCTATCGCACCAAATAATACTATCGCGCAGTGCCTCCTGGTTTTTATCTACAACAACCAACCCATGCATTTGGTAGGCAATACCAATGGCTTTAATTTCTTTCGGATCAAATAAGCCTATCAAATTTAATTTGAGGATTGCCTGCTGAACATTTTGCCACCAATCATCAGGTGATTGTTCTGCCCAGCCCGACTGTAGAGATTTGATAGCTGTTTCCTCCTCTGGATACTGAGCGGTTGCTACATTTTTCTGTGTAGTTGCATCAACAACTGCAACTTTTATAGATGAGGTACCTAAATCAATCCCTAATAAATACATGGTTTTAAATAATTTTAATATTTGGTTATGCAAACGGTTGCATAAAGATAGTGGTTAAAATATAAAATGCAAATTTTTTGTAAAATCAATTCCATTTAATGCAATCGATTGAATTGGATATTCATGATAATTTAAACTACCGTTGAATTATTTAATAATTTATATTTTTGCCGTCTATAATAAGATTAAGCTATGGAAGAGATTACCTGGAATGATTTCGAAAAGGTAGAATTAAGGGTAGGAACCATTTTAGAGGCTTTCGATTTTCCTGAAGCCCGAAGACCAGCCTATAAAGTAAAGGTAGACTTTGGCGAATTCGGCATTAAAATGAGTAGCGCGCAAATTACCAAACATTATACTTTGGAAGAATTACCTGGAAAACAGATTGTTGGGGTGATTAACTTCCCTAAAAAACAGATCGGAAAATTTATGTCCGAATTTTTAGTTACCGGTTTTGCCGATGAAAATGGCGATATCGTATTAACTGCAGTGGAAAGTAAAGTGCCGAATGGGAGTAAACTAGTTTAATGCGTGTAGACTTACGAAGTTTTGCTGGCCCCCTTGCCTTTGAGAATTTCGGAAGTCTGCGGGTCATTTGTTCACCATTAGCACAAACTTTTGTTCAATAGCCCTGATTGAAATGTAAAGCCCGCAGCGTAGCGAGGACTTGCAATGAAAAGCAGGACTCAAGTAGCCGACTGGCAATAACATTGCGCTCCGAAACCTAACTAGACTTCCGAAGTTTTGCTCGCCCCTGCCCTTGGAAACTTCGGTAGTCTTACCCTATATTTGCTCCATGAGTTTTTACAATTTCGAAAATACCGATCCTGAAGAAGAAGATATCCATTATATGAAATTGGCTTTGGAAGAAGCAAAAAAAGCTTTGGCTGATGATGAGATTCCAATCGGCGCTATAGTGGTAAGCAAGAACAGGATTATTGGGCGTGGCTATAATTTAACCGAGCGCTTTAACGATGTTACTGCTCATGCAGAAATGCAGGCTTTTACCTCTGCTGCGCAAACCATTGGCGGGAAATATTTAAGAGATTGTACCTTATATGTAACCATCGAACCTTGTGTAATGTGTGCCGGTGCAAGTTATTGGACACAGATTGGCCGGATTGTTTATGGTGCCAGAGAAGAAAAAAGAGGCTTTATCTCCAAAAATGCGAATCTGCTCCATCCTAAAACGATATTAAAAGGTGGGGTAATGGCAGAGGAGTGCGCTGTGCTGATGAAAGATTTTTTTGCAAAGAAACGGTAGAAAAGATGAGTTAATGGCTCATGGTTTTATAGTTCATAGGCAAGCGGGCTATTTTACTATCGGCCATCAACTATTGACTAAATAGCAAATTTTTTCATTAAAACTGTTTGGCTATAGCCCTGAACCTTACAACTTTCGATCTTTCCAACTTTACAACAACAGCGCAGAAAACGATTTGATGATAATAACATGAACAAATCTTAACGTTCTAATGTTATATTTGCTACAAGAAACATTTTTAAATCTTTAAACATAAACATTATGGCTTTTGAATTACCTGCGTTACACTACGCAACCGATGCATTAGAACCGCATATTGATAAAACTACCATGGAAATCCACCATGATAAACACCATCAAGCTTACGTTACCAACCTAAACAAAGCTTTAGAAGGTAAGCCAGAAGCGACTTCGAGCATCGAGGAAATTGTAAAAAACATTTCAAAATTCCCTGCTGCTGTTAGAAACAATGGTGGTGGCCATTATAATCACTCTTTATTCTGGAACATTTTAGGTCCAAATAAAGGTGGTGAGCCAACTGGCGATTTAGCTAAAGCAATTAACGAAACTTTTGGTTCGTTTGCTGATCTTAAAACTAAATTACAAGAAGCTGGTGCTACCCGTTTTGGTTCTGGCTGGGCCTGGTTATCTGTCGGTGCTGATAAAAAACTTCAGGTTTCTTCTACGCCAAACCAGGATAACCCTTTAATGGATGTTGCTGAAGTAAAAGGAACACCAATTTTAGGTATCGATGTTTGGGAGCACGCTTATTACTTAAAATACCAAAACAAACGCCCTGATTATTTAGCGGCAATTTGGAATGTAATTAACTGGGATGCAGTTGCTGAGCTTTACAAAAAAGCTTTATAAGCTAAGCATTCAATAAAATTTAAGAGAAGTCCCGATGCAAATCGGGACTTTCTTGTTTTAAGATAATTAAGTAACTTCGCAGATATAAAATATTCAAAATGAAAAGGCTTGTAATTTTATTTTTAGTTATTGTTGGTGTAAATGGATTGGTGCGTGCACAACAGAATAAAGTACCTACGCCAGGGGAAATTGCACAGAAGAATGTGGAGGATCTGGATAAACGGTTAAAACTAAATGGAACGCAAAAAAGCGTAATCTATAGTTTTACTTTTAACCAGGCGAAAGAGCAGGCAGATTTAATTAAAAGACAACAGGCAGGCAACTCACGTGAAGAGGATGTAGATAAATTTTATAAACTCCAGAACGAAACTTCAAAAAATATCCGCAATGTTTTAAGACCAGAGCAACAAACCGAATATGATAAAATTATTGAGGAACGTTTAAGTGGTAAAGGCTTAAAAGCTAAAAACAAGAAAAAGAAAAAAGGGGAAGAGGAAGAAGTGGAGAGCGATATTAAAGGACTGTTATCCGCACCTCCGGCACAAAAACAAAATCAGTAGTATTTATTGAGCATTTAGCGGTTTGTAATCGATTAAATCAATAACAAATGCCAGAGATCATACTGGGTACTATTGTACTCGGACTACTATTGTCGCCACAGTTACTTGCAGGTTTTTTGGCAAAGCGAACAGGCCGGAATTTTTGGTTCTGGTTTTTTATTTCCTTTTTAATCCCCATTATTTCATTAATTATTTTGATCTTTTTAGAAGATAAAAATCCAGCTACATCAGGCTATAAGTTAGCTGAACATGTAGATAAAGATCGGGAGTTAATTCACGAAGTTTAAAAAGCATCTTTTATTGATTAGGCACTTACTAGAGTGCCGTCACCCTGAATTTATTTCAGGGTCTTTATAGCACGAAAGATGCTGAAATAAATTCAGCATGACGATCGCAAGATAAAAATTGATGAAATATTTCCTTCAGCTACCCCCTCTTAAACTTCGCAAAGAGTCTAAATCCCAACAATATCTTTTTTCTTTTTCTGCTTCATCGCTTTGGGGATAATTTCTAAAATTTCATCTTTTAAAGCATTAAGCATCCGTTTCTTAATGAAGTTTTTATGGGTTACCAAACTGATTTCGCGCACAGGCTCAGGCGATTTAAAGTGGCGGATTTTACTGGTCTGCTTTGCATTTAATTCAGCAATGGCCAGCTCAGGAAGCAATGTTGCACCACCATTTAAATCAACCATACGCACCAGGGTTTCTACACTACCTGTATTGTATTCCAGTCCTTGTAGCCTGTTGTTTTTTGTAGAGCGGCAAATGTTCAGTACCTGGTTGCGCATACAATGACCTTCGTTTAAAAGCCAGATATTTTCGTCATTCAGATCTTCAGCAGCAACGGCCTTCTTTTTATAAAGCTTGCTGTTTTTACTGATGTAACTCACAAAGTTCTCGTAATATAATGGCATTTCGGTAATGTTCGGGTCGGTAAGTGGCGTGGCTAAAATACCGCAATCGAGCACACCTGTTTTTAGGTGGTGAATAATATCTTCGGTAGTATATTCCCAGATTAAAAGTTTTAATTCAGGATATTTCTCGAGCATGGCCGAAATTACTTCGGGTAGTAAATAAGGCGCAACAGTTGGGATTACACCTATTCTTAACTCGCCTAAAACATCTTGCTGCTGGCTGCTGATCAGTTCTTTTATTTTTCCGCTTTCCTGTAAAATAATTCTTGCCTGAGCAATAATCTGGGCACCAATTTCAGTTGGGCTTACAGGCTGTTTGCTCCTGTCGAAAATTTTAACGCTAATCAGTTCCTCCAGTTTTTGCACCTGCATGCTGAGGGTAGGCTGCGTTACAAAACATTTATCTGCAGCAGTAACAAAACTTCTGTAAGTATCTACGGCAACGATATATTCTAGCTGAACTAAAGTCATATAGTTAAAATTGATTAATATTTTCAAATATATAAATTTTAGCTATAATAAAAAATGATCTGAAAGGCTAAGGAATGAAAGATTGATTTAGATGATAAATTCTTTATTTAATGAGACATTTAAACAAAAGGTTGAATAGAATATTTAAGTATCATTCATTTAATTAGCGATAATCTAACCATCACCTGCTTACCAGATTAATTAGCTATTTTAGCTTTATGAACAGAATCGTCTTACGCTTATTTCTTCTTGTATTTTTTCTTCCACTGGCCTTTACAACAAATGCCCAGAGTCAATTTCCCGAATGGGCACTAGGGCCGTTTATACGACCCGAAAATGTTAATCCCATTATTTCTCCAAAAACCGAAAGTCTTTTCTTCGACCCGATGAGTAACCAAAAGATTGCCTGGGAAGCCGGCGATGTTTTTAATCCTGCTGCTGTGGTAAGCAAAAATAAAGTATACGTACTTTATCGCGGAGAAGACCGATCAGGCGTTGGTATTGGCAAGCGTACCTCAAGAATAGGCATTGCCGAAAGTATTGATGGCATTAAAATGAAACGGAATCCAGAGCCTGTGCTCTATCCTAATGAAGACAGTCAGAAAGCATACGAATGGCCGGGTGGTTGCGAAGACCCACGCATTGCAGTTACCGCAGAGGGTTTATACGTGATGATGTATACCCAATGGAACCGAAATATATTTCGTTTGGCTGTAGCCACTTCCAAAGATTTGAAACACTGGACCAAATACGGTGCTGCGTTTAGTAAGGCCTATAGGGGTAAATTTCAGGATCTCAAATGCAAATCTGGTTCTATTGTAACCAGGGTAGAAAATGGTAAACAGGTAATTGCCAAAATAAACGGCAAGTATATGATGTACTGGGGCGAACGTTTCATGAATATTGCAACCTCGGTCGATCTTATCAACTGGGAGCCCACTTTAAATACAAAAGGTGATTTAGACTTAATTTTGGAACCCCGAAAAAATTATTTCGATAGCGACCTGACCGAATGTGGTCCGCCGGCAATTGTTACCGATAAAGGTATTTTAGTTTTATACAATGGTAAAAACAGGGGTGATGCCGAAAGGGATACCAATTATGTGGCCAATACCTATTCGGCCGGGCAAGTATTATTCGATCTGAAAAATCCTTCAAAAGTGATAGCGCGACTTGATCAACCTTTTTTCGTGCCTACTGCACCTTTCGAAAAAAGCGGACAATACCCGTCAGGCACGGTTTTTATAGAAGGGCTGGTTTATTTCAAAAAGAAATGGTTTTTATACTATGGCTGTGCCGATAGCAGGGTGGCAGTAGCGATTTATGATCCCGCTGCTAAAAAATAAGCTATAAATAAAATTGCGCAGGATGTTATACTGTGCACTGTGGTAAATTTTATTTTAGTACCGGCTTTCAAAATCCTGATATGCCAGGGCAATACCTTCTTTAAGTTCGATTTTATGTTTCCAGCCCAGGTTATGGAGTTTGCTTACGTCCATCAACTTACGCGGTGTTCCGTCAGGTTTGCTGGCATCGAATACCAATTCGCCTTCAAAGCCCAATACGTCTTTGATTAATAAAGCTAAATCTTTAATGGTTAAATCGTGTCCGGTACCCACGTTAATCAAATGTGGTTCGTTATAGTTTTGCATCAGGAAATAACAGGCATCTGCCAGATCATCTGCAAACAAAAATTCGCGCATGGGCGAACCTGATCCCCAAACCACAATCTCTTTTTCGTTATTCGCTTTTGCTTCGTGTACCTTACGGATCAAAGCTGGTAAAACATGCGAATTTTGAGGGTGATAATTATCATTAAAGCCATATAAATTTGTTGGCATTACCGAGATGAAATTACAGCCATACTGATCACGATAAGCATCGCACATTTTGATTCCTGCAATTTTTGCAATGGCATAAGGTTCGTTGGTATGCTCTAAAATTCCGGTTAAAAGGTAATCCTCTTTTAAAGGCTGTGGGGCCATTTTAGGATAAATGCAGCTCGACCCCAAAAACATTAGTTTCTTAACGCCTATTACATAAGCATTGTGGATCACGTTATTTTGTATGGCTAAATTCTCGTAGAGAAAGTCGGCCCTGTATGTATTATTAGCTACAATGCCACCCACTTTCGCTGCGGCGAGAAATACGTAATCTGGTTTTTCTGCTGCAAAGAAATCTGTAACGGCCTGTTGGTTGCGTAAATCTAACTCGCCCGAAGTTTTGGTTATGATATTCTCGTAACCCTCTTTTTGCAGTTTGCGGTAAATGGCCGAGCCCACCATGCCCCGATGGCCTGCAACATATATTTTAGCGTTTTTTTCCACGGTATTTTTTATAGGTTACAAAAATACGATTCCTAAATAAGAATGGCATTAATCTTTCTGGCAAAAGAAACTTCGATTATTGATTTAATTGTACTTTTGCAGAAAAAAAACTTTTGGGTAAAGATAAACTTAGGCGTTTTGCAGAAATCGAAACATTTGCAAACGTATATCAATTGGAACAAGGAAAAGCTTTAAAAGGAAACTGGGCTTCGGAACACTTTAAAAATACGAATCCCATTGTACTCGAACTGGCCTGTGGAAAAGGCGAATATTCGGTAAACTTAGCCAGGTTATTCCCTGAAAAAAACTTTATAGGTGTTGATTATAAAGGTAACCGCATTTGGAGAGGAGCCAAAACAGCTATTGAAGATGGAATTAACAACGTTGCTTTTTTAAGAATCCAGATTGAAAATTTACTGGAATATTTCAACGAAGGAGAAATTGATGAGATCTGGATCACTTTCCCCGATCCGCAACCGCAGGACAGTCGTGAGAAAAAACGCTTGACTTTTCCGGCATTCCTGAACCGTTATAAACTCGTTTTAAAACCAGGCGGTAACGTTAATTTGAAAACGGATAACGACCAACTGTATGCTTATACCTGCGAAAAGGTGACCGAATTAGGCTTGCCTGTACATAAAAATACCGATCATCTATATACTTCTGATCTAGTTGATGAGGTATTGTCGATCAAAACCTATTACGAGAAAAAATACTTGTTGCACGATAAAAATATTAATTATATTCAATTTTCTTTTGAATAATGGATACCAACTTTTACGAACAGGTTTATGAGATTGCCCGGTTAATTCCGATAGGAAGGGTTACCTCTTATGGCGCTATCGCGAAAAGTTTAGGTGCAGCAAAATCCTCAAGAATGGTGGGGCATGCTATGCTTTATGCCGAAACAGCCCATCCCAAAGTGCCTGCACATAGGGTGGTAAACAGTAGTGGCCTGCTTACCGGAAAGTTTCATTTTAAACCACCCGAACTGATGGAGGAGCTGTTAAGGAAAGAAGGCGTTGAAGTGAAAGACGATAAGGTGGTAAACTTTAAAAAAGTATTCTGGAATCCTTTGGAAGAAATAAATCTAGATTAATCTTTCGATTTTTAAGCGCAATGCTTAACAATCATTCATTCAAAAATCATTCACTCAATAATTAAACATGGGAAAGCTTGTAGAAGAATTTAATGGCTATCGTGAAAAAATGAACGATAGGATAATGGAAACAGCAAATACAAATATTAAACGTTTTTTTGCGCTCGATACAACCTCCTATGCTGATGGAGCCTTAGATGTTAAAACGAAAGAAATGTTAGGCCTGGTAGCCTCGATGGTTTTGCGTTGTGATGATTGCATTAAATACCATTTAGGTAAATGTTTCGATGCCGGTGTAAACAATGATGAGATGAACGAAATTTTCATGATCGCCAATCTTGTAGGCGGTAGTATTGTAATCCCGCATTATAGGAGAGCTGTGGAGTATTGGGATGAGTTGAATGCTTAGTCCTGAGTCCTAAGTCTGTAGTCTGCTCCCAAATTGTTATATTAGTTTTAAAAAACAATGGGTAAGTTTAGAGAATTAATAGCCTATAAAAAAGGATTTACACTTCTGATGGATATCTTTACATTAACGAAAGATTTTCCAAAATCAGAGCAGTATAGTTTGGTTGATCAGATCCGCAGATCTTCAAGATCTGTTTGCAGTAGTATTGGTGAAGCTTATAAAAAAAGAAGGTATCCAAATCATTTCATCAGCAAACTATCAGACGCCGATATGGAAAATGGTGAAACGCAAGTTTGGTTAGATGTAGCGCTTGCATGTAACTATATTTCTGAGGAAAAATTCAATCACTTGGATAGTCAATGTGAAGAGATAAGCAAATTATTAAACTTCATGATTAACAATCCTGCAAAATTCGCATAATATGACTCAAGACTCTGGACTCAAGACTAAGGACTTAGTAACCCGCTGTAGTTGGGCTGGAAACGACCCACTCTACATCAAATATCACGATGAAGAATGGGGAAAACCAGTTTATGATGATAAAATTTTATTTGAATTCCTGATCCTCGAAGGTGCGCAGGCAGGTTTAAGCTGGATTACTATTCTTAGAAGGCGCGAAAACTACCGTAAAGCCTTTGCCAATTTTGATGTGGAAAAAGTAGCGGCTTTTACCGAGAAAGATGTGGAGCGTTTGATGAACGATGAGGGCATTATCCGCAACCGCTTAAAAGTTAACGGTGCCATTAGCAACGCTAAATTGTTTATCGAAATCCAGAAAGAATTTGGCAATTTCTCTAAATACATGTGGAGTTTTGTTCCAGGTGGTAAGCCGATCCAAAATCACATCGAAAAAATGAGCGATGTTCCTCCACGAACAGAACTCTCCGATCAGATTAGTAAAGACATGAAAAAACGTGGTTTCAAATTTTTCGGCACAACTATTTGCTACGCACACATGCAGGCAACGGGAATGGTTAACGACCACTTATTAAACTGTTGTGCAAGATAGACCTAATAGGTTGGATTAAATATTTAGCCGAACTGTTCCTACAATCCTATAATCAATTAATAATCTTATTTACTTTTTAGTTGCGTTATATTCCTTCACCCATTCAATTACATCCCTGCTGTTAAAATCTGTTCCAGCTTCTACTTTAGCTTTTAAGGTGGGCTGATCGCCGATCTTTTGCAATAAAATATTTTTAACCTCAGTCTTTTTTGTATCATCAGTTATTGCTTTCATGGGTACTTCCTGTAAAGGTCCGGCACCAGGTTTTTCAATAAAGTAACGAACAACAGGTGCGCCTGCAGGTCTTTCTGGTGCTGCATTACGTCCGCCGCCAATGCTAATGCCTCCACCCATGCCCATGCCGCCATAACCACCGGTTCCTGTTCCAATACCAATTGATGGCCTGAACTTTACTTTTTTCTCTTTCACCTCAGGAACCAGGGTGCCTCCGCCAAAAGAATAAAGATTAACCGTTCCCATTTCGATTACCTTAACAAAACGATATTCGAAATTACGGCCATTTGCAAATCCCTTGCTCACAAAACTATTGCCGTTCCAGAAGAAGTTTTTAACATCCTTTGCCGGCAAAATCACATCAGCTTCATCATTGGCACTGATAAAAACAGAAAAATAATCGGTTCCCTTTATCGTTCCGCGGATGACCTCATCATTGTTTTTAATAATAAAATCCTGGGCTTGAACGGTACTAATTATTGAAAAAAATAAAATAAAAAAGCTAAAAATCTTCATATGTTAGTAATCTCGGGATATAACGCAAGTTATTCAAAAATAATATTCAATATACGAATGATACAAACGCTCTCTGCATTCTGGCAATTCTTAAAAAAGCCAAAACCTTTAAAACTCAGTAAAGATAATAAATCTCTTTGGAGAGATCTGTTGTGGCTGCTCATACTTGATCTATTATTTGCAGGTTTAGTAATGAGCACTTATTACGTGTTGGTGCACTTTAATATTATTAAAGAGTATGTAGAGGAAACGGACCTACTAAAAAAATATGGCATCATAACAACCTTATTTATTGCTTGTATTTTTGCTCCGATAGTAGAAGAGTTTTTGTTCAGATGGCATCTAACAAAAAAATATATCCCAATTTATTTTGTGTGTTTTACGCTTGGTATGATATGCAATTATTTTATTAAAAGCAGCAATCTCACGTGGCCTGTCTATATCTTTTTTCTTCTCGTAGCACTAGTTATTCAAGGATATTTTAAACGGATAGGCATTCGTAAAAGACTGGTCTTTCAACAACGGTCGTTTGTTTATCTCTTTTATTATTCCGCTATTGTATTTGGTTTAACACATTTAGGCAATATTAAAGGTTTAACCCTAAGCGATCCTGCATTCATCATATTTGTAATCTCTCAAGCTTTTGCAGGTTTATCTTTGGGTTATCTGCGTATTAAATATGGCTTATTATATTCCATCTTGCTGCACTGCTTTTTAAATTTTGTCATGGTAGCATTGGAGATTCTTTTTCAGTTAAATTGAGCGTATATCTTTTCTAAACCTTTAACTTTGGTTACTTTTATCATCCGATAAATCTGTTTGTCGGTGTAATCATTAAATCGGTGTAATCACATGAATAAAAAACTCTTTCTCTTAGATGGTATGGCGCTGATGTACAGGGCGCATTTTGCATTAAGTAAAAACCCTCGTTTTACCTCAACAGGCATTAATACATCGGCAGTAATGGGCTTTACCAATACTTTGTTAGATGTTTTGAAGAAAGAAAAACCAACGCATATGGCTGTTGTGTTCGATACTGAGGCGCCAACAGAAAGGCATATCTCTTTTGAAGCGTATAAAGCACACCGCCAGGCCATGCCCGAAGATCTGGCTGCGGCAATGCCTTATGTGATCAAGTTAATTACTGGTTTCAATATTCCTGTAATCACCTCTGATGGTTACGAGGCTGATGATATTATTGGTACGCTGGCCAAAAAAGCCGAACAAAAAGGTTATCAGGTTTATTGTATGACACCGGATAAGGATTTTGCACAATTGGTTTCCGAAAATATTTTTATTTACAAACCTTCCCGTATGGGTAACGATATGGAAATATTGGGGGTTAAAGAAGTGCTGGCAAAATGGGAGATCGAAAATGTATTACAAGTTATTGACATTTTAGGACTATGGGGCGATGCGGTAGATAATATTCCAGGCATTCCTGGTATAGGCGAGAAAACAGCGAAAGCTTTGATCAAACAATATGGCTCTATGGAGAACATTATTGCAAATTCGCACGAGTTAAAAGGCAAACAGCGCGAAAATGTGGAAAATTTTGCAGAACAAGGTTTAATATCCAAAAAATTAGCCACCATCTTATTGGATGTACCTGTTGAACTGGACGAAGCCAGTTTGGAACTCTGCGATCCAAGTCGCGATTTATTAGAACCTTTATTTACCGAATTAGAATTCAGGACTTTGGGCCGCAGGGTATTTGGTGATGAATTTTCGGTTACTACAGCGCGCTTTCAGGAAGGTACGCAGACCGATTTATTTGGTAACCAGACTGGGGAAGCCATTCAATATACCAATACGCTTGAAGAAGAGCCAGCAGAAAAGCTTCCTGCTAAAACCATCGAAAATACAGAACACGATTATCAATTGATTGATACTGCTGAGCAACGTGCAGACCTAATTAAATTATTGCTTGCCGAAAAACGGATCTCATTTGATACCGAAACCACAGGAACCGATGCAAACATGGCCGAGTTAGTTGGTTTATCTTTCTCGATAAAACCAGGTACAGGTTATTACATTCCGGTTCCTGCGGCCAGAGAAGAAGCTCAGGTTATTGTTGATGAGTTTAGGGTAGTATTGGAAAATGAGGCAATCGAAAAAATTGGTCAGAATACCAAATACGATATTTTAGTGCTGAAATGGTATGGCGTAGAGGTAAAAGGTAAACTTTTCGATACCATGCTTGCTCATTATCTGATTGATCCCGATACCCGCCATGGTATGGATGTTTTATCAGAGAACTACCTTGGTTACTCCCCGATCTCCATTACCAAACTGATTGGTGCAAAAGGTAAAAACCAGGGCACCATGCGCGATGTTCCGGTAATTGATGTGGTAGATTATGCTGCCGAAGATGCTGATGTGACGCTACAACTGGCACATATCTTCGAGCCAAAATTAAAAGAATTAAATGCGGCCAAACTAGCCGAAGAAATTGAGAACCCTTTGGTTTATGTTTTGGCAGATATAGAAAAAGAAGGTGTTCGCATTGACATCGAAACCTTAAAAGCCTACTCTAAAGAGCTCGAAATTGAAATTATTAAGTTCGAACAGAATGTTTACGATAAAGCAGGGATTAAATTTAACCTGGCTTCACCAAAACAATTGGGTGAGGTTTTATTTGATAAACTTCAGCTCGATCCGAAAGCTAAAAAGACTAAAACAGGTCAGTATCAAACCGGAGAAGATGTTTTGTTGGCATTAGCGAGTAAAAGTGATATTGTGCAGGATATTTTAGATTTCCGCCAGTTACAGAAACTTAAATCAACCTATGTTGATGCATTGCCTTTGATGGTTAACCCAAAAACAGGAAGAGTACACACTTCTTATAACCAGGCTGTGGCGGCAACGGGAAGATTAAGTTCTAACAATCCAAATTTACAGAATATCCCGATCCGTACCGAACGCGGCAGAGAGGTACGTAAAGCCTTTATTGCAAGGGATGAAAATCACATCTTGTTATCAGCCGATTATTCGCAGATAGAATTGCGCATTATTGCCGAAATAAGTAAGGAAGAGAACATGCTCGATGCTTTTAACAAAGGGATCGATATCCACACGGCCACAGCAGCAAAAGTATATGGCGTAAGTATCGAAGAAGTTGATGGAACGCAGCGCAGAAATGCCAAGGCCGTTAACTTCGGAATCATTTATGGTCAGTCTGCTTTTGGTTTATCGCAAAATTTAGGTATTCCACGTAAAGAAGCTGCCGAAATTATAGAACAATATTTTGCCCAATACCCAGGTATTAAACGTTACATGAGCGATACCATGAACTTCGCCCGCGAAAACGGATTTGTAGAAACGATAATGGGCAGAAGACGTTATTTAAGAGACATTAACTCTGCCAACCAAACCGTAAGAGGTTTTGCAGAACGAAATGCCATTAACGCGCCTATACAAGGGTCTGCAGCCGATATGATCAAGATTGCGATGATTAATATTCATAAAGAAATGAAAGCGCAGCATATGCAATCAACCATGACCATGCAGGTGCATGATGAGTTGGTGTTTGACGTGCTGAGAACGGAAAAGGAAGCAATGAAAGCAATTATTCAGGATAAAATGGCCAACGCCATTAAACTCACTGTACCCATTGTAGTAGAGATTGGCGAGGGAGATAATTGGTTGGCTGCACATTAAAAAAATAAAAATATTCGTTATCTTCATTAAAACTTCATCCCGATTAATCAATTTTATATCAACAAATAAACGAGTAAAACAAAAATCGAAAATTATGAAAAAGTTATTGAGTTTAATCGCAATCGCAGCATTTGGTTTAACAACAGCATTTGCTCAAACACCAGCAACAACAACTCCTGCTAAGGCTAAAACAGTTGCTAAAAAAGAAGTTAAAACTACTACTGCTCCAGTAAAAGCAGGTGTAAAACAAGAGGCCAAAAAAGTAGAAACTAAAACTACTACTACCGCTGCTAAAGTAAAAGCAGATGGTACGCCAGATATGCGTTTTAAAGAAAATAAAGCAAAAGCGGTAACTAAAGTTGCTGGTCCAACTAAAAAAGACGGAACAGCTGATATGCGTTATAAAGCAAACAAAGCTGCTGCTAAAAAGAATTAGGTTCAGGTTTATAATTTGAAGGGTCTCCAATGAAAATCGGAGGCCCTTTTTTTGTTTTAAGACATTTTAATATTAGTGGCGTCACCCTGAATTCATTTCAGGGTCTTTAATAGCCGGAAAGATGCTGAAATAAATTCAGCATGACGATCACATCAACCTAAATCGAACTAAGGTTATAAGTTTATCGTCTCACCAATTGCTGGCAATAATAAAGTTTTGTTTTCGCGTTTAAATTTATCTAACGCAGCCTGGGTATCAATTTCGATAACCGGAAATGTATTGTAATGTACACCGATTACATTGTCGCAATCGAAATATTTGGTAGCAATTAATGCGTCATCAACATCCATGGTGTAATTCCCGCCGATCGGTAAGATGGCATAATCCAGGTTGTAAATGTCAGCCAAAACTTTCATCTCGATGGTTAAACCCGTATCGCCTGCAAAGTAAATCTGTTTACCGCCTACTTCAAGTACAAAACCGGCAGGATTTCCGCCGTAACTTCCATCTGGTAAGCCTGATGAGTGTGTAGCTGGCACCATGCGTACAGCTCCCCAATCAAAAGTAAATTTACCGAAATTCATTCCATGCACTTTTTCTACGCCCTGTTTCGAAACCCACTCAATAATTTCTGGCATGGCTATAACCGTAGCCTGGGTTTGTTTTGCCAGGGTTACCAAATCGGCCACATGATCGCTATGGCCATGGCTAACCAGTATATAATCGGCCTCAATGGCTTTAATATCTATATTTTTAGCTAATTGATTATGCGATATAAACGGATCGAATAGTAATTTTTTGCCGGCTGCTTCTAACAGGAAGCAAGATTGGCCGTAGTAGGTATATTTCATAATAACAGTATCAAGATTTGAGTCTCAAGTAGCAAGATCGATTTTTCTTAGGATAAACAGTTAAGTTAACTAATGGTTTTATTGCCCGAACATACCGCCTAAGCCTCCAAGCATATCTTGTGCTGATGCCTGCATTTCGGCAGCGCTTACCTGTTCGGCGCTTGCCATGGCTTTATTAATAGCCGTTAACAAAAGTTCTTCTAATTCTTCCTTATCCGCATTTTTTAAAAACTCCTCATCAATGGAAATTCCGGTGATGGCTTTGTTTGCTGTAGCGGTGATTTTTATCGCACCATTTTCAACTTCGCCAAATACCGAGATGGTATCCAGGCGTTTTTTAATTTCTTCGGCTTTTTGTTGAGCCGCAAATAATTTATCGAACATAATCGTTTTGTTTTATAATCAAATTAAATCCGGCCTAAAATCGTATTGGCTTCATCAAGAAAGCGCTCAATCTTTTTAGTGCCTATAAAGCTTTTAAGGATTAAAGTGGTTGTTTTGTTTTTGGCAGGCAATAAAATCTCTGCCCTAACTTCAGTACCCGAATAAATAAGATTGGTTGTTTTACGGATAATCTGAAAACGAATCAGGTCATCAAATGGATATTCTTTTAATATACGGCCAGCAAAAGTGGAGCGGATAATTTTCCTTTGGCTTTTATCAAAACGGATGTTAGAGGTTGCTGCAAAAAGAAGTGCTAAGCCAATAACCGCCGGAAAATAGGTAATTAGTATTTTTTGAAACGCTCCTTCATTTGTTAAAAAATCTGGATTAAACAGTATAGCCACGGTAACACCGATCAAAATCAACCCAATGATTAAACTGCCTATTTTATTATCGCGCAATAGGTATACGCCACCTTCTTCTTTAAAAAATTGAAAGTCGTAAATGATCTGTTTAGGAATGACAGGAGCATTTGCAAAAACCAGCTCATCAATTTTTGGCAATACTTCCTGTTGAAATTGAATAAGATTGGCATTGGTCGCTTTACTGTAACCAGACGAAATAATTAAGTCTTTTCCGTGCCTGTTGCTCTTTTTAAACAACCGATAATTATAACCGCTTCCCAGTATTTCGTAAGCTTGTATTGAGGCAATATCATCAAATGGGATCGAACCTGTAGGCAAAAAACCGATCTTTTTATATAGCTTTCTACTATTACCATCAAAAATGACTTTAGTTTCGGCGATAAAAATTAACAGTAAAGGCATTAGTAACAGGAAACCATAATACCCGATGGTAAAGCCAGAAGAATAATCTTGCCACGATCTGGACAGAAAAAAAATAATGGCCGCAATAACTACAAAGAATATAAGGCCAACTATCCTTAAATTTCTTTTAGGATAGATGGTTAATGTACCTGATTCAATAATCCATTTAGTTTTTCCCATAAAAATTAATCTTCGTCGCTTCCTGGTAAACTGCCGTTACCATGGTAAGCCCCCTTACGGATAACCGGCATGTTGAAGTGTTTATAAAGTTCGTCAAGATGCATTAAACTTCCATTAGTAAGGTTGCCTAAAAATATAATCACAATGTTTTTGTCTAAATCTCGCACATAAATATGGCGAAAACCATGCCACCAACCGGTGTGGTAAACTACTTTGTCCATCTTTTCGCCATCGAACATCCTCCAGCCATAACCATAGTTAAAATGACCGTTTATAGGTTTATTGCGACCTACATATGCTGAATCTAGACTCTTTTTGGTCAGCAATCTTCCGTTCTTCAAGTATTTATCAAATAATACCAGATCGTGTACCGTGCTATAAATGCCTTTATCTCCAACAGGACCGTCTAAAAAATTCTGTGCAACAGAATATCTAAAACTATTGCGGTCATGACCAACCACATCAACCGGAATTTTTTCATACTCAGTGGTACTATACACATGCGTATGCTTTAATCCGGCAGGTTTAAACACATGCTCCATCATATACTGCGAATAACGTTGTCCGGTTACCTTTTCAATAATAGCTCCCAAAACCATAAAGTTGGAGTTGTTGTAGTGAAAACGGTTATCGGGTTTAGTGTATGGGTTTGGTTTCCGCTCAGCAATAACATTCATTACTTCCTGATTGGTTACACCTTTTTTCATGTTGCGTTTTTCCTTACGCCAAATGTCGTCAATGAAGTAAACATAATTCATCATACCGCTGCGGTGAGAAAGCAATAATTTCACCGTTATTCCTTCGTATGGGAAGTTAGGATAGAATTTTTTTACATTATCGTTTAACGAAAGCTTCCCGGCTTCTACCAATTGCATAATGGCTGTACCGGTAAAGGTTTTGGTAATTGAGGCCAACTCAAATTCTGAGTTGATGGTTAAACTATCGCGGTGCAGGTAATCAGCCCAGCCTACGGCTTTTTCGTAAAGAATTTTTCCATCTTTGGCTACCAGCATATTTCCGTTGAAATTGAATTTCCGGTGTAGATTATCTACAAAATCAGCAATCCATTTATCGCCTTTTTGCGGATTATAGACCAGTAAGAGGCTGTCTGCTTTGTCGTCGTCTTTGGTGCGGATTTTTTTTTCAGCAGCCTTTTTCTCTTCAGATTTTTTGCTTGAACATGCGGTTAGTAAAGTTACAGAGAGGGCTAATGCTGAACATATATATCGAAAATTCATTTATATTAAGGATAGTGTATTTAAAACCCGAAAATTAAAGAATTTTAGACGGTTAAAACGAAAGAGTTTTACACATTTTCGCAATTTTGATTATACCAGCATTCAAATAGGTGACCTTTACTTCCATAAACAGGGTCGCTGTCTGGATTTTTCACTTTGGCAATGGTTTCATCTGCTTCAGGCCGCTCCTCAGCTTTGCCATATTTAATGTCATAATCTGAGCCATTTGGATATGCTCCAACAACAGTGAAGTCCTCGGTTGAGTTCAGTTTTTTATGGGCTACACCTGCAGGAATGATAATTACATCACCTTTATCCAGCTCTATGCAAACACCATGATCGCCCCCAAACTGCACATCGGCCTTGCCACAAAATACGCCCATTACTTCATGCGTATTGCTATGGTAATGGTGGTAATCAAAAATACCATCTACCCAGGCATTGGTATAACCATTCTGGGCGAAAACTTTCTTGATCACTTCTTCGGTATCATCAGGGTGCAACCTGAATGTACCTTTGTAAATCATTAATGGTAAAGTGGGGTTGTTTGGAAAATTGCCATTCTCCTCTATTTTATGCGCAACTAAGTAAGCTTCTTGTATCAATTTTTCTTTGTCCATGATTTTGGGGTGTTTAATAGTTAACAAAGTAATAGGCAAAGGGTTTAGCGTTATCAGGTTTTCTCCTGCAGATTTAAGAAGATTGACGCAGAGCTGTTCTCTTTTTTCCAAACTGAATTTAATTACAGAGATTATAATATTTTTATTTCATCATCCTGATTTAAGAATACCTAATTAATTTTTCTACATGGATGAGAACGATATCTCCTATCAAATAAGGGGTGCAGTATTTACAGTTTACAATGCATTAGGCCCAGGACTATTAGAATCTGTTTATGAAACGGTACTAGCTTATGTTTTAACCGAAAATGGCTTAGATGTTAAGCAACAGGTAAAATTACCGGTTGTTTTTGAAGGTATAACCCTCGATGCTGGCTATCGGATAGATTTATTAATAAACGATCTGGTCATTATCGAAGTAAAATCAGTAGAAACACTTGCGCCTGTTCACCATAAGCAGGTACTTACTTATCTAAAGCTTTCGGGACTAAAACTTGGACTGCTTGTTAATTTTAATTCTTCAAACATATCACAATCAATCTGGAGAAAAGTAAATGGGCTTTAACAAGTGTTTTCTATGGATCTAAGAAGATTAATACAGATTCAACTATTTTATCTGCGTACTTTGCGATATCTGCGGGAAACAATTTTGCTATTTGGTTTTGTCCCGCAGATTTAAGATGACCACCGCAGAGTTGGATCTTTTAAACTGTTTTTCTTAGCGGCAATCTCTTCCAATAGCTTAATTGCCGCCAGATCCATTCGATGGGGCCATAATTATACCTGGAAAGCCACCATTTGCTAAAGTAAACCTGCATCGTATAAATAATAATGGCAAATATTAAATAAAAGCCTATTGGCATAGATGTCCAAATGCCAAGACCAAAGCCAGAAAAAATAAGCAGCCCAATCAGATTTTGCACCATATAATTTGTCAACGTCATTTTGCCCATAATAGCCAAGTTGCCAAAAAAAACTTTGCATTTGCCTGAAATGTATAGCCAGCAAATGGCACTGGAAATAAATAACATGGTGCTTAAAATCAGCCAATAACGTATGTTATAATAATCTTTAACGTTCCACTTTAATTTGTCGATAATAGGGAAATAGGCAGAAAGTAATAGGGTGACACCCAATGAAATCCAGAACATTTTTTTTACCAGCTTTATTTTGGTTGGCAACGCATTAAAGAAATTGATTTTATACAAACTAAAACCCCATAAGAAACAACAGAACATTACAACATGCACTGTATATAAGTATGGTTTGCTGACCATTTGGGCAACATAGGTGCCTTTTAACCCGAAGTACAGCACATCTGACAGTCGATTGCTCCTATATAGATAAAACAGCTTTGTGAAATCTTCCCGGCCGGTATCATGCAGCGAATTGATAAAAGCACTTAATGCCGGGATGATCAACAATAGCACTAAGCTTACCACAATAGTGGTTTTGGCCGAGCTTCGGTAGAAAAATAACAGTAACAGCCCTAAAATGGCATAATCTTTTAGAATGTCGCCAAAAAAAAGCGCACTATTAATTAATGCAAGCACCAGTAGCCAGAACATGCGTCCAGCAAAAAAAGTATAAGGATTCTGCCCTTTATTGCTTATGTTGTTCATTAAAACAGCAAAACCATAACCAAAGAGCAGGCTGAGCATTGTCCACGATTTGGCTGCAAAAACCGTTCTTGCGAAATACATTAAGCCGTCGGTTATATCATCGGGCTTAAAGAGAACGGGGTCTTTATCCAGTACAAAAAAATCATAATAGTTCATCAAAACAACACCCAAAAGCGCCCAGCCTCTAAGTATATCAACAATCATTGTACGCTGATTGAGTTGGATAGGTTGGCTTGACAAGTTATTCATAGAGTAAGGATTAATTAGAATGTACTATAGAATGTTTTTAGACTTAATAGTCCTCGTTTGCAACGAGGATTAGTGAAATCTGCATTTATAATGCTGGACAAGAACTCAAATAGCGATGAAATCGCCTTTCTCATAAATCCTCGTTGCAAACGAGGACAATGAAAGTAAAAAAGAGGATACCATTTCTGATATCCTCTTTTTTTACTTCTGGCTTTCTGCCCAGGTATCCATCTTGGCTTCAAACACCGATAAGGGAAAGGATCCATCTTTTAAAACGGCAGTATGAAAAGCTGCTAATTTAAACTTCGGACCTAATGCTTTCTCATATTTGGTTCTCAACGCTCTTATTTTCATTGCACCTGTTTTATAGCCTAAAGCTTGTGCAGGTATACCCATATAACGTTCGATTTCCGCTGTTGCACCTTCAGTACTAATGGCTTCATTGTCTGTCATGTATTTTATGGCTTCTTCTCTACTCATGTTTTTGGTATGGATGGCCACATCAACCACTAAACGGATGGCCCTGTGCATTTCATCGCCCAAAGCACCCATATGCTGGTAAGGATCTTGATACAGGCCTAGTTCTTTCCCCAACGATTCGCAATATAAGGCCCAGCCTTCTACATAAGCATTATGGCCACCAAAACGGCGGAAATTAGGTAGCGATTTATTTTCCTGGGTTAAAGAAATCTGATAATGGTGACCAGGTATAGCTTCATGCAAAAAAAGAGATTCCATGCCCGAGGTAGTGTTAAATGTTTTAGCATCTAAAATTGGCACATAAAAGATCCCTGGACGTGATCCGTCAGCCGAACCCTGATTATACTCTGCACTGGCAGATGCTGCTCTGAAAGCTTCTGTTTGCCGGATTTCAAAAGGTGTTTTAGGTTCAACATCAAACATCTTTTTCAAATTGGGTTTCATGCGCTGATGGATATTCTCAAAGGCCGCTAAAACTTCTTTTGGTGTTTTATAAGGCATGAATTTTTTATCCGTTTTCATGTATTCGAAAAAAGCCTTTAAATCGCCCTTAAAGCCCTCTAAGGTTTTGATGCTATCCATTTGGCCTTTAATGCGGGCAACCTCTTTTAAACCCGTTTGATAAATCTCTTCAGGTGTTTTATTCGTGGTAGTTTGCTGTTTAACCAAATAGGTGTACCAGGCCAAACCACCTGGCATGGCAGAATAACCAGAGGTAGTTCTTGATTTTGGCAGGTATTCGTTCTGCAGGTAATCGCCCAACTTTTTATAGGTCGGGATAATTACTTTGGTGATCGAATTTCGGTAAGCTTCTGTTAACTTTTGTTTATCTGCTGCAGAAAAATTTGCTGGCATTAATTTAATTGGCCCGTAAAATAAACTTTCTTCGGGTGTAGCCACAACCATACTCTGCATTTGAGGGATCATTTTTATCACCAATGCTTTTGGCAATACAATACCGGCGGCAGCACCTTTTTTAAAATTGCCAATAGCGGTATCGGCCCATACCGAAAATGCATTAATCCGTTTTAACCAATCTTCATAATTTTTTACCGTTTTAAAAGGCTGTATGCCCGTACCGGAACCAAACTGGCCAATGGTTAAGGGCAAAGCAAACATCTGGTTAAACGGCAGGTATTCGAAGTGATATTTAAATCCTTCGATATTAATATTCAATTGATCTTTTAAATAATCGAAAGATAATCTGTCGTTTGCGCTTAGGCTTTCCCGATCGTATTTGCCCAGGCTATCTAAATAACGTTCGTTATAGCTTTTAAATTCTTTAATATAAGCTTGCGACCCATCGTTGGCTAAAAGATCATTATAACGCTCATCGCCAATGTAGGTAGCGTTAAGGGGATTCAGTTTTAGTCCATCCTGATAATATTGTTCACATAGGGCAGCAAAAGTTTTATTTTCTACAGTACCATCCGAATTGCTTTTTTGCTTACAAGCGATCACTACCGTGATGCAGGCTGCAAAAAGAAATATCTTTTTCATTTATTTTGGTTTAAGGTTTTAACCAAAAATAGGAAATTAAGTCACCATTTGCTAGTGTTCGCCTTAACGCAAAAAAGCCATCCCTTAGGATGGCTTTAAATTTATAATGAGATCCTTCACTTCGACTTGCTCAGTGCAGGCTAGCTCAGCATGACAAATACATTAAGCTAATAATCTGATTGGTTCTTCTAATAAACCTTTTAAGGTTTGTAAGAACTGTGCTCCGGTTGCGCCATCAACCACACGGTGATCGCAGCCTAAAGTCAATTTCATTACGTTACCAGGAACAACAGCGCCGTTTTTTACCACCGGAACTTGTTGTATAGCACCTACTGATAAAATGGCACCATCAGGAGAGTTGATAATTGAAGTAAACTCGTCAATACCAAACATACCTAAGTTAGAAACGGTGAAAGTAGAACCTTCCCAATCTGCTGGTTGTAATTTTTTAGCTTTTGCTTTACCACCAAAATCTTTTACTTCTGCAGATATGTGTGATAAAGATTTGCCATCAGCGAAACGCACTACTGGTACCAATAAACCATCTTCAACAGCCATAGCTACACCAATGTTGGTATGTTCGTTAAACCTGATTTTATCGCCACCCCATGATGAGTTAACAGCAGGGTGTTTTTTCAGTGCAACGGCAACTGCTTTAATTACGATATCGTTGAAAGAAACCTTAACAGGAGCAACTGCGTTGATTGCTGTACGTGCAGCCATTGCATTGTCCATATCGATACTTACCGTTAGGTAAAAGTGTGGAGCAGTAAATAAACTTTCAGCTAAACGTTTTGCAATTACTTTACGCATTTGCGAAACAGGTTGTTCGGTGTATTTAACCTCACCAACAAATGTAGGAATAACTGGCGCAGCAGCTGTAGTTTTCTCAGCAGGAGCTGATGCAGATTCTGCTTTTGCCGGAGCAGCAGCTGGTTTAAAGTTTTCGATATCTTTTTTAATGATACGACCACCTTCTGCGCTACCTGCAACCTGTGCTAAATCGATCCCTTTATCTTTAGCAATTTTCTTAGCCAAAGGAGACGCTTTAACACGGCTATCTGAAGCGCTTTCTGCAATTGGAGCAGATGCACTTGTATCAGCGCTTATAGCTTGTTTTTCTTCTTTAGGGGTCTCTGCTTTCTCTTCGCTTTGGTCTTTAGCCTTTGGACTTTGAGCTCCTCCAGCTAAAATTCCACTTACATCAGTTCCTTCAGGACCAACAATGGCGATAATTCCGTTTACTTTAGCAGCCTGGCCTTTTTCTACACCAATGTGTAATAAAGTTCCTGTTGCGTAGCCCATTACTTCCATAGTTGCCTTATCGGTTTCTACATCAGCAAGAACATCATCATCTTTTACTTTGTCGCCAACTTTTTTATGCCATTCGGCAATTACGCCTTCAGTCATGGTATCGCTTAACAAAGGCATGCGGATAACCGTAACACCTTTTGCTGCTAATTCTTCTTCACTTAAGCCACCGCCTTGAGCAGGTGCAGCCTCTTCTTTTTTATCTTCAGCTTTAGGGGCTTCATCTTTGCTTTCAGACTTCGGACTTGCCGATTGTTCTGCTTCCAGTGCTGCTTTATAATCTTCGCCTTCTTTACCAATAACGGCCATGACAGCATCAACAGGAACAGCTGTTCCTTCTTCTATACCTACGTATAAAAGCGTACCATCCCAATAAGATTCCATATCCATTGTTGCTTTGTCAGTTTCTACTTCTGCCAAAACATCGCCGCTTTTCACTTTATCGCCCACTTTTTTATGCCACTTTGCCAAAACCCCTTCGGTCATGGTGTCGCTCATTTTGGGCATTTTAATTACATCAGCCATTATATCTAATTAATTGAAATCTTATTAATATTAGTCCATTACGTAAGGGTAGTCCTGTTGCATATATACATCTTTATATAATTCAGATGCATCAGGCCAAGGAGATTCTTCAGCAAATTTTACTGCCTGATCTACAATTGCTTTTACTTTAGCTTCTACCTCTTCAATCCAGGCTTGATCTGCATACTTTTCTTTAAGAATAGTTTCTCTTGCATGCTCAACCGGATCTTTTGCTTTATAATCTTCTAATTCTTCTTTGGTACGATATTTTGCCGGATCTGACATGGAGTGACCACGGTAACGGTAAGTTCTCATTTCTAAGAAAGTAGGTCCTTCACCTTTACGTGCACGTTGAATCGCTTCGTCCATTGCATTGTGCACAGCAACCGGATCCATACCATCAACTGGTGCACATGGCATATCAAAACCTAAACCTATTTTATAAATATCGGTCATGTTAGTCGTACGTTGTACCGAGGTACCCATTGCATAACCATTGTTTTCGCAAACAAAAATAACAGGCAATTTCCAGAGCATGGCCATGTTAAAAGTTTCGTTTAATGCACCCTGGCGCACAGCACCATCGCCCATATAACAAATGTTAACATTATCAGTTCCTTTGTATTTTTCTGCAAAAGCAACGCCAGCACCTAGTGGAATCTGACCGCCAACAATTGCATGACCACCGTAGAAGTTATGCTCTTTGCTGAACATGTGCATTGAACCACCTTTACCTTTAGAGCAACCTGTAGCTTTACCGTACATTTCTGCCATAATACTATCAGCACTAACTCCTAAAGCTAAGGCATGAGCATGATCACGGTATGTAGTAATCATTGAATCACCTTTTTGCATGGCAGATATTGCACCTGCAACTACAGCTTCTTGTCCAATGTATAAATGACAAAAGCCACGTATTTTTTGTTGTCCGTATAACTGGCCAGTTTTTTCTTCGAACTTGCGCATTAGCAACATCGACTCAAACCACTTTAACCAGGTATCTTTATTTATTTCTACTGCACTCATTTTAGGGTATTTGTTTTTTGCGACAGCAAATCTAATTTTTTTATTGTAATTTTTGGCACTTTTTAGTGTAAAAACATCATAGTATTAGGGTTGTAATCAGATTTAACAGTTGTTTTACAATTAAATATAAACTCTGGCTACCAATATTGATTTAATGGCGATTTCTTATAATTAAATCAACACCCTTTATCATAATATGGAATCAAATTATTCTGAAATTTAATTCTGCATATGTGCTTATTCTCCTAATTTAAAATAAAAATCATTTATTCCTATTTGGAATATTGATTGCATCGTTTTTTTGGAAAAGATAATTTTTAGAAGGAGTTTATAAACAAAAAATGGTGGGTGAAAAACAAAAATGTTAATAACTTTCGTTTTTTAACGTCTAACATTTGGATAACATTTGTATAATTAATACTTTTGGCAACCAACAATAAGCCCATGTGGTGTACGTTAATGTGTAAGTGAATACCCAAACATAACTGTATAACATGATTAAAAAATTTTTGTTTTCAACTCTAATTGCTATATGCACGCTCTCAGCCGCATTTGCGCAAACAAAAACAAAAGAATCTGGTAAAGAATTAAATGATCCCGACAACCTTGCATCTCAATATTTTTCGCAGGTTATGGGTGTTGCGGTAGATGCGACTTCGAATTTAAAACTGTACAAGTTTATTTACGAATGGATCGGAACCCCTTATAGTTATGGTGGAAACACCAAAAGAGGGATAGATTGTTCGGCTTTTACTAAAGCGATTTACGATAAAGTTTTCAACACTACCATCAGGAGAAATTCACGCGATATTTTTAGCATGGTGGATCCATTATCAAAAGAAGATTTAAAAGAAGGCGATTTGGTTTTCTTTAAGATTAAAAGCAGAAGTATCTCACATGTTGGTATTTACCTCGGTGATAATAGGTTTGCACATGCGTCAAGTTCCCGTGGTGTAGTAATTAGCAACCTTAACGAACCTTATTACAGCCGTTATTTTTACAAGGGCGGTCGCGTTTTGGAATCGTTTAAGAAAGAGTTTACAGTAGAATAGACCAGTATACAGTCGGCAATTTTCAGTTGACAGTTATAAATTAAAAATATACAATCCTCCTAAAGAAATTTTGGAGGATTTTTTATTGAACTAGCATTTTCTCTCAAGCAATCGTCATCCTGTCCCGAAACTTCTGGATCAGTATTTTTATTATTGTTAGAAGAAGCCAAACAACCTGCAGAACATCCAATGAAGCTTATTAACACAACTTTAATCTTACCTATTATCCTAATTGTTTTAATCAGTTGCACCAGCAATAATGCACAGATTACTACGCCTGTAGCCAAACAAGATACAGTAATCAGAAAGATAAAGGATACGATATCCATTACTGCCGTAGGCGATATGATGCTCGGCTCGGCATTTCCATCTAAAACAAACCTCCCCCCCGATGATGCTGTAAACAGCTTCCAGGCGGTTGATAGTTTATTGAAAGGTGATATTGTTTTTGGAAACCTGGAAGGTTGTTTCCTCAACTCAGGCAATTCGAACAAATGCAATGGCATTAACCCGAATAACTGCTACGCTTTTAGAATGCCCGAGCGCTATGCCGGGATATACAAGAATGCAGGATTTAATGTTTTGAGCATCGCCAATAACCATGTTGGTGATTTTGATGCTAAGGGAAGAAAAAATACAGCAAGGATTTTAGATTCGTTGCAGATTCATTATGCCGGACAGGTAAACAAACCTTTTGAAGTTTTTGAAAAAGATAGTGTAAAGTACGCGTTCTGTGCTTTTGCACCTAATGAGAATACGGTATCGATTAATAAAATCGACAGCGCTAAGGCTTTAGTCGCCCGTTTAAAATTGATGGCTGATATTGTGATTGTTTCTTTTCATGGCGGCGGTGAAGGCGCAAGGTTTGAGCATGTTCCCCGTAAAAATGAGATTTTTTATAAAGAGAACAGAGGCAATGTTTATGCCTTTGCACACGCTGTTATTGATGCCGGTGCCGATGTAGTGCTGGGGCATGGTCCGCATGTAACCAGAGCCGTTGAAGTTTATAAAAACAAATTCATTGCCTACAGTTTGGGTAATTTCTGTACATATGGGATGTTCAGCTTAAAAGGCAATAATGGTATTGCGCCATTGCTTCAGCTAAAAATAAATGCCAAAGGCGATTTTCTATATGCTGATATTGTATCGGTTAAACAGGATAAGATTAACCGTTTAACCCTGGACGAAAATCATGGTGCCTTTAAACGTATTAAAGAACTGACAAATATTGATTTCACCGGCCATCAGCTGAAATTCACTGATAACAGAATCAGTTTAAAAGATTAATTTTCTGCGACATCAATCTCAACTTATTTCTGAATATTTGTTGTATGAAAAAAGGATTAATACTTCATTATATTATAGGTATTGCAGCTGCAATTTTAGTGCTTGCAGCAGCATACTACATCAATCAAAATTCTGAGAACTTATTGTCTGCAGGAATTATTATCCTGGCGGGTTGCCTGGTTGCTTTTAGCCAGTACCAGATCATCAAACACAAAAAGAAGCAGTAGCAAGGTGGCTATCACGCTACAAGCTACAAAGGCTGAAAATTTAAAGATGGGATCTATCTCGGACTTGCAATCGGTGCAGCGGTAGTAAATTTCTGCTATCCAAAAAGTTAAGGAAGAAAGCCTGGTTTAGCTTTCGTCCTTTGTGTTCTTTACCAGGCCAATTCCGGATACAAAGAATATAAGTCCGATGATGCCATAAACCATTAATCCCCTTGTGTTTTCACTGTGGCTTACAAAGCCATAGCCAGCGTATATTAAACCAATTATACCAAGTACGGTTAAGATGGTTCCAAAAGTGCGTTTTACATTCATATGGTTATCTATTTAGTATGATTAAGACAAAATATTACCGTTTTTGTTTTAAACAAATAAAGAAGAGGCTGTCTCATAAGTTTTGATTCCATTCAAACTTGTCATGTTGAGCTTCCCGAAGAATCGGGACAAGTAGTCGAAACGCTTTGCGGAGCATTTAAACGGGTCCTTCGACATGCTCAGGATGACAATTCTGTACTTATGATACAGCCACTTCTTTTATGAGGTGAAAGATAACTTACCAAACACCTAATCTATTTGCCGGAGTTACATACATTTTTGCTGTTGTAGGAATGTTGAATGCTTTGTAAAAGGCTTCCATATTATAAACAGGGCCGTTTACACGGAACATCTCCGGGCTATGTGGATCTGTTTTTAATCTTACACGCATGCTTTCGTCGCGGGATTTGATTCTCCAAACCTGTGCAAAACTTAAGAAAAAACGTTGATCGGGTGTAAAACCATCAATCTTCTGATCGCCTTTTCCTTGTTCGGTTAATTTAAAAGCATCGTATGCAATGTTTAATCCGCCAATATCAGCCAGGTTTTCGCCCAATGTTAATGAACCGTTTACATGCTGATTATCCAATAATGAGAAGTTGTTATAAAAGGTCTCTACTTTACCAGCTTTGGCTTTAAATTTATCAGCATCGGCCTTTGTCCACCATTCTTTTAAGTTGCCTACTGCATCATACTGGCGACCTTGATCGTCAAAACCATGTGTCATTTCGTGACCAATTACTGCACCTATTGCACCATAGTTAATGGCATCATCTGCGGCAAAATCAAAGAACGGAAACTGTAAAATTCCTGCCGGGAAAACAATTTCGTTGAAAGAGGGATTGTAATAGGCATTAACGGTTGGCGGAGTCATTCCCCACTCTGTTTTATCAACATTTTTGCCCAATTTATCCATCATTTCTTTGTAGGCATGTTTACTTGCTGACTGAAGGTTTGCATAGTAAGCATTTTTCGAAACCTCCACATCATCGTACTTTTTCCATTTATCTGGATAGCCGATTTTTTTGATGAATGCATTTAGTTTTTCTAAAGCTTTCTTCTTGGTTTCAGGTGTCATCCAATCAACCTTCTGGATTCTTTCTGCATATACTTTCTGTAAATTGTTTACTAAGGTTAACATACGCTCTTTAGCCTCTGGTTTGAAATACTTTTCGGCATATAATTGACCTAAAAGCTCGCCTAAATTACGATCGGTAGCATTTACAATAGCTTTCCATCTTTCTGTTGGTGCTTGTTGACCATACAGTGTTTTAGAGAAAAAATCGAATTTAGCAGCCCTGAATTTTTTGGTAAAAGCATTGGCTGATCTGTTCAGGGCATCAAACTTTAATTTTTCTTTCCAGATTTCGATAGGCTGGCTTTTTACCAGGGCTGATAAGGTTTGATAGTATTTTGGCTGCCTCACAATAACGGTATCCGTACTTGCACCTAATTTATTTAAAACGGATTTCCACTCCATGTTTGGGGTCTGTTTTTGAAAATCAGCCACCGTCATTTTGTTATAATTTTTCTGTGGATCGCGCAGTTGGACAGGAGTTGAATGCGACTGTGCAATCGCTGTTTCCAGTTTTAAAATATCGCTGGCATATTGAGCTGCATTCGCAGAATCGCCTGACAGGCTAAAAATTTTTGTGATGTATTTGATGTACTCGGCCCGGATTTTTTTTGCCTTATCATCTTGTTCTAAATAATAACTACGATCAGGCAAGGTAAGGCCGGCCTGCGAAAATGATAAGGCATTTTTGGTGCTTAATTTATCATCTGGTTCTACGCCAAAACCCAATAAATCTCCTTCGCCGTTTTTGTAGCCCTCGGCAACAAAATTAATTAAATCCTTATCGTTTTTAATCCCTTCTATTTTACTTAACAGCGGCTTTATAGGTTCGATCCCCAACTTTTCGATGGTAAGGGTGTCCATTCCACTGGTGTAAAAATCGCCAACTTTCTGCTCGGTACTTCCTTTGGCTGCATTTACTTTTGAAGCGTTTTCAAGGATGTTGTTCAGATGCTTCAGGTTATCGTTATATAGAGTATAAAAAGATCCCCATCCCGTTTCGGTTTTTGGAATTTCGGTGTTTTTCATCCATTTGCCATTGGCATAGAGGAAAAAGTTATCACCAGGTTTTATAGTGGTATCCATGCCGGCTTTATCGAAAAATTCGGTGCGTGCATTCGCCACAACGGCATCTTGATGGCTTTTATTCTGGCAGGCAGCAAATAGCAAAATGCCTGCCGCCGGAAGAATTAATTTAATTTTCATTTGTTTATGAATTAGTTAGAAAACTTAAAGCTACAAAATGCCTCATGTAGTTTGTATGAATTTTTTATAACTTCATAAAAAAATCTAATTATGCAATACACCATTTACATTGTAGCCGTCGTAGCATTTATTATCCTACTCAGCTCGTTCGTTACCGTTAAACAGGGAACCATTGCGGTGGTAACGGTTTTCGGTAAGTACCGCCGTCAGTTAAGGCCAGGTTTAAATTTTAAAATCCCATTAATAGAGCAGATTTATTCGCGCATTTCCATTCAAAACCGCTCTGTAGAGCTATCGTTTCAAGCGGTAACACAAGATCAGGCTAATGTTTACTTTAAGGCCATGCTTTTATATTCTGTTGTGAATCAGGATGAAGAAACGATCAAAAATGTGGCTTTTAAATTTGTAGATGCGACCAACTTAATGCAGGCATTAATCAGAACCATTGAAGGTTCGATCAGGGCTTATGTAGCTACGCAAAAGCAGGCAAATGTATTGGCACAGCGTAACGAAATTGTACTTCATGTTAAGGAACAGATTGATCAGGTTTTAGACGGATGGGGTTACCATCTTCAGGATCTTCAATTGAATGATATTACTTTTGATGAAGAAATTATGCGTTCAATGAGTCGTGTAGTTGCTTCGAACAACTTAAAAGCAGCGGCTGAAAATGAAGGTCAGGCATTATTGATTACGAAAACCAAAGCTGCTGAAGCGGATGGTAATGCGATCAAAATTGCTGCCACAGCCGAGCGTGAGGCTGCACAGTTACGCGGGCAGGGTATTGCTCTATTCCGCGCAGAGGTTGCGCATGGGATGAGTAAAGCCGCTCAGGAAATGGAGCAGGCTAATCTGGATATTTCGGTAATCTTATTCACCATGTGGACTGAATCGATTAAACATTTTGCTGAAAATGGCGATGGAAACGTTATTTTTCTTGACGGTAGTGCCGATGGCATGAATAAAACCATGAAAGAAATGATGGCCATGCAATTAAACAAACAGACTGAGCCAACGGCGAAGAAATAACCATTTTAGACCTGTGAGGTTTGATAAGCACCTTGCCTATCAAACCTCACAGGGTCTTTTGAAGTGCTATCAGATGTTACCATCTGATGATTAAATAGATTAAAGATAAATGGTTTAGTGTCGGATAGGAATATCCGACACCACGAAATTCCAATGTCTAATATACCTTTAGAGTTGTCAACTTTAATAACCAATTGGCTAGAAAGTTGACAACTCTGAAATCCAATTACAAAAAAGGCCGCTTTAGCAAAACTAAAGCGGCCTTTGACGTTAAAGATGTTTCTAACTAGTTATTTTTCGGCATCACGCCTAAATTCATCACATAATTGCCCGATTGTTGCATAAAATCGCCCATTACTTTTAACGACTCATCTTCAATAAAATCGAAGGCATCTTGTTTGGTAATTTTATCACCTTTTTTAATGGCTGGCAATCCTCTTAATGCCCTCAATTCATTTTGTCTGGCAAGTGTTTTAGCTTCTTGCGCATCGCGCTCAGCTTTAAGTTTTGCCTCGTTTAAAGTTACAGAAACTTCATTGTCACGTTTTTTAAGATCGGCAATATCTTGTTTCAAGTATTTAAAATCCAATGAATTTGCAATACGTTGCTCGCTATTTTTAATCAATTGAGCTTTAACAGGAGTTAAATTTGCAACCGGTTTAAAGTTTGAGCTTGGAATAACATCCCATGGTAAGGCAGATGATTCAGTATCCTCTCCAATTTTATCCATTGGATAAACTGAAGGGAAAACAACGTCAGGTGTTACCCCTTTATGTTGGGTGCTGCTACCAGCTACACGGTAAAATTTAGCCATGGTTAGGTTAATCTGACCTAAGTTAATATCAGCCGCACTTGATCCGCTTGGCGATGTGCCAACAGTTTTATCTTTAGAAATTAATCCTGCTACCCTTTGCAACATACCTGGGTTTACTAATTTGTTTAAATCGATAGAAGACTGAACGGTACCTTTACCATAAGTTTGGCTACCCATAATAATACCACGGCCATAATCCTGTATTGCACCGGCAAAGATTTCAGATGCTGATGCACTTAAGCGGTCTACGATAACACCAAAAGGCCCATCCCATGTTACACCACTATTTTCATCCTCATCCACTTCAATTTTACCGCGTAAATCTTTCACCTGAACTACCGGACCTCTATCGATAAATAAACCGGTTAGTGAGATGGCTTCAACCAATGAACCTCCGCCGTTTCCACGTAAATCCATCACTATTGCATTTACCTTATCGTAAGTTTTTAGGGAGTCGATTAGTCTTCTAACATCGCGGGTGGTACTTTTGTAATTTTTATCGCCTGCATTAGCCGCTTTAAAATCAGCATAAAATGCCGGTAGCGTAATAATCCCGATTTTATAATCTTTACCATTATTGTTAATGGTTTTAACTTTTTTCTTGGCAGATGTTTCTTCCAAAACAATTTTATCACGAACCAATTCTATAATTACTGGTTTAGATGACATTTCTTTTCCCACAGGGATTACTTTTAAACGCACTTTAGTCCCTTTCGGGCCTTTAATTTTCGATACCGTGTTATCCAATCTCCAACCTACTACATCAACAAATTCTCCATCACCCTGGGCCACGGCAATAATACGATCGCCGGCACTCAGTTGTTTACCTTTAAACGCTGGTCCGCCAGCAATAATTTCCGAAATTTTCACTACCTCGTTTTCTAATTGTAAACGGGCACCAATGCCTTCGAAAGAACGAGACATATCTTCGTTAAATGCTGCAGCATTAGTTGGATTAAAATAATTGGTATGCGGATCAATCGATTCGGTAAAAGCATCCATTAAAATCTGAAATACATCTTGATTATTGGTTTTTGAAGTTTGCGACTGTAGGTTTTGATAACGTTTAGTTAATGTTTCTACGTTCTTTGCTTCAGCTGTTCCAGCTAAATTTAAATTGATCAGCTCGTATTTAACACGTTTTTTCCAGGTATCGTTTAATGCTGCTGAAGAAGTTGCCCAAGGCTGCTTCTCTCTATCGTATACATAGCTGTCGGTTTGATTAAAATCATATTTGGTTTTAATCTGTGCTAAAGAATAGGTAAAATATTCGTTTAATCTTTTGGCGTAAACGTTATAGATGAAAAATGGACCACTTAGATCGCCATTTTTAAAATCATCATCCAAAGTATATCTGTATTTTTCAAATTCTTTGATATCTGAAGCCAAAAAGTAATTTTTACCCTGATCCAGAGACTTGATATACTTATCTAAAATGATCGAAGATATAGAATCGTTGATCTGAATTTTTTTATAATTATAACTCTCGATCAAATTTACAACCTCTTTTATAACAAGTTGTTGCTGCTCATCAGGTTTCACATTGGTAACCCCCTCAACCATAGGCTGAGTTTTAGGTGCAGCATGACAAGCAAGTACTGCCGCAGTAAAAATTACAAAAAATATTCTCTTTAACATCTCTTTAAATGATTTAAAATCCATTTCCAATTCTATATAGCCAATATGATACCATTTTAGCAAAAAAACAAAAAAGAGACAGCATTATTACCGTCTCTTGTTAAAACTTTATCAAATCTAACTAAAAGCTTTTTATTTAACAATTTCTTATGTAGAACGTTGAGCGTTATTTTTTGTTTTGATCGATACTCAAAATTTGACCAATTACAGACCTTTAAAATCTATATGATCAGTAATGGAGCAAGATTTAAGAAAAAATAAGTCTTTAGCTTGGATTTACCTTTTTACTGGTGGTTTTGCTAGCAATAATTTCCCTGGCATCTTTAATTTGCGCTTTGTATTGGGTGGTTTTAATCGAGTTGGCAAGCCATTCAGCTGATTTTAGATCTCTGAGTGCAAGTGTAAAATCTTTCTTTTTAATTTTAACCTGAACAATGCCTAAAATAGATTCAATGTAAGAATTGTTGCTTTTTAATTGTTTTGCCAGAATACCTTGTTGCGTGTAAAACCACATCGATTGGGTATACTTGGTATTTGCCAGATAAACTTTGCCTAAAAGGTTATAGGTGTTCATTACTCCTGCTCTGTTTCCGGTTTTAGAATAATTTTTTAACGCCACATTTAAAAGAATCTGCTCTGCATCAGTGAAACGGCCAAGTTGATAATGCATACTGCTCATCTTGATAACGGCCTGTCCGTACCTGTTGAAGTTTTTTACGGCATTATATTCGAAAGCGGCTTTGCCAAATAAGGTGAGGGCTTCATTGTAATCTCCTTTTCGTTCTAAATCTTCTGCTTCCTCAAAAAAAGAATTCCCATCCTCCAAATCAAATTTAGATACGGCTATATTTATAGCACTGCCATTGGGTTCTTGTGCCTCAGATTTATCTATATTTTGAGCTTGTAGTTGTAATGATGCAAAAAGGCCAATTAAAGCCAATACAATTTTGGTCATGCAACAAAAATAATACTTTAAATCTAATTTCAGCTAAATACCTGTAAATTAACATCGAAAGATGCCCAAACCATGTATGGATGCGAGTCGCAATGATACACTTCGCCTGTTGCAGAAATGCCTACAACGCCTGCAAAGCCATCAAAAGCTTTAAGTTCTGCAAAAGATTTATCTGATGCTTCCTTTAAAGAAAATCCATCGGTAACACGGGTTACAATTTTTGCAGCTAAGGCGCCACTTACAATATCTTCGCCAACTCCTGTACAAGAAATACCTGCATATTGATTGGCGTAGTTGCCTGCCACAGTTGCAGAATCGCTAACCCGGCAAGGGATTTCGAATCCTTTCCCCCCTGTGGAGGTTGCCGCTGCCAAGTTCCCATCCGCATCGAGTGCTACACAGCCTACGGTTCCTTTATTGTTTTTTTGGTTTAATTTGGCTTCGTATTCGGATTGGCGTTGTGGGGTAATGGGGTTGAAATATTCAAATCCATTTGCCCTTGCAAATTGCCGGGCACCATCGCCACTTAGCACCCGGTCATCGTAAGTGAGCAGGTGCTGTGCAATTTGTATAGGGTTTTTAACATCTTCTACATTAATTACACCACTAAATTTTTCTGTTTTACCCTCCATTAAGGCAGCACTTAACCTCACTTTTCCATCGCTTTGGATCTGAGAGCCTATACCTGCGTTAAACAGCTCGTTATCTTCTAACAACGCCACCGTATAAACCACGGTTTCTAATGCAGTATGCGTTTTTAAATATTCGTGTCCGAGTGTAACAATCGAGGCTAAAGCATCTTGTTTAGCCTTTTTTGTTTCCTGGTTGGTAGATGATTCGCTGAAGAAGCCACCGTGTATAATTAATTTCATTTGTTAGATTTGACTATTGTAGTATTCAAGATTGGTAAATCCTAACTGAAAATCGCCCACTGTTAACTGCTAACTGAACTATCCTATCGGAATAACCTTTGGATGATGAATCACTAGGCTATGGTCTGTTAAATCATAAACGTCGCCATCGCACATGACGTGTACCACCATATTTTTAATCGAAACAGGCTGCCCCATTTCTACATCGGTTAAATTGGTATCGGCCATATTGCGGCCATCTACTAAAATTACCATGCCAGAGCCAATGGCTTCCATTGTATGACCATCAGAAATGAAAAGCCCGGTATCTTCGCCAAGCCCAATCCCTAAAATACCAGGATTGCTGGCAGCAGCATATAACAAACGGCCAATTCTGCCGCGTTGAACAAAATGTGTATCTACAATAACATCATCAATAAAGCCTAGTCCGCCGGTAATTTTAACCTCTCCCTTAAGTAAGGCATCTTTGCTGCTACCCTGATAAATCATGTTTTTAGAGCTTGCCGCGGCTCCAGCCGAAGTACCCGCAATTACCACAGGTTCATTTCTATATTTTTCTAACAGGATCTGGTGGATTTTTGTTCCGCCAAAAATTGAAGAAAGACGGAGCTGATCTCCGCCGGTAAAGATAATTACCTCTGCTGCTTTGATACGTTCATAATTTTCATCAGAATTGGCTTCTTCACGGTTGGTAATATTAAGTACGCCAACATTATGCACGTCTAATTGTGCATAAGCCTTGATATATTCTTCGCCAACCTTTTCGGGCATTAATGATGCTGTGGTGATGATCTCAAAGCGAGATAAAGTATCTCTTAATGATTCAGTAGTAATCCGTTTTAAAATGCCACGCTCAAAAAAATTCATATTCTCAGGCAGTCCAAATTGCGTTTCTGCGAAGCTACCTGTGTTTATTGCGCCACCAATGATGATGAGTTTACCTTTCGGAACCATTCTTTGTGTATATAATTGTATCAAAAAGCCCAAATATATAGGCTTAAGATAAAAAACACGACTTTTTTTGTCAAGAATATTCAATTTATTAACAAACGTTAAAATATTATAACATAAAATTAACGGTGTTGTGCTTGAAAATAAAACAAATAGGCGTTAAAATTGATTTAGGTAAATGGGGCGCCTAATTTCAAAATAAATGCATAATTTACAGTCATCAATTTCATTCTAAAAATTGAGTTAAAAAGGCTATCCCAAATCCTTGTTTAAATAAAAAAACGAATAAAACATTACATGAAGATATCAAACATACAAGTATTAAGAGGGCCAAACATATGGTCAATTAGCCGAAAAAAATTGATCCAAATGCGTTTAGATCTGGAAGATTTAGAGCAAAAACCAACTAACGTAATTGAGGGGTTTAGTGAGCGGATAGAGAAATTGTTGCCTAGCATGTTTACACACCGTTGTTCTAAAGGCGTAGAAGGAGGTTTTTTTACACGTGTGAAAGAAGGAACATGGATGGGGCATGTAATTGAACATATTGCCTTAGAAATACAAACACTGGCTGGCATGGAAACCGGTTTTGGCAGAACACGCCAAACTAAAACTGAAGGCATTTATAATGTAGTATTCAGTTATCTGGAGGAAAAGGTTGGTGTTTACGCTGCCGAAGCTGCTGTTAAAATTGCCGAAGCCCTGATTAATAACGAAGAGTACGATTTGGAGCACGATATCCGAAGGATGAAGGAAATACGCGAGCTAGAAGCATTAGGCCCAAGTACAGGCTCTATTGTAGAAGAGGCCGTAAGCAGAAGCATTCCCTGGATCAGGCTGAATAAAAGTTCGTTGGTACAGTTAGGATATGGTAAGAACCAGGTCCGCTTTAGGGCAACCATGACCGAAAAAACCAGTAGTATCGCTGTAGATATTGCGAGCAACAAGGAAGAGACGAAACGTTTGCTTACCGAAGCCGCCATTCCGGTAGCCTCAGGGGTAACCATTTCAAACCCTGATGATCTGGAAGCGTCTGTTAAAAAAGTTGGATTTCCGCTGGTTTTTAAACCACTCGATGGTAACCATGGTAAAGGTGCAACCATTAATGTGAAAACGATGGAAGATGCTTTGGCAGCTTTTGAATATGCCAAAACCTATTCGAGAAAGGTAATTATTGAGAAATTTATTACAGGATTCGATTTTCGGGTGCTGGTAATTGATCATAAAGTTATTGCTGCGGCACAACGCGATCCTGCACACGTTAAGGGCAATGGAATTCATACCATTCAAGAGTTAATTGATAAGGAAAATGAAGATCCACGCCGCGGTTATGGCCACGAGAATGTGTTAACAGAAATTGCTGTTGACCGGGATACTTTGGATCTGCTGGCCAAAAAGGAATATACCTTAGAAACCATCCCGGAAAAGGGAGAAGTGGTTTACTTAAAATCTACAGCGAATTTAAGTACAGGAGGAACATCGATTGATGTAACAGACATTGTTCACCCACAGAATATTTTTATCTGTGAAAGGATTTCGAGGGTAATCGGATTGGATATCTGCGGTATCGACATCATGGCACAGAACCTTACCCAGCCGTTAACCGAAAATGGAGGTGTGGTTTTAGAGGTAAATGCAGCGCCGGGATTCAGGATGCACCTGGCACCAAGTGAAGGTTTGCCTAGAAACGTAGCCGCATCGGTTATCGATATGCTTTATCCTCAAGGAAAGCTATCGCAAATCCCAATTATTGCGGTAACCGGAACAAATGGGAAAACCACTACAACGCGTTTAATTGCGCACATTATCCGTAGCAATGGTAAACGTGTAGGTTTTACCACCAGTGATGGGGTGTATGTACACAACACCATGTTGATGAAGGGCGATACCACGGGTCCGGTAAGTGCCGAGTTCATTTTAAAAGACCCGACAGTAGAGTTTGCCGTACTGGAAACTGCCCGTGGCGGAATTTTAAGAGCAGGGCTGGGATTTAATGCCTGCGATATTGGCGTAGTCACCAATATTCAGGAAGATCACCTGGGTATTTCTGATATCCACAATCTTGACGATTTAACCCGGGTTAAAGCAGTTGTAATTGGGGCCGTGCGCCGTAAAGGTTGGGCAGTATTGAATGCCGACAATGGTTATTGTGTTCGCATTGGCAAAGATGCCCGCTGTAATGTTGCTTATTTTAGCATGGATGAAAATAATCCTGTGATTAAAGAGCATTGCAGAAAAGGTGGAATTGCAGCCATTTATGAAAACGGATACATTACCATTAAAACAGGCGACTGGAAATTAAGGGTAGATAAAGCCACCCATATTCCCTTAACCTTTGGTGGTTCTGTAAACTTTATGATCCAGAATGTACTTGCAGCAACGTTAGCAACCTATTTATGGGGCTATAAACCTGAAGATATCCGTTTATCGCTGGAAACATTTATTCCTTCTGCAGCGCATACCCCAGGAAGGATGAATATTTTCAGGTTCAAAGATTTTAAAGTACTGGTCGATTTTGCGCATAATCCTGATGGATTTAATGGCATAAAAGGTTTTTTACAAGGGGTGGAAGCTACCGAACATGTGGGTATTATTTCGGCAACCGGAGATAGAAGAGATGAGGATATTATTGAAACTGCCCGTATTTCTGCTCAGATGTTTGATAAAATTTATATTTGTCAGGAGAAATACCTTCGAGGCAGACAGCAACAAGAATTGGTTGATCTGCTGGTAAAAGGCGTTAAGGAAGTTGATCCGAATAAGGAGATCATCATTAACAATAAAAGCACTGAGTGTTTGCAGATCGCTATTGAAACCGCTAAAAAGGGTTCTTATCTAACGATTTTAAGTAACACAATCGACAATACAATCCAACGCGTTACCGAACATTTAGATCGGGAATTAGAGTCGTAAGTAACTAATGTATTCTGCCACTGATCGTCATTTCGAGCGGAATGCAATGAAGCCGAGAACCACGTAGTGCTCAGCGAAGCTAAATCTATCTAGATAGATCTCTCCGTTCCGCGTTGCTCCAGTCGAGATGACGAAATACTATAAAAAAACCTCCTTCGATTTATTATCGAAGGAGGTTTTTTCATTTTTAAAGTTTACTATGCCTCAACATCACGTAATCTTTTAATCTCATCATGCGATTCTCTTAAAGATGCCTTTTGTTCTGAAATTAAATCCCTGATATTTGAAGGGATATCTTCTTCCTCTAATGCCATTTTATATGCATTTTGTGCAGCATCCTCTCCAAACTCACAATTATTTAAAACAGTTTTACGGTCGTGGCCAGTAAATAGTGCTTTAACATCCATCCAGGCCCGGTAAATTTTACCCGAATTGGTGGTTCCTGTTTCAATATCTTCACCCAAAGCCGATATTTCGGTTGCCAAAGCCATTTTATATTTTTGACTTTCGCCTATCATATTTAAAAATAGAGTCTTTAAATCGGCATCGCCCTCTTTTAATTCCTGACGAGCTTTTTCATAACCTTCAATACGATCGTTATTAATTTGAACCAGATCGTTTAATACCTCTACTGTTGCTGTTGTCGTTTTCATGTTTTTATTTTTTTATAGTTTCGATGTATAAAAGCAACATGACCAATTAAAAAAAGGTTTGTCATTTTTTTTAATTGTCTACAACAGGTAGCTATATCAGCTATTTTTTATCAGCAGACTGTGTGAATGGTGGTTGGTTAATTATTTCTTCGAAAAGTATTGTGCCAGCTTTTCTTTTACAAAACGCCTAACTCGTGTTACCATATTACCTTTCCGTTTAATCAAAAAGCTTTTGATGGCTTTATAAGCAATGGGGTCTTCACCTATTACAGTTGGAAATTCGACAATTGGTTTAGGGTTGATAATGACGTTATAAATATCGTTTATCCCTGAATGCACACCTGTGCCATCATGGCCAATATTGTTAACCAATGATTGCGATGGATTAAGGGTGATTCCTCCTTTTAAAAAGATGGAAGCATACCATCTAATGGCCCAGCTATTGTTTTTCCCTTTCTTAAACTCTTGCATCTGTTTCCAGAAATTCATTTTATTATCAATGGAAAATGCAGTTCTTTTCTTTTTGTCAAACTGTTTTAAAAGGATATCAATATCCGGTTCAAAGTTTTTCCATGCCCTTCCCCATGTGGCCCAACCCCAACTTGTGGCTGCCCTGTAGAAAAAAGATTGCGGAAGTTTATCTGGTTTTAAGGGGTACATATAGGCGCCGATATGCATTACTTTTTCCTCCTCGCGGTAATGGTTTAAAGCATTGTTGAAATAGGCTAAAGTATGTGGAGAAGTAATCAGGTCATCTTCAAAAACAATTACCTGATCGTATTCTGTTATTAATTGGGTTACCCCTGCAATTACCGAATTGGCTAAGCCTGCATTTGCCTTACTTTCAATTACCTTAACCGATTTAAAACCATCTGCTTTTTTGATGATTTTTCTTACCGCAGCAACTTTTTCTTCATCCTGAACTGTTTTGGCGCCATCTGAAAAGATATACAAATGGCTTTGTGCAGCCAGTCCATTTTGTTGCAGAAATTGTAGCGTCCGCTCGGTATGTTGCGGACGGTTATATACGAAAAGTGCTATTGGGGCAAGGTTTTGCATTTTGTTTTTTTATCAATTAAGCCTATCAATAAACTGTTCAGTTCCTCCGTCATTTCGACTGGAGCAAAGCGGAATGGAGAAATCTATAAATAAAATTAAGCGTTAAGATTTCTCGGCTCCGTTGCACTCCGCTCGAAATGACGACTCTCTAAATTACCGATTAATTCCCTAAAATATCTGCAGGTTATGGTCAGACTTTTTAGTTAATACGGTATAGGCATTGGCAAACTGTTCTTGCTTTTTCTTTCCAAACCATTTACCTAAAGTTTTCTTGATCCGGTATTCCAGCTCTATTTTTAAGTTTTTAGCAAATGTTTTTGGTGCTTTTTTATTGATAAACTCATTAAATTTTACTGTTTCTGGTGCAGTCATCGAAACTTTATCTTCTAGAATTTCTAAACCCTCACTCTGCAACAAAAACCTTAAAGAAGTTGGCGTATACATGTTAATGTGTCCATAATCTAAAAAATGTTTCATTCTTTGGTCTACACCAAAGCGATAATCTTTAGGTACTTCTACTACAATGTATTTTGCTACTCTTTTCAATTCGCGGATTAGGATCCGTTCATGTTCTACATGCTCTAAAACGTGCGCAAGAATAATCAGATCAAATGCATCATCTTCATAAGGGATTTTATATCCATCAAAAGTTTGTGCTTCTTTTAAACTGGCGAGGTTACGGTCTTTTATAATGTCGACACCACTTTGTGCAATTTCCAAAGCATACAATTCTGGTGCGAAATGCCATTCATTTAAAAAATGCAGAATACTACCATCTCCGGCACCAACCTCAAGCACTTTTTTAGGCTTTAAGCCTTTGCAAACATCAACAATGTTTTGCGCTTTATATTTTGCACCGAGCATTCTCCATGCTACATCGCTATTGGTATAAAAATTATCGTAGGCCGTTTTTACTTCTTCGCTTAACATGGTGCTTACTGATTTAAATACCTAAACAATTATCCTGCTTATAAAAAACTGAGGTTGCTTTTTCGTAAAAAAGGCCTGGCGAAATCCCACTGAAGCTGATTTCTTTAAACCCCTGGGCCTTTAAAAGCACACGGGCAGGATTATAGGCTTCGCGTTCACTATCATCTAAAACCAATACACCATTTGAGGATAACGCAGCAACGCTATACTTGCAACAGTTTACACGATCGCGCCCATCAACAATAATAATGTCGAACTTTTTATCGATCAAAGTTGCTTTTTTAGCGTATTCTCCATCTTTTTCCAATTGGCAGAATATCATCTCGGCATTGGCTGGGCTTGTATTTTTTACTTTATCAAACCAGCCTTTGTCGTGCTCCACAGAAGTTACCGAGCCAGCTCTTTCAGCATAAAAAATAGTAGAACTACCAGAGCCATATTCAAAAACATGCTGTGTTTTGTTTATCCGCTCCTTAATAAAATCGATAAACGAATAGGTTACCCAAGGCAGTGCTTTTCCTTTGCCATCTACGGCTTGTTTCTTATCAAAAGCAGTAAACCAGCCAATGCTGTTCAGGTAGCCTTTATGTCCGTATGATAATAATGCCTTAAGCCTATTTGGCTTTGCAATTAATGTAGTTAATGCTTTAAGAGTACTCAACGTTTAAATATTTTTTGAAATGCGGTGACCAAAAATAATGATTTTAACATCATTATACCTTGTTGCCTGGTTTTGGGGATTAATAAAAGATAAAATGTTGATACACAACAAGCTATAAGGGTCGCAACTGATGCTCCTACACCGCCATATTTTGGAATTAACCAAAGATTAAGTAGAATATTGACTATAGCACCTGCGGCTGTTCTGTAAAATGAGATTTTGGTAAAGCCCTCGGCAACTAAATACTGGGAACTTGCAGTACCTAGAAATACAAAAATCCCTGACCAGATATGAATGGCCAGCATAGGCCCGGCGCCATCATATTTACCTCTGTAAATAAGGTGAATAATATCTGCAGCAAAAAAGCTGATAAATAAGGCAACAGGTAAACTTATAAAAATTAGTAGATCGTAAAGGTTTTTAAGCCGCTTTTGGTAACGGTTTAGATCTGTTTTCCGGGCATTCAATAAAGCAGGGAATACAGAGGTAACAATTGCTACCGGAATGAAATACCAGGCCTCGCTGAGATTTTGTGCAGAACTGTAAATCCCGATGGCTTTACTGCCAACACTTTTAAGCATCACCACGTCTATCTTCATATAAATGGAAACCATTACTGCCGAAAGGATAAGTGGAGATGATTTTCTTAATAATGATTTCGCTCGTTGTTTGTCGAAACGCCAGTTAAAAATACTAAAGCCCCGTTTCTGATAAACGATTATCAGGCCTATCGCCAAGATTAATCCTTCTAAAACATATGCAAATACAATATAAATCAAGGGAAGCGACAGCACAATAATGGCTACCTTAATTATTGAAACTGTAACCAGGCAGACGTTCTGAACCTGTACAACATATTTAGATTGTACCTGAGACTGAAAATACGCATCTATAACATTAAATGATTTAAAAAAAGATGCGAAAGCAAGTAGGCCAACAAGTAAAGTTAAAGGAGTGCCGGGGTTTGATGATAAATTGTGGCTGATTAAATAAATACCAATAGCAACTGGAATAAGCAAACCGTTTGTAGCTATTCTGAGCCATAATGAAGTGCCAAGGATTTCATCGCGCTTATCGGGTTCCTGAATAATTTCCCGGATAATGAAAGTATCAAGCCCCAAGGCACCTACTGCTGCAAGTATAGCCACCAAAGACAATCCGAAACTTAAATCTCCAAATAAAATAGGCCCCAGGTAGCTTGTAATTAATACATTTACAATAAGGCTGAGCCCCTTGCCAAATATCACCCACCCTGTATTTTTTAAATACTTGTTAAATGCTTCTTCGTCAAAACCTTTTATGGTGGGTAATTTCATTAACGCAAAGATGTAAAAAAATGTGCGTTAAGTTAGGTGCTGGAAATTCAAAATATTAAGTACACTAAATATGTACTATTATTTTCCTTCACTTTTTGTCTCCACTATTTTAGTTTCTGAAGTTTTAGTTTCAGGAGCTGGTACGGGAACCGTATTTACAGCTTGGGCAGGTTTGCTGTTTAAAGGTGCACCAACAGCAATATCGCATCTATGATTGGGTTGACCGTGTGGTGGGTTCAAGCCCTTTCCTGTTTTTATGGCTACGGTTTGTTTTACTACAGGCTGTGTAGTTACAACTTGTGTTGGTTTACTATCCAGCGGTGCGCCAATAGCAATGTCACATCTGTGGCCAGGCTCTCCGTGTTTAGGATTAAGTTTTTTACCTGATGTATTTACTACAACAGAAGGTGCTGGAACGGTTACTGGTTGTGGAGTAGCGCTTTTTTGTGGTTGAACGGCAGCTGTTTGGTGTAAGGGCGCACCAACAGCTAATGCACAGGTATGTCCCGCCACACCATGTGGAGGGTTGAAAATAAGGTTAGTTTTAGCGCTTTGCGCTGCAGGCTGCACAGTATTGCTTTTTTGAAGTCCCTGTATTCCCGTAGGTGTTGGAATAACCGCTTGAGCAGTTTCTTTCTTTTCGCTGTTACAGGCGCAAAGTAGAGTTAATGCGAACAGATAAAAAACATGTTTCATGGCGCTGAATTTATTTACCCAAATATGGCGAAATTAATTTACGTCTAAAAACTCTTTTCTATCCTTTCTAACTGCTTGAGATGATGTTTTAAATGAATTTCGATAAATCTTAGCCATTGTTTGGCATTTAAGTATCCTAGTCGTGGGTGTTTTGTTTTGCAATCGGCTTTTGCGTTGGCAATTACAGGATAATTATCATCAAGACCTTTTTCAAACTCCAAAATAAAATCGAGGGCTTCTGTTTTACTGATTTTTTTTACACGCTCGGCCAGTCTTTTCGGAACTTTATACTTTTTTGCCGGCGGTAAAGTGCCTAAAGCTAAAATCAGTTTTACAATAAAATGGGTGGATTTGCTTTCGCCTTTACCATTTGCTGCATGTTCGAGTGCAATTAAAGAGAGCAGACTTGAATCGAAAATATGCGAATATACTTCGCTGTAACTCCATCCGGCAATGGGTGGCGTGGTTTGAAAAATATCTTCAGAATAGTGAGATAATTTCAATTTATAGGCATCGACAATTTTATGGATCGATGCCTTTATTTTTGCAGCCGTCATGTAATAAAGATAAGCCGAATTACTGGTTCTCCAAATATTTTAAGAAGTCGTCCTTATTAGATGGAAAAATAAAAATATCAGATAAGGTAAAGTAATTCTGCGGGTCGGCAATGGTTTTGTAAAGATTCCTCGCCACTTTTAGGCGTTCATCATCAAAGGCGAAAGATTTCAAAAGCACCCTGGCCTGAGCACTTAGCAATGAGGCATTTTTACTCACTACATTAATCATTCTTGTTCTGCCGTCATCAAAACTTTCTTTTTTGTACTGGCTTAAAAAAGTCTGAAAAGCTTCATCAGAGAGCAATCTGTAATTGAAATCAGGTTGTGGTTGGATTGGTGGAACAATACCGGTATTGTAATCTGCGGTATAGCCATCAAAATCATTAAGGGCATACTGCCTGTTGCGATAGATATTTAGCTGTTTTAAAGTGATTAATCTTTTATCTTCAAAACTTAATACAAGCCTTTGTTGCGGAATAACCCTGATTCGCTGTTTTAGCACTACTGTATTGCCCAGAATAATAGATAACATAGGTGCAGAATTGTATACATCGTAAAAACGGAACCTACCGTTGGCTGATCCAACCAGTTCTTCATCTAAATATGCGTTATATTTGCCCGGATTAACGATTTGCAGAAATACTTCTGCCGAACTGCGGTTGTTTTGAGCGAAAGTTAGGGTAGCAAAAAGTATTGCCAATCCTAAAAAGATGGTTTTCTTCATTTTAATTAAGGTTTCATTTGTGTGTGTATTTAGTTATTGCCAAACAAATGCCAAAATCAAAGAAAAAAGACGTAACGTCAAAAAAGTTTTAATAATTCTTCAAGATGCCTAATTTCTTGCTGTACATAATCAGGTTTCTCTTTCTGTAAAGGATTAAAAAATATCGCTTCCATACCAAAGTTTAATGCGCCATAAATATCGGCTTCAAGGCTATCGCCAATCATAATGCTTTCTGCCTTTAAGGCTTTGGCCTTATCCAACGCATATTCGAAAATAATAGGATTTGGCTTATTTACGCCTACATCTTCTGAGATAATTACATTTTCGAAATAGGGGTTAAGATTCGAAAGATTCATTTTGGTTAAGGTCGTTTCCTTAAAGCCGTTAGAAATAATATGGAGTGTATATTTTTGCTGTAAGTAAGCCAGAACGTTCTCTGCCCCTTCGAACAAATTGGTTTTGGTAGGCGAAATATTTACGTAATCATCCTCAAACTGATGAGGCACTACGTCAGGATGAACACCCAGCTGAATAAAAGTTTTGCTAAAGCGCTCCGATCTTAAAAAATCTTTGGTGATTTTGCCCAGGTGATAATCGGCCCATAACTGATGGTTATTTTCCGTATAAGTAATGATAAAATCGGCACAGGATTTAAGGCCAAGCGTGTCTAATTTGTAAGCGTGATAAAGTTCATTTAATGTTTCTTCGGCATTGCGGTCAAAATCCCAAATGGTGTGGTCAAGGTCGAAGAAAATGTGCTTTTTCATGGGTAATTATTTTCACAAAGGTAGCCTAATGATTTTTGATTTATAAATAATCAGCAACTTTTGCGTTTAGCTCCTCAATAAGTTCTTCATCCATATACTGATAATCATCTGGGATATGAAGCGTAATAATTTCCTTATCGTAGGTTTCTTCAGGAAAACGTTCAGTGATCCTTTGCTTATGCTTTTTCTCCATCACAAAGATCAGATCGGCCCAGGTAATCAATTTTGCATTGATTTTAATCCTGGCCGATGGCGCTGTTCCCGCTGATCTTACCTGGTGATCGGGATGGTTTTTATAGATGTTTTCGGCGGTAGCACTACGCCATTTATTTCTGCTGCAGACAAAGAGGATGTTCACTGGCTCTGGACTTAAGACAAAGGACTTTGGACTAAAAACTAAACCTTCTCCCCATAGGCCAGATCGCCGGCATCGCCAAGCCCGGGTACGATATAAGATTTACTGGTCATTTCCTCGTCGATTGCTCCCAGCCAAAGTTTTGCTTTAGGCAGATTAGCGCGAACATGTGCAACACCTTCTGTACTGGCTATTGCCGCAACAACATGAAGTTCTGCAATTTTGTAGCGGTTGATCAGTTCTTTACAGCACATCACCATGCTTTGTCCGGTTGCCAACATCGGATCGGCCATAATCAAAACTTTTCCTTCTAAATCCGGGGTAGAAATGTAGTCCATCTGGATCACAAAATCGCCACTCTTTTTTATTTTGCGATAGGCAGAAATAAAACAGCATTCGGCTTTGTCGAAGATGTTGAGCAAACCTTGTTGAAGTGGCAACCCTGCCCGGAGTATTGTAGCCAAAACGGGCTGCTCGGTTAAAACTTCGCAAGGCGATACACCTAATGGGGTTACAATTTCCTGGCTGGTATATTTCAATGATTTGCTGATCTCGTAGGCAAAAAATTCACCAAGCCTTTCCATGTTTTTGCGGAAACGCATCGAATCCTTCTGGATATTTTCATCCCGAAGTTCGGCAACAAAGGTATTGGCAATAGATTTTGTCTTGCTTACATCAAAAATCATAATGTTTTCGGTATCTCAAAGGTTTATCCTAAGGGATGTTTATTCCTTAAATTTAATAATTTTAAGCCGAATAATTTAAACTAAATCAATTTCCGGCATAATTAAGCATTTCTGCGAACAGCGATTTTAATTTTTTGTATTTAGCATTTGCAGACAGGCTTTTTAAGCTCCAGCTGCTATAAAAAGTGCCGTTTACCATCTTCACCGCATCGACATATTGGTGTATTGTTTTTACAGCCGCATCATGCGTCAAAAATTGAAGAATATGATCAGTAATACAATAAGAATTAACGATTAAGGGAGTTACTTTTTCAAGCTGAAGGTCGTACCAGTTAAATGGTGTACAGGTTCCGGCCCTGAAACCCAATACATTGCTGTAGCCCATAGAATAATCGGAAGTAATGCCAGAATTGAGGATGTTTAAATAGCAAATGGGGAATTTTAATACTTCCAATTGCTGGCTACTTACTGAAGCAGGGTTTGAATGGATTTTTTTGAGTTTAATCAGGCCTTCCTTAATCTCGAGCATTTTTTGCTTATCGCTGGCGCAAGGTCTTAATAATCCAACTGATTGATCGGTAAGCATTTTTGAAACACCGTCTATTTTAATGTAATTGATCGGCACATCAGGGAAATCGACAAAATACAGAGGATTACTTTTTTTCGAAGAAAATAGTTGGTTCACCTCCCCCAAAACCTGCTCATTATTAATTCCTATTCCTGTTAGCCTGTCGAATTTCGAACTCAGGTAATTGTTTTCTTTTTTAAAGAGGGCACTGAAAATAAATTTGGTTCTATTTAATAACCCCTCGGGTAAGTTGGGAAAAATATTAAAATGAATGGTTGGTTGATGTTGGAATTTCTTTTCGTGGAACTTAAAATGTGGATGTTTTTTTTTGATCAAACTTTTAATGATCAATGCCCATTCATCAATAATCGGTTTATCTAACATCTTCCATTTATGCTGGTAGCTTTTGGATGGCTTAAAGTCTTCTTCGTTCTTTTTTGGATAAAAATATTCCTCATACCGGCTTAATATAAAAAATGAGGCAGCAAAAACATCAAATGGCAAGGCTGATTGTGCAACCGGAAAAGGAGCCTGATATTCGCCAAAAGGAATAGTTTTTGGCTTAATTTCTTCTAATTTATTGGAGAAGAGTAAAGCGGTACGCTTAAAAAAAAGTTCCTCACCTAAGGGCTCCTCCCCATAACTGACTTTGATGTGCTCGCTCTGTAGAAAATACTGGCTATTGCCCGTAAATTCTAATTCTGCTTTAAGAATATCTTTAAAAATAAAATTAAAGATATATTTTATCCGAGGCGTTAATATATTGGAGAAGATGATTAGATGCATAACTTATTTTAACGACACGGTATTTAAAAAAAGAGTACAAGAAATATTTCTCAGCAGATATTAACCTAAATAATATTGCCTTCTAAATTAACGGTAATTTAACATTGAACCGTTATCTAATACAAAAATTACAATTAAAAGTTTGCTGTGAACTTTTTTTCAGGGTAAAGGATTTTTGTGCTTTTACGGATAGGACCTTTTACAATATGTACAATGCTCATCTGATCATCAAACATATCGTATAAAATAGTATTACTCACTTCAATCGATTTTATGGATGAAATTTTCTCCACTTCAAGATAAATATTAGTGGCCTCATGATCGATCTCAAATCCGATGTAGTTCATGGCAACAGCTTTGCCATTGGCTTTTAGCTGTAAATGAGAAAGCAGGTATTTTTTTACCAGTTCATCCATCGTACTCTTCATATTCGGATTGCTCAGATCGGTTTTTTGTTTGTATAATTTGGTTAAAATTGCCTCAAAGTCGTCTGAAAAAATTTTGCAGCTTACTTCTAAAGTTTTATCCTTTGCATTAAAGTTCACTTCGGTTGTGCTCACATGCAATGGATGTTTTATTCCAGCACTGACAGAAAAAAAAGCAACACACAAAAGCAAAAGGCTATATTTTAACTTACGCATCAACATATTTAAATCTTTTCTTAAAAAAGTTAAGGAGGCAAAGTTAACAGATAATCGGTCTACTTGTTAAATGTAATTAAGGTGTTGTGCCCACATTGTTCTAAATGTAAGTGCCTGAAATTTAAGCTGGCAAATATTTTACTGAGTTTTTTATGGGATGGATGAACATGCGTAAGCTTAATGTTAAATTTTTCATTGAGCCAATAGCTCGTTTTAATGGCTAATTTTCTAAAACCCGATTCTTTTACAAGTTCTTCCTGAAGGTACTTCTCATTGTTAACCACAATAAAACCGCACCCGTTTTTTTTGACTAAGCTGTAGATGCATTTTGCAAACCGGTAATCATTGATGCAGTAATACCAACATATGCGATTAAAAATAATATCGAACTTGCCCCGGGCTTCCTCTAAATAGCCCAACGAAAAATTGATAACCATATTTTCTTCCTTAGCTTTAGCTTTTGCTATGGTTAAATAATTCAGGCTAATGTCGTGCCAGGTAACTTTTGCTCCCCTCCTGGCAAATTCAATACTATATTGCCCTGGGCCAGCACCGAGATCAAGTAAAGTTTTATCTTCGAAATCACCTAATTGGGTTTTTATAACCTCTATTATTTTGCTGTCAATTTTTTTGTATTCGTTTGCTGCATATTTTTCTGCAAAAGCTTTTGGAACCGGATCGAAACCTTTTTCTGGTTTTTGGAAATAATATTTAAGCCAAAGCATAGTGTTGAATAGAAGACCAATAGTTATAAGTACCAAGTTACTGCATTGGCTATGTTTATTAAACAACAATTTTGTTTACAACTGTAAACCCAGTTGTTTATGATAAAATTTTATCAAAAAGCATCAAATGCGTTAAAAATTAGTAACAAATTTGGTATTTAGGGTTTTTTTGAAGGATATTTCGGGTTTTTGTAATTAAAAATATAATTTTAGCTATTGTAAACTATTTCATTCTCAATAGTTAGCTTATTATTCATGCCGTTACAAGATTTTATCTTTTTATTTTAAATTGGGTTGGACGCACATTATCAGCGCCGACGCTTTAGATCACCAGTTGTTTGTTTTAGCTCTGGTGGCTATTTACAGCTATGTCAATTTAAAGCAGGTGCTCATTTTGGTTACGGCCTTTACCATCGGTCATTCATTTACCTTACTTTTAAGCGTATTGGATATGATCAGGTTTGATAGTAAATGGGTAGAATTTTTGATTCCCTGTACCATTGTAATTACCGCGATCAGCAATTTGTTTAGAAAGAATTTCTCCTTAAAATCCATTAAGATCAATTATTTTTTGGCACTGGGCTTTGGGCTTATTCACGGAATGGGCTTTGCCAACTCCATCAGAATCATGCTGGCCAAAGATCAGAATATTGGCTGGGGCTTATTTGGCTTTAATGTGGGCTTAGAAGCCGGACAGATTTTTATGGTGATGATCATTCTTCTGATTACCTTTTTAATTTTTAATTATACCCACATCAAGCGTATGAGCTGGGTTTTATTTATATCAGCAGCCGTATTTAGCCTGGCTTTAAAAATGGCTTTAGAACGTATTCCTTTTTAATAAATCGTATCATGAATAAACTATTTACTTTAACTGGCCTGCTATTCTTCTCTGGTAGTTTGGCTATGGCTCAAAATATTCAGAATAATCCAGGGAGTAACCATGGGAATAAGTTTGAGCAGTTGGGCACCATTTTGCCAACACCTAACGAACAACGTACCGCCAGTGGGGCGCCTGGTGTTAAATATTGGCAGCAACGGGCCGATTATAATATTAAATGTGAGCTGGATGAAAAAAATCTGTTGTTAACGGGATCTGAAACAATTACCTATACCAACAATTCTCCCGATCCGTTAACTTATATCTGGTTGCAGCTTGATGAAAACGAGCACAGTACCGATAGAAATGCCAATTATCAGGATGCGACTAAGATGCCTGCCACCGGAACTACTAAAAATTTAGATCAGTTAAGTGCAACAGGAAACAACGGTTTTGGAATAAATATCACCAGATTAACCGATGCAGCAGGTAAAAACTTATCCTATACGGTTAACAAAACCATGATGAGGATAGATTTGCCAGTTGCGCTGAGAACCGGGCAAAAATTTATCTTCAATATCGATTGGAACTATAAAATTTCTGACCGGATGAGTGTTGGTGGCCGTGGAGGTTACGAGTTTTTTCCAACGGATGGAAACTACCTGTTTACCATGACGCAGTGGTACCCACGCTTATGTGTATATAGCGATTTTCAGGGATGGCAAAACCATCAATTTACTGGCAGAGGCGAATTTGCTTTAACTTTTGGCGATTTTAAAGTGCAGATGACTGTTCCGGCAGATCACCTGGTGGGTTCAACAGGAGAGTGCATCAATTATAGCGCTGTTTTAAATCCAACACAGTTAAGCAGGTACAATGCTGCAAAAACTGCGGCTGCACCTGTAGAAATTCAAACTTTAGCTGAAGCTAAAGCTGCGGAAACTAAAAAATCTACTACTAAGAAAACCTGGGTTTTTAATGCCAGTAACGTCCGCGATTTTGCATGGACATCTTCCCGTAAGTTTATATGGGATGCCATGCCACAAAAAATTCAGGCCAATAACAATACCGTAATGTGCATGAGTTTTTATGGAAAAGAAGCCTACAATCTGTACAGCAAGTTTTCTACCCGTGCGGTGGCACATACCATTAAAACCTATTCAGATTTCACCATCCCTTATCCTTACCCGGTTGCACAAAGTATTGAGGCTGCAAACGGAATGGAATACCCAATGATCTGTTTTAACTATGGCCGTACGGATACTGACGGTACATACAGCGAAAGCACAAAAAATGGCATGTTAGGTGTAATTATTCACGAGGTTGGGCATAACTTCTTCCCAATGATTGTAAATAGTGATGAGCGCCAATGGACCTGGATGGATGAAGGACTAAATTCTTTTGTTGAGTATTTAACCGAAGAACTTTGGGATAACAAATTTCCAAGTAAAAAAGGACCGGCATATACCATTGTTGATTACATGAAACTGCCAAAAGATGAGCTGGAACCAATTATGACCAACTCTGAAAATATTACCCGTTTCGGCCCGAATGCGTATTCGAAACCTGCTACAGGTTTAAATATCCTTCGCGAAACCATCATGGGAAGGGAGCTTTTCGATTATGCATTTAAAGAATATTCGAGAAGATGGGCTTTTAAACATCCAGAACCTGCTGATCTTTTCCGTACGATGGAAGATGCCAGTGGCGAAGATTTAGATTGGTTTTGGAGAGGTTGGTTTTATGGAACCGATCCATGTGATATATCTTTAGATAGCGTGAAATTTGCAAAAGCCGATTTTCCTAAGGATTTACCAGAAGCTAAATCGAAAATGGTTAAAATTGATAAACCTGCTGTTAATGCCTTTGAAGATATTTCGAAAATCAGAAACCGTGAGGATAAAAAGATTAATTTTTATGTAGATAAAACGCCTGCAGCACAAGATTTCTACTATAAATATGATAGGGGAATGGTTAATGTTGATACTACTGTTGCCACTAAAACGCAACCCGCTGCAACGCTGGAAGCTGTTCCCTCAGCAGAGCAGGGTAAATATGACAACAAATTCCTTTACGAATTGAGCTTTGGCAATAAAGGCGGCTTAGTAATGCCAGTAATTGTTGAGTTTACCTATAAAGATGGTACAAAGGAAATAGACCGTATTCCAGCTCAGATTTGGAGACATAATGAATTGAAAACAGCTAAATTTTATGTGAAAGATAAAGAAGTAGCTTCAATCTTAATTGATCCATTACGCGAAACTGCCGATATTGATACATCGAATAATGCTTGGGGCGGTAAGGTTAAAGAAAGCAAATTTAAAGTATATAAAACTAAAGCTGGCGGAGCAGTAAGAGGCCAATCGGTTGGTAAAAACCCAATGCAGGCCGCTAGTAAATAGTTGTATTTTTATCCCGAGCGATCGTCATTTCGACCGTATCGGAGAATCTTTAAGCTAATGGGATTACGATTTCCGTTTTTGCGAGAATGACCTTGTTCAATAAAAATCCCTGTTGAAAACCAACGGGGATTTTTATTGTATTTGAGGGAGAATATTCAGTAAGAAGTTTTTAATATTTGTTACTGTAATATCATTTGATGAAGTATAGGTTTCACTATTCGGCGTAATAATATACTTGTATTTTGGCTCAAGATCTTTTATACAGCTGATAAATCCTTTAGATATGGTGGGTGCATTTGATAGTTTGATTTCAATACATGCAATTGGGGTAATCCCCTGTACAAGGATTAAATCACATTCTGCCCCAGTTTGTGTACGGTAAAAAAAAAGGTCCGTTTGCTTATCCTTTATTTGATAAATCTGCTCAACTACATAACCTTCCCAGGATGCGCCAATGCCTGGATGGCCAAACAAATCACTGTAACTTGGGATGTTTAATAAACGGTGTAAAATGCCGGTATCTCTGATATATGTTTTTGGCGACTTAATTAAGCGCTTTTTGGCATTAACAAACCATGGCTGTAATCTTCTGATCAAAAAACCTCCCTCTAAAAAATCTAAATACCGGTTTACAGTGGGTGCACTCACTCCTAAAGATCTTGCAAAGGATTCCCCATTAAATAGATTTCCGTTTAAATGCGCAAGCATACTCCAGAAATTTCTTAGGAGCATCGGGGCTAAATCGACACCAAACATCTTTGCTAAGTCTCTTTCAACATAACTTACGATAAAATCATCAATCCATTCTTTGCTAAGCAAGTCGTTTTCTGATAGTAAGGATTCTGGAAATCCGCCACGAAACCAGTGTTGTTCAAAACCTATTGTATCGGGTAGTTCGGTTAATCCGATGGGACACAATTCATTATAAGAAATTCTACCAGCCAGCGTTTCAGAAACACCTTTGACCAATTCAGGTGAAGCAGATCCTAGCAAGATAAATCTTCTTGGTGTTCTTTTAGCATCAATTAATGGCCGTAATAAGGAAAACAATATTGGCAATAGCTGTACCTCATCAATAATTACAGTATAATCCTGGAGGCTTTCGAGAAAAGTATAAGCATCTTGTAGTTTGGCAACATCCCTAGGATTTTCCATATCAAGATATATATACTCATTGCTTAAATCTTTTCCCAGCGCAGTTTTTCCGACCTGTCGCGGTCCGAGAATAGCAATAGCTGGAGTTTTTTAAGCCTATTTCTTAATTGGGATGCAAGATTTCTAATAATCAACATACACAAATATATGTACTAACCTAGTAAATCAAAAGTTTAACTTTTGATTTACTAGGTTAGTGTGTCTTTAATTTATTTAAATAGAAATTTGAATATTGAAGGTATAAAATTCTGATGGGAATAATTTCTTCTTACCACAACTTTCCTGACTTTCTCCTGTTTTAGACTTTGCAGCCTAAATCGTATATTTCCTCCCGGCCGTTTATGTTTTTATAAGCGGAGGAGAGAACATTAAAATTGATTTAAAGATCAATTTTAACTAAGTTTGGTATACTCATGAAATTTAAAATCACCTCAGAATATCAACCCACCGGAGATCAGCCAAGCGCTATAAAACAATTGGTAGATGGCGTAAATGCCAACGAACATTATCAAACTTTATTAGGGGTTACGGGATCGGGAAAAACATTTACGATAGCCAATGTGATTGAGCAGACACAGAAACCCACCTTAATTTTAAGTCACAATAAAACTTTGGCGGCGCAGCTTTACGGCGAGTTCAAAAATTTCTTTCCTGAAAACTCAGTGAATTATTTTGTTTCTTATTACGATTATTATCAACCAGAAGCTTTTATCGCATCAAGCAATACTTATATCGAAAAAGATCTGAGTATAAACGAAGAAATTGAAAAACTCCGGTTACGCACTACATCTTCGTTAATGAGCGGTAGACGCGATATTATAGTGGTATCATCCATCTCCTGTATTTATGGTATGGGTAATCCGGAAGATTTTTCACGGATGGTTTTCCGTTTTGGCGTGGGCTTACGGATTTCGAGGAATGCTTTTTTGCATAGCTTGGTAGAGATTTTATATTCCAGAACTACAACAGACTTCAAGCGCGGAACCTTTAGGGTTAAAGGTGATACGGTCGATATCTATCCTGCATATCTTGATCATGCTTATCGGATTTCATTTTTCGGTGATGATATTGAAGAACTTTCAGCCATTGATCCCGTTTCTGGTAAAACAATAGAGAAGCTGGAAGACATGGCCATTTATCCTGCCAATCTTTTCGTCACGCCAAAAGACAGATTTAATTCATCTATCTGGGGAATACAAGAAGAGCTGGAAATTCGTAAGAACCAATTAATTGCAGACAGGCATTTGTTGGAAGCAAAACGTCTGGAAGAACGTACTAATTTCGATATCGAAATGATGAAAGAATTGGGTTATTGTTCTGGTATCGAAAACTACTCCCGTTTCTTCGATGGAAGGCAACCCGGCATGCGCCCTTTCTGTTTGTTAGATTATTTTCCGGAAGATTATTTAATGGTGATAGATGAAAGTCATGTTACCGTTCCGCAAATCAGGGCCATGTATGGCGGAGATAGGTCTCGAAAATTATCTTTGGTTGAATATGGCTTCCGTTTACCAGCCGCATTGGATAACCGACCTTTAAACTTTAACGAATTCGAAGCCCTTGCCCCACAAACCATTTATGTAAGTGCAACGCCTGCCGAATACGAACTGGAAAAGTCAGAAGGTGTGGTAGTAGAGCAGGTAATTAGGCCAACCGGATTATTGGACCCTGTTATAGAGATTAGACCTGCAATTAACCAGGTTGATGATCTTTTAGATGAAATCGATATTACCATCAAAGAGGGTGGACGTATTCTGGTTACTACTTTAACCAAACGTATGGCTGAAGAATTAACGAAATACCTGGATCGTTTAAATATCAAAACCAGGTATATCCACTCCGAAATTAAAACCTTAGAACGTGTAGAAATTCTTCGTGGTTTACGTTTAGGAGAATTTGATGTGTTAGTTGGGATTAACCTCTTGCGTGAAGGTTTGGATTTACCTGAGGTTACTTTGGTGGCTATTTTAGATGCAGATAAAGAAGGTTTCTTGAGGTCTGAAAAATCGCTGATCCAAACCATTGGACGCGCTGCCCGGAACGATAAAGGCCGTGTAATTATGTACGCCGATAGCATTACAGATAGCATGTCGAAAACCATCTCTGAAACGAACAGGCGTAGGGATATACAGATTGCTTATAATCTTGAACATGGCATTACGCCTAAAACCGTTGGTAAATCAAGAGAAGCAATTTTAGAACAGACCTCAGTGCTCGATTTCTCGCAAAAAGCAAGCGATAACAAAGCAAGAGCTTATGTCGAAAATGCAGAAATCAGTATTGCAGCAGATCCAATTGTACAGTATATGGGTAAAGCGGAACTGCAGAGGGCAATTGATACGACCAGGAAGGATATGCAAAAAGCCGCAAAAGACATGGACTTTTTGCAGGCAGCCAAACTGCGTGATGAAATGTTTGCTTTAGAGAAAATGTTTAACGAGAAGTTCGGCAAGTAACGTTTTAGTTTTAAAGAATGATTTTTAGATAATTTGGATTACAATTGCAATTCAATAAGTTATCTAAAAATCATCAAATGAAATCTTTAAAACTAGTGACGCTGATCGTACTCGGCGTTATGGGTCTGAAAAGTCAGGCCCAAAATTCTGCGACAATATCCCTGCCGCTTGCAGGCAATGCTTACAGTTCTCTACATCAGGATTCTGAAAGGACCCTGTCTAATAGAGGAATTATAAACTGGTCTAATCCAAAAGAATATTTTACGGTGTATTTCAGGGTTTCCAGGCCGGGTACCGTAGTTATTTCACTAAACGATAAACCTATTGCCGAGGGCCAATCTATCCTGGAATTTGCGATCAATAATCAACCTAAAAAAGTAAGTATCGATGAAACTAAAGCTTTCGATGGCAAGATTGGCGAATGGACCGTTAAAGATACCGGCTATGTTGCCCTAACCATTAAAGGAATTAGCAAAAGTGCTGGCAGATTTCCTTCAATACAAACCTTAACCATCAGCGGTACAGCTCTTGAAGGCAAAACGGCCTATGTTAAAAACAACGAAGGTAACTTCTTTCATTGGGGCAGACGCGGGCCATCAGTTCATTTAAACTACCAACAACCAGAAAATGTAAATGCAGAGTGGTACTACAATGAGGTAACCGTACCAAAAGGTGAAGATATTTTAGGCTCTTACTTTATGGCGAATGGATTTGGTGAAGGTTATTTCGGTATGCAGGTAAATAGTCCAACAGAACGACATATCTTGTTTTCGGTATGGAGCCCTTTCCATACCGATGATCCTAAAAGCATTCCGGAATCGCATAAGATTAAAATGCTTAAGAAAGGAGAAGGTGTACACACAGGAGAATTTGGTAATGAAGGCGCAGGAGGTCAGAGTTACCTGAACTATATGTGGAAGGCAGGAAACACCTATAAATTCTTGTTGCATGGTGCGCCTGGAAAAGATAGCCTAACCACGTATACGGCTTATTTCTTTGCGCCCGAAACCAATAAATGGCAGTTGATAGCCAGTTTTACCAGGCCACAGACTAAAACTTATTTAAAACGCTTCCATTCCTTTTTAGAAAATTTCTCACCTGTGCAGGGAGACTTATCGCGAAAAGTTTTGTTTAATAACCAATGGATCTGCGATGATAAAGGCACTTGGATTGAATTAAAATCTGCGCGCTTTACTACCGATAATACAGGAACAAAAGGATATCGGATGGACTATCAGGGGGGAGTAGATAAGGACGCCTTTTATTTAAAGAACGGTGGTTTCTTTAACGATTATACCACACCAGGAAAAATCTTTACCAGAAGCACTCCAGGTAAAAAACCCGAAATAGATTTCAATAAATTACCCTAACACTCAAAATAATTATGGAATTTTGAGGCTTTAATCATTATCTTATTTCAGCATACATGGACGGGCAAAACAGAAAAGACATTTATCCAGGATTAGAAGTCGGAATTATTTTAAAGAAAGATCAACGATCAGGAAACATCACTTATGGCGTGGTGAAAGATCTGCTTACTTCATCCGCATTTCATTCAAGAGGGATAAAAGTGAGGCTCGAAGATGGCCAGGTTGGCCGCGTAGCTGAAATTATTGAAGATTAATGGCGATATTAAAACCTTTATGGGCTTATTTACGTATTATATTTGTAATCAAAATGCAATTAAAGGCTCAATAAGTAACAAAATAAATTTTATGACGTCTATATTTGTAACAACAGTAATTTAAAGAATGGCATTAGTAAAATTTATTTTCATCACAATATTGGTACTTTGGCTGATCAGAATGTTGATTAGGTTAATTCTGCCAATGCTGTTTAATAACCTGGCCAGCAAAATGCAAAGTCAGGCTACAGGCCAGCAACAACAAAGACGGTCAAAACCCGAAGGCGCTATTTCGATAGATTATATGCCTCCAAAGCCTGATCAAAGTAAAACAGATAAACTCGGCGACTTCGTAGACTACGAAGAAGTGAAATAAAACTAAACCCTGAACTTGTTTCAGGGTTTTTTGTTTAAAGGAGGCTGTGTCATAAATTGTAATTCACTTTTATTTTGTCACGTTGAGCCTGTCGAAACGCCTTGTAAGGCATTTAAAACGGGTCCTTCGACCAGCTACCATTGATAGATTCTTATAGAAGGGTCGTCATTGCGAGGAGGAACGACGAAGCAATCTTTCCTGCTAGTGATCCTGCTATAAAGATTGCTTCGTCGGCTGAAAAAGCCTTCTCGCAATGACGATAATCTGAGGAGATTTATCTCCTTAAATCTCTTGTCATTAATATTGATTTTTATATAATAAATTAACCCTCAGGATGACAATTCTATATTTAGGACACAGACTCTTTTTTGTTTGAATTCAAAAAGCAATAATTTAAAGTATATAGTTTAAGTTTAATACTTTTAACTCTCAACTCGAAAACCAAAAATATACTGGCAACTATGAAATACTTTATTGTTTTTATCTCCTTGTGGATGATAAGTGCGAAATGCTTTAGCCAAACAAAACAGGATAGTTTAGAAATCAAACGTGCAGTCCTTGATTATATAGAATCGCAACATAGCCCAAACCCTAAACAAATGGAGCAAGCTTTGCACCCAAGGCTGGTTAAACGCACATTTTGGACGGATAAGGAAACCAACAAAGATTATGTTCGTGAAACCTCTGCAGAATCGATGGTTATCTTAGCTGAAAGCTATAACCGCAAAAAAGATAAATTCCCTGCTGTTCCTAAAAAGGAGATTAAAATGCTTGATATTTCTGAGAAAACAGCTTCGGTTAAACTAATAGCAGATGAATGGATAGATTACATGCATCTTGTTAAATTAAATGGTGCCTGGAAGATTATTAATGTGCTTTGGCAATTTAATGATAGCGCAAGGCACAAATAGCACACATTAACCTTCAGCTTGAAATTTGATTTCCTTATTTCTTTTCTCAATTAGTTTCAACATGTAATTTTTAAGAAATATTTTTTCTACAAGCCAGCCTAATAAGCCAAAAGGTGCCTGAAACTCAAAAACATCGGTCATTTCTGTCTGAGAATCTATTGTTATGAACTGGTGTTGGTGATGGAGTTTTTTAAAGGGACCTTTCACCATCTCGTCTACAAATAGCTTTGGATATTCCATTGTGCTAATCTTATTTGTCATTTCGAATGGAATGCCAAAATGCCTGGCTCGCCAGGTAACCGATTCATTTAAATCGATCAAACCACTTTTTTTTCCAGCTATTGCTTTTTCTCCAGAGGCTTTCATTGATTGTAAGTGGAGATCGATACTTCTGGCCAGATCGAAACAATTTTCAATTCGGGCGTTAATCAATGTTTTTAAGATAATTGTAGGCATCACTGTTAACTTTAGGCTTTTTCTACACTTTCATCTTCTTTGGTCTTTCAGCTTTAGTCTTTTCGGCCATCTCTTGTTTTAATTTTATGTTTTCAGTAAAAAAATGAAAGACATGGTTAAAAAATTAAACTAAACTTGAGGGTAAAACTTTTTAGGGTTTAGCGCTTGGCGTTTAGGGTGAATATGTCTTGATACTCGATACTTACTACTTGATACTCAAATCTTACTAATCAATACCTCTCTCTCAAATCTATTTAAACACCTTCAATACCGAACCCCAGAACCAGCTTTCTTCGGCTTTAAGCATCGTTTCTAACGTTTCATCTACGTTAACAGCCAGTTTGTTAATATCGCTTACTGATTTTTTGAAGGTTTTAAACGCCGGGTCTTTTTCATCACCTACTACCGTTGACAGCTCATTCAAAACTTTTAAAATAGGTTCTAATTCTCTTTTTTTTCGTTCTTTGGCTACCTGACGGGAAATATTCCAAACATCCTTATCGGCAAAAAAATATTCTTTGCGCTCACCGGCTTTGTGTTGTTTTTCAATTAAGCCCCATCCAATTAAATCGCGCAGCGTCATGTTGGCATTGCCCCTGGAAATACTAAGCGCTTCCATAATTTCTTCGGTGGTAAGTGCTTCAGGCGTAATTAACAATAGTGCATGTACCTGGGCCATGGTGCGGTTAATTCCCCATTCGGAGCCTAATTTACCCCAGGCTTCTATAAATTTTAATTTCGCTGCTGCTAGTTCCATACACAAATATAAATTTATTTTTAAACTTTCAATAATTCTTGAAAGTTTGTTTGTTTGAAGCTATTTGCTCTCGCGTTGTATTTTATCTAACACCATCTGCCAGCTGGTATCATTGTTATTTACTTTTTTTAACAGATCAGCGTGTGCCCTATCGAAATAGACAGATAGTTTTATTACAGGTAAAGCCAAATCTGGTTTAAACATAGTCCCCGGAGCAAACCCTGGTTCATTATTCTTCGCCCGGTCGCGGTCGAATTTAACGGTGGTATTTACATATTCTTCGTGTTGTTTTTCGCCATTGATGTATGGAATCAGCCATTCTACCGATTTTTTGATCGACGATCCTTTTGGCGACTCGTAGTTATAAAAATTAGTACCGTTTGCCCTATCAATTATAATGGCCAACTTTAGCATAGGTTCCAGGTCGTAAATGTGGTAATGCATGGCATCGCGCTCTTTAAAATCCAAACTTGTTCCATCGGGATATAAATTGATATTAATGTGGCTCTTCAAATTTTCGATGGTCCATTTAATAAAATTTTGATTGTTTAAGGTATAACCAATTTCACCAACTTCTTTTAGCCGGTGGGCGTTCCAATTATTAATGGCCGTGGCTCTCCCTGCTTTCATTCGTTTGCTGTTAATTTCTGCCCAGGCCGTTTCAGTAAGCCATTGCTCAATCTGTTTTTTATCAGCTGTTGGGATATCTTTTTTAATCAGATCGAAAGCTTCAATGGCTTTATCCAGATTGGTATCGTCAATAGGATCGCCATTCGGTTTATTGATTTTGGCCCATGCATCAAGAAATTCTACACATTTGTTTAAATATTTTTGATCATCGGTAATCCGGTATTGTAAGGCCAGTGCAAACATTTTGTTCATATCAGCCAGCGCTAATCTGGTCTTTTCTTTTTTTGGATTTCCTTTCAATAATCCTTCAGTTCTGATGGTATCAATGGGGTTCGGTTGTTCGTTTAGATAATTTAATGTCGATTTTTCAAAGCCCAGGTATAGTTTTTGGGTTTCCCCATCATTTTTGATCTGGCTTTTCAGCTTTTTAATTTCATTGATATTTAAACTGACGAGCTGCGAAAACGAAGAAAAAGTTAATAAAGCCAGCGCGATTGTAACCACAAACTTTCTCATAATAAATAGGTTGAATTTTTATTCTTTGTTACAAATCTAATTTTTTATTCAGCATGCATTTAATTTATTACTTTTTTATACCGCCCAATTTTTTATTTTTGACGTTCGTTTAAACTTAAACAAACCTTAATGAATAACTGGTTTAATAAAAATGGCATTCACTTAGCCATTATTGCATTTTTTGTAGTCATCACTTTTGCCTACTTCAGTCCTGTTTTGGTAGGTAAAGCCCCTGCGCAAAGCGATGTGATCCAATCGCAAGCGATGCAAAAGGAAATTATGGACTTTAAAGAAAAGGATGGTAAGGCACCACTCTGGACCAACCAGATGTTTAGCGGTATGCCTGCCTATCAAATTTGGGTACCTTATGCCTATAATGGTGCTACTTATGGAATTGCTTTAATTACCAAAGCCTTGCCAAATCCAACAGGTACAGTTCTTTTATTGCTTTTAGGGGCTTATTTCTTGTTTATTGTATTAAAGGTTAATCCCTGGTTAGCTGCGGCAGGTGCAATTGCGTTTACATTTACGATGTACAATTTTGTGTTAATTGCCAGCGGGCATAGTAGCAAGGCCCTGGCGATTGGTTTTTTCGCGCCAATAATAGCCAGTATATTGTTAACCCTAAGGGGCAGATATTGGTATGGAGCGAGTTTAACGGCGCTATTCTTAGCGCTTGAAATAAGAACTAACCACGTCCAAATGACATATTATTTGATGTTGGCTATTTTTATTTTTGTTATTGTAGAGTTTTACCAGGCATTTAAAAACAAAACCGTTTCAAATCTATTAAGATCGTTCGCTTTTCTTGCTTTTTCGGTAGCTATCGCAATAATGATTAACGCCAGTTTGTTATGGTCTACCGCAGAATATGCGAAAGAAACAAACCGTGGCAAATCGAACCTAACCACTACAGAATCAGCACCAGCAGAAAAAGGGGCGGGCATGTCAAAAGAATATGCTTACCAATGGAGCCAAGGTGTTGGCGAAAGTTTTACCTTTTTAATTCCGGATTTATACGGAGGTGCTTCAGGAGTAGATAAGTTGGTGAAACCTGAAGGGAATATGTATAAAGCTGTTGCCGAAATTACAGGAGGAGACCCTACTCAAACCGCACAAGCGATCCAGCAATTGGGAGGGCAACTAAATATGCAACAGTATTGGGGTGAGAAACCATTTACCCAGGGAGGCTATTATTTCGGTGCAATTATCTGTTTCTTATTTGTTTTTGGCTTGTTCATTGTTCGTAGCCAGTTAAAATGGTGGATCCTGGCAACAACCGTTTTATTTATTTTACTTTCTTTTGGCCGCCACTTCCCGCTTGTAAGCGATTTATTCTTCGATTATTTCCCGCTTTATAATAAATTCAGAGCTGTTGAATCAATTTTGGCCGTAGTTGGCTTAATGGTTCCGATATTAGCCATTTTAGGAATCAAAGAAATTCAGGATGGAGCTATAGACCAAAAGGTTTTGATCAGGAAATTAACCTGGTCGGCTGCTATTACTGGTGGTTTTGCTTTAATTGTAGCCATCGTGCCTACACTGTTCTTCAGCTTTAAAGCATCAAACCATATGCAGATTGTGCAGGCTTTAACGCAGACTTTGCAAAATAATGCTGCCGTTGCGCAAAAGATAGCAAATGGATTAGTGGAAGATAGAATTGCAATAGGTCGTGCCGATGCTTTGCGTTCATTCTTTTTCGTGGTTATCGGTTTCGGAATCGTTTGGGCATTTATTACTAAGAAATTGAACTCACAACTGGCTTTAGGCTTGTTAGGGCTGGCTGTTTTGGTAGATATGTGGCAGGTAGACCGCAGGTATTTAAATAACCAAAACTTTGAATACAAAAAAACGGCTTCAGATTTTTTCAAACCAAGAGACGTTGATAATTTTATTATGGCGGATAAAGATCCGAATTTCAGGGTATTTGATGCTTCCATAAATACTTTTAGCGACGCCAGCACCTCTAATTTTCATAAAACAATTGGTGGTTACCATGCCGCTAAACTGAAACGTTATGATGAACTCATTCAGCATCAATTTACTAAAAGTGTTAACCAGGATGTTCTGGATATGTTAAATACGAAGTACATCATTACGCAGGATCAGCAAAACGGATCGTATAAAATGCAGCGTAATGCAACGGCTGCAGGTAATGCCTGGTTTGTACAAAGTGTGCAGTTTGCCAAAAACGCTGATGAAGAAATGAAAGCCATTAGCAGTTTTGATGCTAAAAAAGAAGCCATTGTTGATGAAAGCTTCAAAAATTCGATGGATACCAAGCGTTTGGGAACTGGGCAGGAAGGTTTTATTAAATTAACGAATTATAATCCTGATCATTTAACTTATGAATACTCAACCGCTAAAGATGTAATTGCAGTGTTTTCAGAAATCTATTATGATAAAGGTTGGAAAATGTATATCGATGGTGTTGAAAAGCCTTACTTCAGGGCAGATTACGTTTTACGTGCAGCGCAGTTAGAAGCTGGTAATCATAAACTTGAGTTTATTTTCCACCCAACATCGTATTATACCGGAGAGAAAATCTCTTTAGCAGGATCGATCTTATTGTTGGCCGGATTAGGTTTTGGCTTTTACTCAGAAGAAAAGAAGAAAAAGAAAGCTGTTAAGGCTTAATATTTTCTTAGATAGATTACACCCCGCAAGATCAAAATCTTGCGGGGTTTTGTTTTTAAGTTCTAAGTCGTTCACTCCCAGCAACTTATCATCTCTTCTTTTCTCCCGTCATTTCGAGCGGAGTGCAACGCAGTCGAGAACCCGAAGGCTCAGCGAAGCTAAATCTGTCCAGATAGATCTCTCCATTCCACTGCGTTCCAGTCGAGATGACGACCTTTCTTTTGGAATCCGTCAATGATTGCGCAGTCAAAAAATCTTTAAGATAAATTCACTGAGTACCTTGTGATTCTTGCCGTTCAAACTTGCGATCGTCCTCCTGAACTTGTTTCAGGATCTATAAGGTGCAATCAACCCTAAGCTTTATTCAACAATCCAAAGTCGATATCACGCTACGTGTCATCCTGAGCTTAGTCGAAGTTCAAAGTCCTTAAGTCAATTAAGCTATTCTGCAATTAACCAGTTAACCAATTATACAAGTAACCATACTAATGAACTATTTAACAAATACTCCTCCTACGTCATTTTAACAATCTTTAGCAAATAGAATAATAATTTAACAATGTCGTAACATTTGTTTGATATACAGAGTCTTACCTTTGTAATGTAAATCAGATGATATGTTAGAATCATTCTTTGCCGTGTGTTTATTAATTGTTGTACTTTATTTCTTTAGCCCCTTTGAGGTAAAACTCGATGAGGAAGAGGAGTGGTAACACAACTAATTTATCTCTAAACTGCTTTAACCGAGCGGTAATAAGATCTTTCCCCCTAAAATTTCCCGTTTATGGATAAAAGAAATGTCGATGTAGTCGTGATATCCGATGTACATTTAGGCACCTATGGTTGCCATGCAAAAGAACTTCTAAAATATCTGAAGAGCATAAAGCCAAAAACGTTGATCTTAAACGGCGATATCATCGATATCTGGCAGTTCAGCAAAAGTTATTGGCCCGAATCGCACATGAAAGTGATCCGTAAACTGATGAAATTCGTGTCAGAAGGTGTGCAGGTTCACTACCTGACCGGGAATCATGATGAGATGCTCCGCAAGTTTGATGGTATGGAAATGGGGACTTTCCACCTTCAGAATAAGTTAATCTTAGAACTGGATGGTAAAAAAGCATGGTTTTTTCATGGTGATGTTTTCGATGTAACCATGCAACATTCTAAATGGCTGGCTAAACTTGGCGCGGTTGGCTATGATACGCTTATCCTCATTAATAGTTTTGTAAACTGGATACTCACCGCATTTGGAAGAGAAAAGATGAGTTTTTCGAAAAAAATCAAAGCTAAATTTAAAGATGCTGTAAAGTTTATAAACAGTTTTGAGCAAACAGCAGCAGAACTGGCTATCGAAAAAGGGTATCAGTATGTCGTTTGTGGTCATATTCATCAGGCTGAGCAACGCGAAATTGCTACCGAAGATGGTAAAGTGCTTTACCTGAACAGTGGCGATTGGGTAGAAAGTTTAACCGCTTTAGAATATGAAAACAAAAACTGGACGGTTTTTAAATACGAGCATCAGCATTTTACGAAAGATGAATTGGATGAAGGAATCCTTTCTGATGCCGAGGATTTAAAAAGTAAACTGGACATAAATATTCTTTTACAGAATATAAAATATGAAATTGCCCAATAATTTATGATATTCGGGCATAAATGAAGATACTTTACGCAATACAGGGAACAGGTAACGGTCATATCAGTAGGGCGAGGGAAATTATCCCTTTGCTTCAGCAGTATGGCGAATTGGATATTTTAGTAAGTGGAACACAGGCCGATGTGAAACTCAGTCAGCCCGTAAAATACCAGTTACATGGCTTCAGTTTTATTTTTGGAAAAAAAGGTGGTGTAGACCATTTTAAAACATGGCTGAACATGAATCTTTTCCGCTTTAGGAAAGATATGAAGCAGCTGCCGCTTAAAGAGTACAATTTAATCGTTAACGATTTTGAACCTGTAAGCGCCTGGGCCTGTAAGCTGCAGGGCATAGAATGTGTGTCATTGAGCCATCAGGCTGCATTTAAATCTAAAAAAGTACCCCGCCCAAGAACTTTAGATTGGGGGAAGCTTATTTTGAGCCGCTATGCACCTACCAAATACCACATTGGCTTTCATTTCGATCGTTACGATAGCTTTATCCATACTCCGGTAATCAGGGCAGAGATCCGAAACCTGAAAAGTGAAAATTTAGGACATTATACGGTCTATCTTCCAGCCATTGACGATAAACGTTTGGTAAAGCTCTTTACACAGCTACCTGATATTACATGGCAGGTTTTTTCTAAACACAGTAAAGTTGCCTACCAGGAAGGGAACGTTTTTGTGGAGCCTGTTAACAACGAAAAATTTAATAAAAGTCTGGCCACTTGTGAAGGTTTGTTTACCGGCGGTGGTTTCGAAGGCCCCGCAGAAGCACTTTATTTAAAGAAAAAGTTGCTGGTTGCGCCTATGCGTTTTCAGTTTGAACAACAATGTAATGCCTATGCCTTAAAACAGTTTGGGTTGCCTGTGATTTGGGGAAGTACCAGAAACTGGTTGCCTATTATCAAAAACTGGATAGAAAATCCGCAACAGCATGAGTTTAATTTTCCGGATGAAACTGCCCAAATAATTGATGATATGGTGAAGAAATATGCCAGGGTTTAGTTTTTAGTCCTGAGTCTTAAGTCGGCAGTCTTGAGTCCAAAGTCGATTCCCTCGGATTGTCATCCTGAGGAGTAATTTATTTTATCCCCTCGAGATACCGTCATTTCGAGCGAAGTGCAACGCATTCGAGAAATCTGCCTAGATAGATCTCTCTCCTGAAAGTTCGGGACTGCGCTTCAGTCGAGAGGACGACGATTCTATCAGAATCTGTCAATTATAGCGTAGCCGAAGGATCTCTATGATGAACCTACTCACCAGCGTTAGCTGTTTGATTTGGAAATGAATGCTAGTAGCTTTTGGCTTGTACAGCCCCGTCATTCGTAATTTAGTGGCGATTCATCGGTAAAGTATCGGGGCTGTCGCTACTCCCGGGTTTATTTAACGCAGAGCAGCACTTTTGGGCATGGTTAGCTACATCACCTATTAGAATTTTCTATAACATTTCTTCTTTTTACCTACCAAACGGTCTTCGACTCCGCTCAGACTGACAAATCTTTGAGTATATTTTAATCTTTCGGCTTATTCTAATTCGTGACACAATACTGCGTCATCTAAACCTGACAGGAGCGGGCACCGAACGTAGTGAGGTAAAGCGGATGGCAGGGCTGGTTGAAGCGATACAAACAGGAACCTGCTTTTCTAAAAATACAGAGCCATTCTTTTGTTTTTGCCTACAAAAAGGCCTTCGACTCTGCTCAGACAGACAGCTTTATGGATGTCTTTAATTTTCCTTTTATCCATCAAACGGTCTTCGACTCCGCTCAGACTGACAAACCTTTTGATATATTTTATAAGGTAGATGACCGCATGAACCTTGTTTTTTAGTCTTTAAGCTTTGGTCTTTCCGCTATACGCCCAACGCTTACTGCCCTCCGCTTTGGTCTTTAAGCTTTGGTCTTTCCGCTCAGCGCTTACCGCCCTCCGCTCTTTATCTTTCTTCTGCTACTGTTAAATTATTTTCTTTACTTTGCCTACTCTTTAAAAAGGCATGATTAATCAGTTTAGAAAGCTAAATCCAATTAACCTCGTATTCTTGCTGGCATACACGTTCTTTCTGCGCATTGCCATTTTTCATGAAACGCACGAGAAGCTGAATTTTGATTTTTTGGAGCCATTTGCCCGATTGCTGATTAATATAGATTTAGACAATGCCTTTACGCCATATACCAATATTTTTATTGCAGCACTTTTGGTTTATGTACAGGCGCTAATTTTCAACCGGGTTGTCAATAATCATAATTTATTGGCCAAACCCAGTTTCCTTCCTGGCCTGATGTTTATTACCGGAACAAGCTTGTTTATGCCTTTTATGATTTTGAGTCCGGCATTGTTGTGCAACTTTCTGCTGATTTGGATTATAGATAAGTTTTTAAAACTGGGTAAAAGTGCCAACGCCATAACCACTGTTTTCGATATCGGGATGATTATTGGGGTTGGAACATTAATCTATTTTCCGTTTATGGCCATGTTGCTCATGATCTTTTTAGCGTTGTTGCTTTTTAGATCGTTTAACTGGCGCGAATGGGTAGCGGGCTTAATTGGCTTTATTACGGTTTTCTTTTTTCTGGCCGTATTTTATTATTGGAAAGATAATTTAAGCTCGTTTTATCAGATCTGGAAGCCATTAGGCAATAAGTTTCCTTCGGTTTTTAAAATCAACTATAACGACTACCTGGTGCTGATTCCGGTAACGGTAATTATCATACTGGCATCGCTACAGCTCCGCGAAAATTTCTTCAGGAGTTTTATCAGTACGAGGAAAAGTTTTCAGCTGTTGTTTTTCATGTTTATTATTTCTGCAGCTAGTTTTTACCTTAAACCAGATTTCAGGACATGGCATTTCTTACTCTGTGTACCACCTGGATCGGTACTGTTAGCCTACTATTTTAGCAATGCCAAAAAACGTTGGTTTTACGAAACATTGTTCGTTTTATTTGTGCTTTCTATACAGTATTTTCTGTTTGTTTAACCTTTTTTAACAAATAACTAGAACGAAACTTAACAAAGATTAATAGCTTTGTGCATGATTTTAGAATTAAAGCTTTTTTAGTTTTAATCAAGATGGATAAAAAATGGGATCATTGGAATTGCTAAGAACATATTATTTGCAGTGGGAGATTTTAAATGCGTAGCCTAAGCATTGATATTGGAAATTCTGCTGTTAAGGTTGCGGTTTTTGCAAATCAGGAAATTGTTCATCATCAGCGTTTCAATAAAATTGGAATACTTGATCTGGCTCAATTGATTGAGAAGTTTTCGCCTGCGAAATCCATTATCAGCAGTGTTAGCCAGGAAATTGGACCATTAGAAGTATTTTTAAAAAAGCATACCGGGTATATCCGTTTTTCAACCATGTTGACGAATGGCGTACAAAACAGATATAAAACGCCGGTTACTTTAGGACTCGATAGGTGGGCTGCTATTTTGGGTGCAAATGGCTTACATCCAACAAATGCAAGTTTGGTGGTTGATGCAGGTACCTGTATTACTTACGATGTTTTAACGAGCTCGAAGGAATATTTTGGTGGAAGTATAAGCCCGGGCATTAAAATGCGTTTTAAGGCTGTGCACGAATTTACGGGCCGTTTGCCTTTGGTAGAGTGGGATGCAAATGAAGATATTGTAGAAGGTACGGATACACCATCGGCAATCAAAAACGGCGTTTTACAAGGAATAATAAACGAAATTGAAGGCTTTATTGCCCTAAATAATAAAAAAGAAAGTGCTCTGAAGGTAATTATAACGGGGGGTGATGCTAATTTTTTGTATAAACAATTACAAAACAGCATCTTTGCGCCTCAAATTATAAAAGATCCTTACTTAGTATTAAAAGGATTAAATGAAGCTATTGCAGATTAAAATGTACAAAAGAATAAATTATATTGCAGCCATACTCGTTCTAGTTTGTGGTTTAAGTGCGCAGGCACAGGTTACCACTTCATCACCATATTCAAGATATGGACTTGGAAATATAAAAGGATCTTTGTTGCCTCAGCTGAGAGCAATGGGTGGAATTTCTACCGCAGTAGGTAAAGTAACCGGGTTCAATTATATCAATATGCAAAACCCAGCATCTTATGCCGGAATAACTTTAACCACTATTGATGTGGGTATGAGCGCTGGTTTAACCAGTCTTTCGCGAAGCAATTTAAAGGAAACGAGTTTCAATTCTACTTTTAGTCATTTGGCATTCGCGGCTCCGGTTACCAGGAGATCGGCCCTGAGTTTTGGTATTTTACCTTACTCAGATCTAGGTTATTCTTACAGAAACACGACCAAAGTTGATACAACTACTTTAGATCAGCTTTATGAAGGCGAAGGTGGCTTATCAAAAGCTTACCTGGGGTACGGCTATCGTTTTGGGGATCATTTAAGAATTGGTGGTAACTTAGAATATATTTTTGGTAATCTCCAAACTACGCGTGCTACCGAATTTCAATCGGTAGGGGCTTATAACGCTAAACTTCAAAATAAAAACAGCGTTGGTGGTATAAATTATTCTTATGGCATCCAGTACGATTTTAACATCGGTAAAAAAACAATTATGACCCTGGGTTATTCTGGAAGTACATCCGGGAAAATAAATTCAACACAAACTTCTTTTGCTACGTTCTACACAAGAGATCAAAGTGGTAATGAAAACCCTGCAGCCGATACGTTAAATATCGCGAATAACGGAAAATCTAATCTTACCCTACCGTTAACGCATAATCTTGGGATCTCTATCCAGCAAAATGATAAGTGGATGATTGGTGCCGATTTTAGAATGGGTAAATGGTCTGCAACCAGTATCAATAATGTAAACCAGGGCCTGCAAGATAGCTGGGGCGCTTCATTGGGTGGCCAGTGGACGCCAGATGCATTTTCTTACAACAGTTATATGAAACGTGTAGACTATCGCATTGGTTTTAATTACGATAAAACTTATATCAAGATCGGTAATCAGGATATCAAACAAATGGGTGCATCGTTAGGTTTTGGCTTCCCGCTACCTACTGCTAATGGCGGTACTGCATTTTATAAAATCAATTTTACAACAGAAGTTGGACAAAGAGGAACATTAACCAATAATCTGGTTAAAGAGCAGTATATTAATTTCCACTTAGGTTTTACCCTGAACGATACCTGGTTTCGTAAGTATCGTGTAGACTAATGAATTGGAGAGCATTTTTATATGGTCTGTTCCTGGTGTTGCCTTTTTTTCTGGCTTCCTGTGGAGACGACGATCTAAAAAATGCCAATTCAGTGTCACCAAATAAAGTAATCTTAAGCAGAGACCGTACCATTGGTGTGGATATTACTTATAGCGATTCGGCCAGAATTAAGGCTAAAGGTTATGCGCCGATAATGGATAAGGTTACCCCTACCAACGGAAGCGCTTATCAGGAAATGATTAAGGGTGTAAATATCGATTTCTATAATCCGAACGGAACCATTGATGGGAACCTGGTTTGCGATTATGCCATTAGGAAAGACAATGAGCTTAAGACCGAATTCAGGAAAAACGTAGTGGTGAAAAACAGTAAGGGTGATACCTTTTCCTCACAAGAATTAATTTGGGATGAATCGAAGAAGATTTTTTATTCCAATCAGCGGGTATATGTGAAAGGTGTAGATGGTAGTATTGGCGAAGGTATTAACTTTAAAGCCCCACAAGATTTTAGCACTTATGAAATGGATAGTGGAAACGGTGAATTGAATATGAAGGAAGGTGTGGCGCCTTAACCTAATGAGTGAATGATAGAATTTTGAATGAGTGAATGTTAAGTGGACTTACTTTTTTGCTATCATTCAGTCATTCAAGCAATCAATAATTCCCTCATTCTCTCATTCAATCAATCTCTCAATCAATCATTAAAATAGGGCTTCTATTGCCTTAAAAATTAAACACTTAATAAATAAAATTTTGTGTTTTCTTTTTTGAGGCAAATTTGTATCTTGCGCCCTCTTAAAAAAGAACTAAATAAATTTATAATTACAATATGGGATTAATGACATTTTTGCGTAACCGTGCGGGCTACATCCTGGTCTTCGCAATCGGTTTTGCAATTGTTGCATTTTTAGTAGGTGATGCAATTAACGTGGGTAAACCTTTTTGGGCAGCAGATCAAAAAGTTGTAGGATCAATTGATGGTAAGGATATCAGTATTGATGAATTCGGACCAAAGGTTGATCAGGGTGTAAACCAGATGAAACAACAATATGGCGGTAGTGCAAATGCACAGATGACCGCTATGGCTGTAGATCAGGCATGGAATGCAGAGTTGGCAAAAGTTTTGTTAACTAAAGAATATGATCGTTTAGGTTTAACCGTTTCTGAAGATGAATTGTTAGATTTATTACAAGGTCAAAACCCTAGCCCCCTGATTAAACAATATTTCTCTAACCCACAAACAGGACAGTTAGACCGTGCTACCTTGATGAACTTTCTAAAATCGAAAGAACCTCAGGCTTTGCAGCAATCTACTATGTTACAGGAAGAAATTAAAAACCAGGCCTTGCAGACCAAATATTCTAACTTAATCCGTAATTCGGTTTATGTAACTTCTTTAGAAGCTACAGATGAGTATACCAACCGCAATAAACTGGCTAATTTTAAATACGTAAGTTTAGATTATACTTCTATTCCTGATGCTGCTGTTAAATTAACAGACAACGACTACTCAGAATATTATGAGCAGAACAAAGCACGTTTCAACAATCCACAAGAAACACGTGCTTTCGAATACGTTACTTTCAGTATCAGCCCAACCAAAGCAGATTCATTGGCAATCAAAGCTCAGGTAGATAAAATTGCTGCTGATTTCCAGGTAGCTAAAAACGATTCACTTTTCGCAGCAATTAATTCAGACGTAAAAGTTCCCTTTACTTATATCACAAAAGGTAAACTTGATCCAGCGGTTGATTCGGCAGTGTTTGCTTTACCGGCAGGCAGTTTTTATGGTCCTAAATTAACAGGTAACTCCTACAAAATTATAAAGGTAGTTTCTACCCGGATTTCTCCTGATTCAGTAAAAGCAAGTCACATCTTAATCGATCCGGCTAAAGTGGGTGGCGAAGATAAAGCACTTAAGTTGGCTGATTCATTAAAAGCATTAATTTTAAAGGGCGCTAACTTTGCAGAACTGGCTAAAAACTACAGCGTAGATGGTTCGAAAGATAAAGGCGGTGAAATGCCGGCTTTTGCCCGTGGTGCGATGGTACCTGAGTTTGAGAATGCAGCCTTTGATGGTAAAACAGGAGATCTTAAAGTAGTAAAATCTCAGTTTGGATACCATGTGCTTAAAATTGAAAAACAGATCGGTTCATCTAAAGTAGCTAAATTAGCTTACGTAGAAAAAGCATTAAATGCGAGTAGCAAAACCCAGGCAGCTGCTTACAAAGCCGCAAGTAATTTCTTAACCGAAGTAAAAGGTAACGATTTTAGCAAATTTGCAGCACAAAAAGGATTAAAAGTTGCTGTTGCTGATAAGGTTGCCGCTACACAAGGATTTGCAGCTGGATTAGATAATCCACGTAAATTAATCCAGGACGCTTACGCAACAGATAAAGGTGATGTATTACCTGAAATTTATACAATGAGCAATGCTTATGTTGTGGCCCGTTTAACTACCATCAGTCCGAAAGGTGTTTTATCATTAGCCGATGTGAAGAAAGAAATCGAGCCAATGGTAATCAACGCGGTTAAAGCAAAACAGCTGAAAGAAAAATTAGCTAAGGCAGGTAAAGGAAGTTTGGAGCAGGTTGCTGCTAAAGTTGCACGTCCGGTTAATCCTGTACAGAATGTCGTATTTGCCAATCCGGTAATCCCGGGTGTAGCACAGGAAAATGCTTTAGTAGGAAGCGTTTTCGGTTCACAGCCAGGTAAAGTGTCTGCTCCTGTTCAGGGCGAACGTGGTGTTTATGTGTTTTCAGTTGATGGATTTACTAATCCTGCGCCAATTGCCAACATGTTCAAACAGAAAGAAAGCATGATGTTAAGTTTAGGACAGCGTTCGTTAGGATCGGCTTTCCAGGCTTTACAAGAAAATGCAAAGATAAAAGACAATCGCGTGAAATTCTATTAAATAGAAATTCCGTAATTTTGTAACCGTTCCGATGATTAGTCGGAACGGTTTTTTTTATTTAAGGCCATGGAAATTCAGGAAAACATTATTAATAAAGTAGCGAACAGCGGTTTAATAACCTTAAATCTGGAAGATTTTTATCATAAAGGCGAAAGGGTAGTTTATGATATTGTAGATAATCTGTTTCATGGTTTAATGTTAAGGGAAAAGGATTTTAGGGAGTTTATCAAAAATCACGATTGGACACAATACCAGGATAAGAATGTAGCCATTATCTGTTCGGCCGATGCCATTGTGCCTACCTGGGCATATATGCTGCTGGCCAACAGGCTAAAGCCATATGCTAATGAAGTGGTATTTGGCGACTTAAACACATTGGAGGCTGTTTTATTTACCAAGGCATTGGCTAAAATTAATCCGCAGGATTATGCCAACGAGCGTGTGGTGGTAAAAGGATGTGGAGATATCGAAGTTCCGGTTTCAGCCTATGTTGAGGTAACCAACCTGCTAACCCCGGTAGTGAAAAGCATTATGTTTGGCGAGCCCTGCTCTACAGTTCCTGTATATAAAAGAAAAGATTAAATTTTGGATTGCTTTTTGTATATCTTCATGGGAGAAAGAATTTGACCAGGTTAATAATGGTTCTTTCAAGATTCGGCTGTCGTCATCCTGAATTTATTTCAGGATCTATGCTGTTAATCAACACACACAAATGCGTACAAAAGCAATGAAGAAATTATTTTTAACGGTCGCGGCTGGCTTATGCAGTCTTTTCACAATGGCTCAGGAACTTCCTTTGAAGAAAGAATCTGTATTTCAGGAAGGTGAGGTGTTACAATATAAATTAAGATACGGGTTTATCACCGCGGCAGAGGCTACAATTAAGGTCACTAATTCTGATTTAAAGTTTGATAACAGGCCTACCTATAAACTTACCGTTGATGCGCAGACCTCTGGAACCTTTGATGTTTTTTACAAGATAAGAGATCATTACGATTCTTATATCGATAAAACCAGCCTCTTGCCGTACTTCTACCAGGAGAATATAAGAGAGGCCAGTTACAGGCGCCAGGATAAAGCGCGTTTTACGCAAAGTGCTAAAAAAGTAGTTTCGAACAGGGGAACTTTTACCACACCAACCGATCAGACTTTTGATCTGGTTTCGGCCTATTACTTTGCCCGAAGCCTTGACATTGGTAAAATCAAAGTTGGCGATAAGTTTAAACTGAACTATTTTTTAGGAGATGAAATTTCTGCTTTAGAGGTTGAATATGTGGGTAAAGAAACCATTAAAAGTAAATTAGGGAATATCCGTTGTTTAAAATTTAGCCCATCGATAAAACCGGGAAGGATCTTTAAAAAAGATAGCCGGTTATACCTTTGGGTAACTGACGATGGAAACCGCGTACCGATAAAGGCTCAGGTAGAGATATTAGTTGGCGCGGTAACCATGGAATTAAAATCGGCCAATGGGCTGAAATATGCTTTAGCAAAAGAATAATGATGATAGAAGTTGAACAGGTGCTGGTGCACGAAGATGTATTGAAAGAGAACTTTGTTTGTAATTTAAGCAAATGTAAAGGGATCTGTTGTGTAGAAGGTGATTCGGGTGCACCATTGGATAATGAAGAAAAAGCTATTTTAGAAGAGATCTATCCAAAAATTAAACACCTGTTAAATGAAAAAGGCATTAAAGCCATTGAAGAGCAAGGGGTTTATGTAGTGGATGAAGATGGCGATTTAACCACCCCCTGTGTAGATAAAAATAAAGAATGCGCTTATGTGCTTTTCGAAGGTGGTATTACCAAATGTGCCATTGAAAAAGCTTATGAGCAGGGTATTGTAGACTGGCAGAAACCGATCTCCTGTCACCTCTATCCCATCCGGATAACTAAATATCCGGAATTCGAAGTGTTAAATTATGACCGCTGGCACATCTGCCACGATGCCTGTACTTTTGGTCGTGAGCTTAAGGTGCCGGTATACAGTTTTTTAAAGGGACCGCTTATCCGCAAATACGGAGAAGACTGGTATAAAGAACTGGAAAGTTCGGTGGCGGCAATGTAGGTTTTCTTCTGTATTGGTAAGTTTGAGTGATGGTAAAAGTTGATTATATGCTAATTACGTTTTATCATACTTAGGCTAAGTATCAATTTGAGCATATACTTCATTGGATTTTTACTTATAGCCTTCTTTTGAAACTTTATGCTCCTATTAAACTTAAGTAATAAGGATCTCTTGAAACTAATTTTCAATTTATAAGTTTATAGTTTAACTTTGTATTTCTAACTGAATATTTTATGAGCAATATCTCTGATCCGAAACTGGTGAAAAAAGGTGACAGGATGGACAATGAGCATAATAACCTTGATGAATCTTACACTCCTGTTTCAAAACACAAATTTGAAGGGTGGCCCATCTTGTGGATCTTAATTGCGATATTTTTGATTTCTGCAATTTTATGGTATACAGGAGCTGCGCCCTACTTAATTAAGTGGATCGCCAACAAATAAAGAAGTATTCCAAAAATACTGAGGCTAAATTTTAGCCATATGGATCATTGCCTTTCTCTGAAAAGGTCAAATGCATTAAAGGGAGACGTTAATTTTGATGAAGTAGAAAAAACTGGTTAAAATTTTTCGTCATCGCTGGGAATCTGCTCAGCGGAGAAATAGCAGTACAACATTGTTCCAAAAGAAATAATATAGAATGCCGCGGTAATTAAAAGGAATGTGCTCATATCAAATAGTTATTTGGTTAGTGTAATTATAACGTTAAGTTATCTTAAATTATATAAGGCAGTATATTTATTTTCTATTAATTATTAACATAGTTTATTTTAATGTTGAAAACTAAATAAATAGTTTGTGGTTTGTAATTACACTCCTCGTTTTATAATTAGCAATGCAATTAAAAACAGCAATATCTACTGTTCAAATAAGATAATCGACTAAAACTTAGAAAAATAAATAAAACGCCAAGCAATATCGTTCTGAATTCGCCTTTTAAGATTCGATATTTAGCCACTCAGATGTTAAGAATGTCAAAATTAAGTTGTTTTTTGCCTGAATCTAACTTACTTTAGCGGAATTGAAAATCATTTAATAACTGTGAAAAAAATCTTAATCACTGGTGGTGCGGGCTTTATTGGCTCTCATGTAGTCCGCCGTTTTGTAAATAATTATCCCGGGTACGAGATCGTCAATTTAGATAAACTTACCTATGCTGGTAATCTGGCTAACTTAACCGATATTGAAAATAAGCCAAATTACAGATTTGTAAAGGAAGACATCACAGATGCTACTGCAATGTTTGATCTGTTTAAGGCAGAAAATTTTGATGCAGTGATTCATTTGGCAGCAGAAAGTCATGTAGATCGTTCTATTTCTGACCCAACCGCTTTTGTGATTACCAATGTTATCGGCACGGTGAATTTATTAAATGCTGCCCGCGAATACTGGAAAGGTGATTATCATAAAAAACGTTTCTACCATGTAAGTACCGATGAGGTATATGGTGCTTTGGGTGAAACAGGGATGTTTACCGAAACTACAGCCTACGATCCACATAGCCCCTATTCGGCATCAAAAGCGAGTTCTGATCATTTTGTGAGGGCCTATCATGATACCTATGGTATGGACTGTGTAATTTCGAATTGCTCTAATAATTATGGTTCTCATCATTTCCCTGAGAAACTGATTCCACTGGCGATAAATAATATTAAAAATAACAAACTGGTACCAGTGTATGGTAAAGGTGAAAATGTACGCGATTGGTTATGGGTTGAAGACCATGCCAGGGCAATTGACGTGATTTTCCATAACTCGAAAACAGGTGATACCTATAATATCGGTGGCCATAACGAATTGAAAAATATTGACCTGATTAATTTGCTTTGCACCATTATGGATCAGAAACTGGGCCGCGAAGCCGGGGAATCGGCCAAACTGATTACCTATGTAACCGACCGTGCAGGGCATGATTTACGTTATGCCATAGATTCAAGTAAACTGCAAAATCAATTGGACTGGGTACCAAGCTTACAATTTGAAGAAGGCTTGGCCAAAACAGTAGATTGGTATTTACAAAACGAAGACTGGTTAAACAATGTAACCTCTGGTAATTATCAATCTTATTACGAACAGCAGTACAACAATAAATAATGGAAATCGAGCAAACAGGATTAAAAGACTGTCTGATTATTAAACCAAGGATATTTGAAGATCCAAGAGGCTATTTTTTCGAAAGCTTCAACAGAAATACTTTCGAAGAGAAAACAGGTATGCCGGGCAATTTTGTTCAAGATAACCAGTCGTTTTCTTCCTATGGTGTAATTAGGGGGCTACATGCTCAAGCCGGAGAATTTGCGCAGGCTAAATTAGTAAGTGTGATTAGAGGCGAAGTTTTGGATGTTGCAATAGACGCCCGCCCCGGTTCGCAAACTTATGGAAAACATTTTTCTATTAAACTCAATGCTAAGAACAAATTACAAGTATATATTCCGAGAGGATTTGTACATGGTTTTTCGGTATTGAGTGAAACCGCAGAATTTTTATATAAATGCGATAATTTTTTTAACAAGGCCTCAGAAATCGGCGTAATTTATAACGATTCGGATTTAAATATTGATTGGTTAATTCCTGAAGAGCATCAGGCTGTTTCTGATAAAGACCTGCTTTTAAAACCCTTTTCAGCGTTACACCATATATGAGTAAAATATTAGTAATTGGCGCTGGCGGGCAATTGGGCCAATGTTTAAAAACAGTAGCTGAACGCAGGGGGATTAACGATATTGTTTTCCCTGCAGAACAGGATGCCAATATTCTGAATGGAAGTGGTTTGAATGAGCTTTTGGCTAAGGAGCAGCCTGCTTTTGTAATTAACTGCGCGGCGTATACCGCTGTTGATAAAGCCGAAGATGAGGTTGAGCTGTCCAAAGCCATTAACGAAACAGGGGCAGCCTATCTGGCTTCGGCTTGTTTGACAAATAGGGCTACACTTATACATGTGTCTACCGATTTTGTTTTCGAAGGAAATGAAGTGAAATTGCTAAAGGAGGATGACGCTGCTAAACCCATTAATGTTTATGGTGTAACCAAATTAGATGGAGAAAAAGCAGTGCTATCAATATTACCTGCCCATTTCATTATCCGCACCAGCTGGTTATATTCTGAATATGCCAACAACTTTGTAAAAACCATGCTGAAACTGGGTGCTGAACGGGATGAGCTGAATATTATTGCCGATCAGGTGGGTACACCAACTTATGCGATCGATCTGGCAAATGCTATTTTTGATATCGTTGCTTCTTCATCAACAGCTTATGGCGTTTACCATTATAGTAACGAAGGTGTAACCTCTTGGTTCGATTTTGCAAAGGCTATTTTTGAGATTAGCGAAACTGCGGTTAAAGTTAATCCGATACCGGGTTCTGCCTATCCAACTAAAGCTACACGACCGGCATTTTCGGTAATGGATAAAACCAAGATCAAAGAAATTTTTAGTATCGAAATTCCTTACTGGAGAGATAGTTTGGTGGAGTGTATAAAACAAATTAAAATACAATAAATAGGCATCATTATTTCATTTAGGTCTGTAATGACCAATGAACCAATGACCAATGAACTAATGACTAAAATATGAAAGGTATAATCTTAGCTGGTGGCAGCGGAACCCGTTTGCATCCTTTAACTTTGGCTTGTAGTAAACAGATGATGCCGGTTTACGATAAACCGATGATCTATTACCCTTTATCTACCCTGATGTTGGCTGGGATTAAGGAAATCCTGATTATCTCTACCCCACACGATCTACCAAATTTTGAGAAATTATTGGGTGATGGAACTACGTTGGGCTGTAAATTTAGTTATGCTGTGCAGGCAGAGCCTAATGGTTTAGCACAGGCTTTTGTGATCGGTGAGGAGTTTATTGGGGAAGATAAAGTTGCGCTAGTTCTGGGCGATAATATCTTCCATGGTGATGGAATGGTTAAATTATTACAAGCGAGTGCTGATCCTGATGGGGGGGTGGTATTTGCTTATCAAGTTTCAGATCCTGAACGTTATGGTGTGGTGGAATTTGATGCCAATAAGAAGGCTATTTCTATTGAAGAAAAACCTGTTCAGCCGAAATCTGATTATGCGGTGCCTGGCCTGTACTTTTATGATAATGAAGTGGTAGAGATCGCGAAAAATATTAAACCTTCTCCAAGAGGTGAATATGAAATTACGGATGTAAACCGCATTTACTTAGAGCGTGGTAAATTAAAAGTAGGTGTTTTAAGCCGTGGTACGGCCTGGCTAGATACCGGAACTTTTACCTCTTTAATGCAGGCAGGGCAATTTGTACAGATTATTGAAGAAAGGCAGGGCTTAAAGATAGGTTGTATTGAAGAAATTGCTTACCGCATGGGTTTTATCGATGCAGAACAGCTTAAGGCTATCGCTACGCCATTGGTTAAAAGTGGCTATGGTAGTTATCTGTTGAAGCAGATTAAATGATAAGTTCTAAGGCAGATTAATACACTCATCATAATAATACACCAATCGATGCCATGGTATTGATTGGTGATTTTCTTTTATTTGGGAATTTTGTCATCCTGAGCGCAGCGAAGGATCTCTAAAATGCATACGCAATTTTTGCCATATAAGAGCTATCAGCTCATTTAAGTATTGTTCTGCTCCCGACGATGTGTGCTTAGTGCTTTTTCTCTGTGGACTTTGTGGTTAAAAGAATTAAGCATTCTACATTTATCTTCAGAAGGATGATTTAAAGAGATAAAGGATCTTGAAGTAGCGTCATTTCGACCGCAGTGGAGAGATCTTTTAATATAGTCCAAAGATCTCTCCTCCGAAGGAGTTCCTTTGGAACATTACGCGTTGCTCTGGTCGAGACGACCGTTCATTGCTATCCCAGCGAAAGATCTTTACAGAAGTATCTGAAATTTTTACCACATAAGGGGTATAAGTTCATTTAAGCACTACGGTCCATCCAACTCTGTGTACTTCGCGCTTTCTCTTTGTGTCCTTTGTGGTTAAAAGAATTAAGCATTCCTGATTTATCTTATATTTGCCCAATTATCGAAAGAAAAAATGAATACAGAAAAGCAGATTGCCATTATCGGTTTAGGTTATGTTGGACTACCACTGGCTATCGAATTTGCTAAGCAATATAAAGTAATTGGTTTTGATACGAATGAGGAGCGGGTAGCGGAATTAAACCAGTTAAAGGATCGAACAAATGAAGCCAATCTGGCCGATTTGCAAGCTGTACTTTCTGGATCTGAAACATGCTTAACCCTGAGTGCTAATCTGGCCGATCTGGCTGCTTGCAGCATCTACATTGTAACCGTCCCTACACCTATCGACCAGCTCAAACGGCCAGATCTTCAGCCTTTGCTTGCGGCCAGTAAAATGTTGGGTATTGTGCTTAAAGTTGGTGATATCGTGATTTATGAATCAACTGTTTACCCTGGCTGTACCGAAGAAGATTGCGTGCCTGTTTTAGAAAAAATTTCAGGATTAAAATATAACATCGATTTTTTCTGTGGCTATTCCCCAGAACGGATCAACCCAGGCGATAAAATTAATACCCTTACCAAAATCAAAAAGGTAACCTCAGGTTCTAACCCTTCAATAGCCTTGGAGATAGACCGACTTTACGCCTCTATCATCACGGCTGGAACACATCTTGCACCCAGCATAAAAGTAGCAGAAGCCTCAAAAGCAATAGAAAATGCGCAACGGGATGTGAATATTTCTTTTGTAAACGAACTGGCTCTAATCTTTGATCGGATGGGCATTGATACCGCAGATGTGTTGGCTGCAGCTGCAACCAAATGGAATTTCCTCAATTACAAACCCGGTTTGGTTGGTGGCCATTGTATCGGAGTAGATCCTTATTATTTAGCGCATAAATCGGAAGCGCTGGGTTATAAACCTGAAGTGATTTTATCAGGCAGGCGGGTGAATGATAACATGGGGATGTTTGTAGCCAATAAGGTGATTAAGATGCTAGTGGCCAAAGATAAAGTGATCAATGGCGCTAAAGCCCTAATCTTAGGTTTCGCTTTCAAAGAAAATTGTCCTGATACGCGTAATACCCGGGTAATTGACATTTATAAAGAACTAAAAGCTTTTAGCATGGATGTTGATGTATATGATCCATGGGCTAATACCGATGAAGTGAAAGCTGAGTATGGCATCGAAATGATTGATGATGATCATTTTAAACATTATGATGCTGTTATCCTCGCTGTGGCGCACCAGCAGTTTTTAGACATTGATTATCGCAGTATTAAAGAAAAAGGGACACTCATTTTTGATACCAAATCTTTTATCGATAGAAATTTGGTGGATGCCAGGTTATAGGCACTTCACCTCAAAACAGCTAGTTTTGGCTGTCTCGCTTTATCTTTTCTTGCTACCATATTACCAACTGAGTTAGATCTTTTATAGGATTGTTCGCAGGTGTTTAGCACTTATTTCTGTTTGCTTGCTGTTTGATGTGGGCTGCTATATTTGGAACGATGAGGGCACTTACCTCCTAATCTACGAGGGGAAGGTGGTTATGAAGAGTGTCATTAACAACGTGCGTCATTCTCGCGCAGGCGGGAATCTTAATGGTAATAATTCGTCATCCGATAGCTATTCGATGCGAGGACGGGATTGAGCGAGCCAGCCTGTACCGATTTGTCGGTAAAGTAATCTGATAAACGGAGCCAACCTGTGGTCTTGGTTTTTACCGCCTTACCCGGACTGCTCCGACATCGCCATAGACCAAAATAACCCTAAGCTATGTTTTTCTTTACCTTTTATTTAGCCATTATTAACCTGCTAATGGAAAGTAATGTAAACTTCATGAATAGCCCGCCTGCAACGAAGCCTCAGTCCTACCGAAGGGACTTCGTTGCAGCAGGCAGTTTAGTACACAGTAGGGTGCAGCCAAGCCTGGCCGGAAGGTGGCCTAAACGTGGCGTATTGAATATTTTTTCGGATTTTTAATCAGATTGGCTAAATTGGGTGATCATCCCTTTTGTTTAACCTAATATACTAAAATTATAGCTCTCCAGAACGGAATTATTAAAATTTACAGGGAGCTCGGCGATCTTATTTTTACAAACGCGAACTAAGGATGTGGTAAAGACCAAAAGTTACTCATAAATAGCAAACCGAAGCCAGTAGCAAACCTGAGATTTTGGAATTGTAAAAGGCATTACCACCACCGTGCGCGATTTTACTCCCATGAGTTTTGCCGAATTGGATTGATATAGAATTTTAGGGAAAGGATGATAACGAGAAGGGTTTAATATCAGTTTAGATGTGGAGGTGCTTAACCGTTTAGTCTTAGACACTGAAAAACTTTTTTTGGGCAGCACAATAGTTAAGGTAGATCTAAATATTTCAGGCCTACAGAAGTCGATGTGTTACTGGGGAGATCCAGCGAAATCAAAGACTCAATTCGGATGGAACCTAAATATAATTTAGCAGCTTTGGTAAAAGATATGGTCATTTCCTGATCTTTATTTAATGAAAAAGGATGAATATTTAAAAGAGGAGTGTTTTAGAGCCGTAACTATTTTGAATAATTTCTTAAGTATTGTTAATAGTATGCAGGTTATATTTTTGTTAATTCTCTAGCGTGAATTAAGCTGTAGATTCTTTTTAAAGCATCATTTTCGACTATTTGTCTGATTTAATCTACTTTTTATTGGAAAATAGCATGAATTTTCTTAAATTTAACACATTAATTAGAATACTTTTGTTGTTCTATAAATAATACTTTCCAATTCGCATATTATTGCAGTAATTATTTCGTTTGGTAAATGAGTGATTATGATAAGGCGGGTTAATTTGATATTCCATTGCTATAAATATGTTAAGTTTTTTTTCGAAAAAGAATAAAGTAACTGATATCTCCTGGCTAGGCGTTGATATTCATTCACATATCCTTCCCGGTATCGATGATGGTTCTCCAGATCTGGCTACTTCTTTGCGTTTTGTTAAATCATTACAGGAACTGGGGTTTGATCAATTGATTGCTACACCACATATCTATAAAGAATTGTACCCAAATACAAAGGAAACAATCGTTAGTGCAAAAGATTTACTACAACAAGAAATGGATAAAGCTAATGTTTCTTTGAAATTAAGTGCTGGTGCAGAGTATATGGTTGATCAGGATTTTAAAATGGATGGCCCATTATGTACTTTAGATCAGAAACATTTATTGATCGAGATGTCGTATTTGTCTGAAAGTCCAGGGATTAGTCAGACCATTTTCGACATAGAAATAAAGGGATATCAGCCTATACTCGCTCATCCAGAACGCTATACTTTTTATTTTAGAGACAAAAGCCGCTTAAAAAGATTTAAAGAAAAAGGATGTCTTTTTCAATTAAACCTGTTGTCCATATTGGGTTATTATGGGAAAGATGTTAAACAATTAGCTGAAGCTTTATTGAAGGATAAGATGTATGATCTTGCTGGTACAGACATGCATCATGATAAGCATTTGAGTGTTCTTACTGACGGTATTCAGTCGGGGCGACTATATGACTTATTGGGGCGATATGGTTTTAAAAATCAGGAGATTTTTGGTTCAATTTTAGTTTGAATTATATAACAACCTGTAAGATAAGATCAAATGGGTGTTTAGTTCGAGATAAATAAGTAATTAAAGATTATTTTGAATCTGATGGTTGAGATTTTTAGATATTACAATTAAATGATTAAGTTTGCAACCTGTTTAAAATTGTTGTTTTATTTTAAACAGAAATATACCTATGAATAAAAAATATAATGTGATTAGAGGACTAAGTCTTGTAATGATACTTTTTAGTACAGTCCTTGTATCTTCTTGTGTTAGTAGTAAAAAAATCGCCTATTTTCAAGATATTCAAGCTGTTAATCAGGCGAAGTTAGATAATGCAGCGGCATTTGTTGAGCCCACAATACAGCCAGACGATATCCTCAGCGTTAATATATTTACACTTAACCCCCAAAGTGGCGCAATTGTAAATCAAGCGGCCAATACGCCAACCTTGGGCGGTAATTCTAATAGCAGCCTTTCTACTCAGAGTACTGGATTTTTAGTAGATAAGAATGGGGAAATTGAGTTGTCCCTTATAGGAAAACTTAAAGTCGCTGGCTTAACTACTTATCAGGCAAGAGAACTGATTAGAGATAAAGCTGCTGAAGTTTATAAACAACCAAATGTTCAACTAAGGTTTGCTAATTTTAAAGTTAGCGTGTTAGGAGAAGTAAATGCTCCTTCAGCTTATACATTGCCAAATGAGAAAGTCAGTATTTTGGATGCATTGAGCTTGGCTGGGGATCTGACCATTTATGGAAAACGTGATAATGTATTAATTGTTCGGGATAATAATGGTAAGAAGGAATTTGCGAGGTTAAACCTCAATTCCTCAGATATTTTTAATAGTCCATTTTATTATTTAAAACAAAATGATGTTGTTTATGTCGAGCCAAATAAGCGAAAAGTATCTGCATCAAATTCAGCTCAAATTCAAACAATAGGGGTTTTGGCATCTGTTGTTTCTGTAATCGTTTTGGCAATATCAAGTTTTAAATAGCATTTTTATCAATGAGTAATTTATCTGAAAGAATTATGACGCACGATGTGGAGGAGGATGAAAGTATAAATTTAAAAGAAATCTTTAATAAGCTATTGGATAAATGGGCTTGGTTTGTCTGCAGTATTTTGTTATGTTTAATCATAGCATTTATATACACACGTTATACACCACCGGTTTATCAGATCAATGCAAAACTGCTTGTGAATGACGATGATAAAGGCGGAAGTTTAGGTAAGCAGGCCGGCGCTTTAATGGACTTAGGAGGATTGATGGGAGCTAAAAATTCTGTTGACAATGAAGTTGAAATCTTGAAAACCAGGTTTTTAATGGAACAGGTTGTCCGTAAAATGCAACTAAATATTACATATTCAAGAAAAACTGATTTTGTCAGTCGGGAATTATATAATGCTCCTTTTAAGATTAACATTTTAAAGGGTATCGATACGATAAAGGCCACTAAATTAGATGTTGTAAAGTTAGCAAGCAACAAGCTTAGGGTTAGTACAAGGGATTTTGAAAAAACAATAAAATGGAATGAGGAGTTTGCTGTAAACGGGATTGGAATTATCAACATAGAGCCAACTCCTTTTGGCATGGAAGAGAATAAGGAATATTTTACATTAATAAATTCGATTGATGAAAGAGTAGCCGCATTGATGAATCAGCTATCTGTTGGAGTGTCAAATAAACAAGTTAGTATAATTGATTTAGGCCTTTCATATGCTCTAACCCCAAAAAGGTGAGGATATACTAAATACACTTATTAAAAAATATACTGATGCGAATTTGAGTGATAAGAATGCGATAGCAGATAGTACATACAAATTTATTAAAGAGCGATTAAATGTAATAGCTACCGAACTTGGTGATGTAGAAAATCAAGAGGAAGATTTTAAACAACAAAATAGACTTGCCGATATGAGCGAACAAGGGAAATTGTTAGTTCAGAACACTGGCGAATTTAGCGGCGAATTGGCAAAGGCCGAAACCCAGGTAACCATACTAACTGATTTAGAAAACTATATTAAGGATGAAACAAAAAATAAAAGGGTTTTTCCTGCTTCATTACTGCCATCGGATATGGTTTTCTCTGGATTAATGAATCAATATAATGCCTTGCTCATTGAGAGAGACAGACAATTACTTAGTGTCACAGAAGAGAGTCCCTTCATCCAAAATATAGACACTCAGATTTTAGGATTGAGGAAAGGGATTTTGGCAAATATACAAAGCACTAAAAATAGTTATGTGCAAACCCGAAATAAGCTTAGAAATCAATTGAGTAAAGCTGAGGGACAAATTTCGGGGGTTCCTAAGGTAGAAAAAAATTATTTAAAATTAGCTAGAAATAAAGGAATTAAGCAAGAGCTTTACATTTTTTTAATGCAGAAAGCAGAAGAAACCGCAATATCAAAAACCTCTAATATATCTGTTGCAAAAACGATAGATCCGCCAAAATCTCAAGTAATCCCAATCAGCCCTAAAAAGAGGATAGTATATCTGGCTGGATTGATCGCCGGTTTTATTTTTCCGATTGGTTTAATTTTTGCGCAAGGATTATTCAATACCACCATTTCAACAAAAGAAGATATTTTATCATTAACAAGGGTTCCTGTTGTAGGCGAAATTAGTCATAATACTAGCGCTGACAATCTAATCGTTGCCAATCATAGTCGATCAGCTATATCAGAACAATTTCGGGCTTTGAGAACTAACTTATCTTTTTATTTAAAGAGTAAAAATGAAAAGGTTATTCTTTTAACATCCAGTATGAGCGGAGAAGGAAAATCATTTACAGCTATTAATTTAGGAAATATTTTGGCACTCGCGGGAAAAAAAGTTCTGCTAATGGAATTGGATCTGAGAAAACCCGGACTTTCTGCCAAATTGGATGTTAGGAACGATATTGGTTTTAGCAATTATACCATTAGCCCCGGACTCAAGCTTGATGATATAGTTAAGCCATTATCTATTAATAAGAATATGTTTATTATATCTTCTGGACCTTTGCCACCAAATCCAGCTGAAACTTTGATGAGCGAACATACCTCTGTGTTAATCGCAAAGCTTAAAGAGGAGTTTGACTATATTATTATGGATGCTCCGCCAATTGGAATTATCACCGATGCACAATTGCTAGCAAACTACGCAGATGTTACCCTATATTTGGTTAGGCAAAAAGTAACACAAAAGCAACAATTGTCTATTGTTGATCATTTATATCGAACAGGTAAAATGAAAAATATCGGAATTGTTGTAAATGATATATTAAGTAAATATTACGGTTATGGGTATGGATATGGAACCTATGGTAATGTAGATGAACAGAGTAAATTAAAAAAGTTATTGAGTAAATTTAAGTCAAGCTAAAAAATATAATAATGAAAGTTGCATTAATTACAGGAATCACAGGTCAAGATGGTACATATCTTGCAGAATTGTTACTTGAAAAGGGCTATATGGTTCATGGTATTAAAAGAAGAAGTTCTTTGTTTAATACAGATCGGATTGATCATTTATATCAAGATCCACACGACGATAATGTTACATTTAAGCTTCATTACGGAGATTTAACCGACTCAACGAATTTAATCAGACTTGTTCAGGAGATACAACCAGATGAAATTTATAATTTAGGTGCAATGAGTCATGTAAAAGTATCCTTTGATTCACCTGAATATGTAGCTAATGTAGATGGAATCGGAACTTTGCGGATATTGGAGGCAGTGAGAATCTTAGGCTTGGAAAAAAAGACCAGGGTTTATCAGGCATCTACATCTGAATTATATGGGGGTATGCCAGAAAATAAAAATGATAAAGGATTTTATGATGAAAATTCACCTTTTTATCCACGTTCACCATATGGTGTAGCAAAGATTTATGGTTTTTGGATTACTAAGAACTATCGTGAAGCTTATGGCATGTTTGCTTGTAATGGCATATTATTTAATCATGAAAGCCCATTAAGAGGCGAGACTTTTGTAACCCGTAAGATCACTCGGGCGGTGGCTAAAATAGCTCAGGGTCTACAGAAAAAATTATTTTTAGGAAATCTTGATGCCGAACGTGATTGGGGACATGCTAAAGACTATGTAGAAGCGATGTGGCGGATCCTGCAACAAGATGTGGCAGAAGATTACGTGATTGCTACGGGTGTTACTACACGTGTTAGAGAATTTGTACGTATGGCATTTGCAGAAGTGGGTATTACTATCGATTTTAAGGGTGAGGGTGTTGACGAAAAAGGATATGTAAGTGCTTGTTCAAATCCAGAATTTCAAGTAGCTATTGGTACTGAGGTAGTTGGCGTCGATCCTTCTTATTTCCGTCCGACAGAGGTAGATTTGTTGATCGGAGACCCAACCAAATCGAAAACAAAATTAGGCTGGGAACCTAAATATGACTTAGCTGCATTAGTGAAAGAAATGGTTACCGCTGATGTGGATCATTTTAGGAAGGAATCTTTACTGAAATCACACGGTTATACCATTAAAAATCAGTACGAGTAATGTCGGATTTGTATCTTCAAGATAAATCAGCTGCAATATATATCGCCGGGCATAAAGGAATGGTTGGTTCTGCCATTAAGCGTAAACTTGAGGCTGAGGGCTTTAAAAATATACTTTTGGCTGATTCTAAATCTTTAGATTTAAGAAATCAACAATCAGTTTTCAACTGGTTTGAGCTGAATAAACCTGAATATGTTTTTTTAGCAGCAGCAAAAGTAGGCGGCATCGTTGCAAATAATACCTACCGAGGTGAATTCTTGTATGATAATTTGATGATTCAAAGCAATATCATAGAGGCATCCAGGCGAAATGATGTTAAGAAATTAATGTTTTTAGGTTCTTCCTGTATTTATCCTAAAATGGCTCCGCAACCATTGAAAGAAGAATATTTATTAACTGGTGAGTTAGAACAAACGAATGAACCTTATGCAATAGCAAAAATTGCGGGCATAAAAATGTGTGACGCCTACAGGGATCAATATGGTTGCAATTATATTTCGGTGATGCCGACCAATCTTTATGGCTTAAACGACAATTATCACCCACAAAATTCACACGTATTGCCAGCCTTGATTAGAAGATTTCACGAGGCAAAAGAACAAAATTTGCCAACTGTAACCATTTGGGGTACAGGTACCCCGAAACGAGAGTTTTTGTTTGCCGATGATTTAGCCGATGCCTGTTATTTCTTGATGCAAAATTATAACGAAAAAGGCTTGGTAAATGTAGGTTGCGGGGAAGATTTAAGTATTGCTGATTTAGCTGAAGCGGTAAAACAGGTGGTTGGATTTGAAGGGGAAATTAGTTTCGATCTTTCTAAACCAGATGGAACACCTCGCAAATTAATGAATGTAGATAAGTTATCCGATTTGGGCTGGAAATATACCGTAAACCTAACAGAAGGTTTAAAAATGGCATATACTGATTTTAAGAATAAAACATTATCATAATGAATTATACTTTAAAGGTTGCGGAGATTAGGCAGGAAACTGAGGATACAGTTACTTTGTGTTTTAAGCAACCTGGATTAAAAAAGGTTAAATATGAGGCTGGTCAATATCTTACCTTAATCTTCAGAATTAATGGCAGGCGTTATATCCGTCCTTATTCATTCTCATCCTGTCCAGGTGTTGATTCTTTTTTAGAAGTTACTGTTAAACGTGTAGAGAATGGCCTTGTTTCCAATCACATTAATGATATGGTACAAGTTGGTGATACTATTGAAGTAATGCCACCAATGGGCGATTTTATTTATGATACAGGGCAAGATTTTGAAGATATATATTTCTGGGGAGTAGGTAGTGGGATTACACCTTTAATTTCTATTATTAAGTATATATTATCAACTACGACAGCCGTAAAGGTTCATTTGAATTATGGAAATAAAAACCATGAAACCACTATTTTTAAGAATCAAATTGAACTATTAAAAACACAGCATGCTGACCGCTTTATCGTACGTCATTTTCATACCAAATTATTTGTGGACGAAGCTAATCCACATTTAATTCAGGGAAGAATTGATCAAGCTAAGGCTTTACAGATTCTGGATGAAAGTTCTGATGCGAAAAAATGTGCTCATTATATCTGTGGGCCTGCTGGTTTAAAAGAATCTGTGAAAAGTGCCATTCTAAATAAATTTGGGTCTTTGGAAAATGTATATTCTGAAGATTTTGAACTGGTGAAAGATCCAAAGGATTTGATTGATGTTCATACTCAACATGTGCTCTTAAATTTTAATGGAAAGGGCTATCATCTCGAAGTAGCAAAGGGGAAAAGTATTTTAGAAGCGGCTTTAAATGCTGATATTGAATTGCCTTACTCGTGCCAAACTGGGAATTGTAGTACCTGCAAAGGAAAATTGCTAGATGGAAAGGCTAAAATGATAGGGTTAAATAAAAAAAGAGAGGATTTGGCAATAGATGAGTTTTTACTTTGTTGTGCCCATCCCTTAACAGAAAACGTACATATAGAAATATTAAGTTAAAAAGATATGAAGGTAGTAATACTAGCAGGTGGTTTAGGTACCCGATTAATGGAAGAAACCGAAGCTCGCCCAAAACCGATGGTTGAAATTGGTGGAAAGCCAATTCTGTGGCATATCATGAAGATATACGAGGCTTATGGTTATAACGATTTCGTATTGTGCCTGGGCTACAAAGCACAAAGTATTAAAGAATATTTCTTAAATTACTACCTGTACAATTCGGATGTTTCTATTGATATTGAAAAAAACAAGGTTGATGTACATTTTTCTAATTCTGAATCTTTTAAAGTTACCTTGGTTGATACTGGATTAACGACGAATACTGCTGGTAGGATTAAAAAAATTCAAAAATATGTTGACGGTGAAACCTTTATGTTAACCTATGGTGATGGTGTTGCTGATATTAACATTAACGCACTGGTGGAATTTCACAATAGTCATGATAAATTGGCTACTTTAACGAGTATTCAGACTCCTGGACGTTTTGGCAACATTGAAATGGATAATAATGGAACCGTTAAACATTTCGTAGAAAAACCTCAGGGTGATGGCATGTGGATTAATGGTGGATTCTTTGTTCTTGATTCTGGGATTTTTAAATATTTAGAAGGAGATGTTGAAGATGTGCAGTGGGAAAATAAACCGCTAAAAGAAATTGCCAATGATGGTCAATTAGCTGCTTTTAAGCATTCGGGCTTCTGGAAACCAATGGATGCCCTGAGAGACAGAATTGAATTGGAACAACTTTGGAGCAGTGGTGAAGCTAAATGGAAAATTTGGTAGTATGAGTTTTCAAAATATATATCAAGGTAAAAAGGTATTAATTACCGGACATACAGGTTTTAAAGGGTCTTGGATGGCGATCTGGTTGAAGGAATTGGGTGCCGATGTATATGGTTATGCTTTACCGCCATATTCTGAAATGGACAATTTCGTAACCAGTAAACTTGCAGATCATGTACATCATCTTGAAGGTGATGTGCGTGATGGGGCTAAATTGAAACAATATTTTCAAGATGTACAACCTGACTTTGCATTTCATTTAGCCGCGCAGCCGCTTGTAATTTTATCATATAAAGATCCCGTTGGAACCTTTGATACCAATTTAATGGGAACGGTTAATTTTTGGGAAGCTGTAAGGGCAACTCCATCTGTTAAGGCGGCTGTTAATGTAACCACAGATAAATGCTACGATAACAAGGAATGGGTGTGGGGCTACAGGGAAAATGATCCTATGGGCGGAAAGGACCCTTACAGCGCATCTAAAGGATGTTCTGAATTGATTACGAACGCTTATCTTGAATCTTTTTTTAAGGCCGAAGGTACCTGTAATATCGCTTCTGCTCGAGCAGGGAATGTAATTGGCGGAGGGGACTGGGCTGCCGATCGTATTATTCCTGATTATTTTAGGGCAGTCAAAGAAGGAAAAAAGTTAGAAATCAGAAATCCTTTCGCTACCCGCCCATGGCAACATGTTTTAGAGCCGTTAAGCGGATATCTAAATCTTGGAGCAGAACTTTGGTTAAAGGGTAAAGACTTTAGCGGCGGTTGGAACTTTGGGCCAGAAGACAATACTAATTATTCTGTAAAAGAGTTGATTGATGAAATGCTTACGCTTGATGGCCGTGGAGGATACATCATTCCTGAGCAGACTCAAAAAATGCACGAGGCTATTTTATTAAAGTTAGATATCTCGAAGGCCGCTAATTTTCTAAAGTGGAAACCTGCATTAGGTTTTAAAGAAACTGTAGATTTCACACTTACTGGTTATTTAGACGATCTTAGCGAAGACGGAAACATGTTTAACCTGCGATCGAAACAAATTGAACTTTACACTAAAGTAGCTTTAAATAAAGCGATAAACTGGGCATTATAATGGAAATATTAGATACACCATTCCAGGATTTATATATAATGGAATACAATAGCTTTCTTGATAATAGAGGGGAATTTGTTAAGACAATACATAAGGAAACATTTTTGGAGAAAAACCTGAACTATGTTTTTACAGAAAGTTTTTATTCGATTTCCAACAAGAATGTGATTCGTGGAATGCATTTTCAGGTGCCTCCCGAAGATCATTCAAAGTTGGTTTATGTTGTTACCGGATCAATCATAGATGTTATCTTAGATATCCGAACAAGCTCTGAAACTTATGGGGAATTTTTCTTTTTAGAATTATCTGCTAAGAACAGGAAAGGTATTTATATTGGAAAAGGATTTGCACATGGGTTTTTATCGTTAGAAAATGGTACAACTGTAGAGTATCATACATCAACCAGTCAAAACCGTGAATGTGAAGCAGGTATTAGGTTCGATTCGTTTGGATATGATTGGGAAGTAAAAAAGCCTATATTGTCTAACAGAGATTTAGAATTTAAGATTTTTTCTGAAATACAAAGCCCATTTTAACATGAAGGCATTTATCATTGGAGCATCGGGTTTGGTTGGCTCACATTGTTTATCGGTTTTTAAGAATAATAACTGGGATGTGATGGGTACCCATTTAAGCTTTTCTACAGATTCAACTATAGCTTTTGATTTCTTAAAGGATGACTTAGAAATTTTATTTAACAATTCAAATTTTCAACCAGATGTAATCATTCATTGTGCAGCATTAACCAATGTGGATTATTGTGAAAAAAATGTAGAGGAAAGCTACGAAAAAACAGTTTTGCCAACAGAGAAAATCGTTGACTATTGTAAAAAAAATAATGTAAAATTAGCGTTCATTTCTACGGATTATGTATTTGATGGCGCTAATGGTCCCTATCGGGAAGATGCCGAAGTTAATCCGTTAAATGTATATGGAAGCCACAAATTAGATTGTGAGCAACTCGTCTCAACATTATCTGATTATTTAATTTTGCGGATTACGAATGTTTACGGTGAAGAAAAAAGGTCAAAAAATTTTATCTCAAGATTAATTGAAGATCTTCGTAATAACGTAGTAAAAGAGCTTAATCTGCCATATGATCAGTTTGCAACACCGATATATGCCGGGGATATTGCAAATATGACACTTAAATTATGTGAAGACCGTAAAAATGGTATTTACCATTTATCAGGTACGGACTATTATAACAGATTTCAGCTTGCGTCAAAAGTCTTATCTTATTTCAAGGATAATAAGACATTAAAAATTAATTCTGTAAAAACATTAAGTGTTAATCAAGCTGCCTTGAGACCCTTAAATGGAGGCTTATTAAATACAAAATTTATTGAAGAGTATCCTGAATTTACATTTGAAAATGTAGATTTCTTTATCTTAAAAGTAACAAAACATGAACTATAGACATTTTAGCGGAACCTTGCAAGAACAACTATCTGAGATAGCCGCAAAAAACGCAAAGCGAGAAATTATACCGGGGAAGGATTATATTGCCGTTACAGGAAAAGTAATGGATGAAGATGACCTGTTATTAGGTGTAGATTCTATGTTGGATGGCTGGCTTACAGCTGGGCGTTTTGCAACTGAATTTGAATATGAGTTTGCTAAATATTTTGGAGCTACTAAAGCGTTATTGGTAAATTCGGGCTCATCAGCCAATTTGGTGGCATTTTACACGCTAACATCTCCTAAACTTGGTGATAGAGCGATTAAGCCTGGAGACGAGGTAATTACGGTTGCAGCTGGCTTTCCCACAACTGTTAATCCAATAGTACAAGCCGGTGCGATACCTGTTTTTATTGATGTGGATATTGCTACGCATAATGTTAAAGCAGATATGATTGAAGCTGCAGTTTCATCAAAAACGAAAGCAATTATGATCGCCCACTCGCTAGGTAATCCATTTGATTTGGACGAGGTGATGCGTGTTGCTAGAAAATATAATTTGTGGGTTATTGAGGATGACTGCGATTCCTTAGGTGCAACATACAAGGGAAAGAAAACGGGAACATTTGGTGATTTATCTACATTTTCATTTTATCCTGCTCACCATATTACAATGGGTGAAGGTGGAGCTGTAGTAGTTAATAACCCTGAATTAGCTAAAATTGCTGAAAGCTTTAGAGATTGGGGAAGAGATTGTTATTGTTTACCAGGCAAAGATGATACTTGTGGCTGTCGCTTTGGTCAACAGCTGGGGAGTCTTCCTTACGGTTATGACCACAAGTATACTTATTCACATGTGGGTTTTAACCTCAAAGTAACCGACATGCAAGCTGCATTAGGTGTTTCACAACTTAAAAAAGTTGAGCATTTTATACAAAGAAGGAAAGAAAACTACAAAGCTTTATATTCTAGAATGAAGGAATTTGAAGAAGTATTTATATTGCCGGAACCAACCCCAGATTCTGATCCTTCTTGGTTTGGATTTTTAATGACACTTAGAGAGGGTGATTCGAATGATCGTCATATGTTGGTGCAGCATCTAGAAGAGAAAAAAATCGGGACGCGATTACTCTTTGCTGGTAACTTATTAAGACAGCCTGCCTATGCTAATGTTGAACATAGAGTAGTAGGGGACTTAGTAAATACAGATATTATTATGAACCAATCATTTTGGTTAGGTGTTTGGCCGGGGTTAAATGAAAATCATTACGACTATATAACAGATGTTATTAGGAACTATATTAATTCTTAATTTTTATAATATCAGTTATGCTTGAAGAGGTTACTTTTGCTATTCCCACTTATAACAGGAATGAGTATTTAAAAAAATTGCTAGATTCTATCCCTGTGTCGTTGAGTACAGCTTTTGTAATTAGTGATAATGGAGGTTATGTGAGAGAGGAAACCCTTCAAAAACATAGATCTAAAATTACGATTGTTTCTTCAAAAGAGGTTGTAGGAATGTATGAGAATTGGAATAAAGCTATCGATTTAGTACAAACTAAGTGGTTCTTTATTCCATCAGACGACGACCTTTATTATGAAGATGGTCTAGCAACTATTCAGGAGATTTTACAAAAATATCCTAATGGGGATATATTTATCTTTGGTCATCATGTTATTGATGAAAATGATAAAATTTTGTCACAATGGGTACCATCTCAAGAAGTAGAACTATTAGCACCAAAGGGATTTGAAGTTTTTAAATATGGTGTAAACGCTAGATTTCCATCGATCTTGTTCAGGACTGCGCATGTAAGGGAAATGGGGGGGATTGACTCCTCGTATTCTTTTACCGCAGGGGACAGTTTACTTATACAAAAATGTTTAATCAATGGTACCGCTGTTTTTGTAGATAAAATCGTTGGTGCCTATCGTACCTGGCCAAATAATTACACTAATCAGCTTATCGCTTCGAAAGAATGGCTTGAGAAAATCGACAGATGGCAAGATGAAATTGCTATCGAACTAAATAAAACGAATGGTAAAAAATTAAATTTAGCTAGCATAAAAGATGAAGTATACGCTCAAAATCTTCTCAATAGCATTGTAGTTATGAGAAAAAATAAAAAGCAGTTATTATCTATCCTAAAGTTTCTTTACCAAAATAGATTTCCTTGGAAAGCAAATTTCAAGACAAAAGTACAAGTATTTAAATTAATCTTAATTGGATGAAAAGGAGCCTAATAACATCTATTGCTGGCTCGACTTCTTTCAAACTTTTGTCTGCGGTTGTTTCTTTCTTAACTGTTCCCTTATTGCTTAAAACGTTAGGAACTGATAGCTATGCAATTTGGGTTACTACAACGGCGTTGGTAGCCTGGCTAAACCTATTTGATTTTGGATCTGGATATAGTTTGAAAAATAAAGTTACTGAAAGCATTGCCCTTGATAACTATACAGAATTAAATGGTTTAATTGCCGGAACTATCCAGTTCTATTTACTAATGTCTTTAGGGATTTTACTTGTTTTTATAGGATCCTTGTTCGTCGTTTCTGTTTTCAAAGCCAATTTAATTCTCGCATTAGTTTTATATTTACCCATTATTTTCTCGTTTCCATTAACACTAGGTCATTTTATTATACAGGGAAGGAAAAAATTTAACACATTTAATTTTTTATTATTATTCCAATCAATTGTTTGGTTAGTTATAGTAATGTTTTTTAGATATGGATTATTTTCAGTTAGCCTTTATACACTAGCAACACTTTATAGCGGCTTATTTTTCGTGACAAATTTAATGATTATGATTTATTCCTTAAAAGGAATAGGGTTTAAGGTAAAAGAAATATTTAATTTTAAGCATATCGTAGCTTCAAAAGAATCATTGAAAGTAGGTTATCGTTTTTTCCTCCTTCAAGTTTCTTCATTATTCCTTTTTTCCCTTGGGAATATATTGACTTACGATCATCTTACTTTGTCAAACGTTGCACAATTTGATACAGTTAACAAAATATACTTAATGGGTATGACTGTGTTTAATGTAGTAATTTCAGTTTATTGGGCGGAAATATCGCATGCAAAAGCCACTAAAGATAAAAAAGTACTCAATAAATTATTTAATCAACTATTACTTATAGCAATTGTTTTTTGTATGGGGACATTGATTTTTACTTTTTTCATCCCATTTGTAATTGAAATTTGGACAAAAAAAATGATAAAAGTGGAGTTGTTTCAATTATATCCATTCGTAATATTAGTTTGCGTGCAGGCTTTGGCATACGCGGGCGCAACAATATTAAATGCCTTTGAAAATTTAAAAGGACAAATTATTTTGGCTGTTATGGCAGCACTATTCATTATTCCCTTAGCTAAGTTTTTATTTACTTTAAATGTAGGCATCGGTACAGTTCCTTTATCTAGTGCTATCCTTCTTGTTCCGTCAGCTATATTTGTTATTTATAAGGCAAGAGCAATAATTAATAACGTATCATGATAGGTTTATTCATACAAAAGATTAAAGAATATCAAAATAAAAAAAGACTTAAGGACGCAAATCCTTTTATAAATAAAGGAAGTTCTTTTTTATTAGAGACATTTAGATTTGCTGTAACTAATCCAAGGCCTGGTAAAAAATATTTAAGAATTGGAAATGATACAATGCTTGGTTGCCAAATTACATTTGAATCGACAGAAGGAGAGGTAATTATTGGTGATAGGTGTTTTATTGGAGGAACACACCTAATATCACGTAATAAAATTGAAATTGAAAATGATGTAACAATAGCGTGGGGTGGATATATATATGATCATGATTCTCATTCAATAGACTATAGGGAGCGAGAATATGATATTAAAATGCAACTGGCTGATTATAGAGAAGGAAGGAATTTTATTCATAGTAAAAAGTGGGATGTTGTAAATTCAAAGCCAATCAAAATTTGTTCCCATGCTTGGATTGGGATGAACTGTACTATATTAAAAGGCGTTACAATTGGAGAAGGTGCAATAGTGGGCGCTGGAAGTATTGTTACAAAGGATGTTGAACCCTGGACAATTGTCGGGGGTAATCCAGCAAAAAAAATAAAGGATATACCAGAAGAACTCAGGAAAAAATGAAAATACTAATAATAGGCTCTGAAGGTTTTATCGGTAGCCATGCTAAAAATTTCTTTGCTAAATCAAATGAAGTTTGGGGGGCTGATATTGTAGATAAAAAGTTTGAAAGATATTATCAGTTGCATATTGAGCATAGCAATTTCGATTTTATCTTTGAAAGTCAGCGTTTCGATGTTTGTATAAACGCGAGTGGTAACGGAAGTGTTCCAATATCTATAAATAAGCCGGTTTTTGATTTTGAGCTAAATGTGACCAATACAATAAAAATATTAGATGCTATAAGAGTTCACAATCCAGATTGTAAGTTCATTAATATGTCATCAGCTGCAGTTTATGGTAATCCTTCGGCTCTACCTATAAATGAAACGGTAGAATTAAAGCCATTATCACCATACGGATGGCATAAATTATATGCAGAACAACTATGTAGAGAATACTATTATTTATACCAAATTCAGACCATTAATTTAAGGTTGTTCTCTGTATATGGCGAGCACTTAAAAAAACAACTTTTTTGGGATATTTATCAAAAAAGTCTTAGATCTAACGAAATTGAATTGTTTGGTACAGGAAACGAGACCAGAGATTTCATATACATAAAAGATCTTTTGAATGCAATCCAAAATATAATAGATAAAGGACTTTTTAATGGAGAGTCATTAAATGTTGCATCTGGAGTTGAAACTTCTATTAAAACAGCTGCAGAAATATTTTGCAGCGCAATTGATTCTAATATTAAAATTGTTTTTAACTCAATTGTAAAACCGGGAGATCCTCTCAATTGGCGTGCCGACATTAGCAAAATTAGTAGTTTTGGCTTTAAGCAAACTACAACGATTGAAGAAGGATTAATAAATACTGTGAAATGGTTAAAAGGAAACAAATAACGCTAATCTATTCATATGATGATAATTGGATAGGAGGTACATACTACATTCTAAATATTATAAAGGCCTTATTAACCCTTAAGGATGAAGATAAACCCAAAATTTTAGTATTACATAATCTCAAATCTTCGATAAAACCGATTTTAGATATTGAATATCCCTTTATTGAATTCAAAGTTGTAGACCTTCAATTGTCATTACCTAAGAAGGTAATTAACAAACTATTCTATTATCTTAATGGAAAATCCATATTCAATATGGTATTACCAAATGATATTGGGCCAAACGTTTATCCATTATCTTATAATGTTAGCGATGCTAACATTAAGAACGGTTTTTATTGGATTGCCGATTTACAGGAATATTTTTTGCCAGAGTTTTTCTTAAAGTTAGATGTTAGAAATAGAAAAAATGTACATAAACAATTGGTGAAAAATCAAAGTAGAATTGTTTTTAGCAGTAAAACTGCCGCCGATGAATTTGATACATTTTATCCTAACAATAAGAACGAAAAGTATATTTTAAATTTTGCAAGTTTTATTGATGAGACATATAAGGAAATCAATTTACAGTCATTACTTAACAAGTTTAAAATAGATAAACCTTTTTTTATTGTATCTAATCAGTTTTGGGTACACAAAAATCACATGGTTGTTCTGGAAGCATTAAAAATACTTCAAAATGAAGGTGATTTGCCTTTTAAAATTATTTTTACCGGCAAAGAGTCTGACTATAGAAATCCAGGATATTTTGGCGAATTAAAAAAATACATTAAAGATAATAATCTTGAGAAATACGTTGAGTTTTTAGGTTTTATTGACAGAAATGAACAGCTTAAGTTAATGGCAAATTCTATTGCCATTATACAACCATCGTTATTCGAGGGGTGGAGTACTGTTGTTGAAGATGCAAAAGTAATTAACCAGCACATTATTGTTTCTGATATTAAACTTCATAGAGAGCAGATAAATTTAAACTGTAGTTTTTTTGATCCATACAATGCCGAAGATTTAGCTAAGGTAATTAATAGAGTATTGACAAGCGACTTGGAGCCTATTAAAATAGATTATCAATTTTTTCAGAAAAAGTTTGGGGGAGACTTTAACAAACTATTTAAATAAGATGAGAAATTAAATTAAACTATAGATTTGATAATGAAAACGATTAAAGAAATTTTGGAATTGAGGAAGAAAATATTGGAAACTTATCCAGAACTTTCGCCCATTGGAGTTGAACTTATTTTATCATCTGCAGTAGAGTATAATCCAGAGTTAAGTTTAGATAGTTTTTTCAAGTGGCTGAACGATTTAAACGAAAAGGTAACGTTTGAAATCGAATTTACTCCCTTATCAAAACTTAAGAATTGGAAAGTTGAAGAAAATGGTAATATTAAACATGAAAGTGGCAGGTTTTTTAGCATTGAAGGAATTCATGTTAAGGCAACTATAAATAACTTAACCAAGGAGTGGGACCAACCAATTATCAATCAACCAGAAGTTGGATTCTTAGGAATTTTATGCCAGGAGAGAAATGGAATACTCTGCTTTTTGATGCAGGGTAAAATTGAACCTGGAAATGTTAATAAAATTCAGCTCTCACCCACTTTGCAGGCCACAAAGAGTAACTTTACGCAAGTTCACGGAGGAAATGTTCCAAAATTCTTGGAATACTTTAAAGATGAAGTGTTTGGAAAAAAAATAATTGTTGATCAATTACAGTCTGAGCAGGGGGCAAGGTTTCTGAAAAAGAGAAATAGAAATATGATTATACAGATGGATCAGAGTATAGAGCTTGATGTTCCAGATAATTTTTGTTGGTTAACATTAAACCAGCTAAAAACATTGCTCAATTATCCAAATCTGATAAATATGGATACTAGAACTGTTTTATCATGCATTCAAATTATATAAGATATGGCAATTTACAATAGCGATTTTAAAAACCAACTCCTAGAATCTATCCTTACAAAAGATGGTGATTTAAACTCATTTGAATTAATAATTAGCTGGTTTACTAATTTGAAGATGTACGCTTCATTGGAAATTAAAGAATGCAGTATTAACCAGACACAAAACTGGAGTATTGATGATTTATCAGTATCACATGATTCTGGCAAGTACTTTGAAGTTCTTGGTGTAAAATGCAAAGTCGGAAATAGAGAAATGTCTGAATGGTATCAACCTATCATTAGACAGAGAGAAGAGGGGATAATAGGTTTTATCATAAAAAAGATAAATGGGATATATCATTTACTGATCCAAGCAAAATTAGAAGCTGGAAACTTTGATGTTTTAGAAATGGCACCAACTGTTCAATGCATCACAGGGAGTTATAATAATCCAGAATATAATGTTGTATATCTTGATTACTTTTTAGACAAGAAGGGGATTGTTCACTACGATACACTCCAGTCTGAAGAAGGTGGGAGATTTTATCAAGAACAGAATCAGAACATTGTGATTGAAATTGGAGAAGATGAATTGAATGAAATTCATCCAAATTATATATGGATGACAGTGAAGCAGGCTAAGGCCTTTATAAAATTTAATAATTATTTTAATATTGAAGCCAGAAGTTTATTGGCTTGTATTACCCCTGTTTAATGAAAAAGCCCTTAAATATAGCGATTATAGGATGTTCGGCAATAGCAGATAAAACTGTTTTGCCAACAATTATTGAAAACCCGCTGTTTAATTTGGTAATGGTAGGCTCCAGATCTGTTGAAAAAGGTAAACAGTTTGCTGCAAAGTATAAATGCGATTTTGGATCTTATGATGATGTTCTTAATTCCTCAAGAGTTGATGCAGTTTATGTTTCTGTACCAACGGGACTCCATTATGAATGGGGCATGCGGGTTTTGCAAGCGAAAAAACATTTATTGCTTGAAAAGCCTTTTACATCGACTTTAGAGCAATCTCAATCCCTTATAAATATTGCAGCCCAATTTAATTTAATTGCTATGGAAGGTTTAGCGTACGTATATCATCCATATTTTGAGAAATTGAAAGAATTGATTAATAAAAAAATTATCGGAGACATAAGGCTATTCGAGAGTTCATTTGGCTTTCCCAGCTTACCATTAACTGATATAAGAAATCAAAATGAAATTGGAGGTGGCGCGATTTTAGATAATTTAATTTATCCGCTAAGCGCGAGCTTGGAGATTTTCGGCAAAAAATATACTAATAAGTCGTATTACTTTCAAAATAATGAAGAATTGCAGATCGATGAGAGAGGATTTTTAAGGCTAGATTGGGCAAACTATTCAGCAAATTTAACATACGGATTTGGTTTTTCGTACAAAAATCGGATAGAAATATGGGGCAGCGAAGGCACGATCATTGTCGATAGGGCATATACTAAACCAGCAAATATGACAGCAGAAATTGTTATTAAAACAGATAAGGGCACGGAAATTGTTGAAATTCGAGCAGTAAATCAATTTCATCTTATGCTAGATGGTTTTTATCATAAAATTTCTGGTGAAGATCGAAGTTTTAAGAATGAAAAGGATGATATCCTTATGAGAATGGAAATTATTTCTGAAATGTATAAGGCTTCCCAAAATTTAAATCATGAGTAAAATTTCAATTTTAGGAGCCAATGGATACATTGGACAGCACTTAGCTTACAATTTATTAGAAAATCATGAGCATGATATAGCCCTGTTTGACGTTCAAGCTACGGGTAAAATTAAAAATGAACTCTATGAGCAACTTGACTTGAGTAGCGACATTAGCAATAATGCTACAAAAAAATTATGCGACTCAGATTACATTTATTTTTTTTCTGGCTTAACGGGGACGTATAAAAGCATAGAGGAATATCAAAATTTTATTAACATAAATGAACTTGGATTATTAAAGGTCTTAGATTTAATAAAGGATCAGATAACAAAGCCAAAAATTATATTTCCTTCAACACGCTTGATTTATAAAGGCAAAAAAGGTGTCTTATTAAAAGAAGATGATGAAAAGGAATTTAAAACAATTTATTCTATAAACAAATTTGCTTGCGAGAGCTATTTGGAAATTTATAGAAATTTATTTGGCTTAGATTATACAATATTTAGAATATGTGTGCCATATGGTAATATGATCGGTACAGAATTGTCATATGGTACATTAGGCCATTTTGTAAGTAAAGCCCAAAATGGGCAACCTATCAGTCTGTATGGTGACGGGAATTTATGCAGAACTTTTACACATGTAGAAGATCTTACCAATATTTTAATTATTGGAGGGATGGTTAGTGACACAAATAATAAAGTATACAACATTGGAGGAAAGGACCATCTTTCATTATTGGATGTAGCAACGCCTATCGCAGATTTTTTTAATGTTACAGTTAATTTTATTCCGTTTCCAGAGATAGATATGTTAATTGAGTCGGGAGATACCATGTTTGATGATTCTGCATTAATGGCAACTATTAAGTATAACTATATTTCATTCATTTAACGATTGGATGGGGACCCTAAAATAGGGTATATTGAGGGATATGAATTAAAAGTTAACGCTATAATTGGGTAATCAGATTTCCATCTAATAATTACAGTAGCGTTTATAGATCTAAAGAGGCTTGCTGCAAACATTTAACAAAACACTAGTGCCAACATATAAACGAAACTTAAAATTAATAAATTTTTAATGAAACAACACTTGGCAAGCGCTAATCAGTATACTGTTCCAGTAATTAGAAAGACAAGTTCAGTCGAGGATTTTTTAATAAAGGGTTTTTTAATTTTTTTACCTTTTTCCCAGGCATTGACAATAAATATTATGTTTCCTTTAAAGTTATCTGAGATTTGTTTGTTATGTTTAATTTCTTTAAAGTTAGCATCTGGAAAAACAGAAATGTGGAAGGTTGGAAAACCAAGCCTAACAATTATAATGTTTTGCATTTGTATTTTAATATCATTAATTATAAATACGCTCTATACTTACAACTACCCATTAACTACTAGTGCCGTTAGAATAAGTCCGACTGTTGACAGTGTGCTAAAATTTATATATGTTTTTTTGGTTGTTGCAGGGATGTTTATTACAACGGATATTTTAAAAAGAAAACCAGAATTAATTAAATTTTTGTTTGTAGGTGCAATTATTTCTGCATCATATTCATGGTACCTTTTTTTTAGTGGGATACTTCATCTACCAGTATTAAAATTACCAGGAATGGAGGAAGAATCACAGATGATAATGAATGTTATCCGCAGTGGAACATTTAAAGAAGGTAACTACATGGGTTTCTATTTATTGCTTATGGGAATCATTTCCTTTTTTTATGAGAGGAAAAAAATGGCTTATTTTTTTTGGGGAACAATATTAACCACATTTTCTACAGCTTCAATATTTTGCTTATTTTTATTTTTTGTTATATATACATATTATGTTTATAAAAAACATAAGCTAAAATTGATTGCCTCTATAACTGTAATTGCCATTTCTGTTACTCTATTAACTCAGTTTAGTGATGGTTTTAGAAGTTTGATCTATAATAAAATTTTCGCTAGTGAAGATTCTGTTGAGAATACTAATGATATATATTCAAGGCTTGATCGTTTAAATACTACAATTACAGGACTGAAAATGGCTACTTCTAATCCTTTCTTTGGTGTTGGACTTTCTAGTTATGGAATGCATTATAGTCACTTTAACAATTTACCTGATTTCGATTTAGGGGGCAAAAGAATTCCAAATAATATATATGTCGAAATTTTATCAGAAACTGGTATTTTTGTATTTATACTTTTTATATATTTTCTTTATCTTTTATATAAACGTGCTAAAAAAGTGTCAAATGTGCTAGCGGCTGGTATACTTGCTTCTTGTGTCTACTTTTTTGCTTTCCCTACTTTTACAATGCTTTTTATTTGGGTCTTTTTTAGTGTCATTCTATCGGCTCAAACATTAATAAAATCAAACTATGAATATGATCAATCGAAATTTATTAACGCTGAGAATGATTATAGACATGGAATTTAATATTACCACAGGAATTACTTTAACTATGATGATTAGATTAAACAGGCCTGACAATTAGGTTTATTGACGTAATTCTCATGTCATTTATAATGAATGAATGATCAATCAGTGTAATTTTAAAATGCAGAAAAATAAGAATTTTTATGAAGATAATCTTATCCCAAGGCCAAGGTAGAATACAATTGGGCCAGGCTGGAGCCCTTTTAAAAGAAAGTGGAATTAAGGTTAAGTATCTAACCGGGTGGTTACCAAAAAAAATAAACCCTATAATTGTTAACTTTCTGGGAAAGATTGTAGGAAGAGCGGATCTTTATAAAAGATTAATGGTTAGGCAACCTGTAGGCCTTGATGATGATGATATTATCTCATGTTCAAAGTCAGAATTTTACCTGTGGTTTTTAATTATTCTGGTTAGACTTAAGCTCTTAAAAGAGGATAATGCACTTACTTGGGGCTGGAAATTATTTAGGTAAAGAAACTAAAAAACACATTAAAAATGCTGATATTTTTCATGTTAGGAGTGGTGCAGGGCAAGGTGGGGCGATAGAAAAGGCTAAGAAAGAAAATATGATCACAATTGCGGATCATAGTATAGCCCACCCAGTATCGATGAAAGAATATTTAATCGAAGAATATAAGAGGTTTAATCAAAAATATGACCTAGATCCTAATTCAAAATTTTGGACGCTCGTTGAAAAAGATTGCTTAGACGCAGATTATGTCCTAGTAAATTCAGACTTTGTAAAAAGTACTTTTTTAGATAATGGCTATAGGGAAGATATTGTAAAGGTAATTTATTTTGGGGTGAGAGAGGATTTTGTTGGCTTAAAAACCGATTGGTCTTTTGTTAAAAAAGATGCAGTTCATCTTATCTTTATTGGGCATTTTTGTTTTAGAAAAGGGGCAAGAATATTAATTGAAGCAATTAAGGAACTTAACGAAAGGGGAGTTTCAGTAGTTCTTGATGTTTTGGGCATAGTAGATGATTTAAAAATACCAGATATTCCTTCTAATATTGTTTTCCATGGCATTTTTTTATATGATGAACTTAAAGATCATTTGAAGAATAGCGATTTATATGTTTTTCCAACCTTTGCCGAAGGTTCATCAAGGGCTGCCATGGAGGCAATGGCATCAGGTTTACCAGTAATAACAACAGAGAATTGTGGCGTGCCTATTGTACATGATGAAACTGGGGTAATTATTCCAATAAATAATTCAATGATACTTGCTGATGAAATTGAAAGGCTAATTAATGATAAAATGCTACGAGAAAAAATAGGTAGAAGTGCTTCGAAATTAATCGGTGAAAAATATACATGGGGAATTTATAAAAAAAATCTTGTTGATTTTTATGAATTGATTTTGGATAAAAAAAATGATAAAAAATAATACACCTCTGATTTCCGTTATAATCGCAACTTATAATGCAGGTAAAACTTTAGAAACTTGCTTAAAAAGTATAATCGGGCAAACTTATCGCAACTTTGAAATAATTGTCATTGATGCTGCATCTACAGATAATACAATAGATATCATAGAGAAGTATAATGAATATATTCATAAATGGATAAGTGAAAAGGATTCGGGTATTTATGAGGCATGGAATAAGGGTATAAATTTTTCAACCGGTGACTGGATAGGCTTCATAGGATCAGATGATTCATACTATCCAAATGCGTTGCAGGATTATGTAGATCATATTTTAACTTGTAAATCTGATTTGGAGTATGTGTCATCGAAAATGGATTTAGTGAATACAAATGATAAATATATAAAAACACTCGGTGAAAAATGGGATTGGAAAAAAAGTAGATTAATGAATACAATTGCACATCCTGGCTCTCTTCACAGTAGAGTTTTTTTCAATACTTATGGACTGTTTGATACAAGATATAAAATATGTAGCGATTATGAGATATTATTACGGCCTGGAAATGCATTTAAAACTTCATTCTTTAATAAAGTTACTGTAAGAATGGCCCAGGGAGGAGTAAGCTTTAATGAAAAAAAACTTTTTAAAGAGCATTATCAAATCGTTACTTCTACTGGAAAATTGAATTTAATAATTGCCAAATATTATTACTGTTTGCAAATAGCTAAAAGTAATTTGAAGAAAATTTTGAGAAAAATTGGCTACAATATCTAATAATAAGCAACAATAATATACTTGATACGAATTAAAATTGTTTAGCCTAGGCGCTACAGAAGGATGTTAAAAGATAACTCAAAACTCAACATTATAATTGTTAATGACTTTTCTAATATAAATGGAGGGGCTGCAAAAGTTGCTGTAGATAGCGCTGTTGGTTTAAGCTTGGCAGGATATAATGTAAATTATTTTTGTGCCGTTGGTAATGTAGACCAATCTTTGTTGGATAGTAATGTGTCCATCAGTCACCTTAATAATGAGGAGATATTGTATTCCAAAAATAAGATTAAAGCTCTTTTTAGAGGTATTTGGAATGTTAAGGCTTATCGCCAAATGAAAAAACTATTAAAGACTTTTAATCAGGAGAATACTATAGTGCATATTCATGGCTGGACCAAAGGTTTATCGATTAGCCCTATTGTTTGTTCACTGCTTCACTCCTACTCAACAGTAATTACACTACATGATTACTTTATTGCTTGCCCCAATGGTAGTTTTTATAACTTTCAAAGTAAAGGCATATGCAAAAAAGTACCACTTTCTTTAAGTTGTATAGCTTCAAACTGTGATTCGAGAAATTATGGCTTTAAATTATATCGGATAATCAGATCGTTTGTTCAGAAAGCAATGTTTGTAGCTTTAAAGAAAAAACTTAGTCTAATTTCTATCTCAAAATTATCGTATGAGGTATTAACTCCATACATTAAGGGTTTCAAGCATACATATTATGTAGAAAACCCCGTTGATAGTATACTTATCCCTAGGATTGAAGCAGAGCTAAATAAGAATTGTATTTTTATTGGCAGGCTTTCATCAGAAAAAGGAGTTGAATATTTCTGCGAAGCAATGCTTAAGTTGAATATAGATGATGCTATAATTATTGGTGAAGGAGATAATTTTAAAAATTTAATTCAAAAATACCCTAAGTTTAAGTTTGTAGGGTGGAAGAACAAATTGGAAATAAGAGATATCTTGAAAAGTGCTAGATTTCTGGTTTTTCCTTCAGTTTGGTACGAAACTTATGGTTTAGTAGTTCAAGAAGCCTCTTCTTTTGGTATTTCATCTATTGTTTCCGATTGCACCGCTGCATGCGAATTAATTAACGATGGAACAGATGGAATGATATTCCGTTCTGAAGATGTTAATGATTTGGCTGAAAAGATAAGTTGCATGTATAATAACGATGAGCTTTTATCATCTTTAAGTAAGGCAACTTATGAGAAATTTTGGAACAGGGATCATTCCCTCATGAATCATGCTAAAAATTTGGTAAGCGTTTATGGACAAATAGTTGGCAAAAATGAATTAGTATTACAAAATAAATGAAGAAAGTCGCAATTATATCAGGCATTACAGGGCAAGATGGTGCTTATTTGGCGCAACTTTTATCCAGGAATGATTATGTGGTCGTAGGTTTAACGAGAAGCAGTCATAATTTTAGTAAAAAGAATTTTGTTTACTTGGGCATCTCAGAAAACATTCTTATAGAAGAATGTGATTTGCTTGATTTTTCAAGTATTATTAAGATTTTACTCAAATATAAACCTGATGAATTTTATAATTTAGCTGCGCAAAGTTCAGTAGGAATATCCTTTGAGCAGCCTATCGGCACCTTAAATTATAACACGCAGTCAGTGTTAAATATTCTGGAGAGCGTAAGGTTGTTACAGCTAGATACTAAAATCTATCAAGCCTCAAGTAGTGAGATGTTTGGACAAGTAAATAATTTACCAGTGAATGAGAATACCCCTTTTCATCCATTAAGCCCATATGCTATATCTAAGGCTTCTGGATATTGGATTGGTGTGAACTATCGTGAGTCCTATAAAGTTTTTTGTGTGAATGGGATACTTTTTAACCATGAATCGTATTTAAGGAGCCCAAATTTCTTTGTTAAGAAGGTGATTAGAACTGGACTAGAAATTAGAAAAGGAATCAAAAATGAATTGCGTGTTGGGAATATTGATGTAAAAAGAGATTTTGGTTATGCGCCTGATTATGTAAGGGCCATGTGGCTTTCTTTACAGCAGGGTAAGGCAGATGATTATTTAATTTGCTCAGGTAATTCGGTTTATTTACGTGACATAATCAATTATACTTTAGATTATTTAAATATTCCGTTAAATAGGTTAGTAGAAGATCCCACATTGTTTAGACCAACAGATATGGCAGACATGTTTGGAGATAACCAAAAGGCTAAAGCAGTCTTGGGTTGGGAATATAACAGGTCTTTTTTCGATGTCTTGACATTATTGATTGAAGAAGAAGATAAAAATTTTAAATAGATGAAAATAGCAATCGTTCACGATGAACTAATGAGGAGAGGAGGTGCTGAGCAAGTCGTGTTGACTATGTTAAAAGCATTTCCCGATGCAGATGTTTATACGCTGGCATATAATCCTGAGGGTACTTATCCTGAATACCGGAACTACAATATTAAGACTTCAGCATTACAATTTTTATCAAAAAGTGTAAAATGGATGCAACGACTATATTTCCCATTTGCACTTTGGGCGATGAAAGCTGTCAAAGTTCACGGATATGATGTAGTTTTAATATCTAACACGCATAGTGCTAAATATGTAGACATTGATAAAAATGCTGTAGTATTCATATATACCTACACTCCATTTCGTTTGGCGTGGAACCCAACTTCTTACAGTCAGTATAATGATTCGAAAGGAATCCATAGATGGGTTTTTGACAAAGTAGTAAGCTATTTGCGAAAAGTTGATAAAAAGGCAGCACAAAAAGGTCACTTTTATCTGGGAATGACGAATGAAACATCACAAAGAATCAAAGACGCTTATGACATTCGTGATGTGAAGATTATACCACCTGATGTTAAAACCCGTAATTTTCATGTTGTGGAAAAACCACAAGATTATTATTTATTGGTATCAAGGCTTGAATTTTACAAGAAGGCGGATTTGGCTATTGAAGCATTTAACAGATTAGGCCTCGAGCTTATTGTAGTTGGTAATGGGACAAAAGCAGAAGAATTGAAACGGCTGGCGAAAAATAATATTGAATTTCGAAAGGGATTATCTAGCGAAGAATTAGCAATATTATATGCAAACTGCAAAGCATTGATTTTTCCTCAATATGAAGACTATGGAATTACCCCTTTAGAGGCAAATGCTTCGGGTAGGCCAGTTATTGCTTATGAAATTGGAGGGGTTCTCGAGACTATGATTCCTTATGATAATGACGCGTCTAGAGCAACAGCTGTCTTTTTCAAAGAACAGACTGTCAAATCTTTGATTGACGCTATTAGTTTGTTCGAGACCTTAGAATTTGATTCAAAATTTATACGTGCTCATGCAGAAAAATTTGATGAAAGTGTATTTATGAAAGAATTGCAAAAGTTTGTGTCTGAAAGTATAAATCTTAAATTAAAATAAAAATGAAGAATAATACCTATATACTTATTATGGCCGGGGGAGTAGGTTCCCGCTTTTGGCCAAAAAGTCGCAATCATTTCCCGAAGCAGTTTATTGATATTTTAGGAATGGGTAAATCTTTATTACAGCTTACCTATGAGCGATTTTTGAACATTTGCCCAAATGATCAAATATTTATATTAACAAATGAAAGTTATTCGGATTTAGTTGCCGAACAATTGCCAACTGTTTTAAAGGCTAATATTTTGTTAGAACCTAGCCGTAACAATACTGCACCCTGTATAGCTTATGCTATTTATAAAATTGGTCAGTTAAATCCCGATGCCAATATTGTGGTTGCACCTTCTGATCATTTAATCTTGAAAGAGGATATATTTTTAGACAAGATTAAACAAGCTTTGAATTTTAGTTCAAAAAACGATGCATTGCTAACACTAGGAATTACTCCTACCAGGCCAGACACTGGCTATGGCTACATTCAATACCAAGAAGCAAGTATCAAGAATCAGGAAGGATTAAATGAGATTAAAAAGGTAAATGCCTTCATGGAGAAGCCAGTTTTGGCTAAAGCCGAGGAATATTTAAAAAGCGGCGATTACGTTTGGAACGCAGGAATATTTATCTGGTCAGCAGGTTCTTTGAAGAAAGCATTTGAGAAATATGCTCCCGAAATAACTGCGCTGTTTGAAAGTGGCTTGCCTTTTTATAATACACCTGATGAAGCTAATTTTATTGCTGAAAAATACCCTTTAAGTCCTAATATCTCTATCGATTACGCCATTTTAGAAAAGGCTGATAATGTATACACTATTCCCGCTGATATTGGTTGGTCTGATTTGGGCACCTGGGCTTCTTTACATGCGGTTGGAGAAAAAGATATCGATAATAATATGGTTAATCTAACTAAGATTAATTTGAAAGACACGAACAATTGCATTATACACTTACCCAATGATAAAGCGGCGGTAATAAGAGGATTGGATAACTACATCGTTGTTGATGATGGTGAGGTACTTTTGATTTATCCAAAATCGGATGAGCAAGAAATTAAGCAGGTGGCTAAGGATATGGTTAGCGAACACGGAATAAAATATGCTTAGTATACTAAGCCAAATAAGATTAAGAAGTTTACATTTTTGTAAACTTTTTTTGTATCTACGTATTTGCACGACTAGTCGACTATTTATTAATATATAGATACTTCTCTTTATTGGAAGGATTTTTAAAGCTTATATTGTGTGATTATTAACGATTTTTACTTTGGTAATGATTTTTTAACTTTGAAATCAGATTTTGGGCATCAATTTTGTTCATTATGATTCACTTAAAACAAAAACAATAGATAAATGTTTAAGTTTTCCCTTTAAGCCTATGCAAACACGTTACTTATTTATACTCAAATATATTTTACCGATTACTGACCTGATTATGGTCAACATTGTGTACTTTTTTGCCTACGAATTTACCGCTTATATGGGTAAAGCGGTGAGTTCAGAATTGCAATGGCATTATATTGTAGTGTGTAACCTCATCTGGGTAGTAAGCACTACGAGTTTTGGTTTGTACAGTGAATATGGCTCAAGAAGGATAGAGCGGATATATCGTGGAACGTGGAAAAGTGTAGTACTACATGCAGTACTTTTTTCAATCTACTTGTTTTTCTCAAAACAAAATGATTTCTCTAGGTCTTTCCTAGTGATTTTTTATGGCATGTTGGCCATTTTGTTTTTGGTGAACCGCTTTATTGGTACCTCTTTTCAGTTTTTATTATTTAACCATTTGAGGGGGGTTAAATCTGTGGCCATCATGGGCAATAATGCTACGGGTTTACAGCTGGCCAGTTATTTTGAAAAACAGCGTTATATTGAGTTCCATGGTTTTATTAATGATGTGCCAGAAGATTATCTAGATCGTAACGGTCAGATTTCTGATGTAGTGGGAAGACAATTTAAAATGGCAGTTGATAAGGGGATAAAAGATATTTATGTTACAATTGCGCCTGATCGAATGGCTGACATGACTTTGTTGACAGAAGAGGCCGAGCGCCAATGTGTGCGGTTAAAGTTTATTCCAGATATTAGCGGGGCGCTGTTGTCGCCTTATACGGTGAGTTATTTGGGGAATGAATTTCCGGTAATCTCTTTACGTTCAGAGCCCTTAGAAAAAATTCATAATAGATTTAAGAAAAGAGTAATCGATGTGGTGTTTAGTGGACTAGTTATTCTTTTTGTACTGAGCTGGTTGTATCCGATCATTGCATTATTGATTAAAATACAGAGTAAAGGACCTGTTTTGTTTAAACAATTGAGAAGTGGGCGCGATGATGAACCTTTCTGGTGTTTTAAATTCAGGAGCATGCGCATGAATTCGGATAGTGATAAAAGACAGGCCAGCAAAAACGATGACCGGATTACGCCAATCGGGAAATTTTTGAGAAAATCGAGTTTAGACGAACTGCCACAATTTTTTAATGTATTTATGGGTCATATGAGTGTAGTGGGTCCACGTCCGCATATGTTAAGCCATACCGAACAGTACAAAGGTATTGTAGATCAGTTTATGGTTCGCCACTTTTTAAAACCAGGTATTACAGGTTGGGCACAGGTAAACGGTTATCGTGGTGAAACCAAAGAAGATTACAAAATGGTAAAACGTGTAGAGCACGATATATGGTATCTGGAGAATTGGAGTGCGATGCTGGATGTCAAGATTATTTTTATGACCGTGATTAATATGGTTAAAGGTGAAGAGAACGCCTTTTAGTATTTAAAGTTTTAAAGCCCGTAAGGGCTTTTCTCTTATAGAACTTTGGTAAAGGTGTTAAATTGATAATTAATAACGTTCTTTGCCGTTTGAATTAAAATTTATCAGATGAAGAAAATCTTATTCCTCCTTTTTTTAGTCGTTTCCATTTACGAAGTTAAAGCCCAGGCTGTTTATCAACCTTATTCGTTCCAGTTTTATCAGAAATTGAGTGGAGAGGTTTATAATCCCAATACACGGATCCATAGTGCTTTAAAGCCTTTTTTTATTGATGATAGTTTGCTGCGTGATAAAAGTAGCATGTTGTTAAGCATCGGAACAGACTCAACCAGAAAATCGTGGGTATCGAGAAAATTATTCCAGGAACATTTACTAGATATTCAAAGGGAAGATTATACTGTATATGCCGATTTTTTGCCTGACTTCCAGATCGGTCGTGATGTTTCTGGTAAAAAAACTACCTATTTGAATACCCGTGGTTATCAGGTCGGTGGTACAATAGGAAAGAAATTTTCTTTCTACACCAGCGGATTTGAGAATCAGGGGCGTTTTGCAGCTTATTATGATAATTATGTAAATCAGACTAAAGTTGTGCCAGGTCAATCTTATGATAGGAGCTTTGGTAAATTAACCAAAGATTGGTCGTATGTTACCGCAACAGTATCTTATACACCCATAAAATATTTGAACATTACCGCAGGTTATGATAAAACCTTTATTGGTGACGGTTATCGCTCTTTATTGTTATCTGACTTTTCATCTCCAACTCCCTTTTTGAAATTGACCGGTAATTTGGGGAATGTACAATATATGGTGATGTGGACATCTATGCAGGATCCAGGTGCGACCAAACTATCTTACGATGCGGGTAACCGTAAAAAAGGGGGGATTTTTCATTACCTCGATTGGAACGTCAACAATAAATTATCAATTGGATTTTTCGACTCTATTATTTGGGCACAGACAGATGATGCTGGGAATAGAAGAGGATTTGATTGGGGCTATGCAAATCCTGTCATCTTCTTAAGGCCAGTAGAAGCCTCAAGCGGTTCTCCAGACAATGCTTTGTTGGGATTTACTACAAAATACGAATTTGCAAAAGAATTGGTGGCTTACGGTCAGTTTTCATTAGATGAGTTTGAGGCTAAAAATTTCTTCTCAAGTTCTGGCAGTTCCAGAAATAAATACGGTTGGCAATTGGGATTGCGGGGAGCAGATGTATTTCATGTAGCAGGTTTGAATTATTTATTGGAATACAATACGGCCAAACCCTATACATTTTCTTCAAGAACCCGTATCGGCAATTACGCCAACTATAATGAGCCTCTAGCACATCCTTTTGGTGCTAACTTTAGAGAGCTTGTTGGTTTATTAAACTATTCTTACAAACGTTTTGATTTTAGCGGCGAACTGATGTATGCTAAGTATGGTTTGGATATCGCTGGGCAGAACTATGGTAAGAATATTTTCGAGCCATATACTGACGCGGTACAGCCTATTGGGAATTACACCACTCAAGGGATTCGCACAGACCTTTTTTATGCGGAAGGAAAAGTAGCCTATGTAGTTAACCCGAAATACAACCTACGCTTAGAACTAGGTGGTGTGGTTAGGAGAGAAAGTAACAATTTAGGTAAAAATACTACCGGGTTAATTACCTTTGGTTTACGCAGTTCGTTTAGAAATTTATATTCTGATTTTTAGGAGATGTGATGATATAATCAAGCCTCAGTTATTTGTTAACTGATGCTTTTTTGTTAATTAACCTGAGTTCGATTAATATTTGAATATAGTTAGTGTTTTACAGCTGCTTCACCTCACGCGATCGTCATGCTGAATTTATTTCAGCATCTTTCCTGCTATTAAGACCCTGAAATGAATTCAGGGTGACGACACTAATACTTACCCCCCCTCAGAATGACAAGAAATATGAAAAGCTTTTACCCTGCCATACTATCTGTTGTTCTTTTTACGGCCACTTTTCTAACCGCCTCGATAATCGCATTTTTATCATAACCACATTCCGCCCAAAGCTCGGCCTGTTCGCCGTGTTCGATAAACTGATCTGGAATACCTAAACGGATTACATTTGCGCTATAGCCATGATCGGCCATAAACTCTAATACTGCAGAACCTACTCCTCCAGGTAATGAACCATCTTCTACCGTGATTACATGTTTATATTTAGCAAATACTTCATGTAGTAGCTGCTCATCCAATGGCTTCACAAAACGTAAATCGTAGTGTGCCGGATAAAAACCTTCGCTGTTTAATTCGGCTCGTGCCTCAACGGCAAAGTTACCTACATGACCAATGGTTAATAAGGCTACGTCTTCACCATCACAAATTTTGCGCCCTTTGCCAATTTCTAATGCTTTAAATGGTCGTTTCCAATCAGGCATTACGCCATTGCCACGTGGGTAACGGATTACAAATGGACCCACATTTTCTTGTTGAGCAGTAAACATCAGGTTACGCAATTCTTCTTCATTCATTGGAGAAGAAACTACCAAATTTGGAATGCAGCGCATGTAAGCAATATCGTAAGCGCCATGGTGTGTTGCACCATCGGCACCGGCCAAACCAGCTCTATCCAGACAGAAAACTACGTTCAATTTTTGAATGGCCACATCATGAATCACCTGATCGTATGCCCTTTGCATAAAACTCGAATAGATATTGCAAAAAGGAACTAATCCTTGCGTGGCCAGGCCAGCTGAGAAAGTCACGGCATGTTGCTCTGCGATACCCACATCGAATGCACGTTTTGGCATGGCTTTCATCATAATATTTAATGATGAGCCTGATGGCATTGCTGGGGTAATACCTACAATTTTATCATTGGCCTCTGCCAGCTCAACAATAGTATGCCCGAAAACATCCTGGTATTTTGGTGGTTGTGGTTTATCCGGAACGCTTTTTTTGATTTCGCCGGTAATCTTGTCAAACAAACCCGGGGCATGCCATTTGGTTTGGTCTTTCTCTGCCAGCGCAAAGCCTTTGCCTTTTACGGTAATGCAATGTAAAAGTTTAGGTCCAGGAATGGCAGATAAATCTTTTATGGTCTGCGCCAAACGTTTTACATCATGCCCGTCAACAGGACCGAAATATCTAAAGTTTAAGGCTTCGAATAAATTACTTTGTTTTAGTAAGGTTCCTTTAATACTTTTCTCTATTTTCTTAACGTATTTGTGTGCATTAGGGCCAAGTTTAGATAATCCTGCCAGCACATGAGAAATATCATCACGAAAACGGTTGTACGATTTTGAAATGGTGATGCTGGTTAGATATTCTTTCAATGCCCCCACATTCGGATCGATAGACATGCAATTATCATTTAAGATTACGAGCACATTGCTATTTTCGATCCCTGCGTGATTTAAGCCTTCAAATGCTAATCCTGCAGTCATGGCACCATCACCAATAACGGCAACGTGTTGCCGACCGGTTTCGCCTTTTAATTGCGAGGCTACTGCCATCCCCAAAGCAGCCGAAATGGAAGTAGAAGAGTGACCTACACCAAAAGTATCATATTCGCTTTCAGAAATCTTCGGGAATCCGCTAATGCCACCGTATACACGGTTGGTATGGAATAAATCTCTACGGCCGGTTAATATTTTATGCCCGTATGCCTGATGGCCTACATCCCAAACCAATTTATCGTAAGGGGTATTTAATGCGTAATGTAAGGCAACTGTTAATTCAACAACGCCTAAACTGGCACCAAAATGGCCGCCATTTACACTGACAACATCAATAATGTACTGTCGTAATTCCTGGCTTATTTGTTCTAAGTCAGATTCGCTATATTGCTTTAAATCAGCGGGATAGTTGATTTTAGATAATAGGGGGCCAGCTTTTACTTGCATTCGAAATTTATGGTAAAAAACAAGATACAAAGTAAGGCAAATTTGTTTTAATATAGAAGAGAAAAATGGTGCTTTATTCTTGATGGTTAAGCGGTTGGCGTTGAGGGCTTAGCGGATGGAGGTTGGGGGTAGGGTTTAGTGGTTAGGATTGTCCAGGACTAAAAATTTTCGTTATGTTTGTCTCTTCACATGCAGGCAGAGAATTTTGAAATAAAACTTCCGGTATTCGAAGGCCCCTTCGATTTGTTGCTGTTCTTTATCGAACGCGATGAACTTAATATCCAGGATGTGGAGATCTCGAAAATCACCAACGACTTTTTGGCCTATATTCATCAGCTCCTTGCTTTAAATGTAGAAGTGGCCAGCGAATTTATTTTAGTGGCCGCAACTTTGATGCGCATTAAATCGAAAATGCTTTTACCAAGGATTGAGGTTGATGAAACCGGAAATGAAATCAACTCGGAACAAGACCTGATTGCCAGATTGATTGCCTACAAACAATTCAAATCTGCTGCCGAAGAAATGAAAGTTTTTGAAGAGGAACGTTTGAAGCAAGACCATAGGGGTAACATAACATACGATCTCACTTTGGCAGCAGCATCCTCTACGCATCAAGATGAGCTTTTATCGCTTGATCTGTATAAACTTTTAACCGTTTACCACCGGACGATGCAGAAGTATGAGCTGCGCAGTGAAGAGGTTAAACATACTGTGGTTCAATATCCATATACCATTGAACAACAAAAACACTTTATTGCTAATTTGCTCGATATTAATAAACAGATTGATTTTGCTTTAGTGCTTAAAAATTCGGAGAATAAAGTGCATTTCGTTTATAATTTCCTGGCTATTTTAGAAATGTTGCAGCAACAAATCGTAGAGATAAGCATTGGGAGCGGCTTTAACAACTTTAATGTGAAAGCATTATCTTAATACAGCCTAAATTAAATTTGAAATTCTTACTTTTGCCAAAAAAATACAAACCTCATATAATGATGACACGCGACAACCAAATTTTTGAACTTATTGATAAGGAGTTAAACCGACAAGAGCATGGTTTAGAGCTTATTGCATCAGAAAACTTTGTAAGCAAGCAGGTAATGGAAGCTGCCGGATCGGTACTGACCAATAAATATGCTGAAGGCTTACCGGGAAAACGTTACTATGGCGGTTGCCAGGTAGTGGATGTAATAGAGCAAATTGCTATCGATAGGGCAAAAGAATTGTTTGGTGCAGCGTGGGTAAACGTTCAGCCACACTCTGGTGCACAAGCTAACGCAGCGGTAATGCTTGCTGTTTTGCAACCAGGCGATAAGATATTAGGATTCGATCTTTCTCATGGAGGTCACCTAACTCATGGTTCGCCTGTAAATTTTTCAGGTAAATTATACCAGCCTTTATTTTATGGTGTTGAAAGAGAAACTGGCCTGATCGATTATAAAAAATTAGAAGAAGTTGCCTTAACTGAAAAACCTAAATTAATTATCTGTGGTGCATCTGCTTATTCGCGCGAGTGGGATTATGCATTTATCCGTGCGGTAGCTGATAAAATTGGTGCTTTGGTTTTAGCTGATATTTCTCACCCGGCAGGTTTAATTGCAAAAGGATTGTTGGCCAACCCACTTCCACATTGCCATATTGTAACTACGACTACCCACAAAACTTTACGTGGCCCACGTGGGGGTATGATTATGATGGGACAGGATTTTGAGAACCCATGGGGATTAAAAACACCAAAAGGCGAAACCCGATTGATGAGCAATTTACTTGATATGGCAGTTTTCCCAGGTACGCAAGGTGGCCCCTTAGAGCATATTATTGCGGCTAAAGCAATTGCTTTTGGCGAAGCTTTAAGTGAGGAGTATGGAACTTATATTAAACAAGTTGCGGCTAACGCACAGGCCATGGCTAAAGCATTTGTGGCTAAAGGGTATGGTATTATTTCTGGCGGTACGGATAATCACTTGATGCTGATTGACCTTCGAAATAAAAATATCACTGGTAAAGTAGCTGAAAATGCTTTAGAGAAAGCCGAAATTACAGTGAACAAAAATATGGTTCCCTTCGATGATAAATCGCCATTTGTAACTTCAGGTATCCGTGTAGGTACTGCTGCAATTACGACACGTGGTTTAAAAGAGACTGAAATGGAAAAGATTGTAGAGTTAATTGATCGGGTTTTAACGAATCCTGAAGATGAAGCTAACTTAAATAGTGTAAAAGCTGAAGTGATTAAGTTGGTAAGTGCTTTCCCACTTTATAAATAAAATTATACACCAACCTTGCTTAGGTTGCTATAGCACGAGCAGTTACATTAATTTGTAGCTGCTTTTTTTGTAAAGTAAGTTTTTCGCCTTAATGCCGTAAAACAAACGTTTGTTTTATATATTTGATCAATAAAATGATGTAACTTATGTGTGGAATAGTAGGCTATATTGGCTACAGAGAAGCCTGGCCAATTGTACTAAAAGGTCTTAAAAGATTAGAGTACCGGGGGTATGATAGTGCTGGTATAGCACTGATGAATAATAGTGGTCAGCATATTTATAAAAAAGCCGGCAAGGTAGCGGTTTTAGAAGAATATGCCGAAGCTAAAGATAAGTCGGGTACAATTGGAATGGGCCACACGCGATGGGCAACACATGGTGTACCTTCTGATCGCAACTCTCACCCACATACTTCTAATAACGAAAAGCTTTCTATTATCCATAATGGGATTATAGAAAACTACGCCACCTTAAAGGAAGAACTAACCAGCCGTGGGCACGAATTTAAAAGTGACACGGATACAGAGGTCTTGATACACCTGATTGAAGAAATCCAGGAAATTGAACAGATTGATCTTTTAGAAGCTGTTCGTTTGGCTTTACAGGAAGTGAACGGTGCCTATGCCATCGTGATTATGGATAGGGAACACCCGGATCGTTTAATTGTTGCAAGGAAAGGTAGTCCCATGGTAATTGGTGTTGGCGCAGGTGAATATTTTATTGCCTCTGATGCGACACCCATTATAGAATATACCAAAAACGTAATTTATCTAAAGGATGGTGAAATCGCCCTGATTACCAAAGATGACCTTTTGGTTAAGCAATTGGATAACGTAGTGCAAACACCGTTAATTCAAGAGTTACAGTTAAAGCTTGAGATGCTGGAGAAGGGCGGCTTTGATCACTTTATGTTGAAGGAGATTTATGAGCAGCCACGCTCAATTAAGGATTGTATGCGTGGACGTATTTATCCTGAAGAAGGAAAAGTTCAGCTTGGCGGGATCAAAGAATTTGCTGAGAAATTAAAAAATATAGACCGGATTATTATTGTAGCCTGCGGAACCTCGTGGCACGCAGGTTTGGTTGGCGAATACCTTATCGAAGAGTATGCCCGTATTCCTGTTGAGGTGGAGTATGCTTCAGAGTTCAGGTACAGAAACCCGATCATTACTGAAAAAGATGTGGTCATTGCCATTTCACAATCTGGAGAAACGGCCGATACCATGGCTGCCATTGAGATGGCTAAAGAACGTGGAGCAACTATTTTTGGAATTTGCAATGTTGCCGGGGCATCCATCCCACGTTTAACCCATGCCGGCGTTTATACGCACGCCGGACCAGAAATTGGTGTCGCGTCTACAAAAGCATTTACTGCACAGGTAACGGTTTTAACCTTGATGGCCTTTTACATGGCGCAGCAAAAAGGAACCATTACCACTTCAAAATTGATTGAGCTTTTAACGGAATTGGATCATATCCCTGAAAAGATCCAGATAGCGCTGGAGTCGAACGACCTGATTAAAGAGGTAGCAGAAAAGATTAAAGATTCTACTAACTGCTTGTTTTTAGGTAGAGGTAGTGGTTTTCCAGTGGCTTTAGAAGGCGCCTTAAAACTGAAGGAAATTTCTTATATCCATGCAGAAGGTTATCCTGCGGCAGAAATGAAACACGGGCCTATCGCTTTAATTGATGAAGAAATGCCGGTAGTTTTTATTGCTACACAAAACTCATCGTACGAAAAAGTGATCAGTAATATACAGGAGGTAAAAGCCAGAAAAGGAAAAGTAATTGCGATTGTAACCCAAGGCGATACCGAAGTGAGGAAAATGGCAGATTACTGTATCGAAATTCCTGATGCAAACGAGGCTTTCCTACCTTTATTAGCAACTATTCCACTCCAGTTATTATCATACCATATTGCGGTGATGAGGGGCTGTAATGTAGACCAGCCCAGAAACCTGGCTAAATCGGTAACTGTAGAATAATTTTACAACAAAACAAATAGATAAAGCAGCTGCATTCATTTGTAGCTGCTTTTTTTTGCGCTATTTAAATACCGGCTTTGTTAAATAAGCCCGATTGTACGGATGCCGTTTTGATCCACATATTTTTAATTATCGATAAATTAAAACGGCAGGAGGAAAAGCGGGGCTGCAGGCTGCCATAGGCACCAACAGTTCACTTTCAAAAAAGAATGAAAGTGTTATTGATCTTCAAAAAAAAGCCTAAAAATGGAGTGGCAATCTTAAAATCTTGGTAAAAAGTAAAGGGCCGATATTCTTTGAAGAAATATCGACCCTTACCATCTAAATTAACGCTCTCGAATATATAAACGGAAATTCTCGCCGTTTTGTTTTGAGAAAATAAAAAAAATATGTTATTTCTCGTAACTGCCTAAGGTTGAGGGGTAAATTCTTGCATCTCCTTTAGCATCTTTATGGAGATAATTAAAGAAATACGGGTCAGTGCTTAAGTCAGCTCCTTTTTTCCTGGCTAGGCTATTGGGCGATACTTCAAAATTTTCCAGTTCCCGATTAATAAAAAGAGGATCGGTATTTAAAATATTGCCATTGTTGTTGTAGGTGCTGTTGTTAGATCGGATTAAATTGCTCCATAAATTCAATTGTACGATGGCTGAGGTTTTCTTTTGGATATCCAATTCATTTGTTAAACTGCCCCAGATGATATTATTGGTTAAATCTATCTGAAGTTTATTGTAAGCATTTGCAGATAAATAATCTGAAAAGCTGAGTGAAGCCGTTTTACGTGGAAAATTTAAGTTATAACCTGCAAAGGTATTCTGTTTCAGGTTATAATTCCCTCCCCCTACTGCATATATTAAGTAATTTCCACAGTTATACATCACATTGTTAAATGCAAACAGTTCTGAGTGGTAGCCAATATAAGCCGCTACCTGCATGTTTTTAATCAGGCTATTACTTAAAATTAATTTGGGACTGTTAATGGATAAAGAATCGGAGGTAATGCCAACCGATGCATTTTTGATGATCGCATTTTTAATCAGTCCATATCCGGTGCGTTTTAAGAAAATTCCTTTCCATTGTCCAGGCTCGTCACTATATATTTTTTCGAGCCGATCACTACAAAATAGTACAGGTTCCATAAAGCTGCCATTAACCATGAGGTTTCCTTCTATGTTTAAACTGGCATCCTTGTGAAAATAAATTTTAGTCCCGGGCTGGATGGTTAATGAAGCTCCACTCCTTACGGTTAATGATCCATTAATAATATAAGGTAAAGTTTTTGTCCAAAGGGTATTGGCGTTAATTGTTGATGTATTAACAAACACTGCATTCTGCCCGTAAGCTAAAAGCTGAATCACCTGTTTATTTCCATTTGTATTTAATATAATAGAATCTTGAACCAGAAAGGGCAGGTTGGTTGAATTTGGGTTGATCGAAACTTTGACAAAGAGGTTTATAGAATCCTGGCCGTTTATGATGAGATCATTTTTGTGCTGCGTTTGCTCCCCGTTAATGTTAATGCTAAAAGCCGAAGTGTTGCCGCCTGATAATCTGATTTCGGAAACTTTAACCGCATCATTATTTTTGTTGGCAATCTTTATTCTTTTGGTTGTTGAGCCTACCGAAGTAAAAATGGTATCAAATAATATCTCTTTATTGGGAATGTTCAGTTTAGCATTTGGGTCTGTGGTAATGCGTTCCCCCTTCCGGCAAGCTGAAGCCACGAATAAGATTAAAAGTACCAAACCAATATTTAAACGCATAAATCAAACTTAGAAAAATGTTTGGCTACTTACAATAGCAATAAACCTTATAATCGTAATTATTCTGCAAAGGCGAGCGCTGCAATGCTCACTTTTGCCGCCCCAATAGCTAAGAGTGTATTGGCACAGGCTTCAAGCGTTGCGCCGGTGGTAATTACATCGTCAACCAGTAAAATATGTTTGCCGATTATATCTTCAGGAGCATTTACGTGAAAAACATCTTTCATATTTTCGTAACGGTTATACCTGCTTTTTTTAGTTTGGCTCTCTGTAGAAGTTTTCCGGATGAGGTGATCTTCGCTAACATCAATTCCCATTTGCACTGCAATTCCTTCTGCAATAAAGGTACTTTGGTTATATCCCCTGATCTTATATTTTTTGCGATGTAAAGGAACCGGGATAACGATATTGATATCTTGGTAAAGAATTCCGGTTTTTAGCCGTTCTCCCAACATATTGCCTAACAGTACCCCAACATCGGTTTTGCCGTTATATTTTAAGTTGTGGATTAAGTTTTGAACCTTCGCTCCTTTTCTAAAATACAACATGGCCATTGCAGCATGAAGTGGTAAGCGACCCCATAATTGCTTTGCTACCCTATTATCTGCATATTGGTGATAGTCTGTAAAAGGAAGATCGTATAAGCATTTTAAACAAATCAACTGTTCATGACGAAACAGATGAGTTCCGCACGCATTGCATAAATTTGGAAATAGTAGTCCAAATAAGTCAGAAGTCCATTGTTTAACCAGAAGCATCTAACTAATTTATAAAATATTTGTGAGTATATATTATGGTTTTTATAAAAGCTGCGGTAAAGTTATATAGTCTTTTTTAGGAAAAGCAGGTTCTGTGCTACTATATAGGTTTGTTCCCGCTTTTCATTACAAGTCCTCGCATACGCTGTGGGCTTTTCATTCCAATCGGGTTTAATTGGCAGGGACTTCCGGGGTTTTAAACGGCATGGCGCAGGGAAAACCCGGGAAGTCTGAGGGAATAGGCAGCCTGAAACACCCTTTCGCTCAAAAAGTTTTATCTACGGTAACATTTTTTCTTGTTGAGAACCATGTGGTTACGTTGAACCCCGCATCATTCTATAAAAAAGCTTTGCAGGGGCGATTAAATTTCCTACTTTTGCATCCCGCTTCGGAGGAAGGGTTTTAATGAAAAGGTGGTAGGGTGATAAGGAGAGCGGATTTATTTTAAAATAGATCTTGCGAAAGAGGAAAAGATTGTTACCTTTGCAGCCCGGTTCGGAAGAACGGAAAGCCAGCTAAACCTGGCAATTGAAATAAAGGAGAGGAAGAAAAGAAGATCAGAAAATAAAATTTATTTTATTTGTGGTTTCAAAAAAGATCCTTACCTTTGCACTCCCAACGATAAGTAAAGGGAAAATAATCGGAACGGCGGATGTCGGGAAGATAGAAAAAAAAGATTGAAACGGGGTGAAACACAGGCTGGACGAAGAAGACCGGCTGAAACTGAAACCGACGATATATAAAGACCAACCGCGAGGTTAACGGTCAATAAGTTCTTAAAAGAGATGTCAATGTAGCGTAGCGAGGTAATGGAGTACTGATCAAAGTACATGATTACGTAGCTTTATTTTAAAGGTGGTGTCTAACAGACAACATAACAAAAAGAAGACTATTTTTAACAATAGTTAAAACTGGTCAGCATCTTACAACACATTTTACAATGGAGAGTTTGATCCTGGCTCAGGATGAACGCTAGCGGCAGGCCTAATACATGCAAGTCGAACGAGATTATCCAGCTTGCTGGATATGAAAGTGGCGCACGGGTGCGTAACGCGTATGCAACCTACCTTAATCAGGGGGATAGCCCGGAGAAATCCGGATTAATACCGCATAAAATCACAGCACAGCATTGTGTAATGATCAAACATTTATGGGATTGAGATGGGCATGCGTGTCATTAGCTAGTTGGCGGGGTAACGGCCCACCAAGGCGACGATGACTAGGGGATCTGAGAGGATGACCCCCCACACTGGTACTGAGACACGGACCAGACTCCTACGGGAGGCAGCAGTAAGGAATATTGGTCAATGGAGGCAACTCTGAACCAGCCATGCCGCGTGCAGGAAGACTGCCCTATGGGTTGTAAACTGCTTTTATCCGGGAATAAACCTTTCTACGTGTAGAGAGCTGAATGTACCGGAAGAATAAGGATCGGCTAACTCCGTGCCAGCAGCCGCGGTAATACGGAGGATCCAAGCGTTATCCGGATTTATTGGGTTTAAAGGGTGCGTAGGCGGCCTGTTAAGTCAGGGGTGAAAGACGGTAGCTCAACTATCGCAGTGCCCTTGATACTGATGGGCTTGAATGGACTAGAGGTAGGCGGAATGAGACAAGTAGCGGTGAAATGCATAGATATGTCTCAGAACACCGATTGCGAAGGCAGCTTACTATGGTTTAATTGACGCTGAGGCACGAAAGCGTGGGGATCAAACAGGATTAGATACCCTGGTAGTCCACGCCCTAAACGATGAACACTCGCTGTTGGCGATACACAGTCAGCGGCTAAGCGAAAGCGTTAAGTGTTCCACCTGGGGAGTACGGTCGCAAGATTGAAACTCAAAGGAATTGACGGGGGCCCGCACAAGCGGAGGAGCATGTGGTTTAATTCGATGATACGCGAGGAACCTTACCCGGGCTTGAAAGTTAGTGAATTATCCAGAGATGGATAAGTGAGCAATCACACGAAACTAGGTGCTGCATGGCTGTCGTCAGCTCGTGCCGTGAGGTGTTGGGTTAAGTCCCGCAACGAGCGCAACCCCTATGTTTAGTTGCCAGCACGTTAAGGTGGGGACTCTAAACAGACTGCCTGTGCAAACAGAGAGGAAGGAGGGGACGACGTCAAGTCATCATGGCCCTTACGTCCGGGGCTACACACGTGCTACAATGGATGGTACAGAGGGCAGCTACATAGCAATATGATGCGAATCTCACAAAGCCATTCACAGTTCGGATTGGGGTCTGCAACTCGACCCCATGAAGTTGGATTCGCTAGTAATCGCGTATCAGCAATGACGCGGTGAATACGTTCCCGGGCCTTGTACACACCGCCCGTCAAGCCATGGAAGTTGGGGGTACCTAAAGTATGTAACCGCAAGGAGCGTCCTAGGGTAAAACCGATAACTGGGGCTAAGTCGTAACAAGGTAGCCGTACCGGAAGGTGCGGCTGGAATACCTCCTTTCTGGAGTAGCACCGCCTACTCGCCACGCAACATGATATTTCTAATTAAGGTAGAGGGTAATAAGGCTGAAGGTAAAAGGTATAGGGTTTAAGGCCTTACATTAATTAACCTGATACTTGATACTAAATACTTTATAAAAAAAAGAGAAAAAAAGAAACACCCAGAAGAAACGGTGTGCAATAGCAATAGAGCGAAAGCATAACGGATATGAAGATGGGGAAAGCCAAAGGAAAAGCAGTAGCGGTAAGATACTATATACTGCATACTATAAGCCGACCTTAAATCAACAGTCCCGTAGCTCAGCCTGGTTAGAGCACTACACTGATAATGTAGGGGTCTCCAGTTCAAATCTGGACGGGACTACACGTTTTAAGTTTACGATTGGCAGTTTACAGTGGACAGTTTAAACTGAAAACTAACAACTGTTAACTGGTAACTAAAATCTGGGGGATTAGCTCAGCTGGCTAGAGCGCCTGCCTTGCACGCAGGAGGTCAACGGTTCGACTCCGTTATTCTCCACCATTAAAGGTTGAGGGTTAAAAGGTAGAAGGTGTAGGGTAAGACCTATAGCTGAACCACACCACAACAGAAATAACACCTTATTATCGGGATAGATAATATACATTGACATAAAGATTAAGAAAGAAGAAATAGCCGAAGGGGCAAGACAGGAAACTGTTGAATGGTTCGACTCCATGATTTTTACTAATAAGGCTGAACCGAGGCTTAGTTAGGGGACAATGAAACCCTCTACCTTTATACCCTCCACCTTCAACCTTAATAAAGTTCTTTGACATATTGGAAGAAGTTAAAAAAGAAGAGCAAACAACAATAGGCGACTGTTGTGTTTGTGCTCGCTTGAAGGGAGAGCAATCAACCAACAAGTATGAGACATCATAACAAGAGCAAAAAAAGCATACTGTACGGCGCAAAAGGCGTACAAGTAGAAGAAAGTAATAAAGAGTACACGGGGGATGCCTTGGCTCTCAGAGGCGATGAAGGACGTGATAAGCTGCGATAAGCTTCGGGTATTTGCAAATAGGAATTAATCCGAAGATTTCCGAATGGGGCAACCCGGCTAGTTGAAGACTAGTCACATATAATGAGCAAACCTGCCGAACTGAAACATCTAAGTAAGCAGAGGAAGAGAAAATAATAATGATTTCCTAAGTAGTGGCGAGCGAACGGGAAAGAGCCCAAACCTACTTTGTTACGGCAAAGTGGGGGTTGTAGGACTACAATGTGGCATTAGCAAACAGAAGTGGAATGGGATGGGAAGCCCAGCGATACACGGTGATAGCCCGGTACACGTATAGAATGCTAGCCTAGTAGTATCCTGAGTACCGCGAGGTCGGAGACGCCTTGTGGGAATCTGCCGGCACCATCCGGTAAGGCTAAATACTCCTGAGAGACCGATAGTGAACCAGTACCGTGAGGGAAAGGTGAAAAGAACCCCGAACAGGGGAGTGAAATAGAACCTGAAACCGTGTACTTACAAGCGGTCGGAGCGTACAAGTTGCGTGACGGCGTGCCTTTTGCATAATGAGCCTACGAGTTACTCCTCTCTGGCAAGGTTAAGTGTCTAAGGCACGGATCCGAAGCGAAAGCGAGTCTGAATAGGGCGTATAGTCAGAGGGGGTAGACGCGAAACCTTGTGATCTACCCATGGACAGGTTGAAGGTGCGGTAACACGTACTGGAGGACCGAACCGATAAACGTTGAAAAGTTTCCGGATGATCTGTGGGTAGGGGTGAAAGGCTAATCAAACTGGGAAATAGCTCGTACTCCCCGAAATGTTTTTAGGAACAGCGTGGATATTAAGTTTAATAGAGGTAGAGCTACTGATTGGGTGCGGGGGAGTCAAATCCTACCAAATCCAGACAAACTCCGAATGCTATTAAATATGATCTGCAGTGAGGCGCGGGGTGCTAAGGTCACGCGCCGAGAGGGAAAGAACCCAGACCATCAGCTAAGGTCCCCAAGTTACAGTTAAGTTGAACTAACGAGGTCCGATTGCACAGACAGCTAGGATGTTGGCTTGGAAGCAGCCATTCATTTAAAGAGTGCGTAACAGCTCACTAGTCGAGCGATCGGGCATGGATAATAAACGGGCATTAAATTGTACACCGAAGCTATGGGATTGAAATATATCGGTAGGGGAGCATTCTAGCGGCAGCGAAGGTATCTGGTAATGGGTGCTGGAGCTTCTAGAAAAGCAAATGTAGGCATAAGTAACGATAAGGCGGGAGAGAAACCCGCCCACCGAAAGGATAAGGTTTCCTGATCAACGCTAATCGGATCAGGGTTAGTCGGGACCTAAGGAGAACCCGAAGGGGAAATTCGATGGACAACTGGTTAATATTCCAGTACTTTTTATAACTGCGATGTGGGGACGGAGTAGTGACACTGCCGCGATCTGACGGAATAGATCGTTAAAGGCTGTAGGTATTAGAACGGTAGGCAAATCCGCCGATCTAGCTGAACGCTGATAGTACCACGAGGCTTCGGCTGAGTGGATAGCGCAGGTAATCAGACTTCCAAGAAAAACCGCTAAGCTTCAGGTTATAAAAACCCGTACCGCAAACCGACACAGGTATCCGGGAAGAGGATTCTAAGGTGCTCGAGTGAATCATGGCTAAGGAACTCGGCAAAATGGCCCTGTAACTTCGGGAGAAGGGGCGCTGGCAGCAATGTCAGCCGCAGTGAAAAGGCCCAGGCGACTGTTTAACAAAAACACATGGCTTTGCAAAATCGAAAGATGAGGTATAAGGCCTGACACCTGCCCGGTGCTGGAAGGTTAAGAGGGGATGTCATCCGCAAGGAGAAGCATTGAATCGAAGCCCCAGTAAACGGCGGCCGTAACTATAACGGTCCTAAGGTAGCGAAATTCCTTGTCGGGTAAGTTCCGACCTGCACGAATGGTGTAACGATCTGGGCGCTGTCTCAGCCATGAGCTCGGTGAAATTGTGGTCCCGGTGAAGACGCCGGGTACCCGCAACGGGACGGAAAGACCCCATGCACCTTCACTACAATTTAACATTGACATTGGATACAGGATGTGTAGGATAGGTGGGAGGCTTTGAAGCGGCGTCGCTAGGCGTCGTGGAGCCAACGTTGAAATACCACCCTTTCTGTATTCGGTGTCTAATCCGATCTTATCGGAGACATTGTTTGATGGGTAGTTTGACTGGGGTGGTCGCCTCCAAAAAGGTAACGGAGGCTTTCAAAGGTAAGCTCAGTACGCTTGGTAACCGTACGCGGAGTGCAATAGCATAAGCTTGCTTGACTGTGAGACAGACAAGTCGATCAGGGTCGAAAGACGGATATAGTGATCCGGTGGTTCTGCATGGAAGGGCCATCGCTCAAAGGATAAAAGGTACGCTGGGGATAACAGGCTGATCTCCCCCAAGAGCTCATATCGACGGGGAGGTTTGGCACCTCGATGTCGGCTCGTCACATCCTGGGGCTGGAGAAGGTCCCAAGGGTTCGGCTGTTCGCCGATTAAAGTGGCACGCGAGCTGGGTTCAGAACGTCGCGAGACAGTTCGGTCCCTATCTGTTGTGGGCGTAGGAATTTTGAGTGGGGCTGACCTTAGTACGAGAGGACCGGGTTGGACTAGCCTCTAGTGAATCTGTTGTTCCGCCAGGGGCATTGCAGAGTAGCTACGCTGGGAATAGATAAGCGCTGAAAGCATCTAAGTGCGAAACTAGCCACGAGATGAGAATTCCATATAGGACCGTAGAAGACTACTACGTTGATAGGCTACAGATGTAAAGCTGGCGACAGCACAGTCGAGTAGTACTAATCATCCGAAGCTTTCAAAGCAAACAGACTGTTGTTTGTTCTTCATAATAACTTCTTTCAATACTGTTTAAGGTTTAAGGCGAAAAGGCTTAAGGCGTAGGGTTTACCCTCCACCTTTATACCCTCTACCTTCTACCTCAATAAAATATTTAGGTGCCTATATCGGTGGTGTCCACCTCTTCCCATTCCGAACAGAGAAGTTAAGCCCACCAGAGCCGATGGTACTGCGGTAACACGTGGGAGAGTAGGTCGGTGCCAAATCTTAAAAGAAACCCTTTAGCAGTAATGCTCAAGGGTTTTCTTGGTTATATACAAGGCTATATAAATCCCGGAGCGGGTTTAGGTCCAATAAAATTGAAATAGAACAAAGGTTTAAGGCGAAAGGCTTAAGGCGTAGGGTTTACCCTCTACCTTTATACCCTCCACCTTCTACCTCAATAAAATATTCAGGTGCCTATATCGGTGGTGTCCACCTCTTCCCATTCCGAACAGAGAAGTTAAGCCCACCAGAGCCGATGGTACTGCGGTAACACGTGGGAGAGTAGGTCGGTGCCAAATCTTAAAAGAAACCCTTTAGCAGTAATGCTCAAGGGTTTTCTTGGTTATATACAAGGCTATATAAATCCCGGAGCGGGTTTACGTCCAGTACAATTGAAATAGAACAAAGGTAGAAGGTAGAGGGTATAAAGGCGTAGGGTTTACCCTCCACCTTTATACCCTCTACCTTCTACCTCAATAAAATATTCAGGTGCCTATATCGGTGGTGTCCACCTCTTCCCATTCCGAACAGAGAAGTTAAGCCCACCAGAGCCGATGGTACTGCGGTAACACGTGGGAGAGTAGGTCGGTGCCAAATCTTAAAAGAAACCCTTCAGCAGCAATGCTCAAGGGTTTTCTTGGTTTATAGGCATTTCCTTCCAGCCGTTCGCTATCTTTTTCTACCATTAAGGAATGAAGAAAGTTAAGGGACTGTTTCATAATAATCTTCTTAATGCGCTTAACTTCTTAATGGTAAATAAACCTGGATTAGTTTCGGATCATTAAGAAGTAAAGAGCGTTAAGGTTTGTTCCCGCAGATAGCGCTGATCTCCGCAGAGCCCTTATCTATTGGCCGTTTATTTATTGAAATAAAAAGTTGAGGCGTTGACAGCATGTTTCTTAATGGTTTTAATTGCTTTAAGTTTAAAAGCATTTCTATCAGCGGTTATTTTCTACCATTAAGGAGTTAAGAAAAGTTAAGGTAGTTGGATGCCGGAGTTTGCCCCATAGCCCTGATGGAAGTGGACACGAAGCCAATTCTTCATTGGCGGAGTAAAACGGACAGCAGGACGGAACCAGACATACATGTTACTGCTAGCGCGCTCCAAATAAATGTATTACTTGAAAGGCTGCGCTCTATTGAAAAGAATATTTGATTTGAGATTAAGCGTTAGCCGCTTCTTCTTTAACTGCTAACTGGCCACAAGCGGCATCAATATCTTTACCACGACTACGACGGATGTTGGTATTGATTCCCTGACTTTTTAAATAATTAGAAAAAGCATCAATTTTATCTCCTTCTGCATTGGTGAAATCAGCGAAAGAAATGGGATTATATTCAATCAGGTTTACTTTACAAGGAATGTGTTTGCAGAATTTAGCTAAATCCATTGCATCAGAAATTTCATCGTTAAAGTGATTGAAAACAATGTATTCGTAAGTTACCGGGTTTTTGGTTTTAGCAAAATAGTATTTAAGTGCATCTGCCAATGCTTTTAATGAGTTGGCCTCATTAATCGGCATGATTTCATTACGTTTTTTATCATCAGCAGCATGAAGCGAAAGTGCTAAATTAAATTTTGCTCCATCATCACCTAATTTCTTGATCATTTTAGCAATACCAGCAGTAGAAACCGTAATACGCTTATAGCTCATATTTAAGCCATCGGGAGCAGTGATGCGCTCAATCGACTTCATTACGTTTGCATAATTTAACAGCGGTTCTCCCATGCCCATATACACAATATTGGTAAGTGGGTTATTGTAATTTTGCTTCGCTTGTTTATCAATCAGTACCACTTGGTCATAAATCTCATCAGCGTTTAAATTACGCTTACGGTCCATGTAGCCAGTTGCACAGAATTTACAGGTTAAACTACAGCCTACCTGAGAGCTTACACATGCCGTCATACGGTCTTCTAAAGGGATTAAAACACCCTCTACAATATTCCCGTCTGCTAACCTGAAAGTGTTTTTAATGGTGTGGTCGTTACTGAACTGGGAATTGTTAACCTGAACCGCATTAATGGCAAAAGTTTCATCCAATACCTTGCGAAGATCTTTAGAAAGATTACTCATCTGCTCGAAATCTGTAGCCGATTTTTCCCAAAGCCACTGGTAAATCTGCTTAGCCCTGAATGCAGGCTGCTGCATTGCTACAAGGCGTTGTTGCAACTGAGGCAGATCTAATGCACGGATATCGGTTTTTTTTGCTGTTACCATTTGCTGCAAAGGTACTTAAAAAAGGTAGAAGGTAAAAAAGTGGAGCGTACAAGGCAGTTAGATAAGACCGAATTTTACAATTTCTTGGCTTATCTTCCTCTGCCTCTTGAGTTTGGCTTACTTGCTGACTTACCTTTTGCAGGCCTCGAGTTTCTGTTCGTGGTATTACTTTTACCAGCAGGTTTTGAGCCTGAGTGACCAGCCGGTTTTTTGCCAGAAGATTTTTGACCTAATGATTTCGCTTTAAATGATTTTTTTTGGTTGTTCTTCTCTTAGTTCAGGAATTTCTTCCCAGGCATTTGCTTTTTTCTTAGTGCTTTTGGTTTTTGCTTTAGCCTCTGATGATGAATTTTCAATACTTTTGGTGATGCTTTTCATCTCATCTTCTGTAAGTTCTCTAAACTCTCCGGTTGGAATGCCTTTTAAGTTGATATTCATGATACGTGTACGCTCTAGTTTGGTTACTTCATAACCAAAATGTTCGCACATTCTACGGATCTGCCTGTTTAAACCCTGAATTAAGATAATATTGAATACAAAAGTGCTGATCTGCCTTACCTTACATTTGCGTGTATTTACCCCCAGGATAGGAACACCATTACTCATTTCGAAAATAAAATCTTCGGTGATGGGTTTATTAACTGTTACTACGTATTCCTTTTCGTGTTTATTCCCTGCTCTTAAAATTTTGTTAACAATATCGCCGTTGTTGGTCAGGAAGATCAGACCTGAGGAATCTTTGTCCAATCGACCAATGGGAAATATTCTTTCACTATGATTTACGTAATCAACAATATTATCGCGTACGCTGCCTTCAGTAGTACTCGTAATGCCTACAGGCTTGTTAAAGGCCAGGAGGATAAAATTACTTTCTTCTTTAGGTTCTATATTATGGCCGTTAACCATCACTTTATCTCCTGCAGAAACCTGATCGCCTACTTTAGCTCTTTTTCCGTTGATGAAAACCGTACCCTTTTCGATATAACGGTCTGCTTCACGACGTGAACATAATCCACTTTCACTAATGAATTTATTTAAACGGGTTGCAGAGTTATTGTTCATACTGCAATTTTACGGAAATAAATCGTGTTATCCATTTTCCATACTGGCAACAAATGAATGGATAGTGCTTTTAAGCGCAGTTAAAGTTTCCTTATCCGTAATCCCTGCCTCATTATTAATTTTCGCTTTTGCAAATGAAATAAGCTGTGGCGATACCTTCGCTTCAATTACGGTTAAAATATCGATGATGGATTGATAAGCTTTTTCGCCTTGGGTTGAGGCAACCAGTGCTAAAACGGGTTTCCCTGAAAATGATGCTGAACTTACGGTCCAATCGAGCAGGTTTTTTAACGAGCCAGGTAAACCCATTGCATATTCAGGCGTAGAGATGATGATACCATCTGCCTTTTGCATGGTTATTCGAAATTCTTCGATAACCTTTGGTGGATTTTCCTTGTCTAAATCAGGATTGAAATGTGGGATGTCTGCAATGGATGGAAAGTTTGTTACCTCGAAGCCTCCGCCTAAGAGCCTGGATATAGCGATGATGTAAAGTGCATTGGTTGATGTCGCTTTAGTGCTTCCTGAGATTGCCAATATTTTTTTCATTGCTAAAAGTAGCAAAGCAAAAATGGAATATCAAGTTCGTCCGGTAATCCAACCGTTATTCAAAACGGCCATCAAAACGCACCAGGTTTTGACAGCCTATTCTGAATATTAAAAACTAAAAGTTTTGATCGTCTGCACTTGGTCCATAACTGCCTGGGATCGGGATATCAAGTAATCTTAAATAAACACCCAATTGTGCCCTGTGGTGAGTGGTTTGGCTAAGCGAGTGGCGGATGGTTTCGTATTTAGAATAATCGGCTAAAACTTGTTTGCCCATACTCAATACCCAACGGCCATTTAAACTTTCTTCTGTTGCTTTTTCCAATTCTGCTTTCCCTTTTGCATAATTTTCCTCCAAAATTTTAACGAGGTCACCAGCATTCTCTACAGGTTTTTCTACATAAGGTGCTGTTTCGAAATCCAGCCCATCAGTAGTTAAAGCTAAAGAAACCCAGCTCGGCAGATCGGCAATATGAACCGTAAGTGATTTCATTTTCATACTTTTTTCGTGTGGTGCCCAGTCAAATTTATCTGCTGGTACAATAGCCAGGAATTTTTTTGTGGTATTAAATTCGGCTTCCAACTCTTTCAATAATAATTTAATAATGTCCATATTTTTCTGTTTTGTTTTTTCTGCGGTGTGTAAATCCATTAGTAATAAATCGGCTATACTCATGATTTTGGTGTTTGTTTACACAAAGAAAATACAGCCCACTGACAACCCTATGGCAGTGTGAAAAATATTATTTTAATAATTTACAGGAAGTAGATGCATGTACTCGCTCAGTGGCATGTGCTGCGTTTTTTTGAAAGGAATGCCCAGGTTTTTAAGGCAGATAATCCGGGTCAAGTTAAAATCACGGTATTCGTTCCGGTAGTGGCACCAGGCAATTAAATGCCAGCTGAAGGCATAGAAAATTAGGCCAATTGGCTCTACTTCTCGTTTGCTTACTTCTTCCTTATTGTTTTTATAATCCAGTTCGATCAGGTGTTTTTCGGAAATGGCGTGCTGAATAAGCGACAGGTATTCGAAGTTAAAATTTAACCTTTCCGGAATCTGCAATTTAATATGTTGATTTAAAGTTTCGAGCTTTTCCTTTTGACCCGTTTTTAATACTGCTTTTACCTTTGTCAATGCCGTAGAATAATGGGTGCGGATAGAATTATCGGCAAATCCATTCACTAAACTTTCAACCAACAGCAGTGCGTTGGCCTCATCCATATTAAAAGAAACAGGTGGCAGAAAATAACCTTGAACTAGATAATAACCTTTATGCTGCTCAAAACTTACTGGTATACCCTGTTCGCCTAATGCTTTAATATCGCGATAAACCGTACGCACACTCATATCAAACCTTTCCGCAATTTTTTCTGCAGTAATGTATTTTTTGGATTGAAGCAGGGTTAGGATTCCGAAAAGTCGGTCGATGCGGTTCATAGTTTGGTTTATTTAGGCGATTAAAATTAAAGTTTTTTAATCAATTTTTCTTGTGGTACGTTATTTGTAAAAGATAAACACATATCATTTCTACAGGTTAAACCGTTATCATATTGGTTTAATGTATATAATCTGAATTAAATGGCTGCTGTTATCCAAAAGCGTTTCTTCCGGGCAATAAAAAGTAAAGTAATTATAGGTTTCCTGTTTGCCTGTTTTGCTTTGTTATTGGCATGGGGTATCAGCAAGTTTGCTTTTACGAGGATGCTCGATACCGTTGAAGAAATTTCGGCCCCGAACGATCGTTTAAGGATTGTAAATGATCTCTCGCACAAAATTGCCCGGTTAGATCAGCTGCAAAGAGACGAGGCTTTCAATAAACAAGGTACCTATAGCTTTCTTAAAGAATCACGTAAGTTAAGATCCAGTTTAGATACACTACGTAAATTGTACCGGGGTGATTCTGCCCAGTTGGCCAGAATAAAATCAATAAAGAATCTGTTAACCGATCGGGATAAGCAATTTATCAACTACTTAAAGGTGAGAGAAACATTGGTGAATACCAAATCTTTCTCCAACGAGGTCCAGAAATTAAATGAATTGGTTGCGATAAGGGCAAGACAAACCGATAGTGCGGTCCTGACTACAGAAACAACCACATCGACTACTACGGTAGCTCCTGAAGAAGAGAAGAAATCGCGGAATTTTTTTTAACAAGCTTTTTGGAAAGAAAAAATCGGAAGTCTATAAAATTATCAATGAAGAGTTTAAAGTAAAGCGCGATACCTTAAATGCGAAAGCTGAGGATAGCATCATGAAAAGCATGACGGGTTCGTTAAAAAACATCGAACTGGAGCAGCGTCAGAAAAGTCAGAAATTTTTAAAACGCGAAGCAGATCTGTCCAATGCCAGTAATGCTTTAACAGCCCAAATGTTGCAGATTTTAAGAGAGGTTGAGGGCGAAGCGGTGGCTCAGGTAGATTTAAATGGTATACAGGCCAAAGAAGTGGTTAACGATGGGATTACACAGATTACAACCATTATCATTATCTTTTTTCTGTTAACGGTTATTCTGCTGTATTTAATTTTGGCCGATATTACAAAAAGCAACAGGTATAGAAGAGCATTGGAACTTGCTAAAGATGAAGCAGAATACCATGGTAAAGCGAAGCAACGGTTCTTATCTAACATGAGTCATGAGATCAGGACGCCACTGCAATCTATTTTAGGTTATGCCGAACTGATTACCCAACAGGAGGTGCCGAATAAGAAAGATGTGGATGCCATTTATCAATCTTCCATTCATTTACTTCAGATCGTGAACGAAGTATTGGATTATAACCGGATTATTTCAGGGGAATTTAGTTTTAATAACCAGGTATTTAATATCGGTCAGGCATTGGATGAAGTTGTTTCGGTAATGCAGCCGTTGGCAGAACAGAAATCGCTGCAATTAAACGTAAAACTAGATCTTGCACAGCTTGAATTTGTAAAAGGCGATGCATTTAGATTAAAGCAGATTTTATTCAATTTGTTGGGCAATGCTATAAAGTTTACCCTAAAAGGTGAAATTAGCTTATCCGTTTCGTATAAAAAGCAAGGCGATGATCTGCATTTCCATTTTACCATAAAAGATACCGGAATAGGCTTTGAAGAAAAAGATATTCCAAAAATCTTTAATGAATTTGAACAGATCGAGTCTCCTGAAAAGTATATTATTAACCAGGCAGGTACGGGCCTTGGACTGCCTATTGTTAAATCTTTGATCGAAATACAAGGCGGAAGGATTTATGTGAAAAGTAAACCTGGCATGGGAACCACATTTAATATTTACATGAAATATGAAAATACCACCGAGCGAGTAAACGACACCTTAGATTTAGAACATTATGTCATTGTAAACCCAGGCACCGTTTGGGTAATTGATGATGATAAACTCATTCTTGACTTATGTGGAATGATTTTTCACAAAAATAAAATCCCGTTTAGGAGTTTTACCCAGGTGGCCGATATCTTACAGGCAGAACCCGAACCCGATTTAAAGTACGTATTGGTTGATATGCGCATGCCCGAAATGACAGGTTTCGAACTTTGCCATTTATTAAAAAAGAAACTTCCAGGGCACATTAAATTTTATGCCATTACCGCACAAGTTTTACCTGAAGAACGGGAAATGGTTTTGAGTGAGGGTTTTGACGGACTGATTATGAAACCGTTTAGAGCCGTAGATATCCTTTCGATATTTGATAGAACCGAAATTTTAGCCGAACAGCCTGAGTTCGATTTTTCTTCCATTGAGAAAATGACCTTTGGCGACCAGCAGATGTTGGAGAAAATATTGAACCGTTTTAAACAGGATTCTATAGATGATGCTGCAGCACTGAAAAAATATTTAACCGATAATGACGCTGGTCAGGCCAGGTTACTGGTTCACCGCATTGCCGGACGCACGGCGCAGATGGGTTCAAAAACTTTGGCAAATGCATTTCGTACGCTGGAAATAGAAATTGCTGAAAAAGGTTTAAGCTCCCCTATTCAATCTGAAGTTTTGTTGCAGATTAGGAAACTGGATAGTTTAATTGCATTTATGGAAGAGATGGATTACGCTAATGCCGGGTAATTATTCTATACCGTATCGTTCCATTTTAGCATAAAGGGTTTTACGGTCGATGTTTAAAATCTTGGCCGCTTTTGATTTGTTATGCCTCACCTTGATCAAGGTTTCAGTAATCAGTGCTTTTTCGTTCTGCTCGTTAACTGCCTTCAGATCGGATGAATTGCCCGGAGCCGATTGATGCCGGACTGAAATCATCATTTCTTCAGGCAATGCGCTAATCTGGGCAACATCGCCAGGACTCAATAAAACCATACGTTTAATCACATTGCTAAGCTCGCGTAAATTACCCGGCCAATCGTAACTCAATAAAAGTGATTTGGCCTCATTAGAAACGCTTTTAACGTTCCGGTTTAAATCGCGGTTTGAGAGCTGTATAAAGTGGTTGATAAACAGTTCTAAGTCGGCGCCTCTATCTCGCAACGGTGGAAGCTGAATTTTAAACTCGTTTAACCGATGATATAAATCCTCCCTAAATTCTCCTTGTTGCATGCTATTGGTCAGATCATCATTTGTAGCGGTGATGATGCGAACATCAACAGGAATCTGTTTGGTGCTGCCTAAAGGTTGAACCACTCTTTCTTGTAATGCCCTGAGTAATTTAACCTGTACTTCGTAACTCAGGTTACCCACCTCATCTAAAAACAAAGTTCCTCCATTGGCAGCCTCAAACTGACCTTTTTTATCATTTAACGCCCCTGTAAATGCCCCTTTTACATGTCCGAATAATTCGCTGGCAGCCAGATCTTTCGATAATGCACCGCAATCTATGGCAACGAAAGGTTTATCGGCACGTTTGCTCTGTTGGTGCAATGTTCTGGCCGCAAATTCTTTTCCCGTACCGCTTTCGCCCTGTATAATTACTGACATGTCTGTTGGCGCCACCAAATTAATGTGTTCATACAGTTTATCTGCAATTGCACTTTTTCCCTTTATAAAATCACTATTTGTTTCTCTTGGCTCAACACTTTTTAAATCCTTTTTAGCTAAAGAATTTTTAATCACCATTAGTAACTCATCCGGATTAACTGGCTTGGTAATGTAATCAAAAGCACCCAATTGGATAGACCTGACCGCTGTTCGAACATCATTAAAACTGGTCATTATAATTGCAGATATGGAAAGGCCGAGATCGCGGATATGGGTAAGCACTTCAAGACCTGTCCCATCCGGAAGACGGTAATCGATTAAAAGTAAGTCGAATTCATTGTTTTCAACTTGCTTGAAAGATTGCTTTACCTGGGTTACAAGGGTAATTTCATGACCGTTTTTTGTTAAAAAACTTTCAAGTAATTGAGCAAATGTGGTATCGTCTTCTAAGATCAGGATTCTCGCCATGTAACAAAAATAAGAAAAGCCGGACATAATCCGGCTTTCTTGTAATAGGTAGATGTAATTATTTGGGTTTTTATTGTACTGGCTTACCGTCTTTATCAATTTTAACCGAACCAGTTTCTGCTTCTTTTTTAACATTGATTAAGTAGTACTCCTTGGTTCCTTCTTTAACAGAGAAAGCTTCAGTAGCGGTCCATCCTTTATAAGCGTCAGATTTTAACGCTGTTGTAACTGGGGCAGGAAGCTCTTCCAATTTAACAGGAGTTTTTACTGCGCTATCTTGAACTGCAACAATTGCAGCATTTTTGATTGTATTTACTTCACTTGCCTGTACTGCTGAGAATCCTGCAAAAGCTAAGAACGCAGCTGATAAAATTAATTTTTTCATCTGTTTAAATTTTGTTTTTGTGATGAAGCTGCCATGATTTAATCATTACTGTATGATTTTGAAAATCATGACGGTTTCATGGTATATATTTTTAGTTATGCGCAGCCCGAAGGCCACGCTTATATTGATTATGCCTATGCGGTGTATTTATTTGAGATTATTGAACTGGTTTACCGTCCTTGTCAATTTTAACTGAACCAGTTTCTGCTTCTTTTTTAACATTGATTAAATAATACTCTTTGGTCCCTTCTTTAACAGAGAAAGCTTCTGTAGCGGTCCAACCTTTATAAGCATCAGATTTTAACGCTGTTGTAACTGGGGCAGGAAGTTCTTCCAATTTAACCGGAGTTTTTACAGCACTATCTTGAACTGCAACAATTGCAGCATTTTTAATTGTATTTACTTCACTTGCTTGAACTGCTGTGAATCCTGCGAATGCTAAAGTAGCGGCTAAAATGATCTTTTTCATGATATTCTGTTTTAAATATGGTTTGTAACTCACGTTACGTTAAATACTCGTTAATTATGGAGCGATAACTGATTTTTAATTATTGAACTGGTTTACCGTCTTTGTCAATTTTAACTGAACTGGTTTCAGCTTCTTTTTTAAGATTGATTAAATAATATTCTTTAGTACCTTCTTTAACAGAGAAAGCTTCAGTAGCAGTCCAACCTTTGTAAGCATCAGATTTTAATGCTGTTGTTACTGGCTCAGGAAGTTCTTCCAATTTAACCGGAGTTTTCACTGCGCTATCCTGAACTGCAACGATTGAAGTAGTTTTAAAATCTTTAACTTCACTTGCCTGTACTGCTGAGAATCCTGCTAATGCTAATACTGTTGCTGCTAAAACGAACTTTTTCATAGTATATATTTAAAAATTTAATTTGTGTAACGATACTTGCTAATGTTTCACAATGATGCCAAATCTATTTTTACACTTAATTTATTGTTTTACAGTTGTTTATGTGTGTGCCAAAACTTTAGAAGTGTAGAATTTCTCCACACTTTGGGGTGAATGACTACAAAATTTGCAGTATTTGTTGGCGTGTATAAACTTTCTTGTGCCGATGTTACCACCTGACGGATTTTAAAAATTCTTTTGGAGTTCTTTAGCTGTCAGGTGGTAACATCTGACAGTACACTAAATATTTTCGAAAAAATAATTTTCAATTTTTAAAAAAGAAGATTTTTTTCTATCATTGCAGCCCGATTAAAAGCCTCCTTAGCTCAGCTGGTAGAGCAACTGACTTGTAATCAGTAGGTCATTGGTTCGATTCCGATAGGAGGCTCTTTTTCTACCCCGTTTCTCTAATTTCTTTTTAGGGAAGTAATTTCAAAAATCATTTCATCATCAAAATAAGCCAGGCTTGGAAAAATATTTTTATTTGCTCCGGTTATTCCGCTAATTTGCGATATGTTAAAATACTTTTCAGCCGATTGGATCTTTCCTGTTTCATCCCCGCCGATTAAAAATGGAGTAGTAGCTGTAAATCCAGATGGCGAAATTGAAGAAGTATTAACCGAAGAAGAGGCCGGGAGCCTTGATTTGGATATCATAAAATATAAAGGCTCAATCGTTCCCGGCTTTATCAATGCCCATTGCCATTTAGAACTATCGCACCTATTGAGGCAAATGCCGGAGCAAACGGGTTTAGTAGAATTTGTACAACGCATTATTAAAAGCAGACAGGGCGATATAGAAGAGATTAAAGCGGCTATGTACGCTGCCGACCAGAAAATGTTCGAAAACGGGATTGTAGCCGTAGGCGATATTTCCAATCAAATTTCGTCAAAAGAGGTAAAAGCGCAAAGCAAAATATACTACCATACATTTATAGAAGCCATGGGCTTTAATCCGGAACGGGCAGATGCAATAATGGATGATGTAAAGGGAATTAAGCAAGCTTTTGGATCTTTGTCCACCTCAATTGTGCCACATGCACCTTATTCAGTATCTCCGGAATTGTTCGAATTAATAAAAGTAGAGGCCGAAAAAGATAATACCTTTATTAGTATTCACAATCAGGAAACTGAAGATGAAAATGCTTTCTTCGAAAATAAATCGGGCGGCTTTTTAGCGCTCTACAAATTTTTAGGGCTCGATATTTCTTTCTTTGCCCCTACTAAAAAAACATCGTTACAAACCTGGTTGCCCTATATTAAGGAGCAAAAAACTTTGTTGGTGCATAATACTGTTGCAAGCAGGGCTGATGTTGAATTTGCTAAACATATTAATAACAAACTGTATTGGTGCCTTTGCCCACAGGCCAATTTATATATCGAAAATGCTTTACCTGATGTAGATCTGCTAATAGAGGAGGGTGTAAAAATTACTTTGGGAACGGATAGTTTAGCCAGTAACCATCAACTAAATATCCTTTCAGAAATGATCACCTTGCAGAAATACAAGCAGGTTGCTTTTGAAGAGCTTTTGAGGTGGGCAACTATAAATGGAGCAGAATTTTTGGAGCTTAATCAACAAATTGGAACAATAGAAGTTGGCAAAAAGCCAGGATTGAACTTGATTCAGCTTTCAGCTGATTTTATTATTGAAAGCGATCAGGTAAAGCGGTTAATTTAAACGAACATAATCGCCTTAAAAATCTCCTGCTTTAATGTGTAGTATGTTTATCCAGAATTCTTTGAGGTGATTTTATTGTTTGACCTTAAAAAATGAATATTTTAATGGATATTTCAATAATTTGCCAACCATTTTGTAACGTTAATTATCCTTATGAACCCAATCTGTAAACTTTTAAATATTAAATACCCTATTATTCAGGCCGGAATGGTTTGGTGCAGTGGCTGGAGGTTAGCATCGGCGGTTTCTAATGCAGGAGGCCTGGGTATTATTGGAGCGGGATCGATGTATCCCTGATGTTTTAAGAGTACACATTCAAAAATGCAAATTGGCAACGCACCGGCCGTTTGGCGTTAATATTCCATTACTCTATCCTAATATTCAGGAGATTATAGATGTGGTAGTTGAAGAGAAAGTAAAAATTGTATTTTCTTCTGCTGGTAATCCTGCAACATGGACGAGTTTTTTAAAAGAAAGGGGTATTACTGTTGTTCATGTAATTGCGAATACAAAATTTGCCATGAAAGCTCAGGAAGCTGGCGTTGATGCTATTGTTGCCGAAGGTTTCGAAGCAGGTGGACATAACGGGAGAGAAGAAACCACCACCATGTGTTTAATCCCGATGATAAAAGAGGTTGTTAGAATTCCGGTTATCGCTGCTGGCGGCATCTGGAGTGGAAAAGCCATGCTGGCGGCATTTGCCTTAGGTGCTGATGCCGTTCAGATCGGTTCGGCTTTTGCTGTTGCTGAAGAATCGTCTGCCCATCCGGCGTTTAAAAATAAAATTATTTCGGCTACCGAAGGTGATACTAAACTGGCCATGAAAAAACTGGTTCCGGTGCGGTTGCTGAAAAATGAATTTGCTGATGCGATATCCATAGCAGAAGCTGAAGGTGCAGACCAAAACCGCTTAATGGAGCTTTTGGGTAGAGCAAGGGCAAAAGCAGGTATGTTTGAGGGCGATATGGAAAATGGAGAACTCGAAATCGGTCAGGTTTCGGCAATGTTGAATGAAATTAAACCTGCAAAAGAAATTCTGGAAGATATATGGCAGGGTTTTAGGTACGAACTGCAAAGATTAAATAGTTTGCAAAGCGAATTGGACTTATAAACATAGCGATACACAATTGGTTTACTAACTTTGCAATAATAAATTTTGGCATGATCGAAAAAAATGTAAAGTCCCCTCAAGGGGATTTAGGGGTGAAACACCTCAATATAATGATAACAGGTAAAGTGCAAGGCGTTGGCTTTAGAGAAACTACAAAAATTATCGCCAACCAAATGATGGTGAACGGTTTTGTGAGGAACGAAAAAGACGGATCAGTTTACATCGAAGCAGAAGGCGAAGACGTTTTTCTGGAAGAATTTGTAAACTGGTGCCATGAAGGGCCCGACCGCTCACGGGTAGAAAATGTGACGGTAAGCAATGGTGAAGTAAAAAACTATCGTAATTTTGAAATCTTAAGAAAATAAATTGCTGAATTGTTGGATTGCTATATTGTTCCGCTAAGGGGCTTATCTCAATACGCAGTACTCAAATCTCAATCATAAATGTCTGTATATAAAAAGTTTCTTGGGCAAACCATGGTTTATGGTATCAGTACCATTGCCTCTCGGTTACTCAATTTCATATTAACACCAATATTTACCCGAAGTTACGGTGCAAGTGCATTAGGCGTTTTTACCAAAATGTATGCTTATGCATCTATGACAAACGCTATACTGGCTTTTGGGATGGAGACAACTTTTTTTAGATATCTTAATAAACACGAAGACAAAAAACAACAGGTTTATAACAATTCTTTCCTGATCGTTGCTTTTATATCTACACTCTTTTTAATTACAGGTCTTGTTTTTACTGAACCGATAACCAAATGGTTGTTAAATAATAACATGTCGCACTACCAGGATCAAAGAAGATACGTTCAGTATTTTCTCTGGCTCTTGTTTTCAGATGCCATTTGTGTAATCCCCTTTGCAAGGATTAGGGCTGATGGAAAACCTTTTAGATATAGTATTATTAAATTTATAAATATCTTAAGTTATGTGCTTTTAAGTCTGTTTTTTATTTATGGTATTCCATTGATCATTAAACACGACTTACCGGGTGCAGCTTTCTTTCAAAATTGGTTCCGTGATAAATGGGTAGGATATGTATTTATTGCCAATCTGGTAGCAAGCGCCCTAACATTTTTGCTTTTGGTACCTGAATTTTTAAAGGTCCAGTTTAAATTTGACCGCGATCTTTTTAAAAAAATGCTTTCCTACAGCTGGCCTGTTCTGATCGCAAATTTATCATTTATCGTTAATGAGAACCTGGACAAAATACTTTTGGATCGATATACAACCGAAGCAGAAGTTGGTATTTATGGGGCTGTATGTAAACTGGCTATATTTCTGAGTATTTTTAATATGGCTTTCAGGTTAGGTGCTGAGCCGTTTTTCTTCAGTTATGCCAAAAATGAAAACGCAAAGGTTACTTATGCGAAAATTCTGGAGTATTTTGTAATTGCACTTTCCATTCTTTTTGTTGCCCTCACTGCAAATATCGAAATCCTGAAATACTTTATCAGCCGGGATGCAAAACACCTGGCCGAGTATTGGGTAGGTTTGCCTGCAGTTCCTTATTTACTGGTGGGATATGTGTGCTTAGGTATTTATATGAATCTATCTATCTGGTACAGGTTGTCTGATCAAACCAGATTTGGATTATACATTTCTTTAGCTGGGGCCTTTATTACCATTGTGTTCAATGTTATATTAATTCCGAAGTTTAGTTATATGGGCTCGGCCTGGGTTTCGATGGCAACTTATGGAACAATGATGATTATTTCTTACATTCTAGGGCAGAAATATTACCCGATTCCCTACAATCTAAAAAAGATTTTAGCTTACTTAATCATTTCCATCATACTGGTATTCTCTTCGTTTTTTGTATTCAATAGAAACATTTATATTGGTAATGCCATGTTAATTGCTTTTGTTGCAGGCATTGCTTATTTCGAAAAGAATGATTTAATGAAAATATTGAAAAGAGGTTAGTTAGAGATTTTGTATTAAGTTGATAGCTAATGGTCAATAGCTATTGGCAATGGCCATCAAACCATGAACTATAAGCCATTAACGTAAAGCACCCAACTATAAAAAATGGAAATAAAAATTATCAATACATCCGGGCATCCGCTTCCACAATATGAAACTGCACATGCGGCTGGTATGGATCTGAGGGCATCAATAACAGAAGAAATGGTATTGAAACCCTTGCAACGCTCATTGGTACCAACAGGCTTGTTTATCGAATTGCCGGTTGGTTACGAAGCACAGATCAGACCCAGAAGCGGATTAGCCTATAAGCATGGTATTAGCATTGTAAATGCGCCTGGTACAATTGATGCGGATTACCGTGGTGAAATAAAAGTATTATTGGTAAATTTATCAGATACAAATTTTAAGATCGTTAATGGCGATAGAATTGCACAAATGGTTGTTGCCAAACACGAAACCGTAAGCTGGCAAACCGTCGAACAATTAGGGGAAACTGCACGCGGAGAAGGTGGTTACGGGCATACTGGGAAATAAGTTTGGAGTTAGCAGTTTTCAGTTTGGAGTTAATTTTTGGATGGATAAAATGATATGAAATACAAAGTACATTTTCTTGTCGGGGCTATTTTAGTGAGCTTCCAGGCTTTTGGGCAGGGAACGGTTATGCCAAGTACCAATCGCGACAGCAATATGGTAAAGCAACTGTTTTTTGCAGGCCTAAGGGAGAAAATGTCTGAAAATTATGTTGTTGCTTCTACCAATTTCAATAAAATTGTTGGCTTGGACCCCAATAACCATGCGGCCTATTTCGAGCTAGCCAATGCAAACCTGCGTTTAGATAAACTTCCGGAAGCTGAACAGAATATAAAGCAGGCCATTAAATTAAACGCCGGTAATTTATGGTACTGGCGCTTACTTGGCGAGGTATATAAACGTACCAATAAAATGCCCGAGCTGATCGAAGTATTCAACCAGTTGATCGGTCTTGATCCCGAAAACGATGCCTATTATTTTGATAAGGCCAATGCACAGTTTTTGGCTAATGAGCTGGATGCTGCAAAAAAGACCTATGATGAAATTCAGGTTAAATTTGGCGAATCGAGAGACCTGGTGAATGCGAGAAAACGCTTTCAGGTAAATGGAAGTGCTACGGAAAGCGATATAGTTAAATTGTTGGAAGGTAATCAGGCCGATGTAAAGAACTATTTATATGCTGCAGGTTTACTTTTACAAAAAGGAAATGATCCAGAAGCATTAAAGGTGTTAACCAAAGCACAGCAACTGGAACCGAATAATTTTGAGATAAACCTGGCTTTGGCCGATATTTACCGCAAGCAGAAAAATGACGAAGCAGCATTTTCTTCCTTAAAATTGGCTTTCGAAAGCAATGAAATGCCTCTTACTGAAAAGGTGAAGATTATTGCCGCACTTTTTCCCAAACTTAACCAGCCTATTGTTGCCAAAAATGTAACTGAACTCAGTAAACTGGTTGCAGAAAAAAATCCGGCTGAAGCAAAAGCATTAGCCCTTTATGGCGATGTACTTTATCAGCAAAACAACTTAAAAGAGGCATTGGTTCAATATCAAGCTGCTTTAAAACTGAACGAACAGGTTTATGTGGTTTGGGAACAGGTCATTAATATCCAAACACTACTTGGGCACTATGAGGAAGCCATAAAAGTAGGCGATGAGGCTTTAAGTATTTATCCCAATCAGGCCAGTTTATACTATTATATGGCATATGCCCTGTTTAAAACAGGCAAATATGAACCAGCCCAAAACCATTTGAAAACTTCACTGCAGTTAGATGTGGAGAATAAAAGCCTGCAGGCACAGATTTATGCACTACAGGGTGATATTTACATTAATCAGAATAATTTTGCCCTGGCTAAAACAGCTTTCGAAAAAGCCATTGCAATAGAGCCCGATAATTATCTCATCATGAATAATTATGCTTACTATTTGGCGTTAAGAAATGATGATTTAACAAAGGCGGCGAAATATGCAGAAACAGCGGCCAATGCAATGCCTAATAATTCCTCAATTGTAGATACCTATGCCTTTATTCTGTTTAAACAGCAAAAATACGATCTGGCCATAACGTGGATCGAAAAGGCTTTGCAAAACAATAGCAGTAAAAATGGTGTTTACCTGGAGCGATATGGCGATATACTTTTTATGAAAGGTGAAAAGGATGCTGCATTAGTCCAATGGCAAAAAGCAAAAGAGGCCGGAAACGGATCAGAAGTATTAATTAAAAAGATAAATGAAAAGAAGTATTTTAAATAGCGTATTCCTGGTAGGAGCTGTAATTTTTGTTTCAGCATGTAAACCTAAAAAAGAAATTGTAGTGGCTCCTCCTACGAAAACAGAAACGAAAACAGATAATTCGAAAGCAGAAGCCTTAACCTTATTAAATAGCAAACAACTTAAATTTAATACCCTTTCTTTAAAAGCAAAAGCAACTTTGGATATTGCCGGCGATGCAAATGATGTAACCATGAATTTCAAAATGAAAGACAAGGAGACCATTTGGGTAAGCATTACAGCCTTAGGTGGAATGGCAGAGGTGGCAAGGGCTTTGATTACGCCTGATAGCATCAAGATCATGAACCGAATGAAAAACGAATACCTGAAAAAACCATTTAGTTATATTTACAATTTCACCAATAAACAGGTTAATTTTAATACACTGCAAGCCGTTTTAACAGGCAATGCCATGGGCGAGTTTTTAACAGCAGCATCTGATGTTAAACAGGAAAACGGTGTGTGGGTAGTTTCGGGAAATAAATCGGAGTTAGATTACAAACTACTTTTTAACACACTTTTCAAAGTATCCGAAACCAATTTAAATGATGCTAAAAACGGTCAGGCTTTAAAAGTTACGTATACTGACTATCAAAAATTAAACGAATCTTTGTTTCCTAGCGCATTGCAGATCAAAACGCTGTCTAAAGCAAAGAAAATAAATATTGATCTTCAGTTTGTGAAAATTGATGGCAATGTTCCTGTTGATTTTCCGTTTAATGTACCAAAGAGATTTACAGTTGTAAAGTAAGTTTAGAGACTTCCTTATTATATTCTATAAATGATTTGCCAGGAGTATGTACCAGTTGGTACAGCGGCTTGGCAATCTTTGTTGTATATGAAGATTGAGTGAAGACAGTTCTGTAATAAGCAATTATGACTTTAGTATCTCGATTTTAATATTTTTTACTACAAAATTTTTATACTTTTGGCTTAATGAAGCTACAAAAACTCCTGTTTATCCTTTTTTTAAGCGTGTTAACCCTTTCGGCGGTTGCACAAACTGAAAGCCAGCTCAGAAGGAAAAAAGAAGCTATACAACGCGAAATCGAACAGCTTCAAAAGAATTTGAATAAAACTGCCAGTGGTAAAAAGCTTACTATACAGCAGATTAATACCATAAATGCCCAGATTAGGTTGCGCCAGGATAAAATTGGTACAATCAACTCTGAAATAAAAAATCTGGATAACCAAATCTCTCAGAACACAAATACCGTACATACATTACAAGGTCAGTTAGGCGATCTTAAAAAAGAGTACGCTGGGATGATCCGCTTTGCCCAGCGCAACAGAAATTCGTACGATAAAATGATGTTCATTTTTGCGGCGAAAGATTTTAACCAGGCATATAAAAGAATAAAGTATTTACAGCAGTTTAGTCAATACCGTAAAAAACAGGCCGGATACATTGAGAATACACAGCAAGACCTGAATGGCAAAATTAAAGTGCTGGATAAAACACTTAGAGAAAAAAGTGATTTATTGAAAGAACAGGAAAGAGAGCGTGAACGTTTAGGTAAGGATAAGAGTGAGCAATCTGTAGTATTAAAAAAACTGAGCAGGGACGAAAAACAGTTTAAACAAGATATTACCAGCCGTAAAAAACAACAGGCACAGATAGACAGGGCCATTAGTGCTGCAATACAGCGGGCAATTGAAGAAGCAAGAAGAAGGGCAGCCGAAGAGGCAAGAAGGAAAGCAGCTGAAGAAGCAAGGATTGCTGCAGCCAAAGCCAAGGCCGAAAACAAACCTGTACCAACGGCACCTGCTACACCAACTGCCAGAGCAAAATCGACTGGAGAATTGCTTACTGCAACACCAGAGGCCGCCAGATTATCGGCCGGTTTTGAAAATAACAGAGGCAGGTTACCTTGGCCGGTAGCAACAGGAACAATAACCGAAAGGTTTGGTTTACATAAGATAGATCAGGCAAGTTACACCAACGATGGTGTAGATATTACTACAACAGACGGGGCGGCGGTTAGAGCAGTATTTGCAGGTAAGGTTGCTGCTGTTCAGGTAATGATGGGTAGAACGGTGGTTTTGATCAATCATGGTGAATACTTTACCGTTTATCAGAACCTAAAATCGGTTAGTGTAAGCGTAGGTAACTCTGTTGATACCAAACAAACCATTGGGGTTGTGGCCAACACCGGCGATGATGCTGTGCTGAAGTTTCAGATCAGAAGGGGACAGGCCGCTTTAAACCCTGAAGCCTGGATTAGTAAATAAACTTAAGACAAGTTAAAATGTCTATATTTGTATAAATTATATTAGTGATGTATCAAGGCACGTTATTAGAGTTTTTAAATATGGGTGGATCAGAGATCGTGCTCATTTTAGTAGTAGTTCTATTGTTGTTCGGAGGTAAAAAATTACCTGAGCTTGCCAGAGGACTAGGGAAGGGGATCAGAGAATTTAAAGATGCCTCTGATGGTGTTAAGCGTGAAATCCATCGGAATATCAATGCCATGGATTTAGATAAAGAAGAAGCAGAAGAAACAGCGGTAAACCATAGTCAGCGCCATCATCCAACGGAAGAATCACCGGTTGATGAAAAAATAGAGGCAAGTGCACCAAATATTGATCTGGCCAAGCCTACTGACGAAAAAATTATAACTGACAAAGAAAAAGTTTAAACAAAAAGTTATGTTAAATACAACAATAGCAGCGATGCTTGGGACACCAGAAATTATCATTATTGCGGTAGTGGTATTGTTATTATTTGGTGGTAAAAAAATTCCTGAACTAATGAGAGGTTTAGGTAAAGGTGTTAAAGAATTTAAAGATGGTAAAGATGGCGTTGATGGAGAACAGGTAGATCCGTCTAACCGTGATAAAACCGTTTAATTGCAATAATTTTTAGTTTTGAAGAAATACAGCTCTCTTAAAGAGATTCAAACACTCATTTCGCAAAAGCAATTAACTTTACCCGATTTATTAGCTTATTATTTTAAGCAAATTGAAAATAATGAACACCTCAATGCATTTAATGAGGTGTTTTTTTTATCGGCCGAAGTTCAGGCAAAAGCGATACAGCAAAAAATAGAAGAAGGTAAGCAAGGTAAGCTTGCAGGGATGGTAATTGGTATTAAAGATAATATCTGTTATGAAGGCCATGTCGTTACTGCATCATCAAAAATGCTCGAAGGCTTTGTATCTCCCTATTCTTCTACAGTTGTGCAACGTTTGTTACAGGAAGATGCCGTTATTATCGGCCGTTTAAACTGTGATGAGTTTGCTATGGGCGGCTCTAATGAAACTTCATACTATGGGGCTGCTAAAAATGCGGCAAATCCCGACCTTGTTCCTGGCGGATCTTCTGGAGGTTCAGCTGTTGCCGTTCAGGCCGATATGTGTTTATCTGCCCTGGGTACCGATACCGGTGGCTCGGTAAGACAGCCAGCTGCATTTTGCGGCCAGATTGGGCTTAAACCTACTTATGGACGTATTTCAAGGTATGGGGTTATTGCCTATGCTTCCTCTTTCGATCAGGTTGGCCCCATTACATCTTCAATAGAAGATGCTGCCTTGCTTTTACAGGTTTTAGCTGGTACCGATGATTACGATTCTACCGTTTCTCCTGTTGCAGTGCCCGATTACCCTGCTCATTTGAATGAACATAAAAAACAAAAAATAGCGGTATTAAAAGAAACGATTGAGAGCGAAGCCCTCGATCCCGAAATCAAGTCGGCTATTTTAAAATCAATCGAGCAGCTCAAGGCTGATGGACATACTGTTGAATATGTTTCTTTTGATCTGTTGGATTACCTGGTTCCGGCGTATTATATCTTAACAACCGCCGAAGCCTCTTCAAATCTTTCGCGTTATGATGGCGTTCATTACGGACATCGTAATACGGAAGCGAAATCGCTAAATGAACTTTATAAATTATCACGCGCCGAAGGTTTTGGCGAAGAAGTAAAGCGGCGCATTCTTTTAGGTACTTTTGTTTTAAGTGCAGGATATTACGATGCTTATTATCAAAAAGCACAGCAAGTTCGTCGGTTGATCAGGGAAAAAATGGATGTTTTGTTTCAGGATTATGATTTAATTCTTTCTCCCGTGGCGCCAACAGCCGCTTTTAAAATTGGCGATAATGTTCAGGATGCTATTGTGATGTATATGGCCGATATTTTTACCGTGTTACCTTCTTTAAGTGGAAATCCGGCTATTGCTTTGCCAATAGGCAATAATGCAGCAGGTTTACCGTTAAGTATACAATTTACAGCCAAACATTTTGAGGAAGATAAGCTTCTGGCTTTTTCTCAGGCATTTTTATCATAGTTTTATTGTCATTGCGAGGTACGAAGCAATCTTAATGCAAAAGCATTATATTTAAGTATGGCAATGGCATTTCATTAGCTGTTTTCTAGGCATCGTCTAGGAGGTTCGCAGGTTCTTCTCTTTTCCTTATTATGGAAAGAAAAAGGAATCTGTATAAGGTTTGTGAGGACACAAACCTCGGTTGATGAAAATTTAAACCAATAGCCCATGATTAAAAAAATACTTTTTGCTTCAATTTGTGCATGCTTAGGATACGTTTCTTCCTCTTCCGCGCAACAAACACTCAAACTGGATAGTCTCCCGAAGATTCACAACAACATCTTTATCAATACCGATACCGTAGCTGTACCGGTTGTTTCAGAAAACCCATTAACCATGGGTCAGAACTTTATCTATAAACTCAGGCTGGATTCAATCGCGAAAACGGTGCCCCTTCCTTACAACGAGTACGTGCAGCAGTATATCGATATTTATACCAAGCGTAAAGATATGTTCGGGAAAATGATCGGTTTATCGAGCTATTACTTCCCGATTTTTGATAAAGCCTTAAAAGATTATAACATCCCGCAGGAAATAAAATATTTAACTATCGTCGAATCACAGATGAATCCGCATGCCATTTCAAGAGTAGGCGCAACCGGTATCTGGCAGTTTATGTTCGGCACTGGCAAGGCCTATGGCCTAAAGATGGATAACTTTGTGGATGAACGTAAAGATCCAATCCAGGCCAGTTACGCTGCGGCAGCCTATTTTAGGGATGCTTTTGAAGAGCTTGGCGATTGGTTGTTGGCTATTGCTGCCTATAACTGTGGAAAAGGAAATGTTAACCGGGCTATTGACAAAGCTGGATCCAGGGATTTTTGGGTAATCAGACAATTTTTACCAAAGGAAACCAGAAATTATGTGCCCGCATATATTGCTGCAGTTTATGTCATGAATTATTCTGGTAAACATCAGATTACGGCACAAGCCTCGAGCATGTTCTTAAAAACCGATATCGTTCAAACCACCCGTTATGTTTCGCTATCTACACTTGCAAAAGTGTTAAATGTTGATGAAGCAGCCATTATGGCTTTAAACCCATCGTACAAGAAAAAGATCGTGAACGGTACTGATGATGAACCCAAGCGCATAGTGATGCCTAAGTTGAGGGATATTGATTACGCAGGTATTTACGACGTGTTAAATAATCAGGAAGTTGATGTGAGCATGAAAGTGGTAGCCGCCAATACTGATGATATAAGAGATTTAAGAAAGAAAAAAACTAAAAGTATAGCTACATCTGCTGTAGTTTATCATAAAGTTACCTCAGGACAAAGCTTAACAACTGTGGCCGATAAATATGGGGTAGAAGTACAAGATTTAAGGGTTTGGAACGGTTTAAAAAGCAAAACCCTGGTGCCAGGACAAAGATTAAAGATCTATGCCAAAAACCGAACACCACTAAAAGCACCATCATCGTTTTTAAGTTACAAAGTTAAAACGGGCGATACCTTGTCTGAAATTGCAGAGAAGTTTGACGGTGCAACCGTTCAAAGTATCAGAAGGGACAACCGTTTATCAAAAGCAGGTTTGCAAGTAGGGATGATCCTGAAAATAAGCAAAAGCTAATACTTTAACCAACACAATAGTGTTTATTTATTGATCAGGTATTTGAGATAGTATCGTAACGCCTGGTTTAATACACTAAGTGAAACAAGCAGCTTAATGTCACGTCTTATTTAACTTTTTTTGAAGGGCTTTTTATTTTATGCCTCATAAAAAGAATTGTACCTTTGCCCCCGTCACTAATAAGTTACGTAATGAGTAAGACCACTAGAAAGCAAGATGCGCTTGATTACCACTCGCAAGGCCGTCCAGGAAAGATACAAGTAGTACCCACAAAACCTACAACATCGCAAAGAGATTTAACTTTAGCGTATTCCCCTGGCGTTGCAGAGCCGTGTTTGAAGATCGCAGAAAATAAAGAAGATGTTTATAAATATACCGCAAAGGGCAACCTTGTAGCGGTAATCAGTAACGGTACAGCCGTTTTAGGTTTAGGCGATATCGGCCCTGAAGCCGGAAAGCCAGTAATGGAAGGAAAAGGTTTACTTTTCAAGATCTTTGCTGATATTGATGTATTCGATTTAGAGTTAGATACCAAAAATGTTGATGATTTTGTAAAAATCGTGAAGGCTTTAGAGCCAACATTTGGTGGGGTTAACTTAGAAGATATTAAAGCGCCAGAATGTTTCGAAATTGAGCGTCGCTTAAAGGAAGAAATGAACATTCCGGTAATGCATGATGATCAACATGGTACAGCGATCATTTCGGCTGCAGCATTGTTGAACGCTTGCGAGATCTTCAAGAAAAAAATGGATAAGATTAAGATTGTAGTTAATGGTGCTGGCGCCGCTGCAATTTCTTGTACCAAACTTTATGTTTCTTTAGGCGCTAAAAAAGAGAACATCGTCATGTGCGACCGCTCTGGTGTGATCCGTAAAGACCGTGAGGTACTTGATGAGATTAAAGCTGAATTTGCTACCGATAGAAAAATCAACACTTTAGCCGAAGCCATGAAAGATTCTGATGTGTTTATCGGTCTTTCATCTGCAGATTGCGTTACAGCAGAAATGCTGATTTCGATGGCGAAAAACCCTATCGTTTTTGCAATGGCCAACCCGAATCCGGAGATTGCCTACGAACTGGCGATTAAAACCCGTAAAGATATTATTATGGCCACAGGCCGTTCTGATTATCCGAACCAGGTGAACAACGTTTTAGGTTTCCCTTATATTTTCCGTGGTGCGCTTGACGTTCGTGCAACAAGTATTAATGAGCCGATGAAAATCGCTGCCGTTAAAGCCATCGCAGAATTAGCTAAAAAATCAGTTCCGGAGGCTGTAAATTTAGCTTACAATGCCCGTAACCTTAAATTCGGTAAAGAATATATTATTCCAAAACCTGTAGATTTTAGGTTAATTACAGAAGTTTCTATCGCGGTTGCGAAAGCAGCAATTGAAAGTGGTGTCGCCCGTAAAATTATTACCGATTGGGATGCCTACAGCGAAGAACTGAGAAAACGTTTAGGTTTGGATGATGCCATTATGCGTGCCATTACTACCAAAGCTAAAACGGATCCAAAAAGAGTTGTATTTGCCGAAGCCGATAATTACAAAATTTTAAAGGCAGCACAGATTGTTAAAGACGAGAATATCGCCATTCCAATCCTTTTAGGAAATAAAGAAAAAATACAGGCGATTATTGATGAGCACGGTTTAGAGTTAGAGGGTGTTGAGATTATTGATCAGATGCAAAACCCTGATAAAACCAAACAATACGCCGAGGCGCTTTATCAAAAACGTCAGCGTAAAGGGGTTTCTTTAAATGATGCCACTAAATTATTGAGAGACCGTAACTATTATGGTGCATCGATGGTTGAGTTTGGCGAAGCAGATGCCATGATTTCGGGTCTGACCAAAAATTACGGATCTACCATTAAGCCTGCTTTGCACGTAATTGGAGTTGACCCAAGCGTAAAACGTGTTGCTGGTATGTACATGATGATGACCAAAAAAGGTCCTGTTTTCTTCGGTGATACCACTGTAAATGTAGATCCAACGGCAGAAGAGCTGGTAGATATTACTTTATTGCTTGATAAATCTGTTAAACAGTTTAACATCAAGCCCCGTATCGCTTTATTATCGTATTCAAACTTTGGTTCAAACGATGGGGTAACACCAAATAAAGTAAGGGAAACAGTTAAACTCCTGCATAAAAATCATCCAGAGGTAATTGTAGATGGAGAGATGCAAGGAAACTTTGCCATTAACAACGAATTATTAAAAGATAATTTTCCATTTAGTACTCTGGCAGATGCTCCGGCTAACACTTTAGTGTTTCCAAATCTGGAGTCAGGAAACATTGCATACAAATTGTTACAAGAGTTAGGCGGCGCCGAAGCGGTGGGTCCGATCCTGCTTGGACTGAATAAACCTGTTCATATTGTTCAATTAGGCAGTTCAGTACGCGAAATTGTCAATATGGTTACCATTGCTGTTGTAGATGTGCAAGCAAAAGAAGAAATTGCAACATCGAAACGAAAAGGTATATTTGGAAAAACAACTAAAAAGTAGAATTACATGTACGCCTATATTGATGGTAAATTGACATTCAAAAACCCGGCATATGTTGTGGTTGAAGCCGGAGGTATAGGCTATCATATAAACATTTCTTTAAACACATACAGCGCTTTAGGCGATGCAGAAAGGTGTAAACTATACACCTGGCTGCATGTAAAAGAAGATGCACATACATTATACGGCTTCGCCGAAGAAGGCGAACGCCGTTTATTTTTACACCTGATATCGGTATCGGGAATTGGACCAAATACGGGTAGAATGATTTTATCATCTATCACACCCGTTGAAATACAGACCGCAATTGTTAAAGCAGATTTGCCACTAATTCAAAGAATTAAGGGCTTAGGAGCTAAAACAGCACAACGCCTGGTTTTAGAACTACAGGATAAGCTAAAAAAAGAAGGGGCAGACTCGTTAATTTCTATGCCTCAACACAATACTGTTAAAGATGAAGCGTTATCAGCATTAGTAATGCTCGGATTCGCCAAACAAACCGCCGAAAAAACTATAGACCAGATTTTAAAAGTGACAGAGGGGACACTTTCGGTAGAGCAACTAATTAAACAAGCTTTAAAAACTTTATAGACCCTACCGCCTTTGAAGAGAATATCTACATTTCTGTTTCTCATCCCTCTTTTCTTAATTGCTTCTCAAAACGCCTTCTCTCAAGTTGTTCCAAGCAAAACGGATACGATTGCCCCAAAAAATAACTTTGGTTTACGCGAGAAAGAACGCTTAGGACTTAGTCCGGCCGTTAATCCGTTTTATCCGGCACCTAGCAATTTAAAGCGCGTTGTAGAATACGATGCTAAGAACAAACGTTATGTGGTGAAGGAATTGATTGGTGAAAAATTTGTTTTAAATACCCAATATTTAACCATCGATGAATACCAGCGATTGGTGAACAGTGAGATAAAACGCGGCAACTGGCGCAGCATTTCAAATGCAGAGGTAAGTGATTATAGAAGCACTGGTATAATCCCTCAGATTCAGGTAAACAGTAAGGCTTTCGAAAAATTATTCGGCGGAACAACTATCGATATCCAGCCCCGCGGAGAGGCTGAACTTACCTTTTTAGGACGTGTAAACAAGAATGAAAACCCGCTTTTTAACGAAAGACAAAGGGTACAGACCAATTTCGATTTTAACCAAAGGATACAAATGGATCTGGTTGGTAATATTGGAACCAAACTAAAAATCAAAAGCAATTACAATACCGAAGCCCAGTTTGATTTCGAAAACCAGATTAAACTCGATTATACCGGCGGACCTGATGATATTATCCAAAAAATTGAAGCGGGTAACGTAAGCCTGCCTTTAAATACTTCATTAATTACCGGAACACAGGCACTCTTCGGTATTAAAACACAATTGAAATTTGGCCGCTTAAATGTAACCAGTGTTTACACCCAGCAAAAGTCCGAATCGAGAGAAATTAGGATTACCAACGGGGCACAACAAAATACGACTACGGTAAATATCGACAGCTACGAAGCCAACAAACACTATTTTTTATCGCAATATTTTAGGAACAACTATAACAAAAATCTTGCTAACGCACCAATTATTACCTCACCCATACAGATTACTAAAATTGAGGTTTGGATTACCAATAAGGCAGGTAATACCACCGATTCGAGAGATGTATTGGGTTTGATGGATTTAGGCGAAAATGTTCCTTTTAACACTTCTTTGCTTACTGGCGGGACTTCAGGCTTGCCTGCCGGAACTACCGCAACGGGTTTTTCGCAACAATCGAATAATTTGATAGCGCAATTAAATGCTTATCAGGGAGGCGCTATAAGGCAAACAAATTCTAACGCCGTACTCTCTTTCTTCCAGACAACTCCTGCCAATAGCAGCAATACTGATAACTTTGCCAAACTCATCTACGCCAGAAAATTAACCGAACGCGAGTTTACCTTTCAGCCTCAACTGGGTTATTTATCACTAAACAACCCCTTAAATGCTGATGAGGTTTTAGCTGTTGCCTACCGCTACACTTATAACGGCGTTGAATATCAGGTGGGTGAGTTTTCTACCGATGTTTCTTTTGATGCGGCTAATCCAAAAGTACTTTATGCTAAATTATTAAAGAACGAAACGACCAAGATCCAACTTCCGACATGGGATTTGATGATGAAAAATATTTACTCTATTGGAGGGTATCAGATCAGCAGTCAAAATTTTAAACTTGATATTTACCGCATTGATAACGAAACCGGTGTGGATAACCCGGTAATGACCGAAGGACAGAATACGGCAAACAAACAGTGGATTGCCTTGACCGAATTCGACCGTTTGAACCAACAGAATGAGCGGAAACCCGACGGGATTTTCGATTTTGTAGCGGCAAACAATGCTTTTGGTTCTTACTCTACTGCGAGCAATGCTAATCAAGCGAGTATGTTTGGGGTAGGTAGCAACGGACAAACCTCATTGGTTACCAATACCAATTCGGGCTACATTACCATCGACCCTGCAAACGGCAGGATTATCTTTCCGGTAATTGAACCTTTTGGTAAAGATTTAGCTGCGAAGTTTTTACCCAGCGAACAGGCGTTGATTAATAAATATACTTTTACAGCGCTTTATGATTCGACACAAACCATCGCCAAGCAGTTATTTCAAAACCAGAACAGGTATACCATTAAGGTAAATTACCAGTCTGATATTTCCTCTGAATTCAGCTTAAATGCCATTAATGTACCTGAAGGATCGGTAAAGGTTTTTGCCGGAACGATGCCGTTAACCGAGGGAGTAGATTTTACGGTTGATTATCAGGGCGGCAGGGTGAGTATTATCAACCAGGCACTTTTGGTATCTGGTCAACCGATTCGGATTACGACAGAAAACAATGAACTTTTTGGTCTGCAACAGCGATCACTTTTTGGAACCCGTTTAGATTATCGCGTAAATAATAAACTAAACCTTGGTGGTACCATCATGAACCTAACCGAGAAACCTTTAACACAAAAGGTAAACATTGGCGAAGAACCCATTTCGAATACCATTTGGGGAGCAGACATTAACTACAGTTCGCCATCCAGGTTTTTAACAAAATTGGTTGATAAACTTCCTTTCCTTTCTACCAAGGCACCTTCGAGTGTAACCTTTTATGGAGAGTTTGCACAATTGATTCCCGGGCACCCAAGGGCCTTAAATTTTGCAGGCAGTAAAAACGGGGTAAGTTATTTAGATGATTTTGAGGCGTCGAGATCAGTAATCGATTTAAAAAGTGCTATTGCGTGGCAGCTATCGGGCACTCCTCAGCTTTTCGCCGAGCATGATAAGTCTAACGATTTAACTTATGGTTACAACCGGGCTAGAATTGCATTTTATAACATTGATCCTACTTTTTATAATTCAGCAGCATCTACTACTCCTGCCAATATCAGGAACAACCGGGCAGAACTTTCTAATCACTATGTGAGGGAAATAATTGAACAAGAAGTTTTTCCGTTTAAAGAAACGGCGACCGGGCAGGCCTTAAATATTACCACTTTCGATGTGGCTTACTATCCAACTGTTAGGGGGCCATATAACTTTCGGCCTACAGATTTTAGACCAGATGGAACGTTATTGCAGCCCAGAAATAACTGGGGAGGTTTCCAGCGAAAAATTGAAACCAACGATTTTGAAGCTTTAAATGTGGGCTTTATTGAGTTTTGGGTAATGGACCCGTTTATTTATAAACCAAATTCGGCAGGTGGTGACATGTATTTCAACCTGGGAAATATTTCGGAAGATATTCTTAAAGATGGTCGGAAATCCTTAGAAAATGGTTTGCCGGCAACCAACGACCCAAGCAAATACGAAGAAACCGTATGGGGCCGTGTACCCAAATTGCAACCTGTGGTACAGGCTTTCGATAATAATGCCAATTCACGCCGTGCACAGGATGTAGGTTTGGATGGACTATCGGATGCAGACGAAAAAGTAAAATTTGCTGCGGCAATTACGCAGATTAAATCGCAATTAAATGCCACGGCTTCTGCCGCACTGGATACCGATCCTTCATCAGATAATTATGCCTATTTCAGAGGCCCGGCTTTAGATCAGATTAATGCAGGCATTCTTAAACGTTACGAGAAATATAACGGAACTGAAGGAAACTCTAAAACTTCACAGCAGTCACAGGAAGAATTAGGACTTGAAAACTCTGCGTCTACTTCTTTACCCGATGGAGAAGACATCAACCGCGATAATAACATGACGCAAAGCGATGAGTATTTTCAGTATAAAGTTTCGATACGCCCGGGCGATTTAAATGTCGGTCAGAATTTTATTACCGATAAAGTAACCTCGCAGGTAAAATTGGCCAATGGAAATACCCAGGCCGTTTCATGGTATCAATTCAGAATCCCAATTGGTCAGTACCAGGAGAAAGTAGGTGGTATCCAGGATTTTAAATCAATCCGTTTTTTCAGGATGTTTATGACCAATTTCGCTGATACCGCTGTAATGCGTTTCGCGAAATTACAATTGATCCGCGGGGAATGGAGAGAATACAATGCTGCGAACCAAGCTGCACAAGTAATCGTCGATCCATCACTGCCTGCACTTACTCCTGATAATTCTACTATTGAAGTTTCGACGGTAAACATCGAAGAAAATGGAAAACGTTCACCGATTCCATACGTTACCCCTCCAGGCATTCTTCGCGAGCGTGATTATAGCAACTATCGTGGCGATACGCGTTTAAATGAGCAATCGCTGTCTGTTATTGTAAAATCGCTAAGAGATGGCTATGGTAGAGCTGCATTTAAAACAGCTTACAGCGATTTCAGATCTTATAAACATTTAGAAATGTTTATCCATGCCGAGGCCGTTAACAATCAAATTTTAAATGATAATGATGTTGCCGCATTCTTACGAATTGGAACTGATAACCAGGATAATTATTATGAATATGTAATTCCATTAAAGGTAACCAATCCGGGTACAAGCGATCCTGATGCCATTTGGCCGGAAGCCAATAGAATGGATATTGATTTAACGCTTTTCCAAAATGCTAAGCTGGCCCGTAATGTAGCTAAACAGGCTAACGGACAACCATGGCCTACCAATGTTCCATTTACCTATACCGATGGAACCAGAACCATTGTAGTTAAAGGGCAACCTGATATGAGCAAAGTTAGGGTGTACATGGTGGGTATTAAAAATCCGCTCCGTGCCGCCAGTGATGAACAGAACGATGACGGACTTGATAAAAATGCGCTGGTTTGGTTTAACGAATTAAGGTTAACAGAATTTGATGAAAAGGGCGGTTGGGCAGCTACAGGGAGACTGAACTTGAAACTGGCCGATTTTGCAGATGTAAATATTTCAGGAAGTAAATCTACCATCGGTTTTGGTTCGATCGATTCGAAAGTGAGTGAGCGGAACCGTGCCGATAATGTATTACTTGATGTTTCTTCTGCCATGGAATTAGGTAAGTTTCTGCCGCAAAAATCGGGTGTGAAAATCCCAATGTTTGTAAGTTACTCTAAGCAGGTTTCTACTCCACAGTACAATCCCAGAACACCAGATATTGAGCTCAAAAATGCTTTAGAACAATCGACAAAAGAACAAAAAGATTCGATTTTAAATTTTGCACAGGATTATACCGTTAGAAGAGGTATAAACTTTACCAACGTCAGAAAAGAACGGACCAATAACAGTAAACCTGTTCACCTTTGGGATATAGAGAATTTTGCAGCAAGTTATGCTTATACGCAATACAATCATCGCGATTTTATTAACCAGAGCAGTATTCAGAATACCTATAGGGCATCGTTACAGTACAGTTATTCAAAAGAAGCCAAAACGATAGCGCCATTTGAAAAGATTATAAAATCGAATATGCTCGCTTTACTGAAGGATTTTAACTTCAGTATTTTCCCAAGTGCGATTAATTTCAGGATTGATGTAGACCGTTTATATTCAGAAAATACCTTACGAAATAACGATCCAAATAATACCATTGGGGTTTACCAGAGTGGTTATGGCACCACCTTTAACAAAAACTTTACCATGAGCAGGATTTATGGTATAGCCTGGAACCTTACCCGTTCGCTACAGTTAGATTTTAATGCCACAAATTATTCGATCATTGATGAACCAGATGGCAGACTCGACGGTTTAAAACGCGATACCGTTTGGCAAAATTTAAAACGTTTAGGACGTACAACCGATTATAACCATAATTTAAACGTTACTTATAACCTGCCAATTGATAAAATACCCGGGCTAAACTGGATTACCGTGAAAACCCGTTATGGAACTAACTTTAACTGGCAAACCGAGCCGCTTTCTACCTTACTCGATCCGAATATTAATTTGGGTAATACGGTACAGAACAGCAGAACAGTACAGGTAAATCCAACCCTAAACTTAACTACTTTATACAACAAGTTTGGCTTTATCAGAAATGCAGGTAATGATCAGGAAGGAAGTGGTGCTAAGAAATTTTTTATTAACCTGTTAACGAGCGTAAAAAACGTTAATGCCAGTTTTGTACAAACCAAAGGTATTTTCTTGCCAGGTTATCTGCCAACCACCAGGTATTTTGGTATCGATAATGTAACCGGGGCACCAGGTTTAGGTTTTGCTTTCGGAAGTCAGCGCGATATTCGTGATATGGCATTAAACAACGGCTGGCTAACCACCGATACCTTGCAGAATCAACTGTATGTAAACACCCTCAGAGAGGATTTTCAGCTTACCGGACAGGTAGAGCCATTTAAAGATTTACGGATTACGCTAAAGGCAAATAAGGCACAAACCAGAAATTTTTCTACCAATTTCAGGTATGTAGCCAGCGTATCATCGTTCGAAAATTTAAGTGCCATTACTACCGGCGATTATAGTGTATCTTATATTGCTTTGGGTACAGCTTTCAAAGAAAATAACGCTACGGTAATTTCGGGCTTGTTTAATCAGTTTATGGCCAACAGGATCATTATCTCCAGAAGATTGGGTGCTCAGAATCCAAATTCAGGGGGGGTAAATGGCGGTTATGCAGATGGTTACAGTAAAGAAAGCCAGGATGTGATTATTTCAGCTTTTATGGCTGCCTATTCGGGCAAAGATGCAGGCAAGACAAAAATGAATGCCTTTCCTAAAATACCACTGCCAAACTGGAGTTTAACCTATAGCGGTTTAACCCGTATTCCTTTTATCGCCGATAAGTTTTCATCTGTCGACATCAGACATGGCTACCGCTCTGCCTACAATATTAATGGCTTTAACTCATTATTACGCTATCAGGAAACCAATGGTGCGGTTAGCAGTAGAGATGTAAATAATAACTTTTTACCAGAATACCAGTTTGCTCAGGTAACCATTTCTGAATATTTTTCTCCGTTGGTTGGCGTTGATACCAGGTTTAAAAATAACCTGACCGCTTCTTTTGAGTTAAACCGTTCACGTTTATTAGGATTAAGTTTATCTAACAGTCAGCTGGCACAGCTATCAGAAAACAATATGGTTTTAGGATTGGGCTACCGTACCAATAAATTCCGTTTCCCATTCGGATGGTTTAAAAGCCTGAAAATGGATAACAACATGGATTTTAAGTTAGATGTAGCCATCCGCGACAATAAAACCGTGATTTACCGTGCAGATGTGACCGAAGCCGAAGTTTCTTCAGGAGCAAAGAACATTACCTTAAGGCCAAGTGTAGATTATGTATTGAATCAGAAATTTAATATCAAATTGTTTTACGATTCGAATATTACTAAGCCTTATACTTCGCAAACTTTTAATACTTCATTCAGTAATTTCGGATTTAGTTTAAGGTTTACATTGAATTAACGACATAAGGCAATCCTAATCTAACAGTTTGTTAGTGGCCAGGTCGGTTATGATATGTTCAGGATCTATTGAAAAGTTATTGGTCGCTGGGTACCTTTAAATTACTATCATTAGTATTGTTAGATGTGTCCCATGCAATCTTATTCTTTTGTGCTAAGAATATTCTGCTAAATACATATGCAGTTAAAAACATAGGGCCATAACTGAACAGCAAATAATCAAAACTCATGTAATACATGGCCCCGCTGATAAGCAAATAGAACAAAAAGATAACAATCGAATGGGCCATCGGCCTGTCATTTATAAATCTTTTATAACCCGATTTTTCTATCAGGTAATGATTTATCGTAATAACTGCTGCAATTATAGCTATAAAGATAAATAGATGGGTAAAGGGTAGGTTAAAATTAAAACTATAATTAAGCGGTTTTATAAGCATGATCAATCCAATATAGCCGAATCCAATTGCCATTGTTACCGGAACAGAAACAATCAAGGTCACTAGGCATACTTTTAAAGTGTAAATTTGTGCAGGTTTCATATCGAGCGTTAATTTGTTAGGTGAATATAAATATTTTTCCTGAATCTGTTTATGCGAACAATTCCCGATTCAGGAACTTGTGTACGAAAAGCAGCATTAAACCTTTTTACGATAAGTAAATTTGCCAGGCATTGCGATATGTTAAACTAAATTGTATTTTTGAAGGATAAACGGCATAAGAAACTAAATACTTGGAATACGAGTAGGCCGCTTAAAACAACAAAATACATAACTTATATTCAATAATTTATAACTAATGAATTTTCCATCAGAATTAAAATACACTAAAGACCACGAGTGGGTTAAAGTTGAAGGTAACGAAGCTATTATCGGTGTTACTGATTTCGCTCAGCGTGAATTGGGTGATATTGTTTATGTTGATATCAATACGGTAGGTAGCGAGGTAGCAAAAGAAGAAGTTTTTGGTACTGTAGAAGCCGTTAAAACAGTGTCTGATTTATATATGCCAGTTACTGGTACCGTATTAGAAGTTAATGCTGAACTAAACGATAATCCGGAATTAGTAAATTCTGATCCTTATGGAAAAGGTTGGATGGTAAAAGTATCTTTAGCTAATTTAGCTGAGGTAGAAGATTTATTAACAGCAGAAGCTTACCAGGAATTGGTAGGCGCTTAATTATTATATTTTGTACAAAGCACTGAAACAACAAAAATGGGCCGTTCTATGGACCATCGTAGTTTTAGTGCTTTGTAATATTGAAATTTCCGATTCTGTAGGTGGAAGCGGTTTTTTCTTTAAAGGTTTTGACAAGATGACCCATATGGGTTTTTTCTTTGTCTTATCGGTATTACTCTTCTACGGTAAAATTAGATATCAGCATACCTTCGCTTTCAGAACATTAACCATTTTTAAAATATTGCTTATCAATGCAATCATTGGCGGCGGAATTGAACTGTTACAATGGAAAGTTTTCACCTACCGATCAGCAGAATGGTGGGATTTTGGCTGCGATATGTTAGGCGCATCAATGGCAGTTTTTAGTTATGTATTGCTCCATAAATTAAATTTCAATGAAACCACGACGGATACACCGCTTACCAAAAACAATTAATGTATCCGAAATCGCTTCATTGCAATTGAAAATAAAATAAAATCAATGAAAACGAAAGTTAGCATCATCTGTGTAATGGCGGCCATATGTTTAAGTGGGTGCAGTATTTTTAAAAAGAACTGTAACTGCCCAAAAGTATATTACAAAAACTATCCTTCACCGCAAAAATAATCCTCTTTCTGATCGCTTTCCCTTTCGATCTGATCACCTTCCTAAAGGCTGTATTTAAAATGTTACCAACCTTTTAACACACCTTAACAAACCTTTGCGCCTTTCCCTAGTCTGATAGCTTAGTTTTGTATTATATTATCTAATTTTTTTGATGAAAAGAAACGTTCAGAGGGCAATATTCATTGCGCTCCTATTTTGTGGATATATTGCCCAGGCTCAAAATACTGGCTCAATAAGCGGTAAAGTAATTAACGCGAAAGATAAAAAGCCTGTTGACTTTGCTACCATAGCAATTAAAAGCTTGAAAGATTCGAGTACGGTAGCCTCAGGACAAACCAATCCTGATGGCTCTTTTAGTTTTAAGAATATTGCCGCGGGTAAATATAGAATCTACTCCGCCTTTTTAGGTTTAAAAACAGTAACCAAGGACATTGACGTGGGCAAAGCAGCAGTGAATGCCGGCGAAATTGCCATGGTTGATGATGGTGTTGATTTAAAAGATGTTAACGTTACGGCAAGCATTCCGGTAGTTGTAAAAACAGATACTATAGAATTTGATGGAAAATCAATCAAGGTGAGAGAAAACGCTGTTGTAGAAGACATGTTGAAAAAACTTCCAGGAGTTGAAGTAGCAAAAGACGGAAGCATTAAAGCACAGGGCGAAACCGTTACAAAAGTTAAAGTAGATGGTAAAGAGTTTTTTGGAACAGATCCCTTATTGGCTACAAAAAACTTACCTGCCGATATGGTTGATAAGATTCAGGTAATTGATGAGATGTCCGAGCAATCTCAATTTTCTGGTGTTGATGATGGTACAAGAAATAAAATCTTAAATATCACAACTAAAGCCGGAATGAAAAAGGGTTATTTTGGAAATAGTACAGTTGGATACGGTACACAAGATCGTTATGATGCAAGTTTGAATGTGAACAAGTTTAATAACGATCAACAGTTTAGTTTTATCGGTCAGTTTAACAATGTAAATAAACAGAATTTCGGACAGGGTAATGGCGCGGGCAATGGTTTTGGCGGCGGTGGCCGTGGCAATTTTGGTGGTGGAGGTAGTGGTGCAGGTAGCGGTGGTATTACGACCACCAATGCTGCAGGTTTAAACTTTGCCGATACTTATAAAGATGGTACCCAGATTCAGGGAAGTTACTTTTTTAATAAATCGGCTGTCGCAAACCAGCAGACAAGTTTTACCCAGAATTTATTGGGCGACAAAATTACTACTGTTTCGAACAATGCGGATAATAATACGGACAGGATTAACCATCGGTTTAATTTTATGATTGATACTAAACTGGATTCTTCAACTACTATTAAAATCCAGCCGAACGTATCGTACACTGAAAGTGATGCTACAAACCTGAGCGATTATACCAGAAACCTCATCCAGTCTACAACTGTCGGAAATCAGCGCTATATCAGCAACAGTACAACCCCAAACATCAGCAATAACTTGTTGGTTCGTAAAAAGTTCAAAAGACGCGGTAGGACACTCTCGCTTAATGTAAATACGAGTATTAATAATAATGATGCCGATAACTATAATTACATTTCTGAAACGAATACCATTAACAGTACACCAACGGCTAGTTTGATCGATCAGTTGAACAAGGTAAATACCAACTCTATTAATAATACCTCCAGATTGGTGTATACAGAGCCACTTTCTAAAACAACAAGTTTAGAGTTTAACTATCAAAACGGATATAGCCATGATAACCAGGGCCGCCAGGTATTGGATTTTAATTCAGCAAGCGGGCAATATGATCTGGTTAATTTGGATTACACGAATATTTATGAGAACCAGACTTTAACAAATGCTGCGGGCGTAAGTTTTACAACTAATGAAAAAAAATATAACTGGAATATTGGTTTAGCCGCACAACAAACCAATCGCGAAAACACTAACCTTACAACTGGTTTGGTAAGAACACAGAATTTTCATCAATTTAACGCCTTCGGCAAATTTCAGATATAATTTCAGCAATTCCAGAAGATTGAATATCCGGTATAGAGGAACAACCCAACAGCCTACTATTAATCAGATACAGCCAATACTTGATAATACCAACACACAAAGTGTTTTTGTTGGTAATCCTGAATTAAAGCCGCAGTTTAACAACAATTTAAGCATTAACTATAACAATTTCGATTTCGCCAAAAGCAGGATGTTTTTTGCTTTCTTAAGCTTAAGTCAAACTTTTAATGCCATCGGGAACAGCAGCCAGTTGGTAACTGATCAAAATGATGTAGACTATGGAAAAATCAGAACTACCTATGTTAATGTTGACGGGGTTTATTCTGGTAATGCAAGTATCAATATGGGCCTGCCAATTTTGCCAGAACGTAAATTAACCCTTAATGCATCGTTAAATGGAAATTACAACAGGAATGTGAATTTTACAACGGGTAATAACAGTACGGAACTGCTGAAAAACATCACTAATTCCTGGTCGGTTACCAACAGGTATAATTTCGTAACCAATTTTGATAAGTTTGATCTTACTGGTGGTATTTCCGGAACATACAACAGGGCAACTTATTCTGCTCAGCCAAACTCGACTACAAACTATTATACTTTAAATCCCAGTTTTGATATTAGCTATTTGTTTCCCGGCAATATCCGCTTAGCGGTAGATTTAGATTATATCAAAAATACGGGAAGAGGTGAAGGCTACAATACGGAGTATACGTTGGTAAATTCTTATATCAGCCGTCAGTTTTTTAAAAACAGAGGTACATTTAAAATTGCTGTTAACGATGCTTTTAACCAAAATCAGGGTATTAGCAGAACAGCAACAAATAACACGATTACAGATTTAAACTATAACGTATTAAAACGTTATTACATGTTCTCATTCACTTATTCTTTAACCCGCATTGGCGGAAGAAATATGAGTGGAGATATGCAGATGCCTGCCCAGGGTGGTGATGGCGGCCGTCGTATGAGAATGTAATACTTTGATGTAATCTGTCATTCTTCAATATATCGTCATTTCGACCGTAGCGGAGAAATCTAAAAGGATGTTTAAAGATTTATCTCCCGAAAGTTCGGGATTACACTCCAGTCGAAATGACGATTTTATTTTAGAAAAGTCTCGGTTTTAACCGGGACTTTTCTGTTTATAGCCACCCAGTTTGATGATTAAATGTATGGTTGACAATTATGTATTTCAAATGTTACCTAAGCAAAATAAACCTTTATTAAAGTCGGTAGTCTTTATGCTATAAACCAAACTAACCGAATGAAACGAATTTTTACGCTCCTACTTATTTTATCATCTTTTTATGTTTATGCTCAGAAAACGGGTTCAGTTAGCGGAAGGGTTATTCAATCAAAAGATAAAAAACCAATTGATTATGCCTCTTTAGCCGTTAGAAACCTGACTGATTCGAGCATGGTTGGTGCCGTAAGTACCACTGAGGATGGGAAATTCATTTTCAAAAATTTAAACCCAGGTACTTACAGGCTTTATGCGGCATTTTTAGGTTTAAAGAATATTACCAAAGATTTTACGATCACGGCAGACAAAACAGATGTAACCTTAGGCGATATTGTTTTAGAAGGTGGTGCAATAGATCTTCAAACGGTTGATGTTAAAGCAGAAATTCCGCCGATTGTAGTAAAAAAAGATACCCTCGAGTTTAATGCAAGCTCATTTAAAGTGGTAGAGAATGCTGTAGTAGAAGACCTGTTAAAGAAATTACCAGGAGTAGAGGTAGATAAAGCCGGAACGGTAAAAGCCCAGGGCGAAACCATTACAAAAGTTAAGGTAGATGGCAAGGAGTTTTTTGGGAATGATCCTTTATTGGCCACTAAAAATCTTCCGGCTGATATGATCGATAAAATTCAGATTATTGATGAACTTTCCGACCAGGCACAGTTTACCGGAATTGATGATGGTTCGAGAACCAAGATCATTAATATCACCACCAGGAAGGATAAGAAAAATGGCTACTTCGGTAACAGCTCAGGAGGCTATGGTTCTAACGACCGTTACGACGTAAATGCGAACATCAACCATTTTAATCAGGATAAACGACTGAGCGTAATTGCTCAATTCAATAATGTAAACAAACAAAATTTTGGCGGTGGCCTGGGTGGAGGAAATGGCGGGGGTAACGGCGGTCGTGGTGGAATTACCGATACCAAAGCCGGCGGCTTTAATTTTTCGGATGAATATGCCGATCAGACCGAAGTGAGCCTGAGTTATTTTGTTAATAAATCTGATAACCTGATCCTCAGAAATAGTGTAACCCAAAATTTATTGGGCGATGAAACCACTATTTTTAATAACAATCAAACCAATAGTTCCGATCGGTTAAATCACCGCTTAAACTTTATGGTCGATACCAAACTCGATTCATTAACCTCATTACGCATACAGCCCAATTTAAGTTATACCGATAACGAGAGCTTAAACAGTAGCACTTATACACGCGATTATAACAAGTATATGATTAGTGGAACGCAATCCCTACGAAATCATAGCAGCTCACCATCCATTAGCAATAACATTTTATTGCGTAAAAAATTTATGCGCAGGGGCAGAACATTATCGCTGAATTTAAACACGAACATTAACAATAACGACGCTGATAATTACAATACCAATCCCGAAACCAGAAAAGAAAACGGGATAACTACTGAAAAAACAACCGATCAGTTTAATGATCAGGAGAGTGAATCCATCAATCAGAATACAAGATTGGTATATACCGAACCTTTAGATAAAACCCTGAGCTTAGAGTTTAATTATCAGAATGGCTATAACCACAATACATCCGATCGTTTTACCTATAATTTCAATCCGGCTACCTTACAGTACGATCTGTTAGATGAAACCTTTAGCAATGCCTACGAAAATACCATTTTAACCAACTCCGCAGGTTTTAGCTTTAATAAAATGGATAAAAAATACAACTGGAATGTGGGGATGGCCGTTCAAAATACAGATCGGACAAATAATAACATCAGTAAAGGATATGTACTGAAGCAAAATGTTTTTAATTATACACCTTCCGCCATGTTCAGGTATAATTTTAGCAATAGCAAACGCCTGGTATTTAACTATAGGGGTAGTACCAACCAGCCAACCATTCAGCAGTTACAGCCAATCAGAAACAATACCAACACACAAAGTATTCCTGTTGGTAACCCCGATCTGAAACCCGAATTCAATAATACCCTTCGTGTAGCCTACAATACATTTACGGTTGGGAAAAACAGATCGTTATTTGTGAATTTAAACCTTACCCAAACCTCTAACCGGATTGCAAACAGCAGTAGCTTAATTCAGAGTGGTGAGGATCAGGGAAAACTGGCCATTACCCCGGTTAACGTAAACGGCGTTTACTCAGGATCTATTTCCTCTTCATTAAGTTTGCCGATTATGGCAGAGAATAAGCTGAATTTCCATATCAATGTTAGTGGTAGTTATGATAGAGATGTAAACTTTACCAACTCCTTAAAAAATATTACCAACAGCTGGTCTGTTACCAACGGTTACCGTTTGGTTTCCAATTTAGATAAGCTCGATTTAACAGCAGGCGTAAATGGTTCAATTAATCGTGCAACTTACTCCGTTCAACCTAATTCCAATACACGCTATTATACCTTCAGTCCAAATGTAAGTGTAAGTTATCTGTTTCCTGGAAATATCCGCTGGGCAATCGATGCCGATTATAATCAGAATACCGGAAGAGGAGAGGGTTTCGATACGCACTTCACTTTGGTTAATTCATATATCAGCAAACAGTTTTTTAAAAACAGAGGAACCTTTAAAGCTGCGGTAAACGATATACTGAACGAAAATCAAGGCGTAAGCCGTACAGCCAATAACAACACCATCCAGGATGTAAGTTACAATGTATTGCAACGTTATTTTATGTTTTCATTTACCTATTCGTTAAACCGTATGGGCGGTAAAAACCGTATCAGAGGAGGCGAGGAAAGCGGCAGAGAACGTGGTGGTAACGGTGGCGGTGGCTTTGGCGGGGGCAGACAGCGGAACTAGATCATCTTAGGGTAAAGCTGTGTAATTTATATCCCGCACGTCATTATCTTATTTGGAATAAATCTAAAGAAAGGTTAACTTGCGCCAAATTTAGCACATGAAGCTGTCGCACCTAAAAGTTGGAGAAAAGGGAACAATTGTAGCTTTTACAGATTTAGATATGTCTGTAAAGTTAATGGAGATGGGCTGCTTGCCGGGCGAGGAGGTAGAGGTAGAGCGTTTTGCTCCTTTGGGCGATCCTATGGCGATCCGTGTTGCTGGTTATCAGCTTTGTTTGCGTAAAAGCGAAGCCGATGTTATCATTATTCAATAAAAGAGCTGGGTTTGGATATTAAAGTTGCGTTAGTTGGTAATCCCAATACAGGTAAATCTACTTTATTTAATCGTTTAACAGGGTTAAATCAAAAAATTGGAAATTTTCCAGGCATCACTGTCGATAAGAAAACAGGTTTTACCAAACTTGCCAGCGGTAAAGAAGCCGAGATAATCGATTTACCAGGAACGTATAGCTTATATCCGAAAAGTGCTGATGAAAGCATCGTTTTTCAAGTACTTGCCGATAAAAAAAACAATAGCCATCCTGATGTTATTGTACTCATTGCCGATGCTTCCAATTTAAAGCGCAACATGCTTTTGTATTCGCAAGTGGCAGATTTAGGTATCCCTATGATTCTGGCCTTGAATATGATCGATCTTTCTACTAAACAGGGGATCGAGATTAATCTGGATAAACTGGCTGAAAAACTGGGCATCCAGGTGGTTTCCATTTCGGCCAGGAATAATATCGGAATTGATAAACTGAAACAGGCCATTGCCAATACCAATAAAATTGCCACGCAGTTTCAGGATGTAGACGTAAATTTTCTGGCTCCAGAAGCTATTAATGCCATAAAATCGAAACTTAATTCCGACAACGATTATTATGCGCTGCAAGTTTTGCACCAGCATGAACATTTAACTTTCTTTACTGAAAAAGAGCAGGAAGAAATTGAACATATAGAACAATCTCACCATTTCGAATCTTCTAAAATTCAGGCTGCAGAAACTATTGCCAGATATAAACACCTCAGCACTATTTTATCTGATGTGGTTATTGACAAAGGAACTGCAAATAAATTTTCTTTCAGTGATAAATTAGATGCTATTTTAACTCATAAAGTATGGGGATTTGCCATTTTCTTGCTTATCCTTTTTGTAATTTTCAATGCTATATTTGCCTGGTCGTCCTATCCAATGGATTGGATTGAGACTGGTTTTGGGTTTATTACCAGTATTGGGCACGAATATTTGCCAGCAGGCATGCTTACTGATCTGTTGTTGGATGGTGTAATTGCGGGTTTAGGTGGTATTTTTGTTTTTATTCCACAGATTGCCATTCTTTTCGCATTCATATCCATTTTAGAAGATACGGGTTATATGGCCCCGTGTTACCTTTATGATGGATAAAATTATGAGCAAGGTTGGCCTTAACGGTAAGTCGGTGGTGCCGATGATTGGTGGTTTGGCCTGTGCAGTTCCATCTATTATGGCTGCCAGAAATATCGAAAACTGGAAGGATAGAATGATTACCATCATGGTTACCCCATTGGTAAGCTGTTCGGCAAGGCTTCCCGTATATATTTTAATCATTTCGTTAATTATTCCTTCTCAAACCGTTCTAGGTGTTTTTAACCTGCAAGGACTGGCGCTAATGGTGATGTATCTGGTAGGTATTATTGCTGCGGTATTGGTAGCATGGGTAATGAAATTCATAATCAAAACCAAAGAAAGGTCTTATTTTATTATGGAGTTACCGGTTTACCGCATGCCAAGGTGGAAAAATGTGTTCTACACCATGTACGAAAAATCGAAAACCTTTGTGTTCGAAGCCGGTAAAGTAATCATCGCCATTTCCATCATCCTTTGGGTAATGGCTTCTTTCGGACCAGGAAACCGCTTTGAAAGCATTGATAAAAAATACGAATCTGCCCTGGCTGATACAACAAAAAATACCGATCACATTAAAACCTTGGTGGCTACCGAGAAGTTGGAAAACTCTTATGTAGGTATTCTTGGTCATTGGATCGAGCCTGCCATCCGCCCTTTGGGGTACGATTGGAAGATTGGTATTGGTTTAATTACCTCTTTTGCGGCTCGCGAAGCCTTTGTTGGTACAATGGCCACCATTTATAGTGTTGATGGCGGTGATGAAGATACCTCCACCATTCGGGAACGGATGTCAGCCTCGGTTAATAGCCGCACTGGTTTGCCTGTTTATACTTTTGCTACAGGTATTTCACTGATGCTTTTTTATGCTTTTGCCATGCAATGTATGAGCACAGTTGCTGTAGTTTACCGCGAAACCAAAGGCTGGAAATGGCCGGTAATCCAATTGGCCTATATGACGGCGATGGCTTATGTTGCTGCACTGATTGCTTATCAGTTGTTGAAGTAGCTTAATCTTTTCTCGGTTGTCACCCTGAGCGGAGTCAAAGGACCTCGTTATAAATATGATGATTAAGATTAGAAGAGCAGGGTCTGTATAATTATTTGAGTTTGCTCCCGCTTTCCGTTTTACTTTGCCTGCGGCTTCGTGTTCACTCCAATCGGGTTTAGGTGGCTTTTGAGGTGGTGCTATTTTTGGCTAGGAGCATATGTGCCTTTTTCCGAGTACTTATCTTGAACAGGTTGTTGCATTTGTCACCCTGAGCGGAGTCGAAGGGCCAATAGGCGAATTGCTATTTATTGCACAAACCTTTGTTTCTACACCCGGTAGCAGCGGCAGCCTCCGATATAAAAGTATTACTTTCTCGGTTGTCACCCTGAGGGATAATTTATTTAATAAAAATCAATATAAATAACAAGAGATTTAAGGAGATAAATCTCCTCAGATTATCGTCATTGCGAGAAGGCTTTTTCAGCCGACGAAGCAATCTTTATAGCAGGATTACTAGCAGGAAAGATTGCTTCGTCGTTCCTCCTCGCAATGACGACCTTGCTATAGGAATCTGTCAATGGTAGCGTAGTCGAAGGACCTCGTTATAAATATGATGATTAAGATTAGGAGAGCAGGGTCTGTATAATTATTTGAGTTTGCTCCTGCTTTCCGTTTTACTTATCCCGATGAAATATCGGGATTGCGTGTTCACTCCAATCAGGTCTAGGTGGCCCGATAGGTAGTGCTATTTTTTGGTTGGGCGCTTAGCTGCACAAACCTTTGTTTCTAAACCCGACAGCAGCGGCAGCCTCCGATATAAAAGTATTACATTCTCGGTTGTCACCCTGAGCGGAGTCGAAGGGCCAATAGGCAATTTGCTATTTATTGCACAAACCTTTGTTTCTAAACCCGATAGCAGCGGCAGCCTCCGATCCTTATCGGAGCTATAGCGAATAACGGGACTGCTGTTCCCGAAATCACACTGAGCGTTCATTTCCTGATTATTAAGAATAACTAATAGCGTTTTACCATATAAGGCATATAAGATCATTTAAGCTATGTGCTTAATAGCATCTTTTTTACTTTAGCCTTCACCTTTAGTCTTTCAGCTTTGGTCTTACCCCAGTTCAATCTGACGCTTAATGCTCTCTTCTAATGAGATTAAAGTCTCTGTACGCTGGATTCCGTTCACGGCCTGAATTTCTTCGTTTAAAACATGGCGTAAATGATTGGTATCCCTGCAAATAATTTTGGCAAACATACTGTAGGCACCTGTGGTATAATGCAATTCTACTACCTCTTTAATCTTGCTCAATTGTGCAACTGCATCTTTATACTGGATCCCTTTCTCCAGGTAAATACCCAAAAAGGCACAAATATCATATCCAGCCTTTTGCGGATCGATGATGAGGTGGGAGCCTTTTATAATGCCCATTTCTTGCAGTTTCTTCATCCTAACGTGTATCGTTCCGCCCGAAACAATCAGATCTTTAGCGATTTCTGTATAGGGTTTAGTGGCATCCTGCATCAATTGTTTCAATATATCGATATCGAGGTTGTCAATTTCTAAATTGGAATTGTCTTTTTTAAGCATATTTTTGAATTATGATAAGCGAATTTACAAATATTTATCAATATTATAAAAATAAAATTAAATGTTTAAAATATTTGCAAGGTATTGGTTGTTCCTTTACATTTGTATCAAGCAATTAACAAAAAGGAAACGTTCTTTCAAAATTGCATAACATAATGTAGGGTGGTGAAACAGGCAGACACACCTCCTTGTCTCGGTGGCGGAGAATAATGGGAATATACCGGTTTCGGTACTAACCACTCCTTGAAGGTTCGATTCCTTCCCCTACAGCCAGTTCAGTTGGCAATTTACAGTTGGCAGTTAAAAACTGAAAATTGGAAATTGAAAACTGTTAACTTTTAAAATGTTGGGTGGTGAAATTGGCAGACACGCCTCCTTGTCTCGGTGGTGGGGAATAATGGGACAAACGCAGTTTATTGGGTTGACCACAAATTAATTTTTTGAACTGTAGCTAACTACCCCTTGAAGGTTCGACTCCTTCCCCAACAGCATTTTTTATGAATAATAAGTTAGTTAATCGAGCAATCCTGGATAGGTTGCTCTTTTTCTTTTTAGACTAGTTTTTTTCATATCCCTCCTATATTTATAGATATATTGTTATATTACCAATCAAAATTTTATTCGTTCAATGCCTGTGATGAAGAAACGCGTTTCGATTAAAGATATCGCTAAACAATTAAATATTTCCATTACAACTGTATCGTTTGTAATTAATGGGAAAGCAAGAGAAAAAAATATCAGCGAATCGCTTACCAAAAAGGTTTTAGACCTGGTAGCTGAATTAAATTATCAGCCCAATACCCTTGCTACAAGTTTAAGAACAGGTAAAACAAAAATTATAGGTTTCTTAGTTGATGATATTTCTGAACCTTTTTTCTCTGGGATAGCACGCCGAATTGATGAAATTGCTTCGAGCCTTGGTTATAAAATCCTGTTTAGCAGTACCAGAAACGATACCGAAAAAGCAATAGAATTGCTGCAGATTTTTAAAGACAGGCATGTTGATGGCTACATTATGGCCTTGCCTGAGGGATTGGAAGAAGAAGTTAAAAAATTGATTCAAACAGATGCGCCTGTGGTACTATTTGATCGGTATGTACCGGATGTTAAAACGGATTATGTAATAATTGATAACCAGAGCAGCACATATGAAGCTACGGAGCACCTTATTAAAAATAATTATAAAAGAATAGGTTTTGTAACCATCGATACCTTGCAGCAACAGATGGTAGACCGCTTGGCTGGTTATGAAAGCGCTGTCGAAAAATATAAATTGCCTTCAATTGTAAAGAAGATAAAATATGTAAACTCTGCCGAATCAATTGAGGAGATGATAAAGTTTTTTAAATCAGAGAAGCAGCTTGATGCGGTTGTTTTTGCGGCTAACTATATTTGTTTAGATGGCTTAAGAACTTTTAGAAAATTGGGTATTAAGATCCATAAGGATATCGCTGTTGTTTCTTTTGACGATTTCGAAATCTTAGCGTTTTGTGAGCCTCCGGTTACGGCTATTGCACAGCCTCTTGAGGCCATTGCAGAAAACGTGATGAAGATTTTATTGAACAAGCTTAAAAAGGCTGGAAAGCCTATCGGAAATACGCAGGTATCGTTACCCACCATTTTAAACGTTAGGGGCTCAAGCGCAAAGAAATAAGGCAATAAAAAAGGGAATAGATTTAAGTCCATTCCCCTTCTTGTATTTATACAGATTAAACTGTCATTACATCTTTTTCTTTAGCTTCAGCATGTTTATCAATCTTGATGATATAAGCATCGGTTAATTTTTGCACTTCACCTTCACCTGTTTTAATTTCATCATCAGAAACCCCTTCACCTTTCAGTTTTTGAATTTTGGTATTGGCATCTTTACGGATATTACGAATGGTAATGCGGCCTCTTTCGGCTTCTTCCTTCACTTTTTTCACCAGGTCTTTTCTACGTTCTTCTGTCAAAGGCGGCACAACCAGGCGGATAACAATACCATCATTTTGTGGATTGATGCCAATATTAGCTACTTGAATAGCTTTTTCAATTGCAGTTAAAAGTGATTTTTCCCAAGGTTGGATTACGATTGTTCTGGCATCAGGCGTATTAATACTGGATACTTGTGATAATGCTGTAGCTGCGCCATAATAATCCACGAAAATACCATCCAACATTCCAGCTGATGCCTTACCAGCTCTGATTTTAGTTAATTCAGATTCACAATGATCGATGGCCCTTTCCATTGCAGATTGAGCATCCATTAATTGTAATTGTATGAGGTCGTTCATAATTGTGTGTATTTCTACAAAAATAATAATTTTTATTCCTTATTTAACCAGGGTTCCAATAGGTTCGCCATTAGCAATTTTCATGAAATTACCATGTTTGTTCATATCAAACACAATAATCGGCACTTGGTTTTCTTCGCAAAGCGTAAAGGCAGTCATATCCATTACATTAAGGCCTTTATCGTAAACTTCTCTAAAAGAAATTTCTTCATATTTAGTGGCCAATGGATCTTTTTCAGGATCTGCGGTATAAATTCCATCAACACGTGTTCCTTTTAAAACAACATCGGCTTTGATTTCGATAGCACGTAAAGCCGCAGCAGAATCGGTTGTGAAGTATGGATTTCCGGTTCCTGCACCAAAAATAACCACACGGCCTTTTTCTAAATGTCGAACAGCCCTTCTGCGAATAAACGGCTCGCAGATCTGCTCCATTTTAATTGCAGTAAGTAAACGCGTTTTAATACCAACTTTTTCTAAAGCATCTTGCAAGGCCATAGAGTTGATTACCGTAGCCAACATGCCCATGTAATCGGCCTGCGCCCTGTCCATACCACTTTTTTCGGCGCTTAAGCCCCTAAAAATATTTCCTCCTCCAATTACGATTGCGATTTCTAAACCTTTATCGTGTACCGCTTTGATATCTTCAGCATATTGTTTAACGCGTTCATTATCAATACCGTATTGTTTGTCGCCCATTAGCGATTCTCCGCTAAGCTTAAGTAGGATGCGTTTGTATTTCATGACCTCAAAAATATTAACAATTTTTTAATACCTGGCTATGCTTTTTAACAATTGATGTAATTATTTAAATAGAAATACGGATTTTAAGAAAAAGGAGCAATACGTTGAAATATTGCTCCTCTTATTATATTACTTTTATTGCACTACGGTTCGCCTTAGTGACCCGTTTCACCTTAGTTAAAGATGTAACGGACACCAAATTGTGCCTGCCAGCGCGAAATCTGATCGGTAATGTTTTTATAGGTGGTGGTATATGGAGTTAAATTAGCTTTATCCTGGTATGGAAAAGAGTATGTGGCTTTTCCTGAAACAGGATCCAAACCCTTATAAGCTAATAATACCGCCGTGTTATAGGTAGATAGTGGAATATTTGGCGTTTGGTAGAGGCCCCAATCACTATTTAACATATTGCCTAAGTTGATGATATCCAATGTAAACTGAAGTGTATTTCTTTTTCCTTTCGGACCAACAAAGAAATCCTGTGCAATGTGTAAGTCGGCTCTTTTGAAGTACGACATGATCGCGCCATTTCGTTTGGCAAATTCGCCTCTGTGTTTGCTCAGGTAACTGTCCTGGCTGATGTAAGCATTTAGTTGATTCCAAATCTGCGCAGGGGTGCGGGTATCGCCAACAAAATCGGGAACTAAGGTGATATCGCCCTGATTTTGTGGGATGTAAAGCAGATCGTTTGCACCACCGTCATTGTTGATATCGCCTGATGAAACATAACTGAATGCACCGTTATTGGCTGATTCAAAAATTAAACCGATTGTGGTTGCGGCATGTTTAAAATATTCTCTTTTATAACTTAATGAAGCAATAGCCCTATTTGGCTGAATAAAATTGGTATTGGCTAAAACATCTGAATTTGCATCACCAGCAATGGCCCTTTGCGACCAGATTGAGCTTGCCGTAGAACCACCATCATTAACCGATCGCGACTGGCTGTAGGTATAGGCCGCACTGGCATTAAATCCGTTTAAAAAAGATTTTTGTAGTTGACCCGTGATGAAATACGAATAACCTTTTTTGGTATTCTGCATATAAATAAACGGCGATATAGAAGGGTTTGCCGCAGTTGTACCTGTTTGTGTAGATTTTACAGTATAACGTTGTTGTCCTTCAATGCCTGGAAGGGTAATTAAACCTGTAGAATTATTAGGCAATGCTGCATTGGAGAAATTTACAGCATTGATATCCTTCGTGTAAGATGCTTCTATGGTGGCAATGATACCCATTGGTAATTTCTGGTCAACCGCAACATTGGTTCTCCAGATTTGAGGGTATTTGAAATCTTTTGATGTCGCATCTACTTCGTATGAAGTATTGGCATTAACCGTACCTGGTGCGGGGCGGTTTGCATTTACATTCGGATTAAAGATCAATCGTGGGTCTCCAACGGTTGAAACAGTGCTTGAACTAAACAATGTTCCGGTATTTGAGGCCTGGTTGGATATCCAAACATAAGGAACCTGACCAGTGAAAATTCCCGTTCCACCTCTTAGCTGCGTGGTTTTATCACCAAAAAGATCATAATTGAAACCTACACGTGGAGAGAATAATAATTTTTTGTTCGGAAATTTAGAAATATCTACCTGTAAACCGTTTTGAAAGGTTAGTGCCGCTAAATTGGGGTTCGGATCTAATTTGGTAGGAAAATAGGTATAATCTGCCCGTATACCATAGGTTAATTTGAAATTATCGCTAACCTGATATTTATCCTGTGCGTATAAGCTGAGGTTGTAGGACGACATTTTTGCGAACGGGAAAGCACCATCAGCCAATGCAGAATTGCGGTAAGAATAACTTACTGCAGGCGCATTGTTCATAAAATCATCGGCAGTTCTAAAATAATACAACCCATTGTAGTTAGGCGCAAAACCATTTAAAAATTTATTCAGCTGGTTACTGGTACCAATGGTGATTTCGTGTTTGCCGGCGTAGATGGAGAAATCATCAGAAAACTGGTAGATATCTGAGTTTAATAAGTTGTTTGCGGTAAAAACCTCATAACCAAAACTGGTTAAAATACCGCCGTTTCCATTACCGATATCAACCATTGGCAATTCTGCGCCATTAGAGGCCCGAAAGTCTCTCAAGGCTGAATACCCAAGTGTTAACTTGTTCGACATGCTGTTGCCAATCCTTGTGTTCAACTCAACTATACCGATGTTAAAGTTGTTGTTGATGGTATAGCTGGATCCAAAGTAGGGCATAGAGGTTGAAGAAGGTGAACGGCTGCCGTTTAAGCCTGCCGGGATACCCGAACCACTGGCCACAACCTGTCTGTTCGATTTTAAATAAAAATACTTTGCGCTTAAAGTATTATTGGCATTGATGTTCCAATCGATTTTGGCAGTTATTTTATCACTTTGCGTCTCGTATGGATAATTCTCGTATGGACCTGTAGCGTAATTATATTTGCTCATTAAATAGTTCGATAATTTATCTAAGGTTGCTGCATCTGCTGTGGAAACATTGGCTCCGGATAAACCTGGTCTTGAAGCTACGAAGGATGTAGCGGGTGTACTGATACGCTCTTGTTCGCCCGAAACAAAGAAGAATAATTTGTCTTTGATGATGGGGCCGCCAATATTTAAACCACGTTGGTTATATTTAAAGTCTACAATTGGTATTTTTGTAACTCCTGCAGAATAGCCTGTTAAATCGGTCCCTCTCGTATAGTAATAAGCCGAGCCTTTAAAGTTATTCGTTCCCGATTTTACAATCGTATTAATACCTGCTCCGGTAAACGATCCCTGGCGTACGTCATAAGGCGCGATATCTACCTGTATCTGTTCGATCGCATCCAATGAAATCGGTTGAGAGTTGGCCTGTCCGCCCAAGCTACCTGATAGTCCGAACGAATTGTTAAACAAAGCACCATCTACGGTTAAGTTGTTATAAGAACCGCTTCTTCCACCGAAACTTAAACCGCCAACTGTTGTAGAGTTTGCTGATGGGGTTAATTTGGTGAAATCGGATAATGAACGGCTAATCGTTGGCAAATTATCAATCTGCTGTCTTGTAATGGTTTCCCGCGCTCCGGTTCTGGATGAATTGATCACTTTATCCTGCGTCCCCTTTACCATAACATCAGCTAAGTTTTGCGATGTTTCGGTTAAGGAAGCATCAACCCTTAAATCTTCTCCAATGGTTGTACTCAGATTTTCTTTAACCAGTTCATTGTAGCCGATATAACTTATTTTAACAGTGTATGGCCCACCCACACGCACGTTAGGTAAATTGTACCTACCATCCGCCCTGGTAATTGTTGCGTATTTTGTGCCTGATGGAATATGTACCGCGGTAACTGTTGCACCTGGTATCACCCCTTTTTGATCTTTAACCGTACCGATAAATGATGCAGTTGTAACGCCTTGAGCAAAACCATAAACGGTTATTGCAAGCATAAATGAGAATAATAGTAGTAGTTTTTTCATTATTTTATGGTTTTTTTATTGGTGATGAAGCGATTATAATTATTATTGCCCATATGGCTCTAAAATTATGATGTTTCATTCACTTTTCCACAAAAATACAATGACTTAATACTGCTAATGTTCTATTTAAAGTTAATTAATTGTTAAGCGCTTGCCCTGTTGAGGAAATATTAGCTTTATACTATTCGAATTCCTTGAAATCAATTGTTTTTTTACTTTTTCGGCAGTTTTCTGTGGCGGTTTTGTATGGGTTACAATAAAAGATATTTTTTTAAAAGCTTTTTCATCTGTTAAACTTTCGAGTTTTGATAATTCACTATAAAAAAGCTTTGGGGTAAGGTGTCCGAATAATTGTTTATCAGGCTGTTCATTAGGGAAAGAAACCTCCATAAAAATTGCTTTTAGCTGTCCTGAATTAACAATTGGTGCTATAACACGCCATAACTTAGCAAGTTTATCTGATTTTTCAATTTCATCTGCTCCGGTATCGCCGAGATACAAAGCGTAACTTTCATTATGACTGATTAAAAATGCGGTGCTTTTGTAAGGGTTTCCATGGCTTAGTTCAAATGCCCTAACCTTCATTTCTGTTCCCTCAAGTGGATAGGTAATGCTTTCAAGTAGCGGTGAGTAGGTATATTTTTTTAATTGTGGTTTTTCCCCCTCATTTGCGAAATTAGCCCAGGCATCCCATGTAAAATATTTGTCCCTTAAGATATTCAGCACCGAGGGCAAGCCGTAAATGTTTTTTGCAGTGTCTGCTGGTGAGTTGATAATTAAGCCAGCTACATGATCTAAATGCGCATGTGAGATCAGATAACCCTTTATTTGTGTACGCTGAATTTCCTCACTTACTCCTTTTAATGATTTATGATCTATTGCCTTTTGAATACCTGCTTTTATGGTACCTGCATCAAGACAAATATATTTTTCACTGCCTTTTGGGGCAATCATATAAGAAGATAAATTGCTCTCATCATCGCCGCCTTTAATACCAAGTGGTATAACGGTAAAAGAAGTACTTATTTCTTGTGCCCAGGAATTACTGCCATAAACAAATAAGAATATTAGCGCTGAAAGGATTTTTTTGAACATGTTGAATTAATTAATCGTTTCTCCCCTAAATAGGACCTCTTTTAAATTTAAGCTTTCATCAATGACCAATAGATTTGCCTGATGTCCAATCTCAATGTTTGCTGTTAGGTTTTCGATCCCAATTAACTTAGCTGGATATAGTGTCCCCATCTTGATCGCATCATTTAAACTGATACCACAGTGTGTTACACAGTTTTTAACAGCTTCTAACATCGTGAGCGACGAACCAGAAAGTGTACCATCGGGCATCACATATTTATTCCCCTTTTTAACATGCTGATATGGGCCAGTAGAACAAGCGGTAACCGCATCAGTAATTAAGAATAAACGTTCTTTTAAAAGTTTCTGTGCAAATTTAAGCACTTCAAAATCTACATGCTGCCCATCGGCAATAATGCTGGCCATTGCCTTATCATGATTAAAAACAGCCGTTGGTATTCCAGGCTCACGATGGTGGATGGGGCTCATGGCGTTAAAAAGGTGTGTAGTGGTTTGTACACCCCTGTTATAAGCAGCTGTTGCCTCATTAAAGGTTGCGTTACTATGCCCTAATGAAACCACAACGTCATGGTCTAACAAGTATTGAATTACTTCATCATCTTGGATCTCTGGCGCTATTGTCATCATTTTAATTACGCCATCCCCAAAATCAATTAGTTTCTTAATTTCGTCTAACGAGGCCTTGCGTACAAATGCGGGTACATGGGCACCTAAACGTTTTGGATTCAAGAACGGACCTTCTAAGTGTAATCCCAAACAATTTTTTGCAGATGATCGATGTTCTTTAGCTGCTTTGATACATTCATCAAAAACTTCGGGAGAATTTGTTGCCATACAGGCTAAAAATCCTGTAGTCCCTTTTTTAAGCAGATCATCTTCCATTATGGTTAATGATTCGACAGTTGGATCGGCAGAGAATAACCTTCCCCCTGAACCATAAATCTGTAGATCAATAAATCCAGGAACAGTTAAGGATTGATTCGTTTCTTTATTTTCGGAATGGTTAATAAAAGAAATTGTACCGTCTTCAATTAAAATATCCTGATTTCTTTTTATAGCGTTATCCTGAAAGTAGGAGGTATTGGTAATTACTTTTGACATATCAAACGTTTGAGTAAATTTAATCTTACACGGTCAAAGTTAAATATTGTAACTATATATTTGATTAATAAGATGAATCCTGACCAAATGAATGAAAATCAGCCAAATAGAAGAAGTTTCTTAAAGGCCGGCCTAACTTTAAGCGCTGCTACCTTAGTAGCGCCATCTGCAGCCATTGCAAGCATACCCCTTAGTGAAGATGAATTTAAAATAGCAGTTGGCCCTTATTTACAAACCAACTTTAATAACTCAATGACCATTCTTTGGTTAACCAATAAAAATGCTGCAGGTTGGGTAGAATTTGGTGAACAGGCTGATCAGTTGAATCAAAAAGCTTATGGGAAAGCTGAATTGGGCTTAATGCAAGCCAATAGCAAGCTGAATGCAGTAACGTTAAAAAATTTAAAACCAGGAACAAAATATTATTATAAAATTGTTTCGAAAGAAATTAAAGATTTTCAGCCTTATAAATTAACCTATGGGGGAACGGTAAGCAGTTCAGTCGAAGAATTTGTGAATGCCGATCTTCGTAAAGAAGAAGTTTCGTTTTTAATGCTGAATGATACACATGATCGCCCGGAATCAATCCCTCAGTTGTTAGGGCTTGTTCCCGATAAGAAGCAGGATTTTATTTTCTTTAATGGAGACATATTCGATTATCAAACCGATGAGAAACAGATTATAGAACATATGCTTCAGCCCTGTGTAGATAATTTTGCAAAGCATACGCCTTTTATCTACGTAAGGGGTAATCACGAAACACGTGGTAAATTTGCACGCGAATTTCCACAATATTACATGCATGTTGGGCATGCCGCTTTTACCTTAGGGCCTGTGCGCTTTGTAATTTTAGACACCGGTGAAGATAAAGAAGATGCACATCCGGTGTATGCAGGGATTGTAGATTTTGACGATTATAGAGTTCAGCAGGCAGAATGGCTTAAAACAGAAATAAATTCAAAGGAGTTTAAAAAAGCGCCATTTAGAGTGGTATTGATGCATATTCCGCCACGCTTTTCTGGCGATGCACACGGACCAAAACATTGCACCGAACTTTTTGAACCTTTTTTGAATCAAGGTAAAGTAGATTTAGTTTTAAGTGGCCATACCCATAAATATATGGTACACCGACCCGATAAAGCGCTAAACCATTATCCTTTAATTATTGGTGGCGGCCCTAAAACAGGGACAAGAACAATCACCAAGATAAAAGCAGATAAAAATAAAGTGGTGGTGAGTATGCTCGATGATTCGGGTAAGGAAGTGGGCGCTTATACTGCACTTAGAAAGTAGGCAAGCCCAAGTGGTCGTCATTTCGAGCGGAGTGCAACGTAGTCGAGAAATCTATCTAGAGAGCGTTTTTGAATTAGATCTCTCCATTTCACTGCGTTTCAGTCGAGATGACGATGCCTTCTATTGAAATGCACAATGGTATTGGAATGGAGAGAGGAAGGGAATTGTAGGAATACCACGCATAAAAAAAGCCCCAATTTCTTGGAGCTTTTTAAACATATTTTTAATGCTTATGCACCTAATTGTACACGTTTGAAAGCCGTTACTGTTAAACCTTTAGAAGTGTTATCTAAAAATTTACGAACATCTAGTGAACTGTCTTTAACAAACTCTTGGTTTAATAAAGTACTGTCTTTGTAGAATTTATTCAATTTACCAGCAGCTATTTTCTCAACCATTTCTTCTGGTTTACCTTCAGCACGGATCACATCTTTAGCGATTTCAATTTCGCGTTGAATAGTAGCAGGATCAACACCTTCTTTATCAACAGCAACTGGGTTCATTGCAGCAATTTGCATTGCAACATCCTTACCAGCTTCCGTAATATCTACGCCATTAGTACCTTCAAATACCACTAAAACACCCATTTTACCATTAGAATGGATATAAGAAACAATTTTCTCACCAGAGATATTTGCGTAATCTTGAATAACGATTTTCTCTCCGATTTTACCTGTTAGTTCAGTTATGGTTTCGGCAACAGTACGTCCATCTTCCAAAGTAACCGCTGATAATTCTTCGGTAGAAGCAGGATTATTGGCAACTGCTGCAGCTAAAACAGCCTGAGCTAGATTACGGAAATCTTCAACTTTAGAAACTGGCTCAGTTTCGCAAGCTAAAGCAACTAATTTACCATTTGTGCCATCCGCTGAAACATTGATTGATACCAGACCTTCAGAAGTAGCATTACCAGAACGGGCGGCAGATACTTTTTGACCTTTTTTGCGCAATAAATCAACAGCTGCTTCGAAATCGCCATTAGCTTCAACTAAAGCTTTTTTGCAATCCATCATACCAGCGCCAGTTTGTTGGCGTAGTTTATTTACATCTGCGGCAGTAATTTGTACTGTAGACATTTTATTTCCTTTTTACCCCCAAATCCCGATTTAGCATCGGGATTTGCGAGTGATTAAATAATTTATGAATTTTGAATTTGTAACCTTATTACTTCCCTTTAGGGGATGGGGTTATTCTTCTGTTTTAGTTTCTTCTGATGAAGGCGCTTCAACTTCTGCTTCAGCAGTTACCTTTTTAGTAGTTGGTCTTTTTTCACCAGCTGCTCTAGGCTCTTTTGCTTCAGGAGCATCAGCTGCAACTTTCGCTGCTACTGCTTCTTTTTCAGCTTCATCATCTTTTTCGCGTTTACGCTCATCTAAGCCTTCTTCAATAGCTTTGATAATTACATCAGTAATTAAAGAGATTGATTTTGTAGCATCATCATTCGCTGGAATAGGGAAATCGATGTTAGAAGGATCAGAGTTAGTATCAACCATCGCAAAAGTAGGGATGTTTAATTTTAACGCTTCAGTAACTGCAATGTGTTCTTTCTTAACATCAATTAAGAATAAAGCTGCAGGTAAACGGTTTAAATCAGCAATACCACCTAAAAGTGATTCTAATTTAATACGCTCACGTTGAATCATTAAACGCTCTTTTTTAGATAAGATCGAATAAGTACCGTCTTTAGTCATTTTATCGATGTTAGACATCTTTTTGATTGACTTGCGAACAGTAGCAAAGTTGGTTAACATACCACCTAACCAACGCTCGGTTACGAAAGGCATGTTTACTTTTTTAGCTTGTTCAGCTACGATTCCTTTTGCTTGTTTCTTTGTAGAAACGAATAATACTTTACGTCCTGATTTTACGATTTGTTTAATCGCAGCCGCAGCTTCTTCAGTTTTAGTTAAAGTTTTATTTAAATCTATAATGTGAATTCCATTACGCTCCATGAAAATGTAAGGAGCCATTTTTGGATTCCATTTACGGGTAAGGTGACCAAAGTGTACACCTGCATCCAATAAGTCTTGATAAGTTGTTCTTGCCATTGTCTTTGCCTCCTGTGATTAACGTTTACTGAATTGGAATTTCTTACGGGCTTTAGCACGTCCTGGTTTTTTACGCTCAACCATACGGTTATCACGTGTCATTAAACCTTTAGCACGTAAAGCAGGTTTTTTCTCCGCATCTAGTTCAACAATCGCTTTAGCAATAGCCAAACGAACAGCTTCTGCTTGTCCTTTTACTCCACCGCCTTGTACGTTTACAGTGATATCATAACGGCCGGTAAGTTCAGAAACTTCTAAACTTTGGTTTACGATATATTGCAAAGGTAAAGTAGGGAAATATACTTTGTGATCTTTACCGTTAACGGTAATTGCGCCAGCACCATCTTTTAAGTAGATGCGTGCAACAGCTGTTTTTCTTCTTCCTGAAGTGTTAGTAACTGACATTTCTTAAAGTTTAATGGTTTTTGGAGATTGAGCCGAATGTGGATGAGTTTCACCAGCATACACAAAAAGATTGGTATACAATTTTTTGCCCAATTTAGTTTTCGGTAACATACCACGTACCGCTTTCTCGATTACACGTTGAGGGTGTTTCGCCATTAACTCCTTAGGAGAAATAAAACGTTGACCACCTGGATAACCAGTATAAGAAACATATTGCTTTTCGCTGAATTTGTTTCCTGTCAATTTAACCTTGTCTGCATTGATAACAATTACGTTATCTCCGCAATCTACGTGTGGGGTGTACTCAGGCTTGTTTTTACCACGGATGATCATAGCGATCTTCGATGACAAGCGCCCCAAAATCTCGCCTTGCGCATCAACAACAATCCACTGTTTGTTAACAGTTTTCGCATTGGCCGAGACAGTTTTGTAACTTAACGTATTCACTTGCTTGTATTTAATTTATTAAACAATTTATTATTCCCATTAAATTTGGGACTGCAAAGATAGATAGAATACTTTTATTATCAAATAGTTGGAGAGAAAATTTTTGATATAAAATTATCATCATTGCTAAGAGCGCAGCGATGTGGCAATCTAATTGGTGATTTTTTTGTAAAGCAAATACTGTAGTTCTTCGGTTGGTTCCAGTCGGGCTTTACGCTAAATCTTTTAAACGCTGCTGTCATGCTGAGGTACGAAGCATCTGTTTCGTCGGCTGCAGATTCTTCGTGCCTCAGAGTGAGATTATTAAAGAAGGTACTTCATATTAAATCTTCATGAACGTTTTACTATAACAGTAAACGAATACCTTCTGGTTTATTTTCTAATTGAAAGAATCATTGTAAGCCTTGATCAATTTCTGTATTGATTGAAAACTATATTCATTAATAGATTTAAAGGATTCAATTAAATCAGGTCTATCGCTAATTAGGTCAAATAAACTTCGTTGTCTTTCATTTCTTGATGAAGTGAAAATCCCATTAGTTTTTACTCTTAATAATGGGGAGTTACCTTTTGAAACATAATAGTCAACATGAGTAAACTGACCCGAAGACCTGTAATAACTAAAAAAATCTACCTTACCTTTTTCCCATATTTTTAAATAAACAGTATCTGTAGTATTGGGTAAAACTTTCTTTGTAAAGGTAGATTGGATCTTTTCTTTGTAGTATTCCCTTATCTCGCTATTATCAATTTTAACAAACGATTTTTCACCTATTGCTTTTATTTTTATGATTTCTTTCCCTAAAAGGGCCTGTTCGCGAATTTTTCCTTTTATGGTATCGCCATTTAACTTAACAATGTAATCGTCTTGAGCATATATTATTTTGCTGAATGCTAAAGTTAGGAAGATGATAATAAAGATTTTTTTCATTTTAATGAAGTTCAAGGCTTAGTATTTGTTTAGTTACGATGTTGTTACAGGGTTTATCTGATTAATATCTAATAGTATTTTCTTAAAAAAAATCACAAATCATCAGGCATATAACCAATCCTTTTTCTTGGTCCAATTTTCTTATCAATAAGTCTATCCAAGTAGGTAAAAACCAATTCGATGTTTTTATCGTGATTATTCAGCGTCTTTTTAATCTCTTCGATTTCAAGTTTGAGTTCGCCATTATCCACAATGAATTGACGGATACGTGAGAAAATCCTTACAATTTGGATATTTACCTGAATGGCTTGCTTACTGTTTAATACACTCGAAAGCATTAATATGCCATGCTCGGTAAAAACATTTGGTAAATAGGTTCTTCCTCCTCTTCCCTTTTTTGAGGTCACAAATTGTGACCTCAAAGATTCCCATCCCTCACTAGTTAGTTGGAACATGAAATCATTTGGGAAACGTTCTATGTTTCTGCGGATGCTTTGATTTAAAACTTTAGTTTCTACACCATAAAGCTCAGCTAAATCACTATCTAGCATGACTTTTAGGCCTCTTAACTCGTAAATTTTATTAACTACAATATTATCAGGGATGATAGGAAGCATTTGTTTCGCCGTCATATCATTTTGGATTTAAGTTGAAGATAAAAAAATAGATTCTTTAAACCAAAATCGAATCAATAATTTTCTTAATCTTTTCTTCCCGCGCTTTATAATTTCCGCTGATCTGAATATAGGCAATTCCACGTTTTTCTAGTTCACCTTTAAAAAGGCTGAACATTTCTAAACGTTTGTCTCCAAAATCGCGGAGGTGATCGGCTACCCATTCTACATCAATATCAATAGCAAATATAGATCATAACAGATTTCGTTTTCCAGGTCATTCAGGATCTGTGGAACTTCATTCAGGTAATATTGCGAATAAATCTTTGTAGTAATCAGATCGGTATCACAAAAAACAACCTTATTGGCGCTAATGGTTTTTTCTTTTACCCTTTCGGTTTGTGCTGTCCCGATTTCGATGATGTCATCAATTGTGATATCGTTCGAGCTGATTAATTCGCGCGCAACTTCAGGAGCAAAGGTAGTTTGATAGTGCAAAGCCATTTTTTCGGCCATAGTCGATTTTCCTGTGCTTTCTGGTCCATAGAAACATATTTTCTTTACAAAATATGGGCGCACTTCTTTCGGGATAAATTCCCAGTATTGGAATGGCTTAGTTCTGATTAAGGTAGCAGAAACGGGGATAAATTTTCTTGGTTCATCAAACAAAATATGTTCAGCATCTAAATTGAAAGCAAAAGGCTCCCCATAAAATTCTGAACTAAAAAGAATGTCGATCTTAGAGTAAACCTCCCGCATTTTAATCGCCCAAATATTTGTACGCTCGTTTAAAGGAAGGCTTTCGTCATCAAAATCGTCAGTAATAATGGCGGGTTTGATATTCGGCTGGTTCTTAAATATTTCCTTGATCCATTTGAAACGCACAGCCGGATCAATCTCATCGGCAGGAGTAAAACTCATCGAAACAATCAATTCATCGCAATGTGAAGCAGCGAAATTAATAATGCAATATGCCCGTTATGAATGGGCATAAATTTGCCAATCACTAAACCCCTTTTCATGCCGTTTTAGGGTAGCTTCTGTATTCTTTTATCCAATGCCACAATGCAAAAGCAGCAATAATGGTGAAGATGAAATATTCTACCCCCATAAACTTGATGCCTTTTAAAAAGTACAGGTAAGTGGCTACAATATCGATAATCAGCCAGATAATCCAACATTCTACTCTTTTCTGGATCATCAGGAAAGTGGTAATCACACTCATTACAAAAATAAATGAATCAATAAAAGGATAAGCGCTAGGTAAATTAAATAATAGTGGCAGCCAGTTGTGTAACTGACTGGCCAAAGTACCCATTAATAATGTGCCAATGATGCCAATGGCCAGTAAGACTAGAAATTGCTTTAACGGCATAAAACTGATTTTAAGCTCCTTGTTTTTATCTTCTTCTCCAGGTTTTGGATTAGTCCATCGCCACCAGCCCATAATGTTGGTTATAAAAAAGAAAACCATCAAAAACATATCGGGATAAAGTTGGCTTTGATAATATAAAAATGCCGATAAGAATACATTGACAATGCCTGCAGGCCAGCTCCAAACACTGGCTTTTGCTGAAAGTATAACGGAAATAATCCCTGTAATTACAGCAAAGAATTCTAAATAGCTCATTTTATAGCCAAGAACCGTGAAAAATATAGTGTGGGCATCGAAAAAATCCATTTTTTCTTTTTGAGGAATCTAAAAAATACTAATGTAAATAATTTATTTGCGGCTATTGGTTTTCTATTGGAAAACAATCCAAAAATATAGCTGTTATAACAATATCTAATGACTAATCGCCGTATTTATTAACCAGCAGATTTCGTTATGCAATATCTCGACCATGTTTTCGGTTATCCTATCCCTTTGTTTTTTAAGAACCTAATCATTGGCTTAATAGCTGTATTTCTTGGCATTTTAATCAAGTTTATCATTCACAGAACTTTCATCCTGCTTTCGCGTTGGTGGGATTTTATCATTATAAAATCGACAGTAAAGCATTTAAGGAGACCTGTTGCTATTTTTATTCCATTATTGATCCTTAACTTCTCGTTAACGCTGATGGAGATGGCGCCAACATATCGCCTTCCAATAACCAAAATATTAGAAATTGCCCTAACGACTACTTTTGCACTGATTTTGGTGAGGGCAATTAACGTTTTGGAAGATTATTTCTACCTGAAATATGATCTTAACAAAGAAAATAACCTGAAAGAGCGTAAAATCAGAACGCAATTGCAGTTTGTTCGAAAATTTATTGTTTCGCTTATTATTTTAATTACTGCGGCTATTATTTTATTGAGTTTTGAAAGTATGCGTAAAATCGGAGCCGGACTGCTTACTGGTGTTGGTATAGGAGGGATTATCATCGGTTTTGCAGCACAGAAATCGCTTGGAAATTTATTGGCAGGCTTTCAGATCGCTTTTACCCAGCCAATAAGGATTGATGATGTTTTAGTTGTAGAAGGTGAATGGGGTAAGGTAGAGGAGATCACCCTAACCTATGTGGTGGTTAATATCTGGGATCAACGACGGTTAATCCTGCCGATTACCTATTTTATAGAAAAGCCCTTCCAAAACTGGACACGCGTTTCTGCTGATTTGCTTGGAACGGTTTTTTTATATCTTGATTATACCATCCCGATCGAACCATTGCGACAGGAATTAACCCGGCTTTTAAATGCTGATCCGCTTTGGGACAAACGTGTAAATGTGGTACAGGTTACAGATAGCACAAAAGATGGTGTTATTGAAGTTCGTTTTTTGATGAGTGCTTCTAACTCTTCAAGAACTTTCGATCTGCGTTGTCATGTAAGAGAAGCGATGATTACTTTTATTCAAAATAATTATCCAGAGAGTTTGCCCAAGAGAAGGCTGGAGTTTAAGGATATAGAAAAATCGTCATTTCAACCGTAGTGGAGAATCTACAAAGGTGTTGTTGAAAGATTTCTCTCCCGAAAGTTCGGGACTGCGCTTCAGTCGAAATGACGATCTTTTTTTAAAATTTATATTATTTAAACATGCCTTTCAGTTTTGCTAATTTTTCCTGCAGATCGCCATCAGCATCTTTTGGCTCATTGCGGGGCTTGAAATTGGATTTACTGTTATTCTGTTTAAAATCTTGTTTCGGTTTATGCTCCTTAGTCTCCCGACTACGGACTTCCGATTTCGGACTGGCTTCAGTTTTCATTGATAGCGAAATCCTTTTACGGGCTACGTCAACTTCCATAACCGTAACTTCGACCTTTTGATGCACTTTAACCACATCATTTGGATTAGCCACGAAACGGTTGGCAAGCTGACTGGTGTGAACCAGACCATCTTGATGCACACCGATATCAACAAAGGCACCGAAATTGGTAATGTTGGTTACAATTCCAGGAAGCTTCATACCTACTCTTAAATCTGAAACCTCATTCACACCATCGGTAAAGCTAAAGGCCTCAAACTGTTCACGCGGATCGCGGCCAGGTTTTGCCAGTTCTTTTAAAATATCAGTTAGTGTTGGTAAACCGATTTCGTCCGTTACATATTGCTGTGGTTTAATCTGCTTTTGCAATTGTGTATCTTTCATTAAAGCAGAAACGGTAGTGCCCAGGTCCTTTGCCATTTTATCTACTACTGCATAACGCTCAGGGTGTACACCGCTGGTATCCAAAACATTTTCTGCATTGCGGATCCGTAAGAAACCTGCCGCCTGCTCGTAAGCTTTGTCACCCAAACGAGATACTTTTTTCAAGCTTTCACGGTTTTTAAAAGCACCATGAGTATTTCTATAGTCTACGATATTCTGTGCTAAAGTTGGTCCTAAGCCAGAAACATAGGCTAAGATCTGTTTTGAGGCGGTGTTTAATTCTACACCTACAGCATTTACCGCACTGATTACGGTATCATCTAAACTTGCCTGTAATTTATGCTGATCAACGTCGTGCTGGTATTGGCCCACACCGATCGATTTTGGATCAATTTTTACCAGTTCGGCCAATGGATCCATTAAACGGCGACCGATTGAAACGGCTCCCCGTACGGTAATGTCCTGTGTAGGGAATTCTTCCCTGGCTACTTCTGATGCCGAATAAATCGAAGCGCCACTTTCGTTAACCATTACAATGGTGATGTGCGGTAAATTCAACCCACGAACAAACGCTTCGGTTTCTCTTCCTGCAGTACCGTTACCAATGGCGATGGCTTCAACGTTGTGTTTCTCGCAGAGCTGTTGAATGGTAAATTCGGCATTTTTCACATTCCCTTGTCCGGTATGCGGATAAATGGCCGTGTTTTCTAACAGCTGACCTTGTTTATCTAAACAAACCACTTTACAACCGGTACGAAAACCGGGATCGATAGCCAGTACATTTTTTTGTCCCATTGGAGCTGCCAATAACAATTGACGTGCATTTTCGGCAAAAACCCGGATAGCTTCTTCATCTGCTTTTTGTTTGGTAAATACACGGAGCTCTGTTTCCATTGCCGGCTCCAACAAACGTTTATAGCCATCTTCTAAAGCCTGCTGAACCTGCTTTGAAGCAGCATTATTGCCCAAAATAAACTGGTTTTCTAAAATGGCAATAGCATCTCCTGCTGGTGGAAGTGCATCTAATCTTAAAATCAGTTCCTTCTCACCACGGCGCATAGCCAGCACACGGTGTGATGCAGCTGTTTTAACCGGCTCGCTCCATTCGAAATAATCTTTATATTTAATGCCTTCTTCTTCTTTTCCTTTGATCACTTCTGATTTAAAAACAGCTTTTTCCTGAAAATAAGTTCGCATTTTGGTACGTGCCTCTACATTTTCAGAAATCATTTCAGCAATGATATCCCGTGCGCCCGCTAAAGCTTCATCAAGCGAATTTACACCTTTCTCTGCATCGATAAATTTATCTGCTGATGCCTCTAAATCAAAAGCATTCTGTTCAAATATCTGTAAGGCCAAAGGCTCTAAGCCTTTCTCTTTTGCAACCGAGGCACGTGTTTTACGTTTAGGTTTAAATGGCAGATAAATGTCTTCCAGAAGTGAAATGGTTTCGGCTTCGTTGATCTTTTTTTCCAGTTCGGGCGTTAACTTGCCAAGCTCTGTCATCGATTTCAAAATCGCTTCCCGGCGCTTGTCTAAATCGCGCAATTGCAAAACCCGATCGCGGATTGCTGCTACCTCAACCTCGTCTAAGCTGCCTGTTGCTTCTTTACGGTAACGTGAAATAAAGGGTACGGTTGCACCTTCATCTAACAGGTTTATGGTTGCGGTTACTTGTTTTTCTGCAACTTTTAATTCGGCTGCAATTATTTTATGGTGGGTTAACATATTCTAAAGGTAAAAATTAAAGGAAGCAAAGCTAATCAGGATTTGCGGGATTTAATGATTTTTAGAATGAAGTTTTCCACCGAAATTTGTGAGTAAGTTTCTTGCCATGGAAGCAATAATGCATACTGTTTCCCAGATTATACTTTCTTTTTTTTAGCTTTTTCTAAATCCCGTTCTGCTTTAAACTTTGTTATTTTCGTAATTAAATCTAAAGGCAAAGGTTTATCTAAAGGAAACTGGATGGCTCCTTTACTCCATTTGTAATTGGCAAACTCATCTTTAAATGCTTCGATTCCTGAAGATGTTGGATAAAAGCCGATATGTCTTGCATAACCGGCAAAGTACACCAGCACGGTATTTTGTTTAAAGGCCGGCATGCCATAACTGATTACTTCTTTAGCTTCTGGTACGGCTTTGTGGATTGTTTCGCGGACTTGCTGAAGCAATTTCTGTGCTTCTACAGGAAAGTTGGCAATATACTGATCGATATTTTCTGGTTTAGGCTGATCCATGACTGATCGTTTTGTAAGATGAATTTACAAAACTTCTTAAAAAACTATTCGCTGATCAGGATGTCGTATTTCTGTAGTAAGCCTGCAATGCCCGATTTTGAGAATTTTGCTTTTTTGATCCTATTGTTATCCGGGTCGATTGAATAATTATAGGCAGTTCTGAAATCTACTTTTTCAAGGATAGTCTTGTCGAAGGTAGCGTTCAACAAATCGCAGTTATGGAGCACTGCGCTTGATAAGTCGCATTCTGAAAAATCTACTTCGTGCAATTGTGAACTTTTGAAGTCCGTTTTCTTGAGCTTTAGTTTGTAGAAAGATGAGTGATCTAGTTTGCAGTTGTTAAAATTGAATGCCAAACCAAAATCGTTGCAGTTTTCGAACCTTATTCCCAACATTTTGCAATCCTGAAAATTGACATCAATAAATGAGGTTTTAGTAAGACTGGCAAGACTTAAGTTACAGGAGATGAATTCGCAATCTAAAAATTTAACACCGCTTAAGTCTGAACTGGCGAAATCGCAATTGATGAATTTACAGTTTTCGTATTCTGCTTTTGGGAGTGCTCGTATGGTAAAATCGGCTTTTTCAAATGTTTGGTCGGCTATGTATTCGGACATTGGAGGAATTTTTTTATGCAACGAATATAAAAATTATCATGCAGTTTTTGGTTTGAGCAAGGAACTGAATTGTGTTTATTGTACAGGCCATGGTTAACTAAACCCGACAGAAATGGAAATACTTTTTGGTTGCAGCAACCTTGAATTACTGTCATGCTGAGGCACGAAGCATCTGTTTCATAGCCCCAGATGCTTCGTGCCTCAGCATGACAAAGTTTGTCAAAAAGATTGCAATGAATGGCAGGGCTAATGGAACCGAAGCATTGCCAGAATTCCTTTTCTGAAAATATCGGAATGGATATTCTTCGACAGGCTCAGAATGACAATGTTTAACATACTCGTCCTTTAGGCCTATAAGGAGGGAAATAAAAAAATCCCCCAAATTACTTTGGAGGATTTATATCTTTTGGTCTTCGACTACGCTCAGACTGACAATTTTATTTTTTAACGTACATTACTTCTTTTACTGCTTTAACCACACGCTCAGCATTTGGTAAGCTTGCTGCGATTAAAGTTGGTGAGTATGGAAGTGGAACGTCGGCACAAGTGATACGTAAAACTGGTGCATCTAAATAATCGAATGCATGTTTTTGTACCATAAAAGCAATCTCTCCGGAAAGAGATGCCAAAGGCCAAGCCTCTTCTACAACAACCAAACGGTTTGTTTTTTTAACAGAATTGATAATGGTATCATAATCGATAGGACGTACTGTACGTAAATCGATCACCTCTACATTGATTCCTTCTTTAGTTAATTCTTCTACAGCTGGGTTTACAACGCGGGTTAACATTTTACCAAAAGTTACGATGGTTACATCAGTACCTTGTTTGGTTATGTTTGCTTTTCCTAATTCGATATAGTACTCTTCTGCAGGAACATCGCCCTTATCGCCGTACATTACCTCAGACTCCATGAAAATAACTGGATCCTGATCTATAATTGATTGTTTTAATAAACCTTTTGCATCGTAAGGAGTAGCTGGAACTACCACTTTTAATCCTGGTGTATTTGCAAACCAGTTTTCGAAGTTTTGAGAGTGTTGTGCACCTAATTGACCTGCGTTACCTGTTGGACCGCGGAAAACCATAGGGCATGAGAACTGACCACCACTCATTGATAAAATTTTAGCAGCACCATTTATAATCTGATCGATAGCTACTAATGAGAAGTTAAAGGTCATAAATTCCACAATTGGAATAAGGCCTGCTGTTGCTGCACCAGTTGCAATACCTGCGAAACCTAGTTCGGCAATCGGGGTATCGATAATGCGTTTCGCACCAAACTCATCAAGCATACCCTGACTTACTTTGTACGCACCGTTATATTCTGCTACTTCTTCACCTAATAAAAAAACGCGGTCATCTTTACGCATTTCTTCGCTCATGGCTTCGCGTAGTGCTTCTCTAAATTGGATTTCTCTCATTGTAAATTTTAATAACGGTGGCAAATATAATTATTAATCGCTTTGAAACCAAAGGCTAAAACGCCTATGTTTTGTAATAATTATAGGTAATCTGACTAATTATGTGGCTTTTTTGTAGCCGTATTTTTTGTTTATCTGTAAAAGGAAGAAATAATATTGGGCAATTGTGTTTTTGATAAGCTTATTGTATTAAAGCTTAAGCTTTTTCCGAAATTTCTTCTACAAAATGAGTTTTATAACTTGAGTTCGATTAATAATGTGGGTTTGGTTCATGATATTGGCATTTTGTATTCGGTGGTCGTCACCCTGAATTTATTTCAGGGTCTTAATTGCCTAAAAAGATGCTGAAACAAGTTCACTGTTGTCCGGTAAAAATAGATTTTAACGATAAAACAAGTTTTATCCGCATTCTAGAGGTGTTTATGTCTTAAAATCTATTTCCAAGGCCCCCAATTTTAGCTGGTTGTTATTACCTTTTCCCATACTTAGCTTTTCAGGATTGTTGAGGAATTTGTACAAGCTAATGTAGCTCATCATGTGTAGCCTGATAATTGACCTTAAATTGGAAAATGCCCATTTTCTTTTGAGCTGTACCTGTACAACTTTTATCAGCAGATCGGATATAAAAGCACACCATATCTGGATTTTGATTGCGTTTTCATTGTCCCCAAGGAAATATTTAAGGGGAAAGTTCTGCTTTACCCTTTTGAAGAGCACCTCGATGAGCCAGCGCTTTTTGTATATTTCTGCGATTTCTTCGGGCAACAGGGAGAAATTGTTGGTTAGGAATTCGAATGTCCGTCCCGATTCCGCATCAAAAAAGGTAACCATACGTACGTTCAGCCTGATCTTTTCCCGTTGCGTACGTGTCCCCTGTATCAATATCTGATCATTCTGCACACCTGCCATCATGCTCTGCAGGGTCAGTTCCCTACTTTCAACGATCTCATATCTTGCATCTTTTTTCTGTCTGGTGACAAAAAAGCGCCCTGTTTTCCGATTCTCTCATACTCCGAATAATCCACATAACCTTTGTCAAAAACAATAAATGACCCTTCTTCAAGGTCTATCTCTTTCAGGAAGGGCATGTCATTCGCACTAGCGGCAGTAAAACTGATTTTTAAGGGCACATGCTCAGCTGCACCGATCAGGGTGTGAACCTTGATCCCGCCCTTTCTTTTTCCGTTCATCTTCCCAGGGCTGGGCGCATCGAGTATCCGTTGGAAAAGCGTGATGGTGGATGAATCCGCAATGAAGAGCTTATCATACTGTTTTAATCGGCTGTCCGGTAAAAGATGCCGGTGCCGTTTGTATAAAAGCTCGTAAATCTGTTGAAAAACATCGAAAGGCCTTTTACTGTTGGCATCGCACAGGGTACTTCTTGCCGGGGGGCTGCTTATACCCAAATGAAGAAGTTTAGAGTGGCATGCGTGCATCCCGCTGACCACTTCGCGGGTGCTGGTGCAATTGTTCAAGCTACAATAGAGCATTGTAACCAAGTGGCAAAAAGTATCAAAATACTTATAATAATGGTCGTAACCGCCACGGCGTGACAATGACCTCACAGAATTCCGGTCGATCAAACTTAATAGCTGGTTTAAGATCGGCTGTCCGGTAAAAAATGTATTTTTGCTCATGCTGTTGGTTTAAGCGTCGTAACTCAAATATAACAGCATAAAGGGTAGCTTTAATCGCTACCTTTTTTTATTAATAAAAAATAATTTCTCCGGACAACAGTGAAACAAGTTCAGCATGACGTAACGCCTAGTTGGGTAAGAAAATAATCGAACTCAAGTTTATAGTCACTATTGTCTTAAATTGAAACTACCGCATCCCCAGGGCATATTTTTAAGTTCCTGTTTGGATGAAATTACACCTTGCTAAGTATAGTATACTCGGAGTAAAGTTCTAAACAGCGCCAGGTTAATGATTTGGGTTTAGTAATCCATAAATCTCACTGTCGAGAAACTGGCCTCTGAAATAATAATCTTGCTTAAAATGTGCTTCTTTTACAAAACCGTGTTTGATCAGCATTTGTCTTGACGCATCATTCTCTACGTTAATATTAGCGCTGATGGTGTGTAAATTTACTTCTTCAAAGCCAAATGCAATTGATTTTTTGAGTGCTTCGGAAATAATTCCTTTTCTCCAATAATCAGGATAGAGCATATAGCCAATCTCAGCTCTATGATTGGCAAAATCTGTCCGCCAATAACCTACTGATCCTATCATTTGTTTAGGATTTTCTTTCAAGGCAATTACCCAGGCCAGGTTATCACCATTTTCGTAGCCATTTCTGAAACGTGAGATAAAATCTTTAATCTCGAAAATATCTTTTGGCCTTTCTCTATCAATATATTTCATTACTGTTTCATTGGTACGCATGGCAAAAAGTGCTTCGGCGTCTGAGAGGTCGTGTTCGCGGAGGATTAACCGTTCGGTTTCGAGTACAGGGAAATTTGTGAAATTTAAGGTTAGCATTTTTAAAGATCATCTTTTTCTAAGGAAATCCATACTTGTCTGCAAATTCTTTGACCTCAAATTCAAAAGATTTTTTTGCATGATGGATTTCTTGATTCTTAATATAATTGGTAACTGCTTGCAAACCGGATTCGCTAATGGATACGGCAAAATAGTCATCTTGCCACATAAAAGGTTTATCGGTTAACATGTTTTTATTGATCCAAAATGATGATTCTCCTTTTATGAGCTGTGCTACTTTTGCAATTGTTTGTTCTCTTCCTAAGGATATTAGACAATGCATATGTTCGGTGTGCCCATTAATTGCCTGTAGAAAAATAGATTTTTCTCTACAATTTTCCATAATGTGCTTCTGAACTTTATAGCGGATGTTTTTTGTTAAATAGGGATGTCGGTTTTTGGTTGAGAACACTAGGTGAACCCAAATTCTTACATACGACATAATTGATGGTTTTATTAGTCTAATATAAGGATTTTTTGAATTAGACTAACCAAACCATTGCTAATTGGTCAGGTTTATTTTTTGGCTAAAGCCATTAACGATATCTCTAATGCGGTCCGCTGAAGCGGACTGCGAGGAAGTGCAAGCTGCTTGTTCCATGATGTTAAGGAACTTTGCTATTCATTGCAATTGGCTTTAGCCAATCGCAATGAAATTTATTTCCCAAACAAAGTTTTATAAATAGAATATTTGTAATTATCTTCAACTGCACTGGCTACAAAATAAGGTGCTTCGAAAAGTTCTGTCAACTTTTTTCTTAGCTCAGCAAGAAACTCCGGTTTAATTTCTTCCAAATAAGCCCCCGATAGACTTTGCCTCCCTGATTTAAACCAAACGCCATCTACGCTCATTGTTTTCACTACGTATAGATTGGGCTCTACAAAAGTTCTGCCCGAGAATTGTTCATAAGCATAGGTGTATAATAAGGTTTGGATTAAGGCTTTATTGATATGCTTGCCATCAGAATTAAACAACTCGGGGATATCTTTAAAAGTTAATTTATCACTCCCGGTTTTGTAGTCGATAATTTTGGTAATGCCATCTTTTACATCCACACGATCGATGAAACCAAAAATTTTGACACTTGCTTCTTTCCCCTTTAACGGAAAACTGATTTCTGCCTCTACTTTTTGCTCCAGGTTAATGATGGTAAATGGCGTTTGTGCTTCATCCTGATTTAAAATGATGTTTACATAAGCATCTACAATGGATAAAATCACCTTTTGCATGCCTTTATATTCCATTACCTTATCTGGATTTTTGAACATTACTGCATTAAAAGCCTTTTGTATCAGCGATGGAACTTTTTTGCGTTTTTCTTTAATGCGGTCTGCTGTAATTTCGGCAGACATTAAATCTACATAAAAATATTCCATCACTTTGTGTAAAATCGACCCGATCTCATTGGCTTCAACCACAGCACTTACATCCTTAGGTTCTTTAATACCAGCAATGTAATTAAAGAAGAAATCTATCGGATTGGAGATGTATTGTGTAAGTGCCGATGGCGAAAGTACTTTCTTTTTATCTAAGTATTTCTGAAGCGTTTCCTGAATAAAAGCATTATTAGTTTTTTCGATCTTTACTTCTTTAAAGGCTTCGGTTTTTACCTCGAGATTAAGTTCATTGTAAGTGAAATCGAAGCCACTTTCATATTCGAGCTGCTTTAAAATTCTGCTGGCTTCGCCCGAAGTAGATTCGTCGGTTAAGCTGTTATAAACAAAGTTGATATTCTTTGCCCTTTGCATCAGGCGGTAAACCATATAAGATGAAATGGCATCGAGGTTTTCGAGTACAGGCAAGCCGTAAACACGGCGGATGGAGTCTGGTATAAAACTGTTTCCTATGGATGATTTTGGGATAATGCCTTCATTGAAGCCTAAAATGACAACTTTATCGAAGTTTAAGTTTCGGGTTTCAAGCAATCCCATCACCTGGATGCCGTTTAACGGATCGCCGGAAAGCGGGACGGCGATGGCTTGTAGTGATTTCTGAACCAGGTAAATTACGAAAGGAATTTCTTCTTTGCCGATGTGGTTGCTAAAGGTATCGTGCAGTCTGTTTAATTCCTGAATGGTTTTTACAAATAATTCTGCGTCGATTTTTTTTAGTGTTTTAGCATTGGATAAACGTGTTAACACATAATCGAGCACATCCAATAAATTGGTGACCACATGCCGTGGATCGTCGATTTTTTTATAGAAGGCTTCAAACAACCCACTTTGGCGCAATAAACGCTTATGGTCTATCTCCACTTCGTTTTCTTCCAGTAATGCGGTTAAAATTTTATCACGCATTTTCTGCGTCAAACCTGTTAAGGGGTGGGTTAAAAACGCCTCGACATTTTTATAAGTTACTTTATCGCGCTGTAAAATCTCTAATTGGCTGCCCAACCATAAATCAACCAAGCCAAAAATACTTGAGGTTGATAAGGCAAAACCCATGGTTACGTTGAGGTCGATTTCTTTTCCGTTAAGGGAGGTTGGAATAGTCTGTAAAGTAGGAATCAACAAACTTTCATCTGCTAAAACCACCACAGTTTTCCCAACGGTTGCTGCATCTGTATAATCTTCTTCTAATATATTGTTTAAGATTTTAGCCTGAGCCGATTGCCCCTGAACTTTGAAGACGTTTACCTGATGTTTTGTTGATTTCATTAAACTTTCCTGCTCAGCAAATACATTTTTTAAGCCTAGCTGGTTGATGTTTTTCCTTAAGAATAAACCTGCTTCCTGCGATGCATCATCTAAATAATAAGTGTCGGCATCAAAATAAAACAATGCTTTGTCGGCGTCTTGCAGTTGCGTAAATATTTTAGCTTCGGCGCTGCTTAATGCATTAAAACCAACAAAAATGATCTTTCCCTTATCAAAATTCGAAATAAATTCCTGGTGATTGGTAATATCATCGGCAAGGTGGCGGTAAACAGCGCCATTGGTTAAATATCCCTGTTCTTTAAGTGTTGCATGGAATTTATGGTAAAGCTTGGGCATCCTTCGCCACATCTTGATGAACAGTTCTTGTTGTTTTTTGTGTTTTCCTTCGGAATAGGATGTCCAGAACTGGGAAAGAAATTCATACTGCTCGGGACTTAAATAATCGAAATCTTTATTGATAACCGATATATCTTCCAGATCGCGGTACAATTTTTCTGCATCAACCAAATCAGCATCAATCTGATTAAAATCGCTTAAGATGATCTTAGCCAGTGGAAAAAACTTATGGCTCGAAATACTTTCTAATTTTTCTTCAGCAAGCAGTTGGTTATAAATACGGTGTAAAGTGAAAAACTGGAGGTAAAAATCGGCTATTTTATAACTGGTAGAACTGGCGAAAAATTCTTGGATGGTAAAAAATGAGGGACTGAAAAAAGGCTTGTCGATAATATCGGCGAAGTGTTTCTGTAAATAGGCTGATGGACGCTTATTATTAAAAACAATGGCACAGTTTTCCAGCTGATTTCCAAATCTGGCTACTAAATCTTCGGCAACTTCCTGTAAAAATGGTTTCATCTGCATATTATACTAATTTCAACTTGCCTTTAACTGCGTAAAAAAGATAGGTTTTAATGTTCTGATAACCCATTTCAGTAAGTAATATTCTGTAATTATTTACCTGCTCGATGTGTTTATCACTTTCTTCCAGCGTAAATTTATAATCAAGAATAATTACTTCATCTGCATTAATCAAAACTCGATCCGGACGGTGGAGTTTTCCATGGGCATCAATGATATTTTTCTCTACAATGTTTTCGCTCGCTTTACTCAAAATGGCCTTAAGTTCGGGATTGTTTAATACCTCAAGTGCTGAATCGATTAATTTCTGCTTTTCTTCCTCTTTGATAATGCCCTGCAGAACCAGATTGGCGCTATAATCACTCACCTCTTTTTCGGTACTGGCACTGGCCAAAATATCATGTAATAAGGAACCTTTTCTTCCTGATTTTTCGATGTTGACTAAATGCTTTAGATGTTTGTCTTCAGAAGGGATATAAAGCTCTGATAATCGGGTAGTGGTTGGGTAACTTTTTAAATTGATAAAGTTCGAATCCTCTGATTTACTTCCAACAGTTACATAATCAACAATTTCGTACACTCCATTTTCATCAAACTGCTCATCAAAAGTGAAGTTAATTACATCACCCATATTGGAGAGCTTTAGCTCCTTTTTTGCCATCGTGGCGATGTACAAAAAATCTTTTGAGCGTGTAGTAGCCACATAAAGCATATTCAGGGCATCCATGTTGTTATAAAGTAATTCCTCATAATATGCTTTTGCAATTGCCGAATCGGCCAGTGCTTCGTTGTATTTTAATGGAATCCCTTTTAACTCTTTGTAAACCGTTTCTTCTGAGGATACCCAAAAAGTGCCATTGGGTTTGCCCTTAATTTCCCAGTTGCAGAATGGGACAAAAACAGCTCTAAAGGCCAATCCTTTAGATTTGTGGATGGTAATAATCTGTATTGCATCGGCACCTTCGGGCGAGGGTAATGATTTTTTGATACCATCTTCTTCCCACCAGGTTAAAAATGAAATAATTCCTTTTTCGCCAAGCTTACCAGCAGAAGCAGTTAAATCTCTAAAAGCCAATAGATATGGCAAATTAGCGGTCAGGTTTTTTAAACTATAACTTTCAATTAAAATTTCAACAAGTTCAGGCAATGGAAGTTGTAACCAGCTTTGCCAGTTCTCGCACAAAGCTACAGGTAAAACTTCTGTGAGTGTATTTAAAGGCTTATTGTTAAGGTTCAGGTAATGATTGGCATTGATCTCTTTATCGTGCAGGGAATGATACAGCGCAATACAATTGGCTTTATATAATGCCGTTTGCGATTCTAAACCGATGAGCAACTTCAAGGTATTAATGATGAGCTGTATGGCCGAGTTGTTCGAAATTAATAAAGCATCGCCCGATAAAACCGGTAAGTTATGCCCCATTAATTTTTTAACGGTCAGTAAGGCTTCGCTGTTTGAACGAACCAAAATGGCAATATCTTTTAGTGCATATTGCTGTTCGTTTTTGAGGTTGTTTATTTCTTCAAGGATATCGTCTAAAGCAATATCCCTGAAAACAGTTTCCGTAAACCGCGCTTCATTCGGTGCATGATCTTTACCGAACTTTTTAATCTTTATGGTTCCACCTTTTAAGGTATTGGTGGCAAAGTTCTGGGTCGAACCTCTATAAATATCAGTAATAATGTGTTGGTAATGCTGCTGTTGCCACCACGAAGAAATACTTTCTGGTTTGGTAGCCAGGTTTTCGTTCAGCTCATTCTGCAGCGTCAGTGGGATAGCCTTGTAAAGGAAATTGTTGAAAGTGATGATGTTCTCCGCACTTCTGTAATTTTCTTCCAAACTTTCTTCCAATACATTTTCTGCGCCAACATCCAGCTTGGCATGTTTATGCAGGATGTTCCAATCGCCATTGCGCCAGCGGTAAATAGATTGTTTGGTATCGCCAACAATCAGGTGATCAATTAAATCCTGACTAGGCGTAGCCATTGCGTTTGTTAAGAGCGATTTAAAACTTCCCCATTGGCTGGTGGAGGTATCCTGAAATTCGTCGAACAAAAAGTTGCGGTAACGATTGCCTACTTTTTCCCAGATAAAAGAAGGGTTATCGCCTGCATCTTCGGTAATACCTGAGATCAGTTTTTGGGCATCGCTGATGAGCAGGTTGTCATTTTCAGCCCGGTATTGTTTCAGTAACACGGCAATTTCCTGCATCAACCTTAAATAATAAAGGTTCTTATTAAAAGCGATGGCGAGACTGTAATTTGGTAAATGTGCTAAATAATGCGTTTTTAATTTCTGTAGGATAGGATTTACCGTATCGTAAGCCTCAGGGAAATTTACATTTTTTTGAAACCACTCATCGGGTTCGTCAATTAAATTGAAAAGCGGTTCTATCTTAGAAAAATCGCCTCTGGCAACCAGGATGATTTTAGCAAGCGGACTGCGCGATTTCCCTTTGAGGTGCTCGGTTTCTACGCCGATTACGTTCATGGCTTCGTTCGCTTCGGTAGCTAATGCAATCAGCTCCTCTTCAAAGTTTTTAATTTCTGCTTTGGTAATACTGATATATTTGTTAAATAATTCATCGATGTTTTCTAACCCAAGTGCGCTTACCGCATCTTCAAAAATCTGGAAACGCTCAGAAAATATCTCTCCAATTAAATTATAAAGCTCGAATTTATAATTCCAGCTTTTGTTATCGCTGATGCGTTCTATGGCAAGATCGATGATCCATTGTAGAAGCTGTTTGTTGTGGTCTAAGGCTTCGTCGAGTTTGTTTACAAGGTCATCTTTAACCTTATCATAATTCATTTCTAAATTATAATCGGCATTTAGTCCCAACTCGAAAGCAAAACCGCGGATTACTTTTTGCACAAAACCATCAATGGTGCTTACCGAAAAGCGGCTATAATCATGCAAAATTTTACGATAGATCTTATCTGCTTTAAACTGTAACTCCTCAGCGCTTAGTGCCGGGTAAGCCAATAAGATCAGTTTTCTGTAATCTTCAATTTTTTTCGATGGACTGCCCTTTGCCAGCCCAAGTAGCACTTCAAGGATCCTGGTTTTCATTTCCTCCGTTGCCTTATTGGTAAAGGTTACCGCTAAAATTTCGCGGTATTTATTCTCGCCACTAAAAAGCAGCGTAAGGTAATGTGCAGTAAGACTGAACGTTTTACCTGAACCAGCGGAGGCTTGAAGAATTTTAAGTGGTTGGGGCATATCGTTTTTTTAATTCCTCCCGATTGTAAATCGGGAGGTGCCCGCAGGGCGGGGTGGTTTAATTAGTGCTTTTAATTTAATATTAGGTTGATTTAACCCCATATTCTGCTATGATATATTCTTCTAAACCCATGATTACAAAATCCATTTTTTTCATTATATCATCAACAGTAATACGATATATTTTTAATCCCAGTGAGATTAAATAATCTTCCCTTAATTTATCGTAAGCCTGTTTGTCATCATGGCTACAGCCATCAATTTCAATTACCAAACCTAGGTGTTTGATATAAAAATCAACTATATAATTGCCAATTATACGCTGCCTGTCAAAATCAATTTTATGAAAGCGTTTTTTAGTTACCTGCATCCAAAATAATACTTCTGGTAAATTGCCAGCTTGACGAAGGGCTTTTGCCCTTTCTTTTAACCGAGGTTGATAAGGTAAATCAGTAATTGGTGTTGTAGTTAAAGTGATCCCATTTACTACAATTTCTTTTTGCAAAATGTTTTTTAACACCCCGTCCTTCGGACACCCCTCTGGGAGAGGGGAATTCTGGGTGCCTAAATCGGCAGGTGTGTGAGTTTTCCTTTGCATTTTTTTGCTTTGGGTTTCATTCCCCTCCTTTGGAGGGGTGCCCGCAGGGCGGGGTGGTTAAGTATGTTCGCTATTTTGATTTAGTTTTAACCTTACCCTAACTTACAACAATTTAAAATTTTCCCGAAATCATGATATCAACATTTCATAGGGATTAAGCTTTTTTACTTTTTCTTTTATTGAGTGTTTTATGGCTGATCCTTGCAGGGCGTTCGGCCATTTCTATGGGAAGACCAAGCAGATCGCGGATCACTACCGATGCACATGCGCCACCAAATGCTGCGGGCAGATAAGAAACTGTACCATAAGCAGAGCGTTTGAAATTGCTTCCATCAGTCATGATCATCGAATTTTTATCCATCTCCTCTGTGGAGAAAACAGCTTTGATTTTACTGGCATTGGAGAGTTTATTCAATCTTTTCCGAACATAACTGGCAAAAACGCACTGATAAGTATCAGGGAGCAACGTAATCCTTATTCTGGTGGGATCCATTTTACCACCTGCACCCATCGAACTCACTATAGGAATGTTCTTTTCTAATGCAGTTCCTAACAAAGTGATTTTTGGCATTACACTATCGATGCAATCCATAATATAATCGAAACCCGATTCTAAAATTTCCCTGCATTTCTCCGGGCTAAGAAAGGTATTCACCACATGAAGCTTTAATTCGGGGTTTATGGCCAATAAACGCTCTTGCATAATTGCGGCTTTACTCACACCATGATTGGTAGCCAAAGCAGGCAGCTGCCTATTCCTGTTGGTTGGATCAACCACATCGCCATCCACAATGGTCATTTCGCCAATTCCAGAACGGCAGATAAATTCGGCAGCAAAAGAACCCACTCCACCTAGACCGATCACCAGAACATGTTTCGATTGGAGTTTTTCTATTCCGTCGTTTCCAACAAGTAGGGCAGAGCGCGAAAGCCAGGTAACATCAGACATATCAATTTTTTATATTTAACCACAGATGAAAAGGATGAACACAGATTTTGGATTTTTAATCTGTGTGTATCTGTACTAATCTGTGGGTAGTTTTTTACTATATTTTTGCCACGGAGACACGGATAACATGAAAATATTTTCTCCGTGGTTTCCGTCCCAGTGGTTAACTTTTTAAATTGTTCCAGTCAGCAAAAATACGAGCTTTAAGTTCATCAACTGTACATTTTTTTAAAATGGCTGCGGCCTGGTAAATCTCTTCAATCGAAACATCAGCATCATCTGTTTCCAGGAAGAAGTTATTGGTACTTTGAATCAGTTTTGCCGCACCTGAGTTTTCCTTCAACGCAGCCAAACCAAAAGAAAGTAGAAATCCTTTATCCAACAGTTGTTTGCCAAGTTCTTCATTTTTATTAAAGCCGTGAATAACCATGGGCACTTTAACTTTTAACCGGTCTTTAATTGCAATTAATTCTGGAAAACATTTGACACAATGCAAAATCAATGGTTTATTAATTTTTTCTGCCAATTCGATTTGTTTTTCTAAGATTATGGTCTGGTTTTCCAGATTTTCGCCCCTTAGCCGATCTAATCCGCATTCGCCGATCTGTTTCACATTGGGTTGATTAGCCACAACAGTTAAATACTTCATTTGGAGCTCCAAGTGATCAATTTTGGCAAACCATGGGTGTAAGCCAACCGAAATTGGCTTTGTTTTAGGCATTGCTAAAAAGACATCGCTGGTTAACGATAGGCTTTGAATGCTAATTACCCCAGGTTGAGTAGCAGTTTGATGGGTATGTATGTCTAAAAAATCCATTGTTATCAAAGATAATATATTGATGGATGATGTGGAACGTAAGATGTATGATGGCAAACTTATTTTAAAATCAATTAAACCTTCTTTCCAAATTCAAATCCATTTTATGGACTATGGACTATGGACTATGGACTATGGACTATGGACTATGGACTATGGACTATGGACTATGGACTATGTTCCCACTGTAAAGAACTCGCGAATAATTCATTATAACACTATACTTTATTAAATTTGCTTAATTATTATTCAAAAAAATCATGAAAAAATTAGTCATTTTATTAACGGCTGTATTGATTTCGACAGCGGCGTTTAGTCAGGCGAAAAAAGAAGGCGTTCATATCTATAACCCTCAAGCGGACGCTAAAGCTGAAATTGCTGTTGCGGTTGCAAAAGCTGCCAAAGAAAATAAACATGTTTTGCTACAGGTTGGCGGGAACTGGTGCAGCTGGTGTATTGCCTTCCATAATCTGGTTGACAGCACAGCAACGCTAAAAAAATACATTAACGATAATTTTGAAACCGTTCTGGTTAATTACAGTCCTGAAAACAAAAACGAAAGTGTTTTGGCTAGTTTAGGTTACCCTCAGCGTTTTGGCTTTCCGGTATTTTTAATTCTTGATGGGAAAGGGAAAGTATTACACATCGAAAACTCCTCTTACTTAGAAACAGAAGAAATTGGCGCTAACGGTAAAAAGAAAGTCGGACATGATGTAAAGAAAATCACCTCGTTTTTAAAAGGATGGACAACAACCGCGGTTAATCCTGAAACTTATAAACCTAAGGCCAAATAGAGGTTTAAGGTAGAGGGTGTAAGGTTTAAGGCCTAACGACAATAACCGAATCCTAAAAAAATAAGAAAGCCGTCTCGATTTTTACATCAGGACGGCTTTCTTTTTAATCGTCTAAATCGTCGTCCTCATCGTCGAGGTTTAACTCGTAAGAGGCTCTTGATGCTTCGTCGGCTTGCTCGAGCAGATCTTTATCGTGCTCAATGTTGGTGTCATCACCACTAATTTCATTGATATTTTCTACATCATCCTCTCTGCGTAAAGCATCGTTCGGATCATTCGAATAATTGTCATCTTCAGGATCTATCATAACATTAAGATTTATTATTAGATAATCGTTTTGAATGGGAAATTGTTTTAGGAAAAGCTAAAATAGCAAAGCTCAAGACCAGTGAGAAAATGCTCTGTGCAAATCTGTGTTTCCTTGGCTAAAAACTGCTTTTATAAGATTCTTCGCTGCGCTCAGAATGACAAACAATAATTCTTTGTGCCTTGGTGTCAACAACTACAACCCATCTCCGAACTTATAAAACGGAGCCACACTCACTGGTAACTTGCCTGTAGGCACCATACGGTTATTGATTACAGCAGCAGCTGAAATTTGCATGTAATCTTCTTTTTGGTACGCCACAACCAAACCTTTACTGTTTTCCAGTCCGGATAAACCTGCCAGGTTATAAGGGTTTGCAAACAAAGCGAAGACCGCATTTTTGGCTGATAATTCTTTAATAAAATTCTTTACACCTGCATTTAATGGGATATTGTTTGCTGGTCTGGCACGGCTATCATGAATACCCACAATCACCTGATCAAATGCGCCGATTTCGCGGGCAATGTTCGAAATCTGTGTGGCAGTTGCATCCTTATCCAACACATAATAAACTGAATTATAATAACCTTTCGAAATCTCTTTTTGGAAAGTGGTAACTGAAGGTACACCAATACTGATAATGGCTGTTCTTCTGATCGGAATAAGGCGTTTAATATAATCTTTACCTTTTAGCAAAGTAACCGATGCATTGGCCAACTCCTGTACTAAAGCATTGCTCGCATTGCGGTTAACCCCGGCAATAATGCCTTGGGTTACAATGGTATCGCGCTTGGCTAAACCAGCCCAGTATTTTGCGGTTAATATTTTACGTACGCTTTGATCGATTTCGGCCATGCTCACACGGTCTTGCCTTACGGCCTTACGCACCAGTTTAATCGCCCTATCACTATTTTCTGAAAGTTCTATGATATCGTTACCCGCAATAATGCCCATTAAATCAGCTTCGCCATCTTTAAAGTATTTTACCACACCTTTCATATCCATTGCATCCGAAATGATCAATCCTTTAAAACCTAATTTCTGTTTTAAAATGCCTGTAACAATCGGCTTGGAAAGCGTAGAAGGTAAATTTGGAGTATTATCTAACGAGGGAATGTTCATGTGCGCAATCATTACTCCAGAGGCACCTTGTTTAATCAGCTCCTTGAAAGGATACATTTCTAAAGTATCCAAACGTGTAGCAGAGAAAGTAAGTTGAGGCAAATCGTAATGCGAATCAACATCGGTATCGCCATGACCAGGGAAGTGCTTCAATGTGGTTAATAAACCGCCATCTTGCATGCCTTTCATATAAGCGGCAACCTTGCTTGCTACATTGTATTTGTTTTCTCCGAAAGAGCGGTAATTGATAACCGGATTCTTGGGGTTGTTATTGATGTCAGCATCGGGTGCCAAATTCATTTGCATACCCATGCGCTTATAATCTTTGGCTATTTCTAAACCCATTTTATACAACAGCTCTTTGTTTTGGATTGCGCCAAGCGCCATTTGATAAGGATAAGCAATGGTGCTGTCTAAACGCATTCCTAAACCCCATTCTCCATCGTTGGCTACAATTAATGGTATCCTGCTTAATTTTTGATAGGCATTAGTGGCTAAAGCTTGTCGGCCGGGACCTCCCTGAAAAAAGATAACTCCGCCCAACTGCTCTTTTTTAATTACCTGACCAACTGAATCGGTATATTTTTTACCCAGGTTGGTATGCGCTCTAACAAAGAACATCTGCGCAATACGCTCTCTACGATTAAGTTTGTTGAAAACCGAATCGACCCATTTGGGTTGATTGGCCAATAATTCTAAATAAGTTTTTTGTTGTGCACTTGCAGAAAATGCGGTGCCACAAAGGGCAATAAATATAAATAAGTTTTTTCTCACGTGTTTTGTTGTATCAGCTGGCGCTAAATTAATAATCAAAAGGCGAATTAAACAAAAACCAATCCAAGTAATCGATTTAATACAATATGTTGTAAATCTCTTGCTTTATTAATAGTAAAATTTATAGGGTATTGTGTTATTTGTACATCCCTTTGCCTTCAATAAAATCGACCACTTTGTCGGGCAGGAAAAACTGAACATTCTTTTTCTCTTTAATGGCTCTGCGGATAAAAGTTGACGAAATTTCCATTAAAGGGGTTTTGGTAAAAGTGATGGAAGGATGATTTTCCCACTCGTTCACATTTGCTTCAGGTCTTGGGTAAACGTAAATCTGGTAGTTTTTTAAAAGCACCTCGTAGTTTTTCCATTTTTTGAACGATACCAAATTATCGGCACCCATAATCAGCACAAATTCCTTTTCAGGATATTTCTCATGAAGATAGGTTAAGGTATCGATGGTGTACGATGGCTGCGGCAATGCAAACTCAATATCACTCACACGGATATGTTCGGCATTTTCTGTAGCCAGTTTGGCCATTTCCAAACGATCATACATGTTGGTTAAACCACTTTTGTCTTTTAAGGGATTATGTGGAGAAACTACCAACCATACTTCATCAAGCTCGGTATGGTTCGCCATATAGTTGGCAATAATTAAATGTCCGGTATGGATGGGGTTATATGAACCGAAGAAAAGACCAGTTTTCAGTTTATAGTTTACAGCTGACATTTTTTTAGTTTTCAGTTAACAGTTGGCTGTTTTCAGTTGGATCACGCTAATTGACAATTCTTTAAAGAACACCATACTTCTCCGGAAAATTTATCATGTGATTTAACAATTTCCCAACTTCGTCGCTTTGTAATGTTAATTTCTCATAATGGTTTATGGCAAGGTATTTACATTCGAATGCAAACTTTAGCCAGCCTTTGGTTTCACTATTTTCCATGTCACTATCTGAAAGTTTACTGATGAAGTGAGCTCTATATCTACGTTTTCTGTAGGCTTCTACTAAGCAAATATTTGTAGATCGGGATGATCTTCTTATCTGATCAGTTAGTGAATACGTTTCATCCTTAGGAAAGGTCTTACTGATTTCAAAAATATCCATGGCCAATTCAAATGACTTTTTATAAACTAATAAATCAGAAAAATCGCCCATAAATTGATTTTATATTTATTGAATAACTTCTTATACATCCAAAACTGAAAATTGGAAACTATAAACTGCTAACTTTTTAAAAAATCTCCTACCAATTGCTCCGCTTCTGCGCAAGCTGTAGCCAGATCGTAATTTTTTAAAATCACATCAAACTTATCTGCATAAAGCAATTCTTTTTCAGCTTTGATAAAACGTTCCTGTAATTTTTCAGGACTATCTGTCCCGCGGCCACTTAAACGTTCTTTTAAAACATCTAAAGATGGTGGCTGAACAAAAATGGCCAAAGCATCTTCTTCGTATTTTCTTTTCAAACGGATACCGCCTTCTACATCAATATCGAAAATAACATGTTTGCCATCGTTCCAGATGCGCTCGATCTCGGAGCGTAAGGTGCCATAAAAAGTTCCGTTATAAACTTCTTCAAACTCCACAAACTCCTGGCGGGCAACTTTGTGTAAAAACTCTTCCTTACTAATAAAATAGTAATCGTTTTCATGTGTTTCAGCGCCTCTCAATTCGCGGGTGGTTGCAGAAATAGAAAAGCTTAGCTCAGGAAATTTCGTTAATAAATGATGTACTATAGTGGTTTTACCTGCTCCTGATGGTGCTGAAAATATGATTAATTTGCCTTGCATTTTTAAAAGTTTTGCGATTGGGCGTCTGGCGTTAAGCGCTTATCGCTTGCCGCCTAACGCTACAACACATTCAGTAACTGTTCTTTTATCTTTTCTAATTCTTCTTTCATACCTACAACAAACTGTTGCATCTGGGCATCGTTTGCCTTAGCGCCCATGGTATTAATTTCTCTTCCTATTTCCTGAGAAATGAAACCCATTTTTTTACCGTTTGCTTCTTTGCTAGCTAAAGTTTGCAAGAAATAATCGCAATGGCTTTTTAAACGTGTTTTTTCTTCCGTAATATCAATTTTATCGATGTAATAAATCAGTTCCTGTTCGAAACGGTTCTGATCAATATTTACTTTGCCTACCGCATCATCCAAAAACTGGGTAAATTTATCGCGGATTGCACTAATCCTTTTAGGTTCCAGCTCCTCAACAGATTTGAAATAAGAAAGAATGTTTTTAATTCTCAACTCTAAATCCGCCTTTAAAACAGCACCTTCATCTTCCCTGAATTTATTGAAGTTGGCCAAAGCCGAATTGAAAATCTCGAATAAATGGTTCCACTCATCTTCACTCACACTTTCTTCCTTGTAACTGATTACATCAGGAAAAGTTAATGCGGTTTGCAATAAGTTACTGCTGTCAGCGCCCAGTTCGTTGTTAACAGCAATAAGCTGCTTGTAATAGTGACTTAATAGTGCAGTATTGATGGTGGCGCCTGTAACTTCACCATTGGTGCGTTCTATATTGATACTTAAACTTACCTTTCCTCTTTCGATGTCTTTACTGCAGATGTTGCGCAGAATTAACTCTTTATCAGAAAAAGCTTTAGGATATTTTAAATTCAGCTCCAGGAATTTACTGTTGAGCGATTTGATTTCGACACTATACTTTGCATTTGCATAATCGGCTGTTGCTAAGCCGTATCCTGTCATGGATTTTATCATGCGCAAAGATAGGGTTTTAAGCGGAAAGGAAAAATAATAATGGGCAAGGAGTCAGAGTTGTAGCATACCGGCATAAAATACCTTAACATTTAGAAAACCAAAGTTCAGTATTTCTTCGGAAGCTGTAGACCCGCTTTCGCTTATAGTCCTCGCTGCGCTCCGGGCTATTCCGCTCTATCGGGTTTATGTACATGTTGGCTAGCTTTTGGCAAGGCCTGTTACCTGCAAGGTGCAGAACCCTTGTTCCTAAACCTGATGGGAGTGAGCATCCCGATTCTTCCATCGGGATAAAATGGACAGCAGGATTGATTTAGCCCAAAAGTGTCGGAGCCTTCATTTCCTAATAAAATGCACATTATGCTACTTTTTTAACAAGGTCAAAATGGCATTAAAAGCTTTTTCCTTCAATTCTTCCAAATCTTCTGCAACCAAACCCTTCACTTCAATGGCTTCTCCAAATACGGTTCTAATTATTCCTGGGTTAAGCATCAGCGGATCTGTTCTTGGTAAATGGATTTTACTATTTAAAATGGCAAAAGGTAAAATGGGTGTTTGAGTTTCTATCGCCAAACGGAATGCGCCATCGTAAAACGGGTTTAAAAGTTGATCTGATTTATTCATCGTGCCTTCCGGGAAAATCAATATGGATTGACCATCGGCTAAATCTTTTCTCAGTTCGGCTACAGAATGGTCGCGGCTTTCTCTGCTGCTTCGGTCAATCATCACAACCAAACGCCTGTAAATCCATCCAAATACAGGAATTTTAAGCATTTCTATCTTCCCCAGCGGACTAAAAGCCTGTGGAATGCAGATTACAATGGCAACAGCATCTAAAAACGAACTGTGATTGCCAACATAGATGTAAGCCCGCGAGGTATCAATTTTCTCTCCACCGGCAGCAAACCATAAAAAAGTGAAAAGACTAAAACTCCATGCCCAGAATTTTAAAAAATAGAAAGCGATTTTTCTTCCTGTTCTCTCTTTAAAAATACCTGTACTGATCAGGATAAAGGGGCAAACAATAAGCATGAGTATAAAAAATACAATTGCCGAACACATTAAGTAAAATCCGCCCAATAGTTTTCTCATGGTTATTAACGTTTCTTTAACAGTTTGCAAGGTTAACAAGTGTTAATTTTACAAAAAATTTCTTATAGATATGAAAGCATTTTTGATTACGCTATCACTTTCATTCCTATTGTTCATTTTGCCTAAAAAAACGCTCCCCCAAATTACTTCGGCCAAAGGCGTTATTCTAGAAAAGGGAACACAGATCCGCATTGCATTGGCTGTGGTGACCAATATTAGCAACAAGCAATCAGTCGGCAGTAATGATATGGGTTTCTTTCAGATTAGGGCCAAAATTGGTGATACCCTGGTCATCAGTAAAAGGCACTTTGATAATATTACTGTTGTGGTAATCAATGATCAGGATTTGGTTGTAAAACTTCTTAGGGCCGATATGCTGTTGGAAGATGTAACAATTAAGGCAGAGAACAAACAACAAAACTTATCTGCTGTTAGGTTAGAACACCGTAAGAAAACTTATTTTTATGGAAAAAAAAGGAACCCGCTCTATTATATGCGGTATCCTTTGGCGGCCATTATGGAATTGTTTAGTACGGAACGGAAAAATGCCCGACGGTTTGATCGCTATTATGATAAAGAAACAGAAGAATTAGAGATAGACCGATTTTTTAACATTAGGATTGTTAAAAATAATACAACATTAACAGCTAAGCAAATGGATAAGTTTATGTTGGATTACAGGCCAAAATATAAACAGATTAAAGATTGGAATACTTACGATGCCGTTGGATACATTAAGAAATCGGCTAAACAATATTTAGATACTTTAAGTACACCATGAAGCATTTAAAACTTATTCTTTTACTGCTCATCTTAACACAAGGCCTAAAAATTAAGGCACAAGATTTTGTACTGAAAGGTGTGGTGATTGAAAAAGGCTCAAATGTGCGGATTGCCCTGGCTGGGATTACCAATATCCGTAGTAAAATAGGCACAACCAGTAACGATATTGGAATGTTTCAGTTAAGTGCCCGTATTGGTGATACCCTGCTGATCCAAAAAAGAAATTTAACTGATCGAAAAGTAGTCATTAAAACAGACGATGATCTGGTTGTTTATCTGGTTAGAGGAAGCACAATGTTAGAGGAGGTGACGGTTAAAGGCCAGACCAAAAAGCAGGAAATGGAAAGTTTAAAAAGAGATCTGAAAAGAAATGGCTCATTTTATGCAGGTAAACCGCCATTAATTTTGTTAAACCCATTTGGTGGAAGTCCGATAACATTTTTTTATGAGCTTTTTGGAAAAACACCGGCAAGAGCGCGTAATTTTAACCGTTATTATAAAAAGGAGCTAAGTTTGATTGAGGTAGACAAGTTTTTTAATAAAAGTTTAGTCTCGAACAATACTACATTAACAGGGAAAGATCTCGACAAATTTCTGCTCGATTATTACCCAACACGCAGCATGACCATTAATTGGAGCAATTACGATGCTGTTAAATACATCAAAGAATCGGCTAAAAAATATACCGATACCTTGAAACACACAAATTAACACACCATGAGAAACTTTAAATTTGCCGTTATACTCTTCGTTTTTACCTCAGTCAGCTTTTTCGCAAAGGCTCAGGATTTTATTTTAAAAGGTGTAGTGATCGAAAAAGGTTCAAATATCAGGATTGCCTTATCAGAAATTACCAACCTGCGTACTAGAATTGGTGTGGGGAGTAATGATATTGGCATGTTTCAGTTAAAAGCCAGAATTGGCGATACACTGCTGGTCATTAAAAGGGATCTGATCGATCAGCGTGTTGTGGTGAACAGCGAAAAAGATCTGGTAATTTATCTAGTTAGGGGAAGTACTACGCTGGATGATGTAACCATTAGGGGAAATACCAAAAAAGAGGATTTAGATGAAATTAAGCGAGAGTTTAAAAACAAGGGTGTATACAACGGAGGTAAAACGACAGTTTTGTCGGCTATATTCAGTCCGTTAAATGCGCTCTATAACCTATTTGGTACTGATCCTAAAAACGCAAGGAGATTTGGCCGGTATGCTGATAATGAAATTAAACAATCACAAATTGATGTATACTTTAACCAGAGTATTATTAAAAACAATACCGAATTAAGAGGCGATACCTTAGAAAAATACATGCTAAACTGTCGCCCTGAATTTGATAAAGCACAGTATTGGAACAGTTACGATTACATCAAATACATTAAAGAATCTTCAAAGAAATTTACAGATACGCTAGGGAAGGGGAAGTAGGTTTTAGTTTGGAGTCCTAAGTCAGTTTGGAGTTTAGCGTTTGGAGTGCTGAGTTTTGGGCGTGAATGGATCAAATAAACAATTAGCTTAGCGTTGTGCGTTTAGCGGAAAATTTAATCCACCTGGACAATTAACCGATTAACCAGTTTATACAGTTAACCCAGTAACCCAATAAACAAATGACTATTAAACCAATGAACTTATATACTCAATGCTTCGCAAGCTTTTTCGGCGGCTAATTTTTCTGCATTTTTCTTGTTATAATCCCGTCCGGTACCCACTTTTTCGCCTTCTACTACCGCGCTGATGGTAAATAACTTGGCACTTTCACCTTCGCTGTTCTCAGCCAGTTCGAACATTACATCTTTGCCATGGCGTTGGCACCATTCAATTAATTTACTTTTAAAATTGGTTTCAGTAAGTTCCAGGGTATGGATATCGATATGCGGTTTTACAATTCTACGTAATAAAAATTCTTTGGTAAAATTGTATCCCTTATCCATATAAATGGCACCAATAATGGCTTCGAAAGCATCGCCCAGCATTGAATTGTGCTTGGTTTGTATGCTAACTGAACGCTGATCAAACTGAATAAGCTTATCAAAACCAATTTTCTTTGCCAACTGGTTTAAATTAGCCCGGTTCACAATCTTCGAGCGCATTTCGGTTAAAAAACCTTCTTCTTTGTAGGGGTAATGTTTAAAAAGCAGCTCTGCTATCACCGAACCCAGAACAGCGTCGCCTAAAAACTCTAAGCGTTCGTTGCTGCTCCTGCTTCCATTTTTTAGCACTTTTGCTACAGAACGATGTCTGAACGCCATTTTATAGAGCGTAACATTGCCTGGAACAAAGCCTAAAATATTTCTCAGCTTTTTAACAAACTCCTTTTCAGGAGAGAGATAAAGTTTATATAATTTGAATATCGGCATTAAATAAATAACACAATTAACGGCTAATTAGCATATTGAACTAAGTTATCTATTTTTAATTAGCATACAAAATTATATAGCAGGGCTGTTTTAAATTAATCTTCGTATTTCTTAAAAATAACAGAAGCGTTATGGCCGCCAAAACCGAATGTATTACTTAAAGCAGCTCTAACGGTACGTTTTTGCGCCTTGTTAAAAGTAAAATTCAATTTAGGGTCAAATGCAGGATCGTCTGTAAAGTGATTGATCGTTGGAGGAACAATATCATTTTTAACAGCAAGAATTGCTGCAATAGCTTCAATAGCTCCGGCTGCACCTAAAAGGTGGCCAGTCATCGATTTGGTTGAGCTGATGTTTAAACGATAAGCATCTTCACCAAATAATGTACCAATGGCTTTGGTTTCACTAATATCACCCAGTGGTGTAGAAGTACCGTGTACATTGATATAATCTATATCAGCAGTTGTTAAACCAGCATCTTTTAGTGCATTGGTCATTACCATTCTAGCGCCCAAACCTTCAGGATGTGGTGCCGTAATGTGATTAGCATCGGCACTCATACCACCGCCAACAAGCTCTGCATAAATTTTTGCACCTCTTGCTTTTGCATGTTCAAGTTCTTCTAAAATAATAGTTCCTGCACCTTCACCAGCTACAAAACCATCACGATCTTTATCAAAAGGACGTGATGCCGTTGCCGGATCTTCGTTACGTGTTGATAATGCATGCATGGCGTTAAAACCACCCATACCCGCTTCGTTAATGATCGCTTCAGAACCGCCACTGATAATTACATCAGCCATACCCAAACGGATATAGTTAAATGCATCAATCATTGCGTTTGTTGAAGAAGCACATGCCGAAACAGTTGCAAAATTTGGCCCACGCAGGCCGTATTTGATCGAGATATGCCCTGGAGCAATATCAATAATCATTTTAGGAATAAAAAATGGATTGTATCTTGGCGTACCATCTCCCTTGGCGAAATTCGAAATTTCATCCAGGAAAGTTTTCAATCCACCTATGCCCGCACCCCAGATTACACCGATCCGGTTGGTATCTAATTTTTCAAAATCAAAACCACCATCTTTTACAGCTTCATCTGTTGCTACAAGAGCATATTGTACAAACGGATCTAGCTTGCGGGCTTCTTTTTTCTCCAAAAAGTCTTCAGGATTAAAATTTTTAACCTCGCATGCGAATTTGGTTTTGAACTTTTCAGTATCAAAACCTTTAATAGGAGCAGCGCCACTCACCCCGTTAGTCAATCCTTCCCAAAAATCAGGAACATTATTGCCTATAGGAGTGAGCGCACCCAACCCTGTTACTACTACTCTTTTTAATTCCATTTATACTGAAAAAGCGTAATTCTATTTAACGTTTTTTTCCAAATAAGCAATCGCTTGGCCAACAGTACCGATGGTTTCAGCCTGATCATCAGGAATAGCTACATTGAATTCTTTTTCAAATTCCATAATCAACTCTACGGTATCTAAAGAATCTGCACCTAAATCGTTGGTGAATGAAGCCTCTGGCGTAACTTCGCTTTCGTCAACACCTAGTTTTTCTACGATAATAGCCTTAACTCTTGAAGCAATATCAGACATAATTTTATAATTTAATGGTTAAATAATTCTGTGCAAAGAAAAATAAATTCTTACAATTTTCAAATGTTTTTATTTCGATACGTAATTTTGGTATCTCAATAACACAGCGAATATAGAATTAGTTTTTTAATTTCGTTCTGTAAATAATTTATTTCGCTTTGAATAAGACTTACCTAAAACTTACCTTAGACCTTGATTTTATACTAATTGCGATCACAGCACCCCTAAAAGACTATGTGCTTTGCCACAAAATTAATACCCGGTTAAATACACAATTTGAAAAAATAGAAGACCATGAAATATTTTTTAATATCGACGAACCAGCCTGGTCTTTCTCTAAATATTACTTTTTTGTTGAGCAGGGTGAGGTCGAATATTACTTAATTTGCAACAAAAGCAGCGATGGTTTTCTGATTCCGGAGATGAACAAAGTAGATTTCTTTATTATTATTAAAGAATTTATTGATAAGGAAGATTTGGATTATTTAATCAGTGGTTTAAATAAACTGCCTGATATACAGGTAGCTGCAAAGATAGATCCAACCAAGTTAAAGAGCCGTGAGAATTTGGTAATATAAAAATTATATACTTGGTGTATTAAATACACTATATTTGACGGTTACAAACAAAGAACAAAAGAACAAAATATATAAAATTTAATGCAGTTTGATTATTTTAGATAATAATTTGCTTTCTTAAACTGCATTTGCTAAAATCAATTAATTAAATGAAACCTTTTCATTCGAGAACTAAAATTGTTGCCACGCTTGGGCCTGCATCAGCAAAACCAGATGTATTATATAGTATGTTTAACGCAGGTTTAGATGTTTGCCGCTTAAACTTTTCACACGGATCACAAGCAGATCACCAGGCGGTTTTGGATACCATCCGCGAATTAAACAAAAAATACGATTATAATGTAGGTATCCTTGCCGATTTACAAGGTCCTAAAATCCGTATCGGTTTAGTAAAAGAAGGTGGTATTAACCTGATCAATGGTAAAACTACCGTAATTACCACTACCGAATGTATAGGTAATGAGGAACGGATTTACATCACTTACCAAAGCTTCCCTCAGGATGTTCAGGCTGGCGAAATTATCCTTTTGGATGATGGAAAGCTTCAAATGAAAGTAATTTCTACCAACTTAAAGGATGAAGTAGTTTGCGAGATTGTTCATGGTGGTATTTTAACTTCACGAAAAGGTGTAAACCTGCCAAATACTAAAGTTTCTATCCCTTCATTAACACCAGAAGACCGCGAAAACTTAGAGTTTGTACTGGAAAACGACGTAGAATGGATCGGTTTATCTTTTGTGCGTAAGGCTGATGACATTATCGAACTTAAAAAGATTATTGCAGAGCGTGGAAAAACTGCCCGTGTAATTGCTAAAATAGAAAAACCGGAAGCTATCGCTAACATCGATGAAATTATCGCTGTTTCTGATGGGATTATGGTTGCCCGTGGCGATTTAGGTGTTGAATGTCCGATGGAAGAAGTTCCATTGTTACAGAAAATGATCGTTGCTAAATGTAGGGCAGCTTCTAAACCTGTAATTGTAGCAACGCAGATGTTAGAAAGCATGATCACTACCCCACGTCCAACACGTGCTGAGGTGAATGATGTGGCCAACTCTGTTTTGGATGGCGCTGATGCCGTGATGTTAAGTGGCGAAACTTCAGTTGGAGAATTTCCATTGATCGTGATCGAAACTATGCAAAAAATCATTCAGAACATTGAGCAGAACAACTATCCGTTCAATCCTGATAAGTTTTTAAAACCAAAATCTCCATCTTTCTTAAGCGATGCCATTTGCGATTCAGCTTGTTTCTTAGCTAAACAAACCAACGCGGTAGGTATTGTATCGATGACTTTAAGCGGTTATACTGCTTTCGAAATTTCAAGTCACCGCCCGGAAGCTTTAACCTTTATTTTTACCAGTAACAGAGCGTTATTAAATGCGGTAAGTTTACTTTGGGGTGTAAGAGGTTTTTACTACGATAAGTGGGAAAGTACCGATAACACCATTATTGAGGTAAACGAATTCTTAAAAAGCAAGAAATTGGTTAAACAAGGTGATATCATCATCAATACTGCGGCTATCCCAATGGAAGCAAAAGGTAAAACCAATATGTTAAAAATTACGGTTATAGATTAATTTGTAATATCATATTTATAAAATGCTCCTGATTTTAATCGGGAGCATTTTTTTTATCAATAAAAAATATACTTTTGCAATCCAGCACGGAGAGGTGTCAGAGTGGTCGATCGAGCACGCTTGGAAAGCGTGTGTACTGCAAGGTACCGCGGGTTCGAATCCCGCCCTCTCCGCTTTAGATCTATCCCATTTCTAATTAAAAGAATGCCTAAACTCCAAAGGTGATAAATGTGTTTTTGTTTTAAAGAACTTACTGAATGACTGTGGATGCTCAAAACCCAGCTGGTAGGCAATTTCACTCACAGACAATTCAGTCGTCGAAAGTTTTTCTTTTGCTTTTTCAACTAACTTTTCGTGAATAAGTTGCTGGGTATTTTGCCCGGTCAAAGCCCTGAGCATATCGCTTAAATAACGTGGCGAAAGGTTTGCTTCTGCGGCTAGATATTCGACTGTTGGCAATCCGCTAACCAAAGATTTTTCATCAGCAAAATAATCCTCCAATAAGTGCTCTATTTTAGTCAATACATCATTATTAACCACCTTGCGGGTAATAAACTGACGTTTGTAAAAACGGTTGCTATAATTGAGCAACACTTCGATGTAAGACACTAACACATCCTGGCTAATTTCATCAATTGAAGTGCCCAGCTCGTCGTTAATATTATCGAAAAGCCCTAAAATTATTTTCTTCTCCTTATCTGATAGAAATAACGCTTCATTGGTTTCGTACGAGAAAAAACCATATTTCTTTATGGTCGATCCTAGCGGATAGTTCCGGATGAGGTCGGGGTGGAACAGAAGTGTAGCTCCGTAATATTTAGCTTCATTATCTGCAGAAATCAACTGATTTGGTGAAGTAAACATCATACCGCCTTCGTTAAAGTCGTAATAACCCTGTCCATAGCCCATTCGCCCCGTTGTTGAATATTTATAGGAAATCTTATAAAAGTTGAAAAAAAACGGGCGGTCCAATATTTCTGTATTGGTGACCAGCAGCGAATTATCGACCAAACTGATCAACGGATGGACAGGTTTGGGAACCTGCAGTAACGCATGTATTTCAGAGATTGTTGAAATGCGTAAAGGGACTTTCTTTTCCATAATATAAAAGTACAAATATTAGGGCAACACAAATCATTGAGGCTGCATTGCCCTTAATAATTAATTACCTAAAAATACCTTGGCAAAATCGGCCCTGAAAGCTTCATCACCCTGTGCCAGTCGCTGTGCATATAAGGCCTTGGCATCTTCACCAGCTACATAACGCAGTTTGTTTTTGCCATCTGTAGCTGCTTCGTACACAACTGCAGCAATTTGCTCAGGAGAAGAAGCCGTTTCCATCATTGAACCAAAACCGCGCCATCATTGATTGTACCATCGGATCATAATCTTCGTTGCTTGCCAGTTCTAGAGAACGGCCCGAAAAATCTGTTGCAATACCACCTGGCGATACGGTTTTGATGTTTACACCAAAAGTGTTTAGCTCAAAAGCCATGCTTTCGCTCCAGCCTTCCAATGCCCATTTTGTAGCATGATAGGTTGAGCCTAGTGGGAAAGCGATTAATCCGCCGATAGAAGTTGTAGATATAAACAAACCTTCTTTCTTTGCTCTGAAATAAGGAATGAATGCCTGCGTAACACGGATTACACCCAACAGATTTGTGTTAAGTTGTTTTACGATCTGTTCGTCGCTCAGTACTTCTAATGGTCCAATTAAGCCATAGCCAGCATTGTTAAATACTACATCTACACCATGTTCAATTGCTTTTTTTGCAGTCGATTGGATCTGAGCAAGGTCGGTCACATCCAAAGGAAGTACGGTAACGTTGCTTAATGCACTTAATTCTGTATCTTTTTCAGGGTTACGCATGGTGGCAATTACATTCCAACCTTTGCTCTGAAATAATTTGGCAGCAGCATTTCCCAAACCTGTAGAAGCTCCTGTAATAAAAATTGTCTTTTGCATTTTCTATTGTTTTAAATTAACAATACAAAGTTGAGGCAAAGAGCATGTGCTGATGTAGCCAAATTGAGTTTGCTTGTAGTCTAAATGACGGCTGTTCTTTTTAAAGAAAGAAGTTAAAGCGCCTTGTTTGGGAGAAAATTCGTGATAATTTTACCTTAATTATTGTCGCTTTGTTGTAAGGATAACGCTAATACTTCTACCCTTATTGCGGGTAGAAAAATATAGTTTAAAAACGTTGTTTTCGTGTTTTATACCTTATACTTTTGGCTTTTCGTCTCTGTGTAAATTGTTGTTAAATGATTGATAAACAATGTTTAAAAGCAATATTGGCATAATGAACAAAGACGGAATTTCTATTAGATAAAAAGAGGAATGATATGAGTAAATACGTAATTGGTTTTGAGGAAATCGACAGGTCAGCTGTTTTAGTTGTAGGAGGCAAAGGCGCCAATCTGGGTGAACTATTTAAGATTAACGGCGTACAGGTGCCCAACGGTTTTTGTGTAACTACTGAAGCATATAAAAAGATAACTGAAAACAATCAGGAATTAAATAGCTTATTGGATGAATTGGCGCTTCTTAAGGCAGACGATCGCTCAGCGATAAGCAGAATCAGTTCGGAAATTAGAGCGCTTATAGAAAACACACCTTTTATTGAAGATCTTGCTGAAGATATTGAGGTTCATCTGAATAAGCTAGGAGAAAAAGATGCCTTTGCTGTACGGTCTAGCGCTACCGCTGAAGATCTGCCAACCGCATCCTTCTCGGGGCAACAGGATACCTATTTGAATATAATCGGAAAAACAAACATCCTTAAACACATCAGCAAGTGCTGGGCATCATTATTTACGGATAGGGCTATAATTTATCGCATTCAGAATGACTTTGATCACCGTAAAGTGCAATTATCTGTCGTTGTGCAGAAAATGGTCTTTCCGCAGGCAGCAGGAATTTTATTTACGGCAGATCCGGTTTCGGGAAATCGGAAGATGTTATCTATTGATGCCAGTTTTGGGCTGGGTGAAGCACTGGTTTCGGGCCTGGTAAATGCCGATAATTATCAGGTGTGCAATGGCAGGATTATCAATAAAAAAATATCAGTCAAAAAGCTGGCCATTTATGCCTTAAAAGATGGGGGTACAACATCTCAGGAGCTTTCGGCAGAAGCCCAAAACAAGCAAGTGCTAACTGACGAACAGATTTTACAGATTGAGCAATTGGGGCGAAAAATCGAAACACATTTTGGCCAACCTCAAGACATTGAATGGTGTTTGGTTGATGATGGCTTTCATATCGTTCAGAGTAGGCCAATCACTACATTATACCCAATCCCTGAAGGGAACGATCAGGAAAATCATGTTTACATTTCTGTCGGACATCAGCAAATGATGACTGACCCCATGAGATCACTGGGATTAACTTTATGGCAATTAAGAGCTGCCAGGCCAATGTTTAGTGCTGGCGGAAGGTTGTTTGTTGATGTAACGGATAGTTTAGCCACCATAACTGGCAGAGGAAATCTATTTGATGCTATGGAGCAACATGATCCGCTCATCAAAGATGCATTGGTCACCATCACAGAAAGAGGAGACTTTGTAAAACAACTACCAGATGATGGAAAAGGACCAGTGCTGGTTAAGAGTACCAAAGGCTTGTCGGCTGCCGATATTTTAGCGCAAATTGGAAATGACCCGGCAATCGTTGCTGATCTGATTAAACAGAATGAGGCATCGGTAGAAACACTAAAGCAAAATATCCAAACGAAATCAGGGCCTGATCTATTTGATTTTATTCTGGAAGACATCGGGCAATCAAAGAAGATGATATTTGATTCGAAACACATGGGTGTGATCATCGCCGCGATGAATGCTTCATCGTGGATCAATGAAAAGATGGACGAATGGTTAGGTGAAAAGAATCCGGCAGACACCCTGTCTCAGTCTGCGCCCAACAATATCACTTCAGAAATGGGCTTGGCACTATTGGATGTTGCAGATGTGATTCGCCCTTATCCCGAGGTAATTAATTATTTACAAGAGGCAAAGGAGGCTAATTTTTTAGATGATCTGATTCAATTTAATGGCGGTAAGGAAACCCAGGACGCTATCTATGCTTATCTGGAGAAATATGGGATGCGGTGTGCAGGAGAAATTGATATTACGAACACACGCTGGAGCGAAAAGCCATCGATACTTATTCCCTTAATACTTAGCAACATCAAAAATTTCGAGCCCAATGCCGGCAAGCGAAAATTTGAGCAGGGGCAACAGGAAGCTTTAAAAAAGGAAAATGAATTACTGGCTAGATTGGCGACATTGCCAGAGAGCGAACAAAAAGTAAGAGAAACAAAACAAATGATTAGCCTGCTCCGGAATTTTGCAGGTTATCGCGAATATCCAAAATACGGAATAGTTAACCGCTTCTTTATTTATAAGCAAGCCTTAATGAAAGAAGCCGAACAGCTTTTAAAAGCTGAAGTGATCAGCCAGATAGAAGATATTTATTATCTCACCCTTCAGGAATTGCATGAAGCGGTAAGCACCAATAAACTAGATATTCAGCTGGTAAACAAACGAAAAGAAGCTTTTAAACAGGACGAAAAACTAATTCCACCAAGGGTAATTACATCCGATGGGGAAATTATAAGGGGTAAATACAAACGCGAAAATCTTCCAGTCGAAGCCATTGTAGGCTTAGCAGTTTCTTCAGGAGTGATTGAAGGGCGGGCTCGTGTAATCCTAAACATGGAAGATGCCAGTCTGGAAGATGGAGATATACTCGTTACCGCATTTACCGATCCCAGCTGGACACCATTGTTTGTTTCCATAAAAGGCCTGATTACCGAAGTTGGCGGATTAATGACGCATGGCGCTGTGATTGCAAGAGAATATGGCCTGCCAGCTGTTGTTGGCGTAGAAAGTGCTACTAAACTAATCACAGACGGGCAGCGGATTAGGCTGAACGGAACGGAGGGGTTTGTAGAGATACTGTAAGAAGAACAGGGTTTTGTTGGTGAATAATGAATTTTTTTTGCCCTTCGACGATACTCAGACTAACAAAAAAGTTTTTATGAATTGGTAAGTAAAATCGCTACTATTTCAGCGTATTTATCTGTGAGATCTTCCCTAAGAATCACCTAACCAGATTAAATAAACCTGATCGCAGCAGCACGAAGTAGAGCGAATGAGCAGGACTTTCGGAACCGATATACACAGAAACCTGCTTTTCAAAAAAAAGAAGTATGAAATTAAACTTTGTAAGCACTATAGAAAAGAGATGAGCAGCGGATTAGGTTGAACGGAACGGATGGATATATGGAAATATTAAAACATTAAACAAATGGGGTTGTATCATAAGTTGTGATTCCATTCGAACTTGTCACGTTGAGCTTGTCGAAACGCTTTGTGGGGCATTTAAACAGGTCCTTCGACAGGCTCAGGATGACAATCTATATTATGATACAGCCTCATTTGCATTGATAACTTCAATTTATTTCCTCATCGAAATCACGGTTTGTAAAATAACCGATATTGTTACGAAAGCCAAACCGATATAAAAAGATAGGTTCAGTTCTTTGCCCTCATTAAAAAATATAAAGGCGAGTATGATCGCATAAACAGGTTCCAGATTAAAGCTGAGATTAACTGTGAAAGCAGAAATTCGTTTTAAAGATTCGGCAAACAAAACATACAGGCCAACCGTACAAAAAGAGGCCAATAAAATGAGGTAGCCTGTATCCTTCAAATCTGGAATTATGGTTTCGACAGGGAAGAAATGCAAATAAATAGGGAGTAAAATGCCCAAACCTACTGTCCCGCCAAGCATTTGATAATAGTTGATGAGTTTGCTATCGTAAACTTTTACCAGTTTTTCGTTATAAATGGTATAAAGTGCGGCAAAAGCAGAAGATATTATGCCTAAACCAATACCCAATTGATATGACGAATCGAAGTGGAAAATCAAAGCGATGCCAAACAAGGTTAGCAGGCTTAATAATATTTCTGATAAATTAAACCGGTGCCGGTTAATGAGGGGTGCAAAAATTGCTGTAAAAAAGCTTGTTAAACAGTAGCACACCACACCAACTGAGATATTCGAATACTTAATACTGGCATAGAAAAATACCCAGTGCACCGTAATAAACATCCCGATTTTTGAAATATTAAATTTTTCTCTTAGTTTAATATCTGTTTTTACCTTGAATAGTTTTAAAACCAGCCATAAAATAATTGCAGAGAAAAAGACCCTGTACCAAACTAAAAGACCTTCATTAAGGGATATAAGCTTACCGAATATGCCGGTAAAACCTGCGAGTATTACAGCAAAGTGTAATACCAAATATGATTTTTTCATAAAGAGTTATCTGCCGTCCTGAAAAAGGACAAGAATTAAAAATTAATAAATAAACGCAATGTTAACTGCCAATAAAATAAACCGGCAACTCGATTATTGCATACAATTATGCTATTTATTAAGGTTTAGGGGGAGGAAGACAGCTCTTTCTGTTCATATCTATTGTTTGAGGTAAAGATAATAAAAAATATAAGAGGGAGAATGGGTGGATTTGCCTCTACGATGATCTGCGAAATCAACTAAGTACACGAAGTTAAAATTGCCGCAGATTGAAGAAGATTATGTGCTGGCAGCTCTGTGTCCTTCGCGCTTCTCTCTATGTTCTTTGTGGTTAAGCTATATATCATCTAAGTTTATATCAAGATTAATACCTGTCATTTCCTAAAACAGTCTTATTTTTAGCGCAAGATTAACTAACATGATGAATAAATATTGGCTTACTGTAACGGCTTGTACTTTGGCCATTACCGCAAATGCTCAGCATAAAGCTTTAACCGTTAAAGATTACGAACGAGCGGAAAGTTTTATGGGCTACAACACCGCAAAGTACATCGACCATGCCGGCGTGCAACCTAACTGGCTGGAAGGTGATAAATTCTGGTACACTGCTAAGGCGAATGGTGCTGAACAAACTTTTTTGGTAGATCCGGTAAAGAAAACAAAAACTTTAACTACCGATTATAAAGGCAGTGCAACACCATCTCGACGTGGGGCCAGCCGGAATGAAGTTCTATCTCCTGATGGGAAAAAAGCCATTTTAATTAAAGATTATAACCTTTTTGTTAAAGATGTGACCACCGGAAAATTAACACAATTGACCACTGATGGCATTAAAGATTATGGTTATGCTACCGATAATGCAGGATGGAAACATAGCGATGCACCAATTTTGCGCTGGTCGCCAGATTCGAAAAAGATAGCCACTTTTCAGCAAGATCAACGGAATTCGAACGATATGTACCTGGTAACCACTAATGTTGGTGCGCCGGAGTTAAAAGCCTGGAAATATCCTTTACCTGGTGATAAACAGATTGCAACCATTAGAAGAGTAGTTATTGATGTAGAAAACGCGAAGATGGTTTCGCTAAACATCCCTGCAGATCAACACCGTGCTACTTTAAGCGATGATATTTCGAGCAGTGGTACTTTTGATGACATCGATTGGAAAGCTGATGGTACCGAAGTGGCATTTGTGTCTACTTCCCGCGATCATAAAAATGAAAAATTCCGTATTGCCAATACCACAACGGGTGCCGTTCGGGAAGTTTTCGAAGAAACGGTAAAAACGCAGTACGAATCTGGTCAGGGAGCCATCAATTGGCGTTACCTTCCTGCGTCTAAAGAGATTATCTGGTATTCGGAAAGAGATAACTGGGGGCATTTATACTTATACGATGCAACCAACGGAAAATTGAAAAACCAGATTACCAAAGGCGATTTCGTGGTTACCCGTTTAGTTAAAGTAGAGGAAAAAACACGCATGCTTTACTTCATGGCCAACGGCCGCGAAAAAGGAAATCCTTATTTTAGTCATTTATACAAAATCGGTTTCGACGGAAAAAATCTAGCATTGTTAACCCCTGAAGAAGGTAATCATCAGGTGGTATTTTCTCCATCGTTCGAATATTTTGTAGATACCTATTCGCAACCGGATGTGCCAGCCGTTACGGTTTTAAGAAGTATCAGCGGAAAACTGATCAACACCTTAGAGAAAACAGATGTATCTCGATTAACCGCTATAGGTTGGAAAGCACCTATTCCGGTTGCTGTTAAAGCTAAAGATGGTAAAACCGATATTTATGGACTGGTTTTTACACCAACCAAAATGCATGCAGGGCAAAAATATCCGGTTATCGATTATATTTATCCAGGTCCTCAGGGTGGTAGTGTAGGCAGTTGGTCTTTTGCGGCCTCACGTGGTGATAATCAGGCTTTAGCCGAACTGGGCTTTATTGTGGTGGTAATAGAAGGAACCAGTAACCCTGACCGCTCTAAAAGTTTTCATGATATGAGTTATGGCAATATGGCCGAGAATACCTTGCCCGATCAGATTGCAGCCATCAGACAACTCTCTGCTAAATATCCTATCGATACGACAAAAGTTGGCATCTGGGGGCATTCGGGTGGAGGTTTTGCCACTGCTGCGGCCATGTTCCGTTATCCGGATTTCTTTAAAGTAGGGATTTCAGAATCAGGTAACCACGACAACAGAAACTACGAGGATGATTGGGGCGAACGTTACAATGGTTTGGTAGAAAACTCTGATTATGAAGCGCAGGCCAACCAGAATTATGCGAAAAATTTAAAAGGAAAACTGATGCTGGTACATGGTATGATGGATGATAATGTGCCACCTTACAATACGCTATTAGTAGTTGAGGCATTAGAAAAAGCAAATAAATCTTTCGATCTGGTTATTTTTCCAAATAGTGCACATGGTTATGGTGAGTATTCACCTTATATGACCCGCCGCCGTTGGGATTACTTTGTACAACATCTTTTAGGAGCAGAACCGCCTAAAGATTATGAAATGAAAGCCAATACGAAATAACGTTTACAAGAGCAGCTTAATCAGTTGCTCTTTTTTTATTTATATTACCTTCGCGATGAAACAAAGCGCTTTCTTTTAAGTTTTTGTTAATAAGCAAATCATATTATGGGAAAAACCAGAGATCAGAATAACGTAATCATCACCGGTGCTACAGGCATGGTTGGCGAAGGCGTATTGATGCAATGTTTGAACAGTCCCGAAATAGACGGTATTTTAGTCATCAATCGCAAGCCTTGTGGTTATACTCATCCAAAACTAAAAGAGATTATCCATTCCGATTTTTTTGATTATTCGCAGATTGAAAATCAGCTTTTGGGTTATAATGCCTGTTTCTTTTGTTTAGGAATTACCTCAGTAGGTGTTGATAGCGATACTTATTACCAAATGACTTATGTACTAACCATGCATGTTGCTGAAACATTAAGCAAGCTGAACGATAATATGACTTTTTGTTATGTTTCTGGAGGGGGAACCAATGCGAACGGCCGTTTGAAATGGGCGCAGGTAAAAGGTAAAACCGAGAATGATTTAATGAAATTACCTTTCGGGCAGGTGTTTAATTTTCGCCCGGGTTTTATTAAGCCACTGCCAGGACAAAAATACGCACATAAATTTTATAAATATATCAATTGGTTATTTCCTATTGGAAGAGCCGTTTTTCCAGGTGGATTTTGCACCATGGCAGAGCTGGCGAATGCCATGATTAATACTTTAAGCCATAATGGCGAGCGGAGAGTTTTAGAAGGAAAAGACATTATTACCTTATCAAAAGAATAAGCCCAGGTACTGCAATGAGTTCCTGGGCTTATTAATCCTCAGCTGATTAAGGACTAGTTTAGGTTTGGTTGTTTATTTTAAAGGTTTAATATAAGGCTGCAACAGCATTTTTATCTTTTGTAGATAATACAGTAGCACCCGATCCACATTGGCCACCATTCATCAGTGATAAAGCATCTGTTCCGGTAACACCAGGAACATTTGTAGCTGTAGATTCGCCCTGAGCTGACCAATTTGTATGGCGCAAGGAAATATTATGACCAAATTCATGGCATATTGTTCTTGCACGTTGAGCAAATGAATTGCCTGCAATATAGTTTTTATTGATTCTAACCAAAGCACCTGCACTTCCGCCAGATGGGAATTGCCCTGAGCCACAAACACCATTTCCTAAATTTTCATCTTTGATCAGGATGTCATAAGGAGCTGTAGTTACGGTGCTGAATCGCAAAGTAGAATTTGGCACAGCGTTCCATTGCGCAATTGCACTGTTGATCTCGCTGCTCATAGAAGTCATAGATGCATCTACAAAAATCCTGATATTCAGTTTTTTCGTAGCGTTTACAATGCTCCCGGTGTAATACTGCTCTGTTTTTGTGCCAGTGCCACTAGATGGGATTTCCATGTTTTTTGGAAATGTAATGTCTTCTTCTACAATAAATTCATTTCCATTGTCAACAATGCTCGATGCAGGGAAACCAAGATCTTTAATGTACTGTAAAACCTTATCGGCGTTTTTTACAGTTTCCTGTGGTTCTGTTGTTGATGATTCCTGGTTTTTTTTACAGGCTGCAAATGTTACTGCAACCATCGCAATAATAGCGATCTGTTTTAGGTTTTTTTTCATGAAGTTTAAGTTAGTTGGTCCTTAATAGCTGATAAAACAAATGTAACAGAACATGTTACATTAATATCCGGCCTAAGTATTATTTTACACGAAAACTTAATTAGTATAGTGTGTAATGTTTTAAAGTTAAATTTGTATTTAAAAATTTACACCAACAGTCTGTTTTATGTGGTGATATTTTAGCCGGATTAATTTATAATCGAAAATAAAGTGTAACGGTACCGCTGGTAAATCGGAAAAAAAGCATAGTACTAGTTAATTCTTCTTACCTTACCAAATTATGGCCAAAAGCCCAAATTTTATAGTATGCAAAATGAGAGTATAGCCTTGCAGGCTAAGGTATTTTTATATCATTTAAATAATGCCAACAACGAAAATGGCCTTCGGGCTAAAGAATCGTGGAAGTTTAGTCAGGTAAGTGAGCAGGGAAAGGCTGACATCGAACACAATTTCTTCCCTACTGTTTCTGTTCAGGTAGATCCAAAAAAGATACATGATTTTGCAGCGAGTGTATTATCGCAGCTTAAAGAGCAACCTAAAGTTAATGTGCCCGATCTTAATGTTAGTATCCAAACCGGATCAGAATATTTTATCGCCTTTTCTCCTGACAGGGTGATTAGGTAAGATTGGCATTACGCGGAATTATTTAGCATTCTTTTAAGAATATATATATATATATCCCTTAATCGCAGTAAATTTAGCTGGAGAAAAATTTTTTCAGATGAATTTTTACACTGCCATAGGGTTGTCAGTGGCCTGTATTTTCTTTGTGTAACTAAAACAAAAAAGATATGGTACAGGAACAATTATTCGCAGAAACAATGGAAGAAACTTCCCTTGTGTATTTAATGAAAAATTATGCAAACTATAATTTCTGGGCAAATTTAACCCTGGTAAATTGGTTAAAAAAACATGCGGAACAACTATTGGACCAGGAGGTGTTATCGAGTTTTAAAAGTGTAAAGTTAACCCTTGCCCATATTTTGCAGGCACAGGAATATTGGTATTCAATTCTTACTAAAACCGAATTTGAATTTCGCGAATATGGAAGTTTGACCGATATTTTTGATGCGCTGTTAAAACAGTCAGAAAACTTAGCCGTTTATATTACTGCAATCAGTGAAGATAGATTTAATGAAAAAACAGAAATTCAAAGTCCCTGGTTTACTTCCGACTTTCAGAATTTTGAATATGTGTTACACGTTTTCAATCACAGTACCTACCACCGTGGCCAGATTATTACCATCTGCCATAATTTAGGAATAACAGGTGCTCCTATGACGGATTATAACTTCTATAATGTAATGGCGAAATAAAATCGTTAATTAAGCCAAACCTTGTCGAAAGTTTCATCATATTCCATGAACTTTCGACAAGGTTATTCCGGCATCTTTCATTCAGGTGCTAATTATTTTTTATTATCGTACTTTCTTTGATTGTCTTTGTTGGAAGTTTGATCTGACCGTTGACCACCGCCATTGGTTATCCCCTGCATTTTTTTATCCGTTTTAAAATCGTGATTAGCCCGATCAGCTATTGAACTGCCTTGAACCGTTGGATTGTTTTTGGGTGTGCTCGTATTTTTCATAACTCAAAGATTTAGTGAATAAATTGCGGAGCGCTATGGTAACAACCAATGTGGGATTGGATATGTTTTGATTTTTTGAATTTGTTTGTTATTTCGAGCGGAGAGCAGCGCGAATATTCGTCATTGCAAGAAAGAATGAAAGCCTTCCAGCTTTTCCTATTGTGTGGACACATTTCTGTTAGCTGCATTTGTTTTTATAGCACATATTCCTAAGCGATCGTCATGCTGTCCCGAATCTTCGCGATCAGCATCTTTCCCGCCATTAACTGGTACTGATTCCTTAAGAAGCATAGTTTTGGGGACAAATATTGATTTATTCCGCTCTTTGCCGCGGGGGCATGGTACTTTGGAGCGCCAAAGTACCCAAAGCGCTTTGTCAATCCAGCAATGTGGCTTCTCATCGCCCCACGCTCATCAAAAAAACAGTGGCACTTCGTTTTGTGTTCAATATATATTAAACTTTGAATTCAGTGCTAATGAACACAAAACCACTGCGTTTCAGGTTTGGTAATGCTATTTGGACCATTGTGCACCTATTTTTTTGATTCTCCCGCCACTTGGGATTGACGGCGTCCTTTGGTAAAGACTGTGGTTTTATTAAAGCTAGCTAGCATGATGCACAAACCATTCTTAAAAAGATGTGTCCACACGATTTTTGTGGAAAGCAATCTTAACACCGTGGCGATAATCCTGGTTTAAGATTGCTTCGTCGGCTGAAAAGCCTTCTCGCAATGAATACTGTTATGAACCAATGGCCAATGAACTAATGACTAATGAACCAAATTACTAGTACAACAAAAATATAGTGGGCTGTTTATGAAGATCAATTTCCTCTTTACGCCAATTGTAAACACTTTGTGTTTTAATAAATTCGTCTTCTGCGGTGAGGTTGCTGGCTACACAAACCTGTGTATTGGGTTTGCAGCTTTTCAGCACTTCTTCAAAAAGCTGGTTATTGCGGAAAGGTGTTTCGATGAATATCTGTGTTTGTTTGTAACGGCTTGCCGATAAATCTAAATCTTTAATCCGTTTGGTGCGCTGTTCTTTATCAATTGGTAAATAGCCCCAAAATGCGAAACTCTGTCCGTTAAAACCCGATGCCATTAATGCCAGTAAAATTGAACTTGGACCTACCAATGGCACCACTTTAATACCGCGTTTATGTGCTTCGGCAACAATATCAGCCCCGGGATCGGCAATGCCAGGACAACCGGCTTCGCTCATTAAGCCTACATCTTTTCCGGCGGAAAGCTCAACAAAAAACTGACCTAAATCTGTCCGGTTATGTTTGCCATAGTCATGCACGATTAAATCTTTCTGTGGCGTTTTTAAACCAGCCTCTTTTAAAAACCGACGGGCTGTTTTACTATTTTCTACTATGTAGGTATCAATCTGGTTAATGGTATCAACCAAATAAGGGGTAAAAGTTTTGTGAGCTACCTCTTCAGCCAATGGTACGGGAATAAGGTATAAAGTGCCTTTTTGCATGCTACAAAAATACTCACAAAAAATAGAATTTAAGTTCTAAAGTTTGTGGTACTGGCAATATAATCTCTTTTGTAAACAGTGGTGTAGCAAATTTTATTTCTAACTGACTTATTTTCTGCACAATTAAACTTGGCTTAAAACGTTAAATATTAGTTAAATATGCCTTGTATGGCAATATTTGAAGGAAAATACAGAAACTATGCATGCATATTAAACCTTCTGCATTTTTGGTTCTCTAATTGATACACACACATTAGGTTATTAAAATAAACACACAAATGAAAACACTGAAATCTACGGCACTTGTGCTGGGGCTATTTGCGCTCCTTGCCGGAACCACAACCCTCGTCAGGGCACAAGACTATCAAAACGATTACCAGGACGATGGTTATAGCACTGGCAATGTTTCTTTACAGACTTTTTACGATGAACTTTCGCCTTATGGCACCTGGATACAAGATCCTCAATATGGATATGTTTGGCGCCCGGATGTAGATCAAAACGAATTTCGTCCATATTATACAAACGGACGTTGGGCCATGACTGAATACGGTAATACATGGGTTTCCAATTACGATTGGGGTTGGGCACCTTTCCATTATGGCCGTTGGGTAATTAACAGTTACAGGCAATGGATCTGGTTACCTGATACCAATTGGGGACCTGCCTGGGTAGACTGGAGAAGTGGTGATGGTTATTACGGATGGGCTCCAATGGCGCCAAGTATCAATATTAATTTGAGCTTTGGCCGTCGTTACTCGGTACCAGAATTCTGCTGGAACTTTATTCCACAGCGTAATATCTACATCAATGTGTTTCCTAGGTATGATTACGGTCGCAACAATGTATATATCCGCAATACCACCATTATCAATAATACTTATGTATATAACAGAAGAACATATTATGGTGGCCCGAGAGTTGAAGATATTAGACGTGCAACCAACAGGGATGTAACCGTTTATAGATATTCACAAGGTTCCAGACCAGGCGCAAGCAGGATTAATAGCAGGGAGGTATCTATTTACAGACCTAGACCAGAGCGTAATGCTGACAACCGTAGTGCGGCTCCCCGCAAATTTGAACAAGGCAATGCTGGCATTAGCAGAGGCGGAAGGAATGAAGGTAATACCAATCGCGATCAAAGAGGCGGTAATAACAATACTACTGACAACCGTTTTGGATCGAGAGGAGATAACCGTACTGCACAACCTGATCGGAACAACGGTACCATAAGCAGAGATAATAATAATCAACCTAATAACAGGGGTGAAGTTTATAACAGAGATGCTAATGGACGTGCTAATCGTGGAAATGCCAATGGTATAGACGGAAGAAACGGACAAGAAAATGTAAACCGTGGTCAGGATCAACAACGTTTGGAGCAGATGAGGCAACAGCGTACTCAGCAAGACCGTATGAGCCAGGATCAGCAACGTACACAGCGCGATGTGCAAACACAGCAACGTGGTCAGATAGATCAGCAACAACGTGCGGCCCAAATGGAGCAACAAAGAGCACAGCGTAACGAGCAGTTTCAACAACAGCGAACACAACGTGATGCTCAGGTACAGCAACAACGTAATGAGCAGATGCAACAGCAGCGTGCGCAACAAGCCCAGACCCAACAACAGGAAAGGACCCAACGCGATGCACAGATGCAACAACAGCGCAGTGAGCAAATGCAACAACAACGTGCACAACAGGCCCAGGCTCAACAGCAGGAAAGAGCACAACGCGATGCTCAGGCACAACAGCAACGTGCGCAACAACAGCAGCAGGAACGTACACAGCGTGATGCCCAGGCTCAACAACAAAGAGCACAGCAACAGCAGCAACAAATGCAGCAAAGACAGGAACAACGAAGAACAGAAGCACCACCACAACAACAGCAACAAAGAGGTGGTGAAAGAAGCGGCTCTGAAGGAGGAAGACCATCAAGAGGTGGTAGAGGATAGATTGATAGTCCCGATGAAAATCGGGACTTTTTTATTTAAAAGGCTATAACTTTAATAGCAAGGTGTTGAAAATTAGTTAGTTGCAGAAAACTGCTCTCCTAATCGTTTTATAATCTTTATTTGAAAATGAACGTTCAGTACTGCTTCGGAAGCAGCAGTCCCGTTATCCGCTATAGCTCCAATGAATCCCGATGTAAAATCGGGAGGAGGCTGCCGCTGCTACCGGGTTTAGAAACAAAGGTTTGTGCAAAAAATAGCAGTTCTCCATATGGATGAGGTATTAATTTAACGCCCAGTTATTAATAGTAGCATGATCAGACCTATCTAGACCCGATTGGAGTGAGCACGCAATCCCAGTTTTCAACTGGGATAAGTAAAACGGAAAGCGGGAAGACACCCAAATAGTTGTAGGAAGCCGCTCTCCTAGTCATTTTATATCTTTATCAAGAGTGTAAATGAACATTCAGTGCTGTTGGGAAACAGCAGGCACTTTATATACTAGCTCTACCAGTTTTGCCCTTCGACTACGCTACCATTGCAGATTCTTATAGAAAAATCGTCATCTCGACTGTAGCTCAGCGAAATGGAGAGATCTATACCCGTTAGATTTCTCGACTACGTTGTACTCCGCTCGAAATGACGACACTCCGAGAAAAATATGGTTTAATTACTGCCCTGCTGCGGCGTGAAGATTACTCAAATCAGTTCCCCTAAAAGTGCTTTTGGCGTTTGGATACAGATTTTCCGGATCGAGTAAAAAAGTACTTATCCCGAGTTCCAGTCCGAATTTAATTTCCGATTCCGCATCATCACCTATAATTAAAATATCATCTGGATTTAAGCCATATTTGTCAATCAGCAGTTTAAAAGCTTCCTTTTTGTTGGTGGTTGAAACATCCACAACGTGTACTTCCTCAAAATCATCAGTGATGCCCAACATCTTTACTTTTGAAGTTTGCTGTTTTGAAAAACCCGCCGTTACAATAAATTTCCGGCCGCTAAGGCTTTTAATGTAATGGTAATCATTACTTATCTTTAGTGGTTTAGTTACTCCGCGGTTTTGCAGATAAGAAAGCACATCGGGCATTACTTCTTCCCTAAAACCATATTTTTTGGCCACTTTTTGAAAAGGTGTTCTGAGCATTTCCTGTTTGGCAAGCTGAAAATTTTCATTACTGATCCCTAAATCCAAACTTTCTAAGAAAGTGTATAACTCACCCATTAACAGCTCTTCGTTGGGCCTGGTAAAATAAATGGTATTGTCTAAATCGATAAAAAAAATATGTTTCATGTAAGTGGAATGATTTATGTTGTAATAAACCAAAACAACAAGTGCCAATTAATGTTTAATTATTAAAGATTTAAAGTTATGACAAAGGAAACAAAAATTATAGTAGGCGTATTAGCTGGAGCAGCACTTGGTGCAACAATCGCGTTGGCATTATCTTCAGATTCTACCAGCGATTTAAAAGGTAAAGTATCAGAGTGGTTAGCTGATATTTTAGATGCTTCCAAAGATAAATTAACAGGACTCGCGGAGAAAGCCACCAGTGTTGTAGACAAGGTTAAAGATAAAGCAGCAGAAATAAATGCGTAAAGAATTGGAAGTGCCGGAAATATCCGGCATTTTTATGCTATAAATTCTAACCAACATTTAAATGAACATTGCTTTTCATGGTGCCGCCCGTACCGTTACGGGGAGTAAGCACCTTATTACTTTAAAAAACGGCACTCAAATATTATTAGATTGTGGCTTATTCCAGGGGATGGGCCACGTTACTGATAAATTAAACGATTATTTTGGTTTCGAGGCAAAAAAGGTTACATATCTCGTTTTATCTCACGCACATATAGACCACTGTGGCTTACTGCCCAAATTGGTTGCAGAGGGCTTTGAAGGAAGAATTTTCTGTACCTCAGCAACGATGGATCTTGCCCGTATTTTAATGATGGATTCTGCAAAAATCCAGATGCAGGATGCTGAGTTTTCTAACCGCCACCTGCACAAGGGTGAAGAAATGGAAGAGCCACTTTATACAGAAGAAGACGTTACCAAAACGCTTAGTCAGATGAAGATTGTGGAGTATGAGGAGGACTTCGAGATTGAAGCAGGCATTCGGTTAAGGTTTACCGATGCAGGCCATATTTTAGGTAGTGCTGCGGTTCACCTTACCATTACAGAAGACGGAAAACCTACACGGATTACCTTTTCAGGCGATGTTGGCCGTTATGGCGATCTGCTTTTAAAAAGCCCGCAACAGTTTGATCAGGCCGATTATATTTTAATGGAATCTACCTATGGCGATTCTCTGCATAAAGATCTCGATCCAATTGAAAACATGCTTTTAGAGATCATTAACAACACCTGCAAGATTAAAAAAGGGAAACTAATTATTCCAGCTTTTGCCGTTGGCCGTACTCAGGAGTTACTTTATGCACTAAATGGGCTGGAGTTAAAGGGTAAATTACCTGATGTTCCTTACTATGTAGATAGTCCTTTATCATCAAAAGCAACTGAAATTCTTAAAAACCATCCTGAAGTATACAATAACGGTGTTAAAGAAATTTTAAAGGTAGATCATGATATATTTAGTTTTAAAGGCTTGCGTTTTATCGAAAGTGTAGAAGAATCGAAAGCTTTAAATGCCGATCCAAGACCGTGTGTAATTATTTCGGCATCGGGCATGGCAGAGGCTGGCCGGGTAAAACACCACATCAGGAATAACATCAGTAACCAGAAAAATACCATTTTAATGGTGGGGTATTGCGAACCTAACTCGCTTGGTGGTAAATTAATTGCCGGACAAAAAGTAGTGGAGATTTTCCGTGATGAATATGACGTTAAAGCCGAAGTACAATCGATAAAATCGATGAGTGCACATGGTGATTATGAAGATTTATTACATTTCTTATCAGGACAGGATCCGGCTAAAGTTAAACAGCTGTTTTTGGTACATGGCGAATATGAAGTACAACAACATTTTGCCGGCAAACTGAAAGATGCAGGCTTTAAACATGTGGCCATTCCCGAATACCATCAGGTATTTGAAATTGAGTAACTTTAAGGTGCTGGTCTGGATTTGTAATCCGGACCTTCATGATTTGTAATTGACTAACTTATAACTTATTTGCTGTAATGATGGTTTTTTGATTGCTCATTTTCTTTAAACTTTAGTCTTTCAGCTTTCCTCCCTATCTTTGCCTACATGGATGTTTTTGGTAAAGCGTTAACAGATATTTACAGAACAGGTGAGGCTGATGTCCTTTGGTTGCATAATTCATATGGGGAGCCAGAAGAAATGCCTTTAGAATTCTTCTTTCGTGATGATGAAGATATGCCCGTTCTGGAACTTCAGGCGTTACACATGTGCAGCGGTAAGGTGTTGGATATCGGTGCCGGAGTAGGCAGTCATGCTTTACTTCTGCAGGCTTTTAATATTGATGTTACGGCTATTGATATTTCTGAAGCAGCAGTAAATATTATGAAAGACCGTGGTGTAAAAAAAGCATTCATACAAGATGTTTTTACCTATCAGGAGAAATTCGATACCATTATTATGCTCATGAACGGCATTGGTTTAACAGGAACTTTGCCCGGTTTTAAGGATTTCCTCCTCAAATTAAAAGACCTCATCAACCCTAACGGACAGGTAATTTTCGATTCTTCTGATATTGCTTATTTATATGAAGATATGCCGAAACCGCAGAACCAATATTATGGCGAGGTATCTTATCAGTACGAATATAAAGGCGAAAAAGGCAATTGGTTTAACTGGATTTATATAGATGAAGAAACCATTAAACAGATTGCGAAAGAAACGGGATGGGATACTGAATTGATTTTTGATGATGGCGAAGATCAGTATTTGGTCAAACTAACTCCAAACTCCTAAAGGGGCTTTATTCTTCTTTAAATTGAATTTTAGTGTTTTTCTGTTTTCGCTTTAGTCCCCCTTAAGGGGGTAGGGGGTAATCTAAAAGTCATAAAGCTTTTCGCACTCCTGTTTTAAATGAGCAGGCTCATAAATTTGTATAATACGAATATGAGTAATACAAAAATAAAACTAAGTGTGTTAGATCAATCACCGGTGCGCAAGGGCGTTACTGCCCGTCGTGCTATTGAAGAAACCACTATACTTGCACAAGAAACTGAAAGGTTAGGATATCGTCGTTTTTGGGTTTCAGAACATCATAATACCACCAGTTTAGCGGGTTCTACCCCCGAGATCTTAATTGCGCACCTGGCCAATCACACTAAAACTTTAAGAATAGGTTCTGGAGGCATTATGCTGCCTAACCATAGCTCATTAAAGGTTGCAGAAAGTTTTCGATTGTTAGAGGTGATGCATCCTAACCGGATCGACCTGGGGATGGGCCGTGCACCAGGTACGGACCGTATTACGGCTTCGATGCTTAACCCTTCAAATAATTGGAGCGAGCAGGACTTTGTAGAACAACTGCGCGAGCTGCAACATTACCTGCACGACACCTCGGATGGCGGTATTCAGGCGAAAATAAAAGCTATTCCGATTGCCGAAACCGTTCCACAGCAATGGCTTTTGAGCAGTAGCGGACAAAGTGCTTTATTTTCGGCTCACTTTGGAATGGGCTTTTCTTTTGCACATTTTATTAACCCGCATGGAGGACCGCAGGCTGTTCAATACTACCGGGAACATTTTAAGCCCTCGGTTGATTTGTCAAAACCAGTTGAAAATGTAGCGCTTTTTGTTTTCTGCTCAGAAGATGAAGAAAAGGTAAAACAGCAGGAGGCTTTAATGGCTTATCGTTTTCTTCAGCTAGAAAAGGGTGGAGGATTAACTTCGGTGGGTTGGAACGATATTAAAGATATCAGTTATAATGCTACAGAGCAGGAACGGATTAACGCCAATAAACCCAGAATGATTTATGGTACACCAGCGGTAATTAAAGAAAGGCTTACCAAACTTGCTGCTGATTATGATGTAGATGAACTGATGGCCGTTACCATTACCGAGCATTTTGAAGACCGGATAAAATCTTATGAGTTACTTGCGGAGATGTTTTTGTAAACATATAAGTTGTTAGTTCGGTTGAAACGGAAAGACCAAAGCAAGACTGCTGTTGATTAAAACTAAAAAAAGCCCCATTGCTAATGCAATTAGGCTGAGAATGCGCGTATCATTAAATTAGCGTAGATCGTTATAGTTGATAATTTTAATTTCGGGGTTTTTGGCTAAGATTTCTTCCATCCATTTGCGGTGCGAGGCACCAACACCAACCACAACCCTTGTTGCTTTTTTCGCCTTTGCCTGATCGATAATGTTTTTACACATACCTTCGTTTCTTAAAGTCCATTGCGCAATCATCTCTTTTACCGTTTCGGTAGGGAAACCTGCATAACCATAAAAGTGACGGCCACCATAAAAATTCCAGGCTTCATCCAATACACCATATTTTACGGTATTCATTCCTGCATATGGATCTGCACTAAAAACCTTCTCTTCATCAGCATTATAGCTCCAGTATTTTTCTATTGCTTTAACGGTAAGGGCTTCTGGCGAGATGGTGTCGGCCTTGGCTTTATTTAACAGAATTTTATATAAAGAATCTGTTTTACCCCAGGCTTCACTCCATGGTTTATCATAAGTTTGGCAATCCATGTTGTAAATTCGATCTTGTTTTAATTGGTAAATAAGGGGAAAATAGATTTTGCTATACTCACTTCCAGGTCTGCAGAACCCTTTTTTCTTTAATGAATCGGTATTTCCGAACATTTTTGCATATTCAACCTGTTCTTCTTTACCAAAGCTTTGTTTCATATAATTTTCGAGTACAAAAATCTGGTAATCGGCATTTCCCCTGTCCCAGTTTTTAGCATAATTAACGGCTAAATTCATTCTGGTTTTATGGTAGTAAGCGAATGAGGCGAGTGCTTTCCGATCTTTTTTTATTTGTGCATTAATATTATTTGGTGATGCCAGATTTAATTTTTCCAAATAATCATGCCCTTTTCTAAACGATTTTTTTGCCCAGTTGCTTTCTTCCAGTTTAGCGTAATCGCCCTGGGGCAGGTATTCGCCAAAAACCATATCCGGGTTAAAGTTTTTAAGTTTATCAATGATCGTCTGAAAGTTTTGTGTCGATTTAGAATTGTCGTGGGCGGAGCCTACTATTACAATTTCGATTTGGTTCTGGGCATTCGATTTAACCGCAACTGCGATTAACAATAAAAATACCAAGCTGAGTTTTTGTATAGTTGTCATAATGAATCTTGTTTTTGTTGATTCAAAGATGAGCATACACACTTTGCTGTTATATTTAATTATCCCAATGGCTTATTATATTATCCCAATCGGAGAAATTCACAATTTAACGGTTTGTATCGTGATTTAAGGGTTTCGTCATAAAAATGAAGTTATTCCATTAGTTTCTGGTTAAATCCAACGATCAGTTTAAACAGATCTTTATACTCGGTAAGCGGCAACGTTTCAGATTTATCGAATACGTCGTGATAGGCAGACGGACCACCCTGGGTGTAGATGAAGAATGCCGGAACACCTTTTTCGGTAAAGAAATAGTGATCACTGTTGGCTGCTTTACCTCTGGAGTTTATTTTTGGGATATAATGATTTTGGTTGTTGATTGCGTTTAGCAGCGCAAATGCTTTGGGGTAAACGGATGCATTAACTACCGTCATGCCGGCTTCACCGGTTCCAACCAAATCTAAGTTGATCAGGAATTTAATCTTGCTTAAAGGAATTAAAGGGTTTTCTACAAAAAACCTCGAGCCCAACAGTCCAGCTTCTTCGGCTGCAAAACAGATGAAGCCAATGGAATAGGGCTGAGGATTGGCAGCGTAATATTTGGCGAGGCTCAATAAAGTGGCTACACCTGCAGCGTTATCGTTTGCCCCGGGGAAATAGGTGTCTGCACCCATGCCACCCAAATGATCGTAATGCGCGGTAATGATTAACAGGGAATCAGGAAATTTAGTACCCTTAACTAAACCACAAACATTGGCAGCTTCAAAATTCGGAATGAATTTATTTTCAATATCAACATTAATTTCTTTTGGTATTGCTGTAAAGTTCTTTTTATTGAGCTGGATTGTTGTTATATCTCCAACTTCGGTAGCTACAGACCAGGTTAATTTATCTTTTAGTAAAACCTGTAAAGTAGGTGCGGCCTGAAAGTGAACGCTGTCGCGCTGGGTTAACGCTGCCTTTTGTTTAACACCGGGACTTTCGTTATTCACAATGAAATCTTTACCGGGAATGAGTTTTTGGCCATTAACGGCTACCATCATTTTTCCTGGAAAAGTATTTACAGGGAAATTAAAAGTCTGTTTATAATTCGGCCCCATCGGCAAAAGACCGATTTTCTGATAAGCTTCAGCGAGGTAAGCGGCAGATTTTTTCATTCCGTCTTTGGTACAACCTCTGCCCCAAAATTCTTTTGAAGTAAGTGTATTAATTACATTTCTGGTATAGGTAGAATCTTGGGCGAAAGTGTTGATTGCTAAAAACAGGAAGATGATGAAGCCAAATTTTTTCATCCCGAAATTTAATAAAATAAAGTAGTTGTTGGTCGGGATTTGTAATCCCGATATTGGAGTTAAGGATTTTTAATCTTTTAGGTGGATTACAAATCCACAATTCATCCAGCCGAAATTGCAAATCTCGACTAACATTACGTTTGGTCTTTAATCCAAAGAACTACAGACCCAAGTTAAATAAACCTGATAAAGCGTAAAGCCCGGAACGAGGTACGAGTGAGGACTTGCAGCGATAGCAGGACTTTAGCAACCGAAGTGCGCCGAACTTTGATTTTCATAGTAACTGACCGCTTAAACCATCATAGCGCAATGGATAATGAGGCATTTAGTAAAAAAGATGCTTGATGGCAATGCGATTAACCATCAAGCATTAATTATAAAAACAATTGTTTTACTTTACCAGATAAGGCTGTAAAGCAGTTTTAATTTTTTCTTTGTTTTGTGCGGCTGTCCATTTTTCTTTGATAGATTGATCGCCCAGGTTAAAAAGGGTTTCGTAAAGCAATTTACCATTGGCCATCGTCTGTACTTTAAATGTACTTTGCGAATCAATAATGTCAGCCCAAACGCCACGTACGTCTGCCCAAAAAGTATGCTGACTGGCCCACCATTTTTGCGCATAAGCAAAAGTTTTAGGATCTATTTTCGTAAATTCCTCATAACCTTTTTCAACGGCCAATAGTTTATCACCACTGGCAGCGCGCACAATTTTTTTATTGTCCTGCTCAAACATCCAACCATTTTTAGTGATGGTAATTCTGCTACCACGGTTTAATACATTGTAATCTTTACGCACAGTAGATTCTCTTCTTGGTAATGGAGAATCGGTTTCGCTTGACCAAGAATCGTGACCTCCAACATGGCTCCATGTACCATAGCCCTGGTAACGTGGGCTATCATCAACCTGATAAACTTTTTGTGTCCATTTTCCTTTCACATCAGCAGGAGTTAAATTGCCTTTTTTCCATGCATTACCTTCGGTATAAAGCATAATGTTGGTATCTTCATAAGTCCAGTCCTGGCGCCAGTGTTTAATAACCGTACTATCGTTAATGGCCAGCATGTGTTGAATTACAATTCTTTTTGGCTCATCTACAATAATTTCTGCCCATTCGTTGCCATGGCTTTCGTAAGGCTTACTGAATTTGTAGTTTGGATCCGGAGCGGTAACTTCACCATAGTTGAAATTCACTTCATAAAAACCAGCTAAAGATTTTATTGCTTTTCTATCCTTTTCCAGTTTTTCTTCCGGAGTGTCAACTTTTGTTTGTGCATCAGCATTAAGGGTAATCAAACCGGTTAATACTAAAATTAGGTTTAAAAATTTCATTTTATTATGAATTAGGTGTGTGTTTGGTTTACTGACAATGCGGTTTTTCTTTTTTCCTTTTCCCCACCAGATAATAAATCCGGTTATGGGTAGGCTTGCTGCAATTAAACTGGCAAAAAAGGCCAATATTTTTCCTGGTAGCCCTAAAATGGCCCCTACATGAATATCGTAGTTCATGCCAATAACAGTTTCGCCCCCATTTTTTTCAGATTGGTTTGTTCTATGTAATAACTTGCCCGAGTACTGATCGAACTGTAAAACATCGTAATTCCAATAAGTTTCTTCGCCACGGTAACCTGTGGCATTAATGGTTGCTGTACCGCCTCCCGCTGGCGACATGCCAATGCGGTCTTCGTTTTTAAAGATCTTTTTAGCCTGATCAAAAGCGATATCGAATGGAACAGCTCTAATGGTTTTTGTTGAATCTGATTTTATTTCTACCACTTTTGGTGGGGTAGTGCTTCCAGATGCCACTACATAAACGGTTGCCTGAAACCATTGAAATGCCCAAACCAAACCAGTTAAAGCCAGCATTAAACAGATTAACATTGCATAAAAGCCCAACACATTGTGCATATCGTAATTAATGCGTTTAAATTTGGCCTTCCATTTTACTTTAAAACTCTTATCAAAGTTCGATTTTTTGAGATTTTTCGGCCACCACATCACCATGCCTGAAATGAGTAGAAATACAAAGATGAAAGTAGACCAACCAATAATCTGTTGACCAATGGGATGATTGATCAGTAAACTCCAGTGGATCATTTTAACAACTGAAAAAAACTCATATTTATGATCGGTAACCAGGGTTACTTTTCCGGTATATGGATTTACCAGTACCAGGTCGTAGTAATCAATTGAATCGAAGTACCAGAAGGCTTTAGGATCGCCTGCTTTATAGGTGCTAAATTCCCATGCCCTTTCTGGCGCCTTGTAAGTAGAAATAAAACCAATTTTCTTTTTATTGCCTAATGCTTTTTCGGCATTGGTTTGTAGTAAGCTTAATGGTAAGGTTTTAGCATTTGAAGGAACATCAACAAAATATGCTTTGCGGTGGATGAGCTCAGTAATTTCTTTTTGAAAAACGTACATGCATCCGGTAACGCCTAACATCAATACAATTAAGCCCGATGTTATGCCCAGCCACAGATGCAGCCAGTCGCTGATCCGACGTAGTCGCGATTTTTTGTTTTTTGATTTTATTGTTGGTGCCATTAGCAAGCTGTATGAATAAAAGAACCAATTAGCCCCTTTCAGGACCAATTGGCTTTAAATTTTATAAAAAATTACGACTACTTAACTTCAGTAGTGTAGGTTACTAAATGCCAAACTTTATCGTAATCTTTTCCATTTAATTTTCCAGGGGTTTTATCTTCTGTAAAAGCTTCTAGAAAATAGTTTCCTTTTTGTTCCGGCTTGAAAGTGAATTTTCCTTCTGCATCGGTTTCGGTAGACTGTGCTTTTCGCTCGGCATTTACAAGGGTTAATTTTTGTTTCGCAAAAGGAGCTTTATTGTAGATTACCTGGTGAACCGAGGTTTCGCCTACTTTCAAAGCATGTTTATCCGGTCTGATGGTTAATGCTGCAGTTGCAGGGAAAGCACTGTTTATTTTTGAATTTCCGACAGCAACATCTGCAAAAGCATAATATTCAATTTTAGCTTTTTCATAAATGTCAGCAACTTCATGAACTACAGAAAGTTTATAAGTGCCTTCTTGATCTGGAGTGAAGCTTGCTTTAAAGAAACGTATATCAGGAGCTGTGGTTAAAGCCCTAGTTGTTCCGTTTGGAGCCGTTAAAATCAGGCTGAATTCTTTTAAGTTACTAAACCATTTTGCTGCAGAATCAGGCTCGTTGCTTTCGTATTCTCCGAAAAAAACTTTCACTTCCTGTGCCTGTCCTTTTTTGCCTGTTGAGGCTGTTTCTATCCATAAAGCATGAGCAAATACACTCGAAATGCTAAAGGCCAGGAAGAAAAATAGTAATGAGATTTTAGTTTTCATATTTTCTGGGTTGGGTTTTGAAAATCAGGAGAGACTGATCTGATTCAGCTTCTCCTGATTGATTTAATTAAAATTTATAAGTAATACTTCCAGTGAAGGTTCTCAGGTCCTGAGCGTTCATAGTACTGTAACCTGTCCAGTATTTTTGATTGGTAAAGTTGTCTGCTTTTACTCCGATCCTGAATCTTGAATGATCGTAAAATACTGAAGCATTGAAAACCTCAAAAGCAGGTAATATAAATACCCCCTGGCTTACACTATTTACAATTTTATTGTCGCTGGCATAATTACCACCGGCACCTAGTCCAAAACCTTTAAGCGAGCCAGCATTGAATTTATAACTGATCCATAAATTTGCTGAGTAGGGTGCTGCTGAATAAGCATCTCTTCTGCCTTCTACATCTGGCGATGCATTTTCTAAATGGTTATCGTTATAAGCAAAACCTGCAATAATATTTAAACCGTCAACAGGATTTGCAATAACTTCAGCTTCTATACCCTTACTAATTTTATTGCCATCCTGAATTTGTGCATTGGGATTATTAGCATCTTGATTATAACCCCTAACGATATCTTTAACTTTAATATAATAGTAAGATACAGAGCCAGTTAATTTGCCGTTAAAGATATTCGTTTTAATACCGCCTTCCATTTGGTTTGCCTGTTCGGCTTTAAAAGAATCACCTTTATAATCGATGCCATTAACGTTGTTAAAGCCATTCTGGTAATTGGCAAATAACGATAACTGATCTTTAATCGGCTGAAATACCAAACCGAATTTTGGAGAAAAAACAGTTTGTTTGTAAGCACCTTTGGGAGCCGAGCCTGCACGATCAGAATTACCTTTGTTGTCGAACCTGTCTACTCTTAAAGCTGCTAAGGCGATTAATCTATCTGTTACGCTAATTACATCAGAAACATAAGCACTATATGTATTGGTTTTGAAGTTATATGGATATTTAGAAACATTAGGAAGTGCTGCATAAAATGCTGCTAAATTAGTTTCGGTAAAGTTGTTGTAGTTGGCGCCAGTTCCATTTTTATTGGTGATGTCAAAAGTATCGATCGAATAAAATAACTGATCAGAATTCTGACGTAAAAAATCCAAACCTAAAACAACTCTGTTTTTAATTGAACCTAGGTTAAAAGCACCATTAAAGTTTTGCTGTACTTCGTAAGTAAAGATTTTGCTATTATCAGTAGATTGATCTGCTCTGGATAAATTATCGGCACCAGGACTGGCCTTAGGATCGAAGTAGCTGTTCGGAACCAGGAACAGGTATGTGCCGCGGCCATTAGAGAAACTATAATTGCTCGAGAAGCTGGTATGCGACGACCAGTTATCATTAAACTTATAATTAGCCTGTCCGAAGAAGTTTGAGCTATTGTATTTCTGTTTCATGGCATCACCCGTAAAAGATTTGTCATAAGCTATTCCTGCTTGGTCTGCTCTATCAAAACCGAGTTGTGCGATTGGGAAATAAAAGAAAACAAAAGGTTTTAACGTATTTCTACCATTGGCAATTTCTGCATCAAAAACAAAGTCCAATTTGTCATTTACTTTGTATGATAAACTTGGTGCGATAAAGAAACCTTTATCATAAACATTCTCCTGAAAAGAACCTTTATAATTATAAGAAGTATTTAAACGGGCATAAATGTGGTTATCTTTATCAACAGGAAAATTGAAATCGGTACTCACCCTGTTAAAATCGTAGCTGCCTGTCGAAAAGCTTACCGCACCTCCAACGCCTTCAAAAGGTTTTTTGGTAATGCGGTTAATTAAACCACCGTATGAGGTTAATGTACTACCGAATAAAGTAGCAGATGGACCTTTAATAAACTCTACATTTTCTAAGTTAGCGGCATCGTTACGGCCAGTTACGTTACCGGCAATTCCGTTTCTCAGTTTCGCTTGTGCAATAAAACCTCTTGATGCGTAATAAGCACCACCATCACCTCCACGAGAGGTCGATTCCCACATTTTTTGAACACCGGTGGCATTGCGGGCAGCATCATCAACCGAAAATACCAGCTGATCGGCCATTGTTTCTTTCGTAATCGTAGTATATACCTGCGGATTTTCTAAGTTGTTAAGTGGCATTTTCGAAACAAATTCACTTTTCTTAGTGATATACTTATTTACCCCTTGATTAATATTTACTTCGTTAAGTTGATTTGAATTTTGGTTGATTACAAAATCGACAGTTTTGTTCTCGCCAGCGGTAATAGCCACTGGTTTTTCTATATTTTGGATTCCAACAGCCGATACCCTCAAGATATAAGCGCCTGGTTTAACTCTTTGGATTTCGAAAATACCCTTTTCGTTGGTTACATTCCCCAGGCCTTTTCCTTTTAAACCAACCGAAATGTAAGCGGCAGGTTTACCATCAGAAGTGGTAACTGTGCCGCTTATGGTCGAAAACTGTTGGGCAAAGGAGAGTAGACTGGCAAAAGTTAAAAAAAACGTTATACAGAAAAGTCTGATTTTAGGCATGATAATATTTATTTGGATTAATTCTAAACTGCTGCAAAATAACGGTAGAAAATCGTATTATCCAAATTATTTTGAATTATTCTAAATAGGGTTGGAACGATCTGTATTGGCAAAGATTTTAATTAGCAGGAACTCATTGCCTAAAACATTAGTTTATCGTTTTAGTTGTAAATTTATACGGTTTTTCTGATAAAATCTGCTTGTTAATTAATTAGTAAAATGTATTCCAAAAATGACTGAAAATATGATATAATTTCAGTTAAAAGTGCCATTACGTATAATGGAGGCGTATTTTGTGTTGAAAAAGTGAGATGTTAAAGAATTAAATGTTAAATAATGTTAAATTTTTAGGTTAAAATATGGTTTCATTTTGCTAAAAAGTAATTAAATGGCAATGAAAAATGTTGATACTTTTAGTTTGTAATCAAACCAAACCAACTAACTAATCATCAATGGAAAAAACTTCTACAAGACATTGCTATGTGAAATTTTTGATGGCAACATTCTTTTATTTACTCATTCCCTGGCTCGCTTTTGCGCAGAAAACAATTAAAGGAACTGTTTTAGATCAAACCAACAAACCCATACCAGGGGTTTCTATTATCGAAAAAGGTACCAAGAATGGCACCGCTACAAACGCCGATGGAAAATTCGCCTTAACAGTTCAAAACGACGGTGCAATTATTACCGCTAGAATAGTAGGTTATCGTTGGGCAGAGAAAGCGGTTTCGGCAAGTGGTACATTAAACTTTTCTTTGGAAGAGGATAATAATACGCTGAATGAAGTGGTTACTATCGGTTATCAAAAAATTACCAGAAAGAAAACTACAGCTGCAATATCCAGTATTTCAGGTAAAGAACTGGCTAACTTACCTGCGGCAAGTTTTGATCAGTTGTTGCAAGGTCGTTTATCCGGTGTAAATGTTCAAAACTTTACTGGTCAGCCAGGTGTGGCGCCTACAGTATCCGTAAGGGGTAACTCTACAGGTAGTACAGGTTATGATCAATTTAATGTAGTGAGATCACCGCTTTATGTGGTAGATGGAGTTCCTCAATCATCTGATGATTATGTTCCACCAGGAACCGGTACAGGAACCAATTACATGGCCGGACTTAATCCGAATGACATTGAATCTATAGACGTATTAAAAGATGCCTCGGCAGCAGCCATCTATGGATCTCGTGCAGCAAATGGTGTAATTTTAATTACCACAAAAAAAGGTACAGGTGGCGATACAAGAGTGAGCTTTAACTCTTATTACGGCATGGTGGAGCGTCCTAACTTAAGGCAGGCTACCATGGGTATTACAGAGCGTAGGCAAAAAATGGAAGTGCTTCAAAGACAGCTTAATTATGATCAGCGTGTGCAGCTACCTTATATACTTACAGATAGTTTAAATCCAGCTTTTAACGGTCATACTGATTGGCAGGATTTATTTTATCAGACGGGTAAAATCAATGATAATAACCTGAGTATAAGCGGCGGTACCGATAATGGAACAACCTTTCGTTTCAGTGGAGGCTATTATGATGAAGATGGTATTGTAAAAGGAACAGGTTTTAAACGTTATACAACACGCTTAAACCTTACCTCAAGGGCAATGAATAAAAAATTGATGATTAACCCTATATTTTATTATTCAAGCGCCAGCAGAGGCAGGGGTAATGAAGATCCAAATGATCCATCTAAGCCTACTAAAGTCGGTTCCGGGAATTTACCTTCCTCATTGTTTAGTGTTTCTCCCGAAAAACTGGATTATTTCGTAAGTAAGGATGGCGAAAACTTAAACAGAAATGTGTCGAACCAATTTGGAGCTAACCTCAACCTGGCTTATGAATTTAATAAACACTTTACGTTAAATTCCCAGACTTCCTATACCAATGACAATACCCGTAGGGATGTAAGTATGAGCAGTTTGCTAAATAATGGTTTTGGCAACAGCTCTTCCAGTTTCTCTTCCAGTGCTTTTGGCTTAAGAACATCGAACTACCTGGCTTATAATGGTTCCATTAAAAAACACTCTATTAGTGCGGTAGCGGGTCAGGATATAGAGTATAGTTTATTCCAATCTACCCAGGCATCGGGTTATGGAGGCGCATCAGATAATATCCAAACCGTTACTGGTTTTAAGCAGCAGAATATCTCTGTCTATTCAAATTACATTGCACATGGACTGATAGCTTATTATGGCCGTTTTAATTATGATTATGATGGCAAATATCTTTTATCCGGTACGATTAGAACGGACGGTTCATCTGGTTTTGGAGAAAATAATAAATATGGGGTATTCCCTTCCATTTCAGCAGGATGGCTTCTTTCAGAAGAAAATTTTATGAAGAACATATCCAATAACCCTTTTACACTGATTAAAATAAGAGGAAGTTATGGCGTAACAGGAAATGAAGATAAAAGAAATGCTTATGTGCAATATAATACTTACCAGGTTAACAATGGTCTTTTTAGTGGGAATAATGGCGCAACCTCATATAACGGTGTAACCGCAATTACACCAAACTTTAGAAATGGTGTGGCTCAAAAGGATTTAAGCTGGGAAAAATCGATACAATGGAATATCGGTACCGATATGGAAATTGATAACGGTAGATATGCCATTTCGTTCGATGTGTATAATAAAGAAGTCAAACAAAAACTTTTTAATGTTGATTTGCCGGTTACATCAGGCTATGACAATGCTTTCACCAATGCATTTGCGGTTCGTAATGCAGGTTTGGAGTTGACTTTAACTGCAAATCCTTTCCGCAAGGAATTTAAGTGGAATAGCTCTTTTAATATCTCTTATAATAAAAATCAGATCATGAGTTTGCCGAATGGTGGCCGTGATATTATTTTGAGTGGAGATCGTTTTGATAAAAACCACGTGCTTTCTGTAGGTAGTCCACTAAATGCTTTCTATTTATACCGCACAAAAGGCGTATTTTCTACTTCAGCCGATATTCCTCAAAATCCGTACACCGGAGAAAGATATCGAAACAGTAATGGAACATTTAGTGCAGGTGATTTTTATCTGGCAGATTTGGATGGAGATTATTTTATAGATGTTTTTAATGATGGTATCAATCCGGATAAAGCTCCAATTGGCGATCCTAACCCACGTTTTACCGGTGGTTGGACCAATAACTTTTCTTACAAAAATTTCTCTTTGGGGATTTTTGTAACATTCACTCTTAAACGTGACGTACTAAATCTATTTGATTCAGATCGTTTTACGAACGCAACTGATGCTAATGCAGTATATAATTTTGCCAGTGTCTCTTCACCAGATCTAAGTCGCCTGAACATCTGGAGAAACCCTGGAGATCAGGCTGAGTATGCAAAACTCGATTTGGGATCCTATCGATATTATTATACGGCTGCACAATCCTTTTTCCTCGAAAAGGGTGGTTATGCAAGGATCAGAAGTATCAATCTTGGTTATGATTTCAGCCCTAAAATCGTAAGAAAATTAGGCTTAAGTCAGCTGAAATTATACGCTATTGCTGATAACGTATATATGTTCCAGCAATCAAAAAAATTACCAGATGCAGAAGCTGTTAGCGGATATGGGGAGTATAATGGAACCGGGTATCCTATTCCAAGAAAATATACTTTAGGTGTACAAGTTCAATTTTAATATCGTCAATAAATGAAAAATATAATCACAAAAATCGGTGTACTTATCGCAATGGCTACAGCGGTTACCGTAAGTTCCTGTAAAAAATTATTATATGAGGAACCTAAGGACGCACCTTACGAACAAACATTCTGGCAGTCATCAAGGGATGTGAGAAGTGCCATCGCCGGTAATTATGCCATGATGCGTAGTGCGATTACCTACAAAAACAATCGTTATTTTATGTATGGTGATGCGATTGCCAAAAACTATTTTACGATCCAATATTCTGGAGATGGTTTAGAAGGAATTCAGGGTGGAGATTTTACCTTTCAATACAATCTTAATACGCTGGCAAATTATACTTTATATTATAAAAGTATTGCCATGTCTAATCTGATTTTGAAAAAAGTTAATGCCATGAGCGATGCGCAATTGTCTGCTGAAGACGATCCTGCACAATTCCGGAATTCAGCGATTGGCCAGGCATATTTCCTTCGTGCATTAAGTTACTTTATGATGGTAAGGGTATGGGGTGATGTACCGTTGGTTACAGAGTCTTACGAAGATCCGATCAATGCGCCACAATTGCCAAGAAGTTCAAAATCAGAGGTTATGAAATTGATTGAAAATGATTGTCACAAAGCCATTAATCTATTAAGCTGGAATTATGCCAATACCGGAGACGCAAAGGTTACTGCAAATAAAGGTTCAGTGTATGCCCTTTTAGCGCATTTGTATCTTTGGAGAGCAACCATGTCTGACGTTTCAGTTGATGCGCCTAATTTGACTGATGTGAACAATGCCGATACGACCATAAATACATTAATTAGCAAAGGAGGCTATGCTTTAACAGATACCGCTAATTATAAAAATACTTTTATTGGTCGTTCTTCCGAAGGGATATTCGAAATTAACATCAGCGAGAATACATTGGAAGGTTCTAATAGTTCCATAGGTTCTTATTTTTTAAATGAGAATTATATTAAAGGTTATGGAAACAATCCACGTTTTTATACCACGCCTCTGTATCTTAATAATCATTTCGAAACAACCACTGATATCCGTTATAAAAAGGGCTTTGACCTTGCTAACCCAGATAAACCAATGAGTATAAAGTACAGTAATGTAACGTACAGAAATCCTGGGCAAAAATTAGACCCTTATCTAAGCAATAACATTATCATTTTCAGACTGGGCGATATGAAACTACTTAAGGCGGAAATTGCACTTTATAAGAAGGATGCAGCAACAGCTATTGGTATTATCAATGATTTCAGAAAAAGAAATGACCCAAATCCGGTATTAATTCCTGCTGGAAGCTCCGTAGATCAGGTAATGGATGAATATGCTTATGAGCGTGGTAAAGAAATGTATCTGGAAGGACATTTATTCTATGATTTGCTTAGGACTAGAAGATACGGTCTTATCGTAGATTGGCTTACAGAAAGCAGGTTTAGAAGAGAAGGTTTTTATTGGCCTGTAGACCCTGCATTGTTTAGAAACAATCCGTTATTGAAACAAACACCATATTGGTTGGGTAAAGTATAAGTTGTTTTTATTAAGAGATTAAAAAATATGAAAAATAATATATTAGTATATCTTTCATTAATATTACTGGCGCTAACGGCTTGTAAAAAAAATGATTATAAAAGGGATGGCGGCCCAAGTGACCCCAATGTAAACTTAAGTACTTACGATTACTTAAAGTCTAACCGCAATTTCGATTCCTTAGTGAAAGTGATAGACAGGGCAGGTTTAAAAGATGCGGTAAATGGCAATGTAACCCTTTTTGCAACTACAAATTATGGCATAGCTGCGTATGTGAAAGCCAAAAAATATCAGAAATCTATCCAGCTTGGAACAGAAAACTTTGACTTCGGTATCAAAGATATTCCGGCACAGGAATTAAATGATTCATTAAAGACCTATTTATTTGCGGGCAAGATCAACAGAGACCAGATGACCGTTAGCGGTAAGCTTTATAATAGTTTACTGGGTTCTATTCCAAATGTTCAATATTTGATCAAATTGAGACGTTCTTATGAATATACACAGTATGTTAATTATGTGGATTATGTAACCTATACCAAAGTAATCGGAACCCGCGACGATCAGGAGGCTGATCAGAGTGCTATTCCCGACTCGCAAAAAGATAAGGCTGTGGATTGCCAAACGTCAGGAATCATTACCATAAATGGTATTGTTCATGTATTAAATGGAAACCACAGGTTATTTTTTAATGCACAGTCTTCGGGCAATTAATTTAATCGCAATTAATTATGAAAATGAAATATATTTTAGGCTTATTACTCTTGTTAGGCGTAGTAGCATGTAAAAAAATACAAAATGGCTTTCTAAGTGATACCATTCGATATAAAGACAATAATATTTATGCGAAAAGAGGCTTGCCTCTTTTTCAATCAGATAGAATTAATGCAGATGGTTCTACACCGCCTTTTACCTATAAATTACTCAATTTAAGAAAAGAAGATGGTTCTCCTGCACCGGCAGAGTTTTCGAAGGAATACGAAATTACTGTTTTTAAAACTGGTGCCAATTTTGATCCTGAAACAGATGTAACCCTGGAGTTGCTAAATAAAAAAAGGGAGGTAGTGAAAAAGAAGCCAATGGAGTTTAATGAGTTGAGCGGGCAGCTTACCTTTAACAAAGCATCTGGTTTCTTACCCTTGGGAAGATATGTATATGATGTAGAAATGACTAATGGTACTGGTACCAAGTTATTTCCTAAATTAGCAACAATTAATGTGGTAGATCCCACTATAGATGACCTGTTTGAGATTACTGATAATGTAGCTAACGGCTTTAATGATGTTACAGGTGTAGCAACGCCAATGAAAAACCCAATCATTACCTGTACAAAAATTTCATCTGTAGGTGCAAGAGCTATACTGAAAATGGTGGATAAAAATGGAAATGTCTTTAATCCTAAAGCAAAAGAAATTATAGCCAGGGGAGATAGGCCAATTTTTGAAAACTATGCTAAATTCAACCCGGTTATTCAAACGGATACCGCTATGATCTGCGATTTTGAGGTAGCACCGTTTCCTCTAACAAAATATGTTACACCAACTACCGATTGGGGCTTTTTGATGTATTACAGGATACCAAGTACTTTTATAAAGTCAATAGATGGCTTTCCATCATCACCAGGTTTCTCTGTAAACCCAAGGTGGTCTTGGAGACTCAAATTAGAAGGTACTTATATAATACAGGTGAAATTTACTGATGTGATCAAAAAATAAAAGAGAATAGCTCTCTTTACTGGAAAATAATTTCCTTTTTAATGCCACAGAAAAACGGCAATTTTCAACATGAAAATTGCCGTTTTTTATGAAAGGCTAACACAAAGCCTCTTTTTATTTGATCAATATAACCTGTAAACTTAAAGGACGTTCAGTTTCATTTGCAGGTGTTACCAAACCACCACAAATAATGTCATAATGATAGCCCGCTGTAAAACTGGTGCTGGCGGAAGTGGCTTTAACTGTTCCTGATGAAGTTTCTTTTGCATCCAATGTATAAGTTCCTGCATCTACAGCAATAAAACCACTCGCACTTTTATAGGCTTTATTGGTAGCCAGCGTGGTAGTTGCGCTCGTTTTGGCCAGGTCTAAAGCTGGTGCATCAGGCGATAAATTGATAAAACGGATATAAGCTTTATCAGTTGATGGAATAGAAAGATCATCATTAATCGTATAAACATCTAGCGCAGCCGGTTTATTAATTAAGTAAGAAGAGTAATAGGTGCTTGCATTTAAAGTAACGGTTTTGGTTAACAAACTCTCTGCGCTACTGGCCGTTGTAAATTTTAAACTGTAAGCGCCTGCGGTAGAAGAAAGATAAGCAGCAGAGCCACCAAAAGGTAAAGCTGCTGAATTAACCATGCTCCCATTAAAGTAAGCATTATAGGTAGCCATAGAAGGTGATGCATTGATTACCCTTAAATAAGATATGGTAGGATCGGCAGTTTCGGTTTTTTTACATGACGTTAATGCTGTAAAAGCAATTAGAACAAATAAAGTGATCGATTTGAAATGAAATGGTGTAAAATTCTTCATACGGTTAAAATTTGATTTAATATTTAAGGAATATCCATAAAACGATAGTCGGATAACATTCGCTACAGACATACAAATATTGGATTTAAGCGGTATTACCGGATGTTAAATGATGTTAAGCAGATGTTAAAGTTTGTTGTCTTTTTTTAACAATGGTAAATTGACAGCATCATTCACTGTCAGAAGCAATTGCGTAAGGGAAATTCCTGGAAGGTTCAAAGTACTGCAGAGGCCTGTTAAGTCAGATTAGTTCAATAAAACTAAAAGCTTAACATAAAAAAATGACGATAATATTGTGTAACTCGATTTTTATTTAAACCTTTGCACCTCAATAGAGTTAAAGCCGTTTTAATACGCAAGAAATGATTAAACAGATTTTACATAAACTTTCAATTTCCTCAGCACAAATGGTGTCTGGGAAGGGTTTGTTTATTAATCATTTTCAGCCCGTATTTTATTATCCCACAAGCCGGCAAAATTTCACTCCACGTATTTAGTACCCGCACTAAACGTAATGAGGAATTGATCCTCTCTAAAAACCCAATTAACAAGAATACTTATAATTTTTCGTTAGAAAACGAATGGATATTAACGAATTTATAGTGCAGGTTGCACTTCCTGAACATCGTGTATTTGCTGAGGAAATAGTGACAGAAATGGCAGAATCGGCAAAAGCTCGTGGAACAGGCATTGCTAAGCGTTCGCCAGAATATATTTCTAATAAAATGCTAGAGGGCAAATCGGTTATTGCTTTCCACAAAGATGGTTCCTGGGCAGGATTTTGCTATATAGAAACCTGGAGCCACGGACAGTTTGTGGCCAATAGTGGTTTGGTAGTAAGCCCTAAATACCGTAAAGCGGGATTAGCAAAAGCCATTAAAAATGAAATTTTCGGTTTATCGAGAAGGTTGTACCCAAAGGCAAAAATATTTGGTTTAACAACTGGCTTGGCCGTAATGAAAATTAATTCAGATTTAGGTTACGAGCCGGTAACCTACAGCGAGCTTACCCAGGATGAAGAGTTTTGGAAAGGATGCCAAAGCTGCGTAAACTTCGAGATTTTAAAAATGAAGGAACGTAAAAACTGTATGTGTACAGCTATGCTTTACGATCCGGCTGAAAAAAAACACGAAGTAGCCAAGCAATTTGCCGAAGAACTGCAAAAGAAACCCAAATTATACGAGCGTTTTATGCGCATTAAACAGCGCTTAGTTGTTAAACCTAAGCCAAAAAATGGCTTAAAAGCCCTTTTATTTTTATTTACCTTTTTATTTAAATAGCATGAAAAAAGTTGTTTTAGCATTTAGCGGAGGCTTAGATACCTCATTTTGTTGTATTTACCTAGCACAAGATCGTGGATTAGAAGTTCACTCAGTAATTGTAAATACTGGTGGTTTTTCTGATGAAGAATTACAGGAAATTGAGAAAAGAGCATATGCTTTGGGCGTAAAATCGCATGCTGTTGTAGATGAAACTGAAAGTTACTATGAAGGATGCATTAAGTACCTGGTTTTTGGTAACGTATTAAAAAATGCTACTTATCCATTATCGGTAAGTGCAGAGCGCGTGAGTCAGGCAACTGCTATTGCTAACTATGTGAAAAAAATTGGTGCAGATTATGTAGCTCATGGAAGTACCGGTGCAGGTAACGATCAGGTTCGTTTCGACATGATTTTTAACATTCTGATTCCAGGTGTTGAAATCATTACCCCAATCAGAGATTTAAAATTATCCCGCGAGGCGGAAATAGAATATTTAGCAGCACATGGAGTAGAATACAGTGCAGAAAAGGCAAGATATTCAATCAACAAAGGTTTATGGGGAACTTCGGTAGGAGGAAAGGAAACTTTAACTTCAAACGAAACTTTACCAGAAAGTGCCTGGCCAACCCAGGTTTCAGAAACAGAGCCGCGTAAAGTTGAATTAACTTTCGAAAAAGGTGAACTGATAGCCATTGACGGTGAAAAATTAGCACCTGTTAAAGCAATACAGAAACTACAGGCCCTTGCTCAGCCTTTTGGGATTGGGAGAGATATCCACGTTGGTGATACCATCATTGGTATTAAAGGCCGTGTGGGTTTTGAGGCTGCTGGCCCCATTATCATTATCAAAGCACACCATACTTTAGAAAAACACACCTTAACCAAGTGGCAGTTAAGCTGGAAAGAACAACTATCATCTTTTTATGGTAACTGGTTGCACGAAGGTCAGTTCCACGATCCGATTATGCGGAATATTGAGGCTTTTTTAACTGATACACAGAAATTTGTGAGTGGTAAAGTTTTTGTAGAATTATTGCCATACCGTTTCCAGATTATCGGAATTGAATCTAACCATGATTTAATGAGCAATAAATTTGGCAGCTATGGCGAAATGAACAATGCCTGGAGTGGAGAAGATGTTAAAGGTTTCTCTAAAATATTTGGTAACCAGGTAATGATCTGGCATAAAGTAAATAACGAGGCATAGCCTCGGAGGTTTGAGGTATAAGGTTGAAGGCGTAAGGTTAAAGCGCCCAAACCTTAAGCCTTAAACCCCAAACCTTAAACCTTTTTAAATATGAAAATTAAAGCAGGAATAATTGGTGGCGCGGGTTATACAGGTGGCGAAATGCTACGTATTTTGGTTAACCACCCTAATGTTGAAATTGCTTTCGTAAATAGCACAAGTAACGCCGGAAACTTAATTTCCGATGTACATACTGATTTAATCGGTGATACGGATTTACGTTTTACTGATAGTGTAGATTTTGATACACTTTTTGAAGTCTCCCCCAGCAGGGGGAGATTTAGAGGGGGCTGTGTTGTTTTTATGTGTTGGCCATGGCGATGCCAAAAAGTTTTTAGCTGCCAACCCAATTAATGATACCATTAAAATTATCGATCTGTCTCAGGATTTCAGGTTGCATGCCAATGCCAGCTTTTCGACCAAAGACTTTGTTTATGGCCTTCCTGAATTAAACCGAGATAAAATTAAATCAGCGAAAAATATTGCTAATCCAGGCTGTTTTGCAACTTGTATCCAACTAGGTCTGTTGCCATTGGCCGCTAAGGGGTTGATTCAAAATGAGGTTCACATCAATGCAACTACCGGCTCTACCGGCGCAGGACAGGGTTTGTCTACCACTTCGCACTTCAGCTGGAGAAATAATAATCTTTCAGTATATAAGGCATTTGAGCACCAACATTTGAATGAGATTAGCGAGAGTTTGTTGCAGTTGCAACCATCACTTTCTGAAGCTTTAAATTTTATTCCTCAGCGTGGTGCATTTACCCAGAGGTATTTTAGCTGCCATGTACCTGGAAAGTGATTTGAGTTTAGAAGAGGCACAAAACATTTACGAAGCATATTACAGTGCTCATCCTTTTACGCATGTAAGCCGGAAAAATATCGATTTAAAACAGGTTGTAAATACCAATAAGGCTTTGGTTCATATAGAAAAACATGATGGTAAATTATTTATCATCAGCATTGTTGATAACCTGTTAAAAGGTGCCAGCGGACAAGCGGTTCAGAATATGAATTTAATGTTCGGTTTAGATGAAACAGCGGGACTTAAGTTAAAGGCCGCCAATTTTTAATTAAGGTAAAGGGTGTAAGGTTTAAGGCGTAAGGTACAGGTATGAGAGATTATAAAAAACTTGACGTTTGGAAGAAAGCACATGAGTTGAATATGTTCATTAAGAAAAATATTGCGACACAATTTCCAAAAGAAGAGCGATTTGAATTAACCTCACAACTTACCAGGGCTTCTTTATCTATTCCCTTGAATATTGTTGAAGGATGTGGAAGATTTACAGATAAAGATTTTGCACATTTTCTTGATAATGCTTTAGGTTCTGCCAATGAGATTGACTATTGTTGCTTATGTGCTTCTGAATTAAAGTATATAAGTGAAGATGATTATCTAAAGGTAAACCAATCAATTAACGAAGTTAGGGCTATGCTAATTTCATTTTTAAAATTTTTGAGAAGTGGAGGGAAAAAACCTTAAGCCCTACACCTCAAACCTTATACCTCAAAATATGAACTTATTCGACGTTTACCCACTTAACGATATAGAAATAACGAAAGCAGCAGGCAGCAATGTTTGGGATGCTAACGAACAACAATATTTAGATTTATATGGCGGTCATGCTGTGATTTCAATTGGGCACACCAATCCGCATTATGTAAATCGCTTGACAGATCAATTAAATAAAGTTGGTTTTTATTCAAATTCAGTAAAAATTCCGTTGCAGGTTCAGCTTGCAGAATTATTGGGAACTGTTTCTGGTAAAAAAGACTTTCAACTATTCTTGTGTAATTCTGGAGCCGAGGCAAATGAGAATGCTTTAAAACTGGCTTCATTTTACAATGGAAGAAAAAAAGTAATTGCTTTCACAGGTGCTTTTCACGGACGTACATCTTTAGCCGTTGCCATAACCGATAACCCTAAAATTGTAGCACCGGTTAATCAGACCGAAAATGTAATCTTTTTGCCTTTTAATAATGAGATAGCTTTAGAAGAAACTTTTAAAGCACAGGGCAATGAAATTTCGGCTGTTATTATTGAAGGCATTCAAGGTGTTGGCGGGATTAAAGAAGCCTCGAAAAGTTTCTTGCAGAAAATCCGTTCATTATGTGATGAATATAATGCGGTTTACATTGCCGATAGTGTACAATGCGGTTATGGACGAACAGGATCGTTTTACGCTCACGATTACGCTGGTGTTGAAGCAGATGTGTATAGCATGGCAAAAGGAATGGGTAATGGATTTCCGGTAGCGGGGATTTCTATCGCGCCAAAATTTAAACCTTGGCATGGAGAGTTGGGTACAACTTTTGGTGGTAACCATTTGGCCTGTGCTGCAGCATTAGCGGTTTTAGAAGTGATGCAACAAGAAAACCTAATGAAAAATGCCGAAGAAGTGGGAAGCTACTTAATTGCTGAATTGAAGAAATTTGAGCAGGTGATAGAAGTGCGTGGTCGTGGGTTAATGATCGGTATCGAGCTACCTGCAGAACTGGCGCATGTTAAAAAAGAATTATTGTTTACACACCATATTTTTACCGGCGAGGCAAAACCGAATGTGATCCGTTTATTACCAGCGCTAAATTTAACAAAAGCACATGCTGACGAGTTTTTGGCAGCTTTTAGTAAATTGGTAAAATAATTAAAAGACAGGAAGGTTGTAAGGTAGAAGGCTGAAATGTCTGGGTGCAAAGTCAAAATAACTGTAAATAAATAACATTAATCAAGCGGTTTTAATCGCATTTTATAAATTTTGAGTGTGAGAAGATTGGGAGGTAAACCCTCAGCCTTCTTACCCTCAACCTTTAACCTCATAAAAAGATGAACTTGTTCACTTCCGTACACGATGTTCCAAGCATCAAACAGTTTGTAAATGATGCGCTTGCATTAAAGGCAAATCCTTATGCGCACCAAGATTTAGGTAAGAACAAAACCTTAGGTTTGGTTTTTATGAATCCCAGTTTACGTACACGGTTAAGTACGCAAAAGGCCGCCTTAAACTTAGGCATGAATGTAATGGTAATGAACCTGGATAAAGAGGGATGGGCCTTAGAAACACAGGATGGTGTGGTGATGAATGGTTCGACTGTTGAGCACATTCGTGAAGCTGCTGCGGTAATGGGCCAATATTGCGATATTTTAGGCTTGCGTTCCTTTCCAAAACTGAATAACCGTGAGGAGGATTATAGCGAAGATTTCTTCAATAAATTTGTGAAATATTGTGCGGTACCTGTGGTGAGCTTAGAGAGTGCAACACGTCACCCTTTACAAAGCTTTGCCGATATTATTACCATTCACGAAACCTGGGCGAAGAAACCCGATGGCCGCAAACCCAAAGTAGTTTTGGCCTGGGCACCTCATGTTAAAGCATTGCCTCAGGCCGTACCGAATTCTTTTGCGGAGTGGATGTGCAAAGCTCAGTCAGAAGGTATGATCGATTTTACAATCGCTCATCCAGAAGGTTACGAGCTTTCGGATGATTTTACGCCTGATGCCGATATTCAGTATAATTTAGAAGAAGCTTTAGCCGGTGCTGATTATGTATATGTGAAGAACTGGAGTAGTTATAAAGAGTACGGAAAAGTGTTAACTTATCCCGATGGCTGGATGATGAATAATGAGAAATTAAAATTCACAAACGATGCTAAAGTAATGCATTGCTTGCCTGTGCGTCGCGATCTGGAACTATCATCAGAGATTTTAGATGGACCAAATTCATTGGTCATTCACGAAGCAGGAAATCGTTTATGGGCGGCACAAGCTGTAATTAAAGCGATGTTGGAAGAATTGAAATAATAACTGTTGCTCGAAACTTTAACCACAGATAAAAGGGATGAACACAGATGATGTCTGTTTTTCTAATCTGTGTTTATCTGTGCACATCTGTGGTTAATTATTAAAATAGACTATGAAACAACTCACGATCATAAAAATCGGTGGAAACGTAATCGATAACTCCGAAAACCTGCATCAGTTTTTGTTGGATTTTACGGCACTGCCTGGGGATAAGATCCTGGTGCACGGCGGCGGTAAAATTGCAACTGAACTTAGCGAATCGCTCGGCATTGAAGCCAAAATGGTTGAGGGCAGAAGAATTACCGATATCGAAACCCTGCGTATTGTAACAATGGTTTATGCCGGACTGATCAATAAAAATATGGTTGCCCAGTTACAGGCCAAAGGTAGTAATGCCATTGGTTTAAGTGGTGCTGATGGTAATGTGATCAAAGCAAAAAAAAGGCCGGTTAGTACCAAAACTTACGGTGCTGAAAGTGGACCAATGGCAGGAGCTGTAATTGATTATGGTTTTGTTGGTGATTTGGACGAAAATTCTGTGTCTTCGACAACATTAAATAGCCTATTGAAAGCTGGCTTAGTTCCGGTTTTATGTGCCATTACACATGATGGTGATACTCAGCTTCTAAATACCAATGCCGATACCATTGCCTCTTCTGTTGCAGTGGCCATGTCTGCTTTATACGAAACACGTTTGGTATACTGCTTTGAGAAAAAAGGTGTGCTTAAAGATGTGAACGATGATGATTCGGTGGTGAGAGAAATCAAAGCTGATGAATTTGAAGCTTTAAAAGCTGATGGAACTGTGCAAGGTGGAATGATCCCTAAATTGCACAATGCTTTTGAAGCAATTAAAAAAGGAGTGTCAGCAGTATATATCGGTAAAGCTGATGAACTTGCTGAGCTTGCTGAGGGAACTTTTGGAACAAAAATGCTGAAGTAAAGGCAGAGGATAGAAAGGTTGAAGGCGGAGGGTTTTAGGATTAGAAAGGAAAAGAAACCGATTAGTACTGGCTTTGGCATCTAAACCTGATAGAAATGGAAATACTTTTTATGCCCGAACGAAAAAGATTGCCGCATCGTTCCTCCTCGCAACGACGATAAATGGATGGAATGGCAGAAGTTAAAAAGATTGAAGTGGATAGCAGGACTGAACATCAATAGAATTACAGACATTGCTTTTCCAATAAAAATATAAATCAGTGTAATCAAATAATCTGTATAATCAACCGGCAAGAAAATTAAGAATCATGACAAAAAAAATAGCCATAATTGGTAGCGGAAATATCGGTTTGTCTTTAGCGAAAGGTTTGGTGAAAGCTAACTTTGCTCAAGCCGCCGACATTACGCTTACCCGTAGAAATACCGAGCACTTAAAATCTTTTGCCGAAGCAGGTTTTACAGTTAGCAATAACAATAAACAAGCCGTAGTTGATGCGGATGTTGTGATTTTGGCGGTTCTGCCTCAACAATTAAATACAGTTTTGGATGAAATCCAAACTTCAGTCGTTACGGCTAAACATTTGGTTATTTCGGTAATTTCGGGTGTGAGCTGTGCTGCGGTTAGAGAAAAATTGGGCAATCATGTTGAAGTGGTTCGTGTAATGCCAAATACGGCAATCGCCATTGGTCAGTCCATGACTTGCATAGCGAGCGATAATGCATCAGTAGAAAATATTGCAGATGTAACCAAGATGTTCGAAACGGTTGGTTCTGTTGTTAAGATTAATGAAGATTTAATGACTTCTGCAACGGCACTTTGCGCTTGCGGAATTGCTTTTTTTCTAAGGGCCATCAGGGCAGCATCGCAAGGTGGGGTAGAAATTGGCTTTCATGCGGATGAAGCTTTAAAAATGGCTGTTCAAACGGCAAAAGGAGCGGCCGACTTGCTTTTATTACACGGAACGCACCCAGAATCAGAAATAGATAAAGTAACTTCGCCGAAAGGTTGTACCATTGCGGGTTTAAATGAAATGGAACACAACGGTTTTAGCTCATCATTGATAAAAGGTATTAAACTTTCGGCTTTAAAAGCTGGGAATTTGTATACCAAAGAAGGTTAGGGGTGTAGGGTTTAAGGCCTTAATCATGAAACCTCAGAGAATAAGCTAAAAGCAAAATAAAGGGTAGAAAGTTTAAAGACGGGTTTAGTCTTGATACTTAATACTAATTACTTGATACTATGTTATTAGAAAATATACAAAAAGAAAGCCTGGATTTATTGAGACAGTTGATTCGTATCCAGTCTTTTAGTAAAGAAGAAGATCGGACTGCGAATTTAATCGCCCAGTTTTTGGAGGAGAGAGGGGTTAAAACTCAACGTAAAATGAACAACGTTTGGGCTTACAATAAACATTTCGATGCCACAAAACCAACATTGCTTTTAAATTCACATCACGATACGGTTAAGCCAAATTCTGGTTATACCCGCGATCCTTATGATGCGGCAATTGAGGGCGATAAGCTGTTTGGTTTGGGCAGTAACGATGCAGGCGGTTGTTTAGTTTCATTAATTGGTGCGTTTTTATACTACTACGAACAAGAAGGCTTAAAATATAACATTTGTTTGGCGGCGACAGCAGAGGAAGAAATTTCTGGAAATAATGGCTTAGAATTGGTTTTGCCAGATTTAGGAACACTTGAGTTTGGTATCGTTGGTGAACCCACAGAAATGAATTTAGCGATTGCTGAACGGGGGTTGTTGGTTTTAGATTGTGTATCGCATGGTAAAGCCGGGCATGCTGCGCGTGAAGAAGGGGAAAATGCCATTTATAAGGCTTTGAAAGATATTGAATGGTTTAGGAACTTCCAGTTCCCCAAAGTATCGGAGGTTTTCGGCCCTTTGAAAATGACGGTTACCATAATCAATGCAGGTTCGCAGCATAATGTTGTTCCTGCGAATTGTACTTTCACGGTTGATGTTCGTGTAACAGATGCCTACACCAATGAAGAAGTGTTAGATATTATCAGGGCAAATGTTGATTGCGATGTTACCCCACGGTCTATCCGTTTAAAACCATCGTCGATTGATAAAAACCATCCGGTTGTTCAGGCCGGAGTAGCACTTGGAAAAACTACTTATGGTTCGCCAACTACATCCGATCAGGCACTATTAGATATCCCATCGGTAAAATGTGGTCCGGGGTTTTCTGGTCGCTCGCACATGGCCGATGAATTTTTATATGTTAGAGAAGTAGCCGAGGGTGTTGAAGGATATGTTAATATGTTAAAACCGGTTATACGAGGATAAAAATAGAATTCTCCAAAAATGGGCAAATCAAAATTCTTATAATATTGTTTATCTTTACGTTATGAAAACTTATTCTAATTTCATAGAAATTGACGCTAACAAACGTTTTGGCAAGCCCTGCATAAAGGGAACCAGAATTGCTGTGTATGATGTTTTGGGATGGCTAGCAAATGGCATGACTATGCAAAGTATATTGACTGATTTTCCTGAAATTACTGAAGAAGAGATCTTATCCTGTCTTGCTTATTCAGCAGATAGAGAGCATAAAATAAGAGTAGCCTAGTGAAACTGCTATTTGACCAAAACATTTCCCATAGAATCATAAAACTTTTGGAGGCCGATTTCTCAGCTTGTGACCAAATACGAAGGTTAAAGCTAGAAAACAAAGCGGATAAGGAAATCTGGAATTTTGCTGGCCAAAATGGTTATGTTATTGTAACTTTCGACGCAGATTTCTACGAATTTTCAAATCTGTATGGCCATCCTCCTAAAATTATTTGGCTTAGGTTCGGAAATAATACAACCACCGGGATTGCAAAAACCTTAGTAGAAAAAAGAGAATTAATAAATGATTTCATAAATCAAGATGAGTTTTCTTGCTTGGAAATACAATAAAGCTTGTTTTATAATAAATATTTTGCGGAATCCGTGAAAATTTGACGCCCTTTGCGGTTAAATAAATTAGAATGAAACCTGCGTAGCAAGCCTCATTACCGTTGAAAAAATAAAGATTAATAATGAAAATCTGGCAAAAAAATATAGATGTAAATCAGTTTGTAGAGCACTTTACAGTTGGTAAAGACCGCGAACTGGATCTGCAGATGGCAAAATTTGATGTCTTGGGCTCTTTGGCACATACCCAAATGTTAGAAACCATTAATTTGCTCACAGCTGAAGAACTAAAAATGGTTCAGCAAGAATTGAAAAATATTTATGCTGAAATTGAAACTGGAAACTTCACCATCGAAGACAGCGTAGAAGATGTGCACTCGCAGGTTGAATGGTTACTTACGCAACGCATTGGCGAAGCAGGTAAAAAAATCCATAGTGGCCGTTCGCGTAACGATCAGGTTCTGGTTGATTTAAAACTGTTCTTTAGGGCCTGTATAGAAGATATGGTTGGCCAAACTTCAACACTATTTAACCAGTTAATTGAATTAAGCAATACACACAAAGATAAATTAGTTCCTGGTTATACGCATTTACAGATTGCCATGCCATCGTCTTTTGGACTATGGTTTGGTGCTTATGCGGAAAGCCTGGCAGATGATATGGAGCTGATGTTGGCTGCGTGGAAAATCTGCAATAAAAACCCTTTGGGCTCTGCAGCAGGTTATGGCTCTTCATTCCCGTTAAATAGAACCTTAACTACCGAGTTATTAGGCTTTGAAAGCTTAAACTATAATGTAGTTTATGCGCAGATGGGCAGAGGTAAAACAGAAAGAATTTTAGCACAGGCGATGAGTGCTGTTGCCGCAACTTTAGCTAAAATGGCGATGGATGTATGTTTGTTCATCAATCAGAATTTCGGATTCATTAGTTTTCCGGCAGAACTGACCACAGGTTCGAGTATTATGCCGCACAAGAAAAACCCTGACGTTTTTGAGTTGATCCGTTCGCGTTGCAATAAAATTCAGGCTTTACCGAACGAAATTGCCATGATGATTACCAATTTGCCATCAGGCTATCACCGTGATTTACAATTGCTAAAAGAAAATCTTTTCCCAGCGATTACTTCATTAAACGAATGTTTGGAGATCGCCACTTTTATGTTCCAGAACATCACGATAAAAGATGATATTTTGAAAGATAAAAAATACGACTACCTGTTTAGCGTTGAAGTGGTGAATGATCTGGCTTTGCAAGGTATTCCATTTAGAGAGGCTTATAAAATTGTTGGCGAACAGATAGAAAATGGTACTTTTGCACCTTCTGGCCAAATAAATCATACACATGAGGGGAGCATTGGCAACCTTTGTAACGAGCAGATTACTGCAGCAATGCACGATGTTTTATCTCAATTTGGTTTCAGAAAAGTGAATAAAGCTATAGAAGATTTAATTCGCTAATTATAAAGGCGATAATAATAATAATATATGAAAGTTTCAGTATTGGCCAATTCATTAATTGGCTCAGAAATTATAAAAATCGGTAATGAGGTTAACGAAATGAAGCGCAAAGGTGCTTCGATCGCTAACTTAACTATAGGCGATTTTGACGCAAACATTTACCCAATCCCAACCGAATTAAAGGCCGGGATTGTGGAGGCATACCATGCCAACCAAACCAATTATCCACCTGCTGATGGTGTTTTACCTTTACGTGAAACGGTTTCGGAATTATTAAAAGATAGATTTGGGTTGGAGTATAACACCAGTAGCATTTTAGTTTCCGGTGGTTCACGCCCTTTAATTTATGCTACTTATCTGGCGTTGATTGATCCTGGAGATACCGTGGTTTTCCCCGCTCCATCCTGGAACAACAACCACTACTCGCACTTAACTTCTGCAAAGACAATTGCGGTAGAAACCGATGCTACGCATAATTTTATGCCAACGGCTGCGCAATTAAAACCACATTTAAAAGGGGCAACCTTATTGGCCTTGTGTTCGCCATTAAACCCAACAGGAACCATGTTCAATGCAGATTCATTAGCTGAAATCTGCGATGCAGTTTTAGAGGAAAATGCAACAAGGGGTGCTGATGAAAAGCCATTGTACATGATGTACGATCAAATTTATTCGCTTTTAACTTTCGGAAAAGAGCATGTAAATCCAGTTTCTTTACGTCCGGCAATGAGACCATTTACTGTTTTTGTTGATGGTAGCTCGAAATGTTTGGCTGCAACGGGTGTACGTGTAGGCTGGGGTTTTGGTCCGGAGGATATTATCAATAGAATGAAGGCTTTGGTTGGCCATATGGGTGCCTGGGCACCAAAAGCTGAGCAAGTAGCCATGTCAAACTATTTTAATGATAAAACACAGGTTGATACTTTTTTAACCAGTTTTAAAGGTCAGATCCAAGACAGTTTAAATGCGCTTTACAACGGGTTTAACGAGTTGAAAAGTGAAGGTTTTAACGTTGATGCCGTGGAGCCAATGGGGGCCATTTATTTAACCATTAAAATCGATTATATCGGGAAAACTACTGAAGACGGTCAGATTTTAAAAGACAGTGCAGATGTAAACTTCTATCTGATCAAAGAAGCAGGAGCAGCTTTGGTCCCATTCTCTGCTTTCGGAAATGAAGATAGCATGCCATGGTTTAGGGCATCGGTTGGTGCCTGTACTTTGCAGGATATTAAAGACATGTTGCCAAGAATTAAAACGGCTTTGAGTAAGTTGAAATAATTACCTATAGATCAATGTAAGCGCTTTTTTTGGAAAGCAATTGTAGTGCTAATAGGTTATTATAGCCCTGCTTTTTGTTCCAACAAAAGCTGAAAAAGCTGTTGTTTCCACTTCAATCAGGTTTATTTAACTTAAGGTTGTACTGATCGGTTTCAGTAAAATGTATCAAAAAACTTCTTCAAAATTAATTGAGGAGGTTTTTTGCTTTTGAATCTTTTGATAGACACTATTTAAGTTTGAAGGTTTTATTTAATAATCCTTAAATTTGTATATTAGTTTAAAATCACATTTATATGGAAACTTACCTTGTACACCCAGATAAAATGCAAGAAAAAGCTTTAAAGGCATTTCTTAAAGCTTTAGAAGTTCCTTATGAAATAAAAAAGAACGATGCCTTGCCCGAGCATGTTAAGTCGGGAATAAGGCAAGGACAAGATGACATCAAAGCTGGAAAAAGCTTTTCTTTAGCAGAATTTAAAGAAAAAATCTCGACAATCTGATGGCCCTGTCTGTAGTCATATCAGAAACAGCATTAAAAACTTTTGAGTCAATCTGTGCTCAAATACATGAAAGACTAGGAGCAAAAGCAGTAAGTGATTTTAAAAAGAATACCATTAAAACCTTAGAGCTAATTGGTCATTCACCTTATATTTTTAAAGAAACTGAATTTGACCCTAATATTAGGCAAGGATTAATTAAAAAGCTCTCCTCTGTGTTTTATGAGATTAAGCCCAATAGAATTGAAGTTCTTTTCTTTTGGGATAATAGGCAAGAACCGATGTTCCTCTAACTTTTTATTCGAAATAAGGCAAAAAACCTCGTAGGTTTTTAAAACCCATGAAGTTAATTTAGACTCCGACTAATGACTTTGGACTTAAGACTCAGAACTCCCAACTAATCCTCCCTGCTTCCATCATCAGCCATTCTCACCATTTTAGGTTCAAATTTTGCCACTACATCAACCAGTTCGGTTTGCGCAGCCATCACTTTATTGATGTCTTTATAAGCCATTGGTGCTTCATCTAAACCTGCGCCAATTAAAGTAACATTATGAGCCTTCAAAATCGCTTTTATATCCGATTTCGTTATCGATTGAATAGCCTTGGTTCTGCTCATTTGTCTACCCGCACCATGAGAGGCTGAATTGATCGCGCTCATTTCACCTTTACCACGCACTAAAAACCCCGGTGCCGTCATACTTCCTGGAATAATTCCCATTACGCCTTTTCCTGCTGGTGTAGCACCTTTTCGGTGAACAATTACTTCTTCACCATCTAGCATTTCTTTCCAGGCAAAATTATGGTGGTTTTCTACCTTGGCCAAAACTTTAGCACCAATGGCTTTGGTTAATCTTTTATGGATCACCTCATGACAGGCAGAGGCATAATCACCGGCTAAATTCATGGCAATCCAATACTCTTGTCCTTCGGCAGAATTTAGATCCAAATAAGCCAGATTTGCTGCCTCTTTAGGAAGCTTACAGATATCTTTCGCCAGTTTGGTATAATGGACAGCAATGGTTGCCCCAAATCCACGTGATCCTGAGTGCGTAAGTAACGCAACGTAACGGCCTTTATCAATATTCAAAATTTCATCACGCTCGGCAAAATCAATAATCCCCCATTCTACAAAGTGATTTCCACCACCCGAAGTACCCAGTTGTGCCCAAGCCTTTCCATGTAAATTTTTAAGAAAAGAAGTAGCGTTGAAAGCCTCGTTTTCTAAAACATCATGATCAGCTCTTTCATTACCTTTAAAATTTTGACCCGCACCAAATTTGGTGAAAGCAATTAATTCGCGTTTATACATGGCATCTTTCCCGAAATAATGTTTCTCTGGAATATCAAAAATACTTAAAGCCATTCTACAACCGATATCTACACCTACACCATAAGGGATAATTGCATTTCTAGTCGCTAATACACCGCCAATTGGTAAACCATAGCCTTGGTGGGCATCGGGCATTAATGCCCCAGCTACCGAAACAGGCAGTTTCATGGCAATATCCATTTGGTTTCGGGCACCTTCTTCTATATAATCGGCACCGAAAATTGAATAATCTTTAGCGTTGTCGATCAGTTCAATGGTCCCGTCTGATTTTGGATTGGCTTCCTCGATCACTGCCGTTGCCAATACACTTAATACCTCGTCATCCAAAAAACTTTCCGGATAATCTTTTACTTTTTTAAATAAGGCCAATAATTCTTTTTCTTCAATATCCGTGAACTTTTCATTCAGGATACCTAAAGCCAGGCCGACTATTTTTCCTTCGGAATAACCTAATTCGATCAGGTCTTTTCCTGTTATGTTATTGTTCATTGTTTTAATTGGCATATAGCTCAGTTCTCATCTCAATAAGTAGCATCTCAATTAACTTAGCATGTGGTTTATCCTGAAGCTTACTTTTTGTTGTTTCTTGTTCTATTTGTAGCATTAGTTTTTCTGCCATTTTTAATACTTCCTCGTAATCAAGTTCTCCTCTTTTTATTAAAAGCAACTCATCCCGATTTTGTCTTTTTACATTTAGTTCTCCATCGCGTACAATCTCGAGCGCTACTTGCAAAAGCCTAATGGTATGCATCATGTTTTTGGCATCATAATCTTTGCCATGGCTTTTATTTAAGCTGTACCTGTCTTCATTTCGTTTTTCTACCCAATCCCAATATTCATTGTACTCTTTGCAGTAAGATGAATAGCTATCCTTATTGAAAAACAAATAGGCAATTTCTTGTTCTCCTGCAGGTATTGACGAGACCGATACTTCATTTGCCGTTTCCTTATTTGCAATCCCCTTATAATTCAATTTCTTCTCCGGATCATAAAACAAAGCATACAGATCTTTAGCATTTGGAATTTTCGATAATCCACAATCAGCTTTCGAAATAGCATTTTTTGCAAGCCAGGTTTTCGCTTTTACAGATGAATAGTTTACTGTGATGAAACAAAAATCCAATATTGTTTTCCGGATTTTAGGCATCGGATTTAATATTTTTTTGTTTAATCCTTTTGCTTTTCTAATTTGTGTTAAAGCATAGCCACCAAAAGTATCCTTACATAACTTGGATAAAATCATGTCAATATTTAGCTTCCCCATTATCGGATGCTTGTATAGGATGCATTCTTCCGGTGTTGCCAAGATTTCCACAATATTTGGATTGTTCTTAATCAATAATTCAATAAAACGGCCAATTTCATAATAAACCTCATCATTAGTTTCATTGCTGATCTGTGGGATATACTTCAGACCAAAAAACATCTCTTTTGGTATATAGTAAATCCCTTTAATATCGGTATCTGATTGTGGAGTATCCAATCCATAAGCTTTGCTACCACTTAAACACTCAAATAAGAGTAGGTTTTTATCCTTTATATCTTTAATCGTCATAATGGTTTATTGTATTTCTAAAAAAGATATCAAGCATTTCCGTATCAAAACTTTCTTTTGGTAAATCTTTAGCGCCTTCGGTACACTTTTTAAATTCATCATCAATATAGCTACTTAGCTCTGGATGTATTTTAATAATATATCCCTCTGCAGAGGTTGCCTTTAGTACAATCAAGTCTTTTACTAAAGTTTGGAGATGTTCTGGCATTAAGTTCAAAAGTGGTCCAATGGTCATTGGTGCTATCGTGTTTTTTTCTAAACACCATTTAGCCGAAAGTAGAGGACGAAGAACATAAAAAAGCTTTTTTATCTTAATTTCATTTTCATTTACTACGGTTTCTAATGCACTATGTGCTATCCCTAAATAATGATTGATATTTGTTTTTCTGTAAAAATAAGATTGACAGAGTGTCCATAAATCATTTCTGAAATTACCCAGTTCATTATAAATGATTGGCGATTGTAACCATTCGAAAGGAGTGGTGTTCGATTTCCGGATCAGTTTAAGCACTTTCCTGATATCCCATCCGTAAATGTCCAGTTCATCATTAATAGGGAAACCTAGTTGATCATCTTTATCCTGAACAGAAAGATAGAAATTAATTGGACGGACATAAATAAAACGTACATCAAAATCGCTGTCTGGTGATGGAAATTCCCATCCCCTGCTACCTGATTCACATGCAAATAATATTTTGATTTCATTTGATCTTTCTATTTCTGCAAGTCTGTTTATTATTGTAGTTTTCATTTTATTTCTTGTTCAATCCTCGGCAGGTAATACTCACCTAACCGAGGGGGTTTCTAAATTTAATTTATTTTACGAAGATTTGTTTCAATTGATCTACAATTTGTCCACTGCCCGATAAGCTGATGTTGTTGATTTTTTCTGCGATTTTCTCTACATACTCCATCTCTTTCAACTTATAACATAGCATTATCTTCCATCAATTTGGCTGTATTCAATAAACTTCTAGTCGATGCAGTTTCTTCTCTCCGTGTAATGATGTTAGCTTGGGCCCTTTTTTCGGCAACTAAAACCTGATTCATAATTTCTTTAACATCACCAGGTAAAACGATGTCTTTAACACCACAGTTGGTTAATTTTACACCCAAATTTTCAACCTTATCCAAGGTGATGGCCATTACCATTTCGGCAATTTTTTCTTTGCTTTCCATCAATTCGTCAAAAGTCATTAAGCCAATACATTCTCTTAATGCCAACTGCATAGTGATGTACAATTGTTTTTCAAATTCTTTGTTCTCTAATAAGGCCTTAATGATGTCATCAACTTTATATTGAATGCTGAAGTTTACCCTCAATTGCGCTTTATCTTTGGTTAAAATTTCTTGTCCGATAATTTCCATATTCAATTGCCTCATATCGGTTTTCAAAACTTGAACAGTAGTGCTATTTTTCCAGTAAACATAGTTTCCTGCTTCCAATATGTTTTCAAATTTACCATCGATAAATAACAAAGCTTTTTCGAAAGATTCTACTTTATAAGCCCTGATGTAATTCAATAATGGTGCTTTTTCTAACAAATTTTTATCAATGGTTTCATCAATTTTGATGTTACTAATATCTACTTTAATAAAATCATATGCAGACAAACCTTTCCAGATGACATGTCTGCCAGCCGTTAAAACGTTCTTGAAATTTTTGTTTTGATAAACCAAGGCCAATTCATTATCGACAACACTTACCAGGTGAATCAAATTTACAAAATCTGCATTTTCTAATAAGATATCCAATTCGGCAACCGTGTAATAATACTCTTTTGCCATATCGTACAAAGTCATGTCTTCACCGAAACCTAACCAGTAAGTTCCCGCTGTTAAAACATTTTTTAATTTTCCTTTTTTAAACACCAATCCAACATAATTGGTGTTAATTGTTACTCTTTTCATGTTTTCTGATGTTTAAGTTATTTCTGTTATTATTTACTATTTTAAAAGCGTTGCGGAAGAACATTTACCTGTTTTCTGCGGAAGTAAAAGTTTATTAAGCTTGTTTAAAAATGAAATCAGGTCTTTCTATTCTGGTATGTGCTCTTTGGCGCATTTTTCTTTTCGATTAACTCATTTGATTTTTAAATCCTTTCTTAAGCACTGATCCTTACTGGGCAAAACACAAATTTGCTTTTTGGATTTCGAAAAATCCTTGAGCCAAATGCAGTTGCGCAACGCTGGTTTTGAGAAATTTAAAGGATCTCTTCTTTTTTGTAATGGATTTTGAGCCCATCACGGCTTACCAATTAGCATTTCCAAAATGGTTGGAAAGCAGGATTCGAACCTGCAACTTTGGTTGTTACTCTAACCCCTGAGTTATTCCGACATATCGGAAGTGGGATTCGAACCCACGACACACAACGTGTTTAGACAATCTATTATAATTCTTATCAGCATATTCTACGCAATTTGCCCGAATACTTTAGGGCTATTCAGAAACCCACAACATTGGATAAGTTTTATTTAGTATTGCCATCCCTTTCGGGATTTCTTTATATTAATCTAATTGTGACAATCTTTACTAATGTAACCCTGTCCGGCGTATCCCGAACAGGGGCTTCATGTTAGTGAATGCTGATCCAGTTAAAACCGGAGCAGCATAACTGAGCGCGCATATCATTTAGAACAGTAAATTGTTTCTGTCAATCAGATTGTTGTTATTAATATTTATCAAAGAACTTTATCGACTGGCGACATTACAAAGATGCCACCACCACTACGCGGCTGATTTGCGTAGTAAAAATTATTTTAGTATTAAATAATTAATTATCTGATAATTAGATATATAAATTTAATTTTTTCGTTATATTTTTTCGTTTGCCTTCTAATTACGCAGTTGTATTGCGTAGATGATAAATGCTTTGCTATATTTAGTTAAGCTTTCCGATCAGATGTTTAGTTTGAAACTCAAATTGATTAAAAATGGCAGTAAATAAATTGGCGCTTATCCGGTATAAAACCATCGACGATTGTTTGAAGAACCGTTACCGTAAGTGGACATTGGAGGATCTTATCGAAAAGGTATCAGCAACCTTGTATGAATTGGAGGGAATTACTACGGGAGTAAGTAAACGAACCATTCAGGCAGATATCCAACTTATGCGGAGTGACAAGCTTGGCTACAATGCGCCGATTGTGGTGAAGGATAAACGCTTTTATACCTACGAAGATTCTGGTTTTAGCATTACCAAAGCGCCGATCAATAACGCTGATGTAGATAAAATGAAAGAGATTGTAGGTGTACTGAAACAGTTTAATGCCTTCAATTATTTCGACGAAATGAGTGATATGATTGCCCGTTTAGAAAATAACCTCTACAAATCTACCAAACAGAGTGGCAATAATATTCAATTGGAGAGTAATAAGCTGGTTAAAGGTTTAGAATGTATCCCGCCTTTGTATCAAGCGGTTTTAAATAAACGATCTTTATTAATAGAATATAAATCTTTCAAGGCGCAACAATCTCAACAGGGAATTTACTATCCGTATCTATTGAAAGAATATCGCAACAGATGGTTTTTAATATGTAAAGCGAAAAAGCGGCCAGGGATTTTAAATTTGGCATTGGATAGGATAGTAGAATTTCAGGAATTGCCTAACGAAGAATTTGTAAGTTATCAAGGTGTAGATTTCGATCGATATTACGATGATTTAATTGGTGTAACAAAAAACGAGAGTGACCGTGCACAAAAAGTAATCCTCGAATTTACAAATGATCATGCGCCCTACGTCGTAACGAAACCGATGCATCAATCGCAGGTAGTATTAAGTAAGAACGAGAAAACAACAACTTTTAGGATCGATGTTGTACTAAACTACGAACTGGAACGCGAAATTTTAGGCTTTGGAGAGTGTGTTAAAGTGCTTTCGCCACGATTGTTGATTTCGAAAATTAAAAGGCGTTTGGAACAAACTTCTAGTCAATACGAAACTAAAGAGGAGATGGATATAAATAATTGAATTTTGAATGATTGAATATAGGCAACTCTGTTAATAAATTCTCTCATCTAACATTTCCTCATTCAATCATTCTCAAATTCTCTCATTCAATTCTAGCTCTTAAACTCACTTGTTTTATGGAAATCGATATCAGGATAATCCTGTTTCGTTAAATTAATCATGTATTCGCTATCCGCCAGATAAACTGGATTAGCTTCCTTATCGAAACCGATGTGCTGTTGTTTACGTTTCACAAATTCATCCAGTTTCTTTCTGTCGGCAGAAGTTACCCAACTCGATCGGGTATAACTCAACGTACGGAAACGACATTTTGCACCGTATTCGTGCTCTAACCTGAAATTGATTACCTCAAACTGAAGCTCACCAACTGCACCAATCACTTTCCTGTTTCCCGGCTGCATGACGAATAATTGTGCAACACCTTCATCCGTTAACTGCTCAATGCCTTTTTCCAGTTGTTTGGTACGCATTGGATCCATGTTTTCTACCTCCTTAAAAATAGATGGAGAGAAACTAGGGATTCCTTTAAATTGCAGTTTTTCACCTTCGGTTAAGGTATCGCCGATTTTAAAGTTGCCACTATCGTATAAGCCCACTACATCGCCTGGCCATGCCTCTTCAACAATACTTTTTTCGTTCGCCATAAAGTCCATCGGGTTGGAGAATTTCAGTTTCTTATCCTGACGAGTGTGGTAATAAAATTTATTGCGTTCAAACTTGCCAGAACAAATCCTTAAAAAGGCAATCCTGTCGCGGTGTTTCGGGTCTAAGTTGGCGTGGATCTTAAATACGAAACCACTGAAATTTTTCTCCTCCACCAGTACATCACGTTCTTCTGCTTCCCGATGACGAGGGCTTGGAGCGATATCAATAAATGTATCTAAAAGTTCCTTTATCCCGAAGTTATTAATGGCACTGCCAAAAAATACAGGAGCCACTAAACCATCCGTATATAAATCCTTATCAATTTTACCATAAATGCCATCAACCAATTCAACATCATCTTTCAACGTATTGATTTCGTTTTCTTTCAGGTAATTTAATAAAGATGGGTCATTTAAATCACTGGCCGCCACAACCGAATCGGTTACTTTGGTTTTATCCGAATTGAATAAATTTAAATGTTTGTTATAAATGCTATAAACGCCTTTAAAAGTGTGCCCCTGACCGATAGGCCATGAAAGCGGGCAAAGACTGATGTTTAATTTCTCTTCAATTTCGTCCAGTAAATCGTAAGCCTCTTTACCTTCACGGTCCATTTTGTTGATGAAAATGATTACCGGAGTGTTACGCATACGGCAAACCGACATCAGTTTTTCGGTCTGTTCCTCCACACCCTTTACACAGTCGACAACCAAAATCACACTATCAACCGCTGATAAAGTTCTGTAGGTATCTTCAGCGAAATCCTTGTGACCGGGTGTATCCAAAATATTGATGCGTTTGCCACTGTATTCGAAACCCATTACCGAAGTAGCCACTGAAATACCACGCTGCTTTTCAATCTCCATAAAATCGGAGGTATTACTTTGGTTCGCTTTGTTCCTTTTTACCGCACCAGCAGTGTTGATAGCACCACCAAAAAGCAGAAATTTTTCTGTCAGTGTGGTTTTGCCCGCATCGGGGTGACTAATAATGGCAAAGGTTTTACGTTTTTCTATTTCAGGGTTAAGCATAATAAAATTTTGGGTGTAAAGAGTGATGAAACCTTGTTAAAGGAATTTAACAGCGATAAGATTTGAATATTGTTGTTTCATCAGGCCGCAAAGATAATAAAAAGCTTTATCATTAATTGTTAGGTTGTTGTATTGTTTTGTTGTGGGGGTGGGTATTTTGAAAAGCAGCGAAAGTGGTTCTTTTGTTATTGCAGCCCTGCCATACACTATAGCTCCGATATCCCGATGTGAAATCGGGACGGAGGCTGCCGTTTCTGTCAGGTTTAGAGAACTTCTCTGGCAGTCCTATTTGAGGTAGTTAATTCCGATAATTGAGATATAGTGAACTGTTCAGCCTTTTGATAAATAAAAAAGCATTGTCATCCTGAGCTTGTTGAAGGGCAAATGTTTTATTTGTTTAACTATTAAGAGGTCTTCGACTACTTGTTCCGACTATTCGGGAGGCTCAGACTGACAACTCCTGCATTTAAAGTAAATAAGGTTTTGGAGATCCAAAATGTGGATTGAATAAGTACTAACTGAAAATTATCGGCCAAAAAATAAAATTTCTTATCAATCATTGTTTAATTTTGTGCTAAAATGTTTAGCTTTATTCATCCCTCCGTTTATTGTAAACTAAAATTTTACTGCCGATGCCTACTTTGGAAGAAACTTCTATGCCCGCAGAAATTGCGGCTAAATTTGTTAATTATACCTCAAAACATGTTTTTTTGACCGGAAAAGCAGGTACAGGTAAAACAACTTTTTTACGGAAACTGATTAAACTTACGCATAAAAAAGCCTTAATTGTAGCACCAACGGGTATTGCTGCAATCAATGCGTCAGGAGTAACCATCCATTCGCTTTTTCAGCTCCCCTTCGGTTCTTTCTTTCCAGATGCTGCAGGAGGATTGATCAATGAAAATATCAATTTCAACTTCAATACGCCCAAAACATTAGTAAAACATTTAAACATGCAGGGCAATAAACGCCGCATGCTGCAGGAACTGGAGCTGCTCGTAATCGACGAGGTGAGTATGCTGCGGGCCGATATGCTCGATGCCATTGATTTTGCTTTGCGGTATGTTCGCCGGAATAGAAATCTTCCATTCGGAGGGGTACAGTTGTTATTTATTGGCGATTTGCACCAGTTGCCGCCCGTGGTAAAAAATGATGAGTGGCGCATTATGGCCAAGTTTTACAAGAGCATTTATTTTTTCGATGCACTGGCCCTGCAGGATAATCCCCCGGTTTACATTGAACTGGATAAAATTTATCGTCAGGATGATGCTGTTTTTATCGATCTGCTGAACAACCTAAGGAACAACAAAATTACTGCTGAAGATACCGCATTACTAAGACAGCATTTCAAACAGGATTTTAAACCCTCGGCAGATGAAAATTATATTACTTTAACCACCCATAACAATAAAGCGGATAGCATTAACCGTGAAAGATTAACCCAGCTGAAAACCAAATCTTACTTTTTTGATGCAAAGATTCAGGGTGAATTCAATGAATATGCTTACCCGAATGATAAAAGTTTAGAATTAAAGGTAGGTGCACAGGTAATGTTCATTAAAAATGACATGACTGCTGAAAAGCGGTATTATAATGGTAAGATCGGCGTGGTGCACCATATTGAAAAGGATGTAGTTGAAATTGAATTGCCTGAAGACAAAGTAGTAATCCAGATTTCGCCTTACACTTGGGAGAACGTAAAATATAAATTGGATGAAGGAACCAACGAAATCAAAGAAAATGTAGCAGGTTCGTTTATCCAATACCCGATTAAGCTGGCCTGGGCAATCACCGTACACAAGAGCCAGGGTCTAACCTTTGATAAGGCCATTATTGACGTAGGTGATGCATTTGCACCTGGACAGGCTTATGTCGCCTTGTCGCGTTTACGCTCTTTGAAGGGCTTGGTTTTAACTTCTCATCTTCGCGAGAGTGGTTTGCAACAGGATCAGAATGTGCATTATTTTTCTAAAACGAAACAACCTTCAGAGGTGCTCAACGAGCAGATCAGTATTGAAAGTTATACTTTTATCCGCAGTTATCTGCTTGCTGCATTTGATCTGAACCTGATCCGTTACTATTTAAAAGAACACCGTCAGACTTTCGATAAAAGTGAAAAATCAGCCAAGCAAAGGCATGAAGATTGGACTGATACCCTTTATACCGACTTTCAAAAAATAACCGCCACAGCAGATACTTTTGTTAATCAGCTGAAAAATCTCTTCGCACAACAAACCGAGCATACTTTATTTAATGTATCGAAAAGGGTGGAGGCTGCCTTAAAATATTTTAATCCGCTGGTTAAGGAGATTTCAGATCGTTTTCTGGCTCAAATTGAGGTAATAAAGGAAGAAAAGCAAATTAAAACCTATGTTACGGAACTGTTAGAACTCGAAATTTTAGTGTACGAGCAACTAAAAAAAATGCATAAAAGCAAAGCATTGTTGCAGGCGCTCATTGCAGGGAAAGAGTTTAGCAAGGCCGATACCGATGCACTGTTAAATACGGTTGAAAGAAACAATCAGCTCCAAAAAGCAATCCAGCTAAAAGGAGAAACACTTAAGGTAAAATCTGCAGCAGAGAAAAAGAAAAAAGAGCCAAAAATAGATACAAAACTGGTAAGTTTCGAGCTTTACGAGCAAGGCAAAACCATAGAAGAAGTTGCAAAAGAACGAGGTTTTTCTGTCGGTACCATTGAAGGCCATCTGGCCTATTATGTTTCTACACAACAATTGGATGTAACCAAACTGGTAAAGGCCAATAAAATCAAAAACATTAGCGATGCAATAGAAAGTCAGAAAACAAAATCCATGGCTACCATAAGGGAGTTTTTAGGTAAAGATTATTCTTTTGGTGAGATTAAATTGGTGCTGGCATCTTTGTTTCCATCCGAAGAATAAAATGGTTTAACCACAGAGAAAGCAGAGAGCAGAAAGCGTTATGGAAGAAGATTTATTAACAAGAACCATTATATGATTGGCTATAGATGTTCATACAGCTCCTGGGTCAGGATTACTGGAGAGTGCTTGTAAAGAATGTTTGTTCTATAAATCTGATCGTCATGCTGAACTTGTTTCAGCATCTTTCCTGCCAGATAGACCCTGAAATGAATTCAGGGTGACGACTGTATGTTTAAGTATTTACAGAACATTTTTCCCAAAGCAGATTATTTATCTATTGAGTTTATAAACTTTGTTGTAAATGGTTATTAAACTTGCCTCTGTTTTCTCTATGTAAACTCCGTTAACTCTGTGTTTAAGCCATTAAAAATCTGTTTTCTAGGTAAATATTTGTGTGCTCCGTGGTTAAAAACCTAAAAATATTTATCTTAGCAATTGTGGAGAAAGTTAAAGTTTTAGCGCAGTACATGCCAGAACCAGCGGCACCGCTAATTGCAAAGTGGATAGATTATTTTCAGTGTGAATTTAAGATTGCTAAAACCCGTTCTACAAAACTGGGTGATTATCGACATCCTTATCAAGGTAAAGGCCACCGCATTTCGGTAAATTTCAATCTCAACCATTACGCTTTTCTGGTTACCACAGTGCATGAGTTTGCCCATTTACTCACCTGGAACGATTTCAAGAATAAAGTGAAACCGCATGGCACAGAGTGGAAGAAGAACTTCCAGCGGATGATGGTTCCCTTTTTTGACATGAATATCTTTCCAGCCGATATTCACAAAGCGATTGATAATTATATGGCGAACCCTGCGGCATCCAGCTGTTCCGATCTACATTTATCGCGTGCCTTAAAAAAGTATGATAGTAATAAAACGGAAACTTTACATTTAGAGCAGCTTCCTATTCATGCCAACTTTAAAATCAAAGATGGTCGCCGTTTTACCAAAGGCGAAAGGATCAGAAAACGATACCGTTGTATCTGTTTAGATGATAAACGAATATACTTATTTAATCCTTTGGCCGAAGTTTTTGTGGTGGAATAAGATTACAGTAATTTAAACAAATTGATTAACTTTAAGGTATGGAAAAGATTTTTGACCGTATATATATAGATGCAAATATTTGCGGCGGAAAACCTATTATAAGAGGTAAACGGATTACAGTACAAACTATAATGGAATTTTTGGCTGCAGGTGAAACTCAAGAAGAAATTTTAAAGCAATACCCGTCTTTAGAAACAGAAGATATTACGGCTTGTATGCTTTATGCAACTGAATTAATGAACCATAGTTTTATAATCAAGCAAGCTGTAGCTTAATGCAAAAGATTTTCTTGATTGATGTAAATTTGCCCCGGTTCTTTTCTTTGTGGAATACTGTGGAATATATTCATCAATATGATCTTGGTGATGAATGGTCTGATACAGAAATTTGGAAATTTGCTGAATCTGAAAATTTAACCATTATAACTAAAGATAGCGATTTCTCTTCTCGAATTTTACTTCATAATCCACCGCCAAAAGTGATTCATATCAAAGTTGGTAATATGAAAATGAAGCAATTTCATGAAATTCTAAATAAGCTCTGGCCACAAGTAATTGAGCTTAACAAAGATTTTAAGTTAATCAACGTGTTTTCTGATCGAATTGAGGGAGTGAAGTAATTACACAAACTTAAACTCATCACCATCAAATAAACCTTTATCGCTTAATTTTAAGCGTGGGATCACCAATAAAGCCATAAAAGAAAGCGTCATAAAAGGTGCAAGTAAGGTAGAACCCAGGTCTTTCGCAAACTGATCTATGGAGGTATAACTTTCAGCCACCTGATAACCGTTATGGTTGCTCATTAAGCCTGCTACTGGTAAGGCTAAAACTTCTTTTTTCCCATTGCCCAAAGCGGCAATACCGCCTGTTTCTTTGATTACCAAATTTACAGCTTCAGAGATACTTTTGTCATCTACACCAACTGCAATAATGTTATGACTATCATGGGCAACGCTTGAGGCAATGGCACCTTCTTTTAGGCCAAAGTTTTTTACGAAAGATATTGCAATCGGTGCATCATGATAACGGTTTACGACCACCATTTTCAAAACATCGTTTTCCAGATCACTAATGATGTTTTGATTTAAAACTTTTGGTTTGGCAGATATCCGGTTGGTAATCAATTGCCCGTCTAATGCTTCAATAACCGGAATTTCTTTTTGTCTGGTAAAAGGATAAATAAAATCTTCCTCCTTTTTCAAACTGCAATCGAAATGGTTTACCGATTCGCGATCTTCGACATGTTTTACCCAATTGCCCACTGTTTTTCCATTTTCGGCAAGCAATAAGCCATTAATATAGGTTTGTTTAACCTTGAAATTTTTTAAATCTTCTAGAATGATAAAATCTGCATCATCATTAATCTGCAATGAACCAACATCTAGTTTGTAATGAAGAATTGGATTGATACAGGCTGCCTGTAGGATATTGAAAATATCGATTCCCTTTTCTACTGCCCTTGCACAAAGCTGATTAATATGGTTTTCGACCAAACTATCAGGATGTTTATCGTCGCTGCAGAACATCATCATTTCCGGCCAATCGTTCAGTAGATCGATCAGTGCTTCGAAATTTTTGGCTGCGCTTCCTTCACGGATAAGAATTTTCATACCACGTTGCAGTTTATCCAGCGCCTCTTCTGCGGTAAAACATTCATGATCGGTAGAAATTCCGGCGTTGATGTATTGTTGAACAGCATCGCCACGTAAGCCCGGGGCATGTCCATCAACAGGTTTACCTAACTGGTGGGCAGCAGCAATCTTTTTTAAAACTTCTTCGTCTTTATAAAGCACACCTGGAAAATTCATCATTTCGCTGAGGTATTTTATTTCAGGACGTTCTAAAAGGGCCTTTACATCATCATGATTTAATTCAGCACCAGCAGTTTCGAAAATCGTAGCGGGAACGCAGCTCGGTGCGCCAAAATTAAATTTAAAAGGGACGGTATTGCCATTCTCGATCATAAATTCTACGCCTGCCATTCCGCAAACATTGGCAATTTCGTGCGGATCACTGATGGTAGAAACGGTTCCATGAACAACTGCCAACCGCGCAAATTCACTTGGAATTAACATGCTACTTTCGATGTGCACATGGCTATCAATAAAGCCTGGCGAAATAAAATGAGCACCTTCTTTCTGTTCAGAGATTTTAGAGATTGATTTTATTTTTCCATCTTCGACCTCTACTTCGCCAAAGAAAATATTTCGCTTTGTAATGTTGATGATATTTCCTTCGACTTTAAAATTGCCCATGTATTTTTTGTTTAACCGGTTAATTGTACAAATCGGTTAACTGTATGACACAATTAACCAATTTAAACAGTTTATACAATTAACCTTCTCAATATTTCAATAATTTATCAATTGTTTCTGCTAACCTTGCTTTAGCTAAAAAATCTTCTTCTAATACTTTACTCATTGGAATGGCGGTATCTAAGCTCGCACAGCGCATTACCGGAGCATCCAGATAAGCGAAACAGTGCTCTCCAATCCATGCAGATAATTCTGCACCAAAACCGTTTGTTAAGGTGTCTTCATGCAAAATTAAAATTCTTCCGGTTGCTTTAACAGCTGCCCTTACAGCTTCTTTATCCCAGGGCTGTAGTGTGCGCAGATCAAGTAATGTTGCACCACTTTCAGGATGTTGCTTCAGGTAATCTAAGGCCCAATGTACACTGAGGCCATAAGTAATAATCGCAAATTTATCTCCTTTGGCAAGCCTAACCGCTTTGCCAATCTCCGTAGTATAATAACCATTAGGAACAGGAGCGCTTAAACTTCTGTAGAGGTATTTATGCTCGAAATAAAGCACTGGATTTGGATCTTCGATTGCAGCCAATAGTAAACCTTTAGCATCTTCGGGGAAAGCGGGATATACGACTTTCAATCCTGGTGTTTTGGTAAACCAGGCCTCATTACTTTGGGAGTGAAACGGCCCAGCGCCTGTTCCGGCACCTGTAGGCATGCGCACCACCACATCGGCCTTTTCGCCCCAGCGGTAGTGTGTTTTGGCCAGGTTATTCACAATCTGATTAAAGCCTACGGTTACAAAATCGGCAAATTGCATTTCTACAACAGCTTTATAACCATTTATGGATAGGCCCAAAGCCGCCCCCACAATGGCCGATTCGCAAATAGGCGTATTACGCACCCTGCCTTTGCCATATTTAGCGGTAAAACCACCCGTAATTTTAAAAGCGCCACCATAATCAGCAATATCCTGGCCCATTAAAACCAGGTTAGGATACTTTTGCATGGCCAAGTCCAAACCATCGGTTATAGCATCTAAATATCTTTTTTCAATGGAAGATTGATTGGGTTGGATAACCTGTTGCACGTAGGGGAAATACATATCCTTTAGCTCCTGCTCAGCATTAGCAATCGGCTCATCTTCGTTAAAAGCTTCTTCAATTTCCAGTTCAATATCTCTTTTAACCTGAATTTTAATATCAATAACGGTATCCGGTGTTAAAATACCCTGTTCAATTAAATACGCTTCGTAATTACTTAGCGGATCTTTCTTTTCCCACTCGTCAAACAGTTCTTGCGGAACGTATTTAGTGCCCGATGCTTCTTCATGCCCTCGCATTCGGAAAGTAAGACATTCTACCAAAACCGGTCTTGGATCTTTTCGGATTTCCATAGCCAGCTGGTTGATGGTATCATAAACCTCTAAAATATTATTCCCGTCTATCTGAATACCCTCTATGCCATAACCAATGGCTTTATCTACCAAATTTTTACACCTGAACTGCTCTGATTTTGGAGTGGAAAGGCCATATCCATTATTTTCGATCAGAAAAATAACAGGAAGGTTCCAAACTGCGGCAACATTTACCGCCTCATGAAAATCGCCTTCGCTGGTTGCCCCTTCTCCGGTGGTAAACCAAAGTAGCATGGGGTTGATTGCGTAAAATATCAGCCAGCGCGATACCATCAGCTAAGGCCATCTGCGGACCAAGGTGGGATATCATGCCGATAATTTTATATTCTTGTGTGCCGAAATGAAAAGAGCGGTCGCGGCCTTTGGTGAAGCCGGTAATTTTGCCCTGCCATTGCGCCATTAATTTTTTTAAGGGAATATCTCGTGAAGTAAAAACACCCAAATTACGGTGCATGGGCAAAATGTACTCATCACTTTGCATGGCCAAGGCACTACCAACTGCAATGGCTTCCTGGCCAATGCCCGAAAACCATTTGCCAATCCTGCCCTGACGCAAAAGCTTGAGCATTTTGTCTTCAACCATCCGAGGGTAAAGTAATCTTCTGTATAAGTTCAGTAAGAACTTGTCGTCTTTATCACCTCTGTTAAATTGCATATCTGGTTATTCTGACTAATTAGCCCTAACTTAAGACTCCTTACTTTTTTTCAATTCTTCCCATTGTTTTGCAAAAGATTTATCGGCAACTTTAGGCATCTCCCGGTATTTGCCCCAGCTCTTTTTGAAGAATCTTTTGAGCATAAAGTTTTTAAACTTTCCACCGAAGAAATCCATCCATTTGCGTTTTAGCATCATTCTGCTGAACATGTTCCAGCCGATTTCTTCTTTTTTGCCATTTTCGTGTCCTGCGGCAGCATCTCTACGGTTAAGTAAGAGCATTTTATGGATATCGATTTTTACCGGGCAAACCTCTGAACATTTGCCGCAAAGACTAGATGCATAGCTTAAATGTTTAAATTCTTCCATGCCCTTTAAATGGGGAGTAATAACCGAACCAATTGGGCCACTATAGGTTGTATTATAAGTATGGCCACCAATATTTTTGTACACCGGGCAAGCATTTAAGCAGGCACCACAACGGATGCAGTACAAGCCCTGCCGCTGGTCTTTTTGTGCCAATAAATTGGTACGGCCATTATCCAGCAAAATCACATACATTTCCTCTGGCCCATCTGTTTCATTGGGTTGGCGTGGACCGCTTAAAATAGTATTATAAACCGTTAAGTTTTGCCCGGTTCCGTGCGATGCCAATAAAGGCCAGAATAGATCCAGATCAGCAATAGAAGGAATTACCTTTTCAATGCCTACAATAGCAATATGAATTTTAGGGAAAGTTGTACTTAAACGTGCATTGCCTTCATTTTCGGTAAGCGCAATACTTCCGGTATCGGCAATTAAAAAGTTTCCACCACTAATACCGATATCAGCGGTAAGGTATTTATCGCGGAGTAATTCTCTTGCTTTTTGTACGAGCTGAGGAGGAGTGGCATCGATAGGTGTGCCAAATTTATCGTGAAATAATTGTGCAATATCTGTTGCACTGAGGTGCATGGCCGGGGTAACAATATGATATGGCGCCTGACCAAGCAATTGAACAATGTACTCGCCCAAATCGCTTTCTAAAGATTCGATGTTGTTCTTTTCCAGAAAATCGTTTAAGTGAATTTCCTCGGTGGTCATCGATTTTGATTTAATAACTGTTTTACCGTTGTTTCTTTTGATGATGTTGAGGATTTCCTGTTGTGCTTCTTCGGCATTATTTGCCCAGATCACCTTGCCGCCGCGCCGTTGAAAATTTGATTCGAACTCTGGTAAGAATTTATCGAGGTTTTCCATCACACGCCATTTAATTACGTGTGCCTTTTTTTTGGATGCCTCTAAATTTTCGAATTTTGATAAGCCCCGTTCAACAGCCGCATTGTATTTCCCAATATTATAATTTATGGTTTTACGATGCGGTAAATCGAAAGCTTTCTCGTCAGATTTCTCTAAAAATTCCTCGGCGATATTCATCAATAGTTATTTTGTAATAAGGTAACGAATATTAACTGATTTTAGTTTTTAGCTACTTCGTTATCACATCAAAGATAGGAAACCCTGTTGAGTTTATTTTTAGAAATTAAAACAAAGAAAATTGTTATTTTTCGAATAGATTACTACCAGACAATTCTGGTTGTATATTTTTTAGTTATTTCATCATTGGAAATGAGATCTAAATCTAATTCCATACTGGTTGCAATCATAATTCTGTCAAATGGATCACGATGTATAAATGGTAAATCTTTAAGTATTTTCAATGTTCCGTAATCTATTGGAAGAATGGTAATGTTATTCGTATTACAGGAATCTATGAGTTCATCTAATGAATATTCTAATCGTAATTTCCCAAGAGATTGTTTTATCGTAATTTCCCACAGGCTAGCTATGCTTAAGTAGAGTTGAGTAGTTGAATCTTCTAGAATTTTTCTTGCGGGCTTAGATAATGCAATATTATCATCTTGCATCCAAAGTAAAACATGGGTATCAAGCAAGTATTTTTTCACTACATGTAATCTTTGAAATCATCCAGCGGGGCATTAAAATCATCACCCATTTTCATCTTTCCTTTAAGTAAGCCAAGTTTTCTTTTGGTTTTTTCTTCATCTTTTTTCTTTACTTTCTTTTGTAAAATAAAATCAATAAAGTCTTCTACCTCTTGCTGATAGGCAACAGGGATCATTTTAATTTTTTCTAAAATATGCAACTGATCCATAACTCGCTTTAATCAAAAATAGCATTTTAATATTGAAATATAAAGTTGTAAATCATTGTGCATAAAAAAGCCCCGACATTTTGTCGAGGCTAAGTGTTTTGAATTAATTATTTCTTTGGATTTCCTTTTCCGTCCATATCTACGGCCGGGCGTTTAGCTCTGTTGGCCAGTTCCCATGCGGTAAAGTAGGTTAGTTTAGCTCTTTTGGCTAAAAGTGGAAAATTGATTTTGCTTACTTCGTCACCAGGTTTGTGGTAATCTTGTTGCAACATTCCATCGTAATAGAAGATAATTGGAATGCCCAACTTTGCGAAGTTGTAGTGATCTGAACGGTAATAAATCTGCTCAGGATCTTTTGGATCATCGTATTTATAATCCAGTTTCATTTTGGTATAGGTTGCGTTAACCTGTTCGCTAATATTTGCTAAATCGCTGCTCAACATTTTTGAGCCTACTGAGTAAATGTAGTTTGCTGAATCTGGCGTACCTAAATATTCTTCACCCGTACGGCCAATCATATCCGTATTTAAATCAGCAATGGTGTTTTCAACAGGGAAAACCGGATGCTCCGAATACCATTCAGAACCCCAAAGTCCTTTTTCTTCGCCTACAACAGTCATGAAAAGGAGACTGCGTTTTGAACCTTTTCCTGCTTTTTTGGCGTCAGTAAATGCTTTTGCCATTAATAAAACACCTGTAGTTCCCGATCCATCATCATCAGCTCCGTTGTTTACTTTATCTTTTGCATCCGGATCAGTTACTAAGCCAATATGGTCATAGTGACCGGTAAGGACTAATACTTCTTTTTTAAGTGCCGGATCTGAACCTTCCAAGTAACCCAGAACATTTTCGCATCTAACTGGTGTTTCTGTTTTTGCAGCACTTGCTGAGAAAGGTACGTTTAATACTTGCGAGGCAGGAGCCTGACTATCTGTTATTTTCTTTTGCAGATCAGCCACAGTAGTGTTCGAGGCCTTTAACAGATCGTTTGCCAAAGCAACAGATATCGAGATGCGTGGAATATCGTTTTGTTTTTGAGCTTCGATAGCAGCATTGGTTTTCACCATTACCTTGCCATTTTTAAGGGTTTGCTTGGTGTTTTCAGTTATTCTATCAACAGCCGGATCGATCAGGATAATGGCTTTAACATTATTTTCTGCGAAATATTTTGCCCTGGCCTCAAGTGTAGCACGATAAGCTGCCCTATCAATTCTTGTACCCGGTTTTACGGTCGGATCTCCACCGTTGAACATGATAACCACTTTTCCTTTAATATCGGTACCTGAAAAATCGTTATAAGTGTCTTTCTTTAAACCATAACCGATAAATACAAGCTCGTTGGCTGAGAGAGTAAAACCTTTATCGCTGATTAAGCTGGGAGATACCAAATAATCTTTCTGGTATTCTTTAGGCTGACCGTTAACCGTTAAATGGCTTTCTTTTAAGGTAACATTTACCAAATCAATTTTTTGGAAATAACTGCCATTTACTGGCGCTTTTAAACCCAATGATTTGAAATAATCACGGATATAATCAGCAGCCATCCAGGCGCCTTTTGTTCCTGTTTCACGGCCTTCGTAGGCATCAGAAGCCAATACTGAAAGGTGTTTATACGCATTTTCAGGGCTAATGGCCTTACTGAATTTTATGGCATCCTTATTCGGTATAAGGGGCTTTACCTGACTAAAGCAACTTGCCGTAACAAGCGATGCCAAGCCAAGGGTTAAAAACTTTTTGTTCATTATGATAATAGTTAGTTATTTTCTTGTTAACACGAAATTTTTTCAACCCTGTTCTGGTGACGGCCGCCCTCAAATTCAGTAGTTAAAAAAGTTGTGGTAATTTCTTTGGCCAGTTCTTCTGAAACAAATCTTGCAGGTATACACAAAACGTTTGCGTTATTGTGTTTGCGGACTAAAGAAGCAACTTCATTTTCCCAGCATAAACCTGCCCTGATATGCTGATGTTTGTTCGCGGTGATGGCTACACCATTTGCCGATCCACAAAGTAAAATCCCGTAAGTAAATTCTCCATTTTCTACAGCAGCAGCAACAGGATGGGCAAAATCTGGATAATCAACAGAATTTTCTGAGTAAGTACCAAAATCTTTTACTTCGTAATCCTGTAAAAAATCTTTTAATATTTCTTTGTATTCAAACCCGGCGTGATCCGCTCCAATAGCAATTTTAATTTTTGTATCAGACATTGTCAAATTTATAGAGAATTATAAAATCTATTCGTAATGTTTTTGTTAGTTAGCGTAGAAAGCAGCATCGGCCTTTTTCTTCTTTTTTTCTATGTAGGCTGAAACAAAAATACTCAGTTCATAAAGTAAGAACAATGGCGTAGCTACAATCAGCATCGTCATAATATCAGGCGTTGGCGTAACGATGGCGGCAATAATTAAGATGATTACGGCGGCATACCTTCTGCTTGACCTCATGAGCTTTGGTGTCATCAAGCCAAGTTTCGATAGGATGAAAATAATAACCGGAAGCTCGAAGATAATTCCGGTACCTAAAGTTAAAGTTGCAACAGATGATAGATACGAATCAACTGTGAATGTATTTTTGATTTCGGCACTTACCGTATAACCCGTTAAAAAGTTAACTGATAATGGGCATACTATAAAGTAGCCAAAAAAGATACCGATAATGAAAAGTGCCGAGGCGAAGAATACAAAGCCACTTGCCGATTTACGTTCATTTTCGTGTAACGCTGGTTTAATAAAACGCCAAACTTCCCATAATAAATAAGGGAAACCAACCACGATACCGCACATTACGCAAACATTCAATTGCAGGTTAAACTGACCTGCCATTTCGGTGTTAATAATCTCTCCATTAATTTTAGTGATACACATATCTGCACCAAGTGAAGGAAATTTTTCTACCAGTTTGCACATCATCCTGTAAGTCCAGAAATCGGGCTTTTTTGGGCCAAATATGATTTTATCTAAGATGAATTCATTGAAGTAAAAAGCGATACCCGTAAAAACGGCAATGGCAATTACGGCTCTGATTAAATGTTTACGGAGAACATCCAGGTGATCGAAAAAAGACATTTCTGCCTCTAAGGTGGTGCTCTTTTGCCCGATAGCTTTTGTAAGTGAAGTTTTTTTAGTGTCGCTCATGTTGAAAACAAAAATACCATTCTATTTGAATAGAATGGTATTTACGTGTTAAATATAGAAATAGTTTATATTATTATGAGAAATGACTTTAAAAATAGAAGGTAGCCCTGGTAGTAGTTTTAAAGTTGGTCTTTAATTATGCTCAGTTGCTTTAAATTTGCCGCATCGTTATAATTAAATTGATATACGCCATCTTCTCCGGTAACGATTAAAGATTTAGGACCTGCAATAACATCAAAGCTTTTGATATTAATTAAATGTTGAAGCATGTTATTGCCTATTTTGATTTTATTGGCAATATTAAAGCTCTTTATTCCATAATTACCTTCGCAGAGAAATAAATGATCGCCACTTGTACTTAGGCCGTGTGGGTTTTGCATGGGATAAACTGCAACCTGTTTCGGTTTCGTTGGATCTTCAATATCTACAACTTCTAATTGGTTGCTTGCCTGCATGCACATATTGCCGGTACGTAAAGTAACATAAGCATATTTTCCTTGCACCACTACGGGGTCGCAGGCAAAAATATGGCTGTATGTGGATAACTGTATCGGGTTGGCCGGATCGGTAGCGCTAAAAATGTGCATGCCTCTATTGGTACCTATAAATAATTTGCTTTCGTAAGGAAAGATGGTTTCAACACCCCAACCCAAATTAATAGCCTTCAGGAAAGTTGGGTTTGATGCGGTTTTAACGTCAAACAGACTTAAATTATTCACGCCAACAGTATATAAATAGTCATTCATTAAGGTAAATCTGGCCATCGAGCCACCTTGCCCGGTAGAACTACTTTGCGATAAAGAGTTGCTGCTGTAAGCGGCATCCTTAAATATCCCTTTTTTGTAAGTTTGCTTCTTTACCAGGGTATCTTTATAAGTGTAAAGGTATTTTTGAGCACCCGCCGAATACAATTGATTGAAAACATCAGTTACTCTTTTCACTTGTTTGATACCGTTCAAGTTCGAGATATCAAAAGCCAGTAAGTCAATAAAACTGTCGGCGTAAAGGATATTGTTGTGAATGGCTAAATCTACGTTTCCCGGAATTTTCAGAAAACCCATGTTTACTGGCGCACTCGGATTGGTATTGTTGTAGATATGAATACCTTCATTGGGTTCATTAATGAAGAGATAATCGTTGTAAATGTAAATTTTCCCGGTTCTTTTGGCTGGAATGGCTTTGGTCAATCCTACAGGCAGCGCCCTCATTTCCTGAACAGATATCCTTTTTGCAATCTGTATCATTTCGTACTCATCTTTTTTACAGTTCGTAAATACAGTGAAAACAAGTAGAAGGAGTACTGCGTTAATCAGATTTTTTTTCATATTTGGAGTGGTTTTAATATATAAACGTAACGAATTAAATAATCGCTACAGTTTAGAGTTAAATATTAATTATCAGGTATTTATCCGGCAGTAATTAAAATCTAAAACAATAAAAAAGGCTATCCAAATTATTTGAATAGCCTCCTTATATTATTAAGTATAGAAATCGTTTATCCTTCCGAAAACTCGAACGTTTCCATAAATTTCGTAGTAAAATTTCCTGCTCTGAAGTTCGGATCTTTCATCAACTGCAGATGGAAAGGAATGGTTGTTTTTACACCTTCAATTACAAATTCACCTAAAGCGCGTTCCATCGTACAAATTGCCTCTTCGCGTGTTTGTGCCACACAGATTAATTTGGCAATCATCGAATCGTAGTTAGATGGAATTGAATAGCCAGCATAAACGTGTGTATCAACACGAACACCATGGCCACCCGGAGAGTGGAAATTGGTAATTCGTCCCGGTGATGGACGGAAGTTATTTGCCGGATCTTCTGCATTGATCCGGCACTCAATTGCGTGCATGTTAGGAAAGTAATTTTTACCTGAAATTGGAATTCCGGCAGCAACTTTAATCTGTTCTTTAATTAAATCGAAGTTGATTACCTCTTCTGTAACCGGATGCTCTACCTGGATACGGGTATTCATTTCCATAAAATAGAAGTTACGGTGTTTATCAACCAAAAATTCGATTGTTCCTGCTCCTTCGTAATTTACAGCCATTGCACCTTTAATAGCTGCTTCACCCATTCTTACACGAAGTTCATCTGTCATGAAAGGAGAAGGAGATTCCTCAACCAATTTCTGGTGGCGGCGCTGAATAGAACAATCGCGCTCCGATAAATGGCAGGCTTTACCAAACTGATCTCCGATAATCTGGATTTCAATGTGGCGTGGATCTTCGATATATTTCTCTAAGTATAAACCATCGTTACCAAAGGCTGCACCAGATTCCTGACGGGCACTATCCCATGCATTTTCAAAATCTTCATCTTTCCAAACTACACGCATACCACGGCCACCACCACCGGCAGTTGCTTTTAGGATAACAGGATAGCCCATTTCATTGGCGATTGCAATACCTTCTTTAACGCTGCTCAGCAAGCCTTCAGATCCTGGAATGGTTGGTACACCAGCAATTTTCATGGTTTCTTTTGCAGAAGCTTTATCGCCCATGCCATTAATCTGTTCTGGGGTAGCACCAATAAATTTGATGTTGTACTCGCGGCAAATATTAGAAAACTTAGCATTTTCTGATAAGAAACCATAACCTGGGTGTATGGCATCGGCGTTAGTTAATTCTGCGGCCGAAATGATATTTGGAATATTTAAATAAGAATCTTTACTAGGTGGGGGGCCAATACAAACAGCCTCATCAGCAAAACGTACGTGTAAACTCTCGCGATCTGCGGTAGAGTAAACAGCAACCGTTTTGATGCCCATTTCCTTACAGGTACGGATAATACGCAAAGCGATTTCACCCCTGTTGGCAATTAGTATTTTTTTAAACATAATTTTTTTAATTGATGATTACACCGATTATAGGATTACACTGATTTAGTGGCATCATCAATAATCTGTAAATCAAATTAATTTGTGAAATCAGCTTCTAAATAGGTTCTACTAAAAATAACGGTTGGTCATATTCTACCGGCGATGCATTATCAACCAGGATTTTAACGATACGGCCCGAAACTTCACTTTCAATTTCGTTAAAAAGTTTCATTGCCTCGATAATACAAACTACTTTACCTGTGCTAATTTCATCACCAACATTAACAAACATTGGTTTATCTGGACTAGCTGAACGATAGAAAGTACCGATCATTGGCGATTTAATCGTAATGTATTTTGAGGTGTCTTCTGCAGCTGGTACAGCAGGTGTTGCTGCATTTGGAGCAGTAGGAGCTATAGCAACAGGGGCAGCAGCCTGTACAAGCGGAGCCTGTGGTACGGTAGCATGCACAACTGTTGGCGCTTGGTTTGTTTTGATCGTGATTTTGAAGTTTTCCTGCTCAATAGCAACTTCATTTACTCCAGAACGAGAAACAAATTTAATCAGTTCCTGTATTTGTTTGATATCCATTTTTTAGGCTAGTTATGTAAAAAATAGTGTTTATTGAATTAACTAAGTTATACTTTTTTTGTTTTATTTTTTTCTACGTAGTATAGGACTTCTGACTCCCGACTAAAGACTTCTGACTAATTAGTATCGTAAGCCCATTTAAGGTATACTGAACCCCAGGTGAAACCACCACCAAATGCCGCTAAAACGATGTTGTCGCCTTTTCTCAACCTGCTTTCCCATTCCCATAAACATAAAGGAATAGTTCCGTTGGTTGTATTTCCGTAACGTTCAATGTTGATCATTACTTTATCGGTGGTTACGCCCATGCGGTTTGCAGTGGCATCGATAATGCGTTTATTGGCTTGGTGAGGCACTAACCATGCAACATCATCAGCAGTTAAGCCGTTACGTTCCATAATCTCTGCAGCAACATCGGCCATATTGGTTACCGCAAATTTAAATACTGTTGGGCCCTCCTGGTGTGCAAAATGTAATCTTGCGTCAATAGTTTCATGTGTTGCCGGCATAACCGAACCACCTGCTTTCATCCCTAAGAAATCTCTTCCGGAACCATCTGTTCTTAAAATAGAATCCTGGATACCTAAACCTTCTTCGTTTGGTTCTAATAAGGCACAGCCACAACCATCTCCAAAAATGATACAGGTTGTACGGTCTTCGTAATTGATGATTGACGACATTTTATCGCCACCAACTACTAAAACCTTTTTGTGTCTTCCCGACTCAATGAATGATGCGCCTGTAGAAAGTCCGAAAATAAAGCCAGAACAGGCTGCCTGTAAATCGTAACCCCATGCATTTGTAGCACCAATTTTATCTGCTAAAACGTTTGCCGTTGCAGGGAAAGTAAAATCCGGAGTAGTGGTGCAAAAGATAATCAGTTCAATTTCTTTTGCATCAATTCCTCTCTTCTTAAGTAAACCGTTTACGGCATGAACAGCCATATCGGAAGTACCTAAACCTTCTCCTTTTAAAATTCTACGTTCTTTAATCCCTGTTCTACTGGTAATCCATTCATCCGAAGTATCAACCATGGTTTCTAACTCTGCGTTTGTAAGCACATAGTCGGGAACGTAACCATTTACTGCTGTAATAGCAGCGTGAATTTTACTCATTTTAAGAATTTTAATAAATTATTTAAATGCAATTCTAATTTTTTCTACCAAACCTGTGGTGATCATTTCTCTGGATTGCAGAACCATATTTTTAACGGCTAACGGACTAGAAATTCCATGTCCGATAACCACAGGAGCGTTAACACCTAAAACCGGACTTCCACCATATTGTTCATAATTAAAACGATCGAAGAACTCATCTTTAAGTCCCTTTTTGATGGTCAATACATAAAACGATTCTGCTAATTTTAGCATTATATTTCCGGTAAAACCATCACATACAATTACATCTGCTTTATCGTTAAATAAATCTCTTCCTTCCACATTCCCAACAAAGTTGAAGAGATTGGTTTCTTTCATTAACGGGAAAGTAGCCATGCTTAACATATTTCCTTTCTCATCTTCTTCGCCAATATTTATCAGGGCAACTTTGGGGTCATTAATCTGCAAAAGATTTTCTGCATATAAGCTGCCTAAAACGCCAAATTGTAATAAAATATCGGGTTTGCAGTCGGCATTTGCACCTACATCTAATAATAAGCCGGTACCGCCTTTAATTTTCGGAAGAATTGTACATAAACAAGGGCGGATAATGCCCGGGATGGTTTTAACGCTAAAAACTGCGCCAACCAACATGGCTCCAGAGTTACCAGCACTAGCGAAAGAATCGATTTTGCCTTCTTTTAAAAGGTTAAAACCAACTGCTATGCTCGAATTTGGTTTCTGAACGATTGCTTTGGTGGGATGTTCGCCCATACCAATTACTTCATCAGTATGAACGTATTCAAAATGATCTGGATTAAAACCTTCTTCTGCAAGAATGGGTTTAATCTGTTCGGTATCGCCAATAAGAACTAAATGCTCTCCAGCGTTAAGCGATTGATGAGCAGCTATTGCTCCCAAAACAATTGCTTTGGGAGCATAGTCTCCGCCCATTATGTCGAGGCCTATTTTCATAGAAAAAATCTGTTTGTGTTTAAGTCAGGTGTAATCCTGAATTTTTCAGTTGACTAAGGTATGACTAAAGCCGCTGAAAACACAAACAATTTTTTAAGAAAATTACCCAATCTGAGTATTTTCGATAACCAGTTTGCCGTTGTAGTATAAGTTACCATCAACGTTGTAAGCACGGTGAGGTACGTGAATAGCACCTGTTGCCGAGCATGTTGCTAAAGAAGGAGTAACAGCTTTATAGTGTGTTCTTCTTTTATTTTTTCTCTGTTTCGAGATTTTCCGTTTTGGATGTGCCATTGGTGTATAATCTAATTATTTTTTTAACTTATTAAGGGCTTCCCAACGTGGGTCGCTTGTTTGTTCATTTTCTTCAGCCTGCTTCTGGATAGATAACTGATTTAAGCGATCAATCATTTCCTGATCACAATCTTTACCTGCCTGCTCGCAGTTTTTGATATAAGGTACCGCTACGTTAATCATTTCGTATAAAGGACCCGATATATCAATCTCGGTATCTTTACGGCTGAGCGAGATAATTTCTTCATCATCGCTTTCCATTTCGGCTTCTGCAAATTTTACGATCTGACGTTCGTACAGGTTTACTGGTAATGAAAACTCAGATAAACATTTATCGCAATCTAAATTAACTATACCAATAACTTTGAATTTTAGAAGCATCATGGTCTCTTGTTTCTCAAGTTCCAGGCCTACCTTTAAATTTCCGCTTTTAATTAACGAGTACTCGAATGCGTTAAAAAAGGCATCATCAAGCTCATAATCAAACTGATGGGTTCCCAATTTTAATCCGGTAAACGGTAATGAAAATTGTTTTAGTGGGTTCAAAGTACTGTAAAATTTTAGCCTGCAAATGTAGGGATAAAATAATTAGATTAAAAATGTTTTTTGAAAATTGTTGATGTTAATCGGACAGGTTTTCAGAATGTTAATCGAAATACGGAAAGGCCTTACAGGTTTCTGAAACCTGTAAGGCCTATAAGAAGGCTAGTCTGCCAATACCATTTCTTTGTTATTTCTGCTCCATTCGCTCCATGAGCCTACATAAAGTTTAGGGATGGGTAAACCTGCATAATCCATAGCCAGTAGCGTATGGCAGGCGGTAATACCCGAGCCACAGTGTACAATTACGTTTTCGGGTTTAACGTGGGCCAAAGCTTCGGCATATTTTTCTTTCAATATTTCAGGGGCCAGGAAAGCACCCGTAGCATTTAAATTTTCAGTATAGGGAATATTTGCCGCACCAGGGATATGGCCTGCAATTAAATCGATAGGTTCGGTGAGGCCTGCAAAACGGTTGGCATCGCGCACATCGATCACAATATAATCGTCGGTTTTGGCCACTTTTTCTACTTCATTGATATCAGATAGTGGTAAGTTCCATGCTGTGATTTCGTATTTTTCAACAGATTTCGGGATTTCTACTTTATCAGTTGTCGGGAAGCCTGCTTTAACAGCCGCCTGAAAGCCCCCATCAATTACCTGTACTTTTTCATGACTGATGGCTTTTAGCATCCACCAGAGCCTTGCAGCTGCATTACCGCCGTTTTTATCATCGTAAACAATTACATGGCTATCTTTTGTGATGCCGAGTTTCTGTAAAACAATTGAAAATTGCTCGAAAGTAGGTAAAGGATGCCTTCCGCCAACTGCAAAATCGCCAATGTTGGCTAAATCATTGTTTTCATCAGCGAAGTGCGCGCCCGCTAAATGCTGTTCATCATATCTGGCTTTTGATCCGGCGCTCGCATCAATAATTACGATTTCATCGTCTTGGTTTAACCAGGTTAATTCTGCTGGTTTTATGATGGGTGGTAATTTTGTACTCATATTTGTTTTTTTGGGTAACTGATGTTATTATAATTCCAACAATTAATGTTAGAAGCCACAATAATTAATGCAATTCCTGTTAGTCGCATTTTTAAATTGTTTTTTTTAGCAACGCCCATAGTCCCAATACTGGGCCAATTGCAAGCACCATATAAAGATATTGAATATTTAGCTGTTTTGATAGTAAATTAACCGTCTGAATGCTGATAATTGTAATGGCAAAGCCGATACAATTTACCAACGTTAACGAAGTTCCTCTTAAACTTTCGGGTGCATGCTTGGCAATTAAAGAAGAAAATAATGGCGAATCTGCCGTGCCGAATAAACCCCAGCAAAATAAAAATATAAGAAAAGGATAAACTGAACTGCTGAATAGAAAGAGGGAAGAGAGCAAGCAGCACAGGCCCGAAATGGAAAGGGCAATGGTGGCAATCCGTTTTGCGCCAAATTTTTGTGAGAGCAGACCGCCGATCATGCAAGATAGACCACCTGATGCGATAATTAAGAACGAAAATAGCGGGATATTTAAAGTTGCATGAGCATGTTTAGTATTGTAAAGCAGCAGCATGCCTGGTAAAAAAGCCCAAAATGTATAAAGTTCCCACATGTGTCCGAAATAACCGAAAGCGGCGGATCTGAAATGCGGATTTTTAAAGCCATTAAAACAAGAACGGAAATTGAATTTTTGTCCGGCTGTTCTAAACGGACCATTGGGCACAAACAATAAAATTCCCAAAGCTCCGGTTACAGATAACGCCGATGTAGCAAAGATTACATATTGCCAGGGAAAATTTGCTGTAAATGTTTTTAATAAGTGCGGAAAGGCAGTGCCCAAAACCAAAGCACCAACTAAAAACCCTAAGGATTTTCCTAGCCCGTCTTTAAAGTAATCGGATGCTATTTTCATGCCAACGGGGTAGATTCCAGCCAGCATAAAACCAGTTAAAAAGCGAAAAAGCAATAGTAAATGGACATCTGGTAGTTCTAAACAGATGCCCAGATTAAACAACGCAGCTGCAATGCCACAGATAAAGAACACTTTTGAGGGTGAAAAAATATCGGAAATGGCAAAGAAAGCAAAAACTAATGTTCCGCTGATGAAACCAAACTGTACCATACTGGTGAGATTGGCTAAGAGGTTCGTTTCATTAGGAAAGCTTTTAACAATATCGGGCAATACCGCGTTGCCAGCAAACCACAACGAGGTACAGAGAAACTGTGCAATAACGATTGTGGGTAGGATGTAATTGGTTTTTTTAGTGCCGCTCATTTTAAATTTGATGCACAATTTTACCTAAAATAAACCTGATAGCAGTGGAAATACTTTTGATTAAACCCATAAGGTTTTCAAAACCTTATGGGTTTGAAAAAGATTGAAACGTATAGCAGGACTTTCGGGACTGATGAAACACATGGCCTTGTTTTGCAAAAAAAAGCTTAATCACCTTAGATATCCTGGTTTTTAGAAAGTCAGAGGTTGGGTGTCCGAAGTCGGAGGCCAGGCGTGTTATGGCTAGCGATTATTGCTTTGCTCTTTCAGCTTTAGTCTTTTAGCTCTTATAAACCTTAAACCCCTGAGCCTTTTACCTTAAGAAGCATCATCCTTAATATCAAACTGCGTTTCAACCACTTTTCCACCTGAGCGTAACTGGTTGCCTAGCATTTCTTCTTGCTCCCGACGGTTTTTCACAATATGGATGGCCGAAAATAAAGCTTCGGTAAATGAAGTAGAATCTGCTAAATCTTTACCCGCAATATCGTACCCTGTTCCATGATCGGGAGAAGTACGAACGAAGTTTAAACCAGCGGTATAGTTTACGCCGTTATGGAAAGCTAATGTTTTGAAAGGAATTAAGCCCTGGTCGTGGTACATGGCCAAAACGGCATCAAACTGTTTGTAGCTACCATTGCCAAAAAAGCCATCGGCAGGGTACGGGCCAAAACAAACGATACCTTTATCGTAGGCTTCCTGAATAGCTGGTGTAATAATTTCAGCTTCTTCGGTGCCTAATAAGCCATTATCGCTGGCATGAGGATTTAAACCCAAAACAGCAATTTTTGGTTTTTCGATCCAGAAGTCTTTTTTTAAACTTTCGTTGATCAGCTTTAATTTACTGATGATTTTATCTTTTGTAATGGCTGTCGGAACGTCTTTTACAGGGATGTGACCAGTAACTACGCCCACGCGTAAATTTTCGCTAATTAGGAACATCAGCACATCTTTACTTCCACTTTTTTCCTGAAGATATTCTGTGTGGCCCGGAAAAGCAAAAGTTTCTGATTGGATGTTATGTTTATTGATAGGGGCAGTAACCAGGGCATCAATATCGCCGTTTACCAGATCGGCTGTTGCACGCTCTAGTGATAAAAGGGCGTATTTTCCTCCTGTTGCCGTAACCTGACCCAATTCGATTTTCACATCCTCTTCCCAGCAATTGATCATGTTTGCTTTTTTTGGCTGTGCCTGGTTGGCATGGCTAACTACATTAAAACTGAAATCGCCCAAATTATTTGCTTTTCTATGAAAAGATGAAACCTTGGTGTGGCCATAAACAATTGGAGTACAATAATTTAAAATGGCAGGATTGGATAATGTTTTAATGATTACCTCTAAACCTATGCCGTTCACGTCGCCTATACTGATGCCAATTTTAAGTTTATCGCTCATAATTACTGGAAAATTTTAGCGCAAATTACTGATTTTCGTTTAAACAGGTGCTTACCGGATAAAAATTAGTTATTTTGTACAAAATAGAGTAGCCACGGAAACACGGTTTACAAGGAAAAGAATTAGGGTTATCCACAATCTTAAATATATTTTTTCTGTGCCGCCTCCGTGGCAAAATAAAACGTAAAGATGAGTTTAGTAAAAGCGAAAAAACATTTAGGGCAACATTTTTTAACCGATAAAGGCATAGCTAACCGCATTGTTGAGGCTTTAGTGAATACTGATAAATATAATCAGGTTTTAGAAGTAGGACCAGGGATGGGAATCTTATCTGATTTTTTGTTGCAGCGTACAGACTTAGAAACTTATCTGATCGATATCGATACCGAATCTTTCCATTTTTTAAATGAAAAATATCCGCAGCTTGGCGATCGACTGATTAATGGCGATTTTTTGAAGCTCGATTTTGATGCCATTTTTCCAGGTCAGTTTGCCATTATTGGTAATTTTCCATACAATATATCTTCTCAGATTCTATTTAAGATTTTAGATAACCGGAATAAAGTTGTCGAGATGGTAGGCATGTTCCAGAAAGAAGTTGCGCAACGCTGTGCTTCGCCTGCTGGAACTAAGGATTATGGGATTCTGAGCGTATTTCTTCAGGCCTATTATAAAATTGAATATTTGTTTACCGTTAAACCGGGAACGTTTAATCCACCACCAAAAGTGCACTCGGCAGTGATCCGTTTAACCAGAAATGAAGTGGAGACTTTAGATTGCGATGAAAAATTATTCTGGCGGGTGGTTAAGGCAGGTTTCAACCAGCGGAGAAAAACGTTGCGTAATGCGGTTTCTGCAGTGATGCCTAAAGATAAAATGGACGATCATATTTATTTCGAAAAGCGTGCCGAGCAGTTAACCGTGGCAGATTTTGTGGCTTTAACACAGCATGTGAGTAAGTTAATGGAGGTTTAATATACCTGTTGTCATTCTGAATGCAATGAAGAGCCCGAAGGCTCTGCGAAGCAAATCTTTTTTTGAAGCGCGAATCCTGTAGTCAATAGGAGGGGTTCTGTCCTGCTGTACATTGCTCCCGATGAAAAATCGGGATTCATTGCCATCAGGGCTATTTAACAACAGATGGTATCAGTAGCCTATTATTCTCAGATGCAAAAGGCAAGTATTTCAAAGGCTCAAATGCTTCGTGCCTTAGCACGACGGGGGTGAAAAAAACATCTGTGTAATCCCAAAATCTGTGTAATCATCCGCTTGCGCTTTCTTGCAAATCCGTGATTATTTTCTTTGAATTTCTCCTTTCCTTTGCGACATAATTTTAAACATCATGGTTAATTACAGCGAAATTTTCAGCGAGCAGGGAATGGATTATCAAACCTATCGTGCATTGGTTGATCAACTTCTGTTAGAGGGAAAAGCTACTGGTGATGTAACTTACGATTTGCACTATACTAAAATGAATGTGCAACGCATGAGCCGGGTTGACAAAACCGTTAGCTTAACTGAAGAATTAACCTCTACCATTGATCGTTTAAAAGAAAATTACAAATTTTTAGTGATCACTGAAGGTTGGTGTGGAGATGCTGCTCAGATTGTTCCGGTGTTTAATAAAATCGCGACCGCATCCTTAGGTAGAATTGATCTGAAATTTGTGCTTAGAGACAAAAATTTGCCATTAATTGATGCGCATTTAACCAATGGTGGGAGGGCAATTCCGGTTTTAATTGTATTAAATGAATCAGCAGACCGGGTTTTAGCGACCTGGGGACCAAGACCACAAATTTTGCAGGAGCTTTTAAAGGAGTGGAGAAAAGAAACTACCGAAATGCCAATTTTGGCAGAAAAACTTCACGGATGGTATGCTAAAGATAAAACGCAGACTACACAGGCTGGATTAAATGAACTTTTGAAGGGTTTGGAGTTATAATCTTATAGTTTCATTTTAGGCGGTCGTCCCCCTGAATTTATTTCAGGGTCTTCTTTTTAAACAGATGCTGAACCGAGTTCAGCATGACGATTTACGGGACGAAACCTTAACTCGTAAATTTAATCAACAGACACCGTTAATCCTTCTTGCTGTAAAATTTTGCGGTAAACTTCCATTTCGGTAAATGAGCCTTCTAAAACGGGGCATTTCCCATCATTATGTACTTTCCAGGCAATTTTTTCGGCCTGCGATTCGTTATAATCCAGGTATTTCATCATACAATAAATCACATGATCGAAAGTATTGATATCATCATTCCACAAAATAAGGCGATGTACGGTTTTTAGGGAAGTTAAAATTTCTTCGAGCGTAAAGGTCTCTTCTTTGGTTTCTGTAGACATGGTGCAAAAATAAACATTAGTATCAAGTATTTAGTATCGAGTAACAAGATTTTGTTCCTTTGTTAATAATAATAGCTTAGGCAATAATTGATTAACTTTGTTTAACCAAATGATAAATAACAGCGAGTATGCACCAGTCTAAAATTGCCGGAATAGGTTACTACGTTCCGAAAAATGTATATACCAATGATGATTTAAGTCGTTTTATGGATACGAATGATGCGTGGATCCAGGAACGTACCGGTATTAAAGAACGTCGTTTTGCCGATCGTAATGAGGAAACTACCACTACAATGGGCATTGAAGCAGCCAAAATTGCAATTGAAAGGGCAGGGATTACCGCTAAGGATGTTGATTTTATTGTTTTTGCTACGCTCAGTCCTGATTATTATTTTCCGGGATGTGGTGTACTGCTGCAACGAGAAATGGGCATGGGTGAGATTGGTGCTTTGGATATCCGGAATCAATGTTCAGGCTTTGTATATGCACTTTCGGTGGCCGATCAGTTTGTGAAAACCGGCATGTATAAAAATGTGCTGGTAGTGGGGAGCGAAAAACATTCGTTTGCAATGGATTTTGAAACCCGTAGTCGTAATGTATCAGTGATTTTTGGTGATGGTGCAGGTGCTGTTGTACTGCAGCCTACAGATGAGCCTGGGAAAGGGATTTTAAGTACGCATTTGCATAGCGATGGTGCAGATGCCGAAATTCTGGCCATGTATTATCCAGGTTCTCATGCCAATAAATGGTTGAAAGATAAGCCTGCTTATCCGGAACAGGAACTAGGTGGGTTATTTATGACGCAGGAAATTTTAGACAGTGGCGCGGCTTTGCCTTATATGGATGGCCCGTCGGTTTTCAAAAAAGCAGTGGTGAAATTTCCTGAAGTAATTAAAGAGGCTTTGGCTGCAAATAATTTAACGGAGAAAGATATTGATATGTTGGTGCCACATCAGGCAAACTTACGTATCAGCCAGTATGTGCAGCAGTTGTTAGGCTTAAATGACGATCAGGTTTTTAATAATATCCAAAAATACGGCAATACCACGGCCGCTTCTGTTCCTATTGCCTTATGCGAAGCCTGGGAAGCCGGTAAAATTAAAGATGGCGATCTGGTTTGCCTTGCCGCATTCGGATCAGGTTTTACCTGGGCCAGTGCACTGATTAGGTGGTAACCATAGATTCGTCATTTCGAGCGAAGTGCAACGAAGTCGAGAAATCTATATCCAAAGATCTCTCCACTCCGCTGCGCTCCAGTCGAGATGATTGTTATGATAAAAACAAATTTTAAGCAGCTATATTATAATTATTTTTATAGCTAGCTTGATTTTTTATAACTGCAGCAACTCTTAATGCTATCTTGTTTCTAACGGCATTAATTATGCTCATGCTGTGCTTCCCTTCATCCTTTTTTCTATTGTAATATGTCTTGAATTCCTGATTGTGTTGAATTAGAGATAATGCACACATATGCAGCAATCTTTTAAGTTCTTTATTGGCCATCCGGTGTACCTTGGATTTACCTTTGATACTTATACCACTGCTGTGTTCAAATGGAGCAACCCCTGCATAACAGGCCAGTTCTTTTCCGCTGGGCCGCCCTGCAAAATTTCCCGTGCAGCCAATCAGGTATACTGCTGTAACATGCCCTATCCCAGGGATACTGAGCAATAATTTGTAGTTCTGCTTGAAATCCTGGTTTCCTGTAATGATTTTTTTGATCTGATCTTCGAGGTTCTTGATTGATTTGGCTATACCCTCAATTGCATTTTTAAGTGCTTTTTCAATCAGTTTCTGATGTTCTTTACCATTGACATTACCAAGTTCTTTTACCGAAACGCTAATGCCAGACCTTTGTTTGAGCAGCTTTGTCCGAGCTGATATCAGATCTTTCAGGAGCATCAGCTCGGGATCCAGGGCAGCTGTCGCCTTTAGATCATCCGCTTCCTTAAATGCATAGTTGCATAAACGTATGCTGTCTATTTTATCATTTTTACCCCTTGCTATCCCAAAGCTCCATTTGATATGGGCTGCATTGCCAATATGGATGGGCAGATTTCTGTTGCTGCAGAAAGTCCATATTAAACGGTGATAGATCCCGGTATTTTCTATGACAATCAAGGAGTCCTCATTGAACGTGGTTTTCTGCGATTTCAACCACTTCTCAAATAGCTTTATCCCTGGTGCTGTGTTGTCAAACCGTGCGGTTGCTATCTCCTGTTTTACATGGTTCACAACGGCCATCAATGCAACATCGAAGTAAGGTTTGGAAACATCAATCCCGATAAAAAATTTTGTAGTGCCAATCATCCTGTTATTTTTTATGTTTGTAGTGGTTACCTAATTTTTACCCCATCGATCCTAGTCCTTAATAATGGGTATTGCCCTAATTGTTATCTGGTCACTAAGGGAAAAAACGGTAGCGGATTGCATCATCTCATAGGTATAAAAACCTTGACGAACTTTTAATGTGCCGCTACCGTTTTAGGTAATCTGATTTATAATTTAAGCAAAGTAAATAGTTATTATCCTTAAATAAAATATCAAAACAAATCTAAAGGACGACCATTCTTCTGCATTGTGTGTCACCCTGAGCGTAGTCGAAGGGTTATTGCGTTTTTGGCCTGATAAAATCTCCTAAATAACTGCATTCTCCTGCTGCAACAGTATAAAAAGGAGTTTTGTTGTAGTTAAACCTTAATTCTTTAAGATAAGGGTTGTTGTAATTAGCTTTGATAAAGTTTCTCCATTTCACATCTTTTTTATCGTAATAATAAAATGATAATGGGTTGGCATTCATGATAATCTGCTTTTGCAAACATTTTGCCAACATAAAAGTACATTTTGCTTTAAAATCGGCATTGGTACTTAGTGCTCTCGCCTTTAAATACCAGGCTTTTGCCGTTTGTGCTTTTTTGTAATCGCCATCATATACATATCTTGCCGGGTTGCTGTTGTCGTACGATGACCAATCGTAACTGATTAAGAACCAACTGTTGCCAAAATAACCGGTTTGATAAACCGCATTGGCCATTTTATAATAGTAAAGTGAAGCATTCTTTTTATCACTAACGATTAATTTCTGCAGACGCAGCATTTCTGCAGCAAAAGCCTTTTTGGTAATCGATGCTTTAGCCGTTACATATTTCTTAGGGTAATCGTTAATGGTTTCGATAAAAGGATTGGCATACAATTTTGAATCCGATTCAGGGCCATACCAATTCTGTGGATTGAAATACTGATAGCCCGGCGAAACCTTTGTAAACATCTGCACAGCTTTGTCATACTGATGCGTTCGCAGATAAGTGGTGCCATAAAGCTCATAAAAATCATCGTTTTTAAGCTGGTTTAAAGCTGAAGCCAATAAAGCAGTAACATCATTGCCCGCTGCTTTTGTTTTGTAAACAGCTAAGCCCTGCATACTTTTCGGACTCAAGTTTTTCTGCCAAAAAGCGATGCTTTGGTAGCTCATATTCTGGAAAAGCGAATTCTCTTTTAACGTTTTGTATTCCAGGTCGCCTTTAACCATTGCTAATGCCGCTTTTGCAGTATCGCCCATATTCAAATAAGCCGGAGCTAATATCTGCTGATAAAAGTTTCTGGTGGTTCTGCTAAAACGCTTGCTGGCACGGTCGGTATCATAATAATAGGGCTCTTTTGGTTGGGTGCTGTTTTCTGCAAAACGTTTTTCATCAAGCCATTTTAAGGTGGGCAATAAATCGCTCTCATTAAAAGGATTTCCTTTTTTGATATTTTTCGCCTTGATTAATAAATCGGTAATGCGATATTGGTCGCGTAATCTTTCTGGTAATTTATCAGGTTTTAATATGGCCAGGTAATTTGAGGCTAAAAAATCTTTATTCTCCATCCACGATAAGTACGCTGCGGTTAATGTACCCAGTTCTGGTTGTGGATATTTCTTCTCGGTAGCCAGTTTTACTGCAAAGTTCCTGATTTCATTCAGGTGTTTTAAGTTAATATTTTTTAAACTGTCCTTGTATTTGGGATTGCCATTATCCGAAAAGTAATAGTTATAACCAATTTTGGCAATGTCGTTTGCCTCGATAAGATCTTGCTCTAATTTATTTACTTCGCGTACCAGCAGCGTGCCGTTGAGCTGGCTTTTTGGTTCGTACTGATAAACTTTATTCAAGCTTTCTATACCCGAATCAGCATCACCAAACCCGTTTATTGCCCAGATATTGGCTTTCTCGTTATTGGTTTTCGCATATTTTAATGCGCCGTTAACCGGCGAACTGGTATAATAATAATTTTTATAAGCCTGCACTCTCCGTTCCGGATTACTTGCAAAAACCTTCGAAAATAAAAAGGCCGATTCTTCTGGATTGCCCAACCTACGGGTAGACCCTGCATATAAAGCCAATGCCCAACCTTTAACTGAACTGTTTAGCTTGCTGGTTTTGATATACTTTTCGTAAGTCGATTTGCTTTCGGTGTGCAATCCTGCGAAATGGAACATCCGTTCAGCCTGATAAGCATAGCGTAATTTTAGAAAACCATCTTTTTCGCCTTCTGTCAATTTTAAACCTTCATTAGCTTTGGTAGCCATTGCAGCCGTATCGCGTGGAGTTGCATCCCAAAGACTGAATTCTACATTGGCTAATGGTTCACAGCTTTTGGCAAATTGATAATACTTTAATGGTTCTTTGTGTTTGCCTAACGCCTGGATAAAACTGTTCTGTTGCAAGCTATCTGGTAATAGCGAAATGTTGCCATTAAAATTCACCAGTTTTACATCTGTAGCGCTATCGGTTTTGTACATTACTTTTAGCACATCGTCTTTTTTTACATTGAGGTATTTTGCCCATTCGCGGCTGTTAATGTCAGGTTCGCTTTCTATATCCGTTTCACTGTTGAGGTAAACCATCTGGTTGTAGGCGAACGGAGCATATTCATCCCCTTCAATGTTGTTGTGGAAATAAGAAATATAATAATCATAGGGATCGATCTCGCCGCCACAGGCAAGATTTACAGCAATTTCGCCGAAAAATGTAATCAGGAATATACTAAAAATTAGCGATAATTTTTTGAACGTCGTCATGGGTAAAATGTTTTAATAGGTCGGTGTCTAAATGGTAGAAAACAAGATTCCGGTCTTTGGGGGCTAAATATCGTGATAAAAATTTAGAGGTAGTTTGTTTTATTTTCCTGCAATAAAATCTTTCAGATAACTGCATTCACCTAAAACAGTTTGATAAAACGGTGTTTTGCCATACTTCTGTTTTAATTCCTCAAAATATGGGTTATTAATGTTTGCGCGTATAAAAATTTTGTAATCTTTGCCATGCATGTAATAACCGCTCTCACTTGATCGGAGAATCTGATGTTGTGCACATTTAGCTAGCATAAAGGTGCATTTTCCTTTAAAATCTATATTTGTACTTAACGCCCTTGCTTTTGTATACCATTTTTTTGCCATGTAGGCTTTTTTGTAATCCATTTCATATGGATATTGTACAAGATTAAAATTCTCAAAACTCGTCCAATCGTAACTGATCAAAAACCAGCTATTGCCAAAATAACCCGTTTGGTAAACCGCATTTGCCATCTTAAAATAATAGTTTGCGGCATTCTTTTTGTCCTTTACGGTTAACCTCTGCAAACGGACCATTTCTTTGGCAAAGGTTTTCTTGTTGAATGCTCCTTTAGCGCTCACATGTTGTTTTGGATAATCTTTGATGGTTTCGACAAATGGGATTGAATAGAATATAGAATCATTGCCATACCAATTATCAGTATCAAGGTATTTGTACTTTGGCGAAATTTTATTGAGCATGTTTAAGGCGCTACCGTATTGATGATCGCGTAGGTACGCAGTTCCGTACAGTTCATAAAAATCATCCCGATCAATGCTTTTCGAACTCATTGCCAATAACGAATCGATACCATTAAAATTTCTTCCTGATCTGTATTTTGCCAGCCTGGCCATTATTTTGGGCGTTAATCGTTTTTGCCAAAAAGTAATGGTTTGGAAGCTCATGTCTTTAAGTTTAACCTGCTTTGAAAAATTTCTATGCCCTGCATCTCCTTTTAACATAGCCAGTGCTGCTTTTGCGGTATCTCCTTTTTTCAGATATGATGGCGCAAGGATCTGCTGATAAAAATTACGTGTTGTTTTTGTAAAACGGTTTTCGGCATCGCCCCAGTTGTAGTAGTATTCTTGAACTGGTTTTTTTGCATTTTCAACGAACCTTTTTTTGTCAAGCCATTTTAAGGTAGGAATAAGTTCATCCTCATTGAAATTATTCCCTACTTTTATGTTTCTGGCTTTAATTAATAAATCGATTATGCGGTATTGATCCTTTAACCTTTCAGGAAGCTTTGTAGGATTTAATTTTTTTATATAAGTATTTGCTAATGCATCTTTTTTTTCCATCCACAATAAATATGCAGCGGTTAAGGTACCAAGTTCTGGTTGAGGGTACTTTTTTTCATTGGCCAGCTGAAGTGCAAAAGCTTTGATGTTTTTCAGATTTGATAAGCCGACATTTTGCAAACTGTCTTTATTTATGGCATTATCCCATCTTTCATAATAGATGGTTGGAAAATCTTTTGCGATTTGCTCACTTCTGATTATTTTTTCTTCGAGTTTATTTACTTCGCGGACAAGCAGGGCGCCATTTAACAGGCTTTTCGGGCTTAATTTGTATACTTCCTTAAGCGTTTTTAAATTATAGGTAGGTTCTCCAAATCCGTTTATTGCTAAAATAGTAGCTTTTTCGTCATTGTTTTTTGCAAGCTTTAAAACTTCATTAACATTACTATGTGTATACCTATAATTTTTATAGGCAAGCACCCTTTTTTCAGGATTGTTGTTAAACACTTTTGAAAACAGATAAGCTGATTCGTTACCGTCTGCTACAGATCCTGCATGTATGGCAAGCGACCAGCCTTTTATTGCACTGACTGTTTTTGCATTTTTGATAAATTGGTGATAAGTCGATTCGGCCTGACCAGAGTCTCCGGCGTAACTAAACATTCTTTGCGCCTGAAAGGCATACCGTAGCTTTAAGAAGTTATCGGTGCTCACTTTATTTATCGAATCCAAGGCATCGCAACCTTTCTGGATCATTGCAGCTGAATCTTTCTGTTTTACTTTCCAGTAGTCAAAATTAATGGCGATGTATGGCTCACAGCTTTTTGCAAAACGAAAATATTTTGATGCGGTGGTATTTCCGGTTAGTCTGGTTAGAAACTGGTTTTTTCGGAGACTGTCTGGGAATTTCTTAAAAGTCTGTTTTGAAAAGGTTTTGAGCAAAACACTTGTCGCGCTATCAACATCGTACATGGCATCGATTACATCGCTCTTTTTTACACCTAGATATTTACCCCACTCCTCGCCGTTAACATTTTCTTCCGTTTCGAAATCCCTATCATTGTATAAGTAAACCATCTGATTGTAGGCAAACGAAGCGTATTCATCGCCCTGTACATTATTAAGGAAATAAGTAGGATAGTAATCATATGGGTCGGACTCTGGCCCACAGGCAAGGTTTATAGCAATTTCGCCGAAAAAAGTGATGAGAAATACACTAAAAATTAGCGATAACTTTTTGAAAGTCTTCATCGGTGAAATGTTTTAAGAGGTCGGTATCTAAATGGTAAAAAACGAGGTTGCGTTCCCTAGGACTTAAATATCGCGATAAAAATTCGGATGTAGAAAGTAAATCTTCGGGAGAAATCTCTTCCCACCTTACCACATCGCCTTGTTTTAGTCCTGCGGCAGGATAATCAGTAAGTAGATCATAAAGAATGGAATTTCCCCTTCGCTTAAAAAGTTTTTTATCCTCAATCTGAATCTTCTCAATCCGCCTGGAAATACCTGCATATTGCTCGTTCCTGAACACTACTGCCCATTCGAAAATGGGTAAGGCCACATCAAGTGGTAAGGGATATTGTTCTAGAAAATCTTTTAGGTAAAGATTCATTTCGTTTTGATCCAATATAGAGTTCTGCTCGCCATATTTACGCAGGTTGCCCATATTGTAACACATTAAAATGCCTTTCTCTACTGGTGGAATTCCACTCGACACAATGTTTTTAATTTGATGCAATCGCAAGGTTACCGAAATGGTTTTGCCCTTTAAAAGTGAATTGGCACTTAATTGCTCTAAAAATTTAAAATACCTGTTTCTGGTGCCTTTAGTCCAATCACAATCAATCTGTAATTCCGCATAATTTTGTTTTCCGGCCTGTTTTACTTTTGCGGCTACAAATTTGGCAATGCGATTGGCCATAACTGCAGTTTGCAAGGTGTCAATCTTATTAAAAACCTGGTTAACGATAAACACAACTGGGATAATATTGACCTGCTTGGGTATGGGGTCTGAAAATTTAATCGGCGAAATGGGTACGGGTAATTGCAGATCGGGATTAAAATCTACATCCATGATCCGTACATATAAAGATTTTGATTTAAAGTGATCAAGATAATCGGTTTCTTCCTTTTTATTCTGGTAATCTGTTTTCCAATAGTAAAAAGTTGGATGAACAATTGATTTTTGCTTGCATCCAAAGAAGAAAAATACAGAGATCACTAAAATACTTATCTTGCGCATATCAATTTTATTGAGCAAAAGTAGTATAAAATGCGAGCAGTTTTACAAAGAGTTACCCAGGCAAGTTGCACAGTTGATGGTGAGATAACAGGAGCGATTGAAATAGGATTTCTGGTGTTGTTGGGCATAGAAGATGCCGATGCTCTAGAGGATTTAGATTGGCTGGCGCAGAAAATTATCGGTATGCGTGTTTTTGGTGATGAAAACGGATTACTGAATAAAGCACTCGCAGATGTTGGTGGCGATATCTTGTTGATCAGTCAGTTTACATTATTTGCTGCAACAAAGAAAGGAAACCGCCCGGGATTTACAAGAGCAGCACGACCAGATATAGCCATTCCGCTGTACGAGAAAATGATTGAAAAATTATCAGCCTTATTGGGTAAAAAAGTAAAAACAGGGATTTTTGGTGCCGATATGAAAATCGCTTTATTAAATGATGGTCCAGTTACCATTACTATCGACACAAAAAACAAGGAATAATTAAATTTATATTGCGCAGACGTAACTAATTAAGCAACGAACTGTCAAAAATCATATTCAATCTAATTCGAGAAAATTTTGAACATAGTTATATGAATGATAAAAATCTAAACCGGCTAACGGAGTATAGCTGTCTCGTGTTTTTTCTATTGTTAAAATTAGTTTTATCTTTTATTTTGGTTAATTCCGTTTACGAACTGCATCGTGATGAATTCCTGCATTTAGATCAGGCCAATCACTTAGCAGCGGGTTTTACCTCCGTTCCGCCTTTAACTTCCCTATTTTCGTGGCTGATTAAAGCTTGTGGCAACGGCGTTTTTATGGTAAAGCTCGTTCCTGCATTATTGGGTGCCTTTACCATACTCTACTGCTGGAAAATCGTCGATTTTTTAAAAGGTAATCTATTGGCCAAATGTTTGGTGGCGGTTGCCTGTCTATGTTCTTCTCTGCTAAGGTTAAATACCCTTTACCAACCCAACTCTTTCGATGTTTTGGCGTGGACGGCCATGTTCTATTACCTCATAAAATATTTCGATAAAAATGATGCTAAATACCTGTATTACTTTGCCATTGTTGTAGCTCTTGGGTTTTTAAATAAATACAACATCCTTTTTCTCATCATTGGTTTATTGCCAGCTATACTCATTACATCAAAACGAAAAATATTTACCGATAAACATTTTTATCTGGCCATTTTACTTGCGCTTTTAATCATTTCGCCCAATATAATCTGGCAGATTAACCATCACTTTCCGGTGCTTACACACATGAAACTTTTGCAGGCCACACAATTGGTCCATGTAAACCGGATTGATTTTTTTATCGGGCAACTTCTCTTTTTTATCAATGCGATCTTTATTCTCATAGCGGGAATTTGGAGCTTGATTTTTTGTAAAGATTTTCAAAAATACAGATGGATTATCCTTACCTACCTGTTTACCCTTATTGTATTTAGCTATTTTAAAGCAAAAGACTATTATGCCTTAGGTTTATATCCAGTTTTACTGGCTTTTGGAGCTGTTTATTTAGGTCGATTTCTGTTAAAAAAGTATGTGCTAACCGGATTGTTATTTGCTTTTACTATTGGCTCTTTTATTTATCTGATACCGCTTATTATGCCGGTTTATAGCCCTGATGAAATTGTTGCCCACCATAAAAGATTTGAACGGGTGGGTGCCTTACGCTGGGAAGACGGGAAAAACCACCAGCTGCCGCAAGATTATGCCGATATGCAAGGCTGGAAAGAAATGGCCACATTGGTTGATATTGCTTATGGAAGGGTTAAAGATAAATCTACCCTATTGGTACGTGCCGATAATTATGGACAGGCCGGCGCAATCAATTATTACTCAAAATATAAAAACATCAATGCAGTATCGTACAATGCCGATTACCTGTATTGGTTTAACATGGATAAACCGATCAAAGATTTCATCATGATCACCGAATGGAACGACAAAGATCCGCAACGTAAGCGGGAACAACCCTATTTTGCCAGGATCACCAAAATTGGTGAAATTAAAACACCCTATGTGAGAGAAAAAGGTGCAGGTGTGTTTTTGCTTGAAGGTGCCAAAACCGAAGTGAGCAACATTATAAAATCAGAAATAGAAGAAGAAAAAAATGACCATTAATGAAGCACAGGAAACGGTAGATCGTTGGATTAAAACTACAGGCATCCGTTATTTTAACGAATTAACCAATACCGCCATTTTGATGGAAGAAGTTGGAGAGGTTGCCCGGATTATGGCCCGTAAGTACGGCGAGCAGTCGTTTAAAAAAAGCGATGAAGAGGTAAACCTTGCCGATGAAATGGCCGATGTTATGTTCGTGTTAATCTGCCTGGCTAATCAAACGGGCATAAACTTAACTGACGCTTTAGAAAAAAACCTGGAGAAAAAGAGCATCCGCGATGCAGACAGGCATAAGAATAACGAGAAGCTTAAATAAGTCCGAAGTCCTTAGTCCTTAGTCGGAAGTCTAACCGACAAATTCCATTAAACTGCGATAGGCTACAAAACGGTTTTTATATCTTTCATTTAACTCTGCCTGTAGGGCTGGAGCAAATTCTTCCTGGTAATTGTTGTAATGATCCATTGTTTCTGCAACATACTGTGCGCAATAGGTTACGCCTTCGTTAGGAGAATCTACCACCTTTAATAAGCGGTTAGAAACAAACATACCTGTAGCCATAACCTGTGGAATATGGATATCCTGCATCCACTGTAACCATTCTTCAGCCGCTGCATCATCAATGATGAGCGTAACATTATATAAAAACATGCAGTAAAGGTAAATAATATATAAATGTTAAAAAATTGATGATGTTTGATTTTATTCTTTAAAGTGGTGTTAATCTGTTAAATTTGCTAATTCCCATTGTTTTTAAGCATGATACGAACTAACGGCTCTCAAAAAATAGATAATTCCACCCGCAATTACATTTACACTGGTTATCTTACTGCAATTTTCGGCGGCATTTTAGGCCTGGTTATAGGCTGGGATTTAATGAAGAAAAAAAGAACACTGAGTACTGGTGAGAAAGTTTTTTCTTATTCACTAACCGATAGACAACATGGTGCGAGGATCTTAATATTAGCAGGCATTTGCTTCATTTTGTTACTAACGTTAACTATCATTGCATTAGATGCCTAAGTCATCTGCCATTTAGAAATGATTTCCATTGCCAATTCATCTACTACTAAAGAGCTTGAAGGAATTCTTAAACTTCAAAAGCAAAACCTAAAAAACGATTTAACACCTGAGCAAATAAAAGAACAGGGTTTTGTTACTGTATCGCATTCGCTTGATGATTTGGAAAAGATGCATCAGTATGAACCCAACATTATTGCAAAAGATGGGGAAGAGGTTGCAGCCTATGTACTTGGGATGACCGAACAATCTAAGAATGATATTCCGAGGCTGACCGAAATGTACGAAAGCTTCGATCATATTCTATATCAGAATAAACCTGTTTCTGCTTATCACTATATTGTTGTAGGCCAGGTTTGTGTTGGTCAGAATTATCGGGGTAAGGGTTTATTTGATCAATGTTATAATGCTTATAAGGATTTTTTTAAATCAAGATACGATTTTGCAATCACTGAAATTGCAAGTATCAATTTACGATCTATGAATGCCCACAAGCGTATCGGCTTTGAAGTAATTTACACTTATACCGATAGTAGTGAGGTAGAATGGAATGTTGTGGTTTGGAATTGGAAGATTAACCAGTTGTCAGTTGGTAGTTTTCAGTTAACCAATTTCAACAATTAACCATCTACTAATGGCTAATGAACTAACTAATCAAACCCCGTCACCGCGTAAATTTCTAAATCTTTTTCTGGCTTCAGCACTGAACATGCTTCCGGGGTAATCAGTAATTAGTTTCTGGAAATAAATTTTAGCCTGTGCAATGTCGTTCAATTTCTTTTCATAAAGATCGCCTAAGGTAAAAAGGGCATCATCCGTCCAGATACCATCTTTAAAATCTTCAGTTACTTTTTTTAAGATATCGGCTGCTTTTTGATAATCGTTGGCTTTAATGAAAATCCTTGCTTTGCTCATCATTATCGCATCGGTCAGGCTATTTTGTGGAAAGGCTATCGCAATACTATCCATTTTTTTAACTGCACGTTCAGGAAGGTTTCTAAATAAAAGCATCTCTGCATCAGCATACATTTTTAGTGCATTGCTATCTGCAGGGGTTTGAATATTATCGTTAATCAGCAAACTCAGGTTCAAGGCATCGTTTGCAATGAGTTGCGAAGTTGCGGCCTTTAAAACCAGGCATTGACCATTGCTGTATTCGAAATTACCCTGATAAAAGGAAAGTTTAGCGCTCCTGAAGCGCGCTTCATTTCCAACAGGTTGGCCTTCAAACTGTTTGCTTACCTGCTCGTACACTAAAAAAGCTTCCCAGGGTTGGTTGGTTAAAATGTAAATATCGCCTAAATCGAGTTTTAGCTGGCCTAAGTCCTGATCGTTAATGCCTGGCATTTTTATCGCTTCTTCCAGTTCTTTTTCTGCGCTGCCAGGTTGATTTAAATAATAAGCCTGCAAGTTTGCCAGTTTTTTTATGGCAAAAAGTGTATTCCTGTTCTTGCCATTTTCTTCCAATAATGCCTGATAATCTTTCGCTAGCAGATCAAGGTCGGCAACGGTATATTTCCCGTTGGTACGCAGGTTATATTTGGTATTCAGCATTTCTATTTTTGAAGGTAGATAATACTGGTTATCCTTTCCTTTGGTTAGCAGATAATCGTAGGCTTTAATCGCTGTTTCATAGGCGCCATTATCAACAAAGGTATAGATCGCATTAAATAAGGTGCCCCCATCAGCTTTAGTACGTTTATCGTACGCAATTAGCTGGCGCAGGGCCATATCAAATTCCTGTTGCTGAATATAGTTCCAGGTAAGCAGCTGAATATAAATTTCTGCATCAGGCTCTTTCTGTACTTTTCTTAAAATGGCCGCCTGAAAGGTTTGATAATCGTTTTTATCTTCAAAAATAGAAGATAGTACAGCTTCAGCCTGGGGTAAAAGTTGTGGCATTGTTCCAAGTGCATCAAGATACTCCTGCATAAGCATGGGTTTATCCTTTTTAAAACGGTACATGTTTAATAACTCAAAGGCAAACATTTGATCGTTACCTAAGAGTTTGCGTCCCTGTTTAAAGGTTTGTACCGCATAGTCGTAATTTTCGAACCGGTAAAAGCTATTGGCTAAATTCCTGATTTTAAATTCATCTTTCGGAAGTTTATTAATTACCTCAGTAAAAATCTTGTTTGCTGCCGGTACATCACCCTTCTCCTGATAAAGCTTGCCCAATGCGATTGGATAAACATCGTTTTGCGAATTTTTTTTGATTTCCCTTTTAACCACCTTCTCTGCAACATCATAACGCTTCAATTTTACCAATGTATTAAAATAAATATCGAAATAGGCTTCGTTATTGGGGATGGCATAGAGTTTTTCCAGTAAAATAACTGCCTTTTCATAATCTCCATCCTGATAGTATTGGATAGCCAGACTACTTTCATCGGGTGCAATCTGCTGATTGGGGCGGAAGATTTGTGCATTGGCCCCAAGCGATAGGAATAAGAATATAATGAAAAACAAGCGGTTCATAAACCCTAAATTATAAGTTTTAAATGTAACATTTTAATACATCTTTAGCTAAAGCGTCAATTGATATTAAACGTATTTTAAATGTTACCTGTATTTTATTTTGTAGGTATTTTATAAATACTAAATTGACCCACGACTTATTATTGATTGCATAAGTAACATTGTTGGTGTAAATCGCGGTTAAGTTGTTGTGATACTTATTTTTGTCATCCCGTAAAGGATTTATTTATGCTAAAAAAGATTTTTCTATTGTTAATGGTTGCATTGATTTGGGCTTGTAAAGGCACTAACAATGATACTATTCCTGTAGACGATTTTTTTAAAACACAGGATAAAGCCTATTATCGCATTTCTCCAGATGGGAAAAGTCTTTCTTATTTAAAACTTCATGATAAAAAACTTGATCTTTTTGTTGAAGATCTTGCTACCGGAAATAGTGTTCAGTTAACCCACTTAAATGGAAAGAATATCAGTTTCCATTTCTGGACCAGCAATAATGAGTTGATTTATTATACTGAAGACGAATCTAAAGAGCGTAAATCGGATATTTTCGTAATCAATAAAGATGGAAGCAAGCAAGTGCAGCTGAGTGCCAATGAGAAAAGCAGGCTAAGGGTAATAGAAGATCAGTTAATTGATGATAAATACATTATTGTTGCATCGAACAAACGCGATTCGACAGTTTTTGATGTTTATCGTTTAAATGTTCGGAATGGTAAGATGGATATCGCGGCCAAAAATCCAGGCAATATTACCGAATGGATGACGGATAATAGGGGGGTATTGAAAATTGCTGTAGCGAGCGATGGGGTGAACGAAACTTTAATGTACCGCGAAAACGAAAACCAGGCCTTTGCTCCGGTAATTACTAATAATTTTGAAACCACTTTGCAGCCCATTGCTTTTTCGGAAGATCAACCAAATATACTTTACGCCATTTCTAATGTAAACAGAGATAAGAATGCACTAGTGGCACTCGATTTAAAAACCGGTAAAGAAAAACAGGTGCTTTTTGCAAACGATACCTTAAATGTAGTAGATGCAAAATATTCGCGCCCACAAAAGAAAATGCTATTCGTAACCTGCGAAACCTGGAAAAAGGAAAAATATTACCTTGATGACAGTACCAGGATTACCTATTCGAAAATAGACCGGCTTTTGCCAGGTACCGAATGGAAAATTATGGATAAGGATAAAATGGATAAGGTTTTTGTGGTAAGAACATTTACCGATAAAAATCCGGGTTCTTATTACCTCTATACCGTTAGCGAGAATAAACTTAAAAAACTAACTGATATTAGCCCATCTATTAAACAGGGCGATATGAGTGCCATGAAACCAATCTGTTTTAAAAGTGCTGATAATTTAACTATTAACGGCTATTTAACCTTACCTAAAAATAAAAAAGCAGTTAATTTGCCTGTAGTCGTTTTGCCGCATAATGGCCCTACAGGGAGAAATAGCTGGGGCTATAATGCAGAAGTACAATTTTTAGCTAACCGTGGTTATGCTGTTTTGCAGGTAAACTATCGTGGGTCTACCGGTTATGGAAAATCTTTTTATGCTGCTGGTTTTAAGCAGTGGAGCGATAAAATACAAGAAGATGTTAATGATGGCGTAAAATGGTTAATTGCTAAAAAAATTGCCAATCCTAAAAAAATCGCCATTTATGGCAATGGTTTTGGTGGTTATATTGCATTAAATTGTTTGTATAAAAATCCCGATCTTTATAAGTGTGGTGGATCAAACTCAGGTGTAATCAATTTATTTAGTTACCTGAAAACCATTCCACCGTTTTTAAAAGCGAACCTGCAGATGTATTATGAAATTGTTGGCAATCCGGTAACCGATACCGATTATATGCGGTTTGCATCACCTGTTTTCCACGCCGATCGGTTTAAATCGCCTGTTTTTATAGCGCAAAATCCTAAAGATCCACGTGTTAATGTAGCAGAGGGCGTTCAGTTTATTAAGGAGCTGAAAAAACGGAATGTTCAGGTAACCTATATCGAAAAGGAAGAGGGGCCAAACCCAATCGTGCGCCAACAGAGCAGAACTGCTTTGTATAAAGCTTTAGAAGAATTTTTACAGGAAAATCTAGGTAAGAAATAGGGTATGGCCTTAGATAAAAAAAGTGGTTATCGTAAAAATTTCTCGCTCGGTGTAACCTTCATTGTACTCATTTCCATTTTATTTATCCTGTCGCTTTTCCTGGCGTTTAACTATAGCAAGAAATCGATTGAGAATGATTTTGTATCCGAGAAAGTAAATGTGCTTGAGCAGAGTATTAAACCTTATAACGATTTCTTTCAGAACAAAATGCCCGAGATTTCGTATTACAGCGGTTATTTAGATTCTTCTACTGCAGCGAAATTTGTAGATACGGTGATGTTAAAATACCCTTTTATCTCGAAGGTTACTTTTTATGATACAGAGGTAAAGAATGTTCCTGTTAAAGATGGAATTAATGCAAACCACCTGGGTATTGGCCCGAAATCCATTTTCCAGTTTGGTAAAGGCGTAAAACCCGATTCGATAAAATTATATTCCGAAGATGATACCAGATCTTTTAACGTGGGAAGCGATTTTAATGCAATCGCCATTAAACTTGCCACTTTTGTTGAAGATCTTGATACGGCATCAGTACCCACGCAAGAGGAACTATTTACTAACTTTTCTATCGTTAACTCAAACGAAAACAAAATCACTTACTTAAATATTCCACGTCGCGAAGATTTAAGGATTTATAAGGAGATGATCAGGCGCAAGCTTAACCCAGCTCCGGTTTATCCACAGGATGTAATGGTTTTTAAATTAGATCCGCATAAAATTAAGATTATTAATACCAGGCCATTATTGTACCAAACGATCAGGATTGAGCCGTTGACTTATGATCCGATTGATACTTCTGATGAAAACATTAATACCGAAATTGCCCTGCCAGGTGCATTTTCTGATTTTAAGCTCTACCTTATTTCATCAAGATCTTACATCAAGAAAGAAATTTTTATTTACTTCATGCCAATTGCACTGGTGTTATTGCTGGTATATGGAGTGCTTTTATTGGTTGCTTTTTTAATTTACCGTAACCTGAACATCAACAGTAAAATGTTTAAGTTGCAATACGATTTTGTGAATAATCTTACGCATGAGTTTAAAACGCCCGTTAGCGTAATTAAGATTGCAGGAAACAATATTAAAAGTGCTACCGCATTAAGCCAAAGGGAGCAGCAGCTTTACGGTAATAGATACTGGATGAAGAAGCCGACAAACTAAATGGTTTAATGAATAAACTACTGGCCTTTACGCAGATCGAAAATAAGGCGATTAAACTGAACCGGGAAGAAGTTAATATTGTAGATTTTATTGAAAGTACAATCGAATCGCATACCTTAAAACATCCCGATTTTATGATTACCTATGAAGTGGTGGGCTTTAAAACCTTTATTACCGATCCGGTATTATTAGGGAGTTTATTCGATAATCTGGCAGAGAACGCCTACAAATATTCGAAACCAGAACAGAAAAAATTGCACATTAGTGCAAAGCTGATTAAAGGGGTACTGGTTTTCCGGTTTGCCGATAAAGGGATCGGTATCGCATCGTCAGAATTAAACAATATATTTAAGAAGTTTTTCAGGATTCAGAATGAATATAACCAAATGGGCAGTGTAGGCCTGGGTTTGGCATTCTGCAAAGAACTGGTTAACTTTATGGAGGGAGAGATCTCTGTAAAAAGCAAAGTAGGAAGTGGTACTGAATTTAAAATTGTACTGCCTTATAATAGTTAAAATTGGAAAGTTAAAGGTTGAAATGTTGTAAGGTTGTGTTCAACATTCGAACTTTATAACGTTTCAACATACAACCACATTAAACACATACAAATGTCTAAAGAAGTAAAAATATTAATCGTAGAAGATGATGAAAATCTTCGCTTTCTTGTTGCCCACCGTTTAAAGGCTGAAGGTTATACCGTGCTTGAAGCAAATGATGGCGAAGCTGGAGAAAGAATGATTTTAGCCGATCAGCCTGATATTGTTTTATTAGATTGGATGATGCCTGGCAAACAGGGGGCAGAAGTTTGCGAGAATGTGCGCAAGCAGGGTTTTGAAAATCTAATCATTATGATGACTGCTAAAGCACAGGATGTAGATAAAATTGACGCCTATAACTTTGGTGCATCTGATTATATCACCAAACCATTTAATATGGATGTTTTGGTGGCGATGCTGGAGAGTAAAGTGAAATTTATCGTGAATAAAGATACCGCCGAAATTCACCGTTTTGGTAATATGGAACATCATCCAAACATCCACACTTTATTCAGGGATGGAAAGAAGATCGAATTAACGATATTGGAAAACCGCATCCTGCTTTATTTCTTGCGTAACCCAGGTAAAGTAATTAACCGAGACGAATTGATGTTGGTGGTATGGGGCTATAACTCTGATGTAAACACCAGAACGCTTGATATGCACATTGTACGTTTACGTAAGAAGATAGAATTAAATCCTGATAATCCACAGTTGTTACAAACCGTTAGGGGCGTAGGATATCGCTTTAACGCGGGATAATTATATTGCGCCGTCAGATGTTGCCATCTGACGGTTATATACAAGTCAGATGGTAACATCTGACACCACTGTAAGTGGCGGAGAAATCTATGAGGTGATTTACTTAAATCTCTTTTATAGATTTCTCCATTTCGTTGCACTTCAGTCGAAATGACGAATTTTATTTATTACGCCCTCTTCAAAGTAAAAATTGTAATTTCTGGTAAAACACCAACCCTGCCCGGATAACCTAAAAAGCCATAACCCACATTAACATAAAGCTGTTGTTTTTGCTCCTGGTACAAACCCGCCCATTCTTTGTAAATGTACTGCACCGGGCTCCATTGAAACTCTTTTAAACGAACACCAAACTGCATTCCGTGTGTGTGACCACTAAACATGGCATCTATTTGCGGGTATTTTTTTAAAACCTCTCCACGCCAGTGCGAAGGATCGTGACTAAGCAAAAGTTTAACCGGTAAATCATCTGTATTTTGAACCGCCAGTTCCATTTTGCCATATTTCGGAAAACGACCCATACCCCAATTTTCAATACCTAAAATCCCGATTTCTTCTCCATCTACTTTTAATCTCCTGTTTTCGTTCATAAGTAAATCGTAACCCATTACTTTGTGCACATCAACCATATCTTTCAGGTTTTTTACCTTGGCAGGAGATGATTCTTTACCAAAATAATAGTCGCCATAATCGTGGTTTCCCAGTGATGAATATACACCGAGCGGTGCTTTTATTTTAGAAAATATGTCCTGGTAATCTCTTACTTCGTTGGTCAGGTTATTCACCAAATCACCGGTAAAAAAGACAAAATCGGGTTTCTCGCGCAATAGCATTTCTACACCACCTTTTACGGCTGTTTTATTGTAAAAGCTGCCAGAGTGGATGTCCGAAATTTGTCCCATGGTAATGCCGTCAAAAGCCTTGGGTAAGTTAGGGAGGATTAAATTTACGCGTCTCACCTGGTAATCGTATGCGCCGGAAATAATACCCCAGCTCAGCGAAGTTAATGGTACTGCTGCGGCCACCAATCCGGCTTTAACTAAAAACTCTGAACGTGAGATGGGTTCTGCCACAGTTGCAGAATTCTGTGCTGTAGAAACCTCACTCTTTTTATTCCTTCTAAAAATCTTAATGAATAACCTGCGTAAATCATCCAGTACCAGAAAGGGCAACATAGCCAGTTTACAGGCTACCGTTAAAAAAAAGGCAACCAAAATAATGGCCCTTAACGTAAGAAAAAGATTGAGGTAAATGCCGCAGAAAACGCCAATGATCAATAGTGCGCTATAAGTCCAGTAAATAATGCCAAATACTTTTTTAGTGCCTGGTTTCCATTTTTTAAAAACAGCGATAATGGCTTTATAACAATAAATATCAAAAGCAATGATGAATATGCAGGCGGCAATGATGAAAGGTAATCTTCCCATGTATCGGGTTTGTGTATTAAGTAAATAATCAGGCTAATTTTTTGAATGCCTAAATTTAGGTATTTGAGGTAAATAAATTATCTAATATTCGTTGAGGATGATCTAAAAAGGATTTATAAACTCTATAAACCTCCGATTCCTCATATTTAACCCTGGTTATTTTATCTTCAGTCATTTCATATATCCAGGCATCAGGGTAGGATAATAAAATCGGAGAGTGTGTAGCGATAATAAATTGGGCATTTTTGTTTGCCAGATTATAGATTTTAGATAACATGGCAATTTGCTTGGTGGCAGAAAGCGCTGATTCGGGCTCATCCAGGATATAAACACCATTTCCGCTAAATCGATTCATAAATAGTGCCCAAAACGATTGTCCGTGAGATTGTTCGTGCAAGGATAGCCCGCCATAAGAATTTATAATTTTGGGTCCGTCAAAGTCCTCATCTAGCTTATCAATCTCGCTGGCAACATTGTAAAAACTCTCACCTCTAAGGAAATAACCATCTCTTGGCTTTTTAAAACTTTTCGATATCGTTAAAAAATTATGAAGGTCAGAATGTGTTTCTGCATTGCTAAAATTGAAGTTTTTACTACCGCCCTCTGCATTGAAACCAAGATAAACTGCAATAGCTTCAATTAATGTAGACTTCCCAACGCCATTCTCGCCTGTGAAAAATGTTACGTTTGGGTGAAAAGCTAATTCTTCAAAAGATTTTATACATGGAATGTTAAACGGATATCGATCAGGAACATTGTCTTGATTTAATCTCATCGATAAAAGATATCCGTTAAACTCCATTAAATATGATTATCTGAAATCGTCTTCATCCTCTTCTTCGTCAAATTCGGCATTAAATAAACTGCCAAACATATCAGAGAAGCCGAAACCGCCATTTAAAAAGTTTTTGCTCAACTGCGAGTATTCAGCTAAACCATGTAGCACGAACTCCATTAACAATAAAGTTTGGTTTTCGCTTAATTTTGGATGAAATTTCTTTACCAGATCGTATAGGTTTGGCACCAGCATCAATGCTTTTTTATACTGCGCATTGGTTAAAGCATCGGTAACATCTACATTATTGCCTTCGGTAAACCATTCGGTTACTTCAGTATAAGGGTTGGCCGTTTTGCTCTTTTTTGCTTTTTCTGGATCAGGGAAGTAACGTGCAAACAAAGTTTTAACCGCCTTGCCGATTAAGGTAGTGGCTACATGCGCTGGCCCTTCCAGTTCGCCTTCGTAAACCAATTCTATTTTACCGGTTATGGCCGGGATAATTCCTGCAAGGTCAGACAAACGGACAAAAGTATTCTTCTCGCCGGCGATCAGCATTCGTCTTTCGGCAGTGCTGATTAAATTTTCATAGGCTGAAATGGTTAACCTTGCTGAAACGCCCGATTTCTGGTCGATGTATTCGCTTTTACGTGCCTCAAAAGCAATCTGCTCAATCAAATCCTTTACCAGGCCATCAGCTTCAATATTGGCTTTTTGATCTGCCGTTAATTTTGCTTCCTGGAAAGTAATTTTGCGCGAAATTTCGATGGTTTTAGGGTAATGCGTCAAAATCTGACTTTCAATCCTGTCTTTCAAAGGGGTAACGATGCTTCCACGGTTGGTATAATCTTCAGGGTTTGCAGTAAATACAAACTGGATATCCAGCGGTAAACGCAGTTTGAAACCACGGATTTGGATATCTTTCTCCTGCAACATGTTAAATAAGGCCACCTGGATACGTGCCTGTAAATCCGGAAGCTCGTTAATTACGAAAATGCTGCGGTGTGCACGTGGAATTAAACCAAAGTGGATTACACGTTCATCATTATAGGTTAATTTCAATGTGGCGGCTTTAATGGGGTCAACATCACCAATTAAATCGGCAACGGTAACGTCGGGTGTAGCCAGTTTTTCGGTATATCTTTCGTTGCGGTGCAACCAGGCAATTTCGGTATCATCGCCTTTTATGGCAATTTCGTTTTTAGCATACCAGGAAATTGGATTCAATGGATCATCAAAAATCTCACTTCCGGCAACATATGGCACATATTCATCCAGTAAATTTACCATTAAACGGGCAATACGTGTTTTAGCCTGTCCGCGCAATCCCAATAATAAAATATTATGACGTGATAAAATGGCTGTTTGTAGTTCGGGAATCACCGTTTCATCATAGCCAATAATGCCTTCAAATTCGGTTTTTTTATCGCGGAGAACTTTAATCAGATTTTCCCTCAGCTCTTCTTTTACAGATCTTGATTTATATCCTGTGGTTTTTAATTCGCCTAATGTTGTGTTTTGCATATATTGGATTATACTATTCGTTATTTATTCTTCAATTTTTTCATAAACTCACCAATTGCGGGCTGAAGTTCTTTGAAAAGTTCTTGGTCTCTATTTTTTAAAACTACTTCGGTAAACATTTTCAAACCAATGGCAAACTCGATACTCTGATTTTCATCCTCAAAAATGTTTTTGCTTTTAATGGCATTGATAATGCTGAATATATTATCGTGGTTGTCAAATTCAAGTGTTAAAGGCGCATTGCTGATGTCTTCTTCTCTTGCTAAAGATATTTCTTCTAGTGTTAACTTATATCTATTTGTACGTTTAGCCATGCTTAATTTATTTGATATCCTATATCTTCCGACTCCGGACTAAGGACTTCGGACTCCTGACTATTTAACTGTCTTTCTTCTGTTTTTAATGTAATCTTCAAAAATGTATTCGCCCAAACCATTTAAGGAGCTATAAAAAGCCCTGCCGCCATTAATTTCGGTAAACTGGCGAACAAACTGTTGCAGGTAAGGGTCTTTGGCAATCATAAATGTAGTAATCGGAATCTTTAGCCGCTTACATTGGGCAGCCATGTTTAAGGTTTTATTAATTACCTTCCTATCCAAACCCATACTATTCTTATAATATTTGCCATTTTCCTTTAAGCAGGTTGGTTTTCCGTCGGTAATCATGAAAATCTGCTTATTATGCGTTTTCCTTCGACGGAGTAAATCTGCAGCCAATTCTAATCCTGCATAGGTATTGGTATGGTAAGGGCCAACCTGTAAATAAGGCAGGTCTTTTACGCTAATTGGCCAGGCATCATTTCCGAAAACCACAATGTCTAAAGTATCTTTAGGGTACTTTGTTTTAATGAGCTCGGCCAAAGCCATGGCAACTTTTTTGGCAGGGGTAATCCGGTCTTCGCCATATAGAATCATCGAATGCGAAATATCTATCATCAATACGGTAGAAGTTAAGGTTTTAAAATCCTTTTCCTCTACTTCCAGATCGCGGTCGGTTAAGGTAAAATCGCCAATACCGTGGTTAATCTGCGCATTGTGGATAGAAGCCGTCATATCAATCTGATCCAAACTGTCTCCAAAGCTGTATTCGCGTCTGTCAGCATTTTTTTCTTCACCAACGCCTGATTGGTTACTGTTGTGATTTCCCCGCCCTGATTTTTTTAGTTTCCCGAAAATTTCATCAAGGGCTGATTTACGGATCGTCTGTTCGGTTTTAGCTGTAATTTTAAATTCCCCGGATTGATTGTCTTCCGTAAGATAACCCTTGTCTTTCAGGTCATCAATAAAATTGCCAATCCCATAATCGTTATTGGTTAATTTATATTGCTTGTCGAGCTCGTTCAACCAGCTTAAAGCCTCTGCTGCGTCTCCAGCTGTATAATTCAGCAGTTCGCTAAATAATTTCAGCAACTCATCAAACCCACCCTTTGGCGCATCGCCCGGCTTATAATCAGAAAAACGAAAACCTCTCATGTGCTTATATTAACGATTTATCGAAGATAAAAGTTTCGCTTTGCATTAATTTAAGCGCGGTGTCATATTTGGAGCGTAAATTAGACTTCTCAGATTTTAAGAATATGCGAGAAAAAAATAGTCGCATTCAATGAAGCTTATCAGCTAGATAACTTAGGTGCTCGATATTATTTTGAAAAGCATGGTTCAGCGCTTTTCGGTCGCGAAAGTCCTGCTATCGCTTCAAGTCCTCACTCGTGCCTCGTTCCGGGCTTTCCGCTTTATCAGGTTTATTTAACATGGGCCTGTAGTTCTTAAGTTTAAAACGAATCTAATCCAAGGCGCGCAGGGTGTTTTGAAACGTATGGAATATTTTATGCTGTAAATCTGCGTTAGGGATTGTAAGGGTTCAGTGCCGATTAAGCATCTGTTTTATTTAATTACGGTATGCTTGCTTGTTTCACAGGTCTTCATCGGTACCGGAGCGAAGCGCAGCCCTGAAAGCCCGACCCTTTCCCGTATTTCGCGGGATTGGGGAACGCCCAAATCAGTTAGGTAACCCGCAAGTTTTTAAAACCTTCAAGGTCTCTTAAGCTTACCCCAATGCCATATGATAAATCTTTTTGTTGTAATCGGGGTTTGCTCCAACCTGTGAGGCTACAAAGGCTCCAACTTTACAGGCATTATCTAATGTAGTTTCTATGGGGTAACCTTGTAGGTAACAAGCAATAAATGTGGCTAAAAAGGCATCACCTGCACCAACCGTATCGGCTACCTGTACCTTGTAGCCTGCGTGTTTAAATAATTTTCCATCTTTTAAAACACACGCACCTTTGTCACCAAGTGTAAGGCAGATCATTTCAATATTAAACTGACTGGAAAGTTGCTTTAAAAGTTGTTCATCTGTATTACCACTTAAGCCAAAAGATTCTTTCACCCATAAAATTTCGTCTTCATTTATTTTTAGGATGTCCGCTTTTGCCAAAAGTTCACCAATTAAATTCTTTGGTATAAAATGGAGCGCGGAGGTTAATGTCGAATATTTTAGTCCTGGCATTTTCTAAAAGTGCAAGAATGGTTTTTTTAGATTTTTCTTCCCTGCAGGTTAAGCTACAATATACCAATGCATCTGCCTGTTTTACGGCTGCTATATTTTCGTCGGTGATTTTGATATCATCCCATGCCACAGGTTGTTTAATAGTATAAGTGGCCTGATGATTTTCGTCCAGCTGCACCATAACCGTACTGGTTGGTAATTCGGTGTTTATTTGAATCAAATCAGTTGGGAAATGATTGCTGGCTAGAAAATTGAATAGCTCTTTGCCGTTTTCATCATTACCTATGGCGCTAATAAAGTTGCCCTCTATACTTTGTTTGTGTAAATTAAGCGCAACGTTCATGCTTGAGCCGCCAGCTTTTTTGCCCTCTGGGAAAACATCCCAAAGTATTTCCCCAATTGTGATTACTTTATTTTGCATAGCAGATTTATAGATGTGTAAATAAAGAATTTTTACGCATGGAACAAAATAATTTGTTTCATATCTTTAATTTTTACCTCAACTCAAATAACCATGAAAAGAATACTGGTAATTGCATTGTTTTTAACTTCTTTTAGCGCATTTGCTCAAAATGCAAAAGATAAACAGGCCATACTTAATTTACTCGAGAAGCAACGTACAGATTGGAACAAAGGTGATGTTGAAGCGTTTATGCAGGGTTATGAAAAATCAGACAGTTTACTTTTTGTAGGTAAAAATGGCCCAACTTATGGCTGGCAAAAAACATTGGATAATTATAAAAAAGGCTACCCGGATAAATCGGCAATGGGTTTTTTGGTGTTCGGAATTAAAAAGGTCGATTTTTTAAAGCCTGATTTGGCTTTTGTATTGGGCAGCTGGAATGTTAAACGCGAAAAAGACGAGCTTAAAGGATATTTTACCTTGTTAATTAAAAAAATTAAGGGCGAATGGAAAGTGGTTGCTGATCATAGTAGTTAAGTGTGAAAGAGGTTAGATGTAAAATGGATGAGGGAGACAAAGTTGAGTTGGTAAAGAAGCTTCCCCGGGTCGTCATTTCGAGCGGAGTGCAACGAAGTCGAGAAATCTGTCTAGATGGATCTCTCCATTCCACTGCGTTTCAGTCGAGATGACGCCGTTTAATTAAGTAAAGGTAGGGGCTATGGTTAATTTATTCTCCCAACTTAAAATCCTTATAATAATAATCCTTATCATCATCTGTTAAGTGACGGATTACCCTGCATGGATTTCCTGCAGCAAAAACATGATCAGGAATATCCCTGGTTACAACACTACCTGATCCGATTACCACATTTGATCCTATTTTTACCCCTGGGTTAATTACTACATTACCACCGATCCAAACACTGTTACCAATGGTAACTTCTTGTGCCCATTCATATTCCTGATCGCGTAAATGGGAGTGGATAGGATGACCTGCTGTATAAATAGCCACGTTTGGCGCAATAAACACATTATTGCCAATGCGTACCTTGGCGCAATCTAAAATAACAAGGTTAAAATTTGCATAGAAATTATCACCAATTTCGATATTGTAGCCATAATCGCATCTAAAAGGCTGCTCCACATAAAACATTCTTTCTGTTTTTCCGAATAATCTTTTTAGTAATTCTTTACGCTGTTTGATAAATTTTGGTGCAAGGTTATTAAACTCGAAAACAATTTCACGTGCTTTTAATCTTTCTTTTGATAGTTCTCCGCCGCCAGCCTGATAAGCCATGCCAGCTAACATCTTTTCTTTTTCGCTAAGGATATTGTTTTCCATTGGTATCTGATCTTTTTGAATTTATGCTAAAACTAAAAGTTTAGCACACAATTATAATAAAAAACGGGGCTATCGTAACCGATGCCCCGCTATATTTTAATTTTCAGTACTTTTCTATGGTCTGCCTTTGGCTAAAGCCCTCTCAGCAATTTTAACTGCTTTTTTTTCTCTCCAGTGAGCGTATTTTTCTTTGAAAGTCATTTTAATTAAACTGTCTATAGCACCGTGGGTAAATAAGCTCCAAACACTGGCTACTTTACGTGTAATGGATTGATCCCAGGCCCTTAAGCTTAAAGAAAATGAACCATCCAAATATTTCATCCAATGCCACATTCCGGTTGGCATAAATAAAGTATCGCCATGCTCCAGGAAAACTTCATAACCTTCTACACCATTCAGTGCCGGGAATTTTTCAAAATCAGGATTGGCAACATCGTAATCTTCCAAAGCATAAGTTGCATTGGGTAAGCAATACAATCTGTCTTTCCATTTATTATCGAAAAGAACGATGTGTTTTCTGCCGCCAAAATGTGTATGGAAAATATGCGGTAAATCGATATCGTAATGTAAAAAGGTTACTGAGTTAGAACCGCCAAAGAACATTGCCGGCATACTTTCGATAAAACCGCCCATTAAATCTTTAGGGATTTTTACATCATTGATTAAACTTGGTACTTTCTTAAACAGGTTAAAAAAGAATATACGCAGTTCCGTTGGCTCGCGTTTAATTAAGTCAAGGTAATCGCCAAATTTCATATGCGCCGTAGCTGCATTAATTGGTTTTGACGGATCTGCTTTAGAGTTGTCGTAAAGTGGAACTTCAAGCTCGCCACCAATTTCCTTTAAATATTCAGTCGTCCATTTTTCTCTGGCAGGCCAGTCTTTGGTTAGGCCCTTGATTACTAACGGACGTTTAGTTTTCAGATAATTTTTCTTAAAATCTTCGGGAGTGATGCTCTCAACGATATCAACAGGTTTTAAAATGAAACTCATGCGCTTAAAATCGGTTATTTGTGCCGAACAACAAATGTGTAAATTTTATTTTACAAAATTGATGTTAACAGGTAAATGTGACTAAAATCACGTAATCTAAAATTAGTAAATACTTAACAATTTAATAATTATGCCTCAACTTTATTTTTAACTATTTCGGCGTAGGCAGCGTTCCACAGGTCGATCCTTTTTTGTAAGGCTTGTTTTGTGGTTTCTTCTGCCTCAGCCCAAAAGGTTTCATCTTTTTCGCAAAGCTTCTCTGCCATGGAGAGTGCCAAATGGCTATGGTGATCGCCATCTACTTCTATATGGCGTTCTAAGTAGTATTTAAAGATCGAAACTTTATCCGCCTGGGTGCTATTCAGGTCATTTACCAGGCTAAAAAACATGTTTGGAATTAAATCCTCGCGACCAAAAGTAAAACTTGCTGCCTGTAAATGTGTTTTTCCACTATTAATGGTTTCGAAAGTTGCATTAACAAAATCTTTTGCCGTTGCAGGTACTCCGGCAATTTCGAAAGCCTCATTAAAGCTTTTTCCGTTTTTTAGTTCCTGTAAAAAGGTGTTGATGGGTTTGGTATTGGCACCGCATTGCTCCATTGCATCTAAATATAACTCGAAGTGGCTTTTAATGGCGCCATTAGCATCCACATCTGATTCTTCACCCGCTACAATTTCATTGATCAATTGCCGGGTAACAGGATCACCTACTGGAAACCAAGGTAGTGTAGTGCAGGTTAAATTAATTTGTAAAGCTTTAAGGAGCGACATGAAATCCCAAACGGCAAAAATATGATGTTCCATAAAGATCCGAAGATCTTCTATTTCACTAATGGCCGAATAAACTTTATGGCTAATAATTTCCTGTCTTAGTGCTTCTATTCTTTCTTGGATTTTTATAATGTTTGGATGCATATATTGAATGAGTAAATGATTGAATGAGTGAATGTTTTGTGTGAGATTAATTCTCTCATCCTATCATTCAATAATTCTTTCATTATTTTACTTTGGTAAATTGTTTTCTAACGCTTTACTTGCTCTTTTAATTGCAAGTTCTTCTTTCCATTGCATGTACTTTTCGCGGTAGTTTGCTTTCATAAAGTCGTCAAATTTACGCTGTAAAGTTAAGTTATACAAGCTTTTTGCTTTCACGCCCCAGCTTTTATCCCATGCCCTTAAACTAATGGAAAAAGATCCATGCAGGTATTTCATCCAGTGCCAGTATCCGGTTGGCATAAATAAAGTATCGCCATGTTCTAAAAAAGCTTCGACGCCCTGAACACCTTTTAACGCAGGAAATTTATCAAAATCAGGGTTTTCCACATCGTAATCTTCTAAGGCGTAAGTGGCATATGGAATTTGGTATAAACGTTCTTTCCATTTGTAATCAAATAAGATCACATGTTTTCGTCCATTAAAGTGAGTATGAAAAATGTGTGCTAAATCGATGTCATAGTGCAAAAAGGTTACTGAACCTTTACCGCCGAAGAACATGGTGGGGTAGCGATCTAAAAAACCGCCCATTAAATCTTTTGGTGCGATATAATCTTCCAGCAGCTTAGGTGCAAATTTTATGGGATCGAACAGAAAGATGCGTAGATCGGTCGGTGTTTCTTTAATCAGGTCTATATAATCGCCAAATTTCATTTCGGCAGCAGATGCATTTATGGGTTTTGAAGGATCAGCTTTAGAACTGTCGTAAAGCGGAACAGTTTTATCACCAACAACTTCTTTCATGTATTCCATCGTCCATTTTTGATAAGCAGGCCATTTTTTGGCCATATTTTTTATTACCAAAGGTTTACGTGGTTTAAGGTAGTTCAGCTCGAAATCTGACTTAGATATGTCTTCAACTACATCTATCGGAGATAAATTGAATTTCATGTTAAGTAACTATTAATGCAGCAAAATTAAATAGTTAAAAAAACTTAAACCCTAGAAATGCCAAAACTTTAAAAAAGCCTGACATTCATCTAAAAAAGTCAGAAAGTATGACAATTATCGATAAAAAACGCTCTTGCGGTTAAACAAGAACGTTATGTAAAATCACACGAGACGTGATATATTTTTAATAAGATATCTTTTTCTGCTCATACTTACGATAAATAAATCATAGCGGTTTTTTAACTGATTTAATTATCAAAAGCAAAAACGTTCTAACAAAAGCCAGAACGTTTTATACTGATTATAAGGATATCTAAATTTTATTTCGGCATTAAAACAGTATCAATTACATGGATTACACCATTTTTTTGGTAAACATCTGCAATTGTAACAGTGCTCATTCCGCCTTTTTCATCTTTCAAAACTAATTTTTTGCCTTCCATCCAGGCCCAAAGTTTACCGCCTTGCACTGTGGTAAGTTCAGCTTTGCCACCACCAGCTTTTATTGCTTTTGCAATTGCTTTGCTGTCCATTTTACCGGCCACAACATGGTAAGTTAAAATAGTAGTTAGGGTTGCTTTGTTTTCTGGTTTAACCAAATTGCCTACAGTTCCGGCAGGAAGTTTATCAAATGCAGCGTTTGTTGGTGCAAAAACGGTAAAAGGACCAGCGCTTTTTAAAGTTTCAACTAAACCTGCTGCTTTTACTGCTGCAACCAGTGTAGTGTGGTCTTTCGAATTTACAGCATTATCTACAATATCCTTATTCGAATACATGGCTGCGCCGCCAACCATTGGATTTTTTTGAGCGTAAACTTGTGTAGTGAATGCCATGGTAATTACGGCAAATGCAGTTAAGATTAAATTTTTCATTATTTCTAATTTTTAAGTTTCTGTTATTTGATTCCATTTACGACGGCTTGCAGATACTTGGTTTTTAGAAATGAAAAATAATTTTTAATGTGTTGATTGTTAGTGTTTTAATTTTTATTTTTTTTGATTTGTAAAGATGCTGTGGTGGTTCTTCTGGTGGGCTAGTCCCGTTTTTCGCTAAATCTTTTGGCTGTTCTTCGGCTCCGCTTAGAATAACGCCAAAAGGATATCGCTTCAACCGGGTTTATTTAGCAAAGGTCTGTTCTTCACTAAACTTGCGATTTGACCGACCAGTGAATTTCTCGGAACTCGATGATCCGCTTAATGCCCAGCACCAAACGCTTCTCTAATTTACCTTCGCCATCCTTACTTTTTTAGAAAAAATCTTAGGAAAAAAGCGTTTCAATAACACGGCTCTGGTTTCTTTTCCACCGATATAAACTTCTTCCTTTTTATTTTTAACAGCTTGTACAATTTGCCTGGCACATTCAGCAGGTGTCATGGCGTTTTCATGCGCGTCACCCATTTTATTTAAGGGCTTACCATCTGCGGTAAGTGCATTGTAGGTCACATTTGTTTTGATAAATCCAGGGCAGATAATGGTAATGTCGATGTTTTTGTCGTAAACTTCCGATCGGAGTGAATCGAAATAACCATGCAGTGCATGTTTTGATGCTGCATAGGTAGAGCGGAATTTCGTGCCGAATTTTCCAACAAGGCTGCTAATTACAACGATCTGTCCACCGCCATTGGTAATCATTAAAGGCAGAACCGCTTTGCTCAATACAACCGTTCCCCAAAAATTGGTGTCCATAATTTGTTGTTCTGTTTGCAGGTTGGTTTCGAGGGCTAAACTCCGCTGACTTACACCGCCGCTGTTGATGAGTAAATCTATTTTTCCAAAAATGCGGACCGCATCAGCAGCTTTGCTTTCAAGTGTAGTCGTTTCACTCAAATCGAATGGTAAAACATGTACATTAAAGGAGTTTTGGCAATTTCCTTTTACTCTGAACAGCTCATCGCGATTTCTTCCCGAGATGATCAGTTTATCCCCAGCTTTAAAATATTCATATACCAGGGCCTCGCCAATACCTGATGATGCGCCTGTAATCCAAACAATTTTTGACATATATTAAAATAATTATTGAATTAAAGAATGATTGAATGAGAGAATGGTTGGTTTCTGCGATAAAACAAATTCATTCATTCAAAACTCACTCATTCTCTAATTTGTTCTTCAATCCTTCTCAATTCACTCATTCATTTCCCACTATAAACAATTCTGAAGCAATATGATCGGCAAATAATTTTCCATTCTGGCTCAAACGAATGTTATCTCCTTCAATGATCAGCCAATCTTTATCCTCGAAATTTTTAAGGTTATGTTTTGTTTCTTCTAAAAAGTCTTTCCCAAAATCGGTATTTATTTTTTGTAAATCAGTTCCCCACATGGTTCTTAACGAAGTCATAATGTATTCGTTAAATCTGTCGTTTAAACTCAGTTCTTCAACAATTTCAGGGAGCTTGTTGTGGCCTAACGTTTCCATATACAGGGCGTTATTGGCGGGGTTCATATAGCGGTTCTGTCCATTAAAACCATGTGCCGATGGGCCTATGCCAATATAATCTATTCCTTTCCAGTAATTGGTGTTATGCACGGCATATTGATCTGGTTTGGCAAAATTCGAAATTTCATAGTGCTCAAATCCGACATCAACCAGTTTATCCATCAGAATTACAAACTGAGCGGCACTTTGGTTATCACTTACAGGAGTTTGTTTTTTATTTTTTATGGCATGAGCTAAAGCTGTGCGGGGTTCTACCGTTAAGGCGTAGGCCGAGATATGCGGAATCTCAAGCTCGATTGCTTTTTGGATATTGTTCAACCATTTTTGATCGGTAAGTAAAGGATAACCATAAATTAAATCGAGGGTTAGGTTTTCAAAACCGATATCCTGACTTCTTCTGATGCAATCTTCAGCTTCTTTTGCCTGATGCGCCCTGTTCATCCAGGTCAGATCTTCATCATAAAAAGATTGAATACCTACACTAAAGCGGTTAACGGGCAATTGTTTCAGCTCTTTTAACTTCTGGGCCGTTAAATCGTCTGGATTGGTTTCGATGGTGATTTCAGCATTTGCATTAACCGAAAATGTGTGGTTAATGGCATCGAAAATTTTTTGTAGTGCAGTTTGCGATAAGATAGACGGTGTTCCGCCACCAAAGTAAATGCTTCCAACTTGTCCGCTAATCCGATCCTTTTTCATTTTGATTTCCTTGCAGATGGCATCAACCATTTCATCAGCATATTTTAAAGAAGTGCTGAAATGAAAATCGCAATAGTGACAGGCCTTTTTACAGAAAGGAATATGAATATAGATACCAGACATTGGGGCAAAGATAGTGAAGTTAGATTTTCTTTATTGTCATAATATATGATCGGTGATTGCACTTTGAAATTACAACTAAGTTGTTTAGGTTTTTAGTAAAGTAATAGCTTTACTTTTTAGTTGTTTTTGTAAAGTAATAACTTTACTTTTGCGTTGATAAAGTAAGGTAATAGCTTTACTTTTAATGTTATGGGAAGAAAATCATTAATGCTGCAACAATTAAATGGCAAACTTTTAAGTTTTGCACCTTTGAGCCGAATAGCAATTCCACCGAGTGGTTGGATTAAAGCGATCCGGAATACGCTAGGTATGTCTATGCAGCAATTGGCTAATAAATTAATGATAAGTAAACAAGGAGTTTTAGACATAGAAAAAAGAGAGGTCGACGGTTCGATTACCATTAAGTCTCTTAGGGAGTTGGGTAGGGTTTTAGATATGGAACTGGTTTATGGTTTTGTGCCAAAAGATGGATCATTAGAGGCAATGATTGAAAAAAAGTCAAATGAATTGGCTACAAAAATTGTGCTTCGTACCTCAAATACCATGCAATTGGAAGATCAGGGCAATTCTAAAGAAAGGATTGAGAAGGCTATAAAAGAAAGGACTGAAGAAATTAAAAACGAAATGCCTAAAATTTTATGGGATTAGATTTGAACTATATTGATGGGCAAACCCCTTTGGATGAAGAAGAAAAGGAAGGTTTGCTCATTTCTACTATTGCAACCAGAGAAGAACTTGATGAATTTGAACAACAACATATCGAAGAAGCTATAAAATGGACGCTAGGCAAGAAGTTCAAACCTGAAAAATTATTAACTGAGGCCTTTATTAAAGATATACATAAACGGATGTATAAAGATATTTGGAAATGGGCAGGAGCATTCCGCAAAACAAATAAAAATATAGGCGTAGATAGATGGCAGGTTGCTGTTGAATTAAAGAGTTTATTGGAAGATACTAGGTTCTGGATTGAAAATAATACTTTTTCTCCTGATGAAATAGCCATCCGCTTTAAACATCGGATAGTAAGCATTCATTGTTTTTCTAATGGGAATGGTCGGCATAGTAGGTTATTGGCAGATATTATTGTTGAAAAACTATTTCATGGGGCAGTGTTCACCTGGGGAGCAGAAAATCTTTCGAAAGAAAGTGAGAATAGAAGAGGGTATCTTGATTCATTGAAACTGGCAGACAAGGGCGATTACAGTGGACTTCTTTTGTTTGCACGATCGTAACAGATCTGTATATTCATCAATCCATTTATTTTCTTTAGGTAAACAATGATTATTCGACTACTTTTGCATCCTTAAGTTTTGATTACAGCATGCCGAAATTTATTTTATTTTTGTTCGCGTTTGTATGGTCTGCTAATTTTCTATTAGCACAGGAAATTCCTGTTCAAACAGATAGCGTAGCTGTAAATCAATATCAGTATCGAAGATACCGGCCCGATTCGGCAACACTTGCCAGGCAGAAATTTTCAACCGATTCGCTTGTTCATCACACCTGGGTGCTGCCAGATAGTTTAATTAATAAAGGGGCGCTACTTGATACCATCGAAAAGGAATACCTTTTTCCTAAACTTGATTTGCTGGCCTGGCAAAAGAAATACCAGCACTTAAAGAAAAAGGCAAATCCTTATCAACTGGGCACAAAAATTCCAAAAGGTAATGTTGGTTTGCTGGGATTTATTTTTGGTATGCTCATCATCTTTGCGATTCTAAAAAATGCTTTTTCTAAACAATTATCGGCAATTGTACAATCGTTTTTTAGCAATAGGGTTTTAAACAATATTAACAAAGAAGATAACCTGTTTAGTTCGTGGCCATTTTTATTGCTTTTTGTGCAGTTTGGTTTCGTTTTTGGGATGTTCTTTTTTCTGGTTGCCCAGTGGAATGATATGTATCAGGCTAAAGATGGGTTTAAGTTCTTCTTTAGTATATCCATCACTATAATTGTTTTTTATGCCCTCAAATTGGTTCTTTTACGCTTTTTGGGGTACCTGTTTAATGTGCAAAAGCCAGTGGGCGAATACATCTCAATTTTGTACCTCAGCTACTTCAATGCATCGCTATTGTTTATTCCTTTAGTGGTTGCTTTTGCCCTATCACCACTTAAATATGGCGCGGTTTATATTGTGTTGGCATTCTTGTTGTTAGGCATCATTTTTGCTTTTCAACTGCTGCGGGCAGGTATAACGATACTTTCTAATAATAAGTTTTCTAGAATGCATTTATTTTTGTACTTTTGCGCCCTCGAAATATGTCCCATCCTAATACTAATTAAAACGATAGGACTGTAGCAGGAAAAAGGAAAATGCAAGAAAAGAACGACTCTAGAATCCGCAAAGTAAAAAGTATTTTGGTTACTTTACCAAAACCTGAAACAGAAAAATCTCCTTACTATGATTTGGCCAAAAAACACAACTTAAAAGTTGATTTTAGGTCTTTTATTCACGTTGAAGGTGTACCCGCAAGAGACTTTAGAAAGGATAAGATTAACCTGGCGGATTTTACGGCGGTAATTTTTACCAGCCGTAACGCAGCAGATCATTTTTTTAGAATCTGTGAAGAAATGCGTTATGAGGTGCCAGCAGAATTGAAATATTTCTGTCTTTCTGAAACCATTGCTTTGTATCTGCAGAAGTACATTCAGTATAGGAAGCGTAAAATCTTTTTTGGTAAACAAACTGCAGCAGACTTAGCAGAGGTGTTAAAGAAGCATGCAAATGAGAAATTTTTATATCCTTGCTCTGACATGGCTACCGAAGACACAATGAAGTTTTTGGAAAAAAGCGGGTATGATTTTACACCTGCAGTTTTGTTTAAAACAGTAGTGAGCGATCTATCTGATTTAGCTGAAGTGTTCTATGATGTTATTGCATTTTTTAGTCCGTCAAGTATTCAGTCGTTATTTAAAAATTTCCCCGACTTTAAACAAAATAATACCCGAATTGCTGCTTTTGGAACTAACACGAGTAAGGCTTGTACCGATATGGATCTGATAGTGGATATTGCTGCGCCAACCCCAGGCGTTCCATCTATGACCATGGCTATTGAAAATTACATCAAAATATCTAATAAATAATACACTAAATAATTTATTTTAAGTCAATAATAAAATGCGTAACTTTACTAATAAGAGCGTTACGCGTATTATTGCGCAAAATATAAGACTGTTGGAGAAATGTTAATCTAACTTTAATTGCCTTTGCGTAATGATTTAACGTAAAATATTTGCTTTTGTTGATAATTTCAGTGATTTTTGATAAAATTGCTCCTAATCGTGCTGTGCACACTATAAAGAATATGAAGAAAATCTACCTTCTAGCTATTGTAGGTATAACTGTAATGCTAGCAAGCTGTGGTCATGGCGGCCAGGGTGAGCTGGTTGGCGCTTATAACCGAAAATTTAAAAACGATAGAATCCCACTAGGAATGGTTTATGTGCCACCAGGGCATACCCCACTTGGAGGTTCGGATGAAGATATTACTTTCTCTCAGAACGGGCCAAGTAAAATGGTTACCATTAGTGCGTTCTTTATGGACCAGACCGAGATTTCCAATGCAGAATACCGCCAGTTTACCAACTGGGTGCGCGATTCGATTGCAATTGTGATGATGGGCAACCCTCAACAATTTATGGTTACGCCTAAAGGAAATGCCGCAAATGCTGTTGGTGGGGAGAAATACATCGACTGGCGGAAAGTTGGACCAAACGGTGCCAACATTTGGCGCAATAAAGGTAGGGGCGCAGCAGCTGCCCAAGTGAGTCAACTAGATGGGATGTATTATTCAGGTTTAGATGCCCTTCCAGGAAAAAAAGAATTAGATGTTCGTAAATTCGAATATTCTTATGCCGAATTAAATATGGAGAAAGCTGCTCTAGGGCATAAAGATCCAAACAGCAAACGCCAGGATTATATCGATCGTTATACCGTTGCTATTTATCCTGATACAATGGTTTGGAAAACAGATTATTCTTACTCACAAAATGACCCAATGGTGCGTGGTTATTACAATCACCCTTCATATGATGATTATCCTGTAGTTGGCGTAAGTTGGGAACAGGCAAAAGCATTCTCTCATTGGAGAACCAGGCTATATGATGGCGTTGCGACAGCAAGAAAATTGCCTGTAGGATCCAGATCAGATTATAGATTACCGGCCGAAACTGAATTTGAATATGCAGCAAGAGGTGGCAATACAAAAACCAAATACCCTTGGGGCGGTCCTTACATTAGAAATACAAAAGGTTGTTTACAGGCTAACTTTAAACCAGGGCGTGGCGATTATTCGAGCGACGGTGGTATTTATACAGTAGGCGTTAGATCGTATTTCCCTAATGATTATGGTTTGTACAACATGGCAGGTAATGTTTCTGAATGGACATTAACCGCTTACAATAAAGGTGCAAGCCCATTACTGCACGATTTGAACCCGAATTTTACATACGATGCTGGTGCAACCGACAGCAAATACAAAAAACGTAAAGTAGTAAAAGGTGGTTCGTGGAAAGACACCGGCTATTTTCTACAAAACGCTGTAGCAACATACGAATATCAGGATACACAAAGATCATATATTGGTTTCAGATGCGTTTCATCTTATCCTGGTACCGACCTAAGACATTAAACCAAACAAACTAAAAACTTAAGAAAAACATCAAAATTTTATGGCAGCAAAGAAACAACCAGGCTGGTTACACGTAGCGATTTCATGGGGAGCAAGTATTGTAATTATCGGAGCGTTATTTAAAATTCTACACATTGGTGGAATTGTAGGTAGTTATATGATCGGGCTTGGTCTTGGAATAGAGGCGATTTTATTCTTTTTAACCGGATTCTTTCCACCTGAGCCAGAACCAGCTTGGGAAAGAGTATATCCTGAATTAAAAGCAGATTTTAAAGGGGAGTTGCCAACGGCATCAGCAAGACCAGTTGCAGCATCAGCATCAAACACGGCAGCTTTAGATAAAATGTTATCAGATGCTAAAATCGGTCCTGAACTGATTGAAAGTTTAGGTTCTGGTTTACGTACGTTTGGTGATAAAGTGGCAACGATTTCTAATGTTGCAGATGCATCTACAGCAACTAATGAATTTACCGGAAAAATTAAAACAGCTTCAGCTGGTTTCGATAATTTAAGTGCATCTTTTGATAAAGCTACCGCTAATTTGAAAGCAATGGGCGAGAGCACTGTAGATTCTCAGGCTTACCATGATCAGGTTAACAATTTAGCCAAAAATTTATCAGCTTTAAATGCGGTATACGAATTAGAATTGCAAGATTCTAGCGCGCATCTAAAATCGATGAATAAATTCTATTCAAACTTATCATTAACCATGCAAAACTTTAACGAATCGATGGAAGATTCGAAGCAGTTTAAAGAAGAGGTGAATAAGCTGGCTAAAAACTTATCATCGCTTAATGCAATTTATGGCAATATGTTATCGGCTATGAACGGCCCACGTGTATAATTTGTTTAGTTTTTAATTTTTAAAGGAAAAGCTACATCAAACATGGCAGGCGGAAAAGAAACAACAAGGCAGCGGATGATCAATATCATGTATTTGGTATTGTTGGCTATGCTCGCCTTAAACGTATCAGATACCATTTTAGATGCATTCAAAAATATCAACGATAGTTTGGATACTTCTAAAAACAATGTAAATACAAGTATTAATCAGTTATTTTCTGCCTTCGAAAATTCGAAGTTGAAAGAAGAGCCAGCCCGTGCACAGCCAATTTACGATAAGGCAAAACAAGCACAGAAGGCTGCTGATGATTTGAATAATTATATTGAAAGCATTAAGAAAGAATTTACCCAGGCAGGTGATGGAATTGATCCGGAAACTGAAGATTTGGTAAATAGATCAAATCAGGATATTGCACAGAATATCATGATTAATCAAAAGAAAGCAGATGAGTTGAAAAAGAGAATTAACGCCACACGCGAAAAATTAATCTCTTTATTAGATCCTGCTGATCGGGCAAATGTTTCATTCTCTCTTGAGGCTAAAGATTCGGCAAGAAAAAGAAAAGGAAACTGGCAGGAAACTTACTTTGGTGAGGGAACGCCCTTAACTGCTGCGATGACGATTTTAACCAAACTGCAAACAGATACCAAAAATGCTGAAGCAGAAGTAGTTAAAAAATTATTCGGAAATATGGATAAAGCACAGGTTAATTTGGATCAGTTTGCAGCAGTTGCAGTAGCACCTACTTCTTATGTAATTCAAGGTCAACCATATACTGCTGAAGTATTTTTAACAGCCAGCGATTCGAGATCAACTCCTGATATTACCGTTAATGGAAGTAAATTATCGGTTAAAGATGGTAAAGGAACTTATAGCGGCGGTACAAGTAGTGTTGGTCAGTTTACCTGGGTAGGTACTGTACGTGTTCGCCAAACTGATGGTCAGGTAAAGGAATACAAAACTCAACCACAAACTTATCAGGTAGCGAAACCATCTGCATCTGTTTCTTCAACAAAATTGAATGTAATTTATGCAGGTATTGCTAATCCATTTACAGTATCGGCGGCAGGTTTCCCACTAGAAAGCGTTCGTGCTTCCATTTCAGGAGGTTCAATGTCTGGTGGTAACGGAAACTATAATGTTAACGTTCCGGGAAGCATGGTTGGTTCAGAAGTATCCATCAATGTATCAGCAAGTAATGCTGGTAAAACCATTAGCTTAGGTTCACAAAAATTCAGGATTAAAGCTATCCCCGCTCCAGTAGCTAAAGTTGGTGGCCGCGCTGGAGGTGATGTGGCTTCAGTACAGTTAAAAAGCGAAACTGAAATTGAAGCAGATCTGGATGATTTCCCTTTCGATGTTAAGTTTAAAATACAACGTTATAAGTTAACGATTATCAAACCTCGTTCTGATGCTGTTACCATTGCAGGTAGTGGTGGAAATTTCGCTGGTGCGGTTAAAGGTGCAATAAACTCAATTACACCAGGTACAAGGGTGTTTTTTGAAGATATTGTTTCTGTAGGGCCAGATGGTCGTCAAAGAATTTTGCCTTCATTAGCGTTTAGTGTAAAATAAAAAGAAGATGAAAAGGATTTTAAGTATTGCTATTTTAGTTTTGTTAACTACGTTTGCTTTTGCACAGAAAAAGCCAACCAGGTTAGCACCGAAAGCTGCACCAGTTGCTGCACCTCCTGTGGCAGATACCGTGAAAACCCCGGTTAAAACAGCTAAAAAGAAACTTAAGGTACCACCTAAAGATGGTTTTTATGCCCGTAAGGACATTGACAGTACTGAAATGGTTCCTTTGGCAGATGTAAGAGAAGAGGATGTTTTTTATGCAAAACGGATCTGGAGAGAGATTGACTTACGTGACACGGTTAACTCGGCCCTAAAATCGCCTAAATCCCGACTAATTGATGTATTAATTGCTGCAATTAAGAAAGACGAATTAACGGCATACTCGCCAATTGATAGTGCCTTGAACGAAGATGATGCTTTTCTTAACCCAATGTCGGCAGATTCTGCATCCAAATCGGCTTTAGGAACAGCAGAGGTTTCGAATAATAAAACCGGAACGGTTACTACTGTAGTTAATGATTTTAACCCAGAGTTATTCTTGAAATTCAGAATTAAAGAAGACTGGATTTTCGATACCAAACGTTCTGTTTTTGAGCCGCGCATTGTAGGTATTGCACCATTAAAATACAATGAAGTTTCTAAACAATGGCAGCCTGTATTTTGGGTGTATTATCCAGAGGCCAGGGAGATTTTAACGAAGAAACGTTTAATCAATACCAATAACGATGCTTCTTCACTGAGTTTCGATGATTTCTTTATCCGTCGCTTATTCAGCAGCTATATTGTAAAAGAGTCAAATCCTGGAGACAACAAGATCAGAGATATTATTACCGATCCCAGAGAAAGGTTGTACGAGTCAGAAAGGATTAAAAAATCTGTTCTTGATTACGAACAAGGTCTTTGGGAATACTAAAATATTAAAAGGCTTCGATAAAAATCGGAGCCTTTTTTGCTATATCATCATTTTGACTGTGGTGTTCTAAAAGAACTCCTTCAGAAAAGAAATCTTATTCCTCTTAAAAGAGCATCGCGATTAAAAATTATTCCTGGTTAAAATAAGCCTGAAGGGTAATCATCTGTTTTTTATTCAGCACTTCGGCCAGCTCTTTCTCAGTGGCTTCTTTAATTTTTTTAACCGATTTAAAATGGGTTAGCAGTTTATCTGCAGTAGTTTTGCCGATACCTTCAATCTGTTCGAGTTCTGTTTTAAGTGTCCCTTGATCGCGTTTCTTGCGGTGGAAGGTAATTCCAAAGCGGTGGGCCTCATCACGTAGCTGTTGGATCACTTTTAAAGTTTCCGATTTTTTATCCAGATACAAAGGATAGGAATCGCCCGGATAGAACAGTTCTTCCAAACGTTTGGCAATACCAATTACGGTAACTTTGTTTTCTATGCCCAATAACTTTAAACTCTTCACAGCCGATGAAAGCTGCCCTTTACCGCCATCAATAATGATAAGCTGAGGCAATGCCTGGTTCTCATCTAACATTCTCCTGTAGCGACGGAAAACGGCTTCTTCCATGGTAGCGAAATCGTTTGGGCCCTCTACTGTTTTCACATTAAAGTGGCGGTAGTCTTTTTTTGATGGTTTTGCATCTTTAAAAACAACTATTGCCGAAACCGGATATTTCCCTTGAAAGTTGGAGTTATCAAAACATTCTATATGTTTTGGAAGCTGTGTTAAACGCAGATCTTTCTGCATGGTCGTTAAAATACGATCGGTGCGTAAATCGGGATTTAACTTTTCGTATTGATTGAGTTTCTCTTTTTTGAAGAACAGTACATTCTTCTGCGAAAGTTCTAAGAGTTTTTTCTTTTCGCCCAGCTTAGGTACTGTAAATTTTAAACTTTCATCTTCCAATGAAGGCTCAAAAGGCACAATAATTTCTTTGGAGGTGCTGCTGAATTTCGTTCTGAACTCTAACATGGCCAAGGTTAAAATCTCATCGTCACTCTCGTCCAGTTGTTTTTTAACCTCAATGGTTTGCGTCTGAATAATTGTTCCATTCATCACCTTCAGGTAATTTACAAAAGCGTAACGTTCATCCGATGCAATACTGACTACATCAACATTGGTGATGGCACTATTTACCACAGTTGATTTGCTCTGGTATTTTTCCAGTACTTCTAATCTCCTTGCATATTGATGCGCCATTTCGAAGTTCAGGTTTTCTGATGCCGATTTAATAATCGCTTTAACCTCGCGAATTACATTTCCGATTTTACCATTCAGGATTTCTTTGATTTCACCTATATTTTTATCGTAGTCGGTTTCGGTCTGGTAATTCTGACAAGGACCTTTACAGTTGCCAATTTGATATTCCAGACAAACTTTAAATTTCCCTTCAGCTATATTTTTCTCTGTTAAGGGCAAACTGCAGGTACGTAGCGGATAGGTTTCTTTAATCAGATCTAAAATAGTATGCATCATGCCTATCGAGCCATAAGGACCAAAATAGGTGGAGCCATCTTTAATCACTTTCCTTGTCCAGTAAATTCGGGGATAATTCTCGTTTTTAACAATAATCCAGGGATAGGTTTTGTCGTCCTTTAGGTTGATGTTAAATTTTGGCTGATGTTTTTTAATTAAGCTATTTTCGAGGAGCCAGGCATCAATTTCAGTATCAACAATGGTGAAAGTAATTTTACGGATCTTGGATACCAGCACCCTCGTTTTGCCATTAAACTGGTTTCTGTCGCTATTAAAATAAGAACCCACACGGTTGCGCAGGTCTTTCGCCTTTCCAATATACATGAGCTTTCCATCAGCATCCCAATATTGGTAAACACCGGGTTTATGTGGAATTGCGGTTAATGCTGTTTTATGGTCGAAACTGCTCATGAGAAATTAAAGGAGCAAATATGCTGATTTTAATAAAGAATAATATTTGGCATGAAATCAAAATCCTTTTTATTATAAGTAAACAGATCAATTTTATTTACAATTGCTGTTGCCCCTATAATTGCATCTGGAATTTGAAGGTGATGACTTAGCCTGAAGTTTTCGATAAGTTCAATAGATTTCTGGGATATATAGCTGTCAAAATGGATGATGTCGTAATACTTGATCTTTTTCTTCATCTGCGCTAGCTCTACTTTATTTCCCATGCCCTGTAAAAGTTCCATTGTTGTAATGGATGAGAGCAGAATGTTTTTGAAACCTATTTCCTCCAATACTTCGATGGTTGAGGTGTTACCATTGAAAGCATGTATTAGAATATTGGTATCGCACAAAATCATAATTATCTTTTACGATCCCATGCTTTATCCCTTATATCTTCTATATTTCTAGGTGAATCTTTCCAAATGCCAAAAAGCTCTTTAGGATTGAGTGCCTTATCACCCTTTAATATATTGGACTTAAGATCCTTCTGCGAAGAAATTATCTTAATATTTTTTAAGTTCATAGTCTGAAATAAAGAAAGAAGTTTTTCCATCTCATCAAAATTTGATATTTCTAGTGTAACTCTCATTATATTTCAATTTCTATTACAAATTTAATATTTATCTCCAATAGTTTAGGTGAAAACTTTTCGCTTGATTATAGAACCTAAAAACCCAATTTCTCATCCAATTCGGTTGTACCTTCTTCCTGCTGCTGGTATTGGTTGCAATCGAATGTGATGGAAACACCAGATTTTGGTGCCTCGAAATCAGCATGACTAATTTTTAAGGCCGGATTGGCATATACTCTTTTGATAAAACCAGCAAAAATTGGTAGCGCGGTATTGGCACCTTCACCCTGGTTGGTACTGATAAAGTGGAATGCCCTATCTTCACAACCCGTCCAGATACCGGTTACCAGTTGAGGAGTAATAGCCATAAACCAACCATCGGAGTTATTTTGAGTGGTACCAGTTTTCGCCCCGATTGGTGCATTAACTTTATATTTATAATTCAATCTCGATCCTGTTCCGTTGGTTACTACACCCTTAAGCATCCTCGTCATTACATAAGCCACTTCCTCACTCATAATCGGTTTGGGTATTTCTTTCTGAGAAAACAACACCACACCATTTTTATCTTCAATTCTCAATAAATAAATCGGTTTAGTGTAAGTCCCTTTGTTTGCAAAAGCGCCATAAGCGCCTACCATATTGTAAACAGATGAATCGAAAGTACCTAAACAGATAGAAGGAAACGCCGGAACATTAGGAATCCCCATTTTGGTGGCTAAGGTAGATACTGCAACGGGGCCAACCTGTTTCATTAAATAAGCGGTAACATAATTTTGAGAGTAGGCCAGGGCTTTTTGCAGGGTAATACTCCCCGGTAGTGGTTTTCCTGAGTTTCTTGGCGTCCATGGCTCTCCATAACCGTCAATGGTTACGGGAACGTTTGGTACAGTATAACATGGAGAATAACCATTTTCGATCGCAACAGCATAGGTAAAAGGTTTTGCTGTCGAACCCACCTGTCTGGTTCCCATTTTAACCTGGTCGTATTTAAAATGCTCGTAATTAATCCCGCCAACCCACGCTTTTACGTGGCCATTAGTTGGGTCCATCGTCATCATGGCATTACGCAAAAGCATTTTGTAATAACGTACAGAATCAATAGGTTTCATTACCGTATCAATATTACCCTTCCAGGTAAAAATGCTCATTTCGGTTTTGGTGTTAAAATCATCTTTAATTTCGTCGTCCGATTTGCCTTCCAATTTTAACGATTTATAACGGTCAGAACGTTTAACACCTTGTTCAATCTGTAAAGCTTTATCCTTAAACGGGTTTCTGCCTTTCCAACTGGCAATAAACTGCGCTTGCAGTACTTTCATGTATTCTTTTTGCGCTTCTTCGGCATATACCTGCATGTCATAATTCAACGTGGTATAAATTTTCAAACCATCCCGGTCTAAATCATAAGGTGTACCATCGGGTTTGGTAATCGACTGTTCCTGAAAAATATTTTTAATATCATTCTTTAATACCGAACGGAAGTATGGTGCAATACCATCGTTAACAGTTGCTGCATTAAAATGCAAGTTTAAAGGTTTATCTTTTTGCTCATCAAATTCCTGTTGGGTTAGCAACTCAGATTTAACCATCATAGCCATTACGGTATTTCTACGGTCTCTAGAGCGCTCAGGATGACGCGTTGGCGAATACATGGTTATCCCTTTTTGCATACCTACTAAGGTTGCTGCCTGGGTTAAGGTTAATTTATCGGGAGTGGTATTGAAATAAACCCTTGCCGCCGATTTAATGCCATAAGCCTGGTTACCAAAATCGACTGTATTTAAATACATGGTAATAATTTCTTCTTTGGTATAGTTGCGCTCTAATTTAACGGCGACAATCCACTCTTTAAATTTGGTTAATACCAGGGAGAAAAAATTTAGGTTCGATTCTCTTGGGAAAAGATTTTTAGCCAATTGCTGCGTAATGGTACTTGCACCTTGTTTTTTACCGATTAAATTATAACCGATAATGGTGAAGGTACGTTTAAAATCTATGCCCGAGTGTTCTTTAAAACGGGTATCTTCTGTCGCAATCAACCCGTTAATCACATTTTCAGAAATATCTTTATAAGTAACATTCGATCTGTTCTGAACAAAATAAGTGCCTAACGGACGGCCATCCTCAGCAATAATTTCTGAAGCCTGATTGCTTTTTGGGTGTTCGATATCCCTGAAAGAAGGGAGTGCACCAAAAAGGCCTAAGCCGATCATCGAAATGAAAATCGCAAAAAGAGCTATCCCCCCAATCAGTATTTTCCAGATAACTAAACTATATCTTTTTGTTTCTTGTGCAGAAAGAGACTTATTCATTTTGTGTTGTATTTTCCATTAATCTTCAGAATAGAAGATTTTGGATGCAAATTTATTAATTTTTTATAGAATAGGTTTTTCGCTATTAGCTTAAACCATGTTCCTTACTTGTAATTGTCTTTTAAAAACTCCAGATATTCGTTAATACGCGAACGGTCTGTTAGTTTTTCGAAGTTTTCTTTACTGATGATAAAACCTTTATATAAGTTGGCCGGCACTTTCATAATGTTCTTTAACTGGCCTGTAATGCTCGATTCGTAAAGTTTGGCATCTTCCAAGTCGATAAAACTGGTAATATAAATCAGCTGATCGTTATCTAACTCTACCAATTTATGTTCCAAATCATTATCAGGATAATTACCCCGGTTAAATTGACCTATTCCAAAACGTGATGAACTTAAGGTTAAGGTTGCGTCGGCAACGTCTATTACATAATAGTATTCTTCTGATTTAGCTGCGCTGAAAATGCTTGCCGGTTTGGTAGGATCCGCTGGCTTAACCTCAACAGGCTTAGCTACAGGAGCAGGCTCTGCTGATTTTACAGTGGCATTATCGGTTACTAAAGGTTTTGTTGGAACGGCAATTGGCGTAGCCTGGCTCACAAAACGTGGTGCATTGGCATCAAAATCGACAAGGGCAACCGGCCTTTGTTTAAATTCCTCGAGGTTTGCTTCAATGTATTTTAAATGATCGCGTACCAGTGGAGTAATAATTTTATCGTTTGGATAAAGTGTGGTAATCTGGTTAAATTCGGTAAGAAGGGAATCAACCTTTGCTGTACGGCCAATAGCAATTGCTTTTAAATAGGCATACTGGGGTGCCAGATCATTATTAGGGAAAGCAGTAATGTTATCGTTAGCCTGTTTTACCACATTTGCATAATCTTTTTTCGCATAGGCATCAAAGGCTACATTGTAATTGTTGATGGCAATGTTCTCCATTTCAGTTTGTTTAGCCGAATAGGATGGATCCAAAATGTTTCTGGCAAAATTAGATTCCGGGAATTTCGTAAGCACCAACTGTTTGTACTGATCTGATTTTGTCTCATCAGCACTTTTATAATTAAGGTATAAACTGTAGTAAATGGCAGCTAAATGATTATTGTCAGGATATCTTTTAATCAATTCCAGGTATATCTTGTTTGCTTCTGGTTTATCGTTCAGTTCCTGTTGATAAAAACTGGCAATTTCGAAATAAGCATCAATAATTTTCTGATCAGATGTTGCTAATAAAGCCGGAGTAGTAGGCAGGCCATCTAAAAACTGTTTTTCTAACGAAGTTTGATCCTGTGCAGTCTGATTGGTTTCTCCATTTGCGGGCTTTATTTCTGTGGCTACATTTCCACCAGCCAGAACCTGATTGGTTTCCTGAGCAGAAGACCGGGTGCTTTGCCTCCAGTTATCTTCCAGCTGCCTGTTGCCCCAACGTTTCTTAAAATCTCCAAAGCCATTGCTTATTGCAGCATTATTGTTAAAATAAAAGGTATTTCCGGCAATTTTGTTCGAAGCATTTAACGATTGATTAGGGAAATCGGGGTCGTTTAAATACTGGTTGCTGATTACTCCTCCAGTATTGCTCACCTCAACTTTCGGTGTTAAATAAGCTTTAACCTTAGCCTCACGCTCGCCTGCCGGAAGTTTAGCAATAGCCTGGGCAGTGTCTTCTTTAGCAATAAGGGTGTACCTATCGGTTAAATATTTCAGGTTATCGGCCTTCTTAACAATGTTGTCGTAATCAGGAAAGTTTTTAGGTAAAATCATTACCGTACTATCGTAGTACAGTTTTGCTTTGATGTAGTTATTAAACTCTTTAAAGTTTAAATCAGCAATTCTTAAATAAGATAATGCCTTTTGATTTTGGTTTCTTGTGCTTTTTAAAATCGATTTATGGTAATTCTCTTCAGCTTTTACAAAGTTTCCTTCAGCAGAGAAAAGCTCTCCAACCTGGTAATAGATCTGATCGGTATAATCGAAATTTTTATCATCTTTTAACAAAGCCAGAAGCTGTTCTTCCTTGTTCAGTTTTACGCCGCTTAACAATGCACGTAGTTTAATGCGGTTTAAATTGGCATGAAAATACATTTCGAAAGGGGCGTTGCTTTTTTCTACTTTGGTAAAGTTAGCATAGGCATCCTGAAGATTCTTTTCTTTTTCCTGCAACTGCGCAAGGATAAAACGCCAGCGTATACGAAGCTGTTTTTCGGCTGGGAGTGCAATTGCCGATTCTAAAAACAGGATGGCTTCCTTATAACGTTTCTGATAAATGCGCATCTGAGCGGCAGTAGCCAAAGGCTCTGCCAGGTCTTTTTTTAATTGATCAGAAGCGCGTAACATGGTGTCGATGATTTTATCGGCAAGTACCATATTGTTTAATTGCATTTGGCTACGTGCTTTCCAGTTCATGGCCATAATGAAAGTTTTCAGGACGCTGTTATAGGTTTTTGCCGTATAATCAAAGTATTCTGAAGCAATAAAATAGTTGCTTTTTAAGTAATTTGCCCTGCCTAAAAGCATATAGGCATCATCAATATAATTACTAAAACTTTTATCGTTGATAACGGTTTGTCCTTTCGTAATTACATCATCAAGCTGTTTATTGGCTATTCCTGGTGTAAGCACCAAATTCACCTGAGGCTCAGGATCGAGGTAAACGGGCAGGGTTTTTTCATAATTATCTGCATAACTTTGCAGTAGGCTTTCATTGTATTCCGTTAGTAAAACATTGGAGTTGTAGATATAGTTATACCTTGCCGTTAAGTTCTGAAACCTACGATCTACTGCTGTATCTTTATTTGCGACACAGCCATATATAAGGAGGACACTAAAAAAGATGAAGAAGGGATTTAAGTGTTTGTTAGCGTAATTTTTCAAGTATGATAAATCTCTTAGTGGATGTACAATAAACAATATATGTAGAAAAATATTTTATTTGGCAACAAATTTTAATTATTCAAAGTTAATTTAATTATTGCATTAAAAAATGGAAAATCCGAAAGAAGAAGATACTAAGAAAAAGGTAAATGCAGCCGCTAAATATTCTGCTATTGGCTTCCAAATGATTGCTACCATTGGTTTGCTTACTTTTGTAGGGTACAAGATCGATGAGCACAGAAACAGTAAAACTAACTTAATTACTGCTGCTTTTGCTTTGGCAGGGGTGGGGATTGCATTATATCAGGCGATTAGGCAGGCCACTAAGCTGTAAGTTTTCAATTGGCAGTTTTCAATTTTCAGTTCCAAACTAACTATGAAACAATTCTTCAATTAACCGATTAACCAGTTCAAACAGTTAACCAGTAAGCCATCCTTACAATATTTCTCTCCTGCACTACTTACTTGATACTAAAAACCTTATCTTTGCAAAAGTTTTTATCTGCTAAGAAATTATACATTGACTCTAGCCAAATTTACCAGTATCTATTTCATTTTCGTAGGCCTATTAATAGGTGTAATTGCCGTTTTACCTGTCGTATTTCCTGATACACAATTGTTCGTAAATAACTTTTGGGTGATGTTTGGCTTTTTGGCCGGTATCACTTATGTGGCTTATATGTTAGTTGATATTGGTGTAAAACGTGATCCTGAAGTTGGTATTATGGCGATTATGGGATCAATTGCAGTGAAGATGATTTTTTGTATGGCTTTTGTATTGATTTACAGTATAAAAGCGAAGGGAATTGGGCTTGTATTTCTGCTTAATTTTTTTTCTTTATATTTATTGTTTACGGCCTTTGAAATTTACTGTTTGTTACGTAACTTGCGCCACCAAAATTTAAAGTAAAAAACTGCCAATAAATGGATTGTAACCGAGTTTTTGTGTCTAAAGTTAAAAGGCTAACTATTGTTTTTGCGCTTTTAATCGCGTTTTTATCTATCAAAATTGATACTTTCGCTCAGGTTGATAGCGCTGTTGTTCCTGTTGATAGTGTTGTGGCCGGATCTGCCGAAGCCGTTTCTGGTGAGCATGGTGCTGCTAAACATGGTGAAGAAAAATTCGAGCCAACTAAAGTGATCATGGAGCACATTGCCGATTCTCATATGTGGCACCTTTGGGGACATACTTCATTACCTCTTCCGGTAATTTTATATACCGCTAACGGTTTAGAGTTTTTCTCTTCTGGTCATTTCCATCATGGTAAACAAGATTATAACGGTAAATACAATAACTATCGTTTAGAGGAAGACCATATTAAAGTGGTTGGCGCTGATGGAAAAATCGACGAGGAAGCAAGTAAATCTGTTTTAGATTTCTCAATTACTAAAAACGTTGCAGCAATGTTCGTTGCTATTTTTGTAATACTTGTAATATTTATTTCAGTGGCAGCTTCCTATCGTAAACGTGTAGGTAAAGCACCAAAAGGTTTACAATCTTTTGTAGAACCAATTATTGTTTTTGTAAGAGACGATATTGCTAAACCGAACATCGGTCATAAATACGCTAAGTTTATGCCTTATTTGTTGACTACGTTTTTCTTCATTTTATTCAACAACTTATTTGGTTTGATTCCAATTTTCCCAGGTGGCGCTAACGTTACGGGTAACATTGCGCTTACTTTTGTAATGGCACTTGGAACTTTAATCATCGTTAATATTAATGGTAACAAATATTACTGGAAACACATTTTTAAACCAGATGTTCCTTTTTGGTTATATCCGATTATGATCCCTGTTGAATTAATTGGTATCATTTCCAAGCCATTTGCTTTAATGGTTCGTTTATTCGCAAACATAACCGCAGGCCACATTATCGTATTAAGTTTAATATCCTTAATTTTTATTTTCGAAACATTGGCTATTGCGCCGGTTTCTGTCGCATTCGTTTTATTTATGGATGTGTTAGAGTTACTGGTAGCATTTTTACAAGCCTTTATTTTTACATTATTAACTGCCTTGTTTATAGGTATGGCAGTAGAAGAGCATCATTAACAGAAAACTATTTTTTACAAATTAATATAAATTAAATTAGTTATGGTAGGTTCAATCGCGGCAATTGGTGCCGGTTTAGCAGTAATCGGTGCAGGTATCGGTATCGGTCAAGTAGGTGGTAAAGCAATGGAAGGTATTGCTCGTCAACCAGAGGCTGCATCAAAAATTCAGACTGCAATGATTATCGCTGCTGCCCTTATTGAGGGTGCTGCTTTATTCGGTGTAGTAGTTGCATTATTAGGCTTAAACGGTTAATAATCACTGAAGAAATTAGGTTGGGTATTTAACGATTGGTTATTTACCCAGCCCTATTAAAAAGATTATTTTTAAAATTAGATAAAATGGAATTAGTAACCCCAAGCATAGGATTGGTTTTTTGGACATCATTGGCATTCATCTGCTTATTGATATTACTTAGAAAATTTGCATGGAAACCTATTTTAGGTGCTATTCACGAACGTGAGCAAAGCATTGATGAGGCACTTAACAAAGCTGAATTGGCCAAACAAGAAATGGCTCGTTTAACCAGCCAGAATCAAGATTTGATGCAGCAAGCTCGTGCAGAACGTGATGAAATTTTGAAGGAAGCTAAAACCTTAAAAGATGGTATCTTAAACGAAGCTAAAAAACAAGCTCAGGTTGAAGGTGCTAAATTGATCGAGAAAGCTAAAATCGAAATCGAGAACCAAAAGAAAGCAGCTTTGGCTGAAGTTAAAGACCAGGTTTCTTCTTTATCGTTAGAGATTGCAGAACGTGTTTTACGTACTCAATTAGATGATAAAACTAAACAAGAAACGCTAGTAGCTAACTTGTTAAAAGACGTTGAATTAAACTAAGCGTATTGCGTAAAGCGATAAGTGTGTTAAACGCCAGCCGCTAAACGCCAACCCAAAAGATATGTCAGAAATTAAAGTTGCAAGCAGATACGCCAAATCATTAATAGACTTAGCCGTTGAAAACAACGACTTAGAAACTTCTTATAATGATATGGTTTTGTTTAAAAAAGTGGTTGATGAAACCCCTGAACTAGAAGCAATATTAAAAAACCCGATTGTACCTTTAGATAAAAAGACTGGTATTTTGAACGGTATTTTTGCTGATAAAGTAAGTAAACTAACCATCTCGTTTTTCAAGATTGTGGTGAGCAAAGGTCGTTCGGCGATTTTATTTGCTACAGCAAAACAGTTTATACAACAATATAACTTAATTAAAGGTATTGTTACTGCTGACGTAACGACTGCAAGTGCATTAAGCCCTGCAGCTAAAGAGCAGATTGTTGCGATTGTAAAAAGAGAATTAAACGCCAACCAGGTTATTGTTAACGAGAAAATTAATGAGAAATTAATTGGTGGTTTTATATTAAAAGTTGGCGATAAGCAATTTGATGCAAGTATTGCCAGCGGTTTAAGTAAACTTAAAAAAGAATTTGCGCAGTAAGCGCGGAGTTATAAGCTATTGCTAGGCATAGGCGACTAAAACGCCAACCGCCCTGCGCTATGCACAAAACAAAAATTGCGATAAGCGGATGGCGAATAAATGCCAGGCGCCTTGCGCTAAGCACTAAACATTTACAAAAAGATATAAAGTAAAATTATGGTAGAGGTAAGACCAGACGAAGTATCGGCAATTATCAGACAGCAATTGGCGGGCTTCAAATCAGAAACCGAACTGGAAGAAGTTGGTACCGTGCTGCAAGTGGGCGATGGTATTGCCCGTGTTTACGGTTTAACTAAAGTTCAATCGGGAGAATTAGTTGAATTTGCAAACGGCCTGCAAGGTATTGTATTAAACCTTGAAGAAGATAACGTTGGTGTGGTACTTTTGGGTGCTTCTGACGAGATCAAAGAAGGTGATACGATTAAACGTACAAAAAAAATTGCCTCTATTAAAGTTGGTGAAGGTATGCTTGGGCGCGTAGTGAACACTTTAGGTGAGCCTTTAGATGGTAAAGGACCAATCTTAGGTGAAACTTACGAGATGCCTTTAGAGCGTAAAGCACCAGGTGTAATTTATCGTCAACCGGTAAATGAGCCTTTACAAACTGGTATTAAAGCAATCGATGCAATGATTCCAATCGGTCGTGGTCAACGTGAGTTGGTTATTGGCGATCGTCAGATTGGTAAAACTGCTGTTTGTATCGATACCATTATTAACCAAAAAGAATTTTATGAAGCAGGCCAGCCTGTGTTCTGTATTTATGTTGCTATCGGTCAGAAAAACTCTACTGTAGCTAACATTGTACGTACATTAGAAGAAAACGGCGCTTTACCATATACAGTTGTTGTTGCTGCTTCGGCTGCAGATCCTGCTCCAATGCAGTTTTATGCTCCGTTTGCAGGTGCTGCAATTGGCGAGTTTTTCCGTGATACAGGTAGACCAGCTTTAATTGTTTATGATGATTTATCTAAACAAGCTGTTGCTTACCGTGAAGTATCTTTATTACTTCGTCGTCCACCGGGCCGTGAAGCTTATCCAGGTGACGTTTTCTACTTACACAGTCGTTTGTTAGAAAGAGCTGCGAAAATCAACTCTAATGATGATATCGCTAAAGCAATGAACGATCTACCTGAATCTATCAGACATATCGTTAAAGGTGGTGGTTCATTAACTGCATTACCAATTATCGAAACTCAGGCAGGTGACGTATCAGCATATATCCCAACCAACGTAATCTCGATTACTGATGGTCAGATCTTCTTAGAGTCGAACTTGTTCAACTCAGGTATCCGTCCGGCAATTAACGTAGGTATCTCGGTATCACGTGTAGGTGGTAATGCGCAGATCAAATCGATGAAAAAAGTAGCAGGTACATTAAAATTAGACCAGGCTCAATACCGTGAGTTAGAGGCTTTCTCTAAATTCGGTTCTGATTTAGATGCTGCAACGAAATCGGTTTTAGATAAGGGTGCACGTAACGTACAAATGTTAAAACAAGCTCAGTTTACTCCTTTTACAGTTGAAAAACAAGTGGCTATTGTTTATGCAGGTACTAAAAACTTAATGCGTAGCGTACCGGTTGATAAAGTAAAAGAATTCGAAACTGAATATTTAACTCAATTGGAAATGCGTCATCCAGAAACTTTAGCGGCATTAAAAGCTGGTAAATTTGATGATACCATTACTGGCGTTTTAGATACAGTAGCAAAAGAGATTTCAAGTAAATACTAATTAGATACAAGTAGCGGGTATCAAGTATCAATATAGGTGAACAACCCAATCTTGGTACTTGATACTTAATACTCGATACTTAAAAAATGGCTAATTTAAAAGAAGTAAGAAACCGGATTGCATCGGTACAATCAACACAGCAGATTACCAAAGCTATGAAAATGGTTTCGGCTGCCAAGTTGAAACGTGCTACCAATGCAATTATCGCTTTACGTCCTTATGCAACTAAACTGAAAGAGATTTTAAGTAATCTATCAGCAAGTTTAGAAGGGTCTTCATCGCCTTTTATACAAGAGCGTGAACCTAATAAGGTTTTAATTGTAACAGTATCATCTAACCGTGGTTTGGCTGGTGCTTTTAACATGAACGTGATTAAAGCGGCCAACAATTTAATTGCTGAGAAATATAGCGAACAGTTGAAAAACGGTAATGTAAGTATTATTTCTATCGGTAAGAAAACTCAGGATTTTTACGAAAAACGTAATTATAACGTAATCGGTAATAATAATGAAGTGTATGCTGCTTTAACTTTCGAAAACGTAACCAAAATTACCGATGCCATTATGGCCGGTTTTATTAAAGGTGAGTTTGATAAAGTGGAGGTTGTTTACAATCGTTTTAAAAATGCAGCCGTTCAATTTATTACTACTGAGCAGTTGTTGCCTTTACCAAAAGCAGAAGAAACAAAGGTTGAAACTAAAACCACCAATGTTGATTACATTCTAGAACCTTCGCAGGAAGAGATTGTAGAACAATTGATTCCTAAATCTGTTAAAATTCAGTTATACAAAGCCGTTTTAGATTCTCACGCTTCTGAGCACGGTGCACGTATGACATCAATGGATAAAGCAACTGAAAACGCTGGAGAGTTGTTGAAAGCCTTAAAACTTTCGTACAACCAGGCACGTCAGGCAGCAATTACAACTGAGTTAACTGAGATTGTAAGTGGTGCAGCAGCATTAAACGGATAGTTATTGAGTCTAAAGTCGCAAGTCCTTAGTCCTCAGTCAAATAATAAAAAGCCCATTTCTGAATTGAAATGGGCTTTTTTGTGATCCATTGCTAGCCTAATCCAAAATTATTATGTTCTTTATGGATTGTAATCCAAAATTATTATGTTTTTTATGGATTGTAATCCAAAATTATTATACTTTTGTATTATAATAATTGGCCATGATTATAAGAAAACAGTTGGATTATGCTTTTGCAAGGCTTTTTAAAGGAAAAGCTTTTATCATATTTGGCCCAAGGCAAACAGGCAAAACTACTTTTGTTGAACAATTGTTGGCTAGAGTGGATAAAAAGACTTTATACCTCAATGGAGACGATGCAGATGTGAGGGAAACGCTGGCTAAACCTAACGCCACGCAGATTGCGCAAATGCTTGGTGATTATGAGGTTCTTTTTATAGATGAAGCCCAACGTATAAATGATGTAGGTTTATTGATTAAAATTATTGTAGACCGTTTTAAAAGCGTTCAGGTCATCGCTACAGGTTCATCAGCTTTTGAGTTATCAGGTAAAATTAATGAACCTTTAACGGGACGGAAATACGAGATGATGCTATTGCCTTTTTCATATGCCGAATTGGTAAACGATACCGACTTCCTTACTGAAGAAAGATCACTGGAGCAGCGCTTGATTTACGGTTCTTATCCCGAAATAATTAATGATCCGCATAATGCTGAAGAACATTTAAAACTACTTGCAGATAGTTATTTATATAAAGATCTATTTGCTTTAGAAGAAGTTAAAAAGCCCTTACTGTTCGAAAAAATAGTAAAGGCTTTGGCTTTGCAGATCGGTAGCGAGGTTAATTTCTCTGAACTGGCGCAGCTGGTTAAAGCAGATCAAAAAACGGTAGATAAATACATCAATTTGCTCGAAAAGTCCTTTGTGATTTTTACTTTACCGGCCTTTGCAGGTAATGTGCGAAATGAAATCAAAAAGAATAAGAAAATCTATTTTTATGATACCGGCATTGTAAACGCCATTACGCGGAATTTTAACCCAATAGCTAACAGAAATGATGTTGGTGCATTGTTTGAAAATTATATGATTGCTGAGCGGATAAAGTTTTTGCATCAGCATCAAATGGAAGCAGATTGCTTTTTTTGGCGCACTACACAGCAGCAAGAAATTGATTATATTGAAAAAACGAAAGGGAAATTTTTAGCTGTTGAGTTTAAATGGAGCGAAAGAGGTAAAAATAAAATCCCTGTAACTTTTACGCAAGCTTATCCGGAAGCAGAAACGCTAATCTTATCAAAATCGGAAAGAGGAAGTTTTTTGAATGGTTAATTGTTTTGGCAATGAAACAGAGAAGTCCACTCCTTAAATTGAAGTGGACTTTTTTATTTTATAATGGGTATTAATTATTTTAGTATACTTAGTCTTAAATATCCATTTTCTATTTTCAGCTGTTTTTTATTTTCATCAAAAACATTTAGATTGAATTTAGCTTCTAACAGATAATCTAATTTTCGTTTTTTTAAACTAATAATTTCAAATTTCGAGCCATTTTGATCACTTTGTGTAACAGATGCCTGTTTCCCTAAATCCGATTGACTATATGATTTAAATACTCCTTGTTGGTTGATTAGTGTAAATGCAATTCCAGAAGTAGAATTGCTTCTATAAAACTCAGTTGAATATTTATATAAACCAGGAGAAAATATATTTGTTTTGTTTTTTGGATAATTTAGATGTCCGCCATTATTTTCATTTGTAAATTCTGTTTCATTTTTGTTGTATATTTTTACAAATGAAATTGCAATGTTAGTATAGGGAGCTCTAATGCTATATTCTCTTACAAATAGTAGAGAATCTTTGTCTCCTTCTAATTGATAATTGAAGTTTACTCCAGAGGTAATTTTAAGATTTGATTGTGTCGTATAAGTCCAGTTCTTTTCAATACCAATAGCATTATAGGTTTTTCCATCAATAGAGTACGATGCTGAATCTTTAAGTAATTCTAATGCGTTTTTTGGTTCAATAATCGGGTTATCTTTCTTGCAGGCCGCAAAGAAAAATAGGGCAATAGCTACCCCTAGTAAGTGTTTAAATTTCATAGTAATTGATTTTATTTGTGTGTACCCAAAACTAATAAATTTCTATAACTAAAAAATTAATAGATTAAATTATTCGAGATTTTTTGTTGTGTATTTATCTGATATGATTTAAATGATGTTTAGATGAATGCTGCATTACAGGAGTTTAATATCTTTGAGCCTTAATTCCAAATCATGAAAAAATACCTGTTCATCATTATATCATTTTTGCTACCACTTGTAGCTGCAGCTCAAAATCCAGCGAGAGATTATACCAATGCTGTGCTTTGGCAGCAAACTTCGGGCGAGTATAGGGCCTTATGTTTTCAGGCCTATAACTTTGCCCGTTTATCATTAAAAGAAGCATTATGGGCCGATACCAGCAAAAAGCCAAATTGTGTGATTGTTGATATTGACGAAACCGTGTTAGATAATTCTGCTTTTCAAGGCTATGAAATTAAAAAAGGTTTAAGCTACAATCCTGCAGATTGGACAGAATGGACAAATCTGGCTCAGGCCGATACCGTTCCGGGTGCTTTGGCTTTTTTAAAGTTTGCAGCATCAAAGCATATCGAAATTTTTTATGTGAGTAACCGCGATGAAAAGGATTATGCAGCAACGCTGAAAAACCTGCAGCACTTTGGATTTCCTTTTGCTGATGATGCGCATTTAGTGGTTTCGAAAGGAACCTCCAATAAAGAGCCCCGCCGCCAAAAAATTAATGAAACGCATAATATTCTCCTGTTATGTGGCGATAATTTAAGCGATTTCAGTAATGTTTTTTATCGCGAAAATAAAAATACCTTTGAACAGGTAAACGCAAATCAGAACCTATTTGGAGCAAAGTATATCGTATTACCAAACCCAATGTACGGCGATTGGGAAAAGCCTTTGTATCAGGGAGAAAAACTCAGTGATAAAGATAAAGCAAAACAAAGATTTGAACGATTAAAAAGTTACTAAGTTTTATAATTATTCAGCAATAAGTATTACTTTTGCAGCATCATAAAAATAAACATTATGGAGAACAACGAATTAAAGCACAATACAGAAAGTATGAAAACGGCTAACCAGCCAGGAATTTATAAATTAATGATTTTTGGTGTACTGGTTTGCATGGTGGGTACTTACGCACGTTTCGCTTACGATTCGTGGCAAGTATCTTTAGCATCCTGGATTGTTTTGTTCATCGGTGCAATTATTGCCATTAAAGGGGTATTCAAAATATTAGACGCATAAGTCAATTGCGATCAAGATATAAAAGCCGGTCATATTCATTCATGATCGGCTTTTTTGTTTTTAAACAAACCTATCAGGTTTCAAAAACCTGATAGGTTTAAGTAGAATTAGCGAGTCTTTTTTTTGAAAGCAGTTTCCTGTGGGCATCGGTTCCGAAGCCCTGCCATCCGCTTTACCTCTCTACGTTTGTTGCCCGCTCCTGGCAGGTTTAAGTTACTTAGGCAGACCTTTCTATCCTAAACCCGACAGCCGCGGCAGCTCCCGACTTTTCGTCGTGACTAAAGCAAATGGCGGGGCTGTTGTAACCCAACCGCTTCTGTATTTGCTTTCCAAAAAAAAATAAAATGTTGTTTGGATATTAATAGCTGTTTTGCTGAAAATGTAGCTTTCTTTTTTGAAAAGCAGGTTCCTGTGGGCATCGGTTCCGAAAGCCCTGCCATTCGCTTTACCTCTCTACGTTCGGTGCCCGCTCCTGTCAGGTTTAAGTTACTTAGGCAGACCTTTCTATTCTAAACCCGACAGCCTAATCGCTTTTGTATTTGCTTTCCAAAAAAATAAAAATATTGTTTGGATATTAATAGCTGTTTTGCTGAAAATGTAGCTTTCTTTTTTGAAAAGCAGATTCCTGTGGGCATCGGTTCCGAAAGTCCTGCCATCCGCTTTACCTCTCTACGTTCGGTGCCCGCTCCTGTCAGGTTTAAGTTACTTAGGCAGACCTTTCTATCCTAAACCCGACAGCCGCGGCAGCTCCCGACTTTTCGTCGGGACTAAAGCAAATGGCGGGGCTGTTATAACCCAACCGCTTCTGGATTTGCTTTCCAAAAAAATAAAATGTTGTTTCAGATCTAATGGGCTATTGCTGAAAATTGCAACTATTTTTAAAAAATAAACCTGCAATGTGTTTAAGCGAAATCCCTACAAACTCCCCTTTCGCTGCCCCAAACTCAACATTGGGTTACCTAAATACGATTATGGTATTAAGATAAAACACAGCGTTAAAAGCTAACCAAAACGCTACACTTCTTATGGCCATTTGAAGCAAATATTTAAAATGATTATTTATTTAGAACCACACAATCATGAAAAGGAATATTATTGCTATAGCCATAGTTTTAACAATTTTTGGCTGCCAGAAATCAAATGAAAAGTATGCAAGTGCCGATGCTGTCAGCACACAGGAGCTGAACAAAGAATCTGCAGATACTACAGCAGCCGAAAAAATCATTAAAACTGCAGACATGCGTTTTCGGGTTAAAGATGTTCAAAACACCAAAGAACAGCTTAGCAAAACCATTAAAGCCGAGGGCGGAACAGTGGCTGAGTTTTCTATTGAAAGCTCTATCCAGGAAACGGATAAGGTTAAACAATCTACCGATTCATTAAAAGAAATTACCTCCTATCGTACACAGGGTTATTTGGTAGCCAGGGTTCCGTCAGAGAAACTAGACGAATTTACCAATACCATCGCAAAAATGGCTGTCTTTGTAGATCACCAATCGATGAAAATGGACGATCAAAGTATCGCTTATTTAGCCAATAAACTAAAAGCTCAGAATCGAGTTGATGCGATTGAAAAGATCAATAAAGTAGCCTCGAAAAAAAGCGCCAATGTTGAATCTTCTCTTTACATCAAAGACGATTATGTGGATAAGAAAATCGAGAATATGCAAATCGATAGTCGTGTAAAATTCAGTACCATTACCCTTAATTTTTACCAGGATAATACCGTTAAAACGATGATTGTTGCCAATGACAATTTGTACGACTACCGCCCGGCATTTATAAACAGGCTTTGGTTAGGTATTGTAAATGGCTGGACGATCTTTAAAGAAATCATTATTGCTATTTCCAATTTGTGGATGTTAATATTGGTTGGTGTTGCAATCTTCTTCACTATAAAATATTTTGTTCGTAAGAATAAATTAGCAATGGAAGAGGCTACAAAAAATATGATTGATCGTGCTCGGCAATAAGAATTATTCTATCGGTTGTCAGTCTGAGCGTAGTCGAAGACGTTTTTATAATTGAAAATAAAGATAGTTGTCCGTCGACTACACTACCATTGACAGGCTCCTATAAAAGAGGCGTCATCTCGACTGGAGTGCAACGGAATGGAGAGATCTTTGAACCCAGTTATTGAAATGAAATTTAAAAGATTTCTCCACTACGGTCGAAATGACGACACTTAGAGGCGATTTACCACCTTAAATTCTTCTGTCATTATATTGATTTTATACAATAAATACCCCCCCAGGATTGACATCCTTTTTTTATCTACTAACTAATATTATGGTGGTTCACCAACGCCCTCCATGGTCCGTGTCCGCACGGACCACTTTAAAATATAAATTTAATAAATAAATAGACCCTGAAATAAATTCAGGGTGACGGGAACTTGGAAATGAGAACTACTTCTTTGCCTTAACCGCCAAACCTTTAACCTTAGTTTTATTATCGCTTACAAAAGACTCCCAACCCGAATAGGTTTTAGATTTACCACCTGTGGCAATTTTTTGGAACGAATGACAAACGGCTACAGCCAAGCCATCGGTAGCGTCTAAAAACTCAGGTGTTTCCTTAAAATTTAATAAGCGTTGCAGCATAGCCGCCACTTGCTCTTTCGTGGCATTACCGCTGCCTGTAATCGATTGTTTGATCTTACGTGGAGAATATTCGGTAACCGAGATATTTCTGGAGAGCGCGGCTGCGATGGCAATGCCCTGTGCGCGACCCAGTTTCAACAATACTTGAATATTTTTACCATAAAACGGTGCTTCGATGGCCAGAACATCAGGCTTATACTGATCGATCAAAATCACTGTTTTTTCGAAAATCCGCTGAAGCTTAAGAAAAGGATCGTCTAAATGGGTCATTTTCACTACCCCTAAACTGATCAGTTCTGTATTATTTCCCTTCTCTAAAATTACGCCATAACCCATCACCGCCGTTCCTGGATCAATGCCCATAATAACCCGTTCCTTTTTTTCGTTCAACATTACAGCAATATTAAGCATATTTGCAAACTAAAAAGATAATCTTGACAGGCAAGAACAAAAAAATATTATCATTCATCATCAAAGCTGCAATTGTAATATTTGCTTTTTGGTTTATTTACCATAAGCTTGTTGCGAATAAAAATCTTCACGATTTCAGTACATTATTACAGGATATTCCTCAAACAGAAATTATTACCATCATCGGTATTGTGGTGTTATTAATGTTTGTGAATTGGTTTTTGGAGGCCGGAAAATGGAAATACTTAATGAGCCACATTGAGTCCATTGGTTTTTATCGTGCTATCGAATCGGTATTTTGCGGATTAACACTGGCTATTTTTACGCCTAACAGGCTAGGAGAGTATGGAGGAAGGGTATTTTTCCTATCACCCAAAAGAAGAATTGTTGGTATTGTGGCCATGAGTGTAGGTAGTATCGGCCAATTGGTATTAACGAATGTTTTTGGTGCTATTGCAGCTTGTTTTTTTGTTTACCGTTTTATCCCGATCGATCATGTGCTGTTTATCGCAGTGGTATTTCTGGCGGTATTTTTCTGCCTGTTTTTCCTGATCTTTTATTTTAACATCCGGTGGTTAAATGGGATTTTACTCTCTATTAAATTCACCAGGAAATACAAGAAGTTTTACAGCATTTTAGGTCGCTACCGAAAAAGAGAACTGTTTAAAATCATCACTTATTGTTTTGCCCGTTATTTGGTGTTTAGCTCGCAATATTTTATTTTGTTTATCTGGTTAATACCGGGTTTGCATTATGCCGATATTATAATGATGACCTGTTTGCTCTTTTTGGTTCAATCGGCATTGCCATCTTTAGATCTTTTTGATGTTGGCATCAGAAGTGTTACCGCTGTTGAACTATTTAAACATGTAACCGATCAACATGTGGCTGTTATTGCATGTACTGCAAGTATTTGGCTCATAAATATTATAATTCCTGCTATCTTAGGCACTTATTTCGTTTTTAAACTCAATTTTTTTGGAAATCTTAAATCTAATTAGTCTTATATCTGCTGCTTTAACCTTAATTTATGGTTTTTTGGTGCTTAATTTTATGAGAGGGTGGCATAACCTGATCTATTTTACGCCACAAAAATCAGATCCCCAAACCAAGGTTTCTATAATTGTTGCTGCAAGGGATGAGGAAGAAAATATCACCAAAACGATTGATGATCTGATTGCCCAGCAATATCCTAAAGCTTTAACAGAGATTATTATTATTGATGATCACTCTACCGACCGTACCGGCGAAATTGTATTGAGTTATGCGGATCGGAATGTGAAACTGATTAAGCTAAATGAAGACAGGGCCTTAAATTCATACAAAAAGAAAGCCATCCAAACAGCAATAGGTAGCTGCTCTGGTGATCTGATTATTACTACAGATGCGGATTGCAGGATGGGCCCCGATTGGCTGGCTACCATTGTAAACCTATACGAGCAGAAAAACTATAAAATGATCTCTTCTCCCGTAGCTTATTTTCAGGAGAAAAGTTTCTTTGAAAGATTGCAATCCTTAGAGTTTCTATATCTTATTGGCTTGGGTGCTTCTACCATTGGAAACAAACAGCCATCAACCTGTAATGGCGCAAATCTGGCCTACGAAAAAACAACTTTTTATGAAGTTGGTGGCTTCCAGGGGATAGATGATCTGGCATCGGGCGATGATGAGCTACTGTTGCATAAAATTGCAGCCAAATATCCGGATCAGATTGGTTTCCTCAAAAATAGAGAAGCCATTGTATACACGCACGCAAAAGAAACCTTGGGCGCATTTATACAGCAACGCAAACGCTGGGCCTCAAAGAGTACCCGTTATAAAAATAAGGCCATTATTGTGTTGGGGGTACTCATTTGGATCTTTAACCTTTCTATTCTCGCAAATTTTATCACAGGACTTTTTATTCCGGGGTTTTTAGCGATCACATTTTATCAATTATTGGTTAAAATGGTTTTAGAAACCTTATTTTTATGGGATGTAACCGGCTTTGCAAAAAGGCGCAGTTTGCTCATTTTAATACCGGTTTTAAATGTGCTGCATGTACTTTATATGGTATACATCGGTATTGCCGGAAACAGTGGTAAATACAATTGGAAAGGCAGAATGGTTAGATAATGGATAATAGCCCATCAAAAAAAGTATGGTTAAAATTTAAACGGAATAAATTCGCCTTCGGCGGATTGGTTTTTATTTTACTTTTAATGGTGATGGGTATTTTAGGTTATTTAATTATGCCTGATGATTCTCAAAATGCGAATGTTCAGATTCTTCAGTTAAACAAAAAGAAACCCGGGAGTACATTTACTTTTTTAATTATCAGCAGGAACCCTAAGGTAAAAAAGCTTAACTTTTTCGGGCGGATGCTCGACGGGCAGACACCAACTTTTAAAAGTATCCCGATTACCTCGTACAAAATCAAAGATCAGTTAGTTTTTGTACAGGAATATATTGGTGAGGACGAAAAAGCCAAAGAAACGAGGTATGAACTGAAGGATTTGTGCCCCTCTTGCGTATTGCCCTCAAAAAAAGGTACTCCACAAGGGCTTTTCGAAAAAAATAATATCTACAAAAAGACTTATATTTTAGGGACTGATATTTACGGGCGTGATTTATTAAGCCGGTTAATTTTAGGCATCCGTGTTTCACTATCGGTAGGTTTAATGGCTGTTCTGATCTCCCTCTTTATTGGCGTGAGTTTAGGAGCCATTGCTGGCTATTTTGGTGGGCGTGTAGACGCCACAATCAGCTGGTTTATGAATGTTGTTTGGTCACTCCCTTCGTTACTGCTAGTTATTGCCATATCATTTGCTTTAGGCAAGGGTTTTTGGCAGATCTTTATTGCAGTAGGCTTATCCACCTGGGTAGACGTTGCCAGATTAGTGCGTGGACAGGTAATGGCTTTAAAAGAGGTCGAATTTGTGGAGGCAGCAAGAGCTTTAGGGTTTAGTACAAGCAGAACCATCATCAAACATATATTACCGAACATTGCAGGCCCGATTTTAGTGGTAGCCTCATCTAATTTTGCCTCAGCTATATTATTAGAAACTGGCTTAAGCTTTTTAGGTTTTGGTGCTCAGCCACCGATGCCCAGTTGGGGTAGTATGATTAAAGAACATTATGGTTATATCATTATGGACGCAGCTTACCTGGCTATTTTGCCCGGTTTAGCCATTATGTTTACTGTTTATGCCTTTAATGTGCTGGCCATAGGCTTACGCGATGCCTTTGATGTAAAAGGGCAGAATGTGACCGTTTAAATCCTATTATAATAAAAAAGCAGCACCAATTACGATACTGCTTTACCCTTAAAAACAAAAAATTATGCTGTAGCAGTCAGTGTATTTCCTGAAACAGTAAGCGGATAAACTTTTAACGCACTGGTGGTGCCACCATCATTTGGTTGTGCTAAAATGCTGCCCGAAGTGGTATACCTCGAACTATGTAAGCCACATTGAATGTAATTGCTGGCCTGGATAAAACTTAATGCACCACCCTGGTGTGGGCAAACAGCTTGTGTAGCCACAAATGAGGTGCTGGTATTCCCCGCTGCAGTACGGATCAACAATATGCTGTTTACAGTGATAGATGCGCCAACGCTTAGTAATTGCGTAGCCAGATCTACACTTGCAGTCGTACCAGAAGGAACACCACCACCATTTGGCTTGCTTGGTTCTGGTGAATCACTTTTTTTACCGCAAGCAGAAAAACAAGCTCCGGTGCAAACCATGGCAACACCCAGTCCCAATGATTTGATAAATTCATTACGTTCCATAATTGTTTAGTTTTTATTTTTGGTTGAATTTGATCTATTTTGCTTTCTTCTTATCAAAGGAGAACCTTCTGGCAATACTAAAACCCCAGCGGTATTGTCCCTTAAGCCAGGAAGTATTAGTATCGGTAATAAATTGCGATTCCTGAATGGCCGTGGCGTTGGTAAAGTTGAGATGGAAAATGTGTCCACCAGTTTCAAACTCCAGTCCCGCACCAAGTGTCTTGTAATATTGTGTTCCCAATGTGCTTTCGAGGTAGGCTTTTTTATCTTTATCTCTGAATGGAATAGTATAATCGGCAACAAAAGCCATCCGTTTAGTGATCTTAATACGCCCACCAACCGACAGTGCAAGCATATCGTTCTGATCTCCAAAAACAGTAAAGTTGCGGTGTATGTATGATGGCATTACCAGCATGGAGAAGTTCGAATTAAATTTACGGGCAATTACAGCTTGCACCACATAGGTCAAACGGTCCTGAAATTCGCTGTAAGCATTCACCGTTGTTGGATCGGTTGAAGCTTTTACGGCTGCAATGGTTGTACTGCCAAACAATGTTACTGCTACGGGTATTTTTTCATCATCGGTTTGTTCCAGCAACCGATATTTTAAGTTCCCTTCGTATAATTGCGTGACTACTCCAGCGCCCTTTGCCCTGGCTATACCTACAGAAAGTTTGTCGCTGATTCCATATTCAAAGCCAATACGGATATCGGTTGATTGATCCAGGCCAAAAAAGTTCTTAATCCCGCCACCAGATCCGGCAATATCTCCAAACCGGTGATCTACCCTGAAATCCATCTCATTTTTGTAAATGGTTTCATTGGTTTGTATGTTAATGAGTTTAGTGGCCTTAAAAGTAGCCCGCACATTTTTCTTTTCGATGGGCATTTTCAGCGCATTTTCAAGTGAATCTTGGGCAAAAGCCAAAGTTGGTAAGCCAATAATAAATAGGTATATAAGAGATTTCAGATGATATTTCATAAAATTTTATTTTTTAGGTTGATAAGTAGCCGTCATTTTTACCTGTATGGTTTCGGCAATTTGTTTGAAAACAATTGTTGGAACTTTAATATTATGATCGACAAGTTTTACATTAAAGTTTGAAGTAGCCTTTACCTCATCAGCTGTAATCACCAGCGAACCTTTGACCTGATATTCTTTGGTAACCCCATGGATTTGCAGGTTCCCTTTTATGGTGATTGGATAAGTGCCTGGTTTCGAAAAATCAATTTGTTCTATAATTTTTCCTTTAAAGTCTGAGGTTGGGTATTTATCGCTTTCAATATAGTTTTCGTTAAAATGTTCCTGCATCAACTTCTTCTTAAATTGAAAAGAGGTATTGTTGATTTTGAAAATGATGTCGTTGGTTTTGATATTGACGGCCGAAGCCCCTGTTTTACTCAAAGCATCGATATCTTCAACAGGTGTTGAAGAGAAAAATGAAGAAGTTACATTTTTACTTACCCATATCTGCGCTTTTATACCTGTGCATAATAACAAGGCTATTAAGGTGAAAAGTAGTTTTTGCATCGGTGTATTTATTTAAATTTTTTAATGGAATCCTCTTGATTTGGCGTTAATCCTTATTTATTCTGGCATACCTTTATCCACCCAAGCTTGTAATAATTCTCTTTCGCTTGCGGTTAAAGACCCGCCTTTAGGCATAGTTTTAGTAACCAAAACTGAATTAGCTACACGTGCATCATTTTTTATAGAAGCCAAGCCATTTAATGCCCATACCACTTTAATGCCCCCATTAGGACCATGGCAGCTGTTACATTTGGTTTGAAACAGTGCTCCGGCAAAATTTGTGTAGGTTACATTGGCAGTGCTTACCGGGGTAGGACCAGCAGGCTTTAATTCTTCTGCTTGTTTTTTAGAGCAGGCAAAAAGCATGGCAGTAATTGCGGCTAATAAAAAGATTGAATTTTGTTTTTTCATAGATATTTAATTAAGATTAAAATTGGTGATAGATTCATTTCTAGATCCTCATATTCGATTGCTGTGCAGGGCAATTGAAATTTTTGCGGCGATGGCCGAATTGTTTTTTGCTTTTACCGATATGCATAACATGATTAGAAATGCAGCAAATAGAATTGCGATAACTTGTTTTTTTGCTGTCATGCCTCTGTAGTTTAAAGTTTATGTTCTGTTTAGTTAAAAATCTTCACTGTTTTTTGAGTCCAGCCCGGGTTTTAATCGGATTCCTGTTGAAATCTTAATGGTTACGTAGCTTTCTTAGCATTGGTTGCCTGCAATAAAAAAAAACACAAAAAAAAGCCGTCCCGATTTTACATCGGAACGGCTTTCGAGATAAATTATAGCTAAAACCTAGTTAAAATCTTCGGCTTTTAATGGCGGATTGACTTTAATGTCTTTAATTACAACTGAAAATTCCTGAGAACCTTGTGGGGTTACCACCGATTGAGTTAAAGTAAACGGAAATAATACATCGCCAACTTTTTTGTAGTTTGAATATTCCGTAGATTGATTAATTTCAACTCCACCTTTGGTAGTGGTGCTTTCGTCTTTTAAAAGTAAGCCTGATTTGGTGTCGTAATATTCAGTTTTCTTTTTGCCTGAAGGAGAAGTGATATTTAATTTAAATGCATCAGCAGTACCAACTTTTGCCGTTCCTGCTGATTCAATTTTAGTCCCATCAGTTGCATAGTACAGTTGACCGCCATAACCTTTATCATCTTTCTTTTCAGCCAGGTCATCGCCAGTTAATTCAGCTTTTTGCCCCATCTGCATCGCATAACCTGTTTTACCATTGTAAACCTGTTTCATTGCAGTTTGGCCCCCCATAGAAATTTCCATGCTGCTTAAGTTAGGTGCCATGTTTTTAATGGTAACCGTTAATTTTTGACCTTGCATTTCCATCTCTCCATTTTGCTGTAAAGAAGTAAGTTTTTTAATTGCTTCTGCACCACCGATTGCTTTGATGTAGTTGCTGATAATTTGTGCTGGTACGGGAGGAGGGGGAGAGAGTGTTACTTCATTTTCTTGAACCGGATTTGCATAGTTGTCGAAAACCCGTGGTTTAAAACCTGCTTTGAATAAACCAACAGCAAATGCATCAGTTTTACCCACAATAACTACTCGTGTATTATCATGATTATAATACTTTTTGGTTACCCTTAAAATATCATCGGTAGTTACGGCATTAATCTTTTGTAAATAAGTGCGGTAAAAATCCTTTGGTAAATTATTAATTAAGATATTACTAGCGAAGCCTGCAGTACGTGCCGGATTTTCTAAGCCCAGTGCAAACGATCCGTTAAAAAGATTTTTCGCATTCTGTAATTCATCAGCAGTAACCTTTATCGTGCGGATAGTGTTAATTTCTTTTAAGAACTCGACCACTGCACTATCAACTTTCTCGTTTCTAACAGCAGCATTAGCCGAAAATTTAGATTGGAAACGACCAGAACCTGTGCTTGAGTATGCACCATAAGTAAAGCCATGTTTCTCTCGAAGGTTGTCAAATAATCTAGATTCAGAGCCTCCACCTAAGATTTGGTTCGCCAATAAAATCGGGAAATAATCAGGGCTGCTCATCGGTAAGTCGATTAAGTTAACAACCGTAATTTCAGATTGAACTGCATTACTTACATTGATAATGTCTACTTCTGTTTTGGCAGGATTAGTAACTTTAGTAAGTACTGGTAAAGTTAATGCAGTTCCTTTCCAATCGCCAAAGGCTTTCTCTGCCAAAGCTTTTGCCGCTTCCGGTTTAATATCGCCTACAAAAGTTAAGTAACCTCTTGATGGGGTAATGTATTTCTTATAAGCTGCTTTTACATCGTCTAAAGTGATGCCTGTTATAGAAGCCTCCGTTTCAAACTCTCCATAAGGATGGTTTTTGCCATAAGCCAATGCATTTACTACACGCGCTGAAATGGCTTTTGCACTTTTCTCGTTGGATTTTAATCCGGTGATGGTTTGCGATTTTAGTTTTTCGAAAGATTCTGCCGGGAAAGCAGGTTTACGGATACTCTCGGCCATTAAAGCAAATGCCTGAGGAAAATAACGGGTTAAAGCAGAAGCACTACCACCATATGAACCAGCACTTACATCGGCACCTAACTGATCTACGGCCTCGTCAAATTGTGCCTTTGTCTTCGTTGTGGTTCCTTCGTTCAGCATATTGCCCATCAACCCAACAACGCCTGCTTTTGCACCTTCGGTAATAGGACCTGCATCGATACTGTAACTTGCTGATACTTTAGGTAGTTTATGGTTTTCTACCACCAAAACAGTTATGCCATTTGCTAATTTATAAATAACAGGATCGCCAACAGTAATAATCGGTGCAGGGCCTGGTTTTGGTTTATGGCTTCGATCTATTGTTTGTGCTGAAATACCTTGAGCCAATAAGGAAACTGCAGCTATAATGAATAATTTCTTCATGTTTTTAATAATTAAAATGAAAAAGCGATCAGCTTATTTCTTAGGTAAGTAATACAATACAACTCTTTGGTTTTTGTTCAGGTATTTTTTAGCAACATCTCTGATCTCCTCGCGGGTAATGGATCTGATTACTTCTAATTCCTTGTTAATGTCGTTTGTATCCTTATCATGGAAAGTATAACCATCAGCTAAGTTTTCGGCAACACCAAGCATTTTGCTATTTGCACTTACATAATTGTTTTCAAACTTGTTCTGTAGCTTTTTATAATCGCTTTCACTAATTAAATCTGTTTGAAGGCGTAAAACTTCTTCATCAATATCTTTTAATAAATCGTTAAGCGGAGTATTCTTATTGGGTAGTGCAAGTGTAATATATGCACCGTAATCTTCAAGCGAATAGTTAAAAGCAGCAACCTGTAGAGCTGTTTTCTTTTGATCAACCATTTTAGTGCTTAATCTCGAACTTCCTCCTTCTGATAAAATAGAGCTAACCATACCTAATACCTTGCTCTCTCTGCTCTTCATGCCTGGTACACGGTAAGCGGCAAAAATAGCTGGGATCTGAATATTGGCATCGTAGGCTGTATCAATGATTTCTTTGGTAATTTCGGGTAATTTGAATTCCTGACGAACAATTGGTGCACCTTTAGGCACTTCAGCGAAGTAAGATTTTACCAAAGCTTTTGTTTTGTCTACATCTAAATCGCCGGCAATGGTTAGAACTGCATTGTTGGGTACGTAATACTTTTTAAAGAAAGCGATAAACTCACTCAATTTTGCAGCATCTAAATGCTCCATGGAGCCGATAGGTTGCCAGCGGTAAGGGTGACCATCAAACAAATGAGAGAAAATTTTCTCTGTAAATTTTCCATATGGTGAGTTGTCTATGCGTAAACGTTTTTCTTCCTTTACCACTTCATTCTGTGTTTTTACACCGCTTTCATTAATTACCGGGTGTAACATTCTTTCGCTTTCCAGCCATAAACCCAGTTCCAATTGGTTTGATGGAAAAACTTCATAGTAAAAAGTACGGTCTTGAGAAGTATTGGCATTGTTCTGTCCGCCATTACTACTCACTAATTTCATAAATTCACCTTTTTTGATATTATCCGAACCTTCGAATAATAAGTGTTCAAAAAAGTGAGCAAAGCCTGTACGCTGGGTTTCTTCGTCTTTAGAGCCAACATGGTACATTACCGAAACGGCAACAACGGGAGCGGTTTTGTCTTCGTGTAGAATGACGTGGAGACCATTGTCCAGGTCGAATTCCGTAAACTGTACTTTTTGGGCAGAAGCACTTAAGCACAGACCAGAAATAGCCAAAGCAAAGAGAATTCTTTTTTTCATGAGCATATAATTTGTTTTTAATGAATAGAAATCAAAGGTAAAAGCAAGTAACGATTTCTTAAATAAGTTAATTTGGTTTCACTTGAGTGAAATAGATATTAAGGACGGTCTAAAATATGGATTAAAACAAAAAAAGCGAGCACTAAACCCGCTTTTTTTTGAAATATATTTTACCTCCAGGCCTTGTATTGGTTAATTAAGCCATTGGTAGAACTATCATGGCTTGAAACTTTTTCGCTGCCTGCCAGCTCCGGAAGAATCTTTTTGGCTAATTGTTTACCAAGTTCTACTCCCCACTGATCGAAACTAAAGATGTTCCAGATAATGCCCTGAACAAATATTTTATGTTCGTAAATGGCTACTAAGCTGCCTAAAGTATATGGTGTTACTTTTTTCAATAATATTGAGTTTGTTGGGCGATTGCCTTCAAATACTTTAAAAGGAGCAATTTTTTCGATTTCTGAATCTGATTTACCATCCTTCCTTAACTCAGCTGTTACTTCTTCTTCGGTTTTACCGTTCATCAAAGCTTCTGTTTGCGCAAAAAAGTTCGACAATAGGATAGGATGGTGATCACCTAATGGATTTAAACTCTGTGCAGGCGCAATAAAATCAGCAGGAATAATTCTGGTGCCCTGGTGGATTAACTGATAAAAGGCATGCTGGCCGTTTGTTCCAGGCTCACCCCAGATAATCGGTCCGGTTTCATAATCAACCTCATTGCCGTTTCTATCAACATGTTTACCATTACTTTCCATATCTCCCTGTTGGAAATAAGCAGCAAAACGGTGCATATATTGGTCGTAAGGTAAAATAACCTGTGTTTCTGCATTGTAGAAATTGATATACCAAACGCCTAACAAACCTAAAATTACAGGCAGGTTACTTTCAAACTCGGCAGTTTTAAAGTGGTTATCAGCTGCATGGGCGCCAGCTAACAATTGTTTAAAATTATCGAAGCCTATACTTAATGAAATGGATAAGCCGATAGCGCTCCATAAGGAGTAACGACCGCCAACCCAATCCCAAAACTCAAACATGTTTTCGGTATCGATACCAAAAGCAGAAACGTCTTTAGCATTGGTAGATAATGCTGCAAAGTGTTTGGCAATATCACTTTCTTTACCACCTTTTTCTAAAAACCATGTACGGGCAGAGTGTGCATTCGTCATGGTTTCTTGTGTAGTAAAAGTTTTCGATGCAACTAAGAATAATGTTGTCTCAGCATTCAAATCTGCTAATGTTTCGGCGATGTGTGTGCCATCAATATTCGAAACAAAGTGAATATTTAAGTGGTTTTTATAATGCTTTAAAGCTTCGGTAACCATTACAGGACCGAGGTCTGACCCACCGATACCAATATTTACCACATCAGTTATGGCTTTGCCGGTATAACCTTTCCATTCGCCGCTGATGATGCTGTTGCTAAATTTCTCCATTTTAGCCAGTACGGCATTTACTTCAGGCATCACATCTTTACCATCAACTAAAATTGGGGCATTGCTTAAATTACGTAAGGCAATATGAAGCACCGAACGGTCTTCCGTTTCATTTATCTTATCGCCATTGTACATCGATTTTATAGCTTCATCCAATTTACACTCACGAGCCAATTGAATCAATAGTGCAAATGTTTCATCGCTGATACGGTTCTTGCTATAATCTAGCAGAATATCCTCAAAAAAAACAGAAAACTTATTGAAACGATCTGCATCATCAGCAAAAAGATCTTTAATGCTTTTTTGATTGATATCTATGAAATGATCGGCTAAATACTTATAGGCCTCAGTTTCTGTGAAATTTACTTTAGGTAACATAATCTTTGTTTTTTTGTAAAAGTAATAAAGCAAAAATTTAAAATGGTCTTTTTAATGTGCTAAATCAATAAGAATTTTTAATGTCGATTAAACACATTAACTTTAATACAGCGTCCCTGTTGGTTCATCAATTATTTTAACCTTTAATTCTACGTTATGTTAGAAAATTTAAATGATATGGTGCGTGAAAACGTACAGGAAAGTGTTGTAAACAATACAGCTATTCCGAATGAACACAATGAAGCCGTAATCCAAGCTGCATCTGGTTCTATTTTCGATACGCTGAAAGATCAGGTATCATCAGGTAATATCGGTGCATTAACCGATATATTTAACGGTAACAAAGCAGAAGGTACTCATGTTGCTGAGCAGGCTACGGGGAGTTTTATGGATAAATTAAGTGACCTGGGCATTAATGCCGATACGGCAAAGTCTTTGGCAGCAAGTATTATTCCGGGCCTGATTGCCAGGTTTACCCAAAAAACAAATGACCCGAACGATAGTGCTTTTAACATCAAAGATGTTTTGGGAAGTTTGGGAGGTGATGACGGTAAATTTGATGTTAGTGATGTAATCGGGATGTTTAACGGTGGTGGACAGGCGGCGCAACCTGGCCAAACCGGTGGTGGCGGTATTATGGATAAACTGAAGGGAATGTTTAATTAAGCATTTACTGATTTTTAGGATCCATGTCCTTTTGATCTACCCGTAAAAATATATACTTAAGAAGAGCTGTCAACTTTTATAGCAAACCTGCCATTAAAGTTGACAACTCTAAAATCCATTTTGGAAACCTTAGCGTCGATACTTGCAGAAATACTGTTGTTATCTGTTCAGCTAAGACCAAATTCCATCTCTCCCTAAAATTGTTTAGCTTAGAGCACCTAAACTAAATAGTCATATGAAGAAAATATTCCTGATCGGTTTTTCGCTACTGGCATTAAATTCTTTTGCCCAAAAGTCAGATTTAAGACCATTGGTTTCGAAAAAAGCCGATGCTATCGAACAAAAAGTAATTGCCTGGAGACGCGATTTTCACGAACATCCTGAATTGGGAAATACTGAAGTAAGAACAGCTGGCATTATTGCAAAACACCTGGAGTCTTTAGGTATACAAGTAAAAACAGGTGTAGCGAAAACTGGAGTGGTTGGTGTGCTAAAAGGAGGTAAACCCGGGCCAGTAGTGGCCTTGCGTGCCGATATGGATGGTTTGCCTGTTACAGAGCGGGTAGATGTTCCATTTGCCTCAAAGGTGAAAACACAATATAACGGACAAGAGGTAGGTGTAATGCATGCCTGTGGTCATGATAGCCATGTGGCTATTTTAATGGGCGTAGCAGAAGTGCTGGCTTCTATGCAAAAAGATATTCAAGGGACGGTGAAATTTATATTTCAACCCGCTGAAGAAGGCGTACCTGCCGGCGATGAAGGTGGAGCTGCTTTAATGATTAAAGAGGGCGTGCTCGAAAACCCTAAAGTTGATGTGATTTTCGGCTTGCATATCAATTCTCAAACCGAAGTTGGCGATGTAACTTATCGCCCGGGCGGAACAATGGCTGCTGTAAACGATATGAAGATTACGGTTACCGGCCGACAGGCACATGGGGCTTACCCATGGAGCAGTATCGATCCGGTGGTGGTTTCTGCTCAGATTATTAACAGTTTGCAAACCATAGTAAGTAGGAATTTAAATGTGACTGAAAATCCAGGCGTGGTTACTATAGGAGCCATCAATGGCGGTGTACGTTCGAACATTATTCCCGAAAAGGTAGAAATGTTGGGCACGGTACGTAACTTTAGCAAGGAAGATGAGGCCATGTTTATCGATAGGATCAAAACCATTGTAACCAAAACCGCCGAGGCAGGTGGAGCTACGGCAGAAGTTAAAATCCCTTACAGTAATCATTATCCGGTTACCTTTAACAATATTGCATTAACCGAAAAAATGCTGCCCAGTATGGAAACTACAGCAGGTAAGGATCATGTGAAATTAAAACCACCTGTTACAGGAGCAGAAGATTTTTCTTTCTTTCAGGAAAAGGTACCTGGCTTATTTGTATTTTTAGGGGGGATGCCAAAAGGTAAAGATCCTTTAAAAGCCCCTTCGCACCATACCCCCGATTTTTATCTTGATGAAAGCGGCTTCGTATTGGGCGTTAAATTACTTTCCAATCTTACTTTAGATTATATGTCGATGAAGAAATAGGAGTTGGTTCATTAGTTCAATAGTCATTGGTTCATTCGTTATCATGCCTGATTGGTTAAAGAAAATAAATTTGGTTAATATGCAGTAAGGGGACAGTTTTTAATTGAAATCGCTTTCCGCCATGCGCTATGCTCAAAGCGATTTCCTATATTTGTTACCATGACCAAAGAAAATATTCAGGATTTAAGGGACAGAGTAACGTCGCTGAGGAGGTATCTTTGACGTTGATGAGCTACTTTACGCTATCCGCGAAGAAGAAAAATTAACAATGGCTCCCGATTTCTGGGACGACCCTAAAAAAGCAGAAAAAATTCTTGCCGAAATCAGTTCAAAGAAAAAATGGACGGATGGCTTTAACCAAACCAATAGTGCGGTTGAGGATGCAGCGGTGATGTTCGAATTTTTTCAATCGGGCGACGCTTCAGAAGCTGAGCTCCAAGATCAGTTCGAGGTCGCAAAAACTGCTGTAGAAGAACTGGAGCTTAAAAATATGCTTCGTAGCAAAGAAGACCAGCTTTCTGCCGTTTTACAGATTACTGCCGGAGCTGGTGGAACGGAGAGCTGCGACTGGGCTTATATGTTGATGCGGATGTATATGATGTGGGGTGAGAAGAACGGTTATAAAATTACCGAACAGGATAGTCAGGAAGGGGAGGTTGCAGGTATAAAATCGGTAACACTTCAATTTGATGGCGATTTCTCCTACGGTTATCTTAAAGGCGAAAATGGTGTACACCGTTTAGTTCGGATTTCTCCCTTCGATTCAAATGCCCGCAGGCATACCTCTTTTGCTTCTGTTTATGTTTATCCCTTGGTTGATGATACCATACAGATTGATATTAACCCTGCTGACATAGAATTCGAAACATTCAGGGCTGGTGGGGCAGGCGGACAAAATGTAAACAAAGTGGAAACTGCTGTGCGTTTATACCACAAACCATCGGGCATTATTATTAAAAACCAGGAGTCGCGATCGCAGCTGCAAAATAAGGAGAATGCAATCCGTTTGCTTAAATCGCAATTGTACGAGATTGAAGAACGTAAGCGTAATGAAGCAACAGCACTTGTAGAGGGATCGAAAAAGAAAATTGAATGGGGCTCGCAGATCAGGAGTTATGTGCTCGATGATAGAAGAGTAAAAGATCACCGTACCAATTATCAAACTTCAAATCCTGATGCCGTTTTAAATGGCGATATAAACGATTTCTTGAAAGCTTATTTAATGGAGTTTTAAATTGAGCCTTCAGCTCAATTAATTGTAAATTTTGTATATTTGACTGAAGCGGGGCTTTATTAATCTCAACCATTATGGATACATTGATCATAGAATTAACCAACCAAAAAGCGTATAAACTTTTGAAGGAATTGGAAGAATTGCATCTTATCCGAGTGATTAAAAAAAACATTAAAACTTCTGAACTTCGCAATCAAATTAAAAATCAGATGAATGCGAAAGCCATTGATGCACAATTAAATGATTTGCGTGGAGAATGGCAGAGAGATATTTAATTGATACGTCGGCAGCCATAAAATATTTAAATGGAACCTTCTCTCCAAAAGGTTTGAAATATATGGATGATATTGTGGATGTAGAATCTGTGATGTCGTTTATTTCAGAAATAGAATTGCAGGTATGGAAGCCAACAAATCCAGATGATATTATTGTATATCAAAAATTTGTATCAATTTCAATTATTTTAGGCCTGCAGGATGGAATTATTGCTGAAACGATTAGGGTTAGAAAAACGTACAACTTAAAACTGCCTGATGCATTAATAGCTGCAACTTGTTTGGTAAATAACCTTACTCTTATAGCAGATAATGATAAAGACTTTGTTAAAGTTACATCCTTAAAATGTGTTAATCCGAGTACTTTATAGTTATGAATAAATTTTTTTTAATACCAATAATGCTTCTTTATTTCATCACAGCAAATGCCCAGGAAATTGTGCCCTTATACCAGGGAGAAATTCCAGGCGCTAAGCCAACTCCTGCTGATTATATAGAAAATACAGAAGTACGTGCAAATGGTACGTTGAGTATTACCAAGGTATCGGTGCCAACATTTACGGTTTTTGAAGCGCCTAGAAATATCGCCAACGGAACAGCTGTAATCATTTGCCCGGGCGGAGGTTATGGTGCTTTGGCATTTAGCCACGAAGGCATTGATGTGGCCAAAAGATTTAATGCGATAGGGGTTACCGCTTTCGTATTGAAGTACCGGTTGCCGAGCGATCAGATTATGGTTGATAAGACCTATGGTCCTTTACAGGATGCACAGCAAGCCATTTATCTGATTAGAAAAAATGCAAAAAAATACAGAATTAAAACCAACAAGATCGGGATTATGGGTTTTTCTGCCGGAGGGCATTTTGCCTCAACTTTGGTTGCCCATTATAACGATCTTAAAATTTCAAACCCTGAAAAGATAGATCTTATGCCAAATTTCGCTGCATTAATTTATCCTGTAATCAGTTTTGAAGAATCTGTACACACTGGTACCATGAAAAATTTGTTGGGACCAAATCCTGCGGATAGTTTAAAACATTATTTCTCTGCGAATAAAAATGTAAACAAAAAAACGCCTCCAACTTTCTTCGTGCATGCTAAAGACGATAAGACGGTGCCTTACGAAAACAGTGTATTAATGAATGAGGCACTAAAGCAGAATAAGATAGATACCGATATTTACCTATATGAAAAGGGTGGCCATGGTTTTGGTTTGATTAACAAAACTTCTGATGTAGACTGGTTTAACCTGTTGGCTATCTGGATGAAAAAAAAGAGAAATTTTAATATCTTTGCTGATATTTTAACCTCTTAACCGGAAATTTTAATGCAAAAAACAATTAAATATGTTATGGTAGCTTTTGTTGCTATCATATCAATAGCAAGTTGTAAAAAAGAAATTAATTGGAATGCCAAACCCGATCCTAATGGAAATGGCTGTAAACTTACTACAGTAAATGCTGACTTAGGTATATTGGGTCAGTATTCTATTAACTATGTTTATGACGCATCCGGTAAACTGACTAAGGCTACCAGTGATGGCGAAAGCAGGATATACACTTATACTGAAACAAAAATTACGGGTGTGTTACCTGACGGAGAAAAAACAGAGCTAACCATATCTGGCGGAAAAGCTGTTTCAAGTTATAATTCCGATTTTTTTAATGTAAACGGTGTCAGTATTCCGGTAACCAGAACCTATGCTTATAATGCTGACGGCTACCTCAGTGTGGTAAAGAGTTATTTAGATAAGAGTTTAAATTCTACTGCCGAACTTACTTATTCGAATGGAAACCTGATACAAAGCAAAATTACCTATACTGAAGATGGGGAAGTAGAAACAACCACGTACGAATACTCAAGTCAACTCGCCGTTAATCCATACGAGACTTCTGATCCAATTTCAGTAATTGTTGATTATATGCCTGGCGGTTACTTCGGGAAACATTCTAAAAATGTGGTCATAAAATCTATACAACGTTCAGCAAAATTAAATGCTCAGCTGGTTTCTGATTACAGTTACAAATTTGATGCTAAAGGCAACGCAATATACACTTCAGTAAAAAGTGCACAGAAATTGAGTGACGGAACAGTATTAAATGAATCTTCTGCAATTTTTAATTTGGTGTATAATTGTAAATAGACAAAAATTCGATTTAAATAATACTTACAATAAAGGTATAAAAATAGAAAAAGCCAGATCATGCTCCATGATCTGGCTTTTGTTTTTAAATGATTTTCAAAACATTTATGTGACCAGAGCGTAAACGCTCATTTTACCACTCTTTTTTTACGATTTAGCCCCTTATTTTTTGGTAACAAGTCGTCTACATTTGTTTACGAGCATGTCAATTTAAAGATTGAAATGATGCTTGTGCCCTAACCAAATATTTACCTAAATAAAAAAAAATGAGAAATGAAAAAATGAAATTATGTATGCTATGGGTATGCATGTTTGTAGCGCTTTTATCTTGTAAAAAAGATATAGCAGAAGTTAAAACAGAAAAAGGCGAGGTTAAGGCCTGGGAAACATTGATTGACGGAACCTCTTTTGCCAATTACACTAATTTTGAGGCACAATGGAATTATAATTATCCCTGGGGTACCGATCATAATGGATCTGCACGTATGGTAGGCAGCTCTTCTAACCATAATCAAATTTCGTTAAGTGGAAGCGTGTTAACGATTAAAGCTACGCGCCTGGCTTCATCACCAGGAAACAGTACGGCTAACGGTTTTACTAACGTGGCGATATGGTATAACTCTGGTGCCTGCCACGCCAAACAGCAGGTGCTCATTAACGATCAGTTTCCCAGTTATACCATTTCTGGCGATTTCGCCGTGCCTACAAGCAGAGGTACCTGGCCCGCATTCTGGATTACAGGGGTAAACTCATGGCCACCTGAAAGTGATATTATGGAATTTAAAGGCAGTAATACCAATTGGCAGAATACTTATGATGGCGGCTGGGAGAATAAACTCACTGCAGTTTCTAATGCAGGCTCGTACCATAATTACAAATGCTGGTACAACAAAGTAAGCGCAACAGATGTAGATTGCCATTATTATATCGATAACGTTTGGGTAGCCAAACATACCATGAGTAATTCGGTAAACAAACCCATGTGGCTAATCATCAACATGCAAATGGAAGGCGATAGCGGCTCTCCTGGTCCGTCTGGCAATACTTTTTACACCGGTAAAAATATTTATCTGGGCAGAGAAAGAGCTTTTTAATTTATAAAAACAAATATTTAATTTGGAGGTGGCTTAATGGCTGCCTCCATTTGTAGTGTAAATAGAATATGAAAAAATACCTGATCATGCTTGCTGGTATATTGCTCTGCGTTTTATTGATGCAATGCAAAAAGGATGAAATAAAGAAGCCAGAAAGCAATGTTAGTTTATTGATTAACCAAATTAATCTGTTGAGACAAAGCGGATGTAATTGCGGTACTGAATATATGGCCCCGGTACCCGATTTATCTTTAAATAACCAATTGCAAAATGCTGCAATAGCCCATGCAAAAGATATGGCTCAACAAAATTATTTTGATCATTTATCTCCAGATGGCGGTACTCCAGCTGAGCGGGCATTAAACGCAGGTTATAAAGGCGATTTTAGAGCGGAAAATTTAGCTAAGGGATATTCTGAGGTCGATCTTGTAATTACAGCATGGAAAAATAGTGTAAGCCATTGTAAAGCCATGATGGATGCTAAAAGTAAAGAAGCAGGCGCAGGTATGGTACAAAATTATTGGGTGGTAACCTTTGGTAGTCCGTTATAATTCTTTTATCGTTTTGTCAATCACATCCAGTAAGCCATTGCTATAAGCATCATCAGTCAATTCCCAAAACATGATGCCATTTAATTTTTGATCAATGACATATTTGGTTTTTAATGAAATTGATTTGGGATCATCAAAGCTGGCGAAGTACTTCATTTGAGGATTATAATAATAGGGGGCTTTGGCTGTCTCGTCCCAATAGTAGGTATAGCCATTTTCTGTAGTGAACTGCTTTTTAAAATCCTTAAAAGAAACGCCGCTGATAAATTTGGTAGGCTGGTATAAACCCTGGTTTGCATCTGTCGTGTTTTCGAAAATACGGGCATAAAAGGCGGCTCCCAATGCTATTTTTTGCGCAGGTACACCTAATTTTATCAATGCTTTTACGCCATAATCGCCCGATAAATCTTGTTCGCCGGTAGAATATAAAGGTGAATGGTGACCACTTTTAACCGCATAACCGCTAACCAGATCGTAGCTCATCAAATTAACCCGGTTTACCAATGGCATTACCTTATCCCATTCGAAACAAGAATCAATACAGTTCTTTGTACCGCCTGCAGCAAAACTGATTTCGGCTTTTTTACCCAGTTTTTTACGTAATTCTTTAATCAGTAAAGTGAAGTTATGTTTATCATCTACCGTATATCTATGGCTTGGGAAGCCTACCACTGCCGGATATTCCCAATCAATATCTATCCCATCGGCATGGAAAAAGTCGAGTATTTCTTTGGTGCTTTTAGCAAATGTTTTCCGGCCATCAACCCTGCTAAATACTTCAGAGCAGTTTTTACAGGCACTCCAGCCACCCATGGCAATCATCACCTTTAAATCTGGATTACGCTTTTTTAAACTGACCATCTTTGTAATCAGCGCAGAATCTTTAGCCGAGTTAATGTTTATGCTATCGCCTTTTAAGTGCCCAAAACTATAGATCAGGTGACTCAGTTTTTCAATTGGGAAGCTATCTATCACTGTATTTTGCCCGGTATAGTATGCAATTACATTGGGTTTTATATGTTTTTGCGCTTTTACATTGAAACTTAATAGCAGCGTCAGCATCACGAAGGCGGTAACTCTGAATGTGGTGGTGTTGTAATTGATATTTCTTTTATGCACGGGCTAAAATTAAAACGGTTATTTTTCAGCAATAATATTTTGTAATTCGGTTAGTTCGGCTACTTTTTCTGTTGCGCCGGCGTTTTCGTATGCCGAAATCAGGTTTCTGATTACACGGCGGATAATATCGGTATTGCTACATGGTCTATAGTATTCGGGCAGGGCCTCTAAATTAAGCTGACGCAGAAACTGATCAACATCATGTTTGCCGAAAATATTACCACGGTTAAAGGCATTGATGTAGAAAAGTACGCCGTATTCGGTTCCTTCCTGTTTACTATCATCTAGATAACCTAAAATAAAATGCTGTGGTAAATTGATCCCATAAACAGGCATGTCTAATTTCTGTGCCAGGGTAGAATAGATAATGGCCAGTGAAATCTGGTTGCCTTTTTTGCTTTCCAGTACCTGGTTTAAATAAGAATTTTGAGGATCGTGATGATTTTTTGTATTGCCACCAAAACCATACTGTTGATACAAAACGTGATTAATCAGTTTTACTTTTTCAACCGAACTCATTTCGTGTTGAAGGCCCAGCCAGATATCTCTTTTAATTTCTTCCAGCTGGTTAATTACTTTTTGCTCATCTAAATCGGGATATTGGTACCGGTTAATAATTAATGCCCCCTGTAGTAAATCGAAAGCACCACTTAAATACCATAAGTTTAAATCTTCTTTAACCGTTTTAAATTGGATTTGATGAACAATATTTTCAATTCGCTCCTGCAACAAGCCATCAAAAGACTGTTCCCAGGCATTTTCTAAAAAATGTACCACTTCGCCGCCATATTCAAGCAGTTTCTTCTCTACATGATGGAATACTTCCTCGTCAGGATCATCCAACAATTTTACTAAAGCACTTATCTCTGCGTTATTTTCCATAAAACATACCTACGTTTGCAGTGTTTAATTACTTTTGCAATATTATGCTATTTCAATTTATTACAGATTACCTTAAACACCGTTTAACAGCAAAAAGCCGACATGGAACGCACTCACCATTCGTGTACAAGCTCGCTGATGAGGTAATTTACGATTTTACCGACAAATCTGAATACAAAAACATAGAAGAACAGCGAAAAAAACTTTTTAATGACGATTCGATAATCACCGTTACAGACCTTGGGGCGGGTTCTCACCTCAATAAAAACCGTACAAAGAAGGTAAGTCAGATTGCCAAGAATGCGTTAAAAAGTCCGAGGTTGGCCAAGCTTATTTATCGGCTAGCTAAAAATACCCAGGCAAAAAGTGCAATAGAATTGGGTACCTGTTTGGGTATTACCACCGCTTATCTTGCTAAGACAGATCCTCAGACCGAAGTGATCACGATAGAAGGTTGTCCGCAAACGGCTGAAGTGGCGAAGAAAAATTTCCAGGATCTAAATTTAGAGAATATCGAACTTCATGTGGGCAATTTTGATTTAATCCTGCCTGATATTATTGCCAAACAACCAAGTTTAGATTTCGTTTACATTGATGGTAACCACCGTAAGGATGCTACCCTGAATTATTTTAAATGGTGTTTACCTAAAATTAATGAGAATTCGCTGCTCATTTTTGACGATATTTATTGGAGCGAGGGCATGAAGGAAGCCTGGGCAGAAATTAAAAACCATCCTGATGTTACGTTAACCGTAGATCTATTCTGGATTGGTTTGGTTTACTTTAAAAAAGGACAGGCAAAGGAACACTTTAAGCTTAAATTTTAAAAAAATGAATGTTGAACCCCAGTTAGAAGGTATTCAGAAAAGATCAGCAATGTTTATTTTGTTGATTAGCTTATTTTCGGGAATTGCTTTTTATTTGGTGTCGCTTTTTATTAAAATGAGTGCGCTTACGCATATCATGTTTGGTTGGGATGCGTTTTGTTTAATGCTCATTACCCTCCACTGGTATATGTTTTTTCATACCTCAGTCGCCGAAACACATCTTAAAGCTAAAATGCAAGATGAAACACGGGGCGAAATTTTTGCCATTGTGGTGGTATCTACCTTTGCGGGTTTACTCGCTGTAGTGCTGCTGTTAATGAATAAAGATATTGAACCGCTCGATCTCGTAGTGGCCATTACAGGGATGTTTTTGTCGTGGTTTTTGGTGCACACTACCTTTAGCATGCGTTATGCACACCTTTATTATGGCGACGATAAGAAGAAACATATGGATAAAAAAGGAGCAGGGCTGGAATTTCCTGGAGATGATGAGCCCGATTTTATTGACTTTGCCTACTTTTCTTTCGTGTTGGGCATGACTTTCCAGGTTTCTGATGTCGAAATTTCGAGCAGAAGGATCAGACGGCTTTCCCTTTTACATAGTTTAATCGCCTTTATCTTTAATACTGTAATTGTAGCTTTAACCATCAATGCATTAGCAGGCTTAAGCAAATAATTTCTTTTTGGAAAAACTTACGAAGTTTAGAAAGGCCTAAGCGAAGGAGAACTTCGTAAGTTTGGTCTGGCCTTGGCTGGTTCTTTAGTAATCGTAGTTTTTTGGAAATGAGCAGTTCAGTTCTTTTGGCGGACTTCAGTCCCGCTCCCGCTTCTGCCAATTGAAAAAAATCGGCATCTCGCTTCGATCGGGTTAGGAACAAGGGATAAATACTTTTGGCTCAATTTCAGGAGCAGTCCTTTCGGTCATAAACCTGACAGCAGCGGTAGCCCCGAATTTTTCATGAGAGCTATAGCGTATGGCAGGGCTACAATAGCCAAGAACCAAAGGCCGTTCGTTTTCAAAGAAAAAATGTTAATGTATGGGATAGGAAATGAGTGGTTCAATTCTTTTGGCGGGCTTCAGTCCCGCTCCCGCTTCTGCCAATTGAAAAAATTGGCATCCCGCTTCGATCGGGTTTAAGAACAAGGGATAAATACTTTTGGCTCAATTTCAGGAGCAGTCCTTCGGTTATAAACCTGACAGCAGCGGTAGCCCCGAATTTTTTATGAGGGCTATAGCGTATGGCAGGGCTACAATAGCCTAGAACAACAGGCCGTTCGTTTTCAAATAAAAAATGTTAATGTATGGGATAGGAAATGAACAGTCCTGTTCTTTTGGCGGGCTTCAGTCCCGCTCCCGCTTCTGCCAATTGAAAAATTGGCATCCCGCTTCGATCGGGTTTAAGAACAAGGGATAAATACTTTTGGCTCAATTTCAGGAGCAGTCCTTTCGGTTATAAACCTGACAGCAGCGGTAGCCCCGAATTTTTTATGAGGGCTATAGCGTATGGCAGGGCTACAATAGCCTAGAACAACAGGCCGTTCGTTTTCAAATAAAAAATGTTAATGTATGGGATAGGAAATGAACAGTCCTGTTCTTTTGGCGGGCTTCAGTCCCGCTCCCGCTTCTGCCAATTGAAAAAATTGGCATCCCGCTTCGATCGGGTTTAAGAACAAGGGATAAATACTTTTGGCACCATTTCAGGAGCAGTCCTTTCGGTTATAAACCTGACAGCAGCGGTAGCCCCGAATTTTTTATGAGGGCTATAGCGTATGGCAGGGCTACAATAGCCAAGAACCAAAGGCCGTTCGTTTTCAAATAAAAAATGTTAATGATGGGATAGGAAATGTACAATCCAGCTCTTTTGGCAGGCTTCAGTCCCGCTCCCGCTTCTGCCAATTGAAAAAAATCGGCATCCCGCTTCGATCGGGTTTAAGAACAAGGGATAAATACCTTTGGCTCCATGCCAGGAGCAAGCTTTTCTGTTATAAACCTGCCAGCAGCGAGCATCCCGATTTAAGCACGATTCTTTTGTTTTTTATTGTGTGTTTGCTTGTTTCACAGGTTTCTTCGGGATAAAGCGAATGGCAGGGCTTCAATTGCCAGGAATCACAATCCTATTGTTTTCAAATAGAGAATATAAGATTTTTATTTATCTGTAATTCAGTGTTTTATGATTTTAAACTGGTTTTTCAGTAATATAACTTGTTTTTTAGTTGTAAAACTGAAAAATAAGTTATAGATTTGAGTATGGAAGAATTAACCAAAGCAGAAGAACGTATTATGCAGGTTTTATGGAAACTGCAAAAGGCATTTGTGAAAGATATTATTGATGAACTGGAAGAGGAGCCTAAACCACCTTACAATACCATTTCCTCAATTGTTAGGCTTTTAGAGAAGAAAGGTTATGTTAATTATAAGGCTTATGGAAAAACTTACGAATACTTTCCGGCCATTACCAAAGATGAATATGCCAAAACTACCTTTTCCAAATTGTTTTCTGGTTATTTTGATAATTCTCCAACCAGCCTTTTATCGTTTATGGTAAAAGAGGAAAAACTAAGTGAAAAAGATATAGAAGAAATTAAAAAAATCATTAACCAAGATCCAAAGCCATGATTTTAATTTACTTATTAAAGGTTTCAGCTTGTACGCTGATATTTTTTGCCGCTTACCAGTTGTTGCTGGCCAGGCTTACGTTTTTTAACCTGAATCGTGCTTATTTGTTAATGATGCTGGTGTTTAGCTTTAGTATTCCGGCAGTTACCATCGAAAATCGTCATGAAGTAGTGGTAGCCAGTCAGGAGATTCCCTCAAAAATAGGGTATAGCAATGATGGTTTTGTGGAGCAGGATTTTATAGATGAAGGCAGCGTTACTCACCATAACCTAAACTGGGGTCAATTGCTTGTGTATGGCTATTGTTCTATTCTAGCCATCCTGATTTTTAGGATGTTCTTTATGATGGCACGCATCCAGATCCAACTGCGTAAATATACTTTAAATAGAGATGGAGCTGTTATTTTGGTTGATCAGCAATCGGGTATAAAAAACTGTTCTTTTTTTAATCAGATCATTGTCGATTCGTCATTACAATCTGATGAAAAAGAACTGGTAATTAAACACGAATCGATCCATGTAGAGCAGCTGCATGCATTGGACAAACTTTTGGTTAATCTCGTAACCGCAATCCTTTGGTTTAACCCTATTATTTATTTCTGGCGGAGTGCCATTAATCATAACCACGAATTTCTGGCCGACCGTGAAATTGCTAAAATTGCAGATAAGAAGGTTTATGCTTCTTTACTTTTAAACCTGGCTATGCCAGCTAAAAATTTAGCCATTAATAGTTTTAGTAAACTTCCACTAAAAAATAGAATCATGATGTTGTATAAAAAACCAAACACAAAGCTGCAAAAGCTTGCCTATTTAGCCATTATTCCGGTTTTAATGATTTGCTGTATGGCATTTATAAACCGCAAAGAAATTATGGTTGAGAAAACATTAGCCGGAAACCAGGCATCGGCAGATGCGCCGATAAAGCCAAATGTTTATGCCATGAGGTATTTAAATAGCGATATTAAAGTTAATCCAAATACTGCTTTTAATGAAGTAGAGCCTATATTGGTTATTGATGCCGGGCATGGGGGTAAAGACGGGGCGGTTACTGCATTAGATGGGCAAAAGGAAAAAGACCTCAATTTAAGGGCGGTAAAAATTCTTAAAGAAGAAGCAGCAAAAAGAGGAATTAAGGTGATATTAACCAGAAATACCGATCAATTTTTAACACTTAAAGACCGTTTACCTAAACAGGATGTTACTGCATTTATTTCGATCCACCACAATGCAGTACTTTCGGGTATTAGCGTTCCTTTTAATGGTATTGAGGTGTATGTTTCTAAACAAAATAGCAATATTAAAAGTGCTGAAGATTTAGGTGCCGGTATTTTAAGCAAACTGAAACAGCTTAATGGAATGGAAGTAAGAGATTCTTTAAAAAACGGAAGTCTGTTTTTATTGAGAGAATCGAAGGCACCAGCGGTTTTAATTGAGCTTGGAAATATATCCGACAGTAAGACGCTTGATTATATCAACCAGGAGAAAAATATCAGAAGGATCAGTAACCTGATTTTAGATGGCTTTGTTGCTTTTTCGAAAAGGGGTTGTTAAATAAATTAAAAGAAATGTCAGCAAATTACAAAGCCATTCCATTATTCTTGATTGCTTTTATCCTGACTACATTGTTTATGAAATGCAAACCTGAAGTAAACACAAGGAAATGGGATATGGGCCAAGGCTATGTGCCTGATAGTACAACCGCGGTTCAGCTTGCACAGGTGTTTTTTGTCAGGATTTATGGAGAGAAAGTGCTTGAAAAGAAACCTTTTATTTCAACATTGAAGGATGATAAAATTTGGGTGGTTGATGGAACCCTAGGAAAAGGTATGGATGGTGGTGTGCCACATATTGAAATACAGAAGTCTGATGGGAAAGTTTTGATGCTTTACCATGGGAAATGATATACAGAACTAAGGATTTTTAATCCTTAGTTCTGCAAACGGGACTACAAATCCCGACTAGCGTAGATGACAAATCTGACAGGTTGATGATTAATAAATATTCTGCGTGCTTTCTGTGTTTCCGTTGCAATAATTTTATCTGTATGAATCTGTGGTTAAAGATCCTTCGACTACGCTCAGGATGACAAAGCGAGTATAAACGGACAGGATGATAATCTAAAGCCCTTACAATCCATTTCCATTCTTCTAAAACGCTTCCGCTAAACTGATATAAAATCCTGCTTGGCGTTTCTCGTTTGGTAATTTTTCACCTATTCCGTAATCTACCCTTACACTTAAACCTTTTGCAGGATCAAAAAAGTAGCGGCCACCAATTCCAAAGTTTGGTTTTAGCCCGTCGCCGTTAAATTGGCCATTTGAAAATACTTTACCCGTACCGGCAAAAGCTACGATACCAAAACGGTTCATAAAACGGTAACGGATTTCGGCTTGTGCGGCCATCAGGTTTTCATCGCGGTAACGGCCACTATAATAACCACGCATCATTTGGTCGTTACCTAATTGTTGTAATAAATAAAATGGTGTGCTTTTGCTTTGGATGGTGTAAAAAATGCCCTGTACGCCTAAAACTACTTTTGGTGCCAAACTGAAGAAACCACGAAGATCTAATTTGATCTGCGAGCCGTTAAAACTATCGCCTCCAAAAAAATCGGGTGCGTACTGATAGGTTGCCCTACCAAAAAAGCCCTTTGTTGGGTAATTATTGCTGTTCCGTGTGTCGTAACTCTGCGATGCACCTATCCAGGCTACAGAGCCACCATCTTTATCTAAAATCTGTGGGTTAGTGGTAAAAATGCCACCAACTTCCTTATCTATAAAGCGGTAATTTTCAAAACCCAGCGAAACACCTGTATAAGCCTTAGGTACAATATTCTTTTCTGCATCGAAAAGCACCTTGAAAACCCTTTGATCTAGTTTATCCTCATCTACCTTTTGTGCATTATTGCCAATACCGTAAAAATTGAAGGGTTGGTTTTTGAAGCGGATATCGCCAATAAAGTGGTATTTATTTCCTTTTGTCCAGGCATCACCTTTTAAGGCAAGATTAGCTGTTTTTTTTGTGGAGTAGGTTGTATTTAATGAAAAGTTAGAACTCCTGTTCAAAGTATCTTTTCTATTAATATAAAAGGAATAAATAGCGCCAACCCCAAATTCGAAACCTGTTTCCTGACTATAGCCGAAAGCCGGCAGTGGTAAAAAGCTGGCTTTGCGGGTAGTATCTTTTTCATTCGAGAGCATCTTTCTGATTAGTTTCATTTGCGCAAAGGAACTTCCTGAGATGAGGGCGAGTAAAATAACTAGATAATATTTTTTCATCAAGGCAAAGAAAAGGAAATTAAGTAATAGTTCATTAGTTCACTGGTCATTTGTTCATTGGTGACTGCAAACTGCCAATTGAAAACTACATTTTGGTTAATTTTTTAAATTGGTTAACTGACTCCAAACGCCAAACGCTCCACTCCAAACTCAGATGTTCACTGGTCATTTGTTCGTTGGTGACTGCAAACTGCCTATTGAAAACTACATTTTGGTTAATCGTTCAGTTAATCACTTTGAAGCGAATTCTTATATTAACGGTTATTTTATTGTTTTTTTGAAAGCAAGTACAGTAGCATTTAGTTTTAGTATAGTCCCGCCCACGCTTCTGCTCTAATTGAAAAAATTGGGAGCATCTCGCTAAGGTCGGGTTTAGGTGGACAGGATATGCTACCATTGACAGAATCCATTAGTGTGGTCGTCATTCTCGCGCAGGCGGGAATCTTAAAGCGCTTGCATTAAGATTCCCAATCGAGTTGGGAATGACGATCCCTCGCAGCCTATCAACCCACTAAAATCACGCAGTCATTTATATTGATTTTTATACAAGAAATTAACCCTCAGGATGACAATCACTAGAGATATGTTAATTGTTTAAATCGGTTCCAAGCGCCAAACTCCCAACTGACGTGTTAGCTGGTTATTATTCATTAATACCTGCAACTGTCAATTGCCAACTATATTATTGACACTGTTATCTTATTTTTTTGGAAAGCAGGCACAGCAGCATTTAGGCCTATTCAGTCCCGCTCTCTGCTAAATCCCGATGAAAAATCGGGATACCGCTTCCGATCGGGTTTATGTGGCCAGGATATCTTACTATTTGAGGTTGCAGAGCGCATAATGCTATTGCTTTTTAGCGTGGGGTGGGGGAAGCTTTAATAGTAGCACGACGTGTCCCATCTAAACCGGATTGAAGGGGAAAGCCCACAGGTGAGGTACGAGCCGAGGACTTGTACCGGAAAGCCGGGCTACCTTTAATAAAAGCTACTGCAAAGCTTTTTCAAATAAAAGATCCTTCGACTACGCTCAGGATGACAATCACTAGAGATGTGTTAATTGTTTAAATCGGTTCCAAGCGCCAAACTTCCAACTGGCATGTTAGCTGGTTATTGTTCTTTAATAACTGCAAACTGTCAATTGCCAACTGCATTATTTCCGCTGTCTGCAGCCACCTAAACCGGATTGAAGGAGAAAGCCCACAGGTGAGGCACGAGCCGAGGACTTGTACCGAAAAGCCGGGCTGGCTTTGATAAATGCTACTTCAGCTGCTTTTCAAATAAAAGATATTAGCTCAATTTCCATAAAAGATCCTGAAACAAGTTCAGGATGACGAATTGTGAGAGAATGATATGCTAATTTTATATCAGTTAATTGGCGCCATGCCCTAAGCGCCATGCTCCAAACGCCATGCTCCAAACGCTAAACGCTTTTACGTTTTAACCTTTCGGCCTAAATACCTATTTTTGCGGCAAACAATACAAAACGAAATGAGCAATACAAGAGGACCAATATCTCAGTTTATGGAGCGTAATTACCTCCATTTTAATGCTGCGGCAATGATGGATGCGGCTAAAGGATACGAAACGCATTTAGATGAAGGTGGTAAAATGATGATCACACTTGCTGGTGCAATGAGTACTGCAGAATTGGGAATTTCACTTGCAGAGATGATTCGCCAGGATAAAGTGGCTATTATTTCTTGTACTGGTGCAAACCTTGAAGAAGATATTATGAACCTGGTAGCACATTCACATTATAAACGTGTACCAAACTATCGTGATTTAAGCCCGCAGGACGAGTGGGATCTTTTAGAGAACCATTACAACCGTGTTACTGATACCTGTATCCCTGAAGAAGAGGCTTTCCGTCGTCTGCAGAAACATATTCATAAAATATGGAAAGATGCAGATACTGCGGGTGAAAGATATTTTCCACATGAGTTTATGTACAAAATGCTTTTAAGCGGCGATTTGGAACAATATTATGAAATAGACCCTAAAAACTCGTGGATGCTTGCTGCGGCAGAAAAGAACCTGCCAATTGTAGTTCCGGGATGGGAAGATTCTACAATGGGTAATATTTTTGCCTCATATGTAATGAAAGAGGAGCTTAAAGCTACTACCATGAAAAGTGGAATTGAGTACATGGGCTGGTTAGCAAACTGGTATATTGCCAATAGCGCTGGTAAGGGAATTGGTTTCTTCCAAATTGGTGGCGGTATTGCAGGAGATTTTCCAATCTGTGTAGTTCCGATGCTTTATCAGGATATGGAAATGGAAAATATTCCTTTCTGGAGTTATTTCTGCCAGATTTCTGATTCCACTACATCTTATGGTTCATATTCCGGAGCCGTTCCAAATGAAAAAATTACCTGGGGTAAATTAGATATTCACACACCGAAATTTATTGTAGAAAGCGATGCGACAATCGTTGCACCATTAATGTTTGCCTGGATACTAAAACAATAAGGATAACATTTTAATAAAACAAAATTGTTTTGTTATGCCCATTTGAGATAAAGTGTCAAAAATGGGCATTTTTATTGTCTCAGTGGCCAGAATCGGCATTTGTTTAGAATGATTATAAATTGTATTTCCAGTCACTATTATGTCATGGGATTTATTAATAAGTTATACTTTTGTTCAAGTTTTGATGGGGCTACAATAGCTCAGGCATCAAGTTCACAACAAAAAGTAAATTAAATAAGTATAAAGTGTTCATTATGAGAGATATCTCGATGATTTTAAAAAGCGTTTGGAAGTCGTTATTCGTATTTTCAGCAATTTCTGTAATAGCGGTTTCGACTGTTAACGCGCAGGATGCTAAAGAGGGGAGAACGCTTTTCAAAGCTAAATGTTCGTCATGCCACGCCTTAGATGCGAAATTAGTCGGTCCAGCCTTAACTGGAGTAACCGATCGCCATTCAGAAGAATTCCTTTTAAAGTGGATTCCTAATTCTCAGGGATTGGTCGCATCGGGAAATCCGGAGGCGGTTAAATTATTCAACGACAATGGTAAAGTAGCAATGACTTCTTTCCCTGAGTTGGATGAAACTAAAGTTAAAGATATTTTAGCTTACATTCAAGAAGGTGAGCCTAAGCCAAAAGGTGATGCAACTGTTGCTTCTTCTTCTTCAGCTAAGGAGGAAGGCACTTCAGGTTTATCAATTGCAGGTATTGTAGCTATCGTTGTATTGGCGATTGTTGTTTTGGTAATCTTAGGTCGGGCTTCTAAACTGTTAGAGCGCTTAATTTTACAGAAACAAGGTATCGAGATTGAAGAGGATGTACCATTAAAGGTTGGTATCCGCAAGATGTTCAAAAACAAGAAATTTGTGATGTTCTTTATCTTGTGTTTAATCATCTGTTTAGGCTCATTCGGTTGGATGGGTATGTGGAACACTGGTGTTCACACCGGTTACCAACCAGTACAGCCAATTAAATTCTCCCACGAGTTACATGCTGGGATCAATCAAATCGATTGTCAGTATTGCCACAACGGCGCATTTAAATCGAAAAATGCTACTATCCCATCCTTAAATGTTTGTATGAACTGCCATAAAGCAGTGCAGGCAAGAGATAAGTATGAAGGTGAAATTTCTCCGGAAATTAAAAAGATTTACAATGCTTTAGGTTACGATCCGGAGACTCAGAAATATGATGAGAGTAAAGCTAAGCCAATGGAGTGGGTACGTGTTCACAACCTACCAGATTTTGCTTACTTCAATCACTCACAACACGTTGTGGTTGCAGAAGATGCAATTCGTAAAGCAAAAGGTTTACAACCAACAGAGCCTGTGTGTTTCGCCTGTCACGGTCCGGTTAATACCATGGAAGAAATTTACCAATATTCTCCATTAACCATGAAATGGTGTATTAACTGCCATAAAGAAACAGATATTTCTGGTCAGAAAAATAATGCTTTCTACGCTAAGGTTATCGAAGCGCACGAAAAGATTAAAAAAGGCGAGAAAATTACACCAGCGTTATTGGGTGGTTTAGAGTGTGGTAAATGCCACTATTAATAGATAGAGTTTAGTAAGAACGTTCGAATAAACAGTAATATAGCTTAAATGGAAAGCAACAAAAAATACTGGAAAGGCTTAGAGGAGTATAACAATACACCCGATTTTGTTAAGAATAGCAAAAACGAATTCGCCGAGCCACTTCCAATAGAAGATGTTTTAAATGAAGCAGGGTTAAGTACCGTTACCCCACGCCGCGACTTTTTAAAGGCGTTAGGTTTTGGTTTAGGTGCAGTAACTTTGGCAGCCTGTCAAACTGCCCCTGTTCATAAATCTATTCCTTACCTGGTAAAACCTGAAGAGGTTACTCCGGGTATTCCTAACTATTATACTTCGAGCTTTAATGGCCAGAGTATTTTAGTTAAAACAAGAGAGGGACGCCCAATTAAAATTGAACCAAATCCTAATGCTGGGGAGTTTTTCCGTGGTACAGATGCAAGAGCGCAGGCTTCGGTTTTAGATTTATATGATGTATCTAAACTAAAAGCACCAGCTTTAGTAAAAGACGGAAAGGTTGAAGAAACTACCTGGGCAAAAATCGACAGCTTTGTAAAAGGCGAGTTGGCAAAAGCACAGGCGGGTGGAAAGAAAATCCGTATTGTAGCATCAACCGTAAACAGCCCATCAACTAATGCCGTTATTGCACAGTTTATTGCAAAATATCCTGCTGCTAAATTGGTTCAGTACGATGCGGTTTCTTATACTGGTATTATCCAGGCTAACCAAAACAGTTTCGGTAAGGCAGTATTACCAAAATACAACTTTGATAAAGCCGATTTAATTGTAAGTTTCAGTGCCGATTTCTTAGGTACCTGGATTAGCGGGGAAGAGTTTACTGCTCAATATACAGCTAATCGTGACTACAAATCGTTAGAAAATAAAAAAATGAGCCGCCACATTCAGTTTGAAAGTGGAATGAGCTTAACAGGTTCTAATGCAGATACCCGTGTTCCGGTTAAATTATCGGAAGAGGGACCTGCTTTAATTGCTTTATATAATGCAATTACTGGTGGTGCTTTACCTGGCGGAACGTTAGGTAATAATACCACTGCTGATAAAGTAATTAAATTAGTGGCTAAAGAATTAGTACAAGCTAAAGGTAAAGGCCTGGTAGTTTGCGGTTCGAACGATGTTTCTACTCAGATTTTGGTAAATGCCATTAATGCCGCTATCGGAAGTTATGGTACCACTATTAATTTAGATAACCCTTGTTATTTATATGCAGGCAACGATGCCGAATTTAATGGTTTAATTGCTGAAATGAGCCGTGGCGAAGTTGGCGCTGTTTTATTCTTAAACAGTAACCCAGTTTACGATACTGCAAATGCAAAAGCATTTACCGATGCATTAGCTAAGGTTCCTGCTAAAATTTCATTCTCTGATCGTGCAGATGAAACCGCGACCGCTTGTGATGCTATTGCAATTAACCATAACTACTTAGAATCATGGGGTGATGCAAACGCTTACGAAGGATATTATTCTATCGTTCAGCCAACTATTAATCCTGTTTTCAATAGCCGCCAGGCTGAAGAGAGTTTATTAACCTGGGCTGATGCTCCTGTTAAAGACTACTATCAGTTTGTACGCAGCAATTGGGAAGCTAAAATGTTACCGGCTGTTGGTTTGAAATGGGAAGAAGTTTTAGATAAAGGTGTAGTTACTACAACAGCAAAACCTGCTGCAGCTTATTCATTCACTCAATCTTTAGCACAAGTTGCTACTTCAATCGTGAGCAGCAGCAAAGCACTAGCTAAAGAAGTAGAATTACAGGTTTACGAAAGCATCCCGATGCGTGATGGTAAAAATGCAAACAATGCATTTTTACAGGAATTACCTGATCCGGTTTCTAAAGTAACCTGGGATAACTATGTTGCACTTGCACCAAAATTTGCTGAGAAATTAAAAGTTAAAGAATTTGATGTTGTAACGGTTAAAGCTAGTAACGGATATTCAGTAGATCTTCCGGTATTGATCCAACCAGGACAAGCACAGGGAACTGCATCTATCGCGTTAGGTTATGGCCGTACCAAAGTTGGTAAAGCTGGTAACGATGTGGGTAAAAATGCTTTCCCTTTTGTTTCTTTTGTAAATGGAACTTTCCAATATGCTACTTCGGTAACCATTACCCCAACGGGCGGTTATTACGAATTGGCTCAAACACAAACTCACCACTCTTTCGAAGGCCGTGCAGTAATTAAAGAAGCTACTTTTAAAGAGTACTTGAAAAACCCTGGAGCTGGTAACGAAAAAGGCGAGCATAAAGATTACGATCTTTGGGATCAATACGAAAAACCAGGTAACAACTGGGTTATGGCAATCGATTTGAATGCCTGTACGGGTTGTGGTTCTTGTATTGTTGCTTGTAACGTAGAAAACAATATTCCTGTTGTAGGCCGCGATGAGGTTCGCCGTCGTCGTGAAATGCACTGGATCCGTATCGACCGTTATTACAGCTACGAAACCCCAACAGGTGATGTAACCAGAGAGAAAGAAATTGCTAAGTTAGAAGACTTAGATCATGTTTCTGTGGTTCACCAGCCCATGTTATGCCAACACTGTGATCACGCACCTTGCGAAACCGTTTGTCCGGTATTGGCAACAGTACACTCAAGTGATGGTTTAAACCACATGGCTTATAACCGTTGCGTAGGTACACGTTATTGTGCAAACAACTGTCCGTATAAAGTACGTCGTTTTAACTGGTTTAACTACTGGAACGATTCACGTTTCGATAACTATTTAAATAACGAGTTTACCCAATTGGTTTTAAATCCTGATGTAACTACACGTTCACGTGGTGTGATGGAAAAATGCTCTATGTGTATCCAACGGATACAAGGTGGCAAATTACAAGCTAAAATGGAGAAACGTCCATTAAAAGATGGCGATATTAAAATGGCTTGTCAGGAAGCTTGTTCAGCAAATGCGATTGTATTTGGTGATGCAAACGATCCAAATTCAGAGGTTTCAAAAGCATTGCGTTCTGAGCGTATCTACTACGTATTAGAAGAAATCAATGTGAAACCGGGTATCGGCTACATGACAAAAATTAGAAATACAGATACAACAGTACAAGCGTAAGCTTTAGTATAAAGAAAATACAAATTATGTCAGGACATAACGAATCAATACTTAGAGAACCATTAATTACCGGAGATAACATCACGTATGCAAAAATTACGGATGATATTTTAGGCCCGGTAGAAAACAAGCCGAACAAGGCTTGGTGGATTGGTTTCACCTTTGCTTCATTAGGCGCTTTACTTTGGGTGGTTGCAGTAAGCTACACCTTTTGGAACGGTATCGGAGCTTGGGGTTTAAATAAAACAGTAGGTTGGGCTTGGGATATCACCGGTTTCGTATGGTGGGTAGGTATCGGTCACGCTGGAACACTAATTTCAGCAGTACTATTACTCTTCCGTCAGAACTGGCGTAACTCCATCAACCGTTCTGCAGAGGCAATGACTATCTTTGCGGTTATCTGCGCAGCAACTTACGTTGTATCACACATGGGCCGTCCTTGGTTAGCTTATTGGGTTTTACCTTTACCAAACCAGTTTGGATCACTTTGGGTAAACTTTAACTCACCATTGGTATGGGATATGTTTGCGATCTCGACTTACTTCTCTGTATCATTATTATTCTGGTACACGGGTTTATTACCAGATATCGCTACCATCCGCGACCGTGCAGTGGGTACACGTAGAAAAATCTATTCTATCTTCTCTTTTGGATGGAGTGGAAGCGTTAAAACATGGCAACGTTTCGAAGCGGTGTCGTTAATCTTAGCAGGTATTTCTACACCATTGGTACTTTCAGTACACACCATTGTATCAATGGACTTTGCAACATCGGTAATTCCAGGATGGCACACTACCATCTTCCCTCCATACTTCGTTGCTGGAGCGATCTTCTCTGGATTTGCGATGGTATTAACCTTATTATTGGTTGCACGTAAAGTATTGGGTTTAGAGAACTACATCACCATGTTCCATATCGAGTCGATGAATAAAATCATCATCTTAACAGGATCTATTGTAGGTGTAGCTTATTTAACAGAGTTTTTCATCGCCTGGTATTCAGGTTCTGAGTATGAGCAATACGCCTTCATCAACAGATCTACCGGTCCATACTGGTGGGCATACTGGATGATGATGACTTGTAACGTAATCTCACCACAACTATTATGGTTCAAAAAAATCCGTTTAAGCATCCGTGCTACCTGGATACTATCAATCGTAGTAAACGTAGGTATGTGGTTTGAGCGTTTCGTAATTATCGTTACTTCGTTACACCGGGATTATATTCCATCAAGTTGGGCAATGTTCTATCCAACGTGGGTTGATATCAGTGTATTCGTAGGTTCAATTGGTTTGTTCTTTACTTTATTCTTATTATTCTTAAGGGTATTGCCTTCAATCGCTATCGCAGAGGTTAAATTATTATTAAAAACTGCAAGTGAGCAAGCTAAAATGAAACAGATTAAAGAAGGGCATGAGAATAAAGAATACGTTGCTGAATACGTAGAGTCTTTAGAGAAATTTGATAGTGTTAAACAAGAAGATTACGCAAAAATATAACAATGAGTGATATCAAATATATTTTAGGCAGCTTTGGCGATCCTGATGAAATGATGCATGGCATCGACAAACTTCAGGAAAATAACATCAGCATTCATGATGTATATACACCAATGCCTATACACGGAATAGAAGCCAAATTAGGAATTAAAAGATCTAGAATCGATATCGCAGCTTTTTGCTTTGGTATAACAGGAACTTGTGCAGCTTTTGCTTTGATTTATTTCTGCGCAGTAATCGATTGGAAAGTAAACATCGGTGGTAAACCATCGTTTGCATTGCCGGATTTTATTCCGATAATGTTCGAGCTTACAGTATTATTCTGTGCTTTCGGTATGGTGTTAACTTATTATGCATCTACTCACTTATTTCCGGGAAGAGCACCAAGAGTGATGGATTTACGTGCTACTGATGATCGTTTTGTTATTGCAGTTGATGCAAAAGACAATGTAGAACATACTGTAATTGATGGATTATTAAAAGATGCAGGTGCTTTAGAAATAAAGTATAATGAAAGGAAGTACATTAGCTATGAATAAGAATAAATTTGTTTACACAGCGTTTTTAGCTATCGCTTTTGCAGCTACCTTTTCTGCCTGTAAAGATAAACGCAGTACTGGCTTAGAATATGCCAGAAACATGTATGATCCGATTGCTTACAATCCGGATCAACCAAACAAAAATTTTAAAGATGGTAAAACAGCTCAGTTGCCACCTGCACATACTAAACCGGTAGGTTTTACTGAATATGATGAGTATCCTAATACAAAAGAAGGATATGAAGCAGCAGGAGTGAGCATGGTTAACCCTTTACCAGTAGATACTGTTAATTTAGCTCAGGGTAAACACTTATTTACCGTTTTCTGTAGCCCTTGCCACGGAGAAAAAGGTGATGGACAAGGACACTTAGTTAAAATTGAGAAATTTAGTGGGGTACCTGCTTATCAAACAGGCGCATCATCCAGAGGTGGTAACATGGTTGATCTTACCGCAGGTAAAATTTACCACACCATTACATACGGTGTAAATAACATGGGCTCGCATGCTTCGCAAATCTCACCAACAGATCGTTGGAAAGTGGTGATGTATGTTCAACAATTACAAAAAGGACAATAGTAAAGCAGAATATAAATGGGAACTCACAATATTAATTTTAGTGAACAGTTTGAGTTTACAGGTAAAGTAAAAACCTTAAGCATTGTTGGTATCGTTATCGGTGTTGCAGCTGTGTTGTTCGGTTTCTTAGCCGGCGATAAAGTAATGCACGAGCGTACTTTTGCTAACCTGTTGCTTATGGCATATTACTTTGCATGCGTTTGTATGTCGGGTACATTTTTCCTGGCTGTTCAATATGTAGCTCAAGCAGGTTGGTCTGCATCAATTTTACGTGTACCACAGGCTATGGCAAAAACATTGCCTATTGCAGCCGTAATACTTATTGTCGTAATTTCGGCTGGTTTGTACACACATAACTTATACCACCACTGGCATGCTGAAGGACTAACAGATCCAAACAGCCCTAATTATGATTCATTAATTGCTGGTAAATCGGTGTTCTTAAATGTACCTTTTTTCTTAGGCCGCCAGGTGGTGTTCTTAGGTATTTACAGTATATTTTCGATCATGTTTGTTAAATTTTCTTATAATGAAGATTTAGCAGGCGGTTTAAATTCTTACAGAAAAAGCTTTAAAAATGCTTGTATCTTCCTTGTAATTTACGGTTTTACAACGCCGATTTTTGCTTTCGATACTGTAATGTCATTAGAAGCGCACTGGTTCTCCACCATGTTCGGTTGGTATAACTTCGCCGCTATGTGGGTAAGCAGTTTAGCTACTATTGCTATTATTCTTATCTTATTAAGAAGAGCAGGTTATATGCAATGGGTTAATAATAGCCACTTGCACAATTTAGGTCAGTTTATCTTTGGTTTCTCTATCTTCTGGACATATGTATGGTTTGCTCAATTCTTATTGATCTACTATGCAAACATGCCTGAAGAGACTGTATATTTTTACAAACGCTTCGAGTATTACAAGTTCTGGTTTTTCTTAAACCTGGCCATGAACTTCTTAGCGCCAGTATTATTATTAATGGATAGAGACAACAAAAGGACTGATGCGAAATTATTGTTCGTTTCTATCGTGGTACTTTTAGGTCACTGGGTAGATTATTACCAAATGATTATGCCAGGAGCGGTAGAAGAAGGACATAATGGTTTCGGTATTATTGAAATTGGTACAGCATTAGGTTTCGTAGGATTGTTTACCTTTACGGTTTTAACATCATTAAGCAAAAAACCTTTAATTGCCAAGAATCACCCATTATTACAAGAAAGTTTGCATCATCAACTGTAGTGGTGATAAGATAAAGCAAATATTTAATTATTATTATAATTAGCAGTACAGCGTACTACTTTTAAGAAAATGAGTTTAAGAAAGTTTATAACGAATAAAACGACCGCAGCTTTAGCAGTATTGATTACTGTTTTTGCAAACACTAGCGTATTTGCGCAAGATGCAGCAACAGGTGCTGCCGCGGCACCGAAAGTTGATATGGGCGAGGTTTATAAATCGGTAATATTTTATATTCTGGTTTTCCTTGCCATATGCTTATTCATTGCAATTATTGGTAAAGCAATAAAAGTATATGAATTAAGCCGTGAAGCACAAGGTAAGCCTGTTGGTATTAACTGGAACAGGGTACACGCAAGTTTATTTGCGCTGTTTTTAGTGATCGGTTTATATGGTGTATATTGGGAATATACGGTGCATGGTGCCATGTTACTTCCCGATGCAGCATCTGAGCACGGAAAGAAAATTGATGAAATGTTTAATTTAACATTAATCATTACCACTATTGTGTTTGTAGTTACACACATTTTATTATTCGGATTTTCTTATATCTATAAATACTCAGCTAAAAGAAAAGCTTACTACTACCCACACAATAATACGATTGAGAAAATCTGGACGATTGTTCCGGCTTTAGTATTAACCGTTTTGGTATTAATGGGTTTCTTAACCTGGAGATCTATTTTCTTCAAAGTTGAAGATCCAAATAACAAACCATTACAGATTGAAGTTACTTCTGAGCAGTTTAAATGGTCTATCCGTTATCCTGGAGCTGATGGAATAGTAGGTAATAAAAATTACAAACTAACAACAGCTAGCAATACATTGGGTATCGATTTTAAAGATATAAACTCTCGTGATGATGAAATGGCTGATGAGATGGTGCTTCCTGTGGGCAAACCAGTTAAACTGATTTTAACCAGTAAAGATGTAATTCACAGTTTTTATATGCCACACTTCAGAGTACAGTTAAATACCGTACCGGGCATGAGAACTATATTTGAGTTTACGCCTACAAAAACTACTGCAGAAATGCAGCAAGAAACCAACGATCCTAACTTTAAGTACCTTTTCTTCTGTGCTAAAATTTGCGGGGCTGGGCACTACAACATGCAAAAAGTGGTACGCGTAGTTTCTGAGGCTGAATACAAAACCTGGATTGCAGAACAAAAAACATACTTAAACGACGATTTAAGAAAACAATTTAATTTGCCAGTGGCACCTGCACCTGTAAAATCAGTAGCAGATTCAGCAGCAACAGATTCAGTAGCTGCGAAAACTAACCAAATGGCTTTAAATAAATAATATTAAGCAGGAGCGAACGAATTATGTCAACAATAGCATTACACGACGAACACAATCACGATCACGCTGATCATGGGCATCATAAAGAGACTTTGATTTCAAAGTATATCTTTAGTATGGATCATAAAATGATTGCCAAGCAATTTTTGATTACCGGTATTATTATGGCGGTAATAGCAATGGGCTTATCAATTTTATTCCGTATTCAATTGGCATGGCCAGATCAAAACTTCCCTTTCTTAGAAACATTTTTAGGTAAATGGGCTGAAGGTGGTCGTATTAAACCCGACTTTTATCTGGCTTTGGTAACCATTCATGGTACCATCATGGTATTCTTTGTACTAACCGCCGGATTGAGCGGTACCTTTAGTAACTTACTTATTCCGCTTCAAATTGGAGCTAGAGATATGGCATCGCCATTCTTAAACATGCTTTCATACTGGTTCTTCTTTACTGCTTGTGTGGTAATGATGTCATCATTCTTTATCCAAACAGGACCTGCATCAGGTGGCTGGACGGTTTATCCGCCATTATCGGTTGTAGCTAAAGCAATGCCAGGTTCTGGTTTAGGTATGACTTTATGGTTAATCAGTATGGTACTTTTCGTAGCATCGTCTTTAATGGGTGGTATTAACTATGTAAGTACAATTTTAAATATGCGTACTAAAGGTATGGACCTTTGGAAAATGCCATTGACCATTTGGGCTTTCTTTTTGACTGCTATTTTAGGTATCTTATCATTCCCTGTTCTTGTAGCTGGTGTGGTGTTAATGGTATTCGACCGTAGTTTTGGAACAAGTTTTTACCTATCTGATCTTGTATTTGGTACCGATATTTTACCAAATGAAGGTGGTTCTCCAATTTTATGGCAACACTTATTTTGGTTCTTAGGTCACCCTGAGGTATATATTGTAATTATGCCTGCATTGGGTATCTCGTCTGAGGTAATCTCTGTAAATTCACGTAAACCAATCTTTGGTTACCATGCGATGGTTTACTCTTTAATTGGTATTACGGTATTATCGTTCATCGTATGGGGTCACCATATGTTTGTAACAGGTATGAATCCATTATTGGGTGGTGTGTTTATGATTACCACCTTGATTATCGCTGTACCATCGGCTGTAAAAACATTTAACTACTTAGCTACATTATGGCGTGGTAACATCCGTTTCACTCCGGCAATGTTATTTGCTATTGGTTTAGTTTCATTCTTTATCTCTGGTGGTTTAACTGGTATCTTCTTAGGAAATGCTTCATTGGATATTAACTTACACGATACCTATTTTGTTGTTGCCCACTTCCACCTGGTAATGGGATCTGCAGCAATCTTCGGTATGCTTGCGGGTGTTTATCACTGGTTTCCTAAAATGTTTGGTAGAATGATGAATGCCAAATTAGGATATTTACACTTCTGGTTAACTTTCATTGCAGCTTACCTGGTATTCTTTCCGCTTCACTTCTTAGGTTTAGATGGTGTACCTCGTCGTTACTATGCATTTACCGAGTTCGAATTTATGAAGAAATGGTTAACCGTTAACGTATTTGTAACATGGGCAGCTATTATGGCAGCACTTGCTCAGGTAGCGTTTTTGTTTAACTTCTTCTATTCAATCTTTAAAGGAAAAGTATCTCCTCAAAATCCTTGGGAATCTAATACTTTAGAATGGACTGCACCAGTAGAACACCTTCACGGTAACTGGCCGGGAGAAATTCCTACGGTTTACAGATGGCCATATGATTATAGCAAACCTGGTCATGATGCAGATTTTATTCCTCAAACAGTTCCTTTCTCTCAAACCATGAGCTCTAACTTGCCTCACGATTTTGAAGGAAATGCAGAAGCAGAAAAAATACAACAAGATTGGGAACTAGCTAACCCTGTTGCAGAAAACAAAGGCTAGTTTATAAGCTTAAATACAATTTTAAAAGGGGTATCTGATTAAGTTTCTGCTTATCCGGATACCCTTTTCATCTTAATAGATATATGGTCAGCAGATCAGAACAACGTTTCATTAGAGTTAATCTTATAACCATCATAGTTACGCTATTGGTTATACTAGCTGGTGGTATTGTACGCAGTACCGGATCGGGCATGGGTTGTCCGGATTGGCCAAAATGTTTCGATCGCTATATTCCGCCAACTGATGTATCGCAACTGCCTGCCAATTACAAAGAAAAGTATGTAGCAGGTAGGTTAAAAAAGAATGAAAAATTTGCCAAATATCTGGAAAGCATAGGCAAAGTAGCCTTGGCTGATAGTATCAGGCATGATAAGAGTATCACGATACCTGAGGAGTTTAATCCAACTAAAACCTGGACAGAATACTTGAACAGACTGGCTGGGGTAGCCGCGGGAATATTCCTGTTTTTAACAGTAGTTTATTCTTTTACCTACCGCAAAACAGCTAAACGCATTATTGTACTCAGCATCCTGAATCTCTTTGTAGTAGGATACCAGGGCTGGTTAGGCTCTATAGTGGTCTCTACTAATCTGGCGCAATGGGTGGTAACCGTACACATGTTGTTGGCGCTGGTTATTTTAGCGATATCTATTTATACCTACAATTATGCGAAGCAATTGAATAAGACACCTTCTGTAATTATGTACCGCATTGCCTGGCTAAAAGGATTTTTGTTCTTTACCCTTGTAATTAGTACCGTTCAAATTGTTTTAGGAACCGAGGTTAGAGAAGCGGTAGATGTTATTGCGAAGGCGCTGTCTTATGGAAGCAAAAATACCTGGATTTCGAAGGTAGGAGAAGTATTCTCTTATCACCGCGATTTAGCTATACTCGTGGTAATTGCCAATGCAGTAGTGTATAAAATGGTTATCGACCGTTTTAGTGGTAAAGCAGCTCCGTTGTTAACGGCAAGGTTTATGTTAATAGCGCTCCTCATACAGTTATTAAGTGGTTTTGCATTAGCATATATAGCTTTCCCACCGGCAGCGCAGGCATTGCATATTTTGTTCTCTACGTTGTTATTTAGTTTACAGTTTTACCTGTACTTATTGGTTTACCGAACAAGTACATATAAACAATAATATTTAAGAAAATTGAAACAATATCTTTCAGATTTTTCTAAACTGATCAAATTCAGACTATCGTTTACGGTGGTGTTTTCGGCATCAATCTCTTTTTTGATCGGTCAGAAAATGCAGGTTGCAAGGAGTAATGATCCAGCTTGGGTAAAGAAGATGATGGCTTTAGGTGAAACTAACATTGTCCACTCTATTAATTGGGGAAATTGGTTGATCTTAATTGCTGGTGGATTTTTAGTTACTGCGGCAGCAAACTGCTTTAACGAGATTATAGAGAAAGACCTGGATAAATTAATGTCGAGAACCAAAGACCGCCCGATGCCTGCAGGTAGAATGACTACCGGACAGGGACTGATTTTAGGTGTTTTTATGGCATTTTTAGGTACCTGGCTATTAGGGAAGTTGAACCTCGAAACAGGTTTGCTTTCTGTATTTTCGATTCTGCTATATGCTTTTGCTTATACGCCATTGAAAAGAAAATCGCCGATTGCTGTTTTTGTAGGTGCTATTCCAGGTGCGTTACCACCGCTTATCGGTTATTTGGCTGCTTTTGGTAGCTTAAAAGCCGAAATGTTTCAAGCAATTGACTACAATATAGCAGTTATTTTATTCCTGATCCAGTTTGTTTGGCAGTTTCCACACTTTTGGGCCATTGCCTGGGTGTTGGACGATGATTATAAGAAAGCGGGGTTTAGATTGCTGCCAACCAAGAAAAGAGATAAAACATCAGCACTACTAACTTTTTTAAGTACGCTGGTTTTAATTCCGGTAAGTTTATTGCCAACCATTTATGGTTTCGGTGGTTATTACATCGCAGGTTTATCATTAATCGCTGGGCTGATATTTAGCTGGCTCGCTTTTAAACTTTTAATGAACAGAGAACTGGCCGATGCCAAGAAAGTAATGTTCTGTTCGTTTTTTTACATCCCGGCCGTACAGTTGGGCTTATTATTAAATTTTATAGCAAAATAATTTATGGTGCTAACAATGGAAAAGATGCAGGATACGTTTGACCCTAAACCAAGGAAATTTATTGTTTGGTTATTTGTCGTATCATCAACAATTATGTTTGGTGGTTTTACCAGTTATTACCTGGTATTTGCCGCTTCGAAAGGAAAAGGGCATGGTTTAGTGCTACCCGATGCTTTTATTTACTCTAGCCTGGTTATTATTGCCAGTAGTATTACTCTGGTACTTGCTTCTAAGGCTTTAAAGAAACTAAACTTCAGCTTACAGCGCAATATGCTATGGATTACCGTAATATTAGCCATCGCTTTTGGTGTAATGCAGTTTAATGCATGGGGAAGTATGGTTAGAACCGGAGCAACCCTGGTAGGAAACAACGCAGCCATATCATTTATATATGTGGTTTCTGGTATGCACCTTTTGCACATTATTGGTGGTGTTGCCCTTATTATTAATGCTTTAGCAGGTAGCTATAAAAGCCTCCCTGTTGCCAAAGTCCAGTATAGAATGGAAATTGCTTCTATTTTTTGGCATTTTATAGATATATTATGGATATATCTGTATGTTTTTTTACTTTTGAACCGTTAAATTTGTTAACAAACTATTATACTATTTCCAAATGAATGCAGTATCACAATTAGATCAAGTTAAAACCGGACCATGGAATGGTGGTCGTTCTCCGTGGTCGGTAGAATATGGTAAAATCATGATGTGGTTTTTCCTTTTGTCAGATGCTTTTACCTTTTCATCTTTATTGATCTACTACGGCGCTCAGCGTTTTTCTAAATTAACATGGCCAGCTCCAGATAAGGTTTTCCAATCTATTCCAGGTATCGCTGAACATGGCGCTCCATTAGTTTTCGTAGGTATCATGACCTTTATCTTAATCATGAGTTCGGTAACCATGGTTTTAGCGGTGGAGGCAGGTCACAGGCGTTCTAAAAAAGAGGTTATCGGCTGGATGATTGCAACCATTATCGGTGGTTTCATGTTCTTAGGCTGTCAGGCAATTGAATGGACTCACTTACACCACGATGGTTTCTGGTGGGGACATATTCCTTCAGCAGAAGAATTAAAACACTTCTTCCTTAAACCAGAAGATGTATCATTAGTTGCTTCACAACAATTTGCAAACTTATTTTTCACAATTACCGGTTTCCACGGTTTCCACGTATTTAGTGGTGTAATTATTAACATCATCATTTTAATCATGACAATTAATGGAACTTTTGAGAAAAAAGGACATTACTTAATGGTAGAAAAAGTTGGTTTATACTGGCACTTTGTTGATTTAGTTTGGGTGTTTGTATTTACATTCTTCTATTTGGTTTAATTTATCATATTATAAAAATATTTTTATGTCAGAGCATACACATACAACAGAAGAGCACGGACACGATGAACATGCTGGTTTATCAAAAGGTAAAATCTGGAAAGTTTTCGGTATCCTTTTATTAATCACCGTAATTGAGTTTATCATAGCGTTAGTATTAATTCCAAAAGGAATTATGACGCAGCATGTGGGTAACTACATTTACATCGGTTTAACTTTATTAAAAGCATTTTATATTGTAGCCTATTTTATGCACTTAAAGTATGAGAAATTAGGCTTACAGCTTGCATTAACTGTATCATTTATTTTCATTATTTACTTTATTGTTTTAATGCTGATAGAAGGTGGGTTTTTAAACATCCACATGATGAATCATTAATGAAAAGAAGTCCTATAAAAAAGGTAATAATCCTGGTAAGCATTTTAGCTATACCGGGATTTTTGTTTTTTTACTTATTGCCACACTTTGCAAAAAACAGGTATAAGAGTTTACCCATCTTTGGAGAGAAAGTTGTTGCATCAACCTTTCATAGTGTAAAGGGAGAGAAAATCCCAGATACCATTTACCATAAAATTCCTGATTTTAAACTCGTAAATCAGCAAAATGATACCATTACATGGAAATCATTAGAGAATAAGATTGTGGTACTAAATTTATTTTATACCGGTGCTAATAACCAGGAAACAAGTAAATACATCAAGAAATTATCTGATGGTTATGAACAAAAGCCACTTGTTAAATTTTTAAGCTTATCTGTTGATCCGACTGATCGGGATAAGATCAAAGATATTGCGGCTAAGTTTAAAGCAAAGGCTGGAAAATGGGATTTTCTCGCTGGCGATACCATTCAAACCTATCCGCTAATTAGAAAGGGTTTATTACTCGATGTAGTTGCAGATGAAACGAAAGCGAAAACCAACTTCATCTTTAGCAATAAGATTGTCCTGATCGATAATTTACATCGGATACGTGGCATTTATGAGGCTGACGATGCTGGAGCTAATGCCAGGTTGGAAGATGAAATAAAGGTACTTATTGCAGAGTATTTAAGGAATGTTAAAGACGGTAGGTAGTTTAGTCCGAAGTCTTAAGTCGGGAGTCCGAAGTCCACAGTCGTTGATTGAAAAGATTTAATAAAACAGAAAAGATTTAAATACTCATGGAAAATAGTCCGATCGAGAAAAAATATAATAAGTGGATCATTATTCTTTCCATTTTAATACCGGTAGCGGTAGCCTTTTTGTTTGTAGTAAAGTTAAAGGATTTGGGAATTAATGCCCCAACTTTACCTTTTTTACCACCGATATACGCTACCATTAACGGAATAACAGCGGTACTGCTAGTGGTTGCGGTATGGGCCATTAAAAATGGTAAAATACAATTACATCAAAACCTGATGAAAACCGCAATCGGCTGTTCGCTATTATTTTTGGTCATGTATATCGCCTACCATATGACTACCCCATCGACAAAATTTGGAGGTGATGGTGCCATTAAATATGTATACTTCTTTATTTTGTTAACGCATATCCTATTGTCAATAGCCATTATTCCATTGGTATTGGTTACTTATGTAAGGGCATTAGCAGAGCGTTTTGATCGTCACAGAAAAATTGCACGGATCACATTCCCATTATGGTTATATGTAGCAATAACCGGTGTGGTGGTTTATCTGATGATTTCGCCATATTATCAGCATTAAGTACTGATTGTTAAAAGATATCTAAAAAAGCCTTGCATTAAAATGTGAGGCTTTTTTAGTTACACCCTGGTTAGATCTTAACAACCATTTGTTTTAACCCATTTTTTTTGCCACTTTTATGTATATTATATCACACAAAAAAACACTTATAAATTTGTAAGTGAGTAGGCAGATCGACTAATTTATGGCGCCAGGAAGGATAGAAGATGAACGTAAGCTTATAGAAAAAATCGTAGAGGGGGATGAGCAGGCTTTTTCTGTTCTGTTCTTCAAATACCTTCCTGTCCTCCAAATTTTTGCAACTAAATTTACTAAATCTGATGATGCGGCAGAAGAAGTTATTCAAGATTCTTTTTTAAGGCTTTGGCTGAATCGTGATAAATTGGCAGAAGTAGATAATGTGAAGGCCTACTTATATAAATATGTTTCTAATGAATGTTTAAGCTATCTGCGCAAAAAATTAAAAGAAGATAGGATTGTAGATACATTTGTGGCCAAACAACAAAATAGCCATAACAATACTGTAGAAACTATTAATTTGAACGAGGTAACGAAAATTATTGCTATTGCTGTCGAAAAATTACCGGATCAACGCAAATCTATATATCAATTGAGTAGACGGGATGGCAAAACCATTCCCGAAATAGCAGAAATACTTAATATTTCGCCTAATACTGTTAAAAACGCCCTTGTAATTGCCCTGAAATCGATACGCATACATCTCGATCAACATGGGATTGTGTTCTTTTTTCCACTACTTTTTTTCTTTCTGAAAATAAAATAGAAAAAATTAATATTCCGATAGTCCTAATTTTCTTTTGCTGCTTCTTAGTATCAGAATCTTTATGGAAGAACGTATACATTATCTCTTACAACAGTTTACAGCTAAGACCTTAAGTCAGGCCGAGAGGGAAGAACTTTTAATCTTGGCAGAAAACAGCACTTCATTGCTTTCTGACGAAATCGTGAAAATGATTATCGCAGAAGAAGAACATACGGTTAATGTTGTTGAGGAAAAATGGAATCCGGTACTGAATAAAATTCTGGCGGTTGACAAACCAACCCGATCGCCTAAGCGGATTTTAATGAAGAGCTTAAAATGGGCTGCCGCTGCAGTTGTTTTTATCGTGTTTTCGTTTACTGCTTACCTCTCTTTACATAAAAAGAAAGAACATGTTTTTGCTACTGACGTAGCGCCCGGGAAAAATAAAGCTATTCTTACTTTGGCCGATGGAAAGAAAATTTCACTTTCAGATGCGATGAATGGCGATGTTGCCAAAGAAGCCGGTTTCTCTATCACCAAAACTGCTGATGGCCAGTTGGTGTATAATGTTGCTGGATCAGAAAATGTAAAGGATACCAGATTAAACACGATATCTACGCCTAACGGTGGTGAATGGCAGGTTAAACTACCGGATGGTTCTATGGTTTGGCTTAATGCGGCCTCTTCTATTCAGTATTCTTTAAATATGGGGACGGCTAAACAGCGTTTGGTAAAATTGGATGGGGAGGCTTACTTTGAAGTCGCTAAGAATGCAGCACATCCTTTTATTGTGGAAACAGATAAACAATCTGTTGAGGTATTGGGTACGCACTTTAATATTAATAGCTATAAAGATGAAAGGGTAACTAAAACTACTTTGCTTGAAGGGAGTGTGCGGGTTTCGCATAAAAATACCAATGAGAGCGAAGTGCTTAAACCCGGTGAGCAATCTTTAGTATCTGTCTCGGGCATGGATGTAAAGGAAGTGAATGTAGATGAATCAATAGCCTGGAAAAATGGGTACTTTATGTTCGACAATGAAAGGCAGGAAAGTATTCTGCGTAAAGTTGCGCGTTGGTATAATGTCGAGGTGGAATATGCAGATGTAGATGCAAAAAATGTAATGTATTATGGAACGGTAAGCCGTTTTGAGAAAATATCGAAAGTATTAACAAAGTTGGAACAAACTGGCCAGGTTCGCTTTGATATTAAGGCCAATAAAATTATAGTTTATAAAGAATAGAACCAGCAGACAGGGGCATGACTAACCTTTGTCTTAAAATAAAAAATCTTAAAATTAATCAACTAATTAACCTAATCAAAACTATGAAGATACCTCGACAAAACACCTAGCCTTATTAAGAACTGAGGTAACAAAAAAGGAGTGCTGCTAACACCCCTTCTGTTTATCTGTTCATTCGTTCCGGTACACCGGAACCGATTAATCAATTATTTCTTGGATAACCGCGAAACGCTTTTTGGCGTCTAAACTTAATTGCGCTTCGCACAAAAACAGACTATTAAATGTACAAAATTTATATTAAAAATTTATGTACGCCGCCCGGCTACATACCTAAATTTTTACGAATGATGAAGTTAATTACGGTCATACTGCTTGCTTCGCTCGTGCAGGTAAGTGCAGCTTCATTTGGCCAGCTGGTTACATTAAAAGAAAAGAATGTAACATTAGAAAAGGTTTTTAGAGAGATCAGAAAACAATCTGGTTATGATGTTCTTTTATCAACCAATAAAATTAAAACCTCAACCACTTTAAATGTAGATTTTAATAATTCTACTGTGGAAGAGGTGATGAACAAAATTGTTTCAGGTAGAGATTTAAGCTATACAGTAGAAGACAGAACCATTCTAATTAAATTAAAAGAAAAGTCAGTTTTTGATCAGGTTTTAGGATATTTTGTTGCTGTTAAAGTAACCGGAAAAGTAAAAGATAAAAATGGCGCAATACTTCCTGGCGTAAGCGTTAGAGAAAAAGGAGTAGCTAACGCTGTATCTACAAGTGCCAGCGGTGATTACTCAATTTCTGTTAAAGATGGCGCTACTTTAGTGTTTAGCTATATTGGTTATAAAACACTTGAGGTAGAAGTAGGTGGAAAAACAATCATAAATGTAAGTTTAGAAGAAGATGCCGCCCAGCTTAAAGAAGTAAATGTAGTTTCAACAGGTTATCAAGAACTAAATAAGAAATTATTTACCGGAGCAGCAACTTCTTTAAAAGCTTCTGATGTAAAGAGAGATGGTATAGCCGATGTAAGTAGGATGCTTGAGGGGCGTGTTGCTGGTGTATCGGTACAAAATGTTTCTGGTACTTTTGGTGCAGCACCAAAAATTCGTGTGCGTGGTGCTACATCCATTTCTGGTGATAATAAACCATTATGGGTTGTTGATGGTATCATTTTAGAAGATGTGGTTAATATTTCCAATGAACAGTTATCAACAGGAGATCCATCAACCTTAGTAGGATCATCAGTAGCAGGGTTAAACCCTGACGATATTGAAAGCTTTAATATTTTAAAAGATGCTGCTGCAACAGCTCAATATGGTGCGAGAGCAATGAATGGTGTCGTAATTATTACCACCAAAAAAGGTAAGAATACGGATGGAAAGCCATTAATTTCTTATACAGGTAACTTCTCTAGTTATATGAAACCATCATATAATAACTTCGATATTCTTAACTCAGCAGATCAGATGAATGTGTATCTCGAAATGCAAAATAAGGGCTGGTTAAACCACTCTAGTTCTTCGAGAAGTGCAAATGGAGGTGTTTTTACTAAAATGTATAACGAGATGTACATTTATGATTCGACAACAGGTACCTATGCACTTAGAAATGATGCACAAAGCCAAAAACAGTTTCTGCAAAGATATGCTGATAGCAACACTGATTGGTTCGATGTATTGTTTAAGCAGTCATTAATGCAGGAGCATTCGCTAAGCATAGCAACAGGTACGGCCAAATCGAAAATATATGCATCAACAAGTTTTCTACAAGATAATGGATGGACTGTTGGTGATAATGTTAAAAGATTTACAGGAAATCTCCGTGGGAATTTTGATATCAGTGATAAACTAACTTTGGAATTGATTACCCAAGGATCAATACGTGATCAAAAAGCCCCCGGTACGCTAGGTAGGAATGGTAATCCTGTTTATGGAACATATGACCGTGATTTTGATATCAATCCTTTTAGTTATGCATTAAATACAAGTCGTACTTTAACACCTTATGATGCCAATGGCAATCGCGAATTTTTTACTCAAAACTATGCACCATTTAATATCTTAAACGAATTAGAAAACAATACATTAGAATTGAATCTCATTGATTTCAAAGTTCAAGGTGGATTAAAATACAAGATTACCGATAATATTAAATACTCTTTTGATGGGGCATACAGATATGCAAAAACGAGTCAGGAACATAAGATTACTGAGAAATCGAACATGGCCCAGGCTTACCGTGCAGGTATAAGCCCTAATGATGCTACAGTTAGAGGTAATAATAAATTCTTGTACAGCAATCCTGATGATCCGAATGCATTGCCTGTATCTGTGTTGCCATATGGTGGTTTTTATAAAACTAATGATGATAATATTGTTAACTATTACGTACGTAACAGTTTAGAATATGATAAGACTTTTAACGAAGATCATTTATTTAACGTCTTTGCAGCTCAGGAACTGCGCTATATCGATCGTCAGAATAAAGTTTTTGATGGTTATGGATATCAATATGATAAGGGTGGTGTACCATTTATTGATCCAAACATTGTTAAATCAAATGTTGAAGGTGGTTTTAACTATTATAGTATGAATTACCGCTATGAGCGCTATCTAAATTACTCGCTAAGAGCGGCATATTCTTATAAAGGTAAATACAGTTTTAATGCAACTGGGCGGTATGATGGTTCTAACTTATTAGGTGAATCTCCAACGGCAAGATGGCTGCCAACATGGAATGTTTCAGGAGCTTGGAATATTGATACAGAAAATTTCATGCAAAGTGAAAGAATTAAAAATGTGGTTAACCGTGCAACTTTACGTGCAACTTACGGTTTGGTGGCTAGTATGGGGTCTGCCACCAACTCTAGCTTAGTGTTAAGAAGCATGGCTACCCGCAGGCCATATATTCCAGAAAAGGAAACTAAATTATATATCGATGGTTTAGAAAATTCTGAGTTAACCTTTGAGAAACTTAACGAATTAAACGTTGGTTTAGATTTAGGTTTATTTAAGGATCGACTAACGTTAACTGTTGATGCCTACAAAAGAAAAAGTTTTGATTTAATTGGTGCATTTAGAAATGGTGGCATTGGTGGTGAATCAGTTAAATTGGCCAATTATGCCGATATGAAATCAGAGGGTATTGAAGCTTCATTAGGTGCCCGCGTTTTAAAAACAACAGACTTTAACTGGTCTACCCAATTAATTTTTGGATTTAATAAAAACAAAATTACAAATCTTAAAAACCAGCCATTAATATTTGATCTTATTGGCGCGGATGGTGGTGCACTGGAAGGTTATGCACAGAGAGGTTTATTCTCAATCGATTTTCAAGGTTTGGATCCTGTTAATGGCTCTCCTAGGTTTATTAATAACGAAGGTGTATTAAGTGGTGATGTTTACCTTCAAAGTAATATTGTGAAATACCTGAAATATGAAGGGCCTGTTGATCCAAAATATACCGGTGGTTTCTCAAATACATTTAAATATAAAGATTTTACTTTGTCAACCCTTGTTACTTTTGCTGCAGGAAACAAGGTTCGTTTATCTCCAGCATTTAAAACAAGCTATACTGATTTAGATGCAATGCCTAAAGCATTTTTGAGCCGTTGGGAAATGCAGGGTGACGAGTTAAAAACGAATGTACCTTCTATTTTAGATGCATTAGAAGCAATAGATTTTAGAAGTGTGTATGCTTATAATAATTATAACTACTCTACTGAAAGGGTTGCTGATGGAGGCTTCGTGAGGATGAAGCAAATAATATTAAGTTATAATATTCCTTCTAAGTATACAAAGAAGCTTGGCTTAACCAATTCTTCGATTAGTGCCGTAGGAAACAATCTATTTTTAATCTATTCAGATAAAAAATTGAATGGACAAGATCCTGAGTTTTTTGGTTCAGGCGGCGTTGCGTTACCAATCCCTCGTCAGTTCACATTGTCTTTAAAGGTAGGATTCTAAATAAAATATCATGAAAAAAATTTATATATCTATTGTTGTACTATCCCTTATTTTAAGTTTGGGATGCAAGAAATTTTTAGAGCAAGCTCCAGATCAGCGGACTCAATTAAATTCTGTAGATAAGGTAGCAGAACTGCTAACTAGTGCCTATCCAGAGGGTAATTACATCGCTTTTACAGAAACATCTTCAGATAATGTGGAAGATAAAGGTCCTGGTATCGGAGATGAAGAAAGAGAGATCGTTTTTCCTTATATGTGGAAAGACAACGATAATTACACTGAAGATACTCCAACAAATTATTGGAATGCTTGTTATACTGCAATCGCTGCTGCAAATTCAGCATTGGAAGCTATTGATAGGGCATCCTCCGATCAAGCAGCGTATTTACCTTATAAAGGCGAAGCTTTAGTGGCTAGAGCTTATGCGCACTTTATGTTAGTTACTCTTTATGCTAAAACTTATGAAGCGGGTGCAGCTAACGATTCTCCAGGTATTCCTTATGTTACCGAACCAGAAAAGGTTGTACTAGGTCAATATTCAAGAGGAACAGTAGCATCTGTTTATGCTAGCATAGAAAAGGATTTATTAGCAGGTTTACCGTTATTAAAAAATACAGCCTATAAAATCCCAAAATATCACTTCAATGTTTCGGCAGGAAATGCATTTGCGGCAAGGTTTTTCTTGTTCAAAAAAGAATATGACAAAGTAATTCAATATTCAAGCGCTGTATCACCTAGCAATTCATTTGCTAATATTTTAAGGCCTTGGAACACTCGCTATAACTTGTATACGCTAGATGAAATGTATTTATATTTTACACAAGCATCTGAGCCTTCTACATTATTACTGATAGAAACAGCTTCTTCATGGGCAAGAACACGTACACCACGCTATGGTTATGGACAGATTATTAATAATGAGGTTTTTACTGTTAATGTAACTGGCGCCCGTTGGTGTTATAAATCTGCTTATTATGGTCAACCACATTATAGTATGCTTAAATGGAATGAGTATTTTGTTAAAACAAGTCAAAATGCAACTATTGGGGAGCCATATACAATGGTACCTGTTCTAACTGCAGATGAAACCTTGCTTAATCGTGCTGAAGCATATGCATCAACCGGGCAAAATGCCTTGGCACTACAAGATTTAAATACTTATGCTAGTACAAGAATCTTGAACTATAACCCAACTGCAAATGCGATAACATTGGCTAAGATTTCTGCATTCTATGGTATAGCCGATCCTAAATTAGGTTTAATTGCCACTATTTTAGATTTTAAGAAAAAAGAATTTACACAGGAAGGTTTACGGTGGTTTGATATATTGAGATACAAATTGCCGGTTCAACACAAAATTTTTGCTGTAAACGGCTCTTTCCAAACAATAGAGCTTGCTGCTGACGATCCTCGTAAATTATTCCAAATTCCTTCACAAGTAACCCTATCTGGTATACAACAAAATCCAAGATAATTATGAAAAAGATATTAAAAAATGGATTTGTCGCATTAGTGATGCTGACGGTCTTAGCGTCTTGCAAAAAAGAGGGTACACTAAACGCAAATTTAGATGTAATTGATCAAAATATAATTAAGGATAAAAATTCCACTGATATCTGGTTGGATCAGAACTTCTTAAATCCATATAATATAGAAACGAAATATCGATTTGATCGTTTCGAACTTCCATCTGGAAAAAACATCACACCTCCATTAGTAGATCAGGTTATACCTGCAATGGAAATGGTGCGTGATGTTTGGATTAAACCTTATGAAGCAGCAGGAGGAGCAGATTTTATTAAGAAAATATCTCCTAAGCAGTTTGTATTGGCCGGTAGTGCCGAATACAATAGTAATGGCTCGATAACCCTGGGAACTGCAGAAGGTGGGCGAAAAATCGTATTATACGTAATCAATTCATTTGATAAAACTAATATAGGATCTGTTAAGCAGATGATTCAGGTAATACAACATGAGTATACCCATATTCTAAATCAAACCGTCGATTTTTCACCAGAATACCAAACCGTATCTCGCGGTGGTTACGAAGCAAATTGGACTCAAAGACCACTTTCAGAAGCATATTCCCTAGGTTTTATCACGCAATACTCCAGAGTATCGCCTATAGAGGATTTTGCAGAACAATCATCGAATATGCTGATGATGGGTAGAGTACAATATAATGGTATTGTGGCTTCTGTACCAGCTGATGCTCAAGTTAAACTGAAAAAGAAAGAGCAGTACGTGGTTGATTATTTTAAGACCGCTTTTAATATTGATTTTTACAAGTTACAAACTGAAGTACAAAAGGCACTGTTTAAGATTTCGGCACCAGTTTTCTCAAGAATGATTGGAAATGGGGTTGGTTATACCACACTTTATTCTAACCCACTAACCGATCCTAGCCAATCCGTAGAATTTTTAGGATTATGGAATGCATCAAAAGTACTTTTACAAACGAATGGATTTATTTTAAAAGATTATATGATGACATTTAAAGCTAATAACTTAATGACATTAAGGTATAGTTTTACAAATAGTTCTGGTTCTGTAACCTATTTTGCTGATGCTGATTATACAATGGCATTAAATGTAAATACTGGTGTAACAACTTTTACATTATTGGCAACCCAACCAACCACCACCACTTATGCTAATATGACATTTGTTAATACTTGGATGGCAGGTGTCAATAATTATTTTAAAACAGGTTCATTTCGAGCTAATTGGATCAACCAGATTATACCTGGAGAAATTGGTTTTGTAGGTTCACTGGGCGCATTCTATAAATCAACAAATGCCAATTCATACTTTTATGGAACGATGGGGCATTAATTTAAAAGAAACTAATATGAAAAAAATATTATTATATTCACTTTTATCTTTTGCCCTTTTTACAGGCTGTAAAAAAGATGAGATTTTGGTTGATGGAAAAAGACCTGAAGAAAGAGTTACTGAGGCGGTATTAAAATATACCAATGTTTTAACTGGAAGTACTTATGGATGGAAAGCTTTTTTATACCCAGATGGGGGAGGCGGTTATTCATTTTACCTTAACTTTAATAAAGAAAATAAAGTTACCATGTATGCAGATTTAGATTATGATCCTGCTACAGAGAGTATGGAATCCACTTATCGTGTTAAGGCACTTCAAAATCCTACACTTTCTTTCGATACTTATAGTTATATGCATGTTTTAGCGGATCCAAATCCAACCGCTTTTGGCGGTGCGGCGGGTTGGGGTTTGTATTCCGATTTCGAATTTACTTTTGATCAGCAAGTAGGCGATACGCTGAAACTTTCTGGTAAATTACTTGGAAGCAAAATGATTTTAGTTAAAGCTACACGAGCGGAACAGAGTTCATATAATAGCCTAGGATTTGTGAATTCTATAGGAACTACAATTGATTATGTTGATGAAAATAAAAATCTATATTTTACATTAGTCGATGCAGTTAAAGTTCAGACTTCTATAAATTATATTGATAAGGTTTTTACACTGATTTGGGATAATGGTAATGGAGGTGTTGCAACTGCAACTACAGGATTTGCTTTTACACTTACAGGCATAAGGTTAAAAGAGCCATTAATTTATAAAGGAAAAAGCATAAGTGAATTAACTTGGGATCCTGCGAAGAACCTTTTTTATACAACAGTTGATGGAAACAGACTAGAGATACAGGTTTCAGCATCTACACTATATCCATTGCATCTTCTTTTGGGTATACAGTATTCGGCAATAGTTGTTCCCAATGCTACGAATTATCCAGGTTGGGGAACTGAATTTGTTTCCCGTAGAGCATCAGCTGCAGCCGCCACTTTAGCATCATCTTATGGCTTAAGACTTGATAGAATGATTTTTGGTATTAATACCATTAATAATACAATGTTATTATCTGCAGATGTGTATCAAGGTGCAAATAGGTTTGTTGCTGATTTCCCTTATACATTTACCAAGACAACAGATGGTATTTATAAATTTACGATAGGCTCACCAAGTGGCAATGCTGCATTAATCGTTACCCAAATGGCACCACTTACTACTCAACGTATAAATACTGACAGATTTAGACTGGAATTTTTTACACATCCTACTACTGGCGCCACTCTTGGACAGTTTAAAAGTATTGAAAATCCAAATTTTACTTTTACAGGTGCGCTGCAATAATTAATACGTGCTCTTAAACCTCACCTTAAAAAGTGAGGTTTTTTATACATACTGATGCCTTTTTTATTTATAGTAAGTAATATATCTATATTTTAAACCTTTGTAAAATTTATAACTATGAAAAAATTATTGCTACTTTTTGCTTTGAGCGTATTTTCTGTAATTGGATTATCCTCATTTCAACCGGCTTCAGAAAAAATGGTGCAATGCACTAAGGACGATCCGATTATTATTGTGGTTAATACTGATGGATACTACGGTGAACTATACTTTGATGATAGTACCGACCAATTTTTAAGTGGAAGTGTGAGTAAGGCGATCCCAAATGGAGGCGGGGCTTATAGAATGTATACAATTAATTCGGTAAGTGGAAACCTTTCACGTTCATTGATTAACAACCAGGTTACTCATTTTGATGGATCAATTTATGGCACTTCCAGTTCTAGTTTTTCGATAACTTTAACTTTAAACTCAAGTAATAATGCCGCATTAATTGCACAATAGAAATTATTCTCTCTCCCGTAACCCTTGCCCTAAAAAGCAAGGGTTTTTTTATGACATAATTTTTAAACCCCTCCAACCGTTTATGCTTATATTTGTAATCCATGAAGAAGAAAGCAATTTTTATCCTGTTTGTATTGGTATTTACGTTTGCGGTAAGTCCTAATGTTAATGCCCAATGCTCTATGTGTACCATTAATGCCGAGCAAGGTGTTAAAAACGGGAATACGCAAACTGCAGGCTTAAACACAGGCGTATTGTATCTTTTATCTCTTCCCTATTTAATGGCTGTAATTGTTGGCGTGGTGTGGTATAAAAAATACCGCAAAAAGAATGTGCACCTTAATATGAAAAAGGAACCTTTTAATTTAAATTAAAAGCATGTCTGATCAAACTACCTCAAAGTTGTATGCCATTGTACATTGTAAGTGTCCGCATTGCCGCAGGGGAGATATTTTTACAGGCAGTATGTACGGCTGGAACATTCAGCATACCAAAGAAATCTGTGGACATTGTGCACAGCGCATAGAAATTGAACCTGGTTACTTTTACGCAGCCATGTATGTAAGTTATGCGATGAATGTAATCGAAATGCTTTTCGCCAGTTTTATCACCTATTTAATTTTTGGTCCGCTTACTGATGAAACTTTCTGGCCTTACCTGATCGTTATTTTTGCCGGTTGTTTTATCCTGTATCCGTTTAACTATCGCTATTCAAGAATTATTCTACTCCATGTTTTATCGCCGAATATTAAGTATAAGCCATATTACGATAAGTAGTATTGGTTAATCGTTTAAATCGTATAAACTGGTTAACTGTTAAATTCAGCGATTAAACGATTACGAGTTGAAATTTGTGGCTGGGCCTTTGAGCCAGTTAACCGATTTAAACAGTTAACCAATTAACCCTTAAGTATGTTAAAAAAAGAAACCCTAAGTTTTATAAAAGACGTAGCGGAGAATAACAACCGCGAATGGTTTGCCGCCAACAAAGAAGTTTATGAAAATGCCAAGGCCGATGTACTCGAACTTGTAGCAAGTATTATTCCAGAGTTGGCAAAAGTAGATCCGTTGATTTCTGCAGAGGCAGATCCTAAAAAGAGTTTGCTGCGTATTTACCGCGATGTGCGTTTCAGTAAAAATAAAGATCCTTATAAAAATAATTTCGGTGTTTGGTTTTCGGCAAAAGGCAAGGGAGGAAATGAACCGGGTTATTACCTCCACATCCAACCAGGGAAAAGTTTTATCGCTGGTGGTTACTGGATGCCCGAAGCACCTCATTTAAAACTGATCAGACAGGAAATTGATTATAATATTGGCGATTTTAAAGAAATTATCAACAGTACAGCCTTTAAGAAAAACTTTAAATTAGGTGTAGATAATGCACTTAAAAATGCCCCTAAGGGTTATGATCCAGCAGATCCAAACATCGAATTTTTAAAGTTGAAAAGTTTCGAAGCCACTACGAAAATCGATGATGAAGAATTTTTAAAACCAGACCTCGTTAATAAGTTGATAAGTTCTTTCAAAATAGTACAACCATTAGTTGCATTTTTACGGAACGCTATTGAGCAATAACCAAAAAATAACAATTAATCTTCGAGCTATAAGTAATCTTGATACTCGATACCAAACACTTGATAATAAAAAATGAAAAATACCTTTCTTGCATTTGCCGTTCTTCTGTTTATTTCTTCCCTAACATCATGTGTTATTCTATCTCCTAAAAAGTATAAGGCTTTATTGGGTACTAAAGATTCGCTGTATACTGCTTTTAACGAAGGCTTAATTAAGATCGAAAACTTAGAAAAAGAAGCAAATAAGCTTAAAAAAGATACCACATTAATGGCTGAAGAACTCCGCGATCTGCAGAGCAATTACAATGAAATGGATGCAAGCTATAAAAAGCTTAAAAATAATTCCTCATCAGAAATTACGAAACTATCAGGCGATTTAGCTGCTCGCGAAAAGCGTTTAAAGGAAGTAGAAGAAGTTTTGCGTAAACGTGATGAAGCAACCAATGCCCTGAAAGAAAAACTTCAACAGGCTTTATTGGGTTTCACCAAGAATGGTTTAACCGTAGAGATTAAAAATGGTAAAGTTTATGTTTCGCTAACCGATAAACTGTTGTTCCCTTCGGGAAGTATTATTATTGATGAAAAAGGAAAACAGGCCCTTACCCAATTGGCGAATGTATTAAAGCAACAGCCAGAAATAAACATTGCTGTTGAAGGCCATACCGATAACCAGAAAATAAATAACCTGGGGCAGATTAAAGATAACTGGGATTTAAGTGTGTTGAGGGCTACCTCTGTTGTACGTTATTTAACAGAGAACGAAAAGGTAGAAAGTGTAAGGATGACGGCTACAGGTAAAGGCGAATTCCAACCCTTGGGTACCAACACAAATGCAGATGGAAGAAGCAAAAACAGAAGGATAGAGATTGTACTTTCGCCTAAGCTGGATGAACTTTATAACTTGATTAAATAAGATATAATACGCTATCGGTTGGTGTCTAACCAACCGAAATTAAAGACATTTTAAGGATAATTTCTTTATGGTTAGAAAATGAAGGTGCAGCAGTTCTTGGCAGTTTCAGTCCCGCTTTCGCTTATAGTCCTCGCTGCGCTCCGGGCTATTCCGCTCTATCGGGTTTAGAGACAAAGGTTTGTGCTCCTAACAACCCCAAAAATGAAATACTGCTTTAGCCATCTAGCCCAGTTGCAGTGTTACCCTGCAGCAACGTGGTAAGAGGAAGAGAAGCGAAAAACGGGAGAAAATTTATTGTTTTGCACAGGTACTGCGCTCCAAAATGGGAAAGTATTTTTTAATATTAGGAAATGCTTGGCTTGTGGTTCTTGTAGGCCGCTGGTCCCGCCTTACGCCTTCTCCTCGGCCTGTGTCCTCATAGGCGAAACCTAAAATGGGTTTGAAGATACCAACAAAGCATTATTAATGATTTAACTTTTTTGTGATCATTTAGCTACTAACATATAATTTAACTATAGAGACTTTAATAACATATTAGCTTTATATGTCTTATTTGGTTCTGAATCTTAAATTAAATGGTCTGTGAGGACACAGTCCATGGTGTAAGGTGCACCCAACAACCCCAAAAATGAAATACTGCTTTAGCCATCTAGCCCCGGTTGCAGTGTTACCCTGCAGCAACGAGGTACGAGGAAGCGAAGCGTAAAAGCGAAAAACGGGAAGAAATTTATTGTTTTGTACAGGCCTTGCGCTCCAAATGGGAAAAGTATTTTTTGATATAAGGAAATGCTTGGCTTGTCGAAGAAGTTGTATCCTAAATATAGATTGTCATCCTGAGCCTGTCGAAGGACTAGCTTAATATCCTTAGCGTTTCGACTACTTATCCCGATTCGTCGACAAGCTCAACGTGGTAATACGAATCGAATTTAACTTTTGGACACAACCTTTTTATAGGCTTTGATGCCGCCGGTAAGATTTTAGAATCTTAAAGGTATGTTCGAACTCATGACTGCTTAAGTTAGAATAATCGGGCATAGAGAGTTTATGTACCGTTAAAAAGTTTAGCAGTTCTTTAATTACGTTTGATACTTCTTCTGATTCTTCAGTATGTTTTAGGGTATCGATCTTACTTAATAATAAGGCTATTTCGAATATCTTAAAATCATTCTTTTTAGTAATATCCAGGCCAATATTAATTTCTATAAGCGCTTGTTCGTAATGATGTGTGACGTTGTAAAAGTTGGCTTTAAAAACACTAAAGCTGGCCAATATAAAATTGGTATAATAGGTATAATCGCTACTGATGATTTTATCAACGAATTGTATAATGCGTTGCGCTTTTTTAAAATAATTGAGCTTGATATAGGTTTGACCTAAATGAAGTAATAAAAAGGGAGAGAAGACCGAATGTCGCACATAAAATATATTGGGATACTTACTCAATATGGCCATAATAAAACGGTGACATTCTGCATAATTTTTCTGAGAAAATAAGGTAATCAACACCAACCGGTAAGAGAGTATTTCGGCAGAGGTGATCTCTTCGTTTTTCTGTGGCTTACTCTGATCTATCTCCTGGCAAAGTTTTATTATTTTATCTTCGAGGCTTTTGCTCTCGTTAGGTTTGTTAACCAGGTTATTGTAAAAATAAAGAAGTAAATCGTACGGATTAATTGGAAAAAGCTCGTTTAATCTTTTATAATTTCTCTTTAACAGCTGCATGGTATTGGCTAAAGCCACTTTATCCACATCAATAAGATTAACATTGCATTCTATTACATGCAGCATAATCTGAATGTCTTCATTTAGTACATTCTCCGAAATTGTTTTGATGGTTTCTTTATACAGATTGCTCATGGTTCGCCCTGTAGCCATAAGGTCGATAAAATCGACACCAATGCTTAACTTATTGAAGTTAGAATTGGGTTTGCTAAGTTCGTATTTAGATACATAACAGATAAAATCGAAAGCACTGTTTTTTTCGCTGTTGGTAAATGGGAGCCTGAAAATGTTTTTTAAAGCTGCAATTTCGTTCCGGTTGATACAGAATCTGATTGCCCAGTTAAGTATATGATCTCTTCGGGAGGTGTGACCAGGGAAACTGTTTAAGATATATTCGAAAAATGATTTACAAGGTCTATATTCAAACTTATCCGTGATTTGTATAAATAGGAAATAGGTATAAATGTCGTCATTTAAAAAACGGACAATTTCTGTAGGAATGGTTGTACTTAACCTTTTTTCTTCGATGATAATACCGGCATGTAAAAGTTCTTCATATGCATCGGGATAACAATTGATATAGCTCAGGATCTTTTCTTTAGAAACCCTTAATTTCTTATTTCCTTCTGAAATGCAATCGCTTATTTTTTTAAGGAGAAATATTTTTTCGGTGCTTTTTTTTGCCAGAAATACGCGCCTTTCTAAGAAATAACTAATTAATTCATAACATAATAGGGGATTACTCAGCTCAAGATGGTGGTGCTCATCTTTGAGCTTGAAATAAACCTGTAACCAGAATGGTGTTTTAAACTGGATTAATAGGGGAGGGCTTAAGTCTGCCCGATTGATAATTTTATTTTCTAGATGGCTTAAGGTGTAGAGTATCTCATCAATATTTAACGATGGTACATTACTTAGGGTTTCCTCATCATAAAACAAGCCCGTGTACCAGGCTTTAGTTAAAGATGCAGAACCATAAATAGCGGGCTGAAGATTAATCCAGCTATCTGTTCGCAATCCGAATATGAGTTTAACAAAATTGTTTTCTTCTATGCTATATAAAAAGTCGATAAACGTTTTAAAATAATTACTTCTGGCTAAATGTTCATCAATACCATCAACAATAAGAATAAAACGGCCTTCTCTCTTTTCGGGATTTTTTTTAAAAAAACTAATTAACTCGGTAAGACTCCCGAATTTAAATTCTTTTAAAAACCAGTCTTTTAAAGTATCTCCATTTTGGATAATGGTATTAATACTGGTGGAGTTAACTAATAAAACAATATCATTTTTGTAGAGGGCATTTTCTGATAAGAAAAAATACTCTACCATGTGGGCAAGCAATATCGATTTTCCCTGACCTGGTTGCGCACTTATGGTTGTAAACTGATAGTTGTTTTTTAAGAAATAATCAAAGTCCGGGTAAAAAAAACTTCTGTTGGCCGTAGCATGAAATGGAACACCCGAATTGTTTTTATTGGCAATTAACGATATCTCGGTAATGGCATGTGCTTTTAGCTTTAAATCCTGCCAGATACTTTGAACAGAAGTAGTTTGATTTTCCTTGTCTTTACAAAATGAATCCCAGTCGTTATAACCTATATACTGTGATAGGCTATTTAAAGTAAATAAAGAAAATTTATGTAAAGTGTTCGCAAAGCCAAAGAATCGCTTGATCGTTGTTTCACTTACATAGTTTTTGGTTTCTTGAAATACATACTCGGAGATAATCTTACAATGAGCCGGGTCGATATTTCTTAAGCCAGATTTTATAAGGACAAACTTTCTGAGTTCGATAAGGAGATCGTTAGCATTCATTAATTAACAGATGGGATGACTAGCGCTAATGTCATCATAATTTCACAGTTGAAGAAATCTATTCTCTAAGAATCCATTGTATGAATAAAATGAATGAAATGAAATGCATAAAAATGAATAGCAATGGATAAGATAGGATGCTATTCTAGATATAGATTTGTCATAATTATATAATGCGCGAAAAAACATTTACCAAACAACTGCATTAGCACATAGTAAGTCTCCTAAAATAACGCCTGACATGATGAAAACTCATACTTTCTCGTCCCGAATAGGGATATTCCGCAATACTTGTGTTGCAATCATCATTCTATTAACGCTCTTCTCCGCTAAATCGTATGCGCAAACTAAAATTTTTGCAAATACAGCAACCAAGTCGGATCATGTAACTAACGCAACAAATGCAACCTTAAACGACAACACTTTTGCCTCCGTTAATTCGTATGGTGGAGCGCTACTGGGTATAGGTGCATTCAGTGGAGAGCTGGAATTAAAATATCCGGCTTCTGTAGCTGCGGGAGTTACCTCTTATGTCAGAATAGAGTTTGATGGGGATATCCTGAACAGGTTACTAGGTGGTAGTTTAGGTACCATACTGGCCAATGTGGGTGGAACGGTAATTCTTGGAAACCATTCATTCCAGGTGGGGGCCAGAAACGGCGCTTCAGCAGTACCCCCAACCGGCGGTAATAGCGTAGATGGGTTTTCTTCTGATAATCTGCGTTTGGTAAAAGACGCAAATGGTTTCTTTTATATTGCAATAACCCCTACACAGGCTTACGACAGGGTGTTTGTAAAAGATGTAACCAATGCACTTTTACTTGGAACTAATAATAGTACAAAGGTTTATTATTCATTTTATACTTCTGGTAATGATCCTTGTGCGCAGGCATTTACTACAGGGTACGAAGGCACTGGGATTACACTCGATGCTTTACAATTAGGCAGTTCGGGGGTAACCAATAGTGAAAGGGCAATCGATTCAGATCCAAATAATTTTTCTCAACTCAGTTTAGGTATATTAGGCGTGGGTTCATCCATTAGCCAAAATTTTTATTTTGCAACGCCATCAAATCCTGGTGACGATATTAACCTTAGATTTAGTTCAACCCCCGCTTTACTAACTGCAGGGCTTTTACAGAATATTTCAATAACAGCATACAACGGCGGTACTCAGGTATATACGGGATCGGTTCCAACTACGTTAAATCTAGATTTACTGGGTTTATTAAATAGTGGGCAAGCGGTGTCGATACCTTTTTCTCCAGGTGCAAATGTGGTATACGACCGGGTGAAGGTAACACTAGGTTCGGTGGTAACATTAAACCTTACACAAACCCTTAATGTTTATGGTGTAATCCGCTCTGCGGGCAGGCCAACGCCAGCAAATACTGCAATTGCTGCATGTTATAATAGTACAGTAGCTTTAAATGCAACTACGCCAAATACCAACGAGCTGAGATGGTATGATGCCATTGAAGGAGGAACGGCATTACAAACAGTTGCTTTTAATGGTACTTTTACTACACCTGCATTAACCGCTAATAAAACTTATTATGTTGCTGCCAGAAGATTGGGCTGTACGGCCGAATCGACAAGGATTCCTGTTGTAATTACAGTAAACCCGCAAATTATTTTTAATGGGGCAACATTAGCCAATGCTACACCAGGCTTTGCTTACTCTAAACAACTGGATGTAGCTACAGGCGGAACAGCAGGTTATACTTATGCTTTAGCAGCAGGGAGTACATTACCAGCAGGTTTAACTTTATCATCAACAGGTGCAATTACCGGAACACCAACTGTAGCCAATGCTTACACTTTTTCAGTTGTTGCGACTGATAGCAAAGGCTGTAATGCAACCGCAACTTATAATTTAACGGTAACAGCCTCATTGGTGCTTACGCCAGGTGCACTGCCTGATGGTTTAACAGGAACGGTTTATCCAACGCAAACTATTCCGGCTGCAACCGGTGGAACAGGACCATATACTTATACTGCAACTGGTGTTCCTCCAGGCTTAACATTTAACCCAGCAACAAGAGAAATTACCGGAACACCAACTCAACCTGGAATATATACCATACCAGTTACGGTTGTTGATGCGAACGGTAATACCATTACTTCGAATTATACTGTAAAAATTACTGATCCTTTATTATTACCTCCAGCCACTTTAGCTGATGGTACAACAGGGACAGTTTATCCTACGCAGATTATTCCAAGTGCAACTGGGGGAACAGGGCCTTATACTTATTCGGCAACAGGTCTTCCTCCGGGTTTAACTTTTAATCCATCAACCAAAGCCATTACCGGTACGCCAACAACTGCCGGTACATATACTGTACCAGTTACGGTAACAGATGCTGATGGAAAAACGGTAACGACCAATTATAGCATTACTGTAAATAGCCCATTGGTATTGCCAGCGGCAACTTTTCCAGATGGAACAGAGGGTGTGGCTTATGCTACACAAGTTCTGCCAGCTGCAACAGGCGGTGTTGGTCCTTATACTTATGTTGCCACTGGTCTCCCTGCGGGATTATCATTTAACCCAACAACAAGAGAGGTTACCGGTACACCAACACAAGCAGGTAATTATACAATTGGTGTTACAGTTACCGATAGCCAAGGTAAAACAGCAAGCAACACCTATCCGATTAAAGTAAATGGTACGTTAACCTTACCAACAAAAACTTTACCTAACGGAATTGTTGGTACTTCTTATTTACCACAAACATTACCTGCAGTAACAGGTGGTACTTCGCCATATACTTATGTAGCTACGAACCTTCCTCCGGGATTATCGTTCAACCCAACTACAAGAGAGATTACCGGAACGCCAACACAAGGTGGTACCTATAATGTTTCTTTAACTGCGACAGATGCTAACAATAATAAAGCAACTACCACTTACGCAATAACGGTAACGGTAAATGCGCCGGTTGTAGCTTCCGCTACTGTATGTACAGGTAGTACTGCAACTTTAACCGTTAGTAACCTTCAAGCTGGTGTAACTTATAACTGGTATGCATCAACAGGAAGTACTCCTTTGGTAACTGGCAATAACGGTACTTTTGTAACGCCTGTTGTAAATTCGGCAACAGTGTTTTATGTTGAGGCCGTTTCTGGAACAGCAATCAGTTCAAGAACATCGGTTACTGTTTCGGTTAATCCGCCTGCAACTTTAGCAACAGTTACGACTAATAACCAGGTAATCAACTCCGGACAAACCACCACATTAACTGCAACTGCCGACGCTGGAAATACCATCGCCTGGTTTGATGCGCCAACAGCAGGAACACAGGTTGGAACCGGAACTTCGTTCACTACGCCAGCCTTAACTGCAACTAAAATTTATTATATAGAAACCACAAGCAGCAATGGCTGTAAAAGCGCAAGCCGCGTTCCGGTAACGGTAACCGTAATTAACGGTGGTGGCGCAACTGCTTGTAATGCAGCTAATAGTCAGAATACAGGTATTAATGGAATCTGTTTGTTATGTGCTGTAAATGGCGCAGGTAACTCTACTGATGCTAATGCCAGTAACTTCACCAGGATTTCTCTTGCTGTAGGTGTTGCAGCAACAGGTTACCAACAATTAATTTTCCCATCTACAGGTGTTGCTACTGATAGCATCCGTTTAGATTTAGCTTTACCAACTGGTTTAGCTGATGTTGGTCTTTTAAACAATGTAACCGTAACTGTATTAAATGGTACTACCGTAGTAAGAACAGTACAATTAAACGGTGGATTATTAAACCTTCAACTTTTATCTGGTAACCGTTTTGCCGCAACTGTTTTAGCAGGTGGTGTTTACGATAGGGTTCAGGTGAGCTTTGGGGCATTAGTTTCAGCTTTAACCAGCTTAGATATTTATGGTGCAACTGTAGTTTATCCTAATCCAACATTTATTACTGGTGCTCAATCTATTTGTTCGGGCAGTACAGCAACGTTAAGTGCAACTGCAAATGGTGGTACAACCCTAACCTGGTTCGATGCACCAACAGGCGGAACACAAGTAGGAACAGGTGCAAACTTCACTACTCCGGCACTAACAACAACTACTACTTATTATGTTCAGGTAACTAAGGGAACCTGTTCAAATACAACAAGGGTTCCGGTAACGATTACGGTTAACCCGGCAATTGTATTCGCAGGTACAACGTTAACCAATGCAACAATTGCATCTTCTTATAGTAAACAACTTCCGGTAGCTACTGGCGGTACACCAGGTTATACATATACCTTAGCTGCTGGCAGTACTTTACCAGCTGGTTTAACTTTATCGCCTAGTGGCCTGGTAAGTGGAACACCAACTGCAACCGGAAACCCAACATTCGATGTTGTGGCAACCGATACTAAAGGCTGTAGCACAACAGCAACATTTACTTTAACCGTAACACCAGCATTGGCTTTGGCTCCTGGAGCATTGCCTAACGGTGTAACAGGTACACCATATACTTCAAACGGAATTCCAGCTGCAACAGGCGGAACAGGCCCTTATACTTATTCGGCGACAGGTGTCCCTCCAGGATTAACCTTTAACCCTGCTACAAGAGAAATTACTGGTACGCCAACCCAAATCGGAACATTTACTATTCCGGTAACCGTAACAGATGCTAATGGCAATACCATTACAGCTAACTATACACTTAAAGTAACCGATCCTTTGTTGTTACCACCGGCAACTTTGGCTAACGGAACTACAGGGACTGTTTATCCTACTCAAACGATTCCATCTGCAACGGGTGGAACAACACCTTATACTTATGCGGCAACTGGTCTTCCTGCGGGATTAACTTTTGATCCGGCTACAAGAGCAATTTCAGGAACGCCAACACAAGCTGGAACATTTACTGTACCGGTAACAGTGACTGATGTGGACGGAAAAACAGCAACCAATAATTACAGCATTACAGTTGTTAATCCTTTAGTGTTACCAGCAGCAACCTTGCCTGATGGAACTGAGGGAACAGTTTATGCTACGCAAACCTTGCCTTCGGCAACTGGTGGTGTTGGTCCATATACTTATGTAGCAACTAATCTTCCGGCGGGATTAACGTTTAACCCGGCAACAAGAGAAGTTTCGGGTACACCTACACAAGCCGGAAATTATTCAATTGGCGTAACTGCAACTGATAGTGAAGGCAGAACAGCAAGTAATGCTTATGCACTTAAAGTAATAGGTGTATTATCATTACCTGGCGCAACTTTACCAAACGGTATTGTAGGTACACCATACCCAACGCAAACTTTGCCAGCGGTAACAGGTGGAACAGCGCCATATACTTATTTAGCAACAAACCTTCCTCCGGGATTAAGTTTTAATACTGCAACAAGAGAAATTACAGGAACACCAACTTTAGGTGGAACTTTTACCATCTCTTTAACTGCGACAGATGCAAACGGAAACAAAGCAACAACAGCTTATAGCTTAACTGTAACGGTTGATGCACCAGTGGTTGCCGCAGCTACAGTATGTGCTGGAAGCCCAGCTACATTAAGCGTTAGCAATTTGCAGGCTGGTGTAACGTATAACTGGTATGCTTCTACCGGAAGTACACCATTGGTTACTAATAATACTGGTGTTTTTGTAACGCCTGCAGTAACTGCTCCAACAGTATTTTATGTTGAGGCGGTATCAGGAACGGCTGTAAGTTCAAGAACTGCCGTTAATGTTTCGGTTAACCCACCAGCAACTGCTGCAACGGTAACCACCAACAACCAGGTAATTAATGCCGGACAGTCTACTACTTTATTGGCAACGGCTGATGCTGGAAATACCATTCAATGGTACGATGCTGCTACAGCCGGAACTCAGGTAGGTACAGGTACTTCATTCACTACGCCAACATTATCGGCAACTACCACTTATTATGTAGAAACTACAAATGCCAGTGGTTGTAAAAGTGCAAGCCGCGTACCAGTAACTGTTACGGTATTAAATAACGGTGGTGGTACTGCCTGTAACGCTGCTAATTCGCAAAACTCCGGTATAAACGGAATTTGTTTATTGTGCGGTATAACTGGCGCAGGAAATTCTACTGATGCTGATCCTTCTAATTTTACCAGAATATCTCTGGCAGTTGGTGTAGGTGGATCGGGTTATCAACAATTAATTTTCCCTACGGTTGGAACAGCCACAGATAGTCTTCGTTTAGACTTAGCATTACCAACCGGTTTAGCAGATGTTGGCCTATTAAACAATGTAACTGTTACCGTATTAAATGGTACTACAGTTGTAAAAACAGTACAATTAAGCGGCGGACTATTAAATCTTCAGCTATTATCAGGTAACCGTTTCGCTGCAACTATATTGGCAGGCGGCGCTTACGATAGGGTACAGGTTAGCTTCGGCGCGTTAGTTACGGCTTTAACCAGTTTAGATGTTTATGGTGCAACGGTAATTTATCCTAACCCAACGGTAACAGCAGGTGCACAAACCATCTGTGCCGGAAGTACAGCAACTTTAACTGCAACAGCAAATGGTGGTACAACATTAGCTTGGTACGATGCTGCAACTGGTGGTACACAATTGGCCACTGGCGCAACATTTACTACACCAGCTTTAACAGCTACCACAACTTATTATATTCAAGTAAGCAAAGGAACCTGTGCAAATGTGACCAGGATTCCGGTAACTGTAACAGTTACACCAGCATTACCAACACCCGTATTGGCAACAATTGCTAATGTTTGTGAGGGATCATCAGCAACTTTATCAGTTGCTAATCCAGATGCCACAGTAACTTATAAATGGTATGATGCTGCAGTAGGTGGAAACCTGGTTTTCACAGGCGCAGTATTCCCAACACCAGCATTAACAGCGGCTACTACCTATTATGTAGAGGCCTCTAAAGGAAGCTGTACAAGCGCTGCACGTGCTGCCGCAGCTGTATCAGTAAATCCTCGTCCGGTTTTACCAGTAGTAACTGCAAGTTCATCAACAGTAAGTGCAGGTCAAACGGCCATTTTAACGGCTAGTTCGCCAGACCCAACCAATACTTTCAATTGGTATACTTCTAACACTTCAACTACACCAGTTTATGTAGGTGCTACTTATGTTACACCACCACTATTGGCTACTACCACTTATTATGTAGAATCTGTTTCTACCAATGGTTGTACTTCTGCAAGTCGCGTACAGGTTACCATCACAGTTGATGGAAATGGATCTCCAAACCCGGTACCATGCGAGGCGGCAACAACTCAAGTTGGTGGCGTTACAGGTGTAGCTTTATTATCGGGCGTGTTTAACCCAACATTAGCTATTGATAACGATACACAAACAGCATCTTCATTGGTCATGCCAGTTGGAGCACTTGGTGCATCAGTTTATCAAAGAGTTGGTTTTGGTTCGTTATCTAAAATTGGCGATACTGTACGTGTTTTAGTATCATCTCCAGGAAAACTATTATCGCTTTCGTTATTAGGAAATGCTTCAATTACCACTTATGTTGGAACCAACAGCAACGGTGATTCGAGATTGTTAAATGATAACTTAATCAATATTCAATTGTTAAGTGGTAATACCCAGGCGCTCATCACTTTTGTACCAACGAATGTTTTCGATGGGGTAGAAGTAAGGTTAAACTCTGGTTTATTAGGTGCTTTAACATCAATCAACTTAAATTACGCCCAACGTATTTTGGTGGCACCAACTGTAGCATTAGCAAATGTTACGGCTTGTGTGGGCCAAACTGCCCAGCTTGAAGTAAGCAACCCATCAGCAAGTTTAACTTACAGATGGTACGATGCCACAGGCACTTATTTAACTGGTAAAGACGGTATCATATTTACCACACCAGTGTTAACAGGCGATACTAAATTCTATGTTGCTGCAGTTTCTGCAACTGGTTGTGTGAGTTATAAAACTGTAGTTAATGTAACTACGAACCCAGCGCCGGTAGCACCAGATCTACTTTCAGCATCTGTTAATACCTGTCCGAATACATCAGTTACTTTCCAGGTTAAAAACCCAATTGCAGGCACAACTTATAACTGGTATGATGCTGCAACAGGTGGAAATTTAGTATTTACAGGTGATAATTTTACAACACCTTTAATTACTGCTAATACCAGTTATTTTGTAGCAGCAGTTAATGGTTGTGGTTCGTCATCAGCCAGAACAGAAGGTAAAATTATATTAGGAACTATTGATGTTCCGGTAATTACACCACCATCAATTACCATCAGCGAAGGTTCAGTTGCGGTACTAAAAGCAACGTCGAGTACAGCTGGTGCAACCATTAACTGGTACACTACTGCAAATGGAGTAGTTCCGGTATTTACTGGCGAAACTTATGTAACACCACAGTTAAGTGCAACAACAACTTATTATATAGAAGCTACCATACCTGGAGGATGTACTGCAACAAGCAGAGCAACCGTAACGGTTACTGTAATTCCTAATGGTACACCGGTAACTACGCCTTGTGGAGCGGCTACAACAACAGTTGCCAGTGGCGTAACTGGGGTGGCTATACTAGCTGGTGTTTTCAACCCTACTTTTGCGGTTGATAACGATATCAATACAGGATCAAGTTTGGTTATTCCAGTGGGATTACTTGGTGCATCTGTTTATCATCAGGTTGGCTTTACAGGATTATCAAACGTAGGCGACACTTTAAGGGTGAAAATTACCACTCCAGGTGCATTGCTTTCGGTTGGAGTATTAAACAATTTAACGGTAACTACTTTCCAGGGTACAACCAGTAATAACGATGCGGTTTCTATATCTAACCCATTAATTAGCTTAAAATTATTAACAGGCGGAACATCGGCCATATTAACTTTCGTACCAACCAGTAAATTTGATGGAGCAGAATTAAGATTAAGCTCAGGTCTTTTAGGGGCATTAACATCTGTTAATTTAGATTATGCACAGCGCGTAATCACCACACCAACAGTTACAGCCGCTACAGCAAGTGCTTGTCAAGGTTCATCTGCAACATTGAGTGTGCAGAACCCACAAGCAGGCGTGGTGTACAAATGGTACTTAGGCTCAACTTATCAGGCAGGAAAAAATGGAACAACTTTCACAACAGATCCAACTTTAACTGCTGGTACTTATACGTATTCGGTAACGGCAACAGCTAATGGTTGTGAAACTTTAGGAACCAAAGTAGTGGTAACTATTTTACCTCCACCAGTAACACCGATTCCATCAACTACCAACCCAACTACAACTTGTATCGGCTCACCTGCAACCTTAAGTGTACAGGCAGTGGCAGGTATTACTTATAACTGGTACGATGCCGCTGTAGCCGGAAATATGTTGGTAACCAACAACAGTAGCTTTACTACATCTGCATCACTTGCAGCAGGAACATACGATTATTACGTTGAAGCAGTAAGTGGAGCGAGTTGTTCAAACTCATCACGCACTAAGGTTTCTATTACGGTTAATCCTTCAGCAGTTGCTGCCGATGTAACGGTAACCGGAACAACATCATTATGTGCTTCTGGTACAGCAGTACTTACTGCAGCCAGTACAACAGTAACTAGTCCGGTATTTACCTGGTACAGCGATGCTGCTTTAACACAAGTTGCTTTTGTTGGCGCAATATTTAATACACCAGCAATTACCGCAACTACCAAATACTATGTTACCGTTAGCGGTACGAATAAATGTGCAAATACAGCAGGTAATGCAAAAGAGGTTACCATTACGGTAAATCCTGTTGCTACCTCAGCCGATATTAACTTAGCAGGAACAAGCACTATTTGCGGTAGCTCTTCTGTTACTTTAAATGCAACAAGCACAACAGTAACCAACCCAATATTTACCTGGTACAGCGATGCTGCCTTAACTACTGTAGCGTTTACAGGAGCTAACTTTATTACTCCTGCACTTAATGCAACCACCACTTATTATGTAACGGTTAAAGGCGATAATAAATGTGAGAATACAGCAGCAAGCGCAAAATCGATTACCATAACGGTTAATCCTGCTGCTACTGATTCAGATATTGCAGTTAATGGTATTACCTCGATCTGTAAAGGATCTACAGCTGCGCTGTCTGCTTCAGCAACAACAGTAATTAACCCGGTATTTACCTGGTACAGCAATGCGGCTTTAACTACTGTAGCTCATGTAGGTGCTAGCTTTACTACACCTGCACTTAATGCCACCACTACTTACTATGTAACCGTTAAAGGGGATAATAAATGTGAGAATTTAGCCGCAAACGCTAAGGTGGTTACTGTAACCGTTAAAGATTTTGCAACAGCTGCAGATATTGCAGTAAGCAACGCTAACATCTGTTCGGGTTCTACTGTAATGTTAATGGCTTCGAGTACAACAGTTACACAGCCAGTATTTACCTGGTATAGCGATGCTTCATTAACAAGTGTAGTATTTACTGGTCCTACATTTACGGTAACCGGATTAACAGCCACCACCACTTATTATGTAAGCGTTAAAGGTGCGAACAAATGTGAAAATAGTGCTGCAGATGCTAAAGCGGTAACCGTAACGGTTAATCCTTTGGCAACTACTACCGATATTATTCTTAGCGGAAGCACAGCTGCTTGCGCAGGATCATCGGCAGTATTAAGTGCAACATCACCAACAGTAACTAACCCGGTATTTACCTGGTATAGCGATGCTGCTTTAACCAATGTAAGTTTCATTGGCGCAACATATACTACACCAGCTTTAAACAGTACCACCACTTATTATGTAACTGTAAAAGGCGATAATAAATGTGAAAATGCACCTGGTACAGCTAGGGTAGTTACGATAACGGTTAACCCGGTTGCTACTGCTTCTGATATAACAGCTGCCGATGCAACAATCTGCTCTGGATCTGGAACTACCTTGGTAGCCAGTACAGCTACAGTAACCAACCCAACATTTACCTGGTACAACGATGCTGCTTTAACTTCAGTAGCTTATGTGGGTACATCATTCGTTACCCCTGTATTAACTGCAACAACCAAATACTATGTTACGGTTAAAGGCGATAACAAATGTGAAAACTCGGGTACTACAGCTAAAGTGGTAACGGTTAATGTGAACCAGAGTGCAACGGCTGCTGATATTACTTTATCAACACCAACACTGGTATGTGGATCGGGTACAGCTGTAATCAATGCGAGCTCATCAACAGTAACCAATCCGGTATTTACCTGGTACAACGATGCTTCATTAACCAGCGTGGCCTTTACCGGACCAATATTTACCACACCGGTATTAACTGCTACTAAAACTTATTATGTAACCGTTAAAGGAACCAATAAATGCGAAAACACTGCAGTAAATGCTGCTGCGGTAATCATTAAAGTTAATCCGATTGCAGTTGCAAGTGATATTGTTGTAAATGGATCAACAAATATCTGCGGAGGATCTGCGGCAGTACTAACGGCAAGTAGCACAACAGTTACTAACCCAGTATTTACCTGGTATACCAACGCAACTTTAACTAATGTAGCTTTTGTAGGTGCAGTATTTACCACACCAACATTAACAGCCAATACTTCTTATTACCTAACTGTAAAAGGCGACAACAAGTGTGAAAGCAGTGCTGCCACAGCTAAATCAGTAAATATTGTAGTCAACTCAGTAGCTTCAGCAACTGATGTTACAGCAACAGACGCAACAATCTGTGCAGGATCATCGGCCAGCTTAGTAGCGAGCACAACAACAGTAACCAACCCAATATTTACCTGGTACAGCGATGCTGCATTAACAACACCAGTATTTACTGGAGCAACATTTAACACACCGGCATTAATTGCAACAACTAAGTATTACCTAACAGTAAAAGGTGATAACAGATGCGAAAGTTCTGCTGCAAATGCTAAAGTGGTTACCGTTAATGTAAATGTAGTTGCAACAGCTGCCGACATTACCTTATCTACACCGGCTAGGGTGTGTGGTTCTGGAACTGCGGTAATCAATGCAAGTTCTGCTACTGTAACCAATCCGGTATTTACCTGGTACAACGATGCTTCGTTAACCAGTGTGGCCTTTACCGGACCAATATTTACCACACCGGTATTAACAGCTACTAAAACTTATTATGTAACTGTTAAAGGAACCAATAAATGTGAAAACACCGCAGCTAATGCGAAACCAGTAACTGTTACTGTTAATCCAGGTGCTGTGGCAACAGATATTACTGTAAATGGATCAACTTCAGTTTGTGCAAGCACAACAGCAACATTGGCAGCAACAAGCACAACAGTTACCAATCCGATATTTACCTGGTATAGCGATGCTACCTTAAATACAGTGGTATTTACAGGTCCAGTGTTTACTACACAGGTATTAACTGCAAATGCAACGTATTACGTAACGGTTAAAGGTGATAACAAATGTGAAAATACCGCTGCAACAGCAAGGGTAGTAGCCATTACAGTAAATGCAGCACCAAACAATCCAGTGGTATCTGGTCCGAATGGAGGCATTTGTGCAGGTGATGGAGCCACACTAACCATAACCAATGCACAGGCAGGTGTTACTTACGAATGGTACAATGCAGCAGTTGCTGGTAATTTATTATTCACTGGTACAACATACAACACTACCGCTTTAAGTGCTTCAACAGATTACTATATTGTAGCAATCGGTGCTGGAGGTTGTAATAACAATGGTGGCCGTGTTAAAGTAACGGTAACCGTAAATGCGAAACCTACGGTACCAACGGTTGCAGCAACATCGGTTAATGTTTGTACAGGAAGTTCAGCGGTATTATCAGTTACAAGTTCTCAAACGGGTGTAACATACAATTGGTACACAGCAGCAGTAGGCGGAACGTTAGCCGGAACAGGTGCAAACTTTACAACACCTGCAGTTAACGCAAACATCACTTACTATGTTGAAGGAGCAAACGGAACTTGTATCTCATCATCCAGAACACCGGTAAATGTAATTGCATTACCAGTACCAGTTGCACCGACATCGGTAACAGCAGCAAATGGAACACTTTGCGCAGGTAGTTCAACTATACTAACGGTTAATAATCCGGTAGCAGGATTAGTTTACAGATGGTATGCTGCAAGCTCTGGAGGCGCTGTATTAGCAGAAGGCATAACCTTTACCACACCAAACTTAACTGCTACCACAATCTATTATGTAGAGGCAATAGCAGTTGGTGGTTGCGCAAGCCCAACAAGAACAGGCGTTACGGTTAATGTATTGCCGGTATTAGAAAAACCAGTAGTAGTGGTGCAAAGCACAACACCAAACAGTGTAACCTTTGCATGGGCTGCGGTTGCAGGTGCTACGGCTTACGAAGTTTCGTTAGATAATGGTTTAACCTGGATCAATCCGACAAGTGGATCAACCGGAACAACCTATTTAGCTACAGGTTTGAAACCAGATCAAAGTGTAACCATCATTGTAAGAGCTAGAGGTCAGATTGAGTGCCAAACCAGCGCAAATTCTACTCCGGTAACGGGTAAAGCAGCTAATCCTTTTGGAGATCAGGTTTACATACCAAATGCATTTACGCCGAATAACGACGGTAAGAATGATACCTTCTTAATCTATGGCAATACCATATCAAGTGCGAAAATGAGTATTTACACACAGTGGGGTCAATTGATATTCCAATCAGATAATGTAGCAAATGGATGGGATGGAACTTTCAAAGGTGTAAATCAACCGATCGGTGTTTATGTGTACATGGTTGATATTACATTCACAAATGGAACAACATCATTAAGAAAAGGTACAGTAACGCTGATTAGATAAGAAGAGGATTAATAATAAACAGATAAAATCAAAGACCATGAAAATACTATCGGCTTTAAAAATATATGTTGCAGTGCTTGGATTGCTGCTGTGTACAGCTAAGTCCTTCGCACAAACTGATCCGCATTTTTCACAATATTATGCAAACCCGTTATATCTTAACCCGGCCTTAACGGGGGTGATAGACGGCGATTACCGTGCAACTGTAAATTTTAAACAACAATGGAGTGCACTAAACAGTTCTTTCTTAACAGGCGGAGCATCGTTCGATATGGCGCCAAAAAAGAACTTCGCATTTGGTGCAACCATTTTAAACCAAAGGGCAGGGGAGTTAGATTTTAACTACCTGTCGGCCCTGGTATCGGGTTCGTACCGTTTAAGGTTTGGCGCCGAAGGCTTGCAGATGCTGAGCTTTGGTTTACAGGCCGGCGTAATTAACCGCAGTTTCGATTTCTCTCAGGCCAGGTTTGGTAACCAGTTTAATCCAATTTCGGGCTATGATGGCGGTATGATGAGCGGCGAAACACTTTCATCTCAATCATCTTTGGTTCCTGATGTAAATGCAGGTATCATGTTTTTTGATGGTAATCCGAACAAGAACGTAAACGTTTTCTTAGGTGCAAGTGCAGCGCATTTAACCCGCCCTATGGATCGTTTCTCTGGTTCAAATTCACGTATCCCTGTTCGTTTTACTGCACATGGCGGTGCGCGAATCAAGGCTTCAGAGTTATTGGATATTGTACCCAACGCATTGTTTATGTATCAGGGTAACACAAACGAAGTTTCGGTAGGCGCTTATGCACAACTTAACGTTAATCCATCAGCAAACATTCTGTTTGGTGGTAACTACCGTAATAAAGATGCTGCAATTGCCTTTGTTGGTTTACAATTAAAGAATATGGTGTTCGGATTAAGTTATGATGTAAACACCTCTACCTTTAATCGTGCATCAAACAGTAACGGTGGTTTAGAGCTTTCAATATCACTTATTGGCCGTAACGGAATTATTGGTCCAAACTTCTTTTGTCCACGTTTATAATAGATATCCAAATGAAAAAAATATTACTCTTTTTGTTAGTGGCATTTGGCAGTTATGCAAACGCGCAGTATGTGGTGAATTATAAAAAGGTTGCAGATACTTATTTTGAGAATAAGGATTACTACGCAGCATCAACTTTTTACAAAAAAGCCTTAAAAATTACTGGCGACAGTACCCAGGCCATTTTACCATATGGGAAGGAAAGAAAATCGGCGACTGATGATAAAGTGGCAGAAGATTATGAAGGATCGATTTATAACCTAGCAGAGTCCAGTAGATTATATAGGGAATTTAACGAGGCAGAAAAATATTATGCTATAGCGATAACCTTTACCAATACACGGTTTAGAAAAGCCTTGTTTTATTATGCCGAAAGCTTAAGGGCAAACAAAAAATTTAACCTGGCAATTGATGCCTTTCAGCAGTTTATACAAAAAAATCCTGGTGATGCTTTGGTAAAAGATGCCCAAAAGGAAATCGAATCATGCAAATTTGCGATCGAAGAAATGCGTTTTCCACGTTTGGTTCAAATCAAAAAAAATGCCAGCTAACGTAAATGGATTAGGTTCTAATTACGCTCCTGTTAAAATTAACAACGAATTTTATTTCACCTCATCGCGCCCTGTTGCCGTAGGAAGTAAAAAAGATATAGTTAAAACTGATGCTGGAGAAGTTCAGGTATCAACTAAAACCAATCCGTTTATTAATAACCTTTATTCAGCTAAAGGCGAATTGACCGCTACAGATGTTGCTGTAAAAGAGGTTGATATTAATTTTCCTAAAAATATAGAGATTGCGGCGGCCAGCTTTACGCCAGATGGAAATACAGTGTATTTTACCACCTGGAGAGATAAAGAAAAATATGCTATCTATAGCGCTAAAAAAACTGGTGATAAATGGTCAGATCCACAACCTGTTGGTTTACAGGTAAACAGTAAAGATTTTAATTCTTCACAGCCTTTTGTCACCAGCGATGGTAAATTCCTTCTTTTCTCGTCTGATAGAAGTGGTGGTTATGGTAAATTCGATCTTTGGTATTGTGCTGTGCGAGAAGATGGTTCGTTAGGTCAGGCGGTAAATTTTGGCCCGACCATTAATACCGAAGATGACGAGCGTGCACCATACTACAACCCCTTAACCAAAAAGTTATTGTTTAGTACCGATGGGCGAGTTGGTTTCGGTGGCCTTGATTTCTTTGAGTCAGAGGGCGATCTGGTAAATTGGTCAAACCCTAAAAACCTGGGCTATCCATTCAACTCATCAAAAGATGATCTTTACTTTACCGCAACTGATGATAAAGGAACAAAAGGCTACATTAGTTCTGATCGCGAATCATCTTGCTGTTTAGAATTGTTTGAAGTGAAAAAAGAATTCCTTTCTATTGCAGGCCTTTTAACCGATTGTAAAACTAAATTACCTTTAGCGGGTGCCAATGTAACTTTAACCAATGCCGAAGGATTACAGAAAATAACTACAGGTACTGATGGTATTTACAGGTTTAAAGTAGATTCGAAAAGACCGATCAAATTGCTTTTTGCAAAAGATAATTATTTCGCAATTACTAAAAACTATCCTTACGAAGAACTGGCAAAAGCAGATACCTTGATTTATAAAGATTATTGCTTAAGCCCTTTCAAATTGGGAATCCCAATGGCTTTGGATAATGTTTATTATGAATTTAACAGTGCCGAACTTACCGAGCCTTCTAAAAAAGTATTAGACTTCCTGATCCCGATTATGGAAGATAATCCTGAAATGGAAATCGAACTGGGCTCTCATACCGATAACATTGGAACAGATGAGTATAACTTAGATCTATCGAACAGAAGAGCAAAATCTTGTACCGATTATTTAGAAAGTAAAGGTATTGCTGCTGCCAGATTAACTTCAAAAGGTTATGGAGAATCGATGCCGATTGCACCAAACGAAATAGTAGTGAAACGCAAGAAAAAAGACAATCCGGCAGGAAGAGCAAAAAATAGAAGAACTGAATTTAAAGTGACCAAAAAATAAAATATAAATAATAACATCTCGGTGAGCCATCTTCCTAAAAAGAAGATGGCTTTTTAATTTTTATATTTAATATGTGGGTCGGGGATTTGTAATCGATGTTGGTCATTGTTGGTCAGGATTTGTAATCCAAATTAACAGAGCTTGCTACTGCAACTATAGAACTGTTGATAGCAGTATGGAACTGGCTACCGCTAACTGAAAACTGCCAATTGATCACTTTTTAAATTAATCTTTGTAATTTTCGCCTATCATTTAAATGCAATGAAGCTGAATATCCAACCAACCGTAATTTTTAGAACACCTAAATTTTCATATCAATCTGAACTGGTAGATTGTTGGGAGGAATTAAAATTGGCCATTTCCATATCTTCCGCAGCTTTTTACGAAACCATAAAAGAAGTAAAGGCAAACGAACTGAAAGATCTTCCACCTAAGGTTTATTTTACCATCTGGAAATATTTTAACCGTGCAAAATTCCGGTCAACACCTTATGGCACTTTTGCTGGTTTCAGTTTGTTAAACAATGCCTTTAAACCATCAGAAAGCAAAATAGTAATTGAAGAAACCCAAAAAATACACGAACTGGTTGATTGGCCTTATAAGAATAATATTCAGTTGCCATTGGCAGAACTGTTGCAAAAGAATTGCCTTTTATTTAGTAACAGCAGTTATTATTTAACACCCAACAGTATTCGTTATATAGCCTGTACCGATGGCGTTTTTGAACTGGCCGAGTTAGATCAGGATGACTTTGTAAAGCAAATATTAGCTGCTTGCTTAAAGCCAGTTAGGCTTAACGATCTGGTAAAACAATTGAATTTAAATGATGCTGAAATTGAAAATCTGTTTGGTTTGCTGCAGGATATGCACGATTTACAGCTTGTTTTTACCAACTACGATCCCAATATTATAGGAGATGATTATTTTGAACGTTTAGGCCTAACCGCTACGGCTGAGTTGCCAAAATATCTTATCGCGCAACGCACAGCTTTATCCGGTGGTATTCATGAACGTTCGCTTCAGGCTATTCCAGGCTTGATCAATATGCTTCATAATATAATGCCGTCAAAAGATCGTGATGCCCTGAGCCAGTTCCAGGTTAGGTTTAAGAAGAAATTCGAAGATCAGGAAGTGCCGCTTTTATTGGCCCTAGATCCAGAAATGGGTGTAGGCTACGATGAGTTGGAGCAAGCCGGTCAAAACAGTGAGTTTGTCACACGCTTCAATAATAAACCACCGAAAAAAGCGGAGGTAGAAAATATTAAAGCGGCGTTAAAATCCTACCTGACTGAACAAAACTTCGAAAAAGGTAAAGCTGTTTATCTGAACAAACTTGCCTTAAAGCAGAACGAGAAATTAGCATCTTTACCCAATTCATTCAGCATGGTAATGTCTGTTCATGATGATTTGATTTTCATCGAACAGATAGGCGGAGCAACATCAAATGCTTTAAGTGGAAGATTTACAATGGCAGCCGATGATGTAGCGCAGTATGCTAAAGACATTGCGGCCGCAGAACAAGAAGCAAACCCTGAGGTATTATTTTTCGATGTGGCCTACATGGTAGAAGCGAATGTAGATAATGTGAACAGGCGCAAATTGATTTATGGCCATCAACTATCAATCTTAAATTTTGATACCTCAGCATCGCCACTTGCCTTAAATGATATACAAATTTCAGTTCGGGGCACAGAGATTATTCTTCGCTCTGCACATTTAAATAAACGGCTGGTGCCAAGAATGGCTTCTGCCTATAACTATATCCGTTCAGATCTTTCTGTATTTAGGTTATTGTGCGATTTGCAACATCAAGGTTTACAAACCAATCTTTCCTTTCCGCTCGATACTATTTTCCCTGATTTGGATTATTATCCAAGGTTACAATATCAAAATATAGTTTTAAGCAGAAATAAATGGAAAATTAAAAAAGAATCCCTTTTAGGGCCCGCTCAAAAGTTGCTATCCATCGCCGAATGTAGATCGTACCTGGGTAATTTAGGCGTTAGCGAATATTTTAAAGCAGGTATGTCCGATCAAACCTTATGCTTTGCCCTACAAAACGATGATGATATAAATGCCTTTCTGCAATACATGCAAAAGCATGGCAGTACTTACATTGAAGAAATGTTATTGCCTCAAAATAGTATCGTGGTTGATGAAGCAGCTAAACCCTATTTAGCTCAGTTTGTTTTAAGTATAGGTCATGGCGAACAAATTTACCGCGGTTTGGCTAAAACATCAGCAAATGCCGGGGTAACGCGACTTTTTCTGCCAGGTAAAGAATGGCTGTATTTCGAAATTTATTGCCACCAGCAACGTAGCGATCAAATTTTGACGGAAGTAATTGCGCCCTTCCTAACTACTCATACAGATCAGGTAAAATCGTGGTTTTTTATCCGTTACAATGAAAATGGAAACCACATCAGGTTTAGGGTTCAACTAAATAATCCCAGGGATGGGCAGCTGTTAACATCAAAACTCATGGATGATCTGGAATTGTTTTTAAACTCAGGTTTGGTGTCCGACGTGCAGATTAAAACCTATAAACGTGAGTTGGAGCGTTATGGTGGCAATATGATTGAAGATGTTGAACAGCATTTCGCTATAGATAGTGAATTTGTATTATCGCTTTTAGAAACCCAGACCGGTGATTTCAACAAATATAAATTGTGTAGCCTTTTGGTTTCTAAGATTATCGAATCTAATATTATAGATAAGCTGATCATTAATAAGATTGTGAGATTAATGTCTGATAACTTTAATGAAGAGCATCGATTAGATGCAGCTGATTTTAAACAATTAAATAACCATTATCAGGAGTTTCGAAAAACAGAATGGACGGCGTTAACAGCAGAACAGGAGCAGGGATTTGGAGTGTTTTCAGAATCGTTTATCAAAATTCTGAAACAATGTGCTCCTGAAAATGCAATAAAACTATTGACCGATTTAATGCATATGCATGTAAACCGACTTTTCAGTAAAGATCAGCGAACGCATGAAATGGTAATGTACTATTTTCTGCTAAAAGATATTCAGCGTCAAAATGCAATGAAAGTTTAACGGTTTAACCTGGCCAATGGATTAACAACAGTTACAGCTATTTCAGTAATATAGCGGTTAAGTGGATCTTTGTAATACCTGAATATATAATCATTACCATAAAAATTACTAAGTCGCTTGCTAATATTGTCAATCCCTACATGATGGCTTTCAGTCTGCTTGCCTTTATTATCATTAATCATGTTGATGGTGCTGATATTAAGGCTATCTTTTTCGTAAGTTATTTTAATAAGTGCTTGTTGAGTAGAGTGCGAAACATTTCCATGCTTGAATATATTTTCAACCAAAGTTAATAAGATAAGCGGTGGAAATCTTAATCCGAACATATCGCCCGTCACTTCAAGTTCCAGATTAATGGTGTTAGCCGTTCGGAGTTTATGGAGATTGATCAGGTGTTCAATTTGCTCAATTTCTTCACTTAGTGGAACCATCTCTGATGCTTCAGGACGTTTTAGGGCATAACGCATCATTTCGGCCAGATTCATAATTGCATCTGCTGCCATGGGCGCCTTTTTGCGGGCGTCGTTATAAATAAAGTTTAAAGTATTAAATAGAAAGTGTGGATTGATCTGACTGCGCAGATAATTGTTTTGCGATTGAACCAGATCATTCTCTAAGGCCTGTTTTTCTATTTGGGTAACCAGGTTCTGTCGTTCTAATGCTTCTACTTTCTTCTGATCCTGGAATGATTTGATTAGATAAACATAACCCGTTGCGAAACCGATAAAATATAAGGATCTATACATGCAAGATAGTATGAAATCACGAGGGACAAAATTTGCCATGTCGAATTCTATGACCCCAATTTTTTGAAATAATAATAAGAGTACATAACTTGTTGCGATGTAGATTACTAACATTGCCGCAATCAGTAATAGAATGGTTGCAATTCTGAGGGAGGTATTCTTTTTACTTAATACTTTCTTGAGCAAAAATGTATGAAGGTAGAAAATAGAAATATTAGTTAAATATATGAGAAGATAAATACCAGGGGGTTTGAATTGTTTCGATGCATATCCTAAAATAAATACTTCATATATGATGTAAATACTCCAGATAAGCAGGTGGAGTTTATAATTTTTATATAATGTTTTGAACGTTGAAAAAGTCATTTTTTCGCTTTAAATCTATTGAAATAGGGTTTTTATCTCCTAAAATTGGGGTTTTGTGTAAAAAAATGGTTGTGGTTAATTTAACGCTGCATCTTTACAGAAATTAATAACAACAATTAATAATCACATTAAATATTAATATCATGAAAGCTCAACACACAACTAAACTTGCTAAAAAAACTGTTTTCGTTTATAAAAACATCAAAGCTCAAAATAATTATACAACCACACCAACGGGTGACCAAAGTCATACGGTAGTAATGACTAGTTGGATCGTAGACCTTTAGTAGTTTATTGATTTCGATTTGATTTTAACAAACTGCTCTGTACATAAGTGAAGAAAGTTTCTTTATAACCTTCGCCAATTTGAATCATCTCGTTATTTACCAAACGGATTATATTTCCATCTACTTTTTTAATTGCCGCTTTAGCTACAATGTTCGATTTATTAACACGGATAAATGCGTGGTTTTCTAAGGCCTTTTCAATTTCCTTAAGTGTAAGGTAGGTAGTATGGATTTCAGATTTAGTAATAATCTGTATATAATTCTGTAGTGCTTTGATGTAAAGTATTTCATCAATGGCGATGTTAGAAAAAGCATATTTGTGGTCGCCTTTAATATAAAGGGCCGCTACCTGATCAGCTTCCTTCGTCGTAGCTTTGGTATTACTGGCTTCTTTTTTTAAAATCCTATCAATACCTAATGCAAATTTTGCAAACGAAATAGGCTTTAATAAGTACTGATCTGATTGAACATCAAATGCTTGCAAGGCATAATCAGGATGCGCTGTAGTAAAAATCAAATATTTTGCTTTTTCTCTGATATTTTTAGCCAGTTCCAACCCATTGATTCCTGGCATATCAATATCCATAAACAATAAATCAATTTCGTCCTCAGTACTGATCTCAGTAAGTGCCTGGACAGGACTGGTAAAAGTTTTAAAAACTGTTAAGCCAGGCATTTCCGCAATGTGGTCAGTTAATACTTCAATTGCATGTTGCTCGTCGTCTATAACAACGCATTTTAGATTCATGAGTATAAATATGTGTGTTTTATTTGATTTGAATGCAAGTTAAATAAAAATGAATTGAATTAACAATTGCACCAAAAAAACTTATTCCAGGTTTCGTCTAAAATAAACCTAGGTTTCGTGTAATATTCTGGGTGGTTCATGTAAAAAAATTATCTAATCCCCTTCTTTTAATAATCTTTATACTGTTTGCCAAAAACAAAATAATTAGCAGTGAAAACTACTAATTGTGAAAAACATCTGCCTGCCCAATCTTGTGTAGCCTGTGGATAATAAAATTAAAAACAGGCCATACAATACTGGGTTAAAAGATTTATTAAAAAACAAAAAAGACAAAAATACCGAAAAGCAAAGAAATATTCTCCCTACATCTACAAAGCCTCCACATGAAAAACAACGAATACGAGTATTTACTTAATAAAATCTATTACAAGGGGATTCTAAATAATCAGGGAATCAACGCAGATATGTACCAGAGAATGCAAAATGAATATAGCAATCTTGATGGACGAAACCCTGTTAAGGGCCAGTTAGATGGCGAATACGCATTCAGAAAATCTTTTTTGGTTGTACGTAACTACGTTCAGCAGGCTATAAAAGATGGCTTGAAAAGTTTTCAGTTTACCATGCGTACAACTGATATCAATAAATTAACTTATATGGTTGATATGTTGAACAGAAACTTTTTTGATAAACAAAGTTTAGATCAAATTATTATCACTGCAAATTCGGTATTTAACCAATACAATTTAAAAAACTAACCACCTATAATAGATAACAACATGGAATTGAAAGACGAAATCGGGCAGTTTGCCGTAAGAATTAAGAAAATGCTTCCACAAGTTCAATCTGAGGATTTAACAAGGAATGCGTTAGTTATGCCTTTTATCCAAATCTTAGGATTTGATCCTTCTGAGGTTCAATCTGAAGCTGTTCTAGACTTCGGGGTTAAAAAAAGTAAAAAAGTTGATTACACCATTATGAAAGATGGAGAACCAACAATTCTTGTTGAATGTAAACACCACAACGATAATTTAGATATTCACGATTCACGTCTATCTAAATACTTCCGTAAAACAAAAGCTAAATATGGCTTACTAACCAATGGTTTAGTGTACCGCTTTTACACAGAGAAAATGGTGAGATCAAAGAAAAATCAAGAGCCATTATTCGAATTTAAAATAACCGATACCAAAGCTGCTACCATTGCTAAAATGATCGAAGATCACAAAGATTATTTCAATGTAGATCATAAAACTAATGTAGCAACAACAAGCTAACAATATTAATTTAATCTAAGAGTCCCGAAAATTTTTACCTAAAAGTCTTGATCTGATCAAGACTTTTTTTATGCCCTCCCGCAAAAGAAAAAGGGAGAAACCGATTCGATTTCTCCCTTTAAACGATAACAGGATTTCCTGATTAAATTAATTCTACACTTCTGCTTACAAAAGCTGTTAATTCTGCACCAGTTAACATACCTTGTGCTAAAAGGGCTAAATCTACCGCTTGTTTAGCCAGGTTGCGCTGCTCTTCTCCTTCAGCTTTTAAAATTTTACTTACCAATTTATGGTTTCCATTAATGGCGACTTTGTAATTGTCGGGCATTTGGCCATAAAAGCCCATTCCACCACCCATTGCAGCCATATCTTTCATCCTGCGCATAAATTCATCCATGGTAATAGTCACTGGTAATTCGTCAGGGTGTAAAGCTACAACTTCTACATGCATACCGGGTTTGGTAATGGCTTTTTCAAAAATAGTAGTTACTTCTTTTACCTGATCTTCAGTTAAAACATGCTCGTTCTGCTCATCTTTCTCAATTAATTTATCCGCAACACTCGAGTCAACACGTTTAATAGATGTTTTCTCTAATTTTTGCTCCAATTGATTAATAAAGTGATTATCGATCGGCGAATCCAGCACTAAAACATCGTAATCTTTCTTATTGGCCGATTGGATAAACGCATCTTGTTTAGCAGCATCATTGGTATATAAATAAACCACAGTGCCGTTTTTATCCGTTTGTAAGGCTGTTACCTTTTCTTTATATTCAGGAAGTGTGAAAAGCTCGTTTTTAGTGTTGCCCACTAAAGCAAAATCTTTAGCCTTATCGTAAAACTTCTCTTCGCTAATCATACCGTATTTTACAAAAAGACCAATGTCTTTCCATTTATCTTCGTAAGCTTTACGGTCTTTAGCAAATAACTCACCTAATTTATCAGCAACCTTTTTAGTAATGTAGTTGTTGATCTTTTTAACGTTGCTGTCGGCCTGTAAGAAACTACGCGATACATTTAAAGGAATATCAGGAGAGTCGATTACACCGTGCAATAACATCAAAAACTCAGGAACGATATCTTTAACCTCATCGGTAATAAATACCTGGCGAGAGTACAATTTGATTTTGTTGCGCTGCATTTCGAAATCGTTTTTCAACTTAGGAAAATACAGTACACCGGTTAAATTAAAAGGATAATCAACATTTAGGTGGATCCAGAATAATGGTTCTTCACTAAATGGATATAGTTCCCGGTAAAAGTTTAAATAATCCTCGTCTGACAAATCTGCAGGAGCTTTTGTCCAGATGGGATTGGTGGTGTTGATGATGTTATCTACTTCAACATCGTTATACTTTGCTTTACCTTCTTCATCTACGCCATCTTCAACCGATTCTGTTTTGGTACCAAACTTAATTGGCACTGGTAAAAATTTAGCATATTTATCAAGAATTTGCTGCAGTTTACTTTCTTCTAGAAACTCTTCCGAATCTTTGTTTACATGGAGGATAATATCCGTACCACGAGTAGTTTTAGTGCCTTCGGTAATTTCAAATTCTGTACTGCCGTCGCAAACCCAACGTGCAGGCTCAGCGCCATCCTGGTACGATAAAGTTTGAATCTCCACTAAATCAGCAACCATAAAGGCCGAATAGAAGCCTAAACCGAATTTACCGATGATTTCGTTGGCATCTTTAGCATCTTTAAATTTCTCTACAAACTCACTTGCGCCAGAAAATGCAACCTGGTTAATGTACTTTTTAATCTCTTCGGCAGTCATTCCCAAGCCATTATCACTAATGGTAATGGTTTTTGCATCCTTATCAACCGCAACTTGCACCAATGGTTGGCCAACTTCGCCATTAAACTGACCTAATGAACCCAGTCTTTTAATTTTCTGAACTGCATCTACTGCGTTAGAAACCAACTCACGAAGAAAAATTTCGTTATCAGAGTATAAAAACTTCTTAATTATCGGGAAAATATTCTCAGTATGTATGGAGATATTTCCTTTTTCCTGTATGCTCATATGTAAATAAATTGTTTAATCTACATCCTGCATAACAAGGGTTGTTCCAAAAGAATTTGTTTGCCAAAATGACAGTTCCTATAAGTTCATCGTTACTGGTTCCTGAGCCTGTCTCACAGACTACTCGTTGTTTTTATTATTACACAGTTGTAAATCATGATTTGGAAAGCAAAGCCAGTATTTCAATTCTTGTTAGTCCCGCTGTACCTCTCCCGACTTACGTCGGGATCGTCCCATCAGGCTTAGATCCGGTAGTGATGTGCTAGTAGGATGGGTTTCCACTCATGCGCTTATTCCATAATCTGTATGTTGTTAAGTTAAGCACAGCCATTGTCAGTCTGAGCGGAGTCGAAGACCTTTTTTCCTCTTATGGCTAAATTCGGTTCCGTGGTCTGTGTCTCACAGGTCACTCGTTGTTTTTATTATTACACAGTTGTAAATCATGATTTGGAAAGCAAAGTCAGTATTTCAATTCTTGTTAGTCCCGCTGTACCTTCTGCCGATTGAAGGATCGGGCATTCGTGCCATCGGGTTTAGATCAGGTAGTGCTGTGCAAGTAGGGAAAGGTATCCCCTCATGCCGTCTATTCCATGTCCGTGTTTGATTCTGTGTAGTTTTAATATAGATTGTCATCCTGAGCCTGTCGAAGGACCTAGATTAAATAGCCTTGGCAGAGCATTTCGACTACTTGTCCCGATTCATCCTATCGTGTGGACACATCTTTTTGAGGTTAATTTTAGGCGTTTTGCTAGCTTCCTCAAATAACACATTGTTTTAACCGAAGAACGCTGTCAATCCCAAGGGCCGGGAAATCAAAAAAACAGTAGTACAACAGTACAAATGGCACTATCAAACCTAACACGCAGTGATTTTGTGTTTCATGTTTGCAAAAACTTTCACCCTGTCCTAACGAACAAAACAAAGTGCCGCTGTTTTTTTGATGCGTGTAGGATTGTGTAAAAGGCCCATTGCCGGATTGACAAAGCGCTTTGGGTACTTTGGCTCCAAAGTACCATGCCCCCGCGGCAAAGAGCGGAAAAAAATCAACATTTGTGCCCAAAAACCATTATTCTTAAGGAATCACGACCAGTTATTAGCAGGAAAGATGCTGATCCCGAAGCTTCGGGGCAGCATGACGATCGCCTTAGGAATATGTGCTAAAAACAAATACAGGCTGATGTAGATGTGTCCACACATTAGGATTCATCGGGCGGTTCAATATAACAATCCGTATCGAATTTAACTTTTTGATCCATCCTCATTATTGTGAATTGAAAAGTTACCTCTCCTCACCATAAGCCAGTTCAATATCAATAAACTGAATAATCAGCGAGCAGATATTGCCTTCAACATCAAAGCCATAATAAACAGGGTAGGTACCATCACCAAAACCACTTTGAAAAAACGGAATATGGTAATCGGTTCCGGGTATTTTCCAGTTGATCCAATCGCCACCTTCACGTTGATGAATAGGATTCTCTGCATAATTACTTGCAAAAAGTGCCGCGAAGTAATCATCGTAGAGGTTTTTACCAGGATGTTCTTTATTAAACCTGTCTTGAAATGCACAGAAATGGTTTAACGTTTCTTTATCCAGCACACAAGCTAAGCCTGCATCTACATTAAAACCAAAAAATTCTCCTTCGTTAAAATCAGCAAGATCTTCTGTGCCAATTAGTGCCTCTTCAAATCGTATCGCATCATAAGCTGTAAATTGTACTTTAACGGCAGCATACCTGGCACAATCTTCATCGTCGGGAACAACTACAGCTGCAGTTACCGGAAATTCGCCTCTAGGCACTTTAATTAAATACGGCTCAGCATCTTTTTGGACATATACAAGCGGATCTCTAACCAAAATTTCTCCTGTTGGAATAGAAACGCTTCCCAGTTCGAGGTGATCTATCTTTTTGCCAGCAACGGTTGTTTCCTCAAAATAATCATTCAAGTTATAGGGACAGGCTAACGAAGCACGTTTCTCGTTCCAGGTTTTTAGCCATTCATTGCTTGGTATCATGATTACTAAATTTATTCAATGGGAAGGTGAATTTATTTTTATAAAATAAAAAAGCCAGGAAAACTTAAAATTCTTCTGGCTAAATATTTTTAATGTTGGATTAACTTAATTTAAAAGAAAGCTTGGTTTGTCTTCTTCCAGTGAAAGAATTTTAGTGATCTTTTTAAGCAATACATCCATTTGGAATGGTTTTGATAAGAAATCGTCTTGCCCGTAGTTTAATGTGGTAAAGTCTTTTGGATCGTATAAACCAGAAATCAGTAAAATTGGAATTTTAGAGGTGCTTTCAATTGATTTGAGCTGTTCGCATAGCACGCGTCCATCTATATGCCCAAGAGAAATATCCAGTAAGATTAAATCAGGACTAAATTTTTCAATTCTGTTAAAAATTTCCTCACCATCATTCAGTGCCGAAACTTTAAACCCACCGATTTCCAGTATTAATTGTATGGTTTCTAAAACCTCAATATCGTCATCTACTACCAGTATTCTCTTCATATGTGTTGGCATTTATATGCTCTTAAAAAATATAACAAAAGTTTATGTTGTTATGTTTACAATCTTAAGAATATTTTAACAATAAATTTATAACAGCTAAAAAATAGACTTCGATTTCAACTCGCTTGTTGGTACTATCCCCTCTTTATTTAAAATAAAGTTAAATAGCTCTTCAATGGGTTTTTGTAGTATTTTCCCCGGTTCAATGCCATTTTCTATTAATACCGAAATTAATGTTTCCTGGTAATAATAGGCTATGGAGCCAACAAAGTGGCATGGAACATTTTTGTGTTTAGGATAATCTTTAACATTTGTATCTACAAACTCCTGAAAACCAGTTCTTAAAATATCCTGAATAAACGGATGGTCTTGATGATTGGCCATAAAACGGCTAAAGCCTGCTAAATAGATATTAGGGAAAGGTTTTTGATAAACATTGGTAATAATTTGTTCTTTTTCTGCCGGGAAAGATTTTTTAAATTCTGCCGCTAAGTTTGAGGGCATTTTGTTGTACATATAGCTTAATAGTACTTTTTTTCCAAAGAAAGTACCAGAACCTTCATCGCCTAGGACATACCCTAAGCCATGGTGGCCATCGTGGATTTTCTTTCCATCGAAATAACAGATATTCGATCCGGTGCCCAAAATACAGTTTAAGCCTTCGGCATTTCCACAGGTAGCATATACCGAACCCAGAAGATCGTGATCTACTGAAATAAAAGCATGATCAAAAACGGCTGACAGACCATTTGAGACTACTTCATGTTTGTCGGGAGAAGAACAACCGGCTCCAAAAAAGTAGATTTCTTTTACCTCATCAGCGTATTGCAATAAGGATTCATTTTTAGAAATCAGCTTGGTAATTTCTTGCTCACTTAAGAAATAAGGATTTATTCCAGGAGTGCTAAATTTAATGGTTTCGCCATTATGATAGCCCATCCAATCGGTTTTTGATGAGCCACTATCTGCAACAAGTATCATGGGACTAAATATAAAAATTAATTAGGTAAATTTATATTCCCACTGATTTCTTTCAGTGTAGTTTCGGCTATTTTGGCCTGATATTGCATTTCTATGAAACGGTTTTTTGCATCAATAGCATTACGTTGGGCTTCTCTTAACTCTAAAGGGGCTATGCTGCCCAAACGGTATTTTGCTAAAGTAATATCTAAGTTTTCTTTTGCAATATCTACATTCCGTTGTTCTAACTTAATCAGATCCAGATAAGTGCTGTAGTTTTGATATGCGGTAAGCAATTGCGAATTTACATCGAGTTTGGTTTTGTTTAGGTTTAAGGCCGAATTATCGATCTCTATTTTTGCATTGCGTTCTTGCTGACGCTGTAAAAAACCATTAAATAAATTTATACTCGCCGTAACGCCGTAGGTAAACCCATTCGCTGCAAATTTTTGATTAAAGCCAGTAGGGCTGGTACTGTTTGCCCTGCTGTAGCCAGAGTTTAGGCTAACAGATGGATAGCGTGCCCCACGGATAGATTTTAGATTTAACGAAGCAATGCGTTGATTAATAAAAGCATTCTGCACATTAGGATTCTGCTGCTCGGCCATTTCGGCCATTTTGCTAAATAAGATGCCTTTATCTACATCTATGCTATCTGAAACAGAAAAGGAAGTGCCAATATCTCTAACCATTAATTGGTTTAACCGAACTTTAGCTACCTGTAAAGCATTTTTGGTTTGCAGGTAATTTGAAGTATCGGTATTGTAATCAACCTGTGCGGTTAATACATCCAGTTTAGAACCACGGCCAAGCTGCAATTTTGTTTTGGCAATATTGGTACGCAATACCGAAACATCCATAGCACTATCAGCCGCTATAACCAATTGTTGTTGTCTTACAATATCATAATAGGCTGTAATTACATCGGCTACAGTGGTTAAAATGGTTAAGCGGGAGTTTAATTCACCCTGTTTTTGCAGCTCTTTTAAGCGATCGTAATTGGCGAACATGCTAAAACCATCAAAAATGGTCCAGTTTAAATCGGCACCGTAACTGTTATTGGTACTTTTTGCCCCTGTAATTACCCGGTCAGGACCAGTGGCAGGGGTTTGCCGGGTGTTCTGGATACTTCCGCCATTGGCATAACTTCCAGTTAAGTTAGGTAACATTCCCGCATTGCCAATATTGGCATTGTTCTTTGTGATATCGACCTGGTTTTTACTGATTTTGATGTCGTAATTATTCTGTAAAGCAATGGTAATGGCTTCCTGCAGGCTCAGCTGTTCTTGTGCAAAGCCCGAAAGGGATAAGCTTAGCAGTAGGATAAATATTTTTAATTTCTTGCTCATCTTATTCTTCTGTATGTAAAGCTTCCTGTTCAAAACGATGGGCTTCTTTTAATTCTTTATTCGGTTTGTATGGTTTAGCCCAGTAAGAGTAAATGGCTGGGATTACAAATAAGGTTAAAACCAAAGAGAATAATGTACCACCTACAATTACGGTTCCCATACTCATTCTGCTTTTTGCAGCAGCTCCTAAAGCCAAGGCAATAGGTAGTGCACCAATGGCAATGGCCAAACTGGTCATTAAAATTGGACGCAAACGCGAAACAGCAGCCTCACGTATGGCTTCGGGGATCGGAATGCCTTTTTCTTTTAACTGGTTGGCAAACTCAACAATTAAAATACCATTTTTAGTTACCAGGCCAATAAGCATAATGGTACCGATCTGGCTGAAGATATTCCAGCTTTGGCCACATAACCATAGCGATAAGAATGCACCGGCAACAGCCATGGGTACGGTTAAAATGATAATAATCGGATCTTTAAAGCTCTCAAACTGCGCTGAAAGAATTAAATAAACGAGTAGGAGGGCCAAACCGAATGCAAAAAAGGTATTTGAAGAACTTTCTTGAAAATCCCGCGATTCTCCACTTAAATCAGTAGAGAAAGTTTCATCTAATACTTTTTTAGAAATGGCGTCCATGGCATCAATACCTTCACCAATACTTTTTCCAGGTGCTAGCCCTGCTGAAACAGTTGCTGCGATAAAACGGTTGTTCCTGTACAGTTGTGGTGGGCTACTCTCTTCTTTAGCAGTAACCACATTGTCGAGTTGAACCAGTTCGCCCTTATCATTACGTACGTAAACCGAGCTCAAATCTAAAGGATCTTTCCGATCTCCACGATCGAACTGGCCAATTACCTGATATTGTTTTCCATTCATGAAGAAATATGAAAACCTTTGACCACTTAAACCTAAATTTAAGGTTTGGGCAATGGCAGATATAGAAACGCCTAAATTTTTAGCTTTATCCCTGTCGATGGTTAAATTAATTTCAGGTTTGTTAAATTTCAGGTTCACATCCGAAACGGTGAATGTTGGATCTTTCGATACCGCATCCATAAACAAAGGAATTTTCTCCCTTAATTTTTCGAAATTTTGTGCCTGGATGATATAACTGATCGGTAATCCACCACGACGGCCAACCGAGATGGTAGGCTGCTGGTTTACAATGGTTTTGCCCTCAGTATATTTTTTGGTTATTTTGGTCAGGTAAGCGGCAATGTCTTTTTGCGAACGCTCGCGCTCTTCAGGGTTTGTTAATCCCATACGCACAAAACCGGAATTTACTGCACCAGAGCCACCAAAACTTGGTGAGGTAATAGTAATGCTTACATCTTTTTCCGGAACCGAATCGAGCACCAGCTGGTTTAGTTTCATAATAAACTTATCAGTATAGGCAAACGATGCACCTTCGGGGGTGGTTGCACTGATGTTGATGGCGCTACGGTCATCATAAGGGGCGGTTTCTTTTGGTAATATCTTCCAGAACAAGAAAATCAAGCCCATACACACCAAGATGATCGGAACGGAAAGCCATCTTTTATCCAAAAATTTATCCAGGTTCGATTCGTAAGCATTATTTAACTTCACAAAATAAGGCTCTGTCCAATTGTAAAACCTGGATGGTTTATGTCCACCCTTTTTCATTAGGTAGGCGTTTAACATTGGTGTTAAAGTAAGCGATACAAAGGCCGAGACCAGTACTGCTGCACCGATTACTACCCCGAACTCTCTAAATAAGCGGCCAACAAAGCCTTGTAAGAAAATTACTGGTAAAAATACGGCGGCAAGGGTAATGGAAATCGAAATTACAGCAAAAAAGATTTCATTTGATCCTTTAATGGCAGCCTCGAAAGGCGACATACCTTCTTCAACCTTTTTAAAGATATTTTCGGTAACCACAATACCATCATCTACCACCAATCCTGTAGCCAGCACAATAGCCAATAAGCTCAATACGTTGATTGAAAAGCCAAAGGCGTACATAATGAAGAAAGTGAAAATTAATGATACCGGAATATCAATCAATGGTCTGAAGGCAATGGCCCAATCCCTAAAGAAAAGGTAAATGATCAAAATTACCAGTACCAGCGATAAACCAATGGTTTCTGCTACTTCCGTTACCGAACGTTTGATGAAAAGGGTATTATCTAATGCAACCTTCAGTTTAATATCTTGGGGGATATCGGCTTTTAACTTATCAAAACGCTTGTAAAACTCTTTACTGATGTCGAGATAATTCGCTCCTGGCTGAGGGATAATGGCAATAGCCACCATCGGTCTGCCCGATTCACGAAGAATAGTTTCTTCGTTTTCTGGTCCTAAAACCGCATAACCTACATCTTTTAATTTGATTACCTGGTTGCTATCTGTTTTTAAGATCAGGTTGTTAAACTCGCTTTCGTTGGTTAGCTTTCCTAAGGTTTTAACCGTTAATTCAGTGGTAGCACCGGTAATTTTTCCTGATGGAAGCTCTACGTTTTCATTATCTAATGCGGTAACAATATCTTGGGAGGTTAAACCGTAAGCACTTAGCTTATTCGGATCCATCCAGATACGCATGGCGTATTTCCTTTGACCCTGGATTTGTACGCTACTTACCCCCGGAATGGTTTGGATACGATCGGCAATTACGTTTTCAGCGAAATCGCTTAATTCTAGGGTATTACGTTTATCACTCTGGATGGTCATTGATAAAATCGGATCAGAGTTGGCATCAGCCTTACTTACTACCGGTAAACCGTCAATATCTTTAGGTAAGGTACGGGCAGCCTGCGATACTTTATCACGCACATCGTTTGCGGCCTCTTCTATATTTTTATCGAGGTTAAACTCTATGGTGATATTGCTTGTTCCCTGGTTGCTTGATGAAGAAATGTTTCGGATGCCATCAATAGAGTTGATCGATTTTTCTAAAGGTTCGGTAATCTGCGATTCGATAATATCGGAGTTGGCACCAGGATAGGAAGTCCTTACCGAAACCACTGTTGGGTCGATAGATGGATACTCGCGCACACCCAAAAAGGTATAACCGATTATCCCGAACAGGACAATCAATAAGTTCATCACAATGGCCAGAACCGGCCGTTTGATACTCGTGGTGGAGATACTCATAATTATTGTTTAACCAAATGAACTTTTACTGGAGCATCTTTCTTTAAAGCCATCGATCCGGTAGTTAACACCGTATCGCCAGCTTTTAATCCCGAAGTAATCACAATGTTTTCATCGGTACGGGTACCCGCTTCCACTTTAACTTCCTGCGCTTTGCCGTCTTTTTGTATATAAACAATTTTACCTTTTAACACAGGTATCACCGCCTCGTTAGGAATTAGTATAGCATTTTGTACCGTATTTAACGCCAGTTTAATTTTGGCAAAAGAACCTGGTAATAAGGCATTGTTTGCATTAGGTGCCAAAGCCCTGATCTGTAAGGTTCTGGTAGCGGCATTAATCCCCGGCTCTATTGCATAAACTTTACCTTTATTTTCTTTAGCAGAGCCATCGGTGGTGAATATAATTTCTGAATTCATTCTAATTTGCCCTGCATATTTCTCTGGAACAGAAAAAGTAACTTTAACCGGATTAGTACTTACCAGGTTGGCAATTACAGTTGCGGGTGTTAAATAGGTTCCTGCCGAAATGCTACGTAAACCCACTCTGCCTGTAAAAGGTGCGCGGATAGTCGTTTTTGCCAGTTGGGCTCTGATTAATTGTGCCTGCGCCTGTAGCGATTTTAAATCTGCTAAAGCAGTATCGTATTCTTCCTGACTAATAGCTCCTTTGGCTAAAAGCTGTTTTGCACGGTTTTCGTTTGTTGATGAAAGTTTTTGCTTGGTGAGTGCATCCTGTAATTGTGCCTGTATATCTCTGTCGTTTACTTTTACCAGTACACTTCCTTTTGATACTGTTGTACCTTCCTGAAAATAAATTCCGGTAACCAGGCCAGACACTTCACTTTTCAATACAACCGATTCGTTTGCATCAATAGCACCAGTTACCTCCAGATCATTATCAAACGATACTGGTTTTACTACAATACCGTCAACTACCAAAGGTGCAGAAGCGCCTCCCTTACTACCTCCTTTGCCCTTTCCTGCACCGGCAGATGCACCGTCTTTCCCTTCGATTTTTTTGTTCGCGTTAATTCTGTAATAGACCAAATAAGCCAGGCCTATAGCTAAAACAGCATAGATAATATACCTTTTCTTCATGTTTCTTTTTGTGTCGTGCGTATTCCGAACATTAAAATAAGATTAATATTCTAGAATTAGAGCGTAAAAATATTCAAATAGTTTAGTCCTAAATTTGTTGTATTAAGGATGTTACCGATTTTCAGTTTGGAGTTGGCAGTTTTCAGTTTGGAGTGAATCTCCTGAGAATACAATATAATCTGCCTTTATATCCTTATAACTAAGTTAAAGATGCGAAAGCCAATTGATTTGTTGGGTTTGGTTGGCTAAAAAACCATCGACCATTGACCATGAACCAATCTGACGGAAACAACTATTTTACACCACATTTAGCTATTTTGTTCCAAAACCCCATCAATAAATCTAAATTTGCACCAAACACAGTCAATATCAATATGTTTAACAAAAAATCAATTTTAAGTTTAGTTTTACTACTAACGTGTATTATGGCAGCGAAGGCGCAGGTAAAAATAGGTTTTGAGGTTTCTTTTAAAGAGCCGCAGGCACACTATGCTGAAGTTCAGATGAATATTTCTGGCTTGGCAAAAGATTATGTAGATGTAAAAATGCCCGTTTGGACACCAGGTTCTTACTTGGTGCGAGAGTTTGAAAAAAGTGTAGAAGAATTTAAGGCTACCGCAGCAGGTAAAGCCGTAAAAGTTGAAAAAGTAAGAAAAAACACCTGGAGAATTTTCTCAGCAAAGGCTGCCAATATCCAGATCACTTACCGTGTTTATGCATTTGAAATTTCTGTACGTACCCCTTTTATTGATGAATCTCATGCTTTCTTGTCTCCAACAGGGATTTTTATGCATCCTGATGGCATGATTAAATCTCCAAGCACTGTAAAAATTATTCCTTTTAATACCTGGAGCAAAGTTTCTACCGGTTTAACACCAGTTAGCGGTACGCAGTTTACCTACAAGGCTACCGATTTTGATATTCTTTACGATAGCCCAATTGAAGTAGGTAATCAGGACATTTTCGAATTTACAGCTGCTGGCGTTCGCCACGAAGTGGCCATGTATGGCGGTGGTAATTACGATAAAGAGAAACTAAAAGTAGATATGGCTAAAATTGTAGAAAAAGAAACTGCAGTTTATGGCGAAAATCCTAATAAATATTACCTCTTTATTGTTCATAATTTCTTAAAAGGTGGAGGTGGCTTAGAGCACTTAAACTCTACCACTTTAGGCGCTACCAGAAATGCTTACAATACTGCCGAAGGTTATAAAGGCTTTTTAGGTTTGGTTGCGCATGAGTATCACCACCTTTGGAATGTTAAGCGTTTGCGTCCGGTAGCATTAGGCCCTTTTGATTATGACAACGAAAATTACACCACCAACCTTTGGGTAGCTGAAGGATTTACCTCGTATTACGAAAATAAATATTTGCATAGAGCAGGTTTTACTGATGTAAATGAATTTTTAAAAGATCTGGCTGGTGGTGTGGCAACAGTATTAAATACTCCTGGCGCTAAATATCAGTCGGCTGCTTCATCTAGTTATGATGCATGGATTATTGGTTACCGTCCGAATGAAAACTCAAAAAACAATTCGATCTCTTATTATAATAAAGGAGAAGTGATTGGTATTTTAATGGATCTCGAAATCATCAATGCCACTAAAGGTGCTAAAAGTTTAGATGATGTAATGAAAGCGATGTATCTACAATGCAAAACCTTAAAACGTGGTTATACTGATGCAGAATTTAAAGCGATGGTTGAAAAGATATCAGGAATTAGCTTTACCAACTTTTGGGCAAAATATGTTAACGGTGTTGATGATGTGGATTATGTAAAATATTTCGCGTATGCAGGTGTTGACGTTTCTACAGAAAATGCAACTCCTGGTAAACCCGTTACAGGCGCTTCAGGCCAGTTAACCAATGATGGATTGGTAATTACAGCAACGGTAAGAAACTCCGCTGCCTGGGTAAGCGGATTAAATGTGAACGATGTAGTGCTGAGTTTAGATGATACTTCCCTAAGCGATGCATTATCAACAATAAGATTAAAAAGCCCATTATTATCGTTGGATGTATTGCCTTTGGTAGCTAAAAAGAATATCGGCGACGTATTGAAACTAAAAGTTAAACGCGATGGCTTAGAAAAAGAAATTTCTTTAACCTTAAAAGAAAATCCAAGTGTACGCTTAAAAGCAACCGTAAACGAAAATGCAACGCCAGCGCAAAAAGCAGTGTTAAAAAAATGGACAGGCGTTTAGTCAGTTCGCAGTTAAATTTTTCAATTTGCAGTTAATTTTAAAACTCCATAAAAAATCCCGTAAGATGAATTTCTTACGGGGTTTTTTATTTCAGATATTTGTTCTGTTACGAACCAACATATGATAAAACATTTGGGATTTATATTATGTCTATTAAGCTTTTCTTCTTTAAAGGATAATGAAAGTTTAGCACAGCAAACTTCTTGCAAGGGCTATTACGATAAAGAGTTGCACCAATTTGTGTATACAGAAGTTGAGAAAATGCCCGAATATCCTGGAGGAATTAGTAAATTTTATAAATTTATTTCAAATGTGTCGCTAAATGGAACTGATAACGAACGCTTACAATCAACTGTTTTTCCAACTTTTGTAATCGATGCTTCTGGCCATGTTAAAAGCGTAGGCATTTACCAGAAAGTACCTAAAGATTATACACAATTGGATCGTAACATGATAAAACTATTAAAGGGCTGTCCGAATTGGGAACCCGCACAGTGTGAAGATAGAAAAGTAGCAATGAGCTATCGAACACGGCTTACTATTTGTTTCAATAACTAAAAATATGAAAGCCTAATTTATAACTAGCTTAACAAATAAAAAATCCCGTAAGATGAATTTCTTACGGGATTTTTTTATGCCTTTATACTTTTGATTAGGCTTTAGTCTTTCAGCTTTAGTCTTTGGACTTTCAGCTTCTGTCAGCGCCATGCGCTTTGCCTAGAAGGTATATCTAAAACCTAAGCCGAATCTTCCAGCGTTAAAATCGCTATCGTTGTCGCCAATATAAAGTCTTGGTCTCCAGTCTAAAGCCAATGCCAGTGGTGCGCCAGAGAATTTATAATCTAAACCAACCATCGGAACCAGGTAAAAACTAGAACCACCATCATACAATTGAATTGAAGGACCACCACCTAAATACCAGTCTAAACCTTTTGCACCAGGGATAGATGAATTGTATTGAAGAAATCCCTGGATAATAGTAGAGTTTCCACCAAATAAAACTTCGCCCTGAAGTGCAGCTTTAGGGCTAAAGTGATGCCTGATTGATGGACCAACCAACGTAGCACCATCTCCAAAATCGATACCTAAACCTAGTCCGGTTTTATAATTTTGGGCTTTAACGTTTGTTGTAGTAAGGGCAAACAATGCAATGCATCCTAAAATTGTAAATAACTTTTTCATAATTTATATGTTTTGTAAATAATTATCAGCCTAACAACTTTAATGCCGTTTCTGTTTTTTCGGTAAAAATCTATAAGGATAAAAAACAATGCTTGCATAGTAATTTTGTAATCGCTAAGTTTATTTAAATATTTTTTACGGAAAGTAAATACAGCGTTTTATTAACTACGAGGTATTATTTTCATTAAAAAGGCATATAGATGTTAATCTTTATGTTTGATTTTTTAACTTAACCAAATAATATACAATTCATATGGCGGCAGAAATTAAACGGGTTTTTGATCTTTTGAAATATAGCCTCGAAAATCCTAAGCAAGAATTTATCAGTGGAAAAATTAATGGAAAATGGATAAATTATAGTACAGCCGATTTTTGTACTGCTGTAGATAACCTAAGCCGGGGATTAATTAAACAAGGGATAGGCAAAGGCGGCAGGGTTGCTGTAATGTCGCATAACAGACCTGAGTGGAATATTGCCGATTTTGCAGCCAACCAGATCGGGGCCTATCAGATTCCCTTATATCCAACCTTAGCCGAGCACGACATCCAGTTTATTTTAAAAGATGCAGAAATTGCCATTATTTTTGTAGCCGATGAAGATTTGTATAAAAAAATTAAGCCTTGTGCCGATGCGATAAACCCGGCTATCAAGATTTATAGTTTTAATGAAATTACAGAAACCAAAAACTGGAATACGTTAATTGAACTTGGTAATGCGAGTCCAGATATTGATTTGGAAGAATATCGCGCCAAAGTTGTACCCGAAGATATATTGACCTTAATTTATACATCTGGCACAACCGGTACGCCAAAAGGTGTAATGCTAACGCATGATAACCTGGTTGCAAATTTTGTTAACTCGGCTGTGGTGATCCCCGAAGGCGTTAAAAAAGGATTAAGCTTTTTGCCCCTTTCGCACATTTTCGAGCGGATGATCATTTATTTATACCTGTTTAATTATACAGGCATTTATTATGCCGAAAGTATGGATACCATTGTTGCCGATATTCAGCATGTAAAACCCAATGTATTCTCTACCGTTCCAAGGCTTCTCGAAAAAGTGTACGATAAGATAATGGAGAAAGGGAAAGCATTAACAGGTATTAAAAAAGGAATTTTCTTCTGGTCGGTAGCTTTAGCCGAAAAATATACCATTGATGCGGGTGCCTGGTATAACTTTAAACTGGGAATTGCCCGTAAACTGGTTTTCAAAAAATGGCAGGAAGCTTTGGGCGGTGAAATTGTAGTGATTGTATCGGGCGGAGCGGCGCTAAATCCACGTTTGGCCAGAATTTTCTGGGCAGCTGGTATGCCTGTTTTTGAAGGATATGGATTAACCGAAACCTCGCCTGTAATTACGGTTAATCATTTCGGCGGAACGATGTTCGGTACCGTTGGTGAAGTAATTAAAGGTGTGGAAGTTAAAATTGCACCAGATGGCGAAGTTTTAACCCGTGGGCATCAGGTAATGAAAGGTTATTACAACCGACCTGATTTAACCGAAGAGGCGGTAGATAAAGAGGGATGGTTCCATACCGGAGATATTGGTGAATTGGTTGATGGTCGCTTTTTAAAAATTACCGACCGTAAAAAAGAAATGTTTAAAACAGCAGGCGGTAAATATGTTGCCCCACAAATGCTGGAGAATAAATATAAAGAATCGATTTTCATCGAACAAATTATGGTTTTGGGCGAGAACAGAAAATTCCCTTCTGCGTTGATCGTTCCGAATTTCGAAACCTTAAAAACCTGGGCAGGCAGAAAAGGCATTACTTTTACCTCGAACGAAGAGATTATTAAAAATGAACAGGTGCTCACTAAATATAACGAAGTTATCGAAGCTGCAAATGTGGGTTTTGGCAAATGGGAACAGGTAAAAAGATTTGCCCTGTTACCTAAAGAGTGGAGTATTGATGGAGGAGAGCTAACCCCAAAATTAAGTTTTAAAAGAAAAGTGATTACCGAAAAAAACAATGAGGTGATCGAAAAAATATATAAAGATGCAGAAGGTTATAAACCATAGAAAGATTTCCAATTAAGGATTGGTGAAAAAATAGCCCTGATAACAGCCAAAATTATGAAAAGGATAATTTTATCTATTTTACTAATTACAGGTGCAATAAATTCTTTTGCACAAGAAGCAAAACTTAATATCAAAAGTTTAAATGCTAAAAATAATACGGTAATTATCCAAACTCCTGTGGATGATACATGGTTTTACCCCGCAAAAAAAGAGGTTAAATTTGGCGATGATAGTGCAGTAAACTATTCTTTAAAAATTAATAAACTTGCTTGGTTAAGAATTAACAATAATACAGTATTAATAGAGCCAGGTACTACGCATTTAGTTTTCGATAAAGGTATTTTGGTACAGAGCGATAAAAATAAGGAAGGAATGTTGCTTTTTAGCAAGAGGAATGCCGAGTTTTATCAATACAGAGCCAGAGATTATTATAAGAAAGATAGCACTACAGCTGGTTTGTATCAATTGCTCGAAAATGATAAGAATGAAACACTAAAGCCTTATGCTGAGCTATTTTCGAAACAAAAGATTTCGGTAAACTTTTATAACGAAATAAAAAGATATTTTTTCAACCGAACAGATAATTTTGCAAGCCGCTATCCCAATGATAGTTTTAAGTACAAAGCAAAAAATAAATAACGATTTGGATAAAATGTGGGCAGATGCTTATGAAAAGCATTCAATGAACAATCTTCAAGATGCTTTTTACCCGGATTTTTATTACCATGCCAAATACTACGTAAATACTTATCTCAATTACTACATTCCTCTAAAAAAAGGAACTGAATTGCCCAAAAAAGATGAGAATATTAGGCTTAAAATTATATATAAAACCTTCGAAGATAATTTTACAGGCAAAATGAAAGAGTTTTTGCTGGCAACTTTTTTATATGAGGAGATGTTACAGGCTGAATATCAGAAAGTATTGGTCGATTTGTTTAATTCATTTAAAACCAGTTATCCTAAAAGTAATTTTACGCCATATTTGCAACCAATGGTCAATGAAATTATAGTTTACCATAATGAGGTAAAAAAGGATTTTGCAACTGAGCAAAAAATATTAGCCAATTATGATAAAGTTAATAGCCTGGATAGTTTAATTGGCCAATTTAAAGACAAAACCGTATTTGTTGATATTTGGGCAACCTGGTGCGGGCCATGTAAACAAGAATTTGAATATAGTAAAGATTTGGAAAAATTTCTCAAAGCTAAGGGAGTTGAAATGTTGTTTATTTCCATGGATAAAGATTTGGCAGACCAAACGTGGAGAGAAATGATAAAATATTATAAACTTTCAGGTAGTCATATCCGAACAAATAATGCTTTACAGAAAGACTTGATTAATAAGTTATGGGGAGGAAAAGGCTATGCCATTCCGCGATATTTGATTATTAAAGATGGAAAGGTAGTAGTTAATAATGCTTTAAGGCCAAGTGATAAGGAAAAATTATATACGCAGATTGGTAAATATTTATAACTGCTAGAAAGAAGTATTTTTCTATCTGAAAATTAAGGTTAAAAAGAAATCGATTACTGAAAAAAATAATGAGGTGATCGAAAAAATATTATAAAGATGCAGAAAACTATAAAGCCCCTCAATAACTTAAAAAAGTCGTTAATATATGTAAGTGTTGTGCTGTTATTGGCTGGTTGCGTAACCGGGCAATTGGGTAAAAATAACAGTGGCGAATATAAAAATGGAATGGTGGTTTCTGCTCATCCGGAAGCATCGCAAGTGGGTATAGATATTTTAAAAAAGGGAGGAAATGCCGTTGATGCTGCCGTTGCGGTTCAGTTTGCTCTTGCTGTGGTTTACCCAAACGCGGGGAACATTGGTGGGGGAGGTTTTATGGTATATCGTGGTACAAACGGCGAAATAAATGCCTTAGATTTTAGAGAAAAAGCAGCTGCGGCAGCCAGTAGGGATATGTATCTCAATTCATCCGGTAATCCAATTGTTGATAAAAGCCTTTATGGCCATTTAGCTGTGGGTGTACCAGGGTCAGTAGATGGTATGGTAGAAGCGCACAAAAAATATGGAAAGCTTTCCTGGGAACAGGTACTGCAGCCAGCGATAAATTTGGCGCAAAATGGTTTTAAAATTACTAAACGGCAAGCTGGTGAATTGAATGGTTTGCATAGAAAATTTATGGATTTTAATCCAAATGGAACGGCCTTCGTAAATTTAGAAAGTACCTGGCAGGAAAATGATCTTTTGGTTCAAAAAGAGCTTGGCAATACCCTAAAACTAATTCAGGAAAAAGGTAGGGCAGGTTTTTACGAAGGCGCTGTGGCCGATTCGCTTGTAGCAGAAATGCAACGAGGCAAAGGACTCATTACCAGAGAAGATTTAAAAAATTATCACGCAACCTGGCGTAAGCCAATAACGGGTAACTATAGGGGCTACAAAATTATTACCATGCCACCAACTTCGAGCGGTGGTATCGCCCTCATCCAATTGCTGCAAAGTGTAGAAAGTTTCCCCCTAAAAAAATGGGGCCACAATGCAGATTCTACAGTTCAGGTAATTGTAGAAGCCGAAAGAAGAGTGTATGCGGACCGGGCAACACATTTAGGCGACCCTGATTTTTATGCTGTTCCACAACAACAAATGTTGAGTGCAGATTATAACAAAAACCGCATGGCAAACTTTAACTGGACAGCAGCAACACCAAGTAGTACTGTTTTGGCTGGCGAAATAAAAGGGGCAGAGCACGAAGAAACCACACATTTCTCTATTGTAGACCGCGATGGAAATGCCGTTTCAATTACCACTACTTTAAATGGTTCTTACGGATCGTTAGTTGCGGTAAAAGGAGCTGGATTTCTGTTGAATAACGAAATGGATGATTTTTCTGTTAAACCCGGAGCACCCAATATGTATGGTTTAGTTGGTGGCGAAGCCAATGCAATTGCACCGAATAAAAGAATGTTAAGCTCTATGACCCCGAGCATTGTAGAGAAAGACGGAAAATTATTTATGGTGGTTGGTACACCAGGCGGTTCAACCATCATCACATCGGTATTTCAAACCATTATAAATGTAATCGATTTTGATATGTCGATGCAATCGGCTGTAGCTGCTAAAAAGTTTCATCACCAATGGTTACCAGATGAAGTGTATGTAGAAAAAGATGCTATCGATAGCTTATCAATAGAAAAATTAAAAGCAAAGGGCTATAAAATTGTGCCTAGAGGCCCAATTGGCAGAGTCGATGCCATCTTAAGAACCAAGTGGGGCAATTACCAGGGTGGTGCCGACCCAAGGGGAGATGATAAGGCCATTGGCTGGTAGCAATTTCTCAATCTATTTTTTATCTTAGCAGTAGTCAATCTTTTACCATTCAGTTAGTTGCCCTGATTTAAAATTTAAAGAGATGGAGAAGCGTATATTTAATCATGCCCGGAATTATCCAGATTTACCCGTGGTAGATTCAGCCATCTCTTTTGGCCCTTTTATTAAATACCTGCAGCGAAAAATTAAAGAAGAACAGACTGTAAAATCTATCCTTTATAACAATGCCTTAAAAGCATTTAAAAAACAAGGAATTGATGAACAGGTTATCGCTATCGAAGATATTTATCAGTACGAATTACTGCTGGAGCACATATATGCTTGTCTTTCGCCAGCACTTTTAACAGAAGAACATCAGGCCTGGGGTCTCTGTGCACCAATGCAACCCATTACTTTTTATGGAACAGCGCTGATGTATGAATTGCTCGAACATGAAGAGAAAGATCAGAACAGTTTTGCCGGTTCAAAAACGCTGGAGCAACATGAGCATGATCACCTTTATTTTATCTACTCCTTCATTCTTAACGAACTATATGCATTCCATGCACCTTTAAAAGAAAAATACCATTCAGGCATCAATTCCGATACTGGTTTGCCTGGTTATTTCCATATTGGTGTTAATGCCAGTTTTGTCGAAGTAAAGGCCAGGCAGCCATTGCCCGATCTTAGCTACCGCGAATTGCAACAATATCTGAGTGAAGAGTCTGGATTGGATAAACTGCGGCAGGTGCTGCCATTGTCGCTTTTTGAGCTTAGGGGTATTTTGGTGCTTACCATTACCGATGTTACGGCGAAGCAGGCCGTAGAAAATATTAAAAGTGTAAGGTTGAGCCGTGTGCCCGGCAGCGAGAGTGCGGCTTATGAAGAAGTAATACAATCGCTTAAAGTGCTGGTGCAAAATGCCAATATTCAATTCGATCTTTTCCCTTTTGTAAGGGTAAATAACAAAATGGTTTATGGGTACGTAAAAGGAGGCAGTGGCCTGCTGTTTTCAGTGTGGGGCGAAGAAACCTTAAGTCCCGAAGCTTTTCAGCAGATTGCCGAAGGTTATGCTGCGCATCCTAATTCTTTTTACTCTCCCGATATTTGGGCAGAAAGCAAAGAGATGTTTCCATGGTTAGACCGATTTAGGGAGTTAAATGTAAAATCGATGGCGCTTATACCAGTATTTCACAACCAGATTTTGGTAGGCGTATTGGGCATGCACACCTGGGTTGGAAAAACTTTCGATGAAAAGAAAATTACCTTATTGGAGCCCGTTTTAGCGCCTATTGCTCAGCTCTTACAGGTCTATATAGACGAGTTTAATCTCGAGATTGAAAATATTATCAAAGAAAAATATACCTCTATCCAGCCAGCTGTACAGTGGAAGTTTAATGAAGCTGCCTGGCATCATCTTTACAATAAGAAAAAGAATTTGCCACAAAGTAATGAGGATATTAGTTTTGCAGATGTTTACCCTTTTTATGGTGCAATAGATATTAGAAATTCTACTACCGAACGTAATGCAGCCAGTAAGGCCGATCTAAGTTTGCACTTGAGTCTGTTTCGTGAAACGCTGGAAGAGCTGGGCAAAATTTATAGCGATGCTTTGCTGGTAGAAATTATCTTTAACTGCAATAAATGGAGTGATATTTTGAAGGGCGATGAACTGAATACAACCGATGAGAACAGCCTCAATATTTTCCTTAAAGAAGAAACCAGCGATTACTTAAAGCTCATTTCCCAATCGCATCCTAATACTCAAAAGATAATCGATAAATATCTTGATTGTATTTCTGTGCCTCATGGCGAGGTATATAAGCATCGCCAGGCTTTGGAAGTATCCATGCAGCAGATTAATACAGCCATTAACAATTATTTTGAAGCTGAACGCGAAAAACTGCAGGATTCTTTTCCCTGCTATTTTGAGAAATTCAGAACAGATGGTGTTGAATATGATATCTATATTGGGCAGTCTATTGCGCCCGATCGGATTTTTAATCACTACCATCTTAAAAACCTAAGGTTATGGCAGCTATCGTCAATGGCCGAGATTGCCCGAATGGTGCAGTTGCTCCAGCCCGATTTGGCCGTTAAATTGGCCACTACACAACTTATCTTTATTCACAACCATCCAATAGACATTAGTTTTAGGATAGATGAGCGAAAGTTCGATGTAGAAGGAGCTTACAACATCAGGTATCAGATGATCAAAAAAAGGATTGATAAAATACTCATTCGCAATTCGCAGGAGCGCCTTACCCAACCCGATAAACTGGCATTGATCTATTTCAACAAGAGAGATATTGAAGATTACCTGCCCTTTGTGAAATACCTGCAGGAAACAGGGGTGTTGAAGCCCGAAACTGAAGATCTTGATTTAGAAGATTTGCAGGGGTTAAGCGGATTAAAGGCATTGCGCTTAACTATTTTTTAAACATTCAATTGTTGGCGTTCTCCGAGAATAATTACTATTAACCTGAGTTTGATTAATATTGGGATCATAATGAGTGCTTTAAGAGCTCTTTTTCCTCAGGTGATCGTCCTGCTGAACTTGTTTCAGCATCTTCTTAGCATTAAGACCCTGAAATAAATTCAGGGTGACGGCACTCATAAAAAATACCCCGTAAAAATCCTTTTAATATATTACTAATCGAACTCAGGTTATTATGTTCTTTTGCATTGACCCAAATAAATAGCCCAAATTGAAGCGGCATCCTTTTTTGCCGTTAAGGCAAAAAAGATATAGCGGAAAGTTGGACTGCCTTTAATTATCTCAAAGGCATTGCGCTTCAAAAGAAGCATAATCATATTAATCCACTATTTTTTCTGGTTCGCCTTTGTTAGCGTAGAGATCAACGGCTTAATCTCTTCAATAAGTTACACAGGCACCCTACAGCAAATACTTAGCGGTTTAGCTATATTGCATCAACTAATCCAAAATGCTAAATCACTATGCGTAAACTATTTTCGCTGTTTTTGTTGCTAACAGTTAACCTACAATTACACGCTCAAACTAATGAAGCCAGCCTGGTAAGTCCGCTGATTAATCAATACCAATCAGACGAGACCATGCTTAACCGCAAATATACGCTGAAGCAATCTGAGGAATATTTTATGCGGATGGAGCGCTTTTATACAGACTGGCGAAAACAATTAAAGGCATTGCCTTTTAACAAGTTAACTGTAAACGAAAGGGTAGATTATATTTTGCTCAAACGCGATATCCGGTCAGATTCAGCAAATTTGCAACAGCAATACACAGCGTTTAAAACCAGCATTTTTACTTTTGCCTTTTGCTAAGGCATTATTGGATTTTGAAGCAAAGCGAAGGATTGGCCAGCAACAAGACGGTAAAACCACACAAGAGCAATTCGAGCAGCTGAAAGAGGCTATTCAGAAAACCACAAAAGCAGTAGAAAACAAAAACCTGGCTGTTACACCAGTACAGGCATCCTGGGCACAACAAACTATTAATCAATACCTAACCGTATTTACCGAAGCTTATAGATTTTACGATGGGTATGATCCGCAATTTACCAAAGCCACCAAAGCTGTTTATCCCGAAGTGGTAGACGTATTAAAAGATTACGCTGCTGTATTGGGCAAAATAGCCAAACCCTCCAATGCCAAAGACGATGGAAGTGGCATTATTGGTAATCCGATAGGGAGAACTGCTTTGTTAAGCAGCTTAAAGGATGAGATGATCGCCTATACGCCTGAGCAGATTGAGGCCATCGCCATGAAGGAATTTGCCTGGTGTGATGCCGAAATGCTCAAAGCTTCGCAACAAATGGGCTTTGGTAACGATTGGAAAAAAGCACTGGAAAAAGTAAAAACCGATTATCCTGAATTGGGGAAACAGCCTGAACTGGTTTATAAACTGGCTAATGAAGCCATAGATTTTGTAGAGAAAAATAAACTCATCGCCATTCCAGCCCTGGCCAAAGAAGGTTGGCGCATGCGGATGTTAAGCCCACAGGAACAATTGTTTGCTCCGTTTTTCTTAGGTGGCGAATCTGTATTAATTGCCTATCCAACAGCAGATATGAGCGAGGATGCTAAAATGATGACCTTGCGAGGCAACAACAGGCATTTTTCCAGAGCTGTAGTTTTTCATGAGCTTATTCCGGGGCATAACCTTCAATATTTTATGCAAAGCCGCTACAAGCCTTACCGTAAAGTATTTGGCACGCCTTTCTGGACGGAAGGCTGGTCGCTCTATTGGGAGATGTTGCTGTGGGACCAGAATTTCGCAAAATCTCCGGAAGATAAAATTGGAATGCTTTTTTGGCGCATGCACCGTTGTGCAAGGATTATTTTTTCTATGAACTACCATTTAGGCAAATGGACACCTCAGCAGTGTATTGACTTTTTGGTAGATCGTGTGGGTTTTGAGCGTGCCAATGCAGAAGCCGAGGTGCGTAGATCATTTACCGGAGGCTACGGACCGTTATACCAAATAGGGTATATGTTGGGTGGATTGCAGTTCAGGGCATTACATAAAGAGCTGGTACAAAGTGGCAAAATGACCAATATTCAGTTTCACAATCGCATATTGTACGAGAATAATATGCCTGTAGAAATGGTAAGAGCCTTATTAACCAATCAGCAATTGCCTGAAAATTTCAGTACCCGATGGAAGTTTGCCGGCGATATTAAATAGTACAATGTTATGTCAGAATACGTTTACAAAATCAGATATCCGATGATTGAAAAACCATTGATAATTATCCACAATTTGCAGCAGCAACTTAATCAATCCGATACTGGCATTGATCTATTTAAACAAAGAGAACTGACAATTAACTGCCATTTGGGAATTATCTATAAGAAAACAGGGGCATTAAAGCCCGAAAGCGAAGATTTATTTTAGAAGACCGACAAGGTTTAAGCAGATTGAAACATTGCGCCTCTTATTCTATAACGCATTTTTTAGTTTTGCCTGGTATATAACACAGGTTATTAATGTTAAAAAGTTGATAAGTATTTTTACATGCCTGTATTTTTGGTATGGCTATTGTAATACAAGTGCCAACGCTTATCCAACGTTAATAGAAAATTTATGAAATTACAACTATTTAAAACATTACCGGTTGCACTTGCTGGTTTATTCATCGGATCGGTTGCCTCAGCTCAAGAAAGCCCTGCAACTTCGACAACCACGTTCAGAACTTGGTCTATCGGTGTAAATGCTGGTGTACTTACGCCATTATCACCATTGGGTGGAAAAAATGACTTCAGTAATAACAAATCGAGTTTAGGTTACGGCCTTTACATTAAAAAACAATTTACACCTTATTTCTCTCTACGTTTAGATGGAGTTCGTGGTAAATTGAAAGGTGATAATACCGAGCCTTATGAAAGTGGTTTGGTTAACAATTCTCCGGTAAAAGCTTTCGATACGGAGTTATCTTATTCAGGAAGTTTAAATGCTGTAGTAAACATGTTCAATATCGATATGTTTAAAAAAGAGAACACTTTACAGCTTTATGCTTCTGCAGGTGCGGGTATTGCAGGTTATAAGCCAACCATTACCACTGCGTCTGGAACTTCTTTATATGCAGGTGATAAAAACATTCAAGAATTAATCATTCCTGTAGGTGTGGGTGCTAAATTTAAAATTTCTGATGCGGTTAATTTAGATTTAGGTTGGACAATCAACTTTGTTGATGGCGATAACGTAGATGGTTATTACAGAAACGGAAACGATAAATATAACTACGCTTACGCTGGTTTAGAGTTTGCTTTAGGTAGCGGAAAACAATTGGCTTTCCACAATCCGGTAGCTTTAACTTATGATGAAGCTTTAAAAGCAAAAGAAATAGCAGAAGGTTTGAAATCTGATTTAAATGCTCAAAAAGCTGAAAATGCAAAACTACGTTCAGAAATGAATGACATCTTGAAAGATACAGATGGTGATGGTGTTGCAGATAAATTAGATAAATGTCCTGATACACCAGCAGGTACAGTGGTTGATGGTTCTGGTTGTCCGTTAAAAACTCCTGAAAAAGTTGTAGAAAAGGTAATCGTAACAGAAGAAGATCGTAAAGTGGTTAACGAAGCGATTAAAAACTTAGAGTTCGATTTAGGTAAAGCAACTATTCGTTCTAAATCTTATACTTCATTAAACAGAGTTGCAGCATTGTTAATTCAGAAAAACTTCAGTTTAAAATTAGCTGGTCATACAGATAATACTGGTTCAAAAGAATTAAACTTACGTTTATCAAAAGATAGAGCAGAATCTGTAAAAGCTTATTTAGTTTCTCAGGGAGCAAATGCATCGCGTATTGAGGCTACAGGTTATGGCATGGGCCAACCAATTGCCACCAATAAAACAGCAAAAGGCCGTCAGCAAAACCGTCGTGTAGAGTTTACACTTTACTAGTCTGTTTTTAACACACATATTAAAGCGCTCCGATTTATCGGGGCGCTTTTTTTGTGACAAATTTTTCTCACATCTCTTGTAGCACTATCAGATTTTAGTGATAGAACATTAATTAAATGTGATTAAAGTAACTAAGATTAACTGACAAGTTTTTGAAGAAAGAGATGTAGGGCTGTAGCAGCGCAAGCGCTATTTTCAGTAATGTTGTTTAAACGAGGGCGATAGATTATCATCATTAGCTTTTGTCGCATAGTGCCTCCTGTAGCAAATCGAATGTTTGAGGACATCATCTGTGACGATTTTTTTAAAAAGTAAACGAATATTTTAAGAGAAATGTACGGGCTCTCAAAGGTATATCAAATATGAATAACTGGTTAGAAGTAGAATTTATCTGCTTATAAACCTTCTGGGTTATTAAATTGAGGCACTGAAGTTCAAAAAAGCTTTTCCACTTTGTAGGAGCATATTTTACATTCATATCCAAAAAAATATTGTGCATGGGTTGTTGTAATTGCTGTTTGTACAAAGTGAAATTATAAGTCACATTGTACGATAGTTTTTGGTTTAACTGATGTTGCCAGGTAGATTTTAACTTCTCGATATTGGTAGTGTTTACAGTTTTACCATTTACTGTACTTTGCTCGTTTATAAATCTTGAAAGCTCTCCACTCACCGAAACTGTAATTTTATTAAATATTTTTTTTCTGGCAGTTAACGTGGCAGCTATACTTTTAATGTTGAAAGGCAGAATCTCGTCGTTATAAAAATTAAAACCCCTTTGTAGGCTAGTATTGGCATTTGCCGAGATATTTAATGAAGCAAAATATAAATATTTAGAAATATTGCCACCCAAAGAGTATTTTTTTGCGGTATTGTTAAAATTAATAGCAGTAGATTTTGTTAGGCCATTATCGATTTCAAAAGAGTTGATAAAGTTCTGTTGCGTTTTATCATAACCAAGGTTTAAATTGTAAAACAACATTGCTAAAGGTTTACGATAGCTAAACCTAACGTTTGCCGAGTTGTTTTTTGTTATGGGTAATGGCGTTTCGTTAAAATTAAACTGCCTGTAATTTACCAAAATGCTTCCCGGGTATATGTCTTCCACTTCTCCAAAGGTAGTTTGTTTAAGATATCTAAAGTTAATTTCACTGTACCTGCCTAAATTTTTACGAAAATCTATAGAAGGATTCAGCGAAAAATATCTGTTTTTTTTATCGATAAAATTTGTTTTACTGTTGTAATCTATAAAGTTGAAGGTTGGTGTTACCTCCGCAGTAATAACACCTTTTTTAAGAAGGTAAGTTGCAGATGCCTTGCCTAATAGTCCTAAATTATTAAATATTATATCATTTTTAAATCTATCGCCCACCACAGAAGTAACGTGTAAGCTGTCGGTTTTGTATAAATTGCTGGTTAGTAGATTACTATTGTACGATAAACCTATTGCGGTAGAAAGTATAAATTTGTTGAATTTTGTTTTAAAGGATATAGTTTGGTGAATGAATGTATTTTTGGTTTGCGTCTGTTGCGCTAAAAAGAAATAACTTTTATTGTTATTGATAATATTTTCATGCAATCCAGGAGAGGTTTCTAAACGCTCATCTAATTTGTAATACTGCGTCAAACCATTGTACTGAAGTATATTGTTTATTCCCAGCGCTTTTATTATCACCGTTTCATTACTAACTGATAAATATTGTGTTGGCAGATTTTGTGTTAATTCTTGATCGTTCTGTATGGTGCTTCCATTTTTTTTCCATGTTGGCAAATCTAGCTTGGTAAGAGATTTTACATAAATGGCATTACTGTTTTTTTCTATTTGAGATTGTATTTGCCACTGGTTAAGCCTGTGTAAATGGTTCTGTATTTCCGTGTACCTAACTGTATCGCGGTTAAGGAAATAATTAACTGAGTTGTTAAAATTATATCTCCTTTTTAACTGTAGCGTAGCCACATTCATTCTTAAGGTCCAATCAGATTTTAGTTTTAGAAGCGTATTGATGTTTCCCGCAAAATCATTGTTCATCAAGTAATATTTTTCATCTAGTGATGGGAGTTCGCTACTTGTAATCGACAGGAATGGTGCAGCTTTTTTTAAAATGGTTTCGTTGTTTAAGGATACGCCAACGTCTGCATTTTCATGTTCTAAATTTTCGCCAATATTATTAGCTTTTAGGTTGTTGATGCTCTTATTTTTTGATTTAAAGAACATGTTGTTAAACTCGCCACTATAAGCACTATTTCCGATACCAGCATGACCGGTATTAATGGTTATTGCTCTGGCGCTATCGGTAAGTTTAAGGTTTAGGGCAACGTTATTGGTAACCGTATATCCATTCAGGGCTTTTATAGGCTGGTCCCGTTCTATAACCTGTACTTGTTCTACAGCATTTACCGGTACATTGTTGGTGGCCAGTTTATATCTGCCATCCAACAGATTGTCGCCATCTAAATAAACCTTTGATATTGGTTTTCCGTTATAGCTGATAGCGCCTTTATCGTCTATTTTTATGCCAGGCAACCTGCCAATCAAATCGGCAATAACCCTATCATTTTGTTCTTTAAAAGCTTTCACATTATAAATTAAAGTATCGCTAACAAGCGATACTTTTTTTAGTGAAGTAACCTTAACTTCTTTTAAAAGATTTACTTTTTTTTTAAGGATGATAGTGTAAGGCTGGCTTGTATAACTGCTAATAGGTACTATCTTTTGTTCATATCCTATTGCTGTTACTTTTATAGAAAGGCTGTTGTCATTTGTTTGGAGTTTACAGCTAAAAATGCCCTGTTGATTGGTATTAGTAAAGGCTAAACCCGAACCATTTTTAGTAACTATTGCAATGGTAGCAACATCAAGCGGTACAGCTGAGCTATCTTTTACCACACCATTTATCGTAAATGTTTGCTGGGCCGATGCTAAGATAATCGATAACAACAAAGCCCAGGTTGCTAACAAATGTTTTAAATACAAACTTTCTAATTAATTTGTTAATTCTAAGGGATAGTTCATGGTAAACTTCTTTTTTGAGGCTGTACCGTTATTACCTCCGCCGCTGCTTGTAACTTTATCTATTGTAATGCCACTTCCAAAATCATCAGTACCCAAGCCTTCAGCCTCTGCCTTTTTCATACGTTCGTATTCTTTTAACGAGGTTGAAATTATTTTTGTTGGGATATTTACTGATGTAATATTTTGAAAACTCCCAGTGGTTACCACTTTGGTGCATGTAAATTTTATAAAATAATTATCGTCATAGGCTTCTAAAATAAGCCCGGGCAAACCATTTAATTTCCACGGGCCAAAATTTGCGGCTATATCGGTAGTAAACCATGCTGTATATTTACGACCCTTAACCGTTGCAGTAGCCATTTGTGCGGTATAACCTAACAATTGTTTGGTGTCTTTTTCAATTGTCCAATTGGTTTTTGCTGTGCTCTCGTTAATTAAATAGCTTTGCTGGTAATGGTTTTTTACCACCGATAGCTTTCCCTTATCAACATAAATATCATCTTCTGTAGCAGGCAAAATAACGCCCATGTCAATTACATCGTTGTTTTTGGTTTCGGCCTGTTTTAACGCCGCCTGAATGGTAGAGTCTTGCTTTAACCGCGTTTGGCTGGTGTAAAGGCTTTTCTCGGTATTAAATGCCAAAATAAAATCCTCGCTAAAAACTTTTGCTTTTTGTGTAGTATCTTTTATATGGTAAAATTGGTAATAGGCAATAGTTGTGGGTTGCTCTGGTGTTGGATTTTCTTTGTTGTTAAATGCGTATAATAGGCATAACAACAATACCAGTGGAAATAACTTTATATGTTTGTTCATTTTTATATTTTATTAATGAATTAAGAACCATCCTCTATACTTCTTAAAACTTATGGCTGGTTATGGTAACAGCCATCGTTGCCCCAAGTGCCTTGCTCAAAAAAGGATGAAGCCTCTACCCACATGGCCCAGTTGGAAGTGTTATTGGGTGCGAAAACATGGATGTCCCATTTAACACCGCAGGCGTCGGTAAACCTGAAAACTTTTTCTCGTCGTAAAAGGCCTGCCTGTAAATTGCCTACATAGGCAACTTTTATGTCATGGTTTTTGATTTTTGCAGCCGCATCAACTGAGGTAAAATGCACTTCTTTTTTTATTTTTAAATTGTTTGCCGAAGCATTAAAACCGATTACGGTGCAGATTAGTGCAATAAATATTTGTTTCATAATTGTTGTTTTTTAAATATTACAAAAGTTAAGACGCCTACAAGCATCCGTATTGTGGGTTGTCAAGGGATCCAACTACTACTTCATTATTAAAATAGTTCCAAGCGGTATGCCATAGTGACGCATTTGAAGCATTATCAGATCCTGATACATAAACACGCCATTGTTTCCCACAAGCGTCGGTAAATACAAAGCTCATCTGCCTGCGCAACAAACCAAGTTGGTCATTTGCAATCTTTCCAGTCTCAACTTTATTGGCCTGCGGCAAATTTTTTGCAACAATATTTGCCAGGTTCGGTTTTGCAACAGGTAATCTTAAATCTTTTGCGTAAGCGCCAGTACCTAGTACCGCGAATGCGAGTGCGAATAATAATTTTTTCATTTTCGTTAAAATTTTTAATAATCTACATAAGATAAAGGATGGTCTAAATTCATTTTGTTAATATAAAATTCAGTACAAAAATCCCAATCCCAAACAGCCAATCCATATCCGAATGTTAAGCTTAAATATTCGTAGCTTTTCATCTCATATTCGAAATAATTAAACTCATCATTTTATGATATTGATTGTTTAATTACGGATATCAAACTAAGTCCAACGAATATTTACCGGTAGTTTCTAATCCGTTATCTATTGTTACTTTTAAAAAAAAAATATATTAAATGCTTTTTCCGCTTAGCTAAAAAAATAATGAGCTTAAAAATAAATATTGCTGTTTCTGTAATTTTTCTATGCATTGTATCATCCTGTGGTTATAAAAAAACACCGCAAAGCGATGTTAAAAACCAACAGATTAATGCTATTGCAGAAAAGGATTACCTGCAGAAAATATTCGACCTGGATACGCTGCCGACGGGTAAGAGTAGAATGGCCATTATACTAAAAGAAGATAGTGTTTTTAAACTCGACGCCAACCATAACGCCAATCCATTTTACCATTATTTTAAGGCAAGAGCTTATGAAATCGAAAAAAAAACAGATAGTGCTATAATTGCATACCAAAAAATAAAAAGTAAAAAAAAATGGGATGATATCGATTTGCTTAAAACTTATAGCATAGTTGACCACACTATAGATAATGGCGTAATGGTAGAGGCTGTATTGATGAACCAGATTGTTGCTGCCATGCAAATTGCCGAGCGCAAAAAGAGCAAAGTGGTTTACAAGTATTACGATTTATTGGCAAAAGCTTACTACCAGAACCAAAATAACAAACAAGCACTTTATTATTCAGAACTTTACTACCAACACCATCCGCATAAATGGCACAGGGTAGTTATGCAACGCTATTACGATATTTGTTTTTTGTTGGCTTCCAGGCTTCAGGATTACAAAAAAATGGGCAGTTACAATGCTAAAGCTCGCCTTTTGGCTAAAGCTATTCCCGATAGCATGGCCCTGGCTCGTACATATGATAACGAATCGCAGATATATGCCCTACAAAAAGATTATCGCAACGGTTTGGCCAGTAGTAAAATCTACTTTAACTATTTAGCCAAAATAAACATGCTGCACGATGTTGCCTACAATAATTTGGCGAAAAGTTATTTAAATGTTAACCAGCCAGATAGTGCCGTATTTTATTTTAAAAAAGGTATCGAGTTGGCAAAAAGTAACAATCCAGCAAAACAGAAAAGCTATTTATACAAGGGCTTAATTGATGCCTATGCCATGAAGGCCGATTATGAACAGGCACTGGACGTTGCCATTACCGCCCACGCTATAGAAATAGAAAATTTAAAAGCTATCGATGCCGTTAAAATCGAAGAATTGCACGAAAAATACGAAGCTGAAAAAAAAGACCAAAATATTGCGGTTTTAAAAAGTAAAAACCAACTCAGCGAAAGTATTATCCGCCAGCAGAGATGGCTGATTTTTTCAGTTCTTATCGTGTTCTTAGGAACAATTGCATTAATTTACGCCATATATAGGCAGCGTAGCTTAAAAGAGAAAAACAAATTATTGCGCAGCGAAAATCAAAGGCTAAACATAGAGCAAAAACTGTTGCAGGCACAATTAAATCCGCATTTTGTTTTCAATGCCATAGCCAATCTGCAAAGCCTTATCGCATCAGGCGATACTTCCGAATCGGTGCGTTACCTTTCTTTTTTCTCTAAATTGCTTCGCAATGTGCTGGAGCAAAGTCGTAAAGATTTTATCCCCATAGATGAAGAAATTGCATCATTGCACAATTATATGCAGCTACAGCAAATGCGTTATCACCATCTTTTTGATTACAAGATTGTAGCTGATGAACTGGATGCGGAATCAACACTTATTCCACCTATGCTTGTTCAACCTTTTATAGAAAATGCCATTGAGCACGGTTTTAGGAATATCCAGTATAAAGGTATGCTGAAAATTCAGTTTAAATTGGCCAATGGACAATTATTGATTACGGTGGATGATAATGGAAGCGGCATTACTAACAAAGGCAAATTGCAGTCAGGTAAAACCTCGTTGGCACAGGTAATATTAAAACAAAGATTACAGGCGTTGTTTAAGCTAGACTGTCAGCAGGCTAATTTTGCAATTGTAGATAAAAAAATAAATAACGATAAAGGTGTAAAAATCCAAATAATTATTCCAGCGGTATATGATTAGAAACGAGATGAAACTTTATATACTTGAAGATGAGGTGCTCATATTGCAGCACTTGCTGCAAATGTTGCAAAAAATCAGTTTTCTTCAGGTCGTTGGCCACTCGGCCTATGTTGCAAAGGCATCAAAAGAAATTCCGCTTTTAAAGCCAGATATAATTTTGGCAGATATAAGGCTTAAAGACGGTGATAGCTTTACCTTGTTTAATAATATTGCTATTGAAGATTTTCAGCTTGTATTTCTTACAGCTTATGATCAATATGCCATACAGGCGCTTAATTTGGGAGCTTTTGCCTACCTGTTAAAACCTATTGAGGATGATGCTTTAGCTGAAACTTTAAAAAAGTGCTACCATTACCGAGAGCAAGAACTATTTAACAAGCAACAGCTGCAAATAGCCCGCAACCACTATTTAGAAAATGGTATAAATAACATTAAGCGTATAGCTTTAAAAAGTTTAGAATATATAGAAATTGTTTTAATAGAAGATATAATGTACTGTCAAAGCGATAAAGGGTACACCACTTTCTATTTAAAAGATAAACGCGAAATTCTGGTTTCTAAAGGATTAAAGGAATACGAACTGATGTTATTGCCAATGGGTTTTGTTCGATGCCATCAATCTTACCTCATTAACTTTAACTATGTAAAGAAATATTTTCGGGAAGGCTTTTTGCAAATGTATAATAATAGCCAAATTCCGGTTTCGAGCCGTAAACGCGAAGAAGTGCTAAAATATTTACAAAATATCTCTTAATGGTTGAATGTTTTTTAATGATAGCTATCTTGCTTTTCACAAGCGTTTGGTTCAAAAAAGTCAGCCTTTTCGAAATTGGCATCTGTTTTTCTTAATCTAGTGCACTTAGTTAGCCAATTATATGAATTGTCATCCTGAACGCAGTGAAGGATCTTTGTTAGACTAATTTTAACGCTATAGTCTTTTGAAATTACGAAACCAGTGGTTCTTGTGTTAGGGATTCTTCACTACGTTCAGAATAACAGCGCAATAGATATTGTTCGAATTCAACTTATTTAAGTGAAACAATTACCTTTTTAATCTCACTTAAATCATTCATTTCAAAATTTGGCGATTGAGGGTAGAAGCGTTGATAAATAATTTTATCGTCTTTGCTATCGTACACACTGATTATTTTATCGTTAGAACGTTGCGTGTAAACTACATATTTAACATTAGTGTCTTTATTCAAAATTAAACTGTCGAGCGCTTTGTATGGTACAAATTTGAGTTTGTAATTATAAGGTTCAGCAATTATGCCTGATGGTGGTAAAAGCGCCAATCTTGATGAAAATACTTCCTTAATATATTCGGGCACATAAAGTGTTTCCTTTGCCAATTCTGGTAAGCGTACTTTATTATAAAACTGGTAATCTAAAGTACAGTTCTCATTTGCAAGCAATCCATCATTAATCTGTTTTAAATAACCGGTTAAAAGTCCCGGTGACCAGTTGAGGAAACTAGACTTGTTATAGAAGTTTGATAGAATATTATTTTTTATACTTCTTTTTGAACCGTATTGTTGATCCTGCGTTTCAATCAACAGATTTGTGTTCCGATCAGCAAACAGTGTTACTGTTGCCAGTACACTTTCTTCCTTTACCTTGGGTTTTTTAGATGGCGTTATTAATTTTAGTGCATAAACTACATTTACGTTAGTTACACTATCCAGCTTTTCGGCATAGCCGTCAAAATAGAAAAAAGAATAATTTGCAAGCGTATCGTAACGGGAAAGCTCTTCAGGCTTGATTATTTTATAAGGGGTAATCGTCCAGTTTTTTTTAATGGCCTGATCAAATTTTTCCAGTTCGGCATAATCAGCATATTGTAGCGTAAATAGGGTAGTTGTTTTTTTGAAAATATCTAATTTTTGATTGTTTGAGAGGCTTTTTCCGAAATAAGATACCTGACTTTTGCAAATTGTACCCCATAAAATAAATAGACTAAACAAGATTATTCGTTTTACTTTTAACATATTATGTATTTTCATTTGTGTACATCTATAATAAGAAAATTTTGACAATTAATTTGAATTTTCCTATTGCATTAACAAAATACATTCATTAGCTTTGTTATGCAAGCATAATAAATTAATAAAATGAAACAACAACAAACCATAGATTACCATGTTAAGTTTGCCTGGCAAAATATGTTTAATAAGTACAATCAAATGGCATCTGGTTTTGGCATTACCCAGGCCATTGGTTACATGCTTATTAATATAGATGATGTAGAGGGCACAGCAGTTTCAAATTTAGCTGGCTTGCTTGGGGTTAAAGCGACCAGTTTATCCCGTATGCTAAATAATATGGAAGAGGCCAATCTCATTTACCGTGAAACATCAGCGGGCGATAAACGTTCGGTAAAAGTCTTTCTGACTGATTTTGGTAAAGAGAAAAAACAATTGGCCAAAGGTGTTGTTCGAAAATTTAATGAATATCTCGATGAGCATTTCTCTAAAAAAGAGAAAGAGACTTTTATTAATCTATTGATAAAACTAAATGATATCACAGTAGCCTATACTGTTGATTAACAAATATAATAATCAAATCTGTTTGGTAGGGTTGCTACATAAAATGGTTCTATCAGACTAATGAAAAGCAAATAGATAATGAAACGAAGCATTAATAAAGTTGCAGTTTTAGGTTCGGGTATTATGGGATCGCGTATTGCATGCCACTTCGCCAATATTGGTGTCGAGGTTTTGTTGTTAGATATTGCCCCCAAAGAGCTAAGTCCCGAAGAGCAGGCAAAAGGATTAACACTGGATAACCCAGCTGTAAAAAACCGGATTGTAAATACAGCTTTGCAAACGGCTGTAAAAACAAACCCATCGCCAGTTTATTCCAAAAAAGCATTAAATAAGATTAAGACTGGGAATTTCGATGATGATATGTCGAAAATTGCCGGTTACGATTGGGTAATTGAAGTAGTGGTCGAAAATCTTGATATCAAGAAAAAAGTTTTCGAACAGGTAGAGCAATTCCGTAAGCCAGGTACTTTAATAACTTCAAATACTTCTGGTATTCCCATTCATTTAATGGCTGAAGGAAGAAGCGAAGATTTTAAATCGCATTTCTGTGGAACACACTTTTTCAATCCTCCGCGTTATTTGAAATTGTTGGAGGTTATACCAACGCCACATACACAACCAGAAATTGTTGATTTCCTGATGCATTATGGTGATAAATTTTTGGGAAAAACAACCGTTTTATGTAAAGATACGCCAGCTTTTATCGCCAATCGTGTAGGTGTTTATTCCATCATGGCACTTTTACATTTAGTTGAAAAATTGGATTTGACAGTAGAAGAAGTTGATAAATTTACCGGACCAGCATTGGGTAGGCCAAAATCTGCTACTTTCCGTACTTCGGATGTGGTTGGTTTAGATACCATGATTAAAGTGGCCAAAGGACTTTATGACAATTGTCCGGATGATAAAGCGCATGAGCTGTTCAAACTTCCTGCATACGTGCAAAAAATGGAAGAGAACAAATGGCTTGGTGATAAAACCCAGCAAGGTTTCTATAAAAAGACAAAAACTGCTGAGGGTAAAACTGAAATCCTTGCGCTTGATTTAAAAACTTTAGAATATAAACCTCAGCAAAAAGTAAAATCGGCTACCTTAGAAATGACTAAGCCGGTTGAAAATCTTCGTGAGCGTATGAAGATTTTTGCCAAAGGAAAAGATAAGGCAGGCGAGTTGTTCCGTCATTCTTCTTTTGGTTTATTCGAATATGTATCAGATCGTATTCCAGAAATTTCTGATGAACTGTACCGGATTGATGACGCCATGCGGGCAGGTTTCGGTTGGGAACTTGGTCCGTTCGAACTTTGGGATGCCGTAGGTATTAAAGAAGCCATCGAAGGAATGGAGCAATATGGCAATAAAGCAGCGGCTTGGGTGCACGAAATGCTCGATGCCGGAAATACTTCGTTCTATAAAGTAGAAAACGGCGTTAAAAAATATTACGATATTCCTTCTAAAAGTTATAAAGCCTTACCAGGAACAGATGAGTTTATCATTTTAGATAACCTTCGCGAAAATAAAACGCTGTGGAAAAACTCAGGTGTTTCCATTATCGATCTGGGCGATGGCATTCTGAATGTAGAATTTCACACCAAAATGAATACCATCGGGGGCGATGTGATATCAGGAATTAACAAAGCGATTGATATGGCCGAAAAAGATTACCGTGGTTTGGTGATCGGTAATGATGGTGCAAATTTTTCTGCCGGTGCAAACGTGGGGATGATTTTTATGATGGCGGTAGAGCAGGAATGGGATGAATTGAACATAGCGATCAGAATGTTCCAGAATACTTCAATGCGCATCCGTTATTCTTCTATTCCGGTGGTGGTTGCCCCACATAATTTAACCCTGGGCGGTGGCTGCGAGTTCAGTTTGCATGCCGATCACGTTCAGCTTTCTGCTGAAACCTATATGGGTTTGGTTGAGTTTGGTGTAGGGGTTATCCCTGGGGGAGGCGGCACAAAAGAATTTGCTTTGCGCGCTTCTGATGAGTATAAAGATGATCAGATTGTGCAAAATGCTTTGAAAGATCGTTTCTTAACCATTGGAATGGCAAAAGTTTCGACTTCAGGTTATGAGGCTTACGAACTGGGTTATCTGCAAAAGGATAAATTCTCGATCTCGATGAACCGGAACCGTTTATTGGCCGATGCAAAAGCCAAAGCAATAGAACTGGCAGATGCAGGTTATACGAAACCAGTGCAACGGAACGATATTAAAGTATTAGGAAAGCAGGGATTAGGAATTGTTTACGCAGGTGCAAATAGTATGTATGCCGGACATTTCATTTCCGAACACGATAAAAAAATCTCTGAAAAATTAGGTTATGTTATGTGTGGCGGCGATTTATCGGCTCCAACAGAAGTAACAGAGCAATATTTACTGGATCTGGAAAGAGAAGCATTTTTATCACTTGCGGGTGAAAGAAAATCGTTAGAGCGGATTCAATCAATTATTACGAAGGGGAAACCGTTGAGAAACTAGATGTGAGATAGGAGACATTAGATTTGAGTATCAAGTATCAAGATACGAATGTCGAATAAAGGTTTACTTACATTAATAACAAATAAAACAATGCCAGGATTAGGTCTTGATACTTGATTCTGGCTACAAGATACTAAAACAATGGAAGCATATATTATAGCCGGATATCGTACAGCAGTGGGTAAAGCACCCCGTGGCGTATTCCGTTTTACAAGAGCTGATGATTTAGCCGCAGAAGTAATTAGGGCTTTAGTGGCATCGGTTCCGAATTTAGATAACGAACAGATTGATGATGTAATAGTAGGTAACGCTACACCCGAGGCAGAGCAAGGCTTAAATATTGGCCGCATGATTTCGCTGATGGGTTTGAATACCGATAAAGTTCCGGGTGTAACAGTGAATCGCTATTGTGCATCGGGTTTAGATACTATTGCCACAGCAGTTGCTAAAATTAAAGCAGGCATGGCCGATTGTATTATTGCAGGTGGTGTAGAAGTTATGAGTGGAATGCCTTTTGGAGGTTGGAAGCTTGTACCTAATGCAGAAGTTGCAAAAAACAATCCAGACTGGTATTGGGGCATGGGTTTAACCGCTGAAGCTGTAGCTAAAGAATATAATGTGAGCCGTGAAGATCAGGATGCCTTTTCATTAAAATCTCATGAGAAAGCTATTCACGCGATTAAAAACGGTCATTTAAAAGATGGTATTCTGCCAATCACAGTAAACGAAAATTACCTCGATGCCAACCTTAAAAAGAAAACACGTTCTTACGTGGTAGATACCGATGAAGGTCCACGAGCAGATACGACTTTAGATAAACTGGCAAAACTGAAACCCGTATTCGATGCGGTTGGGAGTGTAACCGCAGGTAATTCATCGCAAACATCTGATGGAGCAGCTTTTGTTTTGGTGGTGTCTGAAAAGAAAATGAAAGAACTCAATGCAGAACCTATTGCCAGGTTGGTAAGTTATGGTATTGCAGGTGTTCCGCCACGCATTATGGGTATCGGGCCAATTGAGGCCATTCCAAAAGCGTTAAAACAAGCTGGATTGAAAAAAGAAGATATTGATTTAATCGAACTGAATGAAGCTTTTGCCTCACAATCGCTAGCCGTGATCAGAACATTGGATTTAAATCCTGATATAATTAATGTAAACGGTGGTGCAATTGCATTAGGGCATCCGCTGGGTTGTACCGGCGCAAAACTTACCGTACAGATCATGAACGAATTAAAAAGACAAAATAAAAAGTATGGAATGGTAACCATGTGCGTAGGAACCGGACAAGGTGCAGCGGGGATTTTTGAGTTGTTGTAGGAATATAGTATCAAGATATGAGTATCAGGTATCGAGATTGAATAATAGGTGTATGCCAGTTTATAAAATCATCCCAAACATATTTGTATTCATAATTTAATACTAAAACATATGCATAATTTTAAAGAATTAAAGGTTTGGCAGAAATCTATAGAACTCGCCGTTGAAGTTTACAAAGCAACATCGTTTTTGCCAAGTGATGAAAGGTTCGGGCTTATTTCGCAAATGAAAAGATGTTCGGTTTCAATCCCCTCAAATATTGCAGAAGGCTCTGGAAGAGGAAGTAGTGGCCAGTTCAAGTATTTTTTGACTATTAGTCAGGGTTCAGCTTTCGAACTGGAAACGCAGCTAATTATTTCGAATCAGCTTGGATTATTGGATAACATTCTTGCCACGAGATTGACCGAAAAAGTTACTGAAGTTCAAAAAATGATTTATGCACTTGAGAGAAGATTAATTTGATTTGAGTATCAAGATTGAATTTCATAATGAGAGACAATGGCGATTCCGGTTTGAGCGCGTCTCGATACTTAATACTTAATATTAACAAAGAAACAATGGCGATCTTCAGTTTGAGCTTAGTCTCGATACTTGATACTCGCTACTAGATACTAAAACAATGGAAACAACTGAAAAAAAGACAATTAAAGGCGGTGAATTCTTAATTAAGGATACCACTTATCAGGAAGTATTTATCCCTGAAGAATTTGATGAAGAGCAGCAAATGATTGCGCAAACTTGTCGCGATTTTTTGGCGGCTGAGGTTTATCCCAATTTAGATAAAATTGACAAACAGGAAGATCCTGAGCTCATGCCAACGCTGTTAACCAAGGCTGGCGAACTGGGTATTTTAGGCGTTTCTGTACCTGAAGAATATGGAGGTTTTGGCAAAAACTTTAATACTTCCATGTTGGTTGCAGATGTGGTAGGTGCCGGACACTCTTTTGCTGTTGCACTTTCTGCACATACCGGAATTGGTACATTACCGATTTTGTATTATGGTAATGAAGCGCAAAAAGCAAAATATATCCCAAAATTAGGCTCAGGCGAATGGAAGGCTGCTTATTGCTTAACCGAGCCAAACTCGGGTTCAGATGCAAACTCTGGTAAAACCAAGGCCAAGTTAAGCGAAGATGGTAAACATTATATCATCACAGGACAGAAAATGTGGATTACCAATGGCGGTTTTGCCGATATTTTTATTGTCTTCGCGAAAATTGATGATGATAAAAATTTAACTGCATTTATTGTGGAGAAAAATTTCGGCGGCATCACCATGAATCCCGAAGAGCATAAAATGGGTATTAAAGGCTCTTCAACCCGTCAGGTTTTCTTTAACGACTGTCTGGTGCCAGTTGAGAATATGTTGAGCGATAGAGAAAACGGGTTCAAAATCGCGGTTAACATTTTAAATATTGGCCGTATCAAATTATCGGCGGCAGCCATTGGGGCTTCAAAAGCAACTTTAAATACAGCGATTAATTATTCAAACGAACGGATTCAATTTGGTCGCCCAATTTCTAAATACGGTGCTATTCGTTTTAAAATTGCAGAAATTGCCGCTAAACTTTATGCTGTTGATTCGGCGAACTATCGTGCCGGACAGAATATTGATGATACTTACGATCAACTGGTTGCTGGTGGAATGGAATCTGGAAAAGCAAGGCTGAAATCTGTTGAGCAATTTGCGGTAGAGTGTGCCATTTTAAAAGTATGGGGCTCAGAGGCATTAGATTATACCGTAGATGAAGGTGTACAGATTTATGGTGGAATGGGCTTTAGTGCCGATGCACCAATGGATAGGGCTTATCGTGATGCACGTATCAACCGGATTTTTGAAGGTACAAACGAAATTAACCGCTTGTTAACGGTTGATATGATGCTGAAACGCGCCATGAAAGGTGAATTGGATTTAATGACACCAGCTACAGCAGTTGCAGCTGAATTGATGAGCATCCCTGATTTTGGCGAAGAAGATACCACCTTATTTGCTGCAGAGAAAAAAGTGCTCTCGAATTTGAAAAAAGCAACTTTAATGGTAGCTGGTGCTGCGGTTCAAAAGTTGATGATGACTTTAAGTAAAGAGCAGGAAATTTTAATGAACATTGCCGATATGGCCAGTTATGTTTATGTACTTGAATCGGCTTTACTGAGGACAGAAAAATTAGCAAGTACCCGCGGCGAGGAAGCAATTGCGGGTCAATTAGATCTATTAAGAATCTATTTGGTAGAAGCGGTAGATGGTATTGCCAAAGCAGGTAAGGAAGCACTTTGGGCTTTCGCCGAAGGCGATGAGCAACGTATGATGTTGGTTGGTTTGCGCCGCTTTACAAAAGTGGAGCCGTTTAATGTTAAAGATGCCCGCCAAAGAGTCGCACAACAGCTTATTGAGGCGAATAAATATATTTTTTAAGGTAAAAGGCTGAAAGGCAGAGGGTTTAAGGCTTGGGTGTATACCTTAAGCTTTAAACCTTTTTTTGAATTAGGCTTCGGAGATTCGGGTTAACAGTACCACAAACCCTGAATATTAGCCCTGATTGAAACGTTATCCTTTTTCTTGCAGAATCCATAATATGCTGTCATGCTGAGGCACGAAGCATCTGAAACCGATGAAACAGATGCTTCGTGCCTCAGCATGACAGAAGTGGAAAAAGATATAGTGTAAAGGTACTGTCTTTAAAAGCAAATAAAAGTTGATAAAAATTTAGCTTCTGAGAAGCATTAACTTAAATGCCTTCCATTTGTAAAACAGCACAATAACTTTACCTTTGTTTTAGTGAAAACTTCCATCTGGAATTTTATCATGTGTAGCTCTGGATTTTTCTGGAGCTATTATTTTTTCTAAATAATTGAATTGAGGATTGTATCTCTGCTCATTTTTCCAAAGATGGTACATCATTACCAATAGTTTCTTTTGCACGGCAACATAGCCCTTCATTTTAAATCCTGTTCGCTCAACAACTCTTTCATAAAGACTTTTAAATTGCGGCTGGTCATCCCTTACCGCACAAAATGCTGGCATAAACAGAATTCTTCTGATCCGGGAATTCCCCTTTTTTGATATTTTTGTTTTTCCTATATGTTTGCCCGATTGGTTTTCTATCACATCGTAACCTGAGTATTTTACCAAGGATGCCGAATTTTTAAACAATGTAAAGCCATTAGTTTCAGCTACGATTACGCAAAAAGATAACAGGTTAATTCCTTTTATTGCCGTAATGTTTTCATAGTGAAGATTTAAGACCTTGTCTGTTTTAACAAGCTTTCCCATTGCCTTTTCCATTTCTGCTACTTGTTGCTCAAGCAGTTTTATCGTTTTGTTCAGCTGCTTTATAACTTCCCTGCTTTGGAACTGGGCATGGGTCAGTGCCTCAAGCTGGTTACCGATAACATTGATGGTCTCTTTTAGGTTTTGATGCTGACGGGTATAGTGTCTGAGTTCATACAATTTCTCACTTCCTGGTGTCCAAGGTTCCAGGTTCTTTTCTGCACCAATCTTAGCAAGGCCGCGGGCATCTATACTGTCATTTTTAGAGTTTGCTCCGTCTGCCTGTAAGTACTTCTTAGCTTTGTTTGGCAATAAAATACTTAACACTAAGCCTTTGGAATGCAGAAACCATGCAAGTTGTTCATGGTACACGCCAGTGGCTTCCATTACGATGCGCAGGGGCAGCTCTTCTTTCTGGTGCTGTTTGATCCATGCCAAAAACTCTTTAAAACCGCCAGGGCTGTTAGATAACTTACGGCTGGATTTTACAGTTACTTTCTGGCTACTGTCTATGACCGACAAACAGCAATGAAAATCTTTTTTTGATACATCAATTCCGATGGAATACTTTAAGTTCATCATACCTTTATTATTTAGATAGAATAATCAATAATCTCTCTTAGTTTTTGCTCATGATATAGATGATCCAAATACAGCGAAATGGTCAATAGGTACTGTTCAAACTTTAAGAAATAAAAAAGGGAGGGTTATCCTTTTACATCGACATCGATGAATTCTCGTGTCTAGCGGGACTACAAGTTTTTCTCCCTCTTTTGATTATTTTTATTATAAAGGTAAAGATATGAGCAGGACTGTTGTAACCGATGAAAGCCTTGCTTTGCGCTTCATCACATTTGAAAAATTAGCTTAGTTTTTAGGGTTTTGCTATTAAAGTCCTATTTTCGCGCATGTTTAAATTTAGATTTCTTACGATACTTCTTTTATGTGTAGCTGTTATTTCATCTTGCAAAAAAGATGAAGATGCTGAAAAACAAATTACAGATTTTATCAAAAAACATAATATTAATGCAGTTAAAGATGACTCTGGTTTGTATTATCAGGTGATTAAACCTGGCTCGGGCTCATTCACTTATCCAAATAATACCAAAATAACCATTAAATATGAAGGCAGGTTATTAAACGGGAATGTATTTGATAATGGTGGAGGTAAAGAGCAGACTTTTAACCTTGCCGAGCTCGTATCAGGTTGGAGAATCGGTATCCCTAAAATACAAAAAGGCGGAGAAATCAGATTAATTGTTCCGCCGGGTTTGGGTTACGGAAGTGATGCGGTAGGTCCTATTCCTGGTAACTCGGTATTAGATTTTACGATACAGTTGTCTAATACACAATAAGAGCAAAGACTAAAAGTGAAATGCTAAATTCAACAGAAATTTGTGTTATCAATTTTCGAAAATGCTTTTTTGGTCTTTTTGCTTTTAACTTTAAGCTCCTTAAAATTGTTAAAATAGGTTAAAAATTGTAGCATCCGTATTAAAAGCTTATTTTTGCGGATGATGGTTAAGTTTAAATATTTTATACTCATGATCTGCCTTGTAGGGTGCTTAGCAGCCTGTAAGAAAAATGAACCGGTTGATGATTACGATCCTACACCACAGTTTAAGGCCGATACTGCTGCAATAAGCGCTTTTGTTAAGACGAATAATATACAGGCTACAAAAGATGCCAGTGGTATATTTTATCAGATCTTAGCGCCTGGGGCAGGAAGTGTAGTTTATACGGCATCTACAAAAATCACTTCTGATTATGAAGGGAAGTTATTAAACGGAACAATTTTCGATAGTACCAAAGGAACCCCAATATCGTTTTTACTTGGAAATGTTATTGTAGGATGGCAAATTGGGATTCAAAAAATACAAAAAGGTGGTAAGATTAGATTAATAATACCTTCTTATTACGCTTATGGAACACAATCACCATCATCTTTGGTTCCTGCAAATTCAATACTCGATTTTACTATAACACTTACAGACGTACAATAATAAATGAACAAATTTACTAAACTTAGCCTATTCGCACTTTTACTGGCTACTACAATCTTCAGCTCATGTAAAAAAGAATATGAGTCTATTGAAACTGTAGATGATGCGGCTATCCAGGCGTACCTTAAAAAGAATAACCTTAGCTTTGATAAGGATACAAAAGGCTATTATTATAAAGTTACTACACCTGGTACTGGTGATGTTGTTAAAAACTCAGATTCGGTTTATTATTCTTATACTTTTAAAACCTTGTCTGGACAGGTGCTAAATCAAACATCTGATTTAATGATTCCAGGTACCTTTTTGGGTTATACAGATCGATTTACCATTAATAGCGTATCGTATGTATTTACGCCAATTAGAGAAGTGTTAACCAAATTAAAAAGAGGTGGCAAAGCAACTTTAATTATGCCTTCTAGCATGGCTTTTGGCAGGAACGGCGTAAGTTTTTTAAATATTGGATCAAATGAAAATATCCTTGTTGATTTGGGTATTTATGCTGAATCGAAAAGACATGAAATAGATGAATTTGAGATCAATAAATTCGTTACCAATAATAATTTAACACTGATTAAAGATCCTTCCAGAGCGCGTTATAGCATTACCACCCCTGGAACCGGAACGGATGTAATTAATGTGAACTCTACAATTGTTGCAAACTACACTGTTCGTTATTTAGATGGAACAGTTTTGCAAAGCAATACCGACGGAACTTTTACCGATGTTTTGAGTAATTTATATAAGGGCTGGCAGTTAATATTACCAGGAAAAGTAACCGCTGGTGGAAAGCTTCGTTTAATTATCCCTGCTGATTTAGCTAATGGAGTATCTCCTTTAGATTTTGATATAGAAATTGTAAAGGTTACGAATTAGATAAAGCTTCTTTAAAAACTTTTAAAACTCTTTCCCTTGCAAAGGTATGCTCAACTATTGGTTGGGCATATTTTTTTGTCCCAAATTCGGGTACCCATTTTTTGATATATTCGAACTTAGGGTCGAATTTTTTAGTTTGAAGTTCAGGATTAAAAACCCTGAAGTATGGTGCGGCATCATTCCCCGATCCTGCGGCCCATTGCCAGCCTCCCACATTGCTTGACATTTCGTAATCCAATAACTTTTCTGCAAAATAGGCTTCTCCCCAGCGCCAGTCTATCAGTAAGTGTTTGGTTAAAAAACTGCCCACAATCATGCGCACGCGGTTGTGCATCCAGCCGGTTTGGTTAAGCTGCCTCATGCCTGCATCAACAATCGGGTAACCAGTATTGCCCTCGCACCACGCCTTAAATTCATCTTCGTTATTGCGCCATTTAATTTTATCGTATTGTTTTTTAAACGAATCTGAAGCCGAGTAGGGGAAGTGCCAAAGGATGGTCATATAAAACTCCCGCCATGCCAGTTCAGAAAGCCAGACATCCGATTTTGCTTCCAATGCATCCTTTACAGCTTTTCTGATGCTTAATGTTCCAAAACGTAAATGCAGTCCGATATGTGTAGTGCCATCAAGCGCGGGGAAATCCCTTTCTTTTGCATAATCATCGAGTTTGTTTTTATAACTAATTTCCGGAAAATCCAGCTTACTCTTTTCAAAGCCCATTTCTTTTAAAGTTGGATAAGGCAGATCTTTGCTTTGCAATAAATTTTTGAAGTATTTTTCAGAGGGGTAAGCCTTCACATAAAAATCGTTCAGTTTGGCATGCCATTGTTTGTAGAAAGGCGTAAAAACAGTGTAGGGTGTTTTGTCGGCTTTTAAAATTTCGTTCTTTTCAAATATAACCTGATCCTTATATGTTCTGAAAGCGATTTTCTCACTGGTTAAAAATTCGGCCATGTTATCATCACGTTCGCGTGCATAAGGTTCATAATCATGATTGGTATATACTCCCTTAACATCATGTTCCTTTAAAATTTCTGGCCATATTTTTTCGGGCCTGCCATACTTTACCAACAAATCTGATCCATGTTGCTGAAGTTCATTCTTTAAATCCTCAATGGTTTGATGAATAAAAGTTACGCGTGCATCGTCTTTTGGAAGTTTATCTAATATATGCTGATCAAAAATGAAAATAGGAAGAACGGGATAGTCACCTTTAAGGGCGTAATACAAAGCTGCATTATCGTCTAAACGTAAATCGCGGCGAAACCAGAAAATGGATACAGAATTCATGTATAAAATAAGCTGTTAATAGAATTTAGATGATTTTATGATTAAGCGTTTGGAGCTAGGCGTTTGGCGTTGATTAACCGATTTAACTGTTAACCGATTAAGCCTATTTATAAAGGTCCTTCAAAGCATCCTCCAAATGTGTGAATTTAAATTTGAATCCCGCATCAAGAATTTTTTGTGCTGAAGTATTATTGCTCATTAAAACCGCTTCAACACGTTCCCCCAATAACAATTCCAATGCTTTTTTGGGTACTTTGATCGGCCAAACAGGACGATGCAGTTGCTTGGCAATAGCTTTGGTTAACGCTTTATTGGTGACCGGAAAAGGCGCACAAGCATTGTAACAATTTTCCATTTTTAAATTTTCAAGAGCCTCGATGTACATTTTCACCATATCATCAATGTGCAGCCAGGGCGTCCATTGTTTGCCTGTACCTAAAGCAGCTCCAGTGAATAACTTTACCGGTTTATCGAGTTGTGGTAAAGCCCCTCCATGATTACTTAAAACGATTCCGGTACGGAGTTTTACAATCCGGAGGCTTAGTTTTTTGCCCTGGTCTACGGCATCTTCCCAAAGTTTACAGCATTCGGCTAAAAATCCGTAACCGTTTGGACTTTCTTCTGTTAAAATTTCATCGCCACAATCACCATAAAAACCAACTGCCGAAGCAGAAATGAATGATTTTAGCTGATGGTCCGGTTTAGATTTAATGGTTTTAAAGAGTAATGCTGTTGATTTTACGCGGCTATCGATAATCTGCTTTTTGCGTTCTTTGGTCCATTTTTTATCTGCAACCGGTTCTCCCGCTAAATGGATAATGGCATCTACACCATTCAAACAATCGGCATCAATAGCTCCTTTGTAAACATCCCACACAAAATTATTCGGATTATTGTCTTTCTTTCGCGAAAGTGTATTTACCTCGTAATCCTTGCTTAGCAAATGCTTTTTCAGCTCAGTACCCACAAGTCCCGTAGCCCCGGTAATCAGAATTTTCTTTGCCATCTTTTTTAAACACCAAAGATACAAAAGGGTTTTTATAGCTTCATTTAAAACGATATTAATACAGTTCTAATTCTTTTGTTACCTGTTTGTAAAGAATTATTTAGGGGTTGGATGAAGAAGAAAAATAAGATAAATTTGTAATCGCGTTCTTACACCCTTTTCAATAAAACATGTCCAAAAAAATTTTAGTCTGGTTTAGAAATGATCTTCGCTTGCATGATAACGAAATGCTGGTCGAGGCAATTGCTAAATCTGATTCGATTTTGCCTGTTTACATTCTCGATCATCGTTCTTTTGGCGAAACCAAATACGGTACGTTAAAAACAGGTAATATTAGAGCACAGTTTATTTTAGAAAGTGTTTTAGGTTTACGCAATTCTTTAAAACAGATTGGTGGTAACTTGCTTATCGCAGAAGGTAATCCCGAAGAAATTATCCCTCAGCTCGCTCAGGAATATGAGATTACCGAAGTTTACCATCACCGCGAAGTGGCAAGAGAAGAGACGCATGTTTCAACTTTGGTAGAAAATGCACTTTGGAAATCACGCATCAACCTGAAACATTTTATCGGTCACACCCTATACAATAAGGAAGATTTGCCTTTTCCCATTAAGGATATTCCTGATGCTTTTAACCAGTTTAAAAAGAAGATTGAACGCGATTCGATTATCAAACCCTGTTTTTCGGCACCCGATCGGATTAATGTAGCCGAAGTAATTGATTGGGGAACATTATCTTCATTAAAAGACCTTAATCTTTTGCCACAACGAAAAGACCAGCGTGCTGATTTTGAATTTGTAGGTGGCGAGGCTGAAGGTTTGGCACATCTCCAAAAGGTGATTGTGGCCATGCAGCAGGCTGCAACAACCAAGAATTTAATTTTGGCTTCAAAACTATCGGCCTGGCTGGCCATAGGCAGTTTATCGCCACGGAAAGTATACTGGGAAATTAAAAAGATGGAAGGTGTGCCCAATACCAAAGCCATGTTTAATCACATTTTGTTAGGATTGCTTTGGCGAGATTATTTCCGTTTCATGTTTAAAAAATACGGTAATACATTTTTTAGTCCGAATGGGTTTGGTAGCCAGGGACTTATTGATATTGTGAATGAGCAGGATAATTTTAGTAAATGGAAGAATGCGCAGACAGGTTTTGCTGTGGTAGATGCGGTGATGACAGAATTAAATCAAACCGGGTTCATCTCGAATATTGCCAGGCAAACTGCAGCTCTATATCTGATCAATAATTTAGAAGTAAGCTGGATTTTTGGCGCAGCATATTTTGAAGAAAAATTAATCGATTACAACCCGGCAAGTAATTGGGGTAACTGGGCTAATGTAGCCGGTGTAGGTAACGATCAGAAATCGAAAAGTGTTTTCGACCTCGATAAAAATATCAAAAACCTCGATCCAAAAGGCAATTACTCCTTAACTTGGGCATCGTAATTGTAGTGATTGAATAATTAAATGATAGAATGATTGAGTAGGTTTTGAATGATTGAATTTGAAATTTTATTGATTAATACAGGTCGTAGTTTTATCATTCTTTCATTCAATAATTTAGTCTTTCAATAATTCTTATTTTAATCGAGATTTTTGCCATTTATATAAGGTAAAATTCTAATTTTGTAATGCTTATAGTAAACAGTTAATAATGGATAAATTATCTTATCTTAATGGCGCAAACGCCGAATATATAGAGTCTTTATATCAGTCGTATCAACAAGATCCTGAATCGGTTGAATTTGGTTGGCAAAAATTTTTCGAAGGTTTCGATTTTGGAAGAGGATCGGAAGCCCCTACGGTAACCGCAGGAACGCCTGAACAATTTTTAAAAGAGGTTAATGTTTTAAACCTGATCGATGGCTATCGAAGCCGTGGTCACCTGTTTACGCACACCAATCCGGTACGCGAAAGACGTAAACATTTGCCAACATTAGATCTTGCAAATTTTGGATTATCGGATGCCGATTTAGAAACCGTTTTCAACTCTGGTGTCGAGATTGGTATTGGTGCCGCAAAATTGAAAGATATTGTAGCCTTTTTAAAACAAACATACGCACACTCAATCGGTGCAGAATATAAATTTTTACGTACACCTGAAGTGTTGAACTGGATTCAGCAAAAAATGGAGAGTGCACGTAATACCCCTAATTTCTCTATTGATGAGAAAAAACGGATTCTCCGGAAATTAAACGAAGCGGTAAGTTTCGAGAATTTCTTAGGCACTAAATTCCTGGGCCAAAAACGTTTCTCATTAGAAGGTGCAGAAGCTTTAATTCCGGCTTTAGATTCGGTAATCGAAAAAGGTGCTGAACTTGGAATTGAAGAATTTGTAATTGGTATGGCACACCGCGGTCGTTTGAACGTATTGGCCAATATCATGCAAAAAACCTATAAAGATATTTTTGCTGAGTTTGAAGGTAAAAGCTACAACCCGGATACCCCTTTTGGTGGCGATGTAAAATACCACTTAGGTTATTCTACAGATGTTACTACGGTTTCTGGCAAAAGTGTTCACTTAAGTTTATGCCCTAACCCATCACACTTAGAAACGGTTGATGGGGTAGTAGAAGGAATGAGCCGCTCGAAAATTGATTTCAAATATGGTGGCGATAACAGTCGTTTAGCGCCAATTTTGATTCATGGTGATGCATCAGTTGCCGGACAAGGTATTGTTTACGAAGTGATTCAGATGGCAGGCCTTGAAGGTTATAAAACTGGTGGAACAATCCACTTAGTGATTAATAACCAGATTGGTTTTACCACCAATTATAAAGATGCCCGTACCAGTACCTATTGTACCGATATTGCTAAAGTAACCTTATCTCCGGTTTTCCACGTAAATGGTGATGATCCTGAGGCTTTGGTTTACGCAATTAATCTGGCAATGGAATACCGTCAGAAATATAAAAACGATGTTTTTATTGATATCCTTTGCTACCGTCGTTTCGGTCATAATGAGTCTGATGAACCTAAATTCACGCAGCCATTATTATACAAAACAATCGAAAAACACCCTAATCCAAGGGAAATTTATATCGATCAGTTAACCAAAGAAGGTAAGTTAGAAGCTGGTTTAGCAAAAGAAATGGAAAAAGATTTCCGTGGTATTTTGCAGGAACGTTTAAATGAAGCTAAAGAGTTTGTTGCCGGTAATGCCGAAGTTAAATTTGGTGGTGCATGGGCAGATTTGCGTATGGCTACACCTAAAGATTTCGAGTCTTCACCTGTTACCGCGGTTAAAAAATCTACCTTATTGGAAATTGGTAAGCGCATTACGGCATTGCCATCAAATAAAAAGTTCTTCAAAAAAATCGAAAAACTCTTTGCCGAACGCAGCAAAATGGTTAACGAAACCAATGTTTTCGACTGGGCAATGGGCGAACAACTGGCTTATGGTACTTTATTATCAGAAGGTAAACGCGTTCGTTTAAGCGGTCAGGATGTAGAAAGAGGAACATTCTCTCACCGTCATGCGGTGTTAACCCTTGAGGATAGTGAGGAAGAATATGTACCGTTGGCAAACATTTCAGATCAACAGGCTGCTTTCGATATTTACAATTCGCACTTATCAGAATATGGCGTTTTAGGTTTTGAATATGGTTATGCTATGGCAAATCCAAATGCATTAACCATCTGGGAAGCACAATTTGGCGATTTCTTCAACGGAGCACAAATTGTTGTCGATCAATATATTGCAAGTGCCGAAACCAAATGGCAGCGCGAAAACGGGTTGGTTATGTTATTGCCTCACGGTTACGAAGGTCAGGGACCAGAGCACTCATCAGCACGTATTGAGCGTTTTATGGAGCTTTGCGCCGATTATAACATGCAGGTAACCAACTGTACAACTCCTGCAAACTTCTTCCACGTTTTACGCCGTCAGTTTAAACGCGATTTCCGTAAACCTTTAGTGGTATTTACACCTAAAAGTTTATTGCGCCACCCGGCTTGTGTTTCTAAATTAGAAGAATTTACTGAAGGTGGTTTTAAAGAAGTAATTGACGATGTAAATGTTAAAGTTGCTGATGTAACGCGTATTGTTTTCTGTAGCGGTAAAATTTACTATGAGTTATTGGAGAAACAACAGGCTGATAAATTGAAACATGTCGCCCTGGTTCGTGTAGAGCAGTTGTACCCAACTCCGGTTGATCAGATGGAAGCCATCCAGAAGAAATATAAAAATGCTAAAGAAGTTTTCTGGGTACAGGAAGAACCAGAAAACATGGGTGCATGGCCATATTTGTTCCGCAGGTTGTACAAAACAGCGTTAAAAGGTATTGATGTAATTTCGAGAAGAGAGAGTAGCAGTACTGCAACAGGTTTTGCAAAACAACATGCTAACCAACAGGCTTATATTTTAGCAAAAGCTTTAGAGATTCCGGTAACGGAAGATGTAAAGGATATCGCCAAAAAAGCAACAAAAAAATTAGTTCAGATCGATTAAGAGCATAGGGCCATGCGTTTGGCGCATAGCGTTTGATAATTTAAAGATAGGTTTAAGGCTTATGTTGTAGGGCTTAAGCTCCCTGAACATTCCAACTTTACAACATTTAACAATAAAAATATAGAAGATTGGAAGACTGAAAGTATAGGGCTAACATCCTGAATATTTCAACTTTACAACATTAACAATAAAAAACATAACATTACAAAAATGAGTTTAGAGATAAAAGTTCCACCTGTTGGTGAGTCGATAACCGAAGTTGTTTTATCACGTTGGATAAAAAACGATGGCGATGTTGTTGAAATGGATGAAGTGATTGCCGAATTAGAATCGGATAAAGCAACATTCGAATTAACTGCAGAACAAGCTGGAACTTTAAAAATCATAGCAGCCGAAGGCGATACCCTTGCCATTGGTGCAGTAGTTTGTAAAATTGAAGATGGTGGTGCAGCTGCTAATCCAAAGTCAGAAGTTGAAAGTCCTAAGTCTGATGCACAAGCTCCAGCTGCGGTAGCTGAGGCCCCAAAGACTCCAGATTCAACAGCTTCTAAAGACTCTTACGCAACCGGAACTCCATCACCTGCTGCTGGTAAAATTCTTGCAGAAAAAGGAATTGAAGCTAGTGCGGTAAAAGGTACTGGTGTGGATGGCCGTATTACAAAAGATGATGCTGTTAAGGCAGAGGCTGGTAAAAAACCAGAAGCACCTAAAGCTAGTGCACCAGTTGTTGCTGCTGCTCCTGCAGGTAGCCGTGGCGAGCGTCGTGAGAAAATGTCTCCACTGCGTAGAACGGTTGCAAAACGTTTAGTTGCTGTGAAAAATGAAACCGCAATGTTGACTACTTTTAACGAGGTTAACATGAAGCCAATTATGGATTTACGCGGTAAATATAAAGATCAGTTTAAAGAAAAATATGGTGTTGGTTTAGGTTTCATGAGCTTTTTCACTAAAGCAGTTACCGAAGCTTTAAAAGATTTTCCTGCGGTTAACGGTCGTATTGAAGGTGAAGAATTGGTTTATAACGATTTCGCTGATATTTCAATCGCGGTTTCTGCTCCAAAAGGTTTGGTAGTTCCGGTAATCCGTAACGCAGAAAGCATGACTTTAGCTCAGATTGAAAAATCGGTTTTAGAATTGGCTTTAAAAGCACGTGATAGCAAATTAACCATCGAAGAGATGACTGGTGGAACATTTACCATCACCAACGGTGGTGTATTTGGTTCAATGATGTCTACTCCAATTATTAATGCGCCACAATCGGCTATTTTAGGTATGCACAACATTGTTGAGCGCCCGGTAGCTGAAAAAGGTGAGGTGGTCATCCGCCCGATGATGTACGTGGCTTTATCTTACGATCACAGAATTATCGATGGACGTGAGTCTGTTGGTTTCCTGGTTCGTGTGAAACAATTGTTAGAAGATCCGGCTAGATTATTATTAGGTATATAGACCCCTAATCCCGATAAAATCGGGACTTCATACTGTTTATAAAGAAGTCAAGTTTTTTAAAACTTGACTTCTTTTTTATACCTAAAAAATGAAATTAATACCGAGCTTTCGTCATGCTGTCCGGATCTTCGGGATTAGCATCTTTCTAATCAAAATAGACCCTGAAATGAATTCAGGGTGACGCCACTCCCATTGTTCTTTAGATTTGCAATCTACTTTAACAGTTACGTTAATAAATCACGGCTAACGATTGAGATTTATATACAAGTATCGTCATCTCGACTGGAACGTAGTGGAATGGAGAGATCTATCTAGATAGATTTATTCACTGAGCACTTCGTGGTTCTCAACTTCGCTGCACTCCGCTCGAAATGACGATTACGTTCGCCTAAGTAGTAAAATTAATAGAGATAAAGCTATTTAGACAACGCTTTAATTGGTTTTAAATCTAATTGTTTAAATTCTACTTCACTGCCTTCGGCTTGTAAAGCAATTTGCCCGCTACTTGCTGTACAATTTGTGCCGTAGTTTACCAGTGTACCATTTACCCAAACTTTAACTTCGTCATTTAAACATTGAATAACCATAGTATTCCATTCGCCAAGCGGTTTCTCACTGTCGTCTGTTAAATTTTTAATCCTACGCAGTTTATCTCCATTTACTCCCCAGTTTTCTTTAGGCCCACGTCTGGAAAGCATATCGGGTACCGTGATGTCTTCTTCAATACACCAAAAATCACCTGCATCTTTATGCTGTATCTGAACTTCTAAAGATTTTGGAAACATACCATACAAAGCCCTTGGCGTTGATGCGTGGACTAAAACACCACAATTACCAGGTTTGCCTGCAAAGCGGTATTGTACTGTTAACTGGTAATTTTTATAAATTTTATCAGTTATTAAATGCCCACCCGGCGTACCTAAACTTACCAGCATCCCATTGCGGACAATAAATGGATTAATGGTATCGGGCTTTTTATCCATTGCGGGTACATCTACGTGCCAGCCATTTAGGTTTTTTCCGTTAAAAAGGCTTTTTTGAGCAAATGTTGAGCTGCTAATGATAAATAGCAGTAAAAAGGTATAGTAAAGTTTCATGATATTTGGTTTTTGTATTCCAAATATAATATTTTAAGTATGAGATGATGAAATACGAATTTCAGATGAGACAGGGCAATTATATGTCGGTCGTCATTCTCGCGTAGGCGGGAATCTTAATGCAATAAATTTTAAGAACCCCCAATCAAGTTACCAATGACAGATTCAAAATTGGCGTCATCTCGACCGAAGCAAATGCGGAGTGGAGAGATCTTTGGCTATGTTAAAAGATCTCTCCACTGCGGTCGAGATGACGATTTATCTTACCTGTCATCAGACTCCTTTGTTTTTTTTCTAAAACTGACCTCTGGGAATGACGAACCGCCTTATTTAACTGATCTGGCCTTAGCGTCCCGCTAAGACTCCAATTTCAGCAATTCCTCGTAAGGATTGCCATTCAAACCTAATAGCCTAGCGAAAGCTGGCTCCGTTTTATAACCTTGGTTTTTGAGATCAATGATGTCCTGTCTAAATTTTTCTCCCTTTCCTAAAAGTATTTTGTATTCCACAAGCATGTGCCGATAAGCATTTTGTTGTGTGGTGGGAATATTTTGTCCGAACAGCTCTATCTCAAACCCACCCATCAAAAATGTGGCTTTAATCGCATTGAATTCTGTGCTTTCAGAAATGGTGAAGTCTTTTTCAGATCCAAACAATGCATCTAATTTGTCGATAAATTTATTATTATCAGAAACTTCGCAAATAATATCCAGATCGCTGTTTTCGATATCGATATTAATTGGAATGGTGCCCACTAAAATTGGATGATAGGGAGAAAGTTTTTCTAAAACCTTATTATCGGTTAAGACATGATAAGCTTTTATCTGTTTTTCATTACCAGAATGGAGGTAAGATATGTCGAGGAAGTTGATCATTGTTGCTTTAAAGTAAGTTAAGGTCGGTGAGCCACCGACCACGGAGCTGTGGTTCTGGGCTTTTGTTTTTTATACTTTCCAAATTTACTAAACCAGAAAAGATCCTGAAATAAATTCAGGATGACGAGTAGGCAATTTGCTTTTTTGTTTCTTGCAATACCCCAAGTTACTAAACCCGATAGTATGAATGCCAATGCGTTTTAATTCTGTCTTAATTTTTTTATGATGAAACGGAGCTAAAGCAGCGGCCTCATTGGCAGAAAGGATAGCGGGAACAGACTTTAATAGGGCTTCTGTACCTGCTTTCTAAAACCTTATTACTGTCGGCATTTGTGAGTCCTGCAATAAAGATTGCTTCGTCGGCTGGAGAAGCCTTCTCGCAATGACGGTCCATGTTAAATAAAAAGCCCACCTCAGCTAAGAAATGGGCTGTTTTTGTATTTTCGTCACCCTGAATTTATTTCAGGGTCTTCCTAGATAGATGCTGAAACAAGTTCAGCAAGACGATTTACTTTATTAATCTTCTACAATCTCACTGTTGATGCTCACCTCGTCCTTTACATCTTCTTTAAAGTAGTTTTTCTGGAAAATCAGGATAAGTATCACCCCAACTGAAATGGCTGCATCTGCAAGGTTAAAAACAGGTCTGAAGAAAACAAACTCTTCGCCTCCCCAAATTGGAACCCAGCTAGGGAAGTGACCTTCTGCAATTGGGAAGTAGAACATATCTACCACACGACCGTGAAACCAGCTTTCGTAACCATAAATCTTTCCGTAAAATACAGAATCAATAATGTTTCCTAATGCGCCAGAAAAAATCAGTGCAACATTTAAGATTAAACCACGATGATATTTATGTTTAATGAGGTAATGTAAGCCATAACCAATTCCTGCAACAGCGGCAATACGAAAAAGTGATAAGGCTAATTTGCCAAATTCACCACCAAACTCCATCCCAAAAGCCATCCCATTATTTTCGGTAAAATGGATAATAAACCATTTTCCAATAATATGGAACTCCTGACCAAGGTACATGTGCGTTTTAACCCAGGTTTTAACCAGCTGATCGGCCAGTAAAACTAAAAAGATAACAATTAAAGGTTTGGTATAGCCTTTCATTAACTCTGCTTTAATTTAGCTTCCATGCTTAAAGTTGCATGAGGTACAGCGCGTAAACGTTCTTTTGGAATTAACTTGCCTGTTTCGCGGCAAATACCATAAGTTTTGTTCTCGATACGCACCAAAGCATTCTCCAGGTTATCAATAAATTTTTTCTGACGGGCAGCCAATTGATTGATCTGCTCTTTTTCCATTGTTGCAGAACCATCTTCGAGTGTTTTGTATGCACCTGAAGTATCTTCGGTTCCGTTTGCATTCGGATTGCTTAAAGAAGTTGTTAACGAGTTAAGTTCTTCTTTAGAACTGCGTAATTTATCTTGAATTAGTTCTTTAAATTCTTGTAATTCACTGTCTGAGTAACGTGTTTTATTGCTGTTTTCCATGTTCTTTTTCTAATTTTCTAATATATGGATTTATATTTTATTTACTGAAATGCTTAACTCAACATCATCGATAACGATTTTGTTTGCATTATTTACAGTATCTGTTAATTCAAATTCATCGGCCAATATTTCCGCGCAAATGTAATCCTTGTTTTTTGCAACTGCATTGGCTACCAAGTTATCATTTTGTAATGAAACTTTAATCCTATCGGTCACTTCAAAGTTTAATTCTTTTCGTAAATTTTGGATACGGTTCACCAGCTCACGCGAGATACCTTCTTGTTTCAGTTCTTCTGAAATGGTAACATCCAAAGCAACGGTTAAGCTTCCTAAATTTGTAACCTGCCATCCTGGGATATCTTCGGCGAAAACTTCTACATCGTCATTTAAATTGATGGTAAATTCTTCACCATTACTTCCAACTACGATGATGAAGCCATCATTTTCTAGACGTCGGATATCATCCTGATTGGAATTTTCTAAAGCCTGTTTAACCAGACTCATATCTTTACCCACTTTTTTGCCTAAAGATTTGAAATTAGGTTTAAGCTTTTTCTTCACGATGCCATGCGTATCGGTAATGAATTCGATATGTTTCACATTCGTTTCTGAAAGGATATAATCAGCTACTTTCGATATTTTTTGTTCGAAATCGCCATTTAATGATGGGATTAATATTTTCTCTAGCGGCTGGCGAACATTAATGCCCGATTTTTTGCGCAGCGATAAAACCATCGATGAAATATCCTGAGCATAAACCATCCGCTCATTTAAATCAGTATCAATTAAGCTTTGGTCAGCCTCATTCCACAACGTTAAGTGAACAGATTGTTCTGCTTTTGGATCGTTAATGGTTAAGTTTTTATACAACCAATCGGCAAAGAAAGGTGCTACCGGACTCATCAACTGTGCTAGAGTTTCTAAACAAGTATATAATGTTTCGTAAGCAGCGCGTTTATCATCGGTCATTTCGCCCTTCCAAAAACGGCGACGACTTAACCTGATGTACCAGTTACTCAAATGCTCATCAACAAAAGCCTGAATAGCACGGGTTGCTTTTGTTGGCTCGTACGTGTTGTAACTTTCATCAACTTCGTTGATTAGGGTTTGCAATAACGATAAAATCCAACGGTCTAATTCTGTTCTGTCTTCAACTTTGCTTAAATTATTTTTGTCGATCTCGAATTTATCGATATTGGCATATAAGGCAAAGAAAGCATAAGTATTGTAAAGCGTTCCGAAGAATTTACGGCGCACTTCAGCAATTCCATCAATGTCAAATTTTAGGTTATCCCAGGGATTTGCATTAGAAATCATGTACCAACGCGTTGCATCAGCACCATATTCGTTAATGGTTTGGAACGGATCGGCGGCATTGCCTAAACGTTTAGACATTTTTTGTCCGTTTTTGTCGAGTACCAGTCCATTCGAAACCACATTTTTGTACGCTACTTTATCAAAAACTAATGTAGAAATCGCATGCAGGGTATAAAACCAGCCGCGGGTTTGGTCTACACCTTCGGCAATAAAATCTGCAGGGAAATCTTCATTTCCATCAATTGTTTCTTTGTTTTCAAAAGGGTAGTGCCATTGCGCATAAGGCATGGCGCCAGAGTCAAACCAAACATCAATTAAATCACTTTCGCGGCTCATTGGTTTACCTGATGGAGATACTAAAACAATCTTATCGACTACATTTTTATGTAAGTCGATCAAGTCATAGTTCTCTTCAGACATGTTTCCGATTTCGAATCCTTTAAAAGGATTTTCTTTCTGGAAACCAGCTGTTATAGATTTTTCAATGGCATGATACAGTTCCTCTACAGAGCCAATTAACACTTCTTCTTTTTTATCTTCAGTTCTCCAGATGGGTAAAGGAATTCCCCAATATCTCGAACGTGATAAATTCCAGTCATTAGCGTTTTTTAGCCAGTTTCCAAAACGACCCTCTCCAGTTGATTTTGGTTTCCAGTTAATGGTTTCATTAAGGTCGAACATTCTGTCTTTAACATCTGTAACTTTAATAAACCACGAATCTAAAGGATAATATAAAAGTGGCTCATCAGTTCTCCAGCTGTGTGGGTAACTGTGAACATATTTTTCTACTTTAAAAGCTTTATTTTCTTCTTTTAATAGAATAGCGATTTCTACATCGACCGATTTTTCAGGTGCTTCGCCTGCATTGTAATATTCGTTCTTTACATATTTGCCTGCAAAAGGGCCAACATGTTTGGTAAATCTACCCTGTAAATCTACAAGCGGAACAGGAATGTCATTATCATCCAAAACCAACATTGGCGGTATTTCAGGAATAGCTTCTTTGGCAACTTTAGCATCATCGGCACCAAAAGTAGGGGCGGTATGAACAATACCGGTACCATCTTCAGTAGTGACGAAATCTCCTGAAATTACCCTGAAGGCATTTTCAGGATTTTGGTATGGTAATGCGTAAGTTAAAAGTTGTTCATATCTTATTCCAACCAACTCAGTGCCTTTAAAAATATGGTTTCGACTTTCAAACAATTGTTTTAAAGGTTTGAATTCTAATTTAACACCATTGTCGGAAGCATAGTTTGCAATTAACAGTTCATCCAATAGGTTATCAGAAACTATAATAGCTTTTAATAAGCCTTGTTTTTTTGTGGAATCGATTAATTTTTTTACTGCTGGAAAATTAATACTTCTTTTTACCTCAATTAAAGATTCTTTATCTTTTGATATACCATCATAGCCCATGTTACCTTTTTGGTCAACATAAGTGCCACCAAGAAAATTCTCAATAACCGTTTTTTCAACAGCTATTGGAGCTTGCTTAAAAATCAAATTATATGCTAAAACAATACTTACTGGTAAATTAGTATATTGATTTACTGTGTGAAGTAAAACATAGTCGATTTTTGGTCCAACTGTTAAAGCAGTGTTCGATGGTAAAGTCCATGGGGTGGTTGTCCATGCCAATAAATAAATATCATCAAATCCCTGTAAGAAGCTTGGTAACGTATTGGCTAATGCTTTAAACTGCGCAACAATTGTGGTGTCAGTAACATCCCGGTAAGCTCCAGGCTGATTTACCTCATGCGAACTCAATCCTGTTCCGGCTTTTGGAGAATATGGTTGGATAGTATAACCTTTATAGATTAATCCTTTATCGTAAATCTGCTTCAAAAGCCACCACACCGATTCCATGTATTTCGACTTATAGGTAATGTATGGATCATCCATATCTACCCAATAGCCCATTTTTTCAGTCAGGTCGTTCCACACATCAGTGTAACGCATTACTGTTTTTTTACAAGCTTCGTTATAGTCTTCAATAGAAATAGTTTTACCTATATCTTCTTTAGTAATCCCTAATTCCTTTTCAGTTCCAAGCTCAACAGGTAAACCATGTGTATCCCAACCCGCTTTTCGTTTAACCTGATAGCCCTTGATAGTTTTATAGCGGCAAAAAATATCCTTAATTGCACGCGCCATTACGTGGTGGATTCCCGGCATGCCATTAGCAGACGGTGGTCCTTCGTAAAAAGTAAACGGATTAGATTTCGGGCGGGAAGAAATACTTTTTTCAAAAATATTTTCCTTTTTCCAAAAATCCAGTATTTCTTGCCCTATTTTGGCAAGTTCCAATTGTTTAAATTCGCTATACATCAATCAAGTACCTCAAAAAATTAAGGTTGCAAAGTTAACAGAATTGACTGAATTTTGGTAGTTTTGATGTAAATACTTTTAATGTGAAATTATTTAATATCGGGCTTACACTGATGATTGTTGCCGTAATTGCCTTGCCAATTGTTGCGGTAATAAATCCGTCAGACCGGGATTTTGTACTTTATGCTTTTTATTTCTGTGGCTTGCTCGAACTAATCGGGCTAATTTTTGTTTTAATCCATATTGTAACACTAAAAAGAAAGAACCCATGATTAAGCTCTTAAAATTGCAAAAAGCCGTTTTCATCCTCATAGCGGGCGTGCTTTCTTTTATTACCTATAAAATTTTAGATGCATACGAGGTAAAAGGAAGCATCTATTTTCAAATGCTGGCAGGCGTGCTTGTCATTATTGGCGCACTATGGCTGCTATACCCAATTTTATTCGCCAAAAAAGATAATGACGGCAATGCCGAAATCATTACCGATCCAACGGTTGAGGTTCCGGTAGATGAAGAGGATCAGAAGCCTGCAGCCCAATAAATCTGCATCAACCGTCTTAAATCAGCGAGATTATTTCTCTTTGAGCTTATATGTTCTCAAATGTCCTATATGGTTTAAAAGGTTTTTGGAAAGCAAGGCCTGTATTTCATTTTAATGTTCGTCCTGCTGTACGCTTGTCCCGATGAAAAATCGGGATCGCTACCATCAGGTTTAGGTAATTGGGCCTAAGTAAGAAATTGAATAAATTCCACGCATTGCCTTGGGTTTAAACCCAAGGCAATAAAAAAAATAAAATCTGCATAGGGGTAAATCTCTTGTGAGTTGTATTAGCTCTAAATTAACAAATAGAGATAACTATGATTCCTGCAATAATTATTTGGCTCTGCAAGAAATACTTTGCTCCAAAAACCTACAAAAAATTTTCATCCAAAAGCCCAATCAATCCGAAAGGCGCTGCTTTAGTGCTCTTTTTAATCTGTTCATTCTCATCTGCTTTTGCGCAGCAGAGTAAGTTTAACATCAAGCGTAACGGTGAGGTGATCGGTCAGATGTATTTTCAGCAAAAAGATGAAGGCGATAATATTTATCTCAAAATCACTTCGAAGGTGCAGACCCGTTTTGTTTTCAAAATCGATGTAGAAACGGAAGATGTAGCACATTTCAAAAATGGTAAACTGCTTACTTCAAACGTAAATAGAATTGTAAATGGCAATGCCAAAGAGGCTAAGAAAACAAGTTGGGTAAATAAAGTTTACCAACTTAATACAGGCGATAAAATCAGTACAATAAATCAGCCCATCAGTTATAATATGATGCTTTTGTATACCAAAGAGCCTGTTAATATCCCCGAAATTTACTCTGATAATTTTCAGTGTTTTATCCCCATTAAAAAAAGTGGCGAGCATCAGTACCGGATCAATCTTCCCGATGGGAATTATAACGACTACCATTTCGAAAACGGAATATGTAAACTGGTGGTTGTAAATCATTCATTGTACACCATTAGAATGGAGAGGATTTAGAATGGAAGCAGTAGCAAATAAATATTTGAAGGTTTTGGTTACGGGTGCATCAGGCTTTATCGGCCGGAAGTTAAGTTTTACCCTTGCAGAAATGGGCTACGATGTAGTGGCACTTTGCAGGGATGTAAACCATCCCTTTCTTATCCCGCACCGAAATATCCAGTTTGTAAAAGGTGATGTTTTAGATCCATTAAGCATAGAAAATGCTATGAAAGATTGTTACCAGGTTTATCACACTGCGGCAATGGCTAAAATGTGGTGCCGGAACGAGCAGGATTTTTATGATGTGAATGTAATCGGGACTAGAAATGTGCTCAGCTGTGCATTAAAACTGGGTGTAGAAAAGGTAGTACATACTTCAACCTGTGGGGTTTGGGGACCAACCTTAAATTTGCCGGTTTCGGAGAATGATCCAAGAGCTGTTGGTTTTCCAATCAGTTACGAACGCACAAAATACCTGGCCGAACTAGAGGTGAAAGAATTTGTGCAAAAGGGATTGGAAGTGGTGATTGTAAACCCATCAAGGGTGTATGGTGATGGGCCAATTACTGACAGCAATACCGTGAGCAAAATGGTTTCCGGTTATATAAAAGGCACCTGGCATTTTATTCCAGGCGATGGAGAGGCAATCGCAAATTATGCTTTTATAGATGATGTGGTGGATGGGCATATTGCGGCGATGCAAAACGGTAGAAATGGCGAACGATACATATTGGGTGGGGTTGATATGTCATTTAACGGGTTTTTCGGTACATTAAGACAGATCACTGGTAAAAGAAGGAATTTGTATAAAATTCCGGTAGGTATTATTAAGGCTTACAGTTTGCTGGAATATTTAAAATCGAAACTCTTTAACCTTACGCCGTTTTTTCTGCCCGAGTTTGCCGATAGGTTGAAATGTAATCAACAATATTCCAGCAATAAAGCCATTGCCGAACTAAATTACCGGATAACGCCTTTTGCAATAGGCTTAGGTAAAACCATTAATCATTTTAAACATAATTAAATGCATTAACCACAACCTGTCCCGATTTTCGGGAGATAAAGAGGATGCACACAGATAGGATTGGTACCCAAATCCGTTTTCATCTGTGTAAATCTGTGGCTAAAACAACTAATATACATGAAAGAACTAAGCGTATTAATTACAGGTGCAAGCGAGGGCTTGGGGAAATCTTTCGCTATCGAATCGGCCAAACGTGGTTTAGGTTTGGTGTTGGTTTCGTTACCCAATAGTGGGCTGGAACATTTAGCAAATTACCTGCGTGTAAACTTTAACAGTAAGGTGTTCTGTATCGAAATAGATTTGACCAAAAATACCTCTGCAAGCGAAATTTTTGAAAAATTAAAAACGCACAATATCAAGGTAAATGTTTTGATCAACAACGCGGGTTTAGGGAACTGGAGTTGGTTTGAGGATAAAAATGTCGATTTTTATAGAACACAGATCGACCTTAACATTACCAATACGGTTTTGCTTACGCGGTTATTTTTAAACCATATCGATAAAAGTAAGGCAAGTTATATTTTAAATGTTGGCAGTTTAGGCGGACATTTTATCGTTCCAAAAAAACAGGTTTATGGGGCAACCAAATCTTTTATCGGTTATTTTACCCGTTGTTTGCAGCTTGAATTGAGTGGTACTAATGTGCACATCAGTTTGCTTAGCCCGGGTGGAATTAATACCAAACCAGAATTATTGGTAATGAACAACGGATTGAAAGGTTTTGCCAAGGCCACGATCTTAGAGGCTGATTATGTCGCCAAAACAGCAATGGACGGTATGCTAAAAGGGAAGAAAGAAATAATACCAGGTTTTGCCAACCGCTTTTTGGTTGTGTTGGATAAAATTATTCCGGGCTTTTTAAAAGAAATTATAATTAGGCGTAAATTGAAATCGATTTTAACAGCATAGATTAACCTAAAACCTGTAAGGTTTTAAAAACCTTGCAGGTTTAGCTTTATGGAAAGTAATGACACCAATCTTATCGGATTAATTAAAAGTGGCAATAAGCAGGCTTTCGACGAAGTGTTTTTAAAGCATTTCAAAAGTCTGCATGCCTATGCTTTTGCGATAATTAAAGAAAAAGATGATGCCGAAGAAATTGTTCAGAATGTGTTTGTGCGCATCTGGACAAAAAGAGAACAGCTTAAAACAGATGGATTTTTAAAACCATTTCTTTATCGTTCGGTACACAACGAAAGTCTAAATTATTTGAAACATCAAAAAGTAAGATCGAATTTTAACATTCACTATGCTGATGCTGTGAAAAACAATACAGGAAACTTAAATACAGAGATCATGGCAACAGAACTGGAAAAAAATATCCATTTGGCAATAAACGAGCTGCCCGAAAAATGCAGAAATGTATTTCAGTTGAGCAGGTTCGACCAGATGAAATATCAGGAAATTGCTGATGCACTAAATATTTCGATCAAAACGGTAGAAAACCAGATGGGGAAGGCATTAAAGATTTTACGCCTTAGGGTAGTAGATTTTTTGATCCTCATTTTTATTTTATTGAAATAAGCTTATGGATAAAAACTATACATATATTAACGATGATTTGCTGGCGAAATACTTGCTTGGAGAGGCTACTGTGCCCGAAAGTGAACAGGTTGAAGTCTGGGCAGCATCAAATCCTGATCATCTTAAACAGTTAGAAGATTTCAGGACGATACTGGAGAAAAGTAAACTGCAGATTGATCCTGAAATTGATGAACACCAGGCTTTAAAAAGGTTGAATATCCGTTTGCAGCACGAGAAAAAAACGTTCCACTATAAATCTGTTTTACGTTGGGTAGCCATTGTCGCTATTGTTTTAAGTACAGGGCTATTCTTCTACAGCAATTTAATTGGCAATAAAATAAAGGTGAATAGTGGCAAAAACACTTTAACACAAACGCTACCTGATGGTTCTACTGCGATCCTGAATAAACAATCTGAACTCTCTTTCGTAGGAGGATTTTTTAATAAAACCCGCGATGTTAAACTAAAGGGCGAAGCCTTTTTTAAAGTCAGCGCCAATAAATCGAAACCATTTATCATTAGTGTTAATGATGTTCGCGTAACTGTTGTAGGCACAGCGTTTAATGTGAAAAGTGATGGCGTAGCTGTTGTCGTAGTTGTAGAAAGTGGAATCGTTAAGGTGAACAACCGAAATGATAGCGTGCGTTTAACTGCTGGAGAGAAAGTAGAAGTAAGTCAAAATCAGCCCCATTTATTCAAGGGAGAAAATCAGGGTAAGCTGTACAATTACTATTATTCGAATGAATTGGTTTGCGATGGTACACCGCTTAGCGATTTGGTTACCGTGCTTAATGAAAAATTTAAGTCCAATATCGTTATTGTAAATCCTGCATTAAAGTTGCTTCCAATTAGCACAACCTTTAAAAACGAATCGCTTAAAGAAATCCTGACTATAATTGCTGAAACTTTTAAAATTAAAATTGAGTATGGGCAGGACATAATTAAACTTAAATAAAAACTATGCGTACGCTCCAAATCACTGTTATTTTTATCCTATTTTTCAATTCCTTAATAAAAGCACAATCCAATTTATCCAGAAACATTTCCCTAAATATCGAACAGCAAAAACTCATTTCAGTATTGGCCATGATAGAAGAGAAAGGTGGCTTCAGGTTTTCATATAACAGCAATATATTGCCTGCAGATAGTTTGATCAGTATTCATGAAAACAACCTGAATATTGCCGAAACGCTGGATAAAATATTAAATCATAGGTTTGAATACCGCCAATCGGGAAATTTTGTAATTATCAGGTATGCACCGCTTGAACTGGTTTTGTTGGTTAATGAATCGGTAGGTAATCCTGAACTTTATACCATTACCGGGCAGGTTGTGGATAAACGAACCAATAAACCTATTCAGGATGCCAGTATTTACGAAAGAAACCTGTTGGTTTCCGAAATATCGGATGGAAACGGTTATTTTTCGATGCGGTTAAAAAATATTACACAACCCATATCATTAACCGTAAGCAAGGAGAATTATAAATCTACGGTTACCCATTTTCTGGCAGAAGTGAACATTACCAATAGAAAGGAAAATCCAGTTGAAAGGTTTATCAGCGGAAATTTGGGAGATGTAGAAAACACCTGGCTCGGTAATGCATTGGTTACCGCGCAACAAAAAATCCAGTCGATCAATATTGGTGGTTTTATCTCAAAAGCTCCGTTTCAGTTTTCGCTCATCCCTGGTTTAAACTCGCATGGCTCTTTAAGTGGTCAGGTGGTGAACAAATTTTCACTTAATGTTATTGGTGCTTATAGCGCCGGGGTTGATGGAGGGGAAATTGGTTTTGTTTTTAATATCAACAAAAGCAACGTGCAGTATTTTCAATTTGCTGGGGCCTTTAATCTAGTCGGGGGAGATGTTCGTGGAGCACAGATTGCTGGCCTATTTAATTATGTTATAGGCGATGTTAGGGCGGCTGAGATTGCCTTGGCTTATAACCGTGTAGGTAAGAGTTTCGAAGGTTTTCAGCTAGGTGGAATTTATAACCACGTGAATCAGGATGTGAAAGGTATTCAACTTTCTTTAGGCCTTAATACCATAGGCGGAACCTTAAAGGGTTGGCAAACAGGTGCCTTAAATCTTGTTAATAAAGATACGAAGGGTGTTCAGATTGGAGTTGGTGGCAACATTGTAAGCGGTAGAACAAGCGGAATACAAATTGGTGGTATTGCCAATATCAACAAAGAAAGTAGTGGGATAAATCTTGCAGCGCTAACAAATTTTACTGGACAGACTGCTAGTGGTTTTCAGATTGGTGCAATTAATTACGCCAAAACCTTAAAAGGCGTTCAAGTTGGGATTCTGAATGTTTCAAATGAAAATGATGGCTATTCAATTGGTCTAATCAATGTTGCGTTAAAGGGTTACCATAAATTTAGTTTTAGCACCAATGAAAGCACTACTTTTAATGTGGCTTATAAAGGCGGAAGCAAACGTTTATATAATATGTTAATGTTTGGCACAACCAAAAAATCAGTCGAAAAAATATATACCGGCGGCTTGGGTTTTGGCAAGGAAATTAATCTTTTTAAAAGCGTTTCCCTAAATCCTGAAGTAAGTAGCCAATATGTTTACCAGGGGAGCTGGGATTATCTCAACCTGTTGAATAAATTTGAGCTGCCAGTGAACATCAGAATAAATAAATGGCTGGCCATTCAAGGTGGTCCATCGGTTAATGTTTATTACACCAACCAAAGCACCAAGATTGGTGAATTTGGTTTGTTGCAGGAAAAACATCAAGATTTCTCTTTTAACGATCCGAGATATACGGGATGGTTAGGCTGGAATGTAGGGTTGGTGATTTTGTAAAAATAGCCTTGGGTTTAAACCCAAGGCTATGAATGGCATCTATTCTGTTTCAGGTTAGGCACCCTACTCCAAACTGCTAACTAAAATCTCCCAACTCAATTAATGGTCAAACTCACCAGCATTCTTCTGTTATTTGCCACTTTTTCTTACGCGATCGTCATCCTGAACCCATGCCTCGGTACGTGTCTCCACGGACCGAAAACATAACTGATGGTTCGTGAGGACACGAACCATGGGAGACTTTTTTATTTAAATAAAATAGCCTTGGGTTTAAACCCAAGGCTATGAATGATATCTATTCTGTTTCAGGTTAGGCATCCTAAACTCAAAACTGCCAACTCAATTAATGGTCAAATTCACCAGCATTCCTGACTGATTCTTCATCAGATACCTGTTTTCTTACTTTCTTTTTATCTAACCATAATACCAGTGCTGGTAATAAAGTTAAATTGAAAATCAAAGCTACCAATAAAGTTATGGATAGGAGCAAACCAAGTACTACTGTTCCTCCAAAAGTAGAAGCCGTAAAAATTCCAAAACCGAAGAATAAGATTAAAGCAATGTGCGTCATGCTTACACCTGTTTCTGTAATGGTATCAGTAATTACTTTAGGCACGCTGAAATTGGTCAGGTTTAACTCCTGTTGATAACGTGTTAAGAAATAAATGGTCTGATCGGAAGCTAAACCAAAGGCGATGGTAAAAATTAATATGGTAGAAGGTTTTAGGGAAATTCCAAAATAACCCATAATCCCTGCAGTAATAATTAAAGGAACAATGTTTGGTAATAAGGAGATAAACATAATGCCCAAACTTTTGAACTGTGCCAATCTCAGGATGGAAATTAACACAATAGCGAGGGCAATACTTTCAACCAAATGCCTTAACATATAATCCGTCCCTTTAGAAAAGATAATGCTCGATCCGGTAAGCTCTACATCAAACTTAGATGGAGGCAAAATACTATCGATACGCGGTTTTAATTCGGCCATAATAGCGTCTAAACGCTTCGAACCCACATCAGCCATTTGAAAGCTGATCCTTGTACTCTGATTTCCCTTGCTGATAAAGTTGGTTAACAAACTTGCATTTCCTTTACCGCCATTGGCGATATAGGCCAGAATAAAATTCTTTTCTAAATTATCTGGCAAACGGAAAAAAGTAGAATCGTTATTGTAAAAGGCTTGGGTAGCATACTTTAAACCCATATTTACCGAAATAGACCGCGAAAACTCAGGATAGGAAGAAATCATCTTCTCCAGTTTCTCCATTCTTTTCAGGTTGGTTAAATTGAAAACGCCGTTCTTTTTCTTTGTATCTACACTTACTTCTAAAGGTAAAATACCTTCAAAATTTTTCTCGAAGAACTTTAAATCCGTTAAAATCTCAGAGTTTTTTGGTAGATCATCAACTACATATCCATTCACATTAATTTTCATTACCCCGATAAAGGCAATGATGGATATGATAATCGTCCCGGTATAAATCAATCCACTTTTGTGCTGCACCAGCGTATCGGTTTTAACCAGTAACTTATGCAAAAATCCTTCCTCAACGTGATTTTGCGCTTTAAGTTTTGGCGCAGGCAGGTAACTGAAGATAATCGGGATTAAACATAAACACATTAGCCAGGTAATCATTACGTTGATAGAGGCTACACTACCAAACTGCATCAAAAGTTCGCTTCCGGTAAAATACAATACACCAAATCCGATAGCTGCGGTAATGTTCGCAATTAGGGTTGTAATGGCAATTCTTTCGATAGTTACACTTAAAGCACGTTGTTTATCGCCATCTTTTCTAAGTTCATTCTGGTATTTGTTCAGTAACAAAATGCTGTTTGGAATACCAATAATTACAATAAGCGGCGGAATCAATCCTGTTAAAATGGTCAATTCAAAGCCAAATAGTACCAATGTGCCAATACTCCAGATTACACCCATTACTACCACTAAAATAGGGAAGAATACCGCATAGAATTTCTTAAAGAAAAACAATAAGATCAGGGCAGAAACCAGAATCGATAAACCTAAGAACAGTACGAATTCGTTACTTACCAGTTTACTTACCGCAGTGCGGATATAAGGTAGGCCCGAAATATGCACCTGAATTTTTGTCGCCGTTTGAAAAGCTTTCGCCTTAGCTTCAATTTCTTTTAAAATTGGATTCCGTTCGGCAGTATTTAAGATTTTAGTATCAAAAGTGATGGCCATTAGTGTGGCGTTCTGACGGTTGTAAACCAGGCCTTCGAAAAAAGGATTACTGTAGATGGTATTTTTAATCGAATCCATCGCAGCGTCAGTTTTAACCAAACCACCAGGGAGCGGCTTTAAAACAAATTTTTGGTTTACAGTATCTTTTTCCAGCTGAAAAATCCTTCCTGATGATAAAACCTGTTTAATACCTTTTAACTTTTGGATGTCGTTCGAAAGCTGAACCCATCGGTTGTAAACTTCTTTTTTAAAAATATCAGGCGATTGTATCCCTACTACCATTACACTTCCATCTTCGCCAAAAGTCTTTTTAAAGGTGTTGTATTTTACGAATGCGCTATCGGTAACGGGCAGGATTTTACTCCCGGTGTAGGAGAGTTTTACGTTTTTGGCCTGATAAGCCATGAAAATTGTTCCTAATACAAAAAATACGATGATTGCGATACGGTTCCGAAGAATGAATCTCGATAGCTTAACCCACATGTGCAGCTTAGTTTAATAATAATATTAACGGCAAAACTAATCTTATTTGTAAAACGTGATTACTTTTTGCACAATTAAATTTGCACAAATAACATACTTTTGAAAAAATTGTTTTAATCGCATGTTGCACAAAGTTAGAGGCATTGTTTTAAAGACTACAAACTACAGCGAAAGCAGTGTGGTGGTACAGGTGCTTACTGATAAATTTGGTATGCAGTCTTACCTCATCAACGGCGTTAAAAAACCAAAGGCGAAGATTAAAATGAACATGCTGCAATCGCTCCATTTGCTGGATATGGTGGTTTATCATAAAACAAATACCAATATGCAAAGGGTATCGGAAGTGCGGCAAACACCTGTTTTTAAAAGTATCCCTTACGATATGATTAAAACCAGTATCGTTATTTTTTTAAATGAGGTACTGTATAAAAGTATCAGGCAACAATCGGCCGATGATAGTTTATTCGATTATATTTTTAATTCGATCGCCTGGTTTGATGAAATTGAAGAAATTAATCCCAATTTCCATTTGTCATTTTTATTAAAACTCACCCGTTTTTTAGGTTTTTCGCCCAACGAGAAAAGAAGAAATGACCAGATTTATTTCGATCTGCAGGAGGGAGAGTTTACCTCCAGACTACCTATTCACTCCAATTACCTCCAATTGGAAGACGCAGTTGGGTTTATTTCACTTTTCCATACACCACTCGAAAAAATTTCTGAAATAAAAATGAGCAATACACAGCGCCGTTTTTTGTTGGATAAGATATTGGTTTTCTATACCTTACATACGGCCTCGTTCGGGGTGGTACAATCACATAAAATCCTCGAAACTTTGCTAAGTTGAAAAAAAAGAAAAAAAGATTTGCAGAACAGTTTTATAGCGCTATATTTGCATTCCCAAACGGAGGATGGGGCATTAAGTTTGACAAAATATAAAAAGGGAAATTAGCTCAGCTGGTTCAGAGCACCTCGTTTACACCGAGGGGGTCGGGGGTTCGAACCCCTCATTTCCCACTAAGCCTTTCAGTACAACTGGAAGGCTTTTTTATAAAATTTTGAAATACTCCCAAAAAGGGAAATTAGCTCAGCTGGTTCAGAGCACCTCGTTTACACCGAGGGGGTCGGGGGTTCGAACCCCTCATTTCCCACTTAAGTCCTTCAGTTCTACTGAAGGACTTTTTTGTTTCAAAACCTTTTTGCTGTATTGAAGCATTTGCTGTTCGCCTGAATCTACAATTTCTCGACTGCGCTTTGCTTCGCTCGAAAGACGATCATTTATTGAGCTCTGTCATTCTGAACGCAGTGAAGAATCTTTTAAGATACTCAGGATCAATGCATGTAAGTGCTCTACTTGTTAGGGATTCTTCACTGCGTTCAGAATGACAATAATCTATAATCAACTAGGCTCCCATAACTCAATCTTATTGCCCTCAGCGTCCATAATATGGATAAATTTTCCGTAATCATAAGTTGCAATCTCATCGAGTATGGTTACACCGTTTTCTTTGAGTTTAGCCACAAGTCCTTCGATGTTCTGTACGCGGTAGTTAATCATGAAATCTTTTTTGGATGGAGAAAAATATTCATCCCCTTTTTTGAAAGGACTCCATTGAAGTGATTCGATCTCATCAGGATTAATGAGGTTTCTGGAGTCAAAACTCGAGGTACCCCAAGCGCTCATTTCAAACCCTAAATTTTTAGCATACCAGTCTTTTGTTTCCTGCGGATTATCGGAGAAAAAGAAAATGCCGCCGATTCCTGTCACCTTTGGCGTGGTATCTACTGGTGAATTTAAGTTGTCTTTTTGTTCTTCCATATTATTATTCTGGTTAGTTGATTACAAATACTGTTACAATCGATAATCATGATTGTTGGTCTTTCTTATTGGTTTCAAGATAGCAGAAAATCACATCTCCTCAAGCATATTTTTCTCCACACAAACGATTGATTATGAGTTTAAGTGGAATGTAATTTATGTTTTATTTCGGCTTATTGATACGTTTAAATCGAGCTATCAACCGTGGAAAATAATCCCATCCAGATTATGCGCTACTTGTAGTATTAATACTTCCCGGCTTTGGTTATTCTGGTGAGTTCATAGAGAATGTAAGTGGTTTAAAAACAAACGTTTGCGTAATGTTTTGTCATAAATTATGGTTGAAATGCTCAATCGCCACATTAAATTAGAGAAAGAAAGCTGATGCTGTAAGTCCCTGTTTGATACATCATTACTAACCATAAATCTCAACCAAATCAATGAAAAAATTTATCAAATCAATTTCAGGCCTGGCTATACTGGGTTTCGTATTATTTACCAGTTCTTGCAAAAAGCAAGAAAACTTAAGCGCTGCAGATGGCGCATCTTTAAATCAAAATGGAAAGCTTGGCCTGGCAGGTGCCCAGTCGCTAGGTGGTACATCATTAACGGTTTCGATGGGCGGCAATGCTTATGTAACCACTTTAGCATCTGGAGGGGCAGAAACGGTAACGTCAACAAAGCTGGCCAACTGGACCAATGCCAATAGTATTTTTAGCTCTTATTTCAGGATCGGGAATACAGGTGCATTAACTGTAGCCGTAAAAGCATCGGTACCTAGTGGCACAAGTGTTTTAAAAATTACCATAAATGGAACACCGTTTAACGTAACGGCGACAGGTTCTGCTAATACCACCTACACCGTAGGTACGGTAAACATTACCACCCCAGGTTATGTAACCGTTCAATTTCAAGGAGTAAGCAAAACAGGTTCATATTTCGCTGATGTTTCAGACCTTGTGATCAGTGGAGCAGCCGTGGCATCGAATGTGTATTATGCAAATGATCCAGCTAATTATTACTGGTCTAGAAGAGGCCCTTCGGTTCACTTAGGTTTTTCAACGCCGGCAAATACAGAGTGGTTTTATAGTGAAATTACTGTTCCAACAGGAGAAGATAAAATCGGGAGTTATTACATGGCCAATGGTTTTAGTGGTGGATATTTCGGAATGCAGGTTAACTCGGCAACAGAGCGCAGGATACTCTTTTCGGTATGGAACCCTACTGGCGGAACCACAACCTGGACCAGAAAAGGTACTAATGTTGTTGCGACTAATTTTACAGGAGAGGGTGAAGGCGGACAGTCTTACCTCATTTACAATTGGGTTGCTGGAAACACTTATAAGTTTTTAACACAGGCTAAGCCCGATGGATTGGGAAATACCGTTTATTCTTCGTGGTTTTATGCACCAGAATTAGGTGCCTGGTCGTTCATGGCTTCGTGGAAAAAACCGAATACCAATAGTTACTTAACAGGATTATATTCTTTCTTAGAAAACTTTAACGATAAGAACGGTTATTTAGGCAGAAAAGCCGAGTATAATAATCAATGGATCCGCAATACTACTGGTACCTGGACAGAGATTACCACAGCCAATTTTACCGTTGATGCAACAGGTACTAACCAACAGCGTATGGATTTTGCGGGTGGTGTATCGGGCGGTAAATTTTATTTGCGGAACGGTGGTTTTTTTGCCAATTATGTTACTCCGAATCAGTCATTCACCAGAACAGCTACAGGTACAGCGCCAACGGTTAACTTAACCACGCTTCCGTAGCTTCTAATAACTTTAAGCGCAAAGCAGGTTGGTGTATACTGTTTTGCGCTTATTAATTATAATTATTTACCTTATTCAATTATATATCCGAAATTGCCTGTCGATAAACAGTGGCAAATGTTCGGTAAAATTATCAGGTTCATTTTTTTTGGAAACTATTTCGTGGGCATTCTGGCTGTTGCCCTAACACTCGAGGCTACCTTCCAATTAAGGCTACCACTTAATTCATTAAATTACTACCTGTTGCTTTTTCTGGCGCCAACCATTTATTATACCTACGCTTACAATAAGGTTTCTACCAAACCATCTACAACTAATCCTCGCAACCAGTGGTATTTCGAACATAAGCGGTTTATCAACTGGAGTCAGGCTGTGCTTTTTATAATTTGTATGCTGTTGGCCATAAACCTGCTCTACCAAAACTTTCAGCATATTCTGGCCCTGCCGATCAGTTATTGGGTGGCTATATTGATTATCATTACTGCAGGAGGCTTATACTATGGTTTATTGCCCAGATCTTTCCTCAAATTTAACCTGCGGAACACAGGCTGGTTAAAAGCTTTTGTAATCGGTTTTGTGTGGGCCTGCTGTGCCAATGTGCTGCCGCTGATTATGCTTAAAATTGAAACAGGAGTTGGCTACCACGATTCTGTACTGTGGACCTGGTTATTTATTAAAAACTGGATGTTCTGCACGGTAAACGCAATCATTTTCGACATTAAAGATTACCCAACCGATGCCAATAAACATTTAAGAACATTTGTAGTGAGCTACGGCCTGCGCAGGACAATTTTTAGTATCCTTATCCCATTGCTTATTATAGGTTTAATTTCTTTAGGCATATTTGCAAGTTATAAAGGTTTCGGGTTGCCACAGGTTTTATTTAATGTGTTGCCATTTATCTTAACTATTTACGTGGCCTATTCCATGCACCGGAGAAAAAACATTCTCTATTATTTAATGGTAATTGATGGACTCATTTTGTTTAAGGCCATTTGTGGGATAATCGGGATGCAGTTTGTTCATTAAGCTGAAAGACAAAAGAGTAAAGACCAAAGCATATATTACAATTGAGAGGTCTATCTTGATACTTGATTCTCAATACTTGATACTATGAACAACAACTACGACAAAATTGCCGGTCATTACGATACTTTAAGCCGTTTGGTGTTTTTTAAATCGCAGGTTAATGCACAGATCAATCAGCTTCAACATATTCCAGAGAATAGTTCGGTACTGATTGTTGGCGGTGGAACCGGGTGGATCCTGGAAGAACTCGCGAAGATTTATACCGGTGGATTAAAGATCGTTTATGTAGAAATATCTGCTAAAATGACTGTGCTTTCTCAAAAACGAAACTATAAAGACAATCAGATCGAATTTATGGATGTCGGCATCGAGGATTTTAAAACTGATGTATTATTTGATGTAATTTTAACGCCTTTTCTATTTGATAACTTTGCTGAGCAACGCGCTGCAAAGGTGTTTGGCCAGTTAAATGAATATTTAAAGAAAGATGGATTATGGTTTCTCGTCGATTTTTCACTCAATAAAATTAATGGAAACTGGTGGAAATGGTTGCTGCTCAAATCAATGTATAACTTTTTTAAATTAATGGGCATAGTAGAAGCAGATAAACTTATCGATATGGTCCCTTACTTTTTCAAAGCCGATTATCTGATTGTTGAGGAACGATTATATTATGGAGGTTTTATTAAAGCAACAATCTTCAGAAAATAAAAATGACATTATTTTAATGCAATAATGTTGCGTTTGTTAATTGATTTCAGATCTTTGTATTAAAAGATTTAGATATGGATTTTGACGTAATTATAATTGGTGGAAGTTATGCTGGTTTATCTGCTGCTTTAACCTTAGGTAGGGCAACCAGAAATGTTCTGGTTATCGATGCTGGCAAACCCTGTAACAGGCAAACCCCACATTCACATAATTTTTTAACGCACGATGGTGATCAGCCCGCCGATATTACTAAAGCTGCCAAGGCAGAAGTACTGAAATACCCAACAGTCAGGTTTTTGGAAGAGAAAGCTATTTCGGCCAGGCAAATAGATGGAGGTTTTAACATTGACGTAGAAAATGCCGGAAGTTTTGCGGCCCGGAAACTATTATTGGCTACTGGTTTAAAAGATGTACTGCCTGATATTAACGGGTTAGCTGAGTGCTGGGCCATTTCTGCTGTACACTGCCCTTATTGCCATGGCTACGAGATCAGGAACGAAAAAATTGGGCTGTTAATGAATGGTGATCACGCGTTCGAGATGGCCAAAAACCTACACCTTTGGAACAAAGATTTAACTATTTTAACCAATGGTAAATCGCAGTTAAGCGCCGAACAGACTGAAAAATTGCGATCTAAATCAATCACGATTAGAGAAGATGAAATTATAGAGTTGCTGCACAACAATGGTCATCTGGAAGATGTTGTTTTTAAGAACGGTGAAAAATTGGCTTTGAAAGCCATATATGTAAAACCTGATGTTGAGCAACATTTTAATTTCGACAAGCAGCTCGGTTTTGAATTAACAGATTTAAAAACAATAAAGGTTGATGAGCAGCAGCAAAGCACTGCCAAAGGCGTTTATGCCGCAGGAGATTGTGCAACCTTGTTCAGGTCGCTATCTATCATTACGGCTGCAGGAACAATGGCTGCAGTGGCAATGAACAAGGAAATGATTTCTGAAGAATTTTGATCAATCATCGGAAATTTAAAATAAGATCGCACCAACAATTGTAGCAATAAATATCACTGATATCACGATTCTATCAGCGGTGATCCATTGATCTCTTGTAAGTGGTGTAACACTTCTTTTTACGGTTTCTGCTTTGTGCCTCGAAAGCCTGAAAACAGATGTGTCTAATTTAATAAGCATAGGGATGAGTTTAAAAGTATTGATTTTCTTAAGGCAAATCCCAAGCCAAAAATCAAGAAAAATGTGGAATTGTTAATAACTTACATTTTTTTGTTATTCAACTGATATTTATGTGGTTATCACCACAATTAGGAATATAATGGATGATTAAGCTGTTTAGAAAATAAAACAGCTTAATCATGTTGTATGTATAGTAATGAGCTGTTATCTATTGTTCTGTGTTGTCTTGCTGTGCTTTTAATTTACTGTTCTTTTTACCGTACCAAAAGTAAATAGCTAAGCCAATAATTAACCACACCGCTAGTCTGACCCAGGTTTCCCAGGGTAAAAACACCATCATGGCAATACAGGTTAAAATGCCTAAAATAGGGATTAGTGGTACAAATGGAACTCTAAAAGGACGCTTCGCCTCAGGATCTGTTTTTCTTAAGATCAAAATACCCACGCAAACCATTAAAAAGGCCAGTAAGGTACCAATGCTTGTCATTTCACCTACCACATTCATGGGGACAAATGCCGCAAAAAGTCCAATAAATACACAAAGTATAATGTTCGATTTGTATGGTGTTTTAAATTTGGTATGTACATCAGAAAACATCTTTGGCAATAATCCATCCTTGCTAATGGAATAAAACATCCGCGATTGCGCCATTAAATCGATTAAAATTACTGAAGTATAACCGATTAAAATGGCCAGAATAATAGCCTGACTTAACCATGCATAAGGTGTTTTTTCGATGGCAATGGCTACCGGGGCACCGCTATTGGCAAATTCCTTATAATTGGCCAGGCCTGTCATGACGTGTCCAAACAAGCCAAATAAAACAGTACAAACCACCAGCGATCCAATGATACCGATTGGTAAATCCCGGGCAGGGTTTTTTGTTTCCTGTGCAGAAGCGGCAACGGCATCGAAGCCTATAAATACAAAAAATACTAAACCCGCACCACGTAAAACACCGCTCCAGCCAAACTGGCCAAATGTTCCTGTATTTTCGGGAATGTAGGGATGGTAATTTGCCGGATCGATATATTGCCAGCCCAGCGCAATAAAAACCAATACCACACCAACTTTAAGGAATACAATTATCCCATTTACAATGGCCGAGCCTTTAGTGCCGCGGATTAATATGGCGGTCATTAATACCACCACCAATGCTGCGGGGATGTTAATAATGCCATTAACGGTAGTGCCATCGGCCAGTTTAGCGGTTTCGAAAGGGGATAAGGTTAACTGTGGAGGGAGATAAATATGCAAGCTGGCTAAAAACCTGGTTAAATACTGCGACCAGCTGATGGCTACAGTAGCACAACCCACAGAATATTCCAATACTAAATCCCAGCCTATAATCCAGGCGAAAAGTTCGCCCATGGTGGCGTAAGAATAGGTATAGGCACTACCTGCAACCGGAATCATGGAAGCAAACTCAGCATAACATAAGGCTGCAAAACCACAGCCCAATGCTGCAATTACAAAAGATAGGGTAACTGCCGGACCAGAGTGATTGGCTGCTGCCAAACCTGTAATGGAAAATAAACCTGCACCCAGCGTTAAGCCAACACCAATTAAAATCAGGTTAATGGGACCTAAGGTTCTTTTGAGCGTTCCTTCGCCGCTTTCGTTTGCCTCAGCAACAATGCTGGCAATAGATTTTTTCATGAAAATAAGTTAAGACGCTGCAAAATTATTAAAATATATTAAATCTATAGTATTTATATATTTAATTCCTCGAAGCCTGGACGGGCATGTGTGCAAGCGGATCTTGGAAATCTAAAACAGTCACTGCGAATTTCTTCTTTTAGAAAATCTGCGTCCTGTTTTTCATGGGAGCTGCAGTCCCGCCATCGCTTGTAGTCCTCTCCCGATGAAAAATCGGGATGCGGGCTACCCACTCTGTCGGGTTTATTTACAAGGACTGTTCTGGCATTATCCCAAAAACCATTAATAGTAACACCAGTCCTCTCCACCTTAAACCTGATAGAACCAAATAGCTCCCGATTTATCGAATATTTTATATTTAAAGGGTATCTAAATCGGGACTATAGGTGATAGCAGGACTGCCGAAACCGAAGAATTACAGAACCTTGATTTTCAAAAAAAAGGCTATAAACACCTAGATTTTACCTATTTAAACTTCAAATAGAAATTTATTAAAAAATTAATTGTCTGATAATAAGTGTTTTACGTATTTACTTTAATTTATTTTAGTACTATGTATTGCATGGTAGTGTATAAAACATATATCTTTGTTATATGATAGCAGAAAATACGCAAACACAAATGCGGAAGGGAATTCTGGAGTACTGTGTTTTATCAATCATCTCCCGGGGCGAAATATATGCTTCGGATATTATTGCCGAATTAAGGTCGGCAAAGCTATTGGTGGTTGAGGGTACATTATATCCATTATTAACGAGGCTTAAAAACAATGGTTTGTTAAGCTACAACTGGGTAGAATCTACCTCAGGCCCACCGCGTAAATATTATACCTTAACCGAAGATGGTCGGGGCATTTTATCTCAATTAGATCAAACCTGGCAGGAGCTGGCTTATGCTGTAGGTATTTCACAAAAAGGAGCCAATTCATAATTATTAGTAAAAAGGAAATGGAAAAGACCATCATCATAAATATAGGGAACACAATTATTCACATTGAAGAAAGTGCTTACGAACTCTTAAAGGCCTACCTGAACGAAGTAAAACAATATTTTGCCAACCATGCAGATGACCTTGAAATTGTAACGGATATTGAAAACCGTATTGCAGAGTTACTAACCGAGCAATTGGAAGAGCAGAAAAAACAAGTTGTGGATTCGGCCAATGTAAATTCGGTTATTGCACAGATGGGCAGGGTACAGGATTTTGATACCGTAGAGGAGGGTGAGGAAGAACCTGTAATTAACAGCAGCTACCAACATCAGTATGTAGAGAAAAAATTATACCGTGATATGGACGATCGTGTGGTAGCAGGTGTTTGCGCCGGTATTGCACACTATGTAAACGCCGATCCTAAATGGATCAGGTTGGCGACGTTGCTGATTAGTATTGCCGGTGGATTTGGAATATTGGTGTATGCCATACTTTGGATCATCATGCCGAAAGCCAAATCTCGCATCGAACGCATGGAGATGAAAGGTGAACCGGCGAACCTCCAGGGGTTTCAAAAGAATCTTGATGAAGAATTACAAGCGGTTAAAGAACGTTTAGGAGAGGTAAACAAACATGCCCAACCGATATTTGCCCGCCTGGGGATTTTTATCGGTGAGTTTTTCGAATGGCTGGGCCGTTTTATATCAGGCGCGGGAAAGGTAATTTTTAAGATCATTGCGGGTTTTATCGTTGTTTTTGGTGTACTCTTTTTACTTACTTTAATTATTGGTACAGCTGCTTTTCAGGGATTTTGGGATGCGAGTATTTACGAATATTTTCCCTTCTCTATTATTAATGAAGGCAATAGAGGGGCAATTTTATTTGGTGCATTTATAGTATGTTTTGTGCCGATTTTAGCCCTGGTGTTATTCTCGATCAGGGTAGCTTTTAACAAACAGGCCATTAATAAAACACTTTCTTTTGCCCTATTAATTATCTGGCTGGCTGGTGTAGCAATAACGGGTTATCAGGCGGCTAAAATATCATCGGAATTTAAGCAACATGCAGAGTTAACACAAACAGTTGACTTGAAATCTTTTTCAACGTATACCCTAAATATCGATAAAAGTAAATATTTCAGCAAAGAAGATAGTATTGCTTATCACATCGATGCCAATCAGAAAAACCGGATTGTGGTTGATGATTTAGAAGATGGACCATTTGTTTCGCCGAACCGCATCCGCATCGACATTAACAAAAGCGAAACGGGTGTTACGCGTTTAACCCAAAAATACGAATCGCAGGGTAAAACCTTTCAAAGTGCGTTGCAGAATGCGCAGAACATTAGCTACAATTATGAAATGAAAGATTCGGAGTTGATTTTTAGTCCGAGATTTCAGTTGAGAAAGGGAACCATTTGGCGAAACCAGGAAGTAAGGTTAAATCTAGAAGTGCCGGTGGGTACGAAACTAATTTTAAAGCAAGATGCCTACCGGTATATTAATAATTATTGGACCTGGGAATGCAACGATAGCGAAAATGACCACAATGATTACAGTGTTTGGATTATGACCGAAGATGGCTTGAAATGCGTTGCGAAATTAAAAGAAGAGGCCTTAAAAAAAGAACAGTTAAAGCAGGAGCTAAGTGATTTAGACCATTTGCGCAACAATAAACCTACTGATACCCTTTACCAGGATTCTGTATCAAACCGAATTAAGGAAGTTAAAGAAGAGTTGGGGATAGCGCCTGAATAATAGTTCCGTTATTTAAAGAAGAGAAACCTACTAAAATAGATCTCTCCGTTTCACTGCGCTTTAGTCGAGATGACGATCGGACGCAAACGGAATGACGATCATACCTAAAAAGAAGAAACCATGAAAACATTATTTACGCTAATTGCATGCTTTATTGCATGTGGGGCTTCTTTTGCCCAAAAATTAAATAAACTCACCGGGAAAATAGTTGATGAAAAGGCCGTGCCAGTGTCGTTTGCGATTGTAAGGGTGCTGAATTATCCTGATACCACCGTAGTGAAAAGCGTATCGACCAATATTGAAGGTGAGTTTGCAATCGATCAGTTGAAAAGTGGCGAATATGTATTGTCGATCTCGATAGTGGGTTTTAAAAGTAAAAAAACCGGTCACTTTGCGCTTAGCGAAGACATGAAATTACCTGCCATCACGATCGAAAGTTTAACGAAACAATTGAAAGAAGTGAGCGTTCAGGGTAAAAAACCTTTTATTGAACATCAGATCGATAAAACGGTGCTGAATGTAGAAAATAGCATTATTGCAACTGGAGGCACGGCGCTCGAAATTTTAGAGAAGGCGCCTGGCGTACAGTTAGACAGGCAAAATGATCAGATTTTATTGAACAATAAATCGGGTGTAATGGTGATGATTGATGGGAAGAACAACTTTTTATCGAGTGCCGATTTAACGGTTTATCTAAATGGCTTAAGCAGCAGCCAGATTGCGACCATCGAAATTATTACTAACCCATCGGCTAAATATGATGCTGCCGGCAATGCGGGTATCATCAACATTAAACTTAAAAAGAACAAAGCATTTGGTACCAACGGAAGTGTCTCGTCAACCTATCGCAATGCAATAAGGGCTAACCTACCCACCAATATTTACGGATCGGAGCTTAACTTCAATTTAAATCACCGTGTAGAAAAGTGGAATTTTTTCACCAATGCAAATGCTTCAAAAAATAATAATTTTTCGAATTTATTTTTAGAGCGGAGCACCAATGCCAATGGTTTACAGAGTAACTTTAACCAGAATTTTCAGAAAATATATACAGGATCGCGGTTGGCCGCAAAACTAGGTGCAGATTATTACGCAGGTGAAAAAACAACCATCGGTATTATGCTTGATGGCAGTACGAGTACACGTAAATTGGATAATTTCTCTCAAACGTTTATAAATGAAATTAAGAATGGAGTTGCGGGCAATAATTCGTTAATCCAATATTCTGATGCGAATACCCCAAACAAAAATTATAGCGCAAATTTTAATATCAGGCATGATTTTAAAAAAGAAGGCGCAAGTTTAAACTTTGATGCCGATTACTCCGGGTTTGATTACTCGGGCCTGGAAAATTTTAACACTAACTTTTACGATGAAAAAGGGACTGTTTACAGCAATACGATCATTAAAAACGATAGTAAAACAGCCATCGATATTTACGCTGCAAAAACAGATTTTACCTGGCCGCTATCAAAAACTACAAAATTGGAAACCGGTTTAAAAAGTGCTTATGTTAAAACCAATAACGATTTTTTATCGTTGGCATTGGTAAATAATGAATGGCAAAATGTTGTAGGGCAAAGCAATAATTTTATTTACAAAGAAAACGTAAATGCAGCTTATGCAAATTTATCAAAAGATCTGGGCAAGTGGCAGGTTCAGGCTGGTTTACGGGCAGAGTTTACCCAATCTACCGGAACATCTGTAACCAATAATACATCGGTAAAGCAACATTATTTATCATTATTTCCAACGGTTTTTGTTAACCAGAAAATTTCTGAAAGCAGTAATCTACATTACACCTATGGCCGGCGGATAGATCGACCAAATTACCAGCAGTTAAATCCGTTTAATTTTTATATGGATCCTTATACCATAGCACAGGGAAACCCATACTTAAAACCCCAGTTTACCAATAATTTTGAAGTGAGTTATAATTATAAAAGCGGATTATTTTTTTCTTTGAGTTATGCTAAAACAAAAGATTTAATTTTAGATAGTAAAACCGCACAAAACGATAGCACCAGAATAGTTACTGTAGGCCAAGGGAATATTGGCAGCGGGGAATATTACTCGGCCGGCTTATCTGTTCCGGTAACCATTGCTAAATGGTGGAATTTGCAAAACAATTTTAGGGTTTCTTATAATAAATTTAATGATGATAATTTAGAAGGTGCCCCCTTTGTTTTAAGTAAAGTCTTCTACAATTTTAATACTGTAAATTCGATTATCTTGGGCGATAACTGGGCATTAGAAACCAATTTCTGGTTAAACTCACCAAAAGTTAGGGGTTTAGAACGGACCACTATTTATCAGTATGCTTTAAATATGGGTGTGCAGAAAAGTTTCCTGAACAAAGCTTTAAAACTTAAGCTAAATGTTGATGATATTTTTCAAACCAACTACTGGAAAGGAACGCTCGATTATCAAAATGTGAATTTAAGGGTGCAGAATAATTACATCAGTAGAAGGGTATCTTTCAATATCAGTTATAGTTTTGGCAACCAAAATTTAAAATCAAACCAGGACCGAAAAACGGCGGCAGACGATATTAAGAATAGAGCCGGAGGTTAATTTTTTAGTCCTTAGTCTAAAGTTATCAGTCTAGAGCCCAGGGTCTAAGCTTGGAGACCAAAGTTCCGAAAAGACTGTGCCTCGCAATAACAGATTTGTCTCAGCATTAAAAATAAAACCCTAAAAAGAAGAAACCATGAAAATATTACTTACGCTAGTTGCATGCTTAATAGCGTGTGGGGCTTCTTTTGCCCAAAAATTAAATACTTTGACGGGAAAAATCGTCGATGAAAAGACTGTTCCGGTGTCGTTTGCCATTGTTCGGATTTTAAACTATCCTGATACCACGGTGTTTAAAAGTGTATCCACCAATATCGAGGGCACTTTTATAATCGACCAGTTAAAAAATGGTGAGTATATGTTGTCGATCTCCATCGTTGGTTTTAAGCGTAAAAAGACGGATCACTTTTCAGTCAATGGTGATTTAAAATTGTCAGCCATCGGTATCGAAAGTTTAAGCAAACAATTAAAAGAAGTAAGCGTTCAGGGCAAAAAACCTTTTATTGAACACCAGATCGATAAAACGGTGCTGAATGTAGAAAATAGCATTATTGCAACTGGAGGCACGGCTTTAGAAGTGTTAGAAAAAGCCCCGGGGGTGCAAATCGACCGTCAAAACGACCAGATTAAACTGAACAATAAAAGCGGTGTAACAGTGATGATTGATGGAAAATCGAACTTTCTTTCTGGCGCTGATATTACCACGTTATTAAGCAATATGAGCAGTGATCAGATTGCTACCATCGAGCTGATCACCAATCCATCTGCTAAATATGATGCCGCCGGAAATGCAGGGATTATCAACATCAAACTAAAACGGAATAAAGCTTATGGTACCAATGGTACGGTTTCTGTTAATACCGGGCAGGGCATTATGCCCGATTCGCCCAGCGATCTATTCCGAGCTGGGGTAAACCTTAACTTAAACCACAGGCAGGGCAAATGGAACATTTTCGGGAATGGCGCCGTGGCACGCAAAGCCCAATTTAACAATACCTTTTTAACCCGTACTACTTTGTCGCAGGGCTTGGCCAGTTCGTTAACACAAAACTTCGACCGCAGAAATAAAGGTGTTGGTTTTCAGGGGAAATTAGGTGCAGATTATTATGCTTCTGAGAAAACCGTTTTCGGGGTGATGTTAGATGCCAATACGGTAAATACCAATCTGACGAACTTTAGCAATACCAATATTAATGCGGTGCAAAATGGTGCTTCTAATCTGAGTTATATTTTGCAGGATGCCAATTCGCGCTCTCCTGCGAGTAATTTAACGGCCAATTTTAACATTAAACACGATTTCGATAAAAAAGGCAAGAGCCTTACTTTCGATGTAGATTATTCGGGTTTCAGCAATAAAAAGGATGAAAACTTTTTGGCCAATTATTTAAATGCAAACGGCAACCCAACCAACCAAACCAGTTTAAGGAATAATACCGATGCAGAAATTAACGTGTATGCCGCCAGAACGGATTTCACCTTGCCGCTTTCTAAAACGATGAAGGTGGAGGCTGGCTTAAAAAGCAGCTATGTAGTAACCAATAACGATTTTATTTCTGAGCAGTTGGTATCGGGTGTATGGCAAAATGATCTGGGTAAATCGAACAACTTTGTGTACAAAGAAAATATCAACGCCGTTTATGGTAGTTTCTCTAAAGAATGGAAGGTATGGCAGATTCAGCTGGGTTTAAGGGCTGAGCACACGCATTCGAACGGCACATCAGTTACCGACCAGAAAGAGGTAGACCGGAATTATCTTTCTCTGTTTCCAACGGTTTTTGTTAATCAGAAGATCACTGAAAACCATAACATCCGTTACTCTTATGGCAGAAGGGTAGACCGCCCGAATTACCAGCAACTGAATCCCTTTGTGTTTTATATGGATCCTTTGGCGGTTGATCAGGGAAATCCTTATCTGAAACCTCAGTTTACCGATAATTACCAGATCAGCTACAGTTATAAACAGGCTTCTTTTTCATTAAGTTATTCTAATACGCGCGATATGATTACGCAGATTAGTAAACAGGATGATGCTACCCGGGTAATCAGTGTGATTCGCCAGAATTTAGGCCGCTTCCAGAATTACTCTGCCGATTTATCTATTCCAGTCAAGGTTACGAAATGGTGGAATATTCAAAACAATGCGAGCGTTTACTACAGCAAATTTAATGACGGAAATATCGAAGGGGCTGCTTACAATGCCGGTAAGGCTGCGGTAAATATTTTTACTTCCAATTCCTTTACCTTGCCACAAAACTTTAGTATCGAAATTAGTGCATGGCTAAACTCTCCACGGGTTTCGGGCGTAGAGCAAACCACTATTTATCAGGGTGCTTTAAATGCCGGAATCCAGAAAACTTTGATGGATAAAAAGCTTAAATTACGTTTAAATATGGATGATATTTTACTCACCAACCACTGGGAAGGGAAACTGGTTTATCAGAACATCAATATGAACGTAGTGAACCGCTACACCAGCCGAAGGGCAAATTTCAGCATCAGCTATAATTTCGGAAATCAGAATGTAAAATCGGCCCGCTCCAGGGATACGGCTACAGATGATATGAAAGGTAGAGCGGGTGGTTAGTCCTGAGTCTGTAGTCCGGAGTCTAAGTTTGGAGTTTGGAGTTTGGAGTTTGGAGTTTGGAGTTTGGAGTTTGGAATTTGGAGTTTGGAGTTTGGAGGTCGGGAGTCAGAAGTCTGGGCGGAAAACCCAGTCCCCTTTAAAGTGAGTAGGGCGATGAAGTCTAGGTTTGGAGTCGGAAAGTCTGGGCGGAAAACCCAGTTCCCTTTAAAGTGAGTAGGGCGATGAAGTCTAGGTTTGGAATCCGAAAGTCTGGGCGAAAAACCCAGTCCCCTTTTGAAGAGGGTAGAGGCATGAAGTCTAGGTTTGGAGTCGGAAAGTCTGGGCGGAAAACCCAGTCCCCTTTTGAAGAGGGCAGGGGGATGGAAAAAAACAGTTAACCAACAAAAACATGAAAAATATAATATACAGTATCGCAGTTTTAGTTACCACTTTAGGTTACGGATGCCACAATAGTGGCGGTAATTTATCGCTAAGCACAATGGATAACAATACAGACTTTAAATTTGAAGCAAAGTACGCCGAAAATAAAACAGGTAAACTGGAAAAATACCTGGATAGTGCTTTAAGCAATGAACTTCCATTAGATCAAAATATCGACCTGTTCGTGAATTTAAATGGCAGTGATAAGTTTAACCTTAAAGCCAAAAAGGGCTGGCTCGAGATTAACTTCGATAAAAGGAATAGCTCTTTGTCTGGCTATATGAAAGTGAAAAAACTTACTGAGGGTATTAAACAGAAATTAACGGAATAATCGGTCTTTAACCGCCAAGTTCACGGAGATAAGGCGCAGAGGACGCAAGGTTGGGTGGTCTTGGACTATGCTCATACTAACAATTAGTAAGGGGAAATCAGCGAATATCTGTGTGATCTGCGGGAGAATCCTTTCTTAATATTTTCCCGCAGATTTAAGGTGATGGGCGCAGAAACGAAAAGCTACCGTTCATTCCAGCCCAGATGAGAACCACATAGTGCTCAGCGAAGCTAATCTTAATGTTTCCGTGCTTTCTGTGATTCCGTGGCTTTTTTAACGACAACGTACACGAAGAGAAGGCGCAGTGGACGCAAAGTTGGGAGGCCTTCGACAATGCTCAGACTGACGACTTATAAAGAAAAATTTGGGAATATCTGTGATCTGCGGGGTACCCTGTCTATTAACTTGAGTTCGATTAATAATGTGGCTTTTAGGGCCATTCTTAAGGTGTTTAGTATTAGTGTCGTCACCCTGAATTCATTTCAGGGTCTTAATAGAAGGAGATGCTGATCCCGAAGGTTCGGGACAGCATGACGATCGCCTGAGGATAAGCGGCTGTAAAACGCTCACTATAATTCAAATATTAATCGAATTCAGGTTATTAATATCTTATTCCGTAGTTTTAATCGTTCCAAATTAAAAGTCCACCAATGTTTTCAATGTTTATTTTTTCGACATCGTTTATCTTATCAAGACGTTTTTCAAAATATTGAAGTGCTTTTTTAACTTTTTCAACTGCTTTTCTGAGTTCATGTCGGTTAATTAACAGCGTAATTTCTTGTGGCATAGGTTGAAAGGGTTCATCAAATTCGTCAACCGAAAAATCAAATACGATATTGTCGCCATCAAATTTGATCTGTGGGGCAGGGTGTCCTTCGTAATGAGTATTTTGTAGCATTGAAAGTTTATCCCAATACGTGATATCACTCAGGCCTCCGCAACATTGAGGAAAATATTTGTCTTGCCCATCAATATTCAAAACATAACCGCCAAAAAATGTTGTGGCCTGTTGTCGTTCATATTTTCCATCCCTCATTTCTTGCGTATGGTCAATGATGAGTTTGGTTAAGTTGTTATCAGTAATTTCTGAGAGTTTATAGAATGGAAAACCTTTTAAATAAGGCGTCAGTTTATCTTTAAAGCCCGCTTTTCGAAAGCATTCTTGGTGATAAGCGTTCCAAATTTCAGGATGCTCCCAATAAGGAAATTTGTCTGGTGTAGCTAGCTCCTGATTGTTATATCCGATTTCAATTACTGGTATCAAATCTATGAGCATGCTTGTTAATTTACTTACCACAAGATAGAAATTTAGTAGGTTTTTTAGGTAAGCAGTTAAACAATTAACCATTTAAGAAACATGTAGGTTAAGGCAATCGCTATTCAACTTTGCAAAAAGCTACAAACCCTGCTAACTAAACCCGACATCAGCGGAAATCCTTTTTGTTGCCCCTTCAATAGATTCAGGATAACAGTAACAAAAAGATTGTAGCGAATGGCGGGGCTGCGCTACCCGAAAAGCACAGAACCATTCTTTTCCAAATCCTTTACCATTTCCAGTTAAACCATTAACCATATAAGAAATATAAGACCATATAAGTTATAACACCCGAATAATGATCGTGTAAGTGGTAAAATGGAAGATATAATATAGAAGACGCTCTAGTAGCCATCTTACGTCCAATGCAAATGGTCATAAAAACGCCTTGTTATTGTCACGATTGCCCCTCATACCCGTAGCCCTCCCGTTGTAACTTTATCATCATCAAATAAATAGCAAATAAAAATGAAAAAGATCAAAATAATGGAGCATATCTCGCTTGATGGCGTGATGCAGCATGAAAATAGTGAGGATTTCGCACATGGCGGATGGACAACACCTTACCGGAGTGCGGAAGGTTTAACGGCCGTACTTGAAGCACAGGGTACCAACATCGATCTGCTGCTGGGCCGCAAAACCTACGATAGCTGGACCCAGTACTGGCCAAAGGCAGGCGATAACCCGATGGCGAACAGTTTGAATAATGGCAAAAAATACGTGGCTACCCACAGGCCGGAAAGCCTCGAATGGGGACCTGTTGAAGATTTAGGCAGTGACATTATTACGCGTATTCGAGAGCTCAAGGCAACAGAGGGGCCTGATCTGATTGTATATGGAAGTTCGACGGTTGTTGCTACACTATTAGAGCATCGACTGGTTGACGAGGTTGTATTGATGGTATACCCGGTATTGCTAGGGACAGGCAAACACCTCTTTTCAGAAACTGCCGATCCGCGTGTACTGGCTTTCGTAAGCACAAAGACTACACCTACAGGAGTGCAGATAAACACTTATCGGTATGTTGGAGTGTTGGGAGAAGGTTAGTTTGGAGCTAGGAGTTTGGAGTTGGAAGTCCGGGGCCCGAAGTCCGAAGTTCTAAAATGAGAATTAGAAGAGGATCAGTTTGGAGTTGAAAGTTTTTTTGGAGCGCAGTGGCTGTAATCCTTGGGCTGGTTTCGGTCCTGCTGTCCGTTTCCCCGAAGAAACCTGTGAAACACGCAAGCACACAATAAAAAAGTAAAAACTAGTGCTTAAATCGGGATCCACTTCCATCAGGGCTATTTAACAATGGGTTGTACCTCGAAACACAAACGAGTATTGGTACATTATTGTGATTGGTCGGGAGTCGGAGGCTGGAAGCCAGGATTCATCATATCAAATCGTTACGTCATTGCGAACTGAAGGGTAGGGGTGGTGTCAAGGAGTGAAGCAATCTGTTTGATAGGTTAGTCCGAAGACGGGTGTCCAGGGTCCGAAGTCTGGATTTATAAAAGGGAAAAGGTATGTCATTGCAAAACCGAAGTTTGAATAGTTGTTATTCGCGGTTTTTATTTAATCTATCCCAAAAGCTATTGTGATCTAATTTACTAAAAAGACCTTCAGTGAGGTATATTTCGAGAAATTTTAGAATTGAAGTGGTCTGAACTGTCATATCTTGAGATCCATGATTGTCGTTAATAATTTCATACTGACCTCCTTCCCTGAGTTGAATTAACCATTGATCGCTGTAAATCATATATTCGGCAAAATAGAAGGTATTGCTTTTTAACTCACTTCGATAATCAACTGCCTCAGCTATTGGAACTATCCTGAATAAATAATCATCTGTTTCAAATCCGTTGCAAAATTTATAGAAATCAATAAGATCTAGCGGAAGTGGGAAGCTAAGCTTTGATTCCAGGTCCGCTAGATCTTCATCGCTACAAGGATCATTTAAGGTAATACCTAGTTTCTTTACTTCGCGTTTGTGATCTTTGAAAAGTTGTTTGAATTTGTTCATATTTGCGGAGTAACCGTTATTTCGTGCCACTTATGGCCACAATGTCGGCATTGCCTGGCATATGGTGTCCTAGCAAGTTTATCACACTTTGAACAATTGTTAAAAAATACTTTTTCCGGATTTTCCGTCATTATTCGTCTTGCTACATTCAACTCAAATTCATCATAGCCGTTTTTTAGAAAGTCAAGTATTTCGGGCTCCGTTCTAATCCAACCTCTATTAATCATTAGCCTTCTCATCTTAGGATCATCAGAAGTCTTATAAGTATGCATATGGTGTTTCAATGCTAACTTTTCATGGTCAGTCATTAAGTTGCCAAAGTATGTTATAATATAGTTTGCTTTCTCTTGGTCCATGTTAGGTAGGTCGCATTTGCTACTAATACTTAAATATACATAATTGTTATTTTTATCAAATTCTTGATTGAGTGAATGAGGGAAATTTTATTTGAGTTAAGAACGATGGGATGGATTAATATGCATTTACCGTACACAACTCGTTAAGCCATTAGTGAGATTAGTGTATCAATTTATTAAAAGCACAAGTCAGGTCATTGTTTAGGCTAAGGCGCAAAGACTTGCGCAAGATAGGCATCAAATGGCATGAAATAATATGAATATTTGTAATTTAGTAAGCGAACAAATACCCTTTAACCCTTTTTAATGCAGATAACACATGCATATGTTCGCAAGTTAGCCTCGATACTACACGAATTATGAAAAAACAATGGAAGGAATTAGGAGAAGGTGGATTCGCCTTTTCAGTAAATGGTGAAGAAATTGGAAAATATTATAAGGGAGATGACTGGCATAAAGAGCCAGCGACCTTCAATATTCTTCGAAATAAATATAGCGTTATATACTCATACGGTCTTTTCAGTGGTTATAACACTAAAATATTAAACGAATTGGGAGAATCCATATTACAGTTAAAAAGTATCCCGTTTTCATTGAACTACCGCTTTGAATATCAAAACCGGAGATTTAAACTGGTTTTTAGTGATGCCCGACTCTGGCAATGGACAATTATGGAAAATGAGAACCCAATACTTTCATATGGAAGTGATTTAAAAAAAGGAATATCAGGGTTACTGATAGAATCTCAAACAGATATGATCGGTGATTATCTGTTTGATTTTTTATTAGGGCATTTCATTTTAGGCAAGGAAAAGAAGGATGTTTATGAATAGTATGAAAGATATATTCATTCCTATTAAAGAATAAATTTATAATAAGTATTTCACGTTCTCCTATTTCGTCCTGTTTTTGATAAGCCTCAATATGTCAATAACTTATTTGAAATGCAAATATCATACTGTTATTAACATTTCATTGTTGTTAGAAGCGATGTGAAGACTAAATCTTCCTTCTCGCTGTAGGTTATTAAAATGAGTGACGCTAGGTTGTGCATAGTTATTAATTTCCCCCTTTTTATCCTATATTTATTTCACCAGACTTCTTAGCTCAGTTGGTAGAGCAACAGACTCTTAATCTGTGGGTCCAGGGTTCGAACCCCTGAGGGGTCACCATGTTAATAAAAAGCGCCCATACCTTTCAGCATGGGCGCTTTGGTTAGTTTTATTTTCTTTAATTTCTTACATCAGCAGGGGCATTCCGGGTCGAATCTGCTAGAGAATCCGTACTGGCACTGTCAATTACCTTGTTCGTATCCGTGTATTTATACATACTGTCAGCATTTTCCTGATCAGCCTTTTTGCCACTACAGGCCGATAAAGCCAGGCCAAAGGCGGCCACTAAGATTATTATTTTCGTTTTCATATAAAATGTTATTGGTGTATGAATACAATTCTTTTTAGTAGATAATTGTTTTGGGAATGGATAAAATTAATCCGAAGTCTAAAGTAGAATGCAATTTCTTTTTAACCGCAAAGCACACCAGGAGAAAGGCGCAGAGGATACAATTTGGGTTGATCTTCTATTAATTTCCGTTCGTTCGTCATTCCTGCGCAGGTGGGAATCTTAATGGTTAGTATTTTCGTCGTGTTTTAATCGCAAAAATCACAGAGAAAGGTTGAGCAAAGGACGCGGAGAAGTACCAGTAGGGGTAAATTAGTTGAAAAAGATACGTCATTGCGAACTGAAGGGTAGGGCAGTTGTGGTTGTGTGAAGCAATCTTTTTGGCCGGGAGGCGGGTGACCGAGGTCGGAAGTCTGGGTTCATTTTTCAAAACCAAAATCTTTAGCATCACCCTCAATTTATTTCTGCATCTGATCATATTTTACTATATTTATGTCGCGAACACAGTTAGGCATGTATTTAATTTTTTTAAAATGCAACTAACAAAAAATGAAATTGCTTTAGCCGAACTTAAGTTCGGTTATCACACACTCAAAAGGCCGGTAAACGTAAACCGGGCTAAAAATTCAACCCAATTTTTAAAACAGCTCCGTGGCAAACCATCATCCGGTAAGGCCTGCGATTGGTATGTGCTGTTTGTAAACCAAAGCCACGAGGTTTTTGCTGGTACAAACTAAAGTAACAGGCAAAACCGATTAACTGCATACAGCAACTGGCGGGTTTAGCTGTTGCCTGCAATGCTTATGGGGTACTGGTGTTAAACTATTGCGATGTTAAAAGCATTAAGGTTAACCCACTTGATGAACTTTTTGTAAGTACCTGTTTTAATACCTGCGCAAAGCTAAACATCGAAATTATTGATTATGTAATCTGTAATGCGCAAACGCATTATAGTTTTAGGAGTGGGTATAGGGATTAAGATACTATTGGGCTGCTTTCAAAGCAGCCCAATAGTTTAATCATTAATAAACTTTGTTTTTGAAAAGCACAAGACAGTCCTTTACTTTGGACAAAGCGCTAAGACTTGCGCTAGAGTACAATAATAATTTGTTTTACTTCGAAGATTTATATTGGGTAAGGACTAAATAGGGTGACCGGTTCCAAAATTAATACCATTTGTATCAACAACTATTCCAGGAGAATTAAAGATAAATTCCGAATAATCTTTAATACGTTTTTTTCTCAACCAATTAACAAAAAGAAGGCCTATTATTAATGCAATATATGGAATCAATTTCTCTAAACGAATATTCTCATAAGTAAGTGTAAGTTTAAAACCAGGATAAATACTCTTTGTGAAGTGGTATAATAAAAATATGAAAATAACTGCTGAACAGAAATAATTTTGAATTTTAAGAGATGTTTGTATGGCGTTTTTATTCCTGTGTTTTCCGAAATAATAATGTATTTCTTTCAAATCTGTTTGTAATAAAAATTGTCGTTCAATATTAGCAATAATTACAAGATTTCTATTGTACCAATAATTTGAATCATAGACATGTGATAATACCCATGATGATAATAATACAATTAGCGCACAAGCAATATCTATTGACACTACATTTTTTTCTATTAAAGCTAATACTGCAAATGCACCAATCAAGACGCCCATTGTTTGCCAAACAATTTTATGATGTCGATCAATATCATTAAACATCTGATCATAAATTTTTGCTAAAAATTCACTTCTATTATTGTCCATAATTTTTCCAAATTTGATTAATATTTTTTATTGAATCTTCTATACAAACTTTATATCCACCTCTTGGATGAGGTCTAAACTTTACACCATCAAAATAATCGCCAAAACCAGCATCTAATGTGAATCTGTTCCCATCTATACTTCTGACATTTAGTATTTTTCCTAATTCGCGCTGTTTTTCTGGCCTACCGCCAAGTAAATGTACAGGTCTCTCGTCAAAATATTGAGGCTCAATAGTAGTTCCCCCATATTTAGTTGGTACACTATAACCCAACATAAATTCTTTAGGTATCAAATTAAGCATTTTTTCTTTTAATGCATCAACTTTTGGTACGATAATGACATGTTCACAGTATTTAGAAAGTATATCTACTTGTCCTAATAAATTACTTAATTCATTAGCTTCTTCCCAATCTTTCGCAACCGTATATTTTGGCATAAGTTTTTTTACTGCATCTAGGTGTCTTTCGAAATTATAATTTTTCCAGTCTATATCTATAAAATGAACCTTCTCAAATGTTGCAACATCTCTGAGGTTAGTGTATTTTGCACCAATTAACCAATTATGGCTTTTTGCAATATCCAAAACAGTTTTACTATGAGTTACTATTTTATCTATCATTAATATATGGATCAGTGGAATTTTCATTAAAGTAACATATTAATTTATGATGCTCAAGTTAAACTTTATTTAACCCTTCCTCTCCGTAGTGTTCAGTGCTGCGTCACTACGGAGTAACATAAGATTAAGTTATGAACACGCAATTACTCTTCTAAAGTCCAAAGAACAGATTGGTATCTGGTTTTGTGTAGCTATTTGCTATGCATGCATTATAAATCTGTTATCTTTGCAGCATTTATCAATTATCAGCATTCATTAACATATTCATGAGCAAAAACAGCATCGGCTCTACCATTTCATATTTCTTTTTAGGTGAGTACTTTTCCGATGCCCTGCGCACCACCATTACCGTCGTATTGCCCATTATTTTATTCTTTTACCTGGGCAATCCCGAAGCGGCAAAAGGAATAGGCGTTGGGGCTTTGTTAATCAGCCTGACCGACCTGCCAGATAACCGCCTGAACAAACTGAAAACAGCGCTGTGGAGTATCATTGTGTTTTTTGCCACTACATTGATAGTATCGTCGGTTTTAAATGATGTTTACCTTACTGCGGTAGTTGTAGTGATTGCCGCTTTCAGTTTTTCCATGTTTGCTGTATATGGGCAGAAACTCTCGCTGATTGGTACTATGGCGCTGATTGTGTGTACCTTTGTAATGGGGCTTCACCCGGCGCGACCGCTTTATTTTAGCGGCTATATCCTGCTTGGTGGGGTTTGGTATTATGTGATCAGTTTGATCCAGATTTTAATCCGCCCTTACCGTTCGTTGCACCATGCCATTTTCGAATGCCTGATGAGCAGCGCCACGTTTTTAAATGCCAAGGCTAAGAATTATGATGTGGATGTGCCGCTCGATCTGCAACAAAAGGAAGCGATAAAACTACACATCAAAGTGAACCAGAAACATGAGCTGATCAGGAATCTGTTGCTTACCGATAAGTATGCCATGAATCCTGACAACCCCAAAGGCCAGCTTTTGTTGGAAAGGGCGAGGTTACTGATCGATTTGTATGAGCAGTTGAATGCCGTGCATTATGATTATGTTTTGGTACGAAAAACTTTGGCAACCGGCCCGAGCCTGAAACTGATTGCCAGCCTAATTGAATTGCTGGCGAAAGAACTGGAGCAACTGGGCAGGCACGTTCGGTCAGCAAAGGCTTATAAAGGTGAGGTAGCCACCAATATCGAATATGACCAGAAACGCGTCATGTTGCTGCATGAAATGGAACATTTAAACGAAAGCCAACGTAAAATTGTGCTCAAAGTGGTTTCGAACATGAACGATATTGTGCGTATTATCGAAATGATTAGGAGTAACAAGTGTACGCCAGAGAAACACTTACAAGAACTGAGCGGATCGATTTCATATCCCTTATTTATTACCGGCGATCGCTTTTCGATTAAAGAACACCTGACTTTAAAATCGCCAATTTTCAGGTTTTCGTTGCGGCTGGCCATCTGTTTCCTGTTTGGTTTCTTGCTCATTTGGCAGCTGGAACCAAGTAAATACAGCTACTGGCTTTTTCTCACCCTGGTCATTGTAGCGCGACCTAAATTTTCGATTACCTGGAAACGGAACCTGCAGCGCTTAAAGGGAAGCCTTGGTGGGGTGGTTATCGGACTGATCATCATCTATTTTGTGAAGAGTCCGGCGGTGCTGCTTTCTTTTTCGGTTATTTTTCTACTGGGATTTTATGCCTTTAACCGTTTAAATTATACCGTAAGTGTGCTGTTTATTACGCCTGCCGTGATTTTAACGCTGGGCAGTTACCAGGGCCATTTCGACCATATTGTACACGACCGGATTATCTTCACCGTGTTGGGCTGTGTAATTGCCATTTTTGCCACCTATCTTTTTCCCATATGGGACAGCCTCCAGTTGAAAGCGAAAATAAGCAGGGCTACGAAAGATAGTTTACATTATTTGCAGGTAGCGATAGAAAGGAAGGAAAACCTGGGGGAGAATATTTTGCGCATGGCCAGGAAAAATGCCAACCTGAGTTTATCTGCATTAAGCGAAGCAATTGAGTCGGCCAGCCAGGAGCCGATGCGGAAACATATCGATTTTAATGGCTTGTATGGGATACAGTCGACCATTTACCAGATCAATGCGATTATAACGTCTATATACCTGTCTGTTAACCATCAACCTGAGCAGGCAGATCCTTTGCTGGTCGACCGGATTGTAAGCAATTTAAGTGATGAGGCGGTGATACAAAGCAATACCGAATGGCATGCTGATGAGGTTTATAGGATTCATGATGGTGACCATTCCACCAAACACAAGCTGGCGCATATTGCGACTTTATCGTTCGATTTTAGCAGGTTTAACACAGGTTTTAGCGGGTAACATAGCTTTATGTCGAGTTTTTTGGAAATGAAAGGGCAATAAGTCTTGGCGGATTATAGTCCTGCTTTCCATTTTAAGTCCTCTCCCGATGAAAAATCGGGATTGCGGGCTTGCCATTCCAATCAGGTTTATTCACAAAGTTTAGTGCTGGTTTAGGGTGATAAATTTAATTGTTTGTCAGTCTGAGCGGAGTCGAAGGCCCTGCCAATCATCAACCTTTGAATTGTAATCTATCGTAAAAGATCCTTCGACTACGCTATCAATGACAGATATTATATATATCTGATAATAAGTGTTTTATGTGTTTATCATTTAGGATCTATTACTTGTAAATTCAGTTCCAGCGCTAGCTTTTTTAGGTATTTTTCTTTTTGTTTGATCATTACCGCTTCGTAATTAGCTACGCCCTGATCAACAAACTCCTGCCCTTTAACCATCAACCTCCAGTACTGTACAGCGATTTTTCGGGCTACGGCCTTTATCGCAATCATTGGGCCCTTGCGTCCCTTAAGTCTTCGTCCAAAGGCCCCAAATGAAATCTTCTTGCTCTTTAGTAGGCTCTGGGCCAATAGCCTGAATATCTGGCCTGCGTTGGGACGTCCTTTTTTCTTAGGCCTTTTATTGGCTTTTCCCGAATGGTTCTGGCCAGGAGAAAGCCCGAGCCAGCTCGTGAAATGTTTTTCAGAAGGCCAACGCTCAAGGTCTGTTCCTGTTTCGCTGTAGATCTGCAGCCATGAATAATCGGTAATACCTGGCAGTACCGTTGCATCCCTGCCTCCGAACAGATCCAGCATGTGTCTGCCGAGTTCATCAATCTGTGGCTTATGGTGCCGTACCGGTTTGCGTGGCCCAGCTTCACGATGGTCTTTATCCTGATTGATCTTACACAGTATATCGTTAAGGGCAGCGTCACATTCTCTAATCTGCATCTGGTAAAACTGATAAGCCTGGTAGGCCTGCCTAAGGGCAAAAAGTCCGCGCTCAGTATAGAAGCCTTCAAGAGCGGCCAGAATCTCGGCTGACTTCTTTTTCAAGATACTCCCATGGCACAGTGAAAGCAGTCTGTGTGGATCACGTTCACCTTCTAATATAGCATGGATAATGGAAATGCCGCTAGCACCCTGTATCTGATCGAGCACTTCAGGCAAACGGATGTTCATTTCGATCATTGCTTTCTGCATATGGTTGATATGCATGGACGCACTGCGCAGATGGTCCTCGCGTAGACGCTGATAACCTCTTACTTCCTTCAGCTCGCCCTGGGCAACAAAGCATCGGTTCAGCAGACCATAGCTATGCAGCTGCTGGATCCACTGGCAGTCCTTAACATCGGTCTTGCGGCCGGGAACTTGGCGGGTCTGGCGCCCATCAACCAGCCATACATCAAATCCATGTTCTACAAGGATATCATATAAGATGACCCAATAGGAACCGGTGGCTTCCATGGCAATGGTCTGGGTACCCTTTTCTATCAGGTAGGACGCTGCTGCTCTAAAATCACCGGTAAAGGTGCCAAAAACCTTTACCTCAGAATAGCCGGGGCTGATGTAGATGTTCCTTGAACCGATATCGATCCCCGCGGAGTTGTTGTGGATAATTTCCATATCAATGACGATAAGTATATAAAACCTTATGCCCAACGGGATGAAAATACAAGGCAGGCTATCATGCGGGCAACCAATAATGGTGCTCCAAACTCCAATACCATCTCCGAAGGAACCATACTACCATGCAGGCAAAAAGCACTATACCGACAAACAGCCAAACTGCATAAGGCTTAATAAAGTTACGAATCTGTCATCAACCCTCCATTGTATTTGAAAAATTCTAACCTCTACCATTGACAGAATCCGTTAGTGTGGTCGTCATTCTCGCGCAGGCGGGAATCTTAAAGCGCTTGCATTACGATTATCTTCGATGAGCACTTCGTGGTTCCCAATCGAGTTACCAATGACAGATTCTAAAATTGGCGTCATCTCGACCGAAGCAAATGCGGAGTGGAGAGATCTTTGGACTATGTTAAAAGATCTCTCCACTGCGGTCGAGATGACGATTTATCTTACCTGTCACCCAACTCCTTTGTTTTTTGCTAAAAAACTGATTTCTGGGAATGACGATACCCCGAGGCTAATCATTCCCTTAAAACCATGTCATTAATATTGATTTTTATACAATAAATTAATCTTCAGGATGGCAAAACGAGTGGAGATATGCTATCATCAATGCTTTGCGATGATCTGTCTGATCTGCGGGGGACCATTAGGCGATAAGTTGGTTTTTGCAAAATAACTATAATGCTGATTAAAATAAAGAAGCTGATAATTAATGATTTACTATTCTTTTAGTTAAAATTTGTTAATTATTTAGAATAGTTCTAAATAAACACCTATATTTGTTCATCATTATATGTTTGGTTAGTTGATGATAGAAGACCTGTTTGCCTGCATTACTCAATGCAGGCGAATCAGGCACTACGCTACAAAGAAAATTCAATTTTTATTACATAGTCACTTAGCTCCTGAAGCAAAATCTCGGTTATTGGAGCGTAATAAATTTGATTGAATTGATTGTGAAAAATAGGATATTGGTATATTGTGAGCCTTACATCCTTATTCGTATGAAAAAATCATTTTTAAGCTTCCTTTTGATTTCTTTTTTAACTGTAACTGCTTTTGCCCAAAAGAAACCTAATTTTTGGGATGATGTGCAAACCATAAAAAAGTACGATCAGCTATACAAGCCGCCCGTTCACCCGGTGTTGTTTGTAGGAAGTTCATCTATCAGGAAATGGGACGACTGTACACAGATTTTCGCCAAATACAACGCTTTAAACCGCGGAATAGGTGGTGCTGTAATTAACGATATTACCTATTATTTAAACGATGTTGTTTTTCCTTACCAACCAAAACAAATTGTATTGTATATAGGGGAGAACGACTTACCAAACGAAACGGTTACACCTGATACTGTTTTAAACCGTACCATCCGTTTAGTGCAGGCCATTAGGGTAAAGTTGCCAACGGTGCCTATTGTTTACATCTCGATTAAACCAAGTCCGAGCAGGGATAAATTTAAAGCAAAGGCAGTAGCTTCGAACGCGTTGATTGAAAAGTTTTTAGCTGGTGAAGCCAACACGAAATTCGTTAATGTGTATCGGCTGATGTTAACCAAAGATGGACAGCTTAGGCCTGAACTTTTTGTAGATGATATGCTGCATATGAATGCTGCAGGTTATGCCATTTGGCGCAAAGCAGTTGAACCACATTTATTGAAGTAAATTTACGCTCCATTTCGTCATTCCTGGGTAGGCAGGAACCATGGAATGCTCAGCAAAGCTAATCTTAATGCAGGGGCAGAACCCTCATATTAGGCACCTAAGTACATCTTAGATTTTAGCAGCAGCCTTAAACCATAGCCCCGATTGAACGGAAAGCCCGGAGCGAGGCACGAGTGAGGACTTTAAGTGAAAGCGGGACTGGAACAAGCCCAAGAACCGCAGGTACTGCGCTCCTAGAATAGACACACATTCTTTTTTTCTCACCACCTAAGTCGCCTTAGTGCACCTAATATTAGTTTTTTCGCTTTCGCACAGCTAAGGAAATTGGCTTATAGTTGTAAGCAAGGTTAACCGGAATTAAAATTATATATTTATTATTGCGTTCAAATCATCCTCCCCCAACCAGATGAATAAACTTCTACTTGTTATCCTATTTTTTTTCAGTTACCGTGCATATGCTCAGGACCTTTTGGGGATTCCGCAGATTGTAAATTACAATAACGAGCAGTATAATGCGGGCATGCAGAACTGGGATGTGAAGCAGGATAAAAACGGGATTCTTTATTTTGGGAACAATGAGGGGCTGCTAACTTTTAACGGTCGTTATTGGAACCTGTTTCGCTTACCTAATTATACTTCGGTACGCTCCATCGGGATTGATTCTAAAAACCGGATTTACGTAGGCGGACAGGATGAATTTGGTTTTTATTACCCCAATGAGAAAGGGATTTTAAAATATACTTCGCTTTTAGGCCTGTTGCCCGAAAACCTGCGCAAACTGGCTGACATATGGGACATTTCGATTATTCATGATGAAGTTTTTTTCAGATCGAACAATGCCATTCTGCATTATAAGGATGGAGTGATTAAAAACTATAAACCCAGCAACGCCTGGCTCTTTATGGGCATAGCCAATAATAAAGTGTTTGCCCAATCAGAAGAATCGGTTTTAATGGTTTATGAACAGGAAATGTGGAGGCCTTTTTGCGCTGATCCGGTTTTCAAAAAATCATCTATTACAGCGATTTTGCCTTACAATGGCGATACTTTAATGGTTTCTACCTTAAAAGGCGGTTTTTTTCTACTGATTAACCATCAGCTTAAACCGCTAAAAACCAATCTCGATCATGTGTTTTTTAACGACCGGATTTATTTTGCCGATCAGATCAATCAAAATCTATATGCAGTGGGTACTACCTCTGGCGGGGTATATATTATGAACAAAAGTGGAGAACTGATTCAGAAATACAATTACAGGGAAGGTTTGCAGAACAACAATGTAAGGGGGATTCTGCAGGATAGGGATAAAAACATGTGGCTGGCTTTAGATGATGGGATTGCTTATGTGGCTATAAATAGTGCTATTAAAAGTATTTTCCCTGACCGTAATAAACAGATTACGAGTTATGCCTTCAGAAAATTTGACCAATCGGTTTACATTGGAACATCGAACGGTTTGTATATGACAAAAATCAATCCTGCTGCCAAAGACTTAAGTTATGCTACTGCGAATTTCGAGGAGGTGAAAAATACCAAAGGGCAGGTTTGGGGACTTGATGAGATTAACAACCAACTGTTGCTGGCACATGAGGAGGGCACACTTTTAGTGCAGCATAATGTAGCGAAGCCGCTTTACAATTTGCCCGGTACCTGGTTGTACCAAACTTTAGATCGGGTTTACCCAAGCAGCGAAGTTATTGCAGGCACTTATTGGGGTTTACAACGCTTAAACTATAAGGATGGACTATTTAGTAATGGCGGAAGAATTGACGGGATAAATGAGCCGCTGCGGTTTATTGTAGCGGATAATAACAACCCCGATCATATCTGGGCATCGCACCCCTACCATGGCGTGTATAAAATAGAGTTACAGCCCGATCATAAACGCGTGTTGCGTACCACCATGTACACCGACCGTGATGGATTACCTTCTAAATTGTACAATTATGTGTACCATATTAAAAACAGGGTGGTAATTGCAACAGTTGATGGTGTTTATGAATATGATAACACGAAGAAAAAATTTGTCCGACTAAAATTATTGGCCAATGCCATAAAAGGGATTTCGGTGCAGTATATGAAGGAGGATAACGACGGGAATATCTGGTTTGTAAGCAACAAAAAAGTTGGTGTAATTGATTTTAGCCGCCCATCGGGATCGAATCCTTTTAGTATTTTTTATCTGCCCGAGTTAGATGGGAAGGTAGTGGGAGGCTTCGAATCTATTTACCCCTTAGATAGTAAGAATATTTTTATTGGAGCGAATAAAGGCGCTTATCATATTAATTATGAAAAATACATCGAAAACATAACCAAGCCAATTGTAGCATTGGGGCAAATTAAACTGCTGGGTAAAAAAGATAGTTTGGTTTTTGGCGGCTATTTTGTAACCAAGGGCATCATTTCTGCCAAACAGGATCAGCACGAGATACCAGAATACACCAATAATTTAAATTCGATACATTTTGAATATTCTTCTATACTATTCGAACACGATAAAAACATTAAATTCAGTTACCAACTGGTTGGTTTCGATAAAGAGTGGTCGGCATGGACCACAAAAAGCGAAAAGGATTATACCAACTTACCTGCGGGGAAATATACTTTCAATATTAAAGCAAGAACAGATATAGGTAATGAATCGGAAGTAGTCGCTTATACGTTTGTCGTGCTGCCTGCCTGGTACAATACCATCTGGATGAGGATTTTTTACCTGATTTTGATTGTGCTGTTAATCAGGTTAATTATTAGATGGCAAAAACGAAAACATTTAAAAGAGCAGGATCGGATGAGTTACTTGCACCAGCTGGAGCTGGATCGGAATGAAAAAGAAATTGTCAGGCTGCAGAACGAAAAGCTGGAGGCTGATGTAAATTATAAGAACAAAGAGCTTTCTACGATGACCATGCACCTGGTGCAACGTGGTAAGGTACTGGCCAAGATTAAAGAGGTGATATCGGCCGTAATTAAAAACCACGATATTAATGAGAGCTCGCCAAGTTTCAGGCACCTCATCAGGTTAATCAGGGATGTGGAAAAGAAGGATCAGGAACTCGATCATTTAAGCGTTCACTTTAATCATGTAAACACCGAATTTTTTAATAAGCTCAAAGACCTTTATCCTGATTTAAGCCAGAACGACTTAAAGTTTTGTGCCTATTTATCGATGAACCTTTCATCAAAAGAAATGGCACAGTTGATGAATGTAACCATTAAAGCTATCGAAGTGGGCCGGTATCGCTTGAGAAAGAAACTTCAACTTAAGCCGGAGACTAATTTATATGAGTTCCTGATCGACATTGCCCGTCAAAAAACACCCTAAAACAATGTTTTCGTTACAAATAGGAACATTTTTAGTTAAAACAAGTTAAGTGTCTGGTATTCAGTTTAATTGTATTTTCCTTGTAGGGCTTATGTAGGCCTAAAAATCCCTTTTTTTGGTTAATTGAGTGCTGCTGTATGGTTTGTGTAGTAGCGCTAAATTGTGCTAATGAATTGCACCTCTATAGATTTGATTTATGAAACGGGCTACCAAGAGCCCCGGTCATTAACTAACCAAATATTAACTTAAAACTAATTTCTATGAGAGGAAGATTTACATTCGTATTCTTCATTTACTGTATCATGGCATTTCCGCTGGCCTTATTGGCACAAGACATTCCGGTTACAGGAAAAGTAACAGAACAAAATGGGAGCCCTTTACCTGGCGCAACAGTTAAGCTTGATGGAACGACCAGAGCAGCATCTACTGATGCCAATGGTGTTTTTAGTATTCAGGCACCTGTTGGCGGCAAATTAACCGTCAGTTTAATTGGTATGGCCACACAAACGATAACTGTTCCGGCAGGCGGCCGTATAAATGTTTCGCTTGCAGCCGATTCGAAAGATTTAACAGAAGTTGTGGTGGTGGGTTATGGTACACAGAAAAAAGCCCTTGTAACGGGATCAATCTCGAGCGTAAAGGCAAAAGATCTGGAATCGATGCCTATCAACAGAGTAGAGCAAGCCTTACAGGGAAGAACATCAGGTTTAACTATTGCCAGTGGTAACGGACAGCCAGGATCTGCATCAACAGTGAGGGTGAGGGGCTTTACCTCTTTTGCATCTTCAGGTAATAACGATCCGCTTTGGGTTGTTGATGGTGTAATTGTAGATAATGGTGGGATTGGTTATTTAAATCAATCAGATATCGAATCTATTGAAGTTTTAAAAGATGCAGCTTCACAGGCCATTTATGGTGCCAGAGCTGCAAACGGCGTAATTATTATCTCAACCAAAAAAGGTAAAGAAGGAAGGTTAGCGATAAATTACAATGGATTTTACGGTACACAAGCACCTGCTAAAAAGTTAAAACTGCTAAACGCAAGTGAATATGCAACGATTAGAAACGAAGCATATGCAAATAGCTTTAATGCCGCAACCGATGGAACTTTTACACTTCCATATGCAAATCCATCATCTTATGGAGAAGGTACTGATTGGCAATCGGTTGTTTTTAATGACGATGCCCGCAGACAAACGCACGAGTTTAGCGTTTCAGGCGGAACTGATAAATCTACCTTTTATACTTCTTTTGGTTATATAGATCAGGAAGGTATTGTAGCCACACCGATTTCTAATTTTAATCGGGCTAACATTCGTATTAATTCTACATTTAAGCCTGCCAAGTGGATAAGTTTTGGCGAGAATTTAGGCTATAGCCATTCGGTTAACAGTTCTTTAGGTAATACCAATAGCGAGTTCGGTGGTCCTTTAAGTTCGGCAATCCATTTAGACCCAATTACCCCGGTTATTCAAACCGACCCAACTGCTATAGGGAAATCTCCTTATACCATCGCAAATATTATAAGAGACCCGGCAACAGGATTTCCTTATGGTATCTCAGGGCCTGTTGGTCAGGAAATGAGTAACCCGCTGGCTTATGCGCAAACCAGGTTGGGTAATTATGGTTGGGATCACAACATTGTTGGTAATGCATTTTTAGAAATTGAGCCCATTCAGAATTTAAAATTCAGATCATCACTGGGAACTAAACTTGCTTTTTATGGTTCGGAATCTTATACCCCGTTATACTGGTTAAGTCCTTCAAACACCAATACCAAGACGAATTTCTATCGCGAGATGAATATGACTTTAAATTACAACTGGGAAAACACCATTAGTTATTCAAAAAGTTTTGGTAAACATCATGCATATGCAATTTTTGGTCAGGGTTATTATATGGACAACAATAACCGTGGCTTAAACGTAAGGTTTAACAATATCATTGCACAAGACTTTTATCAGAGTAATTTAAATTATAAACCCGCAACTGCCGATATTCAGGGTGATGGTAGTGATGCTACCTTGCATGTTGTTAACTCTTTATTTACCCGCGTAACTTATGATTATGATGAAAAGTACCTGTTTACGGGTATTGTTCGTCGTGATGGTTCTTCGCGCTTTGGTACAAACAACCGATTTGGTTATTTCCCTTCAGCCTCAATAGGCTGGGTGCCTACAAAAGAGGGTTTTTGGAGAGAAAACAATATCGTTAATTTCTTAAAATTACGCGGTAGCTATGGAATTACAGGAAACGATGCCATTGGCGATTTCAGTTACGTATCATTGGTGAATAGCGGACGTAATTATACTTTTGGCACTACAGATGTAAGTACCATAGGATGGAGTCCGGCCGCCTTATCAAACCCTGATTTGAAATGGGAAGAAACCCGCCAAACCGATATTGGTTTAGATGCTACATTGTTTAAGGATTTTACGCTTAGTGCTTCATATTTCAAAAAGAAAACTGTTGGCGTACTGCAAACACCTTCTATACCACTTTATTTAGGGGCAGCTGGTGGTGCCGCTGAAAATGTTGGTGATATGCAGAACACCGGTATAGAGTTCGAAATAGGTTACAGAAAAAAAATCGGAGAACTTAATTTAGGTATTAACGCTAATGTCTCAACCCTGAAAAATAAAGTAACCAAGCTATTGCCTGGAAGAGAGTTTATTGAAGATAATGCACAGAGCTTTCAAGGCATGGGTAACTTTACCCGTACCGCACTTGGACGTGCATTTAATGAGTTTTATGGATATGAAGTGGCTGGTATTTTCCAGTCGCAAGCAGAAATTAATGCTTACAAAGGACCAGGTGGTACGGTATTACAACCTGCTGCGAAACCCGGAGATATTAAATTTGCCAACTTAGATGGAAATGAAACTATAAATGGTAGTGACCGTACTTATTTAGGTAGCCCGCTTCCCAAATATACCTACGGTATTACCATCAATCTGGCATATAAAAACTTTGATTTTGTTGCCTTCGGAAACGGTGTGGGTGGGAATATGATCTTCCAGGGATTGAGACGTTTGGATGTAACTTATGGTAACTGGCAACAATCAATTCTTGATAGATGGACACCTACAAATACATCAACTAATGTTCCCCGTGTTGCAGATAAGGATCTTAACGGAAACTATACCAAGTTCTCTAAAAATTATCTGGAAAAAGGAGATTACTTCCGTTTAAAAACCCTTCAGGTAGGTTACAACCTTCCAGGTAATGTGATTAAAAAAATTGGAGCACAAAAAGTTCGGGTATACCTGATGAGTGAAAACCTTTGGACCATTACAAAATACACAGGTTACGATCCTGAAATCGGTGGAACTGTATTGGGTATAGATAGGGGGATTTATCCACAAGCCCGTTCGTTTATGGTAGGTTTAAATGTTGGATTCTAAAAAAAATTAAAATGAAAAAGAATATTTTAGCTATTGCAGCGCTTTTAACCGCTTCTCAACTAATAGTTTCTTGTCAAAAACAACTGGATGTAAATCCACGCGAACGTATTTTGGAGACAAGTTATTATCAAACCCCGCAGCAGGCTTTTACTGGTTTAGTAGCTGTTTACGATCAACTGGGTAATCAGTCTAGTGGGTACCTCACAAAACTTAATTTATTTAGCTCAGCATCAGATGATCATTACGCCGGTGCCGATTCTCCATCAGATTTAGGAGATTTGCAAGCAATGAATAATTATACTGTAAACTCATTATCAGGTGGCCCAAGTTATTTATGGAGTAAGGGTTTTACCGGTGTTTACCGTGCAAATGTTTTATTAAAAAAAATAGAAGGTATTACAATGGATGCTTCAACCAAGGCAAGGTACATTGCCGAGGCTAAAGCATTGCGTGCTATATTTTATTTTGATTTAGTGCGCATCTTCAAAAATATACCATTAATCTTAGCGCCTATAGAGCCGTCTGGTATGTTCGATGTTACACAGGTTGCCCCTGCAGATGTTTATAAACAAATAGAAACAGATTTAGCAGAAGCATTGCCTGCTCTTCCTGTAACTATTCCTACCGCTGATGCAGGGCGTTTGAGTCAGGGTGCAGTTCATGCAGTTTTAGGTAAGGTTTACCTGTGGGAAGAAAAATGGGGGCCAGCAGCTGCAGAGTTTGCATTGGTTAACGGTACGGCTCCTGGTGCAAGTACCTATGGCTATAAACTACTTCCAAATTTTGCCGATTTATGGAATGTTAAGAACAAATTCAATTCAGAATCTATTTTGGAACTCAGCTATAATACTACCTCTAACATGGGCTGGGGTAACGTTGGAAGCCGTGAAGGTAACGTAATGGGCATTTTGGTAGGACCTCGTAATTATGTCCCTGTAATTGCTGCGCAAGCACCAGACTACGTTTCGGGCTGGAGTGTTATGCCAATAACCAAAGAATTATTTGACTTAATTCACTACGATCCGCGTAATAAACCTACGGTTGCCAACTTAGATAGCTTGGAAAAGGCAGGAATTGTAACCTATAAACATGCCAATGATAATACCGGATATTTTGTGGAGAAATATGCTGGAAGAGTTTCTACCAAAGCAGCTGTCGGCCAGTTGGAATTAAACTTTGGTCAGAATATGTACGAAATCCGTTTAGCTGATACCTATTTAATGGAAGCGGAAGCATTATTAAAAAGCGGTGCTGCAGTTGGTGCAGGTACCAGGGCTTATATTTTCCTCAATGCCGTAAGAGCCCGTGTAGGTTTAAATCCTGTTGCCGTAACAATGGATAATATAATGAAAGAAAGACGTTTGGAATTGGTAGCTGAAGGACAAAGATGGTTTGATTTAGTTAGATGGGGACTTGCCCCAACTAAACTGGCTTTTAAAGGATTTCAGGCAAATAAAAACGAAATCTTACCGATACCACAAGCTGAGCTAAACAACACCAAAATTCTCCAGAGCAAAGAATGGGGCGGTTCAAAATAATTGCTCGTCTTTTAAATACGCTTAAAGTTTAATTGTTAGCAGGGAGAAAGCGAAATCTTTCTTCCTGTTTTTTTAATCTGCTCATCTTTTACCTATGCTTTCTACCATATTCCTTCGCCTTTTTATCACTGGTGTTTTTACCTGTTCCGCATTTGCTGTTATTGCCCAAAACCAGGCAGAAGTTTGGCTTACCAAAGCAGATCGCTCTGTTTTATTTACCAAACAGGCAAGTAAATTAAGTTTTACTGCAGCTAAAAATAATTGGCCAACCATTACCATAAACGATAAAGAAACTTATCAAACTATTGATGGCTTCGGTTATGCCTTAACGGGTGGAAGTGCGCAACATATTATTAAAATGTCGGCACCGGCCAGAGCTGCCTTACTAAAAGAATTATTTGCTACCGATGGAAACAACATTGGGGTAAGTTACATCAGACTAAGCATTGGCGCTTCTGATTTGAATGAAAAAGTATTTTCATACAACGATCTTCCCGAAGGACAAACTGATTTAACGCAGGCCAAATTTGATTTAGGCCCGGATAAAGTGGATGTAATTCCGGTAATGAAGGAAATCCTTGCGATAAACCCAAAGCTCAAAATTATGGGTTCGCCATGGTCTCCCCCCTTATGGATGAAAACCACTTACGATGCCCGCGGTGGGATGTTAAAACCCAAGTATTACGATGCTTACGCCAAATACTTTGTGCGGTATGTACAGGAAATGCAAAAAGAGGGGATTCCTATCGATGCGATTACCGTTCAAAATGAACCTTTGCATCCAGGTAATAACCCTAGTTTGCTCATGGTTGCACCAGATCAGGCACTTTTTGTAAAGAAATTCTTAGGTCCTGCATTTGCCAAAGCCAATATCAAAACCAAAATTATTATTTACGATCATAATGCCGATCGGCCAGATTACCCGATTAGCATTTTAGATGATCCTGAAGCCAAAAAATATATCGATGGCTCTGCTTTTCACTTGTATGGAGGAAAGATTGAAGCATTAAATGATGTGCACAATGCCCATCCTGATAAGAATATTTACTTTTCGGAACAAATGGTAGTTGAGCAGCCAGATGCGGCAGATATTAACATTGTGAATCCGGTAAAGCGCTTAATTATCGGGGCTACCCGTAACTGGAGCAAAAATGTACTGGAATGGAATTTGGCTGCCGATCCAGAAAATAAACCTTATACCGATAGAGGAGGCTGTTCGATGTGCCAGGGTGCGGTTACTATTGATAAAGATACTTATAGCAGAAACCTGGCTTACTATTCCATTGCGCACGCTTCTAAGTTTGTTAGGCCGGGTGCTATCCGCATTGCCACGAACGATTTGACCGATCTGCCAAATGTTGCCTTTAAAACACCCAATGGGAAACATGTTTTAATTGTAGCCAACAATGGGAAGAGCGCCAATACATTTAACATTGGTTTTAATGGCAAAACACTCGTAGCAATACTCGATAAAGGATCTGTAGCTACTTATATCTGGTAATTATCTAAAACCTAACCTTATTTTTATGTCTTTCACAAAATCGATATTATATATTTTTCTGTTTAGTACCATTTCGTTTACAGGGTTTAGTCAGGGGTTTCTAAAAGCCGACGGTAAAAAAATAGTGAACCAAAAAGGAGAGAATGTTTTACTTCGTGGTTTTGGTTTAGGTGGCTGGATGCTGCAGGAAGGTTATATGCTTAAAATCAATAAAGAGGCACAACAATACCGAATTCGTGAGCGCATAGAAGAATTGATGGGGCCAAAACAGACCCAGGAGTTTTACAATGCCTGGTTAGCCAACCACATGCGCAAAATCGATGTCGATTCGATGAAACGCTGGGGTTTTAATTCCATCCGCCTGCCCATGCACTACAATTTATACACTTTACCAGTAGATAAAGAGCCTGTTGCCGGCAAAAATACCTGGCTGGAAAAGGGCTTTGCTTTAACTGATAGCCTGTTATCCTGGTGTAAGGCCAATAAAATGTACCTGATTTTAGATTTGCATGCTGCACCTGGCGGACAAGGGAACGATTTAAACATCGCCGACCGCGATCCATCAAAACCGTATTTATGGGATAGTGAGGCCAACCAGGAGAAAACCATAGCACTTTGGAAAAAACTGGCCGAGCGCTATAAAGATGAGCCTTACATTGGTGCATACGATATTTTGAACGAGCCCAATTATGGTTTCACAAACCCTGAAGGGGATAAAAACGGAACGAAAGAAAAAGTTAATGCGCCTTTGCGTAAGTTAATGATCGAAATTACCAAAGCCATCCGCGAGGTTGATCAAAAGCACATTATTGTTATCGAAGGTAATGGTTGGGGCAATAATTACAATGGCATTTTTCCACTTTGGGATAAAAATATGGTATTGAGTTACCACAAATATTGGAATTATAACGATCAGGCTTCAATTGCACACATGATCAAAGCCAGAGACGAACAAAATGTTCCGGTTTGGCTCGGCGAAACCGGCGAAAATTCGAATGTTTGGTTTACTGATGCCATCCACCTTTTAGAAAAAAACAATATCGGCTGGGCCTGGTGGCCATTGAAAAAGATAGGAGCCAATAATCCAATGGAAATTAAATCGAATCCCAATTATGATGCTTTTGTAAAGTACCTTAACAATGGTGGCAATAAACCCAAAGACAGTAATGTATACAGCGGTTTAATGGAGCTGGCCATTTATTCGAGATTAGAAAATACCATCATTCACCGCGATGTGATTGATGCCATGATTCGTCAGCCCTTTAGTAAAGAAACCAAACCTTTTAAGGCCAATTTAATTAAAGATAAAAGTATGGTGTATGCGGTAGATTACGATCTCGGTAAAAACGGTTTTGCTTATTTCGATACCGATACTGCCGATTACCATACCTCAACAGGAAAACGAAGTGCAGGCAACCGCGGCCATATTTACAGAAATGATGGTGTAGATATTACAAAAGATTCTGCACAGTACGAAAAGTATTATGTAAATCATATCGAAAAAGGCGAGTGGTTGCAATACACCATCAATGTGTCGCAAAAAGGAACTTATACTTTAAAAATAAATGCGGCAGCCGATAATGCCGAAGGCAGGATTAACATCGCTGTTGATGGTAAACAGATCGCTCAGGATGTTATTATTCCGAATACTGGAGACAGCAAAAAGTTTGCAACCTTTGAGGTGAAAAAACTTGCTTTAAAAGCAGGCAGACAAAAAATTAAGATTTTAACAGCCGTTGGAGGTTATAATTTTGGCTATATTCAATTCGTGAAATAAAAACAAAACATCATCTTGAAAGGCGCAAAACGTATCCTGTTTATTTTAGGGGCAATTATCGTTGCAATCATTATCCTTTCGAGATGTATGCATGCGACCGATCAATTGCCCACCGATGCTAGGGGTGAGGCCTATACAGGGGCGGCTACCTGTGTTAAATGCCATAAAGATTTATCACAGTCTTATGCACATAGCCCGCACGGACTTACCTCTAAACCTGTGGTAGATGCACAATTGTTAAAGATTTTTGCGCCCGATTCGAACAGTTTTTTGTTCAACGCACACCAGAAAGTGACGATTGAAAAAAGAGATAGTGGTATTTTTCAGGTGGCTTATCAGGATGGCAAAGCAGTTCGTTCCCAGAAATTCGATTTCCAATTCGGCTCTGGTGAAAAGGCTTTTACTTATGCTTACTGGAAGGGAAAGAAACTGTATGAATTGCCTTTGTCATATTTTTCCACCATTCAGAATTGGGCCATTAGTCCTGGTTTTCCGAAAGAAAGTTTTTATTATGACCGGGCGATAACCAGCCGCTGCCTGGAGTGCCATGCCTCTTATGTAGATATTAAACTCACTCAAAAATCTACTTTTTCAAAGGATGAAGAGATGGAGAAAGGTTCTGTTATTTACGGAATCGATTGCGAGCGCTGCCATGGGCCTGGTAAACAGCATGTTGTTTTTCATATGGAAAACCCTGAAGAAAAGACTGCAAAATTTATAACACTTTATAAAACACTTACCCGGAAACAAAAGATGGATGCCTGCGGGGTATGCCACTCCGGAAATACCTTAGTTACCCAAAAATCGGTATTTGGTTTCGAACCTGGCGATAACTTAGATGATTACTATACACAGGATTTTGTAGGTTTTGGCGGTGGCAACCCAGATGTTCATGGTAACCAAACCAGTATGTTAACCGGATCGAATTGTTATCGGAAAAGCGAAACCATGACCTGCCAATCGTGCCACAATACGCACGAAAGTATTAAAGGCAACTTAGCGATTTACTCGCAGCGCTGCATCAATTGCCACAAAAGCACCAATCATAGCAAAGCCACTTTAGCGAAAGGATCGCTCAGCACCAATTGTATCGACTGCCATATGCCTAAAGAATCTTCAAAATTGATCACCTTTCAGCAGGCGGGTAAAGATCATTTAAGCCCTTATATGTTGCGCTCACACCATATTGCCGTTTATCCCGTTATTAAGTAAATAAACCAGGTTGTACGAACAAGTTCGCAGTTATCTGTTAAAAGGCCTGGAATTCGTACATTTGGTTTCGACCTTAAAAAATTAGATAGTAGCCAATATGCTCATAAAACACTACTTAGCTTTATTCTCCCTCCTTTTTCTTTCCACCTCTATTTTTGCTCAAAAGAAATTTACCCTTAGCGGCACCATTCGCGATGCAGCTACAGGCGAAACCTTAATTGGTGCAACGATAAGGATTACCGGCGCATCTACCGCTGCAACCTTAACCAATAATTATGGTTATTTTGCTTTAACACAGGCCGAAGGAACCTACACTGTGGCGGTGAGTTATACCGGTTATGTATCCATTGTTAAAACTATTAATTTAACAAAAGATACCAAGTTAAATGAGGAATTAAAAAGTGCAAACGATTTGGACGAAGTAACGGTAAGTGCCAATAACCGTAAAAACGAAAACGTTAAAAGTGCGCAAATGGGACTGGAAAGGATCGATATGAAATCGCTTAATTCTATCCCGGTGCTGCTTGGCGAAAAGGATATCTTAAAAACCATTCAGTTGTTGCCAGGCGTAAAATCTGGTGGTGAAGGGAATACAGGTTTTTATGTTCGTGGTGGTGCTGCCGATCAGAATTTAATTATTTTGGATGAGGCAGTAGTATACAACTCATCGCACTTACTTGGCTTTTTCTCTACTTTTAATGCCGATGCAATTAAGGATGTAAGTTTATACAAAGGTGGCATGCCTGCACAGTATGGAGGCCGTTTATCATCAGTTTTAGATGTTAAAATGGATGACGGCAACAATAAAGAGTTTAAGTTTCAGGGTGGCATTGGTTTAATCGCTTCGCGTTTAAAAGCAGAAGGGCCGATTGTAAAAGACAGGGGCTCGTTTATGGTGAGTTTCCGTAGAACCTATATCGATCTGTTTTTAAGGGCTTCGCCAGATTCATCTGTTAATGGTAGTACCTTAAATTTTTATGATATTAATGCAAAGGCGAATTATAAAATCAATGATAAAAATACCATTTACATTTCCGGCTATTTCGGCAAGGATAATATAGGTGTTAAAGACCTGTTTGAGAACAACTGGGGTAATGTAACCACCACCATCCGCTTAAACCATATTTTTAGCGATCGTTTGTTTTCAAATACCTCGTTAATTTACAACAACTATAATTATACCGTTCGCTTATTAAATGATGCGACCAACTTTAAAGCCACCTCATTGGTACGTGATTTTAACTTTAAAGAAGATTTTCAGTATTTCAGCAATAAACATACACTCCGTTTTGGGGTAAATGCCACACAGCACCGTATCTCACCAATTGATATCGATAGCGATGAAGCATCGCAGGTAAATTCGCTTACACAAGAAAGACGTTACGGGATTGAATCGGCTGCTTATATTTCTGATGAATGGGCGGTAAACGAACATTTAAACTTTTTATATGGCGTGCGTTTGGCGGCTTTTTCTTTAATGGGGCCTGGTAATTTTAGCACCTATGATGCTGATGGAAATATCGTATCAACTGAAAATGTAGCTAAGGGTAAATTTCATAAAAATTACTTTAACCTCGAGCCGCGTTTTTCGGTGAGTTATCTGTTTAACGAAGAGAATTCGATCAAGGCTTCTTACAACCGCAATACACAGAACGTACATATTTTAACCAATGCTACCTCTAGCTCACCAACCGATCAGTATGTGTTGAGCAGCAATAACATTAAACCCGAAATTGCCGACCAAATTGCCCTGGGTTATTTTAAAAACATCCAGGATAACAACTATGAACTTTCAGGAGAGGTTTATTATAAGTGGCTTCAGAATCAGATTGATTATAAAAATGCAGCCGAATTATTAGCCAATTCGAATGTAGAATCAGAACTTTTATATGGAGTAGGCAGGGCTTATGGAATGGAACTGTTTTTTAAGAAAAAATTTGGTAAGCTGAACGGTTGGGTAGGTTATACCTTATCGCGTACTGAGCGTAAGTTTACAGAACTTAATGATGGTAAATATTTTCCGGCAAGGCAAGACCGTACACACGATATTTCAGTGGTTGGTATTTACAACATGACCAAACGGTGGACCTTCTCCTCAAGCTTTATTTACAGCACTGGTAATGCGGTAACCTATCCGGCAGGAAAATATAGCGTTGGTGGACAAATGGCTTACTATTATACGCAAAGAAATGCTGGTCGTATGCCTTACAACATGCGTTTAGATGTGAGTGCAACTTTAGAGGGGAAAGTGGGGAAGAAATACCAATCAAGCTGGAATTTTGGTATTTATAATCTATTGGCCCGAAAAAATCCTTATGCAATTGAGTTTATTACCGATCCTGATCATCCAGGCAAAACTGCTGCCCAGCAAACTTCGCTATTCGGTCTTATTCCATCAATTACCTGGAACTTTAAATTTTAAAAGGATGAAAAAACTGATTATATACTTTTCGCTGTTCGCTTTCTGTTTAACAGGTTGCAAGAAAATTATTCAAATTGACACTGAAAATGCCGATCCTCAGCTCGTAATTGAAGGTAGAATTAATGATCAACTGATTGATCAGAAGATTAAGATCAGCAAAACCATCGGTTACACCGAAACCAATGTTTTTCCGAAAATTTCGGGAGCAAGCGTAACTGTAACCGATAATAAGGGGAATACTTATGTTTTTAAAGAAAGTACAACACCAGGAACCTATATCAATAAAATGAAAGGCGTACCCGGCGTTACCTATAATTTAAATGTTACTGCCGAAGGGCAAACTTATACGGCCAGTTCGAAAATGCCCAATGTGGTTAAAATGGATTCGATAGGCGTGATTAAAAACTTTTTCTTTGGGAGAGAGCGTAAAACTGCTGCTGTATTTTTTAAAGATCCTGCCAACGAAACTAATTTTTATCATTTTAACCTGTATGTTAATGATGTTTTATCAGAGCGTTTTTATGTAAATAATGATCGTTTAACAAATGGAAACGACTTAAGGATCCAGTTATTTTTTAAACCTCCTACTAACGACCACGACAGTGATGAGTTGAACTCGAACGATAAGATTAAAATAGAAATGGAGAGTATCGATTCCAACGTTTTTGATTACTGGTATGCTTTAAGCCAGCAATCTAACCGTGGGCCAAATCAGGGTACTACACCAGCTAACCCAACTTCCAATATTTCTAATCAGGCACTGGGTTATTTCAGCGCCAACACTTATCAGGTACTATCAGCGACTGTGAAATAGTATCCATAGGTCAATTCGTATTATCCAAAACACCTTAGAATTTTTAGTGTTAAATAAAACATGAAAGTATTTATAAGCGGCAACATTGCTTCAGTTGGAATAAAAAAACTGGAAGAAAACCATATATCCATCACACAATGGAAAGAAAACCGACAGATTACAGCCGAAGAACTGATTAAGGCTTGCCAGGGTCAGGACGGCTTGATCAGTGTTGGGCCAAATAAAATTAATGCCGCATTTTTAAAAGCATGTAGCCATTTAAAAGTAATTGCGCTGCATTCGGTAGGCTATGATCAGGTAGATGTAGCTGCGGCTAAGGGCTTAAATATCCCTATCGGGAATACACCTGGTGTTTTGAGTGGGGCAACTGCCGATACTGCTTTTTTATTGATGCTTGCTGTATCTCGAAAAGCCTTTTTCTCACACAAAAAAATCATTAAAGGCGAGTGGAAAAACTATGAGCCCTCACCCGAACTTGGAATTGAGGTAAACGGCAAAACCCTCGGTGTTTTTGGCCTGGGGAAAATCGGATTAGAGATGGCCAAAAAATGTATTGGTGCCTACCAAATGGAGGTAATTTATCACAACCGATCGCGGAACGAGGAGGCTGAAAAAGAAATCGGCGCCAAATATGTTTCGTTTGAAGAACTTTTGGCACAAAGTGATGTATTATCCGTACACACCGCGTTAACACCCGAAACTAAGGATAAATTTACGCTGGATGTTTTTAAGCAGATGAAACCCAACTCGATTTTCATTAATACGGCCAGGGGTGGTATTCACAATGAAAAAGATTTGATCCAGGCGCTTGAAGAAAAGATCATTTGGGGAGCAGGTTTGGATGTAACTAACCCAGAACCGATGGATAAAAATAATCCCTTGTTAGCTATGGAAAACGTTGCTGTTTTACCACACATTGGCTCAGCTACCGAAGAAACCAGAGCAGCCATGGCCCAGATTATTGTTAAAAATGTTTTGGCTGGTTTAAAAGGAGAGAAGTTGCCGTATGAGGTGGGGTAAGATGAATGAGAGTGGTAGATTGAGAGGAATCGTCATTGCGAGAAGGCTTTTTCAGCCGACAGCCTGCCCCGATTTTCGGGGAAGCAATCTTTCAACGATCGCTACTAGGGTGTGCTTTGGAATTGCAATAGTCATTGGCAGGTTCCAAAAGAAGGTCGTCATCTCGACCGAAGCAAAGCGTAGAGATCTTTTAATATAGTCTAAAGATCTCTCCACTACGGTCGAGATGACGATTCATTGTAAACCTGTCATCCAGCTTGCAATCTCATTCCCTATTTAACAAGATATTTAAATACCGATCTTCCTAAATTTCCGTTGGCATCTATACCTTCGATAATCACTTTATACTGTCCTTTACCATCTGCATTGTAATATTCGAACGAAGAATTACCTGTTGCATCAGTTACCACTTTTGGATTCCAATAAATGGTGGTTCTTAAATCATTACGGTTCATGCTGGCAGGTACATCGTATTTTGGAGAATAGAATTGTTTTTCTTTGTTATAACCCTGTGGTGAAAAGGTCAACTCGTAGTATTTTGGCAGCATATCCATCAACTGCGCTTTGGATATTTTAGTGCCTTTAGGTGCTTTCTTTTGGTTGAATACGATAACCCCGTTTACATTATTTGCACGGTTTACCAAGCCTAATTCGTCTCTTAAAAATACCTCAACCGATTCGATCTGGTTGGCGTCTAAAGTATTAATCTGGTTTACATCTACATTCATCCCGTTAATAAAAATACCCATCGGGATTTTTTTGCCCTGGTTATAATCTCTGCTTACATAGAAATTGTTATCTGCAAAAGTAACACCAGCCAACATGCCCTGTAAACAGTTAATCAGTAAACCACAACCTTTTAATCTATCGCCGCTAACCTCGTGATCAGCCATTTGGCTAAGACCGCTTAATGCCGGGTAATCCTTATGACTTACTTTAGGAACCACTGCAGCTTTAATGGTTACATCTTTTAAAGTATGTAGATAAGCGTATTGTCTTTTGCTGTTATCTAAATAACTGGTTAAAGCACTGTCTATATTTAAAACTTCTTCGGCAGCACTAAAATTTCTGGTTAATGTAGGAACTGGTGCGCCATTTAAGCTTAAAGTCATGTTTTTATAGTTTACATTGTACTTAGCTGTAATGGTCACTTTAGATGAATCGTTAAACACCAGGTTTTGGAACTTAAAATTCCCTACAGGATCTGTGGTAGTTTCTAAATTAAAACGTTTGTCGGGAATGGTTAATAACAATGCTCCTTTTCTAACCGGGATGCCGTTATTCTGACGTAAAATACCCGAAATTTCGATGCCTTGTTCTGGTAAGAAATCAATTTTAGGTAATTTATTGGCAATAATATCAGTGTATTTGAAACTGCGGTAGCCCTGGCTAAGTAACAGTATATCTAAATCTGCATTTTTCTTCGCATCTGGTGCATTAAAGTAATAATTTGCTTTTTCGATATAACCTTTAACATCGCTGCTTAATAATAGTCCTGTTAATATCGTACTGGTTGCATCTTCGTTTGATGGAACCTTCGACTCATCTACAACAGCTACAGAGAAGCTACCTTCTACAGGAGCGCCATCTTTTTTGGCTGCCACATTTATTTTAATCTTTTTCTTGATTCCGTAAGTAGTTGCAGCACTGGTTAAAGTTACCGCCATGGTATTTTTGTGCTGAACAAAAACCAATCGCTCGCTTAGTGGTTTTCCAAATTCATTAAACAAGGTAAATTGTGCAATTCCATTCGGGAATTTAGATTTCAGTACAGTGGTATTGTATTCTTTGTTTGATAATGCGGTTTGCGCGCCATAGCAAATCACGCCTTTGCTCTGCGCTATTAAATAAAGCTTTTTACCCTGGTTTTGCTCAAAGAAAGCATCGTTGGCAGCAATTTTTATGGCTATATTATCTGCACTGCTGTTATCTATATTTACTGCAACACCATTTGCGGCAACTGCCGGCAAATTATAATTTTGAGTGGTACCATCGGCATAAGTAACAGCTGCTTTGTAGGTTTTTCCAGCTTCGGCCAATAAGTTGAAACTGCCCATTCCTAAATGCTGAGCAGTAAAAGTAGCAACAGTTTTGCCGTCGTTATCGCTTACCGTACCTTTTGAGTTAATGCCTAAACCATCACTTTTAATGGCTTTAAAGGCTACTTTGTTGCTTAAGCCGGCAATTAAACTTCCGCCTTCCGGGAAAAACTGAAAATCTTTGCTTATAATAGCATTTTTGAGTTGAAAGCTACTGCTGGCCACATCTTTATCAGTAGTATTAATGCTGGTAATCAGTATGCCTTTTTGTAACTGATATTCTGCCTTTTGTGCATTGCTCATGGTTATTGTTAAATACCCGTTGGCATCTGTTGTGCCCCTTCCTTTGGCAATAACCGTATAACTGGTAAGCACTTGCCAGCTTACATTTTTATTGGCGTAAGGTTTATTATTGGCATCTTTAAATTGTACACGTGCATCAATTTTTTCTAACTTATCAGTAGAGGTATTTTTATAAGTGATATGGGTTTTTACTTCCTTGTCAATCGCTTCGCCTACATAAAAAGTCTTGTTAAAATAAGCAGGATCTTCACTGTTCAACATCCATAAAGTATAAGCCCTGATGTGGTAATTACCTTGTTTATAGTTAATCTGGTCTAAGGGGAAACTGCCATAAGCAAAACCACCGGTAATGGGCAATTTTAAGGTTTGGATAAGCGAATCTTTCTGATTGATTACATCCACATAAATAATCTTACTAATTGCGGATAAAAAATTTTGGTTTTCGGTAACGTAAGCTTTAAACCAAACCGTATCGGCTACTGCATAATATGGTTTGTCAAAATGAAGATAAATTTTTTCAGCAGGGTAATCGCTCAATACCTTATTCGTTTTGGCAATGATGCTGTTGATGCTAATGGTGTCGGTTTGGGCCGAAGAAGAAAAACTTAGTGCTGATAAAAGTGACAGTATGATAAACGATAATCTAAAAATCTTCATGGATTGGATATTAAATGCTAAGCCCGTAAATATATCCAATTATAAATAGAGCACATAAAATGTGATGAGGTTTAACATTTTTTTACAAAAGATTTAAGTTCATTGGTCATTGGTTCACTGGTCATTGCTTCATCCGTTGCATACCGTCCTCCTGAACTTGTTTCAGGATCTGATAAGCAAAATCGTCATTATAAGGCAGGGCTTGAGCGAGCCGAAGCAATCTTTCTGATTAGATTGCTTCACCCCAGCCCAGTATGGGCGCTTCAGTTCGCAATGGCGAATTAGAATTAAACCAAACGGGCCACTAGAATAGCGGCCCGTTTTAAAATATAATGGTGTTTGCCTGTTATTTTAATTCGATTAAGAATTCTTCTTTTGGTGCACGCACTTTTTTAAGATTCACCAACCAATCGCCGGTTTCATCTCTGTTTCCTAATGGCAACAGGGTAACACTTTTTAAACCTTTTTTATCTAAACCTAAAAGTTCATCTAAAGCAGGGCCATTAAAGCCTTCCATTGGTGTAGCATCAACTTTTAACAAAGCTGCTTCTGCAATAGCAATACCGAAACCAATATAAGCCTGACGGGCAGCATGGTTGAAGTTTTCTTCTGCCGTTTTTGATAAGATCATGCCTTTTAATTGTGCTTTGTAGGCATCAGTTGTATTTTCAGGCAAACCGCGTTCCGCATTCATTCTGCTAAAAACGGCATCAATACCCTCTTCTGTATAATTTTCATTGGCTGCAAAAATTAATAAATGCGAAGAATCGATAATTTGTGATTGATTAAAGGCAATCGGTGCAATTTTCTCTTTTAATTCCTGGTTGGTCACTACAATCACTTTAAATGGCTGTAAACCTGATGATGTTGGTGCCAAATGTGCTGCAGCAATAATTTTATCAACCTTTTCTTGTTCAACAGGTTGACCGTTCATTTTCTTAACGGCATAACGCCAGTTTAGGGCATCTATTAAGCTCATATTTTTGAAGATTTTTTTTAAATTTTATGAAGCAAATATGGAGATAAGGAATAAACCTAATGTTGATGTATGGTAAGAAAATTTTTTACTTGGTCTCGGTTGGCTGAAGCCAACGGTAAAGAGGGATTTTCCTTAGTCGTTGACTTCAGTCAACGGAATAAGATTCGAAATAGACTTAGAAAATGAGTGGTCTGTGGTTCTTGGCAGTTTACAGCCCCGCTTTCGCTTATAGTCCTCGCTGCGCTCCGGGCTATTCCGCTCTATCGGGTTTATGAATAGGGGTTCTGCACCCTGCAACCCCAAAATGAAAAACTGTTCTGGCCACCTAGCCCCGGTTGAAGTGTTACCCTGCAGCAACGAGGTATCCCGAATTTCGGGAAAGCGTAAAAGCGGAAAACGGGAAGAAACTAATTGATTAGTACAGGCATTGCGCTCCAATAAGGAATGATCAGTTGTAAGCAATCGCCATGATTCTTGTTTATATCCAAGTCAACGCCAAAGAAGAACCTTAGTTTTGGCCGTTGACTTCAGTCAACGGAATATTAAATCTTAAAAGAAATTAAGGCACAAACCTAAGGTCGCTGCGTACCGGAAAGTGATCGGATAATTTGGCCTGGGTAATTTTATAATTTAATACCTCAAGTTCTTTAGAAGTGGCAATATAATCAATCTGGAAATTAGGAAATTTGCCATTATAGGTTTTACCGAAACCGTTCCCTTTTTTTATAAAACTATTGTTTAATCCGGCGGTAATCTGGGTAACTACATAAGACGCAGGCGTATCGTTAAAGTCGCCTGCAATAAGGTAGGGTGTTTTACAGGTTGCCATTTCCTTTTTCATAATATCTACCTGGCCGCTACGTTTTAAAAAGGCACTTTTCAACATCCTTAAAATACGTTTTGATGGCTGGAGTTCGGTATTCATTTCCTTCACCTTATCCAGGTATTCGTAATCCTGTTTTTCAAAAGAAATGGATTGAAAATGCACATTGTAGACCCTTAAGATTTTTCCTTTGATATTAAGGTCGGTATAAATACTCATGTTACCCGGGAAACCTTCAACAAAAGGAATTTTGCCAGAATCTTTAATGGGGAATTTAGAAAATATAGCTAAGCCCGTAGCTTCGTAATCATTTTTATTGGTGGGAACGAAGTAATAATATTTTGTGTTTAACAGCACTTTTAGGCTATCAACAGTATCGAAAGCACCTTTATAACGGGTAAAAAATTCCTGGAAACAGATGATATCGGGATTTTGATCTTTTACCACCTGAAGCATTTTTTCTTTTACCGATTCAGTATTGTCTTCGCCATATAATTTAAAGCTATGCACGTTATAGGTCATCATTCTGATGCTGTTTTCTGCCTTTTCCACGCCACCTTCATCGCCTCCAATGGCGAATGTTGCTTTTAAAGTTTTAGCGCCAAGTGCGATAACCAGAACGGTAGCGATTGCAAAAATCCATTTTTTGCTTAAAAACCACCAAACCAGGAAGATAATATTGATAAATAGGACAAAGGGGTAGGCCAGCCCGAAAAAGGCAATAATAGCATGTTTTCTGGGATCCATATTTCCGGCAATAACGCCCAATACCATCGCAATTGCCAATGCAACAGCAATGGGCAAAAGGAGTTTATCTAAAAAACTATATTTCTTCTTTTTAGTGGCCATTAATCTTTACTTGCCTTAAATAGTTTTTCTTTTTCTACGGCTGTTAATTTATCGTATCCTGAGGTTGATATTTTATCTAAAATGCTATCTATTTCCTGTTGAGAAACACCGCCTTTAAATTCAGGTTTTTTAACCGGTTTTTCATTCCGAACTACCTTTAATTTTGGTTTGCGTTCGAACAGCTTGCTCCAGTCCCTTCCACTTTGCAAACTTTTAATAAAAGTGAAACCTAAAAGTGCGCCACCAATATGCGCTAAACTTCCACCTGCGTTTACTGAGCCGATGGCAATAAAATCAAGCACAAAATATATAATGGCAATCCATTTAATTTTAACCTCTCCAAAGAAAAGCAGCATGATGGTGTAATTCGGTACCAGTGTTGCGGCGGCGAAAATAATGGCCATTACTGCCGCAGATGCCCCTACAATGGTTACGCCGGCTAATCCACCAGAATAAACTGGGAATATATTCAATATGGCTACGGCAAATAAGCCCCCAAATAAACCACCGGCAAGGTAAACAAAATGAAACTGACGGCTTTTTAAGAAATTCATGAATATGTTGCCGAACCAAAATAAGCCCAGCATATTAAATAGGATATGAAGAATCCCATCATGAATAAACATGTAGGTAAATATGGTATAAAAGCGTTCAGGCAGTTTTGAAATACTGGCGGGTAAACCAACATATTCTCTGATCCATAAATCGAAGTCGATAGGGATACGTCCTAAAAAAACAATTACACCAATAATGGCGGTGATTAAAAACAGCATCACATTAACCCCAATGTAAAAGAACAATGGGTTGCCCGATTGAAAAACCTTGTATTTTAAATCTTTGAAAGTATTATTCATAGAGTGTATAAAATGTATCGTTTTTGTCTTTCCATATTTTAACGAGTATAAAACCGATTAAGGCACCCCCAAGGTGCGCATAATGGGCAATAGAATCGCCTTCAAACTGGGCAACACCCAAAGATAACTCTACTAAAATATAAATTGGTATAATATATTTTGCTTTTACCGGAACCGGAATAAACATAATCAGTAATTCGGCATTTGGATAAAGCATGCCAAAAGCAACCAATAAACCAAAAATGGCACCAGAAGCACCAACCATGCCCCCAAAATAGATGCTGCGTAGTGTAACCGCTTGTGCCATTGAAAGTTGATTTGTGTTGAACTCCCCTTGAAATAATGCGGTAAGGTTTATCTTTCCATTATTGGTGGCACTACCAATAATCTGGTGTACTTCATAGGCCTGTACCGCCCACTGCAATGCAAGTGCACCTAAGCCGGTAATAAAATAAAAGATAATAAATTTTTTGCCTCCCCATCTTGATTCTAACAAACTTCCAAAAGAATACAATGCAAACATGTTAAAAAAGATGTGTGCTATACCGCCATGCATAAACATGTAGCTAATCGGCTGCCATATCTCAAACTTCGGAGAGTCAAAATAATATACAGCTAACCGATCATCAAGGTGAAGCGTTGTTAGCAGGTAGCTAGCCACGAAAAATAAGATGTTAATAATCAGTAGGTTTTTTACTACCGGTGGAATATATATGTTATTCATTTAATTTTTAAAATCGGTTAACGGGTTAATTGTTCAGCCACGGTTAATTGTTTAAACTGGTTAATCGGTTAATTGTTTTTTCATCCCCAGTCCTCTTCAAAAGGGGAACGGAAAGGCGTCCAACGATGGACTTTCCGACTTTCCCTTTGATCTTCCGACCTCTGACCCCGGACTTTCCGACTTTCTAACCCTTCTCAAACTTCTTATCCAGCTCTGCCAAGGTAATGGTTTGGATAATCGGCTTTCCACTCACGCTAAAGTTAGGTGTTTTACAGGCGAAAAGTTCATCAATCAAGGTATTCATTTCTTCCTGTCCAAGGCTCGTTCCAGCTTTAATGGCACTGTTTTTAGCTAAACTCCTGGCCAGGCTATCGCGCTTGCTCAGTTTTAGTTCCTGCTGCGAGTTTTTAAAGCCCTCAATCAGTTGTTCAAATAATTGCATTTCATTAATGTTGCTGCTGCCCAGGTCAACCGGTACGCCTTCTACTACCAACGTATTTTTACCAAATTCCCGTACATCGAAACCCAAACTTTTTATATCATCCAGTAAACTTTTGGCCAGTTCAAAATCATGGGCATTAAGTGTAATGGTTTGCGGAAATAAACTCTGCTGCGATGCACCTTTGCGGTCATCAAGATGTACGAGAAAACGCTCATAAAGGATCCGCTCGTGTGCCATTTGTTGATCAATGACCATTAATCCCGACTTGATCTGCGAAACAATATAACGGTTATGCAATTGCATGTACTGCTTTTGCTTGGTTTCTAAAACAGTTTCATCAGCATAAATAGAAGTTTGCTCTATAATGGGCTGTTCTGTTATTTCGTAAAGGGAACCCCAGTTTTTAGCACTCGGTTTGGCTTCATAATTTCTTGGCGAAGTAGCATAACCTGATGTAGAACTGCTATCACTGGCAAAGGGGTTAAAATCAGGATTGAAATTAATGCTTGGTGGAACGATATCTTCGACCGCTTTATGGGTAATCATATTGCTAAAACCGGTTTCCTGATCAAAATCTAAAGTTGGAGAAATGTTATAACGGCCAATGGAACGTTTTACCGCCGATTTCATGATTGCATAAATGGATTTTTCATCCAGATACTTAATTTCTGTTTTGGTAGGGTGAACATTTACATCAAATTTTTGAAGGATCGATCTCAATAAACAGTACATACAGCGGGTAACTGTCGTCAGGTAATAAATCTTCGAAAGCCGAGCTTACCGCATGGTTTAAGTATGGATCTTTAATGAAACGGTTATTCACAAAAAAGAACTGCTCCCCCCTGGTTTTTTTTGCAAAAGCAGGTTTACCGATATACCCTTTTAGGTTAATAATGGTCGTTTCTTCTTCAACAGGAACCAAACGTTCGTTGTAGTTGTTGCCAAAAAGATGGACAATACGCTGCTTTAAATTGCCTTTTGGCAGGTTAAAAATCTCGGTTCCATCGTGATGCAGACTAAAAAATACAGCGGGATGTGCCAGTGCTATCCGTTGAAATTCGTCCAGGATATGGCGCATTTCAACCGGATTACTTTTAAGGAAGTTTCTTCTGGCGGGCGTATTAAAAAACAGATTTTTAATCGAAATCTGCGTTCCCGGAGAAGTAGCTACAGGTTCCTGATTGGTTACCTGTGCACCTTCGATAGAAATGCAAGTGCCAATTTCATCTTCATGCCTGCGGGTTTTCATTTCTACCTGCGAAATGGCTGCAATAGAAGCCATAGCCTCGCCGCGGAAACCCATGGTGCGGATGGCGAATAAATCTTCCGCTTTTTTTACTTTCGATGTGGCGTGGCGTTCGAAACACATTCTGGCATCGGTAACGCTCATTCCACAGCCGTTATCTATAATCTGAATCAATGCCTTACCGGCATCTTTTACTACCAGTTGAATTTTATCTGCGCCGGCATCTATCGAATTTTCGAGCAATTCCTTTACCGCTGAGGAAGGTCGTTGAACAACTTCTCCGGCAGCAATTTGATTGGCAACAGCATCAGGCAATAAGTGAATAATATCAGTCATGTATTAAGGCAAAGTGAATTCGCTAAATTATGCAAAATAAGCTTAAAGAACCCGATTTGTTTAAAACTCAACATGTAAATGACTGTAAGTAAATAGAATTAATTGTCTCTTGGGCTTGTTTAATATTTTTTGTCATCTGAACGCACTGAGGGATCTATAGAAGAAAAAATTAATTTCCTTTGCTTCCATTTCTTATTTTCTTTTTTTGAAAAGCAGGTTCCTGTATCAATCGGTTCCGGCAGTCCCGCTGTACGCTGTATCTTTTTGGCTGCCCTTCGACTCCGCTCAGGATGACAGCTAAAAAGATGCCGCTCCCATCGGGTTTATTTTACAAAGGGCTGTTCAGCCAAACATAGTGAAGAAATAAACATTCATTTTTACGAAGAGTCGTCCTCCTGAACTCGTTTCAGGATCTATTAACGGATAAAAATGTTGTTATTTAGGTGTTTATTTACCTTGAGGCTGTATCATAAATATAGAATTGTCGTCCTGAGCCTGTTGAAGGACCTGTTTAAATGCCCCGTAAAGCGTTTCGACTACTTGTTCCGATTCTTCGTATCGATTGGACACATCTACACCAGCCTGTATTTGTTTTTAGCGCATATTACTAAGGCGATCGTCCTGCTGTCCCGAAGCTTCGCATGCGCGTCAAGTTAATCTGAAAATAGTTGGTTCAAATTAATCCTATGGTTTCTTTTTTCATATTTACAGTACTTATCTATCACATCCCTGCACTGTTTACTGCCTATAGCGATTAACTCTTTCATGTTCAATACAAATAACTGTACACATTTGATCAAGCTAATTGTGCCTTTGGCATATCGGATAACTGGCAGGAATATCTTTTGCATAAACAGGCACATAAACATCAACAAGAGGTATACGTTTGTGCTGATCCGTTTTTCATTGGTACAACCATTATGCAGCAACTGCTGTAGGTGGAAGCCACTTTTCCAGGATTTGAATACAATCTCTATCTGCCAACGTACCCGGTATGCCTGATCGGCCTGGGCAGCTGTCCAGGTTTCTTCACCTACATTGGTTATCAGTACCGTATACTCCAGCCATCTGTAATAGTCCTGGCTGTGGTTCAGTCGCCTGTCCCTATCCTGTTTGGCCTTTCTGATTCTTTGTGCTGCAAGCTGCTTTGGCAGGGGAATCATGATCATTCTCACTTTTACATTCTTTTGTTTGCCTATCATTAGCCACATATCCCTTTTCGATCTGCTTTTCAGCAAGTCTTTCAGGTGTAGTTGTTTTCCATTGCAATCGTACATATTCAGACCAAAACGTAACCTGCTCAGAAAGAAGGCACCTTTGCCGGTAAGCTTTTCGAAGACCTCCAGTACAAAATACCCCAAATCTCTGATAAGCAGTTCGCCGGCTGATATCTTTTCAAGGATTTGCTGACTGGCCGATTGGTCATTATCGGTAAAGGAACCCAACGAGAAATGCAGGAACTGCATATTGCATATATCGATGAAGGCCTGTATACGGGCTACTGCCTTTTGTTTGCCCTTACTGAAATTACCTCTGAACACTTCTGAGAGTTTCTGGGGGAGATGTAAGGTGGTGCTGTCTTGTAGGATGACCCTTTTAAAATGGCTGAAAAGATTGCTCGGACGTCTATATCTGTAGAAGATACCTTGCAGCAACACATGCTCCAGAAGTGCTTTGGCAAAAGCTACCGATGATGGCCCCAAACGATCAAATACTGCTTGTTTGCTTACAGGAGTTCCGCTAAGCTGGCTAATATGAAAAGCCCATTGACTGAATGTGTTTTGCATTTGAGAACAGCTTAACACAAAGCCCATAACAAAATCTATCGGAGAAATCTTCTTTGCACTGCGCCGGAGAAAACCACTACTTCGGGCTATAGTAGCAACGGTTGATCCACCAAAAAAAATATTAAATCTTTTCTTTATTTTTGAATTGAAAAAGCGGCTTGTAGACATTGTTAAATGTGTTAGAACTACAAGTTGCTTTTTCTCTTTCAAATAATAATCACATACTTTTCAACCTCTGTCAATATCATTAACTTGACGCGCATGCGAAGCTTCGGGATCAGCATCTCTTCTGCTATTAAGTAACTCTAAACACAAATATTGATTTATTCCGCTCTTTGCCGCGGAGGCATGGTAATTTTTCGCAGTTAACGTTATTTTTATCTGTGCTCAAGAATGCTGGCGCATTTTGGAGCGCCAAAGTACCCCAAGCGCTTTGTCAATCCGGCAATGTGGCTTCTCACCGCCCACGCTCATCAAAAAAACAGTGGCACTTCGTTTAATCAGTTTTTGTTTGTGTTTTCTTTGGGCTGATTGAGCCCTTCGGGGTTTGTGTTCAATTTATATTAAACTTTGAATTCAGTGCTAATGAACACAAAACCACTGCGTTTCAGGTTTGGTAATGCTATTTGGGCCATTGTGCACCTATTTTTTTGATTCTCCCGCCACTTGGGATTGACGGCGTTCTTCGATAAAGACTGTTGTTTATTAAAGCCAGCTAGCATGATGCCCAAACCATTCTTAAAAAAGATGTGTCCACACGATAGGCCTGTATGGGAAAGACGAACTTTCTATTAAAATCTGTCAATGATAGTGGAGTCGTATGATCTTTAATAGCTGATAAATGCCTCTATTCAATAAACTGAGCCATTCAATGCATGTGGCATGTAAATGACGCAAATAAGTCGTCCTTTAATTTAAATATGATGCTTTACATTTGTTCAACGCAACCGTTAAAAATTATGAAATTATCAGATAAGGTAAAAGAACTTAGAAACCAGCATGGTTTCAGTCAGGAGGAACTTGCAAAGCAAACCCGGTTGAGCTTGCGCACGATTCAGCGTATCGAACAAAATGAAACGGAGGCAAGGGGAGATACCCTGATCAGGCTGGCACAGGTTTTTGGTTTAAAACCGATAGATTTAACTCCTCAAGCCGAAAAAGAACAGACTTACCTTATTCCACTTCTAAATTTCTCGGCGCTAAGTTTTCTTATTTACCCCATACTGGGTTTTATTGTACCCTTAATTTTATGGTATTTTAAACGAAATGGAGATGAAAAGCTAAATGAAACGGGTAAAAAGTTACTTAATTTTCAAGCTACGTGGACGCTGGCCATCTCTTTGGTATATGCGTTTTCTATGTTCATTAAGGTGATGCATTTTGGAGGAATCTTTAGGATTTACACTTTTCTAATCATTATTTATGGTTTCTATGCCTTAAATTTTGTGCTTATTTTATTTAATACTTTTCGGAGCAAGAATTTAAAAGACGTAATTTATAAGCCAGCAATTCCGTTTTTTTAAAGACTAAAGCTTGAGTGGTCTGTGGAGACACAGACTACGGCTTATTCACATGTATTCTACTCGAGAAATACACTCCGTGTTTTCCGTGCCTCCGTGGCAAAAATACCTTAAACAAATTCTTTCTGTAAAACCGAATTTACAAATCCAAATGCTTTCAATTTTCTATCTTTATCGATATGAAATCCATTTTATACAGCCTGTTTTTTATTCTGCTGGTCACTTCCTGCACTAAAAAGGAAGAAGTTGATTTAGTTGTTTATAATGCTAAAGTTTATACCGTAAACAGTAAATTTGATACGGTTGAGGCCTTCGCTGTAAAGAATGGTAAAATCCTGGCCCTTGGTAAAAGCGATGATATCAAGGCCAAATATGAAGGCAAAGAAGAAATCAATGCCGAAGGTAAAACCGTTTATCCAGGTTTTATAGACGCACATGCCCATTTTTATGGCTACGGCCAAAGTTTGCAAACAGCTGATTTAAGAGAAACAAAATCGTGGGATGAAGTGCTCGCCCGCTTAACTGATTTTGCTAAAACGCACCCTGATGGTTGGTTAATTGGTAATGGCTGGGACCAAAACGATTGGGACAATAAAGCTTTTCCAACAAATGAAAAACTAACGGCCCTTTTCCCTGATCGTCCGGTATTTTTAAATCGTATCGATGGTCACGCGGCTATCGCCAATCAAAAAGCGTTGGATGATGCGGGCATTAAAGGCGAGCAGAAATTGGTGGGTGGCGATATGCTAACCCAAAATGGAAAGCTTACCGGTGTTTTAATCGATAACGCCGTAGCTTTAGTAGAACGTAAAATCCCTTCACCGGATGCTAAACTAGCCGAAAAAATATTTATAGATGCACAGAAAAACTGCTTTGCTGCTGGCTTAACCACTATTGATGATTGTGGCTTAAGTTATCTGGCTGTCGACTTTATCGAAAAACTGCAGAAAGAACACAAACTGAAAATGAGGCTATATGTAATGCTTTCAGATGAACCTGATAATTATAAATACCTGTTTAATCGCGGACCGATTAAAACCGATAGATTGAATGTCCGGGCATTTAAAGTTTATGCCGATGGTGCTTTAGGCTCGCGTGGGGCCTGCCTGCTGCATCCTTACAGCGATATGCCCAACAAAACAGGCTTTTTATTGAGCGATCAGAAACACTTCGAAGAAGTAGCCGCAAAAATTGCAGCCAATCATTTCCAGATGTGCACCCATGCCATTGGCGATTCGGCTAATAGGGTAATCCTGAATATCTACAATAAAATTTTGAAAGGCAAAAATGATCTGCGCTGGCGCATTGAACATGCACAGGTAGTAAATGCCAGTGATTTCGATCTTTTTGGAAAAGCGAGTATTGTGCCGTCAGTGCAACCTACACATGCCACTTCCGATATGTATTGGGCCGGACAGCGTTTGGGTGCCGAAAGGTTAAAAAGTGCTTATGCTTACAAACAATTGTTAAAGCAAAATGGCTGGATTCCTTTGGGTACCGATTTTCCGGTTGAAAACATTAATCCATTATTAACGTTTTATGCAGCAACAGTGAGAGAAGATGCAAAAGGTTTTCCGAAAGGGGGCTTTCAGATAGAAAATGCCCTAACACCTGAAGAAGCGCTACGTGGAATGACCATATGGGCAGCAAAAGCCAATTTTGAGGAACATGAAAAGGGCAGTTTGGAGAAAGGTAAATTAGCCGATTTTGTTATGCTCGACCACGATATTTTGAAATCAACACCACAAAACATATTAAAAACCAAAGTTTTAAAAACCTACCTGAACGGAGAAAAAGTATATGAAGCGAAATAGATTGTGTATTCTGGTTGTAGCATTTTGCTGCAATATTTTATGTTTAATGGCTTGCGCACAGGAGCATACAGCGAATGAGAAAAAACTGGCCATTGCCAATGCGATAGCGAATACAACCGTATTGTTAAACAATCAGGATGGTATAATTCCTTTAAAATCATTGGAGAAAAAGCATATTGCTTCGGTTAGCCTTAGTTTTGCTTATAGTGCCGTTTTTGATAGTTTGGCCAATAAATATGATAAAATCACTTCATTTTCTGCCGATTCTTATAAAGATAGCGTGAATCTGAATGATTTAGAAGATGACCTTAAATATTTTAATACCATTTTAATCAATATCGACGATCAGAACATAAGCAAAGCCAAATACATTAATTTTATTAATAGTATCAGTAAAAATAAACAGGTAATTATTTCTTTTTTTGGCAACGGACCTGGTTTAAAATCGTTCGACCTGTTAAAATCACCAATTGTATGGACAGGCCAAAACAATATTGATGCTGCTGCCATTGTGCCACAATATATTTTTGGTGGCATTGCTGCATCTAATAAATTAACCACGGCATATTCTGCCCGTTATACCATGGGCTCGGGTTTTACTACAACGGCCACACGTTTGAAGTACACAGTACCTGAAGACGCAGGCTTAAACTCGAATAATTTAAAAGAAATTGATGCAATTGCAGCCGAAGCAATAGCGCAGAAAGCAACACCGGGCTTGGTGGTTTTGGTAGCGAAAGATGGTAAGGTTATCTTTAATAAGGCTTATGGCACCCACACCTATGATACCAATGTGCCTGATAAGGTAACCGATATTTTTGATCTGGCTTCGGTAACCAAGGTAACGGCAACGACTCCTGCAGTAATGCGTTTGTTTGAAGAAGGAAAACTAAAGCTAGACACTAATATTGGCGCTTATATCCCGAAAGCGCGTACCACACCCATGAACAATATTCAGGTGCGCGAAGTGATGTTGCACCAGGCAGGTTTTATCCCTTACATTCCTTTTCATGATTATGTGAAAACAGGCGATTACAGCAGAGATTCATCTGCGGCCTATCCAACCAAAGTGGCTGATAACTATTACATCAAAAAAGGCTTTTTTAAAGATTTTATGTGGCCTAAAATGCTCAATTCGCCAATAAGAACACGTGGCAAATATGTGTACAGCGATATCAGCATGTATGTAATGAAAGATATTGTGGAGCATATTAGTGAAGAGCCTTTAAATCAATATACTTACGAAAACTTTTACAAACCGCTAGGGATGCAAACAGCAGGTTTTTTACCTCGCAACCGTTTTAAACCCGAACAGATTATCCCGACAGAAGATGATAAATTTTTCAGGAAGACTTTGCTGGTGGGCTATGTTCACGATCAGGGGGCGGCTTTAGCGGGTGGAGTTTCTGGTCACGCGGGCTTGTTTGCCAGCGCCAACGATCTGGCGATTATTTACCAGATGCTTTTAAACCGCGGTACTTATGGTGGTGTAGAATACTTTAAGAATACAACGGTAGATATGTTTACGTCAAAACAATCAAATGTTAGCCGCAGGGGGCTGGGTTTTGATCGCTGGGATCCGGATAGCACTAAACATTACCCATCAGAACTGGCTTCGCCACAAACTTATGGCCATACAGGTTATACTGGAACCTGTATTTGGGTAGATCCATCGCGAGGTTTGGTTTATGTGTTTTTATCAAACCGTGTTAATCCTACGGTTACGGATAAACTATCCAATCTGAAGATCAGGGGAAGGATTCAGGATGTGGTAAATAAAGCTATAGATGAATCGAAGAAATAAATCTTGGTTTGCATAATTCAGAGTTGTCAACTTTCTAGCTAAATGCTATTAAAGTTGACAACTCTATTAATACTAGTTTTTTGGATTATAATAAGCATCAAAAAGCTTATTCCTGAATTTATAATTGGGATCGTATTTTTTTTTCAATTTAAAAAAAGCAGCTGCATTTGGGTAGGCTTTCAAGAATTGTTGTTGAGTAGCCTGTAGTTGATAAGGCAGGTAGTATGAACCCTTTTCAGAAACCGATGCATCTATCAGGGCTCTTGTCCATTGGGTTACTTTTGCCTTTTCTGCATCAGATACTTCCTGTTTGTAATAAATTACGAAAGCAAAAACTTCCTCCTTAGCCCAGGCTAGATACGATCCCACATCTTTATTGGCATGCCTGATTGAAATGTTAATCACATTTACGTTGTTGTTTTTTAATACTTTAACCATTTTTGGATAAAAGGAATCAAAACGATCTACAGGGATAAAATATTCTTGTAAAACATAGGTCGCTTTTTTTCTCGAATTGGGTTCGAGCTCTTGCACATCATAGGTAGCTTCATAATTTCTCCATTCAACAACTTTACCTGTATAATGTACTGGATCTGCAATGTGTTGCCTTAGCCACTTTCCAAAATCAGAACCAGCAACTACTTTCATAGCAATTTTTTTTAGCCAATAGTTTTTGTCGTTCGGTTTTAAACGCTTGGTTACGGTTAATTTATTTTCGGTTCTGACATAAGTAACCGCTCTAACTTTGGTGTAACTGTTTGGGTATATATCTGCGTTATGAAATACAAACTGAGGTTTATTTCTGATGCTGGAAAAGAAGAATTTTTTGTAGGCTGCAATGTCCATTAGAGTATCTTTTTGCTCTATTTTATAATTGTTTGTTAGCGATAAGGTTACTTCGGCGATTACGCCAATTCCGCCGTAGCCACCAATAGCTGCATAAAAAACTTCGCTGTTAACTATTGAGCTCGCGGTGATAAACCTTCCGTCAGCTAAAACAATCCTAAAACTTTTAACTGATAAAATAATTGGTCCTTGACCAACATAACGGCCATGTACATTAACGCTAAGCGACCCCCCAACTGTGAAATTCGCATAAGTCTGCATAATTTTAACAGATAAGTTATATCGATCAATAAACTGGATCAGCTCGCGCCACCTTATGCCGGCTTGCACTGTAACTTCCTTCCGTTCTTTAGAGAAACTTAATATCCGGTTAAACTTTCTCATGTCAATTTGCAAAGCATTTTCTGTAGCCGTTTGTCCACCTTGACTAAATCGGCCTCCGCCTATCGATATTGGTCCATTATTGATTTTAACTGCATTAATAATTTCAGCAGAGGTTTGTGGCGTAATTATTTTGGCAACCTTTATAGGGTTAAGTTGAGTGACATCATTTACGACGTTCTTTTGTACAATCGGTTTATCAGGCTGGCACGCAAGAAGTAAAGAGATGAGGATTAGAAAAATTCTGAGAGGAGAGCGTTTCATAGTGAACAGTTGTTTCTAGGTTTATGCACAATGATATAAGAATTTTAGGATGGTCAGCTTTAATGAATTGTTTGTTGGGAAGTTAACAGCCCTTTAAATTAATGATTTATCACCAGCTTATAAATCACCGTTTTAAGTTCTTCCGTGTCACGGTCTTCACACAATAGAAAACTTGTACTATGCTTACTTTGGCTTAATAAAGTAATGCCTTCGAATTTATGATGATCTGAAATTTTATTGCTGAAGTTTAGCTTTAACGTTTGTAGGTTAATACTGCCAACAAAACTGCCCAGAATTTCGCCATCGGCATAAGTCGATTTGGTGTCTTCTGCGGTAGCAATGAAAAATATTTCATTTTTTACCAATGTCGCATCGGTAAATGATGATTCTACATGATTAATATTGGGAAGCTTAAAGCTGTTAAATTTTATCCAATCGGTTTTAACGAGATCAGCCCCTTCGATTTTAAATATACCATTCTTTGCATCGATTCCGTTGCCACGGTTAAAAAGTAGCCACTCATTACTCCTAAAGATTGCACCTTCAAGATTAAAGTTATAGTCATCTATTTTGGCAATCGCTTTAAGTTTGGCATAGGTTTCGGTCAGGTCTTGCTGAACTACTTTTTGTGTTTTCAGGTCGAATTCGATCATCAGATTTCTTTTTTGGGTTGAACCCGAACCTAAAATATATAATTTATCGTTGTGCTGACAAAGGATTTCAAAATCGGGTTTTAATGATTTGGCAATATTCTCTAGTTGCTGTAGGGTATGATCAAATAAAATCTTGATCTTTTGAAGCTGCTTGGTTTTGATGTTGTATTCATTTAAATAGCCGCTGTTGTCGCCAATGATATATAGTAAATCACCAGCAAGGAATAAGCCTGAGGCAGAGCCAATCCCATCAATTTCTGCGAAAACTTCTAAGGTTGTTGAATGCATGCTTTGAAAATAACAAAAAAAGCACCGGTTTGGCCGATGCTTAATTTTTTGTTTACGATTCGCTAGGGACTCATGACTGAGGACTCACGACTCCGAACTACTTTTTCAATCCGATCTCTCTTAACCTTTCATCCAAATATTCACCAGCTGTCATATCGCTATAAGCTTTAGGGTGTTCGGCATCAATGGTTGATGGTAAACTGGTTAAATCCATATCGCTGCGCGGGTGTAAAAAGAATGGAACAGAGAAACGTGAAGTTTTCATCAACTCACGGGGTGGGTTTACCACTCTATGTGTCGTCGATTTTAATTTGTTATTGGTTAAACGCTGTAACATATCACCCACATTCACTACAATATCCGTATGATGTGCTTTAATTGGTAACCATTCATTGCTTCGGGTTAACACTTCAAGGCCATCGGCACTGGCACCAATTAACAAGGTGATCAGGTTAATGTCTTCATGTGCACCTGCGCGTACCGCGTCATCAGGAATGGTTTCAGGATTTTCGATTGGGAAGTAGTGGATACCTCTTAAAATAGAATTTCCATTATGAACATGTTTATCAAAATAATTGATGGGTAATTCTAAATAGGTTGCAATGGCGCGCAATAAGTGTGTGCCATTTTCTTCCAGTTTTTTATAGATATCGCCCGTTACCTTGTTAAATTCTGGTAATTCCTCTAAAATCTCGTTATCAGGGTATTCATTTTTAACCGGATCGCCATCAGTTACTTCCTGCCCGATTTGCCAAAACTCTTTTAAATCTGGTGTTTTAGCGCCTTTAGCGGTTTCTTTACCTGCGCTGGTATAACCGCGTTGGCCTGCCAATTCTGGTTTTTCGTATTTCCTTTTGATTTCAACGGGTAACGCAAAGGCAGCTTTAATGTTCTCGTAAAGTTTATCAATTAATTCCTGGCTTAAACCATGATTGGTAATGGTAACAAAACCCGAATCGTTAAAAGCCCGGCCTAGTTCATCCGAAAATTTTTTGCGGTCTTCTGCTGAACCATTGATGTAAGAGCCTAAATCTAAACAAGGAATATACGGTGTAGACATAATTTTATATTTAATGTTGTACTAATTTAAAAAGAATTGTTAATAACTGCGTTTAGCTTGTGTGTTAAGTGTTTAATAAATTAATATACAGTTTTTTAAGTTATTAACAAAATTGCAAAAGCTAGGTAATATTCAATTGTCACACTAAATCCATTATAATTTAAACGTAAACCAGGCCTTGTTTAATTTCGTATAATTAACAAGAAAATAACTTGATGAACTGTAAAGTGTATTGGTTATTTACGACTAATAAAATAAACACAAAATGAAACCATCATGATTTACCATATCAACAATCAGATAAAAAAATCATGATAGCTTCATTACGAATGAAAATAAATAAACACAAAATGAAAAAAATAATTTTAATTCTATTATCGGTTTTAGCTTTGAATCAAACTCAGGCACAGGGAAAAAAAACCGAAAAAGCAACCTTCGGAATGGGCTGCTTTTGGTGTACCGAAGCTATATTTCAAAGGTTAAAAGGGGTGATTTCAGTGAAATCTGGTTACGAAGGCGGTACCTTAACCAATCCAACTTACGAGGAAGTGTGTACAGGTGCTACCGGGCATGCCGAGGTTTTGGAAATTACTTATAACCCAATGGTAATCTCTTACGATGACTTGTTAGAAGTTTTTTGGAAAAGCCACGATCCTACAACATTAAACCGTCAGGGTGCCGATAGTGGTACGCAATATCGTTCCGTAGTTTTTTATCATACAGCAGAGCAAAAAGCTTTGGCAGAAAAGTACAAAGCAGAGTTGAATAAAACCAATGCTTATGGTAAAAAAGTGGTAACGGCTATAGAAGCGGCCAAACCTTTTTATATTGCAGAAAATTACCATCAGAATTATTTTAACAAAAACGGAAGTGAGCCGTATTGTAGATTAGTAATCCAGCCAAAAATAGAGAAACTAGAAAAAATATTTAAAGCGAAGCTTAAAAACTGATAAGCGTGGTTAGCTAAGGTTGTATTATAAATATATATGTCATCCTGAGCTTGTGGAAGGACTTGTTTAAATACTCTTAAAGGTGTTTCGACAGGCTCAACATGACAGCATCTGAGCTGAAATCGTCTTTATGATACAATCTCTTTTGTTATCTTAGGAATTTAAACTTCTATCTATGATAAAAAGAATAGTGCTTAATATCAATACTCAAAAAATTGAAGAAGCTGCTAGTTTCTACAAAGATGTTTTAGGGCTTGATTTAATGATGGATCATGGTTGGATCTCCACTTATGGTGCGGCAGGGCAGAAAATGGATGTGCAGATCAGTTTTGCTTCCGAAGGTGGGTCGGGTACTCCGACACCAGATCTATCCATCGAAGTTGAAAATGTTGATGACATATTAGAGAAAGTCAAAGCAGCCGGATTTCCCATCGAATATGGTCCGGTTGATGAACCATGGGGTGTTAGGCGATTTTACACCAGAGACCCATTTGGTAAATTGGTTAATATTTTAAGTCATATTGAACGCTAAATTTATTATATAACGATCAATCTGAATGGTCTCGGTTCGTCATTTCGAGCGGAGTGCAACGTAGTCGAGAAATATAACCTATTTAGATCTCTCCATTCTACCGCGCTCCAGTAGAGATGACTAATCGTCTTTTAGTTCAAAAACCCTTTAGCTTTTTCCAGTAATTCGCTGCCTTTTTTGCCAATTTCTTTCTTGCCCTTTTCAATGGTTGAGGGCTGAGTATACGCGTTCACCGAATTGGAAAGCGCTTTAAATTTGCCTATACCAGCGAATACTTCTTCAGTATAAGGAACACCCTGCTGTTTCATCAGTTTTTCCCAATCTATTTTCGAAAGCAGAGCTACCATATATTTTGTGGCAATTTTGCCGATAAATGCTTTATCGTACAGGTCGGTCAATGCCTTATCTGATTTACGGTCTTTTACGTAAACCATAGTTTGTTCTAGTGCTTCGCGTTCGCTGTTAGAAAATAACGCGCTTTTGCTCAGCTTTTCCAATGCAGGGAGCGACTTTCCGGGCTTTTCTTTCTTTAAATTCAAATAAGCCGTTATTCCCCAAACCAGTTCGTTTTGAATGCCCAGTTTATTCATGTCGCTTAAAAAAGCTTCAAAATCTTCGAGCGATCTTTCTTCATCAACTTTTCGCTCCATCCTCATGCGGTCAAAACCTCTAAAAAGATAATTCATGCTATGAAAAGCAACATGGGTTTGCGCATCATTTAAACGGCCCCAGCCAAAAAATGATTTGGTGTAGGGCAGTGGGATTTTCTCGTTTTTATCCAGCCATTTAATGTTTCTGGAAAGACCATCTTCAGATAAATAAAACAGGTTATTGCTAAAAAATAAGAAACCGCGGACAAATTCTAAAAGCGTCTTAATTTCGCAATCATCCAGCAGCTCAGGCTGCGTTTTAGCACATTCGTATAATGCAAAAGGTTGTCCTAAATCTCTTGTAGCCAGTACAGCCATACTTAAAATGGCATGTTCTATATTCTGATAGTACGCCTTGTTTGAGTTTTTAAAAAACGGCTGCGGCGTTTTTACATCCGTTTTCATCGCGATAAATCCAGCGGTAAGCAAAGGAAAAACATCTTCATCGGTTTCTTTTACAAATTGTTTAACCGACCGATATTCTTTGTATATCCTTAAGGCATCTATTACTGAAATATTTTCGTTGCCGTGTCCGTTCACAGTATTTAAGGTTCGAACAACGCTTTGTGCCTGTTTACTGAATTTTTGATATTCGGGCTGAGTGGTATCCTGAACTGCAGTCGAGCGTACAGCTATTTTAGCGAATTTATAAAAGGTGATTTTATCGTAATTAATGTTTTCTGTCAATCTCTTTTTGTCAAGTTCGAGCAGAACCTGATCGGTTTTTTCGCCAGAACAGGCAGCTAAAAATAGGACAACGTAAAATAAAACTAAATTCTTCATGAGGCATGTTTTAAACAAATAGATGTATAAAACTAACATTTTAGGAAAGAAAAAAAATGGAAAACGCAGATTCTTCTAAATTTAGCCTTTTGAACATTTCCTAATTATCGAAATTTAAATTTTTTCAAGCGTTTAAGAATAAAATGATAAATTTTTAAAAGAAATAGATGGTGCGGTTAGCAAATTAACAATGGGTTTCTGCTATTAGTTTAATGTTCCGTTTGCTTTGTTATTGGCCAAACTATTTTTTGGATTAAAATTTGATTAGAACTTATCAAAAAGAGAGGGGTATTTCTAATTTTTTAGCAATTTTTTCAGATTTAATGACCTAAAATTAGTAGGATGTTTAAAATCATCCTAAATTTGTAACTCCTTTAAGCTAAGATGACAAAAAAGAAAAAGACAGTTGGTAAAACTGACGCTGATGTAATTTTAATAGGGGCTGGCATCATGAGTGCAACCCTGGGTGTTTTGTTAAAACAATTAGAACCCAATTTAAGCATAGAAATTTACGAACGTTTAGATATTGCGGCGGCAGAAAGTTCTGATGCCTGGAATAATGCCGGAACGGGACACTCTGCTTTTTGCGAATTAAACTATACGCCCGAAAAGAAGGATGGCACGGTTGAAATTAAAAAGGCTGTTCAGATTGCTGAGCATTTTGAAGTTTCTAAACAATTTTGGTCATACTTAGTTACCCAGGGATTGGTTTCTGATCCTTGTAATTTTATCCGCAACATTCCTCACATGAGTTTTGTTTGGGGGAAAAAGAATGTAGAATATCTTAAAAAACGCTACGACGCATTAACCCAATGCGATCTGTTTAGCGATATGCAATATACCGAAGATGCCGAGCTTGTAAAAAACTGGGCACCATTGATTATGGATGGCCGTAAAAAAGGCGAAAAAGTTGCAGCTACCAAGATGGATTTAGGTACTGATGTTAACTTTGGTACTTTAACCCGCGATATGTTTAACAACTTAAAGGAACAAAGTAATGTTAATCTGTATTTCAACCACGAAATTCGCGACCTTAAAAAGAATAAAGACGGTAACTGGAGTGTAAAAGTTAAAGATTTAGAAAGTGGTGACAAACGTAAACGTGTGGCTAAGTTTGTGTTTATTGGTGCAGGTGGTGGGTCTTTGCCACTGTTGGAAAAATCAGATATCCCTGAAGGAAAAGGTTTTGGAGGTTTTCCGGTAAGCGGACAATGGTTAAAGTGTACCAACGAAGAAATTATTAAAAAACACCATGCTAAGGTATATGGAAAAGCTGCGGTTGGTGCGCCACCAATGTCGGTTCCACACCTAGATACCAGGATGATTAATGGCAAACAGGCACTGTTATTTGGGCCGTATGCTGGTTTTTCTACTAAATTCCTTAAAAATGGCTCGTTCCTGGATTTACCAAAATCGATAAAATTCAACAATATCCGTCCGATGCTCTCGGCAGGATTGCATAACCTCGATTTAACAAAATATTTGATTGAGCAAGTGAGGCAGTCGCCGGAAGACAGATTGGAAGCCTTAAAAGAATATTTACCAACTGCCGAACTTAAAGATTGGGAATTGGAATATGCAGGGCAACGCGTTCAGGTGATTAAAAAAGATGCTAAACAAGGCGGTATTTTAGAATTCGGTACCGAGGTGGTAAGTGCTGCCGATGGTTCTATTGCGGCCTTATTGGGTGCATCTCCTGGGGCTTCAACAGCAGTTTCTATTATGCTCGACCTGTTAAACCGTTGTTTTGCAGACGATTTGGCTACTGAAGAATGGCAAGCCAAAATCAAAGAGATGATTCCTACTTATGGAAAATCGCTTGCTCAGGATGCAGATCTTTGTAAAGAAACCAGAAACAGAACCTCAAAAGTGTTAAAAATTGAGAATGCTGTGGTTGCTTAGGTAATAACGATAATAAATCTTTTGAAAGGTCGCGATGAAAATCGGGACCTTTTTTGTTGGAGGTATTTTCATGGCTTATATCCTCACGTGTTGCATCCTCGGTCTGTGTGCCCACAGATCGAAACCGGATAATTGATTATTTGCGACATCAAACGTTCCTATGGAACGAACACAAATAAAAATTGTTATTTGCTACCCACGATTCGTCCTGAAGGGACGGTTGATGGGTAATATATAAGGAAAAATGGTTTTTCGTTCCATAGGAACGTTTGGTGTTTTCTCTTCACAGGCCTTATCTTAATAAACCTGATGGGAACGGCAGCTCCCGGTTTTTCAACCGGGACTAGAGTGTACAGCAGGACTACAGTAACCGATAACAAACCGGACCTTGCTTTTCTTGAAAAAAAAGAAGATTATTTTAACCATTAGCCTTAAGATTTTGGAAAGCAATTGCTGCATCCTCGGTCTGTGTGCCCACAGATCGAAACCGGATAATTAATTATTTGCGACATCAAACGTTCCTATGGAACGAACACAAATAAAAATTATTATTTGCTACCCACGATTCGTCCTGAAGGGACGGTTGATGGGTAATATATAAGGAAAAATGGTTTTTCGTTCCGTAGGAACGTTTGGTGTTTTCTCTTCACAGGCCTTATCTTAATAAACCTGATGGAAACGGCAGCTCCCGGTTTTTCAACCGGGACTAGAGTGTACAGCAGGACTACAGTAACCGATAACAAACCGGACCTTGCTTTTCCTGAAAAAAAAGAAAATTATTTTAACCATTAGCCTTAAGATTTTGGAAAGCAATTGCTGCATCCTCGGTCTGTGTCCCCACAGATCGAAACCGGATAATTAATTATTTGCGACATCAAACGTTCCTACGGAACGAACACAAATAAAAATTGTTATTTGCTAGCGACGATGCATCCCGCTGGGACGCATAATACGTTATATTAGCTAACGGTATCATTCATATTTACCAGAGGGATGGGGTTCATGAATAACATCGGGTAAGATTGGTTTTCTTTCGTTCCGTTAGGAACGTTTAATTGGTAACATATAGTGAAAAGGATTTTTTCGTTCCATAGGAACGTTTGGTGTGTTTTGCACTGCCCCTTAATTATAAACCTGATGGGAACGGCAGCTCCCGATTTTTTCATCGGGACTACAGTGTACAGCAGGGCTACAGTAGCCGATAACAAACCGGACATTGCTTTTCAAAAAAAATGGCATATTCTTACCAAGCAAAAGAGGGTATCCAATTGCTCGAAAACCCTCTTTTATGAAAAATACTTTATGGTTACGCTGCAATCATTTCTGCAACTTCATCAGCAGAAATATCGCTATGCGAAGCTTCTAATACGCAATCGCCATCTTTAATCAATAAAATCTGCGGCGACTGGTGCGCTATCTGAAACACTTCGGCAATCTGGTTGGAAATATCACGATAGCTAATTAAATCTAAAAAGTAAAGTTTTGTATCTGCTGGAATGATATCCCAATCAAATTCGAAGTTCTTTTTAGCCATTAAACTAATTGAACACCGCGTGCTGTGTTTAAAAATAAGGCTAAAACCGCTTGCATTTTTGATTTCATCAAGCTGTTCAATCGAAGTTAAGTTAACCCAAGTCATGATATTATACGTATAGTTTACAGGATAACAATTGCAGTTAAATAAAGTTCTGCAAATGACCTAAATATGAGATTACAAATGAGGTAGATTAATTTCTTCTGCGTTTTCCTTCGGGATAAGACCCATAAGCAGGACAAAGTTTAGAAGAACAAGATTCTAAAATGGTAATGGTGCAAAACACCGCCAATAGTAAGATGGCTACTTTTTTCATCTGTATATATTTGTTATTTCAATGGTAATAAAGCGATCATGAATTAGTCAAGATAGTTTCATCGGGATTTGTTAATTTTTAAACTTCTAAGTTACAAATAATTATTAAAACGCAAGTCTAAATTTGAGCCGAAAAATCAGCCATTTTAATGGCCGTAATCGCAGCTTCATCACCTTTATTGCCATGTTTGCCGCCAGCACGGTCTTGCGCTTGCTCCAGGTTATTGGTGGTTAAAACCCCGAAGATAACCGGTTTACTGTACTTAATGCCAACATTGGTTATCCCTTGCGCTACTGCGTCGCAAATAAAATCGAAATGTTTTGTGTCGCCCTGAATTACGCAACCTAAACAGATTACTGCATCTATATCATTTCTTTTGCTCAATAAAATTTCTGCACCACCTGTTAGTTCAAAACTTCCTGGTACCGGTAAAGAAATTATATTTTCTTCCTTAACCCCATTAGCCAAAAGCGTTTTTAATGCACCATTGTATAAAGCGCCGGTAATTTCGGCATTCCACTCCGCTACAATAATTCCGAATGTATAGTTTGCTCCGCTCGGAACTGTAGTATGAGAGAAATCAGATAGATTTTTTAATTGTGTTGACATGGGGCAAAGATAATGTTATGCTTCGAATGTTAAAAACGTTAATGTTTGCGGCTTGTAACATTTAATGTATTAATAATTAGATTCGTATAATCATCAGATAAAATATTAATCTTTTATGGAATTTTAGTATTTGCCCCATCTCTATTAAAAACTCAAAGCTATTTTATGAACCTATCGTTACGCTTTTCCGCTTTATTTCTTTTCATCTTTTGGTTTTCGTTCGATGCTTCTGCACAGTATAAATATACCCAGGTAGATTTTTATCGGATTGATTCTATCGCGAACCAGGGTAAGCCTAAGGATGCTTTGGCTATAATCGAAAAAATAAATCAGCAGGCACACCAGGATCATAATACCCCATTACTGATTAAATCGGTTATTTATAGGATAATGTTTCAAGGGTACTTGGAAGAGAATGCCTTTGATAAAATTTTAATTAATCTGCGGGATGATATTACCAAAGCCAAACAGCCCGAAAAAAGTATTTTACAATCACTTTTAGCCGAAACCTATTGGAACTATTTGCAACAAAACAGATGGCAGATTAGTCAGCGTACACAAGTGCAGGGCGATATTGGTAATGATATTAAAACATGGAATATTAAAAAACTAAGCGATGAAACCGTAAAATACTATCTGTTATCGTTAAAAGAAGTTCAACTTTTGCAACAAACCAAAGTTGATATTTTGGATGCTGTTTTAGCAGGTGATAAAAACAACAGAACCTTTAGGCCCACATTATATGATCTGTTGGCACACCGTGCTATCGATGTTTTTAGCAATTCTCAGATTAACCTCACTCAACATGATGATGAGCTATTTGATATGGACTACACGGCCTGGTATGGTGATAGGCAGCGCTTTCTTGCTATTGCATTGCCATCAGACAGTACCTCATTTAAACTACAGAATTTGCTGTTATTTAGAAACCTGATCAAATTTCATCAAAACAGCAATAATTTTTCGGCATTGGCCGATGTTGATTTAAAACGGCTCAAGTTTGTGCAACAAAATTTTAATGGTGGCGATAAGGAAGACTTGTATTATAGTGCACTAAGCCAGTTAGCCGGGCAAAGCAGCCAAACCGAAGTTTATGCTGATATTTTATACGAACAGGCTAATATGCGTAAAAATGGAGCTTTACTAATTGATACCAATAAACAGAACCTGATTAAAGCTATAGCCTTAGCCGAAAAAGCCGTTAATGCTTACCCCAAAAGTATTGGTGCCCAAAATGCCAGGAATGTAATTGAGCAGATCAAAAGCAGTGAGTTATCCATTAAAACTAAAGGATATGTTCTGCCTGATAAACCTATACAGCTATACCTATCGTACAAAAATGCCGATACCATACAACTTAGGTTGTTTAAATCCCCTGATTTACAGCTTGATGACCAGCAATTTAAAAGCAAGGCAGATTTTTTGACTTTTTTCACTAAGAATAAAATAATAAAACAGTGGACTGTAATTACACCAAAAACCGGCGACTACCAAACACATACTTTAATTGATAAAATAGATGGTTTGCCATTTGGTGCTTATACCTTGATTGCCCAAACCATTAACCGGAAGCAAAAAGATAGCGTATATAGTAACATCAATTTTAAGGTTACGGCAATGGCGGTAATTAACAGGCGAATTAATGATAATCATGAATATTTTGTAAGCGACTTAAGGAATGGGATGCCTCTAAAAAATGTAAAAATCCAGCAACGGAGATATGATTATAATACCCGTAAATATATTGATGGTGAGCTGTTAACCACCAACCTGAATGGTTATGCCAGTACCGCTGAAACCCAGAGCGGTATGAGTAGTGCATTGGTAAAGATGGGCAAGGATGAATTGCGGGTAAACATTAATGGATATTACAGCTATCGGAATAACGATGATGAAGATAAAGAGCGCGTAATTCTATTTACTGATAGGCCAATCTATCGTCCGGGGCAAACTGTTTATTACAAAGGACTATGTTTAAAACTTGTAAATGGTAAGAATAAAATTGAGGTAAATAAAGGAGTTGAGGTTTTATTTAATGATGCCAATGGCAAGGAAATAGCCAAAAATAATGTTACCAGCAACGATTACGGCACGTTTCAGGGTTCGTTTAGTATACCAATGGGGAAACTAAACGGCAACATGGAGATCAAAACTGATTACGGGCGCATTAATATACAGGTTGAGGAATATAAACGCCCAACTTTTGAGGTCGTTTTTGATAAGCCTAACCAAAAATACAAGTTAAACGATACTATTAAAGTGCAAGGCAAAGCCAGTGCCTTTTCTGGGTATTCAGTAAACAATGCGAAAATAAATTATAAGATTTTCCGCAGGGCAATCTACGATTATCGATTAAATTATGAACAGCGTATTGCTATTTATGGTTCAGGTGTTTTCGAGAGGAAGCAAATTGCTATCGGTAAAACAAATACCCAATTAGGCGGTAAATTCGATATTACCTTTTTTGCAAAAGCTACTAATATCAAACAAAATTACAGCTACGATATTGAAATAGAGGTTACAGATTTAAATGGCGAAACCCGAACAAAAAGTACCAGCATCAATGTGGGACAAAAAGATATTAATCTTAATATCAGCGCAGAACAGGTTATTTATGTAAGCAATAAAACAGACAGCATCCCGTTTTGGGTAACCAATTTAAACAACGAGCCTATAAAAGCTAATATTCAGGCAGAATGGAGCTTATTGCAGTCGCCATTAAGGTTGATGAATAAAAGTCCTTTTTATGCTGAGCATTATACCATGAGTAAGGAGGAATTCATTATGGATTTTCCTGACGAAGATTATAACAATGAACTCGAAGTGGCTAAATGGCCGGTAAAATCAGTAGAACTGAAACAAAACCTCTTTATTGATCATGGTCGTGGAAACTTAACCTTTAATCAAAAGAACCTAAAGCCAGGTTATTATAAAATAAGCCTGTTTGCTATAAACGAACAGCAAGATACCATTAAAGTTGATAAGAATTTAGTGGTTTATAACGATCAGCCCGCCGTAATACAATCAAATATTGAATGGATTGCACCTGAAGTAAGCGTAATTAAAGCAACTGAAAGTGCTGTTTTTCGTTTGGCTGGTTTGGCCGATAACAGTAAAGCTTATTACGAAGTATATTATCGGGACAGTATTGCAGAAAAAGTTTGGATCGACCTATCGCCTAAACAAAGCATGATTAAAATTAAGCCACAAGCAAATTACGAAGATGGCTTTGCCGTGCAGTTTACCATGATACATCAAGGCACAGTTTACAATTCGATGCAGCAGGTTAAAATTACTGATCCTCAGAAAGAATTGAATATTAAATTTTTAACGTTTAGAGATAAACTGCAACCTGGCGAAAAGGAAAGCTGGAAACTGCAGATCAGTAATAAAAATGGCGAGAAGCAGATGGCCGAAATGGTGGCTACACTTTATGATGCAAGTTTAGACGATCTGAAAAGAATGGACTGGGCTACGCAGTTATCAACAAGCTTTAACTACTATTATTATAACTGGAATTTTAATACCAACGATATTACAAATCAAAGTTACCTATGGTTATGAGGGCCTTAATTTATTCGGTTACAATTATTATGGCGGCTATAACTATAGTTACCACAATTACATGAACAATTTGAAAAGGCCAAAAAAAAGAGGTTTACTTCCTGAAGCCGTTCAGAAATTAGCTGAATTGGCTAAAGGCAATTTAACTTACGGTGTGGTATTCGATGAGCATGGTGAAACATTGCCGGGTGTACAGGTTGGATCTGGCAAAGCGGTAACAACGACTAACGTTTTTGGTATTTATACTATTGATGTCAAAGCAGGGGAAACATTGAATTTTTCTTTTATTGGATTTAAGCACTACGCTATAAAAGTAGGTGCAAAAAAGCGTGTTGATTTAACCCTTAAAGTTGAGGGTACGGCTTTAAACGAGGTAGTTGTGACTGGTTATGGTACGCAAAAAAAGGAAAACATGACAGGCGCAGTTATGCGGGTTAGGGGAGTTGCTACTTTACAAAGTGCCCCAGTTGCGGCCAGTGCGATTTATGGCAGTAGATCTGCAGATACTTCGTTCTTTGCAATGGCTGGAGAAGATAAATCAGCAACGCTACGGCAGGAAATAGAATCTTTTAAAAACAAAAAACAAAACATTACAGCCCGAACCAATTTTAATGAACTTGCATTTTTCTATCCGCAGTTGTTAACTGATGCCAAAGGCGAAATTAAGATCGAATTTACGATACCCCAAAGTTTAACCCGGTATAAGATGATGGGTTTTGCGCATACCAAAGATTTAAAAACTGCATCCATCACCAATGAATTGGTTACCCAGAAACAATTGGCCATTTCTATAAATGCCCCGCGTTTTTTCAGGGAAGGAGATACGATTTTATTAAGTGCCAAACTGAATAACCTGGCCGGTAAAAACTTGGTCGGCAATGCTACTTTAGAACTTACAGATGCCTTAACGGCAAAACCAATCCAGATTTTTGGTGCTAATGAAAGAACTGAAAAAACTTTTGAGGTAGATGATGCAGGTAATACGGTTTTAAAATGGACATTAATTATTCCATCCGGCATTAGTGCCATTACCTATAAGGTTTTGGCCCAAAGCGGTAAATTTAGCGATGGCGAAGAAAATACCATTCCGGTTTTGGCAAATGCCATGCTGGTTACCGAAAGTATGCCCATAAATGTACGTGGTAATACCAGTAAAACTTTCGATTTTGAGAAACTGGAGAAATCAAGTGCCTCAAAAACCTTACGTAACCAAAGTTTAACTTTCGAGTTTACCTCAAACCCGGTTTGGTACGCGGTACAGGCACTCCCATATTTAATGGAGTACCCTTATGAGTGCGCTGAACAAACTTTTAGCCGGTTTTATGCCAATAGTTTTGCAACAGGGATCATCAATTCATCTCCAAAAATTAAAACTGTTTTTGAGCAATGGCAAAATACCAATAACGGCCAGGCACTTTTATCTAACCTGGAGAAAAACCAGGAATTAAAATCAATTTTGTTAGAAGAAACACCGTGGGTACGTAATGCCGATAACGAAAACGAACGTAAAAAACGTTTAGCGGTACTTTTCGATTTAAACAGAATGACTTACGAATTGAAAAACAATTTCGAAAAGCTGGAGAAAATGCAATTTAATAACGGTGCTTTCCCCTGGTTTAATGGTATGCAGGAAGATCGCTACATTACCCAGCACATTGTTATGGGGATGGGCCAGTTAAAAAAATTAAAACTGATCGACGAAAAAGCTTATCCAAATTTTAATGCAATGCTAAATAAAGCCATTATTTATTTAGATGCAGAAATTGTTAAGGATTATAAGGACGAAGTGAGGGGAAAACGTTTTGCCTACTTGCCGTTACACTACCTGTTTGCCAGAAGTTATACCAATCAAAAAAACACAACAGCAGATTTTACAAAAGCTAAAGATTTTTACCTTAAAAAGTTGGTTGCCAACTGGAAAACCTTCGATACTTACCAACTGGCACAAACAGCTTTGGTTTTAAATAGAAATGGTAATAATGTGGAAGCAAAAAAGATCATGACATTGTTAAACCAAACTGCTCAGCAGCATGATGAAATGGGCATGTATTGGGCGACGAATAAAGCGGGTTGGTGGTGGTACCAAAGTCCGATTGAGACACAAGCCTTATTGATTGAGGCTTTTGATGAAGTAGCGAATGATACCAAAGCTGTTGAAGAAATGAAAATCTGGCTGCTTAAAAACAAACAAACCAACGATTGGCAAACGACCAAAGCGACTGCCGCTGCTTGTTATGCATTGTTAATGAAAGGTACCGATTTATTAAGCGAAAGTAATGAGCCTGAAATTATGATCGGAAATCAAAAACTAGCCGATTTACAACAGCCAAATGCCACAAAAGAAGCAGGAACAGGCTATCAAAAGTTAACCATTGCAGGTAAAGATGTAAAACCAGAAATGGGTAAGGTACAGATTAAAAATAACAACAAAACAATTGCATGGGGAGCGCTTTATTGGCAATATTTTGAGCAATTGGATAAAATAACCCCAGCCAATACAGGTGTTAAAATCAAAAAGCAATTGTTTATCCAAAAAAACAGCACTAAAGGAGATATTTTGACCCCATTAACTGCTACAAATATTTTAGCACCTGGCGATTTATTAAAAGTGCGTATAGAAATTTATTGTGATCGGGATATGGAGTATATTCATTTGAAAGATATGCGATCATCATGTTTTGAACCTGTAAATGTTATCTCACGCTATAAGTATCAGGATGGGTTAGGCTATTATGAAAGCACAAAAGATGCTTCAACCAATTTCTTCATCAGTTATATGCCCAAAGGAACTTATGTATTCGAGTATCCGTTACGGGTTACACATGCCGGGAATTTTTCGAACGGAATTACCAGCTTGCAAAGCATGTATGCGCCAGAGTTTACCACCCACTCAGCCGGGATAAGGGTAAATGTTAAATGATCGTCACCCTGAGGGTTAATTTGTTGTATAAAAATCAATATAAATAACAGTGGATTTTAAGGAGATAACGGTCTTGAAGTATCGTCATTTCGACCGTAGTGGAGAAATCTTTTAAATTCGTTTCAATAATTTGCTTCAAGATCTCTCCATTCCGCTTTGCTTCAGTCGAGATGACGACCCTTATATTGGAATCTGTCAATGGTAGCTTGTCGAAGAGTCTGTTAAATACGCTTTAAGGTGTTTCGACCTCTTAAATTACATTAAGTAAGTTTAATACTCGTATAAGTTGCCCCGATAGGAATGATTTTTTCTCCAATCCAAATTTGGCTGCGGTCGAATTTGGATATTTTGTTTTTAGCCACAATAAAAGCCCGATGACAACGGATGAAATCTGCCTTTGGCAATAGTTCAGCCAAATCGTTAATGGTAATCCTCGAGCTTAAAAGTTTATCTTTTAGTTGTATCTGGGTATAGTTGCCTGAGGCCTCAACGTAAAGAATTTCATCTAACTCCACCTTAATTTGTTCATAACCATCTTTTATAAAAATGTATTCCGTTTTTGTTTCCTGTTTCTGGTTACGCAAGTTAAAGAGCTCTTGAGCTTTGTTGCAGGCTTTTAAGAAACGCGAAAGTGAAAAGGGTTTTAACAGATAGTCGACAGCATCGAGTTCAAAACTTTGTACCGCATGTTCCGTGTAAGCAGTGGTAAAAATGACCATCGGTGGCTTACTCAAACTTTTTAAAAAGTCAATACCACTAATATCAGGCATTTTGATATCCAGAAAAATTAGGTCAACCTTGTTGTGCTGAAGGTAATGGATGGCCGCAAAAGCATCAGTAAACGTCTGTTGCAATTCTACAAATGGAACTTTTGAGGCATGCGATTTTATAATCTCTAATGCAATCGGTTCATCATCTATAGCAATGGCAATCATTTTTTGGTTTTGTTCTTTGTGGTTTTTCTCTTCTGTCATGCTGACGAAGGAAGCATCTCTAGTAGCTTAAAGGCGATCGTCATTTCGACCGTAGTGGAGAAATCTTTTAAACTTCGGTCAAAGATTTCTCCATTACGCTGTGCTCCAGTCGAAATGACGAATCGCCCAAATTTATCAATATAAATTATTTACTCGTTTATTTGATTTCTGAAAGATACGTATCACTAATCCAATTGCAAAGTTAAATGAACAAAAAACTCATTGGCACTTTCGCGGATAATTAACTCGTGTTTTCCATAATAAAGCAATGACAAACGTTGTTTAACATTTTCAAGTCCGATGCCGCTTTTTAATTTTTCCGGATCGTTATCTGCCTTAATGTAAATGCTATTGCTTACATCAAAATACAAAGTTTTTTCTTTGGTTTGCAAGGTAATTTTAATGTACGAAGGCTGTTGCAGGCTGATACCATGTTTAAATGCATTTTCGATAAATGGAATCAACAGCATCGGCGTAATCTGCAGGTTATTCAACTGTTCTTCAATGTGTGTATCGATCCTGATATCCGCCGAACGTGAGGTGCGGAGCTTTTGTAAATCGATATAATTATTCAGGTATTCTACCTCGCGGGTTAGCGAAATTTTGTCCTGCGTATTTTCATGAAGCATAAAACGCATCATATCGCCCAGTTTCTGAATACCCTCACCAGTCCTTTCTGCATTTTCCTGCAAAGCTGTTCCAAATAGTGTATTTAAAGCATTGAACAAGAAGTGTGGATTGATCTGCGATTTTAAGAAATTCAGGTTCGCGTCCGATTTACCCAACTCCGTTTTAAGCATCTGGATTTCGCTGAGTTTTTCAAATTTATGCTTGTAAACATACCAGGCAGATGGCGTAGTAATACAGATTAAACATATTGCATTTAAAATTAAGGTTACTGGTATAACTTCGCCATTGCGCATAAAGGGGATAAGGATAACTAGCAATAAGAGCGAAATGATAATGGTTAAACCTACATTCCCCCAAAAATATCGGCCGAAACCTTTAAAATTCTTTCTGAGGTTTGGAATGATGTAGTAAATAGCACAGAAAGCAAAGAAAATATTTACGGGTGGTACAAGTAACCAAACGATCAGTAATTCGTAATCAATTTTTAAAGAAAGTACCGCTGCGAATACCATGAGCGAAATCAGCCAGATTTTAGTTGAGATAAAAATTTCTGGAATGATGTTGTTATTGTATTGCTTTAAAAAGGGAATTCTTTTGAGTAGTTCTAAACCCCGCTCATTAAAATATGAGTAGGCATTAAAGAGTAAATAGAGGAAAAATATATAGGTAAATGCCTCACCAAAAAAAAATCCATAAGCGTTATCAATATCATCATATTCTAATAATCGGTAAGCTTGAGAATAAGTGTTGAAAACCATCCAGGCAACAACGGAAAACGAGGTAACTAAAATGGTAAGAATAAGATTAAGTGCAATATTTTTTTTATTTGCCAGTTGTGGCATGAAGCAAAAATTGAACAATAAAAAACTGATATACAAAATGCTGATCTTAAATAATTCGGGGACAAAGAAATTTGATATGACACTATAATCAATTTGGCTTTCTTCAAAATGATAAGAATTGCCCCTGCTATAAACGGTAGATGAGCAAATGCTGATCAAGGCCAGGATATATAGCGTTGTGGAGATCCAAAACTCAAGCTGGTTGATATTTTTGGTTTTTATAGCGGATGGGTTACCTGAAAGAATTACCATATTGTTTTTTTTATGCCACAATTTTACAAAGAGTATTTACATCAATATTTAAAATGTGATGGATGGGCTTAAAAATGTGATGAATGAATAAGGTTTTAAGGATTATTTGATTTTAAGATCGGGTTTTTCGTTCGTTGTGCAGTCGGATGTTACCATCTGACTGATCGCTGGATTGATACTCGAATGAATAATTACTATTAGTGGCTGATAGAAATATCTGACACCACATCCAACACCATGATAAAAACGACGATCTGCAAAATATTAAGCATAAAGCTAAACAGTTTATTAACTTTGCTTTTGCATTCACTCACTCCATAATTAAATATTCACTCATTCAAAATTCAATAATTTATATGACCGTTTACGGAATTCCAAATTGCAATACAGTTAAAAAGTCGCTCGATTGGTTAAAAGCACATCAGGTTGATTTTGAATTTCACGATTTCAAGAAAAAAGGCATTACGGCAGAAAAGTTAAACGAGTGGTGTAATACCTTTGGTTGGGAAACGGTATTAAACCGCAAAGGTTTAACCTGGAAAAAACTAACTAAAGAAGAGCAGGCTAAAATTGATAACCAGGATTTGGCAATCGCTTATTTAAAAGAAAATACGAGTGCAATAAAACGCCCGATTATTGAGCAAAACAGTAAAGCCATATTAATTGGATTTGATGATGAAAATTATTTAAAAACACTAATCTAATTCAATTGTTCTAATGTTAAAGTTTGTTAAATGCAGCTTTTAAATGTCGAACTAAGTTACTTTTGAGTATGTACAAACTGATCATTTTTCTATTGCTTGCTTTGCCAATTGGCGTTTTCGCACAAACGGTAACTACAGGTACGGTTTTCGATTACTCGAAAAAAACGCTTTCTCTTCCTGGTGTTAGTATCAGAAACCTGAACAGTAAAAAATCAACCAGTACAAATAAAGAAGGAAAGTATACCATTAATGCCAATATTGGCGATCTTTTAGAGTTTTCTGCCGTAGGCTACCATACCGATACACTTTACTTAACCAACCTGTTAAATAGAACAATATATCTTCCGGTTAAATCGAACAGTTTAAAAGATGTAAATATTACAGCAGTACGGATGAATAGTCAGGTTACAGATGCGAAAGATCCATTGGCTGAAAAATACACGCTATTGAGTACAGGCGGAAACCTAAACCGTAAACGTATGACTGATAAGGTTGGTGGTTTAAATCTAAATCTGGGTTATGGTAAATATAAAAGACAACAACGTAAAGAAGCCGATTTAGAAGAAAAAGAGATGTATCTCGAAGAGATTGACGAAAACTTTACTGCAAAGGCCATTACGGATATGACTAAGTTAGAGGGCGAAGAACTTAAAAACTTCATGATTATTTATCGCCCTTCGGTGGAGGCCGTAAAGGCAGAAAGGCCATACCGTTATGCTTATTATATCTCCCGTGCCTTTGTAGCATGGAAAAAATTAACGCCGCAAGAAAGAAAACTACAGGATCTACCCAAGTTAAAAGCGAATTAATACACGATAACTACTACCGGTAGCATTATAACCATTATTGGTAACATTATAACCACATATAAATCTATATGTGGTTATTTTTTATATTTACCGCCTGATTACAACCTTATTATTATCATGAAATTGACTAAACTAATAACTTTTTGTTTGGTTTGTTGCGTTTTTGCCTTTTCTGCATCAGCCCAACAAACTACAACGTCCGCGCCAGCTACCAATTATAACCCTGCTGAAGCCTTTGGACCACTATTTTATACACAAAACGGGAATGAATTCCGCTCCGCAATTGGCGCACCAGGGCCAAAATATTGGCAAAATCGCGTCGATTATAACATTACAGCTAGTCTCGACGAGACAAAAGACATGGTTACTGGTACTGTTACCATTACGTATAAAAATAACAGTCCCGATAAATTACCTTATTTATGGCTGCAATTAGATCAGAATACCTTTAAAGAAACCTCACGTGGCTATGCTATTACGCCGGCCCGCAGTCGTTACGGTGCTCAGGGTGAAAAATTTGATGGAGGTTATAAAATCCAGAATATCAGTGTTTCGCAAAAAGCTGCACCAGTAAAATTTACTTCTTTGGTAGAAGATACACGTATGCAGATCCGTTTAGACCAACCAATGGCAGCCAATGGCGATATGGTAACGGTTAAAATGGATTATTCTTTTGTTATACCAAAAGAGGGATCGGACAGAACAGGACATTTAACTACAAAAAATGGTGAAATTTTTGCCATTGCACAGTGGTTTCCACGCATGTGTGTGTATGATGATGTAATTGGATGGAATACTTTGCCTTACTGGGGTGGTGGTGAATTTTATTGCGAGTATGGCGATATTAATTTTGCCATTACTGCGCCAGCAAGCCACATAGTAATGGGATCAGGTGAATTATTAAACCCCGTAGAAGTTTTTACACCAGAACAATTACAAAGATGGAATGCGGCTAAAACCAGCGACGCTACCGTTCATATCCGTACCGAAGCAGAGGTTACCAATCCTAAATCTCGTCCGGCTAAAGATAAGCTAACCTGGAAATTTAAAATCTTAAATGCACGTGATGCTGCCTGGGCTTCATCTAAATCTTTTGTGTTAGATGCAGCAAAAATTAATTTGCCAAGTGGTAAAAAAGCTTTGGCAGTTTCTGCACAACCAGTAGAAAGCAATGGTGAAGATGCCTATGGCCGTGGGGTAGAATATGTAAAATCTACAATCGAACATTATTCTACAAAATGGTTCGAATATCCATATCCAATGGCCGTTAACGTGGCCACAAATATTGGTGGTATGGAATATCCTGGTATTGTGTTTTGTGGATGGAAAGCTAAAAAAGCAGCTGCATGGGGCGTAATTGATCACGAATTTGGTCATACTTGGTTCCCAATGATTGTGGGTTCTAACGAGCGTAAATATGGCTGGATGGATGAAGGCTTTAATACTTTTATCAATGGCATTTCTAAAAGTAGTTTTAATAAAGGCGAATACGCTGCTCCACCAATTGATATGAACAAGGTTGGGAAAACAACGATCGGAAATCCTGTTTTTGAAAATATAATGTTAATGCCTGATGGTATGACAGAACGGAATATAGGTGTGAATTTATATTTTAAACCAGGGATGGGATTAGACCTGTTGAGAAATCAGATTTTAGGTGAAGACCGTTTTGACTACGCTTTCCGTCAATACATTAAAAACTGGGCATTTAAACATCCAACACCTTTCGATTTCTTCCGTTCGATGGAGAATGGTGCGGGTGAAGATTTAGCTTGGTTCTGGAGAAGCTGGTGGTTAAACAACTGGAAAATGGATCAGGGTATTGCTGGTGTTGAAGCCGTTAAGCAAGACGATAAATTGGTGGGTTACGCGATTAAAGTTGTAAACCTCGAAAAAATGCCAATGCCAATTATCCTGCAGGTTAAAACCAAAAGCGGTAAAACGGATATCGTAAAAATCCCGGTTGATGTTTGGATGAAAAATACCAGCTGGCTGGTGCGTTATCCAACAACTGAAGAAATCGAATCGGTTACTTTAGATCCGAATAAGGTATTACCAGATTCGAATCCGGATAACAATACCTGGACAGCCACAGGTAACTAGTTCAGCCTGAACATCATAATTATAGCCTCCTGATTTTAAAAGATCAGGAGGTTTTTTATTGCAAACAACCGACGGTTTACTATTTCTTATCGAATAATTTAGCACCCGTTAATTTTATAGCAAATGGAAAAACCTAATTTAGAAATCAATAATCCAGAAGGTATATACGATCCCCGTCCACATGGATATTCTCACTTAGCTTCAGTTCCGGCCGAAAGCCTGCTGGTATTTGTTGCTGGTCAGGGCGGCAGTAGGATGGATGGTGTACTTAGTGCCGATTTTCGAACACAGGTAGTTATTGTATTTGAAAATATCGCTTTAGCCTTAAAAAGTAAGAATTTAGTTATGGCCAATATTGCAAGGCTCACTACATTGGTGGTCGATTATGATGAAGAGAAACATCAGATCTTAATAGAAGAGTCTGCTAAAATATGGCCTGATCAGAAATTTCCGGTAAACACGCTTATTCCGGTACAAAGGCTGGCTTTAAATGGTATGCTGATCGAAATTGATGCTACGGCTATTGGCTAATTTATAAACTGATGTTGTGTATTTTTGGAAATGAAGGGTTCCGTTCTCCTGGAGGTTTTCAGTCCCGCTCATATCTTTACCTTTATAATAAAAATAATCAAAAGAGGGAGAAAAACTTGTAGTCCCGCTAGACACGAGAATTCATCGATGTCGATGTAAAAGGATAACCCTCCCTTTTTTATTTCTTAAAGTTTGAACAGTACCTATTGACCATTTCGCTGTATTTGGATCATCTATATCATGAGCAAAAACTAAGAGAGATTATTGATTATTCTATCTAAATAATAAAGGTATGATGAACTTAAAGTATTCCATCGGAATTGATGTATCAAAAAAAGATTTTCATTGCTGTTTGTCGGTCATAGACAGTAGCCAGAAAGTAACTGTAAAATCCAGCCGTAAGTTATCTAACAGCCCTGGCGGTTTTAAAGAGTTTTTGGCATGGATCAAACAGCACCAGAAAGAAGAGCTGCCCCTGCGCATCGTAATGGAAGCCACTGGCGTGTACCATGAACAACTTGCATGGTTTCTGCATTCCAAAGGCTTAGTGTTAAGTATTTTATTGCCAAACAAAGCTAAGAAGTACTTACAGGCAGACGGAGCAAACTCTAAAAATGACAGTATAGATGCCCGCGGCCTTGCTAAGATTGGTGCAGAAAAGAACCTGGAACCTTGGACACCAGGAAGTGAGAAATTGTATGAACTCAGACACTATACCCGTCAGCATCAAAACCTAAAAGAGACCATCAATGTTATCGGTAACCAGCTTGAGGCACTGACCCATGCCCAGTTCCAAAGCAGGGAAGTTATAAAGCAGCTGAACAAAACGATAAAACTGCTTGAGCAACAAGTAGCAGAAATGGAAAAGGCAATGGGAAAGCTTGTTAAAACAGACAAGGTCTTAAATCTTCACTATGAAAACATTACGGCAATAAAAGGAATTAACCTGTTATCTTTTTGCGTAATCGTAGCTGAAACTAATGGCTTTACATTGTTTAAAAATTCGGCATCCTTGGTAAAATACTCAGGTTACGATGTGATAGAAAACCAATCGGGCAAACATATAGGAAAAACAAAAATATCAAAAAAGGGGAATTCCCGGATCAGAAGAATTCTGTTTATGCCAGCATTTTGTGCGGTAAGGGATGACCAGCCGCAATTTAAAAGTCTTTATGAAAGAGTTGTTGAGCGAACAGGATTTAAAATGAAGGGCTATGTTGCCGTGCAAAAGAAACTATTGGTAATGATGTACCATCTTTGGAAAAATGAGCAGAGATACAATCCTCAATTCAATTATTTAGAAAAAATAATAGCTCCAGAAAAATCCAGAGCTACACATGATAAAATTCCAGATGGAAGTTTTCACTAAAACAAAGGTAAAGTTATTGTGCTGTTTTACAAATGGAAGGCATTTAAGTTAATGCTTCTCAGAAGCTAAATTTTTATCAACTTTTATTTGCTTTTAAAGACAGTACCTTTCCGTTCAAGTCCTCGCTGCGCTGCGGGCTTCCACTTCAATCGGGTTTAGGAACATAGATTCGATGCCTTGGCGCCATGCTAGGAACAGACCTTTCATCCTAAATCTGGTAGTAGCGGGCATCCCGTCCCGATTTTACATCGGGATCAAGAGGAATAAAAGTGGATGGCAGGGCTGCATTTGCAAGAGCCATTGTACGTTTGTTTCCAAAAAATATGGCTATGATTAATTTGATGTTGCTAAAGCATTAATAATAAATTGAAAAAAATTATACAAATGGAAAAAGGAGAACGCAAAAACGTATATAAGGTTTACAATAAGATGGGTAAGTGGTTTGCCGAAAATCGTTATGCTGGTTTAGCGGAGAAAAACTATCTGGACGACTTACTTAAGCAGCTGCCTCCAAATGCAAATATTTTAGATTTGGGCTGCGGCAGCGGAAAACCTATACTGGAATATCTGATCAGTCAAAATGTAAAAGTTCTGGGAGTAGATGCCAGTGAGCAGATGCTCGAAATAGCCAGGCTAAACTTTCCCGGCACACCATTTATGCTGAAAGATATGCGTAAACTGGACCTGGGTGAAAAATTCGATGCGATAATTGCCTGGCATAGTTTTTTTCATCTCCCGGCAGTTGATCAACCCGGTATGTTTAGTATTTTTAGGCATCACCTTAAACCCAATGGCATTTTGTTGTTTACCTCAGGAACCGATAGAGGAGAGGTTTGGGGCATGAACGGTGGTGAAAACTTATTTCATGATTCTTTAGATACAGATGAATATCGATCATTGCTTGAATCCAATCATTTTGAAGTGCTTAGCCATATAATAAACGACCCCGATTGTGGTGGCGCAAATGTTTGGATGGCACAATATAAACCCTGAAAATTTTGCCTTAACTTTGCCACATGGCCGAACAACAAAAAAACAATCCATTACACGGTATCACATTAGAGAAAATTGTAACCGATCTTCAGCTACACTATGGTTGGGAAAAACTGGGATCACTAATCAGGATCGATTGCTTTAATAACAACCAGACGATAAAATCGAGCCTGAAATTTTTAAGAAGAATGCCCTGGGCCCGTAAAAAAGTAGAGGAATTATATCTTGATACGTTTCATAAATGATTAAGTGAGTGAATGAGCTAGTGATCAATTCCAACATTCCATCAATCAGTCATCCAATAATTTCTTCACTAAATCCATTTCTCATTCAATCATCCTGTCATTCTCTCATTCAATAATTCAATCATCCAGTCATTCTCTCATTCAATAATTAACGCTCCTTGCAACCTTTTCTTTAAAACGCTCGTCATCTTGATCTAAACCCTGTCAAATGAAAAATATTTCCTTTTGTTTTTTGTTCATGCTGATGCTGAGCAGCTGTTCAATTTCAACCATGACGACGTTCTATTCCATGTCGAAAGGTAAACTAGACGTTCCTAAAAAAGAAAGCTACAATGTTGTTTACCAGGCCAGCTTTGGCGATGGTTTAACAGCCAATGTAGCTTACGCTAATGAAAGTGGAAAGGAAACTGAATTAAAAGAAGTAAGTGGTGCCTGGGAAAAAAGCGTTACCTTAAAATCGGGAACTCATGTTCAGCTTACAACTTTCGCCACTGCTAAGCATAAATCTAAAGCTGAATATAAAATCCTCGTTGATGGAAAGGTAGTTTCTGAGTATGAGCTGAGCGGAAAGAAACTAAAATATACCTTCGCTTTCGACTTGCCTTAATTCATGAGCTAAAAAAAATCTTTTTTTCTTGTCACATTTTTCAATTTTTGGTGTCTTATAGTTGAAACCTTAAAAAAGGGTTAATCAAACAAACCAATAAAAAAGACAATTTTAACTATGAAAACCTATTTATGGATGTTGCTGTGCGTATTATCTACGAAAGTCTTCGCACAACAAGCGGGTAATATAAATGGAAAAATTATTGATAGGAAAACAAATCAGCCCATTGAATATGTGGGGATTATTTTATCGGGTAAAACTGATTCGACCAAAAAAGTAGGCGTGGTAACCAACAAAGCCGGAGAATTTTCTTTTAATACCGTTGCCAATGGCGATTATAAAATCAGGATTTCGGCGTTGGGATATAATTCCATTACCAAAAACATCAATTTGAACGGAAAGACTGTTAACATTGGTACTTTAAAATTGGAAGAAGATGCCATTGCCTTAAAAGATGTGGCTGTAAGCGGCCGTTATGCTACAGCCACCGTAAAAAAAGATACCATAGAATTTAATGCCGACGCTTATAAAACCAGGCCAAATGCCGCGGTAGAAGATTTATTAAAGAAGCTTCCAGGTGTAACCGTTGATAAAGATGGAAGTATTTTGGTACAGGGACAAAAAGTTACACGCTTAACTGTCGACGGTAAGGATTTCTTTGGCACTGACCCTAAAACGGCAACAAAAAACCTCCCTGCAGATGCCATCGCCAAAGTACAGTTGATTGACAGCAAAACACAGGAAGCGAAAGCCACTGGCATTGATGACGGTCAGCGCGAAAAAGTATTAAACCTCACCATTAAAGAAGATAAGAAAAAGGGCTGGTTCGGTAACGCCAATCTTGCAGGAGGATCAACCGATAAATATGGAAGTTATTTAAGTGCCAACCACTTTAATAAAAACCTGCAGTTTGCTGTTCTGGGCATGAGCAATAATACCAATGATGCCAGTTTCGGTTACGACGACCTCAGCAGTTTTAGTGGAGGCAACATTGGCAATATTTTCGCACCACCAGCAGGGGGAAGTTTCTCCATCAATAACAACAATGGTAAAACCACTATTGGCGGTAGTGGTGTTTTTGATAACAATGCTATCGGATTGTTTACCACACATAGTGGCGGGGTAAATTACAGTAATTCCTGGGGCAAAAATAACAAGTTAGCCATTAGCGGAAGTTATTTTACCTATTTTTCTTCTGGTTTAGGCAATAAATTATCCAATATTCAGGACTTAAGCTCCGGCGATATTTTACGCACGTTGGATAATACCGACCGCAATAGCAATAATCAAGCACACCGCTTTAATTTTAAGGCAGAATACCATCCCGATTCGTTAACAGATATGGTATTCCGGCCAAATGTGATCCTCAACAGTACCACCAACATCAACAACCGTACATTCAATGCTAATTTCGATGCTACAGGAAAAGCAAATGATGGAAACCAGTATTACAATCAGCATAATTTCACCCCATCCTTATTTGGCGAGTTTACCGTGCTGAGGAGATTGGCCAATAAAAAAGGCTCGGTTTCGCTGCGGTTAAATGGCACACAGAATACTTTTAATTCTGACTGGTTAAATCAATCGCTGCTTAATCAATATGTAAATAGTGATACTACCGTAACCAATATCAATCAGCAGGCGAATCAGAAAAATGCCTCAAAAACCTATACCATCAATGGAAATTATGCCAGGCAGTTAAATAAAAAGTGGAGTGCCAACCTTACTTACGGTTACACAAGAAGCATTGTTGATGCGCAGCAGACTACCTTTGATTATAATCCAACTACCGATCGCTACGAAACCATTGTGCCATCCTTAACCAATACTTTCGATAACCATAACCGCCAACAAGTTGCTGGTTTGGGTTTTATCTACACAGGAAAGGACTGGACCTATAATTTCGGTTTCAATGCACAGGAAAGTTTGTTAAATGCCAATGTATTTAATAATGTAGGTGCCAATATTGGCAATATCGAAAAATCGTATTACAATTTATTGCCGCGTTTAACGGTCAATTTTAAAAATAAAGCGAATCAAACCATTGCTATCAATTACCGGGCAAGCGTTAATCTGCCTTCGGTTACCGATCTGCAGCCGGTACAGAACAATACCAATCCATTGTATCAAAGAATCGGAAACCCCGATCTCGAAGCCCGGAAAAACCATCGCCTATCGGTGAACTTTAATACCTTTAGTCCTGATAATAATCGCTATTGGAATGGATATTTTCTCTACAACTTATCTTTTGATGATACCGGAAATGATATTACCTATAACAATGGTATCCAAACGGTGAAGCCGATCAACGTAAATGGTAATTATTACCTGCGTGCCGGAACATTTTTTGGGATGCCATCAAAACTTAAAGGTTTAAGGATGAATTATGGTGGAAATTTCTTCACCGAACATAGAACAAACTTTATTAGCGGCGCTAAAAACATCACCAACAGGTTCGAAATCGGTCCGAATATTAACTGGAGCTATGATATAGATGATAAATTTAATGCTGGTATTTTTGCTTATGTAGGTTATACTAAGGTGAATAATACGGCAGAATCGGCCATCAACAATAAATATTTTAGTCTGGAAAATAGCCTGAACCTCAGTTATGAATTTATTAAGGATTTGCGGGTAGAAGCCGATTTGAACCATGTTGGGTCGGCTGGCCGTGCCGATGGATTTAACAACAATTACTTTTTGCTTAATGCAGGTATCAATAAATATCTGATGAAACGAAGGGTAACTTTAAGTTTGAAAGGTTTTGATATTCTAAACCAGAATACCAGTATCGATAGGATTGTAAACAGTAGCCGGATAGAAGATGTACGGTACAACAACATTACTCGTTATTTTTACTTATCCTTAAATTATAAATTAACCAAAGTAGGCGCGAACAATGGGAGAAGCAATCCCCGCAACACCGTTAATTAGACAAAATTGAAAATTTTATAATGTCCTTAGCATTTGCTTCTTAAAAGTGAGTTGTTATGGACTTTTTCTTTCCCTGTTTACCAAAAATTTTAACGCAAACGTTTGTTAAGGTTTTCATCTTAGTTAATACGGCCGAATTACGGGGCAAATTTCTTAAATTAACTCATCAAAAGAATAACCTGGATCCTATTTAATACAGGTTATTGCTTCTTGGTTTGTACATCCGTTGACTAGAATAGATAAAATCAGATGATTTATTGGTTTAATCAAACGTTTGCGTGGTGTTTAGGTAGTTTATACCTTCCAAATCACCTAAATTAGGTTTTTAAACAAGACATTTATAAAAAGCAATAACCAACAGAGATTTATAGTCCTGCCCAATTTATTGTCCTGTTATATTGTATTCAAATTAATTTTTAGAAATAAAAGATGGACTTATCAGTATCAAGCGATGTAACCAAAGAAAAAGCAACGCTAAAATATCTTTTCTTAACCTTTCTTAAAATTGGTTGCGTAAGCTTTGGTGGGCATATGGCTTTGGTATCTTTAATACAAAGCATTATGGTTGAGCAGGATAAAACCATAAACAATGAGGATGTATTAAATAGTGTTACAGTTGCTTCTTTTATGCCTGGTCCTTTGGCTGTAAATGTGGTCGCAAATATTGGCTATTCTTTAAAAGGTAAGTTAGGCGCTGCAATTAGTATGTTCGCCGTGCTGCTTCCTGCCTGTATTTTAATGTTAGGTTTGGCCTATGTTTATTTTTCAAATGGCCTGAGTATCGCCTGGAGTTCAGTTATGCAATATGTAGGCGCAATTGTAGGAATCATCATTTTGTCAACGGGATTACAGTTGTTTAAAAAGGAGATCGCCCTTAATTATGGTAAAATCTTTCTTTTTTTATTGGCAATAACACTCGATCTAATGAAAGGGAATTATCTGATCACGATTTCTCTCATTGTAATTGGGGCTATTGCCGGGCTAATGTTCGATCAGAAAAAAGCTAACTTTACTGAAGTATTAAGGAGTTTTAAAATGAGTTTTAAGTTCCGGGTAAACTCATTTTCGTTTATTGCCATTGCTGTTTTATTCATCAATCAAATTTTATTTATTACCGGCGCATTTAAATCTTATCATAACATTTTTTTTAAAATCGGAACTGTTTTTTCGGGCATCAGTATTTCTCTATTCGGTGGCGGTTATGTGGTTATACCGATTATGCAATCCTTGCTTATAAAGGATATGAAATGGTTAAGTTCCAAAGAACTGGTAGATGTGATCGCTTTTAGTCAGGTTACGCCCGGGCCGATTCTGGTGAGTTCAACATTTATTGGCTTTAAGCTAGCCGGTTTCTTGGGTGCATTGCTGGCTACCTGTAGCATGTTTATTCCCTCAGCAATTTTAATGATTGTGGTTTCAAAAATCTTCAATAAAACTAAAGATCATCCTTTTATTAAAAGTATGATATCAGGAATCAAAGTGGTGGTTATTGGTTTAATCATATCCTCGGCCTTTAAAATATTATTGCTGCAGCCAAGAACGCTTTTGGTAGGGGTAATATGTTTGGTTTCTTTGGTATTAAACTATAAATATAAATTAAGCCCGGTATATTTAATACTCGGTGCAATTTTTCTGGGAACAGTATCAATTTTTATATAATGGAAAGTTTTTTAAATCCGGATGGTATTCAGATTATCGGCACGCAAAGATCCGGTTCTAATTTACTTAGGGTGATATTGGATCAGTCTGATCAGATTGCCTCACCCCATCCGCCGCATATTTTGGTAACCTTTGTGCCGTTGTTAGATTTATACGGCTTTTTGACCGAAGAAAAATACAAGCTGTTAATTAATGACGTGGTTAATTATGTTAGGGCAAACCCTGTACCATGGGATGGTGTTGAGTTAAATGAGGACTGGATTTTCGAAAACTCAAAAACATACAGCCTTTTCGAAATCAATAGATTGATATACGAAACTGCCGCTAGGGCAAAAAAAGCTAAATACTGGTGCTGTAAAAGTATGGCCAATGTACATTATGCTGCTGATCTCGAAAAACGTTCTCCTAACTTAAAATACATTTATTTGTACCGTGATGGGAGGGATGTTGCCTTGTCTTTTAAAAAGGCAATTGTGGGCGAAAAACATATTTATCACTTGGCTAAACAGTGGTTTAAAGACCAAAGTGCATGTATCGAACTGTCTAAAAGGATCAGTAAGGATCGGTTTTTCTCTTTAAACTACGAGGAATTGATCACTAAGCCTGCAGAAGTGATCCAGAATTTATGCCGATTTTTGGGAATAGATTATTCAGAAAAGATGCTTGATTTTCATAATTCCAAAGAATCGCAAGCAACCGCCAACGCAGGCGAAATGTGGGAAAATCTGGCAAAGCCGATTATTAAAGATAATACCGGGAAATTCCGCAAAGAGCTGAGTATAGAAGAAATCAATATATTCGAATGTATTAACCACCAAACCTTAACCGAGTTAGGTTATGTTTTAGACCGTCCTGAAAATAAAGATAAATTGATCTCTGTTGAAGAAATAGAAGAATATAACCTTGAAAATAATTTGCTCAAGAAGCGTATACTTTTAAATGCCCGTCAATCTGATCTCGATAATCGGGGGCCGCAGTTGGAAATATTAAAAAAAATAAAGTCTCAGCATTTAGCTGCAAAAGTTTAGAGAAAGATGATTGATGCAATTGATATAAACGCTATACTAGAGATAGCTGTTGAGGCAGGGAAAGCAATTTTAAAGGTTTATAACGAAGATGATTTTGAGGTATCAACCAAAACCGATTTATCTCCTTTAACCAAGGCGGATAAAATAGCAAACGACTTAATATGCCGTGAACTGAAAAGATTATATCCTACAATTCCGATTATATCCGAAGAAGGAAAAAGCATCTCTTACGGGGAAAGGAAAAACTGGGAATCGTATTGGTGTGTAGATCCATTAGACGGAACTAAAGAATTTATAAAGAGAAATGGCGAGTTTACCGTAAATATTGCATTAATTCACAACCAGGTACCCGTATTGGGGGTAATTTACATTCCTGTACAAAATCTATTATACTATGGTAGTGAGGCTTCTGGAAGCTATAAACAAATCCCAGGGGAAGATCCGATCCAAATTAAGGCAATTCATAAAAATGATGAATGGACAGCCGCGGTAAGCAGGTCGCATGCCGATGGTGAGGAAAAAGCAATCCTTAGCGATTATCCGATCGTAAATTTTATTGCCGTAGGCAGTTCACTTAAATTTTGTTTGTTGGCAGAAGGTAAGGCGCAGATTTATCTAAGAACCGGACCAACAATGGAATGGGATACCGCGGCAGGCCACGCTATTATTTTATTTAGCGGTTGCCACATCAATACATTATCAGGCAAACCCATGTTATACAATAAAGAGTCGTTGTTAAACGAAGGCTTTTTGTGTAAAGTAGATTAATTTTAAAATAAACAACAATATTATGCCTCCTGAAACGACACCCAAAAACGGTTTTATCATTCCCAATCAAAAAGGAATAGTAATCTGGCTGTTTGGATTGTCGGGTTCTGGAAAAACAACCATTTCTACGTTATTAAAGGATAAGCTCGAAGATGCAGGCTTTTTTGCCATGACCTTAGATGGAGATATACTTCGTGAAGGCATCAATAAGGATTTGGGCTTTAGCGAATCGGATAGGGCCGAAAACATCCGGCGGGCAGCGGAAATAGCCAGGCTTATGCTGAAGCGTGATATCATCACCATTTGTTCCTTCATTACACCTCTTGAGCAACACCGTGCGCTAGCTGCCGAAATAATCGGAGAACGGTATTTTGAAGTCTTTTTAGACTGTCCACTGGCTATCTGCAAAGAAAGAGATGTAAAAGGATTATATAAAGATGCAGGCCTAAACCTGATCCCAAATTTTACCGGGGTTAGCGCTAAGTTCGAACCTGCTTTAAATGCCAATCTCATTATCAAAACCGATACAGAAAGTCCTGCCCAGAGTAGAGATAAGCTGTTTCTTGAGATCATTTCAAAGATCAGTACCCTTTCTTAACTACTTTTCTATTAAAGCTTTCCCGTCTGATTTTTTCTGGTCTGATTGATATCCACGTGATTTAATGCATTTATGGCGTTTAGTCAATCGATTGCGCAGTGTTTTCGCGTGTAAGTAGGCAGTTTAATCCCTAATATTATCCAACTAAAAATTAAAAGTCATTTATCTTTTAGCCACAGTCAGCTATAACCAAAACCGCTATGATTACAATTTACAAACCCACAGATGAGGATTGTAGGAGAACTATTCCTATATCAAACCGTTCATTTTTTAATGCTCTTTTTAAATTTATTTATTGTTCTTTATTTCTTTTGCTCCCTATTGCAGCCAGTGCGCAGACGGTTGTAACCGGTACGGTAAAAGACGAAAAAGGCCTTCCGGCTGTAGGTACATCGGTAACAGAAACGGATGTAAAAAATGGAACCTCTGTTGATGGCAATGGAAAGTTCACCCTTACCCTAAAAGGAAAACTAAGAGTCTTAAATTTCGCGTTGGTAGGTTATAAAACACAAAAGGTTACAATTGGAGCCTCAAATGTTGTAACCGTAAATCTTGAAGAAGATTTAAATAAACTGAACGAAGTTGTTGTTGTGGGATATGGAACACAACGCAAAACAGATCTGACAGGTTCCATCAGTTCGATAAAGAGTGAAGATCTGAATCTTGGTGGAACTACATCAAATATCGGGCAGGCCATTCAAGGTAAGGCAGCAGGTGTACAGGTACAGCAAACCAGTTTTGCACCAGGCGCAGGCATGTCGATAACTGTTAGGGGAGGTAATTCCATCAACACAACCAACAGTCCGCTGTACGTTATTGATGGATTTATATCGGATAACGGAAGTACAGTAAACCCGAATGATATTGAAGATATTCAGATTTTAAAAGATGCTTCTTCAGCCGCTATCTATGGTGCCAGAGGAGGTAATGGCGTAGTTTTAATCACAACAAAAAAAGGTAAGGCTGGTAGAGTAGCCATTGATTTAGATCTATCAAATGGTAACCAGTATTTAACCTATGAGCCAGCATTGTTAAATGGTCAACAATATACTGCTATTCAAAATGCTACAGCTATTGAAGACAGTAAACCTGCGCCTTTTCCATCTTCTTTTGCCATTGCAAATACGAATTGGTTGGATGAAGCTACGCAGAAAGCCTCGGTACACAACAGAAGTTTGAGCATCAGCAGTGGCGATCAAAATTCGAAAATTTATGTTTCTGGTAACTACATGAACCAGTTAGGCGTTTTAAAAGGCACGGGTCTTGAGAAATATACAGCAAGAATAGGTGCCGAAAAAAACCTTAATGAGCGTTTAAAGTTAAGCGCTAACTTTTATGGTTCAAGCTCGAAAGTATTGCAACAATCGTACTCGGCAGATATTACCGCACCATTGTTCAGTTTATTAACGGCATTGCCAAATATTCCTGTTTACAATGCTGATGGAACTTATTACCGTTATCAAGGTAAAAACAACGCATTGGCCAGCTTGTTAGAGCCTACCAATACGAGCACCAATAAATTAGCGAATGGAAATATTTCTTTAGACTATCAAATTATTAAAGGATTAACCTATCATTTAGGTGCTGGTGCAGAATATACCAATTTAAATGAGGGACAGTATATTCCAAGAACGCTAACTGCAGGTGCAGTAAACGGAGGGATCGCGGCTCAAAAAAGCTCAACAACATTTAGGTGGTTAGTAGAAAACTATTTAACCTATAAGTTTAAAACAGGAGACCACGATTTTACGGTACTGGCTGGGGTATCTAGTCAAAAAGATGTGAACGATTTTATCGCCGCAGGTAGTAAAGGCTTCCCAACGGATGAGTTTTTATTCTATAACCTGGGTGCTGGCTCAACGCCGAACGGTACCAACGTTACCATCACCAATCTTGGTAACGGATATAATAGCTTTAAAGAACAAGCTACTTTTAATTCGATATATGGAAGGTTAAACTATAATTATAAAGATAAATTATTAACATCCTTTACCTTAAGAAGAGATGGTTCCTCAAAATTCGGTCCCAACTATAGTTATGGATATTTTCCTTCAGGAGCTATTGCTTACAAATTTACTGATGAAGAATTTATCAAAAACCTAAATACCTTTTCTAACTTAAAATTACGGGCAAGTGTTGGTGTAACCGGTAACGATCGTGTTCCAAATTATCTGTATTTATCAACCTTTACAAACTATAGCACTGTATTAAATCCGGGCGATCCGTTACAGATCGGCACAGAGCCTAAAACACTGCCAAATCCTAATTTAAAGTGGGAAAGTACTACCCAATATAACCTAGGTTTGGATATGGGCTTTTTAAATGGACGTGTAAATGCAACAATCGATCTTTATGCAAAGAAAACTTCCGATTTATTAATCAATATCCCAATTGAACAGTACTGGGGTTTTAGTTCGCAGCTTGTAAATGGAGGTTCGATCCAAAACCGTGGAATTGAATTTTTAGTAAACACGGTTAATATCCGCAATGAGAACTTTACCTGGAATACCAATTTCAACATTGCAGTTAACAGGCAAAAAGTATTGTCGTTAGGTCCAATCAATCAGATTTCTGTAAATACAGCAAACCCAAGTGGTACAGTATCAGGTCGTGAGTTTTCGAGAGTTGTTGCAGGACGAGAACTTGGAGAGCTATTTGGTTACGTTTATTCAGGCGTAATTAAAACGGGAGAAACTTATGCTCCTCAGCCAGGTTCTAAAGCAGGTGATCCAAAATACCAGGATACCAATGGTGATGGTAAGATTACCCCAGATGATATGACCTTTTTGGGTAATTCGACCCCTCGTTTTACTATGGGCTTAGGAAACGATTTCCATTACAAAGGTTTTGATTTAAATATCTTCTTCCAAAGCTCTTTTGGTTACTCGTTATATAATATGAACAGATTGGTATTAGAATCGACTACCGGAGCAGATGCATTGAATCGATTTGTTGCAGGCACTAACGAAAACACAGATATTCCACGAGAAGGATATTTTCTAAGCAGTTATGGAAGTTATGTAAATTCTCGTTTTGTAGAAAACGCATCTTATTTACGATTAAAATCAGTTTCATTTGGTTACAGCGTACCTACTAAATGGTTAGATCGTATTAAGGTAATTAAGGGGTTAAGGGTATATGCTGAAGCACAAAACTTATTTACCATCACCAATTATACCGGAACCGATCCGGAGGTGAATTCGCACTCGGGCAGTAACTTTGGAGGAGGGATAGATTTTAACGCATTCCCTGCGTTCAGGACATTCTCAGCAGGTGTAAAAGTAACCATCAATTAGTAATACTTTCCTCATTAGTAGGATTAATAAAGATAAAAAGATGAAAAGATATAAGATTATTCTGGCGATTACTGCAGTTGTACTTTTGCAGTTTTCTTGTAAAAAAGATTTGGATCCAGTAGTATACAGTAGCTTAACAAGTACCAATGCCTTTAAAACAAAATCTGACGCCATTGCTGCGGTAAATGCTGTTTATGCCCGGTTAAAAGGGCCTGCCGTTGGTGATAATTTCGATTATTGGACGGTAAGGCATTTTGCTTTAACTGATTTAACAACCGATGTTGGGCATTGTAGTTTAGGTGGCGATCCGGGTCAGCTTTCTAATGTACAGTGGAATTCGGCCAATGGATTAATCGCAGAAGATTGGAGGCAGATATATAAGCTCATTTCTAATGCAAATAATGCCATTTTTAACCTCTCTAAAATGACTGCTATTACGGCAGAAGAAAAAGATCAATTTCTTTCGGAGATTAAATTTTTAAGAGCAGTTGCTTATATGGATTTAACCGATGCATGGGGCCCTGTGATCTTAGCAACAGAAAAGGATTTAGAAAACCCCAATTATACTGCCAGCGCATCACTTACGCCGCTTGATCAGATCGAAACATTTTTAATAAACGATTTACAAGCAGTAGCTGCGACTTTGCCGGTTAATTATGCTAATAATAAATTCTATTCCAGCAATGATGTTGGCCGTGCAACAAAAGGTGCGGCACTTACCTTATTGGCTAAATTATACCTGCGCCAGCACCAATGGCAAAAAGTAGTAGATGTAACTAAACAGGTAATGGATTTAAAAGCATACTCACTATTTCCAAGTTATGTTGGGCTTTTTGCCGAGAGTAATAAATGGTGCTCGGAGAATATTTTCTCAGTATTAAGTGATGCAAATGTTAACGGAACAGAATTGTTGAACCATTTTGGCCCGCTTGATCACCCTGTATTAACTGATAGATGGCAATATTACGCCGTAACCTGGGATTTTTATAATAGTTTTGATGATGCTGATGATCGTAAGAAACTTTTCTTTGCTGAATATCTGGGCGTTGATAAATTAGTTCACAAACAAGCTCCATCAATTGGTGCATCGCCACCTGCAGGTACCTTTTATATGCCGGATGTGGCCACTGCAAAATACGCAGATCCCAATGGTGCAAACACGTATTACGATGGGCACAGTGTGAATATACTTCGTTATGCTGATGTGTTATTAAGCAGAGCAGAAGCGATAAATGAATTAAGTGGCCCAAATGCTGAGTGTATCGATCTGATCAATCAGGTAAAAGGAAGATCGCATGCTAAGTTATTGGTGGCTGCCAACTATACCCAAACCACGCTTAAAGATGCTATTCTGCAAGAGCGTGGTTGGGAATTATTTTATGAGGGGAAAAGAAGAGCTGATTTAATGAGATTTGGCAAATATGAGGCCATTGTAAATGGATATTTAAAGCGTACGAGCCAAACACCAACGGTTGTGATGCCACGCGATCAATTTTTCCCATACCCTTTAAATCAGGTGAATATAAATCCAAACTTAAATAACGCAGGCAGACAATAATTTCATATTTTTATGATGATAAAGAAGAATATGTAGTTACTGCATATTCTTCTTTATTTAAAACTATTGCATCCTACATTTTAATGATTTCAATTTTATGAAGTACTTTTTAAAACCCGTTGTTTTACTGGTTATGCTTGCTTTTTATGGATGTTACCAAGGCGAGGGCATTAAAGAAATAAAGGTAGGATTGCACAATAACAATGTATTAAAAATACAGATTGATGTACTTGCAAATTCAAATACCGATGCTTACATAGAATACTGGCCAGACAAACTCGCAGATGCTCAGAGAGAAGCTACTTCATTGTCGAAGAATAAGCGCAACCATAAATTTGTGCTCTGCAATATTATTCCTAAAACAAGTTATGCCTATCAAATAATTACGGTAAAAAACGGAGCAAAGAATGCAAGTAAAACTTACACCTTTGTTTCTAACGATTTGCCAGAATGGCTTAAAGATCAGTTTAAGGCAAAAAGTGCGGATGATAAATTAATTCCCAAAGAACTTAAGAACGGATTAATCCTGGTGAATAAAAGGTACTCGCCTGGCATGGCTTACCTGGTCGATTATAAAGGAAGATTGAGGTGGTACCATATGGTTGACAATGTGGGTTTCAAAGTAATTAATTTTACAAAGGATAAAACTTTACTTTCCATTTTGGGCGGTAATGATGAGCCAACAAGTTATGGTAGCCAGATACTGGAGCTCAATTTAGAGGGCGACACGATTTTGTATTTGAAAAAGGGTCAGGGTGATTTCAAACAAACCATCCACCATGAAATTTTAAAAAATAAGAAAGGCGAATTGGTCACGCTTTTTGTTGATCAGAAAATAACCGATTTAAGTCACATAGGTGGTAGCAAACAAGATACGATAAATGGAGATGGTATTTTAGTGATGGACAGCAAAGGCAAGCAGGTTTGGAAATGGAGTGTATTCGATAGCCTTGATCCTTTTAGTGACCAATCTTTGTTAAAAACCAAAAAAGATTGGATGCATGCAAACAGCTTAAACTACGATAAAGACGGAAATTATATTATTTCGTTTTATAACAATGGACAAATATGGAAAATTGATGCCAAAACAGGCAAAGTAATCTGGAAATTTGGTAAAGGCGGTAACATTAAAATGCCAGCTCATACAGATTTCTCACAAGCTCATGCTGTGCACATCAATGCCGAAGGCAATTTAATGTTTTTTGATAATGGAATAGAAAAACATCGTTCGGGAGCTTACGCTTTTAAGTTAAACGAGCAGAAGCAAAGTGCAAGTTTAGATATGCATATTCAGTTACCCCCGCAAATCTATAACGATCGCATGGGAAGCGCATACATGATCAATAAAGAAAACATATTGTGCTGCAGCTCTAAAAGGCATATTGTTGTATTAACTGATAGAAAAGGGGTGTTGTTATGGACAATGGAGGCATCTGTGCCTGCATATAGAGGGATATTCGTAACTTCGGATCAATTAAGTCCTTATTTGAAACCTTAAATCTATGAAGAAAACTTTAGCACTCATTTTTGCAGTTTTAATAACCTTGTCTTTTTCGGCTTGTAAAAAAGGTAATGTTAAAGCCCTGAACAGCATTAGTTACGGATCGTCATTTGGGATGTGTGTAGGCTATTGTTCCAACAATTTACTCATTAGCGACCTGAAACTTACTTTTTCTAAATCGAAAAATGGGCAAACAGCTGATACTAAAACCTGCAGCAAAACAATTTCTGAAGCTGAAATAAACGCAATCAAAAACGAGTTGAATCTGGAGAAGATTTCGGCCTTGCCGGAAGTAATCGGCTGCCCTGATTGCGCTGATGGAGGTGCCGAGTGGATTGCCATTAATGCCGATGGTAAACAATATAAAATTACTTACGAATACGGTAAAGCTCCAAAAGAATTAGAAGCTGCGGTTTCCAGGTTAAAGGTACTTAAAGATAGTTTTAAAGATTGCAATTAAGTTTTAGCTTTATCATCGTGCTTTAATAATATTATTTCTGATTTCTGTCCCTTCAAAGGTTATTCGTTTATCTCGCGTGCTTACTAATTCAGAAAGTTCATACACATTTCTATATCCATAGCCATATAGGTTAATATAAGTAGGGATATTTAAAGCCAATGAAATAGGGGCTATTTTTTTCTTTATCAAAACAGGTACAACTACTTTGCTGGCGAAATTTGCCTGGTCATCTATAAAATTATTATTGCAATAGATTAATATTCTGGTATCCGCATTGGGTATAATCCTTAATAGGTTTTGTTGTGTGAAATCAGAAAAATTTAGATGAATGGCACCCTTAACATGTTTCCGTTTAAATAGGCTATCAGACCGTGTATCTAAAATAATGGTGCCTTGCTCTTCCGCCATTTTTAAAAATGTTGGTAAATCAATGAGCCTACCTTTGCGATGGGCTTTAACCTCGGGGATGAGTTTCTCATAAGCATCAAAATCTACATTGGCCTTTCTTTTAATCGTTGAAGAAGTTTGTGCATTACATAGATATGCTATGCTACAAAATATGATAGAAATGATTTTTGTTTTCATTTTTTAGAACACTTGAACATTAATTTCCACCTAAAATAATTGGTGCACTTTTGCCATTACCCATAATAATAACTTTGGTATTGGCCGATTTTGCAATTTCTTTTTGAGCCAGTATAGACTCGTATTGGAGCTGGCGATCGCTTAATCCTGTTGAAAGGATACGTTGATAATCGGCAATCCCTTGTGCTTCTACTCTTTTACGTTCAGCTTCCTGGCGTTCCTTTTGAAGTACAAACGTCATCTTTTGTGCATCTTGTTCTGCGTTTATCTTAGATTCTATACTTGCTTTTACTGATGCTGGTAGAGTGATGTTACGCACCAGGAGCTGCTCTAATTCTAAACCTCTTTTTGCAAAACTCTTCTCTATGGTGTTGAATATTTTAGATTGAAATTCGTCACGCTTGCTCGAGTACAATGCAACAGCATCGTAAGCAACAGCGTTATCGCGTATGGCGGTACGGGAAACCGGGCGAACAATTTTTTCCAGATAATCAGTACCTATTTCCCTTAAGATATTCGGAGCGGCACTTCCTTTTACCCTGAATAATACCGAGAGATCAATAATGACCTCCAGGCCATCGGCAGATAAAACACGTAGCGCATCATCAGTTTGTTTATTGCCTTCATCATGCACGCCAGACATGGTGTAGTTCTGTGTTTTAACATCAAAAGGCGTAATTACCGCTATAGGATTAATTACATTCAGGCCACTATATAAAACTTCGTTATCTACCTTTCCAAAAACGGTTTTAACCCCAACCTCACCTGCATCGATAACTTTAAACATGGAAAATGATAAGCCAATGATCACGAGTACTACACCAATAATTTTAGTGATACTACTATAACGGCCAATAAGATTATTTTGGCTTGATACCGCAAAGCCGATAAAAATGATAATAATTCCGATGATACTTAAGAACATATAATTTAGATTTTTATTAAAGATAAGTATTTAATACAATCCGGTTGAAAAAACAATTATGGATTAACCCATTACTATAAACGTAACTTCTGTGGGGTAGTGTCAAAGTAGCCCTATGAAATTATGAGATAATGAAATAAATTTGTTTTTGTTACCATTTTGGTAATATATTTGTACATGCGGATTATTGCTAAAAAGACACTTGTTGAATATTACAAGAAGCACAGCACCGCCAAGGCTAGTTTAGAAGCTTGGTATGGTGAGGTTGTTGAACAAGATTGGAATATGCCTGCAGATGTAATTAAGTTGTATGCAACTGCAGACGTAATAACAGGTAAACGATTCGTATTTAACATTAAGGGTAACGATTATAGGTTGATTGCCGATATAGAATTTAAATTAAAAATTGTTTTTATAGTTTGGATTGGCACACATGCTAATTATGATAAAATTAATGTGGAGGAGGTAAAGTATGTTAAAAGTAATTAAAACAGAGAATGAGTATGAATTGGCTTTAGAAAAGGCCTACTTGTTGATGCAAAAAGATCTTGATTTGGATACCGAGCAAGCTGATGAATTGGATTTGTTAACCTTATTAATAGAACATTACGAAAAAAGTCATTATCCAATCGCACCTCCATCACCAATTGAAGCCATCAAATTTAGGTTAGAACAGTTGGGTAAAGCGCCAAGTGAGCTATCTAAAATTTTAGGTGCCCGCAGTCGCCAATCTGAAATATTGAGCGGTAAGCGCAAGCTCAGTTTAAGTATGATTAGAAAATTACATGAGATTTTGAATATTCCGGCCAGTAGTTTGATTGGTGCTTATTAAGCTATTTATTATCTGCGACGCTCAAACTAAGCCAAGATTGCTATAACTGCTTTTTAGACATAATTTCATAGTAATGTGTAGAGGATGTTGAGGCGATAATATAATAACTAACATAAGAATGACTGCTTCGGGTTATTACAATTTCCTTCGCTTGCAGGTCGCAATGTCGCGAAAACTGGACGGTAAATTGATCTTCTTTAAACTTTGCAGGGAAAACGTTAATATTAGAAATCGACTTTGCCACTTAAACCCGATATACGTGGAAAGCGAGTTCTTCACGAGCTTGCAACATTAGCGGGGCCGAACCCAGCCTAAAGATGGCTGAAACTGCTTTTCATATAACAGTTTATAATTATGGAGCGATGCTAAGATAGCTAGAATGTTTAAGGCGAGATAGATTGCTTCACGCCACCACCATTTCTTCCGCTTCGGTTCGCAATGACGACGAGAGAAAGGAATAACCGCAACTCCTTAATCTTCAACTGAAAACTCATAATTGCCAACTGAAAACTTTTTGCGCTAAGCCCTTGATTTTTAAAAAGAATTGTTCTACTTTTGCAGTCCGTTTTATGGGCTATCTGCAAGGATGCCGGGGGAGCGGTAAATTTTTTAATAAAAAACATAAAAAAGCACAATGCCAACCATTCAACAATTAGTTAGAAAAGGTAGAGTAGCACTGGAGTTCAAGAGTAAGTCTCCAGCGTTGGACAGCTGTCCACAGCGAAGAGGTGTATGTACACGTGTGTACACCACTACCCCTAAAAAACCAAACTCAGCAATGCGTAAAGTAGCCCGTGTTCGTTTAACGAACGGTAAAGAGGTTAATGCATACATTCCTGGAGAAGGTCACAACTTACAGGAGCACTCAATCGTATTGATCCGTGGTGGTCGTGTTAAAGATTTACCAGGTGTACGTTACCACATTATCCGTGGTGCATTAGATACATCAGGTGTAGCTGGTCGTAACCAACGTCGTTCTAAATATGGTACTAAACGTCCTAAACCAGGACAGGTAGTTGCGGCACCAACAAAAGGTAAAAAGAAATAATCGGGAGGAAATAAGAAATGAGAAAGTCAAAACCAAAAAAGAGAATTATTCTTCCTGATCCAAAATTTAATGATATTCAGGTAACTCGTTTTGTAAACAATATGATGTACGATGGAAAAAAATCTATCGCTTATTCTATTTTTTACGATGCTGTTGAAATTGCTGAGAAAAAAGCAGGTGAAAACGGTTTAGAGATATTTAAACGTGCTTTAACTAACATTATGCCAGCTGTAGAGGTTAAATCTCGTCGTGTTGGTGGTGCTAACTTCCAGGTTCCAACTGAGGTTAGACCAGAGCGTAAAACAGCTTTAGGTATGAAATGGTTAATTTTATACGCTCGTAAACGTGGCGAAAAAACCATGAAAGAGAAATTAGCTGGTGAAATCGTAGCTGCTGCTAAAGGCGAAGGTGCTGCTGTTAAGAAAAAAGAAGATACGCATAAAATGGCTGAGGCTAACAAAGCGTTCTCTCACTTCAGATTCTAGTAATTAGGATTAACAGATTAGTAAGATTACACAGATTATTATAGGATTACACAGATAAAATTGATTTCACCGATTATATAAAATGATCGGTGAAATCTTTTAAATCGGTGCAATCAATACTAAAAACATAATGGCAAGAGATTTAAAATTTACAAGAAATATTGGAATCGCGGCTCACATTGATGCAGGTAAAACTACAACAACTGAGCGTATTCTTTATTATGCTGGTGTAAGTCATAAAATTGGTGAAGTACACGAAGGTGCTGCAACAATGGACTGGATGGCACAAGAGCAAGAACGTGGTATCACGATCACTTCTGCTGCAACTACGGTTGAGTGGAAATACAGAGGTCAGGCTTACCACATGAACATTATCGATACACCAGGACACGTTGATTTTACCGTAGAGGTAAACCGCTCGTTACGTGTATTAGATGGTTTAGTGTTCTTGTTTTCTGCAGTTGATGGTGTTGAGCCTCAATCAGAAACCAACTGGCGTTTGGCTAACAACTATAATGTTGCCCGTATCGGTTTCGTTAACAAAATGGACCGTTCTGGAGCCGACTTCTTAAAAGTTGTTAAACAAGTAAAAGATATGTTGGGTAGTAATGCAGTTCCATTGCAATTACCTATCGGTGCTGAAGACGGATTTAAAGGTGTGGTTGATTTAATTAACAACCGTGGTATTGTTTGGAATGAGCATGATAAAGGTATGACCTTTACTGAAGTGCCTATCCCAGATGATATGTTGGATGAGGTTGCTGAGTGGAGAGAGAAATTACTAGAATCAGTTGCTGATTATGATGAGTCTTTAATGGAGAAATTCTTTGAAGATCCAAACTCAATCACTGAGCGCGAAATTTTAGATGCTTTGCGTGCAGCTGTTTTAGATGCTAAAATCGTTCCTATGGTTTGTGGTTCATCTTTCAAAAACAAAGGTGTTCAAACCATGTTGGATTACGTGATGGAATTATTGCCTTCACCTCTTGATTCAGAAGGTGTAACAGGTCTTAATCCAGATACAGGTGCTGAAGTTTTATTAAAACCAAGTATCAATGAGCCATTTGCAGCTTTAGCATTTAAAATTGCAACTGACCCATTTGTAGGCCGTTTATGTTTTATCCGTGTTTATTCAGGTAACCTGGAAGCAGGTTCTTACGTTTATAATACCCGTTCAGAAAACAAAGAACGTATTTCCCGTATCTTCCAAATGCATGCTAACAAGCAAAACCCTGTGCCAAATGTGGCTGCTGGTGATATTGCTGCGGTAGTTGGATTTAAAGATATCAAAACTGGTGATACACTTTGTGATGAGAAAAATCCAATCATTCTTGAATCAATGAACTTCCCTGAGCCAGTTATCGGTTTAGCTATTGAGCCTAAAACTCAAGCTGACGTTGATAAATTGGGTATGGGCTTAGCTAAATTGGCTGAAGAAGATCCTACATTCAGAGTTCAAACTGATCAGGAAACTGGTCAAACGGTTATCTCTGGTATGGGTGAGTTACACTTAGATATTTTAATTGACCGTTTAAAACGCGAATTTAAAGTAGAGGTTAACCAAGGTGCGCCACAAGTAGCTTACAAAGAAGCTATTTTCGGTACAACAACACACCGTGAAACATATAAGAAACAATCAGGTGGTCGTGGTAAATTTGCTGATATTTCAGTAGTTATCTCACCAATTGATGCTGATTTCGAAAAAGGTGGTTTACAGTTCGTAAACGAAATTACTGGTGGTTCAATTCCTCGTGAATTTATCCCTTCAGTAGAAAAAGGTTTTGCTGCATCTATGGCGAATGGCGTATTAGCAGGATATCCACTTCCTGATATGAAAGTTCGTTTAACAGATGGTTCATTCCACGCGGTCGATTCAGATGCTTTATCATTTGAGCTTGCAGCTAAAATGGCATATCGCGAGGCTTTACCTAAATGTAAACCTACTTTGATGGAGCCAATCATGAAAATCGAAATCTTAACCCCTGAAGAAAACATGGGTGATGTGATCGGTGATATGAACCGTCGTCGTGGTCAATTATTAGGTATGGATACCCGTAATGGATCTCAGGTAATTAAAGCTACTGTGCCACTTTCTGAAATGTTTGGTTATGTAACGCAGTTACGTACAATCACTTCAGGCCGTGCAACTTCTACAATGGAATTTGACCACTATGAAGCTGCGCCTAAAAACGTACAGGATGAAGTAGTTGCTAAATCTAAAGGAAGAGTAAAATCTGAAGACTAGTTAGAACAAGTATTTTAGTATCAAGTATCAAGACGGATTGTCCAATCTTGATACTCGGTACTTGTATCTTTGATACTATAAATGATAAATCCGGTTTCTGTTATTAATAGCTCTAACAGAAAGCCATAATTAAATATAAGATGAGCCAAAGAATCAGAATTAAATTAAAATCTTACGATTACAACTTAGTAGATAAATCTGCTGAGAAAATCGTAAAAACTGTTAAACCTACGGGTGCAGTTGTAAGTGGACCAATTCCACTTCCTACAGAGAAAAAAATCTTTACTGTTTTACGTTCTCCACACGTAAACAAAAAAGCTAGAGAGCAATTCCAATTATGCGCTTACAAACGTTTATTGGATATTTATAGCTCTAACTCTAAAACAGTTGATGCTTTAATGAAACTTGAATTACCTAGCGGTGTTGAAGTTGAAATCAAAGTTTAATTGGTTTTAAAAGAACAGGAAAGGTCTCGATGCAAATCGGGGCCTTTTTTTATGTATTCAAATTCCAAAACAAAAGCAACATTATCGGGTTGTACTGATATGACTAAGGAAGATAAGAAGCAAAAAGGATTACCAGTTGAAGGACAGGATTTTGCTGATCCTAAAGAAGAATTGAAAGATAAACCTTCCTCATATGGCGAAGTGACCAATCAAAAAGATGGTGATTTTTCTGAGCTCGAAGAAAGCAGGATGGAAAATCCACCAAAGCGTCGGGATACAAATGGATCAACTAAAGATGATTTAGATAGTAGTACAGAGATAGATCAAAGCAAAGGGGTACAATAGTAGCAAATTGATTGTAGGATTGGGTAAAATCATATGCTTGGATCTTGGATACTATATATTAACGCCTGGCGTAAACTTTTTATTGTACCAACTGTTGTTAATATAGAAGTATATACAAAAAATGATGGCTATGGAAATGAATGAGAATAAAAGTATAGACCCTAATTCGGAGAGTAACCACAATGAGGAAGATATAGAATGGGATAATGGAGAGGCTACTTACGGGCATAAACGCACCGATTTTAAGCGTAAAGATCAACCAGAAGCGTCGCATTTATTGAAAACAGAAAATGATCATACCCATACTGTAAATGAAAATTTAAATAATTCAAATTTAAGTCAGGGTGAAGACATCGGAAATAGAAACAAGAATAATGAAAAAGGTTTGAGCGGGCAAGATTTATAATCTGGTTATTTATAAAGAGACTATCCATATAGAATAATCCCTTTATAAGCTTGTATGCATTTTCCGGTAGATGGAAATTAGTTAGGACTCCACAACTGAAATGCGTTAATCAAGTAGCAAATGCCCTTAAATAGTTTAGTCTCTGATTTTTTTAATCTTTGTCGCGAATCCTATAGCGCTGCAAATTTCAAGAACTTATCATCAATTTACAAGGAGTATAGCATTAATATATTGACATATGTCAATTATACATGTCTCTTATGTCAGATTAATTATTAATACAAATCGCTTGTTTGCCGATAATCCTGTCTTATTTTTTCAGAATAATTCTTAACCTTATCCACGTATCCTGGAGCTTTTTCCTTAAAGTCATCAATTAACGACTTTCCATCAGTTGCCCGCTTTTTTGTGGCATATTTAAAGCCATATACGGCTGCTGCGCCTAAAATGGCATATTTTAATAGTCCCATAATTGTCTGTTAAATTCCTGTATTTAATGCATGATTTTCGTCAGCCTCATTAATACCGGTATTCGTTTTAAAATCTTCAGATGAACTTCCTGTATGACTCGCTGCACTCTGTATGGTCGGGTTTTTATCAGAACTGTTATATGCATCGTCGCTAAGTGAATCTTTACCTTGAGTACCAGAATTATCGCGACCATCTTTTGCCAACGGATTTCCCGTAATCAATTCGCTCGGTTCTTTGCCATAACTGGTTACTATATCGGTGTTGTTACCGGCTTCATAAGCTTTTTGTACATCAGATTTTTCTGATTGCTCATCACCTGATCCTACGTAACCTTCAATATGCTCTTCCTTGTTATATATGTTCGTTTTCATGGATATATCGCTTTATCAATAAACAGAATGCAAACTAAATAGTTTGAATAAGGACAATCATAAATGAGAAGTAACAAAAAAGGCAGATATTTCTATCTGCCTTCGTTTTAACTTTTATATGGGAAATTCCGTGATATTTTTCGCATCATCCGTTCTACCATATCATCGGTAGAACTCATAATGGTATCATCCATAGTTTTAAAGAAGCGCCATAAGAGTTCGCCATCAGGCCCATTGTTAATGGTTAGGAACATGGTTCCTGTTCCAGATTTTCCGCCGAAACCACCGAATAAAACTGCTGAGGCGATTGCACCCGCTTCAGATTTGGTTTGCTCTGTTTCAAAACGGCCACCGATAACCGCATCAACACCAAGTATTTTGGCTAGTTCATCTTTAGTCGTTTCGTCTAACTTACCTAAAAACACCAGCTTTTTTTAATAAGATATTTGTTTTGTCAACATCCTGGAAAGTTACAGTATAGTCAGACGCTTTCCTTAGCAAAAAGGTATACATGCTAGCCTGTATCGACTTTGCCATCGATTCTTCCTGATTTTTGTTGGCTTCTGGATTGAAATTTTTTGGTTGCTTCCTGTAAGAGATTTTTACTTCGAAAGGTAAAATGGCCACAATTTTTTGTGTTTTGATCGTTTCCTTTAATTTCGGACTTTCAAAAATTTGCTTCGAGCCTTCAAATTGTGCTTTGGTCAAAACCGTAAAGCAGCATAAGATAGCGAGCGTTAATAAGATTTTTTTCATTATTTGTTTGTTTAATTTTATTGCGAATATAAATATATCTTTTAATTGATGTCATATAATTTTACCTGATGCTTTATGCTTAACCATTTTCGCGTTTTGTTTAACTTGCGCCAAATTTTAAATGCCAACGGGATAAATGGAGTGGAAATATTTACTTTCGAATAAGAGATACGGACAAGAGCAATATGGTGCCAGCACAGATCGGGCACGTTCAGATTTTCAGCGTGATTATGACCGGTTGATTTTTTCGTCTCCTTTTAGGAGGTTGCAAAATAAAACCCAGGTTTTCCCATTGCCAGGAAGTGTATTTGTACATAACCGCTTAACGCATAGTTTAGAGGTTGCCAGTGTAGCCCGCTCAATGGCAAATATATTTTTAAAAAGTGTAGAAGAACATCAGCCCCAACTGATTAAAGATGTTCCTTTAATTAATGAAGTAGGTAATATAGTAGCTGCCGCTGCACTGGCGCACGATTTAGGAAACCCGGCCTTTGGGCATTCAGGAGAAGCAGCGATCTCGCGATATTTTACCGATGGCGATGGGAAAGTTTATCAGAAAGAAATGAATAAATCGCAGTGGCACGATTTAATTAATTTTGAAGGTAATGCAAATGCCATCCGGATTCTTACCCATCCGTTAAAAGGAAAAGGAAACGATGCCTACGCCTTAACCTATTCTACTTTGGCTTCGATTGCAAAATATCCTTGCGCCTCAATTGCTGGTAAGCAAAAGGGTTTGCTGCACCGAAAGAAATATGGTTTCTTTCAATCAGAAGAAGAAACTTTCAAAAAGATCGCAACCGAACTTCATTTAGAGAAAGAAGAGAACGAATACGTCATTTACAAACGCCACCCTTTGGTTTATCTGGTAGAAGCTGCCGATGATATCTGCTATAGCATCATTGATTTGGAAGATGCACACCGCCTGAAAATCCTTTCTTACGAAGAAGTAAAGCATTACCTGTTGCCTTTTGCCAATTCGACTACGATAGAAGACCGATTGAAGAACGATTATGAAGACGATGATGCCAAAATTGGTCTGCTCCGGGCCAAAGCGATTAATACCTTAACAAACCAATGTGCAACCATATTTTTCAGGGAACAAGAAAAATTACTAATGGGTGAACTTAACCATAGTTTAACCGATTTACTGCCCGAACCCTATATCTCAGCCTGGAAAGCCGTGGAGAAAATTTCAGTTGAGCGCATTTATAACTTCTCGTCAGTAATACAGAAAGAGGTTGCTGGCTACAAAATTATGGCTGGCTTATTAGAAGAGTTTGTCCCTGCACTTATTCATAACAATACACACTATTATAAAAAACTGGTTAAACTGATCCCTAAACAATATCATACCGATTTGACCGATATTTATTCTATCATACAGAGTGTATTGGATTTTGTTTCCGGCATGACAGATTTGTACGCGGTTGATTTATACCGTAATATTAAAGGAATATCCTTTCCTTCAGAAACCTAAAAACGCATTCTGGTTTCGCTTTTATCTTTCAACTAATTGCTAGTTGATGCTATTTGTTTCGATTTTCAGTGCTAAACTGATCTTAAAATTCGTGCTTGTGTAAAATAATGAAATTAAATTTTATTTAAGTTGTTGATTATTAGTAGCTTAAAATCGTTTTAGTATTTGTAATTAGCTTTTGGTGTAAAGCGGATGCAGCAACTTATACTAATTGTTAGATTTGATCGTTAGGCTCATTTATTTTTAAGCCCGACGCTTTAGATCTCATCCCGATTCATGAAAAAACTTTTACTAATTGCTTTGTTAAGCATGGGCTTGACCTTGGCTGTTAAAGCGCAAGCCCCACAACAATTTAACTATCAGGGCGCAGCAAGAAATGCTAACGGCACCCCACTGGCCAATAAAAATATCGCCTTGAGGATTAGTATTCTGGATGGATCCTCAACGGGAACCGTTCAATATTTGGAAGTGAGAAATGTAGCGACCAATGCCTTAGGTTTATATGCATTGGCAATCGGGGCTACTGGTGCAAACTCGGTTAGTGGTACAATAGCTGGCGTAAGCTGGGCAAGCGGATTAAAGTTTGTTAAGGTCGAAATCGATCCTGATAATGGTACAAATTTTAGTTTGGCCGGAACTGCACAATTATTAAGTGTGCCTTATGCACTGTACGCTGCCAACGGACCCATCGGGCCAAAAGGAGATCCAGGTGTTGCCGGCCCTGCTGGTGCACAAGGTATTGCAGGTGCTGTAGGTCCACAAGGCCCGGCAGGGGTTGCAGGAGCAATTGGTGCTCAGGGGCCAATTGGCTTAACGGGTGCGCAAGGAGCGGTGGGGGCAACAGGCCCACAAGGCGTAAAAGGAGACATAGGGGCAACTGGAGCTACCGGATTACAAGGTTTGCAGGGGGTACCTGGAGTAAAAGGCGATAAGGGAGATAAAGGTGATGTAGGCCCGGTTGGTCCATCAACCGGAGTAGCTGGTGGCGATTTAACGGGGAACTACCCAAATCCTACATTAGCTAATCTCCAGGGAAAAATATTAAATGCCACTTCACCGATCAATAATCAGGTGCTTCTATTTGATGGTGCTACATGGAAACCAGTAACATTGGATGTGAGTCAGCTGTCAGGAGCTAAGGCATTAACCTCAACTGATTTAAGCATCAGTGCTAATGGCGTTACGGCTTTATTGAAGGATGTGGTAATTGATATCAATGCAGGAGCGGTTAATACCCTTAAACTGGCAGATGGATCGGTAACAACTGTGAAATTAGCCGATGCTGCAGTAACCTCGGTAAAAATTGGAAGCAAAGAAGTTAAAAATATTAATATTGACGATTTGGCCGTAAATACGCTTCAACTTGCCGATGGATCGGTAACTAGCCCAAAGCTGGCCGATGCTTCGGTTACTGTGGCTAAACTAACTACTGATGGCCTGAGCGACGCAAACAAAGTTTACATCACCAATGCAACAACAGGAAAGCCCGAATTAATCAGTAGAACATTATTTGCAAACGCCAATGCCTGGGCATTAAAAGGGAATACTGGTAACACCGATCAAAACAATTTTTTGGGTAATACAGATGATGTAGCCATTAACTTTTTAGTTAACGGTTTAAAATCTGGCCGTTTAGGCAACTCATCTGAAAATAATATTTCTTACGGTTATAAAACACTTACCGCCAATGTATCTGGCTTTAACAACAGTGCATTCGGGCGCGAGGCATTATCGGTTAATATTTCGGGTTACGAGAACAGTGCCTTTGGTTACCTGGTGTTGCAGCGCAGTTTTAGTGGCATCAACAACAGCGGCTTTGGTTCGCAGGCTTTAGCAATTAATACGGTAGGCTCTAACAATACTGCCTTGGGTACACATACATTAATGGCAAATGGAACAGGTACATCAAACACAGCCATAGGGAGCCTGGCGCTTGCAGTCAGTAACGGCGATAACAACACCGCAGTAGGTTATGCCGCAGGCTCGAAAAACAATGGGGCTGGGAATATTTTTATCGGAAGCAATGCTGCTGCTAACAGCACAAACGTAAATAATACATTAGTTATAGCTAACTCAAGTACTTCATACCCTTTAATAGCTGGCGATTTTACAGCGAATGGGGGGGCATTAACCCTTAACGGAACTATCGCTGCATCTTCTATAGCTTATGCACCAGCAAATACCAGTACTTTAAACATTAATGGTTCTGTTGCAGCAAGTGTTTTAACCTATACTGCCACAGGGGCATTAACCCTCGATGCGAGTCATTACACAGTCCGGATAAAAAATGCAGGCACAGCGGTAAGCGTTAATCTTCCAATAGCCTCCAGCTGTAAAGGAAGAGTTTATGTCATTGTGAAGGCTTTATCATCAGGTGATGTTACTTTAAATAGTCCGGTTTTGTTGAACGATGATTCTAATGTAACCACCATTACAGGAGCAAAAACTTTCACCATCCAAAGTGATGGTTCGACCTGGATTTCTTTAAACTAAACACGATGAGAAAAATATCCTATTTGTTTGTTCTCCTGCTGTTGATGTTTTTAGGGAGAAAGGTAAATGCGCAAAGTTTGCCCTATGTGGTTAATTCGGCCAGTGGCAGTGGTCAGATTAACAATCAATTATACGATTTCAGTATAGGAGAAATGACTCTCGTGCAAACTTATCAGGCTGGCAACAATATATTGACTCAAGGTTTTTTACAACCCTTTTTGATTATACAGACCACAGCCGAAGTAGCCATTGTAAATAATATTCTTACTCCAAACGGAGATGGAAAAAACGATTTTTTTGTAGTTAAGGGCTTAGAAAAGTATCCGAACAACAAATTATCCATTTTTGATAGGGGAGGAAGGTTAATTTATGCTACCCAAAGTTACCAGAACAACTGGGATGGCAACTTTAACGGGAAGCCACTAACGGAGGATACCTATTATTATATGCTCGATTTAGGTGCAGATGGATCTATTAAAGGGTTTATATCAATCTTATATAAAAAATAGCAGCGTGAGAGAAATAAAATGTTATATAGCGGCGCTGTTGTTTTTGTTTGTTACACCGGCACTTGCTCAACTTAACCCCATGGGGAGCATCTATTACCAGAACCAGTTTCTGGCCAACCCGGCAATGGCTGGTTTAGCACCTGGATTAAATTTAAATGCGGCATTTAAAACGCAGTGGACTGGGGTAGATGGTGCGCCAAAGATTCAATATTTAACGGGTGATTATGGTTTAGCTGATACTAAAGTAGGCTTGGGTATACTTTTTTATAATGAAGGCGCAGGAGCCATTAACCGTACAAGGGCAACCGTAACCTATGCTTATCATTTACCTTTAAACGGTGGGGCTAACTTCCTGGATTTTGGTTTATCGGCCGGCATTATGAACGAATGGGTCGACCTTGGTAAAGCCAAAGGCGATTTAGACGATGATGTGCTCAATAGCTTTAATGATCGCAGGCTATATTTGGATGGCGATTTTGGAGTGGCTTATCGCACCGATAAATTGACGCTGCAGGGTGCGTTGCCTAATCTTAAACGGTTTTTTAAAAGAGATGTATTGCGAAACGTGGTAGACCGATCGATCTATTTTATTGCCGCAGGTTACAAATTTAGCACAGATAAGGTAATTAACAGTATCGAACCGAAATTGGTGTACAGAGGGGTACAGAATTATGATGGTATTTTTGATGCTGGTGTAAACCTTCAGTTTTTAGAGAATAAACTCATGGTGAATGGCATATATCATAGCACCAACAGTTTTACAGCGGGTTTTGGTGCAAACTACAAAAATCAGTTTTCGATTTTGTTTCAGTATACCACCAACACTTCAAAAATGCAGAATTATAGCAATGGCGAATTTGAGGTGGGTTTGAAGTACAGCATCAAAAATTAAGCTGTTATCGTCATTTCGACTGAAGTGCAACGGAATGGAGAAATCTACTGTTAAATGTATTTGCAGATTTCTCGTATAATTTAATCATTTTTTTAATTCAGTTATTTCTTTGGAAAGCAGTTGCAGTAGCTCTTGGGGAAGAGCAGTCCCGCTCCCGCTTCTGCCGATGGAAATATCGGCATCTCGCTTTGATCGGGTTTAGGTGGCCAACAATGTAGATTTATTAATAGGTTTATCACCAAACGTTCCTACGGAACGAAAAACGCCAATTATATAATTGGCTACCAAGCAGCCGTCCCGACGGGACGATTTGTGGTGATAAAGTTGCCTCCTTGTCTTCCGTCCAATTGGGCAATGTCATCAAGCTAAGAAGAAAACACGTGTGTTTAGCTACCGCCTATCCTTTTTGTCTCGTATAATTAATTATTCGTCCCATCGGGACGGCGCCTCGGTAGAAAAAAGTGTTTTTTTTGTTCCGTAGGAACGTTTCGTGTTTTAGGCATCGGTTGGTTTCCATAACCACAGGCCCAGATTCAATAAACCCGACAGCAGCGGTTCCGATCCTTCATCGGAAGGAGCGAATGGCGGGGCCAGCGGAACCGAAGCACCACAAGCCCTGCTTTACCAAAAAACAACCAGGTTTAATTTATTTTAAAATGTCCGGTAAAGGTTATCTTCCCCTGCCGTCATCCCATTTATTTCTTTCATCCTGCAGCTCACGTGCAAGCCTCATTTCTTTATCCTTAGCTTTTACCTTGTGCGCCTGAAACTCATCGGCTACTTCCTGATAAAGCTCCGTTCTGTACTTTGCTTCGTGCCTTAATTTGCCAGATTGGAAAATTACAAAGGCCAAACCTACTCCAAGTACAATAATAATGGCCCAAACAATGGTATTATAAGTGCCTTTATTAAAAGATATGCCTAAAAATTTAATTTCGTTAACAGCTGCATTGGCATTGGCCAACGAACTTTCTTTTCCATTTACTTCGCCTTTTAAGGTCGAAATGTTATCGGCCTGTGCTTTAATTTCCTGACGGGCTTCCTGCAGTTGCTTACGTTCTTTTCTTAGCGTATCACTAACACTTTTCCATAGGGACGATAAGCGTGATGGATTGATCAGCCTTGCGCCGTTGAAGCTTTTAGATTTTTTTAACATGAACTGATACTGGCCATTTAAAGATGGATCGGTATTTTTCGTAGTGTCAGGTAAAGCTTGCCCAAACGCAACGTTTAAAAATAGCATAGCGCCTAAAAACAATAGGGTGTGTTTAATTTTCTGCATAGTTTAAATATAGGTGTTAGAATGTAAAACTACATTTTTATCTATTTCCCGGTTAATATAATTTGTTTAAGGTTTTGGCAAATCGATAAAATTGTTTTGGTTTAACATTCTAAATAACAATTTTATCTAAGTTTTATTATAAATTTATTTGCGATAGATTACATTTGTTTCATGCAAATAGGAATTATTGGTTTGGGCGATATGGGCAAATTGTATGCACTATCGTTTGTAAACGCTGGTTACAAAGTATGTGGAGCAGATATGCCCTTACGTTTTACAGATTTAAAAAATGAGCTGGAACCTAAAGGAATCGAAGTTTTAATTGGTGGACATGAGGTTGCCCGTAAATCAGACTTTATTATCTATTGCGTTGAAGCCGAAAAAATTGATGAGGTGGTGGCTACTTTTGCCCGCTCTACAAAATACGGTGCCATAGTTGCCGGGCAAACCTCGGTTAAACATCCGGAAATTGCTGCTTTCGAAAAACACCTTCCAGAGGATACCCAGATTGTAACCTGCCATTCTTTACATGGCCCGGCATTTAGTCCGGAGGGACAAACGCTTGTGGTGGTGCGTCACCGTGCTACCGATGTGGTGTATGCCAAAGCTTTAGAAATTTATAAATCTTTAAAATCGAACATTATTGAAATGGACGATTACAGGGAACACGATCGTATTGTGGCCGATACGCAGGCGGTAACACACATGGGTTTCGAAAGCATGGGCTCCGCTTGGAAAAATGCAGGTTTCTTTCCCTGGGATAATCCGGCTTATGCGGGTGGCATCGATAATGTGAAAATTTTGACTACACTGAGGATTTTTAGTTACAAATCGCACATTTATGCTGGTTTGGCTATTTTAAATCCTTATGCGCAGAAACAGGTAAAATATTATGCCCAGGCAGAATCTGAACTGTTTAAGCTGATGATCTGTGAAAATGAAGTGGCATTTAGGGAAAAGATCTATGCAGCCCGCGATTTCGTTTTTCACGAAAGTCGTGCCCTTTTGTTATTGGATGATAACATCATGAAAGAATTCAGCCTATCTGATGCCAGCCATAAACAGAAACCAAATTCGCATTTAAGTTTGTTGAGTATGGTATATGCCTGGTACAAAATGGGCGTAAACCCTTACGATAACCTGATCTGCCAAACACCACCGTTCAAATTGAGGTTGGGTATAGCCGAATATCTTTTCAAAAATGAAGCAATGCTAGAGGAATCGATCCATACTGCTTTGTATGATAAATCCATCCGTGGCGATGATCTGGAATTTCATACCGCTGTGCACGAATGGGCATCGATTATTGGCTATGGTGATTTAAAAGGTTACAAAGAACATTTTGAAGCCGCCAAATCATTTTTTGCCAACCGTTTAAATGATGGAAGGGATTTAAGTGCAGAGATGATTAAACGATTGGGTAAGTAACTATTAAAGGATGAAGACCATTCTGAATAAACCTGAACTGGTTTCGCTATTGCAGCAACAATTAAAAGATATCGAAATACTTTGTGGTGAATATGATCAGGAAAATGAGGCCGTTATACAATCCATTGCGGAGAAAATAGTGCCGATTTTTCACAACACTGATCATTCGAAAGCATTGTTGAGTCAGCTTAAACTGAGTCAGCTCAATATGTACTGTAGTTCGGAAATGTATAATCCAAAAAGCCTTACCAATTTTATTGGTTTATTAAAACTGAAACACAAGGCAGGGAAGGGCTGGAGTTATGCTGCCAAATTAGACCCTTCAGAATTAAAAAGCGTATCACAAGAAAACTGGTGGAACAACAAAAAAGTGATCATTGATTCGGATGGAATTGCCTTTACGAGGGCTAAAATAATTAAATCAGTGGCTAGTTCAAATCCATTGTTGCTTAACACTTCTGGCTGGACAGTTAAAGATGCTGAAGGCAACAAATCGACCATTAATCCTATACCCGAAACGGTTAGGCAAGTTGCTTTTGAGCTGTTGGAAAGTTTTCGAGATGTTGATTTGAATAAAGAAAGTAAGCTGCACTATAAAATATAGAATGATTGAATTTTGAATGAATCAATTATTGAATGGGTATACGCCTATTATTCTCTCCTTTAAAACTCACCTACTCAATCATTCACTCATTCAAAATTCTATTTATCCATATAACATATAGACTTTATTTTATTCCTATAATCTTTCGTTTACCCAAAAACAGTGCATTATATTTGCCCGCATGTCGGTATTGCTGTTTACCATTATCGTTTTACTAGGTGCTTTTTTAGCCGGATTATTGGGTTCACTAACAGGTTTAGGTGGGGGCGTAATTATTATTCCCTTACTTACTTTGGCCTTGGGGGTTGATATTCATTATGCCATTGGTGCATCTATTGTTTCTGTTATCGCTACCTCTTCAGGTTCGGCAGCAGCTTATGTAAAAGAAGGGATTACCAATATCCGGATAGGTATGTTCCTTGAAATCGCCACCACAATAGGGGCGGTATGCGGTGCCATTGTAGCGGTTTATCTTAATGCGAACTACATCGCTATCCTATTTGGCTGCATCCTGATCTTTTCGGCCATCATGACTTTAAAGAAAAAGGTAGATCATACTACTTTGGATAATACCGATAAATGGGCTAAGTTTTTTAAACTCAACGGATCTTTTCCGGATAAAGGTGTAGATCACCCATATGCAGTAAAGCATGTACCTGGTGGTTTCCTGATGATGCTTTTCGCAGGAACTTTATCTGGACTGCTGGGCATCGGCAGCGGCGCATTAAAAGTAATCGCCATGGATAACATTATGCGTTTGCCGTTTAAGGTATCAACTACCACCAGTAATTTTATGATGGGCGTTACGGCAGCGGCCAGTGCAGTGGTTTATTTACACCGTGGCCAGATCGATCCCGGGATTGCCATGCCAGTGTGTATCGGCGTTTTAACGGGGGCAACAGTTGGCTCGAAAATTTTGCTGAGGGCCAAAACCGATAAACTTAAAATTGTATTTGCCATTGTAGTTACCTTTTTGGCACTGCAGATGATATATAAAGGAATAAGCGGATTATAATGGATACAACTGGAAAAGAAAACCTAAACGATAAAGATATCCAGGTAATTCTGGGTACGCTGCTGCGTGCGGGTGTAATTATTTCGATGAGTATTGTACTAATAGGTGGTGCTATTTTCCTGATTCATAATAATGGGGCCATTACTGACTATAAAGTTTTTAAGCCCGAGCTGAGCAAGTTTTCTTCCATAGTGGCTATATTTAAGGGACTAAGTACTTTTCAAGGTGATGCCATTGTGCAGTTTGGGATCCTGATGCTTATTTTTACGCCGATTGCCCGCATTGTATTCGCTATTTTTAGCTTTTTAATCGAACGCGATTACCTCTATGTGCTCATCGGATTTATCATTTTGACGATCATAACCATCAGTTTAAATGGTGGTATAGCGCATTAATCTCTGTCAAAATTTAAAAATATTTTTTTTTATATCAGTTTAAACAATTAAAATTGCTGCCAAGAGAATTATTAAAAGTATAATCCAATGGCAAAATCAGCTAAGGTAGTTCAACTGTTTCAAAAACCCGAAAATTTTATCAAAACCCGTGCTAGGGAATTACAACTTGGGAAGTGTTACATCTCTTTCGACTGGGAGGAAACAGGCCTTGCAAACACGTTGGTTAGCCGCAAACATACTAATGGGAATTTTACCTTAGGTATTTATCTTATAGACCTGAAATGTTTAGGGGTAAAGGATACTACTTTTAAGTTCAATGTATCAGAAGCAGAGCTGGAAGATTGTGTAGATTACATACAAGGTGATGAAATAGAATATAATAAGTTACATAACATCATCTACGGAGCGGAGGCTTTTGCTAATGATTGTGGCTTTAAGCCGCATAAAGATTGGGCGATAACCCAATTTATATTGGAAGAGGATGATGATCGCATTCCATTAATCGATATCGAATTTGGAGATGATGGTGTACCTGCCTATTATGTTGGGCCTAACGACAGTCCCGCGAAAGTAAATCAAATATTGGCCACATTAGATAAAAACGTTGGACCTGGTAATTATCTATTTTTTAGTGATGATGATGAAGATGAGTTTGACGATGAAAATGAATTGTTCCCGGGTAATGAATTAAATGAAATTCGCGAAGGTAAAAAAGATCCAGGTTTCAAACAGATATATTATGTTTTTACAGGGGCTTACCGTGATAAATTTGATGACAGTGAAACCGTTACCTTAGATGAAGATTATGTTGCCGAAATTTGGGATCATAAGGTAGAACCAGGGATTTATAGCCTTGATGGCGATCTGGATGATAACATTATTGAGTGTGCTGAAGAGTATGAATCGATTTTTGAAACAAAAAGCCTCGAAAGTATTAGTCAGATTCATTCCCTTATAATGAAAAATCCTGATAATCCTTTGTTTTATGCAGAATTATTTTTGCAATATAAACTTGTAGGACTTAATGCAAAAGCTGATGCCATAGCCAAAAAGGGGATGCAACTTTTTCCTGATTTCTTATACTTACGGCTTTATGTGGCCCATGCAGCAATGATTGATCGTGAACTGAAGAAAGGCTTAAAGTTACTGAATAACAACTACAAACTTGATGAGGCATTCCCACAGAGAACGGCGTTTTCGGAAGGTGAATTTATGCTTTTTTATGCTGCACTGTGCCAATATTTTATCGCTAAAGGTAATTTAATTGATGCCATCATCTGTAGCGATGCGCTGATCGCCGAGATTTATAAATATGCATGTAGTGAAAATGCAATACTTGATCTTTTAGCACTGGTAAAAGCCAAGTTGGGAGAGGTTTACTAAACTGCAAATAATGATTAAATTAGGGTATTTTTGAACCTGGAATATAGTCTAAAGTGCTTTTAATCAAATTTATAGCCATTGCTTTAAGCACCCTAATAGCTCATTAACCTCACTTTTTAGGTTAAATCCCATTATATCAGCAATTTATTTGAAAAAATATTTGGCTAACTATTTGAAAATTAATATTTCTTGCCTATCTTTGCCGTCCCTTTCGGGGGATGTACAACCACCTTGAACGAAGCCCTACTGCTTCGATGGGTGTTAAAAAGAAAAGATAAAATGTCAGGAATTATTGGAAAAAAAGTAGGAATGACCAGTATCTTTGATGCCGAAGGAAGAAACATTCCTTGTACGGTAATCGAGGCTGGACCTTGTGTAGTTACACAGGTAAAAACCGAAGAAGTAGATGGTTATTCATCAATCCAACTGGGTTACGATGAGAAAAAAGAGAAAAACACAACTCAACCATTGAAAGGCCATTTCGCGAAAGCAAACACAACTCCGAAACGCAAGCTGGTAGAATTTGATTCGTTTACAACTTCACTTAATTTAGGTGATGTAGTAACGGTTGATTCTTTCGCAGAAGGCGATTTTGTTGATGTTGTAGGTACCTCAAAAGGTAAAGGTTTTCAAGGTGTTGTAAAACGCCACGGATTTGCCGGTGTTGGTATGCAGACTCACGGTCAGCATAACCGTTTACGTGCCCCAGGTTCATTGGGAGCATCGTCATTCCCTTCACGTGTATTCAAAGGAATGCGCATGGCTGGAAGAACAGGTGGAGACAGGGTAAAAGTTCAGAACTTACAGGTTTTGAAAGTTTATGCTGAGCAAAACTTATTAGTAGTTAGTGGTTCCATTCCAGGAGCTAAAGGTTCTTACGTAATCTTAGACAAGTAATCAGATGGAAGTTAAAGTATTAAACATTTCAGGTAAAGAAACAGGTGCCAAGGTGCAACTTCCTGAATCGGTATTTGGTATCGAGCCTAACGACCACGCGATTTATTTAGATGTAAAACAGTATTTGGCTAACCAACGTCAAGGTACTCACAAATCTAAACAACGTAATGAGATTGCTGGTTCAACTCGCAAACTATACAAACAAAAAGGTACAGGTGGTGCCCGTGCTGGTAGCATTAAATCTCCGTTATTTAACGGTGGTGGTCGTGTTTTCGGTCCTCAGCCACGTGATTACAGTTTTAAATTGAACAAGAAATTAAAATCATTAGCACGTAAATCTGCTTTAGCTTATAAAGCAAAAGATAACAATGTGGTAATTTTAGAAGATTTCAACTTCGATACAGTTAAAACTAAAAACTATACAAGTTTATTGGCTGCGTTAAACGTAGGTACTCAAAAAACTTTATTGGTTTTACCTGCACAAAATAATAATATCTATTTATCAAGCAGAAACGTTCAGAAAACTAAAGTGATTGCTGCAGCAGATTTGAATACATATGATGTATTAAACGCTGGTGTACTTGTGTTAACTGCTGATTCTGTTAAAACTTTGGAGGAGGCATTTGCCAAATAATATGGACATTTTAAAAAAACCAATATTAACCGAAAAAGCTTCAGCTTTAACTGAGAAATCTAATCGTTTCACGTTTAGCGTTAACCACAAGGCTAACAAAATCCAGATTAAACAAGCCATTGAGAAATTGTACGGTGTAACCATCGTTGCAGTTAACACTATGGTTGTTGATGGAAAAGCTAAATCTCGTTACACTAAAGCAGGTTTTGTATCAGGCCGTAGCCCGAAATACAAAAAAGCAATCGTAACGTTAAAAGACGGCGAAACAATAGATTATTACGCAACCCTTTAATTTAATAATTCATTATAACTATGGGCTTAAGAAAATTTAAACCAGTTACTCCAGGTACCCGCTTCAGAGTTGGTGCTAGTTTTACGGAGATTACAGCAACCAAGCCCGAAAAATCATTGGTTGTATCATCAAAAAAGTCTGGTGGACGTAACAATACAGGAAAAATGACTATGCGCTACATGGGCGGTGGTCACAAAAAATCATATCGTTTAATCGACTTCAAACGCGATAAATTCGATATTCCTGCAACAGTAGCTACTGTTGAATACGATCCAAACCGTACTGCCCGCATCGCATTATTACATTATGCAGATGGCGAGAAGCGTTATATCATCGCTCCTGAAGGATTGCAAGTTGGTTCGGTATTATTATCGGGCGACAAAGCAGCACCAGAAGTAGGTAACACTTTAAAATTATCGAACATTCCATTAGGTTCTATCGTACACAACGTAGAAATCCATCCTGGAAAAGGAGCACAATTAGCTCGTAGTGCAGGTGCTTACGCACAATTAGCTGCCCGCGATGGTAAATATGCTACTTTAAAAATGCCTTCAGGCGAAACCCGTTTAATCCTGACTACTTGTCTGGCTACTATCGGTGCTGTATCTAACTCAGATCACGCAAACGAAGTATTAGGTAAAGCAGGTCGTAAACGTTGGTTGGGCCGTCGTCCGAGAACTAGACCGGTAGCGATGAACCCTGTCGATCACCCAATGGGTGGTGGTGAAGGTAGATCATCAGGTGGTCACCCACGTTCAAGAAATGGTGTTTTAGCTAAAGGCTTCAAAACCAGAGAACTTAAAAAATATTCTAATCGTTACATCATAGAGAGAAGGAAGAAATAATGGCTCGTTCGATAAAAAAAGGACCTTATATTGACCATAACGTAGAGAAAAAAGTAAACTCTATGAATGATTCAGGCAAAAAGTCTGTAATCAAAACTTGGTCTCGCAGATCAATGATTTCACCAGATTTCGTGAATCATACATTTGCTGTACACAACGGAAATAAATTTATCCCTGTGTACGTTACAGAAAACATGGTTGGTCACAAGTTGGGAGAATTTGCTCCAACCAGAACATTCAGAGGACACGCTGAAAAGAAAAAATAATTAGACAATGGAAGCAATAGCAAAATTAAACAATTGTCCAACCTCACCGCGTAAGATGCGTTTGGTTGTAGATCTTATCAGAGGTGAACGTGTAGAAAAAGCATTAAGCATTTTAAAGTTTACCAATAAAGAAGCAGCAATAAGAGTTGAGAAATTATTATTATCTGCTATCAAAAACTGGGAATCTAAAAATGAAGGTGCTCGCCCTGAAGAAAACCAACTTTTTGTAAAAACAGTTATGGTTGATGGTGGCCGTCAGTTAAAACGCTTACGTCCAGCTCCTCAAGGCCGTGGATATAGAATTCGTAAACGTTCTAACCACGTAACGCTGATTGTAGATAGTAAAAGTACAGAAACAACTCAAAACTAATTTTAGGAAATGGGACAAAAAGCAAATCCAATAGGTAACAGGTTAGGTATCATCAAAGGATGGGATTCTAACTGGTTCGGTGGCAACAACTACTCCGATAAATTAGTTGAAGATGAGAAAATAAGAAAATATCTTTCTGCCCGTATCGCTAAAGGCGGTGTTGCAAAAGTAGTAATCGAGCGTACGTTAAAACGTATCACGGTAACTATCCACACAGCTCGTCCAGGTATCGTAATCGGTAAAGCAGGTGCTGAGGTTGATAAAATTAAAGAAGAGTTAAAGAAATTAACTAAAAAGGAAATTCAAATTAACATCTTCGAAATTAAACGCCCGGAACTTGATGCACAATTAGTTGCAGAAGGTGTTGCAAAACAATTAGAAGCAAGGATCTCATTCCGTAGAGCAATGAAATCCTCTATCGCATCAACCATGCGTATGGGTGCTGAAGGTATCAAAATCATGACTTCTGGTCGTTTAGGTGGTGCTGAGATGGCACGTACTGAGCAGTACAAAGAAGGAAGAGTGCCTTTGCATACATTCCGTGCTGATATTGACTACGCTTTAGCTGAAGCCTTAACTACTTATGGTAAAATAGGTGTTAAAGTTTGGATCTGTAAAGGTGAGGTTTATGGAAAACGTGATTTGTCTCCAAACATTGGTGCAACAAACAACGGTCCAAAAGGCGCATCAGATAAACCAGCTTTCGGTGGAAGAGATAACCGTGGTGGTGGAAGAGATAACCGTGGCGGTGGTAACGACAGACGTGGTGGAAACCAAGGTGGTGGTCGTGGTCCAGGTCAAGGTGGTCCCGGAGCAAATAGAGGTGGTGGCGCAGGCGCTAACAGAGGTCCTCGTAAATAATTGATTTATTAACATCGTTTAACGATTAGAACAAAATAAAATGTTACAGCCAAAAAGAACGAAGTTCAGGAAGATGCAAAAAGGCAGAATGAAGGGTTTAGCTTCTCGTGGAGCTGAATTAGCATTCGGATCTTTCGGTATCAAATCTTTAGAAGCTACTTGGATCACAAGTCGCCAGATAGAGGCTGCCCGTATTGCCGTAACACGTTTCATGAAACGTGAAGGTCAAGTATGGATCAGGATATTCCCGGACAAACCAGTAACTAAGAAACCTGCTGAGGTACGTATGGGTAAAGGTAAAGGTGCTCCTGAATATTGGGTAGCAGTTGTAAGACCAGGACGTGTAATTTTCGAAGCTGAAGGTGTGCCTTTAGAAGTTGCTAAAGAAGCATTGCGTTTAGCAGCTCAGAAATTACCGATCCAAACCAAATTCGTAGTACGTAGAGATTACGTAGAAGCATAGTAAAGAGTTGAGGTGAATGTTGTAAATACTTGTTTATTATAACCGCTACACTCAACGTAAAAGAAAAAGAAAAATGAAAAATTCAGAAATCACAGGGCTTTCAAAAGAAGAATTAGTAGCTAAGATTGCGGAAGAAAAAGAGAACTTATCAAAATTAAAGTTCGCTCACACTATTTCAGCTATCGAAAATCCTTCACGCATTGCAAAAGTAAGGAAAGACATAGCCCGTTTAAACACTGAGTTGACTAAAGTGAAAAACACTGAGTCAGCTACTGAAACTAAATAATTTGAGAGTCGACATGGAAAGACAATTAAGAAAAACAAGAACCGGGTTAGTGGTAAGCAACAAGATGGATAAATCTGTTGTAGTGAGCGTGGAGCGTAAAGTAAAACACCCGATTTATGGTAAGTTCGTAAAGAAAACTACCAAATTTATGGCTCACGACGAGAAAAACGAATGCGGTATCGGTGATACAGTATTGATTATGGAAACTCGTCCTTTGAGTAAAAACAAGAACTGGAGATTGGTACAAATTTTAGAAAGAGCTAAATAAGATGGTACAACAGGAATCGAGATTAAACGTTGCTGATAACAGCGGCGCAAAAGAAGTATTGGTAATTCGTGTGCTAGGTGGAACCGGCAAACGTTATGCTTCAATTGGTGATAAAGTAGTTGTTACCGTAAAAAGCGCGTTACCTTCTGGTAACATCAAAAAAGGTACAGTTTCTAAAGCAGTTGTTGTAAGAACTAAAAAAGAAATCCGTCGTAAAGATGGTTCTTATATCCGTTTTGACGATAATGCAGCTGTATTATTGAACGCACAGGATGAGCCAAGAGGTACACGTATCTTTGGCCCGGTTGCGAGAGAACTACGTGAAAAACAATTCATGAAAATTGTATCATTAGCACCGGAGGTATTATAAAATGGGAAACAAAGTAAATACACCATCAAAACTTAAAATCCGCACAGGAGATTTAGTTAAAGTCATTGCTGGCGATTCAAAAGGTCAACAAGGAAAAGTACTTTCAGTACTTATAGATAAAAACAGAGCCATTGTAGAAGGCGTTAACTTAGTATCTAAACATACTAAACCAAATGCTGCAAATCCTAACGGTGGTATTATTAAAAAAGAAGCTGCTCTTCACATTTCTAACTTGATGTTGGTTGATCCAAAATCTGGTAAAGCTACCCGCGTAGGTCGTAAACTTAACGCAGATGGTAAATTAGTTAGAGTTGCTAAAATTTCAGGAGAGGAGATTAAATAATGGCTACACCTAGATTAAAAAGCAAATACAAAGAAGAAGTTGTAAATGCACTAAAAGAAAAATTTCAGTACAAAACTGTAATGCAGGTTCCTAAATTGGAAAAAATCTGTATCAATCAGGGTGTTGGTCGTTTTTCTGTTACTGATAAAAAGATTATGGATACCACAATCGTTGAGTTGTCAACCATCACTGGTCAACAAGCGGTTCCGGCTAATTCAAAGAAAGATATCTCTAACTTTAAATTACGTAAAGGTATGCCAGTAGGTGTACGTGTTACTTTACGCGATAACAATATGTACGAGTTCTTAGATCGTTTGATCTCTGTAGCTTTGCCTCGTATCCGTGATTTCAAAGGTATCAATGATAAAGGATTTGATGGAAAAGGTAACTATACATTAGGTGTTACTGAGCAAATCATCTTCCCTGAGATTAATATCGATAAAATCAATAAAATTTTAGGTATGGATATAACTTTCGTAACTTCGGCAAAATCTGACGTTGAGGCGCTTGAGTTATTGAAACAATTCGGATTACCATTTAAAAATCAAAAAACAGCAGAATAATGGCAAAAGAAGGTGTAAAAGCACGCGAAGTTAAGCGCCAAAAATTGGTAGCTAGATACGCTGAAAAACGTGCAGTATTAAAAGCTGCAGGAGATTTCGAGGGTTTAGATAAATTACCTAAAAACTCATCTCCGGTACGTTTACACAACCGTTGTAAATTAACTGGTCGCCCTCGTGGATATATGCGTACCTTTGGTATTTCAAGGGTAACGTTCCGCCAAATGGCACTAGACGGTAAAATACCAGGTGTTAAAAAAGCATCTTGGTAATATAAAGTACTAGTACTGAGTATCAAGTATAGAGTAGCAAGTATCAGGACCATATCGGACTTGATACTTGTATCTTATTACTTGATACTCATGTCTATACTAAAAAAGAATTTTAACCGATAGCAGGTCCCACAGCTGAGTAGCAGAAGGAAACCACTATCAAAAACAATAAAAAATGAATACAGATCCAATAGCAGATTATTTAACAAGAGTAAGGAATGCCATTAAGGCCAACCACCGTGTTGTAGAAATTCCTGCATCAAACCTTAAAAAAGAAATTACTAAAGTTCTTTTCGATAAAGGTTACATCGCGAACTACAAGTTTGAAGATACTACAGTTCAAGGCACCATTAAAATTGCTTTGAAATACAATCCGATTACTAAAGTTCCTGCTATTCGTACTTTGATGCGAATTAGTAAACCAGGTTTGAGAAACTATGCTGGTGTTGAAAATATGCCAAGAGTATTAAACGGTTTAGGTATCGCAATCTTATCTACTTCTAAAGGTGTAATGACCGATAAAGAAGCAGCCAAATTAAACATTGGTGGTGAGGTATTGTGTCACGTTTATTAATATTAGGAGAACAGCACAATGTCAAGAATAGGAAAAGCCCCAATTACAATCCCTGCAGGTGTTACAATTACCGTATCTAAAGATAACGTAGTAAGCGTAAAAGGTCCTAAAGGTGAATTAACACAAGCAGTTGATACAGATATCACTGTAAGTCAGGAAGACGGAATTTTAACAGTTCAACGTCCTTCAGAACAAAAGAAACACAAAGCATTACACGGTTTATATCGCTCATTGCTTAACAATATGGTTATTGGTGTTACAGAAGGTTATAAATTAACTCAAGAATTAGTAGGTGTTGGTTACCGTGCTACAAACCAAGGTAATACACTAGATCTAGTTTTGGGTTATTCTCACCATTATGTGTTCCAATTACCAGAAGAGATTAAAGTAACTACATCTTCAGAAAAAGGTCAGACTCCTAAAATCGTTTTAGAAAGTATTGACAAACAATTGATCGGCCAGGTAGCAGCGAAAATCCGTTCGTTACGTGCACCAGAGCCATATAAAGGTAAAGGTATCAAGTTTGTAGGTGAAGTGTTAAGAAGAAAAGCAGGTAAATCAGCATCTAAAAAATAGTAATCATGGCAGGTAAAAAATTATCAAGAAGAGATCGTATTAAAAAAGGGATCAGAAAAAGACTTACCGGTTCAGAAGAACGTCCAAGGTTATCTGTATATAGAAGCAATAAAGGGATTTATGCGCAGGTAATTAACGATGTAACCGGTAAAACAATAGCATCAGCATCATCATTATCGAAAGATTTTACTGGTACTGGAAACAAAAGCGATCAGTCGGTTGCGGTAGGCAAATTAGTTGCCGAAAAAGCAATCGCTGCAGGTGTTAAAGAAGTTGTTTTCGATAGAAACGGCTATTTATACCACGGTCGTGTAAAATCGTTGGCAGAGGGTGCCCGCGAAGCTGGTTTAGTATTTTAATCTGAAGAAAAAGTAAGATGTCAACTATTAATATAAAAAGAGTAAAAACCACCGATATCGAATTAAAGGATCGTTTGGTTAGTATACAACGTGTTGCCAAAGTAACCAAAGGTGGCCGTACTTTCAGCTTCTCTGCAATTGTTGTTGTAGGTGATGAAAACGGTGTTGTTGGTTTCGGTTTAGGTAAAGCGAAAGAGGTAACTGAAGCAATCGCTAAAGGTGTGGATGATGCTAAAAAGAACTTGGTAAAAGTTCCGATTTTAAACGGTACTGTTCCTCACGAGCAAATCGGTAAATTCTCAGGTGGTTTTGTCTTAATCAAACCAGCTGCAGTAGGTACCGGAGTAATTGCTGGTGGTGCGATGCGTGCTGTATTAGAGAGTGCTGGCGTGCATAACGTATTAGCAAAATCTAAAGGATCATCTAACCCACACAACGTGGTAAAAGCAACTGTTGATGCATTAACTAAAATGCGTGATGCTTATACAGTAGCTCAAACTCGTGGTATAGATTTAAACAAAGTATTTAACGGATAATATCATGGCTAAGATCAAAATAACACAAGTAAAAAGCGTTATCGACAGAAGCGAGCGCCAAAAAAGAACCGTTCAGGCTTTGGGTTTATCTAAAATGAACCAAAGTGTTGAGGTTGAAGCTACACCACAAATTATCGGTATGGTTCGCAAAGTGAACCATTTGGTAGCAATCGAAGCAATCTAGTAAAAGTTTTAAAGGTAGTATGGGTAAAAGCCGGTACTACCTTTATATATGTTTAATCGTTGTACCTGTTTAGTGAAAGCGAAGGGCAACACAAATTCAAAAAAATGAATTTAAGTAATTTAAAACCTGCAGTAGGTTCTACAAAAAACAGTAAAAGAATTGGTCGTGGTACAGGTTCTGGTCGTGGCGGTACTTCAACCCGTGGTCACAAAGGTGCGGGTTCTCGTTCAGGTCACAAAACCAAAATCGGTTTCGAAGGTGGTCAAATGCCTTTACAACGTCGTGTGCCTAAAGTTGGTTTCAAACCAATTAACCGTACAGAATATGTTGGTGTAAACTTAGATGTTTTACAAGCTTTAGCTGAAAAACACAGCTTAACAACTATCGATTTCGCTGCTTTACAAGTACATGGTTTAGCTTCTAAAAACGACTTAGTTAAAATTTTAGGTCGTGGTGAAGTTAAAGCAAAGCTAGAAATTACAGCACATGCGTTCTCTGCAACCGCACAAAAAGCTATTGAAGCTGCAGGTGGTTCTATTGTAAAATTGTAATTATTAAATGAAGAAGCTATTTACTACTTTAAGTAATATCTGGAAAATTCAGGAATTAAAAGAGCGTATATTATTTACGCTCTTAATTCTTTTGGTATACCGTTTCGTATCTCACGTGGTTTTGCCAGGTGTAGATCCAACTGCTTTAGGCAATAACGAAAAATCAGGAATCTTAGGCTTACTAGATATGTTTGCCGGAGGTTCTTTCTCTCGTGTGTCTATTTTAGCATTGGGGGTAATGCCTTATATCTCTGCGTCCATTGTGGTGCAACTATTAGGTATTGCTGTTCCTTCTTTCCAAAAAATGCAGAAAGAGGGCGAAAGTGGTAGAAAGAAAATGAACCAGATTACCCGTTACCTAACGGTAGCGATCACAATCGTTCAATCTGTTGGTTACGTTAAAACGCAAGTTCCGGCAGAAGCTATTTTATTGCCAAATACTTTATTCTTAGTGTTATCTACGTTTGTATTAACAGCAGGTACATTATTTGTAATGTGGTTAGGTGAAAAAATTACTGATAAAGGTATTGGTAACGGTACATCACTAATCATTATGGTTGGTATTATTGCCCGGTTACCAGTTGCAATTTCTCAGGAGTTTAGTGCACGTGTAGGCTCATCTAGTGAAGGTGGAGGCCCGGTTGCATTGGTTTTAGAGATTGTTGCATTATTTGCTGTGGTAATGTTTACCATTTTAATTGTTCAAGGTGTACGTAAAGTACCTGTACAATACGCAAAGAAAATTGTTGGTAACCGCCAGTTTGGTGGTGTTCGTCAGTACATTCCTTTAAAGGTAAATGCTGCTGGTGTTATGCCGATCATTTTTGCTCAGGCGTTAATGTTTATTCCAGGTGCTTTAATGCAGTTTGTTCCTTCATTACAAGGTTCTTGGTTAATCCAGTTCAGCAACACAACTTCGTTGGCTTATAGCTTAACGTTCGCATTTTTAATTATCGCATTTACTTTCTTCTATACTGCCATTACAGTGAATCCAACTCAAATGAGTGATGATATGAAGAAAAATGGTGGTTTTATCCCAGGTGTTAAACCAGGTTTTGCAACATCAACTTTTATTGATGATGTAATCTCTAAAATCACTTTCCCAGGTGCAGTATTTTTAGCGATCATCGCTATTTTACCTTCGTTAGCGGTTAAGTTTGGCATTAAACAAGAATTTGCGCACTTCTTTGGTGGTACTTCTTTATTAATTTTAGTTGGTGTTGTATTGGATACTTTACAACAGATCGAAAGTTATTTATTGATGCGCCATTATGATGGTTTGATGAAAACGGGTAGAGTTACCGGCAGAACAGGTATTCCTGCTGCAAGTAGCAACGCTGCGTTGTAGTGTAACGGATGTCTAAAATTTATTACAAATCTCTTGAGGAGATCGAGTTAATAAGAGAAAGTTCCATGCTTGTTTCTAAAACTTTAGCCGAAGTGGCCAAGGTGATAAAAGCAGGCATGACTACTATCCAATTGGATAAATTAGCCTATGAGTTTATAAGTGACCACGGAGCGATTCCGGCATTTTTAAACTATAATGGTTTCCCTAACTCTTTATGTATTTCGCCAAATGAGCAGGTTGTTCATGGTTTTCCGAGCGAATACGTAATCCAGGAGGGCGACTTAATTTCAGTTGATTGTGGTGTAATTAAAAACAATTATTTTGGCGATTCGGCCTACACTTTCTCTATCGGAGAAATTGATGCTGAAAAGCAGAAATTGGTTGAGGTTACTAAACGTTGCCTGGAATTGGGGATAGAAAAGGCCGTTGCTGGTATGCGGATCGGTGATATCGGTTTCGCTGTTCAGCAGTATGCAGAAGCTAATGGATTTGGTGTAGTAAGAGAGCTTGTAGGACATGGTGTTGGTGTAAAACTTCATGAGAAACCAGAAGTTCCGAATTATGGGAAACGTGGTGCAGGACCAAAACTTGAAGAAGGAATGGTCATTGCAATAGAACCCATGATCAATGCAGGCGTAGCCGGTGTTAAATTCCATAACGATGGATGGACGGTAACCAGTAAAGACAATAAACCATCGGCACATTTTGAACACACAATAGCTGTAAAAAAGGGCAAAGCAGATGTTTTATCAACGTTTTCTATAATAGAAGAAGTTTTACAACAAAAAAAATAAATAATTAAAATTTTTTATTTAATTTTGCAACCCTGTTTAGAAGCAGCTAATTAAGTAACAATCAATAAAATATGGCTAAACAAGCCTCAATTGAACAAGACGGAGTAATAAGAGAAGCATTATCCAATGCGATGTTCCGGGTAGAACTCGAGAACGGGCATGAGATTATTGCGCATATTTCAGGAAAGATGAGGATGCACTACATCAAAATTCTTCCTGGAGATAAAGTTAAATTGGAAATGTCTCCTTATGATTTAACAAAAGGACGCATTACTTATAGATACAAATAAAATGAAAGTTAGATCATCAATTAAAAAGCGTAGCGCTGATTGCAAGATTATTCGTCGTAAAGGAAAACTTTACGTAATCAACAAGAAAAATCCTAAATACAAGCAACGTCAAGGGTAATTAAAAATATTGTAATGAACCGCACAACGGTGGCCCGCCGTTCGGAGTTACTCAAAACATAAATAAATATGGCAAGGATTTCAGGTATTGATTTACCAAGAAACAAAAGAGGAGAGATCGGTTTAACCTATATCTACGGTATTGGAAAAACAACTGCACAACGTATATTAACTACTGCAGGTATCGATTTAAACAAAAAAGTACAAGATTGGTCTGATGAAGAGTTAACGGCAATCCGTACAATGATTAACGATGAGATTAAAGTAGAAGGTGCTTTACGCTCAGAGGTTCAGTTAAACATTAAACGTTTAATGGATATTGGTTGTTACCGTGGTTTACGTCACAGAAAAGGTTTACCTTCTCGTGGTCAGCGTACTAAAAACAACTCACGTACTCGTAAGGGTAAGAGAAAAACAGTTGCTAACAAGAAAAAAGCTACTAAGTAGGAAATAAATGATTGAATTTCGAATGATTGAATTATTGAATGGATGCCATTCTCTCATTCACTCAGTCAACATTCTCTCATTCAGTAATAAAAAACATGGCTAAGAGTAAAAAAGTAACAAAAAAACGTATCGTTGTAATTGAGTCTGTTGGACAGGCGCATATCAATGCTACCTTCAACAACATCATCGTTACCTTAACAAACAACGGCGGACAAACCATTTCATGGTCTTCTGCTGGTAAAATGGGCTTTAAAGGTTCTAAAAAGAACACGCCGTATGCAGCTGGTCAAGCAGCTTCAGATTGCGGTAAAGTTGCGTTTGATTTAGGTTTACGTAAAGTTGAAGTGTTTGTAAAAGGTCCGGGTTCAGGTCGTGAATCTGCAATCAGAACTTTGCAAGTAGCAGGTATCGAAGTAATGTCTATTAAAGATATCACTCCACTTCCTCACAACGGATGTCGTCCTCCTAAAAAGAGAAGAGTTTAATTAATTTTAAAGCTAAGAATCTCAGGTTACAGACCTGATGATACTTTAAAACAGAAAAAAAAATGGCAAGATATACAGGCCCAAAATCAAAAATCGCCCGTAAATTCAGAGAACCAATCTTCGGTCCTGATAAGGTGTTAGACAGAAAAAATTATCCTCCTGGGCAACATGGCTCATCAAAAAGAAGAGGAAAACAATCTGAATATGCTATCCAGTTAATGGAGAAACAAAAAGTAAAATATACTTATGGTGTATTAGAAAAACAATTCAGTAACTTGTTTAAAAAAGCATCTTCCCGTGCTGGCATTACCGGTGATAACTTACTTCAGTTATTAGAAGCACGTTTAGATAATACAGTTTACCGTTTAGGTATTTCAACAACCCGTTCTGGTGCACGCCAGTTAGTTAGCCATAAACACGTTACCGTGAATGGTGAAGTTGTAAATATCCCTTCATATCAGTTAAAAGCTGGCGATGTGGTTGCTGTTCGTGAAAAATCTAAATCTTTAGAATCAATTAGTAACTCGGTTGCAGGTAGAACGATTAATAAGTTTGCTTGGTTAGAGTGGAACGCCAGTGAATTAACTGGTAAATTCTTAACCTACCCTCAACGTGATGAAATTCCTGAAAACATTAAGGAAAACTTAATCATCGAGTTGTACTCAAAGTAATAAATGATCTGGTTAATTACCTCACAAGGGTAATTAACTTTTTTCATGTTACTATATATTCAATAACGAATTTAAAAAATTATAAATGGCAATTTTAGCATTTCAGAAACCAGACAAAGTGATCATGCAGAAATCAACCGATTTCGATGGCACATTTGAATTTCGTCCTTTAGAGCCCGGTTTCGGTGTAACAATTGGTAATGCCTTAAGAAGAATCTTACTTTCTTCATTAGAAGGTTATGCTATTACTACTATTCGTTTTTCAGGCGTATCTCACGAATTTTCTACCATGAAAGGTGTTGTAGAAGATTTAACTGATATCATTTTAAACTTAAAACAAGTTCGTTTTAAGAAAACAGGTGATTCGGGTGATTCTGAAAAAGTTTTCATCATCGTTAATGGTCAAGATCAGTTTAAAGCTGGTGATATCACTAAATTCTCTAACAACTTTACAGTTTTAAACCCTGAGCATGTTATTTGCAACATGGATAAATCTGTTACTTTGGAAGTGGAATTAACCATCAATAAAGGACGTGGTTATGTACCAGCTGAAGAAAATAAAGTTGCTGATGCTGTTGTAGGTGTAATCGCAATCGATTCGATTTATACTCCAATGAAAAATGTAAAATACACGATTGAAAACTTTCGTGTTGAGCAAAAAACGGATTATGAAAAATTGGTTTTAGATATCTCTACTGACGGTTCAATTCATCCTGAAGAAGCATTAAAAGAAGCGGCTAAGATTCTTATCCAACACTTTATGTTATTCTCTGATGAGAATTTGGTATTAGAATCTCAAGCTAAAGAAGAAACTAAAGAAGTTGACGAGGAAATTTTACACATGCGTAAAATCCTTAAAACTGAATTAGTGGATATGGATCTTTCAGTTAGAGCATTAAACTGCTTAAAAGCTGCTGATATCCGTACTTTAGCTGATTTAGTTTCTTACGATGTTGCTGATATGTTAAAATTCAGAAATTTCGGTAAAAAATCTTTAACAGAGATTCAAGAATTAGTAAAATCAAAAGGTTTATCATTTGGTATGAACCTGTCTAAATTTAAATTAGACGAAGAATAAAACGCATGGCGCCATGCGCTTAGCGCAAAGCGTTGAACAAATTATTATTTCACAGTGTATAATTCCCTCAGCTTAACTGCAACGAGACGGTATACACTCAATTAAAAAACAATGAGACACGGTAAAAAAGTAAACCACTTAGGTAGAACCGCAAGCCACAGAAAGGCGATGTTAGCTAACATGGCTTCATCACTTATTTTGCACAAAAGAATTACAACTACTTTAGCTAAAGCTAAAGCTTTACGTACTTATGTTGAGCCAATTATCACCAAATCAAAAAATGATACTACTCACTCACGTCGTACAGTATTTGCTTATTTACAAGATAAAGAAGTAGTAACAATCTTATTCCGCGAAATTGCTGAGAAAGTTGCAACCCGTCCAGGTGGTTACACTCGTATCATTAAATTAAACAACCGTTTAGGTGATAACGCTGAGATGGCTTTAATTGAATTGGTAGACTACAATACAGTTTACGGTAAAGACGTAGAAGCTAAAGAAGAGAAGAAAACAACTCGTCGTGGTAGAAGTAAAGCTACTGCTACACCTAAAGCTGCTGAAGCGAAAGCTGAAGTTGTCGAAGAAGTTGCTCCTGCTGAAGAAGCTCCTGCTACTGAAGAACCAAAAGGAGAATAACTTTATTCACCTTAAGATTAAGAAAGTCCTGTTCGAAAGAGCAGGACTTTTTTGTTTTCTATGCCATTTTGTGCGGTCAGATGTTACCATCTGACGGATATCCTGGATCTTATAAACCGTTGTGCAATAAGGTTAGTTTTTTGTGCCAGATGGTAACATCTGGCACCACCAGTATCTATGGCTTAAACTGCATTAGGTAACATGCTACCCACTAATAAACCATTGACAAATGAACAATTGAACTAAACCAATCAAACGTTTGTCTCATTTTTTCATTACATAGCATTATTTCAGTCAGGTATCTATAAATTAGCCTCAAACAAATTTGAAATGAAATTTAGGCTTTTTTTATTACTCTGTCTTTTCGCACAGTTATCCCTTAATGCGCAAACTCTAAAATATACCAATGGTAACAATGCCTGGAATCCCGATTCGTTAGGTAATCACAGGGTTGTTGTACAGTTTACCGGTTCAGGCAAAATTGCGCATGCTAAAATTGATTGGCGCAGGAGGGATGAACATCCAGAACTAAAAGGGATCATCGTCCAGGATGCAAACGGTAAAACGGTTTCGGTTGTAGGCACCGATAAACTGACAAGAGAAAGTGCTGATATTTATTTCGAAGCAGCTGGCGCTGGAAAATATTACGTGTATTACCTGGCCTATAAAACCGAAGGCAGAAGCAATTATCCAAAAGGCGTTTACATACAACCTAAACAGGTTGATCAAGGTTGGTTAACCACGGCGAAACAGGTTAAAGTGAATACTTCTGTAATCGAGGTTCAGTCAATTGATGCTTTCAACTCTTTCTACCCGATGGAAATTATTGCCACTGGTAAAGAAACTGCTGCAATAAAGGCCAAATATCCATCAGAAGCTTTTATTGTTTTTCCAGAGGACAGAATGTATCCAATAAAAATGCAAAACGATTTGCCTTATCGTTGGGTACAAAAAGGGGCCTCAAATACTTTTACAGGCTCTGCTAGCAAAGGTGAAAATTATGCTTTTCAACTGGGGGTATTGGCTTTAAAAGATTTGAAAAATGTAGTGGTTAGCTTCGGCGATTTAAAAACTGCAACAGGAAAGGTAATTTCTTCAAAATATATCAACTGCTTAAATACCAACGGAACGAGTTACGATAACAAAGCTTTGGTTGAAACTGTAAATGTAGCCTCTGGTAAAATTCAGCCAATGTGGATTACTGTTAACATCCCTAAAAATACCGCTGCAGGTATTTATACCGGAAAATTTACGGTTAAAGCCGACGGGAAATCTAAAGTAATTAATGTCAAAATTACTGTAGGTAGTGCAATTTTAGCGGATGCTGGTGTAGGTACTCCAGATAAACAGACTCGCTTAACCTGGTTAAATTCTACTTTAGCACAAGCGAATACGGTTGTTGCTCCTTACACACCACTAACGGTTGATGGCAATGTAATTTCACTTTTAGGTAGAAAGTTCGAAATCAATGCTGATGGTTTCCCTAAGCAAATTCAGACCTTCTTTAATGCTGAGATGACAGCTTATAGCGAAAAACCGAATAATATCCTGGCTGAGCCCATCCACTTTCACTTTTTTAATACACCAAAAACGCAGGAGAAATTTGTTCCGAGTAATTTCCGGATTACCAGTAAAGAGGCCGGAACGGTAAAGTGGGCCACAACGAATACATCCGAAAACCTGCAAATGGATTTGGAAGGCGCTTTAGAGTTTGATGGTTACGTACATTACGTAGTTAAGGTTACCGCTTTAAAGGATGTTGAATTCAGTAATGTCGATTTTCATATCCCTTTCGATAAGAATTCAACCAAATATTTGATGGGTTTGGGTGAAAAAGGTGGCGTTAGACCAGATACGGTGAAATGGAAGTGGGATGTAGCCAATAAAAATCAGGATGCCGTTTGGATTGGAAATGTAAATGCGGGCCTTTACTATAACTTAAGAGATGAGAACTATGTTCGCCCGCTCAATACTAATTTCTATCTTCAGAAGCCTTTATTGTTGCCTAAATCGTGGGGTAATGGAGATAAAGGTGGCATCCAGATCAATGTTAAAGGCAGTTCAATGCTTGCTGATAACTTTACTGGAGCTAGAAGCATGAAAAAGGGTGATGTGTTATACTACAATTTTAATTTATTGATCACACCTTTCCATTTACTGAACACCGATTTTCAATGGGATAACCGTTTCTATCATAAATATGGCGATTTAGATTCTATTAAAGCTAAGGGTGCAACAGTAGTGAACATTCACCATGCCACGCCGATTAACCCTTGGATCAACTATCCATTTATCGAATGGAAAAAGATGAAAGATTATATCGGTAATGCGCACTCGAAAGGTTTAAAAGTTAAAATTTACAATACTGTTCGCGAGCTTTCTAACCATGCTTATGAGTGGCCAGCTTTGAGAAGTTTAGGTACTGAGGTATATTCTCCGGGTAAAGGAGGAGGCTTTAGCTGGTTACAGGAACATTTAGATTCTAATTATATCGCTGCCTGGTTTGTTCCCGAAATAAAAGATGCGGCCGTAATTAACAGCGGAATGAACCGTTGGCACAACTATTACGTAGAAGGAATGAATTGGTTGGTAAACAACGTTGGGATTGATGGTGTGTACTTGGATGATGTGGCTTTCGATCGCGTAACCATGAAACGGATTAAACGTGTATTGACACAGGATAACCACCCGGGTATTATTGATCTTCACTCTGCCAATCAGTATAACAAAAGTGATGGCTTTAACAATAGTGCCATTTTATACCTGGAACATTTCCCTTATTTAAACCGTTTATGGTTTGGCGAATATTTCGATTACCAAAAAAACAATCCTGATTTCTTTTTAACAGAAGTAAGCGGAATTCCTTTCGGCTTAATGGGAGAGATGTTACAGGATGATGGAAACCCTTGGCGTGGGATGATTTACGGCATGACAAGCCGTTTAGGCTGGTCGGATAAGAGTGATCCAAAACCTCTGTGGAAAGCCTGGGGTAACTTCGGCATTAAAGGATCTCAAATGATCGGTTATTGGAGCGAAAACTGTCCGGTTAAAACAGATAATGCCAAAGTATTGGCAACAGTTTATAAAAAACAAGGTAAAACGATGATTGCCTTAGCCAGTTGGGCAGAGGGTGACGTAAAGGTTAATTTAACGATTGATTGGGTTAAACTGGGCTTAGATTCCGGTAAAGTAAAAATAGCAGCTCCTGCAATTGATAAGTTCCAAAGTTCGGGAAGTTATCCTAATGGAAAATCAGTTCCTGTTGAAAAAGGAAAAGGTTTGATTTTGATAGTGGAGTAAACCCCTGAGCCTTGGTTCGTGTCTTCACGAACCATAGTATTTCGGTAAGTGGGGACACATACCGAGGCGAAAATATTATATCGTCATTTCGAGCGGAGTGCAACGCAGTCGAGAAATCTATTATAAATCTCTCTCCCGAAAGTTCGGGACTGCGCTCCAGTCGAGATGACGATTTTTTTTGTTATACCTTTACGTTCTCCATACCGTATTGCTTCAATACATCTGCTGGAACACCGGCCCATTGGTTTGGTGCATTACCTACATAACCAATATCTTTTACGCCAATTTCTGTCGTGTAAAAACCTGATGCAGTTAAATTTCTCATTCTGTTGAAAAAGGTTACCCCTGCCTGCATTTCCGGTCGGGCTTTTTTAGGGTAAGCAATTTCATCTACAATCGAAATCTGTTGATCTGCTGATGCCTCCACAAATGATTTTTGGAATTTATTAAAGCTATACACGTCCAGCCACTTTAAGCCACCACGCATCGGTACTTTGTGTTCAGGAATATCTTTTACAATGAATTCGATAAACTCTGGCACTTTAGCATCAGATGCACTGCCCGATACATCATCTTTAGGGATAATAATATCAGCCAGAACAGTAATGGTAGCCATTTCATGTTTAGTGAAAAAGGTTTCAGCTTTTAATTTCTTATCACGGTCTATTTCCCATTGCTCCCTTCCTGCTTCTTTTGCAGTTTCTTCTGGTGCGGCTACTTCGGTTTTTGTTTCAGGTTGTTTGCAGGCATCAAGCAACACGGTTGTGCTTATGGCCGTTAAACCTAATGCTTTTAGCGAATCACGTCTGTTCATATGGTAATTCTTTAAATGTTTTGTTTTTTCTTTTGAGCTAAAATATATTCGGCAGTACGCATAGAAAGTGCCAAAATAGTCCAGGTGGCATTTTTATCGCCTTGTTGAACAAATGGTCCGGCATCAACTACAAACAGGTTTTTACAGTCATGCGCCTGGCAGTATTTGTTCAATGCCGATTTTTTAGGATCATCACCCATGCGGATGGTTCCAACTTCGTGGATAATTTTTCCGGGATTGAGTAAACCATAATTGGTATCTGCTCCCTGAATTTCAGAAGTAACTACCGCACCCATTTCTTTCATAATCGAAAGGAAGGTTTCTTGCATATGCTTAGCTTGCAGAATCTCATCTTTATCCCATTTGTAGTTAAACCTTAAAACCGGAATACCATATTTATCCACTGTATCCGAATCTATTTCACAGTAGTTACTTTCTCTTGCAATTGCGGTACCACGACCAGCCATGCCGACACCAGTGCCATAGAAACGGCGATAATCATCTTTTAATGATTTTCCATAACCTCCGGCTTCTTTCATTTTGCCATCTCTGCCAGGTACCATTCCGTTCATTTGCGCTACACCGCCTCCAAAGCCATATGCAGGCATACCCATACCACCCCAATATTCAATATGGTAGCCACGTGGGAAGTTGAGTTTACGGTTATCTAACCACCAGGGCGAGTAGATATGTACACTGCCCAGGCCATCTTCATTGTAACGTTTTCTATCCATTAATTGTGGAAGAAAGCCCGAAACACTTGCTCCCGTAGAATCGTGCAGGTATTTTCCAACTACGCCACTGCTATTGGCCAAACCATTTGGGTGAGAAGTTGATTTTGAATTCAATAATATACGGGCCGATTCGCAGGCACTGGCACCTAAAATAACGAGTTTGCCATTTACCTGGTATTCTTGCAGGTCTTTACGATTTACATAAGAAACCCCTTTTGCAGTACCATCTTTATCGGTAATTACCTCGCGTACCATGGCATCGGTAATTACAGTCAAATTTCCTGTTTTTACCGCAGGGTTAACCAAACATGATGAGGATGAAAAATCGCCATAAACCTTGCAGCTTCTTCCGCACTGACCACAGTAGAAACAAGGTGCCCGGTCGCTGTTATTGGGTAAGGCCTCGGTAAGGACCGACCCACGGCCTGTAATTACTTTTACTCCCGCTTTTTCTGCTCCTTTTTTGATGAAAAGTTCGTTTAATCGTGGTTTTGGCGGTTTCATGAAAATTCCGTCTGGCTCATTTTCTAAACCTTCTGCTGTTCCATAAATACCGATCATGCGGTCAACTTTATCGTAGAAAGGTTTTACGTCAGCGTAGGTAATGGGCCAGGCATCGGTTAAACCATCTTTAGGTTTAAAATCGTCCGGACCCATCCGCAAAGAAATCCTTCCCCAGTGATTGGTGCGGCCACCGAGCATGCGCGAACGGAACCATTCGAATTCACTTTTGTTTTTTTGGGTATAAGGCTCGCCCTCTAATTCCCATCCTCCATAAGAAGCATCAAAATCTCCAAATGGACGCGTTGTACTAGCGCCGCGACGGGGCGATTCCCAAGGCCATTTCAATTGGTGTGAGTCTAGTCTTGGATCGAAATTTTGACCGGCCTCAAGCATTAAAACCTTTTGACCAGCATGTGCCAGAACGTAGGCTGCCATCCCGCCACCAGCTCCTGAGCCATACTACAATGGCATCATAAACGGTAGGCGATTTTTTTATCTGAAAGTCACTCATGAATTGTGGTTAGCTATTTTTATATACTCTAATCTAAAGCTTAATTTTTTGAAATAAAAGTGTTAAGCTATTTTGGAATCAATATAGATAATATTGCCTATGTGTATTTCTAAATCGTATTACGTCAGTGCAGTATTAGCCGTTTTTTAATCAAATAAGCCTTTAACTTGGTCGCCCTATTGTTACATTATCATGGATATGTTCTGCTCCAGATAAACTTGATTATCTTTGTCGTTAAATTATCAATGCCAGTGTCAGAATATATAGAACAATTTACCATCTCTTTAAAAGAAAGCCTAAATACAGGAACTTTTGTAAAGGTATCTTTAGGGAACTATAAAGGAGAAGAGGAAGCATTAAAGCAGATTCTTGTGCGTAAGGTGGTGATCAAACGCGAAGATAAACTGGCTCTTACCTATCGCTACAAAACCCGTGATGTGGTAAAAAACTATGCAGTTGATGAAGCAATAGATTTGATTTCTGATTATCTGAATAAAGGTTTTAAAATCGGTACCTTGTTTACTACGGAAAAAGATCTGATTTTGGAGGAGCTGAACAATGGCAAAATTGTTTTTAGAGAAACAAAGGCATCAAGTGCAGCAGCCCCATCTGCCAGTCACGACAAAGAGAAAGCAAGGTTAATTATGCCTGATGCAAAGTCTTATTTAACGGAACTGAAAATTACCGATGCTGAAGGTAAGGTATTCAAAAATGCACAGGATAAATTCCGCCAGATTAACCATTACATTGAAATTTTAAGCTCCTTAATTAAGGAACTACCTGCAGGAACCATTAAAAAAGTAGCCGATATGGGCTCTGGCAAAGGCTATTTAACTTTTGCACTATACGACTACTTACATTCGGTTTTAAAGTTGGAAACCGAAGTAGTGGGAGTGGAGTACCGCCAGGATATGGTTGATCTGTGTAATCAGGTTGCTGTTAAGTCTGCATTTGATAAACTGGATTTTGTTCAGGGGACCATTGAAGATTACCTGGCCGACGATGTAAATCTGTTAATTGCGTTACATGCCTGCGATATAGCAACGGATGATGCTATATTTAAGGGAATTAAAGCCAATGCCGAACTGATTGTTGTTGCACCTTGTTGCCATAAACAAATCCGCAGAGAAATTGAGCAAAATAAAGTGAAGAACGATGTTTCATTTTTAACTAAATATGGCATCTTTTTAGAACGTCAGGCTGAGATGGTTACGGATGGAATCCGAGCGCTGATTTTAGAATACTTCGGATATAAAACCAAAGTGTTCGAATTTATTTCGGATGCACATACGCCTAAGAATGTGCTTGTGGTGGGGGTAAAGGGCAAGGAGCATGGAGCAGAGAAGAAAGCAGATGTTTTACAGAAAATTAAAGCAAGCAAAGAATATTTTGGAATTGGTTACCATCATTTAGAAAAATTGTTGGAGTTGTAGTTTAACCGCAAAGAACGCTAGGTTTTTCGCAAAGAAACGCAAAGCCATAACTAAATTATGATGCAAATTTGCCGTTAAGGTGATCGTCATTCTGAACTTGTTTCAGAATCTATCATGCTAACCGTTATGACCAAACTTACAGATGCAACAAAATCAAAGCGATCAGTGCTGGTATCGACTGTACATAAAGGATTTTTTTACTCGCCGTTGCAGCGCCATAAATGCCAGCTATAATTACACAGGTTAAAAAGAATATAGCCACATAAAATCTCCAGTGATGATCGGTTATGCATAACGACCAGATTAAACCCGCTGCTAAAAAGCCATTATATAATCCCTGGTTTGCTGCTAATGTTTTGGTTGGCACAAATAAATCTTTTGGTATGGTTTTAAAAACTTTTGGTGCTCTGGTGGTCCAGGCAAACATTTCTAACCAAAGGATATAGATGTGGATGAAAGCTACTAAGCCGATTACGATTTGTGCTGCTAATTGCATTTTATAAGGGATTACACAGATTTAAATGATTGCATCGATTGATTGTACTTTAAATATATAAAACTTTGAGGGCATTTAGATGATCACTCATTATTCTGTTTGTTTTTTATCACCGAAGCGCATTAAAACGCTGTTCAATAAACCCGATAATAGCGAACACGAGTGCAACGAAGTAAAGCGGTTAGCGGGGCTGCTGCTACCGAAGCACTGCTGACTTTCATTTTCAAATCATTTTAAGAAATTTGCACTTTGCTTTAGTCTTTAAGCTTTAGCCTTTCAGCTTGTTTCTGTCATGCTGTCAGTAAACTATAGCCTCTTTTTTAACATTTTATCAGTCTTTTACTCATATTATCTGCCAAAAACCAATTGGCACAAGCATTGTTTGATAGGAGTAGAAATTATAATACTTTAAAAAGAGAAATTAAAATACAATGGGAAAAATTATTGGAATAGACTTAGGAACAACAAACTCTTGCGTAAGCGTAATGGAAGGCAACGAGCCTGTAGTTATCGCAAACAGTGAGGGTAAACGTACTACACCGTCTATTGTTGCTTTTGCAGAAAACGGTGAGCGTAAGGTTGGCGAGCCTGCTAAACGTCAGGCTATAACCAACCCAACAAAAACGATATATTCGATTAAACGCTTTATGGGTAGCAGCTACGACGAAAGTGCGAAAGAAGCTGGGCGTGTACCTTATAAAGTAGTTAAAGGTGATAACAACACACCACGTGTTGAAATCGACGACAGAAAATATACTCCACAAGAAATTTCTGCAATGATTTTGCAGAAAATGAAAAAAACTGCCGAAGATTTCTTGGGTCAGGAAGTAACTGAAGCAGTAATTACTGTACCAGCTTATTTTAACGATGCGCAACGTCAGGCTACTAAAGAAGCTGGCGAAATTGCAGGTTTAACTGTAAAACGTATCATTAACGAACCTACTGCAGCTGCTTTAGCTTATGGTTTAGATAAAGCACATAAAGACATGAAAATTGTTGTGTTTGACTGTGGTGGTGGTACACATGACGTTTCTGTATTGGAATTAGGTGATGGTGTTTTCGAAGTAAAATCGACCGATGGCGATACGCACTTAGGTGGTGATGACTTTGACCACATTATTATTGATTGGTTAACTACCGAATTCAAAGCTGAAAACAGCATGGATTTAGCTAAAGATCCAATGGCTTTACAACGTTTAAAAGAAGCTGCTGAGAAAGCGAAAATTGAATTATCAAGCACAACTTCAACTGAAATTAACTTACCATACATTACTGCTGATGCTAGTGGCCCTAAACACTTAGTACGTACATTATCTCGTGCTAAATTTGAGCAATTGGCTGATAGCTTAATTAAACGTACTATCGACCCTTGTAAATCTGCTTTGAAAAATGCTGGTTTAAGCACAAGCGATATCGACGAAATTATCCTGGTAGGTGGTTCTACACGTATTCCTGCTATCCAGGAAGCGGTTAAAGCTTTCTTCGGTAAAGAACCAAGTAAAGGTGTTAACCCTGATGAGGTTGTAGCTATCGGTGCTGCTATTCAAGGCGGTGTGTTGACTGGTGATGTGAAAGATGTATTGTTATTAGACGTTACACCTTTATCATTAGGTATTGAAACTATGGGTGGTGTAATGACTAAATTAATCGAGTCTAACACAACTATCCCAACTAAAAAATCGGAGACTTTCTCAACTGCAGCTGATAACCAGCCTTCAGTAGAAATCCATATTTTACAAGGTGAGCGCCCAATGGCTGCTCAGAACCGTACAATTGGCCGTTTTATTTTAGATGGTATTCCACCAGCACCTCGTGGTGTGCCTCAGGTAGAAGTTGCTTTCGATATTGATGCTAACGGTATTTTACACGTAAGTGCTAAAGATAAAGCTACTGGTAAAGAGCAAAAAATCCGTATCGAAGCATCTTCAGGTTTAACTGATGCGGAGATCAAAAAAATGAAAGAAGAAGCTGAAGCTAATGCAGCAGATGATGCTAAGCAGAAAGAAGAAGCTGATAAAATCAACGGTGCTGATGCTTTAATTTTCTCAACTGAGAAACAATTAAAAGAGTTTGGTGATAAATTATCTGCTGATAAAAAAGCACCAATCGAAGCTGGTTTAGAGAAATTAAAAGCAGCGCATTTATCACGTAACTTTGCAGATATCGATGCAGCACAAGCTGAATTACAAGCTGCATGGAACGTAGCATCAGAAGAAATGTACAAAGCTGGTGAGCAACCTCAGGGTGGCGAACAACCACAAGCTGATGGTCAGCCTCAAGGTGGTGGCGATAACGTTACTGATGTTGATTTTGAAGAAGTAAAAGAAGACGATAAGAAATAAGTCTTGAGTCTGATTCCCGAGTCGAGAGTCTTGGGAGGATATAAAAAGCGTTTCTGATTAAGTTCAGGAACGCTTTTTTTGTGTCTTTGGTTCAAACCTATTAGGTTTTTAAAACCTGATAGGTTTTGAGCTTATATGATCAGCAAGATTTGGAAATGAATGTTCAGGTGCTTTTCGGAAACTATAGTCCCGCCATTCGCTACAATCTTTTTAAACAACAACTGTCATGCTGAGGAACGAAGCATCTTTTTCATTTGTTACTTTGCTTCATATAAAAGCTACTGTTTTTAAAAAGTATTTTCGCTGCTGTCGGGTTTAGGAAGGGGAGTTTAGTGCTTTTGGGAAGTGTTTGGATAGCGATTTTTCTAGCTTCGTCACCCTGAATTCATTTCAGGGTCTACTTGCAAGAAAGATGCTGAAATAAATTCACTGTTGTCCGGAGAAATTATTTTTATTAATAAAAAAGGGTAGCGATTAAAGCTACCCTTTAGGCTGTTATATTTGAGTTACGACGCTTAAACCAACAGCATGAGCAAAAATACATTTTTTACCGGACAGCCGGTCTTAAACCAGCTATTAAGTTTGATCGACCGAAATTCTGTGAGGTCATTGTCACGCCGTGGCGGTTACGACCATTATTATAAGTATTTTGATACTTTTTGCCACCTGGTTACAATGCTCTATAGTAGCTTGAACAATTGCACCAGCACCCGCGAAGTGGTCAGCGGGATGCACGCATGCCACTCCAAGCTTCTTCATTTGGGTATAAGCAGCCCCCCGGCAAGAAGTACCCTGTGCGATGCCAACAGTAAAAGGCCTTTCGATGTTTTTCAACAGATTTACGAGCTTTTATACAAACGGCACCGGCATCTTTTACCGGACAGCCGATTAAAACAGTATGATAAGCTCTTCATTGCGGATTCATCCACCATCACGCTTTTCCAACGGATACTCGATGCGCCCAGCCCTGGGAAGATGAACGGAAAAAGAAAGGGCGGGATCAAGGTTCACACCCTGATCGGTGCAGCTGAGCATGTGCCCTTAAAAATCAGTTTTACTGCCGCTAGTGCGAATGACATGCCCTTCCTGAAAGAGATAGACCTTGAAGAAGGGTCATTTATTGTTTTTGACAAAGGTTATGTGGATTATTCGGAGTATGAGAGAATCGGAAAACAGGGCGCTTTTTTTGTCACCAGACAGAAAAAAGATGCAAGATATGAGATCGTTGAAAGTAGGGAACTGACCCTGCAGAGCATGATGGCAGGTGTGCAGAATGATCAGATATTGATACAGGGGACACGTACGCAACGGGAAAAGATCAGGCTGAACGTACGTATGGTTACCTTTTTTGATGCGGAATCGGGACGGACATTCGAATTCCTAACCAACAATTTCTCCCTGTTGCCCGAAGAGATCGCAGAAATATACAAAAAGCGCTGGCTCATCGAGATGCTCTTCAAAAGGGTAAAGCAGAACTTTCCCCTTAAATATTTCCTTGGGGACAATGAAAACGCAATCCAGATATGGTGTGCTTTTATATCCGATCTGCTGATAAAAGTTGTACAGGTACAGCTCAAAAGAAAATGGGCATTTTCCAATTTAAGGTCAATTATCAGGCTACACATGATGAGCTACATTAGCTTGTACAAATTCCTTAACAATCCTGAAAAGCTAAGTATGGGAAAAGGTAATAACAACCAGCTAAAATTGGGGGCCTTGGAAATAGATTTTAAGACATAAACACCTCTAGAATGCGGATAAAACTTGTTTTATCGTTAAAATCTATTTTTACCGGACAACAGTGAAATAAATTCAGCATGACGATCGCGTTAGATAGCAGAACTAAAATTGATTTTTATGAATGAATATAAACCGAACTGAGATTATCGGTTCTTTGAAAGTAAAGATGAAGTATTAAACCAAATTCTCTTCAATAATATCTTGTAATTCTTTCTCATTTATAGATAATTCATACAGTAGTTTAAATTGATTTTTTGCCCTATCTAAATTTTGTGTAGAATAGCTTGTCGGATAATAATTATTACCACTTAAAAAATCGGTTAAAAAACGCAATGCCTGCATATAAATGATGTATTTGCCCGAAAATAAGATAAGTTCTTTTTCTGTTTGGGTTAAAATGCTTTTCATTTCCGATAGATAGCCTCTTATCATCGCTTCAAAGTAGGGTAAACGTATCTTTATCTTATCAAGATCGGTTTCATTTTCGGAGAAAGCACAAAGGTAAGTGCGCATCATATCGCCCAAATCGGAAATGAATTTACCGGGCATGATGGTATCCAGATCAATTACGCAAATCCCCTCATAGGTTTCATCATCTAATAAAACATTGCTGATTTTAGTATCGTGGTGCATTACACGATCTGGAAAATCAGTCCTGTGTGAGTATGAGGTATAATAATCTAAAATGTACTTATGTGCCAAAGCATCTTCAATTTGTGCTTTTGCCTTATGCTTTAGCATTTCTGCTGCCTGGCTTAATGCTGATGTAAACTGTTCGTACCTTAAACCTAAATTGTGGAAACCCGGGATAGTAGGCTGAAGTGTTTTCGCGTCAAAATGATCTAACAATCTGCTCAGTTTGCCAAATTGTTTAGCAGCCTCATATGCTTGCTTAGGATCGGCTAAAACGTCTAGCGAGATGGTATTGGGCACGAAAGGAAGCATCCGCCAATATTCATGATGGATATGCGCCATTTCTTCACTATTTGTTGTAGAAACAGGCTTAATAAAAAGATACTCAGGATAAGTGAAAGTAAGGTAATCGGCAATAGCGCGGAGATTATTCGCAATAGCTTGTGGCGATTTAAAAACCGAAGTATTTATGTTTTGAAGAATATATTTCTTCTTTTCGGATAGGGGCGAAAGCAAATAAGTACGGTTAATTAAACCCGTACCTATTTGCGTAATTTTTGTATTTTCTTTAGCGTATCCGTAGGCTTTTAAAACTTCGGAATCTAAATTTAGTTCCATAGTTTTTCTGGATATGTTCCATTTTTAACCAATTGGTTAATACTGTCCTGAACATACGGTTTATCTTCTTTATAGGTTACTCCGAACCATTTGTTAGCGGTAGGCACTACTTTAAAGGTTGCTATATTACTTTTTACCAGGTTTTCGCCAATTAACGGGATAAAGAATTCTGCCTTTGGTTTGTCTTTGTTTGCTTCTGCAAATTCTCTGAACAATTCTTCCGTAATTTTGAAGACTGCTGGTGTAAATCCCCAGAAATTCATTGAAACGGGAGTTTCATAAGCCAAAGGAAATTCTTCGCCATTTTCTTCGTAAAAGATATTACCGTCTTTAGGATAAACTTTTGTGCGTTCTACAATCTCTTCAAGATTGCCTGATGCATCTACCTTGCAAACGCCACGCGAAACAGCACCAAATTCTGATAAAGTTTTGCCAATCTCATAACCGATAATGGCATAGTTGCTGTCTGTCACCTCTGTAGTTAAGAAATCGACCATTTTTTTAAAGGCATCAAAACCATAGTAATCATCAGCGTTAATTACACAGAAAGGTTCTTTAATTACGTTCCTGCCCGAAAGGATTGCATGAGCTGTACCCCAGGGTTTTTCTCTGTATATTTCTTCTTCTATACCAAATTGTTTTAAATCGAAATTTTGGAAAACATAATCAGTTTCAATTCTACCCGCAAGTTTAGGCTCAAAAATAGCTTTAAAGTTATCTACAAACTCTTCTTTAATGATAAATACAACTTTACCAAAGCCTGCATTAATGGCATCATATATAGAATAATCGATAATGGTTTCGCCATTAGGGCCAAAACCATCAATCTGTTTCATACTTCCGTAACGGCTTGCCATACCTGCAGCCAATATTAATAGGGTGGGTTTCATCAATTATTTATTGTTTTTTATTTTGTGGGTGAATCCTTTATGATGAAATATTTAACTTATCATCCAGGCTTCATTTTGCGAAATTAATTATTTGAGCGTTTTTTTACTGTTAATTATTAGTTTTTTAAAATCCAAAAAGTCCGCCGCCAGTTTTTGAACGTGTTTTCTTTCCTGTAAGCATACCAAAAATGCCACGAACAATTTCTTTACCAATCTGGCGGGTTATTGTTGCACCCATTACCTGTTCAACAAGACTCTTTTCGCCTGGTTTAGCTTTGCTTTCTTGTTCGGCCTGTTTTTGAGCCTCCGCTTCCTGTTTTTCCTGTTCTGCTGCCGCAGTTTGCTCATTAATGCGTTTAGTTAAAATATCATAAGCACTTTCAGGATCAATAGGGTCTTTATATTTAGTGTATATTGGACTGGCATGAACAAGCTGATCGAAATCTGCAGCTGTTAGCGGTCCCATTACTGCCCTTGGTGGAGTAAGCATGGTAGCAGATACCTCCGTTGGAATACCTTTTTCATTTAATACAGTAACCAAAGCCTGGCCTGTTCCCAATGAGGTTAATATTTTATCAATCTCATAAAAATCTGATTTTGGATACGTATTAACTGTTTTTTTCAAAGCATCCACATCATTAGGCGTAAATGCCCTTAATGCATGTTGTACACGGTTACCTAATTGCCCTAAAACACTTTCAGGCACATCGGTAGGGGCCTGGGTACAGAAGAAAACACCAATTCCTTTTGAGCGGATTAACCTGATGATGGTTTCAATCTGTTCTAAAAATGCTTTCGAAGAATTTTTGAACAATAAATGTGCTTCATCAAAAAAGAATATCAGTTTTGGCTTATCTAAATCGCCAACTTCGGGCATGGTGTTAAATAATTCAGCCAGTAAGCTCAATAAAAATGTAGAATATAATACAGGTTGATTTTGAACATCGGCAATGTTTAACAAACTTATGGTCCCTTTGCCATCAACACGTTCGAAAAGATCTTCAATATCAAAAGACTTTTCGCCAAACATGCCTGCTAATCCTTGCTGCTCTATGGCTACAATTTTTCTTAATATGGTACCAGAAGTAGCTGTAGAAATAGTACCATAACTACTTTTTATTTCGGCTGCGCCGGCACCTTCTGATAGATAAGAAACCAGTTTCTTTAAATCATTTAAGTCGATAATAGGCATTTTGTTATCATCGGCATATTTAAATATTACTGCCATAACACCTGACTGGGTATCGTTTAGATCTAACACCTTTGATAAAAGTGTTGGGCCGAATTCCAATACTGTTGCCCGCATCTGAGCACCCATTTTGCCCGAAAGCGAATAAATTTGGACGGGGAAGCCAGAAGGAGAAAAAGGTTTGTTGAGCTGTTGTGCTCTTTCTTCTATTTTTGGATTGATGGAACCTGGTTGGTTTAAACCCGATAAATCTCCTTTAACATCCAACATAAAAACAGGAACGCTGGCATCTGACAGTTGTTCTGCTAATAATTGCAGGGTCCGTGTTTTACCTGTTCCGGTTGCCCCGGCAATTAAGCCGTGTCTGTTCATCATTTTTAAAGACAAATTAACCTCAGCTTCGCTATAAACCTGACCGTCTAAAATGCCGGCACCTAAATAAATGTATGAGCCTGTAGGGGCATAGGATGATTTTATTTTTTCGATGAATTTTGAAGAAAGATCGCTCATTTTTTAAAATTAGATTGCCAATTTAAGAAACAAATCTTAAAAAGGTTGTTTTTTTGTTCCTAGTTTTGACGCAAAATTATGCACAAACGGTTGTTTAGTGATGCTGGCTAAATTGCTTATAATAATTTAGTTCGTTCTGTAGCGCAGTTATTTTTTCCTGCATTTGTTCTACCTGATTAAGCAGATGGGAAACAGCATGGATGCCTTCTAAGTTGATCTCCAGATCTTGCGCTAAACGAAGATACTGCTCCAATTTGGTCAATTCATCAACTGGCAAAAAGAGCGATTGTTTTTTAACCGTAGTATGGATCAGGCCAAAATCCTCCAGCGATTGGATAAAGTTAATCTCCACATGGTGATAAGCACATATGTCTTCTACAGGTATTAGATTGGTTCCCATAATGGTTAGAATTTGGAAAGTTTTTCGAATAGTTCTTTTTGTTCGACATTTAGGTTGGTTGGTAATTTTACCTTCCACTTGATATATAAATCGCCAAACTGATTTTCTTTTTTATAAAGGGGAAACCCTTTTCCTTTTAAACGTAAAGTAGCATCGGGCTGTGTACCTTCAGGTACTTTAAGCTTAACCTTGCCGTTTAAGGTTTCTACAATTTTTTCGCCTCCTAAAATGGCGGTATATACATCTATTTCTTCCTCGATATAAATGTCGTTTCCTTTTCGTTTAAATTTAGGGTTATCCGTAATATTAAATTTGATGTACAAATCTCCGGGAGGGCCATTGTTAACACCTGGTGCACCATAACCCGGTAGTTTAATTTTCTGGCCATTCTCTACACCTGCTGGGATGGTAATACGCACTTGTTTACCATTTACAGTTAAAGTTTGTTTGTGTGTAGTATAGGCATCGAGCAGGTTTAGTTGAAGATCGGCATTGTAATCCTGTCCTTTAAAAGGAGAATTTCTACTGCTTCTACCTCCACCACCAAACATGGAGGAAAAGAAATCAGAAAAATCTTCGCCGCCAAAACCTCCGGAATAGCTATTGCCATAACCCCCGCCTTGCGATTGGTATTGCCTTTGCTGCTGTTGCTGGGCATCTAACTGATCGGCATGTTGCCAATCTTTACCATATTTATCATATTTCTTCCGTTTCTCAGGATCGCTTAAAACCTCATTAGCCTCATTAATTTGCTGGAATTTTTTATTGGCTTCTTCATTGTTGGGGTTAAGATCGGGGTGATATTTTCGGGCTAATTTTCTATATGCTTTTTTAATATCTTCGGTTGTTGCATCTTTTTTTAAATCGAGGATTTTATAATAGTCTATGTAGTCCATAATCGTTTAACAAATAAGTAAAGGGAATGTTCAGTTTTATTGTATAAATGTAGGTTTAATAATGGTGTATTTCAATGGGATTGTGTTAACCGCGTTAGCCATTATTATTGCAAGTTTTGACCATTAAGAGATTAAGGACATTAAGGTTTTTAATTATAATATTAAATATATAAATGTGCTGTCAAATGTTGCCATCTGGCTGATCCATCACTTAAAACAATGCTAATTATCAAAAAGGAAGAAACTAAGTGATTGAATTAAATATTTGTTTAGAAGTGCAGTCAGCTGTTACCAGCTGACTTTAAAGGACAATGGGTTGAGTGCAGATAGAAATATCTGACACCACGGAAAAAACTAAACAAAAAAAGTGCCCCATATAGAGGCACTTTAATCGATAAAGGTAGAGAGAATTATTTTTTGTTTTTTACGTATTTTTCTAACCATTGGTCTTGCTCCCAAAGCATGTGCAACAGGTTTTCTTTGCCACGGTAACTGTGTGCTTCGTACGGTAAAAATACAAAACGGGTAGTACCACCAGCTCCTTTAATGGCATTGAACAAACGTTCGCTATTAATAGGGAAGGTGCCTGGATTATCGTCAGAATCGCCATGGATTAACAATATCGGAGTTTTAATTTTATCGGCATAACTGAATGGACTCATTTCGTAATACAACTGAGGTGCCTGCCAATAGGTACGTTCTTCATTTTGAAAACCAAAGGGCGTAAGCGTACGGTTATAAGCTCCGCTACGGGCAATACCTGCAGCAAAAAGATTGGTATGGGCCAATAAGTTTGCGGTCATAAATGCGCCATAACTATGCCCCCCAACAGCCATACGTTTTTTATCGCCAACGCCTAAGTCTGCCAGTTTATTAATAGCTGCCTCAGCATTTAATTGTAACTGATCTACAAAAGTATCGTTAGGTTTTTTACCGTCTTTGGCAACAATTGGCATTTCTGCATTATCTAGCACCGCATAACCACGGGTTACCCAAAAAATAGGAGAAGCCCAGCTAATGGTTGTAAATTTATCTTTCGATCCACGGATCTGTGCGGCATCTGCTGCAGAGTTAAATTCGCGTGGATAAGCCCAAATTAACGAGGGTAATGGCCCATCTTTATCCTTATTGTAGCCCTTTGGTAAATACAGGTCGCCTGTTAAATCTACACCATCGGCACGTTTATAAGAAATTTTCTGTTTGGTAATGCCTTCTAAAGATGGGTATGGGTTAGTGAAATTCGTAATTGATTGATCGGCGATGCGAAGCATCAGGTTTTTAATAAAGTAGTTGGGTACTAATTTCTGGCTTTCTTTACGGGTGAGTAATACCAGTTTATCAGGGTTAATTACATCACTTACATATTCGAAGGTTCCTTCGGCGCTGCGCCAGATAATTTCGTTCTTCTTAGTAGTTAAGTCGAATTTGGCCAGAAAAGGCAAATCTCCTTTTTCTGATGAACCTACTATATTATTCATTAACAGTTTAGTGCCATTGTCAACCGTTTTAATTACCTGCCTGCCATATTTGTTTTTAGTAGTAACCGGCGTGCCTGGGTTACCATAGGCATCTGTCTGGTTACGGCTGTACAATTCTTCCACTGCTCCGGTTGTGGGGTTATAACGGCTCACTTTACTGGTTTGTTTGCTACGTAAACCTTCCATAATAAGGGCAAGGTTGGCATCGCCCCATTGTACACCACGGTAACGGGTAGTTGTTTTAAATAATTCTTTTTCTGCTCCGGTAAAAGGTGCGCTTAACGCATAAACTGCATCATGATAGGGAACATCTTTTTTAATTAAACCACTGTCCAATGGCTTGCTCCAAACCAATGTTGCAGGTTCATCATCTCTCCAGTCGAAACCGCGAGGTACATTTTGTGTATTATCATAGCCAGATGGAGTTCCCTCTGATGAAGGTAACTCAGCGATCACTTTAATGGTTTTACCGGTTAAATCGGTAATGCTTACTGTGGATGGAAATCCATTTGCGGTAACCAGATAAGAAAAAGGTTTGCGGATGGTTTCGATCATCATGTAATTTTTATCAGGCGATAAACTTGTAGAGCCATAAATAGCTGGTTTACCAATGGCTGTTTCTATACCTGCTGTATTTTTTACCAATTGCGAGGTTGCAAAAAACTCAAACAATTGTTCATCAAAAGGTGATTTAATGAGATCCTGAAAAGTGGCACTAGGTGCAGCTTTACCTAAGTTTTGCTGTATAGTTGGCCCTTTAGGCATTAAGGGTTTTGTTGGTGCAGCACTTGCTGCTTTAGTTACTGTACGGTAGATAATGGTGTTATCATTTAACCAGGTAAGACCACTCCCTAAAACTACGTTTAAAAAAGCCTTATTGGTTTTAACTGCTTTTTTTGTAATCAGATCAATAATGTAAAGATCTACTCCTTTTTGAGTGGTATGGGTAAAGGCAATTTTATTTTCTGATGGGTTCCAGCTAATGTTGCTGGCGTATAAAGGTGTTGGTAATCCTGCAACTTGAAACGTTTGGTTGGATTTGATGTTTTTTAAACTCAAATTGTTAATATAGGTTTGTCTGCTTGGTGAGTAATTATTTGGGTTTAACCTTAGCCCTGCAATCCTGTATTCGGGCATGGCCAGCTCTTCTACCGAAGGATAAGAATTGCGCTCGCTAAATAAGATCCATTCTGCTTTGCCATCAATGCTTACGCCAGGTGTTGGTTTGGCAAGTAATAAATCGGCAATTTCTTTTGGAGGTGTTTGGTAGCTTACTGCATCTTGTGCGGCCGAATTAAGCGAAACACAAGCGCCTGCTATCAATAAATAGAGGTGTAGTTTTTTAATCATTTCCAGTTAGTTTATTCAGAATAAGGAATAATCAAATATTGTAAAATTTAAATTATTGTAGCGTAACTTCTTATTTACATGGTTAAGCGAATACTTCCTGCTGTCATTCTGAATGCAGTGAAGAATTTTTTTAATAAATGCCTCTTCTTAATTTCTCAATGGTAATCATGTTTTAACCATTTAGGAGTTAAGAAAAGTTAAGGTTATGCATGTGACAATCTTTAACTGCAAAATAGGCACATAATAATATCCATGATTAAGATTCTTCGTTGCAATCAGGATGATAATTAGCCAATTAATTCCGTGTCGTCTGTGCTTCCGTGGCAAAAAATACTTTGGTTAATCAACGGAAAGCCAAATTCCATCCTAGATTTTTTATCCTCCATCATTTAAGGATACAAACTACTGATCCGTGCTACGGAATTGCTAATCATTTCTGTTAAAACGTCGATATGGATATCGCTCATTTTTTTTATGTATATACAGGCTTTTGCTGTTTTGTGCTTGCCAAATTTAGCCAGGAGTTCTTCACGATCTTTAAATTGAGCAGATAGATATAAAGCTATGGTATCTTTACGTGGCGAAAAACCAACCAAAGGGGCATCACCTTCACGGCCGCTCTCATATTTATAATGGTAACTTCCAAAACCAACAATGGCATTACCCCACATTTTAGCTTTAAAGCCAGTTACCTGGCTTATAATATCCGATAAGTTAAAACAATCAACTCTTTTATTTTCTTCAGGAATGGTATTTAGAAAATCAGAAACGCTTAAATCGTTTTCTGTAGTTTTATTCTGTGCCATATCATTTTTGTTATGAATATAAGTTTAGCTAAATAATTTCATTTTCGTGATGATTGTATTTAAAGTAATACGCCATTTCAAAAAAACAACATGGTTAACAACAGCCTGTTTTCGAGGTTTTTACAATAATTTGTTAATGGAGTTTGACATATGTCAAAAAATTAACACCTTTTATACAACCTTTTACACTTATTCTTACATTTGAATTGTCAATCGTCCCCGATAACTGATTTAATTATTTTTTTCATTTTTAAAAATTAATTATCTCAATGACAACACAACAATTAAAACAAGGAGAAATTCTTGAGCGTTTAGTGCGCAGAGATCGTATGGGCATCAGCGAGCTTTCCAGGAAGCTTAATGTGAGCCGCAGAACAATTTACAACTGGTTTGGTCAAGACAGAATTGGGCATGAAGTAATTTGGCAGGTAGGCAAGTTATTAGGTCAGGATCTTTCTTCGGCATTTCCAGAAGCTTTCCCCAAGTACAACCCCGAATCCACCAATCAAACTGCAGATCCCGGTAAACAGATCGGTTCGGATAATAATTCTGTGTATTTCTGGATGAATAAATATATTCATCTGTTAGAAAAATACAACGACCTTTTAATTACAGAAGAGCCACAAGAGCTCGATCCAATTAATAAGGAATTTCCACTTAGAAATAAAAGACCTGAAACATTTTTATATCAATAACTAAGTTTTAACAAATAGAAATGCGATAAGTCATCCCGTTAGATTTTTCTTTTATTTCGCATTACACTGGTTTATTTCATTTTCCTGTCTTCAACATGGTAATATTATCTGCAATTTAAAAGGAGAAATTATTTCCCAAACAAGTAAAAAGGTGTTTTTGAAATAGCCTGATATATAACAAAAATAGCCACCTGTGCGATGGCTATTGATAAGAAAAATGGTGTCTTCTCTATGGTGTGCCTGCCCTCCGCGGATCTCCCGCTCACAGGACTTTTTTATCTTTCTTTTATGTTTAACAATTTAGGCAATAGTTAGTTTTTATTTGCAAAATAATTTTGCACATCGTGTGGAAAATGTTAATATCTCTGGAAATAACTTAACCGTTATTTATATGTTCGTTTGCGAGGCAATTAAACGCAATTTTTTATATAAAAACTTTTTACGGTGTGCGGTGTTTGTGATGTGGTTACTACCAATGAGATAATTAAATTATTTATTGGTTAACCACCAAACAATAAATCATGGTCGAATTAAATAAAGAGCTTTTTTGTAACCTGGGCGACCGTTCTGTTGATGGATATTTTATTTTCGACTTTACCGAACAAAATTTCACATACCTCAATAAATCGATAAGTAATATTTGGGAACTCGGCCTTGACGAAATTATAGCCAATCCGCAGTTACTGGCAGAGCAGGTACATGCTGAAGATTTGGCACATGTAATATCCTGTTATCAGGAATGCCTTGAAGATGGTACGGAGAAAAAATATGAATTCCGTTTGCTGTTTGCTGATAGAGAGAAATATGTGCGGGTAATTGTGTTTGCAGTTTCAGATGGAGAAGTTAAGCATTTAGTGGGTACAGTAGAAGATACCACGATAATGCGCCACAATAAGATCCATATTGAACAAATAAACGCCCGAAAAAATATAACATTAGAAGTATTGGCGCACGATTTAAAAGAACCGCTGGCCATGATGAAATTAACTGCTTCATCTATGAAAGATGGCGTTGCGCAAACAGGCAATGAGCAGATGATAAATTCGCTAGCGTTTATTCATGATATGTGCGAGCGTAACCTGCTTTTGGTACGGAGCATGATTAACCGGGAATTTTTAAAATCATCGATAGTAGAAATTGGCAAGGAGCGGGCGGATTTGGTTTGGGAACTTAGAGATGTGGTTCGTTTTTATAAACGATCGAAGCTAGGTAAAATGAGGAACATTAAGTTTACAAGTTCTGCTGAACAAATTTATCTGCATCTTGATAGCATGAAATTTTTACAGGTTATAAATAACCTCATCTCAAATTCATTAAAATTTACTGCCGATCAAGGAAATATTACTTTACATGCCGAGGAATATGAAAATACTGTTTTAATTACCGTTGCTGATAATGGGATCGGAATTCCGGAAGAGCTGCAGGCCGGGCTTTTTGACCACTTACCCGAAACCTTAAGGCCAGGCCTTAAAGGTGAAGAATCGGGAGGATTTGGTATGGGTATAATCAAGGCCATTGTGGAGTTACATCAGGGAAAGATCTGGTTTAAGAGCAAAATTGGCATCGGAACCACCTTCTATATCGAGCTACCTAAGTAGCCGTTTTTAATTTTAAAATGGCGTAAGTTATATTTGAATTATGATTAACATTATTCTTGCGGATGATCACCATATTATCCGGACCTCACTTAAAGCACTTATAGAAAAACATGAAGGCATCAAAGTTGTTGCAGAAGTATCAGACGGTTTAGCAGTTTTGGAACTTCTCGAAAAAGGAATAAAAGCTGATATCATTTTATCAGATATTGTAATGCCAGGCCTCGATGGAATAGGTTTAGCCGGAACCATTAAAGAGCGGGGATACACTACTAAAGTAGTTGTTTTATCTATTTTAGACGATGAAAAGTATGCCTCAAATGCCTTTATCTCAGGAGCTTTTGCTTACTTATCAAAGGACATTGAAGAAGATGAATTGCTGTTTTGCCTACAGCATGTAATGAAGGGAAAACGCTACCTTTCTTCTAATTTATGCATCTCCATTTTAGAGCGTTTTAATACCCAGTTAAATATGCTTTCGCAAAAAATGAATACCGAAATCAATTTTTCTGAACGCGAAATTAACGTATTAAAACTCATTGCTGATGGCTTGACGAATCAGGAAATAGCTGATAAATTGTACTTAAGCAGGCGAACAGTAGAGAGCCAAAGAGAAGCTTTAATCAGTAGAACCGGCACGAAAAACTCTGCTTCTTTAGTGCGTTTTGCCATGCGAAATGGTTATGTAGCCTAGTATTTTTGATCGTTTAAGGGCAATTTTTTAACGTTTTTAATAAACCGTAAAAAATCGCGTATTTCTACAAATAACATTGAATGGTGCTGTTTGTTGAATATCTACAAAAAGCCCTAAAACTATCATGGAAACATTAAATTTCAATTGTGACATATACCAATACAGGCAACCACTTTTTGATCGTGCATTAGCCTATACGCGTGATGAAGACGATGCTGCTGATTTAGTTCAAGACACCTTTATGAAGGCGTTTAGGTTTTCAGCTAAGTTTGAAATGGGAAGTAATGTACGAGCCTGGCTTTTTACCATCTTAAGAAATACCTTTCTTAATCATTACTATAAGGTAAAACGTAAAAATGAAATGATCCAGCAGGAAGAAGATTTAACTTCCGTTCAATTGGTTCCAAGCGCATCATCGAATGGTGGTGCCGCAAAGTTTATGATGGAAGATATCCAGAAATCGCTAAATGCCTTGCCGGAGGATTGCCGCTTTTGTTTTTGCCGCTACTTTGAAGGGTATAAGTATCATGAAATTGCTGCTGAGCTCGATATTCCCCTGGGCACTGTAAAAACCAAAATACACGTAGCAAGAGGCCTTTTAAAAAAGATGCTTAAAAATTATAAGTCTGGTTTGGCTACATAATACATAATAGCAATTGGATTTGCTTTCAAATCCAATTGCTATTAAAACTTATACAAAAAGTACAAAATGCTCCATATAAGCCGATAAGGAGCGAGAGCCTGTTGCGATTTTAGATCGGAATTATGAGGGCTAAAGCGAATGGCGGGGCTGCACCAATGGAATAGCACAGAACGTTAATTTTCAAATCCTTCTCACTATATAAGACATTGAAAATTCATATAAGTCGACTAATGGCTAAAATATAAACCGGTAATGTTAGGGATAAAAAAAGGGACAGACTAACAGCCTATCCCTATATCTAAACTCAAACATGCGCTCAAACATGAATGAATCTTCAAAATTAAACATTTTAGTTTATTATTAGTTTTAAAAATAGTGTAAGTAGCCAAAGATTACATATGCTATAGGTACGTTTGTGCCAGTTTAGTTTACTTTGTAGAATCCCTGAGTTTCATTTTTGAGTTTTATTGCTGAGATTTATAAAATGAAACCATCATGATTTTCAAAAATCTTGCTGCAGTTTAATGATGATACCTGACTGCGCAGGAAGGGTTTCATCACCATAAAACATATTATACAGATGAAAATAGCAACATATAATGTAAATGGAATAAATGGACGCTTACCGGTTCTGTTACGTTGGCTGGAAGAAACCCAACCTGATGTAGTGTGTTTACAGGAATTAAAAGCTCCGCAAGAAAAATTCCCTGAGCAGGCTATTAAAGCTATTGGTTATAATGCCGTTTGGCATGGCCAGAAAAGTTGGAATGGCGTTGCTATATTGGCTCGGAATCTGGAAATAAAAGAGCTAAAAAGAAATCTGGATGGTGATCCTGAAGATTTGCATAGCCGATACATCGAAGCGATGGTTAATAATGTGATAATCGGTTGTCTTTACCTTCCGAACGGAAATCCGGCGCCAGGGCCTAAATTCGAATATAAGTTACGTTGGTTTGAACGTTTTACAGCCCATGCAGCAAAGCTATTGGAATATAATTTGCCAGTAATTTTATGTGGTGATTATAATGTAATACCTACGGAGCTGGATGCATATAAACCAGAACGTTGGGTTGAAGATGCTTTATTTCGTCCTGAAACACGTTTGGCATTTCAAAATTTAATGGCACAAGGTTGGACAGATGCAATCAGAAAATTGTATCCTACTGAAACGATATACACATTTTGGGATTATTTTAGAAATGCATATGGTAGAGATGCGGGATTAAGAATAGATCATTTTTTACTAAGTCCTCAGGTTAGTGATCGCTTAAAGTCTGCCGGAGTAGATAAACACGTAAGAGGCTGGGAAAAAACAAGCGATCATGGTCCGGTGTGGATTGAAATAAGCGAGGTGTAATTATGGGCTTATCTCTTTAAATAGGTTATATCTAAAGTTGTTCCTACTAATTTTAAGCATTCGCCATGCTGTTGTGATAGTATTACGTCCGCTTTAATCCACCTGATTTCTCCGTCAGGCCCGGCGCAGAACAAAAGAAGTCAAGTTTTTTAAAAACTTGACTTCAGATTTATTCTATACTGACTTAATGCTCGTTGGTGTTATTTGCCTTTTCGATCAGTTCTTTTTGATCGGTTAAATCTTTATAATAGAAATAACCACCAAATCCTAAGATGAGGATGATGTTACTTATTTTAAAACTGTGGTCAAGCCAATAACTAAACGGTGGTACATGACCACTAAAACTCTGTTTAATGTTTGGCCAGGAGTTAAGAATGATAATAATAACAATCATCAGCAAAACCTTTAGCAAGGTCCTGATGATGATTTTTTGGTGGTTTACTTTTTCCATTATTTAAATTCTCTGAAATCCTGACCGTCGGTAATATTTAACAAGCTTTCGTAAATCAGGCTGATTACATTATCAACATCCTCTTTGTGTACCATTTCTACGGTAGTATGCATATAGCGTAACGGTAGTGAAATTAATGCTGATGGTACGCCGCCATTCGAATAGGCAAATGCATCGGTATCGGTTCCGGTAGAACGCGAAGATGCCTGACGTTGGAATGGAATATTATTTTTCTCAGCGGTTTTAATTAATAATTTATTTAAATTGGTTTGAACAGCTGGAGCATATGAAACTACAGGACCTTTACCGGCTGATAAATCGCCTTGTATATTTTTGTTAATCATTGGTGTAGTCGTATCGTGTGTTACATCGGTAATGATGGCCACATTTGGTTTAATACGCTGGGCAATCATCTCAGCGCCGCGTAAACCGATTTCTTCTTGTACAGAGTTTACAATATATAAGCCGAAAGGAAGTTTTTTCTTGTTTTCTTTTAATAAACGTGCAACTTCGGCAATCATAAAGCCACCAACACGGTTATCTAAGGCACGGCCAACATAATAACGGTCGTTCAAAACCATAAACTCATCTTCGTAGGTAATTACACAGCCTACGTGGATGCCTAATTTTTCTACTTCTTCTTTTGTAGTACAGCCGCAGTCTAAAAAGATATTTTTTAATTCTGGTGCCTGTTCTTTTTCGCCATGGCGGGTGTGAATTGCCGGCCAGCCCAAATACTGCTTTAACCAGGCCCTTCTCGGTATGGATATTTACACGTTTTGAAGGTGCAATCTGATGGTCTGAACCCCCATTGCGGATTACATAAATTAAACCATCTGCAGTGATGTAATTTACATACCACGAAATTTCATCGGCATGCGCTTCTATAACAACTTTAAAAGCAGCTTTAGGGTTAATAACACCTACAGCAGTGCCGTAATTATCGATAAAATGTTCGTCGATATATGGTTTTAAATAATTTAACCAAAGTTTTTGTCCTTCCCATTCGTAACCCGTAGGAGCAGGATTATTGATGTATTCTTCAAGAAACTGCAGCGATTTTTTAGTAACCACAGCAACATGTTTTTTCTTTTCGTCGTCTTTTTTCTTAGCCATAATGTTATTCTATAATTGTTCGTCATCCTGAACTTGATTCAGGATCTAGTTAAAGAGATACTGAACTAATCCAATAGCTATCGGATCAGCATGACGGTTGGTAATTTAAAGTTCTTTTTTCCATTACCACAAAACCGTAACCATCTTTAAAAAAGGTTTTATCTGTTTCGTGGAAGCCAAATTTAAAATAAAATTCCTTAGCATTTACACGTGCGTTGCACCATAGTTTTGTCGCTTTCTGAATTTTACAAAAATCAAGGATATAGGCCATTAGTTGTGAGCCATAACCTGCTTTTTGAGTATCGGGCATAATGGCAAGTTTGCGGAATTGATAAACATCCCCGTCTTGAAATAGAGAAACTACTCCCGTTAATTTATGATCGAGGTATAATCCAAAATGGATGCCATCAAAATCATCAGGCAGTTTTACAATGTCGAATGGCTCGTCAGGATACATGGCTTCGTGCCTGATCCGCCAGGTTAGAGAAGGGAATATTTGCTCAATTTGAACCATACTATAATAAAAAGCTAAAGCCGATTCTTCCATCAACACCATAATAGGTTTCATATTTATTGATGCGTACAGTTGGACCCAATGAAAGTTCAAAATTTGTTTTTTTGCCAATGCTACGCTGAAACCCCCAGTTTGGTGTGATTCCAATTTCCCAATCTATCACATTATATTGACTGATGTTGCCTGATTTAATTAAAGGAGAAAAATAACTGCTTATATCAAGTCCGAAATAGTTAGCCGCATTATTAATTGTCTTTTTTCCTTTTTTTATCCTGTTTTCAAAATTGTAATATTTTCTGATGCCGGCATACAGGTTTGGTGCAAGATCAAAATAAGTTTTGGTTTCACCTCCATCGATATAATTGTAATTATATTCTATCAAAAAGGTTCCGGCTAAACCTGCACCTGTATAAACGGTAGTTAGTTTTCCTATCTTTTGTTCTCTTTCGTAACTAAGTCCCAATAAGGTCAACCTGATTTTGTTTAATGATTTTACTTCTGTTGGTTGCGCTACTTTTGTACTGTCCTGAGCTTTTGCTTTACCGAAAATGGCCAGGCAAATAAGTAGAGCTGAAAATGTTTTGATTGCGTTTTTAGATTTCATAAAATTTTTATTGATTAGTTATTTGTTTTTTCTTCCGTAAAACTGATAGATTAACATATTCAAGACGATTATGGCCGTCATTCCATAACAGAACAATGCCCATCCGCCTTGGTCCCAAAGCCATAAGCCTAATGCAGAGCCGCAGCTGGCACCAATAAAACTAACTGACATAAAAATGGTGTTCAGTCTGTTTCTGGCCTCCGGTATTAAGGTGTAAATCCGGGTTTGGTTGGTTACATGGATGGCCTGCTGACCGATATCGATAAGTACAATACCGATTACAAACAAGTATAAATGGCTGCCTGTAAAATAAAACAAGGCGATACTAATAATTTGTAATATAAAACCAATCATTAAATTTTTGCGTGGGTTGTTACCATCGCTTAATTTCCCAACCAATGGTGCCGCCAATGCGCCTGCAGCACCAGCAATTCCAAATAACCCAATCTGTAAAGTCTGGAAATTAAAGGGAGGGTTAGCTAGATATAATACCATTGTAGTCCAGAATGCGCTAATAATGGCGAAAGCCAGAAAGTTAATAATCGAAGTCTCCCTTAAAGCAGGTTGGGTTTTGATATAACTGAACATCGAGCGCATGAGTTCTTTGTAAGTCCCTTTAAAAGCAGGATAGCTTTGTGGAAAACGTTTGGACATTAAAAGAATAAGCAAGCCACAAATTCCGGCGGCCATATAATAAACGGCTCTCCAGCCTAACCAAAAGCCAATGCTCCCACTTACTGCCCGCGAGGCTAAGATCCCAACCAGCAAACCACTCATAATCATGCCAATATTGGCTCCTCGGTTTTCATCGCTACTTAAATTAGCCGCTAAGGGCAAAATAAGCTGAGGAACAATTGAACAGCCACCAATTAAAACAGAGGCAATTTCTAATACAAAGAAAGTGCGCGAAACAGCAGCAATTAATAAGGCCAGGATAGCGAGACCGGTAATTACGAGGATTTGTTTTTTACGCTCAAACATATCACCCAGTGGCACTAAAAGGAAAAGACCTAAAGCATAACCGATCTGCGTGAGGTAGGTAATCCGTCCGGCATCGGTTTCGGTGAGATTAAAATCTTTTGCAATTAAGATGACTAAAGGTTGGCAGTAGTAAATATTTGCAACAATTAGGCCCGTGCAAAAAGCCATGAGGAGGATATCGGCGCGTGATAATTTCTGAGTAATCTGCATCTTAGTCTTAAGTCGGGAGTCTTCAGTCATGAGTCTTAGTGGCTTAGATTGATGTACGATCTGACTATGGACTAATGACTATAGGCTATATTCTACAAAGGTATATTTCCATGTTTCTTTCTTGGATTATTCACCACCTTATTTTCCAACATTTTAAAGGCTTTTATCAACTTTGAACGGGTTTGAACTGGTTCAATCACTTCATCAACAAAACCACGTTCGGCAGCACGATAAGGGTTGGCAAAGATATCTGAATATAATTTTTCTTTCTCCAGCCATTTTTCTTCAGGGTTTTCTGCTGAAGTAATTTCTCTTTTAAAAATAATTTCTGCGGCACCTTTCGCGCCCATTACGGCAATTTCTGCACTTGGCCAGGCGTAATTCATATCTGCACCAATATGTTTGCTGTTCATTACATCGTAAGCGCCACCGTAAGCCTTTCTGGTAATCACCGTGATACGTGGCACCGTGGCTTCGCTAAAAGCATACAATAATTTTGCACCATTGGTGATAATACCATTCCACTCCTGATCTGTACCAGGTAAAAAACCAGGAACATCTTCAAATACCAATAATGGAATATTAAAGCAATCGCAAAAACGGACAAATCGGGCTGCTTTGGTTGAAGAATTACTGTCCAAAACACCTGCTAAATAGGCCGGTTGATTGGCTACGATACCAATACTTCTCCCTGCAAGGCGCGCAAAGCCCACCACAATATTTTCAGCATAAGCTGCATGAACTTCTAAAAAGCTATCCGTATCGGTTACAGCAGCAATCACTTCACGTATATCGTAAGGTTGCGAAGCATTTTCGGGCATAAAAGTGTTTAGTTCTGGCCGGCTTTCATCGGTTATTTCGTAAGGTAAATGACCGGCTATTTCCTCGCAATTTTGCGGCATATAGCTCAGTAGCTTCTTTACATGGTTAATCGCTTCGATTTCATTGGCACAGGCAAAATGGGTAACCCCCGACTTTGTAGCATGTGTACTGGCGCCTCCTAATTCTTCAGAAGTTACTTCTTCGTGCGTTACCGTCTTAACCACATTTGGGCCGGTAACAAACATATAAGACGTATTTTCTACCATTAAAATAAAATCGGTAATGGCTGGAGAATAAACAGCACCACCTGCACATGGGCCCATTATGGCCGATAGCTGTGGAATTACACCCGAAGCCTGTACATTTTTGTAAAAGATATCGGCATAACCACCCAAAGAAACAACACCTTCCTGAATGCGGGCGCCACCACTATCGTTTAAACCGATTAACGGAGCGCCGTTTTTCATGGCCATATCCATAAGCTTGCAAATTTTCTCTGCATGGGTTTCAGAGAGTGAGCCACCAAACACAGTAAAATCCTGAGAAAATACATAAGTTAGCCTGCCATTAATTGTTCCATAACCTGTTACTACACCATCGCCCAGATATTTTTCGCGTTCCATACCAAAGTCTGTACTTCGGTGGGTAACCATCATGCCAATTTCTTCAAAGCTCCCTTCGTCCATTAAAAAATGAATGCGTTCGCGGGCAGTAAGTTTACCTTTTTTATGCTGACTATCGATTCGAGCTTGTCCGCCGCCAAGGTTTGCCTGGTTTATTTTATCTTTAAGTAATGCTATTTTTTTATCCATTGCTGAAGCTATGAGATTTTAAAATTAAAAATTACTAGCGGTAATGCAAGGCCAACGGAATGTTATTTATTCTCGAACTAAACACGATGTGGAGTAAAGCAAATGGTAGGGCTATAGTAGCAATGAAATGCTAACAGTAATTTGCAAAAGATAAAAGCCTTTTAAAACATTTGGAAATGATTGGTTCTGTGCTTTTGGCCATTTCAGTCCCGCTTTTTGGTACGATTTCCGATGAAAGATCGGAAGCTCTTCCCGGCAATCGGGTTTATTTAACTGAGTAGGTGCAGGAAATCCAAACCTTTCATCCACCATTAGGTAAGATTTTGGCGTTTTGAACAGGCTTTTGTTAAATAAAACCCGACAGCAGCGAACATCCCGATTTTTTTCTATCGGGATAAAGCGAATGGCGGGGCTACAGCACCTATGAAACGGACCTTTCATTTCCAAGTAGAATAATTATATTATTAGGAAACGGTTGGTTCTGTGCTTTTGGTCATTTCAGTGCTGCTTTTTGGTACGAGTTCCGATGAAAGATCGGAAGCTCTTCCCGACAATCAGGTTTATTTAACTGAGTAGGTGCAGGAAATCCAAACCTTTCATCCACCATTAGGTAAGATTTTGGCTTTTTGAACAGGCTTTTGTTAATAAACCTGACAGCAGCGAACATCCCGATTTTTTTTCTATCGGGATAAAGCGAATGGCGGGGCTACAGCACCTATGAAAGACTGCCCTTTCATTTCCTGAAAAGAAAAAATATTTAAGATTATTAGGAAACGGTTGGTTCCTTGCTTTTGGCAATTTCAGTCCTGCTTTTTGGTACGAGTTCCGATGAAGGATCGGAAGCTCTTCCCGACAATCAGGTTTATTTAACTGAGTTCGGTGCAAGAAATCCAAACCTTTCATCCATCATTAGGTAAGATTTTGGCATCTTGAACAGGCTTTTGTTAAATAAACCCGACAGCAGCGAACGTCCCGATTTTTTTCTATCGGGATAAAGCGAATGGCGGGCGACAGTACCTATGAAACTGACCTTTCATTTCCAAGTAGAATAATTATATTATTAGAAAACGGTTGGTTCTGTGCTTTTGGCCATTTCAGTCCTGCTTTTTGGTACGAGTTCCGATGAAAGATCGGAAGCTCTTCCCGGCAATCAGGTTTATTTAACTGAGTTCGGTGCAAGAAATCCAAACCTTTTATCCGCCATTAGATAAGATTTTGGCGTTTTGAACAGGCTTTTGTTAAATAAACCCGACAGGAGCGAACATCCCGATTTTTTTCTATCGGGATAAAGCGGATGGCAGGGCTACAGCACCTATGAAACTGACCTTTCATTTCCAAGTAGAATAATTATATTATTAGAAAACGGTTGGTTCTGTGCTTTTGGCTATTTCAGTCCTGCTTTTTGGTACGAGTTCCGATGAAAGATCGGAAGCTCTTCCCGACAATCAGGTTTATCTAACTGAGTAGGTGCAAGAAATCCAAACCTTTCATCCGCCATTAGATAAGATTTTGGCGTTTTGAACAGGCTTTTGTTAAATAAACCCGACAGGAGCGAACATCCCGATTTTTTTCTATCGGGATAAAGCGGATGGCAGGGCTACAGCACCTATGAAAGGCAGCCCTTTCATTTCCTGAAAGAAAAAATATTTAAGATTATTAAGAAACGGTTTGGTTCCTTGCTTTTGGTCATTTCAGTGCTGCTTTTTGGTACGAGTTCCGATGAAAGATCGGAAGCTCTTCCCGGCAATCGGGTTTATTTAACTTAGGTCGGTGCAAGAAACCCAAGTCTTTTGTCCACTTATAGGTAAAATTGTGCTATTTGGAACCGGCTTTTGTTAACTAAACCTGACAGCAGCGCTATCCTTTTTGGCTTCGGTTAATTTTGTTTTTATAATAGATATTTCCAAAAAGATTTAGCGAATGGCAGGACTGCACTTACCGATAGTAGCAGAACCAATTGTTTTCTAAAACCTTTAACGAACCTGCTTTTGTGCAAAGGATGGCTTTATTTCTGTTAAATTACATTTTTTTTACAGCTTAAAGCATTGAAAAACCAATAATCCGTTTATTTTTGTAACCGTTAGTATTAAAACAACATTAGAATTTTAGATGTTTTTAAGGAAATACAAGTATTTAATCGTTGCCTCATTCATGTTCATCTTCATGGCGAAGATGGGTATATCTGGTGCGCCGGTATTTTGTACGAGTATTGACAAGGAAATCATGAACGCTGTAATCATGCAAATTGAGTTAGAGCATGACGGCGGGAAGGATACCGCCAAAGACACTGCAAAATTTACCGATTTCAAACTCGTTGAACTTAATCATCCTATCTTTTCTTACGAGTTCTCTTCAAGCCATTTCTTTCTGAAGAGCAGTTTCATCGAACATTTCAAAAGATATGTAGATCCATATCACCCTACGGTGCCAACACCGCCACCTAACTTTATCTAGTCTTTTTTATTGGGGTAATTATTGTGCCTACTCAATGAACTGAGCATAAATGCTGTGTTTAAAATTTTCACACCGTAGTGTTATGGCTATTCTGAGATGGTTTAAGATTTCCCTCGCGATTTATTCGTTAAAATTTACTAGATAATTATATCGTTATGCAAAAGTTTAACCCGGCCTTTTCAGGCTCGGATGTGAAGAAATATATTCTTAAAAAGAATTTAAAGAAAGATTTACCTGCAAGTATTGTAGTGTTTTTAGTGGCATTGCCATTATGTTTAGGTATTGCACTAGCCTCAGGTGCACCATTATTTGCTGGATTAATTACAGGTATTATAGGAGGGGTAGTGGTTGCCTCTTTTAGCGGCTCGCAATTGAGCGTTAGTGGCCCTGCTGCGGGTTTAACCGTTATCGTTTTGGGCGCCATAACCTCTTTGGGCAGTTACCAAACCTTTTTACTTGCAGTTGTACTGGCAGGTGTATTGCAATTGATTTTAGGCCTGGTTAAAGCCGGAACCATTGGTAATTACTTCCCATCGAGTGTAATTGAGGGCATGCTTGCAGCAATCGGACTGATTTTGATTTTAAAACAGTTGCCACATGCTTTAGGTGTTGATACCGATTTTAGTGGCGATGAAGGGTTCTTTCAACAAGATCACGAAAATACTTTTTCTGCGATTACAGCAGCGGTAAGCCATTTTAGTTTGGCTGCGGTAGTTATCAGTTTATTATCGATAGCTATTCTGATCGTATGGCCTAAGTTTCCAAAATTAGCAGTTGTACCTGCTCCATTATTGGTGGTAACTTTAGGGGTTCTCGGCACTATCCTTTTTGCGGGTACAGATCACCCATTGCGCCCCGATCAGATGGTTAAAATCCCGGTAGTTAATGGTTTCGGCGAATTTTTAGGCCTATTTACCATGCCTGATTTCTCTCAGTTAGCTAATAAAAATGTTTATATTACAGCTGCAACCATTGCTGTTGTAGCAAGTTTAGAAACTTTATTAAGTATAGAGGCTGTAGATAAAATAGATCCGATTAAACGCGTATCGCCAACAAACAGAGAGTTAATGGCTCAGGGTTTAGGTAATATTGCCAGCGGTATGGTGGGTGGTTTACCTATGACGTCGGTAATTGTACGGAGTTCGGCAAATGTAAATGCTGGTGCCAGAACGAAGATGTCGGCTATTTTTCATGGTGGTTGGTTACTGTTATCCTTGTTGTTTATCCCTGGATTAATTAACATGATTCCACTATCGTGTTTAGCTGCAATCCTTTTGGTAACTGGATACAAATTAACCCGGATTAGTTTATTTAAACACATGTATCACAAAGGCTGGGATCAGTTCGTCCCATTTGTAGTTACAGTGTTGGCGGTATTATTTACCGATCTGCTAAAAGGAGTGGCCGTTGGTATGTTGGTTTCTATTTTCTATTTACTCCGTACCAATATGCGTAACCCGTTCTTTTACAGGATTACAAACGAAGGCGACAAAAAGCATATCAGAATTAAACTGGCAGAGGAAGTTTCTTTCTTAAATAAAGCAGCGATACAAGTAGTTTTAACGAATATTCCGAAAGAAACAGATGTAATTATTGATGGTTCGAATGCCAGGTATATCGATCCTGACGTATTGGAAACGATTTATAATTACAAACATAATGCCTATACCAAGGGTATTATCGTCACATTGGAGAATATCCAAAAACATTATACAGTACCAAAATTAAATATTAAAGTAGAAGAAGATATTAATAAATTATAGTTATGTGCGCAAAAACAATAGATACGAAAGATATAACATACGATAGCCTGTTACAGGGTAATAAGGACTGGGTTAAAGATATGATCGACAATGATCCTGCCTTTTTTGATAAACTTTCTGAAGGCCAAAGTCCACCTGTATTGTGGATTGGTTGTTCTGATAGCCGTGTACCTGCAAACCAAATAACCAACACTAAACCAGGCGATATTTTCGTTCACAGAAATATTGCCAATGTGGTGGTGCATACCGATATGAATTTACTTTCAGTACTGGATTATTCCATTAATGTGTTAAAAGTAAAGCATGTAATTGTATGCGGTCACTATGGTTGTGGTGGTGTGAAAGCTGCATTAGGCAATAAACAGGTTGGAATTATTGATAACTGGTTAAGAAACATCCGCGATGTATACCGTACTCACGAACGTGAAATGGCTACAATCAAAGATCCTGATCAGCGATTTGACCGATTAGTGGAATTAAATGCTATTGAGGGCGCTGCAAATGTAACCAACACATCAATTGTACAAAGCGCCTGGGCCAATGGCCAGGAGCTAGCCGTACATGCCTGGGTTTACAGCATAAAAACAGGAATCATCAAAGACCTTAAAGTAACTTGTACTTGTCTTGATGATGTTGCCCCTGCATTTAAAGTAGGATAAAAACACCACAAAGGTGTTATTTTTTAGTTGTTAGGAAAAGCTCCCGATTTTACATCGGGGGCTTTTATTTTTTTGTGGTATTGGGTATGTTTCCTGCTTCACCCTTATTTCCTTTTTCAGCATCTGTTCTTGCTTCTTCAGAACCAAAATCGCCTCCTCCAAAATCCCGGCTAAGATTTCCAGCATCGCTTTCTACCGTGTTTTTCTTTTCATTGTCGTTACTTCGATGGCGTGGCACCTGCTGATCGGGCATGTTGGTTTTATCAGCGCTGTTATCTGCATTTTTATCGCCCAAATTTTCGTTGTTATCTTTTATATTTTCCATGATATTTTAACTTTATATAAGTAGAACAGCAAGAACCAGAGATGGTTTTAAAAGTGTTTACGCGTTGTGAAAATTAAAGAATGAAATTTTCGTTGCAGATGTGTTTATCACTATAGTTATGTTAACACTCTGAACAGCTGTGGCCTATCTTTTAATTAAAGTAGATTAAGAAGACAACTTTGCAAATTCTCTTTAAAAAAGAAAAACCCCTGATTGCTCAGCGGTTTTTCTTCATATTTATAACATTAATAATGCAAAAGTTAATCTTCTGCTAAGAATGGATAACGGTAGTCAGTTGGAGGATTAAAAGTTTCTTTAATGGTACGTGGAGAAACCCAGCGCAATAAATTGATCATTGCCCCAGCTTTATCATTCGTACCTGATCCTCTTGCTCCACCAAATGGTTGTTGACCAACTACGGCACCTGTACATTTATCGTTAATGTAAAAATTACCGGCTGAGTTGCGTAAGGCATAACTGGCTTTTTCTATAGCATATCTATCTTGTGATAAAATAGCTCCTGTTAATGCATAAGGCGAAGTGGTATCGATTATTTCTAAAATCTGATCAAATTCCTGATCTTGGTATACGTATACAGATAATACCGGACCAAAAAGTTCCTCACACATGGTGGTATATTTCGGATCATCAACTACTAAGACAGTAGGTTCGATAAAATAACCTTTGCTCTTATCGTAGTTGCCACCGGCAATAACTTCAACTCCCTTATCTTTTTTAGCCTGATCGATATATTTAGCCAGTTTATCGAAAGAACGCTCATCAATAACGGCATTAATAAAGTTGCTGAAATCTTCTGTTCCGCCCATTTTAAATGAAGCTAAATCTCTGATCATTAATTTTTTAATCTCAGGCCACAGACTTTTTGGGATATAAGTACGGCTGGCTGCAGAACATTTTTGCCCCTGATATTCGAACGCGCCCCTAACAATTGCAGTAACTGAAGCAGCAACGTCTGCACTTGGGTGAACCAGAATAAAATCTTTACCTCCAGTTTCGCCCACTATGCGTGGATATGATTTGTACTTATGGATGTTTGTTCCGATTGTTTTCCAGATTTCCTGAAAAACTTTTGTTGAGCCTGTAAAGTGAATGCCTGCAAAATCAGCATGATTAAAAACCACATCACCAACTTCAGGACCATCTGCAAAAATAAGATTAATTACGCCGTCAGGTAAGCCTGCTTCGCGGAAAACCTGCATAATTACATTAGCCGCATAAACTTGCGTATCTGCAGGTTTCCAAACCACCACATTACCCATCATGGCTACACAAGCAGGTAAATTACCAGCAATTGCGGTAAAGTTAAAAGGTGTTAAAGCAAATATAAAACCCTCTAAAGGACGTTGTTCCGTTCTGTTCCACATGCCATTTGGCGATACTGGTGGCTGTTGGCCATAAATATCCTGCATATAACTTACGTTAAAGCGTAAGAAATCAACCAGCTCACAAGCCGCATCAATTTCAGCCTGATAGGCATTTTTACTTTGCCCAAGCATGGTTGCCGCATTAATTTGGTAGCGGTATTTTGTAGCAAACAAATCAGCAGCTTTCATAAAAATAGCAGCTCTATGTTCCCAGGCTAAAGCTTCCCAATCTGCCTTGGCACCCAAAGCAGCATCTATGGCTTGTTTTACATGGCTTTTATCTCCATAACTAAAGGTAGCCAGTACATGTTGATGATCGTGTGGAGCTACCACTTTCTTTTTATTTTTAGTATGTACCTCTTGTCCGCCAATAAACATCGGAATATCCAATTGTTTAGCACGCGCATCGGCAATAGCCTCCTTTAAAAGCGAACGCTCTTTTGTTCCTGGTGCATAGCTATTTATGGGCTCGTTAACCGGGGTAGGTACGTTAAAAAATCCTTTAAGCATATTTTATTTTTTATGATTTGTGCAAAGATAAAGCTTTTTGAGGTAGGCAATTCTATTATTCTGTAAAGAAAATAGGGCAAACGTTTGACTGGAATAGTCAGGAGTCGGAAGTCTGAAGATCGAAGGCCGTGAGCAGGTACTTTTAAAGAAGTTATGGTTAAAATCTGAGTGGTTTGGGCGCTGCATGCAGAGTTGACAACTTTGCTAGTGGGGCGGCAAGAAAGTTGTCAACTCTGGTTATAAAAGCAGCTTTTGTTTCATCATATCCAAAAAATCTTTACGGTAAGTCTCGCCTATTAATATTTCTGCTGAAATTCCTTTTAGAATGATCCTGTTTCCGTCTATTGAGGTGATTTTATTAAGCGCTACTATAAACGATTTCTGCACCCGGATAAATTGCGCTTTAGGCAATCTTTCTTCTACATCCTTCATCGTCAGGAGTGCCAGTGTTCTAATTCCATTATGATGAAAAGCGATATAGTTTTTCATGCCTTCAACAAAATCAATTTCGGCGATATTAATTTTCAGCATTTTGCCTTTAGCCTCTGTTTTAACCATAAAATAATCATCATCCTGCTGGTTGGCAGGTACGTTTGCTTTTTTGGTGTTGATTATCTTTTGGGCTTTATTTATAGCTTGTAGAAAACGAGGCAGCGGGATTGGCTTAACTAAATAATCCACCACATCAAGATCAAAACCAGCAGTAGCAAACTCCTTATAGGCGGTAGTAAGTATCACCTGTACATCTTTGTTATTCATCGTTTGGATGAAATCAATTCCTGATATCTCTGGCATATGAATATCTAAAAAAATGAGATCTACCGGGTTACTACTTAAAAAGCTTAGTGCATCAATGGGATTGATAAATGTTGCGGTGATGTGTATTGCCGCAACAGATTTTAGGTAATGTTGTATTACTTCAATGGCATGGTCTTCGTCATCAACTATAATGCAGTTAATCATGAGGTGTATGGTTGAGGTTTAATTGGCGGTAATTTGAAATGTTCTAAAAAACCTAAATTATCAAATGAACTTGGTTTTTCTTGATGATCAGTAGCCTTGTTATAAGGTAAAGTTAATTCAAGGCGGTAATCAACCTCGGTTTCATTAATGGTTAGTGCAAAACCTTTTTTGTAATGATTGGTGAGTCGTTTCTTTATGTTTTCCATACCTATACCACTCGAGAGTTCTTTAGGCCCGTTTTTCTTTATGTTCCAGGTGCTTAAACGGATATGATGATCGATTTCGTTAATGCTTAAGGCTATTTTAACGGGATGCAACTTATCTGTACAATCGCCATGTTTTAAGATATTCTCTACAATGGTAATTAGAATTAATGGAATCAATCTTACATTGTCGGTATTTCCATTTACACTAAAATCGATCTGTAACTTATTATTGAAACGAAGCTGATTAATTTTAACTACATTTTTAATGTGCTCAATTTCCTCGTCTATTAAAGTCATTCGATCATCTTTATCTATTTCTAAGGAGTAGCGCATGATTTCACTAAGCGTCATGATGCCATTGGCCAATTCTTCTGATAAGGGTAAAGACTTCGCAAAAAAGAAATTCAGCGTATTATTTAAAAAGTGAGGATTAATTTGCGCTCGGAGGAAAGCATATTCTGCTTCATGTTTTTCTTTTTCGATGAGGCGTAGTTTTTTTTGGTGTTTGATGCCTTCTGTCGCAAAATAATAGCCGATACCTAAAATAGAATATCTAATAAAAACCCATAATACTGAGGCACCAAAATGTATGAAATTAAATGAGGGTGGGGGAGGACCAACTGCACTTATAAGCGGCCTTATATGATGACCTGTAATATACCAGTTGCTGAAAGAGAAGGCAAAGGCCAGGATTATCCCTAATATTAACTGGAAGGGTTTTAGAGGGTTGCCATATTTATAACAAACCAATATACATAAGTAAACCGTACAAATATTTGGGAACTGTGTGAAAAATACATCTGCTATACTAAAAAAATAGTTAACAGGATCTTGCGCATACTCTAAAATATTGCCTAACAACATATATGCTACCCAAAACAAGATGTGATAGGCGATTACTTTGTATTTTATTTTTCACAACTAATTATTTTTATAGCTTCTTACAAAATTTATCCAATCCTTTTCACTTTCAGGTATGCTAATATTTGGAGCTATTCCTATATTATCTAGTGGCCGTTTTATAGCGTGCAATGATTTTGCTACTGGATAAATAAGTGTAAAAATAGAACAAGGTGTGTGTGTAATAGCAATTTCACCATAGTCAACCATTCCAGCGGTATTTTGACCAAATAGGGTAACTTTTTTACTCTGTTCTGCTCTTAAAATAAAATACTCTCCACTACTTGCCGTGTTTCCGTTAATTAGAATTGAAATACGCTCCGGATTTTTCAACCTTTTGGATAGTTTTATAGTTTCTGGTTTGTATAAATAATAGAGTTCCCCTAAGTGTGCTCTTAATTTTTTGTTATTTTCTTGTATTTTTTTCTTTGTAGCTGTACTTGATAATGAGTAATCCTTTTCATAACAATCACGAATGTTATCTTCAGTGGCTAATACAATACCACCATCAATATGAATAGGGTTCGTATATAAATATGGGATAAGTTTTTCGAAACAACTCGTAGTCCCGCCAGGGTTATCCCTTACGTCAATAATTAAGTGTTTGGTATGTGCTAAATTATCTTTATTGCCATCAATGAGGCTATCTATACTGCGTTTATATTTAATATCAAATGAAGCAAGTGTAAGTAAAGACGTTTGCTCATCTAAAACTTTAAAGCTAGAGATTAACTCTGGGACACTAATTTTAGCAGGAGAAACCGTTTTCGTTTTTTTCTCCCCTCTTTTCCATTTTCCAAAAAAGCCGAAATCTAACAGGTCTTTTTGTGTAACTAAGTTGGGATAGTTAATCGAATGGTCACCTCCACTGAAATAAATGGTTTTATACTGATTGTCGACTTTACTAATTTTAAATTTTATTTGTTGTGGCATCCACCTTACACTATCTGCTTTTATTACAAAACCAATAAATTCAACTTTTTTTTTGGTAAGGTCTTTAACAATTCCAATTTCATACATCCCATAATTCCAAATCCCTTCTATGCTATCTAGTGTTGTATTGTTTTGTTGCAGATAAGATTTAAAGGTATTTTCTGTCCAAGTTGTTTTCTCTTCATTAGCAAAAAATATCCTCACGGAATCAGGAGAAAGTTTACTAAAATCCATACCGAAATCAATGTGTTTATCTTTAAAAAAACTGAGCCATTCTCTCATTAAACCTAAACATTTGTAAGAACTGGATAGAGAAGCGACTTGCTGTAAACTATCGGTAAACTTTTCGAATTGTAACTGATTTGAAGAGTCTACTTTATCAGCATAACCAATGTAATTTTTTTTGATTTTTTCTACCAAGAATCGAAAATTATCATCACAGTTACAATTTTGTGCTTTTAGAGCAAGCGTAAAATGAAATAAACAAATAAAACAAACAACATACTTCATTATTGATAAAAATAGGGGGTGGTAATTAATAGGTAAAGTAATGAGAAATTTGATTTAATTCTAAATAAGTTTAATATCAACGCATTAGTCGCTTACTGTATTAAGTATTGTTTTGTTAGGGCAAGCTGGATCCCCTGAGAGACCACTTCCCCCTGTTGTTGTCTCCCCTCCATAAATTCTTCTCATTTGCTCTTTTGTCAAATTGGTAAGGTTGTTTTTCTTAAAAACAAATAAAGTCTTTTTTTCTAATTTTTTGTTTTTCATAATTGTAATGTTAGATGGTAAAATAAATGTGCTTAAAGATGTTATTTCTTAGTATATCAGCGAAAAATTATACACCAAATACTCTTTTGCCTATACGAAATCAATAGATTGTATATTTAAATATTAAACATTGTTAATTTTTATACTTCTTTACAAAATCAATCCAATTGGTAACATTTGCAGGTATTTCTATATCAGGCTTAATGCCGGGATCGGTTCCATCACTGCTTGCACGCATTAATCGCGCTGCTGGGTAAATTAAATTGAAGAAATTACAGGGCATTTGGGTTGTTACACTCTCTACATAATTAACCGATCCGGAACTATTTGTACCAAATAGTTTAACTTTACTGCTTTGTTTGGCCTGTAAAATAAATAATTCGGAGGCACTTGCCGATCCATCGTTCATTAAAATAGAAACACGGGATGGCTTTTTAAATATCTTATCGTATTTAATGGTGTCGGCCGGGTAAGCTAAATATAGTTCTCCGCGATGTGCTTTTAATTTACTTATGATTTTTTTGAAATACTCCTGTAAATCTTCCGGAAGGTCAGGCAATGGTTTTTCATAGCCATCTTTAATATTATCATCAGTAGCTAAAATTTGGCCTTTTTCCGAAAAAATAGGGTTTGTATATAGGTAAGGCAATATTTTTTCAAATGCGCCGACAGCACCACCTCGGTTATCCCTTAAATCGATAATTAAATGATCAATGTTTTTTATTATTGGGGCATTTTTAATCATCAAACTGTCTGTCTCGTTTTTATATTCGAGATAAAAACTAGGTATTGTTAATAAAGCGATTTTATCGCTTAATCTTTCAAACTTCGGACTTTTTGATGAGGATAGAGGTTTTCCAGGCAAATCATTTTTGTAAAATTTGCCTATTTCTTTGAGATCCATAGTATCTTTGTTTAGCGTAACCCTGGCAGGATAAGGTGAATGATCTCTGGCAAAAAAAGAACTGAATTTATAAACCTCTTCTGTTTTTCTTACCCTAAATTTTATTTGTTGTGGAATCCACATTACACCATCGGCTTTAACAACAAATCCAATAAATTCATTTTGGTTTAAACTGTCGCGAACAATGCCATACTGATGTGTCTTAGCTACGTTGCGCCAAATCCCCTCAATGTTATCAGTTTGGTTTTTATACTTACTCAGATAGGTTTTTAGCTTCTCTTCGTCCCAAATAGTTTTTTCTTCTTTAGAAAAAAAAACCCGGATCTCGTCTTTCGGGCTACTTTCGTTAAAGGATATGTTCATGTGCCCATCCTTAAAAAAACTAATCCATTCTCTACACACAGCTAAGCACTTATTGCTAGCCGTATAGCGGGCAACTTTTTGCAAGCTGTCGGTAAGGTATTCGAATCTTTTTTGGGTTTTTGGATTAACCTTATCAGTATAGCCAACATAATTTTTCTTAATGTGCTGCACCATAAATGAAAAATTATCGCCGCAGTTGCAATTCTGGGCTTGTAAATTATAAAATGGAAATAAGAGCAATAAGTAGAAGATTATTTTTTTCATCTATAGATAATTTGTTTTTTAAAGGTGATGAAGCGATCAGATTTTTACCAATGTAGACGTTTTAACGATGTTCAAGGAGGCTTGAACCGTTCATCCCATTTGTGGTTTGAAAAATCATGATGGTTTTATAGTTTTCAATTACAATTATAGTCGATATTTATACTTAAAGGAAAAACTATTTTAAAATACATAATTGTCTTATCTTCTGTATGGGTTAATGCCGTGTGTGGATTGGCACTAGCTTGATTCAATATTAAACTATATAAGCTGTCATTTGATGTTATTATCTCTTTTTGTCCTTATAAAAAGCCTTTTAGTGTATCTTTTTTTTTGATTGAAATTTAATATCCAATACTTGTTTCATGTTAGGCCAACATAGGCAGAATCTGAAAAGCCTTAAATGAGTAAGAACGAAAAATTTAAATTAAACGAAAATGAAAAACTTAAAATTAGAAAGCTTTGATGTTCAGGAGTTAGATGCTGAAGAAGTCAATAAGATTGATGGCGGAAATTGGTGGTTAGTTGGGTACGGAATTTATTTATATGATAATAGGGAAAGATTTATTGAAGGGGTAAAAAAAGGGTTGCAGGATTTTAATTAAAAGATAAAAGAAATGAAAAATTTACAGAATAATCGAATTGACTCTATGGGCCTGTCCATTTTGGAAAACCATGAGCTAACAAATATTAATGGTGGAGATAAAGGCGACGCTGCAGAGTTAATTGGTAGATCATATGTATGGACAATGGCACATTTTCTAACCGGAGGAGCTAGTACAATTTATTTAATTGCACATAATTTGTAATTTATTAAACCAAGTTGTAAATTTAAAATGAATTGCAACTTGGTTTTTAATAGAAAGATAAAAATAAAATTTATGGAAAATTCGTTGGTTAAGAGAAATCAAAATTTAATTAACACAATATTTATAGCCACGCTCTTATTTATATTCCTCTACGATAATAGGGTGGAATTTTTTAATGGAGTGCTTGCAGGGTTAAACGATTTTGTTAAGTAATGAGTTATGTAATCTAAATTAGTGATGAGTAGATAGAAGTAATATTCTCTCTCAAAGAACGATTTAGATTGACGAACGTATGTAACCTATGAAATACGTAGATATTTCGTAGGTTTTTTATTGGAGATTCCTCGACTCTCAATTCCAAAGCCTTTATATCTATTAAATTAATCTATGGCTAGTCTTCTTAGCTTAACTTTCTGCTTTGTGATTAAGAACTTTCTTCTCTTATACCTATACCGTTAATCGGATCGATGCTCTATTTTTTTCGTCCTTAGGAAATACCCCTTGGTGTATCTTTTTTGCTCTACAAATTCTAAAATTAGATACTTGCTTTATGTTAGGCCAACATAGGCGGAATCTGAAAAGCCTTTAATGAGTAAGAATGCTTGAAAAAATTAATCTCAGATGAAAAGAATCGAATTAGAATCTTTTGAAGTTATTGAACTAAGTGAGCATGAAATAATAAATATAGAGGGTGGAAAAGTTCCTTTATGGCTTTATTTTGTTGCTCCAGGAACTGCCTATTTGGTAGAGAAATTTGAAAAAGGTTGTGAGTGTAACGTTTTAAATTAAATAATTATGAAGATAGAAATTAATAAATTCGGAATAGAAGAGCTTACAGCAGAAGAAGTGAAGCAAGTTAATGGTGGTTTCTGGGCAGTACTGGCCGCTGTTGCAGGCGTAATTTACTTAGCTGGCGAAATTGCTGAGTCGGCTGGCAGAGCTTATAAAAAAAGTTTATAGAATAAATCCTTCAAAGATAATTTCCCGATCTGCATCTCATGCTGGTCGGGTTTTTTGTTTAGTAAAGAGTGGTTTATCCCTACAATACACCTTTTCGTGTATCTTTTTTCCAGTATAAATTAATAATCACAAACTTGGCCTAACCAAGCCAATTGATGATTATGCCTTTAACAGAAGACGCAAATTTCGAAGATAACTCTATCATTTTTTTACACCATACCAGGGTACGTACCCAAATTATTTATTCTGCCACGATATTATTTATCCTTCTTGCCTTTGCTGCCTTACCATTTATTTACACTACAGTAAGTGTTAAGGGGAATGGTTCTTTGCAGAGTAATATCGAACGAACAGAACTGCTGGCACCAGTGGCGGGGAAAATTACGCTGATTAATTTAACTGATAACAAAAAAATAAAAAAAGGACAACTCCTTTTAAATATAGACCCCACTATACCTGAAACACAAAATGTGATTTTAAATAATCGCTCCCGTGAATTAAAAGATTTATTAAATGATGCGCTCCTCCTCTTAAAAATGGTCGATTTAAGCAATGCAGGGCAACCTGCATTGCAAACCGGCCTGTATGCTGCCAGCTGGCAGCAATATGAAGAGCAAATTCAAAATGCTTTAAATGCCCGCGAGCAGGCCTACAAAATTTATAAAAGGTACGAAACACTGTATAGCAAGAAAGTAGTTACCGAAGCAGAGTATGAACAGTTTAAATTTAACTATGATCAGGCCATGTCTGATTTTAATCTGGTAGCTAAAAAGTACAAAACACAATGGCAAACAGAATCCAATCAATATAGAAAAGAACTGAAAGATCTTGATGGTCAAAAGATCCAACTTACAGAGCAGGAGAAACTATATCATTTAACCGCCCACATATCCGGAACGGTACAAAACCTATCGGGTTTACAACTGGGTTCTTTTATTTCGGCTAACCAGAAAATTGGCGAAATATCTCCTGATAGTGCTTTGCTGGCCATCTGTTATATTAAACCTGCTGATATAGGCTTAATTAAAGCAGGTCAAACCGTCAGATTTCAGATTGATGCTTTTAACTATAACCAATGGGGTTTGCTTGATGGTGTTGTAGCCGACATTTCAGACGATATTATGTTGATTAACCAGAACCCTTATTTTAAAGTGAAGTGTAAACTGAACCAAGATTATTTAAGGTTAAAAAATGGTTATAAAGGGCAGGTGAAAAAGGGAATGACCTTTAATGCACACTTTACCATTGCAGAACGAAATTTGTATCAATTGCTTTATGATAAAGTTGACGATTGGTTAAATCCGAATGGAGTTAAAAGCTAAAAGGTTAAAGCTGAAAGACCAAAGCCGAAAATTCTCAAATCACCAATCTCAGTTCTCCAGTCTCAAATCTAATATCTCACCTCTAATGTCTACACTCATAAAACAACGCGATATTACCGATTGTGGTGCTGCTTGTTTGGCATCTATATCTGCATTTTATAAGCTGAAAATGCCTGTTGCGCGCATCCGGCAATTGGCCAGTACCGATCAAAAAGGAACCAATGTTTTAGGTTTGATAGAAGCGGCAAATAAACTGGGTTTTGAAGCAAAAGGCGTAAAGGGCAATTTAGATAGTCTTTCTAAAATTCCACTGCCAGCCATTGCCCATGTTGTGGTTAAAAATCAGTTGCAACATTATGTGGTGATTTATAAGGTAACCGATAAATACATTGAAATAATGGATCCTGGTGATGGAAAAAAGCACCGTAAAACCATTGCCGAATTTATACGAGAGTGGACAGGTGTATTGGTTTTGTTATTGCCAGATGAAAGTTTTAAACAGGGAAATGAAGAGGTTAATACCGGAAGCCGTTTTTGGAACCTGATTAAACCGCATAAAAGCATTGTAGTACAGGCACTTTTTGGGGCCTTAATTTATACTATACTGGGACTGTCTACTTCGGTTTTTGTCCAAAAAATAACCGATCACGTTCTTGTTGATGGCAACCGGAACCTGCTCAACTTAATGAGCTTAATGATGGTGGCCATTTTGGCCTTACAGTTATTTATTGGTACCGCTAAAACTATTTTTACCATCCGTACAGGTCAACAGATCGATGCCCGATTGATACTGGAGTATTATAAACACCTCTTAAAGCTTCCTCAACAATTTTTCGATACCATGCGGGTAGGCGAAATTATTTCAAGGGTAAACGATGCGGTTAAAATAAGGGCTTTTATAAATGATGTTTCCATTAACCTGGTGGTGAACGGTTTTATTGTGGTATTCTCTTTTCTTTTAATGTTCAGTTATTATTGGAAACTGGCCTTAATGATGTTAGCAGTTATTCCATTGTATTTATTAATTTATTTCATCAGTAATAAGCTAAACAAGAAAATGCAACGGAAGCTGATGGAGGAGTCGGCTGAGTTAGAATCGCAATTGGTTGAGGGTTTAAATAACGTCGCCACAATTAAAAGATTTGGCTTGGAAAGGTTTACCAACGAAAAAACAGAAACGCACTTTATTGGCCTGCTTAGAACAATTTATAAATCAGGATTAAACTCAGTTTTCTCTGGCACATCAACTGAGGTTATTGCCCGTATGCTTACTATCATCTTGCTTTGGGTGGGTGCAGGTTATGTGTTAGATGGTGAGATTACTCCAGGGGAATTATTTTCTTTCTATACGCTTATTGGTTATTTTACTGGTCCGGCTACTTCGTTAATTGGCGCGAATAAATCTATCCAGGATGCCATGATCGCCTCCGATCGTTTGTTCGAAATTATGGATCTGGAGATTGAACAAAATTCATCGAGTATTTTCCTGGCCAAAGAATTAATGGGCGATATCAGGTTTGAACATGTAGCCTTTAGATATGGCAGTCGTGTTAATGTGTTTGAAGATTTAAATCTAAAGATTAAGGCCGGGAGTTTTACGGCTATTGTAGGGGAGAGTGGATCTGGTAAATCTACCTTAATGTCATTACTTCAAAATATTTATCCCATACAATCGGGCAATATTTTTATTGGTAATCATGCGCTTAAATATTTGAACAATGCCTCTTTAAGAAATTTACTGAGCGTTGTGCCGCAAAAAATTGATCTTTTTGCTGGTAATGTAATTGAAAATATTGCCATTGGCGATTATGAACCCAATATGCAACAGATTATTAGTATTTGTACGCAATTGGGGATCATCGATTTTATTGAAGCTTTGCCAGAAGGTTTCCAGACTTATTTAGGTGAAAACGGAGCCTCTTTATCGGGCGGACAAAAACAAAGGATCGCCATAGCAAGGGCCCTGTACCGTAACCCTGAAATTTTAATTCTGGATGAAGCTACTTCCTCTTTAGATTCAGCTTCTGAGCAGTATGTGCAGCGAACAATAGATTTGTTAAGGATGCAAAAGAAAACAATCATCATCATTGCACATCGGTTACCTACGGTTAGAAAAGCTGACCAGATTATTGTATTAGATAAAGGAAAGGTTGTTGAGGAGGGAAGTCATACGGAAATGATGATCGCAAATGGTCATTATGCTAATTTATGGAAACAGCAATTTGGTGATGAGGATTTAACAAGTTTGATAATACCTTCATTTCTCTAATGAGTTGATAACTTTATGGGCAAGTTGTTAAGAAAAGTTGTCAACTATGAAATTAATAAACCAAAGCCAAATACCGCCCATGGTGACTCACACAGCCTGGTTGAGTACGTTTATAATCACATGGATGATCTGGTGATTCGTAAATGGCTACTTTAATTTCTTCCAACTTGCTATAAACAGGGGAGGCAATGGTATGAAGATATGCCACTTGTATATCGCTTTTGGTGAAATACGTATTTTCATCAATAGTTACAGCACCATGTATCTGATCGCTATCCGAATGAATGGTACAGTTTAAACTTTTAGGCGCAAAATTTCGGATGCCTGTTTTACGGTTATGGATTTTATAAGCCGATTCTTTCATGCTCCATAACAGCCATACCATTTCATCAGGTTTTTTTGCTGATGTAATCAGTAACTGTTCTTCAGCCGTGAAAATTTTATCGAGGTAATTTTTGCGCTTCCAGTTACTTTGAATTTTAGCCAGATCCAGATCAACGATATCGTTACCCAGCATGCGCTTCCAGTTTTTGAGCTATAATTTCAGTTGTGGCTTTTACTGTAAGCATTTTAGCCATCGAATCGTTGTCTATTTCGATGTTAAATTTCTCTTCAATATCTAAAACAATATCAACCAGGTTGGCTGAATTTATTTTTAAATCGTTTATAAAATCAGTGTTTTCGTCAATATTTGCCAGGGCTGCTACCTCTTCGCTGTAAGGTTCAACAATTGTTTTTAAAGCTTCGATGATCTCTTCTTTATTCATGGGCGTATTTTTTAAAAATAATGCAGGCATTAATATCACCAAAACCAAAACTGGCTTTAGCTAAGATATTAAATGGTTTATGAATTACGGTTTGTGGAATGCATTTCGGATTAATTAAAGTGGTAATTTCAGGGCTTAAGTCTTCGCAATTAATATTGGGGAAAATAAACCCTTCTGAAAGCTCAAGCATCGAGGCTACACATTCTATACTTCCTGAAGCTGCAATACAATGACCAACCATGCCTTTCAAAGAGTTAATGTACGGGAAATCGTCAACAGGTAATTGCAGTGCTGTTTTCCAGTTTTCTATTTCGAGCGCATCTTTAGTTGTTGCGGTAAGGTGGCCATTAATCACATCTATTTCTCGGGCTTCAATACCTGCATTTTTTAATGCTTTTTGAATGCATCGCTGTACAGCAGCAGGGTTTGGTGCAGTCATGGTGCCCAGGCCACGCTGACCACCAGAGTTGATATGCCCCCCAAGCACCTCGCCATAAATTTTGGCTTTCCTTGCCACTGCGCTTTCGAGCGATTCTAACACCAAAGCTCCTGCCCCGCTTCCGGGTACAAAGCCACTTGCTGTTGCACTCATAGGGCGGCTACCTTTTTCCGGTTCATCATTGTGTTTAAAGGTGCAAACCTTCATGGCATCAAAACCGCCCCAAATGTAGGGGCCACTGTCGCTGGTACTGCCTGCTAACATTCTTGTGGCCTGACCTGTTTTAATCCTTTCGTAAGCCAGCAATATGCTTTCTGCTCCTGTTGCGCAGGCAGATGAATTGGTAGTCACCTGATTACCCAGGCCGAGCTTGCCACTGATAAAAGCACTTACGCCGCTGGCCATGGTTTGTATCACTACAGAACTTCCCAATTTTTTAATTTCAAGTGCATCTATTTTATTAATTGCCCATCTAAATTTATCTATACCAGAAGTACCCGCTCCGAAAATGGTACCGCTATCCCAGTCGGGTTCGTCATTATTTTCGATGGTTAAGCCTGCGTCTTTCCAGGCATCCAAACCGGCAATAACACCATATATAATTCCTGTACTGTTTAGGTTTCGTAATTCAAGCGGTGTAAAATATTGGCTGATCCGCTCTTCGCTAAGTGCTGGTTTACCTGCAATCTGGCAAGAAAAATTTAAGGCTTCCAGATCGGGCTGATGGCGGATGCCAGAAAGTCCTTTTTTTATCGCATCAGAAAACTCATGGATAGTAGTACCATTTGGTGCGCATACGCCTAAACCTGTAATTACAACCCTGTTATCCATTTTCTTTCGAAATTAACATTCCGGAAATATTTCCTTTGCAAATCATTTCGCCTGCTTCATTTTCCATTTTTACCTTGCAATTCAGTTTATTAAACCTAAAATACAATTTCTCACTCGTTACCGTAACCTGCTCACCAGGGTAAACCGGTTTTAAAAAGTCAATAACGTTTGACGTCATGGCAATGGATACATTTTGATCAATATCTTTTAACAGGTAAATGCCTAAACAGACCAATCCAATCTGTGCCATGGTTTCGGTGAGGATCACTGCAGGGGTAAGGGGGTGATTTTTAAAATGACTTTCGTAAAAGGGAAGATCTTTCCTATAAGTATATATTCCCTTCGCTCCATTTTCATCAACATGCAATAACTCATCAACAAAAAGAAAAGATTTACCGTAAGGCAGTTGATCTATTATTTCTTGTGTAGTCATGGTTGGAGGAGTGAATGATTGAATGACAGATTTATTGGACGATAGCGTGAATGAATTATTGAATTTTACCATTGTAAAAGTATGCGTTGTGCCGAAAAGCCCGGGCCGAAGCTTAACATCAGTCCTTTTTCTCCAGGCATTGGCTTTTTGTCCATAATCCGTTCTAAAACATAGAGAACTGTTGCGCTGCTCATGTTTCCGTAAAGCCTTAAAACTTCTTTCGTTTCATCTATATTTTTGTTTAACTGATTAAATAATTCTTCAACAATCTGGATAATCTTTTTTCCGCCCGGATGGAAGATCAAATGGTCTATATCGTTAATCCCGAATCCGTTTTTCTTCAAAAATGGATGGATGATGTTGGGGAAATGACTGGCGATGGTTTCAGGAACTGCTACATCCAGTACCATTTGCAGTCCGGTATTGGTGAGTTTAAATCCCATCATTTCTTCAGCATCGTAAAAATGGTACATTTCTTCTGCCAAAATCTCCGGCCCGGTATCTTCTTCATTCGAACTTAATAATACACAGGCGGCACCATCGCCAAATATTGCTGCACTTACAATGTTGGCCATCGAAAAGTCGTTTAATTGAAAGGTTGCCGTTGGCGATTCTACCGCAATAACTGCTGCGCGTTTGCCTGGATTTGCTTTCAGAAAATTCTTAGCGTAAATCATGCCTGATACACCAGCAGCACAACCCATTTCGGTTACCGGTAAACGAACAATATCCTGGCGGAGTTTTAGTAAGTTGATCAGATAGGCATCTAATGAAGGGATCATGATTCCGGTGCAGCTTACCGTAATGATGTAATCTAAATCCTGAGCGTGCCAGTTGGCTTTTTCGAGCGCGGTTTCCAAACATTTAGCACCCAACTTAATCCCTTCTCTTACATAAATGTTGTTTCGCTCCTCAAAACTTAAATCACTAAAAACCTCTTCGGGCGACATGATCGAGTATCTTTTATCTACTGCGGCGCTTTCAAAAATCTTTTTTACCTTCCTGATAAAGCGATCATCCTGATCTTTTAACCAAACATCCAGAAAAGGTAAAATCTCTTCGGTCGATCTCCAGAATTCGGGCAAGGCTTTACTTACTGCTTTTACGGTTACGCTCATATTGTTTTAATTATCCATTGGTAGCGGAAAGCCCATTTCCATTTTATCGAACTCGATTTTAGCTTTAATTGTTTGGTATATTTAAGCAAATCTGCTTTTTTAAATCCACGTAGAATAGATACTAAGCCATCCTCTCGCGACATATCATTTAAACGGAAAACATAACATAAAGCTTTAAACAGGTAATAGGCTACTGCACTTCTTTGTAGGTCGTTTATTACAATACCCATTGTTGCTGATCTTTTAAAATTTTCTAACAGCTTAATAATTTCTTCATCTTTAAAATGATGTAACGTTAAGGTACAAAGCATAATATCGCAAGGTTCTGTTTTATTTAAATCGTCAAAAATATCGCTACAGGCATAGGTTATATTCGGGTAGTTTGCAGACAAACTTTGCGCATGATTTATGGTGAATCTATTGGCATCTATCCCTTTTAAAATAAAATGTAAACCTCGTTTTTTTGCGTAATCGGCCAAAGTGCGTAACATATCTCCATTTCCACAACCAATATCAGTAATACGTATAACTTGATCCAATGGTTTGCTGGCGATTAAGGTTTTAACCCCATCGAGCGTAACTTTGTTACCACCAAGGAGTTGGTTAATGCTGGCTATTTTGTCAAGTGCATCGCGCAATATTTCACCTTCCATAGCGAAATCATCCATAATCTCTGGTGCTGTGCTTCTATATGTAGTATCTACTCGCATTTATAATGAAATTCTAATGGGTTTGCCATGTGTTTGTTTAATTATTTTATGGAGCAGAAAGGGCATTTTAATCAACGCATTCATAGCTAAACTTTCGAATTTATTGTTGCTCAGCAAAGAAGACAACACTCTACCCATTTTTAAGCGGCTTTTAAATTCCCTGTTCCAGTGTGCGGTATAACTTTTTTCCAGTGCTGCACGCGAACTCATCTGACCCTCGATTTTTTGATGCAAAAGTGCTGAAACAATTTTGGCACTGTGAATGGCCATGGCCATACCGTTTCCACAAAGTGGATGAATTAACCCGGCAGTATCACCAATCATCAAAATATGGTTATGCACAGGTTCTTTACCCTCGAAAGAAATCTGACCGATGGTTAACGGAACATCGAATAAACTGGTGGCATTTTCGAAAATAGCTTTCAGATAGCTATTTTTATAAAGAACGTTTTCCTGGAAGGCAAGCAGGTTTTTGTACTTTTTGAAACGCTCATAGTTGGCCAGATAACAGATATTCAACCGGTCATTTTCAACTTTTGAAACGCCACAATAGCCACCTTCAAAATTATGCAGGCTAACCAGATTATTCGGAAAATCAGCTTTATAATGTGCTTTAACGGCCAGATAGGGCGATTGTTTATTGATAAAACTGCGGTTTAGTTTAATATCAATGGACGATCTTTTTCCATAAGCGCCAATAACGTAGGCTGCAACAAAAGAATTGTTTGCAGTTGTTACTGTAAATTGGTTATTGGCAAAATTTATTTCTACAACGCGATTATGAATTACGTTTACCTTTCTCCTGATCAGTTCAGTATACAAATAATGATCAATGGTATATCTGCTTAAACCAAAACCACCCAGCGGCAATTTTGTCTGTATACTTTTGCCAAGATTTGAGGTGAAAAGCAGATCGCTGATAAATGTAGGGGCAAGATTTTCGATATCCAGACCGAGCCATTCAAAATAGGGGAGCACCTCATTCGAAATATATTCGCCACAAACTTTATGGTGCGGATAAGTATCTTTCTCGATCAGTGTAACATTTAAACCCAGCTTATTCAGGTGAAGTGCCGCTGTTAAACCAGCCAATCCACCACCAATAATTAAAATTTCTGTTTCGGCTTGCATATTATAAGATGGAACCCTAATATAACATTTTAAATGGGCGTTTGTTCCATTTAAAGGTCTTTAACAGCAGCGATCATGGAGAGAAAAAGCACAGAGGTGCAGAGTGAGGCCTGGAGGCTGTATCATAAATGTAAATTATCATATTGAGGGATAATTCATTGTATAAAAATTAATATAAATGACAGCGTGATTTTAGTGGGTTGATAGGCTGCGAGGGATCGTCATTCCCAACTCGATTGGGAATCTTAATGCAAGCGCTTTAAGATTCCCGCCTGCGCGAGAATGACGACCACACTAATGGATTCTGTCAATGGTAGCTTGTCGAAGGGCTTAATTAAATACTCCTGTATGTGTTTCGACTACTAGTCCCGATTTTCATCGGGAGGCTCAACATAACAAATTTGCAGAGAAATTGTCTTTATGATACAATCTCTTTCGATCGCCTTAGCAATACCCCGATTGGCTTGTTTTCAAATGCGTGCAGAAATAGCTTTGTTATTTTATCTTTTCTTTGATTAGGTTCAAAAACCTTTAATAGTAGCACCACTATTACTGACTAAACGGGATTGCAGCGATATACTTTTGTTTTGCTTCAAAAACAAAAGATTTAGCGAAAAGCCCGACTAACATTAATGATGTTTACAGGCACTGCTTTTCTAAACAATCTTCAGGGTATATATCACCTTGCTTGCGCTTGTTTCCAAAAGTGTGCATCAATAGCTATATGAGTTCATCGTTTAAAACAACGAGATATTAACGCTCGTTAAAAAACAAGCGCTAGCAGCTATCTATCACTTCTTTCTTCCATATTTAAATCGGTATCAAAAGGGCTTTTTGTAAATGGATAAATGGATTGTTTAACGAAACCTTTCGGATAGGAAGCTTCATGTACGCCCGTTCCGGCGGGCCATTCTTTGCCAGGCAAGTAATAGGTGCCGAACAGCATATCAATAAAAGGAAATATGGAAGCGAAATTATGTCCATAGTATTTAGGATCTTCGCAATGATGCCAGTGGTGATATTGAGGCGTAGTAAAAATGTATTTTAACGGACCAAAATTAATTCTGGTATTGGCATGGATGAGCACCGCATGTATGGCAATAAATATAATGTACACGTTGAAAACGGTAGACGAAAAGCCCAAAACATAAAGCGGGATGAAAGTCATTGCCCTGGTGAAAAAGATGTCGATAAAATGGGTGCGGCTTCCAGCCAGCCAATCCATATTTTGTGTAGAATGGTGTATGGAATGGAAGCGCCAAAGGGATACCCGGGTATGGAAAAAACGATGTGCCCAATATTGAAACAAATCGGTACTAAAAAAAGCCAAAAAGAGCGCCACTATAAATGGGAGACCCTGTACCCAGGTGTGCAATTTATCTAAACCGATCCAACCAAAAAATAATACGGCAGGTTTTTGGGTTACGATACCAAAAAACTGAATAAAAAGATGGCTGATTACAAAATAGGTTAAATCGGTGCGCCATTCTTCGTGGAATTTGGTTTGCTCATTATTTTTTGGGAAGAATAATTCTAGGGGGACAAAAATGGCAACCATTAAAAGAAGATCTAAAATCATCCAATCTAAGCCAAAATGCCAGCCCGATTTGGCTACATCTCTCCCTTCTACACTTAAAGCGCCTAATATTACGGCTAAAGCGCCAAGCACAAAGCCCGGCCAGGCCCATTTTAGTTTTTTACTGAGGATCAGGCTTAATAATGAAAAGAAGAAACACCCTATAACGCCACCGAGCATTAAAGCTTCCATGCTGTTTTTCGTGTATATTTCGCGGAATTCGGGCGTGGTAAGCTTTTCTGGATAATGAAAACACAGGATCCCTAAAAGTGCCAATACAGCTAAAAAAATAGAAATATACCCACTAATCTGGCCTTGGCCCACTACTAATCGTTTGTTCGGAGACATTAAATATGTTTTGATAGACAACAATGATAATAAAAAAAGATAAAATATGATCGAATAACTTTTGTTAGTTGGTTAATGGTTGATAGTTTATGGTCTGATAGTTTGAAAGTCGAAATAAATCGGTTAACTGACTCGAAACGCCCAACTCCAAACTTAGTCTGGTTCGCCTGTATATTTTTGTTATTTAAGGAGAATAATTAAATTACACCTTTAATAACCAAATACTAGCTAAATAACGCCACAAATATCTATGCCATATCGCTCAAAAATCATATTACCCATTCTTGTATGCTGTTTTTTCTTCTTGCCACCTGTCTGGGCTCAAAAGATTATTAAGGGCCAGATTGTTAATGAAGCCAATAAAGGCATCGCATCTGTATCGATTTATAATCATCAGAAGTTGATTGCCCTAAGTGATCCTGACGGAAACTTTATTGTTAAAGTAGATTCGTTAAATAAAGGTCAAATCCTTTCATTTAGTTCGGTGGGTTACGAAAACCGTTCAGTTAGAATTGATGAGCAAACAAGTGTTACTGGCCTTGTTGTTAAGCTAAAAGACAAATACACTAAATTGGACGATGTGCATATTTATGCTGCCAATTTTGCTTCTGCCTTAATTAAAAATGCGGTCGCGCACCTTGCCGATACCGGTGTGGTGAGCGAAAAATTGTTGTGTAGGCAGTATATGGTAAAAGATGGCAAATATTATAGTTATGCCGAGGGGTTATTTAACCTTCATACCGATGAATATAAAAATGATATCAGGTTACAGCTAGAGGGACTAAGAAGGCTTAAGGAGCTCAAAAAAACAGGAGGTGTGAAGATTAATTACGCTGTTGATTTAAGAATTGAGCTTAAATCTTATTTTGTAAGTAATCTTAACGATAATATGCTCAGCGAGGATAATGATTACGAAATTGAAGGACAGGTTGAATATGAAGGGACGAAATGTTACAAGATCTCTTTCACAAGAGAGAGAAATGCATTGTACAAACGCAAGAATGGCTGGGTTTATATCACGGTAGATAAACACCTGATTAAAGGAATGGAAAGTAATATCGCTACGATAAACAAAAGCATGATCTGGATAAACAGGCAAAACTATACCATCAATAATGGTTTGTCGAAGTTATCTTCTACGTATTTAAAGTGTAATGTAGTGGCTGGGTTATTTTCGCAAGGAGAACCTTCGGCTGAGATGGAACTGATTTTTCTGGAAAATATCGATCCGGAACTAAAAAACAGTAACAACTATTCTACTCTAAAACTTAGACAGGATTTTTATCAGTATCCTAAAAAGAACAATGCCGAGTTTTGGGCAGCACTTTATCAAAAACATAATTTAACAATTCCCCAGATAATTGTAGAAACGTATAAATCAGATAAAGATATATTGGAACAATTTTAAATTTTATTGACTAGAATTTAATCGGTTAATTGTTTAAATCGGTTAACTGGCTCCAAATGCCAAACGATCAACTTTAAACTGGTTAATCCGTTAATTGACTATGGACTCGGGACTTCGGACTCCAGGCTAAATCATTTTCCCACAAACCATTTCATCAGACTAATGGTTGCTTTATTGGGTATCGGCTTAGCCATGCCTTTCTTTTTTAAATAATCAGTATTTTTGAAACCACGATATGCTACTTAACTATCTACGTCTTTTACTGCTTCCTTTTTCAATCATTTATGGAATGGCTATTATCCTCCGTAAAAAACTTTACGATTGGGGATTGATGCGTGCTGTAAAGTTCGATTTGCCGGTAGTCTGCGTAGGCAATTTAGCCGTTGGCGGATCGGGCAAAACACCAACAACGGAATATTTGGTGAGGTTGCTGGCCGATTATAAAATAGCCATATTAAGTAGGGGATATGGACGGAAAACAAAAGGTTTTATTGTTGCCGATAGCGCTGCAACTGCCGAAACGATAGGGGATGAACCTCTACAGTACCATCAGAAATTTGCAGCTGTTACCGTTGCGGTTTGTGAAGACCGTGTGAACGGGATTAAGCAATTGAAAGACAGTCATGATTTAATTATCCTTGATGATGCCTTTCAACACCGTGCGGTAAATGCAGGGTTTAATGTTTTGCTATTCGAGTTTAGAAAGTTGGGTACTTTACAGTTTTTATTGCCTGCCGGTAATTTAAGAGATGTTTTCTCCTCGCGTAAAAGGGCCGATGTATTATTGGTCACAAAATCGCCAGTTCCGTTGTTACCTATTGCGCAGCAGGCTTCTATAAATGAGTTACAGCCAAATGCAAATCAACCCGTATTACATTCTTATTTAAAGTATGGCGATCTTATCCATTTATACCACAACGAAAGCCGCACACTCGAGTCGATTAAAGGTTTTGAAATTTTCCTGCTTACCGGAATTGCAAATCCAGCCCCGTTAATAGAAGAGCTTGAAAAATATGCTGAAACCATTAAACACGAAGAATTTCCAGATCATTATGCTTTTAAAAATGATGATATTAAGAAGTTTAAATCGGTTTTTATGGCCAGTGCTAAAAAAGATAAAATCATTATCACAACAGAAAAGGATAGCAAGCGTTTAAGAGCTACCGGATTTGAAGATTTACTGGTAGATTTACCTGTATATTATTTACCCATTGAGGTTGAATTATTTGAAAAAGATAAGATTACCTTTGACGAACTCATTTTAAACTATGTTAAGAGCAATAGAAGAAACCGTTGAATATATAAAACGTAAAACAGAGAACTTTAAGCCAGAAATTGGGATTATTTTAGGTACTGGCTTGGGCGGCTTGGTAAAAGAAATCGAAGTTGAACATCAGTTGATGTATTCTAATATTCCAAATTTTCCAATTTCTACTTTAGAATTTCATAGTGGGAAACTGATTTTTGGAACATTGAACGGGAAGAAAATTATTGCGATGCAAGGGCGCTTACATTATTACGAAGGTTACAGCATGCAACAAATCACCTTTCCGGTGAGGGTAATGAAAGGTTTGGGTATCGAAAACTTAATTGTATCTAATGCTGCGGGCTCATTAAATCCTGAGTTTAAAAAGGGCGATTTAATGATTATTGATGATCATATTAATTTGCAACCAGATAACCCATTGCGGGGTTTAATGGAGAGTGAATTAGGCCCCCGTTTCCCAGATATGAGCCAGCCCTATAAACGCGATATCATAGCCAAAGCACTGGAAATAGCCAAAGATGTTGATATTAATTGCCATAAAGGAGTATATGTAGCCGTTTCTGGCCCGAATTTAGAAACCAAAGCCGAGTATAAGTATTTGCGTTTAATTGGTGCTGATGCCGTTGGCATGAGTACGGTGCCTGAGGTTATTGTAGCCAACCACGCTGGTTTACCTGTTTTTGCCATCTCGGTGTTAACCGATGAGGGTTTTCCGGAGGATCTGCAGCCTTTTAATTTAGATGAAATTTTAGCAGCAGCGGCTAAAGCCGAGCCTAAAATGACCGAGATTTTAACCCGCTTAATTTCTGAACTATAAGATGCATAAAGTCGTTAAAATCTGTTTTTTTCTCTTCCTGCTGTTAGGCATTAACAAAGCCTTTGCACAAGATTTAAAAACAAGTGTCGGTACCAATAAAGAACTCGATTCTGTCCGGAAAAAATTAGATTCGGGAAAGGATTCTGTTGTTTTTACCGCAAAATATATCAGGTTTACCAAGTTGTCGCTAACGAAAGATAGTATTGTATTGCTGCCTTTAGATACTTCCACCACGAATATTCAGAATTACAGTCCGCTTTTACAACCCCTGCACCCAACCATTAGCAATGGTAACATGGGCCTGGCCGCCAGGTCTTTATTGTACGAGCCTAGTAAAAGGATTGGCTTTGATGCAGGATTTCATTCGCTTGATTATTATGCTTTAACACCCGAAGATATTATTTACTATCAGGCCAGAACGCCGTTTACCAGCCTGTATTTTGTTAGTGCAGGTCAAAAAGAACAGCTTTTTAGGGCTATCCACACGCAGAATATTAAAAAAAACTGGAACGTTGGGGTTAATTTTAACCGTGGTGATTCTAAAGGCTTTTACGCAAGGCAGCGTGGCGATAATTTGAATGTTGCGGTATTTTCATGGTACCAATCGCCAAGTAAACGTTATAATATGTGGGCATCGGCAATTTTTAACACCATGCGCGCCTACGAGAATGGTTCTACAGTCGCTACAGGTTTATTCGATCCTGGCTATTCTAAAATTGCGAGAGAGGCTGAGCCTGTAAATTTATCAGACTCCAGAAATATGTACCGTAAAAACACCATTTTCTTAAAGCAAACCTATTATGTAGGCAGGATAGATACCTCTGCAAATGTGAACAATGCTGTTTTACCAACCAATAAGGTTTCGTATACATTTGAGTATAATAACGACAGTTTCGATTTTTACAAAAATGGAACGGATGTTAATCATGTACTGCCTCCCGGGATTGCGAGCACCATATTCACGAATGACTCGACCCATGTAAAACATATCAAAAATGAATTTATTTACAGTTTCTTTTTAAGGCCAAAAAATAGTTCGGTTATTAAAAATGAATTAAAGGTTGATGCGGGCGTAAGGCACGATTATTACAAGCATGAATATTTTGGGATAAAACAAGATGCAACCAATTACGAACACAGTAGATTTGCTTATCAAAACATCACCATTTTAGGCGCAGCGGGCTATCGGTTCTCTAACAATATCGATTTCAATTTAGATGTACAGCAAATTTTGCAGGGTGAAAATGCAGGCGATTATTTATATGAGGCAAAAAGTAAAATTCTTTTAGGTAAAACCATAGGAAGGATCGAGTTGGGGGCCTATTTACAAAACCAAACGCCAGCAGCTATTTTTAATTACTATCATGGCAATCATTACCAATGGACAAACAGTGATTTTAAGAACACTAAAATTGCCAATTTATCATTTAACTATATTAATGATAAGTATGGTTTTACTGCCGGAGCCAAATATTTCTTAACCAGTAACTACGTTTATTTTGCTGCCGACCATAGCAATGGTACAAATGCCATTTTACCGAAACAAGCTACTGCTGATATTAGCTTAATCAGACTGGATGTATCAAAGAAATCGAGGTTTGGTAAGTTTGTAATGGAAAACTATGTCGCTTATCAAAAAACAGATAAAAATGCAGTATTAAGAACACCAGAACTTTATACTTATAACAGTATTTATTTTGATAATACTTTTTTCAAGGTATTAAAGGCTAATGTGGGATTTGATGTGAGGTACAATTCTGAATATGCAAACTATTTATATTCACCTGCAACGGCGCAGTTTTATATCGATGAGCGCAATCCAACAAACCTGGTTTCAAAACCCGTAATTGATGTCTTTTTTAAGGCCAATTTAAAGAGGGCTAATATTTTTGTTAAATACGATTTTGTAAATCAGGGCTTATTCCAGCCAGGTTATTACACTGTAAATAGATACCCAATGCAAGATGCCCTATTAAAATTTGGGGTAAGCTGGAATTTTTACGACTAAATAATAATGCATAAAAAAACCTTCCTGATTTTACATCAGGAAGGTTTTTTGTTTTTAAGGCTTTTTTTAGAATGAATAACCTACTGAAAATCCTAACACGCGGTTAGTTAATTTATTAGAATTGGCCTGTCTGTCTTTAGGTGTTAAATCTGTTAAACCTAAGCCATAGTTGGCACCCACTAAAAATCCTGAATTTGTGCGGTAGGCTAAACCAAAGTTTGCACCAAATTCGGTACTGTTATAGTTTTTATCGCTGGCACTACCAAATGACAAGTCTCTATCGTTTGAATTAGTAACGGTAGCACTGGTATTGTTAGAGTTGTTAAGTGTTGTAACCGTAGTTTCACCTTTATCTTTACCAGAGATGTTAAAACCGATATACGGACCAGCACTGATCTGAACCGCACCAGCATCGCCTGTAGGGATTCGTAATACCGCATTAACGGGTACCTCAATAGCCATTAAATTGGTTTTAATAGAAGATGTGGTCGTAATGGTATTGTTCCCAGCCGTTGCTGTGTTTACGGATTCAAATTTATTACCCTTATTCTGTAATGATACACCTGGTTGGATAAAGAAATTATTTCCCACGCCAAAATCACCAAATGCGGTCACGTTAAATCCAACATTGTTTTTTGCATTATCATTAAAAGCATTGGCTGCGGCATCATCGCCTCCGGCATGAAACTTTGAAAGGTTAACGCCAGCTTTTATTCCAAAACGCGAAGTTTCCCCGGTCATTTTTGTTTGAGCGAAAGCACCTGTAGCTAATAATAAAACTGATGCACTTAATAGTAACTTTTTCATAATATTTTCTTTTAGAAGAATCTTGTTTAAAAATTTCAGGTTTTAACCTGTTGTTAATTACAAGTCTCAATTCCAAAAGCTGTGCCAAAGTATCAACTGTGTTACAATTGATTGGCTAACGCATTGGTTTTCAGTAAGCTTTTTGTGATAATAAAGTGTAGTTATGATAAGAACCAGAAATGGTATCAAGCGCGATTTACTGTATACATAACAGGAATTTAGCGGAGAATTAACAATTTTTTAAACCTGAACGAAATAGTGCCAAAAAGCTAAACTCCGACGGATTATGTTTTTTGAGGTTTCTTTTTTGCCGCAGGAAAAAGCACATTATTGAGGATTAAGCGGTACCCTGGAGAATTTGGATGCAGATTTAAATCTGTTGGCGGATCGCCTACCGCGTGCTGATAATCTTCCGGATCGTGCCCGCCATAAAAAGTAAACTGCCCTTTGCCAATTTCTCCATGTAAATACCTTACCTCTGCTGCACCTTTATTTTCGCCCAAAACAGTTACACTTGTTTTCACTAAACTCTTTCTGAAAGCCGTGGTTTGTCCCATAAAACCTTTAATCACTTTATCATGATCCTGAGTAAGCATGGTTGGAACAAGATCCCATTTGGCCGAAAAATCGAATAAAGTAAAATAATCGTTGGTTTGGTTTAGTGTCCGGGTTTGAGTAGCGTCGATATCCGAAAACTCATAGTTCATCGGGTTGTTGTCTAACTTGAAATTCTGGAAGGCCAGTGTTTTGTTAAAATCCAGTTTACTTTGTGCATTTGGATCTGCAGCATCACCATCAAACATCTGGGCACAAATATCTACGCCATCAGCAGCAAGGGCAATATCGAAACTATCAGTGCCCGAGCACATGGCAAACAAGAAACCTCCACCAGCACAATATTCTTTAATGTGTTTGGCAACGGCTAATTTCATTTCCGAAACCTTTTTATAGCCCATGCGTTTGGCTAAAGTTTCCTGGTTTTTAACATCTTCCTGGTACCAGGTTGCATACCTAAAATTAGCCCAGAAACGGCCGTACTGTCCAGTAAAATCTTCATGATGCAAGTGTAGCCAATCGTATTTGTTCAATTTATCCTGTAAAATGTCATCATCATAAATTACATCGTATGGAATTTCGGCATAGGTTAAAACGAGTGTAACGGCATCATCCCATGGTAATTTGCTTTTTGGAGAGTAAACCGCTATTTTTGGTGTTTTCTCGAGTTTAACCATTTCCATATTTACAGCAGGATCGCTGATTTCGTTTAAAAGGTTGGTTACCTTTCCATCGGCCAATACTTCATAAGATACCCCGCGGATTTTAAGTTCATCTTCTACAGTCTTATTATACTTAATTAAAAAGCTGCCGCCACGGTAATTTAGCAGCCAATCTACCTCCAGCTGTTTGCTGATTGTCCAATAGGCAATTCCATAAGCTTTAAGGTGGTTTTTTTGGTCTTCATCCATGTAAATCAACAACGATGAAGCCCTTAACCCCAAAGAACAAAGCAGGCAAATGAGCAGGATATAATATTTCTTTATCAAATCGATACGCTTAAAACACTAAAATACCGCATTTAAACTGTATAGAAAAATTTAATGATGTTATAAGTTATACAATTTTGTTATTTTTGCCCTCTACTAAAAAAATACGATTGTTTTTTAGGAGAAGAAAATTTAAAATTAGTACCGATATTGATATGAGTAAAGCAATAATAAAAACAGAAAAAGGCGAAATGACTGTAGAATTCTACGACAATGATGCGCCGAAAGCCGTTGCAAACTTTAAAAAATTAGCTAAAGAAGGCTTTTATGATGGTGTAACTTTTCACCGTGTAATTCCTAACTTTATGGTTCAGGGCGGATGCCCAAATTCAAAAGATCCGGCTAAAGCGCATTTAGCAGGTACCGGTGGCCCGGGTTATAAAATTGATTGCGAATTAGACGGCGAAAATCAGTATCACGATCGTGGTGTTTTATCTATGGCTCATGCCGGCCGTAACACCGGTGGTTCACAGTTTTTTATCTGCCATAGCAGAACAAATACCGCTCATTTAGACCGTAACCATACTTGTTTTGGTAAAGTTGTTGAGAATGTAGACCTTGTAGATGATATCCGTCAGGGGGATAAGATTTTAAACATTGAAGTTTTAGAAGATTAAATAGCAAAGGGCATGGGGTTTTGAGCATAGCGCTCTCAGCACCAAGCACCATGCAAAATCATAAAAATATGAATTTAAGAGGAATTGTTGCCGTATCTGGCAGACCAGGGTTATTTAAACTGGTTGGACAAAATAAAGTAGGTTACATCTTAGAGGGCTTAGATGCTCAAAAAACTAAAGTTGTAGCCAATATCACTAACACAAAATTAGCTTCATTAGAAGATATTACCGTGTATGGTGAAGATGAAGAAATTAAACTGGCCGATATTTTTGCTAAAATTTCTGCAAAAGGATCTACTCCTGATTTAAAAGGCGATTTACGTGCTTATTTCCTTGAAGTAGCACCAGGCCACGATCAGGAGAAAGTTTATGCTTCTGATATGAAGAAAATCATTACCTGGTATAACTTGTTAAAAGACCTGCCTTTGTTTACGGAAGAAACGCCGGAAACTCCGGGTACACCAGCAGAAGTGAAGTTATCAGAAGAAAAAGCAGCTTCAGATAAAAAACAAAAAGCTACAGGATCTAAAGCATCAGCAAGCGCTAAAGCAAGTACTAAAACTTCAGCTCCAGCTAAAAAAGCAAGCATGACGAGTAAAAAAGGCGTTTAAGCTTTATTTACAAAATTATAGGGAACACCGGGCAATTTGTCTGGTGTTTTTTTTGGGGTTTAGTCGAAGAAATAATAAAGCAAAGCTACAATGACCAGCGATGCAATAATGCTGATCCATAGGTATTTATTGTTGCCATTCTGATTGCTTTTATATCTGTATTCCCTTTTATATTTATCTAGTAACATAATTCTTTTATTTTATGATGATTTTGGTTCAGCTTTTCCATAATCATTAACATTGTCCATCTTACCTCAACCATTTTCCATCTCTAAGCGTGATGATAAGGTTCGCCCTTTAAAATGCTAAATCCGCGGTAAAGCTGCTCTACAAAAAACAATCTGATCATTTGGTGTGAAAAGGTCATATCAGACAGCGAAATTAAGCCATTTGCTCTTTTGTAAATGCTTTCATCAAATCCATATGGGCCGCCAATAATAAAAATTAAATGCTGCACACTACCAATCATCTGTTTATTTAAGTAGTTTGAAAATTCCACGGATGAATATTTTTTTCCTTTCTCATCCAACAAAATAACAACATCTCCATTATTAATTTGTTTGTGCAGGAGTTCTGCCTCCTTTGCTTTTTGTTGCGCTTCACTCAGGTTTTTAACATTCTTTACATCTGGTAAAGCCACAAAACTAAAGTTAATATAATGCTTTAAACGGTTGATATATTTATCAATTCCTTCAATTAAATATTTATCTTCTGTTTTGCCAATGGCGATCAGTGTAATCTTCATTTAATATTTTGCCTATCTTTAGAATTTCGAGATTCAAACTTAGAGAAAATTGTAACAAAAAAGACAATCTATCGATCTTATACCTTCGAAAATAGATATACCGAAGCGATACCATGTTAAAACAACAAGCAAAAATAATAGTCAACTACGACCAGGAAATTAAGCAGGTTACTGCAGATATAGATCAAACCAAAAAACTGATTGATCAGCTTTCTTTCCTGCGCATAGGTTTATTTTTAGCTGAAATTTTATTTTTCGTTTTGCTGCTGCGCTCGGCAGACGACAGCCTGCGTACATTAATCCAGATTTGTTTGTTACTGCCGGTATTAGCTTTCGCCTTTATTGTGCGCAGACAAAGCCAGCTCGACCGCGAAATCGATTATAAAAAACAACTTTTATGGGTTTATCAGAACGAATGGAATATTTTAAATGGTACTGCTAACGGATACGACCATGGTAAAGCTTTCGAATCTGAACTGCATCCTTACACTTCCGATCTTGATATTTTTGGGGCCGCATCTCTGTTTGCCTTGATTAACCGTTGTAGTACTAAAAGCGGAAATAACCTCCTGGCTAAAAATCTCGCAGAAAAATCGACAAGAGATCAGATATTACGCCGTCAGGAAGCCATAAAAGAAATAAGAGATAAGATAACAGAAACTTATGGTTTCAGGGCTAATCTGCATGGTTACGATCCTAATAAAATTGAGCAGATTAAAATACAGCTAAAACACCAGTTGGGTGTACAACTGGAATTTGTAAAGGGCAGTTTTTTGCGGTTTTACGTTAAATTGGTACCTTATATTTCTGTTGGTTTAATTTTAGCGGCACTTCTGATTAGCGCTGCTTTTTGGAAAATATTGGCACTTTTATTTGTAATCCACACAGGATGGAACGTTTTATTAGGTTCAAAAATTAACAAGGTTTTTTACACCTTTGGTGGAAGTTCGAATTTGTTAAATGGTTATGCCAGCGCTATTTTATGGACGGAAAACCAAAGCTGGAAAAGTTCGTATACCTTAAGTTTACTAGACTCAAAAATTCCGGTAAGTAAAGAAATTAAAGCACTGTCTAAAATTATCCAGAATTTTGATGCCAGGTTGAATATCCTGGTTGGTGGTATATTGAATGCGCTTTTGCTTTGGGATTTAAAATGCTGCATCAGTTTAGATATTTGGTATAAATCTTCATCAAAGGATGTGATTTCGGCCCTTGATCATTTAGGCGATTTTGAAGAGCTGATTTCATTGGCCACAACGGCCTATAACCAACCAGATTGGGTTTTTCCGGTGCTTACGGATCAGTTTGCATTAGCCACCACTCAAATTGGTCATCCGCTTATTAGCGCGCAAATACGAGTGAATAACGATTTTCACTTAGAAGCGAAGCCAACTGTAGATATTGTAACGGGCTCTAACATGGCGGGTAAAAGTACTTTTCTACGTACCTTGGGTATTAATATGGTATTGGCGTATTCAGGTGCACCGGTTTGTGCCAAAGCCATGCAGTTATCTGTTTTTTCGATTAATACCTACATGCGGATTAAAGATTCGCTGAACGAAAGTACCTCTACCTTTAAGGCAGAGCTAAACCGGTTGAAAATGATCTTAGATAACGTGGTTAAAGACAAAGATACTTTTGTATTGATTGACGAAATGCTGCGCGGTACAAACAGCAGGGATAAATATTTGGGATCGAAGGTTTTTGTACAGAAGCTAATTACTGAAAAGACACCTGCCCTTTTTGCTACCCACGATTTACAATTAGCTGATTTAATTGTTGATTACCCCGAAACCGTCCGTAATTTTCATTTCGATATCCAGATTACCGAAGGCGAAATGAAGTTTGATTATTTATTAAAACATGGACCTTGTAAGACTTTTAATGCAGCTATTTTATTGAAAGAAATTGGTTTAACGTTGGATTGATTTTAGTGATGTGGTGTATTCGTGGTGTCGGATGTTACCATCTGACACTGATGCTAAGTTTAAGGCTTTAAATCGCATGTGTTTACTGCCAGTCAGATGGTAACATCTGACTGCACAGGTAAATGATAATTATAAATAAATATGCTGGCAGATGGTAAACATATGCAAGCACTGAAATGATGAATATGATAAGAGTACTCAGTCGGATGGTAACATCCGACTACACATCGAATATCCGACTGTCCACAAAAATCATCAATTAAACCTATTATCACGGTATTGCTTTGGTGAAATACCCATCACGCTGGAGAAAAGCCTGCTGAAATAATAAGGATCGCTAATACCTATTTTTAGTGCAATTTCGTTAATCCGCAGGTTGGTAAAGAGCAAATATTGTGTAGTTTTCTGAATTTTAAGCTGGTTAAAATAATCGATGGGTGAGGTTCCGGTTTTCTTTTTAAAAATGGCCGATAAATAGGAAGGTGAAAGGTAGACAGCCAAAGCTATTTCCTTTAAGGTAAGTGCCTTTTCGAGGTTATTCCGCATAAAGTCTATGGCCTCTTCTACTTTATCAGGTTCCATAATCTTATCATTATTAGGAAGTTTATCGGTGTAAATAATTTCAGCAATATAGTGGTGGAAACTTAAATTGGCATAAATAATATTTTCTCTGCTAAATCCTCTTTCCAACCGGTTATAAATCATATCGAACAACAAGTTCCGCTCCTCACTAAAACCGGCATAAGCTTTATAATGCTGTGAGGAGGCCACAAGCTGGTCGGCTCCGCTCCCTGAAAAATGGAACCAATAAATAGTCCATGGTAAGATGGGGTCAGCTTGATAAGTATGGGGTGTTTTTTTAGGGACGATGATAAAATTTCCCGCTTCGATATGGTATACGGTGCCCAGAAATTCTACGGTTCCCATTCCCTCAACACAATAAATTAAAATATGTTGTTCTGCACCATTGTTCCTTTGTGCATAGTGGTTCAGTGCCTTACGGTAATAGCCCAAATCGGTAATGAACATATTGCTTATGATTACATTCTCCGTGCATTGTTTTATCAGTACATTTTTAGGAATGATGATGGCTTTTAGCAAATCAAAATTATTTTTCAGCTTTTCCGGTGGCTTCTTCATGTTTAATCCTTAATGAAAAGTAATATAATCCATTTTTTGAGCAAGTTAGTACATTTTTATGTTTTATATTTTTTTCATCTTTGGTTAAAGGAAACAACAATTTAGCGATTAAGGCTAATTCTTATCTCCTCGATTAATATTTAGCTTCGTATATAAATACAGAACTGCTAAAAATTAACTTAAGTTTATTTTTAACCAAATGTTATTGAATAAGAAAATACTATTTGCCGCTGGCTTTGTGCTGGTTGCAATCGCTTTAATTGCCTTTTCACTTTTTTCTTCAGAGAAACCAATTGATTTTAATTCACAGGTTAAACCTATTTTGAATAAAAAGTGTATTTCGTGCCATGGAGGTGTTAAACAACAAGGTGGTTTTAGTGTATTGTTTAGGGATGAGGCGTTGGCTAAAACCAAAAGTGGTAAGCCGGCAATTATTCCAGGTAATCCGGAGGATAGTGAATTTATTAAACGCTTAAAATCTAACGATCCTGAAGAAAGAATGCCATATAAGCACCCGGCTTTAAATAATGATGAAATTGATATTCTGACTGGTTGGATAAAACAAGGTGCAAAATGGGGCAACCATTGGGCCTATGTTAGTGTAAAACCGACCGAATTGCCAGATGTTGATAATGATTGGGTACGTAATGATCTGGATAAATTTATTTTTGCAAAACTAGAAGAAAATAAACTGGAACCCTCTAAACCTGCTGATAAAGCTACCTTATTGAGGAGAGTCAGTTTAGATTTGATCGGTACTTATCCTTCAGACAAACTGGCCGAATTTTATTTAAATAGTAAAGACGAGCAGGTGGCTTACAATGTGTTGGTTGATAGTTTGCTGGCTTCGCCTAAATATGGTGAACGCTGGGCATCGATGTGGCTGGATATAGCCCGTTATGCTGATACTAAAGGTTACGAAAGCGATCCTAATCGGAACATCTGGAGCTATCGTGACTGGGTGATTAAAGCCTTTAACCGAGACATGCCTTATGATCGATTTATTACCGATCAGATTGCCGGAGATTTATTTCCAAATCCAACCGATGCCCAATACATCGCTACAGCCTTCAGCAGAAATACCCCAACGAATGATGAGGGTGGTACCAATAATGAAGAGTTTAGAACGGCGGCGGTTTTAGACCGTGTTAATGCCACCTGGGAAGGGTTAATGAGTACAACTTTTTCCTGTGTACAATGTCATAGCCACCCTTACGATCCCTTTAAACATGATGAGTATTATAAATTCATGTCGTATTTTAACAATACGAGGGATGAAGACGTCTCAGCAGAATATCCTTTACTTAAAAGTTTTAATGATAGCCTTAAAAACGAGCTCAATCATTTAACCCACTGGATCAAAACTGCTGCGGGTAAAGAAAGAGCTGCCGAAGTTGATTTATTCTTAAAAACCGGTCAGCCAGCAATAAATTCTACAACGGCCGATGAATTGGATAATTCGGTAATTGGGAACCATAACATTGCGTTATTTTTTAAAAATAGCTCTTCAGCCAGATTAAAATCAGTCGATCTTAATAATGTTGATCATTTAATTTTACGCTTCAACTGCAGTAAACCGAATGGTACCATGAGCTTGCATTTAGGTTCGCCAAATGGCCCTGTTGTAAAATCGTGGAAACTGGCCCAAACTAAAGGTTATGAGAATGTAGAAATAGATTTTGCAAAGCAAAGTGGGATAAAAGATGTGTATTTAAAGTACACCAACCCTTCGGTAAAAAATCCTGACGAATTTATGGTGTACTTCGATTGGTTTTATTTTACCAGGCAGTTTCCTGGAAAGGGCAAACCTGAGTATGTGGCCAATAAAAAAAGATTTACCGATTTAATGAATGCAAATGTGCCTACCACGCCAATTATGGTCGAAAACCCATTGAGCATGCAACGTAAAAATTATGTATTTGAGCGTGGCGCCTGGACTTCGAAGGGCAAAGAGGTTAAAGTAGGTGTACCTAATTCCTTAGCTTTTGCTATGCCTGAAAATGCACCCAATAACAGAATGGGTTTAGCCATGTGGCTTACCGATAAAAGAAATCCACTCGTATCGAGAACAATGGTGAATAGATTGTGGGAGCAGTTGTATGGAGCAGGTTTGGTAGAAACTTTAGAAGATATGGGAACCCAGGGAATGGCGCCTACCCACCAGGAACTTTTAGATTTTATGGCTTATCAGTTGATGTACAAATACAACTGGAGCATTAAAAAGATGTTGAAAGAACTCGTGATGATGGCTACTTACAGGCAGGACAGTAAGGTAACCGAAGAACTGAAAGAAAAAGATCTGTTTAATAAGTTTTACGCCAGGGGTTCGCGGATCAGGTTAAGTGCTGAGCAAATAAGAGATCAGAGTCTTGCTGTTTGTGGGGTATTAAGTAATAAAATGTACGGACCACCGGTAATGCCCTGGCAACCTGAAGGGATCTGGTTTTCGCCTTATAATGGCGCCAAATGGGTATCAAGTGGTGGGGAAGAACAATACCGCCGGGGAATTTATACCTATTGGAAAAGAACAGCCCCATATCCATCAGCTATCGCCTTTGATGGTGCATCACGAGTGGTTTGCAGTCCGCGCCGTATCCGAACCAATACCCCTTTACAGGCGCTGGTAACCTTAAATGATAGTGTTTATATCGATCTGGCCAGGAAACTGGCGGTACGTATGGAAAAAGTAGGGGGAAGCACCAGCAAATCTAAAATTGCAAAGGGTTATGAATTGATTTTATATAAAACGATCCCTCAAAATAGGTTAAAAGTATTCGAAGACCTGTATGCCAAGGCTTTTGGGGAGTTTAGAAAAAATTCGGCAAGTGTATCGGCATTTATGGGCGATAAACAAAAGAAATTTAAGCCAGAAGAAGCGGCAATGGTATTAGTCGCCAATGCAATGCTTAACCTGGATGAAGTGGTTACCAAAAATTGATTTGATCGGTTATGACAAGAGACGAATTAAACGCGCATAGGTTAATTAAAGAAGCACATGAAGCAAATGCACGCCTAAACTCGCGGCGCCATTTTTTAAAAGAAAGTGCGATGGGTTTGGGTGCTTTGGCAATGGGTTCGTTATTGGGTAGCTGTGGCAATCTTTTTTCGGGTCCGCAAACCAAAATTGCTTACGATCCGGCACATCCATTACTACCAAAATCGCCACCACTTGTAGGTAAGGCCCGAAGCGTAATTTATTTGCACATGGCAGGTGCTCCATCTCAATTAGAATTGTTTGATTTTAAACCGGAATTAATGAAAATGGATGGCCAGGATTGCCCTCCATCATTACTCGCCGGGAAAAAATTTGCTTTTATAACAGGGGTGCCTAAAATGCTGGGTCCACAGGCCAGTTTTGCTAAGTATGGCCAATCGGGTGCCTTGGTGAGTGATAATTTACCGCACTTTTCTACCATGGTAGATGAGGTAAGCTTTTTGAAAGCTGTAAAAACAGATCAATTTAACCATGCTCCGGCGCAACTGTTGGTACATACGGGTTCACCACGGTTGGGCAGGCCAAGTATGGGAAGTTGGGTTACTTATGGTTTAGGATCAGAGAACCAGAATTTACCGGGGTATGTAGTATTGACCAGCGGAGGGAGTTTCCCCGATGCCGGAAAAAGTGTTTGGGGAAGTGGTTTCTTGCCATCTGTTTATCAAGGTGTACAATGTAGAAGCGAGGGAGATCCGGTACTGTTTATAAAAGATCCGGACGGAATGAACCGGAATTTGAGAAAAGCATCTATCGAAGCCATTAATAAAGCCAACGAGCAACAATATCAAGAATATAACGATCCTGAAATTTTATCGCGTATAGCCCAGTATGAAATGGCTTACCGTATGCAAATATCGGCACCAGAGGTGATGAATATCAATGATGAACCGGCCTATATTCATGAAATGTATGGTACACAACCCGGTAAAGCTTGTTTTGCCAATAATGTGTTGCTTGCCCGTAAATTGGTAGAAAAGGGGGTACGTTATGTGCAGTTGTTCGATTGGGGATGGGATGCGCATGGCGATAATCCAAACAATTCACTTAACATCGGACTGAAGAATAAATGCAGAACCATAGATAGGCCCATTACGGCTTTATTGCTCGATTTAAAACAACGTGGTTTATTAGAAGAAACCCTGGTGGTTTGGGGCGGCGAATTTGGACGTACGCCAATGATGGAAAACAGAAATGGTATTCAAAATCCATTTAAAGGTAGAGATCACCATACAGAAGCGTTTACGATATGGATGGCCGGTGGAGGTATAAAAAAAGGATTTACACACGGCGAAACAGATGAAATTGGTTACAGTGCTGTAAGTGGAAAAGTTGATGCTTTCGATATTCAAGCTACTATTTTAAATCAATTGGGCTTCGATCACGAACAATTTACCTATCCTTTTCAGGGAAGGCCGTTTAGGTTAACTGATGTGGCAGGTAAGGTGATCTCAGAGATTGTAGCTTAGCTGCGAGTCGGAAGTCCGGAGTCCAAAGTCGGAAGCGATAAAGTCTAGTGATCTGTCATCCTGAAGGCAATGAAGGATCTTTAAAGAGATGGATAATTTGATGTAAAGCCAGTTTTCAATTGGCAGTTGGCAATGACTAATGAACGAATGACCAGTGTACCAATAACCAGTTTTCAATTGGCATTTGGCAATGACTAATGAACGAATGACCAGTGAACCAATAACCAGTTTTCAATTGGCAGTTGGCAATGACTAATGAACGAATGACCAGTGAACCAATAACCAGTTTTCAATGGGCAGTTAGCAATGACTAATGAACGAATGACCAGTGAACCAATGAACTAATAAACCAATGAGCCAAACCAGAAGAAAATTCTTACAAAATACAGCTGTCGTAACGGCAGCATCTATTTTAGCCCCCATCCAAAACATGAGTGCTAACGAACTTAAAAATATAAAAGCAAAAGCTGGCTACGAATTATTATTTATGCAAACCGATTGGGGTTTTGGAGGCACAAGAGATGAGTTTTGCGCAGCAGCCAAAAAAGAAGGATACGAAGGTATTGAAGTATGGTGGCCAGCTGAGGATAAGGCGATAAAAGAACTTTTTGATGCGGTTAAGAAATATAAACTGGAAATTGGGTTTTTATGCGCCGGATCAGAGTCGAACATAACTGAGCATTTAGCTTCCTTCAAAAAAAGTTTAGATGCCATTTGTGCTAATACTTATCAAAAACCAGTTTACATCAATTGCCATTCGGGAAAAGATTATTTCAGTTACGAAGAGAATAAACAGATTATCGATTACGCAACGGCCAAAAGCAAATCGTCCGGTATACCGGTTTATCACGAAACGCATCGTAGCCGCATGATGTTCGCCGTACATGTTGCCAAAAATTTTGCGGAGAAAAATCCAGAATTAAGGTTTACTTTAGATATTTCACATTGGTGCAATGTGCACGAGAGTTTATTATCTGACCAGAAACAAACCATCGATTTTATTTTAGGAAAGACAGAACATATCCACTCGCGGGTTGGGCACCCCGAAGGGCCACAGGTAAACGATCCGCGGGCACCGGAATGGGCAAAAGTGGTAGAAGCACACCTGGCCTGGTGGGACAAAATTATAGCACGTAAAAAGAAAAACGGCGAGCGTATGACTATTCTCACCGAATTTGGTCCGGCTGATTATATGCCTACCCTGCCTTATACGCGCCAACCCCTTGCCGATCAATGGCCAATAAATGTTTACATGATGAATTTATTAAGAAAGAGATATAAATAAGATGTTAGAATTTTTTGGCCGCTTTCACCCAGTCTTTGTCCACCTTCCTATTGGAATTTTGTTACTTGGCTGTATTTGTATTCTCTTATCATTTGCTGCAAAATTTATCAATTTAAAGCCAGCCATTCCTATTATGCTGCTTTTGGGTGCGTTAAGTGCTGTTGTATCTTGCATCACTGGTTATTTATTGGCCAATGGTGGCGATTATGACGGTAAACTGGTGAGTAATCACCAATGGATGGGGATCAGCGTTGCTGTATTATCTTTTATATTGTGGATGATTTACCTGAAGGTTAAATCAAATGCAATATTAGGCACAATAGCTGTGGTTCTCATCGTGCTCATTTCAATTACAGGGCATTTAGGCGGTTCTTTAACCCATGGTTCTGATTATTTAACCGCACCGTTAAAATCGGGCAGTACAAAAGGCGGTGCAGCTATTCCACCAATTCCCAATGTTCAGGAAGCCTTTATTTACCAAAATGCCATTCAACCCCTCTTTCAAAATAGATGTTATAGTTGCCATGGCAGCGAAAAACAGAAAGGCAAGCTAAGGTTGGATCAGGAAGAATATATTTTAAAGGGCGGAGAAGATGGACACACGATTGTAAAGGGTAAAGCCGACGATAGTGAGCTAATGAAGCGGATTTTATTGCCGTTGAATGATGAAGATCATATGGCGCCAAAAGAAAAGCCTCAACTCACCCCCAACGAAATTACCTTGTTAAAATGGTGGATTGATAATGGTGCCGATTTTAAAAAGAAATTTAAAGATCTCCCTCAACCAGAAAATATAAAAACAATTTTAGCCAGCCTGCAAAAAGGTGAAAGTGGGGCCGGGCAAATCAAAGCCAGCGATATTCCAGCCAAAGAGGTTTCGGCAGTTGATAATAAAGTATTGAAAAAATTTACCGATGCAGGGATTAGCGTATTTCCGGTTGCCCAGAATACCAATTATCTTTCGGCCAATTTTATCAATGCACAATCGTTAGATAAAGATGTTTTGGATCTGATAAAATCAATCGAAAAACAGCTCCTTTGGCTTAAGTTAGAAAACAATAAGGTAAACGATCAAACCTTAACTGCAATAAAGGATTGCATAAACTTAACCAGGTTAAACTTAAATAATACCCAGATAACGGATGCTGGTTTAGCATCGCTAAAAGATCTGGATCAGTTGCAATCGTTGAGTTTGGTTGGGACAAAAATTACGGCAAAAGGAATTAATCAATTAAAGAAACTTAAAAATTTAAAATTTCTGTATATCTACCAAACGGGGGTAAATAAAACAGACCTGGCCAGCATAAAAAAACTATTGCCTAAAGTAAGTTTAGATACCGGAAATTACACTTTACCCAAACTTGCCCAAGATACCACAGTATTTAAAGCACCTTAAAGTTTATATAGGGAGTTACATTTTTAAATTACCTGATTAGCGTTATCGAACCTGAATATTTAACATTGTTATTTGATAGGTTAGTGCCTAATATGATATAATAGTATACGCCAACAGGGAGTGCGTTGCCTTTAAAAGTGCCGTTCCAGTTTTCGAATATGTTATTGGTTAAGAAAACCTGGGTGCCTAGGCGGTTAAAAATCTGAATGTTATATTTCTTGAGATTTGTTACACCAACAACCAGTTCATCATTAATCCCATCACCATTTGGCGAAAATGCATTTGGAACAAATGTGGATGCATTTTTTTTGATAATGAGGTCGCCTTGGGTGATTGAATTAGCGCAGCCGTTTTTAGAAAATGCAGTTAAAGTAATTCGGAATAATCCATCCGTTTGATAAATGTGGGTAGGGTTTTGTTCTGAAGAGGTAAAACCATCGCCAAAATTCCACTCATAAAAATCTCCATAGAGTGAGGTATTGGTAAATGTTATGGGTACTGGAGCAGAAAATTTAACGTCAAAGGTAGGTTCCGTATAAAATTTAGCTATTGGAATTCTGGCAATGGCCGGAATAACGATCGTTGCTGGTTCGGAATTACAAGTGCCCGATGTTAATATAACCTGATACTGTCCTGCCAGATTAAGGTCTGTTACCGGAATTTCAATGGCATTTGTGCTTGCGGAATAATTGTTTGGTCCGCTCCAGGCATAAGAAATACCTTCTTGTGCAGGCACAGTTAGTTTTATTACGTCTTTTAAACAAAACAAAGCCTGATTGCTAGTGATTTCTGGTTTTTCCGGCTTCAATTCCACCAAAATATCTTTTTTAAGTGTAGCAATACAGCCATTATTGGTTTCAACGGTTAATGTGATTGTTTTAAGCCCAACCGATGCAAAGGTTAAGATTTTGCTGTCGTTATTCGTTGCAACCTGACTTTTTACATCTGTGCCAAAATCCCAGATAAGCTTCGTGTAATTTTTAGAAGTATTGATAAACGAAAAAGACTGGTTTATTTCGCATTTATTATTAACCTCAATTGAAAAAATTGCCTCAGGTTTTAAATCGACTGATAAAATGTTTATTGAATTTACCTCACTTACACAATCTCCAACCTGAACATAAAGTTTGTATGTTCCAATTAGCTCTGGTCCGTTTACTGGAATTTCAGGATTTTGTTGTGCTGAACTAAAACCATTTGGTCCTGACCAGTGATAGCTTGCTAAATTTAAAAAAGGAGTTGATAATTTTAATATGTCTCCCTGGCACAAATTAACATTCGAAGCCATTATTGCAGGTTTTTCGGGTGTGTTTGCTACAATAAAAGTTTGAGTAGTCACTACATTGCACCCGTTTGTGCCTTTGGCTTCTAAAACCACAACTTTTTCTCCCGGGGTGTTATAGGTGATGGTAAATGGTCCGGCTGTGGTAGCTGATACCAAACTTGCCCCTTCGCCAAAAGACCATTTTAAAGAAGCAAAATTGGACGCCCTGCTTTCGAAGACGTACGCCTGGCTGTCGGTACATGGATTTAGTTTCTGAACATCAATCTCGGCAGTTGGGCCCGCAAAGTCAGCAGTACCGCCAAATTCTATCGTAAAGCCATTATTCCCTCCAGAATAATTATCGATTAATATGGCATAAACATGGTCCTGTTCCAGATCTACATATTTTACAAAGCCATTTTGACCAGGCGGACAACCCGCTGATTCAGTTAAATCGGTTTCAGTCATACTTAAGCCAGTTTTATAATAGGCAGGGCTACATGTTACCCCACTGCCCGAGGCACACCGGATGGCATTTGCCGCACCAATTTTACTACAATCCCCGTTCACGCCTAAATCGTAAAAAATCCAGTCAATGTCGTTTGTGGTTACTGTAGGTGTAATAACAAAAGTAAAGTCGCCGGGTGCAGATGCCTTAAACATATACCAGGCCGAGTTCGACTCTGTACCCAGGCAGGTTCCTGCCGATTCGTGATTGTTTGCCCCTGAGCCAGTTACATTCAATTGGGTAAATGTTTCTTTTGTGCACAATACTGAAAATGTTCCACAATCTTGTCCTGGTTGTATTGGTGGGAAATAATTATCGATGCAAAGTTTAAAGCTACCGGTAACATCGTTCGTCGCGCTTACCCTAACATAGTAAACCTGCCCAACCGTTAAAGCGCCTTTATATAAAGAAATAACATTATTTGATGTGGCTTGCGTGCCAGGTAACTCGCTTATAAAACCAGTTGCGGCATCAAATGAATATAAAGCAAGCAATGGATCAATTAAAGTGTTTGTACTGCCGGCATTAATTTTACCACTAACAGAAATATTTACATCAAATTTAGATGCGGTAAACTTAAACCAAACATCTTTTCCCACAGCCGGCCAGTTTAAGGCTTTATTATAATTGCTCGGGGTTGCTTCTAAATTATTAAATTCGGCATCGCCACTACAATATGCACTGGTATTGGTCATATTTATGGCATTTATCAGTTCGTCATTAATAGGTGGGATAAGTTTTCCAAAGGCAGTGAGGTTTAATAATACCAATAAAAAAGAAATTAATGAGAAGTAGCGCATATGGTAAAAATATTAAAAATTGTTTTCATTTCGAATCATTTCATTTGTTAATGATTTATTAATATTAAACTCGGAACTTATGGCAATTAATGAATAGCAATGATTAAGGCAAGCGATTTCGGTTCAGATTTTTTGTGGGGTGTAGCTACTGCTGCAGCCCAGATAGAAGGTACTGCCACACAGTATGGTAAGGGACCATCCATTTGGGATACCTTTACAGCGAAAAACGGGAAGATAAAAAAGAACCATAAATTAGATCCTGCTTGCGATTTTTATCACCGGTATGCCGAAGATATAGCTTTGGTTAAACTACTGGGCTTTAAAGTTTTTAGATTTTCTATTGCCTGGTCGCGAATTTTACCTGCAGGTAGGGGAGAGATTAACCAGGAAGGTATCCGTTTTTATCACAACCTTATTGATGAGTGTTTAACCCATGGAATCACGCCCTACATAACCCTTTATCATTGGGATTTACCGCAGGCTTTAGAAGATGAGGGCGGCTGGACAAGCTTTAGCATTAACGCTGCCTTTAATGCTTTTGTAAGTATTTGCGCTTTAGCATACGGCGATAAGGTAAAAAACTGGATCGTGTTAAATGAGCCTTTTGGTTATACTTCTTTAGGTTATATGCTTGGGGTTCATGCCCCGGGGAAAACAGGGCTAAGCAATTTCTTTCCAGCAGTATTACATACTGCACTGGCCCAGGCAGATGGAGGTAAAATTTTAAGAGCAGAAATTAGCAAGGCTAATATTGGAACTACTTTTTCTTGTTCGGAGGTGATTCCAAATACACAAAGCGACAATGATATACTTACAGCCAAAAGGGTTGATTGCTTAATGAATCGTCTTTTTGTAGAACCCACTCAGGGTATGGGTTTTCCGACTGCCAATTGGGATGTGTTAGAGAAATTTCAGATCGAATATGGTACCTGGCGACTTCACGAACGAATGAAATTCGATTTTGACTTTATTGGTCTTCAAAATTATTTTCCTTTGGTGGTTAAGTACAATGCCTTTATTCCCATTGTTCAGGCCTGGGAGGTAAAAGCTAAAAGTAGAAAGAAGCCCCATACGGCAATGGGATGGGAGGTAAACGCAGATAGCTTTTATAATATTGTTAAACAGTTTGCAGCCTATCCAAATATCAAAAATATCCTGATCACCGAGAATGGCGCTGCTTATCACGATAAATTGATGAATGGTAAGGTAGAAGATCCTGAACGCATTGAATATTTTAAACTTTATTTAAATGCACTGCTAAAACTGAAAAAGGAAGGCATAAATGTAACCGGTTACATGGCCTGGACATTAATGGATAATTTTGAATGGGCTGAGGGTTTTACAGCACGGTTTGGGCTGATTTATAACGATTTTAAAACTCAGGAACGCACCATTAAAGATTCTGGATATTGGTGGCAAAACTTCCTGAGAAGTTAGTTGATAGTTTGCTGTTTTTCTCCTTCATTATTAAACAAATTCTTAAGTTTGATTTATGAACGATAGAACAGTAGTTTACAGCGCCTATTACAATCCAATGGAGGCCAATATTATTAAGGCTAAATTGGAAGATAGTGGATTTGCCTGTTTTTTGGCTGATGAAAATGTTGCAACCTTAAATCCACTTTACAATCAGGCCATTGGTGGTGTTAAACTCATTGTTTTTGAAAGAGATGTAGAGGCTATTAATGCGCTACTGGCTGAAGACAATAGTTTGGGCTTCGAATCATCAGATGAAATTGCTGGTGAAGATGAATCAGTGGAAGATAAAACGGTTTGTGAGCAATGTGGGTCTACTAATGTAGGTTATGGAATGGCTACCGATAAAAAATATAGTATTTGGGCAACTATATTTGCCTTTTTAACCCTAACTACACCCATTAAAGCCAATAAATGTCATCATTGCTACGATTGCGGTTATGAGTTTGAATAATTCCAAAAAAATTAAAGCAATTATTTAAAACATCATTTGAAGCGCAAGGGCAGTGACAACTATTAAGGTTTGTTCCCGTGCTCCGCTATATCCTTACGCTACGCTCCAGGGATGCCGCTGTGCCCAGGGCTAGAAAGTTCATTTCCTGCAAGGAAGATCAAATGTATAAAACCTGTTAGCGGTCGTTTATAGACTTATTGCACAGGCTTTTGTTAAATAAACCTTATTGTAGCGGCTATCCTTTTTGTTGCACAAGTTCGAAAGCAGCAACAACGCCCACAAAAAGATAGTAGCGGAAAGAAGGACTGCCCCAACCGAAAAACTCAGAACCTTGCTTTACATAAAAATTAAAATCTTTTTTTGGAGCGCAAAGGCAATGGCAATTATTAAAGGGTGTTCCCGTTCTCCGCTATATCCTTACGCTGCGCTTCAGGGATGCCGCTGCGCCCGGGGCTAGGAACTTCTATACTGCAAGGAGGCCAAATGTATAAAACCTGTTAGCGATCGTATTCAGGCTTATTGCACAGGCCTCTGTTAAATAAACCTTATTGTAGCGGCTATCCTTTTTGTTGTACAAATTCGAAAGCAGCAACAACGCCCACAAAAAGATAGTAGCGGAAAGAAGGACTGCCCCAACCGAAAAACTCAGAACCTTGCTTTACATAAAAATTAAAATCTTTTTTTGGAGCGCAAAGGCAGTGGCAGCTATTAAAGGGTGTTCCCGTTCTCCGCTATATCCTTACGCTGTGCTTCAGGGATGCCGCTACGCCCGGGGCTAGGAACTTCTATACTACAAGGAAGACCATTCATTAGATAAATCCTCTCGCGGTTTTCCCTGGCTTTATTGCACAGGCCTTTATTAAATAAACTATTGTAACGGCTATCCTTTTTGTTGTACAAGGTCGAAAGCAGAAACTGCATTCACAAAAAGATTGTAGCGGAAAGAAGGACTGCCCAACCGAAAAACTCAGAACCTTGCTTTACATAAAATTAAAATCTTTTTTTGGAGCGCAAAGGCAATGGCAATTATTAAAGTTTGTTCCCGTTCTCCGCTATATCCTTACGCTGCGCTTCAGGGATGCCGCTGCGCCCGGGGCTAGAAAGCTCATTTTCTGCAAGGAAGGTAAATCTACCCCCCATACTATTTAATCATGTCCTTACGGGGTAATGCATTTTTCGGATGTATTAGTACCCTGTCTCTGCCATCTAAACCCGATATACGCGAATGCTGGTTTCTTCAACCAGCAGCAGCATTAGCGGGACTAACCCCATCCCAAGAACTACTGCAACTGCTTTCCAAAAAAGAAAGAGGTTAATCCTAAATAATAGATTTGTCATCCTGAGCCTGTCGAAGGACTTTTTAAAATGATTTTAAGGCATTTCGACAAGCTCAATGTGACAAATTGGATAAATAGACATCATTTTAAGCGGTATCTAGTAAAAGAACAAAAAATCCCGTTCTGATTTAACAAAACGGGATTGATATTATCAACATCCAAACTTCGGACTACCGACCCGGACTTTCAGACTAATTAAAGCGCTGCTTTGGCTGCGGCTTCGGCCCTGATGATGTTTAATGCACCACCCGCTTTAAACCACTCAATTTGTTGCGCATTGTAACTGTGGTTAACCGGAAACTGCTCTTCAGTGCCATCAGCATGGTGTAATACCAGGGTTAATGGTTTATCTGGAGCAAATTCTGTTAAACCTATAATGTCAATAGTATCGTCTTCTAAGATTTTATCGTAATCATCTTTATCAGCAAAGGTTAAACCTAACATGCCTTGTTTTTTAAGGTTAGTTTCGTGAATACGGGCAAAAGATTTTACCAATACCGCACGAACACCTAAGTGACGAGGCTCCATAGCCGCATGTTCACGTGATGAACCTTCGCCATAATTTTCGTCACCCACAACTATAGATCCTAAACCAGCGGCTTTATAATCGCGTTGGGTTGCGGGAACAGGGCCATACTCACCGGTTAATTCATTTTTAACGTTATCTGTTTTATCGTTGAAGTAGTTAACCGCACCAATAAGCATGTTGTTAGAAATGTTATCCAGGTGACCACGGAATTTTAGCCATGGACCAGCCATAGAAATGTGATCTGTTGTACATTTACCTTTGGCTTTAATTAAAAGTTTTAAACCTTTTAAGTCGGTACCTTCCCAGGGAGTAAATGGATCTAGTAATTGTAAACGGTGTGAAGTTGGAGAAACCAAAACCTGAACGGATGAACCATCAGCCGCTGGTGCCTGATAACCTGCATCTTCTACCGCGAAACCTTTTGTTGGCAATTCAAAACCGGTAGGCGGATCTAATTTAACCTGTTCGCCTTTATCGTTTGTTAGGGTATCGGTTAATGGATTAAAACCTAAGTTACCTGAAATTGCAATTGCAGCAACCATTTCTGGTGAAGCTACGAAAGCGAAAGTATTAGGGTTGCCATCGGCACGTTTAGCAAAGTTTCTGTTAAACGAGTGTACAATCGTATTTTTTTCTGCTTTCTCTGCACCTGTACGATCCCACATGCCAATACATGGTCCGCAGGCGTTGGTAAAGATAGTTGCGTCTAAATCTTCGAAAGTTTTTAAGAAACCATCGCGATCTGCCGTGTAACGTACCTGCTCAGATCCCGGGTTGATCCCAAAAGCCGATTTTGTAACTAAACCTTTTGCTATAGCCTGGTTGACGATTGAAGCTGCTCTTGATAAATCCTCGTATGAAGAGTTGGTACAAGAACCGATTAAACCCCATTCTACTTTTAAAGGCCAGCCATTTTTCTCCGCCTCCACTTTCATTTGAGAAACCGGAGTAGCTAAATCTGGTGTAAAAGGACCGTTTAAATAAGGTTCTAAAGTATCTAAATCGATCTCAATAACCTGGTCGAAATAGTTTTCAGGATCAGCATACACCTCCTCATCACCTGTTAAATATGCCGCAATTTTATTTGCTTCATCAGCAACTTCATTTCTACCGGTAGCACGTAAATAACGTTCCATGCTTTCATCATATCCGAAAGTTAGTTGAAGTAGTAGCACCAATTTCGGCACCCATATTACAAATGGTACCTTTACCTGTGCAGCTTAAGTTAACAGCGCCATCGCCAAAATATTCTACAATTGCACCAGTACCACCTTTTACGGTAAGGATACCCGCAACTTTTAGAATTACATCTTTAGCAGCAGTCCAGCCATTTAGTTTTCCAGTTAATTTTACACCAATTAACTTAGGGAATTTAAGCTCCCAGGGTAAACCCGCCATTACATCACAGGCATCAGCACCACCAACACCAATCGCAACCATACCTAAACCACCTGCGTTTACCGTGTGCGAGTCGGTTCCGATCATCATTCCGCCCGGGAAAGCATAATTCTCTAAAACCACCTGGTGAATAATACCCGCACCCGGTTTCCAGAAACCGATACCGTATTTGTTCGATACAGAAGATAAGAAATCAAAAACTTCGGCACTTTCGGTTTTGGCATGCGGTAAATCTATTGCAGCACCTTCTTTAGCCGTAATTAAGTGATCGCAGTGAACTGTAGAAGGAACAGCCACTTGCGGGCGGCCAGCCTGCATAAACTGCAATAAAGCCATTTGAGCCGTTGCATCCTGCATCGCAACGCGATCTGGTGCGAAATCTACGTAGTCAGAACCACGTTTAAATGCCGTTTTAGGATCTCCATCCCAAAGGTGGGCATACAATATTTTTTCAGATAATGTTAAAGGTCTGCCAACTACTTTACGTGCAGCCTCAACGCGGCTGCCAAAGTTTGCATAAACCTTTTTAATCATGTCTATATCAAAAGCCATACTTTGTTTTTTTTATATTATTGTCAATAACAACACTGACTAAATTAAACAATTTTTAATAGACTTGTTTTTGTGAATTGTCAAATTGTGTTATTTAAAAACATTCTATCCAATCATTAGTGTAAATAAAAAGGCTATCTGATTATCGGATAGCCTTGATGCTTTATTAACAATAAAATATGCTTATTTGTTTCTTATTGTTTTGTAGAAATTGGCGTAAACTTGGTTAAATTAATACCTTCTACCGCTAATTTATATTCTTCAATACTTGGAATACGACCTAAAATAGCCGAAAGAACCACTACTGGTGTAGATGCCAATAAAGATTCTCCTTTTTTACCGTCCTTGTCTTCTACCACACGGCCCTGGAATAAACGGGTTGACGTGGCCATTACAGTGTCGCCTTTAGCCGCTTTTTCCTGGTTACCCATGCAAAGGTTACAACCCGGACGCTCTAAGTACATGATGTTTTCATATTCGGTACGAGCTGCAGCCTTAGGTAAGGCATCGCTGAACTCAAATCCAGAGTATTTTTGTAAGTATTCCCAATCGCCTTCTGCTTTCAACTCATCAATGATATTGTAAGTAGGGGCTGCAACGACCAATGGTGCTTTGAACTCTACTTTACCCGTTAGTGTCTCTACGTTTCTCAACATTTGAGAAACGATTTTCAAGTCATCTTTATGTACCATACAAGAACCTACGAAACCAAGATCTACTTTTTTATCGCCACCGTAAAAAGTTAAGTCTCTAATGGTATCGTGCGTATAACGTTTAGAAACATCTACATTATTCACATCCGGATCAGCAATCATTGGTTCTTCAATTAGATCCAGATCAATTACAACCTCAGCATAATATTTAGCATTATCATCTGGCATTAAAGCAGGCTTAATGCCCGTTTTTATTTCCTCAATACGTTTATTTGCCTTATTGATCAAACCTTGTAAAACCTGGTTATGGTTGTCCATACCTTTGTCTATCATAATTTGAATACGATTTTTAGCAATTTCTAAAGATTGGATTAAAGTATCGTCTTGCGAAATACAGATAGATGCTTTTGCTTTCATCTCGGCTGTCCAATCGGTAAAAGTAAAGGCCTGGTCGGCTAATAAAGTACCAATGTGTACCTCGATGATACGACCCTGGAATACGTTTTCGCCATCAAACTGCTGTAACATTTGCAATTGTGTCGCATGTACTACATCACGGAAATCCATGTGTTCTTTCATTTGACCTTTGAATGTTACTTTTACTGATTCAGGAATTGGCATGGAAGCTTCTCCAGTTGCCAATGCCAATGCCACCGTACCAGAATCTGCGCCGAAAGCCACACCTTTAGACATACGTGTGTGCGAGTCACCACCGATGATAATTGCCCACTCATCAATAGTGATGTCGTTCAATACTTTGTGAATAACATCGGTCATTGAATGATATTCGCCTTTAGGGTCACGGGCAGTAATCACGCCAAAATCATTCATAAACTTCATCAGTTTAGGGATATTTGCCTGTGCTTTTTTATCCCAAACAGATGCGGTATGGCAACCTGACTGATATGCGCCATCAACAATTGGAGAAATAACTGTAGCGGCCATGGCCTCTAATTCCTGAGCGGTCATCAAACCTGTTGTATCTTGAGAACCAACAATGTTTACTTCTACACGAACGTCAGAACCGGCATGTAAAACCTTGCCCTGTGTTAAACCTACTGCATTTCTGTTAAATATTTTTTCTACAGCGGTTAAACCCTGCCCTTCGATAGATACCTCTTTAGCCGGGGCGAATACTGTTGAAGCTTCGATACCTAAAGTTCTGGCTGCAAAAGTTTGGATTTTTTTACCAAAAACAATAGCGTAAGAACCGCCGGCTTTGATAAATTCCATTTTTTGCGGTGTCAATGCTTTTGAAATGTCGATCAACTCTTGATCTCCATTGTATAATTTTTTAGTTTTTGTATTAATGGTAAGCACCGTACCCGTTTCTATAGCGTAAACCTGCTCTAAAATTGGCTCGCCATTTTCGTTACGAATAACATTTCCATTCTCATCAGTTTTCTTTACCCAGTTTTTAAGATCGATACCAATGCCGCCTGTTACATCAACTGTTGTTAAGAAAATTGGAGAAATACCATTGGTACCACCTACAATTGGGGCTATGTTTACAAATGGGATATAAGGGCTAGATCTTTTGCCCGTCCAAAGTGCCACATTATTTACACCAGACATACGTGAGGAACCTACACCCATGGTGCCTTTTTCAGCTACCAGCATCACACTTTTATCCGGATGTAGTGCCTGCAATGCTTGGATTTCCTCTTGTGCCTCTGGCGTAATCATACATTTACCATGCAATTCACGATCTGAACGGGAGTGTGCCTGGTTACCTGGAGACAATAAATCTGTAGAAATATCGCCAATACCCGCGATAAAAGTTACCACTTTGATTTCTTCTGCTACTTCAGGAAGTTTAGTAAAGAATTCAGCCCTGGCATAACTTTCCAGTATTTCTTTAGCGATATCGTTGCCATTATTGTAGGCTTCTTTTAAACGATCCGTATCGGCATCGTACAAGTAAACCTGCGTTTTAAGGACATCTGCGGCTTTATGGGCTTTATCACCATTATCGGCCAAAGCAATGTCTAATAACACTTTGATAGAAGATCCACCCTTCATGTGCGACAACAATTCGAAAGCAAAATCAGGTGTAATTTCTGCGACGATAGTTCCGCCTAAAATAATTTCTTTTAAAAACTCTGCTTTTACACCAGCTGCTCCGGTAGTGCCCGGCAAGGTGTTATATATGAAAAAATTAACAGCATCTGCTCTGTTAAAATTATTTACATTTTTGATTTGATCGATGATTTCACTTAATAATTCAGCTCCATCAATAGGTTTAGGGTGAAGACCTTGTGTTTTTCTTTCTTCAATCTCCTGGATATAATCGTTATAAATACTCATCTTAGCTATTTTATTCTTTTGTTATAGGTTGTGCATACAAACAGGCACAATTTGACAAGAAGAATACGGTGGTTTACATTTAATTTGTGGTTATTAACTATAAAAACTGAGTTTTATGGTCAAAGCAAAAATAACAAAAAGCAATCTTTAAATGTAATTTAAGCAGGCGATTCAGTAATTTGGAATTATTCTAAATTACGAGAAAGGATATGAATTTAAGGTCATAAAAACGTATAAATTATGGATGCGTTTATATGATTAGTAGGTGTTTTGTGAATGTCCGGCATAATTTAAAATCTCCATTTTTAACAGCTTATATTATAACCGTCACCCTGATCCAATAGCCATCGGATTCATTTCAGATCCTATCTAGCAGGAAAGATGAATCAAGTTTAGGACGATTGCGTTGGCTGCTGTTAGTTAGGTAAAAAGCAGTTACAAATGATAGAATTTAATACCTAAGCTACTGTTCATTATCGAACAGAATTGTTCAATTACGAACGCAACCTGTTAACGGTACGTCGCTAAATCGCGCTTTCCAAATCACCATAGGTTATGGGCAATAATGGCACAACTATCGCTAAGTGCTACAATGATGAAAACGTAAAACCTTTTTCAGTAAAATAAGCCAATACTTTGGGAAGTGCGTAAGATAACCGGTCGAATGCTTTTAAACTATCGTGAAATACAATTATTGAACCATTTTCGGTATGTTTAATCACGTTTTGATAACATTTTTCGGGTGGGAGTTTAGTGTCGAAATCGCCGCTAAGTACATCCCACATTACGATGTTCAGTCCTGAGTCTTTAGTCTCGAGTCCTGAGTCAGACTTTGGACTTTGGAATATGGACTTTGGACTTCGGACTTCAGACTTCAGACTTGTAATCTGACTCTTCCTAATCCGTCCGTAGGGTGGGCGGAAAAGGTGGGTTTGCGTAAGTTTCTGGCATTTTAGCGTATTTTGAAGATAGGTTTCATTATCGGTTTTCCAGCCTTTTAAATGATTGAAAGTATGGTTGCCAATTGCATGTCCGTCGTATTTTATGCGTTCAAAAACTTCGGGGTGTTTTACAATATTATCGCCAATGCAAAAAAATGTAGCTTTAGCATTAAAGGCTTTTAAAGTTTTTAATACAAAATCTGTAACATTGGGTATAGGTCCATCGTCAAAGGTCAAATAAATAACTTTTTCGGTGCGGGATTTATTCCATAATAGTGATGGATAATACCATTTTAGCAGAAGCGGTGATTTGATCAGGTACATTTTAGCTACAAAGTTACTAAATGCCTGTACAGATTGAAATTATTAAAGTTGTTTATATAGATTTGAAACAAATTATGAAGATGTTTACCAAGAATAAGTTAGTTACCGGTTTTGCTTTTGTTATTGCGCTCGGTTTTGCCAGTAATGCTAATGCCCAGCAAGTTTTAACCATCCAACAGGCAGTAGATAATACCCTTAGAAATAATTTACAGATCAAACAGGCTGCTTTTAGTGCCGCTCTAAGTAATGAAACACTAAGTCAATCTAAAAATGCGCTTTTACCAACGCTTAACGGAGCAGCAAGTTATAATAAAAACTTCGGTCGTAGTATCGATCCATCAACCAATCAGTTTATTTCACAACAATTTTCATCAGCCAACGGTAGCTTAAGTGCAAGTGCCGATCTTTTTCAGGGCTTTCAGAAAATTAATCAGATCAGACAGAACAAACTTTTGCTTGCTGCCGATCAAACCAATGTAGAGAAAATCAAAAACGATTTAATTTTACAGGTGGTTACCTCATATATGCAGATTTTGTACAACAAAGATTTATTAGCTGCATCACAACAACAATTAGAAGTTGCCAAGCAGACCTTAAAAAGAGAGCAGGCCTTATTAGATGCGGGTAATAAGACCTTAGCCGATATTTCGCAGGCAAAATCTCAGGTAGCTACTGCCGAGTTGAATACTACAAATGCTCAAAATACATTATCGGTATCTTATTTAACTTTAAATCAATTGATGGAAATGCAACCAGAAAATAGATTTGAGGTAAAGGCACCGGTTATTGCAGAAAACTATTCTTTACAGAATAGTTATGATATTAATACAATTTTTACCAGTGCGGTAACTAGTTTCCCTGATGTTAAGTTAGCATCGTTAAGAACCGAAGCTGCATTAAGAGGAATTAGTGTAGCTAAATCTTCTTATTACCCAAGACTATCTGTCGGTGCCGGTTTAGGGTCTAACTTTTCCAGTGGCAGGAGTAAAGTAGTTTCTATTACCCCAAATGGATTCTCTGAAATTGGAAGAACCTTAACGACTAACGAATCTGTTGTTACACCAGATTTTGTGACTGTTTTAGGCAAACAGGCATTCGGTTCTCAAATAGAGGATAACTTTAATCAATATGTTGGATTAAATCTTTCGATTCCTATTTTTAATGGTTTCCAGGCAAGAACAAATGTTAGAAAAGCAAAAATTAACTATCAGAATACACAGGTACAGGAGCAGCTTACCAAGAATAATTTAAGTAAGGTGATTTCGCAGGCAGTTTATGATTTAAAGGCCGCAGAAAGCCGTTATTCATCAACTCAGAATGCATTTCAGGCGCAAAAAGATGCCTTTTATGTAATTGAGCAGCGTTATAATGTTGGTTTAGTAAACTCATTAGATTACAGCACAGCGCAAACCAATAGAAATAAAGCGGAGATAGATTTTATCCAGGCTAAATACGATCTTTTGTTCAGGGCAAAAGTAATTGATTACTATTTAGGTAAACAAATTGTTTTTTAGGATAAATAAATAGGATAAATAAAGAAGGGATAGGTTTAACTTTTAAACTTTCAAGCATTACAACTTTAATACAAACAAACGAAATACAATAAATTATGAAACTGAAGCATATTATTATTACCGTAGTTGCTATCGTAGCTCTTCTAGTCATACTAAAGCTGGCCGGAGTTATTGGAGGAGATAAAACCGAAAAAGTAACTACAGAAAAGGCATCAGATAAAACTGTTGTAGAAACAGTAACCGCAAGTGGTAAAATACAGCCAGAAACCGAGGTTAAATTAAGTTCTGAGGTATCGGGAGAGGTAGTAGAGTTAAAAGTAAAAGAAGGAGACATTGTTAAAGCCGGTCAGTTGCTTTGTAAAGTACGTCCGGATGTTTTGCAATCGGGATACGAAAGAACGGTGGCTACATTTAATGCACAGAGAGCTAGTGTGGCTGCAGCACAACAACAATTGATACAAAACCAGGCCAACTTCGTAAACGCCGAAGCAACTTATAAACGTAATGTTGAACTGTTTAATAAAAAAGTAATCTCTGCATCTGAGTTCGATGCAGCTAAAGCCGCCTATTTAACAGCCAAAGCAAATTTAGCCAGTGCAAAAGAGAATGTAACAGGTGCTAAATTTACCTTGGAACAAACGGGTGCAAACGTTAAAGAAGCAGGTGCAAACTTAGCTAAAACAACAATCTACGCTCCGGTTGATGGTGTGGTTTCAAAACTATCAATCGAATTGGGCGATCGTATTTTAGGAACTTCGCAAATGGCAGGTACAGAAATAATGCGTATCTCCAACCTGTCAACAATGGAGGTGAACGTTGATGTTAATGAAAATGATATTACCCGCGTTAAAGTGGGAGATAAAGCTTCGATTGAAGTTGATGCTTTCTCTGACAAGAAATTTAGAGGTGTAGTAACCGAAATTGCAAGTTCATCAACAGCTGTTGGTACTGCGATTTCTACTTCCGTAGATCAGGTAACCAATTTCTCAGTAAAAATCAGAATTACAGAAGAACTAGCGGGTAAACAACAATCTATCTTCCGCCCGGGTATGTCGGCTACGGTTGATATCGAAAGTGAATCGTTAACGGGTTTGGCTATTCCAATCCAGGCGGTATTTACTGATAATGCAAAATCTGCTGATGCTAGCCAAAACCAGGGTAACCAGGCAAATACCGACAAGCAAAAATCTAAATTAACCGATAAAAAGGTGAAACAATACATTTATGCTTACGATGCTAAAACCAAAAAGGTTAAAAAAACAGAGGTAACCACTGGCATCCAAAACGATCAGTTCATTATTGTAAAATCTGGTGTTAAAGCTGGGCAAGAAATTGTAACAGGCCCTTATTCGGCTATCCAAAACAAATTAAAAGACGGAATGGTTGTAGAGAAAACATCTAAAGACCAGTTGTTTAACAAAGACGCTAAGAAGTAGCCTTTTTAGGTGTAAGGTTAAAGGTGTGAGGTGTAGGGTTTTGCCTATTCACCTCACACTTTTTATCGTAAATATCTACAAGAAATAGTAACTTGCGAGCTTGAGATATAAGATTTTGGGTGTGGGATATAGTTCTTCAACCAAACTTTACATCTTTTACCTTGAGCTTTAGTACTTAGGACATAATAACCTTATGCCTTTTACCTTAAGCCTTATACCTCTTTAAAACATGGTACCTAAAATAGCAATGATAGGGGGCGGGAGCTGGGCGACTGCCATTGTAAAAATGCTTGCAGATAATTTATCTGAAAAGGAAATTTTTTGGTGGATGCGCAACGAGGAAGCTATAGCGCACATTAAAAAATTTAAACATAATCCTAATTATATTAGTTCTGTTGAGATTAAACTTACTCAAGAAGACCATATCTCTTCAGATATCAACTCCATAATAAAGTCAGCCGAATTTGTAATTTTAAACGTTCCGGCGGCATTTTTAAAAAACACTTTAGCTTCCATCACCGCCGAAGATTTAAAGGGCAAAAAAATCATTTCAGCTATAAAAGGCATAGTACCCGAAGATAATCTGATTATCGGCGAATTTTTGCACGAAAATTATAATATCCCATATGATGATATTTTGGTGGTTAGCGGACCATGCCATGCCGAAGAAGTAGCTTTAGAAAAATTATCATACCTAACCATAGCCTGTACTGATGTAGAAAAGGCATCAACTTTCGCTTCATTTTTAAACACCCGTTATATTAAAACAAACGTATCAGACGATATTTTCGGGACAGAATATGCAGCAGTTTTAAAAAATATATATGCCGTTGCCAGCGGCATTTGCCACGGCATAGGTTATGGCGATAATTTTCAGGCGGTGTTGATCAGCAATGCCATTCGCGAAATTAAACGTTTTGTTGATGCTGTTCATCCCATCAATAGAGATATTATGGAGTCGGCATACCTTGGTGATTTATTGGTAACCGCTTATTCGCAATTTAGCCGTAACCGCACCTTTGGTAATATGATAGGGGAAGGGATATACTGTAAAATCTGCACAGTTGGAAATGAACATGATTGCCGAAGGTTATTATGCTGTGAAATGCATGCATATCAAAAATCAGGCATACCATGTAGATATGCCAATTTGTAAAGCAGTGCATAGCATTATTTACGAAAACCGTTCGCCCCATATCGAAATGAAATTATTAGCCGAGAAATTAAATTAATGTCACCCTGAGCGGTAATTTTTTATAAAAATCAATTTAAATTACAGGAGAATTTAAAGAGGTGAGTCAATTAGAAGTATCGTCATTTCGACCGTAGTGGAGAAATCTTTAAATTTGATTTCAACAATAAAGTTTAAAGATCTCTCCACTCCGCGGTGCTTCGGTCGAGATGACGATTTTTCTATCGAAATCTATTAATGCCAATATAGTCTAAGGATTTATTTTAATTTATTCTTCTCAGACTGGCAACCGCTCTACTTAAATTTGTCGCGAGCTTCATGTTTTCTTGCAGCCGGTTGCTGTTTAGCCCCGGGCGAAGCGACATCCCTGAAGCGAAGCGAAAGGATATAGCGGAGAACGGGAACATCCTTTAATAGTTGCCCTGTCCTTGCGCTCCAAAAAAAGATTTTAATTTTTATGTAAAGCAAGGTTCTGGGTTTTTCGGTTGGGGCAGTCCTTCTTTCCGCTATTATCTTTTTGTGAATTTTATTGCTGGTTGTTTGGCCTTGCAGCAAAAAGGATAACCGCTGCAATAAGGTTTATTGAAATCAGGTCAGTATAAGGAAACAGAATAATTCTTGCTTGGGCTGTTACATGTGGCTTCTTTACAGTGGTAACTGTTTAGCCGTCCCCTGTCGGAACCAATGCTATTAATTTAGGGCGAAATCGAGAAAAGAGTCACCCTGAGCGTAGTCGAAGGGCCTCTTTTAATTTATCAGCCTCTAGAAGTCTTCGACTACGCTCAGACTGACAATTGCGATACTTTGTTGTTATTTGTGTCTTTTTCTTGCAGCCATGAGCTTTTTAGCCCCGGTCGAAGCGGCATCCCTGAAGCGCAGCGTAAGGATATAGCGGAGAACGGGAACACCCTTTAATAGTTGCCCTGTTCTTGTGCTCCAAAAAAAGATTTTAATTTTTATGTAAAGCAAGGTTCTGAGTTTTTCGGTTCGGGTAGTCCTTCTTTCCGCTATTATCTTTTTGTGAATGTTATTGCTGGTTGTTTGGCCTTGCAGCAAAAAAGATAACCGCTGCAATAAGGTTTATTGAAATCAGGTCAGTATAAGGAAACAGAATAAATTCTTGCCTGGGCTGTTACATGTGGCTTCCTTACAGTGGTAACTGTTTAGCCGTCCCCGGTCGGACCAATGCTATTAATTTAGGGCGAAATCGAGAAAAGATGTCACCCTGAGCGTAGTCGAAGGGCCTCTTTTTTTAATTTATCAGCCTCTAGAAGTCTTCGACTACGCTCAGACTGACAATTGCGATACTTACTTTGTTGTGATTTTTGTCTTTTTCTTGCAGTACAGAAGTTTTTTAGCCCCGGTCGAAGCGGCATCCCTGAAGCGTAGCGAAAGGATATAGCGGAGAACGGGAACACCCTTTAATAGTTGTCACTGCCCTTGCGCTCAAAAAAATAATACAGCTGAATCGATACGCTACCCTTCAAAAAAGATTTTGAACTTTAGGTTTCTCAATTTCAAACAATTCCTACAATAAGATTTACTTAATAAGTACTTAGCTGTAAAACAAAAGCTGCGGTCAACTGTTATCACGTAAATAAAATATAGCTGTCATGAAAAAGAAATTAGTAATGGGTTTATTAACGCTGGCCTTGTTTGGAGGTGTAGCCTTAAATGTAAATGCACAAGAAAAGAAAAAAACTGAAGTAGGTAAAGCATTAGATCATACCGGAAAAGCAATTGGTAAAGGTGCTAAATCTGTAGGTAATAAAACTGCTGAAGTAGCGGTAAAAGGCAGTTCGAAAGTTGCTGATAAAACCTGGAAAGGTAAAATGGCACCAGATGGTTCTGATGTTTATATCAATGCAAAAAATGAAAAATATTATGTAAACTCGAAAGGTGCTAAAATTTGGTTAAAAGCCAGTCAGATTAAAAACAGACCTGAGCCTAAGAAATAGTAAAGTGTAATTTTAAAAGAAGTCAAGTTTTAAAAACTTGACTTCTTTTTTTAGATAAACCTCGAGGTTTATTTAGTTTATACTATAGTTCCGTATAAATCGAAATCTTCAGCCCTGTCTATCTTCACATTAACAAAACTTCCATTAGCGGCATAACCTGTTGCTGCGTCGATTAAAACTTCGTTATCAACTTCAGGTGAATCAAATTCAGTTCTGCCGACAAAGAAATCCCCTTCTTTTTTATCAACCAGTACTTTAAAAGTTTTACCTACTTTTTCCTGGTTAATATCGAAAGAAATACCTTGCTGAATTTCCATAATATCATCCACACGTTGTTGTTTTATTTCATCGGAGATATCATCAACCAAAGTATGCGCGTGTGTCTTCTCTTCGTGCGAATAGGTAAAGCAACCCAAACGGTCGAATTTGGTTTCTGCAACCCATTCCTTCATTTCTTGGAAATCGTGTTCAGTTTCGCCTGGGTAACCGCAGATTAAAGTAGTACGCATGGCGATATTTGGCACTTTATCTCTGATCTGGTTCACTAAATCGATGGTTTTTTGTTTGGTAGTGCCCCGGCGCATTGATTTTAGCATGTTATCTGTAATATGCTGTAATGGCATATCCAGATACTTGCAGATGTTGTCGCGTTCGTTCATGGCATCTAAAATTTCCATCGGGAAGCCAGAAGGGTAGGCGTATTGCAAACGGATCCATTCGATGCCGGGAACATCAGATAAACGACGCATCAATTCATCTAACTTGCGCACACCATAAAGATCTAAACCGTAATAGGTAAGATCCTGAGCAATTAAAATCAGTTCTTTAGTGCCGTTTTTGGCCAATATTTTAGCTTCGTTAACCAACTCTTCCATTGGTTTACTCAAGTGTTTGCCACGCATTAAAGGAATAGCACAAAAAGAGCATGGGCGGTTACAGCCTTCGGCAATTTTGAAATAGGCAAAATGAGAAGGGGTGGTTAATAAACGCTCGCCAATAAGTTCGTGCTTGTAATTAGCGCCTAACTCACGTAATATATTTTGTAAATCGTTGGTGCCGAAAAAAGCATCAACGTTTGTAATTTCAGCTTCTAATTCGGGTTTGTAACGCTCAGATAAACAGCCTGTAACCACTACTTTGCCAATTTTACCAGCTTCTTTTAGTTCACTGAACTGTAGAATGGTATCGATTGATTCTTGTTTAGCATTATCGATAAAACCGCAGGTATTGATTACAACGATATCATCTTTGCCCATTTTGTCTGATTCGTGTACAACATTTAAATTGTTGCCACGCAACTGCCCCATCAATACTTCCGAATCGTATATGTTTTTTGAACAACCTAATGTAATTACATTAATTTTAGGTTGCTTAATTGCGCTTTTACTTTTTACTATTTTGGTATTCATATTATAATGATTTACACCTTCCTTGCGGTTTGATTCCACAGATTTGGTGATTCCACAGATTGTAATGTGGAAATTTTAAAGGATCAAACAGATATTCTTTTGACCTCACAACTTGTGTTGCCAAAGTTAATCAATAATCCGGTTTTAATTTTACTGGCTTTCAAATAAGAGATAAGTTGGTTTTGGAATAATTTGGGCTGATATCCAGTTACTGACTTTAGCTCCACTATTACTTTTTGTTCCACTACTAAATCACATCTAAATTTGCCAATGATTTGATCTTCGAACATCACTATAAACTCTTTCTCAACATCAAAATTTAGCCCAGCCTGGCTAAGTTTTATTTTAAGTGCGTTGACATAAATTTTCTCTAAAAATCCTGGTCCCAATTGAGAATGGACACTGTAGCAACAACCAATTATAATACCCGTAAGTTCATGATTTTCATATTCTTCCATTACTGAAATTAATAAAAATCTGTGTAATCACCCACGAAGTGAACCCTCGATGAAATCAACCCACGAAGTGCTACTTAAACAAACTATTCACAAACTCTTTCTTATCAAAAAGCTGTAAGTCGCCAACTTTTTCTCCTACACCGATATATTTAACCGGAATTCTGAATTGATCTGAAATTCCGATTACTACACCACCTTTTGCTGTTCCATCTAATTTTGTAATGGCCAATGCATTAACATCAGTAGCTTCGGTAAACTGTTTGCACTGTTCAAAAGCATTTTGACCGGTTGAGGCATCTAATACCAATAAAATTTCGTGCGGTGCGCCTGGTACTACCTTTTGCATCACCTGTTTAATTTTACCCAACTCGTTCATCAAGCCGATTTTGTTGTGTAAACGTCCGGCAGTATCGATAATTACTACATCTTCGTCATTAGCCACGGCAGATTGTAAAGTATCAAAAGCAACTGAAGCAGGATCGGAACCCATAGCCTGCGCCACAACCCTCACGCCAACGCGTTCGCCCCAAAGTTTAATCTGATCAACGGCCGCAGCTCTGAAGGTATCGGCAGCACCTAATACTACTTTAAGTCCCGATTCTTTAAGTTTATGTGCGAGTTTGCCAATAGTAGTGGTTTTGCCCACACCATTTACGCCAACTACCATAATTACATAAGGTTTATGATCGCCGTATTCGAACTGACGGAAATCGTTACTATTGTTTTCAGATAAAAGCAATTGGATTTCATCACGCAGGATAAAATTTAGCTCCGAGGTATTGAGGTATTTATCTTTGGCAACACGTTCTTCGATACGTTTGATAATTTTTAATGTAGTGCTTACACCTACATCAGAAGTGACCAAAACTTCTTCCAGATTATCGAGCACTTCATCATCAACAGAAGATTTTCCTGCTACGGCTTTGGTAATTTTATTAAAGAAACCGTCTTTAGTTTTCTCTAAACCTTTATCCAGCGCTTCCTGAGCTTCAGGTGCAGTTTCTTTCTTTTTGAAAAAATCGAATAAACCCATATCTAAATTTTTATATAACAAAAAAAGCCCTTCCGGTTAAAACGGAACGGCCTTTAATATTTTTAATATTAAAAAATATTAACCTTATTTAGATGCAATAGCATCTTTTACGTGGTCGTTGTGTACGATAAGTTCTTTGAATGAGTAAGCACCAGTTTTTGGTGATTTTATCATTGTAATTACTTTCGAATATTCTTTACCTGTACCTGTTTTAAGGGTTGCAACTACTTTCTTTGCCATGTTCTTATAATTTTAAATGATTGAATGATAGAAGGATTGAATGAGCGGTTAAACCCCCAACCTTAAGCCTTTTACCTTCAGTCTTATTTAATCTCTTTATGTACGGTTACTTTTCTCAATACCGGATTGAATTTTTTCAATTCTAATCTCTCAGTAGTGTTTTTACGGTTTTTGGTAGAAATATATCTAGACATACCTGGCATGCCACTTTCTTTATGTTCAGTACATTCTAAAATAACCTGAACTCTGTTACCTTTTTTTGCCATTTTAATATAAATTGAAAACTGTTAATCTCAACAGTTAATGTTTTTTACAAAAATCCTTTTTTTACGAAACGGTTAATTGCTTCGCTAATGCCCACTTTATTGATGGTTTTAATCGCTGAAGTAGAAACTTTCAACGTAATCCAACGGTTTTCTTCAGGAATATAAAATTTCTGAAGTTGTAGGTTTGGGTAAAATTTGCGTTTGGTTTTAACGTTTGAGTGAGAAACGTTGTTACCTACCATTGCTTTTTTTCCTGTTAAATCACAAACTCTTGACATGACTTGTAAATATAGTTGTTAATATCGTCCGCTTAATTTTTTTAAGAGTGTGCAAATATCTGAATAATAATTGTAAACAGCAATAGCCTAGCTAATTATTTTTACAATTAATATTATAAGCGGAAAAGGTTTGTGTCATGTTTGTTCATGCCTAATATTAAATTCTGCCTATATTAAAAATAAATATTTCTGATCAAACGTTTGATATTCATTTTGATACGATTAAACTATTTCTCCTAATTATTATTTATTTAAATTAGCCGCAACTAATCCAAAATATAGAACGAGCAATGCAAATTACATCTTTTAAGCAATACGAAGAAGATTATAAGAAAAGCGTAGAAAACCCTGAGCAGTTTTGGGGCGAAGTAGCGCAGAACTTTCAATGGCGCAAGCCGTGGTTCAAGGTACTCTCCTGGAACTTTAAGGAACCAAATATTAAGTGGTTTGAAGGTGCAAAGCTTAACATCACCGAAAATTGTTTAGATCGGCACTTAGCTACCAATGGAGATAAACCAGCTATTGTTTGGGAACCTAATAACCCTGAAGAAGAAAGTGTTACTTATACTTATAAAATGTTGCACGAACGCGTTTGTCGTTTTGCTAACGTTTTAAAACGTAATGGCGCTAAAAAAGGCGACCGTATTTGTATTTATATGCCAATGGTGCCCGAACTGGCTATTGCTGTTTTAGCCTGCGCCAGAATTGGTGCCGTTCACTCGGTTATTTTTGGTGGATTTTCTGCTAAATCTATCGCCGACCGGATTAACGATTCGCAGTGTAAAGTAGTTATTACTGCCGATGGTTCTTATCGTGGTAATAAACAGATTCCTTTAAAAGATGTAATTGATGATGCGTTAATCGGCTGCCCAACTGTAGAAAAATGTATCGTGTTAACCCATATCCGTACGCCTGTTTCGATGTTAAAAGGTAGAGATGTATGGTGGGAAGATGAGGTTAAACACGTAAATGATATTTGCGAAGCGGAAGAAATGGATGCTGAAGATATGCTGTTCATTCTCTATACATCTGGCTCTACCGGTAAACCTAAAGGCGTGGTGCATACCTGTGGCGGTTATATGGTTTATGCAGGTTACACCTTCTCTAACGTGTTTAATTATCAGCCTGGTGAGGTTTATTTCTGTACTGCTGATATTGGCTGGATTACCGGCCACTCTTATATTGTTTATGGGCCGCTTTCGCAAGGTGCAACGTCTGTACTTTTCGAAGGGATTCCAACTTATCCAAGTCCATCTCGCTTTTGGGATATTGTAGAAAAACATAAAGTAAATACCTTATATACCGCGCCTACGGCTATCCGCTCTTTAATGAGTTATGGCGAAGATCCACTTAACGGTAAAGATTTAAGCTCAATCCGCGTTTTAGGCTCGGTAGGAGAGCCCATTAACGAAGAAGCATGGCATTGGTTCGATGAGAAAATCGGTCATGGCAAAGCACCTATTGTTGATACCTGGTGGCAAACGGAAACCGGGGGGATTATGATTTCGCCTATTGCGACAGTAACACCAACCAAACCGAGTTTTGCTACCCTGCCTTTGCCAGGTATTCAGCCGATTTTGGTAGACGAAAATGGTAATGAAATTGAAGGAAATGGGGTGATGGGAAATCTTTGTATTAAATTTCCCTGGCCGGGAATGTTGCGTACTACTTATGGCGACCACGAGCGTTGCAAACAGACTTATTTCTCTACTTACGAGAATTTATATTTTACGGGCGATGGTTGTTTGCGTAATGAAGATGGTTATTATCGAATCACAGGTCGTGTTGATGATGTATTAAATGTATCAGGACATAGAATTGGTACCGCTGAGGTAGAAAATGCCATTAATATGCATGCTGGCGTGGTAGAAAGTGCTGTTGTGGGTTATCCGCACGATGTAAAAGGGCAGGGCATTTATGCTTTTGTTATTTATCCTGAAATGCATGGAGAAGCAGAATTATCTAAAAAAGATATTTTACAAACGGTTACCCGTGTAATTGGTGCGATAGCAAAGCCTGATAAAATATTATTTGTTTCAGGCTTACCAAAAACACGTTCGGGCAAAATTATGCGTCGGATTCTACGTAAGATTGCTGAAGGGGAAACCAGTAATTTAGGTGATACTTCTACGCTGCTTGATCCGGGAGTTGTAGAAGAAATTATAGCAGCAGCGAAAAAGCTTTAATCATAGTTTTAAAGAAACAGAAATGGCCCCGAAATTCTCAGGCCATTTCTGTTATAATGCTACATTTCTAGTAACCTGGGTTTTGAACTAAGTTTTTGTTGGCGTCAATTTCACGTTGTGGAATTGGGAATACTAATCTGGTAGAGTTCCAGGGTAGGCTACCAATATTGGTTTGAGTTCTTTTCGCGTCATGTAATGAAAAGCCTTCAAAAGCAAATTCTAGTTTTCTTTCATTAAGGATATTTGCCAGGGTAGCAGTTAGTGTTGTTAAGCCAGCCCTGCTTCTAACAGTGGCTAAATCTTGCAATGGTGTTACGCCTCCAATAGGAGCAGCCGGAGCTAAGCGGACATTACATTCTGCCCTGATTAGATACATTTCTGCCAATCTGATTACAGGTACATTCCCAAATTGATTTCCAAATTTGGCCGTAAACATATCGTCATCGTCATAAAAAGCATTAATCCTGTCGTCATCTGTACTATAAGTTGCATCAATCCAATCTTGTGATATCACGGCATCTCCACGGCCACCAAATGTTGATGAACCATAAAACTCATTAAAACCATTAAACCCGGTTAAAGTTGTTACCTGTATGGCAAAAACATCTTCAGTAGAATTGTCTCCAGGTTTTGCGGGTCTTCCACTTTCTGGCATTTTAGGAAAAGCATCAAGGTATGTACCTGTTAGTTGATAATTTCCAGAAGCAATCACCCGGTTTGCAGCTGTTCCGGCCGCGCTATAATTACCCATTTGTAAATAAAGTCTCGCTAGCATTGCAGCTGCTGCAGATTTAGTTGCGAAAAAACCATTAGTGGCCGGAAGTTTAGCTTCTGCATCCGTTAAATCAGTTATAGCTTGATTGTAAACAGCGGCTACAGTGGCCCTACTTACATAATTTGCTTCGCTTATGAGATTAGTTGGTGTTAATACTATAGGTACACCCAAATTTGTAGTTGGAGAGCCATCATTATAGGCTTTCCCAAATAATCTAACCAATTCAAAATATGCCGCGCCCCTAATAAATTTGGCTTCTCCTTCAACTCTGGTTTTTTTAGCTGCCTCTACTTTATCAAGGGCAGCAATTACGTTATTGGCATCATTAATTGCGGTATATCCTGATGCCCAAACGTTATCGACAAAAGTATTTGTTTTTAGTAACGATTTGTTGATTGCCTGGGTTAGCTCCTCATAGGTGCCGAACCATTCAATGGCATCGGTATTTGCTAAGAAATCAGTCATTAAAAACGGACGGCCACCAAAAAAATTACGGCTACCGAGATCTGAGTATGCACCAACTAAGGCTCCTTCAACATCCTTTGAGGTGAGTAAAGCATTCTTTTGCTCAATGGTATCAACAGGATTTATATCGAGTGCTTTCTTGCAGGATGATAAAGCCATCAAAAACATGCAAGTAAATATGATATTATTTATATATGTCTTTTTCATTTTGATTCTTTTTTAATTATAGGCCAATGTTAATACCAAATGAAATTACACGTGGTTGTGGTGCTGAATAAAAATCTACCCCTTGATTAATGTTTGTTGACTGATAATCGGCATTAACCTCCGGATCCCAGCCTTTATAACCAGTTATGGTAAGCAGATTCTGAGCCGTAGCATATAACCTTAATTTGCTTAATTTAATTTTAGTTAATACTGAAGTGGGAAAAGTATAACCAAGTGTTAAGGTTTTTAGTCTGACATAAGAACCATCAGATAAATACCTGGTCGAGTTTCCGATTCCGTTACCGGCAAACAAACGGGGCTCTGGAACAGATGTAATATCACCCGGTTTATCCCAATAGGTCATTTGATCTGCAGTTTGATTATCATAACCATTTGAAGCATTAGCACTCATGTATTGACCGCCGGCATTAAAAATTTTATTGCCCTTTACGCCTTGAAAAAATATACCTAAATCAAAATTCTTGTACGAAAAAGTGTTGTTTAAACCGAACGTATATTTAGGATTAGGGTTTCCAGCAAATATTCTTTGTGCCTGATTAATATCTGTTGTGGTTGATCTATTTACATTACCCGAAGCATCGGTAGTGTTGAGGTAATAAAGCGCATCTCCATTTGCCGGATTTACGCCTGCGTATTCTGGTATATAAAATACACCGATTGGTTGACCTGAAATGGCTGCATTTATTTCATTACTGTTTAAAATCTGTCCACCTAAATTGGTGATTTTATTGTTGTTAACTGCCCCAGTTATGGCAGTTGACCATTTGAAAGCGCCTACGAAATTTTCGGTGTTAATGCCTAATTCGAAACCTGTATTTTTTAAGGAGCCTAAATTTTGAGTTTTGGTAGAGAAACCTGTTGTTTGTGGAACAGGCACATCCAATAATAAATCGGTGGTATTCTTTTGGTAGAAATCAAAAACTCCTGTAATTCTATTCTTTAAGATACCAAAGTCTAAGCCTATATCAAGCTGTTTGGTTTTTTCCCAGGTTAAATCGGGGTTGGCAATTCGTGAAGGTACTTGCCCAGGCAAACCACCATATGCCCCTGTTCCAGCGAATAAACCACGGGCAGAATAATTACCAATTTCCGCATTACCTGTTAAACCATAACTTGCCCTAAATTTTAATAAACTGATGGTTTCACTTTGTTTTAAGAAATCTTCTTCAGAAGCAATCCAGGCCAATGAACCTGCGGGGAAATACCCATATCTATTATTTGCCCCAAAACGTGATGAACCATCAGCCCTTACACTAAAGCCCACCAAATAACGGTCGTTGTATTTATAATTAGCTCTAAAAAAATAAGATAAAAAGCTAAATGCACCTTCATTGCTGGTTGCAATCACCTTTGTTGCAGCAGAACCCAGTTTAATATAAGAATCACTAGGGAAATCCTGCCCTTCGATGGTACTATATTTTGTAGTTGATTTCTGATAACTCGTGCCCAAAATAAGATCAAAAGCACTCTTTCCAACGGTTGTATTATAACTAAAGAAATTATTGGTATTGGCATTAATTACAAAGGTTGAAATATTTTGCCCATAGCCATTTGAGGTACCTGTATTCCTAAAGGTTAATGAACCATAATAACTTTCTTCGTTTTGATTTAAGTTATCAATAGAAAAATCAGTACTGAACTTTAATCCTTTAGCAATGTTGATATTCGCAAAAGCTTTACCAATTGTTCTGTAGACTGTTGCTTTGTAAAAAGCATTGTCAACGCTGATAAATGGATTGTAATATACTGGATAGTTTGACGCTGCGCCTGGTAAGGTCCCGCTAATTAAACCCGATCTGGGATCGATAAACGGAGTGATAGGTGAGAGTGCAACAGATTGTAACGGACTTGAAAAAGCATTATCATTTGATAACCTGTTATTAATGCTATTTGAGAAATTAAGATTAACGCCAACTTCTAAAAAATCAGTTACTTTATTGGTCAGGTTTAATCTACCGCTATAACGTTTGTAACTGTTTCCAATTACAATTCCGTTTTGATCCAATGCCTGGCCGCCAATATAAAATTTTGTCTTTTCATTTCCTCCTGTTAAATTCAGGTCGTACTGCTGTGTAACCGGGTTATCCTGAAAGGACGCAGCTTCCCAGTTAGAATTTACCTTATAAGTTTGATAATCGCTATTGCCAGCCGAATACCGGTTTAAACGCGCTTCTACACTTGCGCTATAGTCATCTAGCGCTTCTTGCAGGGTTGCATAATCTCCATTAAGGAAATCCTGATTCGCCTGGCCTTGCCCAGCTCTTCGCTCTATTTGAACATATTGCTCTGCGTTTAAAAAATCCCTATGGTTAGAAGGTGAGCTTATTCCACCCAGCGCATTAAACTGAATTAGTGTTTTGCCTACCTTACCTTGTTTTGTGGTGATTAAAACCACACCGTTTGAAGCCCTTGCCCCATAAATTGCCGATGCTGATGCATCCTTTAATACTTCTATGGATTCGATATCATTAGTGTTTATATCTGCTAAAGCACTGGTTGGTGCAGTGGTGCTAGAAAAATCTCCTGAGGTAATTGGGATTCCATCAACGATGTAAAGTGGCTCGCTACCTGCAGTTACTGATGCAGCGCCCCTTACCCTAACCGTTATGCCTTGACCCAGCTTTCCATTTTGCGCTGCAATCTGTACACCAGCTGCTTTTCCTTGTAAGGCTTGTTCGAAACTTGTTACCGGCAGGTTCTCCAGATCCTTCGATTTAACAGAAGCTACAGATCCTGTTACATCACGTTTGTTCTGTGTTCCATAACCCACCACAACCACATCAGATAAGGTGTTATTTTCCTCCTCCAGATTTACATTGATGGTTTGTCCGCTAATGGGTACTTCTTTTGTTTTGAAGCCGATAAAACTAAAAACGAGTGTTTTGGCGTCTTCCGAAACCGTTAATTTAAAAGCTCCGGTGGCATCGCTCTGCGTACCGGTTGATGGTGAGTCTTTTACAAATACGCTGACGCCAGGAATTGGTCCTGAGGCTGACGTCACTTTCCCGGTAATTACTTTGCCTTGTGCGAAAGCAAACGAAATTACACTAAGAGATAAAATCATACATAAGAGTAGTTTTTTCATCAAATTGTTAGTTTAGTTAATGATGTTTGATAATTGATAGAAATGATACTCTTAATGTAACTAAAAATAAGTAGAAAACCTTGCGGATTAAGATAAAATAAGGCCGTTGTTTGGTTTAATGCACTCAAATGAAAACAAAAGGTGGCAAAATCTGTTCATAGATTTAGAAGTTACTTTTTTTAAATCAAAAAAATACGAACATGGATAAGTTAGAATTAAAAGGAAAGTGGAATGAAATAAAAGGAAAGGTTAAACAAGCTTATGGTGATTTAACTGACGATGATTTAAAACATGAAGAAGGTCAAGACGATGAATTGTTGGGGAAACTGCAACAAAAAACAGGAAAAGGAAGAGATGAACTTGTGAAGTGGATAAACTCATTATAATATCAATTCAATAATAAAACAGGCGGTCAATCTTTGGTCGCCTGTTTGCTTTAAAAATATTTTTATGGCCGATATTGCTCAACGGTTTCATCAAAACCCGATATTATCTCCAAAAGATCTGCTACCCAGTAGGAAAGGCCTGGAGATCGTTTGTTTACTAAACCCCGGCGTTTTTAAGTTTGAAGGAAAAATATGGCTACTGATCCGTGTAGCCGAAAGGCCTGAACAAATGGAAGGTATAATCTCTTTTCCTATTTTAAAGAAACACGGAATAGAAATTCTAGCGGTTGAAGAAAATGACCCATATTTAAATGCAACCGATCCAAGGATAATTAATTACAAAGGTGCCGATTACTTAACCACACTTTCTCATTTAAGATTGGTTTGTAGCGATGATGGCATTCATTTTTATCAGCCAGAAGGTCACCCTTTACTTCAGGGAGAAGGCAATGATGAAACGTTTGGAATAGAAGATTGCCGCGTATCTTTAATTGGCGATACCTATTATTTAACTTATACTGCCGTTTCTGAGCATGGCGTTGGTGTGGGGCTGCGGACTACAAAAGACTGGAAAAACTTCCGGCGTTATGGCATGATTATCCCACCCCATAATAAAGACTGCGCGATATTTGAAGAATGCATTAACGGTAAATTTTATGCTTTGCATCGCCCTAGCAGTGTAGCTTTGGGTGGTAATTATATCTGGCTGGCCGAATCTCCCGACGGAATCCATTGGGGCAAACACAGGTGTATTATTAAAACCAGATCTAACCTCTGGGATAGTGCCCGTGTGGGCGCCGGTGCAGCACCCATAAAAACCGCAGAAGGATGGCTCGAAATATATCACGGCGCAAATGAAAAACATCAATATTGTTTAGGCGCATTTCTAATGGATTTAAATAATCCAGGTGAAGTATTGGCCAGAACCGAAGAACCGATTATGGTACCAGCAGCAGATTACGAACTGCATGGTTTCTTTGGCGAGGTTGTGTTTACAAACGGTCACATCGTTAACGGTGATGAACTAACCATTTACTATGGAGCGGCTGATGAATTTGTTTGTGGGGCTAAATTTTCGATAAAGGAGATTTTGGAGGCACTGGTTTTTTACCACTAAAACATGAAGGCACAGTTTTTTGTATCGTGCAACCAATGAACTAATGATTAATGAACTTTATTGCCACAGAAGCACGGATGAGCACGGAATTTTATTGTTTTACTTTTTTTTACCAAGATACGAAGTTCGTTTTTCTATAATTTGTAACTAATGAATCAATGAATTTTTAGCTAGGCTGGGTGGTATTTTTATACGCATTACAGCCCTAAATAGTACCACAAAATTTCGTTTTTAAACCGGATTGAAGGGGAGATCCTTTTTTGCGGCCAAGTGCGTGGGTATTGGGCAAAAAAGATCGCATCGAAAAGCCGGAAGAAACACTTAATAAAACTTTCGGGACCCTGCTTTTCCAATCCAGGGTAGGATTAAGAACCTGCAGTTCAATGATCTGGAAAACATTTTAAGTTTGGTGTTTAGCGGTTAGCGTCTGGCGTTTAGTTAACTGGTTTAAACAATTAACCCTTTAGACATTGAACTAAGCAACTAAATAAAAAAGCGATTCCCGTTTTTCGGGAATCGCTTGTAAGTATTTAATCTAAAGCTTTGGGCTTACCTTAAACCCTCTGCCTTTTACCTTCCACCTTTTTAGTATCCAAAAATCTGCTCCAGGCTTAATTTAGTTACCGGACCAAATTTTGCTAAATCGGCCATGTTGATTTTTTTCTCTGAAGCAACAATACAATAGCTGTATGGCTTGCCCGAAAGATTGGTTTGATGGAATGATTTTACATCATTAAAAGTTAATGGTTTTAAGTTCGCGTATTCATCAACTCTCGAGTCGTGATCGAAACCTAATTTTTTATCTGCCAAATAGCTATAGATAATTCCATCTTTAGTTATACGACTGGTTTCCAGGCCGTTTAATGAATTTGTTTTAGATAGGGCAAATGATTTATCCGACTCTGGTAAAGTGGTTAACAACTCATTCATACCTGCAACTGCTTCGTTCATTTTGTCGGCCTGTGTACCTACATAAGCGATAACGGTATTCTCTTTCTCTTTGGTATTTGGAGAAGAATATACTGCGAATGTAGAATAAGCCAGGGCTTTAGATTCGCGAATGGTTTGGAATACAACTGAACCCATGCCACCGCCGAAATAGTTGTTAAATAAAGCAATTTTTGCAGCATTAGCCGGGTCGTATAACCCGCCATTACGTACCCAGCGGATTTCTGCCTGAACCATATCGTAATCAGCAAAGTAAACTTTGTTCGAATCGGTTTTGGTGTACACAAATTTCTTAATTGGTGCAGCATCTGTAAATTCTTTGGCCAATGGGTGTGCTTTAACAATATCAGCAGAAAATGCCGCTAAAGTTTTAGGGCCGTAATAAGTAATGGTGTGTTTGTAATTGGTAAGGTTGTGTAAGATGTAAATCAAATCTGTCGATTTCATGTTTTTGATCTCATCATTAGTTAATCCATAATTAAAAGGATTATCTGCACCATACTGTGCATAACTCATTAAACCACCAAGAATTGATGATTTATTTAATTTTGCGTTATCTCTCGATTTTAACAAACGACCTTTCAAATCTTCTAAGGCTTTTTCGTTTGGTTTGCAATTGGCCAAAACATCTTCTACCAAGGCAACAGCTTTATCAAAATTTTCTTGTAAACCGCTGATGGAAATTGTTGTTACATCAGTACCTACATTTATGCTATAACTACAGGCAATGTTGTAAAATGCTTTGCTAATATCCTCTGCCGAATATTTATCAGTACTTAAGAAAGCCAAATACTGAGCAGCGTAAGGCAATAGCTTGTAGTTGTAAGAACCCATATCAAAACGGTAACTCATACGGAAGATTCCGTTTTCGGTGTTTTGAATTGCAATTACATCAGCAATGCCTGCTTTACCGAAATTAAGGTCTTTTGTATAATCTAAAAATTTAGGTGCAATAGGTTTTACCGGAGCAGCAATAATATTTTTGGTGAATGGAGAAACCTCATTTACGTTGGTTTTTACTGCAGTAATGGCTGGTTTTTCTACTTTAATAATGCTCTTATCTTCGCCTTTATGTTTTAAGATAGAAACATAATTGTTAATGAAAAATTTGTTGGCAAAGTCTACAATTTCCTTTTTGGTTACTTTAGCCATTGCATCAGTTGATGCCAGGGTTTTATCCCATTCTGTACCACGGTTTTGGATAAAGGCATTCATAGCGAAATCTGCACGAACATCATTATTGTCAAAGCTTTGGAGTTCGGCCAGTTTAATGTTGGAAACAGTTGCTTTAATCAAACTTTCATCGAATTCACCTTTTTTAAGCAACTCTACCTGCTCTAACAATAACTTTTGCGCTTCTTCTAAACTTTGTCCGGCTTTAGGCGAGCCAGATAAAATGAAGATTCCATAATCTTTCATGGAATTATAACCGGCACTGGCCCTCAACATTTTTTGTTGTTTATTAATGTTGATATCCATTAAACCCGCTTTACCGTTTGCCAGGATACTGCCGATTAAATCCAGTAATAAACTTTGGTGAGTATTTTGGGCAAAACCTCTGTAGGCAACGTATAAGTTTTCGGCGCTTGGACCGTAAATATCAACCGTTTGAACCTGCGTTAATGGTTTTTCTGGTGCAGGATTATAAAGCGACAAAGGTTTAGGTGCCATAAAGGCGAATTCTTTATCTATCTTTTTAATTAAATCATCATAATTAATATCGCCGCTCATAATTAGGGCCATATTATTGGGCACATAATATTTGTTGTAATATTTTCTGATTTCGATTAACGATGGGTTTTTTAAATGCTCAATAGTACCAATAGTGGTTTGTTGTCCGTAGTTATGTGTTGGGAATAAAGCATACAGCATTTTCTCATACATTTTACGGCCATCATTGTCCATACCGATGTTTTTCTCTTCGTAAACAGCTTCTAACTCGGTATGGAAGATGCGGAAAACCGGGGCGCGGAAACGTTCTGCCTGTACCGCCAAAAATTTATCAATGGCATTTGATGGAAGGTCTTCTTCATAAACGGTTTCTTCTACCGAGGTGTGGGCATTGGTAGAATTACTTCCGATCGATTTCATCATTTTATCGTATTCGTTTGCGATAGAATAATTAGAAGCTTCGCCCGAAGTTTTATCAATTTCCTTATAAATCTCTTTACGTTTAGCCGGATCGGTAGTTTTATTGTAGGTTTCGTAAAGTGCCTCGATTTTATCTAAAAGTGGTTTTTCTTTGGCATAATTTAGCGTTCCGAATTTATCCGTTCCTTTAAATAAAAGGTGTTCCAAGTAATGCGCTAAACCGGTATTGGTACGTGGATCGGTATTACTACCCGCTCTTACCGCCATTTTATAAGTAATATTCGGCTCTTTATTGTTCTGAGATAAAATTACAGTTAAACCGTTTTTTAAAGTATAAAAACGTGTTTTGGTCGGGTCGTTGGTTACATACTTGTAGGCAAAGCCACCAGAAGTTCCTGTTTTCCATTGGTAGGTAGTTTGCGCTTTCGCTAAAGAACCTGTAATTAGAAAACAAGCCAAAGTAAATAGTTTAAATTTCATTGCTTGGTTTTGGTTTATGATCATGAGTGCGTATCTGGTAGTTTAAGCTTGATCTCAAATACTGCCTTCATTTTTAATAAGTTATTTATTCAAATATATATGCTTTCTCGTATCTAACGAAATATTTTTGCTTTCAGAACTAAAAATATAGGAATAAATGATTTTTGCATATAAACCATGCTTTATTGTGCCTTGAATTTATAATCTGTATTTTTACCGGCATGACAAAGCAGGGCACAAAACCAACTATTTTGGTTGTAAATGATGACGGGATTACCGCTACAGGCATCAAAAATTTAATGGAGGTAATGCAGGAGCTGGGCAATGTGGTGGTGGTTGCGCCCGATAGTCCGCAAAGTGGAATGGGGCATGCTATTACCATAGGTAAACCGATCCGTTTTGATAAGGTTGATCTTTATGCAGGTGTAGAAATGTATAAATGCAGCGGAACCCCGGTTGATTGCGTTAAAATTGCGGTAAATAAGATTTTTAAAGGTAAAAAACCTGATCTGTGCGTATCAGGAATTAACCACGGACTAAATAATTCGATTAATGTGCTCTATTCAGGTACCATGTCTGCTGCGGTAGAAGGTGCAATAGAAAAAATTCCATCTATTGGTTTCTCTTTAGATGATTTTGCGGCCGATGCCGATTTTAGTCATACCAAAAAATACATTAAAAACATCTGCGAGCAGGTTTTGACGAATGGTTTGCCAGAAGGAACGCTTTTAAACGTGAATTTTCCGAAAGGTGATCACCTAAAAGGCGTTAAAGTTTGCCGTCAGGCTAATGCCAAGTGGATGGAAGAATTTGATGAAAGAACAGATCCTTACAAGCGCCCATACTATTGGTTAACGGGTGTTTTTGAAAATTTTGACAAAGGGGAAGATACCGATGTTTGGGCATTAGAACACAATTATGTTTCTATCGTTCCGGTTCAGTTCGATTTAACGGCGCATCATGCCATACAAACCCTTAACAGTTGGGAATTTATTGGTAATGCTGATTCGAAACCTGTGGGTACTAAAGTTTCGGCGCCTGATGGCATTAATTTAGGTTAAGCGCTAACTGTTATGATTGATCAGTTAAAAAGATTAAATAATTCGGTATGGATAGGTTTAGGCATTGGTTTACTTGTGCCAGCAATATTTTGTGCTATTGCCTGGTACATTATTAACCATGTGGCTTCCCTTGCTAAAGCAGATCTGTTATATATTGGGGGTATTGCCATAAATGCTTATACCATGCAATACTTTTTTAAATACAACAAAGAAAATATAGGTAGAGGTATATTGGCCGCAACGTTTTTGTGCGCTTTTGTATTTTTTGCGTATAAGGTTTTTTAAAAATGCAGAAGTATATAAGTCAGTTCGTCATCCTGAATTCATTTCAGGATCCTAATGCTATTTGCTTTAAAATTCCTGCCTGCGCAGGAATGACGATCACTTTTTATCTTACGTCTAATGATAGATTTGCTGTAAAATAATAACTATGAAATACTACCTCGTAGCCGGAGAAGCCTCAGGCGATTTACATGGCGCCAACTTAATGAAAGCCTTAAAAGCTGAGGATAGTGAAGCTATGTTCAGGTATTTCGGCGGTGATAAAATGGAAGTCGAGGGGGGCGAGCTGGTTAAACATTATGCTGATATGGCTTTTATGGGCTTTACTGAAGTAATCCTAAATTTAAGAACCATTTTCAGACACCTCAAAGCCTGTAAAGATGATATTTTAAAATGGAGGCCTGATGTGCTGATCCTGATCGATTTTCCAGGTTTTAATTTAAAAATCGCGGAGTTTGCAAAGGCCAATGGCATAAAAGTATGTTATTATATTTCGCCTAAAGTTTGGGCCTGGAACCAAAAACGGGTACTTAAAATCAAAAAGGTTGTCGATCATATGTTCTGTATCTTACCTTTCGAAGTAGATTTCTATAAGGAATGGGGGATGAAGGTAGATTACGTTGGCAATCCCTTGTTAGATGAAATTGCGCAGTTTACACCGGAGCTGAATTTTCGCGAAAACCATCAATTGGGAGGTGGGAAAATTATTGCCCTTTTGCCTGGTAGCCGCAAGCAGGAAATAGAACGTTTATTGCCAGTGATGTTAAGCATTACTGAAAGTTATCCCGATTATGTATTTGCCATTGCTGCTGCACCAACTTTTACCGAAAGTTACTATCACCAGTTTACAGGAGATAAAAAGATTCACTTGCTTTTTAACAATACCTATAATTTATTGCGCCATGCCCATGCTGCAATCGTGGCGTCTGGAACAGCTACGCTAGAAACTGCTTTGTTTAAAGTTCCGCAGGTGGTGGTTTATAAGGGAGGAACTATTTCAATTGCCATAGCCAGGATGTTGGTGAAAATTAAATTCATTTCACTCGTTAACCTGATCGTAAATAAGAAGATTGTAACCGAACTCATCCAGGAAGATTGTAGCACTCAAAAAGTAAACGAAGAGCTTAAAGTCATCCTGGCAGGAACTGGCAGGAGTGAGATGTTAAAACATTACGATGAGCTTCTTTTACTTATGGGCAAGCCAGGTGCTTCAGCAAAAACGGCCAGATTAATTTCTACATATCTACAGTAAATTTATATTTCCGCAAACGTAACATTTTAAGGGTTTTTCATTTTTTTTAAAACAAAACCCTGTTTAAGACGTTACTAAATCGTTTTGCGGAAATCTTAACTATAACTAATTAATCTCGTAGCTCTTATTAATTTAGTAAAATTTTGGCCGCATTGCGTAACTAATTATAAACTAAACTAGTGAGTGCCAATGAAAAACATTTTACTCAGGACGACAGGATTCCTATGCCTTGTCCTACTTTCAAGCCCCCAGTTGTTTGCGAAAATTACGAGCGAAAAAAAGAATTTAAACCGCTACTATTTTCAGCAGGATACAACTAAAAAACAAGACACAACAAAAAAAGTTCCGGTGGCTAAACCTGCTGATTCGGTAAAAGTACCACCAAACCCGCTTGGTGGTTCGCGCCCGGTGACTGCCCCTGCACCTGCCGCAACTACAACAGCACCTGCTACGCCTGCGAGCACTGCTCCTGCAGCATCGGCAGCCCAAAAAACAATTACCGGTACCGTTGTGGATGAGCAAAAAATCGGTTTGCCCGGCGTTGGGATTAAGATCCAGGGCAAAACAGGTGGTACCGTAACACAAGAAAATGGTAAATTCAGTATCAATGTTACTGCCCCAACCGATGTGCTGTTATTTAGCTACATCGGTTACCAGACTAAATCTGTTCCGGCTGGTAATGGAGCAACGCCGTTAACCATCAATTTAGTACCGTCGCAATCTCAAAAATTAGATGAAGTAGTGGTGGTTGGTTATGGCACATTAAAAACAAAAGAAGTTACTTCATCCGTTGCCCACGTAGATACTTCCCAATTTAGGCAAAGTGGCGCCCGGAATCCACTCGATCTGATCCAGGGTAAAGTTGCTGGTTTAAACCTCACTCGAACGAGTGGTTCAAATCCGAATTCCGGGGTTAATGTACAACTACGTGGGGCAGTAACCGTAACAGGAAGCTCTAGCCCTTTATTTGTTATCGATGGAATACCTGGCGGTAACCCCGATCTCTTGCAGCAAGATGATATACTCTCGGTTGATGTACTTAAGGATGGTTCTGGTGCTGCAATTTATGGTACCAGTGCAAATGCGGGTGTAATCCTGATCACCACTAAAAAAGGGAAACCAGGTGCGCCACAGTTTAATTACTCATCTTATCTCCGTAAAGAATTCATCCAAAATAGATTAGACTTTTTAACTGCAGATGAATTCAGGCAAAAAATTAGCTCAGGAGTATTAGATGCTCAGGATTATGGAGCAAGCGAAGATTTGTATGGAAGTTTAATCAATAAAGATAACTTGTCACAAAATCATAACCTATCATTATCTGGAGGTACGAACAATACAAATTATCGTGCAAGTTTAAACTACCGGGATTTACAAGGGATTGGACTGGAAAATGGACGAAAAGAATACACCGTTAGGTTAAATGTAAACCAGAAAGGTTTTAATGATAAGCTGAATGTTCAAATGAACCTGGCTTCAAACTTTAACAATGCAAATACATTAGGTGGAAGTGGTTGGGAAGAAGAACTGGTTAAAAATCCAACCAAACGGATTTATAACCCAAACGGAACTTTTTATTTTGATAATCAAAGTACCAATCAATATGCCAGATTACAGCAAGAACGGAACAAAAGAAAACAGCAAACAAGTTCGGCAGATATTAAAGCAGATATAGACCTTGCGAAAGGATTAAAGGGATCAGTATTTGGTTCGGTACAGCGTGATAGCTATACCGACGGCGCATGGGCATCAATTTTTTCTGAACGTTCTGTAGAAGATGCTGATTATCCTGGCGGGGGCTATGCCAGTAAAGGTAATTTTCTTTCTCAAAGTTTTGCACTTGAACCGACACTACAATATAATACCATTTTAAAAGAAAAACATTCTATTTCTGCTGTAGCTGGTTATAGTTACCGCTATTATATAGAAGAAGGCCAGTCGGCAAGTAACCGTGGTTTTATCAATGATCAGTTTCATGAAGATAATTTAACGACAGGTATTGCATTAACTGACGGGAGAGCAACGGCTACAAGTTTTAAAAATGACAATACTTTAATTGCATTTTTTGGAAGAGTTAACTATGCCTTCAACAATAAATACCTTTTACAATTGATATTGAGACGTGAAGGCTCTTCAAAATTTGGAGAAAACAACAAATGGGGAAATTTCCCGGCAGTTTCGGTTGGTTGGAATATATCTGACGAAAACTTCATGAAAAATGTAAAATGGGTAAATTACTTAAAACTTAGGGCTGGTTATGGTGTAACCGGTAATTCTGGTTTTGCCAACAATGCTTCGAGGGTAGTTTTAGGTGGTGGAGGAAGATACCTTTATCCTGATGGTTCGTACAGGGAAACTTATGGTCCAACAACCAATGTTAACCCTGATTTAAAGTGGGAAACCAAAAGAGAGTTAAATATTGGTGCCGATTTTACTTTGTTTAACAGCAAATTAACAGGTGCGTTGGATTTATTTAACAGAACAACAAAAGATCTGTTGGATCAGTACACCACTCCACAACCTCCGTATGTATTGTCTAACATTTATGCTAATGTAGGTACCATATCTTCTAAAGGTATTGAATTGGCCCTAAGTTATCAGGCAATAAAAAATAAGGATTTTACTTTTAGCATGGACTTTACCGGAAGTACCTTAAGTAACAAACTGGTAACTTATTCTAACGATATTTTCGACGTCCGGTACAAAACTTTCGGAGGTATTGGTGGATCAGGTGCATTAGGTGATGCTATTACCACTTACGAAGGTGCACCATTGGGTGAGTTTTGGGGTAAACGTTTTGCCGGCTTCGATGCTGCTGGAAAATGGCTGTTCTATAACCGCAATGGGCAAGCAGTACATAACGATCAGATTAATTACTCAAAAGATCCGAACCTTACCGATTTAGCGCTGATTGGTAATGCAATCCCGAAATATTATGCCTCGTTTACTGCTAATCTAGCTTATAAGAACTGGGATTTCAGAATGTTTGTAAGAGGGAAATTTGATTATCAGATATTAAATACTACGGCACTTTCTTACGGAAACCCATCTATAAAAGGTAGTAATTATCTAGCCTCAGCTTTTGATAAGTACAGCCAAATTAACGATACCTACATGTACTCTGATTATTATCTGGAAAACGGTACCAACTTAAAAATCGATGAAATAACTATTGGGTACAACTTTAAATTAAAAACGAAGCTTATCCGCAACCTGCGCCTCTATGCCACCGGACAAAACTTAATTACCATAACCGGCTATACAGGTAACGATCCTGATTTTGTTTTGGATACCGGCTTAGGCCCAGGTGTTGATAATCGAAATGCTTATCCAAGTACCAGGTCATTCTTGTTTGGTTTAAACCTTGGCTTCTAAACTTACTACTATGAAAACTAATTTAAAATATATTTTATTGCTTGCGCTTGCGGGATTTACATTTTCCTGTACAAAGCTTGATGAAAACGCTTACGATCAAATCCCAGCTGATAAATTTTATACCAATAAAAATGAAGTATTATCTGCTGTTTTACGTCCTTATACCCATGCCAACGCCTGGGTTACACCGTCAGGACAGAATGGATGGTGGCGCATGGCCGAACTTTCTGCCGATCAACTTGCATGGCCCACTAAAGGCCCGCATGGAGAAGATGGCGGTCAGTGGAAAAGGTTACATTATCATACCTGGACGGTAGACGAAGATGGATATAACAATGCATGGAATTTAATGTACTGGGGTATGGGCTTATGTAACAGTCCGATTCAAAATTTGGAAAGCAGAAGTATTAGCGAAATGGGGATTACCCAAGCGGAAAAAGATTCTTTTATTGCAGAATTGAAACTTCTGAGGGCATTTCACTATTTGAAACTGATGGATTTATGGGGGAATATTCCAATTAGTACCACGGTACCTGTTGGTAGTGTACCCACGAGCGATTACCCGGCAACATCAAGCAGACAACAGGTTTTTGCTTTTGTTGAAAAAGAAATAAAAGAAAATATCGATAAGGCGCCTAAACTCTCGAGGCAGATGTTAGGCCGGATGTCTCAGGCAGGGGGCTATGCGATGCTCGTGGATCTCTATTTAAATGCTGAAGCCTGGACCGGAACTGCCCGTTGGGATGATTGTATTGCTGCGGCAGATAAGCTAATCAACGGTGAGGCTGGTGGTCAAAACGGAGCTATGGCCTTGGATCCAAATATTTTAGATCAATTTAAGAATACCAACGATTTATCGAAGGAAGTTATCTTTTCGGTGGCTTACGATTATAAAAGAGCCAATTTTGAACCAGCTTTTGCTGCAGATTTTTTTCACTTCGCCCAAAAAGATATCTATGGTGGTGGCCGAAATGGTAACGATGGGGTGGTTGTGATTCCTGGTGTTTATAACACTTTTAAGAATGAAGATTTAAGAAAAAAAGAATGGTTACTTATTGGTCCTCAGTTTAAATTTTCTAATCCAAAGCAACCTGTAGAGGGAACGGTAGAATATGCTGGTAAACCCCTTGTTTTTGTTGATAATATTCAAAAGAACTCAAAAAATTCAACTGTTTCTACAATGAGCGAAGGTGAAGAAAATAGTGGTGTTCGTTTTAATAAATATAGGTTGGGTAATTCAATTGCTGGTTTTGTAGTTAACGGTGCAGATACTGTTGCCGTTCAGCCCGATCCGAATTATAACAATACCGATTGGAACATTTACCGCCTTACCTGGATTTATTTTGCCAAAGCAGAAGCAATCATGCGTAAAAATGGTGGTGTTGCAACTGCCGATGCTGTAGCATTAATCAATACCTGTAAAAAGAGGGCATATACTGAAGCTACCTGGCCATCTCATGAGTATACAACTGCTTCATTATCTTTAGATGAACTGTTGGCCGAAAGGGGAAGAGAATTTATTTTCGAAGGATTTAGAAGAGACGATCTGATCCGTTTCGGCAAATTTACTACAGCTGAGTGGTGGGACCATAGACCATCCTCAGCTTTTAGGAATTTATATCCGATTCCACAAAGACAGAGAGACTTAAATACGAAACTCACCCAAAACCCCGGATATTAATTTTGATACAAAAGGCGCTTCAAATAGCGCCTTTTGTTGTTTTAAGCCTTCATATTTAGGCTGTGCCGCCCTTTCACAAGCGTTTCTAAAACGATTAACATAAAAAATGTTAAATTGCGTTTCTATAATATGCAAAATTTAAAAGCTGCAATTTTTATTTAGCTTTGAATTGATTAACTTAAAAGAAATCCAACCAAATGAAATCGCTTTCTATCAAAGATATAGCCGTAAAAGCAAATGTATCCATTACCACAGTTTCGTTCATTATTAACGGTAAAGCAAAAGAGAAATCGATAAGCGAAGCAGTAATAGAGAAAGTAGAAAAAATTATCGAAGAAAGCGGTTATAAGCCTAATCAGATTGCAAGAAGTTTAAGAACCGGTAACTCCAATATTATTGGTCTAATTATCGAAGATATTTCCAATTCATTCTTCTCCAGGATTGCAAGGTTAATCGAAGATAAAGCTTATAAAAGAGGATATAAAATCATTTATTCCAGCACAGAAAACAGTATCGAAAAAGCGAAGGAACTGATTAACATGTTCAAATCGCGAAAAGTTGATGCCTATATCATCTCTCCCATAAAAGGAATAGAAGAGGATATTCAGATGCTTCTTGATGATGGAAACCCGGTAATCCTGTTTGATAGAAATTTGCCGGACATTAATACCAGCTACGTTGGCGCCGATCATTTTAATGCTTCATACCAATCCATACAGAGTTTTATCGATCAAGGTAAAAAGAATATTGCCTTGGTTACCACTGATATAAATGTGGAACAAATTATTGAGCGATACGATGGTTATAAAAAAGCATTAGAGGATAACGGAATCAAATATGATGACAGCCTGGTTTTAAAGATTCATTTTAATCAGGAAGAGAGCGAGACCATTGCTCAGATTAAAGAACTCTTAGAAAATAAACAAATCGATGCAGTATTATTTGCAACCAATTATTTGGCAATTAGTGGCTTAAAAGTGTTAAAAAAGATCAATAAGAAAATAGGCGACGACTTTGCTGTTATTGCCTACGATGATCATGAAGCTTTTGAACTGCATACGCCTGGTATCTCAACGGTTCAACAACCACTCGAAGAAATTGCAGAAAATGTAATTAAGCTAATTCTTAAACAATTGTCGACCAAAACTAAACCGGAGAAACAGGAAATCATTATTCCGGCTAAATTAATTATAAGGGATTAAAAGCTGGTAACTTAAATGTTACATTAAGCTGTTTTAATATGATTTTTATTTCTCTAATATTGAATTAGTAAAACGTTTTACTTTAATCGGCGCCAAGCAGTAGTAATCCTTAATCTAGCGGTCATTTTAACAATTTTTTGTTTTCCGGAACAAAGAATTGTCTGACAGGTTTAAGTAAAACGATTTATGAATGAAACCAAATATTAATTTATGAGAAACTTTTCCTTAGTAGCGCTTTGTCTTTTTTTTAATTTAATTACAAAAGCTCAGGATAAGGCACCTGCCTATCCGTTAATTACGCACGATGCTTATTTCAGTATTTGGTCTTTTGGTGATGGGCTTAATCAATCGGTAACTAAACATTGGACAGGGAAGGAGCAATCTTTGCTGGGTATTATTAAGGTAGATGGGAAATTTTACCGGTTTTTAGGCGAAGAAAGCAAAACCTTTAAAGAAATACTCCCAACTGCTGATGCATTAAAATACCAGGCTAGTTACAGTTTCGATAAACCTGAAGCGGGCTGGGAAAATAACAGTTACAATGATAATGCCTGGAAAAAAGCTGAAGCCCCTTTTGGAGACGATAATTCTGCCAGGACAAAATGGAATAGCGACGATCTTTACTTTAGGAGAACCTTCGATATAGCCAATGTATCGGCTGCAAAAAAATACCTTAAACTCAATCATGATGATAATGTAATTGTTTATTTAAACGGTAAAGTAATTTACAAAAAGAACGGATGGGTTTCTGATTATATCTACTTACCCATTGAGGATGGTATCTTAAAAACAGGAAAAAACGTATTGGCAATCCATTGTAAAAATACAGCAGGTGGCAGGCATTTAGATGCTGGAATTGTAGAAGAAGATGCACAGAATGTAAAAATTGCTTCAGCTACCCAAACCCATGTAAGCATCGAGGCTACCACTACAAAATATACTTTTGCGGCAGGTAATATAGAATTGCAGGTGAGTTTTACTTCGCCATTGTTGCTTAACGATATCAAATTAACCGCCAGACCAATCAGTTACATCAATTATGCTGTAAAATCAACAGATGGTAAGTCGCACGGCGTAGATATTTTCTTTGGTGCATCATCTAACCTGGCTGTAAATACGCCAAACCAAAGTGTTTCGGCATGGAAGAATTCGAAAAACAATCTCTCCATCTTAAAAATAGGAACCGTAGAGCAGCCGGTGTTAAAGAAACGGGGAGACGATTTGCGTATTGATTGGGGCTACTTATATGTTGCCGTTCCTGCCAGGTTTAATGCCACTCAATTTATAGCTACGCAAAACGAAAGCTTAAAAAGTTTCGTCGATTCCAAATACCCTACACAAGCACAGGTTTTAAATTCGAAAAACCTGAACCTAAGCAGTATTATTCCTTTCGGTTCGGTTTCTTCAACCCCGGTAGATAAGTATATGATGTTGGGTTATGATGACCTAAAATCGGTTGAATACTTTGGCGAAAAGCTGCCACCAGTTTGGAGACTTTCGGGTAGTCAACAGTTTGAAGATCAATTGGCCGAGGCCAATGCTCAATACCCTTTGTTAAAAACTAAGTGCGCCACTTTCGATGCTAAATTATATGCCGACGCAGAAAAAGCAGGGGGAAAAGAATATGCTGATATGTGTAAATTAGCTTATAGACAAGCTATTGCAGCGCACAAAATCGTATACGCTCCTAATGGAGATATCCTGTTCCTATCAAAAGAAAATTTTAGTAATGGATCAATCAATACGGTAGATGTAACTTATCCATCAGCGCCACAATTTTTAGTTTACAATCCTGAATTGTTAAAAGGAATGTTGAATGGTATTTTCTATTATTCAGAAAGCGGAAAATGGAAGAAACCGTTTGCAGCACACGATTTAGGTACTTATCCATTAGCAAACGGCCAAACCTATGGTGAAGATATGCCTGTAGAAGAGGCTGGAAATATGATCATATTAACTGCTGCAATTACCAGGGCAGAAGGTAATGCAAAATATGCCGAGAAACATTGGGAGGTAATGTCGGTATGGGCTAATTATTTATTAAGGGAAGGATTTGATCCTGCAAACCAGCTTTGTACCGATGATTTTGCCGGTCATTTAGCCCGTAATGCAAATTTATCGGTAAAGGCGATTGTGGCATTGGGTGCCTATGCACAAATGGCACAGCAACTGGGTAAAACCGATGTAGCAACCAAATATAGATCTGCTGCTTTGCAAATGGCACAGAATTGGATGAAAATGGCCGATGATGGTGACCATTATGCCTTAACCTTCAATGATAAAAATACCTGGAGCCAGAAATATAATTTGGTTTGGGATAAACTTTTAAAACTGAATCTTTTTCCAAAAGAGGTTTATAAAAAGGAGATTAACTTTTATTTAACCAAACAAAAAGATTTCGGATTACCATTGGATAGTCGTAGAACTTACACCAAATCTGACTGGATTATGTGGACTGCTACTTTGGCCGATAACGAAGTCGATTTTCAAAAATTTATCAGTCCGATATACCGTTTTGCTACCGAAACAGAAAGTAAAGTGCCGTTGAGCGACTGGCATGAAACCACCAATGGAAAAATGACAGGTTTTCAGGCGAGAAGTGTTGTTGGTGGTTATTTTATCAAAATGTTAGCCGATAAATGGAATATTAAATAGCCGTTGCAAGCATAAACCTTAAAGTATAAATATATGATCTTCTTTAAATCCTGTACATTAATTTCGTTATCCATTGTTACTTTTGCTTTGCATAACGATGTTTTTGCACAGGTAAAATCTAAAGAAAAAACTTCTTTCCAGGTTTCAGCACCCTGGAGTCCTGATTATGATGTGAGATCGGATATTGCAATGGTTTATGGCATAAATGATGGCAAGGTGAGTTTCGAAGAACGTGTAAAAGGCTATCGGGATAAAGGGTATGAAGTTCAGTTTATGACGGGTATTGCCTGGGGGCAGTATCAAGATTATTTCCTGGGGGAGTGGGATGGAAAAAACCATTTAGATGAAGGCCAGGTCATGCAGAATGGCGAAACCATCTGGCATGGGAATAATGTTCCTTATACTGTTCCATCGGCAAGTTATCGGGCTTATATGAAAACCCATGTAAAAAGGGCAATTGACGCTGGTGTAAGTGCAATTTATCTGGAAGAACCTGAGTTTTGGGCAAGAGCAGGTTACGGTGAAGCTTTCAAAAAAGAATGGCAAAAATTTTATGGTACGCCCTGGATGCCCCAGCACGAATCGCCGGAAGCAACCTATCTGTCTTCAAAATTAAAATATCAGCTTTATTTTAATGCCTTAAAAGAGGTTTTTAGCTATGTTAAAAGTTATAGTTTAAGCAAGGGCAAACGCGTTAAATGTTACGTGCCCACCCATTCCTTACTCAATTATTCTTCCTGGCACATTGTAAGTCCCGAAGCCAGTTTAGCTAATCTTGATGGCATGGATGGTTATATCGCTCAGGTATGGACAGGTACTTCACGTGAGCCTGTTTTCTACAATGGAAAAAGTAAAGAACGTGTTTTCGAAAACGCCTTTCTCGAATATGGATCGATGGTTTCGATGACCGCCCCAACAGGAAGAAAAATATTCTTTTTAACCGACCCGATAGAGGATAGGGCAAGATCATGGGACGATTACAAAGTGAATTATCAGGCCACTTTTACCGCAGAACTATTGTACCCTATGGTTGATAATTATGAGGTAATGCCATGGCCAAACCGCATTTATAAAGGTAAGTTTGTTGTAGAAGGCATGAAAGAAAAACAACCAATTTCGCCTGATTATGCCACACAAATGCAGGTAATGGTGAATTCGCTCAACCAGATGCCCTTGTCTAAAAATAAATTGAACGGTAGTCAGGGGATAGGTGTTTTGCTATCAAACTCTTTAATGTTCCAGAATTTTCCAACACACCAGGGCTACAGCGATCCTTATCTTTCCAATACTTACGGCTTGGCTGTTCCATTATTAAAACATGGTATTCCGGTTGAAACAGTGCACATCGAAAACCTCGCCAATAAGAATACCTTGAAAGACATCAAGGTATTGATCATGAGTTATTCGAACATGAAACCTTTAAGTGCCGAATATCATGAGCTATTGACAAAATGGGTTAAAAGTGGGGGGGTACTTTTATATTTTGGAAGAGATAATGATCCTTTCCAAAACATTAAAGAGTGGTGGAATACAAACGGAAATACATTCAGGGCTCCATCTGAACATCTTTTCGGTATGTTGGGAATAAACCCAACAACTACCGATTCGGCCTATAAAGTGGGTCATGGTAAAGTATATGTGGTCAGGAAAGATCCAAAAGAATTGGTCATGAAAGCCAATGGAGATACCGATTTCATCTCCACACTTAAAGCCGCTTACGAAACGGATGCAAAAGCTGGAGAACTAATCATCAAAAACAATTTTGTGTTAAACCGTGGGCCTTTTGTTATTGCCGCTGTAGTAGATGAAAGTCCAAGCAAAGAGCCATTAAAGCTATCTGGAAGTTATATCGATCTTTTCAATCCTGAATTGCCGATCTTAAACCAGAAAGTAATCGATCCAAAAACACAAGCCTATCTTTTCGACCTCAATAAAATCGAAAATAAAAATAAACCACAGGTTTTAGCCGCCGCATCAAGAGTAACTGGTGAGATTATTGATCAAAATGGATACAGCTTTATCGCGAAGAGTCCGGCAAATACCAACAACATCATGCGCATTTTATTACCTGCAAAACCGGTAGCAATTACCGCAAAAACTAATGGGAAAAATTTAGTGCTCAGTAAAAATGAGTGGGATAACCAATCGAAAACACTGCTTTTGGGATTCGAAAATTATAGCGAGGGTGTAACCGTTAACATCAGCTTAAAATAATAAACACAAACACACACAAATGAAACTTAAATTAATCACATCAATCTTATTTTGCATTGCCGCCAAAGGGTTATTGGCGCAGCAAAAGGATTGGGTTCACTATGTTAACACACTGCAGGGAACCAATTCTAAACACGAACTCACGCGGGGGAATACCTACCCAACAACTGCCTTGCCTTTTGGAATGCATACCTGGACCCCCCAAACCGGTAGAAATGGTGATGGCTGGAAATATCAATATGCTAAAGATAAAATCAGAGGTTTTCAGCAGGCACACCAATGCAGCTCGTGGACAAGGGATTATGCCGTATTTTCTTTAATGCCAATGGCTGATGAGCTAGTAGTTGACGAAAATAAACGCGAAGCAAAATTTAGCCATAAAGATGAGATTGCCAAACCAAACTATTATAAAGTAACGTTCGAAAACGAGATCACCACAGAGATTTCGCCATCAGAGCGTGGTGCGCACCTCCGTTTCAGCTATCCAAAAGGCAAAAGAAGTTTTTTGATTTTAGATGGTTATACCAGATTGAGCGGCGTTCAGCTCTATCCCAAAGAAAATAAAATAACTGGCTGGATAAACAACGGCGAAGGTTTTAAAAGAGGTTGGAAAAGTTATTTCGTAATCCAGTTCGATCAACCAATTAAATCTTATGGCACCTGGGAAAACAAACGTAATACGGTAAATAAAGACTCTCTCTCAGCCGAAGGGTTGGGAAAAGGTGCATTTGTTCAGTTCGAATCAGGATCAAAAGTTCAGGTTAAAACGGCTTCATCCTACATCAGTTTAAAACAGGCCGAACTCAATTTAAAAAGAGAATTGGGCAACGATAAAACGTTAGAAGATACCAAAGCCAATGCCGCTGCGGTATGGAATAAATCGCTGGGTAAGGTAGAAGTAGAAGGCGGATCGAAAGCAGATATGGAAACTTTTTATTCTTGCTTTTTTAGGGCAAGCCTGTTCTCCAGGAAGTTTTACGAGCTAAATGAAGCCGGAAAACCATATTATTTTAGTCCTTATGATGGTAAAGTACATGATGGATATATGTTTACTGATACGGGTTTCTGGGATACCTTTCGTGCACAATTTCCACTAAATACACTGGTGCAGCCAGAAATGCACGGTCGTTATATGCAGGCCATGCTCGATGCTTACGAGCAATGCGGTTGGTTGCCGTCCTGGTCTTTTCCTAGCGAGGCAGGAAGCATGATTGGGAACCACGCTATTTCTTTATTGACCGATGCCTGGGCAAAAGGAATCAGAACATTTGATCCGAAAAAAGCGCTAGATGCTTATTATCACGAAGCAATGAACAAGGGGCCATGGGGCCCGGCAAATGGCAGGGATGGCGTAACCGAGTATAATCAATTGGGCTATGTACCATATCCAAAATATCGGGAGGCTACCGCTAAAACATTAGAATATGCTTATGATGATTATTGCGCTTACCATTTGGCTAAAATGATTGGCGATAAACATTATATGGATGTTTTTGAGAAACCAATGTTCAATTATAAAAATGTTTACGATCTATCTACCCGTTTTATGAGGGGTAGGAACGCGGAGGGAAAATGGTCTCCAAATTTCGACCCAACAGAGTGGGGAGGGCCATTTACCGAAGGAAATGCATGGCACTGGCAATGGTCGGTTTTTCAGGATACCAAAGGCCTGATTAATCTGATGGGCGGATACAACAATTTTACGGCAAAGCTCGATTCTGTTTTTAGCGAACCTAATAAAGTAAATGTAGGTTCGTATGGAGGGATGATTCATGAAATGACCGAAATGGTAATGGCTAACATGGGGCAATATGCCCATGGTAACCAACCTATACAACATATGGTTTATTTATATAATTATGCTAACCAGCCGTGGAAAGCACAATTTTATGCTCGTGAGGTGATGCGTAAACTTTACAATGCTACAGAAAATGGTTATCCGGGAGATGAAGACCAGGGGCAAACTTCATCGTGGTATGTGTTAAGCGCACTAGGGTTTTATAGTGTAACGCCGGGTACAGGAGAGTATGTTTTAGGAAGCCCTATGTTTAAAAAAACGACCATTAATTTAGAAAATGGCAAAAAGTTTGTCATTGAGGCACCTGCCAATAATATTACCAATGTTTATATAAAATCGGCAAACTTAAATGGTAAAAATTACACCAAAAATTTTATAAACCATAGCGATTTGTTAAAAGGAGGGGTGTTAAAATTAGAGATGAATGTTAAACCTTCGTTAAATAGAGGGTTATTGGAAGAAGATAAGCCATTTTCGCTCAGTAAATAGATATTGAATTGCTACTTTTGGCGAATTAATTCAGATTAATAAAGAATAGATAACAGAAATATATATATAGAATGGAAAAGCCTGTTGCATTAGGTGTAGATATTGGCGGCTCGCATATTACAGCCGCATTGGTGGATTTGGAAACAAGAACTTTGGTGAAGAATTCTATCAAACGTAGCCCTGTGAACTCACAGGAGAACAAAGAAGTGATTTTATCGGCTTGGTGCGATATTATTAATAAAGCTTTTCAGAATATAAACGGCACTAGGAATGTGGGCATAGCCATGCCCGGGCCATTTAACTATGAAGAAGGAATTTCATTAATTAAAGATCAGGATAAGTTTAAATCGCTTTACCAGGTTAATGTGAAAGAAGAGTTGGCTAAACGATTGGATATTCCTGTCGAAAATATTCATTTTATAAATGACGCTGCTGGCTTTTTACAGGGCGAAGTTTTTGCTGGTGCTGCCAAAGGAAATGTCAGTGTATTGGGCTTAACGCTTGGTACGGGACTAGGCTCATCGCTTTGTCTCAATTATAAAGCCTTTGATGCTGATCTCTGGAACTCCGAATTTTTAGACGGAATTGCTGAAGATTACTTATCTACGCGCTGGTTCGTAAAACGTTTTAATCAACTAAGTGGAAAAGTAGTTGCCGGGGTTAAAGAGCTGGTAGAAATTGTAGAAACCGATCATCATGCAACCATGGTTTTTATGGAATTCGGCTATAATCTGGCACAGTTCCTGATCCCTATTATTAAGGAACACAAAATAGATACTGTAATAGTTGGTGGTAATATTGCACAATCTTTTAGTGCATTCGCTCCCGAATTAATCGCAACACTTAAAGGCAATGGAATAGATACTCAAATAAAAATTTCAGAACTAAAAGAACATGCAGCATTAATTGGTGCCGCAAGCTGTTGCGATTTGAGCTTAACTTAAATATGGTTTAAGCGCCGAAACTATTAAAGCAAATTTCTATCAAAAGCCACGGAATTATAATCTTAATAAAATAATTCTGTAGCTTTTCTTTATTTATCCTTCATTTTTTTACAAACAGGTAATATAATCCATCATAATTGCCTGTTTTTGTCGCATTTAGAGCTAAATGCAAGAATTATATTGTAATTTTTTTTAAAAAGATTGAAATTAATTTTTCATTTGCAATAATATTCTTATAATTGTTTAATAAAACGTTTTAGCTTATTAACAAACTAACTTTAGCTACATCCCATTTATTTAATATATCAGGAAAAGTTTTAATCTAATGATTGAGGCTTTTTTTTGAGACAAGTAACTAAAACGTTTTAGTATTATTTAAAATAACTATTTGCTAATCAATAAACAAAGAAGACTTACTATGAACTAAAATTTACACCTATTAAAAAACCATCCCGTTCCCAGCGGATAACAAACCAAACTAAAACTCAAGATGAACAAAAAATTACTAAACCAGCTATGGGTAGGTACTACAGCCTGCAACAATATTTCGGTCTAATTGTAGGAAGGTAACTACTTCCAAAAAACCGATTTAACTGCCAGAATATCCATTATTCTGGCCCCCATCATTACACTTTTTACTAACTAATAAACCTTAAATTAATTAATTATGACTCTTTTAAAAATTACAAGGAGCGCTATCGGACTTTGTATGGTCCTGGTTTTGCTTCTTGGGTGCGGTAAAGAAGAATACCCCTCAGTAGATCTTTTTACCTGGAAAGCCAAAGTTGATGTAACGGCAAAAGCCACACTCTCTGTTAACGTAGAAAACGCTGGCGGGGCCTCTGCCGGAGAAGGATCTTTAAAGGTCGTGGATAATGATATTAACTCGAAATTCCTGATCAATCCTTATCAGTCTAGCCTTTATCTCCAGTTAACTTTTCCTTCACCCCAACAAGTGGCATCTTATACTTTAACATCAGGTGGCGATGCGCCTGACAGGGATCCTAAAAACTGGAAATTAAGCGGTTCTACAGATGGTAGCAACTGGGTAGATCTTGATACCAGGACAGGTGAAGCGTTTTCTGGCCGTAACCTGACCAAAACCTACAATTTCAAAAACAAAGTCCTGTATAAATACTACAGACTTAGTATTACGGCAAATAATAACGGTTCTCTGTTCCAGTTGTCTGAGTGGCGTGTAATTGAAGTGCCAGAGGAGCAACAATAGTCTGCCAATTTAACCGGTGGACAATAAAATTTATTTCAACTGATCAATAGACCTAATAACAGTATTCTGTTAATAATAAAATAATTATGAAGAAAAGAATTACAAATTTAACTGAGGGCAGGCTCAAGTTTAAAGATTGTGCTTTTAAGGCTATCGCTTTTACTTTAGCTTTAAGCAGTGGTTTTTATGCAACAGCTAATGCTTCAGCTATTAATATAAGCAGTTCGGTTTCAGTTACTCAAGCTAAAGCCGATATTGTGATACGCGGTATCATTAAAGACGAAACAGGTGCACCACTACCAGGAGCAGGCGTTAAGGTAAAAGGCAGTTCTACCAGTGCGGCTGCAGATGTGAATGGCGCATTTACTATTACCGTTCCTGATCAAAATACAGTTTTAATTATAACTTATGTTGGTTATGATTCTAAAGAGATTACGGTGGGCACGCAAACCGTGTTGGATATCCGTTTGAAAGAAACGGTTGGTGCTAATTTACAAGAGGTCGCCATTGTAGGTTTCGGTACACAAAAGAAGGAAAGCTTGGTTGGTGCGCAATCATCAGTAAACGTTGCTGATTTAAAACAACCAGTTTCTAGTATGAGTCAGTTATTGGCTGGTCGTATTCCAGGTGTGATTAACGTTTCTAGAAATGGTGAACCAGGCGCAACAGGATCCGACATTTTTATACGGGGAATATCTTCACTAACAGCTGGTGATAGGGGCCCGCTAGTAATTATTGATGGGGTTCCTAACCGTAACCTGAATGATATCAGTGTTTATGACGTGGAAAACTTCACCGTACTGAAAGATGCTGCCGCAACAGCGGTATATGGTATCCGTGGTGCAAACGGGGTAATCTTAATCAATACCAAACAAGGTAAAATTGGTACGCCGAAAATTAATGTGGAATATTATGAAGGCGTGAGCCGTTTCACCAAAAGACCACAATTAATTGATGGTGTAGATTACATGAACTTAGCTAATGAGGCTAAATATTCAGATTATTTAAGAGGTGGTGCTGCAGGTGCATTTACACCAGCATATTCTATAGATGCTGTTCAGAAAACAGCTGCCGGTACAGATCCTATCCTTTACCCGAACGTAAACTGGTTTGATGCCATTTATAATGATTTTGGTAGAAACAGATCAGCAACAGCTAACCTATCGGGTGGTGTAAGTAATGCAAAATACTATGTATCACTAGGTTATTATGGTGAAGATGGTTTATTTAAAACTGACGACGCCGTGAATTCTGCAGTTAAACAAAACTATGGCCGTTACAATGTTAGTGCAAACTTAAACTGGGATATTACCGGTACTACTAAATTAGATTTAGGTATCAAAGGTATTTTGTCGCAAAACAACTACCCAAGTAACTTCAGCGCACAGGATATCTTTAGCCAGGCTTTTTTGATTAATCCAACCTCTTTTCCAGTACTTTATCCAAATGGAAGCTTGCCAGGTATTAGTCCGCAGGCCGATCAACGTAATCCTTATGGTGATGTGACCAGAAATGGCTATAGAGTAGGTTACAGCAACCAGTTGTATTCAAATATGCGTTTAACGCAAGATTTAAAAGAGGTAACTCCAGGTTTATCGGTTACTACAATGTTCTCTTTTGACGTTAATAATAGCAATTCAATCAATAGAACTAAGAGAGAAACCATTTATAGAATTAACCCTAACGATCCTTATAACGTTGCGGGCAATGCTGCATCTGGTTATAAATATGGTTTAGTTCTTCAGGGACAAGATTTCTTAAATTATGGCATTGCCAATGGTGGTGATAAGAAAATGTATTTTGAAGCTGCTGTAAACTACAACCGTACATTTGGTAAACATGCGGTAAGTGGTTTGTTTTTGTACAATCAAAATGATAACACCAATCCATTTGCAGGTAATTTAACTCTTTCCCTTCCATACAGGTTACAAGGTATTGCGAGTCGTGCAACCTATGCTTACGATAATAAGTATTTTTTCGAGTTTAACGTAGGTTATAATGGTTCAGAAAACTTTGCGCCAGATAAACGTTATGGTTTCTTCCCTGCAATAGGTATTGGATGGTTGCTTTCTAGCGAGAAATTCTTCGAGCCGCTTAAAAATACCTTCCAAATGGTTAAATTCCGTTACTCTGATGGTATTGTTGGTAGTGGTGGTAGTGGTTCTGGCTATGCTGGTAGTGAGGGCGATCGTTTTTATTATTTAACAAAAGTAGGTGATGCAGGTGGTTATACATTTGGGCAGAACGGAAATCTTGGGAATAACGGATTAGGTGTAACTGCTTATGGAGTAGATGTAACCTGGGCCGAAACACGTAAACAGGATTTAGGTTTCGAATTAAAAACATTAAATAATAACCTGTCTTTAATTGTCGATTTCTTTAAAGAAAGAAGAAAAGATCAATTTATCTCAAGAGGTACCGTACCAAACTATATTGGTTTGGCTAACACGCCGATTGGTAACTTAGGTGTTGTAGAAAATAAAGGTATTGATGGTACCTTGCAGTATGATGCAAAGTTAGGTAAAGATTTAACACTTAATTTAAGAGCTAACCTTACTTTCAATAAAGATAAAGTAATTGAGAACGATCAGGCGCCAAAAGCTTATCCGTGGATGGAGCAACGTGGTCTTAATGTGCTGGCTTCTACACGCGTTGGTTATATTGCCGAGAAGTTGTTTGATAGCCAGGCAGAAATTAATGCCAGCCCTACACAATTTGGTACATTAATGCCAGGAGATATCAAGTATAAAGATTTAAACGGTGATGGTAAAATTGATTCATTTGACCAAACTATAATCGGTAGAGGCGATATTCCAAGTACAACTTATGGTTTCGGTTTCTCGTTAACTTACAAAAGTTTCGATTTCGGCTTGTTCTTCCAGGGACAGGATAATGCAGATATTCTCTTAAATATACCTTCATTCGCCAATTCAGGTGGTTTAGGTAATATGCTTGCTGTTGCTACAGATCGTTGGACTCCAACCAACCCTCGCCAAGATGCTGTTTACCCACGTTTATCTTATGGTGGTACCAATAACAACAATTATCAGTCGAGTACCTGGTGGAAACGTGATATCAGCTTCCTAAGATTAAAAAATGCAGACTTGGGTTACACCCTTAAGGAAGGTATTAAATCTATTGGTGTAAAACGTTTAAGGATATATGCAACTGGCTATAATGTCTTTACCATTAGTAAATTCAAACTTTGGGATCCAGAGCTTGGTACAAATAATGGTACCAGATACCCATTAACATCTAATTATTCTTTAGGTCTTACCGCTAATTTTTAAAATAAAAAGAATGAAAAAAATATTGATATATACAGTTGGCGCATTGCTGGTAGTAGGCAATTATGGCTGTAAGAAATTTTTAAATCAAGTACCTGATGATAGGCTTACTTTCGATCAGATGTACGAAAAAAAGGCTACTGTTGATCGTGCATTAGCAAATGTTTATTCTACACTCCCTGATCAGGATCAGGATCGTGCACCATCAGTAAATGGAAATATTGGCCCATGGACTGCTGCTTCTGATGAAGCAGATTATACCCTGCCCAATTTTAGTGAAAATGTAAATACAGGTGCATGGGATGCAACAAGCGGACAAGTAAACTACCACTGGCAAAACTTTTACCGTGGTATCCAGGCCGCAAGTTCCTTCATGGCAAATGTAACCAAGTGTACAGATTGTAATCTTGGAGGTATAGATATTGTTAACCGTTATTACAACGAGGCCAGGGCATTAAGAGCTATTTATTACTACCATTTGGTTAGGCAATATGGTCCGGTTGTTTTATTAGGAAATGATCCGATTGCATCTGACGCTCCATTAGTAGAAATAAGTAAACCACGTAACTCTATGGACGAATGTATTGATTACATTGTAAGTGAATTAGATGCTACAAGCGCACGTCTTCCTGCTACCCCACAAGCAAGTGAAGATTATGGACACATTACATCATCTGTTGCTGACGCCTATAAAATCAAAGCGTTGTTAACAGCTGCCCGCCCATTGTTTAACGGTAATACTGATTATGCGGGTCTTAAAAATCAGGATGGTAAACAATTGATCAGTCAAACAGCTAGTGCTGCAAAATGGACTAGATTGGCTACTGCTGCTAAAGCATTTTTAAATAACCCAAACTATTCTAGCTATGCGCTTTATAGTGTTGCCGCTACACCAGCTGGTTTACCAAATACGGCATTCAACAGAGCTTTTATCGCAACAAGGGATGTGTTTTTAAATGGTTGGAACTCTGAGATCATTTTCGGTAGAGGAGGTGATGTAACACTTTATCAATATTCATTAGCCCCTAATCATAACGGTGCTTCTGGTGGCGATAAAGGTGGCTCGTTCTTATCACCATCTCAACAATTGGTTGATGCATTCTTTACCGTAAATGGTTTACCTATCGAAAGCGATCCAGCTTATACTGCTAACGGAACATCAAGTTATCAGGCACCAGATCCAAACGATCAAAATGCGACAAGGGCAATTAGCAATATGTTTGTTAACCGTGAACCACGTTTTTATGCAGATATTACCTATACTGGTCGTAAATGGATTAACACATCTTCGAATATTATTACCGATTTTACCAATAGTGGTAATGCCGGTAAAGGAGCTATCGCGAATAACGATTATACCAAAACGGGTTACACTTCAAGAAAGCATTTGACGGTTGCAGGCTGGACATCTGGTAGAACTATTTTCACCACGATCAGATTGGCTGAGATTTATTTAGATTACATCGAGGCATTACAAGAGTCAAATCCTTCAGACCCTGATATCTTAATCTATCTAAACAGAATCCGTACCAGAGCAGGCATTGCACCTTATGGAAGTGGTGCTGGCGCATTACCTGTACCAACAGATATGAGAGATGCCATCCGTAGAGAGCGACGCGTAGAGTTGGCTTTCGAATTAGATCGTTATTTCTACACCAGAGAGTGGAAAATTGCAGAAACTACTGATACGCAGATTAAAGGTTTAAATATTGCCCAAAATGCACCAGGATTTTATACACCGGTTGTTACCGAAAATAGGGTTTTCCAAAAGAAACACTATTTGTGGCCTATACCAAATGGCGAAATTCAAAAAGTTCCTGTAATTGTACAAAATACAGGCTGGTAAAATACATATAGCACCGGGTGTTTCACCCGGTGCTTTTTTTAACCAATTAATGCTAACGCTATGAAATACATTTTCTCTTTATCAGCAATTGTACTATTTGCAGTACTTGCTTGCAACGGCAAAAAAGAACCACTAGATACTGTAAAACCTGCACCTCCGCTTGTAGAAGCTGTAGATCCGCCGGATGCACCACCAAAAACATGGAAAGAGCATTGGTTTGAGCATGTTCAATTGCTTAACCGCGTTTATTATGATACCAGTGTAGTTGTTTATTATGATGGTGATGTTAAACCAACAATTGCATGGCCAAAAACATATATGGCTGAGGCTTGGAATTACACCAAAAAAAGCTATGGCAAATTTGGAGACGATAGCCGCTTATTTGTAATTTATCATGCTGGCAAATATAGCGGCGGCCACCCAAGTACATATCTTGATGGCAGTCATGACTATAGAAACGTAACCGATTGCGGTGCCAGCAGCCTCGATGCCTGGACTACCGGCGTTGATAATGATATTGATTTGTCTACCCACGAAATCGGTCACATCGTAGAAGGAGCATCAAAAGGGGTAAAAGAATCGCCGGCTTTCGATATCTGGCATGATAGTAAGTGGATGGAGATTTATCAATATGATGTGTATTTAGGCTTAAATAGAACCACCGATGCACAACGTTGGTACAATAAAATGATGACTGTTACCGATAATTATCCTAAGACAGGAACACAATGGTTCAAGAATTGGTTTCTTCCAATTTATGATAACTATGGTAAAGCAAAGGTTTTAAATGGTTTCTTTAGCTTATTGTCTCAACAATTTCCTAAACAACAAATTACAGTGCAGGGCAAAAGCTATCAACAATACACCAGAAAAATGAATTTTGGCGAGTTTATTCACTTTTGGAGCGGTGCCGCGAAAGCAGATCTGGCACCACTTGCATTAACGGCTTTTGGACCAAAGGACGAAAAAGGAGCAGAATGGGCTCCAATGCTGGCCAAAGCCAAAACAGATTTCCCAGCCATCACTTATTAAATTACAATACAATAAACCAATAGAAATGATTTTGCCAACAGCAGAATCATTTCTGCTTTTTCAAAAACTCACACAACAAATCATGATTAAGAAGTTATTAATATTCGTGTCAATATCCTTTATAGGCGCTAATACTTTCGCTCAAAATAGAGAAAGAGAATACAAAATTACCATCAATGATAAAGACAGCACAACCAATGCCATTGTAGATGCCAAACTTAAGATTGCTTTTTTTCAGGTTTATCCAAAATTTGCCCAGGCAGATGGATACCGTACCAAAAGAAATGTCGTGTTAGATTTGGTAACGGAAGAAACACCAACAATACAAGCCAAAGCCGGAGAAATTAAAGTAAACAGTCAATGGGTTAAAAACAAATCGCAAAAGAAAATTCAGAAGGAAATGTTTACTGCACTTTCAAAAAACTGGGTTTCTTACAGTAAAGAAAAACACAAGGGCTATGAATTAACATTTATCAGCAAAGATCCAAATTTAGATCCAACGGTAAGAAAGAAGTTAATTGCTACTTATTTCGAAATCTATCCAACCTTAGTTAAAACATTTAATGATAAATCTACGCACGATGTGTTATTTGTGGTGGATACAGCTTATAAAGCGGTGGCAGAAGCTAGCGGGAATAGAATTTTGTTTAGTGCTGGTTATATGAAAGCACATCCAACCGATATTGATGTAGTAACACACGAAACCATGCACATTGTTCAGGGCTATGGTTATAGCGCCGGACCGGTTTGGCTAACTGAAGGCATTGCCGATTATGTGCGCTATAAATATGGTGTTGATAATGTGGGCTCGAAATGGAGTTTGCCAGATTATAATGAAAAACAGAGTTATAAAAATAGCTACCGCATTACTGCAAGGTTTTTTGCCTGGTTAGAACAAAATGTTAAACCGGGCTTAATTGCTACTTTAGATCAACAATTAAGAGCGCACCAATACAGCGAGCAGTCCTGGGCAGCTCTAACCGGAAAAACTGTCGATCAGCTTTGGGAAGATTACAGTAAAGAACCCCAAAAAATAAGCCTTGCCTATAGCAGTAAAAAATAAGAAATTTATCTACATAGAAAGATCGTCATCTCGACTGAAACGCAGTGGAATGGAGAGATCCATCTAGACAGATTTTGCTTCGCAGAGCCTTCGGGTTCTCGACTCCGTTGCACTCCGCTCGAAATGACGACCACTTAAAAGAAAATTACAAAGAAGCCAAGTTTTACAAGGTATGTGCAAATAAACTTGCATCCTCTAGCGCGTGTTTGTAAAAATAATCATGACCAAAGTAAAATTTTTGATCATTTACTAAATCGTTTTACATATTATATTTATTTTGCAGAACTAAACACGCTAACCAAATTAAAAACCCGTCACCAATAAAATATAAACAGATGAAAAAAATAGTTACTTTTTCGATTTTCGTAATGCTTGTTTCGGCTTTTTCAGCTCATTTAAAGGCACAGGAAATAACAAAGAAGAGTGGTTATACCTTATCTTTCGAGAGCAATTTTAAGGAATTAGACCCTCAATTGAAGAAACGATTAATTAAAACTTTTTTCGAAGTTTATCCAAAACTGGCCAAAGAGTATAATCCAGCTACCATAAAAGAAGTGAAATTTTTTGTAGATACGGCTTACAAAGGTGTGGCGGCAACTGCTGATGGCAAAGTAACCTTCAGTTCAATGTGGATGATAGAACATCCTGAAGATATAGATGTGGTTACCCACGAGGTGATGCACATTGTGCAAGACTATGGCCGAAGCGTTGGCCCGGGCTGGTTAACAGAAGGTATTGCCGATTATGCCCGTTATAAATTTGGTGTTGATAATGCCGGCGCTAAATGGTCGCTGCCTGCATTAAAACCAGAGCATAGCTATAAAAATAGTTACCGCATTACAGCAGGTTTTTTTGCCTGGATGGAGAAAAGTGTAAAGCCAGGTATTATTAAAACCGTTGATGCTTCTTTAAGAGACCATACTTATACCAAAGATATCTGGACAAAATTAACGGGTAAAGATTTAGATGCACTTTGGGCAGATTACGTTAAAAATTCGGAAGTTTAAAATAAATATAAGCACATAAAAAACACAAACACAACAAATGAAAAGATTATTTATCGCCTTATTGAGTGTTGCGGCATCAACCAGCTTCGCGCAAACAATAGGCAAAATTACAGATCCGGTAGATTGGATAAACCCTTTAATGGGAACGGCATCCAAGCCATCACTATCTAACGGAAACACTTACCCGGCAATTGGTTTGCCCTGGGGAATGAACATGTGGACGCCACAAACGGGTAAAAGCGGCGATGGATGGGCCTATGTTTACGATGCTGATAAAATCCGTGGCTTTAAACAAACACATCAGCCTTCGCCATGGATGAATGATTATGGCGCTTTTTCCATTATGCCGGTTACTGGCAAATTAAGATTTACAGATGATGATCGTGCTAGTTGGTTCAGCCATAAAGCAGAGGTTTCCAAGCCATATTATTACAGTGTGTACTTAGCAGATGCTGATGTAACCACCGAAATTACCCCTACAGAACGTGCGGCGCAGTTTAGGTTTACTTTCCCTAGAACGGATAGTGCTTATGTGGTGGTAGATGCACAGAATAAAGGCTCTTACATTAAAATTATTCCGGCAGAAAGAAAAATTATTGGTTATACTACTAAATATGCCCGTGGTCCACTGCCTAAAAATTTCAAAAATTACTTTGTAATCTATTTCAATAAGGATTTCAAGCTGGCTAAAACCTGGGATGATAAAAAACTTAATGATAAGGATTTAGAATTAACTGTAGATCATGCCGGCGCTGTTATTGGTTTCGCCACACAAAAAGGCGAGCAGGTAATTGCAAAAGTGGCCTCTTCATTTATCAGTTTTGAGCAGGCCGATTTAAATCTAAATAGGGAACTGGCTAACGATGGTTTCGATGCCACAAAAGCAAAAGGCAGAGCAACCTGGAACAAAACATTAAGTAAAATTGCAGTTGAAGGTGGTACGATTGATCAAACCCGTACATTCTATTCGGCAATGTACCGTACCTTGTTCTTTCCTAATAAATTATATGAAGTTGATGCACAAAACCAGATTGTACACTGGAGTCCATACAACGGACAAGTTTTACCAGGATACATGTTTGCCGGAACAGGTTTCTGGGATACGTTTAGGGCATTATATCCTTTCTTAAACCTGGTTTATCCTTCAATCAATAAAGAAATGCAGCAAGGCTTAATCAACGATTATAAAGAAGGTGGTTGGTTACCCGAGTGGAGCAGCCCGGGTTATGCAAATATTATGGTGGGTAATAATTCTGCTTCGGTAGTTTCTGATGCTTATATTAAAGGTTTGCGTGGTTACGACATCGAAACGCTATGGCAGGCTTTAAAACATGGTGCAAACAACGAAGGTCCGATGGAAGCCGTTGGTCGCGATGGTGTTAAATATTACAATGAATTGGGCTATGTACCTTTCGATGTGAAAAAGAACGAAAATGCGGCTAAAACATTAGAGTATTCTTATGATGATTTTACCATTTATCAGTTGGGAAGAGCTTTAGGTAAACCAGCATCTGAGATTGATATCTACAAAAAAAGAGCCATGAATTATAAGAATCTTTTCGATCCGGCTTCGGGTTTAATGCGTGGGAAAAATCAGGATGGAACTTTCCAAAGCCCATTCAGCCCATTTAAATGGGGCGGCGCATTTACCGAAGGCAACAGCTGGCATTATACCTGGTCTGTTTTTCAGGATGTTGATGGTTTAGCCAAATTAATGGGCGGTCATAGTAAATTTGTAACCAAACTGGATTCGGTTTTCTCTATGCCTCCGGTATTTGATGAAAGTGCTTACGGCGGTGTAATTCATGAAATCCGCGAAATGCAGATTGCAAACATGGGCCAGTATGCACACGGTAACCAACCGATCCAACACATGATTTACCTGTACAACTACGGTGGTGCTCCTTATAAAACGCAATATTGGGTAAGAGAAACCATGAACAGAATGTACAAAGCTACACCTGATGGATATTGTGGTGACGAAGATAACGGACAAACTTCTGCCTGGTATGTTTTCTCGGCAATGGGCTTCTATCCGGTAACACCAGCGGTAGATCAGTATGTTTTAGGTGCTCCTTTGTTTAAAAAGGTAACCATTACTTTAGAAAATGGTAAAACTGTTGTAATTAATGCAGCAGCGAATAGCGATAACAACCGTTATGTTCAGTCATTGCAGATGAATGGTAAACTATATTCTAAAAACTGGATTAGCCATAGTGGTTTACAAAAAGGTGCAGTGTTAAATTTCAATATGACAGCGATGCCAAATAAAACCAGAGGTTCAAACCCAGCTGATTTCCCTTATTCGTTATCAACAGAAAAATAGAGAAACAATAAAGACTGTATCATAAAAAGAGAATTGTCATCCTGAACCTGTCGAAGGACAGATTTAGTTTGCAAATATGATACAGTCTCATTTTAAAAGTAATAATTGGCTCTTATGCAGGGCCAGAACTAACAAACCAAGTATATGAACATCTCAAAGACGGGTTTTACAGCCATTTTCTGGCTTTGCGGAACCCTGTTGGCATTTGGCCAGCGTATTGATCTCAAAGATCTTTCAGCCTTTAAAAACCCTTCAAATTCATGGTCGTTGGCCCAAAATGTAGTGGCCGACCTGAACGCCGAAAATGTTTTAAAAACAACCAAAGGTGAAGGGATATTGATCAATCAATCTACAGCAAAAAAAGCCGGATCTGATTTATACACCGTAAACGAATATGGTGATGTAGCTGTAGAATTAGATTATCTAACTGCAAAAGGAACAAACTCTGGTATTTATCTTCAAGGTAATTACGAAATCCAGATTGATGATGCATGGGGCCTGAAAAACCCAAGTTCATCAAATAATGGTGGTATTTATCAACGCTGGGACGATAGTAAACCCGAAGCTGAGAAAGGATTTGGTGGTGTTGCACCCCGTCAAAACGCAAGCAAGGCACCAGGTTTATGGCAGCACATTAAAATTATTTTCCAGGCACCAAAATTTGATGCGTCAGGAAAGAAAACTCAAAATGCTAAAATCATCAGCGCAGAACTAAACGGTGTGCTGATTCATGAAAATGTTGAATTATTCGGCGCAACCAGAGGAGCTGCAGGTGCTGAAAAAGCAAAAGGACCTTTACGCTTACAAGGCGATCATGGTTCGGTAGCGTTCAGAAATATCCAAATTACCGAACTATCTGAAATTCCAAAACCAAACCAAAACGATGGTGCAGATCCAATCTATATTGAAGCCGCCAGCAACAACATGATCAGAAGTTTTGTTGATGTGGCACCAAGAGTACGTTCGGTACATGCCATTTCGGTAGGTGGACCAGAAAAAGTTGCTTATAGTTACGATTTGGATAATGGCACCTTATTACAGGGATGGCATGGCGATTTTATTGATGCTACACCCATGTGGGATGGCCGTGGAAACGGTACCTCACGTGCTTTGGGCAGTGTTACCCGTTTCACTAAAAAACCTGTTTTAGCCATTTCAAAGTTAGCAGACGACCAGGCTAAGTGGATTGCCGACACAGCTGGTACTGGTTTCAAAACCAAAGGTTATGTAATGGATGAACAAGACCGTCCGGAGTTTAAGTACATCATTAATGGAACAACCATTACCGATGCGGTTAAAATAATGGAAAATGGACAAGGTTTAACCAGAGAGATTGCTGTTGATAAACCATCAAAAGATTTGTATTTCCTTTTGGCTACTGCTTCAAACATTGAAGAAGCTGGCAAAGGTTTGTATTTAATTGATGATAAAGCGTATTACATACAGCTTGGTGAAGGGACCGCAAAACCGGTTATTAGGAATATTGATGGCAAATGGGAAATTATTGCAGCCATTGGAAGTAAGTTGAATTATACCATTTTGTTTTAATTGTGATAGTAATGAGAAATACATTTAAAAAATTAGCAATACTGGCATTAAGTTTTAGCTTTACTACAGTTTTTGCACAGGAAACACCGAAAGAAGAAGATTTTTTCAAAATAAATAAAGTACGCGTACCTGAAGGCCCCATTTTAGAAGTTGGTGGTTTGGTTACGCTGCCAAATGGCGATTTAGGCATTTCTACCCGTAGGGGAGAAGTGTATATTGTAGAAAATCCAACCAGTGCCAAACCTTATTGGCGCAGGTTTGCGTATGGTCTGCACGAAATTTTAGGCATTGCCTACAAAAATGGTGCATTATACGTAGCACAACGCGGTGAATTAACCAAACTGGTTGATAAAGATCAGGATGGCAAAGCCGATGTATACGAAACCATTTACGCATGGCCGTTAAGCGGTCACTACCACGAATATAGTTTCGGCCCTAAGTTAATGCCCGATGGTACTTTTATGGTTACCGGAAACGTGGCCTTTGGCGATGAAGAATGGTGGCGTGCCGAAAGCCGCGTACCGATGCGTGGCTGGGCCATGAACATTACCGAAGATGGTAAAATGAGTCCTTACGCTGCAGGTTTCCGTTCGCCTGCAGGGATCGGTAGTATTGATGGCCAGTTTTATTACACAGAAAACCAGGGCGACTGGGTAGGTTCAGGTGGTTTATGGAAAGTAAATAAAGGCGATTTTATGGGTCATCCAGCCAGTTTAAGATGGACAAACTTGCCTAACTCTCCGGTTAAACTTCAATCAGATTTCTTTTACTCGCAAATAGATGAACGTAGAACCAAAAACGAACAGGGGAGATACATCAAACCAGAGAATAGGGTAAATGAATCATTTAAAACCTTATTCGAAATGAAGAAAGTATTCCCTGAACTGCGTTTACCGTCGGTTTGGCTGCCTTATGGTATTTTGGGCATCTCTTCTGCAGAGCCTGTTAAAATTCCTGCCAATACATTTGGGCCATTTGCTGGTCAGATTCTGGTTGGCGATCAGGGGATGAGTATCATTTCGAGAATTTTTATGGAGACCGTGAAAGGTGAAGAACAAGGTGCTGCCTTCCTTTTTCGTAAAGGTTTCCGTTCGGGAGTGCTAAGATTAGAGTGGGGTACTGATGGTTCACTATTTGTTGGAGAAACCAACCGCGGTTGGGGATCGGCTGGTGATGCCAACGAAGGTTTAGAAAGATTGGTGTACAACAATAAAACCCCTTTCGAAATGAAAGCCGTTAGGGCAATGCCTGATGGTTTTGAAGTAGAGTTTACCATGCCTGTTGATCGTAAATCGGCTGAGGATTTAGCTTCATATGATGCAGAAAGTTTTATTTATAAATATCACCCTGTATATGGTTCACCTCCTGTAAATACGGAGAAACTAAAAATCTCTGGGGTTAAAGTTTCCGCAGATGGCTTAAAAGCCAGAATTATTGTAAAAAACCTTCGCCAATATTATATCCATACCTTAACATTAGATGGTTTAAGATCGCAAGATGGCTTTTATTCTTTAGTTCACCCGGTAGCTTATTACACCTTGAACCAAATTCCTGATGGAAATAAACTTTCTGCCAGTGAAGTGAGCACCAGAAATTCAGCGGCAACACCAGCAACTGTTCCTGCTAAAAAAACGGCAGTGCCAAAAGGCACCACTGGCAAAGCACCTGAAGCAAAGGGAACAGCCACTTCAGCAAAACCTGTTACTACAGCTAAGGCACCTACCTTTAAAGAAGTTGAGGGTTTGTTAACTAAAAATACTTGTTTGGCCTGTCATAATCAAACCAAAAGGCAAATTGGCCCACCATTCGTAGAAATTGCAAAACGTAAGTATTCAGCGGAGAAAATATTTCAGTTGATCCACAACCCACAACCACAAAATTGGCCGGGTTACTCAACAGAAATGCCACCAATGCCGCAGGTAACCAAAGCAGAGGCTTTAAAAATTGCCAGCTGGATCAATTCTTTAAACAAATAAGTTAGTTATTATAGTGTTAGTAAACGGTTAGTAGAAATGCTAGCCGTTTTTTTGTTATAAAAGAAATGGGGATTCCACTATTGCAGAATCCCCATCATCTAAATTAACGCTCTCACATACATAAACGCTATAAATAGGATTTATTGTATGGGTATGATTTTTTTTCGCCATGATTTGTGAGTGACAGTTCAGTCATTGCGTGTAATCGTCATTTCGACTGAAGTGTAAAGGAATGGAGAAATCTACACGCTAGCTCGTTTAGGCTGTATCATAAATTGTAATTCACTTCGAATTTGTCATGTTGAGCCTGTCGAAACGCTTTGTAAGACATTTAAAACAGGTCCTTCGACTACGCTCAGGATGACAAATGCTTAGAAAAAGAAATGGGGATTCCACTATTGCAGAATCCCCATCATCTAAATTAACGCTCTCATATACATAAACGCTATAAAAACGATTTATTGCATCAGCTGTAATTTTTTTTCGTTTTTTGCGATGTTTATCATTTAAACCTATTTTTACTTTATGGCTACTATAGATAAAACCCAACAAGATGCAGAAAAAATGGCGGCTGCCCTGGCTGCAGTAAAGCTTGTAAAAGATGGCGATGTTGTGGGCCTGGGCACAGGATCTACCACGACCTTTGCCATTAAAGAATTAGGCAAACGCGTAAAAGAAGGGCTTAATATTACAGCTGCAGCAAGTTCCATCCGAACAGAAGCACTCGCGAAATCATTGGGCATCGAAATTTTGGATCTCGGTAGTTTAAGCAAAATTGATATCAGTATCGATGGAGCTGATGAATTTACTGAAACACTCGATCTGGTTAAAGGAGGAGGCGGGGCGTTATTTAGAGAAAAGATAATTGCTTCACTCAGTAAAAATGCTATCATCATTACCGATGCTTCGAAAAAAGTTAAAAAGTTGGGTGCTTTTACTGTTCCCATTGAAGTAATACCATTGGCCTATCAATACGTATTCGATCAGATTAATAAACTTGGTGGAAAGGGTATATTGAGAGCTATAGAGGGTCGGACATTTATTACTGACAATGATAACCTGATTATCGACGCTGATTTCGGTCTTATTGATGATCCTGCAAAACTATCTTCTGATCTCAATCAGATTAACGGATTATTGGCCCATGGCTTATTCATTAACATCACTTCAAAAGTAATCATGAGCGAAGGGACAGACATTATCATTTTTGAATAACTATTAGTTCACTGGTTCATTAGTCATTAGTTCATTTGTATGGTTAATCGGTTAATTGTATAAATTGGTTAACTGTTGTGAGGCGCTTAACGCCAACCGCTTAGTTTCATTGTCTTGTTAACCGGTTAATTGTGGCGCAGTGTGAAGCAATCTTTTCGTACGGCCATTTGTATATTGGCATGTTAATAGGTCAAACCAATTAATAGACTCCGGACTTCGGACTGCCGACTTAACGACAATTTCACCGATAATTTTCCCTTTACTCAAATCCGCTCAAATTTTTTACCGACCGTTTTATTTCACTCACCGATAAAACATCACAACTAAGGGAAAAGTCATTCTCCAGCGTTGGTATTCGTGATACATTTGAATCATAAAACAAAACGGTCATGGAAAATTTAATCAAAAAAAATCAAGCAGATAAACAATTTGGTCTAGGCATTTTAATCATTGCCATCGGTTCGGTGTTCTTGTTAAGAAACACAGGAATAGATGTTCCATATTGGATATTGAAATGGCACACCATTATGTTAGGTATAGGTTTGTGGATGGGTTACCGCAAAAACTTCCAGGGTAGCAGCTGGTTAGCCTTAACCATAATAGGTGGTTTATTTACCCTTAAAGCGATAACCATTTTTGATTTCGATCTTTCACGAATCAGCACGGCTTTAGTATTAATCGGATTAGGATTATATGTAATTCTAAAACCTAAAAAAGTGCAAAACTTCGATCAGTATTTTGAAAAGAAACCAGTTGATTTTACTGATAAAGAAAGCTAAAATTCTTAACTCCATCATATATCTTAAAAAGGGACATTTTTTAACAATGTCCCTTTTTTGTGCTTAATAGCATAGGGCACGGAGCTTCGGGCTTTGATCGCTATGGACCTTGCTCCATGCAATTGCCCCTGATAAAAAGAAACGGGGATTCCACCCTTAGGCAGTATCCCCGTCATCTAAATTAACGCTCTCACATACATAAACGCTGTAAATAGAATATATTGTGTACAGCTTAATTTTTTTTATTTTTTTCTGCAATGCAGTTAAACCTGTAAAACAGGGATAGCTTTATGGTATTTGTTCCGGTACTCAATCGGTGTTAAGCCGGTAATTTTTTTGAAAACATCTCTAAACGATTTTGTATCTGTATAACCTACATCAAACATTACCTCCGTAATATTTTTTCTGCTCGATTCGAAACTTCGCTTGGCAGCCTCAATTTTAACCCTTTGAATATACTCGATCACTGTATTTTTAGTTGCACTTTTAAATCTCCGCTCGAAACTTCTTCTACCCAATGCCAGCATATCTGCCAGTTGGTCTACTGTAATCCGTTCCTGATAATTGCCATCAATGAATTCCTGCGCCTTTTTAATTTTTGCATCTTCGTGGCCCTTTTGCCCTTGAAACATCATAAAAGCCAGCTGGCTTTCGCGGTCGATATCAATAGCGAAGTATTTAGCTGCTAAAATGGCGGTATCCCTATCTGTATGTTTTTCAACCAGGTATAAAAGTAAGTTCCAGTAAGAGTTTGCTCCACCACTAGAGTATAAACCCTGTGCATCAGTAATAATACTGCCATCTACCAATTCTACTTTAGGGAACATTTCTCTAAACTGATTGGCAAACAGCCAATGCGTAGAACATTTTCGTCCATCTAATAAACCGGTTGCGGCCAGTAGAAATGCACCCATACAGAGCGAGGCCACTTCTGCACCTTTAGCATGATGTTTTATAATCCATGGTAACAGAGTCTGGTTAGCTTCCATCGCATAACCTATATTACCGCTAATGGCTGGTACAAAAATAAGATCGGTATGCTCAACCTCATGTAACAGTTTATCGACGTGCACGGAGAAAAGGCTGTTATTTAACCTCACCTCTTTCGTCATCCCTATAAGCTCAACTTTAAAAAGCGGGAGTTTGCCCGATGCCTGTAAAAATTCGTTAACAGCGGTAAATAGATAGCGGGGATCTGCAATGGCTTCGATCACGGCAGTCTCTGGAATTAAAATAGATACATGTTTCATAGTTCAAATATAACGAGGCTATTTGTCGTAAACAACCCTCGTAATTGTCGTTTCTACAAGTTAAAGTTATTAATTTCTGCCCGTATGTTTGTGTTGTTAATTGTTAACAGTTGAATCTTTAAAGCGGTAATGCCGATAATGCTAATGGAAGAGTATATTTTAAATGAGGATATTAAAGTGATGAGCATTACTGCCGAATCTTTTCCCAACGGGGTTTTAGCTGCACACCAAAAACTTCATGCTTTGTTTCCGCACGATAACCAACGCAGGTATTTTGGGATAAGCAGGCCTAACGAAAAGCGGGAGATTATTTATAAGGCTGCCGTTGAAGAAATAGCAGATGGCGAAGCGGAGAAATTTGGTGTTGAAACCTTTACGATAAGAAAAGGAACATTTATTAGTGAGTTGGTTCCCGATTTTATGAAAGATGTGAGCCAGATTGGGAAGACCTTCGAAAAACTATTGGATCAGCCTAATATTGATCCAAACGGCTATTGCCTTGAAATGTATATAAATGAAACCGATGTGCGCTTAATGGTGGGCATCAAAAAATAAAATCAATTGGCAAGTATAAATTCATATCTCACTTTTAACGGCAACTGCCGCGAAGCAATGACTTTTTATCAGGATTGTTTGGGGGGAGAGCTGATCCTGGAAACCATTGGAGAATCGGTTATGGTTGATAAAATGCCCAATAATATGAAGCGGAGTATTATGCATGCTGTTTTGACTAAAGATGATTTGGTGATTATGGCAACAGATATGGTAGGAGAACGTGGACTAATTAAGGGAAATTCGATTTCTATAATGCTGACTTGTGATTCGGAAGAAGAGGCCCATTCTTTTTACCATAAACTTTCAGCCGGCGGGAAGACCTCGCATCCGCTACAGGAAACATTTTGGGGAGCGCTTTTTGGCGATTTAACAGATCGCTTTGGAAATAATTGGTTAATTAATTACGATAAAAACAGATAAATATGAAGAAGCTAAAAACGTGGTATTGGATTGCCACCATTATTTTTGCATTAATGATGATTATGGATGGCATTGGAGGGATTACTCAACAGGAAGCAGGTAAAGAAGTGCTTAAACACCTTGGTTATCCGATGTATTTGCTTATTATCGTGGGCATTGCAAAACTGCTGGGAGCAGCATCCATCTTACAAAATAAATTTATAACCATTAAAGAATGGGCTTATGCAGGTTTTGCCATTAATTTTATTGGCGCCTTTGCCTCCAGAGCATTTGTTGGCGATGGTATATCGCTTTTAATCCCTCCGCTTATTGCCCTTGTAATTATGTTTATTCCGTATATTCTATGGAAGAAACTGGCACCAAATGTTAAAATTAGTTAAAACTAAACGGCTAGTTTAGCTAATGGCTTTTCAGAACCAAATATTGTTAACTTTGGGTATTGTAAACACCAAACACAATACATGAAACCATCATGGTTTTTAGATCCGGACAAGGATAAATCATGAAATCTCATTACCATTTAAACAAAACACGGATGAAAAAAAGCCTTTTCTTTATAATCGCTTTATTATTTACAACCTCAGCATTTTCTCAAAATGTGATTCAGCTTTTCAACGGTGCAAACGACTTTTTTAAACTGTTACAGGAAGAGAAATTTAAAGATGCGCATGCTTTCTTTGATGATACTTTAAAAACGAAATTAACAGAAGAGAGTTTGAAAAAACTTTGGGGAGATATTGGAACAAAATATGGAAAGGCAGAATCGTTAGATGCCATTCAAAGTAAAGCCCAGGGCGAGTTTTTCGCCGTAACGGTTGAAGGTAAATTTGCCAACGGTGATCAGAACTTTATTTTAGGTTTTAATAAACTACAAAAAATAGTCGGAATCTTCCTTGCGCCTTCCCGAAAAGCGGCAGCTTATTTAAAACCGACTTATGTTGATACCAGTTTATACCAGGAAAAGTCGGTATACATTGGTCCGGCAGGAAAACAATTGGCGGCCATTATCACTACGCCAAAAAATGTCAAAAATTTCCCTGTAGTGGTTTTTGTACATGGCTCCGGTCCGGCCGATATGGATGAAACCGTTGGGGCGAATAAACCCTTTAAAGATTTAGCTGGCGGTTTAGCTTCTAAAGGAATTGCCTCTGTTCGTTATGTAAAACGAACCTTAATCTATCCGAACGAATTTAGCAAGGCCTTTACCGTAAAAGAAGAGGTACTGGATGATGCTACTGCAGCTATTGCACTAGCAAAAACGGTTGTTGGCGCTAATCCCAAGGCTGTTTATGTATTCGGTCACAGTTTAGGCGGGATGCTAGCGCCTAAAATGGCAACCATTACACCTGATTTAGCAGGGATTATTTTGGCGGCAGCACCTGCAAGAAAACTAACAGATATTATTGTTGATCAGAATAAGTATATGTTCGATCAGGCTAGCGATACAACAGCTGCCTTTAAAAAGCAACTGGCAGATGCTTATGTGGAAATTGATAAAAGTAGAATTTCGCAATTGGGAACTACTATAAAACCTGATTCTTTAATTTTAGGACTGCCTGCAAAATATTGGACAGATTTAAATACCTACAATCAGGTTGCTGTAGCAAAAAGCCTTTCAAAACCTAAAATATATGTATTGCAGGGCGGGAATGATTTTCAGGTAGGCAAAGTAGATTTTGATTTATGGAATGCTGCCTTGAGTAAAAAGAAAAACGTGGTTCTTAAATTTTACCCGGATTTAAATCACCTGTTAAGTTCTCAAAGCGAAAAGGGTACAATGGCTCAATATCAAGCAGCTGTAAGCGTATCCGAAACTTTAGTTAACGATATTGCATTATGGATTAAGGCCAAATAATATCAATCACCTATTATAAAGAATAAAGCTCCGACCAAAATTCGGAGCTTTTTTTGTGCATTTAGTTTCTTTACATCCTGTCTTCGCCTAATGAATTAACAAACAATTCAAAAAATAAGCGGTTTAAGTTTAGAGTATCTCATCTTAAATAGTTTGTTTATGGCAAAGAATAAAATCACTTTAAAAAGAATATGGGGCATTTTAAAAGCATCGTTTACAGGATTTAACAACCATAAGGTAACGAAACTTAGTGGCTCATTAGCCTATTATACGGTGTTTTCTATGGCCCCACTGCTCGTGGTTATTATTTCTTTGTGCGGTATATTTTTAGGGAGAGAAATAGCCGAAGGACAGGTTTATGCCCAGCTTGAAGGATTTTTAGGTAGAGAATCAGCCGTTTCCTTACAGCAGTTAATCAAGAATGCTTATTTGGATGGAAAAAGCACCATCGCTTTAATTATTGGTATTATAACCCTGTTAATTGGGGCAACTACTGTTTTTGGCGATATTCAGGATTCTATTAATACCATTTGGGGTTTAAAACCTAAACCGAAAAGAGGGTGGGTAAAGATGCTCCAAAACCGGTTCTTGTCATTCTCGGTAATTATTAGTCTGGGTTTTGTATTGCTGGTTTCGTTAGGCGTTACAGCTATACTCGATGCTTTTAGTAACCGTTTGCAAGCCCGGTTCGCAGAGGTATCTGTTGTTTTATTTTACATCATCAACCAAATAGTAACCCTTGCCGTTATTTCATTAATATTTGGTGTAATATTTAAAGTATTGCCCGATGCGATTATTAAATGGCGTGATGTAATTGCAGGAGCAATAGTAACGGCGGTGTTATTTATGATCGGTAAATTTGCCATTTCAATTTACATCGGACAAAGCAATGTCGGGAGTACTTATGGCGCAACGGGCTCATTGGTGGTAGTGCTTTTATGGACTTATTATTCTTCTATCATTTTATATTTTGGTGCCGAATTTACCAAAGCCTATGCAGTTGCTTTTGGATCTGAGATTTACCCTTCGCATTATGCGGTTACCACAAAAGAGATAGAGGTAGAAACCGAAGGCAAATCAATTCAGGATAATCACCCCGAAATTAAAGAAGAGGTAAAGAAAAGCTAATTTTATTCACCCCAAGCCGTAACGATTAATCTTCTTTGGCCGCCGTGGTTACGGTGCTCGCAAAGATAAATGCCCTGCCAGGTACCAAGCGCCAGTCTGCCATTTCTAATCGGAATGGTCACAGAGCTGCCTAAAAGTGCAGATTTTAAATGGGCAGGCATATCGTCCGATCCTTCATAGTCGTGCTCATAATCAGGGTCGTTTTCTTTTACAGTTTTATTAAAGAACATTTCAAAATCTGTCCTAACCGTGGGATCTGCATTCTCATTGATGGTAAGCGAAGCAGAAGTGTGTTGTATAAAAACCTGGCAAATACCAATGTTAATCTCGTCAATTTGAGGCAGGGCATCCTCAACCTCATCAGTAATGATATGGAAACCCCTTCTTCTTTCTCTAAGCGCTAAGGTTTGTTGATATATTTTCATTTGAATTAATTCTCAATAATTTTGATAAAATCCTTTTCGCTTGGTAAAACAGTTAAATATTTACTTGCGAAAATTTGTTCATTGTTTTCCGGAAGCGTGTACCGAACTACTGATTCACTTTTATCTTGGCAAAGAATGATACCTATGGTTTTGTTTTCGTCCTCAAGCTTTACTTCTCTATCAAAATAGTTCACATACATCTGCATCTGACCAATATCTTGATGTTTTAATTCCCCAATCTTTAAATCGATCAATACAAAACACTTTAAAATACGGTTGTAGAAAACTAAGTCTATTTTGAAATGTCTTTCTTCAAAAGTTATTCTTTTTTGACGGGCTACAAAGGTAAATCCGTTGCCTAATTCTAATAAAAAATGCTCTAATTTATCGATCAACTTTTGCTCCAAATCGCTTTCAGAATAAAAGCTTTTTTCTGGTAAACCCAAAAATTCTAAGATGTAAGGATCTTTTATTAAATCTTTACTGTTTTCAATTTTTTGTCCCTCTTGGCCAAGGGATAATATACCTGCTTTATCTTTACTTAAAGCTAAGCGTGTGTATAATGCCGAATCGTATTGGCGCTGCAACTCGCGTAAACTCCAATTATTTTTTATTGCTTCTATCTCATAGAAATTACGCTCATTTAAATCTGCTATCCTCATTAATTTAAGATAATGCGACCAAGTGAGTTTGAATTGCGCAGACAGTGTCTGCTGATTTATAGATTTACGAGATACGGTATCGGCAGTTTCTTCATTTTTGAATTCGTGAGGGGCTGTATGATCTTTTCCCAATTCAGCAGACACTGTCTGCTGAATTGAATAGAGTAAATAAAAATTGCGTATTTGCCTCAAATTTGTTTCAGAGAAACCTTTGCCAAATTCGACTACTAATTTTTCAGATAGCTCTTTTAAAACCCGTTTACCATACTCTGCTTTTTCTTTACCTTGCTGCTCTTCTTCAACAATCATTCTGCCAATTTCGAAGTAAGCAGTAGCCATAGTATTATTAATGGTTTGTGCTACGTTTTGCCTCGCTTGGTTAAGCAGTTCTATAACCCTTGTATATAAATTTTGATTTTCAACTTGCATGCTTATTACAATAAAAATGTATTAATCTTATAAATTGAGAATGGTTTTTTCACTTAAAACTGGTATTGACTATTATTTCAAAAACTCTACATTCCATATTTTTTCTGCTTTTCTGCCAATCAACCAAAAAGATGCTGCCAGGACTGAAAAGAACAAAGCTTTATGCCAACTGTCCCAGAAGTATTCAAAATAGCGTGTGTAGAGGTTAATAAAGAGAAAAGTAATCCCAAATTCGCGGGCGACATCATCACGGTATTTTAAACCAAATAAAGTACTTGCCACACAAATAGCTCCTGAAATTAATGCCCAATAAAATAAACTTAGCTGCCTAACCTGGTACCATTCCTCTAAACTGGCAAAGTTGCCGAATACGGATAAGGCCCAAAGCGATACAAAAAGATATACCATTCCAGCGATATAAGTAACCTGGAAAAAGTTTTGTGTCTTCGGAAAAGCTTTCATAATGAATGATGCTGCGGTTAATGCAGCGCCGAAAACTACAAAGCGCAAAGGATAATTCATACCAAGGAAGTAATAATTCCATCGACTTAAATAGCCAGTTTCTGTGCCAAACCATGCACCTAATGATATCAAAGCGAAAATCCAGATCAATCGCGAATTGAAGATATAACCTAAACCGCCATAAATGAAAACGGATATCAGAATCAGAATAGAGAAATTGCCAGAACCATTATCCACCGCCTTTCCAAAATAAGCAATGGCATTGGCGGTAAGTAAAATGGCTGAAAAAACGATGGCTTCATTGCTAAACTTTAAATGCGCCAGCTTCTTCTTCCGCCTGAAACCCAGGATATAAAGCCACGCGGCTAATCCACCAGAAACCAGGGCAATTACAATGTTTGGTGTATTGTAAACCCGTTTGAGGTAGTTTAAAATCGAATTATCAATTAATAAAGATCCAAGTGCAATAAAACCACAGGCCAAAGCTACCCAAAATGCATATTGTGCTAAGCGTAACCAATCAAAATTTTTAGCCTCATAACTTTTGCGGAGTTTATTGCCTGTTTCCTCATTAATTAAGCCATCGCTTTGCCACTGCTCAATCATATCATCAAGAAATTCACTCTTTTCTCTGTCAACTTTCATAGGTTAGGTTATACACGAAGATAGGTTTTTTTAGTCCTCAGTCAAAAGTCCGACGTCCGATGATAAAATTCAAAAATTAGCCTTACAGCTTAAACCTCCGACTTCGGACACCCGACCCGGACTTTAAATAACCTCTTTAATCTTCTTATTGTTCCCAACAATCCAAATTACATCACCGTTGTCGAATACAAAATCTGATGAAGGATTTAATATCCGATCAGTACCCCTTTCTATACCAACAATTAACGCCTGTGCTTTTTCGCGGATACCAGCATTCCTAATACTTAATCCATAAACTGGCGATTCGGTATGAACAACTACCTTTTGCAAGGTCATTTCTTTATTCGGGAAATTACTTTCTTCAGCTGTTTCCGGAGCATCAACTTCTAAAAGTGCTTTAACAGCAGCCAATTGATCATCAGCACCAATTAATAGCAGTTTATCGTTTGGATAAAGCCGCTCATCTCTGCCTGGGGTTGGAATGTTATTTCTTCCACGCTCAATTAAAGCAATGTTTACTCCATATTTTTCCCTGATCATTAATTCGGTGAGCGTTTTTCCAACCACTTCCGATTCAGGAGAAACAGTGAGTTCTGTTAAGTGAGTATCCCAGGGCAAAATATCAGGTTTTTGATTCTCACGTGCATTTAAGTTCAACATGAAACGCCTTTCCAGTTTATCATAAAAAGACTGCAGTTTCCTGGAGAAGATAACCATTCCTAAGATGATTAGGCCCAGTGCGATCACAGCAGCAATCCAGGTATCGAAAAATTCATACATTAAAAAACCTACAAAGAAAATCCCTAAGGCAATCCTGAAAAATTCGATTGCAATTAACGGACCGCGAGTATATTTTTTGTTCAGCCAAAGGTGTGAATAGGCTGTTCGTTGGATCCTCCGGATGGATAATGCCCATAAAAACGGCGACATTAAAATGAATGAAACCACTACGCTGATAATGATCGAAGTTAAATTATTGGCAATATTGCTCATAATAAAAGGCTGCACGTACCTATAGGCGAGAAATATGATAGCTATGATGATTACCGAGTGGATAATGGTATTAAAGATATAAGACCGCAATAAAACCTTCCAATCGCTTAACGTGGTCATTCCTTCTGTACTAGAGCTGTATCTTTCGATACCATCAAGCCATTTCTTGGGTAAAACACGGTTTAAATACTGGTAAAAAGGCTCTGACAGTTTAATCAGGTATGGTGTAGTAAACGTAGTAATCGCTGCTGCTGCTACCGCAATAGGATAAAGGAAATCACTGGTTACTTTAAGGGCTAAGCCTAATGAGGCAATGATAAATGAAAACTCACCAATTTGCGCCAAACTCATGCCCGATTGTACCGAAGTTTTTAACGGCTGACCAGATAATAATGCACCTAAAATGGTAAATATAATTTTTCCTAAAATAATCACTAACGTAGCAAAGATAATCGGTACAGCATACTTAACCAGCATAGAAGGATCAATCAGCATACCAACCGAAACAAAGAAAACAGCAGCAAATAAATCCTTTACCGATTTGGTTAAGTGTTCTATTCTTTCTGCCTGTGTGGTTTCTGCCAAAATGGAACCCATAATAAATGCACCCAGAGCAGGAGAGAAGCCGACCTTATCGGCCAATAATACCATTACCAAACATAAGGCTAATGATACCACCAACATGGTTTCGTCATTCATTAATTTTTTGGTTGCTTTAAGAAATGAAGGAACCAGGAATATTCCGCCCAGGAACCAAAGCACCAGAAAAAAAGCCAGTTTTAAGATGGAATACAGCATTTCTGTACCTGCCGATTGCTGACTTACCGCTAAAGTAGAAAACAACACTAATAATAAGATGGCAACCAAATCTTCAACAATTAAAACACCGAAAACCAGGCCTGCAAATTTTTTATGTTTTAAGCCAAGTTCTTCGAAAGCTTTAATGGTAATCATGGTTGATGAGATGGACAAAATCCCGCCTAAAAATAGACTATCCATGTCCTTCCAGCCCATTGCTTTACCAACTAAGTAGCCGGACAGAATAATAAAAAGCACTTTTACAATCGCGGTGATGGAGGCAGAACCGCCAACTTTAACCAGTTTTTTAAAACTGAATTCTAAACCTAAGCTGAATAAAAGGAAAATTACGCCTATTTCGCCCCAAATGGTAATACTCTTGGTGTCGGTAACGGATGGGAAAAAATCTAAATGTGAGCCAACCAACAGGCCAGCCAATATGTAGCCCAAAACCAGGGGCTGTTTAATTCGTTTAAATATGAGCGTGGTTATTCCTGCGGCAGCAAGGATTAATCCTAAATCGGCGATTAAATCGGGTAAATGCATCTATAAAAATGAGTAATGATATTTAAATAATTTATTTCCAGATATAATTTAATATCCGGCATTTTATTGAAAACCCCACATTGAAGTAGTTAAAATGAAATTACTTACCAAAAAACATGTTTTGGATAGAGCATCTTAAACAAACACCAATAATTATGCTTTAATCTTTTGATTACAACTTTAGCATTAATGATCTTGTTCTTGAAAAAAAGGAACAGCAAAAAAGTGATGATGACAAAAGCACTGGATGATATTTTTACAATTGAACTGTTAATGAAATCTTTTTGCAAACTTTCACTATCCTGATTGAAACCAGAATTGGATTTGATGTTTTTTTTGCTTGAAATGAAACTTATTTTGGTGTTTTTAAAGGGTACATCATTTCTTTTTTCCTGCGATGCGAGAGTCGCAAAATTAATGGAGATTAACAGAAAGAAGATGATGTAAAAAAGCCTCATTGCTGCTAATATAACGAAAAAGAGGCTTTTTTGAAAGGAAAATCTGATTAAAATTGATTTCAGCCTTTCGATTATTGCGCTTGTTGACCACAAATACCAAGAGTATTATTATAAGAAAATATTGATTAAATTTGTGTGTAGATGATTAATGAACATTGAGAAAAGTTGAATCTAATGAAAGAAGTAACGATTAAATATAAAAGCAATAAAACCTTGGAAGCACTTAAGGAATTAGGCAAATACTTAAATTTCTCTGTTGCTGATCATAAAGCTAAAGCAAAGATTAAAAAGGAAGAAAGTATTAATGGTATTCCGGTAATTGTTGGAGACGGGTCGATTGATATTTCCGAATTACATGATGTTTTTACAAGAAAGAATTTTAATGCTGAAGAATTAAGAAATACTGCATGGCAAAGGAAAAAATAATTTGTGATACGGATGTATTGATAGATTATTTTGATAAAAATAAAAGTCGGAATGCGTCAACAATAACGCTGTTAGAAACAGACATCGGTTTAGATAATGTTATCATTTCATCCATTACCAAAATGGAATTGTTATCTGGAGCCACTAATAAGTTAGATCTTAACATCATCAATAAAAAATTGAGTAGGTTTAGTATTGTACTAATTAACGAAAGGATAAATTTAACCGCAATTAATTTAATGCAGAATTTTAAATTAAGCCATGGGCTTGCAATACCTGACTCGCTAATTGCTGCAACGGCGATTGAAACTAAGCTAAAGCTGTTTACTTATAATCTAAAAGATTTTAGATTTATTAGTGATTTAACTTTGTATCCAGCGCAATAATTACCCATTAAAATAAGCTAAAGTAGCCTCCTTGTCTTTTTGTAACTGAATAGTTAAAGCCTCTAATCCGGTGAATTTCACATCGTGGCGCAGGAATTTCAAAAAGTTCATCTTAATATCCTGTCCATAAATTTCCTGATTAAAATCGAAAATATTTACTTCAATATTTCTGGTCATTCCGTTAATGGTTGGCCGCTGCCCGATATAGGCCATACCCTTATAAGTCCGAAGTCCGGAGTCCGAAGTCTGAAGTCTGTTTGTCGATACCAAATCTTCTTCTTTAAAATCGGCGCTCATCTCTACGGTAACCGCATAAATGCCGTCGCCCGGAATCAGTTTATAAGTCTCCTCAACAAAGATGTTCGCCGTGGGGAAACCAATAGTTCTGCCTATTTTATCGCCTTTAATTACCCTTCCAAAAATAGAAAAAGGGTAGCCCAGATAATCGTTAGCCAAACTTACATCCCCTGCTAAAAGTGCCTGGCGGATTTTGGTCGAGCTTACCGCAACATCATGAATATCCTGTTCCATAATTTCCTCCACACTAAAGCCATAATGCAAGCCAGCGGCTTTTAAATCGCTTAGATTGCCCGAACGGTCTTTGCCAAAACGATGGTCATAACCAATAATAATATGCCTGGTGCCAATGTTGTTCACCAATGTGCTTTTTATATAATCTTCAGGCAGCTGATTGGAGAAATCTCTGGTAAAGGGGGTAATAATCAAATGATCAACACCTAACCCTTTTAAAATTTCTGCTTTTTCATTAATGGTATTAATCATTTTTAGCTCCTGGTTTTCAGGATCGATAATCATTCTCGGGTGTGGGAAAAAAGTTAGAATTACACTTTCTCCATTATCAACTTTTGCCTTTTGTACCAGTTGTTTAATGATTTTTTGGTGCCCGAAATGCACACCGTCGAAAGTGCCAATGGTTACAATGGCATTATCTAATTTTTTAAAATCTGAAAGGTTATAATATATTTTCAATGGTAAAATCTATTTTATTGGTGTGGGGTTTGCATGAGGGATGGAAGCAGTATCCCCCGATTTAAGCATTGTTGTTTATTATTTTGTGGCATGCTTGCTTATTTTACAGGTTTCATCGGGGATTTAGCGTACAGCCCGACCCTTTGCGTAGCTTAGGGGCATGCCCAAATTTCTATTATTAATGTAAAGCATGGCGTTTCACTACCCCTCCTTTTAAATCGGCAATTTGTTGTTGAATCACAAATGCATCCGGATCGATCAGGCGAATAGCAGTTTGTAATTTGCTCATTTCCAGTTTGGTAACAACGGTGAAAATAATATCGATATCTTTCTTTTCTCCATAACCACCTTCGCCTTTATAAACAGTAACACCACGTTTCATATCTTTAATGATGAATTCCTTTATGTCTTCCTGATGTTCCGAAATAATGGTAACGCCAGTATACTGCTCTATACCATTTACGATGAAATCGATGGTGCTTGAAGCAGATAAATAAGTTAAAATGGCATACAGCGCAGTTTCGATGTTTAAGAAATAGGCAGCGAAAGCGAAAATAATGATATTTAAAATCAGAATGATGTTACCAACGGTTAAAATGCTGTTTTTACTGATGTAAAGTGCTAAAACCTCTGTACCGTCAATTACACAACCACCACGCATGGCCAATCCAATTCCGCCACCTAAAAACAAGCCACCAAAAAATGCGATGAGCAATTTATCGTGGGTAATGGGTTGAAAGGGAAGAAAAATTAAGGCCAATGAGAGCGCAGCAATGGCAATAGCGGTTTTAAGGGCAAAGCCTTTACCAATCTGCCTGTAACCTAAAATTACAAATGGAATGTTAATGATTGCAATAAGATACGATAAATTCCAGCCTGTTAAGGTGCTTAGCAGAAGGGAAATACCTGTAACACCACCATCTATAAAATGACTGGGCATTAAAAAGCTTTTTAAGCCAAAACATGCCGAAGTTACACCTGCAATAATTAAAAGAATTTCTTTTATAAACCTGATGTTCCTGTTTTTAATGCGGTTCATGCTTCTGCTTCAGTTTTAGCTTCTTCTTTCTTGCTACGAATATAATTAACAAGTTCCAATACCTCAAATGCATCTTTAAGTAAAAAGTTTCCGCTTCGGGTACGGGTAAGTTTGGAAAGATAAGCCCCACTGTTTAAAGTTTTACCAAAATCGGATATTAAGGAGCGGATATAAGTGCCTTTGCTGCATACAATCCTGAAATCGATCTCGGGGTAGTTCGATCCGTGTGATTTCGAACGCTGGAACACTTACAAAACGCTTACGCAACTCCACCTCTTCACCTAATCTTGCTTTTACGTATAAACGTTCGCCATTAACCTTTACCGCGGAGTGTGCGGGTGGATATTGTTCTATATCGCCAATAAAAGGTTTACAAGTAGCATATATATCTTCTTCGGTAATGTGGCTGATGTCGAAGGTTTGATCTACCTCAGTTTCCATATCAAAAGACGGGGTAGTGGCACCCAAAATCATGGTACCGGTATATTCTTTCTCTTCAGCCTGGAAAGTGTCTATTTGTTTAGTCAGCTTGCCTGTACAGATGATTAACAAGCCTGTAGCAAGAGGATCTAAAGTGCCGGCATGACCAACCTTTAGCTTTAACGGTTTTAAAGAATTACGGATTTTGCCCACCACATCAAATGATGTCCATTTGTATGGTTTGTTAATTAAGAGCAATTCGCCTTCAGCAAAATGGAAATCTTTAAATTTTGAATTTTCAGTACTCACAAATCTTTTTTGCGCAAAGATACGGATTCGATGCGGTTTGCCTAAGTTTTTTTACCACAGATAAAAAGGATACACACAGATATAGGCATCCATGTTTATCTGTGGTTAATATTCCTACGGATTATATAATTTGTAAGTTGTGGCCACTCAATAGCAGGATGATAATAATTAAACCTGCAGCGATCCTGTACCATCCAAAAACTTTAAAGCCATGTTTGTTTAAGTATCCGATAAAACTTTTAATGGCCAAAAGCGCCACTACAAAAGCAATAACATTACCAATAATTAAAAGGTTGGTCTGTTCATGTGTAATCGTATTACCTTCTTTATAAAAATCGTACAGTTTTTTAGCTGTTGCAGCAAACATGGTAGGTACTGCCAAAAAGAATGAAAATTCTGCAGCAACTTTTCTACTTAATTTCTGACTCATGCCACCAACAATAGTTGCGCCTGAGCGAGATACGCCCGGTATCATGGCAATACACTGAAAGAAACCTATTTTCAACGCCGTTAGATAGGTCACGTCCTCCTCTTCATTGATGGTTGGTTTATTAAACCATTTATCAACAAATAATAAGATAGCGCCTCCAACTAAGAGCGAAATACCAACAGCCATGGGACTTTCCAGTAATTCGTCTATTTTTTTACTTAATAGCAGGCCAAATACTGCCGCAGGAATAAATGCGACTATTAATTTAATGTAGAAGTTTATTGATTTGAAGAACCTTTTGAAATAGAGTACAACTACTGACAGTATAGCGCCTAATTGGATGGCAATGGTGAATAGTTTTACAAATGGTTCTGATGCAATGCCCATAAACGATGATGCAATAATCATGTGTCCGGTGCTCGATACAGGTAAAAATTCAGTTAAACCTTCAATAATTGCCAGAATAATGGCTTCAAAATAGTTCATATTTTTAGAAAAGATAAGAAATAAAGAAAACGCTTAATCAAATAAATTAAGCGTTTTCAAGTATAATCCTTTAGGATAAAATTATTTTTTTAGGATCGCATAAATGCCAAAAGCAAAACCCGCCAACACCACTATCGGTGCCAATAAAGTTCTTCTGAAGTCATAAATATTACCAGTAGTGCCCATCATTAATATAAAGCCAACTGCTACAATTGCAATACTGATTAATAATAACTGATAGTTTTTTTTGGTAAAAACCAATTCGCTTTTAACGTCCTTTACAACCGGACCTGTTTTTTTTTCTGCCATTATCTATAAAGATGATAAGATTTTAAACGTAAATATCTGCTTACTGCAAACCATGTACTAATACCTGTTATAAAAATACCTACAATTAAAAGGCCTATAAATACGAAGCCAAATTCCTGGTAGTTATTTAAAATGATAATCTCAGGTACCTCTTTGCGGGCGTAAATTAAAGTTGCCAATAAAATAATGATGGCAATAAATGCGGCAATTAAGCCATGCAAAGCAGCATACAATAAGAAAGGACGCCGAATAAAGTTTTTCGTTGCACCAACTAACTGCATGCTTTTAATTAAAAAGCGCTGCGAGTAGATTGCTAATCTTATTGTATTGTTAATCAGGGCGATAGAAATGATCAGTAGTAATGCTGCAAAGGCTAAAATAATTAAACCAATGGTATTAATATTTTTGTTTACCATATCAATTAAAGAACTTTGGTAAACCACTTCTTTAACTACAGGGTTTTTAGAAATACTTGCTTTTAAGGCATCGATGCTTTTGTTGTTCGCATATTCTGCTTTTAAATACACATCGAAGGTAGAAGTTAGTGGGTTGTATCCTAAAAAGTTAACAAAATCCTCACCTAAATCCTGGGTTAAATTTCTTGCGGCAAGCTCTTTATTTACATATTGGGTTTGTTTTACCGCAGCATTTGCATTTAACTCTTTCTGGAAGGCTAAAACATCAGCTTCTTTTGCACCCTCATCAACAATAATGTTTAAAACGATGTTTTCTTTAACGTAGTTAGACAGGTTTTTGGCATGTACAAGTACCAAACCAAGTAGCCCCAGCATTAGTAAAACCAAGGCAATACTGATTATAGTCGAAATATAAACGGTTTTGGTTTTCTTAGATGCATCACTTACTTCGAATTCTTCCATGTATTTCATTTTTGTTTCTGCGAAAATATAAATTATACCTGATAAACACCAATTAATGATTGCTAAATGAATACTAACGTACACGATTAGCTTTTAGTTTGACGATTAAATTCTTTAACAAAATTGATTTTTTTCGAAAGGCGGTACGAAATTTGTTGAAACGGCGTTAATTATGGATATCTTAAAACTAAATTTAACTATGAAAAGACAGATTACTATTCTAAGCCTATTCTTACTTATCGCCTCCACAATTATTTCTTGCAAGAAAGATGATACTTCCTTAAAAGCTCAGATGTTAGGGAAATGGACGTTAAATAAAATTGTAACTTCCGGCTATACTGCTGAAGAAACATTAAAAGATCCGAAAAAGATTAATGGAACGGTTACCTATGGTACAACAAGTGATTATGTTGATTACAAATCAAATAATGACGATCAGGTAGAATTGAGTTTATCTGGTAACAGAACAATCGGAACTTATGTGATTATTTACTCCGATCAGTTCAGTATGGATATTAATGATGGATTGAATTATTGTAAAATAAACAGCATTACAGCAAACAAATTAGAGTTTACTGCTAAAATTGATAAAACAAACGTTACTAAAGTATATTCTTTATCAAGATAAGATCTTAATCCCCCGATTATGTGCTGCGCCATTGGTTTTTAAAATCAATGGCGCATTTTTTTTGGGGTGATGCGGATGGCTAGTTGTGGTGTCAGTTGTTACCAACTGACACTAAAAACACATATTCCAGATATTCCATTATTTAAGTAATCGATAGTCAGATGGTAACATCTGACTACACAAAGGCACCAAGGTTTTATCTTTAACCTCTTCTAATTCTGCATTTCTGTTGGCAAAATATTATCCTGAACTGCTTTTTTAAGCCCCTTAATTTCCGTATTTTCGCACCTTTAAAAATTTAAAACTGGCAATGGATTACCAATTCAAAGAAATAGAACAAAAGTGGCAGAAATTCTGGGCAGATCATCAAACATTTAAAGCCGAAAGCAATTCTGAAAAACCAAAATATTATGTGTTAGATATGTTTCCTTATCCATCAGGAGCAGGCTTGCACGTTGGTCACCCACTGGGTTACATTGCATCAGATATTTTTTCGAGATATAAACGCCTTAAAGGCTTTAACGTATTGCACCCCATGGGATACGATTCGTTCGGATTACCTGCAGAGCAATACGCCATACAAACCGGACAGCATCCTGCCATTACCACCGAGGCAAATATTGCCACCTACCGCAGGCAGTTAGATCAGATTGGTTTTTCTTTCGATTGGAGCAGAGAAGTGCGTACCAGTGAGCCTTCTTATTACAAGTGGACACAATGGATTTTTATGCAGTTGTTCAACTCGTGGTACAACGTAGAAAACGATAGGGCAGAAGATATTACCACTTTGATCGAAAAATTCAATGCTTCTGGTACAGCTGATGTAAAAGCAGTTTGTGATGAAGATACCAAAGAATTTATGCCGAGCGATTGGGCAACCTTTACCGATGAGGAGAAACAGATTGAATTATTAAAATACCGGTTAACTTATCTCCGCGAGAGTACTGTAAACTGGTGCCCTGCTTTAGGAACCGTTTTAGCTAATGATGAAGTTAAGGATGGTTTCTCTGAGCGCGGTGGTTTCCCTGTGGAACAAAAGAAAATGATGCAGTGGAGCATGAGAATCACGGCCTACTCTGACCGGCTTTTGCAAGGTTTAGACACCATCGACTGGCCAGAACCGATTAAAGAAATGCAACGCAACTGGATTGGTAAAAGTGTTGGTGCATCAGTGAAGTTTGCAGTTGACAATGCACAGTTGGCAGTTGAAGAAACTGAAAACTCAAAACTGAAAACTGAAAAATATATAGAAGTTTTTACCACCCGTGTAGATACCATTTTTGGTGTTTCTTACCTGGTTTTGGCGCCGGAGCACGAATGGGTTGCAGAATTGACCACTCCTGAACAAAAACAGGATGTCGAAAACTATATCTCTCAAACCAAAAAGAAATCAGAATTAGACCGGATGGCCGATACTAAAACGGTATCTGGCGCTTTTACGGGAACATATGTTATCAATCCAGTAAGCGGCGAACGCGTGCAGTTGTGGATTGCTGATTATGTGTTGGCGGGTTACGGAACAGGCGCAGTGATGGGGGTTCCAAGTGGCGATCAACGCGATTGGCTATTTGCTAAACACTTCAATTTACCGATTATCCAGATTTTGGATGGTCAAAAAGACATTGATGTTCAGGCAGACCCGACCAAAGAAGGAAAATATATTAATTCGGGTTTTATTAACGGAATGACTTATAAGGAAGCTGTTCCATTCCTGAATAACTGGTTAGAAGCAGAGAAAGTAGGGAAAGCAAAAGTAAACTTCCGTCAGCGTGATGCGATTTTTGGTCGCCAGCGTTATTGGGGTGAGCCGATTCCGGTTTACTTTAAAGATGGATTGCCTTATTTGGTAAATGAAGAAGAATTGCCATTATTGCTTCCTGAGATTGATAAATATTTGCCTACCGAAACAGGTGAACCACCTTTGGCAAGGGCTGAAAATTGGGTTCCTAAAGATGGTGGTCACTACGAATTAAGTACCATGCCAGGTTGGGCAGGAAGCAGCTGGTATTGGTACCGTTATATGGATGCCAATAACAACAATGATTTTGCTTCAAAAGAAGCGGTTGAATATTGGAAAGACGTCGATTTGTACATTGGTGGTTCTGAGCATGCAACCGGTCACTTATTGTACAGCCGTTTCTGGAATAAATTTTTGAAAGATTTAGGTTATACCAAAGAAGAAGAGCCTTTCAAAAAACTGATTAACCAGGGGATGATCCAGGGTAGGAGTAATTTTGTTTACCGTATTAACGATGAGAACGGAAAACCTACCAATACCTATGTTTCGGCTGGTTTAAGAAAAGAATATAAAACCTCAGCATTACATGTTGAGGTGAATATTGTTGAAAACGATACTTTAGACATCGCCAAATTTAAAGCCTGGAGAGAAGAATATGCTAACGCAGAATTCATTCTTGAAGGCGGGAAATACATCTGCGGTGTTGAAGTAGAAAAAATGTCGAAATCAAAATTCAACGTGGTTAATCCCGATGATTTGATTGAGCGTTATGGTGCCGATACTTTGCGGATGTACGAAATGTTCTTAGGTCCGTTAGAACAGAGTAAACCCTGGAATACAAATGGTATTGAAGGTGTATTTAAGTTCTTGCGTAAATTCTGGCGTTTGTTCCATAACGAAGACTGGATTTTCCACGTAAACGATGCGGTACCTACAAAAGCCGAATTGAAATCGTTGCATAAAATCATCAAAAAAGTACAGGATGATATCGAGCGTTTCTCGTTCAATACTTCTGTATCAAGCTTTATGATTGCGGTAAACGAATTAACCGATCTGAAATGTAAAAACCGTCAGATTTTGGAAGATATGGTGATTATCCTTTCACCTTATGCACCACATATCTGTGAAGAGCTTTGGGTGTTGTTAGGTAATGAAGCCGGGACTTTATCATATACGGCTTTCCCAACATTTAAACCTGAGTATCTGGTAGAAGATGAGTTTGCTTATCCGGTTTCAATCAATGGCAAAATGAAAATGAACCTGAATTTGAGTTTAACTTTAGCTCAACCTGAAGTAGAAAGCATTTTATTGGCCGATGAGCATTTCCAGAAATTCTTAGATGGTAAAGCACCTAAAAAGATCATTTTCGTTAAAGGAAAGATTATTAATGTGGTTGTGTAGAGAGGTAGAAGGCGGAAGGTATAAGGTAGAGGGTTTTCCTTCTCTTGCCTTAAAAATAGAAATACCCGATTTGCAAAACGCAAATCGGGTATTTTGTTGAAAATTATTGGAAGGTTGGGTTTTCAGACCTTAAGCCTTCCTGCCTTAAACCTTCTACCTTTTTTATCTCTCTCCTCTTTTCTTGTTTCCGCCAAATCTTCTGTTGTTGCTGGCGTTACGTGGTTTACCACTCATATTGCCATCACCACCTTTTTTAGCACCGCCACCGCCTTTAGATTGGGCCTGTGGTTTGCGTTTAACCTGGTTTTTGGCTAACATACTTTCCCAGCTTAGCGGGTAAGGATGATCATCAACAATGGGCAAGGTAATTTTAATCAGTTTCTGGATGTCCAGTAAGTATTCGTTTTCTTCTGCATCGCAGAAAGAAATGGCAATCCCGTTAGCACCAGCACGGCCGGTACGGCCAATTCTGTGTACATAAGATTCAGGAATGTTTGGCAATTCGAAGTTGAAAACATGAGATAACTGGTCAATATCAATACCACGGGCAGCAATATCAGTAGCTACCAAAACGCGGATTTTTCTGTCCTTAAAATCAGTTAATGCCCTTTGTCTGGCATTTTGAGATTTATTTCCGTGGATAGCCGCAGCTTTAACTCCAGCGAAACCTAAATCCTTTACAATACGGTCTGCACCATGTTTGGTACGGGTAAAAACCAAAGCCGTTTCGATCTTTTTATCCTCAAGAAGGTGGATCAATAATTTCTTTTTATCAGGTTTGTCTACAAAATAAACCGATTGAACAATCGTTTCGGCAGTAGAAGAAATAGGGGTAACCTCTACTTTTGTCGGACTAGATAAAATCGTATTCGCCAACTTCTGAATTTCATCTGGCATGGTTGCCGAGAAAAATAAAGTCTGGCGTTTAGCCGGTAATTTAGCTACTACTCTTTTCACATCGTGAATAAAGCCCATATCCAGCATACGATCGGCCTCATCCAATACAAACAATTCGATGGTATTTAAATTGATGAAACCCTGGTTCATTAAATCTAATAAACGGCCAGGTGTTGCAACTAAGATATCAACGCCTTTTCTTAAAGCTTCTACCTGAGAGTGTTGATTTACACCACCGAAAATTACTAAATGACGTAAATTTAAGTGACGGCCGTAAGCTTTAAAACTTTCTTCAATCTGAATGGCCAGCTCACGTGTTGGCGTTAAAATTAAAGCCTTAATATTTTTGGTTGCTTTGGTATTGATGTGTTTCTCGTGCAGTAACTGCAACATCGGGATGGCAAAGGCTGCGGTTTTTCCGGTACCGGTTTGAGCGCAACCTAATAAATCTTTGCCTTTTAATATTGTTGGAATGGATTGCTCCTGTATTGGTGTAGGCTGTGTATAACCTTCGGTCTCAAGGGCCTTTAGAATCGGCTCAATGAGATTTAATTCTTTGAATAACATGTATGTTTCTGTGTAATATTTATCGAAGAAGCTAGAACAATCATTTGTTGAAGGACTAACTTGCGGAGAGAATATGCCATTCAGAATGGCAAGCCCTTATTCCTGCTTCGGCGGCAAAGATACAAAAAATGTATGAGAATATGTTATTTGATAAATGTAACCTCAAATCCTTATTTATTACATCTACTTGTTTGCAGTCCGATACATTAATCTTTTATAGTTAGTATTTTGTAGTCTATTTATGAATGTATTTTTTGTAGTATAATTATTTTTTATATGTATATTTATTTTAATTAAAGTGTATATTATACACTAATACATTATTTAATTAAAAAATGCCACTATGTAAATCATAAATAAAATACCTAGCAAACCTATCTAACCACCTACTTATGAGAAAAAATCTACTACTTACCCGGAGAAATCCATTCTTCCTGCATGCCTGTCTTTTTTGGGGCATTGGTATAATCCAGCAAACTAAACCACTTAAACATGTCGTCGTAACTGACGGCGATGAACTGACGCTGTTAGGCTTTTTAACCTAGAAGCAAATCTGTCATATTGAGTACGCATTATTTTACCTAACCATTATAACCTATGAAACAAAATCTATCTTGTATCAAGAGGAGTTTTCTTCTCTTGTGTTTGGGGGATGTTATTTGCCCTTGGCGCAACGGCCCAATCAAAAATCACCGGTAAAGTTATTGCCAGTGATGACAAATTACCTGTTATTGGTGCTACAATCAAAATTAAGGATGGCACTGGAGGCACCACCACAGATGCCAACGGAACATTCTCTTTAAGTGTAAAGCCTACCGATATTTTGGTTATTTCCTTTGTTGGTTACGGCAATAAAGAAGTTGCTGTGGGCAAACAGGCCAATATTACCGTTATATTACAGGCTGAGAATAACAATTTAACAGATGTGATTGTAACCGGTTATTCTTCTCAACGGAAAAAAGACTTAACAGGCGCCGTTGCAGTAGTGAACATGGAATTGTTAAAAGCCCAACCGGCCGCAAGTGCTGTAGAAGCATTACAGGGTAAAGCCACGGGGGTGCAGATTATAAACGATGGTGCGCCAGGCTCGACACCACAGATCAGAATCAGGGGAATTAGTACCATTAATAACAACGAACCACTTTATGTTATTGATGGCGTTCCTTTTGAGGGTAAATTATCATGGCTTAACCAGAATGATATCGAAAGCCTGCAGGTATTGAAAGATGCTTCTTCGGCATCTATTTATGGCTCAAGGGCAAATAATGGTGTGGTAATCATCACCACTAAAAAGGGGATAGTGGGTGCACCAAAAATCACGCTCGATTCATATTATGGTACACAGGTTCCTAGAAAAAATAGTTTTCCTGAAATGATGAATCCACAGCAATATGCCCAGTATATATTTGATGGTTATACCAATGCAGGATTGCCAGTTGCAGCAGGGAAAAATTATGGTTCTGGTTCAACGCCTGTGTTACCAGAATATTTGGTGGCAGGTTTAAAGCTTGGTCAGGATGTTACTGCTGCAGATGCAGACCCCTCTAAATATAACTATAGCCGGGATCCTGATCTCTTTTATCAGATTACAAGAGCAAATAAAACAGGTACCAACTGGTTTGATGAAATTACTGAAGCCGCACCGGTTCAGAATTATCAGCTTAGCGCTACCGGAGGTGGAGAAAATGCGACATATACTTTCTCGGGTGGTTATCTTGATCAGAAAGGAACCATTAAATACACTGGATTTAAACGGTTTAATTTTAGATCGAACACCAATATTTCGGCATTTAATAAAAGGGTCCGCTTTGGTGAGAATGCACAGTATAGTTATTCAGAAGGCTTTGGTTTGGGTGTAAACCCGAACGTTTCTGGCGATTACCAGGATCAGGGAAGTGCACTGGGCTGGGCATACCGGATTCCTACCATTATTCCGGTTTATGATATTGCCGGGAATTTTGCCGGTAGCCGGGGAAGCCAGCTCGGAAATGCAGAAAATCCTGTTGCCTTTCTTTACCGAGCAAAAGACAATAAAAATAAAAGTAATTTCTTTTTCGGAAATGTTTATGCAGAAGGCGATATCATTCCTGGATTAGTATTAAAAACCAATTTCGGTTTGCGTTACGAAAACTTTAATGGCTTGTCGATGCGTTATCCAAACCTGGAATTTTCTGAAGGTAATAATTCGAATAACCTGAATGAGTATCAGGGATACAATACCGAATGGACCTGGACCAACACCTTAAACTACAGCAAAGTATTTAATGAAAAACACAGAGTAAATGTGCTGGTGGGTACTGAAGCCATTAGGTCGAGATCAAGACAGTTAAATGCCGGAAGAAATGGCTATTTTATTTTAGGCAGTCAGGATTATTATTACCTGAATACAGGTTCATCTAACATCAGCAATTCAAGTTATGGATCAATAGGCTCTCTTTTCTCGCTATTTGCCAAAGCAGATTATTCTTATCATGATCGTTATCTGGCCAGTGTTACCATTCGGCGGGATGGTTCTTCCAACTTCGGACCTGCAAACAAGTACGGCTATTATCCGGCAGCAAGTGCAGCATGGAGATTATCGGAAGAGGAATTTATGAAAAGTGTTAAATGGATAACCGATTTAAAACTTCGTATTGGATACGGACAAACCGGTAACCAGCGGATACCTCCATACCAATACATCAACAGGTACCAAAGTTCTATTGTTAACTCGGCTTATGCTGTTGGCGGTGGTAATGGCCTTACTACAGGTGTGTGGCAAAATGCTTATCAAAATCCAGATGTAAAATGGGAATCGCTTAAGGCCTTAAACATTGGTCTTGATTTTACTTTGTTAGGCGGTGCAATTGACGGATCATTAGATTGGTACAACAAAAAAACCTCCGATATGCTTTATAATTTGCCTTTGCCTTCAAGTGTAGTAGGTTTAGGTAGTTCGCCTTATGTTAATATCGGTGATATGAGCAATAAAGGGGTCGAGTTTAATGTTGCTTATCACTACGGAAGAGAAGCAGAGCGACCTTTTAAATTTGATATTGGTTTAAACCTTTCTAAAAACGACAATAAAATTGTAAGGTTAGCGCCTGGTATTTTCAATCAGATTTATGGCAATTACAGAAGTTTACAAACCAGTGTATTACAGGAGGGCGAATCTTTCGGTTCTTTCTTCGGATATAGAACTGTCGGGATCTATCAAAGTACAGCAGATATTCAAAACAATCCATCTTATGCAGGTGCAAGGGTTGGTGGTTTACGTTACCAGGATATTAATGGCGATGGCGTAATCGATCCTAAAGACCGTACCATTATCGGCAATCCAAATCCAGACTTTACCTATGGCGTAAACTTAAATGCATCGTATAAAAACTTTGATATTTCTGCCTTCATATACGGTGTTCAAGGCAATGATTTATTTGAGGCTACCCGTTATTTTACAGATTTTCCATCATTTGCAGGTGCTAAAAGTACAAGATTGTTAAATGCCTGGAGTCCGAGCAATTCTTCAAGCCTTACCCCATCTGCTTATGTGGGTGCATCTGATGTTGAACTGGCTTCTTCAAGTTATTATGTTCAGGATGGTAGCTTTTTAAGGTTGAAGAATATACAAATCGGTTATTCAATTCCAACGGTTAAAGCATTTGGGCCGAAATCGGGCATTACAAGAATAAGAGTTTATGTAAGTGCTACTAACCTTTTCACCATTACCAATTATACTGGTCTAGATCCTGAGGTTAGTCAAACTAGAGATGCTGCTTCTTCAGTTGGAAGTTCGGGCCCGCCTGCTGATACTTTTTCGGCACTTGGGGTTGATAAGGGTGTTTATCCTTCGCCACGTCAGTTTTTAATCGGTATTAATGTTGGATTTTAATTAAAAGATATCAAAATGAAACATATAAAATATATTCTTCTTTCCTTATTAATCTGCAGTACGTTTTCCTGCAAAAAGGAATTTTTAACGCTTCAGCCACAAGGCGAATTAACAGAAGACCAGCTTACTACGCAAGATGGTGTTGAAGGTTTGCTGGTAGGGGCCTATGGTTTGCTCAATGGTAATGTAAACGGAACCTATGGCAATTATGGCGCAGCACCAAGTCAATGGTTATTTGGTGAGGTGGCTTCTGATAATGCACATAAAGGAAGCGAAATTGGCGATCAGCCACCAATGAATGCGATAGAACAGCATGCACCAACCAGTACAAACGACAATTTATCGAATATCTGGGACAGGTGTTTCGAAGGGATACAGCGTTGTAACAATACCCTTAAAATTTTGGCTAACCTGCAGGCAGGAAAAGGTACTGCAAAATTTAGCGATGCCCGTGCAAAGGAAATTCAGGGTGAAACCAGGTTGCTCCGCGCGCACTATTATTTCTTTTTAGTGCGGATATTTAAAGTTGTACCATACATTACAGAGGCCACAAGCGGTACTTTTGTTCCAAATGATAAAGATATATATCCAAATATTGTAGATGATCTTCAGTTTGCTGTTGCCAATCTAAGCACAACCAAACCAAAAAATCAGAAAGGTAGGGTAGATAAATATGCCGCTCAGGCTTATCTTGGCAAGGTATTTTTATATCAAAAGAAATATTCTGAAGCCTATGATTTGTTGAATGCCGTAATTTTGGCAAAACCGTCTCTCATTGATATGCCGTATTCAGATAACTTTGATATCACCAAGGAAGATGGTCCAGAAACCATTATGTCGGTTCAACATTCCGTGGGAACAGATGGCACAGGAGGTGATAATGGTAATGTGGGTGATATGCTTAACTTTCCGTATGGTAATGCGCCAATTAACTGTTGTGGTTTCTTTCAGCCAACTATAGATTTGGCCAACTCATTTAAGGTAAGTGCATTGGGTTTACCGCTATTGGATGGCAGCTACCGTACTAATCCATATAAATCTGATTATGGATTAACCGGTACAGATAAAACAAATTATGCTGTAGACAAGACCTTACCATTGGATCCAAGAATTGAATCGACAATAGGAAGACGCGGCGTTCCCTATCGCGATTGGGGTTTAATGCCTGGCGATACATGGATTCGTGATGCCAGTAACGGCGGCCCTTTTCTGGCTGTTAAGAATACTATCGATGTTGCACAGATTTCGAGCGGAACAGCACCTGGAAATACCAACGTAACCGGATTAAATGTGAATCTGATCCGCTTAGGAGATGTTTATTTAATGGCGGCAGAATGTGCGGTAGAAAAAGGCGATTTGAACAGGGCCTTAACGTTGGTTAACGCTGTGAGGGCAAGGGCAGCTAAAATAACACCTCGATCAATAAACGGGGTGCCGGCAGCGGCTTATAAAGTAAGTGAGTATGTATCGTTTCCAAATGATACCTATGCCAGAAATGCGGTGCGTTTCGAACGCCGATTGGAATTGGCCATGGAGGGACACCGGTTTTTTGATCTTGTGCGTTGGGGTATAGCAAAACAAACCCTCGAAAGTTATTTTTCTTTTGAAGGTGGGTACTTTAACTACTTAAAAGGTATTACCATTGAAGCTAGGGATGATTATTTTCCTTTGCCTCAGGATCAGATTGACAGAAGTAAGGGCGCATTAAAACAAAGTCCGGGATATTAGAATTAGGTTATAAATGAGATACATGAGCGGGAGGTAGTAGTTGATATTACTTCCGTTCATGTATTTTTTGCTTATTGGATAATCTGCTATTAAGCTTCAATGATATAAATACCCTTATTGCTTTTATAAGTTCTGGTGCCTACATTTTCGTAAGCGATCAGATATTCACTCGAACTCAGTAAACTCTTCTGTTTAACCTCAAGCCCGTTTTCAGTGATTAAAAATGATTTGTACCTAAACCTTAAGTCTTTTTGTATAAGTGATTTATTCATATCTATTAGATTATGTCGACCCCAAACTCAAAACGCTCAACGCCAAACTACTTCTCCTCCTTAAACCTGCTAAAAAACAACAGCGCAATTAAACAGAGCCCGAAACCTACAATTCCATTTAACCGTAATCCGAAATCATTTCCAGGATCTTTACCATAAATGGTGAGCATGGCGAAAATGGCAATGCCAAAGGTTTGACCAAGTTTTACAAAAAGGTATTTCACCGCGAAGAACATCCCCTCATGGTTTTCACCTGTTTCTAAAGTATCTTTTTGGGCAATATCGGCCAATATCGCCGTGGGTAAAATCCCCAGGGCGGCTAATGGAAACGAAGCCGATAATACCAGAATGTAAATCTGTGTATGTGGACCAAATGGTAATTTACCTAAAAAGAAAATGGTAACAAAAATTAAGCACAACACACCGAAGGCAAGTAAAACAAAGGGTTTTTTGCCAATTTTAGCCGAACCAAAATTAACCAGCGGATAAAATAGCAGGGAAGCCAAAACCATGGCACCCATAAATTTTCCACCTTCCGATTCTGGTAGCCCTAACAATACCGTACAGAAAAACAATAGACCGCTCGATATAATGCTTAAGGCCGTATAAAAAGCAAAATCAGATATCAGGTAATATTTAAAATTACTGTTTTTAAAGGTGCTCTTAATGGCTGGCCATAAAGGAACATGAGTAGGTTTGGCCATCGAAAATTCTTTCTCGTTAATGAAAAAAACCGGCAATAACATCACCAGTCCTGACAAGATACACAAACCCCATATGGCAATCTGGATGGATTCGCTGCGGTTGGCCACATGAAAATGAGCCTCAACCAGATCTGCAAAGTTGTTGGTACAGGCCGATAAGATGATGCCGATGACAAAACCAACCTGCTGATAACTGGACAGCTTAACTTTTTGTCTTGGTGTATTGGTTACTTCGGCCAGTAAAGCGTTATAAGGGATAATATAAGTGGTAACCGATACAAAGAATAAACAAAGTGTTATGGTAAGCCACCAGGCATTATGCAGGCTTTCTGTTTTTTGGATTGGATAAAAAACCAGTCCGCAGAAAAGCATAGCGGGAATAATAGCCCATTTCATAAAGGGCATTCTGCGGCCGTTTTTGTTGGTGCTGGCATCGCTTTTAGAAGCAATAAAAGGATCGTAAATGGCATCAACCAATCTACCTGATGCTGCAATAATAGAAAGGATATTAAATGCACCCAATAAAACAAGTTGTGGAACCAATGGAGGTAAACCTGCGTTGCTTGGCGGAAGATAGAAATAGGGAAGCATTACGATGATAATATTCGTCATCGTGCTCCAACCAATCATACCAGCAGCGTAAGCAATTTCTTGTTTTAAGGAGAGTGTTTTGTTCATTAAATTTTTAAAGTTAAATTCTTTATTTTTTGAAGAGCAGGTTCCTGTGTCGATCGGTTAGATCAGTCCTGCTTTCCATTTTATCCCGATGAAAAATCGGGATGTTCATTCCAATCAGGTTTATTTTACTTAGGTCTGCCTAACTATCTTAAACCCGACAGCAGCGAAAATACTTTTTGTAGCTCCTTCGACAGGCTCAGGATGACAATGACAAAAAGATTGTAGCGTATGGCGGGACTATCGAAACCGACCAGCACTGCAGCTGCTTTTCAAATCAAAATATAGACTATTTCTTATTAAACCATCTGCTCACAAAATAAATTGCCAGAAAGCCAACAAAAATATATAATCCGTTCAATGCCGCATTTGGGTCGTCCGCATAAATGCTAAAGGCCACGAAAGTATAGGCAGCAATGAAAATAATAGGCAATATAGGATATAAAGGAACAGTGTAGATGGTTTTTTTATCAAGATGTGCCGTTCTTTTTCTAAGGATGAAAATTGTTGCTGCCGAACTGGCCATGCTGATGCTTTCTAAGAAAATGGTATAGTTTAAAATCTTATCGAAAGTTTTGGCGTAAAATATAATTACAACTGCGATTAAAGTGAAAACTGTAAGGCTAATGGTAATTACCTCGGTTTTTTTATTCATCCTGCTGAATATTTTGGGTAGTGCACCTTCTTCGCCCATAGCAAACATCGCTCTGGGGTTGCTTAGTAAGTTTACATTTACATAACCCATTACAGAGAAAAAGATAATTACAGACAGCGCGTTGAATCCCGCTGGACCAAATATTTTTGAGGCTAATATCGCTGCTATACTTTCGGCTGATTTTAATTCTTCGAAACCGATCACCTTTACATACACATAGTTGATGGCGAGATAAAGAATTACAATGATGGTTAAGCCGATAATAATGGAGCGTGGAATTACTTTCTTGGCATCTTTAACCTCGCCGCCAAAATTGATGGTTTGCGCATAACCTGCGTAAGAAAAAGAAACGGCGATTAAGCACAAGCCTAAGGCTTTCCCGTAATCAGACCAGGTTGGTATTGCACCACTTACTGTTTTAAAAATGGGCGTAACAGTTTGTGTTTGTCCACCGAAAAATATAGCACAGATTAAGATTAAAATCATTCCGATTTTAATGACCGTTAATACGTTCTGCGTTTTTGAACTCGCTTTTAAGCCTAACAGATTAATAAAATAGAAAGTTAAAATAGTGATGATGGCTATGGCGACCCGATAAGTTTCGGTTTGTTTATCAAGGGGTAGAATAATTTTGCTCAGGTATTCTGCACCAATAATTGAAATTGCCGCCACAGATGCTGCACTCGAAATAATAACGATACAATTAATGGCAAAAGCGATAGAGGGGTGATAAGCCGCTGAAAATATTTTATAATACCCGCCTGTTACGGGAAAACGCGAACCAATTTCGGCATAGGTTAATGCACCGCAAAAAGCCACAAAGCCGCCAATAAACCAGGCCAAATAAAATAACTCTGGAATTTGCGCTTTCGCCGCTACATTAACAGGCGTACGGAATACACCCATTCCAATAACCAAACTCACCACAATCATGGATAAATCGAATAGCGAAAGTTGCTTCTTTTGTTGCATTAAATAGAATGATGAATATGGGGTTGAAGATAAGGAAAATTGAATGATTGAATGAGAGAATGATTGAATGAGAGAATGATTGAAGGTTTGAATGAGAGAATGATGTAGGATGGAAAAGAGATGATGGACATAATCAGTTGGCAATTACCAATTAGTAATTCTCAAAGGCAATTAAACAGGTAAGCAAATGAACCAATGGCCAGTGAACTAATGAACCACTCATCATCCATTGTTTACATGTGGAAATTTTCTTTTGCGAGCCTCACAGAATAAATCTATTATTGTATAATAATTCTGAAGAACGTATTTGAAAATATTTTTATTTCAATCATCAGGGTTATTTCTACAAATTCTTCATCACTTTGCAAGCGAAAAAATGCAGGGTTTTTCATTGAAGAACAGATAAACACACTATGGCAGAAGTAATTTATAACGACGACAGTATTCGCTCATTAGATTGGAAAGAGCACATCAGGCTTCGTCCGGGTATGTACATTGGTAAACTTGGCGATGGTTCTGCTCAGGACGACGGTATTTACGTTTTGTTAAAAGAAATTGTAGATAACTCTATTGATGAGTTTGTAATGGGTACCGGAAAAACCATCGAAATTACTGTTTCCGAACAAAAGGTAAATATACGTGATTACGGCCGTGGTATTCCACTCGGCAAGGTAATCGATTGTGTAAGCAAGATTAATACCGGTGGTAAATACGATAGTAATGCCTTCCAGAAATCGGTAGGTTTAAATGGGGTAGGTACCAAGGCCGTAAATGCACTTTCTACTAGTTTTATGGTGCAATCGTACCGTGATGGGAAAACGAAAAAAGTCGAATTTTCTAAAGGAGAAATTGTAAATGAGCAGCCAATTATCGATACTACTCAACGTAATGGTACAGCAATTACTTTTTATCCGGATGAAACCATCTTTAGAAACTACCACTACATTCCTGATTTTGTAGAGAGTATGGTTTGGAACTACGTGTTCTTAAATACCGGTTTAACTATAAATTTCAATAACCATAAATATTTTTCGGAAAGAGGTCTTTACGATCTGCTATCTAAATTTAATAAGCCAGAAGAAATCCGTTACCCGATTATTCATATGATTGGGCCAGATATTGAAATCGCCATGACCCACGGTCAGCAATATGGCGAAGATTACCACTCTTTTGTGAATGGACAGCACACTACACAGGGTGGAACCCACCAGGCGGCCTTTAGGGCTGCGGTAGTGAAAACCGTTCGGGAGTTTTTCAAAAAAGAGTTTGATGCGGCAGATGTGCGTTCGTCTATTATCGCAGCAATCTCAGTGCGTGTACAGGAGCCGGTTTTCGAATCGCAGACCAAAACAAAACTGGGTTCGCAGAATATGGGGCCAGAAGGGCCATCAGTAGCTACTTTTATCAACGATTTTGTTAAAAAAGAGCTTGATGATTATCTGCACAAACATCCGGATGTAGCTGATGCCCTTTTAAAGCGGATTATTCAGTCGGAGCGCGAACGTAAAGATATTGCAGGTATTAAGAAACTGGCAAACGACAGGGCAAAAAAGGCATCCTTACATAATAAAAAATTACGCGATTGTAAGGTGCATTTTAATACCACACACGAGAAACGTTACGAAACTACCTTGTTTATTACCGAGGGGGATTCGGCATCGGGTTCTATCACAAAATCGCGCGATGTAGATTGCCAGGCTGTATTTAGTTTAAAGGGTAAACCGCTAAACTGTTACGAGCTTACCAAAAAAGTGGTTTACGAAAATGAAGAATTTAACCTGCTACAGCATGCTTTAAATATCGAAGATGGTTTAGAAGGGCTTCATTATAACAATATTGTAATTGCAACTGATGCCGATGTGGATGGTATGCACATCCGTTTGTTGATGATGACTTTCTTTCTTCAGTTTTTTCCGGATCTGGTAAAAGCAGGACATGTTTATATTTTACAAACACCACTTTTCAGGGTGAGAAATAAAAAGGAAACCATTTATTGTTACAGTGATGAGGAGCGTAGAAATGCCATCGAAAAACTGGGCAATAAGCCAGAAATTACCCGATTTAAAGGGTTAGGAGAAATCTCGCCTGATGAATTTGGGTTGTTTATCGGAAAAGATATCAGGTTAGACCCAGTTATTTTGAAAGATCAAACGATTAAAAGTTTGCTTGAATATTATATGGGTAAAAATACCCCAGACAGGCAGCAGCATATTATCCGTAACCTAAGAGTAGAGAAAGATGAGGTAACGGAAGAGCCTAAAGTGATTACTGAAGAAGTGATTACTGAAGAAGTAGCCTAAAGAAAGAAAGTCAAGTTTTAAAAGAACTGCTTGACAGACTCCAATAGAAAAATCGTCATCTCTACCGAAGCAACGCGCAGTGGAGAGATCTTTTAACTATGTTTATGGGATAGTTCAATGATTTCTCATTGCGGTCGAAGTGACGATTTATATTAACCTGTTATCCAACTATTTTGCTGGAATGATCCTGAAACAAGTTCAGGATGACGACCGTATTAGGAGATTGCATTAATTCATGATGTACGTCCTGCTGAACTTGTTTCAGCATCTATCTTGGCTATAACCATTTTATTATAGCTAAGATTCCCGCCTGCGCGAGAATGACGACCGCCTGTTGAAAAGATCCTGAAACTAGTTCAGGATGACGACCGTATTAGGAGATTGCATTAATTCATGCTATACCATTGACAAACTCCAATAGAAAAATCGTCATCTCGACCGAAGCAACGCGGAGTGGAGAGATCTTTGAACTATGTTTATGGGATAGTTCAAAGATCTCTCCACTGCGGTCGAAATGACGATTTATATTAGCCTGTTTTCCAACAATTTTGCTTTTGCAAAAAAAAACCAGTATCTGGGAATGACGACCGCTTTTGAAAAGATCTTGAAAGAAGTTCAGGATGACGATCGCGTTATTCCTTAGGTAAATTCACCGTATCTTCGGGGTGTTGCGGAGGCAATACATCTACCTTTTTCTCTACAATAGTGATTTTGGTAAACACCGCATACTTACTAGGGGAGATGCCATTATCATACTTTTCTGCATAGGCCTGTGTAAATTCGGCCCCAAAGTAGAGTATAATCGAGGTATAATAAATCCATAATAAAATAACGATGATCGAACTGGCTGCACCAAAAGCAGAGCCTGGATTACCTTTTTCAATATAAATCCCAATCAGGTATTTACCTAAACTAAAGAGAACAGCAGTGAATAAAGCACCGATTATTGCCGATTTCCAGCGGATGATAACATCGGGTAATACTTTAAATATAACAGCAAATACAGCAGTAACGGCAGCAAGCGTAATTACATTGTTTAAAATATAAATCAGCAGGGCCATAGTATCATTTGCAACCGGAATAACGTCATTTATATTGCTTTTTGAAAGGAGGTTAGCCAATTTGGAACCCAAGCCCACCACTACGCTATTTACCACCAGCGATACCAGCAATAAAAAACCCATTGATACAATTAAAGAAAAAGACAACAATCTGTTAGAAAGCATTTTTATCCAGCCTTTTTTAGGGACAGCCTTTACCTTCCAGATCATATTTATACTATCCTGTATTTCAATAAAAATAGCAGTCGACCCAATAATAAGTGCAACAATCCCCACGACTAAACTAAAAGCCGATTGACCCGTTCTGTTGGCATGTTCTACAAAACCCTGTATCTGGCCTGCGGCATCTTTCCCTACCAGTTCGGTAATCTGTCCAAAAAATTTCCCCCGGGTCTCCTCATTTTTTTTATCACCCAAAAATAAAGTGGCTGCAGAGAGGAGGATGATAATAAGCGGTGTAAGTGAAAAAATGGTGTAATAAGCGAGCGAAGCACTTAATTTGGTTACCCTGTCTTCCACAAAACCTTTTCCGGCAGCAACGAAAAGATGATAAAGCGCAATAAAAAAATGTTTGATCTTGTGAATTATTCTCATCGAAAAATTAAAACGGATATCCTATCCCAATATTAAAAATTAAATTCTGTTTACGCCAGTCTTTATTTCCGAATGCGATATCATCGAACACCCATCTTTGTCCTTCTGGTAAGTATGGTTTACGTACGGGGAAGGCCACATCTAAGCGGACTACAAAAATGCTGACATCTACCCTTAAACCCGCGCCGGTACCCACCGCCAGCTCGTTAAAAGTGTTTTTTAGCTTAAAACCAGATCCAGGTCTTGCCGTTTCTGGTTTGCCAGGTTCTCCGAGATCTTCTTTTCTTAGCCAGACATTTCCTGCATCTACAAACAATGCGCCATAAAGCACACTCACAATCTTAAACCGTAGTTCCGAGTTAAGCATTAACTTAATATCACCCCCCTGATCTGCAAAAAGAGCATCATCTCTCACCTTAAAAGTTCCCGGGCCTAAAGTCCTGGCTGGAAAAGCCCTGATATCGTTACTCCCGCCCGCAAAAAACTGCCTAACAAATGGGAGTGAAGTAGAGTTACCGTAGGCGTAACCATAACCTAAGTTTAACCGGTTTGCCCAGATTAAGTTTCTGGTAATTTTATAATAATCCCTTAAATCGGCTTCTGCCCTGATAAACTGGGTTAGTGGTATATTAAAAAGTGTACGTTTCCCTTCTTCGTCTTTTGGTACAAAAGTGCCCCATACATTTCCACCGGTTTCTAAACCACCAAAAAAATAAGTATTATTTCTGCGGCTATCTTCCATCTGGTTAGTATAGGTGAAATTATAGTTACTGCCAATAATAAACTGACTTTCTAAGGTAGTTCTCAATAATGGATTTGCATCATATAAACTGTCTCTAACATCGTCATTTGGAAAAGCAGTAGAAATATAACTGACTGATATTGGATTAAAATTATGCTCTTTGTACAGGTTTTCTTTAAAGTTGTAACCAAATTGCCCCTTAAATGCATGTAAAGTGTATTCAGAACCACGGTTCAGCATCTGGTAAGAAAGCGAGGCAATGGTTTTTGGGATGAAGGCATTGGTGCTATTCGGTTTGTAAAATGGCACAATAAACCTGGGGAAAGTCAGTTTTCCTTCGGCAGTTAATGATAAGGAATTTTTGCCTAAAGAGGTTCCTTTGGTTTGCGTTTCAAAACCACCACTAACACTCAAATCTAATTGTTCTGCATTTCTAAACAAGTTTCTGGTGGTTTGTGTTACTTTCACTTCCGAACCAACGAAATTGTTCGATTTACTCGTTCCTACAACCGAAAAGGTAAGTGAGTTTTTCTTTAATGGGGTCAAATAGATATTCAAGTCGAGCTGATTGTTTTTGAAACTATCAACTGGTAAAAATTCAGCCCTTACATCCTGAAAGGCACCTACATTTACCATGCGGTTTAATGATTGGTTATGATCTTTACGGTTATAAGGTTCGCCTTTTTGAAAGAACACCAAGCGGTCGAAAAGTCTTGGTTTAAAGGTATTACGGTCATCGTATATATTGAAATCGTTATACTGTAACGGCTTTAGTTTTCTTAATGTACTATCTCTTCTTAACGAATAATTAGGGTATATGTTAATGTTTTTAATGGTATAGGGTTTTAATGCTGCATCTGGAGCAATGTCTTTTACTTTAACCGAAACATTAACGAGGTTTTTACCAATGGTGCTATCCACTTGCATAATTAAATAATCGGGACTGAAATAGAAATAGCCGTTTTCTTTCAGGTCGTTATCAATCCTGATCCGCTCATTTTTGTAGGTATCGATATCGTAATAATCGCCAGCTTTTAGCAAGGTTTTATCTTTGTTGGCATTAATGATTTTTGTGATTACCCCGGTATCAGGAGGGAAATTAATTTTATTGATTTTATATCGCTGCCCGGTAACTGCAGTATAAATAGCTTTACCTTTTTTTTCTTTTACAACGGTATCGCCGGTAACTGTTGCCTGTAAATATCCTTCACTAATAAGATAACTGGATAATACATCATTGTTGTATTTCAGCTTTACCTCGTTCAATAACACAGGTGCTTCTCCCTGTCTGCGTAACCAGTTTCTAAAACCTTTTGGCTTTTTGGGTTCCCCTGCAAGATTGTATAAGCCCAGTTTAAACTTTATCCCCAAAATAGACTTATTGGGACGTGGTCTTGTTTTAGCTTCCAGGTCGGTTTTAATCTGTTTTTCATTGTCAATTTTCCCGGATGAATCAGGATTGATTTTTACTTCAGCACCGGTATACAAAATCTGCCCTGGTTTTAACGATTTGGTACTGCTGCAAGCCGCCCAAACTAAACAGGCCAATAAAAATAAAAGAGGTCTAGTTAGTTTTCTCATCTTGTGCTTTCTGTTCAATGTTTCTTATTCTTCTGATTCTTTTCTTTTGGAATATCTCTCTAAATTTATTGTAATCTACCACCAGCGTAAAACCCAAACCTGTTTCAACAATCTGGCCCTGTACAATCATATCGTTCTGGTTTCGGCGGTAAGCCCTTAAACGGTATCTTCCATCGGCAGAGAGTGCATATTCAACATTTACGTTTCCTGCAATATTGGTCGACTTTTCTCCCGGTGCCTGCGGTCCTTCTAAAGCAAATGAACTTCCTACGCTAACGGTTAACCTGTCATTTAAAAGTTTTTTCGATAAGCCAACCTCCAGATCGGTTTTTTGCTGCATTGAACCTGTTGAATAATCTTCAGATGAATTTACGCCGAAATTAAGATCAACACCCTGGATTAAATCGGAAGTTAAATTATTCAATTGCTCAGTTAACAGTCTACTTACGCTCGAACGGGCAAGGGTAGAAACGCCACCGCCGCCACCAGCCAAACTTTGAAAAGGATTGTTTGCGATAAACCTGTTTAGGGCAAGTAATGCAAGAACCTGTTTGTTCAACTCACTTTCATCACGGTTTACATTAATCAATTTGGTATAAACCTGGCCATTTAAAGCACCGCGTTCATTTTCTGGTAAATCGAGCTTAAAGGATATACTTGGTTTTAATAATTCACCTTTTATCATCAAATAAACCTGGAAAGGCAATTTAGTCCTGGCTTCGTATAGATCTGGTTGATTTAACAGATCGATAGGAGCAGCATTAACTTCGTATAATGCTGTAATATTTGCAGTAGCTGAAGTAGGTTCCCCTGTCCAAACAATGTTACTACCTTTAACCAGCTTAAATTCTTTTTTTACAACGGCCAGTGTTAAATTGTATGATCCGTCAACTATCTCGTAGCGACCGGTCATGCTGATTTTACCACTAGGATCCATCGTTACATTTAAATCTGCATCGCCCCTAACTTTTAGGTTATCGCCTGTAGATGGATCTACAACTACATTTAATTCTGCTTCCGGATCTACCTTAACCGATGCCACCAGGTTTAAGCCCTTAATAGGTGATTTACTGATACTATCTACTTTAAGCGCTTTTTGCCCGTTAAAAGGAGGTGCATCGGCATCAATAAACTGCACTATACCTTCCTGATCAATAATCGATGGATCACTTGAAGGCAAAGCGAAGAAGAATTTAGTACCCTTATTCACATTGATGTTCATGTTCACATCCGGCTGGTTTAAATCTCCGCGGACTTTGATGTTGCTGGTTAAAAATACCGTTCCATAAATCATATCATTATCAGCTGCGGTCGAATTAATTGCCCTGAAATTGTTCGTCCGGATATCTAAACCGAAACGGTAATTTTTAAAATCGGTGGTGTAAACCTTTCCGTTGATGGTTGCTTTTTGATTTAAAGAATCGATTAAGGTAAAGTTGTTAAAACTGATGCCTTCATTTGTAAACGATATTTTCTCATTCGGCATACGGATATACGAATTTACATAAGCCACTCTGATCCCTGCATTATTGAAAGTTAAATCGCCAAGTATTTTGGGCGCTGTTAGCGCACCCTTAACGGTAAGTGCTCCGGTTAAGGTACCCGTGCCGTTTTTAAGCTGACCTGCAGATAAACTCTCAATGTTTTTCATTTCAATCTTATCGATATTTACCGTAAGATCTAAAGCGCTTTCTGGTGCAGTATAATAAAATCCGTTAACCCTTAACTCATGCACGCCGGTTAAAGCAACATTTACCTCAAAAGCATTTTCAGTGTTATTGTTTACGGCAAGACGTAAGGTGCCCAGCTGATCTTTTTGATAACGCAATTGATCGATGGTTAAATTTGCCTCAAACTTTGGCGTGCTGGCCAGGTCTTTAACGTTCGCAGTTCCGTTTAAACGGCCACCAATCAAAGTAGTGTCAGTCTCTGCAAATTTGGTTAGGGTTTCCAGCTGGAAATCTTTAAATGCTACTGCCAATGGTGCATTTGGCTCGGTAGGATTACTATTAATGGAAAGCGACTGACCGCTATTGCTGATCTGGAATTGATTAACCAGGATCCCTGATGCGCCAAACTGGATATAATTATCTTGCGAAACCATCCATTTTTGATAATCGAGTAAGAGTTTTTGTGGATCTAAAGTGAATTTGAAATCCTTATTGATCGATTGGAAGGTGCCACCAATTACATATTTATTTTTAAGCTGCCTATCGCGCAGGAAGATATTAACACCTAAATTGTTGTTTGAAGCATCGCCACTTACTTCTGAATTGAAAAGGGCAATAGCTGGGCTTTGAAGACTTTTGATGGTTAAACTATAATCTAATTTGTTATTGTCGTTGTTGATGTTTAAAACCGTGGTATCTACTTTAAAGTCGCCATATACCACCTGCGGGAAATTACCCTTAATCTGTAAACTGTCTTTTTGTGTATCAATTAATCCATAAAACTGCGATTGTTTGAATACTGTTAATTCGGGTACAAATTCTTTTAATAATTTAGAATCGTAAACCTGTACAAAAAACCTTAACCGTTGATCGGGAACTTTAGTTACAGTGCCAAAAGCATAGTATTTATTAATTTCATTGATAATGGCATTGCTTACCTTTGTTAACTGATATTTGCCATCAATTTTTGCCGATAAAATTTCTGATCTTAAGGTCAGTTCGTTTTCCGTAGCGGTTGATTTTGCCCGGATGGAAATTGTATCTACATTGATTTTTTGTTTGTCTTTTACCAATTGCAGGCTGGTTATATCAACCGAGCCGTTTAAATAATCGGCATCGGCAGTGGCCAGGTCTACCTTAACAACGCCTGCTGCACTTAATACCGTTGGACTGAAATTTAAAGCCAGTAGGTTCACTTGCTTCAAATTTAAATTGGCTTTTACAGCTGGATATTTCCCTGCCAGATTCACTTTAGCATCTAAATTAAAGTTGGCATTACTATCAGGCATGCTGCTTTTAATGCTGATGTTCTGGTTGCTGTAATTGCCGGCAAGGTTTAAATTACGATAGGTATATTTATTGTAGTAAGCACTAAGCACTTTTGCGTTAAACTTTGCATTAATCTTTTTCGGATCGAGCCCTATACCGGCAACATTTGCTTTAGCTGAAACCCTGCCCAGTTTAGGTTGCATTTTTAAGAGTCTACCTACATTAAAGTTGTTTAAAGTGATATCTGCTTTATAACTTTCTTTGCCTTTTGGCCCTTTCATTCCGGCCACCAAAATAGCACCACCCATATCCGTCTGGATATTCATGTTGGTGTTAAAATCGGTCATTGAGCCTTTAAAATTACCCTTCGCATTAATTACATTTGGTAGTTCGATGGTTGGCGACAATGATTTTTTAGGTACAGCCACCAAAATATCTCCTTTGGTAATGTGAAGTTTTTTGATGTTTAAATCGAGGTAGGTTTTTTTGATATCCGGTAAGCCTTTCGCCTTTCCACTAATATCAATCTGCGTATTTTTCAATCCGCTGATCTGCAGTTTTGGAATGTTCAGGTTATTCAGGTAACCATTAACATTGGCATTCAGTTTTATTTTTTCGTTACGGTAATTGGCTGGAATGGCATCGCTGAAAAAGCCAGCATCTTTTAAACCAATGCTTGTATTTTTAAAGGCCAGATTTAATTTCACACGTTCAGGATGTTTTGTTAAATCATCCATCGAGGTAAAATTTAATTCAGTTGCATTTTCGATTGAAGTATTGGGCGTTTTTAAAATAAAATTACTCAGCTTGATCTGTTTGTCGTTATACACCGCATTACCTCTCAACTGATCCAATACAAAGCCACTTTTCTCTTTTAGTGAGCCGTTTTTAACATTGGCTTTTATCCCTGCTGCGCTATAACTTACATCGCTAGCCCCTAAATTGAGCTGATTAATTTTTAGGTGGTTAAAATCCATGCCTTTGGCGGTAGGTTTTGCGCCAAGATTATCGAACTGTACCTTATTATCCGCTAAACTGATATTTTTGATGATCAAACCCAGAGGCGATTTTTCGGGCACTACGGTATCTTTAACTTTTTTTAAATCATTACTCGGCGCTGGTTTAAAAGCAAAGAGAATATTAGATTTATTTAAATGTGCATCATCAACAGCATATTTGCTATTGGTTAGATCTACTTTCAGGTTCACCAAACCCAGGTCATTTACATCGGCAACAGCTTTGGTTGTAGAGAGCTGATCGTCGTAATTTACCTTTACATTGTTGAAAATAAAGTTCTGAACTTCTATTAATGGCAATTTACCCTGTTCCTTTTCACTGCTATCAACACTATTGGTAATGTGCTGCACCAGCTGGGTTAAGGGTTTTTGTTGTAAATAACTTAAGGAAGTATTAACGAGGCTCAACTCTTTAATTACATAATGCTGATTGGCTAAATCGAAATCTTTGATTTTAGTTTTAAACGCACCAAGATATAATTTCACGTCATTACCCGCTACATCATCACGATAGGTGATGCCTATATCTTCGAAAGAAACTTTATCAACAGAGAATTTTAAGGTAGAAGTAGTGTCTTTCTTTACTTTCTCTTCTGGTTTTTTTTGATCACTGGCAAAAGCATCAACCAGGAACGAAAAGTTAAACGTTGTATCGGGATTAACACGCTTTACATTCGCACGTACATTTTTTAGTTCGATGTCATTTACCTCGATGGTGTTTTTTAATAGCTTAAACAAGCTGATATCAACTGCCAGTTTTTCGGCATATAATAAGGTATCGCCTTTACGGTCTTCGATATAAAATTTATTTAAAACCACATCTTTTGGCAAGGCAATTTTAATGCTTTCCAAACTTACTTCCGTTTTGGTTTTGTTTTTAAGATAGTTAATAGCTTTTTCTTTAACAAAATTCTGAACGGCCGGAATATTTAGAGACAGGGCTAAACCAACAACCAGGATGATGATGGAGGCAATTACCCACAATAAAATTTTAAGACTTTTGCGTACGTATTTATTCAAAGCTAAGCGTGTTTGGTGTTTGATAAATGCTAAAAGCATGCCATTAAAATTAATTTTAAGGCACTTTTTATTAAATAATACAAAAAATAACTTAAATTGTTCGCCCGCTATAAAAATTTAACATTGGCGGTTTATAATTAGTTACAAATGAATTCAATAAATCTAAATATATCTTTTGAACAATACGAAAGTATTACAGAATTAACAGTGGCGGATAGAACGCTTTGTGAACTTGCAGAACAGGCTTTAAATACTTCATATTCTCCTTATTCTAAATTTAGGGTTGGTACGGCAATCCGTTTGGCCTCTGGTGAAACGGTACTGGGAAGCAATCAGGAAAATTTGGCCTATCCATCCGGACTTTGTGCAGAGCGCGTTGCCCTTTTTACCATTGGCGCTACCTATCCAAATGCAGTTATAGAAAGTATGGCCATAACTGCCCAAACTGATAATTTTGAGATTCTAAAACCCGTTACCTCTTGTGGTGGCTGTTTGCAGGTGATGGCAGAGTTTGAACGTAAGCAAAATACACCAATTGAAGTGATTTTTTATTGCCTAAACGGGGAAGTATTGAAAGTGCAAAGTGTGAAAAGTTTATTGCCTTTCGCTTTTGTAGAGGATAGGTTGGAGCGGTAGTGGCGGAAGCATTACCTCTCTAGATTTGTCGTCATTTCGAGCGGAGTGCAACGCAGTCGAGAAATCTATCTTGGTAGATATCTCCATTTCGCTACGCTACAGTCGAAATGACGCCCATTTAATTATTGAAATCTATTAATGACAGTATATTTACCATATATCTGATTTACAGCATATTACGATTATATTACAAATTAATTATGTAGATATTTCTTCCAACTCCCCACCTCGGACATCAGACTTTTATACTTATATTTGTTTTTTAACCACAATGAAACATCTCTACATCCTTATTTTTTCTGTTTTTCTTTCTTTTAACCTGCAAGCCCAGGGCTTACTCAAAAGCAATGCAACTTATAAAATAGTGTATTTCCGTTCGGCTGATGGAAAACCGAAAGAAGACCGTAATGCTACAGTGATACTGGCTTCATCAAATCAGAATCTAATCAGCAATGCAACTGTTCTTGATCATAAAGCAAAGTATCCTTACGAACAAAGCATTGTTACCAAACCAGCACAAATTTTATTTCAGGTTGCCGATTTAAGTGCGGATCAGCAGATCGCAACCGCCGATAGTACTGCAATTGGCAAGCAAACTTTTGAGTTAAGCAACGAAACCAAAGTGATTTTGGGTTATACCTGTAAAAAGGCCTCCACGGTGGTTAACTCCAATAGAATAGACTTATGGTACACAACCGATGCTGGTATAAAAGCAGCGCCAACCAGTTTAGGGCAGAATCTTGGTTTGGTTTTAGAGCAGGTGCGCAATGGCAATAGTTTTGTAACCGCTACAAAAATTGAAGAAATTAAAAATTCGAAACCGATTGATCTGCAAAAAATAAGCGCTAAGCTAACTGATGGGTTAACCTATAAAGATTTACTCTGGAAAAGCAGGTTTACCACACTAAGTGTTTTTAATAACGAAACGATTAATTTTATGGATAAACCACAATCGAACGATTCTGTATTCCGCTTTGCTGGAGGAACCGTGATTGCAAGGAAAGTTAAATTTCCTGAGTTACACTCCAACCCCAATGTTTTTGTCGATTTAACTGAACAATCGAACGGCGATGCTTATGATAGAACCGGATCGGTATTTATCATCCCGACTGATAAACAGATTAGTTTAATGGATGCACTTAAAAACTCTGTTAAAGACCTACCTGTTTACGATAATGGCAATGGAAAGAAATACCAGGGCGTTGTGGCCACCGCAAATTATAATCCTGTAATAGAATTGATGCGTTTTTTTACCCCTTTCGGTGTTGGTAAATACAATACTTTAAAATTGAAGGATAAAAATTGGGCGGAGAAAGTTTACTACAGGCAGGATATTTCGGAGTTGTTTCCGATAGTAAATGGAAAAGAAGTTTGGATAGCTGTTTTTGTTGGTAACTATGATAAGGGCGGACATAAAGTTTCTTTAAATATTACGCTGCACAATAATGGAAGACAAAAAGAAGCCAAAGAAGTAATTTTGCCTTTATTCAATTCGACTAATGTAATGGAAATGGCCGGGCAAGAATATGCAACCATGTTTAGCAGTGATAAAGGTTTGGAAGTTTCTTTCACCTTAGCAAAAGACTTAAAGGATGCTAAACTGCGTTACATTACAACCGGGCATGGTGGTTGGGGTAATGGTGATGAGTTTGTGCCACGGAAAAACACCATCTGGCTGGATGAAAAAGAAACATTCGCTTTTACGCCATGGCGCCAGGATTGCGGTTCGTACCGATTATCGAACCCTGCCTCTGGAAATTTCGAAACTGGCCTTTCCTCGTCAGATTTAAGCCGTTCCAACTGGTGCCCGGGAACAGTTACCAATCCTGAATGGATCAGTTTAGGAGATTTAAAGGCAGGCGCGCATACCATAAAAGTAACCATCCCCAATGGGTAAGCCTGAAGGTTCGAGCTCAAGCGCTTGGAATGTTTCAGGCGTGTTGTTGGGGGTGGAATAGTGCAATATTTTTTCGGGAGATGAGTATCCTCATGCGAATCGTCATTTCGAGCGGAGTGCAACGCAGTCGAGAAATCTGTCTAGATAGATCTCTCTCCCGAAAGTTCGGGACTGCGCTACAGTCGAGATGACGACTTTTCTATTAAATCTTTCATTCTGAACGCAGTGAAGGATCTTTTTCTTGCCTCTTTTTTACCATATAAGGCATTTAAGGGAATATAAGCTCGGTTGACCTATAATTGTTTTCTTCTTTTTACTTTTCAAATAGCGTCTAGGGTTGGTTCTATACACCCTGCAACCCCAAATAGTACCACAAAACTATCTTTCTAAACCGGATTGCAGGGGAGATCCTTTTTGCTGCCCTGAACTTGGCTGAAGGGCAAAAAAGATCGCATCGGAAAGCCGGTGGAAACGCTAAACAAAACCATTGTACCCTGCTTTTCAAATCCATTAAAAACAAATTTTCGATCTCGAAATGTGAATAACCTCTCTTCATTCTATGAAATCATTTTTATTATATTTACGGCTGCCAATTTTTGTAAATAAATGAGTGAAGAATTAGATCAAAACGTAAACGAAGAGCACAAACATACCATAACCCCAATCAACGGTTTATACGAAAACTGGTTTCTCGATTATGCGTCTTATGTAATTCTCGATAGGGCAGTTCCGCACATTAACGATGGACTAAAGCCTGTTCAACGGCGCATTATGCACTCGCTTAAGGAGATGGATGATGGACGTTTTAATAAGGCGGCCAATGTAATCGGTAATACGATGAAATATCACCCGCATGGTGATGCATCTATTGGCGATGCGATGGTACAGATCGGTCAAAAAGATTTATTGATTGATATGCAGGGTAACTGGGGCGATCCGGTTACTGGCGATAGTGCTGCGGCCCCACGTTACATTGAGGCTCGTTTATCAAAATTTGCCAATGATGTGGTGTTTAATGCAGATACTACGGAATGGCAGTTAAGTTATGATGGACGTAACAACGAACCGATAACTTTACCGGTTAAATTCCCTTTGTTATTGGCGCAGGGGGCTGAAGGTATTGCTGTAGGTTTGGCTACCAAGGTAATGCCACACAATTTTATCGAATTGCTGGATGCCTCGATAGAAGCGCTGAAAGGGGTTCGCCCGAATATATTGCCCGATTTTTTTACGGGCGGTATGGCCGATTTCTCGAATTATAATGAAGGACAGCGTGGAGGTAAAATTCGCGTGCGTGCAAAAATTACCGAGAAGGATAAAAAGACTTTGGTGATTACCGAAGTCCCGTTTAGTACCACAACAGGTTCTGTTATTGATAGTATTTTATCAGCTAATGATAAAGGCAAAATCAAGATTAAAAAGATTGAGGATAACACGGCGGCCAATGTAGAAATTGTAGTGCACCTGGCACCGGGTATTTCGCCTGATGTAACCATTGATGCACTTTATGCCTTTACAGCTTGTGAGGTGTCGATCTCACCAAATACCTGTATTATTCAAGGTGATAAACCACTCTTTTTGAGTGTGAACGATATCCTGATTGAAAATACAAAACACACTAAAAATTTATTAAAAAGGGAGCTGGAGATTCGCCTGCACGAGTTGCAAGAGAAGATTTTCTTTAGTTCGTTACTTAAAATATTTATTCAGGAAGGGATGTACAAAAATCCTGAATATGAAAACTCAACCAATTTTGAAACCGTAGTTGAGGTATTACACATTTTATTCGCTCCGTTTAAACCGTCGCTTTACCGCGAAATATTACCTGAAGATTTTAAGAAGCTGATTGATAAGCCAATGAGTAGCATCACCCGTTTTGATGTGAAAAAGGCAGATGAGCAGATGAAAAACCTGGAAGATGAGATTAAAGTGGTTAAAAACCATTTAAAACACCTAACCGATTATGCCATTGCCTGGTACCAGAAACTGAAAGATAAATACGGAAAAGGAAGGGAGCGTAAAACCGAAATCCGTTTGTTTGATCGGGTAGAAGCGTCGAAAGTAGCATTGGCGAACGTGAAACTATACATGAACCGTGAGGATGGATTTATTGGATCGGGTTTACGTAAGGACGAATTTGTGGCCGATTGTTCGGATATAGACGAGGTAATTGTTTTTCGTGAAGATGGTAAATGTATTATCACCAAGGTAGCCGATAAAACCTTTGTCGGTAAAGGCATTATTCACGCACAGGTATTTAAGAAAAACGATGAGCGTACCATTTACAACATGGTTTATAAAGATGGTGCCAGCGGTACATCTTATATTAAAAGGTTTGCCGTAGTTGGCGTAACACGCGATAAGGAATACGATTTAACCAAAGGATCGAAAGGTTCGAAGGTTTTATATTTTACTGCCAACCCGAACGGAGAAGCTGAGATAGTGAATGTTGCGTTAAAACCGCACTCTAAATTGCGCAAGCTTCAGTTCGATCAGGATTTTGCCGAGGTTGCCATTAAAGGGCGTGGCTCGCAGGGGAATATCATTTCGAAATATCCGGTTAAAAAAATTATTCTGAAAAGTAAAGGCGTTTCTACCTTATCGGGTCTGAAAATCTGGTACGATGATTTATTAAAACGCTTAAATGTTGACGGCCGTGGAAAATATCTGGGTGAATTTGATGGCGACGATCGTATTTTACAGGTACACAAAGATGGATATTACGAATTAAGTTCTTTCGAACTGAGCAACCATTTCGACGATGGACTGATTCTGATCGAGAAGTTTAATCCTGAAAAGATTTTTGCAGCGGTTCATTTTGAAGGTAAAGCGCAGAACTACTTTATCAAACGTTTTACATTCGAACTGCAAGCTAACGGAAGGAAAACCATATTTATCAGTGAGGAGCAGAAATCGAGGTTATTGCACCTTACTTCAAATCCAGCAGCAAAAATTATCGTTGATGTTTTAAAAGGCAAAACCCAAATTCCTGAAACATTGGATTTAACCTTAGCAGAACTGATTGATGTGAAAGGACTGAAAGCAAATGGCAACCGATTATCGCCACATGATGTACAGAAAGTGGTACTGGAGGAGCCTGAAATAGCCGTTGAAGAGCCAGAGGAAAGTACCATTGAAGAAGAGCATGAAGGTGATGAATTAACCGCTGAGGAGGGAGTTACAAACGATGAAACAGTAACTACAGAGGCACTTAAGCCCATAGCTGATCAACCTGCTGCAGAGGAGCCAAAACCAAAGTTCGAACGCAAAGAAGAGCCTGAAGAAGAAATTGTGGTTAAGCCGGAAAAACCAGAGGCAAAAGAAAAGCCTGCTGCTGTAGAAAAGCCAGTGGTAGAAAAGCTGAAGCCAGAGCCTGTAGCTGTTAAAAAGGAAGAAATTAAAACCGAAGATAAACCCAAGACAGAAGAGAAACCAGCTAAGAAGATAGATTTCGAAATCACCAATCCGGATGATATCGATATCGACGATAAGGGACAGTTGGGCCTGTTCTAATAGATTCGTGAGTTGTCAACGCTAATGGCAATTAGCAAGAAAGTTGACAACTCTTCGCATTTCCATGAGAACCTTTCATTTTTAAACTTATATTTGCCTTGCTCAAAGGGGTGCTTTTTGGTGATGCAATGTCTGTTGCCATCAATTTGCTGAGATTATACCCATTTTGAGGTGAAAGGTAGAAAGGTAAAAGGCAGAGGGTTTCCCCTCAACCTTAAAACCATCCAGCCCTCAACCTTAAATGAACCTGATGCGGGTAATGCCGCCGTAGGAAGAGGTTAAATTTACAACTGTTTCGCCCCGAAAACAGTATCTGATTATTTTTACCGGCTGCAAAGCAAATTATTGTAAATGAATTTTCAAGATTGGTTTAAGCTTTTTCAGGAGCAGATTTTACACACTTCATTAATTGAATGGTTGGCTGTTGGTTTTGGTGTATCTGAAGTTTTACTGGCGAAGAAGAATAGTATCTGGCTTTATCCAACAGGGATAATTTCGATCCTGTTATCGATGTTTCTATTATTAAATGTAAAGCTGTACGCAGAAACCTTACTGAGCATTTATTATCTGGTGATGAGCGTTTACGGATGGATAATCTGGAAAAAAAGAAAACAAGACGGAGAAAACCAGGTTTCGTGGTCGAGTAATAACGAGTTAACCGTTGCTGTTTTAATTTCTGTGATAGGTTTTGGGGTCCTCTACCTCGTGTTGAGGCATTATACCGATTCGGATGTGCCGGTTTTTGATGCCTTTGTGTCTTCAACGGCCTGGGCAGGTATGTGGCTGTTAGCCAAACGTAAAATAGAAAACTGGATTTTTCTCAATATTTCTAATATTGTTGCCATTCCGTTACTGTTCCATAAAAAGCTGCCACTTATGGCCTGCTTAACTACTTTTTTGTTCACTGTAGCCATATTTGGATTTTTAGACTGGAAGAAGATCATTAACAAGAGCAAACTCAAATTGGCTTAATTATCCTCTTTAGTAAGAAATAATATCATGCAAGAAACATTAACCACCACCTGGCAGGAAAAAGCAAAAGCTTATGCAGGGCTTTCAGAAGAGATGGGTAAACTTCATCCCGAAATTTTGGAACTGGCCTATCAGGAAAATTGGTTTAAGCTTTTTGTACCCGAAATTTATGGAGGACCAAATAAGAAACTCCCCGAAATTTTAAGGTTAGAAGAAGAATTGGCTGAAGCTGACGGAAGTTTAGGCTGGACCATTACACTTTGTGCTGGTGCAGCCTGGTTTGCCGGGTTTTTAAATCCTGAATTGGCTGCAGAGATTTTTGCCGACCGTGAAGTTTGTTTTGCCGGGAGTGGTGCTGTTGGCGGGGTAGCCATTAAAACGCAAACGGGTTATCTGCTTAATGGAAAATGGAGTTATGCTAGCGGGGCATTGCATGCCACTATATTTACAGCCAACTGCGCGCTTAAAGACCAAAATGGCAATGATATTTTGGATGAAAATGGAGAACCTGAAATTAAATCATTCATCCTTAAAAAAGAAGAAGTAAATATTTTACCAGGTTGGTCTTATTTTGGTTTAATCGCTACCGGTAGCCATGCTTTTGAAGTTAACGACTTAAACGTTAATGAAAACAGGACTTTTAAAATTAACCAGCACATTGAGGTGAAAGATGCTGGCTTTGATTATCCCTTTTTACAACTCGCAGAAACCACGTTAACGGTAAATAGTTTAGGAATGACCAATCATTTTATTAAACTGGTAGAACAATCTTTTTATTCGCGTTCTGGGTTAGGGAGATATAGCGATGCGCAAATTTTGTTTTTTAACAGCGAACTTAACCGTTGTAAGGAAGAAGTGTTAAACCTTCGTACAAAATTCTATCATACATTTGATGAATCGTGGAAGCAGTTAATGGGTGATGGTGAAATTGCTGAAGACAAATTAAGCGAAGTAAGTTCAATCAGCCGTAAATTAGCCCATGCCTGTTGGAGATCAGCAGCTACTTTATTTCCATACTGTGGTTTAGAGGCAGCAAAAAAAGAATCAGAAATTAATAGGGTTTGGAGAGATATTCATACGGCTAGTCAGCATGCCTTACTTACCTTCGAAATTTAATTATTCCAAAAGCTCTGCTTTAATTTTATCTTTAAAATCAGTAGTAAATTTATTCAACTTTGGTTGTATCACAAATGCGCAATATGGTTTTCCCTGATTGTTGTTAAAATAGTTCTGATGATAGTCTTCAGCCTCATAAAATTCGGCTATAGGAGAAATTTCTGTTACAATTGGCTTGTCGAAAATATGTTGCTGGGTTAAATCCTCTATCATTTCCTCCGTTATTTTTTTCTGATCTTCATCTCCATAAAAAACCACCGAGCGGTATTGTGTACCAACATCATTACCCTGCCTGTTTAGGGTTGCTGGATTATGGGTTTTAAAGAATACCAATAGAAGCTCACGGAATGAAATAATACTTTCATCGAATGCGATTTGAATTACTTCTGCATGCCCGGTATTGCCATTACAAATTTCCATATAGGTTGGATGCTTTAAATCTCCCCCCATATAGCCTGCTGTAACCTGGCTTACTCCATTTAACGTTTGAAAAACGGCTTCGGTGCACCAAAAGCAGCCTCCGCCAAATGTTGCTGTTTGCATATTCTACCTATCTAAAATCTATTCCAACTTTTATAAAACAATCAAAAAAAGACATTTTTTTGATATTAAAAGTATGGTTAAAGAATGATTATTCCTGTAGGTTTTAAAGCCGATAACCTACAGGAGGTCAATATAGTATTTATATGCTATGCGAACAAACTATAAACTTTTCTGTTAAAATTATTTGATAAGCAAAAGCCCATGATTTTCGTTCACGGGCTTAAGTATTATTGATATTGAATATATATTGGTTTTGGTGTAAGCTTTAATAGCTCTTCAGGAGTCATTAACCGCTTAGGGTCTTTCTTTAAATCATTCTTATAAAACAGCTTGAAGCCTGTAAACTGTACAGGTTCTCCCTGAATGAAATGGCGATAGGTTCCTTTTTTTAATTCAGGTTCGCCCCATCCATCCATATGTACCACCACCTGCACCTCAGGACGTAATTTAATATTAGGCGAATTGGTTACCATTTTCTTCGTGAAACGGTGCAATACAAATACTTTTGGAGGCAAATTGTATTTTTTAACAATGTCTGCAAGGTAGCCTGTTACATAATTTACGTCGGCAGCATCGTAAGTGCCGATTTTTTTTCCTGGCAATGTTCCGTCTTTCATAGAAAATTCAGGATCAATACCTAAGTGAACATATGGCAATTGCAAATACTTTTCGATATGTGGCAATTCAGCTTTAATAGTACTTAAAGCTACCTGAAGATCTAGGAATACAATAGTGTTTGGTTGCATTTTAGCGATTTTCAAAACAGAATCGATCTGTTTATTGCCCATCCTGTTGATGTATTTTCCATCTTTTCCTGGTGTTCCACTTGCTACTGCGGCAATATAGTGTAATCCTGGTTGTACTGGGGTAGAAGGATCAGCCTTTTGCCAATGTTTAACTTCAGCATTTAGGCGCTGCCACATTTCTTTAGGCGCATATTCGCCAAGCGCACCCATTTTTTTCGAATGCAGGTTTCCATAATAAACAACTATGCGTTTAAAAGGTAAGATAGCGCCTGCTAAAGGATATGGTTGTTTTTTTACCGGCCATCTTCCGGTAGTATCTCCGTTTGCCAGTTTTTTTACCAACGAATCGTAAAGCTTTGGATCAACGGGTTTCATTACGTTAACTGTTGAGTCCGTTTTCTTTTTGGTCGAATCAGAAGAAAAGATTTTACCGATACCGCTACTACTCTTGCCGTCTGAATTACAGTTGGCAAATAAGCTGATTGCGGCAAAACCAAGTATTAGTGTGCCTGCTAATTGAGGAAATTTCATAGATATTATATAGATAATTAAAGTTTAGACAGTTTCCGAATCTGTTTGATGAAAGTAGGTTGGAAATCTGGTAGTTTAAAATAAAGTAATCAACATTTACACATTGCAGAATTTGCCAAAAACACCCAATGGTAATTTAATGCCCGATGTAGCCTGTAGAAAGAGTTCTCCAGTTTCGAGGTTTTTAACAGATGGGAATGAGGTACGGATTAAATTTTCTACAATTACTGACGAAAAACCTAATGAGTAGGTATTTAGGATTAAGAAATGTTCTTTTTCATCCAGCAGCTGTACTACATCCTGCATCATTTCCTGGATATGATCTTCGAGTTTCCACTTTTCGCCATTAGGGCCGTGGCCATAAGCAGGGGGATCTAAAATAATTCCATTGTATTTTTTGCCTCTTTTTAATTCTTTTTTTACAAATTTTAAGGCATCTTCTACCATCCAACGGGTGTCTTTCAAACCTGAAAGTTCCTGGTTTTCATTTGCCCAGGTAACTACCTGTTTAATTGAATCAACGTGGGTAGTTTCGGCACCTGCTGCATTGGCAATTAGCGATGCGGCGCCCGTATAGGCGAAAAGATTTAAAACTTTAGGCTGTGGCGTTTTAAATTTTTTAATCGATGAAGAGATAAAATCCCAGTTTACAGCCTGCTCAGGGAATACACCTACATGTTTAAAAGAGGTTAAGCCTAAACGGAGTTTAATACCCACCTCGTTGTTTTTATATTCTACATGCCAGCGGTCTGGAATGGAAAGATTTTTCTTTACCCATTCGCCAGAAGTAGCCGAACGGCCCCTGAAAGTAATGTTGGCCGTTTTTTTCCAATCTTGTTCTGAGTATGTTTTTTTCCATACCGCCTGAGGTTCAGGACGGATAAGGGTTACATTTCCAAAACGTTCTAATTTTTCAAAATCCCCGCAATCTATCAGTTCATAATCTTTCCAGTGGGTTGGGGCAAGTAATTGTATCATGTATTTAAAATAACTTTAAATTTGGATAACTTTTGATATATTGATCATCAGTTATCAGGGTTAAACCATTTGCTAGCGCCTGTGCTATAATAAGTCTATCAAATGGATCCTTATGTATTAATGGTAATGTAGAATAAGTAGTAAAGTCATCTTTAGAAGGCTGAAGAATTTTTACTCGGTACTTATCAAGTAATTCATAAATTGAGTTAATATCGTCTTTTAACTTTAGCTTTCCGATATTAGTCTTTATTGTAATTTCCCAAATGCTTATAATGCTTATATATTTTTCTGTTACAGGATTGTTTATGATCTCTATAATCTTTTTGGAAATTGAGTTATCTCCATTAATAAAAAATAGGAATATGTGTGTATCCAGCAAAAAACGCATTACATATAATCCTTGAGATCATCTAATGGTTCGTTAAAATCATCAGAAATATAAAGAATTGTGCCTTTGGCAGCGCCATATAAACTTTTTGGCTCTTCAACAACATTTATTTTTTCACTTTCAGATTTAGGGAAACTCTTCGAATGTTTAGCTTTTAAAAAATCAATAAAATCTTCTACCTCGTTTACCATGCTTTCTGGTAAGGTTTCCAACTTATGAATGATATTTTTTGTAGCTGTAGTCATATACAAATATAATAATTTTCTTAAAACTTATCTTTTGCAGCTTTCATAAAGCGGCTGGCAAATACGAAATCGTTTAATTCTTTAATATCGGTATGTGCAATTTCTTTATTACTACCTTCCCAGAATTTCTTCCCTTCGTGTAAGAACAAAATATAATCACCAATGCCCATTACTGAGTTCATATCGTGCGTTACCACAATGGTTGTGGTTTTGTACTCTTCAGTAATTTCCTGAATCAGTTCATCAATTACGATCGAAGTTTTAGGGTCTAAACCCGAGTTAGGCTCATCGCAGAACAAATATTTCGGGTTCATCGAAATGGCACGCGCAATACCCACGCGTTTTTTCATTCCACCCGATAATTCTGCCGGGAATAATTTGTTTTTACCGGCAAGGTTTACCCGTTCTAAACAAAAATCAACTCTTTCAAGCTTTTCTTTTCTGCTTTGATCGGTAAACATGTTTAAAGGAAACATAATGTTTTCTTCAACAGTCATACTATCGAACAGGGCAGAGCCTTGAAATAACATGCCGATTTCTTTACGCACCTCAATACGCTGCTCATAGGTCATAGGCGTAAAATCGCGCCCATCGTACAATACCGAGCCCGAATCTGGCTGATGCAAACCTACCATGCACTTCAGTAAAGTTGTTTTTCCTGATCCGGAACCACCGATAATTAAATTGGTTACACCTTCTTCAAACTTTCCGGAAATACCTTGTAATACATCATTTCCCGAGAACGATTTATAAATATCTTTAATTTCGATCATTACAATAAAAGTTGAGTAACTAAATAATCGCAAACAAGAATAGAGATACAGCTAATTACAACTGCTCTGGTACTGGCCTGCGAAACTTCTAAAGCACCACCACGAACATAAAAACCTTCGTATGCCGGAACTGAAGTAATGATGAATCCAAATACAAAAGCCTTTACCAGTGCAACTACGATGGTATAAGGATTAAAATCAGTTGTAATACCTTGCATATATTCTGCAGGAGTAACGGCGCCAGAGATTGAACCGCCAATGTATCCACCAGTAATACTTAAGAACATAGAAATGATCACCAACATGGGTACCATGGTTATGCCCGAAATAATTTTAGGGAGGATGAGGTATCCGGGTGCATTTATCCCCATAATTTCTAAAGCGTCAATCTGTTCCGTAACACGCATCGAACCAATTTCTGATGAAATGGCCGATCCGATTTTTCCGGCCAGTACAATCGCACTAATAGTTGGGCTTAACTCTAGTATACTCGAGTCGCGGTTTACAGAACCGATAATTGTTTTTGGAATAAAATCACTAACCAACTGGAAAGCAATTTGTAAAGTCATTACCGCACCGATAAAAGTAGAGATAATAGCAATTAAACCTAAAGAGCCTACACCAACATAATCCATTTGTTTGGCGATTTCTTTCAGGTAAATTTTCAGTTTTTCCGGCCTTCTGAATACAGACTTGAGTAGCAGGATGTATCTGCCGAAATTGGTAAAATTCATTCCGTATGTATTTGCTTAATTTAAATGATCGTTCTATACTACTACAAAGAAACAATAAAAAAGTTGGAGCGCTTTGCTAATTGCAAAAATATTCGTGGTTTTGAATATAAATATGGTTTTTTGTTAACAAAAATTAAACCATAAATAATGAAAGCTGTAATAACCGGAGCAACTAAAGGAATTGGTAGAGCTATTGCGATTAAATTTGCCCAAAATGGATACGATTTAATTTTGGTAGCAAGAGGTTTAGATGAACTAGAAAAGTTTCAACGAGAATTAACCCCTTATGGGAATGCTGTTTTTACCCAGGTAGCTGATTGTTCGGTTAAAGAAGAAGTGTATGCTTTTTTAAATTCGACAGCTATAAATCTTGATCATGTAGATGTTTTAGTAAACAATATAGGAATCTTTTTACCTGGCAGTATGCTCGATGAGGACGACGAAACCTTCGAAAAGCAGCAGCATTTAAATACGAATGCCAGTTATTACATCAGTAAGTTTTTCGGAAAAAAAATGCGCTCAGCAAAGCGAGGCCATATATTCAACATCTGCTCGGTGGCCAGTAAAGCACCTGTAAAAAATGGAGGTAGTTATAGTGTAACAAAAGCAGCGATGTTAAGTCTAAATCATGTATTGCGGCAAGAGTTAGCCCCTCACAATGTTAAAGTAACTGCATTTTTGCCAGGCTCTACCAAAACTTCATCATGGGAAGGCACAACAATTCCGGATGAAAAATTTGTACAGCCTGATGATATTGCAGAAACTTTGTTTACCATTTTAAACTTAAGTAAAGGGGTAAATGTAGATGAGGTTTTGATTACTCCGCTTGATTTTTAAACACAAAATGAACAATGTTATGGAAAAGAAGCTTTTTAGAAACGAACACGATAAGATGATTGCCGGTGTAGCTTCGGGACTTGCAGATTACATGCAGGTTGAGGTTACCATAATCAGATTATTGTTTGCATTATCGGCTATATTTATGGCTGGGGGTGGCTTAGTTGCCTATATTATAATGTGGATTATTGTTCCGGTGAACAACGATCCGGTAGCAAGATTTTCAAAATTTAATGATTACTTTGGTCATAAAAACCCAAATGCACAACCATTTGGAACGGCCGATCCTTTTGCCGGACCTACAAATCAGGGAAATCAGAATTGGACACAACCTGTAGACGGTACACAGAAAACACCTTTCGAAACACAACCCAATTTCGACAAATTCAATAAATCTAATGATACTGGCCGCACGATAGGTGGATTAGTGTTGTTAGTGATAGGATGTTTTTTCCTGATGCGCGAGATGGATTTTATACCCGATTGGTTTAGTATCCGCAATTTATTCAGGTACATGTGGCCATTGATATTTATTGCTTTAGGTGTAAGTATTATAGCCAAATCAAAAAGAAAGAACGACTGGGCTGCTTTTCAGAACCAACAGGAGGCCGAGCAACAAAAAACAGCCGATTTTTCTGAAACCATTGTAGAAAATGAGCCTACAACACCAACTAACAAAGATGATCATTCAACATCCGCTAACCCTCAAGTATAAATAAGATGAAATTAGATAGATTAATTTGGGGTATTATCCTGCTTTTTATTGGCGGTGTACTTCTACTCGAAAACTTTGGCGTAATCAATTTTTATTGGCGCAACGTTTGGAGCTTTTGGCCAGTATTCTTAATCATAGCAGGTTTAAATATCCTGTTTAATAAAAACAATTCGCAAACAGGCAGTATTATTTCTATTGGTGTTTTGGTTGTGGCCTTATCGTTCCTTTTTTACAAAGGACAGCAGGTGCCAGAGCGTGGTAACTGGTGGGGCCACCAGTTCAAAAAAGATATAGATGTGGATATCGATCATAACGATGGCGAAAATGATGATAACGACACTTCGTATAATCACTTAAGTTTATCGGAGCCATTTGTAGCTGCAGATAATGCAAAAAAAACGGTGCTAAATATTTCCGGAGGTGGCATTTCATTTAATCTTGATGGTGAAACAGCTGAGTTGATCAATGCCGACGTAAAGAAAAGACATGGTAACTTCTCTTTAAAGAAATTGCTTACCGATAGTGCTACTGTACTTACTTTCCAAATGGACGATAAAAAGAGCAAATGGAATTTTGGTGATGGCGGCAACGATGTTAACTTTAAATTGAATAAAGAAGCCAACTGGGATATTTTAATGAAACTTGGCGCTGGTGAAGCAAACTTTGATTTTGCTAATTACAAAGTGCGTACCTTCCGTTTTGATGGCGGAGCAGCAGCTTTAGATATTAAATTCGGAGATTTATTGCCAATAACCGATGTAATTGTGAAATCTGGCGTGGCCGATGTTAAAATTAAGGTACCTACCAACTCAGGTTGCCGAATTAAAACTAAAACAGGCTTGTCTGCTAAAGATTTCGATGGTTTTGAAAAGTTGAGCGATGGTGTTTATGAAACTTCAAACTATAAAACCTCAACTAAAAAAATCTTTATCAATTTAGACGGCGGATTGAGTAACTTTGAGGTAAGCAGATACTAAAAAGGTTGAAGGTTTGAGGGTGGAAGGTTTAAGGCTAAAGCTTCATTAACGGAGTCTTTATAAAATGCTGATCTTACAATCCTAAAATCTCATAATCCTGATCCAACCCAATGAATTCTGATATAAAGGTGGAAGGTTTTAAGGTGGAGGGTGTAAGGCTTTAGTCGGTCTAACTTTTATAAAACGCTGATCTTGAAATCTTATAATCCAATGAATCCTGATAAAGAATATATAGTGGTTATTAATGGTAAGCCACAAGGGCCGTATAGTTTAACCGAACTGAAAGATCTAAACATCAGTGCGAATACTTTTATACGTAAGCCCGGAATGGATGATTATAAAGAAGCTCACGCAATTCCCGAATTGCGTGAGCTTCTGGGTTTTAGCTATCAAAAAACTGCACCTCAATATTTTGCTGCTTTCGATCAAAGGCTGTTGGCATCGGTAATTGATCATTTTATTATTTTTGGAATATATAGCATTATCATTTTAACGAGCTATATTTTTATCGAAGGAAAAGATCAGCGGATTATGGCTTTTCTAATCCCATTCCCATCCATATTTATTATTAAACTCATTTACGGCAGCATTGCCGAAGCATCGGCCAGCCAAGCCACTATAGGTAAAAAACTACTTAATATTAAAGTAACAGATTTAGAAGGTAGCCGGGTTTCTTTCGGTATTTCTTTGGTGAGAAATTTTTCTAAAATCTTATCCGTAATTCCTGTTTTCTTTGGTTATTTGTACAGCTTCCTTAACAAGAAAAACCAGTGCTGGCACGATATTGCTGCCAATACGCTGGTGATAAAAGACAGGTTGATTTAATTAGAAAAGTCAAGCTGCTGCAGCTATTTTCGTTATCCGGGCTGTTCGCTATATCTTTGGCTGGCCTTCGACTACACTCAGGCTGACAGCCAAAGGATGCCGCTTCCATCCCGTTTATTAAACCCGGGCCGGTGCAATGATGCCAAACCCACCAACCGCTAAAAAATAAACCTGATTGAGGCGAACACGGAGTGCAACGGAGTAAAGCGTAAAGGTACTGTCTTTAAAAGCAAATAAAAGTTGATAAAAATTTAGCTTCTGAGAAGCATTAACTTAAATGCCTTCCATTTGTAAAACAGCACAATAACTTTACCTTTGTTTTAGTGAAAACTTCCATCTGGAATTTTATCATGTGTAGCTCTGGATTTTTCTGGAGCTATTATTTTTTCTAAATAATTGAATTGAGGATTGTATCTCTGCTCATTTTTCCAAAGATGGTACATCATTACCAATAGTTTCTTTTGCACGGCAACATAGCCCTTCATTTTAAATCCTGTTCGCTCAACAACTCTTTCATAAAGACTTTTAAATTGCGGCTGGTCATCCCTTACCGCACAAAATGCTGGCATAAACAGAATTCTTCTGATCCGGGAATTCCCCTTTTTTGATATTTTTGTTTTTCCTATATGTTTGCCCGATTGGTTTTCTATCACATCGTAACCTGAGTATTTTACCAAGGATGCCGAATTTTTAAACAATGTAAAGCCATTAGTTTCAGCTACGATTACGCAAAAAGATAACAGGTTAATTCCTTTTATTGCCGTAATGTTTTCATAGTGAAGATTTAAGACCTTGTCTGTTTTAACAAGCTTTCCCATTGCCTTTTCCATTTCTGCTACTTGTTGCTCAAGCAGTTTTATCGTTTTGTTCAGCTGCTTTATAACTTCCCTGCTTTGGAACTGGGCATGGGTCAGTGCCTCAAGCTGGTTACCGATAACATTGATGGTCTCTTTTAGGTTTTGATGCTGACGGGTATAGTGTCTGAGTTCATACAATTTCTCACTTCCTGGTGTCCAAGGTTCCAGGTTCTTTTCTGCACCAATCTTAGCAAGGCCGCGGGCATCTATACTGTCATTTTTAGAGTTTGCTCCGTCTGCCTGTAAGTACTTCTTAGCTTTGTTTGGCAATAAAATACTTAACACTAAGCCTTTGGAATGCAGAAACCATGCAAGTTGTTCATGGTACACGCCAGTGGCTTCCATTACGATGCGCAGGGGCAGCTCTTCTTTCTGGTGCTGTTTGATCCATGCCAAAAACTCTTTAAAACCGCCAGGGCTGTTAGATAACTTACGGCTGGATTTTACAGTTACTTTCTGGCTACTGTCTATGACCGACAAACAGCAATGAAAATCTTTTTTTGATACATCAATTCCGATGGAATACTTTAAGTTCATCATACCTTTATTATTTAGATAGAATAATCAATAATCTCTCTTAGTTTTTGCTCATGATATAGATGATCCAAATACAGCGAAATGGTCAATAGGTACTGTTCAAACTTTAAGAAATAAAAAAGGGAGGGTTATCCTTTTACATCGACATCGATGAATTCTCGTGTCTAGCGGGACTACAAGTTTTTCTCCCTCTTTTGATTATTTTTATTATAAAGGTAAAGATATGAGCAGGACTGCATTTGCCAAGAGTCACAGGTGCTGCTTTTCCAAAAAACAAAGCTATTTTGCTAATATTGACGGTTGATTTAATTACAACATTACAACATCAAAAATTCCAACAATCCTTATCTTTGCAAACAGATGGAAAATATATTGGCAAAACATGATCTGGCTGGCGGATATTGCAACAGTTTAACAGCTTATTCGAGGTATTTAACCCGCGAAGTTAACATAGGTGATATCGCTTTGGGTGGGCATAATCCCATCCGGATCCAATCGATGACCACTACCGATACCATGGATACTTTGGGTACTGTAGAGCAGACTATTCGGATGGTAGAATCTGGCTGTGAATATGTTCGTATCACTGCCCCTAGCATTAAAGAAGCCGAAAATCTGGCCAATATTAAAAAAGAACTGCGTTTCCGCGGCTATAACGTGCCTTTAATTGCCGATATTCATTTTACGCCAAACGCAGCAGAAATGGCTGCACGTATTGTAGAAAAAGTAAGGGTTAACCCAGGCAATTACGCAGATAAAAAGAAATTCGAGAATATAGAATATACACAGGATGCTTACAATGCAGAACTAAGCCGAATTTACAAAAAGTTTATCCCTTTAGTTAAAATCTGTAAAGAGTATGGCACCGCCATGCGTATCGGCACAAACCATGGATCGCTTTCTGACAGGATTATGAGCCATTATGGCGATACTCCTCGCGGAATGGTTGAATCGGCAATGGAGTTTATCCGCATGTGCGAAGACCAGAATTATTATAATCTGGTGATCTCGATGAAAGCCAGCAATACCCAGGTGATGGTTCAAGCCTATCGCTTATTGGTTGAAACCATGGCTAAAGAAGGGATGAATTATCCCCTGCATTTAGGCGTAACAGAAGCCGGTGATGGCGAAGATGGCCGCATTAAATCAGCCGTTGGTATTGGAACTTTGTTAGAAGATGGCTTGGGCGATACCATTCGTGTTTCGTTAACCGAAGACCCTGAATTTGAAGCACCAGTAGCTAAGGCTTTGGGAGATCGATATGCTTTAAGGAGTCTGAAGTCCAAAGTCGGAAGTCCTGAGTCCAACAATCCTCGCCATACGCTCAACGCCCACCGCCCAACTTACAGTCCTTACGAGTACAACCGCCGAATTACCAATCCTGTTCAGCACGTTGGCGGGCATCATCATCCGGTAGTGATGATTGATGTTTCGAAAGAAAATTTAAAAGATCCTTACTTTTTAAGTTCAGTTGGTTACAATTACAACGCAGGTTTAGATAAATATAATTTGGCCGATCAGGCTTGCGATTTAGCTTATTTGGGAGATAACCTGCCATCTTTTTCTTTCCCCGGAAATTTAAAACAGGTTTACAATTACCAAACATGGTTAAACCTTAAAGATAAAAACAACTGCCACCCTTTATTCTCTTTTGAAGAGTTTAACAAAGCTGATCATAAAGATGAGTTATTAAACTTTGTTGAAGTTGATGCAGGAACTTTCCAGCCTTCCAACCTTCCAACTTTCCAATCTAATGTTGTTCTGATTTTAAAAACGTCAGCTACTCACGGAATGGCAGAGCAAAGAGCATTTTTTGTTTCGTTGCAAGAGAAAAATATTCAGATCCCGGTAATTATTAAAAGAACTTATCAGGATGCAGATGCCGATCATTTGATGCTTTATGCCGCAACCGATATCGGCGCTTTATTTACCGATGGTTTTGGAGACGGTGTGTGGATTGATGCAGAAGGTCAAAACCTTTCATTAATTAATTCTACCAGTTTTGGGATTTTACAGGCTACACGTACCCGCATCAGTAAAACAGAGTACATCTCTTGCCCTAGTTGTGGTAGAACACTTTTCGACTTGCAGGAAACCACACAATTGATCCGCTCGCGTACAGACCACTTAAAAGGAATAAAAATTGGTATCATGGGTTGCATTGTTAACGGACCAGGTGAAATGGCTGATGCCGATTACGGTTATGTAGGTACTGGTCCCGATAAAATTACTTTATACCGCGGTAAAGAAGTGGTAAAGAAAAATGTAACGACGGCTTATGCCTTAGACGAACTGATCGATATTATCAAAGATGATGGTAACTGGGTAGAAAAGATTTAATAATTAATACTGCGCGCCGTGGTTTGTGTGCTTACAATATTGTCATTCTGAGCACAGCGAAGAATCTTTATAAAGCGTAATTTTAATTAACTAATTTTATTTTCGGTCTGTGAGGACACAGACCGAGGAGTTCTCAAATTATTTTGCCATATGTCATTCTGAGCCTTATCCCCCTGGTCTGTGTCCTCACAGACCAGTATAAAGTGTAATTATAATTAACTCATTTTTATTTTGGATCTTCACGACAGATTCTTCATTACATTCAGAATGACAAAGACTAAAGAACCATTTAAATTACTGATCAATAAATCATAAATTGCCTTGATGAATATCCCGGAGTTTCAAACCTTGTTTAACGAACTTAGAAACTGGCTTGCAGGTAAAGGGCTGGTTGGTGGCGAACTGATTTATGCTTATTTTTTTATCGGACTGGTTGGCGTTACGTTATTTCTGTTTATTACCATATTTGTAACCCGCCAAATTTTTATCGGTGTAGTAAAAAGTGCAAAAACTAAGTCTGACTGGCAAAAAGCGCTGTTCGAATTCCGTGTTTTCAGGGCATTTGCATTAATATTTGGTGCTTACATCATCTACAACGTTGTTCCCTACCTTTTTATCGATTTTAAAAACTGGCTATTTTATGCTTTAATATTTGCTAAAATCTATATGGTTTTAGCGGTAATGTTTGCCATAAATGCATTTCTAAATGCTTTGGTGTCTATCATGGAATCATCAAAGAAATATGCTGATAAACCGATCAGGAGTTACAAACAGGTGACCAAAATCGTGTTTTATATCGTTGGTTTTGTGCTTATTCTGTCGATTATTCTGGGCGAATCGCCCTTGTATGTTTTTGGTGGGTTTTGGTGCAGTTACCGCTGTTTTTATTCTGGTTTTCAGAGATCCGATTTTGGGTTTTGTAGCTTCGGTACAAATGAGCGCCATCGACTTGGTGAGGGTGGGTGATTGGATAACCGTAGAAAAATACGGTGCAGATGGTGAAGTAACCGAAATTAATTTAACCACCATTAAGGTGCGCAACTGGGATAAAACCGTAACCATAGTGCCTAGTTACGCCATTGTTAGCGAATCGTTTAAGAATTGGCGGGCGATGGAAGAAAGTGAGGGCAGGAGGATTAAACGCCACATCAATATTAAAATTTCGAGCATTAAATTCTGTGATGATGAATTGATTGGAAGGCTGCAGAGCATCGATTTTCTGAAAGATTACCTGAAAGAAACGCAGCAATTTATTGAGCGGTATAATGCCGAAAATACAGTGAATCCCAATAATCTGGTTAACGGTCGGCATATGACCAATATTGGCACTTTTAGGGTTTATGCAGAGAAATACCTCGAAAGTAATCCGCACATTAATACCGATTTAACTTTCATGGTGCGCCAGTTACAGGCTACAGAAAACGGCCTTCCCATTGAGATTTATGTGTTCTCGAAAGAAAAAGGATTAAAACGTTTCGAAGAAGTTGCCGCAGATATTTTTGATCATTTATTGGCTGCGGTACCATACTTTGACCTTGAAATTTTCCAAAGCCCTAGTGGTAGTGATATGCGTAATTTTGTAAGGAGAGGGGATGATTAATCATCCCCGGGGTTCTCTAGCATAATAATATCTTCAATCCTATCTTTTACATACTCAATCAATTTTTGATTTTTAAAATCAAACCATAATTGCCTGTATTCTCCTGAATTATCTATTTCGTATTTAAATTCTCTGAATGGTTTTCTTTTATTAAGTGCCTCGAGTAGTGTAACTTTTATCCGTGTATTATCGGGTAGCTCATCCGTAAATTCTTCCATCATCCTAAATGATTCTCTTGAATCAGGTTGCTCAATTTCCCTGTACTCACTTGAATTTGTTTCTAACTCTTTTATATCCTCGTCCCAAGCATCATTGTAAGCTGGATCAAAGCCCTCATCGGTTGGTAGGAAAATCAATCTATTGTTTTTAATATTCCAGTGGCACACAAAGCCACAGTCAATTGTTTCCGCTATTTCTTTAATTTGTTCTGGGGTTAAAGCAATCATTATTTTAAAATTATCCTTCATCCAAAAATAACAAAACCTTTTCACAAACCTTAAATAAAAGTGGAGGCAAAGTATCGTTATTATAGGGCTGTGTTGCACCATAAACATGGTTGGCACCTTCAATTTTAACCAACCTGCTGCCAGGGTTGGCTTCTGCCAAAGTTTGCGCCGTTTCAAAAGGAACATTTACGTCATCATCACCATGGATAATTAACCAGGGGATGTTTACCCGTTTTGCTGCATCTAAAATATTCAATGCTGCTGCATTTTCTTCCAGATCTTCCAATAAGGTTACATTTAAAGGCATTTGCTCCTTCGTACGGGCATTAATAACGAATATTTTGCCGTTTTTTTTCCATTCTGCTTCCTGTTCTTTTTTCCAAAGACTGCTAAAATCGCCAATGGCGCTCCAGGTAATCAGTTTGTTTATCCTCAGGTCGTTAGCAGCCTCAATGATGGATAACCCACCGCCACGGCTATGGCCGATGAGGTTTACTTTGGTTTCTTTACCGTAAGCTTTTTCAATAAAATCGAGTATGGCATTTAAGTCAAAAAGTTCTTTCGATACGGTATTTCGGGCAAAGGCATCCATATCGGTTACATCTTTCGGATCATCAACAGGAACACCGCTGTGTGATAAATTGAATTTGATGTAACGGTAGCCATTGCTGGCAAAGTACCGGGCCACTAAATTGTGCGCACCCCAATCTTTAAAGCCTTTAAAACCATGAACAAAAAGTACAATGGGTGTGTTGGGGTTTTTTTCATCAAAAGTGATATCGCCAATAATTAATTTTCCGTCTGAACCGCTAAGGCTAAAATTGCTTTGTGTAATCATCGTTTAAGGAATTGGTACAAAATATAAACCTACAAAATCTAATTTTGTTGTGTATTTTTTGCATTAACCTGATGGATGGATTTGTTATAGAAGCGCCAAGAAAACCATTAATAGTGGCAGAGGCCTATATTATCTAAACCCGATAACAGTGGAAATACTTTTTGTTGCAGGTTTTCGACAAACTCAGACTAACATTCCCAAAAAGATTGTAACGAATAGCGGGGCTAACACTAAAATGAAATACAGCTCCTGCTTTTCAAAAAAATAAAATTACCCATTACGATTTTTATAATAATACCATACCCAACAGATAAACAATAGCTGCAAAGGCAACCTTGCCCAGGCTATAAATGGGTGTAGCTGATATTTTGCCAAATATGAACGGCATCTTCTGGATCATGTAGATGTGCGCGTAAAAAGGCAACCAACATCAGTATAATTAACAGTGCCGCTAGTTTTCTGTCATCTTAATCTACAATAAATCCAAAAACGATTTTTAATATTCCTGAGAAATAAATTAAATAACCATGCGCAGGCAACCATTTTGGCCTAATTACGTAATATACTGCAATGGATAAAAAGTGGTTACATCTAGCCAAAACGTAGAAGAGGGCATAAATCCAAAGAAAAATGATACAGATTGGTTTGTTTATATAAATCAATGTGGCTTGATTAATCTTTAATCCCTTTATTTAAAACCGTTCTAAATTGATGTAAATTACAGGTTAATGACAGTCACATGCGTTCACCGTGTTACTTTTGTATCCCGATAATAGTTAATAACGGAAGCACTTGGAATATTTAAAAGTAATAGCTTTTACGCATCACCACATCGACCTGAAATCTTTAGGGAAATTAGTTATTTGTGATCAGAGTTTAGATAGCAGGTTGAAGAATGTTCAAGCAGAACTTCCCGTTAGCGAAATTTTTTATATTGGAACATGTAACCGTGTAGAGTTTGTTTTCCTTACCAAAGAGAAGACTGACAAGGAATTTGTAACCAGATTTCTTACTGTTTTAGACATGGGCCTGCCTCCTGAATTTATGGAGCGTTTTCTTGATAATGTTTCTGTTTACGAAAATGAAGAGGCTTTTAATCATTTACTCAGAACATCGTGTTCTTTAGAGAGTTTGGTGGTTGGCGAAAAGGAAATCCTTGCTCAGATCCGTAAAGCTTACGAAAACTGCCGCGATGCAGGATTTACCGGCGATTACATGCGTATGATCATGGAGCGTGTGGTTAAAACCGCAAAAGAAGTTTATACGCACACCAATATTTCAAAAAATCCCGTTTCTGTTGTTTCATTGGCCTACCGCAAGCTAAAAGAGTTAAACATGTGCGGCAACTCGCGTATCTTGATTATTGGTGCTGGCGAAACGAATCAGAACATTGCAAAATACCTTAACAAACATAAATATTCCAATTTCTCGATTTTCAACCGTACTTTTTCTAAGGCCGAATCTTTAGCAGGAGAGTTAGGTGGTAAGGCTTACCCTTTAGCATCACTTGAAGATTTTAATGAGGGATTTGATGTGATTATTACCTGTACTGGTTCTACTGAGGCGATTATTAACGAAGCATTATACGCTAAACTGTTAAATGGCGATCAGGGCAAAAAGGTAATTGTAGATTTGGCCATTCCGAATGATGTTACCCCTGCAGTGATCCATAACAACCCTGTACATTATATTGAGGTAGAATCGCTGAAAGAGGTGGCGCGCAAAAATATCCAGGAACGTTATAACGAACTGGTGCATGCCGAAGAAATTATCAGCAATAACATTACCGAATTTTTCTCTGTTTTAAAACAACGCCGTATCGAACTGGCGATGCAGGAAGTGCCAAGAAAGATTAAAGAAATCAAAAATACAGCCATAAATGGCGTATTTGCTGAGGAAATTAGTCAGATGGATGAAGCCTCGCGAGAAGTTTTAGAACGTGTAATGAACTACATGGAGAAAAAATACATCAGCGTTCCGATGGTAATGGCCAAAGAAATTTTGGTTAATCAACCTTAATTTTCCCCTTATTCTTTTTCTGTCATTCTTCGTTTGTGTCATCCTGAATGAAATGAAGGATCTTTCTTTTCAAGGTAATCCTGAAAAAATCTCTTATCCATATATTAGATAAGTGAAGTCAGGTATTTCCATTTCAATTGGATTAATCTAAAGGGATCTGATTAAGTGTAAGAGGGTAACATCTTACATCACGGATAACTTGGGTTCATCTTTCAAAATACAATCATATTCCTAATTTTTTTCCGTTGTCATGCTGAGCGTAGTCGAAGCACCTTCAAACGATCACGCTTGGACACTCCCACCTAAATCATTAATTTATTGCATTCCAGCTTTCATTATGTCTTAAATGTCACAGAAATCCTTTAAATTATACCTTCTGTAACCTCACTGTCTCATTTTTAAACAATTCATGGTATAAACCACTAATTAAATTAAATTTGCAACTCATTTAACCTTTATAGTGAAGAAATTAACCATTGGAACACGCGGTAGCGACCTGGCTTTATGGCAAGCAAATCATATAAAAGATGAATTGGCTGCAATTGGAATAGAAGCAGAAATAAAAATCATTAAAACGCAGGGCGATAAAATCCTGAATTTAAGATTAGATAAACTGGAAGGCAAAGGCTTTTTTACCAAAGAATTGGAAGAAGAACTTTTGGGTGGAACAATTGATCTGGCTGTGCATTGCCTTAAAGATTTACCCACTACGCATCCCGATGGATTAATTATCGCTGCTTTACCACCACGAGAAGAAGCAAGTGAATATCTTTTGATTTTAAAAGATTGTGTAGATGTTTCGCAAAAGCTTTCATTAAAAAAAGGTGCAATGGTGGGTACTTCATCCAATCGCCGCAAAGCCCAGTTATTGGGTTTACGCCCCGATTTAGAAGTTGAAGATTTACGCGGAAATGTACCCACCCGTATTCAAAAGCTCCGTGATGAAGATTACGATGCCATTCTGATTGCAAAAGCAGGTGTTAAACGCTTAAATCTTGATGTAAGCGATTTACATGTAGAAGAGTTAGAAACCACTGAGTTTATCCCTGCGCCGGCACAAGGCGCTTTGGCTATTCAGATCAGGGAAAATGATACCGAACTTTTTGATGCACTACAAAAATTGCACGATCCGGAAACAGCAGAAACAGTAACTGTAGAGCGTAAGGTTTTAAACCTTTTCGAAGGTGGTTGCCACATGCCATTGGGCTGTTATTGCAAAAAGGAAAACGGAAAATTCGAAATATGGACTTCAAAGGCCGAAACCGCCGACCATTTTCCTGAGCGTTTGTTTTTACGCGCAGAAAGTACCGAAGGTTTGGCAGAAAAAATTGTGAGCAAATTTAATGTAGAAAGAAAGAAGCCGGCAAAGGTTTTCATCTCGCGCGAAATTGGCGAACACAGTTATTTTCGCAGGGCACTAGAAAATAATAATATTGAAATAGAAGGACGTTCGTTAATCCGTACGTTTCCGATAGTAACTGTTTTAGATCAGTTTATTTTAAGGCATGTAGATTGGGTTTTCTTCAGTAGCCGCAACAGTGTCGAATATTTTTTCAACTTAAAACCATTGCTGCCAAAGAAAACAAAATTTGGTGTAGTTGGAAGAGGTTCGGAAGATGCCTTGCGGAAATTTGGCCATATTGCTGATTTTGTTGGCGAGAGTGGCGATATTACCGAAGTTGCAGAAGATTTTGCGCAATTGGTTAGTGGTCAGCAAGTATTGTTTCCAAGAGCACAGGATTCTTTACAGTCTATTCAAAAATCATTACCAGCTGACGCTAAAATAATCGATCTGCCGATTTACGAAACCGTAATCGAAGAAGATATAGACCAGAGTTATGCCGATGTGCTCATTTTCACCAGCCCTTCAAACGTTGATGCCTATTTCGCTGATAATTTATTGGAGCCAGGTCAACAGGTAATTGCCATTGGAAACTCTACAGGTAAGAAATTTGATGAAATGGGAGTGAAATATGCTTTGCCTTACTCACCTGATGAAATTGGATTGGCTGAAGCTGTTTTTGGAATAGAGATAAAGTAGGTTTGAGGTGGAAGGCAGAAGGTTTAGGGTGGAGGGGTTAGAGTTTAAGGACTAAAATAATTAAGTCTTGATACCTGATATTATAATCTAAAAATCTGTGTAATCATTCAATCTGTGCAATCACCCCGAAGCAAAAAATAAAAAGATATTCAGGTCTCGATACTTGATACTAAATACTTGATACAAATAAAATGTTAAATCGTCCGCGTAGATTAAGGAAAAACCCATTAGTGAGAGAGATGGTAGCCGAAACACGGTTATCGAAGGATATGTTTGTGTACCCTTATTTTGTAGTGCCTGGCAATAACATTACCCACGCCATTGATGCCATGCCTGGTGTAAACCATTATTCGGTTGATACCCTGGTGAACGATGTTGAGGCTGGAATGAAAAAAGGGCTTAACAAAATCATGCTTTTTGGTGTTGGTGATGAAAAATCTGAAGATGCCAAATCCGCTTATCACGATCATTCTTTGGTGCCAACTGCGGTTCGCGAGCTCAAAAAACAATTCGGAGATGATTTATATGTAATTACCGATGTTTGCGTTTGTTCTTATACCACCCACGGCCATTGTGGTATTTTAGAGAACGATTATGTTCAAAACGATAAAACAGTTGAGGTAATTGCTAAAATGGCCTTAACGCATGCTGAAGCTGGTGCTGATATGTTTGCTCCATCGGATATGATGGATGGGAGGATTGAGGCCATGCGTAATCTTTTAGATGAAAACGGTTTTGTAAATGCCGCCATTATGAGTCATGCAACAAAATTTGCTTCTGCCTACTATGGTCCTTTTAGAGAGGCTGCAGATTGTGCACCAAGCAAAGGCGATAGGAAGGCTTATCAGATGGATTTCAGAAATCCGTTAGAGGCTTTGCGCGAAGCCGCTTTAGATGAACAGGAAGGCGCGGATGTTTTAATGGTGAAACCAGGTTTAGCCTATCTGGATATTATCCAGCGTTTAAAACAAGATACTAATTTACCAATTGCGGTTTATAATGTATCAGGCGAATACTCAATGGTAAAAGCAGCTGCCGAACGCGGTTGGATAGATGAACAAAAAGTAGTGATGGAAACCATGCATGCCTTCGCCCGTGCAGGCGCAAGTATTATTACCACTTACCATATTAAAGATATTTTAAATAACGACTGGCTTTAGAGGCGGAAGGTAGAAGGCTTAATGGTTGAGGGTTTATACCCACAATTTAGATCTTTAACAATTCATTCTAAAACCTACAAATATAATGAGGTAAAAGATTGATGGTTTATTGGTTATGCGTCCAAAACCTTCCACCTTTCAGCCTTCAACCTTAATAAAATGTTAGATTCATTAAAAAAAATGTTTTCAGGCAACGAAGCCGATATTCCGGTAAATACGGGAAGTAAACCTGATATTTCGAGGGTAAAATCTGCCGAGCTGTACGAGAAATCAAAAACGTATTTCCCTGGTGGAGTAAACTCACCTGTAAGAGCTTTTAAATCGGTTTATGGTACACCACTTTTTATCGAAAAAGGTGATGGCTGTTATATCTGGGATGCCGATGGTAATCAGTTTATCGATTTCTGCGGTAGCTGGGGACCATTAATTTTAGGACATAACAATCCTAAAATCCGCGAGAAAGTTACTGAGGTCATGCAGAACGGAATGAGCTTCGGCGCACCAACAGCTTTAGAAAATGAATTGGCTGAGCTGATTATCAAAAATAACCGTTTTGTAGAAAAAATCCGTTTCACCAGCTCAGGTACAGAAGCGGTAATGTCGGCCATACGTTTGGCAAGAGGTTTTACCAGTCGCGATAAAATTTTAAAGTTCGAAGGCTGTTACCACGGTCATAGCGATTCGCTTTTGGTTAAAGCGGGCTCAGGTTTGGTTACTTTTGGCGAAACTTCTTCTGCAGGTGTACCAAAATCTTTTGCCGAAGAAACCATTGTTGTTCCTTTAAATGATAAAATAGCTATTGAACAAGCTTTTGCCCAGTTTAAAGATCAGATTGCTGCAGTAATTATAGAAGGCATTCCGGCGAATAATGGATTAATTATCCAGGATGAGGAATATATTCATTTCTTGCGCAAAATTTGTACAGATAACGGTTCACTATTAATTTTTGATGAAGTAATTACTGGTTTCAGGGTTGGTTTTGAGGGGGCAGCTGCACATTATGGCGTTACACCCGATATTGTTACTTATGGCAAAATCATAGGTGGTGGATTGCCAGTTGGGATGTACGGTGCACGTGCTGAAATTATGGCACATATTTCTCCTGATGGTGGTGTGTACCAGGCAGGAACCTTATCTGGAAATCCCGTTGCCATGGCAGCAGGCATTGCTACTTTAACAGAACTGAATAAATCAAGCTTTTACAAAGATTTGAATACCAAAGCGCAAGAATTTGTGGCTAGCATTCAGCGTTTTGCAACGGCACGTAACTATAAATTTAAGGTATTTACCATTGGTTCTATCTTCTGGTTTGCTTTTACCGATAAGGATAAAATCCAATCGGCTGATGATATTGATGCCAGCAGCATGGAGAAATTCAAAATTATGCACCGTGAGTTATTGAATAGAGGAATTTATTTAGGGCCATCGGGATATGAAGTTGGTTTCGTATCTTCAGCACATACTAAGATCGAATTAGAGAAAGCGAAACGTGCTATTTTTGAAGCGTTAGATTTGGTGTTTAAGAAGTAAGGCTTTTTTAAAGCTACAATATAATGATTTATGATGGTTTGTGGAGACACAAACCATGGGAAGTTTTCACATAGAACAAAGAGGTTGTTAACCATATAAGAAAATATAAGTTAGGTTATATAAAACTTGGAGAGACTGCTCCCATCCTTATTTTAAGGAGGGCTGCCTGAAAAGGGAACAATAAAATAATCTGTGTAATCAAACAATCTGTGTAATCAACCCGAAGGAAAAATCGACGAATGAAGAAATCTATAATTATATTTTACGCATTATTACTTTATGCATTGATTCAACTCATTTCGTGGGGTACATTGGTGGTGCGTTTGCAACCAAGCCGCATGACTATGATTATGGGTGAGGGTTCAGTGTTTTTGTTTTTGCTCTGTATCGGTGGATATTTCCTTCACCAATCGTTAAAGCGTGAGGATAAATTAAGAGAGCAGCAACAGAATTTTCTGATGTCGATTACACATGAGCTGAAATCTCCTTTGGCGGCGATTAAACTTTCTATCCAAACTATAGTTAAAAGGGATTTGGATAAAGCACGCCAAACTTCATTATTAAACAATTCGCTAAAAGATATTGAACGTTTGGATGATCTGGTCGAAAATATGTTGTTGGCCACCAAGATCGAAAACCGTTCGTATACTTTCCCTAAAGAAGAATTTAACTTCTCAGAATTAGTATATAAAATTACAGATCGGTTGCAGGTTCACTCTTGTGGATGCGAGCAGATCATAAATGCTAAAATTCAGCCAAATTTGCAGATAGTGGGTGACAAATTTGCCTTATCGTCAGTGGTAACCAATTTAATTGAGAATGCAGTAAAGTATTCAAACCCATGTGATGAGATAAATGTGCATTTAAACAAGGTGGATGGGCATATTCAATTAAGTGTGGTGGATCAGGGGCCAGGTATTTCAGATGCCGAAAAAATGTTGATATTTGATAAGTTTTACCGCGTTGGTAACGAGAATGTCAGAAAAGCGAAAGGAACAGGTTTAGGCTTGTTTATTGTGAAAGAGGTTTTACAATACCATGATGCAGATATTACAGTAAAAGACAATTTGCCTCAAGGAAGTATTTTTGAAGTAACATTTAGTTAATCTCAATTATGTCACAAAAATTAAGAATTCTATTGGTAGAAGACGAGGATCACTTGTTAGATGCTATCAAATTAAACCTCGAACTTGAGGGTTATAAAGTTCACGCCGTTAAAGATGGCAAAAACCGCTCTTAAAATTTTTAAAGAAGAACGCTTCAATCTAATTATTTTAGATGTAATGTTGCCTGAAATGGATGGTTTCCAGGTTTGCGAAACAATCCGTTTAGAGAATGCAGAAGTTCCAATTATGTTTTTAACAGCTAAAAACACTTCAGAAGACCGTGTTTTAGGTTTGAAAAAAGGGGCAGATGATTATTTGGTTAAACCTTTCAACTTAGAAGAATTGATTCTTCGTGTAGGTATTTTAGTTAAACGCAGTTTAAAATCTGATGATTTAAAAGAATTGAATTCTTACAAAATCGGCGATAAAACAATCTATTTTAACTCTTTCGAACTGAAACATGATGATGGTACCATCACGCCGTTAACCAAAAAGGAAACGATGTTATTGAAACTATTAATCGAGCGTAAAAACGATGCCGTTTCAAGAGAGCAGATTTTAGAAACCGTTTGGAACTATGATGTTTACCCCTCTACCAGAACAATCGATAACTTCATTTTAACTTTCCGTAAGTATTTCGAACCAGATCAGAAAAACCCAGTTTATTTCCACTCTATCCGTGGTGTAGGTTATAAATTTACTGACATTCATTAATGTACAATAATAAAGGCAGATATGCTTTAATGGCAGTTTTTGTGCTTGCTGCATTGGTTTGTGTTTTTTACAATCAATACCAGCTGGCCGCTGTTTCAGGGCTATTATTTGCTTTTGTTGTTTGGAGCCATTTTAAGCATAGTTCGGTTTTGATGGCATCGAAACATTTCAAAAATAACGAATCCGGCAAAACCAAAGCCTTATTGGCCGAGGTGGTTAAGCCAGCGAGATTGGCTAAAAGCCGAAGGGGTTATTATGAATTTATGCAGGGGAATATGGCCTTGAAGGAAGAGGACTATGATAAAGCTGAATATCACTTTCAGTTGGCGAGCCGTTTTCCGGTAGGAGGTAAAAACGAAAAATCGTATGTACTGATCCATTTAGCTAACCTTGCTTTGCGGAAGAAAGACAGAGAAAGGGCAGAAGCTTATACCAAACTGGCTAAAGAGCTTGCTGAAACACAACGCTCGAAAGACATTATTGTTAAAATTGAAAAAGAAATAAGCAAGTTATAATATTAATATTGTCATTTTGAACAAGCGAAGCACCAGTTTTTGATAAAAAGGTACTTCGTTTTTTTTTTATTTATACCTTTGCGCCCGATTCGTCATGCTGAATTTAGTTCAGCATCTTTTTGCGATTAAGACCCTGAACTAAATTCAGGGTGACGTTGACTAAGGAACACCTAATACAAATCATGAAGAATAACTTATTTTTAGACGCAGCATTTTCAAAGCAAACCGAACGCCCACCTGTATGGATGATGCGTCAGGCAGGTCGCTTTATGCCACAATATTGGGAAATTAAAAACAAATACTCTTTTTTAGAGATGTGCAAAACCCCTGAAATTGCGGCCGATGTGACCATGTTACCTGTTGATTTGTTGGATATTGATGCTGCGATTTTATTCTGTGATATTTTGGTAACTGGTGAGGCTATGGGTGGTGATTTGAGCTTTACTCAGGGCGTAGGGCCTAAGTTTGCCAATCCGGTACGTACTGCACAAGATATCGAAAATTTAAATGTTGATTGTTTAGATGAATTGCAATACGTTGCTGATGCAATTAAAGTGATCCAGCAGCGATTAAATGGCAATATTCCTTTAATCGGTTTTGCAGGTGCACCTTTTACCGTAATGAGTTATTTAATTGAAGGAGGTTCTTCTAAAGATTTTAAATTAACCAAGCTCTTTATACACAATCAGCCAGAATTGGCCCATAAACTTTTGGCTAAAATTGCTAAAGTAACGGCTGATTACCTGAATCTTCAGATTGCTGCTGGCGTTAACGCTGTTCAAATTTTCGATAGTTGGGCGCTTGCTTTATCATGGAATGATTACCAGGAATTTTCTCACCGTTATATCCAGGAAATCATTGCTAACTTAAATAGAAAAGATATTCCGGTGATTTCGTTCTGTAAAGGAAGTTCGGTTTTTGCACCAATTATGGCAGAAGCGAAACCAGATGTAATTTCGGTTGACTGGAACGCTGATTTATTGAATATTAAAAATGCCTTGCCAAAAGGTATTGCTGTTCAGGGAAATTTAGATCCACATATTTTATATGCTGATAAAGCTGTAATTAAAGCGCAGATCCATAAGTTATTTGAACGTATGCGTGGCACCGAGGGATTTATCTTTAATTTGGGTCACGGTATTATGCCAGATATTCCCTTCGAAAATGTTAAATACGCAATTGAAGTAGTGAAGGAGTTTAGGTATTAATAGTTTGTTGATTTTTGTATATTAGCTATATAACTCAAATAATATGACTGTTAAATCTTTGAATGATGAGGATAAGCTGCCAATTAAGCAATTAATTAAAGCAGTTAATAAGAAGATGGAAGATGTTCTAAGGGTTGTTGACGCTTTGAATTTAGGTAGAACTGAAGTGAAAGCAGATGGCGTTTATAGAACATTTAATAATGGAGATGTTATTAAGGTAGCAGAAGGTAATTTTAAAAGAAGAAGAGTTTCTGCAAAGAGAATCAAGCTTTTTTAATGCCTAAGCAGCCTAAATTAAGAATTTTTGCCGGACCAAATGGTTCTGGTAAAACTACTTTGTTTGATTCTATAAAATCAAGCTATTTCTCCACTCGGATTTTTATTAATGCAGATTTATTGGAAGAAGAATTTAAGAAGAAAAATTTTCTAAACTTATCTGACTTTGAAATTGATGCTAATAATGAAGATTTTGAGTCATTTTGCTTTCGGAACGGACTTTTTATAAAAGCTGGATTTGACAAAAAAACCTGGAACTTAGCAATAAGAGAAAATGTTATTGTTAAAGCCATATCAAGCTCAATAACTCATAATTCTTATCATTTTGCAATTATTGCTGATTTTATTCGATACTCGTTAATCAGAAATAAAAAGTCATTCAGCTTCGAAACCGTATTTTCACATGCTTCTAAATTAGACCTTATTGATTTTGCTCATCGCAATAATTATAAGGTATATCTTTATTTTATTGGTACAGAAACACCAAAGATGAATTTGGAGCGTGTAAAGGATCGGGTTTCGAAAGGAGGCCATTTGGTTGACGCAGAAAAAATTGAAAAACGATATTTTTTGACGATGGATTTATTAATTGAGATGCTTAAAAAGGTAGATCAAACTTATCTTTGGGATAATTCTGAAGCAAAGCATAATTATGTTGGTGAAATTTGTGATGGAATATTAAATCTACAATTTACTAATATCCCAAATTGGATTGATACTTACATTTTGGATAAGATAAAACAATGATAGAAACCCTACAGCCATATTACTATTATTTTCTTGCAGTACATATCGTATTTGTAATTAGCTGGATGGCGGGACTGTTTTATATCCTGAGTCTTTTTATTTATCATACCGAGGCTAACGAGAAGTCTGAACCAGAAAAAAGTATCCTCCAAAAACAGTTTGTCAAAATGGAGGCCACTTTATGGAAAATTATTGCTACCCCGGCCATGATCATATCTGTCTTGGCAGGAGCATCTATGTTGACTTTAAATCAGGGCTTGCTCCAAGCCGATTGGATGTGGGTTAAGCTTGGTTTTGTTGTTGGGTTGCTTGTCTATCACTTTATTTGTCAAAACATCGTTAAACAGCTTAAAAATAACCAATATAAGCTAAGCAGTTTTCAGTTGAGGTTATGGCGAGAGCTGGCTACCATTTTTATGATCGCTATTGTATTTGTGGTAATCCTGAAAAGTGCCATTAACTGGATTTACGGTTTAATTGGTATTATGGGGGTTGCAATGGCTATAATGATTGCGGTTAAACTATACAAGAACTATCGTTTAAGAAAATAGATTAAAAGCTAAAAGACCAAAGACTAAAGCAAAATCAAACTGCGCTCATTGTTTGCTTTTCGTCAACTTGTATGGTGCTCTTGATACTTGATCCCCGGTACTTGATAATTTAATAAAAAACTATTCTAAATTTGGGCGATAAAATTCAAGCGCATGTTTACAACCACAGGTCTGAAAAAGGCCTTACTTCTAATATCTTTTCTTTTTAGTTCTTATTTTGCTTCCGCACAGTTTAATCAATCGGCTTTTGAAAACCGAATCCGTCCTGATAGCAGTTTAACGAACGAGGTTCACTTCAACTTTTACAATTTAAATTATGTTCGTAATTACGAGTATACCAACGATTTTCACGATGGTTATACTTTGTACGGAACGCAATTGCAACCTCAACTAGTTTATTACGCACATCCTAATCTGGCCATTACTGCCGGGGCTTTCATTAGAAAGGATTTTGGCCGGAACGGAATTTCTGATGCGAAACCATTGTTCAGTGTAAAATACCATAAAAGAAATCTCACCTTAATTTTTGGAAGTTTAGAAGGTAACATTCAACATAAATATATTGAGCCTTTATACGATTTCGAAAGAACCATAACTACACCAATTGAATACGGAACCCAGCTATTGGTGGAACGTAAGAAATTTACTTTAGATGCCTGGATAGCCTGGCAAAAAATGATCTATAAAGGCGATCCCGCAAAAGAAGAAATTATCGGAGGTTTATCAACCGAAAGCTTTTTAATCAAAAATGATGACTGGAAATTAAGTATCCCCGCACAGTTTTTGGCTTTCCACCAGGGCGGACAGATTGATGTATTGAAAGAAATCCCGATTACGACTATGTTTAACGGTGCAACGGGTATAAAACTGCATAAAAACATCAATACCAATATTAAACAGGTATATACCGATAACTATATTGCAGTTTACAAAGATTTTTCACCTGATAAAAGAAGGGCTTACCAAGGTGGTTTCGGTTTGTGGTTAAATGCAGGTGTAGAAAGTAAATGGGGAAGCTTGGTGGCTTCTTACTGGAAAGGCAATAACTTTATTTCGATTAAAGGTATGCCATTATACGAATCGGTTTCTGATAACCTGTATAGCCCCGGCTTGAAGCAAAGCGCTAGGAATATTGTTTCGCTGCGTTATGCTTACCAAAAAGAGTTAATTCCGCATTTATATCTTGATGTCCGTTTCGAGCCACATATCGATTTAGACAATACCGATAAACAACTTCAGTTTAATCACTCCTTTTTCTTAACCTACAAGCAGGATTTCAAATTGTTTAAAGTGAAGCAAGGTGGAAGGTAGAAGGATGGAAGGTAGGAAGGTTTAGGGGGAATAAGCTTATACCATTTCGAACCCCGTAGGTTTTAGAACCTACGGGGTTTTATGTTTAATAGACTTCAGAAGTTCCCCTGTGCGCTAATTCCTTTTTAAACCTCGGAAGTCCCTGCCAGCTAAACCCGATCGGAAGCGGTATCCCGATTTTTCATCGGGATTTAGCGGAGAGCGGGACTAACAGTCAAAAAAGCTCCTGCCATTGCTTTTCAAATCAAAAAACTATATCTTTCTTGAAAATTATTTAAACTATATCTGATAGATAATCAATCTATATAAAGCTGATTTTAACTTTATTTAACTTTTTTTCTCATCCCATGCAACCATTGTTTGTAATCTGCCATCTTCTATATACAAACACACAATGAAATTGACGCGAAGCTATACGATAAACGATTTGATGGAAGGCTGCAAAGCAGGCGACCGGAAAATGCAGGAGCTGCTTTACAAGCAAACTGCATCGAAAATGTTGGCCGTTTGTATGCGCTACGCCAAAGATAGAATGGAGGCAGAAGATGTGCTACAGATGGGATACATCAAAATTTTCCAAAAAATAAAAGAGTATAGGGGCGATGGTTCTTTTGAAGGCTGGATAAGAAGGGTTATGGTGAACACTGCAATTGAAAGCTACCGTAAAAATTTACGCAGCTTAAACGTGGTAGAAATAGATGAAGCTTATGAGCAACCATCAACCGGATTTGATTTTGGCAGCCTGGGAATGCAGGATCTAATGAAAGTGATACAAAAATTGGCAGATGGTTACCGCATGGTTTTTAACATGTACGTAATAGAAGGCTACTCGCACAAAGAAATTGGAGAAACGCTTGGAATTTCAGAAGGGGCAAGTAAATCGCAACTATCGAGGGCAAGAGCGATATTAAAAGAAGAAATTATAAAAATGGAGGGATTTGGTTATGCAACCTATACAGGATAAGGATTTTGATCAGTTATTTAAGGATGCTTTTGCTGATGCAGAAGTAACACCTTCGAGGGATTTATGGAGCAATATAGAAAGCGAAATAGCACCTAAGAAAAAAAGGATCATACCGATTTATTGGTTATCGGCAGCAGCGGTGTTATTGATTGCTACAATTGGTGTGTTGGTTTATCAACAAAAAGATGCGACTAAAAGCGATAAACAATTGGCCAGCAATACGGTTGAGAAAACTAAACCAGTGGTTCAAACACCGGTTGTTAAAGATTCTGCAACAGTGGTTGTTGAGCCCATAGAAAATATTGCACCCATTTTACCGGTTAACACTAAACCAGTAAATGATCTGGTTAAAACAAAAGCTAAGCAGGATGTTAAACCAGTAGAGAAACTGAATATTGTTACCGCACCTGTGATGCAAAAACAAGAAACAGTAATAGCACAGGTTGAAGAACCTAAAAAAGATATCAAAACTAAAATTGAAGAAGCGATTCTGCAGCCAAAAGAAGAAGCCATAATCGTTGCTAATCCTACTGCCGTTAAAATAGATGAGCCTATTAACGATAATGAGCAAAGTAGTAAAGGCATCCGTAATGTTGGCGATGTGGTAAACCTGATTGTAAACAAGATGGATAAAAGAAAAGATAAGCTGATTCAGTTTCGTACCGATGATGATGATTCTTCTCTGGCATCAATCAATATTGGTCCATTTAAAATAGGTAAACGCAAGAAGTAACAGTTTGCAGTGGCCAGTTATCAGTTTACAATTAACAGTTTTTAGTTAACAGTATCTAACATTTAAACTTTACAACATTGAACATTACAACCTTTAAATTTATAACAATAAAATAATAAACCACACATATATGAAACGTCTAATTTATACAACACTTTTGGTAAGCGGGCTTGCCGGTGTTATGGCTCCTGGTGCTTTTGCGCAACAAGATTCTACAAAAAAAAATAGAAAAGATTTAGATTACGGTATTGTAAAAATAACCAGAGACGAAAAAGATAGCACAAATAAAGATCTCAAAAAAGGTCGTTTTGTAGGTGGAATTACTTTTACCAGGGTTGATTGGGGTTTCTCCAGGTTAATCGACAATGGTAGTTTCAATTTGTCTCCAAACAACGAATTTTTGGATTATAAAGGTGGTAAAACCAGTACATTCTCTTTTGATGTTTTACAGTTTGGCTATCGTTTTAATTCTAATTTTAAAGTTTATGTAGCCGGTGGGTTCGACTGGACATTAATCCGCTTAAGAAAAGACATTACCATAGCTAAAAATTCTAACGAATTTGTATATACCGATCAGGCGCCTGTACATTTCTCTAAAAACCGTTTCTCGAGCAGCTATGTGCACATTCCCTTAAACTTCGAATTTCGCACCAGCGAAAACAAAAACAGCAAAAGATTTTACCTGGTTTTAGGTCCGGAGGTGAGCTTTTTGCTAAATGGAAAAATTAAACAGGTAAGTGAAGAACGTGGTAAAGAAAAGCAATATGATAGCTATCACTTTCAATCAGTTCGTTACGGCGGTACAGTTAGATTTGGTTATGGAGGTATAGGATTATTTACCAAATATTACTTTAACGATATGTTTACTACCTCGCAGCAAGCTGGCTTAAAGAATATGAGTTTCGGGGTTACTTTCGGGCTAAACTAAGCCATATCAAATAGACTGATTAATTCTCTCCTTTAGGAGAGATGTCTGAAGGGACAGAGAGGTAACATACAAATAAACAGATCCTGTTTCGGTTAGGCGAGACAGGATTTTTTATATGCAGTTTTTTGCTTTAAGCTTTAGTCTTTACACTTTAAGCTTATTCATTATCTTTACCGTGTGAGCAATACCATAATCAGTGTTAAAAATTTAACCAAGCAATATCAGGCAGAGCAGGCCGGTGGCATTAAAAATGTAAGTTTCGAAATTAAAAGAGGCGATATAGTGGCCATTATTGGTGAGAGCGGGAGCGGAAAATCGACCTTACTAAAATCTATTTACGGGCTGTTAAAAACCGATGAAGGTGAAATCTTTTTCGAAGATCAAAAGGTTAAAGGCCCTGATGAACAACTCATCCCAGGCCACAAACAGATGAAAATGGTTACGCAGGATTTTTCGTTAAACATTTATGCAAAGGTTTACGATAATATTGCTTCACAGCTATCGAATACTGACCTTAAAACCAAAGCCGGAAAAACGCTTCAGATTATGGAGCACCTCCGGATTTTACCGCTTCAGAATAAGAAAATTATCGAGCTGAGTGGGGGAGAGCAGCAGCGCGTGGCCATAGCCAAAGCAATGGTTGCCGATACACAGGTTTTGCTTTTAGATGAACCTTTTAGCCAGGTTGATGCCTTACTTAAAAACCAGCTACGGGCTGATATTAAACGAGTAGCTTCAGAAACCGGTGTTACCGTAATTTTGGTTTCTCACGATCCGGCAGACGGTTTATTCCTGGCCGATCAATTACTGATATTGAAAAATGGCGAGCTCTTACAAACGGGAAAACCTTCAGAAATTTATCAGCACCCAAAACATATTTATACGGCCCAGATTTTAGGTAATGCTGTAGTTTTATCGAAAGCTGATGCAGAAAAAATTGGCTTAAAAACAGAAAAGAATTCAGTTGTATTTTATCCCGAATGGGCTGAAATAAACAATAACTGGAGCAGCAGGCGTTTTGAAGTAAAAGATGTTTACTACAAAGGTTTTTACGACGAACTGCTTTTAGAAAGAAATGGCGTTAATATTCGTGCATTACAACTGAATAGGGGAGAGCATAAAAAAAACGACCACGTTCAATTGAACATTAGTCGTTTCTTGGAGTTTTAAAAGTTATTACAAATCGTTTCCAACAAGAACTATTTTCACCCTCACTGTCGATGTTGGTTTTATTGGAGTTGTTGCCTGGTAATCTGAGCTTTGTACATCGATAGACACACCACCTTTGTATACCTCGAAGCTATAGGCATCTACATTATAAACAAATGGTAGTGCGATATAACTAGCGCCGTTGTTGTAAGAAATGTAAACTAAAGTTCCTTCATTATCAATGTGATACTGATCTATTTCTGGAACAGAAATATCTGCAGAGAATGTTTTTCCGTCATTACTTAAAACCCATGCGTTAGTCGAGATATCTTTAACTACAGTTAAAATAGTATTGCCTGGTTGAACAATGGTGTCTTTTTTGCACGAAGCCAGACCTAGTGTGGCAATGCAAAGCATTAAGATGGTAAATTTTTTCATGTTGATTAGTTTTTATTTGTGTGTGTGATGATCGTATTACAAATCTATTGCCAAAAAAATATAATTAGCGATTTATGGATTAATTATTGTGCAACAGATTAAATACACAAATGTTGGCACCTTATTTTTTTAAAATATGAAGCTCTTTTTTCGCCTCTTACCCTGGTTAATTTTAATCATAGCAGGATACTTATTTATCTCCAAAAAGTTTAGTATCAATACCTCTGTGGAGAGCAAACATCAGCTTTTGGTAGAGAAAATTGAGGCTATTGGTAAACTAGAGCTGGTGAGGTACCAGATCAGCGATGTTTTAGAACACAAAAATAAAACAGATTTTTTGCCCGAAGCCAGCGTGTTATTGATTGTTAAGGCGGAAGCAGTAGGTTGTATCGACTTAACTAAAATTACCCGCGAAGATATTGATATTGATGCGGATACAGCTGTAGTAAATTTGCCACAGCCCGAAATATGTTATGTAAAAATCGATCATAAAAGCTCCCGTGTTTATGATACGAAGATGGCTTTCTTCCGAGAGGCCGGTTTGGTAGATGAAGCGTATAAAGCAGCCGAAAGACAGGTAACCGCTGAAGTTAAAAAATCGAGTATTTTAATCCAAACCAAAACCAATGCTACAACGGTACTTAAACCAATTATTGAAGGATTGGGCTATAAGAATGTGAGGTTTACCTTTAATTGAGGTTTAAGGTGTAAGGTTTGGGGTATAAGGTTCAAGCGAAGATACCCTGAACGGTCGTCCTTTAGATTTGTTTTGATATTTTATTTAAGGATAATAACTATTTACTTTGCTTAAATTATAAATCAGATTACCTAAAACGGTAGCGGCACATTAAAAGTTCGTCAAGGTTTTTATACCTATGAGATGATGCAATCCGCTACCGTTTTTTCCCTTAGTGACCAGATAACAATTAGGGCAATACCCATTATTAAGGACTAGGATCGATGGGGTAAAAATTAGGTAACCACTACAAACATAAAAAATAACAGGATGATTGGCACTACAAAATTTTTTATCGGGATTGATGTTTCCAAACCTTACTTCGATGTTGCATTGATGGCCGTTGTGAACCATGTAAAACAGGAGATAGCAACCGCACGGTTTGACAACACAGCACCAGGGATAAAGCTATTTGAGAAGTGGTTGAAATCGCAGAAAACCACGTTCAATGAGGACTCCTTGATTGTCATAGAAAATACCGGGATCTATCACCGTTTAATATGGACTTTCTGCAGCAACAGAAATCTGCCCATCCATATTGGCAATGCAGCCCATATCAAATGGAGCTTTGGGATAGCAAGAGGTAAAAATGATAAAATAGACAGCATACGTTTATGCAACTATGCATTTAAGGAAGCGGATGATCTAAAGGCGACAGCTGCCCTGGATCCCGAACTGATGCTCCTGAAAGATCTGATATCAGCTCGGACAAAGCTGCTCAAACAAAGGTCTGGCATTAGCGTTTCGGTAAAAGAACTTGGTAATGTCAATGGTAAAGAACATCAGAAACTGATTGAAAAAGCACTTAAAAATGCAATTGAGGGTATAGCCAAATCAATCAAGAACCTCGAAGATCAGATCAAAAAAATCATTACAGGAAACCAGGATTTCAAGCAGAACTACAAATTATTGCTCAGTATCCCTGGGATAGGGCATGTTACAGCAGTATACCTGATTGGCTGCACGGGAAATTTTGCAGGGCGGCCCAGCGGAAAAGAACTGGCCTGTTATGCAGGGGTTGCTCCATTTGAACACAGCAGTGGTATAAGTATCAAAGGTAAATCCAAGGTACACCGGATGGCCAATAAAGAGCTTAAAAGATTGCTGCATATGTGTGCATTATCTCTAATTCAACACAATCAGGAATTCAAGACATATTACAATAGAAAAAAGGATGAAGGGAAGCACAGCATGAGCATAATTAATGCCGTTAGAAACAAGATAGCATTAAGAGTTGCTGCAGTTATAAAAAATCAAGCTAGCTATAAAAATAATTATAATATAGCTGCTTAAAATTTGTTTTTATCATAACAATCATCTCGACTGAAGCGCAGTGGAACGGAAAGATCTAAGTCAAAAATGCTCTCTAGATAGGTTTCTCGACTGCGTTGCACTCCGCTCGAAATGACGGCATTTATTATATGCACCCAAACTTCCGACTTCCCCTACTCCTGACCTCGGTCTTATTTTAAAAAATCTTCCCGATGCGGATTAAAAACATCAATCAGTAATCCGGCTTCTAAGCAAACCACACCATGAAATACATTGGTTGGAGCAAAGAACACATCCCCCTCATTTAATACCTTTTTATCATCGCCCATGCTAACTTCAAAACTTCCTTTTGCTACATAACTCATTTGCAAATGGGGATGATTGTGAATGGTACCGATGGCGTCTTTTTCAAATGCGACTTTAACCAACATCAGTTGGTCATCGTAAGCCATAATTTTGCGTTTCACACCAGCGCCTAAATCTTCCCAATCGATATCGCTATCCGAAATTAATGCTTTGTTGCTTAAGTCTTTGAAATTCATTTTTCTCTATTAAGATGTGTCATGTTGAGCTTGTCGAAACACTGTGATTGTCCTTCGGCAGGCTCAGGATGACAAATTACTAAAATCAGTCGTCATTTCGACTGAAGCTAACCAATTTATCATTGGTAGCGAAACGGAGAAATCTTTCTCTTAGCATTTAATTAAACAACTTAACAGATTTCTCGACTTCGCTGCGCTCCGCTCGAAATGACGGACATAGCTTTACAGTTAAAATTCTTAAACCAAATACTCAAACAAAGTTTGGTCCTGGTTCAGCTCGATTATCTCGAATTTAAAATCTTTCATGCGTTGCAATAAACTTCCGTAATCGTTTTTATTAGAAAGTTCGATGCCAACCAATGCAGGCCCATTTTCTTTATTCGTTTTTTTAATAAACTCGAAACGGGTAATATCGTCCTGTGGACCTAAAACCTCATTTACAAATAATTTTAAAGCACCTGGCCTTTGTGGGAAACGTACAATGAAATAATGTTTCAAGCCTTCAAAAAGCAAAGATTTCTCTTTAATCTCCTGCATGCGCTCAATATCGTTATTTCCACCACTAACAATGCAAACCACTGTTTTACCAGCAATCTGATCTCTCAGTTGATCTAACGCAGCTACAGAGAGTGCTCCGGCAGGTTCAACAACAATGGCATCTTCGTTATACAATTTTAATATAGTTGTGCATATTTTTCCTTCAGGGATCAAATGCATCTGATCCAGCAGTTCTTTGCAATATTCGTAAGTAATATGGCCGATTCTTTTTACAGCTGCACCATCTACAAAACGGTCTATCTCCTCTAAGGTAAAGGGTCCGCCATATTCCATCGCCGTAACCATTGATGGTGCACCTAGCGGCTCAACACCTACCAATTTTACCTCAGGTTTAACGGTTTTCATGTAAGCGCTCACGCCCGATGCCAAACCACCACCACCTACAGGCATTACAATAATATCCAGATCAGGCAGATCTTCATAAATTTCTACACCAACCGTTGCCTGTCCTTCAATTACTTTTTCATCATCAAAAGGCGGAATAAAAGTAGCCGATTTTTCGGCACTGTAGGCTAGGGCTTCTTTTAAACAATCATCAAAAGTATCGCCAACTAAAACTACTTCAACATTGTCACCACCAAACATGTAGGTTTGTTTAACCTTTTGTTTTGGTGTAATCTCTGGCATGAAAATAACGCCCTTGATACCAAGTTTTTTGCAAGAATACGCTACACCTTGTGCATGGTTACCAGCGCTTGCGCAAACTACACCATTAGTTAATGCATCTTGTGGCAACGAACTAATTTTATTGTAGGCACCACGTAATTTATATGAGCGTACAATCTGCAGGTCTTCTCTTTTTAAGTAAATATTGGCATTGTAATGCGCAGAAAGCCCTGCGTTAAACTCCAAAGGCGTACGTTTTACTACGCCCTTTAATCGTTGCGATGCAGATTGAAAATCTAATGTATTCGGTGTTGTAGTATTCATTGTTGTAGTATCAAGTATCAAGACTGATATTCTCTTATGTTTTTTTGTAAAGCAGGGTTTGGCATTCCATCGGAGGTAGCTGTCCTGCTTTACATTTTATTCCGCTGCGCTTCATGCTCATTCCAATCAGGTTTAGGTGGGTTAGGTTTGTTGGATCAAACTTAAATCCTCCCTCTGCCCTCCCGAAAAGTCGGGATAAACTCTCCAAAGGGGGACACCCCTCAGAGTTTTTAAGGCAATTCGCTGATTGCTTTAACCTTTCAGCTTTTATGCCAAATGCAATGCAACCAATTGGTTTAAATCATAGTCGTTAATGCCTTGTTTGCTATCGGCTAAAACCAAAAACTGTTTGTAAACAATATCTAAATGATCTTTTTCCAATTTATGGCCTAAACGGTCTAAATGGTGTTTTAAGGCATGGCGGCCACTTCTTGCAGTTAATACAATTGTAGCATCAGGGAAACCAACATCTTCTGGCTTAATGATTTCATAGTTCTCGCGGTTTTTTAAGAAACCATCCTGGTGAATACCTGAACTGTGCGAGAATGCGTTTCCACCGACAATTGCTTTATTTGGTTGTACCGGCATATTCATCTGGTTTCTCACCATGTGGCTCATTTCATAGAAACGGGTAGCATCAATCTGGGTGTTTAAGCCTAAAATCTTGTGCGTTTTCAAAATCATGACGACTTCTTCCATAGAGGTATTGCCTGCACGCTCTCCGATACCGTTAATGGTGCATTCTACCTGGCGGGCACCATTCTGCAAGCCTGCGATAGAATTCGCTGTAGCCAAGCCTAAATCGTTGTGGCAATGCACGGAGATAATGGCTTTATCAATATTTTTTACGTTTTCTTTTAAGTAAAGAATTTTCGAGCCGTATTGGTCTGGTAAGCAATAACCGTTGGTATCCGGAATGTTTACTACAGTTGCACCAGCAGCAATTACCGCTTCAACCATTTTGGCTAAAAATTCAATATCGGCACGGCCGGCATCTTCTGCATAAAACTCAACGTCTTCCACAAATTTTTTCGAATACCTTACCGCTTCAACAGCACGTTCTAAAATTTCTTCGCGGGTACTGTTAAATTTATGTTTAATGTGGAAATCGGATGAACCGATACCTGTATGGATACGCGGTCTTTTTGCATAACGCAAAGCATCTGCAGCAACATCGATATCGTTTTTATTTGCACGGGTTAAAGCGCAGATAATCGGGTTAGTTACTGCTTTTGATAATTCAATTACACTGTTAAAATCTCCTGGACTAGATACCGGGAAACCTGCTTCAATCACATCAACACCTAAAAGCTCAAGTGATTTAGCGATTTCTACTTTTTGGTTTGTATCTAACTGGCAGCCTGGAACCTGCTCCCCGTCACGCAATGTCGTGTCGAAAATATAAACTTTGTTCGGGTCGTGAATCATAATCTTAAGTTTAGGATGTGATTAATTTTTGGGATAAGAATTTAAGTACCAATTTGCCCATTTCGGCTGTGCCTAAAACTTTAAATCGGTTTGTATTTTGGTCGGCAATATCATGTGTTCTAAAGCCTTCTTTCAATACCTGGTCGATGGTATCAACCAATAGTTTGGCTTCTTCTTTTAGTCCGAAACCAATTTCTAACATTAATGCTGCTGATAGGATAGAAGCTAATGGATTAGCTAAATCTTTACCTGCAATATCGTGAGCAGAACCGTGGATGGGTTCAAAGAAACCTGTGCTTTCTCCAACAGATGCAGAAGCCAGCATACCCATTGAGCCTGCAATTTGTGAAGCCTCATCTGTCAAAATATCTCCAAATAAATTGGCCGTTAAAACCACGTCGAATTTTTTAGGGTTTTTGATCAACTGCATGGCAGCATTATCGATAAACATATGCTCAGTTTCTACGTCAGGATATTGTTTTGCTATTTCCTGAACGGTTTCGCGCCACAGGCGGGAACTTTCCAAAACATTTGCTTTATCTACTGAACATAATCTTTTGTTACGTTGTTGCGCAGCCTGGTAGGCTTTATGTGCAATGCGTTCTACTTCATAACGGTGATAAATCATCAGGTCTGAAGCGGTATTGCGATCTTCAGAACGTGTTTTTTCGCCAAAATACACATCACCAGTTAATTCGCGGAAGAACAAAATATCGGTTCCTCTTAAAATTTCCGGTTTGATACTCGATGCCTGAAGAAGTTCGTCAAATAGTAATATAGGGCGGAGATTGGCAAATAAACCCAGTTCCTTACGGATTTTCAGCAGGCCTTGTTCTGGTCTAACTTTTAAACTTGGGTCGTTATCATATTTGGCATGGCCAATTGCTCCAAAAAGGATAGCATCACTTTGTCTTGCTTTTTCTAAAGTTTCGTCTGGCAAAGGCTCACCAGTAACTTCAATAGCCGCATGGCCCATTAAAGCCTCTTCAAACACAAATTCATGGCCAAAAATTTCGGCAATTTTTTCTAATGCTGCTTTTCCCCAAGTGGTAACTTCGGGTCCAATACCGTCTCCAGGTATTACTAAAATGTTCTTCTTCATTATTGACTCCTCTTTTGCTTTGCAATTTGCTTATTGGTTGCCACGGAGGCACAGAAATCACAGAAAAATTTTGTTTCCGTGCTCACCGTATTTCCGTGGCTAAGCTTGCATCAGCTTAATATTTCTACGTTTAAACTTTCGACGACTTTTACCTCGCCTTTTTCTAACAATATTCTTTTTTGCAGGCAGGTTGGCAACTGCGATTCAAAATGGCCAACATAAATTAAGGTCATCCCATTGCTGCACAATTCATCAACCAATTGGTTAAAATGTTTTGTTTGCTGCTGGTCTAAACCCTGGCAGGGTTCATCCAGAATTAATAATTCCGGATTTTTTATAATTGTCCGCGCTAACAATACCAATCGCTGTTTACCGAGTGGAAGTGCGGTTAATAATTCATTTTTACTAGCTGTTAACCCAAAATATTCAATTAGCTCATCAACTTGTGCGCTCTTAGTATAAGGCAACTGTTGAAACAAACCTACGGTATCGTAAAAGCCCGAGGCAATGCTCTGCCAAACGGTAGCAGTAGCATCGAAATACCAGTGAAACTCGGGTGATATTAAACCAATGTGTTGCTTAATATCCCATATACTTTCGCCACTTCCACGCCTGTTGCCAAACAAATAAAGCTCGTTGGCGTAAGATTGGGGGTGATCGCCATTGATTAAACTCAATAAAGTGGATTTTCCAGAGCCATTTGGGCCTTGTAAGAGCCATTTTTCGCCAGCTTTAACTTCCCAGTTGATATTTTTTAGCACCTGTTTTTCGCCATAGCTGATGTTGACATCAACCATTTTTACGATGTCAGTTGATGAATAAATTGGCGACTCCTTTAAAAAAGCAGGGATTTTCTTTTTGTGTATTTCAGGTGAAAGATCACCAATTTCTCTTGAAAATGATGTTACGATCTGCCCATCTATAATCTCTGCAAAACAATCGATGCTTGCAGGGAATTCTAAGTCGTTACAGATTAAAATTAATTGTACACCTTCTGCTATAATCTGATCTAAAAGTGTATTCAGGTTTTTACGTGATGCTGCATCCAAACCAGTATAAGGCTGATCGATAATTAACAATTGGGGTTTTAACCATAAGGCTTTAACCAACTGCAGTTTTTTATGTTCGCCGCTTGATAATTCGATTAGTTGTGAACTGGCAAAAGTAGCTAAGCCCAGCGCTTCTAAAATCGGTTCAACCTCATTGAAATGAAGTCCTTTTTCTTTGCCATAAACCACCAGTTCTGCATGTACTGTCAAAGTATCATTGGCTTGTAAACTGGTGTAGCGTTGCTGGTAATAAAAATTTGCAACACCTTCGAGGTTTTTAAACTGATACCAACTTTCAACAAATAAAACTTCGGCTGGTAATTTACTTTGGCCGTCGTAATTGATTTCAATACTTCCCTGTGAGGGGATTAAACCTGCAATGGCTTTAGCCAAAGAAGTTTTTCCGCTGCCACTTTCACCCCATAAAACCCAGTTTTGACAAACATTTACTTCCCAATACAAATCCTTTAGCACCGCTTTATTGCGATAACTTAAGTTTAGGTTTTGTATGTAGACAAATGGTTTAAGCATTATTTTGCTTGTTCAAATTCTGCGATTAATTCTTTTTGGGCTAAGATGAAATCGATATCATCATAACCATTGATCAAACACGATTTTTTGTAAGGATTGATCTCAAATGATTCCTGAGCACCAGTTTCTACAATGGTAACCGTTTGATTTTCTAAATCAACTTCTAAGGCCGATTTCGGATTGTTGTCAACCGCTTTGAAGATCTGCGCCAAAAACTCATCACTTACCTGGATGGGTAATAAACCATTGTTCAAAGCATTTCCTTTAAAAATATCGGCAAAGAAACTGCTAATTACTGCATCAAAACCGGCATCCTGAATGGCCCATGCAGCATGCTCGCGACTACTGCCACAACCAAAGTTTTTCCCTGCTACTAAAATCTGACCGCTGTAGGTAGGGTTGTTCATCACGAAATCTGCTTTGGGCTGGTTATCGTTTTCATAACGCCAATCGCGGAACAAATTTTCGCCAAAACCCTCGCGGGTAGTCGCTTTCAGAAACCTCGCAGGGATAATCTGGTCGGTATCGATGTTCTCTATGTTTAAAGGCACTACTGCCGATGTTAATTTTGTGAATTTTTTCATTTTTTAATGATGATTACACAGATTTAAATGATTTCACCGATTGCGGCGATTTCATTGATTTAATATTTATAATAACCTTCAGCCTTCTACCTTAGTAAAGTGTTCAACTGTAGGAAAAGGATCATAAAAGTGATGTAATAACTTTTTCCAATCCTGGTATGCTGCTGATCCTCTGAAACCTTCGGTATGTGCCTCCAGTGTTTTCCAGTTTACCAGCAGGATATATTTGTTTTCTACTTCTATACACTTCTGAAGCTGATGCGAAATGTAACCTTCCATTGTAGAAATGATTTTTTGTGCTTCGCTAAAAGCTTTTTCAAAATCGGCCGCTAACCCGGCTTTTACATTTAATATGGCAACTTCTAAAATCATATATTTTAAAGTTGTCATTCTAAGGAACGAAGAATCTCTCTCTTGGCTTGCAGATGCTTCCTTCGTCAGCATGACAGTTATCTTAAACCCTTTCCAAAAAATCCCTTACGTCGGTAATTTTTCCTGTTACGGCTGCTGCTGCTGCGGTAAGTGGACTGGCCAATAAGGTACGTGCATTTTGTCCTTGTCTGCCTTCAAAGTTCCGGTTTGATGTAGATACACAATATTTCCCTGCCGGGATTTTATCTTCGTTCATTCCTAAACAGGCACTGCAACCAGGCTCGCGCAACTGAAAACCAGCGGCTTCGAAAATTTTATCCAAGCCTTCGCTTTTAGCCTGTTGTTCTACCTGTTTCGATCCCGGTACAATCCAAACGGTAACGTTATCTGCTTTGCGTTTATCTTTAACAAAATCAGCAACTTCGCGTAAATCTTCGATGCGAGAGTTGGTACAGCTTCCGATGAAAACATAATCAACCGGTTTTCCGATCAAAGATGAATCGTCATCAAAACCCATATAATCCAATGCTTTTTGGTAAGAAAGTTTTTCTTTTTCTGGTTGTGCACCAGTTGCTGGAATATGTTCCTGGATACCCATTCCCATTCCAGGGTTTGTACCATAGGTAATCATTGGGGCGATGTCTGCTGCATCGAAAGTTAAAATGCTATCGAATTTCGCATCAGCATCGCTATATAATGTTTTCCAATAAGCTAAAGCTTTATCCCACTCTTCGCCGACAGGAGCAAACTCTCTTCCTTTAATATAATCGAAAGTGGTTTGATCTGGTGCAATTAATCCACCACGCGCACCCATTTCTATACTCATATTACAAATCGTCATACGTGCTTCCATACTTAAAGCCTCGATTGCCGAACCTGCATATTCTATAAAATAACCTGTACCGCCAGCGGCAGAGATTTTAGCAATAATGTATAAGATAATGTCTTTTGCACCAACACCTTTTCCAAGTTCGCCGTTTACCTCAATTTTCATGGTTTTAGGTTTCGACTGCAATAAACATTGCGTTGCAAAAACCTGCTCTACCTGCGAAGTACCGATACCAAATGCTATGGCACCAAAGGCGCCATGAGTAGAGGTATGGCTATCGCCGCAAACCATTGTTTTGCCAGGTAAGGTAATACCCAATTCAGGGCCGATAACATGCACAATACCCTGAAAAGGATGGCCTAAATCATATAATTCTACCCCGAATTCTGCACAGTTTTTCGTTAGCATATCAACCTGATAGCGCGAAAGCTCCTCTTTAATAGGCAACAATTGATTTAACGTAGGTACATTATGATCGGCAGTTGCTACAGTCTGCTTCGGACGAAAAACAGGTAAGCCTCTTTTGCGCAAACCATCAAATGCCTGCGGAGAGGTTACCTCGTGTATTAAGTGTGTATCAATGTATAAAATATCAGGAAATCCTTCTTCACTTTTTACAACGTGAGCATCCCAAATTTTTTCTACTAATGTTTTTGACATTTTTTTATTATTTAATGTTTGTCAGTCTGAGCTTGTCGAAGACTTTTTCGTTATAGAAACAAAAGAATTCCTTCGACAGGCTCAGGATGACATTCTTTTGTTTCTATGCTGTTTTAATCGCTTTCATTGCAGTCATTGCCTTACGCAAAGTAGCACCAATTTGTTCTACCTGGTGAGAGCGAATAGCTTCGTTAATATCGATTAATTGTCTGTTGTCAACAGCGCCATCTTTACCTTCGTTGAAGTTTTTGCCAACTAAATCAGTATCTACTTTTTTCATGAAACCACCTAAAAGTGGTTTACAAGCCTGATCGAATAAGTAGCAACCATATTCAGCAGTATCAGAAATTACGCGGTTCATTTCGAATAATTTCTTACGTGCAATGGTATTCGCAATAAGTGGTGTTTCGTGTAACGATTCGTAATAAGCCGATTCTGGTTTAATACCTGCCTGTACCATGGTTTCGAAAGCCAATTCAACACCAGCACGAACAAAAGCAACCATTAAAGTATAGTTATCGAAGTATTCTTGCTCACCGATTTTAACATCACCAGCAGGCGTTTTTTCGAAAGCAGTTTCACCGGTTTCAGCTCTCCATTTTAATAAGTTTTTATCACCATTTGCCCAATCTTCCATCATGGTACGGCTAAATTCGCCGCTCATAATGTCATCCTGGTGTTTTTGGAATAATGGACGCATAATGTCTTTCAATTCTTCCGAAATTTCGAAAGCTTTGATTTTAGCTACATTGCTTAATCTGTCCATCATGGCCGTAATACCACCTTGTTTTAAGGCTTCGGTAATTACTTCAACACCATATTGAACCAATTTAGAAGCATAGCCTGCATCGATTCCTTTTTCTACCATTTTATCGAAAGATAGGATAGAACCTGTTTGCAATAAGCCACAAAGGATGGTTTGCTCGCCCATTAAATCAGATTTCACCTCAGCAACGAACGATGATTTTAATACACCAGCTCTGTGACCACCAGTACCAGCGCAGTATGCTTTTGCCTGTGCCAATCCTTTACCTTGCGGATCGTTTTCAGGGTGGACTGCAATTAAGGTAGGAACACCAAAACCACGAACATATTCTGCTCTAACCTCGCTACCCGGGCATTTAGGTGCAACCATAATCACGGTTAAATCTTTACGGATCTGCATGCCTTCTTCTACGATATTGAAACCGTGAGAATATAATAAAGTAGCACCTTCTTTCATTAAAGGCATAATTGCATTTACAACAGCGGTATGTTGTTTATCAGGAGTAAGGTTAATTACTACATCTGCATTCGGAATCAATTCTTCGTAAGTGCCAACTGTAAAATTGTTTTCAGTTGCATTTTTCCACGAATCGCGTTTGCCTTCAATTGCTTCCTTACGTAAAGTGTAGCTTACATCTAAACCACTATCTCTTAAATTTAAACCTTGGTTTAAGCCTTGTGCGCCACAACCTACGATTACCAGCTTTTTGCCTTTTAATGCGCTTACGCCATCTAAAAATTCAGAACTGTCCATGAAGTCGCAAACACCTAATTGGTTTAATTTTTCTCTAAGAGGTAATGTGTTAAAATAATTTGCCATTGTTTTTTATTGGTTAATTTTCTAATACCAAGGATTTAAGGATTATAGGATTTTCCTGCCTCAAATCAATTTATTTAATTATTATTTATTTGTTCTTTAATCGCCATGGTTCGTGTCTTCACGAATCGTTTTTTCCTTTGGTTTGATTACACAGATATAGTGATTTCACCGGTTTTTTTATTTGAAAAGCAGGTTTCTGTGCTTTTCGGTTATTTCAGTCCCGCTTTTCGTAAAAATTTTAGACTGTACTTCGACTACGCTCAGTATGACAGTCTAAAATTTTTACTGCTATCGGGTTTATTTTAGTCGGGTCTGTTTTTCAAAAACATCCGCCCTAAACCTCTAGCATACTAGTTTCTTTAGCACCCATGCGTAACCATAATGTACGTTGTCATGACCGATCGTTGTAATCAGTATTTCTTCTATGCTGTTCATCTGTACGCCATAGGTAGCTGTTGTGAAAGGTGTGATGTTCGAAAATTTTCCATTTGCATAATCTTCTTTTATTCTTTCAATGCTCTCTAATGCAATGGCTTTTAATTCTGCTACTTCTTCTTCCGTTACCGTATAAGTTGGCTTTGTATCCTTTTTATAATACTCGTTAAATTTTACCGAGGTTGCATCTTGCAATACACCCGTACGAACATAACAAAGCGTTTGTGTACTCACTACAATGTGGCCAAAATTCCAGATGATGTTGTTGTTATAACCATCAGGAATTTTATTCAATTCTTCGATTGTTAAGCCATCGATTAACTGAATAAATGCCTTGCGTGAGTTTATTATAAATTCAAATATCTGATTCGTCATGTTATATTCTGTATCTATCTAATTATCGTCTTATCTTTCAGCTTCGGTATTGTGTCTTATCTTTCAGCTTCGGTATTGTGTCTTATGCAGTTAACCGCAAAGACGCTAAGGTTTTCGCAAAGGTCGCTAAGCAATATGCCTTTAACCTTCCACCTTTAAATTACATGGTAAAGATTTTTTGTCCTTTTTCTAAAAACTCATTTTCTACCAATTCTTCACCTGGTTCGAAAGCTTCGAATTCTTTCAGTTTTTCGTGGAAACCCGCACTGTCTTTAATAATGGCTACTCTTGCAGATCTTACAAATTCAATGAGTTCGTAAGGTTCTAAAGCTTTTACCAAAGCATCGGTTTCTTCTCTGTGCCCAGTTACTGCAAAAACAGTATAATCTTTACGGATCACCACCGCACTTGCACCATACTGTCTCAATAAACGCTCTACTGTTACTTTTTCTGCAATTTCATCAGTAGAAACTTTGTAAAGTGCCAGTTCCTGCCAGATAATTTCTTCGTTGGTGTTGAAATAAACTTTCAATACCTCAATTTGCTTTTCTATCTGACGGGCAAGCTTTCTCACCACTTCGTAACCTTCGTGGATGACGATATTGAAACGGTGTATTCCTTCAATTTCTGATGCGGAACTGTTTAAACTTTCGATATTGATTTTTCTTTTCGAGAAAATAATCGCAATTCTGTTGAGTAAACCGATGCGGTTTTCGGCATACACCGTAATGGTATATTCCTGTTTTCCTTCCAGGTCAACAGTGTCTTCTGTATATTTTATTTTATCTTCAGTACTCATGATAGTTTCTTTTTTACGTATTCGTCATTTCGACCTTGTGGAGAAATCTTTAAATGTTGTTAAAGAAAGATCTCTCTCCCGAAAGTTCGGGACTGCGCTTCAGTCGAGATGACGATTACGCTAGCTTTTACCTTTCTACTTATTTTAACCTGATTTCGCTTACACTCATTCCTTGCGGAACCATTGGGAAAACATTATTTTCTCTGCCTACCATTATTTCCAGCAGGTAAGCTCCTTCGTGGTTGATCATGGTTTCTAGCGCTGTTCTAAGGTTTGCACGTTCATCAACTTTATCTGCTTCGATGTAGTATGATTTTGCTAAAGCCACAAAGTCAGGACTGGTGATATTCACGAAAGAATAACGTTTATCATGAAATAACTGTTGCCATTGGCGAACCATCCCTAAAAAGCGGTTGTTCAGGATCAGGATTTTTACCGCTGCACCGAATTGCATAATGGTACCCAATTCCTGAGGTGTCATCTGGAAACCACCATCACCAATAATGGCAATGACTGTTTTATCAGGAGCACCATATTTAGCGCCAATTGCGGCAGGTAAACCAAAGCCCATTGTGCCTAAACCACCTGAAGTAATATTACTGCGGGTATTGTTGAATTTCGCATAACGACAGGCTACCATTTGGTGCTGACCAACATCGGTAACAATTACGGCATCACCACCACAGATTTCATTGATGTTACGCAGTACTTCGCCCATGGTGATTTCATCTCCTGTTGGATAAAGTTCTGGAGTAATGACCTGATCTATTTCCTCCTGATTGTATTGTCTGAATTTAGCCAACCAATCTTCGTGTTTATTTTCGTTAACCAAATTGGTTAATAGGGGTAAGGTTTCTTTACAATCGCCCCAAACGCCAACCTCAGCTTTAACATTTTTATCAATTTCAGCAGGGTCGATATCTAAATGTACCACCTTAGCTTGTTTAGCATATTTATCTAAACGGCCAGTTACACGGTCATCAAAACGCATTCCGATGGCAATAATTACATCCGCTTCATTGGTTAATACGTTCGGCCCATAATTACCGTGCATACCTAACATACCTACATTTAATGGGTGTGAAGTTGGAATAGCACCTTCGCCCATAATGGTCCATGCCGCAGGAATACCTGTTTTATTAATAAATGCTTTAAATTCTTCTTCAGCTTTACCCAAAATAACACCTTGTCCAAATAAAATGAAAGGTTTTTTTGCTGAGTTGATTAATTCGGCTGCCTGCTCGATATATTCAACCCTAACTTTTGGTTTCGGGCGATAACTGCGGATGTGGTTACACTTTACATATTCAGGAAATTCCTCCAATTGTAACTGTGCATTTTTGGTAATATCGATTAAAACCGGTCCTGGTCTGCCGCTTTTAGCGATGTAAAAAGCTTTAGCCAAAACCTCCTGGATTTCCTTTGCGTCAGTAACCTGATAATTCCACTTGGTAACCGGTGTCGTAATGTTAATCACATCGGTTTCCTGAAAGGCATCTGTTCCTAATAAATGGGCAAAAACCTGTCCGGTGATACAAACCAATGGCGTACTATCGATTTGCGCATCTGCCAAACCGGTAACCAAATTGGTTGCCCCTGGCCCACTGGTTGCGAAAACAACACCAACTTCGCCGCTTGCTCTTGCAAAACCCTGAGCAGCGTGGATGCCACCTTGCTCATGGCGAACTAAGATGTGTTCTAATTTATCAGCATAATCATAAAGAGCATCATAAATAGGCATGATTGCTCCTCCCGGATAACCGAAAATGGTGGTTACACCTTCTTCAATTAATCCATTCAACAAAACCTGCGAGCCTGTTCCTTTGAATAAGGTTTTTGAGGTTTCTGCTTTCGCCTCGTTTTGTTGTATTGTATCTTGTGCAGTTTCCATAGTTATGTTTTTGCGGTTCTACTATTCTTTAATTTTAAACCCAATTCTTTGTCTATCGTTCCATTTTAATTGAGCAATTTTCTCGTCTATTAAATTTTCCATTGCATCATAAAGCTCGTTGAGCTGAACATCATGTTCGCCAATCCGTTCTTTAATTTCTGTCAATTGTTCGTTAATGTTGCTTTGTTTCAACAAAATTTTACGAACATCAACAAAGGCTCTCATAATGGCGATGTTCATATTAATCGCCTTATCGCTCTTTAAAACGCCACTTAACATGGCTACACCTTGTTCTGTAAAGGCATAAGGCAATTTTCGAGTACCTCCCCAACTTGAAGTCACAAATTGTGACTTCAAGTTGGTTCCGCCTGTCATCACAATTTGTGATGATGTACCCTGATTACTTGCATCAATCTGAAGTCTTATCTCTTCAAATTCAGCAGAAGTTAACTGAAACATAAAATCTTCCGGAAAACGCTTTATGTTACGTTTTACCGCCTGATTCAGTACCTTCGTTTCAACTTCATAAAGCGATGCCAAATCGAAATCCAGCATTACTCTTTCTCCCCGGATTTCATAAATCCTATTCTGAATACTTTTAATTATTTGCATAATCTATTTTATTAGTAATCAATTAATCCAGGGATGATTTTTTGATTTTAATATTCGTCAGTTACGCAACCACTAGCTGCATCTGAAACTGTTTTAGCATATTTATATAAAACACCTTTTGTTACTTTTAATGCTGGTTGAACGTAGTTTTTTCTCCGCTCGGCAATCACCTCTTTACTGACTTGCAGGCTGATGATATTGTTTACAGCATCGATCAAAATCCGGTCTTCATCTTCTACTAAGCCGATTAAACCACCTTTGTAAGATTCAGGAGTAATGTGACCAACCACAAAACCATGTGTACCACCTGAGAAACGTCCATCAGTAATCAAAGCCACCGATTTACCTAAACCAGCACCAATAATGGCTGAGGTTGGTTTTAACATTTCAGGCATACCTGGCGCACCTACCGGCCCCGAGTTTTTAATTACAATTACATCACCAGGTTGAACACGTCCGTTAGAAATTCCGGCAATTAAATCGTGTTCACCATCAAATACACGTGCAGGACCTTCAAATTTCTCACCTTCTTTTCCACTTATTTTCGCTACTGAACCTTTTTCTGCCAGGTTTCCGTAAAGAATCTGTAAATGACCTGTTGCCTTAATTGGCTCACTTAATTTCTGAATGATTTTTTGATCATAATCCATAACCGATTTTACATCGGCTAAATTCTCAGCCATGGTTTTTCCGGTTACGGTTAGGCAATCGCCATGTAATAAACCTTCATTCAATAAGTATTTTAATACTGCCGGGATCCCACCATATTGATGTAAATCCTGCATTAAGTATTTTCCACTTGGTTTAAAATCGGCAAGTACTGGTGTTACATCGCTCATGCGTTGGAAATCATCCTGGGTGATTTCGATACCGATAGCTTTACCCATTGCAATAAAATGCAATACTGCATTCGTACTGCCACCTAAAATGATAATAGAACGAATGGCATTTTCGAATGCTTTTCTCGTCATGATATCAGATGGTTTGATATCTTTCTCTAATAAAATTTTGATGTATTTACCTGCATCTAAACATTCTTGTTTTTTCTCCTCGCTGATTGCTGGGTTCGAAGATGAATAAGGCAAACTCATACCTAAAGCCTCAATTGCTGATGCCATTGTGTTTGCAGTATACATCCCCCCACAAGCACCTGCACCAGGGCAGGTATGTTTTATGATGCCCTGATAGTCCTCCTCAGAAAGGTTGCCACATATTTTCTGCCCCAAAGCCTCGAAAGCCGACACGATGTTCAATTCTTCGCCTTTGTAATGGCCTGGGGCAATTGTACCACCATAAACCATAATTGAAGGACGATCTAAACGTGCCATGGCCATAATTGCGCCAGGCATGTTTTTATCACAGCCAGGAATAGAGATAATTCCATCGTAATATTGGCCACCGCAAATGGTTTCGATGCTATCGGCAATTACGTCACGGCTTACCAATGAGTAACGCATACCATCTGTACCGTTGCTCATTCCATCGCTCACTCCAATGGTGTTAAAAACCAAGCCCACTAAATCATTATTCCAGACCCCTTTTTTTACATCTTTTGCAAGATCGTTAAGGTGCATATTGCAGGTGTTACCATCGTAACCCATACTTGCAATACCGACCTGTGCTTTAGCCATATCAGCATCAGTTAATCCGATTCCGTAAAGCATAGCTTGCGCTGCCGGTTGTGTAGGGTCTTGTGTAAATGTTTTACTGTACTTGTTTAATTCGCTCATTGTTTAAAAGTGTATGTATGCTGTTGTATTTCAATTATTTCTTTTCGAGGCAAAAAAAAAAACCGCCTCTTTTTAGGAGGCGGTTTCGATATGGTATATTTTTTATATTATACGCAACGATTTCCACCTCTCTTTTGAGAAATGACAATAATTAGGTTGCTAATAATGTTTGTGTTTATATTCATGTCTTTGATGAATCACAAACATACTAACTATTTAAAAAAAGCAAAGAACTATTTTAATGTTATTTATTTTTTTACTCCGATTACGATTCCTGTTGCCCAAACCTGCTTGGTTAATTGCAGGTCATTACGGGATTCTAAATCTTTGATTAATTTAATCGCTTTCTCTTGATGACCGTCAGGCCAATTCGATTGGGGCAGCATATCATCAATGATGTAAAGTCCGCCGGTGTTAAGCATGGATAGCGCCTCATCTAAAAGCAAGTATTTTCCATGCCAGGTATCAGCAAAAATATAATCGAATTTTTTGTCTTTATTCTTTTCGATCCACTCCGCTCCATCGGTATCAACCAATGTTAAACGATCATCACCGCCGAGAAATGTTTTGGCAATGGCTAAAAATTTAGCATCGTTATCTATCGAGGTAAGTGTACTTTCCTGATCTAAACCATCTAATATCCAGGAAGTAGATAAACCTGTTCCGGTTCCAAGCTCCAGAAATTTACCTGAAGGTTTGGTGGCCGCAAGTGTTCTGAGTAAAGAGCAGGTCAACACATCAGATGCCATATCAAACCCTGATGCTTTTGTTGCACCATTAATTTGTTGGTAGGCCTTCGGGAAGTGTTGATTGATTTCTTCAGTCATTTGCTTTTAAGTACTTTTTTATTGTTTAAAATTCTTTTTGGTTGATGGTTTTTTAGTTCATGGTATATGGCCGAATTGGCTATCAACTAACTATTGGCTATTTAACTATCAAACAGTATGCTACCAGCTATATAATCACTTCGTAATTTACTTTTTCCAATACCAGGTTTTTATAGGCACGTTGTATGGTATAACCGATAGATTCTCGCCATAGTGAACGATAAACAATCTCATCAATTGAGGCAATGCCGGCTATCTCAGTTGCTGTTCCGCATAAGAAAGCGCTGTCGGCATTTTTAAGATCTTCTATGGTTAATTTTTTTTCTATACACTCTATATCCAAAACAGTGCAAAGCTCTTTTACAGTTGCACGGGTAATGCCCGGTAAAATGTTCCCTAAAGATGGGGTATATAATTTTCCGTCCTTTTCGAGGAAGATATTAGCTCCGGATGCTTCGGCAACAAAGCCGTGCATATCTAAAAGCAAAGCTTCGTCGTAACCTTTAATATTTGCCGCTGTAGTAGCTAAAATAGAATTAACATAGTTTCCACTCAATTTCGCCTCCATTGGAATCGATTTTGGGTTTGGCCTTTCGTAATCGGAAACCGTTAATTTTAACAATTTATTGCCAGAATATGCATCCCATTCCCAGGCACATATTAAGATTGAAACCCCGGTTGGTTCGTTTAATTTCATGTTTGGGTGGCAAAACACCAAAGGGCGGATATAAGCATCTTTCAGTTTGTTCAACTGAAGTAATTTATAGGTTGCAGCAATTAATTCTTGTTTATCCCATGGGAATGGGATGTTTGCCAACTGGCAGGAACGCTCTAAGCGGTCGAAATGTGCGGCAGCTTTGAAAATGCGGTTGCCGTTGTGTGTTTTATAGGCTCTAATACCCTCGAAAGCAGCATAGCCGTAGTGTAGCGACTGTCCGTAAAGATCAGTACTACTATTTACAGCCTTTTCAAACTGTCCATCAAGGTAAATAATGGTATTAGAATTATAATATTTCATCTGTTTATTCTTATTGTTTTTTAACCGTCAGATGGAGCTTATCATGATAAATAAGCATTCCATTTTTTATTTTAACTATGTATCATGGACGGTTCATAATACTGTGTTTTGTTATTTAAAAAAAGCGTCCCGTTTGTATCGGGACGCTTTAGGTATATTTAGTTTTTTAAAATCTATTTAAACTGCGTCCGCTTATTACCCCATAAAATGTTTAGGAGTAGGAGGTTAAGTAAAATGACAGGTAACAGCACTACATTACCAGCTGCTTTTGCAGTAGTATAGGTAGAAAATATGTTGTGCTGAAAGGTCATTATTATCTTATTGTTTATAAAAACCAATTTAGTTTTTGGTTCATTAATATGCAAGAGAAATCAGAAAAAAGTTAAATCAGAATATTATTCTTATATTTTATATATAATCGGAATATTATTCTTAATGAGAGTTAGATTAGTTATTTAATGCCGATAGCCGTAGACCAGATATCAAAACGGTATACGGTCTATTTGTTATGCTTGCATTATAAATTTTCTATTTTTCTGCCTAAAATGACCCAAAGTGCTTTGAAAATTGAAAATTTGTGCGATATTTTGGTGTTGAAATGTAAAGAAAAATTGCTGCTTTTATTTAGGTATACAATTAGTATGATATGCATTTATTACTTATTGGAAATAGTTGCGTAATTTACTGTCAGAAAAATAGCGATGAAAATAATTTATATCTTTTCGATCCTTTTAACCGGATTATTTAGTGGTTGTTCTTCACCAGGTTCGACACTTCGTCTTAAGAAGGGTAATCAAAGCATTTTAACTTCTGATACGGTGAAATTATCTGTTCAAATAGTGGGCAAAGGGCCAGTTTGCATCTATTTGCATGGAGGTCCTGGTCAGGATTTTCTTTCTTTTGAGAAAATGGGCGGAGCTAGTCTGGAGAAATGTTTAACGATGGTTTATCTGGATCAAAGAGGATCTGGTCATTCGCAAGACGCAAAGAATTATAGTTTAGACCGGGTTGTTCAGGATGTTGAAGAACTGCGGTTAAAACTGGGGGTAGAAAAAGTGTACCTACTTAGTCATTCATTTGGTGGTATCCTGGCCATTAATTATGCGCTCAAATATCCGGAACATTTATCTGGCATAATCATGGCTAATGCAATAGCTCATTTTATGAACCCAAACCAGGTGAGGGAGCAAATTGAATACGGATACCGGTTATTGAAAAAGGAATACTACTATAAATGATACAGATTTTAAAAAATTAATGAATGGGGCGACGCTGGTTAGAAAGAAGTTAAGCGCGATGCATCTTGGATATAAATATATTGCCAATGATGTAAATACCATTATTAAAATGGATAGCATCGAAAATTCTTATAAACGGACCTCGGATTTCGGAATGACGCTTTTTATGCCTTTGATGGATAGCACAAAGGCGCAGAAGTACCCGGAATATTTTAAAGATTATGCTTTACTTACCAATGAGGTCAAAATACCTACCTTAATTGTAACGGGTAAGGATGATCATGCCGTTGGCCCGGATTATTATAAAAATTACAAATTTCCGAACCAGAAAGTAGTGCAGATAGATGGTTCGCACATGCTTTATTATGAAAAGAACGGGGAATTTACTGCGGCTGTTTGTGATTTTGTTAAATAGTACACAAAAACAAAAAGCCTCAGAGATTTTTAAATCGAGAGATCTTTATTAACTATGATGCTATTGCGAAAAGTTTGATATTTTGAAATTCTTTTTGTTTTTCATTCAATTCACTTTCAATATCGTAGTCATCTTGTAAACCAAGCCAAAATTTTGCAGAGTTCCCAAAAAAGATGCTAAAACGCAATGCTGTATCTGCTGTAATTCTTCTCTTGCCTTTAATTATTTCAGAAATACGGGTTTGAGGAATATTTGTTTCTTTCGCTAAGCGGTAAGCCGTAATATTTAAAGGAATAAGAAATTCTTCATTCAGAATTTCTCCGGGATGTATGTTTGGTAGCTTTTCCATTGTTCTTTTAATGATAATCTATAATTTCAACTTCACTTGCATTTCCGTTTTCCAAAATTATTCTCCATTGGTCATTAATTCGGATGCTATAATAATCTTTCAGATTGCCTTTTTTCTTTTCCAATTTATTTGATGGTGGTATAGTTAAATCTTGAATGTTTTGGGAATTGCTTATCATTCTTAATTTTCTACGCCCAATGGTTTGAATTTCTAAAGGCATTTTAGAAACTCTGATGCCATTCCATATTTTTTCTGTGTCTTTAGAGCCAAAAGAAAGTATCATGCTAACTTTTTACGTTACTAACGTTAAAGGTAGGTAATTGTTTTTTGAAATACTAATAAAAACAAAAAACCTCCCAGATTTTTAAATCGGGAGGCTTTCTAAATGAGTTAATTATTTTGTTTAAGCGATACCTTCGGCTAAAACCACAATTTTGTTGTGGATAGCTTCAACTACACCGCCTTTAATAAAAAAGCGTTGCTCATCAGCTTTGTTTGCTTTTATAATAACTTCTCCATCTTCTAAAGTAGAGATGATAGGGGCGTGGTCTTTTAAAATCTGGAAAGAACCTAAAGTACCAGGAACCGTAACAGCTGTTACTTCACCTTCGAAAACTTTTTTATCTGGAGTTAATATTTCTAAATTCATTTTTTTTAGATTTAAGTATCAAGTAGCTAGTATCAAGTAGCAAGATCCTGTTTGTTGTCCTGATACTTAATACCCAAATCTCGATACTAGTTCGCTTCTGCTAATAATTTTTTACCTTTTTCGATCGCATCTTCAATGCTACCAACTAAGTTAAATGCAGCTTCCGGATACTCATCAACTTCACCATCCATGATCATGTTAAATCCTTTGATGGTATCTTTAATGTCAACCAATACACCTTTTAAGCCAGTAAATTGCTCAGCTACGTGGAAAGGTTGAGATAAGAAACGTTGAACACGACGTGCTCTTGATACGACTAATTTATCTTCTTCAGATAATTCGTCCATACCTAAGATTGCGATGATATCTTGTAATTCTTTGTAACGTTGTAAAGTTTCTTTAACACGTTGTGCAGTGTTATAGTGTTCGTCACCTAAAACAGCTGGAGAAAGGATACGTGAAGTAGAATCTAATGGATCTACTGCAGGGTAAATACCTAACTCGGCAATTTTACGCGAAAGTACCGTAGTAGCATCTAAGTGGGCAAAGGTTGTTGCCGGAGCCGGGTCAGTTAAATCATCCGCTGGTACATATACCGCTTGTACTGATGTAATTGATCCACGTTTTGTTGAAGTAATACGCTCTTGCATTAAACCCATCTCAGTTGCCAATGTTGGTTGGTAACCTACAGCCGATGGCATACGACCTAATAAAGCCGATACCTCAGAACCTGCCTGCGTAAAACGGAAGATGTTATCAACGAAGAAAAGAATATCTTTTCCAGCGCCTTCACCATCACCATCACGGAAATATTCAGCAACAGTTAATCCTGATAATGCTACACGTGCACGTGCACCAGGAGGCTCGTTCATTTGACCGAAAACCAATGTTGCTTTAGATTCTTTTAATTTTTCAGTATCAACAGCTTTCAAATCCCATCCACCTTTTTCCATTGAGTGTAAGAATTCGTCACCATAGTTGATTACACCTGACTCAATAAACTCACGAAGTAAATCGTTACCCTCACGAGTACGCTCGCCAACACCTGCAAATACTGATAAACCAGCATAAGCTTTCGCGATGTTGTTAACCAACTCCATAATTAATACCGTTTTACCTACACCAGCACCACCGAATAAACCGATTTTACCACCTTTTGCATATGGCTCTAATAAATCGATTACTTTAATACCTGTAAAAAGCACCTCAGTTTCAGTAGATAAATCTTCGAACTTAGGAGGAGTAGCATGGATAGGGCGACCGCCTGTTTTATCAACTGTGTTGATACCGTCAATCGCTTCACCAACTACATTAAATAAACGACCTTTAATTTGGTCGCCAACTGGCATTTTAATCGCAGCACCAGTATCAACTACGTCCATTCCACGAACTAAACCGTCTGTAGAGTCCATCGAGATCGCACGTACACGGTCTTCACCTAAGTGCTGTTGAACTTCTAAAACAATTTTTTGTCCATTTTCTTTCGTTATCTCTAACGCATCAAAAATTTTAGGTAGATGGGCATCATTAGCAAAGCTAACGTCAACCACTGGGCCGATAATTTGTGCTATTTTTCCTAAGTTAGGCATATCTGTTGTGAGTAAATTTATTACAGTCAATGAATTAAAGCTGTTTACAGGGGCTCCAATTCGGTTGGCAAAGTTAAGTTTTTCTTACTTAATTTTAAATATATATTATAAATTTTTTCAACATGGTTTTTATGGATAATTTAGTGCCCTAAATAAGGCATATGAAAACCATTTTAACAACAGGCAGCAACGGTCTTTTAGGACAGAAATTAACTGAAAAAGTGCTTGCCGAGAGAAGGGTGAAATTGGTAGCCACTTCAAAGGGCGTAAACCGCTATCCGGTAAAGGATGGTTATGAATATGCAGAAATGGATATTTTAAATGCGGTTCAGGTTAAGGAACTTATTGAAAGATACAGCCCTGACGCCATTGTGCACACCGCTGCCATGACCAATGTTGATACTTGTGAAGCCAATAAAGAGCTTTGTCGCCAGTTAAATGTAGATGCAGTCCAAACACTACTATCAATATGTGAAGAAAAAAACATTCAGCTTATTCATTTAAGTACCGATTTTGTTTTTGATGGTGCCAACGGGCCTTATAAGGAAGAAGATGCCGTTAATCCGGTAAGTTACTACGGCGAATCGAAAGTGCTGGCAGAAGATTTATTGAAAAATTCAAAAGCAAACTGGGCAATCTTAAGAACCATATTGGTATATGGGATCACCAGCGATATGAGCCGGAGTAATATTGTACTTTGGGCTAAAGGGGCTTTAGAAAAAGCATCACCTATTAATGTTGTAAACGATCAATGGCGTATGCCCACTTTGGCGGAAGATTTAGCTGAAGCTTGTTTGTTGGCTGTGGAAAAAAATGCAAAAGGAATTTACCACGTGTCGGGTAAAGATTACATGAGTATTGCAGATTTAGTGCGAAAAGTTGCCGATTATTGGGGGCTTGATCAATCTTTTATTAATGAAATAAGTTCTACAAGTTTAAACCAAACGGCTAAACGACCAATTAGAACAGGTTTTGTTTTGGATAAAACGATTAAAGATTTAGATTACCGTCCACATAGTTTTGAGGAGGGTTTAATAATTTTAAATCAGCAGATGAAAAAAGATAATCAGTTCACTAGTCATTAGTTCACTGGAGGAATGCAATACTAATGAACAAATGACCAATGAACTACTGAACCAATTAATATATTTAACCCAAAAAAAAATACAATGGCATTACAAGTTGGCGATACCGCCCCTGATTTTAAATTATACAGTTCTGATTTGACAGAAATTTCTCTTTCTGGTTTCAAAGGCAAAAAAGTAATCATTCACTTTTTCCCGATGGCTTTTACCGGAACATGTACAGAACAGTTATGTACCATGCGTGATAATTTCAGTTATTACGAAGGAATAGATGCACAGGTAATCGGTATTTCAGTCGATTCTCCATTTTCTCTGGGGAAATTTAAAGAAGTACAAAGCTATCAGTTCCCTTTATTATCTGATTTTAACAAAGAAGTATCAGCAGCTTACGGTGCTTTTTATAACGAATTTGTGTTTGGATTGAAAGGCGTTTCTAAAAGAGCAGCTTTTGTGATCGATGAAGAAGGAAAAATTGCTTATGCAGAAGTTTTAGAGGATGCACATGATTTGCCTGATTTTAAAGCAATTAATGATTCATTAAGCGCATAAAGCATATCCTGCAAAGAATTATTTTTAGATTTTTTAAAATTTAATTGGAAATTAAAATATCAAATTATACCTTTGCAGTCCGTTAACGATACGGAAACGCATTTGTAGCTCAATTGGATAGAGCATCTCACTACGGATGAGAAGGTTTGGGGTTCGAATCCCTACAAGTGCACTAAAAGGGGAAGATTTAAATCTTCCCCTTTTTTGTCTACAACCGTCATCGCTAACTGTATCATTTTAAGGTAGTTAATGTATCGCAGAAAAACAAATTTCCCTTCTTTTGTTTTAGAGTAAATACCTGATCTTATTTTTATGCTATTGTGATATTTTATATCATTTTTTTAATTTCAAGTGCATTAAATGCGGCATAACCTTCCTGGTCATTGTCAAAATAGATATAAACATCCTTTTTTTCATTCAGCCAGGCATTGCACATTTTAGCCCATCGTTCTAAGGCCGATCGGCTGTAAGAACCCTGATATTTTTCTCCAGGCCCATGTAGCCTGATGTATACAAAATCGGCCGTGGCAATAACAGGTGATTGATGCCCTGCCAAATCATAAATGCAGAAAGCACAATTGTATTTTTTTAAAAGGGCAAATACCTCATCATGGTACCAACTTGGATTTCTAAATTCAAATGTGTAGCGGTATTCTGGTGGAAGCATTTCTAAAAATCTTTCCAGGCGTTCGATATTAATGTTCCATTTTGGGGGCAACTGAAAAAGGATTGGCCCCAATTTCTTTTCCAGCCCCAGGCAGGCATTTAAAAATTCAACGATTTCGTTCCGTGCTACGTTCAGTTTTTTTAAATGGGTAAAATACCTGTTGGCTTTAACGGCATAAGCAAAATTGGCTGGAGCTTGTTCCTGCCAGGCTTGAAAATTTTGTAGTGTTGGCTGGCGGTAAAAAGAATTGTTCAGTTCTACAGTATCGAAATGTGCTGTAAAATATTTCAGTTGATCTTTCTTTTTAAGGTCTGATGGATAAAAAGTACCCTCCCAATGGCGGTATTTCCACCCCGATGTACCGATATAAGCTTTACCTAATTTCATTTAGTCACTATTATTATTCAAAAATACTTGTCGTAGTAGGCTACAGCAGCAAACTGCCTATTCTATTTCACCATCAGCCAGTCCATCTAAGAACCATCCTGATTTATAGTCGAATCTGGCAGATTCAGTTTTTGATTTATTGGTGACCTTGCCCGTAAAATCATGTGCAATATCACCTTCACTTTCAAGTATCTGTTTAGCCGCCAGCGCGTATTCATTTAAATCGAGCCCATCTTTGATGATATAGGTTAATTCTCCATTTTCGCTCCACAATGATTCTATTACCCCATCGTCGAACTTCTTCTTTAATGCGTTTAAATCTTCTTTCGAAATGTTCCTTCGTAGATCTTCCATGTTTATATTTTTTGTAAACGTTCTAATAAAACAAATGAATTGAGCCTTTGGTTCAGATTTGTTTTTATTTCTTTACGTAGGACTACCGTAATAAGGGGCTCCGTATCTTTCAGTCACTTGCTAAGGATATTTAACGCCATTTGAAAATTCTGTCCTGCTTGCTATTTGTAATAATATCTAAATATTTCAACAATGGCTGATATGTTTACAAAACCAACTTCCGGTAAATACTGTTGTTATAGAAAAAATGATATTATGATACCGGATAACAATAACGAACAAGAAAATAAAGATAACCTGGCACATGAGGCTGGCCATGACCGATCTGATAACGCTGAGAATGACAATAAAGAGCTGGAGGATAATGAACTTCAGCGGGGGCTTACAGGTGAGAGCGATGATGAGGAGGATGTATCTGGGGATCTGGCCGGAAACGCAGCAGGAAATCCAGACGAATAAGCAGGTGTTTATTACAAACTTTTGTCAGTCTGATCTTGTTGAAGACCTTTTAATAGTCAATCAAAAAGATATTCTTTGACAACTTGTCCCGGCTTTCTTAGGGGGGGCTGGCCATAAAAAATTAGAGATGTCGTTATTGCGAGGAGGAACGATGGAGCAATCTTACAACTATGGGTTATAGCGACCGCATGGACTGCTTCAGCCGACGAAAAATGGATCTCGTAATTACAATTTTACTAAAAAATTATCACTAGCACTTCAATATTAACTGAATCTTCAGGAAGACAATTTTTTGATTTCCTTAAGTTAAGGGCATAGAAGAAGTGAAATGAATGCAATTAAAAACGAATATGCATACAGTTAGCCAGCTTCCTGGCCGTCCTCATCCGCTTGGATCAACCTGGGACGGCAGTGGGACTAATTTTGCACTCTTTGCGGCGCACGCTCAAAAAGTAGAACTCTGCCTTTACGATGAGCATGGCGTTGAAGTAGCTCGGGTTGATATCGCTGAACGCGATCACCATGTTTTTCACTGTTATATTCCCGATATCGGCCCGGGGCAGTTATATGGTTATCGGGTGCATGGCGCTTACGAACCCATGAACGGCCACAGATTTAACCCGAATAAATTACTGATTGATCCCTATGCGAGGGCAATATCGGGTGATGTGGTATGGTGTGTTGAAGTTTTTGGATATGACCTGGAGGGAGAAGAGGCTGATTTGAGTTTCTCAGAAACCGATAGTGCACCTTACATGCCCAAGTCGGTAGTGGTTGATATGACCTATGATTGGGGAAATGATAAGCCTCTACATATTCCCTATAACCAAAGTGTTATTTACGAGCTTCATGTTAAGGGTTTTTCCAAGTTAAATCCTTTAATTCCCGAATCTTTGCGTGGTACTTATGCAGGGTTGGCCCATCCGGCAAGTATTCAATACCTCAAATCGCTTGGCATCACCGCTGTTGAGCTGATGCCTGTACACCAATTTGTTTCTGACGGCCATCTCATTGATAGAGGGCTGAATAATTATTGGGGATATAATACCATTGGCTTTTTTGCGCCCGAATCCAGGTATTCTTCTTCTGGTACCAATGGAAACCAGGTAAAAGAGTTTAGGGATATGGTAAAAGCCCTGCATGCTGCCGGAATAGAGGTGATTTTAGATGTAGTTTACAATCATACTGCCGAGGGCAACGAGAAAGGTCCAACACTTTCCTTTAAGGGAATAGATAATTTAACCTATTATAGATTGGAAGAAGAAAACAAACGATATTATACAGATTATACTGGAACGGGGAACACCTTAAATTCGAGAATGCCCACCGTACTCAGGTTTATTATGGATAGCCTGAGGTTTTGGATACAGGAGATGCATGTAGATGGATTCAGGTTCGATCTGGCTTCAACTTTGGCAAGGGGCCTGCACGATGTTGACCGGTTGGGCGCATTTTTTGATATCATCCATCAGGATCCGATCATTTCTATGGTAAAACTAATTGCTGAACCCTGGGATTTAGGAGAAGGAGGCTATCAGATAGGTAAGTTCCCGCCAGGCTGGGCAGAATGGAATGGCAAGTACCGCGATCTGATGCGCCGTTTTTGGAAAGGTGACCATGGAACACTCGGGCAGTTTGCCAAACGGTTTTTAGGGAGTCCTGATATTTATATGCAGGACTATAGAAGACCAACTGCCAGCATCAATTTCATTACTGCGCATGATGGTTTTACCCTTCACGATTTGGTCAGCTATAATGAGCGGCACAATATAGCAAATGGCGATAACAATACCGACGGCGAAGCGGAGAACCATTCGTGGAACTGCGGTGTGGAGGGGCAAACGGATGATGACGCTATAAATGCGCTCCGTGCACGACAAAAACGCAATTTTTTGGCCACATTGTTGCTTTCGCAAGGCATCCCGATGATCACCTCGGGTGATGAAATGGGAAAGACCCAAAATGGTAACAACAATGCCTATTGCCAGGACAATGAAATTTCGTGGATCAATTGGCAGAATAAAGATGAGGGACTTTTAAAGTTCACCCAGGACCTGATTAAACTCCGCCTTAAACATCCTAGTCTGCGTAGAAAGGAATGGATAGTGGGTGATAGGATCGATTCGGACGGGCTTTTGGATATTGCCTGGTTTTCGCCAAGCGGTAAAATTATGGAAACAGCCGATTGGCAAGAGGATAGCTCCGGGAGTATCGGGATTTTTCTTCATGGAGAGGGGATACAGGGTAAAGCAGAAAATGGAGAGGATATTCTTGATGTTCATTTTTTTCTCATCATTAATGCCCATCATGATGGTGTAACCTTTAAACTGCCTGCAGCGGAGTACGCACTTAATTGGTCTGTTGAGATTTCTACAGACGAAAGTATTAATCAAAAAGCACAGTTTAGGGCAGAAAGCAGTGTTGAGGTTGGAGGAAGAACGTTAATGGTACTTAGGGCAGGGTAACTGCCCTAATACCGTAAGATTTATAAAAGACCCTGAAGGCCGTTTTTCGTTGCCAAAACGGTTAAAACCTTTATTTCTCCAGGAACATCGCGGGGATCTTTCAATTGGTTGGCGCTAAAATTGCGCAGTTGTAAAATGGTTGCAGATTTTTTTAGCTGCACTACACTTTCAGCACCCATTAAAGCATGTACTTTAAGCTCGGGCTGCCTGATGAGTGTATTCATGGATCTATTATCCAGCCCAACTGATCTTTTCATTTTTTCCATATATTCTTTTTCTATTAAAACAATAAAATCTTTCACTGGTTTTAAGGTGTTTATTTTTTTTGCTCCTTTTTGCCGATTTTATTTCATTTTACTGGAACGACCTCGAGGTCTTTTTGCGGTGGTCCGCTTAGCACTTTTCCTGTAATGGAAAATCTTCCTCCATGGCAGGGGCAGTCCCAGGTTTTTTCTGTAGGATTCCAGCTCACAATACAGCCAGCGTGCGTACATACCGGATTTAAGGCGGTTACTTTTCCGGCATCATCTTTATGTAATGCCAGTTTTTCTCCATCAAATTCTACTATTTTACCCTCACCTTTTGCCAGTTCACTGGTAGATCTGATTATTTCTGCACCAAACCGATCTGCTACAAAATGGTAAGCCACATCTGCATTTTCCTTTACAAATTCAGAAAATCCAGATATAGGTTTCAACCTTGACGGGCTCAACAATTTTTCATAGGGGTTTTCTTTTTCTAAAATAAGATCGCTGATCAGCACAGCCGAAAGACTGCCCAGTATCATGCCGTTTCCGTTAAAACCTGTTGCAATGAAAATCCCTTTGTCGCCACCGGGTAAATGGCCAATGTAAGGAAGGCCATCAACAGGTACATAGTATTGTGATGACCAGCGGTAATCGATCTGGCTGATGTCGAAATGTTTTCTGGCATAATGTTCAAGATCTTCAAATGCCTTTAATGGGTCTCCGTGGCCGGTTTTATGGTCGGCGCCTCCAATAATCAGATATTTTTGTCCATCAATCTCATGGCTCCTAAAATAGTGATACGGTTCCTGCATATCGTATGCCAGGCAGTTGGGGTACTCGCCGCTGTTCAGTTTTACTGCAAGCACATAACTGCGGTAAGGTGCATTGCGTAGCGACAGGATGTTTATACCGGGAGGAATGTGCGTGGCATAAACAATGTTTTTTGCTTTTAGTGTAAATTTATCGCTCTTTGCATAATGGATGTCTTCGTGCAGCTCGGTACTATGGATAAACGTTTGTTCGATAATTTTTCCGCCCAGTTTTTCAAATTCTTTGGCCAGGCCGAGGATGTATTTTAATGGGTGGAACTGGGCCTGGTTTTTAAAACACAGCACATGCTCAAACGGGATCGGAACTCCATTTTCAAAAGCTTCGCTCACTTCTACACCAGCAGTTTGCGATGATTCTAGAATAGACTGGAGTTCTTCTGTTTCTTTTTCGTTCTGCGAGAAAAGATAACCTTCTTTAAACTCGAAGTCTGCATCAATTTTTAATTCCTTTATGTTTGCACTGATCATTTCGATCATTTCCTTTGAGCCTTTGGCCATCAGCCTTGAGGCTTCTTTGCTGAAATCGCTATCAATTTCGGGATAGGTGGTATCCAGAAAAGTGTTTAAGTGTGCGGTGGTGCCCCCGGTTGTACCAAAGCCGAGATTTTTTGCTTCCACCAGTAAACATTTCTTTCCCTGTTTTTGCAGCAGCAGTGCGGTCGTTATACCTGTAATTCCTCCTCCGATAATCAGCGCATCGTATACCTCCTCGTGATCAGAATAGGAAGTTACAGGATTGTCTACTGAAGCAGATTGCCAGATACTGGTATTGGCCCCATCTCTCCCATTTGTTTCTGTTCCGTTGTTTTCCATTTTCAAAGCAGTTGATAAATTAATAACCTGTTTTCAAACAGAAAGGTTTGTAGAATTTTGTTTTAACCGCTTATGCTATCCTGAATGTTATTCTGCAATGTTTCATGTAAATTTTTAGCGGCTATTTGATAACCTGGTATTTTTAATGTTTAAATAATCAAACCAACAACCCAGAATAATGGTTTTATAGAAAAAGAAACGATGGGAAAATTAATTAATAGTCTGGTTCCCCGACAGGTTATCGGAAGCCAGATGGATGTGGTTGAAGAACGGAAATTAAGCAGCCTCACCCAGGCACAGGAATTTTTCTCAGCAGCTGCAAAAAGGTTACTCGCAGTGAATGAATGGGGCAGAATCTCCGGACTTTCGGACTTTAAGATTTTTGCGCCTGATGGAAAGGAAGCAATGCGATCAGCCCAAAAGGGAGATTTTATTAAAATTGATATCCCTGGGCCAGGTCCGGTATCGGGAGGTGGGTTTGATTGGGTGAAGATTGAAGAAATCGAAAGCGAGCATGACGGCGATCAGGAAATGATCAGTATGCGTGTTCGTCCATGTCCTTCACCATTTAACAAGGATAAACAGACTGCTCATTTTTTGAAAGACCATGCCACTTCTACCTTTCTTATCCGTAGGGATAGAATTACAGTATGGGCAGAGGAGCATGGCAGGAACGAGCAGGCGAATACTGATGAAGGAAATTTAATCGATAGGGCACGGAATCTCATTGTTGGTTTTAGTGCCAAGCTGGGTTTATCCTATCCTCAATGGAAACTGTTGGTAAAAGGACTACTTGATGGCAAGCCTTAATGCTGTAATATGGCAAGTCCTTCTTCGTTGCCCTGCATCGCTGCAAGCTCTGCGGCACGCTGTCCACGGATATCGGTAAGCGAAGGATCTGCACCTTTTTCAAGTAAGAGTTTCAGCAGATCGTTCCTTCCGAACATGGCTGCAAACATCAGGGCAGTTCCTCCGTTTCCATGTTGAAGATCTAATTTTGCACCCCTGGCTATAAGTAGTGCTGCAATTGGAAGGTAGCCCTTAAAGCAAACGCCCATCAGTGCCGTGTTGCCGCCAAAATCTGCGGCATCTATATCAGCTCCTGCATCCAGGAGTATCTCTGCACTTGATAAACGGTTATTATAACAGGCGATGATTAACGGGGTATATCCTTTTTCATCTCTGAAATTAATGTTGGCTCCCCTTCTGATAAGCTCTTTTAATACTTCGGTTTCTCCCTGTCTTGCTGCAGGTATAATCAATAGGTCTAAATTTTCCATGTAAATAAAACCGTACTTATAGAGAAAAGGTTTGCCGCTTAAAGTTAAAGTCGATTTTATTTTGTTCGCTGCTCCGGTAATTGGCTAATATGGATATGCTAATCGGACTTATCCCTGTTCATCCGCTTTTTGCCTGATGATTTTTCGCTGGAAAGTTTTTCTGCGGAATCAATAGAATGCGACACGTATATATTTTCATCTTTTTCTGCCGCATCAGAGAGTTTTTGATAAAATTTGTGTAGCACATCAAGTTCAGCCTCTGAAAGATCTTCGATATCTACCATGCGGTTACTGGCATGCCGGCTCGCTGCCAACAGTTCGTTAAGCTTCAATTGTATTGCCTTCGAATCTTTGTTCTGTGTTTTCTGGATTAGAAATACCATTAAAAAAGTAATAATGGTCGTCCCTGTATTGATAACCAGTTGCCAGGTATCAGAATAGTTGAATATAGGACCACTTATGCCCCAGATAATAATAACGCCTAAAGCCATGGTAAAAGCCCAGGCACTTCCTGTCCAATAAGTTATTTTATCGGATATACGCTCAAAAAAGTTTTGCTTATTCATGATAAATTTTTAAAGCTATATACAAGGCTAACCTCATTTGGTTTTAATTTATATCAAAACATTGATTGAACGGCGCTTCATGGAAAGATAAAGCAATAAAAATGCCCCCAGAAAGTGTCTAACTTTTTGGGGGCATAAAAAAGGAGTCTTTTTTATGATTATTCTGTTACCGCCTCTGAATTGACAGCGTTAACGGCTATTTCGGTCAGGGCTACATCTGTCGCCTTTTCATTTTCGAGCGTTTGCGTAAGTAGTTCTGCCACATCATCATGGCCAATATTCTGTGCAAATACCCTTAAAGTTCCGTAGGTTGCAATTTCATAGTGCTCAACCTTTTGAGCAGCCAGAATAAGCCCTGCATCGCGGATCATGGTGCCTTTATCAGTATCAGCGATAATTCCGTTGGCCTCTTCAACTAAACCGGCCATGGCATCACATTTTTTTGCAGTGGCTTTTTCTCCTAAAAGGCTAAATACCTCTTCAAGGGTGTTGATATGTTGCTCGGTTTCCTGGGTATGCTTTTCAAAAGCTGCTGCCAGTTCAGGGCTTGTAGCAGCCTTCTTCATTTTTGGAAGTGCCTTTGCAAGGTGTTTCTCTGCCCAATAAATATCCTTTAACTCATCAATAAAAAAATCGTGGAACTCTGAATTCTCAATTTTTCCTGTTTTCCCCATAGGTTTTGAGGTTTTCTTTGCTGTTGTTTTTGTAGTTGCCATAATTATATTTTTAATCGGTTATTTATTATAGAACAGGTTAAAATTGTGATGGTTTTGAGTTTTTTATTATATCATCCCGATATCAAGTGACCTGATCAGTATTTCTTTCTGATTGAACTGTTTTTCAAGACTGGTTTTAAGTTTCTGCCAAAATTTTTGGTCAAAAATTGGTACCATCACCTCAAACACCATCATTTTGTCTTTCTCTAATTGCCCTTTTTCCCTCCATTTGCCCGATACCGGGTTCTGGGCATAGATACTCAGCCCACCGAAATTTTTGATCAGCTTTTGCTCCAGCGCTTTTAGCTTTTTATCTGCAGATGGCGAATTTATTAAAGGCAAAAACAACTGAATGAGTTTTTGTTTGTCATTGTTGTTTCTACGGCCTTTGTCAATAAGTTTAAGTGCCAGATCGGTATTGATATGCCCCTGGACTTTAAAAGATTTTCCTGCCAGCAGATTATAGCTGATGAAAAACTGCTCAATTTCCTTCAATAGTTTTTCTGGTATATCCTTTAATGAATTTACCTTCGCATAAGTCAGGCTTATTTCTGGAACAGCAATAAAACGATCGTTACGCGTTATTTTTCCATCTTTCTCCCGCTGTTTGGCCTTTATTCCACCAATGATCCGACAATCGACCACACAGCCTGTGAAGGTGTTGAGTTCAGAGATCAGCATTACATCAAGCGGATCGCCATCATCTCCGACGGTGCCCGGGAGAAAACCAAAATCAAATGGAAAGACCATGCCTGCCGGCATCAGTTTGTTCAGTAAAAAGCTGCCGCTTTTGGGCTCATAATCGAATTTTTGGCGGGAGCCTTTTGGTGTCTCGATAATTACCTGTGTATATCTGCTCATCACAATAAGCTTTTAATGTTATTATTTTGATCATCAGTTTTATTTCCCTGTTTCCATATGGGGTGCATCAACAGGTTTTGATTCAGGCGAACCCTTCTGCCTTAAAAAAATCGTCAGTATTACAATAGCGGCAACAGACAAGAATTCGCTCTGCCAGTTTTGAAAGGTTTCAAACCAGAAGTTGGCCTGCCCCAGGTATGCGCCCATGGTATCTGTAGGCTCTCCTTTTAGTACCTGTTCCATGTTGTGGTCTTGCCAGCTGCCATAAAAATGGAGGTACCAGCTTAGCAAAAAAAGTATGCTGAAAACAATAGAAAGTGAATTTGAATATAGTTTTAAGATCCATCCGCCCTGGCGTACTGCCCATGGTGCATCTTTCGAGGGTACGGGTTCCCGGTCTACTTCTTCCTCCTCATCAAGTTTTTTTGATTCAGCAGAACCAATCTGACGTAATTTTACGGTCAACAATACATAAAGCACCATCTGTAAAAATTCACTTTCGAAATTTTCAAAGGTTGCGGAGATAAAATGACCTGTCTGCAGATAAGTGCCAAAATCAAGATCGGGTGCTCCATGTTCGTTCAGTTGGTTGTTGTGTTCATTCCAGCCAGTAAGGGCCTGCGCCAAAAGGGTAAGGATAAAAAGGCTGATAAAGACAACAGATAACCCATTTTTATATAACCAGGTCTTTTTGGGGAATACTTTTTTTGCTTTCATAATACAGCTATTAATTTAGATGGAACCGAGATAATCTATCAGCATCGCTGCACAGGCCTCTATGGTTGCTGAAACAATTTCCTCCGGTTCTCCGGTAAAATTAAACCTTTGCGAAAAGGCCAGCTCACTTTGGTGGCTAGCATAAATAAACATGGTACCTACAGGTTTTTCTTTGGTTTCGCTTCCGCCCGGAGTGGTAAGCCCGGTAATCCCGATATGGATGTCTGCGGGGATCAATCGTGCCAGCCCAAGGCTGATCGCCCGGGTTACCTCCATTGATTCGGGTGTATAGGTTTCAATAAGCGCATGATCAACCTGTAAAAGATCTTCCTTTAAGCAGGCATCATAACAGGCGATACCGCCTTTAAGAAATTTCCCTGCATTATCAATCATCGAAAATTCTGCTGAAAGCCGGCCGGCAGTGGCACTTTCGGCAAAGGCAATTGTTAAATTTTTATTAATGAGCATTTTGCCCACAATATCCATATTGTCGCTTTTCATATTAAGATCTGGCTAGTGGCCCATCACATTATCTGATTAGGGGCTTGTCGCCTAAATAACATCCTATTTTGGCAAATGGTTTTAAAGTGAATTTTGTAACAGGTAGCTATTATCATCCCTTATTAAAACACGAATAAATTTCGGAAACTAAATAGCGAAATAAAGGGTTTAATAAAGGATGGTTAACGATGAAACATCTTACACTTAAAAAATATACCATGAAAAAACAGGACAGTGGCAGTAAACCAAAACTGAGTGCCAAAGCCACGGTAGTGGCTTCTTCGGCCTTGAAAGAGCTTTTTACAGACGGAATCCGTGATCTTTATTGGGCCGAGAACCACTTGGTTAAAAATTTACCTAAAATGATTTCCAGCGCAACAGCTCCAGCGCTTAAAGGGGCGATTGAATCACATCTTACTGAAACCACGGGGCATGTAACCAGGCTTGAACAGGTTTTTGATCTCCTCGGCGAAAAAGCCATAGCGAAAAAATGTGATGCGATGGAAGGATTGGGTAAGGAGGGTGAAAGTATTATCGAAGAAACACAGGCCGGAACAGCAACACGTGATGTGGGCATTATACTGGCCTGCCAAAAGGTAGAACACTATGAAATTGCTTCTTATAATGGACTTTTTCAATTGGCAACAACATTGGGTTTAACAGAAATTGCAGACTTACTTGAACAAACACTTGCTGAAGAAAAACTTGCCGATATAAAGCTTACCGATATTGCGGAGAGTGAGATTAATTATAAAGCAGCTGAGGAGGCTTAAAAAAGGAGACAAAAATGGCAAAAAAAACAACAGTAAAAGATACCGGTCCGATAAAACAAGATAATGATAAGACAGCAAAACTTGAGGCCTTTGTTGCAGATTCTACCGGTAAAAAACTCACCACTAATCATGGAGTCAAAATAAACGACGATCAGAATTCGCTTAAGGCGGGCGATCGTGGTGCAACATTATTAGAAGATTTTATATTACGGGAAAAAATTACCCATTTCGACCATGAGCGGATACCCGAGCGTATTGTACATGCCAGAGGATCCGGAGCACATGGGGTGTTTAAGGTATATGAAGATATGTCTTCCATTACCAGGGCAGCATTCCTTTGCGATCCGGGCGCAGAAACGCCTGTTTTTGTTCGGTTTTCAACTGTAGCAGGATCAAGAGGTTCTACTGATCTTGCTCGTGATGTTCGTGGTTTTGCGGTAAAGTTTTATACTCAGGAAGGTAATTTTGACCTCGTAGGCAACAATATGCCCGTCTTTTTTATTCAGGATGCGGTTAAATTCCCTGATTTAGTGCACGCAGTAAAGCCCGAGCCAGACAATGAAATTCCCCAGGCTGCATCTGCGCATGATACTTTTTGGGATTTCATTTCCCATATGCCCGAATCTGCACACATGATTATGTGGCTGATGAGTGACAGGGCCATTCCAAGAAGTTACAGGATGATGGAAGGTTTCGGGGTACATACCTTCCGCTTTGTTAATGCGTCGGGAGTGGCCAGTTTTGTAAAATTCCACTGGAAACCATTGCTAGGCGTACATTCGGTGGCATGGGATGAGGCGCAGAATATTTCTGGAAAAGATCCCGACTTTCATAGAAGGGATCTTTGGGATGCGATAGAAGCGGGCGCTTTTCCAGAGTGGGAACTTGGTGTTCAAATTGTTCCGGAGGAAGACGAATTTAAGTTTGGCTTCGACTTATTGGATCCGACCAAAATTATCCCCGAAGAGCTGGTTCCCGTGCAACGCATTGGAAAAATGACTTTAAACCGCAATCCCGATAATTTTTTTGCAGAAACTGAACAGGTTGCCTTTCATGTTGGGCATGTTGTTCCGGGAATAGATTTTACTAACGACCCACTTTTACAGGGAAGGCTGTTTTCTTATACTGATACGCAGCTGATCAGGCTGGGCGGACCAAATTTTCATGAGATTCCGATTAACAGACCGGTTGTGCCTGTAAACAATAATCAGCGCGATGGCTATATGCGCCAAACCATAAACCGCGGGAAGACCAGTTATGGTCCTAATGGAATAGCTGCGAACGATCCACAACAGGTTACAGCAGCAGATGGCGGTTTTGTAAGTTATAACGAACGTATTGATGCCAGGAAGATCCGTGCAAGAAGCAGGAGTTTTTTCGATCACTTTTCACAGGCGAGGTTATTTCTTAACAGTCAGTCTGAGGCCGAAAAAAATCACCTTATAGATGCCTTTAGCTTTGAATTGGGCAAGGTAAAAATGGTCGCAGTAAGAGAGCGCATGCTTGGGCTGCTTAACCATGTTGACAAAGGGCTTGCTGCGGCTGTTGCCTATGCCCTTGGGCTTCACGTTCCCCTTATTCCTTTGGAAGAACTTAATGGCAGTGTGCCGGCGGACGCTGATCCTGCTGATTATAGCCCCGAACAGAAAGAAGGTGAACTTACAAAATCGGAGGCATTAAGTATGGCCGGAACGGTTAAGGATACCATTGCTACCAGAAAGATAGCCATCCTTGCCGCAGATGGCGTGGATGGTAAATCGCTTAGTAAGGTGAAGGATACACTTGTTGCCCAAGGTGCAATTGTGCATATTATAGCGCCAAAGCTGGGCACTATCCTTTCACAGGAAGATCAGCAGATCGAAGTAGATGAGAGCTTCCTCACAGCTGCTTCGGTACTTTATGATGCCGTTTATCTTCCAGGAGGAACGAATAGCTCTGCTACATTAGAAGCTGAGGCCAATGCGGTACATTTCCTGAACGAGGCTTTTAAGCACTGTAAGGCAATAGCTGCCGATGCATCAGCAATACAGGTTTTGGAGGCTACGTATTTCTATAAAAAACTTCCAGACGAATATTCGCAGGAGACTGTGTTGCGCGAGGGGGTACTAGTTTCAGAAAATCTTTCTTCATTAGTGGAGCTTTTTATCAGGATGATTGCCCGGCATAGATTTTGGGATAGAGAGGTGCCAAGAAAAATTCCGGCATAGAAACTCCGTTAAATTTTTAGAATAACATTGATTTAAAAATCATTTCAGCCAGGTCAGTCAGCCTGGCTGTTTTTTTTAATAAAATCAAACCGACAAAGGTTCTAGCTTGTTTGATAATGAAGAGAGGTTTTCCGGACAAAAGAAGTTCTGTCCGGGGATTAACTTATAGCGTATCATTTGTTCTTAAATTATTGGACATGGAAAATTATAATAACACTGAAGATCCGAAAGAAAAATATCCAAAACCTGCATTTCCAACCCAGGACCAAGATCCCCCTGGTACCGAATCTGAATTAATTCCGAAAGCAGATCATGGAGAACTATCGTATAAAGGCAGCGGAAAACTGGCTGGAAAGAAAGCTGTTATTACGGGCGGCGACTCTGGAATAGGACGTGCTGTAGCCATTGCTTTTGCAAGAGAGGGTGCAGATGTGCTGATCAGTTATTTAAATGAAACCGAAGATGATGATGCAAAGGAAACGGCCCATTGGGTAAACGAGGCAGGAAGAAAAGTAGTAACCCTGTCAGGAGACATCAGAAACCAGGAGCATTGTCAGAAAATTATCGATACAGCGGTTAGCGAACTAGGAGGCCTGGATATTCTGGTTAATAATGCTGCTTTCCAAATGGCCCGAAAAGGCCTGGATGATTTATCACCTGCTGAGTGGGAAAGGACCTTTGATACCAATATTACTGCAATGTTCTATTTATGCAAGGCCGCAGAGCCTCATCTCAAGCCTGGTAGCAGCATTATCAATACCACTTCGGTTAATGCCTACTCACCAAGCGAGCAGCTTTTGGCTTATGCCACAACCAAAGGCGCCATACAGAATTTTACAGCTAATCTGAGCCAGATATTATTGAAAAATGGTAAGGGGATCAGGGTAAACGCTGTAGCTCCGGGGCCAATATGGACACCACTGATTCCATCTACAATTCCAGATCATGAAGAATTCGGAAAGCAGTCGCCAATGGGCAGGCCGGGCCAACCCGTAGAGGTAGCCCCAGCATTTGTGTTCCTGGCCTCTGATGATGCAAGCTACGTTGCTGGCGCCACTATACCCGTTACCGGAGGGATGATTACAATCTAGTAAAACGGCGATTCATCCTACCTTTAAATATGATTTTAATAATCTTAAAACTATGGAAAATAAAAAAACAGACATCGAAACAGAGAATGAGGATAAAGTAGGGGTTATCCCGACCTCGCAGATAAAAGGAAGTGATGCTGACAGTGCTCATCAGGATGAAGATGCTGTTGAGGAATTGGCTAAACAGGCCTCAAAATCTGATTCGGATATTGATGAGCAAACTGGTAAAAGCAATACCGGCCAAACAGATTCTTAATTTTTATAATGGTTTGACTAACATTAAAAATACGTTTTATGGATAATAAAAGACATTTTGCCCTTATTACAGGGGCAAGCAGCGGCATTGGTTATGAACTTGCGAAGCTTTTTGCAAAAGATAACTTTAACCTGATTATTGTGGGCAGGGATGAGGCAAAGCTGAAACGGGCTGCAGTTGCGCTTGAAGCGCAGGGAGTTGAAGTAATAACAATTACTGCCGATCTTTTTGAGCCAGATGCAGCTTTTGATCTATATGAACAAATAAAAGCGCAAAACATACAGATAGATGTGCTGGTTAATGATGCGGGGCAAGGTGTTTACGGCAAATTTGTAGATACCGATCTTAATAAAGAACTCGATATTATCCAGCTTAACATTTCCTCTTTAGTAACCTTAACCAAGTTGTATGTACGCGAAATGGTAGCGCGGGGAAGCGGCAAGATATTAAATGTGGCTTCGGTTGCAGGAAAAGTGCCTGGGCCTTATCAGGCAGTTTACCATGGAACAAAAGCATTTGTGCACTCCTTTAGCGAAGCTGTCCGTGCCGAAATTAAAGATACACCTGTTAACATAACCTCTTTATTGCCAGGCCCTACAGATACCGACTTTTTCAGAAAAGCTGATATGCTGGATTCCAAGGTGGTGCAAGAGGGTGAACTGGCAGATCCAGCAGATGTAGCTAAAGATGGCTATGAAGCGATGATTGCAGGAAAGGATATGGTAATCTCTGGATTTAAGAACAAATTACAGGTAGCGATGGGAAATATAACACCTGATAGCATACTGGCAGAACAGACTGGTAAGATGCAGGAGCCGGTTGATGATAAATCATAAGCCTTGAGCCTTCTGATAATTTGGCTAAAAGCCAGGTAAATATTACCGAAAATACGACTTAAAAATAGTTCTGTAGATATTAAACGCATAGCCGTCACCCTGAATTCATTTCAGGGTCTATTCTGTGGGAAAGATGAGTTGTATCATAAAGGCGATTTCGCCTCAGATGATGTCATGTTGAGCTTCCCGAAGAATCCTATCGTGTGGACACATCTTTTTAAGAATGGTTTGGGCATCATGCTAGCTGGCTTTAATAAACCACAGTCTTTACCGAAGAACGCCGTCAATCCCAAGGGCCGGGAGAATCAAAAAAACAGGAGTAGTTCATTACAATTGGCACGAACAAACCTGAAACGTAGTGGTTTTGTGTTCGTAAGCACTGAATTAAAGCTCAAAAAAGCATTGAACACAAAACAAAGTGCCGCTGTTTTTTTGATGTGCGTGAGATGGTGTAAAGGGCCCATTGTTGGATTGACCAAGCGCTTTGGGTACTTTGGCGCTCCAAAATGCGCCAGCATTCTTGAGCACAGCTAAAAACAACGTTGACTGCGAAAAACTACCATGCCACCGCGGCATAGAGCGGAAAAAATCAACATTTGTGTCTAAAAATTAGTTTTTTAGAACCATGATCTTTTAATAGCAGGAAAGATGCTGAAATAAATTCAGCATGACGATCGCCTTAGAAAAAGAGATTACAAACACAAATCTAGGTTAACAAAGATGTGTCCACACGATAGGAAGAATCGGGACAAGTAATCGAAACACCTTAAAGTGTATTTAAAAGGCCCTTTGACTACGCTCAGGATGACAAATCTATATTTTAATACAACCTCATGACGACCGCGACAGGGGAAAGCAGCTAAAAATTGATCATTAATCCAAACTTCCAGATAGCTAAAACACCAAAAAATCTAATTGCTGACTTAAATTAAAAAATCAGGCATTAGGTTTCAGTATTATTGAAATCTTTCCATCACGCTCCATGAAAATTTTATCTACTTTTTCTAAATTTTCTGAATGAAGAATAGTTCTTATCTGTTGCATAATTTCTGCTTTGGATATTAATGCCCGCTTGAGTTTCACTTCCCTAAAATTTCCGTTTTCATACAGCAGAATTTTTTCGCCTTCCGCAAGTTTTCCGAATGTTGGATGGATACTGATGAGCCAACTCAATATACGGTGGATGACTACAATAACCAGACAGGTAACTACTACGGGTATAAAAGGGGAGGCGCCTACGGCGGCACGGCTTAAGATTGCGCCAAGCAGTATCACAATAATATTGTCCACAGGACTTTTCATGCCAAAAGACCTGCGGCCAGAAATCCTGATCAAAAGATAAGCTACTATAAAAACGAGTACGCCCCTTACTGCCATCTGCATTGCGGTTAAGTCGCTCTCCCGTCCGATCAGGTTATGAAAATTCATATCGCCTCTGCATCAATAGTTATGGTTGCCCGTTTCCACCAGCAGCACCGTATATCTGTCCGGTAGAAAAACTCGCATCATTTGCAGCAAGCTGAACATAAATCGATGCCAGTTCTGCAGGTTGGCCAGGTCTGCCCAATGCTGTGTCTTTACCGAATTCTTTAAGTTTCTCTGGGGTTGATCCACCTCCCATTTGTAATGGGGTCCAGATAGGGCCGGGTGCAACGCCATTTACCCGAATGCCTTTGGGACCAAGTTGTTTAGCCAGCGATTTTACAAAATTTGTGGTTGCGGCTTTCGTTTGTGCATAATCATAAAGATCAGGAGAAGGATCAGTTGCTTGTACCGAGGTGGTTCCGATAATAGACGATCCGGGTTTTAAATGTGGCAAGGCCGCTTTAATAATCCAGAACGGGGCATATATGTTTGTTTTTATGGTCCAGTCAAACTGATCGCTGGTTAAATCAGCAAGTGATGGCGTACTCTGTTGTCTTGCCGCATTACTCACCAGGATATCGAGGCCACCCAACTGGCTTACAGCAGTATCTACCAGTTTTTTGCAAAAGGCTTCATCTCTGATATCGCCAGGAATTGCGACAGCTTTTCGGCCAGCTTTTTTTATCAATTCAATTACTTCTTTAGCATCTGGTTCTTCCTGTGGAAGATAGCCGATGGCAACATCTGCGCCTTCCCTGGCATAGGCGATGGCTGCGGCTCTCCCCATGCCGGAATCACCACCCGTTATGAGTGCCTTTCTGCCCGCCAGTCTTCCCGAACCTTTATAACTGGTTTCGCCGTGATCGGGCCTTGGCACCATTTTACTGGCTAATGCCGGCCAAGGCTGATTCTGGTGGTTAAAAGGCGGTCGTGGATACTTAGTTGTAGGATCTTCAAGCGCAGCGAGGGGCCAATCATTGTTTTGGCTTAATGTTGCTGCAGTTAAAGTAGGTGAAATGGCTATGCCAGCCAGTCCGATTCCGAGACCTCCAATTGCCTCGCGTCGTGTAACATTTTTTTTCCTGTCCATAATGATGTCTTTAATAGGTATAGATATAACCAGATCAGGTTTTAGATGGTTTGGTTTTTTTGAACTTTAACGAATGAGTATGCCGTTTCCAAAACTTTTGGCCTGTTTTTTTTGTTTTTTTTCAAAAGAACTTCAATGGAAAAAGATATACGAAAGAGAAATATTGGGTTAAATTTTAATGAAGACGGGGAAGCTGAAATCAGGCTTTGGGCACCGCTGGCAGCGCAGGTTTTTATTTTAACAGGAGATCGCGAACTGACTTTAGAGCTGCTAAAGGAGGATTATGGTTATTGGGTTTTGCAAACAGACCAGATCAAAGCACTTGATAAATATAGTTTTAAAATCAATCCTTTAACAGGTGAAGAAACGCTCGATCGGGCAGATCCAGCTTCTTTATTTCAGGAAGCAGGACCTCATGGGCGCTCTACAGCATTTGATGTAAACGCTTTTCCCTGGACGGATGCTGATTGGAAAGGGGTAGGCCTAAACGATCTCATTATCTATGAGCTCCACACCGGAACCTTTACGCCAAATGGAGATTTTGCAGCCATAGAAACTAAACTCGATTATCTTGTTGAGCTTGGCATTACAGCCATAGAAATTATGCCGGTTGCACAATTTTCGGGCAACAGAAACTGGGGCTATGATGGCGTATTTCCCTTTGCAGTGCAAAATACTTATGGCGGACCATTGGCCTTACAACATTTGGTTAATGTCTGCCATGCTAAAGGTTTAGCAGTAATTTTAGACGTCGTTTATAACCATGTAGGGCCCGAAGGTAATTATTTTGCCGATTTTGGGAAATATTTTACCGATAAATACCATACCCCATGGGGAGAGGCCATTAATTTTGATGATGCAGGTTGTGATGCCGTGCGCGATTTCTTTATCCAAAATGCCTTAATGTGGTTCAGGGATTTTCATATCGACGCCCTTAGGTTGGATGCGGTACATGCAATTAAAGATTTTAGTCCTGTTCATATTCTGGCGGAGATTAAAACGCATACCGAAAAACTTTCTCAATTTACCGGCAGGGCATACCAATTGATTGTTGAACTTGATTTAAATGACGACCGTTATATCAGGTCTCAAAGCAAATATGGTTATGGAATGGATGCCCAGTGGGTCGATGAATTTCATCATGCACTTAGGGTTTGTACAGGGCAAACAAAAGAGGGATATTATTCAGATTTTAATGGCGTAGCAGATCTGGCCAAATCTTATCAGGATGCTTATGTCTACACCGGACAGTATTCCGCACATCGGCAGAAAAAGTTTGGAGTGCCTGTACAAGATGTTTCAGGTGCTAAATTTGTTGTTTTTTCACAAAACCACGATCAGGTGGGTAACCGTATGCTGGGCGAAAGAAGCAGTACCCTGGTTAGTTTTGAAATGTTAAAGGTAATGGCTGCAGCAGTTTTTTGCAGTCCGTTTTTACCCTTAATATTTATGGGAGAAGAATGGGCAGAAACCAATCCTTTCCAGTTTTTTGTAAGCCATAGCGATGAGGAACTTGTAGAAGCGGTAAGGAAAGGAAGGAAGGCAGAATTTGCTGCTTTCCATAATAATGGAGATACACCCGACCCCCAGGATGAATCTACTTTTAAACGGTCTAAGCTCGACTGGGAAAAAACCGGTGAATCGAAGCACGAAATCATGCTCAGTTATTATAAAACTTTAATTGCATTGCGGAAACAACATCCCGTGCTCGCTAACCTGGATCGAAAAAATGTGCATGCGGAAGCCTTTTCTGAAAAAAAATGCCTTGTATTAAAACGCTGGAGAGGCAGCGACGAAATCATTGTTTTGTTCAATTTTTCTACGCAAATGCAGATGTTATCTATTGATCAGGCATTTCAACATGCGTCGGTGCTGTTAGATTCTGCTTTGATAAAATGGAACGGCCCAAACTTACAATCAAACACTATATCTGCTGAAAGCCAGATTACTTTATTTCCCGAATCAACTCTTATTCTTTTTAAAACAAATGTATAAACCAACTTCCACCTATCGGATCCAGTTTCATAAAAATTTTAACCTTAAATCGCTGGATCATATCATTCCTTACCTAATAGAACTGGGGATTGGTACCTTATACGCTTCGCCGATTTTTGAGGCTGTGTCCGGGAGTACACACGGTTATGATGTGGTCAATCCCCTGAAGATCAATCCCGAGATCGGCACCGAAGCAGAATTGCTAAAGGTTTCTAAAAAGTTAAAAGCCGCTGGCATCAACTGGCTTCAGGATATCGTTCCAAACCATATGGCCTTCCATCCAGATAATACCTGGTTAATGGATGTACTACAAAAAGGAAAGGCCTCTGATTTTGCCCGTTTTTTTGACATTGATCTGCAAAAAGGCGATGGACGTTTGATGGTCCCTTTTTTAGGTGAGGGTCTTGAAGAAGCGATTGCCGAGCAGAAATTAAAGTTACTGGCGATTAAAGGCAAATACTACTTGAGTTACGGCGGTTCCAATTGGCCGGTTAATGCAGAAACCGCGAGTATGCTTTCGACACAGAACCTAAAAGAAATAAATAGCGATCCTACTGCTTTAACCAGGATTGTGCAAAATCAGCATTACCGCTTGTGCAACTGGCAGGAAACCGATTATAACATTAACTATCGCAGATTTTTTACCGTTAACGGCCTTATCTGCCTGAACATGCAGCATCAGGAAACCTTCGATCTTTATCACCGCTACATTTTTGAATTGCTTAATAAAGGCGTTTTCCAGGGCTTGCGAATCGATCATGTTGATGGCCTTTACGATCCTAAAGAATATTTACAACAGCTTCGAAAAGCGGTGGGCAAAGACATTTATATCGTTGTAGAAAAAATTCTTGAAAACGGTGAGGAGTTGCCCAAAAACTGGAAAGTGCAGGGCAGTACCGGTTACGATTTTTTGGCAATGGTAAACAATCTTTTTACCAACCAAGCGGCAGAAAAGCCTTTTAATAAGCTTTATCAGGAAGTAACAGGCAAAAAACTCGATCCAGCCAAGCTGATTTACGAAAAGAAAAGCAATATCTTGTTTGAACACATGCAGGGCGAACTGGATAATTTATTCGAACTGTTTTTGGCGCTTAAACTGGCTGATTTTTCTAACATTAACCAGGCCGATCTTAAAATGGCACTTGCCGAAATGCTCATTGCCATGCCAGTATACCGGTATTACAACTATCGTTTTCCGCTCGCAGAGGTTGAAGCGCTGAATATTCAAAATCTGCTTACACCCATTCTCCATGATAAAAAGCTGGCTAAAGCAGGAGAATTGTTGAATGAAATCTTTTTGGAAATCCCAAAAAAGGCAAATATTGCTTACAACAAAAAGCTGAGTAATTTTTTTCAGCGCTGTATGCAATTTACAGGGCCGCTAATGGCTAAAGGGGTAGAAGATACTGTCATGTTTACCTATAACCGCTTCATAGGCCATACAGAGGTAGGTGATGCGCCAGATGCTTTTGGAATGGCCTTGCATGAGTTTCACAATGAAATGTATCAACGCCAACAAAACTGGCCATTCAGTATAAACGGAAGCTCCACCCACGACACCAAAAAAGGAGAAGATGTGAGGGCAAGATTAAGCGTACTTAGCGATCTTCCGGAGGAGTGGTCTCAATTGGTGCAGCAGCTAAAAAAAACTTTCATAGCATTACAAAAACAAAGTGCATCTTTTAAACTATTACATGATAATGATGTTTATTTGCTCCTGCAGACCATTATTGGCGTTTTGCCCTTTCAGGAAGAAGATGGTCATGGAATCGAAAACCGTTTGGCACAGTTTATTGTAAAAGCGTTGAGGGAATCGAAAAAGCGATCAGACTGGGCAAATCCTGATGAAGATTATGAGGATAAATTCACTGAATTTTCGCAGACTATTTTAGCTGAAAAACAGGAGAGTTATAGCTTAATCAGAAATTTTTTAAAGCGAATCTCTGATTTTGCAGTCATCAATAGTTTAGGCCAGCTTACCCTGAAATTCACCTGTCCGGGCATTCCCGATATTTACCAGGGAACGGAATTGTGGGATTTAAGTCTAGTTGATCCCGATAACAGAAGGCCGGTTGATTATGACGAAAGGGCTGATCTGATCGCAGCATTTGATGTGCCTATTGATTTTAAAAGGCTCTGGGAAGAAAGATTTTCGGGAAAGATAAAAATGTGGCTCACTAAAACTCTATTAAAGATCAGAAAATCTGAGTCTGAAGTTTTTGAGCGTGGTGCGTACATTCCTCTGCAGGTACAGGGTAAGTATAGCCAACATATTTGTGCTTTTGCAAGGCAATATAAACAGCAATGGCTAATCACGGTGGTTCCTTTGGGTTTCGCTAAATGCTGTAAAAATCAAAATGTAGCGGCCGATAATTTTAATTGGGAAGATACCGAAGTGTTGTTGCCAAATGAAGCACCACTGAGCTGGCAAAACCTGCTGACCGGAAAAAAGGAGTATAAAGACCCCTTATGCGAAGGAATCCTGATCAGCCAATTGTTTAATCAGATTCAGTTAGCAGTGATTAAGTTAATCCCTAAAAACAATACACGTTCTGCAGGCGTACTCATGCATATCAGTGCTTTGCCATCCCGTTTTGGTATTGGCGACTTAGGCCCTGGTGCATATAAATTTGTAGATTTTCTTGCTGCATCCCGGCAGCGGTACTGGCAGGTTTTACCGCTTAATCCCACCAAAAAAGAGAATGGATATTCGCCTTATTCCAGCAGTTCTGCAATGGCCGGAAATATGATGCTAGTTAGTCCTGAAAGCTTATTTAACGAAGGGCTGCTGAGCGAAAGCGATCTTAATGCCTGTATGTTGCCCGAAACAGGACAGGTAGACTTTGGAAAAACAGAAGAAATGAAACAGCAGGTATTAAATAAAGCCTATCAGCTGTTTAAAAGCACAGACGATAAAAATCTGGTCAATGAATATAATTTGTTTTGCAAAACTGAACAAAGCTGGTTAGCTGATTTTTCAGTTTATACCCGTATAAAGCAATGTTATCAAGGCAAAGCATGGTTTAACTGGCCAGAAAAATTTAAGTTAAAAGATCCCCAAACCATCATTGATTTTGAAAAAAGCAATCAGGCCGAAATTGAAGAAATAAAATGGAATCAGTTTGTTTTTTATCGCCAGTGGTACAGGTTAAAAGAATATGCAAATACGAAAGGGATAGCCCTAATCGGCGATCTTCCATTTTACCTGGATTATGATTCAGTTGAAGTATGGGCGCAGCGCGAAAATTTTCTGCTGGATAAAAACGGAAACCGAACCGAGGTTGCTGCCGTTCCTCCTGATTATTTTAATGAAAAAGGACAACTCTGGGGCATGCCCATATATAACTGGGAAAAGATGAAAGCGGATGGTTTTAAATGGTGGGGAAACCGGTTGAAGAAAAGCCAACAAATCTATGACCTCATCCGTTTAGATCATTTTAGGGCCTTTTCTACTTATTGGCAGGTTGCTGCTGGTCATGACGATGCTGTTGAGGGTACATGGCAGATTGGTGCTGGCGCCACATTTTTTAAATCGATGAAGCGTAAATTGGGGAAACTTCCCTTTATTGCCGAAGATCTGGGTGAAATTACAGCGGACGTAGAGCAGTTGAGAAAACAGTTTCGATTGCCAGGGATGAAAGTCCTGCAGTTTGCTTTTGGCGAAGATTTGGCCGGATCGGTGCATATCCCACATCAATTCGACTCACCAAATTTTATTGTTTACACGGGAACGCATGATAACAATACAAGCCTGGGCTGGTTTAAAAATGAAACAGATGCAAACCTTAAAAAGCGGCTTTCAAAGTATGTATGTGCTGAGGTTAATGAAAGTAACATCAATACCATCCTGATCAGACTTTGTTATGCTTCCATTGCTAAAGTTGCAATTATCCCCATGCAGGATATTCTGCGCTTGGATGAAACTGCCCGAATGAATATACCCGGCAATGCAACAGGGAATTGGGCATGGAGGGCCAATAAAGAATTTATAGATGAGAAAACAATAAACTGGCTGAAAGCAGAAACCGAACTCTACGGGCGCTAAAAATTTCGGAAAAGTTAGAGCCTGTTTAAATTTGATACAATTATTTTACTTATCTAACATTTTTGTCACCCTGAGGGGCAATTTATTGTATAAAAATCAATATAAATGGCGTTTAAATTTTAGGCGGTATATAATTCCCCTCTTTTAGAGGGGTGTCCGCAGGACGGGGTGTTTTATTTGTCCTAGCCGGACAGGCTTCTTTCTTTTTGGTGTCAAAAAGACCAGCGTAGCTAGCTTGAACCCAATTGAAAATATAAACACATGTGAAAAAACAAAAACCGAGGCTCCGCCGAGTTCATTAATACAAATGAAAACAATAAAAAACCATTAATAAACACCGGCTGAAAATTTATTCATTTGTATTATAGTTTTCAGCTGCATTCATGAGGGCTTCGCCGTTTTCTTTTGAAGCTAGTGGGTTGGCTTGAGCAGTGCGGCCCGAAAAATTTGTTAGGCCGTATTTAAGTAGAACGGGGATACGGTGCTACGGCCTAGTTGGGTGGAAATACAAAATCGGAATAATAGCTCATATTTAGATGATTATAAAATAACGTCAATGGTAGCGGAGTCGATTGCTTTTAATATATCGAAAAACGGGTTTTCGACTACGCTCAGACTGACATACTAATAATTTATAATAAAATTAAACAGGCTCTTAATTTCCCGCTGGGCAAGCGTTATCACTTTTTAGTGAGCAAAAACGCAGTACCGAAAAAGAGCAGCACAGCACCTGCTAAATATTTACGGTGTGCCTTAGGCTTTCCGGCTATTCCCCAGCCGCCATATATGGCATTGCCAAAAGGAAGCGGGGAAAAGATATTACCGTTTGTTTTTTCGATACCTGGCGCATGCTTTAAATAACTACTGATTACTTTTCCTGCTATTCCCCTTGTAAGTGCCGGAAAAATGGCATAAGAGAGCCGGAGCAGTATAGAAGTACTTCCGATCATCGTTTGTGATTTTGGCGTTTTAGAAAGTTTGAGTATACTTAATGCAACACGCATCGGATCATAAACAGGTGGTGCAGGTTTTAAACTTTTTCCGGTATAATTTGCTGCATGTTGTATGCCCGGAGTATCTAAAAATGCAGGGAAAGCATCACAAATATAAATGTTAGGGAACTTAGATAGTTCCGCTTTAAGGGCTGCACTGAAACCCCTTAAACCAAATTTGCTTGCAGAATAGGCAACACCATAAGGTACAGGAAGAAAACCGCCGATAGAGATGTTGTTAATGATGATGCCGGATCCCTGTTTTTTAAAATAAGGAAGTACCGCATGTGCGCCATTCATATAACCAAGCAGGTTGGTGCGTAAAACCTGTTCCGAAACTTCCATCGGTGTGGTATCAAATTCGCCGATGGCAAGCACCCCTGCATTGTTTATCCAAATATCAATACCCGACCCAAAATCATCAGCCGAAGCGGCCAGATTGATTACCGATTTATAATCAGATACATCTGCTTCTACAGCCATTACTTCAGCACCTAATAACTCACATTCCTTAGCTAGTAATCCGAGTTCGTCTTTATTACGGGAGGAGATGACCAACCGATCTCCGTTTTGAGCAAATACTGCTGCAATTGCCCTTCCTGCGCCACTGGAAGCACCAGTAATGACAACTGTTCTTTTTTCTTTCATCATCATTATACAACCTGTTTATAACAATAAATGTTTTCTAGCTCATTCTCCGTCACCAATTTAAGTACGGTGCCTGGCTAATTTATTAAGCCGGGATTGAATGTTTCTTAAAAATTTAAAATTGACTAAACCATAGCTGATTTTGTATTGTTGATTCTTAATCACCATAGGTTATTTATGAAAATTTTAAAATACTTTTTTATTCTGCTTCTTCTTATTCACTGTTCTTAACAGTAAACGAGCAATCAGATGATAAAAAGGCTTTTCCAATAAAACAAAGAACATGAACATTCAACGTGCTTTTCATAGCAATACTTTTTTTTCGCCACACTTCAAACCAATATTGTATAGCCTGGTTTGTTGCTGGTTGCTGTGTACATCCTGCCATAAGGAAGATACCAGGGCATATATCGTCACATCCGAAGCTTTTTATGAGATGGCTATGCCGGAGCAGAATTATCAGCAGCTTCTGAATGAGGAACTTTCCAAAGTTAGTGCTGATCCGCGTTTTCCTTTACTTGCAAAAAAAAGAATAGAGCAGTCAAAAAAATACATTTCGGAGCTGAACTCGCTGTTAGGAATAATTGGGTCTGATTCTTCCATGGTTATCAGTGATGAAAACCGGCAAAGGCTTGTTGAGTTAAAAAAACTGACAGGAGATGGCTTTATAAAGGAGCTGGTTAGGCTAACTGTTGAATCGGATCAGCAACTTATCGGGCTTCATGTAAAGGCGATTTCTTCTGAAGGGGCAAAAGATCCTGCATTAAGAGCATGGGCCCAGGAAAAACTTCCAATGCTCACCGAGAACCTTACAGAGAGCCAGACGCTCAAATAGAATGGGTAAGGTGCCCCCGAATTGTGATGGGCAACAGGGCAGAGATTTATCAAAATTGAATTTATGACCAACTCTTTTAAACGAAATCTGTGAAATTATCGGAGTGTATTGCAGACAGGATCCGCCGGACTGGGCCGGTTTCATTTCATGAATTTATGGAATGGTGCCTTTATGACCCCGAATTGGGCTATTATACCTCAAAAAACAATCCTATAGGTACACAAGGAGATTTTTATACCAGTCCGGTACTTACTCCGGTTTTCGGGACGCTTCTGGGCAAGCAGCTTGAAGAAATGTGGAAACAAATGGGCCGCCTTCCGTTTACAATTGTAGAATATGGAGCAGGAACAGGTCATCTTTGCAGAGACATCATGAATTACCTTGAATCAAATCGAGAGATGTATGCCGAAATGCGTTATTGTATCATTGAAAAAAGCTTACCGATGCGCGAGCGCGCCAGAAAACTGGTAAATGATAAAGTTAAATGGTACAATTCGATCTCGGAAATAGACCAGATACATGGCTGTGTGCTCTCTAATGAGCTTGTTGATAATTTCGCAGTACATCGGGTAGTGATGAAACAGGAGCTGATGGAGGTTTATGTCGATTATCAAAATGGTTTTGCTGAATGCTTGCTGCCGGCAAAACAGGAGCTTAAAAACTATCTGGCTGAAATGGAGATCTGTCTTGCCAGGGATTACGCAACAGAGATCAATCTGGATGCGCTGGGCTGGATTTGTGAGGTGGCCTCAGCCCTGAAGAGCGGATATGTGATTACTATTGATTATGGTTGCAGAAATCCGGATCTGTACAGTCCAATCAGGAGCCAGGGAACGCTGGTGTGTTATTACCAGCACTCCGTGAATGATTCTTTTTATGAGCATATCGGTGAGCAGGACATCACTTCTCATGTGAATTTTTCTGCACTAAGTCATTGGGGGCAAAAGAACGGTTTAAAAGAATCTGGCTATACCGAACAGGGGTATTTTCTAAGTTCGCTCGGATTCAGGAACGAACTGATGAAAACACTTTCGAATGAACCCAATATAGTCCGCGCTGCTCAAAAGGCAGCCGGTTTAAGCCATACCCTACTGATGGATATGGGAAGCAAATATAAAGTATTGATACAGGAAAAAGGAGTAGTGTGCGATAAGCTCTCAGGTCTTGAAATTTTTCGTGGCGCTTAAATATTCTCAAAAATATCATAAGGCCATGCGCTTAGATACAATTGTAACCCCATTAGGTAAAATAGTCGAAATCGGTTAAGTAAAATATATTGTTATCAATACTTATCATCCTATTTTCTATTGAGTCCTCTGTTTTACAGGATACTTAAATAGTCTGTTATAGCCATTACTTTTGTTCCGGGTGGATCAGCTTTTTAACTTCATCTTTTAAAGCTTTTAACCTTTTTCTGCATTCATTTGCACGCTGCCGTAATTCAGCCGATTTTTCGAATAAGAGCGCATTTTCCAATGCATGCTCCTTTGTCAATTGCCTTGCTTCATTTTCCATAGCTTTTGTTTTTTGTTTAATCAAATTACAAAAATTAAACGATATGGAATCGTGTGGTTTGAAAATCAGGTATTTAACCGATTTGTAAAAGCTTAATTGCGCTTTATACCTGCGCGCTTCTTTTTATCTGTAATATTGCTGTGGTTTAATCAGGTAGAAAGAGGTTATGAGGTTTGCAATTGGTTTTAGGTTTACAACTAACTTTTCGGCTGCCAGGCGGAATGGCAATGTTAGCTTATCTGGTATAGTGATAAAATATTTACTAATAGAAAAAAAGCCCTCCATCTCTGGCAGGGCTAATTGTTTAATCTAAATCGTCCCGTTGATTTTGATCTAATGTGACAAATTTAACTGATAGACAGCCTGTTGAGAAGCGTTTTAATACTGGAATTGCAAGGGGTAAATACGCTTTTTGTCATGGATTTCCGGGCGTAACAGAACTCGTTTTGTGATGATGAGTTACCAATATCAGATTTTTCGCAAATGAGCTGTAGTATAAAATGTACTGTTATTACTTATTACGGAATAGTATCGTATAAAATGTGATTAAGATAATTTGTATCCAGATACATAGCGTATAATTACGCTTTTTGATTTTATAGTACGCGATCTTGGGATCACGGGCAAAAGCGTTCTTTTACTGCCGTCGGTTTTTGTATTTTGTGGTATTAATTTGCGCCACCATTAGATAAGGGACGGGAGAGGCCTATGTATAAAATTTTAATACAGGAAACAGAAGAATCGATTCTGGAAGTACTTACCATTGCACTCGAAGCAGAAGGGTTTATGGTAAAAGGGATGCTGGGTGTTAATCCTGGATTTTTGAACATCATTAACGATTTTAGGCCGCATGTAGTCATACTTGATTTCCGCTTACGCGGAGATGATGCTATTGAAATATGCAGCACAATTAAAAAGCAGTATCCCTTTCTTCCTATACTCGCTTTAAGCTGCAACTCAAATATCCACCTCGATTATGAAAAAAATGGTTTTGATGACTATATCAGTAAACCATTTGATCTGAACCTTTTATATCATGTACTGCGCAAACATATCCCAAAAGTTGAAAGTTAAGGCAGCATTCAAAGCCTGGAGCATTTAGTCGGCTTTACAGTTTAGATTTCATTCCATAAAATGGTTCTACAGTCGATTTATTGCTTACCTCTTTTTTTTAACGGCTTAACCAGTCATGGGCTGTCGGTCAATGAGATATTAAGTTAAGCACCATGGCCGTCAGCCTGAGCATAGTCGAAGACTTCTTGAGATTAGTAAAACGCAAATAAGTGCCCTTTACTTCGACTGCGCTCAGCACAAGCTCGCTATCATTGACAGATTCGAATAGAAAGGTCGTCATTGCGAGGAGGAATCCCGAACTTTCGGGAAAGCAATCTTTCATGCTAGTGATTCTTGCCATTAAGATTGCTTCCCCGAAAATCGGGGCAGGCTGTCGGCTGAAAAAGCCTTCCCGCAATGACGATAATCAGAGGAGAATTGTTTTTCTTAAATTCTCCTGTCATTTATATTTAATAACATTAGGCTGTCGGTTGCAATCTTAATCCCACAATAAAACTAATAGCCATATAAAGTTCTAGGGGTTAATAGGATAAATACCTAAGCGTAAGCGTGGTTAACACCTGTTTTGAAGTAATACGCCTGAAAAGTAAAACTTTTGCGTAGCGTAGCTGATTGTTCTTTATATAACTCATCAGATATGAAAAAACAGATTTTATTATTGTCAGCAGGATTAATGGCCATGTTAATGGCCTGTAACTCCGAAAACCGCGCTACATCAGGCGATTCCACTTCAAATGATACTTCAATGAGCTCAATGAGTGCTACTGATCCTATGCAGGATAGCACCGCCGGAGACACCACGCGAACCGATTCTACACGACAAGATAGTATCAGCGGGCAGCGATCAAAGCAATAACATTGCTGCATGCAGTATAGCCTTTGCCATGCATAGGGTAAACTTATGTTTAGGAAAGCACAGAAATTATGCTTTAAACTTAAAATTATAAAATATGGAACAGCAAGAAAATCAAACCAACCCAGAACAAAATGAAAACTGGCAAGGTGGAAGTACCGGTGGAGATTTTGGCCGGCCCAATGGGAATGAAAATTCTACAGAAAATGGGAACGACCAGGAAAATGACCTTCAGGAAGAAACACCCGATCAACAAACGGATAATAACGGGAATCCAGATGAAACCAACGGAACGTCAGAAGAGCCCTTTGAAAGCAGTGAACTGGATACGGATGAAAGTACCGGAAATCCGGCATTGGATTAGCGCATTTGGTAAAAGGCACAATAGCCAGATCGCCAGTGGCATTTATAACGTCAGATAAGCAGATTTACACTTATCTGGCGTTTTTTTGTCTCAGATCCCTGATTATTTTTTATTTTAAGTTGCTTAATCTTTCTGCTTGTTTATAGTATAAAAACGCTGTTAATCAGGTAGTTTAGGAAGAGCGAAAAAGTATAAATCACCTTGTTCCTGATATTGGTGTTTGGTAAATTGCTAAGGGTAATATAACAATGGCGATATGGAACAAAAAATGCATAACAGACCAGTAGAATGCCTAAAGTCTTTTCCACAGCGGCTAATGATAATCGAGGATGACCTCGCGCTTTCTGAGGTGCTGGATAACCTGTTTACTGATTTGGGTTACCACTGTAGAATGGAGACAGATGCCCCTGAAATAAATACCATCGAAGGATTTAGGCCTGATCTGGTTATTATCGATTATCATTTACCAAAAGTAAACGGTGGAGAGATTTGCGCAGCGCTTAAAAATAATAAGCTTTTAGCTAAAACCCCTGTCATCATTATTTCACAGCCTATAGCAGTATATTACTTCACCTGGAAGGATATGCTTTTGATAGTTTTATTGAGAAACCCTTTAGTATTCAGGAGATATTACGGCCTGTTGAGCGATTATTGTTCAGAAAGAACCTGGTAAGCCAAAAAAGGACCCGGATGCCATTTTACTTTAAAACTAACCGCACAGAATTTCACTAAGCTCTTTATATCTTTAAAATCTGATCTTATGGTAGTCCTCAAAGAGGCTATTTGCACTTGCTGCTTAAGCTATTCGGAAAATACTTATTAATCTGAGTTCGATTAATAATGTTTTTTTATTTGTTTTGTATGAACATTTTGAATGAACGGGTCGTCACCCTGAATTTTTCATTGTCTGTTTATATTTTCAATTGTATTCAAGAGTGCTGCGCAGTTTATTTCAGGGTCTTTCCTGCAAATAAGATGCTGACCACGAAGTAGCTATTAGGCCTTTGAAGCAATAAAATCTACTAATAAAATAAATTCAGCATGACGCGACGCCTAGCCTAGAAGTGGTAAAAACAGATAATTACTGCAAATATCAATCGAAATCAGGTTATTAAGCTTATCGGTTCTGTTCAGCATCTGGAACTTTACGGCTTTTAGGTATGCCAAACTGGGTGTTGGCAGCTATAGGGATCGCCTGAGGGGAATTTTCTTCTGTCAACAATACTACCATCCTCGAGGATGCCCCCGAATCCGCTCTTATAAACAGATCGAATGGCAAGAAGTACCTGTAATCTTTCTTGTTTTGTCACCATTTCCTTTTTTGCTAGAAATACGAAAATGGTGTTAACCTGGATTTACAGCGTTTTTATTGCGCTAAAATTATTTTTTAATCATCCTTTTGGTTCATTATGCTCAACAGAAAAGCATGTTAATTGATAAATCCGTTAACCAATGCAAAGCGGATCAGTGCAGCCGTATTTTTTGTGCCGGTTTTGTCAATTAGTGCCTGGCGGTGCCCCTCAACCGTACGTTTGCTTAAAAATAATTTTTCGGCCATCTCACTATTGGTAAAACCCTCTGCAATCAGGTGCAGTACTTCCATTTCCCTTAAAGAAAAATCAATATGCTGCCCATTTGTTTCTGGTTGGTGCACTGTGGTTTGTATAAGCCTGTCTAATAGTTTTTCGGCAAGTTCCGCGCATAGGTATTTACCGCCTCCTGCTACATAACGAAGTGCAAAAATCAGCTCTTCTTCACCAACATTTTTAAGGAGGTAACCCCGTGCACCTTCCATAAATGCTTGTGCTACATATTTTTCGTTATCAAGCATAGAAAGCATCACTACGTGGGTAGCGGGGCTAAGTGTTTTGAGTTCGCCGATTAAACTGATACCATCCATTTCAGGCATATTAATATCGGCGATCACAATATCAGCCTGATTCCCTTCCGAAAAGTATGTAATCACTTCGAGCCCATTGCCTGCCTCGGCAACGACGCTTATCTCCCCCTGCGATTCCAATAGCATCCTGATGCCGTTACGGACAATATTATGATCTTCTGCTAGTATAATTTTCAAGATTCTATTTTTTTATGATCTGATTTAGTTAATTCCTGGCGGCTCTTAGCCACTTCTTGCATGATGGTTTTTAGCCTTTCTATATGTACAAGAATTTCCTGGTCGCGTTCCTCTCTTTCTTTCTTATTAATATCATTCTTGCGCATGGTATTAATAAAGTTTCTGCGTTCTTCCATCATGCGGATAGCCACCCAGAGTGTTTCTTCGGTTTTATCTGCATATTGATTATCCAAAAAGCTTTCGCTAAAAACATGGCCTGTAAAACACCTGTATCGGGTTTCTCCATTCGGTTCGTCTATTTGGGTAAGCACACCACCACAGTCTGGGCAGGTAAATGGAGTAAGTGTGCCGAGCTGTGCGGTTACAGGCAAGCTGGTTGCCATTCTTAATGTAATCGCCGATTCCAGCTTTACATCATCCGGAACGCTCGCCGCATCGCAATCGTTTCTCGAATAGAGGTCGCTAAGGATATAGCCCATTTCTTCAATCTGAACCCTGTAGTCAACTTCAATATTGTTTAAAACATTATTGGGCATGTCTGGAAATTCTGCATTATCAGGCTCTTGTACAATACAGCGGCCACCACATTTTTTTATTGCCGCCATTCCAGATGTGCCATCATCCAATAAGCCGGTAAGTATAATGCCCGTTACGCAAGAATTGTAAGCAGCAGCGGCGGTACGGAACAATACATCAATAGAGGGGCGCCAGTGGTTCTCTTTCGCGCCCTGTTTGATCAAAATATGCCCTTTCTCCAACATCATATGCGAATCGGCTGGTGCAAGATAAACCCGCCCGGTGTTTATCGGCGTTCCATCTTCGGGTACAGAGATCTTTAAAGCCGAATTTTTGCCCAGCATATTGAGTACGACATCTACAATTGCAGCTTTGCCCAAATGGATAACGATAAACACTGCAGCATCAAGATCTGCAGGCAATTTGGTTAACAACTTGGAAACAGCTGATAATCCTCCTGCCGAAGCACCAATAGTAATAATATTTCTAACGGTTTTTGCCATAAACATCAATATTCTTTAAGTTCAAACGGATCGAAAGAAATACTGAAACAGGCACCTTCATTGTTATAAGCCCTGAAAGTTCCGTTAAGCATGGCTACCCTGTTTTTAATTCCCCTCAGTCCCGATCCGTTTCGAAGGTGGGTCTCGTTGTTGAGCTCAATTCCTTTTCCGTTATCGCAAACCGTAAGGTTTACCCGGCCGCCCTCTGTACATACCGATACCGAGGCCTGTGTTGCGCCAGAATGTTTGATACTGTTATTAAGAAGTTCCTGGATAATACGAAAGGCGTATAACTGTACAGCTGCAGGAAGCTGATCTGCATCCCTGTGAATTTTACTATCTACTTTGAAAAATTTGTTGCTTAACCGTTGGCTCATCTCTTTAACACCTGCGATAAATCCAAAATCTTTTAATACCGAAGGGGTAAGCTCATAAGAAATGTCCCTGATTTCCCGTATGGTCTGATCAAGGAGTTTGGTGATGGTTCCCATTTCGGCTTTTAGCTGGGCATCATTTGCCTTTTTTAAGTGGTTGATGTTAAATCTTATTCCATAGAGAAGCTGGCAGATACTATCATGTAATGCTGCACTGATTTTTGCCCTTTCTTTTTCCTGTGCATCAAGCGCTGCCTGCGTTAAGAGCCGTTGCTGGCTGCGTTTGGTGGCTTCTTCAATGTCCAGAGCGCGTTTGCGCTCAGAAATATCAAATAAAATTCCCGTAAAATAACAGGCTTCACCAGGATTTGAAATTTCCCTGCCTTTTGCCATAATGATTTTTGGCATTCCATGATCTGACTTTAAGCGGAATTCCATATCAATTTCCCGAAGTGCACCACTTTTGTCACATACCGATCTTATTTTTTCCTGGTCTTCGCGCACCACCAGTTCCAATAAACTGGCTAAGGTATTGTCAAAGCTGACCGAATTAATGGAAAGTATGTTTTTACTAAATTCGTCAAAAAACACCTCTTGCCGGTCGGGCCAGATACTCCAGGTGCCGGTTACCGAGGCTTTAAGGGTTTGGTTAAGACGTTCGGTTGTTTCTTTAAGTACCTGGGCGGCATTTCTTGATTCGGTGACATCGGTAAGTGTAATATAGTATTCTGGGGCAGAAGTGAGCGGGTTTATCATCGCTATTCCGCCAAGTTGTACGTGCATCACCTGTCCCTGTGAGCTGCGCATCAGGGTTTCGTAATTCCGCCTGCTGCCCACAGCTTCGAGGCTGTTGATAAAAACATAAAAATCTTCTTTTACCTCGGGTACAATCCAATAAGAAAGGTGTTTGCCCAATATGGCATCTTTACCAGCATCTAATAATTCGATGCCGCTGCGGTTAATTTCTCTTATCGTACCTAATGAGTCGAGAATGAAATAGCCGATTGGAGCCGCGTCGAAAAATCCGGTAAACCTCGAACGCTCCATATCGATTGAACGGTACGATTGGCGCAGTTCATCGTTCTGCATATCCACTTCCAGTTCGTGAATTTCCAGTTCATTGAGCAATACAGCCAGTTCGCTGTCGGGCAATGTCCGATGTTCTGCACCAGATCTTACACTTAAAAGCTCTTCAGCTTTAGACCTCAGCGCAGAAAGAATAACCTCTTTTGATGTCCTGTTCACCTGTTTTTTATTTTTCTTTAAAACTAAGTACTATGATTAAAGTATTCTCTGTTCCTTTTTCCATTATCCTGTCTATTTTAATCTGTAAGTGTTTAATACCCATCCCATTAAAATGATGCTGTACATAAACCTCTTCGTTCGCAGGTGATGAATCAGAGAGCTTATCAGAGAGAAGATCCATCTGCCATTTATTAATAACAATTTCGGTGAAAGAAAGTTCTCTGATTTCGTATTCTTGTATACGGAACATGTTCTGGAACTTTTCATTACATACCAGTACCTTACGGTCGGCATCCAGTACCACGGTGGCCTGCGGATGTAAATCGGCGGTCGACTGTGCATACTGCAGGAGTCCGAGCATCCTGGCATTCATGGATTTAATCGGTGTAATTTTGGTAAAGGCTAATACTGCACCGTTTATAAAATTGTCCATGGTGCGGTATGGCATAATGCGCAGGTTGTACCACTCGCCTTTTTTAGTTTTAATTTCGAGTTCCTTGCCAGAGAGGCTATCGATCACCTCTTTGATGGTGAGTTCGATCGATGGATATTCAAAATTGGAAACAATATGGGTGATGGAACGGCCAATATCCGAAGAAATAACATTAAATAGTCTGGTTACCTGTGGGGTAAAACGTAATATATTAAGCTGGTTATCGAGAAATATAGTGCCAATTTCCGTATTATCCAGCAGATTTTTCATGTCGTTGTTGAGCTGGGTAAGTTCCTCTGCCTTGTTCTGGTATTGCAGGTTAATGGTCATCAATTCTTCATTGAGCGACTGCATTTCTTCTTTGGTCGTAAGTGCTTCCTCATTGGTGCTCTGCAATTCTTCGTTGGTGCTTTGGAGCTCCTCATTGGTCGACTTAAGTTCTTCGAGAGAGGTTTCCATCTGTTCGATGGTGGTATGGAGCTGCTGCTTGGTGTAAGTAAGCTCTTTCTCCAATTCCTCAACGACTCCTTCACTGATGTTGCCTGAAGATTTAGATTTTCTTCCAGGTAGTTTCTTTACCGGACCTTTTTCATGAAAACTAACCAATAAGAGGCCATGCAGTGCTGGCTCTGTCAGGTAATCAACAGAAAAGTCCATCAGGTAGGTGCGGTTGTCTTCCTTGATCTTAATGTCAGTAATTTCGACCTTCGACTGGTTCATTATACAGAGGTGGATGGCGTTGCCCAGTACATATTTAAGTTCTTCCCTTACCATCCTGTGGATATTCATTACCGCCTCGCCAGGGTTTAATTGAATAAACCGGTTTGTTTTGCCGTTGATATATAGTATTTCTCCTTTTTCATTAAGCAATAATGAAGCTGGCGTGTAGTTTTCGATTAATACCTTGTTAAAGTTTTCTGCGATTGGGTTTTTGGCCACGGCTTTAGCCAGCCCGTCTGTTTTACTCAGTTTATCCTGATTGGCGATATGGAAAGGGAAATCGAGAATTTTGCCAAGTGAGCTAACCCCTTCTTTTCTTTCAAAGATTTTCCACTTCGAATCTACACTGTTAAAAATATCATGAAATGTACCTACAGATTCTGCAGGGCCAAGGAAAAGCAGCCCGTTTGGCTGCAACGAGTAATGGAAAACGGGAATGATCTTTTTCTGCAGTTCTGTGGTCAGGTAAATCATTACGTTACGGCAGCAGAGTAAATCAAGCCTGGTAAAAGGTGCATCTTTGATCAGGTTATGCTGTGCAAACACGATCATCTCGCGGATTTCTTTTTTTACTGTATAACCGTTTGGTTTTTTAACAAAAAACCTTTCGAGCTGTTGTGAAGATAACTCTGCGACAATGTTAGAAAAATAAAAACCTGCACGGGCGTGTTCTATGGCGTTTGGATCCAGATCGGTAGCAAAAATCTGTGCCTTTGGTTTCCGCTTCGATTTAAGGCTGTCGAGATATTCAGTGATAATGATGGCCACCGAGTAGGCTTCCTCTCCGGTTGAACAGCCTGCAATCCATACCCTGATTGGTTCTTCTACGCTTTTTTGCCTAAGCAACCTGGATATCTGATCTTTTAAGCTTTCGAAGGCATGGCGGTCTCTAAAAAATTTGGTCACCCCGATCAACAGTTCATTAAAAAGAATCTCAATCTCTCCAGGGTTTTCCCTTAGGTAATTTACATAACTTTCATAGTCTGCCAGTTGATGGAAGGCAATGCGGCGTTCAATACGCCTGGAAATGGTATTTTTTTTATATAAGGTGAAATCATGTCCGGTTTGCGAACGCAATAACATCAGTATTTTTTGGATATGTACTTTATTGGTTTGTGGTGATACCAGTTCTTCATTGGCCCCGGCCAACGCCGGGTGGTTAAGGTACTGGATCAGTTTTAAAGGCATTTCTTCTGGCGGAAGAATATAATCTGACAGATGGGTTTTGATCGCCGCAGAAGGCATGCTCGGATACTCGGCTGTATCAGGGTCTTGTACCATGGCCATACCCAGTTTTTCCTTAATCATCCTGAGCCCCGTTTCCCCGTCAGCGCCCAAACCCGAAAAGATAACGGCTACCGCCTTATTCCACTGGTCTTCTGCCAGGCTTTGTAAGAAATAATCGATGGACATGTGTGCACCTTTTTGCCGGGATGCACTAAAGAGCAAAAGATGCCCGTTATGGATACCCATATCTGTGCGGGGAGGAATAATATAAATATGATTTTCACGTACCTCAGTTCCATCTTCTGCAGTTAATATGGGCATGCTGGTTGAGCCCTTAAGCAATTTAATGTAATCGAGTCCTTCGGCTTCATCCTGGTGAACAATTATTACGAATGCCATTCCCGACCTGGCAGGCATATGGGTGAAGAATTTTTGATAAGCAGATAAAGACCCACTGGCCCCACCCATACCAATTATTGGAAAAGTTCCTGTTTTTTGTGGCATTTCCATGTTCAGTTCTGCTGCGGGATGTGACAGCGCACCATCTTGGTTTTCTTGCATGTTTTTTTGTTTTTTGCGGATCGCGATTACCATCGGGAATTGGTAGTCTGCAATTAGCATCCTTCTTATATTGCTCACTGGGAGCATTGCCTTCAAGTTGGAATTTAGACCACATCTGGGCGTACAAGTGCATTAGCCAGGCATCCGCATGAAAGTTAAGGCATAAATATAGGCGAAATTTCCTATGTGTCAAAGCAGGTAAACGCTTCTGTAAAAAATCAGGAAGCTTCCATTTTAGTGCTGCAAAGGCTTTTTATGCCTTAAATCCTGTTCGAAAAGAATACAATATGGATTTAAAGGTTTTTGAAAGACAGTACCACTAAAAAAATAAAAGGCGCGCGAGGTACTGTTACGTGTTAAAAATGTTACAATTTGAATGATTGGGCTCATCTTTAATTTGATTTTGACAATGCTTTCTGCCTTTGGTTTTATGGTATAGAATAGCGGTAAAACTGTGTTTACATAAAGGAATCTCTTAATTTTCAAACATGGATCAAATTTCCTTGTCAATTTTTTTTCAATCGTGCCGGGCCATCTGAGTAAAATTGTAGTACTTCTTTCAGGTGATAAAAAACCATTTTTATTCCATAGAAAGCGTATTAACCTCCTTCAGAACGGGTATAAATTACGTTAACCAATCTGCAAATTGTGCTGTTATTTATATAGCAAAATGAAGATGGATATGGGAAATCATAATTCAGGGAAAAACAGCAAAAATGCGCTGGCAAACGAACGCATTGGTGCACAGTGTAATAAAGGTAAAATACCTGCAGATTCTTCAGGTACCGTGGGTTCAAATAGGTCAGTAGGGAATTTAAAAAAGAAACTGACCAGCGATGGAGGCAAAGATCAAAGCCAGGAATGGGAGAGTCCATTAATCAGGGGAATATGAATTGAAAACGCTCCGGATTTGTCGATCAGTTGAAAGCATAGCCAAACAGCCGGGTGCTTTTAATTAAACCAATTGTTATGCTATTACCAAAGGAAGCGCTTAGCGAGCAGGATGTACAAAAAGGATTAAAAATTGTAATATGGGACGGTTTGGCCGCAGAGGTGATGACCGTTTTTTCCAGTGGCGCTTTTTTGGTTTCGATGGCCTTGCTTTTAGGGGCAAACAGTATGCAGATCGGATTATTGGCAGCACTGCCGTTGGCCACAAATGTTTTTCAACTGGCATCGATATGGCTGGTTAGCCGCTATCACAACAGGCGTATTGTTGCTGTTTTATGTGCTTACTTTGCACGGGTTCCATTGTTGTTGGTTGGTTTAAGCGTACTCGTATTTTCCGGGCTTTCACTGAATCTACTGATTTTTATGCTTTTCTTTCATTATGTATTTGGTTCGATAGCCGGGCCAAGCTGGAACTCCTGGATGAAAGATATGGTGCCGGAAAATATGCTTGGTGAATATTTTTCCAGGCGCAGCCGTTACACACAAACACTTAATGTAGTTTTGAGCATAGCGCTGGCACTCCTGTTAGATTGGGTTAAAAATCGGTATCCAGACTATCAGCTTAGTGTTTATGCCCTGTTTTTTATGATTGCGGGAAGCATTGGCCTCATTGGTAGTTTTGTCCTTTCCAAGGCTCAGGAACCCCAGTCATATCTTTCAGACAGTAATATTTTTGCGCTGTTTAAAAGTCCGCTCAAGAATCCTAACTTTCGCAGATTGCTGGTTTTCAATTGTGCCTGGGCATTTGCACTTAATATGGCAACGCCATTTTTTACTGTTTTTATGTTAACCTCTTTAAAACTCCCGATCTCTTATGTGATCATTTTGGGTGTTGCTGGTCAGCTTGCAGGTATTTTGACACTTCAGCTCTGGGGAACATTTTCTGACCGTTACAGTAATAAAAGTATTATCGCGGCCGCCGCACCACTTTACATTCTGTGTATTTTGGCCTGGTGTTTTGTTGGTATTTATACCCACCAGTACGCTAATGTGTTATTATTATTGGCTATTCACGTGTTTAGTGGTTTCGCGGCTGCAGGCATTAACCTTTCCCTTAATAATATCGGGCTCAAATTGGCGCCAAAAAAAGATGCAATCGTCTATCTTTCAGTTAAAAATATTGTTGTTGCTGTAGCCTCTTCTTTAGGGCCATTGGCAGGCGGAATGCTTGCAGTTTACTTTGCCGAACGAAAACTATTGATGACGATAGACTGGAGCAGCCCGGTAATCCATAAGACTTTTAAACTGCTCGAACTGCATGAGTGGAACTTCCTCTTTATAATTGGTGCATTGCTTGCCCTGGTTGCGCTCAACAGGCTTTCGCGTGTAAAAGAGCTCGGAGAAATCCATAAAGACATCGTCCGCAGGATTATGCGTAAAACCATCAAAAACAATCTACGGGATTATTTTCTGATCGGAGATCTCATCTCCATTAACGAACAGTTAAAAGCCACTGTCAGGGCGAGGCGCAACAGGCATAAAGGCACTGGAACGGTTGATGACCAAACACCTCTGGCTTAGTTAGTTTAAAATAAGCCCATAACGGAAAGCGAAGCCGATCAGTTCTGCGGTATTTTTTGAAGTAGTTTTTTCGATAAGATTCTGACGGTGGCCTTCTACTGTGCGCCTGCTGATGAAAAGTTTCTCTGCAATTTCATTATTGGTACATCCCTGCGCAATAAGTTGCAGGATTTCGCTCTCGCGTGAGGTAAAAGTAATATCCGGAGAAAGTTCCGGTTTTTTCTCCTGCATTACGCGGTCTACCATTTTTACACTTAAGTCTGCACCAAGATAACGCCCGCCAGAATGGATATGCCTGATGGCAAAAATAAGTTCGCTCGGTTGAACACTTTTACTCAGATAACCAAGGCAGCCATTTTGAAAAGCCTGGGCCACATAATTTTCATCATCAGAAACAGACAGTACCATGGTTTTAATTGAAGGCCGTTCTGTTTTGAGTTTGCTGATCAGTGAAAAGCCATCCATAACAGGCATACTCAGATCTGAAATCACAATATCAGGATCCAAACCCGAATCGATCAATCCCAACACCTGATGTCCGTCTGATGCCTCTCCTATAACTTTAATTTCCTCTCCGGAATTTAACAGCATCTTAATGCCATCTCTTACTACATGATGGTCATCAGCCAATATTACTTTAATCATAATAATTTAAAATGTAATCGTTCGCCAGTAATGGTCATTAATACTAAAATAACATAGCTGAAAAAACAAAAGTTTTACGCGGGGTAAAAACTCCCGCACTTTAGGTATTTATACGATTACCGGTAGTGGTTATACCTGTTTAAAAAAAAACAAAATCCTCTGACAATAGAAGATGTTTATAAGCTGAACTACTTCCTTCACTTAAACCTAATATCAATATGATTACACTCGGTATTAATGCAGTATTTCATGATTCTGCTGCCTGTATTTTTAAAGATGGAATGCTCCTGGCAGCTGTAGAAGATGAGCGCTTTACCCATTTTAAACACGGAAAACGACCTATTCCATTTAACACCTACGAACTTCCTTTTCACGCGATAGATTATTGTTTAAAGATTGCAGGCATCCATTTGAGCGATGTAGACCACATTGCCTACTCTTTCGATCCAAACCTTTTGGTTCCACCGGCCTTGCAAAACAACCCGGAATGCAAAATTCCATTTTATCCCAGTCAGGATTTTATCAGTTCCACCCCACAGCCATGGGACAACCTGTTCCTTTCTTCTATACTTCATGCACCTCACCAGTTGGTTGATGGTTATCCTCACCACCTGCAGAAACGTTTTTATGGCGCAAAGACCAGTGATTGGGAATGGCATTATGTTGATCACCATGTTGCCCATGCTGCCAGTGCCTTTTTCCCTTCACCCTATGATGAAGCAGCTATCCTAACCTTAGACGGAAGGGGCGAAGTAGCTTCTACCACCTATGGCATTGGGAATGGAACAACAATGACGAGGATTAATCAGGTAGATCTTCCACATTCGCTGGGCCTGCTTTATGAGAGGCTTACCACTCATCTCGGTTTCCTGCATTCATCTGATGAATATAAGGTAATGGCGTTGGCATCGTACGGGGAGCCCCGGTTCGCTTCCGATTTCAGGGATATCATCCGGTTGGGAAGTAATGGCCAGTACACGGTAAGTGGCGAAAACCTGAGCGAACGCTTTGGCCCTGCCAGATTGAAAGATGAGCCATTTACCGCTTTTCACTTCGATCTTGCGCGTTCATTACAATTGGTTTTGGAAGAAACGGTGCTCAAGCTTGTTGATTATCTTTATCAGGTTACTAAAGTTCCTAACCTGGTGATGGCCGGTGGGGTAGCCTTAAATTGCGTGTTAAATGCCAGGATCAGGGATTTAGGCCCTTTCGAAAATGTATGGGTACAACCTGCTGCAGGCGATTCGGGAACAGCATTAGGGGCAGCCATGTATGTAGATATCAATGAACGTAAAGTGAATAAAAAAGAATTTATAATGGACCATGTTTACTGGGGGCCAGAATATAGCGATGTGGAGATTGAACGTTTTTTAAACTGGGCAAAAGTACCTTTTACAAAAATGGAAGATGTGGCCCTGGAAGCAGCATCGCTGCTGGCTGATAACCAGATTATTGGCTGGTACCAGGGCAGGATGGAATTTGGGCCAAGGGCATTAGGCAGCCGCTCTATTCTGGCCTCGCCAATTGACCCCCGGATGCAAGCCATGCTAAATGAGGTGAAAGACCGTGAGGATTTCCGTCCGGTTGCACCCGTGGTGTTAGAGGAAGATGCCCATCTGTGGTTTAAAGATGCACATTTTTCGCCTTTTATGCTTTTTATCTACGATGTGCTAAAGGAAAAAGAAGATCAGATTCCTGCCGTACGGCATACAGATGGCACTGCACGGGTACAAACCATTAACGAGGAGCAACACCCGCGTTATTATCAGTTATTAAAGGCTTTTAAAGCGATAACCGGGGTTCCTGTTTTAATCAATACATCTTTCAATACCCTGGGCAAACCCATTGTATGTACACCAAGAGATGCAGTGGAGTGTTTCTGGACATCGCCCTTCGACGCACTTATTATCGGATCATATTTAATTACCAAAACAGATGCAAAAAAGAATATCAGTAGTCATTCCAACCTACAACAGGTTGAACCTCTTATGTAACTGCCTGGATGCACTTAACGGGCAAAGCCTTAATGCCAGCGATTTCGAGGTCATCGTGGTTCATGATGGACCGGATGAGCGGATTTTTAAGGCACTGGAAAACCTACGCGACCGCTATGCCTTTCGACTACTGGTTCGTTGTACGGAAGAAAAAAAAGGACCGGCAGCCGCACGTAATTTAGGATGGCTTTTGGCTAGTGGAAAATTGGTTGCTTTTACTGATGATGATTGCCTGCCGGGACCAAACTGGTTGACCGGATTTTTAGATGGTTATCAAAATCAGGAATTTATTGCTTTTAGCGGTAAAACAGTTGTTCCTCTTGATCCGGAGCCTACAGATTTTGCGCTGAATACCGCAAGGCTCTCAGAAGCGGAATTTATTACTGCAAATTGTGCCTGTACAAAACCTGCGCTGCTTAAGGTTGGCGGTTTTGACGAAAGGTTTAGCATGGCCTGGCGTGAAGATTCTGACCTGGAATTTAAATTATTGCTGGCCCAGGTACCAGTATACAGAAACGAGAAGGCCGTTGTGGTGCATCCGGTGCGGAAAGCGCCTTGGGGAGTAAGTTTAAAGGAGCAGCGCAAAGGCATATTCGATGTGCTGCTATTCAAAAAATACCCAACACTCTACAGGCAAAAGATACAAAAAAGACCTTTGTGGAATTATTATCTGATCGTATTGTTAGGCGTACTTGCCCTGCTTACAGGGATTCGGCGATACGATGTATTATCGAAATCAATGCTGCTTTGTATGTTTCTGATCATCGTAATCTTCGCCTATCAGCGACTCAGGAAAAGTAGCCGCTCTGGCAGTCATGTAGCCGAAATGTTGATTACCTCTCTTTTTATTCCTTTCCTGTCTGTTTATTACCGTATTTACGGAAGTATCCGTTATAGAAAACTTCTTTTTTAAGTATGGGATACGCAATCAGGCAGTTTAAAAAGATTGCCATTTTCAGGGCATTGCAGCTTGGCGACCTTTTATGCGCAATGCCTGCCCTTAAAAATCTTCGTCTCGCTTGCCCGGATGCCGAAATAGTTTTCATTGGCCTGCCATCCAGCCAGAAACTGATTGAACGTTATGCAGCGCTATTTGATAGGTTTATGGAGTTTCCAGGCTTTCCGGGACTGCCAGAAAGGGAATTTGATGAAGATGGTTTTGTCCGTTTTGAACGGCAAATGCGTTTGGAAGCATTCGATATCATTTTGCAGATGCATGGTAATGGAAGTATTGTGAATGCTATGCTGGGTAAACTCTCGGGTAGTCTCCTTGGTGGTTTTTCACTAGATCGCACCGAGCTGGAAGGAAATCCTTTATTGATGCCTTATCCTGATTCGGGCCACGAAAGCTTAAGGCATATCGCACTCATGAAACACCTTGGCGTGCCGATTGAAACGACAGAGATGTTTTTTCCATTACACGAAAACGACTTTAAAGCGCTTGACAGATCTGCTATTCATAAAAAATATATCTGTATGCACTGTGGTTCGCGCGGTGCATGGCGGCAGTGGCCACCAGTCAATTTTGCAAAAATGGCCGACTATTGTATAGAGCAAGATTATGAGGTTGTGCTCACCGGGTCGGCAGATGAACTTGGACTTATTGACCAGGTAAGCGCATTGATGAAGGGAAGCCCAGTTGTGGTGGCAGGTAAAACAGATTTGGGTACACTAGGCGTGCTACTTAAAGGCGCTAAAGGACTAATTGCCAATTGTACAGGCGTATCGCATATGGCTGCCGCACTCAAAGTGCACAGTGTGATCATCAGTATGGATGGCGAACCTGGCCGTTGGGGACCGCTCGATGTATCAAGACATACCACTATCGACTGGACAAAAACGCCAGAATATAACCTGGTTAAACAAGCAGTTAACGAGATGCTGTTTCGTTGAGCAGATCTTCAAATGCCTTCAGTATTTTTTCCGCACCCGGAAATGTAATTGGAGAAGAATAAGCTTTTACGGATTGATACCTCAAAACCTGATTATTACTCTGCAAAGCGGAGGGAACATCAAACTCGATAGTTCTATGCGGTACCATCCAAGGGCTGTGCTGTGGGTTGGTTCTGGCATATAAACTTAGAACGGGGGTGTCTGTTGCTGCAGCCAGGTGCATGGGGCCGCTGTTTACGCTCATCATAGCTCGTGCCATGGCAATGCAGGCTGCCAGTTCTTTTAAATTTAGCAAACCTGCTATGGGCAGTGCACCTTCGCCAACATTGGTGGCAACACGCTCGATTAACGGCTGCTCTGTTTTGCTTCCGGTTAGTAATATTGGAAGCCCTTGTATCCGGATCAGTTCTTTGGCTATTTTTATCCATTCTGCTTCCGGGTATTGTCGTTTTTTTTCTGAAACACTGATATGGAAAACAAAGAACTGGTTCTTTTTAAGGTTAAGAGGTTTTAATTTTTCCTGGAGAATATCCTGAGGTAAACTGCCAATTCTGATCTGTCTATCTGCGGTATGGGCACCTATAAATGCACAAAGTCTCAAATCCCGCTCTACCTGATGTATGATTTCGAAATAGGGTTCCTTATCTGGTAACCAGTGGGTAAGCAGGCTATAAAGGTTTTCTCTGCTGTATGCTGCCCGCAAAGGAATGCCGGCCATAAAAGCGATCATTAATGAAGGGGCGGGGTTCTGGGTAGAAACGTTGAAAACGATACATCCGTCAAATGCCCTGGCTTTAACCTCTTCAATTACTTTGGTTAACGCTTCACCAGGCATTGCTTCATTTGTTTTTACCCAGGGAAGATCGTAGCAAATCACCTCTTGTATCCAGGGCAGTAAAGCCGATGCTTCCACTGCCATTTGCGAGGTGAGCAGGGTTATCTTACAGCCAAAACTTTCGCTCAAGGCCCTGATGGCCGGGGCCGACATCAGTAGGTCGCCCATATTGTCTGGCCGGATAACCAGGATATGCTTGCAGGATTTCCAGTCCATTAATTTACGATATTTTGGCCGGCAAAACTCAGGTTTTCCTGGATTTTGCTAATTACATTGCTGGTTGATCTGTTGGCTACCGTTGGCAGGAAAATAATTTTACAACCTATGCTATCCAGTAGTTCTTTTTCAGGCAAGAATTTATGGCGATAGTCGCCACCCTTAACAAAAAAATGTGGTTTTATCAGTTTAAGGAGCGGTATTGGCGTGTCGTCACCATGCTCACCAAAGGGAATAATGTGGTCAATGCAACTCAGTTCAGAAAGTACTTCAGTACGGTCATCTAAAGAATTAATCGGGCGTTGCAGCCCTTTTAACCTTTTAATACTTTCATCGGTATTCAATCCAACGATGAGTACATCTCCCTGTGCTTTTGATCCTTTCAGGTAGCTAACATGCCCGCTATGCAGAATATCAAAGCAGCCATTGGTAAATACAATGCGTTTGCCCTGCGCTTTATACCCGGCGATTAATTCTTTTATTTCCTGTTTGGCCAGGAGTAATTTTTGTTTCTCGCCCAGGTTTTTCTTCAAATGCTCAATATCACATACGGCGGTGTGTGGCTTGCTGATCACCATAGCGGCTGCGCTTACGGCCAGCTCGGTAGTAGCGATAACATCAGCACCACCAAGAAGTGCCATCAGGGCCGTGGCAATAAATGTATCGCCGGCCCCGCTCACCTGTGGGTTGACAACCGTTGGCGCGGGCTGGTGTAAGCAAAAGTTACCTTCTTTAAAACAGCATACGCCGTCTTTATCCATACTGAGGAAAATATGCTTTGCACCGCTATACTGGTAAAGGGTTTTACCCCAGTTTTTTACTTGTTCGGCCCGTTTATCATGGGTAGTTTTAAACTGGCATAAGGATACAGCTTCACTATAATTGGGTTTGATCAACGTAGGTTCCAAAGCTGCATAAAGCGCAAAGTCGCGGGCATCAACAGCAATTATTTGGGTAGAATTTTTTCGTAACGAAATTAATGTGTCAATAAGCGCATCAGTGAGCACGCCTTTGCCATAATCAGAAATGAAAACGGCATCAACCTGATCAAAACCAGCTATAATATTTTGTTTAAGCTGTTCCACAGTAGCCAGTGAAATAGGATCGCAACTGCCTTCGTCATAACGTACAATCAACTGTGAACCGGAGCTTACACGGGTTTTGCAGATGGTTGATCTTTCTTGGTCCTGGATGATAAGGTCGGTATTTATGCCATGCTCTTTTAACAGGTTAGTTAAGCTGTGGCCATGTGTGTCAGTTCCTATTACAGAACAAAGCAGAACGTTTGCGCCCAATGCACGTAGGTTTGCTGCAACATTGGCGGCACCGCCAAGGCATTCTCTACTGGAATTTAAATCGACCACTGGTACCGTTGCTTCAGGCGCAATGCGCGAGCAGCTCCCTTGAAGGTAACGGTCTAGCATCAGATCTCCAATGACCAATATCTTTTTTCCTGTGAATTTTTTTAGGTAACGATCGTATTTATTTGCTGTATTTTTCATTTTTTTCAGTTCTAAGAATATACTTGCCTGCATCAGCGAAATCTTTGCTGATGTAATCGGGAATGCGCTCCGGACTTGCCATAAAATCCCACTCGGTTTCGTTTCCATTATCAATCAATATCGACTTGCAGCCTGCCGCTTTTCCGGCTTGTACATCGTTCAGGATATCGCCAATCATCCAGGAGTCACTTAAAGAAAGGCTGTGTTCTCCAGCCGCCTTAATGATCAGACCAGGACCTGGTTTCCGGCAGGTACAAGATTTCGCATACGGGGCGCTACTGCCTTGTGGATGGTGCGGACAATAATAGAAACCGCTTAGTCTTACACCATAATGCTGCAGTAAATCTGCAATTCTTTTTTCTACACCGATAAGATCTTTTTCGGTGAAACGGCCAAATGCAATCCCAGCCTGATTGGTGATGACGATCAGCTGGAAATATTCAGCCAGTTGCGCCAGTGTTTCACCAACGCCGGTTTCAAGGCTAATCAGGTCGGGATCGGCATTATAAGGGATATCGGGAATAAGGGTTCCATCTTTATCTAAAAATACTGCCTTTTTAACTGCCATAACTGCTGTTGTAGGCTGTTTCAGTATGAGAAAAAGCCGGTAATGTGCGTTCTTTTGCTGCGGTCTTGTTGGTAAAGGCAACATTGAACATGCGGTTTTCGATAATGCTGCAAAGCAGGTGTACCAGGTGTAAGTGCATTTCCTGGATGCGCTGGGTGCTTTGCGAAGGCACGATGAGATTCAGTTCTCCAAAGGCTGCTGCGCGACCACCATCTTTACCCAGCATATTGATACAGCTAATCCCTTTCTTTTTTGCCATTTGTATGGCTTTGATAATATTGTCAGAGTTCCCGCTGGTACTCAGGCAGAGCAGTATATCTCCTTCAGCACCATAAGCCTGAACCTGCCTCGCAAATACATCATCATATCCAAAATCGTTTGCCCACGCGGTTATAATGGCCATGTCCGAATTGAGCGATATAGCTGGGAGCCCTTTTCGGTGCGGTACCTCGAAACGGCCAACGAGCTCGGCAACGAAGTGTTGGCTTTCGGCAGCACTTCCGCCGTTTCCGCAAACCAGGATCTTGTTTCCTGCTTTGAGTGCCCTGCTCATCAATTCGCCGGCAAATGCAATTTTTGTGCTTAATTCTCTGGAAGTGCGTTCGAAAGTTCTTGCACCTTCTTCAAAGGCATGCTGGATCATTTTAAATTCCTGCTCCTGCATTTTCTGCTGATTGGCATGGATTGCCTCGTAACAGTCGTGTATCTGTCTGGCAATTTTTTCCCAGGTAAAGTTTTCCTGTACATGGTTAAGCGCTTTGGCAGACATTTCGCTGAGCAGGGCAGGGTCAGACAATAACCGGTCAATTTTCTGCGCAAGAATTTCCGGCTGCTGAGGCGGAATTAAATAGCCGGTATGGCCATCTTTTACAGTATATTTTATGCCACCAACTGCCGCACCAATAACCGGGGTGCCACAGGCCATGGCCTCTAATGGCGTAATACCAAAAGGTTCGTACCATGGAGTGGTGATAAAAATATCGGCAGCACTGTAATAATACCTTAACAGTTCACGGTTTTTGCGACCTACAAAGCTTACAGTGGCCTCAACTCCATGATCGGCAGCGAGCTGTTTTAATCTTTTCAGTTCCGGATCAGCACTTGGATCATCTTGCTCTCCACCAACCACAATAAGTCGAGCCCGATGCTTGGAGCCTAATTTGGCAAACGCCTCAATAACATTGTCTATGCCTTTTCGTTTAACCATCCTGCCAAGCTGGAGTACTATTTTTTCCTGTTCATCTATTTCGAGCAATGACTTTGCTGTAGGTTTTGCAATAGGGTAAAAGTCCTCAGGATTAAATCCACAAGGAATCATCACGGTTTTTTCCGGATCCGCCCTGTAGTAAGTACTGAGATCGGCTTCATCCTGTGGGCATTCAGCGATGATCTTGTCTGCTCTTTGTACAATGGCACGTTCGATTTCTACACGCTCCGGAGGAAAACGGTCAGCTTCTTTCTGGTATATTTTTCTGATGTGCCCAAGGGCATGAAAGGTAATCACAAAAGGGATATCGAGCCTTTCTTTAAGCTCCATTGCCACCAGGCCCGACATCCAGAAGTTGGCGTGGATGAGCCGGTAAGAAATTTTATTTCTAAGGATAAAATATTCCATTTCCTTTCTGAAATCTTTCATATAGGGTAACAGATCTTCTTTATCTACAGGTTCTTTGGGGCCTGCCTCTACTAATATCACCCGTACGTTTTCACTAAATGTGTTAACTTCCTCCGAGATGAGGTCCTCCCTACGGGTGAAGATATCAATCTGGTATCCTTGCTGCCCCAATTGTTTTGCAATTTCGGCCACGTAAACGTTCTGGCCGCCATTGTCTTTTCCCCCAAGCAGGGCAAGTGGTGAAGCATGTTCACTTATAAATGCAATTCTATTTGTCATCGGATTCTTTTTAGGTATCAGTTAGTTAATTTATACATGGCCTTTTTTGCAGCTACTTCTTTGAATAAGTTATGCCATTGTAGGGTAAACCGTTCGATGCTGAAGCGTTCTTCGGCGGTTTTTCGGGCGTTATTACCCAATTGTTGCGCAAGTTCAGGGCGCTCCAAAAGAAGTTCCATATCTTTTCTAAGCATCCCCATGTCTGTTCGTACAAAACCTGAATAACCATTTTTGATGGTCACCGACATTTCTGTGGTAGCCAGGCCAACTATAGGCATACCTTGCATCATTGCCTCACATACGGCAAGGCCAAGGCTGGTGTAGCGGATGGGGTTAAAAAAGAAACGGTAGTTGGATATAAATGCCGGTAATTGTGGATGAAGTACTTCGCCTATTCCGTATTGTTCTGCACCCATACCCACCAGATCCAGGGGAAGTACCTTACTAAGTTGTTCGAAAATATCGAAACCCAAAAGACGTCCCCTTGTTGGCAAATTGTTAATCACCACTATTCCACGTTCGAGTGTGCCTTTATACGGATGGTTACTGGCGGTTACGCCATGTTCAATAACCAGGGTCTGTACACCTGGACTATGCCACATCAATTGGTTAAAATGTGTTACATGGACAAGTGTTACCGTTGGGTCTTTTACCGGATGTTGTGCATTGGTAGGGTGGTCCCAGGGTGGATCATGTTCGAGATAAATCTTTGGTAAAGTACGCTGGGATTCAGAAAGGACGTCGAACTGGTCGCGGAGATAGTTCTCATCGGTCTGGAATAAAATGACATCGAAATCCATATTGCGGACTTCAGCTGCAGGGATTTCATGGACATTGTTGCCAAAAGGGAAAGTCGTGCCCCGGCCAACATATCCTTCGCTCTTAGCCTCGTTTACGGGTATATAAATATCATAGTCACCCTGTGAAAGATAAAAAAGATAACTACCGTGGATGTGCCATGTAAAAATTTTTAGCCTGTTATATTGTTGCATAAAAGATCTGAATAATGGACAAGATATTAAGCAAAAAAGCTAGATACCTGCCCGGGTAATACTGTTTTAAACAACTACGCTTAGAAGCGTTTTGTTCGTTGTGCAACTACCTGTTTTAACGTGGAATATACCTGAATCATGACCAGGAATACCTTGTTTCAGGTTTAAACAAAACTCAAGGCGGTTAATACAAATTGATTTTTGTTAATTAATGTATAGGAAGCGAAGCGTGCTTTACTAAAAACTGGCCGGATTTAAGTAGAACCGAGATACGGTGGTATGGCCTAGTTGGAAGATCAGTTTTTTAGCCAAAAACAAAGGAGTTGGATGACAGGTTAAGATAAATCGTCATCTCGACCGCAGTGGAGAGATCTTTTAAACATAGTTAAAAGATCTCTCCACTCCGCATTGAAAAGGAGATGACGCCGATTTTTAGTGTCTGTCAATGTTAGCCTGTCGAAGGAAAAATGTTTTTGTTTTCGACAATTAAAGGTCTTTGACAAGCTCAGACTGACAGCTTCTACTTAACTTAATGACATTAGGAAAGCTCGTGCTATATAGATTGCCTGATTTATCCTGAGGAATAGGAATCCGGGTAGTTGGTTTAAGCCTGGGGATATAGCATTACATTCAGACAGGATTTACCAGGTGCTTTTAGGTATAAGTTACGTAAGATCACGTAATTTGCGCAACAACAGCGCAGGCAATAGGCTGTCTGTATTTGTGGTCAGGCCTGCATGCCATAGGACAGCAGCAGGCCATTATAGTTATTGCGTTTTATATTGTTTAAGTTGCTTTTTAAGCAGTAACCTGGCCTGATGGATATGTGTTTTAACTGTACCCACCGGGATACCCAGTTCTTCGGCTATTTCCTTATATTTATATCCTTCGAAATACCGGATAAAAGGTACTGAATATGCTGCCGGAAGCCTGTTTAAAGCATTTTTAATGTCTTCCATCGCAAACCTGTGTTCTGCATGGTTTGAGGTTGCACTATGGCAAAGGTTCGCTGAAGAGATTTCTTCTACCTGAACAATGCGGTCGCGATGTCTTTGGTTTTGGCGATAAGAATTGATAAAGGTATTGCGCATGATTACAAACAGCCATCCCTTTATATTGGTGCCATGATTAAAGTTTTTAGCAAACCGGATGGCTTTAACAAGCGTATCCTGTAACAGGTCATTTGCGTCATCAGGATCTTTAGTAAAATTGAGGGCATGTAATTGCAGCGCTCTCGAATAGAGGTTTACGCTTTGGGTGAATTCGGATTGTGTCATAGCAAAAAATGTTTTAAGGTATAATAAAGTTCATCAAAGGGTATACCATTTGGCATGCGTCATTTTTTGGCTTACTAGTGCCCTAGGTATAAACCGCAACGAGGAAAAATACCTGAGGAACATGGTGTTAAGTCAAAAAGAAGTTTGATTAAATTAACTTGGGTGAGTTTTGCATTTTTCGCAATGCAATATTGAAAGCTGCTATCCACGAAAATAAGTAGCAACAAAAAGCCCGGATTAACCGGGCTTAGTCCTATAGTGGTGGGATTGTTTTTTTTATGGTGTCACGTTTCAGCGTGTCACGCTTGGTCGTATCCCTTTTGCCGGGAACATTTTTCTTTGCCGGTTTGGTTTTTTCCGTTTTCTTTTTAGTGGTGTCCTGACGGGTTTGGGCAGAAGAGGCTAAGCCTATTCCTAATGCCAATAAGATAATCATCAGCTTTTTCATAGATTTTGTGATTTAAGGTAAAACATATAAAAAGTAACAGGGAATTTTTTAAAAAGGTTTTAGGCTGTTTAACCGAATGAGTAAAACAGGTATATCTACTTGTGTTTTGGATATATTGCGGTGTTAAATACTTCTTTTTAGATAGTGGTTAATCCATTTGTAGTTAAAATTGATTGGTTAAGAAACTGCTTAAGGTTTCGTTTTATATTTTACTTATCATCCTGAGGGACAATTTATTTCATAAAAAGCAATATAAATAATAGGAATTTTAAAGAAGATAAATCTCCTCATATTTTCGTTATTGCGAAAAGGCTTTTTCAGCCGACAAAGCAATCTTTATAGCAGGATCAATAGCAGGAAAGATTGCTTCGTCGTTCCTCCTCGCAATGACGACTTTTCTATAGGATTCTGTCAATGGTTAATATTTTGTATGAAATCAATATAAATAATATGAGATTTTAAGGAAGTGAATAGCATCGGGGTATCGTCATTCCCAACTCGATTGGGAACCACGAAGTGCTCATTGCAGATAATCTTAATGCAAGCGATTTTAAGATTCCCGCATGCGCGGGAATGACGACCACACTAACGGATTCTGTCATTCTTAGCTTGTCGAAGGATCAGTTTAAGGCGTTTCGACAGACTCAACGTAACAACCTGCGTAAATTTTCATCATCTTTTAACAGTTTCTAATAAAATGTGAAAGGAATTGTTTGGTCAGGCCGCCTTGTATTTGAAGAAAATTCTGTTAAATATAAAAATGGCACAAGATTCTTCGTAGCATAAGATAAATGTCATTAAAATAGCCCCTTTTTAAATAAATTATCAATTTTAAATGGCATCTAAATTAATAATGATATATTTGCAGCCTTGAAAGTAAGCAATGTCTAATCCTATTAATCAGTGATTTGAATATTACTTTTGACTGAGCCATAGGAATAAGGCTTTTTTAATTTTTGAAGACAACCTAAACAACTTGAATGCTTAATTTAGTTCTCTTTGGCCCTCCAGGGGCGGGTAAAGGCACCCAATCTGAAAAGCTGATAGAAAAATATCAGTTGGTACACGTTTCAACAGGCGATCTTTTTAGAGCACACGTTAAAGGAGAAACCGAATTAGGAAAAAAAGTGAGTCAATTGTTAGCTGATGGAGAATTGGTTCCTGATGCCCTTACAATTGCCATGCTTGAAGAAGAGGTAGATAAAAATCCTGATGCTAAAGGATTTGTGTTTGATGGATTTCCGCGTACCGTTCCGCAAGCAATTGAACTTGATTTATTTTTAGAGCGTAAAGGCAGTAAAATTGCTGGTGTTATTGCTTTAGATGTTGATCAGGACGAGTTGACAAAACGTATTGCCGAACGCCATAAAACCAGCGGTCGTCCAGATGATGACGCTGAAAAATTGAAAAAACGAATTTCAGAATACTTTGATAAAACCATCCACGTATTGCCTTATTATGAAGAGCAGGGAAAGTTGAATAAAGTAAACGGAATTGGTGATATAGAAACAGTATATAATGATCTTTGCGCTGTAATAGATCAGTATAAAGTATAAGTGCCAGATCAGGATTAATTTTCAGATCCGGTATATTTCAAAACATACAAAGAGTTATAATGTTAAAACGTTATAACTTTTTAATTTTAAAGGAGTTGTTATTTCAACGCTCCGAGAGTAAAACATTTCAATATTAAAATATGTCGCAGGGTTCGAATTTCGTAGATTATGTAAAAATTTGTTGCCGTTCTGGTAAAGGCGGGGCAGGTTCGGCACATTTACATCGTGATATTTTAACGTCAATGGGTGGTCCTGATGGTGGTGACGGCGGTCGTGGCGGCCACATTATCGTTAAAGGCAGTATTCATATCTGGACATTATTACACCTTAAATACCGTAAGCACATTATTGCTGAAGATGGTGGAGCAGGTGGGAGTTCCCATAAATTCGGTAAACAAGGTAAGGATGAAATCTTAGAGGTTCCGCTTGGTACCATCGCCAAAGATGCTGAAACCGGAGAAGTCCTTTTCGAAATTACCAAAGATGGCGAAACTAAGATCTTAACACCAGGTGGCCGTGGCGGTTTGGGTAATGCGCATTTTAAAAACTCTGTTCAACAAACACCACGTTTTGCACAACCGGGTGAGCAGGGACAAGAGGTTTGGAACATTTTAGAATTAAAAGTTTTAGCCGATGTAGGCCTGGTGGGTTTTCCAAATGCGGGAAAATCTACTTTACTTTCAGTAGTTTCGGCTGCTAAGCCAGAAATTGCCGATTATCCTTTTACAACCATTGTTCCTAACCTGGGTATTGTAAGTTACAGAGGTGGAAAATCTTTTGTAATGGCCGATATTCCTGGGATTATAGAAGGTGCATCAAAAGGTAAAGGTTTAGGCTACCGTTTCCTGCGTCATATCGAGCGTAATTCAGTGCTGTTGTTCATGGTTCCGGCTGATACAAGCCGTTCAGTTAAAGAAGAATACGAAATTCTTAAAAGCGAACTGGAATCTTACAATCCTGAATTAATGCAGAAACCGCATGTTTTAGCCATTACCAAATCAGATATGTTAGATGAAGAATTAATGGAAGAAATGAAACAGGATCTGCCAAATATTCCATCTATATTTATTTCGTCAGTAGCTGAAAAAAATATTTTAGAGCTAAAGGATATGCTTTGGAAAGCAATTGAAGGGTAATATAAACAAGTTTTAATAAATAATTTTGGTGTGCAGAACATTGCTGCCATATTCTGCATTTACCAAAATTAAGCCGCCGATCGAAGTCTATATCAAAAATTTACTTCGAATATGTTCAGTAGGCAGCATACAACTGTCTGTTCGCCCAAATAAAGCATAGCGGTTATCGGCGAATGCTTTATACAGCCGGTTTCTTATAAAACCGGGTACCAAATAACCCACATTGATTAACGGAGCCCACCAGGCATTTAAATTTTTTAGGATATAAGCTACTGCATTAGATTGGCTAAGAAACTCGTTGTTGCGTACCACAATAATGCTATTTAGTTTTATAAAATTAACCTGATGGACTTTGCCCAGTTGCACTGCGGTTTCACTGTCAAGCGGAGCAAAGCTAAACCTGTTTGCCTGATCATGAGTGATTATATAATTGATAAAGCCATTGCAAAAATTACAAACACCATCAAATAGGATGATGTCTTTTGTTGTGTCTAAAATAGGTGCCATGTTATTTGGTGGTTAATAAAATAAATTGCTGGATAAGTAGCCATAAAAGCCCAGAAAAACGAATTCAAGCCCATAATAAGCGCTGTAAAGAAATGGAATATAAATCCCCAGATCAGAAATACTATGGCATACTGCCAGGGCAGAATAAGGCATAATGGAAATATGGTTTCCATAACAATAACGTTCCAACACAGAAAACGGTTTGCAGAAGGGTATTTTTGCAATAAAAGACTTGCTTTTTTGGAGCCATATGTTTTGGTCGAGAATACATCTTTTATTGCTGTTCCCGAACGCCACTCAGCAGATACAAGTTTGGCAATACCCGCAACAGTATAAGAAAGACAGGCCTGTAATCCGATAAACCATATACCGATATCTCTCAATTTACCAGTTGTAAAAGCAGGAAGATTGCATAGGATCAATGTGATGATAATGAGCATGCTCATCTGGTCTGAACCATCACTTCCATAATAAGTAACCAGTGATGCCGCCAGTAAGCTGAATCCTAACAAACTGATCAGTACCCATCCTGTTGTACTCTGTAACGGAAAGAACAATAATCCAACAATAAGCAGGCACCTGATGATAAAAAGGGCAGCCAGGCCTGGTGCGCTAAACAGTTTAAAAAGAGGTTTAAAAAAAGACTTTTCGTTCTGTTTGGTCCATTTTAGCTGCATTACATTCCAGGATAACAAACCATTAGGAGAAAATATCTGCACTTTCTTGAGGTACTCCAGCGTAGAAATTAATAAACCTATACTCAATATAATGAGTACGGTTTGTGATATATCATTTAATAAAATCATGACTATTTTATATTTGATGAAAAACGGATAATAGAATTAATGATGGCGCAGTTTCTTTTTGATAACCTGATGATTCTGCAAGCATAAACTGCCGATAGCAATTTTGTGATTGTTTTTTGTATTGGCTAACCGCATGTAATACTATGATATAAGGCATAGAAAACATCAGTAAATTTAGGTTCCCTGCTTTTTCGCGGTAAGAAGGGATGCTTGATACCAGGCTTTGTACTACGTCTGATAATATTTTTTTATCACGTTTTTCGGGATTCCAAAGCCATGACCATATTGTACGTTCTTCGGTAATTTCCATTTCCTGCCAATCGCTATAATCGATGTCGGTTATTTTATCCCGATACAGTAGATGGTAATCCCTTTTACCGGGGTGTGGGGCAAAGAATGTCCATAGCGGGATCAGGTTAAAATAATCAATTTTATATCTGATAAACGAGGATATTTTGGTTTCCTTAAACTGACACAATATGGTTGCTAAAAACCAAAAGGCCAGAAAAATAGTTACTACAAGCTCGTAAATAACTACAGGGTCTAATTTCAGCATCATAATTTCGAATTAGTTGAGGAAAAGGGGGGTAGATATACTTCCCCTCCTTTTCAAATTGTTAATTGAATTTTTTACGAAGTTCGATCAGCTTATCTAAAGACAAACCATCTTTGGCTTCTTTAGAAAGCGCGCCAATTTCAGCTTCATTTAAAGCATTAGCAGCACCGATAGCCTCAATTACCTGGGTAACTACCGGGGTGGCTTGAATGGTTACCTTAACAGCTTGGAGCGCTGTACGGGCTATTGCAGCAATAAAAAGTGGTTCTGCTGAATTCGCTTCAACAATTTCGTTGTCGCCTTTTAAATTAGCGATTAATGCATCAAGAATTGCTAATTCTGATTTTGATAAACTTGACTTTGCCATTTTGTTTTCTTTTTGAGGTAAATAAAAAATTGTTTAGTGTGCCTTGTTTTGAAGCTTCATTTGCACAACATAAAGTTCGGTACACCATAATTTTTTTACCAGAGTGGTAATACTCATTTAAAATATTGAGTATTTCTACGTAGTTACTAGGATAAAATGGCCTTTTGGGTGTATGCTTAAAATAAGATAGATGCTGATAGAAAGGCAAAAGAATGTTTTAGCCTTGTATTTAGCTTAAGAAAGAGGATTTGATACGGTTATATTACACCGTTTTTAATGGCAAACATCACCAGGCCCGCAGTATTGCGAACGCCTGTTTTTTCGATAATGCGCATTCTGATACCTTCAACTGAACGGGGACTCAAAAAAAGTTCTGTGCCAATTTCAGTCGCAGTTTTCTCATCACAGATCATTTTTAAAACATCCAGTTCACGTTCTGAGAATTCTATATTCTGATCGAGCGAGGGCCTGGTAGAACCTTTAATTGTTAATTTTTTTAATAATGCTTTGGTTACAATATCGTTAAAGTAGTAGCCGCTTTCGTGTACCGAATAAATAGCTTTCCTGATTTCTTTAGGATCTGTATTTTTTAATAGATAGCCGTTAGCCCCGTTTTCCATTAAATGAATAATAAATTTAACCTCATCATACATGGTTAGAACAAGAATTTTAATACTCTCAGCATATTTTTTGCGGATTAATTTCATGGCTTCCATCCCGTCCATTACTGGCATTTTCAGGTCCATTAAAATAACGTCCGGCTGTACATCTTCGAGTTTGCATATCAGTTCTTCACCGTTTGATGCCTCAAATATTACTTCCAGATTTTTATCACGGTTAAAGCCTACCCTTAAACCGTCTCTAAAAATGCTATAATCATCTGCTATGGCTATCCTTATTTTGAGCATTATTATTTTAATTGAGCACTTAAAATTACTTAATATTTATCTTAATGTACACTAATTGTCTATTAATACTATCTTATTTGTATTTATTATTATTTTCTTTTAGGTTTTAACTTTATAACTTGTGAAGTTTTATTATTACATTTTAATATAATTTATATTACATAGTAAGATGTTTAACTAGCAGGAATGGTAATTTTAATAAAATACCGACCTCCATACTGTGAAAAAACAAGGTCTGCTTTTAACAGGATCATTCTATTTTGAATATTTTTCAAACCTAATCCATCTTTTATAAAGCGCAATTCTTCAAATTGATTTTGTGTAAGACCATTGCCGTTATGCGAAATGGTAAATACCAAATTATGATTAACACTCACAGATTGAATATGGATAAGGCTGGCTTTTGCATGTTTGGTTATGTTATGGATAAGCTCCTGAATGATTCTGTAAATACTGATATCGTTCCGGCTTACCTTTATGCAGTGATCGTCTGTTAAACTTAAACTGATTTCGGCAACATTACTATGGCTGATTTTACTACAGAAGTGTGAAATGGCCTCTTTTAAACCTAATTCTTGTAAAATGGTGGAGTGGAGGTTGTGCGAAATGCCGCGGATTTTATAAATTCCGTCGTCAAGCAAACTTTTGCCTTTTTGATACATTTCCTTACTTATTTCGTCGCAACCGTTGATATCGGTTCCATAGAAATACAAGCTAGCCGACCCTAAAATTGCACCAACCTCATCGTGTAATTCTTCAGCAATACGGTGCCGCTCAATTTCCTCGCTCCTTACTGCTGCTTCGATCAACTGATTTTTTTGTATATTCTGTAAGGTTTGTAGGTTAAGTTTGTATTGAAGTTTTTTGCGCTGCATGAATATAAAAATGAGCAGTACACTGATAAATAACATAAGCATAGCAGCAATGCCAACCATTAATATCTGCATAATCTCATTATTTACCTGATTCATAAAATCCTTTCGCTATAAATAGGTTAAAAATGATGTAAGAGATATTGTGCACACTCCACAAGCTAATGGCAAAATTTTGAAAACGCAATGTAAGTTCGTTGTATAATAGAAAAATGAAAAAATTTAAGGTAACAAAAATGCCAAGTCCGGTGATTATCCAAAAATCGCTGTTCGTAATTTTGGTAGCCGTGCTATCGTTTATTTTGAATAAGTAATATTGAAGCGTATAGAACAAAAGAAAAATGGCCTCGGTTGAGAGCAAACGGCTGCTTAATTTCCAATAATCAAAAAAGTGTTCGTAAAAAGTAAAATTGATGATGATGAAAACCGTAAAGCAGATAGGGATAATTTTCTTTATGGGCACTAAAAAAGATTGGTTTAACTGAATAAAAAATGCACAGAACAGATAAAAACGGATAACCGAGTGTAGGTTGTAGAGGAAATTATTAGAATTGTATGCTACAGGCAGCATACTCCTGAATTTCCAGATCAGATCTATTCCCAGGTTAATGATCAACGCTGCCCATACATAAAAAACAACCAGCTTGAGGCTAGCCGGTTGTTTTTTTATTAGCAGTACAGATATAGGGATTAATAACGCCCAGACTTCAGACCAATCAATAATAAATTGGAATATTTTAAGCATTTGAGATAAGCGTGTTAATTAATCAATTTATTGTAGCTGGCGGAGATGGATTGGTAACAATTGGAGTTTCATCGTCGTAAATTAATTCAACATCTCCTGTGTCAATTCTTTTAAACCGTTTAACATTGTAAAAAATGTGTCCGCGGTTAACATCTGGAACAAACACCAAATAGTCAGGTTTATCGCCGTTAGCATCAGGATTGTTAATCAACAATAAGATATCGGCAAGCGAAATGATATTATTGCTTAAAATAATCGGCCCGCTTAAATCTAAAGCACTGTTGTTGTAAATTTCCAACCTGTCGAAATAACTGCTGTACTGGTTGCTTGGTGCCATGTAACCATAAGCAATCAATTGCAAAGGTTTAGTTGGCTGGTCGGTTTCCGGGAAAAAATAACAAAATGCAAAATGATCAATACCTGGAGAGTTAAGGATTAATGCCTGGATAGAGCTGATTTCGTACTTTAACCAATAGAATTTTTGTGTTTGTTTTTCTGTGAGCATGTTTTTATCTAGATAAGTATTGCATAAAGATATACAATTGTGTAAATAAAAACATTCTTAGAAAGTAATTTTTAAAATACTTTTATAGATTTTTTATGTTTGATGATGTTTATACAGCTTTATAAATCAAAGAGTTGACCTGTATTTGTGTTTTGATTACTGTTTATATTGTGCAATTATATAGCTGCATGGAATTATAATCGGGTTCCATTATTATCAATTTCAGCAATTAATAGCACAAGCTACTAGTCGATTTGTGCAGATTAACCCCTTATCCGGTCTACAGCCAAGCCAATCCATTCTCTGAATAACATTTCCCATGCTTCTAATGCGCTGGCACTTGGGATAACGAAATCACTGAATTGAAATTCAGTATTTCCGGAAAAATTGGTTGGGTAATATTCAATTTTCTGTTTGGCCTGTTTATCAAAAATTAGTTTTGCCCTTGGGATGTGCCATGCACTGGTAATCACCAGAATTTTAGCTGTAGGGTTGATTTTGGTGATGAGTGCTAAGCTGTTCCTGGCATTTTCGATCGTATTTCTGCTGTGATTTTCAATCAGGACTGCAGAATCAGGAATACCGATCAGTTTTAAGTATTTGAAGGCTAAGTCAGCTTCTTTTACTTGTCGGTCTATTAAATTTGCATTTCCACTACTAAGCAAGATCTGCTTAATCTGTCCTTTTTTATAAAGTGCGATTGTTTGGAACAATCTATCTCCTGCCCAATTAAAAGCAATTTCATTATTCCGTTTATTTAAACCCGAAAAACCTCCAAGAACTATTCCAATGTCGTATTTCCCTGTTTTCGGATAACTGGCTTCGTAACTGTTCATTATTTTTCCAACAATAAAGCCATTAGAGAAAAGGAACAAAATAATCACAGCACTGATTAAATATCTTTTCCTTTGTTTAGGTTGTTTAGATGCAATTGCAAAAATCAAAAGCGCAAAAACCCATACTATTGGTTTAATGAGGAAAAGCAAAATCTTCGAGAGGATAAAAATCATATACCGATATTATCCTGTAAAACTAAGAAATTGTTTAAACGGTAAAGGGTTTTGGCATGTTAATTAATGCATGCCAATAACCAGTCACCTTTATTTTATCCTTGCCCTTCCTGTACCTGAGTATTTTCGTGCGCATTTTGTAAAAGTTCCTGCACATCCGATTTGCGTTTTTTAGCAACAGTATGTTTAAAGTGTGGCACTTCATGCTCAACAATATCTTCTTCGATAGCTTCAACACCGAAAACCTTCTCTTTTAAAAGATTGTATTTGTCCTGGAATCCATAACGAAGATTTCTGGCACCGCCTGCAATTTTTCCCCGCGTACCTGCTCCACTATCGGGAGCAAATAAAATACTAATTACTGCGCCCGCCGCTAAACCAGCCACTAAAGCAAGTGCTATTTTTGCACTGTTATCCGATTCGTGCTTGAAATATTTTCCGATTAACTTTCTGTAGTTCATGATCATGTGATTTTATAACTCAACAATTAGCCTGTAATAATGTTTGATGTTTTTTGTTTAGAAAGTAGTAGCAATGGCTCTTTGCTAAAGCAGTTCCTCATTCATTTTCAAAAAAAGACCAGACTTTTACCTAAGTTTAAAGTTAAAGCACAATATTTGGGATACTAAATCAATTTACATGGTAAAAGCAACAATAAATAAGGAGCATTATGCGTGTTCAGTAAGCAATGGTTCTCATGATATAATAGTAGACGAACCTTTAGAATTAGGTGGAACACATAAAGGTTTTGCCCCCAAAGGATTATTAATGGCTTCTTTAGCATCATGTGTCGCCATTACCTTAAGAATGTATGCCGATAGAAAAGAATGGCCTATTGATAAAATTGAGGTGGAAGTAAACATTGATACCGAAAATGGCGAGACTATATTTTTTGAAGAAATTACCTGTACAGGAGTACTTACCGAGGACCAAAAAATCAGATTGGAAGAAATTGCAGCGAAATGCCCGGTAAGTAAAATTTTAGCCTCCGGTCACGAAATCAGATCGAAGGTGCTTTAATGGTAACGGTGTAAAACTCGTTTGTACATTCATAAAAAGCTTTAATATCTTTGTCGTAACCCAAGCGTTCGCTGTGGTAAAAAAATAATTGTATGCCTACCGAAATAAAATGCCCCAACTGTGCCCATGTTTTTCCGATGGAAGAAGCCATGGCCGAAGATTATAAGAAAGAGTTACGTGAGAAAGCGGCTGCTTACGCAAGGCAGAAGGATGAAGAATATCAACGTAAACTGCAGGTTTTTGAGTCAGAAAAACAGCTGCAGTTAAAAGCTTTTGAAGCTAAACTTGCCGAAGAGAAAAATAAGCTTAAAGATGATCTCGAGGAAAACCTGCGTAAAAGTATTTCGGCCGATTTTGAAACCAAGCTGCAAATGCTGGAAGGTAATGCGAAAGATAATGCCGAAAAACTAAAGCTGGCCCGTGAAAAAGAACTGGAGTTTTTACGTCGCGAAGAAAGCCTTAAGGTGAAAGAAGAAGAAATGGAACTTGCTTTTCAACGTAAAATGCAAGAGCAGCGTAATGAGCTGGTAGAGCAGATTCGTAAACAAGAGGCAGAAAAAAATAGCATTAAAGATACTGAACACCAGCTGCGTTTAAAGGAATTAGAAAAACAGCTCGACGACCAGAAAAAATTGGCTGAAGAAATGAAACGCAAAGCCGAGCAGGGTAGTATGCAATTGCAGGGCGAGGTGCAGGAATTGATCCTGGAAGAACTGCTCCGTACCAATTATCCTTTCGATTTAATTGAAGAAGTTGGTAAAGGAGTGCGTGGTGCAGACTGTGTACAAGTGGTGCGTAATCAATTCGGGCAGGAATGTGGTAAAATTATTTACGAAAGCAAGCGTACCAAAGATTTTGGAGGCGACTGGATCGAGAAACTGAAGAAAGATATGCGTAACATGGGCATTGATGTTGCAGTAATTGTGAGTCAATGTTATCCAAAAGGCATGGATTGTTTCGGGCAACGCGATGGGATTTGGATCTGTTCTTTTGAAGAAGTAAATGCCGTAGCCTATGTATTGCGTGAAGGTATTTTGCGTTTGGCAGGCGCAGTAAAATCGCAGGAAAACCGCGGCGAAAAAATGCACATGCTTTACGATTATTTGATGGGAGCAGAGTTTTCTGAACAATGGAAAGCCATTAGAGAAGGTTTTATGAGCATGAAACTATCCATACAACGCGAACGTGATGCGATGGAGCGTTTATGGAAGGCACGAGAAAAACAATTGGAGAAAGTATTGTTAAATGCGACACATATCCGTGGTTCTATAGAAGGAATTGCAGGTAGCGATAGCGTGCAGTTAAGCTTAACCGATGACGACGATGATACTTTGCTTTTAGAGTAACTAACAGTATCATCATCCTGTCCCGATTTTAATATATCAAATCGTCATCCTGAACTTGTTTCAGGATCTATTTAACAAGGCAAACTGCTAACCGCCAATGGTTAACTGCAAACTAATTTGGGCGTTACCCAATCCCGTAAAATACGGGAAAGGGTCGGGCTTTTCAGGGCTACGCTTCGCTCCGGTACCGATGAAAACCTGTGAAACAAGCAAGCATACCGTAATTAAATAAAAACAGATGCTTAATCGGTACTGAACCCTTACAATCCATAACGCGAAGGTATTGCGTGACTAGACCTCGCAGGTTTTTAAACGGCTCAACTCTCAATGAGGCCATTAAAAATAATATTAACTTCCGCCGCGGTTCGTGTCTTCACGGACCGAAACATAGTAAAGTAGAAATACTTTTGTATCAGGTTATACCGGATTAGGATCTAATTAAATATAAATTGTATTTAATTAAATGCGTTTTTATATTAGAGAAACCAAAACCTGCAAGTTCTAATGTATATAAATAGTAATAACAAAAAATAAATGATAACATGAATAAGAAACCTAACCAATCCTTTAACCGCTTTAAAATCCTTATTTTAATATGCACTTTGCTATTTTTTGGCGAAGCTTTCGGGAACGTTCCCGAAAAGGATTTGAAGTCGCCGGACGGCAATCTGGTGGCCAGCTTTGCTTTAGCTGAAGGGGGAGTACCTACCTATAACTTAAAGTACAAAGGAAAAGTCGTTATTAAAACCAGCAAGCTGGGGCTTGAACTTAAAGATGGTAAATCTTTAACCAACGGTTTCACAATAACCGATACCAAAACCAGTACTTTTAACGAAACCTGGAAACCGGTTTGGGGCGAGGTAAAAGAAATTGTAAATCATTATAACGAACTGGCAGTAACCCTAACCCAAAAAGAAAGCAACCGTTATATTATTGTGCGTTTTCGCCTGTTTAACGATGGTTTGGGTTTTAGATACGAATTTCCAGAGCAAAAAAACTTAGATTATTTCATCATTAAAGAAGAGAAAACGCAGTTTGCCTTAGCCGGCGACCATAAAGCATTTTGGCTTCCCGGCGATTACGATACACAGGAATATAGTACAGTAACCTCAAACTTATCAGAAGTACGTGGCAAAATGAAAGCTGCTGTAACACCAAATGCATCGCAAACTACTTTTTCACCAACAGGTTTACAAACCCCGTTGATGATGAAGAGCAAAGATGGTTTGTATATTAATATCCATGAAGCGGCGTTGATTAATTATTCTTTAATGTCGTTAAATCTTGATGACAAAAACATGGTCTTGGAATCATGGTTAACGCCTGATGCAGTTGGCGGTAAAGGTTATATGCAGGCGCCATGTTTATCTCCCTGGAGAACCATTATGGTGAGCGATAAAGCAGGTGATATTTTGACCTCAAAATTAACCTATAACTTAAACGAGCCAACAAAATTTAAAGATGTATCGTGGATAAAACCTACAAAATATGTTGGTGTTTGGTGGGAAATGATAACGGGAAAAAGCACCTGGGCCTACAATGATTTAACCAGCGTGCAATTGGGTGTGACCGATTATGCCAAAACGAAACCTAATGGAAAACACGCTGCAAATACCGCACACGTAAAAGAATATATCGATTTTGCTGCTAAGAATGGCTTAGATGCGGTTTTGGTTGAAGGCTGGAACGAGGGTTGGGAAGATTGGTTTGGTAAAACAAAAGATTATGTATTTGATTTTGTAACGCCCTATCCCGATTTTGATGTAAAAGAATTGCATCGTTACGCTGCAAGCAAAGGCATTAAAATGATTATGCACCACGAAACTTCTTCGTCTGTACGTAATTATGAGCGCCATTTAGATACTGCTTACAAATTTATGAAAGCCAATGGTTATGATGCCGTTAAAAGCGGTTATGTAGGTAATATGATTCCAAGAGGAGAGCATCATTATGGACAATGGTTAAACAATCATTACCTGTATGCCATCCAAAAAGCAGCTGAATACAAAATTATGGTGAATGCACATGAGGCTGTTCGCCCTACCGGCTTGGCGCGTACTTACCCGAACTTAATTGGAAACGAATCGGCAAGGGGAACCGAATATGAAGCCTTTGGCGGTAACAATGCCGATCATACTACGATTTTGCCCTTTACACGTTTAATTGGTGGCCCGATGGATTATACGCCTGGTATTTTTGAAACTAAAGTAAGCGTTTACAATCCCGAAAATACTTCTTTTGTGCACAGCACACTGGCCCGCCAGTTGGCGCTTTATGTTACTATGTATAGCCCGCTGCAAATGGCTGCCGATTTACCAGAAACGTATAACAAATACATGGATGCTTTTCAGTTTATTAAAGATGTAGCTGTAGATTGGGACGATACCAAAGTTTTAGAAGCAGAGCCTGGTGATTATATCACTTTTGCACGTAAGGCGAAAGGTAAAAACAACTGGTTTGTTGGCCGCACCAATGATGAGGTGGCCCGAACCTCTAAAATCGATTTTAGCTTTTTAGATCCTGGTAAAAAATATACGGCAACCATTTATGCTGATGCAAAGGATGCACATTATGAAACGAACCCTAAAGCCTATATCATTCGCAAAATGGAGGTAACCAACAAAACTAAATTAGCCCAATATTGCGCACCAGGTGGAGGATATGCAATTAGTATTATGGCAAAATAATTTTGTGTTTCGAAATTGATGTTGTGTCAGTTGTTCCCAACTGACACAACGTTATTTATCAGTCAGATGGTAACATCTCACTGCACGCTGAATCTAGTCGTAGCATCTTGCTACGACTTTTTTCGTGGCTGTTTTTTTGCCTCAGATAAACACGGATTGATACAGAAAAGTAGTTTCGTCATACTGAACTTGTTTCAGTATCTATCATGCTAGTTAGATCCTGAGATGAACTCAGGATGACGACAGCCGGTAAGTTTATTTCCCGCAGATTCGCAGATTAGCGCAGAAAAAATAAGCAATTTGCAGTAATCATCTTAATCTGCGGGAGCCGTTTTTGGCGCAGTTGTTATCAACTGATGCTAAGTTATCAATCAGCCAGATGGTAACATCTGACTGCACGGAAATTGCGCTTTCTCCGTTTCGTCATACTGAACTTGTTTCAGTATCTATCATGCTAGTTAGATCCTGAGATGAACTCAGGATGACGACAGCCGGTAAGTTTATTTCCAGCAGATTCGCAGATTAGCGCAGAAAAAATAAGCAATTTGCAATAATCATCTTAATCTGCGGGAGCCGTTTTTGGAGCCAGTTATTATCAACTGATGCTAAGTTTTCTATCAGCCAGATGGCAACATCTGACTGCACGGAAATAGAAAAAATAAGCAATCTGCGGTAGTCACCTTAAATCTGCAGGACTATTCTGGCGATTAAATTTGTCCAATCTCTCTTAACAGATCATAACAGCTGATTGCAAGAAAATATCTTATTTTATAATATCTTAGCAAAGACATTAAAACCAAGCAATTTTAACAGAACATTACCATGCCCAGAACCAAAAACCATATCGAACTTCAATTTTTAAGCGAACCCTCTGACGTTAATTATGGCGGTAAGGTACACGGGGGGATGATGATGAAATGGATTGATCAGGCTGCTTTTGCCTGTGCTTTACAATGGAGCCAAACCTATTGTGTAACGGTTTATGTTGGTGGAATCAGGTTTTTTCACCCGGTTCATATCGGGCATTTGGTTAAAATGGAAGCACGGATCATTTATACCGGTAAAACCAGTATGCATATTGCCGTTGATGCTTTTTCAAAACCCGTAGGGCAAGCCGATTTTGTGAAAAATACACATTGTATTATTGTTTTTGTTGCAGTAGATGACGATGGACAACCGAAGGGAATCCCCGCCTTTAAACCCAAAACCGAAAAAGAAATTGCCATGCATGGTTACGCGATTAAATTAATGGAATTGCGCAAAAGCATTGATAAGGAAATGGAGCCGTATATCGTATAGCGCTGGGCGGGTGGAGTTTGGCGGTGCCGTTTTCCATCATTCATTTGCTATCTTACAACTTTTCTCTGTGTCCTCTGCGTAAAACTTTGTGCCCTTTGCGGTTAAAAGGAAATAGGATCTACTCTACAACCGGCAAACTAAAACAAAACTTACTGCCTTCACCAATGGCACTTATTACCCATATTTTTCCATTTTCGGCTTCGATAAAATCTTTAGAAATGGCCAGACCCAATCCGGAGCCCGATTTATTCTGACCATCAGTTGGTACCTGGAAATACCTGTCGAATAATCTTTTTTGGTATTTTTCGTCAATACCTTTGCCAAAATCACGTACTGAAAACTCGATAAAATTGTCTTTTTGAAAAACATCAATGATTACTTTCGATTTTTCGGAACTGTACCGCAATGCATTCGATAAAAAGTTAACCAGTACCCAGGCTGTTTTCTGGATATCGGCATTCACATTCGGCAAGTTCTGATTGCAGTTAAGCACCAGTTGAATTGATTTTTGTTCAGCCTGAAATCTAACGGCATCAACTGCATAACTTACAATTTCTTCGGGTTTGGTGATGGCAAAAGTGAGTTTTAAATTACCGGTTTCTGCCTGTGAGAGATCTAAAAGTTCGCTGGTGATTTTCAGCAGCCGGTCGCTATCTTCCTTGATGTGGTTGAGCAACTCGTGCTGTTCTTCGTTCATACCACCCACACGTTCATCATTAAGCAATTTCAAGCTCATTTTAATAGACGATAGTGGTGTTTTTAACTCGTGCGAAACGGTAGCGATAAAATTTGTTTTGGCTTCATCAAGCTCTTTAAACTGGGTAATATTCTTTAAGGTATAAACGCTTCCTGCAGATTTAGACGAGGCAATTAATGTGCTTTCGTTCTGCTCTTCATAATTTGGGATGATGATTTCACGGTTTTCCAACAGGAAATAAGATTCTTTATCATCAGCATAAATTTTTAAGGTATTATCAGCTGTTTCCGGTTTAATGATTCGTTTAAGTAGTTCATTCTTTTGCACGAGTTCGGCCACGTTCTGACCAACAACCTTATCCTCATCAAGGCTCATTAGTTTTGCAGCCAGATGATTTAGAAAGAGTACTTCTCCTTTTTCATTTAAGCCGATTATGGCGTCCTGCATTTGTGCAATAATGGCTTCGATACGCGATTTTTCGGATTTAATTTTAGATAAGTTGCTGTTTTCCCATTCGTTTAGTTTAACCACCATTCCATTAAAGGAGTCTGCCAGTTCTGTAAACTCATCGTCGTTTTCGAAATGCAGGCGCTGTTTATAGTTTTTTCGACTGATTTGCTTAATGGCTGCACTAAATTCGGCAAGGGGGTTAGCTACAAAACCTGGAAAATTTACAATGAAGGTAAAGAGGATAATAAAACTCAGGGTCGCTGCAATCATAATATACAGGTTTGCGCTCGATGAGGTTTCGTTAGCCAGTTCATTTTTATCGTAAATGGCCTTCATATTTAACTCTTCGATATTTCGCAATGCAATACGCAAATTTTTGATGCTATTTTCTTTAATGGATAACGATTGTGCGTTGTTCAGCACGTTAAAAGCCATTCCTAATTTCTGGAAAGCCACTTTTTCGCCAGGCTCGGTAATGTTTAAACCCTCATTTTTTAGGTTTTCCCTAAATACAGCCAGTTGTGTGCGGCTTAATGGAAAAGGGTGCTGGTCGATTACATTGCGCATGGCAGCAACATATTTCAGCGATTTGTAGTTGTCTTTAAGAATTACCTTCGATTTATCGGAAAGCTCATTTAAGTAAAAGAGCGCGATTAATCCGAAGGATAAAACGATTATAAAGAGAAACCCGAATCCGAGGCGGAGCTTGGTCTTGATTTTCATGTATATGTTTAGTTTAACCGCAAAGGGAGCAAAGTTTTTCGCTAAGAACGCAAAGCAGTTTTTCTCTTTGTGGTTTTGCAGTAAAAATAGGTTATAATTAAATCTGTTTCTTGATTAACTAAATTACATCACAACTCGTTAAATAAATAGCATCTGTTTGGCCTATAACCAATAGCTGTGCCAGTAGGTTGAGGTTTTATTTAAGTTGTTGTTTTTTAGCTGGATATGAAATTTTTGTGATTGTTTTATGCAAAAAACCTTTTCATTTTGGAAGGGTTTTTATCATTTTGAACCATTGCTGCTGAAGGTTTAATGCGCTGTTTTACGTTCCTAAACCTGATTGTAATGGAAAGCCCGTAAGCGAGGTACGAGTGCGGACTTGTAATGAAAAGGTACTGTCTTTAAAAGCAAATAAAAGTTGATAAAAATTTAGCTTCTGAGAAGCATTAACTTAAATGCCTTCCATTTGTAAAACAGCACAATAACTTTACCTTTGTTTTAGTGAAAACTTCCATCTGGAATTTTATCATGTGTAGCTCTGGATTTTTCTGGAGCTATTATTTTTTCTAAATAATTGAATTGAGGATTGTATCTCTGCTCATTTTTCCAAAGATGGTACATCATTACCAATAGTTTCTTTTGCACGGCAACATAGCCCTTCATTTTAAATCCTGTTCGCTCAACAACTCTTTCATAAAGACTTTTAAATTGCGGCTGGTCATCCCTTACCGCACAAAATGCTGGCATAAACAGAATTCTTCTGATCCGGGAATTCCCCTTTTTTGATATTTTTGTTTTTCCTATATGTTTGCCCGATTGGTTTTCTATCACATCGTAACCTGAGTATTTTACCAAGGATGCCGAATTTTTAAACAATGTAAAGCCATTAGTTTCAGCTACGATTACGCAAAAAGATAGCAGGTTAATTCCTTTTATTGCCGTAATGTTTTCATAGTGAAGATTTAAGACCTTGTCTGTTTTAACAAGCTTTCCCATTGCCTTTTCCATTTCTGCTACTTGTTGCTCAAGCAGTTTTATCGTTTTGTTCAGCTGCTTTATAACTTCCCTGCTTTGGAACTGGGCATGGGTCAGTGCCTCAAGCTGGTTACCGATAACATTGATGGTCTCTTTTAGGTTTTGATGCTGACGGGTATAGTGTCTGAGTTCATACAATTTCTCACTTCCTGGTGTCCAAGGTTCCAGGTTCTTTTCTGCACCAATCTTAGCAAGGCCGCGGGCATCTATACTGTCATTTTTAGAGTTTGCTCCGTCTGCCTGTAAGTACTTCTTAGCTTTGTTTGGCAATAAAATACTTAACACTAAGCCTTTGGAATGCAGAAACCATGCAAGTTGTTCATGGTACACGCCAGTGGCTTCCATTACGATGCGCAGGGGCAACTCTTCTTTCTGGTGCTGTTTGATCCATGCCAAAAACTCTTTAAAACCGCCAGGGCTGTTAGATAACTTACGGCTGGATTTTACAGTTACTTTCTGGCTACTGTCTATGACCGACAAACAGCAATGAAAATCTTTTTTTGATACATCAATTCCGATGGAATACTTTAAGTTCATCATACCTTTATTATTTAGATAGAATAATCAATAATCTCTCTTAGTTTTTGCTCATGATATAGATGATCCAAATACAGCGAAATGGTCAATAGGTACTGTTCAAACTTTAAGAAATAAAAAAGGGAGGGTTATCCTTTTACATCGACATCGATGAATTCTCGTGTCTAGCGGGACTACAAGTTTTTCTCCCTCTTTTGATTATTTTTATTATAAAGGTAAAGATATGAGCAGGACTGACGCTCCTATGAAATGCAGGCTGGGCTTTTCAAAAGAAGAATAGAGCTTTATTTTTTTGGAAAGCAGGTTTGGTAATATTTAGGCTGGTGCAGTCCCGCTGTACGCTTTACTGCGTGCCCGCTTCCATCGGGTTTAGGTGGCGCGGTCTGTACCTTGATTTAGGGTTGCAGGTCGCTAAAAATGAAATTTCTTATTTAAGTTGGGTTGTTTTAAAGGTCATGGCGCTACTTTTTGTTCTTAAACCCGGTTGCAGCGGATACCGGCCTGGTGATTAAGGCCTGCAGGTGTATGAGCGGAAGACGGGACTAACGATCCTATGAAACACAGGTTTTGCTTTTCAAAAAAAGAATAGGTTTTTGTTTTTTTGGAAAGCAGTTTTGGTAGTTATTTAGGTTAATGTAGTCCCACTGTCCGCTTTACTGCGTGCCGCTTCCATCGGGTTTAGGTGGCGCGGTCTGTACCTTGATTTAGGGTTGCAGGGTGCTAAAAATGAAACTTTCTTATTAAAGGGAGTAGTTTTAAGGTTATGGCGCTACTTTTTGTTACTAAACCCGGTTGCAGCGGATACCGGCCTTGTGATTAAGGCCTGAAGGCGTATGAGCGGAAGACGGGACTAACGCTGCCATGAAACACAGGTTTTGCTTTTCAAAAGAATAATGGGTTTTTATTTTTTTGGAAAGCAGTTTTTGAAGCATTTAGGATAATGCAGTCCTGCTGTCCGCTTTACTGCGTGCCGCTTCCATCAGGTTTAGGTGGCGCGGTTTGTACCATGATTTAGGGTTGCAGGGAGCATAAAATGAATAATTTCTAGAATTTAATAAATTTCTCTATCTGCTCGGTGGTGAACCTGATGGTATCTGCTTGGGTAAAGTTACCCTCTGCATCTAACTCGGTTTTAATATTCGGAATGTGCAAACGTAAGGGTAAAATATGCAGGTGAATGTAATGACAAACGCCTGTAAAATGATCTACACCACGGATATTACCGTATTTGCCAGAAGAAATACCAACCAGGGCTGCTTTTTTATCATAAAAACTATCCGGAAAATTACAGGCGTCTATTAACACTTTTAATACCCCCGGGTAGCTTCCATTGTACTCTGGCATAATAAACAAAAACTTTTCGGTATTATTAATCATGTTCTGGATTTCCTGAAAAGCTTCCGATCTTTTGCCATACATATCCGTATTCAAAATATCTATGGGCAGGTGCTCCAGGCTGAACAAACTGGCATCAGCTCCTTTTTCTTTTAGTTGCCTTTGGTAATATTTAGCAACTTTTAGCGTATTGCTATTGGGCCTGTTGGTAGCGGCTATAATTGTGATCATGGATAATTGTTAATAAGATGTGTAAAACCCAAATGCGCTTCTTGCTAAAATTGCCATATAGTTTGTATCTTAGCTGATTGTGAAAAAGGCCGTAAACAACGCAAAAATAGAACTTTTTGCCAATTAAAACGCATAAATAACACAGCCCAAATAAACGTTAAGTAAATTTCGGATACATAGATGAGCAAAATTATTGCATTAGCAAATCAAAAAGGTGGTGTTGGTAAAACAACTTCATCTATAAACCTGGCTGCGAGTTTGGCCGTACTAGAATACAAAACTTTACTGGTAGATGCTGATCCTCAGGCAAATTCGACTTCTGGTATCGGTTTCGATCCCCGGAATATTAAAGATAGCATTTACGAGTGCATCATTAATGATATCGATCCTTTACAGGCCATCCAAAAAACGGATACCCCGAATTTAGATTTACTGCCTGCCCACATCGATCTGGTTGGTGCAGAAATTGAGATGATTAACCTGAATAACCGCGAGTATAAAATGAAAGCGGTTTTAGAGAAAATCAAAGACCAATATGATTTTATTATTATCGATTGTTCGCCATCTTTAGGTTTAATTACCATCAATGCTTTAACCGCTGCCGATTCGGTTATTATTCCTGTTCAGTGTGAGTATTTTGCGCTGGAAGGTTTAGGTAAATTACTAAATACGATAAAAATTGTTCAGAACCGTTTAAACCCTGATCTGGAAATTGAAGGTATTTTACTTACCATGTACGATGTGCGCTTACGTTTATCGAACCAGGTGGTAGAAGAGGTGAGAACGCATTTTCATGAATTGGTTTTTGATACCATTATCCAGCGTAATACACGTTTAAGCGAAGCGCCTAGTTATGGCGTTTCGGTAATTATGCACGATGCCAATTGCAAAGGTGCCATTAACTACCTGAACCTCGCCCGCGAAATTGTAAAGAAAAACGGCCTTTTAAAGGAAGAAGAAAACATAGGAACAGCAACTTTATAAATTATAGATGACATCTTTTCAGCGAAAAACAGGTTTAGGAAGAGGGTTAAGTGCGCTTTTAGATGATAGCGAATCTTCTCATCCGCCGAAACAGCAGGTAAATGCTGTTAGCGAAACTGAGCAGATTGGCAATATCAGTCACGTAAGTTTAACTGAAGTTGAAACCAATCCATATCAGCCACGTACCGAATTTGATCAGGTTGCTTTAAACGAGCTGGCCGATTCGATAAAGACACAGGGTTTGATCCAGCCGATTACGGTAAGGAAATTAGGTGCCAATAAATACCAGCTCATTTCGGGCGAGCGCAGGTTCAGGGCTTCGAAGCTAGCTGGTTTAACACAGATTCCTGCTTACATCCGCAGTGCCAACGACCAACAGATGTTGGAAATGGCCCTGATCGAAAATATTCAGCGCGAAAATTTAAATGCCATTGAAGTAGCATTGAGTTTCCAGCGGATGATTGATGAGGTAGGTTTAAAGCAAGAACAATTGGGAGAGCGTGTAGGTAAAAACCGGACAACAGTTACCAATTACCTGCGATTGTTAAAACTTCCGCCAGCTATTCAGGCTTCTATTCGCGATCAGAGAATTAGTATGGGGCACGCCAGGGCCTTAATTAATGTTGATGGTGTTGACAAACAATTGTTTATTCACCAGGAAATTTTAGAAAAAGGATTATCGGTACGCAAGGTAGAGGAGCTTGTACGTAATTTACAGCATGTACCTTTAAAAGCCGGCGAAAAATCGAAAGAAAAAGTGGTTTCTTTTCAATATCAAAAACTGCAGGACGATCTGGCCTCTAAATTCGCTACCCGTGTAAAGTTAAAAGTAAGTCAGAATGGTAAAGGGGCGATAGAAATTCCTTTTATGAGTGATGACGACTTAAACCGAATTTTAGAGTTATTAGACTGGTAATGCAAAAGACTAAGCTTTTAATACTGGTTGCTGCATTTACATTTTTTCTTGTAAACTTAGCCTCGGCGCAGGTTAAGGATACGGTATTAAAACCTGCTGATACTTCGAAAATTAAGTTATCTAAATCATTAGATACTGCGGCCCGAAAACCGATGACCAGAAAGGATTCGATGAAAGCCAAGTATGTTAATCCTGGTAAGGTTGCTGGTAGAAAAGCTGTTTTCAGATCAATGATTATTCCGGGTTGGGGGCAATTGTACAATATGCAGCTGCTTAACGATGGCTACGGTGCTAGAGCAGGAAAAAGTCAGTTTTTCCAGAAATTATACACCGGAGGTAAAATTGTGGCTATTTATGGCGGTATAACCGTGCTTACCATGTCGTACATTGAAAGTAGTAAACAATATGATTTAGCCTTAACTGAATTACAGTATCGCGACTCACATGGCGATCAGCCTGATCCTAACGGCCCTTTTGGGAGCCGTTATTCTACTACAGGCATAACCCAGCGTAAAGATACCTATAGAAGAAATAAACAAATTGTATTGTTCTCTTACGGTTTGGTTTATTTCGCCAATATAGTAGATGCCTATGTTGCAGCCCGTTTGCACTTCTTCAATATTGATGATAACCTTTCTTTTAAAGTAATGCCATCTATGATTAATACCAATTCCATATATGGTTTCAATGCAACACCTGCATTAAAAGTATCACTAACATTTTAATGTCGAAAAACGTCAGGGATATCAATATAGGTATTATATTTGAAATCGTGATGATTTGCTAATTAACTGCTATGATTACGAATAAAAATAAGAACAGAAACTGAAAAAAATATAAACAGATGAAACCATCATGATTTTTCAAACCACAATGGGATGAATAAATGGCTCAAGCCTTCTTGAACACCATAAAACATCTACATTGGTGAAAAATCTGATCGCTTCATCACTATTAAAACTAAACTATAAACAAATGAAACTTGCGCTTTTAGGATATGGTAAAATGGGGCAGATTATCGAAAAATTTGCAGTGGAACGTGGCCACGAAATTGTTTTAAAAATAACGATCGATAATCAGGAAGATTTAACCAGACAAAATTTAAAATCAGCTGATGTGGCCATCGATTTTAGTACGCCTGATTCGGTTTTAAAAAATATTGACGCCTGTTTTGATGCTAATGTGCCAATAGTAGTGGGTACAACCGGCTGGTATGGCAAACTCCAGGAAGTAAAAGACGATTGCAACAGCAGTAACAATACTTTGCTTTATGGGTCTAACTTTAGTATTGGTGTAAATTTATTCTTTAAGCTTAATCAAACTTTGGCAAAGCTGATGAATAACTATCCTGCCTACGAGGTACAGGTTGAGGAAATTCACCATACACAAAAATTGGATGCGCCAAGTGGAACAGCCATTACCCTTGCAGAAGGGATTGTAGATAACCTGGACAGAAAACAGGAGTGGTTAAATGAAGTGGTAGGAAGTGATGTTGAAATGTTTCCGAAAGCGGAACAATTGCTTATAGAATCGCATAGGATAGAAAATATTCCGGGCACACATACGGTAATTTACAGTAGCGAGGTAGATGAAATAGAAATTAAACATACCGCCCATAATAGAGCAGGTTTTGCTTTAGGTGCTGTAGTGGCTGCAGAGTGGCTAAAAGATAAAAAAGGATTTTTCAACATTACTGATATTTTTGAATAGAAGATAGTTTTCAGCTAACAATTGGCAGTTTTCAGTTAAGCGATTTGTTCGATTAACCGATTAACCAAAATTTAAAATAAATCTGTGAAATCACTCAATCTGTGAAATCACACCGAAGGATTACAGATAACAGGTAACCGATTAGTAAATCGCAAACCAAAAATAAGATATATGAATTATAAATTCTGGCAACGAAAAAAAGATGCCCCAAAGAAGAAAAAAACTAAAACCCGTGAGTGGGTCGATGCAATTGTTTTTGCTGTAGTTGCAGCAACTATTATCCGCGTATTTTTTATCGAGGCTTACACCATTCCATCTGGTTCGATGGAGAGATCATTACTGATTGGTGATTTCCTTTTTGTGAGTAAAGTTAATTACGGCGCGCGTATCCCGATGACTCCGGTTGCTTTTCCTTTCGCACACCATACTTTGCCTTTAACCACTTCTACCAAAGCTTATTGGGATGGTGTACAGTGGAAATATCACCGTTTACCAGGTTTATCTAAAATTAAAAGAAATGATGTAGTGGTATTTAACTTTCCTGAAGGAGATACTGTTGCAGTAGAAAACCAGGCAGAAAGTTATTATGCTTTAGAACGGAGCATGGGTCGGCAGCAAGTGAGAAGCATCTTTACCATAATAGACCGCCCGGTAGACAAACGTGAAAACTTTATTAAAAGATGTATAGGTATTCCGGGTGATGTAATTTCGATGAGCAATGGTATTGCCAATGTAAATGGCAAAAATGAGCCTTTAAAAAATACAGGTATGATGCCGTATCGCATCGAATTTAAAACCATGGACTTTAATTATGCAGCGCTTGATGAATTTAATTTAAACTTGGGCGGTGCACCGGCGGTGGCTGCCAATACCTATATTTTAGATGCTTCGCCAGAAATTGCTGAAAAACTGAAAACTTTCGATTTTGTAAAAACAGTAACATTAAGTCCTGATCCTGCCGGAGCTGTTCCAGGTGGTGTTTTTCCAAACGATCCAAACAGAGTTTGGAACAGGGATAACTTCGGGCCGATTAAAATCCCTTCTAAAGGATGGACCGTGAAAATCGATAGCAATACCATGCCGCTATATTACAGGGCAATCAGAACTTACGAAGGCAATAAAGTAGAGCAAAAAGCTGGGGTTTGGTATATTAATGACAAGGTAGCCACTACCTATACTTTTAAAATGGACTATTATTGGATGATGGGCGATAACCGCCATAATTCGGCCGATTCGCGCTATTGGGGTTTTGTACCCGAAGACCACATTGTAGGTAAAGCTTTATTTGTTTGGATGAGCTGGGACAGTACTGCCTCTTTATTACATAAAATAAGATGGAGCAGGTTGTTTATGGGAATCCATTAATCTTATACCGTATTTTTTTGAAAGAAAGCTTGCTTTATGCAGGCTTTTTTTTTGTGCCAAAACCACCTTTTTAAAAAAATTAAAAAGTTTTCATTGTTTATGTTTTTTTTTCATAAGTTTGTTGTAAACCAAATTAAACTAAGTAATTACGATTTTCAAAATAACCTGGCAGTGGGTTTATGATTTAGAAATAAACATTGCATTGCTATAGTTAGTCATTATTTTTAATAAACTATATTCCCTTTTACGAAGAGCACAATAAAAAAAGAGTAGGTAAGGCATATGCCTATTAACTTTAATTCCAAGCAATAATAACTTAAACTGAAATTTATGGCATAAAACAAACCAAACTAAAAATTAAACCAACTAATCATATTATTTAAAAACTAACAAAATAGGACATGAAGAAAATGTACTTTAAATTTTTGAGTCTGCTTTTATTTGCATTTTTTGCAATTGCAGCTCATGCACAAATTATAATTACCGGGACGGTAAAAGATGCGTCCGGGCCATTTCCAGGGGCAAATGTTTCTGTAAAAGGTACACAAAAATCAACCCAAACCGATGTAAATGGTAAATTTAGCATCAGTGCTTCAAGTAATGATATACTTGTTTTTTCTGCTGTTGGTTTCTTGCGTCAGGAAGTAACTGTGGGAAGCAACAAAAATTTCAATATTTCTTTAAAAGAGGATTCAAAATCTTTAGAGGAGGTTACTGTAACCACAGGCTTTGGTGTAAAACAACAGACTAGAAAGTTGAGTTACTCTATTCAAGAAGTAAAGGGCGAGGATTTAGTTAGGGCTAATGAACAGAACATTGTAAATGCATTACAAGGTAAAGTTGCCGGTGTGATGATCAATCAAGGTTCTGGTGGGCCACAATCGTCATCAAGAATCAGAATCAGGGGTAACTCATCTTTAAGTCCAAATACACAACCTTTAGTTGTCATCGATGGTGTTCTTATCCAACCTGGAGTAAGTGGAGCCGATTCTTACGGAAACAGCCCTCAAGATTTTGGAAATATAATGAAAAATCTAAATGCCGATGACTATGAGAGTATTACTGTTTTAAAAGGTGCTGCCGCAAGTTCGCTATATGGTTCGAGAGCACAAAATGGAGTACTTTTAATTACATCTAAAAAAGGTAAGGGTGGCCAAGGTTTAGGTATTTCATTTTCGCATACACAAACTATTGAAGAAGCATACAAAACAATGGATTTACAGAATGAATTTGGTGCGGGTATTAATCCAACTTTCTCAAAAGATGCTTCTGGTACGCCCATAATTGATGCAGCAAACTATTTTTGGAGCTTTGGCCCTCGTTTCGACGGAAGCCAGGTAAAAGATATTGACGGCAGAATGATTAGCTGGAATGCACAGCCAAACAATTTACTAGACGCATATAAATTAGGTAACTATAGCAATTCAAATTTGGCATTTCAAGGTGGCAATGAAACTGGAACATTCAGACTTTCCTATTCAAAATTATATAGTACAGGTATTTTGCCGAATAACAAATTCGACCGCGATGCTTTGGATTTTAGAGGTTCTCAAAAATTCGGAAAAATATTCGAAATAAACGCAGGTGTGAATTATACCATCAGTAATAGTTTTAACCCAATCAACCAATCAAACAATAATAATCCACTGTTTGCTCTTGTTTACGGTAATCCTAGAAGCTATGATACAAATTATTGGAAGAATAAATACATCGATCCTGTAAACGGAGGAGTATTAAGCGGTAACGACGATCCCTATGGCTTATCGCCTCTTTGGTTCAGTATTTACGAAACAAATGTGAGACAACGGGAGAATAATTTTAGAGGTAATATAGATGTTAAAGCAAATATAACACCTTGGTTAAATGCACTTGTTAGAGGAACATTGAACCAAATTAATATTACTGGAGAAACAAAAAATATTGGTAGCGGTGTGGGATTTGCAGGAGGAGAATATGCTTTAAGTCAATCGAATCAAAAAAGTAGCAGGTTGCAGTTTTTGTTGAACGGAAGTAAAAAGTTAAGTGATGATTTTGACTTCAATATGAGCTTAGGTGCTGAAACGACCAAAGATTTTGGTAACAACTATACCCGTACCCGGACAGATGGCGGATTAAAAGACCCAGGAAAATTCTTTATGGGCAACTCTGTAAATGCTGCTGTAACGGATACTCGCCTAGATGGTAGTCAAAGAACAGATGCTGTATATGGTTTTGGTGATTTGACCTATAAAAATATGCTAACCTTAAACTTTAGCGTAAGAAATGACTGGTCTTCAACTTTAACTTATCCTGACGGCCACGGTGATTACTCATACACTTACCCAGCTGTCGGTTTATCATATGTTTTCTCAGAATCTTTAAAAAATAAATCTGCTTTCGATTTCCTTTCTTACGGTAAATTAAGAGCTAACTTTGGATATACAGGATTAGGAACTAGTCCTTATGTTACAAGTGCAGGCAAATACCAGTTCTTAGGTACTTATACTGACGAAAATGGAAAACAGATGCCTAGATATGGCTATCCAGAATACACACTTGGAAATGATGCCCTTAAAAACGAATTAACAAAAGAGCTGGAGTTAGGTGCCGAATTGCGTTTCTTTAAAGATCGTTTAGGTATTGATTTCTCTTATTATAAAAAGAATACAAAAAATCAGATTTTATCTTTAGCGTTGCCTTCTGAATCAGGTGTTACAAAAAAACTGTTTAATGCGGGTAATATCCAAAATCAAGGTATTGAGATCTTGTTAACAGGTACACCTATCAAAACTAAAAACCTAGAATGGACAAGTTCAATTAACTTTGCAAGAAATAAGAATAAAATCATCGAATTGGCACCTGGAGTAGATTCTTATACTTTGGGTTATGCATTTGGTGCCGATATGACATCTGTTGCTATTGCTGGTCAAGAATATGGTAGCATTTACACAAGTTATGGTTATGCCTCTTATCAAGCAACTGATGCAGCAGGTAATAATATCGATAGCCCAAACAATGGTAAAAAATTATTAAAAGCAAATGGAAGTTACTTTAGAAGTGGGGATGCTGGACAGGGTAACAAGATTCTAGGCTCGATGATGGAAAAATTCAATGCAAGTTCAATCAATAACATCAGATTTAAAAACTTCAATTTAGGTTTCCAGATCGATGCTAAAGTTGGTGGCTTAATGGCATCAGGTACACATCAATATGGTACTAACTTTGGTGCTTTCGAAAGTACATTGTTTGGCCGTTCTGCAGATTTTGGTGGTTTGCCAAGAAAAGATGCTTCAGGCGCTGTAATTGCCAGTGATGGTATTATTCCTGATGGCGTATTTGCGAAAGGAACGATTATCAACAACATTAACGTTGGTGGATTAACTTTTCAGGAAGCAGCAGATAAAGGTTATGTACAACCAGTAAGTGCACGAATTTACTATGCGAGATTAACGCAGTGGTCTACAGGTATCAGGGAATATTCGACATTTGAAAATAGCTGGGTTGCACTGAGAGAAGTTTCATTAGGTTATACTTTACCAAAGAAATTTACCGATAAAATTAATTTCAAACAGGTTAATGTTGGTGTTACAGCAAGAAACCTGATGTATATATATAATAGCTTACCTGATCACTTAAACCCAGAAGGTTTATTTAATAACAGTGCAGGTGCTTTTGCAGAATATGGTGGTATGCCATATGTACGCACTTTCGCATTCTCAGTAAGGGCAGCATTATAATAATTAACAGTTAAAGAAATTGAAAATGAAAAAGACAAGTTATATAATTCTAATGCTTACAGCATTAATAGGAATTACCATATCATCATGTAAAAAAGATCAGTTTGTTCAATTAAACACTGATCCTTCTATTATTGATAAAATAACGCCGGAACAGCAATTTATGAATTCGGTTATCAACATGCATGGAGATCGATTTGAGGCTTACTATGATAATTTTAGAGCCATTATGCCATGGATGCAGATGTTGACCGCCTTAAACGGAAATAGTGTAACCTTTATATCGGATGCGGCTAGTTTCAGAAATGTTAGATATAATAATTTTTACCCTAAAGTTGGCGGAAATTTAACCGATATGGAAGAACTGGTAAAGAAAATGCCGGCAGAAGAGCAGGCAAAAAGGATTTATGAAATAGAAATAGCACATATTGTTAAAGCATATTATGCATTTTATGTATCAGATGTAAGTGGAAGTTTGCCTTATACAGATGCATTTATGGTAAGATATGGTGGCACTGAAACACCAAAGTACGATACGCAGGAAGCTTTATTTGAACTTTTGGACGCGCAACTTAAAAAATCAGCAACTACTTTGGGTACAACGCAAGCAGCTGCACAAGCTTCTTTAGGTGCAAACGATTTGTTTTTTCAGGGTAATGTTGCTAATTGGATAAAAGTTGCTAATTCTACCCGTTTACGTATCGCTATGCGTTTAATGAAAAGAGACGCTGTAAAAATGAAAGCTAAAGTTCTTGAAATTTTAGCTGCACCAGGCGGCTTAATTAATAGTGCAACAGATAGCTGGGTTTTCAAAGCCAATGCAACTTATGCAGATGGCGGAGATTGGTCGGCTGCTGGTTTAAGAGCACCAAAACCAGTTGTAGATTTCATGTACACAAATGGTGATCCAAGGATCAGATTTTTCTATCAGCAAAATACGTTTACTCAGGCTAATTTTGATGCTGCAAAAGCTCAAAATAAAATTGCGGCCTCAGCTACTTTTGATGCAAGAAGATTTTATGGTGTGCCAACCAGTCCTGATGTTTCAGCAGCTCCTGCATTTGCAAATTTCTTCAATAATATTACCATTTCTGTGGTAAATTCGACGGGACAAACTGTTAATCAGACAATGGATTCGTTATCGCTCATTCAGCCACGCTTATTTGCAGCAGGCGAGAATGGCGGAAAAGGCATAAATGCTTTTCCTTTAATTACCTATGCTGATGTTTGTTTTATGAGAGCTGAGTTAGCTGCCAGATCAGTAACGACAGAATCAGCTGAAGATTGGTACAATAAAGGTGTAAATGCTTCGATTGCATTTTATGATGACCTAGCTAATAAAGCACAGATTGTGGATAGAAGTGGAACTTTAAGTTATGTTGCCTCAACTCCTGCTGAAATTGCAGCTTATACAGCTAAAGCAGATATTAAATTTGATGCAACCAGAGCTTTAGATCAAATTATCGGTCAGGCATACCTAAATTTCTTTAAGCAACCTAATGAGGCTTGGGCACTATACAAAAGAACAGGAATGCCTAATTCTACGACAGTTTTAAAACTCGAAAAAATTATTGCGAGCGGGACAGAACAGGTAATTCCGAGAAGAGCGAGTTTAGCTTTCCCTGCTGTTACCAATTTAAATTATCAAAACATTGTAGCTGCTTATAAAATAATGCAGGCAGACCCTGACTTTGGTCAAGGTCCTGGTGATATTTTGGGTAGAGTATGGTGGGATAAAAAATAATAAAGAATCTTTATTTAAATTAGCAGAACTCCTAATCCAGATTAGGAGTTCTTTTGTATTATGAAATTGATAACAAGCATTGTTTGGCTACTTTTTTTTTCGTTAAGTCAAGTCTCTAGCCAGGCTCCACTGCCCAATAAACTACTTTGGGAGCAAATAAAAAACAGTAACCTTGTTAATGTAAAAAATAAAAAGGCTTTAATAGAAACAAAAATAAATACAGCTTTTGTTTTTTTATCGCCAGAATGCCCGCTTTGCAAAAACTATACTCCATTATTAAATGCGCTAGCTAAGCAGCACCCAGAAGTTAATATCATTGGAATTGTACCGGGTAAAAGTTATACTATTGATGAAATTAATTTGTTTGCCAAAAGTTACGATGCCCTTTTTGATATTTATTTGGATAAAAATAAATTACTAACCAATGTCCTTAAAGCAAAAATTACCCCCGAAGTAATTTTAATAGACCAAAAAGGTAATATCAGATACAGAGGATTAATTGATAACTGGCAGGCAAAACTTGGCGTAAAACGAAAGGTTGTTACTGAGCATTATCTGGATGATGCAATAAAGGATATCAATATTTCAAATTATAAATTTACACAGACTATACCTGTTGGATGTCTTATAAATGATCTGTAAATGCTAAATAAATTAATTACTATAATTGTATTTTGCTTTTTCTTTAAGTCTTCTTTTGGTCAGAAGATTACCTACTATGAGCATATTGCTCCAATAATCCGTAACAAATGTGCACCTTGTCACCGTCCGGGCGAAGCAGGTCCTTTTTCGTTGTTGACTTATGCTGATGTTGCAAAAAGAGTTTCATTTATCAGAGATGTTGTCGAATCGGGATTTATGCCTCCATGGAAGCCAGATAACCATTACCGGATGTTTGCAAATGACCGTTCTTTAACCAATCAAGAAAAGAAAACAATTATTAGTTGGATAGATAATAAGGCTCCAGAAGGAGTGAGCAAAAATAGCGAGCCTGAAACCGATAAGCTTATCTTAAGAACTCAATACACAAGGAAGCCGGATATTACACTGAAAGTTAAAAAAGCATTTGTTGTTAAGGGAGATAATGAAGAAAGGTTCATTGTATTTAAAATTCCATTCGAAATGACTACTTCAAGAAATGTCGCAGCAATGGAATTTGTTTCTGCCAATAAGAAAATCATCCACCATGCTAACTTTGCTATACATCCAGTAGCTGATGACATAGATATTAATCAGGCTGCAGATTTTGTAAATCTAACAGACGAGTCCAGAGTTAATTATGATCAATATTTGCCATTTAAAAAAGAAATGACATATTATGGTGGTTGGATACCTGGTACTTCCTTTGAGTTTTACCCTGCTGATTTAGGCTGGGTTATGCCCAAAAGAGGGGTTATATTGCTAACCATTCATTATGCCCCTCTTGCTAAAGATGAAGAAGATATATCGGGTATAAATCTGTTTTTTAAAGAAACGCCAATTAAACGAGTAGTAAATGTGGTGAGTTTAGGTTCTGGTGGAGTTGGGGAAAGTTCTATCGATCCTTATTTTATGATCCAAGCCGATTCAGTTAAAAAATTCAACCTTAAAATTTTAACTCCACAAGATCAATCTTTGTTGTATATATGGCCACATATGCATTTACTAGGTAAGAGCTTTAAATCTTATGCTGTTACACCTGCAGGTGATACAATTAAATTGATATCCATTCCCGCCTGGGATTTTAGGTGGCAAGAAATCTATCGCTTCAATAAGTTGATTAAAGTTCCTAAAGGATCGGTACTTACCATAGAAGGAACCTATGATAATACAAAGAATAATCCAAATAATCCCAATAACCCTCCAAAAATGGTGTTTTCTGCAAATGATATGAAATCTACTGATGAAATGCTTACTATGCTGCTGGTATTTCTAAAATATGAAGAAGGTGATGAAAATAAAAGCTTTGATATTTTAGAAAGCCGAAAAAATAATTAGAGGAATGACAAATAAAGCTGCTAACTGCAACAGGCTTCGTTGCCAAAATAGCCAATCAAAATAAAAATTGACTGTTGCTATATCTATTTTAGCGTAAATGTCTTAATTTATTACAGAACCTGGAGAATTTGGCTGTTCCAATTTATAAGATGTTTTTTCGAGGTACTTCAATTAAAATAGAATTAACGTCTCTAAGTAATTCTCAACTGTTTGCACTATAATTTTTTTTAAATCGAGTTTAAAAAAATCAATTTCTTTCCATCAAATTGATTTTTTGTAAAGTATAACTGCAAATTGCCTGTTTTATAAAATCTTTTTAATTTTTTTAAAAAGATTGCTTTTCTTTTCATTTTTTATAAATTTATACAAATCAAATTAAAATGTCAGCAACTATTAAGAAAGCACAAAGACTAAGAGCCGACATCATTAAGCTACTTTATTATAAAAAAACATCATCTCTTACCGATTTAAGTAAACGTACTAAAAAGAGCTTGCCTTTAATTACGTCGACTGTAAATGCATTGATAGAGGATGGTTTAATTATAGAGCAGGGATTAGCACCATCTACCGGAGGCCGCCGCCCTTTAAATTTTTTATTAAACCCCGATTACAAGAGGTATATAATAGCCGTAGCAATGGATCAGTTAACTAGTCAGTTAACTATATACGATTTATCCAATCAACAGATTTTACCAACACAGGTGATCGATTTAGATATGACAGAGGGTAAAAGTGCTGATACTTTAATTGCATTCATTGATCATTGCATAAAGAAATCAACAATCGATAAAGAAAATTTTTTGGGGATTGGCATTGGTATGCCGGGTTTTGTGAATGCAGAAAAGGGAATGAACTATTCTTTTATGCAGGTTGAAAACGATATAAGCCTGCAAGACTATCTCGCTAAAAAATTAAGTTTACCAGTTTATATAGATAACGACTCGAGTTTGATCGCCTTAGCTGAATTAAACTTTGGTGAAGCAAGAAATTTAAAAGATGTACTCGTCGTGAATATTGGCTGGGGTACAGGTTTGGGGATGATTATTAATGGCAAATTATACCGGGGTAGTAGCGGCTATGCTGGTGAGTTTAGTCATATCCCTTTATCTAATTCAAATACCTTATGCTCTTGTGGTAAACGGGGGTGCCTTGAAGTGGAAACATCTCTTTTGGTGATGGTTCAGAAAGCAGAAGCAGCGGTAAAAAACGGAGAAGAAACAAGTTTAAAAACTCTTTTTAATGACAGAAGTAAAAGCCATGTTGATCATTTTTTAAACGCTGTTGTAAAACAAGATCCTGTAGCCATTTCTATATTAGCTGATGCCGCATTTCAGATTGGTAAAGGATTAGCGACTTTAATCCATATTATGAATCCTGAACGAATTGTATTAAGTGGCCGTGGCGCAAAAGCAGGGAAAATGCTTCTACCGCCAATACAGCAGGCTATTAATGAGTTTTGTATACCTCGAGTAGCTGAACAAACAGAAATTAAATGCTCTAGCTTAAGCGATCAGGCTGAGCTACTGGCTGCTGCCAGCTTGATGGTGGAAAATAGCCTATTTGAATAATTAATTAAGCAAAAAATAAAATAATTTTTAATTAACAACCGAAATTATGAGGAACCATCTTTAACCAAAACTAACTTAAACGAATTATAAAAAAAAATGTACTTAACTTGCTTAAGTGTGTTTTTGTTAACCTTTTTGACAATAACAGCTTTTGTCCAAAAAACCATTATCGTACGGGGTGGAAGCATCCGGACCAATACGAGGTGTAAGAGGCTTTATTAAAGGCACAACTAAAGCTACCCAAATAGATGCTACGGGTAAATTCTCTATTTCGGCAACTGAAGGAAATATGCTTGTTTTTAGATCTGTTAGCTATGCTTCAAAAGAAATTAGTGAACCAGCGTTTTCAACAATAGGTGTTAGACTAGAGCCATCTATTAATAGCTTGAATGAAGTTCAGGTTACAACGGCTCTAGGTGCTAATTGAGAAAAGAATCATTAGGATATGCAATACAAATGGTTTCTGGATCTAATTGACCATTGCACAAGCCCCAAAAATGTTAATGAAAATTTATTAGATACCTTAATTTATCACCGATCCCAGCATTGTTTTGTGCTGAGATTTTAATTATTGAAAATGAATATGAAGTATTTTATTTTGCTATTATTGTTTTTCAGCTTTTCTGCTATAGTTTCTGCTCAACAGAACGATATTATGCCCCAATCAGAAATTTACGAATGGCCAAAAGATGAAGCCGTAAAAAAGAAATTAGAACACTGGCAAGACCAAAAATTTGGAATGATTATCCACTGGGGCTTATATGCTGTTCCTGGAATTATTGAATCCTGGTCAATCTGTTCGGAAGACTGGATTGACAGAGACAGTACGATAAAGTACGATGATTACAAGAAATGGTATTGGGGGCTGAATGAAAAATTTAATCCAACCCAATTTAATCCCGAGCAATGGGCAAAGGCGGGTAAAGACGCTGGAATGAGATACCTGGTTTTTACCACCAAACATCACGATGGCTTTGCCATGTTCGATACCAAAGAAAGCGATTTCAGCATTGCAAAAGGTCCATTTGCCAACAATCCTAAAAAAGATGTTGCCAAATATGTATTCGATGCTTTCCGGAAGCAAAATTTTATGATCGGTGCTTATTTTTCTAAACCCGACTGGCATTCGCAATACTATTGGTGGGATAAATATGCCACTGTAGACAGGAATAATAATTACGATATCAGAAAGAACCCGTGGCGCTGGAATAAGTTTAAAAGTTATACCCAGAATCAGATTGGTGAGCTGATGAACAATTATGGAAGCATTGATATTTTGTGGTTAGATGGCGGTTGGGTAAGGCCTTTAGCATCAGTAAATGAAGAAGTACTTTCCTGGGGAGCACCAATTCCGGAGTGGAGTCAGGATATTGATATGCCTAAAATTGCCGCTGATGCCCGGAAAGCACAGCCGGGTTTAATTATGGTTGATCGGACTGTACATGGACAGTTTGAAAATTACCAAACCCCAGAACAAAAAATTCCGGAAACGCAATTGGATTACCCATGGGAAAGCTGCATGACTTTAGGCGGAGCCTGGGGTTTTGTACCCAACGATCAGTATAAATCGGCAGGTGAAGTGGTTCATAAACTAGTAGAAATAGTAGCCAAAGGTGGAAGTTTGCTTTTAGGTATTGGGCCTAAGGCTGAAGGTACGCTACCTGATGATGTGGTTACGAAATTGACGGAAATTGGTAAATGGACCAGTAAAAATGGTGCTGCCATATACGGAACACGGATAACCAAAAATTATCATGATGGACAAAACTGGTTTACACAAAGTAAAGATGGTAAAATTATTTATGGCATCAGTTTGCTTGGCAATACGCCGCTTAAGGGAATTTCCTGGCAGGGAAGTATTCCTAAAAAAGGAACTTCGATTACCATTTTAAGCACTAACCAAAAAGTAAAATGGACATTGAAAGATGGCCGGGTGCACTTCGATTTTCCTAAAACAGAGGAAAAAATTGCCTTGACTTTTTCTTTTACGCCCGAAACCGATTAGTAATGTCGAAATCAATAAAATACCTATACTTATTGCCTACACTTTTTTTCTCTTGTAGCCTTTTTGCGCAAGTTAAAAAAGGGCAATCTTTACCCTATAAAAATTCAAAATTAAGTGTCGATTTGAGGGTAAAAGACCTCATTTCGAGAATGACATCAGAAGAGAAATTTTGGCAGTTGTTCATGATTCCAGGTGATGTAACCGAAACAAACAAAGAACAGTTTAAGCATGGTATTTTTGGTCTGCAGGTAAGTGCAGCTGCACAAGGAACTGGTAATGCCCAGCAAATGTTGACCTATAATACCTCTGAAGACGGACTTTCTCTGGCTAAAAAGGTTAATAAAATTCAAAAGTATTTTGTTGAGGAAACCCGTTTGGGCATCCCGATCATTCCATTCGATGAAGCTTTACATGGTTTGGTTAGGCAAGGCGCTACCGCTTTTCCGCAATCCATTGGTTTAGCTGCGAGTTTCGATACTGCTTTAGTGGCCAGGATTGGTACGGCTATTGCCCATGAGGCAAGGGCACGTGGCTTGAGAGATCTTTTGGCACCTGTAATTAATATGGCTACAGATGTAAGATGGGGAAGGGTAGAAGAAACCTACGGTGAAGATCCTTATCTAACAACAGTTCTGGGCCATGCCTTTATGAATGCCATAGAAAGGCAGAATATTATTGTTACCCCAAAACATTTTATTGCCAATGTTGGCGATGGCGGTCGAGATAGTTATCCAATCGAAATGGATAAACATTATTTAGAAGAAATTCATTTTCCTGCATTTAAAGATGGCGTTAAAAATGTAGGCATCCGTTCATTAATGACTTCCTATAACAGTGTTTTTGGTTCTCCTGCAACCTCAAATAAATGGCTGTTAACCACTAAACTAAAAACGGAGTGGGGCTTTAAAGGTTTCGTTATTTCTGATGCAGGTGCAGTTGGCGGTGCTAATGTATTACATTTTACGGCTAAAGATTATAGAGATGCAACGGCACAATCAATTAACGCAGGCCTTGATGTAATCTTCCAGGTAGATTATAACCATTACAAACTTTTTCTGCCAGCATTTTTGGATGGCAGCATTCCCAAATCGAGAATAGACGATGCCCTTGCCAGGGTTCTGAAAGCTAAATTCGAGTTGGGGCTGTTTGAGCATCCATATGTAGATGAAAGTATTGCAGAAAAGATGTTAAGCGATCAGAGTAACCATAATCTGGCCAAAGAGGCTGCTTTAAAATCATTTGTACTCTTAAAAAACGATAACAACACGCTTCCGCTAAAAGGTGCAAAACGGATTCTATTATTAGGCGAAGATGCAATTGAAGCCAGGTTAGGTGGATATAGCGGTACTGGAAATAATAAAGTAAATATTTTGGATGGGCTTAAAAATGCGGTATCCGATGATTTTAAGATTAATTATTTAAAAGGAAGCAGCCGGGAGCCGCAGTCTTATATTCCAATTGATAGCCAGTTTCTTTCAACAAATCAAAAAGCAGGATTAACCGGAACCTATTACAAAGGACTTCACCTCTCCGGAAAACCCGTTAAAGAAATAAATAATAAGGTTATTAATTTCAGTTGGACATTATATCCTCCAGACGAGCAGCTCCAGCTGGATGATTATTCGGTAAGGTGGGATGGTAAAATTAAAGTACCACAGAATACAGATGTTAATATCGGATTGGAGGGAAACGATGGTTACCGATTATACCTGGATAACCAGTTACTTATCGATAATTGGGATAAAAAGTCTTTCAATACCAAGACAATTCCCTTTCATTTCGAGAAAAATAAGGAATATGTCATTAAGGTCGAATTTTTTGAACCTAAGGGCAATGGCAAAATCAAATTGATCTGGGATTATAAGATCAGTAAATCAAACGAAATAGCTGATGCAGTGGCCGCGGCAAAGAATAACGATGCAATCATATTTGTTGCGGGTATAAAAGAAGGCGAGTTTTTAGATCGGGCGATGTTAAACCTGCCAGGTAACCAAGAATTGTTATTGGAAGAACTTGCAAAAACAGGAAAACCTATTATCGTGGTATTAACCGGTGGAAGTGCCATCAATATGCAGCCCTGGTTAAATAAAGTTAACGCGGTTTTAAACGTGTGGTATCCTGGCGAAGCTGGAGGCGCTGCCATTGCTGATGTATTGCTCGGGAAGATAAATCCATCAGGTAAACTGCCAATTACTTACCCGGTTGACGAATCGCAGTTACCCCTGGTTTATAACCACAAACCTACCGGGAGAGGCGATGATTATAACAATTTAAGCGGCGAGCCACTTTTTCCTTTTGGATACGGATTAAGTTATACCAACTTTTCTTACAACAACTTGAAATTTAACCGCAAAAGTATCGCTAAAAATGAAACTGCTAATTTAAGCTTCGAGCTTAAAAATATAGGCAATTACGATGGTGAAGAAGTGGTACAATTGTACATGAGGCCTTTGTTAAGCAAATTGGCTCAACCTGTTCTTGCACTGAGAGCTTTCCAGAGGATACATTTAAAGGTTGGTGAAACAAAGATCATTTCATTCAAACTGGATAAAGAGGTGCTGCAAACACTCAATATCAATAATGTATGGGAAGTTGCTCCAGGGGAATATAGAATCATGATTGGCTCATCAAGTAAATCACTTTATTTAAAAGATAATTTAACGGTTAAGCCTTAAAAAAATACTTCCTATCAAGTAATAGTTGCCGCAGATTCTGGTAAATCTGCGGCTTTTTTAAGATTAATCTAATCCATAATTCTTTAGTGCAATGGAAACATAGCCATTTTGTACAGACATGTTAAGATTAGAAAAAGTAATTGTTTTATCGGTAGCATTTATAACTCCATTAACTGTAGAGCCGTTTGCATTTGCTGTGGCAGATACTGGCATATATCCTGAACTTATTTTTACTACTAGCGTCGAGCTTGGATTATAACTGCTAATGTTATAAACATAAGTAGCGGTAGTATTTACTGGCGGGGTAGAAATTGTGGCAGCAATGTGAGTTCCATTAAGTATTAATCCATAATAAGTTGGTGTATTACTCATGGTTGTAACCCTAAAAGAGTAAGTATATGTGGGATAACCATATAAATAATTTAAGGCAACGATATCATTTGTATTAAAAGAACGATCTACACCATTATTGCAAGCAAGCATAAATGAATTGGGCTCAGCAGAAGCGGGAGTTCCAGGGATTTGAATTGCCCCAGGAAAGTTTTGAATATCAGCACTATTATAGCTATTGCCTTCATTCTCACTTATTGAACAACTATAACCCCGGTCATAATAGTCTGTATGTCTTAGACCTATACAGTGGCCTATTTCATGCTGAATTACAGAGGTGATATAGCCTACATCTGGATTTGTACCGAATGCAGCAGGATTTGTATTTAATCCAATTTGATTAAATGGATTTCCGGAAAAAGGAAAACCACCATAGCCTAACTTGGTGCCTGTAGGTGTTGGACCTTCATTGAAGCCAATGATTTCAATATTTCCATTGCTACTAACAAGTTGAAAGTTGATTTTCAAGTTTAATGAGTTATACCTTCCAACCGCATTACTTGCAGCTGTGGAATAAACAGCAGGTAAATTTGAAACAGAAATTGTTATTGTGCGAGGTAAGTTTTGAACTAGATTATACGTTTGGTACTGTTCTGATTTAGCAATAATTAAGTTTGAAGAGTTTGGGTCCTTACCTAGAGAAGATTTTGGTAGAAAAATATCTCCCTCCACAATATACCCATCCTTCATAATTGTTATACCATTGGTATTAAATCCCATTTTTTTAATACTAGCTAATACAGATTCAGGTATTTCACTGTCTTGTTTATTTTCTAAATTTTGTTTTTTAGAACAGGAATAAATCATGAAAATAAATAAAACCACAAAAAGCGAATACAGATTTTTTTTGATCATAGTTGTAGATTTTGTTTGTAGGTTTAAAATTACATTATTTTAAACCTAATATACAAAGAATCTATTAGTTTTCTTGAAAATCTATTAATGCATTATGTATAAACAATTATTAGACAAGTTCATTGCTATTAGGATTATTGCTTGATTAATAACCATTCCAAGCTTCAGAGGAATTAAACGAAATTGTTTATTGTTCCTCCCTGAAATGTCAGAAAAGATTTCAGGGGTTTAATACATCTAAATTGCGTTCTTGCACCTTATCTTCGCATAATTTGCGTTAAGCTGTAGTTGCATTTTCTTGATTTGGCTTAACAGATTGCTTCGTTGTGCTTACTCGCAATGATGAAAATTCTTAGTATTCACCTCGCTTTGCGAACTTAGCGTTTTCTTCTCCGCGTCCTTTGCGGTTAAATGTTCGAAGCCTTTACTAACTATTTTAACCCTTCTATCCCTAACTTCGCAGCCAGCTCATTCAGGTCTTTCACCACAACATCAATGATCGGAATACCGCTGATTTTCCTTTCCTGCTCAAATTCGTGTTCAGGTTCGCCAGGAATGATTACCTTTTTGCCAGGATCTATCGTTTTTGCGCTTTTAAAGCGTTCTACCCAATTATCTAAATGGTTTTTGAAGTCTGCAGCTGGTCTGAAGCCATCTACACGCATAGCGCCTAAAAAGTGACCAAGTCCTTCGCCAACCGGATTTGCAGATGGTTCTAAAAAAGCCACAAAAGGAGGTACCCATGGGCCGTAATTGGCGCCAGATAACACCGCCGATAAAATATCGACTGTAGCACTTAGCCCATAACCTTTATGACTGCCATGATCTTTGTCGCTGCCCAAAGGTAAAAGCGAACCACCGTTTTTTAATTCGTTCGGATCGGTAGAGTTTTCTCCATTTTTATCCTGAACCCAGCCATCAGGAATACTTTTATTTGCACGTTGGGCAATTTCCAATTTGCCATTTGCTGCGGCTGCTGTAGCCATATCTACAATTACTGGTGGATATTTTCCTGCCGGGAAAGCATAACACATAGGGTTGGTACCCAGTAAACGTTCGTTAGCATAAGTAGGCGCCACCAAAGGACTTGCATTGGTCATACTAATACCAATCATATCTTTTTCTACTGCCATTAGCGCATGGTAACCTGCAATGCCAAAGTGATTGGAATTTTTAACCGATACCCATCCACTACCGTATTTTTCTGCTTTTTCGATGGCGACCTTCATTGCAAATGGCGCAACAACCAGACCTAATCCGGCATCGCCGTCTACTGTTGCCGTAGTGGGTGTTTCATGTACTATTTTAATATCAGGTGTGGCATTGATTCTTTTCTTTTCCCAAAGGCGTACGTAGCCACTTAAACGCGCTACACCATGTGAGTCGATTCCCCGTAAATCTGAGCGAATCAATACATCGGTTGCTAAATCGGCATGTTCATCAGAACAGCCCATTTTTTTAAAAACGTTATAAGTAAAAGTCCTGAGGTTGGTTTCGGTAAAAGTGATGAAGTTCATTTTGCTGGTATCAAGTTGTAGGTAATGAGTATTGAGTAGCAAGTATCGAGATTGGGCGCTTTAGGTCATCGGCTCCCGACTCCCGACTCCGGACTAATATTACGGTAATAAAACAGTAAAATCGCCGCCTAATGGTTCGAAGTTTTCTATGCACGACGAAAGAAAATCTTCTCCGTAATTCACATACATGGGCGCAATATTCAAGGTTCTTTCCTGAAGTGCTCCATTTGGGAAAAGTCTTTTCTTTACATTGTCAATCTGTAGCAATGCCGTTTCATGTTTTCTTTTCTCTGCGCGGAATAGTTTCTTTTCCAGGTTAGCCAATAAATGATTGGTTCGTTGTTTCGCCGTATCAGTAGAAACTGAAAGCGTTTTATCTATTTTATAGGCATTGAGTTTAATCTGATCAAAAATGCTGTTAATGGCCCTTGTTTCATCAGCTAAACTCAATAGAGCAGTGGTATTTCGCTTTACCCAAATGTTTTTTAGTTCTTCAACAGGCAAGAAAATATCTTCCAGAGAAAAACCTAAATGATATAAATTTTGCGCACTGCGTTTATCAATCAATAGAGCCGAATTACGCAATAATAAAACCGGGAAGTCAACTTTATAAAAGTCGAAATTTGCTTTTAACTGCATCCAATAAGCCACTTCCGCACCGCCACCAATATAAGCCACGTTAGGTAAAATAACTTCCTGGTACATGGGGCGCATCACCACATTCGGACTAAACCGCTCAGGATGTAATTCGATTTCAGCTTTTAGTGCTTCTTCGGTAAAACTGATATCGGTATGGTTTACAATGTATTTGCCATTTTCAAAAATCAAGCGTTCGCGGAGATTATCGATCAGGTAAAAGAAGTTAATATCACGGCCATTCACCTGGTTTTTATAGCCTAAACTCCTCCAGGTTTTTCGAACTTTCGTCGATATTTTTTGCACTATTATGCTGAATAATATCTTCGGTAATGATATTCGCGAATTGCTTCTTTAGTTGTGCATCATCTGCATTTACAATCACCAAGCCATATTTCTCGAATAAGTTATTCACCAAAAACCTGGTGGCATCGGCTAAATTGTCGTGTTGTAAATAGGCCTGTTCTACTAGTTTGGCAATCCGTTTCCCGTTTTTAGAGATGCCAAGGTATCCTTTATATGCCGTTACTGCTGCGGCAACTGTTTTGGTGCTTAGTCTTCCGGTGGCACCGTTGGTTTGTTGTATCCAGCTAATGTTTTTTTCATCAACACTTACATGGTTAATTTCATCAAAATCGTGATCCTCTGTTGCCATCCAATAAACCGGAACAAAATTTTTATCAGGATGGGCCATTTTTAACTCGATAGCTAAATTAATGGTGGTTACAATTTTGTAAATAAAATAAAGCGGACCGGTAAAAAGGTTCAACTGGTGGCCTGTGGTAACCGTAAAGGTATTCGCCGAGCCTAAAAGTTCTATGTTTTTGGTAACCGATTTATTGGGCTGTAAATGTTGATATTGATCTTGTAAAACCCTAACTAAGGTTTCTCTATTCCCTAAGAAGTTTCTATGCTCAATTGCTTTGGCTAATCCCTCCATATCAGGACGATAACTATAGAAAGCTTTAAGCTGTTCTTCGTCGTTAATATAATCTAAAACCAGTTTTGAAAATGATCCGGTTTCCTGATATGAGATATATTTTGCCTGCATGATGTGCGAAAGTAATGCAATTTAAGGATAATCGTAAAGTTGAACCACTATTTTACAATTGTTAAATAATTTTTCCCACGGATGCACAGAAATCACGGAATTTCTATATGGTCATCCTTTTGGGTAAGTTTTAGAAAAAACAGAGGAGTTTTGATGAGGTTTTACGTAGGTTCGTCATTTCGACTGTAGTGGAGAACCCGAAGGCTCTGCGAAGCAAAATCTTTTAAACACAGTTCAAAGATTTCTCTCCCGAAAGTTCGGGACTACGCTTCAGTCGAAATGACGACCGATTTTGGGAATCTGTTATTGGTATCGGAGTCGAACTATCTTCAGGAGAAAATAATTAGAGATTGCTTTCAATGGCGCCAACTTTTTCACGGTACAAATCAATCGGGCTATCTAAAAGTACTGCAATTACTGTTAATTCAAGATCTAATTTATCTTTCGGCACCGGAATGTAAACAATACCCGGTATTTTGCTCCAATACAGTTTGTTATAAATGTCGTGCGGAAGCATGGTGCCTTCACCTACAATCCTGATCCTGCTGATGTTATTTTTTAAACCTTTAATGGCAATTGGGCCAGTTGGTGTGCCTTCTACAAATAAGTAAAGTGTTTGTTTGTCGGCTGAAAGTGCTGTATTGCCCTGGTAGTGTCCCGCTGGAATTCCCCCTGTTGTTTTGTATAGCGCTTCAGCATTTTTGATTACCCAGTTATTAACTTTTGGATTAAAATTTTTAATGCCTGATTTAAATTCAAAACCATCAGCAGTCAGATTGGTGTTTTGAAAAATATTTACGCCAGAATTTAAATCATAAGAAAGTTTTCTCAGATTATAATTGGTTAGGTCTAAATGCTGGGATGCCGCAAATAAAGTTTCTAAAGAAGTGCTTTGTTGTTTTTCTTTTGATAATTGGAGCGGCTCGTTTAAATAAATTTTTAATACAGTGACATCATTGTCGAAATCGCTTTCATTAACATCAAGAAAATAATCAGTCTCGTTTAGTTTTACTGTATTTATAGGTGTTTGATTACCAATCAACTCTACCTTTTTTATTTTAGATTTTATGCCGCTAAGCAAAATGCCATTTCTGGTTTTGTAATCAAGATAGAGGTATAAAACATCTTTGTTTTTCGATAATGCGGTTTTCCCTGTAAAATGTCCTTCAGGGATCCCTGCCTGAGTTCCATAAATGGCTTCACTGTATTTTTTGGTCCAACGGCCTAAATCTTTCAAAATTTTAACCTGTTCCGGTGCAATGGTTCCATCGGCCTTCGGTCCAATATCAAGCAATAAATTACCACCCATGCTGATACAATCAACCAATGTACGGATAATCATGTTTGACGATTTATAATGATTATCGTATGGCTGGTATCCCCACGAATCGTTCATCGTGTAACAAAGTTCCCACTCAGGTGAGCTTGGTTTTACCACTGGAACACCTTGCTCTGGCGTATCGTAATCGCCATGCCCGTTTAAGCGCGAATTAATAATGATGTTCTGATTTACCTTGCGTAAATTTGCCAATATGTTTTTGGCCTGCCATTCTTCGCCGCTATGCTCCCAATCACCATCAAACCACAACAAATCTGGATTGTATCTGTCAGAGAGATCGTTTAATTGGCCTTGGAAATAATTTTGGAATTTTTTAAAGCGTGGCGCATCCTGTTTATAATCATAACGTTTTCTGTCGCGGGTAAAACCATCATAATCCGGATAGCTCCAATCAGGTAATGAAAAATATAAGCCTGTTTTAAGACCAGATTTTTTGAGTTCAGCCACAAATGGAGTAATTAAATCTTTTTTTGCCGCACTATTTTTTAATGTTGTAGTGGCTAAAGGCGCTTTACTATCCCAAAGGGCCACACCATCATGGTGTTTCGTGGTAATTACCGCGTATTTGGCACCACTTTCTTTAATTAGGTTTACCCATTCTTCTGGTTTATATTTTGCAGCGGTAAAACTGTCAAGCTGCTTCATGTAAGCATCGTGATTGATGTAATTGTTAAAAAACGACCACGACTCTGAAATACCATTAACGGAATAAATACCCCAATGGATAAAAATCCCCAATTTGGCATCGGCAAACCATTGCATTTTTTGATCGGAAACTTTTTGTTGAGCAGAAAGTTTATTAACTACAAATAATGGTAATAAGAGGAAGAAAAACTTTAAATATCGCATATTGTTTTGTTGTGCAGATAAACGATAAATATAATATTTTGTAGCTGTTTTTTTAACAAAATTGGGTATGAAATCAGATGTTACCCATCTGACTGGAGATTAATTTAGTAAGGAATTTGTAACCAGGCATTATCATCAGGTTGAAAGCTAGCTATAGAAGTACTAAATTAAGAATCTGGTTTTCTGTCAGATGGTAACATCTGACATCACAAGAATTTGACATCACAGAAAGATTGGCGACTTGTTTTGGAAAACTGACCTTTGTTAACTAAACCTGATAGAAGGGAACCCGATTTTTCATCGGGTGGGATGATAGCAGGACTACCGGATCCGAAACGCTGCTGAAACTGCTTTTCTAAAAAAAAAATATTCAAGTTAAAGTTCGACCATGTTAGATGGTAACATCTGACATCACAGGAATAGATTTAGCTTCGCTGAGCACTTCGTAATCTCGACTGCGTTGCACTCTCTCGAAATGACGATCCTCCAAAACAACAAATTTTTACCCATAAAAAAAGCCGCCCCGAAAAATCGAGACGGCTGTAAAATATTTGGTTTAGTGATTTACCATTTTTTTCTGCGTTCGCCACTTCCACCTTCACGGCTTCCGCCTTCTCTGCGTGGACCTCCGGTGTTACCACCTTTGTCGTCACGGCTACGTCCAGAGAAATCTCTGAAACCGCCACCGCTGTTTCCGCCTTCACGTCTTCCGCTACCACCGCCAGAACTTTTTCTGTCGCCGCCGCCACGATAACCGCCGCCGCCACCGCTGCTTCTGCGTTCACCGCCGAAACCACCGCCACCGCTACGTCTTTCGCCGCCACCGCGTCGTTCTCCAGCGCCTTCACCACGACCACCATCTCCGCTTTTCTCGATACGTACCTGACGTCCGTTAAACTCAACAGCTTTAAAGCCTTCAAAAACTTTATCAGCTACATCGTCTTCCACTTCAAAGAAAGAGAAAACACCTTTTAAATCGATTTTACCAACGCTTTTGCCACCAATTTTACCATTGTTACAGATAAATGATAACATATCGCCACGGGTAAACTCATCTACCGAACCTAAGTTGATAAACAAACGGGTGTAACCTTCGCTACCACGTCCGCGACCAGCTCTTTCACCACGTTCACCTCTTTCGCCGCGATCATCACCAACTGCAGCATTTAAATCAGGTGCTTTAGAGTAGTAATCTAAGAAGCGGTTGAACTCTAATGAAGCAAAACGTTTGATTACATCCTCTTTAGATAAATCTTTAAATTCATCCATAATACGTGGAATGTATTGATCGATCTGTTCTACATTAACTTCAACATTGTGTACTTTATGTACCAAAGAGAACAATTGTTTTTCACAAACGTCAAATCCTGTAGGAAGCTCAGCTTTGGTAAATTGTTTACCAATAATGCGCTCCAACTGACGGATTTTTCCAACTTCTTTAGAGTTGATGATACATATAGAGATACCAGTTTTACCAGCACGACCAGTACGGCCAGAACGGTGGGTATAACTTTCAATTTCATCAGGTAAAGAATAGTTGATTACGTGTGTTACATTGTTTACATCGATACCCCGGGCAGCAACATCAGTAGCAATTAACAACTGCATGTTACGCTCACGGAAACGTTGCATTACTTTATCACGTTGTTGTTGCGATAAATCGCCGTGTAAAGCATCAGCATTGTAACCATCTTTAATTAAATGCTCGGCAACATCTTGTGTATCCAGTTTGGTTTTACAAAATACTACAGCAAAAATTTCAGGGTTAAAATCTACAATACGTTTTAAGGCAGCGTATTTATCACGTGCACGAACAATATAATATTCGTGTTCAATGTTTACGTTACCCGTATTTTTAGTGCCCATGGTTAATTCAACAGGGTTATCCATATAGTTTTTAGCTATACGGCGAACTTCTGCAGGCATGGTAGCCGAGAATAACCAGGTTTTTTTGTCATCAGGTGTAGTTGATAAAATGTCGTTAATGTCGTCCTGGAAACCCATGTTCAACATTTCGTCAGCTTCATCAAGCACAACAAATTTAACAGAAGAAAAATCAATGGCTTTACGGCCAATGATATCCAACATACGGCCGGGCGTGGCCACTACGATCTGAACGCCTTGGCGTATTTCGCGTAGTTGTTGCATAATGTTCGCGCCACCGTAAACGGCAACAACGTGGGCATTAGCAACGTTTTTAGAAAAGTTTTTAAGGTCGTTAGCGATTTGCAAGCATAACTCACGGGTAGGGCATAAAATTAATGCCTGTGGTTTATTAACTTTAAAATCGATTAGTTCTAACAGCGGCAAACCAAATGCGGCTGTTTTTCCTGTTCCTGTTTGGGCCAAACCAACAAAATCATTAGTGCCTTCTAACAGTACAGGAATACTTTGCTCCTGAATAGGTGTTGGAGTTTCAAATCCAAGATCCTTTACGGCATTAACGACGTCATCACTTATCCCCAATAATTGAAATGGGTTTGTCATTCGTCTTTTTATTTTTAATTGAGCCGCAAAGGTACGGTTAATAATCCGTATTTCACAGATAATCAAGTAAATAGTTTTTTAGGCTAAATATTTGAAAATAAGGAAGTAAGCAGAAATGTAAAATGGATGATGGGAAAGGTGGGATAGGGCCAGATTAAAATAAGACCGTGATTGCAGTATGGCCTATATTTTTTTGATTTGGAAAGCAAATGCAGTGAGGTTTCGGTTGCAGTAGTCCCGTTTTCCGTTTTAATCTTTTTAAACCTTTCAGGTTTTTAAAAAGGATTTTCACTCCAACCGGGTTTAGGTGGCAGGGAAAGAGCAGCTATTTACGTTTGTTTTTAAATAGCCATTTAGGCAGTTCATCCGTTAAAAGTGCGGGAGCAAAAATATCGTTGTGCGCAAGATTGTCGAATTCCCAGAATCTGGTTTTATTGTTTTGGTTTATTTCTTTAAAAAACTGTTCGTCACTATTAAAAGGGTTTTCAGTATCTATATTTCCGTGGATCAGCCAAATCGGAATGTTCGTTAATGTTTTTACGTGGTCGAATTGCGGTATCCCTGAAATGCTTATTCCTGCAGCAAATAAACCGGGTTTTAACGATAAGGCATTGATCACTGAAGAAGCCCCCATCGAAAAACCGATGAGGTAAATCCTTTTCTCATCAATATTTAAAGTGTTTTTTAAGCTGTCGATCAGTTGCAATGCTGTTTTTAGACAGGGTTGCGGTATCGAAGTAAGTACCTTTCTGCTTTCATCTAATACATAATTCGACGATCTGGAAGGGAACTGTGGAGCTAAAATAAATGAAGGGTATTTAGCTTGCATTTCACTCATGGCAAATAGCTTGGCTAAAATACCCAACTGGCTGGCATTGTCGTTACCTATAGCATTTGAACCGTGAAACACAATAACCAATGGAAGTTTACTTTTGGTGTTATTCGGTTTTAGTAAGCGGTATACGATTGGTGTATCGGCAGTACCTTTAAACGAACCTTTCGTAAAAACATCGGTATTTAAACCTTTTATTTCCGCTATTCTCCTTTTAAGGTAGAGCGAATCAGCACTTTTGTCGATTTTGGTTTTTCCAAAAGTATGGACGCCTTTATAGCATGATAAGATTCCGCAAAGCAAAACCACTAAACAGATATAGTTAACGGCATGATTTATTTTAATCTGCATAGAGAGAGGTAATTTTCAGTTAAAATTAAAGAATTAGCACAACCTTTCAGCGAGCGTATCAATCTTTCATCCTTGTTCATGCCGAAGATGGCAAGAGTCAAAAATAAAATAGCAAGTGCGGTCATAGAAGTTACACCAAAATGCAAAACCGGCAATCAGTAATAATGGTCAGCATTGTAGTCCTCTTTTGAGCGCTTCTACTTTTAAAGTTGAAAATTGCAAAGCAGATTAGTGCCAAAAAATATTTAAAATTAATATTAGATAAATAGCTTTAATCAACTTTTTTGTTTTAGGAGCCGTTAACGGGCCATAATCAGTGCAGTTTCTAAATAGGCCAGGGTATCCTGAGCTGTCAATTTGGAAACTATATCATCTGCAATATCATTAAATGCAATCCCCGATTGTTTTGAAGTGGTTCCGTGTTTTAGCAAAAATACCGTTCTTGAAAATGAAAATCTATCATAATCTCCCCGGGCAACCCTTACTTCCTGTGTAATGTAGTTGTATCCATTCTGCGTTGGGATAGGGCTTATTGGTGCACGGTATTTAAAAATCTGATCTACGAGCTGATTGTTAGTTAATACGGTTTTTGGTGAATAGAACAAAATTAAATCTCCATCTTTTACCACCGAATAGCTTATATTTCCGCCAATAGTTGCCGCATCGTTAGACGAGAAAAACAGGCTACTTCCATCCGCAACATAATGATCCGATATAACAAAGCTACTTTCGTTTTTAATAAATTGCTTAATAATGTTTTGGTCTTTTATTTCACCGTTTGCTGTAAATAATCGTGTTTCCGATTTTTTAACCAGATTTTCTGTTTGTAGCAATAACGGGAAATTTATTTCTGCTTTGCTCCCGCCTTTTTTGCATGAAAACGTTAAGCAAATGATAAGAAAGGCAAGTATGTTTCTGAAAGTCATAGGGTGTTATCTTAACCTTTCGGCCGAACGGATTAACCGCTCATCTTTATTAATTCCAAAAATAGCCAGTACAATAAATAAAATAGCTAATGCAGGCAAGTAAGCTCCAACTCCGAAATTGGCACCTTCAATGCCGCCAGGCAATTTTTTGGCGTAAATGCTGCACCAAAAAGCAAAGCCACCAATCAACACAATCGTTACAATTGCAATGCGTTTCTGGAAACTTCTTCTTTTGTAGTTAAAGATATTCATTAAACAAATAAATGCAACAGCGATATTGGTAATGATTAAAGGTAAAAAAGATTGGGTTTTAAGACCTACACCTGCTTTAATACTTAAAGTTTGATATAAGCCTGTAGTGTATATCGCTGATGCTGTTCCGGCAGCATCTTTAGTTGCGATGGGTAAAAACAACATTAAAACTAAGGTTAAAGCCGCTAAAAAAAGCCAGATCGATTGTATTCTTTGTATCATAGATGTAAAATGTATAGGAACAAATCTAGCCTTTTTTGAGAAAAGAAAGAATAAAGTTTCCGGATAAGAGTAGGGATTCATAAGAAGCATTAATTGCTGTTTATGATTTAAATTCGCTCCGAACGCCGAACGCCGAACGCCAAACGCCGAACGCCAAACGCCAAACTCTCGCCTTATCGCTTTGCCCTTTGCACGTTAAACTGTACTTTTGCATCGCTTTGAGTAAAAAAAGGTATTTCATCCAATTGGCTTATGATGGCAGCTTGTACCACGGCTGGCAAATTCAACCTAATGCAATCACCGTTCAGGAATTGTTAGATAAGGCTATGTCTGTTTTTTTTAGGCAGCCTATCGAAACTTTGGGTTGTGGAAGAACGGATGCAGGTGTGCATGCTACTGATTTTTATGCGCATTTTGATGTGGAAGGAATAGAAGAGACTAAGGTATTGAATGCCATTACTGGGGTTAATGCCATGTTGCCTTACCAAATTGCAGCAAAACGGATAATTCCGGTACATGACGATGCGCATGCCCGCTTTGATGCCACTGCCCGTGCTTATAAATATTACCTTCACTTCGAAAAAAATCCTTTTAAACATAATCGATCGTGGCTGGTTAAAGATAAGCTGGAAGTTGAAGCCATGAACGAGGCAGCTACCCTTTTATTAAATTACATCGATTTTTCGTGTTTTAGCAAATCGAATACCCAAACTTTTACAAACAACTGTAAAATAACTAAAGCAGTTTTCGAACAACAGGAAGACGGATTGGTTTTTACTATCCAGGCCGATCGTTTTTTAAGGAACATGGTAAGGGCCATTATGGGTACTTTGGTGGAAATCGGTAAAAAAAAAATAAATTTAGCAGATTTTAAAGCAATAATAGAAAGTAAAAATCGCAGTAAAGCCGGTCAATCGGTACCTGCCTGCGGTTTGTATTTAGTGAAGATAGAATACGATTATATAAAATGATAGAATGAGAGAAGGGTTGAATCAGGGAATGAAAAGGTATCTCTAACATTCACTAATTCGAAATTCTCTCATTCAAAATTAAAAACATGGCAGTTACAGGCGACGTATACAACACCGGATTACTGAAACGTATTTTTCAATACGTAAAGCCTTATCGTGCTGTTTTTGTTTGGTCGGTTATTTTAACCATACTGCTTGCAGCCATTTCTCCCGTTCGTCCATTTTTAATTAAGTATACGCTCGATCATTATATTTTAACAGGTAATTTCTCAGGTTTGGTAAATATGACCATGCTGATGGTTTTCATGCTGATCTTACAGACTTTGATCCAATATAACCATACCCTTTTAACCAATACATTGGGGCAATCGGTAATCCGCGACCTGCGGATCAATGTATTTAACCACATTACCAAACTCCGCCTTAAATTTTTCGATAAAACACCAATCGGACAATTAATTACCAGAACAGTTTCAGATTTGGAAACCATTGCCGATATTTTTTCGGAAGGTTTAATCTCAATGATTGGCGATAGTTTGCAGGTGGTGGTAATTGTGTGCGTAATGTTATATACCGACTGGCAGTTAAGTTTAGTGGTGCTTTTGCCTATCCCGCTGTTAATTATGGCTACCCGGAAATTTCAGAAGGCGATTAAAGTTGCATTTCAGGAAATCAGGAACGAGGTTTCTAACCTGAATACCTTTTTACAAGAACATATTACAGGCGTTTCTATTGTTCAATACTTTGCAAGAGAGAAACAGGAGTACAGAAAATTCTACGCCATCAATAAACGTTATCGCGATGCCAATATCCGTTCTAACTGGTATTATTCTATTTTTTTTCCCGTAGTAGAGTTGATATCGGCCATGTCTTTGGGTTTGTTGGTTTGGTACGGCGCAAAAAGCATTCTTTCCAAGCCATTGGATGTAACACCCGGAACCATCACGCAGTTTATCATGTACCTGGGTATGGTGTTTACGCCTATCCGCCAGCTGGCTGATAAATTTAATACGCTACAGATGGGCATGGTGGGCGCTGAACGTGTTTTTAAAGTTTTAGATACCGACGAAACTACACCAGATCATGGTGAGCAGAAACCAGCCAAACTGGAAGGCAACATCAAGTTCGAAAAGGTTTGGTTTGCCTATAACGACGAGAACTACGTATTGAAAGACCTCAGCTTTGAGGTAAAAGCTGGCGAAACCGTTGCTTTGGTTGGTGCAACCGGAGCAGGAAAATCTTCTACCATTAATATTCTGAATCGCTTTTATGAAGTGAAAAAAGGAGATATTACGGTTGATGGCATCCGCATAGAAGATTTTGAACTGGATTATTTAAGAAGCCACATTGCCACTGTACTTCAGGATGTTTTCTTATTTTCAGATACCATTTTAAATAATATCACCCTTAATAATCCAGAAATTACGATAGCAGAAGTGGTTAATGCGGCCAAAAAAGTTGGTGCGCACGATTTTATCGAACGTTTACCAGGCGCTTATCAATATAATGTGATGGAAAGAGGTGCGACGCTCTCTGCAGGTCAGGCGCAGTTAATTTCGTTTATCCGTGCGCTGGTACACAATCCTGCTATTTTGGTTTTAGATGAAGCCACTTCTTCAGTTGATACCGAAACAGAATTATTGATCCAGAAAGCCATTGATAACTTAATGGAAGGCCGTACCTCAATTGTAATTGCCCACCGCTTATCGACTATTCAAAAAGCCGATCAGATTATTGTGCTCGATAAAGGAGAAATTAAAGAAAAAGGCACGCATCAACAGCTGTTAAAATTAAATGGCTACTATAAAAAGCTTTACGATCTGCAGTTCTCGTCAAAAGGCATAGCTAAAGTTTAAACGCATTTATTCTCAAGGATTTTCTTAATTTAACGGCTTCTTAAACCCTATTGGAAGATGAAACGGTTAAAATTAATCACCTTATTCTTGTTTTCGGCTTTAACCCTGCAAGTTTCTGCACAGCAGAAAAAATATGTAATGGTCATTCACGGCGGTGCCGGCACCATTCTTAAAAAGAACATGACTGCCGAAAAGGAAGCCGCTTATATTGCTGTTTTAACACAAGCCTTACAAGCAGGCTATGCAGAAATTAAAGCAGGTAAATCGAGCCTCGATGCCGTTGAAGCAACCATTCATGTTTTAGAAAACGATCCTCATTTTAATGCTGGCAAAGGTGCAGTTTTTACGCATGATGGTAGAAATGAGCTTGACGCCGCAATAATGGATGGAAAAACCTTGATGGCGGGATCCGTTGCTGGGGTAACTACCATAAAAAATCCAATTTCTGCAGCAAGGGTAGTGATGGAAAAATCGGAACATGTAATGATGGTTGGTACTGGTGCAGAGCAGTTTGCTAAAGAAGTGGGACTGGAAATTGTAGATCCAAAATACTTCTGGACTAAAGAACGTTGGGATGGTTTGCAAAAAGCAATTAAAGAAGATTCGACAAAGGCGGTATTAGATCATGGAAACAAGAAATCGGAATTACTTGGAAGTAAAAACCACGATTATAAATTTGGTACTGTGGGTTGTGTAGCCTTAGATCAAGCGGGCAACTTAGCTGCAGGAACTTCAACCGGTGGCATGACCAATAAAAAATATGGACGGGTGGGCGATGCACCTATTATTGGTGCTGGTACCTATTGCAATAACGAAACAGCTGGTATTTCCTGTACCGGTTGGGGTGAGTTTTATATCCGTAATGTGGTGGCCAAAACGATTTCCGATTTAATGGAATATAAGGGATTATCTGTTGCAGAGGCATCGAAAATTGCTTTAGATAAAGTAGGTAAAATGGGTGGCGACGGTGGTTTAATTGCTTTAGATAAAAAAGGCAATGTTGCCATGCCATTTAATACTGAAGGCATGTACCGGGGAACAATCACCACCGATGGTAAAATTGAAGTGAGTATTTATAAATAATGAAAACGCTATTCTAAAGTCGAGTTTTAAGCTATTGTGCCACCAATAGAAAAATAATCATATATTTCCTTACTCACATCAGGTAAATGACACGTATAGAATTTGTAAAGAAAGTATTCGCCAATTTAACCTTCCAGGTTTTACTCGCTATCATAATAGGAATCTATGTTGGTGCCTACTTTCCTGGTTTTGCACCCACTGCTAAATTAATCAGTCAGGGTTTTATCAACCTGATTAGCATGTTAATTGCGCCAATTATATTCTTTACCATTGTTTTAGGAATCGCACATATGGGCGATATGAAAAAAGTAGGCAGGGTAGGTGGCAAAGCACTGTTATATTTCGAAATTGTAAGCACAGTAGCTATTGCAATTGGTTTATTGGTGGCCAATGTTTTAAAGCCAGGTGCCGGCATGATTGCTAAGGCTGGCGATGCTACGAAAATCGTAGGTTATGCCGAGCAGGCAAAAGATATGAACTGGGCAGAATTCTTTCTGCACATTATCCCACATAATGTTATTGCTGCTTTTGCAGAAGGCAACATTTTGCAGATTTTGCTGTTTGCCATTCTTTTTGGTTATGGCCTGAATAAATTGGGTGGAGAGGGAACAAGCTTGTTAAACGCCTTTGATAAAATATCGAAAGTACTCTTCAGGATTATGAAAGTGATTATGCGTTTAGCGCCAATCGGTGCTTTCGGCGGGATGGCTTTCAGCATTGGTACCCATGGACTGGAAAGTATAGTTGGAATGGCCAAACTAATGGGTTCGGTTTATTTAACCTGCCTCTTGTTTATTTTCGTGGTTTTAAATGGAATTTGCCGCTACTATAACTTTAGCTTATGGGCTTACCTGAAGTATATCCGTCAGGAAATTTTAATTGTACTGGGTACCTCTTCGTCAGAATCAGCTTTGCCGAGTATGATGCAAAAAATGGAAGCCATTGGGTGTGATAAATCAGTTGTTGGCTTGGTTATTCCCACCGGCTATTCATTTAACCTTGATGGAACGGCAATTTATCTGGCCATGGCGGTAATATTTCTTTGCCAGGTTTTTCATGTCGATTTATCATTAGGACAGCAGATCACCGTTTTAGGCGTGCTCATGGTTACTTCTAAAGGTGCCGCAGGGGTGACGGGAAGTGGTTTTATCGTTTTGGTATCAACCCTAACTGCTTTAAAAATTATGCCGATAGAACATATTTCAATATTAATCGGTGTAGATCGTTTTATGAGTGAAGCCAGGGCGATAACCAATGTAATCGGAAACGGAGTAGCCACTATTGTAATTGCTAAAAGTGAAAACCAGTTTGATGAGCAGAAGTATTTAAAAGCTATTCAACCCGCGATGATAGAAAAAGCAGAGGAAGTTTAGTTTGGAGTTGAGTGTTTGGAGTAAGGAGTTCAGGGAGCCGATTTTTCGAAAATTTCAAAACATGGAAGCCGTTTGTCTTGTATTGAGCATAAATAATTTCTAGGTTTAGGAAATGAAAGGATAGTATTTCATAGGTACTATAGTCCCGCCATCCGCTTTATCCCGATTGAAAAAAATCGGGATGCTCGCTTCTGTCGGGTTTAGCTAACAGGGTTGTTTTTCCAGGCACCAGCCTAGGTTAAATAAACCTGATTAAACGGACGCCAATTTCCTTCAAAATTGGCTGGAGAGAAAGCAGGACTGAATAAGCCAAAAAATCAGAACCCTACATTTCCTAATAATCGTTGTTTTTAGCCTATGAAAAAACCTTCTACCCTCAACCTTCCCGCCTTCAACCTTTTTATTTGGTTTTTGAAACAAATTCAAAGTGGCAATCGCTTTATTTTTGCGCTTGGTAACTCCAAACTAAAAACTCCGAACTCCCAATTAATTAACTATCTTTGCAGCAGAAACATGCACACAGCTTGTTTAATTAATCCATAACACATTGGCTCAAGAAGAACAAAATAACCGCAAAGAAAAAAGCGAGTTACACCCACGCAACAAACACCGTTCGCGTTACAATTTCAAACAACTTACCGCAACCTCAAAAGAATTAAAACGTTTCGTTTTTAAAAACGAACACAATGATGATTCTATCGATTTTGCAGATCAAAATGCCGTTAAAGCGCTTAACAGGGCGTTGTTAAAGTATTTTTATAACATTTCGCAGTGGGATATTCCTGCTGATTTTCTTTGTCCACCTATTCCGGGCCGGGCCGATTATATCCACTATGTTGCCGACCTGTTAGGATCAAGCAATAAAGGTAAAAACCCTAAAGGAGCAAATATCAATGTATTGGATATTGGTGTAGGTGCCAACTGTATTTACCCAATCATCGGTCACCAGGAATATGGCTGGAATTTCGTCGGAACTGAGATCGATCCACTTTCGGTTGATTCGGCAAAACGTATTATCGAAGCCAATAAACCCTTACAGGGAGCGGTAGAAATCCGTCAGCAATCTTCAAAAATGGGTATTTTTAGAGGTGTTGTAGGTGGTAAAGAAAGGTTCGATGCTGTGGTTTGCAACCCACCGTTTCATGCTTCTTTAAAAGAGGCAGAGCAGGGTACCCGTCAGAAATGGCGTAACCTGGGTGGTAAGGAAAAAGAAGTAAAGCATGTATTAAACTTTGGAGGTAACAAAGCCGAACTTTGGTGCCCGGGGGGCGAGCGTGCTTTTGTAGAGCAAATGATTATTCAGAGCGAGCAGATCAAAAATCAGGTGTTATGGTTTACCTCATTGGTATCAAAAAGTGCCAATTTAAAAAGTATCTATAGCGCATTGGTTAAAGCAAATGCTTTTGAGGTAACCACCGTTCAAATGAGCCAGGGACAAAAAATAAGCCGTTTCGTGGCATGGACTTTCCATGACGAAGCTGCACAGGCCGAATGGGTAAAAACCTGGAAAACTGAGGCAAAACCAAAAGCAGATAGCCCTAAAATAGAAAGTCCTAAGTCTTAAGTCAACAGTCTTTAGTCTAATAAATACTAAATCAAAGCCGGATGAACAATTAAAGTTAGTCCGGCTTTCTGCGTTAGTTGGTTGCGAGGTTAATCGGGATTTGCAATCCCGATTCAAGAGCTAAGGATTTGTAATCCTTGTAGGTGGATTGTAAATCCACAGTCCAAGGGGCGGGAAAACATTTCCCGACCAACCTATGAATATAAATTCTTTAGGCGGGTTGTAAAGAGCAATAGTAATTAACCGCCTAAACTGTCAAGCTTTTTAAAAAAGAGGTACTGCGAGTATAGAACTGTTTACTGAAATTGTAAACTGTCAACTGAAAACTAACTCGTTTTGGCCTCAAAAATATATCCGGCCAATGCCGTAATTACCATGGCTACTGTTCCCCAAAAGCAGATCCTGATTATTCCTTTAGTCATATTGGAGCCTCCAGCTTTTGCTGCAATTGCACCCGATAAAGCCAGGAATACGATAGCAAAACCATATTGATAAAACACCATCGATTTGATAGGAGCTAGAAAGGCAACCAAAAAGGGTAGGATTCCGCCGCTAACAAAGGAGGCGCCAGATGCAAAAGCAGCTTGAAGTGGTTTGGGCTGTGTAATTTCGTTAATACCCAGTTCGTCTCTTGCGTGTGCTACTAAAGCATCCTTCTCTGTTAGTTTGATGGCTACTTGCATGGCCAAATCTTCATCCAATCCTTGTGCTACATATATCTTGGCAAGTTCTTTCAGCTCCACCTCAGGCATGGTTTCGAGTTCTATTTTCTCGCGGGCCAGATCTGCTTTTTCAATATCAGCCTGAGAGCTTACCGAAACATATTCGCCAGCAGCCATAGATAATGCCCCGGCAACCAAGCCCGCCAGGGCAGCCAGAACAATCGGACTCCTCGTATCACTGGCTGCGGCAATGCCAATAACCAAACTGGTTGTAGAAATAATGCCATCGTTGGCACCAAGTACAGCAGCCCTTAGCCAGCCCGTTCTATTGGTGTAATGTTTTTCTAATTCCATTGTCTGGTATCTGTTCTCTAGTTGTAGTATCCAACGTCCCCCTTTGAAGGGGGCAGGGGGATGAAAATAGCGCTATACTCTCCTTACCCCTCCGAAGGGGGAGGAAATGGTTTAGGTTCGAATATCATCATTTCTTTTCGTAAACAATCAAAATGGTTAAGTCGTTACCCGCATTCGGGGCAATACCATGCGAGCTGCCCGGGCGCGTTAAAATGGCATCACCAGGTTTAACAGCAAAAGTTTTTCCGTTCATCTGCATGGTGCCATTACCACTAATCACATAATAAATTTCATCCTCTTTTTGCAAATGGTAACCGATGGAGGATCCTGATTTTAAAATCCTTTTACGGAATGCTGTTTTCAGGCTTTTCGCCTCACTAAAAAAGTTAAAGCCGATGGTTTTACCACCGCCGTTATGTGTTCCTGGCTCTTCTTTAGCTACTTCAACATCGTTTTGAAGGATATATTTAGTTGTATCGCTATTTTGGGCACGTGCATTAATGGAAATAAAAACTGCAGCAAAAACGGTTATAATTGGAATTAATTTCTTCATGATATAGATTTTTATTATTTGGTCTGTAGCTTTAGTCTTCAAACGTAAATTTAGGCGTTTTGCATGGATGTTGCCACAAGCACCAGCACTTTGTTACTAAACCCGATCGCAGTGGTTCTGGTTCTTCACCAGAAGTAACGTAGAGCGGGAGTGTGGACTCCAAAAGCACTGAACTGCTCATTTTCTAATCCTTAATGTTGATATTTTGATTTGAAAACGAACGGTTTGTTTACTTAGGTCAGGTTCCGCCCTGCCATCCACTGTAGCTCCGATAGAAGACCTGTGAAACAAGCAAGCACACCAAAATATAACATAAACTGGTGCTTAAATCGGAGGCTGCCGTTCCTGTCAGGTTTATAATGAAAGGCTTGCTCCCGACATGTTGCCACAAGCACCAGCACTTTGTTACTAAACCCGATCGCAGTGGTTCCGATTTTTCATCGGAAAGAACGGAGAGCGGGAGTACAGCCCTCCAAAAGCGCTAGACTGTTCATTTCCTTACCCTAAGCCTTAATGTTTTTGATTTGAAAACGAACGGTTTGTAGTACTTAGGTCAGGTTCTGTCCTGCCATCCACTTTATCCCGATGAAACCTGTGAAACAAGCAAGCATACCATAAAAAGCAAAAAATAGTGCTTAAATCGGGATGCCCGTTCCTGTCAGGTTTATAACTGAAAGGCTTGTTCTGAATATGGTGCGAAAAAGCATTTATCTTTTATAGCCAAACGCCTGCCGACAGCAACCAGGCAACAGGGGCGGATACTTTTTACTAGCAGCAACACTGAATTTGTTGTCATGCTGAGGCACGAAGTATCTGTTTCATCGGCTACAGATGCTTCGTGCCTCAGCATGACAGTAGTTATTAAAGAGATTTAACATATGGCGCACTCCAGCTGCCATAAACCATTTCCTTACATTTTCCTGAAAAAACGAACTAAATAATATGGTTTTAGATTTGAATTCCAGTTCAATAATATTAGCTTTGCACAAAAAAATATTGATACATGAGCGTTTTAGTAAATAAAGATTCTAAGGTTATCGTTCAGGGTTTTACCGGAAACGAAGGAACTTACCACGCTGAGCAGATGCTGGCCTATGGTACAAACGTAGTTGGTGGTGTAACGCCTGGCAAAGGTGGGCAATTGCATTTAGAAAAGCCTGTTTTTAATACTGTTAAAGATGCCGTTGATAAAACGGGTGCAAATGTATCTATCATTTTTGTGCCACCAGCTTTTGCTGCTGATGCAATTATGGAAGCTGCCGAAGGTGGTATTAAAGTTATTGTTTGTATTACTGAAGGTATCCCAACTAAGGATATGATTCAGGTTAAAGAATATATTGCTGATCGTGATGTTACGCTTATAGGCCCTAACTGCCCAGGTGTAATTACTGCTGACGAAGCGAAAATTGGTATCATGCCAGGATTTATCTTCAAAAAAGGTCATGTAGGTGTGGTTTCTAAATCAGGAACTTTAACTTACGAAGCGGTAGACCAAGTGGTTAAAGCTGGTTTAGGTATTACAACGGCTATCGGTATCGGTGGTGATCCAATTATCGGAACACCAACTGTAGAGGCTGTTAAATTATTAATGAACGATCCTGACACTCACGGTATCATCATGATTGGTGAAATTGGTGGTGGAATGGAAGCTGAAGCTGCCCGTTGGATTAAAGAACACGGTACTAAACCTGTTGTTGGTTTCATCGCTGGTCAAACTGCGCCTCCGGGACGTAGAATGGGCCACGCTGGTGCTATTGTTGGTGGTGCTGATGATACTGCTGCTGCAAAAATGAAAATCATGCGTGAGTGTGGTATCCGTGTAGTAGAAAGTCCTGCTGAAATCGGTGCTGCAATGGCAGAAGAATTAGCAAAATAAGATTTAAAAATCTCATTATAGAAAAGCGTTTCGATTAGGTTCGGGACGCTTTTTTTGTTTTTTTACCGCAAAGTTCGCGAAGAATGTGTTCGGCCACTAAGTCGCAAAGAACACAAAGTTGGGGTGTTACTGCCATCTTTCTTCTTATGCCGTCATTCCCGCGCAGGCGGGAATCTAAAATTCAGGTTTAAACCACCAGCCCTCGTTTCCCTCTCCTCCAGGAGAGGGAATACAAAAAAGAACATACCGCTCAAACTTTGTCAGGGTGAGGTCTCTGTACCCAAAACTGAAAACTCCTAACTGTCAACTCCAAACTAGAAAGACACATTTATCATTATTCTGTAAATACAACGTAATTCCCTTAAACCAGCAAACCAAAACTGAATCTATACCGTATATTGAGGTATGAAAACGATGTTAAATAAACTATTTTTGCTTTCTGCTGTTGTTTTAATAACAGGCCTTTCTGCTTGTGCACAAAAGCAAGATAAGAAAGAGATAAAACAATCAAAGGAAACAGAACAAATCATACCAAAGAAGAAAATGAACTGGAATCCATTAACACCCGAAGAAGAAAGAGTAATTGTAAATAAAGGTACAGAATATCCTGGCACAGGTAAATATGAACATACAACGGATAAAGGAACTTATACCTGTAAACGTTGTAATGCAGCCTTATACCGTTCAGAGAGTAAGTTCGATGCACATTGTGGCTGGCCTGCTTTCGACGACGAAATTAAAGGTGCTGTAAAGCGTATTCCTGATGCCGATGGTTCCCGTACAGAAATTGTTTGTGCCAACTGCGGTGCACATTTAGGTCACGTATTTTTGGGCGAAGGATTTACCAATAAAGACACCCGTCATTGTGTAAATTCAATCTCAATGAATTTCGTGCCCGATAAAAAATAAGGTGGGTATAGTAGGGTTAGGTAGAGGCGTACAGCAATAAGTTGTACGCCTTTTTTAATGTGCAAAATCAAGCTGTTTTTCCACAAATTATTGATTATAAACTAAATGCTTATATTTGCAGGCTCGATAAAGAAAATTTTAGCCTATGAAGTATCTTCTGTTATTAAGTTTTTGTTTCCTGTTTTTACAAGGTAAAGCACAAAATTCTGATTCATCAAATGAACCGGATAGCATCAAAAGAACAGTTCTCGCCACTTATTACCACAGAAAATTCGAGGGCCGCCGAACCACCAGCGGCGCTAAATACCGGGCAAAAAAACTAACGGCTGCCCACCGTACCCTGCCATTCGGCACTATGGTTACAGTAACCAATCCAGATAACGGAAAATCGGTAGTAGTGAAGGTAAATGACCGTGGTCCTTTCTCTAAAAGATTGGCTATAGATTTGTCCGAACGTGCTGCAAAACAGATCGGTATCTTCAGTAAAGGCATAGCTAAAGTAAGCCTCAGTTATATGGTTGAGTAATACTCCGTTTAGCTCTATTTAGTGCTTATTATATCCCTCAAATTTAAGTTATTAACACTCATTTTGGTTTGCTAAACCCTTGAAAAGAAACGATTAGCTTTTTTTTCGCTTGAAAATGATATTCGACTGATCGTTTTTCCCCAGCAATTGGGTGGGGTGTTAACAACTTTGATTCACAAAAAAGGGCCACCGTATATATATTTGTTATAACAAAGTTCTTTAACTTCTTGCGCTTGAAAACAAATATAAAAGCTTAGTTTTTAGTAATTTATGAGTATATCATTCTGATTGCAATTTTAAATTTTCCTAACTAAAAACTCAGTTGTTTGCCAGGCAATAGGGTTAGCACTTTCACAACAGCGTTTTGATAAAAGACATTACAATCATCATATAAAATTGATGGATGCGTGCCTTTGTCGGCTCTGTTAAAATAGAATTAAAAATATCAGCGTATGGAACAGGAATTATTACTACAAGAAAACAAAGACAGATTTGTGCTTTTGCCGATTAAGTACCCGGCAATTTGGGAAATGTATAAAAAGACCGAAGCTAGTTTTTGGACTGCAGAAGAGATTGATCTTTCTGACGACCAGAAACACTGGGACAATTTAAATGATGGCGAAAGACATTTCATTTCTCACATCCTTGCTTTCTTTTCTGCTAGTGATGGTATCGTGAACGAAAATCTTGCAGTAAACTTCATGAGTGAGGTTCAATTGCCAGAAGCGCGTTGTTTTTATGGTTTCCAGATTATGATGGAAAACATCCATGCCGAAACCTACGCCCTGTTAATCGATACTTATATTAAGGATCCTGAAGAAAAAGACCGTTTGTTCCACGCTATTGATACTGTTCCTGCAGTAAAAAGAAAAGCAGAATGGGCTTTACGATGGATCGAAAACGGCACTTTTGCAGAACGTTTAGTGGCATTTGCTGCGGTTGAAGGTATTTTCTTCAGCGGAAGTTTCTGCTCTATTTTCTGGTTAAAAAAACGTGGCTTAATGCCAGGATTAACTTTCAGTAACGAGCTGATATCGAGAGACGAAGGCTCACACTGCGAATTTGCTTGTTTATTGTACAGCATGTTGAGCAATAGATTGAGCGAAGAAGCAGTTCATGGTATCATTAGTGATGCTGTAGAAATTGAAAAAGAATTTATTACTGATGCCTTACCAGTTGCGCTAATTGGTATGAATGCAAAATTAATGAGTCAGTACATCGAGTTCGTAGCCGATAGATGGTTGCAAGAGCTGGGTTACAAAAAAATCTACAATGCAACCAATCCATTCGATTTTATGGAAATGATTTCATTGCAGGGTAAAACCAACTTCTTCGAGAAACGTGTTGGCGATTATCAGAAAAGCGGTGTATTAACCTCTGCTGATAATAACAAACAGGCGTTTTCTTTAGATGAAGACTTTTAAGGTAGATGGCAAAAGGTTTTATACCTCGATACCTGATACTCACTACTCGATACCAATTAAATAAATAACAAAAAATACAAAAGTGATGATTAAGTCTTGATACTTGATACTCACGACTTAATAATACAACTTAATCTCATAAAATATGTTCGTACTAAAAAGAGATGGCCGCAAAGAAGCGGTGCAATTTGACAAAATCACAGCTCGTATTCAAAAGTTGTGCTATAGTTTAAATTCAGATCTGGTAGATCCAATCGATGTAGCCAAAAAGGTTATCGAAGGTTTATACGATGGTGTAACCACTTCTGAGTTGGATAACCTTGCTGCAGAAACTGCTGCCTCGTTAACAACCAAACACCCTGATTACGCTTTGCTGGCATCGCGCATTGCGGTTTCCAACCTACATAAAAACACCACTAAATCATTCTCGGGTACGATGAAAATGTTGTACGAATATTTCGACCCGAAAGCGCAGAAAGCGGCACCGCTTATCGCTGATGATGTTTATGAGATTATAGAAAAAAACAAGGACATTTTAGATAGTTCTATCATTTATGACCGCGATTTCGGTTTCGATTATTTCGGTTTTAAAACTTTAGAAAAATCTTACCTTTTAAAAGTTAACGGTCAGATTGTAGAGCGCCCGCAACATTTGTTTATGCGTGTTTCTGTTGGTATCCACAAAGAAGATATCGAAAGCGCAATCAAAACCTATAATTTGATGAGCGAGCGTTGGTTTACGCACGCTACACCAACCCTGTTCAATGCTGCTACACCAAAACCTCAAATGTCGTCATGTTTCTTGTTAACCATGCAGGATGATAGCATCGAAGGTATTTACGATACTTTAAAGCAAACGGCTAAAATTTCGCAAAGCGCTGGTGGTATTGGTTTGAGTATTCATAATATCCGTGCAACAGGATCATACATTGGTGGTACAAACGGTACAAGTAACGGTATCATCCCAATGTTACGTGTATTTAACGATACTGCCCGTTACGTAGATCAGGGTGGAGGTAAACGTAAAGGTGCCTTTGCTATTTATTTAGAGCCTTGGCATGCAGATGTTTTCGAATTCTTAGATCTTCGTAAAAACCATGGTAAAGAAGAAATGCGTGCGCGCGATTTGTTTTATGCCCTTTGGATTAACGATTTATTTATGCAACGTGTTAAAGATAATGGCGATTGGACATTATTCTGCCCGCACGAAGCACCAGGTTTGGCCGATTGTTTCGGTAAGGAATTCGAAGAATTATACGCTAAATACGAAGCAGAAGGCCGTGGCCGTAAAACGATTAAAGCACAGGAACTTTGGTTTGCTATTTTAGATTCTCAGATTGAAACCGGTACGCCTTACATGTTGTTTAAAGATGCAGCAAACAGCAAATCTAACCAACAGAACTTAGGTACCATCAAAAGTTCTAACTTGTGTACCGAAATTATCGAGTATACCTCTAAAGATGAAGTTGCAGTTTGTAACTTAGCTTCATTGGCATTGCCTCGTTTCGTAATCAACGGTGCTTTCGATCACCAAAAATTATACGATGTAACGTATCAGGCTACTTTAAACCTGAACAAGATCATCGACCATAACTATTATCCAGTTCCAGAAGCCGAAAACTCAAACATGCGTCACCGTCCGGTTGGTTTAGGTGTGCAAGGTTTGGCTGATGCCTTTATCTTATTGCGTTTACCTTTCGAAAGTGATGAGGCTAAACGTTTAAATAAAGATATTTTCGAGACGATTTATTTCGCTTCAATGACGGCTTCGCACGATTTGGCTGTGAAAAATGGTCCTTACCAAACCTTTAAAGGTTCTCCATTATCAAAAGGTAAATTCCAGTTCGATTTATGGAATGTTACACCAGATAGTGGCCGTTGGGACTGGAACGCATTGCGCAAAAAAGTAGTTAAAGATGGTGTGTACAACTCATTATTGGTTGCACCAATGCCAACTGCATCTACTTCTCAGATTTTAGGTAACAACGAATGTTTCGAACCATATACTTCTAATATTTATACCCGCCGTGTGTTAAGTGGAGAGTTTGTAGTGGTAAACAAACACTTATTGAAAGATTTAGTAGCATTAGGATTGTGGAACAACGATATGAAAAACCAGATCATATTGGCTAACGGTTCAATTCAGGGGATTGATTCAATTCCAGATTACATCAAAGAATTGTATAAAACCGTTTGGGAGATCAAGATGCGTAATATCATCGATATGGCTGCCGATCGTGGTGCTTATATCTGCCAATCGCAATCGTTAAACTTGTTCGTAAACGCACCGAATACTTCGAAATTAACTTCAATGCACTTTTATGCATGGGAGAAAGGTTTGAAAACCGGTATGTACTACTTACGTACTCAGGCAGCATCTCAGGCAGTTAAATTTACTGTAGAGAACCAGGGTGGTAAAGCCATTGAAGCGGTTATCCCAGCTGAAATGACACAAGATCAGGTTGCTGAAGAAATCGTTGACGGACCAGTTTGTTCGATGGAAGAAGGCTGTATCAGCTGCTCAGGCTAGTCCCGCGCAGTCGTCATGCTGAATTTAGTTCAGCATCTGCACAACATAGATCCTGAAACAAGTTCAGGATGACGAATCTAATCATATCGTAAGGTTTTGGGCAAACGCTCAAAACCTTATTTTTTGTTTATACTTTTGTAATGGTTCTTAGTTCATTAGCCATTGGTTCATTAGTTTTTTAAAGCGCCAAACCCCAGTGAACTAATGACCAGTGAACAAATGAACAATACCTTAAAACATAGCGCCAAACATGAAATCATTCCTTGCGAGCGATGTAATAATGCTATTGAGTGCAAGGCAAATTCATATACCAAGTGCCAATGCAGTGTTGTACAGCTTAGTATAAACGAAGTACAATACATCTCCGAACTGTACGATGGTTGTCTGTGTGCCAAATGTTTATTTGAGTTACAGCAGGAATACCGTGTAGAAATAGGCATATAAATTTATGATCTTCGTTGCCGGCTTCCACGGTCTGTGGCTCACAGACCGAATCTGTTAATCGTTTGTGAATCATCAACCAGCATAATATTTAGGAAAATAATTTGAAAAGCAGGTTCCAGCGCTTTTGGGTTGGTTCCTGTCCCGCTTTTCCTTCTGCCGATTAGGAGGAATCGGCATTCGTGCAATCGGGTTTAGCTAACCTGAGTTCTGCTCTTTTCTGAAAATCTTTTTATTTATGCGCTTTGATTGCGGTTTTAGCTACCTAATAATGATAAGTTATCCATGCAATCCCCAGTAAGCCCGGATGTGTGTGAATATGTATATATTGATTGTTTACAGATGCATTATATATTTCTTCATCAACTTCCTTCTTTTCATAATTCTTGAGGTTTTTCTGGTCAAACGGACCCATAAATAGTGGAAAAAGCATAAAGCAACCGGGTATATATAGAAAATAAAAAATCTGTAATGGGTTCTAGATACTCTTCTTTTATGTTCATAATAATATAAGATTATCTATAAGCTGTTCTATTGATACCCAAAAGACCCCTTTGTATTTCTCTAAAAACATAATGCCCTTTTTTCACCCTATTATATACTTTCCAATCTACATTGATACGCTTATAACCCATGTCTTTTTGCAATAGAAAGTAATACTTAAAATGTGTTGCTCCACTGCTCATGGTATCAACTTCTTTTTTCTTATCAAATATTTTATAGGTTTCATTTTCAATAGTTACGGATGTATTGATGCGAAAATAATTGGAATTATCATTTACATTTTTAGTAATATCTACCCACCTCGGAGGCGGAACACCTGAGTCTGCATCTATTAAATATAAATAATAATCTGCATCCCTTCCGGTTCCTCCATCATCTGCAGAATAAGTGAAATTAGTAATCTCCGACTTATCAATTACATAATATCTATTAATAATCGGCTTAGAAAAGTCGAATGCGTAGTTAATAACAAACAAAAATGGTAGGAGATAGAAACAAAGGGTAGTTAAAAAACGTATCCGGTTATCAGGGTAACGGTGCTCAGAAATAACGAAGACATAATAAACCGCCAATGGTAAAAATAATATGAATAATCCGAATAGCAGGTGGAAATCATAAATAGACAATATGCGAGAAATCAAGAAAACATATAATATTGGTAAAATACACAGCGTAAACATATTTGAACCATCTGGCATATTGGTTTTGGTAACCAAATGAAAAACATACCTCAAAATTGGGATACAGAATATAATAACGGCGAGAAATTTAAATTCAACTGAAATCGGGTCGCTAGAGACCAGATAAATACATAAGGCAATTCGCGTATAAATAGAGAAAGTAACCAGTACGATTAGTGCTCCGAAGGGTTTTATATAGTCATCTGTAAAATCTTCAACAAAGCCCATGTCTGATCACATTTTGTAATAAAGATAATTAATATCTTCAATTCTTTGGTTCAGCATAAAAGTTTCCGAATAAGTGTACTCCAATTTAGTCAGTTGATATAGGCCCAAAAAAGGACAGTTTTTCATCATTAATTGTTATTTATACAATTAAAATTCCGCCAGCTGGTTCCCAAAACCTAAAAGGTTAGTTTTTGCGGTTTATAAGTGTTGAGTTGAGGTATTCCTGAAAATGTCATCTGCAGATGGTATTTCGCTCCGACTCAATCCTGAGTCATCTTTGAGGTCTTAGGGCTGATAAAAAATAGTTGAAAAATAAGTGTTAAATATGGTAACAAAGCACATCGTTTGCTATCAATATCATGCTTGATAAATGGTTTATCAGGGTAAAAAAATAGAAAAACATAAAAGATTATGGAAGCGCTCATTTCTAATTATTGGTGGGTTTTAGTGGCACTGTTGTGCGTAGTTTTATACAAATATATTTTACGTTTCTTATTCGGGATGGTCATTGTACCCGAAGATAGAATCGGCTTAATTACCAAAAAATTCGTGCTCTTTGGTTCCGATCGTGAACTGCCCGATGGCCGGATTATCGCGGTTAAAGGTGAAGCTGGTTTCCAGGGAAAAACACTGGCGCCAGGATTGTATTTCGGGATGTGGTTTTGGCAGTACAGCGTAACGATGGAACAGTTTACCATTATTCCCGAAGGTAAAATCGGACTCATTATGGCCAAGGATGGTTCAGAAATCCCGACAGGAAATATCCTCGGACAGCGGGTAGAATCTGATAATTTTCAGGATGCCGTGAAATTTCTCGACAATGGCGGTCAGCGTGGCCGGCAAACCTCCTACATTACCTCGGGTTCTTATCGTATCAATACGATGCTGTTTCAGGTTTCTGTTACCGATATGATCCGGATTCAGGAAAGTATGGTGGGTATTGTCACAACCCTGGATGGTTTGCCGATTGAGGCCAATCAGATCGCAGGTAAACTGGTGGAAGGCCACAACAATTTCCAGAACTTTGATAATTTTATCAAAAATGGAGGTAACCGCGGTTTGCAACCACAAGTTATTTTGGCCGGTTCTTACAACTTAAACCCGTGGGCAATCCAATTGGAGGAAATTCCGATGACGGAAATCGCAATTGGTTATGTAGGCGTTGTAATCTCGTTTATTGGTACAGATGGAAACGATTTAACCGGTGCAGACTTTAAACATGGTAATATTGTTGCAAAAGGTTCTAAAGGTGTTTGGCTCGAACCGCTTGGCCCGGGTAAATATCCGATTAATAAATACATTATGAAGGTAGAGCTGGTGCCGACAACCAATTTGGTGTTAAACTGGGCATCAGCACGCAGCGAGGCGCACAATCTGGATAAAAACCTATCAACTATTACCGTACGTTCTAAAGATGGTTTCCCCTTTAATTTAGATGTGGCACAGATTATCCACGTGCCCACAACCGAAGCGCCGAAAGTAATTGCCCGTTTTGGTAACATGGTAAATCTGGTTTCACAGGTTTTAGAGCCTACAATTGGTAACTATTTCCGTAACTCCGCACAGGGTAGTGATGTAATTGCTTTTTTGAGTACCCGTAAAGAGCGTCAGGAATCGGCAAAAGAGCATATCCGTAAAGTGCTTGACGAATATAACGTAAATGCGGTCGATACTTTGATCGGTGACATTGTTCCGCCAGAATCGTTAATGAAAACCTTAACCGACCGTAAAATTGCGGAAGAGCAAAAGGTTACTTACGAAACCCAAAAACAGGCACAGGAAACCCGCCAAGGGATGGAGAAAGAAACTGCAATTGCCGATATGCAGAAAGATATCGTAAAGGCACAACAAAGTGTTGAGATTGCTGAACGTACGGCGAGTGCAACCGTGAAAAAATCGGAAGGTGATGCCGCTGGTGTAAAACTAGCAGTAGGGGCAGAGGCTGAGGCCACAAAAATGAGGGCACATGCCGAGGCAGAAGCAACAAAAGCAAGAGCACAGGCAGATTCAGAAGCCATTAAATTAAGAGCATCGGCAGAAGCTGAACAGATTTCGTTAACCGGTAGTGCAGAAGCAGGTAAAATTTTAGCCGTGGGTAAATCAACTGCTGAAGCCTATGAACTTGCCGTGAAAGCTTTGGGTGGTGAAAACTTTACCCGTTATAAAATTACCGAAGAGTTATCAAAAGGTAATGTGAAATTGATCCCTGATGTACTGATTGGTGGCAGTGGGGGAAATCATGGTGGTTCAGCAATGGATGGCTTATTGGGCTTGAAACTGATGGAGTTAATGGACCCTCAGGCACGTAAAGAAGTGGTAGCCGTTGCAGAAATTGTAGAAACAAAGCCAAAACCTAAAAAGGATAATATTAACCCTTAATTTGGTTAACTGCCCTCCTTATTTCAAGGAGGAAGGTTGGTGGTGGTTTTTGACCCTCAAGTTTTAATTGAAAGCCTCGATGAGAATCGGGGCTTTTTCATTTTATCACCCTCCTAAATTTTATTACTTAAGCATAATTGTCTGTCTGAGCCTCCCTAAGAAAGTCCTATCGTGTGGACACATCTTTTGTTAATCCTATATTTGTTTTTAGCACACATTCCTAAGGCGATTGTCATGCTGAATTTATTTTATTAGCAGTTTTTATTGTTTTAAAGGCCTAATAGCTACTTCGTGGTCAGCATCTTTCCAGCTACTAAAAGGTAGTCATTTCGCAAAGAAACATCAATTAAACGCAAACATTGATTATTCCGCTCTATGCCGCGGTGGCATGATACTTTGGAGCGCCAAAGTACCCAAAGCGCTCTGTCAATCCAGCAATGGGCCTTTTACACAACCCTGCTCACATCAAAAAAACAGCGGCACTTCGTTTTGTGTTCAATACTTATTAAAGCTTTAATCAACCTCTATGAACACAAAACCACTGCGTTTTAGGTTTGGTAATGCTATTTGTTCTTTTCTGCAACTGTTTTTTTGATTTCCTTGGCCCTTGGGATTGACGGCGTTCTTCGGTAAAACCTGTGTGTTATTAAGGCAAGCTAGCATAACGCCTAAAAAACCCGTGCCAAGAAGATGTGTCCACACGATAGGAAGAAAGTCGGGACAAGTAGTCGAAGACCTTTTATAATCGAAAATAAAAAACATTTGGTCCTTCGATAAGCTACCATTGACGTTATTTTGTAACCATTTAAATATGAGTGTTATGCCGACTGTGTATTTCCACCCAACTAGGCCGTAGCACCGCATCCCCGTTCTACTTAAATCCGGCCTAACAAATTTTTCGGGCTTCACCGAGAGAGCCAACCCACTAACTTCGAAAGAAAAATTTTCAGCCGGCGTTTTTTGTTTCTTTTTGACGCCAAAAAGAAAGAGCCCATCGGCGGCGGTGAGCCGAGGAAAGCATGAGCTGTAGGGTAAAAAAACAGTCAATTATATACGTCATTAATATTGATTTTTATACAAGAAATTAACCCTCAGGATGACAATGTTTTTTCCACTCGAAATAATAACTTCGGGGAGGGAATCGCTTTTGGCAGGTGGGTTAACATTAATAGCTGCAAATAACCACGCCACCTAAACGGGATAGGAATGGCAGCCTCCGATTTTTCATCGGAGCTATAATGGATAGCCCGACTGACAACCGTTTGAAATGATGCCTTTGCTTTTCCTAAAACAGAAAAACAATTACACAATTATGCCGTTCTACTTTTAAACAAAATAGTAACTTTGCAGCCTAATTTTGGATGAATGAATTTTTGAATGAGTGAATGTGGTTTATAAGTACAATAACATTCTCTCAATTAATCATTCTCTCATTCTCTCATTTCAAAAAACATGAAGAAAGTAAATGTTGGCTTGGTGCAGATGAGCTGTACTAAAGATAAGCAAGAGAATTTAGATAAAGCAATTTCGAAAGTAAGGGAAGCAGCTGCAAAAGGTGCGCAGATTGTATGTTTGCAAGAGCTTTTTACTTCGCTATATTTCTGCGATGTAGAAGATTACGATAATTTTGATCTGGCAGAAGCAATTCCGGGTCCATCTACCGATGCTTTGCAGGTTGTAGCCAAAGAATTGGGTGTTGTAATTATTGCTTCCTTGTTTGAGAAACGTGCTGAAGGTTTGTATCACAATACCACAGCCGTTTTAGATGCCGACGGTTCATATTTGGGTAAATATCGAAAGATGCATATTCCTGATGATCCTGCTTTTTACGAAAAATTCTATTTCACTCCAGGCGATTTAGGCTACAAGGTTTTTCAAACCAAGTTTGCTAAAATTGGTATCCTGATCTGTTGGGATCAATGGTATCCAGAGGCTTCACGTATTACAGCGTTAATGGGTGCAGATATCATGTTTTATCCAACTGCAATTGGCTGGGCTACCGATCAGGACGAAGAAACCAATCAAGATCAATACAATGCATGGCAAACCATCCAACGTTCGCATGCGGTTGCGAATGGTATACCGGTGGTGAGTGTAAACCGTGTGGGTTTTGAGCAAGATGGTGCGATGAAATTCTGGGGTGGAAGTTTCGCCACAAACGGACAAGGTAAGATACTTTATTTAGGTTCTCACGATTTAGAAGAAACTGAAGTGGTTGAACTGGATTTGTCAGAATCTGATTTCTTCCGTAAGCACTGGCCTTTCTTAAGAGACAGAAGAATTGATTCTTATCAGCCGATTACGAAAAGATATATTGACGGGGATTAATAAGTCGGAGGTTGGGAGACCGAAGACGGAGGTCAAAGCGCATAATTACAAGGTGCCAAAATTTTGAAGGCCCATAGAAGTTAGAGATCGTGAACAGGAGGAGAGGTGCTTAATGCAGTAAGTCCTAAATATTTGGATTGAACTGTAGGAAGTTGTAATTTGTTGTGGTATTAATGTAAACTATGACATCGGACTTCGGACCACTAACCTCGGACTAAAAATGGCATTCAAATTTGAAAAACTTAAGGTTTGGCAAAAGGCTTTAGATTTGGCTGATGAGATTGATAAAATGACAAAAACTTTTCCAAAAGAAGAGATTTATGTTTTAACATCGCAAGTTAAGCGTGCTGCGGATTCCATTTCAATGAACATTGCTGAGGGGAGTACAGGTCAAAGTAACCCTGAATTCTGTAGATTTTTAAGATATTCTTTACGGTCTGATATAGAAGTCGTGAACTGTTTACACTTGGCAATAAGAAGAGGCTACATTACAGAGGAAATATTTCAGAAACATTATCAGGCCTGCGAAGAAATTTTGATCATGATTTCTGCTTTAATCAAATCGTTAAGTTAAGTCGGATGTCAGGAGACCGGAGTCCGATGATACGGGCGATTAAAATAAACATTTAAACTTCCGACTTCGGGCATCCGACTTTCGGACTTAAAAAATAACACACTAAATCATCCGACTTCGGACGCCCGACTTTCGGACTTTAAAACTATGTCAAACTTTCCTCCTAAAAAAGATTTAAATATCAATCAATTCGATTATTCTCCAAAGCAACAAGGTTATATCTTTCCTGCCGAGTGGGCTAAACACGAGGCAACCTGGCTAAGCTGGCCGCATAAAGAGGAGAGTTGGCCTGGTAAAATTGAAACCATTTACGCACCATACTGCCAGTTTATTAAGGCTGTCGCCGAAGGTGAAAAAGTGCGTATCAATGTGAAAGATGAAGAAATGAAAGCTTTTGCTATTTCTGAATTAACAAAAGTAGATGCCGATTTAAGCCAGATTGAATTTTATTTCAATGAAACCAACGATGCCTGGTGCCGTGATCATGGTCCTGCATTTTTGCTAAAAGGGAATGAAAAGGCTGTTGTAGATTGGGGATATAACGCCTGGGGCGGGAAATACCCTCCGTTCGAACTGGATGATGTGGTGCCAACAAAAATCGCGAAACATTTTAATTTACCTCTATTTACACCAGATATTGTGATGGAAGGTGGTTCGGTAGAATTTAATGGTGCCGGAACAGTTTTAACTACGACTGCTTGTTTGTTGAACAAAAACCGTAATCCACATTTAACCAAAGCGCAGATTGAGCAATATTTACTTGAATATTATGGCCAGGAGCAGGTATTATGGTTAGGAGATGGAATTGTTGGCGACGATACCGACGGTCACATTGATGATATTACCCGTTTTGTAAATGAGGATACGGTTTTAACCGTCGTAGAAAGCAATCCGCTGGATGAGAACTATATTTTATTACAAGAGAACTTAGAGGCTTTAAAAGCAATGAAACTGAAAGATGGCAGAGCATTGAATATTGTTCAATTGCCTATGCCATTACCTGTGATCCATGAAGATACCCGTTTGCCAGCATCCTATGCAAACTTTTATATTGCTAATGCGGCTGTAATTGTTCCGATTTTTGACGATGTAAATGATGAAAAAGCACTTGAAATTATTCAGGGCTGTTTCCCTGACCGGAAAGTGATCGGTATAAACTCTGTAGATATTATTTGGGGACTGGGAAGTTTCCATTGTTTGAGTCAGCAGGAACCGGCTGTTTAGTCTTGAGTCCTTAGTCAAAAGTCATTAGTCAATCTTGCGGTGTTGTCATCCTGAGCCTGTCGAAGGACTGTTTGAAGTGTTTCGATAAACTTAACAGAGTATCTTCGAGAAATAATTTTTTGTAACTTTAACCTGCTAAAATTATTTATGACGAGAGTACATAATTATTTTGTCTATATTTTGGAATGCACTGATAAGAGTTATTATGTTGGAGTAACAAATGATTTAGAAACTAGACTTTCGCAGCATAATAGTGGAGAAAATATTTTGGCCTATACCTTTTCAAGAAGGCCTGTGGTATTAAAATATTATCAAAGATTTGACCTAATAGAAGATGCAATAAATTTTGAAAAGCAGATTAAGGGATGGAGTAGAAAGAAAAAAGAAGCTTTATTCAATGAAGATTGGAATGAAATTGTAAGATTATCAAACTATAAAAAATAAATTAAATGTTCGGTCTTCGACAGGCTCAGACTGACAAACTATAAAAAACAAATGAAATTATTAGAAGGAAAAACAGCATTAATTACAGGCGCGTCTAAAGGAATCGGCCGTAAAATAGCTGAAAAATTTGCCGAGCAGGGCGCTAATGTAGCTTTTACCTATTTATCATCAGTAGAAAAAGGCGAAGCTCTAGAGCAGGAATTACAAAGCTTCGGAACAAAAGTTAAAGGTTATCGTTCTGATGCTTCTAAATTTGCTGAAGCTGAACAATTAATCAATGATATTGTAGCTGAGTTTGGTACTATTGATATTGTAGTAAATAACGCGGGCATCACTAAAGATGGTTTATTGATGCGTATGAGTGAAGAAAACTGGGATGATGTAATCAACATTAACTTAAAATCGATCTTCAATGTAACCAAAGCGGCTTCTAAAGTAATGATGAAAGCCCGTAAAGGTGTTTTTATTAATATGGGGTCTATTGTGGGTACTACAGGTAATGCGGGGCAAGCAAATTATGCTGCATCTAAAGCGGGGATCATCGGTTTTACTAAATCAATCGCTAAAGAACTGGGTTCGAGGAATATCCGTGCCAACGTAGTTGCGCCAGGCTTTATCCGTACCGAAATGACAGATATTCTTGATCCGAAAGTTGTTGAAGGCTGGGAAAAAGATATTCCATTAAAACGTGCCGGAGAAACTGAAGATATTGCCAATGTTTGCGTTTTCTTAGCCTCAGATATGAGTGCTTATGTAACTGGTCAAACTTTATCTGTTTGCGGCGGAATGCTGTAAGAGAAGGGTTAAGAGATTGAAAGGTTGGAAGGTTGAAAGGTTTTGGAAGCGGAACCTTAGAACATTCCAACTTTTTAACATTCCAACTATTTAATAACGTATTTTCCTTTAGCTTCAGTAATGCTTGCTTGATTTTTACTCTTTTCAAAAGCTAAATATCCTGGTTGCAACGATTTCCAAAAGCTGGCCTGTGCAGGGAATTGAGCAATGTATTTCTTCATATTACCATCCGTCATTTTGAAAGGATAAATGTTAACTGGAATCTTCTCCTGACCAGCATTTCTGGCTTCAACGCCTAAAATATAAACTTCTTTAATTTTTTCGTCGGTTAAAGGAATACAACCAACCGTTACACAATTACCATGAATGTAGATGTCACTTCCTGGTTTTCTGTCTTTTCCGGTTCTCGCATAATCTACTGTATTTGGATAGTTTACACCTAATGATAGATGGAAATTACTCATGGGATTAAAAACATTAACGTAGTAGAAACCTTCAGGTGTTTGTCCATCACCTTCAATCACTTTTGGGCCAATATTGCCAGAATGCGCACAGAAATCGTAAGTTCTAAATAACGAATAGGTTTTAGCCGAATTATTCTTTAACCATACTTCAAGTTTTCCTTCCGTTTTATAGGCATTGATCAACATCGAAAACTGATCGCCATAGCCACCTGCCAGAACAAATTTTCTCAATGTTTCCCATTTTTCATTGTAGGCCTTTTCTACTCTTTCAAATTTAATTTGAGTGGCTTTAAAATTATTTTGGGCATTTACCATAAGGCTTAGAGACAGTAGAAACGTTAAACAGATTAATTTCATAAATTTTGGTTTGGTTAAAGCTAATGAATTTATAATTTTTTACCGCAAAGGCCGCTGAGATTTCGTTATCACTAAGGCGTAAAGAACGCAGAGTTTAGGCAATGAACGATGAATAATGTCTTTGCGATACTTTGCGTAAATTCTTTGTGTGCTTTGCGGTTAATAACCTTGAAAATTTCCCCAAAATTACCATCTTTATAAAAGTATGAATAGTTTTTTTTCGGGTACTTCTATTTTGTATTTTCTGGGTTGCTTGGCATTGGGCGTTTTGTATGCCTGGTTGCTTTATCGTGGTAATAAAAATTTAGATAAAAAGCTTCAGTATGGCTTAACTGCATTACGGATTATTGTGGTTAGCACCATTGCCTGGTTAATATTTGCACCGCTCATTAAAACATTAAATTACACGCTAGATAAACCTGTAATTATTATCGGACAGGATAATTCTCTTTCTGTAGGTCAGGTTAAGGCTGCAGGTTTCGACCAAAAACTATACGAGAAAAATCTTAAGACACTGCAAGATAAACTATCAGATAAGTATGAGGTGAAAACGCTTCACTTTGGAGATCAGGTGGCAGATGGTTTCGACTTTAAAAATCAGGGAAAATTAACAGATGCCTCGGCTTTTTTTCAGAAAGTTAGAGATGAATATACCAATCGAAACGTTGGTGCCATTATTTTAGCTACCGATGGTATTTTTAATCACGGTGGAAATCCGCTATATAGTGTTAATCAGATTAATGCCCCGGTATACACGATTGCCCTGGGTGATAGTATTCCAAAGCGTGATGTATTGATTTCGAATGTAAATTACAACAACATAGTTTATTTGGATGATGATTTTACCATCGAAGTTCAGGTTCAGGCTTTCCAAAGTGATGGGGAAAGCACTTCTTTAACGGTAAGTCAAAATGGCGCTAAGATTGAGCAACAGAACATAGCCATTAATGGAAGTTCTTTTGTTAAAACGATTCCTGTTAAAATTCATGCGGGTAAAATTGGCGTTCAGAAATATACGGTGCAGCTAGGCGCTTTAAAAAATGAGATCACTACCCGGAATAATGTTCAGACTTTTTATGTAGAAGTTATTGATGGCAGACAAAAAGTATTGCTGGCAGCGGCTGCACCACATCCCGATTTAGGAGTATTAAAGGAAGCTATTTCACTCAATAAACACTACGAAGCTAAACTGGCACTTGCCGATGATTTAAATACAACAGATCCGTCTAAATTCGATTTAATCGTGTTGTATCAATTGCCAGATGCCCAAAACATTTCATCTGCATTTTTAAAGAAATTAACTGGGCTAAAGAAACCGATCTGGTACATTCTGGGCGCGCAGAGTAATATAAATGCTTTTAATCAAATCCAAAATCAGGTCAACTTAGGCGCTGCCAATGGTTCCATTCAGGAAGTTTATGCTGATTTTGCCAATGGATTTACGAGTTTCAACCTTAGTGAAGAGGATAAAAAACAGTTTTCATCCTTCGATCCCTTGTTAAGTCCTTTCGGGAGGTTAACGGTAAATGCGGGCGCAACACCTGTTTTTAATCAACGTATTGGTAAAGTAAGTACACAACAGCCATTGTTATTCTTTGCGAATGAAAATGGTTTAAAGACAGGTTATTTAATGGGAGAGGGGCTTTGGCGCTGGAAACTCTCTGAAGCAGAAAATGAAAGTAATCAGTCAGTTTTGAACGATCTGATTTCGAAAACAGTTCAATACCTTTCTGTTAAGGATGATAAACGTAGGTTTAAGGTGTTTACTTCAAAGCCGGCTTACGATGAAAATGAAACCATCCAGTTTAACGGCACCCTGTATAACGATAGCTATCAACCTGTAAACGAGTCAGAAGTTAATCTTCAGGTTAAAAATGAAGCGGGTAAAGTTTTTAACTATATTTTTTCTAAAACGGAAAATGGCTATCAATTGGATGCCGGAACTATGCCTGCAGGTAATTATTCTTATTTAGCTAATACCGAATTGGGCGGAAAGAAATTCACTGCTACAGGTAGCTTCTATGTGAACGCGTTGATTGCAGAATTTCAGCAAACCACAGCCAATCATCAGCTTTTAAATACGATGTCTAAACAAAGCAATGGTAAATTGTTTATGCCTGAAAATCTGCTCAAAATAGTTGATGAGATTGCCAAAAATGAAAATATTAAAACCATCAGTTACGAAGACCGTAAATACGATGAACTGATTAGCATGAAATGGCTGTTCGGCTTAATTTTGATTTTGCTGGGAGTAGAGTGGTTTTTAAGAAAGAGGAACGGAGAGCTTTAAGTTCGGAGTTGGTGTGCAGTCAGATGTTACCATCTGACTGATAGATTATCTTGAAATTGAAGAATAATTGATATATCAAATGACTTTGAAAGTGTCAGCTGGTAACACCTGACACCACGAAAAGTTCAATTTATATAGGTATGGGATTAAGAAACAGAACTTTATTTCTTGAAGAAAAATGTTTTTTTGTTACTACCAGTTGCTATAAACATTTAAAACTTCTCGAAAGTGACCAGTGCAAATTAATCATTGCCAATAGTTTAAATTTTGTCGCTTTAAAATATAAGATTTCAATTCTTGGTTACGTAATCATGCCTAATCACTTTCATGTTTTATTCTATTTCAACAATGAAAATAAATTATCGGATAGCATGCGCGATTTGAAGAAGTTTTGTGCTTTTGAGATTCGAAAACATTTGGAATCAAGTCAGAGTTCACTACTAAATTTGATAAGAATTGAAAATGATAAGCAGGTTTTTAAAGTTTGGGAAGATAGATTTGATGATGTCTGGATAGGTAATAAGGAGCTTTTGGAAATTAAACTAGAATATATTCATCAAAACCCACTGCAATCTCATTGGAATTTGAGTGAGTATCCTGAGAATTATAAATATAGCAGTGCTGCATTTTATCTGGGTAATCCGGAAAATATTGTTCAACTAACTGATTATCGAGATATTTTTGAGTGATAGTTGGTTGATGTGCAGTCAGATGTTACCATCTGACTGGTAGACAGTTACTTGTAACTTGGCGGATGGAATTGCAATAGTTGCTATTCCACATTTTTTAATAATTTTGAAAGTGTCAGATGGTAACATCTGACACCACGAAAGAGTTTGGAAGGGTAAAAACTCTAAACTGAAAACTCCCAACTGGCCTAGTGCCATTCGTCCCGATAAACAAACTTGGGCATGTGCCATTCGAATCGGATAGAAAGTAGTCTTAACGCTAGCCCAACTACAGCAGCTGTAATGGTAGCCAGCATTTCACTTCCGTGAAAATGTTCTATCCCGATATAAACAGCGCCCGTTACGATCGCTGCACTGGCATAAATCTCCTTTCTAAAAAGAAATGGTACTTCATTACAAAGTACATCACGAAGCACACCACCTGCACAGCCTGTTATCATTCCGCTGAAAAGTACAATTAAGTAAGACAAATGGATTTCCTGTGCAACCTGACAGCCAATAATGGTAAAAACCACTAAGCCTAATGCATCTAGATAAAGAAATAGCTTTTTAAGTTTCGTCATGATTGATGCGATAAATGCAGCGAGTAATGCTGCTACCGCGGTAATCACTAAATATTCTGGATGTTCTACCCAGCTCATCGGATAATGGCCAAATAATACATTTCTAACCGTGCCACCACCTAATGCAGTAACCCAGGCAATAATACAAACACCAACCCAGTCCATATCACGTCGGCCTGCAGAAAGTGCTGCGGTCATGGCTTCAGCTGTTATGGCGATAATGTAGAGAATATGCAGCATGGCGTAAGTTGAAACGTTACAGGTAAAAGTTGGAAGGTTCGTTGGTTAGATAAATTAATTGTTGAGGGAGTCCTCTATGGCTTAACTGTTAACTCCAAACTGCCAATTGCTAACCGGGAACTACCAACTGAAAACTAATCCTTTTTCTCTTCCTGAATAATCACGAAAACATCTTCATTGTCTTTTTTCATGAAGTATTTTTCGCGGGCAAATTTTTCAGCCGTATTCAGATTGGTATTCAGTTCGTTTAAATCTTTTTTAACCTGGGCGGTTTCTTTCTCGAAATATTCCTTTTCTTCCTGCAGTTTATTCGCCTGACTGCGATATTCATATTGCGACATCATATCGTTTTTGTCGAAAAATAGCATCCACAGCGCAAAAGCGACAGTAGCAAGGAAATATTTATTGCGGAAAAGATCTATTAAACGTTTCATATATTTCTCGAAAACCGTTATTTATACCTTGCAGGTTTTAAAAACCTGTAAGGTGTGTAGAACAAATATAGTATTAAAATAAAAACATCCGAAGATTTAAAATCTCCGGATGTTTTCCAAATAAGTTTTTCAACTTGTTAACATTATAGCCTTGGGTTTAAACCCAAGGCTATAATTATTTTTTAGCGTATTTGAATTTTGAACCAATGAAACGAGCGTTTTCACCTAATTCTTCTTCAATACGTAATAATTGATTGTATTTTGCAATCCTGTCAGAACGTGATGCAGAACCAGTTTTAATTTGTCCACAGTTTAATGCAACAGCTAAATCTGCAATTGTAACATCCTCAGTTTCGCCAGAACGGTGACTCATTACCGAAGTATAACCACTGTTTTGTGCTAAAGTTACGGCATTGATGGTTTCAGTTAAAGAACCAATCTGGTTCACTTTTACCAAGATTGAGTTAGCCGTATCTTCGTCGATACCACGTTGTAAACGGGTTACGTTAGTTACAAATAAATCATCACCAACCAACTGAACGTGGTCGCCGATTTTATCCGTTAAGCTTTTCCAGCCAGTCCAATCGTTTTCGTCCATACCGTCTTCAATAGAGATAATTGGATATTTTGCAGAAAGATCAGCTAAATATTGTGCCTGCTCTTCGCTAGAACGAATTACTCCAGTAGCGCCTTCAAATTTAGTATAGTCGTATTTACCATCTTTGTAAAACTCAGAAGATGCACAGTCTAGAGCTAAACAGATTTGTGAACCTGGTTTGTAACCAGCAGTTTCGATTGCTTTTAAAACCGTTTCAATTGCATCTTCAGTACCATCAAAAGTTGGTGCAAAACCACCTTCGTCACCTACTGCAGTAGATAAACCTCTATCGTGAAGAATTTTTTTCAAGCTATGGAAAACTTCAGTTCCCCAACGTAAAGCTTCAGAGAAAGAAGGTGCGCCAACTGGCATAATCATAAATTCCTGGAAAGCGATAGGCGCATCAGAGTGTGAACCACCGTTAATGATGTTCATCATCGGAATTGGTAAAGTATTTGCGTTAACACCACCAATATAACGGTATAATGGTTGACCGATTTCATCAGCAGCAGCTTTAGCAGCAGCCAAAGAAACACCTAAAATTGCGTTAGCACCTAAGTTACCTTTGTTTTCGGTACCATCCAGGTCTAACATGATTTTATCAATTGTATTTTGCTCAAAAACATCAATACCTCTTAATGCATCAGCAATTTTAGTATTTACATTTTCTACAGCTTTTAAAACACCTTTACCCAAATATGTAGATTTATCTCCATCACGTAATTCAACAGCCTCATATTGTCCAGTAGATGCACCGCTTGGTACAGCTGCACGGCCAAAAGCACCTGCTTCTGTTACAACTTCTACTTCTACTGTTGGATTGCCTCTCGAATCGAGAATTTGTCTGGCATGGACATTAACGATTATGCTCATTTTTATTTAATTTTTTATTGATTTTTTAACCTGCTTAGTGTATAAAGTACAATTACTAAGCGCAACATCAAAGTTAGTATTATTTTTAAATAAATAAAGCGTTTTAAGGGTTAATGTTATGATAGTTGTTCAAGTTAATCAACGGTTAATTTTAAGTTAATATAGGCTATCTGTATTGCCGGATGAATGTCGTCATCTCGACTGAAGCGCAGCGAAATGGAGAGATCTATGTACAGTATAATGCCGATAGATTTCTCCACTGCGGTCGAAATGAGGGTTATTTATTTCTTTGCTTCAGCTAAAAGTTCTGAATTAAGACGTACATATTCGTCAACCTTTTGCGTCTTTGCAGCATCTATACCTTGCTGTGCTGTAGCTGATGCTCCCGCTTTATCGCCCATTTTTAATTGGATACGGCCTTTCCACAGTTTAAACCATGGTGCTTTAGGATCTGATTTTTCTGCTTCAGTCATCCACTCTAATGCGGTTTTTAAATCTTTTCCATTTTGATAATAATACATTGCAGCATTAAAATAGGGCTTTTTTTCGCCTTTCATCGCTTCAGCAATATTAGCCATCACTTTTTCATCAATAGAAGTAGTAATATTAATGGCAAAGGCATTGTTCTCCCACATCATATTTAACGTTGCAGAAGTTTCGCCAACAGCCGAAAATTGCATGGTAAGGGTTTCTACTTTATCCTTTAAAGCTGTTGTTTTTACTTTTACACGCAATACATCGTCACTTTCCTTGTACTCATAAGCACCCCATTGATTAGCCGTTTTGTTAAAAATAACTGTCCATTCATTTTTACCAGGTATACTGAATAAAGCATATTCGCCAGCAGGTAAGTCTTTGCCTTCAATTTTAACATCATCGGTAAATTTAATACGTGTAGCTGCATTTGCTCCAGTACGCCAAACTACGCCCATTGGCTCCATACCGCCAAAAATTTTTCGGCCTTTAACATTCGGGCGCGAGTAGGTTAAAGTTATTTTACCTAATCCAAAATCCTGGATTAGGGTTTGGCCACTACTGGCTTGCGGAAATTTGACTTCCTGGGCATTCGCGAGATCTGCTGCGCCTAATAGTGCAATAAACAGCACTACTGATTTGATCGATAATTTCATGGTTTTGTTGTTTTTGGTTAGCACGAATTTACGCAATAAGCGTTGAGTTTAATAAACTTTTAATTCTGCTCTCAGATCAACTGATGTTTCCTGAACCCAAATATCAATTCATCAAAGTATTCACCATTTTTAAAAATGGTACCTTTTAATTCCGCTTCGAAAATAAAACCAGCTTTTTTTAAAACCTGTTGTGATGCTAAGTTTGCATGGGAAGTGCGTGCAAACATCCTTTCCACATCAAAGGTTTCGAAACCATACTTCAACATTTCTTTAATGGCAAGTGGAACAATACCCTTGCCCCAAAAATCTTCAGCAATCCAGTAGCCTATTTCTGCACTTTTACTATAAATATCAGTTAATTGATGCACACCTATCGATCCAACTACTTCATTGTCGACTACAATGGCCTTAATCTGTAATGGTTTGTGACTTAAAGCCAGTTGAATAAAAGCTTCACCATCTTTTTTCTCGTATGGGAAAGGGAATTTATTGGTTAAGTTTTTCGAAATGTTAAAATTATTGGCGTGTTTAACCAAACTTTCAAGATCGCTGGCTTGGTAAGGGCGTAAAATTAATTGCATCGTATATAATTTTATGATGAATAAGGTCTGTAACTTTTTATTAAAACTAAAGTCAGAAATAAAATGATTTTATGTTACACTTCAATCAATTTGAAAAATCTTATTTCAATCATCTTGTTTTAAAGATAGATAATATTAAAATTCCCGAAGGCATTTTCTGGATAAAAGGAAGTAACGGCTCAGGGAAAAGTACCTTATTGAAAACAATTGCAGGAATACTGTCTTTTGAAGGAGATATTTCCATAGGTACTGTCTATTTAAAAAATCATGGCGTTTCCTATCGCAAGCTTGTAAACTTCGCTGAAGCAGAGCCTCTATACCCTGAGTTTTTAACCGGATTTGAAATGGTTGATCTTTTCGCTAAAGCAAAAGGAGTTGTTTCGGGTCAGGGAGAGGGTTTAATAAATGAAATGGGAATGACGTCTTACATTCATAACCCATTGGGTTCATATTCAAGCGGAATGCTTAAAAAATTGTCGTTGGTTTTAGCTTTTTTAGGGCAGCCCAAATTGATCTTATTAGACGAGCCTTTAAATACAATCGATGTAGAATCTTTAGAAATATTATACCGTTGGATCAGTGAGAAACACCAAAATGAAAAAATCAGTTTTTTACTATCCTCACATCAGCCATTGGATGTGGAAAAATTGCCCGGACTTAAACAGATCAATATCGAAGATAAAAAATTAACGCTAAATTTTTAATGGTTTCACTTTCAAACGCTGCCTTAAGAAAAATATTTGTTGATGGTTTTTACCGTACCCACGCAGGTATGTTGGTATTCATCTTTGTGATATTGATGAGTTATTGTTTGTTTATCAATACCCTGGGTACGGTTCGGCCAGATCAGATTGATTTCTGGCAGTTTTTCTTTACCATTAGTTTGGTGAGTAATCCACTAATGATGACTTTCTATCTTATAGGCAGTTCGTTATATGCCTACAAGAGCTTAAAATATGTTTTGAGTCAGCTTGCTTTGCCCCAGCAGGAGTTTTTATATTATAGTTTCACCTCGTCAACCAAAAAACAACAGTTTGTGGTCTGGTGTGCGGTGCAAAGCTGCATATTTATCCCTGTATTGTGTTATACGCTGTACGCCATAACCATTGGAATTGTATTTGGGTATTATCTTATTTCTACTGGGATCTTGCTATTTCAGGTTCTTTTGATTGTGATCAGTGCTTATATCTGTTTAAAAGAAAATAATCGTTTAATCGAGACCAATAAACCAAATTGGTTGATCAGGATCTGCGGAAAATGGAACAAACCAGTTTTCTTGTTGTATACTTTTCAGGTTTTCAATCAATCGAAGTTGGCTTATGTGCTCACAAAACTGCTTTCGTGGGTGTTGATTTCAAGTGTGTTTTTGGTTTTTACTGATCTTAAAGATGATTCAAGATTATTGATGCTCATTACATCATGTATTGTAGTTGCACATATAGTGCTTATTTATCAGGAAAAAAATTTTTAATAACAGGTACTTGTCCTTTTTGCTAAATTTTCCTTTTACTAAGGAAAAAGTGTTTTTTAGCTTCTGTTTAAACTATCTAATTTTATTATTGCCCGAAATCTGTTGGATATTTACCAACTTCGGTATTTTAATATTACTTGAGTTAATGGCATTTTCCTTTTCTGTAATATTGCTGTTCAGAAGTTTGCTGCTATTGAATTCAATAGAGATTAAAGGCTTTTTGATAAGGGTTTTTTGTTTGTTTTTCCTTTTTTATGTGTTCATCATGTTTGGCTTCGGGTTAATCCTAATTCCATTGGATGTTATTGTTGCCTGGATAGTGTTCAGGAGAAATTATTTGAATGATAACTGCAGTGGTATCTGATGCAAAGGTGTACCTACTATGGTCGTCAAGTTAAGATCAGTTCCAAGGTATCGTCATTCCCAGAGCGGAGTTTTAGAAAAAAACAAAGGAGCTTAATGACAGGTAAGATAAATCGTCATCTCGACCGCAGTGGAGAGATCTTTTAAACATAGTCCAAAGATCTCTCCACTACGCGTTGCTCCGGTCGAGATGACGCCGATTTTTAGTATCTGTCATTGGTAACTCGATTGGGAATCGTAATGAGACAAGCTTTAAGATTCCCGCCTGCGCGAGAATTTTAGATTACTTTTAAATATTCGAAAACAAAAAGTTTAATCTGGTAAGCTCTGTTTTTATCTGATTCATACCAATTAAACCACCCGACATACCACTCGATCGTTGAAAAACATTTACCGTAAGTTCGTTTTCAGCATTTGGTGACATGGTTACACTAAATTTATAATAGGTTGCAAATGCGCCTAATAAAAGCCGTTTTGTTCGGCTGCCTTTCTCTAAAATTAAATTTCCATATTGATGGTCGAAAACTTTATAACCTTGTTGTTCCATGAGGTCAGTAATTTTTTTAGTCATTTCTTCGATAGAAATTTCTTTGTATAAATTCGAAATCAATCCGTCAACAGTTTGCAGGTTTTTTATAAAATGTGCCATATTTTTTATATCAATTGGTTTTATTTAAGTTCATCTAATACTTTAAACAGTTTTTTATTAATTCCGCTCCCGTTATAATTGTTGATGTTGATTACCACCACATATTTATTCCCAGCTGTATCTGTATGGTAACCGGCAAATGCCGAAACATCATTTATCGTTCCACTTTTAATTTTCATGCCATTGTATTCGGGCAAAGCTTGGTAAAAATCTGGAAACCAGTTTTCCTTTTGGATCTGGAAAAGTACACTCGCCATTGCCGAAGTAGTTATTCTATCACCAGGAGAAAGTCCGCTGCCATCGATAATGTTTAATGCTGTTTTATCAATGCCTTTATCTGCCCAGAAATTGATTTCTGTTTCGGCTCCTTTGCTTGTTGTGGCTGCCTTGCCCGATTTTATCGCAATGGTTTTTAAAAGTGTTTCACCGTACAGGTTAATGCTCTTTTTTAAAAACCAATAAGTGATTTCGCTTAAATTGGGTGAGCTTATGGTGCTTATCTTTTGTGTCACCGAAGGAATTACCTGACTGTTTAGTACCATTAACCGGGCTGTAGTGGCTTGTTGGCTTGCAGGAATTCCTAACCTTTTCAAAGTATCCTGCAAACGGTAGGCACAGTCAAAAGCAGGGTCGGGGGTAGCGACTGAAATCCCTGATTTTGCAATGCCCATGCCCCAGCTGCCACGGATATAAGCGGTATTGCTATAAGGAGGCAAGAAAGCATAAGCACGATCTCCAGATCCAGCATTGCCAGTTTTCAGTTCATTTACCAGCTGCAAATAAGGAGTAGCTGGAACTGTTTTTACAATTTTAACTTCATCCGATGTACTACTTCCAGGTTTTAAATGGATGTCGAATTGATTTTCGCGCCAGGTTAAGCCAGATGTTCCGGCACCATAATAATTGCCGATATCCTGCCAAACCCAACCTTCCGGTGTGGTTTGTGTACCGAAAACACGGTCATCACCAATTACCATACCTTCAATTTTTTTAATTCCTGCCGATTTTATTGCAGCTACCCATTGCGTTAAAACAGCATTTTCTTTGTTCTGATAACGCCATGATCCCAATGTTGGATCGCCACTGCCAATAATAATTAGGTTTCCTTTTAATGTTCCTTCTGTAGTGATTGTTCCGGTATAAGCGAGTGTAGTTTGAAATTGAAAATCTTTTCCTAAAATACTGAAAGCAGTGGCTGCAGTAATGGTTTTTAATGTTGAAGCGGTAGCCAGGCCAATTTGCTCGTTTTTGGCAAATAATATTTTTCCGGTATTGGCATCTAAAACACAAAGTGAAGCAATGGCATGTTTTGCCTGTTCATCATTTAATAAATTATTAAAGGCTTTTTCGAGGTTCTGAATTCGGTTTTGGGCAATTGTAATGTTTGCAGCAAAAACTAGAAGCAATAGGGAATATATTTTTAATCGCATAGAGATTTTATCCGTTGAAGATTAACAAAGATAAAATTAAAAGGCTAATCACTAATTTATATATAATTTAGTGATTATAATCCCTGAATTATATGTTTATGATTTGTGCAGTTTATCCATTAAACAGTTTGTTACGATTAATTTCTTTTCCCTGCCTTAGCTTTACTGCATGATAGATGGTAGGTACATCATTGGTCCATTTTTTCAGGGTGAACACAATGGCAAGGATCTCCACTCGTGTTGCCAGACCAATCCAAAGGCAAAGTTCAAATAACACAACCGATTCGCAATGCACTATAATTTCGACTAAGGTTGAGAACAAAACTAAGGTCCAAATTTTAGCACCAATAGAATGCGTAGCAATCTCCTTCTTAAATTTTATATAACTTAATATATAGGTTGAAACTTCAAAAGTGCCAAGAACAATTAATTTTATCAGGTTAGCTTTGAAAAAATCAGGACATTGAATATAAGTGGCAACAGCGACCGAAATAAAAAAGACCTGGTCAACGCCGGAATCTAAACGGCGTAATTTTTCAGAAGAGATATTGAGTTTTCTGGCGATTATTCCATCAAAAATATCGGTTAATAAACCAATGGATAACAAGGTTATCGCTATAAAGGAATAGTGATTGACATGGGAAATGCTTAATAAAATTATTCCGAAACCAATCAGTAATCTGGAGTAAATTAAAGCAATGGGGACATGTTTCATGATTGGAGAGCGCATAAAAAAGCCCCGATAAATCGAGGCTTTTGTTTAAATTTATTGATTAAACCAATTCTTTCTGAATCAGATATTCGGCAATTTGAACGGCATTGGTTGCAGCGCCCTTGCGTAAGTTATCGGCAACAATCCAAAGGTTTAATGCTTTAGGTGCCGATTCATCTCTACGGATACGGCCTACAAAAACCTCATCTTTTTCATGTGCATCTTTTGGCATTGGATATTTTAAGTTGGCAACATCATCAACAACGATTATGCCAGGTGACTTTTCTAAAATACTACGCACCTCAGCTAAATCGAAATCATTTTCGAACTCGATATTTACCGATTCTGAATGACCACCCATAACCGGGATACGAACTGTAGTGGCGGTAACTTTAATGCTATCATCGCTCATGATTTTGTTCGTTTCCTTAACCATTTTCATTTCTTCTTTGGTATATCCATTTTCCATGAAAACATCAATATGAGGAAGTACGTTTAAGTCAATTTCGTATGGATAAGCTTTCGGTCCATCAATACCTTTACGCTCGTTCATTAACTGCTCAACCGCTTTAACACCTGTACCGGTAACCGATTGATAAGTAGAAACCACAACACGTTTAATTTTGTATTTATCGTGCAAAGGTTTTAAAACCACAACCATTTGAATGGTAGAACAGTTTGGGTTAGCAATGATTTTGTTATCGATAGAAAGCTCGTGTGCATTAACTTCTGGTACAATTAATTTAATTGCAGGATCCATTCTCCATGCAGAAGAGTTATCGATAACGGTTGTTCCGGCTTCTTTAAAACGTGGCGCATGCTCCAATGAAGTATTTCCGCCTGCAGAAAACAAAGCGATATCAGGTTTCATGCTGATTGCAGTATCCATGCTAACAATTGGGAACTTCTTACCCTTAAAAGTAATCTCCTTACCAACACTCTTTTCTGATGCTACGGGAATCAACTCTGTTAAAGGGAAATTTCTTTCCTCCAATACTTTTAACATGACAGTGCCTACCAATCCGGTGGCACCTACTACTGCTACTTTCATTTTAATTTTTAATTATATTATTAAACATTTGATATAAGCCCAAATATGCTAAAAATTAAGCTTATATCTCCATTGTTACCAATTAAATTTGCTTTTAATATTTAAAATCTTAGTTTTTCAATAGAAAATAGGGTGAGAAAGATTAGGTGTAATTCGATTTAGTTGATCTTGATACATACTAGTAAGAAATTATTTGACTTGTTTTTTGGAAAGCAGGTTCCTGTTCATATCGGTTACGAAAGCCCTGCTCTCACTATAATCTTTTTAAACAACAACTGTCATGCTGAGGTACGAAGCATCTGTTTCATTGGTTGCAAATGCTTCGTACCTCAGCATGACAGCAAAATTTATAGTTACTGCAATTAAAAAGTATTGCCGTTCTATCAGGTTTAAATAACCTAAGTTAGCCGTTATAACATAAAGAATTTTTTTTAGTGTAATAAATCCGCGTTAGGGATTGTAAGGGTTCAGTGCCAATTTTTTATTGGTACCGGAGCAAAGCGGAGCCCTGAAAAGCCCGACCCTTGCGTAGCTTGGGTAACGCCCATATCAGTTTGCAATTTACAGTTTGCAATTCTTTTTTTTACAAACCTCGCAATTTTAAACTGCGAGGTTTGGATAAGTTTTAAATCAAATTGGCTTTAATATAATCGCAGCTTGTTTTGATTGAACCAACAGGATCTGGTTGATAATTGGTTTCGTGCTCTACAAAGAAATGTTGCATGCCCGAAAGTTTTGCCTGGGCAAAAATGCTTTTAAAATCAATAGAACCTTTGCCAACTTCGGTATTCCATTCTGGTTTGGCTTTGTCCATATCTTTAACATGCCACATTGGGAAACGGCCTGGATATTTTTTAAACAAAGCTAAAGGATCGTTACCCGAGCGTACAACCCAGTATAAATCTAATTCGAAATTTACCAGGTTTTTATCGGTCTCGCTTAAGTACACATCGTAACCAGTGGTATCACCTAATTTCTTAAATTCGAAATCATGGTTGTGGTAGGCGAATTTTAAACCAGATGCTTTCGCAATTTCAGCAACCTTATTAAAATCATCAGCGGTTTTCTTAAAGGCATCTACACCTTTGCTTATATCTACATGCGCACCGGCAATGGTAAAGAATTTACCGCCAATGGCTGCTGAAGATTCGATATCGGCTTTTAACTTGTCGGTTTTTCCAGTTTTGGAGAATTCATCCATTCCGTAGTGGCCACTTGGTGCTTTTAAACCGTTCGCATTTAATAATGCTTTAAATTCTTTTGGTGTTAAACCCCAAAATTTTCCATTAGAAAAACCATAAGTTTCAACTTCTTTGTACCCGGCCTGTGCCACTTTTTCGATAATGCCTTTTACATCTTTTGGCAGTTCATTACGTAAAGAGTACAATTGTAAACCAACATTTTTATTTACCTTATCAAAGGCAAACGACGGAATTAACAATGCTGCCCCGGCAGCTAATCCTGCCTGTTTTAAGAATGTTCTTCTTGAATTCATCTCTTAAATTTAAATAATTTCTTTTTTAATATATGCACAGCTTGCTGCAACAGATTCCATTGGATTTGGCTTGTAATTGGTTTCGTGCTCTACAAAGAAGTGTTTCATGCCCGAAAGTTTTGCATCAGCAAAAATAGGTTTGAAATTAATAGAACCGGTTCCTACTTCAGCGTTTAGTGCCGGATCTGCTTTATCCATATCTTTAACATGCCACATGGTAAAACGTCCTGGATTTTCTTTAAATAATTTAATCGGATCGTTTCCTGAGCGTACCACCCAATATAAATCAAGTTCAAAATCAACAAGATTTTTATCCGTTCCTTTTAACAGGATTTCGTAACCAGTGGTATCACCTTGTTTCTCGAATTCGAAGTTGTGGTTATGGTAAGCTAACCTGATACCCGCTTCTTTAGCCAATTTTCCGGCTTCGTTAATTTTTACTGCAATTTTTTTGTAGTCCTCAGCACTTTTTCTGATGCTTTCATCTAACCAGGGAATGGTTACATATTCGCTTCCTAATACTTTAGCTGCTGCAATTGCTGCTTTTAATTCTTCCGTGTTTCCATCGGTTAAATAGCTACCTAAGCCGTAGTGACCGCTTGGTGCAGTTAATCCGTTGTCATCAAGCAATTTTTTAAATTCGGCTGGTGTTAAGCCCCAAAATTGATCCTTTATAGAAAAGCCATAAGTTTCAACTTCTTTGAAGCCAGCTTTAGCTACTTTAGCCAATGTTCCTTTTACATCTTTCGGCAGCTCATCTCTTAAAGAGTATAATTGCAGTCCAACTAATTTTTTATCAGTAGCCATACAAGCGAAGGATGGAACCAAAAGTGCTGCCGCTGCAGCCATACTTGTATTTAATATAAAATTTCTTCTTGATAACATAGGTTTATTTTTAGATGTCACAAATGGAAACTGCCTTTTTTAGTGAGGCTATTTTATCTGCATTTTTAGGTATAAATTCTTGTGCAACGAAACCTTTAAAGCCAGTTTCGGCAATGGCTTTCATTATTGCAGGGTAATAGAGTTCCTGTGTATCATCTATCTCATTTCTACCAGGAACACCAGCAGTGTGGTAGTGAGCGATGTATTGATGGTTATCTCTGATGTTTCTGATTACATCGCCCTCATCAATCTGCATGTGGTAGATATCATATAACAATTTGAAGTTTTCAGATCCTAAGCGTTTGCAAAGTTCAGCTCCCCACGAGGTTCTATCGCATTGGTAATCTTTATGGTTAATTTTGCTGTTTAACAACTCCATTACCAATACAACATTGTGCTTTTCGGCTAATGGGATTAACTGTTTTAACCCTTTAACGCAATTGTTCCAACCTGTTTCGTCATCTTTACCTCTGCGGTTTCCACTAAAACAGATTAGGTTTTTATAACCCGCTTCGGCAACAAGCGGAATCATTGCGGTATAATTTTGGATTAACTTTTCGTGGAATTTTTCGTCGTTAAAACCATCTACTAAATTAATCTCTGCACCATTACACATGGTAGATTCTAAACCATGCTTTTTTAAAGTCGGCCAATCTTTAGGGCCAACTAAATCTATGCCTTTAATGCCGATCTTTTTAGCTTCAGTACAAAGTGTTTCTACATCTAAACCGCTAAAACACCAACGGCAAACGGCATGATTAATATTTCCTTTTAGCCTTAATGGCTGATCTGGTTCTGATTTATCCATTGCTAATGCTGAGAATCCTGAAGAAACACCAATTGCAGCGGTTCCTGCAATGATGTTCTTTAAAGCATTTCTTCTATTTACGTTCGAGGTCATGGCTATATAGCGTTAGCTTCTGTAACTGATTTGTTTTTATCACGGAAAAATAATAAGAATAGTAGTGCAACTAATGCCGCTATTCCTGCTGGGATAATCCATATACTTTGCCAAATATGACCACCTCCTTCTATAACGTATTTATTAACTACCATACCAGATATGATCGAACCAATTAACATACCAACACCGTAGGTTGCTAAAGTAATAAAACCCTGGGCAGCGCTTTTGAATTTTTCTCCAGCTAACCTGTCTGTATAGATTTGTCCGGTAACAAAGAAAAAGTCATAGCAGATACCGTGGAGCACAATTCCACCGATCAACATCCAATAGTTTGAATCTGCATTTCCAAATGCAAAGAAAAGGTAACGCACAACCCAGGCAATCATACCAATTGCAAGCATTTTTTTTACGCCAAGGCGAGCAAAAAATAATGGCATTAATAACATAAATAGGGTTTCAGAGACTTGTCCTAATGATTGAACCCCTGCCGCACCTTTCATTCCAACTTCATTAAGAAATGGATTAGTGAAATTGTAATAGAATGCTAGTGGAATACAGATAGCAACAGATGCTAAGAAGAATAAAAGATATGATTTGTTTTTTAACAAGCCAATCGCATCTAATCCAATGATCTCGCCAAAAGTCGTTTTTTCACCTTTTTTAACCGGTGGAGTGTTTGGTAAGAAGAAACTTAATAATCCTAGGATGATTGAGGCAACCGATGCCATTTTAAAAGTCAACATCAAATTTCCAGTCTGTTCCCAATTTAACCATCCAATTACCAACCCGGCAATAATCCATCCAATTGTCCCGAATACCCGGATTGAAGGAAATTCTTTTCCCGGATCTTTCATTTGTTTGAAGGATATTGAATTCACTAATGCTAATGTAGGCATATAGGCAATCATATATCCTAATATGAAAGGGAAGAAGCTATCGAAATTTAAAGACGTTCCAGCAATCCATAAGAGTACACCTCCAACTAAATGCAATACGCCTAACACTTTTTGTGCAGAGAAAAATTTGTCTGCAATTAATCCGATTATGAATGGTGCAATAATTGCACCTAGTGATTGCGTACTATAGGCTGAACCAATTTGTACATCGTTTGATAGAAGATTTTTACCAAGGTAAGTTCCCATGGTTACAAACCATGCACCCCAGATAAAAAATTCCAGGAACATCATGGCAGAGAGTTTAAAGCGAGTAGTGCTATTCATTTGGTTTATATAAGGTATATTAAGGTATAAGGTTAAAGGTATAGGGTGTAAGGTTAAAGCCAAAGCGGGTAAACTATGTTTTCCCGCTTTCTAATTCAAATCTATGGTTAAAGCGTAAGGAAAAAACCTTCAGCCTTCTACCTTACGCCTTTTTCCTCAATTATAGTTCTTTAATAGAGATGTTTTTGTACCAAACTTCATCTCCGTGATCTTGTAAGGCAATTTTACCGGTTTTAAAAGCTCCCCAGTTTTCCCATGTTGCAAATTTGCTACCTGCAACAATCTTTTTCCAGTTATCGTCCCAAAGGGTGGTTTTTACTACTTCAACACCGTTTAAAATTAGCGTTAATTTGCCCTTGTTGCTAATGATTTCTGCTTTATTCCATTCGCCAACAGCTTTAACTGGCTCTGATGAACTTTTTACCAGATCGTATAAATCGCCTGCACGGTGCTTGGTAATTTTTCCATCTGGGTGGCCATCGTTATCAATAACCTGCATTTCTAAGCCTGTAGAATAGGTTGCATGGTATTTGGGTTCTTCATGAACATAAAAAATCAAACCGCTATTTGCTTTTGGAGCCACTTTCCACTCATATTTTAAATGGAAATTACCATACTCTTTGTCTGTAACTAAATCGCCACCGCCATCTGTACCTTTGGTAGCTAAATCTAAATGTAATGCACCATCCTGAATCTGCCAGGCGCTACCAACTGTAGTTTTATTATAAGTATGCCAGCCTGTGGTTGTTTTACCATCAAAAAGTGGCTTAAAGCCCTTTTGAGCTTTTGATATTTGTGTTACCGCTAACAAGATGCAAGCAGAAAGAAAGATTTTTTTCATATTTTTTGAATAAACCTGATAGGTTTAATTCGAAGTTTTTAATGTTTTCAATGGCCTCATTGAGGACTTCGTCGTTTAAAAACCTATCAGGTTATGATAATTAAAGTGTTAAATTGTTCCAGCCTTTACGGTATTCGCGTTTTACAAACTGGTTTGCTTCGTCAAAATTGGTAACTTTCATATTGTCGTTATCCCAAAGCATTTTAGTGTATCTGCCTGGGTAAGTCGTCTTACCGTTTACCGTTTTTTGGATATCGAAACTTCTGATTGCCAAATTTGCCATCAGTAAAGCTTCAGTTAATGGACCTGCAATTTCAAAAGGTGAACTCACTTCTTGTTTGCCATAACCCGCAATTGCGGCTTCAACCCATTGTTTGTAGTGTCCGTTTGCGCCATCTGGTACCCTAGCGTATTTTGGTGCTACCTTAATATCTTTGTTTTTACTTAAAGGCAATAATTTTGGGTTTGCGCTATAAGTTTCAGACATCATTTTGCCTTTAGTTCCGATAAACAAGGTACCATTACCACCATCGCCAAAAGTTTCGTTTGCTTCTAATTCTTCAGGGCGTTCTGGTTGAATGCCACCATCCATCCAGTGTAACGTAACATCACCTTTGGTTTTATCCGTTTTAGGAAATTTTAAGGTAACATGGCTTGATGGCGGGCAGCTTTCAGGGAAATAACCGCGTTTAAATTCATCTACATAAACAGAGCCTACACTGGCCTGAACCTCTTTTGCATATTTTAAGTTTAATACGCTAAAAGGAGCTTCGATTAAGTGACAGCCCATATCCCCCAGTGCGCCAGTACCGTAATCCCACCAGCCTCGCCAGTTAAAAGGAACTAATTTATCTACAAAATCCTTTTCAGGGGCCGTGCCCAACCATAAATTCCAATCTAATTCTTTAGGAATTTCTGCTTTTTTGCTTGGCCAGGGAATACCTTGTGGCCAAACTGGTCTATCAGTCCATGCGTAAACAGTGTGTACATCGCCAATTAAACCAGCTTCGTACCATTCTTTCATTTGGCGCGGGCCATCGTTTGATGCCCCTTGATTTCCCATTTGGGTGACCACTTTATATTTTTTTGCAGCTGCGGTTAGAATACGCGCTTCATAAATATCATGTGTTAAAGGTTTTTGAACATAAACGTGTTTACCCAATTGCATAGCTGCTAAAGCCTGGATGGCATGGTTATGATCAGGAGTAGAAACAGACACAGCATCGAAATTTTTATGTTCCTTATCTAACATTTCGCGCCAATCTTTATAGTATTTTGCTTTAGGAAAAGCTTTAACACTATTTGCTGCACGGCGGTCGTCTACATCGCATAAAAAAGCAATATCTGCTTTTCCGCTTTTGTAAAACATACTTAAATCGCTTTGGCCTTTTCCGCCAACACCGATGCCGGCAACTAATAAACGATCGCTTGGTGCTAAATAACCAGGCCCACCTAAAACATGGCGGGGCACGATCATAAACGCAGCAGCGGCAATAGCTGTGGTCTTAATAAAATCACGGCGGTTACCCATGTTTTTATTTTCTTGCTCTGTTTTCATATGTAGTAAATCGATTTGCTAATTTGGTTCGATTATTTTTTCTTTAAAGATAAGATATACTTTACCATTAATTTTGCATCGTCTTTTTTAAGGGTTGCATGGGCGGTCATTGGCATATTGCCCCAAACTCCGGTTCCACCTTTAATAATCTTATCGGCTAACATGTTGATGTTTTTCTCTGTAGCTGGATATTTTTTTGCGATTTCTACATAAGCAGGGCCAATAATTTTGTTGGTCTTGTTGTGGCAACCTAAACAATCTGATTTATTGATCAGCTTTTCGCCTGGATTTGATTGAAAAGCAGCATGGTTTGTTATTGTTGCTGTTGCAACCACAGTTTTCTCTTTCGTTAAATCGGCTTTTGAAAACGACGCCATAAAAATGACTACAGCGCCTAAAATTAAAAATGTTTTTTTCATGTCTTGTGTGTTGTTGTTAATTGCATTCAAGCTTGCATAAACGGTAATATTTTATTTGTTGTAGCTTATGCAGGTTTTCATTTGTGTGTGTTTTGTTAATCTTGTAATCCTAATATTCTTTTATTGAAAGCGCTATCACTACCCGATGCGGCAAAGTCATCAAATGCCTTATCAGTTACGTTAATAATGTTCTTTTTGATAAATTCTGCGCCTTCGCGGGCACCATCTTGCTGGTTTTTGATACAACATTCCCATTCCATAACGGCCCAACCTTTAAAATCATATTGCGCCAATTTACTAAAAATGGTTTTAAAATCAACATGACCGTCGCCTGGTGAGCGGTAACGACCAGCACGATTTGCCCAACTCTGGTATCCACCAAAAGTGCCTTGTTTGCCTGTAGGGTTAAATTCTGCATCTTTAACGTGGAAAGCTTTTATGCGTTCGTGGTAAAAATCGATGTATTGAATGTAATCCAATTGTTGCAACACAAAGTGAGAAGGATCATACAATAAGCATGCCCGAGGATGATTATTTACTGCAGCGAGGAACATTTCGTATGTTTCGCCATCAAATAAATCCTCACCTGGATGTATTTCGTAGCAAACATCAACGCCACATTGGTCAAATTCGTTTAAGATAGGTGTCCAGCGTTTTGCCAATTCTGCAAAACCTTCTTCAACCAATCCAGCCGGGCGTTGTGGCCAGGGGTGGAAATATTGCCACAATAATGAACCACTAAAGGTAGCATGCGCATTTAAACCTAAATTTTGAGAGGCTCTAGCTGCATATTTCATTTGTTGTATAGCCCACTCTGTTCTGGCTTTTGGGTTTTTGTGTACTTCTTTTGGTGCAAAAGCATCAAACAGGTCATCATAAGCAGGGTGTACCGCAACCAATTGGCCTTGTAAGTGTGTAGAAAGTTCAGTGATTTCCAGGCCATAAGAAGCGATTTTTCCTTTCAGTTCATCAGCGTAGGTTTTGCTTTCAGCAGCCTTTTGCAGATCGATAAACCTTGCATCCAGGGTTGGCATCTGGATGCCTTTAAAGCCTAATCCGGCTGCCCATTCGCAAATGTTATCCAGGGAGTTAAATGGTGCTTCGTCACTTATAAATTGGGCTAAAAATACCGCTGGTCCTTTTATCGTTGTCATGCTTGATTGTTATAATTTATAATCTAACCACTTTTGGTCTGATTGGCTGGAGGCTACTACATTTTCGATAAATGCCATTCCTCTAATTCCATCTTCAGTACCTGGAAAGTCTAACATTGCAGCAGTAGGTTGTTCATTATTCAATTTCGCATCTACTGTTAGTGCAAAATTTTTATAAATATTTGCAAATGCTTCTAAGTAACCTTCAGGGTGACCGCCTGGTGTACGGGTATTGTGCTGAGCGAAACTGCCCATATAACCATTACCGGTTCGATAAATTTGAGCAGGGGCATTTAACCATTTTACAATTAAAGTATTCGGTTCCATTTGGTGCCATTCCATGCCACCCTTTTCGCCATAAACTTTAATTTTCAATGCATTTTCTTCTCCAGCTGCAATTTGTGATGCTACAAGAACACCATTGGCGCCATTATCGAATTTTAACAATACGTTTCCGTCGTCATCAATAGCTCTACCTGGAACAACAATGCTTAAATCGGCACAGATTTTAGTGATTTTTAATCCAGAGATATATTCTGCCAAATGAGCGGCGTGAGTGCCAATATCGCCCATACTACCGCTTTTTCCGGTTTTAGATGGATCGGTACGCCAGGCGGCCTGGGCATTGCCTTCACGTTCTGATAAGGTACTTAACCAGCCTTGAGGATATTCGACGATGATTTTTCTGATTGCACCTAAAGTACCTTCGCTAACCATTTGTTTAGCCTGTTTAACCATTGGATAACCAGAGTAGGTGTGGGTTAAACATAGTGTTAAGCCAGTTTCTTCTACTTTAGCCTTCAGCTGCTTTGCTTCTTCTAAAGTTAGTGTCATCGGTTTTTCGATTACGACATTAAAACCTTTATCTAAAGCCATCATTGCAGGGGCAAAGTGAGCAAAGTTTGGGGTTACGATGGTTACAAAGTCGATTCTTTCATCTGCCGGCAATTCACTTTCCTTCGTCAGCATTTCTTCGTAATTGTTGTAAATTCTGTTATCTGGAAGAAAAAGGAGTTTTCCAGATTCGTATCCAATTTCAGGATTTACACTTAAAGCTCCGGCAGATAATTCAATCAGGCCATCCATGTTGGCAGCCAAACGGTGTACGGCACCGATAAAAGCGTCTTTTCCACCGCCTATCATGCCCATTCTTAATTTTCTTTTCATTGTTGAGGTATAGGGCATAGGGCTAAAGGCTTAGGGTATAGGAAAATTAACCCCTACACCTTAAACCTTTAACCTTAAACCTTTCTAGATGTTCTTTTTCTTTAATTCTTTTACAGCGTAATCGCAAGCACGGGCAGTTAAAGCCATAAATGTTAACGATGGATTTTGGCAGGCGATTGATGGCATACAAGATCCATCGGTTACGAAAACGTTATTTACTTCGTGCATCTGGTTCCATTTGTTAAGGACTGAAGTTTTTGGATCGTTACCCATTCTTGCCGTTCCTTGCTCATGGATGGCCATGCCTGGATAACAGCCATTATCAAATGTTTTGATGTTTTTTAAGCCAGCTGCTTCTAACATTTCAGCCGCATCGTTCATCATATCCAAACGCATTTTTTTCTCATTTTCTTTGTACTCGCAATCAATTGCCAATACAGGCTGACCCCATTTATCTTTTTTGGTTTTGTCGATATACACCTTGTTTTCGTAATAAGGCAACATCTCTCCGAAACCACCTAATCCCATTGTCCATTTTCCTGGGGTAGTCATTTTTTGTTTCAAATCTGCACCAAATGATAACTCGGCCACATCACTTTGCCAATTGCTTCTGCTTGCGCCGCCCTGATAACCGAAACCACGTAAATAATCGCGTTTATCGTTACCTATATTTTGATACCTGGGTACATAAATCCCGTTTGCACGACGACCATAAGTATATTTATCATCAAAGCCCTCAGCTTCTCCATTTGCTCCACAACGGAAATGATGATCCATTAGGTTATGACCTAACTGACCACTTCCATTACCTAATCCATTTGGATGAGCTTCGGATGTTGAGTTTAATAGCACAAATGTTGAACCTAATGTAGAACCGTTAACGAAAACGATTTTTGCATAAAATTCCATTGTTTTGTTGGTCTCCGCATCGATTACCATTACACCTTTTGCTTTTTTGGTATCTTTATCGTAAATGATATGATTTACGATCGAGTATGGTCTAACCGTTAACCTTTTTGTTGCCATCGCCGCAGGTAAGGTAGAAGACTGTGTGCTGAAATAAGCGCCAAACGGACAACCGCGGCTACATAAGTTCCTGTATTGGCAATTACCACGGCCTTTGTGCGGAACTGTAAGATTGGCAACACGGCCAATCATGATAATGCGTTCTTTTTTGTAATGTTCTTCAACACGGGCCTTTACCGATTTTTCTACAATGTTTAAATCCATTGGGGGTAGAAATTCACCGTCAGGGCAGGTAGGCCAGTTTTCTTTTGAACCACTAATGCCAGCAAAACGCTCTGCATAATCGTACCAGGGAGAAAGTTCGGCGTACCGAATCGGCCAATCATTTCCGTGGCCATCCTTTTTGTTATCCTCAAAGTTATGATCACTAAAACGATAACTTTGACGGCCCCACATTAACGATTTACCACCAACATGGAAACCACGGTACCAATCGAAACGTTTATCTTCAGTATAAGGGCATTCTAAATCATTTACCCACCATTTTTCGTTTGCTTCCTGGTAAGGATAATCTCTTTTTTGCACCGGGTGGGTACGTTTCTGCTCTTCGGTTAATTTACCAGCATGTTTAAAATCCCAAGGATTTTTCATTGCCGTCTCGTAACCGGTAATGTGCTCGATGTTCATTCCTCTTTCGAGCATTAATACACGCAAGCCTTTTTCGGTAAGTTCTTTTGCAGCCCAGCCGCCACTAATCCCCGATCCTATAACAATAGCATCGTAAGTATTTTCTGCTTTTAAATTTGTATTTAAATTCATGATGTTTTGTAGTTGTGTTAGAAATTAGGTTGCCCAAGATTTTTGACCTGGTTTTAAAGGTGCGTTGCCGTCATATCGGCCTGGAATAAGCACATATTCGCGTGCTTTGGTGCAACCAATTTCTGAAGAATAATAACCGAGTAGGGTTAAATCTCTTGCGGTAACAAAAAAGTAAGCTAAATCTTTGTTCTCTTCTGATTTGCTTTCTTTTTGGGCAAGTGCTATTGCTCTTAAATCGATCATTAATTTTTTACGATCGGCTGGTGTTAAAGTGATGTAGGTTTTTCCGAAATCTTTCATTGATTTAGCCTGAAGATCTTTAAGGCCTTGCGCAAATGAGGTTTGCATTTCAGCAGGGTAACAATCTTTCATCATCATCGGAATAAACTTCCCTAAACCTGCAGCTTTAGCGCCAGCAGATGATTTGGTCGTCGGGACAATAATATCAGCGAATTCAGCAAAGATCTTTTCATCTTCGAGTGAATAAAGTACAAAATTCTTTTCGTTTTCCGGGAGCGTAAAACTTTCAAATAAAACGCCCATTGTACTTGCCGAGATTGCTCCTCCCAGCAAAAATGCAACGTTTTTGAGTGCTTCTCTTCTGTGCATCGTCTTTATGATTTTATATATTGGTTACTTATGTGTTGAATTAGTAATATTAGAAAAAATATAACGGAAAGAGTAACTTTTTTAAGTTAAATTATCGGTCTGCAATGTGATTGTTACCGGGTAGAATTATTCTAAATAAATGGTATTTTTTTGCTTTATTGTGGTTTAAACCATGTTTTCATATCGATTTTACTTGGTGTAAAAAGTACATTTAGTAACGGCGAACATATTATTTACTAATAAATTTAAAAACGCAGATTTTTTAAGGAGGAAACCGGTCTAAAGTAGATTTTTTTTGATGTAATTATAGCTTTCTGTTATACTCTCATAGGGTGATTTTTTAATGATATCCTGCTCTGTAAAAATATAATCTACTCCCGCGAGTTTCGACACCGCAAAAATACTTTTGAAATCGATTCTGCCAGAACCCACTTCTACAAAAACTGCTTTATCTGTTTTGTCCATATCCTTAACATGGAACATTTTAAAACGGCCCGGATTTTTCCCGAACATATTAACCGGGTTTAAGCCTGCATTTACTGCCCAAAAGATATCAAGTTCAAAGCCTACCAGTTTGGCATCAGTTTCATTCAATAAAATATCGTAACCTGTAACACCGTTTCCCTGATCTTTAAATTCGAAGTTGTGGTTGTGGTAAGCCAATTTTAAACCAGATTTTTGGCAAAGCTCGGCTGCCTGGTTAAACTTTGCGGCCATACGTTTGTAATCATCCAATGTTCCATTGGCTCTGATATCAGTTGGGAGGGCAGGGATAACAAAATACTGCTGGCCAACGGTAGCCGCAGTTTCGACATGCGATTTTAGCACTTTATCATCGCCTGAGGTTAAAAACTCTGCTAGGTTGTAATGCCCACTGGGAGAGGTAAGGCTGTTTGCTTTTAATAATGCACTGAAATCTTTGGCTTCTAAACCCCAGAAACCTTTCACTTCATATTTGCCCGGATAACCATAATAGGTTTCTACCTGGTTATAACCAATTTTGGCTACTTGTTCGATGGTGGCTTTTACATCTGCGGTTAGCTGCTCGCGTAGAGTAAAAAGACCAATTCCGATTTTTGAAACTTTAGCAGATTGTGCTAAAGCGGTTGTAATTAATGATGGACTTAAAAAGGCTGCTGCACCAGCAAGGCTTACTTTTTGTAAAAATGTTCTTCTTGTTGTCATGATGTTTTAGAATTAAAAAAACCGGAGTGTGAGCTCCGGTTTTATTTGTTAGAATGAATAAGCTAATGATCCCCAGAAAGTACGTTGGAGTAATGTTCTGCCAATCATTAATGTGCCAGGGGTTACGGTTGAGAAATCTCTGAACTGATCTCCGCGAACATCGCCCTCTGTCAACACTTTTGCATTTAACAAGTTGTCTGCCCAAAATCTTATTGAAATCTTTTTAGTAAAATTATATCCTGCTCCAGCTTTCATTACTACATACGATGGGAGTTCGTAACTACCACTAGGTGAGGTAAAGCGACTGCCAACATAATTGGCTGCCACATACAGGTTAAAGTTTTTGTAATCGTAGTTGGCACCTAACTCCGTATTCAATACAGGTACCCTTTCGGTTCTTTTGCCGGTAAAGCTATATACACGGTCGCCAAATTCGGCTGCTACAGCGGCATTGCCACTTGTATTTGCTTCGTAATCGGTGTATTTAGAATCTTGGAGTGTTCCGGTTAAGCGCAAACTTAACGGTTTGAATATTTTGTAAGAAACTTCATACTCGGCACTCCAGGTACGTGTAGAGCCAAAAGCCACCAATGCTTGTGTTCCAGCCGCAGTTGTTGGCACATTAATCGTTAAAGAAACATTTTTAATGGCAGAATAACTTCCTGATGCAAAAATAGCCAGATTGTTTTTGGCGTATTTAAAGCCTACTTCGCCTAAATAAACCGGGCGTTTTTTAATGTTTGCACCATTATATCCTGAAGCGTTATAATCGCCTATATTAGGTGCGTTATAAGCTTTTGTAGCACGCGCAAACATACTTGCAGTAGTACTTATCTTATAATTTGCGCCAATTGATGCTGCCCAGTTGGTTAATGTTTCATCATAGCTGGTATAACCCAATATGGTTGGAGTTGCTGGTGCTGCAATATTTACAGTTCCATTTGCATTAAGTGCATAATAAGGTCTATCGCCCTTAACATTCTGGTTATCAATTCTGGCTCCAATATCTAAACGCCATTTTTCGGATATTTTAATCTCATCGCCTGCATAAGCCGATAACGTTCTGGTATCGCCAATAAAGGTGTTTTTGGTTTGAATGGTTCTTTCTGCTGTTGTTGGCGATTGCAGGATAATACTTGGATGCTCTTTAAATTCTGTATAGGACCTAAATGCATAACGTAAATCATCGCGATTGTATTGATGGATGCCAGCACCAATATTTAAACTATGGTTTTTAATAGTCTTTTTTAAATCCAGGTAATCAACAATTTGAACATCGCTGTTAATTTGTCCCTGTGCATTTGATGTAATTACATAATCTCCAGTTACAAACGGCGCAACTGCACCTCCCGGGTAATAGTAAGGGGTTGCCGCTGTTCTCGCTGTAATTCCGGCAGGGACGGTATAGGTTGAGTTAGTGTGCGTATTTTGATAACGGAAATTGTTCACAATCTGCCAACCACTGTCGGTTAGGTAGTTGAACTGGAAACCAGCTGATCCCAATTTGGTATGGATACCATCTGTTAAACTAAAATTATGGTTTCCGGTTGAAGGATCGTTATAGCTCCATTCAGTCTGAACGGGTAGGATCGATTGCGAAGCCATATCATAATCGCGGTAAGTAGTTGGCTTTCCGGTAGCATCATAAGGGTAATAACTGGTTAACAAGAACTGAACTTTATCGTTCAGGTATTTTCCGTATACCCTAATAAAGCCTTTGTTGTTCTTAAAGTTAAAAGTCATGTTGCCCTTAATTTGCCCGCCCTGGTTGGCCGGATTAAAACCCTGATCTACCACACCGTTATCAGTACGGTAAAAACCACCAATGTTATATTTAATCTGATCGTTTATTTTTCCTCCGGTATTTCCATCAAAACGGTATAAACCCTGCGAAAAACCTGTGGTAAATTTAAACTGGCCATATGGTTTATCGGCGCCCACATAGCTAATGTTGTTTACCACAGCGCCTGGTGTATTGGCCTGGATAATGGAGGCATTGCCACCTCTAACCGCTTCGATATTCTGAATGGTTAAATCTGTTTTATAATATTGATCAACAGATGGGTTGGTGTTGAAACCAGTTGGTAAAAGCGGTAAACCATCTTCCTGTATACCCAGGAAAATATAACCACCCTGTTGCGGAAAGCCTCTTACCCAAACATTTCCAGGGCCGTCGCCACCTGTACTTTCTACCGTTAAACCCGGTATGGCTTTTAATAAATCGGTACTGTTTAAAGGCGCCCTGTTGGTAATGTCTTTATTGCTTACCGAGGTTAGCGCTACACTACTTTCTAATTTTTTCTTCGGATTACCACCGGTTACCATCACACTTTCCAGCTGGAGGTTATCTTCTGACAGGCTGATGCTCAGGTTTTCGTCGGCATTGCCTGGTGATAGGTTTACTTCTTTAGAAATGAAACCTACGTATCTCACCACGAGTACACGACTATCAACAGTAAGGCCTTTTAAAGCAAAAGCACCATTTTCGTCGGTTGTAGTTCCGATTGATTTTCCTTTAACGGTAATCGATACACCTGGAATGGCATTGCCTTTACTATCGGTTACTTTGCCGGTAACAATACCTTCGAAAGCTTTGAGTAGTTCGAGGTTGTTATTTGCGGGAATAGAATAGAGCAGAATCTGATCCTTAACTATCCTATATCCCACATCATAACGTTTTAGCGAATTCTCAAGAAAGTATTTAAGCTTTTGGTTAACCACATTAATAGAAACTTTACGGCTGGAATTTATTAACTGTGGACTATAAACAAATTTAACATTGGCTAAGTGTTCTGTTTTTTCTATTATGGTTTTAATATCTGTTTGATCGGCTTTAATCGAAATTGATTTATTCAGAAAATCCTGGGCGTCGACATTTTTGGCAAAAGCACCACAAGTAAAAATTATTATTGCAAGTATTTGGTAAATCGAAACTCTCATTGCATATATCGCCAGCGAAATAAGTTGATTTTTTTTCATAAATTTGGTTATTGTTCATTAAATGATTGGATTTATTGGACATAGAAATACCATGAATACATTTCTGATGTATTAACTCGCCGGCAATGCCCCACATTGTCGGCTTTGTTTTTTAGAAAAATATTATGGAAAACGGAGCCGCGGTTATGGGCTGTTGGTGTTGTGGTTCTTCTTCATCATGTTTATATATTTGGTTAGTTTTTATTGGAAACTATAATACTGGTTCCCTGAATGTAATATTTGCTGGAGATGGTTCCGCAGATCAGATCGAGCTGCTCATATAGCCCTTTTTTGCTTAAATCTCCGGTAAAAGTATAGGTCGAAATTTGCTCATTATCCATTTTTATCTCTATCCCATAAGCTTCAGATAAGGTTTTGAAAATTTCCTTAACACTTTCTTCTTTAAAATTATAGCTCAAGCTTGTGGGTATGTTATAAGCTTCGGCCAAGGGAATGGGCTTGTTTACCAACGTTTTATTTAACTTATGGTCAACAAAAACGCCCTTTTGGTTTGGTGTAAGCAGTATTGGTTTTGCCAGTTTTGCTTTGGTGAAAGTGAATAGCGAACTTTTTTGATTTTCTTCTACCTGAACTTTACCTGTTCTTACTGCAACCTGGGCCGGAAGTTTATCAGTTGATGATTTTACCCAAAAGCTGGTGCCCAAAACACGAACAACCAGTTTTTGATTGTACACATAAAATGGGCGCTTGGGATTTTTGCTTACCGAGAAAAATGCACTTCCTTTTAAATAAACCATTCTTTTATTGGTCGCAAAAACCTTAGGGTAAATAATGTTTGCCTTTGGTTTAAGGGTTACGGTACTTTCATCACTAAGTGATATAACCATACTGCTATCACCCTCGTTTGTTTTGCTGATTAAGTTTAAACCTTCATTTTCATCAATAAAAGACTGTTCGGCATGGTTGTAACTGGTTAAATATAAACCAGCAATAAAAAATGCAATCATAATAGATGCTGCAATAGCCAATTTTGGCCAAAGCTTTTTAACTTTTAATGCGTTTGTTGGTTTCTGCGCAATGTTATTGATGCCAAGCCAGGTATTCATCTGCATTTCTTCGAGCACACCTGATGATAAATCTTTAAAATTCTGCTTATTTAAGTTATGGTACCATTTATCTACCCAAAGCCTTTCTGCTTCCGTACAATTTCCGTTTTCGTAACGGTTGAGTAAATCGTAAAATGATTGCTGGTCCATAAAAAAGAATATTTGGTCTTATACTATACAAGTAACACAACAGGGGTGAAACCCTAAAGGTGCGAGGGATAAAAAGTAAAATAAATTGTAAATGATTGATAATCAGTTATAAAAAGATGTAGAAATTTTTGATGTATTCTTTTATCCTTTTAATTGATTGGGTGATATGATATTCTACAGCTTTTTCAGAGATATTTAAACCAGCAGAAATATCTTTGGTAGTTTGGTGTTGGTACCGGCTCAGCCTGAAAACCTCTTGTGTTTTTTCTGGAAGTGAGTTGATCCCTTCTTCAATGATGGAAGATAGATCATGAAGATCGACCAGGTTTGCGGTATCCTGATGATTTTCTGAATAGGTTAGGGTTTGGTACTCCATGTACTTGTTTTGCATAACCAAACTCCTGATGTGGTTGATTACACTTAACTTCAAGGCACCGAACAAATAAGCCTGGAGATTATTGATCACTGCTTCCTGCCGCTTTTCCCAAAGGGAAATAAAGATATTCTGCACCAGCTCTTCCGCAATTACCCTGTCGCCTGTTTTTTTGTAAGCTGCCAATAAAAGCTCATTACTATAGGTGAAATATATTTTTTCGTAAGCCTGCTTATCGCCTAGTTTCAGGCGCTTAAGTAAATCTGCAGATTTTTCAGGCTCAGGGTGAGTCATTGTTATTTGGTTATCCGGTACGCGTGTAGTAAATGTAATAATTTATTTGACTTTCACTTTTAAATGGCTTCAGTTTTAGGCGTTGGAAGATGATAAAGTTCGAATGTTTTATGCAATTAATCGATTTCGACAATTAATCCAGGTGAAAGTTATACACTAAGTATAAATATTTTATCGCCTTTTATCCCATTTTTTTACCTTTGCTCAATCTCAAAAAAAATATGCAAGAAAAAATTGTTGTTTTAGGCTCTAATGGGCAAATTGGTACCGAGCTGGTCACCATGTTACGTAAAATATATGGTGATGATCATGTTGTGGCATGCGATATACGCAGGCCGGATTATGATATCAAAAACTCTGCACCGTTTGAATTTGTGAATGTGCTTGATAAGGAAATGATCAACGGCATTTTTCGTAAATACAAACCAACACAGGTTTACCTTTTAGCGGCTTTATTATCGGCTACTGGCGAGCAAAATCCAAAACTAGCCTGGGATTTAAATATGAACGGCTTATTGAATGTTTTAGATTTAGCTTTAGAATATAAAACTGCAAAAGTATATTGGCCAAGTTCTATCGCTGTATTTGGTCCGAATTCGCCAAAAGATAATACCTCACAATATTGTGTAATGGATCCGAATACCGTTTATGGAATCAGTAAACTGGCAGGTGAGCGCTGGTGCGAATATTATAACCAAAAATATGGATTGGATGTGCGTAGTATCCGTTATCCAGGATTAATTAGCTGGAAGGCTGCGCCGGGTGGTGGCACAACAGATTATGCAATCCACATTTTTCACGATGCGTTGAAAAAAGGTAGTTACCAGAGTTTTTTAAATGCGGAAACAGAATTGCCAATGATGTATATGGATGATGCCATTCGCGGAACAATCGAACTGATGGATGCACCGGCAGATCAGATTTCAGTGCGTAGCAGCTATAATTTTGGCGGGGTAAGTTTTACACCGGAGGTTTTGGCTGCAGAAATCAGAAAACATATTCCGGATTTTACACTAACTTACAGCCCTAATGATCCTCGTCAGCAAATTGCAAACAGCTGGCCACGTTCTATCGATGATAACTATGCAGCAAAAGATTGGGGATGGAAGCCAGAATTCGATTTATCGAAACTGACAGCAGATATGTTAAAAAATTTAAGGAAATAATATAAAGGTAGAAGGTTTGAAGGTTGAAGGCTTAAGGTCTGATATCTCAGATCTTATATCTCAATACTAAAATAAATGGGAAGAGCATTCGAATTTAGAAAAGAGAGAAAATTTAAGCGTTGGGCCAAAATGGCGGTTCAGTTTACGCGTATTGGTAAAGATATCGTAATGGCGGTTAAGGAATCAGGACCTCATCCGGAAACCAACTCTCGTTTACGTACAGCTATGCAAAATGCGAAAGCTGTAAACATGCCAAAAGATAGGGTAGAGGCAGCAATTAAGCGTGCATCTGATAAATCGATGGCCAACTATGAAGAAATTGTATACGAAGGTTATGCACCACACGGCGTTGCGGTTTTAATTGAAACGGCTACTGATAATACCAACCGTACGGTAGCAAACGTGCGTAGTTATTTTAATAAAACGAATGGTACTTTAGGAAAAACCGGATCGTTGGACTTTGTTTTTAACCGCAAATCTGTTTTCCGTTTTGTACCTGCTGAAGGTTTAGATCTGGAAGAATTAGAGTTCGAATTAATTGATGCTGGTTTAGAGGAACTTTATGTTGAGGCTGACGAAGAAGGGAATGATATCGCGGTAGCGCAGGCTGCATTTGAAAACTTTGGTTCTTTGCAAAAAGCTTTAGAAGAGAAAGGCATCGAGTTAAAAAGTTCAAAATTAGAGCGTATTGCCTTATCTCATCATGAGGTTACAGAAGAGCAAGCTGCTGATGTATTAAAATTGATCGATAAGTTAGAGGAAGATGATGATGTGCAGGCGGTTTACCATAATATGGCTGAGTAACAACAATTAGAATATTTTACAAGAGCTTGAAGATTTTTCTTCAGGCTTTTTTTGTGGTTTTTGTTTTTTGAAGAGCAAAGCCTGTGCTTAATGGTTGCAGCAGTCCCGCCATCATTTCAAGTCCTCTCCCGATGAAGAATCGGGATCCGGGCTTTCCATTTTGTCGGGTCTAGTTTACTTAGGTTTACCCAGGTAAATTAAACCTGACAGCAGCGGGCACGAGCTCCCGATTTTTTTCAATCGGGGAGAGTAAAGCGGATGGCAGGACTTTCCGAACCGATAAGTACGGAACCCTGCTTTTCTAATTCTTTTACCTAAAAATTGATTTTACATTGAAATCTTTTTTAAATTTAGTCGTCCTGCTGAACTTGTTTCAGCATCTATCTAGTAGAGACCCTGAAATAAATTACCTTCGGTGAGCTCGCTAAGGCTCGGTTCAGGGTGACGATCCGAAAGAAATTAATTCTACGAGGTTAATCTGCTATTTCTTATGCGAAAACAACCAGGGCAATAATTCCGGTTCGGCAAATGCACTGTCCCAGCTATTGTGGTTGGCATTTGGATACAGGGTGAACTTTACCTCATCACCAACGGTTTTTAAGCGCTCGGCAATGGCAATCGAAAATACAGGATCCACAATATCATCTTTTGCACCATGAAAAATCCAAAGTGGTATTTTTTGATATTTTTTAATGTTGTTGGTATTGTCTCCACCACAAATAGCAATAGCTGCGGCAAATTTACGGCGTTCTCTTCTTAACAATTCGTAAGTACCCATTGCACCCATAGATAAACCGCCTACATACACCTGTTCTTTGTTAATGTAAGGTTTATTAAGTAAGTTTTTAACCATTCCTTGTAGCGCATGCATAATTTTGGTTGGTTTGCTACCTTCCACAAAACTTATTCTCCTTTTACCTTTGGCATCTTTTTCGAACCTGGCATTCGCCCAAAAATCATTTAATGGGCACTGCGGGAAAACCACAATAGCAGGAAAATTTTTGCGTAAATCATTCTTTAAAAACAATTTTCCACCATGTACCAGTTGACTGGCATTATCATTACCTCTTTCCCCGCTTCCATGAAGGAAAAAGATGATTGGATATTTTTGGTCGGGATTAAAATTCTCGGGAAACAAAATCCTATAGTAAATAGAATCTTTTCCTTTGATATAACTTCCCCTGTCATATTTTTCTAAGTCTTGAGCGTTTAAAAAAAGTACAGAAAAAAGAATGCAGATGGTTAGAATAATCTTCTTCATTTAACAAAAATAGAAAACCCTGGCTATTTTACAATAGCTCAGGGTTTATAACCAAACCTAATTGTCTTTATTTCAGCATAAAAGATGCTTCTTTTACGTCACGTGAATTTGTACCAATAAATACTTTGAAATCGCCAGGTTCTGCAACTAATTTTAGATCAGAATTGTAAAATTTAAGGTCGTTTTCGGAAATATTGAAAGTAACGGTTTTACTTTCTCCAGCTTTTAAATTAATCTTTTGGAAACCTTTTAGCTCCTTAACCGGGCGGGTAATGCTTCCAACAAGATCTTGAATGTATAATTGAACAACTTCTTTACCCTCATATTTGCCTGTATTGCTTAAAGTAACCGATGCTGTGATCAATTTTCCTTTTGTTAAGGTATTTGAACTTAGTTTAACATCGCTATGGCTGAAAGTCGTATAACTTAAACCAAAACCGAAGGGATATAAAGGATCATTGCTTACGTCTAAATAGTTGGAACGGAATTTTTCGAACCATTTACCTTCTGCCAAGGGGCGGCCAGTATTTTTATGTGCATAATACAATGGAACCTGACCTACGTTTTGAGGAAAGGTTGTACTCAATTTACCCGATGGATTAACATCACCAAAAAGTACATCGGCAATTGCGCTTCCTGCTTCACTACCTGGAAACCAGACATTTAAAATTGCTGGAATATTTTCTTGCTCCCAGTTTAATGCCAGCGGACGGCCTGTAAACAATACCAGCACTACTGGTTTGCCAGTCTTCGCCAATGCTTTTAACAGGTTTTTCTGTGTTTCAGGAATCTGGATATCCGTTACACTACTGCTTTCGCCGGTAAACTCAGAACCCTCTCCGATGGTAGCTACAATAACATCCGATTTTTTCGCTACCTCTAAAGCTTCTTTAATCATTTCAGCTTCAGTTCGTGGATCACGTTTGTAAGTCGGGTTGTGGATATTTACATAACGGTGTTCCATAGTAGAATCTGCTAAAAAATTGGCACCTCGGGCTGTTAATATTTTCGCATCATTACCTAAAGCATTTTTTAAACCTTGAAGTACCGTTATTGATTTATCGAACAGGGCAGCAACACTCCAGGTACCATACATATTGGCTGTATTATCAGCCAATGGACCAATTAAGCCAATTGTGCCTGATTTTTTTAAGGGAAGTAAATTGTTGTTGTTTTTCAATAACACAAAACTTTCTGCTGCGATTTCGCGTGCAACCTGGCGGTTGGCAGGGCTAAAAACTTCTTTTTCTGCCCTTTCTGCGCTGCAGAATTTATAAGGATCAGCAAATAAACCCAGTTTATATTTGGCCTGAAGCACCAATCGGCAAGCCCTGTCTATCTGTGCTATGCTTACTTTTTTCTCTGCTAATGATTTTTTTAAAGTACCCAAAAAGCCTTCACCCACCATATCCATATCAATGCCAGCATTTAAAGCGAGGGCAGAAACAGTTTGTAAATCGCCCATGCCATGTGCAATCATTTCAGGAATACCAGTATAATCGGTTACCACAAAGCCCTTAAAGCCCCACTGATTGCGCAAAACTTCGGTCATTAACCATTTGCTTCCTGTAGCCGGAATGCCATCAACTTCGTTAAAAGAAGCCATAATACTGGCTGCACCTGCATCAACAGCGGCTTTGTAAGGTGGAAAATATTCGTTGTACATGCGTACTTTGCTCATATCGGTTGTATTGTAATCTCTACCGGCTTCGGCTGCACCATAAAGCGCATAGTGTTTTACGCAGGCTAAAATTTCGTTATTGGCCTGGAGTTTCCCCTGATAACCCTTTACCATCGCTGCAGCAATTTGCGAACCTAAATAAGCATCTTCGCCACTTCCTTCTGAGATGCGGCCCCAACGTGGGTCTCTCGAAATATCAACCATAGGAGAGAAAGTCCAGTTGATACCACTTGCACTGGCCTCTATTGCGGCAACCCTCGCCGATTTTTGTACAGTATTCATATCCCATACGCAACTCATGCCTAATGGAATGGGGAAAACGGTATTGTAGCCGTGGATAACATCCATTCCAAAAAGCAAAGGAATTTTCATGCGGCTGTTTTCTACAGCAATCTTTTGAACCGCCTTTATCTTATCTACACCTTTGATGTTAAATAAACCACCTACCTGTCCATCTCTGATTTTTTTAGAAATGTCACTGCTATTAGCCTGTCCTGTGGTGATATCGCCAGAACTTGGCAGGTTCAGTTGACCAATTTTTTCATCAACAGTCATCTTCGTCATGAGGTTGCTGATGAAGGTATTCATCTTCGCATCTGCTGCCGAAACAGGTTTTTTGGTTTGTGCTGATCCGTTCAGTACAAGCAGGGTTAAAAAAACAACCAGGATATTCGCTCTCTTCATTATATGTGTGTTTTATTCTTTTTATTAACCGATTAGCTGGCGCTCGTTTCCAACGAGTGCCTAACTAGCTTTACGATTTTATCGTGTTTTAACATTAATCGCTAAAAGCGATTGATTATTTTCACACTCGTTACAAACGAGCGTGAGCTATAACTTTATTATTCAACCTTCTTCACTTCGGTTTTTACCGATACGCCATTCTCATTTATCGCTTCAATAGCAAAATAATATGCTTTTTGGCTGTCCATTGCTTTAAACCAATACTCATTAAAATCGTGGACCATAATGCAATTGTAAAGCTTATCTAGTGCTGTACCATAATAGAGGTTGTAAGCAAAGGCATTATCCACTGGTTCCCATTTGATGTAGGCGCTGCGTTTATCTTTTTCTGTTCTCAATACAATCAGGTTTTTAACTGTTGTTGGTTTTTCTCCATTTCCATTGCCGAAAACACGTAAGCCACTAATGGCGAATTTTCCGGTAGGCATGTGAATGTTAACCATTTTAATGAACCTGGTTTTAACTGGCTTTTGGAGTTCGATGTAATCATGTGGCACATCGGTTTTGTTCTGGCTTTTATCAACAAGGGTAGTCCATTTTTTGCCATCGGTTGAGGACAGGATTTTGTATTGGTGAAAAATCCCTATCTGCTTACCGATAAATTCGGCATCCTGATCGGCATAGTTAATCTGAATGGCATTAACGGTAGCAAGACTGCCCAAATCGGTTTGGATCCATTCTCCGTTGTTTGCGGTTTTGGCACTCCAGTAGGTTTTAATGCTTTCATCAACAGCATTATTGGAATTAAAACTGCCTAATGTAGAAGAAACCGTTACTGGTTTTTTATAGTTAATGAGCATCCAGCCGGGCCCAGCCGGACCACCTTCTTTTCTTTCGGAAGGTAAATAGAGTGGGTAATCGCCAAAGGCGGTATTCGTCCACATCACATCGTCTTTATCAAAACCGGTTGGCCAGATACCCATTCTGCGCTCCCAGGTATTTTTTACACAAATAATGCTGGTAGAGATGTGCCAGTAATTTTTACTGTTATCCTGAAAGGTTGCGCCATGCCCTGCACCCCGAGAAAATCCACCGCCTTTATAGCTCAAAGGATCAGATTGCGGGGTAAAAGGGCTATCGTAAAACAAAGGTTTGGTTCCAACCACCACACCATCAGAATAACCGCTAAATTCGGTTCCTGGTGCGCCGTATTGAAAATAATATTTGCCATTATGTTTGGTCATCCATGCGCCTTCGGCAAAAGGATCGAGAAAAGTATTGTCCATATATTCACCAAAACGCTGCCAGCCATACCGCCAGCTTTCAAGCAGGTACATTGGTGTGCGGGTGCCTTTAGGTTGAAAAGTTTTGCGGTCTAATTCTACACCATACATGGGATAGTTATTGCTGCTTCCATTGTACATGTAAAACTTACCATCATCATCGGTAAAAAAGGAAGGATCCCAGCCACCAATTTCTAAGGAATCAACAAGTGGAAACCATTTGTTCCCCTTGGGGTCGGTACTTCCCCATAAGGTGAAGTTTTTAGTATAGGTACTTCCAAAAACCACCATGGTATCGCCAATAATACCTACGCCTGGTGCGCAGAGTTCGTCTTTTGTTTTGTTCCATGGGCGGAGAAATTTTCTTTCGTGAAATTTCCAGTTCAGCATATCGGCACTATGCCAATAGCCCCACTGGTTAGTGCTGAAAAGGTAGAAATCTCCTTTGTAGTTTACAATCACCGGATCGGCAGTTGCACGGTGTTTGCCCCACTCGGTAAACGATTCGAAAGGTGTGTATCCATAATCAACATTAATTGGGTTGCAATAGGTTTTTTGCTGCGCATAAACCGCATGGGTACCGCAAAAGAAGATTGTAATTAAAAATATTTTGAATAAATGCTTAGCCATTATTCGTGTGGGGTTAATTAAAAATGTTTATTCGTGCACAGCTTGAACAGCCAATAGCCATTCCGTTAACGCTTAATCCGGTAACGTGCGATTGATGCTCCCAGTAAACCCACATGTCATGTGCGCCACCTGTTGAGGTTAATTTTACTGTATAAATGTCTCCGTTTTCTGGTATTTGTCCGATTACTGTTCCGCTTGGCGAGTTTGGTGGGATAAAGAAGGAATGAACACCACCACTGGTATTATTTTCTAGCCTAACATACACGCCATCGCTGGTAGAATTTGTAGCTGTTACATTGACGATAGCAAACTTAGCTTTTATGGTTTTATGTTTAGCGCTTGATACTATTGTAAAGCTTGAATTTAGGGTTACAAACCCTATCATTGCTGTTAATATTAAAATTATTCTTTTCATGGTTCTGTAGATTTAATTTGAAATATATGATGGCTAAACATTTATATACTACTGAATACTATGGTTTAAACTGGAAATCTAATTTTGTTAAGCCAGCTTGAACATCTTTGTTTCCCATGAACAGCTTCCAAAGCAGTCCTGATCTATAATTCTCGATCATCACTACCATTGGCCCCTGATCGATGCCTAAATACCTTTTCGGGTACCAGTTATCCGTTTCAGAGAAGGCATCATAAAAGCCGTATTTGCCCCATACCTTATCGCCCAGGTCTTCGTAAAGGTGTCTGATTACCTTCATCGATTCTTTTGGGGTGTATGGGATAGATGATATAGCTGCTGTAGGAGAGATTACACCAAAATCTTCCTGAAGGCTATGTGCGGCATAACCTTTGACCGAATAACTTGCGGTTAAGCCCCAATTATTTTCGCCATAACCTTTAAATTTCTTTGGATTGGCTACACAGTAATCGTGAATGGCCAATGTCTGATTGACGTTGTTTTCCCAGTAATCGGCATAACGATCTTTTAAGCCTTTTGGATTTAAGCCTAAATAGGAATAATGTGCCCAAAATAAAGGGCCCACAGAATTTTTAGCACCTTGATAATCTAACGGGATGTGATGGCCGTATAGTTCGAAATTTGCTTTAATTGCACCTCCTCTTGCCCAACCCTCGTGATAAACCGCTGCTGGGATAGAATGGGTAGGGGATGAGGCCGCCATAACGTACATAATTAAACATTCATTGTAGCCTTTTACCGGAAAATTCATTTCCCAGTTGTACTCCGGCGACCAATGCCAGTACAACACATTTTGACCATTGCGGTACCAGTTAAAATCGATACCCTTCCAAAGTTCATCTGCTTTTTTTGCTAATGCTTTTTCAGGTTCGGTTCCATTTTTGTAATATTCGTTGATGCAGATTAAAGCCTGCGCAACGAAAGAAGTTTCTACAAGATCGCCTCCATTATCTTTTCGTCCAAACGGGCGTACTTTAGCTGTTTCTCCATTTATCCAATGCGGCCAGGCCCCGTGGAAGCGGTCTGCTTTGGATAAAAAATCCAGTATTTTATTTAACCGGTCAAATCCATTTTTTTTTGTCACATAAGCTCTGTCGATCCCACTTAAAATAGCCATCAAGCCAAAGCCAGTAGCGCCTGTAGCTACGGTGTTCTTATCATTTTCCGGATATACATTATCTACGTGAAAACGCTCCCTGCCTGCGCCAGATATAGGTTCGGCACCATCCCAAAAGTACTGGAACGTTTGTTTTTGGACCAGATCTAATAGTTCTATGTCGGATAAGTTCTTTTTGATAGACAGGTCAGGTTTGTATACCGTATTTTTGCTGTCGGTACAGGCTGTTAAAAGTAAAAAAGGGCACAGAATCGCTATCGTAAGATGTGTAATTCTGTTTGGAGTAATTTTTAGCATACTGTTAAATAAAGGAAAGAAAGGTTGCCAGCGAGCTGACAACCTTGAATGATATTATTTTAATATCCAGGATTTTGTTTCAATAAACCTCCGCTTAGTTCAATCTCATTTTGAGGGATTGGCCAAACTTCATTTTTATTTGCTTTCCAACCTTTAACACCAAAAACTGCAGCTCCTCTTCCCTGACGGATAACATCAAAATAACGGTCATTTTCCATCGCAAGTTCAACCTGTCTTTCTTTCCAGATTGCTGTGCGTAAAGCGGTTTTATCCGTGGTGGTAACATCTGGAAGAATGTTGTTATTTCCACCTCTTGCACGTGCACGAACCCTATTAAGTGAAGTTAATGCCTGTGAAGTATTGCCTTGCTCGTTAGCAGCTTCTGCATTCATTAAAAGAACATCTGCAAATCTTAATACTCTAAAATTCTGCTGGGCACCTTCGTTAAATCCAGATACACGAGTTGAAAAGGGAACATAGGATTTTTGGTTATACCTTTCATTTGGTACTGATGTAGGAACCAAATCACCTTGTGGGGTAGTTTCACCTTTAAATAATATTGTTGCGTCCCTACGTGGATCTCCAGCTTCAAAAGCATTAGCTAACACCTCTGAAGGGGTATTAAAGCCCCAACCCATTATAGCTGCCACACCCTGAACCTGACTATATTGTGAATTGGATGCATCGGGATTTCCGGGAACTAATTCTGCCTGTACTTCAAATAAAGATTCGATGTTATTTTCATTCTGAGTTCTGAAGCCTTTTTCAAAGTCGGGAAATAAATCATATCCCATGGTCATTACCTGATTGGTTAATGCGAGTACATCGGCCCATTTGTTTTGATACATGGCAACTTTCGCATGTAGGCCAATAGCTGCACCTTTGGTTGCTCTACCTAAATCAGCTGCTCCATACGATTGTGGTAATACTGCAGCTGCTTCATTCAAATCTTTTTCTATTTGGGCGTAAACAGTAGCTTTATCCGATTGAGGAAGGTTATATTCGGTATTATCTTTAGGTACATGTAGCCTTAGTACTACGTTGCCATAGGCGCGAACCAGTCTGAAATAAGAATATGCCCTAATGAATTTAGCTTCTGCCAGATATCTGTTTCTTAATGTTTCATCCATAGGAATATTTGGAATATTATCAAGAACCTGATTACAAAGGTTGATATTTTGATATTGACCTGTCCAGAAGTCTTGAAGCGTACCATGAGTGGATGTAACCGTGAACTGATCGTAAAGATTGAAGAAGGTAGCATCTGTAGGTGTACTCCCTTTATCTGCCTCATCGGAACCAGTGCTTTCTATAGCGATTGCGTTAAAGGCAACGTTATTCCAGCTGCGCAAATTGGCGTAAATTGCATTTACACCTTTTAGTGCATCTTCCGGAGTTTTCCAAAAAGTTACTGAAGGTTGCTGAGCCTGAGGCGGAACATTTAGGAAATCTTTTTTGCATGATGCAGTAAAAAGTACAGCACTAAATGCAGCTGCAGCAAAAAATGATCGTGTATTTATATATTTTTTCATTTTAAGTCGATTAGAAAGTTACGTTAACTCCAAAGTTATAAGTAGCAAATAAAGGATATACATTGGTATCAATACCTGCATTCGTTGGTGTTCCACCAACCTCTGGACTAAATCCTTTGTATCCAAAAATGTTAACTGCATTTTGTGCATTTAAGAATACTCTTAAGCGTTGCATTTTCCATTTATTAACAATTGCTGATGGTAAGCTATAACCTAGCTGGATATTTCTTAATCTGATATAATCACCTTTTTCGATATAAAACGAGTTTGGCGCATTGTTGAGTCCACCAGCTAAATCAGCAGAAGGATAAGTATTTGAAGTACCCGGACCTGTCCAACGGTGATCAAAGAAGTCTTTGGTATAGTTTTCGTTACCGAATCTGCTACTCAGGTTCGCATTAAATACATCAACATCGGCTACTCCTTGTATATCAAGGGTTAAATCGAAGTTTTTATAAGCAAAGTTGGTGTTTAATCCATAAGTGAATTTAGGATTTGGGTTACCAAGAACAACCCTATCCCTTAGATCGATCAATCCATCACCATTGATATCTGCATATTTAAAATCACCCTTTTTAAATCCAGGCCATGCTGCTGCCTCAGCGTCTGTTTGGAATATACCAGCTACCTGATAGCCATAGAATTCTCCAATAGCTCTATTATTTACCGTTCTTGTAGATACATATCCACTGGTTAGGCCAGCGCCACCTTTATAAATAGGATTTGCACCAGAAGTAACATTTAATACCTTGTTATTGTTAATTCCTAAGTTTCCACTAATCGAATAGGTTAATCCGCCAGAGGTTTTATCAGCCCAGGTTGCCAAAAATTCGAAACCACTGTTTTGAATATCTGCCTGATTAGCAATAATAGAACTGTTTACGGTTCCTAAACTTCCTAGAACCGGGATGTCAAATATCGCCTGTTCTGTTTTTCTGTTGTAATAATCCAATTCAACATTTAATCTGTTTTTTAAGAAACCCATTTCCAAACCAATGTCAGTTCCCGCACTTCTTTCCCAAAATAAGGTTGGTGGTACGAGTGTTCTTATGCTGGCTCCGGTATATGGAATTCCTCCAAAAATTGCAATTAAAGCAGCGGTTTGGTCAACCGTTTGGGTTGATGGATTGAATGGAACTCCAGCATTACCAACTTTACCCCAGCTTCCTCTTAATTTTAGGTTGCTAAAGATGTTCTGGTTTTTCATGAATTCCTCGTTGCTGATTACCCAGCCTGCTCCAATTGAAGGGAAATTTCCCCACACGTTATCAGATCCGAAAAATTGAGATGCACCGTCTCTTCTGATTGAAGCATTTAATAAATATTTGTTTTTGTAACCGTAATTAACTCTTGCAAAATAAGAAGTAAAGGTACTTAGCTCGCCTTTATCAATAATACTTCTGCTGGCAGCATCACCTAATGCCAGATATAAATCTCCTTCAGAAGTGTAAGGAACGTTTTGCGCATCAGCATTTATGGTATACATTTTATTGCGCTGAGCGGTTTGACCGGCTAAAACAGTTAAACTATGATCATTCCATCTTTTGTCAAAAGTCAAGGTATTTTCAACAAGCCAATTTCTGTTTTCAATGCGATCAATATCAAGTTTACTAATGGTGCTCAATTGTGTTTTTGTAGCCTGATATTTTGGAACGTAGCCCCTCACTTCTTCCTGTCCAAAATCTCCACCAATACTGGTTTTGAAAGTAAAGTTTTTAAGGAATTTTAATTCCGCATATACATTACCATTAATTTTATATTTTGTGGTATTTTGGTTAAAGAAATCAAGAGTTGCCTGAGGGTTCATGTTGCTTCCATTTCCAAGATTAAATGCGTTTGGATCACCATAACTGCCATCTGTATTGAATACTGGTACAACTGGTGATGCAGCATACATGGCTCTGAAAATATCTGTTGGAGCATCTTTTGATTTACTATAAGTTCCTGCAACATTGTAACCGATTTTTAATGGCTCAAAAATCTGGAAATCGTTAGCCAACCTTACGGTATAACGCTTGTAATTATTGTTTTTAACAATTCCATCCTGATCAAGATAGCCCAAAGAGAAATTATAGGTTGATTTTTCAGAACCTCCACTTATAGACAATTGGTGATTGTTAACCATTGCGGTTCTAAGTACCTGGTTGTACCAATCGGTTCCAGTACCTAAATTGGTGTTGGCAAATAAAGGTGCAACAGGTGGAGTCTGAAGACTATAAGCTTCATTTACCAAAGTAGCATACTCACTTGCATTAGCCATTTCTACCTGATTGGTTACTTTTTGAAGACCAACAGATCCATTGTAATTGATTACTGCATTGCCTTTCTTGCCTTTTACAGTAGTTACCAGAACAACACCATTTGCTGCACGGATACCATAAATCGATTGTGAGGATGCATCCTTTAAGATACTGATGTTCGCAATATCTGCCGGATTTAAAAAGTTTATATCATCATACCAAACGCCATCTACTACGTATAGCGGTCCGGTTTTTCCATATATTGTGCTTGTACCACGTATAGTAATTTGTGGAGAAGAACCTGGGGTACCGTTATTGGTAATCGATACACCGGCAACTTTACCCTGTAATGCACTTACCGGATTTACTGAAGCCTGCTTTGAAATATCCTCTCCTTTTACCGAAGCTACAGAACCTGTAACATCAATTTTTCGCTGTGTACCATAACCCACAACCACAATCTGCTCTAATTGTTGTGTTGATGAAGCTAAGGATACATTAAGTGTAGTTTGATTATTTACAGCTCGTTCTAATGCTGTGTAGCCTACAAAGTTAAATACCAATGTGGCGTTAGCCGGCGCACTTATTGAGTAGTTGCCGTTCTCATCTGTTTGCGTGCCATTTTGTGTTCCTTTAATTAAAATAGTTACGCCTGGTAAAGATGTCTTATCACCTCCATCAATTACTTTACCTTTTACGGTAATGTTTTGCGCTAATGCTACGTTAATTGTTAGCAAACAAAATGCAGCGAGAACAGAAATTCTTGTAAAGATTCTTTTCATGCCTTATTATAAATTTAGTTTAATTGTTAGTTAAATGTGGGGTTGTTTTTGCTGATGTGCAAGTGTTTTTACCTCTACATTAATACATCATGAACAGCTTTTGGTTTAATTGTAAAATAAACCAAATGCCATTTAAGGCTAAAAACACAGTTTTTTTGTGATTTAACATAATTTTAACACATGCGTAAGTGTACAAACAACACTAAGTGTTTTGTGGGGATAGGAAACTAGCTTTGAGAGGTAATGATGTAGTCCGGATTTGGTAAGATAGCATGAAAAAGCCTCGAAAACTGTTTTTTCTGCACAGGTTCCCAAGGCTGGCTTTAGTAATTTTTGACCGCTGGAATTAGATTATAGATGTAGGATTAAAGTTCCATTAAAAATTCAGTTAAGTTCTTGTCGTGCGGTACTTCGAGCTTTTTGCGCAAGCGATAGCGGCGTATCTCTACACCCCTTAAACTGATGTTCAACAGTGACGACATTTCTTTGCTGCTCATGTTCATCCTGAGGTAAGCACAAAGCTTTAAATCATTTGGAACAAGATCCGGATGTTGTGCTTTTAACTTTTTAAAGAAACTCTCGTGCGCCTCGTTAAAGCTGTTTTCAAACAAATGCCAGTCGCGTTCATCGTTCATCCCATCGTTGATGACTTTCTGGATTTTGCGTGTCTGATCATCAGAAAGCTTTTTCCCGTTTTCGTCTTTTAACTTGGTGATCTCATCACTCAGTTTTTGGAGCAGTTCGTTTTTATAAACAAGAGTCATGGCTGAGTTGGCCAGTTCTCTGTTTTTAGAGGCTAATTCGGCTTGTAATTTCTCGGTTTGGAGTTTAATAATCTGTTTTTCGTTGATCTCGGTTTCCTGTTTTAATATCTCTTCCTGCTCAGCCTGTAAACGGTCGCTGATTTTTTGACTATCCCTGCGGAGTTTTCTTTCGTAAATTTTCTTACCCAGAATCAATACGACTACAAATAAGATCGTATAACACAAAATAGCCCAGTTGTTTAAATACCAGGGGCGTAAAATGGTAAATTTGTAAACGGCTTCCTCACTTACCGAGCTGTCATCCGTTTTTGCTCTAACTTTAAAAATGTAGTTGCCTGCACTTAAGTTAGTGAAATCTTTTTGTGTGGCGTAAGTCCAATCAGACCATGCCCTCGAATAGCCTTCTAAATAAAACTGGTATTTAACCTTAGCCTGTCGGTAATAGGGCAATGCATAAGAAATGCGGATATTGTTACGGCTGTTTTGGATCTCTGTAGCTTCCTCACTATTACCAGTTTCACTGATTAGTGAAAATTTATCGGTAATATCCTCTACACGTCTGATCAGAACTGCAGGAAGTTTTTGCTTTTGCGCATTGAGCTTAGCTGTTGGATTATAGATCACAAAGCCATCATCAACACTAATCAGGTAAATAGAATTACTGATGCGGCTAATGTTCTCATAGTATTGAACCATCCTGCCATCTAAAATGCTAAACTGGTTTGAATCTATTTCTACTTTACCAGGTTCGCTAAAATTAACCAAAGCGGTTTTGCCATGGTTGATAAACCAGTATTTTTTGCCGCCTGCATTAATAATTTTATTCGAAGACTGGAAGGAGCCAAGCTCTTTGTTAAGGGCTTCGTATTTGGTAAATTTATTACTAAGCTCATCGTAGGTATAAAATCCTGCATCGGAAGAAAAAACAATTTTGTTCTCTAAGTTGAATATATTAATGTTGTAATTGCCAGGGAGCCCGTTCTTTTCGTCGAAGTATCTGGTGCTGGTTACCGATGTATAATTGGCACTCAAGCTAAGCTTGAATAAACCTTTGTAGGCATGTGCCACCCAGATGTCTCCTTTATTGTCTTGTTCGACGTATCTTGATGGAGCATCAAAGCCTGCAATTCTTGTCGCAAACTTTAATCCCGAAGCCGGAGATTCTGTAAAAAGCGAAAGTCCGGTATAGGTGCCCTGAATAAGGTAATTTGGATTTGAATTTAACTTTTTGATGGTCCAGCCGCCTGAAGATCTCGATAGCCAGTCAATTTTATCGCCATTTACTTTAAACGTACCGCTGTTATGACCACAGATTAACTCGTTATCGATAATGGTAAGTTCCCATACCTGGCCTTGCGAGTTTGGGATTAACCGAAAATTAAAGGGTAAGAGATTATCAGGTGACCACTCGCTATAAAATAACCCTTGATTGGTGCCGAGGTAAATTTTATTGTTGAAGATAATACTTGAATAAACAGTTCCAAACTGACCTGTTTTATCGAAATAAAAATATAATGGCGAATTAAGTTCTATCCGGTCGATCCCGTTATCCAGCCCTGTCCAAAGATTCTGCTCATTATCGGCATATAAACTTAAAACGGTATTGTTTTGTAAGCCACTGGATTTATTGATGCGTTGAACAACCTTTCCATCTTCATCTATAATAATCAAACCGTTAAGTATAGTGCCGTACGCAAAGTACTTGCCCAGTAAACTCACACCATTGTTGAGTTGATAGGTTTTGAGGTAGCTGTTAGCGGTTGTATTTAAGGGACTGAAATCTTTCCCATCGTATGTAAATAATCCATTTTTGCTTGTGCCAATAATCAGTCCATTGGTTTTATAAGGCAGAATAGATAATATACCTTCTTTGCCCAGCTTTTCGCTATTCGGGATATGGACTAATTTGTTGCCGACGAGTTCAAATAAACCTTTTTCAAGCACTTCAATAAAATATCTGTTGTTTACCTTATGAAGGAAAAGAAATGAAGACGGTGATTTTACTACTTCAATTTTGTTGTTTTTGTAGATAAAAATCTTCGAAAAAGATTGGAATATCACCCGGTTTGGATCTACATAAATTTTCCAGACTTCATCATTGATTTTGATGCCTTTTGGCAATAGATTGGTAAGTGAGTTGTAGCTTAGTTTGTTGTTCTTAATCGACCAAAAGCCAAACTCACCAAAGCTGCCTGTATAAATTCTTCCCTTGTTGTCTGTAGCTACTGATCTTACAATCTGCCGGTTTGGCATTTGGTATTTCTGCCAGTAACGGCCATCAAAAGTTAATAATCCTTCTGCGTTGCCAAAGTACATTACTCCATTTTTATCTTTTGCAATACTCCAGTTCTGATTCCCTGATGAATAAACAGATTTCGGATAATTTTCGATATAAGGAACGCCTATGCTTTTAATTTCTGATGCATAAGTATTTATAGAGAAGCAGGATAGTAATAATAGAAGCCGGAAATAGTTTAGCATAAAATGGTTAATTGGCAAAGCCATTAATACACAAAGTAAATGAAAAATTGTTTAATAAGGCGAGAGATGGTTGATGGTTAATGAATCATTTGCGAAAAAACACAACCTTGATTTTATTGAAAATTATTCACAAGTGATCAATTTTTAGCTTTATTATCCAACGCGATCGTCATGCTGAATTTATTTTACAAGTAGAAATAGTGTTTTCAATTGTCTTGTAGCTACTACGCGGTCAGCATTTTCTTTAAGATAGACCCTGAAATGAATTCAGGGTGACGACGCTATTATTATCACGGCTAAGATACTGAGCAACATTAAGGAGTTAAATAGTATTAGTGTAGATAGCAGCTCTTGCCAACTAGCCCTGATGGAAGTGGCACGAAGCCAATTCTTCATTGGCGAAGTAAAACGTACAGCAGGACGGAACCTTTGTTGTTTGCAATGACAATGCGCTCCAAAATACTTATGATGTTACAATCACTACAACTAAAACTTTGCAATCAACTATAGACTATCAACTCAAAACCTAACCTTTTACAGCAACCGGCTGCGGAACTTTTACATAATAGCCGGTGCCATCGTAAGGACGTTTACGAGGGTTAGTTGTACATGCTGTTGAGCAACAACCCTGAAGCTGATCGCCACATTCATCGCATTGGGTAATATGCTCATTACACTCTGGGTTGGCACAATTGATCATTTTTGACGTAGTTTTACCACAGTTATAGCAAACCGAAACAATAGTTGGATTTACCTCATTCACATCAACCGCAATGCGGTTATCGAAAACATAACATTTGCCTTCAAAGTCTTTACCACCTGCTTCTTTTCCATACTTAATAATGCCGCCATGCAACTGATACACATCATTAAAGCCATGGTGTAAAAGCAAAGCAGAAGCTTTTTCACATTTAATACCTCCTGTACAATAGGTTAATATTTTCTTGTCTTTATATTGGGCAAGCTGATTAATCTGCTCTGGGAAATCGCGGAAATTTTCGATATCAAGCGTTACAGCATTTTTAAATTTGCCTAAATTATGCTCGTAATTAGAACGTACATCAAGGATAATTACATCATCATCGTCTTTCATTTTCATGAAATCTACAGGTTCTAAATGTTTGCCTGTTTTTTCATTCGGATTAATAATTGAAGTATCTCTTAAACCAGAATGTACTATCTCTGATTTGTAACGGCAGTGCATTTTCAGAAACGAAGGTTCTTCAACATCATCTATTTTAAATTCTGTTTTTGCAAACCTTTCATCGGCATGTATCGCTTTCATGTAAGCATCGCAAGACTCAACGGTTCCTGAAACAGTTCCGTTTAATCCTTCATCGGCAACGATAATACGACCAACTAGATCTAACGATTTACAAAATTTAAGATGATCGGCAGCAAATTGCTCTGCCTCTGCTATGTAGCTATAGCAATAGTAAAGTAGTGTTTGATATTTTTTCATAACGCTGTTGATACCGTTGCAAACGGCGTTTAAAGCGGTGCAAAGATAGTAAAAAAAGGCAGAAGGTAGAAGCTTTTAACTTCTGCTTTCAGAATCTTTCCTTTTCAGGAAAACATCTAAAATTGGCTGCGTGTACCTACGCCTTATACCCTTCACCTTAAACCTTATCAGAAGCCGTATGAAATCCTAAAGCCTTGTGTTAATTTAGTTCCGCCATCATATGCAAAGCCATAGCTTGCCCTTAACACCAAACGTTGGATACCAAAATAAAATTCTTTATAATTCCGCTTTTCAGGAGAAGACAGGTAGCCACCTCCAATAAATTCTTCCAGCTTAGCCTTACGTAATAATGGAACTTTATTCATGAAAAAGCCTGCGAAATTATGTTCTAAATGCGCTTCGAAATATTGTTGGTTAGTACTGAACTGATAAAAATCTAAATACTGAAACTTCCGCAAGTTAGGGGGGAAGATGGTCGAGATATTACCGGCAAAATGTTTAAAATCAGGGTAATACATGTTTTTATTATTAAGAAACTTGCCTACACCTGCCAAAAATGAGGTGTAACCCCATAATCCTAATCCGATCCTGTCCTGGGAAACCTCAAGCTTTACAAAATCGTAATCAACATCACTGTTTAACACGCCATTAAATCCTTTTTTATATAATAAAGTCATCTTCGGGAATTTTGATTCCGTATAAAACTTGCCGTCCGGACGGGTAATATATTTCTGTCCAATGGTATAAGTTAAACTTGCGGTTGCACTAAATGAGTTATAGGTTGGAAAAAGTGGTGTTTCAGAAGTTGGGTTAAAAGGATTGTTGGATGTGAATTCCCTGTCTTTTGCATCGAAGAATTTAAAGGTAGAATTATTGGTTAAGCTTTTGTTTTTGCTGTAATCTACACTTACGCTTCCCTGAAGGCCGGTTGCCAGTTCCCTGGTCGTATTAATATTAATAAAACTCTTCCCATAAAATTTTGAGAAGTTTTTTTCATAAAGTAACGAGTTAATGGTATTGCCCAATGCAGTCATGGAGCCTAAGTTGTTCAAATCAAAGATGCCGTTTCCGAATGATGCACCTACACTTGCTCTTTTAAGCGGATTATAGTAGTAACTTCCTGTTAAACTTCCGGTAAGTTTTTGGTTGGCAAAACCGTATCTCAGTTCAGGGCGGATAGAATAAGATCTTCTATTCTCGAAATCTTTTCTGTAGGTAACACCGTATTTAACAGCAAACCCCTCAACGGTATTGTAAAATATAGCTTTTAGCACAGGGTCGAAAGACCAGTATTCCTTATCGTACCGATCGTTAATACTTACACCCCTAAGCAAAAGCTTGCCAATTCCGAACTTATTATTATCTTTTTCCAATGAATCGAGGTATTTTTTCGACTCTTTTAGCTTTGCAATACTATCTTTTTTAACGTAATTAATTTTTTCATCTGCCGTTAAAGGAATAGGTCGGTTATTGGTCCAGTAAGCAGAGTCCTTTTTGTTAACCATTTCAGTTACTTTCAGTATTTCGCCGCTGAAAAAGTTTTTAGGAAACTTTGGATCAATATTATAATTGCTGTAAATCCCCACATAATAACCTGCAATTTTAAAGCCCAACACATTCCCTGCAAATTGAAAATTAATAGCGGTAGGCATATAAATATCCTTAACCTTGGTAAACTGCTGGCTGATGTTCAAGGTATCGATAAAATTGATCCCCGCATTTTTGGTCAGGTAAACATCGGTATTGTAAATTCTCCAGCTGTCATCAATAATATAGATAATCCCTCTAAATACAGGGTCATTTTCGCGGCGGGGAATAACCTGGATTTTATGGATCAGTTCTCCGTTTTCTTTGATTTCGCCGAGTAATTTGTATTTATAATAAAATAAAGCATTATCTGCAATTGGAGAAATGAACCCCCTTGCACTTAATTTATTTTCAAGCAGATAATTGTCGTAAAAATTAATAATTAAATCAGACGCTTTGTTAAAACTAAAGGAATTGTTTCTTCCCGCAACTTTTGAAGAGATCATTTCTTCATGCACATCATTTGGGCTTCTGAAATTGAATTTGCTTTGCGATTCTGATAAATAAATGATGCCCTTTCTGTTGGTATCGAGCTCTAAAACTTTTTGGATATCGCGGCCAAAGAACTTTTTAGGGGCACCCCTTAAACGTTGCACTCCTTTGATATAAACATCACAACTAAATTCCTTAACTTCATTTAAATGTGCTTTTCTCTGTTCAATGGCCTTGCGGATAATGGCGTAAGCCGGATCCTCAGCATTTGCCCTGATATTTACGTTTTCTAAAGTATAAGTTTCTGATGTTAATGTGACGTTAAGCGATTGATCTCCCGAAAGATTAATAATATGATCTTGCTGTTTATAGCCCACAGCCCTAAAACTTAAAGTGTATTCACCATTTTTTAACTTCATGGAGTATTTTCCATCGATATTTGCCGATGTTCCATTAGTTGTATTTTTTAAATAAACCGATGCAAAAGGAATAGGTTGTCCGCTATTATCTTTAACTATACCTGTAATGGTAGCTTGTTGAGCTGAAATAATATTGGTAAGGCCACAAAAAAACAGGAGCGCGCAAATTCTTATCATAAGTTAGATTAGTAAGCTATAAATATCGAATAACTTTTAAGACTATACATATAGGGGTGTGTTAAAGTTTGTTAAGATCGAAAAAAAATTATCCGGATAGATCATTTTTAAAAATAATACCAGATTGGTACTGATTACTTAATCGATCAAACGTTTGTCTGCAAAATATAGGGATAAAATTGCCTTTTTAGGTCGGAGAAGACTTTTTTTTATAACTTTGGGCCTAAAATCAACCATATAAAAAGGCCATGTATAAAACATTACAACCTGTTCTTCAAAAAGAACTTGAAGAAATCGAAAACGCTGGATTATTTAAACGCGAACGTATTATCATTACACCTCAGGGTGCCGACATTAAAGTAAGCGGCGGTGCTGAAGTAGTCAACTTTTGTGCAAATAATTATTTAGGCCTTTCTTCACATCCAAAAGTGATAGAAGCAGCTAAAAAAGCAATCGACGATCATGGCTATGGAATGTCTTCAGTGCGTTTTATCTGCGGAACACAAGATGTGCACAAAGAACTGGAAGCTAAGATTTCGAAATTTTTAGGCACTGAAGATACTATTTTATATGCTGCTGCATTTGATGCAAACGGTGGTGTTTTTGAACCATTATTTAATGCCGAAGACGCTATTATTTCTGATGAGTTAAATCACGCATCAATTATCGATGGTGTTAGATTGTGTAAAGCCCAACGTTTCCGGTATAAAAATGCAGATATGGAAGATTTGGAAAAACAATTAATCGCTGCCAAAGATTGCAGACATAGGATTATTGTTACCGATGGTGCTTTCTCTATGGACGGATCAGTTGCTCCATTAGATAAAATTGCAGATCTGGCTGATAAATATGAGGCATTGATTATGATCGATGAATCGCACTGTACAGGTTTTATTGGTAAAAATGGTCGCGGAACACACGAACATTTCAACGTAATAGATCGTATCGATATCATTACCGGTACTTTAGGTAAAGCTTTAGGTGGTGCATCTGGTGGTTTTACTTCAGGTAAAAAAGAAATTGTCGATATGCTCCGTCAACGTTCACGTCCTTATTTGTTCTCTAATACCTTAGCGCCAGCAATTGCAGGTGCATCTATTGCAGTATTAGATATGTTAAGCGAAACCACATCATTAAGAGATAAGTTAGAAAATAATACGAAGTATTTCCGTGAAAAAATGACCGAGGCTGGTTTTGATATTAAACCAGGTTTTCATCCAATTGTTCCGGTAATGTTGTACGATGCCAAAATTGCACAACAATTTGCTGCTAAAATGTTAGAAGAGGGTATTTATGTAATCGGGTTCTTTTATCCGGTTGTACCACAGGGCAAAGCGAGAATCCGTGTACAGTTATCAGCCGGACATGAGCAACATCATTTAGATAAAGCGATTGCTGCATTTACTAAAGTAGGTAAAGAATTGGGTGTAATTTAAAACCTATAGATTTACGATTACTACAAAAGCCGCTTTAAGCGGCTTTTGTAGTTTATGGGTTCATTTTCTTTTATAATGGTATTGTAAACAGATTATTTGAACTCACCAACCCTAAAATTATTGGATAATTTGCCGTATATTTGAAGCCATGTTACAGGATAAAATAACACAATATACCGATAAAATTAATGCTTTCGTAACTGAAAAAGCAGACGAATTAGAGCAATTCCGCATCAAATATTTAGGAAGCAAAGGCATCATTAAAGAGATTTTCGATGAATTCAAATCTGTTTCTGTTGAAGAAAAAAGATCATTAGGTAAAGTTTTAAATGAGTTTAAACAACTTGCCGAATCAAAATACCTCACCTTAAAAGAATCTACAGAAAGTGCTGAGGTGAAAAGTGAAAATTTGCAAGAAGATTTAACTTTACCAGGCGAAGGTTTTGAGATTGGTTCACGCCATCCTTTAGCTTTAGTGCGTAGAGAAATTGTAGAGATTTTTGCTAAACTTGGTTTTACAGTAGCAGAAGGTCCTGAAATTGAAGATGATTGGCATAACTTCTCGGCACTGAACTTCCCTGAAGAGCATCCGGCAAGAGATATGCAAGATACTTTCTTCATCAAAAAAGGTGGTGAGAAAGGCGATATTGCCTTACGTACGCATACTTCTTCAGTACAGGTGCGCATGATGGAGCAAGGCCAGCCACCATTCAGAGCAATTATGCCAGGCCGCGTTTATCGTAATGAGGCCATTTCTGCCCGCGCACACTGCTTTTTTCATCAGGTGGAAGGTTTGTATGTTGACGAAAATGTTTCATTTGCCGATTTAAAGCAAACCTTGTTTTATTTCGTTCAGGAATTATACGGAGAAGGTACCAAAGTGCGTTTCCGTCCATCATATTTTCCTTTTACAGAGCCATCTGCAGAGATGGATATTTCTTGTACCATTTGTAAAGGAGCAGGCTGCCAATTCTGTAAATACAGTGGTTGGGTAGAAATTTTAGGTTGTGGTATGGTAGATCCCAATGTTTTGGAAAATTGCGGTATCGATTCGAAAAAATATAGTGGTTTTGCATTTGGAATGGGAATAGAACGTATTACCAATCTAAAATATGAAATTAAAGATTTGCGCTTATTCTCTGAGAATGATGCGCGTTTCTTAAAGCAATTTAAATCTGCTTTAATCTAATGATGAAATATCTATACAGCATATTGTTTGTACTCCTAATTGCCACAGGTTGCGGTAAAGATGAAGGTTACATACCTGATGTGCCTGTAAATTATAATGTAACGATAACCGAATTTAGCCTTAAATCGGTAAATAACGTATTGGTAGTCTCGAATAATGGGGTAGGTGGACTATTAATTGTAAAAACGCCACTTGGAGGATATGTCGCCTTCGATCGCTGTAGTACCGTAAACCCGGAGAAAATCTGCAAGGTAGCACCCGATGACAGTGGCGTAACGGCAACCGATCCTTGTTCGGGAGCTAAATTTTCACTGCTTGATGGCAGCCCACAAAAAGCACCTGCAGAAAGAAGCTTAAAAGCATACAATGTTTCTTTGCAAGGCAACACACTAATACACGTAAGCAATTAAAATGGAAGCTGAAAAAATAAAAGAAACAGTAAAAAAGGCTGCCAAAGAACTATTTAGAAAATACGGTTACCATAAAACCAGTGTAAATGAAATTGCTAAAAAGGCACGTATAGCTAAAGCAACTATTTACAAATATTTTGAGAGTAAGGAGCAGGTGCTGGATAGTATCCTGATGGATTACCTGGATCAGAATCTTCACGAAATCCTGCATAATAAATTAAGCTACGCATCAGAAGAAGAACATTTAAAAGCCTTGGTAATGAAAACCAGTCGTTTATCTTTCACGGCCTGTAACGAGTTTATCGGTTGGGATTTTGTTCGCGAAAATGCAAACTCACAGGAATTTTTAAAACATTTATCAGATCAGCTTGAAGCCTTATTATTGGCCGCATACCTGCAATTGGATAACTTTAAAAATAACCCTGCAAGAAGAGAAGGACTGGCCTTTTTGCTAAAAGCGAGTAAAAGTATTGTGTTTTCTTTTGCATTTACTTCTGTTAGTGATTCTGACGTTCGTAAGAACTTTGTAAGTTTCCAGAAAGAAATACTGCCATTCCTGGTAAAAGCAGCGCTTTAAATTTACTTACTGGCGTCACCCTGAATTCATTTCAGGGTCTATTTGCATAATAGATACTGAACTAAATTCAGTATGACGATCGCGTTGGTGAAATAGCTGAAAACAGATCATTAAATTAATAAATTAGCTGATTTATTGATTATAATAATCTTTCACCTTAAATTTTTGTACGGTTCTTTTTATTTTTCCATCAACAAGTTTTTGAGTAATCACCGTAACGTTATCGGCGATGCTCGAATCTTCAATTACGGATGAGTCTTCGTATAGTACGTTTTTAGCGTCAAATTTATAGTTAATGGTTTTATCAAAACAACATCCATCTTTTTGATGAATAGCAATTTGCCTTGTCTTTTTATCAATATCAAACATGCCCAGGTTTTCGCTGGCCATTTTGGTAAGTTCCCTGCTCAGTAGAAATTTGTTTTCTTTTGATGCTAAATAAACCTCGTATGATGGGCTGGCATATGCGCCATTATTGCCGTTTCTGATGGCAAGATCTTCAAAGCCGTCAAAATTAAAATCGCCAAAAATTAAAGGTGTTTGATATTTGCCGAGTTCCAGCCATCCAAGTTTAGCATTTTGAGATTCAGTTAAGCCAAAATCGAAATCTTCAGAGTGGAAGGTGTCTACTTCTCTGTCTGTGGCCTTATCATAAATAATAATAGTGGCTTTTCCGCTACAAGCATTACCCTCACATTTATCGACAAAAATTTTGGCCTTGTACTGGTTAGAGCTGTTATTGGCTAAGAATTTAAACTGTGCTTTTGAAGTATTGGTAACAAGTAAAATACTACAAAAGATGATCAAACTTTTCATTAAATATTTTTCGGTAAAATTACACCAATATCATCCACCGAAAAGTTAAAAAAAGTTAACGTTTTCTTTTACGTGTTTTGATATAGCTTTGTACCGCAGATTTTGTAGTGAGCCAATCTCTGCCCTCTTTATAGGCATCTATTTTGCCCTGCCTGGCCAATAGGCTCACATATTCTTGGCCATAAGGAACATCAGGCTCAGAAACAATATGCGATATTAGTTCGTAATCTCCGTAGGTGTTTCCTGGCAATGCATTTATATAGATGTTTAACGAACGTTCCAGGGCCTGCATCATTAACAAACAAAGCTTATGGTAATTACCCTTATTGGCTTGATTAAGTGCCTCGTAGTATTTCTTTCTGTCGTTTTTGAGGATAATAGCAGGAGGGAAGCCATTTCGCATGAGTAGTAAATTCATGGCAAGCCTTACAGTACGACCATTCCCATCAAAAAAAGGATGGATCCAAACGAGTTTATGATGGAAAATAGTAGACAATACAATATCATTTAATCCCAAAGGATTATCATTAACAAAAGTGATTTAATTGATCTAATAAATCAGAAACCTTGCTGGCATTCGGTGGTGTAAAATTCGCACCCACAATGCGCACACCGCCGTTTCTTAAACGGCCTGCGTAGTCATCTTCTATACTTCTGAGCACTAAGCCATGAAGCGATAGGATATCAATGCTTCTTAAGCTATAATTCTTATTGACTAAGGTATAGAGGTAATCAATAGCTTTTTCGTGGTTATAAGCTTCAAAATGTTCTCGTAACGATTTGCCTTTAACGGTCATACCCTCCTGTAAAACCATCTGGGTTTCTTTCAGGCTTAAGGTGTTCCCTTCTATGCTATTGGAATTGTAAGTCCATTCTAAGGTGAGATCTTCTTTGATACGGTGTAGCGCGCTATTAGGCAATGGCCTTGAGGTTTCCAGCCTAGCCTTTTTTTCGTACAACCTATCTATTTGAGGTAGTAGTTCTTCTAAATCGCTTAAATCGAATTCCCACATACCCAAATATAATAATTATCGGTTGGATTTGAAAATTTACTTATCCGATATTAAAGATTTTTATCCAAAAAAAAATGATAACACGTACGTTATCATTTCAAAATGCTTTTAAGAGTGCTTATTCCCATTTAAATACTTTTACCGCAACGGCATAAATACCAATGCCCCAAAGTAATAGGATCATAATCTGGAATTTAACGTCCCACAAACCTAACCCTTCAAAAGCTACTTTGCGCATGGCATCGTTTAAATAAGTGAGTGGTAAGGCTCTGCTAATCGGCTGTAACCAACCTGGGAAAGCCTCAATAGAAAAGAATGTTCCCGATAATAAAAACTGTGGCAGGGTAATTATGTTTGATATTGGAGGTACCATACTTTCACTTTTGGCAATGCCCGAAATAATAAAGCCAAAGCCCATAAACACAATAACACCAAGTGTGGCCAGTATAAGCATATTGACGACCGTGAGTGCGCCATGTACAAGGGTAAAGCCAAAAAAGAAATGGCCAATTAAAATGATAAATAATGCGCCAATTAAGGCAAAGCCAATACGGGCGATCCCTTCGCCAATCACAATGCTCGAACGCCTTACGGGTGTTGCAAAAAAGCGTTTAATTACCAGGGTTTGGCGAAGACTTAAAAATACGAATGCTGTTCCGAAAACACCTGTGCTTAATAGCGAAAAGCCCAATTGGCCTGGAAGGATAAAATCAATCGTTTTATATTCGCGACCTGTAACGGTGCTTTCTTTTATTTCTGCTACAGTGGGCTTTAAGGTTTTATCGTAAAAAATATTATTTAAAACTGATTTTAAAATCCCGCCTTTATCTCTCGATGCGGAGGTGTAAACAACATTAACCGAATAAGCAGTAGAATTTACCTTCCTGTGTACATCAATCATGGCATCAACATTCCCTTTTTCCAGTAGCTTATCAAACTCAGCTTTTGATTTATCTTTTACCAGGCGGATCATTCCTGTTTTTCCCAGCATACCCATTACTGGGTTGTTAACGTCTGATCCTGGTGTAACACCAACATCGATATGGGTGCCACCGCCGCCTAAAAATCCGAAGACTAAAATAAATATCAAAGGAAAAGCAAGGGTAAATACCACCGCCGAAGGGCTCCGCATAATCGACCGGAAACTCGCTTTGGCAAGGGCTAGTGTTGCTTTAAGGTTATTATAGCCCCCAGCCCCTGAAGGGGAGTTTGAATTTCTTTCGTGTATATCTTTTTGCATATTAGTTCAGCTAGATTTTGTTTTTAAAAATGTATTAGGTACTAGGTTTTAAGTTCCCCTTCAGGGGGCTAGGGGGTGAATTATTCTCGCCACTCCTGGCCCGTCAGGTTAATGAAAACATCTTCCAGGTTGGCTTTTTTAACTTCCTTTTTACGCTCAAAACCGCTGCTTACTAATTTATCGATTAAATTATCCGGAGTATCTAAAGCGATAATCTGACCACGCTCTACAAAGGCAACACGATCACAAAGCTGTTCGGCCTCATCCATGTAGTGTGTAGTAATTACAACCGTTGTTCCTGCATTACGGATTTCGGTAATCAAATCCCACAAGTTCCGTCTTGCCTGCGGATCCAGCCCTGTAGTGGGTTCATCAAGGAATATAATTTTTGGTTGATTGATTAGTGTTGTTGCGATGGAAAAACGCTGCTTTTGGCCTCCAGAAAGTGCTTTATATTTTGCCTTGGCTTTATCCTGAAGGTTTACTTTCTCCAGCATTTCCATCGGTTTAATGTTGGCGCCGTACAAGCCAGCAAAAAGTTCGATCAGTTCAATCAGATTAAGATTTGGATAATAACCGGCTGCCTGTAGTTGTACGCCAATAATTTGTTTAATCTCCTGCGGTTGTTTGTCGACAGAAAAACCATCAACAATAATTTCGCCTGATGTTTTATCCCTTAAGGTTTCTATTATTTCGAGTGTAGTGGTTTTTCCTGCTCCGTTTGGACCAAGCAAACCAAAAATTTCATTTTCATAAACTTCAAAACTCAGACCTTGAACGGCCACGAAATCATCATACTTTTTTACCAGGTTTTTAACGCTGATAATGGCTTTCTTTGTTTCCATATTGCGAATGTAAGGAGCTTTAAATGAATAGAAAATGAATTTTAACCCGGGAAGCAGAAAATGTCGGTAAAATGATGTTTGTGGTAGGTAAAATTATTAATTGGCGTTTTTTCGCGTTAAAATAATTACATCCCGATCTATCGAATCTATTTTATAGGTGTTTTTGGTATTGTTATAAGCGCTGTAAAAAATAATTTTATCTTTTAAAAAGCTAAATGTTCCTTTTGTATTCAAACTATCGCCCGGAATAACGTACGATTCTCTATAAGTTCGATCATATTCCATCCTGTGTTTCCAGGGATTTTGGTATTCACGTACCTTTTTTCCTGTGTAAGTGCCGTTAAGGTTAAGTGATACGGAATAAGTGGTTTTTAAATCATAAGACTCGGCACTCCATGCGCTATCTGGTTTCTTTGTTGTATTAAATTTATAGATTAATCCATATTGCATTTTTTCTATAAACCTGCTGTTGTTGGTTACTGCATTTTGAAGTCTAAAATTGGCATTGGTTCCGTATAGCGTATCTAAATTTTTATTCGCGGCAAATTTCCATTTAGTATAAATGTAATCTTCAATTTTAAGTACCTCGTTTACCTTTTTTAGATAGACGGTATCAATACTAACCGATGCACCTTTTCTCTGTCCGCCGCCAAATGGGTTGTGGCCTTCTATATTGTAGCTTAAATAACCATTTTTTTTAATTTTTTCAGAAAAATGGAGCGGTGGGGCTTCCATCATGAAAATTTCGGTGATGAAAAATTTATTGTACCGGATTTCTTTGAGATAAAATTTACCATTTGCATCAGTAATAGTTTCGCCCACTTTACAGCCTGCAATAGGCTTGTTCTCATAATCTAGTATGGTGCCTGAAATTGCCGGCCTCGACAATCTAGAGATGCAAGAACTAAACAAGACTATCGCAATAGCAATAAATGCAAGAAAAAGGTTTTTGAACATCTCCTAACTTAAATAAAAAAACACTGCCAATAAATATGAGCAGTGTTTAATGCTTTACAGAAATAATGCTGTTTTACCAGGTTAATTCACCTTTCATTACTTCAACAAAATCATCGAATAAATAACGTGAATCGTGTGGACCTGGAGAAGACTCTGGGTGATATTGCACTGAAAATGCCTTTTTACCTTTAACACGAATACCTTCGATTGATTTATCGTTTAAGTTTAAGTGTGTAATCTCCACTTTATCAGAGTTTCTAACCTCATCAGGAATTACACCAAAACCGTGGTTTTGAGAAGTAACCTCGCAATGGTTTTTAATAATATTTTTAACCGGATGGTTTAACCCACGGTGACCGTTAAACATTTTCATTGTTCCGATGCCATTAGCTTCAGCCAATAACTGGTGGCCTAAACAAATCCCGAACATAGGTTTATTTACCGCTAAAATTTCTTTGATGGTTTCTACAGCATAAGGCATAACCGATGGATCGCCAGGGCCGTTAGATATGAAATAACCATCAGGACTAAATTTTTCCATTTCAGCAAAGGTGGTTTTGGCAGGGAAAACCTGAACGTAGATATCGCGGTTTTCGAAACTGCGCAAAATGTTTTTCTTAATACCTAAATCTAAAGCTGCAACTTTTAAGCTTGCTTCAGGGTTACCGTAAAAATATGGTTCGGTTGTACTTACTTTAGAAGAAAGCTCTAAACCTTCCATTGAAGGTACTTCAGCTAATTTTTGTTTTAACTCTTCTAAATCCGTAATTTCAGAAGAAATAATCGCATTCATTGCGCCTTTATCTCTGATGTGGCGAACCAATGCACGTGTATCGATATCAGAAATGGCAACCAGGTTATCATTCTGGAAATAATCCTGAATAGATTCTGTCGCTTCTTTACGGCTATAAACAATGTTGTAGTTTTTGCAGACTAAACCGGCGATTTTGATCGAACCTGATTCGATTTCATCTTTGTGGATACCGTAATTACCAATATGTGCATTGGTGGTAACCATTATCTGTCCAAAATAACTTGGGTCAGTAAAAATTTCCTGGTAACCTGTCATCCCGGTATTAAAACAAATTTCGCCAGTAGTAGTGCCAATTTTTCCGGCCGCTTTGCCGTAAAAAACTGTGCCATCGGCCAGTAATAAAATCGCAGGTAACTTGGTGTAGTTAGTCATGGTAATTACAATATGGATTTTGATTTAAAAAAGAGTTGAAAAAAGAATGGCTTTCGGCATTAGAGCCGTTTTTGCAGGGTGCAAAAAAAGATGAATATATCCCTTCCATTTCGGGGTACAAAGATAGAGCTTTAGATTGGGAATGTAAAGAGAAAAGTGAAATAAGGTAAAAGGTTTGGGGTGTAGGGCATAAGGTTGCTCAACCCTAAACCTTATGCCTCAAACCTTATACCTTTTTAAAGAAAAAACAATACTTTTGACAACACAAAACAAATCCTATGTCGGTACATAAAGAAATCAAACGCGTCACCACACACATTTTACAGGAAATGAAACAACGTGGTGAAAAAATATCGATGTTAACGGCCTATGATTATTCGATGGCAACCATACTAGATGATGCAGGATTAGATGTTTTACTTGTTGGCGATTCTGCTTCGAATGTAATGGCGGGTCATGAAACGACTTTGCCTATAACGCTAGATCAGATGATTTACCATGCGGCATCTGTAATTAGAGCAGTTAAGCGTGCTTTTGTTGTCGTTGATTTACCTTTCGGCTCTTATCAGGGAAATTCGAAGGAAGCTTTAAATTCGGCGATAAGGATTATGAAAGAATCGGGAGCTCATGGCGTTAAATTGGAAGGTGGGGAAGAAATTATCGAATCTGTTCAACGGATCATCACTGCGGGAATCCCTGTGATGGGACACTTGGGCTTAACACCACAGTCTATTTATAAATTCGGAACCTATACTGTTCGCGCTAAGGAAGAAGAAGAGGCAAATAAGTTAAAAACAGATGTTTTGGCTTTACAGGCTGCCGGTTGCTTTGCAATCGTATTAGAGAAAATTCCCGCTGCACTAGGCAAAGAAGTTACAGAAAGTCTGCATATCCCAACTATTGGTATTGGTGCAGGGCAAAACTGCGATGGACAGGTTTTGGTGGTAAATGATATGATTGGTTTAACAAAAGGATTTAAACCTCGTTTTTTGCGCCAGTATATAAATCTTTACGATGAAATTTTAGGCGCAGCACAATCGTACATCCGTGACGTCAAAGCGAACGATTTCCCGAACGAGAAAGAACAATACTAAGTTTGGAGTTGGGCGTTATGAGTTTGGAGTTTTTAATTCACAGATAACTGTCCAACAATTAAAGAGTTAACCGATTAACCAATAAACTATTCGTAATAGACGATTTGCTTTATCAAATGTACTAATGACGAATGAACCAATGAACTAACCGATGCCCATTACCGATAACGACATCCTTTTTGAAGATAATCATTTAATCGCCATTAATAAAAGGGCGGGTGATATTGTGCAGGTGGATGAAACTGGCGATGAGCCTTTGGATGAACAGGTTAAAAAGTATATTGCTAAGAAGTACAATAAACCCAATGGCGCTTTTTTAGGGGTAGTGCATCGTTTAGACCGGCCGGTGAGTGGTGTAATTTTGTTTGCTAAAACCAGTAAGGCTTTAGAACGGATGAATGCTGTTTTTAAAAACAGGGAAGTAAAGAAAACCTATTGGGCAGTGGTGAAAAACAAACCAGAAAAAGAGTCAGCTACTTTGATCCACTGGTTAGTTAAAAACCCACAGAAAAATGTAGTTTCTTATTATAATACAGAAGTTACCGGCAGTCAGCGTGCGGAGCTTTCTTACAAAGTAAAAGCTAAGGTTGGCGATTATTATCTTTTGGAGGTAGATCCATTAACCGGACGTTCGCATCAGATTAGGGTTCAGCTCTCATCAATGGGGTGCCCGATTATGGGTGATAATAAATACGGTTATCCGCGAGGAAGCAGAAAAGGAAGTATTTGCCTACATGCCCGTCGCTTACAATTTATACATCCGGTAAAAAAAGAACCTGTAAATATATTCGCCAAATTACCTGTTGATGGGTTTTGGGAACGGTTTGAAGATTTATAGGCAAAATGATTTACGGATTAATCGGGGTTTTAACGATTTGGCACAATATTAGTCTTCTTTCGGCTAAAAACCAGATCAATTATGAAAAACACCATCTTATCAATAGCCGCAGTAGGCCTGCTGGCTTCTACATTAATATCGTGCGATAGTACTAAAAAAACGGAAACGACCAAAGACTCAAGCGAAATTTCTGCTAATGGAGACACCGTTACAAAAGTGACTACAAAAACAACTGAAACCGTTAAAACAGAGGTTCCGACTTTCTCAAGTGAAGAAGTAAATAAGGGTCTTGCTGAGTATAGTAAATTAAAAGACGAATATATTGCAGCAGTAAAAAGTAAAAATGCAACTGAAATTAAGGCCATAAGCGATAAATATACCGCCTGGTCAAATCAGGCAATGGGTTGGGCGAGTAAATTAAAACCCGACGAAATACAAAAATATTCTGATTACGTGCTTAAGCTCAGCGAAGAGTGGACAAAAGCAGCGAAAGAAGCAGTAACTAAGTAAAGCTCAAACTATAGAAAAATCGTCATTCTCGCGTACGCGGGAATCTTAAAGCCTAAGATTCCCAATCATTTACCAATGACAGATTCTAAGATTAGCGTCATCTCGACCGAAGCAAATGCGGAGTGGAGAGATCTTTGGACTATGTTAAAAGATCTCTCCGCCGCGGTCGAAATGACGATTTATCTTACCTGTCACCCAACTCCTTTGTTTTTTGATAAAAAACTGACCTCTGGGAATGACGGCTCTTTGGAATTTATTTACAATCAATTTTACTAAAGATCATTGATCCATTAAACTTTAATGTGCTCAGATCTTTGAACTTACTTTCCCCATTTACTTCCTGCACATCACTAAATCCTTCTGTTTGCTGATCGCCCTTTTTCAAAAAAGCCACTTTCCTAACAGATGTTTTGCCTTCAGACTGAAAAGTATAGTTCGCAATTATGGTGTCGCCTTTAACAACTCCGGCTATAGTGCCCGCATTTTTATCTTTTTCATATAAATTATAGCCCAATGTACCTGTTACCTTATTATCTGATGTTTTTAGCGATAGGGTAGCGGTATCGCGGTTTTTAATGTAATGGTAACACTGAATCGAATCGGGTGTTGCCGCTGCATTGGTTACTATGGTAGAATCTATTTTGGCCTGTGTTTTTTTTGCCGTGCCGCCCTGGCAAGATGCCATAAATAAAGTGGCTGCTCCTAGTATTGGGATAATGTTTCTCATTGGAATATGTTTTTATCGGGTTGGTTTTTTATTATTAAGCAAAGCCCCTGCCAAAAAAAACGTCACCCTTTCCCGATCTTCACATGGATCAGGGTCTTGTTGATAGCGTTATCAGCGGAATCTCATTTTGAAAAGAATAAGAAAATACTGGTTCCTTTGTGTTCTTCAGATTTAATATCAACATCTATTTTATGGAATCGGGCAATACTTTGCACAATGGCCAACCCCAAACCAAAGCCATTTTCTTCGGTATTTCCCCTTTTAAAACGATCGAATGCATTTTCTACCAGTGCCGCACTCATGCCTGATCCGGTATCGCTGATGGTAAGGACATATTTTTCCGCTTCGGTTTTATCGGTTATGGCAATGGAACCGCCCACAACATTGTACTTTATTGCATTATTGATGATGTTGATTAAAAGGGTATGGATCAGTGCTTTATTTCCGGTGAAATGAAAATCCTTTGAAAGATGTGCGCTATAACTGATGTTTTTATCCGCTATTCGATCTTCCAGATCTTCATATATATCATCTATTTCGCGTTTAAGGCTAATTTCTTCTGTTTTTAGGTACTGATTGTTCTCAACCTTCGAAATGAGTAACAAACTGTTGATAATCACCTTTAACCGGTTCAGGGTTTTTAGTGATGCGTATATCTTATTTTCGTGCTCTACAGGAATATCTGGTGTGTTGAGCATATTTTCGAAACGTGTACTTAAAATTGAAATCGGGGTAAGTAACTCATGCGAAACGTTGGCAATAAACTGCTTTTCTAAAGCGAAAAGCGTATTTATTTTACGCATTAGAGAATTTATGCTGTTATCCAGGATTTTAAAATCACTGGTACTGGTGGGTATATTCTGGTAATTGTAATGGGAAGGATCATCAACCAGGTTGATTTTTTTATCGATAATGCGATAAAAGGGCTTGAGTAAGAAATTAGAGAAGGTATAATCAGCTACAAGGGTAATGAGCAGTGCCGCAACGAGTACAATCAGCATATAGAAACGGATTGAATTTTTAATCGATTGGAGTGCTGTCATCGTTTCTCCAATCTCCAGGTTGTACCAATTTGTATGATAAGAGAATTTATAGTTTAAGATGCGATATACTTCAATATCCCCCTCAATCTCTCTTTTCTCGGTAAATACCTTCGCCGTAGAATCTTTTTGATTATCGGGTATATCCGTTAATACAATAAATTCTTCCTTTAATATATTGTAGTCGGTAAATGATTGTTCTTTATTTAAAAGGCTGTCGATCTCATCATCATTTAAATTTTCGATGATTTTGTTCTTCTTTTTGATTAAACGGTTATCAAGCTGGTTGTAGGCAAGTCTGTCTAGTGAGAATAAAATGATAGCACCCAACACCAATATGATGGCGATTTTGGTTACTGCATTGTATAAAGAAAACTTAACCTGTAACTTCATTTTGTTTAATCGTTCATTGGTTCATTGGTAGATTGGCGCTTAACTTCTGACCTCGGACTTCTGACTTCCCGACTCTAGCAATTAATCCTATAGCCAATACTCCTTACGGTTTCAAACCAATCGGTGGGGTTAACCGCTGCAAGTTTTTTTCGCAGGTTTTTAACATGAACATCAACAAAGTTGGAATCAGAATTTACTTCTAAAATATCGCCCCAAACGTGCTCAGTTAAACTCATTCTCGATACCACACGGTTTTTGTTCAGCACCAAATAGTTAAATATTTCGAATTCCTTTTTGGTAAGATTTAATCTTTCATCACCAAAAGAAACAGTTCTGTTCTGGATATTGAGCAAGAAGTTGTGAATGTTTACCTCGTTTTTTTCTAACTTATGTTTTCTACGGGTAATGGCGTGCATACGCGCTAAAAGTTCGTTTAGCGAAAATGGTTTTGGCAAATAATCGTCTGCACCTTCATCAAGACCTTTAATCCGGTCGTCGACAGCACTACGGGCTGTTAAAATGATTACGGCGTCATCCCGGTCTTTCATAGATTTCAACTCTTTCAAAATATCGAAACCATCGCCATCGGGTAAGCCCAGATCTAATAAAATGAAATCGTAATTGTTTACAAATATCTTTTCTTCTGCAGAAGATTTTTTCCAGGCGTGCTCTACAATAAATCCTTCTTTGCTCAAGAATTCATCCATTTCAAGCGCCAGGCTTTTTTCATCTTCAACTATGAGTACGTTCATTTTATATTGCTAAATTGTTTTATTGTTCAATTGTTTATAAACCGAAAACTGCTTACTGCGAACCGAAAACTGAATTTACATTTTTAAGAATGATTGTGCAAGCTTCTTCAATTTCTTCTTTGGTAATAATTAAAGGAGGGGCAATGCGCATAGAATTGCTGCAGTGTAAAAACCAGTCTGACAATACACCGTCTAAGATACAGGCATCTATGATTTTTTTATTGATCTCGAAATTCTCAAACTCGAGAGCAAGCATCAATCCTTTTCCCCTAATTTCTTTAATGGCAGGATGTTGAAGGAGCTGTTTAAACAATTGCCCTTTTTCTTCTACTTCATCCACAATGTGATCATCAACCAAGGTACGTAAAGTAGCCAACCCGGCAGCACAACAAACCGGATGACCACCAAAAGTAGTCATGTGACCCAAAATTGGCGTATGCGATAATACCGACATAATTTCCAATGAACTGATAAAAGCCCCAATTGGCATTCCACCGCCAATTCCTTTCGCCAGGAGTAGCACATCAGGTACAACATTGTAATGCTCGAAAGCAAACATTTTACCGCTGCGGCCAAAGCCGGATTGTATTTCGTCGAAAATTAATAAAGTTCCTGTTTCTGTGCATTTTGCTCGCAAAGCTTGCATATAGTTTAAATTGGCAACCCTTATTCCGGCTTCACCTTGTATGGGCTCAATAAAAACAGCAGCAATTTCTGTAGTGATTTTTTCGAGATCAGGAACGTTATTATGCTCAATAAAACTTACGTGTGGCAAAAATGGCCCATATCCTGAGGAATAGAAATCGCTTTCCATTAAACTTTCAGCTCCTTGTGTACTGCCGTGATAAGCGTTTTTACAGGCAATAAATCCTTTTCTGCCTGTATAACGTTTGGCCAGTTTCATGGCACCTTCTACAGCTTCAGTCCCTGAGTTTAAAAAGTAGGTACAGCTTAAACTTTCGGGTAAAATATCGGCAAGGGCTTTGGCAAAATTTACCTGAGGTGTTTGCACATATTCGCCATAAACCATCAGGTGCATATAAGTTTCTGCCTGCTCTTGGATAGCCTTAACCACAGCCGGATGACAATGGCCCACATTACTTACACCGATACCGGCAATAAGATCAATGTGTTTTTTGTTTTGGGCATCGTAAATGTAAATTCCTTTTGCCCTTACAAATTCGAGCATAAGTGGCTCAGGAGAAGTTTGTGCATTGTGTTGTAAAAACAACTGACGTTGGGTAAGCATAGCACAAAAGTACGGAAATGATAGAGCGCTTTAAAACAAAAAAGACCTACATTGCTGTAAGTCTTTTCTTTATTGTTTGTGGCCACCTTTAAATCTATTGAGTAACTCTCTTTTAAAACCTTCTTGGGCCCGGTAAAACTTTCCAACAATTTTTATCGGCAATACCGCTTTAAGTTTGTTGTAATATTTTTTATCAAGATTAAGATCTTTTTGCTTGAAGTCGAATTCGCTGGTAATTAAACTTTGTACCTGTGCATCGGTTAGATTATCTATTTCAGTCGTTTTTCTGAAAGAAATCATTTTCTGCATGCGTTCTTTGCGCAAAGCAGTTTGTTCTGCTTGCATATCGTTATAAATCGGCCAGAAAATCTTAGCCTCTTCTGGTGATAAGTCCAGTTTTTGAGTGAAAAAAGCTATTTTAAGTGATTCTATTTCTTCTCCCTTTGGTTTTTGTGCCAATAGGGTAGTGGGTAATAAAAACATTAAAGCAACAAAAAGTAAATTTTTCATTTTCATTAATTATTTAATTCCTGAGATAAATCATTTGATGAGAAATTACTCAGGATGTAGTTTTCCATTTCTGTATCTGACGCAGAAGTAGTTTTTGTATTAGATGTTGTGTTTTGCGCTTCTAAATGATCGATGATAGTACTTTCGTCAATATCATACAATAGCTGTTCGTTTATTGCTTCTGCTGATTGTGCCTGCTGAACCGTAGTTGTTGAGCCGTTCTGGTAAAAATAAACCCCAAACGAAGCTATTAATAAGAAGCAGGCTGCACTTGCATATTTAACAATGTTGCGTCTCCATAAAGGAATAACTTTAGCTTCCTTTCTAGGTTCCGATGCTGCAATTCTATTGGCAATTCTACTCTGTAATGTATCGAAATAATTTTCGGGTACTGTAAAGGACTGTTCTGCTTTAGGCAGCTCAGACAAGGCAATTCGGGTTTGTATTCGTTCCGTTAAATCTTCAAAATAATTCTGCGGAACTTCAAAATTATTGTCACTGGTTTTCTGCTTCAACCCATCTAAAAAGATAGCAGAAAAAATAGCCTCATCACCATTTTCGAAATATCCATCAGGAACGGCGAATGGATTGCGTTTCCCCATTGCCGCAAGTGCAGGAGCTTCGTTCATCCAATCGTTATTTTCTATATTTTCGTTCATCACAGATATATGATACAATTAAAGTGAAAAGGTTTAATAGTCTATTTCATCATTTGTAATAAAAGCTTCAATTTTTTTTGCTGCGATGTGAAATGATGCTTTTAAAGCGCCTACAGAGGTTCCTAAAACTTCCGAAATCTCTTCATATTTCATATCATCAAAATACTTCATGTTAAAGATAATCCGTTGTTTTTCGGGTAAGGTGAGGATTGCTTTCTGCAGTTTAAGCTCCAGTTTATCGCCGTTAAAATAAGATGATGCCACTAAATTATCGGCGAGTTCTGATGATACTTCGTCTAAAGGCGTATTGTTACGCTGCTTTTGCTTATTTAAGAAAGTGATAGATTCGTTGGTGGCAATACGGTAAATCCAGGTGTAGAGCTGAGAATCGCTTCTAAATTTATCAAGGTTTTTCCAAACTTTAACAAATACTTCCTGCAAAAGGTCATCACAATCATCATGGTTTAAAACCAGTCTGCGAATGTGCCAATATATTTTTTGCTGATATTTTTTTAACAACAGGTTAAAGGCTTCATTACGCGTGCGCTCGACAGCAAACATGGCAAGAATTTCTGAATCTTCAACTTGTTTCATTATGTATAGATTTGAGAAGTGAGAATTGTGATATGAGATTTGATTTTATGTCTCAAACCTCATATCGAATATCTCAAATCTATTTTTTTCTGCCAATTACTTTTTGAACAGCTTCTACAATGTTTACAGCATCTAAGCCATATTTAGACATTAATTGATCTGGTGTTCCGCTTTCGCCAAAAGTATCGTTAGTGGCCACAAACTCTTGTGGTGTTGGCAATTCGGTCGTTAACAAACGGGCTACACTTTCGCCTAAGCCACCAAATTTATTATGCTCTTCGCAGGTAACCACACAACCAGTTTTTTTAACTGATTTTAAGATGGCTTCGTCATCTAAAGGTTTGATGGTGTGTATATTGATAATTTCGGCATCGATACCCAATTCAGCTAATTTTTCACCAGCTTCGATTGCTTTCCAAACCATGTGGCCGGTTGCAATAATGGTAACATCTGTTCCTTCGTTAACCATCCAAGCTTTACCGATCTCAAATTTTTGATCCGGATCTGTAAAAACAGGGATTACCGGACGACCAAAACGTAAATAAACAGGGCCTTCATATTCTGCAATGGCCATTGTTGCGGCTTTAGTCTGGTTGTAATCACAAGGATTAATCACCACCATGCCTGGCAACATTTTCATTAAGCCAATATCTTCTAAAATCTGGTGTGTTGCACCATCTTCGCCTAAGGTTAAACCAGCATGAGATGCACAGATTTTAACGTTTTTGTTTGAATAAGCTACCGATTGACGGATCTGATCGTAAACACGGCCCGTAGAAAAGTTGGCAAAAGTACCTGTAAAAGGGATTTTACCGCCAATGGTCATGCCTGCTGCGATACCGATCATGTTTGCTTCTGCAATGCCAACCTGTGTAAAACGCTCCGGAAAATCTTTAATGAAAGCATCCATTTTAAGCGATCCAACTAAATCGGCACATAAGGCAACCACATTTTCGTTTTTCTTTCCGGCCTCATGTAAGCCAGCTCCAAAACCCGAACGTGTATCTTTTTTTTCTGTATATGTATATTTTTTCACGTTTTTATATTTTTTAATTAGCTGCGTTCAAGCTTGCTTCGCAGGTTTTCATTGTTTTTTAGATATGAGATGTGAGATTTTAGATGTGAGATCAGGCGACAATTAGTCTCAAATCTCATATCTATTGTCTCAAATCTAGTTTAATAGTCCCCTAAAGTTTCTGGTAATTGTGCTAAAGCTAAAGCTAACTGCTCATCATTAGGCGCTGTACCGTGCCATTTGTGAGAACCCATCATATAATCTACGCCAGCACCCATTTGAGTACTCATTAAATTTAAGATTGGTTTACCTTTTCCGGTTAGTGTTTTAGCATAATGTAAACCTTCAACAATGGCTTGCATATCGTTACCATCAGTATTGATTACATGCCAGCCAAAAGCTTCGAATTTAGCTTGTAAATCATCTAAGGCAAGAACTTTACTTGTAGGGCCATCAATTTGCTGTCCGTTATAATCAACTGATGCAATTAAATGATCTACTTTATTGAAAGGTGCGAACATTGCTGCTTCCCAATTTTGTCCTTCCTGTAATTCTCCATCACCTAATAAGGCAAAAATGTAAGATTTATCGCCATTTAACTTCTTAGCCAATGCCGCACCAATGGCAACTGATAAGCCCTGGCCTAACGAGCCTGAAGCAATACGGATACCTGGTAAATGCTCATGTGTAGTTGGGTGACCTTGTAATCTGGAATTTAGTTTACGGAAAGTTGCCAGTTCGCTTTTGTCGAAATAACCAGCATGAGCCAATGTGCTGTACCAAACCGGAGAAATATGTCCGTTCGAAAGAAAGAATAAATCTTCGCCTGCGCCTTCCATAGTGAAATCTGTTTTGTGGTTCAAAACTTCAAAATATAAAGCGGTAAAAAAATCTGTACATCCAAGCGAAGCGCCTGGGTGACCAGATTGACATCCGTGAACCATTCTTACGATATCTCTTCTGATTTGAGAGGCAATATCTTCTAGCTCTTTAATTGTATGTTTCATTAAAATAAGAGGTTGTTGTTACATAGCAAAGGTAATATTTTACCCGCTATATCATAATTAGTTATTGATTAAATTGAGTACTTGTTCTGTTGAGTTTTTTGTGTCAACTTTTTTGATGATATGGGTAATTTTTCCATCGCCATCTATAATAAAAGTGGTGCGAACCGTGCCCATGTATTTTTTGCCATACATGTTTTTTTCTGCCCATACACCATAGTCATTTACAATTTTCTGATCAGTATCGGCCAGTAAGGTAAATGGTAAATTATGTTTGGTTACAAATTTCTGGTGCGATTTTTCATCGTCAACACTAACGCCTAAAACTACAATGCCTTTGGCCTGTAAACCTTGGTAGTTATCTCTGAAATCGCAAGCTTCGGCGGTACAACCAGGAGTATCGTCTTTTGGATAAAAATAAAGCACAACTGTTTTGCCTTTATAATCGCTTAGTGAAACTTCAATGCCGTTTTGATCTTTTGATGTGATTGCCGGTGCCTGATCACCTTCTTTTAACTCTGCCATATTTATAATGATTGAATTTTGAATGCTTTAATGATGGAGTGTAATTAAATGATTGAATTTTGAATGATAGAATGTTTAATCATGCCTGCAATTTAAACAGTTTAACCTATTATACTGTTGGATATATGTTAAAAGATGACATTTCTTCGTTTATGTAATGAAAAGCGGAGGTCAATATGATCTTGAAATCCCATCATCCTAAACATCCTATTGCTATTTAAAAAATGTTAACGTATATTTTCTGGTATTCTCTTTCATGTCGATCACAACCAGTTCCAGTTTATGTTTTCCGGAAGTTGTTCTTTCGTCGAAACTGTGCCATAAGGTCGCTGTTTTGGTATCGAATTCCATCAGTGCCCACTTTCCATCGATATAACCATTAAAACTTTTTATTCCGGAAAGATTGTCGCTGATTTTGAAAAATATTTTAGATAAACCTGCCATGTTTTTCCCTTCAGCAATATTTACGGGTACTATTCTCGGTGCAATGGTATCTATAGCGATATAAAAGCTGCCAAAGTTTTTTGGCGTAGCCTTAATATATCCATTATCGAAAAACCCGCCTTGGGATGAACCATTTGAGTTTACAATCAAAGCTTTGCTTCTTAAGTTCTCCGGAAGATTATCAGCCTTGATTGAGATATCGAAACCGATGTGCAATGGCGTATACTTATTGTGAATCTGATGTACAGCCGACCATGCATTACCAGTTGGTTTAGGCAGTTTTTTATAAGTGAAGTTTAAATCGCTGTACAATGTTCCCTGTGGAAAAACGACTTTAATGTCGTCGGTATTAAATTCATTCACCTTATTATATGGATAAATTATGCCAGCAGGAACACTTGCTTTTGCTACCGGCGCTAACCCCGCATTTACGGTGAAAGGCAAAACAGATGAATTTCCTTTCGAATCGGTAATGATATACCGAAGCTGGTGTGTGGCGCCATCGTTAAAATTAATTCTTCCGCTATTGACTAAACCGCTATAAATTTTTAAAGGGTTACCAGGTTCAACAAAACTTTTTTGGATACTTCTTTTGGTATTTAAGTAGGTAGGATAATCGATATGCGAATTAATGGCCTTACTATCTTCGAAAGCAAAACGCTCCAGGGCAGAAGTGTATACTTTCTTGCCATCTACCTCTAGCTGAATGGAGTATACACCATTGGTGCCCGATAAACCATTATGCCGATCGGTTACCACGATCCCGAAACCAACCTCACCGGTTAAGCTAATGGATGCAGTGGTTTTATAACTGCCATTTGCTCCACTAATGCCAATGGCCTGTTTTGGTGTATTTTCGTTAAAGGTTTTGCCATTTAAGCGATACACGTACAATCCATGAATAGCGGGTGGAATATTATCGGGGATGACGATCCCGAAAAACTGCGGATTTATGGTTTCTTCAGTTTTGGTATCTCTGATTTCGAAATGCAAATGCGGGCCGCCTGAGCTACCACGGTTACCAGACCAGGCAATGATCTCGCCTTTATGTACCGGAATTAATGTGGCATCAGGAAATTCATCAATCTCAAACGATTTTTTTTCATATTCAAGATTTTTAATATTTGTGGCAATTTTTGGAGCGAAACGCTGTAGGTGGCCGTAAACTGTGGTAAAACCATTAGGGTGATTGATGTATAGTGCCTGTCCAAAACCACTGTTCTGAACCCTTAACCTCGAAATATACCCATCTGCAACAGCATAAACAGGATAACCTTCGCGCTGGTTGGTCCTGAAATCAATTCCAGAGTGAAAGTGATTGCCTCTGATTTCTCCAAAAGAACCTGCAAGGGCAGGAGGGCTAATGTCTAAAGGTTGTCTGAAATCTGTAATCGGGTATTTATTCGTACTGAAAATCTGTTGTGCCTGAACAAGGGTTGATGCAAATAAAAGGCAAATTGAAATGGAAAACTTTAACTTGTATTGGATCGGGTTTTTAATCATTCGTTACTTTACATCAAAATTTAAAAGTTGCTTTCCTTCTAACCAGGCTTCTAATTTATCGTCTTTATTTATTTTTCCGACGCCCTGTGGGGTTCCGGTAAAAATTAAATCACCTTTTTTTAAAGTAATATATTGAGAAACAAAGCTGATTATCTTCTCGAACGAGAATAACAAATCTTTAGTATGGCCAATCTGACGACTCTCACCGTTGATCTTTAACTCAAATTTTAAATTGTAAAGATCTTCATAATCACTTTTAGGCAAAAAAATACTGATTGGTGCTGAGTTATCAAAAGCTTTGGCCAGCTCCCAGGGTAATCCCTTCTCTTTATGTTTGCTCTGAATATCGCGTGCAGTGAAATCGATCCCTAATCCTACTTCATTATAATAATTAGCGGCAAACTTTTCGGCAATGTGTTTTCCTTCCTTGCAGATTTTTAATACCACTTCGAGTTCGTAGTGAACATCATCAGAAAAATCGGGTAGATAAAAAGGTTTATTGTCTTTTAAAACGGCTGTATCTGGTTTCAGGAAAATTACTGGTGTGGTTGGAACCGGATTGTTCAGTTCTTTTGCATGTTCGGCATAATTTCGGCCAATGGCGATGATCTTCATTCTTAAGAATATGAAATATGATAAAATAGACGGGAATTAAATCCACATCAATCAAAAATAGAAAAGAAAATGGTGTTATAAAACTGATATCCGTTTTACCTGGCTTTCTGAACCGGCAATAACCCTTAAAAAGTAAATGCCTGGGTTAATTCTGTTAGGGATGATGAAGCTTTTGGTCTGCTCACCGGCATTTAAACGTTCGTTTGAAAGTGTTGCCACTTCATTTCCCAATAAATCGATGATTTTGATTGTAGTTTGGGTACCATCTTTTCCTATAGATAAAATAATATTTAACTGATCTTCTACTGGATTAGGGTATATTTTTACGATGCTTAACAATTTGTCTTTCGCTACAACTGTTGCATTTTTAGGAGTTGTAGAATAAGTATTGAACATTCCGGAACCACCTACTGCCATATAAAGCGGTTTATATGGAGTGATATTCGCTTTAATTTCAGGAATTCGGCTTACTTTTTTGGTTCTGTTTTTTAAACTAATGTGAATGCTATCAGTTTGTTGCGACCAAGAATTTACGCTGCATAGCAAAACAATGCACAATGTGCATGCAAGTTTTGTGAGTAACGTTATCTTAGTGTAGAGTTTCATCAAATTGGTATAGCAAATGTATTAATTTAAAACAAAGAAATTAAACATTTTGTTTAAAACCCATAATTTAACACAATTTAACAATAAAATTTAATTTTCATAGTGTTAAAAATACACAATAATTTGGTTGTTAAATTGTTATAGTTAGTTTACTTTTGCCGCACTAAATAATCAACGAAGTGTCAAATCATAAAAATGTCAACGCGTTAACCGCCGGCGGTGTTCTAATTAGTTTAGGAATTGTGTTCGGTGACATTGGTACATCACCTCTATATACCTTAAATGCAATTTTTACAACCATTTTAGGGGGTAAGCAAGATATCAATCCAACCAATGTTCTAGGCGTTTTATCCTGTATCATTTGGACACTAACCTTACAAACCACCATTAAGTATGTTATTATTACCCTAAGAGCCGATAATAAGGGCGAGGGGGGGATTTTCTCTTTATTCTCACTGGTGCGCAAAAAGGCTAAGTGGCTAGTGGTTCCAGCCGTTGTAGGTGGCTGTGCATTACTTGCAGATGGTATTATCACTCCCAGTATTACCGTAACATCGGCAATTGAAGGGCTTACCAATAAGTTTGAGGTGCCGGTTATTCCAATTGTATTAGGCATTTTAACAGTTCTGTTTATTATCCAGCAGTTCGGAACCAACCTGGTAGGGAAGCTATTTGGCCCGGTAATGTTTGTTTGGTTTGCTGTTTTGGGGGTTTTAGGTGTATCTTTTATTATTAAAGATTTCAGTATTTTAAAGGCATTTAACCCTTACTATGCCATTCATTTATTGGTTACCAATAAATTGGCATTTTTAATTCTTGGCGGTGTGTTTTTATGTACAACAGGGGCAGAGGCTTTATATTCTGACTTGGGCCACTGTGGTAGAAATAACATTAGAATCAGTTGGGTTTTTGTAAAGTTAACCCTTATTCTAAACTATCTAGGACAAGGCGTTTGGATTTTGCAGAACAGCGGGAGTTACATTCCTGGGGCAAAAATGAATCCATTTTTCCAGATCGTTCCTGATCAGTTTCAAATTCCAATGGTAATACTGGCTACAATGGCGGCAGTAATTGCCAGTCAGGCTTTAATTAGTGGCTCTTTTACCTTAATTGCTGAGGCAGTACGTTTAAACCTTTGGCCTAAAATTAAAATTGTTTACCCATCAGTTTCTAAAGGCCAGTTATACGTTCCTTCGATTAACTGGATGTTGTGGATTGGTTGCTGCGGTATTGTACTGTTGTTCCAAAAAGCTGAGAAAATGGATGCGGCCTATGGTTTATCGATCACGATAGCCATGTTAATGACCACCATTTTGGTGAGTTTTTATTTGAGAAGCAAACGTTTCCCGAAATATTTAGTTGCGATATTCTTTTTTACTTATGTAATTATTGAGGGTACATTTTTGATCAGTAATTTAACCAAATTCCTACATGGTGGTTGGGTAACGGTATTAATCGGTTCTTTATTATTTACGGTAATGTGGAGTTGGTTTGTAGCCCGTAAAATCAAAAACCGCTTTGTTAAATATGTCGAAATAGAAGATTATTATGAGATTTTAACTGAATTAAGCAGCGATGAATCCGTTCCAAAATACTCCTCTCAACTGGTTTATTTAACGAGTGCCAACTTTAAAACTGAGATCGAATCGAAGATCATCTATTCTATTATACAAAAGGAACCAAAACGTGCTGATGTGTACTGGTTGGTGCATGTTGATGTAATGGACGAGCCTTATACCTTAGATTATAAGGTCGAATTCCTAATCCCCGGCAAGTTAATCAGAATTGATTTTAGATTAGGCTTCAGGATTGAGCAACGGGTGAATTTATTGTACCGTAAAGTGGTTGAAGAGTTAGTGAAAAACGGAGAGATCGATATTACCAGCCAGTATACCTCGTTAAACAAACATAAAATTGCAGGCGATTTCAGGTTTGTTCTTTTAGAAAAACATTTATCTAAGTTTACTAAACTGAGTTTTTATGAGAGACAGATTATGGATTACTACTTTATCCTTAAAAAATTAAGTTTATCAGAAGAGCGGAGTTTTGGTTTAGACAGCAGTTATGTTGATGTAGAGAAAGTTCCATTAATTTTCGTTACACCAGATGATATTGAATTAAACAGGTTGCCGGTTTAACTCATGAGAACTGCGATTTTAATATTGGCTATGAGTTTGTTTATAGCCGGACCTATAGCTAAACTATACCATCTTGATCATGCCAATAATTATATGATTGCATCCGGATTAGGGCTGGTGATGATTACTGCGCTGGCTTTTATAAAGAAGAAATAAAAAAGAGTCCTCTTTCTGAAAAGAAAAGGGGATTTTTTTATAAATGGAATTTGTCCTCATTCCATTTGCTGGGATTATTTATGATGTAATTTGAAATATTTTGATACGCTCTTTCATCGCGGATAATGTGCTCATAATAGTTCCTTTGCCAGAGCTTGCCCATCGTTTTGTCATGCGATTTGTAAAGATTTAGACATGCATTCGAAACAATTGATTTGTAAGCTCCGACGATGTCAGCAATTGTCGGGGCGACCGCAAGGGTCGCCCCGACAGGAGAAGAAATATCTGATAATACAATTATGCCATGCATATGATTCGGCATGATCTGAAAAACATCAAGCTCGAAATTTGAAAATCTATCAGCTAAATTAATCCATTCATTGTAAGCGATAGTTCCAGATTTATTCAGGATCATTTCATTGCCTGAAACTTTTCCAAATCTATGGATTCTATTTTCACAGCAGATCGTGATGAAATAAGCTCCTGCTTTTGAATAATCATAGCCCTTTAACCTAATCGATCTCCGATGATGTATTAAAGGATTGTATTTCATTTTAATTTAAATCTCTGGATTTGCCAGTTTACTATGTCTGTAACCATAAGCAAAATAAACCATAAGCCCAATTACCAGCCAGATACCAAAACCGATCCAGTTCGAAATGCCAAGTTCGCACATCATATATAAACAGCTAATCAATCCCAAAACAGGAATTAGCGATAAGTTTTTAGTAATGCAATAGTAGGTAATGATGACGCAGATGATCAGGAAAATCCACATGGGGATTTTGTGCTTAAATAAACCCCAGCCGCTTTCATATTTCTTTTCTACTGGTACTTTTGAGGCTGAAATAAACTGCTCATAACGATCAGCAGGTAATGAACTTAGATAAGATTCTGCGTCTACTTTTTCTGCTAAAATAATTTGAGGAGCCGAATTTTTAACAATCTCCTCCTTCACTATTTTCAGCTCATCGCCACTTAGAGAAGTGACAAAAGTTACGGTTTGGATTGTTTTAGGCGAATTGAAAAAGAATGCTTTGGTTTCCTTTCCGTATTTTGCGAATGCAAAAATTATGGTTGCAATTAAAACAACAGGAACAATAAACTTACTATTTACATAAGGTATTTTGAATTTTCCACGTTGTACATCGGGCCTGTTTTGTAATACTAAAACCCCTGCACAAACCAGCACGAAAGCGAAAAGTGTTCCGATAGAACAGAGATCGGTAACGATGGTAAGATTCATAAACAACGATGGTACAGCCACCACAAAGCCTACCACAATAGTTGCAAATGAAGGTGTTTTATATTTCGGGTGAATTTTAGAAAAAGATTTCGGTAATAGGCCGTCTCTGCTCATGCTCATCCAGATACGTGGCTGACCCATTTGGAAAACCAAAAGTACGCTTGCCATGGCAAATACTGCACTTACTGCAATAATGCCACTCATTAATTTTAAATTAATCTGATCAAAAACGAATGCTAACGGATCACCAACGGCTAAGGTATCAGATTTAACAATACCCGTTAAAACCAGTGCAATGGCTACGTACAAGATGGTACAGATAATAATCGCCCACATCATTCCGCGGGGTAAATCGCGTTGTGGATTTTTACATTCTTCGGCTGTTGTAGAAATAGCATCGAAACCGATATAGGCAAAAAATACTGCTGAAACACCCTTTAGCACGCCAGAAACGCCGTTCGGAGCAAATGGATCCCAGTTTTTGGTGTCTACATAAAATATACCTACCGCTAATACCAAAAGAATTACCGCAAGTTTAACTACCACCATAGCGTTGCTGGCATTGCGACTTTCTTTCATTCCGCGGTAAATTAACCAGGTTATTAAAATGATAATACCTAAAGCAGGAATGTCTGCAACGAGGTGAAAACTACCGATTTGTGGTGCGGTAAGCCATGCATTATTGGCCAAGGCTGTAGCCGGATCTAAATCTACAAGATTTTTGCCGGCGGCCAAAAGCGCTTCCGCGTGTTTATGCCCGTTATAAGCGCTGAGGTAATCCATTGTCATCCAATCGGGTACATGGATGCCATCTATGCCAAGGGGAGGTATTTTGATAGTAGAGAGTAGTCCTGTAAAGTAATCAGACCAGGATATGGCTACCGTAATATTACCGATGGAATATTCCATAATGAGCGACCAACCGATAATCCATGCAACCAGTTCGCCAAAGGCCACATAAGAATAGGTGTAAGCACTACCAGAAACAGGTACCATTGAAGCAAACTCTGCGTAAGCAAAGGCCGCAAAACTACAGGCAACTGCTGTAAAAATAAACAAAAAGATTACCGCTGGACCACCATCTGCACTTGCTTTGCCAATCGTACTAAAAATTCCTGCTCCAATAATCGCTGCAATTCCAAAAGCTGTTAAATCGCGTACACCGAGTGTTTTATGTAATGTAATTTTCATGGTCGCCATAGCCTTTTGCCGCATCTTGTAATATCTTGGAAATAGATTTCTTTCTGAATAGCTTTTCGAACATCTTTTGTTTGCTTGTTTCTTCAAACTTATAAAAAGTTTGGTTAAAAACGTTTAAAGCAGGATATAATTTTCAATTCACTATCTATTGGATAGCATAATGACATCGAAAAGGATTGTATTTATTAGATTAAAGTAAAAATTTGCAATTATTTGGCTTGAATAATCCTTTGTTTGATTCGCATAATTTTAGGATGAGTGAAAATTCTAATTTTGCTCTTAATAATCAATCATATAGGTAAGGGCACTTAAATATATGTTTGATTAGAATATTTAAATACCATTACAGTACCAATATGAATGCAAATACAGCACAAATAAAATACATTAAAGAACGTCACCAGGGCTTGGCTACTTTACTAGCCTTTGCCTTAATTCCCTTGTCGGGTTTTGCTACCGATATTTACATCCCCTCTTTGCCAACAATGGCTGGCGAAATGCAGGTAAGCAGTGTTCAGGTTCAACTTACATTAAGTATCTTTTTAATTAGCTATGGTGTTTCGCAACTTTTTATCGGGAGTGTGCTCGATAGCTTTGGCAGGTATAAGATCTGTCTGTACTCGCTATTAATCTTCGCTGCTGCAAGTATCATTATTGCCACAACCCATAACATTTATCTTATTTATTTAATGCGCATTATTCATGGGCTTACTGTAGGCGCAATTGTTGTGGCAAAAAGGGCTTACTTTGTCGATCTTTTCGAGGGTGAGCAGCTTAAACATTATCTGAGTTTGTTTTCCATCATCTGGTCTACAGGACCAATTGTAGCACCATTTATTGGCGGTTATCTTCAAACGGTATTTGGCTGGGAATCTAATTTCTATTTTTTGGCCGGGTTTGCACTTGTTTTTGCTGTGTTGGAGTTATTGTTCAGTGGCGAAACCTTGAAACATTTTACCGATTTTCAACTGAAAAAGATAACAGGTATTTATATCGAAATGATTAAAACAACGAGCTTTACACTAGGTATTGTAATGTTGGGTTTAGCCTATTGTATGGTGATGGTTTACAATATGACCGGTCCGTTTATTATTGAGCACCACTTTAAATTTTCTCCGGTTATTGCAGGCTATACTTCCTTGTTTTTAGGCTTTGCGTGGATGGTTGGAGGCTTTATCGGTAAGGCCACCATTAACAGGCCCTTCTTTAAAAGGTTAATGATCAACTCGCTGTTTCAGGTAGCATTTGTAGTCCTGATGATTATAAGCTTAAATTTTGTTTCTAACATCTGGTCGTTAATTTTCTTTGCCTTTTTAATCCATGTAGGAGCGGGCTTTACCTTTAATAATTACTTTACTTTCTGCCTGAGCAAATTTCCGAAAAATGCAGGCATTGCAGGTGGATTAACAGGAGGGATTACCTATGTGATTGTTTCGTTTTTAAGTTATGGCATCGTAAACCTGATTCCTGCTAAAGATGAACGAAACCTCAGTTACAGTTATTTGATTATGATCTTAATATCTGTTTTAGTGATGTTCGTCATCCTCAGGATTAGGAAAAAGGATGAAGCGTAATTTATGGGAGATGATGTGTTTTTTCTCCTTCTAAGTGAAGTCGAAGATTTTTTGAAGAGCAGCGTCTGTATTTCATAGTCAGGGTTCTGTCCTGCTGTTTGTTACAATCCTTTTTGGGAAATTTTGGTAAAAACAATCTATCCAATGCCCAAAAAGGGATTTTCACTTCCATCAGGTCTATTATTTGGGTACAGCAGATAAAACATTGGTTTTGATTACCAAAAAATATGAAGTGAGTGCTGGCTGCATTCTCGCTTAGTTTCCGTGCCTTAGTGTTTCGTGGCAAAAAATGCTTAGCGAGGTGCTAAGGCCGGTTGACAATTCTTCCTCGGGTTGTCACGCTGAGGTGGAATTTAGTTCATAAAAATCAATATAAATAACAGGGTATTCTAAAGGAGATAAATGATCTCGAAGTATCGTCATTCCCAACTCGATTGGGAACCACGAAGTGCTCATCGCAGATAATCTTAATGCAAGTGCTTTAAGATTCCCGCCTGCGCCTATCGTGTGAACACATCTTTTATAAGAATGGTTTAGGCATCATGCTAGCTGGCTTTTAATAAACCACAGTCTTTACCGAAGGACGCCGTCAATCCCAAGTGGCGGAAGAATCAAAAAAATAGGAGTACAACTGCTGAAATAGCATTTCCAAACCTGAAACGCAGTGGTTTTGTGTTCATTAGCACTGAATTTAAAGTTTAATATAAATTGAACACAAAACGAAGTGCCACTGTTTTTTTGATGAGCGTGGGCGGTGAGAAGCCACATTGCTGGATTGACAAAGCGCTTTGGGTACTTTGGCGCTCCAAAGTACCATGCCCCCGCGGCAAAGAGCGGAAAAATAAATAAATATTTGTGCCGACACTTGATAGTCTTTTTAAAATCAGGGGTCTCTTAACAGCAGGAAAGATGCTGATCCCGAAGCTTCGGGACAGCATGACGATCGACCAAGGCAACGACGCTAAAAACAAATGTAAATTGACAGTGATGTGTCCACACGATAGGCCTGCGTGGGAATGACGATCACACTAGCAGATTCTGTCATTGATAGCAGAGTCGAAGAGTCTACAATATCCATGCTGTGATAAAATAATTAAACTTCAGTTCTAGCGAGAGGCTAAGACCAGAACTAGTATTAATCTGTGTTCATCCTTTTTATCTGTGGTTATAAACCAAAAAAGTCGTGGCAAAATGCCACGACCTCTGATATATTTTACTATGAGGGGAAAACTTTCAACCCTCCACCTTAAAACCTTCCACCTTCCTTATCCCAATTTCTCCAGTTCTGTTTTTACAAAACTCGCCAGCTCTTTCACATACTCAGCACTAAAATCAAATTTGATTCCGGCAGTTTCATATATTTCGTTCATGGGTTTGGTGTAACCCAGCGCAAGTGCCGCTAAATATTGTTCTAAAGCTTTTTCAGGATTTTCTTTATAATTTTTCCAAACCGCAATGGCACCTAACTGGGCAATTGCATATTCGATATAATAAAAAGGAACTTCGAATAAATGCAGTTGTTTTTGCCAGCCATTTCCGAATTGTTGTTCTAAGTCTGTCCAGTCGGCAAAACCAGCACCAAAACGGTTAAAAATCTGCTTAAAGGTTTCTTCACGATCAGCTGCAGTATGGTCGGGATTGGTATAAATCCAGTGTTGAAACTGGTCTATTACCGCTACCCAAGGCAAAGTTTTTAAAACATCGGCCAATTGTTCTTTTTTAGCACGGTTTAAATCTTCTTCATTGTCGAAATAAACATCCCACTTATCCATTGAGATTAATTCCATACTCATCGATGCCAGCTCAGCTACTTCAGATGGACAGTGTTTAAAGTCGTTTAACTCTAAATTTGCCGTTAAAAAGGTATGAATTGCATGACCACCTTCATGAACCATTGTGGTTAAATCACGCAACGAATTTGCTGAGTTCATAAATATGAAAGGTGCTCCCGTTTCGGCCAAAGGATAATTATAACCGCCTGGTGCTTTACCCTTTCTACTCTCCACATCAAAAAGGTTATTGGCCTTCATCGTTGCCAGTTTTGCGCCTAATTTTTCATCAATGGCATTAAAACAGGCAATACTTTTATCAATTAACTCTTCACCATTGTTAAAAGGTTTTAAAGCTGGTTTTCCACTTATACTCACTTCTAAATCCCAGGGCTTTAACACTTCTAGCCCTAAAGCTTCGCGGCGTTTTTCGGCTTGCTCTTTTAAAATCGGTACGATCTCTTTTTCAATGGCATTGGCAAAATCGTAACAATCTTGCGGGCTATAATCGAAACGACCTAAAGCCTGAAACATGTAATCACGGTAGTTTTCAAAACCTGCATTTAAGGCAACCTGATTACGCAGTTTAATCAACTCATCAAACAATACGTTTAAATCATCTTTATCAATTAAGCGGCGTTGTTGGATCGTTTTCCATGCATTTTCGCGTACCGCGCGGTTTAAATCTTTAATAAAGATCGAGGCTTGTTCCAAAGTATATTCCTGGCCGTTTAGCTCCACGCTCATGGCGCCTGTAATGCTTTGGTATTTTTGTTGTTTCACCTGTAATTCGGTAAACAGCTCAACATTTTCATCACGGTAAAGCTCCAACGCCTTTTTAATCGCACGGCTGTAAACGAAATATTTTTCTTTGTCTAAATCATCCATAAAGGGACTCTCGACAAATTTTTTGTTCAATTCGTTGGCTAACGGAGAAATTTTCGGCTCTATTTCAGTTGCAAAATATTGGAAATTTTTAACCAATTCTTCATTTGCGGTATCGCAGCTCATTTTGATATATCTCCAGGCAAAATCCTCTTCTAAGGCAGCTTCAAGCTCCGAACGGTCTTTTAACCAATGCTCTAACGCAGCGGTGCTGGTTATTTCGCGGTTTTGCAGTTCGGTAAAAAGTGGTTCTAAATTTTCCCAGGTAATGCTTAATTCCTGTGGGATATATGTTCTAGGTTTCTTAGTTATCATAATAGTTAATTGTTAAATTAGAGAATGAGTGATTGAGTGAATGGTTTACGACACAATGTTATATTCTCTCATTCAAAAATCAATCATTCAATCACTCGGCCTTCACTCATTTTATTTATGTCTTAAATACGCGTCAATCAAAAAGCATAGGGCAAACACTACCGAAGCATAACCATTTAAGGTTTGAAATGCCCTGTTTACTTTGCTGATATCATTTGGTTTTACCAGTAAGTGCTGATAAATTAACATCGAACAGAAAAACACGATACCTACGTAATAAACCCAACTAAACGATGTAAAAAACACAGGCAAAATAACACAGGTGGCAGAGAGTATATGCAGTAGCACTGAAACATTTAAAGCATTTTTAATGCCAAGCGCCGATGGGATGGAGTGTAATTTTTCTTCACGATCAAATTCTTCATCCTGTAAGGCATATATAATATCAAACCCACTTACCCAAAACAATACGGTTAAGGAGTAAAGTACAGGAACCAGCGCAAAATGTCCGGTTACGGCAATGTAAGCGCCAATAGGCGCAAGCGCCAGGCCTAAGCCCAATACCAAGTGGCAAAGCGCCGTAAATCTTTTGGTATAACTATAAAACAAAACCACAAACAAAGCCACTGGCGATAAATAGAAACAAAGCGGGTTAATGAAGTAGGTGGTAATGGCGAAAAGCACGCAATTGGCAATAACGAAAATCAACGCCTCATTTGCCGAAACTTTACCAGCAGGGATATCGCGCATTTTGGTGCGTGGATTTTTTGCATCGATATTTCTGTCGAGATAACGGTTAAAAGCCATGGCCGAGTTTCTGGCAAAAACCATACAGAGCAAAACCAAAATCAGTTTATACCAGGAAAATGGGTTTTCTGTTGTGGTTACGCCCAAAAAGAAACCAATCATGGCAAATGGTAGCGCAAAAACAGAGTGGGCGAATAATACGAGTGAAAAGTATTTTTTCATTTTTTTTTAGAACTGATTACACAGATTATTTGATTACACAGATTTTTTAATGTTAGACTGAAAATTGTGCGCTGTAAACTGATAACTGGTTAAAACTTCTTATAATCTGTAGGAACAACAAAGTCTTTATTTACCTCATAAATGAAATCAAGCACTTCATCTTTACCAGTTCCTTTTTCGGCAGAAGAAATAAAGGTGGCAGGAATCTCTTCGAAAAATTCGCCTAATTTTTTCTTAAAGGCAGCTACATTTTTCTGGGTGGTGGTCATGCCCTGCTTATCGGCTTTGGTAAAAATTAACGAAAACGGTATCTGTTTTTCGCCTAACCAATAGCAAAATTCAATATCAATTCCCTGAGGTTCTAAACGGCTGTCTATCAAAACAAAAACACATTGCAAACTTTCTCTCTTGGTTATATAGGCGCGGATAAATTTTTCCCATTTCTCTCTGCTGGTTTTCGAAACCTTGGCATAACCATAACCAGGTAAATCGACAATATACCATTTCTCGTTTATCAGAAAGTGATTAATTAACTGTGTTTTTCCCGGCCGTTGAGAGGTTTTGGCCAATCCATGCTGATTAACCAACATATTGATTAATGAAGATTTACCCACGTTAGAGCGACCAATAAATGCATATTCGGGCATAGTTGGTACGGGTAGTGCCGAAATCTGGGTGTTGCTGCAAACAAATGTTGCCGTTTTGATAATCATAGCGCAAAGGTAGGGTTTTGAGTCCGAAGTCCGAAGTCGGAAGTCTAAAGTACAAATTGATAATTTTTTTAAATATGATTTTTGACAATACACTGAATACTTTGCATCAAAGACTTCGGACTCCGGACTAAAGACTCCCGACTTTTATCTATCTTTGCTCCATATCATGAATCAGAATATCACCCCATACCAAGTAGAAGATGCAACTAAAAAAGAGCAGGTTGCAACCATGTTTAACAACATTTCTGGCACTTACGATTTTTTAAACCATTTTCTTTCTTTAGGTATTGATGTATTATGGCGCAAGAAAGCCATTAAAGAACTGGTTTCCATCCATCCAAGAACTTTACTTGATGTAGCTACAGGAACTGGCGATTTTGCTTTTGAAGCCATTAAAAAGCTTCATCCCGAAAAAGTAATTGGCGTTGATATTTCTGAAGGGATGTTAGACGTGGCCAGGAAGAAAATTAACGAGCGTAGTTTAAACGAAGTTTTTACCGTTCAGGTAGGCGATTCTGAAGGACTGCATTTCGAAAATGATACTTTTGATGCCATTACCTGCGCATATGGTGTACGTAACTTCGAAAACCTCGAAAAGGGATTAACGGATATGTACCGGGTATTAAAGCCCAATGGGAAAATGGTGATACTGGAATTTTCAAAACCAAAGGTTTTTCCGGTAAAACAATTGTATAGTTTTTATTTTAAACAGATAACACCTTTCTTTGGAAAACTATTTTCTAAGGACCATAGAGCCTATACTTATTTGCCAGAGTCGGTAGCTGCTTTTCCTGATGGAGAAGATTTTACCAACCTGATGGAAAAAGTTGGCTTTAAAAGTACCAAACAAAGAATTTTAACGTTTGGAATAAGTTCGATATATGTAGGAACCAAATGATCAGAAAATTAAGCCTCATTCTTTCCCTTTTTATTGTTTCTACAACCACCTTTGCTCAAAATTGGGGTGGTGGAATAGATGATGAAGATTGGAGTTTTGGTTTTAATTTCCAGTATATCTCAGCCGAATACAAAATTCTTAAAAAGCAAAATTGGCGATCGCCTTTTTATGAAGTGACAAATTCGCTAGATCCTTCTTACGATCCAAATTCGGGCGTTCCGGTTACCTCAACATTAAATTCTATTTCGAGCCCACCTTCTCAAGGTTTTGGATTAGGTTTTGTAATGAATAGAATGATTTCTGATAACTTCGATATCAGGGCAACACCTTCCATTATTTTTAGCGATAGGGTAGTAACTTACGAATACGAACCTATGGCGCCGATTAATGTAGGCAACGGGCAAACAAAAAACTTTCAAACGGTGGTAGAAAGAAAAGTGCAGGCTACCATGTTCGAATTTCCATTAGGCCTAAAGGTGAAGTCGAACCGGATGAACAATTTTAGGGTATACTGGTTAGGCGGTGCTAAATATTCGATCGATATCGCCTCGAAAAAGAAAACCTTCGATGAAGGAGAAACAGCCGTAAATAAGTTGTTAAAAAATCAAAGAAATTACCTTTCGTACGAAACGGGTATTGGTTTCGATATTTATTTCGAGTATTTCAAAATGTCGCCCGAAATAAAACTCTCATATTCAACCAACGATTTGCTTCAACACGACAATACTGTTTACGCCAATCCAATAGATAAGTTGAAATTACGTCAATTAACATTCAGTTTGATTTTTCAATAGTCCTGCAATTCAAAAAAACTTACCTTTGTTGGTGTAGGTAAATCAAAGATGATATCTTAAAGGATTACCGATACTTAAAATTCATAAAAATGTCTAAAATCGCATTAATTACAGGTGCAACTTCTGGTATTGGCGAAGCTTGCGCACATACATTTGCCCAACAAGGCTATAACCTCGTATTATTGGCCCGCAGAGAAGATCGGTTGGCTAAAATTGCTCATCATTTAGAAGATAAATATGCCATTACCATTAAACAGGTTTTTGCTGATGTTCGCAATAAAGAAAGTCTTACCGCTGCTTTAGAAGTTTTGCCAGCAGAATGGAAAAAGGTTGATGTTTTGATTAACAATGCAGGCTTGAGCCAGGGTTTAGATCCGATTGATAAAGGCGATACGAATGACTGGGATACCATGATTGATACCAATGTGAAGGGTTTGCTTTATGTAACCAAAATTGTTGCCAACTGGATGATACCAAACCAATCGGGCCATATTATTAACATTGGTTCTATTGCCGGGAAAGAAGTTTATCCAAATGGAAACGTATATTGTGCCAGCAAACATGCAGTTGATGCTTTGAGTAAAGGTATGCGTATCGATTTATTGCCCCATGGCATAAAGGTTACCGAAATTAATCCAGGCATGGTAGAAACCGAATTTTCAGTGGTGCGCTTTAAAGGCGATGAAGACCGGGCGAAAAAGGTATATGAAAACTTTGAGCCCTTAATAGCCGATGATATTGCCGATGCCATTTGGTATGTGGTAAGCAGACCAAAGCATGTTAACATAAATGATATGCTGATTATGCCAACCGCTCAGGCAACGGCGACGATAATTAACAAGGGGTAAAAGTTCAGTTAGCAGTTTTCAGTTAACAATTCAACAATTTATCAATAGAACAATTTAACAATGATATCTACAATAATAGATCAGGAAATAAAAAAAGCCATGTTGGCTAAAAACAATGCACAGTTAAGAGGTTTAAGAGCAATAAAAGCAGCTTTACTTTTAGCTAAAACAGAGAAAGGATCTCCAGAAGAAATTACGGAAGAAACTGAACTTAAAATTCTTCAGAAACTGATTAAACAACGCCGCGAATCTGCTGATATTTACAAGCAACAAAATCGCGAAGATTTGTATCAGGTAGAGGAAGAAGAAATTGAAGTGATTAATCAATTTTTACCGAAACAGTTAGATAGAGCAGAGGTTGCTGTAATTATCGAAGCAGTAATAAAACAATCTGGTGCTACATCGGTTAAGGATATGGGGAAGGTAATGGGGATGGCAAATGCAACACTTGCAGGTAAAGCTGATGGTAAATTAATTGCGGAGATTGTTAAAGAAAAACTAGCCTAGCGGAGTTTAAAGACTAAAGCTAAAAACTTGTTGTAAAATACGTATCTTGATACTTAATACTTGTTTCTCGATACTCAAAAGTAGGTTTTTATACCGTTTTCGATTTTATTTCAGAAAAATGGCATATAAATACATAAATTTAATTTTACTCTACTAACTTAGTAGCACAATACCATCTAGAATATATATGACTTACCCGATAATAGAAGAGGACGGATTTAAATACATTGAAGCTGGAACAGGCGAGACACTGGTATTGCTACATGGCCTAATGGGCGAACTAAGCAATTGGGAACTGGTTATCGAACAGTTTAAAGATCGCTATCGCGTAATTATTCCAATTTTACCAATTTACGATTTGCCTATTTTAACATTGGGCGTAAAGGCATTGTCGAGATATCTTCATCGCTTTTTAAAATATAAAAATTTAAACCAGGTAGTGCTTGTAGGCAATTCGCTTGGCGGCCACGTAGGTTTAGTATTTACGGTTGCCCATCAGGAGTTTGTTAAAGCCCTGGTACTAACAGGTAGTTCTGGTTTATACGAAAATGCTTTTGGAGGATCTTTCCCACGTAGAGAGAGTTACGATTACATTAAAGAAAAGGTAGAATTTACTTTTTACGATCCTGCAACGGCAACCAAAGAACTGGTTGATGACGTTTTTAAAACGGTTAACGACAGGTCGAGGGTGATTAGGATTTTAACCATGGCAAAATCGGCAATCCGCCACAACATGGCTAAAGAATTATCGAAAATTACGATACCGGTTTCCTTAATATGGGGTAAAAATGATAAGGTTACCCCACCAGAAGTGGCAAAAGAATTTCATGAATTGTTGCCAAATTCGGAATTAAATTGGGTTGATAAATGTGGGCATGCGCCTATGATGGAACAACCACAAATATTTAATGCATTTTTAGAGAAATTTTTAGATAGAATATTGTTAAAATAAATGTTTGCAGCAGAAATCATATCAGATGCAATTCCATCACTAAAGGCCGGTGACACGGTGCAGAAAGCTTTAGATCGTATGAACGATTTTAAGCTAAAGCATTTACCCGTTGTTAACGAGGTAACTTTATTAGGTTTGGTTTCTGAAGATGATTTATTAAATGTTGATAATCACGACACCCTTTTAAGCGATAGTTCGGTAAACATGCTTAATGTTTTTGTGTTGAGTAATATGCATACTTATGATGTAATCAGGTTAATTGAGTCAGCTAAAATTAACCGCTGTTCCCGTTTTAGATCAACAAAAAAATTATGTGGGTTTAATATCTATCAATAACATGGTAAATGCCGTTGCCGAACAGTATGCGGTAAATGAACCTGGCGGAATTATCGTTTTGGAGATTAGTAACCGCGATAATTCGCTGGCACATATTGCACAGATTGTTGAAGCTGATAATGCGCAGGTGCTCTCTTCTTATGTTAATTCTTTCGAAGATTCTACACGTTTAGAAGTAACGCTCAAAGTAAATAAAACAGAAATTACTTCATTGGTAGCCTCTTTCGAAAGATATGATTATCTGGTTAAAGAGGTATACAATAACACACAGATTGATGATGGATCGCAGGAGCGTTACGATTCTTTCATGAACTATTTAAATGTATAAACCTACTTTATGAGGATTGCAATTTACGGCAGAGATTTTAATGATACGGTTTTGCCCTATGTACAAGAGGTTTTTAATCATTTAGCCGAACATCATATCCAGCCAGTTTTATATTCTAAATTTAAAACATCGCTTCATGGTAAAATTAAATTACCAGCAAATACGGTTATTTTTCATAATCATACCGAATTAAAGGAGCTTGCCGATGTATTGTTGAGTTTAGGGGGAGATGGTACCTTACTCGATACCTTATCGTTAATCCGCAATTCGGGGATACCTGTAATTGGGATCAATTTTGGACGCCTGGGTTTCCTGGCCAGTATCAACAAAAACGAAATCGGATCGGCACTCAAAGCCCTGATCAATAAAGAATATACCTTAGATTCCCGTTCACTTTTAATTTTAGAATCTGATAATGGTTTATTTGGTGAGGAAAATTTTGCACTGAACGATATTACCATTCACCGTCGGGATAATTCAGCAATGATGATTATCCATGCTTCGATGAACAATGAGTTTATCAACTCTTATTGGGCCGATGGATTAATTATTGCTACTCCAACAGGCTCTACAGCATACTCGTTAAGTTGCGGTGGTCCAATTATTTATCCCGATTCTGAAAACTTTGTAATTACACCTATTGCGCCACATAATTTAAATGTGAGGCCTGTAGTTGTACCAGATGGTAATAAACTCTCTTTTGAGGTAGAAGCCAGAGAATCTAAATTTTTGGTTTCGTGCGATAGCCGAACCGTTACCGTAGAGCGATCAGTAAAAATTAGTATAAAAAAGGCAGATTTTTGCGTAAATCTTATCCGCCTTAACAATGAAACTTACTTAAACACGTTAAGGAATAAATTATTATGGGGCATTGATACCCGTAACTACTAATTATGACGCCAGCCAAACCTCTTTTAATTCTCCTCTTTTTTATCTTTAGCGGACAAATTGTTCGTGCACAGGAAGGTACCTGGGAAGTTGGGTTAATGGGTGGAGGTGCAGGTTATATGGGCGATCTCAATCAGAATAATCCTTTGCAGATCAGCGGTTTTTCGGGTGGTGCATATGTAAAACGCAACTTTAACCAATATGTGGGCGTTCGTTTAAATTATACTTACGGACAGATAAAGGCAGATGATGCCAACTCCAGTAATGAACAATTCCGCGAAAGAAACCTGCGTTTTAAAACAGCACTCAACGAATTTAGCGGCTTGATCGATTTTAATTTTTTCAATTTTAATCTTGGTGGAGGAAACAGACAATTTACGCCATACCTTTTTGTTGGAGCTGGTTTGGTTATTTTTAAACCAACCGTAAAAGTTAACGGTGACAAATACCGGTTAGACCGATTAGCTACCGAAGGGCAGGAAAATGGATATAATAATGCTGTTTTAACTATCCCATATGGCTTAGGCCTAAGGTATAATTACAAAGATACCTGGAGCGTTTTTACCGAATTGGGTTACAGAACACCCTCTACAGATTATATTGATGATGTGAGTGGCCGCTATCCGGCTAATCCGGTAATTGTAGGAAACGGCCAATATCAGGTCAATTTATCAGATCCTTCCCTCAACCAAATAGGACAAACGGGTACCCAAAGAGGCGATTTTCGAAAAAGGGACACTTATCTATTTGTTAGTGTTGGCATATCTTTTACCTTTGTATCCTCAAAATGCTATTCCTTTTAAGCTGATTTTGACATAATTAATGGGATTTAAAGAACAAATAGACTATAGCCGCCTGCCAAAGCACATTGCCGTAATCATGGATGGTAATGGAAGATGGGCAAAAGGCCAGGGTAAAGTGCGGGTTTTCGGACATGAACAAGGTGTACTTTCTGTAAAAGACATTGTAGAAGGTTGCGTTGAAGTGGGTATTGAGTACCTCACTTTATATGCTTTTTCTACCGAAAATTGGAACAGACCCAAAGAAGAGGTAGATGCTTTAATGCAAATTCTGATTTCGACCATCAACAAAGAAACCGAAACACTTAATAAAAACAATATTAAGCTGAATGCCATTGGCAATATTGCATCTTTACCTCAAGAGTGTATTGATGATTTAAAAGAAGCTATGGAGAAAACAGCCCATAACGAAAAATGTACTTTAACACTGGCATTAAGTTATAGTGCCAAGTGGGAGATTTTAGAGGCTGCCAAAAAAATTGCATCAGCTGTAAAAGACAACATCATTTCTTTGGATGATATTAACGAAGACTTGTTTTCATCAAAACTAACAACCGTAAATATACCGGATCCTGAACTCATGATCAGGACCAGTGGCGAACACCGTATTAGCAATTATCTGCTTTGGCAAATGGCTTATACCGAGTTTTATTTTACTGATGTTTTATGGCCGGATTTCAGACGTGAAGATCTTTTCGAGGCTATTGTAGACTATCAAAAACGCGAACGCCGTTTTGGTAAAATTAGTGAGCAATTAAACTAATTTTTCTTTTAACACTTTTTAACAAGCGTTTAAACTAACTTAGCACCACTTTTATACGATAAATGAAACCATAATAAGGGAACAACCATAAAGAATTTTGCTTTATAAAATATCGTTACCTTTTGGCCATTACTGAACAAATAATTTTAATGAAAAGAATATTTCAAGTTTTAATTCTACTAGTTTTAGCCGCTCCGGCCTTCGCTCAAGTACGTCCACAAGGTCAGGCACCGGTAACCCCTTCTTTAAAGGTTGGTGGCTTAGATCTCGATTATTTTAGTCCAAAAGAATATATCATTGGTGGTACCACGGTAACCGGAACCCAATATTTAGATAAAGAAGTATTAATTACCTTATCTAAACTAACTAAAGGCGATAAAATCGTTCTTCCTGGCGAGGCAACTTCTGATGCAATTAAAACGCTGTGGGCACAGGGATTGTTTGATGATGTTAAACTTAACATCGAAAAATTTGTTCAGGATTCTGTTTATTTTGAAATTGAGGTAGTGGAGCGCCCGCGTTTAAGTTCTATCGATTTAAAAGGTATCCGCAAATCTGAAAAAACTGCCATTCAAGAAAAGCTAAATGATAAAACAGGTAAAATCGTAAACGATAACTTGTATAACACCACCTCGGCTATTGTTAAAAAATACTTATTGGATAAGGGCTTTTTCTTTACCAAGATTGATTACAAAACACGTAAAGATCCGAATGCAGAAAACAGTGTAGTATTAGAGGCTAATATTGATAAAGGTCATCGTGTTAAAGTACAGCATATCGATTTTACCGGAAACAAAGATTTCAAATCAGCAAAGCTGAGAAAATACCTTAAAACGCCTAAACAGTTTGCATGGTGGCGTTTTTGGGGCTCTGGAAAATTCGCAAAAGAGAAATACGATGAGAACAAGGTAAAAATGATTGCCAAAATGCACGAGAAAGGTTATCGTGATGCGGAATTACTAAAAGATACCATTTACCAATATAACAAGAAAAAGGTTAACATTAGAATGGACCTTTACGAAGGTAAAAAGTATTATTTTGGAAATATTACCTGGGCAGGTAATGCCATTTATCCGGATAGTATTTTGAAGAAAGTATTAACCATCGAAAAAGGTGATGTTTTTAGTGAAGAAAAATTAAATAAAAAATTAAACGGGGGTGGCGAAAACGGTGGCGATATTAACAGTATGTATACCGATAATGGATATTTAACTTTTAACATCGATCCGGTACAGACCAAAATTTATGGCGATACGGTTGATGTGGAATTACGCATGTACGAAGGACCACAATATACCAACAACCGCATTACGTTAAAAGGTAACACGATTACAAATGACAAGGTTGTTTTACGTGAGATCCGTACTAAGCCAGGACAGAAATTTAACAAAAGTGATCTAATCCGTACCATTCGCGAAATTGGTCAATTGGGTAACTTCGACGAGTCTAAAACTGTACCTACACCTCGTCCTAACCCGGCAGATGGTACTGTAGATATAGAATATGCAGTAGAAGAGAAACCTTCAGATCAGATTGAACTATCAGGTGGTTTTGGTGGTGGCCGTATCATCGGTACATTAGGTTTAACTTTCAATAACTTTTCATTACGTAACTTATTTAATCTAAAAGCTTACAAGCCATTGCCAAAAGGAGATGGTCAAAAATTAAGCTTACGTGGACAAACCAATGGTAAATATTACCAATCATACAGTTTCTCATTCTCACAACCTTGGTTTGGTGGCGAGAAACCCGTAAGTTTTGGCGTAAGTGCATTTACTTCATTACAATCTAACGGTTTAAGTAATGGTGATCCAACTTTTCAAAAAATACGTTTAAACGGTGTAACGGTTAGTTTAGGTAGAAGATTAAACTGGCCAGATAATTATTTCCAATTAAGCCATGCCGTTAGTGTACAACAGTACATCTTAAATAACTATTCAGGATATTTATTTAATACTGGTACATCTTACAACATAAGCTTATCACAAGAGATTAGTCGCGATTCAAGAGATTCACCAATCTTCCCTAAATCAGGGTCGTTCTTACGTTTCACTATTCAGGCAACGCCACCATTTTCATTGTTAAATAAAACAAACTATGCAACGGCATCTGATAGAGAGAAATACCGCTTTACTGAATATCATAAATGGAAATTCGATTCACAATGGTACCAACGTGTAGCAGGGAACCTGGTCATCAAAGCACAGGCACAGTTTGGTTTCTTGGGTCAATACAATAAAGCAGTGGGTCAATCAGCATTTGAACGTTTCAAATTGGGAGGTGATGGTATGCAGGGATTCGATTTCTTGCAGGGATCTGAGCTGATCGCAATGCGTGGTTATGCAAACAATGCTGTTATTCCGAATGGCTCTGATCCGGCTGTAGCACAGCAATCAGGTAGCCCGATTTATACTAAATATGTATTGGAGGCACGTTATCCGGTTATTGCAAGTCAACAAGCTACAGCCTTCGTTCTGGCCTTCGCTGAAGCTGGTAACACCTGGAACAGATTTGGTGATTTTAATCCTTTTAATGTTAGAAGATCAGTGGGTGTAGGTGCAAGGATCTTCCTTCCTATATTTGGTTTGTTGGGTATCGATTATGGACACGCATTTGATACCATCCCTGGGCTATCAGACGGAGGAAAGCAAAATTTTACATTTAGTATCGCACAACAATTAGGTGGATTTTAATTGATAAAGAACAAAAATTTAACTAATTATGCAATAAATCATTGCAATAGGAGTTTAAAGAAAGCTTAGGTTATTAACTATATCATTAACACACACACGCAAATGAAACCGTCAGGATTTTGCCTACTTGGCAATAAAGAAGATAAAATCATGATAGCTTCATCGCCCTTAAAAAACAATTATTAACAGGATGAAAAAATATCTTTTTATCGCATTCCTACTTTGCACTTCTTTTGGTGCCTTTGCACAGAAGTTTGCTTATGTAGACACGGAGTATATTTTGAAGCATTTACCAGAATATAAATCGGCATTAAGTCAGTTAGATGTTGCCTCAAAACAATGGCAGCAACAAGTAGATCAGAATTTTTCTGAAATAGACCGGATGTACAAGGCTTATCAGGCCGATCAGGTTTTATTAACTGATGATATGCGTAAACGCCGTGAAAACGAAATTATAGAAAAAGAAAAGCAGGCTAAGGAATTTCAACGTTCCAAATTTGGGCCAGATGGGGATCTTTTTCAAAGCAGGGTAAAATTAATTAAACCTATCCAGGATAAAGTTGCCGAGGCTATTAAACAGATTGCAAAATCTAAATATCTAGACTTCATTTTCGACAAGAGTAGTGAAGCAACAATGATGATTTATGCAAGTAGCAGTTACGATGTTAGTAATGATGTAATTGTAAAATTAGGTTATAAACCAGGGACTGTAAATAATTAGTATATTCGCCCCTGATTTTTAGAAAAAAAACAATTAGAAAAAATAAAAAAGTAAAATAGAACGATGAGAAAGTTAATTAACGTATTCTTTGTAACAGCAGGTTTATTGTTTACAGCGAATATGGCAAGTGCACAACAAAAATTGGGTCACATTAATTCTGAGGAGGTATTTGCAAATTTACCAGAGGCTAAAGCAGCTCAAGGAACTTTAGAGACCTTAGGTAAACAAAAACAAGCTGATATTGATGCAATGATCAAAGAATATCAGGGAAAATTGGCAGCAGCTCAGGCTAAAGAAAAGACTTTAAGTGAAGCTAATAAAGAAACAGTGGGTAAAGAATTACAAACTGCAGGCCAGGAATTACAGGATTTAGAAAAACGCATTACTGATGCCCGTACTAAAGCTTCACAAGATATAGGTACTAAACAAGGTGAATTGTTCCAACCAATTCAAGCTAAAGTTGCAACTGCAATTTCAGCTGTAGCAAAAGAAAAAGGCCTTGCTTACGTTTTCGATATTGCAAACGGACAAGGTGGCAACAACTTAGTTTTCTGGGAAGGTGGTGATGATATTACTGCTTCAGTAAAAACTAAATTAGGAATTACTGCAACTGCTGCAAAACCAGCAGCACCTAAAAAGTAGTCTTTCAGTCCATAGTCTTGAGTCCTTAGTCTCAAGTCAAGAAACACGATACTGCGGAATTAAGTTTAACTTAGTTCCGCTTTTTTGTTTTTGAAGGATTTACCAATTACAGATTTATCTGGACTGTCGTCATCTCGACTGAAGCGCAGCGAAATGGAGAGATCTATACTTGATAGATTTAGCTTCGCTGAGCCTTCGGGTTCTCGACTACGTTGCACTCCGCTCGAAATGACGATTTTCTTGTTGGAAGTTTTTGTTCAAGAGTGCTAAACATTTCAACTTTACAACATGCTAACCAACACTAAAACATTCCAATTTTCAACTAACTTTACAACTTTCTAACATTTCAACTTTCCAACACAATGCAGTCATCTCCAATAGGTATTTTCGATTCAGGTTACGGTGGTTTAACGGTTTTTCGTTCTATTGCCGATAAATTGCCTGATTACAATTATATCTATTTGGGTGATAATGCCCGTTCACCCTATGGCGATCATTCTTTTGATACCATTTATAAATATACTTTAGAATGCGTTGAATGGCTTTTTGCTAAAGGATGCCATTTGGTTATCCTGGCCTGCAATACAGCTTCAGCAAAAGCGCTTAGAACGATCCAGCAAATAGATCTTCCTGCTAATTATCCTGATAGAAGAGTGTTGGGTGTAATCAGACCCACTGCAGAGGTTATAGATGGATATACAACCACAAAACAAGTTGGTGTAATGGGAACCAGGGGGACGGTTAATTCTCAATCTTATCTTTTAGAGATCAATAAATTTTTTCCTGAGATTAAGGTTTACCAGCAAAGCTGCCCAATGTGGGTTCCGCTGATCGAAAACAACGAACACTTACAACCAGGAGCAGATTTTTTTATCAATGAATATTGCGATCAGTTATTGCGCCAATCGGCAGACATCGATTGTGTATTATTGGCCTGTACGCACTACCCTTTATTAATGCCTAAACTGAGGAAAGTATTCCCTGACCATATAAGCGTTTTAACGCAAGGCGAGATTGTAGCCAATAGTTTAGTTGATTATTTAAAGAGACATCCTGAAATGGAACAAAAATTAGTAAAACAGGGAAAGAAATCTTTTTATACCAGCGGCGATCCTTTAGCTTTTGATGAACATGCCTCTATTTTTTTTGGAGAGACATTGGAATCGCATAGAATGATTGTTTAATTGTTGATGTTGTCGGTTAATTGTTTAGCTGTAAACCGCCAACTGTAAACCGCCAACTGTAAACTGCCAACTATAAACTGAACCATGATTAATCGGTTAACTGCTTAACTGTTGATTAAGATAGATTGTTGGATTGCTAAATTGTTAACTGACAAGTGTAAACTGAAATAGGTTAATTGTGAACCGCAAATGGCTAACTGTCAACTGAAATTTGGTTAATCGGTTAATTGTCCATTGCTAACTGAAAACTGAAAATTGCCAACTGCGATAATTGTTTTTAAGCTAGAAAGGCAAATGGAAGGCTTTAATAGTCATCTGTCAGCCTAAACTCATCATAATAAAAGAAAACATTTTTCTTTAGGTTGTAACAAGTTAAAAGGATAACTTTGCGGCTTCAAACCCACACAATGAGTGATCAGATAAAACACGAATGCGGAATCGCTTTTATTCGCCTGTTAAAACCACTTTCTTACTACCAGCAAAAGTACGGTACAGCACTTTACGGCCTTAATAAATTATACCTTTTAATGGAAAAACAGCATAACCGGGGCCAGGATGGCGCAGGTATTGCCACCATTAAACTGGATATGAAACCGGGCAGTAGGTACATTAGCCGATACCGGAGCATGGCATCTAATGCGGTAGCTGATATTTTCGAATATGTACAGAACAAATTTGTCGATATCCAAGAAAACACACCTGAACTAATGCAGGATACAGAATGGCTCAAAAACAACGTAAGCTTTATCGGCGAGGTGTTAATGGGCCATTTGCGTTATGGTACACATGGTAAAAACAGTATCGAAAATTGCCACCCTTTTTTAAGGCAAAACAACTGGATGACACGTAACTTGGTTATTGCGGGTAACTTTAACATGACGAATGTTGATGAGTTATTGGAACAATTGTACGAGTTAGGTCAGCATCCTAAAGAAAAAGCAGATACCGTTACAGTATTGGAGAAAATCGGTCACTTTTTAGATGATGAGAACCAGGAGCTTTTCGATCAGTATAAAAAAGAAGGTCATGATAACGTTGCAATTACACACAAAATATCTGATAACTTAGATATCGCGAACATTCTTCGCCGCTCAGCCAAAACCTGGGATGGAGGTTATTCTATCTGTGGCATGGTGGGTAATGGCGATTCGTTCATTATGCGCGATCCGGCAGGTATCCGTCCGGCGTATTATTATTATGATGATGAGATTGTTGTAGCGGCTTCAGAAAGACCAGCTTTACAAACTGCATTTAATATCCAGTTTAAAGATGTTAAAGAGATCGATCCCGGTCACGCTTTAATTATCAAGAAAAACGGAGAGGTAAGCATGGAGCAATTCCGAGAGCCTACCGAAAGATTATCATGCTCGTTCGAGCGCATTTATTTCTCAAAAGGAAGTGATGTAGAAATTTACCGTGAGCGTAAGCAGTTAGGCCGTTTATTGAGTGATAAAATTCTTCAGGCGGTTAATTACGATTTAAAAAATACGGTATTCTCATTTATCCCAAATACAGCAGAAGTTGCGTTTTTTGGAATGGTTGATGGTGTTCAGCAATATGTGCGCAGGCACCAGAAAGATATACTCTTACATAAGAAAGAAACACTAACAGATCAACAACTTGATGACTTGTTATCTTTAGCACCTCGTGTAGAAAAGTTAGCGGTTAAGGATGTAAAACTGAGGACCTTTATTACTCAGGATGCAGACCGTAGTGAAATGGTGGCGCATGTTTATGATACTACTTATGGTATTATCAACAACCATCAGGATACTTTAGTTGCGCTTGATGATTCTATTGTGCGTGGTACTACCTTAAAACAAAGTATCATTAAAATTGTTGACCGTTTACATCCTAAGAAAATTATTATTGTTTCTTCCGCACCTCAGATTCGTTACCCTGATTGTTATGGTATCGATATGAGCAGGATGGGACAGTTTGTTGCTTTCGATGCGGCTATTCAGTTGCTAACGGAGCGTGGTATGTGGCAGGTGATTGAAGATGTTTATACCAAATGTAAAGCCTCATTACTTTTACCTAAAGAGGAAATTGTAAATCACGTTAAGGAAATTTATAAGCCGTTTACTCCTGAAGAAATCTCGGCTAAAATTGCACAGATTATTACCCCAAAAGGTACTGTTGCTGAGGTTGAAGTAATTTACCAAAGTTTAGAGAACCTGCACGAAGCTTGTCCGAAAAACAAAGGAGATTGGTATTTCTCAGGAAATTATCCAACCCCAGGTGGAAACAAAGTGGTAAATAAAGCTTTTGTTAACTGGAAAGAAGGAAATAACCAAAGGGCTTATTAGCCCTATATCGCCTAAAGGGACTTGAATAACAAATAGCTCATAGTAATATGGGCTATTTTTTTGTGCTTTTTTTACCACGGAGAACACGGAGTTCGCACAGAGAAAACAGAGCCCTTCGACTCCGCTACCATTGACAGATTCCATAAGAAAGGGTCGTCATTGCGAGGAGGAACGACGAAGCAATCTTTCCTGCTATAAAGATTGCTTCGTCGGCTGAAAAAGCCTTCTCGCAATGACGATAATCTGAGAAGATTTATCTCCTTAAAATCTCTTGCCATTTATATTGATTCTTATACAAGAAATTATCCCTCAGGGTGACATAGCTGCCCTCTGCGTCATCCTGAATTTATTTTAGGATCTATTTTATTATTCCTGTTAATATATTAGAGAACAGAGTTGATAATTTAGTGGTTCGTGAGGACACGAACCACGGCGGAAATGTTTAATAGTACCCGATTTTCAATATTTTAACCACCAAGACACAAAGGCAACATTAATTAACTTCGTGAAGGTTTAATTGTTTTCTCAACTGTCCGTCATCCTGAATTTATTTCAGGATCTGTTTTATTGTTCCTACTAATATATTAGAGAACAGAAGTTGGTGATTTAGCGGTTCGTGAGGACACGAACCATGGTGGAAGAAATGTAGATTTTTACTGCTGTCTTACTCAATCTAAACCTGACATTCGCGGAAAGCCCGGAGTGAGGAACGAGTGAGGACTTGAAGCATTGGCAGGACTAACGCTTAATAGCAGCAATGCACCTGCTTTTCAAAAAAAACAGAAAACTCTGGTTTAGCAATTTTTGTCTGCCTTTCGACTCCGCTAAGGGTGACAGAACGTGAGGAAATTCCATGTGTTCTGTGTTTCCGTGGCTAAAATGCTAGGTATATCTGTGGTAAAAACCTATGCGTAAAACTTAAGGTACGTTTTAACGATGAGCCAAATGGCAAAGAAGATGATCACGACACCTGCGATTTTATTTAGTTTTTTAAGCGCATCTTCCTTTATTTTATAACGGAGTTTACTAGAATAAAAACTCTTTGCACCATCTATGCTCAATTGGGTAGCCATGGCGATAAAAAAGCAGACTAATTTTTCGTTAAGCATATTGTTCAATTTAACCGAGATGATTCCGCTTACAATAATCCAGAACATTAAGGTAGAGGGGGTGAGGATACACATTAAAAATCCTTTTATCACATAACCCCGCTTACTTACCTTTTGTAAAGTTGAGCTATCGTAATTAACGGTAATTTTGGAAACGAGGTAATAAACACCTACGGCCAACAGAAAAACACCACCAATACTGCCTACGTATTTATCAAATTCGGATTTATAATCGATAAATTGACTGCCAAAAAGAACGAGGCCAATTAAGACAATATCACTAATAATTACGCCAACGGCCAGGGAAAACCCGGCTTTGAAGCCCCTCTCTATGCTGGTTTTGATCATTGCAAAAAATACCGGCCCTGTTAAAAACGACGAAATAATCCCTGCTCCTATACCTAGTAATATGGCTTCAAACATGCATTGTATTGTTTATAATATGCGAATATGCAATTTTATACCTAAACATATAACATTTATTTTTGTTGCATTGGTTGCATAAAATTTACTGGTTTTCATTTTTTTTTATTTATGTTTAGAGCCACTAAAACTAAATTTAAAAAATGAGTTCAGAACAAGCACAAACCAAATGGGGGCAGTTTATTCCTTTGGTCACGGTATTCTTTTTTTGGGGCTTTGTAGCCGCCAGTAATGATATTTTAATACCGGTATTTAAAAAAGCTTTTGATTTATCACAGGCTGAAAGCCAATTGGTTTCATTGGCATTTTACATTGCCTATACCGTGGGCGCTTTAATATATAATGGTATTTCTGTTATCATAGGGCAAGATATAGTAAACAAATTGGGCTATAAAAATTCGTTGGCACTAGGGTTGGTTATTTCTGCACTTGGAACTTTATTATTTTATCCTGCAGCAAACCTGCATTCATTTCCTTTAATGCTTTCTGGTTTATTTATTGTAGCATTGGGCTTTTCGTTACAACAAACCGTTGCCAACCCATTGGCTATTGCGTTAGGGCCAATTAAAACAGGCTCGCAACGTTTAACGCTTGCTGGTGGTATTAATAACTTTGGTACAACCATCGGGCCGCTTATTGTAAGTTTTGCCATTTTTGGTTCTGCTGCAAATGCAAGCACAAATATCAGCATAGAAAGTGTTAAAATTCCTTACCTGATTTTGGGTGTTGCATTTATCGCGGTTGCTATTTTCTTAAAAATGTCATCGTTGCCTGATAGACCTGCTTTGGTTGAAGCTGTGGTTGAGGATACTAAATCGATTAAGGGCTCTGCTTTACAATATCCTCAATTGGTTTTGGGTATGATTGCCATATTTGTTTATGTAGGTGTAGAGGTTTCTACAGCAAGTAACTTGCCAGCTTATATGGAGAAAGATTTAGGTTTTGCCATTAAAGATATTGCCCCTTATATCTCTTTATACTGGGCAAGTATGATGATTGGTCGTTGGACAGGTGCCGTTGAAGCATTTACCGATAATGTGAGCACCCAAAAAGTGTTAAGGTTTATTGCGCCTTATTTGGCGTTTGGTATTTTTTTAGCAGTAAATGCTATTGCGAAACACGACCTGGCTCCTTTTTATGTGTATGGTTTAATTATATTGGTGCTAATTGCTGCCGATATGGCGAGTAAAGGTAATCCAGCCAGAATGTTATTGATTTTTTCGGCAATTGGTATTACTGCGCTATTAATCGGCATGCTTACCAAAGGAATGGTGAGTGTTTACGCCATTACAAGCGTTGGTTTGTTCTGTAGCACATTATGGCCTTGTATTTTTACATTAGCCGTAAGTGGTTTGGGTAAACACACCAGTCAGGGAAGTAGCTTCTTAATTATGATGATTATGGGCGGTGGTATTATTAGCTGGGCACAGGGTGCAGTATCAGAGTTTACGGGTATTCAATACAGCTATGTTGTAGGGATTATCTGTTTTGCTTACTTAGCATTTTATGCCTGGAAAGTGGCTGGAATATTAAGATCACAAGGAATAAACTTTGATCAAAAAATTTCTGGTGGACATTAATTTTTAATAAAGTAATTTTGCGGCCACAAAGATTTATTTCTTTGTGGCTTTTTTAATTTCTATAATGACAGATAAACCCAGTTTCGATTCGATATTTATGAACCTCGCCACCGATTTGGCAGCCCGCTCACACTGCGTGCGTGCCCATGTCGGTGCAGTGCTCACAAAAGATACCCGTATTATTTCTATTGGTTACAATGGTCCGCCGGCTGGTACGCATAACTGTGACGAAGAATGGCCAGAGCATGGCTGTGCACGTGATAGTAAGGGAAGTTGTTCTTTAGCCTTACATGCTGAGGAAAATGCAATTCTGTATGCGTCTAAAAACGGATCGAAAATAGAAGGTTGTACCTTATATACCACCTTGTCGCCTTGTATTGCTTGCGCCCGCTTAATTCTATCATCAGGAATTAAATTGGTGTATTATTCTAAATCGTATGCGGCTTATAAAGGTTTACCTAGCGACGAAGGTGTAGATTTTTTACGGAAGTTTGGGGTTGAGGTGGTTTTGATGGAATCATAAAGGTTCAGTGATTCATTTGTCATTAGTTCATTGGTGACTGCAAGTAGTATATCAGCTTAGCAAAGTCTATATCTAAACATAACTCAGCTTCATCTTGACAACTTGACAAGTTTTGCTTATATTTGATTATAAATCTATTAGCTATGAAAACAATGTCTGTTGGAGAATTTAAAGCTCACTTTTCTGAAGTACTTGAAGATGTTAAGGCAGGTATTGGTATTGCCGTAACATATGGAAGAAAAAAAGAGGTTATTGGTTATTTTGTTCCTGATTTGGAAGAAAACAATAAAGAGCGTAAAATAGGTATGCTTGACGGGAAAGCCGAAATAATATTTAAAGATGATTTCAAGATTACAGAAGAGGAATTCTTAGGCTTATGATTTACCTCTTAGATACCCATGTATTAGTTTGGTCATTAATGTATTCATCTAAGCTTTCGAATGTCTGCATGGAAATTTTAAAGAACAAGAAAAATACAATTCTAGTAAGTACGATAAGTTTTTGGGAAATATCTTTGAAACATTCAATAAATAAACTAGATATTTTGAGAATCATACCAGAGGCTTTACCTGAACTCGCAATTGAGGCCGGTTACGAGCTTTTGCCCCTTTTACCTGATGATGTGGCTAATTACCATCACTTAAATGCGAACTGGCATCGAGACCCTTTTGATCGGATGTTGATATGGCAAGCTATTAAGAAAGATATAACCTTAATTAGCAAAGACGAAGACATTAATAAATACCGATCAGCAGGATTAAAAGTTGTTTGGTGATTATTGTCCAGTGGTTCATTTGTCATTAGTTAATTGGTGACGGCAAGTAGTTTACTGGTTAATTGTTTAAATCAGTTAATCGACTTCGGACTTTTTAGTTATACTGGTTAATCGGTTAACTGTTTAAACCGGTTAATTTACTCCAAACGCCAAACGCTCAACTCCAAACTGGCTTCGGACTCAGGACTACCGACTTCGGACTTTTTCCTTCAAAAATCTCAAATCTCCGCCTTCAAATCTCATATCTAATTGGTACCTTTGCGGATGCAAGAAAAAATCATTATCGTCGATTTTGGTTCGCAATTTACACAACTCATCGCTCGTAGGGTTCGCGAACTAAATATTTACTGTGAAATATATCCATATAACAATCTTCCTGAGGTTACGCCTGATGTAAAAGGAGTTATTTTTTCAGGTAGTCCTTATTCTGTCCGCCAGGAAGATGCACCTCAAATCGATTTATCAAAATACCATTTAAAATATCCGTTATTGGCTGTTTGTTATGGTGCACAATATATTGCCCAACATTCTGGTGGTGCGGTTCAGCCATCTTCAACCCGCGAGTATGGTCGTGCTAACCTGAATTTTGTAAACCAGGAGAATAAATTATTTAAAGGTATCAATATCGATTCACAAGTTTGGATGAGTCATGGCGATACCATTACCGATATTCCTGAAAATTTTGAATTGATTGCCAGTACCGATAGCGTTAAAGTGGCAGCTTATCACATTAAAGATTCGGATACTTATGCTATCCAGTTTCACCCTGAAGTAACGCATAGTATTGATGGAAAAATCCTTTTAGAAAACTTCCTGGTTGATATTTGCGGATGTAGCCAGGACTGGACTTCTGCTGCTTTTGTTGAAACTACCATTGCCGATATTAAAGCAACCGTAGGTAACGATAAGGTTGTTTTGGCACTTTCGGGTGGTGTTGACAGCAGTGTTGCTGCGGTACTTTTACATAAAGCCATTGGCACAAACCTACATTGTATATTTGTTGATAATGGTTTATTGCGTAAAAACGAGTATGAAAGTGTTTTAGAGCAGTACAAAGATTTTGGCTTAAATATTAAAGGCGTTGATGCAAAGGATAAATTCTTGGGTCAATTAGCTGGGGTAGAAGATCCGGAAACAAAACGTAAAATTATTGGCCGTGTATTTATCGAAGTTTTCGACGAAGAATCTCATCTGATTCAAGATGTGAAGTGGTTAGCACAAGGTACAATTTACCCCGATATTATTGAGTCGATTTCAGTTAAAGGTCCATCAGCAACCATTAAATCGCACCATAATGTGGGCGGTTTGCCAGATTTCATGAAACTTAAAGTGGTAGAACCGCTTAAAACGTTGTTTAAAGATGAAGTAAGAAGAGTAGGTAAGGCTTTAGGTTTAGAGACGTTTATTTTAGGCCGCCACCCTTTCCCAGGACCAGGTTTAGGCATCCGTATTATCGGAGAGGTAACCCCGGAAAAAGTAGCTATCTTACAAGATGCAGATAAGATTTATATTGATAATTTGAAAGAAGCTGGCCTTTACGATCAGGTATGGCAGGCAGGGGCAATCTTTTTACCGGTACGTTCTGTTGGTGTAATGGGCGATGAACGTACTTATGAGAATGTAATTGCATTAAGAGCCGTTGAATCACTTGATGGTATGACTGCAGATTGGTGTCATTTACCTTATCCGGTACTGGCTAAAATTTCTAACGAAATCATCAATAAAGTTAAAGGAATCAATAGAGTGGTATACGATATTAGCTCTAAACCACCTGCAACTATAGAGTGGGAATAGTTTTTAGTTCAGAGTCCTGAGTCATTAGTCGGGAGTCGATATACAAATAATATGCTTATGCTAGCAAGGTGGAATAAACTTTGCTAGCATATTTTGTTAAAAATGATAGGTATGAATTTCAAGAGGGTTTATTGGTTGTTGGTTTTGTTTGCGGTAATTTTGAGTGCTTGTTCGCCTAAAATCAAGACACCCAAACCCGAAACAAGTAAACCAGTTGAAAAAGAAAAACCGGCAGATAAAAAGCCGATCAAAAAGTTTTCGCAGGCAAGTGTTTCCTTGCTTGTTCCCTTTAAACTGGATGAGCTAAATTTAAAAACAGCCACAAAAGCCGATATCGAGAAATATGCCATGCCTATCGATTTTTATCAGGGCTTTAGGTTGGGATTGGATTCTGCTGCGACTCAGGGTTTAAATTTTAAACTAAATGTTTTTGATACCCAGGATGATAATGCACATATATCTGTATTGTATAAAAATGAACGTTTTAAACAAAGCAATTTAATTATTGGTCCGGTTTTTCCTGATGGATTGAAATTTATCTCCAATTATGCCAAAGAAAATAATGCAATTATCGTATCTCCTCTGGCTGCTTCCGAACCTGCCGAATTTAATAATCCAAATCTGGTCTCCATTGTAAATAATATTGGTTTACATGGAAAAAAGATAGCCACCTATATTGCTAAAAATTATAACCCTGCCAATACCATAGTGGTACTGATTAACCCTAAGAAAACAGAAGACGAGCAATTTGCCGCACCGATCAGGAACTATTTTCAAGCCAATACCAGGTTCGTGGTACAGGAGTATGCTTCGGCCTATACTTTTGAAACGAAAATGATTAAAGGTAAAGAATATGTAGTGGTGCTTACTTCATCCGACAGGACTTTTGTAGTACCAACAGTAGAAAAATTGTATAAATTAAAGCATCTGCCTACGGGTGGTTATAGTATTAATTTATTCGGCCATCCTAACTGGGTAAAACAAAATTATTCTACCGATAAACTACAAGATCTAAATACCATTATCAGCTCTTCTTATAAAATAGACTACAAAAGCAGTGCTGTTGTGGCCTTTATTAAAAAATATCGCTACAGGTATGGATTTGAGCCTGGGGAATATGCCTTTAAGGGATTTGATGTAGGCTATTACTTTGGTAAACTATTAAGCACTTACGGGGAAGATTATAGAGAATATCTGGTAAAAGATAAATATAAAGGCCTCCATAATAACTTTTCATTTATTCATGATGAAAAATTAGGCTATATTAACACCAGTTTAATGTTACTGAAGTTTAAAAACTTTGCGTTAAACGTAGTTGAGTAATTCTATAATTTTTTCTTCCATTTTAATTATTGCATGAGAGCAGATCATCAGTTAAGAGCCTTTGAACAGATTTTGAATAATTATGATGGAAGTTTGCCTTTGCATCGTTTTCTGCCAGCCTATTTTAAGCAGCATAAGCAAATGGGTTCCTCAGATAGGAGATGGGCTACAAGGCATATCTATAGCTTTTTTAGATTAGGTAAGACTTTACCGGCACTTCCCCCCGAAGAACGTTTAAGCATTGCCGATTTCTTATGCCACGATACGCTAAGTCTTATTGTTGAAAAGAATCTGCCAGAATTAAAGGACAGCATTATACTGTCGCTGGAAGAAAAATTATCCATCATTAAAACCAGGTATCCAGATTTTGATTTGCAGGAGGTATACCCGTTTCATGCAAATCTATCTGATGAATTAGATCAGGAAGCTTTTTCTACCTCATTCTTCAAACAGCCAGATCTGTTTATCAGGGTAGCAGCTGATGAATCTGCAGCTATTGTTGCAAAATTAGAAGATGAAAACGTTGCGGTTAAAGCTATTTCTGAAACCGCTTTGGCATTACCCAATGGAACCAAGCTTGAAACCGTTTTAAAAGAAGGCAGTTATCAGGTTCAGGATTTATCTTCTCAGCATACAGGTAATTATTTTAAACCGAACAAATGGGATAAATGGTGGGATTGTTGCGCGGCATCTGGTGGGAAAACATTGCTGTTGCATAGTTTGGAGCCTGTTATCGAACTCTTGGTTTCTGATCTGAGAGAAAGCATACTCTTAAACTTAGATGAACGTTTCCGTTTGGCGGGCATTAAAAAGTATCATAAGAAAGAACTGGATCTTTTACAGAACAATGATCAGGTTTTACATCACTATCAATTCGACGGGATCATTTTAGATGCCCCTTGTACTGGTTCCGGAACATGGGGGAGGACACCCGAAATGCTCACCTTTTTCGAGGAACGGAAAATTAATCAATTTGCGGGCATCCAGAAGGGAATTGTCCAAAATATTGTAAAATATTTGAAGCCAGGTAAGCCCTTAATTTATATTACCTGCTCTGTCTTTGCCGAAGAAAACGAAGCCATTGTTCAGCACATGATTGATACATTGCCATTAGAACTGGAAAAGATGGAATTGATAAAGGGTTATGAAAACAATGCCGATACGATGTTTGTAGCGAGATTGATTAAGAAGAGCCAGGATTAATCACTCGGTTCGTCACCCTGAATTTATTTCAGGGTCTTAACATATAGATGCTGAAATAAATTCAGCATGACGCTCACTTAAAGCGACATTACGTATGTTCAAACCAGGATTTGAAATTCTTTTTGAAGTATTTCACCGCTTCGATTAAAACGGCTATTGCTCCGATAATTAAGGTATATTCTTCAAAGCTGTTCATGATGTAAGCTTTATGTTTAGATGAATATAGGGAATTATTGTTACAGATTGATTGGAGGATTGTCATTTAATAATGATCGTCATTGCGACCGTAGTGGAGAAATCTTTGAACTTACATTTAAAGATTTCTCCATTTCGCTACCAATGAAGAATTGGTAGGCTTCAGTCGAAATGACGATCTAGATGGACCTACTAAAGCCCCGTATTATTCCTGAACAATTTAATCGCTATAGCCAATAAAATTACGCCAAATGCTTTACGTAAGATGTTTAAGCCTGATTTTCCGAAGAGTTTTTCCAGTCTGTTGGTATTTTTCAATACAAAATAAACAAACAACATATTGAGTATAATGCCCACTAAAATATTCTGGGTATGGTATTCTGTTTTTAACGATAGCAAAGTGGTCATTGTACCGGCTCCGGCAATTAGCGGGAAGGCTAATGGAACAATAGAGACTGTTTCGGGAGCTTCTTCTTTGAAAATGGTTAATCCCAATACCATTTCCATGGCAATAAAAAATATTACAAATGAACCCGCAATAGCGAAAGATTCTACATCAAGTCCGATTACTTTTAACAGCGATTCTCCAACAAACAAAAATAAAATCATTAAGCCTGTAGCCACGAGCGATGCTTTTTCTGATTCGATATGACCTGCTTTTCTGCGCAGCTCGATCACAACAGGGATTGCGCCTAAAATGTCGATAATAGCAAAGAGCACCATCGTTGTCGATAGGATCTGGCTTAAGTTGAACGTCATAAAATCAAATTTCATAGCAGCGCAATTTTAAGCAAAGGTAGCGGAATTTGTATCAATTCCTCAATTGTGCAGTTATTTGTTAGAAATAGAACTGTGTTCTTAAAGTGAGCACATTATCCTTTCTATCAGCGGTATAGCCCTCAATTTGGGTCGATTCGTTTTTAATGATATCGTAATAAAGCACCGCTTTAAAATGTGGGTTAAAGTGGTGTAGAAAACCAAAGCCAAAAGTATCAAAACGAACATCGGCAGGAGAAAGTCCACGGTCGCTGTAAATATCCAAGCCTTTTACTTTTGAATTGGGATCGTACCAATCGTATTTTAGAATGATCTGGTTATCGGTGCTGTTTAAGGTTTGTACAAAGGTAAGGTAAGCACCGTTAAAAGTTCTCGTATAATATGGTAGCGCTACCGATTTACTGTCAACAGGGTAGGAGCCTGGTGTGGTTGATGTTGTTGAAGTGCCTGTTTGTAAGCCTGATACCACTTCTGCCCTTAACTCAGATTTCCAGCTCTTGGTTTTTGTAGCCAGTTGAATATCGGCACCATAATATCTCCTTGGGGCAACCTGATTGATGGTATTAGCCGACGAATCCTTCATCATTCTCCATTGGTCGTTGATTCTATCCATCTTATAACTTACGGGTAAGCGGTGATTTAACCCGCCCTGTAAAGTACTGATGCCGCCTGCAATGGTAAATTTATTAAATGCATAAGTTTTATGGCTTAATCTGAAGATAAAATCTTTACTGTTATCAAATTCTCCTGCCCCAGCTAAGCCTTGTCCGTTGTAAATGCCAAAATCGAATACAAAGTTTTTAAGTCTGGCATCTTTCCACCGCGGGTTTAGCGTAAAGGTAACCCCCAGATCTCGTTCTGTTTTCATTAAAATTTGCGACATCCGGCCGCGCTCCGGGGCTTCCCTCACTGAAGAAGATAATTGCAGTTCGTTCCCAAACGGACGGCCTGAGAGCCCTAATGTAACCGCCAGTATCTTCCATTTATTTTCGTAATAACGTCCCCAAAAATCCCTTATCGCTACGCCCTGTTCCGTACCATCAAATTGAAGTACAAAATAGGTAGAAGGACTGCCGTCATCCGTTAACATCATGTAATCTGCCCTTAAACGCCCCCTTCTTAATCTAAACCGGTTATTGGTAAACTCGCCAAAGTTTCCGCCTTGATATTCTGCTTGTGCACCATTTGCTTGTGCAACCTGGAATTGAGGCTGCAGGTATCCGCTAAAAGATAACGAACCATATTTCTTTGAAATAATGAGCAAATGATTAACCGTTGTAGAATCCATTACATCGTTAATTGTTCTTTGTGCATATCCGGCAACGGAAATGAAAAGCAAAACAATGGTTAAGGAGAAATAAACGCGTTTAATTTTGGCAGAATTGCGGTACATGTTTTCATTTTTTTGCAAAGGTAGTTTTATTAACAATTATTTAACACAAAAAAGCCCCGACTTTTTGTCGAGGCTTTAAATTTTTTGAAAATATAACTTATTTAGCGTCTTTCAAATGTGAATTCTTTTTACTGTATCCAAAGTAAATGATAAATCCTAATGCTAACCAGCCAAATAATCTTAACCAGTTTGTCCATCCTAAACCAAGGATCATTAAACCGCAGGCAAGAACACCTAAAATTGGAACTAAAGGTACCCAAGGTGTCCTAAACTGACGAGGAAGATCCGGATCTGTTTTTCTTAAGATAATTACCGCAATACAAACAAGCATAAATGCAAATAATGTACCGATACTCGTCATATCGCCAACTACATCGCCAGGGATAAATGCAGCAAATAAACCTACAATTACCAAGATTACTAAGTTTGCTTTATAAGGTGTTTTAAATTTAGGGTGTAAATCACTGAACATTTTAGGTAATAACCCATCTTTACTCATTGAATAAAATACACGGCTTTGGCCTAATAACATCACCAAAATTACCGAAGAGAAACCTGCTAAAATTGCTACGGTTACTAATTTAGATAACCATGAGTATCCAGTCATATATTCGCTAATTGCAGCTACAACAGAAGCTTCACCACCTTTAGTTCTGAAAAACTCAACTGGTGCAATTCCTGTTAAAACGTGTGCAAATAAAATGTATAATATGGTACAAACGGCTAACGATCCTAAAATACCAATTGGCATTGCTGTTTTAGGGTTTTTAGTTTCCTGAGCGGCAGTACTTACGGCATCAAAACCGATAAAGGCAAAGAATACGGTTCCGGCAGCGCCAATAATGCCCCAGAAACCACCAAAGCTATGGCTAATACCTGCATGATCTACATAAGTTGTAGCAGCCGGAATATACGGATGGTGGTTAGATTCGTGTATAAAGCCCCAGCCTAAAATAATGATTAAGATCACAATACCCACTTTAGTAATAACAATTAAACCGTTTACAAAAGCAGATTCTGATGTTCCTTTAATTAAAAGCAAACTTAACAAGCCTACGATAAACAAAGCAGGAAGATTCATAATTCCATTTACGGTACCATCTGGATGCGATTGAAAAGGCGAGTGGCACCACTCGTAGGGTATGGGTGAGGTATGTAATACTTCTACCAATAATTTATTCAGATACTCACTCCAGGCTATACCCACAGTAGCAGCTCCAACAGCATACTCTAGTACTAAATCCCAGCCAATAACCCAAGCCATTAGCTCACCCATGGTAGCATAAGTATAAGTATACGCACTACCAGAGATTGGAATAGAAGATGAGAGCTCAGCATAACATAAGCCAGCCAAAGCGCAGCCTATTGCTGCTATTATAAAACCGATTGTAACTGATGGTCCAGCATTTTGAGCGGCTGCAGCAGCAGTACGAACAAATAGCCCGGCACCAATAATAGCCCCAACACCTAATGCAACTAATGCACCTGCACTAAGTGTACGCTTTAAGCCTTTGCCTGAATCGCCTGCTTCTTCAAGCAATAGATGCATTGGCTTTTTAGTAAATAAACCCATATTATAGTTTTTGTTTAGATTAATTCAGCTCCAAACGTAATTAAAAATTACGGAAAAGTAAAAGGGATTTTGGTTAAAAATCCCTTTTACTTTTATTATATCCATGATTTTACAACTAACGACTTAATGTATCGGTTGTATTTGTTAAAGTATCGGTAATTATGTGTCCTAAACTATCCGTTTTTTGCTCAATTCTGATTTCTTTTCTAACTTCTAGCTTGTGTTCGCTTGCAATCGCCTTAACTGCGATGTATGGAGCGATAACCAGTGAAACAATAGACATTAATTTGATTAAAATGTTCATGGAAGGGCCTGAAGTATCTTTAAAAGGATCTCCAACCGTATCACCAGTTACAGAAGCTTTATGTGGTTCTGATTTTTTATAGTGCATTTCGCCATTAATCATTACACCTTGTTCAAAAGATTTTTTGGCATTATCCCAGGCGCCACCTGCATTGCTTTGAAAAATACCCATTAATACACCCGTAACGGTTACTCCGGCTAGCAATCCGCCCAAAACTTCCGGGCCAAAAGTAAAGCCAACAATTATTGGGGTAATTAAGGCAATAGCACCAGGCATCATCATTTCGCGGATGGATGCTTTAGTTGAAATGGCCACGCATTTTTCATATTCTGGTTTCGCTTTATATTCCATAATACCAGGAATTTCCCTAAACTGGCGGCGAACTTCCTGAACCATATCCATGGCTGCTTTACCCACTGCCTGAATGCAAAGTGCAGAAAAGATAAACGGAATCATACCGCCAACAAACAAGCCGGCAAGAACAGGTGCCTTATATATATCGATAGCAGTAATACCTGCAATACCTACAAAAGCTGCAAATAAAGCTAAAGAAGTTAAGGCTGCAGAGGCAATAGCAAATCCTTTACCGGTTGCTGCAGTTGTATTTCCAACCGCATCTAAATTATCGGTACGTTCGCGCACTTCCGGCGGTAACTGGCTCATTTCGGCGATGCCACCTGCATTATCTGCAATTGGTCCGAAAGCATCAATAGCCAATTGCATAGCTGTTGTAGCCATCATTCCTGCTGCCGCAATAGCCACACCATATAAACCTGCAAAATGATAGGATAACATAATCCCTCCAGCCAATACTAAAATCGGAATCACGGTCGATTTCATCCCGACCGCTAAACCCGCAATAATATTGGTTGCATGCCCTGTTGATGATTGCTGGATAATAGAATTTACAGGTCCTTTGCCCATTGCAGTAAAATATTCGGTAACAATACTCATAATCGTACCCACTACTAAACCAACAATAATGGCGTAAAATACATTAATGCTCGAAAACTCATAACCACGTAAGTTTAGGGTTTCTGGCAGCATCCATTTTACAATAAAGAATGAGGCTATTGCCGTAATTAAAATTGATGACCAGTTACCTAAGTTTAATGCCGTCTGAACATTTGATTTATCATCTTTAATGGTTACAAACCAAGTGCCCACAATCGAAAATAAAATTCCCAGACCACATATTACCATTGGCAAAAGGATAGGAGACATGCCGCCAAATTTATCAGTTACGGTAATTTCTTGTCCTAGGACCATAGTGGCCAATATCGTTGCTACATAAGAACCAAACAAATCGGCACCCATACCTGCTACGTCACCCACGTTATCGCCAACGTTATCGGCAATGGTTGCAGGGTTACGCACATCATCTTCCGGAATTCCAGCTTCTACTTTACCTACTAAATCGGCACCAACATCGGCAGCCTTAGTATATATACCACCACCAACACGGGCAAACAAGGCTATTGATTCGGCTCCTAAAGAGAAACCGGTTAAAACCTCAATAGCAGTTCTCATTTCGGTGCTGTTGGCACTGGTTACATGAAATACCTGTAAAAACACAATAAATAAACCGCCTAAACCTAAAACGGCAAGTCCGGCAACACCTAAACCCATTACGGTACCGCCGGTAAATGAAACTTTTAATGCTTGTTTTAAACTTGTTCTGGCCGCCTGTGTGGTTCTAACATTGGCTTTAGTGGCAGATTTCATCCCGATATAACCCGCAGTTGCAGAAAATACCGCTCCTATAATAAAAGAGATAGAGATAATCCAGCTCGAATGCATCGGTACACCTTTAATTTCGGTAATTGTTCCCGAGTAGGCCAGGAGCGCTGCTGTAAAAACAGCGAAAATGCTCAACACCCTCCATTCGGCTTTTAAAAAGGCCATCGCGCCATCGGCTATATAACCCGCAAGTTCTTGCATGTTTTGATCACCGGCATCTTGCTTGTTTACCCAGGCGCTTTTAATCATCATAACTATAATCCCGACAAGGCCCAGGGCCGGGATACAGTAAATTAAATTGTTTTGTAAAAAATCCATAGTTAATAATTGGTTTTATATTTGGTTATTATGTTGTTTAATTGGTGAACTGTATAAATCGGTTAATTGTTTTATCGATTCCAAACTCCAGGTGCTAAACTCCGAACGCCTCGCTCCAAACTACGTACTTATAAGTAGCAAGATAATAAAATATTTTTCTTGTGATTAAAATTTTCATTGCCAAGGCAAATAAAATTTCGCTCCATTAAAATAATACAAGCGAAGCGCTCCTATTTTCTTTTTTTTAAATAAATTAGCCACAAACTAAACTGAACTAAAATGGAAATGCAAAAGGAAGATGGGCCTTCTAAAAGAAAATTAAGCCTTTTTGATGCTACAATGCTGGTAATGGGCTCAATGATCGGAAGCGGGATCTTTATTGTTAGCGCCGACATCATGCGGAATCTAGGTTCTGGTTATTGGTTGATTGTGGTATGGGTGATCACTGGAGTGATGACCGTTGCAGCCGCAATTTCTTATGGAGAACTTTCTTCTATGTTTCCTAAAGCAGGCGGTCAATATACTTACCTGAGAGAGATTTTCGGTAAAATGATGGGATTTCTTTATGGTTGGGGCTTGTTTACTGTAATTCAAACCGGAACTATAGCAGCTGTTGCAGTTGCTTTTGGTAAATTTACAGCTTATTTAATTCCAGCGCTTAACGATGCTGCTCCAATTTTTCAAAGCGGTGGCTATAAAATTACCTGGATACAGATTGTAGCTATTGGTGTGATTTTGCTTTTAACTTATATTAATACAAAAGGTGTTGAAAGCGGTAAAATATTACAGAATATTTTTACCGGCTCTAAAATCATCGCTTTAATTGGTTTAATTATTTTAGGCTTTCTCTTGGTAAAAAACAGCTTTTGGACTGAAAACTTAGGGTTTGGGTCTAGTGCTTTTAATAATCTCAAAACAGATGCAGGTGGAAATTTCTTGAAATCCGGATGGGAATCGATTTCTGGAATGACCATAATGGGTGGAATTGCAGCGGCAATGGTTGGCTCGGTGTTTTCGAGCGTGGCCTGGGAAAACGTAACTTTTGTTTCGGGAGAGATCGAAAATCCTAAAAAAAATGTGGTGCGCGCGATGGTTTTGGGTACTTCAGCTGTAATGATTCTTTATTTATTGGTCAATTTTATCTATCTCAATACCCTAAACAGAGATAGTATCGCCTTTGCACTCAATGATCGGGTTGCTGTTGCTGCTTCGGAGCAAATTTTTGGTAATGGAATTGGTACAATTGTAATTGCCTTGTTGGTGATGATTTCTACTTTTGGTTGCGTTAATGGAATCGTACTGGCAGGTGCAAGGGTATTTCAAACCATGGCAAAAGATGGCATGTTTTTTAAAGCAGCGCTTAAAAACAATAAAAATGGAGTTCCTGAAAGATCGCTTTGGATGCAGGGCATTTGGGCATCTGCTTTATGTTTAAGCGGACAGTATGGTAACCTTTTAGATATGATCTCTTTTGTTATTGTGCTCTTTTATATGATCACCGTATTTGGTGTGATTTATTTAAGGATTAAACAACCTAAACTTGAAAGGCCTTACAAAACCTGGTTATATCCCATTACGCCAATTATTTATTTATTAATTGGGGCGGCATTTTGCATTTTGCTCCTCATTTATAAACAACAATATACCTGGCCTGGGCTTGTAATTGTTTTACTGGGTGTGCCTGTTTATTTTTTCATTAACAAAAAGGAACAGCAAAGTTAATCTGATTTAATTTCAGGAGTACGCGCGATCGTCCTGCTGCATTAATTTAGTATCTTAATGGTAGGGCAGATACTGAAACATGTTCAGGATGACGATACGAGATGGAATTTACTACGGAACCTCGCAGTTTTTTAAAAATGCGAGGTTTTTTGCTTCTCTAATCTTACCTCTCCAATCTCATTTTTACATTTTGAAAAGCAGTGTTCTGTTTCAATCGGTTCCGGTAGCCCCGTTATCCGCTTTACTTCTCCCGATAGAAAAAATCGGGATCGTGTTCGCTACTACCGGGTTTAGCTCACTTAAAGCTGTGCAGGAAACAGAGTAATCTAAACCCGACATGGCGGATACCGGCCTTGCGCCTAAGGCCTGCAGGCGCCCGCCTGAACGAACGGGCAGGTATGAGCATGTGGCGGGACTAACTTTGTAATGAAACACAAGCTTTGCTTTTCTAAAATAAAAAATAATGATTTTTTAAAACTTAGCCGTTCGAAATCGTTTTCCCTAAACCCTAAACCCTAAACCCTAAACCCTAAACCCTAAACCCTAAACCTTTTACCTTATATATGTATACTCAATCTCACATCTCATGTCTAATATCTCACATCTAACCTCGCGTCTCAAACAAAAACCGTATTTTTGCAAACAATGGGAACACTAGTAGATTCAGGGATAAAGGGATATAAAAATTACGGTACACATTTGCGCGAAAAGTATAAGGGGCAACGTGTGTTTAAAGTAATTGTAGATGGTGGTTTTACCTGCCCCAATCGCGATGGCAGCAAGGGGTATGGTGGATGTACTTATTGTAATGTAGATTCTTTTACACCAGAACCTTCACGTAAAAATCCAAATATTAAAGATCAGCTTGCCGAAGGCATGTTAAGGGCTAAAACTTCTTATAAAGCTGATAAGTATATTGTTTATTTTCAGCCGAACACCAATACTTATGCGCCGGTACATTATTTAAAGATGATGTACGATGAAGCCTTATTAATTAATACCGAAGATATTGTGGGTTTTGCGGTGGGTACCCGCCCTGATTGTATCGATGCCGAAAAGGTAGCTTTATTAGAAAGTTATACCGATCGTTTTGATGTAGACTTGGAAATGGGTATGGAATCTATTTATGACGAAACCCTTAACCAGATTAACAGAGGCTGTAGTCATAGCGAATTTGTTGCTGCGGTAGAGCTTTTAAAAGACAGTAAGCTCGATCTGTGTGTGCATACTATTTTTGGCTTCCCCTGGGAAACCAGAGAACAAATGCATGGTTATATTCACGAAATTAATCGTTTTCCGCAGATTAAGTTTGTGAAATTCCATCACCTTCATGTTGTAGAGGGCTCGATAATGGGTGCCAAATACAAAAAAGAGCCCTTTAAGCTATTCTCGCTTGAAGAATATACCGACTTACTTTGCGAGTTAATCCCTCTATTGCGTCCTGATATTGTTATTCAGCGTCTTTTTGGAATTTCTGACTGGGATTTGTTAATTGCACCGAACTGGGGGCTTAACAAATCGGCAATTCAAACCTATATGGATAAAGAAATTGAAAGAAGAGGTGTAGTTCAAGGTTCTGCGTATTTTTCATAAAAAAATTAAATTTTTTAATATTTTTCACAAAAACCCATGAAATTTCATGGGTTTTTGTGTTATTAATAGTTTTTTGAGCTATTTTTTTATAAATTTTAGTTAAAATCGCATAAATGATGGTTAGTGTTGGATTTTGTTTTTATTAAAATCTTGCATTAAAATCCCCTCTATTTTTTGTTATTTTTATTTTTAAGGTTCGTTTTTGTGTTGTTCCATAAAAATCACTCATTTTTATTAAAATATTTCAATTTAATGGTGTAAAAACTGCGATATATCGTATTTTTATCAAAATAAATCACGCATATTTTAAATATTTAAACAATACAAACAAATTAAGCTAAAAACTATGAGTAAATTCTCCTTTAAACAGTACGCGCCTTTTGCGATATTGATGATTGTCGCAATTTTCGCTCTATTTATTCCACTTCTCCCTAATTTTGATGAAGGCAAGTATAGTGCACCTGATATTGCATTCATATTAATCGCCGCTGCTTTAGTATTTTTAATGACTCCAGGTCTTGCATTCTTTTATGGTGGAATGGTTCATCGTAAAAATGTATTATCTACCATGATTAAAAGTGTTGTAGCCGCAGGAGTAATTACCGTTTTATGGACAGTAGTTGGATTTAGTTTAGCCTTTGGAGATACCATTGGTGGTTTTATCGGAAACCCTACAACATTCCTTTTCTTTAAAGGTGTAAATTCTGGAGCACCGCATCTTCAGGGAGGAGCAGACTTAACTATTCCGCTTTCTTTATTTGCTGTGTTTCAATTAATGTTTGCCATTATCACACCAGGTTTAGTAGTTGGAGCGGTTGCTGAGCGTATCCGTTTTACTTCGTACATTCTGTTTATTGTTTTGTTCGCCATATTTGTTTATTCTCCGTTAGCTCACTGGACATGGCATCCACAAGGTTTCTTGTTTAAAATGGGTGTGTTAGATTTTGCAGGTGGTACGGTAGTACACATTTCTGCTGGTATGGCTGCATTAGCTGGTGCATTGGTTTTAAAACGTAGAAAATCTCACTTAGAGCATAAAGAAGTTCCACCTGCAAATATCCCTTACGTATTAATTGGTACAGGTTTATTATGGTTCGGTTGGTTTGGTTTTAATGCAGGTTCTGCATTAAGCGCAGGTAGCTTGGCTGTTTCGGCATTTTTAACCACAAATACTGCTGCAGGCGCTGCGGGTTTATCCTGGATGTTCTTTGATGTAGCAAGAGGTAAAAAACCATCAGTATTAGGTTTTTGTATCGGGGCAGTAGTTGGTTTAGTGGCCATTACGCCAGGTGCAGGTTTTGTAAGTATTTCATCAAGTATATTTATTGGTGCTATTGCTGCAGTGATTTCTAACCTTGTGGTTTCATGGAAACAAAAAACCAGCTTAGATGATACTTTAGATGTTTTTCCTTGTCATGGTGTGGGTGGTATCGTTGGTATGTTGTTAACTGGTGTTTTTGCTACAAAAACAGTGAATGCTGCTGGTGCTGATGGCTTATTTTATGGTAATCCAGCTTTCTTTATTACACAATTAAAAGGTGCTGTAATCGTAATCATCTTCAGTTTCGTTGTATCATTCATTATTTTCAAACTGGTAAATCTTATCAATCCAATCAGGGTTTCTGATGAAGAAGAAGAAATGGGTCTTGATGCATCTCAACACGATGAAAAATACTCTCAAGGTACCTTGTTAGTTGAAGAAAGAGCGATCTATATCGAAAGAAACAGTCCATTAACAGAACCAATTTCTTAAGGATTTTATAATATCTAAACTCAAAACAAGCTCAAACATGAAGAAACTTTTAACCGCTATTTTTGCAATGGCCAGCACTACGTGTGCCCTGGCTCAGGAAACCCCTACATCACCACTTGAAATTTCAGGGTCGGTAGATACGTACTTTAAATATGATTTTGCTAAAAATCCATTAAACGGAAAAACATCTTTTGTAACTGATCACAACTCGGTATCCTTAGGGATGATTGATATTGCTTTGAAGAAAAAAACAGGTAAGGCTTCATTTGTTGGAGAGTTGTCTTTTGGTCCAAGAGGACAATCACAATCTATTCCTGATGCCGCTGCTGCAGGTTCTTCATTTAATATTCAGAATTTATATGTTAACTACGAGTTTACAGATCAATTTAGCATGACTGCTGGTTACATGGGTACCTTTATTGGGTATGAAGTAATCTCTCCGGTTGGAAATTTCAACTATTCTACCTCATACCTGTTTACCAATGGGCCATTCCAAAATGCCGGTATTAAAGCAACTTATAAATTCAGTGATAAGGTAAGTTTAATGGCTGGTTTATTTAATGATTGGAATGTTTATTCAGCATCTAGAGGTGTTTCGGCTATCGGTGGCCAGTTAATGGTTGCTCCGGTTGAAGGCTGGACCGCTTATATCAATGCTCTATCCGGTGCTGGTTTTGGCGGGTATGGAACGATTATCGATTTAACTACTTCTTATCAAATTACAGAGAAATTTAAATTGGGTTTAAATGCAGCCAATTATGATATCAAAGATAGCTCGGTACCAGGAAGTTATGCTGGTGCGGCTTTATACCCTCAATTTGCTGTATTGGATGCAGTAACTTTAGGTTTAAGAGGTGAGTACTTCAAATTTAAAGCGGCAGGTGCAGTTCCGGCTACAGCTTTTACTGCAGTAACGCTTACCGCAAACATTAAATCTGGTGGTTTAACCTTTATCCCAGAGGTTAGATTAGACCACAACAGCGACAAACCTTTCTTCAAAGAAGGTGGCGCTGCAGCACCAAATGGAGGTCAGTTCTCTTTAGCAGCTGTTTACGCTTTTTAAGCAAATAAAATAATATTAGGCCGTCCCGATGTTAAATAGGGACGGCTTTTTTGTACCTTTAAATAATTAGATTTGCCTGTTAACCGATTTCAAATGAAATACCTTCTTTTTATTATTCTTGCTCTTTTTTCGATTCAATTATCCGCACAACAGAAACAGTTTTCGAAAGATGATAATGGTAAATTTATCTATTATCAGGTAGTCGATTCGCTACAGCTGAATAAAGATACTTTATTGCAAAGGGCCAAATCTTTTATCCATGTAGCCTATAAAAAATCGATGACTCAGGAAAATAGCACCGATTCTTCTGTTTTAGCCAAAGGAACGATGGTAATTGATAAAACCATTTTGGTTGCTGGTCACCCTAGCGGGGAGGTGAGCTATAGTTTTGTTTTTGAGGCACGTAATGGAAAATATAGATTCTGGTTAACCGATCTGTTGTTTATTCCATACCAAAGAGACCGTTATGGAAATTTTGTAGCCACTACAAAAATCGGCGTGCCTTTAGAGCGTACACCTGGCAAATTGGGTGCTGGGGCATGGAAAGATATTTTAAACAGTACCTATAATAAAATCGAAAAATTCGGTGATGATTTTAAAAAGTATTTGGCAGCCAATAGGGTAGAGAAAGCCAAGAAAAAGACAGAAACCATTTCTACTAAAAAATGGTAATTGGTTCAAACTAAAATTTTCCAAATAAATCCTCCACTTTTTGATAGCGGAATTTAAAAATTTCGTTGATTTTATTATTTACGATCAAAGCATTTGCCATGATGCCTATTGGTCCCCAGCCAATGCTATAATGCAAAGTATCGTGAATTAATACACCACCATCTACTTTTTCGAAATGATGCTGGTGATGCCAGAATGCAAAAGGCCCAAAGCGTTGCTCATCGATAAAATATTCCTTATCCTTAACATGTGTGATCTCCGTGACCCAGTTTAATTTAATACCGAACAAGGGCGAAACCTTATAGGTGATGATCAGGCCGGGATACATTTTAGTATTGACCATATTTGGTGAGGTTACATCAAAGGTCATATCTTGTGGAGTAATTTCGGCCAGGTTCATGGGCGAAGAAAAAAAGTCCCAGGCGGTGTCCAGATCAACAGGGAGTTTTTGGGTAAATTCTAATCTATAGGTTTTCAAATTTTTGTTTTAAAGCACAACAACAAAGATGCGGTTTTGTTGAGGATAGTTTAGGTTTAACAGTAAAGTTCGCAGAATGAAGGCGCAGAAATCGCAAAAAAGATCTACATTTTGATCCGATAAATTTCTCCATTCCGCTATTATTAACGGATTCCAAAAAAAAAATGGGCCGTCATCTCGACTGGAACGTAGTGGAATGGAGAGATCTATCTAGACAGATTTAGCTTCGCTGAGCACTTCGTGGTTCTCGGCTGCGCCCGAAATGACGGTACCCGACTTCGGACCTCTGACCCCAAGCTTTCCGACTCATTTAATGCACCATCTTATCCGCACAGGTTGAGCTTGCAAATGCTTCTGGTTTAGCCTTAAATATAAAGCCCATACTTAAAATATATCCCATCGCATCGTTAAGTGCTTTGTTCGATTTAAACGATGGACTGGTGTTGATATCCGCATGTACTTCAAGGGCTACATCATAAATATCAAGTAAATCGCAGATGGAATAAGCTGTTTCTATAGATTTTTGTACTTCCATCAACATTCTTTCCTTAATGCTTACCTGCTGTGTGCTTTTTTCCTGGTGAATATACATAAAGCCGCCATGATGCTCTCTTAACAGCACAATTACGGTTGCAAAATCGGTTATTGCGCCTTTTACCTGCGAATCGGTACCAATACAAACTTTAAGCTTAAAGCCGTTTTCGCTTTCTCTGATAATTGCTTTTTCTATTTCTTCCAGGATCGAAGATTGAATAATTTCACCATTAAATTTTTTCCACGTCATACATTGTGTTTTTTGAGGTTAATTCCAAAGGAATCCCTTTGGGACGAATGGTAATCAGGTTTTTATAAAAATAAGCGCTAAAAATTAAACATGTGTTAAGTGTAGATTGTTTATTTGCTAACAAAAAGTTAGTTATCAACAAGTTAGTGATAATAGTTTAGATGAACTTATTATTTAATGAAACAAATTATTATCCGGTCCGTTAATATTTGTATATTCATTAAAATTCTTAATTATGAGAGCAGAATTAATTCAAGAGCTTCAGTTATTACAAAACAGCAGAGCGAATAAATTTGCAGATGAACTGGCTGACAAGATTTTATCTTCGGTTGATGCAGTTAACGAAAAAGTGCTATCATCAATGTCTAAACGTGGTAACATGTTAATGTTGCTCGAGAAAAGATTAAATTTTTCTACCCTCCGCAAACTTAGGGAAAGATTTTTCAAACCCTAACTAAGGACATCGTTTTTGCCGTAAAGAGAAATGATTACCTTTATAGCGGAATGATAGAAAATGCCTTAAAAAAATTAAACATTACTGCACTTAATGAGATGCAGGAGTCTTCTGTAAAAGCAGCCAAGACTGGTAAAGATGTAATATTGATTGCGCCAACGGGTTCGGGGAAAACGCTGGCCTTTTTATTGCCATTACTTTCCAACCTTAAAGCCGGAGTTAAGGGAGTGCAGGCCTTAGTCTTGGTTCCTTCGAGAGAGCTTGCCTTGCAAATAGAGCAGGTTTTTAAACAAATGGGTACTTCATTTAAGGTAAACTGCTGTTATGGTGGTCACGCTGTACGGATAGAAAAAAATAATCTTGCACATCCTCCCGCCGTCTTAATCGGGACACCTGGTAGGATAGCTTACCATTTAGAGCATCAAAACTTTGACGAATCTTTTATCGAAACTTTAGTTTTAGACGAATTTGATAAGGCACTTGAGTTTGGCTTTGAAAATGATATGTCTTACATCATTGGCTCGCTGCTTTCGCTAAAACAGCGTATGCTTACTTCTGCGACCAAAATGGAAGAAGTTCCGGCTTTTGTAAAGTTAAATGCACCTGTTGAAGTAGATTTTTCGAAAAATGTTCAGATTAAGCCAGATTTAAAGCTTAAAAAAATAACTGCACCTGCGGCCGATAAATTAGATTTCCTTTTTAGGTTACTCAGTAAGATAGGCAGTAAAAACACATTGGTTTTCTGTAATCACAGGGAAACGGTGGATCGGATAAGTGATCTACTTTTCGAAAATGGTTTAGGTCATGACGTTTTTCATGGTGGGATGGAACAGTTCGATCGTGAAAAGGCATTGCTTAAATTTAGAAATGGTAGCCATCGGATTTTAATTACAACAGATCTGGCTGCCCGAGGTCTCGACATTCCCGAAGTTGAACATATTGTACATTACCAATTGCCTTACACTGAAGATGCCTATATCCATCGCAATGGTAGAACAGCAAGGATGCATGCAAAAGGAACGGCCTACGCCATTTTAACTACAGAAGAACATTATAAATATTTACCTGATGATATTGAGGAAGAAGTTTTATCTGAACAATATAAGTTACCAGAAGCAAGCGATTGGGTAACTTTATATATTGCACATGGCAAGAAGGATAAAATTAACAAAATTGATATTGTAGGTTTATTTTTGCAGAAAGGTAATTTAACAAAAGAAGATCTTGGCCTGATCGAAGTTAAAGATACGACCAGTTATGTGGCTGTTAAGAGAAACAAAGTAGAGAAATTATTGAAAGCCTTAAGTGGTGAAAAAATTAAAGGAAAAAAACTTAAATTAGAAGTGGCGAGTTAGTTCGATAAGTCCGAAGTCTGAACGTTTTACAACATTTTAACTTTCAAACATTGCAACTTACAACATTCACTAACTCAATCTTTCTGCAATTCAATCATTAAAAGCATGAGCAACAACGATATATTAAAAAAACTACGAGTAGCCTTATCATTAAAAACAGAAGACATTATAACCATTTGCGATCTCGTTGGATTTAAGGTAACCAAGGCAGAACTAGGCGATATTTTCAGAAATGAAGACCATGAGAATTTTAAACCTTGCGGCGATCAGATTCTGCGTAATTTTTTAAATGGTCTTGTAATTTATAAAAGAGGTCCGAGGGATGAGAAAAAGCAATAATTTATGCTTTTTATTATTTTTTATACTGATCACACTTTCCTTTAACGCTCTCGCTCAGTCTCAGTTTAAAATAAGTGGTACTGTAATCGATTCTTTGAAAAAGCCTATTGAGGGCGTAAGCATTCGATTGATTACTGATAAAGATACCCTCCGCTCAAATTCTGAGGCGAAGGGAGACTTTGCATTCGCAAAGGTAAGCCGCAATAAGTTCTATCTTAGTATTACTGCATTGGGTTACAAGCCATTTGCTTCGATCTACGAAGTTGAATCTTCAAAAAAAAACGCTGTTTTAGAACCCATTATGCTCAAGATGGAAACCATCCGTCTTGAAGATGTAGAGGTTAAAGTAAAAGTAGACCCCATTAAAATCAAGAAAGATACCATTGAGTACAATGCTGCTGCCTACACCATAAGAGAAAATGATAAAGTGGAGGATCTGTTAAAGCAACTACAAGGCGTTGAGGTTGACGAAAAAGGCGCTGTTACCGCAATGGGCAAAAAAATGACCAAGCTGCGGGTAAATGGCGAAGATTTTTTTACCAGTAACGTGGAAGATTACATTAGGCAGTTGCCAGCCGATATTATTGCTAAACTTCAGGTAATTGATGATTATGGTGATGAAGCCAATTTTACACGTATAAAAGTGGGTACACCACAAAAAATGTTAAACCTGGTTAATAAGCCGGGTATGGACAAAGGTGTTTTTGGCGGAGTGAATATGAGTTCGGCTACCAATAATGCACACAACCTTAGTGGTAACGGTAGTATATGGAAAAAAACGAAGCAAATTGGTTTTGGAAGCCGTTATGGTATCACCAATAACGAGTTTACCAAAATGAACAATGGAGGTTTGAACGGTAATATCAGAGACAAAATTTCAAAGGAATTTAGCTTTAATGGCGGCTATCATTTTAGTAATGGAATAAATAAATCTATTCAGAGTAATTACCTCGAAACGTTTAATCCGCAGGGAACCATATTCGATTTAAGAGAAAGTGCCAATAATTCCAAATCGCTAAATAATAACATCAATCTCGGCTTAAATGGAGCCACAAAAAAGAATTATTTTAATATTTCGCTTAATGGGGCTCTGGCTAATACCCACAACGATGCATTTTCTACTTCGAATAAAACCGGGTTTATTAAACAAGATCTGATGTCTAATTCAGGTTCGCGGAATAGCAATCCTAATGTTAACGGCAGTATCAATTGGTCCCGGCGGTTGGCCAATAATAAGCGGTCGCTATCGATGGGGTTTAATTTTGGCACAAGTGAAGGAAATTCGAACAGTACAATTAACGACATGATCAGGTACTACAATGAAACCACCAACGTACTGGTTAAAGACTCGTTATTAAACAGATTGGTTGATAATAATACCTCAAACTCCAATTTTGGAGGCAATTTTCAGTTTTCAAATTCATTAAAAAAGCCAAACGACAGTACAGGCTACAGTTTTATTAACTTGTCTTACCGTTTTTCGGTTAGCAGAAGCCGGAATTTGCAAACTACAAGGGTTACCAATCTGCTGGGGAACAGTTTTGTTGTCGATTCATTAGGGCAAGATTACGTATCTAATTTTATAAATCAGAATTTCGGTATTGGTTTTAATACCAATGCGAAGCAGATTAGTTATAATTTAGGTCTTAATTTTTCGCCGAGTATCATCATCGGTAAATACCAGAATACCGGGCAGGAGCTAAAAAACTACCAGTTAAATTTTTCGCCCTCTGCCAATTTAAGTTATCAGATTAAAGACAATGGAAATTTGAGTTTTGGTTATAACGGTTATACCAGTTCGCCGGATTTTAATAAACTCCAGCCGGTTAGAAACAATAACGATGTACAGAACCTGATTATTGGTAATCCAGATCTGAAGGCAACATCGAGCCACACTGCCGATTTGAGCTATAATCAATTTGGCCTCAAATCGGGATTGAGTATTATGGCCGGTTTATCGGGAACTTTTGCTTTTAATAGTGTAGTAAGTAATACGGTTTTTCTGAGAGATACATTAAACAGTTTAAAACAACAAACTACCTATGAAAATGTAAATGGTATTTATAATATTGGTGGTAATTACTCCTTAAATAAAAGGTTGTTAACCAATAAACTGTCGCTCTCTATCAACGGGAATATTGCCTACAGCCACAATGTTTTTTATACCGAAAATGTATTAAACCGGAGTGGCGGAATTAACGTTTCGAATGCTTTCAGGTTTAACCTGAATGAAAAAAAATATTCTTTTAATACCAGTGTATCGTATAGCTTTAGTTCAAATACTTATTCTGTAATGAACCAGAATATTAAGAATATCCAGGTTTTGGCTTTAAATGGCAGTGCCAGCTGGATTCCAAATAAACGTTTTAGGGTAAATGCATCGGCCTCTAAAAGTTTAAATTTTGGATATAGCCTATATTCCGGCAATCCTTTATTAGTGAACATGGGATTAAACACTTCCTTCTTAAAGGATAATAAACTCCTTTTTTCTGTCCAGGCGAATGATCTATTTAATCAGGGTGCGCTCTTTAGTACCAGTATTAGCAATAATTCCATATCCGAAAACAGGACACGCTTTATCAGCCGATTTGTACAGGCCACATTAGGTTATAACCTGAGCCAGTTTGGAAATAAAAGAAACAAAACGAATGTAAATTTGAGTGGAGCCGAATTTAATTAATCAGGAATTAATTAGTTTAGCGTTTCGTTCAAATCAAATATCAGATGAAAAGTAAAATCTTAATCCTTTTTTTATTGGTCTTTGCAAATGTTTCATTTGCACAACTAACGACAGATTCGTTAAGTAATCAAGCTAAAAAAGAGAATTTTGCTGATGACTGGGCTGCCTTAAGTAAGTACCAGAAAGAAAATGAACTTTTACCGCCATCAGGCAAAAAAGAAAAAAGAGTTGTTTTTTTAGGGAGTTCGATATTCGAATTCTGGAAGCAAAAAGATCCTGAATATTTTAGGGATAAACCTTATCTGGATAGGGGGATCAGCGGACAGATATCGCCGCAACTGCTCATCCGTTTTCGACAAGACGTAATTAACCTTAAGCCAAAAGTGGTTATTATTTTGGCAGGGAGTAATGACATTGCGGGCAATACAGGCCATGTTACCAACGATAAAATTATGGATAACATTAAATCGATGGCAGAACTGGCGAGGTTACACCATATTAAGGTAATACTCTGTAAATACCTGCCTGTTTATGAATATCCATGGAATAAAAGCATTAAAGCAGCCGATAGCATCGTTAATTTAAACGAAAAGATTGAGGCCTACGCTAAAGAAAGAAATTATACCATTTTAGATTATTGGACACCACTGGTTGATGAACGAAAAGGGCAGCGTGCAGAACTAACGGTTGATGGTGTTCATCCCAACCTGGCTGGTTATAAAATAATGGAAGAAGTGACGGATGCTGCGATCAGAAAAGCCTTGAGGAATCGACGCTAATTTGATTAAGAGAGATTACTGCAAATAAGTCGACATTGGGAGGAGGAACGACGAAGCAATCTTAAAGCGTTCGCTACAAGCGATAGTGCTAAGATTGGTGGCTTTGCGATTTATTTGGGTATTATGCTATTTATCAACCCGTACTTCTTTTTTAGAGGGAAACGCAAAGCGAAAAAAAATCAAAGACCTGTTCCTTTTCAACCAGCATAAATTTATGGAAGATCGTCATTTCCAGAGGTTAGTTTTTTAGCAAAAAACAAAGGAGTTGGGTGACAGGTAAGATAAATCGTCATCTCGACCGCAGTGGAGAGATCTTTTAACATAGTCCAAAGATCTCTCCACTCCGCATTTGCTTCGGTCGAGATGACGCTAATTTTAGAATCTGTCTTTGGTACTTGATTAGGAACCATGTAGTGCTCATGAATGCCTTTGAAAAAAGGAAGACTTATGAATAATCGTAATGCAATAGACTTTAAGATTAGCTCCGCTGAGCACTTTGTGGTTCCCGCATGCGCCTATCGTGTGGACACATCTAAATAGTTTGGAGATAAATGTTGATTTTTTTTCCGCTCTATGCCGCGGTGGCATGGTACTTTGGAGCGCCAAAGTACCCAAAGCGCTCTGCCAATCCAGCAATGGACCTTTTACACAATCCTATACACATCAAAAAAACAGCGGCACTTCGTTTTGTGTTCAATGCTTCTTTAAAACTTTAAATTAGCGTTTATGAACACAAAACCACGGCGTTTTAGGTTTGGCAATGCTATTTGTTCTATTCTGCACCTGTTTTTTTGATTTCTCCGGCCCCTGGGATTGACGGCGTTCTTCGGTTAAAACAATGTGTTATTTGAGGAAGCTAGCAAAACGCCTAAAAAGTTAAACTCGAAAGATGTGTCCACACGATAGGCATGCGCGGGAATGACGATAACGTTAGAAAATAATTTTGAAATTACGCTTCTCAAACAAAAAAGTCCCGATTCTCATCGGGACTTTGCATTAATTCAATTTTTTATATCTAATGCGTTTTGGAGTAACATCACCTAAACGTTTTTTGCGGTTTTCTTCATAATCTGAATAGTTGCCTTCAAAGAAATAAACTTCAGAGTTTCCTTCGAAAGCTAGGATGTGTGTACAGATCCTGTCTAAAAACCACCTATCGTGACTAATCACTACGGCACAACCGCCAAAGTTTTCTAAGGCTTCTTCCAGTGCACGTAAAGTATTTACGTCGATATCGTTGGTTGGCTCATCCAGTAGCAATACGTTTGCTCCTTTTTTCAGGGTAATGGCCAGGTGCACGCGGTTACGTTCACCACCTGATAGGATGCCTACTTTTTTCTGTTGATCGCCACCGTTGAAGTTGAATTTGGATACATAAGCACGTCCGTTAACGGCTTTAGTGCCCAATTGGATATTATCTAATCCATCGGTAATGTTTTCATATACGGTTTTATCGGCATCTAAATCGTTGTGCATCTGATCTACATAACCCAGTTCTACGGTTTCACCCACACGGAAAGTACCAGCATCTGCTTCTTCCTGTCCGGTAATTAAACGGAATAAAGTGGTTTTACCTGCACCATTAGGGCCAATAATACCAACAATACCCGCTGGAGGAAGCGAAAAGTTTAAATTATCGAACAATATCTTATCGCCATAAGCTTTGGTAACATTGGTCGCTTCAATCACTACGTTACCCAAGCGAGGCCCTGCAGGGATGAAAAGTTCCAATTTATCTTCTCTTTCTCTGCCATCTTCTGAAGCTAATTTATCGTAGTTGGCTAAACGTGCTTTAGATTTTGCATGACGTGCTTTTGGTGCCATACGTACCCATTCTAACTCACGTTCTAATGTTTTCTGGCGTTTGCTCTCTGTTTTCTCTTCCTGCGATAAACGTTTTGCTTTTTGCTCTAACCAACTGCTGTAATTTCCTTTCCAAGGAATACCCTCACCACGGTCTAATTCTAAAATCCATCCGGCAACGTTATCTAAGAAGTACCTATCGTGGGTAACTGCAATAACGGTTCCTTCGTAATTTTGTAAAAATTGCTCTAACCAATCGATACTTTCGGCATCCAAGTGGTTGGTAGGCTCATCCAATAATAATACATCAGGGTGTTGAAGCAATAAACGGCACATGGCTACACGACGGCGCTCCCCGCCTGATAATACACCGATTTTAGTGTCAGGATCAGGACAACGCAAAGCATCCATGGCTCTTTCTAGTTTCGAATCAATTTCCCAGGCTCCTAAGGCATCAATTTTATCCTGAAGTTCGCCTTGTCTGGCCATCAGTTTATCCATGGCATCAGGATCTGAGTAGTTTTCCTCTAAACCGAAAGCTTCGTTTACTTCTTCGTATTCTTTTAAAATAGCAGTTACTTCAGCAACGCCTTCTTCAACTACCTCGCGAACGGTTTTTTCAGGATCTAAGATCGGCTCCTGAGCTAAATAACCCACCGAATAACCCGGCGAGAAAACCACTTCGCCTTGATAGGTTTTATCTAAACCGGCAATGATTTTTAGAAGGGATGACTTACCAGAACCGTTTAAACCGATTACCCCGATTTTGGCCCCGTAAAAGAAAGAAAGGTAAATATTTTTTAAAACCTGTTTTTGTGGCGGGTAAATTTTATTTACACCTGCCATTGAAAAGATTATTTTTTCGTCAGACATTATTATGTATTGTTTTTAAAGTAGTTTAATGCTTATTTATAAGATCGATAATCAAGGTATGATTAAAAAATATGGAATTTCTATCATCATAACTGATTTAACCCGACCGAAATAATGGCAAAGCCAAAATTGCTTACAAAGATAAGAACAACAAGCCCATAACAAAGTGGTTTGTGATTATACTTTAACTTTCGATAACATTAAACAACAATAGAATATAATGCGATCTAATCTGGAAGCGATATGATCCAATTTGAAGACTCGAAAACAAACATTTTTTCGCTCACCTAACTATTAAACTGGCGGAGATGATGGTCGGTATGTTTATAAACCAGCTGGCCAACCTGCTCATAACTTAGTTTACCAAAAAAGGAATGTACAATTTCATGCTCCGGAGGATTTGCATATTCATTCAATAAATCAATCCATTTTTTTCTTTCGCTTTCTATATCACCGCTTTTTTCTTTGACCTTAAGCTGGCTAAGGGTAGGCGTTTTTTGTTTGATTTGATTATCATCCTGGGTAAATTCTTTCAGCGCCATTTTACCGAATAGCCGGCCTAAAAATACCCGTTGATATTGATTCTTGCCCAACATCATTTCTTCGTATACCCTACAGTGTTTCAACATCTGGTAAAGGTTCATTTTTCCCCATAAAGCGGTGCTGTTTTCGTTAAGCGTATTAATCCGCTCAATCAATTGTGTCCGTAAGGTTTCATCAAATATTGTTTTCATGGTTAATGTTTTATTGCTTATCAAAGCTATAGAACCAGATCTGCATGCATGGGGTATAAAACAGCCAATAATAGGGCATTCTGAGCCAGAGTTATAGGTTGGTGATTTGCAATTGATTAATGCGGAACCATTAGGCCCGCATTAATATACAATTAGGATGAGAGAATGTAATCTCAACCCATTTTGTCATTAGTTTTTGGTGAAATACTCCCAGCCAGAAGCAGTAGTACGAGTACAAGTCATGGCCTGCGTGCCGTTTTCGCTTGAGATGAATTTCCCGTTGTTGCCTTTGAAGGCAATTTTGCCATCTGCTGCAACAACCCAGTCAAATTTCTCAGTATTGCCGATTGTAGTGCGGTTACAGGTAATAGCCTGTGTACCATTTTCGGATGATACATATTTACCCATGCTTCTTAACGCTACCTTTCCACCGCCAGCATCTACTACTGTAAATTGTTCCCATCCTTGTGCGGTAGTACTGGTACAGGTCATGGCTGAGGCGCCGTTCTGGCTATTTACATATTTATTGTTGAAACCTTTTAGTGTGAAGAGCAATTTGCCGAAGCACTTTATGATTAAAAATTATTAGTGTAGCTTATGTGGTTTCTACATCAGGCTAGCTATTATTTATGATAAATGAATTACAATAAACTACGGTGTTAAAAAACAAAAACAACCAAATTACAGTTAACTTCGTATTAAGGTTATTAGAGGTAACGGGGATTAGGATTAGTTTGTTGATTTTTTATCTAATGAATTTGTTAAATGATGTCACGTTCTTTTTGTTTTTCTGTCAAAACTTGTAAATTGCCTGGGTAAAAAGATACATATTGTCAGTTTTTGATTGCGAAAAAATCCTTACAATAAACCGACAATATAATATCTGCATTCGGATGTTTTTGGCAAATGTCCCTTTAAAACCTTTAGAATACTTATTACGTAGATAGATATAAACAAAATAATATTTATCGAAACAATAATCTTACATTGAATTTTGGGTTCTCAGGCATTCAAATGCCTCTTTATCCACCCATATGGCGCAATTGTTGATAAAATAAAGAAAACAGTACGTTCGTTTTTATAAAGTTATTTTATAGTTTAGGGACGTAGCTGTTAAGAAAGGTATTATGGAAGCAAAATTTTCACCACAGGTTAAAGATGTAATCTCTTTTAGTAGGGAGGAAGCGCTCCGCTTAGGGCACGATTACATCGGAACCGAGCATTTATTATTAGGCCTCATCCGCGAAGGCGATGGCATGGCTATAAAGATTTTACGATCGTTAGGGGTTGATACCGGTAAATTGCGCCGCTCAATTGAAGATGCCGTTCGCGGTACTTCGAGTGTTACAGTAAACTTAGGCAATATTCCATTAACAAAACAGGCAGAAAAAGTTTTAAAAATCACTTATTTAGAGGCCAAAATATTTAAAAGCGATTTAATTGGCACCGAACATTTGTTGTTATCGGTTTTGAGAGATGATGATAACATCGCCTCACAAATCTTACTGCAGTATGGTGTTACTTATGATGTTTTTAAACAGGAGGTTGAAGTGAATAAAAATGGTTTCAGAGATGATATCTCAAATAGTGCTTCCACAGGAGGCGATGATGATTATCGCGAAGAGGAAAGCTTTAGTACGCCTAAAAAGGTTTCAGATATAAAATCTAAAACCCCGGTTTTAGATAACTTCGGCCGTGATTTAACAAAAGCTGCAGAAGAAGGTCGTTTAGACCCAATTGTAGGCCGCGAGAAAGAAATTGAGCGTGTATCGCAGATTTTATCCCGCAGAAAAAAGAACAATCCAATTTTAATTGGAGAACCAGGTGTGGGTAAGTCGGCAATTGCAGAGGGTCTCGCCTTACGCATTGTACAACGTAAAGTTTCGCGTGTGCTTTTTGGCAAACGTGTAGTTACATTAGATTTGGCATCGCTGGTGGCCGGTACAAAATACCGTGGCCAGTTCGAAGAACGTATGAAAGCCGTGATGAACGAGCTTGAAAAATCTACTGATGTAATTTTATTTATTGATGAGATCCATACCATTGTTGGTGCTGGTGGCGCATCAGGTTCATTAGATGCATCCAACATGTTCAAACCTGCATTAGCAAGGGGCGAAATTCAATGTATTGGTGCCACAACGTTAGATGAATACCGTCAGTACATTGAAAAAGATGGCGCTTTGGACCGTCGTTTCCAAAAAGTGATGGTTGAACCGGCTACACCGGATGAAACTGTAGAGATTTTAACACGTATAAAAGATAAGTACGAAGAACACCATGGTGTAACTTATACTGATGAAGCGATTTTAGCTTGCGTTACTTTAACATCGCGTTATATTTCTGATCGTTTTTTACCAGATAAAGCGATTGATGCTTTAGATGAAGCAGGTTCGCGTGTTCACTTAACCAACATTCACGTTCCTCAGAATATTATCGATATCGAAGGTAAAATTGAAGATATCAAATTAGAGAAAAACAAGGTTGTACGTAGTCAGAAATATGAAGAAGCTGCAAAACTGCGCGATACGGAGAAAAATTTAATTGAAGAATTAGATAAAGCTAAAGCGGAGTGGGAAGCTGAAACTAAAACTAAACGTTACGAAGTATCAGAAGATAATGTAGCCGAAGTGGTTTCGATGATGACCGGTATTCCGGTACAACGTGTAGGACAAACAGACAGTGTAAAACTGTTGAACATGTACGATAAAGTGGCTGAGAAAATTATCGGTCAGGATGATGCGATCAAAAAATTAACCAAAGCGATCCAGCGTACGAGAGCCGGATTAAAAGATCCTAAAAAACCAATTGGTTCATTTATTTTCTTAGGCCCAACTGGGGTAGGTAAAACAGAATTGGCGAAAGAATTGGCTCGTTTCATGTTTGATAGTGATGATTCTCTGATTCAGATCGACATGAGTGAGTACATGGAGAAATTTGCGGTGTCCCGTTTAGTGGGCGCGCCTCCGGGATATGTAGGTTATGAAGAAGGTGGACAGTTAACGGAAAAGGTTAGAAGAAAACCCTATGCAGTAATCCTATTGGATGAGATCGAAAAAGCACACCCTGATGTATTCAATATCTTATTACAGGTTTTGGATGAAGGACAGTTAACTGATAGTTTAGGCCGTAAAGTTGATTTTAGAAATACAATCATCATCATGACTTCCAATATTGGTGCCCGTCAACTTAAAGATTTTGGACAAGGTGTTGGTTTCTCTACGGCAGCGAAAACAAACCAGGCCGATTCTCACAGTCGTGGTGTAATTGAAAGTGCATTAAAACGTGCTTTTGCTCCCGAGTTCTTAAACCGTGTTGATGATGTAGTGGTATTTAATAGCTTAGGTAAAGAGGAAATCTTCAGAATTATCGATATTGAATTAAAAGCGTTATTCGGTCGCGTTCATTCCCTTGGTTATGAAATTGCATTAACTGAGAATGCTAAAGAATATATTGCTGAGAAAGGTTTTGATAGTAATTTTGGTGCTCGTCCGTTAAAAAGAGCCATCCAGAAATATTTAGAAGATCCAATCGCAGAAGAAATTCTTAAAGGCGAATTAGCTGAAGGTGATGTTTTAGAAATTGATTACGATAAAACTACCGAACTAATTTCGATCAACCACAAAAAGGGCGAAAAGAAAAAAGAAGAGCCAAAACAGGAAGAAGATTCTTCAAGTAAATAATAGGAAACTCCCGATGAAAATCGGGAGTTTTTTTGTTTAAGATATATTGGCTAACTTTTAGTTGTTCTTGGCGTGTGAAAAAGATGGGTATAAATTTTTTTAAAGAAGATCACTGTAAAAATATCAGGAATGCCAATTTCAAAGAAATGGTGCAGCTAAAACGGATAATTATTGGGTTCAGGTTTTTGCATCGAAATAAGTAAGACTAAAATCGTCATTTCTACTTCGTTACTAATAACAGATCCTAAAGTCAGGCGTCATTCCCACGCAGGTGGGAATCTTAATGCGCTTTAAGATTCCCGCATGCGCGAGAATGACGAAGAGTCTATTTTTTTAAATCAATTCCTTCAACGCCTTGTAATACCGCTCATAATTTTCGGGTTCGGTGTTCAAAAACAGAAAAGGCTCTATCAATTCCAGTTCCATCAACAAAAATTCGCCATTAACAAAAGTACCATCAACCCTCGCATACAGACAATCTTTAGCAAACAATGTTACATATTGTTGCGCGGTAGCAACCAGCTCTTCACCCGGTTTTTGCTGATGAACGGATCCACCATGGGCCGGCTGCACCCTAAAATCGCCGGGTTTAGCCTGTTTGATTAACGAATGACTATACACGCCATTAAAGAAAATGAAAGACCATTCACCGCTTTCCAAAATCTCAGGTAGAAATGGCTGAATGATAAAATCTTCATGCTGAATAAGGAGGTTTAATTTTTGATTAACCTCATTCACATTATCCAAAGTTACTTTGAAGGTATTTTTGGCACCACCACTCACACAGGGTTTTACAATTAATTTATTGGTGTTAAATTTTTTAAAGAAATGCTCCAGATTTACACTTTCCTTATTTTGAATATAAAAACCAGGGGTAACTTTTAATCCGGCAGCTTCAATTTCCCGCAGATATTGTTTGTTTGCATTCCACCTTACTACTTCAATGGGGTTAAGCAATTTTACTTTTTTTGCGTCCAACTGATCAAGCCAACGGTAAAATTCTTCAATCAGGTCAAAATAATCCCATGGTGATTTTAAAATAGCAAGCGAATAATCTGCCCAGTTTATATCCCGATCGTTCCAGATTACTTTTTCAATATTCAGTCCCTTTTCTTTCAGGAAATTTAAGAGTTTATCATCCTCGCTTTCAACCGTGGCGCTATCATAAGCGCCTTTATCAAGGTAAGTTACCAATGCAATATTCATAGGCTAAAACTAAGTTTTATGGTTATGGATTACAAATCCACAGCTCTAAAGTCTGGAAAATATTCCTGACTAACGATTAAGAAATCCACGTTCAGAGCATCTTGATTAAATCGTGATCTATATTCTTTAAGATGGCCGTGTTTATAAACCACGGCCCTGAGCGCTGAGGGTCTTCTCCTCAAATTTTTTAAAACAGACTCACCTGATTACTCGGAATCTTGAATAAAGTGTGGTCTAAAATAATATCCTTTACATTTAAACCATTTAAGCGGCAATGCAGCCTGAAATTATCTCTGATCATTTGAGAAATATTTCCATCTCCACGCATCCGGTCGCCAAATCTGCTGTCATTTACCTGACCACCATGGCAACTCTGAATCATGTGCCAAACTTTATCAAAACGGTCTGGAAAATTTTTTTGTAGCCAATCTTCAAATATCTGTCCAATGGCTCCATTTAGCCTCACCACGGTATAACCTGCTTTAATGGCGCCAGCATTTGCTACAGCTTTTAAAATTTTAGGAATTTCATGGTCGCTTAAACCAGGGACAAGTGGAGCAACCATTACCCCCATAGGGATTCCATCTTTACTCAATTCTTCTACAACCTTTAAGCGTTGTTTAGCAGTTGTAGTGCGGGGCTCCATTACCTGCCGTAAATCTTCGTTTAAGCTATTTATGGAAACATAAACCATGCAGAGATTTAGCTTCGCCATTTCTTGCAGAATATCCCGATCGCGAAGAATGAGTGAATTTTTGGTAATCATACCAATGGGCTGCTTGTAGGCCAATGCAATTTCAAGGAGCTGCCTGGTGAGTTTAAACTTTCGTTCTGCAGGTTGGTAGCAATCAGTATTTCCCGAAAGAGAAATGGTGGTGGCATCCCAACCTTTTTTCTCTAAGAACTTTTTAAATAGTGCTGGGGCCTCCTTTTTAACAATTATTTTCCGCTCAAACTCTATTCCTGCGCTATAACCCCAATATTGATGTGAGTTGCGCGCATAACAATAAGTACAACCGTGTTCGCAGCCCTGGTAGGGATTTAAAGAATAAGCCATGCCCACATCGGGGCTATCAACTTTGTTTACAATGGTTTTCGAATTTTCAAAAATAAAGGAAGTTTTACGATCGCTTTCCTCCCAATCGTCTATTCCTTCATCATGCTCCTTTACGTAAACATCTTTTAAAAATTTATTATGTGGATTAACCTGAGCACCCCGTCCTTTAAAAGATTGTTTTTCTTCTTCGCCAATCATAAATTAAAATTACTAAAAATATTAGCAATTTTAATTTCTAAAAAGGGTTACTTTTCAACATTTTTAGTTTTAGATCAATGCTCCGTTTCATATCTTCCCTTACTTATTCTTCGGGAGCGGTACATAGTCCATCGGCACCATATCGGCCACTTTTTCATAAGCCCAGAAACCTTCATATAAGAGTGAACGGGAGTCGTAAATACCACCATTTTCATAGAAACGAACGCCTTCGCCGGTTAAGTTAGCAACAGAAATTTCATTTTCCGGTACATCCAACGGTCTAAAAATCCAGAAACCGGTATTAGAATAAGCCAGAGATTCCTTCTCTTTGGTATACTGGATCAGTAATGCGTCCGTATAACTAAGATATTTTAAATTCTGGTTAAAATAGTGCACTAAAGTATCGGTAAGTACCTCCGCTCTCGAAAATTTATCAATGGTTCGGGGCATCTCTTTTTGTTTGGTCCAAAAGGCGAGCAGTGCGGTGTCTATTTTACCTTTATTCTGCCTGATGCCCGTTTTCTCGGGTACGGCCTTAATCTTTTCTAAATTGGCATTAATTAAATATTCAGGATACCGGTTAGGATTGGGCACCTTGATCATCTTATTAATGATAAATCCTTCTTCCTGTGTTTTGTTGGCATAAAGCGAACGGAAGAAATGTTGTGAAGAACCATAATATGCCACCTCTCTGGCGGCGATATACTTTTTCTTTTTGGCTGCCGATGCTTTTAACTCTTCAAAAAACGGATGCCCGGAATAGTAAATAATGTGTGTTCTGGAATTATATTCGAAACGATCGAGCATATATTTTAGGCGATAACCTAAAGCTTTATTCTCAACAATCAGAAACTCGGTTGTAGAAACCGTTAAGGTACTTTTGGTAATGTCGAAATCTACATTTAAAACCTGTGAATTTAATATCTTGCACTGTGAGGCATTTGGGGTTTTCCCGATAAAAAAGTCTTTAAATTGGTTGATATATTTCTGCCGGTTAGGATCGGCCCTAATTACAACTTCTTCCAGTTGTGCAACATTTTCTTTCAAAACCAGCTCTACCTGCACCGATTTATCGGCGATGATTACACTTTTAGAATAGGGGAGGTAACCAACCAGCTGAACGAGTAGATCGTAACTGCCTGGCTTTAGGTTGGATAGTTTAAAACGCCCGTTATTATCGGCCATTGTTGCGATTTTATATCCACTTAAATAAATACTTGCGCCAGGTAATCCATCTTTTTGATCCCTAACCAAACCACTAATCGAGAAGGTGTTTTGAGCAATGGCATTAGTACCCAAAACAATCAGCGTAAGGGCTACTAAAAGACTTTTAATCATGGAGACGAATGTAACCAAAAGAGGTAATATTTATTAAAAACACAAAATATTTTTAACAATTTTAACATTTGCAATTAATCGTCATTTCGAGCGGAGTGCAACGGAGTCGGGGAATCTATTGTAGATCTCTCCATTCCACTACGTTTCAGTCGAGATGACGACTATTTCCAAAACAGATCAAGTTCGTTATAAAGATCATTTTCGATTTGAAAACGAAAGGTCTGTTTTTCATGGCTGGAACAGTCCCGCCATCGCTTGTAGTCCTCGTTACGCTACGCTTCACTGTGGGCTACCCGCTCTGTCGGGTTTATTTAACAAAGGTAGGTACTGCATGGTTCCCAAAACTTAATTAGTAATTGATTAATATCGTTATTTCGAGTGACCTAATAAAATTTGTCATCCTGAAGGTTAATTTATTGTATAAAATCAATATAAATGACGTGATTTTAAGGAAGTGAATAGCGTCGGGGTATCGTCATTTCGACCGCAGTGGGAGAAATCTTTGAACTATGTTAAAAGATTTCTCGCCCGAAAATTCGGGACTGCGCTTCAGTCGAAATGACGACAGATTATTCTAAATACGTCAATGATAGCGAGCGAAGGATCTTTAAGAAGAGAATTTATTCAAATAGACCAAGCGAAGAGTGAAAATTGTTTTCGGTTTGAAAACAGAAGGTCTGTTTTTCATGGCTAGAACAGTCCCGCCATCGCTTGTAGTCCTCGTTACGCTTCGCTTCACTGTGGGCTACCCGCTCTGTGGGGTTTATTAACAAAGGTAGGTGCTGTATGGTTCCAAAACCCTCATAGTATTACCGGCCTTGCCGGCTAAACCAGACCAAAGTGAAAAACCCACAGCCCGAAGAATGAGGGCGAGGATTTGTAACGAAGGGCGGGGCTGCTGAAACCAAAAAGCACTGTATTTGCTTTTCAAAAAAAGAAAAATGGCTTCTGATCGTTATATCTCTCTGTATTAACGATATTTCTACTTTTTTTCCACTACACTAACCGGTGGTAAATAATCCATAGGTACACTGTCGGCAATTTTTTCCCAGCCCCAATAACCAGAATAAATCATCGAACGAGGGTTGTAAACAGATCCGTTTTCGTAAAAATATACCGGAACAACTTGTAAGGTAATGGTAGAAATCTGGTAATCTGGCATATCTAATGGCCTTGCAATAGACAGGCCGATCCGGTTGGCATAAGAAGGATCTTCCCTTTCTTTGGTGTAAACAACATAAAGTTGATCAGTAAAATTGAAGCTTTTAATACTTTGGTTCCCCACGTGTACCAATGTATCCTGCGTTACCGGAGTGCGGCTTAAAATAGAAATCCCATTTGGAAGATTTTTCTTTTTTATCCAATAGCTCAAAGAATCTCCAGGCGTAAAAGTTAATGTACGTGTTAAGCCATCCTGTACTTTTGTTAAGCGTTTAATGTTGGCATTAATTATACTGTCGGAAGGTTTACCCGGATTTGATATTGTAACCAGTTTATTAATAATAAACCCTTCTTCGGTGGCGCGGTGATGATAAATGGATCTAAAAAAGTGTTGTGGAGAACCTAAATAACTGGTAATCCGCTTTTGCTCCCAAATTTTCTTCCGGCGTGCCGATCCTTTTAAATCTTCGTAATACGGGAAACCTTCATAATAAATGATCCTGGTTTTACTATCGTATTCAAAATTGTTCAGCAGGTATTTAATGCGGTATCCAAGCGCCTTGTTTTCAATAATCAGAAATTGGGTGGTTTTTACTGTAAGTTTATGTTCCTCTTTATCGTAATCAATAATCAGTACGTTCGGATTGATGAGTTTACATTGTTCTGCATTGGGGGTGGTGCCAATAAAATACCCCTTAAACATGGCAATATAATGTTCCCTGTTCGGATCGGGTTTAATGGTTACTTCGGCCAATTGGGTTACACTTTCTTCAAGGATAAGGTCCAGTTTTACGGCTTTATCAGCAATCACTACATTTTTGTTTAAAGCTTTATAGCCGATTAATTGTACTAAAATATCGTAGTTACCAGGTTTTAGTGGTAGTGTGTATGTGCCATCATTGTTAGAAACGGTTGCAATTTTATAACCACTTACATATACGCCCGCACCAGGTAAAGCCTCACCATGTTTATCTTTAACTATACCTGAAAGAATATAACTTTGTTGAGCAGAACAAAATTTACCGACGATTAATAATGAAAGTAGAAGTATAAAAGATTTCATTATTTAAATATAAACTAATTTATTAGTTTTAATAAGCTGTGAATGTAAAATTATTAGTGCTTCTGCAAATTTCGTTTTCCATCAGATGGTAACATCTGACGGCACATCTATTGGTGCTTTTTTTTGTGGTGTCAGATATTACTATCTGACACTGAATCAAATTAATATATTATTTATCTTTTATAAAAAATATAAATACAGCTTAGTCGGGTGGGAACACCTGACTACACGTAAAGTTGGCCAGAAAGCTTGGAATCTTTATGAGGCGAGCAACTCCCGTGCATTTTCCATAGCCGATGCGCCTGGGTTTTTCCCGCTTAACATTTCAGCAATTACCCCAATACGTTCTTCTTGTTTAAGTTTACGGATGCCGGTTGTGGTTTTTCCGCGGTCTTCATTTTTATGAACGAAGTAATGCGATATGCCTTTAGCTGCAATTTGTGGTAGGTGTGTAATCGAAATTACCTGCATATTCTGTCCTAAATCGGCAATTACTTCTCCAACTTTTAAAGCGGTTTCACCAGAAATTCCGGTATCAATCTCGTCGAAAATAATGGTTGGTAACGAAGTGTGTTTAGCCAATAAAGCTTTTATGGCCAACATCAATCGTGATAACTCACCACCAGAAGCTACTTTATTCACCGGTGCAGGCGCCTGGCCGGCATTGGCTGTAAAGAGGAGATTTATTTCATCTAAACCATCTTTATTCAATTCGTTCAACACTTTTTGGTCTAAAACCAATTTAGCATTAAGCATACCTACCTGTTTCAAAGTAATACCGGTTTGTTCCTCAACCACTTTAATTGCTTTCTTGCGGTTGGCACTCAATTGGTCAGCCTGTTTATGCAATTCTATTTTAAGCTGATCGATTTCTTTCTGCAGTTTTTCGATATGTTCATCAGAAGATAACAGCTTGTTCAGATTCTCTTCCAATTGTTTTTGAAGTGCCAGTAATTCGGTATTATTGGCAACCCGGTGTTTCTGCTGGAGTGAATAAAAAAGATCCAGTCTTTGATTGACCAGTTCTAAACGATCGGCACTATGGATAGTATTCTCTTCAATGCCAGAAACCTCATCGGTAATATCTTTTATTTCGATAATCGATGAGCGTAAACGTTCGTACAGCACATTAATTGCCGGATCGAATTTTTCTATACTCTGTAATTGTGACGAAGCTTCTTTTAAAATCTGGAGAGCAGAAGGTTCACTTTCATTAATTAACCCCGAAGCGGTAAGTAAGGCTTTTTTTATGGTTTCGGCATGCGTTAAACGTTCTAACTCTTGCTCTAAGTCTTCCTGTTCACCTTCCTGTAATTTTGCCTGCTCGAGTTCGTTAAATAGAAATTGCTCATAATCTTGCTTATTTCTCGCTTCGTCTGCCTCACTCACCAGTTTCTTCAACAGATTGGTATCCTGTTTTAATTTTTTAAATCCGCTGCGGTAATTAAATAGGAGCGACTGATGGTTAGCTAGTGAATCGACAATTAAAAGTTGAAAATCGGCATCGTTAATCTCTTGCGTTGCATGCTGAGAATGAATGTCGATCAGCTTTTCGCCAACTTGTTTAAGAATGGATAAATTAACCGGTGTATCGTTAATAAACGACCTGGTTTTACCGTCTATAGATATCTCCCTACGTAAAATGCTTTCGTTAGAGAAATCTAAATCATTTTCTTCGAAAAATTCTTTCAGGTTTTCATCTGCCAACGCAAAACTTCCTTCAATAACACATTTTTTATCCTGATTAAAAAAGTACTTGCTTTCTGCCCGCTGACCTAAAATTAGCGACAATGCCCCTAAAATGATAGATTTACCAGCGCCTGTTTCACCAGTGATAATATTTAAGCCTTGATCAAATTCGATATCGAGACTGTCAATTAATGCGTAATTACGTATAGAAAGTTTTTGTAGCATAGCTAAGCAAAAATATCAAAATTTATTCAACAGGTGAATACAAAACAAAAACAGCGAAGAATAATCTTCGCTGCTCATGATCTGGTTGGTTTATGTGTTATTTATTTTATTGAAATATTAATTACATTATCATCAGCAATTTTTAAGTTGCCTGCCTGAACATAACTTTTTACTGCTATTTGATCAGCGCTGGTAAAATCAGATTTTTTATAGGTGACCACTGCATTTAGTGTGTTTAAGGCTTTAACGGCACTTGTAAAATCTTGATTATGGTATAACATAACTGCTGGAGTTACTTGTGAGCTTTTATTTCCACCTTCTACTTTTTCCTTTTTCTCTTTCTTCTCCATTTTCTCTTTCAGCTCTTTTACTTCGTTATCAAATTTTTCTTTCAGTTTTTTGTATTCTTCAGTCTGTCTTACCTTACTATTGGTGTTATTGTTGTCGTTGTAATAAAATACTGTGCCATCTGGCCCTTTAAGCATATTTCTGTTTCCTTTAAATAGCGAATCCGAATTTAACCTTCTCAATCCTGATAATTTTGCGATATCTCCTGATTTTAAAGCCTGCGCACTGATACTCTCAATTTGCGCTCTAAATTCTGGCGTATTGAATTTAGCAGCCATATCTTCGCCCATTTTTTTCCATTTGGCTTGTGCTTCTGGTGAACCGAATTCTTTAGCCATATCTTCACTCATTTTTTTCCATTTGGCCTGGGCTTCCGGAGAATTCATTTTCTTTTGCATCTCTTCTCCAAGTTTTTTCCATTTGGCCTGTGCTTCTGGTGAATTGTATTGTTTAGCAATATCTTCTCCGAATTTTTTCCATTTAGCCTGTGCTTCTGGTGAGTTATATTGTTTGGCTATATCTTCACCAAATTTTTTCCATTTAGCTTGCGCTTCCGGAGAATTATACTCTTTATGGATTTTTGCCAGCAATAGCGAATCGTTGAACTTAAATTTAAAATTACTGTCGGTACGCAGTCTGTAGATATTTTTTCCTGCAAAAAGCTCATCCCTGTAAAAATCTTTTCTTAAGCTATCAGGCATTTCTTTTACCGAGTTGTATTCGGTTTTTTTACCATCCGCATCAATGGTTACAATTTTAATTTTACGCTTTTTAGTGGTATCAGTGCAAACAATGGTTTTTATATCATGATGGTTAATCACACTCAAAACCTCAATTTTAGGCGTTTTTTTAGTTTCTTTTTTCTTTTCTGTTGGATTAATCCAGGCAATAGAAAACAAGCAGGCTACCCCTAAAGTTAAGGCTGCCATTTGTTGTTTGGCGTTTAAATAATTTGTTTTCATGTTGGTTATTCTTTTTATGCGTTGATATAAATTCTGGGTTTTACCTGTTGCTGCCAGTGCATAAGCCGGACTGTTTTTGTCTTTTAAGAGTTCGAGTTTAAGTAGGGCATGGGCATAATTCAATGGTTTTCCGGTAATTTTTAATACCAGATCATCGCAGGCATGCTCGCGCTCAATATGTATAAATCTACCCGCCATCCACACAAATGGATTATAGAATAATAATGTTTCTATGGCTGTTTTAATGAGGTTCAATAAGAAATCGTTTCTTCTGATATGCGATAACTCATGGATTAATATCGCTTCTACCTGATCGTTGTCTAATTGGTTTACCAGTGACAATGGAAATAATACCACTGGTTTTAAATAACCGATAACCAAAGGCACATTGACAATGGAAGACAGATGGAACCGGATAACTTTATTAATTTTAAGGTGGGCCGTTACTTGCTCGAAAATGGCTTTCCAACTATCTGGAATAGCACTTAAACTTTCTTTTTTTAGTTTTGAAAGCTGACCATAACCTTTAACGATGACGAATAACTGAAGTAAAATACCAATAGTGTAAAATACGACTACCACTGGGAAATACTGCTCTGCCTTGCTGCTAAAACTGGGTGGCAGGTTATTAAAATATTGGTAAACCTGAATATTTTGAGGGTTGATTGTGGGAGCTTGATTATTTACATTCAATGTTAACTGATGAATGAAATTATAGCCAAAGCCAATAAACATTAAAATGATGGCGCCAAAAGCTAGGTTGTGCTTATATTTTGCTGCCAGCTTCGGAATGCTTAACATCACGATAAATAGGATGCCATAAATAATGGCGCTTTGCCAAAGTGAGTTTAAAATACTCCAGCCAAATGCTTTGATGAACTGTTGTAATAAAGTTTCCATAACGGTGGTTTTAATTTTTTATACGGGGACAATCCGAAAATTTTACTGTTTTTTAGGGATCTAAACCCTACACCTTTCAACCTTCAACACTAACCTTACTTCAGGCTATCTAGATATTTTTTTATTTCGTCAATTTCATCTGCACTTGCACTGTGGTTACCCAAAGCCTGCATTACCAATCTCGCTGCCGATCCGTTAAATACGTTATCGATCATTTTATTTACCAGTTGTTTTTCAGTTCTATCCTGACTAACCAATGCTTTATAGATATGCGTTTTTTGATTAGTATCTCTTTCTACCATTCCTTTTTCGTGGAGAATCTGCATCAGTTTTAAAGTTGTGGTATACCCGGAGTCTTTTTTATTCAATGCCTCATGAACTTCTCTTACCGTTGCATTCCCCTTTTGCCAAAGCACCTGGAGGATTTCCATTTCACCTTCTGTTGGTTTGATGTTATGATTAGTCATATGTTACAAGTTGTACGAATTATTTCGTATTCAAATGTACGAAGATATTCGTAAGATCAAAATATTTTAACAAATTTTTAACTTTTTAGGTTAATTGTCGAAACTGATTAACAGGTAACTGTGCTATAAGACGCATGAAAAGGTAGAATGTTGCATCTATGAAAAGGATTAATGTTGGGTTAACTGTATAAATTGGTTAATTGGTTAACTGTGCTATAAAAGGCATGAGCAGGTTGGCATATTGCATGCTATTAGACTATAGAAAGGAGAGGCCCCCTATGAAAAACTGACTTAAGTGATTAAACCTGATTGATGTGGATACCGGCCAGTGTTTAAGGCCTGCAGCCATCCGCCTGAACGAACGGGCAGGTATGAACGAAAGCAGGGCTGGCTTTAATTAAAATGCTGAGATTGCTTTTCTAAAAACTAACACAACAAGTAGAGAGACTACCTAATGGTTAATTGTTTGAACTGGTTAATTGGTTAATCGAAAAGTAATTTATCAAATCATGAATTATCAAACCAATGAGCAGTTTAGCGTGTTTGGCGCATTGCGATCAATTAACCGATTAAAACAATTAACCGCTTAACCAAAAAAACTAATTCTTCTTCAGCCCCTCGTACTTGCCAATATTCGCCGGATCGATTTCTGCCAACATATTATAAGCTTTCATGCGTTCCTGACCGTTTAGTTTAGAAAGTACATTGGTTACTTCTTCGGCCTTAGATGCAAAGTAAACATTTGGGAAAATAGACCCCAGTTTCTGTTTATCCATTTGCTGGAGGGCGGGTAGGGCTGCAACAATTTGCGTAAGGCCCTTATCATTATCCGTAAGTTGATCCAGTCCATTTAAATGGTAATTATAAATGAAATTGCGCAACTCACTAAAAATAGGGTTCAAAACGTTTTCATTAAACCAAAAGCGATTGCGTAAACCATCAGCTGCTCTCCAGCCGGTATTGCCCGAGGCTTGCGCCAGATTAATGATGTTCTGTGCTTTTTTGTAAAAAGGAGTTCCACCCAATTTGCTAAAACTATCTTTATCCAGTCCGATAATGGTATAAGCATAGTAGGTGAGGAGGGCACTGATATTGGAAATGTAATTCTGATCTGAAAAGTCGATTGTAGCGCCATCGTTGAAATTAAAATCGAAATTCTTATCACTCATATTTAACAAAGTGCTGTTATAAGAGCTGTTAAAAACCGGGCGACTGCTTTGAATCTGTGCTTCAGCAATATATCCAGAGCCACCATCCCATGAATTGATGGTGATGATAAAACTACAGTCGATCCGTTCCTGTGGCTTATAACTTTCGTTGCTGAACTTGTTGTTGTTTAAAAAATCGCGGATTGTTTTTTGCAAAGCATCTAAAGTTGGCTTACTGATATTCGAAACCTGGGGAGCCAGCAAAGTTACCCTTGCATTCAATTCCTGGGCCTGTAGTTTTCCGAAACCAACCAATAACAATATCCAAACAATCTTTTTTATCATTTCGCAATTTTTAAAATGGCAGCACATATATCTTTAGCGACATCCGTTTTCGATTTCATCTCAAATACAGTCCGTTCTAAAGCTTTGTTAAAAATAGTAATTTTATTGGTATCAGATTTAAAACCTGCACCCTTATCATTTAAAGAATTTAAAACCACGAGATCTAAATTTTTCTTCTCTAGTTTGCCTTTTGCATAATTCTCCTCATCGTTGGTTTCTAAGGCAAAACCGACCAAAATTTGATGTTGTTTTTTTGCTGCACCTAAAGAAGTAAGTATATCCGCTGTTTTTTCCAGTTCCAAAACTAATCCGCTATCCTGTTTTTTTATTTTTTGAGTGGCAACCAGTTTAGGGCGATAATCGGCCACAGCGGCACACATTACGGTAATATTGGTTTCAGGAAATACAGATGAACATGCATCGAACATATCCTGGGCACTTAGTACATCAATTCTTTTTAAAGTTTGATTAGATTTTTGAGCTGTTGGTCCGGCAATTAAGGTAACATCGGCTCCAAGCCTGGCTAGTTCATCAGCAAGGGCAAAACCCATTTTACCAGATGAATGATTGCCTATAAAACGTACCGGATCAATAGCCTCATAAGTAGGCCCGGCAGTAACCATTACCTTTTTGCCAAACAGGGGCATCGATTTTTTAATGGCATTGTTCAGAAAAGAAACAATTTCTTCAGGTTCTGCCATCCGGCCTTCACCCCAGAGTCCGCTGGCCAGTTCGCCATTGGCAGGTGCTATCACGGTATTGCCATAGCTAATAACACGTTCGATATTGCCTTGGGTAGTTTCGTGTTTCCACATATCAAGGTCCATAGCCGGGGCTACATAAACCGGGCACTTGGCCGAGAGATAAACAGCAGTTAATAAATTATCGCAAATACCTGTTGCCAGCTTAGCCAGGGTGTTAGCACTTAGTGGAGCGATGATGATTAAATCGGCCCATAAGCCTAACTCAACATGGTTGCTCCATACGCCGGTTTCTTCTTCGAAGTATTGCGTATAAACAGGGTTTTTAGAAAGCGTAGCAAGGGTAAGTGGTGTAATGAAATTAGCACCATCAGGGGTAAGAATAACCTTTACGTTTGCACCAGCTTTTACAAGCAGCCGAACTAAAAAAGCCGACTTATATGCTGCGATGCTACCGCAAACGCCAAGGATTATATTTTTATTTTTTAGCATAATGCGCAGAGTACATAAGGCACGGAGCATAGAGCGTAGTGCTAAACGCTTTGCCCTAAACGCTATGCGCTACGCCAGTTACTTTTGTTCTTTAGCAGGATTTCTGTGATAAATTTTATCGTTCAAAAATTCATCAATAGCAACCAAAACAGGCTTAGGCATACGCTCGTAGTGCTTGCTGATTTCAATCTGCTCGCGATTTTCGAAAATTTCTTCTAAATTATCGTTGCTTGATGCAAATTCTGCCAATTTACCATGTAACTCCTCTTTAACGTTATTCGAAATCTGATTTGCTCTTTTAGCAATCACCACTAAAGATTCGTATAAGTTATCTGTAGTTTTATCTAAATCGTGTACGTTTCTGGTTACTGTAGTATTTGGTACAGCAGGTTTGTTAGTATTCATGTGTTACTTGTTTTTAATATTCGTGTTATCAGCATTAGTTGGTTTTGTAGAAACGGTATCCTTTAGTTTACCATTTCTAATCAGCATCTGCTTGTATTTTTCCTGATCAGCAGCATATAATGCCAATTCTTGTTTTGTAGCCGCAATCCCCGCCTCAACATCATCCTTAAGGAGTTTTGCTTCTTTTGTAAATTTGCTGTCAGGGTGATTTTCAGTAAACTCAGTATATAAAGCAAGTGCTTCATTATAACGGTCTTCCTGGCGGATGACATAACTGTTTTTAGCGTATAAATATTGTGCCTTAATCATTAAAAAGTCCATTTCCTCAGCATATTTAATATCTGGGTAATCTCTTTGCGCATTTTTTAAGGCAATAACCGCTGCTCTGTAATTATCTACATTACTTGGTCCGGTGGTTAAGTACATTTTAGCGTTTTCAAAAGCTTTATCCTCTAATTTACCCCTTAACGTGGCAATATATTTACCAGCAGCTGCAGCACGATCGCTGGTTGGATATAAGTTGATGAATAATTGTAGTGCATCAATAGCTTTATAAGTGTTTTCCTGATCCAAAGAAAAATTCGGCGATTCTAAATAGAAACAATAAGCACCCATATATCGGGCTTCTTCAGCATTTTTACTTGCCGGATAGGTATCTGCAAAACTTTTAAACTGGTATCTTGCAGTTGTATAATCACTTAATCTGTATAAGGTGTAAGCATAATAATAGTTCAGATCCTCAGCTTCTGCACGGCCACGGTATTTTTGAGAAAGATCTTCAAAAAGCACCAATGCTTTACTGTAATCGCGTTTATTATACAAACGAAGCGCCTCCTGGTATTTTTTTGCAACGTCATTACTCGCTCTCAGTTTTTCGAAACGACTTTTACAACCCGCAATACCCAAAGCGGCAACAAATACTAAAATAATTAAGTGTTTAACTTTAAACATTCTGCAAAGATAATTAATAATACGATAACATCAATAAAAACAATTGGCCGCTAAGCTATGCAAAGCAATTCAGTACAATATAACAGTTAACAATTTTTAACATATATATAATGTAGCCTATTTATCAGTAACATCTTGTTTGCTGCTTATACTATATATATGTATCGGATGCTTCCGAAGTTTTAAACGGGTGCAGAGGGAACTTCGGAATTCGATTCAGGCCACATAAGTTATTCCTACCATATATAAGAGTGCTTTTGTTTTTTTAGCAAAGCAGTTTGGGTGCTACTATATAGGTTTGTTCCCGCTTTTCATTACAAGTCCTCGCTTCGCTGTGGGCTTTTCATTCCAATCGGGTTTAATTGGCAGGGACTTCCGGGGTTTTAAACGGCTAGGTGCAGGGAATACTCTGCAATTCTGATGCCTCTCGTATGGACATGTCTTTCTGGTGTTGTTTTTTAGGCATTTTGCTAGCTCGCTTTAATAAAAACACAGGTTTTCCCGAAGGACGTTGTCAATCCCAAGGGCCGGGGAAATCAAAAAAACAGATGCAGGGCAGTATAAACGGTACTAACAAACCTAAAACGCAGTGGTTTTGTGTTCATGAGTAATAATTTTAAGCCTTTACGGGCATTGAACACAAAAACAAAGTGCCGCTGTTTTTTTGATGAGTGTGGGATTGTGTAAAAGGCCCCTGGCTGGATTGACAAAGCGCTTTGGGTACTTTGGCGCTCCAAAGTACCATGCCCCCGCGGCAGAGAGCGGTAAAAAATCTTTACAATTCATTGTGTCCACACAATAAGTCTGAAGGGGAGGCAACCTGAAACACCCTTTCGCTCAAAAAGTTTTACCCATCGCAACATTTTTTCTTGTTGAAAACCATGTGTTTACGTTAAACCCCACATCATTCTGTAAAAAAGCTTTGCAGGAGCGATTAAATTTCCTACTTTTGCATCCCGCTTCGGAGGAAGGGTTTTAATGAAAAGATGGCAGGGGGATAAGGAGAGCGGATTTATTTTAAAATAGATCTTGCGGGTGAGGAAAAGATTGCTACCTTTGCAGCCCGGTTCGGAAGAACGGGAAGCTAAATCAAATTAGCGTATTGAAATAAGGGAGAGGAAGAAAAAGAAGATCAGAAAATAAAATTTATTTTATTTGTGGTTTCAAAAAAGATCCTTACCTTTGCACTCCCAACGATAAGTAAAGGGAAAATAATCGGAACGGCGGATGTCGGGAAGATAGAAAAAAAAGATTGAAACGGGGTGAAACACAGGCTGGACGAAGAAGACCGGCTGAAACTGAAACCGACGATATATAAAGACCAACCGCGAGGTTAACGGTCAATAAGTTCTTAAAAGAGATGTCAATGTAGCGTAGCGAGGTAATGGAGTACTGATCAAAGTACATGATTACGTAGCTTTATTTTAAAGGTGGTGTCTAACAGACAACATAACAAAAAGAAGACTATTTTTAACAATAGTTAAAACTGGTCAGCATCTTACAACACATTTTACAATGGAGAGTTTGATCCTGGCTCAGGATGAACGCTAGCGGCAGGCCTAATACATGCAAGTCGAACGAGATTATCCAGCTTGCTGGATATGAAAGTGGCGCACGGGTGCGTAACGCGTATGCAACCTACCTTAATCAGGGGGATAGCCCGGAGAAATCCGGATTAATACCGCATAAAATCACAGCACAGCATTGTGTAATGATCAAACATTTATGGGATTGAGATGGGCATGCGTGTCATTAGCTAGTTGGCGGGGTAACGGCCCACCAAGGCGACGATGACTAGGGGATCTGAGAGGATGACCCCCCACACTGGTACTGAGACACGGACCAGACTCCTACGGGAGGCAGCAGTAAGGAATATTGGTCAATGGAGGCAACTCTGAACCAGCCATGCCGCGTGCAGGAAGACTGCCCTATGGGTTGTAAACTGCTTTTATCCGGGAATAAACCTTTCTACGTGTAGAGAGCTGAATGTACCGGAAGAATAAGGATCGGCTAACTCCGTGCCAGCAGCCGCGGTAATACGGAGGATCCAAGCGTTATCCGGATTTATTGGGTTTAAAGGGTGCGTAGGCGGCCTGTTAAGTCAGGGGTGAAAGACGGTAGCTCAACTATCGCAGTGCCCTTGATACTGATGGGCTTGAATGGACTAGAGGTAGGCGGAATGAGACAAGTAGCGGTGAAATGCATAGATATGTCTCAGAACACCGATTGCGAAGGCAGCTTACTATGGTTTAATTGACGCTGAGGCACGAAAGCGTGGGGATCAAACAGGATTAGATACCCTGGTAGTCCACGCCCTAAACGATGAACACTCGCTGTTGGCGATACACAGTCAGCGGCTAAGCGAAAGCGTTAAGTGTTCCACCTGGGGAGTACGGTCGCAAGATTGAAACTCAAAGGAATTGACGGGGGCCCGCACAAGCGGAGGAGCATGTGGTTTAATTCGATGATACGCGAGGAACCTTACCCGGGCTTGAAAGTTAGTGAATTATCCAGAGATGGATAAGTGAGCAATCACACGAAACTAGGTGCTGCATGGCTGTCGTCAGCTCGTGCCGTGAGGTGTTGGGTTAAGTCCCGCAACGAGCGCAACCCCTATGTTTAGTTGCCAGCACGTTAAGGTGGGGACTCTAAACAGACTGCCTGTGCAAACAGAGAGGAAGGAGGGGACGACGTCAAGTCATCATGGCCCTTACGTCCGGGGCTACACACGTGCTACAATGGATGGTACAGAGGGCAGCTACATAGCAATATGATGCGAATCTCACAAAGCCATTCACAGTTCGGATTGGGGTCTGCAACTCGACCCCATGAAGTTGGATTCGCTAGTAATCGCGTATCAGCAATGACGCGGTGAATACGTTCCCGGGCCTTGTACACACCGCCCGTCAAGCCATGGAAGTTGGGGGTACCTAAAGTATGTAACCGCAAGGAGCGTCCTAGGGTAAAACCGATAACTGGGGCTAAGTCGTAACAAGGTAGCCGTACCGGAAGGTGCGGCTGGAATACCTCCTTTCTGGAGTAGCACCGCCTACTCGCCACGCAACATGATATTTCTAATTAAGGTAGAGGGTAATAAGGCTGAAGGTAAAAGGTATAGGGTTTAAGGCCTTACATTAATTAACCTGATACTTGATACTAAATACTTTATAAAAAAAGAGAAAAAAAGAAACACCCAGAAGAAAACGGTGTGCAATAGCAATAAAGCGAAAGCATAACGGAGATGAAGATGGGGAAAGCCAAAGGAAAAGCAGTAGCGGTAAGATACTATATACTGCATACTATAAGCCGACCTTAAATCAACAGTCCCGTAGCTCAGCCTGGTTAGAGCACTACACTGATAATGTAGGGGTCTCCAGTTCAAATCTGGACGGGACTACACGTTTTAAGTTTACGATTGGCAGTTTACAGTGGACAGTTTAAACTGAAAACTAACAACTGTCAACTGGTAACTAAAATCTGGGGGATTAGCTCAGCTGGCTAGAGCGCCTGCCTTGCACGCAGGAGGTCAACGGTTCGACTCCGTTATTCTCCACCATTAAAGGTTGAGGGTTAAAAGGTAGAAGGTGTAGGGTAAGACCTATAGCTGAACCACACCACAACAGAAATAACACCTTATTATCGGGATAGATAATATACATTGACATAAAGATTAAGAAAGAAATTGCCGAAGGGGCAAAACAGGAAACTGTTGAATGGTTCGACTCCATGATTTTTACTAATAAGGCTGAACCGAGGCTTAGTTAGGGGACAATGAAACCCTCTACCTTTATACCCTCCACCTTCAACCTTAATAAAGTTCTTTGACATATTGGAAGAAGTTAAAAAAGAAGAGCAAACAACAATAGGCGACTGTTGTGTTTGTGCTCGCTTGAAGGGAGAGCAATCAACCAACAAGTATGAGACATCATAACAAGAGCAAAAAAAGCATACTGTACGGCGCAAAAGGCGTACAAGTAGAAGAAAGTAATAAAGAGTACACGGGGGATGCCTTGGCTCTCAGAGGCGATGAAGGACGTGATAAGCTGCGATAAGCTTCGGGTATTTGCAAATAGGAATTAATCCGAAGATTTCCGAATGGGGCAACCCGGCTAGTTGAAGACTAGTCACATATAATGAGCAAACCTGCCGAACTGAAACATCTAAGTAAGCAGAGGAAGAGAAAATAATAATGATTTCCTAAGTAGTGGCGAGCGAACGGGAAAGAGCCCAAACCTACTTTGTTACGGCAAAGTGGGGGTTGTAGGACTACAATGTGGCATTAGCAAACAGAAGTGGAATGGGATGGGAAGCCCAGCGATACACGGTGATAGCCCGGTACACGTATAGAATGCTAGCCTAGTAGTATCCTGAGTACCGCGAGGTCGGAGACGCCTTGTGGGAATCTGCCGGCACCATCCGGTAAGGCTAAATACTCCTGAGAGACCGATAGTGAACCAGTACCGTGAGGGAAAGGTGAAAAGAACCCCGAACAGGGGAGTGAAATAGAACCTGAAACCGTGTACTTACAAGCGGTCGGAGCGTACAAGTTGCGTGACGGCGTGCCTTTTGCATAATGAGCCTACGAGTTACTCCTCTCTGGCAAGGTTAAGTGTCTAAGGCACGGATCCGAAGCGAAAGCGAGTCTGAATAGGGCGTATAGTCAGAGGGGGTAGACGCGAAACCTTGTGATCTACCCATGGACAGGTTGAAGGTGCGGTAACACGTACTGGAGGACCGAACCGATAAACGTTGAAAAGTTTCCGGATGATCTGTGGGTAGGGGTGAAAGGCTAATCAAACTGGGAAATAGCTCGTACTCCCCGAAATGTTTTTAGGAACAGCGTGGATATTAAGTTTAATAGAGGTAGAGCTACTGATTGGGTGCGGGGGAGTCAAATCCTACCAAATCCAGACAAACTCCGAATGCTATTAAATATGATCTGCAGTGAGGCGCGGGGTGCTAAGGTCACGCGCCGAGAGGGAAAGAACCCAGACCATCAGCTAAGGTCCCCAAGTTACAGTTAAGTTGAACTAACGAGGTCCGATTGCACAGACAGCTAGGATGTTGGCTTGGAAGCAGCCATTCATTTAAAGAGTGCGTAACAGCTCACTAGTCGAGCGATCGGGCATGGATAATAAACGGGCATTAAATTGTACACCGAAGCTATGGGATTGAAATATATCGGTAGGGGAGCATTCTAGCGGCAGCGAAGGTATCTGGTAATGGGTGCTGGAGCTTCTAGAAAAGCAAATGTAGGCATAAGTAACGATAAGGCGGGAGAGAAACCCGCCCACCGAAAGGATAAGGTTTCCTGATCAACGCTAATCGGATCAGGGTTAGTCGGGACCTAAGGAGAACCCGAAGGGGAAATTCGATGGACAACTGGTTAATATTCCAGTACTTTTTATAACTGCGATGTGGGGACGGAGTAGTGACACTGCCGCGATCTGACGGAATAGATCGTTAAAGGCTGTAGGTATTAGAACGGTAGGCAAATCCGCCGATCTAGCTGAACGCTGATAGTACCACGAGGCTTCGGCTGAGTGGATAGCGCAGGTAATCAGACTTCCAAGAAAAACCGCTAAGCTTCAGGTTATAAAAACCCGTACCGCAAACCGACACAGGTATCCGGGAAGAGGATTCTAAGGTGCTCGAGTGAATCATGGCTAAGGAACTCGGCAAAATGGCCCTGTAACTTCGGGAGAAGGGGCGCTGGCAGCAATGTCAGCCGCAGTGAAAAGGCCCAGGCGACTGTTTAACAAAAACACATGGCTTTGCAAAATCGAAAGATGAGGTATAAGGCCTGACACCTGCCCGGTGCTGGAAGGTTAAGAGGGGATGTCATCCGCAAGGAGAAGCATTGAATCGAAGCCCCAGTAAACGGCGGCCGTAACTATAACGGTCCTAAGGTAGCGAAATTCCTTGTCGGGTAAGTTCCGACCTGCACGAATGGTGTAACGATCTGGGCGCTGTCTCAGCCATGAGCTCGGTGAAATTGTGGTCCCGGTGAAGACGCCGGGTACCCGCAACGGGACGGAAAGACCCCATGCACCTTCACTACAATTTAACATTGACATTGGATACAGGATGTGTAGGATAGGTGGGAGGCTTTGAAGCGGCGTCGCTAGGCGTCGTGGAGCCAACGTTGAAATACCACCCTTTCTGTATTCGGTGTCTAATCCGATCTTATCGGAGACATTGTTTGATGGGTAGTTTGACTGGGGTGGTCGCCTCCAAAAAGGTAACGGAGGCTTTCAAAGGTAAGCTCAGTACGCTTGGTAACCGTACGCGGAGTGCAATAGCATAAGCTTGCTTGACTGTGAGACAGACAAGTCGATCAGGGTCGAAAGACGGATATAGTGATCCGGTGGTTCTGCATGGAAGGGCCATCGCTCAAAGGATAAAAGGTACGCTGGGGATAACAGGCTGATCTCCCCCAAGAGCTCATATCGACGGGGAGGTTTGGCACCTCGATGTCGGCTCGTCACATCCTGGGGCTGGAGAAGGTCCCAAGGGTTCGGCTGTTCGCCGATTAAAGTGGCACGCGAGCTGGGTTCAGAACGTCGCGAGACAGTTCGGTCCCTATCTGTTGTGGGCGTAGGAATTTTGAGTGGGGCTGACCTTAGTACGAGAGGACCGGGTTGGACTAGCCTCTAGTGAATCTGTTGTTCCGCCAGGGGCATTGCAGAGTAGCTACGCTGGGAATAGATAAGCGCTGAAAGCATCTAAGTGCGAAACTAGCCACGAGATGAGAATTCCATATAGGACCGTAGAAGACTACTACGTTGATAGGCTACAGATGTAAAGCTGGCGACAGCACAGTCGAGTAGTACTAATCATCCGAAGCTTTCAAAGCAAACAGACTGTTGTTTGTTCTTCATAATAACTTCTTTCAATACTGTTTAAGGTTTAAGGCGAAAAGGCTTAAGGCGTAGGGTTTACCCTCCACCTTTATACCCTCTACCTTCTACCTCAATAAAATATTTAGGTGCCTATATCGGTGGTGTCCACCTCTTCCCATTCCGAACAGAGAAGTTAAGCCCACCAGAGCCGATGGTACTGCGGTAACACGTGGGAGAGTAGGTCGGTGCCAAATCTTAAAAGAAACCCTTTAGCAGTAATGCTCAAGGGTTTTCTTGGTTATATACAAGGCTATATAAATCCCGGAGCGGGTTTAGGTCCAATAAAATTGAAATAGAACAAAGGTTTAAGGCGAAAGGCTTAAGGCGTAGGGTTTACCCTCTACCTTTATACCCTCCACCTTCTACCTCAATAAAATATTCAGGTGCCTATATCGGTGGTGTCCACCTCTTCCCATTCCGAACAGAGAAGTTAAGCCCACCAGAGCCGATGGTACTGCGGTAACACGTGGGAGAGTAGGTCGGTGCCAAATCTTAAAAGAAACCCTTTAGCAGTAATGCTCAAGGGTTTTCTTGGTTATATACAAGGCTATATAAATCCCGGAGCGGGTTTACGTCCAGTACAATTGAAATAGAACAAAGGTTTAAGGCGAAAGGCTTAAGGCGTAGGGTTTACCCTCCACCTTTATACCCTCTACCTTCTACCTCAATAAAATATTCAGGTGCCTATATCGGTGGTGTCCACCTCTTCCCATTCCGAACAGAGAAGTTAAGCCCACCAGAGCCGATGGTACTGCGGTAACACGTGGGAGAGTAGGTCGGTGCCAAATCTTAAAAGAAACCCTTCAGCAGCAATGCTCAAGGGTTTTCTTGGTTTATAGGCATTTCCTTCCAGCCGTTCGCTATCTTTTTCTACCATTAAGGAATGAAGAAAGTTAAGGGACTGTTTCATAATAATCTTCTTAATGCGCTTAACTTCTTAATGGTAAATAAACCTGGATTAGTTTCGGATCATTAAGAAGTAAAGAGCGTTAAGGTTTGTTCCCGCAGATAGCGCTGATCTCCGCAGAGCCCTTATCTATTGGCCGTTTATTTATTGAAATAAAAAGTTGAGGCGTTGACAGCATGTTTCTTAATGGTTTTAATTGCTTTAAGTTTAAAAGCATTTCTATCAGCGGTTATTTTCTACCATTAAGGAGTTAAGAAAAGTTAAGGTAGTTGGATGCCGGAGTTTGCCCCATAGCCCTGATGGAAGTGGACACGAAGCCAATTCTTCATTGGCGGAGTAAAACGGACAGCAGGACGGAACCAGACATACATTTTACTGCTATTGCGCTCCAAATAATAAACCCAATGGTAAGCGCTTTATATTTCTTGATTAAACACTTTGCATACAATAAATAAAACCGTTTGTATTAATGTTGATAATTTCAATCATATTTAAAACTGATTTCGTGCTAAATATGTTAATATCATAAGGTTTGCCGCAATATTTGGTTATCTTTGTTTTTAACAAAAATATAAGTATAAGTAATGAGTTTTTTTGCAGATAAAAGAAGGGAAGTAATGTTGCATATCGAAAAATATATGCTGGAGTCGATGGGAACTTATTTGAAACCGATCGATACCAACTGGCAACCTTCTGATTTTTTACCAGATTCTACGAGTGAAACATTTTATCAAGACGTGAGAATTTTAAGGGATAACGCAAAAGACCTTTCTTACGATTTAGTGGCCGTTTTAATTGGCGATACCATTACTGAAGAAGCTTTGCCAACATATGAATCGTGGTTAGCCATGGTTGATGGACATAGCAGGGATGAAGAAGGTGGATGGATGAAATGGGTTCGCCATTGGACTGCAGAAGAAAACCGTCATGGTGACTTGTTAAATAAATATTTATACCTATCAGGTCGTGTTGATATGCGCCAAATGGAAATCTCTACGCAATATCTTATTGCTGATGGTTTCGATATTGGTACCGGGCATGATCCATACCGTAACTTTATCTACACTTCTTTTCAGGAATTGGCTACCAATGTATCGCATAGAAGGGTAGCTTCATTAGCTAAAAAAGATGGTGATACCTTATTGTCTAAAATGTGTGGTGTAATTGCATCAGACGAGGCCAGACACGCAAAAGCGTATAAAGATTTCATGAACCGTATTTTTGAAGTGGATCCTAACGAAGCCATGTTGGCTTTTGAAGATATGATGCGTAAAAAAATTGTAATGCCGGCACATTTCTTACGTGAAGTAGGTTTAAAAATAGGCCAGACTTTTGGTCACTTTACGGATGCTGCACAACGTTTAGGTGTTTATACTGCAATTGATTACGTTGAAATTATGCAACAATTAATTGTTGATTGGAAAATTGAAGGCATGCGCGATTTGAATGAAACTGGTGAAAAGGCTCGTGATTATATCATGGCTTTACCTTCGCGTTTATTGCGTGTTGCGGAGAGAATGAAAAACCCTACTATAGATTATAAATTTAGCTGGATTGCTGGTTAGATATTTGAATCTTTAGTTTAAATTATATGAGCCCTTATCGATTTGATAAGGGCTTTTTTATTACATGTTTCTTCTATACTGGCCACCAACTTCGTAAAGTGCTTTACTGATCTGTCCTAAGGAACATATTTTACATACTTCCATCAGTTGCTCAAAAATATTATCGCCTGCTATAGCCGATTTTTGAAGCTGTTTTAATAGATCTGCTGCACGGTCAGCGTTGCGATCCTGAAATTTTTGCAACGCCGAAATCTGATATTGTTTTTCATCTTCTGTAGCACGGATTACTTCACCGGGAACAATAGTAGGGGAACCATTCTTGTTTAAGAAGGTATTTACGCCAACAATAGGATATTCGCCTGTATGTTTAAGCGTTTCGTAATACAAACTTTCCTCCTGGATTTTCCCACGCTGGTACATGGTTTCCATGGCACCTAAAACCCCACCACGATCGTTAATACGTTTAAATTCGGCAAGCACAGCGTCTTCTACTAGATCGGTTAATTCTTCAATGATAAAGGCGCCCTGTAATGGGTTCTCGTTCTTAGCTAGCCCCAATTCTCTGTTAATAATCAATTGTATTGCCATCGCTCTCCTTACAGATTCTTCTGTAGGTGTGGTAATGGCTTCATCATAAGCATTGGTATGTAACGAATTACAGTTATCATAAATGGCGTATAGCGCCTGTAAAGTAGTGCGGATATCATTAAAATCGATTTCCTGCGCATGTAAGGAGCGTCCGGAAGTTTGAATATGGTATTTAAGTTTCTGTGAGCGATCATTTCCCTTGTATTTATTCTTGATGGCTTTCGCCCAGATTCTTCTGGCGACGCGGCCAATAACGGCATATTCCGGATCGATTCCGTTGGAGAAGAAGAAAGATAGGTTAGGTGCAAAATCATCGATATGCATACCTCTGCTTAAATAATATTCAACAAAGGTAAATCCGTTGCTTAGGGTAAAGGCAAGCTGCGAAATGGGATTAGCACCCGCCTCTGCAATGTGATAGCCCGAAATGGATACGGAGTAGAAATTCCTCACTTTTTCATCGATGAAATATTTCTGGATATCGCCCATCATCCTTAAGGCAAATTCGGTAGAGAAGATACAGGTATTCTGCGCCTGATCTTCTTTTAAGATATCGGCCTGAACGGTTCCTCTAACTGAACTGATGGCTTTCACTCTGATCCTGGCATAAACATCGGCGGGTAAAACCTGATCGCCAGTAACGCCTAAAAGCATCAAACCTAAACCATTGTTTCCTGCTGGCAAAGTACCATTGTATGATGGCCTTGGTATATTTTTCGCTTTATAGATTGCATTAATTTTAGTCTCAACTTCTTTGGTTAAATCATTTTCGATAATGTACTTTTCACATTGCTGATCAATTGCCGCATTCATGAAAAAACCTAATAACATTGGGGCCGGGCCGTTAATGGTCATGGATACAGAGGTTGACGGCGCACAAAGATCAAAACCCGAATAGAGTTTTTTGGCATCATCTAAAGTGGCAATACTTACACCCGAGTTTCCGATTTTTCCATAAATATCGGGCCGGATATGTGGATCTTCACCATAAAGGGTGACAGAATCAAAAGCGGTAGATAAACGGTGCGCCGGCTGACCTAAAGAAACATAGTGGAAACGTTTATTGGTTCTTTCAGGTCCACCTTCTCCAGCAAACATCCGTGTCGGATCTTCGCCTTCTCTTTTTAGTGGGAATACCCCTGCTGCATAAGGAAACTCGCCAGGAAGGTTTTCGGTTAGCAACCACCTTAAAATATCGCCCCAATCTTCATATCTCGGTAGTGAAACTTTAGGGATATTCAGTTTTGAAAGTGACTCGTAAAACAAAGGTTGTTTAATTTCTTTATCGCGAACTTTATAAATAAAAAACTCTTCTTTATATGCCCTTTTTGTATCAGGCCATTGGCGTAATAAACGTTTGCATTCGCCATCTAATTGTTCTTCGAAGTAGTGGTAAGTTTCATTTAAATTTTTTAACACCCCGTCCTGCGGACACCCCTCTGGGAGAGGGGAATTGTTATCGCTTAGTAAATCAATCACACCTTTCAGTTGATAGATTTTACGGGCAATGGCAGATTGTTTATCTACCCATTCGTTATATATCTGGCTTGCTTCGGCAATTTCTGCTAAATAACGGATACGATCGGGGGGGATAATGTAAATCTTCTCTGATTGATCGGAAGTGAGTTCCATTTTGGCCTTGAAATCAGTTCCTGTTTTAATCTTAATTTGTTCCATTAAGGCCACAAAGAGGTTATTCATGCCCGGATCGTTAAACTGCGAAGCCATTGTTCCATAAACCGGAATTTCATCATCCTTGGCATCAAAAATATTGTGATTGCGTTTGTATTGCTTGCGCACATCCCGTAGGGCATCTAAAGCACCTCTTTTGTCAAATTTGTTAATGGCCACCAGGTCAGCGAAATCTAACATGTCGATTTTTTCCAACTGCGTAGCGGCACCAAACTCTGGGGTCATCACATAAAGTGATACATCGCAGTGTTCGGTAATTTCGGTATCTGACTGGCCAATGCCCGAGGTTTCTACAATAATTAAATCATAACCTGCTGCTTTACAGATATCGATACTTTCCTGTACGTTCTTCGAGAGGGCTAAGTTTGCTTGTCTTGTGGCCAATGAGCGCATGTAAACCCTAGGGTTGTTAATGGCGTTCATGCGGATACGGTCGCCCAATAAAGCACCGCCTGTTTTCCTTTTTGAAGGATCTATGGAGATAATCGCTAAGGTTTTATCTTTCACTTCTACCAGAAAACGACGGACAAGTTCATCTACCAGGGATGATTTTCCGGCGCCGCCTGTTCCGGTAATACCTAAAACAGGAGCGGTGTTGTTTTTGGAAAGTTTTTTTAATTCATCAACAAATTTTTGTGCGCCTTCGGGATCATTTTCTGCAACGGTAATGGCTCCGGCAATGGCTTTGATGTCTTTTGTAGGTATGGTTTCAAGCTCGTTAGTGATGCTGGCTTTGGTAATGAAATCGGTTTGTACCAACATATCGTTGATCATGCCCTGTAAACCCATTTTCCGGCCATCATCCGGAGAGTATATTTTAGAAATTCCGTAGGCCTGCAATTCTTCAATTTCTGAAGGTAAGATTACACCGCCACCACCAGCGAATATTTTGATATGACCTGATCCTCTTTCCTGCAGGAGATCGTACATGTATTTAAAATATTCGATATGCCCACCTTGATAAGAAGTCATTGCAATGCCCTGAACATCTTCCTGAATGGCACAGTTAACCACTTCATCAACAGATCTATTGTGACCAAGATGGATAACTTCAGCCCCTGAAGATTGGAGAATACGACGCATGATATTGATGGTTGCATCGTGTCCGTCGAAAAGAGAAGCAGCAGTTACAAAACGGATTTTATTTTTAGGCTTATAGATTTCTACTTGTTGCATACTATGGGATTTTAGGGGTCGGTATGTGCTGATTACCGATCCTTGTTTCCAAAATATATTTGGTAGGCAAATGTACTAAAATAAGCAGCTTAAAAAGCGAATACCCTATACCGTTATGGCTTTTGGTTCAGCTATAAATCTTGTCCGAACTGCAGTAAATAACCCTTATTATCGATTACCACCTAAGACACCTAAGATCACCTTAGCAGGGATAATTATGAAATGGATTTAAAACAAAGAAACTATGCTGGTTGGCATAGTTTCTTAGAATTATTTGTTTGTTATCTCTGTAATCGGTTCTCCTACTGTTCCGTTCGGGGTTTGGATATGGAGCAGTGCGGCCAGTGTAGGTGCAATGTCGGTCATGTAGTGCATTTTGTTTGTTGCCCCTGGCTTGATTCCCCAGCCCATAAAAACCAATGGAATGTGCGAATCGTAAGGGTTCCAGTTGCCGTGGGTGGTACCCGTGCTGCTACCGTTAAACCAGTTTGGTTGTAAAACATAATAGATATCGCCACTTCTACGGGCATTGTATCCGTTGGTAATCATCTTTTTCTGGATTTCCTGAAGTGTGCTTTGTGATATTTTAGCAATATCAACTGCATTTTGGAAACCGTCTAATCTTTTTAAGAATTCTACCGATGCCGATTTAATCACATCGAAACTTACATCGCCTTTATCTGTTTTGTCATGATCGAAAATAATCTGATTATTCATCGATCTTAAAACCACATTGTTTACTTTAAATTTATCATTTAAGTAAACATTTAATTTGTTTGCGATATCACGGTCACTCACTACGCCCGAAGGCAATTTATTCTCCTGCATAAAGCCTGGTACATGCGCAGCACCATGGTCGGCAGTTAAAAATACGGTATAATTTCCTTTACCTACTTTTTTATCCAGGTAGTTAAAAAACTCTTCAAAATCTTTATCCAAACGTAAATAAGTATCTTCTGCTTCTACTGAATTTGGACCGTAAGCATGACCAACATAATCGGTAGATGAACAGCTTACTGCTAAGAAATCGGTAATGTTATCTTGTCCTAAATCTTCAGAAAGGATGGCTAATTTAGCAAGATCTAAAGTGATGGTATTACCATAAGGGGTACTTCTGATGGCATCGAAATTTTTATCAACGTTTTGTGTTAGTTGGTGTGGAAACGTACTTGATTTGCCTTCGTAAGCTTTCTCATCTGCGGTGCTGTTCACATAGGTATTCATCGGGTACAATGTTTCCCAGTTTTTTGCGTAAAACTTGTTCGCTAATTTCAGCTTATTATAATCAGCAATCCAGGTTGGTACTTCTTTCATATAATAGGTACTGGTAATCCAGTTTCCGGTACTACCCTGATACCAGTATGCCGCATTTGCCGCGTGGCCAGCTGGAAGGATCGAACCCCTGTCTTTTAATGAAATACCAATTACTTTACCTCTAAAATTTGTAGCTAACCTCAGTTCATCGGTAATGGTAGTGGTTAACATATTTTTTGGCGACATATTGCCTTCGGATGAAGGTGTGCTGCCAACAGTAGACACTGAAGAATCTTCTGTACAATATACATTCTTTTTGGTTTCAGGATCGTACCAGTCATTACCGATAATACCATGTACAGCCGGAACAGAGCCTGTGTAGATACAAGTGTGGCCACAGGCCGTATAAGTTGGTGTATAAGGAATAAAAGTATTTTCTACAGAAAAACCCTCGTTAATTAATCTTTTAAAACCACCGTTGCTATAGCGGTTATAGTAGCGGTATAAATAATCCCAACGCATTTGATCAACCACTAAGCCAACCACCAATTTAGGGCGTGCAACTTCAGCGGGAAATGCTTTAGAAGGCGCGGTGGTCGGTTTTTTGGTTTGGGCTAAGGAAAGTGAGATTGAAAAAATAGAAATGGTAAAGATTAGACGGGATATTTTATTCATTGTATTTTTGTTAAAGAGCTAAAGTAATAAATTTAGGTAAAGCTACTTTGAAGTTTGTGTAAAGATTTTATATCGCTTCGGCTACTACAAATGTACTTCCTCCAATAAAAACCAAATCTTTTGGATCTGCCGATAGAATGGCAACTTCTTTTGCCTCGGCAACAGACGCATAACTGTTTCCATTTAAATTAAATGTTGCAGCCTGTTCTTTAAGTTCATCGGCTGCTAAAGCTCGTTCTAAATCTGGTTTACAAAAATAGTAAGTGGCATTTTTAGGCATCAGTGATAAAACTTTCGAAATATCTTTATCCTTTACCATTCCAAAAACAATGTGCAGGTTTTGATAAGGAGTTTGTGCGATGTTTTTAATTACCTCGGTAATTCCAGCTTCGTTATGGCCGGTATCGCAAATAACCAAAGGATTTTTAGACAAAGTTTGCCAGCGTCCTTGCAAACCAGTCTGTTTTTTAACCTGGCTTATTCCTTTATAGATTGATTCGTGATCAGTTTTAATATCCGTTTTCTCGTTCAGCACAGCTAAAGTTTCTAAAACGGTTAAAATATTTTTGTGCTGATAAATGCCAGTAAGATCGCTTTGAAGATCCTTGTATTTAATTTCACTATTCTGATAAACAGACAGGAAAAGTTTGTTGTTCCTGATTTTAAAATCCTGAGCCCTTAACTCTGCATCAGCAAAAACAATTGGAGCACCCACTTCTTTTGCCTTACTGACAAAAACTGGAGCCGATTCTTCTTGTGTTTCGCCAATTACAACCGGAATATTCTTTTTAATGATGCCTGCTTTTTCACCAGCGATTTCGGTTAGCGTATTGCCCAGCATATTCATATGATCAAGGCTGATATTGGTGATGACTGAAATTTGCGGGGTAATGATGTTGGTAGAATCTAACCTTCCGCCTAAACCTACCTCAATTACGGCTACATCAACCTCATGTTTAGCAAAATGATCAAATGCCATGGCAACGGTAACCTCGAAAAAAGAAGGCTCCGTTTTTTCGATCAATTTTTGTTGTTCTTTTACGAACGATACCACTTCAGTTTTGCTCATCATTTTTCCATTAATACGAATGCGTTCTCGAAAATCTTTTAAGTGGGGAGAAGTGTAAAGCCCCGTTTTGTATCCCTGTGCCTGTAATACCGAAGCCAACATGTGTGAGGTGGATCCTTTTCCATTGGTACCTGCCACATGGATACTTTTAAATTTATCCTGTGGATTATCCAAAGCCTCACAAAGAATAATGGTATTGGTTAAATCTTTTTTGAAAGCAGACGCGCCAACGCGGGTAAACATGGGGAGTTTACTGTATAAAAAATCAAGCGTTTGTTGGTAGTTCATAATATAAGTCAAATATAAGTTGACTGGAGTTATTATGGAACGAAATGATAAAGAATTCTTTATGAGTTTTAGTTTCGTACGATGGACTGTGGAGGAGGCACAGACTATGAAGATGATACTTAGTGATCTGCGTTTGAAGCTGCTTAAAATATTTATTTTTAAACAATAATCTAGCTATATTCGCTGATCATTTAACGTTCTCATATAGTGATTAATAGATTTAGTCTAATCCTTTTCGTGCTCTTAGCTTGTTTTTTCAAACTTGCTGCGCAATCTTTTTATGTAAGTTCATCAATTAATCCAATGTATTCTCCTGGTGGGAGTTATATTTATAAAGTAGAAATTACTTCCGAGGGGATAAAATCAACTAAAATTGCAGATTGCGCACCAGGCGATCAGTATTTTTCAATAGCAATGAATAAAAACAATTTATTTTGGTTGAATAGTTCTCAAATCTATGTCGCAGACGTAAAAGAAAACAGTATTGAAAATTGCAGGCGCCTGTTTCCAAGCATGGCTTATTCAAATTCGTTAACACTAGGTTATGATAATAAGTTATATTATTGTTCTAGCTTTTTATTTGGCACGGATATTAATACCGGAAAGACAGATATTTTAGGGCCACTTAATTATTTTCCGACAGGTGATATTTGTTTTTACAAAAAGGAACTTTTTATGGCTGCCAGTCAGGGAATAGTAAAGGTAAATCTTAAAGAACCCAATAAAAGTACGCTTCATATTCCTTTGCCATACAATATCTTGCTTTATGGAATTGTAAGTGTATCAACTGGTGTTAGGAAAAATACTGTTTATGGGTTACAATATTTAGGCACCCAAACCAATATTATCGAGTTCGATATAGAAAACCAAAAAATGGTTGGTGTGGTGGGAACACTTCCATATACAGTTCTTGATGCTGCAAGTATGGTAGAAGATGGAAGTATTATTGGAATAGAATTCGAGAAAGTAGATATAAACCAGGATTGCGCTTTAGGAAACACTGCCAACGTGGATATTATCACGGCTCCGCATATTGAAGATTTTACCTATACTTTAAATGGTGTTACCAATGCAACAGGTAAGTTTACTGGCTTATCCAAAGGTCAATATACACTTTCCATTACCTCCGCATCTGATTCCTATACCACAACCGTTGATGTTCCCGAGGTTAATTTGATAAAACCTGTTTACAGTTGGCAGATCAAAAATCAGCTTTGCGAAACCCTGGGTGAAATCACTTTTAGCACTCCCGAACAAAACAGCGGCTACCAGATCAAGTTTGATGGAAAGTCATATCCGCTTAATAGTACCATCTCTAATTTAATAAGTAAATCCAATCACTTTGAAATTGTAAATAAGTATGGATGCAAAGTTGATGAGCAAGATATTGTTGTTGGACGCGATAAATGTACAATTCAATTTGATAGGGCAGAAGTGGTACAACAATGTGATGTTTTTCATCAGGGAATCATCAATGTTTTAACGAAACCACACACAGCAGCTTACACTTATACTCTAAATAATACAATTAGCAATTCTACCGGAGTATTTAAAAATTTAGTTGCTGGTTCGTACAGACTTAAAATTATTTCAGATGAAGACGAGCTTGAAACTATTGTAATTGTACCCGACTATAAGCAGTTGCAACCAAACTTTTCTTTTACCAAAGTTAATCCAGCCTGTGCCAGTAAAGGCACTATACAATTTAATTCTTTCACAGGTAGTGCTAATTATAAAATCAAACTCAAAACTGATATTTTACCCTATGACCATAAATTTACTAACTTGGAGGTGGGTAACTATCATTTTATTGTATTAAATAAAGAGGATTGCCTGATTGACGAGTACGATGTAGAATTGGTTTATGAGCCCTGTCCAATCGTAATAAATAATATCGAAACCCTGCAAGAGTGCAATGTTTTGGGCAAAGGATTTATCAAAGTTAATTGTCCGCCAATTCCAGAAACTTATACGTTCATCCTTAATAATTCGGTATCAAATAACACTGGTGTATTTTATATGCTAGATCCCGGTAGTTATACCATTGAGGTTAAAGCATCTGGTGGTTCAGCCTCAGTTAGTAAAACAGTTATAGTGCCCGATTATTCATTAATCAAGCCTGTTACTGAAATTAATGCTAAAAACCCTGCTTGCGATCTTAAAGGAGAGATATCATTTTCTATAGGCACAAATTCTGCTGATTATAATGTAAAATATAAGGGAATGGTTTATCCGGGTAACCACGTCTTTTCAGATTTGATTGAAGGAGATTACACTTTCACAATTTTAAAACTCAATGGTTGTATCGTTGATGAAGTAAATAAAAGATTGGTTTATGAACCTTGTCCGATTATTATCAATAATATTGAGATACTTGCTGAATGCAATGTGCTTGGTAAAGGATTTATAAAGGTTAATTGTCCGCCGATTCCTGAGATTTATACGTTTACCCTTAATAATTCGATATCAAATAGTATCGGTGTGTTTAGTATGCTTAGTCCTGGAAGTTATAACGTTGAAGTAAAAGCATCGGGTGGTGCTCCAGCAGCTTATAGAACTATTATAGTTCCTGATTATTCTTTAACTAAACTAAATACTATTGTTAATGCAAAAAATCCAGTTTGTGATCTAACAGGTGAAATCTCATTTTCTATTGGTAACCATTCAGCAGATTATAATATTAGGTATAATGGTTTAGTTTATCCTGGTAATTATACTTTTTTGGGATTGTATGAAGGGAATTATACTTTTTCGATTCTGAAACTCAATGGTTGTATTGTTGATGAGTTAAAGGTTTCTTTAGAAACAGAAGCTTGTAACGATATCTCGTTTCCTACTGCTTTTAGTCCCAATTCTGATAATGTGAACGATAGTTTTAAAGCAAAAGAAGGAAGTAGGGCTTTTAATTTTCAGATGCAAATTTTTGACAGGAGGGGAGTAATTATCTTTTCTTCGAATAAATTATATGATGCCTGGAATGGAGATTACCAAGGACAACCAGTTCCTGTGGGAGTTTATTTTTGGGTGGCATCTTTCACTACTCAAGAAAATAAGAAAATAATTAAAAAGGGATCAGTTACACTAGTTCGGTAATATTTAAATCTATTGGTCTGAGTCACTGACAAGGGACTAGGAGTGTAGTCAAATGTTAGCATCTGACTGATATTAGTTATAATCGGTAATAATTGTTTGTTGAAGAATCCAATAGATTACTAGATCTGAAATAAGTCTTCTGTCAGATAGTAATATCCGACAGCACAATAATAAAGACCTGAAATAAATTCAGGGTGACGGTAGTAACAAAAATGGCAAGAAACAAAAAATGGTCTGTGAAACACAGACCATTGCTATTTATAATATTTATTTCACCTTAAAGTTAAATATCACAATTCCGGTTTGTACATCGGGAGCTGATTCCAGTTTATTTAAACTTGCACCTAATACGGCCTGCTCACATTTTCTCCAGAGGGCTAAATCAGATAGGGTAGTACCTTTTGCACCTGCACGGGCCTGTACAACTTTGCCATTTTTATCTACACGGATTTGAACGGCAATTTTTCCTGCGCTTTGCCCATCATCCTGTATCCGTGGGATATCGATAAATTTTCTGCTGGCCAATGATAACTGTACATTTCCGTTTCCAGAACCACCTTCGCCATAATTGGAAGCTAAAGGATCGCCATCTTTATCGCCCTGGTTGCCAGGCGTTTTTCCGGTTCCATCTCCTTGTCCCTGACCAGTATTTTTTTTGCCTTTATAAAGTGCATTTTGGTTAATCACCGGTTTGGCCGGCTTGTCTTCAGTTACCGGAGTTGGTGCAGCTTTAGTCGGTTTTGTAGGTTTAGTGTTTACTGCAATAGCATCTTCGGTATTTTGCGTTTGAACTTCTTTATCACTACTTTCGGTAGAAGTAGTTGGCGTAATTTTTTCTTCTGGTGTTACCTTTTCTGGTGGTTTACCATTTGCATTAGGATCTGCCGATGGCTCTTCAATACTGGTGTAATCATCGCCCATCCCTTCTGCAGAAGTTCCATAATTTACAACCATACCACCCATACCTACTTCTTCAGGTGGCTGGAATGAACCAATCACGATAAAAAAGCTGATCAACAATAAAAAGCCCATAATTCCGCTTGCTATGGCAATGGCCTTAGGGTAATTGTTTTCCTCGTTAGGTATGTTTTGTGTTTTGTAGTTCATTATTTTTTAGGTTCAACGGCTACAACAAGTTTTAATTTTAATTTATTGGCGATATCGTTTACCACAAATCCATCCTGATAAGTCACATTGCGCGATACATATAATAGTATGGTCATATCAGGTGCCAATTTTTGGTATGATGCCAATGTAGGCTCTAATTCCTCAATGCTAACTGGTTTCTTTTCAACGAAATATTTTAAATTTTCGTCTATAGTAACGGTAACTGCTTTCTTGGCGGTAGATTGCTGTCCGCTTGATGATTGCGGCAACAATAATTTAACCACCGTAGGATTTACCACGGCAGAGGCCAATAAGAAAAACAACATCAGGAAGAACATAATATCGTTCAACGCTGAAGTATGTACTTCTACCGACCCTTTTGTTCTTTTGCGTAAATTCATTATTTGCCTGGTTCTTCTAGTAAATCAATAAAATCAATTGCATCAGTTTCCATTTTAAGAATGATTTTTTCAACCATGATATTTAAAATGTGATACAGTACATAAGCAATAATACCGATAATTAATCCGGTTGCAGAAGTAATCATTTTGGTATATAAACCACCAGAGATCGTTCCGATTTCAATCGCACCTTTAATGGATACCTGGTGGAAAATGGTAATTACCCCCACAATTGTACCTACGAAACCAAGCATTGGTGCAATACCTGCAACAATACCCAATATGCTGATGTTCTTCTCTAATTTAGAAACCTCCAGTTTACCAACATTTTCAATCGCACCCTCAATATCTTTAATCGGGCGACCAATACGTTTTAAACCTTTTTGCAACATGCGCGAAAGCGGAGAGTTATTATTTCTTAATAACGACATGGCGCCTTCTAAATTCCCCGACTGGATATAAGACCTGATCTGACCCATCAGATTCGATTCGTCTTTGGTTGCTTTTTTAATGGTTAAATAACGTTCAAAGAAAATAACTAAGGCTAACAATGCTAAAAAAGCCAATGGAACCATTACCCAGCCGCCTTTAAAAAGCAGATCAATAAAATGTAGTTCTGGCTGTGGTTGTGTTACTGCTTGGTTAACCGCATTTGCTGTGTCTTGTAATGCTTGTGTGGTGTCCTGAATTAATAAAGTTATCATTATGGTTGTGTGTTGTTAGATTTTTGTTGTACGAAATATCCTTTTCCTTTTAGTTTTTTCTGTAAAATATCTTTTTGTTCTTTAGCTTCTTTTTCAGTTGTAAAACTCGCTATACTTACCTTTTTTAAACGGCCAGGTACTTTTGCGATTTCGGCATTTAAACCGATTTTTCCCATTTGCTTAATAAATACAAGTGCTTTTTTCTCTGATTGAAAAGATGCTGCAATAACGTAAAACGTAGAAGGACCAGTGTTTGGTACTATTTTATTTTCTTTTGATGCTACAGTAGGCTTAACTACAGATTTAGCCTCCACTTTTTTAAGTGTATCTGTTTTTTTCTGAACCTGATTAGCCTTTAAAATGCTATCTGTTTTGGCTACTGAATCCTGTTTTGCTTTTAGGGTATCAACTACAACCTTTGGCGAATCGACAATTACTTGTGCCCGTTTTATAGGTGTTGTTGTATCGCCTGTAAATAATTCGGGCTTAACCAAATACGTTATCGCTGCAATAATGACCAACGCTAAAACTGCAATTGTAATCATCAACCAGGTAGACATACCCTGCCGTGTTTCTTCTCCATGTTCAATCGGATCATGGCCAAAACGGTTTGGATGCTCAGCATGTTGTTCTTTTATAAATGCCGGAGCCTCAATTACAGGTTCTTCTTTTTTAGCTTCGTCTTCTAAATTGATGTATGTTTTTGGCTCCTCATTTTCTGACCTCAGCGAGAAACGGCTCGAAGGTTCGTTTTGCGGGATAACGGTTTCCGGTACTTCTGCAGCATTGGTTTCTTCAGGTGCTGAGGTATTTTCTGTAGTCTTTACTTCATCTTGTGCATCATCAGACTCCGGCGTTTCAATAATAGGGCCAGTAGCAATATTTTCTACCTCCGATTCTGGAGTATGGCCAAAACGGTTTGGATGTTCTTCATGCTGTGTGATAACCGATTCTGGTACTTCTACTTCTTCAACAGTATTTGCTACTTTTTCATCCTGTGTTTCAGTAGATTCTGGAGTTTCAATAATAGGGCCAGTAGCAATGTTTTCTACCTCCGATTCTGGCGTATGGCCAAAACGGTTTGGATGTTCTTCATGCTGTGTGATAACCGACTCTGGTATTTCTACTTCTTCAACAGTATTTTCTACTTTTTCATCTTGTGTTTCAGTAGATTCTGGCGTTTCAATAATAGGGTCAGCAGCAATATTTTTTACCTCCGATTCAGGCGTATGACCAAAACGGTTTGGATGTTCCTCGTGCTGTTCTTTGATAAACTCAGGCGCTTCGGTAATTTCTTCTGAAGTGTTTTCAGTATGCTTTAAAGTATTTTTAAGATCATCCTTAACCTCATCCAGTTCTACATTTTCGATTACAGGAGCCTGGTATGATTTATTCTCAAATGGTGATGATGCAACTGGCGCTTCAGCAATTTCGTCGTAAACTTCTTCCTCTTCCTTGGGTGAATCAGTTTTTGTTTCTTCAATAACGGTTTCTGCCAATGATGGAAGTCCGTAAAATTCAGAACCATAGTTTATGTTTTTAACCGGTTCGAAACCTAATCCTTGTTCGGTAAAAAATAAGCGACCAGTATTTTGAAGTTCGGCCTCATGGTCTAATTCTAGTTTTTGATTTACTTCTTCAACAAACTCGGCGATGTAATTACGGGCATCTTCGTTTGTGACGTTCGTTTTAGCTGAAATGAAATTGGCTAAAGCTTCTTCTTCAGTTACGTCGGCCGAAAACTGCAATGTATATCCGGGAGGCAAAAACGTTTGTTTTTCCTTATCGTATCTTCCCGGGTATTTCTTTTTATAAAAGGTGCCCAAGCCGGTAATACCAACTTCTTTGCGTTGCTGCAAGAGTTCTAACAGGTATGATAAGATATCCATTCGGGTAAAATTAAGCGTTTAAAATTAAAAATTATATTCTACCTTCAAATAGTGTCTATGGGTGCTATTATACATCCTACTCCAAAAAGGGGACAAAAACGAGTACAGTTTTGTTATTTTAGTCATGAAAAAAATCACAGTTTTTTAAACCTTTATCTGTATCCGTGCAAAGATAACGGTTACAAAGATAGAAATGGTATGTTAGGAAGCAAATGGCTAAATCGAGATAATATCGGATTCGCGCGTAAAGCTTCAGCTATAGAAACGGTTCAATATTGAAAAGCGTATGCTGAAAACGAAGCGGGGAAGTTTTAAAAGAGGTTGTATCATAAGTTAAATCGATTCATCCTTCGACCAGCTCAAGATGACAATTGATTTTTATGACACAACCTCTTAGGTTTTCCTGGTAATTTAACGGTTATGAAGGAAACCTATAAACAAGGAACTGTAGTAGACCAATCGGTACTCTCCATGTTAAGCAAGCTTGCAATGTGGCCATGCCCGGTTGCATCAGCAATGGTGGTTCCGGTACCCTCGTCAAATTTCCAGTAGGCCTCCAAGCTGGTACTGGTTGCACTTACACTACATTTATTTGCAGAAATTGTCGACTGTGCCAGTGCTGATTTCCAAACTCTCATCTCATCAAACTGACCGTTAAAACCTCTGTTAGCATCCCAGCTTCTCGAAATCTGGAATGTACCATTGGCAGCAATGGTACCCGTTGCGTTCATGCTGGCATCTAAAGTGCCATTAATGTAGATTTTCATAGTCGAGCCATCGTAGGTTGCTGCAATATGATACCAGGTATTGGTGTTTAGTGCTGTAGCTGAGTTTAGTTTTTTAGGTGTTGCACCACCTGTGTTCAACACAAACTGTACTTTATTGTTGGCTAAAGAAGCATCACCTAAACGAAGCAAAGCCACATTGGCATCGCTTACTTCAATACCCATGATGGTCGAGATATTTGGCGCAGTAGCTTTAAAAGCGGTTGGTTTAACCCAGGCTTCGTAAGTTAAGCTGGTACCAGCAAGATTGAATGTATTAGAATTTAAGTATTCATTTGTGCCGTCGAAAACCAACGAACGGTTTCCGGCTGGTGGTGGTGTACTACCATTGCCATCGATACAGTTTGGTTTTACTGCAGTTGCCGATCCATAAAGTACATTAGACATGGCTGATAATTTAGTTTGTGAGTTGTTGGCCACATTATAAACCATTGCACTGGCGAGGCCATTATTTTTTACATAAGTGGCTACTGCTGCCTGATCGCTGTTACCTAAATCTGTTCCTAATCCCAATTTACTTTTGGGTACGCCAGCATTAATGTAAGGCTGTAAGCGACCAGCATAATTTGTAGAGAAATAAGTTTGCTCAAATACATAATCTAAAATATCACCCAATTTTTGGTTATTATAGGTAGAATTAAAATAATTGGCTTGATTAAATGCGGCCATGGTAATCAGTTTGTCGGTCCCCATACGTGCCCTAAGTGCTGCAGCTGCCAGAACCAATGAACCATCATTTGCGGTACAGGCAGAATATTCATCATCAATATCAATTCCATCCAAGCCATATTGCTGTACGGCATTGGCACATTGAATGGCAAAGGCATCGGCCTGGGCATAGGTGGTAAAACAGCCCCAGCCTGCATCCTGATGGTTTCCAAGTACATCGAGCACTACTTTTATGCCTAACGATTTAAGGTAAGCTACTTTGCCAGAGTTTAAAGTTTCTTGTACCTGCGGATTGAAGTACAGGGTTGGTGTGCCATTTACTGAATTGATATTAGCGGCAAAAATAACAGATACACCAAATAACTGACTTGCTGAAGTGCCGTATGTATAACAGCCCGGATTTACAAAATTGTTACTGTTTACCTCTACATAGGCGGTCATGAATGGGGCAGTTAATGCCAGGGCAGAAGCATTGGTAGCCGCTCTGGCTGTACCTTTGGTGTTTAATTGGTTGTCTTCTTTTTCAGAATTGGCTTTTTTACAAGCATACAACAAGGCGAAAGCTGTTAACAGCAATACGCCGAAAACGGTTAGTTTTCTCATAGGTTTAAAATTTTGGTTAGAAATTGGTTTAATATAAAAAAAGGTAGGATAACTAACGTCACCCTACCTGGTAAATTTGTGTGTTAAAAATTTGCTTTATCTATATCCCACCATAACCTGGTGCCGCCATTGTCTGGTCCGCCAAGTAATGTTACTGCTTTACGTACCTCGTCTTTATTTCCGTTGCCGTATTCTGCTGTTGGATATGGCAATCTGCGAATCTGTAATTGGGTATTGATTGTACCACCACTATTGTTATTGGCTACTGTAAACAGTTTTGGATAACCTGTTCTGCGGAAATCAGCCCAGGCCTCTGCTCCGTCAGGAAAGATAGCTAACCATTTCTGGGTAATAATGCGCTCTAATTTTACTTCGTTAGAAGCAGCTCCATCCCATTTAATGGTAATCGTACTTACTGCAGCCGCATTATTAGCCGGGTTTTTCGGATCTACATAGGCCGTTGGTTTGCTTACCGCATCGGCCAGATAGCCGCCAATAGTTGCGTTCCACTGTTGCATTGATGTAGTTATACCTGTTTCATAATTGCTTTGCGCATCACCTGCACCTGCCCAGCCACGTAAAGCGGCTTCAGCTTTTAAAAACCAAACCTCAGCAGCCGTCATCAATATCTGTGGTGCTTTTTGTCCGATAGGTGACCTTGAATTGTCAGGTATAGACGAATTTAAACTCGAATAGGTTTTGTAACCAGCTTTGCCCAAACCATTAAAAGAAGTATTGGCTCCCGATCTGATTCCTACATACTGTCCTGCAAACAAAGGATCAATAGCTGGTGTACAATATATCGATAAACGTGGATCTGAGTAACCAACCATGTACGATTGTAGCGCTGCGCCCATAGCATTATCACCGTCGTAATTTATTGTTACATTCCAAAGGTCATTGTTTCGGTTACCTGACTGTGCAACAGCCGCATTATCACTTGGTATAGTCATTAACCCACCTGCAGCTGCCATTGCTTTTTCTGCCTGTAACTTTGCCGTAGCCGGATCAACTTTAACAATACGCATGGCTAAACGTAACCTTAGCGAATTGGCTAATTTAAGCCATTTTGCAACGTCTCCACTATAAACCAGATCACCGGTATCGTAATAAGCTTTTTTACCGGGATTTGCCGTGATAAAAGCCTGAAGGTTATTCGCTGCTGTATCAATCTGTTTAAAAAATTCGGTGTAAACCGTTTTTTGGTCATCGTAAGCTTGCGAAATCAAAGATTTACCTGCTTGTGTATAAGGAATCGGACCAAATTTATCTGTTACCCTATCCATTGCAATTACTTGTACTAAAAGTGAGATACCCCACGATTCTGGCGCAGTTGTTTTTAAAGGCGATATGGCAATCTTAGAAATTGGTGCCATTACATTGGTGTACTGATCGTTAAAACCGGTTTCATTCCAGCCATTATTAAGCGAGTAGTTCATGTTGTTTATGCCACCACCGAATGGTGTTGGAGCCATCATGTAACCACTAAAAGCATCAGAACTCAAATTCTGTGCAATTTGATAGTTAGAAAATATATTTTGTTGAATAGGGCCGATAGCTGACCGCAATAAAGCTAAACTCTGCTCGGTTGTAGGTAAATTATCGTTGGTGTTAAAACTTTCAAAGTTCTTTTTACAGCCCTGGTTTAAGCCGGCAACGGCTAAAAGTAAAGCAAAAGACAAACCTTTAATTTTATGTTGAGATGAATGATATATCGATTTCATGTTTGTTCGTATTAAAATAAAACATTAAGGTTAAAACCAAAACTTCTGGTAACCGGTTGGTTAAAAACATCTATTCCAGATAAACCATTACCGGTAGACATGGTAACCTCTGGATCGTAAGGTGCTTTTTTATAGAAGTAGAACAAGTTTCTACCAATTAGCGAAAGGCGCATACTTTTAAATGTTCCTTTTAATGGTAAATTATAACCTATTGAAGCTTCACGCAAACGTACTACGGTAGCGTTATACACATATTCGCCAGTTACACCGTTTCTATCACCTAAGAAAGAATAATAGCTTTGTGGGTTAATGGTAGCGGAAACTGCTTTTCCGCTAGCATCTACACCATCAATTTTAACACCGCCTTGTGCCCTTGCATCACCCGATGCTTTTGAAGCACCAGCCTGATCCATTAATGCTTCAGTAAGTGAAAGTACTTTGCCTCCAAACTTACCGTCTACCAGGAAGCTTAAGCTGAAATCTTTATAATTGAAACTGTTGTTCCAGCCCAACTGGAATTTAGGGTTTGCATTTGCGATCAGACTATAATCTGTACTTTTAACCGGAAAGTAAGGATTGGCAGTCGATCCATCTCCGGTTAAAATGATGCCGCCATTCGCATCTCTTTGTAAGGTATAACCGTAAATATCACCATAAGATCCACCTGTGGCTATGCGTGAAATATAAGCGTTGTTACCTCCACCGGTTAAATCGATCGAATTTAAACCCTGTGAAGCAGCAACATCAATAATTTTGTTTCTGTTCAGTGATCCGTTGATGGATGTGTTCCAGTTAAGTCCATCGCCTTTTAACACATCCGCGCCTAAAGTAAACTGTATACCCTGATTTTGAACATCACCTGCATTTAAGTAACCTGTTGCAACAAGTCCTGATGGTGCTGGTTTAACCGGAATATACTGGTTTTTGGTGTTTGTTTTGTAATAGGTAAAGCTAAAATTTAAACGATTGGCAAGAAAACGCATATCTGTACCAATCTCGAACGATTTTGTTCTTTCTGGTTTTAACTCAGCAAACGCCCTGTTGGTGTTAATGGTAAGTGCACCACCATTACCCAAAGTATTTTGGATAAAAGTTAAATAAGCCGGCACCGTGTTACCCACTTCGGCATAAGTACCTCTTATTTTGGCATACGTAATCGCCTCTGGCAATTTAACCATTTGCGATACAATGAATGATAAACCTACCGATGGATAGAAATAAGAGACATTTGGCGTAAATGACAGGTTTGAAGACCAGTCGTTTCTACCTGTTAAAGTTAAAAATGCCCAATCCTTATATGATAAATTCGCGTTTGCAAATACTGCCTGCAATTGGCTGTGGTAAGCATCACTCGCTTTAGTGGTATTCAATACATCTGAGGTATAGGTACCTGCAGTAGCCACAATGGTATTATTCGGCGTAAATAAATCAACAGCACTCAGATCTCCTGCTAAAGATAATCCTGTGGTTTTCTGATCATTGATACTACTACCAATTAATCCGTTAATTTTAAAGTCAGATCCTTTCAATGGTACGGTAACATTTAAGATCGCATCAGCATATTTCTGAATAAAGGTTTGGGTGTTCTGAGAAAGATATCCTCTTCCGTTTGAGTTAAAGTTTCCGTTTATACCTGAATAACGTCTGTTTTCAAAATCATCTGTCGTACGGTCTATATTTCCCCTAATCTGTAAGTTTAACCATGGGGTAAACTCATATTTCACATTTCCACTTAATAAAAAGCGGTTTCTGATGGCTGTATTTGGATTAAGGTTGGTTAAAAACCATGGGTTCTGGTTAATATCTGCAGAACCGCCAAGCCAGTTCTGACGGGCAGTGCCTACGTTGCCTGCAAGCAGATAATTATCTTTATAAGGTGTAATATCAACTCCTCTCGGAAAAAGATATAATCCAATCAAAGGGTTATTATACAATCCAATTGATGGACTGTTATTGATGCGTTGGTTAATGTAGTTCACATTTCCATCAACCGTTAATTTATTGTTTAAAAACTTGGCTGTTTCGCGCAGGTTAATATTATGCCTGTTTAACTTATTGCCTTCCTGTATGCCACTTGCATAAGTATTGGCATAAGAAAAATAGGTTTGGGCAATTTCCGAGCCGCCAGAAAAATTGATCGAGTTGGTCGCATTTGTTCCGGTCTGGAAAAACTGATCGAGGTTATCAGTTGTGTTGCTGATGGCAGCTCCCCAGCTGTCTCTGGTGGTAGTAGATGCAGGGCCATAACTGTTTTGAAATTCGGGTTTGTAAGCAATTTTATCAAAAGTTAAACTCGATGAAAAACCGATTTGTGTTTTACCGGCTTTACCTTGTTTAGTAGTGATTAAGATTACCCCATTTTGTGCCTGGCTACCGTATAGGGCCGCGGCAGATGCACCTTCTAACACCGTTAAGCTTTCAATATCATCAGGGTTTAAATTCGATATTCCATCACCACCGTCCTGGCCGCCACCAAAAACACTGTTCTGTTGTGCATTGGCATTACCGTTATTGCTGATTGGTACCCCATCAATTACATATAAAGGCTGGTTGTTACCACTCACCGAACGGCTACCCCTTAATATTACTTTGGCTGAACCACCAACACCCGAAGAACTCGGACTAATGGTCATCCCGGCAACTTTACCATTTAACGAATTTACCAGATTGGGGCTTTTTACTTTATTCAGTTCCTCACCCGATACCTGTTGAGTAGTATAGGTTAACGATTTTTCTGAACGTTTTATACCCAGCGCTGTAACTACAACTGTTTCCAGTTCTTTAGAATCGTTGGCCAGTGTAACATCTATAGTAGATTGTGTGCCAACGGTAACTTCTTTGCTCTGGTAACCAATAAAAGAGAATACCAATATATCACCGGTTTTGGCCGCGATAGTGTATTGCCCCGTTCCATTAGTCTGTGTATTTACCTGCGTGCCCTTAACGTTTACGGTTACACCTGGTATGGTTAAACCGGTACCATCTTTAACGGTACCTTTTATTGGCTCCTGATAATGTGCACTTACGGATATTAAAGGCAGTGCATTATTAATTGTTTCTGCTGCATACAGGCCTGTGGATGCATAAAGCAATAAGCACGTGAGCTGTAAAGATTTTTTCATATTCATTATGAATAATTTTGAATAAGTATTTGGTTAATTGTTTGCCGCCTTCAGGATTCCATCCATCCGGTTTTATAGTTAAGAGCATTTTGTTTACACAAATTGCCTACAAGGGAATTGAATTATTTTTAAATAATTTTTCTGTTCCGTCGTGGCTGTATCATAAATATAGAATTGTCATCCTGAGCATGTCGAAGGACCCGTTTAAATGCTCCGCAAAGCGTTTCGACGAGCTTAACGTGACAAGTTTGAATGGAATCAAAACTTATGAGACAGCCTCCTTTCCTGTTATAAAGACCCTGATCCAGATAATATCAATTGCCTGAAAAGGACTCTTATGATATAATATTTAATCGAAATCAGCTTTTTCAACTGTCTCTTTTGTCTGCGTAGCCCAGCAACCTGCGGCACCAACCAGTGCAGCATCTTCATTTAGCCTGGAGATATGGATAGACGTGGTGATGCCCTGCGATTCGAGGTATTTAATCACATTGGGTACAAAACGGCTGGAAGCATTGGCAATGTTACCACCAATTACAATCGCTTCGGCTGCATGATCCTGTTGGAAGTTTTTGAGGAAAAGACCAAGGTTATGGCCAAATTCAGTAAATATTTTCCGTACCGTCTGGTTTTCATCATAAAGCAAGGTCAGTTCGCGAACATTTAGGATATTTAATCCCGTGAGTTCATAATAACGTTTCAAAAACCAGCGGGTAGAAAGGTAATCTTCTGCTATACCATTTAAAAAAGGCGAACACCACAGGTTGGCATCGGTAATTTTTCCCTCGGCACACACGGCACTTCCAAGTCCGGTACCTAAGGTGATGCCAATCAGATTTTGGTAGGCACGGGCTTCGCCTGCAAATACCTCTCCTGCCAAAAAACAAGAAGCATCGTTACTCATTAAAATCTGATCGCGGTTGATCTTCAGTTCGTTAGCCAGCAAGTCTTTTACGTTTAATCCATAAAAAGCGGCATACTTATCATTGCCAGCGATATAGGAGATGCCGTTGTCATAATCGAAAGGCCCCGGCATCGCAATACCTAAACGGCCAATTTGGATACCTGTCTTTTTATAAGCTGCTTTAATTGCACTGCACCAGGTATGGATAATCTGTTCTGTTGAGCCATGAGAGTCAACGCGTTCGCGTGTATAAGAATTTTTAAGGATATTGCGCTGTTGCATATCGAGTAAAGCAGCGGTAATATGTGAACCCCCGATATCGATTCCTAGCACATATTGGTTATTATTTATTGTTTTCTGCATCAATTTGATCTATAAAATGGTTAGTGTTTAAGGTAGAACACCAATTACAAGAATCCTTTTTTTTGACAAACTGCCTACAGGCTTAAAATTTTTTTATGATTTTTTTTTAATTACTTTACATTCGATTTACTAAACTAACCAAGTTGAAAGCAGCTAAGCCAGATCTAGTCGTTTTATGGAATAAGATTTGCCTCGAAAGTGACATCAAATCTTTTGAGCAGTTATACCGCTTTCTATACAGTAGGTTAATCAAGTTTTCAATTTATTATGTAGTTGATAAACAGGTTGCAGAAGACCTGGTAACCGAAGTATTTGTGAAATGCTGGGAAAACAGGGCAGCAAGTACCCATGTGTTAAATCCCGAAAGCTACTTTTTTATCGCCGTTAAAAATCAATCACTTAAATACCTTAAAAAAAATTCTTTAATTACGTTTATCGATTTAGTAGATGAAAAGGATAATATTTCGGTATCAACCCATACGCCAGAATACATTCTCGAAACTAAAGAACTGCACCAACAGCTCGACCATGCCATTGCGGGTTTGGCGCCACAGGCGGCTACTGTTTTCAGGTTGATAAAAGAAAGCGGGATGAAGTATAAAGAAGTCGCTGAACTGTTGAATATCTCACCCCGAACCGTGCAAACTCAATTGTTCAGGGCCATTGCAAAACTTCGTTTAGTGTTACAGCCTTTGAAAGAAAAGGAAGCCGATGAAAAAAAACTAGGAAAACTAATCTCCCTGATTATCTTAGCGGGTACTTTATCTTTTTTATATTTTTTGTAGGCAATTTCAGCAGAAAAAGGAACATACAATAAAGGACAAAAAAAAATGACAGATCAAAGATTTACAGAATTGCTTGGAAAACAATTGGCCGGTGAAATTTCGCTGGATGAATCTGTTGAACTGAAATCTATTTTAGCTGGCAGCGCCTTGCTTAGAACGGAGTATGAACGGTTACAAACTTATTTTGATGCTGAAACGGTTGAGGATGAAAATATAGACCTGGTTTTTGACCGGATCAAAGCTCAAATTAAAGTGCCAAATGAACCGGGTTTAACGGTTACCAAAAATAAATCTTACAGCACCTGGCTAAAAGTTGCTGCTATTGTCGCTATTGTTATTGCTGGGGCATTGGTGTATAACAGAGCAGCCATTTTCTTCAATAAAACAGATCATTTAATACTAACGCAGGTACTAACCAAAGCTGCAGAGGTGAAAACAGTTGTGCTGGCTGATGGCTCTACTGTAAAAATCAATTCGGGGAGCAGCTTAAAATACCCGGAACATTTTACTGCAGCTACCAGGGATGTTTACTTATCTGGTGAGGCATTTTTTGACGTAAAAAAAGATCCAAAACATCCTTTTATTGTGCACACCACACAGCTGGCTGTAAAAGTGTTGGGTACCGCTTTTGATGTTAAAGCTTACCAGAACGATGCTTTTACCGAAACCACCTTAATCAGAGGGAAGGTATCTATCTCCCTAAAAAATAATGCTGCACCAACTTTTATCTTAAAGCCAAACGATAAATTTACTTTAGCAGATGGTAAAGCAAGCATAAGTCAACTGACCCACTTTAATGGCACCGGAGCCGACCGTATAATGGAAACCGCATGGACAAACCACGAGCTCATTTATAAAAACAACAGTTTTGACGAAGTAGCCAAACTTTTTGAGCGTTGGTATGGGATCAAAATAGTATTTAAAGAGCCTGCACTTAAGTCAGTGAGGTTTACAGGCCATGTTGATAAAGAAACACTTCCCGAAGCTTTAGATGTGCTAAAACTGATCGAAAACTTCAATTATTCGATAAAGGGCAAAAATGTATACATCTACCGCTAGCACATACCGTTAAGCCATGTATATTTGTAGCCATGAATTGTGCGCAGAGAATCATATTGTTAATTGGATTGATTTTTCCGCTAGGCATATACGCACAAACGAAGGTTACCTTAAATTTTACCGGGGCCAGTTTTGAACAAGTAATAGCAGCCATACAGCAACAAACCCTTTACCATTTCGCATACGGCGAATCTAAAATCCCTAAACATCAGGTATCCATCAAGGTAGAAGAAGAGGAAGCCATAAAGGTGATCGATCAACTCCTGCTTGGTAGTGGTTATACTTATTCTTTGCTGCCCAATCATTTAATCGTGATCAGAAAAAATGCCGAAGAAAAAATGGATACAGATAGCGTCCGTTTTTTAAAAGAAGTGGTGATTACGGCATTGGGTATCGAAAAAGACAACCATAAAGTTGGCTATGCTTTAACTACCATTAAAGGTTCTTCTATCACCAAAGCAAGAGAAAGCAATCTGATTATGGCGCTACAGGGAAGGGTAGCCGGACTAAACATTACCGGTGTAAACGGTGGCCCGGGCTCAGCCGCGCGGGTTCTCATTCGGGGTGTTTCAAGTATGACTGCTGCTTCTCCATTATTTATCGTAAATGGTGTACCCATTGATAACAGCATCAGGGGAAGTGCAAATGAATATGGCGGGGCTGATTATGGCGATGGCATTAGTAATATCAATCCAGACGATATCGAAACGATAACCATATTAAAAGGGTCGGCTGCTTCAGCTTTATATGGTGCCAGGGCTGCAAATGGCGTGATCCTCATCAATCTGAAAAGTGGAGGAGAGGATACCAAAGCTAAGTTCGAGTACAATACTAACCTGGCTTTTGATGTTCCGGTTAATTCAACCGATTTTCAATATTTGTATGGGCAAGGATCTCAGAACAAACGTCCTGCCAATCTGTATAACGCCATTTCTACCGGTTTATTAAGCTGGGGAGAAATGATGGACGATAAATTAACACCGCAGATAGATGGTTCTATGCGGCCTTATTCCCCTGTTAAAAACAACATTCAGACTTTTTACCGTACTGCTCCGGCATTTATCAATACCCTTTCACTGGTTGGAGGAAATACGAAGAACAACTATCGTGTTTCCGTTTCCAATTTAGATTATAATTCAGTTTTAACTAACGGGACTTTAAACCGTAAAACGTTAAATTTTTATGGTACAGTGGCCCTAAGCCCCAAAATATCACTCAGCTTAACGGGTAATTATATTTATGAATGGAATAAAAACAAGAGTTACCTTAGCGATGGTCCGTTAAATCCTAATTATGGAATTGCTGCCCTGGCTACCAGTTTAGATCAATCTATTCTGGCACCTGGTTTTGATGCAGAAACTGGTTTCGAGAGTCGCTGGAATGCGGATGAGTACAAAACCAATCCATATTTTTTGATGAACAAACAGTCCGATTATGCCAGTCGGAACCGTTATATTTCATCAGCAGTGCTCAAGTATCATTTAGCCAGTTGGGCATCCGTTCAGGGAAGAATTGGTTACGATTCGAGTAAAGATGAAGTGGTCAGTATTTTGCCCACCGGAACTGCTTTTTCTATCAACCGGCAGGGTGGTATAAATGCCTACGACCAGAACCGTACTTCGGAACTCAATAGCGATATCTTGTTCAGTGCCAGCCGGAATCTTGGCGATAAACTGAATCTCGAACTTTCTTTGGGGGCTAATTATCGAGAAAGAAAAGGCAACAGCGAAAAGCTAAAAGGCTCACAATTTAAGGTTCCTTATTTATATGTTCCCGAAAACCTGATTACCAGTACCAAAACATTGGCCATCTCCAGGATTGTAACGGAATCTGCTTATTACACAGCCGATCTAAGCTATCAGCGCTTTCTTAATTTTTCGGTTACTGGCCGATACGATATCTATTCTACCTTGCCTGCCAATAACCGCGGTATTTTTGTTCCAGGCATATCGGGCAGTTTTATTTTTTCGGACCTGTTGAAGTTGAAAGGACTGGATTTTGGTAAACTGCGCCTGGATTTTGCCAAAACCAGTGGCGAACCCATTGTTCCCTATACCACACAAATTTATTATACCGTAGATAATCAGGTGAATGGTACCCCTGTTGGCAGCTTTTCAGGTGATCTGCCCAATTACAATTTAAAACCCTTTACCTTAAACGAAATAGAAGCAGGCCTTGATCTTAAGTTTTTCAACAGCCGCTTAGATATCGATTTTACCTATTTCAATCGCATTACACACAACGAAATTATCAATGCAAAACAGTCTGTTACCACAGGTTTTACCTCGGCTTACGTTAATCTTGGCGAAACCCGCAATGCAGGGATAGAACTTGCACTAGGATATACGCCAATCCTTACCACAACAAGCAAATGGCAGATTAACTTTAATCTTACCAAGGTGAAAAATACGCTGCTCTCTATCGATGGCAACAGTAATTATACCCTTACAGGTACTTATAGGCCGCTAAATGCCAATACCGCATTGGTAGTAGGTAAACCAATTACGCAGATTATGGCTTACGATTATCTGCGCGATGCCAGTGGCAATATCATAATCGGATCGGATGGTATACCTAAAAGGGGCAATTTTATTCCCATGGGTGGTACAATGCCTACTTTATATGGAGGTATAACCAACAGTTTTATCTACAAACAGTTTAGTTTTTCGTTCCTGATTGATTACCGCTTTGGTAATAAAATTCTTTCGGCAACAGAATATTATAGCTATGTACTAGGCTTAAACAAGGCCACTTTAGTAGGCAGACAGACCGGTATTGTTGCCGAGGGCGTGTTAGAAAATGGGCAGAAGAACACGGTTAATGTTCCGGCTTATGCCTATTACCCTGAACTGGCCACCAATATTTCTGCATTATCGGTACTCAATGGCAGTTTTATCAAGCTGAGGCAGGCCACATTAGGTTATTCTTTTAGCGAGCGTTTTTTAAAAAGAACACCTTTTAGTAGTATAGGGATAGATCTGGTCGCACGGAACCTGTTTACTTTGCTTAAATACACTAAAAATATAGATCCTGAGTCGCAGTTCTCGCCAACATTGGGTTATGCCGGGATAGAAGGGGCTTCATTGCCTGCAACACGTACATTTGGGGTTAATTTTAATTTTAAATTCAAATAAGATGGCCATGAGAAAGTTGTGTGTTTTGGGTGCTTTTTTCCTGGCTTTAATGGGCAGCTGTTCTAAGGAAAAGCTGGATGAAATCAATACAGATCCAACCAAACTCACAGAAGACAATTATGATCCCAACAGCTTGCTTGCACAGGCACAGTTAAAATATGCCAATTTGGGTTATTACCAGCTGCTGTATCAGAGTACTATGATGCAGTTGCTTGCCTCAACTTATTATTATTACAACAATGGTGATAAGTACATCAACGTGGGCAGTTTTACCGATTACCAGGGCCGGATTTTTGATGAAGGTTATGCTGACGCTTCTTACATCAGAGAGATGCAACGACTGGCCAGATTAAAAGATCCGGTGGCCTATAAAAACCTGATTGCGATTGGTGATATTATGTTTGTATTGATTTTGCAACGGATTACCGATACTTATGGCGATGTTCCTTACTCGCAGGCTGTTAAAGCGATGCAAGGTATTAAATATCCTGTTTACGACCGTCAGGAAGATATTTATAGCCACATGCTGAACGATCTCGAAACGGCTACCGCGCAACTGGATGCCGAAAAACCTGGACCAAGCGCTGATCTTTTTTATAAAGGCGATATCGGTAAATGGAAAAAATTTGGTTATTCGTTAATGCTTAGGATTGCCATGCGATTAACGAAAGTAGATCCGGAGAAGGCCAAAATTTGGACCGAAAAGGCTGCGGGCAAAACTTTTACCAGTATCAATGACAATGCGATTCTTTTAACCGATGCTTCCTCTTTTAACAGCCAAAATGGAACATCGCTTGCTTTAAGAACATTTTCCGACTATTTGGAAGTACGGTGGAGTAAAACCTTAATCGATCAGTTAAAAAATACCAACGACCCCAGGTTGGAAGTGATAGGTGAAGTACCAAAAGACGGATTGGCTAAAAATGCAGATCAGAATTTAAGCGGAAATACCGATGCAGCTGTTCAGCTTGGGTTGCCAAATGGATATGATTTACAGGGTGGGGCAACAGATATCAGCCATTCACCAAACTATCCGGGTGGTACGGGTACCGGAAGCGATTTTGCCCCGCTCGGAAAATACTCCAGACCACGGACTAGCATGTACCTTAAACTGGGTGGGCCGATCTTTATTTTGAGTTATGCAGAAACTGAACTTTTACTGGCCGAAGCTAAGGTGAGGGGTTGGAATATTAATGGAACGGCCAAACTACATTATTCCAACGGATTAACAGGAGCCATACAATCGCTCGCACAGTTAGATCCTCTGGCTGCGGTTGATGCCAATAAAATCACCACCTTTGTTAACCAGAACCCGCTTGATGAAAGCAGTACACAAAGCGCCTTAAGTGCCATAAATCTGCAATACTGGGTAGCTACTGGTACCAATTTTAATTTTATAGAAGCCTGGCTAAACTGGAAAAGGAGCGATTATCCTAAACTCATCCCCATAAACTACAAAGGCAACGTTACCAATGGCACCATTCCCCGCCGGATGATCTATCTTTCGACAGAGGTGCTAAACAACCCCCAAAATTATAAAGATGCTGTAGCCAGAATAGCTGGAGGCGATGTACTTACCTCAAGGGTTTGGTGGGACAGATAATAACCGGAGGTAAGTCTAATAAAGACATTTTGCAAGATAAGTGCTTTTTATAGCTGAAGCAGGCTGCATTAAAATTCATACATATTATTCGCCCGTAAGTTTTCGATTGCTATTTCGGCATCGGCCAGTAGCGGCTGTTGTTTTCGCGTTTCTTCTTCAATCGCGATTAAGGGCTTATGTCCGTATTGATTAAAAAATGATCTGGTATGCGCTTGATAGTCCCTTAAAAAATCAGTTAGAGAAGTTATATCTGCATCGAAGCCTTCATTTTCAAAGTTAAACTGACAAGAACTTTTGTAAGAGATAAATACGTCATCACCTTCTTCAAATGAAATGGCGACGCTGTATTTACCCGGGCCAAGGTGGGTAACAACTTTTTTTTCGTTGGTACTACCTACATTATAAACAATATCGAATGAGATGTACATTGTGTTTAAAGCCCCTACCTTCTCGCCGGTAATTTCAAAGCCTGATGAGTAGCACCTATCTGTTTGGCTTTCTGAAAGAAATTCATCATTATAGATGTACTCATTTACGCTGATCGGCTGTACATTAAATATTTTCATAGGAACTTATTTTAAAGAGATAGATTTTGTCGTTTCGTGAAGCCATGGGTGTAAAAAGTATTTCTTTATAGTTTATTTAACCACCAAGGCACAAGGATACATCTCCCGAAGATAAAAAATCCCATCGAAATATCTGCCCACAGAGCAGAACTGATAGTAGGTGAGCTTCTTTAATAATAGTATAGATTGATCACTTCGGTGGTTGGAATCAGTTTAATGTGGCTATAAATATCTAATGTGTTTTTTTTTCTTTCCATGGTTTATGCCTTTGATCATCAGGTGTATGCCCAGAAATAAAAGAATAGCGGAAATAATTATCCCAATCGCTATGGGCAAAAAAATAGCTGCTGATGCGAAGAACTCGCGCCAGAGCACACGGGGATAAAAAAAGTAAGTTAGTATCAAAAATCCTAGTAACATTAAGATGGAGAAAAAATAAAGGGTTTTAGGTGTCGAGTTGGTTTTCATGTTATTTAGATAGGTGTTAAATGATAAGAGTAGGTATTTTGCGTCAAATCCATACGCGTCTCCTACGGTAAGCCAGCTTCGGTCTTTTCTGTGCAGGAGTGGATCAAGACAACTGAAAAATAGTTGCTGCAGCCAGCAGGCAACATTGTTTTGCCTGTAGCCCTTACCTTTCCATAAAAATAGCTTTTAGCACTTTCGGATGGAAGATGTTTATTGTACCATTCGTTGTGTCGGTTATAGCTTTCATTATGGCGCATTGATCAGTGTTTATAAGATCATACGAAGCCAGTACTGAAAACGCTTGGTCGAAAAATAAAATGGAGCAATAAAAAATAAATTAATTTTAACCCAGCGTTTTTCATATCTACTGCGTAACCTTGTTATAACACCATGAAAAAACGCTTACCGAACCTAATGGATGAACCTTTTTTTTAAGCAGGATACTAAACTAATCAAAGGCTGCAAGGCCAATGAGCGGCAAGCACAGGAAGGTCTCTATAAGCTTTACTACGCCGATATGCTGCGTATATGTTTTCGTTATTTAAAATCAGATGATCTGGCGCATGATGCGCTGAGCGTTGGTTTTTTGAAGGTTTTTCAGCATATCCATACTTTCGATGCTAAAAAAGGAGAATTTGGTGCCTGGATTAGGACAGTGATGGTAAGGTCTTGTATTGATATTGGCCGAAGAGAGGCGAAGTTTAATGAAACGATCAGCTCAGATGAAATAGAGGAAATCTTTATCCAGCCGTCCGTGTTAGATAAACTTTTTGTAGAAGATCTCCTAAAATTGATACGCTTATTGCCAATCGCTACGCAGTTGGTTTTTAACCTTTCAGTAATAGATGGCTATTCGCATAAGGAAATTGGAGAACATTTGAATATTACCGAGAGTACATCAAGGTGGCACCTCTCTGAAGCAAAGAAACAGTTGAGGAAAATGTTAGCTTCCTCAGCAATTGATAAACCAACTGAAAACATAAAAAGAAGATGAAAAATTCAGCATGGTATCATAAACTCTGGCGCAATAAATTCGATAGTCTTCCAATTCAGGATGCTTCGGACGCTTCATGGGCGGGTATGCACAAACTGCTTAACGAGCAGATGCCGATTAGTACGATCGGTGGCCATGGCCCTAATTTATCTACAGGAGCCAAACTGTTTAAAATAATTGGATATACATTGTCTGTAGCTGCTACGGTTTCTACTGTAGGCTACTTTGCAGTTCTGAAATCAAAAAATAAACAGAAAGAGATAGAAAAGAAAGTTAAACCCGTAATTCTGGATTCAATAGTTGTTGATAGTAGCAAGGTGATAAATTACAGCAATTTGGCCGATACAATAATTAGTAAGGATAGTGTTGATCGGGATGGAAATGCAGTTAATGATCTTGCTGAACAAAATAAAAATATTAACAATGAATCTGTTCGGGATGTAAAACGGGTGAATAACATTGAAAATGTTATTTCATCTGCCGCTAAACCGAATGCTGTTTCTCCCATTAAAAACAAATACGATGATACACAAAGAAGTGATCATTTTGGACGATTTGAAAATTTAAGTTCGAGCTCATCAAAGCTTAGCTCAAGAGTTGATGATCATAAATCTAAAGGCGGGAATGCTTATCATTCATTTATAAACGGACAAAATCTGTTATTAATGCCGAATCGTGATCAGGAAACAAATGAAGTTTTTAAACGACCTGCTTCACCTGTTTCCATTTTAAACCAAAGGGCTGTTTTACAAACCTATGCCCCTGTCAATTCACAAAGTGCACCCTCAATAAATAACAATAGGAGGGGAAGCAAAAATAAAGCAGACCGCACCACTGGTAAAACCCCGAAAGTAAAAAATGTCAAATCACCAAAAACCAAAACGAGTAAAATTAAAAAGGAAAGCGAAATTATAGTGCCTATATATAGTTATGGTGTAACAACAGGAATGAATGTGCAAAAAGGCAACAGTAGTTTTTATGCCGGCATATCGGGTGCTTATTCATTAAGTAAAAAATGGCAGCTTTCTGTTGGCGTAAATGTTAATAGCTATCAAAAAATTGCAGGAGAATTTACACATCCAAGTTATTACCGTCCCGATTCGTTACCGCCGTTTACAATTGCAGCTACGCGAAAAGTGATTACAGTAGATATTCCTTTAACAGCAGCCTATAGGCTTTCAAAACATATCAGTGTTAAAGCAGGTCCGGTAATTAGTTTTGTGGGCAAGCAGTCTGCAATGATAACCAGATTAAACCCAATAGCTGATCCACGCGATACGTTGTACCATAGCAAGCAAATCGACTCGACCTTGGTAAATACAGTAAGCAATAAGGTAAATATAGGGTTAACAGGCGGCATCAGTATTCACATTAAACAATTTGATATCAATGGAAGCTACCAATGGTTAACTCCATATAAGGTGAGCAATAGTTTGGGCTCTTTTAAACAGACCAATCAGGTTTTTAGGATTGGGCTAGGTTATCGGTTTAAATAAGTACATAATTTAGATGAAAGGTCGTCATCGCGAGAAGGAACGACGAAGCAATCTTTTATCCTTGTCACTCTGAGGGTAGTCGAAGAGCCTTTTTTAGTGTCATCAAACCAATATGATGGATCCCGAAAAGTTCAGAATGACGATCGCATTCTGTTGGTCAGTGCCTCACCGACCGATAGGTAAGTTTTATTTTTAGAGTCGTCACCCTGAATTTATTTCAGGGTCTATCTTCCAGGAAAGATGTGGAGTTGCATTAAGCAAAGGGCTAAAATAAATCTATTAAAAAAGATGCCTCTCGATATCTATCGTGAGGCATCTTTTGCTCTTAAAAAACTTCCGAAATCTACCATGACATGGCCCGGCAAAACTTCGGAAGTCTCTTTATTTTAAAACGAATACGTTAATCCTCCGAAAATATTAAACCCGTTCATCTGGTAGTACAAATACCTGCTGTAGTTTGTATTTAAGATATTGTTTGCTTTAGCAAAAACAGAGAACTTTTTGTTGATGCGGTAATCAGCACCAAGGCCCAAATCTACATACCCTTTAACCGTTTCAATAAGCTCTATATTGGTGTTTGGAATTACGTATTGTGAAGCGGGAACAGGAGCGCCGGTATATACTTTTGCTTTAATATCATCCTGAATTACAACAGCAGCGTTAAAGCTTAGTTTTTTATTGTAGGTATAAACAAGGTTCGAGCTTACTTTTAAACCCGGTTTAAACCAGGAGTAAGTCTCTGCAGCAGGTTTCCAATCGTCGATATTTAATTTACCGGTCCATTTTAAGGCATCGCTTACCTGAACAGAAATTTCACCTTCTAAACCTGTTAATTTCGTTTTACCGAAATCGTATATTACATCAAATTTGTTAAAATCAGTAAAGTTGTTCACGAACAAAGGCATATCATCGAACTGTTTTACATATACACGTGCTTTGTAACCAAAACCCGGTCCACCAGTACCTTTAATCCCAGCACTGAAACTTAACTTTTCAACGGTGTTTTTAACCACGATATTGCTGTTCAACCAAGGGTTTTCATCAGTAAAGCCTTTTAGCGAGTTTCTGTTAACATCACCTTTAACTTCTCCAAAAACCTGTAAATAATCAGGAATTAAAGTGAAATCGGCCGTAACGGCAGGGAAGATTTTAGAGCTGCTAACAGCACCAAATTCCTGTACGAAATTAATTCCTGCTGTAATTTTAGCTCCTTTAACCTGTAAACGGATATACGGGTTTAAACGCAATAGATTGTTCCCAACACTGGTTAATGCATCTTTGCTATTACCGAATTCAGTTGATGCGGCCAGGCCAAGGTTTAACGAATGAATACGTTTGTTTACATAACCGTTTAAGCTCAAGTAGTTTTCTTTGGCACTGAATTTATCATTCCAGATATAACCATTGGCTTTTAACGCATAACTAAAAGCATCTTCATCTTCGGTAAAGTTTTTTACCAGCTCACCTTCCAGTTCGATCGTGGTTAAAGCTTGTTTATCAGGATTAGGATTTAGTGTAGGCCGGGCATCATCTATACCATAAAAGTAAGTGCCATTGCGCTCAAAATTGATGCGGCCACTCACGGTATTCTGCTCTAAAATACTACGGCCAAAAATGCTTAACTGTTGGTTGCTGCTATTCTGCTTGTTCAGCTTTCCTTCCTGACTAAAATGTTTAAAGTATCCACCAAGCTGTAAACCTTCATCTTTACCGGTATTAAAATAAGCTTCGCCCAAAAGGGTAGCCAACGATCCGAATGCACCTTTTACATAGTTATTAACCAATATGCTTTCTTTTTCTTCAGCTAAGGCTTGTGCCTGTAGTTTTTGGATATCACTGTTCAAGTCCAGTTTTCTATCCAAAATGCTGTAGTTTAATTTTGCTTTATAAGTTTTAACATCATCCAAATTCGGGCTTCTTCTTAGCTTTACAGCCTCTGCCAAAATTGGTTTATATGGACGCACTACTTCAATCTCTTCGTTTACAACCGCTTTTTCCTCAGTTTTTTTATCCTGCGCCTGAGAAGTCATTAATCCAGCAGCTAAAAAAAACAGTGAACTATATATATATTTAATCGATTTCATAATGCTACTTCTTCTGGTTTAGTTTTTCTAGTTTTTCTTTGGCTGTAGGGATGATATCATCCTTGCCTTCGTAATTATCAATTATACTGAGAAGTGTACTTTTTGCCTGTAAATTGTCTTTTAGCGCTACATAATTATCAGATAAAAGGATAAATGCCTTCGCTACCCAGTAATCGTAAGCGGCCATGTTGTTAACCAAGTCAAAACAGGTTTTAGATGAGGTTTTGAAATCACCTTTGTTATATTCCAATAAAGCTAAATTGTATTTTGCCTCGGCAGCGGCAATGGTTTTTGTTTTAGCCACCACATTTTTAAATTCTTTTATGGCTGTGGTCGTATCGCCTTTTAATAAGTAGGCTTTACCAGAGTATAAGCTCGAACTGTTTTTTTCTTCTTCCGAAGCTTTTTCCGATTCTTTGGTTAGCTGTGCATATTTAAGCATGTCATCAGGCATATTTAAGGCGGTGTAAGCCTTTAACAAATTATTAATGGCAAAACTATAATGCGACTTGTAATCGGTTGTAGTTTCTAATCTTTTCAGGTAAACAATCGCTTCGTTGTATTTCTTCTGGTTTAAGAAGAGTTGAGAGATACTTACCAAAGAACGCTCGGTATAATCACTCGTCCAGTCGTTCAAGATAAACTCGTAATCAGGAATGGCTTCATCCGGGCGACCTAATTTAACCAATGATTCTGCTCTGATAAATTTAGCCTCTTTTTCATGGTTAGCCTTAGGGAATTTATCAAAGTAAGCATTTACTGCCTGGAATGCACCATTGGCATCGCCTTTTAAATAGGTGTTATTGGCAGCGGCAAAAACGATGTTATCCTGTTCAGAGCCCGAGTAATTTCCAAGTGGAGTAGTAGCGGCATAGGTGATAAAACCATTTGCATCGCCACGATCTACATAAATGTTTTTGATCGATTCCATTGCTTGTTTAGCCTCGTCGGCTGTTGGATAATCGCGGATTACCTTTTTGAACGATTCTAAAGCGGCATCATCCTGATCCTGGTTGTATTGAACCAAACCAATGGTAACCAAAGCTTTTGCTACATAACTACTGCGTGGATATTTGGCCACCAATTCTACCAGATCTGATTTAGATTTATCAAAATCGCCTTTGTTAAAATAGGTATAAGCCGTTTCAAAGCCTGCATCATCTGCATAGTTTGAGTTTGGAAAAGCCTTTAATAAACTTTGCATGGTTGCAATTTTTGCATCATACTGGTTTTCCAATCCCTGGATCATTCCTTTTTGGAAAGTCGCATAATCTTCTGAAGTGGTATTGCGGCTGATGATTTTGTTATAGTTAGCCATTGCATCACCATAGTTCTTGTTTACGAAATACGAATCTGCTAAACGGATGGTGGCATCATCAATGGTTTTTTGATCTTTATCATTGCCCGCCAGGAATTTTTCGAAGTAAGTAGCTGCCTTGCTGTATTTCTCATCTTCAAACGCGGCATAAGCCAATGCGTAGTTCGCGAAATTGTAAACACCGGTTTTATCGGCATCGGGCATTTTCAAAAATTTCTCAAAGTTGGAAACAGCTTCACCGAACTTGCGCAGTTCGTACATCGATTCTGCTTTCCAGTAAGTGTTTAAGGCATTGATCTCATTGTCTTCCGGAAATTTCTCAGAACGCAAAAACATCGATAATGCATTTGGGAAAGCTCTTTCGTTGTAAAACTCTAATCCGCGGAAATAGGTAACTTTCTGATAAGCTTCTTTTGCTTCCAGGGTTTTATCCGGAATAGGCTCCAAAATATCTACAGCCGCCTGGTAGTTTTTAGTGGTTAATAATACCTCGCCTAGTAAAGTTTTCGCTTCGTTTATCTTACGCGATTTCGGGAAAGTTTTTAAGAAACCTTGTGTAGCCTCTAGCGCCTGCTGATGGAATTCTAATTCGTAACTTAATTTAGCATAATTTAACCAGGCTTCTTCCTGTATACCCTTATCAAAACTTAAACGCGATGCCCTGAAAAAAGCACTCTGCGCTTTAGGTTTATCGCCCAATTGAATAAAGGCTTTACCCAAAGTATGCATACCATTTTGAAGGTAAACATCATCGGTATTTAGTTTTTCTAAAACGGCAACAGACTCTTTGTACTTTTTATTCTGGAACAAAGAATATCCGTATTGGTAAATGAAGAGGTTATTCTTGGTTTCGCTTTTATCTTTTGCATAATATTCGGCGAAATACTTTTCAGCATTTTTGAATTCGGATTTTGCAAAGTACGATGCGGCAACCAAACTCAACATTTCAGGTTCAAACTGTTGTTTGGTTTTTTGAATCGCTGCCAAAGCATAGCTGATTACATCATCGTAACGCTCGTCAAGGTAATACATCGAAGTGATGTAGTATGGATAACTCGCCTCGTAAGTAGGAGAGCCCTTTAGCTTTTCGAAGTTGGCCAAAGCTGTTTTATACTCTTTGTTTAAGTAATTGATATAAGCAAAGTAGTAGGTGGCACTTTCCTGAAAATCGCCTTCTTCTCTTTTAACTTTTTCGAATAAAGGTTCTGCTTTATCGTAATCCTTTAATTCAAAATAAGCGTAACCTTGTTTAAATTGGTATTCGTTTCTTTGTTTGCCCGAAAGTGTAGAAGGATCGGTTTTTTCGAACCATTCTAAAGCTTTTTTATAATTTTTCTGGTTGAAATATGTTTTTCCAACATAAAAATAGGCGAGTTTGGTGTTCGGGTTTAACGGATAATCGCGAATAAAGGCCTGGAATAAACTTTCAGCATCGCTGTTGGTTAACTCAAGCGCACAAACGGCGGCATAAAATTTTGCATTCTCTTTAAGTAAAGATAACTCAGCATTGCTCTCCGTTTGGGTAGAAGGTTTATAACGTTGCAGCTCAACAAGTTTAAACTGTTGCGCAGCTGCAGTGTATTTTTCTTTGTCTAATAATTCTAAGCCCGTTTGATAGTTTTTGTTGAGGTTTTGCACGGCGCTAACCTGAGCGTAGGTGCTAAAACTTCCTGCTAAAATTAGCGGAATTAGTAAGTATTTTTTTTGCATTGGTTTCAAATATGGTTGGTACTAAATTAGAAATAGTATCAAAGCTTATCAACAGAAGTAATTAACATCTGTTAATAACACAAATTAACGATGGGATTTTTGGTTTGGTATTAAGGGGTGGACGAATGTGGAAAAGTTGAAGGGTTCATTGGTCATTAGTTCAATGGCGGGTTGCCTATGGTTGATGGTTTGATAATTCATAGTTGATGGCCAAGTGGTTTAACTAACGATTTATGAGCAGGTTGCCTAGCATTGATGGTTGAAAGCTTACTGGGTTGTCCCTTATGGCTATCCAGCTATTGACCAAGGACTTATTAACCAAGCCTCCTGAATTAGCGTAGTTTTACTAGGTATAATGAACTATTGACCCATGAACTTTAAGCCTCAGAACTCAAGACTTAGGACTAATGACTGTAGACTTAGCATTATGGACTCCCAACTCCAATCTCTCAACTCAAAACTAACCCTGACTTGCCAGCAAATACAGCACGGCCATTCTTATCGCCACTCCGTTTTCTACCTGTTCTAAAATGATCGATTGTTTGCTGTCGGCCACGTCGCTTGTAATCTCAACGCCTCTGTTTATGGGGCCAGGGTGCATTACAATAATTTCTTTATCGAGGTTATCTAAGATTTGTTTATTTAAGCCGTACATCATGGCGTATTCCCTTAACGATGGGAAATATTTAATGTCCTGGCGCTCCAATTGAATGCGTAGCATATTGGCTACATCGCACCAGTTCAGGGCTTTAATTAAATTATGCTCAACTTTTACTCCAAGTTGATGGATGTGTTTTGGGATTAATGTTGTAGGGCCGCAAACCATTACCTCTGCACCTAAACGCTGCAGGCACAGAATGTTTGATATGGCCACACGAGAGTGCAGGATATCGCCCACAATGACCACTTTTTTGCCGGCTACATCGCCAAGTTTCTGACGGATAGAGAAAGCATCAAGTAAGGCTTGTGTTGGATGTTCGTGCGCACCATCTCCGGCATTTACAATCTGGGCCTTTACGTGTTTACTTAAAAACTGACCAGCACCAGCATAAGGATGACGCATCACCACCATATCAACTTTCATTGATAAGATGTTGTTTACGGTATCGATCAGGGTTTCGCCTTTACTCACTGATGAAGATGAAGCGGCAAAATTAACCACATCAGCCGAAAGTCTTTTTTCGGCAAGTTCGAATGAAAGTTTGGTGCGTGTAGAGTTTTCGAAAAAGATATTGGCAATCGTAATATCACGAAGCGAAGGAACCTTTTTTATCGGTCTGTTAATTACTTCCTTGAAATTATCTGCAGTTTCGAAAATCAATTCGATATCATTCCGGTTAATATCTTTAATGCCTAAAAGATGTCGGGTTGATAGTTTTTCTGCTGCCATTTTTATTTATTATTTTCGGATATTAAAATCACTTTATCTTCACTTCCTTCACTCGCCCAGGTTACTTTTACCTGTTGTGAGTTTAAGCTATCTACCTGATGCCCAATGTAATCGGGCTCGATAGGTAAATGTCTGCTAAACCTACGGTCTATTAAAACCAAAAGTTCCACTTTCTCCGGGCGGCCATATGCAAGCAAGGCATCAAGTGCAGCCCTAATGGTTCTGCCCGTCCAAAGTACATCATCAATTAAGATTACTTTTTTACCTTCAATGATAAAATCGATTGAGTTGCTGCTTGCGGTAACCAATCCGTCTTTACGGCGGAAATCATCTCTAAAGAAAGTAATATCAAGGTTTCCCTTTAAAATTTTCTTGTTTTTAAGGATAAGTTGAAGATCCTGATGAATGCGATCTGCCAAAAAAATACCCCTCGGCTGGATGCCAATTAAAACGGTATTCGCGAAATCGTCGTGGTTTTCAATTAATTGATGGCAGAGCCTCTTAATTGTAATCTGAATTTTTTGTCCGTCAAGAAGTGTTTTCTTTTGCATTGAAGAAGGATTGGGCAAATATATAAAAATGTTTTAAGGTTATAAAGTTGAAGGTTGATTGTTTTAGTATTTGAGTGTTAAAATGCTCTCTATCAAAATGTAAATACGTAAAATAAATTTTTAGGGAGTTGAAAAGACTAAAGTACAAGATTCATATTAGGGTTATAGTATGTCCTTTAAGCTCTAGTCTTTCTACATTAAGCTTATCTTTTGGAAAGCAAGTACAGTTTTCATCTTAATGTTAGTCCGGCTGTACACTGTAGTCCCCATTTTCAATCGGGAGCTGCCGTTTCCATCCGGTTTAGATGGCCACTTGTTGCAGCTGTTAAAGATTTAAAACCCACCGTTTCAACTATTCTGGTCCAGTTCAATCAATGCTAAAAGCTTATGGTTAATCAATTTGGTGATGCTGTTTTTTTGATCACCGATTAACTTTCCATCGACTTTGTTAACTGGAAAGGCATTTTTGGTAGAACTGCTGATAAAAGCTTCTTTGGCATGATACACCTCATCTAAGGTAAAATCCCTTTCCACAAATGTATAGTTGGGAATGTCTAAACCTAAAATTTTACTTCTTGTAATGCCTTTCAGAATTTCATGTTTAGCGGTAATGATTTCGTTCCCGGTAATGATGAAGAAGTTCGCCCTAGGGCATTCCCTTACCGTTTCGTTATTATGATAAAGCAGGTCGTCAGCATCGCTTTCACTAACAAACTTCTGTAAACGGATGGCCTGTAAGTAATCAATCGTTTTTACCTGCGGAATTTGCCGTTGATGGTTATAACTCACCAGGGCAAGTGCTTTGCTAGTTTCACTTTCAATAATATTTAATGGAGTTTGAATGATGATGAGGTTTGGTTTTACCATGGTGTAACCATCGTCGGAAAAACCACCGGTTAATATCATTTTGATTCCCGAATTTGGGATGTTGTTTTTTTCGATCAGTTTAAGGATAGCCTCATGAAGCTGCGTTCTGTCGAGTTCCACTTCCAGGTTCATTTCTTTGGCCGAGTGATAGAAACGGTTGAAATAATCCTGTATAAAAATGGGTTTGTTGTTGATTGTTTTTATAAAATCGAAAATTCCATAACCTCTTTGGATAGACAGGTCAGCTACTGAAATATTGGCTTCTTCCTTTAAAAACAGCTTATTGTTGATTGAAATATACATACTTATGAAGCTTGATTAACCAATAAGCTAATGTACAGGATTATCTTTTTATCGCCAATAAACCCATCAAATAAATAGGAATAATACATAAACCTGATTTTTATTGCTGCGGTAATGGCTAACTTTATTCTATGGACCAACCGGTAATTTTCTTTGATGGCGTTTGCAACTTATGTAATGCATCGGTGCAGTTTGTGATTGCGCACGACAGAAAAGATCAATTCAAGTTTACTGCACTGCAAGGTGATTACGCCAGAGAAGTGTTGCCTAAGTTTAATGCTGATTCAGAAAAGTTAAATACCATTTTATTGCTGAAGGACGGAAAAATCTATACTAAATCTTCAGCGGCATTACGTGTGGCCAGAAAACTTAATGGATTAATTCCGCTTCTTTATGCATTTCTCCTGGTTCCTAAATTTATCCGCGATTGGGTTTACGATATTATTGCCAAAAACCGTTACCAATGGTGGGGAAAGCAGGAGAGTTGTTGGGTGCCAACACCCGAATTGAAAAGTAAATTTATTGCTTAATTTTGTTGATCATTCTTTTTTCTACCCGGCGACCAAAGCCAAAGTGTTAAAACAATCAATGGTATGGTAATACTTAAGGCGATTACAATCATGATGGCTTTTTGCTTAACCATATCTGGCGCAGTAGAATTAAACACATAGACCGTTTCTTTAATGGCAAATAAGGTAATGATGGTAGAAAGGACAGCAAATAGTTTACGCATGATTTTGTTTTGAATGCAAAGATTGCATTTATTTTTAAAATTACACCTGTACTACATGGAAGTTGTTTTACTGGAGCCAAAGTTATATCAACGAGTTAGGTTTTGATCATTTAATTGAAGGTTGTGCATCGGCCGATCAATTGATTATTCTAAGTATCTTTTCGAATAAGTAATACCCATTAAATCATAGCGTTTAAACTGTATTTTTAGCCTTTTTTGAAAATCTGGGTAATTCCGTTTTTCTTTCGGGCTCCACAAAATTTCGCTTAAGGCATCTAACCTCGGAAAAAGCAAATATTGTACCTTGGCTGGATTGGTAATATACTCGCTCCATAAACAGCCCTGTCCGCCCCAAATGTATTTAGCCTGCTCAGTACTTAATTCAGCAGGTATGGGCTCATAATTGTAAACGTCAATTAAAGGTGAAAATTTATTGGCGGTTAAGCTGTCTTCTTTTACAAATTGAGCATGATTGAAATAAACTTTATCTTCAGGTGTCATAATGGCTTTGTGTTGTTGTTTGGCAGCTTCTACACCGCCTTTTTCGCCTTGCCAGCTCATTACAACTGCATTGGGGGCTAAACCACCTTGTAAAATTTCGTTCCAGCCAATAATGGTTTTGCCTTTGCTATTTACAAATTTTTCCATCCTGCGAATGAAATAACTTTGTAGCTCACTTTCATTTTTTAAACCATTGGCTTTCATCACCTGTTGCGAAACGGCAGATTGTTTCCACCATACTTTTGAGGCTTCATCACCACCAATATGGATGTATGGCGAAGGGAATAAGTCCATCACTTCGGCCAGTACATTTTCAAGGAATTTAAACGTTGTATCAGAAGCCTGGAGTACATTGTTGTATTTGTTCATCATGCCCCATGTTTGGGCAACTTCATATTTTTTACCGGGCTCGGTACCTAATTCTGGGTATGCAGCCAACAAGGCCATGCTATGGGCAGGCATTTCAATTTCTGGGATGATGGTGATGTAACGTTTAGCCGCATAATCAATTACATCTTTAATTTGTTCCTGTGTGTAATAACCACCATGACGAATACCATCGGTTTTAATCACAGCATCTTTTGGCGTAATTTTTACTGCTGCTGGTAATACCTGGTATTTTATATGTTCATTTCCTTGTCCGGGCCATAAACCAATAATACTGCCATTTCTCCAGGCACCAATTTCAGTAAGCTTAGGGTATTTTTTAATTTCAATCCGCCAGCCATGATCATCAGTTAAATGCCAATGAAAATAATTCATTTTATGAAACGCTAAATAATCGATGTATTGTTTTACAAAGGCTACATCGAAGAAATGGCGACTTACGTCGAGGTGCATGCCTCGATAATCGAAGCGGGGATAATCGAGAATGTTAACCGATGGGATTTGTATTGGAAACGATTTGGGTGAATAAGGTAGAAGTTGTATTAATGTTTGGATTCCGTAGAAAAGTCCATTTTCTGAACAGGCATAAACTATTGTTTGATTGTTGTTGCTTATAAGCTCATATTCGTTTAAGTTTTTTAATAGCCGACTAATTATTTCTAATTTGATGATGTTTTTTTTGCGCGTTGAGCTAGGGTTAATTCTAAGTTTTATTATTATAGTATTGTTGAATATAATTTTGTAGAAATAAAGCCGAATTTGATAAAGAATCATTTGCAATAATTTCTGTGTTTTGATCAATGATAAATTTTTCCTTGTTTTTTCCTGTTTTAATATTTACAGGTTGAGGAATAATATTAATTTCCTGTGCCGAAAGTTTGAAGGAAATGATCATTAGGAACAAAAAGGTAATTTTTCTCATGCTGGAAAGACTTGGTTACGCTTTTCAAAAGTAGTAATAATAGGAGGGATGCACAGAATAAGTATATAAGAATGGATTATTTTGTTACATAAACTCTATAGCAATCAGTGAGAAAGATGCTTCGTGCCTCAGCATGACAACAAACTCATATAGAAATCGTCATCTCGACTGAAGCGCAGTCCCGAACGTTCGGGAGAGAGATCTATCTAGATAGATCTCTCGACTTAGTTGTACTCCGCTCGAAATGACGGTAACTCGAGTGCAAAAAAAAAATCCCGATAACTTTCGCTATCGGGATTAATATGATCAGTTAAAAAGAACTAGCCTTTTTTAGCTTTGCTTTCTTCGCCTTCTAATTGCGATTTCAATTGAGCCAATACGTCTAAGTCTCCTAAAGTAGATTTCTCTACAGAATCTTTAACTTTTTTAACAGCAGTTACAGCAGCTTTAGCTTCTTTTTTCTTAGTTGCGCGTTCTTCAGCAACAGCTTCAGCTTTAACCTCTTCCCAGATACGGGCGTGAGATACTACAATGCGTTTTGCTTCTTTGTTGAATTCAATGATTTTGAAGTCATTGGTTTCTTCAGCTTTAACTGAAGTACCATCTTCTTTAACCATGTGTTTAGTTGGTACAAAACCTTCTACACCATATGGTAAAGCAATAACAGCACCTTTATCAGTTACTTTAACAACTGTACCCTGGTGAACCGAATCTAAAGTGAAGATCGTTTCGAAAGTATCCCAAGGGTTTTCTTCTAATTGTTTGTGACCTAAGCTTAATTTACGGTTATCAACATCAAGTTCTAAAACAACAACGTCTAATACATCACCAACTTTAGTGAATTCGTTAGGGTGGTTTACTTTTTTAGACCATGATAAATCAGAGATGTGGATTAAACCATCGATACCTTCTTCAATTTCAACAAAAACACCGAAGTTGGTCATGTTTTTAACAGTAGCTGTATGCTTGCTTCCAACTGGGAATTTAGCAGCAACTTCTTGCCAAGGATCGTTAGATAATTGTTTAATACCTAAGCTCATTTTGCGCTCGTCTCTGTCTAAAGTTAAAACTTCAGCTTCGATCTCATCACCAACTTTTAAGAATTCCTGTGGATTTCTTAAGTTTTGTGACCAGCTCATTTCAGAAACGTGGATTAAACCTTCAACACCTGGGATGATTTCTAAGAAAGCACCGTAATCTGCAACAGTTACGATTTTTCCTTTTACTTTAGAACCAACTTGAATGTCGGTGCTTAAGTTCTCCCAAGGGTGTGGAGTTAATTGTTTTAAGCCTAAAGCGATACGTTTTTTCTCATCATCGAAATCTAAAACAACCACGTTGATTTTTTCATCTAATGATAATACTTCTTTTGGATGCTCTATGCGGCCCCAAGAAATATCAGTAATGTGAAGTAGACCGTCAACACCACCTAAATCGATGAACACACCGAAATCAGTAATGTTTTTAACAGTACCTTCTAATACCTGACCTTTTTCTAATTTAGAAACGATCTCTACTTTTTGGCTTTCTAAATCGTCTTCGATTAACACTTTATGAGAAACAACTACGTTTTTAAACTCATGGTTAATTTTAACAACTTTAAATTCCATTGTTTTACCCACGTATACATCGTAATCGCGGATAGGTTTAATATCAATTTGAGATCCTGGTAAGAAAGCTTCAACGCCCATGATATCAACAATTAAACCACCTTTAGTACGGCTCTTAACGAAACCGTTGATGATTCTATCATTTTCAAGAGCCTCGTTAATTGCTTCCCATGATCTTTGGGTTTTTGCTCTTTTGCGAGAAAGGATCAATTGACCGTTAGCATCTTCTGGTGCTTCAACGAAAACGTCAACTGAATCGCCGATTTTAAGATCTGGTGTATCACGAAATTCTGAAGTCGAAACTAAACCGTCTGATTTGAAACCTACGTTTAATACTACATCTTTGTTGTTGATTGAAACAACGATACCGCTGATAATTTCACCTTTAGTGATCTGATTGAATGTTCCAGCATACATATCTTCAAACTTTTTACGGTCTGCATCATTGTAATTACCGAAAACTTTTTCATCTGCATCCCAATCGAAATCTTCCGATGGTGTAGCCAATGATGATTTGATCGATTCGATCGAAACTGAATCAGCTTCTGATTCAATAGTTTCTTTTTCAGTCAGGCGTCCGCCTTCTCCCTGAAGTTCAGCTGTTTTAGCTGCTAATTCTTTTTCTGCTACTTGTTTTTTAGCCATTAATTAATTATCTCCTTTTTTCCCTATTTAGGGACTGCAAAGGTAAAAATTTTTTAATTAATAGAAAAGATTTTTTTAATAAATGTTGCTGATTTTTAGCGTATTAAGAATCCGGCTGTGCGTCATGCTGAATTTATTTCAGCATCTATCAGGCTAAATTTAGAAATAACGTGGTTTTGAAGGGTTAATTATTTGAAAATGAGCACTCCGTATTTCATCGGAACAGCAGCCCCGCTATTGCTTATAGTCCTCACTACGCTCCGGGCTATTCCGCTCTATCAGGTTTAAAAACAATAGACTGTGCACCTTCACCAAACGTTCCTACGGAACGAAACACAAATAACAAATGTTATTTGCTACCTGGCAAGCGTCCCGCTGGGACGTTGTATACTAAAGTTGTAGGTCTTATTTATGGCAAGCATCCTGGTGGAACGATTTATAGGGTTTGCTAAAAGCCAACGTCCCATCGGGCTATTCCGCTCTATCAGGTTTAAAAACAATAGACTGTGTACCTTCACCAAACGTTCCTATGGAACGAAACACAAATAACAAATGTTATTTGCTACCTGGCAAGCGTCCCGCTGGGACGTTGTATACTAAAGTTTTAGGTCTTATTTATGGCAAGCATCCTGGTGGAACGATTTATAGGGTTTGCTAAAAGCCAACGTCCCATCGGGCTATTCCGCTCTATCACGTTTAAAAACAATAGACTGTGCACCCTCACCAAACGTTCCTATGGAACGAAACACAAATAACAAATGTTATTTGCTACCTGGCAAGCGTCCCGTTGGGACGTTGTATGCTAAAGTTGTAGGTCTTATTTATGGCAAGCATCCTGGTGGAACGATTTATAGGGTTTGCTAAAAGCCAACGTCCCATCGGGACGATTCCTGGGTAGTTTGATGTGATTTTGGGAATTCTATTTTTTCGTAAAAGTTCCTCTCGTAAAACCCTCGCCAATTAATGTTTTATCATCTCTGATTAATAGCATAATCGTGTTTTGTTGATCGTAAAGTTTGATCATGTCCCCCTCAATAACGTATTTCGAGGTAAAGATAGAATCAGTATAGGCATCGGTAACGGTCACCGAATCTTTCGATTTAAAAGTAAAGGTTTTATACTGTATATCTTCATTGCTTGCAAAGGTGCCTGTTACCACTTTTGCCTGTATAAAAGTAATATAGCAGAAATACCCGATTACCAGGATTACAATTACCGAAAAACCGATCAAAAATTTATTACCACTGGCATATTTAATCGAAAAGTATAATATGGTAATGAGTATTAAGGCCACAACAACAAAAAAGATGATGTTAGTATAATCTTTGTTTTCTTGAGGTACCGATGCAGCAACGGTTGTTTTTTCTGCTGCAGCTTTTACAGGAGAAACCCTCACCAAAAATTCTTTGCTCACCCATCCTTCACCATTAGTAACCTTAATTTTGTAGAAGCTTGTGTTTGATGAATCAATAACAGCCACATTTTCATTTTTAGGCAGGTATCCAACAATTTTGCTTTTTGGATCAGGTTGTTGCCTAACCCGTAAATCGTCAGTAGTTACCCGATACATGTCGGGGCTTGTTGCCGTTTGAGGGGCGGCATCGGGTTGTGCAGCATTTGCCTGAGCAGTTGATGGTTTAGGTGCTGCTGCAATTTTTTCGATGAAATCTTTGCTTACCCAGCCTTCGCGGTTTTTAAAATTTACTTTGTAAAACCGGGCATTGCTTGCATCTAAAACTGTAATATTTTGATTTTGAGCAATATTTCCAATCACCTTACTTTTCGGATCGCTGCTTTCCCTTACACGCAATTTGTCGGCCTTAACACGATACAATTCTTGTGCATTTAAACGGTTAGCAAAAATAGAAAGAGCGATGAGGAGGAAGAAAATTCTAGTCATAAGTATTGGATTCTGCGAAACAGTTTTATAGGTAATTGCAAACACGCTATAAGCAAACACCGTGCTAAGTGTTTCAAAATTAGAAAATACTTTTAATAGGCGGGGATAAGATTGAAAAAAGGTATAGTTTCATTCCTTAAAAATCTTTCAGGAGGTTAAAGCATTTTATAAAACAGGTAAGCCAAACTACCAGCTTCCACCGGTACCGCCACCGCTGCTACTGCCACCGCCCCAGCTACTGCCTGATGACGAAGACGATGAGCTGCTGCCGGATGAAGAGGAACTTGATGACGAACTCGATTCGACGAGCATGGCAAGCGTTATCCAATTTATAAATTCTGTTTTTTTACAAAAGCTACATTCGTTTATCAGCTTCGCCTGGCCTTCATGGCTGTAAGTAGCCTGTTTAACCGTTACACGTTTATTCAGTTTGTAAGTTCTAAAAGCGCATTCAGGGCATTCGGTATAACTATTGTATTCTTCCGCAGGCCATGCCTTAATCATATGTTCTTTATGGTCGGCACTTTCCCAGATATCATAATCGTACGCTAAAACAACTTCTTCTTTACGCTGTCCCGCGGTTAAAAATGGTTCCCCTTCTATATTGATATCCCGATCAACCCGAATCATTGGCTTGTTTTTACTATCTAAAATAGGTTTAAAACGATCAATTGTTTTAACACGTTTGATGAGGTGGAGTATAATTGCAATTAAAATTATAGGAGAGAAAAGTATTAACCACCAGTTCTTTTTGTGGAAAGCCACAACAGCATCAAAGAAGTTTTTATCATCCTGGTGTGCTTTTCTTAATGCCGACAAATAGAAGAGATACCGAAAGAAAAGCGCTATGGCCAGTATCGTAAAAAGAAAGTAAGGAATGTGCGCTAATTTTATCTTTTCGAACAGCTCAAAAGCATCGGTAAAAACAAAGATAAAAATAGAAACAAATATAATAAAGAAAGCCACCCCACAGCCTTTAGCGATAGTCGCATCATAACTATTTTTGTTCTTGTCAAAGCCTTTTAGATCTAAACCATTTTTGGCTTGCCTGTTCACAATTTTGAACACCCCCCAAAATGCCAGTAGGATAATTCCCGTAGGAAGCCAAAAATTTTCGAGTGAACTGTTGCTTTCGTGTTGGGTAAAAAACTGATTGAGTTCTGATTGATGTTCAGGGTTTAAAATAATTACACCAATGGCATTAATGGTATTCGCTATCCCAGTGCTGAAATCATTCTGCCTGAAAGCTGGGAGGAGATTCTGCTCGGCAATATGTTTAAGCTTTACATCTGGCAATACACCTTCAATTCCCGTTCCGGTAATGAACCGGTACTTTCGCCGATCTTTTGAGATAAATAACAATAAACCATTATTGCTGGTTTTTGAACCAATTCCCCAGGTGTTAAAAAGCTCAAATGCAAAATCGAAATCTTCTTTATCGTGATCGAAATCGTTAACAATCACCACTGCCACCTGAACATTCGTTTCACGTTCAAACCGTGCAATGGTGTTATTTAAATCCGAAACCGCACTGCTCCCCAAAATGCTGTCAGGATCACTTACATAACCTCCGCCATTGCTTTTGGGGTCTGGTATGTCTTTTACTTGGTAAGCAGTTTGCCCAAAAGTAATATGGGCAACTAAAAGAAATAAGATTATGGCAAGGGGTTTAAACAAATGGGTGTTGAGCATCGATTAAATTTAGGTGTAAGGTTTACATCATCATTCAACAGTACAGGTATGGTTTACTCTTTTAATATTTTAGCCAATACCTTATCCAGTTTTGCCTTATCTTTCCTATACGCTTCCAAATCGTAAAGTTGCACCGTTTTAAATTCTATTGGGTGGCTTTCGCTTTGTAGTGAAATATAACCTGATGTTAATGCTTTGCCGTCTATTTTAACTTTTGGATCGAAATTCGAAACGCTACCACCACCAATTTGAGGTTTAGTATATTCTAACACCACTTCGCCGGCAATAATATGTTTGATAACCGAATCGCCCAATACTAAAAATTCTGCCGTTACCCATTGGTCGCCAGCATAAGTTTTCGATTTAGAATCTAAACAGTGTGGTGTAAACAATTTGCCATTGTAGTTAATTAATGTACCCGGCGTACATACGTTACTGGTGTGGCGTTCGTGTTCTCCATCACCACCCAAAATCTGCCCTTCGATAGAAATTGGAAAGTCCTGATCTTTCAACATTGTTGCCGGATCCTGGCAATGCAACATGGCACCACTGTTTCTGGTGGCCCAGCCTTCTCCACCTTTAGCCTGATCGCCAACAAAGCGGTAAGTTACTTTTAAGAGATAAGCTGAAAACGGTTTTTTATAGAAAATGTGTCCATATTGTTGGTCAAACTCCTTGTATCCATCATAACTCACCTTCATTACGCCATTTTCTACGCGGAAAGTATTGGCATAATTTTCTTTGTATTCGTGTTTGGCAATTTTAATGTTCCAGTCTTTTAAATCTTTCCCGTTAAATAGATTGATCCAGCCTTTTTGAGCATTGGCATTTAAGGTAAAGAGTGATAAAAATAATACTGCAAGATAAATTGATCTTAATTTCATGGTTAACATTTGGGTTAGGTGTTAAAAGTATGAAATTTTTTTTGAAGTCAATGGTGGTAGATGGTTTTGGGGAGGGGGGCTTTACGGGGTCGATGGTTTGATAGCTCATGGTTGATAGACTGGAGCCGATCAGTTTGGAGTTGAGCGTTTGGGGTTTGGAGTCAATTAACCGATTTAAATAATTCCTCCCTCGGTGTGTCACCCTGAGGGTTAATTTATTTGTAAAAATCAATATAAATGACATGAGATTTTAAGGAGATAAATATCCTCAGATTATCGTCATTGCGAGAAGGCTTTTTCAGCCGACGAAGCAATAGGATTACTAGCAGGAAAGATTGCTTCGTCGTTCCTCCTCGCAATGACGACCCTTCTATAGGAATCTGTCAATGGTAGCGGAGTCGAAGGGTTGGTCTTGGATAGTTGATCATGTGGTGGTCCGTTTCGGACGACAATTAACCAATTTAAACAATTAACCGATTAGCCAAAATTTCTTAAGCTTGCTTCACCACTCGCAGTAACCAGTATGGCAATTAACCATCAACTATTAACCAATGAACCAATGACTAATGAACCAACAAACTAATGAGCCAAAAATGGTTGCACCCTCTCTAAGGCAAAAGCCAGTTGTTCTTCCTGGGTAAGGTCGGTGTTATCTAGAATAATGGCATCATCAGCTCTAACCAATGGACTTTCCTTTCTGGTGGTATCGGCGTAGTCGCGGTGTGCAAGGTTTTCAAAAACTTCTTCTAAAGTAGTTTCGTTATTGCCTTTGCTCTCCAGCTCCTTAAATCTGCGTTCAGCTCTGATTTTTGGGTCGGCTGTCATAAAAAACTTCACAGGAGCATCAGGGAAAACGGTAGTGCCAATATCACGGCCATCCATTACAATATTTTTAGATTTACCCATGCGTTGCTGTTGTTTCACCATTTCATGGCGAACAATTTTATGTGCTGAAACCTCACTTACATTTTCAGAAACAGGCATTAAACGGATTTCATCTGAAACTTCTTCACCATTAAGGGTGATATGGGATTCGTAATCGCGGGAGTGAAAATTGAGTTCGATATGTTGTAGTGCATCAACAACTTTAGTATCATCTGCACTATCGATGTTATTTCTTAAGAAGTAGAGTGTAACGGCACGATACATCGCTCCGCTGTCTACATAAATGAAACCTAATTTTTTAGCCAATGCTTTCGCTAATGTACTTTTCCCGCAAGATGAATAGCCATCTATCGCTATTACCAGGTTTTTCTTCATCGTAGCACAAAGGTAAAAAATAGAAACAGAATGCTGAATTTTTTCCGGGTATAAAGATAGATTCTAAACAAGATACTGCTAAAACATTGATTTGCTGGATGTGTTTAACTATAAAAACAAATTAATTTATGTTACTATCTGAAAGAATGTTGGCGGCGCTGAATAACCAGGTTAAATTGGAAGCCGAATCATCACAAGTTTACCTGGGCATTGCCTCATGGCTAGAAACCCAGCCCGGTTTAGAAGGTTATACTGAGTTTTTTTACCGCCAGAGTGACGAAGAACGCCACCACATGCTTAAGCTGATCCATTACATTAACGACCGCGATGGACATGCAATAATAACGGCTTTAGATATGCCAAAAAATTCTTTCACACAGGTAATAGAAGTGTTCCAGGATTTTTTGGATAATGAGTTATTGGTGTCGAAAAGCATTAACGATTTGGTAGAACTTTCGCTGAATGAGAAAGATTATCTCACGTTTAAATTTTTGCAATGGTATTTAGATGAACAACTGGAAGAAGAAAAAATGGCGAAAACCATGTTAGAGAAACTTCAATTGGTTGGTAGTGATAGGGGAGGAATTTACCAGTTAGATAAGGACATTGTGGGTTTACGCAGCAAGGTAAGCGAATCGAAAGAGGGAGAATAAACTGTTTTAATTAACTTCCAAATTATTACTTTTGCGGCATGTTGCCTACAAGAGAAGAAATTTTACGATCAGTTAGCTTTAAAACTTCCAGAAGTGGAGGCAAAGGTGGGCAAAATGTAAATAAAGTTTCGAGTAAGGTAGAATTGATTTTCGACCTGGAAACAGCTTTTTATTTGGATGAAGATGAAAAAATACTTTTAAGATCTAGACTAGAAAACCGTTTGGACACTGAAGGTTTATTGCATATCGTTTCGCAAGAGGATAGGAGCCAGCTGCTGAATAAAGAGAAAACGGTAGCCAAGTTGATTGAATTATTAAAGCGATCGCTTCAGGTTCAGAAGAAAAGAAAAGCAACCAAAATCCCTAAAGCAGTTATTCAGAAAAGATTAAAAAATAAAGCTGTAAATGCAGGTAAAAAAGAAAACCGTAGAAAGCCACCGATTGATTAAAGTTTACGGTCTGATTTCTATTTTAGTTCCAATATTTACAGCATAAAACAATTCGTCTACTTCGTTATTAGTTAGCGCCATGCAACCATTTGTCCAATCGAAAAGTCGTTGAAATTTGCCAATAAAACCTAACTTATTTCGAATTCCATGTATTTTAATGTCGCCACCAGGTAATTTGCCCAGTGTTTTAGCTTTGGCGCTATCTTCTTTATTTGGATAAGATACTCCAAGATTTTTATGGTAACCGCTATTTGGGTTTTTTGCATTGATGAAATAAACCCCTTCTAGTGTTTTCTCATCACCTTCAAATTCCTTGTGGCCAACCGGGCTGTCGCCCAACGAAATCTGATAAGTTTTAATCAATTTTTGCTTTGAATAGGCCAGTAATTGCCGATTTGATTTTTTAACAATGATATAATCGATTTCGGTATTTGATGGAAGTTTTTGTTCGGGATATAAATTGTAAATAGCCGCACCTAGTATGAATAACAAAAATGTACAGAGAATCACTTTTTTCATATTCTGTAATTATTGATTAACGAGTTAACCAATCAAACAATTAACCTCCATCAGTTTACAATTGGCAATTTTCAGCTAACAGTTACCTATTCAATTAACCTTTAGTAGTTTACAATTGGCAATTTTCAGTTAACTGTTACTTATTCAATGGACCAGTTTAACAATTAACCTTTAGTAGTTTACAATTAGCTTTTCACAATTAACCAATTGAAACAGTTAACCAATTAACCTAATTCTTTCCAAATCGATAATACAAACTCAAACCACCATAATTCTGTGCCTTGGCCACACTTTTTACCTCTTTGGTTTTAAAAATCACATTAAAATCTGCTGTAAATCTTTTTGAGCTATAATTCACACCAAACTGCTGTTCAAAAACAATCGGTTTTACACCAAAAGTTAACGGACTATTATCGTTAAATAAACTTCCTTGTATGGTGGCATCGTAAGCAACAACGTTTAATTGTGGTTTTACATAAAAGAAAAACTCCGAATTGTTTAAGCTTTTTGTTTTCGAATTTCCGATCACTGCATTGTGGTAAGCACTGTTGAACAATTGATTTAATTTACCGGCTCTAAAAAGCACCGATGCACCCAAACCCGAAAAAGTTGTTCCTAAGTTGGCATAACCCTGAGCACTGATATCCACAATAGGATCTTCAGGTCTAAAAAGTAGTTTGCTATAATTTGCCGCAAGGTTTAAAGCCAGTTCATTTTTAATCTGGTAATCCCACCCTGCAGGGGTATAAAAGCCTACGGTTTTGTGTAGAAAACGCTGTGCAGTTTGAGCAAGTGAGTTAGGGCCAACCGTTCCCAGTTCTACACTGGTTTTTAAAACACTCTCATTTTTATAGAAAACAGTGTATGCACCACCTGCATAAAGATAACCTGCAAAAGGCCTGTCCTGATCTTCTTTATTTGGTACCTGACCCCAGTAAGGCGTATACATTTTTTGTCCGGCAGAAATTTCGTAGGTCTTTTTCTCTATTTTATCCGATAGTTTTTCGGTATTAATGGCATGGCGGAAGTAGATAAATAATCCGTTAGTATAATATCGATCGTTTAATGTGGCCAAATAAGCATCGTTTTCGGTTTTGAAACCGAATTCGTTTTTAAAAGATTGAGCAAAACTGGTTGAAACAACCAAACAAAAAACTATAGTGAATAAAAATGATCTCATAAAAAAGCCCGGGCAATTTACCCGGGCTATAAAAGTATTTATTGTAAATGGATTTTTGATCGTTAATCCAAAAGAATTAGCAATTAGTTTACAATCGGAGCAATTTTAACGCTTAAATCTAAAGGTTTTTTTACCTTATTTTTAGTTAAGGCCAATTCAATTACTTCACTCATTTCGGTAACATAATGAAACGTTAAATCCTTGATGTAACTTTCTTTAATCTCTAAAATATCTTTACGGTTGCTTTTGCAAAGGATAATTTCTTTAATGTTTGCCCTTTTTGCTGCAAGAATTTTTTCTTTAATGCCACCAACAGGAAGTACTTTTCCACGCAAGGTAATCTCACCTGTCATGGCTAAATGCTGTTTTACTTTACGTTGTGTAAATGCCGACGTTAAGGCGGTAAGCATCGTTACCCCGGCAGAAGGTCCATCTTTTGGCGTAGCACCGGCAGGCACGTGAACGTGAACATCCCAGTTGTCAAATAAAGTATAGTCTATATCAAATTCGGCTGCATGGGCGCGTAAATAGGCTAGTGCAATAACCGCCGATTCTTTCATCACATCACCCAGGTTCCCCGTTAAAGTGAGTTTGCCTTTCCCCGGGCTTAAGCTCGATTCGATAAATAAAATATCACCTCCAACACTCGTCCAGGCCAAACCTGTTACTACTCCAGCCACTTCATTGCCTTCGTACAAGTCTTTATCATAAATCGGGGCACCTAAAATACGCTCTATATCTTCGTTGCTTAAAGTTGAATCGTAGGTTTCTTCCATCGCAATTTTTGTGGCCACACCACGCACTAAAGAACCTATTTTTTTCTCCAAACCACGCACACCCGATTCTCTGGTGTAATCCTCAATCACTTTTTCGATCAGTGGCGTTTTTAGGTTAATATCCTTAGTTTGTAAACCATGGTTTTCTTTCTGTTTAGGCAACAGATATTTTTTAGCAATTTCTATTTTCTCTTCAATGGTATATCCGTTTACTTCAATAATCTCCATACGATCTAACAAAGCAGGTTGTATAGTGCTTAAAGAGTTTGCTGTTGCAATAAAAAGGATGTTTGATAAATCGTAGTCCATTTCTACATAATGATCGTAGAAGGCGCTGTTTTGCTCAGGATCTAATACTTCAAGCAAAGCTGATGATGGATCGCCACGATGGTCGGTTCCTACTTTATCAATCTCATCCAAAACAAAAACAGGATTATCTGCTCCAGCTTTTTTAATAGACGAAATGATACGCCCTGGCATCGCACCGATGTAAGTTTTACGGTGGCCACGAATTTCTGCTTCATCGCGGATACCGCCTAAAGCCATACGTACATACTTACGACCTAATGCTTTTGCAATCGATTTTCCTAAAGATGTTTTACCAACTCCCGGAGGGCCAACCAAACATAAAATCGGCGCTTTCATATTGCGCTTTAATTTTAATACTGCTAAGTATTCTATAATACGTTGCTTAACTTTTTCTAAACCAAAGTGATCTTTATCTAAGATACGTTGTGCTCTTTTTAGGTCGAAATTATCTTTCGTAAACTCGCTCCAGGGTAAATCTAAAAGAAGTTCCAAATAATTTAACTGAACAGAGTAATCAGGAGCGGCAGGGTTCATTCTACCCAACTTATCTAATTCCTTATCAAAATGTTCAGCAACTGGTTTTGCCCATTTTTTCTTTTTGGCCTTTTCTTGTAAAGCATCAAACTCCAGATCGGCAGAATTGCCTCCCAGTTCTTCCTGAATGGTTTTTAGCTGTTGATTTAAAAAATAATCGCGTTGCTGTTTATCTAAATCGGTACGCACTTTTGATTGGATCTGATTTCTCAGCTCCAGCATCTGCAATTCAACCATTAAAAGTTCCATTACCTTTTGCGCTCTTTCCTGCAATTTATCCATTTCAAGGATTTTTTGCTTATCGGCCATTTCGGCATTCATATTTGATGAAATGAAATTGATCAAAAATGAATTGCTCTCAATGTTTTTAAGTGCAATACTGGCTTCGCTCGGAATATTTGGCGAAAGCTGGATAATCTGTGCAGACATCTCGCGGATAGAAGCGATTAATGTTTTAAACTCTTTATCTGCCTTGTGCTTTTGTTCTTCGAATTTTTTAACAACTGCTTTAATATAAGGTTCGTTTTGCACCTCTTCAATTAAGCTGAAACGTTGTTTGCCCTGGATGATTACGGTGGTATTTCCATCAGGCATTTGCAACAGTTTAATGATGTTTGCAACCGTACCAACCGTGTTAAGTTGCTCAAAAGTAGGATCTTCAATGGAAACGTCTTTTTGAGAAACCACCCCAATAATCTTATTTCCTTTGTAAGCTTCCTTAATTAATTTAATCGATTTGTCTCTTCCAACCGTAATCGGAATAACTACTCCTGGAAATAAAACTGTGTTTCGCAAAGGCAATATCGCCAACGTTTCGGGCGTTTCCTCATTGTTCATTTCCTCTTCGTCTTGTTGAGACATTAAGGGAAAAAATTCGGTATCCTCATTTATGATTGGCATTGCTGTATGGAAATCAAATATATCTTGTTTACTCATTATCACATTTTCCGCTAACGACAAACTGGCAGTTTAATCGTATTCACTTTGTTTAATTTTGGTATTAAGTTAATAAATTCAACTCTTGTGCCAAAGTGAAAATAATATTAATCTTATGTTAAAAAGGCAGAGTAATATAAATATTTTCGCCAATATCATATAAAGCATATTTTAGCGTTTAAGCTAATGTTTAGGGCATTTGGTTTTGAATGAAAGAAAATTAAAAACTTTTAAATTATCAGAATAGGATTATATTGCAAAAAATTTCTCCTATAAATTTGGTTAGGCGTTAGATTTGTTAAACTTATTACTCATACATGAACTATTTTAAAAAGGCGATTTTAGGATTAATTATTTTTACATCAACTAGTAGTTTCGCACAAAGCAGTTACGAAAGAAGCATGCAGGCTATGATGAAAGGTGATTATAAAACTGCCGCCATACAATTAGAAAAAGCTGATACTAAAACGCCTGATAATGCAAATGTGCTCCAGATGCTTGGATATTCTTATTTCCAGAATCGCGAATACGAGAAATGTATTGCCACTTACAGCCGGTTATTAAACATCAAACCTACAGAGGTTTCTGCTTATTATTATCGTGGTATAGCAAGGTTAAAAATTGCTAACGACCCTAAAGAATCGTTAAATACTATGCGCGAAAACTTTTATTTGGCATCTCTCAAAGATTTTACAAAAGCCATTGAAATTAATGGTGATGAAGATGCGCAGATGTTTCAGAACCGTGGTTTAGCTTACAAAGATTATGCAATTTTCAGATCTTTTAAAGCCAAGAAAAAAGAAGAAAAAGCAGCTTGTGTTGCTTTGTTTAATAACTCTATTGCTGATTTTCAGAAGGTATTAACCTTACAGCCATTAAGAAAAGATATTATCGATTGGGTAACCTACGATAAGGCGCAGATTGCAAGCCTAAAATAAATACAACCTTTAAAGAAAAATGGGACTCGAAAATATTCAAGTCCCATTTTTTTTATTTCAGTTTTCCAATAACTGAATACTTCTTTTCCTTTAGCAATCTGATTTTCTGTTGCTTTTTGATCATGTAAAGGCTATCTGGGGAGTAGGTTAAAGTATCCTGAGATTGGTATAGGATATTTTTATTATCGATAATGATCTCTATTTTGCCTGCTTTCTGGCCTTTCCAGGTTATAGAAATCTTCTTAATAGGGATTTTTTTACTATCGGAAGTATAAATATCTACGCCATTTTGTTCTCTTACTTTAAAGCTTCCCTTCCAGGAGGTTTTATTAATGTCGGCATTAACGAAAATAGCTAATTCTTTTGCCCAGTCAGTAATTTTAGCTGTTTTGTTTTCGGCTGCTCCATTCACACTTACGGTTTTATTTACAATAGGGTTTAGCCTTTGTAAGCGCGAAATTTCTTTTCCAAAATATCCTTTTATATCGAAATACAGTAAATCAGTATTTGCTTCAGCTTCTTTTCGCTGGTTGCAGGAAAACAATGCCAAAGCAAATACCAGGATATAAAGTTTTTTAATCATTATACTAAAACATTTCCTGTCATTTCTTCTGGAATAGCCACACCTAATATTTTTAAAATAGTAGGGGCAATGTCGCCTAATTTGCCATTTGCAATGGTTTTATAATCCTTATCGATTAAAATACAAGGAACCAGGTTGGTTGTATGCGCAGTATTGGCAGATCCATCACCATTTACCATAAATTCGGAGTTTCCATGATCGGCCAAAAGAATAAACGAATAACCATGCTCCAGTCCTTTGTTTACCACAGTTTCTGCACATTTATCTGCTGTTTCTACGGCTTTTACCACAGCATTAAAAACGCCTGTGTGGCCAACCATATCTGGATTAGCAAAGTTTAAGCAAATAAAATCGGCCCATCCTGTTTCCATTTCTTTGGTAATCGCATCAGTAATTCCTGCGGCACTCATTTCAGGTTGAAGATCGTAGGTGGCTACTTTCGGTGAAGGAATTAAAAGGCGTTTTTCGTTTGGAAATTCAGCTTCCCTTCCGCCAGAGAAGAAGAAGGTTACATGAGGGTATTTTTCGGTTTCAGCAATACGGATCTGGTTTTTATTGTTATTGGCCAATACCTCACCAAGGGTTTGGGTTAAATCATCTTTAGTGAAAATTACATTTACCTTTTCAAAGCTCTCATCGTAGGTAGTCATGGTAACATAATACAACGGCAGTTTATGCATCTGCTGTTCCGGGAAATCTTTTTGCGTTAATGCAGCAGTGATTTCACGACCTCTATCAGTACGGAAATTGAAACAGATGACCACATCATCATTTTGAATGGTAGCAACCGGAGCACCATTAGCCTGTGTTAATACAATTGGTTTTAAAAACTCATCGGTAACGCCATCAGCATACGATTTTTTGATAGCAGCTAAAGCATCCTGGGTTTTTTCGCCAATGCCATTTACCATTACATCATAAGCTTGTTTAACGCGCTCCCAACGATTATCGCGGTCCATTGCATAATAACGGCCAATCATGGTAGCCAATTTAGCATTGGTATTTTGGATATGGTTTTCCAGATCAGTAATAAAGCCCAGACCAGAGTTTGGGTCAGTATCGCGGCCATCTAAAAAGGCATGAACAAAAGTATTTGGCACATTAGCTTCATTTGCGGCATCGCATAAAGCTTTTAAATGTTCGATATGGGCATGTACACCACCGTTTGATACCAGACCGATGAAGTGAACCGCTTTATTGTTCTGCTTAGCATAATCGAATGCACTCACCAAAACCGGATTGCTGTGCAATTCTCTATCGGTAATCGATTTGTTGATTCGTCCAAGCTCCTGGTAAACTACCCGACCTGCACCTAAGTTCATGTGCCCAACTTCTGAGTTTCCCATCTGCCCGGCTGGTAAACCTACTGCTTCACCAGATGCTTCAAGCTTAGAATTTGGATATTTCTGTAGTAAAGAATCGAAAAAAGGAGTATTGGCGGCATATGCAGCATCAGAATTATCTTGTTTTCCGTAGCCCCAACCATCTAGAATTATAAGTGCGAGTTTTTTATCGTTTACCATTTTTATTGTAAAATTTATTGATCCACATTAAAACATTTTCATGTATAACATGTTTTAATGTTTTGTTTATATGGCAAATATAACTTTATTGAAGCTTATACAAATGAAGAAATCCTTTTTTTGATACGCTAATGGCATAATTTTAGCTATAGGGTTCTGTATAAAATACAGAAATGATCCGGAGCTTATTTTTACTCATTATTAGTTTATCATCATTATATCACCCTACAGCTCTTCAGGCAGATATTATTGATGATTTATCCTCGTATTTTAAGGCAGGCAATTCAAAAGAAATTGCTAAAAGTTTCGCCTCAACCATCGAACTTATTATTGTTGATGAAGAAGATGTATACTCAAAAGCACAAGGTGAACAGATTTTAAGAGATTTTTTTGTTAAACATCCTCCGGTAAAAACAAGTATTTTCCATAAAATTAATACCAATCCAAATTATCGTTTTGGTGTAATTATTTTAAGTACTGCCAAAGAGACCTTCAGGATTTCTATCACCATGAAAAAATTCAATACCAGCTTTTCGATTACCGAATTAAGGATTGAGCCTGCTAAGGATTAATTGGACATTACGAAGTTTTGCCACCGCTATGCCTGCACCAACTTTGTAAGTCGCGGAGGTTAGGAACTTCTGAAGTTAACAAATCACTTTATCCCTTCAGTAAATTGTCTGCTAACAAATAATTCTTATTTTTGCGGCATAAAATCTACATTTTGGATATTCAACTTATACATCAGTTCATAAAAAATGCCCTTACCGAAGATGTTGGTGATGGCGATCACACCTCACTTTCAACAATTCCTTTAGGAACGCAGGGAAAAGCAAAGCTGATTATCAAAGAGAATGGTGTTTTGGCTGGAATTGAACTGGCCCTTGAGATTTTTAAGGAGGTTGATGCCGGACTGAAAGTTGATGTATTGTTGCTGGATGGTGCCGAAGTAAAAGTTAGTGATATTGCCTTAACCGTTTCTGGAAGTACACATGCTATTTTAATTGCCGAACGTTTGGTTTTAAATTGCATGCAGCGCATGAGTGGTATTGCTACTAAAACCCATCGGATAGTTTCTTTATTGAAAACAACTAAAACCAAAATTTTAGATACCCGTAAAACCACTCCAGGACTTCGCTATTTAGAAAAATGGGCAGTAAGGATCGGAGGAGGTGTAAATCACCGCATTGGTTTATATGATATGATCTTAATTAAAGACAATCATGTAGATTATGCAGGAGGGATTTCAAACGCCATTACGGCTGCTAAAAAATATTTAACAGATCAAAATAAATCACTTCAGATCGAAATTGAAGTCCGGAATTTGGAAGAGTTATCTCAAGTTTTGGCCATTGGTGGTGTAGACCGTATCATGCTTGATAATTTCAGTTTCGAAAACTTAAGGGCAGCGGTTAAATTAATCGACAGTAAATTTATTACAGAAGCTTCTGGAGGAATTACTGAAGAGAACGTTGCAGAATATGCAGCTTGTGGAGTAGATTTTATTTCGATGGGGGCACTTACACACTCTGTGAAAAGCCTGGATATGAGTTTAAAAGCATACTAAAGTGATTTGCTATAAAATTAAAAGCTTATTTTTTGTATCATTGTAGGCTATGGTTACGGTTTATTCTCTCAGCGCGTTATTAATTGCCTATCTTTTTGGATCTATACCAACAGCTGTATGGCTTGGTCAGGCCTTCTATGGCGTTGATGTAAGAGAATACGGGAGTGGCAATGCTGGTGCTACCAATACTTTTAGGGTATTAGGAAAAAAAGCGGGAATTGCAGTAATGATCATTGATATTGCAAAAGGATATACGGCAACCAATCTGGCTTATCTGATCGGCATGTCGGTAACCGGGCCACAAAATTCTGTTGTTTTTGTTAATTATCAACTCGCACTCGGTGTAACCGCAGTAATGGGACATTTATTTCCCGTTTTTGCCGGTTTTAGGGGGGGGAAAGGTGTTGCTACACTTTTTGGAATGATTTTGGCAGTTAACTTCGAAGCATCTATGCTTTGTGTTCTGGTTTTTGTGGTTGTATTGCTGTTAACTAAATATGTTTCATTAAGTTCCATTTGCGCAGGGTTTACGTTTCCGCTCAGTGTGGTCTTCTTGTTTCAGGTTTCCATCAAATCTGAAGTGCTTTATGGCATGGTGGTTTGCATTTTAATCTTAGTTACGCATCAAAAAAACCTCGAAAGATTGCTGAAAGGCAAAGAATCTAAAGTGTATTTGTTTAGGAAGAAAACTAATTAATTAACAAAACACGTTTCATTAAAACTTATTAATAGGCTTACTGTTTAATCAACGGTTTTGCTTACCAGTATTTACTAATCATTTAAAATCGCAATTATGAAAAAGTTATTTTTAACAGCAAGTGTTGCTGGGATATTACTATTTAACTCCTGTTCTACAGTTCCCTTAACAGGTCGTAGCCGATTTGATTTAGTGAGTAATGAGCAGGTTTTGCCAATGGCATTTCAAGCTTACAGTACCTTTTTAACGGAGAATAAAACTACGGTTTTACCAGCGTCGAATGCGCAGGCTTTAAAAGTTAAAACCGTTGGTAGTAGATTAATTACCGCTGTAAAATCATATATGAACAGCAATAACTATGGTAATCTAATTGCAGATTACCAGTGGGAAGTTAATGTGGTGCAGAACAATGAGAAAAATGCCTGGTGTATGCCAGGGGGAAAGATTGTGGTTTATACGGGTATTTTGCCTGTTACCCAGGATGATGCAGGTTTAGCTACCGTAATGGGCCATGAGATTGCCCACGCTATTGCTGGCCACTCTGCAGAACGGATGTCGCAAGAAATGGTTGCCCAGGGTATTGGTGCCGCTGCGGGTGTTGCATTATCTAAAAACCCAAAAACACAATCTATTTTTAATACCCTTTATGGTGTTGGTACACCAGTGGCAATGTTAAAATTCAGTCGCAATCAAGAATTAGAGGCCGACCGTTTGGGGTTGATTTTTATGGCTATGGCTGGATACAATCCACAAAATGCTACCAGTTTCTGGAACAGAATGTCGGCGGCATCTGCAGGCGCACAAAAACCTGCTGAGTTTTTAAGCACCCACCCGAGTGATGCTACCCGTATTGCACAGATTCAAAAATATTTACCTGAGGCGCAGCAGTATTATAAGAAGAAATAAGGTTGAAGCTAGAAGGTAGAAAGGTGGAAGGTTTTGCATGATGCAGAGACCTTTCACTTTTTCTTTATTCGTCACCCTGAATTTATTTCAGGGTCTTTCCAATCTCTGGTCTTAGCGTCTCGCTAAAACCATTTTATTTGAGGTTTAAGGATATTGATTAATCATAGCGAGACGCTACAACTAGAGTAATTTATTCAGCGTCTTTCTTGCCACTAAGATCCTAAAATAAATTCAGGATGACGATCGCCCGGACTAACCTATTTATTTGGTTTAAGGATTTATTAAGTCGTGTAGTGAGACGCTACAACTAGAAAGATGTCATTTAAGGCTACAACAAGAAATAAAAAGATTCTTCACTGCGTTCAGAATGACAAACAGTGCTATGAACAACTGAACTAGTGAACCAATGACGAATGAACTAATCAATCACCCAATACTTTCAAAATAGCGCTGGCCTTTAACAGACATTCTTCATATTCTAATGAAGCATCACTTTGATAAGTAATGGCTCCTCCAACCTGGAACGATAGATAGCTAGATTCCGCATTGTACAATAGGCTTCGGATCACCACATTAAAATCGAAATCACCATTTGGGCTGATGCAGCCCAAAGAACCGGAATAAATGCCCCTTTTGGTTACTTCGTATTCTTCAATCAATTTCATGGCTTTAACCTTAGGAGCACCCGTCATGGAGCCCATCGGGAATGCATTTTTGATGGCGTCGATAAAATGGATCTCCGGATTTAGTTCACAGCTTATGGTAGAAATCATCTGGTGGACCTGCGGGAAGCTATAGACGCCGAATAACTCGTCGACTGTGACAGAACCCTTAACCGCTGATTTAGTGAGGTCGTGGCGCACCAGATCAACTATCATTACATTTTCAGCCTGCTCTTTAATATCGTTCCTAAGTTGCAGCTTTATGGCTTCATCTTCTGCCGGATCAGAACTTCTTTTAGCGGTGCCTTTAATGGGCTGTGAGGTAAGTTTCGATCCGCGCTTGCACAAAAATCTTTCTGGTGTAGCAGATAAAATATATTTACTGTGAACTTTAAAATAACCTGCAAATGGGGTGGGAGAAACCTGGTTTAGCGCCTCGAAAGTTTGAATGGGATCTATTTTTATATTTTCGGCAAAAAACTCCTGACAGAAATTAACTTCATAGATATTGCCACGAATAATATGATCTCTTAAAGCTTCTACTTTTTGAACATATTGATCTCTAGATAACCGTTGTGTTATCGTTATTTTTTTGGATTGGGTATTTGCTTTAAGCTGAAAGGAATCTATCTCAGCTAAAATCGATTCAGGACCAATCAGCACCTCGGCATTACCATTTTTAAAGGCAATCAGGTACTTTGGAACAAAAAAGTATAGATCTGGGAAATTTAAATGATCCGAATGATTAGAATGGAGATCTTCTGTTTCGTTTTTTAAATCATAGCTGAAAAAGCCAAAAATCCACTGTTTATGTAATGAGTAAAAACTTTTTAGTTGATCAAATGCATTGCCTGTGGTGCATTTTAGTTCGTGATGTGCACCGGCAGCGATAATGAAATCGTAAGCCGAGTAGGCATCTTTGTAGTGATTTGAATCTAAAAAGCAACAAACCTCAAACTGGTTAGCCCAATGCAAAGCTTTTTGTTTAAAATTGGATATGTTTTGAGTGGTTTTCAAGCTGCGGCAAAGGTAACTAAACCCTGCATAAGTGGAAAGGTACTTAGAATATTATCTTTAAATCGTTTGAAACGATTTGAAATTATACGCTCGTTAAAAACGAGCGTAAGCTGAAAAATTAATGCTTTTTAGGATTCATTTTGGTGTGTCTGATCCTTAGGATTCTTATCGTTTGATTTTCGTTTCGATAAGAAACTCTGAAATGATGTTTTTCAAAAGCACGATACGTTCCATCATTGTCTTTTTTATATTGATCAATTTTATGTTTTTCCGGATGGTTAGCAATGTCACCCACTCCTTTAGTTAGGTCGTTGATAACTTTTATAGCATTTTGAATAGACTCTGTGCTAATGTATTCGTATATTTTCTTTAATTGATTTTGAGCTGGTTTGGTCCAGACAATTTTGAGGTTATTTTTTACCAACTTTTAATCTCATTTAATAGTTGATCTTGGGTTATATAATTACCTTTTTTGAATTCTGTTTCTGCAGCTAAGAGCTCACTATTGTATTCTTCTATGGTAACATTTGGGTTTTCATTCTTAAACTTTATAAACGCTTTAAGCATTTTAACGACAGAGCTTTTTTCGGCATTGTCTAGCTGAGTAAAATAATTAAGCATTTCGCTTTCTAAGATAGTTGCCATAATAAAATGTTATACTCAAAAATAACTAAATGAATGCTGATAAACAAGTGACTAAGTTGATTTGTCTTAACACAAAAAAGCAACCCAGTTATGGATTGCTTTTTATTATTGGTCGTCACCCTGAATTTATTTCAGGGTCTATCAGTTTATGAATATATAGATGCTGAACTAAATTCAGCATGACGAATCTTATATTAACGTAATTCTAAAGTTTGTGCTCTATCTGGTCCTACTGAAAGGAATTTGATTGGCACTTCCAGTTCTTTTTCTAAGAATGCGATATAATCATTTAGCTTAGCAGGAATTTCATCCACCGAAGTAATTTTAGTTACATCAGTAGCCCAACCGTCAATTGCTTTTAATACTGGTTTTGGTTCGATAGAAATGATGTCGTACGGCATGTAATCTATCGTTTCGCCATTATATTCGTAGTGGGTACAAGCATAAATAGTATCGAAAGTATCCAAAACATCGGCTTTCATCATAATTAATTCGGTTACACCGTTTAACATGATGGCATATTTTAATGCAGGAAGATCAATCCAGCCACAACGACGGGCACGACCTGTGGTTGCGCCAAACTCGTGACCTAAAGTGCGTAGATTTTCGCCAACTTCATTATCTAATTCAGTTGGGAAAGGACCGCCACCTACACGTGTGCAATATGCTTTGAAGATACCATAAACAGCACCTACTTTATTAGGCGCAATACCCAAACCAGTACAGGCACCTGCAGTTGTAGTGTTACTGGAAGTTACAAAAGGGTATGAACCGAAATCTACGTCCAATAAGGTTCCTTGAGCACCTTCTGCTAAAACCGCTTTTCCTTCTTTTAAGAAACCATTCACATAATGTTCGCTATCTACATGAGGAATGGTTTTTAAGAATTCGACTGCTTCAAAGAATGATGCTTCTTTTTCAGTTAATTCATATTCGAAACCCTTGTAATGAGAAAGAATCTCAGTATGTTTTTCTACCAACTTAGCATAACGTTCTTTGAAATCAGGTAGGGTAGTATCGCCAACGCGTAAACCGTTACGGCCAGTTTTGTCCATATAAGTTGGACCAATACCTTTTAAGGTTGATCCAATTTTATTTTTACCCATGCGTGCTTCATTAGCAGCATCCAATAATTGGTGGGTTGGTAGAATTAAGTGTGCTTTACGGGCAATCACCAATTTGCCATCGGCAACAGGATCATGACCAGCTTTTTTTAAATTATCTAACTCTCTTTTTAGGATAATAGGGTCGATTACTACGCCATTACCGATCAGATTCATGGTTTTTTCGTTAAAAATTCCAGAAGGGATTGTATTTAAAACGAATTTTTTGCCATCGAACTCTAAAGTATGTCCGGCATTTGGGCCACCCTGAAAACGGGCAATAAGATCATATTTTGGACTTAGTACATCAACGATTTTTCCCTTTCCTTCATCGCCCCATTGCAGGCCGAGAAGTACATCTACTTGCGTCATTATTTAATAAATTAAGCTGGTTTTATTTGAATTTTGATTTAATTTGCTTGGATTTTCGCAGCTGTTGCTGCACTTTCATTTACTTTTCTGGCCATGCTGCAATCAGAGCAGAAGCCATAAAGATTCAACGAATGGTGTTTTACATCAAATTTTAAAAGATCACCAACCATGGTTTGGATCTGGTGGATTCGGGGATCGCAGAATTCTACTACTTTACCACATTCGATACAAATTACGTGATCGTGCTGGCGGTAACCATAAGATTTTTCGAATTGCGCCATATTTTTACCAAACTGGTGCTTGGTAACTAAATCGCATGAAACCAATAATTCCAACGTGTTATAAACCGTAGCACGACTTACGCGGTACTTTTGGTTTTTCATGTGGATATAAAGGGTTTCTACATCAAAGTGGTCGTTTCTTGAATATATTTCTTCCAATATAGCGAAACGCTCTGGTGTTTTACGTAGGTTTTTGTTTTCTAAATAAGCCTCAAAAATCTTGCGAACGAGCTCATTTGTTTTTTGTTCTGACATAGTTTTTAAACTCCATTCAAAGGTAGGTAAATTGTTTTGAAAAATGATTACACCGATTAAATGATTACACAGATTTGTAATAAGTCGGAGGCCCGGGGATCGGGAGTCAGAAGTTTAAATTGCAAATAACTCGTGACTTAGGACTAGAATCCTGACTTCCGACATCGGACTCCGGACTAAAGACTTCGGACTACCTAAGCATCAAACCTCGTTACTCCGGTAACACCTCTAACTTTTAATAAATTTTTAATCAGGTTTTCCAGGTGTTCAGTATCGTTTACAAAAATCATAATCGAACCATCAAAAATTCCCTCGTTGGTATCAACAGTAATCGAACGCATATTTACTTTAAAGTCGGTAGAAATAACCCTGGTAATGTTGTTGATCAAACCTACATCATCAATACCTACAATGCGTAAGCCAGTTAAGAAAGTTAATTCCTGCTGTTTGTTCCATTTGGCTTTCACTACGCGATAACCATAATTGGCCATTAGCTGCGCAGCGTTAGGGCAGTTGGTACGGTGTATTTTAATGCCTTCGCTTACGGTAATAAAACCAAAAACATCATCACCCGGTATGGGGTTACAACAGGCGGCCAAGGTATAATCAATGCGCTGCATATCTTCACCGATCAGTAAAATATCAGATTCTCCACCTTTAATTTTACTCTTTATTCCATCAACAGAAAGATTTTCAGGGCGTTCCGGACCACGGTTTTCGACCTCTTTCTCGCTTGAGAGATACTCTTTAATATCTTTTAGTTCTATTTTTCCGAGGGCAACATTAACAAATAGCTCTTGTGTAGAGGGCAGTTTAAAGAAATAACTGAGCTTTTGTAAATTATCGGTATTATAAGTGATTTTTAACGATTTCAGCTTTCTTTCTAAGATTTCCTTGCCATTTTCGGCAATTTTCCGCTTTTCTTCCTTTAAAGATGACTTAATTTTAGATTTGGCCTTGGCAGTAACCACCACATTTAGCCAATCTTCTTTAGGCGTTTGTTTGCTTGAGGTGATAATTTCTACCTGATCGCCATTTTGAAGCTTATACGAAATAGGAACCAGCTTGTGATTCACTTTAGCGCCTATACAGGTTGCACCTACATCGGTATGGATCTCGAAAGCAAAATCTAATGCGGTAGCGCCCAAAGGCAACTGGATTAAAGCACCTTTTGGCGTGAAAATAAAAATCTCGTCCGAGAAAAGGTTCATCTTGAAATCATCCAGGAAATCTAAAGCATTGGCTTCAGGATTACTCAACATTTCGCGGACTTTCTGAATCCATTGATCCAAACCGTTATCATTACTCGATTCTTTGTATTTCCAGTGTGCGGCGAAACCTTTCTCTGCAATTTCGTTCATGCGTTGTGTACGGATCTGTACCTCCACCCATTGCCCACGTGGGCCCATTACGGTAGTATGCAAACTTTCGTAGCCATTTCCTTTTGGTGATGAAACCCAATCGCGTAATCGATCTGGATTTGGACGGTATAAATCGGTTACAATTGAATACGCCTTCCAGCAATCGGCCTTTTCATTTTCAGGTGCGGAATCCAAAATAATCCGGATGGCAAAAAGATCGTAAACCTCTTCGAAAGGAATATTTTTCTTTTTCATCTTGTTCCAGATGGAGTGGATTGATTTCGGCCTGCCGTAAACATCGGCTACTAAACCTTGCTCATGAACAATCTCATCAATCGGTTCGACGAATTTTTTGATGAAAAGCGCACGCTCTGCTTTTTTCTCGTTTAATTTTTTTGCGATGAATTTGTACGTATCAGGGTCAAGATATTTCATCGAAAGATCTTCCAGCTCTGATTTTATTGCATATAAACCTAATCTATGGGCTAATGGAGCGTATAAATAAATGGTTTCTGAAGCGATTTTAAGCTGCTTGTGGCGGGGCATAAAATCCATTGTACGCATATTATGCAAACGATCGGCAAGTTTGATCAGGATTACCCTCACATCATCAGCCAGGGTAAGCAGCATTTTACGAAAATTCTCGGCTTGTAAAGAGCTGTTGGTATCGAAAACACCAGATATTTTGGTTAAACCATCGATAATTTTGGCGGTTTTCTTGCCAAATTCACGTTCAATATCTTCTAAAGTGATATCGGTGTCTTCTACCACATCATGTAGCAAGGCACATACAATTGAGGTTGTGCCCAGGCCAATTTCTTCAGCAGCAATCTGCGCTACGGCGATGGGGTGATAGATGTAGGGTTCGCCAGACTTTCGGCGCATATCTTTATGGCTCTCCAGTGCCATATCGAAAGCTTTCCTGATTTCTTTTTTATCGCCCTTTTGTAAAGTAGATTTGCTTGCCCGTAGTAATGCCCTATATCTTTTTAGAATCTCTTGCTTTTCCGCCTCTAAATCAATCACTAACTCTGTTTTCATTTGTATTTTTTGCGTAAAAATTGCGTCTTATTTATGAATAAAACTTATATTAGTTTTGTGAAACACCTAATATATGAAATAACACCTAACTTTGTAAAAGTATAAATTTATGAAAATTAAAGGGCTCTTTTTTCTTTGTATTGTAATGATTTGTAGCTTTTCGTTACGGGCTCAGGATCCTGCTGCCCCTGTATTTCCTAAAATGGGTAAAAGTGATACAATTAGAGTAGCCTCAACAAATGATAATGGTGTAATGATTCCGTGGATGCAACTTAATGATGTATCTATTTATGCACAAAGAATCTGGAAATCGCCGGCAGAACAGGCTGCGTATAACCGCTTAAGGTATAACGTATTAAAAGTAATGCCCTACGCATTATTCGCAAAACGCAGGTATGAGCAACTGGAGCAGGATATTGCCCGTACGCCAGAGAAAAAGGAACAGAAACAACTGGTTAAACAATGTGATAAAGAAATTAAAGACATGTTTAACCGCGAAATAAAGGAATTAACGATTACCCAGGGTCAGATTTTAACAAAACTGATCGACCGTGAAGTGGGCAGAACAACATATGATATTGTTAAGCAGACCAAGGGCGGTTTCGCTGCATTTTCTTATCAGATTGTTGCCCGCGTGGTAGGACATAATTTAAAAAGCACTTACGATCCAAATGAAGATAGGGATATAGAATCCATTATCCGTACTTCAGGATTTTATCAATAACATATAATGCACGAACGCATTCCGAATATTTATTCGTTTAAGGTTAAGAAAATTAATGGCGAAGAACAGCCTTTATCAGCCTACCGCAACAAAGTTGTTTTAATTGTAAATACCGCATCAGAGTGTGGTTTTACGCCACAATTAAAGGAGTTGCAGCAGCTTAAAGACGAAATTAATAGCCCTGATTTTGAAATTCTGGGCTTTCCCACCAATGATTTTGGAAAACAGGAACCACTAAACGGTTCTGATATCGCATCTTTTTGCGAGATTAACCATGGTGTAAAATTTCCTGTTTTTGATAAGATTATGGTTCGCGGGGCGCATGCACATCCACTTTATCAATTTTTGAGCGATAAAAAACAAAACACAAAATTAAGTTCGAAACCCCGTTGGAACTTTCATAAATACATCCTGAACAGAAATGGCGAGCTTGAAGATTATTTTTTGCCATTCACCAAGCCATTGAGTTCGAAAATTAAAAAGAAAATTCAGCAACTGCTGAGTCAAAATGCCCAATAATTACATCATGAAGTTAGATATTTTAGTTATCGCTGTGCATCCTGATGATGCAGAGCTTTGCTGTTCAGGGACTATTTTAAAACATATTGCACTTGGTAAAAAAGTTGGAATTGTAGATTTAACCAGAGGCGAGCTGGGCACACGAGGTACAGCAGAAACAAGAGATGAAGAAGCAGCGGCCTCTGCTAAAATTTTGGGTTTACATGCCCGTGAAAATTTAAGATTGAGGGACGGCTTTTTTCAGAATGATGAGTTTCACCGTTTGGAAGTGATTAAAGCCATTAGGAAATATCAACCCGAAATTATTTTAAGCAATGCGTTAGAAGACCGTCATCCGGATCATGGAAGAGCAGGCGACCTGGTTTACGATTCGGTTTTTTTATCAGGCTTACCAAAAATAGAAACATCAATAGATGGTGTTAAACAAGAAGCACATCGCCCAAGATTATTATTGCAATACATTCAGGATCGATATTTAAAACCTGATATTATCGTAGATATATCTGATCACATGGATAAGAAAATTGAATCTATTAAGGCTTTTAAAACACAGTTTTATAATCCTGATGTAGATGGATTGCCAACTTATATTTCATCGCCAGAGTTTTTCGAAACCGTGATTGGTCGTTCGAGAGAATTCGGTAAAAGTATTGGCGCAACTTTTGGCGAAGGTTTTACTTCGCGGAAATTGTTGGGGGTTGATAGTTTGTTTGATTTGCGGTAATCCTGTTTTTAACCGCAAAGAAAAGAAGTGTTCCGCAAAGTACGCAAAGCAGTGGCATTTGTCTAACTAAGATTTATTTCCCTTTCTTTCCTTAGCGAAACACTTTGCGCCCTTTGCGGTTACTTTGACAGTCCAACAAAACTGCCCTTCGTTTGTTATTCTCAAAACGAATAATAATGGCGAATATATTCTCTTCTCTCAAAAACGCGTACAATCTTTTTAAACATGTAGATTTCGATAAGTTAGAAGCTTTATCGAAAAAAGTAGATTTACCCAAAATGGTCGAAACCATATCTAACCTGGATGATAAACAAATTCAGGGGATGATGAAAATGATGGGTGGGTCGGGCAAAAAGAGAGAATTACCACCAATTGAAGGCGATTTTTACCATTTGGGTGATGAAGCATTAAAAGATGAAGATCGTGAGCTTCAGTTAAAAGTACGTGCCTTTTTAGAGAAGGAAGTAAAACCCATTGTTAACCATTACTGGAACAAAGCGGAATTTCCTTTTGAAATTATCCCAAAACTTGCCGAACTTAATATTTGTGGTTTAACCTACAAAGGTTATGGCTGTCCGGGGAAATCGAATTTGATGGAAGGAATCTTAGCGATGGAAATGGCGAGGATTGATACCTCGATTTCTACTTTTTTTGGTGTACAGAGTGGCCTGGCTATGGGGTCGATCTATTTATGTGGCTCAGAAGAACAAAAACAGCAATGGCTGCCATTGATGCAACAATTTAAAATTATTGGTGCATTTGGTTTAACTGAACCTGAAGTGGGTTCGGCTGCCGCTGGAGGGCTCACTACAACCTGCAAAAAAATAGCTGGCAAATGGGTTCTAAACGGGCAGAAAAAATGGATCGGTAATGCCACTTTCGCTGATATTTTAATTATTTGGGCACGCGATGAAGAAAGCGGAGAAGTAAAGGGTTTTATTGTGAAAAAAGACAACCCGGGTTTTGCCGTAGAGAAAATGCAGGATAAAATGGCCTTACGGATTGTGCAGAATGGAATTATTACCTTAACCAATTGTGAAGTTGAAGAAGCCGACCGCCTGCAAAATGCAAACTCATTTAAAGACACGGCTAAAGTATTACAAATGACAAGGGCAGGAGTTGCGTGGCAGGCTGTAGGCTGCGCTCGCGGTGCTTATGAAAATGCTTTGGAATATACCCTGAACCGAAAACAGTTTGGCAAACCCATTGCATCTTTTCAATTAATTCAAAACCACCTAGTAGAAATGTTATCGAATTTAACGGCCATGCAAACGCTCTGTTTTCGCTTGTCGCAATTGCAGGATCAAGGGCTGTTGAAAGATGAACATGCTTCGTTAGCGAAGGTATTCTGTTCGTTAAGAACGCGAGATGTAGTAAGCAGAGCCAGAGAAGTGATGGGCGGAAACGGTATTTTACTGGAATATAATGTTGCACGATTCGTTGCCGATGCCGAAGCGATTTATTCGTATGAGGGCACAAAAGAAATTAATACACTGATTGTTGGGCGAGCCATAACCGGATTTTCGGCGTTTGTTTAGGGGCAACTCACGAAGTTTAAAAGAGCTATGCTATGGGAACTTCTGGAGTTTAAAGGAATAAATAAGAGATGTTTGTCGGTCTGAGCGTAGTCGAAGACCAGTGCGGTGCAATTAATAATGGATTTTTTAGGATTAGGAAACGAATGTCAGTATTCCATAGGTACTGTAGCCCTGCCATTCGCTTTATCCCGATGAAGAATCGGGATGTTCGCTGCTGTCAGGGTTTATTGAACAGCGGTTTGTTTTCGAGGCACTAAACTTTGAACATAAACCAGATTGGAACGGATGCCTCCCGATTTTACATCGGGATCAAATTGGGAGGAGGGAAAGGTACTGTAATTGCCAAATGTACAGAGCCCTTCATTTCCAAATCATCGATCAAAATATGCTGTGGGATTATCCACAAATGGCTTGTCAGTCTGAGCGTAGTCGAAGATCCGACGGTGCAATTAATAATGGTTTTTTTTAAGGGTTAGGAAACGAATGTCAGTATTTCTTGGCTGCTGTAGCCCCGCCATTCGCTTTACTTCGTTGCACTCGTGCTCGCTCCTGTCGGGTTTATTGAACAAGGGCTTGTTATCATAATGCATAAAATACGAAACGTTGCTACGGAACGGAAAAAAACATCATTTTTTTTCTATCCGGCAGGCGTCCCGATGGGACGGCAAAGACATAATATTCACAGATCGTCCCATCGGGACGATTCGTGGGTAGCCAATGTTTAATTGGCGTTTTCGTTCCGTAGGAACGTTTGCTATTAATCCGTTAATATTTCCGGATTCTTGGCCACCTAAACCCGATCAAAGCGGGATGCTGCCGATTTAAGCACTATTTTTTGCTTTTTATGGTGTGCTTGCTTGTTTCACAGGTTTCATCGGAGCAGAAGCAGGAGCGGGACTGAAGATGCCAAGTGCTCAGAACCATCCATTTCAAAATCAATCAGAATTAAATCTTTTAAGCAATCAACTTCTGGGATTTTACCCCTTTTTAATACGGATATTTATTAAACGCCACCTGACTCATTGCACTTTTTTCAAATAAGGCAATACAGTTTTTGTTAAAAGATGGGTCGAAGTTTACTGCTCCAGGCTGCAATGTTTTTGGAACATTTTCACCCTGCATGAAGAAGTAAACTTTTGTATTGCCGTATTTGGTGTGGGGCATTAAATTGCCATAATCTTCCATTTCTTTCCATACCGAATCTTTAACCGTTACGATGTAAATCCGTTGTACAGGGCCAGTATTGTTTGCGTTTCTATACTTTGCAATTTCTTTAAAACCAGCTTTCATATCTTCAATTCCAGGCTGATCGAAAACATCTTTAACCATGAAAAAGATCAATACTAAAATTCCTGCAACTAAGAAATAAACTAAGGATTTTCTATTCATGCCTACAATAAAGGCAATATTTTTTCCATAACCGTCAAGCCTTCGTCAATATGCTTTTGCTCAATGCAAAGTGCCGGACGAAAACGTATAGTTTTCTCACCACAGCCCAAAAACATCACATTGTTTTCCAATCCTTTTCCAATAAATGCATTGCGCATTTCTTTTGTAGGGAAATCAAAAGAACATAACAAACCCCTTCCGCGCACATTTGTCATTTGATCAAATTTATACGATAGGTTTTCTAGTTGATCTCTTAAGTACACACCTACTTTTGCTGCATTTTCACAAAGCTGATCTTCTTCTACAATTTGTAAAATCTGCGTTGAACGAACCATATCAACCAAATTGCCTCCCCACGTTGAGTTAATCCGGCTCGGTACTTTAAATACATTGGTTTCAACTTCGTCAACTTTATGGCCAACCAGGATACCACAAACCTGCATTTTTTTACCAAAAGCCAAAATATCAGGTCTCGCTTTTTCGCTAAAGTGCTGGTGGCACCAGAATTTACCTGTTAAGCCAACGCCGGTTTGTACTTCATCATAAATCAAAAAGGCATCATTTTCATCGGCCAAAGCCTTAAGCTGAATTAAAAATTCTTCCCGTAAGTGGTTATCTCCACCTTCAGATTGTATAGGCTCTACAATGATAGCACAGATATCGTCTTTATGATCAGCGAAGGCTTTTTTGATTTGCGCTAAAGATGTTTCTTCAGTTTGAATGGCATGACTTAAATTATTTCCGGAAAGTGGAAATTTAACTTCCGGAACAGCAACCCTTGGCCAATCAAATTTGGCAAACCACTTGGTTTTATCGGGTAGGGTATTGGTTAAGCTTAAAGTATAACCCGTTCTGCCATGAAAAGCCCTTTCGAAGTGTAAAACTTTAAAGCCTTTTTCTTCAGTATATCCTTTTGCAAAGTTTTTCTGAACTTTCCAATCCATAGCTACCTTAATTGCATTTTCTACGGCTAAGCCACCACCTGCAATAAAAAAAGCATGCGGCAAATAATCAGGAATACCAACTTTAGAAAATGTTTCAACAAACTGCGCATACTGCTGGGTATAAACATCAGAGTTCGATGGATTGGCTAAAGCGGCGAGGAAAAGATTTTTTTTAAACGCCTCATCGTTGACCATTTTAGGGTGGTTATAACCCAAAGGAACGGAAGCAAAACAAGTGAAAAAATCGAGTAAAGTCCTATTGTATTTCGAATCGTAAATGTAAGCACCATGACTCTTTTCCATATCATAAGTCAGGTCGAAACCATCGGCCAAAATGTGTTTACTTAACGATTCGTTAACGCGATCTGCAGGTACTGTTAATTGATACATAAACTTGGATTTGGTATATTCCAAATTTAGTTAAATGTGCCTAAAATCAAAATTTAAGCACTTTTTGTGCGCTTTACATAAAAAATAGGTTTAAAACGTTTAAAGTATGATTATAGACAAAATCGGGTTTTGGACTTCATCGATGTGGAAAACTTTTTTGTCGAAACTCCTTTTTAAAGCATCTTATTTTGGTAGAATTAGAATGCCGAACGTCTTCCTCCGCCATCCACCACTGAAACAGTTCCTGTTACATATTTGGCACGTGGTGAAACCAGGAAAACTGCCATATTTGCCATATCTTGCACTTCACCAAAATCTTGTAAAGGTATTTCACTTTCTGCATATTTCCGACGCTCATCGCCAGGAAAATAAGGCCTGATGTTTTCAGTATCGATAAGCCCTGGTTGCAAACAGTTCACCCTGATTCCATATTTACCCAACTCACCGGCAAGTTGTTTAGACCACATAGCCACAGCGGCTTTGGCAACAGCAGAAACATTCAACGATCTTAATTCATAAGTACTGGTCAAATTGAGTATCGTACCTTGCTTCCGGGTTATAAAATGTGGTAATAACGCTTGTGTGAGTAGCCTGGGTCGATCAAAATCTAAAGCCATCGATCTAGTCCAGGGTTCTTCTGGCCCTGCAACATCTACAGGCTGACTTTGCCCTGCATTGTTGATGAGGATGTCGATATGGCCAAGTGCAGATAAAGCCGAAGAAGCAATTTTGTAGGGCGAGTTAGGTGCCAGCAAATCCTGTGCAAAAACGATAGGAGCAGGGCTGCCTTCGGCAACGATCTCACTGAAAAGGCTATCTAATGATTGTTGGTTGCGTCCTGTTGCAAAAACTTTTACACCTTCTTTTGCGAGTTCTTTTGCTATTGCTCTACCAATTCCTTTTGAGGCCCCGGTTACCAATGCAGTTTTTCCAGTTAAATATAAGTCCATACTTTCTTGTAATTAAAATTGACCTTGCAATAATAACCGATACCGCGTATTTTTATAGCATGCACTACCATTTGTATGGTACAAACAAATTTGTAAGTAATGACGGCACGAAAAGAAAATTCGACCTATACCCTCAACGAAAAATTTATAACTGAATGCGATCTGACTTATGCGGCCAACAAGATAGGAGGTAGGTGGAAAATTGTAATATTGGATAAACTTGGAAGTCGAAAATTGAGGTTTAGCGAACTGAAAAAAGAATTCCCATATATTTCAGAACGAATGTTGACCTTACAGCTGCGTGCATTGGAGCAAGATGAACTGGTTAAAAGAACCGTTTATGCAGAAGTTCCTCCAAGGGTAGAATATGAGCTAACAACGATAGCATTGGATTTTCTCCCGATTTTTTGTCAATTAAGCGCCTGGGGCAAGAAGAATAAAGCGCTAAAGAAAAATAGATCATAAAACCGTTAAAGGATGATTATCAAAATCGAATTTTGGACTTCACAGGGATCGAAAATTTTTGTGAAAAAACTTCCCGAAAACATTTTTTAAAATTAGTGTTTAGGGTTTTTAAAATTGAAATTGCGAACCACTCGCGACTAAATAAATTAATAAATAAATCAGCGGATATTTAATGCTGCAATCAGTTGATTAGTATATTTAAAATTATATCGAACTAAGTATTATGGCAGAAGTTAAATTAAATATCCAGAAAGAAGCGCCCAGCGCATTCGAACTTTTTGATGATGGTGAAAAATATGGAGAAATGGTTTTTGATATTCAGGGAGAAAATCTAACGGTTTACCATACCGAAATTGATCCTGAAAAAGAAGGTAAAGGTTACGCAAAACTATTGCTTGATGCGATGGTGAATTATGTGCGTACCAATAAGCTGAAGGTAATTCCACTGTGCCCATATGTGCACCTGCAGTTTAAACGCCACGAAGAACTTTACGGAGATATCTGGAATAAAGTGCGTGAAAACGATTAATCCATAAAAACAATACTAGAATTTAATTTAGGAAAGCTATAATAGCAATTATTTTGATCTAGTGATAAGTTAATTGTATAGTGGCTATTAATTTCCCGTTGATCACACAGATTAACGCAGTAAAATTACAAATCAGCGCTTTCTGAAATTTGCGGGAGGTTATATGCGACTTTTTATGTTGAACATAACACTGGATATTTTGTGCGATATCATCAAAGAAATTAACTTCACCGAAAACCACCCATTAAATCTTAAACTATACTAGGCACAAAAATGAAACTTGTAACCATTACGAAATGGAAGCAGGCCAACATATGCCTAAAGAAAGTAAAGTGATGCCAACTTTAGCGTGTTTACCAATTATCATTCAAATGTGTATGGATAGTACATCTTTATCTATTATCTAATGGCCTTGCTCTATTTTATTTTATTCGAAAGGAAGGAGTGATACTTCTATGGCAAGATCAAATCAACGGGACGATTTAGAGAGCTTATTGGGGTTCCTCAGCGATGAGGGCCCCTTTTTATTCAGGGCCCATAATGTTGAGTATATAATTAATTGCATCTGCACTGTGGAGTGCTGTTGTAGATTGCATTGTAATATCTGCGGTTTCTGAAGCTCTTTTTAGCATTTGTTTTTCATAGGCTGCTATGGCTTCCTTAGGCGCATTAAAGCCGCTATCCTTGAAGCATTGGCTTAGTTCTAAAGCATCTAGCATGGCCATATTCACTCCTTCGCCAGCATAAGGTGGCATTAAATGAGCTGCATCGCCCAGCATGGTTAAATTTGAGGCGGTTTCCCAATTTTGGTCTAAAGGCATACAATATTGAGGCCGGGGAACAAAAGCTGATGATGCATTTTCGAATAATTCCAACCAGATTGGACCCCAGTTGGAAAATTCATTTTTGAACCAGCCGATTACCTGGTTTTTATCTGAAAAATTAATGCCTGATTCTTTCGCCCAGTTTTCAGCTGTATGGCAGCCTGTGTAAAATACCAAACTACCATCACCTTTTGAACTTACGATTAATGATTTTTCATCGCCCATAGCGAAAATCTTACCACCGTTTAATAGCGCATGCATTTTTGGACAAGCAGTCGCTGATGAATAAATGGCTCCTTCAACAATGGTAATACCCGAATAAAAGGGTTTAATAGGTGTAATGTAAGGACGGATTTTCGAATTTGCCCCGTCTGCGGCAACTACAATATCGGCCTGCGCTGAAGTTCCATTTTTAAATCCGATCAGCCATGAACCGTTGCTGGGCGTAAGTGCTTCAAAATGGCTGCCCCAAATTACAGTATCTTTAGTTAACGAATCTAAAAGGATCTTTTGCAATGGGCCACGGTCTATCTCAGGCCGGAAAGCCTCTCTGTTATGGGTATCGTTATCTTCAAAAACGATATTGCCAAGCTGATCAACAATACGTGTCCGATCTGCGCCTGGGCGATAGTTTGCCAGAAAGGCATCCATTAGTTTAGCTTCACGTAAGGCAGCTAATCCCGATTCCTCATGTAAATCTAAGGTAGCACCTTTTGGCCGGGCATTTTCGTCGATGTCGCGTTCATAAACATTTACGTTAAAGCCATCCATCTGCAAAAGTCTGGCTAAGGTTAGGCCACCAGGACCTGCCCCAATGATGGCGATTTTTTTATCTTTAATGTTGTTCATTGTTTTTCTGATTTGTTATTCCTTTAATTACAATTTCACAGCAGGTTAAAATGAGTTCCTCAGTAATAATCTGTACCGGACGATCCAAATGGTCAAAATATTCGGATACCAGATCTTGGATAGGCGAAAACAGTAATGCCCTGTGTACATCGTGTGGTAAATCGGGTATCAATCCAGCCTCAACATTTGTTTTTAAGAAGCTGTGTATAGGAGCAAAAAATTCTCCTTGCTGAATGTTTTTTTCTTGAAAAGCCTTATTTAATAGGGGTGAAGATTTTCCATATTGGATTAAGGAAAAAGAGGGTTTATTGTTTTTAAGATAATGAAAGGTATTTAGCCACAATTTTCTCATGCCATCAGCAAAACCCATTTTTGGATCAAAATTTTCGAGTACAGCTTTTTCATAGTTGGCGAGCACTTCTTGAATAAAAAGCTTGATCAAAAGGTCTTCTTTATTTTCATACTTGATATAAATGGTGCGTGGCGATATATTGACTGCTTTTGCAAGCTTCTGCATGCTCAGATTTTCCAACCCTTCATCAGAAATGATCTGTAGTGCAATCGATCGGATCGCTTCTTCTTTCGCTAAATTTTTGGGCCGCATATAATTCACTTAATTGATACGGATCGAAAGTAAGTAAACGTTTGTTTACTTTTAAATTTTCTTCAAATTATTAATTTGTGTTGACAAATGGATTTGGGTCTATCTAACGCGATCGTTATGCTGATCTGATAGTTATCGGATTTATTTCAACATCTATTCTGCCATAATGGAAGATGGTCTTGATTAAAAATTTAGAATAGGTACGGATCTTCACATGAGGATTATCCGCATATCTTAATTAAACTTTGGGTAATATTAAAACTTATCCTTCATACCAAAGAGCCCCATTAATCCGCCGGTATGGATAGCCAGTACCTTTTCATCTTTGCCGATGATTCCTTGTTGCTGTAGATTCTGGATGGCGTAGAACATCTTTGCTGTATAAACAGGGTCTAAAAGCAATCCACTTTGAGCGGTGAAGGTTTTAATAAAATTGATCAATTCAGGGGTAGTTTTTGCATAACCTCCAAAATGATAGTCGAGGTGAAGGTCCAGATGACTGGACAGGGGCGTATATTTTGCTATTTCATCTCTGATAAACGAGCCACCTTTTAGCACAGGGATGATATGTAGTTTTGTACTTAAACCCTGTTGCTGAATTCCTTTTAATAATCCCGCTGCGGTGGTTCCTGTTCCGGCGGCACAAAAAATGTGGTCGTATGGTTCTGTTAATTCTCCGATTACTTCTGCACAGCCAATGATCGCTTCTGCAGACGCTCCACCTTCATCAATAAAGTAGGCTTTGGCATCGTTAGCGAAATTTTGTTCGAACAATTTGTGTTTATCCCGATAGCTTTCACGGTCGGTAAAAATGAGTTTCATGCCAAATAAGTTGCATAATAACAACATCTCATTTTTCACTTCTTCTCCACGCACAAAGGCTGTAGCGGTTAATCCTGATCTTGATGCTGCTGCGGCAGTAGCTACAAGGTGATTGGAGTAAGCACCCCCGAAGGTAACCAGATGTGTTTTGTTTTCTGCTTTGGCCCTGGCTAAAATGTATTTGAGCTTACGCCATTTGTTGCCGGAAATATAAGGATCAATAAGATCATCCCGTTTAACAAACAGGTTGTTGAAAGGCGCAAATGCTATTTTTTGTACCGGACTATATATTTCTTCGAACACGTGTAAAAATAAATAAAGGCTGTAATCCGTTAGTGTGGTCGTCATTCCCGCGCATGCGGGAATCTTAAATCGCTTGCATTACGATTATCTGCGGTGAGCACTTCGTTGTTCCCAATCGAGTTACCAATGATAGATTCTAAAATTGTCGTCATTTCGACCGAAGCAAATGCGGAGTGGAGAGATCTTTGGACTATGTTAAAAGATCTCTCCACTGCGGTCGAGATGACGATTTATCTTACCTGTCACCCAACTCCTTTTTTTTTGCTAAAAAACTGACCTCTGGGAATGACGATACCCCAAGGCTATTCATTCCCTTAAAATCATTTCATTTATATTGATTTTATACAATAAATTAACTCTCAGGATGACAGTATTGCCTTAATAATACCAGATTATATTTAATTATTTACCGATACCAAAACCGAAACCAGCATTAACCATGCTGTATTTCGCTGCAGTATATGAACCATAAAATTTAAAGAAACCAAACTTCAACTGAAAGCCTAAACTTCCCCTTACACCATCAATATCAGTCTGTTTAACTGAAATTGGATCAACATAAGTTGCATTGCTTGCGCCATCTTCAAATTTATAAGTACCAAGTGCTTTTAAATTGGTATTCGAGGTTTGGTAACCTATGCTGGCAAAAGGCGTAAAAAATAGGATCTTTTTGGAAACAATAGCATCAAAATTTACGCCATTGAATTTGGCATCAATACGCTGATCTGAATTTGCAGTATTATTGATATTTAAAGGTAAATTATATTTGTACTGGGTAAAGCCCCCAGCTATTGCAATATCTACAGGAATTAATTTTTCGGTAGTTGAGCCCATAAAAAGCGGTAAAAGTTCAACTTTTGCACCGAAGCCGATCATCGATAAGCTTCCAAGGTCGCTACCTAATTTAATCTTCGGCATTGCTCTCAAAGTAACATCAATGTTTTTAGGTAAACCCAAAGTAGCCTGAATCTGAGCCGAAGGCACTACATGGAACCCCACTCCCTGAGGTAGGTTAAAAAATTTACCTGTAGGAATGCCACTGCTTGTATAAATTTGCATTTTACCACCTTCATGATCATCGCCAAATGCAGTAGGACCTATAGATGATGCTCCTGGAGCAGGTTTAATATTACTTAAACCCAAGGTATTTACATCATAGCTTCTGGCCGATTGTGGAACAAAAGCCCCCGAGGCCGAAACCCTGACATCGAATTTTAAAAAACCTTTTGATTGAGCAGTATTCGACCATCCATCGGTTAAACCCAAGCCTAAACCTTTATACAAAGGATCGAAATAGGCATTAACCAGTTTAGTTGCATCAGCTGGCCCGCCAACAAATAGTCCTCCAACATCTTGTTGGGCACTTGCTTTTTGAACCATTAGCAGTAAAAATAGGGCGCATAACACCTTTAAAGAGTAGCATTTTTTCATATAAAAAGAAATTAGAAAGTTTTTGATTGTGAGTAAAGATAGGGCTGTTTTTTCGAAAACTGCAATCATTGAAAAATTCTTGAAGTTAAAAGTTTATTTTTGCGCCATGGAAAATGTGGTCGAATTGCAGGAGTCAGAAGAGCAGGAATTATATGAACATTTAAAAATAGTTGTCGATAAGGGGCAATCTTTGCTGCGTATCGATAAATTTTTGATGGTGCGTGTAGAAAATGCCTCCCGAAACCGTATTCAAATTGCAATTGATGCAGGGAATGTATTGGTTAATCAGAAACAGATCAAAGCGAGTTATAAGGTTAAACCTTATGATGAAATATCTATAGTTTTACCTCACCCACCGCGCGATACCGAAGTTTATCCCGAAGATTTACCATTGGATATCATTTATGAGGATAGCGATCTTTTGGTCGTAAATAAAGCTGCAGGGATGGTTGTTCACCCTGGTTTCAATAACTATACCGGAACCTTGGTTAACGCTTTGGCATTCCATTTTGAGCAATTGCCTCAGTTACCAGGTAATGATGGCCGCCCAGGCCTAGTGCACCGCATTGATAAGGATACGTCGGGTTTATTGCTGATCAGTAAAAATGAAAAATCGATTACGCACCTTGCACGTCAGTTTTTCGATCACAGCATTACCCGTAAATATATTGCACTGGTTTGGGGCGATATTGAAAATGATGGAACGGTAACCGGTTACATTGGCAGAAGTGTGAAAGACCGCCGTGTGATGGATATTTACGATGATGAAGAAAAGGGGAAATGGTCTGTAACACACTATAAAGTATTAAAGCGTTTGGGTTATGTTACCCTGATCAGTTGTGAACTCGAAACCGGCCGTACGCACCAGATCAGGGCGCACATGCAACATATTGGTCATCCGCTTTTTAACGATGCGATGTATGGTGGCGATAAGATTTTAAAAGGGACGACGTTTAATAAGTACAAACAGTTTGTAGATAATTGTTTCGAATTGTTGCCCCGTCAGGCTTTACATGCACAAAGTCTAGGTTTTATTCACCCAACCACTAAAGCGTATATGTATTTTGAATCACCATTGCCGCCTGATTTTAAAGCTGGATTAACCAAATGGGAAAATTATATCGCTACATCATAAAATATGCTTCAGGAGTACCTTTTATTTAATGATGAATTTCAGGCGGTAGATGCCCCCATTTTAACGGCTTCGAACAGAAGTTTCAAATTTGGCGATGGGCTGTTCGAAAGCATGCGAATGATCAATAATAAGCTGCAATTTGCCGACTTACACGCCGATAGATTAACAGCCGGTATGAAAGCGCTCAAAATCGACGGTCATGCTTTAATGGACGATTATTTTCTGCGCCAGAAAACCACCGATTTAGCTAAACACAATAGATGGAATGGTAGTGTACGCTTTCGCCTTTCAGTTTATCGGGGAGGAGCAGGTGTTTACACGCCCGAGATAAATAAAGCAGGTTACATTTTAGAAGGCATTCCCTTAAAAGCAGCTACATATGAGTTGAACAGCAAAGGTTTAATCATTGATGTTTTTGACGAAATGACCAAACCCATTAATAAGCTCTCGAATTTTAAAACAGCCAATGCGCTGCTTTATGTAATGGCCGGGCTTTTTAAAAGCCAGAACCGATTAGATGAGGCGATGATTCTGAACCAACATGGTTTTCTTTGCGAAAGCATCAGCGCTAATGTTTTTGTAGTGTACAATAAACAAATTTATACGCCTTCACTTGCCGAAGGTTGCATAAGTGGTGTAATGCGTACAGCCGTTATGCAGTTGTGTAAAATGAACGACATGCCTATCATCGAAGCGCAGATCAATCCCGAAATCTTAAAAGAAGCCGAAGAAGTTTTTATCACCAACGCCACACAAGGCATTCAATGGGTAATGGGTTACGGCAGGAAACGTTATTTTAACGAGGTATCGAAATTTTTGATCGAGAAATTGAATAATTTATAGTGCTATTCCATGGTCTGTGGCGGACAGATCACCTTGGTCGTCATGCTGAATTTAGTTCAGCATCTATCATGTCCTTAAAAACTGATCAATTTTTTTGGAAAGCAAAGCCTGTGGTGCTTCGGTTCTGATAGTCCCGGCCTTTGCTTAATCCCGATAAAGGTTACTTCATAAGATAAACTATACTTAATCGGGATAACGCTGCCGGTCGGGTTTATTTAACAGCGAACAGTTCTACTATGCAATTTAAACGCAAATAATTGCATTTTGTGGCCACCTAAACCCGATCAAAGCGGGATGCCCCCGATTTTACATCGGGAGCAGAAGCGGGACTGTATTAACCCAAAAGCTACCAAACCTGCTTTCCAAAAAAAACGCTAAACTTTTCATTACAAATCGTTTGTCATTCTGAACGTAGTGAAGAATCTCTTGCCAATAACACACTGCTAAACTTCATTATAAAGATCCTTCATTGCATTCAGGATAACATATACTACCAGTTATTCGACTTCAGGCTTCGGAATGCAGCGATTAACCGACGCCAAACGCTCTACTCCAAACTCTTTACAACCGCATTCCCCTTAAAAAATCTTCAATCAGCATTCGCTTTTTACCTTCGTATTGGATATCTAAAAGTTTGATAAAACCGTCTTTTGCGGCAAATTTTAAATAAGTTTTACCATCAGTTAAAAAACCTCCTGCTACAATGCCCGGTTCTTTGTCTTCTATCTCTGCTTTAAATACTTTTAAGTTTTTCTCGTTAAGTAAGGTAAAAGCAGTTGGGTAAGGACTTAAACCGCGGATTAAATTATGAATGGTTTGCGCCGGACTGTTCCAGTCGATTTTACAGTCTTCCTTAAAAATCTTTGGAGCATGCTTTAAATCGCCGTTTTGTGGCTGCGGCTGTTCGGTTACCTTATTGGCTTCAATAGCATGAAGCGTTTTTACTAAAAGATTTGCACCAACAACCATCAGTTTATCGTGCAACTCACCCGCAGTTTCGTCATCAGCAATGGGCACACGATCACTAAGGATAATATCGCCGGTATCAATTTCTTGTTTAAGAAAAAACGTTGTTACACCACTTTCTTTCTCTCCGTTAATAATGGCATGGTTAATCGGGGCTGCACCACGGTATTGCGGTAATAACGAGCCATGTAAATTTATGGTTCCTTTAACAGGCATACTCCAAACTATTTCAGGCAGCATTCTAAAAGCCACTACCACTTGCAAATCGGCTTGATAAGATTTTAGTTTCTCAATAAACTCAGGATTCTTTAACTTTTCAGGTTGTAGCACAGGAATTCCTTTTTCTACCGCATATTTTTTTACGGCACTTTCATTCAGTTTTTGACCACGGCCTGCAGGTTTATCTGGCGCAGTAACCACTGCAACTACATCGAAATTGGCTTGTACCAAGGCATCTAAAGAGGCTACCGCAAAATCGGGCGTACCCATAAAAACTATTTTCATATGAAAGTGTTGTGTTTCTAAAAATAACGTGGCTACCCACGTTTAAGTTTTGCAAAATAACTAAAAATAAACCCATACCTATAGGCAAAAAATGGTACAAGGCAAAGATGTTGTTCAGGCAAGTGGATTGGTGTATGTAACTGATGCCATGCCTGGTATTTACCGTAAAGGAAAACCAGGAAAATTTTATTATGAAGATAAAGATGGGAACAAAATAACGGAAGAGAAACACCTCGGCCGGATAAAAGCATTAGTTATTCCACCCGCATGGCAAAATGTTTGGATTGCCAATAAACCTAACGCATATCTGCAGGTTACCGGTATCGATGCTGCTGGCAGAAAACAATATAAATATCACGCAAAGTGGACAAGCCGCCGATCGGAGGATAAATATTTTCGTTTATTGGAATTTGGAAAAGCATTGCCTAATGCCCGGAAAAACCTGGAAAAAGACCTCCGTAGGAAAGATTTCGACGAACGCAAGGTATTGGCCATTTCGCTAGATGTACTCCAAAAAACCCTAATCCGCGTGGGTAATGAAAGTTATAAGCAACTGTATGGCTCTTTTGGCTTAACTACGCTTCGCGATAAGCATGTTAAAATTGAGGGGAGTAAAATCACCATGGATTTTGTTGGGAAAAAAGGTGTTCGACAGAAAGTAGAGTTAAATGACCGGTCGCTTGCAAAGCTGGTCAAGAAATGCAGGGATATCCCCGGACAGGAATTATTTCAGTTTTACTCGAATGGGAAAGAACATAAAAGTATCGATTCGGGTAAAATAAACGCTTACATTAAAGAAATTACAGGTGATGACTTTACAGCCAAAGATTTTAGAACCTGGGGCGGAACATTAGAAGCATTGCGCCAGTTTTCGAAGTGCAGTGCCGATGAAAATTTTAATCTGAATTCTAAAAAAACAATTGTAACGGTTTTAGATTGTGTTGCAAAAAAATTAGGCAATACCAGAGCTGTTTGCAAGAGTTCTTATGTATATCCGTTATTGCTCACCGCTTATGAAAACAATGAGCTTAGTAAATACATGAAAAAAATGAATAATAACAAAGTCACCGGTAAACTGGGCTTAGCGCATGACGAGAAGGTTCTATTATCGTTTTTAAAAGCAAGTAGTAAATAGACATTTTTAACAAAAATCGTCATTTCGAGCGGAGTGAAACGCAGTCGAGAAATCTGCTATAGATCTCTCCATTTCGCTGCGCTACAGTCGAGATGACGACCATAAGTTAAGCTAATACACAAGTTGTAACGAAGATTTTGACTAATTCAAATTATTCTTTAGGCGCTTTTTTTATCGGATGAACAGGCTGCTCCTCAAGCTCCCGCCGTTTAGCCGGGTTATTTGTTTTTGGTGCTTTATTGGGCGTACTATCATTTTCGTGCCTCACCGTTTTATGGTCTACAGGTTCTCTGCCTTTAGGTACCTCTTCCTCGTAATTACTTCCGGGTTTATCACTTTTAACTTTTGGACCGCTCATGCTTATAATTATTGAATTTTGAATGATTGAATTTTGAATGTTAGCATGATATAGCCTTCATCTTCGATTCAGTTAGTTAATAACAAATTACTGTTTATTAAGTTTGAAAAATTGCCAGGTCAAATCAATCTATCCTTCCCCCATCTCTCATTCAAAATTTTCTCATTCAATCAAACACTTATTAAGTTATTCGATGCCTTTCATTCAATCATTCTCTCATTCAACATTCACTCAATTAATTATATAGCAAATATTTTTTACGCATGGTTTTGTAAGCACTTAGACCCGGTTCCCAGCTCGCTCTAATTTCTGCTTCACTTTTTCCATCAATTACCTGTTGCCTGAAATCGGCTACTCCAACTAATCTTTCTATAGTGCCCATTTCTTTGCTTAACTTAGTATTAAAGAAATCTTCTTTTCTTGGCGAAGCCTTGTACAGTTCAATTAACCAGCTAATGTTTACCTGTTTAGATTTTACCAACTTCGAGGTATCGTAAGTTCTTAAATCTAAGCCATAACAAACCTGATCTTGAAATAATGGTGTTTCAGACATTCCTTTGATGCTTTTTGGGGTGAAACTGAAATCAAATTTCCCTTTAAGGTAAGGTGCACCAACAACGGTAAAAGGGAACATTGTTCCGCGGCCGTGATTTAAATAAGTACCTTCAAATAAACAGGTAGATGGATAAAGCAAAATAGATTGCTGTGTATTCAGGTTAGGAGAGGGTTTAACAGGTAAAGTATACGCCATATCATGATCGTAATTGGCGTTTTTGATAATGGTAATCTTGCATTTCACCTTATCTTTCAACCAGCCTTCGCCATTTAACATCTGTGCATATTCGCCAACCGTTAAGCCGTGAGCAATAGGAATAGGTTGCACACCAATACCCGATTTAAATTTTGGATCTAAAATCGGCCCATCAATTAAATAGCCATTTGGATTCGGACGGTCTAAAATCAATAACGTTTTATTGTTCGCGGCACAAGCTTCCATCACATGTTGTAAGGTATTAATATAGGTGTAAAAACGAACACCAACATCTTGAATGTCGAACACCATAATGTCGATGTCTGCTAAATCTTCAGCTGTAGGTGTGCTGTGTTTGCCATAGAGTGAAATGGCTTTTATACCTGTTTTGGTATCAATATCATCATTAACGGTCACACCAGCACTTGCATTGCCTCTAAAACCATGTTCTGGACCAAATATTTTCTGAATTTTAACACCTCGTTTGAGCAGGCTATCAACCGAAGTCTGCGAACCGATAATCGATGTGGGGTTAACTACCATACCAACACGTTTACCTTTTAATAGTGGAAGATATTTTTCGGTTTGCTCTGCACCGGTTTTAATCGCCGATGGCAGTTTAACAGTTTTGATCATCAGTTTTCTGTTTTCCGGGCTTTTCTTTCCAAGAACTTCCTGTTCGAGTGGTTTGGGTTGTCCGCAGGCCGATAATGCAATTAAACTGGTTAAAGCAAAGCTGATGTAGTTTTTCATTTTCAGTATTTTTAATCTTCCGGTATTATAACAAAACAATTTACAATATATTTCAATTATGCTATTGGTATTTTCCTGTTACAAGGAAATGATTGATGTTTAAAGTTGGTTATTTATTTTCAAAAATGCCATTTTTAAAAAGGAATTGAGCATTTTTGTTAACACAAATTGATTAAATTGAATTTCGAATATTTCATAGCAGGGCGGATAGCCATTAAATCTGAGCGTACTTTTTCAAAACTTATTGTCCGCATTGCAATAGCAGGCGTGATGTTGAGTTTGGCTGTTATGATTCTTTCTATAGCCATTATTAAAGGCTTTAAAACTGAAATTCAGGATAAAGTAAGGGGGTATTTAGGCGATGTGCAGATTACCCGTTACGACCTGAATAATTCATTTGAGCATTCTCCTTTTGTATTGGATGGAGAAACGGAAAAGATGCTCAGAAACCATCCAGATATTGAATATTATTATCCCTTTGCGACAAAACCAGGCATTCTTTCGGCCAATAACGAAATAGAAGGTATTAATTTTAAAGGGATAGACAAAAACTACAAGTGGGATTATATTAAACAGCATATTATCAGCGGAACCATCATCGATTTTTCTGACAGTACGGCTGCCATGCAGGAACTGCTTATCTCGAATTATACGGCCAATCGTTTAAAACTCAAAACAGGTGACGATTTTATCATGTATTTTGTTCAAAACCAATTGCGACCGCGTAAATTTAAAATTGTAGGTATTTACGATATAGGTGTAGAAGATATTGATAAGGGCTTTGTGCTGGGCAACCTGAATATCATTAAACGCCTGAATAATTGGGAAACCAACGAAATTGGTGGCATAGAAATCAGGATTAAGGATTTTAACAGGCTTAAGCCTATAGCCGATAATATTTATGAAAAGCTTCCACGCAATTTACGTTCCTATTCTATTGAAGAAAACTTCCCTAATATTTTTACCTGGTTAGGCCTTCTTGATGTAAATACCAAAGTGCTTTTAATCCTGATGCTCATTGTAGGCGTAATTAACATGGTTACTGCATTGTTGATTATGATTTTAGAAAAAACAAATATGATTGGGATGCTAAAATCTTTTGGGGCCAGCAACTGGAGCATTATGAAAATTTTTCTCTACAATGCAGCTTATTTAATTGGCATTGGCTTATTGCTCGGAAATATTCTGGGCTTAGGGTTAGGTTTCTTACAGCAGGCCACTCACATTTTTAAACTTAACCAGGCTTCTTACTTTTTAGCTTATGCACCCATAGAATTTCATTTTATCGATGTGCTGCTGCTTAATATCGTTACGGTAGTGGTGTGTTTAACGGTTTTGATTATTCCTTCGCTATTGATCAGCAAGGTTTCTCCGCTTAAAGCAATCAGGTTTAAATAAAAAACTTGGGTCACCGGACAGATCATTTTCCGATGCCCAAGCAAACCTAAACTTAAGTTCTTGTCAACTCAACTTTTACAGTTTTTGTAACATCACTTGTAGGAAGTTGAGGATATGGTGTGATGTCAATTAATTTGAGCGAATAATCTATGCCGTTAATTTTAAGGTTTGCTACACTTTCTAATGTGCCACAATCTCCTTTACATAAGATAATTTCCTGATCAATATTATTGGCTGTTAATTTGAAATATGCTTTTGCTCCTCCCGCGCCAATGCAATCAGCATTTATTGGACAACGGCTATCGCTAATCGATTTTAATACTAATGTTGAGGCACCAATTGATTTTGAGGTATTGATTTCAAATTCGTAATTCGTCGTTTTTGTCTCAGATTTTTTCTCACATCCAAAAACAAACATAGATAGGACGATAAAGAAGAATATTAAATTTTTCATTTATGAGGATTAATTACTTCTTTTTAAAATATATTCATAATCTATGGTAGCGTAAGAGGTAGCGGGAGAAAAATCTGTTTTTACATTGAACCTTTTTCTAAGGGTTAAATCCACGGCACTACTTCTAATATCGTATTCGCCGTTTAAAATCATATTCCAATCAAAATCTGCAGTCCAAACGCCCTCATCGGTAAAATACCCTATCCCATCTTTAAAAGTATAGGTTCCTTTGCCTCCCGATGGTTTTAGGTTAGTATCGGCGCCTGGTGCAATGTTGAATTTTCCATTCTGTAACGAGATTGAAATTGGGCGGGTTTCCGGCACAGACCTAATACTATTGGTAATGACCAACACACCTGTATAGTTACCATCCAGTAAAACATCTACGTTTGTAGATTTTTTACAGCCCAAAGATAGGATCAAGGCAAATAGGAAGATACAGATTTGAACTTTCATACCCCTTAAACGGAGTTCAAAATCAAAACGCTACACTTAAATTGAAATCCAGTCTATGCCTTGTGTACTATGGATAAATTCAGTCCGTGGTTCGAGGTTTAGATAAGGATAAGTGACTTTTGAAAGGTATAAGCCTGTAGGATGAGCGGGCAATGATAGTTTTGAAGGTTGCAGGCTAATCAGTTCGCTTTCAAATTCATCAAAGCTAAGTTCTCCTTTGCCAACCATCAGAATTTTACCCATAATAATGCGGATCATTTTGCCCAAAAAGCGGTTACTCGCAATATGAAACCTCAACCTGTCGCCCTTAGGGTTTACAAATAAATCGGCTTCCATTACATTGCAGATGGTATGTTCGTATTTATCAGGATGCGTGCAAAAAGCCCTGTAATCTTTGTATTGAGGTAATAATTTTACAACGGCTTTCATTTTATCAAAATCGAGATGATTTAATTGATAAAAGGAACTTTGAGCACTTAAAAAAGGATCTTTATAGGTGTGGATAAAATAATCATATTTCCGCTGTACAGCATCAAACCGGGCATGAGGTTTTCCTTCCATTTTAATAATGTCGAACACCGCAATATTATAAGGTAAAGCTTTATTCAGAATGTAAAGCAGATCGAAATCAATATCTTTTTCAATATCAGCATGGAAAAAAAACTGACTGGCATGTACATGCGCATCTGTTCGCCCACAGCCGTTAATAGCAATCGGCGATTTTAAAATCTTAGATAGGGTTTGTTCAATAACTTCCTGGACGCTTTTAATCCCAGGTTGTTTTTGCCACCCACTAAAGTACTGACCTTGATATGCAATGTGAAAGAAATACCTCATTTTTCAGCTGCAATTTTACGGAAATTTTAGCAGCAGGAATATTAAATCCTATTTTTGCGTTGTAAATTTTAATCATGGATACTATAAATTGCCCTTGCGGAAGCGGAATGGCGTATCAGCAATGTTGCCAGCCTTATCATTTAAACGTGAAAACGGCACCAACTGCAGAGGCTTTAATGCGTTCCAGGTATGCTGCTTTTGTCGTGGCTGATGCTGCTTATCTTTACGATACCACGCATAGCAGTAAAAGAAAAGGACACTCGAAAAGTGCTTATCTAAGCAGTGCGAAAAATACTAAATGGCTAAAACTCGAAATTGTTTTTTCAGATTTTGATGTCGTCGAGTTTAAGGCCTATTATCTGAATAAGAAGTTTCAAACAGAAGTGCTACATGAAAAATCTAATTTCAGGTTAGAAGATGGGAAATGGTATTATTTGGATGAGAAATTTTATTTATAACAAAAATTCACTCACGTTTTCGGGTGTAATTATTTTAGTCTCCACATTCTCATAGGCATCTAAAAACGTCTTTGGAAATCTTGCATTAGATTTAGCGTTCCATTTAATTTCGTATGCATTCATTAATCCGTTTCTTTCTTCAATATAATCTATTTCCTGTTGTGCATGCGTACGCCAAAAGTATTGGTTGCAATTAATCTGTTTATAAGCAAGAAGTTTAACCCTTTCACTAATTACGAAATTTTCCCAAAGGGCACCAATATCCTGTCTTAATACAGCTGGACTAAATTGATTAATTACAGCATTTCTGATACCATTGTCGTAAAAGTAGATCTTTCGGCTTTTCTTTAGCTCATTTCTTAAGTTCCTACTTAAAGATCCCAATCTGAATACAATAAATGCCTTTTCAAGCAAATCGATATACTTCTCTGTTGTTTGATTATCCAAGCCTGCTAATTGCCCTAGTTCGTTATATGATACCTCATTGCCTACCTGAAAAGCCAAAGCCTGGATTAATTTCTCCATCTTATCTGGCTTTTGTATTTTCTCCCAGGTTAGGATATCTTTATATAGGTAACTGTCCGATAATTGTTTTAAGCGTATTTCTTCTCCACCTGGATTGTTCACGATTTCTGGATAGTAGCCATAAACCAAGCGATGGTTCAATAATCTTTTCTCTGCAAGTAGACCGTTTTCCTCCACCATTTCTCCGAACGAAAAAGGAAATAGGTTATATTCCCATTTTCTACCAGTAAGTGGTTCGTTAATATGATTGGCTAACTCAAAGGCTGAAGAACCAGTAGCAATTACTTTTACATCTTTAAGTTGATCAATGATTAATTTAATAGATAAACCAATATTATCAACTCTTTGCGCTTCATCAATTACCAACGTTTTGGTTTTTCCAAGAAGTGCACGTAAGGAGGTTGAAGTGGTATTGGAAAGTATTGTTCTAATGTCTGCGTCATCACCATTCCACCACATAACAGGTTTAGCAAATTTAGAAGAAAGCTGCTGCAAGAGCGTACTTTTTCCAACCTGCCTTGGGCCTAAAAGGATGACCGCCTTTTCATCTTTCAGATGTTTTTCGATAGAATCTGATATTGCTCTTGAAATCATAATCGCAAATTTAATATAAATTTTGCGAATGTAATCGCAAAATTTATATTAAAATTGCGATTTTACTCCTTTTAGCTATATTTTCTTTGCTTCATTCCAATATATGTCCATCTCTGCAAGTGTCATATCAGCCAAGGCTTTTCCGTTTTCTTTTGCTTTGGTTTCGAGGTACTGGAAACGTTTGATGAATTTTTTGTTGGTTTTTTCTAATGCATTTTCAGGATTGATGTTAATGAAACGTGCATAATTGATCAAAGAGAAAAGTACATCGCCAAATTCTGATTCTGCTTTTTCGATATCGATGGCCGTATTATCGGCAACGTTAAATTCAGTTTTAAACTCCTGGAGTTCCTCTTCCACCTTTTCCCAAACCTGATTTTTATCTTCCCAATCGAAACCTACGCCGCGGGCTTTTTCCTGAATGCGGGCAGCCTTAACCAATGCGGGTAGTGAAGATGGAACACCAGCCAACACCGATTTGTTGCCTTCTTTCAGTTTAATCTGCTCCCAGTTGCGTTTAACGTCTTCTTCGTTCTGCACTTCAACATCGCCATAAATATGTGGATGCCGGTTTACCAGTTTATCGCAAACCCCGTTTAAAACATCGGTAATATTAAAATCATTGGTTTCTGAAGCAATTCTCGAATAGAAAACCAGGTGCATCATCACATCGCCAAGTTCCTTTTTAATTTCGTCTAAATCGCCTTCTAAAATGGCATCGCTTAACTCATAAGTTTCCTCTATGGTTAAATGGCGCAGTGTTTCCATGGTTTGTTTTTTATCCCAGGGGCATTGTGTACGCAATGTCTCTAAAACGGTGAGTAAACGCGTAAAGGCATCAGCTGGATTATTGGCACTTGCAGGAATTGGATTGTTAGGCATGTTTTATGGTTGAGCTATATTATCGAACGCTAAAGTACCAAACCCAGGCGATTAAGAAAAGCTGAAAAGGTATTCTGAACCATAAATATTTTGGCCCTGGCCCTGGTTTATGCAGATCTTCATAATTGATATGGTGTTTGGCCGCATAAATATTGGCGGGTAAAATGGCAATGTAGAAAATAATTAATGCTATTCCAGTCAAATGCCTGGTGCTTTCAATCGCCAGACCAACGGCAAACAAGATTTCCAGCACACCTGTTAAAAGTACAACTTCTGCTTTTTTAGGGATAAATAGTGGTACCATAGCAGCCATACTGGTTTTAAACTTGAAATGCCCGATAGCAGTAAAAAGTAACATCACACCCATAGCAATATTGCCTGCAAAAATATTTCCTTTATCAAAAGTAGTATGGCCACCAAAAGCCAATAGTGCAACATAAACAATGACAAGTACGAATAAGGGTTTCATTTAAGGGTATATTTAATCTATTTTATTAAATTAAAGGCAATTAAAATTGTAGCAATAAACAATACCAATAAGCCAGATAAAAATACGAAGTCGGCAACTTTTTCTAGTCGCTGGCTTGCAGTTTTTTGTCTTCTCATCGAGATAAAAGATAAGATACAGCTGGTCATAAAAAACATTACGGCAGCCACGGCAAATTCGTCAATTAACGAACCATCGGTAAGTGCAAGTTTTTTAAAGAAGTAAGTACAATAAAGCAAATGCCCAGGAGATTGGCAGAAGTGCTTAAAATATGAGGCGATCTGTTTTCGGCCATTTAATCTTTTTCTTCTAATTTAATCTTTTTTGTAATCCGGTAAACACGCTTCTTTTTGTCGGGTTTATGTTCCTCGCCCATTAAAATGCCCCAGGGTTTTAAGTTATCCACTCTGTCGAAGATTATTTTGAGCATAGCCAGATAAGGAATACACAAGAACATACCCGATATTCCCCAAATCATCTCGCCAACTACGATACCAATAAAGGCAAATAATGCATTTATTTTTACTTTCGAACCCACCACCAGTGGCATTAATATATTTCCATCAACAGCATGAACGGCAACAAAAGCAATCAAAACCAGCAGCACTTTACCTGCACCTGCTGTGGCAAAAGTAATCAGACAGCTTATTAACAGAGCAAAGAATATCCCCAAATAAGGAACCACATTAAAAATACCGGCGACTAAGCCCAACAAAACTGCATATTTAACGCCTAATATACTCAGTACCGTAATCATTAATACCGTAACAATAAGCATCTGCAGAAATAAGCCAATAATGTATTTTTTAATGATATACTGGATCTGACTAACAATTTCTGAAACTTTTTCTTTGTGCTCTTCGCTAAAAACCGATGTTAAAAAGGTAAATAAAACCCTGCGGTAGTTTAAAATAAAGAAAGTGAAAAGTAGCGTGAAACCTAAAAATAATAGGGTAGAAGATAGCGTAGCCAAGGTGGTAGCTACAATTGCAGCACTGGTAGCCAAAGCTTTCTCTGTGCTATCATTTAAATAATCGAGTTGTTTCTGAGAATTTACGCCGAAAGTGTGCGAAATCCATTTTTGAAGTTCGTGGTAAGAAACATTCGCTTTCTCTTTAAGCAAAGGCCAGTCTGCCCATAAGTCGCTGAGTTGATTACCAAAGAAATAGATAATGCCCCCAATAACAGCTATCATCAGGATTACCGAAACAATGGTAGACAAACTTCGTTTAAACTTTAATCGCTGTTCTAAAAAGTTACCTACAGGTAACAATAAAATCGCCATCAAAAAAGAGAAAAGTAAAGGAGCTAACAGCGATTGACCTAAAATGGCGATGTAGGTTAAACTAATTAAACAGAAAAGAACCAGTGCAAGCTTGGGTAGAAACGATAGTTTGTCTTTCATATAATTTTAAATTCTGTTTAATACAAAATGCCCGATTAATTGTTTCATCAATCGGGCATTTAAATATAAGGGATTATTTTTTAATAGATACTCGCTTTATCTAAAAGGGAAATGTCTTCTGGTGATAATTTTAAATTTGCGGCTTCAGTGAACGATTTTAACTGGCTTAAATCAGTAACACTTGCAATTGGCGCCGTAATTGATGGGTGATAAATTAGCCAGGCCAGGGCTGCCGAAGCTGGCTCAACACGGTGTTTTTCAGCAACCTCATCCAATGCTGCTAAAATTTTAAAGCCCCGTTCGTTCAGGAATTTTTTAATGCCTCCACCACGCTGGCTTTTATTCAGATCATTTTCACTACGGTATTTTCCGGTTAAGAAACCACTGGCTAGCGAATAATAGGTCACAACACCCAAGCCATAATCCAGGCATATTTTTTCATGTTCCTGCTCAAAGTTTTCTCTATCGTAAAGGTTGTATCCTGGTTGGTAAACTTCATAGCGAGGCAGGCTATGTTGGGTAGCATAAATCAAAGATTCTCTAAGTCGATCGGCAGAAAAGTTTGATGCCCCGATCCAACGTACTTTGCCGGCTTTTATTAAAGTTTCGTAAGCACTTAAAGTTTCTTCAACCGGGGTATGTTCATCATCGTAATGAGAGAAATAGAGATCAATATAATCTGTTTGCAGGCGAGATAAAGAGTGTTCTACTTCGTTTATAATATAATCTCTCTTTAACGATTTGCCCTGGCCCATATCAGCGCCTACCTTGGTGGCGATAATAATATCGTGGCGTTTGTTATGTTTCTTAAGCCATTTACCAATAATCGTTTCCGATTCGCCACCTTTATTTCCGGGTACCCAGCGTGAATACACATCGGCCGTATCTATAAAATTGAAACCACTTTCTACAAATTGGTTTAATATCTCGAACGACTTTTGCTCATCAATTGTCCAGCCAAATACGTTTCCTCCAAATACAATGGGCGCAATATTTAAATCGGTTTTCCCTAAAATTCTTTTTTCCATGGTATGAATGTTAATAGTATACTAACAAATCCTAATGCAAGCAGTTTTTGAATGGGGCGAAATTATATTAAAATGAGAGGAGAATAATTTGGGAAAGCAGTCAATTAACAAAATCGTCATTGCGAGACTGGAGAAGCGCGTGCCGAAGCAATTATATGCCATAAATTCTAATACTTCTTTTTTCGAAAAGCAAGGTCTGTAGCGCTTCGGTTAAACCTGTCCCGCCCTTTGCTTAATCCCGATAGATGAACCGGTAAATAAAACAATATTCAAATCGGGATAACGCTGTCGGTCGGGTTTATTGAACAACCGATAGTAGTACTGTTTAAGCCTCCTAAACCCGATCGAAGCGAGATGCCGATATTTCATCGGCAGAAGCGGGAGCGGGACCGTAGAGAACCAATAGCTTCTGCATCTGCTTTCCGAAAAAACTAATTTTACAAATCATTATTGCTGGGCAAGTGCGTGCCGAAGCAGTCTTATGTCCTCAACCTTTTAACCCTCTGCCTTGGTTGCTCTCAGCATTTCTCTTTTTCCGGGCGCTCCAGGCAATTTTTCAATGGCAAATCCACATGCTTTAACGGCTCTTTTCAATTTTCCAGTAATGGCATAGGTGACAAAAGTTCCGCCGGGCTTTAAGAAACTGCAGGCATGTGCAATAATTTCATCACTCCACATTTCAGGCTGGTGTTGCACTGAAAAGGCATCATAATAAATCAGGTCAAATTTTTGGTCGCTCTGGTATTCGGCCAATGTAGTATGCGGAATTTCCAATGTGCAAAGCGAAGTTAATTTTTGTGGCGTTTTTAACGCTTCAGGGTAATTTAAAATAAAATCGGTCCATATTACTTCAGGAACGTATGCTGCATAACCTGTTTGCTCAATTACTGCTGTAGTAAGTGGGAAGGCTTCGATACTGGTATAGTTAAGTTTAATGTTATTTGCCGCACAATATTCGAAACTTAAAATAAAGTTCAATCCAGTGCCAAAGCCAACTTCCAAAATGGAAATTTCAGTTAAATTAGTGGAGGCGAATTTTAATCCTGCATCAATAAATACATGTTTGCTTTCCTGTAATGCGCCATGTTTACTGTGATAATGTTCGCCTATGGTTTCGTTATAAAGTGTATTCGAGCCATCGGCAGTAGGCGTTATAATATTCATGAGCTAGGATTTTAAGGATTTTTGGATTTCAAGATCATGGCGCAAATATAGACACAGGATCAATATGATTCTTGGATTAGCTAGGATTTTAAGGATTCTTGGATTTCAAGATCATGGCGCAAATATAGATATAGGATTAATATGATTTCTGGATTAGCTAGGATTTTAAGGATTCTTGGATTTCAGGATCATGAGGCAAATATAGATACAAGATTAATAAGATTTTTGGATTTCAAAATCATAGTGTAGATGTGAATGCAGCATTAATATGATTTTTAGATTTCAGGATAAATTGAACAGAGATAGAAACATGATTAATATGATTTTTGGATTTCAAGATCATGGTGTAGGTGTGAATACAATATTTAAACGATTTCTGGATTCAGAAATAAATTAGCCAGAGGTAGTTGGAGTTAACCCGCTTTAGTCCTTAGTCTTTTAGCTTTAGTCTTCATACTCCTGGCCTCCGACTTTTTCTCTTTCTGCTTTAATCTTTTGTGCTTAGCTTTGGTCTTACCCTAAACCCTAAACCCTAAACCCTAAACCCTAAACCCTAAACCCTAAACCCTAAACAAATATGGATATCGAATCTTTCAGAGAATATTGTTTGAATTTACCTGGTACAACCGAGGGAATGAAATGGGGACATTTATGCTTTATGATTGAAGAAAAAATGTATTTCATTATCGCTATTGATGAAGACAACAGTTTCTCTATAAAGTGTGATCCAGAAGAGTTTGATGCATTAACGGCTAGAGATGGGATACAACAGGCTCACCACATGGCTAAACGACAATGGATTCGTGTTGATAATCTGGAGGTATTTAATGAAACAGAACTGAAAAAAAGAGTTGCCGATTCGAGAGCCATGGTTTTAGCTAAGTTACCTAAGAAAACACAGGCAAAGTACGCTTAAATTTTAATGCTGAAGTGCAGTAAATATCTTCAATGCAACTATCCTATACCAGTTTCTTTAAGGCCATAATGTAGCCGATGTGCATACCCTCGTGGAAAGGGACAAAGTTTATCGCATCTTCTATCGAGTTTAATTTCATGCCATAACGTTTATCCCAGGGATCGAACTTTAGAAAAAGACCACTCGAATAATCAGCGGCTAAACGATCCATGCTGTTTAAGAGTACATCGAAAATAGAATCAATCTCTTTCTGCTCAATAAACTTTTCAGGTTTTGTTCCGCTTAAAAACGGCGAAAAATGTGCTTCACTAACGGTTATAGCTAAGCCCGATCTGATATAACACAGATTCTGTTGCGCTGCGGTTAAGTGTGCAATATTCCAGATGATGTTATTGTTAAAACCTGCAGGGATTTCGTTTAACTGCCCGATACTCAAATCTTTTACCAGTTCTAGTATAAAAGCCCTGGTATTTTTAATCTGGGTGATGGTAGCAAGTGTATCAGTCATTTAATTATTTTATAGACAGTAACTTACTGCTCGTTTTTGGTTTCCTCTTTTGTTTCTTTCTTTTGTGTATCGTCTTTTTTTATGCCTTTATCAGCATTCAGTTCTTTCGACTTCATGATATTAAAACGGTACATTTCTTCAATCCCAACAAGTTTCCGGGTGCACTTATCGATGTCGGTTCCTTCTTCCCATAAATAAGGGCGAAAGCTATAGGTTTTGGTGCCATCTAAGTTTGCAATAAACTGGTTCCAGCTGCTCCACCGTAAACCTTTATAAAATTTAGAAAGGTCGCTATCGAAACAAAAAACAAGAAACTCGCCATAGCCGGCGCCAAGTGGTTGCCAGGTTAAACTGTTTGGTTCAAGGTAATACACATTTTTAATGTCTTTACCCAAACCGCCGTAATTAATGGCGAAGAAACCGCCTACAGCATCATCGGCTATTAAAAGGTAAGGAATATTATCGCCATACTCTTTTATGGTTTTTCCTTTGTTCCATTCGGCAATATTTCGGCTCAATCTTTCGCTGCCCGAACCTAAAATTCTAATCCAGCCATTGTCAACCATAATGCCACCAGTATTGTAAATTACCGAACCCAGGGTAGCGTAGGTAGTCATTTGTGAGTTGTATAAAACTTCTTTTGCTTTTGCAGAATCAACGGGTAGAATTTCCACCTTATTTTTTGCAGAATCGATCCACTTTTTTACCAGTGGCCAGGCCGGATCGGTTTTATTTACCAATGCTTCAAGACTGATTAACTTATTATCTTGAGCAAAGGTTACTAAAGAGAATAAAGTTAAACTTAAGATAAAGATTGTTTTGAATGCGCTTTTCATGAAAAGGGGCTTATGTTTTCCAAAGATATAATGATAATTAAGAATTGCTGAAAGGAGATAGATTAATTTTTGATGCTTTAGCATATTATTTTAATCGTGCAGTCGGATGTTCCCATCCGACTGATTCATTCAATATCTAAAAATTGATTAATCCACTGAATTGAATTGATCATTTTGGCCAGTGTCAGATGGTAACATCTGACACCACGCTAATAAAACAAAACGCCCCAAATAAATCGGGGCGCTTGTAATATAGGGATGATAAAATAATTGATTTTAAACTATTGAGTGGAAAGCCTTAAACCCTCCACCTTTTAACCTTCCACCTCAACCTACCACATTCTAATCCTGTCTTCTGGTTTTTTATATAATTTATCGCCAGGCTTAACATCAAAAGCGGTATACCATGCATCCATATTTACAGGTGCACCAATGGTACGGTATGGACCAGGAGAATGAGGATCGGTTTTAATTAACTGAGCAGCACTTTCGGGTAAAATATTACCTCTCCATACCTGCGCCCAAGCCAGGAAAAAACGCTGATCTGGTGTAAAACCATCAATTTTCTCCTTACTTTGACCTTGTTTAGTCATTTTTAAAAGCAGTATAAGCCGCATTTAAGCCACCTAAATCGCCAATATTTTCACCCATGGTTAATTTGCCGATTACATGAACCGTATCCAATACGGTGTAGCCATCAAACTGCTCGCCTAAGGCTTTTGTTTTAGCATCAAATTTTGCTTTATCTTCGGCTGTCCACCAATTTTTTAAATTACCGGCAGCATCGTACTGGCTTCCACTGTCATCAAAACCATGGCTCATTTCATGACCAATTACTGCGCCGATACCACCATAATTAACGGCATCATCAGCATTTGGGTCGAAGAAAGGAAACTGTAAAATACCGGCAGGGAAAACAATTTCGTTCAAGGTAGGGCTATAGTAAGCATTAACCGTTGGAGGGGTCATACCAAAACGTTTGCGATCAACAGGTTTACCTAACTGATCAACCATTTCATTATAACTCCAAACACTTGCATTACGTAAGTTTTGGAAATAAGTATCTTTATTAATCGCTAAACCATCGTAGTTTTTCCATTTTTCCGGATAACCCACTTTTGGTGTAAATGCATGTAATTTAGCTAATGCCTTTTGTTTGGTTTCAGGGCTCATCCACTCTAAACCATTGATTCTGATTTCGAATGCTTTACGCAAGTTCACAATCATCTGGTTCATGCGTTCTTTAGCTTCCGGCTTAAAATATTTGGCTACATAAAGCTGACCTAATAATTCGCCAATAGTGCCATCGGTTAAAGATGACATCCGTTGCCAACGTGGTGTTTGTACTTTCTGACCAGTTTGTGCCTGCGTAAAAGCGAAACTCGCCTTAACAAATGGAGAGCTTAAACTTGAAGCAGAACCCTTTAAAATGTTCCACTCTAAGTAAGTTTGCCAATCGCTAACCGGAACCGATTTTAACATTCCATCCAGGCTCGCCATAAATTTAGGCGACGATACCAGAACCGTATCCTGATTTTTAATTTTGAATTTCGGTAAGTAAGTCGTCCAGTTAATATCAGGTGTTTTTTTGTTTAGTTCTGCAACAGTAAGTTTGTTGTAGGTGGCGTAAGGATCACGCATTTCTAAACGGCTCATCTGCGCTTCAGCAAATTGCTTTTCAATTTTATATACGGTTGCTGCTTTTTGTTTGGCTTCCTCAGGCGTACTTCCGGTTAAGGTAAATAAAGTAACCATATAGGTATTGTAGGCATCGCGGATCTTAACGCTGCGGGCATCATCTTTCAAATAATAATCGCGATCGGGAAGTGTTGTACCACCCTGACTAATATTCACCATGTATTTGTTTACATTCTTGCGGTCTTGGCCAACGCCCAGTCCGAACATTCCGCCACCTAAGCCATTGGTTCGCATGTACGCAACCTGATCCAGCACACCCTGAATGTTTTTAATCTGTTTAATTTTTTCTAAATCGGCCTTTATTGGCGTATAGCCTAGCTTTTCTATCGTTACACTATCCATCGCAGCCGTATAAAAATCGCCAACTCTACGCTTCACAGAGCCGGCAGGAGCAGATTTATCAGCAGCTGCATCCTCAACTAAAGATTTTACAGCATTGATGTTGAAATCGCGAAGTTCGTTAAATGAACCCCAGCGCGTTTCTTTAGCAGGAACAGGATTATTTTTTATCCACGTGCCACTTGCGTAGGTGTAGAAATCGTCGCCTGGCTTAACTGAAAGATCCATGTTAGCAGGGTCGATAAATTTTTTGGTTTGTGCATTTGCAGAAAAGCCTGCAGCGACTATACCTAGTGCCGCAAAACATCTTTTCAAATTTTGGTATTTCATTCGCTTAATAAGTTAGTAATTATGCGAAATTTATGAAATACTAATTAATACTGGTGTTATATATTAAGAATATTACTTGTTAAACCAGTAGTAAATCTTTGCTAAACCAAGTCGTCTAATAAGTTCGGACGCTGAAAAAGAAATTTTAATAGATTTCATGATTTTAAATCTTTTATACACTATTAACATTTTTTAACAAAATTTATTGTGTTCTTGTAAAAATTATTGCTATTAAGAATGATTCGGGATAAAGCATTTTATTTTCCATAAATTTGATTTATATTTTTAAAGGATTAGAAAATGAGTGTGCAGCGTTTCATTCGGCTTTTAGTCCCGCCATACGCTGTAGCCCCGAAGAAAAATCGGGGGCTGTCGCTACTGTTGGGTTTATGAACAACATTTGGAGCGTTTGGCTACTAATAAATCCCAATAATAAAATAAATAATATGTTAGTATACAATATATAATGAGCCACCCCCACGATAAAGAAGATAGCTGTTGCAGCACTAAAGTACATTCCGCGCCGAAACATAACCATGATCACGCGCATGAAGAAGGCGATGACCACGACCACGGCGGAGATCCCTCAGCCTTTAAAACTTATTTGCCAGCCCTCGTAACATTGGTTATGCTAATGATCGGAATTGTGTTTGATAATCTTTTTACGGTTCCTGCATTTCAGACCATCAGGCCTTATTGGTATATCGTGGCTTATTTACCGGTGGGTATTCCGGTTTTGCGCGAGGTCTGGGAAACTTTTAAAGCCAAAGATTTCTTTACCGAATTCTCTTTAATGTCTATCGCTACTATTGGTGCTTTTGCCATAGGCGAATATCCGGAGGGGGTAACGGTGATGCTTTTTTATACGATTGGTGAGTTGTTTCAAATGGCTGCTGTAAACCGTGCCAAAAGAAATATTAAAGCATTACTCGATGTTCGGGCAGATATAGCGCATGTATTCCGCAATGGAAAATACGAAGATATTAATCCTGAAAAGGTAGAAATCGGTGAAACCATACAAATAAAGGCTGGTGAGAAAATCCCTTTAGATGGAGAATTGATTAGTGATAAAAGCAGTTTTAATACTGCTGCTTTAACAGGCGAAAGCAAACCGCGGACGATTAATAAAGGCGAATCGATTTTAGCGGGGATGCTTAATCTGGATAAAGTAATCGAAGTTAAAGTAACCAAAGCTTTTGCTGATAGTGCATTGTCGCGAATTTTGGAAATGGTTCAAAATGCTACCACACGTAAAGCCAAAACCGAACTTTTTATCCGCAAGTTTGCGAAAATATATACACCAATTGTTTTCTTTTTGGCACTTGCGTTGGTTACTATTCCAATTTTTGTTTTAGGGAGCGAATATCATTTCCAAACCTGGTTGTATCGTTCACTGGTTTTCCTGGTTATATCTTGCCCATGTGCCCTGGTCATTTCTATTCCATTGGGTTATTTTGGTGGAATTGGTGCGGCATCGGCAAATGGTATTCTTTTTAAAGGCTCTAATTTCCTTGATTTAATTACAAAGCTAAATACTGTTGTAATGGACAAAACAGGAACCTTAACCAAAGGCGTTTTTAATGTTCAGAAAGTAGAAAGCAGTATAGATGAAGCAGAATTTTTAAACTTATTAACCGCTATTGAAGCCAAGTCAACCCATCCAATTGCTAAGGCTATTGTAGAATATGCAGGCCAGCAAGAAATTCATCCTGCCGAAAACATCGAGGAAATTGCCGGAATGGGTTTAAAGGGATTGGTTAATGGTAAAGCGGTTTTAGCCGGTAATGTTAAGCTTTTGGAGAAATTTAATATTGATTTTGAGCCTAATATTGCGTCGATTGAAGAAAGTATCGTTGTTGTTGCGGTTGACCAGAAATATGTTGGCTATGTTCTAATTGCGGATGAAATAAAAGAAGATGCCGCAGAAGCCATCAAACAGCTTCATGAAAACGGAATAAAACAGGTTGTGATGTTAAGTGGTGATAAAACCTCAATTGTTAAAAAAGTAGCCACAAGTTTAGGAATCGATACTTATTTTGGGGATTTATTACCCGAAGATAAAGTTGCCAGACTGGAAGAAATTAAAAGCGACAAAAGTAAGGTGGTGGCTTTTGTGGGTGATGGAATTAATGATACACCGGTATTGGCCATCAGCGATATTGGTATTGCCATGGGCGCAATGGGTAGCGATGCTGCTATTGAAACGGCAGATGTGGTTATTCAAACCGATCAACCCTCTAAAATTGCAACTGCGGTTAAAATAGGTAAGGCAACTAAAAATGTAGTAATCCAGAATATCGTACTGGCATTTGCTGTAAAAGCGCTGGTTTTAATTTTAGGTGCAGGTGGTATTGCCACCATGTGGGAAGCCGTTTTTGCCGATGTGGGTGTTGCGCTCCTGGCTATTTTAAATGCGGTAAGAATTCAGAAGATGAAGTTTTAATTTACTCTTTGATGTGGAGTCTATATCGTTTACCATTAAGGCATTTAGATAGTTAAGAAAATAATAAGAAGCCTTAACCTTTCTTAACTTCTTAATGATAAAAAAACAATGGAGATTATCGAGAAGCAATTCTTCAGCTCCTAATGGTAGTGAAATATGTTGAAAAATTAGAAAAACAAATTACTATAAAATTTAGTATATTCGTTTATGTCTGAGCCTGTTCCATATCCAGTTTTAAATGATGGTGAGCCCGTAAGGCAATTCAATGAACTTGATGCGTCATTAACTTATAGTTATGCTAGTTATCTAAACTGGCTTTTTCCTGAGCGGGTAGAGCTGATTAAAGGTAAAATCTTTAAGATGAGTCCTGCACCATCAAGGGTACATCAGGAAGTTGCTGGTCATATTTTCTTGAAACTAGGTAATTTTTTGGAAGGCAAACCATGTAAGGTTTATTCTGCTCCTTTTGATGTTCGTTTTCCTAAAGAAAGTAAGGCCGACAAAGATGTGTATACCGTGCTCCAACTGGATATTTGTGTCATCTGTGACAAAGGTAAATTAGATGCGCGCGGTTGTATCGGTGCACCTGATCTGGTTGTAGAGGTTTTATCTCCGGGCAATACTAAAATGGAATTGCTCAATAAATATAAAGTTTACGAAGAATTTGGTGTTAAAGAATACTGGGTGGTGAGCCAAAGCGATCAGAGTATTTTAATCTACACCTTAAACGATGCAGGCAAATTTCAGCCCTCCAAAATTTTCACCCTCAGCGAAAAAATTACTTCAACGGTATTGCCAGGTTTTGAGTTGGCCTTGGATGATGTTTTTGATGATTTGTAAAACAATAAATACTTTTTAGATTACTACTTTTTTAGTATATTCCTTTATGTCTGAACCTGTTCCATATCCTGTTTTAAATGATGATGAACCTGTAAGGCAGTTTAATGATATCGATGCATCACTAACGTATAGTTATGCTAATTATCTAAACTGGCTTTTCCCTGAAAGGGTAGAGTTGATTAAAGGTAAAATCTTTAAAATGAGTCCTGCGCCGTCAAGGGTGCATCAGGAAGTTTCTATCAATTTATTAAATCCTATAGTCAATTTTTTAAAGGGTAAGCCCTGCAAAGTTTATTCTGCCCCGTTTGATGTTCGCTTTCCTAAAGAAAGCAAGGCCGATAAAGATGTGTATACCGTGCTCCAGCCCGATATTTGTGTTATCTGTGATAAAAGTAAACTAGATGCCCGTGGTTGTATTGGTGCGCCTGATCTTGTGATTGAAATTTTATCGCCTGGGAATACCAAAATGGAACTGCTTAATAAATATAAAGTTTACGAAGAATTTGGTGTTAAAGAATATTGGGTGGTGAGCCAAAGCGATCAGAGCATTTTAATCTACACCTTAAATGATGAGGGTAAATTCCAGCCTTCTAAAATATTTACCCTTAGCGAAAAAATCACTTCATCGGTATTACCAGGTTTCGAACTCTTGTTGGATGACGTTTTTGAGGATATCGATTAGTCTAATTTTGCTGTTATTGATATACCATTTAAATCAGCATTAAAGAACACAATAGCGGTTAATGCGCATATCAGTACAAAGTTATACTCCATACCATTTCTTCCTCCACCTACAACAAACCAGCCCTCCTTAAAATGGACCATGATGATTCCCATAATCAATACGAAAATTGTTGCAAAACATGCTAACCGGATATATTTGTTTATGACTAAAAGTATTGCACAAACAAGGTGTGAAAGGTCGTTTGAATGTTTTTTCTATCCTAAAATACAATTATCTATTGAAGCGTATGTATTTAGCATATAATTTTGGTGGCACAAGCCCATGTTTGTAAACCTGATTGAAGTGTAAAGCCCGCATTCCGATTCTTTACCGATGAATCGGCACTAAATTAGCATCGGGAGAGGACTTGTAACGAAAAGCAGGACTCACTTTAAAATGGAATGCTGCACCTGCTTTCCAAAAGAAACACCCCATCCTACGGACACCCCTCTAAAAGAGGGGAATTAATAAGTCTATTGCTTACCTTTCAGCTTACTCTGCTTTGGTCTTTCAGCTTAATTAGCTATTTTTGGACTTTTAATATCATTCATGAGCATATCCACCAAGTACAATCCTGCAGAAACAGAAGATAAATGGTATAGCTATTGGCTATCGAAGAAATTTTTCCACTCCGAACCCGATGAGCGCGAACCCTACACCATCGTCATTCCGCCGCCAAATGTTACGGGTGTGCTGCACATGGGGCATATGCTTAACAATACCATTCAGGATGTTTTAATCCGTAAAGCCCGTATGCAAGGCAAAAATGCATGTTGGGTACCTGGAACTGACCATGCCTCTATTGCTACTGAAGCGAAAGTAGTGGCCATGTTAAAAGAACAAGGCATTAACAAAAAGGATCTTTCGCGTGAAGAATTTCTGAAATATGCCTGGGAATGGAAAGAGAAATACGGTGGCATTATTTTAGAACAGTTGAAGAAACTGGGTGCAAGCTGCGATTGGGATCGTACCCGTTTCACCATGGAAGAAGACCTTTCTGAAGCAGTAATCGATTCGTTTATTCACCTGTATAAAAAAGGGTGGATTTACCGTGGTATCCGTATGGTAAACTGGGATCCGGCCGGTAAAACTGCCGTTTCGGATGAAGAAGTAATCCGCAAGGAAGTTAATCAGAAATTATATTACATTAAATACCTGATTTCGGGAACGGAAGACCAGTATTTAACGATAGCGACAACGCGTCCGGAAACAATTATGGCTGATGCGGCAATCTGTATCAACCCGAACGACGAACGTTTTATGCACCTAAAAGGCAAAAAAGTTTTCGTGCCTTTGGTTAACCATGAAATTCCGGTTATTGAAGATGAATATGTAGATATCGAATTCGGTACAGGTTGTTTAAAAGTAACACCAGCGCATGATTTAAATGATTATGAACTGGGTGTAAAACACAATTTGCCAGTTACCGATATCTTAAACGATGACGGAACTTTAAATGAATTAGCCGTTATTTTAGTGGGCGAAGATAGGTTTGTTGCCCGTAAAAAAATTGCCAAAATGCTGGAAGAAGCCGGCCATTTAGAGAAAGTTGAAGATTATAAATCGCAGGTTGGTTTTTCTGAACGTACTGATGCCGCTATCGAACCTAAACTTTCGATGCAATGGTTTGTGAAGATGAAAGAGATGGCTCAGCCTGCTTTGGATGACGTTTTGAATGGTGAGGTAAATCTGATTCCAAATAAATTTGAAAATACGTATCGCCACTGGATGGAAAATGTTCGCGATTGGAACATTAGTCGCCAGTTGTGGTGGGGGCAAAGAATTCCGGCCTGGTACGACGATAAAGGAAATTGGGTGGTTGCCAAAACAAAAGATGAAGCATTAGAAGAATTCTGGAAGAAAAAACATTTGGATGAAAGCTGCTCCGAAACGGAAAAAGCCGGATTTAAACATCAGTTAGAACCGTTTTTAAGACAGGACGACGATGTAATGGATACCTGGTTCTCCTCCTGGTTATGGCCGATTTCGGTTTTCGACGGCTTTAAAAATCCTGAAAATAAAGACATCAATTATTATTATCCAACCAACGACCTGGTTACTGCACCTGAAATTTTGTTCTTCTGGGTGGCCCGTATGATTATGGCCGGACATGAGTTTATGGGTAAAAAACCATTTACGAATGTATACTTAACAGGGATTGTACGCGATAAATTAGGCCGTAAAATGTCTAAATCGTTGGGTAATTCACCTGATCCGATCGGGTTGATTGAAAAATATGGTGCTGATGCGGTTCGTGTGGGTATGTTAATGTCATCACCTGCCGGAAACGATTTAATGTTCGATGAAAGCTATTGCGAGCAAGGGCGGAATTTTGCCAGTAAAATATGGAATGCTTTCCGATTGGTAAAAGGATGGGAAGTTGACGAAAGCCTGGAGAACCCGAATACCCAGGCCATATCCTGGTTCGAAAATCGCTTTAATGAAGCCTTGGTAGAAATTGAAGCTAATTTTAAGCAATACCGCCTATCAGAAGCATTAATGATCACCTATAAATTGGTTTGGGATGATTTCTGTGCCTGGTATTTAGAAATGGTTAAACCTGCTTACCAACAGCCAATTGATGCAGAGAGTTATCTAGCGACGATCGGTTTCTTCGAAAATATTATCAAATTATTGCATCCGAATATGCCTTTCTTAACAGAGGAATTATGGCATGATGATCTGTTTGCCGAACGTGGAGAAATGGATTGTTGTATTGTTGCCGAATTCCCTAAAGGAGGAACTTTTAATGAGCAATTGTTGAAAGATGCGGAGGTAATTAAAACCGTGGTAGCCGAAATTAGAAATGTAAGGAACCAGAAACAAATTTCTCCTAAAGAAGCATTGCCGTTAAGCATTAAAATAAATTCTGATCTGGATTATGAGAAATGGTTAAACATTGTTTTCAAACTGGCCAATGTATCTGAAGCGGAAATTGTAAACGATAAAATTGTTGGCGCAACGGCTTTTATGGCAGGTAAAGATGAATTTTTTATTCCACTGACCGAAAACGTTGATATAGAAGCAGAACGCGAACGTTTAAATGCCGATTTAATATACCTGCAAGGTTTCTTAAAATCAGTTGATTCTAAATTGAGCAACGAACGTTTTGTACAAAATGCAAAACCGGAAATTATTGCAAACGAAAGGAATAAAAAAGCCGATGCCGAAGCAAAAATCAAAATTATTGAAGAAAGTTTAGCGATATTGGGCTAGAAAATAGACGTTATTTAACTAAAAAAAGCCTTTCAGATTATTTTTCTGAAAGACTTTTTTTTAGCCGATTAAAATTATTTCAAACGTTTTCCTAACAACGATAAAAATATCTTATTGTAGTAAATATTGGGCTCTCAGCTGTTTATTTAAGGTTAATACGATTGCGAGCCATTATTATAAGATAAGGTTTCAAAAATATTACTTACCAAAATTTAAGGTTTGTTTTTATTAACCATATTTTAGGTTTATTAAAACGGTTTGTCAAAATAGCAAACCATTTAAGTGATAATCTAACCTAATATCCCAAATGGAAAATTCCAGAAGAAAATTTATTAAACAATCAGCAATATTTGCTGCGGCAACCTATGCAGGTACCATGGGTATGAGTGCTAAAAGTTATGGTCGTATCATTGGCGCAAATGACAGGGTACGTGTTGGTGTTGTTGGGTTTTCTGACCGTTTTAAAGAAACGTTATTACCTTGTTTTTTGAACCACAACAAGGAACTGAATTTCGATATTGTTGGTCTTTCTGATTTATGGAACTACCGGAGAGATTTAGGGATTGCCCATTTAAAAGCAAAATTTGGTCACGATATTAAAGCCTGCCGCAATAACGATGAGCTTTATGCCACCAAAGATCTTGATGCTGTAATTATCAGCACCGCCGATTTTCAGCACGCACTTCACACCATCGAGGCCGTAAAAGCCAGTTGCGATGCTTATGTGGAAAAGCCCTTTGCCGAAACCATGGACGATGCCAAAGCCGCCTTTAAAGCCGTTAAAGCGAGCAAGCAAATTGTACAAATTGGTTCGCAAAGAAGAAGTGGCGAGAATTATACCAATGCAGCAAAATTTATACAGGATGGAAAATTTGGGCCTATAACTGCCGTAGATTTAGTTTGGAACGTAAACCAGCCAGGCAGATGGCGCAGGCCAGATTTAGTGGCTAAGTTAAAAGAAGAAGATATCGATTGGAAACGATTCTTATTGAATCGCCCGGTTGGAAGCTTTCGATCCCAGAAAATATTTAGAATATAGGTTGTTCTGGCCTTATTCGTCGGGAATGCCTGGGCAATGGATGTCGCACCAGATTGATACAGTACATTGGTTTACCAATTTAAAACACCCGCGAAGTGTAGTGGCAAACGGTGGCATTTATACCTGGAAAGATGGTCGCAGAAATTGGGATTCGATGGTTGCCGTATTCGATTATGGTCAGCCAGATACTACCGATGGTTTCCAGGTTACTTTTACATCAAGAATGCAGAATAGTGTGGGTGATGTAGGCGAGGTTTACTATTCGAACGGTGGGGAGCTGAATTTAATTACCAATAAAGTATCGCCAAAAGGTGGTTTAAAAGAAAAAGAAGCTGCAGCCATGGGATTAAAAGCCAATCTTTTGCCTGAGTTTGATTTAAGTAAAACCGAAATTAAAGCGGCTACAGGAGCCAATATGGGTGGTGATTCGTTAACTTCTGGCCATATGCGGAACTGGATGGAATGTGTACGGAGTCGCAAAACCCCAAATGCGCCTGTAGAAGCAGGTTATTCACACTCTATTGCCAATATCATGACCAATGCTGCGGTACACACTGGTGCAAAAGCAATTTTCGATGAAAGCAGACAAGAAGTAATCGCAAACGGAAAAGTATTTAAATATTAATAACAATATATCGTCATTCTTCCCCGGAATGGCGACAAGAAAAACCCAATCATGTTAAATTTCAAAAAATATAGTATTCTGGCGCTTTCGCTAATCAGTTTATCATCCGCTGCCCAAAAAGCAAAACCATTATTTGACGGTAAAACGCTTACCGGTTGGAAAGCCGTTGCAGGTGCTGCTCCGTACAATGTTGAAGATGGAATGATTATCGGAACAATGACCAAAGGCACACCAAATTCATTTTTAATTACCGAAAAGGAATATGGCGATTTTATTTTAGAACTGGATGTGAAACTAGAAGGCGAAACCACCAACTCAGGTGTGCAAACACGGAGTCATATTAAACCAGAAGGAAATAATGGTAAAGGATTGGTTTTTGGAAGACAGGTTGAAATAGACCCTACACCAAGAGCATGGACAGGCGGAATTTACGACGAAGCCAGAAGATTATGGCTATATCCTTTGGAGCTTAACCCAGCTGCAAAATCCTTGTATAAAAAGAATGAGTTTAACCATTACAAAATCGAATGTATCGGTAACGAAACCAAAACATGGGTAAACGGAACACCGGTTGCCTATGTGATTGATACCTTGGATCAATCAGGATTTATCGGTTTGCAGGTTCATGGTATTGGCAATAACCTCGATAATGATGGCAAGAAAGTTTACTTTAAAAATATCAACATTCAAACAGAAGGTTTAAAAGCCAAAACTTTTCCTAAAGGAATTTATACCGTTAATTTAACACCAAATACGTTATCGGCTTACGAAAAATCAGAAGGTTATAAACTATTGTTCGATGGTAAAAGCAATGCAGGTTGGGTTGGTGCCTATAAACCTACTTTCCCCGCCAAAGGATGGAAAATTGCCGATGGTGTAATGAGCGTAGAACCATCAGGAGGTGCTGAATCGACCAATGGGGGCGATATTGTAACCAAGGATGAATATGCTGCTTTTGATTTGTCGTTCGAGTTTAAACTTACCCCTGGTGCCAACAGTGGCGTAAAATATTTTGTTACCCTGAGCGAAAAAAATACAGGTTCTGCTATTGGTCTCGAGTATCAGGTTTTAGATGATGTATTACATCCCGATGCAAAATTAGGCAGAGATGGAAATCGTACTCTGGCATCCTTATACGATTTAATGACTTCGAAAAAAGAAGCCCGTTATTTGCGCCCAATCGGAAGCTGGAACAATGGCCGTTTGGTGGTATACCCAAATAACAAAGTAGAACATTATTTAAATGGCGTAAAAGTTTTAGAATATACCCGTGGCTCGGAGGAATTTAAAAAATTGGTTGCTATTAGTAAATATAAAGACTGGAAAAATTTTGGTGAAGCGCCAAAAGGACATATCCTGCTACAGGATCATGGTAATAAAGTAGATTTCAGGACCATTAAAATCAAGAATTTATAAATTTTTGATTTGGAAATGAGTGCGAAGGTTTAAGTTATTTTAAGAATTTTTAACCACAGATTGACACAGATAAACACGGATTTTATCTGTGTCCATCCTTTCTATCTGTGGTTAATTATTTTTACTTGGGTTTGTATTAGCTTAGTTAGGTTGCCTCATAAGCACTAAAAGAAGTTAATTAGCCCCGACATACGCGAAAATACTTTTTGTGGCATTTCCGGTCAAATAGCAGCTACTGGTAACAAAAAGATTGTAGCATTGGCGGGACTACCCTTTAATAGTAGCAGGAGTTGAGCGCTCCAACAAAATAAAAAAGTAATATTTTAATCATTATACCATGCATCGTCGATCTTTTGTAAAACATACCGCTTTATTAGGTTCAGGACTATTAGTCGGCAATCAGGGCTTTGCCAATTTAATGACTGATGAAGTGATTAACGTCGCCATGATTGGTTGTGGCGATCGTGGTAAAGGTGTTTTGTCGGTAATTAAATCCATGCCTGCAAAGTATAAAATTAAAGCTTATTGCGATTTATTGGATTTTAGGCTTAAGGAAACCGAAAAGTATGTTCCTGCTGATGCAAAAGCCATAAAAGATTACCGCAAGGTTTTGGATGATAAAACAATTCACGCGGTTTTTATTGCTACACCTTTAAGCGAGCATTTCAGCATTGCAAAAGATGCAGTGCTGGCCGGTAAACATGTGTATGTAGAAAAAACCATGACCTACAATATTGCCCAGGCACTCGAACTTAAAAAACTGGTAAAACAATATCCCAACCAGGTTTTTCAGGTGGGTTATCAATACCGTTATTCTCCCCTGTATTTTAAGGTGAAAGATATGATTCAGAGTGGTTATTTAGGTAAGGTTAGCCAGATCGATTGTCGTTGGGATCGTAATGGCAATTGGCGTAGGGCAGTTTCGGATCCAGCCTTAGAACGCAAAATCAACTGGCGGATGTACAAGGAATATTCTGGGGGATTAGCCGCCGAACTTTTATCGCACCAGATCGATTTTATCAACTGGGCTTTCGAAACCCAGCCTGATGAAATTATGGGCTCGGGAGGGATAGATGTGTTTAAAGACGGGCGCGAAACCTATGATAATATCCAGGCGATTCTGCGTTATAATGAAAAAGGTATGATTGGCAACTTCGGGGCTACTTGTGGCAATGCGCATGATGGATATCTGTTTAAAATAAAGGGCACCAAAGGTTCAGTCTCTTTGCTGACCAATACCGGCTTATTTTGCCCCGAAGAAAGTACTAAAAAAGAATTAGGCATAGTTGATGGCGTAACCGGGGCTACAAAAATTGTAGTGAACAAAGACGGCGGAATCCCGATTTTGGATAAACCGACCATAGATGGTACAAATTATGCCTTAGATGAATTTTATAAATCGATAACAACCAGGAAAGAACCGGCATCGAATATTAATACCGGAACCCAGGCGGCTATCTGTGTAGCCATGTGTAATGAAGCCATTTATACAGGCGATAAACAGGTTTGGAAGACAGAATATAGCGTATAGATAATATTTTCTTTTGTCATTCTGAACGAAGTGAAGAATCTTTTTCTATTGGTTGGTGTCCCAGCGACCAAGAAGAACTATTATTCTACTTTCATTTTATTTTGGAAAGCAATTACAGTGGATCTTTTTAACGTTTGTCCTGCTTTCTGCTACAATCTTTTTTGCCTTCGACTACGCTCAGGATGACAAAAAAGGATTTTCGCGACAATCAGGTTTATAATCGGAGGGTTTTGCTGCTATTGAGGGTTGAAATGTATAATTAAGAAAAAAGATCTTATTCCTGCTCACTGCAGCCATTAATAGCTTTGCTGACTACGCCACATAAACCTGATCGCAGTGGTTCCGATTTTTCATCGGAAAGAACGTAGAGCAGGACTGGATAAACCCAAGTGCTGCTGTCTCTGCTTTCCATCAAAATCGTATTGCGTGCTATGAAGGGTTTTATGTTACCATGAGGAAGTATTTCATAGGCTGTAGATCCTTCGTGCCTCAGGATGACAACACTTCTTACAAGCCCAAATATTCAGGCATCTCCTGTACGAAGTTAAACTTACCTTTCTCCAGGTCCATCTTTGCATAAACATGCTGTAAACCATTGGTTAACACAATCCATTTCGCCTGGTGTATTGAATTGTACCGCGATGCCTGATCGAAAACCGATTGCGTAATCTTTACTTTGGGTGCCTTACATTCAATTAACATCAGCTTTTCGCCAGCAGTATTGTACACTAAAATATCACTTCGCTTTTGTAATTGGTTCAGCACCAAACCACCCTCAATCTGGATTAATGTACGTGGAAACTTTTTTTCCAAAATCAGGTTCTGTATAAAATGCTGACGGACCCATTCCTCAGGTGTAAGCACTAGGTGTTTCTTCCTGAGCTCATCGAAAATAAAAACCACATCATCCTTTTGGGTAATTTTAAATGGATACGGAGGAAGGCTAAGCGGGGTAGGAGTAAACATTTTCTCAGTTGGCAGTTATCAGTTTTCAGTTAACAGTTGGTAGTTCTCAGTTAACAATGGAATAAATAAAATAATCTATCAATTATTAAGGCTCCAAAGTTAATTAATTCTAAGATATGCAAGTAAATTTCCCATCTAATATCTCATGTCTCAAATCGCCTATCTAACATCTCTTAATTTATAAACATTTACCCAAATCGTTAAACCTAAATCGTAATTTTACAGGCAATGACTGCTGCCGAAATTATTAAAGATATTAAAGCCCGAAAATTCAAACCTGTGTACTTATTACATGGTGAAGAATCTTACTATATCGATCAAGTAACAGATTATATTGAGGATAAATTGCTGAACGATGCCGAAAAAGGCTTCAATCAAACTGTTTTATATGGCAAAGATACCGATATGGCTACGGTTTTGGGTGCTGCAAAGCGCTACCCGATGATGTCTGATTATCAGGTGGTCATTGTTAAAGAAGCACAGGATTTAAAATGGGGCAAAGAAGATTCGAGCAGCAAAGAGGGCGAATTTGTGCTTAATTATTTCGAAAAGCCTTTACCGAGTACCATTTTAGTTTTGGCCTTTAAGTATGCGAACTTCGATAAGCGTAAAAAAATCTATAAGGCCATTAATAAAAGCGGACTGATTTTTCAGTCAGATCCTGTGCGCGATTATAAATTAGTGCCCTGGATTGAGGAGTTTATTAAAGAAAAAGGTTACAAGATCGATCAGCAGGCGTCGGCTTTAATGGCCGAATATTTGGGTACCGATCTTTCTAAAATTGCCAATGAGATCGAAAAGTTAATGCTCAATGTGCCAAAGGAGGTAACCATTAATACCGATCTGGTTCAGAAAAATATAGGCATTAGTAAAGAATATAACGTTTTCGAATTGCAGAAAGCACTGGCTATCCGCGATGTGCTAAAATGTAATAAAATTATCAATTATTTCGCCAGCAACCCTAAAGCCAACCCGACTGTAATGGTTTTGGCCAATTTAGGTGGTTACTTTACCAAACTGCTAAAATACCACTACATCCCCAATAAGGCCGATGCGGCATCAGCTTTGGGTGTGCCTCCATTTTTTATCAAAGATTATGAGGTAGCCGCAAGAAATTATAACACCGGTAAAGTTTTCCAGGTGATTGGTTTACTGCGCGAATACGATTTAAAAAGCAAAGGTTTAGATAGTACCGGGAATGTTGATGATGGAGAACTCTTAAAAGAACTCGTTTTCAAAATTGTACACTAGTCTTTTTCTAAAAAAGCATGTATTTATTATCCGGGGAAACAATCAAATTTATAAACTTTTTCTTTAGTCATTAAGCAGGTTTTTTACTTTTTGCAGCATTTCATCTGCAGAGGTAGTGGCCAATAATTTAATGTCGAAAGTTCCTAATGCCATATTAAGTTCACTAAGTTGTTTTGTGTTTTTATCTGTCGCATATTGAGCCTTCAATATCGAAATTTTTTCAAAATCCTGTGCGCCTTCAATAAGCTTTTCAAACCTAACCGAACTTAAGGGGCCTGGGTAAATCTGGTAGGTATCGCCAGCCGGCCAGGTGATAAAACGACTATCAACCAGCGGATTTTTTGTCCAGCTGTTATAAGCCCACCTTACATATCCATCCAAGGTTTTATTAGCCGAGTACCAGCCCATCCAAACCTGTTCTGCTGGTGAAGAGAAGGTAAATGCATTTGGATAGGGTTCGGTGCAGCAGGTATACCAGGTACTGATTTTGCCTTGTTGCCGGCGCTTTTGCAGCACCTCAGCCGGGAAATCCCATTTCGAAGCAATGCAATAGTTATCAATATCACCTTCTATCTCGTTATGATAATCGCCGGCAAGGGCTATTTTCCAATCTTTATCGGTTTCTTTCAGTAATTTTATAACGGCTTTCATGGCTTCCATCGGGCGCTCGTCCATGGCGATATAAGTTTTGCTGAACCATCCTTTCTGTTTTAAATGAGCAGTGAAATCAATTAACATGGTCTTCCAAAAACGATTATAAGCTTCAGATCCAATGGCATCTTTAAGCACAGCTTCCTGCCCAAGATTTTCATCATAATAGGTGAAAGCAATTTTCCAGGGTACCATGCTATAACAGTTTATACGGTCTGTAATGCCACATTCCATTACAAAAGCAATGTATTGATCAAATAAGCTATAATCGTATTTCCAGCTGCCATCTTTCTTTTTTGTCCATTTAATTAAACTCGGGTAATCATCAAACGTTTGATGACCCCATGGTTCGTTTACGATACTGGCCGTTATTGTTTTTTGCCCTGCATTGGCCAGCATTTGATAGTATGCTTTCATTAAGGAAAAATGCTCGGCACTCCAGGTTTGAACATGGTGTACACGTGCAATGGCCTGTGGGTGTTGCCAAAGATCCAAATCGTACTTCCATTTGCTGGCAGGAGGTAGTGTTCTGTCTACTACCTGAACAGCAATTTGTAATACCTGTTCCTGAGCGCCAATTACTTTAATCTGGCCAGTATAGCTGCCTGGTTTGGCATTTGCCGGTACTTTTATGCTTAGCCAAACGGGTTGTGTATTGTTTTTGGAAAGGCTTACCGCTGCGGTTTTAGTATCTATAATGTCGGCTACGTAAGAAGAGTCGAAATCTTTTGCTTTTCTGTAACCACAACCATCTTTAAATTCATCGGTAATTACATATTTTAAAAATCCGCTGCTCATGTTTTCTTTTTTTATCACATTTCCTTGCGCATCTTTCAGGTCAGAAACCTGTAGTTTGATTGGTTTTGATTGTTCTCCGCTCCATAATAACACTTGTGTATTTATCTTTTCGCCTTTCCATGCTTTTGTTGACCATGTTTTTTGCATCGCTATTTCAGGTAGCGCTTCTTTTGCAAAACGGATATTGGAGGAGGCAAAACTCACCTGTAATCCAGGCTTAACTTTGCTCCAATCAGTATTGGCATGAGGCCTGTTTTGAGCCTCAGTGGTTAAATAAAAACCTAAGAAACAGAGTAAGAATAGATATTTCATTCTTCCAAATTAGTAATTTGCTTATTAAAATAATACGATTTTATGAACATGCCATGTACGCAAACGTTTGCTGTTGTGTAACGAAATAGATAGATTGAGGTTTGCTTTAATTCTTTACCGGAAATGATAGATTTTGAATGATTTTAAAAAATAGGAAGCGGAATCAAAAGCGATCCGGGCGATCACATCTAGCGCAAGACTTAGTATTACCCGGCCAAATTAAAGGCCTGACTTGTTTTTATTGATATATATCATTTTAGCAGGTGATAAACGTCAATAGGCAAGATGGTATATGAGCGTACATTCGATAAACAAATTATAGAAATCATGAAAAAAGTTCATTTTTTATTCTCCTTTGTGTTAATGGCATTAGCAATGTTTGCAGTCAATGTCTTCGGTCAGGTAAAAACAGAAAAAGTGCAAGTCGAAAAAATATCCATCAATAAGAAAGGAGAAATCCACGACCACGGCTGGAACAAACTTGGCTACATTACCAAGGACAATATTATAAAAAACAACGAAGGGAAGACCCTTTATTTTATTGATGGTAATGGAAACGTTATTGATTCAAAGGGAACGAACTTGGGTAAAGCACAAAAGAATGGCAACTATTACAATATCAACGGAGAAAATATTATAACAGTGAGGGATACCGATGCCGAAAAATGTGAAATACTGGATCCAAAGGGCCACTCATTGGGCACTGTTCATAAGAACTATAAGCTACATGCCTGCGCTGCCCATTGTTATTTCCTTGAACAGAAAAAAAATAAATCAACACGGAAGCCATAAATTTTTGTTTTACAATAGACGGTTAAAAATAATTACCATGGAACACCAGCACCATACAGAAAAGTCTGCTCCCAATGCAACTAATGACCATAAGACTATGGATCACAGTAAAATGTCGCACGGCTCAAATCCTGCAATGGGCCATGAGGGGCATAACCATCAGGCCATGATCGATGATTTTAAGAAGCGGTTTTATGTGGTACTGGTTTTAACCATTCCAATTATGCTGTTATCAGAAATGATACAGCATTTCATTGGTGTAGACTGGCTGTTTACTGGCTCATCTTATATCCTGTTGGCACTGTCATCTATTTTGTTTTTTTATGGCGGCTGGCCATTTTTGAAAGGATGGGTAGACGAGGTAAAAATGAAGAACCCAGGTATGATGTTCCTGATTGGTTTTGCCATCACAGTTGCTTATGCATATAGTGTAGCCATAGTTTTTGGATTAGCAGGTATGGATTTTTTCTGGGAACTTGCCACGCTGATATTGATCATGCTTTTGGGGCATTGGATAGAAATGAAATCAATAGCCGGAGCATCAAAGGAACTGGAACTATTGGTGCAGTTGATGCCCTCCGAGGCACATATGGTAATGCCTAATGTGGTTCATGATGTAAAAACCCGATACACTGAAAGAGAACGATATCATTCTGGTAAAGCCTGGTGAAAAGGTGGCTGCCGATGGAATAATCTTGGATGGTGAAAGTTATCTGAACGAATCTATGCTTACCGGAGAATCCAAGCCGGTACAAAAAGTAAAAGGCGATAAGGTAATTGCAGGCGCTATCAATGGAAACGGATCCATTAAGGTTACCGTATCACATTCCGCAAAGGATTCCTATCTCTCGCAGGTGATCAAACTGGTTAATGATGCGCAGAAATCGAAATCGCGAACGCAACTGTTGGCAGATAAGGCAGCAAGGTGGTTAACCGTTATCGCCCTTGTTTCTGGCATTGGTACATTTTTATACTGGTATTTAGCAGGACAGACCTTGGCCTTTGCCATGGAGCGGATGGTAACGGTAATTGTGATCTGCTGCCCACATGCTTTGGGTCTGGCCGTGCCATTGATAGTTGCCAAATCAACCGCTTTGTCTGCTAAGAATGGCCTGCTGATCAAGAATAGAACGGCATTTGAAAATTCCAGGAAGATAACCACCATCGTATTTGATAAAACTGGCACGCTAACCGTGGGGAAATTCGAGGTTTCAAAAATCGTATCTTTGCAAAAAACTATCGATGACAAGGAAATCATCCGCCTTTCATCAGCTTTAGAGCAACAATCTGAGCACCCAATCGCAACTGGAATTCTTCAAAAGGCAAAAGAACTCTCTATCAAAATTCCAAACACAGAAAATTTCAATGCAATTACCGGTAAGGGCGTTGAGGCAAACGTGGAAGGTAAAAAAGTAGCAGTCGTAAGTCCTGGCTATCTTAAGGAAAACAAGATAACAATCCCACAAGGTTTTAAGGCCAACGATACCGAGACTGTCGTGTTTTTATTGATAGATGATGTATTGGCAGGTTACCTTGCACTGTCTGATGAGATACGACCAGAATCCGTGGAAGCTATCAAAACATTGAAAGAGAACAATATTAAGTCGATACTTCTTACTGGAGATAATGGCAAAGTAGCCGCAAGCGTTAGCAAAGCTTTAAGTATGGATAGTTTTATTGCTGAGGTATTGCCACACCAGAAATTAGAAAAAATTAAGGAGTTGCAAAGCAAAGGTGAATTTGTAGCCATGACAGGTGATGGTGTAAATGATGCCCCTGCACTGGCAATAGCGGATGTAGGAATTGCTGTTGGTTCGGGTAGCGATATTGCAGCAGAAACAGCGGGTATCGTGTTGGTAAACAGTAATCCTAAAGACGTGGTTAACCTGATTCTTTTCGGCAAAGCAACTTATCGGAAAATGATACAGAATTTGGTGTGGGCTACAGGGTATAATGTATTTGCACTTCCATTGGCAGCAGGTGTACTGTACCATCAAGGTGTTTTATTAAGCCCTGCCGCAGGTGCTATATTGATGACAGTGAGTACGGTCGTGGTAGCGGTTAATGCAAGCTTCTTAAAAGTTAAAGCTTAATTTTTTGGCAATTACTCATTATTTGTTACGATAATCATCAGCAAAAGACCAATATGAAGAGTATTGATGGGAGCGTCTCATGAAACGTGTTAAGATCTAAATTAATGCTTCTCTAAAAAAAAAATCTGACAGTAAAAAAAACTCTAGTAGACTATTGCAATTCAAGTCTGGGGCGACCAAGTCTAACTCAAGCCTTAGTATCACCCGGCCAAATTAAAAGCCGAAGCCTTTGCCTTAAAATAAATCCCTCAATTAAACTTCTGGCTAAAGCACAAGTCACCCGGCCCAGAGGCCTAAGCACTAAGACTTGCGCTGGTAATGGTTTGGTGAATTCATCTAGCAAACCGAATCACTTATTCTTACAAAGTAAAAATGCAATGCTTTGATCTATTTGTTGCAGGAAATTATTAAATTTAAATATGGAAAAGTTGACCATCAGTATTCCCGATGAGAAAAGCGACCTTGTAAAACAGATTCTTAAAGGTATGGGCGTGCTTATTCAGGGTGCAGCAACAACCCCTTCTTCATCCTACAGGGAAAAGCTAAAAAAAGTGTCCACCTGGGATGAAAAGGACTTGGAAACACTCGAACATGCCAAGACTGCTTTTTCTAACTTCAAGGCGGAAGAATGGTAATTGATACAGGAATCTTCATTGAACACTTGCGGGCCAAAAATAAGACCAAAACTACCCTGTACAACCACATCTAGCGCAAGTCTTCGCGGCCCTGGTCAAAATTAAAGACCCGACTTGTGCTTTAAAGTAAATTCCTCAATTAAACTTCTGGCTAAAGCACAAGTCACCCGGCTCACTGGGCTTAACACCAAGACTTGCGCTGGTAATGGTCGGAATGAAGATCTTTTCGAAGCGATTAACCACCCCGCCCTTTGGGCACCCCTCCTAAATTAGGAGGGGAGTTTTCCCTCATAGCTGAATAAGGCAAATGGCCAATTAAAATTTGAACGGTTATAGTGTAGCTGCTAAACCGATAGTTTCCTTACATTCATTACACTCAACAGCATTACACCAGGCATTGCAATCGGTAAACCAATCATAAATCATTTTATATGCAGCGGTAATTTCGGCAGAAAAATTCAGGCTTGCACCCTCATAACCTTCTTCCTGAAAGATGTAGGTATTTAAGCCATAATATAATAGTTCTGATAGGTGTTCTATATCAAAATGGCAAACGGCTTGCAATTGATAAGCCTGGTTTTGGGCATATTGCTGAAAAGCATCATCATTGGCCAGAGGTTTCGTTTTGGTAAATAGCTTGATGATATGGTTTACATCGTAAAGGGCGTTGGCAATGGTAATGGGTTTGTGTTTGCCTGCACGTGGATCGGGGCCGGTACAGGCGCTAAGCATTTCGGTAAGGAGTTGATTCACATCCGATAAACTAATCATATCGAAATAGGCTTCAATCAGTTTCCGGAATTCTGTTACAGCTGCTACCTGATTTGGGAGCTGTGTGTTTGGGTTTTTACAATTGTCGTTTAGCATAACATTGATAAAAAGATCCTGAGACGCTGCTAAACGACAATTAACTCTTTACAGAGAAAATATAGATGCGGGACTACCGCTCGTCTCAGGAATATTGTTAAAAATTGAATTGCTTACTTAATTGCTTCTCTTGTTAAGATTAGTAAAATATGTTAATTATCATTTAGCATAGGCAAGATAAATATAATAAATCAATCAACAAAATATTGTTGCTCAAATAATGCATGAATGAAGGCGGTTTTATACTTGCAGTCGACAGTTCAGACGTTGCAGTCGACAGTTCAGACGTTGCAGTCGACAGTTCAGACGTTGCAGTCGACAGTTCAGACGTTGCAGTCGACAGTTCAGACGTTGCAGTCGACAGTTCAGACGTTGCAGTCGACAGTTCAGACGTTGCAGTCGATAGTTCAGACGTTGCAGTCGACAGTTCAGACGTTGCAGTCGATAGTTCAGACGTTGCAGTCGATAGTTCAGACCTTGCAGTCGGTAGTTCAGACGTTGCAGTCGACAGTTCAGGCGTTGCAGTCAATAGTTCAGACGTTGCAGTTGATAGTTCAGGCGTTGCAGTTAATAGTTCAGAGGTTGCAGTCGACAGTTTAGACCTTGCAGGTGATAGTTCAGACTTTGCAGTCTAAATGAATTGTTCACTTTTTAGTTCTTATACAATTCAGGCCTGGTTTTGATCATTCCCCATTTTAACTTAGGTAATTCGAAGATCTCATCATAAAGTGTCCTAACTTGCTTATTTCCACTTAAAGAAAGGTGCACTATGTTTTTTAGTGATAAAATTGGGCTATAGTCTTTGCTTTGAAGTCTTTCTGTTAAAAGGCGGAAGAACTTGAGTTGAGGCATGTTATTTAAGAAATCTATTTGCTCAATTTTAATGTATTGCGGTCCGAAGCCATCACCTTCAATGCTCAAACTTTCGAGTGTCGATAGATTTGAAAGGTCATCATAGTTAGTTATTTTTTGAAAGTTTTCGACCGATAAACCTATCAAGTTTTTAAGTTTTGTTAAAGGTTTTATCGATTCAACACCTGCTCCGGAACCAATATGTAATAATTCGATATGGGTTAATCCTTCAATTGCAGAAATATCTTTATAACTGCCCCACTTAATCTCAAGGCGCTTTAATTGCTTTTGATTACAAACCGCATCAAAAAGTTCCTGAGGCATTCTTGTCCCAAAATGTAACTCTTTGAAAGCTGTTTGATTCTGTGTTAAAAACTCACACCATTCCATTACATCTTGAGTGCTGTAATTTTTGGTCGTTCTGTAATGTTGTAGTTTGATTTGTAGCTTACTTCAACTTCAGCCACCTTAAATGGGTTTTGTTCTTGTACCATAAGATTTAAATTAATTATGGTACGATGGCAAGCTTTAAGATCAACTAAGCAAAGGAGGAACGGATATAAATAGGTTGTGCGATTGCCACGTGAGGGTTTATGCCGTAGATCCTTTAAGCGTATTGAGATTACAAGCTTAAATTTGCTTAATGATTAATTATATTAGAGGTACTCAAATATTTAACGCAAAATATTAGATCCAACTCTTTAACCAAAGTTATGTTATGAAGCGGCATTAGCATAATTTGAAAAATTTGGTTTCGAACTTAGGTGTTTTAGTGTCATAGCTTTTAATTGATAATTGCGTACAATCATCAATACTCGCGTCAATATTTAGAAATTTTGAAATTATTTTTTTGATCCCTGCAACAGGTTCTAGAAACAATCTTGAATCACCAGCATTATTTTCATAATTATGCCATGTCGCAACCTTTGTATCACCTAACATAATCGAATATCTTAACCTATGGGTAGAGCTTCCCTCCTCCAAGAATGAATAATTAGAAAAAGTAAGATATAGGATATCCTGATCGCCATTGACTCGATATTTTATATATGGATAATGCTCTTCCTTGTCTGAAATATCATTTTGTGCAAGTATGACCGCAGTTAGAATATAATCATTTTGACTCAGTTTCTCGTATGCAGCTTCTAATATTCTAGAATAATTTGGTAACAGATACTTTAAGTCATCAAGTTTTGTAATTTTAACCTTGTCGAGTAATAAATATAAGATAGTTTGAGCAAACGTGGAATTCGCTATACGATTAATCATATGAGCAAACCCAAAACTATCTTCGCAACCTTGACCTTTTGTATGTCCGAGATATGTGATGGTATTTGAATTCTTAGTATAATTATGGATTTCGTAACAAATCCATGGGCGTCTCATTGTCCATAACCAATTTTCGCATTCCCAATCGTACGTTGCTATCACTGGCAGTACTTTATATAGGTTTGAAAAAGCTATAACTTCTTCCATCAGTTCGAATGAATTTAAATTCTGATCAACTGAAACCAAGTCAACAAGCAAATATTCTATCCCAATTTCCTGCGAATAAACAAGAGCTAATAGAAGGTTTTTAGATTCATTATTGGATGAAATATCCCATTTCCAAGAAAGTATGGCAACTTTTTCCGTAGTTGTTGTTATATAGATTTCCTTTGTTAGAAAGTTGGATACTGAGATAGAAGTTTTTGTCGTATCCAGGATCGTCGATTTTATGTCTATTGCTCTTACTTGTCTACTAATGTGCATTCTATATAAGTTTTAAATATTTATGAAGAATAGTTTGAACTGGTGATTCCGATGAACTTTGACCAAAGGCAGTCATCGTTGATAAACTGAGACTTAGAAAAATCAATATTTCTTTTATATCCGTTAAATTTATATTTAAAAGGACATAGTATAATCAATGAAAATATTGCAGTGGGCTTACCCTATAGGTTTTCTTGGAACATCAGTAGATAAAATTTATATATTATTTTTTGCTTTAACGAGATTGGCAACTAAAATTATAGATGTTAACATAAAAAAACCAATACTGAATTTGATTGCTTAGCCTGTGTTGAAAACCCACTTGCTAACTCTTTTAAAAGCCGGTATCTTCCATAAGCTATTTTTATCTTGATAAAAGGACCCTAAATTTTATACTATAACCACAATAAAAAGTGTCCTAATTACTTTTTAGATTTTTTCCAAATGTGAACAGAAACATTTCTATGTTTTCAGGTTTGCATTCCAACTTATTCGCAATTGATGTAGTAAGTTCCAAAAACAAGGGATATTTTTTCTCTGCAGTAGCTCCATAGCTTATGGGTAAAAGATTTTCATATTGAGAAAAGCTTTTACTTGACAATGCATCAATTAGCCGAAGATCTAAAATCTGGCATTCATGCCCGTTTATTTTTATTTCAAAAAAGTACAGTAGTTTGCTGATCGTAGATAATGCTAAACCTTTTACACTCTTGAGCCTATCCATCAGTACCCAATGGTCATCTGTTGTTGGGCTCTCTATGTTTCTCATGGTAGAAATGGATTCTTCAATAATTTCTATTGACTTAAGGATATTTATGAAATGCTTACCTCGCATCCCTTGTGGATAGCCCCAGTATATAGTTAAAATTATTCTTTTTCTTACGTTTGATATGCTCCTAAAAATATCGCTCCTTGAAATACTCAATGTATAATCCAAACCGAAAACGTCATCATTTAATAATTTTAACCAAGGAATTTCCTTTTCTGCTTTAACCCATGTTGATCTTTTTGTAGAGAAAAAGATGTCTCGAACTGGAAGCTCCTTGATTAAACCTGCGTATAAGCTAATCATGCTTTTCAATAACCAAATTAGAAACCGGTTGATTCTTAAACTCTTTTAACTCTAGTAATAAATTATCGATAAACTCGAAAAGTAATTCTTCTTCATTAAAGCCAAAATGTTTTTCAACATTAGATTTATTGTCCCCTTCGTAATTAAAATCCTTCAATGATAATACAAAAGGGAGATTTACCTTAATATCATAATGCTCATCTTTAGAATTCCAAAAGTGAACCTTGTAGCCTTTTTCACTGCACCAAATATCCATTTTAAGGTATAAATTTTCCAACTCAAAAGCTTCAAACACTGCATCGCGACTTTTATACCTCCATATACTTTTAAAAGGATAGCATTTTCCCTTATATTTTCCTTCAATTCTGATTGCTAAATATTCTGGAAGATCATTCAGCATGTTCCTTACTGAGAGCGATGTTCGTAGATTATCACTTTCCTTTAGTGTTAGGTAAAATTTTTCTAGTGTAATAGTGTCCATAGAGTTTGTATTTAAAAACTTAATTAAGTTGCCGTACTGGCGTAGTATAAAAAGACTTTCGGAATTATTGCATTCGATTATTGATGGGACTATCCAATTATCAAATAAATTTGTGCTTCCTAGATTATAGGACGGCACGAAATATATCAGAGGATTAATATTTTCGATTTCGTCATTCGTCCAGTCATTCTGATTTAAATATTTCGATGAAGTTAATGTTAGATAGACAATTGCCTCAACGCTGTAATTTTCAGACACGATTTCAAAATATCTCGGTATTTGTCTCTGCTGATCTATTGCATTATATATTTTGTTTTCAATTAGAATAGCCTTGCCACTATTTGAATCCGAAATGAGTATATCGATGTTATTCTCTTCTCTTGACACTCTTGAGTTTTCAAAATCAGATGGATTTAGATTTCGTTGAGGATTGCATTTATTTAATAGATGAATGAATGCATTTAGAAACTTATTGCCTTCTCCATGTTTTTCGTTTGGATCTAAGAAGGCCTTAATAATGTCGCTATGAAAATTTTCACGGTAATATAAGTCGGATGAAATAGTGAAAACATTAAATCCAATTTCTGACTTGGTTCGGGAAGAATGCTCATAATTTCTTGCAGTTTCTTTTGCATTTAGCAAGTAAGATTTAGTTTCCTTTGCTTGTTGCTCGATTACTTGACGCCAGTCTTTTAGTATTTGCATATTTAAAAATTATAGGACACTAAAATAAATTGTATTACCCTTGAATATAAACTGTCATAGAATGTTAGAAGTTAAATTTCATTTTGGCTTCTTTCCAATTCTTTTTTAAGATTGGTGATTTTAAAGAAGTTTCACCGTCACTTATTTCCCCTGAATAATGGCAATATTTTTCTTTATAGTTTTCATTGCCATATCGCTTCCATGATTTGTATGCAGTATCGGAATATGGAGCTTTAAGATTGAATGGTATGTTTACTCCAGTCCTTATACAAAATCCTAAGTGTATAGAATCTTTAGTAGTCATAGGCTTTTTGAAAAATGTTTCCGAATTATCTTCATCGTATTCCTCAACTAATTTGGTAAAAAACCCAAGCCACGAAGTTTCGTATACTTTTCCTTTGTGGTAAACTGGTGTTGAGCTTTCAATTACTTTATCAACAAATTCTAAAGCTTCATTCCAAGCTAATTCAGTTTTTGAGTTGTTTAGGGCAGCTAAAATAGATGATGGTTTCTCAATTACAAATGCTGCTTCAAAATTATAGGCTTGAGAAAATTCGTGTAAGTTTAATGAGGTCAACATCAATCGATCCTCAGAACAGTAAATCTTAGCATGCAGTTCTTTAACATAACTGATACGGATATTCTGCAATGTCTTAAGAAACTCAAAATCTTCATTGCTTAGGCTCTTATTTGGGGTTTTGTCATTCTTTCCAAACACAACCTCGATTTCAACCTCTGGTTTATTCTTTCCTAAGTAAGTAAGTTCTGATTTGATTTTATTGGTTAGCTTAATATATGGAGAAACTAGAGTTAAATAAACATCTGCTTCTTTTATTGTTTGAATTATTTTAGCGCTAATCGCATCGCCATCTAAAAATTTAATCATTTGAGTCGTTAATTATTTAAGATTATTTAGATTGCCATGACCTTATCTATTTCAATCATTATCTCTGCTGTTCTATTCAAAGCAACAATTATTTTTTGATAGTAGTGCTCATATTATTTAGTTAATGGCTAGGTAGCCCAAGTTTATCAAATAACAGTCTATTCCTAGCTTTAGCGTCCTTTAATAGCTTTGCATAGGAAATAACTTCGATATAAGCATTATACTTCGAGTGAAAGTAAAAGTATCCTTGTCCATCGGGGGTTTGGGTATAATTACGTTCATCTAGTATGTTAGTTAGATTATTATTAAAGTCACAGATTACATAAGCGTAAAATGGGGTTCGATCTTTATCGACTTGAATAATTTTACCCTTTCTGTCAGTGGCTGTATTATCTCTTATTGTTCCTATGTATGAAATGACTTGATCTATAGGGTTTTTCTTTTTATTTCTCGTGTGGTAATCTTTTCTTTCTGGTCGTTTAAATTCAACAATTACAAATGAATTATGGGGCGCTTCATCATTTACAAACGCGAAACTTTCATTAAATATTAACAAATCTGGTCTATCAAGGCTTTCTGATCCTGTTAATATCTTTGTTTCTTTGAAAGACTTATCGGATGATAAGTATGAGTGATAAGATAATCTTTCATCAATCAGCCATAAATTTTGTTGCTCGAAGGTGATTTCATCGGATTCGCTTTTCAATGGAAAGAAAATCTTATGAATTGTATCTTCAGTTAGAAATTCATCATTGTCATCAACACCAAGAAATTTATCTAAAAGTTCTATTACGGATTTTCGATGAACAATATATTTTGCAAGATTTGCTTTACCTATGTCATTAAACTTTTCAATAAAATCATCATAAAGCATTTTGTATTCATCCAAATCATTTACAGAATTTGTATTTAGAATTTTCTCACCTAATTCTTTGATCTCAATCTCCAAATCCGATTGCACCTTATATAATTCTATATTTAATCTGTTTCCCGATAAATTGGGATTCATATTGCGAACCACTTCAGGTTTATATTTTAATAGTGTTTTATATTGTGGTGCATCAGCAATTATATGCTGACTGTATTTTTCATACTTCTGTTCCCGTACGTTTCCTAAATATTCTTTCAATATATCCTCTAAACTCAGTATAGCCTTTTGTCTTATTCGATCAAGATTTGGTAAATCATTAACTAGATTTTGCAAATCAGTATCTTCTAAGTTATCTGGGAAATCGAAATCAGTCCGTTCGTTATCCACATTGTCGTCTAAAAATTTGCTCGTGATGTAAACTTGGTATGTAAAATAAATATTCGCCTCTTCCATTATAGAATTCCCTAAGTCTGGAATGTATTTCACTAATTTTTCTTCCCTCACGACTCTATCATTGCCACAATAATGTATCCTATGACCTTTTTTTACATCATACAGCCTAAGCAAATGTATTTGAAATTCATTTCCATATAACTCAAATTTACTTGCTTTAATAGCGGCTTTAAAAGAGGTATTGAATATGCTGTTTAAGTCTATTTTAGTGCCATTTATTTTTTCTGTAATATCAATTCGTGGAGCTTTTTGGTTAAGGTAGTACACTAAAAAATGATCTATGATTTTTTCCCCAATATCGTACAGAGTTTTTGGACAGGTATCTTGATAATCAGCTATGAAATTTTTTAAAGTGACCGATGTTCCGGTTTTGACACTTGATGATAAATTAACTTTATGCTCGAAGATGCCCTTGTCAATAGGCTTAAAAGTAAATTCTCTGATTTGGTTCTCGTTTGTTAATTCATTTTTAAAGCTGCTTTTAAATATCAAACTTTTAAAAGCTTTAAGACACACGAATCTTCCAATTCCCTTTGCCCCTCTTTCAATTTTATGTTCTGATTCGGCGGTCAAAAAGGATTTGAAGTTTTCAATATTCAGTCCAATACCGTTATCAATAACTTCAATATCTGTTATTGGATAAATGTCGACTTTTTCGCTTTCGGCAAGTAGTTCATCATTACCTTGCCTAGATATATTAATTGAAATTTTACCATTGGCTATATCTTTATCCTGAATAGCGTGTATTGAATTGCTAATAGTCTCGAATAAGGGCCATAATGATTTAGTTTTCGGAAGTTTTGTATTTCTTATTTTTCCGGAAATATTAGTATGCAATTCTGGTAAAATTTCTTCCATAATGTGATGTGTTTTAATACTAGTCTAATTTTGATCTAGATCTGGATACTCAATTTTTTTCCCATGTTTTATGGAAAGAACTAAGGTTTTCCAAATCTCTTTTAATTGGGCACTTAAGTAAATATAAAGTTTTGGAGACGGTGCGAAAGGATCAGTCCATTTTACTAGCTTTCCTTTATTAAAAAGAAAGTGGGCCTCGCCAAATTTGTATTCATATTCATTGCCATGATAAATATAATTACTATGCAAGGTATTCCTAAGTTTTCCATAAAAAACTAAAAATTCTCTGTCCTTTTTTGAATCCCGATAATAATGCTTTCCTTTCTTAAATAAGAAATCGACTTTTCTCTGAATTGGAACGTGACTAAGGTGTTCAACAATGAGTTTTTGCTTCAACTTTTCAAGGTTATTATCATCAATTGTGCTCTTATTCAGAATTTTTAAAATATCATTAAAATTATATCTTAGCAACTTGTTTAATTCTTCTTCATTGGACAATGCGTTACAAAATGTAGTAACACACAATTCAAAAATCGACCATGTTTCAATGTTCAAGTTTCTATTGAGAGCATTCTTATAGCTTTTTGTTAATATTGGCAGCTGCGAAATCTCAATTAGTCTATCTAAATGCACTTTGAATGGAGATAAATTTTCTTTAAAAACAACATCCCCTTTGATTATGGACGATGACAAAGCATATGAAACATAGCCTAGATAATAGCTATAGGTAGAATCGTAAAAAAGTTTGAAGAAATCCTTTCTTATGTCATCTGCATCAAAATTCAACGTTTCGATCTCTTTCTTTAAATCTTCAGTCCAGGCTAATAAAAATTCAACGTTCTCCATTTTAATGTCTGTCTATTGATATAAAATTTCCAATCTGATTAAGGTAAAATCAATCTTTATCGTCTAACTTTACTAAAAAACATTTAGACTTCTTAGCGTTTGGAGTAATCTTACAAAATTTCTTAAAGTTTCTGTGCTTTCATCCTCTAATCCATCAGGATCAAAATGCATAATGTTATTTCGGATTATTCTAATTTTATCTAATTCTACACAAAAAATTCTTCTATCAATCGATAACTTTAATTTGATCCATATTTCTGGATTTTGGCACAATCTTAAGTATTCACCAAATGTAAGATCTGCGATCGATTCAACTTTCCTATCTTCATCTTTTGTATCCTTTCCTGTTTCGAGTTCATCCCTCGTAAGATTTATTAATATTTGTCTTAGATGATTTTCAATTTCAGCCACAAGAAGAAAAGGCTCAGTAAGTTGTTTGAATTGTAGACTCAAATCACTGGCTGTGACAATGCCACATATCTCTTCTGATTTGTTCTGCACCAAAATGTAGTCATGTTCAATAATAATAGGTAGAGCTTTGAAAAGGGAAGTTTCTTCTGATATTAGTTGAAAATTAGGCTCCATTAAATCTCTAACAATCGTCGATGATTTTCCAACAGCTAACTTTTGACCTATTGATCTCCAACTAATAACCCCTTTTAGTCCCCTCTTCGGCTGCTGCATTACAGGTATTTGTGAAAAATCATGAGTCATCATTAGTGTTATAGCTTCAGAAAGGTTGCTATCTGGTTTAACAAAAATTAACTGTTTATTTGCTGCTTCCAACCTTGAAATTCTGTATGTTGGATCATCAAAATTTAAAACCTCGTCAGATGAGTTATTTGCGATATTTTCAGGTTCAGGCTCATCAACTTTTAAATTTTTATTTATTTGAGTTTCAATTTTTTTGAACTGAATCAAAGCGTCAATATAGACACTATTGAAATCAGGGTAAGTTTCTAGCTCTTGTTTAATTAAAGCAGCCCGCATTTGTTTGACAACCCACCATCCTCTTCTTTGCGATTGCCAGAACCAATAAAGAAAGTCTCGAACGGTTATTGGCTCCACTTTTTCTCCACTGTCTAGTTTTCTTTTAACTTCTTTTAATTTTTCAGGAACCATTTCATAAATTAATCAAGTTTTAAACTTGAATGTAAAGTAGAGTTAATATTACTAAACTAACCGTTAAATTTTTTCCAAAAATCAAAAACTTATATCTTACTTGAAATGCTCGTTAAATTAAGAGCGATTTGACCATCGCCCTCTTTTATAACATCGTAGTATTCGTCATCATCACTTGGATCATAGTCATAACTCGGATCATAATTAAACCGGTCATTATAGATACGCTCCAATTTATCCTTAAAATCAGTTGTAAGATTTTTTACCTTCTCATCTTTAAATAATACTTTAGCAAAAATTTCATACTCATGAGACAAATCGAGGGTGATGAAATTTTGAAACGGCTCAAATTCAATAAAAATGTGCCTGAAATTTTGAAACTTAAACTTTGGGTGAACAACTTCTACTTTACAAACAACAGTCTTCCCGAATTCAAAATTGAAGCTTTGACATATTGCTTTTGATACAGGCTGAGGGTTTCCAACAAACTTTAATTTCAACTTTATTTCTCGCCCTGAGTAAGCAGCTGGGACAAGGAAGAATAGATCAATTACTTTTTTGGTATTGTCGTACTCATCTTCTATTATTGCTGTTATTTTTGGCGTCAATAATTCTTTAAATTTCCTTTGAAGTTTAGTTATAAGATCTTGTGGATTTGAAAATGTGTCAATGGTGTGTTTGGCTTTGAGAATTGCTTTAAAGTTATTGAGTTTTTGGATTTTGTCAAACTGGATTAAGGTAGGAGTAACATTCGAGTTTTCCTCGTCAATAAGGTAAATCAGAATTTCTTTATTTTGTTCAACAGCTTTCTCATACTCTAATTGTGAATATGATTTTCCTGTATTTGGCTCTTCATTTCCATATCTCATTCCGATAATCCCAACATAAATATCGGATTGCTCAACTTCTGAAATACAAGTTGCTAATGGGGTAGTCTTTCTTGCGCCAAACTGCTCCATTCCTTTAATGGTTACATCAAAATTTTCAAGTGAGTCCCAAACTTTTTTTCTCTCTCCTTTAAGGTCAACGAAAGTAGATGATATAAAAACGGTTTTACGAGTTGTATTTTTTTTAACGGGCATTTTTTTGTCAATAATTTTATATGTGGGTGTAGTATTAATTAAATATCCACTTTTGACTCAGAAATTATTGCGGATTGACTTATAGTTAGTAGCATATAGTATGATGAGATAATTTAGTTCACTAAGTTATAAAGAAAAAACAAAGACAGATATGGAAACCCGTAAATACTCATATATAAGTATGCGTATGGAACGAAGGTCGTTGCAGTAAAGTTCCCAGAACGGTGCAACGATATGTTTAGCAAAATATGGTTACTCCTTATTCTAGCGCGAGTCTTAGTGCGATTGCTTTAAGCATTGGCCTGACTTGTGCTTTAGATAGCATTACTAAGATAGCTATTAACATCCAACCCATAAGATTTGCTCAAGTATTGTGAGATTAAAGTAGCAATGGTTATTCCTTAATGATATAAGCTTGTGTTTTAAATTTTAATACAAATTCCCTGGCCTCTTCCATAGTTGTTGGATATTGAACATATTGATAGTTTTCATGGATGTGTTGATAAGGAAAACCATGGGTGATTAAATATTTTGCCAAATCCCATTGTTTAGTATCCGTTTGCTTTGGAGGTCTAAATCTGTGTGAAACGAGTACCATTTTTGATTGGCATTCCGGACAAGTAAGATTAATCTCTTTCGATTCGTTAGTATATATGCTAAATGCCTTTTTACAGTTTAGGCAGACTTTTTTATGTCCCATGATAATGATTGGTTAGGATTGCAGCTGTTTTTTTCTCTTCCACATCTCCCAATAGTACTTTACACATCCGGCGATACCACTTAAGAAAAGTATTGCGTTAAAAGCATTAAACAATATATTATCGTATAAAGCTACTGGGCTGCTGAGATACCATAGAATAAACAGCGCAATAAAGGTAATAGTGTAAATAGGAAGCCAACTGGCCTTTGGATTTATAAACCCTTTGATAATAAAGAATATAAATGTACCAGTAACTGCGGTACCGCCTAAAACCTCACCGACTGTGTAACCTGTAATTTCTATTAGAGTTAATTTAGAATCCAATGATAACGAAAAAGAGGCACATTGTATCCTTCATAAAATAATAATATAGAATCCACAGTACTACATAAAGACTAAACTATTTCTTTCTCCGCTTAAGCCACCATTTGGAGAGCGGAATGGATTTAGAATTCTGTGTATACTTCTTAATCCAAATGTTTAACTTTAAATATGAACAAAATGATGATTAGGCCACAACAGATTTGGGATTTATATAATATTTCAGTGAATAGTGCTCATGAACTTCTCATTGCGCTCGGGTTTAGTTTCAATCAAAAAGTGGAAAACTTAATTCTTTATCAGACTCATGGCAAAGCTTTTATTTTAACTGAAGAGGGAGGTATCGTAACGAAAGTTCAATACAAAATGACAGATAGAACAATTTATTACGACTGTATTGAATATGCAAAGGAGACTTTAGCATTTGAAACCATCTTTGAAGAATTTGAGCCTTCAGCAGATATTTTGCGTCTTGATGATGAAAAATGTACACTGATAGGCATGGTCATTCACGCTAATGATAGTCATCTATCGTTTGGAATAACGCTGCTCGCTAAACTTCCACTTCCCACACCTGAAAATAGAGTTGAGGTAATTTTAGGGCCACCACCATTGTCTAAAGAGATCCGTAAAATTTAAAGCTCATATTCTAAACCAATACCATAGAAGGCATTCCTCTTACTTAAGCCCCTTTCTAGCGCAAGTCTTAGTGCCCCTGGCCAAAGTATTGGCCTGACGTGTGCTTGATAAATCCGTCAATTAAATCTCTGCTAAGCGCAAGTCATTCAGCCCACTAGCTTAAACGCGAAGACTTGCGCTAGTAATGGATGGTGACAGTAGTATTTAGCTTTCCATTGTCATATAGTCCAGTTGTCCGTTCTCATCAGTATTTATTACTACCAAATAATTTGTTATATCTTTTCCAATTGAGTAGTCAAAAATGGCGAAGTTATCTTCATTATCAGGATAAAGACCAACTCTAACTAATTTCAATTTTGACAAAAGTTGCTGTTCAGGTTCTGTTATCGTGTCGTCAAAGTTTACAAGTTTTGTAAGTTCTTCTTTATCAACTTCCTCAAGATGGTGTTCTATGTAAAATTTTACTGTGTCGCCATCTTCATCATTATAGTCATTGAGAATATATGTCTTATTCAGCTTGTCAAATTTTTCTAATTTTTCAATGAAATTTTTTACTTTGTCCAGTATTAATATGTCAACCGTCTGGTTTTCAAAGTTAAGGTCTACTTGAATTTCATTTCCATTTAATTCAATATCAACATCATAATATTCTTCTAAATTTTCTGTCGGTAAGTTTCCGAAATATGGTAAAGCGTATTCTGCCATTTTTGTTATTAATTTGTATCCACAAGATATTAAATTTCATTGAAAATGATATTCCGAAAAACTAATCAATTTTTAATATTTTGAAAACTCATTCTTTCCAACCTGTTTTCTAATCCGTTCTGTTTTGTTAGTTTTGGGCCTTAAATAAAGAAGAAGATGAATCATTGGTTAGTAAAATCAGAGCCTTTTAAATACAGTTGGGAAAAATTTAATCAGGATGGCCGTACCTTTTGGGATGGTGTGCGTAATTACCAGGCCCGGAATAACCTGAAAGCCATGAAAGAGGGAGATTTGGTGCTTTTTTATCATAGTAACGAAGGTAAAAACGTAGTGGGCATTGCAAAAGTAGTGAGGGAGTTTTACCAGGACCCAACTACTGATGATGCCAACTGGGTAGTGGTTGATTTATCGCCTGTAGAAGGCCTGAAAAACCCGGTTTCGCTTGAACAAATCAAGGCTGAACCCAGTCTGGTTGATATTTCATTGGTTAGACAAGGACGTTTATCGGTAATGCCATTAAAAGCAGAAGAATTTGATAAGATTTTAGAAATGGGAAGCTGATCAGTGGGCAGTTTTCAGTTGACGGTTTAATCCATATTCTGCCGGCCCTGAAGTATTTCGGTACGGTGGTCAAGACCCTCAGGATAGCGTAGTAGTAGCCTGAGACTGCAGAAATATTCAGGCTGGATTATTGCAAAATAACTGCTTTTATATCCGGTGCTGTTTCTGGTTATTTTTGTTCGGTTTTCCTTTCGGCGTTTTGTTCCTGTTTATGCTCTTTGCAGCCGACTGCAATTGTTTTCTGATATAGATGTGTTTTACATTGCCCTTGCCGCTTTCCCGCTCGTCTATTTCCAGGCCTGTTATGCTTTTAATCAGCGGCAGTAATTTGGGATAACCATAGTTCCTGGCATCAAAATCAGGTTTCTTTTTCATCATCAAACTGCCCAGGTCACCAAGATAGGCCCAGCCAGATTCGTCTGCAAGGTCGCTGATACTGTCTGTAAAGAGTTTGATGATGCCGCTATCCACTTTGCTCAATGGCTGTGCTTTTGTTAAGGGTGCTGCCGACTCGGCCTCTGGTAGTGCCGTATCTTCAGCCGGGGCACTCGGGCTCAGGATCTCAATATAGATAAATTTATCGCAGGCGGTGATAAATGGTTTAAGTGTTTTCTTTTCACCAATCCCGATTACTTTCATGCCTGCTTCACGGAGCCTGGTGGCCAGTCTGGTAAAGTCGCTGTCGCTGGAGACGATGCAAAAACCGTCTACCTTGCCGGTATACAGGATGTCCATCGCATCGATAATCAGTGCGCTGTCGCTGGAATTTTTGCCGCTCGAGTAGCTGTATTGCTGGATGGGTGTGATGGCATGGTCGAGCAGTACCTTCTTCCAGCCGGAAACGGTTGGTCTGGTCCAGTCGGCATATATCCGTTTGAAGGTTGGGGTGCCGTATTTGGCAATTTCTTCGAACATTTCCTTTACATGGGCATAAGGTACGTTGTCTGCGTCTATGAGTACGGCAAGTTTCAGGTCTTTATCCATTTTGGTTTATAAAGATGGGTTAAGATGGATATAAAATCCAGCAAGGGTAAAGTTGGTGATTTTATTTATTAAATTTTCTATGATGAAGTTTTTTAATAGAACCGGAAAGCCCGCAGCTGAACTTCGAAAATCCATGTGGCGCAAGATCCCGGTAAGTGTAAAGTATATAATTTGTTCAAAGACCGTCCGGATGGCAATGTAAATATCCGGACGGTCTTTCTTGATAGCGTCTTTAATCTGCGGCTCTACATTCCGTCCGATCGCATAGCAAAAACTAATTTTACGTGTCTAAAGGCATTTGCTTCGCTCCATTCATTGTCGTAGTTTAAACCGTAAGGCCAAAAATGCCCGCCTCCTGTGTGTACGGCACCACTTTGACCATCAAAAATCTTAACAAGTGCTACGGTATTGGCTCCCGGGAAATCGCCTGTAGAGGTATTTGATGTCCACCCGGTGCTTAGCCCCACGCCATAAGTATGTGCAATTTCGTGCATTGCCGTACGAACATTCTGGTAACTGGTGTTTGCACCGAAACGTATATTTCCATTCGTACTGCCGTCGGCTGTAGGCACACCGGTGTTATATTGTACCGTAAGCGTGCGCGATGGCCAGTTGGCACCTGCATTATACCTCGAACAGGCATCGTTCATGGCATTGGTAATGCGTGTTACTACATCGGCAGGTACTCCAGTGCTGTTAAGTACCCAGCCCAATTGGCCGGTTGCATTAACTGTTAGTAAAGACCACTGCTGGTTCTCTCCGCCCCAGTAAGTCCATTGGTCTACATTGGCCCCATCATCAATTGACTGATTGGCGACATCGAGGTCCTTACCGCTGTTTCTGTTTACAATACGATAATAGCCATTGCCAAGTGAAGTAAATAGCCACTGCTGGTTGGTTGCTCCTGAATAGGTAAATATATTTACATTGTTTCCGTCGGCTGTTCCTGCCTGGTCTACCTGTAAGCCTTTGGAGCTATGCACGCCAATAATTGAATAGTAACCGCCAGAAAGCAGGGTTAAATTCCATTTTTGATTGGTTCCGCCTGTACCGCCGTACTGGGAAACATTAGCGCCATCTGCAGTCTGAAATCCACCAACATCGAGAACTTTCCCGCTTTTGCGGTTCACGATGTAAAAGGTGCCGTTAGTTGCGGATAGTGGAGTTTCATTAGGTGGTATTGCACCCAGTTTTCCCTTGATCGAAAGCGGATCTTTGCTTGTGTCTGGATGGGGGAGCTCGCCTTTTCTGCAACTGCCGACAAGTAAAAGAACGCCAAGCATCAAGATGCTGAACGGACCTGAGGTAGAGAATTTTGTTTTCATAAAAATTAGGTTAGGATGAATGAACAGGCATATGTAATGTTCGTTTGGTTGGTTTAAAGAGGGCATATGCTACTCATTTAGTTGAGCCCCTCTTTTTTGCTTTGAAATGTATAATTAATTGATTTAAATTAGTTTCAAAATCAGGAACAGGTTGCCGCTGGTACATTGGCTAAATGAACCTGGTGATGCTTTTTTAACCATGTAAGGTTTGTATGCAATAAAAGATGATGAGCAGCCGTTTAACAGTGCCTGAAATTTCCGTTACGAAAAGATTGACGTTACCAGTGAATGTTTAGTGAACGGTAAGCGGCTTCAGGAAATTTGATTGAATGGCCAATAAGAACATTAGTTTTGGTAAAGCCTGATATTCTGCTGATTTTCAATGCCAGAAGAATTTTTACATGCGAGGATAATTGGGCGTTTTGTAGCATAATTTAGTTTTTCATGTCGGTTAAAGGTTTGTTCATCGGAAAACTGGTTATATCAATTTGAATTGCCTACAACCATCAATTACCCATTAGGTAATCTGGGATAATCAGGATCTATTATGTTATACTTGGTTGAAACAAATTAACTACAAAAAATATGCATGTAGTGAGGGGTAATATCATCAAAATGAGGGGGCAAACTCTTTTTGTTTTTGCTGTTATTGCTTTATTTTAAGCTTTTTATAGAAATTGTATTTTTATATGCGTCTTTTTTAGGTTTATTTTTTCTCTGGTAAAAGAAAAAACAGATGTGGTGATCTAAGTTATAACCCAGCGTACAAAATCAGCTTCCGCATTGTAAATGATATGCCCGCAGCCATCGAATATCTGGTAGCAGAATGGTCATATCCTCCGGAGGACAAATGCCGTTAGGGTAACCAAGTTTATTGATCAGGGCGGCGTAACGGTATAAAAAATATGCTTATAAGGTAGACTGATTCAATAATTCCCTGTAAAAGGGCAGAAGCTGATCTGCAAGGATCTGGCGGTCTTCAATACCTGGATGACCGGTACAGCCACGCGCTTCCATTGCCGGAAGAAAAAAGTTTTAACCCTGCGTTCTGATGGGTATAGTGAATCAACTCTTTTTTTTATCATGTGGAGGCAGTTTTGAAGGATGTCACGAGATTTCCTTTTACCATCGGGCTGCTTAACAAGGCAATTGGTACCTTTGAAGCTATTGATTCCCAGAAACTGGAAAATTATTCAAAAGTTTATTATATTGATAAACCTTAACACCTCTATATGAAAACCATCTGTTTTACACTCCTCTTTTTTCTTTCCTTTACTTTGGCAAATGCTCAAGGCATAAAACCTTACATCGCCATTCTTAAAACCCAAAATGGTAAATACAAAGGGATTTTATACAAAGTAGATTCAGTAAATGCGATCCTAAATCACGATGGCGAATTTATCAAGGTACCGATTAAGGAAATTAAAACCGTACAGATCAGAACAATTAAAAAGGGCTATAAAGGAATGAGTTTTATTAAAATTGGTGAGGATAGGGCTGAAGAATATAAAAGGGATGCCAGTGGTAAAATGGTTGATAAATGGGGTAAAGAAGAGCCAACTTTTAAGGAGGACGCGGCGGCCACTGTATTTTCTGTTGTTTTTACCGCACTTGCAAATGCTGTTGCAATACCCATCCATGCCATTAATCCGAATGTAGCGCGTTTCAACTTCCGGCAGAAAGATGATCATCAATTAAATGAATTTAGTTACTATTCCATCTACTATCAGGCTAATCCAAATGTGATGGCCGAACTACACCGGCTAAAAACCATTTCAGCTTCATTTAAACCTTAAGTGTTTGGCGTATGGCATTGGGCGTTTGGAAATGGGAGTGGATAAACCATTTATAAAATATCAGCGTACTGATCTCAAAGATTGCTTTTCCGAAAAGTCCTATCGTGTGGACACATGTTTTTAAATCTAAATTTATTTTTGCCTCTTGCCTAAGGCGATCGTCATGCTGAATTTAGTTCAGCATCTTTCCTGCTATTAAAAGATTCTGGTTCTAAAAAACTAATTTTTAGATACAAACATTGATTTTTCCGCTCTATGCCGCGGTGGCATGGTAGTTTTTCGCAGTCAACGTTGTTTTTAGCTGTGCTCAAGAATGCTGGCGCATTTTGGAGCGCCAAAGTACCCAAAGCGCTTTGTCAATCCAGCAATGGGCCTTTTACACAATCCTACACGCATCAAAAAAACAGCGGCACTTTGTTTAATCAGTTTTTGTTTGTGTTTTCTTTGGGCTGATTGAGCCCTTCGGGGTTTGTGTTCAGTACTTATTTAAGCTTTTAAATTAGCATTTATGAACACAAAACCACTGCGTTTTAGGTTTGGTAGTACTATCTGTTCTTTCCTGCAACTGTTTTTTTGATTTCTCCGGCCCTTGGGATTGACGGCGTTCTTCGGTTAAAACAATGTGTTATTTGAGGAAGCTAGCAAAACGCCTAAAAAATTAACCTCAAAAAGATATGTCCACACAATAGGAAAAGTCGGGACAGGCTGGTCCGCTCGGTATTGGCCTCGCATCCGATAGCTATCGGATGAAGAAGCTGGCGATAAACTGGTTACCTGGCCTCAATTAACCGGTTAACCAGTTTATGCAATTAACCAAATGAACTAATGAACCATACTATTTCTTTTGCTTAAGGTTATACCAAGTGTCATTACAATACTCGATCCCAATACAACCAGGAACAAAAATGGGGTACCTACCTCCGCTATTTTTAAAGAGTCTGGCAGATTGAAATAAAGCAAAATACTAATTAGTCCGCGGGGTGCAATGTATAAAATCGGACTTAGGTTTTCTTTTTTGAATATTTTGAGAAATATCACTCTGATAATGTAAATTGATATTAAAATGAAAAAACCATTAGCCAGTACAATTTTGTTGTTTAGGTTGCCAATATTCATGGTAAAGCCAAAAATAACAAAGAAAAATGTACGCAGAATAAAAGCACTTTCTGCCGATAATTGATAGAGCTGGGATAAATCGGCTGTTAAATTTTTATATAAAAAGACGCTTCTAAACCAGGCATTCTCGATGGCATCGGCATTGTTTAGGAATAAGCCGGTACTTAAAATTAAAACCAGAGAAGATAGATGGTAAGACTGACCAATGGCATAAACCAGTATCAATATAGCTATAATTAAAAAGAATTTAATGTGATGCACCAATCTGCCCATCACGTACAGCAAAACCACACAGGCAATAGCCGATAGTAAAAGGATGAGGAAGGTACTTAAACCTAAGCCAATAAAAGCCGATGTATTGATCGAATGGTTGGTAATGGCAAAATTGAAAATGATAATGCCTAAAATATCAGAGAAAGAAGATTCATAAATTACAAATTCTTTGTCGTGGTTGTTTAATGCCGCTGCCGAAGGGATGGCAATGGCCGAGCTGATTACGCTAAAAGGAATGGCATTAGCAATACAGGTATATAAATCGTGGTGGGTGATCTGGTAAATAATGCTTGTTATTACAACTATAGTCCCCAATAAAATGGTTAAGGCAGAGAGAAAAGCACTGCGAATAACCTTGTTTTTATGCCGGTCGTATTTAAGTTCGAGAGAGCCTTCAAAAACAATTAAAATTAAGCCTACCGTGCCCAATGTTGGTAGTATAGACAGGAAATTAAAGGTTTGTATCTTCAGGTTATCGACCAGCAAACGTAAACCAATACCTAAGAGGAGTAGCAATAAAACCGAAGGTACTTTGGTTTTACTCGCTACTAAATCAAACAGATAAGAGAAAATTACTAATCCGCTTAAAATAATAAGAATAGTATAAGTTGTCATATTTTTCAGCGTAGGGTAAACCGCTAAAATAAAACAATCGTGTTAAGCAAAAAGGAATTTAATGAAAAAATTATGCTTTAAAGAAAAGTGCCTTGAGTTCGCTGGCATCATCAGGGTTCATTTTTCCACCTAAAACCAAACGCAATTGTCTGCGGCGTAAAGCACCATCAAACAAATCCTGTTCTTCAGGCGTTTCGGGAATAAGTTCTGGCACGGGTATGGTACGTGCACTCTGATCAAGCGCAACAAAGGTATAATAGGCTTCATTACTTTTTTGGCGTGCACCACTTGGGATATTCTCTGCCCATACGTCTAAACGAACTTCTACCGAAGTATTAAAAGCCCTCGTTACTTTGGCTTCAATGGTAATTACATCACCTAATTTAATGGGATGTTTAAAAGAAACGTTATCAACCGAAGCGGTTACCACAATACGGTTACAGTGTTTTTGAGCCGAAATTGCCGCTGCAATATCCATCCAATGAAGCAAACGCCCACCCATTAGGTTATTTAAGGTATTGGTATCATTTGGTAATACCAATTCATTCATGATGGTAAAACTTTCTCTTGCAAATTTCTTTTTTAAACTCATTTAAGCGCAAAAGTAAGTAAAATGTGGTTAAAATGGTATTGCAAATAGATTCTGTCGGATTTGGAAAAGGTTTCTGCAGTGATCTGCGTAATTAGCGGGAAAAGCATACGCAAAATTGTTCCCGCAGATTCAATAGATTAGCGCAGATTTATTAAGTTGTTTCTCTGCGGGTATCGGCGAAATCAGCGGGAAAAGCATACGCAAGATTGTTCCCGCAGATTCAATAGATTAGCGCAGATTTATTAAGTTGTTTTCTGCGATGATCTGTGCAATTAGCGGGAAAAGCATACGCGAGATTGTTCCCGCAGATTCAATAGATTAGCGCAGATTTATTAAGTTGTTTTCTGCGATGATCTGTGCAATTAGCGGGAAAAGCATACGCGAGATTGTTCCCGCAGATTCAATAGATTAGCGCGGGTTTATTTATCTGTTTTCTGCGATGATCTGTGCAATTAGCGGGAAAAGCATACGCGAGATTGTTCCCGCAGATTCAATAGATTAGCGCGGGTTTATTTATCTGTTTTCTGCGATGATCTGTGCAATTAGCGGGAAAAGCATACGCAAAATTGTTCCCGCAGATTCACCAGATTAGCGCAAACTTATTTATCTGTTTTCTGAGATGATCTGCGCAATTAGCGGGAAAAGCATACGCGAGATTGTTCCCGCAGATTCAATAGATTAGCGCAGATTTATTAAGTTGTTTTTCTGCGGTGATCTGCGTAATTAGCGGGAAAAGCATACGCATGATTGTTCCTGCAGATTCAACAGATTAGCGCGGGTTTATTTATCTGTTTTCTGCGATGATCTGCGCAGTTAGCAGGAAAAGCATACGCAAGATTGTTCCCGCAGATTCAATAGATTAGCGCAGATTTATTAAGTTGTTTTCTGCGATGATCTGTGCAATTAGCGGGAAAAGCATACGCGAGATTGTTCCCGCAGATTCAATAGATTAGCGCAGATTTATTAAGTTGTTTTCTGCGATGATCTGTGCAATTAGCGGGAAAAGCATACGCGAGATTGTTCCCGCAGATTCAATAGATTAGCGCGGGTTTATTTATCTGTTTTCTGCGATGATCTGTGCAATTAGCGGGAAAAGCATACGCAAGATTGTTCCCGCAGATTCAATAGATTAGCGCAGATTTATTAAGTTGTTTTTCTGCGATGATCTGCGCAATTAGCGGGAAAAGCATACGCGAGATTGTTCCCGCAGATTCAATAGATTAGCGCGGGTTTATTTATCTGTTTTCTGCGATGATCTGTGCAATTAGCGGGAAAAGCATACGCAAGATTGTTCCCGCAGATTCAATAGATTAGCGCAGATTTATTAAGTTGTTTTTCTGCGATGATCTGCGCAGTTAGCAGGAAAAGCATACGCGAGATTGTTCCTGCAGATTCAATAGATTAGCACAAATTTATTAAGTTGTTTTCTGCGGGTATCTGCGAAATCAGCGGGAAAATGGCATGCAGCGCTGTTCCTTTAAATAAAAAAGAGCATACGCAAGATTGTTTCCCTAGATTCAATAGATTAGCGCAAACTTATTTATCTGTTTTCTGCGGTGATCTGCGCAATTAGCGGGAAAAGCATACACAAGATTGTTTCCCGCAGATTCAATAGATTAGCGCAAATTTATTAAGTTGTTTTTCTGCGGGTATCGGCGAAATCAGCGGGAAAAGAGCCTGCAAGGGTTGTTGATGTAAATTCAAAAACAATTTTTCGGCTCTCATGTTTATCCTAACAAAAATCAAATTAATGCAAAACCAGACCCTGATCCAATTTTTCCATTGGTACTATAATGAAGAACAAAATTTGTGGACTAAAGTAGCTGCCGAAGCCAGTCATTTAAAAGAAATTGGTATAACGTCTGTTTGGTTACCCCCGGCTTATAAATCAAATAATGCGGCTTATGATGTTGGTTATGCGGTTTATGATCTATTCGATTTGGGCGAGTTTGATCAGAAAGGAAGTGTAAATACCAAACATGGTTCGAAAGACGAGTATCTCAAAGCGATTGAAGCGCTCCACGATAATGAGATTGGTGTTTTAGCCGATGCCGTTTTTAACCACAAAGCCGGTGGCGATGAACTCGAAAAAATAGCGGTTAGAACTGTAAATCCTGAAAATAGAAATGAATTTACCAGCGATGTTTTCGAAATAGAAGCCTGGACGAAATTTACTTTTCCGGGGCGACAGGGAAAATATTCTGAATTTATATGGGATCATGAGTGTTTTAGCGGAGTTGACTGGGCTGAAGACCTCAAAAAAACGGCGATTTATTCGATCCAGAATTATTTAGGAGAAGGTTTTGAAGTGGTTCCATCTATTGAATTTGGAAATTACGATTATCTGATGTTCAACGATATCGATTACCGAAACAGGGCAGTAATTGAAGAGTTAAAATACTGGGGCGAATGGATAGTCGAAACCACTAAAGTAGACGGTTTTCGGTTAGATGCGGTTAAACACATCAATCCTGATTTCATTGTAGAGTGGATCGATCACCTGAATCAAAAATTTAACCGCGAATTTTTTATCGTAGCCGAAGATTGGAATGTGGTGGATAGAGAAGGACAATTGAAATATATTGAGATTACCGGCGGCAGGACACAAATATTCGATTCGCTCCTGCATCATAATTTTTTCCTGGCCAGTAAGGATGAAGCCTATGATATGCGGACCATTTTTGATGGGAGCCTGGTTCAGGTGAAGCCAGATCTGGCTGTAACATTTGTCGATAATCATGATTCGCAACCTTTACAGGCACTGGAATCTTATGTCGATTTTTGGTTCAGGCCTTTGGCTTATGCCATGATCTTGTTGCGTGTACAAGGTATTCCGTGTTTGTTCTTTCCTGATCTGTACGGAGGAATTTATGATGATAAAGATAAAGAAGGCGATGAGGCGCATGTTGAGTTAGTTGCAATTCCGGTGGTAGAAACCATGAGTAAAATCCGTACAACCTTAGCCTACGGTGAGCAACGCGATTATTTTGACCATAATATTTGTGTTGGCTGGACCCGGGCAGGAGATGATGAACATGAAAATAGTGGGCTGGCGGTATTGTTGAGCACAGGAGAGGAAGGTTTTAAAGAAATGGAAATCGGTAAACATTTTGCCGGAAAAACTTTTGTTGATGCGTTGGGCTACAGAGAACAGGAAGTAGTTATTGATGAAAATGGTTGGGCGGAGTTTCATTGCAATGCCGGAAGTGTATCGGTGTGGGTTTTGAAGGTGGGGTAGGAGAAGGAGTGATATCGTGGTCTGTGGGGACACAGACCACGGCGCTAGAATCGTCATTTCGACCGTAGTGGAGAAATCTTTGAACATAGTTTTAGCAACATTAAAAGATCAATCCCATGGTCTGTGTCCTCACAGACCATTTATCAGCAATTCCATCAAGTAGTCTGTGGTGGCACAGACCACGGGACGAACATTGTAGTGCCGATGATAGGCCACGTAGAATCGTCATTTCGACCGCAGTGGAGAAATCTTTGAACTATGTTAAAAGATCTCTCCATTTCGCTGCGCTTCAGTCGAGATGACGATGCTTTATTTGAACATTATCTACAAAAAGTTATCCTCCGCCCTATAAGCGGATATAACTGCCAGTTCGCCTTCTTTTCCGCCTTTCGAGTTGCCATGCTCCATACCCATAACCCCTTTGTAACCTTTTTTATGCAGGTGTTTAAACAGGTTTTTGTAATTGATTTCTCCTGTTGTTGGTTCTTTTCGGCCTGGGTTATCACCAATTTGGATATAGGCAATTTCATCCCAACAACGATCGATGGTTTTAATTAAATCGCCTTCTGTACGTTGCATATGGTAAATGTCATAAAGGATTTTACATGAAGGACTTTTTACCGCTTTACAAACGGCGTAGGTTTCATTTGTTTTTTGAAGGAAAAGCTCCGGGGTATCGCTCAAGGTTTCCAAAACCATAATCAAGCCGTGCGGTTCAAAAATTTCTGCTCCGGCACGCATGGCATCAATTACATTAGCAAATTGATTGCCATAAGGTAAATTACGCTCGTAAAAACCAGGGACTACGGTAAGCCATTTTGCATTACAGCGTTTTGCGGCTTCTACCGATTTTTTACAGGTTTCGACAAATTTATCTTTAAACTCCTTTTTTCCAGTGGTTAAAGAGGTTTTCCAGTTATCGCCACCATCTACAACGAAAACGCCCATTCGCATGCCCAGTTTAGCCAATAGCTTTCCAATTTTTTCCTGTTCTTCAATAGAACGATTGAGGTAGCCATTATCTTCGATAGAACGGAAACCTTTATCGTACATAAATTGGATCTGATCTAAAAAACTCTTGCCCGCATGGTTTTCGAACATACCCTGGTGTGGTGCATAATCCAGGTTAAAAACCCGATCGCTTAATATTGCATTTGGTTTTTCGGCCGCAAAAGTATTGGTTATTCCTGCTCCGGTGACAACTGCACCAGCGGTGAATAAGCTGTTTCTTATAAATTCACTCCTTTTCATCTGTTTGGTTTTAAGCTGATCGATGATATTAATGTGTAATTAATTTTTTAAATCCTGTGGTTAAAGTGTCGGCCACTTTGCCATCTTTTTGGTGGTATACAAAATAAGCTTCGAGGTTTTTTCTGCTTTCTACAAAGGCAATAGCATCTTTAAGGTGCATTGCCATTAGGGCATTATCATATCCATCGGCTGTAATGGCATCCTTGGCATATACGGTTACGCTGATCATCTCATTGTCTAAAGGATAACCTGTTTTAGGATCGATCAGGTGAGAAATTTTTTTCTTTCCGCTCTGGTGAAATTTCCGGTAATTACCAGAGGTGGTAATTGCGCCCGAATTTATGGCAGCAATATGCCTGATCACCGGAGTCCCATCCTTATCGGGGCCTTCAATACCGATCTTCATGGTTTCGCCATTGGGTTTAGGTCCTGAAATCCGAATTTCGCCTCCTAATTCAGCCACGTACTGCTTAATGCCTTTTTTTTCGAGATAAGCGGCAATTAAGTCGACACTGTAACCTTGGGCAATTCCATTTAAATCGATTTGTACGCAGGGTTTCAGTTTGCTTAATAAGCCATTCTTTAGTTTCAGGTTTTTCATGCCTACACAGGCCAGTATTGATTTAATAGTTAAAGGATCTGGTTCGGTTTTAGTTTCTTTCGGACCAAAGCCCCAAATCTGAACCAATGGGGCAACGGTAATATCGAAAATGCCTTTTGTATCCTGATTGATCTCGAAACTCCTTTTGAGTACATCGTTTATAAAACGATCGGTTTTGATTTCTTTTTCAGCAGAATTAAACTGATTTATCAATGATCCCTTTTTGTAAAGCGACATCGATAAATCAATTTCGTTTAATAAACTATCTATGCCGTCTTTAGTTGCCAAACTATCAGTAGCATAATACATTATAGCATAATCAGTTCCCTGTGCAAAACCATTTATTTTATATTGCCTTACTTCTTTTTTCAACGAGAAAGCAAAAAGCAGTGGTAAAAGGAAAAACAAAAATCTATAACGCATCAATTTAGTTTTAGATCACCTTTGCTTGTCCAGGCATAGCGATAGGGTATAGTCCTTTTTCATCAGGCATTAACCTTGGGTTGGCATCCCATGCAAAACGCTCAGGCATTAAACTGATGTTCGAAGCCAGTGCTTCATCCCATTTGATAGTTTGACCCGAATAAGTGGCATAACGACCAATAATTGCCGAAAATGTACTGGTTGCCGCATAGTCTACATTGCTGAATCTGTATTCTCCCTTAGAAACCGCATCGAACAGTTCGTCATGTTCGGTTTGGTAAGGATTTGCGTTTCCTTTGGTATTGTGGTTATAGAGTTCTTTACCGCTGTAATCTTTCATAATGGCCTGATTGCTGCCTGAAAGATAAATCTTGCCTTTGGTACCTTGAAAAGATTCATCCACACGGTTACTGATACCTTCGAAATGTCGGCACTGGCTATTAATTACCGCACCATCTGCATAAGTTAATTCGATAGAGTGATTATCGTAAATCTCTCCGTAATCTTTTCCCGTTCTCCAGGCACGGCTACCCGTTCCCTGTACTGAAACCGGATGTCCGTTTTTTATCCAGTTGGCAATATCGATATTGTGTACATGTTGTTCAACGATGTGATCGCCACATAACCAGTTGAAATAATACCAGTTTCTCATTTGGTATTCCATTTCGGTTTGGTTTGCTTTACGCGGACGTACCCAAACGCCACCGCTGTTCCAGTATACCTGGCCCGACATGATATCGCCAATGGCACCATCGTTAATGCGTTTCATCGATTCGCGATAGTTGGTTTGGTAACGGCGTTGCAAGCCTACTACAACATTTAATTTTTTCTTTTTTGCTTCTTCAGCTGCTGCCAATACCTTTCTAATGCCCGGTGCATCAACAGCAACGGGTTTTTCCATGAAAATTTGTTTGTTCTGTTTAACTGCTTCTTCAAAATGGATAGGACGGAAGCCCGGAGGAGTCGTTAATAGCACTACATCTGCTAGTGGGATGGCTTTTAAATAAGCATCGAAACCTACAAACTGGCGTTCTTTTGGAACATCCATCTTTGCGCCAAATTTCGAACTTAACGATTGGTAACTGCTGTCCAGGCGATCCTGAAAAGCATCGGCCATAGCGACCAATTTAATATTGAATTTAGTGCTCAAGGCCTGGAATGCTGCCCCTGTTCCACGGTCGCCACAGCCAATTAAGGCAATTTTAATCGTGTCCGACCCTGAAGCATAAGCGCCGGCTAATGGGATACTGCTTAACATGGCGCCGCCTGCGAGCATGGCAGTTGCTTTTAAAAAATCGCGACGATCTTGTTGGTTAATTGGTTTTTTCATGTGTTTATTTTTTGGTTAGATAGTGTTGGTTAAAAGTCTTTTATAGGTTGTTTATTGTAATAAGCATCAATTTCGGCTTTTGATGGCGTTTTAGCTGGTCGTACTAAACGCATGCCTACAAATGGCGCTTCGGGGAACCACCAATTGCTTTTCGGAATCTGTGGATCTAATTGTTTCCATGATGGATCAGACGCTAACCTAACTGTTGATGTCAGGTTGTTCGGTGTTTCATCATAAGAGCCACCACGAACTACATTTGGGTAGAGTTTTTCGGGAACTGCCACAGGGTTTTCTGCAGTTTTATCCTTGCTTTGTCTATAGAAATCGGCGATATATTGGTCGTAGGCCCATTCGCTAACGTTTCCATACATATCAAATAATCCCCATGCATTTGGTTTTTTTTGTCCTACCTGGTGCGTTTTATTATCGCTATTATCTTTATACCAGGCATAATCTCCCAGCTTGGCTGCATCATTACCAAAAGAATAATTGGTTTCGGTACCTGCTTTACAGGCATATTCCCATTCCGCTTCTGTTGGTAAACGATAAAAAATGCCTGTACGCACATAAAGCCATTTACAAAATTGAATGGCATTATATTGTGTCATAGCTACTGCTGGCTGGTGCTCTTTACCCATGCCAAAAGTCATATCGAGATAGGGTTTTGTAGGTCTGGTAACGGCATCTACTTCGGCAGGAATAGCACTTATGCTCGCTTGTTTTTCATAATCGCGATAGAGGAAGGGCTCAAAAATATCCCAGGTTACTTCATGTTTTCCGATCCAGAAAGCATCAAGTTTAACCTCGTGAACAGGTTGCTCATCTGGTTTCCCTGTTTTACTTCCCATTTTAAATTTGCCTGCTGGTATAGCCTGCATATCGAATTTTAATTTTGTTCCATTAATGGATTGTGTGTACGAGTCACTAGAAGTTTGTGCGGAAATATATGCACAAGGATAGGCGATTAATGCTACGGCAATTAACTTTTTAAACATAATTTTTGGTTAGACACACTTATTCTCTAGGTGTTTATCTGGTTTGCTTTCTGAAATACTAAAGTAAATAACCACATTTAAAACAAAGAAGATTAGTGTAACAATAAAGGTAAGTATTGTAATATTAAAAGTCAAGTTGACAATTAAAGCTATCGTTATCCTGAGAAATAATTTATTGTATAAAAATCAATATAAATGGACAGATTGTTAAAGAAGCTGAATGGTATCGAAGTATCGTCATTTCGACCGCAGTGGAGAAATCTTTTAAATCTGATTTCAATAGCTTAGTCCAAAGATCTCTCCACTGCGCGTTGCTCCGGTCGAGATGACGACCATTCTATTGGAGTCTGTCAATGGTAACTTGTTTCAGGATCTAATTGGCGAGAATTTTTTAAGTCAATCTTACTTATAATTATTTGACTAAGAGTATTATAGGTGAGGGGTCTTTTACCACATAAGGAATATGAGGTCATTTAAGCTTATATTTCCTTGCATTTGAGCATCATCATTGCAAGCTGACTTATCTTCTATCGGTAACCTTGTTGCTCAGGTTGGTATAACCAATCAATGTATCCCATCGCGCACCCGGGCGGCGGTAATAAACGAAAATCTGATAGCTGTTTTCAGTCTGGAAGAATGCGCCCTCGAAAGGCCTGGTTTCCATTAACTTGGTATCTTTATTAAACCAGGCAAACTCATAATCGTAGAGACCTTGTTTAAGTATTACATTACCGTAAAACTGCTTCCTGTTGGCATCGTAGAGTAGTCTGTTTTCATTGCTCATGGTATAATTGTTAAATCGGCCAATAACATAAGCATCGCCATTGGGGCTGGGTGCCGGGGCATTTAAGGTAAATAAAACACTCATGTACTCTGCTTCCGTTTTATCATCTCTTCCGTCGGTATTTCGGATGAAAAAGTTCCCATTTTCATCGTACTGGTTGGCAAATGCACCAACTGTTCTGGGAGCATCCTGAAAAAGCATGACGTTTACGGATTGATTATCGCGATAAATATCCTTTACATTATCGGCCTTGTACCTTAAACTTCTGGTGTCAAATTTCCTGAATTCGTTATCTCCCCAAAAATCGTTGGTATTAAGGTCGTTATAAACCAACTGGTTTGGTCTTACAAATGCTGGTTTGGTATTAACCTGAATGGTATTGGCATTAAAATTTTGCATCACTATGGCTTTTACATCCTGGTAAGGGTTCGGGATAGGGAAGGCATGATTAATGGTAAAGTTGATTTTTTGTTTATAATTCCTGTTTTCTACCTGCATGGAATTGTTTACTTCGGCTGCTATAGCAACCTGGCTATCGAGGATGTAGAAACGTTGCGAGATAACAGGTTTGTTTTTATCTCCATCTAAATAAACTTTTAACACATAATTGCCCCCAATTTTGGGCTGGATTTGGGTATTGGGTAAGCTGATTTCGTAGTGGGTATATTTTCTTGTGGTGTTAGAAGAATAGCGATAATTGATGATGCGATCGTCGTTAAAACTCCCTAAATAATCGATGCTCGAAATTTTAGAAGTTTCCCATTCTGCGGTACAATGTTCGATGGTATACCAGTAGTTTTGAGTACCCGCCAGTAGGTCATCGAAAGAAAAAGTGATTGTTTCTGACGAATTGAGCATAATTACGGGTAAACTCTGTTCTTTATTGCTGTTATAACAAAGTACAGTCTTAATATTTGGAAAATAAATTTTATTCTCGTTGGTAAACGTTTTGTCGTTCTGCGCAAAGGCCAGGGTAGAGATGAAAAATAAAACCGGAATTAATATTTTCTGCATGGTTAAAAGTAAAGTTTTATTGGGAAGTGGCAAAACGCATCTTTAAGTTTGGCCACGGATGAACGGATTAACACGGAAGATTTTCCGGCGTATCGTCATTTCGAGCGGAGTGCAACGCAGTCGAGAAATCTAGGGAATAGATCTCTCCGTTCCGCTGCGCTTCAGTCGAGATGACGCAACGAAGCGTATCCGTGGTGTCAGATATTACTATCTGACACTAAATGATGAATTCATAAACAAAGCCAGATGGTAACATCAGGCTGCACATTAAAGACCCTGAAATAAATTACCTTCGGTGAGCTCGCTAAGGCTCGGTTCAGGGTGACGCGCTTTGATCTGTTTCCGTGTTTCTGCGCTTCCGTGGCAAAAAAAAAGGCCACAGAATTATCTGCGGCCTTAATATCTTTAATCTAGGTTAAAACTAACCTTCCAGTTCCATAATCTCAGCAGCTAAACTTTCCCATTTATTTTGGCTATTGTCTAACTCATGTTTAGTGGCTAAATAACGTTTGTTGGCTTCTGCCAATTTATCCGCTTTGGCATAAACATTTTCATCTGCCAATTCTGCTTCAATGTTTTTAACCTGCTGCTCCAGTTCGGTAATCAGTTTTTCTGTTTTTTGCAGTTCGTCGTTCAGCTTTTTTAATTGGTTGGCCGTATTTGGCGTAACTGCTTTTGGCTCTTCCTTTTGTTTTTCAGGCATTTTAACCGGGATAGGTTTAGCCACAGGAATTACCCTTTTGCTATTCCATTCTTCATATTCGGCATAAGAACCAGGGTATTGTTTAATTTTTCCGCCTTCGATAAACCAGATTTTGTTGGCCACATTATCTAAGAAATACCTATCGTGAGATACAGCTATAAAAGTACCGTCAAACTGTTGCAATGCCTGGATCAGGATGTTTACCGATTGGATATCCAAGTGATTGGTCGGCTCATCCAGTATCAAGAAATTTGAATCTGTAGTTAACGATTTAGCCAGGGCCACACGTGATTTTTCTCCTCCCGAAAGCACTTTGATCTTTTTGAAAACATCATCACCGGTAAAAAGGAAACAACCTAAAATGCTACGCAATTCGGTATCGGAATGTTTTGGCGCAAAGGCCTGCAGTTCTTCTAAAATAGAATTGTTTAAGTGCAGCGATTCTAATTGGTGCTGCGCAAAGAAAGTGGTGGTTACGTTATGACCAGTTTCACAGAAACCTTCAAATTTTTCGGCTCCGGCAATCATCCTCAATAAAGTGGATTTACCCTTACCATTCGCACCGATTAAGGCAATTTTATCGCCTTTTTCAATTACACCTTCAGCATCATCTAAAATATGCACATTCGGGTAGCTTTTTGTGGCGTGTTCGATGCGCACCACATGCCGGCCAGATGGTTTAGAGAATTTGAAAGCAAAATTTACGGTTGGGTTATCATCATCAACATCATCAACACGCTCCATTTTATCTAAAGCTTTCATGCGCGATTGTGCCATTTTAGCTTTGCTCGCTTTCGCTTTAAAACGCTCAATTAAACGCTCTTCCTGTTTAATTTTAGCCTGTTGGTTTTTAAATTCCCCTTTTTGGATCTCTCCACGTAAAGCTTTTTCTTCCACATAGAAACTGTAATTACCAGCATATACGTTTAGTTTTCCTTTGCGCGATTCAACCGTACGGTTTACAATTTTATCTAAGAAATACCTATCATGAGATACAATTACGATTGCCCCTTCAAAACCCATTAAATAGTTTTCCAACCATTTAATGGAAGGTAAATCCATGTGGTTGGTAGGCTCATCCAGTAATAAGATATCAGGCGTTTGCAATAAGATTTTCGCCAGCATTACACGCATACGCCAACCCCCTGAGAAGGTATTTAACGGGCGTAATTGATCTGCAGTACTGAAACCTAAACCAGCCAAAATTTCGTTTGCCCTATACTCGATGTTATAGCCATCTAAGGCTTCAAACTCTTGCTGTTTATCGCTTAATTTAAATAAAACCTCTTCGCTATAATCAGTTTCGATCTTTTTAAGCAGTTCTTCAATCTCATCGTGTAATTGGTTTTGGCGCTCAAAAGCTTCCATGGCCACATGCAAAATGCTATGGTGCGAATCGTAAGAAAGTAAATCCTGGTTTAAGTAGCCAATTTTCAGGTCTTTAGACATGGAAACGGTACCCGAACTCGGTGCATACTCGCCTACAATTATTTTTAAAAGTGTTGATTTTCCTGTTCCGTTGGCACCGATTAAACCAGCTCTGTCGCCAGGTTTTATGTGCCAGTTCGCGTCATCGTACAAGGCCCTTGAGCCAATCAGGAAGGTTAAATTATTTATTGAAATCATTTCGGCTGCAAAAGTACGAAATTTAAAGGCTTTTTTCAGATAGAAAGTCAAATAGGAAATTGAGGTAGTTTCCTGTGAAGTGCCTTAAAAATTAGTGTTGTTTTAAAACAAAAGTATTTTCTGGGCTGTTTTATAGCTTATTAATGCTTTATCTGATAGGCTATTCTGCACAAACGCTAATGGTTAGATTGTAAAACTTAATATTAGAATTGTCAGTAAAGGGTTAAATGATTTTAAATTTTCAGCACAATTTATATTTTTCATACATTTGTTCTGTAATAAAAATAATTACAGTATGAATAGCAGTCATTTTTCTATATCGCTTCACATTCTTACACTCCTCGATCAGGTGAAGGGGCAGCTATTGAATTCAGAATACATTGCCGGAAGTATTAACTGTAATCCCGTTTTGGTAAGAAAGGAACTGGCCAACCTGCATAAGTATGGTTTTGTGCAAAGCAAGGAAGGGAAGGGAGGCGGCTCTACATTAGCGAAAAACGCTGCCGATATTAACCTGGGTGATGTGTATAGAGCTGTTAAACAAAAAAGCCTGTTAGGCGAAAGCAGAAATGAACCCAATCCTGATTGCCCGGTGGGTAAACAGATTACGAAACACCTCACTGATTTATATGATGAAGCCGAAACCGCTTTAGTTAAAAATTTATCTGCTAAAACATTGAAAGATTTTAGCGCAGGTTTTAAATAAAAAATTTTGAATATAACTGTAATAAAAAATATTACAATTTAAATAAATTAATCAATTTAAAAATTAAATAACATGAAAGTAGCATTAATAGGAGCCTCAGGATTTGTAGGCAAAGCCATTTTAAACGAATTAGTAAGTCGTGGAAATGAAGTAATCGCCATTGCGCGCGATCTCACTAAAATTGAAAATAACAACGATCTTGTGAGTAAAATCGCTGTAGATGTTTTGGACACAGAAAAATTAGCAGCAGTTTTAAAAGGTGCTGATGCCGTAGTAAGTGCTTTTAATGCAGGCTGGACCAACCCTAATTTATATAATGATACCGTAGAGGGAGCAAAAGCCATTCAGGCTGCTGTAAAAGCATCGGGCGTTAAACGTTACATTTTTATAGGTGGAGCAGGTACTCTGCAGATTGATGGTCACCAAATCGTAGATGGGACGAATTTTCCTGCCGAATACAAGCCGGGTGCAACAGCAGTAAGAGATTATTTTAATATACTAAAAGAGGAAAAGGAATTAGATTGGTTGTTTTTTAGCCCGGCAATTGAGATGCATCAAGGCATCACCACTGGCCGTACCGGGAAATACCGTTTGGGTAAAACAAGTCCGGTTTTTAACGAGGAAGGCCATTCTATTCTATCGGTAGAAGATTTAGCTATCGTTATCGCCGATGAGCTGGAAAATAATGCACATCACCAGGAGCAGTTTACAGCAGCTTACTAGAAATGTAGGATGGGGCAGTTAGATGGTTCATTAGTTCACTGGTTCATTGGCCATTGGTTCACTGGTCATTAGTAGAGATCAGTTTTTTAGCCTAAACACTAAAACAAAGGAGTTGATGACAGGGTTAAGATAAATCGTCATCTCTCCACTTCGCGTTGCTTCGGTCGAGATGACGCCGATTTTTAGTATCTGTCATTAGTAACTGAAAATTAATAACTGAAGACTGTTCCATTTTCCTTTTTCCCATTAAGTTCTTATCTTCGTGGCATGTATCGCCTTATTAAACCAATATTCTTCAAATTTGACCCTGAAAACGTACATTATTTTGTAGTTAAGCGGTTAAAATGGTTTAATGATAAATTTCCGCTTGGTAAAACCATTATCCGTAGCAGCTTCGATGTACATATTAAAGGTTTAGAACGCGAGGTTTTTGGTATAAAATTTAGAAATCCTGTTGGCTTGGCTGCTGGATTTGATAAAAACGGTGAATATGTGGAGCCACTCAGTAATTTAGGCTTCGGATTTATCGAAGTGGGGACGGTAACACCAATGCCTCAGCCTGGAAATGATAAACCCCGGATGTTCCGCTTACCTAATGATGAAGCCTTAATCAACCGAATGGGCTTTAACAATAAGGGGGTAGATGTAATGGCCGAACGTTTGCGCTTGTTAAAAGATAAACATCCTGATATTGTGGTAGGTGGAAATATCGGTAAAAACAAGGCTACACCAAATGAAGATGCCGTAAGCGATTACATTAAATGTTTCGACCGCCTTTTTGATGTGGTAGATTATTTTGTGGTAAATGTAAGTTCTCCAAATACCCCAGGCTTACGCGAACTTCAAGAAAAAGAGCCCCTGAAGAAAATTCTCAATACCTTGCAACAGCGCAACCGTAAAAACGATGTTTCACGCCCGATTTTATTAAAAATTGCTCCTGATTTAACTGATGCACAATTGGATGATATCATTGAAATTGTGGCGGAAACTAAAATTGCAGGCATTATCGCCACCAATACAACCATTAGTAGAGAAAATTTAGCTACAGAAAAAGGCCTGATTGCCCAAACTGGTGGTTTAAGTGGTAGACCTGTTAAAGAACGCTCAACTGAAGTAATTCGTTATCTTTCAGAGAAATCGAACAAAGCATTTCCAATTATCGGCGTAGGCGGAATACACTCAGCAAAAGATGCTAAAGAGAAATTAGATGCTGGAGCATCTTTGGTTCAACTGTATACCGGTTTTATATATGAGGGGCCAGGGTTGATCAAAAATATCTGTAAAGAGCTGGTTTAAATATAGTCGTCACCCTGATGTGAGGATTAATTTATTTCATAAATCAATATAAATAATGTTTTTAGCTTTTTGGAAATGAATGTCAGCATTCCATGGGCTGTGCTGGATGACAGGTTTACAATGAATCGTCATCTCGACCGTAGTGGAGAGATCTTTTAAATTTGATCTCAAAACTTGGTACAAAGATCTCTCCATTTCGCTGCACTACAGTCGAGATGACGACCATTCTATTGATAGCCAGTCGAAACCTTTACTAATCGAAAACATATTGCGTTACGGGCTAACTAACTACTTCTGCCGGCTTACCATTTCATTAATCCAGATCGGTGCAAATGGAGAAGTACAGCCTTTAGAAACAGGATAATCGCGGTAAATGCCAAGTTTTTCGCCAATGGCCAAGGCTCTTTCTCTATAGTCAGTGTGGTTAATGCCAATCTGAGCCAATGCGGTATTCATCGTCCATTGGATTTCTGGTGCTGCTTCAGGCATTTCTTTTTCAATCCGATCAAGAATTGCCGGGATGTCTATTCCTTCAGGTTCCCTGATTATATGTCCGCTGGTTAGGCTCCAGCCTGCACGGGCCAGCATAATATTTCCTGAATTCATCCATTTTTCCCTGAATTGTTCCTTGTTAGGGTATTCTTTAACAATGTAATTGTAAAACCAGTCAGCTGCCCAGGTAAAATTTTCTGAAGCTACCATTTGCTCAATCTGTTCTGCAGATAGCGCTTTTGGCTTAAGGATTAAGATGGCCAGCAGTCGGGCATCAATATTTTCAGTTTCCCAGAGTTGAAGTGCAAGTTCATGATCGGTTTTGATCTTTTTGGCAATTGCCCTGATGTCGCCCATTTTAACGCCAAAAATGTTTGCTCTGGCGCCGTTCTTAATGTGCATGGCGCGAACTTTCTCTTCGCGGAGCGATTCTAGTTTTGAAAGAGTTTCTTTAAGATTCATGTGTCTTCGTAAATCTAATAGCATAAAGTTAAGATTTTAGGTTGTTAGCATACGTCGTCACCCTGAATTTATTTCAGGGCCTATCTTGCAGGAAAGATGCTGAAACAAGTTCAGCATGACGATTGAATTAGAAAAGAGGCTTAGAATTACAATAAATACTGTGATCATCAAAAATACTAACGCATAAAAAAAAGCATCCTTTGATCAGAAGGATGCTTTAAATTCTTTAAGAAGAAATTTCTAAAAACTATTTTGCCAAAGCAGCTAAAACAGCATTGTTTTTAGCTAATTGATCTTTTTTAGGTTGTGCAGAGCGGCTTCCTAACTCGATGTTAGTTGCTCTCTTTAAAAATGCTACCTCTTGGTGAGCCGTATTTTTATTTCTTCTGTCTTTTCTTTTTAATCTGGTAACTGCCATGGTAATAACCTTTTAATTATTTTATTTGTACAAATGGAGGTCGAGAGCGGATTCGAACCGCTGTAGAAGGTTTTGCAGACCTCTGCCTAGCCACTCGGCCACTCGACCCTTAAATTCAAGGCTGCAAAAATAGCAATTATTAGTTAGCCCGCAAATAATATCTCAATTTAATTTCGAACTCGCACTAACTCAGCACAAAAGATTGCCGCGCTTACTGCCACATTTAACGATTCGGCTTCCCCAATTCTCGGAATGGTTACTGGCTTATTTATTTTTTTGATCACTTCTGCCGATATTCCCTTTCCTTCATTGCCTAAAACCACTAATCCCTCAGTTCCCCATTGCGTTTTGTAAATCGATTCGCCATCTAACAATGCCCCAAATACAGGGATGGTATTTTTCTCCAAAAATACTGGCAGATCGGCTTCGTAAATATTTACCCGTGCTAAAGAACCCATGGTGGCCTGTACGGTTTTTGGATTAAATATTTCTACACAGTCGGCAGAGCAGATGATATCTTTAAAGCCAAACCAATCTGCCGTACGGATAATGGTGCCCATGTTGCCTGGATCCTGAACACCATCTAAAACCAAAGTGAACTGATTTTTTAGCTCATTTAGCACTAACGCCTTATTTTTGGGGATATGAACGAGCGCTAAAAAGCCTTGTGGCGTTTGCAGCGTACTAATCTTATCTAATTCGGCGTTCTTTACTTCAAATAAGTTTATATTTGCAGGCAATTTGGGTAACAAATTGTATTGTTCGCTGTTGTAAAATATAGTATGAATCTGGTAGCTTGATTGAAAAAATTCTTTTATGGATTTTATACCTTCAACAATAAATAAACCATGTTCTTTACGGTATTTTTTTTGATGTAACGACTTTATAAAACTAATCTGTGATTTTGAAAGCATACCAAAACTCAATAAGTATTAAACTGAAAAGCACTGCAATATTACTATTTATTATTGTTTTAATTCAGGCCTGCTCATCAACTAAGTACATTGCCGACTATCAATCGATAGTGAAAAAGGTAACTATCGATAGTATTGATGCTAAATTTGAAGAGCAGGCTTACAATTATGTCCAGAAAGATATCAGGCCAGCATCGAAGCTGAGTATCAACGTGCCTTTGTACAATTTGTTTAATACAAAAGATGGTCGGTATAAAACCAGTGATATTAAGCCATTTGGTACGCCACCGGCTATTTTAGATAGCACATTGGTCGAAATTTCCAGAACACAGATACAGAAATTTTTAAAAAGTAAGGGCTATCGCCAGGCCGAAGTAACTTCTGCTATAAAGATTGCAGATAAAAAAGCCGAAATTGTATTCAATGCTAAACCCGGGCCTGCTTATTTTATTGAGAAACTTTCCGATTCGATACCAAATGTAAATATTAGAAACCTTTACGAATCGAATAAGGCTAAAATAACGCATTTACACAAGGGAATGCAGTACGATGAAGACTCTTTAACTTATGAAAGGGAGCAGATTTATCGAATTATGAAAGAAAACGGATATTTCTATTTCTTAAGACCCTATGTAAATTTTGATGTATATGGTGCCGAAGCAAACTCTAAGACCAACAAAATAGATTTAAATCTTAATGTAACCGATCCTGCAAATGGTCCGCATAAGCAGTTTAATATTGGTTACACACATTTGTTAATAGCGCCAAATCCTGATGGTTTGCCCGATTCGGCAAGGTATAAATTAAGCAAAGATACCCTAAATGGGATTATTTATACCGATTTCTCTAAACGTTACAGGCGTAATCCGATCGTTCGTTACGATTTTCTGAAGCAAGGTGATCTTTATGATATCCGGAATGAAAACCTCACTTACGATCGCTTATATGAGCTCAATGTTTTTAAAAATGTAAAGATCGATTATTTCAGAAGGGATAGCACCTCAAATAAAATCAATGCGATTATTTTGCTCACTCCTCAAAAGGTAATGAGTAACCGCGTGGAAGGCGAGATACCGTTTAATGGAGGTACCGTTGGGTTTACCCTCGGAAATACCTATACCAATAATAATATTTTCAGAGGAGCAGAACGATTTGAACTTCAGGTAAAAGGTGGTTTGCAATCGCGTATTGGTAACGGGGCCAAGGTTTTCAGTGATATTTATCAGCGCGATTTTTCCATCAGTGCCAGTATTTCGGTACCCAGATTGATGATCCCTTTCTACAACCCTGTTTTAGGGGGCAACGGGATGCCGCACACTACCTTTGCAACGAGTTACATTTATGCCTTACAAAAAGATGTTTCGGTAAGGAGGATTTTTATCAACTCCATTACTTACGATTGGTTTGAAACAAAATCTAAGTTACACTCTTTTACCCCCTTAAATTTTGAGTATCGTTTTGGTAATCTCGATACTTCAAAAGTGGATGCAGTTACCAGGTTTAATAATCTTTATTATTCTTCGCTGCTCGATCGTAAAGATTTAACACTGGGGATGAAATATACTTACACGCTTAATGGCGATAAGTTAAACCAGCTGAGAACTTTTGTTTATTTAAGGGCAGGAATGGATATTGCAGGCAATATGTTGCAAGGTATATCTAAGCTCACGGGCGCTAAGCATGACCCGGCCAACAACGACCCGGCAAAGATACTAGGCTTGCCTTTTAATCAGTACACCAGGCCAGAGGTAGATATCAGGTGGTATAAACATTTGGGTGGCGAAAGGCAATTTATTGCCCGCTTAAATACCGGAATAGCCTATGCTTACGGTAATTCAGTTTTAACTGGTATTCCTTTCGAAAAGCAATTTTTCGCCGGTGGATCAAACGGCTTGAGGGCCTGGCAGGCCAGAACGATTGGACCTGGTAATTATAACAGACAGGTGCTTGCAAGTGATGAAGTACGAAAGGCAGTTTTTGGACTAGATCAGTTGGGTACTTTACGGATTGAAACTAATTTCGAATATAGGTTTACACTTGCCCGGAAATTTTTCGGGGCAACTTTAAAAGGAGCCGCCTTTGTTGATGCCGGTAATATCTGGAATATCCGCAGAGGTGAGTCGATTACACTTGAAAACCCTGAGTTGGATGAATTAACCGTGTTTAAGCTTAGTAAACTGGCTAAGCAAATTGCTATTGGTACAGGTATTGGTTTAAGGTACGATGTGCAGTATTTTGTTTTCAGGTTTGATGTTGGATTGAAACTTAAAGACCCTCAGTTTGTGGGATCAGACCAATGGGTAATCAGCAAATTTTTAACCGGGTCGAGAGATTTTAAAGATAGTTATAACTCCACACACGGGCCTGATACCTATCGTTTTATACAATACAACTTTGGTATTGGCATGCCATTCTAATTAATCGAAAAGGCTTAATGTTTTAGGTTTTGTTTCGGGATCTTTAAAAGAGAATTCTTTAAAGGGTTGCCATCTTTTATCCATGTGTTTGTAAACAGAAAAGGATGAAACGGGGAATTCGCGTTTAAATTTCCGGTCTTTAAATTCGGCAGCAATCTGTTTGAAAATGGGTGGTTTTACATCCCTGAACGCCAAAGTTAAATGTGGATTAAATTTTTCTTTTTTCTCCAGCAATTTTAATGGTTGTAATGCTTTAGTGATCTGTTTTTCCAGCGTCATTAACCCCTCATTTTGTTCAACATCGAGATAAAAGGTATGCTCCGGAAATGAATTGAAGTTTCTGAGCACCTGTATAAATGGCACACTGAAAGCGGCATTCTCAAGCACTTTAAAAAATCTTTTTTCGGCTGCTAAGGAGGATAGTTTTATTGGAGGGTACAAGGTGATGTGCGCAGGGCGTTTTAATGACTCGTGCACATTAAATTTCGCTGAAATGTATGTTCTGATCTCGTCGATGTCTTCTGCAATTGAAACAGGAGGAACTAAGCACACTAAATATAAATTTTCCATAAAGTAAATTTACTAAAAATATTAGTAAATAAAAATGAGTTATGCAGATTGTCAATGTTGCGCTAGGTTGAATTAGATTTTCTTTTTCGGAAAGCAGCTATAGTAGCATTTGGGTTATTGTAGTCCCGCTCCCGCTTCTGCCGATGAAAAATCGGCATCCCGCTTCGATCGGGTTTAGGGGGCACAGACAGTGCTGCTATCTGTGGTAAAATAAACCCCTGCCCGTTGCAGGCGGGCGACAGCGTTATCCCGATTTGAGGTGAATTCTTTAGTCTCGTTTTATTTATATCGGGATTAAGCAAAGGGCGGGACTGGTTTAACCGAAGCACCACAGGTATTGCTTTTCTAAAAAATAAGAGAATTTATAGAGACAGATTGCTTCGGCACGCGCTTGTCCAGCCTCGCAATGACGATTTTTGCAAAGGAACTGACCAAAATAAACCCCTGCCCGTTGCAGGCGGGTGACGACAGCGTTATCCCGATTTGAGGACTATTTTATTTACCGATTTATCAATCGGGATTAAGCAAAGGGCGGGACTGGTATAACCGAAGCACCACAGGTATTGCTTTTCAAAAAAAATAATAGAATTTATGGAATAAGATTGCTTCGGCACGCGCTTGTCCAGCCTCGCAATGACGATTTTTGCAAAGGAACTGACCAAAATAAACCTGACCGACAGCGTTATCCCGATTTAAAGTGATTTTTTTATCGTTATAATTTTATCGTGATTAAGCAAAGGGCGGGACTGGTTTAACCGAAGCACCACAGGTATTGCTTTTCAAAAAAAAACACAAGGCATGAATTTAAATGAACTTGCCGTCATTGCGAGGCACGAAGCAATCTTAAAGCGATCGCTAGGATTGTCTTATTTATTTTGCGAAGTTCAACCCATAGTAGTAAGATTGCTTCTAGTAGTAAGATTGCTTCGTCGTTCCTCCTCGCAATGACGATTTTAGTTAGGAAAATCAGACGAGGTTCTTTAAACCGTCAAATATACTTTCGAAAAAGGTAGAAATATTTAAGCCATTGCTATGATTAAAGTATACAAATACCAAAAATACTATTACCACAAATATGATCAGTTTGCGAAAAGCAAAGGCAATAATAATCAGTACAATAGGAATAATGAAAAGCCATAAACTATTTATGGCATATGGGCTTAAATCAGTATCTTTTTTGTACACATACACCAGTTTACTGTGCGTGCCAGAGTCGTTTTGATGTTTAATATAAACGAAGGTAGATTTATCGATTGGTAAAGGTAGCACGGCTATGCCATCATTAAATTTTAGTACCTGTGTAAAACCACTTACGCTAAAGGTATAGGTTCCGTTAATATTTTCGTTGGGGTTATTTAGCGAATCGGCCGCTATAATGGCCAGTTTATTGTTTTTAAGCAAATTCTCTTTTACCAGAAAATTATTGATTGCTGCGGTTTGTGCAGCGCTGAAAAGCCCGATTAAACACAGTGAAAGCATGAGTAAGATTCGTTTCATTCGATAGAACGTTTATTGTAAATTAAATAACCGATATGCAATAATACACCATTTCTTTTAACCGCGTCGTTATATAAATTATAACTTAAACTTACGGGACCGAGCGGTGAGTGATAAACCAAACCTGCAGTGCCCGCATAACGTATTTTTGTAATAGCCTTGGCATAATCTACATCCTGAAAATTATTCAGCTCGAACTCTTTATGTGGCAAAAATAAATAACCTTCTAATCTAAAATCAAGATTTTTTTTAACATTATAAATGTTTTTGATGCCACCAGCTGCATAGGTTGTTGCTCTAAACTTATCCAGAAACAGCGAGCGGCTATCTTGCAGGGGGTAAAAGGCCGGAGCAGTTAAAAGTGTTGCGTAATAGTTGCTAAATAACGGCTGGTTTGAAATAACGCCTTCAACAATATAACCCAATGTATATTTTTTTAGGTGTAAAAAATAGTTTTCCTGAGTAAGCTTAATGCTGCCCCATTGGTGAAGTTGGCTACTGCCCGGAATTTTCACAAAACCTGCGGTGTTGCGGAAAATATTACCTGGATTATAATTTTCGCGACCGGTAGTATAATTAAAACTTAACGAAAAGCTTTGACCTCTATTCGCATATTGTTTTCGGTTTAACGAATTTTTTTCAAGGTTTAACGAGCCTCTGAAACCATTAAATATGGTTTGATCTAATAAATCGCCTACGGCAAAAGTATTATTAGGGCTGTAACGGTCATTGTTATTGATAAATGTAGCGTGGAGGACAATTTTGGTATTGTAATTTAAGGGCATGCCCATCATGAGATCAATTTTCCGGTCTGATTGTTCGATGTAAATAGGGCGTGGGTTTTCGATAAATATCTGGCTGGTATTATAAAAATTCCAGTGATTATAGGTTAACTCGGCGGCGACAAATAAGGGGAGCCTGGTTGGGTAATCTACCCGGCCATTCACCTGTACCGATTCATAAAAACGGCCAGAGTAAAAACTGGTTCCAAAAGTATACGATTTTCGGTTGAGGTAATTGTACTGGGCGCCCAAAAAAACATTGCTGATGGGCCTTGTGGAGATATTGCCGCCTAATTCGAGTTTAAAGCTCTTTTTCGGCTGTGCCACCACCTCAAAAGTATAACTATCAGTTGCAGCTTGATAAGAAATTTTAGGATACACGGTTTCGAAAGTCTGATCGGCAACCAGTTTGTAATAACCGCGCCTGATATCCTGCAGGTCGAAAGTGCTTTTGTCGCTTTTAAAAAGCCTTTCTACATATTTCTTCTGCTGGCTGTTTACACCTGTTACGATGATGTTGCTAAATTTTAGATCTGGTTTTCTTGCATTAAATTTTTCCCTTCTTTCTGCCAGTTCTTCATCGCTCACTCTTTTGCTAATCAGGGCCTTAATTCTTGGCATATCGGCCATCGTAGCATCGTAGCCTTTTTTGATCAGTTCTGCTACCGGAGCAAAATTAGTTACACTATACGTGGCTACATTGGGTTGGATGTATACGCCATTTTTTCCAATCATGGTAGAGTCTGATTTGGATAGAAACATGTATACCAAAAAGCGGTTCATTAAACGATCGTCGATGTTTTTAGGGTATTCGTTATAAGTTTTAGAAGAAACATTGGCGCCGATTACAAAATCGGGTTTAAAGTCTCTTTCCATTACATCGGCAGGGAAATTATTATACAGTCCACCGTCAAAAACATATTTTCCGTCTAATTTAATGGGCCGGTAAATAATCGGAACCGTCATGGTTGCCCTTACCGCTTCGGCTAAACTTCCCTTGCTTACTGTAATACTTTTTTGCGAAAGCACATCTGCAACCATACAGCGATAGGGAACAAAAAGATTGTCGAAATTGTCTTTAGAAACGGCAGAAGCCTGTGAAAAAAGCTCAAGAAAAGCAAAATTTAATGGAATATCATTAATCAGGTTAGATCGGAAACTAAAATGAAACCCCGTATCAATAGCCACTTTTGCCGTAAGCATGGAAGCATTGGGTGCATTTTTCTGAAAATAATAGGTGTAATCGCTGGTATACCGCCCGTTTACCCAATTTTGGAAGTCGTTGCTTAGTGCAATTTTCTCTATCTGTGCGGGGCTATAACCTGCGGCATACATGGCGCCAACAATGCCGCCCATGGATGTGCCGGTAATGTAATCTATAGGGATATGGTTTTCTTCTAAAGCCTTTAAAGTACCAATGTGCGCCAATCCTTTTGCACCGCCGCCGCTAAACACAAGGCCTACCTTTTGCGCCTGCAATTGGTTACAGTACAGAACGAAGAGGATCAGCAAAAATCTTTTAAAAGTTACCACATCTAAAAATAGGTGTTTTCTTTTAAAATTAGTTCAATATGAAAATGTTGTAGGTTAAAAATGATGCAAAAGTTACCCAAAGGAAGTAGGGAATAAATATTAAACCCGCCCATTTGTTTATTTTATAGAACATGGATGCATTGATGACAATGATAATCAACAGTAAAATAATTTCGGCCAGGGCAAAACCTATCTCATGCAGATAAAAGAAAATGAATGACCAGCCTAAATTTAAAATTAACTGGATCAGGTAAATGGCAACTGTTCGCGGGAAATGAACAATTTTATCACGTTTTATCCAAACGAGATAAGCAGCAATGCCAATAAGTATGTAAAGTGTAGTCCAAACAGGTGCAAAAAGCCAGTTTGGTGGATTAAAGGATGGTTTGTTTAGTGTTGGATACCAGGTTTTAACAGATTGAGCGGTTGCCCATCCTCCTAAAGCACCAACCCCCAGTGTGATGGCTATATTAATAATAAAAGCTACAGGTTTAAATTTCATGCGCTAAATTTGAGTTTAAACAACGGCAAATCGTAAATGTTTTTATTATCTGCCAATACCTGGCACTACAGGCAAGCTCTCATTGCCATCATTTCCGATACTTTGAACGGCAAATAAATAATTGTCTTTACTGTAAGGCAATCTTAATTCAGTAGCTGAAGTAAAAAATTTCTTTTCCCAAACAGCGCTACTGGTTTCGCGCATTAAAACATAATAACCCTTTACTGTACCATTAAGGGGTGCCTTCCAGTATAAAAAAGTAGAGTTGCTCAGGTTTTTTACATCAACTTTTACTTCGGTTGGGCTTGAGGGAGCTTTAGCCAGATTGGCCAACACCGCAATATTTACGCCTGTATTTTTACGCAAATATTCGAAATCCATAAATTCCTGTAAGTCACCATACCTAATGCCTTTCTCCGTTCTAAGGTCCTGGTGCTGGTGATCGAAGTTTTCGTTCATTTCAGTGATGCGCACCGCGGTAAATCCATTTTCTACAAATGGAGTATGGTCTCCGCCGCGGAGAAACCTGTCGTTTCTATAAATTAATTTAACTTCTAACTGATCTACATAACGCTCGCCTATTTCTTTAACGTATCGAGCCAACTGACGGCTTTTACCATCGTTCTCTAAACCAAACTGACGGATGCTCTTTGCATTTTTATCCAGATCGAAGCCAGGTAAACCCTCACTAAATACGCGTAGCCTGGTATTGTCGATGATTTGTGTTTCGCTACTGTTGTTGCTTCCAATCATATCATTGTTTAACATGGCATCTACATTCCAGTTTTCTTTTTTTGCTTTTGCGGCCATAAAACCAGAGCCTAATAAAGATTGTTCTTCACCGCTCACAGCGACAAAAATTATTGTTGCAGGAAATTTATACTGACTCATAATCCTTGCAGCCTCAATTACACCAGCAACACCACTGCCATCATCATTGGCGCCGGGTGCATCACTGGTTCTGTTCATTACATCAGTAACACGGCTATCGAGGTGCCCGCTCACCACATAAACGCGTTTGTCGTTTGCGTCAGTACCTTTTAGTATAGCTACAGCATTGCCCAAAAGTGTAGGCTGGTCTATTCTTTTGCCATCAGGTTTAAATGTAGTGGTATCCAGGTATGCGGTAAGCCTGCCATCGCTTTGCTTGGCAAATTGATTAAACTTATTCACCACCCAATTTCTGGCGGCTCCAATTCCTTTTGTTTTACTTCTAATATCACTAAGTGTATTTCTTGTTCCAAAAGATACCATTTTACTGATATATGATTTTAGCGAATCCTGGTTTACGGCCTTAACCATTTTATCAATATCCTGATTTCGGTTAACAACAACCTGAGCCTGTAGAGATAAACTTATGGCAACAAAAAGTAGGGGTGTGTAGATTTTTTTCATCTGTCGGTTTTTCAGAAATGATGATTTTATTTAAAGCGAATATATTGAATGATTCCTTGAATATGGACAGCTAAAACCTAATCCCTTGTAACATTTTGGGCATAAAAAAGCCCTTTGAAGCTAATCAAAGGGCCCAAATTTAACTTTAATATTACCTTGCCACAGTTAATGCAAGTTCTTGTGTCCGGCTCCAGTTGCCAAAAGCTTTTTTAGCTGATGCTTTGGCTGTATTTAATTCAACAGCTCCGGCAATGGTTAAAAAAGTTTTCTCTGGAGAAATCTGGCTGTAAAAGTTTTTAACATCTGTCAAGGTTAATGCATTAATCGAATTTTCATTTACCGTTTGGTCGTAATCATAATCCTGCGATTTTAAACTGGCGATCAATTTAGCTTTTGCTGCGTCGAAAGTTTTTTGATCGATTGTTGCATTTTGTATTAAAGAAGCCATTGTAGTTAAATCTTTATCAAGGTCAGCGCTTGCAGTAGCCAGCTTTCCGCTATTATCCTTAAAACTGATGTTTGGGTTTTTACCTACGTTTTCGTTTAATACGGTGTTTAATAATTCAACTACTCCGTCTTTTTTACCTTCGAAAGCTTTAGCGTCTAATGTAAAGCTCGAATAAGCCTTTGGCGATCGGTCATTTTCTGAGATAATGATGTTCATTCCGTTTTTAAGTTTATAGCCAACCGGCTCCTTAAAAGTTTGTGCTTTAGCGGTATATACCGATAGGATACTTAGTGTTGAGAGGGCAATGATTTTAATCTTGTTCATTTTATTCTTCTGTTTTTATGATTGATGATTTTCTTTGTAATGTTCAATAATCTATTGCTGATTAGCTTTTTGGCCTAAATAAAGGCGTTAGAAAGGCAAAAATCATAGACGAACGGGCGTATATACGTAATGAAAATGGGATCGGTTTTATACAAATATATATTTTATTCATTTTGTTCATTATTTATTTGTGAAAATATTCTGCCGGTCATGCTTGGTTTTAATGAAATGATAATCTGATAGCAATGAATTGTTTAATAGTTGATGGTCATATAATTGCCGGGCGTATAAGTGAGCTACCTGCTGCAGGTTGATTCGGTTTTTACTATTGAAGGGAGCGCTTTGGTCATCCATAAAAATTTTGTCCCCGTACCTGATCTTAGAAAATGATCTTAAATAAAAGACTGCAAATATTATAACTAAAGTAATTGATGAAACGAATAAAACAAATGTTATAGAGTGGTTTCAATTGTAGCCATAATCGAAAAAGATTTAGAGGAACTAAACCAAAATACTTTAATGCAGGGGCTGAATGGCTGTTTTACTAATCAATCCCGAGAATTGAACTGATTGGTGTTTTAACTCATTTTTTACAGAATGAAACATTGCCTGCCAAAAATATCAGGTTAAAAATAAGGTAGCAGGTATAAGGTTATTGATTTAGGCTATCTGAAGTAAGTACTGGAGATATTGCTTACGAAAAGGAAATAAATGGAAAATTTATTGAAATTGTATCAGAAAAAATAGATGAATTAATAATTTTTAGTTGCGAGTACTATGAATAACTAACAATAAAATGCTTTAACCATTTATGCAATGATCTGTGAAAAGGCTAAAGATGAAGCGACAACCTGTACTTTTTTTTATAAACTTTTAATTATTAATCGATGAAAATTTTAGAAGGCATAAAGATGATTAGACGCTGATTTTAAACTGATATCTTCAATAAAATCTTTTATTTCCCTTATGGTTTCTTCTGGTTCACTAATGTGCGGAAAATGACCTGTGGCTTTCATTACAACCAAAAAATTATCTGGTGTATTTTTATGGATAAATTCGCCGGCCGATAAAGGAGACATGATATCGTCCGTACTTTGCAGGGTAAGACTCGGTACCCCGAGGTTTTTTAACTTGTCTCTATAATCGGCCTTAAAAGTAGCCATTGCGAAGGCCAGGGCCACACTTGGGTCGGTAGCTTCAAAACATTCCTGTAAAAAATCAGTCAAATGAGGTTTTAAAGGGCTATTCATTACTACTGGTGCCAATTGCTTGCTCCAGGCTATATAATCATCGGCTATGTGCTCAAATATGGTTTCAATATCTGCGGCATTAAATCCACCGATATAATCACGGTCATTTAAATATCTTGGCGAAGGGCCAATAAAAACTAATTTTTTAAATACTTCTGGCATCTGTAATGCGGCAATCATGCCAATCATACTGCTTACCGAGTGCCCAACAAATATGATGTTGTTTAAATCAAGCGCTTCTATAATGTCGATTACATCGCAGGCATATCCTTCTAGTGTAGCATATTTTCGTTGGTCGTACTGGCTTAGGTCAGAATCTCCCGATCCAACATAATCAAATAGTATTACTTTATAGTCTTTCAGAAAAGCATCTGTAATAAATTTCCAAGAAGTCTGCGCACAGCCGAAACCATGGGCAAATACAATTACCTGGCTGCCTTCGCCAAGGATTTTAACATTATTTCTGATGAGTATAGGATGCAAAATGTTTGATTTTAATTTCTATATTAAGTTAGGTAATGTTATCTGTTTTTTTTTTAAAAATAAATAATGAACGAAATACATTACTGATTAGCGAATATTTTATGTTTTGCACTTAATTGTTATCTTGCATTCTATCTTTACTAAAACGATTAAGTTGTATGAGAAACAGTATTTCTTTATTATTGATAATATGCTGTTCAGCATTTTATGCCCAAAGCCAGGTAAACCTTAAAGCATTTAAAACCAATGGCGCTACTGTTTCTTCCAACCAAAAAGAGCTCTCGCTTACCTGGCCGGTTGGTAAAGGAGCCTTGGGTAAAATGATTTTAGACCTCGATCGTAACAAGCCATTGTTTAAAAGTTTGTTGTTAGGTAAGCAAGGCGCCTTAAAAGAAGTTGCTGCTCATCTCGATCCTGCATTTGTGCTGAGAATAGGTAAACGTACCTTAAGTCCAAACAGTGGGGGCTGGGATGTTTTTTTCGACCGGGTTCCAACCAGGCCATATACCACAAATGTGGTGAAGTTTGAAAAAGGAACGGCCAGTGTTTCTACAAAGGGCTCGCAAACTGTGGTACGAATAAATGGAGTTGAATGCGAAACATTTAGTGGTGCTTTAGAAATTACTTTGTACAACGGAAGCCCTTTATTTAATGTGGCTGCAGTGGTATCTACCAAAAAAGATTCTACGGCTATTTTGTACGATGCCGGACTGACGAGTAAAAAAGATGTCTGGGCAAACGTAGCCTGGTCTGATGTAAAGGGAAATCTTCAACGCGAAAAGGGCGCTGAAGCAGATGCAAGTAAAAATTTGGAAGTAAAATACCGAACCGTTATTGGTGAAAATATAAGCGGAAGTTTGGCTGTTTTTCCTGCCCCGCATCAATATTTCTATCCCTTAGATGAAGCATTTAACCTTAAATTTACCTGGAAAGGGAGCAACTACTTAAATCTGATTCCTGATTTTGGTATCGGCATCCGTCAGGACCCTTTGGGCGATAAACGTTATGTGCCATGGTTTAATGCACCACCCAATACCCAACAGCGCCTTAATTTTTTCTGTTTATTGAGTGCCGGGAAAGCAAATACAGCTTTAGCCGAAGTTAAAAAGTTTACGCATAATGATAGTTATGTGCCGTTGGCGGGTTATAAAACAATGGCTAGTCATTTCCACAATGAGTTTATTTCGGACGTAGTGCTGAGCGGAAAAGCCGTTCCGGAAAAACCCGAATTTGTTGAGGTATTGAAAAAGGCAGGTTTGAATATTGTTAAACTTGCCGAATTTCATGGGCCCGGTCATCCAAAAGGACCAGATTCGATTCGTTTAAAAGAATTAGATGCTTTGTTTAAACAAACCAAAAGGCTGTCTGACCCTAATTTTTTATTGTTACCAGGAGAAGAAGCCAATAATTTTTATGGTGGACACTGGCTGGCATTTTTTCCGAAACCCATTTATTGGATTATGTCGAGAAAAAGTGATCTCCCTTTCGAAACTACCGATCCAAAGTATGGGAAAGTTTACCGCGTTAATGATAAAGCTGAAATGCTAAAATTACTGAAACAAGAGCATGGCTTAGCCTGGACTGCACATGCCCGAACAAAAGCCTCAACAGGTTATCCGGATAAATATAAAGAAGAAGACTTTTTTAAATCAGAAACCTTTATGGGCGCCGCATGGAAGGCTATTCCCGGAGATCTTTCTTTACCAACCTTAAGTAAAAGAGTATTGAACCTGATGGACGATATGGCCAATTGGGGGCTGAAAAAACATATTATTTCAGAGGCTGATATCTTTACCATTACTAAGCAAAATGAAATGTATGCACACTTAAACGTGAATTATTTACAATTGGATAAGGTGCCAAATTATGCCGATGGCTGGCAACCTGTTTTAGATGTAATGCGCAAAGGAAAGTTTTTTGTCTCTACTGGTGAAGTACTGATCCCTAGCTTTAATATTAATGGAAAAGGTGCAGGGGAAACATTAAAGATTGATAATAGTGGAAAAGTAAAGGTAAATATGCAGCTCAACTGGACCTTCCCTTTAAGCTTTGTCGAAATTGTATCGGGAGATGGGGAAAAGGTTTACCGCAACCACATTAATTTAAATGCTACTCAGGCTTTTGGAAAAAGGGATTTTAGCTGGCCGGTAAATTTAAAAGGGCGTAAGTGGGTAAGGGTAGAGGCCTGGGATATTGCCACCAATGGTGCTTTTACTCAAATGGTTTGGTTAGAATAATGATTATACTGGAAATCGTCATTTCGAGCGGAGTGCAACGCAGTCGAGAAATCTGTCTTTGTAGATCTCTCTCCCAAAAATTCGGGACTGCGTTTCGGTCGAGATGAAGATATGATCAGATTCTTTACTGCATTCAGAATGACAACCTACATCGTCCTCGTTTTTAACGAGGATGAATGAGAAAGGCGATTGCATCGCCATGGAGTTTTGCTCGCATTGTAAATGCGGATCTCGCTAATCTTCGTTACAAACGAGGACTATACACGTTACGTCGCATCAATCTTAAACCTTCTAATGGCGAGATAAAAAAAGGTAATTGAATATAAACCAGCCAACAATCCTGCACATACAGCAGATGGAGTAATTCCGAAATCGTGATTTTTAGGAAAAGAGAAGTGCAGTGCGAGCATCAATGCAAATACCACTACAATGCTGTATAAGCCATTTAAACCTGCTTTTTTTAATATAAAAGGATAACCTGAAATTTTTTCGTCTACCTTATAGTTAATGGCACCAGCGTGTTGCATTAGCTTTATTTTTTTTAAAATATCAAGGGTAATCATAAAGGGCAGGAGCAACGACATCGGCAATAAAAACCTGGCCAGATTTTGCTCGCCACTAAATAAGTGCACCGAATTTTGCGCTTTAAAAGCAAAATATGGCACTACAGTATTCAATACCATGTTTGGGATAAGGTGTATCAGCAGGTTTTTGCGCACAAACTTTCGCCAGTTCGACACTTTTGTCTGCTCATCATATATCACTTCATCAGACATTGACCAATTCGTTTAAATTTTCCTTAATCAGTTCCATTACCCTGTCTTTGATCTGCCAGGCTTCAAATTCACGAAGGAATGATTCGTTCGACATAAAAGAGAAATCCAGCTGTCCGTTAAAAGTGCTGCATACTAAAGTGTTAGCATTTTTCCATGGGAAAGCAACCGTGGGGCTATAAATGGTTTCAATAGAAAAATTCTGATAATCCTTCGGGATGTTCAAAAGCCCCATATTGCTGAGCGTCACATCGTGCGTGCCCTTTGTTGTTTTTAAAAAACCAATCATTTTATTTACGGATGAATGGAAATACTCGCTTATGTTTAACAGATCGTAGACTTTCATTTCTGCTACTTTTGCTTCCAGATCGGTTTTTAGTATCCTCGTTTTTGTCCAGAAATCATTTTCACCTTGTGTTAGTTTTAACTCTGCAATGGGCGCGAAGGCAAACATGGTATCTTGTTTTATGGCTTCAACAAAACGCCTGATATCAACCGGACAGATCACTTTACCATGAGCTTTGGTGCCTTGTACCTGTTTAAAAGCTTCCATAAAGGCTACGCAGATTGCAGCATGAACAGTAGTATTTTCTTCTTTACACTTGACCAATAGGTTTTTGGTATCATCGGCGCTGATTTTCCAATGAACAGCATAATTGCTCTGGTCTACATTATTGTTGGAAGTAGCTTTAAAAAAGAAAAATAAACGACCAAGCGCTGCAAAAACTTTCCCTTTAAAATGGGCTGCCTTGGTGATCTTAAAATTTTCTGGTAAGAGATCATGAACGGAAAGAAATGAAGGATATGGAGCCAGATCTTGTTCAGGATCATCAATCAAAGTCATCAGCTCCCGCATTAAATTTAATATGGTAGTTCCATCACAAATACAGTGTGGAAGAACAAGTAAAAGCTCGGATTCTGTTTCGCCTTTTAACCAGACTAACCTGGCTAAGGGTTCGTTAGGTGCATCAAAAAGTTTATACCACTCTATTTTTGATTGTTTTAACCAGTCCTCATCTGTTAAACGATCAGCAGTTCTAACGGGTATTTTTCTGATGTTTTCGTTCAGTACGAAATATGGTGTTTTGCCTGTAGCATCGATATTCATTTGCAGCAGTGGGTGTTTCTGCTGGATTTTAAACAGTGCCTTGTGCAAATTTTCTTCACTGATTTTACCTGAAATTTTAGCGCCGAAAACACAATTTAATGGTGTTTTGGTATCTACATGCATTATTCTTTCTCCTAAAATTAATCTTCTTTTCATGCGGTAGCAGTTAAAATCTCAATTGGTTTTTCCATTTGTTCTTTGAGGATGGCTATTACACTTTCTTTGATGGCCTCTGCTTCTACAAATGGAATATAACCTTCGCTGGCTACAAAAGTGAAATCCATTTGGTTGCGGTAGGTGGAGGCAATCATGGTGGTGGTATTGCCCAATGGCCCCATTACTGAAGGGCTGAAGATGCTTTCTACTTCAAAGTTTTGGTACTGGTGTGCAATGTCAATTTTACCCAGGTTGGAAAACATACAATCGTTGCTCGATTTTCCATATTTTAAGAAGTTAGTGAAGTTTTTTAATGCCGGGTGACAAGCTTCCATCATCATCATTAAGCTGTAAGGATTTAGTTTGGCAGATTTATCATTTACATCTTTTTGTAAGGCCTTTACATTATCAAGAAAGTCTTTTTCTGGCAATAGGGAGAGTACAATCATTAATCCAAAGGCGAAAATATGATCCTTTTTAATAATCGGGTTAAAGTTCCGGATATCGACTGGGAGTGATATTTTGTTAAATGCTTTTTCTTTTCTTACTGCTTTAAATGCGGTTAAAACTGCAGCACTTAGGAGCGTATTTACCGTAAACTGATTGGTTTTGCAAAAATGGATGATCTGTTTAGTGAAATCCTGATCGAATTTCCATCTGAGCATAAAATCTTTTTTTCGCTCTACAGCTACTTTTTTGATTGGGATAATCCAAAGTGCTAAAGTGGCAATTTTGCCGATCAGTCCGTTTTTAGTTCTATTGCGATAACTTTTTAATACCTTTTTAGGGATTACATCCTCTACCCCCATAATTGGGATTTCTTTCCCAATATTGGTATCCGGGTCATCCAAAAGCTGAAGCAATTCTGTTAAAATAGAAAGTGCTGAAGTGCCATCGCAAAGGCAATGGTGATATACCATCAAAAATTCGGATACCGCTTTACCTCTAACCCATGTAATGCGGCAAAGTGGTGCAATTGAAGCATCAAAAAGAGTTTTCCATTCATAGGTAGATTCCTCTTCCCAATGCTCATCGTTTAACCTATCTACAATGCGAACGGGAATTCTAAAATTTTCGGTAAGATTGGTAACAAACCAGGGCCTTTTATCTTCATCAAAACGTATTGCGGCGGTTAACCAGGGGTGTTTTTTTTGGATTTTAAATAAGGCAACCCTTAAAGCATCTTCCTTAATTTCTCCCCTGATTTTGAATGGTATTACAATGTTAAAGGGGCTTTTCCCATCTCCGTATAACATTCTTTCGCCGAATAGCAGTTTTCTTTTCATTTAGTTATTATATTTTATAAGATTCGTCATCCTGAATTTATTTCAGGATCTCTCCTGCTATTAAGACCCTGAAATAAATTCAGGGTGACGATCGCACGGGAGGTGTCATCTCGACTGAAGCGTAGTCCCGAACGTTCGGGAGAGAGATCTATCATGTTAGATTTCTCGACTGCGTTGCACTCCGCTCGAAATGACGACCGATTTTTGTAATTGTGTCTAGAGTTGTCAACTTTTAGGCAAGCGGGCTATCAAAGTTGACAACTCGATTCTCGATGGATCGTCACTCCCAACTTGGTCATCTCGACTGAAGCGCAGCGGAATGGAGAGATCTATCATGTTAGATTTCTCGACTGCGCTGCGCTCCGCTCGAAATGACGATCGCGTGAGGGCAACTCACCATTAAGCCGTTTCCACAGTTTGTGCTGTTTTTGCAAAATCTTCCAGTAATTGCACAGCTTTGTCATTCCCACCAGCTTCGATAAATGTTTCTTTTATTTTTTGTGCCGCCTGGCGGTATTTCGGGTTTTCTAGAAGCTCGAAAACGGTATCTCTTAAATCGCTGATGCGTAATCGTTTGTAACGGATGCTTACCCCGCAACCTGCCTGCTCAATTAATTTTGCGGTGTGAAAATGATCGTAGGCGATTGGCGTGATTAACATCGGTAAACCATTGGTGAAAGTATCGTTAACCGTATTGAAACCACCGTGGCAAATTACCGCATCCATGTGTGGCATCAGTTCTGATTGTGGAACAAAACCGTTCACAATAAAGTTATCAGGCCATTGTTCAAAAATATCAGGATTAGTGGCTGCAACAATGGTTACAGGCTGGTTTTCGAAAGCAGTAATCAGTTTTTGGAAAAATTCTTTACGAATATCAACCAGTAAAGTACCCAGCGAAACAAATATTTTTGGCGTAGTGGCCTGGCTTAAGCGTTCCCAATCAAAAGGGGCCAAATTTGGTCTGCCTTTTACCGGACCAACAAAATGCATGTGCGGTGGTTTTTCCTCAAAGCCAGCAAAAGCCTGTGAGGTAAAAACCATGTTTAGTTGGTGCGAATGGATATGGATATCATCACTATAAATACCCACTTCTCTTTGTAAACCTTTAATCAGGTTTTGTTGCCATTCGAATATTTTAGGGGCACTGTTCGCCGTATCACCCATCACATCAGGCGGTACAGGAGTGGTGGTAACCGATGGAATGCCTTTAAGGTGAGCACTTAATGCACCAGCAAAGGTAATACAGTCGTTAATGATGACATCAGGTTTCCAGACATCAACAAAATTGTTCAGCCCTTTCATCATCATTTTGGCAAAAGGCACATAGGTTTCTTCGAGTGCCAGTTTCATCACTTCAGGACCAGAGCAGGCAGGGCCATCATCCTGACGTTTTAAAATGCGTTGTATTTCATCTGTATACTCAGCCAAATCTTCTTCTGGATAAATAAATTCGCCACCTTCTGGTAGGTGTACCTGTGCAAGGGGAGTGATACCCAGCCACTTTACTTCATGGCCACGGGCCAATAAACTTGCGCCAATACTTAATGTTGGACTAATATGACCGAAAAAAGGCGGGACAACGAAAAGGAATTTTGACATAATGTATAATTTAACTGATGAATACGTTTGAGGTTTTGTTGCTTAATGCTTCCAATAAATCGGCAGCGCTTTCTGTTCCGCCAGCCTCAATAAAAGATTGTTTAATTTGTTCTGCAGCTATTTTATAACTGTCGTTTTGCAGCACTTTGTTTACAGCTTCTTTAAGATGATTGGCTTTAAAACGGTTAAAATTTAAACGTTCTCCGGCACCTACCCTAAAAACACGTCCGGCAACATGACTTTGATCGTAAGCAATTGGAATAACCACCATAGGCAGACCATTCATTAAGGTTTCGCAAACGGTATTGTGTCCGCCATGGCAAACCACAGCATCAAGGTGAGGTAAAAGTTCCAATTGTGGGACCTGGCGCCGCACCGTAAAATTAGCCGGCCATTGCTCAAATAAAGCAGGGTCTGAAACCACCACTACATGTAAGTCTTCATTAGCGAAAGCCTCGATTACCTTGGCAAAAAAGGCTTTTTTATGCTCATGATCGAAGGTGGTACCAATGCTGACCAATATTTTTGGTTTGCTGGTATGAAATGCTTCCCAAGGAAAAGGAATTGCAGTTTTGCGGCGGTTTAAAAACTGGACCTACAAACTTAAAATGTTCTGGTAAATCCATTTCGCCAAAAAAATCTCTCGAAGTAAACACCAAAGTGGCAAGATCAGAACAGGCAATAGAATCTGTTGTATCGACGCCGAATTCTTTTTGAAGGGCTACAATCTGATTTACTTCCCATTCGTGCACTTTTGGCAACTCATCCATTACCTTTATGGCTGCTGGAGCGGTAACCGAGGTTACATAAGGATAGTTTTTATTGGTGGCAGCAATGGCTCCGGCAAACATCTGATGATCGGTAATCACTATATCGGGCTTAAACTGATCGAGTAAATCGGCAATGCCTTCATAACTGTGTCTGTTTAGCGGAATTAATACTTCTTCGTATAAAAATTTAATGCTATCGATGCCGTAAACGATCTTTTTGGTGATGATATCGAGGTATTTTTCGGAATCTTTTTTCTGCTGGTCGTTTTGGTCGTAACTGATCAACAGCAACTCGCCTCCGGCAGGAAGTTTATCGCCTAATGATTCATCTAGAGTAATCCATCCTACGCGGTGACCTCTTTCCAGCAAGGCAGTACCCATACTCAGCGTAGGGTTAATATGGCCAGTTAGGGGAGGAACAACAAATACAAATTTTGCCATGTGTTTTTAATTTTATATTTCCTGGAAGAAGTTTAACAATGCTTCGGCAATTACCAATGGTTGTTGGATCGGGATATTATGATCTCCTGGCACAGCAATTAACGATGCATTTTCAATCAGCTCATCTAACTGTTTACCCGCGTCAAGGCAATTGGAATCGGTGCCATACAGCAATAGGGTAGCCTTTTCGATGGTTTCGATTGCCGGACTGCCAAAAAAGTCTTTTTCCAGTTCCATATCGGTTTTAATCGAAGTTTGATAAAAAAGGTACTCATACATGCGGTGGTTTCGCTCCATTTGCCGTTTACCCATTTTAACTTTTGTAGTATCGGTAAAGTTTTCGACATAATGCTCTAAAAATTCACGGCTGTACTCATCAATAATACCCCTTGTTTTATCATCATTCGGATCTGGTGCTTCAATAATGGCCAGTTTGTTAATGCGTTCTGGAAAGCGGATGGCCATTTTTAAAGCGATCAATCCGCCGAAACTATAACCGCCCAAATGCACTTTCTGAAGGTTTAAAACTTCCATTAATGCAAAAAGATCATTGGTCATGCTCTCCAAATCATATCCCTCCATAGCCTTTTCGCTCATGCCATGACTTTTTAAGTCGTACAGTACCACATGATACTTTGTGGCCAATAGCGGTGCAATATTAAAATAATAGACAGACAGGTTGCTAAACATCCCATGAACAAGAATGATGGTTTCAGCAGCCTCTTTGTTGAGCTCCTGAATATGAACCGATTTGCCGTTTACCGTTATGATTGGCATTCTTCGATATAAGAGATGATCATACCCAGGTTTAAGTTGATCAGCTGATCTAAATCCATTGAAGATAACCAGCCGGTAAAATCAATCTGTTCGCCGAAGTGTGCTTTGATTTTTTCGGAGAATGATACAATTTCGATGCTATCCATTTCAAGATCCTTGGTGAAAGAGCTTTCAGGAGTGATATCCATTTCTTCAACAAATTCTTCACCTATTACTTCGGTGATGAATTGTTTCATGAGGTTGAAGATTTCTTCGCTGCTTAATTTTGTAGTTATAGTGTCCATCCGATGATATAGTTTTTATGTTTGATTGTTTTGATTGTGATGTTGTTGATCCGTAATTCTTCGCCGTTAATTTCTTCAACGGTATAAGCTTTTGGATTGCCCTGTAAACCTTTGCCAAGGTATTTCCCATAAGCTTCTTTGGCTACCCAGAACCTGGTTGCCCATTCTATTTTGTCGCGGCTTTCGAGCAAGGCCATTTCGTGATCGTTAAACACAAGATCGAAGAAACCGGCGCTCCGTTCTTCGATATGTTCGATATCGATACCAACTGCTTCGTTAAAACGTGCTATACCAACGGCATCAGTTCCCTTATGGGCAATGGAGATATTGATATTATCTGTTAAACCACCTTTAACATAAGGTTTGCGGAATTCGTCCGAATAAATTTCGAAGGTGATGGGGTAACAGGCCTGGTTTTTCTGTGTATTCAATAAATTCCGGACAGCATCTTTCGCTGCCACGCGGCTGATCATCCAGGTTCTTCTTTTGTTGGGTAAGAGATTCTGGTGGTGTTTTTTCTCGGTCTGGTTGAAATATCTTTTCAGGATAAAATCCCAGGATACTACACGCGAATAAGCATTGCCAAAAAGAAAAACACCAGGTGCCACCTCTTCTGATAAACGGTTGTGGAGGGGCGACATCGACACGTTCCAAAGTGGCTCGTCTATTTCTAATCTGCGGTTTTGCCAGCCTGTAATAATGAGCCAGGTGATGCCATCTCTTTTCATGACGATATCAGCAGTAGCAAACTCATCGTTTATTTCTGTAAGTACGCAGGTACATTCGAATTGTCCTTTCTGATCGGCCATATCACCGAAAAATTCTATTTCCTGAATTTTAACCGGGAAAGCAATCCGATCTTTTTCTAAAGTGAGCTGAAGCCATAAACCAAACAGTTGACCGGCATTATCAAGCAATGAACCTTTTCCTCCTGAGGCTTCAATGATACCTGTAATTCCTTTTTCGCCAACCGCGACGAGTTTTTTGATGCCCTGATAATCTGGTCCGTGGAACATGTGGGCATCGTAAATCTGTGCAGCTGTACGATTGATATCCAATAATTTCCCAATGTCGAAACGTCTGGCTGGAGCAGGGTTTAACTGTGTGGTCAACTGCACTTCTGCATTGGCAAAACGTTCAAGATTCAGATAAACCCTTTGCTCATCTTTCCATTCGCCGGTTACCGTTTCCTGGAAAGGTTTAACCACGTTCATCCATTGGAAAACCCGCATATTCATGATTTTGTGCACCTTTTCTTCAGGCGATTGCGCATTGGCTATTTCAGCAAAGACTTCAAAAATCATGGTCATTGGGATCACAGGATCCATATCTTCAACCGTTGGCCAGCCTTTCGGTTGCCTCAATAGCGAATGGTCGATGAGGTAAGGACAGTTATCCAAACTTACATCCAGTGTTTTGCTAAAGGATTGCCTAACTGGTTTTTGTGGTTTAGCTGGTGCCCAATTGCTTGGCTGATCAACCTGTAATGCAGCATTTTCGAATAGTTCGATCATTTCACTCTGCATATTGATCATTTCCATTACATTCTCGTTGAAAGCCTGTAAAACCGGATGTTTGGCCTCAACAAATGTTTTTGATTGTGATGGCTGCGGCTGCTTAATGGTTAAACCTTTAAGCGTTTGCAGGTTATGGATAATAGGAGAACCCAGTTCGAGTTTAATACCTTTGTTTTTTTGTGGAGGAGTAGATTTGATATTGCCTAAATAAGACAAACCAATTTCTTTTCCTTCAATAAAAAGTGCCGCCAGTACCCTTTGTAATTGCGTAATACCCGAACGGATCGGCACATTGGCGCTAATGGTGCTGATTTCTTTTCCTTTTAGGGTATCATCAATAAAACCGACCAAACCACCTGAACCCACCTGTATAAAAACACGTGCACCTTCTGCATATAACTTTTCAGTAAGTTCGCGGAAACGTACCGGTTTAATTAAGTGTTCGGCACTTAGCTGGCGGATGGCTTCAAAACCTTCAGGATAAAGATCCAATGTGGTAGCCGACCAAAGCGGTGTAGTGGTTTTCCGGAACTGCATATCCTGCATCCCTTCGAGGATCAAACCCAGTTTATCGGCCACAAATGGCGAGTGAAAACCAGATTGGAAAGGTAAAATCTGATGAAAAATCTGTTTAACCTTTAATATCGGAACCAGTTCATCCAAGGCAACTTTGCTGCCACAAAGAATGACTTGTTGAGGGCAGTTATCATTCGAAAGGTATAAATCGGGAATGTTTTCCAAAATTGGTTGAAGGATCTCTAAACCACAACCCACGGCGATAAACCTCGAATCTTTGAGTTCAAAGGTTTCGGGGTTAAGTACATTGAGTAAGTTTATTACCGAACTTTCTTCTGCCAGTTCTGAAGATCTTGCGGCCAGCCATTCGCCAAGGCTGTGCCCTGCGTTCATATCAGATTTAATGCCCAATTGCTTTAAAGCCTGACCTAAAACACTGCTTTTGTTCAATATGTTGAGTGCCTCACTTAAAAGGCCATCCTCTTTTTCGTTTTCGTCAATATTAATGTTGAAATAATCGGCTACGGTTTTAAATTCTCCACCTGCAAGCCCATCTAAACCAGGGAACACAAAGGCAATTTTACCATCGTTCGCCAATAGTGGTGCATTGGTGTACCAGATGTCCTGTTTATTTCTCCAGGGAGAATTTTTAGCTACAATTTTTAAGGCTTTTTTGATCCGCTCAGTGCTAGGGTTAAATAACACCAAACGGAAATTACCATTCCCGATGTTATAATCGCCGTTTTCGAGCGATTCGATTAAAGCCTCATGCTTTGGTCTTGCGATAACCAAAACCTCATCTTTTTTAGGGGTATCGTAAGCAGCTAACACCACATGGGCGTTAATGCCACCAAAACCAAATGCATTTACGGCAGCCAGTTTCGGTAAACCCGATTGGTTCCAGTCTATCGCTTTTTGCACCGCAGAAAAACGGGTTTCGGCCAATTGGGTTACAGGTTCATCGCAATGTAAAGTAGGAGGGATGATGCCATGGTATAAAGCCAGGCTCGATTTGATCAAGCCAGCAATACCTGCTGCAGGCATGGCATGGCCGATATTTGATTTAACAGAGCCAATACCAGCTTTTGGCAGATCTGCATCCTGACCAAAAAACTGTTTTAACGTTTCCACTTCGGTTTTATCACCAAGTGGGGTACCTGTTCCGTGGGCTTCTAAATAGCCAATATTTTTACTTTCTAATTCTGCGTTTTTCCAGGCTTCGGTAATGGCTTTAAGCTGGCCCTTAACCGATGGACTCATTACGCTTGTTCCGCTGCCATCGCTGCTGATGCCTACACCCTTAATTACTGAATAAATTTTATCCTGATCCCTTATGGCATCTTCGAGGCGTTTAAGCACCACAAAACCACAACCTTCGCCAATAATCAATCCATCGGCATTTTGATCGAAAGGTTTTATTTTTTCTTGTTTGGATAAAGCGCCCAGCTGAGAAAAAATGCTCCAAAAAGCAGCATTCTGACCTAAATGTACACCTCCTGCAATAATCATATCACAACGGCCACTATTTAATTCCTGCACACCATGATCTACTGCGATGAGTGAACTGGCACATGCAGCATCTAAAGTAAAAGCCAAACCACCTAAATTAAGGCGATTCGCCACTAACGAGGCCACTAAATTGGGGATTAAACCCATTGCGGTATCGGCACTGAAGCGGCCTTTTCGCAATTGAAATTCGTGCTTAACCTTATCTATTTCCGCTTCAGTAAGTTGTGGCATCAAATCTTTCAATACACTCGAAATCTGTTCTCCAGTTCTTACAATTTCGATGGCACGGGTCGCCCCCGGACCTACATAATTACCTTTACCGATAATAATTCCTGTTTTATCGAGGGGATATTTTTTTTCAAATACGGAAGCATCTTCCAGTGCCTGATGAACCAGATCTAAGGTTAACAGATGATCGGGTTCTGTACCTTCAACAGCTAAGGGTAAAATGCCAAAGCGCTGCGGATCAAAATGATGGTCGGGGATAAAGCCCCCGCGGTTGCAGTAAAAACGATCTACTCCAGTCAAATTTTTATCGAAATGTACAGGATCTATACGATCAGCGGGAACCTCTTGTGTAGAATCTACCCGGTTGATAATATTTTCCCAAAAGGTCTGCATATCTTTCGCACCCGGAAAAATGCATGACATTCCAATAATTGCTACGTCGCTTTTCTTCATCTGCTGTTTGGTTACGGGATTCTATGTCCAGGTGTTTCCAGCCATGATCAATACCTGGCTTTCTTTACCATATTTAAGTTCATTCAGGAAAGTTTCCATTCCATCCTGTAGCGGGATCAATGCAATTCCTCTTCGTTGGTACTCTTTTTCTAAGGTTGGCGAAACCATACCTGCACCTTTCCACGGTCCCCAGTTAATGGCCATTACCTTGCCTTGAATCTTCTGTTTTAAGGCCCAGGCATATTTATCCATTACGCTGTTTGCTGCGGCATAATCGGTTTGCCCGCGGTTTCCGTAAACAGAAGCAATGCTCGAGAAAAGGATTACAAATTGTGTTTCAGGTCTTAACTGTTCGGCCAATACCCTTAATGGTGTTACTTTAGTGTCGAAAACACGCCCGAAAGATTCAGAAGTTTTGCTATGGAACAGTTTGTCTTCCAATAAACCTGCACCATGTACCACGCCATCTATGCGGCCAAAATCTTCGTAAACCTGATTGATCAAACGGGTTAGTGCTTCTTCATCTTTAAGGTCTAACGATTCGTAAACCACTGTAGAACCACCTTCCTCTAAAGTTGCAATGCAGCGTAAAATCTGGTTGTTTTTGTAAATCCGATTCGTTTCCTGTTCTATCTCGGCAGGTTTTTTAATCTCGCCTTGTTTAATTACGTACTGCCTGATCTCATCTTTGGTTTTTAATGAAGAACTGGCTTCATTTGCCGAAGCTATTGGATTTGCCGAACGGCCCACCAAAATGTACCTGCAAGGGTAATCTTTGGCGAAATGGATCATCAGTTCGGCTGTAATACCTTGTGCGCCACCTAAAACCATTACCACCGCATCTTTATCCAAATGGATGTGTGCATCCGTTTCGATACTCAATTGATGTGGCACAAGTTCCATGATATGTCTTTTATGGTCGTTGTAAATAATCTCCGAAGGTTTATCCGGATTCAGGATTTCGTTTAAGGTAATGTTGGTGATTTCATCAGGCGACATTTTGGTTTCCAAACTAATGAAACGGCATTTAGTATTTTCGTATTCGCGGTCTAAACTTTTAAAGAAACCCGAATAACCCTGATAATTTCTTAAGAAAGAAATATCCGACTGGTCGTTAAAATATTGTTTGGTATCCGCAATCAGATATACCCATTTCACCGTATCGAAGTTTAGCTTTTTAATAGTGGCGAAATGATCGAGAATGCCTACTTTTTGCTGTGCTTCGAACATATTCAAAATAATAAGACCTTGATAACCATCCAATGAGTCATCAAAACTCACCAAATTGGCAATGGCACCATGTTTCTCCAACACTTTTTTGATTTTAATCGCTTGCCCGCCACCATCATCGGTTAAGGCAAAACGTTGTCCTTTTAAAATGGCTGCTTCGGTAATGGTCAATGCAGCAGGAGTTAGCTCAAATCTTAAACGGGATAATTTTTCTTTAACCGTTTGATCATCGATGCTCTCCTCAATAAGCTTTTTTGCTTCTGTAAGCACCTCCGAGCTTTCTGCTTCAACATCTGCAATCCAGTTAACCAGTGCATTTAAAGTTTTGATCGCAGCCAATTTTTCCATTAAATCATCAGCCTGGTCGCCTTGTGAACCAAATCCGATTTTTTCTTTAAGCGAAGCGATAATTTCCATCCTTTTGATCGAATCGATACTTAAATCAGCTTCAAGATCTAAATCCATGCCCAACATTTCTTTTGGATAACCTGTTTTTTCACTTACCACATCAAGAATGGCCGATTTTAACTGATCAATTGAAAATTTTGCCTGTTCAGGCTGACTTGCTGGCGTTGCTAGAGGAGCAGGCACACTAACAGCAGCTGGTTGTGCCGTATTTTCGGTAATCCAGTTGATCAGGCTGCTCAGGGTTTTAAGTCCTGCAAGCTGTTCCATAATTTTATCTTCCGGAAGGTTTAATTGAGAGAAACCACCCAGTTCTGTACGTAAAGCACCGATAATTTCTACACGTTTGATCGAATCGATACTTAAATCGGCTTCAAGGTCCATTTCCATGCCTAACATTTCCTGTGGATAACCTGTTTTGTCGCTCACGATTTGTAAAAGCACCAGTTTTAGGTCTTTTTGTGCAATTGCAGGTGCAATTACCTCTATGGTTTGTGCCTGAGGTACTTCCTGTTTTACCGTGATCTGGTTTTCGATGCGAACCGGCTGAGGGGCTTGATATGATGTTAAAGGTTGGTTAATGATTTGCGAAGGCATTGCGGGAGCTTGCCCTAAAAAGGAAAGCATCACATCGCGTTGTGCCTGAATCAGCATTTTCATGCTGTGCAAGTACTCCTGCATCATCAAGTCTTTGGCTGAGCCATTAACCTGGTGATTTTCAGTTGGTGTAGAGGTATTGTTCATAAGGATAATCGGTTTAATAATAGGGGATGCACCATTTGCCGGAAGTTTACCTGTTGATGGAATGGCGTGTTGACCGTTCACATACCAGATTGCCGGGCTTTTTTTATAGATAGAAGGTTCATCCAGTTTGATGGTTTTTACTGAACGGCCTTCGAATAATTTTTCAAGCTTGATTTCGCGGCCTGTAGCCATATAACCAGCAAGTGTGCCCAACAAATTGCTGAGTTTGTTCTGACCCTGATCTTCGGTGTGCAAAATCACTTCGTCTTTACCGATACATGATTTGGTTAAACCACTTAACACCTTACCAGGGCCAACTTCTACGAAAACCCTGGCTCCGGCAGCATACATATCCCTTAGTTCATCAACAAAAAGCACGGGTTTTACCAAATGATCGGTTAAACGTTCTTTAACTGCAGCCGCTTCAACAGGGTACTCTTTTGCAGTAGTGTTAGACCATACCGGGATTTTTAGATCACTGAATTTTACCCCAGATAATACTGTTTGGTAAAGTTGTTTCGATTTAGCCACCAAAGGACTGTGGAAAGCACAAGCCACTTCAAGTGGACGGAAAGATATTTTAGCTTCCTTTAAAACTGCTGCCAATTGGCCAATGGCTGCAGTACTGCCTGCAATTACACATTGGGTTGGTGCATTAAAGTTTACCGGATAAACAGCTGCGATATCACCCAGGTATTGTGCTAGATCTTCCTGTTTTGCACTCACGGCAAGCATGGTGCCCGGATCGCCGTTTTCTACGGCATTTAAAATAGATTTTGCTCTTTCGGCACTCAGGTAAACTAAAGCTTCTTCCTCAAAAGCACCTGCAAAACAAAGTGCAGGTAATTCGCCGTAGCTATGACCAGCAACCATATCAGGTACAATACCCAATGATTTTAAGAAGTTGGCAATGGCCAGATCAACAATACCCAATAGCGGTTGTGCCATGCGCGTATCTTTAATACGTTCTTTTTGTGCTTTTGCATCAGCATCATTAAATACTGTATTTGGGAAAAGGATTTTTTCGTATTCAGGATAAGCTTTCAATAGTTTTCTCATTTCTGGGAAAACCACGAAAAGATCTCTGGCCATGTTTACGCGTTGGCTCCCTTGCCCCGGGAACATAAAAGCAACTTTACCCTCCTGTTTTTGGGTAAGGTAAGTGTCTTTACTTTCAACGCCAGATAAAACAAGGTCGATTTTCATAACCAGGTCTTCTGCATGATTGGCAACGATGCTCAATTGAACAGGTTTTGTATCAGCAGTTGCTAAACTATAGGCAATATCTTTCAGTTCGATCTGATCATTCAGCTCTAAGAGGTTTTTTACTGAAAGAACGCGGTTTTTAGCTTCCTCATAAGTATTGCCTCTGAAAACAAAAAGTTCAGAAGGCCAGGATTTTAATATCGAATTTTTATTTTCTATGTTTTGCGCACTTTCTAATACGGCGTGGAAGTTTGTTCCGCCAAAACCAAAGGCACTTACACCAGCGTACCGTTTTTCTTCCATCCATAAACCCGCTTCTGTATGGAAAGCGAACGGACTGGTTTTTGCGTTATAGAAGCTATTTGGTGTTTTTAAGTTAATGGTTGGTGGTTTAATACCATGGTAAACCGATAGCGATGCTTTGATTAATCCTGCAATTCCAGCGGCACATTTAGTATGGCCAATCTGTGTTTTTACAGAGCCCAGGTGTGTTTGTCCGGCGGTTGCGCCTGATTGGTTAAGCATATCGGTTAACGCACTGATCTCTGTTTTATCGCCAACTACGGTACCTGTGCCATGCGCTTCTACCAAGCCAACCAACGAAGGTGTAATTCCTGCCTGACTATAAGCTCTTTCTAATGCATTTACCTGTCCGTTTTTACGTGGCGCGGTTAAACCAAGACTTTTGCCATCACTCGATCCACCAACACCTTTAATAATGGAGTAAATCGTATCGCCGTCTCTTAAAGCATCGTCGTATCTTTTTAGGACGATCATGGCAATACCTTCACCAAGGGCAATTCCATCAGCTTCAGCATCAAAGGTGGCGCATCTTCCTTTTTTAGAGAGCGCGTGCGTGCTCGAAAACATCAGGTAATCGTTAATGCCGTTGTGCAGATCAGCTCCACCGGCCAAAACCATATCCGATTTCTCTAAAAATAACTCCTGACAGGCAAGGTCGATTGCCGCAAGAGATGAAGCACAGGCTGCATCTACCGTGAAGTTTCTGCCACCCAGATTTAACCTGTTGGTAATCCTTCCGGAAATTACATTCGCTAAAATACCTGGGAACGAATCTTCTGTTGGTTTTGGTAGTGCTGCATCTAATTCAGCAGGCATTTCACCTAAAATCTGTTTGTAAAAACCTCTAAAGCTATAGCTGTTGGCGAGGTCATTTCCTCCTTCAGCGCCGATAATTACCGAAACATTTTCATTGTCAACACCACCATCCGCATAACCAGCGTGTTGCAATGCCTGTTTGGCCACCATTAAGGTTAGCAGCTGCGTAGGCTCTATGGCGGCAAGTGATTGCGGTGGAATACCAAATTCTAAAGGATCAAAATCGATCCTCGGGATAAAACCGCCCCATTTAGAGTGCGACATATCGCCAGCGGTTGATTCAGGGTTATAATACAGTTCTTTGTTCCATCTCTCATCAGGTACTTCGGTTACCGAATCTTTACCTAAAATAATGTTGCGCCAGTATTCCTCAAGGTTTTTGGCCCCTGGGAAAATACAGGCCATGCCTACAATGGCAACATCCAATGCTTTGGCTTTATTTTCTGGAGGTGATGAAAGTGTGGCGTCTAAAATGTATGTATAATTATGGTCGGCTACATCCTGATGAAGATCGAGCAACGACATTACTTCTTTATGCATAGGCGCAATCTGTCCGATCATGTACATGCCTAAATCTGTTTGTTCAGCTTCTTCAATTTTTACGAGCTCATCGCCACGTCTTTCAATTCCTTTTGCAGCAATGCGCAAACGGCCAACATTTAGTGTTTCCAGTTTTGCCCAGATTTCTTTTTTATCCATTCCTTCAGCCTGTAGCTTCAGTTTTTCCTGGTTAAAGAAAGTAGCAAATGAAGAATTCAAACATCTGGTTTCGTGCCCCGGGGCAGTTTCAAGCAAAACAGTTTCGTTTGCCTGCATGGCTTCCTGCTGGAATTTATCTAAAATGGCACCTGTGCTTACCGCTTCTTTGGTATATAGGTATGCAGTGCCCATCAGTACACCGATTTTCATTCCTTTGGCCGCTAATGGAGCAGCCATTACCGAAATAAATGCAGTAGAAAAGGCATCATGGATTCCGCCTGCGAAGAAAACGCTGATGCTTTCCGGATTTTCTTCTTTTAACAAACGTTCGATCTGTTTTTCCCACAATACCATGCTTGATAGTGGCCCAACGTGGCCTCCACATTCACGTCCTTCGAATACAAAACGTTTAGCACCTTCTCTCAAAAACATATCTAAAAGAGACGCAGAAGGTACATGCAGAAAAGTTTTGATCCCCGCTTTTTCAAATGGTTTAGCCTGCGAGGGTCTTCCCCCTGCAATTAATAAAACCGGGGGTTTGGCACTTAATATATATTCTTGTTGCTCATCTCTCAGTTCTTGTGGTGCAAAGCCTAAAATGCCTACCCCCCAGGTTTTTTCGCCAGCCAGTTTTTTGGTTTCCTCAATCAGGTTTTTTGCCGATGCGCCTTTTAGTAAGGATAGCGCAATAAATGATAAGGCTCCAGCTTCCGAAACGGCATCTGCAAAGGGCGCTACATCGCTTACCCTTGTCATAGGCCCTTGTGCAATAGGGTAGGTGATATTTAAATCTTTGGCAAGCGAGTTGCCTGCTTTGATGACATTTATGGCTTTTGCTTGTTTTAAATGGCCATAAATGGCTTCCTTTATACCAAAAACTAACTTATCGAGCTTTTTATATTTGGTTACCAGATCAATCGATAGGGTAATATCCTGACCCATTGGAAGGTAGTTGCTTTCCAGATCGTAACCTTTAAAATATTTTTGAAGACCAGTGTAGTCTGTATTTTCAGTAAGTGCAGGCGAATTTGGCCGAACCAGTACGCGGCAGTTATCAATCAATTTTGTTTCGGTCCCACTGAGTTTGCTACAAACTGTTTTCAAATCCTCTGGTGTAGAACTTTCTGGGAATAATGCCAGTTGACTATCCAAAATGATTCCCGTTGCGCCCTGGGCCATTAAAGAGGCTGCTGTATGAATACCCACACCACCCTGAACCCAAACCGGAATGGAAGTAATTTCTTTGATAATCCGCTGAAAAAGTACAAAAGAAGATTCGTAAGCCACACGGCCAGCGCCTTCATTTCCTTTTACGATGATTCCATCCGCACCGTTTGCTTGTGCGGCTAATGCAGATTGAAGGTCGTAGACCTGAAGAATAATTTTTGCTGATGTTTTACGTTTTAGCGCGAAATCATAAGGCGCTATGATTAAACTTACCTGTGCGGGAAGATCGATATCGGCTAATTCTGCTGAATTGATGCTAACGCCGAAATCTGATGTGCCTGCATCTATTAGTGTATGAAGAGCTTTTTCAGCTTCATCTTTACTATGTCCAAGACTAAGAACCGGAAAGCAATCTGCTTTTTGTAAATTGGAAACCAATCTGCTATCAGGGATTTCGAAGGGAGTTATTCCAATAATGGCGTGTTTGTTCATGGCTTTAGATTTTGATTCTAATTCTTCTGTTTGGTGGATGATTTAAGCGGAACATAATGGTTCTTTATGCCGGCCGTAATACGCAATAACACAGCTTTTTAGCGCTGCTATTAGTGTGTATGATTAATTAGACTAAGATACGACTTGGTTAAGTCAAATTGTTCTAAAAATTTATAAATGAACGAACTGAACAAGCGCCTTAAAAGCAGTCGATTTTTCCATTCAGAAATGAATTTTATGAACAAAATTCTCATTAATAATTTCAATTTTACTTCTTTATATGATTTATTTCAATTTTAAATACAAAAGAAGGTGTCCCACATTGGGTTAATATTAATAATGGGTTAATTTACGGATTTGTTTTTGTAATTGCTTGGTTTGTTATGGGTTGTGTTGATTATTTTTTAATTTTTTCTAATAAAAATTAGTAGATTTTATAAGGTTTGGTTTAAGAAATAAAGTTTTTGATACTATTTGATCGCATTTATTTATGTTGAGAATTTTTAATTTAAAACGGTTTAAATTTTGCTAACACTCTAAATCATCTTATTGTGTATGTTTAATTAGTATCAAATATTGTGAGTTTGTTGTTTTTTGCTTTTAACAACAAGGTGTTTTAAGACAAAAAATGCTTAAATTTTAAATCATCTGTTCATTATCGTTTTAAATGGAGATTGTTTTTCTATATTCGTATTATAATCGTCTGTATGACGTTTAATAGCCAAATTCAAATTTTATGAGAAAACGGTCTGAATGGATAAAAACTATTGAACCGACCGTGCACAAATCCAAACTATATGAGCATTCAAAAGTTTATTAAGCCATTTATTTTCCTTGGTTTAATAGTCAATCTATCACAGGCACAAGAAAAAAACAGTTACAAATTCGATTTCGGGCCTGGAAAGGTTGCTAAAGACTATATACAAATTTTACCTGCCGATGCTTACAGTAAAGAAAAAGGTTATGGTTTTGATTTTGATTCGAAAGTTGAGGGGGTAAATTATGGCGGAAAGAACCTTTTAACTACAGATCTGGTTAAAAGTGATCAACCATTTTATTTTTCGGTTGCAGTTCCTGAAGGTAATTACAAAATCACGGTGATGCTTGGCGATCCGAAGGGAGCAACGTTAACTACAGTAAAAGCCGAATCGAGAAGGTTGATGCTCGAAGATGTAAAAACCACCGCAGGACAATCGCTAACTAAAACATTTATCGTAAATGTTAAAGATAAACACATTACTGGCGGGCAATTGGTTTCGTTAAAGCCACGCGAACTCACCAAACTCGATTGGGATGATAAACTGACTTTGGAATTTGACCATCAAACGGCACTACAGGCACTCGAAATTACGAAGGTTGAAGACCAGGTTACTGTTTTCTTAGCCGGGAACTCGACTGTAGTAAACCAGGACGATGAACCCTGGGCATCGTGGGGGCAAATGATTCCCCGTTTTTTTAAACCAGGCGTTGCCATTGCCAATCATGCCGAATCTGGTTTAACATTAGGATCGTTTTTAGGGAGCAAACGTTTAACAAAGGTTTTAAGTGTGATGAAACCCGGCGATTATTTGTTCATTGAATTCGGGCATAATGATCAAAAAGATAAAGGGCCAAATAATGGTGCTTATAAATCGTATACCGAAAGGTTAAAAACATTCATTTCGGAAGTGAAGAAAAAAGGCGGAATACCTGTGGTGGTTACCTCAACCAGCAGAAGATCTTTTGGGCCGGATGGAAAAATTGTAAACTCTCTTGGCGATTTCCCGTCTGCAGCACGTAAAGTGGCCGCTGATGAAAAAGTAGCTTTAATTGATTTAAATGCCATGACTTCGACCTTATTTAATGCTTTAGGCGAAGAACCATCGAAAAAGGCATTTGTTCATTATCCGGCCAACAGTTATCCTGGCCAGGATAAGGCATTGGCCGATAACACACACTTTAATCCTTATGGTGCTTATGAAATTGCACAATGTATCATCTTAGGGATTAAAGAACAGAAATTAGGGATTGTTAAATATCTGGTAGATGATTTACCAAGATTCGATCCGGCAAAACCGGATAATCCTGCAAATTGGCATTGGCCAGAGAGTCCGAAAAGTAGTGTGGTTAAACCAGATGGTAATTAAAATTTAATGAAAAAAATTATTACAATCGTCTTGTTCGCAGTCTGGTATGGAACTACTTTTGGACAAACAAGCTTACAGCCATTTAATTTATCGGAAGTCCGTTTGTTGGATGGGCCGTTTAAACAGGCTCAGGAAACCGATAAAAAATACATGCTATCATTAAATGCGGATAGGCTTTTGGCCCCATATTTAAGGGAGGCAGGACTACAGCCCAAAGCAGCATCTTATGGTAACTGGGAAAACACAGGTTTAGATGGGCATATTGGCGGACATTATTTGTCTGCTCTGGCTTTAATGTATGCGTCAACCGGCGATACTAAGGTGAAGGAACGAATGGAATACATGATTGCTGAACTGGATAGGTGTCAGGTGAAAAATGGTGATGGTTATTTAGCAGGTATCCCAGGGGGTAAAGAAATCTGGAAGGAGATAAAGGCTGGGAATATAAAGTCATCCAGTTTTTCGCTGAATGGAAAATGGGTTCCCCTCTATAATATCCATAAAATTTACGCCGGGCTTTACGATGCTTACGCAGTTGCCGGTAATGCAAAAGCAAAACAAATGCTCCTAAAACTCACCGATTGGTGTGTAGATCTGGTTTCCAGTTTATCCGACCAACAGGTTCAGGAACTTTTGAAAAGCGAACATGGCGGATTAAATGAAACTTTCGCACATGTTTATGCCATAACTGGCGATCAAAAGTACCTTCAATTGGCGAAGCGGTTTTCAGATCAATCCATTCTAAATCCACTATTAAAAAATACGGATGCGCTAAATGGCTTGCATGCAAACACACAAATTCCGAAGGTGATCGGCTTTGAGGAAATTGCTTTGCTAAATAAAGATGCCGATTGGGCCAATGCTGCTGCTTTCTTTTGGAAAACGGTAGTGGAGCATCGAACAGTAGCCATTGGTGGAAATAGCGTTAGAGAGCATTTTCATCCCGCGAATAATTTTTCGTCGATGACCGAATCGCGCGAAGGGCCCGAAACCTGCAATTCTTACAACATGTTGAAGCTTACTAAACAGTTGTTTTTGGCCACTCCTTCAAACACTTACCTCGATTATTACGAACGTACGCTTTATAATCATATCCTCTCTTCGCAAAGGCCGGAAGGTGGTTTTGTATATTTTACACCCATGCGGCCAGGGCATTACCGAACTTATTCGAGTCTGCAGGAAAGTTTCTGGTGCTGTGTAGGCTCGGGACTGGAAAACCATGGTAAGTACGGCGAGCTAATTTACTCGCACAACAAGAATAACCTTTATGTAAATCTTTTTATCCCCTCAACCTTAAACTGGAAAGAAAAAGGTATTCAGCTTACCCAGCAAACGCTTTTTCCAGATGCGGAAAATACCACACTCAAACTTCAATTAAAAAACAATCAGCGTTTTGCATTACATTTCCGTCAGCCTGCCTGGATAGAAAAGGGAAAAATGACCGTGTTGGTAAATGGAAAAAAGGTGATTGCTAAAAGTGATGCAAATGGATATGCCAGTATCGACCGTGTTTGGTCTACTGGCGATGTGCTTAATATTTCATTACCGATGCACACCACTACTGAATTTATGCCTGATGGTTCTGACTGGGTGGCCTTTCTCCGCGGACCGATTGTGCTTGCTGCGGCTATGGATACTTTGAGTCAGCCAAATTTAACCGCTGATGGTAGCAGGATGGGGCATATTGCTTCAGGAGCATTGTTCCCCATTAGCGATGCACCACTAGTTACAGGAGCTAAAAATACCTTAGCAGACGAAATTACTTCGACTGATAAAAACAGTTTAACTTTTAATGCCCGAAATGCGATTTATCAGCCGAAATACAAATCTTTAAAACTGGTTCCATTTTACACGTTGCCCGAAAAGCGATATGTGGTTTATTTCCCTTACAGCAGTGCTGAGGCATTGCCAGAGCGTGCAAAGGCGATTAAGTTGGCAGAAGAAGCGCAGATGAAGATGGAGCAGCAAACTGTTGATGTGGTTAACACTGGAGAGCAGCAACCAGAATCTGATCATAATTTTAAAGGTGAACAAACGGATAACGGAAGCTACCAGGAAAGGCATTTTAGAAATGGAAAGGCATGGTTTAGTTATGTGCTTAAAAACAAAGATTTATCAGCGAATAAGCTGAGTATAACTTATTTCGGAAAGGAAAAGAATAGAAACTTCTCTATCCTGATCAATGGTGTTGAGATTGAAAAGGTGAGGCTGGATGGGAGCAGGGGTGATGCTTTTTATACGCAAGAATACCAAATTCCAAAAGAGCTGTTAAAAGCAGATTTAGAAGTGAAATTTGTTGCGGATCAGGGATCGGCTATAGCGAATATATATGAGGTGAGGTTGGTGAGGTAGATAGCTGGCGTCATTTCGTCTTATTCCGTGGTCTGTGTCCCCACAGACCACTATCGTTATTCAAATCGATCGTCATCCTGAACTTGTTTTTGCCGTGGTCTGTGTCCTCACGGACCACTGGAGTTATTTAATACAATCGTCTTCCTGAACCCTGTTAAAAGATTTCTCCGCTGCGGTCGAAATGACGATTTATCAAAGTGATATGTTTCTCCAATAGCATACGGCATCGCTCAAAGGCGATCGTCCTCCTGAACTTGGTTCAGGATCCTTATTCCGTGGTCTGTGTCCCCACAGACCACTAGCATTTTCAAATCGATCGTCATCCTGAACTTGTTTTTGCCGTGGTCTGTGTCCTCACGGACCACTAGAGTTACTTAATACAATCGTCGTCCTGAACTTGTTTCAGGATCTATCGTCCTCCTGAACTTGGTTCAGGATCTTATTTAAGAAAGTTTATACTTCTTTAGCATGTTTATTGCTTTAATAAAGCTTGCAGTTCTTTTTCTTTAATAGTTAATATGGTGCCATGCCTTAAACCTTTTGGCAAAGAAATTTTATCAGAAACATCAACCCAGTTTTTTAAATCTGCAGATCGGATGGCCCCATATTTATGATCACGGTATTTATCGAAATACACCATCCAGTTATTACCGATTTTTAAGGTTGTTGGTCCCTCAGCCCAGTAATTTCCGGTAATTGGACTTCCGGCCTTGCTGTAAGGGCCAGTCAACTGATCGGCATAAGCCATTTTGATGTTCTTTTGAGCAGGCTCACGGGTTTCATCTTTTAAAAACATGATAAACTGCTTGCCTTCTTTTACAATAGTGGCATCAATTACATTAAAGCCAGGATCGTAAAGCAATTTGGTTTCCGAATAGGTTTTAAAATCTTTCGTGGTAACGTAATACATTCTGTGATTGTAACCGCTTTCTTCAGTTGAGGCTGATTCATTAAACTTACCCGTAATAGTTGTAGCCCAATAAATCATATAGGTCTTGGTTCGGCTATCATAGGTGATTTCGGGAGCCCAGGTGTTCCTGGCACCCTCTTCTTTAACCATAACAGGTAAAAATTTTTGTTCGCTCCAGTTAATCAGGTCTTTCGAGCTGGCATAACCAATGCCTTTATCTTTCCAGCTCACGGTCCAAACCATGTGAAACAAGCCATCAGCCCCCCGGATAATGCAAGGGTCTCTCATCAGTTTATCTTTGCTTACCGTAGGGGGTAGGAACGATTGATCATTTTTAAGCGCGGTCCATTTGTATGCATCGTTACTATAGGCCAGGTGCAAGCCATCTTCTCCATTGCCCTTAAAATAGGCAAAGAGATAAACTTCTTTTTTAGATTTTGCCTTGGCACTAATCGCTTTATCGGGACTTACAATTTCATATTTGCTTTGTCCTTTAAGCATCTGAGTAGCCGAAAGCAGTAGAAATACGAGGCTTGCGATTTTATATTTCATCTTCAATTATTTTAGTTCGAGTACCACAACAGATTGTGCTGGTAATTCTACTTTAAGTGTATTGCCTGATTTTTTTGCTCCTGTAAATTTTGCGTTGTGCACTTTGTTAGAATCGCTGAAAGTATTTACATCGGTAAGCTTTGCAGAAGTTAAAACCTGTCCTGTAACCGAGCTCCATTTCAAGCCGTCTAAAACCGTACTCAATGCAATTTTCTTGTTCGGATCTAAATTCACCAGTGAAATATGGATCGCTCCGGTCGCATCCTGCGAAGCAGAGACATTCAAAGCAGGGATTTTTTGATCGCCTACGGTATAATCTGGACTGGTGAAAGTAATTGGCAAATATTTGGCATCCTGATGTACTTTATACAGATCAAAAACATGATAGGTAGGGGTTAGGATCATTTTGTCTTTTTCGGTTAAAATTAAAGCCTGTAAAACGTTAACTGTTTGTGCCAGATTGGCCATTTTAACACGATCAGAATGGTTATTGAAGATATTTAAAGTAGTACCTGCAATTAAGGCGTCGCGTAAACTGTTCTGCTGATATAAGAAACCAGGGTTTGTTCCAGGTTCTACATCTGTCCAGATTCCCCATTCATCAACCACTAGCGCTACTTTCTTTTTAGGATCATATTTATCCATTATTGCCGAGTGTTTGGTTACCAGTTCTTCCATTTTTAAACAGTTTTTCATGGTCGAAAAGTATTGTGCCTCATCAAATTTGGTCGCCGATCCTTTTTTGCCCCAGTTTCCGGTAGGGATGGTATAATAATGCAGGGTTAAGCCCCACATTTGGTTACCGATATTTTTCATACAGGTTTCTGTCCAGTTATAATCGTCCGAGTTTGCACCACTGGCAACCTTTTTTAGGGGAGCGCCCGGATAGTTTCTCGCGTAAGTGGCATACCTGCGGTATAAATCAGAATAATAAGCCGGTGTCATATTGCCACCACAGCCCCAGCTTTCGTTACCAACACCCCAGAAAGAAACTTTCCATGGTTTTTCTCTTCCGTTTTGAGCACGGATGGCCGTCATGGGGCTTACGCCATCAAAATTCAGGTATTCTACCCATTTGGCCATTTCTTCAACAGTTCCGCTGCCTACATTGCCTGCGATATAAGGTTCGCAATCGAGCATCTGGCAGAGATCCAAAAACTCATGCGTACCAAAGCTGTTGTCTTCTGTTACGCCGCCCCAATTGGTATTGACCATTTTCGGGCGTTGGTTTCTCGGACCGATACCATCTCTCCAATGGTATTCGTCGGCGAAACAGCCGCCTGGCCAGCGGAGGTTCGGAACTTTTATTTTCTTAAGGGCATCTACAATATCCAAACGGATTCTTCCTTTATTGGGAATGGTTGAATTTTCATCTACCCAGAAACCATCGTAAATACAACGGCCCAAATGCTCTGAAAAATGACCGTAAATGTGCTTGCTCACCACTTGATCGCCCGCAGGTTTAATGGTGAGCTGGATTTCATTTTGGGCTTGTGCTAAAATAGAACTGCAGAACAGCGTCGCAGATAAGAGAAGTTTTTTCATCATGATCTCGTTAAATCTATTGGTTAAATGGGATTTTGATAACGTTAAAAGAATAAGGCTTTAAAGCAATGTTCAGTTTTTTGCCTTTTAGGTTAATGGTGTTTTTTTGTGGGCTTACTGCTTCAGGATTTTTGAAAGAGTTGAGCTCTTTTAAGTTACTGTTCGCTATTTCCTCATTGGTAGCCTTACTTTTTAATTTTATTTTTCCCTCCAGATCAAAATCAATGTTCTGCGACTGATCGGAGTTATTGGCAATCTTAATGATCAGTTCTTTTTTTGCCTGATCGGTTACGGCAGAAGCATAAAGCCCATCCTGACCGATAATGTTTTTCTCATCAAGGGTAATCGAAACTACATCAGTCCCTTTGTTGGTCGAAAATTGTTTCTGAACATAATAATCAGGCGTTCCGTACGATTTTAAATTATCTACCCAGATCATATCAGGTGCCCATTGCCAGGCATCAATATGGGCGAAAAGTGGCGCGTAAGAAGCCATCTGTACTACGTCGGCATTACGCTCCAAACCGGTCATTAATGAAGCCGAAGCCAATGCACTTTGCCAGTTGTTTCGGTCGCTTCCGATTATACTATTGTCTGCATGTACTGCATATTCGCCAACAAAAACCTTCGATCCGTTTCTTGGATAGTTATCGTAACGACCGGCATTTTTCAAAAACCAGTCTGCAGGGCGGTAGTAGTGTTCATCAATAAAATCAGCATTGTTGTTTCTTAAAGTGGTATTCAATAAGTCAAAGCGATCGCCATCCGGACCGGTGCCAGAGCTGTAGATCAGTTTAAAACCTGGATATTTGGCTTTTATTGCTTTGGTGAAAATCGCTAACCTTTCCAGATACTGTGGGCCCCAGTTTTCGTTTCCAACACCCATCATTTTTAGGTTAAAAGGTTTTGGATGACCTAAATCGGCCCGCATTTTTCCCCATTTGGTATTTACATCGCCGTTGGCAAATTCGATCAGATCCAATGCATCCTGTACGTAAGGATCAAGCTCATCAAGGGCCGCCACTTCGGCCGAATTATACTGGCAGGCCATGCCGCAGTTCAAAATCGGGAGTGCATCCGAACCGATATCTTCTGCCAGTTGGAAATATTCGAAAAAGCCCAGGCCAAAGCTCTGGTAATAATCAGGTGCCGGGCGATGGGCAAATTCAATATTCCAGCGGTTCATTAACAGTTGTCTGTTTTCAATCGGGCCAATGGTTTTTTTCCATTGATAACGGTTGGCCAGATCAGTGCCTTCTACAATACAGCCACCAGGGAAGCGGATAAATCCTGGTTTCATATCGGCCAGTAACTGTACCATGTCGGCTCTTAATCCCTGCGGACGGTTTTTCCAGGTGTCGCCAGGGAAAAGCGAAATCATATCCAGATCGATGTTTCCATTGCCCTGAAACAAAATAGAAAATTTGGCTTTTGCATCGGTTTCAGTAGCGGTAAAACTTGCCGACTGCTTTTTCCAATCGCTACCTGTTTGCTCGGGGGCTAAACTTCCTTGTCCGATGATTTTATTATTCGAATCTTTTAGTAACAGCACGAGTTTAACGCCTGGCTTTGCTTGACGGTACATCACAGAAAAATCGTAACGCAGACCTTTTTTTACACCCATGCCTTTAAAGCCCTCGTTTACGAGCTCAAAATCGTCAGTTTGTTTTTTTACCTGTAAATACCTGGGATTGGTGGTGTTAACTTCTTTGCGGTTTACCACCAATATTTCTCCTTCCTGTGGTTTTGGTTGGAAAGTCCAGCCCATTAGCGGTTTTGTAAATTCAAAGGAGCGGTTTTTAATCAGTTCGGCATAAATGCCGCCGTCGGCACCAAAGTTGATGTCTTCAAAAAAAACACCCCACATATTAGGTTGCACCTTGGCGATAGAATGGTCTGTTTTAACTTTAATCACTTTTGCAGTTTGTGCCTGCACTCCTGGGATATAGCCAATTCCGATAACAGCATACATTATGCATGCCGAAAACACACTTTTTACAGGGTTATTTAATTTCATACGGTTTAATATTTGGAAGATCTAATGGTAAAAGTAAAATATTTAAAATAATAAACGTCATAAGAACATTTATTTTTTTCTCCATCAACGATTTTGTTTATAAATTCTACAATCTTAGCATCGGAAGAAACGATGTGAATACCCGCAATTAGAAATGAGGTACTAAAAGGGTTTACTAAAGTAACTTTTTACTTGATGTTTAAAATTTATTTTGCCGGAACCTTTAAAATCTTTCTTGTAATATATTGTCATAGTGAAAAAGCAGGATACTACAGGATGCGCCTTAAAAATATACTATTTACATTCGACATGAATCATTTAATAGTCGCTACCCGGCAGCTGTTAAAATTCACTAACCAATAACACACAATGAGCCTTCGTTTCTTCCATATTCTGGTATTAACTATGTTTTTTTATACGGCTTTTGTGTGCAAAATAGCTGTTTCTTCTAATTGACAAATTAATATGAATCTCAAAAAATACATTTTGCTTAGCCTCTTAAGTGCACTAACACTTTGTTGTTTGGCGCAGCAAAAAGCTGCAGATAAACAATCGGTTAAACTCTTTTTTGAGAAATCATATCTACAGGTTGATCGCAGTTACTACAGTACTGGTGAGGATGTTTGGTTTAGTGCCTATCTGGTAAATGGAAAAAGCAGCAGTTTAACCGCTACCAGCAATAATTTATATGTGGAGCTGCTTTCACCAAAATCAGAAGTGTTGGAACGGAAAATGATCAGGTTGGATGGCGGGCTAGGAAAAGGAGATTTTAAACTGAAAGATTCTATTCCTTCAGGCTGGTATGGCATTAGAGCTTACACCAATTGGATGCGGAATTTTGGCGATGATTTTGTTTTTCAAAAACGGATTCACATTAGCAATAACATTATCGAGAATGCGTCTTATTTTACACGTAATCCGGTCAAAAAAACCGATGTTTCCAATTCGAAAAAATCAATAGCCTTTTTCCCTGAGGGCGGCTCGTTGGTTGAAGGATTAACCAGTATTGTAGCCTTTAAAACCAATGATGACGTTGGAAATGGGATCAAGGCCACAGGAAGTGTAATCTCATCAAAAGGAGATACCGTAACGACTTTTCAAAGTACTGATGCCGGGATGGGCATTTTTGCTTTTACGCCAAAAGCCGATGAGCAATATAAAGTCGAAGGATTTTACGGCCAAGAAAAATTTTCGTCAAAAATGCCTCCAATTCTTAAAAAAGGGCTTTCGCTGCACATTACCATTGATTCTTTAAATATAAAAGCAAACATTAGTGCAAACGAATTAATGTTCAGTGAATTGAAGGATAAAAGCATTTCGCTTGTCATTAAACATGCTGGCGATCATATTTATTCCGGATCGATCAAATTAGGTAAAGCTACAGTATCGGTATCTATTCCAACGAAAGGTTTTCCTGGGGGTGTTTCAATCATTACCTTATTAGATGATCAGAACAGGCCAAATTGTGAACGACTTATTTTTATCCAGGATGAAAATAAAGTCAATTTCTCGCTTAGCCCAGGCAAAACCGCTTATAAACCGAGAGAGAAAGTAGTTATTAAGGTAAAAGCAACCAATTTTCTTGGTCAGCCAGTTAAAACGGCGTTTTCTTTAGCTGCGGTTGACGGGCTTATTCCTGATGATGGAAATGATATTGTTTCGTATTTGATGCTTCAATCGGAAGTAAAAGGAGATATTAAAAACGCTGCACAATATTTTGATGTTAAAAATCCATCCCGTTTAAAACAACTCGACTTATTGTTGCTTACCCAGGGCTGGAGAGATTATATCTGGAGAAAACTGGCCGATTCGGCAATTAAAATAAGTTATTTGCCTGAGCCTGGCATTACGATAAAAGGATTGGTAAGAGAGAAACTGGCCGATAAACCCCTACCCAATATGAATATTACCTTGTTTGGAACCAATTTTACTGGTAATAAGATCTTTACTACGAAAACCGATCAGAACGGGCGTTATTTCCTGGATGGGCTCAGTTGGTATAGCAATCAAACCGTAAAAATTTCATCAAAAGATGACAAGGGAAAAAAAGGTGGCTGGTTGCAGATCGATACGTTGATTAAACCTTTAAATTTAGCACCGTTAAAAACGATCTCATCTGGAATTTCGAACACCTTAAACGTAGAAATTGGAAAGCGTATGGATTATAACCGCACTTACAAGTTTGGCGATTCGATCAGTTTAAACGATGTTGAAATTAAGGCCGCTCAGAATAACAAGGTTACGTTGTTTCAGGATGTTCTTACCTCATTTGGTTATCCGGAAGAGGTTTTCAACATTACAGCAGCCGATTATTCGTATAAAGGATTGGAGCATTTTCTGCTGACAAAGGCTAAAGGAAGTTATCCGGCAGAAGAAAACGATACGCTTGGCAATGAAGGGGTTACTTTTATTGCCAATGGAAAAAAAGTCAGGCCGGTGATTAAAGTAAACAACAGGCAAGAACTCTTTACCGAACGCTTAGATTACTACAGTTTAACCATGGATCAGATTAATCAGGTTAAAATCCAGCATTTATTAAATAGTACCGGAAAAGATGTGTACCTGATTAGCCTTAATTTGAAAGATGAGGCTTTGCGTGGACCAAATTTAGACTTGCTGAACCTCAATTTAAACGGTTATTATGCCGCAAGAACTTTTTATTCACCAAATTACAGCAGTCCGGCAACACCAAATAAAGATTTGCGTACCACTGTTTTCTGGGCACCAGCTGTAAAAACTAACGAAAATGGCGAAGCAACTATTACTTATTTCAATGGAGATAACAAGGCAGATATTTTGATCAAAGCCGATGGAATTACCGATAAGGGGGTGGCTGTATCGGCGAAAACAGTCTATAAAGTTCAATAACCTTCAGATAAGCTATTATGATCAAAGCCATTATAATTTTCAGTTTCAGCTTATGCTTTGCTACTCAGCTTTTTGCTCAGCGCCAAATGGAAAAACTGGATCGCGGTGTAATTGCCGTACGGCAAAATAACGATTCTGTTTATGTGGGCTGGCGGATGTTGGGTACCGATGCCGATGATATGGCTTTTAACCTGTATCGCAAAACCGGAAATAACGCTGCAATTAAACTCAATCATGGTCCTATTACTAAGGGCACCAATTTTGTAGATGTAGGGGCTAAATTCGATCTTCCGAACAGTTATTTTGTTAAGCCCATTTTAAAAGGTCATGAGCTTGAAGCCAGTAAATCTTTTACATTGGTCGTCAAGTCGCCGGTTCAGCAATATTTAACTATTCCTTTAAAAACACCTGTGGGTTATTCACCTAACGATGCTTCGGTAGGCGATTTGGACGGAGATGGTGAATATGAAATTATATTGCACCAAACAGGGCGGGCACGTGATAATTCATCAAACGGTATTACCGATCCGCCGATTTTTCAGGCCTATAAATTAGACGGGACTTTTTTGTGGGAGATTAATTTGGGCAAAAACATCCGCGAAGGAGCCCATTACACCCAATTTATGGTGTATGATCTGGATGGTGATGGCATTGCCGAAATGGTATGTAAAACTGCCGATGGAACAGTAGATGGCAAAGGAAAAGTAATTGGCGATGCGAATAAAGATTGGCGCAACCCGAACGGTAAAATATTGGATGGTCCTGAATTTTTAACCGTATTTAGCGGTAAAACCGGAGCAGCTTTAGCCACAACAGATTATATTCCTGCCCGTGGCGATATTGGTGCCTGGGGTGGAAGAGGCGGTAATGGAAAAAATGACAATACGGGTAATCGTGTCGATCGGTTTAATGCTTGTGTGGCCTATTTGGATGGCATCCACCCAAGTGTAGTGATGTGCAGAGGCTACTACGGCAGGACGGTATTGGCGGCCTGGGACTGGCGTAATGGTAAACTAACTTCACGATGGGTATTTGATACTAAAGATGGTAAAAACTCATTTTCTGGGCAAGGGAATCACAATCTTACGGTTGCAGATGTAGACGGCGATGGGAAAGATGAAATTATTTATGGTTCGATGTGTGTGGATGATAACGGAAAAGGATTATACACCACAGGTTTAAGACATGGCGATGCCATTCATGTTTCAGATCTTGATCCTGAACGCCCCGGTTTAGAAGTTTTTGGCGTACATGAAATAGAAGAAGGTACAAAAGGTCCTGGTGCAGCAGTTTATGATGCCAAAACTGGCGAAATATTATGGAAAGGATCGCAAGATGAGGATGTGGGTAGAGGAGTGGCTGATAATATCGATAATACCCATTTTGGCGCACAGATGTGGTGGTCGGGATCAAATGGATTATATGATATTAAAGGCAATAGACTTGGAATTCAGCCACGATCAACTAATTTTTTAATCTATTGGGATGGCGATTTATCAAGGGAACTTTTGAATGGTAATCATATCGATAAGTACAATGGCGGGCGGCTTTTTACAGCTGATGGAGCTGTTTCTAACAATGGTACCAAATCTACCCCAGCTTTAAGTGCCGATATTTTTGGCGATTGGCGCGAAGAATTGATTTTAAGGACTGAGGGATAATCAAAGTTTAAGGATTTATACGACCACCATCCCGACTGAATATCGCAACTATACTTTAATGCACGACCCACAGTACCGTTTAAGCATTGCCTGGCAAAACGATGGTTATAACCAGCCACCTCATACAGGTTTCTATTTCGGTTTTGGAATGAAAAAAGCACCAAAGCCACATATTACTTTGGTAGAACCTAAGCAATAATACAAATCCGATAAACATATCATGAAATACAACAGATTATATATTCTCCTTTTTATCTTTTTGTTTAGCTGCCCCATCGCATTTGCACAGGCTGTAAAAGAGCAGGTAAGGATAATAACATCTTTCGATCAGGGCTGGAGTTTTAATCAAAGCGATGTTCAGGGTGCCGAAAAATCTGATTTTGATCAAACCAAATGGCGGAAATTGAATGTTCCGCACGATTGGAGCATCGAGGGGACTTATGATAAAGCCAATTTAACCGCCCGTGGTGGTGGTTACTTACCTTCAGGCATTGGTTGGTACCGTAAAAACTTCAATCTTGATGATAGTTTTGCAAAAAAGAAAGTAACAATTGAATTTGACGGCGTAATGGCCAATAGCGAGATCTGGATTAATGGCTTTTATTTGGGCAAACGTCCTTACGGTTATATCAGCTTTAGTTATGATTTGAGCAAACACTTAAATTTTGGCAAAGGCAAAACAAATGTAATTGCAGTAAAGGCTGATAATACAGTACAGCCTGCTTCGCGCTATTATACCGGTGCCGGAATTTACAGGCATGTGCGTTTAGTGGCAACAGATGCCGTTCATATTGCAGATTGGGGTGTTTACATCTCCACGCCCAATGCAACCGCTCAAAAGGCTACAGTCAAAGTAAAAACAGATCTTATAAACGAATCAGACCAAAGCACTCAGGTTATTGTAGAAACAGCGGTTTTAGATCCTGACGGAAAAATCGTTAAAACTGTCCAAAACAAACAAACGATTTCGGCTGGAAAAAATATTAATGTAGAACAGGATATTGTAGTGACCAATCCAAAACTTTGGAATCTGGAAAGTCCATTTTTGTATAAAACCTTAACCAGGATAACTGTAAATGGAAAAGTTATCGATGATCAATTGAATACCTTTGGCATCAGGGCTTTTAAGTTTGATGCCGCAACAGGTTTTTGGTTAAATGGCAAAAACTTTAAGTTAAAAGGGGCTTGCCTGCATCATGATGGTGGCGCGGTTGGTGCAGCAGTTCCATTAAGCGTGTGGAAATTCCGTTTAGAACGCTTGAAAGAAGTAGGGGTAAACGCCATCAGAACTGCTCATAATCCAGTTGCTCCGGAGTTTTTGGATTTGTGCGACCAGACAGGTTTTTTAGTGATGGATGAAACCTTTGATACCTGGAATTCGCCAAAAAATAATGGAGAAAAGGGCTACAACAGGTTTTTTACCGAATGGTGGGAACGCGATACCCGCGATATGGTCATGCGTGATCGTAACCACCCTTCCATCGTCATTTATAGTGTTGGAAATGAAATTCACGACGATTTAAACAGTCCAGAAGGGTTCAAAAAATATAAAGATCAGCAAGATTTGATTCATCAGCTCGATCCTAGCCGTCCGGTAACCATGGCACTTTTCCGTCCGGCCAATTCGAAGGTTTATACCAATGGATTTGCCGAAACTATGGATGTTGTTGGACAGAATTACCGCGAAAACGAATTGGTAGCCCTGCACAATCAAAAACCGAATTTAAAAGTAATCGGCACCGAAAATACACATGTAATTCAGCAATATTTGGCACTTCGCGATAATCCTTTTATGGCAGGCCAGTTTCTTTGGACAGGTTTTGATTATCTTGGTGAAGCAGATTGGCCACAAATTACCAACGGTCAGGGACTGTTTGATAGGATTGGCAGTTGGAAACAGCAAAGTTTGCAGCGCCAGAGTTGGTGGTCGGATAAACCTGTTGTACACATCGTGCGTAAAGAAGATAATGCTGGCGCAGGTGCCTGGATCAACAATTGGACACCTACCGATTTTGATACCTACGATGATGCAAAGGTTGCCGTTTATAGCAATTGCGAAGAAGTTGAACTTTTTTTAAATGGTAAATCGCTGGGCAGCAAACCTAAACCAACTGATGATTCTCCACGTTTATGGGATGTAACTTTCGAAAAGGGTAGTATTAAAGCGGTTGGTAAAAATAAAGGTAAAGTAGTTTCATCAGAAGAACTTAAAACCGCAGGTGCGCCAGCTAAAATTGTATTATCGGTTGATAAAAACAAAATCAGTAACAGTTGGGATGACGTGGCTTTTGTAACTGCAAAAATTTACGATGTAAATGGAAATATCTGTCCAAATGCTGATCAGTTGATCAGGTTTACCATTTCGGGCAGTGGAATTATCGACGTTGTTGATAATGGGAATATAACCAGTCACGAAATGTATAAAGCTACACAGCGGCATGCCTACCAAGGTGTTTGTATGGCCTTTATTAAGGGTAATGCAGTTGGAACCATTGAAGTTAAAGCTGTCGCGGATGGGCTTGATGGTGCAGCTGTAAAATTAGAAGTGATTAATAAATAACGTTGGTTTTCGAGACTGTGTAATAAATATAGATTTGTCATCCTGAGCCTGTCGAAGGACTTTTTTAAGTATGCTTTAAGTTATTTCGATAAGCTCAACATGGCAGTTCCTGAAGAGAAATTGCCAAAGGATGCAGGATAACAATAAATAACATTTATAAAATAATCAACATTGATAATAATAATAAAATGAAGCTTAAACCCATAAAACTACTTGCAGCAATAGCCATCATCTTTTTGGCCTCGGCATTTATAAAAGGCGACAAACCCACATTACATACCATTGGCGATTCTACCGTTCGTAATTCGAACAAAGAAACCTGGGGCTGGGGAACACCGATTGCTTCACTGTTTGATACCACAAAAATCCATGTAGAAAATAATGCCATGGCGGGAAGAAGCACCCGTACTTTTTTGTCAGAGGGCAGATGGGATAAGGTTTTAGAAACATTAAAACCAGGCGATTTCGTTACCATGCAGTTTGGGCATAACGACGGAAGTGCCCCTGATACCACAAAAGCTGGCAGAAGAGGTGTATTAAAAGGAACCGGTGAAGAAACCAAAGTATTAACCTGGCCAGATGGAAGGGTAGAAACTGTACATACTTACGGCTGGTATATCCGCAAATTTGTGCGTGAAACCAAAGCAAAAGGAGCCACACCAATTGTACTTTCGATGATTCCCAGGAACATTTTTAAAGATGGTAAAGTGGTACGCGCCAATAACGATTTCGGGAAATGGGCCGCTGATGTAGCCAAAGAAGAAAATGCTTATTTCGTCGACCTGAACAAAATTACAGCCGATAAATATGATGCGCTTGGCCCCGATAAAGTAAAACTCTATTTCCCCGGTGACCATACCCATACCAATCTGGAAGGCGCAAAAGTAAACGCCGCATCTGTTGTAGAGGGGATTAAAGAATTAAAAGACTGTAATTTGAAGAAGTATCTGCTTTAATAAAGGAGAAAGATTAAAGCCAAAAGGCAATGACCGAAAAATGCGTCCTCTCGACTGTAGCATAGCGGAATGGAGAGATCTATCTAGATAGATTTCTCGACTTCGTTGCACTCCGCTCGAAATGACGATTCCAAAATAATCTGTTTAATCAAACCGCTTACGGTAAATTTAATAAACTAAGCATGAAACCAATAACTACATATTTAAGCATTGTTCTCTTAACTGCTCTTATTATTTTTTCTTCCTGCATCATCTTAAAACAGCAAGATAAACCTACTTTATTTCTCATTGGCGATTCGACCGTTAAAAACGGAAAAGGCAAAGGCGATGGCGCTTTATGGGGCTGGGGGAGCTTCATCGGAGATTTATTCAACAGCGAGAAGATCAATGTAGAAAATGATGCCCTTGGCGGTACCAGCAGTCGTACTTTCCAAACCAATGGCTTGTGGGATGCCGTTTTAGCAAAAGTAAAAAAAGGCGATTTTGTGATGATGCAGTTTGGCCATAACGATAGCAGCCCCTTAGATGATACTGCCCGCGCCCGTGGTACCATAAAAGGCATTGGAACAGAAAGTAAAGAAATTTATAACCCGATTAAGAAAAAACAGGAAGTGGTTTACACTTATGGCTGGTACCTGCGCAAATTCATCAGCGATATTAAAGCCAAGGGTGCAACAGCGATTATTTGTTCACCAATTCCACGCAATCCGGTTAAAGATGATACCGTGGTTTTAGCGAATGATGATTATGCTGGCTGGGCGGAAGAAGTTGCAAAAGCCGAAAAAGTCGATTTTATTCCATTGAACCAAATTATTAAAGATAAATACGCCGCTTTAAGCGCGGCTGAGGTGAAAACTTTTTTTACAGAGAAAGACCACACGCATACCAATGAAGCAGGAGCGAAGTTAAATGCAGATGCTGTTGTAGAAGGCCTGAAGAAATTAAAAAGCAATAAACTGACTAGCTACCTGAAATAAGCCATCAAGCAGGATACTACAGGATGCTTTCCTGCCAATATTGTCTTATTTTAACAGCCTAACCAAATACAAACGGAAATAAACCGTTCAATTTTATGCAGATACAGGTTAACCGGGTTTTCAAAGTGCTGATAGGCATTACTTTTATATTTTTAAGCATCACGCAAACACATGCCCAAAGCATTTTGCTTGCCGGCAAGTGGCGTTTCAAAATTGATGCTAAAGATGAAGGCATAAAAGGGAAATGGTATTCCACTATTCTTCCCGAATCTGTTAACTTGCCAGGCTCGATGGCCGAAAATTTAAAGGGTGATGACATTACCCTCAAAACCAAATGGACCGGAAGTATTTACGATAGCTCGTACTTTTTCCACCCCCGTTTAGAAAAGTACCGTAAACCAGGCAACCTGAAAATACCTTTCTGGTTAACGCCTGCCAAACATTATACAGGTGCTGCATGGTATCAGAAAGATGTCGAAATTCCTGCTAATTGGAAGGATAAGCGGCTGGTCTTATCTTTGGAGTATCCACATTCAGAAACAAAGGTTTGGATAGATGATATCGAAATCGGAACACAGTACACCTTTGTGGTTGCGCAAAATTTTGAACTCCCGGCAAATTTAAAAGCAGGAAAACATACCATTACTTTATTGATTGATAACCGTATCAAGGCGATCAATGTAGGGCAGGATTCGCATAGTTTAACCGATCATACACAAGGAAACTGGAATGGGGTGGTAGGTAAAATGGAGCTGGTGGCTGGTTCGCCTGTTTATTTTGAAGATATTCAGGTTTACCCTGATCTGAAAAATAAATCTGCGAAGGTTAAAATTCAGCTTAAAGCTAATGCTAAGCAATCCTCTACCGGGAAAATTACGCTGGCTGCTACAACTTTTAATACCAAAAATGTACTCCAGGTTAAACCTGTAACAGCGGCTTACCAAATTACAAATGGCAACGGGAGTTTGGAAATCAATTTGCCACTAGGTGATAAAATAGCCACCTGGGATGAGTTTGATCCGGCATTATACCGTTTAACAGCCAAACTAATTTCGAAAGAAGGCAAAAAAGACGAGAAAAAAATACAGTTCGGCATGCGCGAGTTTAAAGCTGTAGGCAGAACTTTTGAAATTAACGGTCGCCCGGTTTTTTTACGCGGTACGGTTAACAATTGCGAATTTCCGCTAACAGGTTATCCATCAATGGATGTTGCAGCATGGGTGCGCATTTTTAAGATTTCGAAAGCTCACGGATTAAATCACATGCGTTTTCATTCGTTTTGTCCGCCTGAAGCCGCATTTATTGCCGCAGATCAGGTTGGTTTTTACCTTCAGCCAGAAGGGCCCAGTTGGGCCAATCACGGTACATCAATCGGAGATGGAAAACCAATCGACCAATTTATTTACGACGAAACCAGCCGCATGGCCAAAAACTATGGCAATTATGCATCCTTTTGTATGATGGCCTATGGTAACGAACCACGTGGCAAGCAGGTAGAATACCTTACGAAATTTAATAATTACTGGAAAGCTAAAGATTCGAGACGATTGTACACCGGCGCATCGGTAGGTGGCAGCTGGCCGGTTATTCCAAACAACGAATATATGGTGCGTGCGGGTGCCAGGGGTTTAGATTGGGGCAGAAAGCCTGAAAGCATTTCTACCTATGCCAAACAGATTGAACAGTTTACGGTGCCTTTTGTGGCGCACGAAATGGGGCAGTATTGTGCTTTTCCTAATTTCGATGAAATTAAAAAATACACAGGTGTTTACCGTGCGAAAAACTTCGAAATGTTTCAGGAAGATCTTAAAGACCATGATATGGCTGATCAGGGGCACGATTTTTTAATGGCTTCTGGAAAATTACAAGCCCTTTGTTATAAAAATGAAATCGAAAAAGCATTGCGTACACCGAATTACAATGGTTACCAGTTATTGTCGCTAAATGATTACCCAGGACAGGGAACAGCACTTGTAGGTGTTTTAGATGCCTTTTGGGATGAAAAGGGTTATATCAGCGCTAAAGAATTCAAACGTTTTTCTAACAGCACAGTACCCCTTTTAAAAGTTTCAAAATTTGTTTTTACCAATAACGAAACCTTAGAAGCTGCGGTAGAAGTGGCACATTTCGGAAAAGCGCCAATTGAAAATGCAAAACTCTCGTGGACACTCAAAGATGAAAGCGGCACAAATTTGGCCAAAGACAGTTTCAATCCTAAAACTTTAGCGGTTACCAATTGTATTGCCATTGGTGAGATTAAATTTCCGTTAAATACGATTATAAAAGCGACTAAACTGAAACTGGAAGTTACCATTGATGGAACTGAGTTTGCCAACGATTGGAGTTTTTGGGTTTATCCGGCGCAACTGCCACAAGTTAAAAGTAATGTGTATTACTGCACCAGTTTAGATGACAAAGCGCAGGCTGTTTTGGCCGATGGTGGCAATGTTTTTCTCAACGCAGCTGGCAAAGTGGTAAAAGGAAAAGAAGTGGTGCAAACCTTTCTTCCTGTTTTTTGGAATACCTCCTGGTTTAAAATGCGTCCGCCACATACCTTAGGGATTTTATGCGATCCAAAACATGCTGCTTTTAAAAATTTTCCAACCGATTATCATAGCGATATGCAATGGTGGGAAATTGTAAATAAATCGCAGGTAATGAACCTCGAAGATTTTCCGTCAGGATTTAAGCCAATTATCCAACCGATTGATACCTGGTTTTTGAACCGCCGTTTGGCATTGGTTTTCGAAGCCAAAGTAGGCAAGGGAAAGCTGATTGTTTCGAGTGCCAATCTCTCGCCTGATTTAAAAGATACTCCTGCAGCACAGCAGCTTTATTTCAGTTTGCAGCAGTATATGGCGTCTGATCAGTTTAATCCAAAATATGAAGTGGCTTTTAATACTGTTAAAGATATCTTTGAAAGCCCATCGAAAATTCAGTTCGATACCTTTACAAAAGATAGTCCAGATGAGTTAAAACCAAAACCAAAAACCAATTAAGATAAGCGAAATACCACTATGAAGAAATTTATATTCAGCTCCGCGATACTATTCAGCATATCTGTCCAGCTACTTTTGGCACAGAAAATCCCTAATAAAAAGGAGGTTTTAAAAGTATTAAAATCAACAAATGCTTATTTCATGAATAAATGGCCTGATGCGGGAAAATCAATCGTAACCAACAGGGAGCGGCCAAGCAATATCTGGACAAGAGCCGTTTATTACGAAGGATTAATGAATCTTTATAAAATTCACCCTGAAAAAGAATATTACGATTATGCCGTTCAATGGGGCGAAAAACATAACTGGGGCTTAAGAAATGGTATTGCCACAAAAAATGCTGATGATCAGGCCTGTGGGCAAACCTATATCGATCTTTACCTGATCGATAAAAAACCCGAACGCATTAAAGACATTAAAGCTTCGATCGATCTGGTGATTAAATCGGGCAGGGTAAACGATTGGACATGGATCGATGCGATCCAAATGGGCATGCCTGTTTTTGCTAAACTGGGTAAATTATACAACGATACCACCTATTACAATTACATGTACAAAATGTATCTGCATTCTAAAAATACCGAAGGAGGTGGCTTGTACAATGCCCAAGATGGCCTTTGGTGGCGCGATAAAGATTTTGTGCCGCCTTATAAAGAACCAAATGGCGAAGATTGTTATTGGTCCAGAGGAAACGGATGGGTTGTGGCTGCACTGGTACGCGTGTTAGAAATTATTCCTGAAAATGAAGTTCACCGCAATGAATATTTAAAAACCTATCACGAAATGATCAAAGCATTAGTTCCCATTCAGCGTGCCGATGGTTTTTGGAATGTAAGTTTGCACGATGCCACTCATTTTGGCGGAAAAGAAACTTCGGGTACTGCATTGTTTGTGTACGGCATGGCCTGGGGTGTAAATCAGGGTATTTTAGATAAAGCCACTTATCTGCCTATCATTACTAAAGCCTGGAACGCCATGACGAAAGATGCTGTTCAAAAAAATTGGTTTTATTGGTTTTATGCAGGGAACAGGCAAGGAACCAAAAGACGGACAGCCCGTAAGTTATACTAGCGTGCCTGATTTTGAAGATTATGGTTTAGGTTGTTTTTTATTAGCCGGAACCGAGGTTTACAAGCTTAAAAAGTAATAAAAATGAATTTCAGAAATCTAGCTGGTTTATCGGTATTGCTATTGATGTTTTTGCTGCCCAAACAAAATGTGGCACAAAGGGCAGGCATTGCTGTTTCTGAAATTAACAGTGTTTCATCTTTTCCTATTGTTGATGGGGGAAAAGCATCACCTATTTATTTCGATGAAAGAGATGCTGAAGTAGTTGGGATTGCTGCTGAAGCTTTTAAAGATGACATTCACTTATTAACGGGAACAACTGCCAAGGTTTTTAAAAACAATCCTGCTTTAAATGCTTACCCCATTATTATTGGTACCATGGGGCAGTCGCTTTATATAGATCAATTAGTTAAAACTGGAAAAATAAACAGGACTACTTTAGCAGGCAAATGGGAAACTTTTTCTGTTTCAGTGATCGAAAATCCTTTAAAGGGAGTGAAAAGGGCATTGGTAATTGCTGGTAGCGATAGGCGGGGAACGGCTTACGGCGTTTTTCAACTGTCGCGTATGCTTGGTGTATCGCCACTTTGTTGGTGGGCAGATGTTAAACCTGCAACTAAAAAATCATTATATGTAAAAAATGGTCAGCCTTTGGTAGAATCGCCATCGGTTAAATACCGCGGTATTTTTATCAATGATGAGGATTGGGGCATTCAGCCTTGGGCTGCAAAAATGATGGATACCGATGTAAAAGATATTGGCCCAAAAACTTATACCAAAATATTCGAGCTGCTGCTCAGGTTAAAAGCCAATTACATCTGGCCGGGCATGCACCCTTCAACCAAAGCATTTTATTATTATGCGAATAACCCCATAATGGCCGATAAATATGCCATTGTTTTAGGTTCTAGTCATTGCGAACCGATGCTCAGGAACAATGTTTTCGAATGGGCAGAGAATTTTGAGCAGGAATATGGCAAAAAGCCAGGCGAGTGGCGTTACGATCTGAATAAAAATGAAATTGCAAACTATTGGACTGATCGCGTAAAACAAGCTAAAAACTACGAATCGATTTATACGGTTGGGATGCGTGGTATTCACGACGGCAGCATGCCCGGACCTAAAGATAAAAATGCAAAAGTAAAGTTGTTGGAAGAAATCATAACTGATCAAAGGACAATTTTAAGCAAAAATATCACTAAACCTGTAAGCTCCATTCCACAGATTTTTTGCCCTTACAAAGAGGTTTTATCTTTATATCAGGCAGGTTTGAAACTACCTGATGATGTGACCATTGTTTGGGCCGATGATAACCACGGTTACATCCGTCAGCTTTCTAACCCTGAAGAGCAAAAACGCTCAGGTGGAAGCGGGGTGTATTACCATATCTCTTACTGGGGTGCTCCACAAGATTATTTGTGGCTTTCTTCCATTTCTCCATCGTTAATTTCGTACGAGTTAACTAAAGCTTACCAGTATAAAGCCGACCGACTTTGGGTGATAAATGTGGGTGATATTAAGCCTGCCGAAATGGAAACGCAGTTTGCGATGGATTTGGCCTGGAATGTAAACCAGTGGAAACCCGAAAACGCAGATCAATATGCCGAAAGCTGGGCTGCTGAGACCTTTGGTGCTGAGTTTGCGAAACCCATTGCCGAAATAAAAGCCGTTTATTATCGCCTTGCACAGGCCGCTAAGCCAGAACACATGGCGAGTGTTAATTTTACTGATGCACAGGCTGAAGAAAGATTAGCCGCTTACGAAAATATTTACAATCAGGCTAAAAATTTAAATGATCAGATTCCAGCAAGGTTAAAAGATGCTTATTTTGAATTGATCTTGTATCCTGTTGAAGGTGCGATGCTGATGAACCAAAAGATTTTATTTGCAAAGAAAAGTCTGATTTTGGCTGCAAATGGAGATCAATCTGCTTTAAGTTATTCGAAAAAATCGATAGCAGCTTTTGATCAGATCCAATTGATTACCAAAAAATACAATGAAGAAATCGCAGGCGGAAAGTGGAATGGGATGATGAGCTGGAAACCGCGTGATTTAGCCGTTTTTAAAATGCCAAAAGTAGCAGATTCTGTAGCTGCGAAACCAATAGGTGCGGTAGCGAAAACTGAAAATAAAATCATTGTTCAAGCCGCTAAATATGCGGAGAAATCAGTTCCAAAAGGCGTAACGTTACAAACCTTAAAAGGATTGGGTTTAGGTGGAGATGGTATTTCTGTTTATCCTTTTACTTTTAGACCAATTGATGAAACAGCGCTTCAAAATGCCGCCTTTATTATTTACGAGGTTGATTTTAAAACACAGGGCGAACACCAGATCGAAGTAAAATGTTTGCCTACCCAAGGCGTTAATAACGGTATTAAAGTGCGTTATGCCATTTCGGTAAATAACGACAAGCCGCAGGTCATTAATATTTCTCCGGCTTCAGAAAATAACATCTGGAAACAGAATGTATTACAGGGTTACGCTTCGGGCATAACCAAACACAAGATTAATAAAACAGGTAAATCGACCGTGAAAATCTATATGCTCGATCCGGGCCTGGTGATTAACCAGTTGGAAATACAACAAATATGATGAAGAAACTTTTAGCTTTTGCCCTATCCTTAGTTTTTACGCTTGCCATCGCCAGGGCACAAAGTATTGGCGATTATAAATCTGGCTTTAAGAAAACGGGCAATACCATTTCATTTTTAACCACAAGGGGAGAGGTGAAATTAGAGTTCTGTACAGCAGAAATCTTCAGGATCAGAAGCAGCTGGAGCGGGAAATTTGAAGCCAATGAAAACCTGATGGTGATTAATTACAATTGGGCCAATGTTGCGGTTAAAGTTTCGGATAAAAAAGATCACTTCCTGCTCGCAACGACTAAATTAACGATAAAACTGTACAAAGCTCCTTTTAAGATTGATGTTTTTGATGCCAGAGGAAAGCTATTAAGCAGTGAAGTAAATGGAGCCATAACAAAGGAAAATACTCAGGTAGGTGTAACTAAAAAACTGCAGGCTGATGAACATTTCTTTGGTTTTGGCGAGCGCATGGATTTTATGGACCGCCGTTTTAAAAAAGTAACTTTAAATGTTGGCCGTGGTAAAGGTTTGCCGCATGCCATTGGCGCTTACAATATATTAGAGGCCAATTATTGCCCCGTCCCATTTTTTATGAGCACAAAGGGTTATGGCATTTTCCTGCACAATTCTTTTGCTACCGAATGGGATATGGGCGCTTCCAAAAAAGATCAGTACAGTTTTAAGGCAGCGGATGGTGAATTGGATTACTATTTCATGTACGGACCTACTTTTCCTGCTATTTTAGATCATTATACCAGCATTACTGGTAAATCGCCTATGTTGCCACAGTTTGCTTTAGGTTTGCACGCAGGTACCTATAGCGGTGGTACATGGGGCCATGAGGCACAAACTTCTGATCATTACGTGATTGAGCTGGCAAAGAAATACAGGTCATTAGGCATTCCGGTTGATCTGCTTTGGTTAGATTCTACCTGGCGCTTATTCGGCGAAAATGGAGGTAAGGGCGCTACTTCTTTCGAGTGGAGAGAAACTTTTAAAGATCCAAAATCGATGTTTGATAGCATTTATGCCATGAATTATAAAATGGTTGGCTTGCACCTTCGTCCAAGGTTTGATAATGCAAAAAAGTTAAACTTATTGGATCAGGCGAGGGAAAAAGGTTATACTTATCCCGAAAATGGTAAACCAGGCGAATTTGTTAACTTTTTCGATGAAAAAGCTACACAGTGGTGGTGGGATAATGGCGTAATGCGGGTAGCAAAATTAGGCGCAAAATTCTTAAAAACCGACGAAGGTAGTGCTTTTGGTTCGCTGGCGAACGAAAGTGAAAAAGTAGGTCCGACAGGAAAAGATGCAGAACGTTTACACAATCTTTTCCCGATAGCTTATGCCAAAGCACCGTTTTTAGAGTTCGAAAAGTTTAACGGTTTTAGGGGATTGAATCAAACCAGAGAAGGTTATTCAGGTATTCAACGTTATCCTTATATTTTTGCTGGCGATTGGCCTAGCGAATGGCAATATTTTGCCCCTGTAATTAAAGCTGGTTTAAATGTTGGTTTATCAGGTGTTGGTTCCTGGGCACATTGTATGGGCGGTTTCGAGCATCAGGCCGATCCGGAACTTTATATCCGCTGGGTGCAGTTTGGGATGTTCAGTCCGATTGCACTTGTTTTTGGGATGGATCACCCCGGTTATAAAGAGCCCTGGAAATATGGTGAAGATGCTTTGCGTAATTTCAAAAAATACGATCTGTTGCGGTATCGTTTATTCCCTTATATGTACACCAGTATGCACCAGCAATACGAAAAGGGTTTGCCAATAATGAGGGCTTTGGTGCTTAACCATCAGGATGATGAAAATGTGTACGAAATAGGCGATCAATATATGTTTGGCGACAATTTAATGGTAGCCCCGGTTACCACTAAAGGTGCCATCACCCGTTCTGTTTACCTGCCGGAAGGTACCTGGTTTAATTATTGGACAAACCAAAAATACGAAGGCAAAAGTTACCACCATGTAGTAGCGCCTTTAGATACTATTCCTTTGTTTGTTAAAGCGGGCAGCATCATTCCAATGCAACCCGAAATGGCCTATAGTGGCGAAAAACCTGTTGACGTGATAACCCTGGATGTTTTCCCTTATGGAGAATCTAAATATGAAATGTACGAGGACGATAATTTAAGCGCTGCCTACAAAACAGGAAACTTTGCCTTAACCAGGATCACTTCTTCTTTAACAGCAGCAAGTTTTACACTGAAAGTGGCTAAACCAACAGGAAGTTTTAAGCCAACTCAGCATAAATACCTGGCTAAAATACATTGGATGGGAAAAACAGACCCCATTGGCGTTTCAGAAAATAGCATAAAATTGAAAGTTTTAAAAACACCAGATCGTTTAGATAAAACTGAAGGCTGGTTTTACGATGCAAAGAATAAAATACTCTGGATTAAATCAGCTGGAGATAATAGTTCTGATTTAAATATTGTAGTGAATTGATGCGTGGTTCGTGAGGACACGAATCACGGCGATTAGGATTCATAGTCGCCTCGGTCTGTGTCCTCACAGACCGAAACTGAGCGATTTCAGTTTTAGTAGAAATAATAACTAGTGGTTCGTGGGGACACGAACCACGGCGGATGCATCAGGCGCTTTCGTCATTCCCAACTTGATTGGGAACCACGGAGTGCTCATGAATGCCTATGAATAAAAAGAAAACTTATGAATAATCGTAATGCCTTGGTAGGTTTTGTAGGCTGCATTAAGATTTCCGCCTGCGCGGGAATGACGGCCGCTTAAACCCCTCGGTCTTTGTCCTCACAGATCGAAACAGAGCGATTATCAATGTAATAAATTAAAAGTGGTTCGTGAGGACACGAACCACGGCGAGGAAAAAATAAAAATCGATAACATGAAAATTGCATTTAAGATGAAACTTAAACCCGGTTTTGAAACAGAATATAAAAAACGCCACGATGAGATCTGGCCAGAATTATGCACTTTATTAAAGGAAAATGGGATCAGCGATTATTCTATCTTTTTAGATGAAGAAACCAATACCCTTTTTGCCGTGCAACAACAGAATGGAAGTTCCTCACAAGATTTAGGTAGTACCCAGATTGTACAAAAATGGTGGGCATACATGGCCGATATTATGGAAACCAATGCCGATAATTCACCAAAAACATTTCCTTTAGAAATGGTATTCCATCTAGATTAAAAATATGCAATTACATAGATTCTTTTCTGTTCTGCTGCTTAGTACACTAACTTTTAGTTTGGCTAAAGCACAAAAGCCCGTAAAAAATACCAGCAGTTGGCCTGTTATCGAAAAGCAGATGAAACCCTGGACACGCTGGTGGTGGATGGGGAATGCTGTAGACGAACAGAACTTGGACCTGGTGTTAAAGAAATACGCAGATGCTGGTCTTGGCGGTGTAGAAATCACACCAATTTATGGCGCAAAGGGTTTTGAAAAGCAATATTTACAGTTTTTATCGCCAGAGTGGGTGAATATATTACACCATACGGTAAATAAAGCTAATACTTTAGGCTTGGGTGTAGATATGAATACTGGTACGGGCTGGCCATTTGGCGGCCCGCAGATTAAGCCCGAAAGTGCCGCCACCAAACTGATTACCCAACAATATAAACTCAAGGCGGGAGAGAAGTTAACCGAAACCATTAAAGTTAAAGAAGCGAAACAGGATTTCGCGCAGTTACAGGCTTTAACCGCATATGGGCCAAATGGTGAGGTGCTCAACCTGCTTTCTAAGGTTGAGGCTGATGGATCTTTAAATTGGTCGCCTGGTAATGGCAGCTGGGATATCTATGCTGCTTTTGCAGGTAAAACAAGGCAGATGGTTAAACGTGCAGCACCTGGCGGCGAAGGTTTTACTTTAGATCACCTCGATAAAAATGCAGTTGATGTTTACCTGAAAAGATTTTGGGATGCTTTTGGAGGTAAACCACAAGGTATCCGGTCGTTTTTTAACGATAGTTATGAAGTTTATGGTGCAACATGGACGCCAACTTTCTTTCAGGAATTTAAGAAAAACAGGGGCTACGATCTGGCCATTCATATTAAAGAATTAACTGGTAAGGATTCTACGAATGCAAATATTGCCCGTTTAAAATCTGATTACCGCGAAACCATGGATGAACTTTTGCTCCATAATTTTACGCAAAACTGGACCAATTGGGCACATCAGCTTAAATCGGTGACCAAAAACCAGTCGCATGGTTCGCCAGGCAATCTACTCGATCTTTATGGAGCGGTTGATATTCCCGAAACCGAAACCTTTGGTTCAAGTTACTTCCCCATCCCAGGGCTTAGGCGTGAGGCAGGAGATATCCGCAACGTAGACCCCGATCCGATAATGAGCAAATTTGCATCATCTGCAGCAAATACGGGCGGTAAAAAACTGGCGTCTTCCGAAACGTTTACCTGGCTAACCGAGCATTTTAAAACTTCATTTTCGCAATGTAAACCAGAAGCAGAACAATTGTTCCTGGCAGGAATCAATCATATTTTTTATCATGGGACCACCAATTCGCCAGCAAATGTTTCCTGGCCGGGATGGCTGTTTTATGCCTCGGTAGAAATGAATCCGAACAACAGTTTATGGCCACAGGCACAAGGATTAAACAATTATATAGCCCGTTGTCAGTCTATTCTTCAATCAGGAAAACCAGACAACGAACTTTTGATCTATTGGCCAATTTACGACGTATGGAACAAGGCTAAAGGTTTAGATATGGCCTTAAAAGTACATGATGTTGATGAATGGTTGCACCCAACAGCCTTTTATAAACTATCAAAAGAACTTTCTAAATCGGGTTATTCTTTTGATTTTGCATCTGATCGATTGTTAAAGCAATCAACGGTTAACAAAGCATTGATCAGTACCAACGCGACCGCTGCGCCATATCAGGTGTTGATTGTTCCGCAATGCGAAATGATGAGCCCGGAAACGCTGGATCAAATGATAAAACTGGCCAGCAATGGAGCGAAAGTCATTTTTCAGGCATTACCTAAAGATGTTCCAGGTTTAAATAACCTGGAAACCCGCAGGGTACAGCTAAAAGCCAGTCTGGCTAAATTGATTTTTACGGATGGCGTGGATGGGATTAAACAGTTTAAAGTTGGTGCAGGTGTAATTTTATTGGCTGGTGATGTGCAAAAAGCATTAAATGCGATAAACATTAACAGAGAAAGTTTAACCGATTCCGGCCTCCAGTTTATCAGGAGGAAAACAACAACTGGCAAATATTATTATCTGGTTAACCATACCGCTAAAGATATTGATACTGAACTGTCCTTAAATGAAGAAGGACAGGTTTTAATCATGGATCCGCAAAGCTCGAGTGTTGGGGTAGCGACAATACGCGATAAAAAGGTCCGTGTGCAGCTTAAATCAGGGGAGAGTTTGTTTTTAAAAGTTGAGCGTAATGATACCTCCACCAGCCCTTGGGTGTATTTAAATAAAGCTGCCAATACGATCAATCTTAACCAACCCTGGAATTTACATTTTACCGAAGGTGGACCTGAGCTTCCTGCAGATCAGCAGTTAGCTAAACTGGTAAGCTGGACTACCTTGAACGATCCTAAATTACAGGCCTTTTCTGGTACTGGCGTTTATACCTCAAGTTTTAACCTGAGTTCAAAAACTGCCCAAGAATATGTTTTAAACCTGAATCAGGTAGACGAGAGTGCACGTGTATGGATCAATGGTCAGGAAGTGGGCATTTTATGGAGTATTCCTTTTCAGACCCGTGTTGGCAAATATTTAAAAGCAGGCCATAATACCATAAAAATTGAAGTGGTTAATTTGATGGCAAACCGCATCCGTGATATGGATATCAAAAAAATACAATGGCGGAATTACCACGAAATCAATTTTGTAAATATTAATTATAAAGATTTTGATGCATCAAGCTGGAGCATAATGCCGTCAGGATTAATCGGCCCGGTAACCCTTACAGCTTTCAACTAATCCAATAATGGTGAATAGACTTAGTTGATCTCAGGAGGCTTAGGTGGTCAAATAACATTTATCACCACCTTAGTCATCTTAGAACACTTTAGATGCAAGACTTAGTCGTTCTCAGGTGGTTAAATAACACTAAACATATTTTGGAGTTGAGATTATTTACATGCCGATGGTAATCCTAAAATTTGGCACAAATTATACCCTTAAATTATGCAACATTTTATCATGAAAAAGCTCATAATACTTACTTTGTTTATCGCCATTGGTATAAATGCTATGGCTCAAGATTATGTCATCACAAAATTTGGTGTTGGTGCAGATAGCACCAAACTGAATACCAAAGCCATTCAAAGTGTAATAGATAAAGCTTATCAAAAGGGTGGAGGAACGATTATAATCCCTAAAGGTGTTTATCTTAGCGGAGCACTCTTTTTTAAGCCTAAAACAAAACTGCTGTTGCAAGAAGGTGCTGTGCTTAAAGGATCTGATAACATAAAAGATTACCCTTTTATCCCATCGCGGATGGAAGGCAGGAGCCTTAAATACTTTGCCGCATTAATTAATGCGACAAAAGTAGATGGTTTTAGTATTTCGGGGCCAGGCACCATTGATGGAAATGGACTTAAATTCTGGAAAACATTTTGGGCACATCGCGATTCGCTTAAGAAACTAGGAAGAGAATCTACAAACTTAGAGGTGAGCCGTCCGCGGTTACTTTTTATTTGGGGATGCAACAATGTGAATATTAAGGGGGTAAAATTGCGCAATTCAGGATTCTGGACAACACATTTATATCAATCTAATCATGTGTTAATTGAGAATTGTGATATCCGTTCGCCGTTCAGACCTGTTAAAGCACCCAGTACTGATGGTATAGACATTGATTTTTGTAAAAAAGTAACCATCAGAAACTGTTATATCTCGGTAAATGACGATGCCATTTGCATTAAGGGTGGTAAAGGGCCCGATGCACAGAAACTGCCAGAAAATGGTATTGTTGAAGATATTTTAATTGAAAACTGTACCATTGGGGAAGCACATGCTACTTTAACCATGGGAAGCGAGTGTATTCATGCACGCAATATTACCATGCGCAACTGTAAGGTAGAGAATAACTGCCCCATTTTAAAAATGAAAATGAGAGGAGATACTTTTCAGCTTTACGAAAATATTACGGTTGAAAACATTACAGGAAAATGCGGCGCTATTATCGACTTAAACCCTTGGAAACAATTTTTCGATCTGGCAGGCAGCACGGCAAAACCATTTGGTACGATCAGGAACATTAAGATAGCCAACATTAAAGTTGAGGCAACAAAATTTGGCGAAATGGATGGAAATCCTGAAGATAAGGTATCTGGTTTTCTTTTTAAAGATTTGGAGGTGACGACTAAAACGCCATTTTTGAAAAACAGGTATCAGGATGTTAAAATTGAAAACGTAATGGTAAACGGAGCGCCATTAGTTGTTAAACCTTAGTTAATCCAGCTTCCGATATTTATAGGCCATTGCATGGGAAAAGAATAATCCGTCATACTGAACTTGTTTCAGTATCCATCCTGCTATTAAGACCCTGAAATGAATTCAGGGTGACGACCGGAGTAGGAAATTTTACATTTATTGCTCGCGCTCGTTTCCAAACGAGTGCGTAAATAACACTACGATTATATCGTTATATACAACATTTTGTTTGTGAGCCACCGACCAGAATGAGGTTGTTGATCATTTACCAATGATCGATTGCAAAGAACGGTCGTCATTCTCGCGTAGGCGGGAATCTTAATACAACATACAAACCTAGCTAAAGCATTAAGAACCAATCAAATTACCAATGACAGATTCTAAAATTGGCGTCATCTCGACCGAAGCAAATGCGGAGTGGAGAGATCTTTGGACTATGTTAAAAGATCTCTCCACTGCGGTCGAGATGACGATTTATCTTGCCTGTCACCCAACTCCTTTGTTTTTTGCTAAAAAAAACTAACTTTTGGGAATAACGATCCGCCTATACCTGCAATCGAAAAAAGAATATTTAGGTGGTCTGTGAAGACACAAACCACGGCAACTTTTATTGCTCGCGCTCGTTTCCAAACGAGTGCGTAAATAACATTACGATTATATCGTTATAAACAATCGTTTTGGTCGGTGAGCCACCGACCAAGAGAAAAATACTTCTTTATTTCCGTGCTTTCCGTGTTTCCGTGGAAAAAAAGCAAAATGTTACCAATCTAACTTCAGCAAAGCCACCCCTTGTCTGGCTAATTCCATTTCAAAAGCACCACCTTCGGTGTCAAATTTCCTGGGTTTACCAATCATTTTAAGTTGGCCAGCTTTTTCTAATGCTGCAATCTGTTTCGCATCCGGGTTTTGTGGCGAGCCCATTTTTTTCCATTCCGAATAAGAATTGCTGTTTTCAGTATCAATACGATATTCGGTTATGGTTACTGTTTTTGCAGGTAGCTTATTTAACAAGATGGAAACAAGATCTTTTGAACCTGTTTTATCCTCATCGTGGTAATTCCACAACATAACGGCGGCCGTTTTATCGGCTTTAGTAGCTAAAACACCTATGTCAGTTTGGGGCTTTCTGATGCTCGAATCCAAAATAGCATTTAAATTATACATGCGGTTACTTATTGCTTCAACCCGGTTCCCTTTCATCTGGCCAAACATCCTGAATACATTTAGTACAGGTTTATCAACTCCATTGGTGGCTAAATCGCGAAAGCCTGCAAACCAAGGCTGGTTTTCAAATTCGAACGACCAGGTAACAGCGCCTAACAGGTTGATGTTATATTTATCTGTAAGTTCATAAAGCCGGGCAAAAGAGGCTGCGGTATAACTCGAATACATGGTGCCATTGCGATAAGCATTCTCCGGATTGGTACTCATACCACAAAGCAGCACAACCTTCGGGATCAGATTCGCCAATAATAACAGGTATATTTTTAAGCTGAGGATATTTACTGATGATTTTATAATTGCCATCAATATTACGGAGCTGCGCCCTTACATTCATCACTACGGTTCCATTAACCACCCTTGGCGATCCTTTGGCATGAAAAAGTACAGCATCTAAAGGAGAACCGATTTTACCCGTTACATAATTGGTGTCGCTTAAACAATGTTTGATAAAGGCATCCAGGTATTTCGTTCCTCCACCTGTTACATTGGAACCACCGATTTTCGCAGTAGGTAAGGCGCGTTTTAGCCCATCGGCAGCATAATCGTAAAGTTTAAAGAATTCGGCCTGTGTACCTTTCCAATAAGCACCATCCGGCTCATTCCAAACTTCCCAATACCAGCTCTCCACCTCAGCCTTGCCATAACGTGCTACGCTGTGTTTCACCCATTCGTAAACCAGGTCTCCCCATTTTTTATAATCTTTAGGCGGGTAGGCCCATCCAGTTAGGATTTCTTCATAACGAACGCCAGGTTTCCACTTATGCTGGTAAGGAAAAGGTTTGGTTGATAGCGCTTCGGGCATAAAACCAATTTGAGCCAAAGGTTTCATGCCCCTTTTTACGTAAGTATCGAAAATCTGATCAACAATTTTCCAGTTATAAACCGGATTACCTTTGGCATCTTCAGTGTATGCGTTAGTCGATCCCCATTTTAAAGCAGGGGTGCCATCTCCGGAGGTTAGCAAATTATGTGCCCGCACATATACCGGAACCGGGCTTAATTTAGAAATCTCGGTCAATAACTTCTGACCATCTTTCATATAGGTATAATTCGGTTCATCATAACCAAACCATGCCCAAATGGGTTTCATGAGGGCTATATTCTTGTCGAAATTAACTTCGATGTTGGCTTTAGACTGCGCATTTGCTGTATGGATGAAAGCAGTTAAGCTAAAGAGTAGGAGGCAAACTTTTTTAAATGTTTTCATAGCTTGTTTTTTTAATGCCAATCTAAGGGACTAATTTGTCTCCTCGAAGTGTCGTCATTTCGACCGCAGTGGAGAACCCGAAGGCTCTGCGAAGCAAAATCTTTTAAATTTCATTTCAATAACTTGATTCAAAGATCTCTAAATCTGTCCGTAGAGTTCAGTAGGGCTCTACAGACTATCAATGGAAAAGAGTCTCCGACTCGTTCTTGTCAGTTGCATTTGAAACTCAATCTTATAATTAAATCCGTAGAGACGCTGCGCTTAACTCTACGGACAGTTCATCGGTTAAGGCTGTTCGTAAATTTCTGCTTCAATAATGCTTAAACCACCTTTTAATCTGGTTTCAGCACGTTCTACACCATCATCTAGTTTTTTACCGTTTACCTCTACGCCAACATTCGCGTTTTCTTTCTCTTTTCCGGAAGCTACTAACTGTAAGGTAACTGTTTTTCCTTTTGTTGCCTTAAAGTTAGCTGTAAAATAACCTAAACTTGGTTTACTGTTGCCCTCGAAAACTACTTTTCCGTCAACTAAGATTCTCAATGGGTAAATTTTGGTTCTAAAACCATTCAGTTTCAAAGATACTGCCGATACGGTACTTTCCTTTGATAAAGTATATTTAATCCATGCGGTGGCAATCTTTCCATCATTCACCCAATCGCTTAATTCATTATCATCGAAGCTTAAATTGGCTTTGTCATTATTTGCACCAGCCTCGGCAGTAACAATTTTAATCGATTTCCGGGAAACGGTATACGATGGATCGAGTGGTGTTGCGCCTTTGCTTAAGTTTGGTTTCAAGCCATCGCTTGGCAACTGGATAGATAAACCATTAGCGGTTTTAACAGGTAAAGTTTCGAAAGAAAGGCTTGCAGACTGTAAGCCTTCAGCCTTTGCCGTTAGATTGATTCTTCCTGCAGTGGTTGTCGATCTGATGAGTATTCTGTTTACCCCATTTTCAACTGGCAGGTTTTTAGCTAAAATATAATTATCTGGTCCCTGGGCTAAACCTCCACGCCATTCGGCAGGGCCATCTAAACTAAAGTTAACCATATCTGAAGCGGTAGGGCAACGGTTTCCATTCTGATCTGTTACTTCAACCTGAACCAATACCACATCGGCACCATCGGCTTTAAAACCACCCGGATTTTTTATTGTAGTGAGTTTTAAAGCAACAGCTTTACCTGCCGTTGTTAATTGTGTTTCCGCCAGTTTTTTTCCTGCTGAAGAATAAGAAATGGCTTTAATTGTTCCGGCCTGATAATTAACATTCTTAAAAGTGAACAGAAAGCCGTTACTTTTTTCGCCAAAACCCAGCGATTTATTGTTTAAAATCAGCTCTACCTTGTCGCCACCAGCCACCACATATACATTTTTCTTTACGCCCGCTTTGTAGTTCCAATGCCCGATTAAATGAATACCGGTTTTTTTTGCATCAACCCAGCCATCCCACATTACTTTGTGCGCAAAAAAGGCATCTTTTGGAATACGCAGGGCATCCACTTCTCCACTTCTGCGGTAGTTTTCTTCACCGCGGTGGTGAGTATTCGAATCGGAAAATATAATATTTACCCCACCAGCGCTTACCCTGGTTCCTGTTCCCGGGCGTTCTTCATAATATTCGTTCCAACGAATTACATCTTCAATGGCGAACGAATCCTGGTTGCGGTTATAATCACTTGCATCAGCATCCTTGTATTTAGGGCCAGCGCCATTTATATGAAAAGGAGGAGAGAATTCATCCCAATATTTCCGCAAGGCTTCATCTCTCGAATATTCCATAGACCATACCGGTTTGGTTGCGCTTTTATTGATGTACAACATTTCGCCTCCATATTCGGCTTCGGGGATATCGAGCATTTCTCTCGATCCGATTGCTCTGCCGCCATTTGGGTCGTAAAGATTTCTAATGTCTTTCATTTCCTGCATGTGCGCAGCACTGATCGATTCGTTTCCACATTCGTAAAAAACGATACTCGGGTTATTGCGGTTGTAAATAATGGCATCTGTCATTACTGCTTTTCGTTGATCCCAGCGGGTTCCCGTAACATCTTTTTCCGAATCTCCGGCAGGCATTGCCTGGAGCAAACCTACACGGTCGCACGATTCTATATCCTGTTTCCAGGGTGTAATGTGCATCCAACGGACCAAATTAGCATTGCTTTCTACCATGAGTTGATTGCTGTAATCGCTTAGCCAGGGTGGTACCGATAAGCCGATTGCCGGCCACTCGTTACTGCTGCGCTGTGCATAACCCTTCATCATCAACACCCGGTCGTTTAAGTAAACCATCCCGTTTTTAAATGCTGTTTTTCTAAAGCCAGTTTTGGTTTTCAGTTCGTCAATAACCTGATTTGCAGATTTTAACCTGGAGGTAACCGTATACAGATAACCATAACCCCAACTCCAAAAGTTTAAATCAGTTACCAGTGCCTGGGCTTTTAAAGTTAAAGTATCGCCAGCTTTGATGTTGGTTTCTGCTGATTTAAAGGTTTTAACAATTTTTCCATCGAGATCTTTTAGCTCTACTTCATATACCAGTTTCTGATCTGCAGTGCTTTCGTTTTTAACCTGCGATTCTGAAACAATTACAGCCGATTTACCTTTAATATTAAAGTCTTTTGCGTAGCAATAATTGCCAGTAGTTTTTAAGGTTGAAAAAAGTGGAAGCGTTTGATATACATTCCCCGTAATATGCAAACGGACATTTTTAGAGATCCCACCATAATTGGCATTAAAGTTTTTATCGTTCCATTGGTAGCCAGAATTGGTCGCCTTTTCTCTGTAGTTCCAGGCATTATCTATCCTAACTGCAATCACATTTTCTTTGTTCTGATTAATTAAGGTGCTAATGTCGAACCCAAAAGCCATTACGCCATTTTCATGCCGACCAATAAACTTTCCGTTCAGGTAAAATTCACCGGCCTGCCTGATGCCTTCAAATTCGAGGAATATTTTATTGTTTGGATTGGTTTCTGAAATGGTAAAATGTTTGCGGTACCAGGCTATGCCGGTTGATAAATCTTCTATCGATTTTTTAAAGGCTTCATCTTCATTCCAGGCGTAGGGTAGGGTAATGGCCTTCCATGTTTTGTCGTCAAAATCGGTACTTTCGGCGCCAGATAAATCACCTACAAAGAGTTTCCAGCCAGGATTAAAGTTGTAGGTTTTTCTTTGATTAGCTGGTTGTTGCGCCAAAGCGATGAAGGGCAGGAGCGTAACCATTAAAAAGAGGTAAATATGCTTCATTATATTTGGTTATGGGTTTAATTTAATGGATAAAGGTTTATCGCGGTCACAAATAATTTCACCATTCAGGTATGTTAATTCTGCCAGTTGAATTACGCTTCTTCTGGTTGTGTAGTTATCGATTCCTTTATTTTCCGGTGTTCGGCCAGGGTGGGTAAAATAATAGACGTAGGCTTTATCTCCATTCACCACCACATCGGCATGGCCACCCATTACACCATCATCGGTTCCCTTTCCGGGTGTTTGTAAAATGTTTTTGGGCTGTCGTTTCCAGGTGAGTAGATCGGGAGAAGAATATATGCCTAAACCATTCCAGTTGTCGACCACCATCCAATAGGTGTTTTTCCAGTAGAATACTTTTGGACCTTCGCAGCCTTTATCGCCAATCAGTTTTTTGCCGCTATCTTCCCAATGGTAGAGGTCTTTACTGTCGGCATAATAGATGGATTTGCCAGCCATTTCATTGTTGTAATACATGCGCCAGCCTTTGTTGTCGGGCAGTTTAAACACACAGGCATCAATACAGCGATCGGAAGCGAGGTTTAGCTTCGATTCGAATTTCCAGTTGATGAGGTTTTTACTCGTCAGGTGAACAATGTACCGCGGGTGGCGCCAATCATTAAAAACGCCGGGCACGTAGGTTAAATACATATGGTAGATCCCTTTATTTTCGATTACTTCCGGGGCCCAATGGGTATAATCGGTTAGCCGGTATTGAATATCGCAGGTATCTCTGTATTTCCATATCACACCATCTTTAGATTCGGCGATGCCAATGCGTGTGCCATGTACCCAACTTACACCATCAAGGTTTTTAGCATTTGCCCTGCGGTTGGTGTAAAACATAAACCACTTCTTTTCCCCTTTATTCCAGATCACCACCGGATCGGCAGCGCCATCATAAACAGGATCGCTGAACAATGGCTTTGGAACAGGCTGTATTGTATTGCTTTTTTGAGCAAATGCATGTATTGAAAATAGCATCAAACAGGTAAGCAGAACTTTCTTCATATTGAAATTGATCATTATTGGACCGTTTTATACCAAAGGGGTTGAAACGCCATTAATAAAGGAAAATATTTGGTTAAATAGTTTAAACGAGTTTAACGTTTAAAATTGAGAGGGCTGTCCTGCTCTATCCTGTAGAATATAGACAGCGTACCTATAAATAGTTTTAAACGCTTTTCAAACGTTTGAAATAATGGCTTAGTGGTTATATTGGGTAGTAACAAATGCAATACAATTTAATAGCGTGCTTATTTGGTGAAAGAATAATAGAATAGAAATTATATTATTTACGTTATTTGCTTTTTTGTACTTTATAACGTACATTTGATTGTACATATAAAAGTAACTAAATATGAAAGCAGTAACTATTTCTTCTCTGAGAACAAATATGAAAGGCTATTTTGACGAAGTAAGTGCTACAGAGGATGTTTTGATTATTCCACGAAATAATAATGAAGATGATGCCGTTGTAGTCATTTCTATTAAAGAATATAATGCGCTTACTGAAACTGCCCATTTAATGTCGACAGAAGTAAACCGTAAAAGATTAGAGAAATCCATGGAAAGTTTGAAAAACGGCAGGATTAAGCAGTTTTCATTAGAAGATGAAAAATCAGTTGAGCTTTAAGTAATGAATATAATATTTACGGAAGAAGGCTGGGAAGATTTTGAATACTGGATGGACAATGATGAGGAAGCAGAAAGAAAAGTAAGGGCACTCCTGAAAGATATAACAAGAACACCATTTCACGGTTTGGGAAAACCGGAAGCTTTAAAGCATAATTTAAAGGGGTTTTGGTCGAGGCGGATTACAGGAGAGCATCGTCTGGTTTATCAAATTTCGGGTACCAAAGGTAAAGATCAACAATGCGCAGTTATTCAATGCCGGTTCCACTACAATAAATAGCAAATAGTCAAACCAAAAGAGCAATTTACTGTAGGTAAATTGCTCTTTTGGTTAAAGGTAAATCTGGTTACCAACCTGGATTTTGCATCGCTTGTTTTTGTGCAGGTGTTAATGCAGCTCCACCGCTCTTAATTACATCTAGGAAACTTTGAGGGATAGGGCGCAGGTAATGTTTGCTCTCTGAAGGTTTTGCTTCATCGTTAAAGGCGGTGGTTCTGGCTACCAATGTTTTGGTTCTGGCCAAATCCTCCCAACGCAATAACTCGCCCATGAGCTCTCTAGAGCGTTCGTTTAAAATAAAAGCGGTGAACTTATTTTCCTGAGAGGTAGCGCCAATTTTATCGTAAAATTCTTTGTTGGAGTTAAATATATCAGCTTCGCTGTTTAAGTGCATACTGGTTAGGGTAGTGGCAGTTGTAGCGGTTAGGTTATTCGACTCGAAATAGCTGTTTTTATCAGAGTATGAAACAAATGGCGCTGTGTTTGCAGCAGCATTGTTTTTATACGAAGCACCACCATCTACATATGCTGATCTATCTTCACCTTCTTTATAAGCTGCACGGTCTCTAACTTTATTTAGGTATGGAATGGCCTGTGCAAACTGGCCCATTCGTCCGTAAGCTTCAGCTGCAATTAAATAGGTTTCTGCCAGGCGGGCTAAAATACCATCTCGTTGACCAAATTGAGAGGCTACAGCATTTCTTGAGCCATCCATAAATTTAGATAAAGCAACAAACTGGCTCACACCATAATTTCCATGTCCACCCAAATAACTTTGCGGTTGGCCAGCAAAATACCTAACATACATACTTGGTTTACGGCGGCCAATATCGGTGGGAAGTGCAGGGTTTGCACTTGCAACGGCTGGTGTATACCTGGTATCGCCCGCATTGTTAACAATATATAAAATAGATTCTTCGCCGCCAGCAAATTTTGCTTTACCTACAAGATCTGGCGTTGGGGCTGTTCCAGCTGTCCAAAGTGGTGCTGCGGCAGGCCTATTGCATAAATAACGTGTTTTAAAGCTTTTCCAAAACCTTGAGTCGTTTACACGGTCGAAAACATCGAGGGCATAATCTGTAGACCTTAAACGCTGGAATTCACGATCGCCAGGGATATCGCGTTGCATACCTGGTAAATTTTGATAAATAGACGGATAATACAAATGTACCTGGTTACCATAACGCCCCTGAGTAGCTGTATTGCCAGAGAACTGTGCGGCTAATATGATCTCTTTGTTGGTTTCGTTCGCTCCATCAATGGTGGTGAAATTCCATAAATCGCTAAAATTGGTTGCCAGGGTATGCTGACCGCTGTTAATCACCAGGTCGGCATATTTTACTGCATTTTGTAAATCAGCAGTTTTGGTATCGCTATTCCAGGCATTGTTTATTTCGCTTGCACGGAATAAGTATGCTTTTGCCAAAAAATGTGCAGCTGCCCATTTGGTAATCCGGCCGGTTTCTGTTACCGTAGCCGGCAAAAAGTTATAAGCCTGGGTGAAATCTTGAATTACTTGCTCATATACTTCTTTTGCACTGTTTCTGGAAAATTCTTCCTGGATGAAATCCTGTGCTTCTAACCTCAACGGAACACCACCATACTGTTTTACCAGTTTAAAATAATCGAAAGCACGCATAAAATAACCTTCGCCCAGGCGGGTGTTTTTACTTGTACCCTGATAATACAATGGCACGTTTTTGATGAGAATATTAGCCGAATTTATGTTTTCGTACATATTATCCCATACACTGGCCACATCCGCATTAAGAGAATTTAAACTTGCGTCGTAAGAGTTCCACATTTGTTCTGTTCTATCTCCACCAACGGTAAATTCATCCACTCCATAGTTGGATGTAGTGTATGCCCAGGTATAATTAAAGTGAAATTTTAAACTTTGGTACATGCCTATGGTTAAACCGTCGAGGCCATCAGTTGTGACAAAATCTGCAGTGGTACGGGCATTAACAACTTCTTCATCTAAGAAGCTTTTTTTGCAAGAAGTAGGAAAAATCATCAATCCTCCTAATATTGCAGCACCCGATAATATATTTATAATCTTTTTCATGATCAATTTCTTTAAATAGCGATTAAGGATTAAAGGCTAACATTAACACCAAATACTACACCTCTGTTAAAAGTTGAGGTAACGGAATTGTTGGATGAGATGCCCGAATCAGGATCGACCCAGCCAACATTAGAGTAAATTAAACCCGGATTAATGGCTTGTGCATATACCCTTAATTTCGATAGCGCTAATTTTTTAGCAATTTTTTCTGGGAAATAATAGCCTAACGAGATATTCCTGATTTTTACAAAAGATCCATCCTGGTAATTCATCGAACTTCTGTAAGGATCGCCGGCAGCACTTCCGTAATTTGGAGCAGGATAATCGTTTGTTGGATTGGTTGGCGTCCAATAATCAACTAAACGCTGTGCAAAACGGCCCTGAAGCGATTCTGCACCCGTAGCAATTAAGAAATTATATCTCGCGATAATGAAAATAGAAAGGTCGAAGTTTTTGTAATTAAAGGTATTGGTGATACCACCTGTCCAGCTTGGGGTATAACTTCCTCTTATGATTCTGTCGTTGTTGGCATCAATTTTATAATCATTATTTAAATCCCTGACCCTAATGCTGCCTGGTTTAAAAGCACTTGCTGCCGGTAGGTTAGCATTAAACTTTGCCATTTCTGCTAAATCTTCCGGGGTATTTTGCCAAATGCCATCTTTAACAAAATCGTATGCCACCCTAACCCTTTGACCTATAAATAATGAGGTTTGGATATCATCTCCATTGGCCAATTTTGTTACTTCATCTTTACTGGCAGAAAAGCTCAGGTTTGAAGACCAGCTAAAATCTTTGGCTTTAACATTAATGGTGCTTAAAGTTAAATCGATACCGCGGTTTTTCGTTTCTCCTATGTTATCGAAAGATCGGGTATAACCATTAATCGAAGAAATAGGTTTAGACAAAAGGAGATCGACGGTATTTGATTTGTATAAGTCTAACGAACCACTGATTCTTCCTTTTACAATACTGAAATCTAAACCTAAATTATATTGTAAGGTATGTTCCCAGCCTAACAATTTATTTGGTAAGGTTGGCGGGTCTGCAAGTGATGCATCAGAGGCAACATATCCGGTTTGTACCGAACCACCAAAAGTATAGGTGAGGGGCTGTAGTTTGCCTAATGTAGTACCATAAGTAATCGCCGAATTACCTACACTACCCACACCTAAGCGGAGTTTAAGCTGATCGATCCATTTGATATTTTTCAAGAAATCTTCCTGATCAATGCGCCACGCAATTGCAGTAGAAGGGAAGAAATCCCATTTATTTCCTTCCGCTAATTGGGAAGCACCATCCCAACGGGCCGAAGCGGTTAAAAGATATTTACTGTTAAAACTATAATTCACTCTACCCATGTATGATATAAGGGTGTTTTTATTTAAATCGGTACTAAACGCATCTAAACTTGGAATATTAGCACCACCTAAGCCATACCAAAGTGGGTTGCTTAATGGGATTTTTGTACCCGTCATCGACGAAGTTTCTTCTTTAAAAAGAGATGAACTCTGTAATAAAGTAACTCCGAAATTATGTTTTTTTATGGTTTTGTCATAGTAAATTAAATGATCTAGCGTATAAGCAAATCTGTTGCTTTGGTTAAGTTGAGCATAATTGGTAGAACCTGATTCACCAGCGCCGCGATTGATTGATTTGGCATCCTGATACCTGCCATTGTAATTGTTGTAAAAATCAGGTCCAAAATTAATGCGGTATTTTAATCCCTTTAATAAACTTACCTCTGCATAAAAAGATCCGATTGTTCTTAATACTTTGCGCAAATTGATATTGTACTGATCTTCGCCTACAGGATTCTGAATATTAATATCAGCACCAGGCAAATTGATCCGATTACCATTTACATCATAAGGAACTGCAACGGGTAACATGCCTTGTGCTGCTCCGTACAAACTACTTGGTCCGGTTGCATTACCTGTAGCAAAGCCATAATTCTGTAAGCCGTAAGATGCGGTGATGTTTGCGCCCATTTTAAACCACTTTACTGGATTTAGCTCTACACTTACTTTAGAGGTATAACGCTCGTAATCCTGACCAAGTTCTGTACCGATCTGGTTTAAGTAACCAAAAGAGCCATAAGCTTTTAATTTATCGGTACCACCGCTGGCACTTAATACATGGTCTTGTGTAATGCCCGTTCGGGTAACCAAATCCGTCCAATCGGTTGTAGGTACCAGGCTGCCATTATAAACCCCATTTTGCCAACCTTGAGCAATGTTTGCCGTTACGTAACTATCATTCGGGAAGATACGGTTATCATCTGCTTGCGTAGGCACAGTAGGATATGTCGTATTTGGTTGGGCCGCGGGATTTAAGTAACCAATACGACGGTATGCGTCACGACGAAACTCAATATATTCTGCCGCATTCATCATTTGTGTTCTATCCTGGATGGTCTCAATAGTTGCTGTTCCAACGTAATCTAATGTTAACCTGCCAGCTTTACCTTTTTTGGTGGTAATTAAAACAACACCATTTGCACCTTTCGAGCCATAAATGGCTGTAGCGGAAGCATCCTTTAAAATATCGATAGATTCAATGTCGTTCGGATTAATGGCTTCGATACCACCTGCAGCAAACGGAATACCATCTACCACATAAAGCGGAGAATTGCTGGCATTTATAGAACGCATTCCTCTGATTAAAATGGAACCGATTTGACCAGGACGCTCATTTAAAGTAACATCTACACCGGCAGCTTTACCCTGAATAGCCTGTAGTGCATTTTGAACAGGTCTTGATCTTATTTGTTCTGCACCCACACTTACCACGGCTCCGGTCAAATCACTTTTTTTAACTGTGTTGTAACCTACAACCACAACTTCATCTAAATCATTGGTCGAACTTTTTAATTGAATGCTGATTGTTGTTTTTCCATCAACAGGCACTTCTTGTGTAGTATATCCAATGTATGAAACCACCAAAACCGGGTTGCTCACCGTTGATGGAATAGTAATGGAGAAGGCACCATTAGCATCTGTTGAAGCCACAATAGTAGTACCTTTTACTTTTATACTAACGCCAACTAAGGTTTCGCCCTTTTCATCAACAATTTTTCCCTTGAGGTTTACATCTCGTTTGCTCATTGAAATGTTTGTACCTACAGTTGCCAGTGTTGCTTTACGGTTGGCCGCATCTGCATTTGCAGTATTCGCGACACAGAGTAGGCATAATGCCGACATACCCGTAATCAGGATTTTTTTGTACGAAGAGCCTTTTCGTCGCTTTAGATTTTCTGGATAAAAATTAAGATCCATAGTTTTATTGGTTTTGTAAATATTTGGTTATTTTGGCCAAATAGCATATTAGATGTGGTGTGCTATCTGTTTGAGGGCATATGATTAAGCAATTAATCCATTATTTTCTGGATGCATTACCTGTTGTACGATGAAAAATGAGTTAGTTTTTAATGTTTTTGACTACAATAGCCCTTTCTTTTTTTATTTGCCTCAGCGATTTAAAATGGTAGTATTGAGGTGATCAAGTGCAAACGATTGCACTGTGTTGGTGTAATTTTCCTTGCTCATATCGGTATTGATTAAAAGATTTGATATTTGGTTATACGAGATTATAACTTTTATTCGGGTAATCCGTCCTGCTCCATCCTGTAGGGTGCGGGCTGATTTAAAAAATAAAACGATAAAGAAGGGTTTAAAGAGAAGTTGACTTGGGCTGTTGTACCGAAGAAATTGTTAAAAAACAAAGACAGGCCATCCGGCACTGCCCCTGAGTCATTAACTAAAATTTAAATCAACGCTGGCGGCTTCTACTCCACCAATACTTTGTTATTGAAAAGCGTTTAATCCACTTGCCAGAAACTTTTTATAATTTGCTATTTCGTAATCTGCCCCCTGTGGTTGTACCAGTAGTGCTTCTTTTTTAGGATCGAGCAGTACATAGAATGGCTGCGAATTGGACTGGAATTTTCTGGCCTGCAGATCACTCCATTTCTTGCCAATGGTGTTAAGCTTTCTTCCCTCGGGAGTAACAACTATATCCGCCGGAGCCAGTTCTGTTTTATCATCCACATACAGCTGAATGAGTACATAATCATTGCTGATCATTTTGTACACGTCTTTGTCTGGCCAAACATTGGCTTCCATTTTTCTGCAGTTTACGCAAGCATGACCGGTAAAATCGATTAGTATAGGTTTGTTCAGCTTTTTAGCTGCAGCCAAACCCTCATTATAATCGAAATAAGCATTCAGCTTTAATGGCGCATGAAATTTATCTGCGTATTTATGTGGACCATCATTTATTGCTGTCTGTTTTCCAGCCAATAAGCTCGCAGTATACAGGTCGAAATCCTGTGTTTCCTGTGGTGGCAAGAAAGCCGAAACACTGCGCAATGGTGCTCCCCACATACCTGGGATTAAATAAACAGTAAAAGCCAATACTATAGTAGCCAGGAAAAGCCTTGGTACAGAGATAAAAGCCAGCGGACTATCGTGCGAAAACTTGAGCTTACCCAAAAGATAAATGCCCATCAACCCAAAAATTACAATCCAAAGGCTTAAGAATATTTCCCTGTCAAACCACTCCCAGTGATAGGCCAGATCTACATTGCTTAAAAATTTTAGTGCAAAAGCCAACTCCAGAAAGCCCAGTACTACTTTAACGCTGTTTAACCAACCACCAGATTTAGGCAGTTTGTTCATAGCAGATGGAAAGAGTGCAAACAGGGCGAAAGGAATAGCCAGTGCCAAAGAAAAGCCAAACATGCCTATTGCGGGCCCTAATAAAGCACCCGTTGTTGCCGCCTGCACCAATAACGTACCTATAATGGGACCGGTGCAAGAGAAAGATACTAAGGCCAATGTCCCGGCCATAAAAAACAATCCTGCAATGCCGCCTTTGTCTGAATTAGCGTCCATTTTATTTACCCAGGAAGAGGGTAGGGTGATTTCGAAAGCACCTAAAAATGAAGCCGCAAAAACAACCAGCAATAAGAAGAAAAAGAAATTGAATACTCCGTTGGTAGATAAACTGTTTAAGGCATCGGCACCAAAAATTATCGTGACCAACAGCCCAAGCACTACATAAATGAGGATAATGAAAAAACCATACAATGCTGCACGCCGAAAGGCTTTTCCTTTTTCTGATCCCTTGGTGAAAAAACTTACTGTAAGGGGCAACATGGGGAAGATACAGGGCATGAGCAAGGCTGCTAAACCGCCAACAAAACCTGCAATAAAAATTCCCCACAGGGTTTTGTGTTCTTCTTTTGATGGAGCAACAGTTTGTTGAACGGTAACAGGTATGGCCGCAGCTATTTTAGCAACAGTATCAGTTGTTTTAATGGTGCTATCAACGGCTTCCGGCTTAATCTCTGTAAAAGTGAGGTCGTCGGTACCGGAGCTATCCTGCGTATATCCGTTTAAGGATATAGCACAACAGAACAGCAACCCGAGACAGGTTTTCTTTAAGGATATCATACGCGCTACTTATTTTACAGGAATACTAAAATCGACCTGTTCAGGTGGTAAACATTGCTTATCGTCGCATACCATAAACTCTACATTGCCTTTAATAGTTGCGGTTTTACTTTTTAGTTTCACTTTTTGTTGAAATACTACCGATTTTTCAAAATAGCTCACATCCATTTTAAAAGTAGATTCGAATTTGGTTATCGCTTTTGGTTCAGTTGTTTTTCCAACCAGGGTATAATGGGCTGATGATGGAAAAGTAAAGGTTGTTTTAACAGGACCTCCATCTTTAACAAATTGCGAATAGAGGTGCCAGCCCTGGTCTACATTGGCCTTGATGAAAACAGTAGCCGTATTTGGCCCGGTTTTTTTTGCTGCATAACTCCAGGTTACCGGTTTTAAAATTTGGCTATATGCACTAAGGTTAATCAGGCATACGGTACAGAACAAAAAGATGATTTTTTTCATGTTGTGGTTTATTGGTTATGGTGGTTAATGTAATCTGCTAAAGGCCTGGTAATCCAGGAAATCTACTTCAGGGGTAATGTATCCTCTTTTAACAGGTTCTACCCTCATTAAATCGGTACTTAAATATTTCTTATTGCTATCAGAAAAGATGGTTACTACACAGCTTTCAATTCCCATTTTTCGCTGTTGTTTTATGGCGCCTATTACATTAGCGCCCGATGATATGCCTACGGCTAAACCAAGTTTCTGGGCTAGTTTTTGTGCCATTAGTATGGCATCGCCATCGTTTACCTGTACTACTTCATCCAGTTCGCTTAGCTTAACAATTTCGGGGATAAACTCATCAGAAATGCCCTGGATTCTATGGCTTCCTACTTTATAACCTGTGGTTAATGTTGGCGATTCTGCAGGTTCTAGTGGATGTATTTTGATGTTAGAATTTTGCTTTCTTAAAAAATTACCTACACCCATAATGGTTCCTCCGGTACCTACGCCGGCAACAAAAGCATCAGGCGAAAGGTTTTTCAAACGCAACTGTTCCCATATTTCTTTGCCAGTGGTATGTTCGTGTGCTTCTGGATTGGCTATATTTTCGAACTGTTTTGGTAAAAAAATATCGGGGTTGTTCATGGCCATCTCTTCTGCAAGTTTAATGCTTCCGATAAAACCACCTTCTTCTTTGCTCACCAGAAGAATATCGGCACCTAAACTTTTAATAATGTCGATGCGCTCTTTACTCAACCAGTTTGGCATAATGATGGTAACCGGGTGCCCCAGGGCTTTACCGATGGCAGCAAATGCAATCCCGGTGTTGCCGCTGGTGGCCTCAACTATGCGGTCTCCGGCTTTAATTTTACCTTCAGCATAAGCTTTTTTTAAGGTGTAAAGTGCCATCCTGTCTTTAATACTGCCGGTTAGATTATAATGTTCACATTTAACATAGATTTTACCTGTGCTTCCCTGATAAGTATAAGTAAGCTCAAGCATTGGGGTATTACCAACCAGAAGTGATAAATGTTCAAATTTTCCCTCCATGGCAGAAGTCATTTTGTTTGCTGTTATTGTGGTCATGGCTGTTGATTAAATCGGATAGCAAATAGCTATTTTGATCGGTTTTATTTCGGTAAAATTCAGGATTATAATTTTTTACGTCAATACATGTTGTTTTTTACAGAAAATTTCTGCTTTTTTGATTAATTATTATTCTTTATTTCAGTTTAGGTCGAATTTTTTATTATCCATTATATTTTTTTTCAATCCATTAACATATATGATACACGGGGATTTAGACCAGACTGATATAGAAATATTAAAATTGCTGCAACATGATGCCGCTTTGACCCATAAAGAAGTATCGTTAAAGTTGCATAAGTCAATAGCCACCATACATGAACGCATAAGAAGGTTAAAGGAACAAGGTTACATTAAAAGAATTGTGGCCATTCTCGATCGGAAAAAAATCAACAGAAACCTGATCGCCTTTTCTCATGTATTGTTGAAGGAGCACACGGCTAAAACCTTGATCGAATTTGAAACCGAAGTTTCTAAGTTTAGTGAGGTAATGGAATGTTTGCAGATGACCGGGGCACACGATTTTATTCTCCGCATCGCAACCAAAGATATGGATGCCTACCACGAATTTCTACGGAATAAACTGGCGACACTGCCCAATATTACCACCGTTCAAAGCTACTTTGTGCTCTCAGAACCGAAAAGTGAAACTGCATATCCTTTGTAAGGTTGGTTCATTGATCATTTGTGAAGGGTTAATTATTGAAATTGGTTAATCGACTCCAGACTTTGGATTTCCCTTAACTTCTCAATGGGGAAAGTGGCTGTATCATAAATATAGAATTGTCATCCTGAGCCTGTCGAAGGACCCGTTTAAATGCTCCGCAAAGCGTTTCGACTACTTGTCCCGATTCTTCGGGAAGCTCAACGTGACAAGTTTGAATGGAATCAAAACTTATGAGACAGCGCCTCATAATAATATTCATTGGCTAAAATAAACCTAAAACTGCTTTTCCCTTTTAAAGTTATAAGCCGTTGCGCCAATTAGAATTACTGTTAATATTGATACCGACAGCAAATTAACCCAAACTGAAGACGTTTGCTGCGGACTATATTTTTCCAGTTTATAATCCTTAATATCTGTACTGTCAACCGTTTTATTCAGAAAAATAACCGGGTAAAAATGTAACCGGATTTGTTCATGATATTTTCTAACCGCCTGTTGGAAATCGAGATGAGTATTGAGATCTGAAGCTGCCATTTTATTAACGCCCAATTGAGTTTGTATGGTGGGAAAGAAAAATGCAAGCCTATTGGTAAAACGTTGTCTTAAAGCCAGTTTATTTTCAATCGCCAACCTGCTTCCAGCTGCCTGGTCATCGCCCATTTGCTGCATAGCATAATACCAGAACCAGCTAAAGGTTTTATCTTTTGGAAATGGATATTTCTTTAGCTCAGGATAATGTTCAAAAAAAGGTTTCATGGTTATTTCTTTAGCCATATCCCATTTTTCGTGATAGCCCTCTCGTTGGTTAATCACATGCTGCAAAGCTTCGGGTACCGGGTACTTCCGGGTTAAAAAAAGATTGAGTGATGCAGGGATTACAATACAGATGAGTACCCAAACAGCAACCAATGCCGATGCATTAAAGTTAGATGATTTGGCTAACGAAATAACAAAAAATGAAACGGCAAACCAGAATGCCAGATAAAATATGAGCAATGCGGTAACTGAAAAAAATGTAAAATCTACAGATAATTGCAGGTAAAACATGGCAATAAAGAGCAATAATATGGCGACAGCCAAGATTACCGCTACCCTGACTAAAAACTTTTGCCAGATTACCTGAAACGATTGATTGGTTTGTGCCCTTAACAACAACCAAAGCCCGCTTTCTTTTTGCTCCGAAAGCAGGTTGTAAGTGAAGGCAACAATGACCAGGGGAAATAAAAAGATAAATACAAAACTCAGGTCCATATTGCCCAAAAGTAAGCTCACAGGGTTACTAATGTCTGTATCGTAAAGTTGCCCTTCGAGCCCCAGCATACTTACCGAAATTAAATAGGGATTAATATCGCGTTGCCCGTTGGCAAAAGCAGCCCAGGGATTGGGTGCATTAGCCAATGAAAACTTATTGTGGTAAAACAGCAGTCCAATATCTTTACCAAAATGATCAATATTATTGAGGGTATTTTTCTTTTGCAGTATTGCTGCTTTTTCAATTACTGCCTGTTGGTTTGCTATAAATGTTTTACCAAAATATAAACCGGCACAGCCTGCAGTCAATAGCACAATGATGCCTATCCATGAGGAACTGTTTCTGAAAAACAGTTTAAATTCGAGGTTATATATACTTTTTTTCATTCTTAATATCTATATCGTTTTAATCCACCTGGCTGAGTATTGGAGCAGAAAGACTATGGCCAGCAACCAACAGGTTAAGGAACTTAGGGGCAATAGCTCGTTAGTTATGGTATTACCCAGGTTACCAAAATGGTAATTGAAATCAGGTTGTTCTGCCCAGTTTGCTTTACTAATGGCCAAAGGTTTTTCTTTTTCTCCCGGCGCTATGTTGCTGATCTTATCAATCTGTAATTTATTCATCTTTTGCGCCAGCTGATAGCGGTAGGCTTCTGCCTGGTTCTGAAAATCAACAAAGGTGTGAAAATCAGAGGCCGTTAGGGCCATCGAAATATGCTTGAGTGATATATAGGGATTTAAGAAACCTGCTACCGTGGTAATGCTGTTCTGCTTTTCAAAAATTTTATTCAGTTCCTTTTGGTGGTTGCTGTAAATTTTTGAGCTTATTTTTTCGCCCTCTGCCATAATATAACCACCATAGTTAAAAGGCAGTTTTTTTACATCATCTACACCATAGGTTTTGAATAGTGAGTCTTTAATTGCAGCATAATGTGGGTCATCTGGATTGTGGCTATCGCCCTGTTTGTGGATGTCGGTAGCAATGGCATCGGCAAATTCTATTTTAGATGGGGATGGATAAATTTTTACGCCGACTGCCTGGGTAATCCTTGGCATAATGACCATAAAAAATATCCAGCAGGCCAATAAAGTGGTTAAGGCTGATTTAGAACTGCGCGCAAAAGCCGAAACCAAAACCGTGATGGCAGATACAATGAAAAAATAGATGGCATAGCTAAAAATTAATACCAATAAGCGTATACTGGCATCACCGCTGATTTGCCAATGACTTAAGGAAGCCCATAGCAAAATGGTAAGCAACATGAGGGGGATAAATATCGACAAACAAACACCGATTATGCCCAATGTTTTGCCCCAGAGGAGTTGTTTCCAGCTTACATTTTGGCATAGCAGAATTTTTAATGTTCCCGATTCGCGCTCAGCCGAAATGCTGTTGTAACCTAAGAAGAAAATTAAAAGTGGCACCAGGAGTTGCAGCACCATGGCCACACTGATTTCGCCGAAGCGTAACATCCCGTTAGCGAAACCTGCTTCGCTAAAATTTACGGTATTTTGTTTATGTGCTTCTAAAAAGATCGATACGCCCGCAAAACTTTCTATCCCAAAATCGAAGAAACTCAGTTCATGTTTCTCGCGAAAGGCGAGGTAACCATAGTGCGCCATCCGGTGTGGGTGTTTATCTGGTTTTGCCAGCCATTGTGCCCTAACCAATTCTTTATAATGCAGGCGCTGGTTGTTTTGTGTTTTAAAATTCTGCCAGCCCACATAAGTGGCCAAACCAAGCGATAAACCTAATAAAACGGTTAGGGCTAAGGTGGCCCTGTTGTTAAGAGCGGTTTTAAAAGTTTGTTTGGCTATGGTGCTTATTCTATTTGGCATTATATTCTATACGTTACGTTAAACATTACATTTCTTGGTGTACCGGGGAAAAGGCGTAGATAGTTTTGTGCGCCAACCCAATAGGTTTTATTTAAAATGTTATTCATATTTACGGCCAGCTGCACTTTAGAACCAGCGGGCGAATAATAAAGCGCGGCATCTAACAGGGTATACGCAGGCAGTACAAAATCTCTGATGTACAACGGAAGTTTAGTGCCACTATACTGTAAACCTGCTCCAAAACCTATTCCCTTTAGCTTAAGGGTTTCAAAGTTGTAGCGTGTCCATAAGCTAGCACTGTGTTTTGGCGTATTTTGAACCCTTTGGCCAATTAAATCCGGATTAAAATCGTCCTTAATAATGGCATCTACATAGCTATAGCCCGCATTAAACTGCCAGTTTGACTTGATAAAACCAGAAGCTTCGAATTCGATACCACGGCTGCGTTGGGCACCGCGTTCTATTAAACGGTTTACATCCAATGGATCATTTGCATTCATTAGTAGGTTTTTCTGGTTAATTTCGAATACCGAAATATTCAGCATCAGGTTTTTATTCAGCCATTCAGATTTTGCACCAATCTCCTTTAAATCACTTTCTAAAGGTTTAAAATTGGTACCTGCGGGTGGTGGAACAATAACGAGTGTTGAGGTATTGCCCTGGGGTTGGTACCCTTGCAAATAGGTTCCGTAAAGGTTAATGTTTGCATTTATGGCATAGGTAATTCCGGCCCTTGGCAAAAGCTTATGCTGATAAATTTTCTTTTCGGTAGCTAATTTGTAATTACTGTAATCCTCATACCACTCTTGTCGTAAACCCAATGTTAAGGTAAGTTGATGGTATTTTATCTGATCTTGCAGGTACACGGCATTAACCAAATTATATGCAGCAGGAATTTCCGTTTTAGTAAAAACGTAATCGCTTAAATTTTTAATGGTATAGGCTGGGTTAGTCAGGTTAAAGTGTTCTACATTGGGCACAGGTGCATTTATACCATTTACCACTTTAAATAAATAGAGGTCTTTTTTCGTGGGATCGTACCTGGTTGCAATGGTTCCATCTTTTAACCGGTAACCCTGAGCCGAGTTTTCGCCACCGCCCCGCAGTTTCTGTGTGTTTATTCTATCATACCCGATTACCAGTTTATGGCTCAAGCTAAAAGTATTGGTGTTGATACTAAAATAGGTGCTTAAGTTATCAGTTCGCCATTTTTGCTGACGCTGAACGGCACGCATGGCCGCTAAGGTAGGGATAGGTTGATTGTTCTCATCCACTCCAAAAGCATTAGTGGTTCTATGTTCTAAAAGATCTTCGTTCCAGTTTTGCTTCATATAAGCCACATTAAATACAATATCCTGTGTAAGGCTATGCGAAAAATTGGTCATCAACATTAAATCCTGACTGTTAAAGCGATCATTACTGGCACCCATATTGAAACTGATCGGTGTACTTTGTAAATCGGTTTTACCAGCAATTGCACCAAAAATTGCCTGTCCGCGATCTAACCTCGAATTGCTGTTGTTCATTACCACTTCTACATTTAAACTGGTTCGATCGTTCGGGATATACGAAAAGGAAGGAGCAATCAGGTAACCCTTTCTGTATTGCAGGTCTCTGAAGCTTTTGCTGTCTTCATATCCCACATTAAGCCGGTAAAGCAGCGTTTTATCAGTATTTAAAGGACCTGTAAAATCCAAAGCGCCTCTAATGGTGCTGAAACTTCCGGCAGAGAGACTAATCTCTTTGCGATCTTCTGTCAGTGGCTTTTTGGTTACCAGGTTAATGCTTCCCCCTGGGTCTACACTCGAGAATGTAGCGCTTGCAGGACCTTTTATTACCTCTATCCGCTCCAGGTTATTGGTTAAAGGCTGGTTAAAATAATATTGGCGGGTACGCATGCCATTAATAATAGCACCTTCTTCGTTCTGGTTAATTCCCCTGATTGAAAATTGGTTGTAATAGCTGCTTTGTGATACGCCGGTTACATTTTTAATAGCATCGGCCAGTACTGCCGCCTGCCTGTCGGCAATTAATTCTTTCGAAACCGAAGAAATTGCCTGTGGGATATCCTTGTTTAAAGTAGCCGTTTTGGTGGCCGAAAAAGAATAGTTGCCATAGTACTTTTTGCCATTGGTACCTACCACTTCAACGGTCTGCAATTCTTCGTTGGTGCTTTGTAGCACAATCGCATCAAGTTTTAAATCGCCAATGCCATTAACGGGGTAAATGCGGTTAAAAGTGCTGTAGCCTATGGCACTGATGATGATGGTGTAATTGGCTGTTTTAGGTAAAACAACCGAAAAATTACCGAGCGAATCGCTGCTGGTATTCAATTGATCTTTCCCATTCTTAAATTTAATGGATGCTTTAGAGATGACTTGGTTTTGGCTATCGACCACTTTTCCACTCACCTTAATCTGAGCAAAAGCGACCAGGCTAAACGTGCTGAGGAGCAATAGTAAACTGAGCACACGGAAAATAGAAAGGCCTTTATATGTTGGGTACATGAAATGGATTTGTTTTTAGATGGTTTGTAAGTATAATTCCTGAAGGTCGGCCGCAGTGATATCGCTGGCTTTAAGTGTATGGATCAATTCGCCTTGTTTCATAATGCCAATGTGCGAACCCACATTTACCGCATTAAAAATATCGTGCGTAGCCATTAATATCGATTTCCCCTCGGCAGCCAATTGTTTAACCAGTTGGGTAAATTCTGCTGTAGCTTTTGGGTCTAGCCCACTGGTAGGTTCGTCCATTAAAATAATCTTTGCGTTTTTGGCCAGTGCGATGGCAATACCCACTTTTTGGCGCATGCCTTTGCTAAAACCCGATAAATGTTTGTGGTGGGCGGCTTCCTGTAAACCACATTGATTTAAAAAAGCGACCAAGCTTGAAGTACCATAATTAAAACCTGCCAGTTTAGAAAAATAATCGAGGTTTTCGATGGCCGAAAGATTACCGTAAAGCATCACAACTTCGGGAATGTAGGCCAGGTGTTTCCGCCGTTCATCATTGTGCACAGAGATTTCTTCGTTGTCGATCAAGATTTTTCCGCTACTCGGCTGAATAAAACCTAGAAATAAATTGATGGTAGTGGTTTTTCCCGCACCGTTTTGGCCCAGCAGGCAAAATACTTCGCCAGGGTTAACGGTTAAATTAAGCTGATTTAAGGCTCGATGGGAATGATAGTTTTTGGATAATGAAATGGCTTGAAGCATAATAAAATATTGGCGCATACCAAACAGGCATGTGCGTTAAACAGAATGAATTTGCTGGTGATGAAAAGAAACTTCTGGTATGAAGATTAAGTCATTAGGCTTGGAGGGCCCTTATTGGCGCAGGATAAGATATAAGCAACAGCATGTCTCATCAGGTAACTGCAGGGTTTAATTGCTGGTTTAACTAAGGGTAAAGTAAATGCGGTAGGAGCAGGAAGATCGAAAAAATGCGATCGGTGTTTCAGTACCTCGCACAATTTACATTTTAGCTTTGCCGAATCCAATTGTTTAAGCGGGTGCGTCTGACCAGAACTTTGTTTGCTGTAACTGGTTTTTTCGGTACCATGATGATGCAGGCTTTCTATCAGTGTTGCATTAAGAAATATCGCCAATAGCAATACTGCCCATATACGGGCAAAAATTTCTCTGCGATATGTATACACTGAATAATTCAATGCAACAAAGTTACATTTAAAAAATTAAAAATCAAGTATGGGGTTCATCAGTTAATTATGCGATCAATGACAGATCCTAAAAATCCGCGTCATCTCGACCGGAGCAACGCGGAGTGGAGAGATCTTTTGACGTAGTTCAAAGATTTCTCCACTACGGTCGAAATGACGATACCCCTACGCTATTCTCTTCATTAAAATCACGTCATTTATATTGATTTATACAATAAATTACTCCTCAGAGTGACAATTCTATCGGTGAATCGGCATTTTTTTCAATCGTTTCATCCACTCCGGACTCCGGACTTCCGACTTCGGACCTTGGACTTCGGACTTCGGACTCCAGACTTCCTACTAACCCCAATAATTCTTACCTTTATTTCAAGCTATGGATCCTAAAGAAACACTAAAAGCGCATATTTTAAAAACGGCTACTTTAACCGACAAAGAATTCGATTATTTATTTTCCCATTTCAAGCCGCGATCTTATAAAAAAGGGCAGGCCATTATTAGCGAAGGAGATAAGGTAGAGCACGAATATTTTGTGATTTCCGGATGTTTAAAGGCTTTTTTCATCAACGATGAAATTAAGATGTATATCCTGCAGTTTGCTATGCCTACCTGGTGGACTTCAGATTATGGCGCCCTATACAACCACACCCGCGCAACCATAAGCGTAGATTGCATTAGCGATGCAGAAGTATTATGCCTTTCTAACGATGACCGCGAAAAGGTTTGCAGCGAAATCCATCAGGTTGAACATTTTTTTCGTTGGAGAACAAACAGAGGCTATCTGGCTTCGCAGAAAAGGCTATTATCTTTTATGAATAACGATACAAAAGCCCGTTACGAAGAACTTTTTGGCCATGTATCCTCAATTGTATAATCTCGTACCCAAACATTTAATAGCAGCTTATTTGGGTGTTTCGAGAGAAACCCTGAGCAGACTTTACAACGCCCAGAAATAGCGTATGCAGAATGTGATGTAGATCACCTAAGCCCTGTAAAAATCCTCCTTTACTTTGTGTTGTCAATCACTAACGATTGATAAAACAAAGAAATGGAAACTACAAAATTTGAAATTGTAAGCGCTCAAAGCAGCATCAATTGGACCGGTAAAAAAGTAACCGGCGCACATAATGGAACCATAACGCTTAAATCGGGTTCATTAACTTTAAACGATGGTAAACTCAGCAATGGGAACTTTATTATCGATACCACCTCTATTGTAATATTGGATGTTACCGACCCTGCAACCAATGCACAATTTGCCGGACATTTATTTTCTGAAGACTTTTTCGCAACCGATCAATTCCCGGAAGCCACATTTGTTATTACCGCTGTTGATCAAACTAACGAAGATAATGCCGTAATTACTGGCGATTTAACCATTAAAGGCATTACGCATGCTGTAATTTTTGCAGCAAATGTTGTGGTTAATGGCAATACATTAACAGCTTCTGGTAAAATCTTTATCGACCGTACCAGGTATAACATGAAATTCAGATCGGGTAACTTTTTCACCAACCTTGGCGATAACCTGATCTACAATGAATTTGAACTCGACGTAAAATTAACCGCATCATTAACTCTTTAATCGAACAGCCATGCCATACGTAAAAATAGAAGTGACCCGCGAAGGCGTTACGCGCGAACAAAAACAAACCTTAATTAGTGGGATTACCAAACTGATTACCGAAGTACTGGATAAAGACCCAAAGCTTACCCATGTAGTAATTCAAGAAATTGAATTGGATGATTGGGGTTATGCGGGCGAGCAGGTATCGGTATTACGCGAAAAAGGGATAACAGCAAACAATAAATAATCATCAAAAACATGAAAACACTAACTGTCATTATAACAGGCGCATCAACAGGTATTGGTCGCGCCATTGCAGCTTTATTTTTAAAACAGGGGCACAATGTGGTGATCAACTCTGCAAATGAGCACAATTTAATCACTGCTTTCAATGAATTAGGATCGCACCATCAATTGGCTATGGTAGCTGGCGATATCAGCAACGTGAGTACAGGTAAACTATTGGTAGAAACTGCCGTATCGCGTTTTGGTGCTGTAGATGTACTGGTAAACAATGCCGGTATTTTTGAACCAAAACCCTTTTTAGAGGTAGATGAAGCGCATCTGGACAAATTTTTGAACATCAATTTAAAAGGCACATTTTTCACTACTCAGGCAGCCATCACGCAAATGTTGAAACAAGATGGTGGTGCAATTATTAACATTGGAACCGTGTTGGTAGATCATGCCATTGGAGGTTTTCCTGCAACAGCTCCGATTTCGAGTAAAGGGGGCATCCATGCCTTAACCAAACAACTGGCTGCCGAGTTTGGCAAAAACAACATCCGGGTTAATGGCATTGCACCAGGCATTATCAGAAGTCCGTTACAGGAGAAAAATGGCATTAGTGATGCAGATGCATTTGCAGGTTTACATTTATTAAACCGGATTGGTGAAACGCAGGATGTTGCTCAACTGGCCTTGTACCTGGCAGAAAGTAATTTTGTAACAGGCGAAATCATCAATTTGGATGGAGGTCATGTAGCAGGTCATCACATTGGCTAAGGATAAAAATTAAAACAAAAACCAGGTATGCAAAGGGAAGTGATTAGCCCCGGGCATACCTTAAAAATTAAAACCATGAACAATTACACCGAAAACGCAAATGCAATAGCAGAGGTACTGTCATCTTATTTTAAGGGAGTTTTTAATGGAGATACAGCACTGCTCAGAAAAATATTTCATCCTAAGGCTGTGGTAGCTGGCGATGTGAATGGAGTTCCGTATTTTAAAACGATTGATGAATATTTAGCAGGGGTGGGTAGCCGTAAAAGTCCCCAAGAACTAAATGAAACATTCCGCATGGAGACAATATCAATAGAAATTATCAATTCTATAGCAATTGCCAAAGTTCATCTGCCTATTTTTGACTTTAATTATTACGATCTTTTATCCTTAGCGCAAACTGATCGCGGCTGGGTAATCGTGAATAAATTATTAACCAACGTTAAAATTTATTAGGATGTGGAATAGAACCAAAATAACCGAACTTTTAAAGATCGAGTATCCGATTTTATTAGGCCCCATGGGTGGGGGATTTTCAACGCCAGAACTTTTAGCGGCTGTATCAAATGCTGGTGGTTTAGGTAGCCTTGGCGCATATACGTTAAGTCCTGAAGAAATTATCGAAACCAATAAAATTGTAAGAACAAAAACAGATAAACCTTATAACATCAACCTATGGGTAAATGATGTAGATGAGCGTTTGCTTAATTATCCACCAGAAAAAGTGGAGGAGATTAAAGCCTTATTCAAGCCTTTTTTTGATGAATTGAGTATTCCCTTACCTGATCTTAATGCCAATATTCCTTCAAAATTTTTGAGACAGGTAGAAACGCTATTTGAGCTGAAACCTGCGGTATTTAGCTTTGTATTCGGTATACCTTCAAAAGAAATATTAACGGAAGCGCGAAAGCTAGGCATTAAAACAGTGGGGGCAGCCACCACATTAGATGAGGCTTTAGCACTCGAAGAAGCCCAGGTTGATGCCATTGTGGCAACTGGATTTGAAGCCGGTGGACATCGTCCTTCATTTCTTAAACCAGCAAATGAATCGCTAACAGGAACCTTTGCATTGATCCAACAGGTAAAAGCGAAAACAAAAATCCCTATAATTGCTGCGGGAGGTATTGCTGATAGCAAGGGTATACAGGCAGCACTAGCACTTGGTGCAGACGCCGTTCAAATCGGTACCGCATTTTTAGTCACCGACGAATCTAATGCAACGCCCATGCACAAGGCAAAACTTTTCTCTGAAGAATCAAAAAATACAGTACTTTCTAAATCATTGACAGGGAGAATGGGGCGGATGATTGCTAACCGGATATCCAGCGATATTAATTGTGAAACTGAGGTATTGCCCTTTCCGCTGCAAACCCGATTAATGGGGCCGTTAAGAGCCGCTGCTATTGAACAGGGCAAAACAGATATGTACAATTTCTGGTCAGGCCAAAACGCGGTAAACTTAAAATATACCTCGGCAAAAGAGTTGATGGAGGCGTTGATTAAGGAGATGGGGTAAGTTGGTTCATTGGTTCATTTGCCATTGGTTTGGGCGCCTAACTGCCAATCGGCAACTATATACTGAAAACTGGATAATCGGACATTATCCCTCTACTAATATTAACCCTTCGACTCCACTATCATTGACAGATTCCAGTATATGGTCGTCATGTCGACTGGAGTGCAATCCCGAAGTTTCGGGAGAGAGATCTTTTTAGCAAATTAATCAAACGAAATTTAAAAGATTTTGCTTCGCAGAGCCTTCCGGTTCTCCGCTACGGTCGAAATGACGATACTTCGAGCCGGTTGGTTAACTGCAATTGATAACTGGGCACTGGTTAATTGTTTAAATTGATTAACTGGCTATTGGCAACTGTTAACTTGCAACTGGACTTCCGACTAAAGACTTCGGACTCTTCTACTGGTTATTGCAAATTGTTAACTGGCAACTGGACTTCCGACTAAAGACTTCGGACTGACTTTACTTTACCCGCACATTCCCTCCGGCTAACCTAACCGTTTCGCTAATCCTTGTTGCTCTTGTTTCTGCTCTTTTCGCTTCTGATATCCATTTTAATATGGCTTTCTTTGAAGAACGGGGGAATTTTTCCCAATGTGTTTGTGCCAGCTTGTTGGATTCAAATTCTTTTTTTAAATCATCAGGAACAATCAGATTTTCCACATCATTCAGGGCATCCCACATGCCATTGGCTTTAGCCGTTTCGATCGATTGTAGTCCTGCAAGGCTCATCAATCCTTGGTCTATCATATGCAAAGCTTTATTCTTGTTAATTGCGCTCCAATTGCTTTTAGGCTTTCTTTTGGAAAAGAATTGATAACGACTTTCTTCATCCCGTTTCACTGTTAAGCTATCAATCCAGCCGTAACAAAGGGCTTCATCAACTGCATTGCTATGAGGTAAGCTATTTGCTGATGCGTCTTTTTTATAGATAATTAACCAAACAGATACTTCTTTTTCATGGTTCTCAGCCAGCCATTGGCGCCAATCGGCCTGGGTTTTAGCATAAAAAGCTTTAACGCCGTTTTTTATTTCTTCCATAAAAATAAGTATTTAACTATTATAGGTTTTTATCTAATATTTCGAGATCGTGTATGTTATACATAACGCGTAATTGCCAAAGAGATCAACCACCGAAACGATAAATCCATGGCGGAGTTAAAAATGATAAAATTGCCGCACTAAAGCAAGTATTTAATCACTTCTGAAAGGTTAAGACCGATAGCTTTCTGTTTATCTCAGGATTTAATTCGTTTCAATATACTTAGCTATCGCTTTTTTGATCGTTTATTAGGTTTAAGATGTTAAATTTACGATTAAGGTAGTAGCAGTATAATATAGGTAAACAAGATATGGCCAAGCAATTTTCAAGGAATGTATGGATAGATTATTTGCGCCCAACCATAACCGTTTTAGTGGTTGCACATCATGCCGCATTGGCCTACACCACTTTCTCTGTATTTAACAAAGATGCTTATATCCTGTCTACACATCCTGTAGTTGATCATAGCAGATGGGCATTGCTTGATGGTGTGGTGAGCTTTAACGATACCTTTTTTATGTCGCTCATGTTTTTTCTTGGTGGACTTTTCTTTTTTCCAGGCATAGATAAAAAAGGTTATCTATCCTTTATTAAAGATAAAGTTTTCAGGTTATTGATTCCCTTCTTACTGCTGGGGACCATGCTGATGCTTTTGGCTTATTTCCCTTCATTTTATCTAATGGGTGGCAGTACCAATATTTGGGCATATGTTAAGGATTTTTTCACAACAGAGGCCTGGCCGGTTGGGCCACCATGGTTTTTATGGTTGTTGTTTGTTTTTAACTTGGTTACCGCATCGTTTCATCAATTATTTTATAGCAGAAAGAATAGCGCTCCACAGTTGAATCTTAACAAAAACACTACAGCTGTCGGCCTGTTTTTAATTTTGTTTTTAACAGGTTTGCTTGCATATTTGCCCATTGCAGGCTATTTTGGGCCTTATAGCTGGACGGGGTTTGGACCTTTTGATTTTCAGCAAAGCCGTTTAATCCTATATTTTGCCTATTTTGGAATCGGAGCAGTTGTTGGAAAATTAGCGATCGATGAAGGAGTTTTTGCTAAAGAATCGTTAACCGTTAAATACTATCGATTGTGGTGTTTATTAGCCCTTATTGCTTTCAGCGCTTTTTGGTATTCAGCCGATGTGCTAAACAAAGCAGAAGCTCAAAAAATGCTCAGTAACAATCAAAATGCAATTATCAGCAATGTATTGTTTGTACTTTGCTGCACGTTAACATCCCTTGCTTTAATTGCCAGCTATAGCAAACTGGTTGCCAAAAACATAGGTTGGTGGGATTCGCTCAGTAGCCATGCCTATTTAATCTACCTGGTTCATTTTGTTTATGTAACCTGGCTCCAGTTTTTATTGTTATCGCTCAATATACCTGCAGGCTTTAAGTTTTTACTCGTTTTTGTTTTTTCGCTGGCATTAAGTTGGGGAACAGCTTATTTGCTGCGGAAGATTCCTTTGGTGAAAAAATACCTGTAATTGTATGATGTCGAATTAAAATTCGATTACCGCATTTGATAAGGGTCTTCCTTGCCTTACTTTAAGCTGTTCATTGTGTTGCCAGGGGCTATTACCGAAGTCTTCCAGGTTTGCATATCGACCTACCTGAAAGAAATGCTCAAACACATAAGGTAATCCCTCTGCATACAGGCGGCTATCTCGATCGGCTAAATGGAAATGGAGATGAGGGCCAGTAGATTGTCCGGTAAAGCCCAACTCCGCAATTACATCTCCTTTTTTAACTTTATCTCCTGGTTTAACCCGAATACTGTTTGGCTTTAAGTGTTCATAGAAAGCATATTGCCTATTCGCAATCTTTATGGAAATATAATTACCACTGGCTTGCTCGGGTGCAGGGCTTTTGTGCTGCGAAACAGTTGCTGATTCATTAAAATCATTGAGTACCGAAGATACCGTACCATCGGCTACTGCTAGTATTGCATTTTGATAACCAATCCAGTTTTGGATAGAATCTGTATTTTTAGAGGCATATTTCCCCAAACTGTCTACACGCATAAAATCGATGGCGAAACGGCCGGGAAGAAATTGCTTTCCCTTTTCTGAATAAAATACTCTTCTATGTCCTGAGGCCCATGCCGGATCGTAAATGGCAGTCCATAAACCTGTTTGTAGTGGTTTGCCTAATACCGTTGGTTTAGTAACTGTAGGATGTAATGCTGTTGTGATAGATGCTGTTGCATTACTTTTGGTTTGGTGATGAATCCAAAACTCAAGTTTGTTTACTATCGTTTCGGCTTTTAATACCTGGGTTTCGAGCTCAATATAAATCAAAGCAGAGCCGCCAGCAGGGATAATCAGATTTCTGTTTTCCCGATCGCTACTTTTTGTGCGTTCGACCAGTTTTGATGCATTTAAGTTAAGGTATGACTTATTTTGTCCTGATATATTCAATGTTTTAAGTTCAATCGTATCTGTGCCACCATTTTTTAGTTGGAGTTCATAATAGAGAAAAAAAATTGTTCCGATCTTGGTCCATGATGGATTTTGGTGAATAGATAATGATATCACTTCTTTATTTTGAGCAAAGAGGGGCTGGAAAAGTACACCTAAACCAAAAAGAAAAGTGATCGTTAATAACTGTTTAATCATGTTTTTGAATTTTATCAACTCTAGAGTAATTATGGTTCATTTGTTCACTAGTCATTAGTTCTTGGTCATTAGTTATTCACTCATTCAAAATTCACTCATTCAATAACTGGTCTAATCAACTCCGGACTAATTATGATTCATTTGTTCATTAGTCATTGGTTCTTGGTCATTAGTTATTCACTCATTCAAAATTCACTCATTCAATAACTGGTCTAATCGACTCCAAACGCCAAACCCTCAACTCCAAACTTATCTAACCACGCCGTATATTAGCTGCACAACACCTGATGGAGCGCTTTTGGTTTCTTTTAATGTTAACCAAACCCGATTGGTGATTTCACTAAACAGTAATTTTCCTTCACCCAATATTACCGGGTGTACAGCTAACTGCAACTCATCAACCAAACCGGCATTTAAAAAGGCAGATATTAACTTTGCGCCACCATACAACCATATGTTTTTGCCGGGAAGCTTTTTCATTTCGTTAACCTTTTGCGCAATATCCGACTGAATAAAAGTAGCAGCTGTACTATCGCTGGTTTTGGTATGCGAAAAAACATATTTTTTCTTGCTGTTGATATTTTCGGAGATCGATTTCATCAGGTCGTTTTCTTCTTCTCCGGGTTGATAGTTACCCCAGAGATCGTAGCTGATCCGTCCATAAAAAATAGAATCTATACCATCTAAAAAGTCATTAAAATTAGCGTCGCCATCCATAATGCACCAATCAATTTCTCCATTAGGACCTTCAATATAGCCATCCAATGTAACGGCAAGGTTTAAGATAATCTTTCTCATTCGTATAAATTATTGTGTTCGTTCGATACTAAATGCGCGGTCTTCTTTATTAAACCCCACTTTCGGATAGTAATCAAAAGCAGTAGGTACTGATAAGAGGATGAGCATACATTGAGGGCCGATTTTTTCGCGTGTTATCGCAATCATTTCCTTGCCTATTCCCGAGCTTTTTAAATCTGTAAATACAGCAAGGTCTGCCAGATAAGCGCACCAGGCCCAATCGGTAATGGTTCTTGAAATACCTACAAGTTTATCTTCTTGCCAGGCTGTAACCAACAAGTCTGCATTTTTTAACATCAATGTTATTCTTTCCGGATCAGTAGGACGTTTAAGGCCTGCTTGGCTGAATAAGGCGATTACCTCTTCTGCATCGGGGATAATGTCTAACTTATAGGTAATATTCATATCCTCTAAATTACAAAATATGGTTGTAAAGGATAGTAAAAAACGACATCAAAAACTGATAAACAATATTTTTCATTAGCGTTAATTCTTCAGCTTAACCTTAAGTTAACACATGCGCTCTTTCTTTGTTGATCATTGGCCGATATAGCTGCTTTTAACATGATCAAACTTTTTAATATCCTTGTACTTTTTTTATTCTTCATTTCGAATGCAAACGCGCAGGAAGAAAAATTCGAATCGATTATTACCCTGAATCAAAAAGATCCGACTGCAGCCCTGGCTCAATTAAAAAAAATATATGCCAAATCTATCGATGATAATGATGAGCTTTTAGAAGGCAAATGTTTGCAGCAGATGGGTAAGGTTTGTTATACGCAGGGGCATTTCAGCCAATCGTTAGAGTTCTTTTTAAAAGCAGATAAAATATTTAACAATGCCAATCAATCGCTTTTGCTGGCCGCTAACCTTAACGATGCTGGTGTGCTCTACTATTACATGAAGCAGAAAGATAAGGCTATGCATAGCTATAGCAAAGCCATCAGCATTTATAAAAGAGCGAATAATTTAACCGGACAGGCAACCGTTTTGGGTAATATAGGGCAGTTATACGAAAAAAGGCAACTTTACGACAGCGCATTTTACTATCAAAAGCTGGCCTTAAAAATAAACGAACAGGTTAGCGATAAAAGTGGAGCCGCAAAAATACACGAAAACCTGGGCAGTATATATGAAGACCTGGAGCGTTACGATTCTGCTTATGTACATTTTAAACAGTCGTTAAATTTATACCAGGAAGATCATAATGACCTCGGGAGTATTGAGGTCATTAATAATTTGGGCGATATCCTCCGTAAAACCGGTCGCTATAAAGAAAGTATTGTACAGACCGAAACTGCGTTGAAACTAGCCGAAAAGATGGGGAATATTTATCAGGTAAGCTCCTGCTGCAGAGATTTGGGCAAGGCATACGAACTGTTGAACAATATGGACAGCGCCTACCACTATGTAAAACTTGGCTATAAATATACTGTCGATCTGTATTCGGAAGACGGTGCCCGGCAGGTAGCTTTTTTGCAGGTGCTTTACGATATCAATAAAAAATCTGACGAGATTAATAAACTGAAAAACGACCGGAAGGTGAACAGGATCATTGCTTTTTCTGCCACAATTGTGGTGATATTATTGGTCGTTTTGGGATTTGTTATTTTTAGCAGACAGCGGCTAAAGTTCAGAGACCAGCAGATGTTGGCGCGGCAGAAGGCAATAGAACACGATATAACCAGTCTGGAGCTCAAAAACCTTCAGCTCGAAGAACAAAATCTGAAGCAGTTGTTGGAGGTTAAAAGCAGGGAACTGTCTACCCATACCTTAAATCTGATCAAACACAACCAATTCCTTGAAAATCTTAGGAGTACCTTACAGGCGATGGTAAAAGAGGATAAGCGCGATCAGAAAAAGCAGATGAATCAGATCCTCGCAGAGATTAACCAGAGTTTTAATCACGAACGCAATTGGAAAGAATTTACGATGGCTTTCGAACAGGTGCATCATCAATTTCTCGAAAGCCTAAAGAAATATAGCAGTGAGCTTACTTCAGCCGATATGCGCTTGATTGCGCTGTTGAAAATGAACCTCGATTCAGGCGATATTGCAACCTTGCTTGGTATATCTACCGATAGCTTAAGGGTGTCGAGATATAGACTAAGGAAAAAGCTAAATCTGGCGCAAGGCGATAATTTATCAGCATTTATCCAGGCATTATAACCGTTACATCAGCTGTTATATATTGCCTGGTTTTTATTGAATTTAAGGACTTAACAATTTGTTAATGTAACGGTAATAAAAGCATAACGGCGTTTTGTTATGTGTTTAATGTATTGATAATCATTATGTTGTGTTTTTGTGTTGCCTTTTGATATATGCTTGTTGTAACGCTGTTGCCTTTATGTAACCTCAATAATTTCTTTGTGTAAAATGGTGTATACACCTTTGCCCCGTCGATCATAAAAAGACATGACCAAACACGATGAATAAACGATTACAAATTATGTTTTTACTTCTTTTTTGTGCAGGCACCGCAAATGCCACAAAACTGAAAGGCCACGTTTACGATAAGCAAACTGGAGAGGCCATTGTAGGTGCAACAGTGGTTTTGGAAAACCCGAGGCGCACAACCAATACCGGATTAGATGGTACTTTCGAATTTAAGGATGTAAAAATAGGTGCTGCCAAAATTAGTGTAAGTTACATTACTTACAAAACCATCGAGAAAACCTTAGTGATACTGAAAGAGGATAACGATCACTTAAAGTTCTATATGGAGAGCGATTCGAAAAGCCTCGATGATGTCACCATTAAGTCAAATGCAGTGAGTTCCACTGATCAGGGTGCAAGGCGACTGGAAAAAACTGCTCCTCAACTGATGAATATCGTATCAGGAAGGTCGATTGAGATTTCGCCGGATTTAACGGTAGCCAATGTGATGCAACGTATTTCGGGTGTGTCTATAGAGCGCAATAGCAATGGTGATGGACAATATGCCATTTTAAGAGGAATGGATAAACGCTACAACTATACTTTGGTAAATGGTGTTAAAATCCCAAGTCCGGATAATAAATACCGGTATGTTCCGCTTGATCTTTTCCCTTCTGATTTACTTGATCGTTTAGAGGTGTACAAAACCCTTACCCCAAATTTAGAGGGCGATGCCATTGGCGGTGCCATTAATATGGTGATGAAAAATGCTCCAGGCTTATTGCAGGTAAATGCCAATGTTTCTACAGGTTATAGTCAGTTGTTTTTCGATCGTAAGTTTACCAGTTACAATGCTTCAGGTATTAATTATAAATCGCCTTACGAAGTAAACGGGAAAAACTATCATGCTATACAGAACGATTTTACCAAGGGAACACTCGATTATAAATATAAAAACCCTGCACCTAATTTAATCGGTAGCTTATCCCTGAGTAAGCGCTTTTTGGATAATAAACTCGGGGTGGTGCTGGCAGGAAGTTATCAGAATACCTACCGTGGGAGCAATAGTACTTTTTACAATAATGCAGTAGTAGGTACCGAGTCTTATGCGAAAATTACCAGCAAAAGTTACCGCGAGTTTTCTGAACAGCAGCAACGTACAGGCTTACATGGAAAAATTGATTATGTTTTTAATAAAGATCACCAGATCAGTTTGTACAATGTATATGTTAACCTAAAAAATCAGCAGGTTAGAGATGCTGTAACCACTACCTATAATGGGGTTTATAATCCAACAGCTGGGAATGCAGAATTGGTTTACGATACCCGTAGCCGTTTAACCGAGCAGCAGATTTACAATACTACGCTTCATGGCGACCATAAATTTTTTGATGATAAATTTAAGGTACAATGGTCTGCTGTTTATTCTTCGGCCAAAAATGATGTACCCGAAAATACCAGTATCAGTTTAAATGGGATACAGCAGAATTTTCAAAGCAAACGTACCAGTTTGGTCAATACCAATCCGGTTACCCGTAGATGGGAACGCAATACTGATGAAGACTTAGCTGGTTACCTGGACCTGACTTACCAGGTTTTAGCTGGCGAGCATAAACTGGATATCATGGCCGGAGGTTTATACCGCGACAAACAAAGAAGCAGTTTCTTTAATAACTACAATCTTGCCCCAAGCGCAGCTAATGCATTTGATCTTTACGGTGTGAATTTTCAGAGTTATACCGATTTAAACCTCGTGGTGAGTAATCCTACAGGTGCAGTGTCTAATGCATTAACTTACGATGCAAGTGAAAAAATAGCAGCCGGGTATGGGATGTTTAAATATAATTCGGCTAAATTAGAAGTGATAGGAGGGCTAAGGGTAGAACATACCAACCAAGGTTATAACCTGCTTTTTGCCGCAGGTGAGGCTTTTCCGAAAGGAAATCAGGTTTATACCGATTTACTGCCTAGTTTAACGGCAAAATATTTTTTAAGCCAAAAAGCACAATTACACGCTTCTTATTACAAAGCCCTTAACCGTCCTGGTTTTTATGAAATTGTACCTGGAAGAGTAAAAAACGAAGATTTTATAGAACGTGGTAATGTGAACCTGCAACGCGCTTTGGCCGATAACTTCGATTTACGCTACGAACTTTTCCCCGGTGCTTCAGAACAACTGTTGGTTGGTGCTTTTTATAAGCGGATCAAAAACCCAATTGAATATACTTTTCTGGCTGATGCCGTTCGAGGACAGGACACTTATTATACCCCAGGAAACTTTGGTACGGCCAATAATTATGGTGCGGAGGTAGATTACATCAAATATTTCAGCAAAATAGGTGTGAAAGCCAATTATACCTATACCCATTCGCGCATTAATACACTTAAAACCACCAGAGTTATTAATAGTGCCACAGGAGATACGGAACCAGCCAATGTTAACCAGGAACGTCCGCTTTACGGCCAGTCGGCGCATATTGCCAACTTATCACTATTGTTTAAAGACACTAAAAAAGGCTGGGATGTTCAGCTTGCAGGTGCTTACACCGGGCCACGCATCAACACGGTTTCTCAATTCTTAAATAACGATTTGTGGCAGAAAGGATTTGTACAGATGGATGCTTCAGCCGAGAAGCGTTTTAAAGGTGGGATCAGTGTTTTTGTAAAAGCCAATAACATCTTAAATACACCGACAAAACTATTTATAAAAGGTACAAACCCAGCAAATAACGATATCAAAGAAGATTTGGCTAAAAATGGGAATACATTAATCAGAAGTGATTATTATGGTCAGAACTACCTTGTTGGCTTCAGATATAAGTTTAATTAATAGAATTTAAAGATATAAAGAAATGAAATCGAATCAGATTTTTAAATTGATGATCCTGATGGTGTTAGCCTTAGCAGGATGCGAAAAAGCCAATGTAGATGTAGATACCACCGCTGTTGATGGTTCGGCAATTGGTGAAGTTTCCGGGATTTGGGCCAAAGGTAGTACACAGGTAATTAAAGGTGATATTGTAATCCCGGAAGGGAAAACGCTTACGATTGAAGAAGGGGTAACGGTGCTGATGGATACGGTTGCGAAACCAGAAATTATTATAAAAGGTAATCTTTATGCTTTAGGGACCACAGAGAACCCTATCAAATTTACCGTAAACGATTTTTACAAAACACCATTAACCAAATTTGGTAAACTCTGGGGCGGTATTTTGGCTGGTCCAACATGCGAGGAACTGGTGCTTGACCATGTAATTCTGGAATACGGCGGTGCTAAAACATCCGATGCTTCTACTTCTGTAAAAATGGGCTTGTACAAAGCTGTTGCGGGCGAAAGCTTACCAGCGCTTTGGTTTGCCAATGCCAGAGGCAAATTGGTGGTTCAAAATAGTACCATCAGAAATTTTCAGGAAGATTGTACTTATATTGAAGGTGGAAGAATCATTTTTGCCAACAATGTGTTTTATACCACGGGTGTAACAGGAGGAGAAGCCATGAACTTTAAATCGGGCTGTTTGGCAGATATAGCCTATAATTTAGTTTATAGTACCAATACCAATGCTTTAAAATTGTCAAACACTGGAGATAAAACGCCACAAACGTATATTATTGCTTACAACAATACCATGGTGAATACGGGCTGGAGAAGACCAACTGCGAAAGGCGGATCAATCTGGCTGGAAAGTACTGTGCGTGCTGATCTATATAATAATCTTTTTGCCAACACCCGTTTTGGTGTGAAAAGAGATCCAAAAAAGCCTGAAGATAACCGTTCTGCTTATAGCAATAACTGGTATTATGGTTTCGATCAGGCCACTGTAAACCAGTTTCAGCCAACCGGCGATATTGTGGGCGGTAAAAACGATGTAATTAGTAATGTTGCCGGAGCAAATGATCCTAAATTTGTGAATTATCCTTTAAATACAGCGGTTACCAATGCCGATTTTAATACCGCATGGGATTTTCATCTGCAAGGCAACTCACCAGCTTTGGGTAAGGGCATCACCAACTTTACCCGCCATCACCAGGCCGGAATTATAATGAAAAATGGTATCACCTATGTCTCACCCTCGCCATCAACATTTGTTGGTGCATACGGAACTAAAATATAAAATGAAGCATAATAATATATTAAAACTTGCCGCTTTTGCGGTATTAAGCCTGGCCATTTCTTGTAATGGAGGCATACAAAACGGAAATAGTACAGCAGTAAAGCCCTTGTACGTATCTGATCCTGTAGGTTTTGATACCGATGATCCTGCGATCTGGGTAAACCCGAACGATCCGGCGCAGTCTTTGGTAATCGGTACCGATAAAGATAGCAGTGGCGGCTTGTATGTTTTCGATCTGAAAGGTAAAACCATCAAGTCAAAAACCGTAAAAGGCTTAAAGCGCCCAAACAACGTTGATATTGCCTATGGTTTGTTGTTGGCTGGAAAAAAAACGGATATTGCCGTAACCACAGAACGATACACGCATAAACTACGCATATTTTCCCTTCCCGATATGAAAGCAATCGATAATGGCGGAATTCCTGTTTTTGTTGGCGAAACAGGAGCAGAGTGCCGCGATTTGATGGGGATTTCGATGTATACCGACCCAAGCGGAAAAATTTATGCAATTGTTGGTCGTAAAACGGGACCTAAAAACGGAAGTTATCTTTGGCAATACCTGTTAACGGATGACGGAAAAGGCAATGTTAAAGCTGATTTGGTGCGGAAATTCGGCCTGTATAGTGGCAAAAAAGAAATAGAAGCCATCGCTGTTGATAATGAATTGGGTTATGTTTACTATTGCGATGAGCAGGTTGGTGTACGCAAGTATTATGCAGACCCAGCTAAAGGAAATAAAGAATTAGCACTGTTTGGGCAGGGCGATTTTGCTGTCGACAATGAAGGAATCGCTGTTTATAAAACTTCAGGAAATAAAGGGTATATTCTTGTGTCCGATCAGGGTGCTAAGCAGTTGAAAGTGTATGATCGGGTAGCTAAAACGAATGCTACTCATCCACACCCATTGTTAACCACCATTAAATATTCAGCCAATCAAACGGATGGTATTGATGTGGTTTCAGTCCCTTTGAATAACGATTTTAAACATGGTTTGCTGGTGGCTATGAGCGATGATAAAACCTTTCATTATTATAGATGGGAAGATCTAGCAGGTAAAAAACTTGATGTAAATAGGTAGGTTTACAATGAATCGTCATCTCGACCGCAGTGGAGAGATCTTTTAATATAGTCCACAGATCTCTCCACTACGCGTTGCTCCGGTCGAGATGACGCCGATTTTTAGGATATGTTATTGATAGTGGGCGTCGCGGAGTATAGAAATCCATATCGAAAGATTTCTCCATTTCGCTACCGATGAAACCTATGAAACAAGCAAGCATACCATAAGTAAATAAAAACAAATGCTTAAATCGGTTTGCTTCAGTCGAAATGACGGTTCATTGATCTAAACCGCGATATTATTCGATAATTTATACTCAGATGGCGTAATTCCCGTCTGTTTTTTAAAAAACTTGCCAAAAAAAGAAGAGTTGCTAAATCGCAATTCCATGGCTACCTCCGAGATATTCATTACATGGCTGGTTAACAGTAGTTTCGCCTCCCTAATCACCATTTCATCAATAATTTCTCCCGCAGTTCTGTCGGTCACCTGTTTAACAACCTGCGATAAATGCCTTGGCGTAATGCGTAAACAGTTGGCATAATAAATTACACGCTTTTCCTTTTTAAAGTTTTCAGCTACCAGCGATAAAAAACGATTGGTGAGTTCTGTCTTGCTGTCATGAACAAAAGGCAACGGATCTTTCTGTTTGTTTTTGAGCAGAAAAAGATCATACAGCAGTTCCAGGAAGCTATTATGCACAATATTTTTAATCTGCGGGGTATCTTTAGGTACATTCAGTTTTTTGTGCAGCGCAAGCATATCATAGTAAATGAATGTATAATCCTCTTTTGATAGCGAAAATTTATGAGTAGGATCGTTCTGGAACATTCGGTAAGCTTCTCCGCTATTAAAGAATACCCCCATGTTTTTTAAATAACTTTTGTTAAAATGGATGCTGATGAAAGAAACATCGCTATTATCCTTAATCTCATAAACGGCATGTGGAAAAATGAGCAGAATATCTCTTTGATTTAATACATGCTCTACAAAATTTATCCGAAGGTTCATCTTTCCTTTTGTGATCAGAATTAAAGCGTAACTAGATACACGGAAAGGTTCCGAACTGCAATATTGCGGATCACTACTATGGTGGATTTTCGCCATCAGGCCATCATTTAAAGAAAGCGCTTCCTCATGGTTTTTTTCTGAAAAAGTTGTATGGAGTAACTCTTGTTGCATAAAATCGTTCAGTGTTTTTTAATAATTTCTTAACAGATTCGATCATCTTTTGCACTACAATTTCAGCCACCCTTTTATGGATAGTTTTCGCCCTTTATCTGTCGGATTTTGCTATCTACAAATGTAATATTCAGAATCATTTTTGCAAGATATTTTTTTTAAAATGACTAATTTCTGATTAATTTTCAATCTTTTGATTAATAAAAATTAAATTTTAATTGACTTGTAAACAGTAATTTATGTTATTTGTTTCGATGTTTTGTATATTTTTTATCGTTTTACTATTTTATAATAAAAGTCAGAATGTCAATTGGTCAATTCATCTGAATGTCACAATTTGCCAATCCAACTTTTTGACCAATATATCCCACATTTGAACCTTTTTTTGGCTTCAATTCCGCGTTAAAATTGTGTTATCAAATCGTTTGGTTAATACGGCCTTAATCTATATCGTTGATTTTAATATCTACGAGTAGTATTCAGGTACAGTCCAAACTTTCAGAACAGGGTTTTAAAAACTGAAGAATATAAGAGTTCAGCATGCGTAAAAAATTACAAGATAGAATTGCCTCTTTTAAGGATGCGGCGGTAATAAAAGAAAAGGGATTATATCCTTATTTCAGGTCGATAGAATCGGGCCAGGATACCGAGGTGGTTATAAACGGAAAAAAGGTACTCATGTTTGGTTCAAATTCCTATTTAGGTTTAACCAATCATCCTAAAATAAAAGAAGCAGCTAAAGCAGCTATAGAAAAATATGGAACAGGCTGTGCAGGATCGCGGTTTCTGAACGGTTCGCTCGATATCCACCTCACATTAGAGAACCGGTTGGCCGAGTATGTAGGCAAAGAAGCTGCTGTGCTTTTCAGTACTGGTTTTCAGGTCAACCTGGGGGTAATATCCTGTTTATTAGATCGTAACGATTACCTGTTGCTGGATGAGTACGATCATGCCTCTATTATTGATGGAAGCCGTTTGGCCTTTGCACGTACCATTAAGTATGCGCATAACGATATGCAGGACCTGCGCCGAAAATTAAGCCGGTTACCTGAAGATGCCGCTAAACTGATTGTTTCTGATGGCATTTTCAGTATGGAAGGCGACTTAGTTAACCTTCCTGAAATGGTAGACATTGCCAACGAATTTGGCGCCAATATTATGATGGACGATGCACATAGTCTTGGTGTAATTGGTTTTAATGGATCCGGAACAGCATCACATTTTAATCTGACCGAGGATGTAGACCTGATTATGGGTACCTTTAGTAAATCGTTGGCCTCACTAGGCGGTTTTATTGCGGGCAGTACCGAAACCATCGAATATATCAAGCACCGTGCCCGCTCATTGATGTTCAGCGCAAGTATGCCACCATCTGCTGTGGCGAGTGTGATTGCAGCATTGGATATTATCGAATCAGAGCCTGAACGGATTGATAAACTTTGGGACAATACAGAATATGCAAAGAAACTTTTGCTCGATGCAGGTTTCGATATTGGGCACAGCAACAGTCCGATTATTCCCATTTACATTCGCGATAATACCAAAACCTTTATGATTACGAATATCCTTCAGCAAAATGGCGTATTTGTAAACCCGGTAGTTTCGCCAGCAGTGCCTTCAGATTCGTCTTTGATCAGGTTTTCTTTAATGGCCACGCATACTTTCGATCAGATTGAATCAGCCATAAGCAAGCTAAGTGCTGCTTTTAAGGCTGTTAACGTAGAATTAGTGGGAAGCCAATCATGAGAGAACTGGTAAAGGTTTCTGGTAAAAAAGCATTGGCCGCATTTGTAGATTTTCCGCACGAATTGTATGCGGGCGATGTAAACTATGTTCCGGAACTTTTTATTGCGCAGCGCGATCTGCTTACCCCTGGCAAACATCCCTTTTACGAACATTCTGAAATTCAGCTCTTTTTGCTGTATGATGATGGTAAAATAATTGGGCGTATTGCAGCCATCAACAATACCAACCACAATAAAGTTTACGGTGGACATGACGGTTTCTTTGGTTTTTTCGATTGTATTAATGATGCAACCGCTGCCAATGCGCTTTTGGACGCAGCACAGGAATGGCTAACAGAAAGAGGATTGACAAAGATTTTAGGACCTGTAAATTTCTCTACCAACGAGGTTTGCGGATTGTTGATTGAAGGTTTTGACGGACCGCCAGTAGCCATGATGCCTTATAATGCGCAATATTATCTGCCACTTTTGGAGCAAATTGGCTTTCAGAAAAATGTCGATTTAAGGGCCTACCGCTACACGGCGGGCAATTATAGCGAAAGATCGGTTAAACTGCTGGATAGGATAGAAGAACGGCTGCTCCGTAATGACATTGTGCTTCGTAAAATTAACATGAAGAAATTCAAGGAGGAGTGTAATGCGGTAAGGGAGGTATACAATAAAGCATGGGATAAAAACCTTGGTTTTGTGCCGATGACGGATAAAGAGTTTGACTATACCGCAAACGATTTAAAAATGATTCTCGATCCTGAGTTTTGTATCCTCGCTGAGCAGCATGGCAAGATTGTCGGTTTCGCGTTGGCTATACCCGATATTAACCAGATCCTGATTAAAATTAAACGCGGTAGGTTGTTTCCTACCGGACTGATCAAACTTTTGGCCAATAAAAAGAAAATTGATGGGATTCGTATTTTATTGCTTGGTGTAGTAGATGGTTACCGTAAAATGGGGATTGAAGCTTGTCTTTATGGTCGTATTATCAAACATTTCAAGGCTAAAAACATGAAATATGCAGAGGCCAGCTGGACTTTAGATCATAACGATCTGATCAACAAACCTATTGAAGATATTGGCGGAAAACTATACCGAAAATATAGGATTTTAGAGAAAGCGATATGAAAAAACGGGTGTTGATCACAGGGGCAACTGGATTTGTGGGCTATCACCTGATTAAATCTGCTTTGGACAACGATCTGGAGGTGTATGCAAATGTTCGCAAATCAGCCACTGCAGATCACCTTAAAGATTTTCCGATCAACTATGTGGACCTTGATCTTTCTTCGATCTACCTGTTAAAAGAAAATATAGAGGAAAAAAAATACGACTATATCGTGCATGCTGCTGCGGTAACAAAGGCGAAAACACTGGATGATTACAATCAGGTAAATGCTATTTATACCCGGAATCTGGCACTGGCGGCTTCGAAATCGGTACATGCAATAAATAAATTTATATTCATTAGCAGTTTGGCTGCGCTGGGGCCTTTAAATCAAAAAAATGAAAAACTGACCGATAGGGGGGCATCAAATCCGGTAACCAATTATGGAATCAGCAAAGCACTTGCTGAGACATATTTGGCTCAGATCCCCAATTTGCCCTTAATTACCTTTAGGCCAACGGCGGTTTATGGTCCACGGGAGAAAGACATTTTCATATTGATTAAAACCATTAAAGCAGGGTTTGAACTGTATATCGGCAAGCAGGAACAAGAACTCAGTTTTATATACGCTACCGATCTGGCCGATATCATTATTAAAGCACTCGCATCTGATGTAGTTGGCAAAAGTTATAACATTTCGGATGGGGAAGTTTATAACCGTTCTGCGCTGGCTACTCATGTGCGTAAGGCCTTAAACAAAAAAACAGTTACCGTGAATGTGCCTGTGCAAATGATTAAAAGCCTTGCCTGGTCTATGGAACGGTTGTATGGCATATTTAATAAGATCCCAGCCTTAAATGTAGATAAGATAAAAGAACTCACAGCCCTTAACTGGGGCTGCGATATTAAAAATATTCAGAACGACTTCGGTTTTGTGCCCCAATTTGGGCTGGAACAAGGACTTGCTGAAACCATAAACTGGTACCGTAAAAACAATTGGTTATAAGATTTTAAATAAAATAGAATGAAACAACAAGTAAAAGCAGCTGAAGGCAAGCTGGGAATATTAATGCCAGGACTAGGCGCTGTAGCAACAACGATGATTGCCGGAGTTGCTGCAATTAAAAAAGGAATATCGAAACCAATCGGCTCGTTAACACAGATGGGTACCATCCGTTTAGGCAAAAGAACGGAGAACAAACAACCAAAGATTAAAGATTTTGTGCCTCTGGCTGGTTTAGAAGACTTAGTTTTTGGTGGCTGGGATGTGTACGAAGATAACGTTTATGAAGCGGCAATGAATGCCCGTGTATTAGATGCTAACCTATTACGCGATGTGCGTGAAGAATTACAGGCCATTAAACCGATGCGCGCTGCTTTCGATAGAAATTATGTGAAAAACCTGGATGGTAAATATGTAAAAGATCTCGATAACCGTTACGAACTGGCTTTAGCCGTAATGGAAGATATTAAAAACTTCAAAGCAGAAAATAACTGCGACCGTATAGTATTGGTTTGGTGTGGTTCTACGGAGATTTATTTCGAAGCATCAGAAGTGCACGAATCGCTGGCTGCGTTTGAGCAGGGCTTAAAAGACAACGATTTGCGCATTGCACCAAGTATGATTTATGCCTATGCTGCGTTGAAACTTGGAATTCCTTTTGCTAATGGCGCACCAAACTTAACCGTAGATATTCCTGCTTTAATCGAACTGGCTAAAGAAACCAATACCCCAATTGCTGGTAAGGATTTTAAAACTGGTCAAACTTTAATGAAAACCATTTTAGCTCCTGGTTTGGCAGCACGTTCATTGGGTGTAAATGGCTGGTTTTCTGATAATATTTTGGGTAACCGTGATGGTTTGGTATTAGATGATCCGGATAACTTTAAAACCAAAGAAGTATCTAAACTGGGTGTATTGGAAGATATCTTTAAACCAGATGTTAATCCGGATTTGTATGGCGACATGTACCACAAAATCAGGATCAACTATTATCCGCCTCACGGTGATAACAAAGAAAGCTGGGATAACATCGATATTTTCGGTTGGTTGGGTTATAAAATGCAGATCAAAATCAATTTCCTTTGCCGCGATTCGATTTTAGCCGCACCGATTGTATTGGATCTTGCTTTGTTTATCGATCTGGCTAAACGCGCAAACATGTCGGGCATTCAGGAATGGTTATCATTCTACCTGAAATCGCCACAAACTATACCAGGTGTACCAGCAGAAAACGACATTTTTAAACAGTTAATGAAACTTCAGAATACCTTACGTTACATTATGGGCGAAGAATTGATCACCCACTTAGGTCAGGATTACGAAGAAGAATTGATAGAAACAGTATAGTGTTTATTCACAAATTTCTTTCAACGGCTCTGGGAATAGGGTATATCGGCAAAGGTGCTGGTACTTATGCTGCAATAGCAACCTGTATCTGCTGGCACCTTTCCCAGAGCCCTTATAGTAACCCGTATTTATGGCCGGTGCTCTTCACGATGTTAATTGTGATGATCGGTGTGATGAGTGCCGATCGGGTAGAAGAAATTTGGGGTAAAGACCACGGTAGGGTAGTGATTGATGAAGTGGCGGGAATGTGTATTACCCTGTTATTTGTGCCTTTAAAATGGCAATATACCCTTATCGGACTTGTTCTTTTTAGGTTTTTTGATATTCTAAAACCCTTTTATATCCGTAAACTGGAAGAACTGCCAGGTGGTTGGGGTGTGATGGCCGACGATGTGCTGGCTGGGATCTACGCGAATGTACTGCTCCAACTGGTGGTTGTATTAGCATTGTTTTAGCCATGATGTTTACTTATTTAAAAGCACAGGCATCTTCATTAATTGCTTCGGCTACAGATTTTGGCATCACCATATTTGCCGTAAATATTTTAGGCTGGTGGTACCTTGCGGCAAGCATTACCGGAACCGTTTCGGGTGGGATTGTTAATTTCTATGTGAACCGGAAATGGGTTTTCGAAAGTGGATCTGCAGCTATTAAATGGCAGATATTGAAATACATTTTAGTATGGGCAGGCAATCTGATCATCGTAACCGCAGGTGTGTTTATCCTCACCCATTTTTTCAATCTCAATTACGTACTCGCTAAAGTACTTAGCTCGGTTTTAACCGGGATAAGCTACAATTATATGATGCAAAAGCACTTTATTTTTACAAGTTAAATGAAACCGATCTATTCATTTTTGTTATTCGTGGCACTCAGTTTTATTTTGCAGGTAAATGCTTTTGGCCAGAGAACAGTCGTATCGGGTATAGTGCGCGATGCGGTTACCAAAGAAACACTGCCCAATGTTTCCGTTTTTTTTAAAGATACCAAAATAGGGATACAGACAGATGTAAATGGAAAGTACACGTTGGTTTCTCCCGATCCACAAAGTGGGCTGAGTTTTAATTATGTAGGTTACCGCACTGTTTTTAAGGATATTGTACCTTCTGCCACGCAGGAACTTGATGTTGCTTTAGTTCCTGATTCGAGGGCGCTTGATGATGTGATTATTGTTGGCGGAAAAAAGACAAGATATCGCAATAAAGATAATCCAGCGGTAGAATTGATCCGCCAGGTGATTGCCCACAAAGAAGAAAATCGCATTAAGAGTTATAACACGGTGTCTTTTAGGCAATATGAAAAGATGTTGTTTTCATTGAGTAATGTTTCTGATAAATTTAAGAGCAAAAGAATGTTCAGGAACTATCAGTTTTTATTCCAGGAGCAGGATTCGACGTTAATAGGAGGGAAAAACCTTTTGCCGGTGTATATCCAGGAGAAACTATCTGACAGTTACCTCAGCAAAAATCCTGAAAAAAACAAAACGGTTGTTATTGCCGAGAAACAGGTAAACTTCGATAGCAGGTACATCGATAACAAAGGAATGAAAACTTATTTCGATAGGATGTATCAGGATATCGATATCTACAAAAACAACATTTCCGTAATCAGTAACGAATTTTTAAGTCCGATTTCGGATGGTGCACCTGCTTTTTATAAGTTTTTTATTACCGATACGTTAAAAAATCAAAAGCCTCAAATTATTGAGCTGTCTTTTACACCCCGCAATACAAACGATATGTTATTCGAAGGGAAGATTTATGTAACGAATGATAGCCATTATGCGGTTACCGGCGCTTCATTTGGGGTAAACAAAAACATTAACCTCAATTTTGTACGTGCACTAAAAATCGATCTCGATTTCGAAGCCAACGATAAAGGCAAATACAGTTTAAGCAAAAGCAATTTATTGGCCGATTTCGGTATTGGCAAAACCAAGGGAATAGGCTTCACGGGCGAGCGCACGGTTACTTTTAAAAATTACCAGTTCGATACGGTGTTGCCTGATACTATTTTTCAAGGGAAAAGTACGGTAGTATTAGCTGATGCAGCCAAAAAAGACGATAAATTCTGGGAGAACAACCGACTGGATACCATTTCGAAGAACCAGTTGAAGATTTATGGCAATATCGATACCCTGCAAAACCTGCCGTCCTTTAAACGGACGATGAAAATTGTCACCCTATTATTTGCAGGTTACCAGAATTTAGGCCCTTATGAAATTGGTCCGGTAAATACATTTTACAGCTTTAACAATGTAGAAGGCTTAAGGTTGCGTGTTGGTGGCCGCACAACGCCAGAGCTTAGTAAACGCTATTATTTCGAAAACTATCTAGCTTATGGGATTAAAGATGAGAAATGGAAGTTTTTCCTTTCAGGAACCTATTCGCTGAATAATAAATCGATCTACGAATTCCCGCAGAACTACGTTAGGGCAAGTTTTCAACGCGACACTAAAATCCCCGGACAAGAATTGCAGTTTGTGCAGGAAGATAATTTTCTGCTCTCGTTTAAACGTGGGGTTAACGATATGCTGTTGTACAATGATTTTTACCGTTTGGATTATGTTAAAGAGTTTGAAAACCACTTTTCTTACAATCTGGGTTTTAAAAAATGGAGTCAAACGCCGGCTGGTGGACTTAATTACGTAAATTCGAATAATCAGTTGGTAAACAGGTTAAGCACCAGCGAAGTTTCTTTGCAATTAAGGTATGCGCCAAACGAAAAGTTTTATCAGGGAAAAATATACCGTGTGCCCATTGCCGATCGTTATCCGGTATTTAATTTGCGCTATACCGCAGGTTTAAAAGGAGTTTTTGGGGGCGAATATAATTACCATAGCTTAATGGGTAGTATTGATAAACGCTTCTATCTATCGCAGTTAGGCTATAGCGATGTAACTTTCGAAGGTGGTTATATCGCCGGAAAAGTACCTTTTCCTTTATTAGATATACACCGCGCCAACCAAACCTATGCCTATCAGCTCAACTCGTACAACCTGATGAACTTTCTTGAATTTGTGAGCGACCATTATGTGAGCATCAATATCGATCATAATTTTAATGGCTTCTTTTTTAATAAAGTGCCATTGATCAAAAAATTAAAGTTAAGGGAAGTGGTGTCATTTAAAGCCTTATATGGTGGTTTGCGGAATGAAAATAATCCAAATTTCCAATCGGGTTTATACCAGTTTCCGGTTTACGAAAATGGTGCGCAAAGGACTTATGCATTAGGTAATGAGCCGTACATGGAAGGCAGTGTTGGTGTAGGTAACATCTTTAAATTATTAAGGATAGATCTGGTGAAACGTTTCAACTACCTCAATAATCCGGAAGTTTCGGAGTGGGGAATAAGGGCAAGGGTAAAATTTGATTTTTAAAAAATAAGCTATGGAAAAAAATCTAAGGGACAGCCTGCAACAGGGCATATATAAAGTGATCAATCCCTTTGTAAAGGGATTGATTAAAATCGGTTTAACACCTAATGCGGTAACCACTATTGGTCTGATCCTGAATATTGGCGTGGCGGTAATTTTTGTGCTCGGTGCCGAAAAATCGAATCGTGGCGATATGTCTTACATCGGTTGGGGAGGAGCGCTGGTGCTTTTTGCGGGTCTGTTCGATATGCTCGATGGTCAGGTAGCCCGTTTGGGAAACATGAGTTCGAAGTTTGGGGCCTTGTACGATTCCGTACTCGACCGTTATAGCGAAATGATTATGTTTTTGGGTATTTGTTATTACCTCGTGGCACATCATTATTTCTTAAGTTCGCTATTTGCATTTATTGCATTGATCGGTTCGATGATGGTAAGTTATACCCGTGCAAGGGCCGAGGGTTTAGGGGTAGAATGTAAAGGCGGTTTAATGCAGCGGCCAGAGCGTGTGATAACCATTGGAGTTTTTGCTATTGCTTGTGGTATTGCAGGCCATTTTATTGGTGGAGATTACAAAGTTTACGTGCCAGGGATTTCATTCCATGTTTTCGAAACGATGTCGATTTTTACCATGCCCATTACTATAATGGCGGTATTGACCAATATCACAGCTGTTAAACGTTTACAAGAGGCCAAAAAAGGCCTGGAAGCGCAAGAATTTAACGAGCGAAAAGGAAATAACAGGGCTGCGTTGATTGCAGGTTTGGTGTTGATGACGGGTTTAAGTGGAATGTTTTCACTCAATGCAAAAGCACAAGGGGCTGATCCATCTCCGATTACTTTCCCTACACCTAAAGATATCAGCAATCAATTGTTTTATTTACAGCGCGATCCGAATACCAATACCATAATTTGCCAGTTAAATGTAGATAAACATGGCGTGGTGAATAAAGATCAACCTGTAAATGTGTTTTGGATGCGTTACGGAGATAAAGGTGAAAAGAAAGAACTGAGTTATATCCAGCGGAAATTTGCGTATGGTATTATCAGCAAAAATCTGGGGAATGGCCAGTTCGAACTGCGGTTTACCTCGCATAAAAAACTGCCTATGTATTTAAATAAATCTGGTGCAGATAAAAAATACCATGTTTTTGCAACCATTAACAATAAGAAAATGCAGATAGAACGGATCTTCCTTCGGATTGAAGGTGGTACATTTTGGTTCCCTAATGTGAAATATGTAGAGATAAAAGGTTTTGATGCTTCGGAACCTTCAAAAGTGTTAATTGAAAGGATTAAGGTTTAGCGTGCGGGCGTTATGCGGGTGGCGTTCCCATGATGTCGTCATTTCGAGCGAAGTGCAACGAAGCCGAGAAATCTATATTGAAAAGATCTCTTCATTTCGCTACCGATGAAAAATCGGCAGGCTTCAGTCGAGATGACGGATTGGGTGATGAATGATATCGATTTGTCCGTCTGAGCGGAGTCCTCTCTACACGTCATTTCGAGCGAAGTGCAACGAAGCCGAGAAATCTAAAAGATAGATCTCTCTCCCGAAAGTTCGGGACTGCGCTTCAGTCGAGATGACGACTCTTCTATCTTGATTTGTCAGTCTGAGCGGAGTCGAAGACCCTGTGTTCAGATTAACAAATTGTTTGAGGAAAAGATCCTGAAACAAGTTCAGGATGACGATTAAATGTGAGGAGCCGAAAACCAGTTAAAAATAATTGCAAATGAAAAAGAATTTTGTTTCAAATTCCACCGCATCCATCAGGATGTTTAAGAATGACTTTTTGGAAAGTTTATCAAAAGTTCGATTTTACGTACCATTAATCGTGTATGTTCCGGTTATTGCCTTTCTTTTTTGGAAAGCGCTTTGGGAAATCGAAATGCCAGTTTTAAATTTTGCAGGATGGTTTTTGTTAGGCTTAGCCATTTGGACCATCACCGAATATATCCTGCACCGTTATATTTTTCATTTTGAACCCGATGTAGAGTGGGGCAAGAAAATCCATTTTATTTTTCATGGGGTACACCACGATTACCCCAACGATGCCAAAAGACTGGTTATGCCGCCTTCAGCCAGTATCCCTATGGCCTTGGGTTTTTATTTTCTTTTCGATTGGTTATTACCCGATACAATGGTTTATCCATTTTTCTCAGGTTTTATGATCGGTTATCTTTTTTATGATATGGTGCATTATGCACTTCATCATGCTAATTTTAAAAGCGGTTTCTGGAAACAGCTAAAACAACACCACATGCTTCACCATTATTCCGACTCGACCAAAGGTTATGGTGTAAGCTGGACTTTTTGGGACCATATTTTTAGGTCTAATTTTGATAAAAAATAATATGCAGCAAGAAGTATTGCTTAAAAACAGTTTTTATAATATCCGGAATATTTATCTGACAGTTGCTGTATCTGCTGGATATCTATTGTTATCAGTACTGTTGGTCGGCTTTAAAACCGATCAGCTGGTGCTGATTTTTATTTTTAATACTTTATTCTTCATCTCGAAGGGAACCAGGCAGTTTATCCTTGGCTTTTCAATCTTTATCGTCTACTGGATACTGTTTGATTATATGAAAGCTTTTCCAAACTATCTTTTTAATACGGTATATATTGAAGATTTATATAACCTGGAAAAAAATACTTTCGGCATTAACTACCACGGATTAATACTTACGCCTAATGAGTACTGGAAGATAAATAGTACTGCTTTTTTAGATGTATTGACAGGATTTTTCTATCTGATGTGGGTGCCTGTTCCTTTAGCATTCGCTACTTATCTTTTCTTTAAGAATAAGGAACAGTTTGTCCGGTTCTCGCTCACTTTTGTTTGGGTAAATTTATTGGGTTTTGTGCTTTACTATACTTTCCCGGCTGCGCCGCCATGGTATGTGCAGGAACATGGTTTCGAATTTATAGCCAAAACAGCTGGTAATACTGCTGGATTAGCCCGTTTCGACCATTATTTTAACATTACGCTTTTTCATGGGATATATAGTAAAGGTTCTAATGTATTTGCGGCCATGCCATCGTTGCACTCATCATATCCTGTAATTGTTGTTTATTATGGTTTAAAAAACCGCTTGGGAAAAATTAATATTTTCTTTTTTACGGTGATGCTCGGCATCTGGTTTTCGGCTGTTTATACCAGTCATCATTATATGCTTGATGTGTTGGCTGGAATAACCTGCGCATTTTTAGGTATTATTTCTTTCAATTATTTAATGCGCAATACTAAGTTGAAACAGCTTACAGCGAATATGATAAGTGCCATAAGTAATTAAAAAGCCCAATGCTTAATCTTAAACGATCAGCTATTGGGCTTAGGAAAATAAGTTATTGGAATTAGAATGAAACTAATTATTTAACGCTTACTCCTTTATCAGGTGCTTAAGATTGTTAGAAATTGTGCGGAAAATATTCATTTTCAACTGTTCCGTCATCGTACATTTTAAGTATTGCATATCCAGGTGGCGTTTCCAGATAATAACCGCGGCCTGCAGATTCTGCATCGCCCTTGCCCCACCAAAAACCACTCATGGCTCCATTACAGCAGTACCGAACACCATTGTAAACCGTTTGATCGGAAAGATGGTTATGGCCACTCAGGCATATTTTTACCTTATCGCGGTGTTTATAGAAAAGATCTTTCAGTTTTTTACAGTCTGAATGTCCGCCACCAACCAATACCTGGGTGGTGCCCAAGATTGGATAATGTGACATGAGCAAAGTGGGTGTACCGGCAGGCAGGTTTTTTAATTCCTGCTCCAGCCAGTTATATTGCTCGTCATCAAGCGAAATCTTGCTGTTATTTCCGTCAAGGATAATAAAATGCCAGTTCTTTTTGGAGAAACTATAATAACGGTTAGGAATTTTTAGCCGTTTCACAACATAGTTCTTCCCATACATCTCATCTTCTTTTGTAGGTGCTTTCCACCAGGTATCGTGGTTGCCAATACAACTGTGTATTTCGTATTGATTAATTGTTTTAATGCAATCATCCCAAATACCCCATTGCTCGGTTACCTGATTACGCACTACATTATCGTAAGAAGCATCGTTAATGGAATCACCTCCGTTTAAAAAGAAATCAACTTTATGCTTGCTGGTAATCTGTTTTAAACATGCTTTAAATCGCTCGGGAGCATTTTCCCCTGCACGTATGTGCACATCGGTAATGTGGGGCACGGTAAGCACCAGTTTTTTACCTTTTGGTTTATCCAGGAGTGTTTCTGAAGCCAATACAGGTAATGTACCTGAAAATGCGGCACCTGCTGATAGGCCTATGGCCTTTAATAAAGACCTTCTTTTTATTTCTGTCATCATTACCAACCAAAAATTTGTTTCAGTTTAGGGTTCAGGATTACCTGTTGTTGCGGAATTGGACGATAATAGAATTTTGGTTCCTCAAAGTTTCTGGTCACATTTTCTGTTACGATATTGCCTCCGCTATTACCGTTCTTTAAATAAACCGTTGCATCAGTTCCGATTAATCCTGCACGGTAATAAATAAGTTTTACCCCAAGTGAGTTCTTTTCTTTCTGGTCTTCTCCAGGGATAGTGGCTGTTCTGTCAATCAGAATGATGTCATCAACTCCATCACCGGTAAGGTCGTATTTGCCTAATCCAGCGAAGTACATGCCTTCGGGACTTTTGGTGAGCAGTTTGCCTGCCTTCCAGCGCATTAAATCGTCAAAGCGTATATTTTCGAAAGCGTATTCTACTCTGCGTTCCCTTCTAATTTCGAGTATAACACCCGCATTGATGGTAACATTTGGATATTGCGATAGTAATGCAGGATCAGGGTTGGCATTAGCCGTTCCCAGATTAAGATCAGGCAAGCCTGCTCTTTTACGAATTAAATTTACCGATTGGTCGAGTTGGGACTGTGTTAAGGTGCCTAATTCGGCAAGTGCTTCCGCGTAGGTTAACAATATTTCTGCATAACGGTATACCGGAAAATCTACACCGTTTAAGATGGCGTTATCGGTACTGTTTACATAACCTTTTAGCTGGTGGTAACCTGTAAAGTTTTTATTTAAGCGCTGAATATATGGCGTAGGATCGGGTACTCTCGTCCATCCCGGGTAAACCATAGTTTGCGACATTCGCGGATCACGATCTTTAAATTCTGCAACAAAACCCAGTTGTGCGTAGTTTGCTAAGTCAGTAAACCTACTTCCATCTTTCATTAAGTAGGTTTGCAATAGGTCTTTGGCTGGTGCCTGCTCATAATCGCCAAATACAGTCGAATTCACATTCTGGCTTTTACTCTTACTCAGGTCGAAGATGTTAACCAGAATCACTTCGCTATTGGCAGTTAAATCCTGACTGGAGAAAAGTGTTGCATAATCCTGTTCCGGTTTCCCGGTGTTGTAAATGTTAAACTTTTTACCAGCGATGATCTCCCCTGAAATTCTTGCTGCAGTTTCTAAAAAAGTATTTGCTGAGCTGCTTAAATTCAGTTCGTTATGGTATTTACGATAAGTACCCTCGTAAAGTGCTGCCCGTGCATATAAAGTGGCTACTGCCCATTTTCCCGGAGTACCCACCGGAACGCTTTCCCTTACATTTTTATAGGCAAAATCCAGATCTGCCATTATACTGTCGGCAATCAATGTCCGTGGATCACGAGGTCTGTAAAGTTCTTCATCACCAGGTTCCAATGTGCCCGAATACCAGGGAACATCAGAGAATCGTTTTACTTTATCTAGATAAAATTCGGCACGGTAATACCTGGCCAAACCTGCGTAGTGGTTTTTAACCGCAGCTGCAACCTGTGCTTTTCCGTAGTTTTCCAGAAAGTAGTTAATGTTTCTTAACCTGCCCCAGCTCCAGCCAGTTGTGATATTTTGGGCGTTTGCGTTGCCGGCCATGATATTTTTTACTTCAACTGCCGCAGTCGTGGCTACGTTATCTGTACTCTGATCATTAAGGTAAGTATTACGGTCTGGCTGGGAGAGCAGGCCATTTACGTAAAGCGAAAGATCACTTTCAGTATTAAAGAACAGGTTAGGGGAGATGGAGGTTTGTGGAAAACGGTCCAGCCCAGTTTTTTTACAGGCTGCGAGTATACCCACAGCTGCAATAAATAGGATATATAGATACTTTTTCATTTTTAAAATAATTTAAAATGTGAGTGCTTAGGTTAAAAATCGAGGTTTAAACCGAAAGCATATCTGCGTTGGTAAGGATATGCCCAGGCACTTGGCCCCTGGTTAACCGCTTCCGGATCAATAAATTTCTTGATTGAAGAAAACTCATACAGGTTTTCGCCGGTAACAAATACACGAAGACGGTTTACATGAAACTTTTTGGTCCATTGAACCGGTAGCGTATAACCAAGCGATACATTTTTGATCCTCAGATAAGCACCATTTAGCAAGTATTTAGTTTGGGGAATATCTAAACCCGATCCATAATTGGCATCAGCAAGCCACGATTGTAATACCGGATATTGCGAATCGATATTGGCATCGGCAAGTCCGGCAGCGATATAGGAAGCAGAGTGTTTTGCCCTTTGTTCTGGCGAATCGGCTGCTCCACGGTAAAAATCAAGGTTCCAGGGATAAACGTTAGCATATGGTTGTTGATAAGGCCCCCAGAAAAGATAGTGGTGAGGATAAAAGTCTCTTTTTAGTACACCTTGTAAAAACACTGAAAGATCGAAACCACCCCAATCCATATTCAGGTTTGCGCCAATGGTATAACGGTCAGAACTGTTTCCAATAATTTTTAGATCTTTAGGATCATTCGAACTCAGACCTCTTTCAATTTTTTTATTTCCATCTAAGTCTACATATTTTGGCCATCCTTCAACAATAGAAAGGGCACCCCATGGAATAAGTGCAGATTCATCCAAAGCGGCAATCTCTGCTTTGCTGCGGAAAACGCCATCATTCTGTAATCCCCAGATCTCTCCAAGCACCTGTCCTTCGCGGTAATTTGAAAATAGGTTCTGGTCATTTTTGAACCTGGTAATTTTGGCTTTAGAATCGGCAAGGAATATTTTAGCATCAAAACTGAAAGGTTTGGAGCCGAGATCAAACCTGTCTCTATAGGTTACCGAAAGCTCCCATCCCTTGGTGCGCAGATCGGCTGAATTCTGACGTGGTACACCGGTGCCTAACACACCTGGCAATTCCTGTCCTGCAGTAAGCATGCCTTTGGTATCGCGGATATAATAATCGAAAGTGAAGGAGAGTTTATCGCTCAATAGTCCGATATCAGTACCGATGTTTAAGGTTGATACCCTTTCCCATGTATAAGTTTGGGGATCAACATTTAGTCCCGGAGCACCGTTAATCACCTGATTCTGGCCATTGCCGCCAATTAAATAACCTGAAGTGCCGGGTACAAGAGATTGGATATAACCAAAATCACCCACATTCTGATTCCCAAGGTCGCCATAAGAAGTACGGAGTTTAAAAGTAGATATTGTAGGTGACAGTGATTTGAAGAAATCTTCACCACTCACTATCCATGCGACCGATGCCGAAGGGAAAAACCCCCAGCGTCTGTTGATTGGAAAGCGCGATGAACCGTCATACCTTCCTGTGGCTTCCAGGATGTACCTGTTTTTGTACGTGTAGTTTAATCTCGAAAATGCACTATTGGTGGCATAAGCCGAATAGCCCGCACTGGCTGTAGCAGTGCCGCTGGTAAGCGATAGGTACGGCAGAGAAGAGGAGATAAGGATATCTTTACTCGCGTTTACAGTAGAATAGCGATAATCTTCGCTATTAAAACCCATCATTGCACTGAAGAAATGATCGCCTAATGTCTTTTTGTAAGTGCTATATATGTTAAAGGCATTGTTGTATAAGTAACCATTGTTTTCAGTTACAGAACCGTTTCCGCCTTCTTCGCGGATATCATTTGGACCATAGCCAATTTTGTATTTTTTGCTATCGTTATGTGTTTTCCAAAGCTCGCGTTTAAAGGATGCATCAGCATTAACCTGAAGATCGCCTTTTAAAAATAAAGCTGTTGCACTGGTAATATTCTGGAAACCAAACATATTCTGAAGATTGTTTCCGCCATCAACAAGTTTTGCAGCCAGTTTACCAGCAGCGGTATTTGCCCAGGTACCATCAGGGTTTTTAGCCACATCGGTAGGCATGAGGTAATACAAATCGGTAATATTTCCGTTGGGAAGTGCCCGTTTGGTTTCATAAATATTCAGGTTATTATCAACTTTAAGCCATGAGAGTGGAGAAAAGCCCACTTTTGACCTTAATCCATAACGGTCCCAATAATCGGCGGTAAGTTTATTTAAGCCATTATCTCTTGAGTAATCTGCAGAAAGATAATAGGTTAAAGGTTTTTCGTTTATGGTAGCTCCTCCCGAGAAGGTAAGGGTATGGCTTTTGGATAAACTTGAGTTATTAAAAAAATAATTATACCAATCGTTGCTGCCCATATAGGCCCATTTGGTAGGATCGGTTGGGTTTAACCGGGTATCGGCTATGGATGGATTATCTGATCTTTCTTTTGCCCATCGATAATACTCATCAGAATAATTCACATAATCCCATGGGGTATTATCAGTAGAGGTTTCTAAAACCCTCGAGAAAATATATGGATCTGTTACTGGTTTAGGCAGTAAAGTTGGTTTCGCCCATGATTGGAAGGTATTGTAACTAATTACATTATTGCCTGCCACACCTTGTTTAGTGGTAATCAGGATTACACCAAAGGCTGCACGTGCACCATAAATAGCTGCAGATGCCGCATCGCGCAATACAGTGAAAGAGGTAATGTCAGACGGTGTTAAACGCAACATGTCATCATTACTCGTTGCGGGGATACCATCAATAACAATTAACGGTGAGCCTCCGTTGATGGATGTATAGCCCCTGATATTGATGTTGGGTACACTACCCGGCGCACCACCTGCATAAGTGATGTTTAGCCCGGGGCTAATGCCCTGCAAACCTTGCAATACGTTGGTTACCGGTCTCGATTCGAGCTGCTTGCCTGAGATCTGATCAATTGCACCGGCAACATTGATTTTTTTCTTGGTCCCAAATCCAACCACCATTACCTCATCGAGGTTGGCAAAGTCAGGAGATAGGGAAACATCAATTTTTGTTCTGCCATTAACGGCAATTTCCTGTTGCTTGTAGCCGATGTAGGAAAAAATAAGGATGGCATCAGGTTTTACACTGCTTAAGGTGTAAACACCGCTGCTGTTGGTTGCAATGTGTAAATTTGTTCCTTTTACCGTAATGTTTACGGCAGGGAGCGTTTCCTCCGTCTTTGCGTCTGAGACCACACCTTTGATGGCGATCCCCTGAGCAAAGCCACTAGCGGATAGGATCAACAGCGTGAACATCCAGAGTAGCTTTTTTTTCATTTTGCTTAATTATTTAGTTGTTTGATTTGGAATGATAGGTGCTTTTCAGCGGCGCTAAATTGAACATATCATATGAATGTTAAGTTAAATCTAAATTAATATATTAATTGAATGTTCATTCAATCTATTAAGAAAATAAATTTGCAGAATACAACTACTTTTGATTAGTTTGCCTAATTAAATTAACTGCACAATGGGACGCAAAAGCCTAAAAGAGACAAGACGACTCGAAATTATTAAGGTATTTTACCAGGTAGCCAAGAAAGAGGGTTACGAAAATACCTCTATTGCCAAGATTGCTAAGGTGATGGATATTAACCCAAGCCTTATTATTCATTATTTTGAAACCAAAGAAGGACTTACTTATGAACTGATCGATCATATACTCGATCGGTATTTATTGATTTATACGATAAAGAACAAAGGGAAAGCAAAACTAGAAGATTTGCAAGGCACTATTGAAATGCTGTTTTCTAAAAAATGGAACCTGCTTTTTGATGACGGACTGTTTTATACCTTTTATGCTTTGGCATTCAGGGAGAAAAAGATCAAGTTGAAATATAAACATATTTTAGATGCCCTTCGCAATGGTCTGGCGCTAATGATTGAACAGTGCAACGAACAGGATATCACAAACGTGGAGAACCCTCAGGTTACGGCTGATTTTATTTTCGTACTGGTAGATGGGGCTTATTTTTATCTTTCAATGGAAAGCGATAAGAAAGCTTATTTAGATCGTTTGGCCTATTACAAACAAAAGGCATATGATGCCCTTTCCATATCACCGCTTAAGACTGCTTCTGCTCCCGCTTGCTAAACTGCCTGCTTAAAGCATACAAACCAATAGACATCCAGAGCACATTTGCAGCGGCATTTGGTAGATCGTGGGTGTCTAGCGCGGTTATGGCTAAACACAAACCACCTAATATGTTTAGGGCCTGAAAAGAGACTGAATCGGCACGGATTAATTTCATGCTTAAAAAAAGATAGCCAAGGGTACAAAATACTACTCCAGACCATCCGATAATTGACATCAATAAATTCATCATGTTGTATTGTTTGCTAGTAAAGCTATAAAATAATGTGATTACATCGATATGAACTAGCGGGCTAAAAATCACTTCTGTTTCTATTTTATAACCTGAATAATTGCTAAACTAGATGTGTTTGTTGAGTCACGTATTTTGTATAGCAGGTTAAAGCGAAGATCAAAACATTAAAAAAGACGCTAAAAAAATAGCCAGGTTTTATAGAAAGATCAGGAAATAATTGCGAAATTTTCTTGGTACTGAAGTGATCAACCTGTTTTGATATTGAACAGGTTATTTTATATTAACATTAGCGTTATATATTTGGATATCTATAGGGTTCGTATAGTTTTCAATTTTTGTGTATTGACATCAGCAATCGAATCAATCGGCAACGGTCATTTTCAAGGTGCATGCCCATGCGGTAAGGGTGATAAATCGGATATGGAAAGAATTCTACGGACAATCGTGATGAAACCCCTGCTGTTCTGGATTCCGTTTAAGCGCGATAAATGCTATAGATGCATGCGTAAACGATGGGTGCTTGAGAGAAAATCATCCTGAAATCAGGATGCCTGGCATAATAACCCGTTGTTGGAACACTTAATTTGAAAATTTCAGCCTTATCGGTACTGGAACTTAAAAATTTGATTCCAAAACATTCAGGTCAGATTATCTGTAGTTTATCTCATAGATTTATACCGAATGCAAAAAGATGCGTTGCAGGCTAAATCGTTAATATGGAGATAGAACAGTACCAATTCGGCCAAGATTTTATTGGCTTTGTGAACAATCTTTGTGCATTGGAAGAAGATGCAGCCGCAATGCTTTCCCAGCACTTAGAATCCCTTCGTTTTAAAAAAGGAGAGGTCATATTGATAGAGGGAAGCACGTGCAAGCACCTATATTATATCAACAGCGGACTGGTTAAAATAGGTTTTGAAAGTAAGGACCGTACTTTTATTATGCGTTTCTTTGCCGAAGGTGAGATGTTTACAGTTCTGGATAGCTACCTCTCGCAGAAACCATCCACCTATGAAGTTGTGGCTTTGGAGGATACAGTAATTACGCGTATATCACGAACAGAAATGGATAAACTCCGTACCCGTTTTCACCGCATGGAAACTTTTTTTGGGAAACTGGTTGCTATGGCTTCGGTTAACATGATGGACAGGATCGGTGAAATATTGGAAGAACAGGCCTCAGCACGGTACGAAAATTTTTTAAAGGAGAATCCAGGCCTCCTACAGAGGGTGAGCCTCCGCGATCTGGCCAGTTACCTGGGTATTACCCAGGTTTCTTTAAGCAGGATTAGAGCGGGAATATAATTTTTTATCATTTGATAAATTTTCACCGTTAGAGATGTACTAGGTTTGGATATAAAATTTAAAGGTTATGAAAACACAATTCTCTATACTGCAAAAGTTAAGCCTCGTAATCGCAATTATTTTTACCATTGTTGCACCAATAATGGGATATCTTTCCATTGGATTGCCACCTGTTATTATTGTGGGTGGATCTGCAGTGATTGGTTTGGTATGCTGGTGTGCCACTTATCTTAAAAACCCCGTAGAACCAAAAATCATTTTACCGCTTTTTCTGCTCACGGTTGCTGGCCTTCAGATCCACATCATAGAAGAATACCTCACGGGTTTTGCTCCCGCAATGAGCAGGCTTTTTGGCATTCCGTGGAGTGAAAAAAGTTTCTTATTGGTTTTTGCGCTGGTTGGACCAACAATTTACACCCTTACTGCCCTTGGCCTGTACTACAGGATTCCGATTGCAGGTTTTGTTGCCTGGTTTATTTTTATCGGTCCAGGATTAGCAGAATTTACACATTTTATTTTTCCGCTGATCAAGCCAGCACTGCACGCTGCAATATTAGATCCACTTACGGCGCCTATCCAGGGAGTATTGATTACTAATATGCGTAATTATTACCTCGGCGCAACCGGAAAGTATTATTTTCCAGGTATGTGGACAGCGGTATTGCCAATGATACCAGGAATTTATGCCATTTACCGTTTGTTTAAGTTGAACAGATCCGCAAAGCCTCAGGAGTAGTCCTATAATATCAAACTGTTAAACTTTTGGTTTACACTTTTAAATGTAATATAACTGACTACTTTTACGGCGATCAATAGAAACGATCGATGTAGAGCGCTTTTTAGTAGCACGCCGAAGGTTCGATTCCTTCCTCTACAACTCCATTAAACCTTTGCAGGTGCTAATAAATTTTAATCGCTGCAAATTCCCGGGCTATGTCCTATCGTGTGGACACATCTCTGTGGATATCCCAACCCTGCATTGATGCTTTAAAATACTTGATGCCTATCCAAAGGGTAGTAATTCCTGGGTGCCTGTTACTTTCGTAGCCTTTCCATCCCCCAAGTCTGGCTATTGCCCATACATACCTCTTTAGGTCTTTTGCCTGATATGGGTTTTTCTGCTTTTGGGTTTTCCCTTCAAGACGGATTATCCGATGATCAAGAAACTCCTGCTCCTGGGCCGTAAAACAGGAATCTGCTGACAGCTCTATCTCAGGCTCTGCATAGGAGAGTCTCATAAGAAACAGTTTGATCACCACTTCCATGATCAGTATAGAAAGTTTTTTAACCGAAGAGGCGTATTCAAGTTCCGATGCTTCTATGTTGTATCCCTCTTTCTTAAGTATCTTGAATACTTCCTCTATAGTCCATCGCCAGCTGTACCATTCTATACAGGCCTTTGCCATTTCGATACTTTCTACAGGAAGGGTAGTCAGCAACCTCCAGCAGATACTGTCCTCTCCTGCGTAGCCAACCTCTTTTGCCTCTACCATAAACAGGGGTACTGTAGTGGGCAACCCCTTGCTGGTACCCTTTGTGCTTTTTATTTCGATATCTCTATACCTGACCTCTATTTTAGCAGTCCGCTTTTTCCGTTTCCCCTTGGCGGCTACAGGAAGTTCGTAGTATCCTGCTGACTCATAGGCGGAAAGGCAATCGAAAAGCTTGGTCTTATCGCCCAGCGTTCTGTTGGATCTTGCCCGGACCAATAGATCGGTGTGCCCATCTGGAATGAGCGCAAACTGTTCATATATATCGCCCTCTCTGTCCTGAACGATCAGCATACCCTTTACAACATCGCTTAATGCAGATTTGGTATTGTTCGAAGCCTCGATCCATTTATAGGATTCTTTCTCTTCTATAGGCAGCGATTGGTACTGACGCTCAAATTTTGAGCTAAACTCCAGCGGTCGGTTCCATATCTTAATGTCAGAGTAACCATAGGGAATGCAGTTCTCTGCATCAACAACCAGGCTTGGATGTATAAAAAAGCCAAGCCCCTTAACTTTGTTTGCATTGGTGGTGCCTAGGCCACTGGTTTTATTTATCCTATTCCCGTGACTACTAAGGTTAATCTCGGTAGTGTCCTGAAAGCAGATAACATATCTGCCTGAACATGCTGCTTTACAGTTCCCAATAAGGTTGGACAAGAGTTCATCCTCGCTTATCCGTTCATTCAGGAGAAAACGGTAGAAGCCTTTTGCGGATGCATCATCATCTGTAAGTTGCCGTATCGAATGAACACTCCGGCTAAAAAGGTCATTTAAAATCTTATTCCCTCTTAAAAGTAAACGGTGATCCCCTAAATCTGTAAATTCTCGATGCATATCAAGCGCAAAGTAAATAAAAAGATGTGTCCACACGATAGGGGCTATGTCGGGATCGGTAGAACAGAAACTGCTTGTCAGAAATTCCCCGAGTTCCGGTCTGTCGGCATTCTCCATGATCGCTGAGACCAAAGCACCAGCGATCGAATCAACCAGTAACAACCATTCTCAAGGTGCATGCCCATGCGGTAAGGGTGATAATCGGATTTGGAAAGAATTCCACGGACATTTTTGATGAAAACCCTGTTATTCTGGTTACCTATAAAATGCTATAGGTGCTACCGTTGCATGGCAACAGCTGGGTACTTGGAAGAAAATCACATCAAATCAGCCAATAAAATCTATCATGCAGCACCAGAATTGCTTTTACTGATTTTTTTCAGTATTTCAAATACATGAATCAGTAGCTGGTTGAAATCGTGTTGTGGGTTAAATGATGATTGTCGATAAGGGAGTAAGCAAATTGTAATAAAAGAAAAAGGGAACACCAAGTACAATTGCTTGGTTTTCCCCATTTTCTATGCAATAAATATAAATCCTATTGAAAATATTGAGAAAGATCTGTTAATCTTCCACCTGATACATAAATAGATCTGGTTGGTGTGGTAACTGCAGTTCTGGCATCTGCAATTACAAATAACTTTGATTTTCCTGCCTCAAAATTTATCCCGTTTTCAGCAAAGGCTGCAGTGATTCTACCCTCATTAGGCTTTAGCGTATAACCATTAAGCACTAAAGGGGTACCAGAAGTATAAGGCTCGGTATTGGTTCCTTTTTCAACTATATCAAAACTGTAAATATAATTTGTACCTGGTAAAGGAGGTAGTTCTATCGAATTAAAAGACCCATTTTTAGGTAAGGTAAACCTAAGCTCGGGTGTTACTTTTGTTCCGGCAGTTGTATTCGATGCCGTTTTAAGCCTGGTATAGAAAACAAGGTCTACATCAACATTTTTAAATTGATTTGGAAATGTAGTTTCAAATTTAGCCGTCAGCATCATGTTAGCAGGATTAACAGGGGGATCAACTTTTACATTATCAACTATTTTAATGCCGTCAAAAAAGAAGCCGATATTTTGCTGTGCCGTGGCCGATTCGATTGTCTTGGTTAGGAGAATAGCAGTTTCTCCTTTTTTGCGGACGGTGATTTCTCTTGTGGTACCTTTATCGATCAGTATGGAAGATAATTTATCTATGGCACCATTACCTGAAGAAAATACAGTCCCATCCAACAGGAATTCGAGTTCGCCAGATAATGCATAGCCTTTAAGTCTTAATGAAATCGCATTATTATATATTTTGGTCCCATCATAAAACAGGCTAATATTCTGATCGAATGGAGTAGCCATAATGGTTCTGGTAAGCAATATTTCGGAAGTGCCCTTTTTTCTGATCTTTAAAACGGCATTCTGATCTTTTACGGCAAGCAAGGTTTTAAAATTGATACCACCAGCAAGTGGGGTAGCAATGATACTGTCTTTATATAGGTATTCCAGTTCAACGTTCGTTGTGCCGGTAATGTTTAGCTGAATAATTCTAGCTGGTTCTGGTTGAAGAAGTTCTGCTTTTCGGCAAGATAAACTTAAGGCTACAACAGCAGAAAGGAAGAAAAGGGTAAAAATTTTTAGTTTCATATAAGGGGTCATTACATTTAAAAACAGCTGTCTGTTTTTGTAATAAAGGTGGCCGTACCCCAAAGGGTACGGCCACCTTTAATTAAGAGAGAAAAAAATTAGAATACAAGCTTTGACCATGTAGCAGCCCAAACTGGAAGTGTAACTGTAGATGGAGAACCTGGTGTGTTGTACCAAGGTTGGCTTACACCAAAATAACTTGCGTTGGTTGGGTTAACCACTAATGAGTTACCACCATTATCAACATAAGTGCCAGATGCTGTAGTAATAGCGTTGTTGAAACCATGAACAGATGTAGTACTGATGCTTGAAACACCGGCTGGAGCATCTGCATCAAATGCAATACCTGTGTTGTAACCAGAAACAATTACATCGATCAGATCAACTTCCGAACCTCTACGCTCGCGGATACCGTTGCGGTAACCTAAACCTGCGATACCGCTCGTATTTTCAGTTCCGAAGATGTTTACATTAATTAAAGTTGGATGTGTTTTAGGCGTTAAGCTAAAGGTTGCATCTTCAGCAGGCGCATTGTTGTCAGATTCGATACCGTTAGAATCGCTGTTACCACCACTTGTACTGTGCGTAGAATTTTTATCAGCAATGGCTACTGCATCACTTAATGTACCTGTAAAACCGTTATCAAAATCGAATTGATCATCATCAGATGCTAAAGCAATTAAATTGCTAGGGCTAACTGTACCACCGAAAAATTCGAATCCATCATCAAGGCCATAAGAAACCTGTACGTGATCAATAGTAGTACCGTTACCCACACCACCTAAAGTTAAACCATTAACTTCGATGTTTGTAGCCAACTGAAAACCTGCATACTCGATGCGTACATACTGTAAAGTACCGCGGTTATCGGCATCGTTCGTTCCACCGTAATGGAACTGAGGCTGGTCAGCTAAACCTTCAATCAGTTTATCGCCAACGTTAATCGTTGCATTACCTAAAACAATTAAACCACCTAAATCGCCTGGTTTACCTGTTGTATTTGCATCGCCGTCTAAAAGGTAACGGCTCGTAAATACAATCGGATCAGCAGCTGTACCAACAGCATTGATGTTGCCATCTTTTGCGATTACCAATACACCATTTTGTACACCGGGTGTATTTACCGATGCTTTGATATAAGTACCTGCCTGGATAGTTAATGTTGCCCCGTTTCTAACCGTTACTACACCACTGATTTCGTAAACATTTCCTGGGGTCCAGGTAACAGAGCTGGTAATGTCTCCACTAACAGCTACTACTGGCAATGATGACTGTGAATAGTCTGCTGCCGAAGTGCTGCGGTTACCAAATGAATCAGAACCACCTTCATTTTTTTTACAAGCTGTAAAAGAAACGGCAACAATTGATAAAAGACCGATTAAATTTTTGAAATTTTTCATTTTCGTTTTTGTTTTTCATGGGATCTTATAGGTATGATCCATGTTTTTTAGGTTGATTTTTTTGGACATTTAGATATGAGGCCAGGTCATCCATTATTTTGTGGAAATAAAAGGCTATTTATATCTAAATGAGATGATTTTTTATATCTTAGTGTTTCTTCTCGATTTCACTAAGTGACCTGTTAGCTACCCTTGGTTTTTAACAGTAAGTTTTTAAAATATTCGGGTTTATCCTGATACGCCGTTCCACTAGAAATGATCGGTTTAAAACGGAGGGTTCTGGTACAACCTTTCGTTTTTTTTATGGCTATGCAGGAAATTATTGTTCCTCCTTTCTTATTAAATGATGTGAACTTTATTTATACTGTTTTTCATAGTAGCTTTAAAAGTTATAGGTAATAGAGGTACTGTAGGTTCGGCCAAATTTCTGGCTAAAGCTGATCAGGTCGCCATCATCATATTTGTTACTATATCCTTCTTTTAACCTTGTCCTGTTGCTACGGTCGGCATCGCCACCAACGTAATCCGGATTTACCTCATAGCTGGCAGTATTCCGATAAAAAACCGACGCCCTGTTCAAAATATTTCCGGCATTGATCTTTATCTCAAGCCTGTTTTTTAATAAACGTCCACTAATCTGAGCATCTATCTGTGCCCTGGGTTTTTCGTATTCAATATCAGCGGGCAGTTCACTTACGATATATGTTTTATAGCCCGATTTGTTGTACATTATGTTGAAGCCAAAACGGCTTGCATTATATTGTAAGCCCAGGTTAACCAGATAGGGCGACTGTCCGTACATAGGGCGGTTCTGTTTGCTTGAAGCCTCTATGCTTGGAGGACCATTTGGATCTGTATTGGCCACCAGGTATGTTCCTTTCACATCCGATCGTTGAAGGGTTAAATTGGCGTATGCCGTTAGGTTGCTAAACAGTTTATGTGTAGAAATAAAGCTGAAATTTTTCCGTAGTTCAAGCTCTAGCCCATAAACTTGTGCAAAATCGGCACTTTTTAAGTAGTAGTTGATGTTGCCTGAGGCGGTACTAAAGGTAAGTTCGGTAGGTGTGTCGAATTTCTTGTAAAAGCCTCCTGCAGAAATGATTTCACCAAGTCCGGGAAACCACTCTGCTTTCAGGTCGTAACTATTAATCCTGGTGCTGTATAAGCCCTGGTTGCCAAATTGGGCACCAAGATACGGGCTATATCTCCAAAACTGACTATTGTCTAATAGTTCAGGTCGGATTACGCTGCTCGAAAAGGCGGTCCGGATATTGAGGCTACTTGTAGGACTGTAAGTTAAATTTGCAGATGGAAGCCATTGCCAGTGTTTATCTGGTTTGATACTGAATATTTTGAGGTTGGTGTTGTTCCCGTTGTTTATTTCATCATATTTATAATATTCTGCACGTACACCCCAAACCAATCTGAATTTCTCCAGAAACCTGGTGTCAAACATCACAAAACCAGCCTGTGTAAGGCTTTTGCCCTTGTATATATCCTGGAAACCATTACCCACATTATAGAAGAAACCATTGGCACCGCGAATGTTTTCGGGCTGTTGCATCTCTGCTATTGTTAAATAGCGCAGGCTATCTGGCAGGGTATTAAAGTTGGCCGAAAAGGAAGCGATAGTCCAGTTAAATCGTGCTTGTTTCCAGTTTCCGAAATATCCTGTTTTTAACGTGTTTCTTGTTCCTGATACTTCAAAGGGAACAGATGTAGACACATCCCACGAATAATGCTCTTCGGCATTTTCATAATGGTGACGGGAGGTCGGTAGGATACGGGGCTCACTACTGTTTACAATATCATAAAAATACAGGTATTCCTTACCAATAAGCCTTGGCACCTGGGTGGCCAGTATCACATCTTTTTCGGTACGATTGATCGATGTTCTGGCAAGATTCCATTCTATTTTAAATTTACCTGCCTGGTGCTGTCCGCTTAGTTTGTTCTGCAACAGATCTGTAAATGTTGGATCATCTGTTTCTTCCAAACGGTTGGCAGGTGTATTGCCTGAAACATCAAAACTGTGTCCAAGTGTTCTCACCAACGTATTGTCGTACATGTGTGTGTAATTGTTGCGGAAACTATACCTGTTTTTGCCCGATTGGTAGCCAATGTTTAACAGCGCAGACCAGGTTGTGTTAAAACCATAACTCGAACCGACATTGTTATATAATTCGGAAGCAGACCAGTCTCCTCTTTTCTGTTGATCAAATGTGTTGATCTGTTGTGTGTTCCGGTAACTTATTGATCCTGTAAAACCAAGTCTCTTTTGTTTTAAGGTATCAACCTGAATCATTCTTCCGATACTGAATTGATAGTTTTGAGAGGGTGCAGCTTGGTAACGGTATATTGTAAAATTATCGTTGGTAAATAAATGGCTCTGCGTTTCTACCTTTTTTGCATATTCCGCTTCTGTTAAAGTATTGTTGGGTGCGACTCTTCTATCAGTTACAACAAGGTTTTTAGGATAATCCCTTCGGCTATCATCAAAACCCAGATAGTCATATTTACCTCTTTTATGACTTAAAAAATCCTTACCAGTACTTTGGTCGTTGTACGATGTTCCTGCAGTAAAACTCATAAAATTTTCTGTTGGGATGTCTTTAGTGTTAATCTGGATCAAGCCACCCCCAAAACTAGTATTCATATCAGGCGTAACCGTTTTACTTACCACTACATTATCAACGAGGTTAGATGGGATAAGATCAAAGGAAAAATTGCGTGTCTGCGCTTCTGTACTCGGCAGCGTAACGCCGTCAAGCTGTGCTGAATTATAACGCTCGCCAATTCCCCTTACAATTACAAACTTATTGTCTATAGAACTTACGCCACTAATGCGTTTCAAACTTTCACCGATGTTTTTATCGGGTGTTCTGCTAATTTGTTCTGCACTGATCCCATTGCTGATTTCGGAGGCATTTTTCTGGCGGGCCAGTAAACCCTCAACTGATGCTTTTTTGTAACTGGCTGTTACCACCACTTCCTGAAGGCCTTTTGCATCAGGTTTTAACGAAATGTCTAATGGTGTATTTTTATCAGCCTTTACGTTTACCTCGCTAATGCGCTGGGTAGCAAAAGAAATATAACTAACCTCTACAGTATAAGTGCCTGGTTCAACGCTTAAAGTGTAACTTCCATCGCTGGCAGTTTGTGTGGCTTTACCCGTTTCGATAACTTTAATGGAAGCACCAGGGAGGGTTTCACCTTTTTCGTCTAATATTTTGCCTGATATGCGTCCGGGTTTTACCGGATCTGGAAGTTTGTAAAGCAATATGGTATTGTTATCAGCAAACCTGTAGGTTACCCTGGTTCCTGAAAGTATTTTTTTGAGGATCAGTTCAAGTGGTATGTTTTTTGCCTCGAGGCTTATTTTGCTGTTCTGGCTAAAAATCGACCTGTTGTAATTAATCGACAAGCCTGCTTTTTCTTCTAAAATACTTAGCGCATCCGAGATGCTCATTTCGGCTATTTTGATGCTTATATTGCTTTCTTTTGGTGTTTGGGCAAAGCCGCTTGCCATGCCTTGGTTAAATAAAAAGATACATAACATTACCAGGACTACCAATGGCCTGTAATCGAAATTGATAATATATTCTTTTATATATTCATAAAATCCTATTTTCATAGGTTCAAGATGTTTTTTAATTCTCACGGGTTAAAAACTTTTGTTTAGGAGCTGGATTGTTCGAGCAATCCGGCTCCATGTTTATGTTAAGAGGTTTAATTTATTTTTCATAGGTATAAATCCGGTAATGTTGCGCCTGTGTATTGCGCCCTATAAGCTAACCCATCATTGGCAGCCCTCCCCCCATACGGTAATTGTTTTAGTGCCTGTATCTATTTTGTATTTCAGGTGTTTCCCGCTCATCACATGGAGCTCTTCCATTACATTGGTGATGCTTTTGTTTGAAAAGGTGGCATTAAACCTGCATTGATTAAGTTTATTACTCTTTAGCTCAATGTGCACATTGTAATATCTCTCCAATGATTTGAGCATATTTGGTAGCGTCACATCTTTAAAAGCAAAGCTATTTTTGATCCAGGCATTTACTTCAGTTACCCGTTCAGTATGTACCGTATAATTACGTTCCTTTAAGTGATAAAATATTTTCATGCCAGGAGTAAGCAGTGAAAGCTCTTTTAGTTTGCCCTGGCTGTTCTCTGATACCTTTACCTTACCAGTTTGCACGGCAACGCTGAAGGTGCCATCTTTTGGATAAGCATAGATATTGAAAGAAGTACCTAAAACCTGTGTCTGCATCTGCCCGCTATATACAATAAAAGGACTTGTGGTATCGCGTTTTACTTCAAAAAAAGCTTCTCCATCAAGCCGTATTTTTCTTAAACCGCCCTTCACAAAGTGTGATGGCCAGATAAGTTTACTTCCGGCACCGAGGTATACAATAGAACTATCGGGCAAAATCAACTTTACTTTTTCACCTTTTTGTGTGGTTTTACTTAAAAAAGCAATGGCTGTTTGTACAGGTTGTTGTGCTTTCTTATATGCATACCAGCCAATTGATGCAGAAATGATTACCACAATTGTTGCGGCATATTTTAATAGTGGGAAAAATGATCGGCTTTTTGGTTGGCGTTCCTCAACTTTATCCCATATCTCTGCCAGTCCCTGGACAGCATTTAAAGAGTAATCGGTTTCACTTGTTTGTTTTGCCCAGGCCCTTTCCATTACGCCATGAAATTCACTATCGGCGTTCGCTGGATCGGCCAGATACTCCATCAGGATTTTTTCTTGCTCCAGATTGGTTTTACCTGCAAAGTACTGTTCAAATAGTATTTTAATGTTTTCTTTCACTTTAATGTTTGTAAGCTTTTATGCTGCGCGCTATTGTATATATGCACGAAACCCCGGATACAGCTATACAGAAAAATATTTTTTTTAGAATAAATCGTAAAGTGCTGTTTAACAGTGTGTTATTTTTTTCGGTGGAAGGTGGGATTAATAACAATGATCAATTTATGCAATAACCAATCCTGCATACTCGCCCTGACTTGCTTCCGGATCTTAATACCAGAATAGATCCTGAAACAAGTTCAGGAGGACGCGCCGCTTGGGTTGAGCTAGAAAAAAACTTAATGTTCTTAACCTCTTAATGATGAAATGGCGGAAGATGTAAAAGGGAAGATGGATGAGGAGTGATCAATAATCAATATTAACCGACTAAAAAGTTAATGATAAAAACAATAAGGATCCTGAAACAAGTTCAAGAGGACGCGTCGCTTGGACTGCGCTAGAAAAGCTTAATTTCCTTAACTTCTTAATGATGAAATGGCGGAAGATGTAAAAGGGAAGATGGATGAGGAATGATCAATGGAAACCGACTAAACACAACGATAGAAGCAATATAGCTCCTGAAACAAATTCAGGAGGACGCGCCGTTTGGATTGCGTTAGAAAAACCTTAATGTCCTTAACTTCTTAATGATGGAAGATGAAAAATAGGATAGGGCGCTTATCTTAACGCTTCTTGCCAACCACTTAACAAAAAAATACTATTGCAAAAGATAATATCGTTTCAGGAGAATAAGTGCTGAAATATTTTCGCATTATACCCAGTGATTTTTTGAGGTGATTGTTTACCGTGTTTTTGGAGATGCCCATCAACTCCGATATCTCCTCATGTGTATGGTGGTCATTCCTACTCATCAGATATATTTTTTTTACCTGCGGAGAAAGACTTTCTATCGCTTTCTGTACAATCTGTTTAGTTTCTTTGGCATCAAGTTCATCTTCAATGGCATTAAAAGATTGCTCATGCTTAAGGTTTTCGCTGCTATAGGCTTTTTCTCTGGCTTTTTTACGGAGTGTAGAGAGGAAATTATTGCGGATAAGGGTATAAAGAAAGGCATCAAAATTCTTTTGTGGGTCGATCTTCGATCTGTTTTCCCAAAGCCTCACAAAAACATCTTGTGTTAGCTCTTCAGCGTCTTCTTTGTCTCTTGTAAAATGGTAGGCATAACCATATATTTTTTTGTGGTACTGATGGTAAATTTCATTAAAAGCAGCTGAATTGCCAGTTTTTACTGCATTCAGGAGTTTTGCGTTTTTAAAATCTTCCAACTGTTCCATAAGTAGCGGTTATGGGAGGCAAGTTAGTGGTCGCGTTTAAAGTTAATGTTAACACAATGAAAACCTTTTCTATCACCTTAATCGGTGCGTAGTTACGATGCTCTGTTGGGCAGACTGTGCCCTCGAATCCATTAAAATGCGATCAGCCCGAAAGCTTTCAGAAACCACATTATTTATAGCAATTGAAGTTTTGATGGTTTTACCTGTTATCGCAGCGATTGCTGTCTTTACCATCGGATCAGCAGCATCACCCAGTTGAAGCAAAGGCAAAATACTCATTTCATTGATTGCAATATCGGGGTTGATTCCAGCACTATATCCACCGCTGCCTTGTGCATTAAAGAGTTTATAAACAATCGGGTGCATTTCCCAGTTCACCTGTTTAGGGCTTCGGGCATCAAATATCCTAAATGATGCTTCATCCTTTCCCCTTGTTTTTTCGCCGATTAGCACCACTTGAATAAAAGGTTTAAGGTTATTGATCATGACTTCTGATGCAGATGCCGTGGCGGCTGTCGATAAAATATAAACCCGGCTAAGGCCAAGGTTTTGTTGCAGGAGGGTGTTAAAATTTACGGTACCATCGAAAGTAGCTGAGGTACCAATAGATTCTGTTTTGGCTCCTCCATTTTTATTGCCTCTGTAGGTAATGAAAGGTTTATCGAACGATACATTTTTAGCAATCATGGCACATATGCCAGCTGCTTCTGCTACCTGACCACCCGCGTTATAACGGAGATCGAGGATAAGCTCGGATACGCCTTCTGCTTTAAAATTACTAAAAACAGGAGCGAGCGAGCTGGCCAAACCGCCGTTAAAATCCAGAAAATAGAGGTAACCGATTTTTTTTCCATCGCTTTCTATAACCTTGCTAATCTCCCGTTGGTCGAGTATTACACTTTTGCTTAAGTCAACAGTGCGTGTATCTGTCCAGGTATTGTTATTCAATTCGGCTAAACCTAAAGAAAAGCGGTCGCTGTTTAAGATTTCGGTTTGTAAAGTTTGTGCATTACCAGCGGTTAAGGTTTTGCCGTTAATTTTACTGAAGTAATCTCCGCGTTTTAAACCGGCCCTTGACGCCGGAGAATCTTTTAATACAACTTTAATGATTCCGATAACCTTTGTGCTCTTTTGGTCGCTTACTGTTGCATAATCAAAACCAAAATTTCTATTGCTTGGGGTGGCGGTGGTAGGGTCGTTAGGGATATGGATATAGGAAAAGCGATCGGATGGATTGCGGATGGAATTAAAAAAATCTTTTGGCGATAAACTGATATTGGGATCGGCAGGCAATTGCTCATTCCAATAATAGTAGCGTTTAAGGCTATCGAGTATCCAGGTATTGATATTCTCGTTGCTTCCAATCGGATAATCGGGGTTTTTATTGCCCTTTTTGCAGGATGGTAGAACGGCTAAAAATAGAATGACAAGATAAATACTATAATTAGTTATTAGTTTTAAGTAGGTTATCGGTTTTGTCATTGCCTTTCCGGATTTTAGGAACAAACTTAACGCTACTATTGTTAACTCGAGATTAATTTTCAAATCGGATTTATCTATCGCATATCGCCTTAAAAGAAATGGAATCCTTTGTTAAGTTATTATTATAATATTGGTTAATGTTAACATAACAATAATTAAACATTAGCTTTTTGTAGTGTTAACTTTGCGCCGTGAATTTCCCGCTCTATATCTATTATGAACTGCTGATCCGTTTATCTGAAGTTGAATCCGAAATCGGTCATTATGTATCCTCTAAGGCAAATGAAGAAGTTTGCATATTGCGTACCACAAACGGTACAGTAAATGTTCCGGTTAACTTTTTAAAGCGACAGTTCGAAGATCCCAATCTGATCAATAAAGACGAATTAATAGCATTAATTAAAGGTTTTAGGCCTAGCTATGAGTAATTCGTTAGGTGGTCAAATAAATCATTTCTAAAATAAACTCAGGATTCTTTTTGCTGAAAATAGAGTCATTCACGCTATTCATTTAAGCTTAAGGATTATGCCAGGTAATAGTTGCAATATCGCCTGGCATAATTGTTTTACTTTATCGCACCAAACGCTGCAAAATAAGAGTTTTTATGCAGGATCTCGGTAACGCTAAAGCCAACTTTTTGCAATAAAGCCAGCTGATAGTTTAAAGAACGAGGGGTATCTTCATATTCAATATAATCAAATACCTTTTGCTTATATGCCGCACCACCAAGTGTTTCCAGGTAGGCTCCGTATTGATCTTGAAAAAGATGATCAATCAAAACTGAATCATGTGCAATGAGGTCTGAAATCCAGATACTGCCTCCGGGTTTTAAAGCCCGGTAAACTTTAGTAAAAACAAGTTCCCAATCGGCATCAGTACGCAAGTGATGAAATGTTGCAGCAGCAAGTATAATGTCGAAATGATTATCGGGTAAATTAAGGTTGCGCATATCATCCTGTATAGCAGTCACTGTTCCGGTAGTTTGTGCCGATACCCTATCCCTTGCGCGTTCCAGCATCGGTAAACTTAAGTCGTTAAGTGTACAGTTAAGGTTTGGGATTTTGCTGAGCATTTTTAATGTGTAATTACCCGCACCACATCCAATATCCAACAGTTCTTTCGCATTTGGATTGATGTAACTGGCCGCTCCGGTGCAAAGCTCCATGGTAAGTGGCGCATCGATGGTAGTTTGTTGACCGCTTTCTAAGTTCGAGAAACGTTCTACATCGTTATCAAACCTTGTTTTGATTTCTTCATTTGTTGCTTTATGCGCATAATCTTTATTCATTGCTTTAATTTTTTTTGTAAAGTTAGCGCTGTTAATCATATTTGTAAAATATCAATTTTAGCATAAAACGATACTTATCAGGTATTATAAATATGGAACTCAGACATTTGTTATATTTTAAAACTGTTGCAGAAGAACTTCATTTTACTAAAGCTGCAGCAAAACTTTTTATCTCGCAGCCTCCTTTGAGCAGACAGATTAAAGAACTGGAAGAAGAACTCGGCGTACAACTGTTTGTTCGGAGTAATAAGCGGGTTGAGTTAACAAATGCCGGCAAATATTTTAAAGCTGAAGTAGATGCCATGTTTGCCAAGCTGGAAGAAAGTAAAGAAGTTGTCCGTAAAATTCATGAAGGTGTTAGCGGCGAATTAAAGATTGGCTATATCAGTTCGGTTTACCAATCTCATCTCGCAGAAATTTTAAAATTGATGCATCAGGAATTTCCTTATCTGAAAACGAGTTTGTTCGAAGTGCCTACACTTGCCCAAATTAAAGAACTGGAACATGGCGGCTTAGATGTGGGGATTTTAAGAGCCCCGGTTTTATCTGAAAAATTGAAAGTAGAATCATTGTTTTTTGATCCCTTTGTGGTGGTTATTCCTTTAACAGATCAAAAAATTGATACCAATAAAGAGCTTGCGGATTTTTTAAAGAAGAGTCCGTTTATCTTCTTTAATAAAGATTTTGCACCTCAGTATAACCAGAAACTTATGGAGATTTGCCAGAGAATGGGCTTTAGTCCAGACATTACCCACGAGGCTAACAATGTACACTCCATATTACAATTGGTAGAAGCAGGCTTGGGTATATCTATTTTGCCACTATCGTTAAAAAAGCAATATGCACAGTTAAAAGTATCTTTTATTGAATTTGATGCCATTCCTGTTAATACAGAGGTGGTATTAGCTTATAAAGAATCGAATAAAAACCCCGCATTAACCTGGTTTATTAAACACTATACCCAGTTAAAAATGAATTGATTAATTCAAGGCCAAAAGAGGTTGTATCATAAGTTGTGATTCCATTCGAACTTGTCACGTTGAGCTTCCCGAAGAATCGGGACAAGTAGTCGAAACGCTTTACGGGGCATTTAAACAGGTCCTTCGACAGGCTCAGGATGACAATTCTATATATATGATACAGCCTCTTTTTCAAATTGGGTAACTCCTGTGTTTTCCACTGTTGGTGTCAGTCTCTTTTTACGACTTCAAAAGAAAGGTTTAATGTATACAAAAGGGCAGTAGAAATGAATTGATGTAAATATGCCCTAAAAAGGTAGTTGATTTCTGATTTTCTACCCTATCATTTCCAATTTTCAACTTTTTTAAGCTTGTAAAAGCACAAATTTGTCGCAACCAACATCAAAAGCCTATGTTAAGGCTTAATACAAAATGAATTATACAAGTTTACCTAACCTATGAAGAAATTATTGTTCGCCATATGTTTTCTGGCTACAGCGGTAATTGCTCATTCACAAGAGGCAGCTGATGAAAAAAAAGCAATGAAAAACCTGCTCGACAAGCAGTTTGCACTTGCTCAGAAACAATATCAATTATTAGCTAAAAACACCCCCGCTGATCGCATGCCAAAAACCTATTATTCTAAAAATAATAAGTTGGAAACGAGCGATACCAAATGGTGGTGCAGTGGTTTTTATCCCGGCTCTCTACTTTATATTTACGAATATACCAGGGATTCTGGCACTTTAAAAGAGGCAGAAAAACGCCTGGCTATACTAGATAAGGAGAAACATTATACCGGAAACCATGATTTAGGTTTTATGATGTTCTGTAGTTTTGGCAATGCCTACCGCATTACAGGTAATGCTTTATATAAACCAACTATCGATACTGCCGCAGCTTCGCTTGCCACACGCTACCGTCCGGCTGCTAAAGTAATCCAATCGTGGAATAGTAGTAAACAGTGGAAAGGCCCTGTTATTATTGATAATATGATGAATCTGGAGTTACTGGCATGGGTATCAGCTCATGGTGGCGATCCGAAATACAAGGAAATTGCCATCAATCATGCCGATGCTTCGCTTTAAAAACCATTTCAGATCAAACTATAGCTCTTACCATGTAGTAGATTACGATATGACCACGGGGAAAGTACTTAAAAGAGGTACGGCTCAGGGAGCATCTGACGAATCGGCCTGGAGCCGTGGCCAGGGCTGGGGATTATATGGTTATACCATGATGTACCGCTTTACCAAAAACAAACGGTATCTCAACCAGGCAAAGAACATCGCCAAATTTATCATCAACCATCCAAATATGCCTGCCGATCAGGTTCCATATTGGGATTTTAACGCGCCGAACATTCCAGATACTTATCGCGATGCTTCCGCTGCTGCGGTTATTGCCTCTGGTTTATTGGAATTAGGGCAGTATGCAACAAAAAGTGAGCGAAAATTATATGTAAGCGAAGCAAAAAGAATGATCATTTCACTTTCATCTGATGCGTATTGTGCAGAGCTGGGTGAAAATGGTGGTTTTTTGCTCATGCACAGTACTGGAGCTTTACCCCTGAAATCAGAAGTCGACGTTCCGCTTAGCTACGCCGATTATTACTATCTCGAAGCGTTAATGCGCTATAAAAACTGGTATTTATAACACACAATATGGAAAGAAGAAAATTTATAGGGGCCTTGTCATTAACCGGAGTATTTGGGCTGTTTAATCCTAATGAAGTTTTATCTGCTGCAAAAATTAATAGGAACACAAGCACTCAATCGAAAAACGACAGAGAATATTGGTATAAACTGCTGTATAAAATTGCCAGCCCTGTGGTTTCCAATTTAGCTAATGGAACATTGATTAAAAATATGCCAGTAGTTACGGCGCCGAAATTCGATTCCAGAACACCTGCCGTATCGTATTTAGAAGCCGTTGGCCGTACCTATGCCGGCATTGCGCCCTGGCTTTCGTTACCTGATGATACCACAACGGAAGGTGTTTTAAGAAACAAACTGAAATTACAAGCCATTCAGGGATTAGATAGCTGTTTTGCAGCAAATAGTCCTGATAAATTAAATTTTACCAAAGATTATCAGCCGATTGTAGATTCAGCCTACCTCGCGCAAACCTTTTTAAGAGCACCTAAAGCTTTATGGGAGCCGTTAAAGCCTGAAACAAAGCGCGAAATTATCGTTTCGTTTAAATCATTAAGAAACAGAAAACCCTTTAAAAATAACTGGTTGTTATTTGGTTCCATTACCGAAGCCTTTTTATTGTCGATTGGTGAATCGTACGATGAAGGCCGCCTAAATGAAGGCGTAGATACATTAAACGCATGGTATAAAGGAGATGGTTGGTATGGCGATGGCGTTAACATGGCTTTTGATTATTACAACTCTTTTGTAATTCACCCGATGATGGTGGATACACTTGCCGTGATGCTGGATAAAAACCTAATCAAAAAAGACCGATATGATCTTGCTGTAAAAAGGATGCAGCGTTATGTAGTAGGGCAAGAGCGCATGATCTCTCCTGAAGGAACCTATCCACCAATTGGGCGTTCAATTACCTACAGAACCGGCGCTTTTCAGGCATTGAGCCAAATTGCCCTCATGCGTAAGTTACCAGCTACTATTCAACCAGCCCAGGTACGTTCTGCCTTAACTAAAGTTAAACAGAATATGTATGGCATACCTGGAACTTTTGATGCAAAAGGATGGTTACAGCTGGGTTTTTGCGGTCATGATCTGGAAATAGCAGATTATTATACTTCCACAGGCAGTTTGTATATGGCTACCTTATCATTCCTTCCGCTGGGTTTACCAGCTACCGACGAATTTTGGGCCGCACCTTCGGCAGAATGGACATCGAAAAAAGCCTGGGCAGCAAAACCCTTCGCAAAAGATTATCATGTAGATTTTTGATCTTGATAAAAAAGGGACGTATCAAAAGTTAAATTCGATTCGAATTGTTACGTTGAGCTTCAAGATGAAATCTGACAAGTAATTGAAACGCTTAGCCGGGGCCATTTAATTTAGTCCTTCGACAGGCTCAGGATGACAATCTATATTATGAGACAGTCTCTTTTCTCCGCTGTGGTCAGGATGATGAAACCTCACAGTATTTCATCTCCACTCCAATGTTTTTAAAAAACTGATCTCTATCATTAACGTATTTGTTTAAATAGCTTAAAATCAATCCGCTACATTATTATAACCCCAGTCGGGGTTATAATAAAAGATTATTTTAATCAAAAGGAGTCTAAGATAAGTACAGATTATATTTGCTTTAGAAGTATAAATTCAATCTTGCGAAGAAAGTTTGCATCTAACAGACGCTTGTACAGCACCTCAAATACCATTGAAATTTATCCTAATTCGGGATGTGCTTGTTGATGATGATGAAAAAAGAGAATCAGTGTGCTCATAATCGCTATTAAGAATCTGTTGCTAATTTTTTAGATAATTATTGTAAATGTAACATTACAATTTGAATTGATTGTGATTGTTTATTTTTCTTGATCAACTAGATTTTTAATTGCATTTCTTTAAATACAATTAGGTAACGCATTATTTGTTTTTTTGTTTACTGTTTCTTTGCAAATTATTTTTTTTTGAGGATATTAGACATGTTTAAATAGCAAATATGTACCCGTCTATTGTTAATGCTTCTCTCCATGTATTCTGCCTTGCAGGTATTATCCCATCTCAAGATTCATAAAACAAACCAGTCGGTTTCTGCTGTAATCAACAATAAATTTTCAATGTCTGGTAACGGGCAGAGTAATATTATATTTTAGACCTAATGCATTATGATTAGCTGTTACGTAATCGGCGAACTGCATACCGTAGAATCTTTATGTGTGTACATAAACGACTACCCGCTTACTCAATTAAAGGGGTATGCTGTGCAGCGACCAGAAAGTTTTGATGCGGTATATTCGATCAGACCAGGGATCGTTTTCGTTGATGTTGCATTTTTAAGTGGTAGCAATAGCTGGTTGGAGCGGATCAAACAGTTTTCTTCAATTGTTTTGGTATCAGAGAATACGGAAATGGCATTCGAAGCCTTCGAACATGCAGCATTTGATTACCTCATCAGGCCAATTACTTTTAACCGTTTTGTAAAAAGCATTAATAAATTCGATCACCTTACACAGCTGGCCCAATCTGTAAACATATCAAAGAAGCAACAAGTGGTAGATTCTTTTTTTATCAAAGCAGATTCTAAAGGCCTAAAAGAATTCCTGATCAAATGCGATCAGCTGATCTATATACAGGCTATGCAGAATTATGTGGTACTTTATATGGAAAATGATCAACGTTTCTCCTGCCACAACTCTATGAAAGAAATGGAAGATAGTTTACCAGCCAGTTGTTTTAGCAGGATACACAAATCCTTTATTATTAATGATGAAAAAATTACTTCAATAGAAGGGAACATGGTAATACTTAGTGGTGATGAAAGCAATAAATTATTGATAGGAAACACTTACCGTAAGGCATTTTTTGAAAAGAAGGCTCAGAAAATGATCAGAAAAAAATCTGAAATCCAGATCTTTTCTTATTCCAGGTTAGCCTCGGCGTTGATTACCTTTGGGGCATTACTGTTAAAGATACAGGTAGTAGGCGAATTTAATATACTGTTATAAATATGAAGAAGAATATTAGCGTTCTAATGGGGAGTATTTTGCTATTGCTGGCAGGATGTAGCGAGTTTATAGAACCTTCCATAGAAAATCGAAAGATAGATGTTCTGGCTCCCGCGAACAGATTAGAGACCAATAGTTATCAGCAAACTTTCTGGTGGAACCCCCTGTCGGATGCACTTTTTTACAGGTTACAGGTAGTGTCGCCCAAATTTGATAGTGTAAGTAAACTGATTTTGGATACCTTGATCAAGACCGAAAAATTTGTGTACACCATGGATCCAGGCAAATACGAATGGCGCATTAGGGGAGAGAATGGCAGCAGTGCGAGCAGTTACAGTACCCGGTCGCTTGAAATTTTTCCATCGAGTCTTACCGAGCAGAGTGTCCAGCTTACGGTTCCTTCAAGTGGCCTCTATTTTTCAAAACCCGAGATCAGGTATGAGTGGCTTAAGCTTTTTGGTGCCTCCGTTTATCGCCTGCAGGTGGATAACAATAATTTTCTGGATGAAAAGAACATGACACTGAACATCACTACGAGTAATTTAGGCTTTTTGCAGACCCTTACCCAGGAAGGAACTTACCAATACCGGGTGCGGGCAGAAAACGCAACTGAGAATTCGAAATGGAGTGCTGTAAGAACCCTTAGCTATGATGCAACCGGACCAGAGCGGGTGACCTTAAGTACTCCGTTGAACAAACAAACGGTGTCGAGGCCGGTAAGGTTGGTGTGGAACAGGATTGCCGATGCAGAACGATATGAGGTCTCCGTTTATAAAAGTGATGAGCAGACTGCTTATAATAAGAGTTATCCTCAAACTGTAACTTCTACAGAACATGTTTTCGATGCAGGAGATGTTGGCGAAACAATTGCCTGGCGGATAAGGGCTTTTGACAAAGCTGGAAATGCAGGAGCCTATAGTGAGATCAGAACTTTTATTATCCAATAGCCATGAAAAGCAAAAAAATGACCTATCTGCTGATCTGCTGTGTTGCAGGGGTATGGGGCATAATTTTTTACAGGGTCTTTACTGGCATGGCAACAGAGGATGCTGCAGAGGTTAGTACCCGTACAACTCGTGAACCTTATTTTAATATGATTGATCATGCAAAAGATGCGGTGGTACTTGAAATGGGTTACAGTGATCCCTTTGCTTCAGGAGGTTCAGAGCCAGTGAATGTTCCGGTGTCTTCCGTTCAGGCTTTTGTGCCAATGGCTACTCCAATAAAGCCAAAGGTAAATTGGTCAGGGATTATTTATAGTGGGCAAATCTATAACCGGATCGAAAAAAGGAATGTAGCCATTATCAGTGTAAATGGTAAAGAAGTGATGTTGAGCGAAGGGGAAAGGGCGAATGGCTTGAAGTTTATAAAGCGGATTGGCGACTCGATAAAAGTTGAATACCAGGATGCTGTAAAATATTTATCAATAAAATAAATGAGAATTATTTATATCACAGTGCTTCAATTGTGCCTGCTGTTTTTACAGGCAGATGCACAACGCATTAAATCATATTTTGATGCAGATAACTATAACCATACCATTAATTATGACCATTACAAGGCTGTGTTCTATGTACAGCGTCCGGAAACGGGGTCTGGTAACATCAAATCTGACCGGAAATATGCCTGGTTTAGTGGCAATCAGATCCGCTATACTCAAGGAGGCTACAGTGGTAAACTGCTTAATGGTATTTACAATGAATTTTATGATACCAAAGGCCTTAAAACCCAGGGGCTTTTTGAGATGGGATTGAAGTCTGGAAAATGGAAGAGCTGGGGAGAAGATGGCGTATTGGATTCGATAGTGAACTATTCGTCAGGAAAACCAAATGGCAAGTTTGAAAAATATGATCAGGAAGGTGTTTTGCTGGAAAGGGGAAGTTACAGGGATGGTCAATTAAATGGAAAGCTCGAAAAGCGTATCGGTACAGACAGTATCCAGGTAACCAGGTACAAAAGGGGAAAGGTTGTGGCTTATAAACCAGGCAAAGCGGTTAAGATTACCCGCTGGTTAAAGTCCATTTTTACAAAAAAAGATAAGAAACCTAAAACTATTTAAATATGAAACTAAAAGATATCATTATTGTCATCCTTTTATTTGCAGGGAATACGCTTATGGCGCAGAATACCTTTCCTACATCTGGAAATGTAGGAATTGGCACTTTAAATCCGACTGTTTGGTTTGGTGGAACTGTACAACAGATTGAGGGACGTAGAGCAGTACTAAGGCTTGCACCGAGTCTTAGTGGTGATATCGGTACCATTTTATTTAAAGGTGCATATTCTGACGGCGTTAACGGATCTGATGATGAATTTCATCTCAACTATCTTAGCGATCCAGTCAATCCTCTTATTAACATTGGTGCATATAAAAATGGCGCAAAAACTGTTTTAACCTTAATGGGAACGGGCAATGTTGGAATAGGCACCGCAACACCAAGTGAACGGCTCGTGATAAATGGCAATTTCAAAGTTATTTTAGATCAGGCCAACTTCCCCGACAAAAATGTAATGGGAATTGTTTCTTTAGGATACTCGGGTATTACAGGTGCGAAAAACTGGGCGCTTAGAGGAGTTTACCAGTATCCTTTTGGTGTTGGGAACAATGCCGACGGTGGTGACCTGGATGTACTTAAATCAATGAATGGAGCTATTGTGCTGGCAACCAAAACAGATGGTACACCTTTAGGGAACGTGGGGATCGGAATAACCAATCCGGCTGAGCGGTTGGCTGTTAATGGTGTGATCAGGGCCAAAGAAATCAAAGTAGAAGCTGCCAACTGGCCCGATTATGTTTTTGAAACGGCATATGAGCTTCCTTCACTTACAGAAGTTGAAAAAAACATTAAGGCTAATGGTCATCTGCCTGGAATTCCTTCAGCACAAACTTTGACTAAGCAGGGAATTGCGGTGAGCGAGATGTTAAGCTTGCAGCAGAAGAAAATAGAAGAACTTACGCTTTATATCATCGAATTGAAAAAAGAACTGGATGCCATTAAAAGCAAAATAAAATAAACAACGAATGAAAAAAATTACACTCTCAGCACTTCTAATCATTTTAATATCAATTACAACATTTGCCCAAACACCTGATTTTAGTTTTAATGGTGCGGCGGATGTCAATCTTGTTTTTCCACCACGAGGAACCGGAGGTAGGGCCATTGTTCATGGGGGAGGGAATGCACTGGTACTGAACTATGATAATGATTTTACAGGTGGCACTTATCTAGGGGGATATTTCAGCCTTTTTCACGATGGATCATTAAGAGTGGCGATTAACGGCAATCAGGAAGTCTTTAATCTGATGGGGAATGGAAACCTGGGTTTAGGAACCAGTCAACCCGTGAGCAAGTTCCATATCACAGGTGATGAATTTATTACCATTGGCTTACCCTTCAACTCATAGGACTTAATAAAATGTCTCAACGCTCCAGCAAGGACACCAAGAGAAAAATAACGCAACTAACTTAAAACATGAAAAAACTATTTTTTTTCTTACTACTTATTTCACAAGATATATTAGCAACCGCTCAAACTTCAACCTCATTTGATGTTGGGGGTGATATCGATAAGTTTTATCCAGTTACTTTCAAAGATGTCAATTGGTCTGTGAACAAGGAAACAGAGATATCGATAGGAAGATCCAATACACATCTAAACTCCGGCTGGAGGGGGTCCATGATTTCATCTTTCAGGTTTCACACCAGCAATTGGGGGCATGGTTCTGCTTTCATCAGTGCAGATCTTAAAAGTTCGCAGGTATTTATTGCCGGATGGCGGGATGCAACAGCGGCTAATCCAAATTCAGAAATTATAATTTGGTTAAAGGGTGGAGGTACTACCTACGTAATCAATTCTACAGCGACTGTAGGTTACACTGTTTATGATGGTGTTCAGAATGCACTTCCGTTTGCAGAATTGAACGGACCCGAACATACTTTTAAAACGACGCCAGATAGTTATGTGCCCCAAAATCAGCAATACTTAGCGACAGGGATGGTGGTTAATGGAGATATATATGCAAATGGTAATGTTGGTATAGGTACCAGTACACCTAATGAGAAATTAGCCGTAAACGGCAAAATCCGTGCTAGAGAAATCAAAGTAGAAGCTGCCAACTGGCCCGATTATGTTTTTGAAAAAAAATATCAGATCGCTTCACTTGGAGAACTGGAAAAGTATATCAAAATCAATAAACATCTTCCTGAAATGCCTGGTGCAAAAGAAGTAGAAAGCAATGGGGTAGAACTGGGTGATTTAGTAAAAAAACTCCTTAAAAACCAGGAAGAACTTACGCTTCATTTAATCGCACAGGAAAAGACGATTAAAGCATTGGAGAAAAAATTGACCAACCAACATAGCTTAAAAACCAAATCTAAAAGAAAATGAAAAATTATCGCTTGATCTTAATCCTAATGGTGTTTTTTTTTAATAGCGTTCAGGCTACTGAAAAAACGACTAAGAATTCTGTTTCTAATTCAGTAGCTGATAATTACGAGACTAGTGTTACCTTTCCTGCAGGTTTCTCCGTTGGCGATTATATCGAGTTTGTGGGTGTTCAGCCAATTTCAGCTGGCGCTTCAGGTTTTTATGAGATTTCAATAAGCTATACCAGGGGAAGCATAGCTGCCGCTGCTACCTATATTGCAGCAATCTCTCATGCCAACCCAGCTATTTGGAGAGAAGTCGGATGTACAAACAGGAACAAATATGTAGACCTACAGCAAAACTTTACAATTGATTGTAATACCCAGCAAGGCAATCCCAGGCTTAGGGTGCGGGCTATCAATACTTATGGATCTGTGGATGCTCCGCTTACAGTTTATATCAAAATAAGATCAATAAATTTTAACGACACATTTACGCCATTGAGTGTGACAGGAAACGATTTGACAGTAAATAAGTTTTTGCCCATGACCAATGAATGGGAGCTTTATGTTGGAAATATAAGGGATTCAGAAAATGGGGCATCAATTGCCATAAAAGCACTCGCAAATGGAAATGTAGGCATCGGTACAACTAACCCACAGGATAAGCTAACCGTAGCTGGTAACATTGGCGCCCGGGAGATTAAAGTTTCTACTCATGCAGGTGCCGATTTTGTATTTGAACCTACTTTTAAACTTCCAGATTTAAGCGATCTGGAAAAATTTGTTAAAACCAACAAACATTTGCCTGAAATTCCAACGGCTAAGCAAATGGTAGAAAACGGCGTAAACTTAGGGGAACTTAATATTAAACTGTTGCAAAAAGTGGAAGAGTTGACCCTGCATCTGATCGAAAAAGATAAACAACTTAACGTACAAGGCAGACAAGTAACAAAGCTCGAGACAAAACTAGCTCAACAAGATAAAGTCCTTCAAGAAATTTTAAAGAAATTGAAATAATAATGAAAAATACCATCAAATTATTCGCACTCATATTATTCTATATTGTTCCGCTCGTGACTATGGCACAGACCCAAACCAGGGATAATGCTGGTCTCCAGGGAGATGCAGGGGCTGTATCAGGTTTTTTTGAAACAATAAATCCTGTTAACTATCCTGCTGGAGCTAGCAGCTGGTGGCATTTGTTAGATGTTCGTCATAGTAATTCAGTAAATAATTTTGCCATGCAATTTGCAGGCAGTTTTTTTGATCAGAATCTTTATTTCAGAAAAACGAGTAATAATGCGGGTCAACCCTGGCAAAAAGTGGTGATGGAAAACGATGGAAAGGTAGGAATAGGAAGGGTTCCACAATATAATTTTGATGTAGGTGGGACGAGTAGAACAGATGGTCAGGCATGGTTCAGTTATGGAAATGCAAGTATAGGTGGATATTCCTGGACCAATGCTGCCCTCACAACAAACAGTATCGAGATTGTGAATAATCAGGGAACGGTTACGAATTTATCGCCTACGCTTGTTTTTCATAGGCATGGTAGTGGGGGACCACAATTCAGACTGGCGGCTGATGGTTCGAATATACTGTATCTGGAAAGTGCTGGAGCTAACTCTTCACGAAGTCCGCTGGCTTATGGAGGCGGACCCAATTCCTATTTTTCCAAGCTATATATTGATGCTGATCTTACCGCAATGGGTAATGTAGGTATTGGAACGGCTACGCCCCGCGAAAAACTTTCTGTCAACGGTAATATCAGGGCACGAGAGGTGAAAGTAGAAGCCACCAACTGGCCAGATTATGTTTTTGAAGAAGGCTATAATATTGGAACATTAAAAGGATTGGAAAGCTACATTAAAACAAATAAACGTCTACCAGAGATGCCTTCTGCTGCGGGAGTTGAAACCAATGGGCTAGCGGTTAGTGAAATGTTTAAGCTGCAACAGAAAAAGATAGAAGAACTGACCTTGCATCTGATCGAGAAAGACAAACAACTTACTGCACAGGACGGAGAAGTAACAAAGCTCAAGGCAAAACTTATTCAACAAGATAAAATCCTTAAAGAAATTTTAAAGAAATTGAAATAATGAAAAAGATCATCAAATTATCGGTTCTCACATTTATTTGCATTTTTTCTCTGGCCTCTGTTGCACAGGCCCAAACCAGAGACAATGCTGGTCTCCAGGGAGATGCCGGAGCTGTTTCGGGTTTTTTCGATACAGTTAACCCGGTAAATTATCCGGCTGGAGCAGGCGGCTGGTGGCATTTATTAGATGTTCGTCATAGCAACCCTGCAAATAACTATGCCATGCAGTTTGCAGGGGGCTTCTACGATCAGCAGCTATATTTTAGAAAAACCAATAACAATCCCAGCCAACCCTGGCTAAAGATTGTCACGGAAAGTGAGGGGAAAGTCGTATTAAATCATCTGACGACAACTGGCGACGGAAATGTCCTCAACCAAGGAAATGCAAGTGATTTTGCTGGCAACTTACTTATCCGGGCAAATACCGGTGGCAGATTTGAGGATAAAGGGGCACAGATTGAGTTTGTAATTCCAGCTGGTACTGCAGGCGATAATCCGTGGGGACAGGGAAGGATTATCACCGTTGCGGGGAATGGTGGTAATAGTAATGCTACAGGTAAAATGATTTTGGGTACACGTAGAATGTTTGATAAGTATGGAAATGGCCAACAGTGGTTTTATGGAGATGATATTGTGATTGATGGAGTTGGAAATATTGGAATGGGGACGCTAAGCCCTAGAGAAAAACTCTCCGTAAACGGGAACATCCGCGCTCGAGAAATCAAAGTTGAAGCTACCAACTGGCCCGATTATGTTTTTGAAGAAGGATATAACATTGGAACATTAAAAGGCTTGGAGAGCTACATTAAAACAAATAAACACCTGCCCGAAATGCCTTCTGCTGCGGAAATTGAAACAAACGGATTAGCGGTTAGTGAAATGTTTAAGCTGCAGCAGAAAAAGATAGAAGAACTCACCCTGTACCTGATTAACTTAAGTAAAAAAGTGGAGGAGCAGGATGCCTATATCAAAATGCTAAAAGAGAAGAAATAAGCAGGTATATCATTTAGAAAAATTGCAGCCACTACCATTTAAATCAAACGTATCTCAATGATGAAGAAACTCCTTTTAATTTTATTTTTATTACAGCCATTTATATTAATGGCTCAATATGGTAAAGAAGTTGTAGCCAGCCCCTCGCAACAACTATATGTATTTTTAGGCGCTTTACCTCCCAGCGATGGTTCCAATTTCCAAAAAATGAAGGTGGAAATCCTGGGAGGTGCATGGGAATCCTATTCTACAGGTGAAACCGTTTTTTATATTTCAAACCGCAATGAGTTGAGGATAACTAAATTTACCAATGGAGGCTTATCCGATCGGTATTCGCTTCATGCATACAACAATGCAAATGGGAATATCGATTTTTATCTGATCACCAGTAATTGGATAGCAATGGCTGTAAAATCCTGTATGCTTGGTGGTGATGCTACCCGGTTAATTGTGAATACAGTTACCGAGTCACTTCCTGCTGGTCTTGTTGAAATTACTCCTTTAAATATCAAACCTATACTAACAAGTGATTATGATGGGAATATGGCCATCAATATGGCCAGTCCTGATGGCAATTACAAGTTATCAGTAAACGGAAAAATGCGTACTAAAGAGGTAAGGGTTGACGCGCTGAATTGGCCCGACTATGTATTTGACGATGCTTACCCTATTGGAACTTTGAAAGAGTTGGAAAGTTATATCACAGCCAATAAACACTTACCCGATATGCCTACAGCCAAAGAGATTGAAGCCAATGGCCTGGAATTGGGCGAAATGGTAAAAATGCAGCAAAAAAAGATAGAGGAGCTTACCCTGCATCTGATCAGCCTGGATAAAAAAGTTGGCGCATTGGAACGTGAAAATCGGAAACTCAAAGTAAAGCACAAATAGTGTTAGGCTTTGATCTAAACCAATAACCAGATCAGCAAAAATTCAATATCCTGCAGAATTAAAAAATCCAGAGTATTTAATATTCAACTAAACTGTAACAATGAAATTCAAATTATTTTCCATCTGTTTACTCTATAGTAGTATAACCTTGGCCCAGATCCAGGTGGTAACTACTGGTAACAATGTAATCGATCCTGCCAACCCCTATGGTGCTGATGTGGTCATTGGTAGTGATGCTGCGGGAGGGATCAGACATAATAGTAGTATGATGTGGTGGTCGAACACCAGTGCTTCCCGCATTAGTAGTTCTGGTAATGACTTCCATTTTTCTGTATGGAGTAGCGATGAACCCAACATATCACTTGCTACCGGGCTTGGTGGAAGTAGTTTCTTTAGAGGAAATGTTGGCATTGGAACAACAACACCTGGCTCAACATTAACAGTAAGATCTGGTAGTGGAACGGGGGTAAGTATCAATCCTGGTTCAAATCCCTATTTTGGAACATTGGGGTTTAACCGTGAGTCGGCCACAGGGGCGATTTTTGACCCGGCAGGAAAAGCATTTCAGATCAATAATGGTGGTGGTGACCAGAATCTCCATATTCAGGTTTATAACGGTGATGGAACGCTTGTGACTAACAATTCGTTTGTTATCTCTGGTACCAATGGGAATGTAGGCATTGGAACAGCAAGCTTAAGCGAAAAGCTCAGTGTAGAAGGGAAAATCAGGGCACGCGAAATCAAGGTAGAATCCGCCTTATGGCCTGATTATGTTTTCGAGGCACACTACCCCATCATTAGCCTAAAGAATCTCGATTTATATATCAAAGAAAACAAGCACTTACCAGGCATGCCTTCAGCCAAAGAAGTTGCCGCAAATGGTATTGAACTGGGTGAGATGAACAAAAAATTATTAGAAAAAATTGAAGAACTGACTTTACATTTAATTGAAAAGGATAAAAAAATCGATGCGCTTATTGAAAGAGTGGAAGTTCTTGAAAATAACAAACCTAAAACCGACAAATAAAAGCCTTAAGAGAAAAATTAGGGGCTTTATAATAAAATCACCAACAAGCGCTTTATAAAACGGAGCGTTAAACTTTGAAAGTATAATCAAAACAGAATTATGAAATTAAAATTAACGCTTTTTTTTAATCTTGTATACTCAAGCTTCTTATTTGCACAGCAAGAGCAGTTAACATTTACACATCAAAACATCGATTTCTCGGCAGCTCCCAGAACATCTATCAATCCGATGTCTATTAAGCTCTGGGATAATTATAATAATGGAGGGCCTACTTCTTTTGGCACCGTAATGGAAATTTATGGCTTGTCTAGTCATCAAACGGGCCAGTTATATTTTGGTGGATGGGATAATTCTAAAATTCGGTACAGAGAGGCTTTTTATGCTCAAGGCAGTTGGTCTGATTGGATGACATTGTTGGATTCAAAAAACAATGTAGAATCTTCTGGGAAATTAATGATTACAGGACAAGGAAATCATTATATCACCGGAGGTAATTTTGGCATCGGTACAATCAACCCACAAGATAAACTTACGGTGGCCGGAAAAATTGGCGCACAGGAAATTAAGGTTTCTACGAATGCAGGTGCTGATTTTGTGTTCGAGCCTGGTTACAAACTCCCTGATTTAAATGAACTGGAAAAATTTGTAAAAACCAACAAACATTTGCCAGAGATCCCTACAGCCAAAGAAATGATAGAAAACGGCATTAACTTGGGCGAACTTAACGTTAAGCTGCTGCAAAAAGTAGAGGAATTAACCTTACACCTGATTGAGAAAGATAAGCAGATGAGTGCTTTGCAAGCTGTGGTTGAAGGACAGGCAAAAATACTGAAGGATATTCAAATGAAACTTAAATAAATCTCTTCGTAAAAATAAAATGTGCATCCATCGTTTTGGATGGAAAATGTGGTGAGCTGACATTAAGCTGTTGTGAAAAGTGTAGTGATTCGCACGATATCTACTAAATAAAAAAAACAAAAAACAATGTCCTCACCCAAAGCCTAAAGTCTCGAAATAACTAATCTAAAACCGATAAACAAAAGCCTTAAGTTATGAATTTTAAGTTTTTAATGATCTTATTTGTATTGTCTGGCGGTAGCCTGGCTTATGCGCAGAATACTTTTCCTACGAACGGCCCGGCGGGCATCGGTACGCTTAGTCCGGATGCGCCCCTGCAGATATTTGTTGGTCCGGACAGCAAACCGGCGGGGGTGGTATCAGCTGCTCAAACGACCTTAAAGTTATCACGGTTTGGTACAGGGAACTATAGTTATCATGAATCAGCTGAGTTTAGGATCGCTCATGGTGGCCCATACTATTCGGGATCAAGGTTAGATCTATATGTAAACGGGGGAAATAACCAGAACAATATTCCAGATCAGCATGCAATGACCTGGCAATATAATGGAAATGTGGGGATTGGTACCAATAATCCAACGACTTTACTTCAATTGGGTGATTTTAACAGCTCAAATCAGCCAAAACAGGTTCTTATTCCTGGTAACTATAATTTCGAGAGACTTCAGCTTGGGCAATTGGGGAATGGAAATTCGGCTTTAGAAATGGTTAATCATAACTCAGCAGAAAACTCATACGGTATAAGATTAATGGCAAATATCGATAACGGTGGCCCAGGCTTACAATTTCAGTATGCAAAGAGTAAGAGCAGTTATGATGCGCTCGAATACCAGACTGCAATGTTTTTGGATCTGAATGGTCAGATTGGTATCGGTACACTTACTCCACGAGAAAAACTTTCAGTAAATGGCAATATCCGAGCACGAGAGGTGAAAGTAGAAGCCACCAACTGGCCTGATTATGTTTTTGAAAAAGATTATAATCTTGGAACGTTGAAAGGATTAGCTAGTTATATTAAAGCGAATAAACACCTGCCGGGGATGCCAACGGCAGAAGAAATTACTAACAAAGGTTTAGAACTGGGCGAAATGGTTAGGTTACAGCAAGAAAAAATTGAAGAACTGACTTTGCATCTGATCGAAAAGGAGAAAGCCATTGAAAAAGAAGTATTGGTCAGCAAAGTGCAGCAAGTCCAGATAGAAGGGTTGGAGAAAGGTTATCTCGAATTAAAACAACAGCTACAATTGTTGATTAGACAAAAGAAGTAAAGGATATTATAGTTTCACAACAAAAAAAATGTAGACGAATGAAAAAAATATATTTTTTATTAATTGTTCTTTGTACGACTGCAAGCGTAAACGCCCAAAATATCAACTTTGGTGATACGGGTGGTTTCTTCGGATGGTTCCGTTTAGGAACGTTAACATTGCAGCAGCAAGGCGCAGATGCATCGATCCAGGTTATTTCTGGAGGTGGTTATAACGCAAGTTATCATCAAAATGGCGAGTGTCATATCCATTTTAGAACAAGTAACGGTGCTTCTCAGCTGGATGGTTTTTTTGCATCTGGTAGCTTTTACAATACAGGTAGAACGAAGATCCTTTCTTCAATTCGTGTAATCCAGACCAATCTCTACACTTGGGAGTTTTATGCAATGATGCCTAGTTATACTGGGCAAGAAGCTGTATTATCCCTTAGTTCGGTTTCTGGGAGCTGGCAACCATCTCTTGCCAAATTAGATCCTCCTACTAATTTAACTGCTCTCGATTTAACAGAAGAATTCTTGGTTTCCAGTAAAACTTACTTTATGGATAATGTTGGCATTGGAACTACAACGCCGAGGGAAAAATTATCTGTCAACGGCAATATCCGGGCAAAAGAAGTAAAAGTAGAATCAACAAATTGGCCAGATTATGTTTTTGGAGAAAATTATCAGCTCACCTCACTACCTGATCTTGAGAAGTATATTATGACGTACAAACATCTACCAGAAATGCCAAGTGCAGATGAGGTTAGCCTAAATGGACTTGAAGTTGGAAAAATGAATAACCTCCTGTTAAAGAAGATGGAAGAAATGACGTTAATGCTCATTGAACAGGATAAACAGATCAGAAAATTAAAGGAACAAATCAAATTAAAATAACATGATCAAATTAATTGTGAGTCTGATTTTTTGCGGTGTGGTAACATCTGGATTTGCACAGACATTTTATTCAGGGAATAATCAAATTGCAGTCACGATAGACGCTAACGACAATTTTAGCTTTGCCGGAAAAACTGTCGCACATTACGGATTGGGATGGTATAGTGAACAGTCCAATGTGCCGCCCTCCGCTTTTATTTCTGGATTTGCCGGTATTAGGCTGTTTACCGGGGGCCAATCAAGGTTATTGATTGATGGCAATGGTCTTGTTGGAATAGGTACAAATACTCCCTTAGGTAAACTTGATGTTCGTGGAACAACATTTATTGGAACGAATGATCTGGTTTTGGGTTCAACAGGTTCTTTTATCCAGATTGATCAAGGTAGTGTAACAGGAAATAGCTACACTCAATTAAGGGCCTTTAGCAATGGGGGAGCCCTAACCAATAATTTAATATTACAAAATAGTGGTGGGAATGTAGGGATCGGCACAACAAATCCAACTGATATGCTTACCGTTGCAGGTAAAATCGGTGCCCGTGAAATTAAAGTTGCTACTAATGCAGGTGCCGATTTTGTATTTGAGCAAGGCTATAAACTTCCAGAGTTAGCAGAACTGGAAAAATTTGTTAAAATCAATAAACACCTGCCCGAGATTCCTACGGCCAAACAAATGGTAGAAAACGGTGTAGACCTTGGCGAGCTAAATATTAAACTCCTGCAAAAGGTAGAGGAACTTACCCTGCATCTGATTGAAAAAGATAAAGAACTTAAAGCGCAACAGTTGATTATTAACAGCTACGGAGAAAGACTGCACAATTTGGAGCATAGCTTTAAAACTAAGAAATCCATACATATTAAAAATAAACTATGAAAAATTGTTATTTTCTAATGATCTTATTGGGATTTGCCAAACTTGGATCGGCCCAAACCAATACTTTCCCTACAAGTGGTAATGCAGGCATTGGAACAACCAATCCATTAGCTGTCTTAGATATTCGGGGTGGGAATATTCTGGTTAAAAACTTGATGAATGAAACTAATGAGTCTGTTATTATGATCGATCATTCATTAAGTTTTGGCCAATATGCCAACTTTGGCACCTCCTTGCGCACGTTTACCGAAAATCAGGGCGTGAATACATATGCATTGCAGTTCTTTACCCAAAATTCTTATCTAACTGGGCAGACTGAAAAATTGCGCATCAATGGCAATGGAAATATAGGGATAGGAACAACTAGCCCGCAAGAAAAGCTTACCGTTGCAGGTAAAATCGGTGCCCGTGAAATTAAAGTTGCTACTAATGCAGGTGCCGATTTTGTATTTGAGCAAGGCTATAAACTCTCAGAGTTAACAGAACTCGAAGAATTTGTAAAAACAAACAAGCACCTGCCAGAAATTCCAACTGCCAGGCAGATGGTTGAAAATGGTGTCAACTTGGGTGAGCTGAATATTAAACTCCTGCAAAAGATAGAGGAACTCACTTTGTATCTGATTGAAAAAGATAAACAGCTTAAAAACGAAAAAGAGGTAAATAAAAAGCAACAAGAGCAGATAGATCATGTGATAAAAGAGCTGACAAACATAAAGAAAACCACAAATAAATAAGAAAATGAAGAACTTACTCACACTTTTATTACTAAGCCTATGCTATGGTACTGTTTCAGCTCAAAGCAATGTGTTTCCCGCCACAGGAAATGTAGGAGTTGGTACTTTAAATCCTGCAGCCAAAATTAGTTTTAATAATGTAAACGATGGAACCGATATGCCAGATGGAATTACCTGGTTTAACCCTAACCCATTAAATTACGGGATTTATCGTACACCAGGTACCTGGGTTGCGCCAGCCTTTCAACAATTAAAACTGTCTTGGGATACCGGGATAATACTGGAGCCAGGTAGTTCTTATCAAAACAGCTATGTCGATATTAAGGGTGGGGGATTAAGGGTAAGTTCAGGAAATGTTGGGATCGGAATCTTAAATCCAAATGAAAAGCTGGCTGTCAATGGTATAATCAGAGCTAGAGAAGTGAAAGTTGAAGCCACTAATTGGCCAGATTATGTTTTTGAGGAAGGTTACAAGGTTGGAAAATTGGAAGCTTTGGAAAGTTATATTAAAGTGAATAAACACCTGCCAGAAATACCTTCTGCTAAGGAAATTGAAGCAAATGGGGTAGAATTAGGTGAGATGAACAAACTCTTACTTAAAAAGATTGAAGAACTGACACTGCATCTTATAGAAGTAAATAAAAAAGTTGATGCACAACAGACCGAAATCAGTAGGTTGAAAAGGAAATTATAAATATCTCAATGAAATGAAAAAAAATATCTTATTAATGGCTCTATTATTACTTTCAATTATAATACGGGCGCAACAAACCATCAATCACGTTATTGATCTTCAAAGTAACGGCATAAATTCTACAGAAATACTGATGCGTAAAGAAGACAACATAAATTATAATAGTTTGTATTCAAACAGCATGGGGTTTGGTTTATATAATAGCTCAAATAATAGCACAAATTTTTTTATTAATAACGTAGGTAATATAGGGATAGGAACAATGCAGCCTCAACAGAGACTAGACGTAAGGGGACATGCAATCATAAACGGAACTTTAATCAGTACTGTATCTGATCCAGATATTGGAGGGACAATTCAAATTGACAATCCCGCTAAAACTGCTAGTGGGACAGCTAACTCATGGAAGATTTATAACATGGGTGGCTCATATGGAAATAGCTTACAGTTTTGGGCCTACGATGTAAGTGGTTGTAGCGGTGGGATGTGTGCCAACAAGTTTACACTAATGGACAATGGCAATGTAGGCATAGGTACAGCTATTCCCAGAGAAAAACTTTCGGTCAACGGTAAGATCAGAGCACATGAAATCAAAATAGAAGCCACCAACTGGCCAGATTACGTTTTTGATAAAGGTTATAAAATTGGAACCTTGGTAGAGTTAGAAAGCTATATTATGGCCAATAAACACCTGCCGGAAATACCATCTGCAAAAGAAGTAGAAGCAAATGGTGTAGAATTGGGCGAAATGAATAAGTTATTGTTAAAGAAAGTGGAAGAACTGACTTTGCATTTAATTGAGAAAGATAAAAATGCTTTGCAACAGAATAGCCTGTTGAAATTGCAAGCTGAAAAGCTAACTGCATTCGAAGAAAGGTTAAAGAAGTTAGAGAATGCAGATAGTAAACCAAAAATAAACGTTAAAAAATGAAAAAAATCCTTGGTATTTTACTCCTCAATATATGTGTAGGTACTGTTTTAGCACAGACCGATAATGTTTTTCCCGCTACTGGAAATGTGGGAATCGGTATTTCGAATCCAACATCAAAATTGGATGTTCTTGGTAATATAAAAAGCTTTAATGCCGCGTTTGGCCAAACAAATATCAATACAAGTACGAAGAACTTCGCGAATTTTAGTTCAAATAATCATGGGACCGTACTCATGTCATCTAATCTATTTTTTTCTAATAATGATGATCTGAAAATTGCCAATACACATGCTTCAATGTCTGGTGCTTCAATCGTAATTCCGGGAAATGGACAGCATCATCAAGGTGGCATTGTGTTTTATACGAATATACCAGGTTCGGTAACCGAAGGCCAGGCGTTCACAGGGTCACTTTCTATGGCGATTAAAGCTAATGGCGACGTTGGCATAGGCACTACCACGCCACGCGAAAAACTTTCAGTTAATGGAAAAATCAGGGCAAAGGAAATCAAAGTAGAAACTGCCAACTGGCCTGATTATGTTTTTGAGGAAGGTTACAATATTGGAACGTTGAAAGGTTTGGAAAGTTATATCAAAGCCAATAAACATCTGCCTGATATGCCTACTGCGAAAGAAATTGAAACCAACGGTCTTGAATTGGGAACAATGGTTAATGTACAACAGAAAAAGATAGAAGAGCTTACACTGCATTTGATTGAGAAAGATAAACAGATCGATTTACTTCTTAAAAGAATGGATGCTTTGGAAAATAAAAAGAAAAAATAGAAGATATGAAGCAATTATTTTTAACCTTAATCTTTGCAATAATATTCTGCAACTGCTTTTCACAAGGTTCCATATCAACCATTTTTCAGGATGAAAGCAACGGTTTAAACGTTACACCGGGAACTACCATGGTTAGCGATGCTAAAGCCAATGGAGGGACATGTATGTTTCGATCAGCGGGAGCAGCTGATGGTACTTTTTGGGCCGGACCATATATACCAGTTGCTGCAGGGAGCTATTTATTTCAGGCAAGAATAAAAGTGGGATCCAATAGCGCTTCTTCCAGCCTCTTTATGCTCGATGTTGTAAGCCAGTATGGTTCTGTTGTGCATAGTGCGATCTGGATTACACCCAATATGTTTAAAGCTAATAATGAATGGCAACTGATTACCATTCCGGTATCTATTCCGCACGGAATCACCAATCTGGAAATGAGGGGAATGAATTTCCAGCCAGGGATTACAGACGTTTACTTGGACTATGTTCAACTTATACCGAGTAGTGTCTCTGGGTTTTATTCAGAAGAATTAACGATTTCTGGAAAAGGTGATGTGGGCATAGGCACTACCACGCCACGCGAAAAACTTTCTGTCAACGGTAAAATCAGGGCAAAGGAAATCAAAGTAGAAACGGCCAACTGGCCAGATTATGTTTTTGAGGAAGGTTACAAGGTTGGAACGTTGAAAGGCTTGGAAAGTTATATCAAAGCGAATAAACACTTGCCTGGTATGCCAACGGCTAAAGAAATTGCTGAAAATGGCTTAGAATTAGGAGAAATGGTAAGATTGCAGCAGCAAAAGATAGAGGAATTAACACTTCATTTGATTGACAAAGACAAAGCACTCCAAAATGTGGAAATTGAAAATAAACTATTGAGGGCAATACAGTTGCAGCAAGAAGCGGCCATCAAAAAAATGATTGAGCGGATAGATAAAATCGAACTTAAAAAACTGTAAAATGAAAAAAATAATATTAGCGCTTACACTCATTGGGAGTATTTTAAGTCAAGCACGGGCTCAACTCGGTGCTGTTAAAGGGAATGCGTATGAAATATCAGGTGCCGGAGGTTCGACTATAGCAAATAATGTGATGCATAAAATCTGGCTGTACCGTAATCAAAATGGTAGCGATTGGTTCTCCGCATCATTACATGATGGGATTGCCGTTGATCTTTCATTTTTAGAACCGCAGTTAAATACAAGGACTTGGTGGGAAAGAAACCCCTACACTGGAGTACAAATGTGGGGTGATATGGGCCAAACTTTTATGGTGCTCTCAGGAGGGAACCTGGGTTTAGGAACACTCACTCCCACGTCTAAGCTTGAAGTGGCCGGTGAAGTAAATCTTAAATACAACAGTATTGATGGTTACTGGTTAAAACATACTGATTTAGGGGGCAATATGATTGCTGGTTTTAAACGTACCGGAAATGATCTATTAATCAGGGCTTTTGATGGGATTGGATTCTCTGTTGGTAACAGTGAAACTAAGGCTGTTACAATATTAACCAATGGCGATTTTGGTATAGGCACTACCACCCCTCGAGAAAAACTTTCAGTTAATGGAAAGATCAGGGCACATGAAATCAAAGTAGAAACGGCCAACTGGCCTGATTATGTTTTTGAGGAAGGCTATAAGGTTGGAACGTTATCGGGATTGGAAAGTTACATCAAATCCAATAAACATCTGCCGGAGATACCCTCAGCCAAAGAAGCCGAAACGAATGGAGTAGAACTGGGAGAGATGAACAAACTGTTACTCAAAAAAATAGAAGAGTTAACACTTTATGTGATCGAGCTAAAAAAAGAAAGTATAGCGCAGCAAAAACAACTCGATCAACTTAAAAAAAGATAACAATCAACTAAACTATATTTTATGAAAAAAATCTATTTAACACTCGCTTTTATGGTTGCAGTAATTGCGGTGAAAGCACAAAGTCAGACCATCAATGGTGATTTATCTATTGGCGGCGATGGTACAGTATTGACCGGGCCAGGGAATAGGATATATTTTAATGGAGCAAGCTTTAATGGAGATGAGCTGTCCATGTACAGATTTAATAGGACAGCTAATGTTAGCGATTTAAGGGTAAATATAGGTGATGATTATGGAAGTGGGGATGACCGCTTTTTGATTGGTACTACAAATTGGGTGGATGGTAAATATTATGTTCACATGGTTGTGGGGGCAGATGGTAAGGTGGGTATCGGCACAGAAGTATTTGGTACAGAGCGTTTGGCTGTAAATGGCAATATCAGGGCAAGAGAAATCAAGGTAGAAGCCACAGGCTGGCCCGATTATGTATTTCAAAAGGATTATAAGATCTCCTCTTTGGCAGATCTCGATCGTTATATTAAACTAAACAAACACCTTCCTGGTATTCCGGATGCACAGGAAGTAAAAGAAAACGGTATCGAACTGGGTGAAATGAACAAACTTTTGCTCCAAAAAATTGAAGAACTCACCCTACACCTGATTGAAAAGGACAAAACGATTAAGGGTATACTCAAGAGAATGGATGAAATAGAGAAAAAAATAAAAAAATAATCAATGCTGACGATGAAATCGAAAATATTATTCGCTGTTGGCATGTTATGCCTAAGCACCATATGCGCCGCCCAGAATACTTTTCCAGGAAATGGAAATGTAGGTATCGGAACTTCTACTCCGGTAGGTAGCCTGGATATTTTTACGGCGGAGAATACAACTACAGTACCATTGATTTCCTTACGTTCGAATTTTCATGTTGCAGGGAACTATGGCATGATCAGGTTTGGTGATTATACGCAAACCACACAGTATCAAAAAGGAGCTATCATTTATGAAAGTGTTTCTGGTGCTGCAAGAGGGAAATTTCATATCGCGATGGAGAATACTGATGGGCCGGGGAGTGTAACGCTTGCGGACGCAAGACTGACGGTTCAATCAGATGGAAACGTGGGTATTGGCATCACAAATCCGACCGAAAAACTTTCAGTAAATGGGAAAATTAAGGCTAAGGAAGTAAAAGTAGAAGCAACAGGCTGGCCTGATTATGTTTTTGCTACAGATTACCATCCGCTTAGTCCAGATGAACTTGAACGATATATTTCGGTCAATAAACACCTGCCTGGTCTTCCTTCAGCAAAAGAAGCCGAAGAAAACGGGGTTGAACTCGGGAAAATGAACAAAAAACTGCTCGAAAAGATAGAGGAACTTACGCTATATATGATCAGCCAGCAGAAAGAAATCAATGAACTGAAGAAGAAACTGAATCAGTAGACAATTGCCAGTTTGCAGTTAACAATTAGTAATAATATGCTGTGAACAAATAACCCAGTGAACCCATGACTAATGAACCAATGAACTAAAATATGCTCAAAGCAGGTGCCTTATATTTTTCGATATTTGTTGCTTTCCTGATTGCGGTAATCTGTGCATCGCTGATCATGCTGGCTACGCATTATCGCGGAAGTTATCTGAAAGAAATGCGGATGGCCAGGCTAAGCAGGAATATGGAATCGGGTATTGCCTATGTACTTGCCGAAAATGAAAATACAAGTGGTAGTATAGAAGGCCTGGATCTTTTCGGCGATCAGACGGATAGTGTGCTCATCGCGAAAAAAAAATGGGGGATCTTCACGCTTGCTACAGTAAAAAGTTTTGTGCTGAGTGATACACTCAAACGCAGTTTTATGATAGGGCTCGAAACCACCAACGATGCTTTAGCGGTATACCTGAGTGATGAAGACCGGCCTTTGTCGGTTAGCGGCGATACCCGGATTACGGGAGATGTAGAAGTACCCAAAGCCGGGATGAGAAAATCTTATGTGGAAAGCAGACCATACTCGGGTGATCAATTGGTTTATGGAAAGATACAGGATAGCAAAAGAATGCTCGGCGGACTTGAAAAGAAATGGATTACCGAAATAGAAGAGAAACTGGATTTTGATCCGTCAGCGCTTTCAACATTAAATGCAAGCGATGAGCAGGTTTCTTTTTTCGCTACTGCAAAAGAATTTGATGTGTCGCGTTTAACAAAGATAAACAATAACCTCTCCGGTCAGATCACGCTCTATTCGGATACTACAGTGCGGATTTCTGCCGATGCAAAACTCGATAATACCATCATTTATGCAAAAAGTATTGTCATTGCCGATGGTTTTAAAGGAAACTGTCAGCTTTTTGCGCGTGATTCGATCATCGTAGGAAATGATGTGGCACTCAGTTATCCATCGGTGCTGGCCCTGATCAGCAAGGAGAAAACAGTTGACCAGGCGAAGATTACTTTGGGCAGTAACGTTGTTTTTGAAGGCACCATCCTCAGTTATGAACCCAAAAGATCGGCATTGCAGACCTTGGTTAGTCTGGGTGAAAAAACAGTGGTTAAAGGCGAGATCTATGCAACAGGATTGATCAAACTCGAAAAAAAAATAAAAGTAGAAGGAAAGGTTTCCTGTAACCGTTTTATCATGCAGACGCCCACAACGCTATATGAAAATTTTCTGGTAGATGTAACCTTAAATAGAAAGGCAAGAAACCGTGTTTACCTTACTTCAGCCATATTTACTGGGGTTACCGGAAACAAAAAGATACTCAGATGGGAAAATTGAACGGAAAGAAATTGGCGGGATCAACACTGATCGAAGTGTTAATCGCGATGGTGATCATCATGGTGGTTTTTTCTATTGCCATGGGGCTTTTTTCCAATGTGCTCAGTGGAGGAGTTTCGATGCGTAAAGTTCAGATCAATCAACAGCTCGAATCGCTCAGGCTTCAGGTGATCGAAAACGGAAAAATTGAACAGGAACACCTGGTTATCGATAGTGTAGATTATGAACTGATTAAAACCGAACAAGCCTCATCAGAAACTGATCTTTTAGAGATTAAGGCAAGCGACCACGGAACTCCGGCAGGTAGCATCAGGTTTCTTTTAAAATTGAACAATGAAAGCAAAGAAGATTGAAGCTTATACCATGATGGAGGTGGCCATAGCCATGCTTCTGGCTGCGGTATGTATGAGCATCTGTTATACCGCGTATGGTATGATTGGAGATTATTTTCAGGTTTTTCAGAAAAGGAATGCTTCAGCTGAAGAGGTACTCACCCTGCGCAGAACCATGGAAAAAGATATCCTGAAAGGAAAGTACCTGATCAGAACTGAATCAGGGATCAATATCCTTGGCGATAGTTTAGGGATAGCCTACAACTTTGCCGATTCGGCCATATTGAGAAAGGTAGAAGGTTTACGCACCGATAGCTTTCATGTAAGCCCGGTAGAGGCGGTTTTTCTTTTTGAAGGAAGAGAAGCCCTTGAGTTGGATACTGTTGATCATATCAGTTTTAAACTCCAAATGGAGAAACAGCGGATGATTCCAGTTACCATAGGGAAAATGTATAGTGCCCACGATTTACTTAAATAATATGCCATCAATAGATATATCAAAAATCCAGAAAAAAAACGCTCCGCTGAAAGAAAACGAAGGGGCGGGTTTTTTTGCTTTTTTAAGCAAAGACATTTCTTTCGGAAAGGGCAAACTATCTGATAAGAAAAAAGAGGGTTTTTATAACGAACTGGGTACGCTGATCCGCTCGGGCATTGATATCCGTTCGGCGCTCGAACTTACAGCAGGTTCTTATACCCAGAAAAAAGATATGGAACTTTTTTCTTCCGTACAAAAACAGGTAATAGAAGGTAAATCGCTCTCCGAAACTATGCAGGCTGAATCCAAGTTCAGTCCTTACGAGTATTATAGTGTAAAAATTGGGGAAGAAACAGGCAAACTGGGCGAGGTATTGGGAGAGCTAGCCAAATATTACAAATCAAAAATCAGCCAGCAACGGAAGATCATCGGTGCCATTACCTATCCGTTACTGGTGCTGTTTACCTCTTTCGCGGCAGTATTTTTTATGATCAAGTTTGTGGTACCCATGTTTGCCGATGTTTTTAAACGTTTTGGGGGCAAACTCCCCTATATCACCTCACTCATTGTGAGTTTTTCCGATTGGTTCGACCGTTATATCTACCTCATGCTGTTGGTAATTGTTGCATTGGTGATCCTCTATTTTGTAAACCGCAATAAATTCTGGTTTAAAAAAGGGGCGGCCTTGCTCTTGCTCCGCATCCCGATAGTGGGCGAAATTACCCGGAAAATCTACCTGGCCCGTTTTGCCAATACCATGCGTTTGCTTACTGAAACCAACACCCCTTTGCTACAGGCACTGGAACTCGTAAGGCAGATGATTACCTTTTATCCTGTCGAAAGTTCACTCAAATTGGCCGAAAAAGACATCCTTTTGGGCAGTAGCCTTTCTATGGCGCTTTCCAAATACGATTTTTACCCCGCAAAATTTATCCAGATGATCAAGATCGCCGAAGAGGTAAACCGGTTGGAGTATTTTTTCGAACAGCTTTCAGAACAATATACCGAAGAGGTAGAATATAAAACCAATGCCATCAGTGGCTTATTGGAACCTTTGATTATTATCTTTTTAGGCCTGGTGGTAGGGGTAATCCTGATTGCGATGTACCTGCCGATGTTCCAGATGAGTAGTAGTTTTTAAACCTTTAAAAATCTAAATATTAATGCTTTACAATAATTTACGCCAAATAAATATTAGGAATTTCGGCCATAAAATACAGGTATTTAATTGCCCGATTTATCATGGTTTATTTTATTCATTACTCCTAAACGCACTTGCATCATTTGATATTGTACGTTCGTTAAAAAGGTTTCGCTTATAATATTTTATCCAGAAATTTAATCGACCAAAATCTATTACCCAGGAAAATGCTAATTTTTTATTAAACAATATCATACAATATACGATGAAGTACATATTTAATTTTATTTGCGTGCGTGCTATTATATTTGTAGCCTTTATATTTGACGCAAATATTAGTTTCTGTCAATTTAATCCTAATAATTTTGCAAATGGAATCCTGCCCAATGTTGCTCCGGTTTCTTCCGAAGCTTACTCGCTGGGTAAATTTGGCGAATGGCCTGTTTCTCTATATACGGGGCTAGCCAATATCGAAATCCCGATTTATCAGCTCAAAATTGGTGGTTTTGGGCTTCCTGTCCAACTGTCCTACCATAGCGGGGGTATCAAGGTTGATGAGGTGCCATCCTGGGTAGGGACAGGATGGGCATTGAATGCCGGTGGAGCGATTACCAGGAGTATAGTAGGCCTGGCTGATGACGGCCCAAATGGCTTCTTGTCTAAAAATAAAAGAAATGAATTCCTGCAATCGAGTTATAATCTAAATGACCCGAATGATTATGTGACTTTAAGAAAGGCTTCTGAAGGGCTTATCGATACTGAACCCGATATTTTCTATTATAATTTTGCAGGTCGTTCCGGCAAGTTCTATTTTGACAAACAGGGTAATTTTCAGGCCATACCGGTTAATTCATTAAAACTTTTAGTATCTCCGCTTACCAATTCGTTTTCGTCGATTGATAAGCATTGGGAAATAGCTGACGAGGAGGGTAATGTTTTTTATTTTGGATCATTTGATTATGCCGGTAACGGGAATGAGGTGACTAAAACACTACCAGATGGAATCCCAAGGCAAACTACAGAGAACCTTTCAGCTTGGTATCTGACAAAGATTGTACTGAAAAACAATGCCGATGTGGTGTATTTCGATTACATAGAAAAATTTGAACAATATTTTGGAGGAAAGACCTATTCATATAAAACTGGTAATCTCGATTATTTTACGCTTAGTAACAATAAGATTTCAGAGGAACAGTTAAATACTAATATCATTCTGCATAATGGAGTTCCACTGTCTGAGGCACCAGGTGTAACCTCAATTGTAAACAGCGGAAAATCGGTACTTAAAAAAATCAGATGGAACGGTGGGGAAATGGTATTTGATGCGCCACTCAATCGCAGCGATATTACCGGAAAAAATTTAACCTCTGTAATTGTCAATGATAAAATTGGACAAAAAATTAAAGAAACCAGGTTTTTCTATTCTGCTGTAAATCAACGGTTTTTTTTAGATAGCTTAACAGAATATGGTTCCGATAATATAAGAAAGTCTAGCCATGTTTTTGAGTATAACAAGCCAAACGAATTACCGGTTATGTATTCAAATGCACAAGATCACTGGGGCTATTATAATGGTGCCAATAGTAATACGCATCTTCTGCCCCAGCTGCCTGAACTTAATAATTCTTTATTAAATGCGAATAGGGAGCCTGAAGAGTCATTTATGCAGTACGGGGTTTTAAAACGGATACACTACCCTACAGGTGGGTATAGCGAATTTGAATATGAAGCTAATCGTTATGATGCTGCAGATGTACCTGGAGGCGGAAATCCATCCGGTCCGATTATCTCCACAACAAGTGTGGTTATGGCCAGTGATCCCCAGTCTGGCACAATCCCCCGAACCCGAACGTTTAGCATTCCGTTTGCCCAGAACACTGCAAGCATAAAACTGGAGTTTAGGGATTATATGTTGCCTGCAAGGAAAATTGACGGCTGGTTGCCGTCTATTCGCATTGAAAGGCTGGTTAATCAAGCTTATCAACAGATCTATTACTGGGATGCTTTTGATAATTTTCCAGGTAATCCACAACCAAAACCAAATGGAGCAGTTGATTTTGATATCAATCAGATACTGACTTTGCCTGTAGGGGATTATAGGATTGTCACCGATCTGGTGTGCAGCAGAAATAATTGCTCCAGCCCGGCGCTGCCAAGCATTAGGGCAACTTTAAACTATCAGACCTATGGCTCTTCAGGTCCATCGGCTACTAATCCAGTGGCCGGCGGCTTAAGAATAAAACAGATAGCCGGTTTTGTTAACGGGCAAGTCGCCAGCCGCAGTCAATATACTTATGTCCCAGGTAAATTATTGATATATCCCAAATACTTGCATGAATATGGGGAAGACATTTGGAAAATGAGCGAATATTATACGAACCCAGACCTGGGTTGGACTAACCTTTGCACTACATTATTTATAAAGTATAAGGAGGTAGTAAGTTCAGGTCAGACCATTCTGGCCTTTACACAAGGTTCGCCCGTAGGTTATATAAACGTGAAGGAGTCTAATATTTCGCAGGAAGGGATTAAAAACGGATATACTGAATATGAATATTCATTAGCACAGGATATTTTAAATCCAATGAATATCGATCACGCTTATTGGAACAATACCCTTATTTTAGATAAGGCTGCCCCGTTAAACAGTAGTGAGTATAAACGGGGCCTTTTATTGAAAAGAAAGACATATAAAAGAAATGTCGACGAATCGTTTGCAAAAGTATCAGAGCTTGAAAATACCTACGAATTCAATGACTTAAATACCACCAACCGCTATAATAGTTTACGGGCCATGCGGGTAAAAAAAATGAGAGCTGTTAATTATCCATGTGGTAACGGCAATTATTTTTATACTATACCACCGGATAGTTTTTCTCCGGATTTTGCATACACTTTTTATGATCTAATTACGGGATGGGTCCAGTCCAGATCGAGTATTGAAACGGTTTATGATTTAAACGGACAAAATCCTGTCAGCACAACAACACAGCAGTATTATGATAATCCATTTCATTTACAGGTAACCAGAACTGAAAAGGCCGATAGTAAAGGAAGCCTTGAAAAGCGGTCTTTTTTATATCCTAACGAGATGGTGAGTCTGGGGCGTGATTTGACTGGGGTATTTGCCAAAATGGTTGCTAAAAATAATATCAGTCCTGTAATAGAACAAAAAGTTGTAAAAAATACGAGTCAAGAAACTACTGTAACTACTTATAAAGATTGGTGTGACGACGGGCAGATTATTCAGCCAGAATATATAACCACTCAAAGTGGTGCAGGAGATGTAGAACCCCGGTTTAGATTTTACGGCTACAACAATACCGGGCACCTGCGGGCGGCATCTCAGGAGTATGGATCGCGCACGGTTTATTTGTACAGCTATAATAACCAGCATACAATTGCCGAGATCAAAAATGCGGATTATAGTACTATTGAAAGCATACTTGGTGGATCAGCAGCGGTAAGTAATTTTGCCGATTCCAATCCAACCGATCAGCAGGTCAAAGATTTCATCAACCAGTTGAGAAATTCCACTTTACTGAAAGACGCTCAGATTACTAGTTACAGCTACAAACCATTAGTCGGCATGACGAGTATGACCGATGCGAAGGGAATGACTACTACCTACGAGTACGATGCCTTCCAGCGGTTAAAAACAGTTAAAGACCAGAACGGCAACATCCTAAAACAAACAGATTACCACTACAAAAACTAACGCCTCCATGAAACAACATCTAAAATATTTTTATGCTGCGGCATTCCTATTGCTATTCTGCAGCCGCTCTTCTGCCCAAAAGGTTGTATCGGTTTATAACGGCGAAAGCGAGATCAGCGCACCATTGAGTGTAACCCTAACCGATGGTTTCCATACTACCGGCCCTGTGCGCATTTTTACCACAGGGCTGAGCTATGTGAACTGCGTGCCCTTTGTATCGGCGGCGAGCAGTGACCAGAACTACATCAGTACCAAAATATTTAAATCTGCGGGAATCGATCCTGGTAATCTAAGCGGTCGCACAAGCTGCGAGGTAAATGAAACGATCCAGTATTTTGACGGATTAGGAAGACCCCTGCAGACCGTTCAGGTTCAGGGAAGTCCAGGTTTCAGGGATATTGTACAGCCTGTTGCCTACGATGCCTTTGGCCGCGAAGCGATAAAATACCAGCCTTATGCGGCACAGACAGGGATTACGGGAAGTTTCCGTGATGCAGCAATCGGTGCTCAGTTTGACTTTTTCCATTTACCGCAGGCAGCTGGTGTAAAAGCAACAGATTATGCCTTTGCTGAAACACAGTTCGAAGCCTCGCCTTTGAACAGGGTACAGCAGCAGGGGGCACCGGGCGAAGCCTGGCAGATCAGCGGTGGGCATACCCTGAAAAGTGAATATGGCACAAATGTTGAAAACGAGGTGAAGCTGTGGACGGTCAACGTTGCCGGTAACGGTGCGGGGGCAAGTTTTTACCCACAGGGGAAGCTATTCAAAACTACCATTAGGGACGAGAACTGGGTGCCAGGCGGCCTGAAAGCTGGTACTACAGATGAGTTCAAAGACTTTGATGGTCGCGTGGTGCTGAAACGAATTTGGGAAACGGATACGAAAGGGCTGTATACCTACTATGTTTATGATGACCTTGGCAACCTGTGTTATGTGCTACCCCCAGCAGTGAACGAGAACGGACAGGCAACATTAAACGGTTTTGATGAAACGCAGCCGGTGTTCGATCAGTTGATCTACGGCTACCACTATGATGGCCGCAAAAGGCTTGTGGAAAAAAAGATACCTGGTAAGGGCTGGGAGTTTATGGTATACAATAAACTCGATCAGGTTACGCACACGCAAGATGCCAACCAGCGTTTGGCTAGCCAGTGGAGCTGGATCAAATACGATGCTCTTGGCAGGGTAGTGCTTACAGGCATGGAGAACGGTCAGGGTATTGGCCGTGCCGGCATGCAGAACTATAATGACGGGGTCGCTGCACAGTGGGAAGAGCGTACAACTGCTAACCCCGAAGGCTATACGAGGAATACGCATCCTTCAGCTGGTGAAGAGAACCCAAATATTGTTTTTCATACGATCAACTATTACGATGACTACGATTTTCCGGGTAACAGCTTTGGCCAGCCTACAGGCAGCCAGGCTCCTGCAGCACGCACCAAAAGTCTGCTTACGGGCAGCAAGGTGAAAAACCTGGGCAGTGGAACGATGCTGCTAACGGTAAACTATTACGACCTTGAAGGGCGTGTGGTGCAGGGCAAAAGCGATCACCATATGAATGGTACCGATATAGTGGACAATACCTATAACTTTAGCGGTGAACTTACCGCGAGTACCCGCACACATACAGCAAGCGGAGTAACTACAAGCATTGCCAACCGTTTCGAATACGACCATATGGGCCGCAAAATCGCCACATTTGAAACTATTAACAACCAAGGCGAGGTGGCGCTGAACCATTTGGAATACAATGAGATCGGTCAGCTAAACAAGAAGAACCTGCATAACGATACCCAGGCTACTACTTTTGCTTATAATGAGCGTGGCTGGATGAAGAACAGTATATCCGATCAGTTCAGTATGGAGCTGAAGTACAACGATAGCACTTTACCCCAGTTTAATGGGAATATTTCTGGTCAGGATTATACCAACGGTGCATCAAATGCTTTCAGTTATACCTATGATAAGCTGAACAGACTGACGAACGCAGTTGCAGGCAACAACCTGGGAGAAGCCATTGCTTATGACGTAATGGGCAATATCAGCAGTTTAACCCGTGATGGTTTCGGCACGAACAGTTATACCGGTTATGATGGAAACAGGTTGACAGCGATAAGCGGTTTTATCAACAGCAGTTATGCCTACGATGCCAACGGCAACCTGACAAACGACAGCCAGAAGAACATCAGCTTAAGTTACAATTTCCTCAACCTGCCACAAACGGTAAGCGGAAGCCAGAATCTGAATTATACCTACAGTGCAGCGGGCGAAAAACTGAAAAAACAGAATGGAGGAACCACAACCGATTATGTAGATGGCATCCAGTATACCAATGGAAGCATCGATTTTATCCAGACAGAAGAAGGGATTGCAAGGAACAGTTCAGGAAGTTACAGTTACGAATATAACCTGAGTGACCATTTGGGCAACGTAAGGGCTACTTTCTATAAAAACCCTAATACTGGCCAATTGGAGGTGCTGCAGCGTGATGACTATTATGCATTCGGATTAAGAAAAGTTGCAACTGGTGGAACAAATAAATACCTTTACAATGGCAAGGAGTTGCAGGAGGAGCTGGGGCAGTATGATTACGGCGCAAGGTTCTATGATCCGGTGATTGGCAGATGGAATGTGGTAGATCCGCTGGCGGAGGTTTCAAGGAGATTTAGTCCGTATAATTATGGTTTTAACAATTCGATTAGGTTTGTGGATCCTGATGGAATGCTTCCAGAGGATAGAAGTCACACACGGAATGAAGATGAAACGGCCGAAGCTGATGCTCAAAGAGCAATAGAGGGACAAAGACATTTTGAAACTCAACAAAATGGCGGAGGAGATAATCCTCCCAAGAAGAAAGGCAAAACTATAGTAAATATGCCAGGTACTATAGTGCGGAAAGATTCTGTAACTCCCTTGCAAGCGGGAAGTATAGAGACAAATCAAATGTTAGATGAATGGCTGGGCTTTCTTAATTATACTCCTATAGGGAGAGCTGCTTCCTTTTTGAGGGATGTAACCTCCGAAGATACAGAAGATGCAGTAACAGCCTCATTAATGATGCAAAGTTATATTACTGGGAAAAAACTTCTCTTGCCAGCAGCAAAGGGAGTGAGTGTGATTGGGCCGCGTGCGACGTATAGAGAGTTTGCCAAAAAAAATGGTGCAAATTTTCTTGATGTGACTGATGAGGGATGGACAATGCGCAAAAACGTGGCCTTTTTACAAGGCGTTGTTAAAAGAGGTGACAATGTTCTATTTGCAGGCAAATATAATCCAGCAAGACTAGATCCGAATTCAGTTCTAGCACAAGAGATTAGGTATTTACAAAAGCATGGTTATTCCTGGACTGGTAATTTTTCCAAAATGATAAAAAAATAAAGTAGAGATATGAGACAGAATTTTATAGAATATATTTATGAGGTTTTTAAAAAGATGATTGAAGTATATCATTTTCAGAAAAAAACAGAGATGAATGAGGGGCAATCTTATAAAATTCAATATAGTTCAGATATTTTTGTAATCAAGGTTGAAAAGTACTTTAGAGAATTTTATGCAACTCTTTATAAAGTAAATAAACCAAATAATGAAATAAATCTTTTTAATTTACTGGAATACCTTAATAGAGATAATGCGGAAGTGCCAAAATCTGACTATTTTCGTAAAGAAAAGAACATCGAAGAGAGTTACAGAAAACAAATATCTCATATATCCTCTGTGATTTATGATAATTATGACAAGATAGATGAATTTTTTAGGAAAGAAAATTATGATTCAAAAATGGCAGAATTTGAAAAATATTGGAAGAATAAACACCCTGAGTTCTACACCTAGGTAAAATTAGAAGCCCAGTAATGTAAAATTGCTGGGCTTTTGCTTTTTAATAAGTTCGGTCTAATTGAGGTTATTCAACAAATTTCAATACCTAATTTTTTTCAATTTCACTTTCATATTGTGCATTACCTTCGAAGGTTTTTAATAGTAGATATTTATTTGTTGATGCAAATATCTATTCTGATGAAAAGGAGTTAGTATTGAAGAAGGATCAAAAAATCTGTATAGACAGTCAATTATAAAAGGATTCTTGATCATGCTTTAGTATTCCCCACTGTTCCATCACATGTGTTTTAGCCGTTTTTTGGTGCAGGCCTGAGGCCTGTACCAAAACAAATAAATCAAAGCCTAACAGTTTATAATTGTTAGGCCCAATCTGGTCTTAGCATCTCGCTAAGACCAAAATGTAATTTACATAAGAAAGCCCGGCAGTTAAAAATTGCGCGGGTTTTGTTATTTCTGTAGGAATTGGAGTTTAATTAGCCTTGCTTTTATTGTTCCGTAGGTCCTGGAGTGGAGTTTGGCGAGTTGGGTGATCTTGATGCCTTCGCTGAAACGCTGTGTGAGCAAGCTATCTTCCTCTTCGGTCCAAGCCAGACCCTGGTTTCCCCCAATTGGTCTTAGCATCTCGCTGAGACCAGTTTATAAATAGATACCATCTTTTTATAAAACTATGATATCTTGCCGCAGATCAATGGCAAGTGACCACATATTGAATAATCTCAACAATAATGGGGTTGAAAGCAATAAGCGGTTTACCGATAGCAGTTATACTTATGATGCCAATGGTAACCTGAAAAGTGACAGTCAAAAGAATATTACCTTAGGTTACAATTTCCTCAACCTGCCACAATCAGTAAGCGGAAGCCAGAATCTGAATTATACCTACAGTGCAGCGGGCGAAAAACTGAAAAAACAGAATGGAGGAACAACAACCGATTATGTAGATGGCATCCAGTATACCAATGGGAGCATCGATTTTATCCAGACCGAAGAGGGGATTGCAAGGAACAGTTCAGGAAGTTACAGTTATGAATATAACCTGAGCGACCATCTGGGCAATGTGCGGGCTACTTTCTATAAAAACCCCAATACTGGCCAGTTAGAAGTACTGCAGCGTGATGAATATTATGCATTTGGTTTACATAAGCTGAAACTTGACAATTCGAACTCCAATAAATACCTTTACAATGGCAAGGAGTTGCAGGAAGAGCTAGGACAGTATGATTACGGCGCAAGGTTCTATGATCCGGTTATCGGCAGATGGAACGTGGTAGATGCTTTAAGTGACGATGGAAAACAGATAGATAAATCACCATATGCATATGCTTGGAACAATCCGTCAAATTTGATTGACCCTGATGGTAACTGTCCTGACCACCCATGCGATGGTAGCTGTGGAATGTCGATGTCCAAAGAAATAGGTCATAGGTTTTGACATCGCAAAAGGATTTAGGGAATTGCCACAGAAGCTATTGAGTTTTACGGATCTTAATGATGCCACGGTAATAGGAACAACAATAACGAGGGGTTCAGATGCAATAAATATTGATAATACACATGCTACCATTGTGGATCAGGTCAGTTCAGTTTTGGGAGCAGTTGTGCCTTTCGTCGCTGGTACCGCTTTAAAAAAAGGCACAGTATATTTAGGTGAAAAACTTTTTGGATCGTATGGAACATTACGAGGAACAGTAAAAGATGCCCACCACGTGATACAAGATGCAGCTGTAAGGGATCTGCCTAATTATAATTCACTTGATGCGCCGTCAATTCACTTGGAAGGACCGTCTACAAAAGCCGGAACTCCACATAATCTGGCAACGGTTGCCCAAAGGGAGCGACGTGCATTAGGAGATGGGGGAACGTACAAATCGGAGATGAACATTGCTTATCGCGCATTACGTGCAGCAGGACTATCTCCAGAACATGCTAAAGAAGCAGTAAGAATGTCGAACTCCTATTCCAATAGCATAAATGTAACCCCTACTACAACTACTCGATTTCCATATACTAGAAAATAATATGACACATAGCTTCATTAAAGAAAAGGTAAAAAATATTGTTACGTTGTTGGTCGCAGAAGAATTTGACCTTTTATGGTTGAATGATCTTGATCAAAGAATAAATATACAAGAAATGAGGGAGGCCTTGAGTGGCTACGGCAAAATGACTATGCCGCCATCAAGTTCGTTCGATGAAATTAATGTTTATTCAACGAATGATCCAAATGAGGTAAGAGTAGATTTTGATTTATGGTTCGATGGGATGAAATCTGACCTAACTCTAAAGTGCACAATCAATAATTCAGAGCAAAAACAGTATAGTATTGATGATATTAGAATGCTATAAGAGTGACTACTGGCAATTCAACTATTACATATTAATCGATATTACTAACGAATTTGATAACCCTTAAAAAGTTGGGTAAGGGTTATCAAATTCGTAATTTGGTAAGATCTGATAACAGGTATTTAAAAAGCAGTCTGATACTCCGCTGGCATAGCGTGTGTCTAATCGGTTCGCTAGTGCAAGCCTGCGCAATGCTTACAAACATACAAAGGAATTCGTTAAAGTATCAAGCAAGATATACGATGGCAGATAGGGAAGCAGCAGCAGCGTTGGAAGTGACAGATCCAATTAGGCCTCTCGAATTTTATGTTAAAAAATATACGGGGCAGGGCTACACAGATGAAAATTTATGGCAGAAATTATACAAGGATCATCTAAGCCCAATCCTAGTGTAAATGCAAAATACGGTATTAAATAGAACTAATATGAATATTAAGAAATTGCTATATTCTAATGTGATATGGAAAAAGCATCCATTAAACGAAAAATTTTTTTACCTAAAAAAAAACGATCAAATTGTTTTATTAAGAATAAATAACTTTCCAGATGAGCCTCTTTTTTCTCTAATAGATGGACTTGATATATTAGATATTGAAGATAAGCCAGAAGGATGGCAAATAGAATGGTGAAAATTTTCTCACCCCGCTGGCTTACGCAAAGTTGGTATAACAAAGCTTGGCAGAAATGCTGGGACTTATAGTCTTAGTGTCTCACCTACAAACTTAAGGTAAAAGATGGCACGTTAAAGCTTGCGAAACTACCTGGTGGCGATCGTTTTTACCTGAATGATTTACTGGCTGCCTACCTGGAGAGCCAGCGAAAAGGCTGTATTTGATTACCCCTGCTGTACCTGTTGTTTACCCTTTCTTGCTACCAGGTTAACCCCAGGGTTACCCTACGGTTACCCTGGCTTTACCCTTTGGTTACCTAAAAGGTAAAGCCAATGCCTGTTTTGGCCGATCGGCTGCACAGGTTATGGTTATACTGCCCTTAAGCAGGCTGCCACAAGCAGCCCGGTTGTTGCAGCGCAGGCCAACTATAATGGTTCATTTTAGCTCATTATTCGTGTTAATTGGTTCAATTTAGCTCATTTTAGTTCAAAATGAGGCGCCAATGCTGCAAAGCCACTATGTTTGAGCATGGATTTAAACATACCGGTATAAATAGCAATCCCTTTTTGAACAAACATTTTTTCAATAAAAGACAAAAATTATTGCAACGTATTCAAAAGGCGCAAATGGTGCATTCTCGGGCAAAGTAGGCAGTGTAATCGGCAGTAACTGGCTACAAACAAACATTCTGTTTAAGTAATTCAAATCGGTTTAACTAAGATAAACATATTACAACCTCAGCATTTCTGCTTGGGTTTGTTGTTTTACATTACATTACAGCAATAATTTTAATTTTACTGCTTTTATAATTAAAAGTAATTATATTGGGAAATCTATTATTAACCCTCATTTATGAATACAAACCCACTAAAATTAAAGCTTCTTTTTTTGCTGATCTTAACAACGGCTACCAAATATGTTACGGCGCAAAATATTTTTCCGGAAAATGGAAATGCAGGTATCAGTACAACTACCCCGCAATACCGGTTGCAAATACTTGGAGATCATGGAACAACGCAGTTTAATATGCGTTATAATCATCCTGCCCCTGCGCAACGTGCAGATCTAACCTTATGGGCCAGTGAGCCGGGTTGGACCTGGACAGGTGTTGGAATTGGCAATAATGTAATCAATACCGTAGGTATCACACGCATTTTAGATACTAAAGGCGGTTCATACATCAGGTTATTGGATTCGGAAATTAAATTAAACGTTGTTCAGCAAAATGGGGCAGATATTTCAGCTTTGTCCGTAAATCCTGAAGGTAATATAGGGATTGGCACCTCAACACCAAAAGAAAAGCTTTCCGTAAATGGTAAAATCCGTGCACACGAGGTCAAAGTAGAAACAGCTAATTGGCCCGATTATGTTTTTGATGAAAATTACGAATTAACTTCTCTTCCAGCACTTGAAAAGTTTATCAAAGCAAATAAACATCTTCCAGAAGTACCTTCTGCTTTAGAGATTCAAAATAGTGGTTTAGATTTAGGGAAAACCCAAACCTTGTTTTTAAAAAAGCTGGAGGAACTTACCCTGATCCTCATTGAAAAAGACAAGCAACTGCAAAAACAACAGCAGGAATTAAATGAAGTAAAACAGCAACTTCAGAAATTGATAAAGAAGAAAAGATAAGTTTTGACCAATTATCTTTTCTTATGTCCTTCTTTTTAGCCGGTTGTGGGAGTTTAATTTATTCTGAAATAAAGCTTATTTTATATTCGGTTGGAAATATCGATTTACGTTCGTCACTCCAAAACCCAATAATATCACTCGAAAAGCATCGTTCGTCAAAAATATTGGGAAATTTATTAATTTCTTTGCATTTTACAGGCTCGTCTCATTTAAACTAAAATGTGCTAAAGAAATTAACGTGTACAATGAAAATAAATACATCAAAAAAGCTTAATGCTTATACCCTTACCGAGATACTTATCGTGCTGGCCATTATCGGAATATTAATCTTATTGGCGCTTCCTAACCTGATGCCGCTAATTACCAAGGCAAAAACAACCGAAGCAAAAATGCAGCTGGAGCATGTGGCTAAGCTGGAACAGAGTTATTTTTACGAACATTCGAAATATTCGACCGATCTGCTCGAGATCGGATTTATCCAGGAAAAATTAACTTCTGATGCCAAGGATGGGAAAGCGAACTATAAAATTGAAATTACAGGGGCATCCAACAATACCTTTACAGCTAAAGCTACAGCTGTAGCCGATTTTGACGGCGATGGAACCTACAATGTGTGGCAGATCGATCAGGATAAAAACTTAAAAGAAATAGTTGCAGACTAATGTTTTTTTTGCAAGGGGGGATATTTATAGTGTTAGCGGGCATGGTTTATCAGGATTTAAAATACAGAGGGATTTATTGGTGGATGTTTCCTATACTTTTGCTGCTTTTGGCAATCAGTACCATACAGGTACTTGGTCTTTCCGAAATGATTGCGCAGGTAGTTAAAAGTTGTCTTTTTTTAGGACTGCAATTTTTAGCCTTAACGGCCTACATTTCGATCAGGCAAAAAAAACTGACCAATATATTCGATGGTTTTTTTGGCCTTGGCGACTTATTGTTTTTATTGGCGATATCTTTTGGTTTTTCCTTTTTGAACTATGTGCTTTTTTATCTTTTAAGTTTGATGATGGTGGTGCTTTTTACGGCAATTTTTGGTCACCATACGAAGTCACACGGGAAAAAAATTCCTTTGGCTGGTTATCAGGCCTTGCTGTTAATGATACTCATGGCTGTGAGTTTGTACATGCCAGTTGTAAACCTGCTTTCAGACGAGAGCCTAATAAATCTGCTCAGTTATGGAAGTTAGACCAGAAATCCTCGGGCTCATATCTAAAGAGTTTGCCATGGAATACCGGGTGTTTCCAAAAGAACGCGGGTCAAATGGCGATCTGGTACTGTGTTGGGATGGCATTGGCGATAGCAGTCAGCTTACCGACGAGCTGCAGGTGATGCTGGGCTGTGGGATATCATTATTGCCTCTAGACCAGCAGGAGATTAGCAGGTTACTTTCCAAACATTATCTGGGCGATGTATCAAAAGGAAGTGCTGAAAAAGAAGTTTCGGTAATCTCTGCGGGTGATGACTTTTTAAATGTTTTAATTGAAGAAGCCAGGCGATTGAAAAGCAGTGATATCCACATCGAAACTTTCGAAAAACGTTCGAGGGTAAGAGTAAGGATAGATGGGATGATGATTGAACGGTACCAGATAGAAAAAAAAGACTATCCGGCCCTGATCAACAAAATCAAGATCATGGCCAATCTTGATATTGCCGAAAAACGTTTGCCTCAGGATGGTAGGATCCAGTTCAGCTCTGCGCGTTTCACTTCTTTCGATATCAGGGTATCAGTTTTGCCTACCCTTTACGGCGAAAAAATCGTACTCAGGCTATTGAACAATAGCAGCACTGACATTGATCTCAGTACCTTAGGCCTATCAGAACAGGATATGCGTAATTACATGGAAGGCGTTCAGCGTCCAAATGGTATTATTCTGATCAGTGGGCCTACGGGATCGGGAAAAACAACAACACTTTACGCTACGCTAAAACTTTTAAATAAAAGTACAAGAAATATTCTCACCATAGAAGACCCGATAGAATATACGCTTGAGGGGGTAAACCAGGTACAATTGAGAGAAAATATCGGACTCGGTTTTGCGGCCACTTTGCGTACCTTTTTAAGGCAGGATCCGGATGTGATCATGGTAGGAGAGATCCGTGATCCAGAAACAGCAAATATGGCTATAAGAGCTGCACTTACTGGTCACCTGGTACTATCAACCATTCACACCAATTCGGCATGGGGAACCGTATCCCGTTTGATGGATATGGGCATACCGGGTTTTTTGGTGGCCAATACGCTCAATACCACAGTTGCCCAAAGGCTGGTGAGGTTGCTCTGCCCTAAATGCAAAAAAGAAGAAACCGTTACCGAAGGGCTTTATCCAAGGCAGTTTAGACCGCCAGAAAAAGTTGCCACACATTTTATTGCTGCAGGCTGTTCACACTGTTATTACACAGGTTATAGTGGAAGAAAAGCCGTATACGAAGTGATCCCGATTGATGCAGACCTCTCTCAGGAAATCAGAAAAGGAAATATGGCTATTGAAACGATACTTGAAGAAAAAGAAATCAGTACCCTTTCCAAAAATGCTTTTGCCTTGTTTGCCGATGGACTCACCTCCATGGAAGAAATTTACCCATTATTACTCGCTATCTAAATGAAGAATAAAAACGTATTAAATGTGCTGATCGGTATGACCCTTTTGCTCTTAAGCCTGTCGGGTTTGACGGTATCGGCACAGGTTACCACTACACCAGACCGCCTAAAGGCAATTGAAGAACGCTTGAGGAACCTTTCGGTAACGGTGCCGGGACTAAATCAGCCCGTACAACTGTCCATGTCGGGTGCTTCTGCACAAGAGTTTTTAAGGGCCCTGGCACAATCGAACAATTTGAATATCAATATCGACCCTCAGCTCAATTTTAAGGTTTATACCAATTTTCGTAACGAAACGGCAATGAACGTGATATTGTTCATGGCAAAAGAATATGATCTGGATATCAATCTCATCGGATCGATCATGTCGGTTACAAAAGTGCAGGTTCCAAAGCCTGCTGTAGTGCCGAAAGATTTTCGTGTAAACTACAATTCATCAAATGAATACCTTGGTTTTGAACTCAATAACGATACATTAAGCCAGGTAGCCAAAAAAATCAGTCAGCTTTCGCAAAAGAATGTGGTGGTTCCGGTAGCACTGATGGGTAAAAAAGTAAGTGGTTTTATCGCCGCTGCACCTTTTGAGGTGGCGTTAGAAAAACTGGCTTATGCCAATGAGCTTAAAATGAACAAAACCAATGATGGGGTATTCATTTTTCAATCTTTGGGAGAAGGAGAAGAACTTTACGTTAATGGAGATAATGCCACAGCAATAAAACGGGGCAATAAGGCCGCCGCACAGGGACCTTCGAATTTTAGCCTGAGTGGTAAAAAAGATGCACAAGGCAACCGTACTGTAAGTGTTGATGCACTTAATACACCCATATTAGACTTGATTAAATCAGCCTCAAGTGAGGTTGGTGCCAATTACTTTATATATTCAGACATTAAAGGTACGGTGAGTACCAGACTGAGCGGTATCGGTTATGATACTTTTCTCACCGCTTTACTTCAAGGTACCGAATATACCTATAAAAAGGATGGTGGCGTTTACCTGATCGGTGACCGTAAACTGGAAGGCCTGCGGGCGAACAGAATCGTTCAGTTGCAGCACCGCTCGTTGGATACCATCCAGATGATGATCCCAAATGAGTGGAAGAGAGGTGTAGAGATTAAAGAATTCCGCGAACAGAATACCTTATTGCTTTCAGGATCTTCCCCTCAGGTAAATGAAATCGAGAATTATATTAAACAGATTGATCGGGTAGTGCCCATGGTGCTGATCGAGGTAACTTTGGTGGATGTTAGAAAAGGTAAATCTGTTAAAACAGGTATTTCTGCCGGGGTTTCAGATAGCGTTCGGACGGGAGGTACGATATTACCAGGTATCGATTATACCTTTGGCGCAAATTCCATCAACAATTTTCTTTCCAAACTTGGTAGGAATGGGGCTGTAAACCTTGGTAGGGTAACACCGAACTTTTACGTCAAGCTCAGTGCATTAGAAAACAATAACAATGTAGATATCCGTTCGGTTCCGAAACTTTCAACCCTTAACGGCCATTCGGCCAATTTAAGTATCGGAAGTTCAAGATATTACAGCCAGAAAACACAAAATGTGATTCCTTCGCTTAATGCACAGACTGTTGTAACTGAGCAGTTTACAGAAGTGAATGCCAATCTGGAAATTGATATCAGGCCGGTCGTTTCAGGCGATGATCAGGTGACTTTGAACATTAAGGTGAACATATCCGATTTTATTGGTAGTCCGCCTTTAAATGCACCACCACCAAAATCAACCAGTAAATTTAGCTCTATTATCAGGGCGAAAAATGAAGATATGATCGTTCTGGGTGGGCTAGAACGTACCGAAAGCAATGAAAGCGGCTCGGGCATACCCATACTATCGAGAATTCCTGTATTGAAATGGCTTTTTAGCAGTCGTGAAAAATCAAATAACAAAGTGGTAACGCTGGTATTTATTAAACCCACAATTTTGTATTAACCATGTTCGAGCCTTTTGAACATATACTGGGAATAGAACTCACGCTTTTACAGAATGAGACGTACCGCTGTATTTATGCTGTGATTACCCGCAAAGGAGATCATATAGCTGCATCGGAACACCACACCATAGAGGGAACACTTGTTAAAGTATTGGAGCGTTTGCCACGTAAACATCCGGTAGTGCTTTCCATAAGCGGTAAGGGGATTATCCATAAGCAACTTAAAGGTGCTGAAAAAAAGGACTTGTTTAGAACAGCTTTTTCCTCCGTTGAAAAAAAAGATTTTTATGTACAGGAGGCTTTAGCTGAAGATTTGGTCTGGGTAAGTATTATCAGGCAAACACTGGCAGATGATATTTTAGGGAAGCTTAAATCATCCGGGCTGAATGTTTATGCACTGAGTCTTGGTGGATTGCCCGTAATTTCGATATGGGAATTGCTTAGTGGAACGGGCGAAGGCTTTTCGGCTAACGGCCATAAATTTGAAGTCTCTCCGGAGGGCGGCCTAATAGGCTATCGTTATCTCGAAGGGGAACAAAACACCGGAAACCTGAAACTGGGCGATACCAAGCTTGCATCAGCGCTTTTGGTGCCTTATGCTTTGGCTTTTCAGCTTTTTTTGTACGAAAAACTTTCTGTGGTTAAAGTTGAAAACGAGCAGGTTGATCACCGTTTTAAAGATTTTCTTGAATTTTCGAAACTCAAAAAAACAGCTGGTATTTTTGTATTTGCTTTATTAGGATTGTTAGTGATCAGTTTTTTTGCACTTACGAACTACAATGCAGAAAATGCAAAACTGAACCAGCAGGTAGGGGCAATTACAGCTACGGCAGATCAAAGCGACCTGTTGAAAAAGGAAATTGCCAATCAAAAAATATTATTAGAAAAGTTGGGCTGGAACGGAGGTTATAGTCATGCCTTTCTGCTCAACGAAATTGGCAGAAGCAAACCGCGGGCACTTACATTAAACGAAATACAATTCGACCGTTTAAAAGAACCAGCAGAAAATAAGGATGTACTTGCTTCAATCAAAATTACTGGCGAAACCTCTAATTTATCGGCTGTGAACAACTGGATCTTTCTGCTCAAAGAAAAAAAATGGGCCAAAGAAGTCAAGCTGCTGCGCTACCAACAGGATTCCGAATCTGAAAGTTTTGTTTTTAACCTAATCATCCAATATTGATATGCTGGAAAAACTAAGCCCGAAGAACAAAAAGGTGATCATGGTTTTGCTAATGGCCATGGTGGTTTACCTTGCCTATGTATTTTCTTTCGACAAGGCGATCTCGGCAGTTGCACTCAACAGGCAATTAAAACAGACGGAACATATCGGGCAGGAGCCTGATGCCGCTTTTCCACAGCTTGAAAAAAAACATGCCTTTTATCAGGCAGTACTTAAAGGTTATAAGGTACGCCGCGAAGATAGAGAAAACCGTTTATGGCAATCGATCTCGGCCATGGCCATCGCTAAAAATGTAGACATCAACTTCAGCCCTAATTTAGGGAATGTAGAAAAGGATACCAGCGAACTTGCCCGTGGTATTGTGGCGCAGAAATTCATTTTCAAAGGCAATTATTTCAATATGGTTAAATTGCTGGATACCTTGGAAAAAAGCCAGGGAATAGGCCGGATCTCTGGTGCCAAACTGATGAAAAAGAAGGAAAATGGCAGCGAAGAAAAATCGGATAAACTTACACTCGAACTGCAGGTTGTAGGGAAGGAATATTAGCTTTTCTGATGTAAATTTTCAGGTCAATTATAGGCAGTTTTAACTAATGCCATAAAAGTCATCACTCCAAAACGCACGTTCGTCACTCGATATTGCACGTTCGTCAAAAAGATTATGATATTTTATTTTTTAGGAATACCTTCATTTCTATCTGTTCGATACTAACAAAATAATAGTTGTTGTCAGCAGTTTTTAATTTAATCATCTAAATTTAATATGAGAAAAAATTTTCTGCTCGCTCCACTTGTATTGCTATTGGGCATGACTATTTCAACCGTGGTTTTTGCACAGGTCGCTTTTAACAAAAGGGCTACCGGTAGTATCGGAGTTGTCCCCCAACCCGGAAACTTATTGAATGATGCCAGCTTGGATAATATTGATTTCCAAAATGGCACCCTTAGGGTTGGAATACCCTTATATACAATTAAAGTTGACGATATTATAGTTCCGATCTCATTAAGCTATAATGCCCTTGGTATTAAGGTTGGCCAGGCGGCGAGTAGTGTTGGGATGGGATGGGAACTGAATGCGGGAGGGAAAATAACGACTATTGTAAATGGATTACCCGATTCTGATTCGAAGGGACTAGGACAATGGGATAATCCCAACCCAATGACATCACTTTTTAGTACTGGAAGTTTTGATGTGACTAATAATTCTACACATCGCGAATTTGCAGTAAATGCGCTGAATAACAAAAAAGACGGGGCATGGGATGCTTATGCTTATAGTACCCCAATAAGTAGTGGTAAATTTATGGTCACCGGAGGAAACAAGCTTACTTATCCTTATGATCCAACCATCACGATCAATAATCAGAACTCTATTACCTCAGGGGAAGGTATCACCTATACATATGGTCAAGGTGATATAATGGCTAGTTACAAGAGATCATTTCACGAAAAAAACTCGCAAGGAGGCACTGTTTATAGTGAAACTTGGAAGCCTTCTCCCAATTATGAGAATAGAAATCTATCTGTTATCACCTCCAAGTGGACAGACCAAACCATAAATTTTAATTATGAAAGTATAGTTGAAAATACATCACAAGCTGACGATATTAGGTTAAGGAATAAAAGCATAACCACAACTATGGTTACTATGCCTATGGCTAGAGATGTACACGAATCTGGCGGTACATGGTTTAGTGCCAGTAATTCCTTTCTGATTAAAGAACCGAGTTATTCGCAAAACCGTACCGAAATCATTAATCATACTAGGCTTTCAAACATTGTCTATAATTTTGGTCGCGTATCATTCGTTTACGGAGCTGATTTAAATGGTCAGGATGTCTTAAATACAATTATCATCGAACAGAAAACCGAGAGTGGATACGCTCCGCTTAAAAAGTTCAGTTTTGTTTACGATATTCAAAATGGGAGCCATTATCTCCGTCAGTTGTTGGTGACCGATGCAAATGATGTGCTGATAAATAAATGGGGTTTTAGCTATAACGGTTCACTTCCAGTTGCTTGGAATGCCCTTACGTATGCGCAGGATCGATGGGGGTTTTATAATGCCCAGGTTAGTAACCAGACGCTTATGGAAAGTCCTGCGGCAAGTTTGGTACTTAATAGTAAGGTGCACTACCCCGTCTACGATATTGGAAATACGGATGTATCAGCGGTTCAACTGCCCAGGACCTCGCAAGAATCTAGATTTATCACCTTGGGAAATGCCGGTGCGTTGGGCATTTCAAGAATACCTTTTGCCAATCGAGATTTTGTATTTGCTGAAGCAATTAAAGGTACACTTAACAAAATTACAACACCTACCGGCGGCACTGTAATTTACGAATATGAACCACACCGGTTCCAGCATACGAAACGCGATGGAGGATCCAGTATTGTACAGAGCAAGGACGGTGGAGGAATCCGGATAAAGTCTGTGATGTTTAAAAATGGCGAAGAAAATTACACTAAAAAAGAATATACCTATGGGCGCTCACCTGCAGATGGAGAGAGTGGGTACGGCAAAGTTGCATACCCGGGTACTTTTTTAATGTCGCGGGCAATTTATGGACAAAGCAACAATAGTTTCGATAACATGGTCATGTTTTCTCATCCATTAAATGATATGGATTATGGAGGCGGAAGTTATGCAGGTTATGGCTATGTAACCGAGTACGTGGTAAAGGATAGCACAGCCTATTACAAGAACCACAGCAAGACTACTTATGAATATGTGCTTCCGAGTTTTGATTTTTGGGATACGAGTAGCATGCCTGGATATTTCTATAATAGCTATGGCGTAAATCCGGAAAGGATTCATGAAAAGCTACTGAGGTGTACGAAATATAAGATCCTTTCTGGGGGGTCCTATGATAAGGTGGAGGAAAATATTAACACTTATTATTCTCCATTCAAAGCTCCTACGCCATCTGTTCCACAAAAATCTTATTCTTATTTCGGTAGTGTAATCGGAACATTATATAGCCAGTACACCGGAACAGATTATACCGTGTGTTTTGTAGAGCAACTGGGGCCAGGAACTTCTCCAAGTCAATCCTGCTCAGGTGAAACCGTTCCTGTAGTGGCAGATCCGCTATATTGGACCCACTTTGTTGACGAGACTCCGGAAAGTTATTTTCCCGGTAAATATGGTGGTGGCCCGGTTGAGATGTCTACATTTTCAACCTGCATTAGACTTAAACAAAATCAAGTCATCACTTATGAAACTAATGCGGCTCCTATAGATACGGTGATCACCAATTATTACTATGAAAACCCAAAACACATGCTGTTAACAAGGACAGCAGGACTTGACAGTAGGGGTGATTCAGTAATTAATAGAACTTATTATCCAGGTGACTTTATGGATGCAGGTTCAACCACTGCCATGTTTAACTCACATTATTTGCGGTTAAACGGTATATTAAGTATTCCAATCCATCAATTAAGTGGAATTAAAAGAAACAACATAGAATATATTCTTAGTGGATCGCAGGATAATTCTGTAGTGAGACTTGGGCCAGACTTTGTTCATGGCGAGGTGATGATTGCTTTCCCAAGTAAGCTCAATACCTCTGGGAAAATGTTAACACTTAGCGAATATCTTGATAATTACAATACACTCTTTGAAAAAGAAATGATTGGAGAGGGAGACAATGGTAAGATCCAAAATTATCAGGATAAAGCAGGGAGGCAGTTCAGTGTAGTTTATGGTTACAATTTGCAATTGCCAATAGCTAAGGTTAAGGGAGAATACCTTAGTGAGATCGCCTATACCAGTTTTGAGAGTATAGATGGTGGTTCCTATCCATATGGATATCTCAATTTTAACCTTTCTGGAATCCAAAATACGGATACCCCAATGGGGAAAAAGGCATATAACCTCACCTATGGAGATATTTCGCGTGACTATATCAATAGGGATAAACCTCAGATACTTTCCTACTGGACAAGGGATGATGGAAGTATCTTAAATATTAGCACTTACATCTATAGTGCCACTTCGCAAAGTTACGTTTCGGCGGGGACCGTTAGTACAGAAGATATTAAAAGGAGAAAAGATGGGTGGAAATTCGTTGAAAGAAAACTAACCGGGGTAGATAAAATTGTTATTTCAGGTAACGGATTTATCGATGAACTCAGACAATATCCTAGTAATGCAGAAATGGTTACCTATACTTACGACCCTACAATTGGTATAACCAGTTCGAATGATGCTAAGGGAATGACAACCTACTATGAATATGATGCATTTATGCGTCTTAAACATATTAAGGATCAGGATGGGAATATTGTAAAGGCATTTGATTATCACTTTAAGAGTTTATAGGCCATGAAAAAGAAACTGATTTTATCCGTAATTTTATTTATTGCCTTTTTTTGTGCAAAGGCCCAGTTGTCTTTAAATACCTACAGTGGGCAGGCTGAAATTAGCGACCCTCAAAGCATTACGCTTACCGATGGTTTCTTTGCGCCCTCAGGCAGTAACCTTCGGATATTTATAGGACAGAGTTCCTTTACCTGTACACCTCTGGGAGCCGTTTTAAGTGGTAATCAAAATTATGTAAGTGCAAAAGTATTCAGAATCCCAGGTGTAATGAATGCTAACGATGCGTCTGCTGCAAGTTTAACAAATTGTGATGTAACGCAGACTGTTCAATATTTTGATGGGCTAGGTAGACCTTCTCAAACCGTATCCATAAGAGCTAACCCTTTAGGGAATAGAGATGTTATCCAACCTTTTGAGTATGATTTTGTTGGGCGTGAGGTTAGAAAGTTCCTGCCTTATACAACATCCGTTAGTGCACCAGGATCTTATAGTCCTGTTGATCTTTATGCACAGGGACAATTTTATGGCTTAAGCGGGCAGGATTATAAGAGTAATGTTGCGCCTTTTTCAACAACCGTTTTCGAATCGTCGCCGCTAAACAGGGTATTGGAACAGGGTGCTCCAGGTGCAGTTTGGCAGCCTGCAGCCACAAGAGATGATAATCAGGGCAGAACTGTTTTAACAGAGTATAAGAGCAATACAAATGTTTCTGGTATATACAAGGTGAAAAATTATTTCGCCAGCTCGCCATCAAACACACATGTTAGGAATTTGGTAGATTTGGGCTGGTATCGTGCAAACAAGCTACGCTTAACCATTACAAAGGATGAGAACTGGACGGCAGACAAAGGCAAAGCCGGAACCGTTGAAGAATATCAGGACCGCGATGGACATATTGTGCTCAAAAGGCACTGGCAGACAGACGACACAGAGTTATCTACCTATTATGTTTATGATGATTGGGACAATTTATGTTTTGTGCTTCCACCAAATGCAAATGATGGGGCAGCTATTAGCCTTTCCAAACTGAATAACCTTTGTTATCAATATAAATATGATGCAAAGGGCAGGCTAGTTGAAAAAAAGGTTCCAGGGAAGGGATGGGAATATATGATATACAACAAGACCGATCAATTGGTTGCCAGCCAGGATTCTGTTCAGCGGATCAAAGGACCATTTCAACAGGCTTCCTTTTTTAAATATGATATCCAGAATAGGACAATCGTTACAGGTACTTTTCAAGTTGCAGGCGATATTGGCACCAACCAAAGAATCAGTCTGCAGAATATGGTTGATAATCAATCTACTGCCTGGGAAATCCGGACCACTTCTGGTAATGGTTATAGCAACACGTGTTTTCCGATGAATAATACCACTGCCCTGACTATCAATTATTATGATGGTTATGATAATATTCCTGGAATGCCTTATACTTTTGTAGCACCTTCAAATGCAAGTAGGATAACCAGGGGCCTTCCAACGGCGACAAAAACAGCTGTGTTGAATAATACAAACCATTATCTGTGGAATGCAAATTTTTATGATAACAACGGTCAGATAATTACCGGCTTTGAAGAACATTATAAATCTGGAGAGATTAATGAGAATAATTATGATAGGGTTACAAGTACTTATAATTTTTCTGGGCAGACAACAAATAGTTTAAGAGAACATTACATTAATAATGCAGGAAACCAACAAATGAGGTTGAGCATCAAAAATCGCTACATTTATGATCATACAGGTCGTAAGATTAAAACCTGGCAAAAAATGACAAACGGTGGGCAGGCAAGCGATATAGAGGTGCTTATTTCAAAAATGGATTATAATGAATTAGGTCAGCTCAAGAAACGCAATCTCCATTCTACTGATAGTTTAAATTTTGCACAGTCTATTGATTATACTTATAATGAAAGAGGATGGATGCAGTCGGCATCAGCACCGTTATTTGCCATGGAGTTAAAGTACAACAATGGTACGTATAAACAGTTTAATGGAAATATCGCTAACCAACTTTGGGGTACACCCGGGAGCCTCAACAAAAGTTATACTTACCAGTATGATTTTCTGAATAGATTAACACAGGGCGTTTCAACGGAGAACAATAGTGAAATTATAACCTATGACAAAGTTGGTAATATTACACACCTGGATCGTGTAGCTATAGGTACAAGTATAGATAATCTTAGTTACAACTATGTTAATGGTACAGGAATAACCGATCAATTGCAGACCATTGATGATTCTACTAACGACACTCAAGGACAGAAGCCAGGAACTTTCGGGTATAATTATGATGGGAATGGGAATATGCTAACCGATAATAGCAAAGGAATAGCCATTACATACAACCTTTTAAATTTACCGCAAAGCATTGCAGCAAAAAATATAACGTATTTTTATTCGGCCAGTGGAGAAAAGCTGCGCACATTAATAAATGGTTCTGCGAGAGAATATATTAACGGGATCCATTACGAAGGAACAGATATCAATTTTGTACAGACAGAAGAAGGAAGAGCAATCCCTAACGGGTTATCTGCTTATAGTTATGAATACACAATAGGTGATCATCTTGGTAACAGCAGAGTTGGCTTCACTACTGGTTCTGGAAACGCCATATCCGTGCAGATTAATAATTATTTTCCATTTGGAATGGAGACTCCAGGAGGATCAGTCGTATCTCCGAAAAATAATTATCTTTACAATAAAAAGGAGTTTCAGGAAGATATGGGGCTTTACGATTATGGCGCTAGGTTCTATGACCCGGTTATTGGTAGGTGGATTTCGGTTGATCCCAAAGCTGAGCAAGGTCGAAGATGGTCAGTATATAATTATACTTTCGATAATCCAATAAAATTTACTGACCCTGATGGAATGTGGCCTTGGCCAAGTTGGACGAACATAAAGAAGCAATTTACTAATATGGTCAAAAAACTACCAAAAATTCAAGTATCAAGTAAAGTAAGCTTTGGTGTTCAAGCTGGGGCTACAATAGCTAGTGTTGCCTCTGTTGACGTGTCACCTTTAGTTTTTACTCTTGCAGAAACGAAACACAAATTGAATAAAGGCCACTATACTAGTTCTGCATCATTTCCTAAGAAAGTGGATGGAATAAAAACTGAAAGTAAAGTTGGACTTAACATTTTAGGCTCAAGCATTGAAGCTGGAGGTAAATTTAATCTACATCCGGAAGATGGTATGTATTCTACGAATAATACCACTGTAGTTAAAGTTGGAGGGGTATTTAAAGAGTCTTTTCTTAAGTCAGTTAGCGAGACAAAGATTAGTACTTCATTAAGTCGAAGCTATGCTTCACAAGAAGTTTATGAAACGCATTATGGAGCAACAAAAAAAACTCAGGAAAATGAAATTAAATTTTCTATTAAGCTTTTTGTTGGTGTTGAATTAAAGATAAATTACTAACTAATGAATAAAGATTTGGGATTCAAGAGTGTTTTTAAAGATATAATTAAATATTTTAGCACAGAGGAGTTATTTTTTGGACTAGCAACGGTAGTAACGGTTGTTAGTCCATATAACTCTATAGTTCCAGCGCTTACCACTCTAATATTATTAGCATTTTATTATTTTTTCTTTGGGTGGTTCATGTTCCGCAATGAAAGGAAGACAAATTTTTTATTCTCAATTATTGCAGGTATTGTCTATTCGGTTTGCTTAGTTAGTATAGCTATTATTATTACTGGTGATTTCTATAAAACGTTCTTTTATATCATGCAGTTTATAATATTAGTTGTTTACTATATTTACTTAAGTAAGTTGAAAAATATTGGATTCTATAGGAGTTCCCATTACATTCGCATAGGGATTATTATAGCTTTAAATGTTTATCTGTACATTATTAAATAATATACTTATTTCTCAGAGACCATTGAGGAATAAGTAGAGTTGTAGTATAAGCTAGGCAGGTATGCTGAAGCTTTGCTGTTATTGTTCCTACTGCATTTATAAGTTTATTAATCAGTACCTAGACCCGCGCATGGTAGAGGCCTAAAGGAAGTCATGGCAGATGAAGAAGTTGGAGTAGATTTTACAGAATTGAGATTGAGCCAGGAGCTAAAGTGTACCTTAGTAGCGGTTTATAGTTAATATCCCTCTACTGGTCTTAACATCTCGCTATTTCAGGACTAGACAAGTATAATACATAACAAAGCCCAGCAGAAACGCTGGGCTTTGTTTTTTAATCAGCCGAGTTAACTTGAGTCTGATTCATTTCGTTTCAACAAAATTTTAAAACCTTATTTTTTCAATTTCACCTTAATATTTATGCATGAGCTTGGATATTTTTCTAAAAAAAAGGCTTTGATATGTGAGTTAATAAAATTCCAAAATAAAGTCATCACGCCAAAAGCCCATAATATCACTCGATATCGCACGTTCGTCAAAAAGATTTTTCTTTTTTGGTGATATATGCTAGTTTAAACACAAATAATATCAATCAAATATATAATGAATTTATATTCTGTAGTTTTCGATTATACCAATCTTTAAAATAAATAAATATAAAAATACGACAATAAAAAAATGAAATACTTAAAATTTTTGTTCCTGCTTTTATCCCTACAGGTATTCTCTTTGTTGAGCTATGCCCAAACACCAGAATTTTATTTTAATGGCGCAGCAGATGTGATTTTTCGCTTTCCAGCGCGGGGTACTGGCGGCAGGGCCTTGGTGCATGATGCCAGTAATGTTTTTAGTCTAAACTATGGCGGCGATTTTACCGGAGGCACACGCATTGGCAACGGATTTAACATCGCCAACGATGGAAGTTTCCGTGCTTTCGATAAACTGTTCTTTTCTTCTGAAGGTAATCTGGGGATCGGAACACTCAATCCCGAAGTACCACTTACTGTATATGGGAAATCACATTTTTATCCAAGCAGAATCGGAACAGGAGATGCAAGGGCTTTCTGTATAGACAAAGAGTTTAATCCCATGAGTTTTATGAACAACGATTATCCTATCATCTTAAAAACGGGGGGAGGTAATCAACCCCTTATACTGAATGCCGCAAGGGTAGGAATAGGAACGGCTAATCCGCAAGAAACACTCTCGGTTAACGGCAACATCCGTGCAAAAGAAATTAAGGTAGAAGCCACCAACTGGCCCGATTATGTTTTTGAAGCGGGTTACAATGTTGGAACGTTGAAAGGATTGGAAAGTTATATTAAAACAAATAAACATCTGCCAGAAATACCAGGTGCGGCTGAAGTAGAAAAAGAAGGTATTCAGCTGGGAGAGATGAATAAATTATTATTAAAGAAAATAGAAGAACTGACTATGCATTTGATTGAAAAGGAAAATCAGTTAGATATCCAAGGTAAATTGATTTTGAAAATTGAAGAAAGATTAAGAAAACTTGAAACCAGCCCAAAACGAAAATGAAAAAAGATAACATTGATCGTATCGATTCGCAAGACAAAGTAATCAAGAACTTAACAAAATCAACTAAGAAATAAATCATTTAATATTAACATTTATATACGCTCTAAATGAAAACCAACATCAAAAAACTAGTGAATACATTGGTAATTGCACTAGTATTTTATTCTACTACCACGTTTGGCCAAACCGCTGCTAGTTTAAATCAGTTTGCAATTGCTTATAGTTCTGGTGATGCTTTTAATTTTTCGGGTAATACCGTTCCACACTATGGCTTAGGATGGTACAATGAGGCTCCAACTCCGGCGCCGTTTGCTTATTTTTCCGGATATGCTGGGGTGAGATTTTTTACTGAAGGACAATCCAGAATGTTTTTAGATAAGAACGGCAACCTTGGACTTGGAACATCCAGCAATCTAAGCCGGTTGCATATTACAGGAGGAGACGAATCGATTACCTTAGGCGATTATAATAGTCCAAATATCGCCAAAGGGATATACTTTCCCGGATTTAGGGATGTTATCCCTAATTATTTTGGTGCTTCGATTGAATCGGTACCGGATTGGATTTGTTGTGGTGGATTCCCTGCAGCAACGGGTTATCCAGGGATACGGAATATGGGCCTGAACTTTAATGTACATGGGAATGTTGATGTAGCAGACAGTAAGTTAACTGCAATGGCGATCAATTCTAATGGTAATGTAGGCATTGGAACGATAATGCCCAGAGAACGCCTTTCTGTTAACGGCAACATCCGTGCAAAAGAAATTAAGGTAGAAGCCACCAATTGGCCAGATTATGTTTTTGAAGCGGGTTACAATGTTGGAACGTTGAAAGGATTGGAAAGTTATATTAAAACAAATAAACATCTGCCCGAAATACCAGGTGCGGCTGAAGTAGAAAAAGAAGGTATTCAGCTGGGAGAGATGAATAAATTATTATTAAAGAAAATAGAAGAACTTACGCTCCATCTTATAGAGAAAGAAAAAGAAATTAACGAAATAAAAGTTGCTCAGACCGCTTCTCAGAAAAAGGCTGCCGAAGATTTAGCCGTGGTGTTAAGCAGGCTTTCTGCATTAGAGAAATCAAAATAACCATTTCCAATAATTTAATCTATTAAATGTATGATCAATAAATATTACTTCATCTGGCTTCTTGCATCTCCTTTTGGACTGATGGCCCAAAATACGCTACCTACAAATGGTAGTGTAGGTATCAATACTTTAAATCCGGCAATGCCGCTTGATGTAAATGGGGATGCTAACATTGGAAATACAACAGATCGCTTTTATCTCCGTATTTCTTCTTCGCTTTTCCCCGAGCTTCGATTCCGGACACCAACAGATAATGAGGTGATCCGTTTGGGCGTTGTGGTTGGGCAGCAAGATTTCCCGGCTGCTGATGGAGATTTTTATATTTACTCGGCTGCAACGGGCACAATGCCATTTGTTGCGAAGAAAAATGGGAACATCAGTCTGGTAGCCACCAGTGGCTCTACAGGCATCGGTATCACTGATCCGAAATACAAACTCAATGTGGCGCAGGATATTACAATGAACACGGATATAGATGTTGCCCAGTTTGGTGTTTCTGGTAGCAGCGATCCAGCCAAACGTGTGGTGATGGGCTATGATGTAAATGGTGCGGGTTTTGGTTTTATCAAAGCAGGGTGGTTTCAGCACCAATGGACCAATCTGGCGCTACAGCCTAATGGCGGTAATGTTGGGATCGGTATTACCAACCCTGCAGAGAAACTTGCCGTAAATGGAAATATCCGTGCTAAAGAGGTGAAAGTAGAAGCTGCCAACTGGCCTGATTATGTTTTTAAAAAAGAATATCAGCTCACTCCATTATCTGAAATAGAAAAATATATCAATACAAACGGGCATTTGCCTGAAATCCCATCAGCGCTCGAGGTTCAGAAAGAAGGTATTGCTTTAGGCGAGCTTAACAATACCCTTGTAAAGAAAATAGAAGAACTTACACTCCATCTTATTGAACAACAAAAACAACTCACTGAGCAAGGAAAGCTGATTAAAGAACTCCAGGAAAAATCTACAGCAAAAAAATAATTTAAATGCTTTTTTAAAGGCATTTAGCTTTAATGAATATTCGGTTCTGTCTCAAAAAAACAGGTGCAGTATAAAATGCGCCTGTTTTTTTATTGCCAATAATTTTTGTTTCCTAAAGCAAAAATTATGCTATATAACAACGTTTTCGTAACAGGCAAATTTCGTTCGTCACTCCAAAACGCAAGAATATCACCTCAAAAGCATCGTTCGTCAAAAAGATTCTTTAAAAATAAATCATTCGTGTAGTTTTAACAGATAGCCATCACATTACTGATGATGAATTTTTCCAGATAAATTATTCTTATGAAAAAACACTTTTACAAAATTTTGGCCTCGGCCACTCTTTATCTTTTTTGTGCGTATCCAAATCGTGCAATGGCCCAAGATCAGACCATAAATGGAAATCTGAATATTGGTGCAGGTTTCCATAATGCCCTAGGTTACGGACCAAGGATTTATTTCTTGGGAAACTCTGATGATTTTTTTATTAGTCATTTTAATAGCGGAGGAAATCAAAGCGAATTCCGGTTTGGCATAGGCGACGATTTTCAACCGGAGGATAAATTTTCTATTGGGGTCAATTATGCTGGCGATGGTCAGTGGTACGATAGGATGGTGGTTCAGGGTGACGGGAATGTTGGTATTGGGACGTCTTCACCACAGTCGAAATTACAGGTTAATGGCGGGGCAGTGGTTGTGGGTACCAATTCTGTTGCAACAAATGCTGATGGACATGTCAGCATTGGGAATATAACAGAAGACTCAAATCCCACACAGGCAGATTGGATACCGAACTCTACTTTATTGCTCAATGCACATGATTATAGTAGTATTGGATTTCATGATTCAGGGGTCAGAGTTGATTTTATCCGGGCTGGAAATGGGACCATCCAGTTGGGATATGACGGCGGATTTGGAAATGCCAATATTGGTCTGCCTTTAGGTATTTGGAACGCGCAGGGCAATGTGGGGATTGGAACACTCAATCCACAGGAGAAACTTTCGGTTAAAGGAAAAATCAGGGCCCAGGAAATTAAAGTGGAAATGACGGGATGGCCAGATTTTGTGTTTGAACCGAAATATAGCCTGATGCCACTCCGATCGCTCGAAAGCTATATTAACGAAAATAAGCATCTCCCGGGAATACCTTCAGCAGCTGAAGTGAAAGAGCAAGGGATTGAGCTTGGAGCGATGAATAAGAAGTTACTTCAGAAAATCGAGGAACTGAGTCTATATATCATTCAACAGGATAAAAAGATTACAGATCAGCAACAGAGAGCAGTGGAGGAAAGAAAAAGTAATCTTTCGTTGCAAGAAGATATCGAGTTGTTAAAAACACAGATGAAAAAACTCATAGAAAAGACTGATCAGTAGATCAATTGTATAGAGATTAAAAAATAAATTAAAGGTAAAATACCTTTTATACTAAGGAGGTTTATTGTTTTATTTCTTGGAAAGGGTTTTAAATAAGATATCATGAAATATAATTTAAAATCCAGGCTAATATTTCTTCATTGATAAAGCAAAAGCTGCAAGCCCTGAGGTGGATTGGGAAGCCCCGATGAATGTTTTTTGACTTGACAGTGGTTACCGTAAATAAAGTGCAAAACGGCCGGAGTGCCAAAACCTTCATCGCGGAGAAAGTGCAGCGGCACCTCTATCTAATCCTCGGAAAAAAGTGTTATTTTTGAGCACTGTAGAAAAACAGGAAGAAATAAAGATGGAAGACAACACCGGGATAGATCACCCAGCGAATAATGCAACCGATCCTAAGGTGATTCCATATCAGTCACTCGATATTCCCAGGCTTGCCATAGCAGCCGCTAATATAGGTACCTGGTTCATGGATGAGCAGTCCGGTACTTTTCTCCCATCTGCACGCATGAAAGAAATGCATGGCTACTTTGCAGAGGAAGAGATGTCCCTTGAGGCAGTTCTCGTCCAAATTTCTCCAAAATACAGGCAGAAAGTGATCCGTACCATAAAAGAAGCCGCTGACCAGGGTGAACCGTTTTATCTGGAATACCCGGTGACCGGATTTCATGATCAGCAGCAGCGATGGCTTAGGGCAATGGGAGGCGCAGACCGGGCATCAACGGGTACCAATCAGTTCTCTGGCGTGATTATGGACATCACCGAACTCAAGCACAGTGAACTTCGAAGAAACAGATTCATCGGAATGGTCAGTCATGAGCTTAAGACACCTTTGACGGCATTGAAAGCTTACATCCAGCTCCTCAATAGATGGGCAAAAGAAAAGAAGGACAGTTTTACCATCGGCGCATTGTCTAAACTGGAAAAGCAGGTAAAAAAAATGACAACGATGATCAATGGCTTTCTGAATTTTTCAGGAGTGGAATCCGGCAAAATTCATCTGAATAGGTTGAATTTTGATATTAACAAGCTGTTGAGGGAGGTGATTGATGAATATGCCGAAATTTCACCTGACCATGTGATCAGCCTGGCAGAATGTGGGGAGTCCATCGTATATGCAGACCGGGAAAAGATCGAACAGGTGATCATCAATCTGATCAGCAACGCAGTCAAATACTCTGGTCCCGGAAAGCCGGTAGAAGTTGTCTGTCAGGACGATAAAACCAAAATCACAATAAGTGTTAAGGATATTGGAATGGGAATTGAAAAAAAAGATATTGCCAAACTCTTCAAACCCCATTCCAGGATAACAACCAGCCAGACCGAGAATATAACGGGCTTCGGTATAGGACTTTACCTGTGCGCTGAGATTATTAAATACCATGATGGGGATATCGGTGTGAAAAGTGAACCGGGCCGGGGAAGCACGTTTTGGTTTACCCTTCCCATTGGCGATTCTTCCACTACCACCGCAGCAGACATCATTCCAGAGATTAGCGACACAAGCAATTCCTGATTTTCAATGGTCTTGATTTCATGTACAGGATGCACATTAATACTTTCCTGTACAGATGCTAGCGGATGATTTTTTTTGACCGGCCGTTTATTATATAACACGCCAGGAGATCTGGAAGCTGAAATTCAGACAGATAGATGCCCTGTGCAGGCTTGTAAAGTTTTGATTTTCAATAATTTTATTTATATTTGAAAATAATTAAATACAATATAATGCAACAAGGAACAGTAAAATTTTTCAACGAGACAAAAGGTTTTGGATTTATCGTACCAGCTAATGGCGATGCAGAGCTTTTTGTGCACGTATCAGGTTTATTAGATGACATTCGCCAGAATGATTTAGTAAGCTATGATGTAGAAGAGGGCAGAAAAGGCCTGAACGCAATCAACGTTAAGATAGGATAATATATACCTTCATACATTGTTAAAAACACCATGCTGTAAAGCCTGGTGTTTTTTTTTGACCATATCCAGAGGAATGGCCTAATTTTCAACACATACCAGTTGTATAAGGAGAGGAGATATTTGATGGTAGGCAAGGTTTTTCACATCGTTGTAAACAAGTTTCGCTTTCTAATTGTTCTTCATGAAACTCAATTTAAACAACATATGGCTAAGGATGCTCATACGGATAATTATAAGTTAAGGTTTAAGGAGTCCGAGGATAAGTTTAACTCCATTTTCAGTCTTACGAGTGTTGCCAGCAAAATAATAGGTTCAGATCTAACCATTCTCAAAGTGAATAAGGCAATGGTTGAATTGCTGGGCTACACAGCCGAAGAGATCGAGGGTACAAAAATTCTGGACTATGCATGCGAGGAGTATAAACCGGTATGGCATGATCTACAGGAAGCATTATGGAGCCGTAGAGTTCCTTACTTCAAGCTCCAGGCCTGCCTGGTCAAAAAGGATGCCTCGCTTGCTTGGGTAGATGTTACAACAATTCTTTTCAACGATGATGGGGTAACATATGGCTTTACGGTTCTTGATGATATAACCGGAACCAAGAGATTTCGGGAAACAGAGCTCCGCCTCAACGTTGCACTCAGGAATTCCCAGATGGCAGTCTGGGAAATGGAACCCGACGGAAATTTTTCTTTCCGTTCGGAAATTCATGACCAGATATTTGGCTACGAGACACCCAATAATCAATGGACTGTCCATGATTATACCAGTCATATTATCGATGAAGACCGCGGTAGTTTTAAGAATGTTATGGACAGTTTGCCCAGATATGGGGCAGTTAATTTCCAGGGCCGAATAATTACCACCGCCGGAACAGTCAAATGGATTAATTTCCAGGGAAGAGCAGAAAGAGACGCTGACGGCAGCATTTCAAAATTTTTAGGGACTGTTGCCGATATAACTGTAGACAAACAGAAAGAACGCCATAAAGAAGATTTTATCCGTGCTGCCAGCCATGAGCTCAGAACACCGGTAACTACGCTGAAAGCTTCTGTGCAATTGCTTAACCGGCTGCAGGGTGTTATGGAGGAGAAAGCTCAGACGCTGCTCAATCAGGTGAGCAAGAGCGTCGAAAAAGTTTCATCGCTGATTGAGGATTTGTTATATGCCAGCAGGGCATATGAAAATTTTATCCAGCTCCGAAAGACCCATTTTAATATTTCCAAGCTAATTGAAGAAGGTACGTATCACCTGAAGCTTGGCGGACCGCAACAGATCAGCATCAAAGGAGACCTGAGCCTATCGATAACTGCCGATGCTGAAAGGATAGAAAGGGTCATTTTAAGTTTCCTTGATAACGCTTTAAAATATGCTCCGGGATCAAAGAAGGTTGAAATCTTTATCGAACAGGAAGGTGATAGGTGCAGGATATCTGTCAAAGATACGGGCCCAGGAATTGAGATTGAGCGACAGAGGACATTGTTTGACTGGAATACCAATGGAGATTTTGAGGAAGGACGCTTTTCGGGAATGCGCACCGGCCTCTATACCAGTGCCGAGATTATTAAAACACATCAGGGAGAAATCGGTGTTTTGAGCGAACCCGGAGCGGGCAGCACATTTTGGTTTATGCTCCCGATCAGCGGATAATGTTTAGCGTCTGGGGCTGTATAGCCAGTTTTACATGCGGTTTGATAACCTTATTGGGTTTACAACGGTTTATAAGATTGAAAACTTTGTTAAGCGAACGGGCTATATATTATAGGCTCGTTTGTATTTACGGCTAGCGATGACAGGTAACTTTCCGGGGACTGTTGCGCTCATCTTTAATGCTTCTGCAACCAATTAACAGAAGGTCAGTTATAGGAAGCCCGGCCGAATAGGTTTACCTGCGTAACAAAATCATCAATATTGAAGGGCTTTGCTATGAATGCTACTCCACAGCCCATTTGCTCAACCTCATTTTTGCTTCTATTGGCTGACATCATAATAACATTTATGGCCGAAGTCTGTTCATTCTTATGGAGTTGCATGCATACTTCCAGGCCGTTTCCATCGGGCAGCATGATATCTAGTATCGCGATATCCGGCAGTTTTTGGGATACCAGTTCTCCGAACTGTGCAACTGTGGCGCAGCCGTTCACTTCATATCCGGCTTCTGAGAGGATATACACAACTACTTCATTGATATCAGGATCGTCTTCAAGAACGTAAATTAATTTTTTGCTCATTTGTGCCGTGTTTTTAAATTAGTCTTGATGTTACTGTTGCAGGGGAAGGACAAATTTAAAAGCAGCACCTTTTCCCATCTCACTTTCTACCCATATGCGGCCACCATGGCGCTCAATGATTTCCCTGGTGATATAAAGGCCGAGTCCAAGGCCCGAAATATGCCTGTCCTGTTCCCGGACCCTGTAAAACTGGGAGAATATGTTGGTCTGTTCCGCCTGGGGAATGCCAGCGCCATTGTCTATTATTGAAACTGTTATTTCATTGTTTTGGTTTACTGCATTTATGCTGATATCGGGGGACTGAGGGGCATATTTCACTGCATTACCGATCAGGTTCGTGATTACCTGTTCCAGGCGCATTCTGTCGCCTTCTATGGTCAGCTCGCCGCTGGGTTCGAAAATGAAATTATGCTGTGGAACGGAATGCGCGAAGGTTTCGCATATATCACTGATCAGCCCGCCCAGGTTCAGGCTTTCGAAATTAAACTGCAGTTTGCCCGACTGTACCTTGGATATATCAAAGAGATCGTTGATGAGCAAATTGATTTTGTCCAGCTGTCCCATGGCCTTGTTCACGAAATTTCTGTTCACTTCTCCGGTGGCAGTTTTTTGAAGGAGTTGTAGAAAGCCGCCCATTGCGGTGATGGGTGTCTTCAGCTCATGCGATGCCAGGGCAATGAATTCATCTTTTTTGCGGCTGAGGGTTTTAACCTCTTCGAAGAGTTTTGAGTTGTCCAGAGCGATGGCAGCCTGTGATGCTACGCCGGCAACGAGCTCCTCATGATCCTTAAGGAATCTTCCAGGCTCGGGATGGCCGAAGAACAGCCCACCGATGACGTTGCCTGTCGCCGAAATAACCGGAACAGCGAGGTAGCTTACGACAGGAAGGTGACCCTTGGGCATGCCGAAATGGGGTGCCATTTTGCCGTATCTCGGATCTTTGGTAATGTCATCCACGCGGACTATGCCTCCACCGCTGAAGGTGGTGTGAAAGACTGCTGTGTTGCGGGGCGTACCGAATTTCTCAAAGGCTTCCCGGGGAGCGCCAGAAAGGGTATAGAGCATATAGGATTCACCGTCCACATTTGTTTTATTGTAAAAGAAGGCGCCAAATGCTGCGCTGGTGAGTTCTGTTGTTGCATCTGTTACTTTTTGCAGAATCACCTCGACATCCAGTTGTTCGCTGATGGTTTTTCCGATTGTGTTGAGAATCAGTAGTTTTTGTGCATTGTATTCAAGGGCAATTTCTGCTTCGCGTTGTGCGGTGATGTCCCGTGCTACTTTGGATGCCCCTATGATTACCCCTTCGCTGTTTTTTATAGGGGACACGGTGAGCGATACCTGGATTTCTTTGTTTTCCTTGCTGAGCCTGATGGTCTGAAAGTGGTCGATCTTTTCACCTCTTTTGATACTGTTGATGATCCGCTCTTCTTCGTCAAGCCGGTTCTGTGGAATCAATATAGAAATATGCTGGCCCACAGCTTCGGTTTCTGTATAGCCAAAGATGTTTTCTGCTCCTTTGTTCCAGGTGCTGATCACACCGGCCAGCGTTTTACTGATGATCGCATCATCGGAACTTTGGACGATGGCAGCCAGGGTTGCCTGCTTTTCGTCGGCAAGTTTTTGTGCGGTAATGTTGCGCGCAATCTTGCTTACACCGATGATATGACCGTTTTTGTCCCTCAGGGCCGAAACGGTCAGCGAAATGGGTATTTCCCTTCCATTTTTGGCCAGGCGCACTGTTTTATAATGTTCTATTTTTTTTCCTGCCCTCACATTACCGATAATGTAGTCTTCCTCAGTTATCCGGTCTGGGGGTATGAGCATGGTAATATGCTTCCCGATGGCCTCGGCTGGGGTATATCCGAACATCTCCTGTGCGCCTTTGTTCCAGCTGGTGATAAATCCGTCTAATGTTTTGCTCACAATGGCATCTTCCGATCCTTCTATTATCGCAGCCAGTCTTGCCTGCTGTTCTTCGGCATCCCGCCCGCCTGATAGATCACGGATCATCTGGATCAGGCCGATAATCTTTCCTTCGTCGTCGCTGACAGGGGAAAGGGTGATGGAGACTTGTATTTCCGTTCCACTTGCCGTTTGCCGGACAGTCCGGAAATCGTGAACTTTTTCCCCGCCGAGTACCAGTACGGCCACACGTTCATATTCTTTGAAGATGCCTTTCGGCATGGTTATCCCAGCAGTTTTTCCGACCAGCCCATCTTTGCTGAAGCCAAAAAGCCGTTCAGCGGCAGGGTTGGTATTTGTTATATTGAAGTTCAGATCATGGCAGATTATGGCATCCTCCAGGCCCTGAAAAATTGACCTGAATGTAAATAGTTGGTCAACAGATTTAAAATCCATATTTGTTCGGTAATTGTTTTTATCGGGGTGTAATCATACCATGCCCAACTAAATTAACAACTATAAGTGGTAATAGTTTTAAGAATAAAGTCCTGGGCTGAAACTTTGGAGTTTAGTTCCCGCAGCTCGCTGCATAGCAGGATTACCTGAAGCTGAAATCAGATCCTATTTTTTAAAGTCGGGTTTTTCAACTGATCTGGCAAAAAGCATGCTGTATCGAAATGCCTGAAAGATATTGGTGACCCCATATCCCTGGTTTAGGCTTAAGTATTCTCTGCCTATTTTCTCCTACTTCGTTTTTATGTTTAAATGGGAATGGTAAATGTAAATCTGCTACCTGCTGGTTCACGGTTTTCCGCCCAGATCTCCCCATTGTGCATGCGCACGATTTCATTGCACAGATACAGGCCGATCCCAAAACCAGAAATTGTAGGGTTCTGTTCGGAGCGGAAAAATTTCCCGAATATTTTTTTAAGGTGAGAAGTCTGAATGCCGCTTCCCTCATCCTCGACCTGTACGAAGACCCTGTCGTTCTTGGCCTTACAGCTGACTTGAATAGAAGAATGGTAAGGCGAGTATTTTGCTGCGTTGTTCAGCAGGCTCCATAGCACGCCGCGGAGTTTTTCCCTGTCGCCGTTAACCGGAATATCGCCATTAATGCGAAGGCTAAACTGATGCAGGGAATGGAAAGCCTTCATGTCACCGGCTGTTTCCACTATCAGCTCGCCGAGATCGAATGTTGTGCGGTTCAGTACCGGTCTGCCACTTTCCAGCCTTGAGAGGTTCAGGAAGCTGTTGATCATTTCTCTCATCCTGTTTATCTGATGCTGTGCCTTTTCCAGCATTTCTGGTATGGTAAGGTCTTCCGAATCCGATAGTTTTCTTTTCAGTACCTGGATATATGCGTTGATCGAGGTGAGTGGTGTCCGGAGCTCATGGCTAATGATGTCTATAAATCCGTTCTTACGTATTTCTTCCAGCTTGCGCTCGGTAATATCAAGACAGGATACCGTATATCCCGCAAAGCCACCATCTGCCCGAAACCTTGGAGAGTTATGGCAGTGCATCCATTGGTAATCCCCGTTTTCCTGTCTGATCCTGAATTCATTCGAAAACTTTTCAAAATTTTTCTTGTACCTGTTCTCGTTTTCTGTCAGACCGGCGAGATCTCCAGGATGGATGAGGTCGTTCCAGCCCTCGCGCATAAGCCTGGCTGGCTCCCTCCCTGTAAGTTCTGACCATTTTTTATTGTAATAGATGGTTTTGCCATGTTCATCGGCCACCGAGATCAATAACTCGGTTCCATCAGCCATCGAGCGGAACCTTGATTCGCTTTCTGATAGCTCATTGAGACGCTGTTCTACGCGTTCTTCAAGCTCAAGGTTTAGTTCAGCAAGTTCGCTCCGGGTTTCTTCAAGCTGCTGGTTGAGCCGCTGTACCTTTTCCAGATTCGACCTGGTTTCCTCCAGGTCATCCATTAGATTAGCTTTTTGTACCCGCTCGGTAACGTCTATTGCGCTATTTATGACCGCAATAATCTTTCCGTTTTCGTTTTTGACCGGCCGGTACTCAAAATCAAAAAAATAGGTCCCGATTTTTCCCCCGACATTGAGCTCAGCCGGCGTGGCAGTTCCGGTAATGGTCTCTCCTTCGAGCCATGCTCGTTTGAAAAGGCCCAGAAAAGGTTGCCCCCTAAGTTCAGGGAGTGCAGCCTCAAGCGGTTGACCGATAACAGCCTTATCTTTTCCCCATATGTGGAGCATCGACTCATTGGCGGAAACAATTGTGGCATCGTCTCCAATATGTACCGATGTTGGAACCCTGCCAAACTGGTATACATAATTCAGTTCTTCAGCACTCAGCTTAACATGTTCAAGACCCATGGTTTTTTGATAAAAATTCCCGTATAAATACTGTTTTGTCCTACTAACATGATTTATGGGATATATGTTTTAACATTGCCGTTTTTTGTCCAGATAAGGGGCGAAAATTAATTAATGTCAATCTGGATGCGGCCGCTTTCCTTTCTTGGTGCTGTCCTTGCTTTTTGAAAATATTATATGCGCGGAGTCGATAACCTGGTGTTTCCGGCGCGAAAGACGGACCACGGGAACCCTGATTGAAGTTCTAGTAGTACGTTACGGTAATTCGCTAACAAACCAGAGGATCCTGGTTAAAACTCCCGGGCCATGATCCCTGGAAATGAGGGAGTGTTTGAAAAGTGAAACCCGATATCAGAATTCCTCAAATTGTATATTGTTTTTTTTCGCCTTTTGCCGCGTAAGTTATAACCTAAGCATAGTTAAATTGGAATCTTGAGCGGATGTTGATACTTTTTCCTTTTTATGCAGACAATCGACTTTGAGCAGAGTACAGCTAGGCGGAATGAAAGTAAAGCAACATAGTACCGACTTCTGGCTCTTGGTTTTCTGAGGTGAATATAACTGGCATCTGGCCAAGGCAACACATATACTTTACCGCCCTTCCCATATTTCTGTCCTTTGTGGATGCAGTGTTTTTATAACATACTGTATGACTTGATTGTTTGGGTCAGGATTACGGAGGCTTTCCCGTAAATGGTCGTTCCAATCCATCAGCGCATCTTCAGGGGTGTCCCCACATCCGAAAATACCACTCTGGGGATCCGGGCCAAGCACAGCAAAATAGGTGTTGCCCTCCTTAAAAAGCAGCGGATGCAGTTTGCTTACGCACTGAGGCAATCTAAAGCGGCTAAAATCAAAACCGACCCTTTTTTCCTCGCTGACATTCATCTGTTTCATAATATAACGCTTCTTTAAGTAAATTCTCTTTATATCCCTCTTATAAGCGGGTTTTGGTTATCCTGTTCTCTTTCTTCGTCATCTGAAGGATCGAGTTTAATTTCCTTTTTCGGTGCGTTCAGGCTTGCGCTGCCCGCAATGCCCCGATAGTCTGTTTCCTCGTCAAGTTCAGTTTCCTTTTTCAAGCCATCTGGCATGCTGTTATGTTTCTCTTCCATATCGTTTATAAAAGTCATTTGTTTCATTGAAATGATTCCAGGCACGGTAGGGGAAACCTTTATGCAAGGTTTCAAGACCATTTGTTGCCCCTAAACAAGTAGCCCATCCGATTATAAATGCAAAACCTTGTTAATGAAAAACACGAACCAAATGAAAAAGGTTTCCAAAAAATGATAAAGGAACAGTAAAACAGTCGGCATTATTCGGCTCATTGTTAAGTTGATGCTTTGCCTGGGCTGTCAAAAGGTGATTTCCTTAATATTCTATTTAAATAGCGGTCCGTATTTTAACAATTTCATAATTCTATCTGACCATATTCCTAACGCTTCACGCACATCTTTGTGGCGCATTAAAGGTAGGTGTGAGCATGCCGGAGATGTGTTTTGCAATAATCATAACTAATCATTCATGAAACAAAATTACCAATTCAATTATTTGTCTTTTATAGGAAAATGGCCATGTTTTGCCGCATTCCTGGTGCTATTTTCACTCAACATCTTCGCTCAGAGTGGCAAAACAATTACCGGTAAAGTGATTGATGAAACCAATCAGGCTGTTCCTGGCGTTACCGTGCGCATTAAAGGTGGCGATGGCGGAACATCAACCAATAGCGATGGTATTTATAGCATTCAGGCAAAAAGTAGTGATGTTCTTATTTATTCTATGCTTGGCGGATTGACAAAAGAAATTACAGTTGGCAATCAAACTACGATTAACGTTACTTTAATGCCTGATAATCAGACTTTGAAAGATGTGGTTGTAATCGGTTATGGTACAGCAAATAAAAAGGATTTGACAGGAGCTGTTACTTCCATAAAATCGGAAGAGTTTAACCAGGGTGTTATGGTTAATCCAGCACAACTTTTACAGGGTAAAGTTGCCGGTTTGAATGTAACCAAGAGTGGTGACCCCAATTCAAAGCCTTCAACCATATTACGTGGGCCATCTACCCTAAGGGAAGGTGCTGCACAAGAACCATTTTATGTTATTGATGGGGTGCCGGGGGCTTCAATTGATTTACTTGCGCCTGCCGATATTGAAAGTATAGATATCTTAAAGGATGCATCCTCAACGGCAATTTATGGTTCACGGGCATCAAATGGTGTAATTATGGTGACAACAAAAAGATCTAAAAATGGACAGGCGCGTCTTTCATACAATGGTTATGCTGCGGTAGAAAAGGTTTCCAAGAAATATGATATGCTATCTGCGCCAGAGTTAAGGCAGTACCTTTCAGATAATAAACAGACTTTAAACCCGATTGATGATGATGGTTCTGATACCAACTGGCAATCGTTATTGGAAAGAACAGGTTTTTCACAGAATCATAATGTTTCTTTCGGTGGTTCTGGTCAGGCATCAGATTACGGGGCAAGCGTAAACTACCTGGATAATAAAGGAATATTAAAAAATACTTCTTTAAAACGGACTATTGTAAGGGCATATATAAACCAGAAATTTTTTAACGACAGGTTAAAACTTGGCTTAACGGTTACCAACAGCAATTCTAAAAGTTCGGATATTTATCAATCTCAGGCATTACCAAATATGCTGTTCTATTTACCAACGGTCAGTCCATTCAACACGGATGGTACTTACAAAGAAAACTATAACCGTACCGGAAGTGGAACGAGAAATCCTTTGTCAATTGTAGATAATAATGAGATTAATAACCTGAACAACAAAACCCTGATTAACGGGATGGCTCAAGTCAATATTCTTGATGGTTTAAAATTTACAGCTAGTGTTTCTTCACAAAAGGATCAGAATAATTACAGCACTTACCTGAACAGCCAATCGGGTCTGGCGAGAGGTGTTAACGGACAAGCGCAAAAAATTGATGTTTTAAACAAAAGTCAGGTATTGGAAAGTTATTTCAATTACGATAAAACCTTTGGCAAACACAGTTTAAAATTGCTTGTAGGTTATTCATGGCAGGAAGACAGAACCAACGATGGTTTTGGTGTAACTACACAAAATTTCTCAAATGATAATTTAGGCTACAATAATCTATTTCTTTCCAATCCAACTGCGCTCTCTCAGATAATTTTCAATGATGCTCCTATTTCTACCATAAGATTTATCTCATATTATGGCAGGGTGCAATACAACTACAACGAAAAATATTTATTACAAGCCTCTTTAAGAGAGGATGGTTCTTCAGCTATTGGAATAAATAATCGCTGGGGTTTCTTTCCTGCGGTTTCTGCCGGATGGAGAATTATTGGCGAGGATTTTATGAAAGCTGTTCCGGTAGTGAGTGATTTAAAACTACGTGCAGGTTATGGTGTTTCAGGTAACAGTTTAGGGTTTAATGCCTTTTCTGCACTACTGATTTACGGTACGCCTGCCGGAAATAATAAGTTCTTAAATAATGGCAATATCAGCAATGCAATTGGGCCGGTAAGAAATCCGAATCCAGATTTGAAATGGGGAAAGTACAGCAACCACCAACATTGGTTTAGATTTTGGCTTATTTAAAGATAGAATTACAGGTTCAGTTGATTTTTATGTGAAGAAAACTTCTGATTTAATTTACGATCGCTACGAAGTATCTACCACGCAGTTTTTCCTGCCAAACATAACAGCTAACGTTGGTAAAATCAAAAATACAGGTGTAGAGTTCTCTTTAAACGCAATTGCAGTTAAAACAGATAATTTCAAATGGACAACCTCTCCAAACATTGCACACAATAAAAACGTTGTAGAAACCTTATCTGATGATTTCTATAAAATCGCATTCGTTCAAACGGCTCAGTTGGGTGGCAAAGGCCAGTCGGGCAATTTCAGTCAGCTGATTCAGCCAGGTCATGCCTTGGGTACGTTCAATTTATGGAACTATGCAGGTAAAAATGCGGCTGGCGTAAGTACCTATGTTAATGCCGCTGGACAAACCATTGCAACGCAGCCATTAACAACAGATGCTAAAATTGCAGGCGATGCACAACCAAAATTGATTTACGGTTGGGCAAATACCTTCAACTATAAAAATTGGGATTTGAATTTCCTTGTTCGTGGGGTATTGGGTAATAAAATATTAAATGCAACAATGGCATCATTAAACAATCCGGCTGATGCCAAGCTGCAAAATATCCCCAGATTTACTTTAGGCGAATCTTTCAACGATACGAATGCATACCTGATCTCTGATCGTTTTGTGGAAAGTGGTTCTTACCTGCGTTTGGATAATGCTACAATTGGCTACACCATTAAGCCAAAAACACAATCAATCAAAGCCATCAGACTTTACGTTACTGCGAATAATCTTTTCGTGATTACAAACTACAGCGGTATTGATCCTGAGATTAATATGGGCGGTGTAACGCCAGGTATAGACAATAACAATTATTATCCAAAAACAAGAACCTATAGTTTTGGTGTAAGTGCATCATTCTAAAAAATATAAAAATGAAAAAGTTTATAATCTTATTTAATATCCTGGCTGGTTTGATGGTTTTGGAATCATGCAGCAAGCTAGATGTCGATGTAGAATCGCAATACGTTAAGGAAAATTTTCCCTATACCACTGCAGATTATACGGCACTTTTTGGCACCATGTATTCTAACTTATCATCACAGTACGGCGTGCCTTATTGGAGAATGCAGGAACTTTCTACTGATGCGGCTATCCTGCCTGCACGTGATGGAAATTTTGATGATGGTGGCCAGTACCGCCAGTTGCATTACCATACCTGGACCATTGATCATCCAAATGTTAGAGATATCTGGCAGTGGGGCTTCGGCGGCATTAACAATTGCAACCGCTTAATTAATCTTACTACCGAATCAGTTGCATCTGATGCTTCAAAAGCTAAAAGCATAGCTGAAATAAAAGCAATGCGGGCTTTGTATTATTACTTTATGATGGATTTGTATGGTAATGTGCCAATTATCGATACTTTTCCGGTAAGCACCCAGCCAGGGAACCAAACCCGCGAAAAGGTATTTGAATTTATAGAAAAAGAACTTTTGTCTGTTGTCGCTCAATTGCCGGTCAAAGATAACAATAACCGGGTTTTGGTTTACGGCAGACCTACTCAGGCTATGGCTTATGCATTACTGGAGAAAATGTATTTAAACGCAGAAGTTTATACCGGAAAAGCAAGGTATGCGGATGCGGTTACGATGGCTGATAATATTTTAAAAAATAGCAACTACAGCTTAGATGCAAAGTACAGCGATATTTTCGATGTAAATAACGGTCCGCAAATTAACGAAACGATTTTTGCAATTCCTTACGATCAGCAAATTCCCGGTAATCAGATGACAAGGTTTGGTTTTTACCCTGCTTTAGCAGCAGCTTACGGAATAAATGTTGGTTTTAGTATTGCGATGAGTACCACACCTGAATATTACAACCGCTTTAATTTGACAAACGATATTCGCAACAGTTTCTGGTTAATTGGTAAACAATATGCACCAGATGCCAACCGTAAGCCAGATTTAACAAAACCGGTTTTTGTAGCAGGAACAACTACGCAAATCGAAATTACACCCGATTTGATTTTAAAGCCAGGCAAACCAATGGATTTGGGCAATACCGTTGCCGACCAGGCCAAAGGTGTACGTTCGGTAAAATACTGGCCGGATGTTAATGCCATACAGGCAACCAGATTAAACGGGAACGATATGCCGGTTTTACGTCTTGCCGATGTCATGTTAATGAAAGCAGAAGCTATATTACGAGGCGCAACAGCAACAATAGTTAACGGTGAACTACAAACACCTTTAGTTTTAATTAATAAAATAAGAAGCCGTGCCGGTGCTGTAAACGAAACAACGGTTACGTTAAATACTTTGCTCGATGAAAGAGCACGCGAGTTGAGCTGGGAAGCCTGGAGAAGAAATGATTTAATCCGTTTCGGACAATTTGAAACTGAATATCCACTGCCAAATGATGTGCTTTTTATGAATAAAGACATCACCAGAAGGCTTTATCCAATTCCGGCAAACGAGTTAAAATTGAATGCAAATTTAAAGCAGAATCCTGGTTACTAAAATCAAAAATATGAGACTGATTACCTGTGTTGGTTTATTGCTGGTTCTGCCTGCAATTGCCTTAATTGCCAGAAAGGAAGATTTACCGATAAATCAAATACAGGTTATCGGTTCGCACAACAGTTATAAACAAGCTATTGATCCTGCGCTGTTCGATGTTTTAAAATCACAAGATTCAGTAGCAGCCAACAGTCTGGATTATGAACATATTCCTATGCCAGAGCAATTGGATATGGGTTTAAGAAATCTCGAAATTGATGTTTATGCTGATGAGAAAGGTGGCAGATATGCCCATCCACGAGGTTTTGAACAGGTAAAGGCTCAGCCTGCATTTGATAAAGAAGGCGAAATGAATAAACCGGGATTCAAAGTATTCCACGTTCCGGATTTAGATTTCAGGTCGTCGGCACCAACTTTTGTAATTGCATTACAGCAGTTAAAGAGATGGTCGGAAGCTAATCCGGATCACACGCCGGTTTTCATCACATTAGAAGTTAAAGACGATTCGATAAAGCGCAAGGGATTTACGCAACCTGAAGTTTTTACGAGCAAAACATTTGATGAGCTGGATGCGGTAATTATTGAAAATTTAGGAAAGGAACATATTATATATCCTGATTTGGTTCGGGGGAAATACAAAACTTTGGAAGAGGCTGTTCTTGCCAGCAAGTGGCCGAAACTTAGTCAGGCGAAAGGTAAATTTCTTTTTGTTCTGGATGCAAAAGACAGAAAACGCTCAACCTACATTCAGGGGCATCCTTCACTTAAAGATCGTGTACTATTTGCCAATGCAGAACCAGGAACGCCTGAAGCAGGCGTAATGATTCGTAATAATCCGAAGGATGAGCAAATTCCTGCATTAGTTAAAAAAGGCTACATCATTAGAACTAGGGCAGATGCGGATACAAAGCAAGCCAGAAAAAATGACCGGAGCGATTTCGAAGCTGCATGTAAATCGGGCGCTCAAATTATTACCACAGATTATTATAAAAAGAGTACCCACTTTAAATCGGATTATGCCATCAGTTTTGCTGATGGAGAATATTTTAGAGAGAACCCTTTATTTAAAAAGTAAGAGAGATATGAACAGAAGATCATTATTAAAAGGAGGCTTATTAACCGGTTTAAGTTTGCCTTTTGTGGGTATAAAAGATGTTGCGGCTTTCCCGGTAGCTGGTGGTAAAAAGGCCAAAAATATCATCATGATGGTGAGTGATGGCATGAGTATTGGAACGTTAAATATGGCAGATTTATATTCGAACCGCATATTTGGCCGGAGCAGTAAATGGTTGGGGCTTTACAGAGATAACAAGGCGGCGAGAGCACTAATGGACACCGCTTCTGCGAGTTCATTGGTTACCGATTCTGCTGCGGCGAGTTCATCGTGGGGTGGCGGTATGCGTGTTAGAAACGGTTCGTTAAACGTAGGTATGAATGGTGAAAAACCTCAGCCCATTCTTCAAAAGTTTAAAGAAAAAGGTAAAAAGGTGGGTTGCGTAACCACCGTGCCAATTACACACGCAACTCCGGCAGGTTTTTGTGTAAATATTGATAACCGCGGCGGACAGGATAGTATTGCAGAAATGTATTTAGGCCTGAAATTCGATGTGATGATGGGCGGCGGACATAAATATTTCGGGGAGAAAAGGGCAGGTGGAAACCTGATTCCAAAATATTTAACTCAAGGTTATCAAGTTGCTGAAAATAGAGCGGAGATGTTGGCTTTAGATAAGTCAAAACCTGTTTTGGGCTTGTTTGCAGCCGATGGAATGCCTTATGAGGTCGACAGACTGCATGACCAGGAGCTTATAAAATCGACGCCAACTTTGGCAGAGATGACCATGAAAGCTATAGAACTAATGAAAGATCACAAAGATGGTTTTGCATTACAGGTTGAAGGTGGTAAAGTGGATTGGGCTGCACATTCTAATGACTTAAGCGGTTTAATTTTCGATCAGCTTGCTTTTGATGAAGCCGTTGGAAAAGCAATAGAATTCGCCGAAAAAGACGGGGAAACATTGGTGATCATCACAACAGATCATGGTAATTCTAACCCTGGTTTGTTTTATGCTGATGAAGCCAACAAAAAGTTCGATAGCCTTCAAAACTTTAAACACAGCAATACCTGGCTTCTGGCCCAGTTAAACCAATCGTTCAGTGAACAGAAAATAATTGATTTGATAAAAGAAAATCAAGGTTTTGAAATGAAATCAGAAGATGTAAAATCTTTATTGGTGCACTTCAAAGATATTGTTCCTGGTCAGCTTTATAACGAATCGAACCTGCCATTTTACGAGTACGGCAAAATTCTGTGCAAATATACCGATGTGCAATGGGCCGGAATGAATCATACAGGTGACTACGTAGAGTTAACCATGTTTGGTCCGGGTTCAGAAAATTTAAAACCCTTTGTTAAAAATTACGAGCTGCATAACTTTATGCTTAAAGCTGCAGAAATGCCTGAATCGTTTTTAGTGAAAGCTTAATTTATTATACAACAAACAAATATCAGGAGGTTGTGTCAAAAGTTAAATTCGATCCGCATTACACTTTGGCTCAGCTCAATGAAATGGCATAGGACACTTTCTTATTGCCTATGTTTTTTAGAGATAGAATAATAGAAGTGCTTAAAGCATCTAAAACCACTCAAATGAAAGAGTAGGCAAATAGACTCAAGGGCCCCACCAACTGTTTTATTCAATCCGGATTTACTTTGTTATCATCTTCCACCAGTCTAAATTGAATATTCCCTCTTTAAATACCAGGAATAGATCGTGCTTGCCCTTTACCTCATTAAGTGTACAGGAGATTGTGTTCCATGTGATATCTTTACTTCCTACCGGAAGCGTTCCGATTAACCTGCCATTTTGATTATCAATCCTGATTTAAGGGAAGCAAAACAAGCTTTAAACTTTTTAGCACCACTTTTAAAATAGGCACCTTTAATTTTGATAAAGGCACCCGCCTGTTTATTTGTGGTGAAAATACGTCCGTTTACAGTGTCTTTTACTACTTTAATGCCTTCAGCCCAGTTTATTGTTTCAAGTGCCCAGCGTGATCAAACTTAAAAGTAAGCTTACGCCTATTCTGAATTTCTTTACCATTTTTTGTATACGTTATTTCAATTTGGTTTTATTTTAAAGGCTACGGCTGATATGGATTTTTCTATTCAAATTCCAGATGATTAATTAAACTCCTATTTCTATTGTTCCGGTTTTTTTAACGCTTTAACAACGAAAGCATGGTTTTGGCATAACGCTCACCAAGCGTGCGATATCCTTGTGCATTGAAATGTAGGTTATCTGCTGCATCGCTACAGCCAGCAGATGATATGATGTGTGCATTGGGAAGTGTTTTTGGCAAGGTTGCAATAATTTTATTCATCGAAGCACATATCCCTCCCTGATCTGCATTAACCACCTCACCAGCAAGGAGGGGCGTGGAATCTGCCTTTAAGTTTAAATCCCTGATTAGATTCTCATAAACCGCTTTCACTTTTTTTGGCCATTCCTGATCGCCGGTGTTGGATTCGCCCTGGTGCATCAGAATACCTTTAATAGTCCCGGATTGCTGGGCAATCCGGGCTAACTCCACCAAACGGCCGTACGGATTTCCGCCGTATTCGTTTAAGGCAGACTTCATCCATTCTGGCGCAGAGGCAGTATAGGTTTGATAAGTGTTTTTATCAAATAACTCAATTTTGCAACCACCAACTGCTACATTAATAATCCCGATGCTCACATCTTTTGGAAGTGAATCCAGGAGGGTTCTTCCGAAATAGTCCATTGGCGTTAAGCCAGTTTTGCATCGGCATAAAGGTGGTTTAGCCGTGTACCAATTTCCTTTTTTTCTGCCTAATTCCGGGCAGTCAACTGCCTGGAGAACGCTGAATCTATTGTTGACTGTTGTATCCTGAGATTCGAAGGGCGCATTTCCTTCCATATTTGATTGACCGAAGCTCAGAAAAATATATAATTTAGGGTCCTGACCATACGATTTTTCGCTATTGCACAATAAAGATGCAAGCAATAGGGTAACTGCTAATGGTCTGCTGCAGGCGATATGTTTGACAGGTTCCAAAGCAGCGTGATTCAGCTTAGTGCCTATCGTTTTTCTTGCATATGCTATTACATGTTTTAGCCCATTTGTAATGATTTGTTTCATATTAACTCATCGTTTAACCAGGGACTAAAATATTAAACACCGCAGATTCGAAGTAGCATTTTTCATCATAATAAACGCTCATATGAGCAAATTTTATCGATCGGCCGGCTACGCTGCTATAAACTGATTTAGCCACTTTGAATAACAAACTGTACGATGGAAGTATTAAACAAGTATCCTTTATGGAGATTTATTAATTTCAGTCAACATTTATGCTATCATATTATTCAAAGTTTCCATACTAAATTCTTCTTTTAACATAGTTTTATCCTTTGCCTCACCTATAGTTTTCGAATCCGTTTTATCCGAAAAAATTGCGGCAAAATTTTAACCAAATAAATAAACATTAAAGATGAAATGATGTATTTCAAAAGATTGAGAATTGCTGTTCATCAATAATAAGTTTGTTATCAGGAAAACAATACATAATTAGAATATTAAAATAATTAAAGCAAATGGAAGCAGTGTCAATAAAAGTTGCCATCGTAACTGGTGGTGCATCAGGACTGGGGCTGGCGATTTCGAGGTTACTGGTTGATAAAGGAATGCATGTGGTCATGGTGGGAAGAAATGAAGATCATCTGAAAACTGTTGCAGGGGATTTAGGTACGGGTGCTTCCTATTTCGTATGCGATCTTTCTAAACCTGGTGAAATACCCGGTTTGATTGAAAATATCTATTCTAAATTCTCAAGGATAGATATTCTGGTGAACAATGCAGGAATAAATATGAAAAAAGCATTTATAGAGGTCACTGATGAGGAATTTGCATCCGTTTTGCAGACTAATCTTCAGTCTGTATTTTCTATAAGCAGAGAAGTGGTGAAAAAGATGATTATTTCTCAGCAGGGAGCCATTGTTAATATCAGCTCCATGGCTGCCCAATATGGAATCCCGAAAGTAATTGCTTATTCTGCTGCCAAAACCGGAATTGAAGGTATGACCAGGGCAATGGCAACTGAACTTTCGCCACTTGGAATTCGCGTGAACTGTGTGGCGCCGGGATTCATAAAAACAGCCATGTCTTCAAAAGCGTTGGACGCTGATCCTGAGCGAAAGCAAAAAGTGATTTCCAGAACCCCAATGGGACGGATGGGCGAACCTAAGGATGTGGCTGAAGCTGTTTACTATCTATGCTCGGAGCACTCTTCTTACGTAACTGGTGTTGTGTTGCCTGTAGATGGCGGCAATTCGATAGGATTTTAAACCCCGTGCAAATCATGGCGCCTCCTGAATGGGATAAATTTTTCTGTAATCGTATTTAACCAAAAATGAATAAAATGAATCTAAAAATTAAAAGTCAATCTGCTTTGGCAATTGCCCTGATTGTTGCCTTAGGTAGTTCTTGTCAGGAAAAAAACAAGAGTTCAGCGGAAAATGAAACTGCAAAAACAGGAGAAAAACATTACCTGTCTGAACCATTGGTGAAGGAAATTTTTACTGCAGATCCATCTGCACACGTGTTCAATGGGAAAATTTACATCTATCCATCACATGATGTTGAATCGGGCATAAAGGAAAATGATAATGGTGATCATTTTGATATGAAGGATTATCGAATTCTTAGTATGGACAGTATAGGAGGCAAGGTTACCATTCATGATCCCGCACTCTCCGTACGTGATATTCCTTGGGCGGGCAGGCAATTATGGGCACCGGATGCGGCCTATAAAAATGGCATGTACTATCTCTATTTTCCTGTGAAGGATAAAAATGATGTCTTCAGGATAGGGGTAGCAACTTCCAAGGATCCAGCCGGGCCATTTAAAGCAGCTAAGGAGCCAATTGAGGGAAGTTTTAGTATTGATCCCGCGGTTTTTACCGATACTGATGGCAGCAGCTACATGTATTTTGGTGGTATCTGGGGCGGACAGCTTCAACGCTGGAAAGACGGAAAATATGATTCGAATGGTTCTAAAACCGATTCCGGAAAGGAAAACGAACCGGCTTTGAGTGCAAAAGTTGTAAAACTAAGCAAGGATATGACCGCTTTTGATGGGAAAGTAAAAGATGTTGTCATTTTAGATCAGCAGGGCAAACCTCTTCTTACCAAGGATCATGACCGCAGGTTCTTTGAAGGCGCCTGGATGCACAAATATAATGGGAAGTATTATTTTACCTATTCAACAGGCGACACTCATTTTCTGGCATCGGCGATATCAGATAGTCCATGGGGACCATTTAAATATCAGGGTACTTTTATGACTCCTGTAGAGGGCTGGACTACCCATCATTCCATTGTTGAAATCAAAGGTAAGTGGTATATCTTTTATCATGATACCCAACTCTCGGGGAAAACACATTTAAGAAATGTTAAAGTAACCGAGCTTAATCATCTTAAAGATGGCACAATTGAGCTTATAAAACCCAATAAAAATTAATGGCAAAGATTTATTACTTACACAGCTTATCATGATTAAGTTAGCCAATGAGAATTGAGCTAAACCTTTGTAAAAAAGAAAACGCTGGTATCATAAAACCAGGTTTATCTGAATGTTTTCTCTTCAGGCTCAGCACAAGCCGAGCCTGAAGATTATCACAATGTTCTCTATCGTATTATCGAAGGTCCTTCGACTATGCTACTATAAACAGATCCCAATAGAAAAATCGTCATCTCGACCGGAGCAACGCGGAGTGGAGAGATCTATCAAAACAGATTTTGCTTCGCAGAGCCTTCGGGTTCTCGACTGCGTTGCACTCCGCTTGAAATGACGGCAAATCGAGGGTTTTTACGCAGATTAATTCCTGTCTCTCATATTGATTTTTGTACAATAAATTCCCCTATCAATGACAGATTTAAAAAAAATCACCGTCATTTCGACTGAAGCGCAGTCCCGATTTTCTGGGAAGCAATCTTTATAGGAGGATCACTAGCAGGAAAGATTGCTTCGTCGTTCCTCCTCGCAATGACGACCTTTCTATTTGGAATCTGTCAATGGTAGAGATCAGTTTTTTAGCCAAAAACAAAGGAGTTGGATGAAAGGTTAAGATAAATCGTCATCTCGACCGGAGCAACGCGGAGTGGAGAGATCTTTGTACCAGGTTATTGAATCAAATTTCAAAGATTTCTCCGCTGCGGTCGAAATGACGATACTTCGAGGCCCTCCTCTAAATCCGATAGCTACGGGATTGCGAGGAGGGCCTTCAAACTGATTATATGACTTAGAGTCGCCTGTTATTTTGAGTTATAGATTTTATCGTTGCCGCTATAATCCAACCACTTAAAGCTTGCTTGATTATCGCTTTGCTTCCCTGATGATGTAGCATACATAGCGAATAGGGAACCGATAAATCCGCCGGCAGCCTGCGTACTTAAATACTTGCCATCAACGTCTTTTTTCAAAGTAAGCCAGTCGTTACTTCCCTGGCGGTATTTAAAATCATATAGGCCGCCTTTGGCCTCAATTTCCAGCTGGAGATCTGCTGATGAATTTAGCAGGGGTAATTCAGTAATCAATACCATTTTGCCTGCAGCCTGATCGCCTTTAAAAAGCTGAATTATGCTTTTGTTCTCTTTAATGGATTTGCACATGAAATAAAAATTAAACTCTCCCTGGAAAATCATTAATCCTGCTTTCTCATGCTCAGATTTCGGATTGAACTGAAGCGCTGTGCTGGCTGTACAAAACATATGTTGCTGACGTTTTCCAAGAAAAGCCGGATTGGTTTTCTCCATACAGGTTTCAGGCTTAAGTTTCATTGTTAGCCCATTTTTCTTGCTTAAGCTATACCATGAACTGTCGTTTTTCCTTAAAAATAAAAGGGAAGGATCCAACCCTTTATCAAATGTGGTACGATAGGAAAAGTTGCCACTTTGCGGGGGCGTATCTTTCTGTTTAACTTCTTTGAAATTCGCCTGATATTCGTATTTAACTTCTTTGAAGTCTGGATTAATCACCGGCCATCCATTTGTCCATTTAACTGGTGCAATAAAGGTTTCTCTTCCGGTGTTGTAAAAATTTCCTTCGTATGGACGCACGGCAAGAAAAATAGCGTAAGTTTTTCCATCAGGTCCTTCAACAAGTTCGGCATGACCTGTCGAGGTTACCGGATTTGGGCGGTTTGGATCCAGATTACGTTGAGTTAAGATGGGATTCTTTTCATAAGGAACATAAGGGCCTTCTGCCGAACGGCTTCTTAAGATAACCTGTGAGTGATTGACACTCGTTCCACCTTCAGCAGCGCATATATAATACCAGTCTCCGCGTTTAAATATGTGAGGGCCTTCAATCCAGACTGGTTTTTTAGAAATATCCACTCCACCATTTACAAGCAAATGTTCTTCTCCGCTTACTTTGAGTGTCGCCGGATCGAATTCGTATGTCCGGATGGTGCGATGGCCACTGTAAAGTGGCTTATTGTCCGGGGCATCACTATTGTAAACGATATAGGCTTTATCCTGATCGAAAAATAAAGATGGATCTATTCCTTTTACATCGCGAAGCCATACCGGGTCGCTCCATGGGCCGGCAGGATTTTTAGCCGTCATTACAAAATTCCCTCCCTTGTCTATATTGGTACAAGTCATATAAAAGGTCCCCTTATGGTAATTAATGGAAGGCGCAAACAAACCACGCGAGGTTCCATCACCCAGAAAAGTCATCTGGGTATTTCGCTCAATGACGTTTCCGATTTGTTTCCAGTTTTTTAAATCCCTGCTATGAAAAACCGGTATGCCAGGAAAATAAGAAAAAGTAGAGTTAACCAGGTAATAGTCAGTACCTACTTTGGTAATACTCGGATCCGGGTAAAAACCAGCAAGAATCGGATTTGTAAATTTTATTTGTGCAAATGCTGGTGAGGTGAAGCATAGCAAGAATAAATAAAGGATTTTTTTCATAATTGTATATTTGGCTATTGAAGAAAAATATGCTCAGGTGTTTTTTTGATTTTCTTATGCGTAATCTGAAACTAAAGATTGCTGCATGTATCTAATGGTTTAACTGATCTGTTTTTAAAGTTTCACTGATCCCCAATTCGAGTCCCCGTAGTTCGGCAAGTCCTTTCAGTCTTCCTATTGCTGAATACCCGGGGTATGGGTTTTTATGCAAATCATCAAGCATTTGGTGGCCATGATCGGGGCGCATAGGGATGGAACGGTTTTGGGCGCGCATAAGCTTTACCAGGGAAGTGACCAAAATAGTCATATTTGCATTTCCTTCCAGGTGATTGGCCTCATAAAAATTGCCATTGCCCTCGCGGTGAACGCTTCGCAGGTGTAGAAAATAGATTCTGTTTCCCAATCGTTCAATCATTCCTTTTAAATCATTATCCGGCCGGGCACCAAAGGAACCGCTGCAAAAGCATATACCATTCGAGCGCGCAGGCACAGCTTTTAATATTTTATGCGCATGTTCTTCTGTGCTCATAATTCTTGGCAAACCCAAAATGGGGTAGGGTGGGTCATCCGGATGAATGGCTAACTGCAGGCCGTTTTCATCTGCTGTAGGCGTGATCTCCTGTAAAAAACTAATCAGATTATTGTCCAACATTTCTGCAGAAATGTTTTTATATCCTTCCAGTAAGGTGAGCACCTGGTCTTTGGTAAAATGATCTTTACTTCCCGGCAGGCCCTGCAGGCAATTACTCATTAAAGTATTGCGTTCCTGCGGGCTGAGTTCATCGAAAAAGCTTTTGGCATTTTCCAATTCCTGTTGCGTGTAGTCGGCGGTGGCCCCAGGCCTGTTTAACAAATAAAGGTCAAAAGCAATGAATGCAGTTTTTTCAAATCTTAAAGCGAGTGCGCCGGTTTTGGTTTTAAATTTTAAATCGGTTCGCATCCAGTCTAACACAGGCATGAAATTATAGGTAATCACTTTGATTCCGCAGTTTGCCAGATTTATCAGACTGACTTTGTAATTTTCAATCCATAGCTGATAGTCGCCCTGCCTCTTTTTGATGTCCTCATGTACCGGCAGACTTTCGACCACTTCCCAGGTCAGTCCACTGGACTCAATAATCGCCTTGCGGGCCAATATTTCTTCCTCCGGCCAGATTTCTCCAACGACGATGTGGTGTAAAGCCGTTACCACTCCGGTACAGCCTGCCTGTAGAATGTGGGCTAATTCAACAATATCATCGGGACCATACCAGCGCATCGTTTGGGTCATTTTCATAGCAGAGCGGTATGGTTTTGAAGTATCTTTTGATCGCACATCATCATATTTCTAATTTGCTTTTGTAATTTGACCGGCAATTTAATTGTGTGTTTCATGTTTGGTTTTAGGCTCTGGTCCTATAAAAAATTATTTCGCCTACATTAATCTGGCGGTTCTTGCGTGCAATCGATTGTTGAAAATGTTGCACAGTTTTAATTTTTCTAAGTTTTAGACATGTTTAAGTTCAATTCATTTTAGAAATAATCCCTGTCCGGGCATCTTTCTAAAAAGTATCGGTAACCGAAGTTCATTAAAGATTTTTAAATAAATAATGATTAGTTCCGCTCAAGGGCATTTTTGAACATTTTTTCCATCAATATAATCAATGGTTCCATCATGGTGCGGCGCGATGCACTTAAGTTTGTGGTGATAATTAATTTCAGGCGGGCGATTAATTATTCCTGCCAATCACCTCTAACCAAATAAAATGAAAAGATTAATCCCCATCTTAGTAACACTGATTTTTATTCAAACTACAGTTTGCGCGCAAAAGCAAATTCCTGTAGCACCTGCTGGTTTTGATGTTAGCCAGACAGAAATCCCCCATGGAAAAATAGATACGATACAATATGTATCAAAAACTGTCGGAGCAACAAGGAAAGCCACCATTTATTTTCCGCCAGGCTATCTGAAAACTAAAAAGTATCCTGTTTTATATCTGCTCCACGGCATTGGAGGCGATGAAAAGGAGTGGCTGAATGGGGGGAAACCTCAGGTAATCTTCGACAACCTGTATGCTTTGGGAAAGCTTGAACCCATGTTGGTTGTAATGCCAAACGGCAGGGCGATGAAAGATGACCGTGCCTCAGGAAACGTGATGGCTCCGGAAAAAGTTGCTGCCTTTGCGAACTTCGAAAATGATTTGATCAAGGATTTGATTCCATATGTTGAACAAAATTACCCTGTTTTTAAAGACCGGGATCACCGTGCCATTGCCGGATTGTCAATGGGCGGAGGCCAGTCCCTGAATTTTGGATTGGGTAATCTGGATACATTTGCCTGGGTTGGTGGTTTTTCTTCTGCGCCAAATACCAAGAAACCTGAGGAGTTATTGCCAGATCCGGCCAGGGGGAAAGCAATGCTTAAGTTGCTTTGGATATCTTGCGGTGATCAGGATAGACTGCTTAATTTCTCTCAGCGTACCCATGATTATCTGGCAGATAAGAACCTTCCCCATATTTATTATCTCGAACCAGGCGTGCATGATTTTAAAGTATGGAAGAATGATTTATACCTGTTTAGCCAGCTATTATTTAAACCTGTAGATCAGGCTTCCTTCTTAGATTATAACCCGTAGTTTCCAAACTTGCACCTAAAGAAGCTATTAATTTGCCTGAAACTCAACTTTATGATATTAAAACCGATGCAGGGAAAGTTTACACCCTGTTTAAAAAATAAAATGATTATCACACACCAATATGATTAGTAAACCAAATCTGCGGGCTGTTGCCAGAAAGCATGTTTTTTATTTTTTAGGTCTTATGATGGGCTGGGCTGCTCATGCAAATGCTCAGGAGAAACTATATGCTAACGAATTTCCGCTTCATGCAATTAGTCTTTCGGATGGGCCCTTTAAACATGCCCAGGACCTGAATTTAAAAACACTGCTTGAATATGATGTAGATAAACTGCTCGCTCCTTATCTTAAGCAAGCTGGCCTGACTCCCAAAAAGAGCTCTTATGAAAACTGGGACGGTTTGGATGGCCATATAGGAGGTCATTACCTTTCTGCCCTTTCGATGACTTATGCAGCGACCGGTGATGGAGCATGTAAAAAAAGGTTAGACTACATGATCAGCGCACTCAAAGCCTGTCAGCTCGCAAGTGGAAAAAACCACCCGGAATGGGCTGTGGGTTACCTTGGGGGAGTACCTAATAGTGCTGAAATCTGGTCTTCATTCAGAACAGGTGATTTTAAGGCTTTCAGTAAATCCTGGGTGCCTTGGTATAATGTTCATAAAATGTTTGCCGGCCTTCGCGATGCCTGGTTATATACAGGTGATGAAGACGCTGAAAAATTATTTATAAACTTCTGCGACTGGAGTCTTGAGATAACGGCTAAACTATCGGATGAACAGATGCAAAGTATGCTTGGCACCGAACAAGGTGGAATGAACGAGGTTCTTGCGGATGCTTACCAGATCACCAGGAATGAAAAATATTTAAAAGCTGCAATGCGTTTTTCTCATCGTCAGCTCCTCGAGCCAATGGCTCGCAGAGAAGATAACCTCAATAATAAACATGCCAATACGCAGGTGCCGAAAGCCGTTGGATTCCAGCGCATCGGAGCGTTAGCAAATGCGGATAATTATAAACGTGCAGGTCTCTTTTTTTGGGAAACAGTCACCCAAAACCGAACGCTAGCTTTTGGAGGAAACAGTAGAAGAGAATTCTTTCTAAGCCCTGCCGCTGCGCCTGATTTTATCAATGATGTTGAAGGACCGGAGAGCTGTAATACCTATAATATGTTAAAGCTTTCTGAAGGACTTTTCCGTGATCAGCCGCTAGGGAAATATATGGACTTCTACGAAAAGGGTTTGTTCAACCACATTTTGTCTGCCCAACATCCCGTTCACGGTGGCTATGTTTATTTTACGCCCCTTCGCCCCAGGCACTACCGTGTATATTCTGCTTCAAACAAAGCGATGTGGTGTTGTGTAGGGAGCGGAATGGAGAATTATGGTAAGCTGGGTCAGTTAATTTATACCCACCGAAAAGACTCGCTTTATTTAAACCTTTTTATAGCCTCCCGGCTTGACTGGCAGAAAAAAGGCATTAAAATTATACAAAAAACTAATTTTCCGGATGCTGAAAAAACCAGAATTGAGGTAGAAAAGGGTAATGCAGACTTTACCCTTATGATCAGATATCCTGAATGGGTAAAACCAGGGCAACTGAGAATTTTGGTTAATCACCAGGAGGTTATTAGCCGTCCGGATTCCTCAGCGTATATGGGTATAAAAAGGCACTGGAACAAGGGAGATGTTGTGGAAATCGAACTGCCTATGCATACCAGTTTGGAGCAATTGCCGAACCTGTCGGTTTATAGTGCAATCCTTCATGGACCGATATTGCTCGCCGCCAAAACCGGCAGTCAGGATTTAAAAGGGCTTTTAGCTGACCAAAGCCGCTGGGGACATATTGCCAGTGGCGAAAAACTGCCCGTTGATCAGGCACCTATATTAATCGCAGGCGGGGCCGATCAGATTACCTCCAGCGTAGTGCCCGAGAAAGAAAAGCCAATGCAATTCAGCTTTGCCAACCTCAAGATCATTAACCCTGCTCAACTTTCCCTTGAGCCTTTTTATAAAATCCATGATTCCAGGTATATGATGTATTGGATGACGCTGAATGAGGACCAGTACAAAAATTATTTAGATTCCCTGCAAAAGCTGGAAAGCGAAAAACTTTTACTTGAAAAAAGAACGGTGGATTTTGTGGCACCCGGCGAACAACAGCCTGAGGCGGATCACCAGCTCCTTCAAAACATTTCTCAAACCGGAACTTTCTCAGATCAGTTCTGGCGTTCGGCCAATAATGGTGGATATTTTAGCTATCTGTTGGACACAAGGGGAGAAACCAGGCTTAAAATTTCACTTAAGTACTGGGGCGCAGAGTGGGGAAAGAAGATTTTTGATATTTACATTGACGATAAAAAGCTACTGACTGTAGATAATTCGGAGCGGTGGAATAACTCCGGGTTCAAAACTGATGAATATCCAATACCTGAAGATATGCTTACCGGAAAGAAAAATGTAAGGCTTCGAATTCAGACTTCGCAAGGAAATACATCCAGTGCAATTTATTATATACGCTTGCTGAAGAATACGGATAAAAAATAAAATAGTTGATAATACAATATTCACTTACAACGTAAATCATGAAAATATTAATTGGTCTCATCAGCCTGGTTATGTGCTGTAAAGCAGGAGTAGCACAAACAGACCGCTATAAACTGTTTAGCCCTAACAAAAACCTGGAGCTGGTGTGTAGTCCGAAAGCATTACGCTACCATATTTTATATAAGGGCAAAATGGTGCTTGCCGATTCGAAACTTGGCCTTATCCGGGAGGACGAGGATTTCTCAAAAGGACTTATATTAACCAAAGTATCCAAACCCACTACGGTGACCCATAATTATACGATGGTAAATGCGAAAAAAAGTTCGATCTTCTATAAAGCCATCGAGACAACTTTCGAATTCCGAACTGGTAAAGGGAGCCGGATGAATCTTACTTTTAGAATAGCTGATGATGGGCTTGCCTTCAGATATGAATTTCCTGAACAAAATAAGTCTTTAAAAAAGATTGTCAGAGAGTCAACCAGTTTCCGGTTTTTAACCGGAACAAGGGCCTGGTTGCAACCTAAAGCCGATGCGCAGACAGGCTTTGAGCATACCAATCCCTTTTACGAGGCTCATTACAATATGGATATTCCGGTGGGAACCCCTTCTGGCAGTTCAAATGGTTGGGTATATCCAGCATTATTTAAATTTGATCAGGTTTGGATGCTTTTGAGTGAGGCCGATCTGGGGCGGGGCTACTGCGGAACATCTCTGGCTCAAAACGCTGTTGATAATGAGTATATGATCAATTTCCCTCAGCCAGCCGAAGGCATCCCAGGGGATGCTTTGCTGCCTGAATCGACTTTACCCTGGAAAACGCCCTGGAGAATCATGGCTATTGGCGACTTAAAGACGATTTCTGAATCTACCCTGGGAACTGATCTTGCCCAACCTGCAAAGGTAATGGATAAAGAATTTATTCAGCCTGGAAAGTCGGCATGGAGCTGGGTATTGGAAAAAGATGCAGCAACGATATATTCCGTGCAGAAAAGATATGTTGATTATGCCGCCGGGATGAATTGGCAGTATAGTTTAATTGATGCCAATTGGGATAAAACCATTGGTTATGACTCTATTGCTGTGCTGGCCAAATATGCAAAAGAGAAGCGAGTTGGCCTGCTCCTTTGGTACAATTCTGCCGGAAACTGGAATACGGTAAAATTTACGCCCAGAGATAAACTGTTGACTCATCAAAGCAGGGTTCAGGAATTTGCCCGTTTGAAAGAAATGGGTATAAAAGGCATAAAAGTAGATTTTTTTGCGGGTGACGGGCAGTCGATGATAAATTATTATCAGGATATTTTGGAAGACGCCGCCAGTTACCAGTTACTGGTCAATTTTCATGGTGCAACCCTGCCCAGGGGTTTGCAACGGACTTATCCAAATTTGATGACAGCTGAAGCGGTTTTCGGATATGAAATGATTTCTTTCGACCAGAATGCTGCAAATAAAGCCCCTTCACATGCGGTGATGAGCGCGATGGTGCGTAATGCATTTGACCCGATGGATTTTACGCCAATGGCATTGTATAAAATCCCAGGAATAAAACGGGCGACTACGCCGGCCTTTGAATTAGCCACATCTGTTGTTTTCCTTTCCGGCATACAGCACTTTGCAGAAACACCTTCGGGCATGTCTCAGGTTCCCGAATCTGCCAAAACTTTCCTGAAAGAGCTGCCGGTAAGCTGGGATGATACACGGTTTATTGATGGTTATCCGGGGGAATTTTATATCGTAGCCAGAAGAAGCGGGAAAAAATGGTACGTAGCAGGTATTAACGGTGAGAACAAGCGCAAAGATTTATCCCTTAATTTATCTTTCCTGGCTAATAAAAAAGCGAAGTTGATTTTTTCAGAAGGATCTGCTGAGGTTAATTTAAAGTCTAAAGAGATAAAAGTAAGCGCTGATGGGAAATTGGGTTTAAGCTTAAAAGGGAATGATGGTTTTACGTTGGTTTTTGGAGATTAATTGAACCCTGAGGATGTGATGAGATATGGGAAAGTGCTTTCAACCTCATATCGAACATCTTGGTTTAGTATATTTTTTATCTTGCTGAATGAAAGATTCTCATGCCATGGTTCGTGTCTCCACGAACCATTATTGTTTTCGTTTCGTGGGGACACGAACCGAGGCGTTGGAATGACAATTCTTTATTCTGATACAGACACTATATTTTCTAATTGTAATCCCGGCTTTTAGTTAGCTCCTTAAGCGACTGAAGATCATGTACAGGCCGTTCGATTTCAAATGGAATCTCCCTTTTACTAAACTGCTGAAAATACAACAGACAAGCATCTTTCCAAATTTGAGCATCTCTTGACTGCGTTCGGAGCTTAGACTGTACCTCTGCGAAACGTTCTCATGCCATGGTTCGTGTCTCCACGAACCATTATGTTTTCGTTTCGTGGGGACACGAACCGAGGCGTTGGACTGTACCTCTGCGAAACGTTCTGAAGGCTCTGCGAAGCAAAATCTTTTAAATTTGATTCATAACTTGGTACAAAGATCTCTCCATTTCGCTGTGCTACAGTCGAGATGACGACCATTCTATTGGAATCGTGAGCACAATCTTTTCTAATGGTAATCCTTGCTCTTGGTTAACTCTTTTAATGTCCCAAGGTTATGTACAGGCCGTTCGATTTCAAATGGAATCTCCCTTTTACTAAACTGCTGAAAATACAACAGACAAGCATCTTTCCAAATTTGAGCATCTCTTGACTGCGTTCGGAGCTTAGACTGTACCTCTGCGAAACGTTCACTGTCTATCGCGCCATTCATTCTATCCCAGTCTTTTTGAAAAGATCTGACCGCCTGTACGCCATGGTCATAGCGAATGCAGAGTTCGGTCCACAAATCGTTTCCATTTTTTAAACGGTAAGACCAGGGCACGTGATGAAACCAGAGCAGATACATTTCAGGGCAGCTTGAAAGGTTATTGAAGGTCGAACTTAATGGCTCATGATATTGATCAACTGCACCACTTCCGCGACGGGTTCTGTCAAAACCTATACCCGCGGTGTCTGCCTTGTGGTAATAGACAGACGTCCAGTCAGCACGGATTTTATCATTCGAAAACCACGGCGCAGGACCATAATGATGACCTTCGGCAAAAATATGGTGAAGTCCTAGTGGCATCATATAATCAACGGCTGCACCTCTGCTCTCCATCATTATCCGCTGAGTGGTTTTAACAAAGTTGGCATCCGTTTTTCTTTCTTTCTTATCGAGAAAAGTCTGTTTGATCCATTCTGCTGCAATCACTTTGCTCTCGAGTTTATTATTCCATGCCAGGCGCCCAAATGCATACCAGTTTGCCTGGGCAAAGGTGTGGCCGGTCCAGTTTACATCATTACCAATATTAGCCACTCCTGCAATGGCGGTAAAATCAGTTTTGCTAAGTGATCCATCAGTGCAGGCGGCAACGGTACTGCCTTTCCCATTTTTATAGGTGTCGCTATTTAAACACTCTTCCCATAATGTGGAGAGGAAAACAAGTTGCCTGGAGCCGCCCAGGTATTCCTGGGTAATTTGGAATTCGGGCATAACAGGCGTTTTCGACATTGCCCCAAATAATGGGCTAAAGGGTTCTCTGGGCTGGAAATCAAGTGGGCCGTTTTTTACCTGTAAAATTACATTTTTCCTGAAAGCTCCATCCAGCGGTAAAAATTCTTTGTATGCTTGTTTGGTTCTGTCCTCAGGGGATGGGTTGTAAACAAAGGCACGCCACATGACAATGCCATTGAAAGGTGCCAGGGCATCGGCCATCATATTGGCACCATCAACATGGGTCCTTCCATAATCCTGTGGCCCGGGTTGTCCTTCACTGTTTGCCTTCACTAAAAATCCGCCGAAGTCTGGTATGAGGGCGTAAATTTCTTTTACTTTATCTTTCCACCACTGCTGAACCTGGGGATCTAATGGGTCTGCTTTTTTTAATTTTCCAATAAGCACGGGAGATGAGAAATTAACGGATAAATAAGTTTTTATCCCGTAAGGGCGTAAACGCTGAGCGATTGCGCTTACTTTTTCTAAATATGGTTTAGAGAGAATTTTGGCGGATGCATTAACATTGTTTAAAACGGCACCATTAATGCCAATCGATGCATTTGCCCTTGCATAAGCTGACCATTTCTCCTTATCCTGCTCAGTAATGCTCAGTCCGTTTTCTTTTTCTCCCCAAAATATTGAACCGCCTGCATAGCCTCTTTCAACGCTACCATCAAGGTTATCCCAATGATTGAGGATTCTCCTGGAGTAAGATGGATTTGAAATAAATTTCCGCTGTGGGAGGTTGAGGTATTGACGCCTCAATAATTCGTAAGCTCCGTATAATAAACCAAGTTCTGTCTGCGCACTTATTGCCGATTCTTCCAATTGGAATCCATCGCCCTTAATAGCCGGATTTTTGTTTAGGTTAAGTTTGAAGACCATATTCTCCTTGCCCAGCCAGCCTTTTCTGAGTTCATCTATTGCAATGTCTATGATAGATGAGCGAACCGGACAGGAAATACTGACTTTGACTCTGGAATTGCTTCGAAGCCATAGTGCGTGACCATCTTCTGCTTTTAATATTGTTGCGCTACCTAGTATCAGCAGTGCAATAATCATTATCCTTTTTATATATGCCATTTTTCTTTATAATAATGGTTTAAAATATTTGATTCAATGTCCCGGGTTGTTCCCTCCGAACCTTCATGTTATCATACAAACCCCAGTTCGATTATTAATATTCCTTTAAGGTCTACTACAGACATTTTTCGTTCATAGCCGTCACCCTGAATTTTTCATTGTCTGTTTATGTTTTCAATTGCATTCAAGAGTGCTGCGCAGTTTATTTCAGGGTCTTTTTAGCAGTAAGATGCTGATCCCGAAGCTTCGGGACAGCATGACGATCGCGCTAGTTTCATGGCTTAAAATTAGTCAATATGAATAAATATTAATCGAATTGAGGTTACAAGGCTTAAAATGCCTGGATGTTTATCGCTGCTGAAAACGCCACCAGTCTATATCAATTGCAGCTGAGGTGTCACTGCCAGATACTAAAAGATACAGATCTTGTTTCCCTTGGATAATCCCGGCTTTTCCCGATTGTATCTGTAAGCCGACTGCCTCATTGCCGGAAGTAACCAGTTTTGCAATTTGTTTCCCGTCTAAACTACCTACGCGCACTTCCAGACTTGTGCCCGATGAGAGACCACTCACCCTGGCATTGAAGGATTTAGCCCCCTTTTTTCCAAAGTCTACACCTTGAATTTTGATCCAGTTATTATTTTTCATTCCCGAAATCTGCATCCCACCATCGTCGGTGTTTTTGGTCATAATCCCGTTTTGATCCTGCATGGTTTCCGCCTCGTTTCGTTGATAAGGATTTATGGAGCCAATTTGTGTTACGCCGTTTTCAGTATAAATCACCTGGGCGATTGTACCGTCAGCATTATAATTCAATTCTTCTATGGCCAGGTTTCGTTTATAAACAGGAGGAATACCTTTTTTAATAGCGACAACCCTGTTGTGATAGGCATGGTACCATTTTCCTTTATATTCAAATATACCGTGGTGATTATTGTTGTTATTATTAGGCGGCTGTGCACCTATAACGCCTTTGTAAACAAATCCAGTGGTGGGACTCTTGCTCATCATATAATCAATCCTCATTTCTGCTTTTGGATTCGAGGAATATGAAAAATAGTAATTGCCATCTCGTTTATGCATCCATGAAGCTTCAAAAAAGGAAGGCACATGAAAAGAGGTTGCCTGGCCATTTACGCTGATCATATCTTCATTTAGTTTAATTACCCGCATATTATCCTCACCATTGCCTCCGATGTACAGATATGCCTGTCCATCATCATCCAAAAAGGCCATCGGATCGAATAACCACATGTTTTTTGCCGGCAGTACGCCTGGGGTTTGATTATCAATTAACTTTTTACCCAATGGATCTTTGAATGGCCCGGTGGGAGAGGAGGCCGTTACTACACCAATCCCTGAACCTCCATTGCCAAAATAAAGGTATATTTTTCCATTTCGGGCGATAACTGAAGGTGCCCAGGTTCTATTGGCCCACGTTGCATCTCTTGGCGCCTCAAACACCACACCGTGATCCGTCCAGTTTTTCATATCGCTACTTGAAATACAAACGATCGATTTCATTTTATAGCCGCTCTCTTTGTCATCTGAGTTGTCATCATCATTTGATGCATATAAATAAACTCTTCCGTTATAGACCAATGTGGCAGGGTCTGCCAGATGCCGGTGGGCCGCAATATGGTCATCAGCTTGCGCAAGTTTAGTTAAGGCCAGTATTAATGAAAATAGGATAACAAGTTGGACTGTGATTTTATTTAGTTTTTTCATTTTTTGTGTTTTTCTGTAGCGCCTGTTCAGGATTTATGCTGATTTGTGCGACAGGTATTAGTTAATGTTTTAGGTTATTTCACCTGAATGATTTTCTTTAAGATATTTGGCAATTGAGAATGAATCGGATGATTTTATTTGTTTAGTTGATGTGAGTAATCAGGAATCTTTTACCGAATTAGTCCTGATATCTCATGCTGCGAGGCACTGCTTGATAACTGTTTATTTCTTGCTCAATAACGGATATTATGGCTTATTGGTTAAAATTTTGTGACTTCGAAATAGGCCTTTTTGGGCTTAAGGTCTTTATCAAACAGCAGCGGATAGTTTTTCCGGCCACGGTTGTCCAGCCAGCTGTATCGGTCTGATAAGTTCCAGAAGGTGACACCGGTAATGTGGTCTTTATATTTCCGGAGTACCTCGAATACCATTTTATATTGTTTAAGTTGCTTTTCTTCCATTTCCGGAGTGAATTCCGAAACTGCCGTTTGAGCATTGCCCTGGATTAACTGTCCGCCCTGATTGCCGCCATACACCGATACATCCAGTTCTGTGATCTGAATTTTGAGTCCCAGGGAAGAAAAAAGCGCAATGGATTTTTCCAGTTCAGAGCGACTCGGATTGTTTACAGACCAATGTCCCTGGAGGCCTATCCCATGGATTGGAACACCCCTGGCCAACAGACCTTTAAGCATTCTGTAAATTTTTTCACGTTTTAATGGCTGTTCTGTATTATAGTCGTTGTAAAACAGTTGGGCATTGGGATCTGCCTGGTGAGCGTACCTAAAGGACATTTCCACAAAATCCTCGCCTGCGATTTGATATAGCGGTGATTTCCGGAAATAGGCAGAATCATCTGCTATGACCTCATTGACCACATCCCATGCATAGATGTCTTTCTTATACCTGTTGACGACCGTATTGATATGCTCCTGAATTCTTTTTAACAAGGTTTCCTTTGAGATCATATTTCCGTCTTCAGCTTTGAAAAACCAGCGAGGGGCTTGATTATGCCATACCAGGCAATGGCCGCGTAGTTTTAAACCGTTTATCCTTGCAAAGGAGGCTATGGAGTCTGCGATTTTCCAATTGTAGGTATTTTCCATCGGGTGAATAGGTCCCATTTTCATCGCGTTTTCAGATGTGATGCTATTGAACTGGCTGAGAATCAAATTCCGCTTATCTCCACTTAAATCCCATGGCGTAACGGCCACACCAATAGGGAAATATTTTTGGTAGTAGTCTTTCAAGCCTTCGGAATTGATTTCTTTGCTTTTATATGCGCTAAAAACTATTCCAGTGGTGATGAGCAAGACTGCCAGGCCAGGGATGATATTCGGTTTTCTCATATTTGATTTGGTAAGACAATAAGGTTGCAAAGTCGCATGTTTTTCATCCTGGCCAGGCTTCTTATCGTCAATTTTAGGAAACAAATGTCATGTAATGGATTTATGACATTATCCCCCGGGAAGCTTAGCTTGTTATTAACCCTGCAATTTTTTAGCTATTTGGTGCTTTTTTGAACATCTGTTGTTATTGTTTTGACAAATATGACTGCTGATCTATTCACTTAGGTCTAAATTTACTGGATTTTCCCCTTGAGAATAAATAGGACGAAGTCGATTTTGCCATTCAACCAAATATAAATGCGTACAACTAAATTTTACATTGCAATCGTTACCATCTCTGTTTTGGCAGCTTTTTCGAGTTGCGGCAGTTACAATAGAACTAAAAACCGTAGCCGCGGATTGAAGGATTATTATCAGTCTTACTTTAACATTGGGGTCGCGGTTTCGGCCCAAACCATTAAGGGAGATCAGGGTGCACTACTTTTAAAGGAATTTAACAGCATAACGCCGGAGAACGCGATGAAAATGCAACCAATTCATCCTCGTGAGGATGTTTACAACTGGGCCGAGGCCGATGCTCTGGTCAATTTTGCGCTTAATAACCGGCTCAAAATAAGGGGGCACACCTTGTGCTGGCATGAGCAGGTGCCAGCCTGGATTTTTAAGAACAGTTCAGGAGGCCGCGCTGAAAAAGCACTGGTACTTAAACGGCTTAAAGACCATATCACAACTGTTGTGGGAAGGTATAAGGGAAAGGTGTATGCCTGGGATGTGGTTAATGAGGTTATTGGAGATGAAGATGACCAATATTTGAGGCCTTCTTTATGGAAGGAGATCTGTGGAGAGGAGTTTATTGCCAAGGCTTTCGAATATGCACATCAGGCTGATCCTGATGCATTGCTTTTTTATAATGACTATAACTCGGAACGACCTGCTAAAAGAGCAAAAATCTATAAAATGCTGAAAAAACTGGTCGATGATAAGGTGCCGATTCATGGGGTAGGCCTGCAGGGCCACTGGTCGATTTTTGAGCCTGGTGACACCGAGTTGAGGGAATCCTTAAAATTGTATGCTTCCCTTGGCCTGCAGATTCAGATCACAGAACTGGATATGTCTGTCTATAAATGGGAGAAAAATTTAAGAGCAAAGAAACCCGGTGAGTCCGACAGCCTGACAGCAGCGCTCGAAAAAAAACAAAGTGATCAATACGCAAGGGTTTTTTCTATTTTCAGGGAATTTAAAAAAGAGATCAGCAGTGTAACTTTCTGGAATCTTTCAGATCGCTCGACATGGCTCGATCAATATCCGGTGCCGGGGAGGAAAAACTATCCGCTACTCTTTGATCAAAACCTGCAAAGAAAAAAAGCCTATCACGGCGTTGTTAATTTTAGTAAATAATGAGTTTTTGTAAATGAAGAACGAAGAAAATATGCTGTACAAACAGTAATGTTGTAATGAACTAAATTAGTTTTTTCTATCTTACCATCACCAAACCAAATATATCATGTGTTCAAAAAAAAATGAATCTTCCTTAGATTTTAGCTCATCGGGGAGCCCTTTAACGCCGTTGATGTTGAAATTTAATTAATACAGCAAAATCACTAAATTATGTTCAAAGGGTCTGCATATCTGCCATTCATTTTATTTATTTATGTACTTTTTTGCACTGGGAATGCTGCCGCACAGCAGAAACCTCAGCAGCCTGAGTTGCGTTTCACCTCGCTGACGTCTAAAAATGGATTATCATCGAATAATGTAACCGTAATTTTCAAAGACAGGTATGGGTTAATGTGGTTTGGTACCGAGGACGGATTAAATAAATTTGATGGCACTAACTTTACAACATACAAGCACCAGGCAAACGATTCAACGAGCATTCAGGCAAACGAGGTAAAGGCCATTCACGAAGATAGGCGGGGAAATCTTTGGTTTGGTACCAGTGGAGGTTCACTTGCACTTTTCAATAGAAGAAAAAATTCTTTCATCAATTATCCGGCTTCAAACACCCCAACAGGATTCAGTCACAACCTGATTAGGTATATCACCAGTGATTACCTGGGCAAAATTTGGGTGGCTACCTTTGCCGGGCTCGATGTATTTGATCCGGATACCAAACAGGTTTCAAAGTTTCCAATTGCTGCAGCTCAGTATGGTAAACTTCCGCCAACAATCATAAACATCATGCTGGAAGACAGTAAACACAGAATGTGGGTAGGCACGGAAGACGGATTATTTCTTTTTAACCGAAAAACTTCTTCTTTCGTCAGAATTGGATCTGCGAAAGATGAACCGGTGCGCCTGGCAGGAAATATGGTGAAGTCTTTAGCTGAAGATGATAACGGCAATATCTGGATCGGTACAACCTCAGGCTTGAGTATGCTTAAGTCGGATGGTATGGGTTTTGAGCATTATAAGCATATTCCGGGAAATCCCAACTCACTGAGCAACAATACTGTTCAAAGTATAGCCCTCTCAAAAAATGGTCAGTTATGGCTCGGCACAGAAGATGGTCTTAATGTTTTTGACCTTCGTACTAAAAAAGTAACGGTATACAAGCCAAATCCCAGAAACTCTTACAGCCTGCGGGGAACCAGTGTAAAATATGTGTATATTGATAAGCAGGGGATATATTGGCTGGGCTTATACCGCGAGGGGATTAATAAGTTTGATAGTAACCTCAACCTTTTCAATCTGATCCGAAGTAATGTTTTCGATGTATATGGTTTAAATGCACCGGTGGTAACTTCATTTGCAAATAAAGACAACACGAATATATACGTAGCTACCGAAGGCGGCGGATTGAGTATCTTCAACAGAAATACGGCCTTGTTCCGCAGAGTGGACCTGGGGAAACTTGGTTTACAATCACCGGTTACGCTGATGTCTCTATTTGCCAGTTCAGCTAAAAAACTCTATGTGGGTACCTTTGGCTACGGCCTGATCGTACTGGATTCAACTTTGACAAAAGCGACATCCTTTAGAAAAACAAATCAGGACTTCGGCCTCAATTCAGATGAAATTTTTTGCACAACCCAGGATAAAAACGGCCTGATCTGGATTGGTACCAATGGAGGTGGGATCAATGTGATGGATTCAAACCACAAGGTTATTTTTAGGTATAAAAGCAAAGGTCACTCACCCATAGATCGCAAATTTCCGCTTAATAATTATATACGTTTTATCAAAGAAGATCGGTTCGCAAATATATGGGTAGGTTCCCATGGTTCGGGAGTGGCCATGATTAATGCTGATAAAACCATAATTAAACATTATAACGAGTTTAATTCCGGCCTCAGGGGTGATGTTGCGCAGGCTTTTCTTGAGGATTCCAAAGGGCGAATTTGGGTTGGAACGGCAGGAGGGGGGTTGAATTTGTTTGATCAAAAGTCAAATAAATTCGTAAATTTTACCGAACGGGATGGTCTGGCAAGTGCCGTTATAGATGCTATTGTGGAAGATGATAATCATAATCTTTGGTTAAGTACCAGCAAAGGAATTAGCCGTTTTGACCCGAAAACCCAAAAATTTAGCAACTATGGCATCTACAATGGGGTTCAGAATAATAGCTTTATAAGGGGAGCAGTTCTGAAATGTAAAGACGGTGAAATATTTTTTGGTGGAGCAGAAGGGATGAATTATTTCAATCCTGCCGGATTTAGAAAAAATAAAAATGTTCCCTCAGTGCTTTTTACCGAGCTAAAGATTTCTAATAATGTAATCGAGGCTAGCGAGGACGGACCGATAACCGACCATATTTCTATTGCAAAAAAAATTGACCTGGATTATAAACAAAATTTTTCACTGAGTTTTGTCAGTGTAAACTACACTGCGCCTGAACAAAACCGTTATAGTTATAAACTCGAAGGTTTTAATAAAGAATGGATCGATGCGGGTACAGCTAAAACCGTTTCCTATACCAATCTCGATCCCGGAGAATACATTTTCCATGTCAGGGCGAGTAACAATGATGGTGTCTGGAACACGACTGAATCTTCGATAAAAATAATTGTCCATCCACCATGGTGGAGAACCATATATGCTTATGCTTTTTACCTGCTCGCTATTGCCGGTACTTTGCTTTATATTCGTCACCGGGGCATCAAAAACCTGGAGAGAAAGTTTGCGCTGGTTCAGGAGAAAACAAAAATCGAGCAGCAGATTTTACAGGACAGAAAAGAGGCAGAGCGGCTGCATGAACTGGATTCACTAAAAATTAAATTTCTCACCAACCTCAGCCATGAGTTTCGTACGCCGCTTTCACTAATCCTGGGGCCAGTTGAGAAGCTCCTTTCTCAGGAGAGGGGAGATGCTAAAAACGCTTCTCTCAAAATAGTGAAGCGAAATGCCCGCCGCTTGCTTAACCTGGTCAACCAAATTCTGGATTTTCGTAAAATTGAAGAGAATGAGCTCAAGATAAATAATACGAAAGGGGAGCTGGTCTCTTTTATTGCTGATGTAATAGAATCTTTCAACGATTTAAGCGAACGTAAATCTATACGGCTTTCTTTTCAAACTCAGTTTGATAGCTATCCGACTGAGTTTGACCATGACAAACTGGAACGTGTTTTGTTTAACCTGCTCTCTAATGCATTTAAATTTACACCATCTGGCGGTAATATCACCGTTGAATTGAAAAAAAATCAGCGCGATGAACCGGGAGAAGCTGTTTTGATCACCGTTAGTGATACCGGGATTGGCATTAGCGAGCAAGAACAGCAGAAAGTATTTGAAAGGTTTTTTCAGGCAGATACCGAAGTTTCCATCCTCAACCAGGGAAGTGGGATCGGACTGTCCATCATCAAAGAATTTGTCAAAATCCAGGGAGGCACTATTGATTTACAAAGCGAAATCGGAAAGGGCACACGTTTCATGATTGCCCTGCCATTGCCTCTACAGGATCATATAGAAAAGCTTAATCTGGATTTTTCCAGTCCGGAGACACCATTCATCCTTCAGGAGGAATCTTCAGATAAAGCAGTGAGCGAAACAGATGCAGAGATCCATACCATTCTGCTGGTAGAAGATAATCAGGACCTCAGGGAATACCTTAGAGATAATTTGAAGTCCAATTACCGCATTGTCGAGGCCGCTGACGGTAAGGAGGGTTGGCAAAAAACACTGGCAAACCATCCTGAACTCATCGTCAGCGATATTAGTATGCCAAACATGACAGGTATTGAACTGTGCAAAAAAATAAAAGAAGATAAACGGACAAAACACATTCCGGTCATTCTACTGACCGCGCTCACTGGCGAACAGGAACAATTAACGGGTCTGGAAATCGGGGCTAATGACTACCTGACCAAGCCGTTTAATATGGATATTCTCAATATTAAAATCAAAAACCTTTTGGTGCTAAACCGGACCCTGAAGAATACTTATACCAAACAGATAAAGATGGAGGCAGCAGAAATTGTTGTTGAATCGCACAGTGACAAGTTACTTAAGAATATTCTTAAGTACATCGAAGATAACATCAATAATCCACAATTGTCTGTTGAGGATTTAAGTAGAAATGTAGGAATGAGCCGGGGTTCGCTCTACCACAAAGTGCTGGAATTAACAGGACTTTCACCGGTTGAGTATATACGCTCGGTAAAGCTCGATAAAGCCGCTGGCTTACTAATTAAAAGTGATTTGAACATTTCCCAGATTGCCTATCTGGTTGGCTTTGCAACACCAAACTATTTTGCCAAATCCTTTAAGTTAAAATTCGGGATGCAACCTTCAGAATATTTAAATCAGTATCGTAAGCCAGATCATCCTGCTAGTGTAGAACATTAAGTAAAATTAGCTTCTCTGCAATCGATTGTTCTGGCCTAAGAAAAACGTTTTAGTAAATGTATTGTCCTGGTAATCAATGCGTTTATTTGTTTTTATTTAAATTAAGCAATTGATTGTCAGTTAGTTGTGTTTATGGAACATTTATAGCTGATTTATGAACAAATATTCTAACCCCCGGCTTTGTTTTCGAGCTATGTTTGGATTGTAACCAAATAAACTCTTAAACAATGACTAATCATTTGATCAACTTCTATGAGGAAGGCCCATGCAATCTTGCCCTGGTAAATGGGAAGAACCTGCACACAATTCTATATCCATACGAACCCAATGCCCCGGCTTCCTTATTTTTAAAATCCATTAAGCGATGTCTAACTAACCTCGCTATAGTAGCTAATAAAAGTTATGGCTTGCTATATAACATTAGGAAATAAGGCTTTTTGGGAAGCGTCCTCAACCAGCGAAGATTTTAGCATATTCCCGTTTTTATAAACCTCTTCCCTTTTTACCGAAGTATAACTGATCAACCTGAACTTCTTCACCGCAAGAATTGTGCGCTTGCTTTAGTTAATTCATTGGGGTGGTGATTTAGAAAACCGGGAGCATTCCATCAGCACTCATTTTTCAAGAGGTGATGAATTCACGGATTCCGGATTTTATTTCAGCCTGGTGCAGGCTGATCAAATAAAAAACGATGGGCATAAAATTACCTGGACCGGAAATGCCGGTTATAAAAATATTTACCCTAAAACGCAATCAGATGAAACCTCCTACCTAGACTTGAAAAGCTGCAATTGAGCCTGCAGATCAGCATCATTTTTTTTAAAAAAACTAACCAGATAACAATCAAATTTATGACTAAAAAAATACTGCTCAATATCCATTCTGCCTGCGCGGTAAATGGAACTCGAAATTGTCAAATCATAAGCTCTTAATTGAATATAACTAATGGAACAATACAAGAAATGGTGTAGTAAGCATTGTCATATAAAATTTTTGATACGACAATCGCTACTTAAAACCTGCTTTTCGATGATTCTCCTGCTGTTGCTGGTGAACTCGGCCAGTGCACAAGAGAAAAGAACTGTAAGGGGAACTGTGTTTGATGATCAAAAGCAGCCCCTGATTGGTGCGACCCTTACCGTGAAAGGAACAGGAGCAAAAGCAATTACTTCAGCGGAGGGAAAATTTTCGATTGAAGTACCCATAGGAAGGGCAACTTTGGTCGTCGCATTTGTTGGGATGATGACCAAAGAGGTGAATATAACTGATCAAAGTAATGTGATTATCTCGATGAGTGATGACCGCACTGCTTTGGATGAGGTAATTATTGTAGGCTATGGCCAACAAAAGAAGGCAAGTGTTGTAGGAGCCATCTCACAAACTTCGGGCAAGGTGCTTGAACGTACAGGTGGGGTAACCAACCTGGGCATGGCCCTAACGGGAAATCTTCCAGGGGTAGTTACCACAGCCTCATCGGGTATGCCTGGTGGGGAAGATCCACAAATTTTAATCCGTGGGCAAAGTTCCTGGAACAACAGCTCGCCACTAATTTTGGTGGACGGGATTGAACGCTCGATAAGTTCTATTGATATTTCCTCAGTTGAAAGCGTTTCTGTTTTAAAAGATGCCTCTGCTACAGCGGTATATGGCGTGAGGGGTGCAAACGGCGTAATCCTGGTGACTACAAAACGTGGGGTTGAAGGCCGGGCGCAGGTTCAGGTCAGATCGAACCTGACGGCTAAAGTGGCTTCAAGACTTCCTGAAAAATATGATTCCTATGATGCCCTGATGATTAAGAATAACATTATTGAACGGGAATCAATAGTTGATCAAAATGTTTGGTCTGGTTATACACCTAAGTCGATCATCAACAAATACCGTAACCCGGCTAATCTTGAAGAATGGGACCGTTATCCAAACGTTAACTGGGAAGAAGAACTTTTCAAGGATAAAGCGATGTCTTACAATACCGCGGCAAACGTTTCGGGTGGTTCAAAGTTTGTGACTTATTTTGCAGGGCTGGATTTAACCAGGGAAGGCGATTTATTTAAAACCTTTCCCAATCAGCGGGGTTACACGTCAAATTTTGGGTATAACCGTACCAATGTAAGAAGTAACCTGGATTTCAACCTGACCAAAACCACGAAATTCTCAACCAAACTTTTCGGGTCAAACGGTGTTCGCCAGGTACCTTATGGTATGGCTGACGGGGATCAGTCTTTCTGGTCTTCTGCCTATAGAACTGCTCCCGATTCCTTTCGGCCCATTTATTCAGATGGTACCTATGGGTTTTTTCCAACCGCAACTCAGGATCAGCCAAATGCTGCATTCTGGCTGGCCTATTCGGGGGTAGAAAAAAGGACCAGTACACAGTTGACTACTGATTTTATTCTGCAACAAAGATTAGATATGGTTACAAAGGGACTAAGTTTTAGAGGAAGTCTCTCTTTAGATAATACATTTCTGGAAAGAATCCGTGGTATAAATGACCAATTTAATGCTGCGCAGCGAAAATATATTAGTTCCAATACGGGTATCACTTCATTTGAGCAGCAAAGAAACACAGGTACCCAATTTGATTTTACTGATGCGATAGCCTGGTCAATTGCGCCCGGGGAAGTAGATAAAAATGCCACTTACCGCAATACCAATTATCAGTTCCAGGTCAATTACGACCGAAAGTTTGGAGATCATGATGTAACAGCGATGGGGCTTATGCAGCGTCAGAGAACTGCAAGAGGTGGTTCTTTTCCGACTTTTCGGGAAGACTGGGTATTCAGGACAACTTATAATTACAGGTCTAAATATTTCTTTGAGGCAAACGGTGCTTACAATGGATCTGAACAGTTTGGTCCCGATTACCGTTTTGCATTCTTTCCTTCGGTGTCTGCAGGCTGGCTGATCAGTAATGAGAAATTTATGAAAAGCCTGAAATTTGTTGATTTATTAAAAGTCAGAGCTTCCTGGGGAAGAATCGGGGATGATGCACTTGGTGGTCCAAGGTGGCCCTTCCGTGACTCTTATCAATATGGTGGCAATACACCGATGGGTTCGCCCGCCGTGGCCACGCCATACACCATCTACAGGATCGGTACCATGGGCAATGCAAACCTATCCTGGGAGACCGTTGAAAAACGTAATCTGGGTATAGAGTACAGTTTCTTAAAAGGAGCGATTTCCGGAAGTGTGGATATTTTTAAAGATAAAAGAAGCGACATCATGATCGGCGGCAGTTCGAGGGCTATACCATCTTATTATGGTTTTGGCAGCACAGCGCCAAGGGCGAATCTTGGACAGGTAACCGCTCAGGGCTACGAAGTGGAGTTAAAATTAAACCACGCTTTCAATAGGGATATCCGTGTATGGGCAAATCTTGCGATGACCCATGCGACCAATCTGACCAATTTCAGGGATGATCCTGAATTGACGCCAAGTTATCAGAAACAGGCTGGTTATCCCATTGGTCAAACCAGGTCTTTTTTAAACGATGGATTCTTATCGAGCTGGGATGATATTTATGGAAGCACGGTACGATTGTCAAATAATCAGAATAAACTGCCAGGTGATTATAATATCATCGATTTTAATGCAGATGGAATTATAGACGATAAGGACCGGGCACCGTATGGCTATACCTCGAACCCTCAGAACACCTACAATGCCAGCATTGGTTTTGAATGGAAAAAACTTAGTCTTTTTGTTCAGTTCTATGGGGTAAATAATGTAACCAGAGAGATTGAGTTTCCAAACTTTCAAGGGAAAAGTAACGTCGTATTTGTGGAAAAACCATACTGGTATCTGCAGAATGGCGGTGGTGAGGTACCTCCACCGCGCTGGAGCGTTTTAGACGCCTTTGGTGGCAGCGGAACACGCTATTACTATGATGCATCCTATATCCGGTTAAAGAACGCGGAACTTGGCTACACCTTATCCGGAAATTACATAAGCAAACTTGGCTTAAAAAGCTGCAGGGTTTATGTAAATGGCAACAACCTTTTATTATGGACAAAAATGCCGGACGACCGGGAATCCAACTTTAGTGGCGGTTCAGGCGGCGGTGCTTATCCTACAGTGAGACGTTTCAACCTTGGTCTTGATATCACTTTATAAAATAATTTGAAGATGAAAAATCTCTTTAAGCATACCGTATTGCCCCTTATTATATTATCGGGCATTCTTGCATCAAGTTCGTGCAAAAAATATTTAGACAGGTCTCCGCTTGCTGACATTCAGGAAACCGATCCCTACAAAAATTTCAGAAATTTTCAGGGCTTTACGGAAGAACTTTACAATTGCATTCCCTTGCTTAGCCTGGTTGAAGCACATAACAGCTTCAATTTAGGTGAAGAAGAATTCTGGGAGGTAGGGGAAACCCGCTTACTTTCCTACCAGATCGATCAGGGAAATTACATGGGCTGGACGAATACGTTTTATAATTTTCTGGGTACTGGTGGAAATCCAGCAGACGGAACCGGAACAGATGCCAACAGAACGAAGGGAAAACTATGGGGACTCTCCTGGTATGCCATCCGTAAAGCAAATGTAGGCCTGGCTAACCTGGATAAACTCACTGATGCTACTCAGGAAGAAAAAGACATGATCGCAGGACAACTCTATTTTTTTAGAGGTTATTTTCATTTCGTACTGATGGAATACTGGGGAGGCTTGCCCTATGTTGATCAGGTACTGCCCAGCGACCAGGTTATTCAGTTACCCCGCTTAAGCTATCAGGCTACCGCGGATAAAGTGGCTGCAGATTTGCAACGTGCCTCGGCATTATTGCCGGTGGACTGGGACCAGACGGTAGTCGGCAAACAGACTGCCGGAAATAACAATACCCGCATCAACAAAATAATGGCACTTGGATTTCTTGGCAAAAACTATCTGTGGGCAGGCAGCCCGCTGATGAACAGGGAATCTACAGGAAATAGTGCCTATAACACTGAGTATTGTAAAAAAGCAGCCGATGCGCTGGCATCAGCACTTCAGATCACGGAGTCAACAGGCCGCTATGAGCTGGCACCGTTTTCACAGTACCGCGATTTGTTCTATACCTACAATCAGAATGGCAAAATACCAGGGCTTAAAGAATCCATCTTTCTTGAAAACCTTGCAAACGCTGCGGGAAGATGGAGGTGGAATCAGGTAAACGATTATCGTCCGCTGGTCATCCATCAAACGGGTATTAAGGTTTATCCGACAGCAAATTACGCAGATTATTACGGTATGGCGAACGGTTTACCCATCACCGATCCTGAACAGAAGGATTCAGAAAGCGGATATGATCCGGAATATCCATGGAAAAACAGGGATCCCCGCTTTTACAATGACATCATGATTGATGGTGAAAAATGTGTACTTACCGCTCAAAGTGTCGGTAACAACGAGTATCGCCAGTATGCAAGTCTTTTCAGTAACGGACTTTTCAGGACGGCCGACGGAAACAAAAAGGTTTGGACAGGCTACCTGAATTCCAAATTTGTCTCCAAATTGATGAACGAATATGATGGCTACAGAGAGAACAACACTTTTGTCTTAAGTCTGATGCGCCTTGCAGATGTGTATCTTCTTTATGCAGAAGCTGCGGCAAATGGATATGGCTCCCCTCAAGGTAAAGGCAGTGGTTATGGACTTTCTGCGGTAGATGCCGTTAATAAAATACGCAACCGGGCTGGGGTATCTAATGTAGCAACCAAATTTTTGGCCTCAAATACCTTGTTTTTAAGTGAACTTAGAAGGGAAAGGGCAGTTGAATTAGCATTCGAGGGCCACCGCTTCAATGATTTAAGGAGATGGTTGTTATTAACCGAACGTCCTTATACACTAAAAAAAGCAGTGGAATTCGACCGTGCCCTTACCAATGCACAGGTTTACGCGGATCCCAAAAATGCCAGGGTAAGAAATTTCAGGGAAACAGTACTCTTTGAGCGACAATTAGGTCAACGTCATTACTGGTTACCCTTCCGTGTAGAGGATGTGAATATGTATAAGGATTTCAAGCAGAACCCAGGTTGGTAATCAAATAATTCAACAGAAATGAATAGAAAAAATATAGTGACCTGTTGCCTTTGTTTAGTCGCTTTCCTATTAAGGATCACTCAAACAGCTGCACAGGAGCAAAAAGACAGTGTCGTTAAAGTGCCGTTTCGTAAAGTTTCCGCACCACTCCCTAACGATAGTTTAGTAAGAACAGCATTCCGAACGGTTGCCCGGGAGGATTTGCTTGGCGGAGTTTCTTCGGTGAACATCGCAGCGCTTTTGAAAAAAAGTTATGGCAGCAGAAGTCTCGATAATTTACAGAGTTTCGTAGGTGGCTACAACGGGAATATATGGGGGCAAGCGCCACTAATTCTTGTAGATGGAATCCCCAGGAATGCTGCAGACGTCAGGTTGGTTGAAGTACAGTCTATAACGGTGTTAAAAAGTGCCAGTGCTGTGATGCTCTACGGAAGCACAGCCGCTAAAGGTGCTATTTTAATCACAACCAATAGGGGAAGCGTGAAACCTTTGAGTATTAATGTCCGTGCAAATACCGGCATTTTTGTGCCTAAGGCTTATCCCAAATACCTGAACGGAGCAGACTACATGACCCTGTATAATGAGGCACTGACCAATGATGGAATAGCAACTTCGGGAGCTGGATTCACTCAGCAGCAAATCGACAACACAAGGGCTGGAACAAATCCCTACCGGTACCCTGATGTGGATTTCTTTAGTTCGGACTATCTTAAAAATGCTTACTCAAAGTCTGATCTGACCACTGAGGTTTCAGGAGGGAATGAGTTTGCACGGTATTACACCAATATTGGTCTGAGCTATAATAATAGTCTCATAAAATATGGTGAGCAGCAAAAAAACAGTGACTTTGGTTTCAACGTAAGGGGTAATGTGGACATGAACATTACAAAATGGCTGACCGCCTCGGCTGATGCGGTAGCAATATCTTCTAATAATTACGCAGGAAGAGGAGACTTTTGGGGAGCAAGTTCTACGATTGCCCCAACCTTTAACAGGTTCTCTCCATTGATCCCAATAGACAGGCTTGATCCAAGCAACCCAGCCTTACAGACTTTTGTGAAGAATAGTAACCACATCATTGACGGAAAATTCCTGCTTGGCGGGCAGAGTACAAATCCCACCAACGTATTTTCTGATATGCTGGCCGCGGGATACATCCGCACAAAATCGAGTACTTTTCTCTATAATGTGGGCTTAAAGGCCGACCTGGCATCTTTGGTACAAGGACTTTCCTTTACTACAGCAACCAGTATGGATTATGCTTCATTATATTCTGAAGCTTATAACCTGCCTTACGCAACTTACCGCCCAACATGGTCTACGGTAAATGGTCAGGATGTCATCACTGCGCTTGAAAAATTCGGTGAGGATAAGAATTCTACAAATGAATATGTAGGCAGGTCAACTTATACGCAAACAATGTCATTCCGATCCCAGTTTGATTATGCCAGGATTTTTGCAAATCACCATTCGGTAACCGCTACAGTACTTGGATGGTGGTATAAAACACAGTTCTCCAGTGATATTGATAATCAGGGAGGAAGTGATTATCAACCTGTTTTAAACACAAACCTTGGATTCCAGGCCGGTTATAATTTCAAAAGAAAGTATTATCTGGATTTTACAGGTGCTTTAGTTCATTCTGCTAAACTGCCACCTGGAAAACGAAATGCGCTATCGCCTTCAGTTTCTGTTGGATGGAGAATCAGTAATGAGCGCTTTTTTAAAGAGAACGTTTCCTTTGTGGATGATCTGAAATTTAATGCTTCTTATGCCTCGGTGAACCAGGATCTGGATGTAACCGGCTATAGGGCCAATAATGTGAATGAGCCTGTTGATTATTATTTGTATCAGGGCTATTACAGCAATACTGCTGCCCTTGGAGGATATTATCAATGGCGGGATGGGGTTGCAGGTGGAAGGACTACACTTTCCGGACAATCGGAAAATCTTGATCTTACCTTTATTAAACGCAATGAATGGAGGGTGGGCTTAGATGCATCGTTTTTCAAAAACCTCCTTACCCTTGATCTGAATTATTTCTCTCAAAATACAAACGGACTTCTGGCACGTGGTGTAACCATTTATCCTTCTTATTTCTCCGGATCAGGTGATTTTCGTCCCTGGATTAATTTTAATGAAGATAAACGCAAGGGTCTGGATTTCTCGCTCAATCTGAATAAGCATATCGGAGCAGTGCAGTACTCACTGGGTGTATCGGGCATGTTGTATAATAGTAAGGCGATGAAACGGGATGAGATTGTAGATCAGGCTTATCTGGCCAGAGCAGGAAGACCTCTCGATGCGTATTATGGCTATTTGAGTGAAGGGTTCTTTCAAAGTCAGGCAGATATAGATGCACATGCCAAACAAACTTTCGGCGTGGTGAAACCCGGAGACCTGAAATATAAAGATCTTAACGGGGATGGACTCATCGATGGCAGGGACCAGCAGGACCTGGGCCACACTGGCTGGGCTGCCTCACCTTTCACCTATGGATTAAACCTGACGGTGAAATACAAAAACTTCACCCTTTTTGCTTTAGGCTCCGGTAGTGGAGGTGCTGTTGGCTTCAAGAACAGTTCTTATTACTGGGTAGGGGGAAGCGGTAAATATTCTGAGGTGGTTTTAGACCGCTGGACAGAGGCTACAAAACTTACTGCAAGTTATCCCCGGTTAACTACAAACAGCAATAATAATTTTCGTAATTCCACTTTTTGGTTATATAAAACTAACCGGTTTGATCTCAACAGGGTTCAGTTGACCTACGATTTCGATCAGAAGTTTTTAAAAGATTCTTTTGTTCATGGCCTTAGTTTATACGTTCAGGGTGATAATCTTTTGGTGATTTCAAATGAACGAAAACTAATGGAAACTAATATTGGTACCGCACCACAGACCCGTTTTTTCAACCTGGGTGCCAGGGCTTCTTTTTAATGGAATTAAAGCAATAATGTTATGAAATTAAGAATATTTATTATCGGATTAGTTGCCCTTGCGCTTGCCGGGTGCAAGAAAATTCTTGAACCGGAACCGGAAAACCTTAAAACTATTGAGCAAATGTACACCGATGCCAATTTTGCGCAGGGTTTTTTGATTAACGCTTATCGTACCATCCCGGCCTATTATGATAACTCGGATTTTGCCACTGATGATGCGGTCACCAATCAGCTCACCCATCCCTACCTGCAGTTGGCCAGTGGTTCATGGACCGCTGCCAGCAATCCGGCCTCTGTATGGAACCAGTCTTATGAGGCGATGCAGTACATCAATCTTTTCCTCGCCAATTCGGCTAAGGTAAGCTGGGCTGTAGACCCCGAAAGTTCGAAGCTTTTCAATATCCGCATGAGAGGGGAAGCTTTTGGTTTAAGAGGCCTTTATCTTTATTTTCAGTTACGAAACCATGGTGGTATTGCCTCCAATGGTCAACTGACAGGGGTGCCGATCATTACCCAATATCAGAACGCAACGAGCGAATTCAATTTGCCAAGGGCCAGTTTTGATGCCTGCGTAAAGCAAATCTATAAAGACCTGGACAGTGCTGAGGCTTATCTTCCTGTTGAATATAACGATGTATCTTCGGCCGCGCAAATTCCTGCCAGGTTTCGCAGTGTTACCCAGAATGCAGAGACTTATAACCGTGTAATGGGGCAGTATGCCCGTCAGCTTTTCAACGGGTTGATCGCCAAATCTTTCCGCACAAGAACCGCTTTGCTGGCGGCAAGTCCTGCTTTTAAAAATGCATCCAATTCCCTCACCTGGGCAGATGCTGCAGATTATGCCGCACAGATCATCGATTATAAGGGTGGCGCAAATAGTCTTCCGCAAAATGGCGGAACTTATTATGCCAATACAGCCGAAGTTGATGGGTTAGGCGGGGGAAATAATCCATCCGAGGTGATCTGGAGAGAAAATATAGTAACCAATGATGGTACCCAGGAAGGACAGCACTTCCCGCCTTCACTATTTGGAAACGGACTAATGAATCCCACGCAAAATTTAGTGGATGCTTTTCCTATGGCCAACGGTTATCCGATTGATCATCCTAACGCAAATTATCTGTCCGCTAATCCTTATGTAGGAAGAGATCCGAGGTTTGGGAAGTATATCTTTTTTAACGGAAGTACTGCAGGCGTTTCCAATACGGTAATCCGGACAGGAAGTGGTTCTGGTTCTGATGATGGGGTGAATGTTAGGGCCACTTCAACAAGGACAGGTTACTATATGAAAAAACGTTTGAGAATGGATGTTAACCGAAATCCGATTTCAATCAGCGGAAAAACCCATTATAATCCCAGGATACGTTACACTGAAATGTATCTTGCTTATGCAGAAGCCGCAAATGAAGCCTGGGGACCAACAGGACTGGGTACCCATACTTATTCGGCTTATGATATCATCAAAAATATCCGTAAAAGAGCATTTGGTTTTTCAAGCGACCCATACCTGGAGGAGTGTAAATCTGATGTGGGTAAGATGCGCGAACTGATTAGAAATGAACGACGCCTGGAACTCTGCTTTGAAAGTTTTCGTTTCTGGGATCTACGCCGCTGGAAAGTGGATTTAACCAAATTAAATGAGACTGCAAGAGGAATGGATGTTAATGGTAACGTTTTTACCCCTTTGAGTGTTGAACCGCGTGCCTTTCAGAGTTATATGTATTATGGTCCCATCCCTAATTCGGAAGTGTTGAAATATAGTCAGTTAATTCAAAATCAGGGCTGGAAATAATAAGAAATTGAAATTAAATAAATGATAAGCATGAAAATTAATCATATCTGTCTGGGTTTGGCAGCGGCTATTGGCCTGCTCTCATCATGTAAAAATGATGATCTTGCTTTTCCTGATTATGCCTATAAGGCTGTCTATTTTGCCAATCAATATCCGCTGCGAACAGTCGTGCTGGGCGAAGATTTGCTGGTGGATAATACATTGGATAATGAGCACAAAGTTTCCATCAAGGCTACCCTTGGAGGTGTTAATGAGAATAAAGAAAAAGTAACCATTGGTGTGAAAGTAGATGAAAGTTTGTTGGATGGCCTTAACTTTACTAATGGAGGCAGTGAAGTGCTTGCTTTGCCTTCGGCGTATTATAAACTGGGTTCCAGCCAGATTTTCATTGAGCCTGGGAGCGTCCTTGGCGGTGTTGATGTTCAATTAACAGACGCTTTCTTTGCCGATCCTAAATCGCTCACCAGAAACTATGTTATTCCGCTTGTGATGACCAGTGTTAACGGAGCGGATTCCATATTGAAAGGTATGCCTGCAGTGAACAGCCCATCACGGTTTGTTGCCGCAAACTGGATCACACGTCCAAAAGATTATGTGCTATATGCCGTTAAGTACGTAAACCCCTGGCAAGGAAATTACCTGAGAAAGGGAGTGGATCAGATTACGCAGTCAAACGGAGCGGTGAGTACGGTAGCCCGGAGGACTGAAAATGTGGAAAGCAATCAGGTGGTCAGTATATCAACCACTTCGCTCAAGGTTGCAACCTTGCCATTAACCATTAAAAACAGTAGCGGAAACAATGTCAATTTTAGCCTGGTTTTAAACTTTGCCGATGGTAACAATTGTACCATTGCAGCCAACTCAACCGATTTTGATATCTCCGGATCCGGAAAGTTTGTTTCTAAAGGTGAAAAAAATAGTATCGGAGGAACTGAACGCAGTGCAATATACCTGGACTACACTGTTAATTTTAAAAACCTGAGTGTGAAATATGCGACAAAAGATACGCTCATTGTTAGAGAGAGGGGAATCAAAGCGGAGTATTTTGATGTGGTGAAAAATTAGAAGCCACAGCCTAAATGATGACCGATTAATTACGGAATGTTAGCCTGAGGATTAATTTATAGCATAAAAATCAATATAGGTCACTTGAGAAATTAACGGTATGGCTTTCCTGAGGAATCCGTCATTGCGAGAAGGCTTTTTCAGCCGACAGTCTGCCCCGATTTTCGGGGAAGCAATCTTTATAGCAAAAATCGCTGGTATGAAAGATTGCTTCGTCGTTCCTCCTCGCAATGACGACATTTCAAACTTGACAAAATTTAGAGAAACTTGTTTTATGATACAGCCTTTTTGATGGATTCAAATTCACCCTAACTATGAAAAACCTTGTATTTTATCTGTGTGCTGTGCTTTTAAATGGATTGTTTTGTTTTACAGCCTATAGCCAAATCGCAACAAATCCTATCATCGCTGCTGATGTACCCGATCCGTCGATTATCCGGGTAGGAAAAGACTATTACATGAGCAGTACGACCATGCATATGAGCCCTGGTCTTCCTATTATGAAGTCCACTGATCTGGTAAACTGGAAGATTGTGACTTATGTTTATGATACCCTGGCAAATACCGACCAGCTTAATTTAAATAATGGCAAAAATGACTACGGGAGAGGATCCTGGGCCAGTAGTTTACGCTACCATAAAGGTCGGTTTTATGTGAGTACTTTTTCCGGCACAACCAACAAAACGTACATATATTCTACTACAGACATTGAAAAAGGGCCGTGGAAAAAGTCTGCCTTCAGCCCTGCACTTCATGATCACTCCCTGTTTTTTGAAAAAGACCGGGTATTTATGGTTTATGGGGCAGGCAAAATTATGCTTGCTGAGTTAAATGCTGATTTTTCCGGAATAAAAACAGGTACAAGCCCCAAAGTATTGATAGAAAACGCTACCCAGGTTGCCGGTGGTAATCCCGGTTTGCCTGCTGAAGGTTCCCAGCTTTTCAAGGTAAAGGGTAAATATTATCTTTTCAATATTGCCTGGCCCGGAAACAGTATGCGTACAGTAATTATTCATAAATCCGACAGGTTATCGGGTCCCTATACCGGAAGAATCGGTCTTCAGGATAAAGGTGTGGCACAGGGTGGACTGATCAGTACCCTAAAAGGTCAATGGTTTTCCTACCTGTTTCGTGATTATGGAGCAGTTGGTAGAATTCCTTATTTACTTCCCGTTAAATGGGAGCAGGGCTGGCCGGTTATAGGCCTGAATGGAAAAGCCCCTGACAGGCTTCCTCTGGATAAAAACCTGAGCCTGATTCCCGGTATCGTGGATTCTGACAGCTTCGAGGGCACGGGTGAAGGAAGCGGTCTTAAAAAGGTCTGGCAATGGAATCATAATCCGGATCATTCCAACTGGTCGCTCTCCAGAAGAAAGGGGTATCTGGTGATACAAACCTCCAGGATTGATAGCTCGGTGCTTTGGGCCAGAAATACCCTTACCCAAAGAACGGTAGCGCCGGCAAGTTCAGCCGAAACCAGCATAGACCTGGAAAATATGAAAATAGGGGATTGCGCCGGAATGTTACTGCTTCAGAAAAAGTACGGCTGGATTGGAGTTAAATCCTCAAAAGAAGGCCTCTTCATCGTGGTTACTACGGTCAACGATAATCAGCCTGTGGAAAGCGTCAAAATTCCGCTAAAACAGCAGAAAATTTATTTGAAGCTAAGCTGTGATTTTACGGATCGACGGGACCTGGCTTCCTTCGCTTACAGCCTGGATGGTAAATCGTGGAATACGGTTGGTGAAAAATTAAAAATGTCCTACACCTTACCACATTTTATGGGGTACCGTTTCGGTCTTTTTAATTTCGCCACACAGCAAATTGGTGGCCATGCTGACTTTGATTATTTCAACATCAAAATTAACTAAGCCGGGCGCTGATAGTATAAAGCAAGAATTTACTCTTAAGGAGCCTGAAAGGAATTTGCATGCTAATAAGCAATATTGAACATTAATTGCAGCATTATATTCAAATGGCAAGTTAAAGCTCAGTGCTGTTGGATAGTTTTGGACATTGATAAATGTAGTAGCTTAAAGCTAAATAGCTTCCTGCGTGTTTATATCCTCTATAATAGAAATGCTGTAAAATACGGGTTTAAGAGATAAGACAAAAAAATATCCAACCTAACAATATGAAAACAAAATTTATTTTATGCTGCCTCGCCTGGCTACTGGTTTTCAGTTTTTCGGTTACCGGCAAGGTTACCTTACCACAGTTAGTATCCAGCCACATGGTGCTCCAGCGGGAAACTTCCCTGACGATATGGGGATGGGCAGCGGCAAAAGAAAAAATAACCATTAGTTTTAACGGAAAAACTTATCAGGCTACCACAGATGAACAAGGCTCATGGTCAGTGAAAATGAGCAAGATGAAAGCTGGTGGGCCTTTTAAAATGATTGTTAAAGGTGAAAATACGATTACCCTTGATGATATTCTGTTGGGAGATGTGTGGTTTTGTTCAGGGCAATCCAATATGGCCCTGCCAATGGAGCGGTTAAAAGAAGCTTATCCGCAGGTGATTGAAAAGGATCATTTTCCTTTGATAAGAAACTTTTTTGTTCCAACCAAAGCAGACCTGTCTGGAGAATCCATTGATCTTCCTCCGGGAAAATGGGTTCCCGCCACCGGTGCGGGTATCTTAAGTTTTGGGGGAACAAGTTATTTTTTTGCAAAAACGCTCTTCCAAAAATATAACATTCCGATAGGTATCATCAATTCAAGCGTTGGGGGTACCCCGATTGAGGCCTGGATGAGTCGTGATGCATTTTTTACGAATCCCGCGCAGCTGAAAAAAATAGACAATTTCAGGGATTCCACATTTATGGCCAATTATCAAAAAAATCTTAAAGAGAAGAACTTAATCAGGCCAACAGCACCAACCCCCATAATTGATGAAGGGCTTTCGGGCCCGGTAAAATGGATAGATCCTGATTTTAATGCCAGCGGCTGGCGAAAATTCTGGATGCCGGGCTACTGGGCTGATCAGGGAGTCCGGAATTTTAACGGGATTTTTTATTTTAGGAAAGAATTACAAATCCCCGCAGAAATGAGCGGACAGCAGGCTAAGCTTTATCTGGGCCGCATCATAGATGCAGATTCAGTGTTCCTCAACGGTAAATTTATCGGCAACACCACCTATCAATATCCTCCCCGTAGATATGTTATTCCTGCAGGCTTATTGAAAACAGGAAAAAACATTCTTATTGTGAAAGTGGTAAGCAGCAGCGGTAAAGGAGGCTTTGTGCCAGATAAAAACTATTCCTTGCTAACTCCAGCAAAAAAAATAGACTTACGTGGCGAATGGAGTTTCGAAGTAGGCTATGCACAGCCAAGGCAAAACCAGGGCTTTCGTGGTGAAGCCGAAATGCCCTTGGTTGCGCAGAATGAGCCAACCGGATTATTCAATACCATGGTTTCGCCAGCTGTCCGGTTTGCGATTAAAGGTTTTCTTTGGTACCAGGGTGAATCGAATACCGGGAATGCAAAAGCATATGGGCAGCTGTTACCGGCGCTTATAAAAGACTGGCGCGGTAAATGGAAGCAGGGAGATTTGCCGTTTATCTATGCGCAGTTGCCTAATTTTATGGAAGCCAGCTATTTGCCCGAAGAAAGTAGTTGGGCGCAGTTCAGGCAAAGCCAGCTGCAGACACTTTCAGTACCCAATACAGGGATGGCTGTAACCATTGATACCGGTGAATGGAATGATATTCATCCGCTAAATAAAAAAGACGTCGGTGAACGTTTGGCACTTTGGGCTTCACATTTGGCTTACCAGGATCAAAAGATTATTTATTCGGGACCTATTTATAAATCAAACCATGCAAACGGATCTGAACTGACTATAAATTTTGACCATAGTACGCCTGGGCTGATGATTAAAGGATCTGATAAACTTACCGGTTTCGCCCTTGCGGGTGAGGATAAAGTTTTTTATTGGGCCCAGGCCAGGATAGTGGGAGATACCGTTGTGCTCTCGAGCCCCTTGGTCGTAAAGCCTGCCTTTGTCCGTTATGCATGGGCTGATAATCCCGATCGGGCTAATTTATACAACAAGGCTGATTTACCGGCTTCCCCTTTTGAAGCGGAAGTTAATTAATCGCGATGGTTTAAAGCTTTGGAATATTTCCTTATTTTCTTTGTTTAGATATTTTTTCATTTGAGTAGCGTACGGTAATTGCAATTAAAAAATTCAACCGATTGCATAATGTGGATTTGCCGATTTTTTACATAGTTAAATCCTCTTATAAGTCAATCTTATACATCTTTTCTGAGCTAATTTGTAGGCGTAAATTTATTTTTTAATCAAATGTATAAAGCAGTTATTTTTTGTTTAAATGCGCTTTTTTAAGTATTTAAATGCACTTTTTGGTTTCCTTTTTGGATTTTTAAACTCAAGGATTTTTATTCTTTTTACCCCACGGTTTGTGGTTAATTGGCTCTTTTCTACAGCTAATTTTTTTTGTCCTGCAAGGGCTGTTGATCATTATTGATTTGAACATTTATTCTATTAATATGCACAATCAAATCATGACCTGTTTATCAATGTAAATATCTTTATCCCAGAATAAATTGAATTGGGCTTGCAGGTTACAGTCAGTTAATTTTTGGTGAGTGTGATTTAAATATCCGCTTGCTGATTTTCCGGTTAACACAGCAAGTCTTTTCCAATTTATTTTTAACCATTATAAACCATTTTTTATGAGAAGTGAAATTTTACAATCTTCTGTAACATCGCGCTTGAAATTTTTCAGGTGCCTGCCTACGGTTATACTGTTAACGGCGCTGATATTTTCAGCTTTTATTGCACAAGCACAAACTGTGGTAAAAGGTAAAGTTGTTGATGAACAAGGTAAGGCAATGCCCGGTGTAGGTGTCCTTTTAAAAGGAACCAATACAAGTACCTCATCCCAGGATAATGGAAGTTTTTCTATTACCACCACTGGAGCAAACCCGGTTTTGATATTTTCTTACGTTGGTTATACTAACAAAGAAATTCCGGTGAAAGATCAGAGCACCATAAATGTAACCCTTCAACCAAGCGCCGCAGAACTTGGCCAGGTGGTGGTTGTTGGTTACGGTACCCAGCGCAAAGAGGCTGTAACGGGTTCTGTAGCATCCATTTCGGGAGAAAAAATTCGTGAGGTGCCGGCACCTAACATCGCTCAGGCCATTCAAGGCAGGTTAGCGGGGGTTAACATTTCCCAAACCTCAACCAAACCGGGTGCTACTATGCAAATCCTCATCCGCGGGCAGCGATCGCTTTCGGCAAGTAATGAGCCGCTTGTGGTATTGGATGGCATTCCATTTCCCGGCTCAATTGGTGACATTAACCCCAATGATATTAAAAGTATCGATATCTTGAAGGACGCATCAGCAACTGCGATTTATGGCTCAAGGGGTGCCAATGGCGTAATCCTGTTGACCACCAACAGGGGGCAGGTTGGTGCACCGGCAAAAATTTCATACAATTCATATACAGGTTTGCAAACTTTGTTTGCAAAATATCCCATGATGAACGGACCGGAATTCATTGCGCTGAGAAAAGCATCAGGACTCTACACAACCCTTGGTGTTGATGAATCCAATGATGTGAATACAGACTGGCAGGATTTGTTTTATAATAAAAATGCTATTGTAACCAGTCATGATTTGGGCGTAACCGGAGGTTCAGCAACTAGTAACTATAGTTTTGGTGGTGGTTATTATAAAAACCAGAGTTTAATTCCCACCCAGCAGTATACCAGGTATTCGATGAAAGCATCGCTCGATCAGCAAATCGGGAAACTTTTCCGCGTTGGATTTACCACTAATAACAATTACAATATAAGTGAAGGCAATCAGGTTGGTATTTATGGCAACCTGAGTAATACCCCTATTTCAAACCCGTATAATGCTGATGGAAGTTTAAAACGTACCATCAGAATGCCGCAGGATGAAGCTTATATTTTTACCAATGGTAAAGTGAAGGAATTACATGACCAATGGCTGAATGAAACCCGGGGCTTTGCCACCTATAATTCATTTTATGGTGAGGTTAAAATTCCCGGAGTGGAAGGGCTGAAATACCGTGCGAACCTTGGTCTGGATTTTATCCAAAGCAATAATGGTTATTTCACCGGTGTTGGGGTGGGCAGCACTACAGCCACTACACCCTCAACGGCTGGGGTAGGTAACTCGCAAACCTATCACTGGACGCTGGAGAATTTAATTACCTATGACCGCAGTTTTGGAAAACATAGTATCAATGCCGTTGCTTTATATTCTGCAGAACAAAATAAATTTAATTCTTCTTCCATGACTGCCAGAGATATCCCTTCTGATGCTTTCCAGTTTTATAATCTTGGACAGGCAAATGGTGAGATAACAATTGGCAACGGTAACTATACCTTGACCGGGCTGGTTTCCTACATGGGAAGGATTATGTATTCTTATGATAACAGGTTCTTACTGAGTGCAACACTTCGCTCGGATGCATCTTCGCGTTTGGCGCCTGGACATAAGTGGCATACCTACCCGGCAGTATCTGTGGGATGGAACCTGATGAATGAATCTTTCATGAAAGACATCACCGTAATTGATAAATTAAAAATCCGTGTAGGTTACGGTCAGACTTCCAATCAGGCGGTTAATCCATATCAAACACTGGGTGTGTTGAGCTCACGTCCATATAATTTTGGTGATAATACTTATGCAACTGGTTATTACGTATCCCAGCTTCCAAGCCCGGGTTTGGGATGGGAATATTCTGAGACCTGGAACTATGGTTTAGATTTTTCAATCCTGAAAAACCGCATCTCTGGTACTTTTGAATATTATGATACCAAAACCAAAGATATTTTACTTAATGTTGCGCTACCTTCAACAGCCGGTGTAGGAAGCTACACTGCCAATATTGGCCAAACCCAGAACAAAGGTTGGGAATTGAGCCTTAATGGTGTCATTCTTGAAAATCAGGGGGGCTGGACCTGGGATTTAGGATTCAATATTTCTGCAAACAGAAATAAACTTACAGCATTGGCTTCCGGACAGACCCGTGATGAAGGAAATGCCTGGTTTGTAGGACATAACATCAATGCGATTTATGATTACGAAAAAGTTGGTTTATGGCAGGCAGGTGATCCTTATCTGAATGTTTTAGAACCAGGTGGAAACGTGGGTATGATCAAAGTTAAATATACCGGAGATTACGGTGCAAATGGAGTACCAACAAGGGCTATAGGAGCAGCAGACAGACAAATCATTGATGTGGATCCAAAGTTTACCGGTGGATTTAACACCCGGGTTGCCTATAAAGGTTTTGATTTAGGTGTTGTTGGATTATTCAAGGATGGTGGAGTTTTGCTAAGTACACTTTACGGCTCCTCAGGATATTTGAATTTATTGAACGGACGAAGAAATAACGTGAAGGTAGATTACTGGACACCTGAGAATACGGGTGCAAAATACCCTAAACCAGGAGGTATCGCCAGTGGAGACAATGCAAAATATGGCAGTACGCTGGGTTATTTTGATGCCTCATTCGTTAAGATCAGAACAATTACACTTGGCTACGATTTTAACAGGGACTTAATTAAAAACTCCAATGTTAGGTTGAGAATGTACTTTACGGTACAGAATCCCTTTGTATTGTTTTCACCTTACCACAGAGAGTCCGGAATGGATCCTGAGACGAACTCTTATGGGGATGAAAACCAGGCCGTTAATAATGTCTATCCAAGACGCATCTTAACCATCAGCACCAACACACCTTCAACACGTAATTATGTTGCAGGTCTTAATTTAACATTTTAGAATACAGGATATGAAAAATATACAAATAAAAGCCATTGCAGGTATTTGGTTACTAATGGTAATTTCTTCAGGCTGTTCCAAAATTCTGGAAGAAGAACCGCGCAGCATTTTTACACCCGAATATTTTAAAACTGTTACCGGCGTAAACGGAGGCTTAACAGCGATGTACGCTCACCTGCGAAATATGTATGGTCAGTCTTATTTTTATAACTCTTTAATAACCGGTACCGATGAGGCCACCTGGGGTAAGGATGCTGATGGAAACTTTAAAGATATGGACTGCTCTGGGGTGGGATCAATTTTATCAACAAGTTATCCCAGCAGTGTATTGTGGAGTGAAGCATTTCCAAACATTAACAATGCCAGTGGAATAATCGAAAACGCCAGTGCAGCGGGTATATCAAATGCACTTGTGGCTGAGGCCAGGTTCTTCCGTGCTTTCGATTATTTTCTTTTGGTGCAAACTTTTGGTGGAGTTCCACTCGATTTAGGCGCCGGGGAATTAAAATTTAATACCAATCCGGTTAGGACTTCTGTAAGAAATACAGTGCCTGCGGTTTATACCAAGGCGGTATTTCCTGATCTTATAAAAGCTGTGGCCGACCTGCCTTCAACGGGAAGGGTTACGGGCGGTGTAACTAAGGTTGCTGCACAGCTTTTTTTATCAAAAGCTTATTTAACCTATGCGTGGTGGTTGCAAAATCCCAATAATATTCCAACTTATCCGGCGTCTGCAAGAACCGACCCCGATGGACACGATGCGAGCTGGTATTTCCAGCAGGCTTATGATGTTGCTACTGCTGCAATTGAAAACCCAGGTACATTTGGGCTGATGGATACCTATTATGATGTCAATTGGGCGGTGAACGACCGTAACAAAGAAATGTTATTGTATGCCGATCATACCCAGACGAGTGAGAAATTCAATGGTGGCAGCTTAACCTTTGGAAGCGGCGGTGCACCAGATAATTTTGCAGGCTGGATGATGACCTGGAACTATCCGAATATCCGTAGTGGAGGCATTAGCTCCGTTCAGCGTGAAGCCGAGCAGCATTTAGGACGTCCATGGAACCGTATGGCACCAACCATTGAAGTATTGAAAAATACCTTCGCTGATAAAACACTGGATTCCAGATATGATGGTACTTTCACCACCGTTTACAGAGGTAACTGGCCTAAGGGCTACAATCCGCCATCAAGTGCACCAGCATCATTAGTTAATGCAAATGGATTATCGGTCGTTCCGGGAGATGCGGTACTGACTTTTCTAAATACGGATAACGCTGCAATCGTTTACCCAACGGGTGCTGGAATTAGTAATGTAGGGGCAGGTATTCTGCCTGGAAGAGCTGATTATGTGGTGGCTCCGGGAGGAATCAGCAGAATCGTTTATCCGGGACTTTGGAAACTGGGGCCTTATCGTACCGATAACGGTACAGGACTGGGACAACCAAACGCTGGTAGCACACGCCCTTTTCCGGTAGCTAAATTTTCTGAACTTTACTTTGTTGCAGCAGAAGCAGCGGTAAAAGGAGCAACAACTAAAGCTGGCAAAAGTGCCCGCGAACTGATTAATGTTATTCGTGCAAGAGCTGGTAAATGGCGTTTTGATAATAATGGGAACGTGGCTAAGGTTGCAGACAATAGCGTTGCGATGATCGCGGCTACTCCAGCCACAATTGATATTAATTATCTTTTGGCGGAACGCTCAAGAGAATATTATGCAGAAGGCTACCGTAGATATGACTTGATCCGGACCCAAAAATGGGCCGAGCTTTCTTCAACATATACAATTGCAGGAATTAACTATGGCGATCACACGCCACAAACCGTTACCCGTACCATTACTCCTGAATTATATCTGCGTCCTATTCCTCAGGCGCAAATAGATGGGATGCAGATGAGTGCAGAAGAAAAAAAGGCTTACCAGAATCCTGGGTATTAAAAATACTATTGGTTAGTGGATGGGTGGCGTCAATCGATGCCGCTCATTTTTTTCCTTGTCAACTATCCTGGTTATTCTGCAACCAGGAGACTTTTGTGTAGATGAAATCCTGGCAGTTTGATTGATGAACTTAGGCGGTCTTTTCGTTTAAGTATTTAAAACAACTGTTTGCTCTTTCCGGAAATAAAAAATCCAACAGCCAAGACGCTGCTTCAATATCTAAAATATCTATTCGCTCAATCAAATAGCAATAAATCAAGAACCTAATTTATTTCAGTAATGCAAGCTAATTTTTTAAAAACAAGCCAGATTTTCTTGGTGCTTCTTATCCTTTTTACTTTTTGGGTTAATCATACGAAAGCGCAGACAAGTTTGGGTTTGGAAAAACAATTTATTTATGATACCAGAAATAATAAAGAAGATGTTGCACTGATAGAAAAGGGAAGAGCGGTAAATATTTTTTATGATAGGAATGATTATAAGGGTGTCGTAAGGGCAATTGGCGATTTAGGTCAGGACTTTTTCAGCGTGTCGGGTATAAAACCAGAATTAAAAAGCGTCAGGCCTTCGGAGAAAATAGTCATTCTTATCGGAACCCTGGGCAAAAACAAGCTCATCGATCAACTCATCAGCTCAGGAAAACTCAACAAATCCACCATTTCAGGCAAGTGGGAGAGTTTTATCATATCGACCATCAAAAATCCATTTCATGGTGTTGATCAGGCCCTGGTTATTGCAGGAAGTGATAAAAGGGGAACGATATACGGTGTATATGAACTATCGGAGCAGTTGGGGGTGTCTCCATGGCACTGGTGGGCTGATGTTCCACCAAAAATCCGGAAAAGTGCATTTGCGGTTTCCGGAAGTTACAGTTCAGGAGAACCCGCAGTGAAGTACCGCGGGATATTTATTAATGATGAAGCGCCGGCAATGACGGGATGGGCTAAAGAAAAGTTTGGCGGGATGAACAGTAAGATGTATGCCCATGTGTTTGAGTTGCTGCTTCGCCTGAGAGGCAATTACCTTTGGCCAGCCATGTGGAGCAATGCATTTAATGAAGATGATCCGGAAAACCCACGTCTCGCCGATGAATATGGTATTGTGATGGGAACCTCCCATCATGAACCGATGATCCGCGCGCAGCAGGAATGGAAAAGACATGGGATTGGAGCCTGGAATTACGCAACAAACCCGCAGGGCCTGAATGCTTTCTGGCAAGAGGGGATTAAAAGAAACAAAAACTATGAAAGCCTGGTGACCATGGGGATGCGGGGAGATGGAGATGAACCCATGGTGGAAGGTGGAGACATGGCATCCAATGTTAAACTACTGGAAAACGTTATAACTGAGCAGCGCAAAATTCTTTCTGAAAATATGGAGCAGCCCGTAGAAAAAGTTCCACAGCTCTGGGCTTTATATAAAGAAGTAAAAGATTATTATGATTTCGGAATGAAAATTCCTGATGACATCACCCTTTTATGGGCTGATGATAACTGGGGCAACTTAAGGCATTTGCCCACCGCCCAGGAGCGCAAGCGTAGCGGAGGATCCGGGATATACTATCATTTTGATTATGTTGGTGCGCCAAGAAATTATAAGTGGCTCAATACAACTTCATTGCCAAAGGTTTGGGAGCAGATGAATCTGGCCTATAATTATGGCGCCGACCGTATTTGGGTGGTGAATGTTGGTGATCTGAAACCAATGGAGATTCCGATAGAGTTCTTTTTACGGATGGCATGGAATCCCAAAGCGATGAGCCGTGAAAAGCTTGCTGATTTTCTGCTACAGTGGGCAACACGTGAATTTGGATCAGGCCAGGCGAAAGAAATTGCGGATTTGGTGCGTCTGTACTCCAAATATACGACCAGGCGCAAACCTGAACTGCTGGCCCCCGAAACTTTTAGTCTGATAAACTTCAGCGAAGCGCAGCGCGTAGCCATGGAATGGAAGGCATTAAGCGACAGAGCAGAGCAGGTGAATAAAAAGTTGCCACAGCCATACAAAGATGCGTTCTATCAATTGGTACGCTACCCAATCCAGGCCATGAAAACGGTGACGGATTTATATATTGCCGTTGGTAAAAACAGGCTGTATTTCAAGCAGGGACGGGCTGCCACAAATCTTCAGCGTAACCTTGCTTTTGATCTTTTTAAACAGGATCAGCAGCTTAGTGATGAATACAATCAAAAAATAGCGGGTGGTAAGTGGAATCATATGATGGATCAAGTCAGGATTGGTTATACCAGCTGGAATGATCCAAGGAAAAATATCATGCCCAAAACAGATGAAATCCAGGTTCCTTCAAAATCGGACTTCGGGGTAGCCGTTGATGGTTCATCCGGTAGCTGGCCTTCAAGCGTTCCAGCGCCCGCTCTTCCGCAATTCGAATCCTTAAACAAATTTCAGTCCTACTTTGAAGTTTTTGCAAAAGGCTCCGCCCCAATCAACTTTTATCTGCAATCCGATAACTGGATTCGTTTGAAAAAGGAAAGCATTCCCGGGACAAATGACTACAGGGTACTGGTGGATATAGACTGGACCAAACTTAGCAGTGGAAAGCATGAAGGTAAAATACAAATATCAGATGATTTGACCCGGGTGGTGGTTAAAGTGGAGGCCAACAAGGCCACACTTAAGCAGCTTGCAGAGGCAAAAGGAACTTTTGCAAGTTTAGGTGCACCAATTGCATTTGAGGCTTTCCGGGCAAGTAAGAAGATAACCAGGAATGGAGTCAGCTGGGAAGTTATACCCGGTTATGGAAGGGGAGATTCAGGTATGTCGATTTTTCCTGTCACCTCAGCTTCGCTTGAAAAACCTGGTACCCCGGCATTGGAATATCCGGTATTCTTTTCTGAAAACGGGGAGGTTAAAATTGATCTTGTAGTGGGGCCGACTGTAAATTTCTCCCCGGAAGGGTTAAAGGTTGGAATCTCTGTAGATGGCGCGGCACCTCAAATTCTGACTATTGTAGCCAAGCCTAGCGCCTCAGGATCTGATGCCAGTTGGGCAAACGCGGTCATGGATAATGCAAGAACGCTTACTTCTTCACATTTTCTTAAAACCCCTGGCAGGCATACTATAAAAATATGGATGGTTGATCCGGCAGTAGTATTAGAGAAAATAATCATATACAAGGGGGAACTTCCAGTTAGTTATTTAGGCCCGCAAGAAAATAAGCTTGTTCAATAGCCCTGCTGCACTACCAAAGATTGCATTACATGCATCACTTGTCGGAATATTTGCTAGGATGAAAGCTGCAAAAAATAGGATCAGGCAAGGAAAGCCTTGCTACTATTGAAAATCGCAGGGCTTCGAACCATTTCTCTTATAGATTGTTGAATATAAATAGAGATATGGGAGCAATCAAAAACCAGAGGCAGGCCAAATCAGAAGAGAAGACAAAGGGACTTTGGGATGCCGCAGTTTAAGTAGAAACAGATGAACTCGGGCCAAGATTTATGGCAGGAAATAACAGCGGCAATACCTCGTTTGAAAAAGAACAATTCCGAATCACTAAAACAATACAACATGGAACAATTCAGAATAGAAGTTGCTATAGGAGATCATGGCAAATTTTATGACATCAGAGCCCTGGGCAATGCCCGGTATGAAATATCAGAAAATGGAGAGATTATTGGCACCATCATCCTGGACGGGAGGAACCACACCCACTGCGAAAGCCAGGGGTGCGAACTCGATCTACCAGCGTTGCATGCCATTCGCGAAGGGATACAAGCCCACGAAGGTCTGAGCCAGGCAGAGTGAGTGCTGCAAAACTAAGCCGAAATATTGTAAAGCACTTAAAATAGTGCTTGATCAGTTCTCATTCTTAGTCTTGTTGCCCGCTTACCGATCCTGAGTTTGTCGGGAGTTTCGATCACCAGTTTTACAAAACAGGCGTCAGCCTGATTTCAAATTGTGTGTCATTAACCTTTAGGGTTTTTAACGAAAATTCAAAACCATGGTTCAACAAGATCTCACGTACGAGTGTAAGGCCAATTCCCTGACCATCTTTTTTGGTGCTAAAAAACGGGCTGAACAGTTGTTCAGTATCCTGCGGAGAAATACCCTTTCCGGTGTCCGAAACGATCAGAGTCCGCTGAGATTGATCTAAGGAAAGTTTTACCGTACCTGTTTCACCGATGGCTTCAACTGCATTTTTGATAATATTGATCAATGCCTGTTCCATCTGTTCTGCATCAGCAAAGATAAAATAGGAATCATCATTAACTTCAGTCTTAATGATGATATTTTTTTCGTTTGCGGGGTAATACATTAACTCAGATACCGATCGAAGAAGTGCCACAAGGTCTATTCTCTTTCGGTTTGCTTCCGGTAGTTTAACCAGATCGGCAAAATTGCGCATAAAAACATTTAGGTTCTGGTTACGGTCTACCGCTACCTTCATGGCATTTCTGAGGTGAAAATCGTCATCTTTTAACCAAAGGTTTTGTTGTGATAATGCGGTGTTGATTATGGAATTTACCGGACCAATGGTGTTGTTTACTTCGTGTGCCATCATCCTGATCACTTTACTGTAAACACCTTTTTCTGCAGCAAAAATCTCTGCAGTTACTTCTTCCATCATGATGAAAATACGTTCAAAACCGCGGTCTATGAATCTCGATTTCTGTATTTTGTAAGTATGCAGCCCATTGGCGCGTAATATTTTAGAACTTCCTATTTTCAGCCCATGGAGCTGATTTTCAAGCAGGTTCGGATTATCGGCTAAAATTTCGGTCGCCTTAGGGTTAATCTGCTTAATCTGTCCGTCATAATCCAATATAATAATTCCGGTTGGAGAAGTTTGTACCAGCTTTTCGAGAAAAAAATGCTGTTCCTGCTGTTTGGTGCGTTCTGTTCTCAATTCGTCGATCATCCGGTTATACACATCCACCAGTTCATCAACTTCTTTTTTACCGGTTAAAAGAAATTTAACGTTAAAGTCTTTATCCTTTATGGCCGAAATGCCCTGCCTTAAATAGGTAAGGGGTGCAATTAACTGTTTATACAAACTGAGCGAAATAATTATCGAAATGAGAATAAAAACCTCTGTAAGCAGGAAAATGAGTTTATTTTCTTTAAAAATAAAATAGCTCATCACCAGGCAGGTAAGGTGGAGTATAACCAGGAAAAGGGTATACTTAGTCTTCAGTTTCATTAAAGGGAATTTGATATTTTTCTAACCTGCGGTATAGAGCATTTCTGGTAATACCCAAAGATGCTGCGGCCTTGGTAATCCTGTTTTTATGAAAATTCATCGCTTGTTTAACCATTTCGGCCTCCATTTGATCTAAAGTCATGGTGCCCACACCGGGTAATTTTACTTTTTCATTTTTTTGTGGCGATAAATTTAACTGCGACCCGAAATCATCAATACCCAATTCGCTTTTACTGCTGATTAAAACAGTGCGCTCTACCAGGTTTTTTAACTGCCTGATATTGCCGGGCAAGGGCAGTTGCTGCAGCCAGCGTATGGCCTGTGGCGAAACAGATAAATCAGGGCGGTTATAAATCTCTTTCATATTATTGATGAAGAAATTAACAAGCAGGGGAATATCTGAAGGACGTTCTCTTAAGGCAGGGAGATGAATGGTGATTAAATTGATCCGGTATAATAAATCTTCCCTGAAGAGGCCAGAAGCTACCATTTCGTTCAGGTTTTTATTGGTGGCGCAAACCACCCGGGTATCAACGGTTTTGGTACGGCTGCTTCCCAAAACCTCGTAGGTGCGGTCTTGCAATACCCTTAACAGTTTAACCTGACTTGAAGCTTCCAGATCGCCGATTTCATCTAAAAATATGGTGCCCTTATTGGCCATTTCAAAGCGGCCTGTTCTGTCAAAACGGGCATCGGTAAAGGCACCCCGTACATGACCGAACATTTCACTTTCAAATAAAGAAGAAGAAATACCGCCCAGGTTAACCTTTACAAATGGCTTGTTTATGCGGTTACTGTTCTCGTGGATGGCTTCGGCAATCAGTTCTTTGCCCGTTCCGCTTTCGCCCGTAATCAATATAGAGGCGTTGGTTGAGGCCACGCGACCAATGGTTTCGAGAATCGATAACAAACCTGGATCCTCGCCAATAATCTGTTTAAAATGGTACTTTTTATCCAGCTCTTTTCTGCTTCTGGATAGGGCTTTTTTACCGTTTAGCTGTAATAAAGTATCAACTGACTGCAGTACGTAATCATTGCTCCAGGGTTTATTGATAAAATCGTTGGCGCCGAGTTTCATGCCCTGTACCGCTAATTCGATACTGGCCCAGCCTGTTATCAGTATAATGGGTAAAGCTGTATCGCGGGCTCTTATTTTTTTGAGCAGTTGCATACCTTCTTTTCCTGAAGTATCAATAGAAAAATTGAGATCCAGGATAACAAGTTCAGGCTTTTGGGTTTTAAAAACCTCAAAAGCCTGCGCAGGACTATCTGCAGTAATAATTTCATTTCCAGTGCTTTTTAAAAGAAGTGAAAGTGAAGTTCGGACCGCTATATCGTCATCAACAATTAATATCATAAGCGAAGTTAAGATAAGTATTATTCTTCATGCAATGCAATAGCAGGATGGATGCCTGCCGCTTGTTTGCCGGGGTACAACGAGCAGAACAAAACCAATAGGTAAATAAATAATACCGATAATAACATCGCAACCATGTAAACACTTGCCGGGATATTAAAAACGCTTAGCAGTGGAAATTGAACGGCAAAGAAACAGCCAACGATTAACGATATGGTCGCCAATATCAAAGCTTCCAGCACCAGTTGATAAGAAACTGAGCGGCCACTCGCGCCGATGGCCCTGCGTAAACCGATTTCTCCCTTTCTTTTATTGATATTGTACCACAGAACGCCAAATAAGCCCAGCGCTACATTAATGATAAGAAAAGTAGCGATGATGATAAAAATTACCATTGGGGTAATGGTCTGTTTATTTCTCGAATCACGCATTTCATCCACGTGTTGTATTTCAATGGCACCATGTGTAGCGGTTGCCATAAACTTATAAAGCCCGCTCTCAAATGTGGCATCGGCGTTCGGACGTACTTTTATCAAAAGTGTGCCTGTCCATCTTAAATATCCAGTATCCAACCGGCTAAACATGGCATTGTTTCCTGGCTGGAAATCGCCATTGGCTTTAATATCGGCTACAACGCCTATAACTTTTAACTTGTTTTTGTCATCAAAATCGCCGATCAGTTTACCTGCAGCCTTTTGGCTGCCAAACATCTCATTTTTCAATGTTTCGTTAATAATTACGCCTTTATCTTTAGTAACCGCATCTTCTGGTAAAAACCATCTTCCTTCCAGCAGCGGAACATTCCATACCTTTTGGTAATCATCGCCTACCATAAAGTTGCTCACACGATCGTATTTTCGCCTGTTATGCGTTAAACCTGTACTCATAAAACTATCAGAATAAGGGTAATTTGAACTTGAAAATGTTATATTTTCAATCTGCGGCATAGACTTTAATGATTTTGTAAGGTTATCATAAAAAATAACCAGCGAATCGCGGTCTTTTGAAAGCTGACCATTGCTATAGGAAACCGACCAAACATTTTTGTAATCGAAACCAAGTGGTTTGCTGTAGTTTTGGTAATAATAGGTGAGGTAAGAAAAAACAGCAAATATCACGAGAAAAGAAATCAGGATTTCGGAAAGAAAGAGAAAGTTCTGTTTCCTTTTGTTCCATATTAATTTAAATAAGTGTTTGAACATCATAAGATCTTTTAATTTAGGCTTTAAGTGCTTTAACTACATTCATTTTAGACATTCTCCAGGCTGGGTAAACGCCAGAAATCAGTCCGAAAAACAAGCAGGCAAGAAAACTATAGCACAGTACAGCGAAATTCATAGTGAGGTTTATATTAGAAATAAAATTTGTTCCGTTGATGAGTGCAATCACAACGAGTGAAAGAATTATGCCGATAGATCCACCAAGAAAGGTGAGGATCATGTTCTCTACAATAAACTGATAAACCAATGTTTTTGAAGAGGCGCCAAATGCTTTACGGACACCGATTTCTGATGAACGTTCCATAATCCTGGTGATGTTGATGTTAACCAGATTGATGGTTGGCAGTAACAAGAACAGCAGTACAAAGCCGCTGGCCAAAATAATTACCTTTGTAACTGCACCATTTGTAGAATCGCCTCCGATCCTTCTGCTAACGCTGGTAAAAAACGGATCGGCATTACAGTATAGTTTATCAAAATCTTTTGGAATTGGTACTTTTTTTACCATCTGGTCAAACTCCTTTTTTAATTTAGGTATATCCGCTTTACTTTTTGCCAGCAGCACTGCATTATAGCCGCCCATTATATTTTGATTGTCGCGGTTATCTTTCGAAATGGTATAGGGTAAATACATATCTCCGCTAAAATTGCGAACCGTTTCTGATACATTTTTAACCACTCCAATTACCTTGTAGTTGATATTATCAGCAGAAATATATTTGCCCACAACCGATGTTTCATCACCAAAATAAGCCTTCTTGGTTTGTTCAGTAATCACGGCCACCAGTTCTGCATTGTCTATTTCCTTTTGTGCAAATGCTTTTCCTTCCAGAAATTTATATTCAAGCACATTCCAGTAATCTACATTGGTATATTGATAATTGATCACGAGTTTTTTATTGTTTACATAAGCATTTGATGCTTTAGCGCTGGAGGTAAACCCCATTTTCTGCAGGTTTTTCAAGGTAGATACATAGCGTTCCAAAAAATATACGGACACATTGCTGCTGTTCATCCAACCCTCTTTAGAATTTTTGATTTCAATTCTTTCTATATATAAAGAACGGTCCCTTTTATAATCAGGATAATCCGGGCTGATCATTTTATCAACGAGCGCAGTAACCACCATTAAAATGGTGAGGGTAAAGCTGATCCCGAACAGGCTGATGAAGGTGAAGAACTTTCTGCGCTTCAATACAGCTACGGCTATTTTAAAGTAGTTTTTTAGCATAATAAGGGCTTATTGAACTTGTGAACCATCAAATAATCGTACCAGTCGGTGCGTTTTATGCGCCATATTTTCATCATGTGTAACCATCACAATGGTAGTGCCTTCATTTTTATTCAGGTTGATCAGGATATCCATAATTTCATTTCCCATCGCACTATCCAGATTTCCGGTAGGCTCATCGGCCAGAATAATCTGCGGATTGCCCACAATGGCCCTTGCAATGGCCACACGTTGCCGCTGACCACCAGAAAGCTGCGTAGGAAAATGTTTTAAGCGGTTGCTCAATCCAACTTTTTCCAGCGCTGCAGTAGCCAGTATTTTACGCTCTTTAGCAGATGAACTGCGGTATAATAAAGGGAGTTCTACATTATCTAAAACCCTTAAATCATTAATGAGGTGATAGCTCTGAAAAATAAAACCAAGTTTCTGATTTCTGAATTTTGCCAGTTTTTGATCCGAGAACCGGCTGATATCCTGCTCATCAATTTTAATGTTCCCCCTGGATGGTTCGTCCAGTAAACCCATAATATTAAGCAGTGTACTTTTGCCACAGCCTGACGGACCCATAATGGAAAGGAATTCACCTTTTGCAATATCAAGGCTGATTCCGTTGATGGCGAGTGTTTCTACCGTATCGGTCCGGTAAACTTTTTCAATGTTTTGTAAGCGTATCATAATGTATAATTAGTAATTAAGATTTATTAATAGGTGATTTTTCTGTTTTTTTCAAAATCATATAGCGATAGGTAACGGAGTTGATAATAGGCCCCCCAGAAATCGCGGAGAGAGGAAACATAATCGCGTTTAGCCCTGTCATTTTCCTGAAAGGCAATACTAAGGTCCGTGATGCTTAAATTCCCCAACACATATCGTTCGCTGGCTATTTTGTATTTTTCGGTCGCAATTTTTTCTGCTTGATCTGTCAACTGGATCTGTTCTTTCATCATATTAAAAAGCGTTACCTGTGTTACAATCTGTTGTTTAAAAGTCTGTTTGTCCTGCTCAACGGCATAAGTGGTAAACTGTTCGTTGGCCTGAGCCGTCTTGGTACGCGATTTCGATCTTCCCCAATCCATCACTGGAATAGAAAGCTGTAACTCTACTGATTGTTGGTTTTTTGGCGAACGGTAAATATCAAATGCGCTGTTGGCCGCGTTGGAGAATCCCAGGTTGGCCCTTAAAGTGGCGGTTAAACCGTTTTCACCTTTAGCCTTTGCTACGTCTCTTTTTGCTTCAGCCAGGCGGCGGATAAAGGCAATGGCTTCCGAGCGGTTTTCGAAAGCTTCTGCCAATACTTTGTCGGCAGCCACAGTCATCTCTGCCACCACCGAAGGCATATCCAGTTTAATCCGGTCGTTACCTTCAATGCCAATATAACTCCGCAAGTTCAGGGTTGCAATTTCAACATCGCGCCTGGCCGTTCCTACCGCTTTCTGTGCGTTTAAAACTTCCAGCTGAAGTTGTAAAATTTCATTTTTGGAAATTTTACCCAGTTCGAATTTGGTATCGGCAATGGTCAGAATGCGTTTGGTATTGGCATAGTTTAAATTGGCAATGTTTAGGTTTACCTGTGCCAATAATAAATCAAAAAAATACTCGGTAACTGTAATCGAGATCTTTTCCTGCGTTTCTATAAAAACCTGTCTGCTTTCATTGAATTTTAACGGTTCTATTTTCTTGTCCCACCTTAAACTGTTGAACTGAAGCAGGGGTTGTGTATAGCCGATTCCGTATGGGATTCCGTTATAGAGCACACTTTTCCTGTCGAAATCATCAAAACGCTGTAACTGTGTGGTGCCATAAACGGTTCCGCCGGTGGCAGCAATACTTTGGGTGAAATTTAGGGTTAACGATGAGTTATCGTAATGTACAGGCTGAAAAAGAATGGTTCCGTTTGGCTGTTGCACCTGTGTGTAAGTTTTAGTGTATCCCGGCAAAACACCCTCTAGAGCCAGTTGAGGCTGGTAATTAGATTTAAACGTGCGCCATTCCCAGTATTTGGTTTCTTTAACTGTTATGGCCTGTTTGGCGGCAATAGAATTGGCCTTTGCCATTTCTACCACCTGTTGTAGCGTTAACCGAAGGGTATCTGCTTTTTGAAGGGAAAACCCTTTAAAACTAAAGGTTGTTAACAAAGTCATTAGTAAAAATTTCATTTTCATAATCCTAATTACTGATGGTAATCGTTTTCATGTTCTTATAATCGCTCATGTCCGAAGTCATTACCTCATCGCCCGCTTTTAGTCCGCTCAGGATTTCTACATAGTCAAAATTGCTCAGGCCGGTTTTAACAGACCGGCGTTCGGCAACTCCATTTTTAAGCACAAAAACTTCCTGAAGGTTTGACCCGTTAAATGCGGGGCCATTAGCCAATCGCAAAACACCGTTTCTGGTGGCCGTAATCAAAAAAACATCAACTTTTTGGTTTGGCCGGAGTTCTTTGCTGTCTTTTTGGTTCAATTGGATTTCGAAAGAAACAATGGCATTGTTTACCGAGGGTGATATATTCACTACCGATCCGCGTAACTGCGTATTGCCAATGCGGATAATGGCAGTCATGTTGTTATGGATTTTATCCAGCAGGTTGTCAGACATGCTTCCGGCAACCTTAAACCCGCTTAAATCGGCAATCCTCACCAATGCATCACCCTCATGTACGCTGGCACCTATGTTTTTGTTTACCCAGGTAATTACACCAGGCCGGGTGGCAGCTACATCAGCCAGATCGAGTTTGCGTTTTAAGGCATCCATGTCTTTCCGTTGGATGGCCAGCGAAATTTCTGCTTCCCTGATTTCAATTTTCATGGTTTGCTGTTTGCTCCTGATCTCGTTTTCCAGCTGAAGCTTTTCCAGTTCGGCCACTTTCAGGTTCAGTTCTGCTGCTTCAACATCTTCTTTGGTTCCACCACCAGCCTTCAGTAACCTTTTTGCCGAAGAAACGGCATCGCTAAGGTTGCTGATCCGCAATTGTTTAATGCTGTTGTTCGACCGGATATCATAAAAACTTTTCTCCAGGTCGAGTTTTAGTTTGCGGATCTCGTTTTCTTTTGATTCCATTTGAAACTGGAGCTTGCCATAATCGGTTTCGCTCACTGATTTATCGAGTAAAAGGATCGATTGTCCTTTTTTTACCTTGTTACCGGCATCCATCAGCACATTTTTTATCGATGCGTTAATAGGACTGGTTAAAACCTCTTCAAATTCGGGAAGTACCTCACCGGTAGCATTAACAGTATTTTCGATGATGCCGGTTTGTACTTTGGCTGTGGTAAAGTCGGACAGGGTTAAGGATGGTTTGAAAAAGAACCTGACACACCAAATGGTGGCTGCTAGTGTGATGATCACAGTAAAAATAATGAGGTAGGTTTTTTTCTTCCTTTTCGAAGAAACTTCTTCTTCTATGAGTTTGTCCATTTAAAATAGTTTATACCTGGCTTTACAATAGCGATGCCATTGTTAAGTAATTGCTGACCAGATTTTTATGTTTATTTTGGAAATTAAAAATGCCCGATATCGAACATTTTGTTTGTAACCGAACATAAAGAAAGGAAGGATTTTAGAACACTATGCTTACCTGCGGCAAGGTGGCGAAAGAAGGCCTGCAACTGATAGCTATTGCTTGTTGTGAGAAATGAGAAGTTGCAATGATACCGAAGCCGCTATTTTGCAAACCGGATTATCTAAAGCTGTGGCACAAGGTACAGTGCTGAAAGGAAAAGTATTAAATTATACCACCACCAGGCCTGAGCAGGCGGGATTTTATTACCGTCCTTACCGCGGGCAGGTGGAAACGCTTTATGCTGGTGACTGGAAAAAAACAGCACTTGTTAAGATAAATGCCGACGGTAGTTACGAAGTTTTATTGAAGAACCTTAAAAAAGAGATGGCTTACGAATATAAAAGTTTTGCTATTCAGGAAAATGTAAGTATAGAAGGTGAAAGTAAAATAATCCCTATTTTGCATTAATATAAATCATGGAGCTTTTGAAAAAGACGTTTTTTAAATACCGTTTGTTTGCTTTTCTTAACCTTATACTGCAGTTTGTTTGCCTTTGCAGTTTTGCGCAGCAGATTCATATTATCCCTAAGCCGGTTGCTGTGGAGCAAAGGGTAGGATCATTTTATATCAACTCAAAAACACAGATTTTCTCCGGCACAACATCAGCTCTGGCCAATACCGATTTTCTTAAAACCTATGTTAAAGCACTTACGGGGATCAATTTAAAATCTATTCAAACTGCGGCTATTGCCAGGAATGGTATCTATTTGCTTATCGACCCGGCAAAGGTCAAACATGCAGAAGGATATGAATTAGAAGTGAGCGCTGCTGGAGTGAAAATTACGGCTGCAGATGGTTCAGGGTTATTTTATGGACTACAGTCACTTATCCAGATCATCCACCAGTCAAAAGCCGGACAGTTGTCGGTTCCGGCATGTAAAATAATAGATTACCCTGAATTTTCATACCGCGGTATGCATCTTGATGTAAGCCGCAACATGTTCAGTACGGCGACCATTAAAAAATGGCTGGATGTGCTCGCTTTTTATAAAATAAATACTTTCCACTGGCACCTTACCGATGATCAGGGTTGGAGGATGGAGATCAAAAAATATCCTGAACTACAGCGTACCGCTGCCTGGAGAAATGAAACACTGATCGGTCACAAACGTACCGAACCGCATCTTTTTGATGGTCAGCGCTATGGCGGTTATTACAGCCAGGAAGATGTTAAAGAGATCGTGACTTATGCTATGGCAAGAAAAATAACGGTGATCCCTGAAATTGAAATGCCCGGCCATGCTTTGGCAGCTTTAACGGCATATCCCGAATTGGGCTGTACAGGCGGACCATACCAGGTAGCCACTTACTGGGGCGTTTTTGACGACGTTTTTTGTGCCGGTAACGATAAAACCTTTGCATTTATAGCAGATGTATTGGATGAGGTGATCAATCTGTTCCCTGGTAAATATATTCATATCGGTGGCGATGAATGTCCTAAAATCCGTTGGAAAGTTTGCCCCAAGTGCCAGAAACGTATTAAAGATGAAAATTTAAAAGATGAACATGAACTTCAGTCTTATTTTATCCAAAGAGTGGAAAAACATGTGGAATTGAAAGGAAGGAAAATCATCGGTTGGGACGAAATTTTAGAGGGAGGTATTTCACCAGGTGCTACAGTAATGAGTTGGAGAGGAGAAGAAGGTGGAATTGCGGCAGCAAAGCTAAAGCACAATGTAATTATGACACCAGAGAAATATGTGTATTTTGATTATTACCAATCGCAAAATAAATCTGAGCAGGTTGCTGCAGGTGGCTTTACGCCATTAAGCAAGGTATATCACTACAATCCATTACCTGCAGCGCTTAATACGGAAGATCAACGGTATATTTTAGGTGTGCAGGCAAACGTATGGTCGGAATATTTACCTGATGCCGAAAAAGCCGAGCATATGATTTTTCCGAGGATTATCGCCTTGGCTGAGGTGGCCTGGAGTAAAAATGAAAGGAAAAATTACCGCGATTTTTTAAATCGTTTAAGTAGTCATGAGCGGTTCTTAAAGCAGTTTAATTACGCAAAAAGCAATACTGATATTACCGGGAGTACAAATCTTCAGCATCTGCAATATGAACTAAAAACAGATCTGCCTGATGCAACCATCAGATACACCCTTGATGGCACGTATCCGAATATAATGAGTGCAGTTTATAATAGTCCTTTTGCTATTACTGATCTGGTAAACCTAAAGGCTGCAAGCTTTAGCAAAGGAATACAAAAAGGAAACGTTTTTGAGCAGTATTTTACCCAAAGCCTGGCTACAGGGAAGACCGTTTCAATTAAGAACCTGCCTACAGGGAGTTATGCCATAGATAAACAGCGCCTGGTTAATGGGATAGCCGGAACTTACCTGTACAATACCAGTGAATGGCTTGGGTTTAGCGGGAATAACTTTGAAGCAGTAGTTGATCTGGGCACTGCAAAACAGGTTAAAGAAATTGGGATCGGGATATTAAAATACCATTGGCAGAAAATGTGGGCACCGGAAAAGTTGACTTTCGAAGTGTCTGAAGATGGACAAAATTATCAGCAGGTTTATAAACAGACTGAATTTCCTGTGGAAGGAATCAACCGCTTTAAACAGAAAATTAATCCTGTTAATGCCAGATATGTGAGGATAATAGCGGTAAATAAAGGCATCATTCCAAAAGGTGAGTACGGTGCAGGCGGTAATGCCTGGTTAATGGTTGATGAAATAATTGTAAATTAATGACTATAATAATTGTTTTTCTCTGCATTGCGCTATTGATTTTAATGATTTCTGTTTTTAAGATCAATGCTTTTCTGGCTTTTCTGATTGTTTCTGTACTCACCGGCATCAGCTTAGGATTGCCACTCCCAAAAATTGCCGGTGCAGTGGAAAAAGGAATGGGCGATGTTTTAGGGTCATTGGTGATTATCATTACTACAGGTGCAATGCTCGGAAAGTTAGTTGCTGAGAGTGGAGCGGCGCAAAAAATCGCCAAGGTAATGATGGATGCTTTTGGTACTAAACACATCCAATGGGCAATGGTGATCACCGGTTTTGTTATTGGTATTCCCTTATACTATGGAATTGGTTTTGTACTCATGGTGCCGCTCATTTTTTCTGTGGTTTACCGCTATAAACTACCAGCGCTATATATTGGCCTGCCTATGCTTGCGGCGCTGTCGGTTACCCATGGTTTTTTACCCCCACATCCATCACCATCTGCTTTGGTAGTACAGTTTAAAGCCAATATGGGGCTTACCTTGTTTTATGGGATGCTGGTTGCTATACCAGCAATTATAATCGGTGGACCACTTTTTGCAAAAACACTAAAAAAAATCCCGTCCACACCAATGGCCTCTTTCGTTGCAAAAGAACTGCCTGAAAGTGAATTGCCGGGCACGTTTATCAGTCTGTTTACAGCTTTATTACCAGTAATACTCCTGGGCCTGGCGTCTTTTCTTCCCTTGTTTTTACATCCAGGTTCATCCATCATTCCGATAGTAACATTTTTGGGTCATCCTTCTATTGTTATGCTAATCGTTTTAATTTTGGCCAGTTATTTTTTAGGGATTTCGAGAGGAAAAAAGATGGAATATCTTTCCGCTATTTATGGTGAGGCTTTAAAAGATATCGCGTTGATTTTATTGATTATTGCCGGATCGGGGGCATTAAAGCAGATTTTGACAGAAAGTGGGGTAAGTAACGAAATTGCTGCCTATTTACAGGGATTATCGATTGAGCCCTTGTTTTTGGCCTGGCTCATTGCCGCCCTCATCCGCTTTTGCGTAGGTTCTGCAACTGTTGCCGGCTTAACCACCGCAGGCATTATTGTGCCATTGATGGTGGCCACCCATACCAACCCAAACCTGATGGTTTTATCCGTAGGTGCAGGTAGTTTAATGTTTTCGCACGTAAACGATGCCGGGTTTTGGATGTTTAAAGAATACTTTAATTTAAGCCTTAAAGATACTTTTCGGTCCTGGGCTTTAATGGAATCAATAGTCGGCACAGCAGGGCTGGCCGGCGTACTTTTACTTAAAACAATGATATCATAATATGGAAAATTTAACAGCTGATGCACGCTTTGAAAAACTTGGACTAAACCTTCCACCAGCACCTGCACCTTTGGGTGTTTATAAACCTTATCTGATTGACGGAAAATACCTTTACCTGAGTGGACATGGTCCGGTGAGGGATGATAAATCGTTGATTATTGGTCGCATCGGATCTGATCTTAATCAGGATGAGGGAAAACTCGCTGCACGACAAGTGGGTTTAACCATGCTATCAACCATTAAAACGAATTTAGGAAGCCTGGATAAAATTAAAAGGGTAATTAAGGTTTTGGGCATGGTAAACTGTACGCCCGAGTTTGAAAAACATCCTTTTATCATTAATGGATGCAGCGAACTTTTTGCCGAAGTTTGGGGAAGTGAAAATGGGATCGGTGTGCGCAGTGCCGTGGGTTTTGGCTCACTGCCAGATAATATCCCGGTAGAAATTGAAGCTTTATTTGAACTGTATTAAATCTTAGACCATGACGGAAAAGCAATGGTACCATTTGGAGCGGCCTGACTCGGTTGAGTCACCCGGTTTAGTCTTTTACGAAGATCGGATCAAAGCAAACATTCAGCTGCTAATCTCGATGATCGATGATAAAGATCGTTTGCGCCCACATGTTAAAACGCATAAATCTGCCGAGGTTTCCAAACTTTTGATGGATGCCGGCATTTCGAAATTTAAATGTGCCACCATTGCCGAGGCAGAAATGCTGGCTTTGTGTGGCTCAGCTGATGTATTGCTTGCCTATCAGCCAGTTGGCCCCAATGTAGATCGGTTTATAAGGCTACAAAAACAATATCCACTTACCAGGTTTAGTTGTTTGGTAGATAATGTAGGCGCCGCAGCGGTATTGGCTGCGCTTTCTCAAAGCAATAGGCTGAAAAGCGATGTGTTTATCGATGTAAATGTGGGGATGGACCGCACGGGGATCCTTCCGGGAAACGTATTGGAACTGTATGCCAAGATTGGTCAAATAGATAGCTTAGTTTTAAAAGGTTTACATGCCTATGATGGTCACATTCATGATAACGATTTCGCCATACGTACCGAAAAAGCCAGCATAATTATCGATGTGCTCAACCATTTAAGTACGGAAATCAATAACAGGCTTAGCCAGCAACCAATTATCATTGCCGGCGGAACACCAACTTTTACGGTTTACAATACACAAACTGTTTTTGATTGTAGTCCGGGTACTTTTGCGCTTTGGGACAAAGGTTATCAGGATGCCTTTAAAGAGCAGCAGTTTCTTACTGCAGCTTTGGTGATATCGAGAATTGTTTCCTTACCCGAAAGTAATCTGATCTGCTGCGACCTTGGACATAAAGCCGTAGCCGCAGAAAAACCGCTCGATAAAAGGGTAGCTTTTTTGAACGCACCAGAACTTATTCCGGTTAGTCAGAGTGAAGAACACCTGGTATTAGATGCAGGAGAAAATCACCCCTATCAAATAGGCGATTTGCTCTATGGTTTACCTTATCACATTTGTCCAACGGTAGCCCTTTACGAAAATGCCACTTCCGTTTCTTCAGCTCATGCTGATCAAATCTGGAATATCAGTTCAAGAAAAAGAAAAATAACGATATAAGCCCTGATATGTTTACGATAGATGCCCATCTTGATTTAAGTATGAATGCGCTGGAATGGAACCGTGATTTAACACGTCCGCTGGCTGAAATAAATGCACGCGAACAGGGACTTACTGATAAACCCGACAGGGCTAAGGCAACCGTATCTTTGCCTGAACTTCGCAAAGGTAATATTGGTCTGGTAGTAGCCACCCAGATTGCCAGATTTGTGGCGCCAGATAACCCATTACCCGGCTGGCATTCTCCCGGGCAGGCATGGGCACAAACCCAAGGCCAGCTGGCGTGGTATAAGGCCATGGAAGATGCCGGTGAAATGCGCCAGGTGAACGATCTGTTGAGTTTAGAAAAACATCTTGCTTTATGGAAGGATGACTCGCCAACCGAAAAAAAACCTATTGGCTATATTTTAAGTCTGGAAGGCGCCGATTCCATTATCTCTGTCGATTATCTTCAAGGGGCTTATGATAAAGGATTGCGGGCTGTTGGTCCCGCCCATTACGGTCCGGGCAGATATGCACAGGGCACAGATGCTACCGGCAAACTACGTCCCGGCGCTTACGAGCTCCTTGCCGAAATGGAAAGGCTCAATATTATTCTTGATGCCACGCATTTATGCGATGATAGTTTTTGGGATGCGCTCGATCATTTTAATGGTCACGTTTGGGCCTCACACAACAATTGCAGGGCATTGGTGGAGCATAACCGTCAGTTTAGCGATGATCAGATAAAAGCATTAATTACACGAGGTGCAGTAATTGGTGGTGCTTTAGATGCCTGGATGATGGTTCCGGGGTGGCAAAGGGGAATATCTACCCCAAAAGAAATGAACTGTAACCTGGAAGTGATGATTGATCATATCGATCACATCTGCCAGCTTGCAGGCAATGCCAACCATGTGGGTATCGGTTCTGATTTAGATGGTGCATTTGGTAGAGAGCAGTGCCCGTACGATCTGGAAAGCATTGTCGATCTGGATAAAATCCCGGCCTTGTTTGCCAAACGGGGTTACAGTAAGGATGATGTCGAAAATTTAATGCATGGCAACTGGATCAGGTTTCTGCGTAAGGCCTGGAAAGCATAAATCAACATGAAGAAAATAACAGTTTGTACCGTTTTATTTTTATGGGTTTTCAGCGGAAGCATTTCCGCCCAAAAGAAAAATAAAGACGCAGTTTATCAAAATCCAAAGTCCTCAACTGAAAAACGCATTGCCGATCTCCTTTCAAGGATGACGGTGGAAGAAAAAGTGGGGCAGATTTCTACTCCGCTTGGCTGGCCGATGTATGAAAAAACAGGAAACAAGGTCGGGGTAAGTGAGGCTTTCAAAAAGACACTTCAAGAAGAATTTACCGGGATGCTCTGGGCTACATTAAGGGCCGATCCCTGGACCAAAAAAACGTTATCAAACGGTTTAAACCCCGAATTGGCCGCTAAAGCGACGAATGCCATCCAGAAATATGCAATGAAGCAGACCAGGCTGGGCATCCCTATATTATTGGCTGAAGAATGCCCACATGGACACATGGCCATTGGTGCCACGGTTTTTCCAACTTCCCTGGGCCAGGCGAGTACCTGGAACCCGGTGCTGATTGAAAAGATGGGGGCTGCAATTGGGGAAGAAACGCGTTTACAGGGCGGACATATCGGATATGGCCCGGTGCTTGATTTGGCGAGAGAACCCAGGTGGTCGAGGGTGGAAGAAACTTATGGCGAAGATCCCTGGCTGATCAGTAAAATGGGAGTGGCCATGGTGAAGGGTTTTCAGGGTACAGATTTAAAAAGCGGATATCACGTGGTATCTACATTAAAACACTTTGCCGCCTATGGTGCTCCGGAAGGTGGGCATAATGGTGGAAGCATTGCGGTAGGTTTAAGAGGCCTCAACCAGTTTTATCTTCCACCCATTAAAGCTGCAGTAGATGCCGGTGCACTTTCGGTGATGACGGCTTACAATTCGATTGACGGAATTCCCTGTACTGCCAACCCTTATCTCCTGAAAGAACTGCTGATTAAAGAATGGAAATTTAAGGGTTTCAGCATTTCAGACTTAGGAAGCATTTCAGGACTTTATAATAATCATCATGTGGCTGCTGATGCCGAAGGCGCTGCGGCATTGGCCATTAATGCAGGCCTTGATGCCGATTTAAGTGGCTATGGTTACGGGAAATCACTTATAAAAGCGGTTAAAAGTGGTCAGGTGAAAAAAGCAGTTTTAGATACTGCAGTAAGCCGCGTACTGCGGATTAAATTTAACATGGGCCTGTTCGAAAAGCCTTATGTAGATCCTTCAAAAGCTTTAGCCCTGGTTAGGAACGCTGAAAAGATAAATTTATCGGCGCAGGTTGCAAGAGAATCGATCATCCTGCTTAAAAATAAGGGTGCTCTTTTGCCCTTAAATAAAAATATAAAGAAACTGGCAGTTATTGGCCCGAATGCAGATAATATTTACAACCAGCTAGGTGATTATACTGCTCCACAGGATCAGGGAAACGTGATTACCGTATTACAGGGAATTAAGAACAAGCTGGGAAATGCTGTACAGGTCACTTATGCCAAAGGCTGTGATATACGTGATACCAGCTCAAATGATATCGAAGCTGCGGTAGCTTTAGTCCGTGAGGCTGATGCTGCAGTTGTGGTGCTGGGAGGCTCAAGTGCCAGGGATTTTAAAACCGAATATCAGGATTCGGGTGCGGCAAATGTAAAACAATCGGAAGGAAAACTCTCTGATATGGAAAGTGGTGAAGGTTTTGACCGCTCTACACTCGATATGCTTGGCGATCAAACAAAGCTTTTAAGTGAATTAAAGAAAACTGGAAAGCCTATCGTCCTGGTCTTGATTATGGGGCGGCCATTGAACTTAAATTATGCTGCCGAAAATATAGATGCCATTTTAAATGCCTGGTATCCGGGACAGGGTGGGGGAACTGCTATTGCAGATGTTTTATTTGGCGATTATAATCCTGCAGGGAGGCTGCCCATATCTTTTCCAAAATCAGTGGGGCAGCTGCCGGTTTATTACAATGCAATGAGCCCCCAGCGAAGACCGTACCTGGAAGGTGATGCTAAACCGCTATATATAGTTTCGGTTTCGGCCTGAGTTATACCCGTTTTAAATACTCAAATTTAATTGTGAATAAAAGTAAATCATCAACCGGTGGACTTACAGTTGAGTTTGATTTAAAGAATATTGGCCCGGTCACCGGAGATGAAGTCGCACAATTATACCTCAACCGTCAAAATGCAAGCGTGGTAATGCCCGTTCAGGAATTGAAAGGGTTTAAAAGAATATCGCTGAAAGCAGGGGAAAGCCAGCATCTGGTTTTTGAGGTAAAAGCTGAGGATCTCAAAATTTACAATGCTGAAATGCAATGGGTAAATGAAGACCTGGATCTCAATGTTATGGTTGGCCCCTCATCAGATAACATCGCGCTATCAGCACGGTTAAAGTAACCTAACGGTATTTGCTAATAATAAGGTGCTTAGTTGAAGCGTAGCTTTTAGTAATAAATTAATTTTTTGTGCTTCGATATAAATTTTGTCTCAAAAATAATTGCAAGTTCACGTAATCCTTGCCTGGCCATTTTGGACGAACAAATAATATAATAACAGACCAATATCCGTGGTTGTTTAGTGATGGGTCCGGGACACTCAATGTCATTAAGTTAAGCACTGGTAGTCAGTCTGAGCGTAGTCGAAGACTTCTTGAGATTGATAAATCGCAAATAAATGCCCTTTACTTCGACTGCGCTCAGCACAAGCTCGCTACCATTGACGGATTCCTATAGCAAGGTCGTCATTGCGAGGAGGAACGACGAAGCAATCTATCCTGCTAGTGATCCTGCTATAAAGATTGTTTTCCCGAAAATCGGGACAGGCTATCGGCTGAAAAAGCCTTCTCGCAATGACGATAATCTGAGGAGATTTATCTCCTTAAAATCTCATGTCATTTATATTGATTTTTATACAAAAAATTATCCCTCAGGGTGACATCCTTTTGCAATTTATCCCTTAACTTAATGAATTGGCCGGGAGACTAATCACGGGAAAAAATATTTGGCAAAATTTGTCTTACTGTGCTCAACTCAGAAAATAATGTGAGGCTCATTGGTTTGGAGGGTAATGAAATCTCGGAAACCAATTCCACCAGATTTGAAGCTTAAGGGTTGATTATGCCAAATATTTAATAACAGGGAATTAAAGACTATTGTTTGAAGATGTATCGGCCGTTGGTGTTTTTAAATAAGTCTTAATATGCTGATCATCAGCGTTGTTATCGACTAAGTCGTAAATGTTTTTTCTAGACAAGATATAAGTTAATGTTATACTCGCTGTCCAAACCGTTACAAGAATTGGTGACCCTAATATCCAATAATTACTTAAAAGTCCTTTTTGTAGCAAAGAATTTAGAATAATTAAAATTACCCAGGTATCGATCTGACCGGGGATTAATAAAAACACTAAAAACCATACAATTGCACTATCATTTTCAATTACTGTATAACATTTATAAAGTGGGTAGATGATAATAGCAAGTATTATAATTGTACCCAGTAGCCAAGACAAGTTATTATTATGTAACACCAGGTTTAACCCCCAAACTTCGTCGCCGCCACCTGTCACAGCCCCAAAAATTCTGGTAAAAGGCATATTTGCAAAAACTAATGAAAACCCCAATGCTTTTTGGGTGTCTTTAGCTTTATTCATTAGATACGTTCCAATCCAAATCATCAGATAAGTGAAAATGGGTCCAGCAAAGGTAGATATTACGGAATAGGGTTTTTGCTCTGCGCAATTTCCGCATAAAGACCAAACATTAAAATCTCTGGTTCCCCAACATCCACAAATTAGCCTGCCTATAGCGGTGTGTACTATTTCATGAGCTTCGTGCATCACAAAAGTTAATGCTAAAAATGTTAGTGCAAACGTTAGCGTCAGTTTTAATTTCATGTAAGATTTTTTTTAAACTTTAATAAGCCAACAGTCCTGCCAATTGCCAAACATATTTCTTTGCAATCAGTTCGTGTTGCGCTGTTCATTTGTGTTTTCTTTATTGTTAGCGAAGCTGGCACTGTGCCAACATGCATTACCATTTGTCTAAGCTGTGCAGATCCTCGAGTACCTGTATTTGCGGAAATTCTTCGCTTAAGGAAGCTTGGTCACAAGGCTTAAAAGTAGTATGCGAGCCATTCTTTTCATATATAAAGAGTCCCTTTCTGCTTCATAGAACAGATATAATTCGTTTATCATTCGTTGATTCTATAAACCCGGGCAGGTATGTATCGATATTAAGGCCATTATCCGTCGCTATGTCCCTGACGTCTGTCCAGTCGTTTCTTAAAAGCTCAGTCAATTCTTTAATTTCTTGCTTGTATAAGCCTAATGAGATTATCGATATATTGTTAATTAGCATTGTTTAAGCAAATATAATATATATCACTATTTAGTGATATAAAATCTACTATTTTTTGATCATGCATTTTTAACCCGGAAAAAGATATGGACCATAAATTATTACAGGTTCCATTCGGAACAAAGAAAAAGCAAACAGAGATTTCTATTGCTATTGACAAGATATTGAATACAAAGGGCTTCTCTTGGCTAAAAGTAAATGATATTGCTGCGACGGTAGAGATGGACAAAAATTACCAGCGTAATAAACGTCTCCTTTTTGACTACAATAATAGTAGATTCGACTTCAACTGTTGATTTGGTTCTTCAGACATTTGAAGAATTAAATCACTGAAATATGAAAATTATAATAACAGGCTCATTAGGAAACATCAGTAAGCCACTAACCAAAGAATTAGTTCAAAAAGGACATGACGTCACCGTTATCAGTAGCAATGCATCAAAACAGGATGAGATCGAAAATTTAGGAGCAACAGCAGCCATCGGTTCCTTAGAAGATCCGGATTTTCTAACCACTACCTTGAAGGGCGCTGATGCCGTTTATACAATGGTTCCCCCGGGCAATTACTTTGATCCGAATTTAGATTTGTTAGCTTATTACATCAGATTAGGAAAAAATTATGCAGCGGCTATTAAAACTTCGGGTGTGAAACGGGTTGTCAATTTAAGTACAATTGGTGGTCATATGAAAGAGGGAAACGGTATTTTGGCCGGTGCGCACAACGTCGAGTTGATCTTAAACGAACTTCCGGCAGACGTGGCAATTACGCATATGCGGCCAAATTCTTTCTATTACAATTTATTTGGTTTTGTAGATATGACCAGATCGCAAGGAATTATTGCTGCCAATTATGGTGGGGAAAGCATTATCCCGTTTGTTTCTCCAATTGATATCGCTGCGGCAGTCGCTGAAGAATTAACTACGCCCTTTAAAGGAAGAAAAACCCGGCCAGTGGCAAGCGAGGACCTTTCTGGTCATGAAACTGCAAGTATTTTAGGTGAGGCCATTGGCAAACCCGATTTGAAATGGGTGGTCATTTCTGATGAAGAAACCTTGAACGGATTAGTTTCCATCGGAATGAACCCGAAAATTGCAGCTGGTTTAGTGGAAATGTATGGTGCGCTTCATAGTGGACGGTTAGCAGAGGACTATTATCAAAACAAACCTGCGGTAATGGGTAAAGTGAAGATGAGAGATTTTGCAAAAGAATTTGCAGCTGCGTACAAACAATGATTAAATTAGCATATGGCAAACACCAGGTTTCACAAGTTTAAAACCATAAGTGAATTTCACAAGTTCAGAGGCTTGCCCAAGCCAGAACATCCGCTAATTAGTGTAATTAATTTGGCTGATGTTAAAAATGTTCCGGAAGGTGAAAACAGTATATTGCTTGATTTTTATTCCATTGCCCTGAAACGAAACTTTGGCGCGAAAATAAGATATGGGCAGCAGGAGTATGATTTTGATGAAGGTATTATGTTTTTTATCTCGCCGGGTCAGGTCTTTCGTATTGAAGTAGAAAAAGATACCCCTTTAAACCAGTCGGGATGGATGCTGCTCATCCATCCTGACTTTTTATGGAACACAAGTTTGTCCAAGACAATAAAAAAATGCGAGTTTTTTGATTATTCTGTGCACGAAGCACTTTTTCTTTCCGATAAGGAAGAAAATACAATCTCGGCCATTATGCATAACATACAACATGAATATCATTCCAATATTGATAAGTTTAGTCAAAATGTTATACTGGCCCAACTGGAGTTATTATTGACCTATTCCGATAGGTTTTACAATCGTCAGTTTTTAACCAGGAGAATATCCAATAACACAGTACTCAAAAAATTGGAAGACATCCTTACCGAATATTTTGAAAATGAGACCATGGTCAAAAATGGATTACCAACTGTCCAGTACGTTGCCGAAACTTTAAATATGTCTCCAAATTACCTGACCGGATTACTTAAGGTGTTAACTGGTCAGAGTACCCAACAGCATATCCATAACAAATTGATTGAACGGGCAAAAGAAAAATTGTCTGTTACCGGTTTGTCGGTAAGTGAAATCGCCTACGAGCTCGGGTTTGAGCATCCGCAGTCTTTTAGCAAGCTGTTTAAATCCAAAACTAAGCTTTCGCCATTGGAATTTAGGGAATCATTTAATTAGCTATAAGGTTTCGAAATCAAACCTTAGCTTAAATGGTTGTTATTATAAAATACTATGTCCAGTTTCAAAAATCTATTTTTTACACTCATGGCCATTTTAGGTCTCTTATACAGTTGCGATACGCAAAAACAGGGGCGGCCTCAGGCGATTGGATACGGGCTGTTAACTGTCAATACCCAATTTCCCATCCCCTTATATAGAAGCGAAGCGGATGAGTTGCCCTTCGATACATTGAAATTTGAGACCAACAAATCTGGCAAGATATTATTTCTCTCGGGTGTCAAGTTAAAACCTTATATCATGAGCGAGGGGGATTCAGATAAAGAGGGGGAAGAACATACAAAAATGGGATTGGTACGGTTTGGGCCAGAGTTGAAATTTTGTGTAGTGGATACTGGTAAATCTTATTTTCGGGTAATAAGCAATCAGGTTAGTAGGGAAGAATTTGTCATCAGAAAGGAACCTGGGGCGGTATATTATGCTGAGGAAAGAATGCTGTCTGACAATAACTGCAGCAATTGCCCGGGTTCGAAATATAATCCACGCTGGTATGTATTTGAAACCTGGGAACGTTATTTAAAAAGAGCAGAGTTTATTACTAAAGATAGCCTGGTCATCTATGATCTTCCTGGCGGCAGGGCGATATTTGAAAATAAGGAACGGACTTTTCTTCCTTTTGCAGTGACGAAGGTTAAGGGGGATTGGATTAAAGTGAAAAAGGGATTTGGCAGGGAGTCTAATTTCAGTGCGGGCGAAAACTATGATGGATGGATCAAATGGCGTGAGGGAACGGATATCCTAATTGATATCATAGAAAGGACGTATGAGTAAACTTAGATGACAGGTAAATGGAACGGACTCAATTCGATACTGGTGGATACCTACAAAAACTCCCTTAGCGTCTCACCCTGTCGATTTAGAATTAATGCGGTGAAAGTAATGGGATTAATATGCCTGATTAATAGAGCGTTATTTAAAATAAAAAACGAGACAAACAACGGAAGAACTGAATTATCTCATGAGGTGCTCCCGATGAGACCTTTAACGGATTTTTTTATCGAAGATTTAAAGAGAATTGCAGATTTGAAGATTCCTAGGAATGAGTCAAAGAAATGATATCAAATTTTAGAGTTCGATGTATTTACAATTGTTTACTGAGAGGGTTCGAGCCCCATCATCGACCCGTAGGCCTTTTAAGATATCTTAAAGGGCTTTTTTGTTTTTAAGCCATTTTAAAATCGTTGAATAATGGCTGTGGAAGCCGATTTTTGGTTCGAGCCCCTTATCCGCACCCTGACGGTGCAAAAGTTTTCTGTTTTATTTTTTTTCTTTTATAACGTATTGTTGTTTGGTTATTTGCATAATAAATATGTGCTTTTTTTTTCGATGTTTAATTAGGTTACGAGCCAGGCAACTAGATAATCCAGAATAAAACCAAGAAGCTATATTTCGTATTACAAGCTTATTGGTTTTACATCGTGAAAAATTTTCTGACGGTGGTTTATCCCCCAGTCTTTCATTGCATAGATAATTGGCGTCAAGGTATCTGCATAAGGTTCAAGATGGTAAGAAATTTTCACTGGATAATCTTCAACTATCTCTCTTTTAATCAATTTGTGCTGCTCAAGGTCTTTGAGTTCTTTAGCCAATACCTTCGGTGTCAGTCCAGGAATACTTTCCTGAATGTCCGTAAATCGGCTATTACCAACACCTATTGAAATAATGATTGGTAATTTCCATTTGCCATTAATAACTTCTAGTGTGTCCCTAACAGGTTTCACAGTATTCAAACACTCGCAGTAAACTTTCTTTTTTGCCATAAACAACACTTTAAAACTACTTTCCTTTGGGAAAGTACTATACAAAGGAAAGCAATTTTAACTAATTTTGCAAAACAATCTGTTCGGAATTATGGAAGTAGTTAAAAAAATGCTCATTGGGTTACACCTCGGTAATGGATATGGTTCCCAATCTGGAGCCTGGCGTTTTCCTGGGGTTGACCCCGAAAGTTACACCAGTTTTGATACTCGTGTAAAACAGGCTCAAGCTGCGGAACGTGGTAAATTTCAATTTATATTTCTCCCTGATGGTCCCGGTGCTATTATGGCGGATATTGATACCGAATCGCCACCTTTTAATTTGGACGTGATGATGACTTTGGCGGCTGTTGCTAGAGAAACCGAGCGTATTGGTTTGGTAGCGACGGGTTCTACCACTTTTAATGAACCTTTCAATCTGGCAAGACAGTTTAAGGCATTGGATGTGATGAGCCACGGTCGTGCCGGTTGGAATGCGATTACTTCCAGTGGAGAAGATGTTGCAGCAAATTACGGACGAAAAATTCCGTCAAGCGAAGATCGTTATGGCCGGGCCCATGAGGTTATCCAATTAATCCAGTCTCTTTGGGGCAGTTGGGGAAAAGATGCCTGGATTCATAATCAACAAACCGGACAGTTTACAAACAAAGATCAAATCCTTCCGATTAATTTACAAGGCAAATATGTAGGTTCAAGAGGGCCGCTTTATATTCCACCATCGGAGCAAGGTCAGCCTATTATTTTTCACGCAGGCGGGAGTCCGAATGCACACGAATTGGCAGGACGTTTTGCCAATGTGGTTATTGGTGCAGCTTTTACCATTGAAGATGCACGTGCCCAACGAAATGCTTTTAGGGCAGCAGCCAAAAGTTTCGGACGTGACCCTGATGAAATCAAATATATTCCCGGATTGATGACCACCATTGCTAAAGACAGACGTACCGCACTCGACCGTCGAATTCAATTAACAGAACGTCAATTTCCACAAAGAATCAGCTATTTGCAGCAAATGTTGGGTATTCCCCTTGATGCTGCTCAGTTAAACGAGCCAATTTCAAAATCCTTGTTAGAAAATGCCCGTCCGTCCCGCTACGACCCTCGTTCTGCAAACGCATTAAAAATCGCAAAAGAAGGTTGGAGCCTTCGTGATATTCTTGCCCACGGCGTGATCGATTATCATCCCGTAATTGTAGGTACGGGAATTGAAGCGGCAAATCATATGCAAGAATGGTTTGAAGCAGGTGCTGCCGATGGATTTTGGATTTCGCCGGATGTTAATTTCGATGGAATTGATGCTTTTGTGGACGAAGTAGTTCCTGTTTTACAGGAGCGCGGACTTTTCCATCAGGATTATGAAGGCAAAACTTTACGTAATAATCTTGATGTACCGGATCAGTACGGAATTGATCCTCGTGTTTAAATCTAATCTAAACGAATAAATTCACATACAATGAAAATAGGAATAATAGGTACCGGCGCAATAGGCGGTACAATCGCAAAGAAAATGGCTGAAGCCGGTCACAGTGTAAAAATTAATAATTCAGATGACGCAGATAAATTAAATGCACGTGCTGAGGAATTAGGTGTAACGGCTGCAAATAAGAAAGATGTGGTGAAAGATGTAGATGTCATCATTTTATCTTTGCCGACCATCGCAATCCCAACTTTACCCAAAGATTTGTTCGCAGACGTTCCGGAGAATGTAATTGTGGTTGATACCTCCAATTACTATCCTTTCCGTGATGCCGATATTGAAGAGATCAAAAATGGAAAGGTGGAAAGTATCTGGGTGTCTGAGCAGCTGGGAAGACCTGTGATCAAAGCTTTCAATAATTTATTGGCAGAAACACTGGCAAGTGGCGGAAAAGAACCAGGTGCTGAAGACAGAACAGCAATGGCTGTGGCCGGAGATGACGCCGAAGCAAAAAAGGTGATTGCCGGATTAGTTAATGATGCGGGTTATGATGCAGTTGATTCAGGGAGTCTTTCAGAATCCTGGAGGCACCAGCCGGGAACGCCAGCCTACTGTACAGAATTAAATGCAGAAGAATTAAAACAGGCATTGGCTGATGGCGTTAAAGAAGAGGCACCTGTTTTAAGAGATAAAGCTATTGCAGATCTTTCTGCGTTACCATCCTATCCATCCCATCCCGATGTTGTTAAATTCAATAGGGCATTGTTTGAAAAAAATCCTGGGACAAAATAAAATATAGAATTATCAGAGGAGCGGCATTTCGTTAAAATGTTTCATTATTGCCTACTTCTGTATCACTATAATGCTTATTAACTCCATAATTTTGCTTATATCAAATAGCTAAAAAATAAAATAATGGCAAAGACAATTTTTATAACAGGAGCATCCCGTGGGTTCGGAAGGATCTGGACAGAAGCATTTCTAAAACGTGGTGATAATGTAGTGGCAACAGTTCGTAACCTTGATGCATTAACAGCATTAACTAAAGAATTTCCATCAAACTTATTGGTGCTAAAACTTGATGTTACGGATAAAAAAGCAAGTTTTGAAGCAACCGAAGCTGCAAAAAAACACTTTGGAACAATCGATGTACTAATAAATAATGCAGGCTTTGGGCACGTTGGAGCTGTGGAAGAGCTGGACGAGAAAGATGTAAGGGCACAATTTGAAACCAATGTATTGGGTTCATTATGGACTATTCAAGCGGTTTTACCAATTATGCGTGAGCAAAAGTCGGGGCAGATCATTCAGCTTTCCAGTGCATTGGGAATTAATACAGTTCCATTAATGGGAATATACAGTGCTGCTAAATTTGCTGTTGAAGGCCTTACAGAAACATTGGCTAGCGAAGTGAGTGGTTTTGGTATTAAAGTAACAATAGTTGAACCGGGTGGATACACCACAGATTTCTTTGGAAGCAATTCCCTTGCAGTAAGTTCATCCGTTTCTGCTTACGATGCGATAAGAAAATATTTTTATGAGCATGCGGGAGATCAAGATTCTGGTAACCCTGTAGCTACAGCTGTTGCTATTTTAAGTTTGGTAGATGCTGATAATCCACCACTGCGATTAACTTTGGGTAAAATTGCTTTCCCTTGGATAAAACACACTTACGAAGAGCGTCTTAAAACATGGGAATCATGGCAGGATGTATCTGTGGCAGCACATGGTTAATACAAGTTTAATCAGCAGCGCCTGGATTTGCGGGTTCTGCTGTTATAATTGATAAACAATGGATCACTTTAATAAATTAAGCGAGCTGCATGAAGCGCTTGGTGTTAAGCCACCAGAGCACCCGCTCTTTAGCGTGGCATATGGCGAACGGGACAGCTGTGACGGTAATAGCGTAATCGAATTTTCTTCGGCATTTTACATCATGGGTTTTAAGAAGCTGAGATCGGGCAGTATGCAATATGGAAAGACAAAATATGACCATGACCGTGGTTCGATGTCTTTTGTTAAGCCCCATCAAAAGGTAGTATTCAAAAATGTGGAACTCGAGGAGAAGGGATTTCTGATTCTTATTCATGAAGACTTTCTGCCGGGAACAGTGCTTTACAGCGAAATAAAAAAATACGGTTATTTCGATTACGAGGTCAATGAGGCATTACACCTTTCGCCTTCCGAGGAGGACATCATATGGAATTTGTATTTCAGCATTGAAAAAGAATACAACAATAACACTGATGAACTGAGCAAGGCCATCATCGTTAGCCATCTTGACTCCATGCTTAAATATGCACAGCGCTTTTACAAAAGGCAGTTCATCAATCGCACACAATTATCTGGCTCAACAATTACAAAGTTCAATGCGCTGCTGGCCATTAACTTTGAAGAAAGAAAAATTAATGAAATTGGATTACCCACAGTAGCGCTAATGGCTGAAAAGCTAAATATATCTTCCCGCTATCTTACTGATCTGCTAAAGGAAGAAACGGGAAAAACGGCACTGGAGCTTATTCATCTTTTCCTGATTGGTGAGGCAAAAAACCTATTGGCGGAAGGGGAGTTGAATGTATCTGAGATTTCACATCTGCTTGGCTTTGAAAACACAACTTATTTTTCCCGACTTTTTAAAAAAGAAGTAGGCACTTCTCCCAATAAATTCAAGGAACACTTCTTAAATTAATAGAAACCGTGAATAACATAATACACCATTACCGTAATTAAACTTAAGACTAAGCATTAACAAAATGAAGCGCACAGCAAAGCCCATCGGTCCGGCACTATAAAAGAAGGTAAAGGGGCTGCTGACTACCCAAAGTGGAATTCTAAACAAGACTAATTTCAGTTCTAAGACTCATCTGGAAGAACATCAAAAGGGAACAAACCCCGGAGAATTATTGGCTGCAGCACATTCAGCATGCTTTACCATGGCCGTTAGTTTTGCATTCAGAAAAAGGACTAAATCCAGCATCATTGGATACTGAAGCCATATTGACAATGAAAAGGTTTTGCAATAACTGGGATGCATCTTTCAATCTCCGGGGCTGTGCCAGGTGTTAGCGCAGATGAATTTGAAACTATTATAAAAGGTGCAGATAAAAATTGCTTAATCTCTAAAGTGTTGAATGTTCCAATCAGTTTGGAAGCACATTGTTGCTTCACTGAGGTGAGAATGTTACCCATAAAACCCTAATCTATAGGTAATGTAACATTATTAATAGTTAATCTATGGATTTTGTAGATTAAATATTTATCAATATGTTTGCATTGATCATGAATGCAATAATAACTCCCAAAAGCTCTTCTATCTCTGATATTAATATTGAACAATTTGTTTTGGACGTTTATATCTACGGGAATATGTGCTGTTGTTGATTTGATTTCCTCCGAATACCATAGGCCAAAGGCGATTGCATATTAAAACCTGACCACCAATTCCCACAATATGTATTGAAATCCTTATTTAAAAAACAACCGGCAAGGAAGCCTCGCCGGTTATCATGGAATATCAGTTCTGTAACGCCAATCACGCACTGATATCCACTCCAGTCTTATCAAATGAATTGAATCATTAACATAAAACCAGTTAAATATGGAAATATTTCTCCATAAGAAAAAACCGTTCTTATTTACCAGCCTTATTTTGCTACTGTCTGTGCTGGCCGTACCCTTTAAAATTTTAGCCCAGGTGGAGCCTCCGCCGCTCATTAACTCAAAATTAGCAGGGCTAGTAATCGACTCGTTAACCAAGCAACCTTTGCCTGGTGTGGTGGTACGGATTAAAGGCGTTACCCATGTTGTTTCTACCGATGGGGACGGAAAATTTGTTTTTGTAACCGGCCAGAAACTGCCCTATACTTTAATCCTTTCTTCTATAGGTTACGAAACCAAGGAAATCGTGGTGAGCACCAGTCCCACAACCATCCGTTTAAAAGAAGTAAACAGCCAATTAAATGATGTAGTGGTAGTGGGCTATGGTACGCAGACACGAAAATCATTAACAGGATCAGTTTCTACCATAGCGGTAGATGAAGTTAGGGCTAAGCCAACCGCTACCTTTGCAGAACAGCTACAGGGTAAAGCCCCTGGCCTACAGGTGAGCACTTCTACAGGGGTTCCGGGGGATGGGATGTTTATCCGGATCCGTGGTACGACTTCAATTAACGCGAGTAATGATCCTTTATATGTGATCGATGGGGTTTATGTAAACAGTGGATCGCTACAAAAAATTACGACCCAAGGGCAAGCAAATAACCCATTATCGGATATCAGTCCTGATGATATTGAAAGTGTTACCGTTTTAAAAGATGCCGATGCAACGGCCATTTATGGTGCACGTGCGGCCAACGGGGTAATTTTGATTACGACCAAACGGGGTAAATATAATACGGCGCCAAAAGTAAGTTTGAGTGCTTATGTAGGCGTGGCAAAAGCGCCTAAATTATGGGATTTGGTAACAGGTCCACAGCACGCTGAACTCATCAACGAATTTTATCGCAACTCTAATGCTGACGCGATCGCAATTGCCGCGGCAAATGGAACAGCTCCGGCTACCACTTACAGATTTCAGCCGTTCCGTGCCTTAACCGATAATCCTACCGCTTCTCCAGCGGCCCGTGGATTACCGCAAGATCAAAATACCTACGACCGCTTGAATAAGGCTTTCCGTACCGGACTGCTACAGAATTATGATCTTTCTGTTTCGGGAGGTAACGATAAAACCACCTATTATATTGGTGGTGGTTTAAACAAACAGGAAGCTACCCTTAAAACGAACGATTTTAGAAGAGGAAGTTTTAAACTGAACCTCGATCAGAAAATCAACGATTACGTAAAAATAGGAACCAGTAATATCCTTACCCAAACTTACCGTACCAATGCACGTGTTGGGGATGGGCCACAAGGAGGTATCCTGCAATCGGCCCTACATACTCCAACTTATCTGCCAGAGGTAAATGCCGATGGAACGCCGGGCAAGTGGGCCGGTTTTGATAATCTTGATGTATTGCTGAACAATACCAATATGAACAGTACCAGTAACAGACTGATCAGCAATTTGTATGGTGAGGTAAATATTACGAAAGATTTAACTTTTAAAACCAGTTGGAGTGTTGATTATAACCAATACAACGAGTTTCAGTATTGGAACAGCTTAACCAACTTAGGCATCGCGAACAAAAACCTTGGTACTTCCAGCGTGAGTAACAATACCATCTGGACCAACGAGCAGACTTTAAACTATAATCATGTTACTGGTAAGCATACTTTTGGTGCTTTGATCGGTAATTCGCTGCAAGGTTCAGTTTCCAATCAAACGCTGGCACAGGGTACCAATTTCCCGAACGATTCGTTCCAGCAGATTGCATCGGCAGCCACTACCACCTCATCCGCAACTGAATCAAAATATACGCTGTCGTCATTTTTTGCCCGTGTAAATTACAACTACGGTGGGAAATATTATGCTGTTTTTAGTGTAAGGGCTGATGGTTCTTCACGTTTTGGGGCAAACCACCAATGGGGATATTTCCCTTCAGCCGGTCTGGCATGGCGTGTTAAACAAGAAAATTTCCTGAAGGATGTTGCTGTAATTTCGGACTTAAAGATCCGTGGAAGTATTGGGGTAACCGGAAACCAGAATGGTATTAACGACTTTGCCTCACGTGGTTTATGGGGCGCTGGAGCCAATTATCAGAACAACCCGGGCACCATACCTTCACAATTGGCCAATCCTGATCTGAAATGGGAAAGCACCCGCCAGGCCAATATTGGTTTCGATTTAAGTTTCTTTAAAGACCGGTTGACTTTGAGCGGTGATGTGTACGATAAATACACCAGCAACCTGTTGCTTAATCTGCCATTGGCTTCTAGCAAAGGCTTTTCATCCATTCTGACAAATGCAGGTGAAATGAGCAACAAAGGATTGGAGCTTAATATCAGCAGCGTCAACCTGGACGGTGCTTTTAAATGGAGCAGTAATTTCAACATTTCGCGCAACATCAATAAAATAGAAAAACTGCCTACGCCTGTGGTGGCGGCTTATGCGGCCGAACGTATGGTGCAGGGCTTATCGATGTATACCTTTTATGTATATAATCAACTCTATGTAGACCCGCAGACCGGAAATGCAGTTTATGAAGATGCAGACCATAATGGTGTAATCAACGCCAATGATATTGTTCCGGTAGGTAATGCATTACCGAAATTTAACGGTGGTTTGACCAATAACCTGAGCTACAAAGGCTTCGATTTATCGGTCTTCTTCAATTTTGTTTATGGCAATAAGGTTTACAACAACAATAACTATTTTCTTGAAGGCGGCGGTACCCGCGATGCCAACAGGGCAATGGATGTTTACCAGTTAGACCGCTGGCAGAAACCCGGCGATATTACCAACATGCCAAGGCTCACGGCTTATGGACAGAATTATACCTTGAGCCCAACCAGCCGCAATATTGAAGATGGATCTTTTCTTCGCCTCAGCAATGTAACCCTTGGTTATAACCTGCCCAAAGAATTTATCAAAAAAGCTAGAATGGCTTCGGTGAGGGTATATGCAAGTGGCTCAAACCTATGGTTATGGACGAAATATAAAGGTCCGGATCCAGAGATCAATGTGTCTTCATCGGCTACCGTATTAGGTTACGATTTAGGTACGCCACCTGTACCACGTACTTTCCAGATAGGTGCAAACATTACTTTTTAAACCGAATAATCAATCATGAAAAAAGTTATATACATATTCACAGTCATATTCCTGTTCACTTCCTGCAAAAAGTTTCTGGAGGTACAGCCCCAGTTGCAGGTAGATCAGGATCAGGCGATCATCAATGCCGGTACAGCGGCTACTGCCGTAAATGGTTTATTTAACCTTTTGGCGGCCAACAGTTATTATGGCTCAAACTTTCCGGCGCTTTCATATTTATCTGCCGGAGATATCCAGTGGTCGGGTTCGCAGTCTGATCCTAACGAGATTACCAAACACCTTACCTCTGCTACCAATGGTTATGTACAGTCGGCATGGACCGCCATCTACAAAACCATATCCCAATCCAATTATATTATTGATAAGGTACCAGGCGTTAGTGATCCGCTGTTAACGACAGCACTGAAAAATCAATACCTTGGCGAAGCTTATTTTGTACGTGCGCTGGCTTATTTCGACCTGGCACGTGGATGGGGAGGTGTACAGCTGATCTTAAAACCGACCTATAATTCATCAGATAACAGCGATATTCCACGTAGCAGCCTGGCCGATACTTACGCGCAGGTATTAAAAGATTTAAACTTAGCCGAAACTTTGGTGCCTGCTACGGTAAATCGTAACCGGGTAAGCTTGCGTACGGTTCAGGCACTTAAAGCCAGGTTTTACCTGTACCAGAAAAACTGGGCACTGGCCGAGCAATTTGCTACATTGGTAATTAACGATAATACCAATTATTCGCTTGTGACTCCATATAGTGCATTTTTTGCCAATAATGCGGTGGCCACCAACGAATCGGTACTGGAACTGGCTTATACCACATCCAATACCAATGGACACAGCAACTGGTGGTTACCGCCAGCAATGGGAGGCCGCAGAGAATGGTCGCCAAATGACGCTTTAGTTGGCCTATTGAATAATCCTGTTGTTGGCGGTAACCGCAATACCTTAATCGCACAAACCGCGCCTCCGGGTAATTTATGGTATGGGAAATTATATTACCGTAATCCATTGGGTACCGATCCGGCTTATGTAATCCGCATTGCCGAGTTATACCTCATCCGTTCAGAAGCCAGGGCACAACAGGGTAATTTAACAGGTACGAATAGTGCGCAAAGTGATTTGAACGCAGTGCGCAGCCGTGCCGGACTTAGTGCAACTACTGCAACTACTTTGAGCGACATTTTATTGGCACTCGAAAAAGAGCGTCAGGTAGAATTTCCTTTTGAGGCCGACCGCTGGTTTAACCTGGTGAGGACAGACCGTGCACAGACTGTACTGGCTTTTCCTGATAAACACCTTTACTTATTCCCGATCCCTTATAACGAAACATTGGTTGATCCGCAATTGGCTGGAGCAAACCGTAACCCTGGTTATTAAAAATATTGATCATGAAAAAATTAAGCATTTTTCTTTTGGCAATCACTGCATTTGCTTTTTCTGCATTTGCGCAATCTTCACCAATCACCGTAAAAAAATCTGATACCCGGCATGGACCCGAAAAAGGCAGCCTGCTGATTATCGGCGGTAATGTTGGTTCGCAGCGCGACATCTGGGATAAGTTTACCGAACTGGCCGGAGGTAAAGATAAAGCCGTCCTAGTAGTGGTAACCACTGCATCAGGCGATTCGGCAGCTTTCGATAAAAAAGGAGTAGAAGAGGTAAAACGTCAAACAGGTATCAAGAACGTAACACTTTTTCATACCAGCGATTTTAAAGAGGCCAATAGTGAGAAATTTATTGCACCCTTAAAAAATGCAACTGCGGTTTATTTTGAGGGTGGCCGCCAATGGCGCATTGCCGATTCTTACCTCAATACCCTTACCCATCAGGCTTTTATTGATGTGCTGAACAGGGGAGGCGTAATTGCAGGCAGTTCGGCCGGAGCAAGTATTATCGGTTCCTTTTTATGGCGTGGCGATACCAAAGGTGCACAGATCCTGGTCGGCGACCACACCCAGGGATTGGGTTTTCTTAAAAATTCAGCAATCGACCAGCATTTGTTGGTGCGCAACCGTCAGTTCGATCTTGTTGATTTTATCCGTAAAGCCCCTGACCTGATCGGCATCGGCTTAAATGAGGCTACAGCCGTTTTGGTACAGCGCGATACGCTACAAGTGCTCGGACGTTCTTTTGTGGCCATTTACGATTACAACACGATTATCAACAATGGTGAGAAACACGTCGTAAACAACCGTGAAGATTTTACGGCCTCAAACGGACCGTTTTTCTTCCTCGGTATAGGGCAGAAATACGATCTGGCCAAAAGGCAGGTGATTAAGGAAGTACGTAGGCCTGCAAACACTGTCGCTAAGACCGATGACGATCAATAACCTTAAAAAATAATAAAATGAGTAACACGAACATATCACCGCCTCCTGTATGGACGGATCGGGAAAAGCTGATATTCAGGTTATTTTTCCTCTTTTTTATCCTCCAGGCTATCCCTTTAAGCGTCGATTTTTTTAAAACGGTTTTTGGGTTTAATTGGCTGCATATCAGCTATGGTGATATTTTTAACCTCAGCCGTCTGTCGGCCAAGTTTATTCCAGGTGCCGATAGTTTAGTGAACTGGATCATTGTAGCGATTATCGCATTGATCGGTGCTGCTGCCTGGGAAAGATCGAAATATAAAAATATAAACTACGATAGGTTTTATTACTGGTTAAGGGTCGTGGTGCGCTACCGTTTGGCGATTGGCATTATCGGATATGGATTCATCAAATTTTTTCCTTTGCAGGCACCTTTCCCATCCATCAGTAATTTAAATACCAGTTATGGCGATTTTACCGACTGGAAAATATTTTCGATGAGCTTGGGTATTGTGCCTTCTTATGAAACCTTTTTGGGAGCGATAGAAATCCTTGCAGGGCTACTGTTGTTCTTCCGGAAAACAGCCACTATTGGAGCCGCAATCATTTTGGTATTTACCGGAAACGTATTTATATCCAACCTGGCATATGAGGGTGGCGAATATGTATATGCCACCTACCTGATCACTTTTGCACTGTTCGTAATCTGGTTCGACGCACGGCGGATTTACAACTTGGTATCACTTGAGCGGCCAACAGACCCCAACAGGTTTAAGCCGCATTTTGCAGGTAAGATCAAAACGTTGCGCCTGGCGCTTAAATCACTGATCATTTTCTTTTTTGTTTTCCTCTACGGATTTAAAACCTATTCCGGTTTTCATCACGATCCTTACCAATTTCCGCGTACCAAAGGTTTGGCCAAGTCGGCTGGGATTTATAATGTGAGCGAATTCAGGGTTAATGGACAGGTGTTGCCTTATGCGGCAGTAAATCCGCTGCGCTGGAAGGATGTTGTTTTTGAAAAATGGGCTACCATAAGCATCCGTTCAGACCGCGGGGTGATTATCGATTCGGCAAATTACGAACAGGTATTCAAAAATGATCAGGACCGCGATTATGAACTGGCTGGTGCAGGGGGAAGACATTATTACAGTTATACTGTCGATTCAGTTAACCATGTACTGTTTTTACACAACAAAAACCCCCACTATAAAGGGGAGCGGTTGCAGTTAAAATACGAACGCCCAGATAGTGTTACAGTGATTCTTTCGGGAACCGATCAGCGCCATGATTCTATTTATGTGGTACTGAACAAAATCGATAAAAAATATCCATTAAAGCTTAGCCGCCGCAAAGCACTTAAACTATAAACAAAGCTTAATGTTATGTCTGAAATTAAACAACAGGATACAGCGAAAGGATTAGCAGGTCAGCAAACCGCGCCTAACAAGCCATGGTCCTGGCAAAAGAAGTTTGGCTTCCGCCTGTTATTTATTTTCTTCCTGGCCATGTCTATCCCTTTTTCGGCCAACTGGTATAAAAATGTTTTTACACTCGATTGGTCGCGCCCACATTACCGCGATCTGTATGATATTGCCAGGTTCCAGCCCAGTTTTTTATCGCTTTTTGGCGGACAGCGCTCGCGCGATATTACCGATTCGCCATCAGGCGATGAAGGTACCAGGAAAAATGGGCCTAAAAAAAATAAAACAGAAAATGGCACCGTAAAAAAGGGAGAAGCGAAAAACGAAAGCGCTGCGGGGCTGCCTCCAAAAAGGAGTTTTCTTGCCGATTATGCAGACTGGGGCATCGCACTTTTATTCGCGCTAGCAGGCGCATTAATATGGACTGCAATAGGCCGGAAAAGTAAGTCTTATCATATCCTCTATTATTGGATCAGGGTGGTGGTACGTTACCGTGCGGGGATCGGAATCATCGGTTTTGGTTTTACCAAACTTTTTCCTACGCAGATGCCTTATCCATCTTTGGGTTTGCTGAACAGTAATTTTGGCGATTTTACCGCACAAAAAATATACTGGCTTTCGGTAGGAGTGGTGCCCTGGTACCAGGTTTTTGGTGGAGTGGTAGAAATTGCGGCCGGTGCCATGCTTTTCTTTCGAAAAACAACCACTTTTGGTGCTATTCTACTAGCTGCGGCACTGGGTGATATTACTTTTGTAAACTATGCCTACGATGGTGGTGTGCATGTATATGCATTTTATTTTGTAATACTGGCACTTTTCCTGGCCGCTGATGATTTCCCTAAATTATATAACCTGTTAATTCTGGAACGACACACTGTTCCGTTCAGGATTTATCCCGATTTTAGAAAGCCATGGCTTAAATACAGTCGCATTACCTTGAAACTACTCACTTTTGTGATTTTTTTTGGGGTGCTAACCTATACCGAAATAATCAACTTCAAATACGATCCTTATAAACAGCCTGCAACTGCCGGCGTTAAAAAATTAAGGGGAAATTACCATGTAAGTGAATTTAAAATCAACGGAGAGCTTATTCCATTTAATCCGCTCGATTCTACCCGCTGGCAGGAAGCCACCTTCGAAAACTGGACCACGCTGACCTTTAAAATCAACCGGCCAGTATTGATCGATCCATCAAACGGTGGAGGTAGCCCGATGCGTGATATTCAGCGTACGTTTGAGATCAGTGGCGTAGCGGGAGGTCAGAGGGCATTCCACTATTATGCCGATACGGTAGATAAAGTGCTTTACCTGCAGGATAAAAATGTGATGGCTTTAAGAGGTGGGCGTAAAGGTGCCGACAAAGCCAAAGAAGCGCAGCCAAAAGAAGATAACTGGATCAGCAAAACGGCATGGCAACATATTGGTGATGAGAATAAAATGATCGATAAAGCAGCCTGGTCTACCCGGAGGGACCGCGAATTTGAGGAAAAACCCAGAGAGGTAAAAAGGCATCGGATGGTATTGAAGTACGATACCACCGACGGTTCGAGGGTTATCCTTTCGGGCATTAATGAGCGTAAAGATTCTATTTATGTTGTTTTAGACCGTTACGACCGTAAATATGTGCTACCAAAAAGTAGCCTAAATGCTGGTAAATATTAACAGGAATGAACAAAAAAACGATATTCATACTCGCTTGCCCGATATTGTTGCTGCTGATGTCGTTAAAAACGGCATTTATACCTGTGCAGGGTAAATTGCCTCTAACGGACAGTTTAAAGCGGCCTACCAAATTTGGTTTCGGCCGGACAGCAACCGCGCAGGAAATTGCCGCTTGGGATATCGATGTGCGGCCCGATGGGAAGGGATTACCAGCTGGGCAGGGAGACGTGAAAAGAGGGAAACTGTTATATGCAGTTAAATGCGCAGCCTGTCATGGAGTAGATGGTACTGAAAAGCCTGGTGTAAAACTTCCTGGAGCAGCTTTGGTTGGCGATACATCGGCTAACAGCCGGTCTAAAACCATTGGCAATTACTGGCCCTATGCGACCACCTTGTTCGATTATATGCGGCGTGCAATGCCTTATAACCTTCCTGGTTCTTTGAGCAATGATGAAGTGTATAGTCTAACAGCTTATCTGCTCAGTGCAAATAAGATTATTAAAGAAGATATGGTGATTGATGCCAAAAACCTGTACAAAGTAGTCATGCCGGCGAAAAAACTATTTATTATGGACGATCGTAAAGGAGGCCCTGAAGTAAAGTAATGGAAAATAGCAACAACAAAGATCAGAAAGTAGCTACTGGCAAAATCAGCAGGCGCACCTTGTTGGGAGGTGTAATTGCTGCTGCAGTTTTACCGGTACAATCTTTATTTGCTGATGAGATTAGCCTTGCCCTGCCTGAAAGTACGGACGACCCGACCAAAATTATTGGACCCGGGCCCAGTCCGTTGGGTAAACGCTCAACATTTGAGCAGCCGGTGCGCAAACCTTCCGATATTTCCTCACGGACACCTCTGCAGGATATGCATAGTACCCTAACGCCAGCCGATCTTCATTTCGAACGCCATCATGCTGGTATTCCAACGATCGACCCGGCAAAACATGAACTGCTGATTCATGGGTTGGTAGAGCGTCCGATGAAATTTACCATTGCCGATATTAAAAGATTTCCTTCTGTTACCCGCACCTGTTTTATCGAATGTGCTGGTAATTTCCGAACAGGTAAAGCTGAAATGACGCCACAGGATATCCTGGGCCTCACCAGTCAGAGCGAGTGGACAGGTGTAATGCTCTCGACTATTTTCAGGGAAGTGGGCATCAATGAGAAAGCCAAATGGTTTTTGGCCGAAGGATCAGATGCTGCGGTGATGACCCGTACTATTCCCATCGCAAAAGCCTGGGATGATGCCATGGTTGTTTATGCGCAAAACGGTGAAGCCATCAGGCCCGAGCAGGGATACCCGATCAGGCTGCTTTTGCCTGGTTTCGAAGGAAATATGAATATCAAATGGTTAAGGCGGATAGAGCTATCGGACGAACCTTATATGACCAGGGAAGAAACGTCAAAATATACTTACCCTGTAAAAGATAAAATCAGAATGTTTAGCTTTGAGTTGGATGCCCGTTCCATTATCACCTATCCATCTTATCCTCAAAAGGTAGATAAAGGCTGGATTGAAATACGTGGGATAGCCTGGAGTGGCAGGGGTAAGGTAGAAAAAGTGGAAGTAAGCACCGATGCCGGGAAAACATGGCAATTGGCCAATTTACAGGAACCGGTGCTGAGTAAAGCCCATACTTATTTCAGGCACCTCTGGAACTGGAAGGGAGAAACTGCTGAAATATTGAGTAGGGTTACCGATGAAACCGGCTATTTACAGCCAACTTTAGCGCAATTGGTTGAAGCCCGTGGTGTAAATTTAGGTGGGTATCACATGAACCCCATTACGGCATGGCAGATTAAAAATGATGGAACCGTTTTGTTTAAACCGGAAACAATAAAATAACCAGATGAAATTAGAAAAGCGGGATTATGATGCGATAGTAGTTGGGGCGGGGCCAAATGGACTGGCTGCAGCTATACTTTTGCAGCAACAGGGGCTTTCCGTTTTAATTATAGAAGGTAAAGAGGTAATTGGTGGCGGGCTTAGCTCAGCCGAACTTACTTTGCCAGGCTTTACGCATGATGTTTGTTCTGCCATCCACCCGATGGCACTGGCTTCCCCATTTTTTAAAACGCTGCCTTTGTCTGGTTTTGGATTAGAATACCTACAGCCTACATTGGCCGCTGCACATCCTTTTGATGATGGTACCGCTGCCATATTGGATCATTCTATCCAAAAAACAGCAGAATATTTAGGCGGGGATGCAAAAACATACACCGCATTGATGGAAAACATCACTTCAGTTTGGCCGCTGATTGATGAAGACGCATTAGGCCCACTACATTTCCCTAAACACCCCTTGGCCATGGCAGGCTTTGGCTTAAAAGCATTGAGCAGCGCCACGGGTTTTGTGAAACGTTTTAAAGAAAATCCTGCCCGAGGACTTTTTGCCGGGATGGCTGCACATGCCATACAGCCATTAAGTAACCTGAGTACCACGGCCATCGGTTTGGTGCTCATGGCTGCCGGGCATCTTAAAGGCTGGCCGATACCAAAAGGCGGCTCAAAATCTATTGCAGATGCACTGGCCGCTTATTTTAAATCGGTTGGTGGAAAGATTGAAACAGGAACTTATGTTTCTTCTTTAAATCAACTGCCATCTGCACACGCAGTGCTCTTCGATGTAACGCCAAAGCAATTACTGCAGATCGCAGGCCATAAATTCTCATCCGTTTACAAATGGCAACTTGACCGTTACCGATACGGTATGGGTGTGTTTAAGGTAGATTGGGCATTGGATGGACCTATACCATTTACTGCCGAAGCATGTACTCAAGCGGGTACCGTACATTTAGGTAATACCTTCGAAGAAATAGCTGAAGGGGAACTGAAAACAAGTAAAGGCCAGCAAGCTGAAAAACCATTTGTACTGCTTGCACAGCAGAGCCTGTTTGATGCTTCACGCGCACCGGAAGGAAAACAGACCGCCTGGGCCTATTGCCATGTACCCAACGGATCAAAACAGGATATGACTGCCATTATTGAAAACCAGGTAGAACGCTTTGCCCCAGGTTTTAGAGACAGGATACTTGCAAAGCACACTATGAATACCGGGCAGATGGAAGCGCACAACAGAAATTATATCGGAGGCGATATTAACGGGGGAATACTGGACTTGGGCCAATTATTTACCCGACCGGCTTTAAGGTGGTCACCTTACAGAACTTCGGCCAAAGGATTATATATCTGTTCATCTTCTACACCTCCTGGAGGCGGCGTGCATGGCATGTGCGGATATCATGCAGGTAAACAGGTATTAAAAGACATTTTTAACATAAAATTAGATAACCACAAATAAACAGTATGTCAACACAAAACAATGCTTCAGGAACTACGGGAGCTTTAACAGATGCCGGAATAACACCCGACAAAAAAACATTTTTACAATCGCTTACCGAAGATTGGTGGGCGGTTATTTTAGGGACAATTATTATTGCAACCGTACTTTATTTAACCAATAACGGTACTACGATAACTTTACCCGCATTCAAATGGGCCACAACCGACGATTTGTTGGGTAAAATACTATCAGGCCATAATCTATTGCTAATTGTAGAAACCGGAGCTGTATTTTTAGCACTTGCCGCAACTGCAATAGGCCTGTCGGGTGGCAATGTAGCGAGATTTGCTGCGGGTTTTACCCTGATCTACTTTTTGGCAATCCTCTCGTTTATTATCGGCGGCAACAAAAACGTATCTTATTTCGGATTGGAATACGTGGTGTTTGCCCTGCTTATTGGTATTTTGTTGGGTAATTTGGTAAAATTGCCAACCTGGTTAAAAGAAGCTGTACGCTCAGAATTTTATATTAAAACAGGTTTGGTGATCTTAGGAACTACCATTTTATCGGCTGATTTAATTAAAGCAGGTTTACCGGGCATTGTACAGGCCATTATTGTGGTTACAGCAGTCTGGTTTTTCTCTCTATGGCTAAGCCGTAAATTAAAGGTAGATGATGAATTCGGTGTAATATTGGCTTCAGCGGTATCCATTTGTGGTGTTTCTGCAGCCATAGTAGCGGCCGGGGCAATCAATGGCGATAAACGTAAACTATCCTATGTAACCACCTTGGTGTTGATTATGGCTATCCCGATGATGATCATACAGCCTTGGGCAGTAAGGTATTTTCACATTCCTGAAGTAATCGGCGGCGCATGGCTGGGCGGAACTTTAGATACCACTGCAACCGTTACAGCGGCTGGTGATCTGGTAGGGCCAATAGCGGTTAAGGCTGGGGTGATTGCGAAATTCTCGCAAAACGTATTTATCGGTGTTGCGGCATTTTTTATCGCTATCTGGTGGGCCTATAAAAAACCTAAAGGGGAAGATGGCAGTGTTTTGGCCAAAGCTGAAAGCCCCGGGCTCAAAATTGTATGGGAACGTTTCCCGAAATTTGTATTGGGATTTGTCGCTGCATCGTTGGTATTCTCCTTCCTGTTATCGCCTGCAACCGCAAAAAGCGTTGCACCTGCGTTGAATGGACTGCGTACCGTGTGGTTTGCGATTGCATTTATCTCGATTGGTATGGAAGCTAAATTTTCATCTCTCGTGAAACTGCAGGGAGGTAGACCAGCAATTACATTTGTTACGGCACAGATCTTCAACATTTTTTGGACACTGTTATGGTCGTATATATTGTTTGGCGGACATATATTCCCAATACCCGATTTTAAGTAGGTATATATAGTAATGTTCAATATTTTACTATTCTAAGTGTTTTCTGAACCAATTTTAAAGCGGTACAGAAAATTCAAACTAAAAATCGAACACCAATTACTGGCGTCTTAGATTGTTGTGCAATAGATTTTTATAGGTACAAAAAAAGGAGGCAACAAAAATGAGTTGTCTCCTTAAGTGCTCCGACTAGACCATTAACGAACTTTTTTATTGAAGATTTGAAACGGATTGCGGATTTGAAAATTCTGAAGTGAGCCTTGCACGCTACCTCGTTTCAAAAAGTAAATTCAAAACACATTAGTTTTGCTCTTTATAGCAATTTTTGATGACAAGCTATTTTAGAACAAGGCAGTCAATGAAGTAATAAAGAACTCACCCTACTGTACAAACCAATTTATTTAACCCCGTTTCACCAATTTTTAATCATTTGTAAGTGTTTCGAAAATAAGGTGTTCTGATAAATATTATTGGCGAGATGGGGTCAATTAACAGCGGTCCATCCAACGAAGAAGCACAATCGTCAAAATATCCATTCAAGGCGTTTGCCTAGCTTAAAGTTTTTAAAATATCTACCCATCTATTAATGAACCGCTGCTGTTTTTCCTCAGCTAATAGCCCTATAGAAAGAAAGGGATTAAGATCCTCCAATTCCACCAGCAGCAGTTCGCCATTTGAAGTTCTGCCTGCGTCGACTCTAGTAATGCCTGTCTTAATGTCATTCCATCGTATGAATTTATCTGCAAAAAGAATGTCCGCTTCGGTGGGAAAGTATTCGGTTAGTTCCCAGCGCTTTTGCCTGTCTGGCGCATAGAGGGCATATTGGAACTCATGATTTAAATAATAAAAGGAGACCTCATAGTCCAATGGTAAAAACGGCTGAATCAGCTTTCCTTTTGGGTTATCGGCAAGTAATTCAGAACGGGAAAGTATTTCCATGCCTATAGAATCTGCACCATTTTTGATTTTAACGATATATTTATCGGTATTGCCCAACCTGTCCAGCCCTGAGATATCACTCACTGTTGGTATTACGGGATAATTCAGATCCATCAGGTCAAGCAAATATTGTTTTCCCCTGATGTCAGCTTTTCCGTCAAAAGAATTGAAAGTAGGTATGCCCATGGTTTTAACGGCCTCCAGAAAGTGGTTAAAATAATCCTGATAGCCAAGCACCGGACCCGTATTCCTGAACACAACCATGTCGGCAGAATCAAGAAAAGAGATTGCCTGGTGGGGATGTCCAATAAGAATATTGAAATGCCTTTTTAATTGTGAGGTGAGGAACAGGTCTTCCTGATAATATTTTCTCCCCTTCGCCTCAAAGTACAGATCAGTTAAATAAAGTACGGTCTTCATCGCTTATGAAATTTGGGTATGTTGCCATTTTATAAAAATTTAAAAATACTTATTTTAAACTTGGTATGTGCCAATATTCTACCAGTTCAAGATGAAAATTATTTAGGCTATTACCTTACTTCGCTTGTAAATGAGGAGGCCGGTAGGTTGGCTTTATTAAAAAGATCAGCTATAGCAGTGTTACGCCATGCGTAGCGTACCTGTTCTGGTTTTTTTACTTCTTTAGAAGTGACTATGACAGCATTTTTTTTGATTTCGGCTGTTGCCGGATGAAATACCCCATCGTTCCCTGCAACTTCAAATAAATCGGATTTTTTATTTGAAAAATGTAGGCCGTCAGCATTATCAAAGTTGATAGTTGCCTTATTACCGCTAACTTTAAAATCTTTGTACAAAGGGCTGCTTACAATTCCATTATCAATGCCGTAAAGATTGCCTAGTGCAAGGTTAGCTAAGCGAACACCAACAGGTTTTTTATTGCGTGGATGGATGTCGTTTATATTGCCAACATCGGAAATAACTACCATACCTGTTTTTGGTACTGCCTGTAGCACCTTACGCTGTTCATTCCGGGTTAAAGCTCCCATACTTGAGTCACCCTGGTAATTATAAGGCGCTATTTGTACATAGTAAAAGGGAAAATCATCATGCCATGCCTCACGCCAGGACTTGATTAGGCCCGCAAATGTCCTGTGATACACAACTGACCCAACATTGCTTTCACCCTGGTACCACAAAACACCAGCCAATCTTAACCCGGCAAAAGGATGTATCATTGCATTATAAACGCGTCCGGGTTCCCGGGGCCACCATTCTGATTCGTTAAATTTAGCGGCAGCCGAGGCAAGTACGGCATCCTTAGCGATGTAATCCTGCGGCATCCATACTTCAGCATTTGTACCACCCCAACTGCAATTGATGATACCGATAGGCACGCCCTTAAGGCCTTCCTGCAGATGCTGCGCAAAAAAGTACCCTATGGCACTAAAGTATTTCATGGTTTCAGGGGTGCATGCCTGCCAGGCTCCGGACAGGTTATTCTGGGGATATATCGCGGTCAGTTTTGGCGCCGCAAAGAACCTTATATCTGGATAATTAGCTGCTGCAATTTCTGCGACGGCATTATCAATTCCCGATGCCGCTGTCCATTCCATATTGCTTTGCCCCGAACAAAGCCAAACCTCACCCAACATGACATTGTTAAAAACTACTTCATTATAACCTTTAAATTTCAGGGTATAGGGTCCGCCTTCCTTTGGGGTCTTGATAATAATCTGCCACGTTGCCTGATTGCCCGCCTTTACCTTATAGGTAGCAGCATCCCAGCTTGCGGTAACGGTAATTTCCTCGTTTGGGCTGCCCCATCCCCATAATTTGACATCGGAATTGCGCTGCAATACCATATTGTCTGAAAAGAAGGCAGGAAGCGATACATTCGCAGATGCCGAAAACCCAATAAGGGAAAGAAGGAAAAGATAAATAAGATTTTTCATTAATTAAGTTTTTAATTATGGGCAAGCAGTGTTCGTAAAGTTATTTCAAGTTTTTATTTACAACCGGATCCTGGGTGTGATACTCCAGCACTTATCTTATTGTGTTGTTGTTGCTTACAAGAAATTGATGTACTCTTAAAGCTGTAATGTAAAAGTTCAGCCTGTAGCGCAAAGAGGCAGAGCAGCCCCAAAATATAATTTTTCACCATATTTTCAGTTTTTCATATTTAAGACAGAATCTTCTAAAACAAATATATAGGAAGAATCTGTTGGGTAACTAATAGTATTCTTTCATTTAATAATGCTATTACCACATTATGGATATGGATCAGGATAGTCCTAGACTAGTTATTGAAGTTATCAAAGCAACAAAGCAAAAAGATAACACAATACAGCCGGATGCCAATTTCACAATATATTTTTTAAGGATATTCTAATAAGATCAGCATTTGAATGATTACCATTATATCCATTAGACCTATGCTTTTAATTTTACGACTTCATTTATGGGGAGGCTGGCAGGAAGATTAAAGATATTGGCATGCGGCCGGGCTTATGGACACATCCCCTCTGTGCAAGCCTAAAGATCCTCACCCATTGCAATTTATTTATTGCAATCGTAGTTTAATGCAGAATATATTATTATCTACACCCGTATTGATATTGGCGTATTTTATTTCAATAAATGCTATTATAATATCAGTATATGAATGAATATTATTACTTCTTCAAAAGCTATGTTTTTATTTTTACTGTTCTGTTATTTTGGAGGGTAGGGTAATTTAATACCTGCCCTTCTGCAGGGGTTTCTAAAATCACAGTCAATGATAATAACAGGTGCATATAAATCTATAATTACCCAAAAAGAGCTTTAGGGCCGCATAAATCATAAACCAAATAACAATGAGAAGATCTATTACATTATTTTTATTGCTTTTCACAACTATAGCAAATGCGCAGACATATGATGTAACAAAGTTTGGCGCATTGGGCGATGGCAAAACATTAAACACCAAGGCTTTACAGAAAGCCGTTGATGCTTGCAACAAAAACGGTGGAGGGACTGTGACAATACCCGTTGGTACTTTCATAATCGGCACAGTTTATCTTAAGGATAATGTTCATTTGTACCTGGAAACCGGAGCAGTACTGAAAGGAAGTCCTAACCTGAACGATTATGCACCCTTCAATGAAGTGCATTATGGAATGCTTTATGCTGAGAATGCTGAAAACATAACTATTTCGGGACACGGTAATATGGATGGCAATGGTGATGCTTTTTTTGACAATACAAAGCCTAAAAAAATTGAAATAGAGGGTACCAAAGACACACGTCAAAGGGAAGATTTTAGAAAAGTTGAGGGAGGCGGCCTTGGTGACGGACCAATAGTACCCCTCAACAGGCCTTATCAGATGCTTATCTTCAGCAATTGTAAACGTGTAACCTTAAAGGATATATTTATTACCAGGCCGCCTTTCTGGACCATGCTTTTTGCCGACTGCGACGGAGTGCTGGTAGATGGTATACGCTTATGGACCAACATGCTGGCACCGAATGCCGATGGTATTGATGTCGCATCGAGCAAAAATGTAATCATTACCAATAGCGACATCAGGGCGGGAGATGATGCCATAGCAGTTGTGGGATACGACCATCATTTTGAAATTCCTGGTTTTAAGGGATTACGCCACGTGTCTGAAAATATAAATATTAGCAACTGCAATCTACAGTCTTATTCAAGTGGGATCAGGATCGGTTTTCTGGATCAGAATACCGTGCGGAATATCAATATTACAAACTGCAATATTACAAACTCGACCAGGGGGATCGGTATTTTTGTCCGTGACCAGGGCTCCCTCGAAAATATCAACATATCAGGTGTAAATATCGAAACCAAATTGCGGACGGGAGACTGGTGGGGTAACGGTGAGCCCATACATATATCTGCTGTGGTAGGAAATAAGGATGTAAAGCTAGGCAGTATCAAAAATGTAAATTTCAGTAATATAACCTGTAAAGCAGAAAACGGAATCCTTATTTACGGGTCCAAAGAGAGCATTATCGAAAATGTAACCTTCAGCAATATAATATTTGAGTTGACAGACAGTAAACTGAACGATGTTGCCGGCGGTAACATTGACCTGAGGGGTGCATCCACCGAAAAGCAATTGTTTATGCATGATATACCTGCACTTTTTGCTCAGCATGTTAAGGGACTGACGATAAGAGACCTAAAGCTAACCTGGAGTGGTACACGGATGCCTTACTTTACCAACGGTATTGAGGTAAGGGATTTCTCGGATATAAAGATTGAGAACTTTAAAGGTACCGGATCTCCGGTAAACAAAGATGCCGTGGATGTATATCTGGAACATGGATCTGATGTAGACCTCAACCTCAATAAAGGGATAACGGTTAAAAAAAAGGGTGTCAAATAACCGATCAAAATATTTTGAGTCTGATATACCGTATCCAACTTAGCGATAACAAACAGAAGTATATGATGAATTATAAAAGAATTTGATTTCAGATATAGAAATTAAATTAGGGCACAACTTCACCGAGTGCCCACCTTTTTATCATTGCACAAGTAAGTTTTTCTTTTGTAGGAACTATCAGCAGCCATTTTAGGTCTTTTTCTCTGCTTAACTTGTTGATAAATGATTGAAGGATCGGCATCAATTAAAGCCTAGGAATTTATTTCATATTTAGGTCCAAGGTTACAAAGGTACACTGTTTTCGAAATTTTCCAACTGCGCAACCAATGCTTGGAAATATCGCTCTACTGCATCGGGGTGATAAGAAAGATATAAGAATGGCTCTACCAGTTCAATTTCCATAAGCACAAAGTTACCATCGACCATTAAACCATCGACACGTGTGTAGAGTGTATTTTTTGCAAAACGGGAGACATAAAGTTCAGCATGTTCAATGTATTGCTGATCAGGTGATACAATTTCTATTGTTCCACCAAAAATCTGCTGAACCCTAAAGTCGCCGGTCTTGGGCTTTTTTATTATAGTATGGCTGTACTTGCCATTGAAAAAGATAAATGACCATTCGCCTTCCCTGATTTGTGGCATTAGTGGCTGAGCGATAAAATCACCTTCTGACACTAGACTTAAAACACGTTGCCTGTCTGGCAAGGCACTAGTTTTATTCAGAACAATTGTATTTCTTGATCCACCACTTACACAGGGTTTTATAATGATCTTGTCAGACCCTAACTTTTCAAACAATGGTGTTAGCTCTTCATTCCAGCCCTGCTGAAGAAATATAGATGGAATGATGTCAAAACCAGCCGCTGCAATTTCCAACAGGTAATGCTTGTCCATATTCCACCTAACAACCTTATAGTCATTAAGCAGCCTGATATTTAAAGATTCAATCTTTTCAAGCCAAAGCTTAAATTGTCCGAATTTCTGATGATAGTCCCAGGGAGTTTTCAAAAGGGCAACATCGTATTTCTCCCAGTCAACCAGTGGATCATCCCATATTTGCAGAAATATCCAAACCCTTATTTCGCAGCATGGGCAGCAGATCTTCATTTTCATTAAAGCCGTTCGCTGATGAATATTTAAGCGCTCCGTTATATGTTATATATGCAATTTTCATTGATGATGCGGCACCAATCTCAGAAGATGCTCCGGTAATAATGGTCACAGATTCATTTAATTTTTTCATATTTCTAAATTTTATAAACAATAAAAACGCTGCTCAGAATTATTTGGATCGATAAATGATTGGTTGCTCCTGTAATTTGTCGAATGCTGTAAAAAGCTCCTTTGAGTAAGTTTGTTCATTGTGTAGACTCAACCCATCCAGACTTTTCCATTTTTCATTTAGAATAAAGATATTTTCGTCATCAATGCTCTGGTGAACATCATATTCAATGCAGGCATCTTCTTTTTTTGATAATTCCGGAAGACTATATAAAAGGTTTCTGATTTCTTGCTGATGCTCAGGCTTTGCTTTTACAACAACGGTTAAATAAATACTCATAAAATTTGTCTTTTAATATTAAAATGCGAGTTCATAAGGCTTGGGTACAGGGATTTCCGAACGAAGCTGTTTTGCGGCCTCTAAAGGAAAATAAGGATTTCTCAAAAGTTCACGACCAATAAAAATAAGATCGGCGTCTCCATTGGTCAAGATTGTTTCGGCCTGGTGTGCATTGGTAATCATACCTACTGTTCCAACCAATATTTGATCTTTCAACTCACGTTTAATGGTACTTGCAAATGGCAGCTGATAACCGGAACCCACTTTAATTTTAGCATTTGGAACTGTACCACCTGAAGAAACATCAATGATATCAATTCCTTTCTCTGACAATTTTTGGCTTAACCAAAGTGAATCATCAACATTCCATCCTTCTTCCATCCAGTCTGTTGCCGAAATACGTACGGCAATTGGAAGTTCCGAAGGCCATACCGTTTTTACCTTGTCAATAATTTCAAATAGGAACCTTGCTCTGTTTTCTATACTCCCCCCGTATTGATCGGTTCTTTTATTTGGAACAGGAGATAAAAATTCATTAATCAGATAACCGTGTGCACTGTGGATTTCGATCAGTTTAAACCCAGCCTTTAAAGCTCTGACTGCAGCATCTACAAACGCTTGTTGAATATCTTTAATATCTTGTAAGGTCATCTCACGGGGCAATTGCATTTCTGGTGAAAAAGCAATTGCAGAAGGCGCGATCACTTCCCATCCATTTTCTTCATCGGGCATTAAAGGGTGGCTTTCACGGCCTGAGGCCCAGGTACTTCCTTTTCTACCTGCGTGAGCCAATTGAATGGCAGGAACACTTCCGGCGCTTTTGATAAAAGATGTAATCTTGGCCAGCATTTCAATGTGTTCGTCTTTCCAGATTCCCAGATCTCCGACTCCAATACGTCCATCTAAACGGACTGAGGTTGCTTCCAGCATCACTGCACCTGCTCCTCCCATTGCTCTGGAACCATAGTGAACCAGGTGCCAGTCACTTGCAAATCCATCCTCAGCCATGTACATACACATTGGCGAAGTAATGATCCTGTTTCTAAATGTGACTGATTTAACCTTTATAGGACTGAATAATTTTGACATTTTTATTTTTTTAGAACGCAGAGCTCCGCTGAGAGCAAATTATTGCTCCCAGTAAGAACTTCAACGTAAGGACTTTTGATTATTTAGCGTAGAGATGGAATAGTTTTGCAACAACTTTCCATTCTCCTTTGATTTTGATCAATGAATGGTAATCGGTGAAATCTTCATCTGCTGCATCATGTTCCATTTCAATGCGAACAATTGCTGTGGTGGGTGTTTTATGTAAAACCGTCAGATTGGTTTTGATATTTGGTGCTGCGCCAAATTTCTCAACATATGTATAAAGATTATCAATACTGCCTTGCGATAGATCATCTCCTAAATGACCATACATGATCGCATCCTGATGAAATGTTTTCTTCAGTTCTTCTACATTTCCTGTTTTCAATCCATGGATATATCCTTCCATTGCTGCCAGGACATCTTCATAGTCTTGAACGGTGTTGATATTTTGATTTGCTGACATGACTTCTATTTTGTTACGTGATAAATTTTACTAATGATTTTCCAATCGCTACCGTCTTTTACCAATGTAAACATGTCGGCATATTTGTTATGTCCAAACTGAGATTCGATTCTCACTATTGCAGCATCTCCTTCTACATCCAAGGTAGTCAGTTTATAACCCGCTTCCATTGGCTCCGCTGCAGAAAACCCATCCAAGAGTACCTGGATCGGAACACTTTTCAATACTCCATTTTCTGACCATGACATTGTTGAAGTTGAGGCGAATGCTGGTTTCGCGATATTTCCGTCTCCTTTTCTTCCTGCTTCAACATATAAATCTATCGCTTTAAGGATTCCGTCCTTTTGTTCTTGATTGTTTTGCATAACTTCTTTTTTATTATTTTGATTATTACTATTTTGACATGAAATTAATAAGCTTCCAATTGTTAGGGCAGAGAATATCAGGACGGTTAATATTGGGGAAAACAGTTTTCTCGCTATTTTTCTGCTGCTTTTTTGTGATCCATCAATATTGAATCCTGCTAAGCCCTGCACAGGACTTTTGGGTTCATGATTGCTTTCCATAAAACGTTTTTTTTATCAGTGTTTTCTAGATGAGCATAACATCCTGTTAATTATTAGCAGAATTATTATCTCTTTTTTCTATTACAAAGATACATTGAACAATATGCGTGGATTTTTCTAATTAGCTCAAAGATTTTGACTAATTAGTCCTTTTTTAAGGCCTGGAAGTTGTAACCACGAAGTAGAAGTTACCGCTTTAAAAGAATTTTTTAACGAAAATTGAAAATAAGCTCTACGGTTAGAACCGGTAATTAAATGTTATGATTACTATTTGAGCTGATGTAAAGCTTCTTCAATCGGGGTATTGCCATCGTGCATCAAAATTACCTTACCGATGGTTGAATTATTTTCTAATATTGAAACAAGTGTATCTACCACATTAGCAATAGAATTAGCTCCTGGATGGGTAACATTGGTATCTATTTTTCCGGAACCTGCTTCCTCTTTGAGCGCTCCGGGTTGCAAAATAGTATAATCAAGCCGGGTTTGGGTTGTGAGGTAAAGATCAGCATAATGCTTGGCAATATTGTAATCTGTTAAGTTACTCAGGAAAGATTCATTCCAACGCTCCGGTTGTAGTGCGAAAACAGAACTCAGCATAATGTAACGTTTAACTCCTGCTTTTTCTGAGGCTTGAATCGATTTTATCGCTCCGTGCAGATCAATCTGTAAAAGGTCTTTTCCCCGTGATCCGGAAACAAAATAAACGGCATCAACACCATTCATGCTTTCTGCAATGGCATCAACATCGCTTAGCAAATTAAGATAGACTTGCTCGATATTATTTAGATTATTTTCTGGACTTGGATTTCTTGAGCCGGCTAAAACCTGATGTTGAGCAGCTAATTTGTTGACTAATAGAGATCCAACTCTACCATTTCCTCCAATGACTAATACTTTCATGAGTTTAAGTTTTAAATATCTATTAACGGGTGATACTTGGTGCCTGTCCGTGAAATTCTTTGTATATTCTTGAAAAGTGGGAGACATTTTCAAATCCTAATGAGTAACAGATATCTGAAACCGATAAGGCTGTCGTTTCCAGCATATCTTTTGCCTTTTCCAATCTCTTTTCCCTTATCCAGGTTGCAGGTGCAACATTGTATATATTTTGAAAGTCCCTCTTGAAACTTGAAAGACTTCTGCCGGAAAGATAGGCGAGCTCGGAAACAGAGACTGGTGAGGCATAATGCTGTTCCACCACGTTAGGTATATCAGTTCGTACGGGCTCGTGTAACTGGAGAATTTGTAAAAACATGTTTCGGTTACATTCTGCAACATCGTAAAGTAATTCCATAATCTTCAAACGAAGCTGTCCGGGATGAACCACAGAATGATCAAAAAAGTAAGGCTTCAAAGAGTGTGCAAATGCAACCAGACATTCGTTCATTGGGTATACACCTGTTTTTATCTCTCCTTCAGGTTTTGACACCTTAATGTCTGACGTTGACAGAAATGACTTTAGCAGATCATCTTTGATACTGAACATTAAACTGTCGTAGATATTATCATTTTCGGCATTTCCAAATTTATGATATTTAACAGCCGTTGCTTTTTTAAGCAAAATCATATCATTTTTAACAAGGGTATATTCTTGTTTCCCATAATTGAGCACAACCGATCCTTCCAGCACAATAAGGAGCAAATGCTGTTCGAGGTACATTGTTCCTTTAACTTCTGTACTGTGTATGCACTGCTCTATTACTGAGCAACCATCCAGCTTCAGGGAATTTTGAGGAGCGTCGCCACCGATCAAAGAAGTTGGGACTTTAATCATTTTTTTCATTTGCCTGTTTTTTGATACGATATGACATTAAACAATTGACCGTATTTGATTATTTGCTATTCCATGATAGTAATTGATTAATTACACGACCAGGATTCTCGTATTTGATAATATGCCTTCAATATCTGGAATTAGAAAAAAGACAATATAATCAAACTTTGAATTTAAGGAATGTATTACCACACAAATGTATGGTTCTTTTATAAGTGCTTTTATTCTTTTTGGATCAAATATTTTTGCTAAATAGCCCAATCTGCATTTTCTATGGACATAATAATGCTGTAGTACGCATCACCACCTGCTCATAAAGAAAGGATAAACAGTTAGGAACCTTGTTCCGGTTTTTGTTCCGGCATAACCTGATAATTCATTCCGGCAGAAAATTACAAAAGGAACTAACTGGCTTGCGTAGGGAACGCAATAGCCCCGACAGGTTAACCTGATATATTCTGAAACTAAATTCATGGACTGTTTGCCTGATCAACATTATCGGGTCCGGCGGGAATTGAGTAGTTTCCTATAGAATGGATAGAGCTGCTGGGCAAGGATTAGGTGATCTTCCACGCTGGGATGGCCACCGCAACCGTGCGGTTCCATCTCTTGAAAGAAAAACGTACTTACTTCATCTTCTGCTGGATACATAGAATCGATACGCTTTTTTATGCGCAAAAGGGATTCTTCAAGCAGTTTCCTCTGTGCTCCTTTTACCATTGGACTGCTTAAAAGGGCAATTTTCGTCAAGGGATACCTGGATTTGATGAATTTTATAAAATCTACGTATCTGGTTACGAAGGTATCTGCATCAAATGGCTTTCTAGGTGTCTTTCCATCTCCAGTGCTGAGGTCATTGGTTCCTAAAGCAATACTGACAATTTTTGGTGCATATTTTTTAAAATCCCATTTAAGGTCCGTGTCTTTTTTAAAATCAATATTTTCATAAACTTCGGGCATTGATGGCCCCTCCCTGTTCCAGGTTCTGTATATACCTATTCCACTAACACTGCTCATGATATAGTTCACCGCTAATCTTCTGGAAACCCGTGGGCCATAAGCCATATAGGCATTGTGCTGATCATGATATTCTCCGGTTCCGCAGGGATACTCGGATGGGTCCGAAGCCGCACCACAGGTAATGCTGTTCCCTATAAACTCGATGAGAGGGGCCTTGCGGGCACTTATTGCCGAAATCTTTTCTGCAATAATTTTATCAATAATGATTGGGCCGGTATGCGCTTCAGTGGCTTTATATATCCAGACCGTATGTTGCCCTATTCCATCCGTTTTGATCACGATCGGAGCTTTTGAATTTCCGTTTATACGGATGCGTTTTTGATATTTCCCATCTATTTCGTACTGAATGTAGTTATGTTCCCATTCATCTTTTAAAGATGCATATATAGTACAGCTTTCGCCTCTGAACTTATAGCCGAAATGTACAGCAGAACTGATTAATTCCAGCTTATTGCTGCCGTTAATGAGTGATCTCCCTAATGGTTTAAGCTGAGCTGCCAAAAGAGTATCAATATTGGCGTGGACCTTTTTGCCCAGAAATATGGATACAGTTAAGATGATGAGCATTTTAAGTTTCATACGGTTTATAGTTTCTGCAATTATATATAAAAGCGAAAGCCATACTTGCATTTCGATAAAAAACTATCACCAAATGGAGAAAAAGTATGAGTAATAAAGCTTAAAAAGAGATTGTTACTAGTCAATCGCGCTTTATCTTTATTTAGTTAAAAACCAAATTTATTTAAGCGCTCAAAAGGCGGTGCCAATAGTTTTATGAGAAAAATTATACTTTATTAAGCACATCAATATTTTTATTGGTCTTTTCTCGAAGACTGATGGAAACACTATGCCTCCCGCCATTATTTAGCTGGAATGTTTAATGGACGGGTTTCGATTACCGGGGCGAATCTACACCTTTTGGATGGCCATCTGTACTTTCTAACATTTTTATTCTTGATAAGTCTATCATAAAGCCTGGGAAAAATACGATTGCCATACTTGCAACGCAACTATTAAAAGTGAATAGTTGGGATGTTATCAATTCAGATCCAGGTGCGTTTCAGGTATTTAAGCCTGCCTCTGTCTGGAAGAGGAGGTTATTCAATGGCTTTGCCCAAGTGATTGTTAGAAAACAGGTGGAAAAGGTGTTGTCTCAATAGATGCTAATTCTCAGGGATTAAAGTCTGCCAATTTCAAAATAACATTGAATTAACAGCTGATACTTTCCAGATTAAATATTAAATATAATGGTCAAAATGCGCATTCATTAACACCATCTTGATATTGAGGGGGCTGATTTTATCGAAATTAGGGTGATTTTTCTAAAAATATTGGTAAAAAAGTACAACATTAAGTATGATACATATTGAGATAAATATATTGATAATGATTGCTTTAATTAAATTTTATCTATTTAAGAGTTCTTTTAAGATTATCTTAAGTTAAAATAATATTATAAACATACTTGGCAATGATGTTAACTTTGAGTTAGTAAACAAATAACTAAATATAAACATTATGACTAAAATGTTACGAGCAGCTATGCTGTTTGTCGTATTTCTGGCATCGCTATTTCCAGCGCTCGCCCAAAATGCTGCAAATAGGCAAATTTCGGGAACTGTTTCAGATGAAAAAGGTATTACCTTGCCAGGCGCAGGTGTATCGATAAAAAACGCTCAAACTGCTGTTTCCACAAATTCTGACGGTAAATATGTAATTACCGTTCCTTCAGGTTCAGCAACCACACTGGTTTTTTCTTTCATTGGCCTTGCTAAACAAGAAATTACAGTAGGCGATAAAAGCGTGATAAACGTTGTTTTAAAGCCTGCATTTACTGATTTATCTGATGTAGTTGTAATTGGATATGGTACACAGAAAAGGGGTGATGTAAATGGCGCAATTTCTTCTGTTAAAGCGGCAGACATTGCAAACATACCACAGGTAAGTATCGATCAAATGCTTCAGGGCAAGGCCTCAGGACTTACTATTACACAAAACTCTGGTGCTCCCGGAAGTTCTACCTCTGTGCGTGTACGCGGGATAACCTCTTTGAGCTTATCCAATGAGCCTTTATATGTGGTTGATGGTGTTCCAATATCTGGCGACGCAACCAATCAATCCACCAGTGGACGAACAGTGGGTTTATCGCCTAACAATGGCGAATCTGCTGTGAGTCCACTTTCTTCTATTAATCCTAGCGATATCGAATCTATCGACGTTTTAAAAGACGCCTCTGCTGCTGCTATTTATGGCAGCCGGGCATCCAATGGTGTAATCATTATTACCACCAAACGTGGGAAAAATGGATCGGCAAGAGTTACATACGATGGATATGGCGCAATTTCACAACAAGGAAAATTTCTTGATGTTATGAATCTTCAGCAATATGCGGTATTACAGAATGCATTAGCGGATGTTGTTGGCGTCCAAAGAAGACCAGAATTTGCAGATCCTGCTTTACTGGGTAAGGGAACCGATTGGCAGGATGAAATTTTCAGAAATGCAGTAATGCAAAATCATCAATTGGGAATATCTGGCGGTAAAGATGGTTTGGATTATTATATCTCAGGAGGCTATCTAAAACAGGATGGTACAATTTTGGGAAGTAATTATAAAAGATATACTTTTCGCTCAAACATCAATAGCCAGGTTAAGCCGTGGTTAAAAGTTGGAATGTCCTTATCTGGAAGCCGCTCAAACGAAAATCAAGGTTTATCAAATAATTCAGGCGTTGTTTACAATGCTTTGTTAAGTGCGCCAGATCAGGCCGTAAGAAACTCTGATGGCTCTTTTGCAGGGCCTATTCCAAATTCAAACCAACAAGGCGGACAGATTAATCCTGTTGCTCAATCACTGGATATTACCAATGTTTTAAATAGGAGTAATCTTAATGGAGCGCTTTATGGCGATATTAAATTTACCAATGATTTAACGTTGAGATCTGAAGTAAATGGTGATTTTAATTATTCTGCCGCAAGGGTATTCACACCAACCTACCAATATGGTATATATGGAAATGCAACTGCCAGATTACAGGAATACAATTCGAATACCACTTATTGGGGATGGAAAGAGTATTTAACTTATGCACATACTTTCAATAAGAAACATAATTTAACAGCTTTGTTAGGTTACGAGGTTAACCAATCTACTTGGGGTGGAACTGATGCCTCCATTCAGAAGTTTTTAAGTAATGATTTGCAAACGCTAGGTTTAGGTGATCTTAAGACTGCAATTATTGGAGAATATAAAGATAGCCAGGCACTAGAATCTTTTTTTGCGAGGGGTATTTATACTTATAACAATAAATACAGCATCACATCGACCATACGTTCAGATAAATCTTCAAAATTTGCTGAAGGTAAGCAAGTAGGATATTTTCCATCATTTGCCGTTTCATGGCGCTTGTCTGATGAGTCTTTTATGGCGGGAATAAAGGATTTCGCAGACAATATTAAATTAAGATTTGGTTATGGTTCTTTGGGAAATCAAAACCTTAAAAACTATCCTTATGGCTCAGCTTTAAATCCTGTAGTTACAGGTTTGGGTACTGGCTTTGCAATAGATAAAGTTCCAAATCGAAATGTAACATGGGAAAGTGCCGTACAAACAAATGCGGGAGTAGATTTTAGCTTATTTAAAGGTAGAATTGATGCCTCTTTCGATTATTTTAATAAAACCTCTAAACACTTCTTATTTCAGAAACCACTACCAGCATATCTTGTTGGGCAAACGGCGGCTTATTCTGATGCAGGTGTAATCAGTCCACCTTTCATTAATGGAGGTAACGTAAGTAATAAAGGTTTTGATTTTACTTTGAATACTAAAAACTTAACAGGAAACTTTAAATGGAATACAACTGTAGTGTTTTCGAAGTATAATAATAAAGTAATATCGCTAGCAGACGGCATTCCATTTATAGATGGCAAGATTAACGTAAGTTTTCTTCAGATGACGGTTACCAGAACTAAGGTAGGTGGATCAATTGGTGAATTTTATGGCTATAAAGTAAAAGATATTTTCCGCACCGATGCACAGTTAAGGGCTGCTCCAGTTCAGTTTGACCGACCCTTAACAAATAATAGTGCAGGCACTTGGTTGGGAGATATTCAGTTCGAAGATTTGAACGGTGATGGTAAGATTGATGAATCCGATCAAACCTCTTTAGGTAATCCAAATCCAAAATTCACTTACGGTATCACGAACAATTTCTCTTATAAATCTTTTGATCTTTCGATCTTTTTAAATGGCTCTTACGGAGCGAAAATTTTAAATGCCTTAAATTATCAATTGGCCGGGTTATCTGGTCAGTATCAAAACCAGTTGGCCACATCAATCGATTTTTGGAGCCCAACCAATACAGGTTCTAATATTCCGGCACCTCGGGGTGGAGACAATCCAAACTTAAAAAACTCAGATCGTTTTATAGAGTCGGGTTCTTTTCTACGTGTTCAAAATGTAAACTTGGCTTACAACCTGCCCTCAGAGTTTATTCGTAAAGCAAAGCTGAACAGATTAAAAGTATTCGCAAGCGTACAGAATCTATATGTATTTACAAAATATAAGGGGTTAGATCCAGAGGTTGGTAACCAGAATTACAATGTGTTTCTAACCAATGTAGATAGTGGCAGATACCCTATCCCACGCACATTTACTTTTGGAATTAATGCAGAATTTTAATTATAAGAAAGAAATATGAAAACATATATAAAATATTCACTTGCAATTGCTGTTCTCCTTATGAGCACGGTAACCAGTTGTAAAAAAGAATTTTTCGATCGTCCGCCGCAAAGCGCCATCACATTGGATAATTTTTATAAAACAGCAGACCAGGTAAAATCAAGCACCAACATTCTTTATAGCGCAGCCTGGTTTGGTTGGGTAACTAAAGGGGGATGGGCCATCACTGAAATGGCCGGTGGAAACGGTCGTTCGTACTCATCCGATGTATCTAATTTTGGAAATTTTTCTGTAACCGATGGGAATACAGAACTTGCAAATGCTTACAATTCGTTATGGATTGTGGTTGCACAATCTAATGCAATCATCAATAATTTGCCTGAAAAAGTGCCTGCATCGGTAGACAGAAAGGTAGTTAACCAAGCGTTAGGAGAAGCTCGTTTATTTAGAGCTTTGGCTTATTTTCATTTGGTTAGGTTATTTGGAAATGTACCAATCATTGAAAATACATTAGATTATGTAGAAAACTTTCAGGTTAATACCAATCCCGTAACTGATGTTTATAAATTTATTCTAAACGATCTTAAGTTTGCTGAAAGCAACCTTATTCCACAAATCAGAAGTGGCAATTCTATTGCGCAAGGCCGTGTTTCTAGCGGATCTGCCTCGGCACTTCTTGCTAAAGTTTATCTGTACATGCAAGATTATACCAACGCACGCCTTGAGGCAGAAAAGGTAATCAATAGCGGAGAATTTAAGCTTTATGGTATTGATGTTCCGGGGAAAGAATTTAAAGACCTATTCTTAACAGCAAATAACAACAACGAAGAATCAGTAATCGCACTTCAATGGGCAGGCGCTGGAGGTTATGGTAAAGGAAATCCTTTGCAAGCTTCTTGGGCGGCCAATCCCACAATTACAGGTACGGGTGATGGTTACGGCGTTTTAGGGGTTACTTTTGATGCGTTATATAGTTTTCAGCAAGATGATAAGCGCTTTAAGCCAACTATAATGGTTACCGGATCTTTTTATCCTGAAATTAATCAGGCAACTGGAGGTTACACACAAGCTGCCAATCAGGGACAAGGTACAAGTGCATTTGTTAAAAAATACGTGGTAGGTACACCTGCAGATAACGGTGGTGTAGGTTCAGCACAATCTTCTAATAACAACACATATATGATGCGCTATGCTGAAGTTTACCTGATTCTGGCCGAAGCCATAATGGGAACTTCAAAAAATAGCACAGATCCTCAGGCGTTAGCAGCAATTAACAAAATAAGAAACCGTGCAGGTCTTGGTAATTTAACACAGATTAGACGTGGCTATTTTACGGCCAACAACACGCCTGGTAAGCCTGGCAATGCACCAGCGCAATATTATCGTGATGATATTTTAGAGGAACGCAGACGCGAATTTATGTTCGAATTTGATTACTGGTTTGATCTGGCCCGTTTAGATGGGTATAACGTTTCCAACCATCCAAACGCGATTACAATTATCAATCAACAGGATCGCGGAGCTGGAGATAACAGCGTACCTTCCAATAGCTATGGAAATGGATATTATTCAATGACGAATAGTAAATTCCTATTTCCTTATCCAGCAACCGAGGTTGCATCAAACCCTAAATTAATACAGCCACCAGTACCTTATGTTTTTAAATAAAATGAACATGAAAAAGATAAATAATCAAACAAGATTCACTACGCTCATATTATTTGTGGCAATAGTGGTAGGTTTTGCTTCATGTAAGAAAACCGACGAGGGTGCTGGCGGTGCACCAAAAATTACAAGAGTAAGGTTAATCAGCAAAACCGATACCCTTAAAAATGTAGTGCACAGAATTAATTTGGATTCTAACTTGGTTTATAACGAAACAAGGCAGGTTAAATTTGATTCAACGGTTGTTGCCGGAAGATTGAATAATCAGTATGCTATAGTTGGAGAAAACCTGATGACAACACTTTCAGTTTCATTTAACGGATTGCAGGTTAATTATAATCCTGCATTGTTAACCGATAACAGCATTATCATTTTTATACCTGCTGAAACGCCTTATGGGCCAAGTCAAAGTAATAAATTAATTGTAACTACCAAATTTGGTACTGCAAGTTTCGATTTCCCTATTCTGCAACCTCCGCCAACAATCACATCTTTTAGTCCGGTTGCTGCAGGCGCAGGAGAAATTGTAACGATAGTTGGAACAATATTCGAAGGGGTTACGAAGGTTACTTTTGATTCTATCCCAGCACAGATTGTTGGAACGCCAACCAAAACTCAGATTCAGGTTAAAGTACCTGCAGGTGTTGTTCAGTCGCGTATTTTGGTAACTACGCCTGGTGGTACCACCCGTTCTGCTGGTTCATTCGGATTCAAAGCTTTGCTTTATGATGATTTATTCGCAACAGGATGGGGTTCTTATTTGGGATACAATAGTACGATAAACTTGGCGAGCACCGCCCGTGTTAAACGCGGTACATATGCCATAGCCACAACTTATACCGATGCCTACGGTGCATTACAGATTGGCTACAACGGATCAACGATTGATGTTACAAAATCAGGGTTGACCGCCATAAAGTTTTCTGTATATGGTGGAACAGGAATAGTTGCTGGAAGCAGGGTTCAGTTGGTTATCAATGGAAATTATGGCAAGGCTGTTGCCATAACACTCGTTCCTGGTGTATACACAGATTATACCATTCAATTAAAAGATGTAGGTAATCCATCAGTCGTTACCGAATTTGTATTGCAAAGTTTAGGCAACGCAGTACCAAGTACAATTTATGTCGATGATATAGGATTTATTTAGTGCATAACAAAGTTACTGCCCTGATCTATCTTAGGTCAGGGCTTTTTAGTAAAAAAAATGATCAAGAAAATATCCTTACTGGTTGCATTTGCATTTATTATAGGTGTGGCAAGCGCACAGCCGTCTTTCGTTAAGCAAAAAGGTCACCAATTCCTGATTAACGGAAAACCTTACTATTACATTGGGGTCAATTATTGGTACGGTGGATTATTGGCTTTGCAAAAAGATCCTGCAAAAGGTAAACAAAGACTAATTAAAGAGCTCGATTTTTTGAAATCAAAAGGCGTAAATAATCTTCGTGTTTTGGTCGGCTCTGAAGGTGAAGGGAAAATTAATGGAGTAGATCGGGTTAAGCCTGCCTTACAAACTCAGCATAACGTTTACCATGCAGAAATTTTAAAAGGACTGGATTTGTTATTAATGGAAATGGCAAAGCGAAAGATGTATGCCATTTTGTACCTGAGCAACAATTGGGAATGGAGTGGTGGCTTTATGCAGTATTTAAACTGGAACGGCCAAATTGATAATGACACATTAAAACGAAAATTAACCTGGGATGAACAGCGTGATTACACCAGTAAGTTTTACTCATGTGATGGCTGTAAAATCGATTATCAAAAACAGGTGAAATTTATACTTCAACATAAAAACGCTTACACTGGTAAAAAGTACATTAATGAACCCGCTATTATGGCTTGGGAACTGGCCAATGAGCCAAGACCAATGAGGCCAGAAGCCATTGAAGCTTATAAAAACTGGATTGCAAATACGGCGACCTATATTAAATCTATTGATAAAAATCATTTGATTACAATTGGTGCCGAAGGTTTTATGGGCACGGAAGAAAACTGGGATTTATTTAAAGAAATCCATGGCAATAAAAGCATTGATTATTTAACCATCCACATTTGGCCAAAAAACTGGGGCTGGTTTAAAGATGCTCCAACAACGGAGAATTTGCCTACAGTTATAGAAAAAACTTCAGCATATATAAAGCAACACGAAAGTATTGCCCAACAACTAAACAAACCTTTGGTAATTGAAGAATTTGGGTTGCCGAGGGATGGTCATGCTTTTGACCCTTCGAGTACAACAAAACTGCGTGATGAATATTTTGGAAATATTTTCTCGATGTGGGCCAATAGTCAGAAGAAAAATGGCGCAATTGCTGGCTGTAATTTTTGGTCGTTCGGTGGTACATCCAGACCAATTAACGGACAGTTGTTTTGGAAAGATGGCGATGATTTTTCAGGAGATCCGCCACAGGAAGAACAGGGTTTAAATTCTGTTTTTGATTCAGATCAATCGACCTGGAAAATTATCCAGACCTATTTAAAAAAGTAACGATCTCCTTTTGAACATTGCCAACATTCAGTTTATAAAGTTAAAATGAAAAAATATTTTTTAATAATCGCAGTTGTCGCTTCAGCAATAACTTTAAGGGCACAAAAGATAGATTTAAACCAAAAGAAGGTTGATGCTATTTTAGCGAAAATGACATTGGAGGAAAAAGTTGGGCAAATGACCCAGATTACCCTAGGTGTGGTGGGTACGCAAATAGATGGGGAAATTAATCCAGATGCATTAAAAAATGCAATAATCAAACATAAGGTTGGTTCAATTTTAAATGTTACTAACCACGCTCTAACGGTAGATCAGTGGCATAATTTGCTTACTAAAATCGCTGATGAAGCCAAAAATACCAGATTAAAAATTCCAATTTTATATGGCTTAGATGGAATTCATGGTCAGACTTATACTTTGGAATCAACGCTTTTTCCGCAAAATATTGGAATGGCTGCAACAAGAAATTTGGACCTGGCCAAAGCGGTAACCAAAGTAGCTGCTAAAGAATTAAGAGCAAGCGGAGTGAGGTGGAATTTTGCAACTGTTTTAGATTGCGGTAGACAGCCTTTATGGTCACGTTTCCCGGAAACTTATGGAGAAGATGTTTTCATTGGCAAAACAATGGGCGCTTCTGTAATTAAGGCTTACGAAGAGGATGGATTAAACAAAACAACAGCCGTTGCAAGTTGTATGAAACACTTTTTAGGTTATTCAGCTTCGAGAAATGGCAAGGACAGAACACCAATCTATCTGCCGGAAATAGAAATGAGAGAGTATTATCTGCCTCAGTTTAGGGAGGCAGTAAAAGCTGGTGCATCATCGGTAATGATCAATTCTAGTATAATAAATGGAATGCCGGTTCATGCAAGTAAGTATTTATTAACAGATATTTTGCGTAAAGAATTGGGTTTCAATGGCGTTGCTGTAAGCGATTGGGAAGATATTAAACGTGTTTATGCCTGGCATCATGTGGCAAGTACACCAAGAGAGGCCGTTGCTATGTGCGTAAATGCTGGCGTAGATATGAGCATGGTACCAGGTGATTTTACTTTTTATGATCTGTTGATTGAAGCGGTTCAGAGAAAAGAAGTTTCAATGGCCCGTATTGATGACGCTGTTAAAAGGATTTTAATGCTCAAAATGAAGTTGGGCTTATTTGATAATCCTTATCCGGAAGAAAATGCAAAAGCGAATTTTGGCAAAGCTGAATATCAAACACTTGCTTTGGATGCTGCGCATGAAGCAATGACTTTATTGAAAAATCAAGATAATGTTTTGCCTTTATCTAAGAGCAAAAAATATTTGGTTGTTGGTCCTGGCGCACAAAGTATTAGTGCCTTAAATGGTTGTTGGAGTTACACATGGCAAGGGAAAGAAGAGCAATGGTATCCAAAAGATAGTAAAACCATTTTGCAAACCATAAAAGAAAAAGTTGGCGAAAAAAATGTTTTAACCACCACAGCTAAAGGTTTTGAAAGTCCCGAAAATTTTGATGTTGATGCGCTTACCAAATCTGCCAGGAATGCCGATGTTATAATTTTATGTCTTGGCGAAAATGCGTATGCAGAAAGCCCTGGGAATATTGCAGACTTAGCCTTGGATGAAAATCAGCAGGTTTTAGCAAAAGCCGCAATTGCAACCGGAAAACCAATAATTCTGGTTTTAACGGAAGGTAGACCAAGATTTATCACCAATATTGAGCCTAAAATTAATGGAATTTTAATGGCTTATTGGAGCGGTAAAAAAACTGCAGAAGCAATTGCTGATGTGCTTTTTGGCGATTATAACCCAAATGGTAAACTTCCATTTAGCTACCCAAGAAGTAGCGGGGAAATAGTTTTGTATGATAGAAAACCTGCAGAAGACATTAGAGAAGTTTTTAATGATGATGTACACACTGGCTACAATCCATTATTTGCATTTGGTACTGGTTTAAGTTATACCACTTTTACCTACAGCAATTTAAAATTGAGCACCAAAAACCTGACCGGTGATAACAATTTACAGGTATCTGTTGTGGTAAGCAATACGGGTAAAATAGATGGAAAGCAGACTGTAGAATTATATTCAAGAGATATGTATGCTAGCATCAGCCCTGATATGAAAAGATTAAGAGCTTTTCAAAAAATCGATCTGAAAGCTGGAGAAAGTAAAACGGTAAGCTTTACATTAAATAAAAACGACCTGGCGTTTGTAAATACATCGTTAAAAACAGTAACCGAAGCCGGAGCTTTTAAAGTAATGATAGGCGATTTAAGTGATGAATTTCAATATAAATAGCAATGAAAAAATATATCTATTCTTCGTTGATAATTTTGCTTTTTAGCATCGGTCAAGCATCTGCACAAAAGAATTTAATTAGCAATGGTGGCTTTGAAGATGGTTTAAATAGCTGGGGCGCTGGAAATGCCAAGGTTAGTACGGTAATCCGGAAATCTGGTGAAGCCAGTTTGGCATTGGTTTCTTATGTAAAAGGAAAATGGGAGGGAATTGATCAAAAGGTTAAACTTCCAAAAAAATCAAAAGCCATTGTAGTTTCTGGCTTTTATAAAATGGATGAGGTAGAACAGGGTGCAAATGCCTGGAATACAGCTGTAATAGTTTTAGAATTTACTGATGGAGATAAGAAGTTAGGTGAAGGAATTCCATTAGTCGAAAAATTAGGAACGGAAGATTGGTCTGCTTTTAAGAAAAGCTTAAGAGTGCCTGATGGAGCAACAGGTTTTAGAATTATGATTGCACTAAGCGAGGCTTCGGGAACTTTTTTTGTTGATGATTTAAATGCAAAGGTAATTTCAATTGAAGATTTTGAAAAAGAAACCGCGGTTTTAAAAACCAATTAACGATGGACTTTAAAAAAATCTTCTTCGGGATTACAATATGTTCTATTGCATTCTTTTCTTGCAAGAAAAGCACAGAGATTATTGAGCCCATAGCTCCGCCTGTAACGCCGGTTGTAATGATGGCTTTGTGCTTTTCGCCGATAAAATGCCCTCAATGTATCAAATTAAATAGTTATTTATGAAAAGAGTTATTTTGTTGCTCCTGTGCTCCTGTTTTTGTAGACTCGGCTTCGCCCAAAATATCAATTGGGTTAATCGCAACGGTGCGTTAAAAGTTGTTGGAGGAAAGATTTTAAACAGTAACAATGTCGAGCCTCAGCTCCGTGGTCTAAGTCTGTCATGGAGCGTCTGGGGAGGAAGAAAATACTACAATGCAGATGTCGTGAACTGGCTTCAGTCTGATTTTAATATCAGCCTGTTGCGTGCTTCCATGGCGGTTCAGCCAGATAGTGGTTATTTGCAAAACCCGGTTGAGCAAGAAAAACTGATTACCAAAACCATTGATGCTGCGGTTAAAAAAGGTTTGTATGTGCTAATCGATTGGCATGATCACCATGCGAATGAGCATCTGGAGCAGTCAAAAATGTTCTTCGCCAAAATGGCCAAAAAATATGTGGGTAAACCGAATATTATTTATGAAATATTTAATGAACCCGAAAAAATAGAATGGCAAACGGTTAAGGATTATGCTGTAGAAGTGATTAAGGAAATTAGGAAGTATGATCCTGAAAATATAATTATCGTAGGAAGTTCGCACTGGGATCAGGATATTGATATAGTTGCAAAAGATCCAATTAAGGGTTTTCGCAACATTGCATACTCTTTTCATTTTTACGCCTCAGACCCATTTCATCAGGACCTTTTAATGAAACGGGCCGATGAGGCAATTTCTGCTGGTCTGCCCATTTTTGTAACCGAATGGGGTGTTGGTGAAGCTAGCGGCGATGGAAAATTTGATGTTGAAAAAACGGAGAAGTGGTTTGCTTGGATGGAAAAAAACAAACTGAGCTGGGCAAACTGGAACATTACCGATAAAAAGGAGACCACGGCAATATTAGCGCCTGGAGCATCTCCAACAGGAAAATGGAAACTCAACATGCTTACACCTGCAGGTGTCTACATTAGAACTCAACTTAAAAAATTTAATAAATAATCACTCAGTTTATGAAGCTTAGATTTCTCTTGCTAATTACAATATTTACATGTTCGTTAGCTTTCGGACAAGGAAATAATTACGTTCAGAATTACGACAAATTCGACGGCTTATTATTAACACCACCTATGGGCTGGAACAGCTGGAACAGATTTGCCTGTAATGTAGATGAAAAATTAGTTAAAGAAACGGCTGATGCCATGATCAGTTCGGGCATGAAACAAGCCGGCTATACTTACATTAATATCGATGATTGTTGGCATGGAGATCGTGATAGTTTGGGCTTTATCCATCCAGATCCGAAAAGATTTCCCTCAGGAATGAAAGCCCTGGCTGATTACATCCATGGAAAAGGCTTAAAATTAGGTTTATATTCTGATGCGGGCTCTCAAACTTGTGGCGGTAGACCAGGAAGCAGAGGTTACGAATTTCAAGATGCATTAACCTATGCAAGTTGGGGAATTGATTACTTAAAATACGACTGGTGCAACACCGACGGGTTGAAAGCTGAAGGCGCTTATAAAACAATAACGGCAGCATTACGCAAAGCAGGCCGGCCAATGGTTTTAAGTATTTGCGAATGGGGAACGGATAAACCTTGGGTTTGGGGACCAGCGGTTGGGCATTTGTGGCGCACCAGCGGAGATATTTTTAACTGTTTTGATTGCGTTGAAGATCATGGAACATGGAAATCGTGGGGTGTAATGCAGATTTTGGATAAGCAAGATGGCTTGCGTCAATATGCGGGCCCCGGCCATTGGAATGATCCGGATATGTTAGAGATAGGAAATGGAAAACTAACACCAGGCGAAGATAGAGCACATTTTGCCATGTGGGCCATGTTAGCTGCACCCTTAATTGCTGGAAATGATTTGCGGAACATGAACCAGGAAACAATAGAAGTTTTAACGAACAAAAATATTATTGCAATCAATCAGGATGTTTTGGGGATTCAAGGCTTTAAGTATTCAAAATTAAATGGGTTTGAAATTTGGTTTAAGCCTTTAAATAAAGGAAATTGGGCGGTTTCGTTTTTAAATCGCTCTGCAGAAACTAAAAAGATTGATTTTAATTGGCAGGCTGAAAAAGTTAAGGATGAAGTTTTTCATAAGGAATTAAATGCAGGTGCTATTGTGTATAAAATTAAAAATGCCTGGACGGGAAAATCGGCTGGAACAACAAAAAGCAGTTTAAAAACAGAAATTCCATCTCATGATGTTTTAACTTTGATTTTGGAAAAGTAAGTTAATCCTGATTTTTTTCGGTTGGTGAGACACCAACTGAAAAAATAATAAAGAAAAATTTTTAGGACTAACGGTTGCTCTTTCACCGCCCGAAACTCTTAAACTCAGGAGGTTTCAAGTTTATTTTATAATTAATCTTCTTCAAAAAACTAAATAAATACCCTCGTCCCGGAGAAATTTTCTCTAAACTCTTTAGGCGTACAGTGTTTCTTTTTCTTAAACAAACGGTTAAAGTTGGAAATGTTATTAAAACCGCACTTATAAGAAATTTCAGAAACTGAATGCGTTGTTTCAATAAGCATCCGCGTAGCGTGGCCCAAACGGATTTCATTTAAACTATCTATAAATGTATTTCCTGTCCGTTTTTTAATAAACCGGCTAAAGGAAACTTCTGTCATGCTTACCAGTTTCGATAAATCTTTTAGGGTAATTTGCTTATTAAAGTTTGCGTTCATAAACTCGAAAGCCTTATCAATTCTTCTGCTGTTGTAGTTTAAAACTTGGTCGTTATTAAAAGTAGCATCAGATAAAACCCGCATACTTTTTGATGAGGATAAATCATGTAAAATGCTCATTAATTCCAGAACAGAATCAAATCCCTGAAGCTGGTTAATATCCAATATGCGTTGATAAACCTTTTCGATCGTTTCTCTCGGGAATAAGATTCCCCGAACTGAACGCTCGAACATTTTGCGAATAAAACTGAGCTGATTTCTGCGCAACATTTTATCATCAAAAAGATCTTTATGCCATTGAATAGTAACCTCGGTAATTTCCTCACTTTTGCAGTTATGGGTTGTCCAAACATGAGATAAATTCGGGCCAACCAACACCAGTTCCATGTCTGTAATTTCTTCAATATTATCGCCTACAATTCGCTTTGCACCCGGAGCGTTTAAAATTAAATTAAGTTCAAACTCTTCGTGAAAATGTAGCGGGAAATCGAAGTCTTGTTTTACCCTTGAAAAAATAGTGAAACAATCGTTTTGTGTGAGTGGCGTAATTTCTTTAATGATGTTATTCATAACTTATAGGTTCAAAAAAAATATCTTTAAGATAAAAGAACATTGATGCAATGTAACAAAAATATATTTGTTTATTAATAATATAAGGAGTTAATAAGGTTTAAATTATGTTTATAATATACTAATTGGTTAAAATAGTATTATTTTAAATTCAATTGATGGCCTATTTTAGATTATTATTAGATGAACAGAAATACTAGCCAAACTATATCAGAATGATTAAAAAAATACTACCATGTTTCTTGTTTTTTTGCTTACCATTCGTTACTGTTTTTGGTCAGTTAATTGATGGAAAGGCAAGCCTGCAAACCAAGAATTTATATAAAAATTTAGCCAAATTATCAGGCGCAAAAGTGTTGTTTGGACATCAGGATGATTTGGCTTATGGTGTAGGTTGGAAATATCAAAATGGTAGGAGCGATATCAAGGATTTAACGGGAGAATATCCTGCGGTCTTCGGTTGGGATATTTCGGGTTTAGAAACCAATCAAAAGGAAAATATTGATGGCGTTCCATTTGATAAAATGAAACAATACATTAAAAAAGCATACGATTTAGGTACAATAAATACATTAAGCTGGCACATGGATAATCCAATAAGTGGGAAAAATTCTTGGGACACTAGTTCAATAGCTGTTAAATCTATTCTTCCAAGTGGTTCAAAACACTTGCTGTATAAAAGCTGGCTGGATAAGTTTTCTGTATTTGTTAAATCATTAAGAGGTACTGACGGCAAGGCAATCCCAATTCTATTTAGGCCTTTTCATGAAAATGGCGGTGGTTGGTTTTGGTGGGGAGCAAAATCTTGTACCCCACAAGAATATAAGGCTTTATGGCAATTTACTATCAGTTATTTAAGAGATAAAAAGCAATTGCACAATTTGATTTATGTATTTAATCCCTGCGGCTTTAAAACTGAAGAACAATATTTAGAACGTTATCCAGGCAATAATTATGTTGATGTTTTAAGTTTCGATTACTATCAATACGGAGAAGTAGAGAAGGGCGAATCATTTGCGCAAGATGTTGCCAAAAACCTGGCTATTCAAAATAAAATAGCCCGAAGAAGTAAAAAAATAAGCGCACTTGCAGAAACAGGATATGTTGAAATTCCTGATGCAAACTGGTGGACAAACGTTTTTGCGAAGGCAATCCAAGAGAATAAACCATCTTATGTTCTGTTTTGGCGCAATGCCGGCTACCGGGAAAAGGAAAAGGATAATCATTATTATGCTCCATATCCCGGACAAATTTCCGCTCCAGATTTCCTGGAATTTATAAAGGGTAATAATATTCTTCTTCAAAAGGGATTGAAAAAATATTCGGTTTATAATTAGAAAAGCATGAAAAAATATCTTCCTTTATTGCTTTTCTTATTTCTTGCCATGTTGGGGTTTTCTTATGGACAAAAACCTGTATTAGAAAACAACATGGTTGATGCCAAGGCAACAACAGAGACAAAAGCCCTGTTTTATAATTTAAAAAACTTGGCTGGAAAAGGAGTGCTTTTTGGTCAGCAGGATGCTTTAATGTATGGGGTTGGTTGGCAAGGAGAATATGATAAGAGCGATGTTAAGAGTATAACAGGTTCTCATCCGGCATTATTCGGGTGTGATTTGGAATCCATTGCAAAAGACGATTCAGATCTTCAAAGCGCCGAAAAACTTAAAAGTTATTGTTTACAGGCTTACAAAATGGGTGGAATAAATACATTGAGCTGGCATGTTCAAAATTTTGTGACTGGAAAGAATTTTTACGATACCACAAAATGTGTTTCCTCTATTCTGCCCGGCGGCGAAAAACACAAGGAATTTACCAAATCTTTAGATAAAATTGCCTCGCTAATCAAATCTCTAAAAACCGGTAAAGGAATCGCTATTCCGGTTATTTTTCGTCCATTTCATGAGAATACGGGCAATTGGTTTTGGTGGGGAAAGCCTTTCTGTACTGCACATCAGTATAAAGCTCTATGGCAGTTTACGGTTAAATATCTTCGAGATAAAAAGCAACTACATAATCTAATTTACGCTTACTCTCCAGATCGAATCTCTGGAAATTTTGATAACTACATGGAACGCTACCCTGGCGATGACTTTGTTGATGTTCTAGGTTTCGATAACTATTATGAATTTAAAGATCTGAATGATGAACGATCAATTGATATAGCCGTTAAATCGATTGGACAAATTTGCACTTACGCAATCTCAAAAAACAAAATTGCGGCATTAACAGAAACAGGTCAGGAGAAACTCGTTCAGCCAAAATGGTTTACAACGGTTTTTAACAAAATAATGAACGATGCTGAAGCTTCAAAAATCTCTTATTTAATGGTTTGGCGAAATGCTCATACGGGTCATTTTTATGCACCATATCCTGGTCATTCGAGTGAAATCGATTTTAAAGAATTTTATAATAACCCAAAAACACTTTTTCTTAAAAATATAGGGAATATGTACGACACAAAAAAATCAATAATATTACCTAACTAAATATTTTACAGGATAATAACCAAATATGAAATTACAATTAATAGACGTTTTAATCATCATCCTCTACCTTGCTACAATGATTTTCATTGGCTTTTGGTATCGAAAAAAAGCCAAGCAGAATAAGGAAAGTTATATGATGGGTGGGAAATCTCTTCCTTGGTATAAGCTTGGGCTGAGTGATGCATCAGATATGTTCGATATCAGCGGAACGATGTGGATGGTTGCTTTGTGCTTTGTGTACGGCTTAAAAAGCATTTGGATTCCTTGGCTTTGGCCAGTATTCAATCAGGTTTTTATGATGATGTTTCTAAGCAAGTGGTTGCGTAGAAGTAATGCTAATACAGGTGCAGAATGGTTGCAAACAAGATTTGGAACCATCGGGAAAGGTGTAAAAGGTTCTCATGTTGTGGTAATTGCATTTGCATTAATTAGTTGTTTTGGATTTTTAGCTTATGGTTTTATCGGTTTGGGAAAATTCATGGAAATTTTTATCCCATGGGATTTTGTAAAAGCTTACGTGCCCTTTGATGTCCCTGCCAAATACGTCCCGCATTTCTATGGAATTGTATTTACATTATTTGCCATGTTTTATTCCATTTTAGGAGGGATGCACAGTATTGTTCTCGGGGATATGATTAAATATGCCTTTATGACCATTGGTTGTGTTGCAATTGCAGTTATTGCCATGAATCATCTTCATGGCCATACTTTAAATGTTCCAAAAGGTTGGGATGATCCCTTCTTCAGCTGGAAATTAGATTTGGATTGGAGTAAAATTGCGGCCGATGCCAATAAAAAAATAGCAGATGATGGTTTCAGTCTGTTCGGGATTTTCTTTGGAATGATGTTGTTGAAAGGTGTTTTTGCATCACTGGCTGGCCCAGCTCCAAACTATGATATGCAAAAGGTTTTAAGTACCAGAAGTCCAAAGGATGCAAGTAAAATGACTGGCTTTGTCAGTATCATTTTATTGCCAATCCGTTATTCTATGGTGATCGGTTTAACTGTATTGGCACTATTATATTACAACCAGATTTATTTAAAAGGCCCCGATGGTGTTACCGATTTCGAACGCATTTTACCTGCTACTATAAATAATTTTCTCCCCGTTGGGATCCTGGGAATTGTACTTACAGGTTTGCTTGGGGCATTTATGGGTACTTTTAGTGGTACGCTGAACGCAGCTCAAGCTTATATTGTAAACGATATTTATTTAAAATACATCAACCCTTCAGCAAGCACGAAAAAGGTAATCAACATGAATTATATTGTCGGTGTTGTGGTGGTTGCAATTGGTGTAGTTTTAGGGTTTTTCGCCAATAATGTAAATGATATTCTGCAGTGGATTGTTGGAGGCTTATACGGCGGTTATGTAGCTGCAAACTGCCTTAAATGGTATTGGTGGCGTTTTAATGCCAATGGTTTTTTCTGGGGAATGGCCGTTGGTATCGGGGCTGCGTTGGCAATGCCTTATGTAACAAATGGATTACCGCTCTATTGGTGGCCGTTGTTATTTGCACTTTCTATGATCGGTTGTGTCGTTGGTACTTACGCTGCCCCTCCAACTGAAGAAGCTACATTGAAATCGTTTTACAAAACGGTAAGGCCTTGGGGTTTTTGGAAACCGATCCATGCCTTGGTTGTAGCAGATGATCCAACTTTTCAGGCAAACAAAGGATTTAAGCTCGATATGTTTAATGTAGTGCTGGGAATCATCGCTCAGCTCTGCCTAACCATTTTACCAATGTATTTCATCTTGAGCATGCACACACCGCTTTTTATAACCATTGCCATTTTAGCAGTAATAGTATTTATTCTGAAAAGAACATGGTGGGATAAATTAGAAGATTAAAAAAAGATAATAAAATATTTTTATGATAGATTTTGAAAAAAGAAGACAGCAATTAGAGGAAGCACACCAAAATTTAGTTGCAATTAAAAATAAAAAAGCAGTTTTGGGAAATGGGATTTTCGACAGATATGAAAACCCTGTTTTAACTGCCGGTCATGCGCCATTAAACTGGAAATATGATTTTAATCCACAAACGAACCCTTATTTGTTAGAGCGGATTGGTATCAATGCCACCTTTAACGCTGGTGCAATTAAGTTTAATAACAAATATATTTTAGTTGTTAGGGTAGAGGGAACCGACCGAAAATCTTTTTTTGCTGTTGCCGAAAGCGACAACGGGGTTGATAACTTTACTTTTTGGAATGAGCCGGTAACCCTTCCGGAAACGAGCGAGCCTGACACCAATGTTTACGATATGCGTATTGTTTCCCATGAGGATGGCTGGATGTATGGTTTATTCTGCACAGAAAGAAAAGACCCAAATGCGCCTGCACACGATCAATCTATGGCTGTTGCGCAATGTGGAATTGTGCGTACAAAAGATTTAAAAACCTGGGAACGTTTGGCAGATTTAAAAACGCCATCGCCACAACAACGGAATGTGGTGCTGCATCCAGAATTTGTAGATGGAAAGTATGCTTTTTACACCCGTCCGCAGGATGGTTTTATTGAAAGCGGAACCGGTGGTGGAATTGGATTTGGGTTAAGTGAATCCATCGAAAATGCAGTGATTGAAAAGGAGTTAATTGTTGATAATAAAAACTACCATACCGTTTATGAGGCTAAAAACGGAATGGGGCCAGAACCGATTAAAACACCACATGGCTGGTTATTTTTAGCCCATGGTGTAAGAAATACCGCTGCCGGACTACGTTATGTGCTATATATGTTTATGACAGATTTAAACGATTTAACGAAAGTAATTTATAAACCTGCTGGATATCTTTTAGCTCCAGAAGGAAAAGAACGTATCGGAGACGTATCGAACGTAGTTTTTAGCAATGGGTGGATTTTAGATGAAGACGGAACGATGTTTATATATTATGCTTCTTCGGATACGAGAATGCACGTTGCAACCAGCACATTAGATATTCTGGTAGATTATGTAATGAACACGCCTGCAGATGAATTGCGTTCTGCCGCCACGGTGAACAGAATTTTAACCAATATTGAAAAGAACAAAGTGAGTTCAGTAATTTCGGAATAGGTTTGAAATTAGATTTAGCAAAATATAAGGAAGAATTAAGCTCAGAATTGGAAAATATTCTGAGCTATTGGAAGAATTTCACAGTTGATGAAGTTAATGGAGGCTTTGTTGGAAAAATCGACAATGATAACAATATTGATTATACTGGGCCTAAGGGAAGTGTTTTAAATGCCCGGATTCTTTGGTCTTTTTCCTCAGCTTATAATTTAAAAGGGAATGCTGATGATCTAGCAATTGCTGATCGAGCCTTTCAATACATTTTAAATCATTTTATTGATGATGAATTTGGTGGTGTTTATTGGTTGCTTGATGCAAAAGGAAACCCGATTGATACAAAAAAGCAGGTTTATGCCATAGCTTTCACCATTTATGCCTTTAGTGAATACTTCATTGCCAGTAATAATAACCTCGCGAAAGATAAGGCTATTGAGCTTTATAAAAACCTGGTCGCCAATAGTTACGACAATGAAAAAGGTGGCTATTTCGAAGCTTTTAGCAGAGAATGGAAATCTTTGGATGATTTAAGACTGAGTGAAAAAGATGCCAATGAAAAGAAAACGATGAATACGCATCTACATGTGTTAGAGGCGTTTACAACGCTGTACAAAATTTGGCCAAATGAAGATTTGAGGCGCAAAATTATAGCGCTTATCCATGATTTTACATCCCACATCATCAACGAGCAAACTGGAAATCTGGTTCTGTTTTTTGATGAAAACTGGATTCCAAAATCAGACATCATTTCTTACGGACACGACATAGAAGCCGCCTGGCTTTTGCTTGAAGCTGCAGAAGCTGTTCATGATGAAGCCCTAATTGAACATATAAAATCAACTTCAGTTAAAATGGCTGAAGTTGCTAAGAACGGCCTTGATGCAGATGGAAGTCTTTGGTACGAATACGAATCCTCTACAAATCATTTTATCAAGGAAAAACATTGGTGGGTACAGGCAGAAGCCATGGTTGGTTTTTTTAATGCTTGGCAGGTGTCAGCTGATGAACGCTTTCTGGAGACCAGTCTGAAAAATTGGGCGTTCGTGAAACGTAAAATCATCAATTATCCAAAAGGAGAGTGGTTTTGGGGTATAAGTGAACAGGATGAAGTAATGCCCGGCGAAGATAAGGTTGGTGTTTGGAAATGCCCTTATCACAATAGCCGGGCCTGTATAGAACTTATCAAGAGGATTGGACAGTTAATTCTTCCCAAAGCCTCGACCCTGTAGAACAATGGCTATGTCCCGGCAATCAGGCGTATGGTGCCGGTGGGTCCTACTGTGACGTTTTCAGTTATTATGGTCGAATAGGTGCTGAACTTAAGGGCTGGAACAGGTGCAATGGTTGCCAGAATGAACCAATTAGGCCATATGGTCAAAAATAAATTTTAAATATAACCTACCTTATTATGCGAACCATAGAAGTAAAGAAGCGTGTTTTGTTTTTATTTTCAATCACCCTATGTCTTGTTCTTAACTTATTTACCTCCCCTCAGACAAAGGCTCAATCTTTGCTGCATTCATTTCCTCTACAGCAGGTTACCTTGTTAACCCGGCGTTTTTAAAGATGCGCAGCAAACAGACATGGCTTATATGCTGGCTTTAGACCCAGACCGTTTGTTGGCTCCTTACCTTAAAGAAGCAGGACTAAAGCCTAAAAAAGAAAACTACGGAAACTGGGAAAATACGGGTTTGGATGGACATATAGGAGGACATTACCTATCTGCTTTATCTTTTATGTATGCCGCTACAGGCGACACCAGAATGAACAGTCGCCTGGACTATATGCTCGATGAGTTAAAAAGGGCACAGGATAAAATAGGAAGCGGTTATTTAGGTGGGACCCCTGGAGGAACAGCGATGTGGATGGAAATAGCTGCTGGCAAAATAGAAGTAGATACGTTCGCCCTGAATAAAAAATGGGTTCCCCTGTATAATTTGCATAAGCTTTTCGCTGGCCTTCGTGATGCTTATGTAATTGCAGGGAAAATACAGGCAAAAGAAGAGTTGATCCGATTAACGGATTATATCTACGGTGTCTCTCTCAAATTAACAGACGAACAGATCCAAACCATGCTGATCTCTGAACACGGTGGATTAAATGAAGTGTTTGCTGATGTTTCAGTAATTACCGGTAATAAAAAGTATTTGGCGCTAGCCCGCAGATTTTCTCATAAAAAGCTCTTGAACCAGTTAGAGAATAACAAGGACGAGCTTAATGGTCTGCATGCCAATATGCAGATCCCCAAAGTCGTTGGCTTTGAAAGAATCTCAGAAGTTGGAGGTGATGCTGACTTTGCAAAAGCTGCCAGTTTCTTCTGGGAAACAGTTGTAAAGAACCGCTCGGTAGTTATAGGTGGTAACAGCGTAAATGAGCATTTTAACCCATCAGATAATTTTAAAAGAATGATCACGGATGTTGCAGGCCCTGAAACTTGTAACTCCTATAATATGCTTAAACTAACCCGGCATCTTTTTGAAGATATGGGGAATACGAAGTATATGGATTATTACGAGCGTGTTTTGTATAATCATATTCTTTCGAGCCAGCATCCAACACATGGCGGATTTGTTTATTATACGCCAATGCGGCCTCAGCATTACCGCGTTTACTCACAGCCGCAGGAAACCATGTGGTGCTGCGTAGGATCTGGCATGGAAAATCATGGTAAATATGGCGAGCTGATTTATAGTTACCAGGGGCAGAATCTATATGTAAACTTATTTATTGCATCCCGACTGAACTGGAAATCCAAAGGACTTATTCTTTCCCAGCAAACAAAGTTTCCAGATACAGAAACGTCTCAAATCATAATCGATGCGGTAAAGCCTGGTACTTTTAGCATTAATGTTCGTTATCCGGTTTGGGTAGAGGCAGGTAAGCTGGAAATAAAAATAAACGGTGTCAAAGCGGCTATTCAGTCTCAACCCGGCTCTTATGTAAAACTTAACAGGATGTGGAAGGCCGGCGATAAAATTGAAGTTCGTTTACCTATGAAACTTAGTACGGAAGAATTACCTCATAGCTCAAATTATGTAGCATTTTTACATGGTCCTATTGTATTAGCTGCAAAAACCGGCACATCCGATCTGGATAATTTAATTGGCGATTCAAACCAGTTTGGAGGCTACCGTGCAAGAGGAAAAATGTACCCGTTGGACACTGCACCTGTTCTAGAGAGCAATGGAGCAAATCTTGAAAAATACTTAAAACCAGTTCCCGGGAAGCTTCAAACCTTTACTGCTCCAGGACTAATCGGTCCTGCAGCATTTAAAAACCTGCAACTGATCCCTTTCTACAAACTGCATGACGCACGGTATATGATCTATTGGTCAAAAAAGGGCCTTAAAAATACCAGCAACTGATGATATCTAACAAACTTTAAATGGAAAGATGTTACCTTAACTATGTAGTAGTTAAGGTAACCACACAGCCGAATAGATGGTGTATGCAAACTCAAAAAATTGTTTTATGATTGTAGCATTATCAGATATTTTGACATTTAGTTTATCCGTCGTTAAATATCCCTGTGAGAAATTAGTAATCTGTTAGCGGGGGAGATAGATGGTACAGTTGTTTCAACCATACTGCCTGAAGAATAAATCTGCTCTGGGAACGCACAGTGTGCCCAAGTATGACCATAAGGTTTTGCATTGGACACACCGCAGAAGAATAGCTGGAATACTCCTTGCAGAGACGCTTGATTTTTACTAATTTTAAGACAGCAACCAGAGGCGAAAAGTCTGCTAAATCCCTACATTAACAACATATGAGAAAAGTAACCCCATCTTCAGCGTATCATAAGGGCAGTCCAAAATCATTGAGCGGATTCTTTTACCGCATATCCAAAACGACAAAAAAAAATTTATCCGTTTTAATAATCGTTATTTGTACGTTTATTTCGGGCGTCCAAAACAGTTTTGCCCAATTGGAAAAAGGAAAACTCCTTTTTGGGGTGGCATACTATGATGAATATATGCCTTATGAACGCCTTGATAAGGATATCAAAATGATGAAAGCAGCGGGGATTAATGTAGTCAGGATCGCTGAGTCTACCTGGAGTACCATGGAACCTCAGGAAGGCGTCTACGATTTTACCCATATCGACAGAGTGCTCGATGGAATGCATAAAGCGGGTATCAGCGTGATTATTGGTACGCCAACATATGCTGTACCTACCTGGCTGGTGAAAAAATTTCCGGATGTACTGGCCATCACCTCAAGGGGGCCTAATCAATATGGTACACGGCAGAACATGGATATTACCAACATCCATTTCAGGACCTACGCTGAAAAAGCCATCCGCAAGATGCTTGAGCACATCAAGAGCCACCCAGCGATTATCGGTTTTCAAATTGATAATGAAACTAAATCCTATGGAACGGCCGGTCCAGAGGTTCAAAGACAGTTTGTGGCATACATGAAAGCCAAATATCCTTCCCTTGATGATATGAACAGTATCTTTGGTCTGGACTACTGGAGTAATCGGATTAATAATTGGGAAGACTTTCCATCTGTCAATGGAAGTATCAATGCCAGTCTGAATGCAGAATTTGCAAAGTTCCAGCGCGCACTGGTTACCAATTACCTTGCCTGGCAGGCAGCTATTGTTCGGGAATACAAGAAACCCTCACAGTTCATTACCCAGAATTTCGACCTGGACTGGCGCGGCCACTCATACGGTATACAAACGGAAGTCGATCATTTTGCAGCAGCAAAGGTTTTGGATGTTGCCGGCATTGATATCTATCATCCATCCCAGGACAAACTGACTGGGGCAGAGATTTCTTTTGGAGGCGATATAGCCCGGTCAATGAAGGCTGGGCAGAATTACCTGGTTATTGAAACCGAGGCGCAAGGTTTTCCAGAATGGGTGCCCTACCCCGGACAATTGAGGCTGCAAGCCTTTAGCCATCTGGCATCCGGTGCCGATATGGTATCCTACTGGCATTGGCACTCGATTCACAATTCTGCGGAAACCTATTGGAAAGGATTGCTCAGTCATGATTTTGAGCCTAATCCAACTTATGATGAAGCCAGGACGATAGGTGAAGATTTCAAAAAACTGGGACCTGATCTGGCTAACCTTAAGAAAAAAAATGACGTTGCCATACTTTTTAGCAATGAGGCGCAAACTGCATATAACTCCTTTGGACCGGGCAATTATAACAGTATCCTTCGACCAATGTATGATGTACTGTATAATATGAATATTGGTGTGGACTTTATCGATCCGTCAAGTGCAAAAATGGAACAGTATAAATTAATTGTCGTGCCTGCTTTGTATGCTGCCCCTGATAGTTTGCTGCGCCGTCTGAACAGCTTTGTGAAAAATGGTGGACATATTGTATATACCTTCAAAAGTGGTTTTTCTGATGAACATAATAAAGTAAGGACACTTAGACAGCCTGGAATAATAAGTGAGGCCTGCGGTATCAGTTACAATGAATTTACAGTTCCAGAAAAGGTGCCCCTTAAAGGCGATCCTTTTGGGGTTGGCAGTCAGAACTTTGTGGAGAAGTGGATGGAGCTGATCACACCGACTACTGCAAAGGTACTGGCCTTTTATGACCATCCTGCATGGGGCAAATATGCAGCAGTTACACAGAACAATTATGGAAAGGGATCGGCAATCTACATTGGTTGCGGCATCAATGGAACTCTTACCGAAAAGATTCTGGAAAGGGCATTGAAAGATGCCGGCCTTTGGGGCAATGATCAACTGATGAAATTTCCGTTGATTACCAAGTCGGGAGTAAATAATCAAAATAAGGGGGTACATTATTATCTCAATTATTCTGCCACACCCAAATCATTTGTTTATGCATATCCTAAAGGGAAATCCCTGCTTAGCGGAGATAGTATACCCGCTCAAAGTAAGCATACCTTACCCGCCTGGGGTTTTCAGATCGTTCTCGAGCAGTAATGGAAAAAAAGTGCTGATCCTGACAGGATTTTACGGTTGTAAGATTGCAAATCTACAAGTGGATAAAAACCCAGCCGCAAAACAGATCAATGGATGGTAAAGCAATAATAGTAATGCTGTATGGGGGGAAGAGATTATTTCTTCTCCCAACAATTCTTTAAGCCGATCCGAGCATCATTAATTTAAGATACGGTTAGTTAAGTGTGATTCCCGGGTGTTTAGCCCGGGTTTCTTTTTTTTATTTTTTGTGCTTCTTTGAATTGTTAATTCTTTCGAAGATTTTAGATTGTTGTGCGTTACCCTTTCTGTCTATTGAAATAAGGGTATCTAATTTTGTTTAAAGGCGTTGAAATCTGATAATTTCTTTATGAATCTTAACGGGTCAACTTAAGGCTATCACGTTTTTGTTTGTACTTTAACCTATAGGGCACAATATGATACCAAATGGCACTTTCTGATAAGTGGTTTTCATACGATTTATACAATACTTGTGACAGGTAATTATGCTAGTTAATTATCTCTAACCATTTATTTAATCGTGTATGAAAAAATTAATTACAACCAGATGGCTTGCTGTATTTTTTATGCTTGCCTTTTTACATTTTAATACCGTAGGTTTTGCGCAGAACAGCGTTGTCAGCGGCAAGATTATTGACGAAGCAGCAAAACCACTTCCTGGTGTTTCCGTGTTAGTGAAGGGCTCCAAAATCAGTACGGTGTCGGAACTTGACGGCAGCTTTAAAATTGCTGCTACTTCCAACGCAACTTTATTAGTCTCATTTGTGGGGATGGAGACTCAGGAAATTAACCTGGGCGGGCGAACTACACTCAACATTTCAATGAAAGCTTCCGCAAATGTTTTGGATGAGATGGTTGTTGTGGGATATGGCACCCAGAAAAGAACTGATGTAACATCATCCATTACAAGGGCTGATATGAAAAATGCAAATCAGTTGCCCGTTCAGGGCGTTGAACAGGCACTGCAGGGAAGAGCGGCAGGCGTTCAAGTTGTAAATACGAACGGCCTTCCGGGTTCTGCTGTTATGGTTCGCATCAGGGGCGTGGGAACCGTGAATAACAACGAACCGCTATATGTAGTTGATGGAATTCCAGTGAGCGGCCTGAATTTTCTTACTCCGGCTGACATAGAGTCTGTAGACATACTGAAAGATGCCTCGGCTGCTGCAATTTACGGAAATAGGGCAGCAAATGGAGTGGTATTGATCACTACAAAGAAAGGAAAGGGCAAAACAACGATTTCATTTGATAGCTATTATGCCAGCAGTAAACCCTGGAGAGACTATAAACCAGCCGGCAGGGATGAGTATCTTTATATGTCAAAAGTGGTGAACGGCGAATCTTCGACAGAGTATAAAAAGACGAAGGCTGCCTACGATCAGGGCAACTATACCAACTGGTGGGATGAGACAGTCAATTCCGCACCCACTCAGAATTACAATGTGGCAGTAAGCGGAAGTACGGATAAGATCCATTATTCATTGAATGGTTCCTATTATAAGCAGGAGGGCATGGTCAAACCGTCCGGATATGAGCGTTTTACTTTCCGGTCGAATGCAGATTACAAAGTCCGGGATTGGTGGAAGATTGGTGAAAACTTCAGTTTGTCGAATGAAAAGAACATCAATACGCTACAGAACATCCTGGGACTTATCAAACAATACGACCCGCTAATACCTGTATTGGATTTGAATAAGGACCAGGCAGATCCCTACAATAAATTTGCAGTATCAAACACCACATTTGGCAGCAGTCCACTTGCCAGGCTGGCCAGGATCATAGGTCAGGGTGAAACATTAAGGGCAGTAGGCAACGTATATACTGATATCAACCTGACTAAGAATATTGTATTGAACTCCAGCTTTGGGTTAGATGTGGGAAGGCCGAGCTCCTGGTCATTTGTACCTACTTATTTTATGAGTGCGAGCGATAAGAACGAACTCCGTTCGGCTTCGGCAGGAAGTTCAAAGAACAACCATTGGGTATCCACCCAGACGATGACATGGACACCAAAGATCGGGGACCATAGTTTCAATGTACTTGCCGGTGCGAGTTTTGAGAAATCTACCTGGAGGTCACTCTCCGGTACGAGCTACGGTCAGCCTAGCAATGATCCCAAAGACTGGTACATAGATGCCGGAACCAGTTCAAGTTACAACCTAAGTGGCAATGCGGGCTCTTCGGGACTCAATTCTTATTTTGGAAGATTAATCTACAACTTTAAAGACAAATATTTGTTTAACGCAAGCATTCGGCATGATGGTACCTCAGCATTTTCGAAAGACTCCAGATGGGGTACATTTCCAGCTGCATCACTAGGCTGGGTAGTAAGCAAAGAACAATTTTGGGGGAAAGAAACGGCAAAATGGTTCAGCAATCTTAAGATAAGAGGGGGATGGGGCCAGTTGGGTAATCAAAATGTACCCGGTGCGAACAATTACGCCACGTATATCGCCGGAGGTGTAAACCGTCGGTTTGTTTTGGGAGATGGTACAATTGTACAAGGATATGCCATGGACAATTTGGGCAATTCACTGCTGCACTGGGAAACCACCCGGCAGGTAGATGCGGCTGTAGATTTTGGTTTTTTCAACAATGCGCTCACTTTTACTGCCGAATATTATACGCGTAAAACAAAGGATATGCTAGTTTCTTTGCCTGTTGCGGACGTATTTGGTGTTTCCTCACCTATTGTCAACATTGGATCGGTACGTAATAGAGGCTTCGATTTTGAGGTCAATTACAATGGTAATATAGGCTCAGACTTTAAATATACCATTGGAGGCAACCTCTCGGCTTATAAAAATATGGTTGTTGATCTTGGTCTGGGCGCACCTTATGTAGATGAAGTTACAGGATCACGGGTGACCGGATTCTCGCGCACAGCCGTAGGCCAGCCGATCGGCCAGTTTTATGGATATAAGACTGCGGGGATTTTCCAAAGCCAGGCAGAGGTAGATGGCTATATCGGCAAAAATGGGAAGATCCAACCCAATGCACGCCCAGGTGATTTTAGGTTCCAGGACATTAATGGGGATGGATTGGTCAATGACGGCGATAAGACCACAATAGGAAATCCACATCCTGATTTTACTTACGGATTCAATACCAGTTTAAACTACAAAAATTTTGATATTGTCTTGTATGTGCAAGGGTCAGCCGGGAATGACAACATTAATCTTACCAAGTATACTACAAATCAACCACTTGGATTTGATAATATTCAGGCAGGAGTGGCTTACGCAGCATGGACACCTGAAAACCACTCTAATACCCAACCCATCATGTCAAAGAACGATCCCAATAACAATTTCAGAACCTCTGATTTTTATGTGGAAGATGCTTCGTATATCCGGCTGAAAACCGTTCAGCTTGGCTACACTCTTCCTACGAAATTCATTTCCAAAGCGTCGTTTTCCAGTGTGAGGATCTATGTTGCCGCTCAAAACCTTTTCACTATTACTGATTACTCCGGACTGGATCCCGAGGTGGGACCGTATTCGGTGGATGCGTTCAATACAGTGGTCGATAATGCAAGGATGTCCAGGCTGATGGGAGCTGATTTTGGTGCGTTTCCGAATCCAAGAACCTTACAAGTAGGACTTAGTGTTAAATTTTAGTTAGAAGAAATACAATGAGAAAATATATATATGCCATGCTTGCTTTTGTCATACTTGCAATTAGCTGCAGCAAAAATTTAGATACAAATGTTGTGATCAGGGATGAAATATCAACGTATTTCAAAACCCCCGATCAAATTAACGGAGCGCTTATAGACGCCTATAATGTACTGCAGAGGGAAAATATCATCGGGCCGCTTTATATCCTGGGGGATATTGCAAGTGACGATGGGTTAAAAGGCGGAGAGACTATTGGCGACTGGGCAGACATCGAACAATATGTTGAAAACAGGCCTATGGCGGTAAATTCAGTTGGCGGAAATTTTTGGGCAAGTTGCTATGCGCTCATCAGTAAATCAAACCTGGTCATAGATAGAATTGACAATGTTGCCGATTTCGGAGGTAACAATGCATTGAAAGCGAGGTACCGGTCAGAAGCACTTTTTTTACGTGCATTTGGCTATTCTTATCTTGCAATGGCCTATGGTGATGTGCCTATCATCACCGCGGCGGTGATAGACTACAAAAATATTGATGCAAAATTATTGAACCGAAAACCTGTAGCGGAGCTATGGGCACTGGTAGAAAAAGATCTGGCCGCTGCTGTACCGGGTCTCGCCACAGCAGCGCAGCTGAAGGCAGACAGCCAACTGGGAAGGATTTCAAAAGGGGCAGCCCAGGCCTTATTAGCTAAAGCATTTATGTTCCAACGTAAGTATGACGCTGCTCAGCCTGTCTTAAAAGACCTGATTGATAACGGTGGCTATTCTTTACAGAGTGACTATGGAAAGGTATTTAGACAGGAAGGGGAATTCGGTAATGAGAACATTTTTGAAGTTAATTTTATTAAGCAAGACGGTGGTTGGGGTGAAAGTTGCGAAGGCAGTGTCAGAAATGTACAGCAAATGAGCCGTGACGACTGGGGCTGGGGTTTCAATCAACCTACCCAAGATCTTATAAATGATTATGAGCCGGGAGATCCTAGAATTATCTACACTGTCAATTTCAGCAAAGACCAGTATGTCAGCGGTACCGAGCAAAAAAACAGCCAGAACAACGTATATGGCTATCATTCCCGTAAAGCATTCCTGCTGCCCTCAGAACGCCCGTCAAGTGCTTCCTGTGCAGGTACCAACAACATCATTTTCAGGTTGTCGGACATTTATCTGCTTTATGCAGAGGCACTGATACAAGGCAACCCAAAAAATCCGGCTACGGCGCTGTTCTATTTAAATGAAGTCCGTAAACGTGCGAATACCACCCCCAAAATCGATCCGGAAAGGGTATTCCAATTTTTTACGGTGGCATCAAACCTATTACCGATGCGTACTTATTCTACGGATGCGCAGTTGTTGAATGACATCTGGCATGAACGCCGTGTTGAACTGGCGATGGAAGGGCAGCGCTACTGGGATTTAATCCGCACAAAGAGGACAAGTTTATTAAAAGATTATTATCAAAACTGGGGCGTGTCTAAAGGATTTGAGGTAAAGGGCGATCTGAAAGGAAAGTTCTACACCCAATGGATCAGTCAATTGGGTAAAGATGACTATCCTACCATACCAATTCCCCAATCTGAAATAGATAAGTCTCAGGGCAACCTTCAGCAAACAAAAGGTTATTAGGAATCCGAAGACACTTATACAAGGCCGGAATTGTCCGGCCTTGTTTAGCAATTTATTGACGGGTATTATAAATTTACTTAGATTGAACAGATAAACACAGTTTGACGTTCTTTGCCGATATGATTAAGAAACTGACCATTTTTAGTGTGATATTATTGCTCTGGCAAATCAGTCTGACCGGACTCGCCCAGGAAAAGCCTGCATTGGAATTTGTGCATCTGACCACAGCAAACGGACTTTCTGAAAGTAAGGTAAACTGTATATTGAAAGACAAATATGGCTTTATGTGGTTTGGCACCCAGGATGGCCTGAATAAATATGATGGTTATAAGTTTAAGGTATACCGTAGCAACCCAAAAAAATCTGGCAACATTCCCTACAACAATATCAAATGTCTGTTTGAAGACAGGAGCGGTAAACTGTGGATCGGCACCCTTGGCGGAGGTCTTGCATTCTACGACAGAAACAAGGATGCTTTCATTTCTGTTGGGAAAGATGGGAGCGAAAAGCTGAATGACCTTAATATCACATCTATTTTTGAAGACAGGAAAGGTCGCTTTTGGGTGGGCACCACTAAAGGTCTTCACCTTTTGGACAGAAGGACCAAAAAAATCAATACCTTTTTTCCGGGACAGGCCGAAAAAAGCGCCCAATGTCAGTACGTAACCGTTATATATGAGGATAAAAGAGATAACCTTTGGGTCGGAACGAAAGAGGGATTAAGCCTGTTCGACCTGGAGAGCAGACAGTTTGAATCGTTCATGAATACCGGGGTTAAAGGAAGTATCAGTGACAACATCATCACGGCAATCTCAACAGACCATAAGGGCAATCTTTGGATAGGGACCACCAACGGTCTGAATAGATATGACTACCAAACCCGTAATTTCGTTTCCTATAAGCATGAGCCGAACAGGCCGGAGAGCCTGGCTGATAACGTTATTAACGCTTTATGTAGTTACGGGAGTGGCAAATTTTGGGTGGCAACTGAAGATGGACTTGATCTCTTTGACATTGACAAAGGAAGTTTTATGCATTATAGAAAGGATGCCAAGGATGAGCGCTCATTAAGCAACAGCTCAGTTTATTCCATGTTACTGGATGGTCAGGGTATACTATGGCTCGGTACATATGCCGGGGGTGTTAACAAGTACGACAGAAATCAGACTAGTTTTAAGCTCTATCGTAACTTTGGTCTTGATCGTTCCGATTTTAACTCTAATATCGTAACTTCATTTGCCGAAGACCATGGCGGTGATATTTGGATAGGTACCGATGGCGGAGGGTTATACCTCTGGAACCGGAGTGCAAGTCGGTTCACCTCCTATAATTCTGCCGTAAGAACATACCCTTTAAAAAGTATGTCGGTTCTAAGTCTTAGGTTAAACCATAAAAAAGATAAACTGTGGATTGGCACCTATGACATGGGACTAGCCTGCATGGACATCAATTCGAAAAAAATCAGTTATTATCCACCACTTCAGCTGCGCAACAAATCGGTTTATGCACTATTGGAAGATCGGAAAGGACAAATATGGATTGGTACAAATGGAGGTGGTGTAAATGTTCTGGATCCGGTTTCCGGAAAGATCAAAAATTATTCTAGCAGTGATGCCGGCAATAGTCTATCCAACAATTTCATCAGATCTTTTTATGAGGACAGGGATGGAAAAATTTGGATAGGTACGCATTCTGGCGGAATTAGTGTGCTGGATCCTGAACGGGACAAGTTCGTTACTTACAACAGCAGTAACAGTGGTTTAAGTAATGACATGGTATATGCCCTTTATGGTGATCATAAAGGTCGGGTATGGATAGGAACAATGGGCGGAGGGCTAAATGTTTTCGATCCGGTAAAAAAGAGATTTAATGCTTTTACTGAAACTGAGGGCCTTGCAAGTAATATTGTAAGTTGCCTGGTGGAAGACAAGATGGGGTATTTTTGGATCAGCACTGACAATGGATTGAGCCGCTTCGATCCCAAAACCGGTGCCGTTAAAAATTATAGTATGCTTAATGGATTGCAGAGCAATGAGTTTATCTTAGGGTCAGGTGGTCTGATGAGTACAGGAGAAGTTCTTTTTGGGGGGCTGAACGGCTTCAATATTTTTGATCCGGCAAGCATTAAAGAAAATCGATATAGTCCCCCAGTGGTGATCACAGATTTTTTATTGTTCAACAGGTCGATATTGGGTGCAGACCAAAATTTGCTTAAGGACTTAAATATCAATGAAACCAAGGAAATTACCCTTTCCCATGACCAGTCTGTTTTCACTATCGAATTCAGTGCGCTTAGTTATACCGTGCCCGAAAAGACCAGCTACGCCTATAAATTGGAGGGCTTTGATCAGGAATGGAACTACATTGGCCACGAACGAAAGGCAACTTATACCAATTTAAATCCCGGAACCTATACTTTTACCGTTAAGGCCGCAAATAGCGATGGTATATGGAGCGGTAAGTCTTCCTTTTTGAAGATTATCATTGAGCCGCCATTCTGGAAAACGATTTGGGCCTACCTGTTTTATCTTGTTGCCGTTTCTGCTTTGTTATACCTTATCTATGTAGAGATCCGTTCCAGAGAGAAACTGAGAAGCGAAGTTAAATATCAGAAACTAGCTGCTGATAAAATGGAAGAGCTCAACCAGTTGAAATTTAATTTTTTCACGAATATTTCCCACGAGCTTCGCACTCCGCTTTCACTGATCATCGATCCGCTTAGAAAAATGATGTCAGAGGAAATTACTGGCTCCCAGGCGAAAAGATATAGCCAGCTGGTTTACAAAAATGCGGGTCGGCTGATGAATTTGGTCAATCAGTTGCTTGATTTTAGGAAACTGGAAAATGGCAATCTCAGGCTCGATCTCAAAAAAGTAGACATAATAAGTATATTACAGAATATTGTAGACAGCTTTAATCTCAAGGCAGCTGACCGCAAAATCGATTATTTTTTTGAAAAAAAAACAGCTTCGTTCTATGCGCTCATCGATACGGACAAATTTGAGAAGATCTTATTCAATCTCATTTCTAATGCCTTTAAATATACGCCGGACTTCGGAGAGATCATCGTGTCGGTCGCTGTGAAAGGGATTGATGGATTACCGGATAAGGGACTGTTGGAGATCCATGTGAAAGATACTGGAATTGGCATTCCTGTCGAGTTGAGAGAAAAGATTTTTGATGTATTTTACCAGGTTAAGGATGTGAAGAGGTTTGAAAATGTGTCAAGTGGCATAGGCCTGGCACTTACAAAGGAGCTGGTTTTGCTTCATAATGGTGAAATCAGTGTCGAAGGAGATGAGAAGCGGGGCTCTGATTTTGTGATTCGTATCCCCGTAGATACTTACGATCGTGCTGAACCTTACAACCGGTTATCTATGAAGGATGAAAATAGTACTAAAGTGGAGGGGGCGGTAAACGATGAGATCCATAAGGTTGATGAAAATGGGCCACAAGAAGAGAAGGCCGCAGATCTGCCGATCATTCTTATCGTAGAAGACAATCAGGAATTAAGGGAATATGTTGCAGAAGAATTACAGGCAGATTACCAGGTCGAAGAGGCGGCAAATGGTATTGAGGGTTTTGAGCGCGCGTTGAAAATTGTGCCCGATCTGATTATCAGCGATGTCATGATGCCAGAAAGTGATGGACTTGAAATGTGTAACAAGCTTAAAAATGATGAGAGAACCAGCCATATTCCTGTTGTTCTGCTTACCGCCAAGCAGGCAGAAGAACATAAAATCGATGGCTATAGCAGTGGGGCAGATGCTTACATCTCCAAGCCCTTTAATATGGTATTGCTGGTTGCCAGGATAAAGAATATCCTTGAATCAAGAAGCAAACTCAGAATGCTCTATTTAAAAGGGGAAAGTCAGCTCCCTGAGTATGAGCTGGTGGATATTGATCTGAAATTTATAAAAAAGGCAACTCAGATCGTGGAAGAGCATGTTTCTGACCCGAATTTTGACATCGATAAGCTTGCCGGTGGATTGCGAATGAGTAGAAGACAGCTTTATCGTAAACTAAAAGCGCTGACCAATCAGACTGCTCATGATTTTGTTAACGGCATCAAGCTGGAAATGGCGACCAGACTGTTGTTAAGTGGTGATTATACAATCTCCGAGATTGCTTACAGGTTAGGGTTTTCAGAACCGGCCAATTTCAGCCGGTCTTTTACCAGGGAGCATGGGGTAAGCCCAAAAAAATATATCAACGATCAAAAGCAGGGCAAGCTTCATCCATAGCGTCACCTTGTTTACGGGGCAGGAACATTTTTCATGTTATATGATCCGATGTTTTGGAATAAAATGGTGATTTCGGGCCAGTTGAAAAACGGTTTGCATGACGTTTAGTAGTAGGCTATGGGAAGGAATGAGATCGCAGCTGATAAACCAATGAACCTTCGTTTAAATCATTGGGTGTTTACTTCGGATCAGATAAATCTCACCAATCCACTTTTACAGGTTTTCAGAACACAATCTGGAAACAACGATAATGAACTAACAAAGCTGATGTGGGAACGCTCCTTTTATGCGCTCCGATTACCCGATTTTGGTCATTAATGAAGTGTATTGGCATATATTGATAAGCTGTAGGACATATACAATGGCTAGTTTTGTTTTTTAGAAAGGACAACTAGAATCCTTTTGATAACCAAATCATACCTAATAAGAATGCATAAATTAATCTGCAGTGTTTTAATTTTTCTTTTATGTGGCACTGCCAAAGCACAGATTTCTATAGAAACATCGGCGGCGAAACTGGAAGTGAAGTTTAACAAAAAAGTACGTCTGATGAGTGGCGTCGGGCTGAGTGGCCAACATCAGCAAGCTATAAAAAGTTACTTAAAGAATGATGTACTACTATTGCGGCTGAATATTAACAAAGCCCTGGATACCGGTCAATTCTCAGGTGTTTTTTTTGATAATATCCCCGGTTTAAAGCAGGGAGTGACCATCTGGCGCTATAAGCCTTGGAACAGTTGGACCGAACCGGTAGCAATCACTGATGCTACCAAAATGAAAGAATGGGATGTTCAATTCTTTTACTGGCAATATGACGACGGTACATATGGTGCTGCAATTCCCCTATCTGGCAATGGCTTCAGGACGACTCTGGGTAGTAATGGAACTAAATGGGGAAGCAAGGCCCTTAGTTATTCTGTAAATAAAAATACTGAGGTTCCTGCTATGGCAATTGCATTTGACAGCGATCCCTATCGGTTGTTTGCCAGAATCTACAAGGCGGCGCTCGAAGACATGGGAAAAGCGGAAAATGAAATCTCCAAAAAGAAGTTTCCACAGCCCCTGGAATATATAGGCTGGTGTACCTGGAATTCTTCCGCCATGGGCAAAAACTTGGATGAAAAACACATTATCGAGGGTGTAAGGACCTTTACAGATCATAAATATCCTCTTGGATGGGTACTGATAGATGATGGCTGGTTTCAGCATAAAAATTCACAGCTCCGGTCCTTAGTTCCTGATCCAAAAAAGTTCCCCAATGGCTTTAAGCCATTGATCAGGAAACTCAAGGAAGATTATGGGATAAAGTATATGGGTGTATGGCACGCTCTGGGTGGTTATTGGAACGGGATTGATCCGGAATCTGAACTTGGTTATCGGTATAAGGGCAGGCTGTTTTCCTGGAGCCAGAAAGAACAGATAGCAGTGAAAAATTCTGCAGATAAACCTTATTATTTCATTAAGCCCGAGCGCAATGATATTTATGACTTTTATGGCTCCTGGCACAAATACCTGAGAGATGAAGGATTTGATTTTATAAAAGTAGATAATCAGACCGTAACTGAACGTATGGCCGTTGGCAATTATCCCATTTTCAATCTGTCAGAACATCTACATGATGCCTTATACAAGTCAGCGGATAAGTATTTTAAAGGTGCGGTAATCAATTGTATGGATATGAGTGCTGAATCGTACTTTAATTTTGGCACTTCAGCAGTTGCCCGTTCCGTAGAAGATTATTTTCCATATGAAAAAGGCGAAGGTTATAACATGGAGAAGGGAAATGCTGCAGCACACGTGCTTCAGGGAATATATAATGCCATTTATTTTTCTCAGATGGTTTACCCGGACTTTGACATGTTCCAGTCACATCATCCAAATGCAATCTTCCATGCCATAGCGCGAACCATTAATAACGGGCCGATATACCTGACTGATAATCCGGGGCAGCAGAATTTTGATGTTCTGAACAGCATTGTGCTTTCTGACGGTCGTTCCATACGTTCTGAAACAGCGCTGTTACCTACCGAAGACTGTTTATTTCAAGTTCAGGAGAAGAAGTTGTTTAAAGCTTATTCAACTGTACAGCGTACGGGCTTGCTGGTGCTCTATAACGCTGCTGACGCTGACGTGGTCAGCGGTAGTTTTAAAGCTTCTGATATACATGGTTTGAAAGGTGACCACTTTGCGATATACGAACACTTTTCAAAAGATCTGAAGATCGCGGATCCTAATGAATCTTTTAAAGTTAATCTTCCCAGGATGGGCTACCAGCTCCACTACATCGTGCCGATCCAGTATGGTTTTGCGGCTTTTGGCCTTATTAATAAATATAATGCACCGGCAACAATTGCTCATCAGACTTATACCGCTGATAAAGTAAAGGTTACACTTAAAGAAGGTGGCGTATTCAGAGGGTATAGTTCGAGGCCCATAAAGCAATTGACAATCAATGGCAGGAAAGCAGGATTTGATATCAAGAATGGCCTGGTGACTGTGAATGTACCTATGACCGGAGGGAACCCTGTAGTTGAATTTACATTCGCTAAGAAATAAGGTATGCTGGGACTTTCAAAATGAAAACCATGAATATATCAGATGCCGGGTGATTTTGATAATAAATTGGCATATATTGATAATCATTCAGACGGTCAAATTTTTAGATTTGAAAATTAGAACGTAGACTGCACTCATAATCTAACCAATAAGCAAACTAAAATGAAATTATCCCCATATTTTATCGTTACCAGCCTTACGGCGTTCTGGCTTCTGAACGGAGAACCCATTTCTGCACAAGAGCCTAAAGTCGAGCCGGTCATTATTAAAGCGGACCGGAATGTCTTAATCAGGAGTTTTGTGGACCTTCAGGGTGGTAAACGGCTCACTCATGCCATCAGTGTCGGGAGTCCCTTGAATGTTCATTATACCTATGATGCTGATAACGGCAAATTAATTCTGTTATGGAAAGGTGGATTTCTGGATGCGACACCAATGTGGCACGACAGGGGAGATGGCTCTTCCCATCCGCTTGGAAAAACTATTCAGTTGGGAGATGTAATGCCGGAAATGCAGATGCTCCCAACCCCACAATCTGTGTTTAAAAAAGATACGATTGGGTCAGGTTTCAGACCCAAAGGATATACCCTGGATAAAGATGGCAGGCCAACTTTTAAATATCTTGTTTATGGAGTTGAAATAAAGGATGCTACCAAGGTGATCGATAACTGTAAGGGTATTCATCGCGAAATTGAAGCTCGCGGAAGTTCAGCTAATCTGTATTTGTGCCTGGCCAAGGCAAACCTGATTGAGGAAAACGGAGCAGGAAATTACACAGTTGCCGACAATCTATACTCAGTGAAACTTGATGATGCTGAGCTTGTCAGGCCGTTCATTAGAACAATCGCAGGAATCAAAGAGTTGGTTGTTCCGGTCAAAAACAAAATCAGTTATTCTATTCTCTTTAACCAGTAGTATCATGATTAATTACCTGAATTTTTTTAAAACCTCTTCTGTCGGACTGTTTGCGATCTCATTTTTCCTGTTTTCTTCACAATGCTTTGGCCAGGCAGAATCTCCAAAGGAAGATGATTATTTTAAGATCATGAAAGTACCCGCTCCTGAAGGAGCAATCCTCGAAGTTGGTGGACTCTGTACATTGCCTAACGGCGATTTGGGTGTCACCACCAGGAGAGGGGATGTTTTCATCGTGAAAAATCCTTCTTCACTGAAACCAACATTTCAGAAATTTGCTTCGGGCCTTCATGAGGTGCTCGGACTTGCCTATAAAAACGGATCATTTTATTGTGTCCAACGGGGGGAACTTACTAAAATGACAGATACCGACAACGATGGAGTGGCCGATGATTTTGAAACCATATATGCCTGGCCATTGTCGGGAAATTACCATGAGTACAGTTTTGGCCCTAAGCTTGCTGCCGACGGATCTTTTTTTGTGACCCTGAACCTTGGATTTCCGCCCACCTGGTGGAACCCAAAAAGTATGGTTCCCTGGAGAGGCTGGGCACTCCATATTTTTGAAGACGGAAGGGTTGAACCCTGGGCTGCCGGTATGCGCTCACCTTGTGGGATCAGTATGATCGATGATCAGCTTTTCTATACCGATAACCAGGGAGACTGGGTTGGCTCGGGGAGTATCATGCAAGTGAAAAAAGGTGCATTTATGGGCCACCCATCCAGCCTGGTCTGGACCAATCTGCCGCAGTCTCCGCTCAAACTCAGTGAAAAAGATTTCTTTGCTAAGAATCAAACAAAGATGATTTACGACAGCAAGGGAAACAGTGTAAAGCCAGAAAACGATGTGAACGAAAAAGTGGTAACCGAGTTCGATATGAAGAAGAACTTTCCTGAACTCCAACTTCCTGCGGTTTGGTTGCCCCACGGAATTCTTGGTATTTCAAATTCTGAGATTGTAAAAATCCCTCCGGGCTCCTTTGGTCCTTTCGCTGGCCAGCTGCTGGTGGGCGATCAGGGGCAGAGCATGGTTAGCCGGGTGTTTATGGAAAAGATAAACGGTGAGTACCAGGGAGCGGCATGGCCTTTCAGAAGTGGTTTTCAATCGGGTATCGTGCGTCTGGCCTGGGGGAAGGACGGATCATTGTTTGCCGGCGAGACCAACCGGGGATGGGGTTCGGCCGGTGAGGCCACAGAGGGAATCCAGCGACTAGTATGGAATAACAAAATCCCTTTTGAAATGCTTAGTATAAAGGCTATGCCAGATGGGTTTGAAATAGCGTTTACCAAGCCTGTTGATAAAAAATACGCCTTAGATCTTGCTTCTTATTCAGTGGAGAGCTTTATCTATAAATACCACAGTGTGTACGGAAGTCCGCCGGTCAATAGCCAAAAGTGCAAGATAAAGGGCGTTCGCGTTTCAGCTGATGGCCGCACTGCCCGAATTATCGTAGCCAACCTGCGCAAAGGATATATTCACAACATTACATTGGATGGCATTCGCTCCCAGGAGAACTACTACAGCCTTGTACATCCAACAGCATATTATACTTTAAATAATATCCCGGAAGGGAAAGTGCTTAGCCTTGCAGAAGTAAGTACCAAAAATTCGACCTCAACTAAAACTTTGCCTTTGGCACAAAGCAAAAAGTCTCCATCAGGTGGAAAAACATCAGTAGTGAAAATTCCAACTTATGAGCAGGTGAAAGGGCTGCTAACTAAAAATACTTGCCTGGCCTGCCACAACCCGGATAAACGACAAGTTGGCCCCTCTTTTAAAGAGATTTCCACCAAAAAGTATACGGTCGAGGAACTAATAAGCCTGATTTATACGCCTAAACCAGAGCACTGGCCGGGTTATTCTACACCGATGCCGCCAATGACCAATGTTCCAAAAGATGAGGTGAAAAAAATTGCGGCCTGGATCAAATCATTAAATAAATAATACATCATTAGCTAAAGAAAATCAATCGATATATGAAACGATCAATATTAATTGTTGGGATACTCGTAACAAATGCACTGCTCATTCAGGCACAGCAACCTGCTAAGCCAGAAGATACTGAAATATGGGCTCCGGTACCTGCAAAGGTAAGTCCGGCCAAGGTGCCAGGAGCAGCGCCTTCAGACGCCATAGTTCTTTTTGACGGGAAAGATCTGGATCAGTGGGTGAAATCCAGCGATACTGTTTCAGCAGGAAAATGGAAGTTATCCGATGGGATCATGACGGTAGATAAGTCCATGGGTGATATCCAGACAAGAAAGAAATTTATGGATTTTCAGCTTCACATTGAATACCGGATTCCGGAAAATATAACCGGAAGTGGCCAGGGCCGGGGTAACAGCGGTATTTTTCTGGCTGCGCTTCCCTGGGGTGCAGGTGGATATGAGTTGCAGGTGCTGGATAATTATGAGAATAAAACCTATGTAAATGGTCAGGCGGGCAGTCTTTACAAACAATCGCCACCGATGGTAAATGCCTGTTTAAAACCCGGAGAGTGGCAAACCTTTGACGTCGCCTGGACGGCTCCCCGTTTTAACGAGGACGGTTCTGTAAAGTCACCGGCTGTAGCGACAGTCATTCATAATGGTATTTTAGTACAGAATGCGACCATACTCAAAGGGGATACACCTTACATTGGTCAACCTGTTTACCGCAAGCATGGAGCCTCGCCGATCAAACTACAAAGTCATGGCGATAAAAGCGAACCGATCAGTTATCGCAATATTTGGTTAAGAAAGCTTTAGTAACACCTAATTCTTTTAACTAGACTTTATTTATTATTTGTTATGGCTCTCTTGGACAAGCCGGGCTGAACTTTGTTACGGGTGCTTAAAAGGATTTCAGTAAAATGTACGGGAATAGCTTCGGAAATATAATTCCCGTCCCTGGCAAAGATCTCTATGGAAATCTTCCTATTGTCCTGAATTTTGCCGTTTGTTAAAGCCCTTAATCCATAAATTTACCCCTTACTTTTACATCCCGTTTTTTAAGCGCAATCATAATAGTTCATTTTATCGCTCCACAGTATTCGATACCTAAAAATGACATTACCAGAAAAATATCCTGCATACCATTATCAGGTAAACCCCGATTTAACCAGCATTGACTGGGACATACCAATTTATTCGCCCAAATAGAAAATACCTGGGGTTTGGTAGGAACAGAGGACCTGATAGATGGCTTTATCGGTTAAGAAAAGGTTTATTCTGTGATAGCTTTGATCTGCTGATTGATAATTAAAACTTTGGTGCATCTTTTCCTGTTCTTAGTAAAAGTGTTAACCAAATGAAAAAGATCTGTTTTTTGATGTCTGCCATTTTACTTCTCTGTGCTGCATCAAAGGCCCAGGAAAAGAAGAACATTTCTTATAACCTTTTTCACCCCGTTCCCAAGGCTGCGCTGAGGGAAATGGAGACCGACAGGCCAGATGTGACCGAATCCCCTATTACGGTCGATGCCGGCCACTTTCAGTATGAGGCGGACCTTTTCCGGTTGGAAAGGGAAAGGAGCGAAAATACTTTAACGGATAGCTACCTGTTGAATCAGGTAAATCTTAAACTTGGCCTGACCAGCTCTACGGCAGTTCAGGTCGTGGTTCAGAGTTATTCCTACCAGAGCGAAAAGTCATTGGATGATGGAACTATTGAACGCGCTCACGGATTTGGGGACATGACCGTGCGCATTAAACAGAATCTTCTGGGAAACGACAAGGGGACTTTTGCCATTGCGCTTTTGCCCTATGTAAAATTTCCCACCTCGCATGCGAACAAGGAAGAAAGATATGAAGGGGGATTTATCGTACCGATGTCTCTTAAGCTGCCCGGTGAATGGAAACTGGGCATGCAGATTGAAGCAGACCGCTTACAGGATAGTGAAGGACCAGGCCTTCACACCGAGCTGTTGCAATCGCTTACCATCGGACATGAAATTGTAAAGGGTGTTGATGGAATTGCAGAAACTTATTATAGCTACGACTGCGCTCAGCATCACTTTAAAAATTTTATCAACGCAGCCTTACAGGTAGAAGTTGCGAAGGATGTAAGGCTGGACTGCGGGCTAAACTATGGAATGCAGCAGGATGCGATGAAAAGTTATTTCCTGGGGCTTTCATTCAGATTGTAATGACTCAATAGTTCATGGTGATCATACTTCCGTAACTTTCAATTTATACTTTACTCTTTTTTGCCTCGCCACTTCGCCGGTACAATTTTTTTTGGGGAATCAGATGAGTATGGTGGTGATGGACCCGTTGTCTTAACCTGAATTATCTAGTTCAAAATTTCCCCCGGCCACTAAATGTGAAACCTTACCGATAAAACGGTCAATGTTAAAAGGCTTGCTGATAAAAACCATCTGCCTCACATTTTTTCACCTCACCCAGGGTGGCATATCCGTTTTGCCCCTGATTGTACTCAAAGAATTTTTAATCTGAAGGGGAGGGTCAACTACAGTATCGATTTTAAGTGTCCCGAATTTTTTGATCAGATGGTTACTGTATATACCCGTATTTTCCATCTCGGCAACAGCGTTCCTGGTGGTAAACTTCAAAGAAGCTTTCAGCTGTGCCAGATGATCCTTGATCGCTTTTGATTCATTGGAAATGGTGTTGTGGATTAAAATAGTTCCGCGGACCGTAACGGCTATATCCAGGGTTTCTTTTGATATGTCAATCCCGAAATAAAGGTACTTTTTTGTTTTATTCAATGCGTTCATAGGCGGTGGCTTTATGCCCCGTCTTAAACGGTCAGGCGTTTACTACAATTTAAGTATTACCTTAGTAAAAGCTTTGACTCACCTGACCGTCCTTTTAATTAGATCTGATCTTTAACTTATCCGGTCTCTTACTAACCTATGGGTCTTTCCTCGATCTATGCTTAAGTCTTCTACCGATACTAATGCTAAAATCCGTTAAAAGTTTGATGGGATATTACTTCATATCCGTCTTACTCGATATTGCAACTTTCCGGTCGCTTCTAACAAATTTAGCGATCAAAGGTGATTTAATCAATTTAATGTTCCTCAAATTACCTGATCAGATTGCTGGCTGAGGGATAACCGTGCCGTGTTTGACAGGGGGTGGTGCCGGAAATGAGACTTAGTAATAGGATTTCATGACTAAGCACGATGGGCCTTTTATCAAAAGCTTGCTTGAGGTCTTTGTCAACAATCCAGTCCTGGTATTACGCTGAAATACATTAATACTGCCTGAATATTCATTAGCAACCAGCAAAAACTTTCCGGAGGGATCGATCACGAAATTCCTTGGATGATCCCCCGCTGTTGGTTGATAGCCAACTGGTGTTAGCTTTCCAGATTTATTATTTACCCGGAATATCGCAATGTTATTTTCTTCACCTCTATTGGATGCATATAAAAATAGACCGTCCGGAGAGAGATGTATATCTGCGCTACTGTAAAATTGATGCAATTTGCTATGTAAGTCGATTTCTTGAATGAAGTCCAGTCGGCCATCATTTAGTGAGTAAACTGTGACAGCGCCCGAAAGTTCCGACAAACAATAAGCAAATTTTCCTCCTGGATGAAAGGCCATGTGTCGGGGGCCACTTCCGGGAACAGTTCGTATAAATGACTCTTGGCTTAAAGGCATTTTGTTCGACCCATCAAAGTGGAAATTACGGATTTTGTCTGCACCCAGGTCGGGTAGGTAAATAACTTGTCCATTAGGAGAAAAGTTAACCGAATGAATATGCGCGGACTTTTGCTGCGGCCTTATGCTGCTATCCTGGAAGAGGAAGATTTGAGCCGACTTATCGATCTCACCGTTCCTTTTTATAGGAAACGCAGCTACACCACCTCCAGTATAGCTGCCGCTAAGTAACCAGCGCTCTGTTTTATCGAGAGCTACGTAGACTGGATTTGCAGCTCCTGTAGGTTGCTGGCTGATTAGTGTTAACTGTTTGTCGAACTTGAAACTGCTTACGCTTCCCTTTTCTTCTGCCCTGGAATCTGTGCACGCATACAGGTATTTTCCATCTTTGGACAGCGTTAGAAAGGAGGGATTAAGCACACCCGGGTAATCGGTTATTTTCGACAGCTTACCAGTCTTGTTGTTAAAACTGTAAGCATAGATCCCAGGAAGTGTTTTGTCCATATTATAGGATCCGATGAAAAGAACTGTTTGTTGTGCTTTTGAGCTAAAGCAGCAAAACGTGAGGTAAAGAAATAGACAATATATACGCATGATCAATTAAACGATTATGTACAAAACTACTATTCTTAAGTAGATTCCCGCATGGATTGTGTTTTTAGGTAAATCGAAATGATTGCTAACTGACGATTTGTTTATGATTGGTGGCAACTATGGACTGTAATTGCCTTGTTGTACCTGTAGCTTAATGCCGCTGGCCACTTCTGCTGATAACGGCAAGGATTTACAGTTACGCCGATAATTGGGTATTTCTTTGAACTGTCGTTTTTAAATCGATTTAGCTTTCCTAAAAAAAATACTATATTAGTCTTCGGCAATTAAAAAATGCTAACCAAACAGATGAGAAATACCAGTTTGCCAATGATATGCCTAACGATCTTATTACAGCTGAATTATTGCAGGCCTGCGTTTTCACAGACTGCAAAGCTGCCGACTAGATGGACAGGAGAAGCAATGAAGGCCTTAAACCCATTTCCTGATTACCCACGTCCACAGCTGGTACGCACAGAATGGAAGTCTTTGAACGGCAGATGGGATTACATCGGTGGAAAGGATAAACCACGGGCTTTAAATCCGGAAATGCCGGCCTCCTTTGCCGCGAGATATGAACAGATTCTTGTTCCTTATTGCCCTGAGTCAGTAATCTCTGGTATCGGGCGCAATCAGGAGATTAATATGTGGTACCGAAAGCGTTTTGAAGTCCCCCAGAACTGGAAGGGAAAAAATGTGAGGATCAATTTCGAAGCGGTTGATCATGACGCTACAGTTTTTGTGAATGGAAAAAAAGCTGGTTTCCATTCTGGCGGGTATGATGCTTTTTCATTAGATATTACTGCTTTATTGAATGCGGGGACAAATGAGGTAATTGTTGCAGCGCACGATTTCAATGACGGGAAAATGCCCTCGGGAAAGAACGGGCCAAGAGGGGATTATACCTTTAGCTCGGGGATCTGGCAGAGCGTATGGCTTGAGCCAGTGGGTAACAATTATATCAAAAATATCAGGTTATTGCCCGACCTGGAACACAGTAGACTGAAAGTAACGGTCGATGGAAGTTCTTCTCTGGTCTCCGCAGTGGCGCTTGACGGCAATAAGATCATCTCAAAAGCGGAGGGACGTTCCGCAAAGGAATTTTATCTGCCTATAATATCGCCGAAGCTTTGGAGCCCGGAAGAGCCTTTTCTCTATGATCTGAAAATTACACTTAAAGATTCCAAGGGCAAAGTTGTTGATGAGGTTAGTAGCTATTTCGGCATGCGTGAAATCAGGTTGGGCAAGATAGAAGGCGTGGTACGTCCGCTGCTGAACGGAAAGTTTATCATGCAGGTTGGCCTGCTTGACCAAGGCTATTGGCCGGACGGGATCCTGACGGCTCCGGGCGATGACGCGCTGAAATCGGATATCGAATTTACAAAAAAAGCTGGCTTCAATCTAATCCGCAAGCACATGAAGACTGAGCCCAGGCGGTTTTATTATTGGGCAGATAAGTTGGGTATGTTGTTATGGCAGGATATGCCGGCAATCTGGTACCAGAACGAAGATACTGCACGGGTCAGACCGGCTTTCAGGCGTGAGCTAAAAGCGATCATGGATGAACATTATAACTCACCCTCGGTGATAGCCTGGGTACCCTTTAATGAGAACTGGGGTGCCTTCGATGTCCGGGAGATTACAGGTTGGGTAAAAAACTACGATCCTTCAAGACTGGTGAATGGAAATTCGGGGTTTAACAACAATCCCGGTTACCAGAAGGCGGCCGGTGACCCGGGTAACGGAGACTTTGTGGATACGCATATCTATGTAGGTCCTTATGATGCTTCAACGCCTGACAGTAAAAGGGCGGCTTCTCTAGGAGAGTTTGGGGGAGTCGGGCTTTTTGTGAGAGACCACATGTGGCCTGTAGAAAACAATGCATACGCTTATGAACCTACCATATCTGCGCTGACTGACAGGTACATACTTTTGATGAGCCAGGTGGAGCAGCTGATGAAGTACAAAGGGCTCAGTGTTGCTGTTTACACCCAGACCACAGATGTGGAGCATGAAGTGAATGGGCTGATGACCTATGACCGGGCAGTCGAAAAAATGGATATCAAAAGGATAAGTGAAATCAATAAGGCGGTGATTGCTGAAGGGCAAAAGATAGGCAAGCCATTTAAGATAAAATAACCTTTTCATTTCATTAGGAATTGAAAGGTTTTCCAGATAGAAATTGCGTTTTGCCCTATCCAGAAAAAGAACTTGAATTTCCTTTTGTCCCAGATCCTGCCAAGCGCATACCTGTCATTTGCGCAGGTAAAATCTTGATTAATGATCAAATCTCTGCTGAAGATTGTGGGGTAATCAAGAAGCAATTGGAAGAAAAGATTTACAGCTTAAAGAAAAACCTATATTCTTTTGATAAAAAACAGGAAGATGTGAATAACCTGATCAAAGATTTATCGAACACCAAGACTGAATGAGGTGTTGAGTTACTATGTCTGATTAATAGTGAGTTACATAAAATAAAAAACGAGACAAAACAGCCTAAAAACTGATTTGTCTCGTGAGGTGCTCCCGACGAGATTCGAACTCATATCGATGGTACCGGAAACCATAATTCTATCCATTGAACTACGGGAGCATAAGGCTGCAAATATAGGATTTGAAAACTTATTTTTTTGGCATTTTGAATAAAAAATAGACTTATTTTCCTTTAGTCTTTATCTGCAAAGTTTTCCTTAATATCAACGCTTTGGTATTAAGGGATCTTTAAACTTTTTTACACACAGTGCGCACCACACACATCGTTTTTGTGCTTTTTGCCACCCTGGCATATCAGTTGGTAAGCAGGATGAAGCAGCAGTTAATTCTGTAAGAAGGATAAATAAGGAAATTATGATTCTGATGTCGCTATCAAGACCGTACGTTAATGCGCTATAGGTGAGGAATGTTACGGCATGGAATCACAAACTTTTCACCCATTGAAAGAATAGATACCCTTAAATCCCTGATGGTTATTTTCTTGTTTTCATCGAAAGCGGTGACGTTTGATCCGTGGCTTATTTCTCCATCCAGCACTACAACCACTCCATTTCCAATAACTTCAGCATTGTTGGCCTCTGTAACTATAATGGCTGTATCTTCCTCAATACCGATACCGATGGAAGCAGGGTTTGTAGCGATCACCTGCGCCATCCTGACAAAACGGCCACGGTGCACGAAGTGTGTGTCGACACAGACATCTCTCAAAAACTCAAATCCGGTCGTAACCTTAACGCCGGCCGCAATCATTTCGGCTTCCCCATTGCCGTCAAATATCATCGGGGTAGACATGGCCATTGCGCCCGCGCTTGTGCCACCGATTACCAGTTTTTCATGGATGTACCTGTATTTAATGCGGTTGATGATTTCAGTTCCTCCATAGATAGCAGTGAGTTTGAGCTGATCGCCTCCTGCAAAAAAAATCCCGCTTGCGGTATTTAGCCTTTCGGTCATCTCCTCCTCAAACAGGCGGCATTCGTGATGGATATGGCCGCATGATTTTGCACCAAGCTCCTTAAAGCGTGCCTCATATACGCTGTAGGTTTCATTAACTTCTTCTGATCCTGCCGTTGTAATAATTTCAATGATGGGCGATTTGCCACAGAGTTCCAAAAAGGCCATAAGCACTTTTTTGTCTGTTCCCGCTGCAGGTGATTTATTTTCGGCACCTCCAATGAGCATGAGTTTTCCATTTGGTACTGGCCAAGCTGTGTTTTTCATGGATGTACGTTGTTTATTGAACCCTGTCCTGGATCTCCCGGGTAAAAGATTGTTTTTAGTCAATTTTAATGTTAAGTTGTCAAACTATTAAAAATATACTTTTGGGCTGTTATCTAAGGCCACGAAACAGACCATTCATCAAAACCGCTTGATTGATTGTCTTTTTTGCTGCCCTGGCTCTCATGATCGGAATTTTTTACGCTTTTGATGGCCTCATTTTTTTCCTTTAAAGCCGTTATAATCTCTTCTTCTAAAGAACTTTTTTCGTTTTCAATGTTTTCATCTTTCTGATGCTTCTTTTTAGCGCTATTCTTATTAATGTCTACCATAACAGATCTTATTATCGTTTCGATATATAAATAACATCACCCGATCTGTTGAAAGACCGGGTGATTTTCAGTTGCTTAATTAAGCCAATGGAGGAACGCCTGTTCCATAAGTACTCCATTGAGCAACACCTTCAGGTTCTGATTGGTCAACTTCCAGACTACGGATTTCTCCAAGTTGAATGCTCATGGCATTGGTCTGTTCACTCTCATCCAATTTTTCCTCATCCTGATTGGTAAGCCCTGCTGTTGCCGTTACATGGTTTAATGGATCTGCAATATATTCCCACTCCTTATCCATTTTTGGCATACTACCCTGGTTCCACGGCCCGCGCGCACTCGTAGGTGAGGACAGGTTAAAGTATTGTTGGGTAAACCTTGGATCAGACTGTAATATTCCGGGAGGGAAATTTGGTTGAATGGACTCAAGTGCAGCCTCGAACATTTTATAATGGGCAATTTCTCTGGTCATTAAAAAGGAAAGCGTATCCTTTACATAAGGATCTGTGGTAAATTTCATCAGATGCTCATATACAATCTTAGCCCGCGACTCGGAGGCAAGGTTGCTTCTTAAGTCTACGGTCAAATCACCATTGGAATGTATATAAGATGCGCACCACGGAATCCCCTGGCTATTACGCGGTGTAGGCCCGCCTCCGGTAATAATCGGGAACTGTGGGTTCGCTTTAAGGGCATCATGGATGATCTCTTCCTTTGCGGCTTTACCTTCCAGTACCTGCATGATTTCTGAAGAGTCTGCAGCTCTTTTAAGTTCACCGTTTACACCTTTGAGCAGCATTTGGATGGTAGCGCCAACAATTTCAAGGTGAGAAAATTCTTCTGTGGCAATATCCATGAGCATATCATATTTGTCTGGATATGGTTGCTTTGCGCTAAATGCCTGGGTAAAATATTGCATTGCTGCTGCGAGTTCTCCGTTTTCCCCGCCAAACTGTTCAAGCAGGATATTTGCAAATGCTGGATCTGGTTTGGAGACCCTCGCATTAAATTGTAAGTCTTTCGAATGATGGAACATAATTTTATTCTTTTTGTTGTCAGTAATAATTTATTAGGATTTATAAAGTATGGCTAGCCATTTTTGATCCCGGTTGTTTTAATCCTTTTCAGATTCATTTTCCCAGTCTTTTGGGTTGCGGCTTGTATCGGCATCGATGTGGTCTCCTTTAGGAATTTCCAGGTCTGCGGGTCGCTTATCTTCAAATGATTTTGGACCGTCTTCATTGTTCTGATCTTCATTGCCGAGTGGTTCGTCTTCCAACCCATGTTTTGTGTTCTCTCTGTTTTCCATAGTTATTTATTTTATCTTGCTGATTTTCAATTTAATGCCAATTTAAAATTGTTATTTCAACTGTGCCTGTAGACTAACGGCATCTTCCAGATGGGACCTAAGAGATGGGAGCTTAGCTTCGGCAAATGCCCTTAAATCCGGATCATATACGCCCATATCGCCAGCTGCATTTGAAAATAAAGTAACGGCATCCTGGTGTGAGGCAACCATGATTTGCATAAACACCTTGTCAAAAGATGCCGCATCCAGATTGTTCAGCTTTTGAAGGTTTGCCTGCTCTTTGGGCTGGAGTGCGGCCCCGATAACCCATCCTTTAGACGTTGCAAGGGAATTCATTTCATTTCCTACAGATGTATGGTCTGCAACCATGTGCTCGCCATAATGTTTTACGGCAGCATTTTGTGCCTTAAGCACTGCAATTGCGCCAGCTTGTACCTCGAAACTGTTACTGCTCGAAGCCTGGGTAACAAACGACTGATTGTCCATTTGGTAATTTTCTTCATTGTCCTTTTTGCAAGCCTGCAGGCATAATATCGTCAACGATACCAATACCATCAATTTTAATGTTTTCATAGTGTTTTGTTAATTGTTTCTATTAAGAACCTTTTTTTCGTGCTGCTGGTTTAGTGTGATATACCTGAAATGCAGGTGGTAAACCCCCTTGTTTAACTGCGTAGAAATATCTGCTTTAGCCTGCACCTGTGGAAGCGGTAGCCTAACCAAAAAAAATGCAAGACATTATAATCAGATTTCAGATTAATTTCCTGCTTGGATCAGCCCTTAATATCCTTCAGGTTGCTGACCGCATATACCCAAGCATTTTTTTCACAGTTTTGGCACTTATCTGCACTTGTATCTTGTTTATAAGCTCCACATGATTCACATACCCGGATTGCGGTTTGCGAATGGATTTTTTCTGACATTTCATGATCCCAATTTGGGATAGTTGATAAACCCGGCACCGGAATAGTATTTTTCAGACAGCTGAACGTTCCACTCGCTTCGAAGTATAACCGTTTCACCATTCCAAGATGGCTTATCCCTTCTGATCGTAGCTGCGATAGTACGCGGTCTTTTGTGATCCTGGTAAGTACCATGGCTTTTGGATTCATTACACCATCCTTTATCAGCATATTGTATTTATCCTGCGTTAAAGACTCGAATTTTATATTGTTGGCTGCAATTTTAGCGATCAGAATTTGAAGTGTAATGATAACCGCCGCTATGACAACCGCAGGCAACAAGCCTCTGTCAGGGTTCATTAATGGTACACCGACTGCAGCTGCGAGCGATGCCACAGCAGCCATTTCGTTACGGCTTAATTGCGAAGACATTCTTTTGCCCATCAGCCTCATTGATACCATTAATATCAGATAAATGGCGGCGGTACGGAATATAACTTCAATAAAAAAATGCATGGGTATTTCACCCTGGAGGATGCGTTGAATATCGGTCAGTTTGATCTCGTATTCTTTCATAACTTATTTAGCTAAAACTGCGTAACCCCAGTTTTTTTTATGACAATTTGTACACTTTTGGTATGTTTCATTCAGATTTGCAGCAGGATTTCCGCACTGCTGGCAAAGGCTCAGGTCCTTGTCGATTTTAAATTCGTGTCCCGCCTGTTCATCTGACGGAGGCAAGAGGCTTAGTCCCGGCTTTGGCTGATCATACTTGAAAATTGAGAAAATGCCACAGGCCTCCAGGTAAACCCGCTGTATTTCGCCAAGATTATAAATACTGGCATTCCTCAATACGGCAAGCATCTGCTCCCTTGAGATTTTCATTTTTTTAAGTTCATCGGTTAGTATTACGCCATCCCGGATAATCAGTGATTCGCTTCCCTGTGTCAGCAATTCTATTTTATGGCTTTTTACAGCCAGATAGGTAATGCCCCGCTGGAATACAAAAGCACAAAAAAGCACCAAAATACCCTGTAACAGCCCTTTGTCCGGTATCTGCATGGGTACTGAAACGATCGCTCCCAGGGTAAGCATTACGGCAAGCTCGGAGATTGTCAGCTGGCCACCCATTCTTTTGCCAAGTAGCCTGAGGGTAATCAACAGAAAAAGGTAAATGATAATCGATCTGATCAATACTTCCCACAAAAATTCTATTGGCGCTGTACCCATCAATATACGGTGCCAGTCGGCCCAGTGTATTTCCTCTTTTTTCATATTTGTTTATTGATCCCGGTTAGAAGTTTGATAAAGTTGATTTCTGATGGCTCTGGGATTGAGCTGCCCGATGGATGCGATTAAAACTTTTAACTTATCAGGCCTAACTTTGCCGGTTAATGTAACCACCTCATCACAAACCGAGACAGCAACACCGGGGTATTCAACCGATACACTGTCGGCTTTCTGTTTCAGTTCCAGGTTATGGTCTACTTTCACAGCATTGATCCTGATCTGATCGTTTACTGATTTAATTACATGTATGGTGCCGATTTTTTCTCTTACCAGGTTTCTGGAATGCGCTGTTGGACATGATCCCCATAAATGTACCCTGGCATCGCTGACCGTAAACATCACACCCACAAAGTTGAGGTCTTCTTTCGCTTTGCTTACCAGGTCAGCCTTGATCTCCTGATCTCTCTTTTCACTATTGCATGATAATACAAGCGGATAGGTTAACATGAGCATAAAAAGCCTGGTGCAACTTATTTTACTGTTTTTCATTTTAACGTACATTTAATATTATGCCAGGGCTTGACGGCCTGAACGTGCACTAAATGCTCAACAGGGCTTTTGTGCTGTCGGTTTTATTTGATATTAGAACACGTATATATAGTAGCGGTTAGCCGTATTTTAACGGGGACAACGTGTTTTAAACTGGAAATAATTTTATAAGCCCCATTTTGCACGATTGGCAATTATATTTCGGGTATTTAGCCTCAATAAACAGATAGTTTTAGATCAGTAATCTCAGCTATGGTTGGGTTGTATAAAAGGGGTGAACGAATACCAAAAAAGGTTCAAACGGATAGTTATTTCGATTTTGTTGCTTTCTGGTGGATTTAGGCCGGCAGGGACCGGACAGTTAAAAACCAGATTGTAATTATAGCATTTGTACCTATTAAAACAGAAATGAGTTTTAATGCTTTTATGATGCTGAAACACACTGGTCATTTAATTTGCCCAGTGTGTTTCAGCTCCTATTTACTACCAGCTGATTTTTACATTTTGATTACCGGCAATGCTGTATTCGAGCATTTCTGCAGTATGTTTTATGGGAGTGATTTTTTCTTTGTCCCAGAAGACTTCGATGTCCGTTTTTTCCTTTTCCCGGAATAAGATAATAATCCTGCAATTCAGCTGATCACTACCTCCGGTTAAAAAAGAAACCGATTTTCCCCGGTTTTGGAACTTGGATGTCGGATAATCGCAAAAAATAATAAACGATTCATTTTTAATTCTATAGTACTGGTTCGGGATTACACCAAAGGCGATTCCTGCACCATATACTTCCTGGCCAACTTCTCCCGACTGCTCCCATCCATCATGAAGGTCTTCCAGCGCAATCCACAATGTCGGATCGACCTCTCCTGTTTTACTTTCCTGGGCGATCATATCGCCTTTCAGCAATGGCGGATAATAATAAACCACACGTCCTACCATATGTCTGATAAACTCGGCTATCAGTAACCTTACCGATGGCAGGATCTCTAAATCCTCCACTTCTTTGATATAATCATGAAGTGCGGAATATACCTCTTGTTCCTCGTATGCAGCTGTGTAAGGAGCGTCCTTGAGAGGGAAAACTCCAAAAAATGTCGGAAAATTTTTGGCATTGCCATAATCACATTCCCAAAGCTGGACATTGTCAAACAACGATGCCAAACAGACATAACTTAATTCCAGAAAGGTTTTATCCTGTGTTTCTTTATATAATCTGATCATTGCCCCTGCAGAAAATGCAGTGTTATTCGCCTGGTAAAACAGCTCGAAACTTAATCCCTTTAGTTTAACTGCTGCTTTTTTAGCCTCCTTTAAAAACTTACTTTCCCCTGTTATTTTCCACATCCTCAACATTAGGTCGGCATAAGTACCTGGAACGTCTTTTTCGCCGCCTTCTCCTTCAGCGGTTTCTGCTTTAATTATATCCAGGGTATCCATCTGGTAAAATACCGGCCACTCGTAATTGAACTTCTTTGCCACCCTGATGGTATAGTCGATTGATTTTAACAGGATTTCTTTTGCTTTCTTATCCCCACGCTCGCTCAGCCGCGCCAGATTCATCAAGGGGTGATGAAGGTACCAGGCGTCCATTACACGCGGTTTCTTCTGCTCTTCAGAATGGTCAAGGTTTTTTTCGGCGGATGGGAGCCACCTTACAATTGTTCCTATATCTTCCTGGTAAAAATTTTCAAGACCAGATCTAAGCTCATCTACAAGCTGGTGACTGGTTTCTTCTTTCCAGTCGAGGTAATCAAGCATAGGGAGCAATACGGCTAATTGCACCATCACTTCCGGAGGGGTTTTATAATCGGCTACGTAAGCGTTTAAATAACTGTGCCCGCCGGAAAAAGTCCAGCAGCCTTTATGATAAGTCAGATCTTTTAAACCATTTTCAACAGTATCAAGCCAGTTGTGATAAATACGTTCGGGACGGGGCAACCTTAAATAAGTTGCGGCCAACTGATCCATATATGCTGTTGCAATCTCGGCAGGGGTATCAGGCAGCTGCGTTGAAAGACTTACAAAAGCATCGTTAAAGGTATAGGTTTTATCTTTCTCTAAAGGTGCATTGGTGGCAGGTAAAGAAAAGCCTATTTCCGGCCACTCTCCGCCAACTGTCCCCCCAGCACTGCATTTTGTCGTTTCGCAGTAGGAGTTAAGTGCGGTCAGATTCTGAAAGTAGAATACGGAACCGGATCTACCGTCATTGAAAAATATAATGCCCGATCGGGTACCCCTTTGCTGGGTATGTACAGTGCTCTTTTGTTTGATGTTGCCCTTTTCGTCAAAACTGAGGATGTCTCTCGGCCAGAATGGGATAACCAGCGGGATTTTTGGCGTTGCCATCACCGTATACCTGAAAAAAAGTTTTTCAATCTCATACTTTACGCTTACCTCGTAAATAATGGTAGAACAGGCAAGTATAAATCTGATTTCATGATTTTCATGATGAATCTTTTTAATATTAAGTTTGCCTGATGGTGAAAATGCCGTGCGGAAAGCAATACGTTTTCCATCAGGCCACTCCTTAACAAGCCAAAGTGTATCACTGGTTAAATAAGCCGATAATCGGAGTTCTTTTGATATCTCAGCTGCCGGTTCAAGTAATTTAAGTTCTGACTGGGCATTTGCCGCCCAAATGGAAATCGGTTTCATATTAAATATAAGTGAAAAGTTAAATGTTAGCCAATTGCTCCTACGCTGTTGGTGTTCCTGTTACTCGCCCAGCTTTAACAGTGGCCATCTTTCTGGCTCCATAGAGATGCAACTGATCCGGCAGAATTTAGCTCTTGTTTAATTGTCCTAAAAAACCTGGATACCTGTTGAAATGAAAAATAAAGAACCGCATCTAATTGGACAGTAACTTTTTAGCTAAAGTTAAATTATTTTGAAGCCAGAAGCGCAATTTTTAAACCTTCAAAGGCATCTTCAATGGTAATAGTTAACTTATGTTCTTTATCCTCTATTTTTTTTATGATGTCCAATAAAATTGATTGTACGCACTGACCATAGACTTCTCCCTTGGTTTGGTTTATTTCAAAAGTACCCGAAAGCATCTCTTCAACCTGGTAAGTTATTCCACCACTGTTTATCGTTTTATCCCCTGTTTGCACATCAGCACCGCCCCAGCCCTCGGGCCGTGATACATCTCTTAATGATGCCAAAGGAGTAGATTCGTTTGCTGTCCAGCCTGGAATGCTGTTCAACTGCTCTTTGCTATCGCTATTCGTTAATGCTTTTATAGAGCCCTTCATTGGCATCCAGCCTTCAATTTCTACCCGGGCAAGATCATATGCTAAATGTATAGTGGTTTGCTCGAACAAACCGGGGCCTGAAAAAGCATGGTAGTAACTGGCTATTAATCCTTCGTTATATAAGACCATCGCCGATACCCTGTCATGCTGATGCTCGTTTCTCTGGGTTGAGTAACCATGTACTTCTCTGTATTGCTGATCGCCAAGGGCGTTAACGATATCGAAAAAGTGTACCCCATGTTCCACAAGTATGCCGCCTGACATTCCTTTTTTCCAGAACCAGTGATCTGCTGGCAGGGCTTCATCTTGGGCGTAATTGTTTATTACTACGTGTCTGAGCTTGCCAAATACTCCGGCACGGCCTAATTGCATGAAACGCTGAATAATAGGGTTATAACGGATCATATGATCTACCGTTATTACCATTCCTGTTTCCTTCTGTGTTTCAATAATCCAGCTGGCGCCTTCTTCGGTGATGGCCATAGGCTTTTCGAGCAATACATGTTTACCCGCCTTCATTGCTGCGCAGGCCATTTCGGCGTGCAGGCCAGGTGGGGTAACAATACTGACTATATCTATCTCAGGATCATTGATCAGTTCTTGCCAATTGGAATAGACTTTGCAGCTATTGGCACTTTCGAAACCTTTACCAGACTCTGCAATGGCGGTAACTTCTACATTGTCCAGCTTGGACCACCAATAATGGAGGAACCTGCCAAATCCTCCATATCCAATTATTCCGATCTTGTATCTTTTCATCGTTTAATATTTCTTATTATTGATATACTACTGTATGTGTATGTTCTTTTATTAAGAAATAACATTGCCCAATAACTGAAGGTTTTAAAAAAACAAGAGAAATAAATATTTCGAGCGACATTTCAGAATGGATACTACTTTCCATAGTTCATTAATTGGTCTTCAAGCATTATTTCTGCTTTTTGCAATATCAAAATAGAGGTTTTCTGTATCCGGTTTCTAATAGGCTGTTATGAGAAACTTTCTGGAGTGTAGACATAATTGCTTTGACTAAATGCGCTTTGACAAAAACGGCTGTATCATAGGCACACGGCCAGTGCGCAACCACCCTTAATGCTCATCATGATGAAGTAGACAAATGAACCCGGTTGGTTCCTGGTATACCGCTACTCCGGTCAATTTTGATATTCCTTTAGTTTTGATGTTTTGGTTCTCAAAGAGATCATACTAAAAATTTTTATTTAGTTTATAACCGGTATCATCTTTCCTGGCCCTGGCCCGGTACTTCATCAGGAAATTTTTCACCTCATCCGGGGGATCTATATGTGCGACTATCCGCTTAATGTCGATATCACTGCTTACCGCTTTACGCAGGTTGTTTTCCCAGTCGTCCAGCGCCTCTTCAACAGAATTTCCGCGGCCGAATACACCATGTTTCGGATCTTCACCATAAAGCACGCATACATAATCTCCATCTCTAAAAACAGATGGGCTGAGCTTTTTGGCAACACCTTTTAGCGGTATGTTGATCAGCATTTCCTGGGGAATATTCATGATGCACTTTTTAATGTCATTAGTAATCATTTAACGAGGATAGGTCTCTCGGCTTTAATATGTATGTTATAGCATAATGTATTATTTAAAACTTAATTATTGTTAGGCCTCCTGTTGGATGGAATTCCAATATCCTTTATTGCTTTTAAATGACGACGCAGCATAGGCAGGTTTTTTGAGGCAAAGGATCTGATCTGCGGATCTTCAGATTTTTCGGCTGCTTCGAAAAGTGAAATTGCATCTTCATGGTCACTGATGGCCATTTGAATATATACTCCATCAAAAGCGAGGCCATCAAAGCCGCTTAATGCACTTACTGCATCACTTACATCCTGTTGATCCAAAATTTTCTCCTCACCTCTGTTAGGCCCTTCGGATGTTCCTCCACTTTTATTGGATGTTGACCCTGATATCATACTGCCGCTTGCAACCCCGTTGGCACCGTTATTAACTCCTTCACCTGTTTTCGGAATATTTCCCTGCGTATTTTGGTCGGAAAGCGTCGCCGATGGGGAGGCGGCTGTTCTTTTATCCGCTTTTTGATGTCGGGCTGTGCTGGTAGGCATAACAATATTTTTCGATTTTGCCAAAGTCATCAGCTCAATGTTGACACGGTGATGGTCAGAAAGCTCCATTTCACTAAACGCTTTTAATTTTTTGTCCTGCGCTTTTTTATTTGCCAAATTTGCAGCGCCGACCACCTTAATCCTGTTTAACGCGGCCTGTTCTATAAATTGCCTCCCTGTAAAACTTGCCTTTGGTTTTACCGGTACCTGGGCTATTGCCAAGAGAGATGTGCTAAGAGAGATGACTGTAGCGAAAAATAATTTCATGATTTTTATTGCTATGGGTTAGCCGTTATCCTTTATTAAAACCTTTTTATTTCTTGAATTTTATACTCAGCGGATCTTTTTGGAAGCAGCACCTGGTTGCTGATACTGATCAGTGCCCCTTGTTCTATAGATCGTTAAGCGTACTCACATTACCCGTTTCTATAATAATGGCATATATTTGCCACTACGTTTAGATATCCTTCTTCGCGTAAGGCTTACTGTTCATGACTAAACCTAGACGCATGCTTAGCGCATACCCAGAGCTTTATCATTCGCCATTAAATTCCAATTTGCCATCTATCACGGAAAGCAGTGTGTTTTTTTGAGCCAAAGCATTATAGACAGGGTATCTGTTACCTTTATCCTTTAACGCCGTAATTAATTTTTTACTTATCATATCCATTCTTGTCTTGTACTTCAACCTCTTTTCGATGATGTCCTCTATGTCGGTTTCAATAACTGATGCATCAATTTCATGGCCAAGGGTATGGATTTTGTCAAGTAGTTCAATATAAGTAGTAAAGTATTCCTGAATATTATCATTTTCCATAACCTATTAACCCAAAAAACCATATCTTGGTTTTGACACAATTGTCCGTTTTTTCTAAGATTGGCTATTTGCCGTTATTACCGTTTTTATGGTTCACTAATACGATCCATTGAACAATCCGAACAATGGGAAGCACTATTTTTTTGAGAAAGATCAAAACCCTTATCTTTTATAGTAATGCCATCGAAGATTTACCTTATTGAAAATGCAACATTGGATTACCACAACTAGCCCTGAGGAAAGTTCAGGGCTAGTCTCTGTTCTCATTTTTTCTTAAAGAGATGCCTTACCACCAAGCTGCCGATGGTCAGCATTACTGCCGCCTTTGCGATCATGCCGGCAGGATTATGTCTGAATTCTGACCTCCAGCCCCGTTCTTTGGCTATATCCGGAATTGTACCCTTTTTCAGGTCTTCAATTATCCCTTCCCAGGCATTGATCCTGTCTGCCATAATCAATGGTATCCAGTGGCGGTATCTGTCCTCGCTGTGTCTGAAAGCATATCTGCGAATCATTCCGCTCAGGCCGGTAGGCGGCACAGATGTGCCGAATACCACGCTGTTCTGCGGTCGCTCGTTAGATTTTAGCAACTCAATATTCAATGGCTGTTGTTCAGCTTTTTCGTAATTGCTGCGCTTATGGTCATCTCCTGTATAGTTTTTAATGGGATAGGTGGGCTCATTGTCTGGATCGATGTCCATTCCCCATCCAGGAATATTTTTGAAATCTTCATTTTGTATGTTCATAATATTATGGTTTGGTTGATGGAATAATTACAGTTTTTATGCATTCATCCAGTTTCGACGAAAATATCCGGTAGCCTTCCGCTATTTCCTCAAGAGGAATCCGGTGTGTGATAAGTCCCTTTGGATCAAGCCTTCCGGATTGTACATGTTCGATCAAACGGGGCAAAAGTCTTTTTACCGATGCCTGGTTTGCTCTCAGGGTAATGCCTTTATTAAGTATATTGCCTATTGGTACGTAATTGAAAGGAGGGCCGTAAACACCCACTACCGATACAATACCGCCTTTCTTCACGGAGTTGATCGCCCATTGCAGTGCGGTTGCGGCACCGGCCTGCATCAGGGTCACTTTACCGGTAAAGGTTTGGAGTAAATTTCCTTCAGCCTCACAACCTACACAGTCAATACACACATCTGCACCATACCAATCGGTAATCTTTTTTAGGAAAACGACCGGATCTTTCATTGATTTAAAGTTGTATGCTTCACATTTTGCATAATTTTTTGCAAACTCTAAACGGTAGTCAATATGGTCGATGATGATTACTCTTGAGGCACCAAAAAACCAGGCACATCTTGCAGCCATTATCCCTATCGGGCCTGCCCCAAACACCACAACCGTATCACCCTCTTTGATGCCGCCCATCTCGGCTGCCTGGTATCCTGTGGGTACAACATCAGTCAATAAAACGGCATCGTCAGGATCCATATCAGGTGGGATGACGGTGGGGCCGATATTCGCATAAGGGACACGTACGTATTCTGCCTGACCTCCGTCAAAGCCGCCGGCAGTGTGCGAATATCCGAAAATCCCACCCACGGCGGTTGCCATCGTATTCGATTCATGGCAGTTTCCGTAAAGGCCCTGTTTGCAGAAATTGCATTTTCCACAGGCAATATTGAAAGGTACAAGTACATGGTCACCGACTTTGACATTGGTCACCAACGGACCGACTTCTTCGATAATTCCTGTAAACTCGTGCCCGAATGTTGAGCCCACGCGTGTGTCTGGTACCATGCCGTGGTAGAGATGGAGATCCGATCCACAGATGCAGGTTCGTGTAACCCGTACAATTGCATCTTCTGGGTGCAGGATTTCTGGCATTGGCCGCTGAACGGTACGAACCCTGTAAGGTCCGCGGTAATTCATTGCTAACATAGTCTTAGTTTTTAGTTTATAATGAAGTGATCATATTCTCTGTTGCTTTCCATTCTGTAAGATCGGCGTGAAGGGCAGTAGGACATATGGAGACCAACGGAAAAGCGGCGCTGATGGTCCGGTCTGTATCGGTTTGACGCTGAAATCCAAATGGAAATTTTTCTGCTGAACAGTGTTGAAGTAATCTGTTGTTTTTGACATTGTCGTAAGTTTGACTTAAAAAAAATAATCCGAAAATTCATCATTTAATGTCTCTGGGGGCTATTATGAGTGAATTACTATAGGTTAGTAACCCCGCCGAAAAGGAAAAAATTCCCATAACTACATGTGGCCAAAAAATCTCCCTATAAAATCCAAAGAGCCAGGGGGAAATAGCCAAAGTAAATCCAAGTACCATGTCCATATCAAGATGGAAAGCCATTGGCAATCTTTTCCATACCCCCATTTCATAGTTCGTAAAGAGAGATAGCAGAATGGCACTTAATGCAGCAATAAAAAAACAGGTTACAGCGGGCCTCACGTTGTTGAAACCCAAGATAAAAGGGGATAAAAACATAATCGCCGCCCATAGATAGTCTATTATTCCATGCAGTTTTCTTGGTAGTTTCTTCATGATCAATGTCAGTTTATATTTTCTGCTTAAAAAAGTCGCCAGGCATAGCTCAGTATACCAGTTTTCACTGTTTCCGCTTATTTACCGACCCTCAACGTGTCCGGTTTTATTACGCTAATGAAAGAACTTGGTTGCCCTGAAACCGTCCAGTGGTTTACTGATAACCACTGTCCTTCAACAAAACCTGATAAACCCGCAGTAGGTTTTACCTAAAATGATAACAGGTATTTATCCGCTTGACATTGAGTACTTCACTTAACTTCCTGCCGTTAAGATATCTTTTATGTTAAAAAATGATTAAATCATAAAGCGAGCAGTTGGTATATTGGGTTTATTCGCCTTTATTTTTAGTTCAGGAAACCTTTTTGGCTATTTTTAGAGTTGCACTGTTGGCTTTTTAAGAAATAAAAATGCACCTTTGCGAACCGTTAATAGAGGATTAAGCATGTAATAAATTAAATTTTGTTTATGGAAGAATTGGTTGTGGAAGAGATTCAGGAACTGCTTGAAAAAGAAAATGATAAGGCTTTAAAGCAATATCTCGATCAACTGAATATTTCGGATGTTGAAGAACTAATTGATGAACTTCCACAATATGCAGCTAAATTTATCGAAACCTTATCCCTCAACAGAGCGGTAAACGTTTTTCGGATTCTGGATTTCCCTACCCAGGAGCGTATCATTAAAAAACTTTCAGGCAATAAACTGAATCAGATCATCAAAGATCTGCCACCTGATGACCGTACCGCACTATTTAGCGAATTAAAAGGCGATGTGGTAAAAAAAATGATTACGCTTTTACCGCCCGAAGAACGTAAAGAATCACTTGCGCTTTTAGGCTATAAAGAAGATAGTATTGGCCGTTTAATGACACCCGATTACATCGCCGTAAAACCCGAATGGTCTATTACAAGAGTTTTGGCACACATCAGGCGTTACGGAAAAAACTCCGAAACCATCGACGTGGTGTATGTAATCGATAAGGAAGGGGTGTTGTTGGATGATATCAGGATCCGCGAGGTTTTACTGGCCGACCCCGAAGCCATCATCGGCGAATTGACCGATAAACGTTTTATTGCTTTAAAAGCAAACGATCCACAGGAAGATGCGATTAACATATTTAGGATGAATAACCGGGTGGCTTTACCTGTAGTAGATGAAAATAATATTCTTTTAGGTATTGTTACTGTTGATGATATTTTGTGGATTGCCAACGAAGAATATACCGAAGATATGCACAAAATTGGGGGTACCGAGGCGCTAGATGAACCTTATCTCGATATCCCGATCCTAAAACTCGTTAAAAAACGTGCAGGCTGGTTAATCGTTCTGTTTTTGGGCGAAATGTTAACCGCAACAGCGATGCAGCATTTCGAAATCGAACTCGAAAAAGCCGTAGTATTATCGCTTTTTATTCCATTAATTATGAGTAGCGGTGGTAACAGTGGTTCTCAGGCTTCAACATTAATTATCCAGGCCATGGCCTTAGGCGAGGTAACCATTGCCGAATGGTGGCGCGTAATGCGCCGCGAGCTCGTTTCAGGGGCTTTGCTGGGCATCATTTTAGGCACAATTGGTTTTATCCGCATTGTAACCTGGCAAGAGTTACACCTTTATAATTATGGTCCACATTGGTTTTTAATCGCAGCTACCATATTTTTCACTCTTGTTGGCATTGTATTATGGGGCAGTTTAATCGGTTCGATGATGCCGATCATATTAAAGAAACTGAAACTCGATCCAGCAACCTCATCAGCACCATTTGTAGCCACCATGGTTGATGTAACCGGAATTGTAATTTATTTCAGTGTAGCCGTATTAATTTTAAAAGGCGTTTTACTTTAAATTTAAATCATGCAAAAGAAAATAACCACACTTTTTACCGATATCGGAGGCGTTTTATTAACCAATGGCTGGGATAGGCATGCAAGGGGAGAGGCTTCGGTACTTTTTAACCTCGATTCAGTTGATCTCGAAGAACGCCATCACCTTACCTTCGATACCTATGAAGTGGGTAAATTAACTCTTGATGAATATTTAGAACGCATCGTTTTCTTCGAAGAACGAAGCTTCAGCTATGATGATTTTAAAGAATTCATGTTCAAAAAATCGCTCCCTTATCCGGAAATGATTCAGTTAATCTGCGATTTAAAAAAGAAATACAGCCTGAAAGTAGCCGTAATCAGTAACGAAGGAAGGGAGTTGAACCAATACCGCATCAATACCTTTAAACTGAACGAGTTTGTCGATTTCTTTGTGTCATCAAGTTTTGTGCATTTCCGTAAACCAGATGCCGATATTTTTAAAGTAGCCATCGATATTTCGCAAAGCGACGTAGAAACGAGTTTATATATAGACGATCGGATGCTTTTTGTACAGGTTGCCGAAGGTTTAGGCTTAAGGGGTATTCATCATACCGATTACGAAGATACCAAATCGCAGCTAGCTGCTTATGGATTAGAGGTTTAATAAATGGATCGTCATCTCGACTGAAGAGCAGCGAAATGGAGAGATCTATTTTCGTGGTGTCAGATGTTACCATCTGACATCCTGAAACTACTTTCTATACAACTGTGTTATTAAGTTGTCAACTCCCGATTTAATAATTCTGTATGCCAACAGTAAAAATATTTTTTTTGAAAAGCAATGGCAGTAGATTTTTTTAAAGTTTGCTCCCGCTTTCTGTTCAAGGCCTGATGAAGAATCAGGCGCTTTCACTGTCAATCGGGTTTATGCGGCAGTATAAGTACTAATATTTAAGGCTGGGAGCAGGAATATAGTTCCGTGTTTTCTGTACTTCTCTAGCGTCCGTCATCCTGAATTTATTTCAGGATCTTTCATGATTGATTTTAGAGTTGTCATCATTTAAGAAATATAAGTTCATTTAAACTTATATGTGCTTACATGCCTGATATGGTTTAAAGTAAATAGAATTGGTTCATCACAGGATCTCCGTTATAGAGCTAGTCATAATTATCTCAATTTATGTCGACGGTAAAAAGTAAAAAATAATGATCTGTGTTAATCTGTATTATCTGTGGTTAATTAACCCTTGCAAATACGCTTCGACTCCGCTCAGCGTGACGATCTGTGCCTTCTCCAGCGTCCGTCATCCTGATCCGATAGCCATCGGATTTATTTCAGGATCTTTCATGATTGATTTTAGAGCTGTTTGCCATTTGAGAAATATAAGTTAAGCTACGGGTTTGAGTGGCAAACTGGCTGCTAAAAAGGCGCAAAAAGGAAACACCTCGCTTAATTATCTGTGTTTATCCGTGTGCATCTGTGGTTAATTCCTGTAATGCTGCTAATCGCGCCTAACAGCATAGCATCTTCCGTGTTTTCCGAGTCTCGGTGGCAAAACCTTCCGCGGCGATGCGCTATAATAAAAAAAGCCACTCTTTCGAATGGCTCTATGTTATTGATGTTTTAAAAAGCCCCTTCAGGGGTTTGGGTAGGCTTAAACATTAAACCTAAAGTGCATAATGTCGCCATCTTCCACTACATAGGTTTTTCCTTCAACACCTAATTTACCAGCATCTTTACAGGCGTTTTCAGAACCTAAGGTTACAAAATCGTTGTATTTAATTACCTCCGCACGGATAAATCCTTTTTCGAAATCAGTATGAATTACGCCGGCAGCTTGCGGGGCTGTAAAACCTTTTGTAATGGTCCAGGCCCTAACTTCTTGTACCCCAGCGGTGAAATAAGTATAAAGGTTTAATAATTTATAAGCCGCGCGGATCAATTTATTTACACCCGATTCAGTTAAGCCTAAATCAGCTAAAAATTCCTGACGCTCTGCGTAGCTATCCAGTTCAGCAATTTCTGATTCAATTTTAGCAGAGATCACCAAAACTTCAGCATTTTCATCCGCAACGTTTGCTTTAACCAAATCAACATATTGATTACCGTTAATTACCGATGCCTCATCAACATTACACACATACATAACCGGTTTTTGGGTAAGTAAGCCTAAATCTTCGATAAAATCGAAATCATCTTGAGCCAAAGCCGCAGTACGGATAGATTTACCTGCTTCTAAATGCGCTTTAACAACCGTTAAGATCTCATAAGTACGTTTAGCATCCTTATCGCCACCGGTTTTAGCCATTTTTTCAACTTTTTGAATACGTTTATCAACCGTATCCAAATCTTTAAGCTGTAGCTCAGTATCAATAATCTCCCGATCACGGATCGGATCAACAGAACCATCTACATGGATTACATTTCCGTCATCAAAACAACGTAAAACGTGAATAATTGCATTGGTAGCGCGGATATTTCCCAAAAACTGGTTACCCAGGCCTTCACCTTTCGATGCACCTTTTACCAAACCTGCAATATCTACAATCTCGATTGTATTTGGTTGTACTTTGTTTGGTTTAACCAACTCGGCCAGTTTGGTTAATCTATCATCAGGTACTGTAATTACGCCAATATTGGGCTCAATAGTACAAAAGGGGAAGTTTGCAGCCTGCGCTTTTGCATTTGATAAACAGTTAAAAAGAGTTGATTTTCCAACATTTGGTAAACCAACTATACCACATTGTAATGCCATTATTTATTAGTCTTTATATCTTTAGTTTTTGGCTATTGGTCCATTGTCTTATGGTCAATAGCCTTGTGTTTCGTTCTCGGGCTTTAGTTTTGGCCATCAACCATTTTACCTTTTTCCGCCTTCCGCCTTAAAATCCGCGCAAAGATAAGCTTTTAAAACCTTTATTTAAACCCTTGCTATTGTATCAAATCTATATTTTATCTAAGTTTAGCCCAAAATAGATAGAGATAAATGGAAGATTTTGAAAATGAAGTGCCCCAGGAAGTAAAATTAGTCGTTACCGAAGAAATGCGGAGCTATTTTTACGATATGAGTAAATGGGCAAGATTTTTATCAGTTGTAGGTTTTGTTATCTCCGCATTTTTAGCCTTAAGTTCATTTGGAATAGGGGCAGCAATAACGGCAAATCCTGGAATGCTTAATCAATTAGGACCATTGGCGAGCATCGGGGCAACGGGAATTACTATATTTTACCTGTTTTTAGCCTTACTTTTTTTTTACCCAAGTTTACTGTTATTACGTTTTTCAGCTAAGGGTAAACAAGGTGTGTTGTTTGGCGATCAGGAAAATTTAAACGATGCCATTGCAAATGTAAAATCGCTTTTTAAGTTTTGGGGCATACTCACCATTGTATTGTTAGTGAGTTATTTTTTGTTAATTCTTGCCATAGCCGTTAGCAGCGTAGGTATAAAATAAATCGTATACAAACAGAAAAGCCTCCTGATTTTAAAAACGGAGGCTTTTTATTGAAATTATAATTACTTAAAAAGTAAAATCGTCGCTTGCTTTAGTGCTATGTTCTCCATTTTCAGAATATTCATAACGTTTTTCAACAACATCTTGGTGAGTTTTGATGTAATCAACAGTTTCGTTTAGTCCCTCTGCAAATTTTTCGAAATCTTCTTTGTATAAGAAGATTTTATGTTTTACAAACACACCGTCTTCTAATCTTTTCTTGCTCTCGGTAACTGTTAAATAATAATCACCCGATCTTGTAGCCTTCACGTCGAAGAAATAAGTTCTCTTACCTGCTCTTACTTTCTTTGAAAAAACTTCTTCTCTTTCCTTGTTGTCGAATTCTCCCATGGTTGGTATTGATGTTGGTTTTTGGTTTCGGTAAATATAAAGCAAATATTTAAAGTTCAAAATACAATTTTAATACAATTTAAATAGTTCTTGTTTCTTCCTCCAAAAGCTGGTGGTTGTAAAGCTCGGTATAGCTGCCATTTAAACTAAGTAATTCATTGTGTGTGCCTTGTTCAATGATTTTGCCGTTATCCAGCACTAAAATCTTATCTGCATTTTTAATGGTCGAAATCCTGTGCGCAATTAAAATACTTGTTTTCCCAGCCATGATTTTACCCAGGTTTTGTAGTATTTCCTCCTCGGTTTTAGTATCAACCGCCGAAAGACAATCATCGAAGATTAAAATTTTTGGCGATTTAATCAATGCTCTTGCGATAGAGACGCGTTGTTTTTGTCCTCCAGAGAGCGTAATTCCACGCTCACCCAGCATCGTCTCGAATTTTTCTTCGAAGCCGATAATATTGGTATAAACCGAGGCATTTTTTGCTGCCGTATGCACTTCTTCATCGGTAACTTGGTCTAAACCAAAGGCTATATTGTTTTTTATGGTGTCCGAAAAAAGGAAAACCTCTTGCGGTACAAAGCCAACCTGGCTACGGTAATCTTTAAGATTGAGTGCTTTTATATTCTTTCCATCGATATCTATTGCGCCATTTTCTACATCATACATCCGCATAATCAGATTAGCCAATGTCGATTTTCCTGACCCTGTCTTCCCGATAATGGCTACAAATTCGCCACTATTGATCTCAAAATTCACATCCCTTAAGGCCTCAATGCCCGTATCTGGGTAGGTAAAACTCACATGATCGAATTTGATATTGCCCGTAAGCTCAATTTCTACAGTTTCTTTCGACTGGATGTCGGATGGGATATCTAAAAACTCGTTTATCCTTTTTTGCGATGCAGCAGCCCGCTGGATTAAAGAGGTAACCCAACCCAACATGGTTACCGGAAAGGTTAACTGGTTGATGTAAATGATAAATTCGGCAATATTCCCTGCAGTGATGCTGCCATTCATTACCTGGATACCGCCAATATATATGGTTAAAATGGTACTCAATCCAATTAATAGAAGCATGGTAGGATAAAACAAAGCCGATACTTTAACCAGGCTCATCGAATCCTTTTTATAGTCATTGCTCTGGATGGAGAACATGTTTCGGGTGTAATCTTCGCGGACATATGATTTAATGATCCTGATCCCCGAGAAACGCTCCTGTACAAAACTGGAAAGATCTGATAAACGTTCCTGTATCTTCCCGCTTTTTTTGAAGATCAGCGTATTTACATAATAGATAATCACCACTAGGAAAGGAAGGGGCAACAGGCAATAAATGGCCAGTTTGGCATTTACATCAAACATCGACCAGATAATAAGCACAGATAAAACAAAAGTGTTAATCGTGTACATAATCGCCGGACCAACGTACATTCTCACCCGGTTAACATCTTCTGTAGCGCGGTTCATTAAATCGCCGGTATTATTTCTGCGGTAAAAACCTAAGCTCAGCTCCTGATAATGTTGGTAGATATCGTTCTTCATATCAAACTCTATATGCCGCGACATTAAAATAATGGTTTGACGCATAAAGAACAGAAACAACCCCCTCAATAAATAAAGTGCAATAACCAGCAACCCAAAATATAAAAGGTTGCTGCTAAATATGTCGTAAATGATGGCCTGCCGATCAAAACCATAAAAGAGATTAAATATCTGAATGTTTTCGGTAATCAGATCAACTGCATAGCCAATTACCTGAGCAGGCACTACCCCAAAAATATTAGAAATTACCACGAAAATACTTCCGGGTATAATCCACCATTTGTATTTAAGAAAGTATTTGTTTAATCGGCTTAAATGTTTCATTCCATACAAACTTAGATAATTTTGTTATTTCATGATGCATATTTGTTTATTCGGCAATAAGCTTTAAAAAATAATGACATTGTTGGCGCAAAATATTATTTGTAGGGTTTGTTTAAATGTCTTTGTTTTTTGAAAACGAGTGGTTCTGCCTTTCATCGCTATAACAGTCCTGCTATCATTTCAAGCCGATGAAGAATCGGGCTTTGCATTCCTATCAGGTTTATTTAACCAGGAGCAGTAGGGTTCGGTTCAATGAAATCTGTTGTCAGTTTAATTATAGAGAAAAGCATTGGATATTTATCTCATTCGCTTCTCACGCCTTGGTTCGTGTCCTCACGAACCAATCGTTAGTGGATTTATCTAAGTTTTTTGAATCATTTACCTTCAGCCTATAACGTTTTAAAAACCTCAAAGGTTTATTAATTTAGCCAGAACCGAATTAATTTCATTAAATACTTACGCCTTGGTTTCGTGTACTCACGAACCAATCATTAGTGGATTTAACCAGGTTTTTTTGAATCATTTACCTTCAGCCTATAACGTTTTAAAAATCTCAAAGGTTTATTAATTTAGCCAGAACCGAATATATTTTGTTATAGTTTCGTTAAATACATGTAATAATGGTTTTTTATTTTAATTTTGCAGCAGGTTAGCCGAACGTTCAATATGCCAGCAAATTCTCCGTCAGATTTTTCAATTTTAGATCAATTAAGTGTCTATGGGCATAAAAAATTGGTTTTTTGCAACGATCCAGATACAGGTTTAAAAGCAATTATTGCTATACACGATACCACATTGGGTCCTGCTTTAGGCGGAACACGCATGTGGAGTTATAGTACTGAAGGCGAAGCTTTAGAAGATGCGCTGCGTTTATCGCGGGGAATGACTTACAAGGCAGCGATAACGGGATTGAATCTGGGTGGTGGAAAAGGCGTAATTATCGGCGATTCCAGAAAAGACAAAACAGAAACTTTAATGCGTAGCTACGGTAGGTTTATTAAAAACCTAAATGGCGAATTTATCACTGCAGAAGAAATGGGTACCAATACACGCGATATGGAATATATCCGTATGGAAACCAATTATGTTACCGGTGTTCCCGAATCAATTGGTGGTGCTGGTAATCCGGCTCCTTTTACTGCACAGGGTGTTTATTTAGGCATTAAAGCCAGTGTTAAAGAAGTTTTCGGTACAGATATGCTTGCCGGAAGAACCATTGTAGTTCAAGGTATCGGAAATGTTGGTGAACACCTGGTTGCGTTATTGAGAAAAGAAAATGCCGAAGTTTTGATTAGCGATATTAATCAGGAGCAACTCACTTATGTTGCCCGGAAATATAAAGCAAAACCGATCGAGGCTGATAAAATTTTTACAACTGATGCCGATGTATATGCGCCATGTGCAATGGGCGCTACAGTAAACAACAAAACCATCGAAAAAATGAAATTTGCAATTATTGCAGGTTCAGCAAACAATCAGTTAAAAGATGAGGTTTTAGATAGCGAATTGCTTTTGAAGAAAGGAATTTTATTTGCACCGGATTATTTAATCAATGCTGGTGGATTGATTTCTTGCTACTCTGAGTTAACGGGCTTTGGTAAAAAACGTACAGTGCAGCTTACCGAGAATATTTACGATGCAACCCGCAGTGTAATTAAATTAAGTAAAGCTGAAAGTATATCAACAAATATTGCTGCAAACCGCATTGCTGAAAAAAGGATTGCAGATGTTAAAAAAATTAAATCGTCATATTAAATCATAATTATTAAAACAGGTTTTAAAAAACCGCACTCGTTCTTACATTCATGTTAAACAGAAGGCACTTAAGAATCAAAGCTTTGCAAAATATTTTTGCTTGGCACATGGCAGACAAAAAAGACATTAAAGGTGATTTGAAAACTTTAATGCAGAGCATCGATAGCGTGTACGAAATGTACATCTGGATGTTATCTTTAATGGTAGAAGTTACCGAATTTACTGCTAACGACGCCGCAGAGCGCGCAAATAAGTTTATCAAAACAGCAGAGGATATTAATCCTAACATGAAATTGCTACACAATAAGTTTAGCGTTTTAATGCAGCAGAACCCTGAGTACGTTTCTGCAGTTAAAAAATACAAAGTAGACTGGGGTTTCGATCCGGAAATTCGTAAAACAGTTTACAATTCCTTAAAAGCATCAAAAGAATATGCCGATTATCTTGTCGATCCTAACGAAAGTTTAGAATCATCAAAAGATATTATCAAATACATTTTCCGGAAAATCATCTTAAAAAACCAGGCCATTTTGCAGGTTTTTGAAGAGAAATTTATCAACTGGCAGGTAGATCACGAAGTGATGAAAGGTATGGTGGCTAAAACCTTGAAAAACTTTACATCCGAAGATCCTTTCAAAAATAAATTGACCGAAATTAGTGCCGATTGGGTTGAAGACAGCAAATTTGTTCAGGATCTTTTTGTACATACTTTGCAGAACGATGCAAAATATCAGGAAATGATTGCCGATAGAACCAAAAACTGGGAATCAGAACGTATTGCATTAATGGATACCATTTTAATGAAAATGGCCATTTGCGAATTGTTAAACTTTCCATCTATTCCGGTTAAAGTAACCATTAACGAATATTTAGAGTTATCAAAAGATTACAGTACACCGAAGAGTAATTCATTTATTAACGGTATTTTAGACAAAATTTTAGGCGATCTTAAGAAAAACAATACCATTAAAAAGATTGGCCGCGGATTAATCGAAGATTAAAAATGAAAAGAACATTTATCCTGGCAATTGCTGCACTTTCATTCGGAGCATGTCGTAATGCCAATAATCAAACTAAAGAAACGGCTACAGCTGTTTCGGTTGGTAACGATACATCAAAAACAGCTAAAGTTGCCCCGGCAGATGCGCCTGTTATTGTTTTCGAACGCGATATTTTCGATTTCGGTAAAATAACGCAAGGCGAAAAAGTTAAGCACGATTTCAAACTTAAAAATACAGGTAAGAGCCCACTAATTGTTTCAAATGCAACAGCAACCTGTGGATGTACCATTCCGCAGGTACCGGGCGAGCCAATTTTACCTGGTAAAGAAGGTGTCATCAGCGTAGTTTTTAATAGCGAAGGTAAAATGGGCATGCAGGATAAAGTAGTAACCGTTACTTCAAATGCTAATCCAACAGTAACCACTGTTCATTTGGTAGGAGAGGTACTTGCTAAAAAATAAATTGGTTTGATCGTTTATGGCAGCAATCCATAATGATAAACTATTCACAAAAAAACAAATAAAAAAGAAATGACATTAACAGTAATTTTAGATGCAGCAGCAGGTGGTAGTAACATGCTAACTACAATTGTACCAATGGTATTAATCATGGTAGTTTTCTACTTTTTCATGATCCGCCCGCAAGTTAAAAAAGCTAAAGACCATAAAAAATTGGTTGCAGAATTGAAAAAAGGAGATAAAATTGTGACTACTGCGGGTATTCACGGCCGTATTGCCGATATGAATGAAACAACTTTCTTGATCGAAGTTGAAGGTGGTGTGAAAATCCGTTTCGATAAATCAGCAGTTTCTTTAGATGCAACCAAAGCAGTTGTAGCGCCTAAAGCCTAATAAATTAATAAAATTTAAGCGCAGTCCCGAAAACTTTCGGGACTGTTTTTGTTTTACTACATTTGATTAAATGCATTTTGGATAATATTTTTCCAGTTTAAAGCTAACATTAAATTTATTATGCCCTTCATTAGGTTAACGAAGATTGAAAAAAGACGTGTATTTAGCTTATTGGCCTGCTTGCTGTTGGCTATAGCTGCATGGCTTTTTATGGCATTAAACAACAAGTATATTTATGTAGCTAAAACGGTATTAGTTTTTAAAAATACCCCCACCAAAAGAGCATTTTATCCTTTACAATCCGATACGATAGATTTACAGGTAGAAGGAACAGGCTGGCAGTTACTGTTTGCCCGTTTAAGGATCAGTCCACCTTCTGTTTCTGTTAACCTGAGCCAGCTCAATACCAAAGATTTTATCGTTTTTTCCGATCAGCTTTTCAATATCAACAGGCAGTTAGAAAGTACGCAAAAGGTAATTTCTGTTAAGCCCGATACCCTGTATTTCGATTTCACCAAACGCGTAGTGAAAAAAGTTCCCGTAAAATTGATTGATAAACTGAGCTTTGAAAAGCAATATGGTATTTCCAGTGAAATTATCCTCAATCCGAAATATGTAAAGGTAGCTGGTCCGTTAGAAGAGCTTTCAAAAATAAAATTTTGGCCAACCGATACGCTTAAACAGGATAAAATACAGAGTAGTAGTACTACCAGAGTAGCTTTACAGCACAGTATCCATAAAAATGTAAGCATCTATCCATCATCTGTAGAGGTTAAACTCCCTGTTGATGAATTTACTGAAAAAACGATCGAGGTACCTCTAAAAATCACCAATAATCGAAGCTATAACAGCATTAAACTTTATCCTAAAAAAGTTAAAGTTACCTTTTTAGTGGCCTTAAGTAATTACGATCAGGTTGATGAGAGTTTTATTACCGCTACTATTGATGTTGATGAATGGCAAAATTTAAGGCATCGACAGTTTAGGGTTAATATAACCGAATTTCCAGATTATTGTAAATTGGTGAGTGTCATTCCTTCTAAAATAGATTTCATTGTAGAAAAATAATGTATAAAGTAGGTATAACAGGCGGCATAGGAAGTGGTAAAACAACTGCTTGCAAGGTTTTTGAAGTATTGGGAATCCCTGTGTTTTATGCCGATACCGTTGCCAAAGAAATCATGTGCACGGATGTATTGTTGATGGAGGGGATTAAATCTACTTTCGGAAAAGAAAGTTATTTTGAAGATGGGAAACTGAATAACAAACATATTGCCGGCATCGTTTTTAATAACGATGAAAAGCTTGCAAAATTAAATGCATTGGTTCATCCGGCAGTTTTTAGAGCATTTGATGCCTGGGAAGCAACCATTCCTTCAACAGTTCCTTATACTTTAAAAGAAGCAGCAATACTGTTCGAAAGCGGTTCTTATAAATTGTGCGATACTACAATTTTGATTATCGCCCCTTACGAAGTTAAATTAAAGCGTTTAATGCAACGCGATGGTGTTACTGAAGAGCAAGTGATGGCCCGCATGGATAAACAGCTCAGCGATGAAGAAAAGACAAAAATGGCCGATCATTTTATTGTTAATGATGAGCAGCAATCCATAATCGAACAGGTTTTAGCTTTACACCGGGAATTTCTTAAGTCGGCCAAAAAATCAAACAGCACCAACGCTTAATCTACTTAAATCATACCATCCTTAAATCCTATTTATCCTATCATGATTTTAGAAGATTTTATTGCCATTACCCCAACTGGTTTATATTGTGTTTACGGTGATTTTTACCTCGATCCGCAACAGCCGGTTAAAGAAGCGGTGGTTTCACATGCGCATGGCGATCATGCTATTGGAGGAAGCCAGAATGTGTACTGTACTGCTGCTACTGCAACTTTTATGAAACACCGTTACCGCAAATTTGCAGCGGTAGATTTTTATACCAAAAGTTATCATGAGCCCTTCAAAATAAAAGAGGTTACTATTACTTTTTATTCTGCCGGACATATTTTGGGCTCTGCACAGATTTTAATGGAGTATAAGGGGGTAAAGTACCTTTATACTGGTGATTATAAGATTGAACCGGATAATACATGCGAGCCTTTTGAATTTGTAGAAGCAGACGTGTTGATTACGGAAAGTACCTTTGCTAATCCAGAAACCAAACATCCTTCACCAATAGCCGAAATTCAAAAGCTGAACGAAACCAATACGAATATCATGCTGGGTGCTTATGCATTGGGTAAAAGCCAGCGCATTATCCAGCTGCTCAACGAGCATTGCCCTACGAAGAACATTATGGTGCACCATAGCATTATGCCTTTTGTTAAAATCTATGAAGATTATGGCATGAAAGTAGGAAATTACAAAATGTACGATAGAAAGGTTATGAAAAATAATCAGGAAAATCAGGTTTATATTGTGCCACCAATGGTTTTTCATAGTTACCATAAGGCGATTAATGTAGTACGCGCCTTTGCCTCCGGATGGAAGAACCTGCAGCAGCAAAACGGGATTTCACTTTATATTTCTGATCATGCAGATTGGGATGCAATTTTAGAAACCATAGAAAAAGTTAAACCAAAACAGGTATGGACTTTACATGGTGATGGTAAACAGCTTAAAGATCATTTTAAAAATAAGCTGGAAGTTAAAATACTTAATAGTAAAAATGATTGATTGAGAGAGTTAGAGAATGATTTGAATGAAGATGATATGACTTAAAAATCTCATTCACTCATTCAAATTCGCTCATTCTCTAATTCAACAATTCTCTCATTCAATAATTATGTTAAAAGAAGGCGAAGATTTTTACTTTAACGAAGATGGACTGATGGTTTTTACCGAATCCTACCATCTAAAGCGTGGTTATTGCTGCAAAAATAAGTGTAAGCACTGTCCATGGGGTTATGGGAAGAAGAAAGCGAAGAAGTGATGCAGTTGGTAATTGGCAGTTTTCAGTTTACATTTCTCAACTTTGTTTACAAACTCATTTCTCCTTACTAAAGCGAACATGATCATAAATGTCGCTTAACGCTATATCAAACCCCATCGAAACAAGATTTAGCATATCAGAAATCTCTTCATGTTTGTGGAGTGCCCAATTTTGCTCATCATCAATGTAATAAGCCTCTACCAACACAGATTCCGAATCGATCATAATGTATTCTCTTAATGATGGAATATCTTTATACAAATTAAATTTTTTGCCCCTGTCGTAATTTTTAGTTGATGGAGATAGGATTTCGATGATCACAGTGGGTAAAATTGAAGTGTCTACATCAACATCGCTATGCGCTAGACCATTACAATAAATGGAAATATCAGGATAGGTAAATAACGTATTCTCGGGAATATTCATCCGTTTATCACTTCCATAGGGCCTGCATGGCGTGCCTTTGAGCTTATAAGCTATTTCTCCAAAAACATTGCTGAAAATCTCATTGTGATTATCACCAGCGCCAGACATTGCAAATATTTCACCTTGAAAATACTCATGCTTTTCTTGCGATTCTTTTTCCATCTCAAGGTATTCCTCAACAGTATAATGCCTTTTTTGATAGGCCAAAACAGGTTCATTTATAATCTCATCCATATCATAATTTATTGAATTGGTACGAAAGGTTAATGGTTTAAATTGCCCAATTGAAGTTGTGAGCGGAATCACATTGCAGCGCTAAAGGAAATATGGTTATAAATATCGGTTAAGGCTACGTCGAATCCCATCGAAACGAGATTTAGTATATCAGAAATCTCTTCGTGTTTATGGAGTACCCAATTTTGCTCATCATCAATGTAATAAGCCTCTACCAACACAGATTCCGAATCGATCATGATGTATTCCTTTAATGATGGAATATCTTTATACAGGTTAAATTTTTTCCCTCTGTCATAATTTTTGGTTGATGGCGATAGGATTTCGATTATTACGGTTGGTTGCAGAATAGTGTCTCCATCTTCACTTAAATGTTTGATTTCGTTACAGTATATAGAAATATCTGGATAAGTAAACAAGGTGTTTTCTGAGATATTCATTCTCATATCACTTCCAAAAGGAATGCATTTCGAACCTTTTAATTTAAAGAAAAGGGGGCCGAAAATATTTGAAAATATAAGATTATGATTAAAGGTCGCACCAGACATTGCAAATATTTCACCTTGAAAATACTCATGCTTTACTGTTGATGCTTTTTCCATCTCCAGGTATTCTTCAATAGTATAATGCCTTTTTTGGTAAGCTACAGCAGGTTCGTTTACAATCTCATCCATATACTAATTTACAGATGTTTATTCATAAAAGTTAAATGTATAAACGATTAAACGTTTAAAACGGATATCGGTTGATTAATCGGTTAACTTCAAATTGCCAACTAAGAACTGCTAACTGAAAACTGCCAACTGAATTAATGTCCGGCAAAGAAACCAATTAATGCTACACCAATTCCAAATAAAACGGCAATCATTTTACGGGTATTAATTTTATGATCGGCACTCGATTCGAATAATATAGTGGTAGAAATGTGTAAGAAAATACCAATTACAATGCCCATAATTTTATTGAAATAGGCATCTAAACCGCCAATGGTTCCGTTGCTTAAGCCAACACTTACATAAAAGCCAAGGGGCGCCATAATGGCAAACACAATCAGATAAAATACAATGCTGCTTTTTTTAAAATGATTCTGCATTAATATACTGGCTAATGCAAAGGCTGCAGGAATATGGTGTAACGAAATTCCAAAAATAAGTTCATTGTGCTGTTCTTTTGCTAAAGGCATTCCCTCTAAAAAAGCATGCAAACACAAACTGATCATAATTCCAAAGGGAAATATATGCCCGTCGTGATGTTTATGGATGTGCCCATGTTCTACACCTTCTGAAAACTGTTCTAAGAAAATTTGTAATAAGAAGCCAATCAGGATGAAAATGCCAATCTGCCATTTATCAGGCCCGCTGTAGGCATCAGGAATTAAATGTAAAACCGTAATGGCAAATAAATAGGCTCCACTAAAAGATAAAATCAGTTTAAGTAATTTAGATTTATCACTTTTTACCAAAAAAATAGCGGTTCCGCCTAAAAAGGCACAAAAAAAGAGTACGCAGAGTTTCCAGATTTCCATAAGTTAAAAATCAGGTTGTAATTTTTTAAATATTCTCGAACAGATAATGCCTATTGTTATGCCTAGCAAAGCGCCAATAGTTACATCAACAGGATAATGAACGCCAACATATACCTGCGCAAAACTGATGATAAATGCCCAGAATATACCAATGGGTAAAATAGGCTTCCATCTGCTATAAAAAAGGCAGATCAAAAAAACAGCTATAGCAAAATGATTGGTAGCGTGCGCCGATGGAAAACTTAAACCGCTTCCACAGGGAACACGGTGGATGATATCGTTCGCCAAACTTAAATCATTGCAAGGCCTTACACGCGATACCAAAGGTTTTACAACCCTCGAGGCGATTAAATCACCCATAGCAAAAGTAAACAGTACCATGCCAATGATATAATAACCTTGTTTTTTATACTGCTTGATGCAAAAAACAACAATAAAAAGGTAAAGTGGCGACCAAAAGAAACGGTTGCGCATTAAAGGCATCAACCAATCAAAAAAGCCGTTTGAAAGTCCACGGTGGATTTTCAAAAACAATTCTACATCAAATTGCTGTATGCTTTCCATCATGCTTTTTTACAGATTAAGATTAACCGGTCAGAACTGTTTTCGTCAAAATCCGCTAGGCCATAACTGCCAAAGGTTTTTTCGATAATCATCCCCGCTTTGTTCAACATACGCTTAAAATCTTCAAAACTAAATGCCTGTACCCGCTCTTCGAAATTATATATCTTTTGTTTGTCTTCGAAATTTATCTTTTTAATAATTTTCCCGTCAATAACATTTTTGGTGATGTGAAAAGTTATGCCATCGAGTGATTTCGTTTCACATGAATTTAAATTGCGAATGATCTTTTCGGTGTTAAAATAATCCAGCACCAAAATACCATCGGCGGTTAAACATTTGCGAAAAGTTTTAAGCGCATTTACATGGTCTTTTTCTGTGTCAAAATAACCAAAACTGGTAAACAGATTTAAGGCTATATCAAAATAATTGATGTAAAACAGTCTCCGCATGTCGTGAACAAGGAAGTGTAATTTGGTGTTTTCGAATTGCTTGGCGTATTTTATGCTTTGTTCTGACAGGTCTATTCCGGTAACATCAAAGCCTTTTTTATTCAGGTAAATAGAATGTCGGCCTTTTCCACAGGCAATATCCAACATTTTGGCATCGGCCTTTGGGTGAAGAAAATGCGTAAGTTTATCAATGAAAAACTCGGCTTCAGCATCATTTCGTTGTTGATATAGAATATGATAATATGGCGAATTAAACCAATATTGAAACCACTTGCGCTGCATATAAAAGCCGTTTGTATCTTAAAAAGATGCAAATATAAGGTTTTACAATCGCTAGTAAAGTTAGAATACGCTTTTATGCAATAAAGTTGCAAGAATATTATCAATACGCTATCAATTAAACATACGTTTGTTTTTGTCCATAGTCTCAATTCTAGAAAATTGATCATGTAAATAGATATAAAAACAATGTAAATTAACGTGCACAAACGCGCCAGAATAGCGGCTATCTTGTTTTTTTTCTTATTTTTGAGGCTCAAATAAAATATAAACAGTGACTTTAATAAAATCGATTTCAGGAATACGAGGAACCATAGGCGGAAGGGCTGGAGACGGCTTAACTCCATTTGATATTGTGAAATTTACAGCTGCTTATGGGAGCTGGGTAGTACAAAAAACAGGCAACAAAAGAATTGTTTTAGGCCGCGATGCCCGTATTTCGGGTGAGATGGTAAACAATTTGGTTATTGGGACTTTACAGGGCTTGGGTATTGAAGTGATCGATTTAGGTTTATCAACCACGCCAACTGTAGAAGTAGCCGTGCCTGATGAAAAAGCAGGTGGTGGTATCATTTTAACCGCGAGCCATAACCCAAAACAATGGAATGCCTTAAAATTGCTGAATGCAAACGGCGAGTTTATTAGCGATGCTGAGGGCAAAGAAGTTTTAGATTTGGCAGAAAGTGCTGATTTTGATTTTGCTGATGTAGATAAATTAGGTAAAGTAATTAAAAACGATACTTACCTTCAAAAACATATCGATAAAGTTTTAGCATTACAATTAGTTGATGTTGAGGCGATTAAAAAAGCTGATTTTAAAGTAGTAATCGACTGTGTAAATTCAACAGGGGGTATTTTTATCCCTGCTTTATTAAAAGCTTTGGGCGTGAGCAAGGTGGTAGAATTATATTGTACACCCGACGGACATTTCCCACACAATCCTGAGCCGCTACCTGAAAATTTAACTGAAATATCGAAAGAGGTTCAGAAACAGAATGCTGATTTAGGTATTGTAGTAGACCCGGATGTTGACCGTTTATGTTTTGTAAACGAAGATGGTAGCATGTTCGGCGAAGAGTATACTTTGGTAGCAGTAGCCGATTATGTATTGAAAAATACACCAGGAAATACAGTTTCAAACCTTTCATCAACACGTGCACTACGTGATGTGACCGAAAAAGCAGGATCAGAATACAATGCGTCGGCAGTAGGAGAGGTTAATGTGGTAAACAAAATGAAAGCTACCAACGCCATTATTGGTGGTGAAGGAAACGGTGGCATTATATACCCTGAATCGCATTATGGCAGAGATGCCTTAGTTGGTATTGCCTTATTTTTAACGCATTTGGCTAAATTTGGTAAATCGATCTCTGTGTTGAGAGCTAGTTATCCTCAATACCATATTTCTAAAAACAAGATTACTCTTACACCAGAAATGGATATTGATAATTTGTTGAAACAAGTAGAAGAGAAATATAAAAACCAGCCATATAGTACAATTGATGGGTTGAAGATAGAATTTGATAAAACTTGGGTACATTTGCGCCGTTCTAACACTGAACCAATCATCAGGATTTACAGTGAGGCAGAAAATGAAACCATTGCCGAGAATTTGGCTAACAAAATTATTTCTGACATTAAAGAAATATTACACCTTTAATCCCTAAAGGATTGCAGGATTAAGCATACCTGTTCAGGGTTTAATACAACAAATTAAATCCCTGAACATTTAAAATAGAGACTGCCCTTAGCAAGGCATCCTACAACACTAACTTTTAAATATTCGTAGAAATGAAAAGGGTCTATTTAGATAATGCGGCCACAACGCCTTTAGATGCTGCAGTAATCGCAGAAATGACAAACGTGATGGAAAACTATTTCGGTAATCCATCTGCCATTCATGCGCTTGGACGTGAAGTGAGAACGCTTGTAGAGAAAGCCCGTAAAACTGTTTCTGGCCTCTTAAGTGCCTCTCCATCCGAAATATTTTTTACTTCAGGAGGTACCGAGGCTGATAATACAGCTATCCGTTGTGGAATTTCTGCTTATGGAATTAAACATGCCATTACTTCAAAAATAGAGCACCATGCTGTGGAGCATACTTTAAATACGATGCTTAAAAATGGCGAGATCGATAAATTAAGTTTCGTTAATATTGACGAAAAAGGAAATATCGACTACAACCATTTAGAAGAACTGCTTCAAAATAACGAACGTACTTTTGTTTCGCTAATGCATGCCAATAACGAGTTGGGTACACTCACTGATATGATTAAAGTTGGCGATATCTGCGAAAAATACAATGCCATTTATCATGCCGATACCGTGCAAACCATGGGCCATTATCCACATAACGTACGCGAGCTTAAAGCACATTTTATTGTTTGCGCAGCACACAAGCTTCACGGACCTAAGGGCGTTGGCTTTTTATATGTAAACAGCAATATTAAAATCCCACCAATGATTTATGGTGGTGCGCAAGAGCGCAATATGCGTGGTGGTACAGAAAATGTGTATGGTATTGTAGGTTTGGCAAAGGCCTTAGAAATTGCTTATGCAGAAATGGACCAGCATCAGTCGTACATTCAGGGCTTAAAAGATTATTTGAAAGCACAGTTAATTGCAGAGATTCCGGGTATTGGCTTTAACGGCGAAACTGATGCCGATAAAAGTTTGTACACGGTATTAAATGTATCGTTCCCAGAGATGGACATGGCCGATATGTTGTTGTTTAATTTAGACATTAATGGCATCTGTGCTTCTGGTGGCAGTGCATGCTCCTCTGGTTCAAATATTGGCTCGCATGTGTTAAATGGCATTAAGGCCGATCCAAACCGTCCTTCCGTTCGCTTTTCATTTAGTAAATACACTACCAAAGAAGAGTTGGATTACGTAATAGAAAAAGTTAAAATGGTAGTAAAGCAAAATGCTTTGGCTTAAAATATCATTAACCAAATAGGAGAGTCTCAATTAAAATTGGGACTTTTTTTGTGCAAAAATTTAGCTAATTTTTTTTTTGGAAAGCAAAGGCAGCATTTCATTTTAAGGTTAGTCCTGCTCATTTCAAATCCTCACCCGATTAAAATCGGGCTGCGGGTTTTCCATTTCAATCAGGTTTATATACTGAAGTCATTGCTGCTATTGAAGGTTTAATCGCATGATGCCTAATCTGTTCTGCACATTGCAGCCCAAAATAGTATTGCTGGCTGTGCCACTTAAACCTGATCGGAACGTGCATCCCGATTTTATCGGGATAAAGTGAAGAGCAGGACTGTATGTGCTCAAATGCTACTGTAGCCGATTTCCAAATAAAATAATTACAATTTTATATTTTATATCAGAAATCATAAACATTTAATAACTAGTTGATTGGGACTATTAGGTTATTGAAGGTAACCGTTGCTCTTAATAGATATACATTTGGTTTTATTATATTGCATATATTAATGCGCTCAGTTGATCATTTTTATGAAACCAATAGCTTTTGTAGATACTGAAATTAATCCCGAAACATTAAATATCCTTGATATAGGTTGCATTAAGGATGATGGAAGTAGTATTCACTCAAATTCTCCTGAATCCTTATCTACATTTTTAGGTGCTACTGAATTTATTTGTGGGCATAACATTATTTACCATGATTTACCACATCTTAAGAAAGCTATAGTCGAATTAGATGATTTACAGGTTATTGATACCCTGTATTTATCGCCACTACTTTTCCCCAATAAACCATACCATGCTTTATTAAAAGATGATAAACTGCAAACGGAAGAGTTAAGCAACCCATTAAATGATGCTATAAAGGCAAGAGATCTGTTCTATGATGAGATTGCATCATTTGATCAATTGGATAATTTACTAAAACAAATATTTTTTGCGCTGCTAAATGATAAGAAAGAGTTTAGTGCGTTTTTTAAATTTAACAGCTTCCAGCCAGATATTAGTGATATTGCCAGAATTATTCATGCCAAATTCCACTTAAAAATCTGTGTGCAGGCAGATCTGGATAAAATTATACAACAAAATCCTATTGAATTAGCCTACTGTTTATCAATAATCAATTGCCAGGACAGGTATTCAATTACACCTCCATGGGTATTGAAAGTTTATCCAAAGGTGGAAGGTATTATGTCTGAATTGACAAATAAACCATGTTTAGCTGGCTGTGCATATTGTAATACCGCACTGGATATCCATAAAGGCTTAAAAAAATATTTTGGTTTTGATTCATACAGAAGTTATGCTGGCGAACCACTACAGGAAAGATCAGTTGAGGCAGCCATTCAAAATAAATCAATTTTAGCTGTATTTCCTACAGGAGGAGGCAAATCCATAACATTTCAGGTGCCAGCTTTAATGGGCGGTGCAAATGCAAAAGGACTTACCGTCATTATTTCTCCGCTACAGTCTTTAATGAAAGATCAGGTAGATAATCTGGAAAAAATAGGAATAACAGAAGCAGTTACAATCAACGGTCTGCTCGACCCAATAGAAAGGGGGAAATCATTTGAGCGGGTCGAGGATGGCTCGGCATCAATGCTTTATATATCTCCTGAATCTTTGCGGTCCAAATCAATAGAAAGGCTCCTTTTGGGGCGGAAAATTATTCGTTTCGTAATAGATGAAGCACATTGTTTCTCATCATGGGGGCAAGATTTTAGGGTTGATTACTTGTATATAGGAGATTTTATAAAGCTATTGCAGGAAAAGAAGAATCTTGATGAGCAGATTCCAGTTTCATGTTTTACGGCCACAGCCAAACAGAATGTAATTGAAGATATCAGAAATTATTTTAAGAAGAAATTATCACTTGATTTAGAAATTTTTAGCTCAAAGGCTTCGAGAACAAATTTAACATATAATGTATTCGAAAAGAATGATGAAGAAGAAAAATATAATGCACTGCGGGATTTAATCGAAGAAAAGCAATGTCCAACCATTGTGTATGTTTCAAGGAGGAGCAAGGCTGTTAAACTGGCTACACGATTATCAAAGGATGGTTTTTCTGTAGCTTATTACCACGGGGGAATGGAATCGGGTGAAAAGACAAAAAGCCAGAATGAATTTATAACCGGCCAAATTAATATCATGGTTGCTACTTCTGCATTCGGTATGGGGGTGGATAAGAAAGATGTAGGGATGGTGGTGCATTACGATATTTCTGACTCTTTAGAAAATTATGTTCAGGAAGCCGGGAGGGCAGGCCGTGATGAAAAATTATCGGCAGTTTGTTATGTTCTGTTTAATGAAGAAGATTTAAGCAAGCATTTTATTTTATTAAACCAGACCAAATTAAACATAAAGGAAATTCAGCAGATCTGGAAAGCCGTAAAAGAAATTACACGGTTTCGCTTAAATGCATCAAATTCTGCCTTAGAAATTGCCAGAAAGGCAGGCTGGGACGATAGTGTTAATGAAATAGAAACCAGGGTAACAACTGCTATTGCTGCCTTAGAAGATGCCGGTTACTTAAAGCGTGGGCAAAATATGCCCAGGGTTTTTGCCAACAGCATCTTAACTAAAACCGCTCAGGAAGCCATAAATAAAATTAACAGTTCTTTTCGGTTTGATGAAAAACAGAAAGAAAAGGCAGTTAGAATTATAAAGAAACTTTTTTCGAGCAAAAGTAAGAAGCAGCTATCTGATGATGTTGGTGAATCACGTATTGATTATATCTCAGATCGTTTGAGTATGGTGAAAGAAGATGTGATCCACATTATAAATCTGCTTAGGGAAGAGAAAATTCTTGCCGATACGAAGGATTTAACTGCATTTGTTAAAAGAAATGAAAGCAGGAACCGTTCATTGACAATTGTTGAGACATTTCGGAAAATCGAGAACTTTCTAGCGCCGATTTTTAAAGAACAGGAAATAACAATAAACCTTAAGGAGCTAAATGAAGAAGCTGAATTTAAAGGTTATAATGATTTTACACCAAACAAAATCAAAACCATCATCAATTTTTGGGCAATAAAAAAATGGATAAAGCGGGAAAATCAGACATACTCTAAAAATCACATTTCTGTAATCGCATCACAAACAGTAGCGTTATTAAAAGACAAATTGCATAAAAGGCATGAGTTAGCCAGGTTTACAGTAGAATATTTGTACGACAAATCTAATAATGATAAAGACAACGCCGAAAAGGATGAAGTTTTAGTCGAATTTTCGGTTCATGAACTAAAAGATACTTTTCTCAATAGGGGCAGTTTATTTCAGCTTTCAGTTACTGTTGAGGATGTAGAAGATACACTCTTTTATCTTTCTAGAATTGAAGCCATCAAAATTGAAGGTGGTTTTATGGTTATCTACAACCGTTTAACTATCGATAGATTGGAAAATGATAATAAAGTTAGATATAAGGCAGAAGATTATGAAAAATTAAATCAATTTTATGAAAATAGGGTACAGCAGATCCATATTGTGGGTGAATATGCTAAGAAAATGACCGAGAACTATAAACTTGCTTTAGCGTTTGCAGAAGATTACTTTCAACTTAATTATACTTCTTTTTTAAATAAATATTTTAATGTAACCCGCCAAAATGAAATAAAGCGGAACATTACACCAACCAAATACAAGCAACTGTTCGGTGGTTTATCAGAAAGTCAATCACAAATCATAAATGATAAAGAAAACAAATATATTATCGTAGCTGCCGGTCCGGGAAGCGGAAAAACCAAAGTATTGGTTCATAAACTAGCCTCTCTTTTATTAATGGAAGATGTAAAACATGAACAATTGCTAATGCTTACCTTTTCGAGAGTAGCAGCAACAGAATTTAAAAAGCGTTTGTTAAAATTAATTGGTAACGCTGCGGGCTTTGTCGAGATTAAAACCTTCCATTCTTTTTGCTTTGATCTGTTGGGAAAGGTGGGTAGCCTAGAAAAAGCAGATGCCATTCTAAGGACTGCCATTTCTAAAATAAAAAATAATGAAGTAGAAATCAGTAAAATCACGAAAGCCGTTTTGGTAATTGATGAAGCACAGGACATTAATGCTGATGAATTTGAGCTAATTAATACCTTAATGGCACAAAATGAAGAGATGCGGGTAATTGCAGTTGGTGACGATGATCAAAATATTTATGAGTTTAGAAATGCCGATTCAAAATATCTGGAAGAATTTATTAGAAATAAAGATGCTATAAAGTATGAATTGGTTGAAAACTATCGAAGCAAACAAAATTTGATCGCGTTTAGTAATCAATTCATCACAAAAATAAGCCATCGTTTAAAAACAACGCCAATTATTTCAAATAGTAAAGGTATTGGCAATATAAAAATAACGCATTATAAAAACGGCAACCTAATTACCCCATTGGTCAATGATATTCTAAAAACGGGATTGGTTGGTACTACATGTGTATTAACAAAGACAAATGAAGAAGCAAGCATGGTTGTAGGCAGCTTGTTGAAACATAAAATGCCAGCGCAGTTAATACAGACAAACGACTCTTTTAATCTCTATAACCTTTCTGAGATAAGGTTTTTCTTATCTAAACTGGGATCAAATAATGAAGTATATACTTACAGTGATGAGGTTTGGACAAATGCATATCGGGAATTAACTTACAAGTTTAAAAAGAGCTCTAAATTCGAAATCGTTGATAACCTTATTCATGATTTTGAAGCTGTAAATCCGAAAATTAAGTATAAATCTGATTTTGAAGTTTTTATTAAAGAATCAAAGATTGAGGACTTTTTTAACGATACAGGCGAAACAGTTATGGTTTCAACCATCCATAAATCAAAGGGCAAAGAATATGATAATGTTTTTTTGCTGTTAAAAGATTTTGACGCGAGTGAAGATAGTATCAAGAGGCAGTTATATGTTGGCATGACGAGGGCTAAAAATAACTTGTCAGTTCATTTAAATGGTAACTACCTGGATCAGATCGAAGTTGAAAATTTAGAAAGAATTGTGGATGCAAATATATATCCTACATTAGAAGACATTGTATATAACTTGACGCATACTGATATCTGGCTTGATTATTTTGCTAATAAACAACATTTAATATCACAATTAATAAGCGGAGCAAGCTTAATCGTTGACGGAGATGAGTGTAAGAATTTAAATGGTCAGTCTATTCTTAAGTTTTCAAGAAAATTTATTGCTGAAATAGAAAAGCAATCAAAAAAAGGTTTTGATCTGAAAGAAGCAAAAGTAAATTTTGTTGTTTATTGGTTAAAAGAGGGAGAAGAGAAAGAGATTATAATAATTTTACCAGAGGTTTTATTTGTAAAGAGGAAAGATAATTAATATTGGTTTAAGACCGTTATTTTAAAATATTGAATTTTAGGTTTAATATACCTTGCAAAACTCAAAAATAAAAGTTATATTTAATTAAGATAAAGGCAATCCACGCCATTTTAATGTAGTTCCAGAACGAAACCTTATCAAATTCCCGTGGTATAAGGTTAAGCAAATTTTAAATAGCTTTTTTACTAATGCATTGTGCAGTTTAAAAAGGCATTCTGATTAAAATTGTTAACCCTGAAAACTAACCATGTTTTCAACAATCTATATCGTCATGGAAAAGAGCCAAAACAATCAAAATCTAGAGAACGCGAAGCAGGAAGAAAAATTAAATGAAGAAAGGAAACACATTTACAAGTTTATCCTTAATCCATTTTCGTTTGAATCTTCAAATCATTTCAACAAAATCCATAAAAGGAGATTTCATTCCTTTGGTTGCATTCACGAATTAGGAAAACTTCCTGGTGCAATGTTGTAATTGCAAAAGGCAAATGTGTTTATTTAATGTTATTGGCTTTTCTAAGGAGAGGCAAATACTTCTTTGTGTTATGAGGTAATGCTTTGGTTGAAGACACAACAACCTATAAGATTATGCTATGCTGCTTCTGCTTCCGTGGTTGGTGGCTCACCAACCATTAGACTAGTGATACGCAATGCTATATTTCTAAGTGATGAAATAAGGGGTGAATTAGAATGCGTCCCTATAATCAGTTAATGCATTTAAATCATCAATTCTGCTTCCTGCTTCCTTGGTTGGTGGCTCACCAACCATTAGACTAGTCATACGCAACGCTATATTTCTAAGTGATGAAATAAGGGGTGAATTAGAATGCGTCCCTATAATCAGTTAATACATTAAAATCATCAATCCCGGTCTGGTAAAACTTAGCTGAAGACCAGTAATAATCTTCCGCATTTTCAGCTAAACGCCATCTCTCTTGTAGTGGGTTATTGTGTATGTAATCTAACTTTTGTTCCAAAATATTAGTATTAAACATATTAATAGCAAGTGAATCTCTTTGCCATATCCTGTATTTTCTGTCTGATTCTTTTACTTCAAAAAGCTTCAAAATATTTGGATCACTGATGATCAAATCTTTTCTTAATTCATGCGAAGTTTATTTTAAAAAACTCGAACTTGGTCTTTCCTTCCCATTCGGTTTTAGGAGTTTCAAAATTAAATGGATATGATTTGGCATGATAACAAAGCCATAAACTTCTATTAAGTTTTGATTAACAAGCTTTTTTAAGGAATTTACTACTATACTCTTATAGTAAGGTAGCTTAAACAAGTGATTCCAATCCTTAATTGTGCAGGTCCAAAAGTAAGTTTCTTTATATGCTAGGAATGATTTTCTTCTATCTTTAAAAATATCAGAACTCATATGATTACATTTTAACCAAGATAATAATAATTCTTAAATTGTTGTTATTTGTTTGGTGAGCCATCAAACATGGGAATTTGGTATCAATAAACCCATTCTCAAAACAACTAAGAAAAAACAATCCTATTTTTTACGTGTTTCTTTTATACATCAATTTACAATACTATGGAAACAAATAAAGAAAAAGGTAAAGTTGTTGAGAACGATTTGCTGGATAAAGAAGTAGAAGATGTGAGAGATCATGACTCTTTAGATGAAAATAAATCTTCTAAAATTGCCACTAATCTTTTTAATGAAGATGATAAGCGTAAAAATAATCCACTGGGGCCAGGGCATGAGCCCGGACCAACACCAGGTTCAGGAATATAATAGCTCGGAATATAATTTACGAACAAAATGATTAAATTTAAACCACGGCAAACGCTGTGGTTTTTTTTAGCTTAATCCCAAAAATGGAAAGAAGAAATTTTATTAAAAATTCGGCATTGGCCATGGCCTTGCTGTCAATTTATAAAACAGATGTTTTTGCACAACAAGAATTGTTGCGTGCTTATAACTTTAAAACCTTGCGTAATAACATCGGCATATTTACCGAGCAGGGTGGTACGATAGGGTGGTTAAATTCGGGCAATGGTTTTGTAGTGATAGATGCACAGTTCCCAACTTCAGCACCTCACCTGATCGAAGAATTGAAAAAACTGGGCGAAAAACCTTTCAAATACCTGATTAATACGCATCATCATGGCGACCATACCGCAGGAAATATTTCCTTTAAAGGTTTAGCCGAGAAAGTTGTAGCACACCAGAACTCATTGGTGAACCAGAAAAGAGGAGCGGAAAAAGCAAATAATTTAGATAAACAGTTACTGCCCGATACTACTTTTGGAACAAAATGGACTGCAAAAGTAGGCGATGAGAATATAAAAGCTTACTATTATGGCTCTGGTCATACCAATGGCGATGCCGTTTATCATTTCGAACATGCAAATATTGCACATGTAGGCGATTTGGTGTTTAACCGTAAGTTTCCTTATATTGATCGGGAAAATGGTGCGCACATCGGCAATTGGATCACTGCATTGGATAAAATTCTAGCACAGTTTGATAACGATACCCTGTTCATCTGGGGACACAGCTTAGATCCTGAAAAAGTAACGGGAAACAAAGCAGATGTTAAAGCTTTTCAAAATTACCTTCAAAATCTTTTAACCTTTGTAAGTGGAGAAATCAAGGCGGGTAAAAGCAAAGAAGATATTTTAAAAGCAACTACCATCCCCAATGCCCCTGAATGGCAGGGAGAAGGCATTCAAAGGAGTTTAACTGCTGCTTATGAGGAGCTGAAAGGGGCTTAGGTCTCTAATTACTTATTTTACCACAGATAAAAAGGATGAACACAGATAAGGTATGATACCTGTAAAATCTGTGTTTATCTGTGCGCATCTGTGGTTAAAAGAACATTTTCTCCGTAGCAACGAACATCCAAATTTTTTTTCAATTTATAAACGTTCTATATTTAAAATAATCCTTTCAACGTCATTGAATTACCGTAGGCTTTAGTGTTTAACAACTATATTTGTTACAATTCAAAATCTACAGCTCATGGATGATTTTATTGCAGCCCGTTCCCAGATGGCCTTATCGTTAGGCTTCCACATCATTTTTTCTTGTATTGGCATGGTTATGCCTTTCTTTATGGCTGTTTCGCATTATAAATGGCTTAAAACAAATGATGAGGTGTATAAAAATCTCACCAAAGCCTGGAGTAAAGGTGTTGCAATATTCTTCGCTACAGGCGCTGTATCCGGTACCATGTTGTCATTCGAGTTGGGCTTGCTCTGGCCAAAATTTATGGATCACGCCGGGCCAATATTCGGAATGCCTTTTTCGCTTGAGGGAACAGCTTTTTTTATCGAAGCCATTGCCCTTGGTTTTTTTCTTTACGGTTGGGATAAGTTAAATAAATGGTTTCATTGGTTTACAGGGATGGTGGTAGGCGTAAGTGGCTTGGCCTCCGGAATTTTGGTGGTTGCCGCAAATGCCTGGATGAACAGTCCGGCGGGTTTCGATTTTGTAAACGGACAATACCTTAATATCGATCCCATACAGGCCATGTTTAATAAAGCATGGTTTAGCCAGGCTTTACATATGTGTTTGGCGGCATTTACGGCGACGGGATTTGCTGTGGCAGGAGTACATGCCTTGATGATCTTAAGAGACAAAAACACAGAATTTCACTTAAAAGCTTTTAAAATTGCGGCCATATTCGCTTGTATTGGTGCATTACTGCAGCCTTTAAGCGGCGATATTTCGGCAAAAGATGTGGCCAAAAGGCAACCCGCTAAACTTGCTGCTATGGAAGCTTTGTATAAAACAGAGAAACCTGCCCCACTATTAATTGGTGGTATTGTGAATGAGAAAGACAAAACGGTAACAGGGGCAATCGAAATCCCCGGTGCTTTAAGTTTTCTGGCACATGGCGATTTCAAAGCTGAGGTTAAGGGACTGGATCAGATTCCTGAAAATGAACATCCGCCAGTGGCCATAACCCATTATGCTTTTCAAATTATGGTTGGAATTGGTACACTGCTGCTCTTAGTTTCTTTAACTTATTTCTTCATCCTATTTAAAAAGAAACCTTTAACCGAGAAACGCTGGCTGTTGAAATTATTTGTTGCGGCCATTCCGCTTGGTTATCTCGCTTTAGAGGCCGGTTGGGTAGTTACAGAGGTTGGCAGGCAGCCATGGATCATTTATGGTATTATGCGCACTAAAGATGCGGTAACGCCAATGCCGGGTATTGTTTACTCCTTTTATATCTTCTCGGCCATTTACGTTTCTTTAAGCATGATCGTAACATTTTTGCTTTACCGTCAGATTAAGATGGTGCCAGTACTCTATAATAAAGGCGAATCTAATGGCAATTAACCATAGATGGAATGAACAACACAAAGCAAATCTTATTAATCAGTGTAATCAAAATATCGGTGTAATCATTTTCAGATATGAAAGAAGTTGTAATTACATTTTTATGCATGGCCATTCTGCTCTACTTTTTATTGGGTGGGGCCGATTTTGGTGCAGGAATTATCGAACTGTTTACTTCTACAAAAAACAGGAGTAGAACACGTAAAACCCTTTACCATGCTATTGGTCCGGTTTGGGAAGCCAACCACATGTGGCTGATTATTGCCATTGTAATCCTTTTCGTGGGTTTTCCGCATATTTACACCACCATGTCGGTGTATTTGCATATTCCCTTAGCCATTATGCTCATTGGGATTATTGCCCGTGGTACTGCTTTTGTATTCCGCCATTATGATGCGGTAAAAGATGATATGCAGTGGCTTTATAACCGTATATTCAGGTATTCGAGTTTTGTTACGGCACTTTTTCTGGGCATTATTGCCGGAAGCTTAATTTCGGGGCATATAAACACACAGGCAAACGATTTTTATACCGCGTATATTTCGGGCTGGCTTAATTGGTTTTCTGTTGCTGTGGGCTTGTTTACGGTTGCGCTTTGCGGTTTCCTTGCCGCCATATATCTAATTGGTGAGACAAAAGAAGCACATGATAAACGCCGTTTCATTAAAAAAGCCGAATTTATGAATGTGGCAGCCGTAGTTTTTGGGGCGATGGTTTTTATTGCGGCCCGGCGAGATGGAATTCCATTGATTGATTGGGTTTTTAAAAGTAATGTGGGTTTATCGGCCATTATTTTGGCTACTATATCTCTTGTGTTGTTATGGTACCTGCTAATTAAAGGTAAAACAAAAGTTTTACGCATTTTAGCTGGCTTTCAGGTGACGATGATCCTCCTGGCGATTAGTTATGCCCACTTTCCAAACTTCATCCGTTTAAAAAACGGAGATGCCATTTCACTTCTTGAAACTGTAGGGCCTGAAAAAACTATTTATAGTTTAGGTTTAGCGCTTCTATTGGGCAGTGTGTTGATTTTACCTTTTTTAGGTTATTTGTTTTATAAGTTTCAGAAGAAAGAAGAGTAGGCATTTCTGTCAGTAAAAAGGGTCGTCATCTCGACTGAAACGCAGTGGAATGGAGAGATCTAGCTCGATAGATTTTGCTCCGCAGAGCCTTCGGGTTCTCGACTTCGTTGCTCTCCGCTCGAAATGACGATGTGTGTATAAAAAAGAGCACCTGCTTCCAAATGCTCCTTTAAAAATGTATTCCAAACTTTTATTTACAACCCACCTTTTCTATTCGATTTGGTTTGTACCGGCCAGGTGGCTGGTTTTCCGGTGCGTTCGTTTACAGGTAAATCTGTTGCTTTTTCTGTTGAGGTTTTCTCAGGATCTTCGCAGGCCATATAAACCATAATGGCCGCTAAAATTACATTGCTTCTTATTTCATCGAAAACCAATTTATCGTAACTGTCGCGGTTGGTGTGCCAGGTATACGTGCCATAATCCCAGCTGGTAGAGCTTAATGAATAACCCAATGCTCCGGCAGCTACAAATGAAGCAAAGTCTGATCCTCCCGCACCAGGCGATCCTGGGAAATTGGTTTTGATCTGGTTTTTAATGGTATCTGGTACTGCAGCTAACCAACGGGTAATGTAATCTTTTGATTTCGCGAAACCTTGTCCGCCAATATTCACTACACGCCCTGTGCCATTATCCTGGTTAAACAAGGCCTGAAGGTTGTTTACAATTTCCGGATGATCTTCTACAAATGCCCTTGAGCCATTTAAACCTTGCTCTTCACTTCCCCAGTGGCCAACTAAAACAGTACGTTTTGGGTTAGGGTAGATTTTCTTTAAAATGCGCATGGCTTCCATCATTAAGATGGTGCCAGAACCATTATCAGTTGCACCACTTGCCCCATCCCATGAATCGAAATGAGCAGAAAGCATCACGTATTCGTTTGGTTTTTGTGTTCCTTTGATCTCTGCGATGGTATTAAAAGTAGGTACAGCACCTAATTTTTTAGATTCTGCTTCAATTCTTAGTTTAGGTTTATCACCATTTAAAGCCAATCGGTAAACTAAACCGTAATCTTCTACAGATAGATCCAAAGTTGGCACTTTTGTGGTATTTGCACCAAAAATTTTATCTACACCAAAACCTTGCGACCAGTTATTGATCACTACCGCCACTGCGCCTGCATTTTCTATAGCTACAGGAAGTGTTTTTGCTGTTAAACCCGTTTTGGCTATGCTGGTTACCCATGCTTTAGCAGCCTCGGCTTTTTCTTTTTTAAACTTTTCGAACAAATCTTTAGTGGCGAATTCTTCCCAGTTTTTTTCTGGTCGGCCAGAGAGCTGGTTCATTGAAATTAATACGATTTTACCTTTCACATTGGGTAACCATTTTTGAAAAGAAACAGAATCTGTAATTGCTGGAAGAATAATCGCTTCGGCATTAATAGATTTACCATTTGTAGATGGGCTCCAGGCCAATTGTGTACCTTCTAAGGTTCTAACCCGTGGACTTATTAAATCGATGTGGGTAATGCCTCTTTCCCAGCCTGCCCATTCGCCCCATTTTTCGTTTTTTGCCGAGATGCCCCAATCACTATATTTTTTTACAGCCCAATCATTGGCTTGTTTCATTTGTGGAGAACCAACTAAACGTGGTCCAACAACATCTAAAAGTTCGTGTGCAAGTTTCTCTAATTGAGAATTTTCGTTCACTTCTTTTACAATATTGTCGATTATTTTTTTGTCTTGCGCGAATATGCAGGTTGAGGTGCACAGCAATAGCGCAGAAAATAGTAGTTTTTTATTCATAATTAGTTAGGGTTGATTATTTGATAAGCTAATTTATGAAATAAGGCGTAGGGTTGAAGGATGTTAATGGAAATGTTGCAGTTGAATAGATTTAATCGATGGTAGGGGCCGTTCGACTGAATGATCTGTAAGTTTAAAGAGTCTGTAAGTGGTAATTTCCTTAGAATTTGTCACGTTGAGCCTGTCGAAACGCCTTTTAAGACATTTAAATAGGTCCTTCGACAAGCTCAGGATGACAATTTATTTGTAATATAGCATATCACGATCAAAATTTCTCCGCGCCTTCAGTGCTTCCGTGGCAAACAACCTTAAAAACTATTCTTCTGGATCTTATCGTGAAACGGCAAATACTCAGCTAGTGCTGCCGAACCATACCAGTTGTACAATTCTGGTTCCAGTAATTTGGCTTTTATGGCCGGATCGCTTTCTAATAATTGTTTTGCCTCTTCGATCGATTTTGTATTTAAAACGAAAATGCCGCGATAATTTTTGTCGTTTTTACCCATCGGACCAGCAACTATAAGTTTTTGCGCTTCGACCATTTTACCAATGGTTACCATATGACCTGCAAATAAACTATCGGTTTTGGCTTTTGTTTCGGTTGTATTTGAGCCTGATTTGAGGATCACCAACACATACATCTTCATACCATAATTATCGGCACCGAGTTTTTTGGCCAAAGCCTCGTCGTAAGGCACTTTGGCTTTTTTATCCTGGGCTTGTGTGGCGATCATAACGGTAATCAGACAGGTTAAAAGGAGTAGTTTTTTCATCTGAGTTTATAGTTTGGTTAGTTTAAAAATAAGAAAAATTAGTGGTGTTTTTTATTCCCTTCCCTCGGAGGGGTGCCCGCAGGGCGGGGTGGTTGTAGCACTCGCTGGAAAAACCCCTCAAAAGAACCACCGGCCCATGTTAACTAAACCTGATTGCCGCGGAAAGCCCGGAGTGTAGCGAGGACTTGAAGCAAAAAGCAGGACTGAATTAACCGAAGTTATTCAAGTCCTACTTTTCTTATTGTAGTTTATTTGTTCATTTGTCATTTGTTTATTGGTCGATTTGCACTAATGAACCAATGACTAATGAACTATTGAACCAACTTAATTATTCATCATTTTAATAAAAGCACCCAATTTAGCTTTCATGGCTCTTCTATCTACAATGAAATCGAGGAAACCGTGTTCAAGAACGAATTCTGCAGTTTGGAAACCTTTAGGTAAGTCTTTTTTAATGGTTTCTTTAATTACCCGCGGACCAGCAAAGCCGATCAGCGCGCCTGGTTCTGCAATATTAATATCGCCTAACATCGCATATGATGCAGTTACACCACCCGTAGTTGGATCTGTTAATAAAGAGATGTAGGGAACTTTTGCCTGACCTAATAAAGCCAGTTTAGCCGATGTTTTAGCCATTTGCATTAATGAAAATGCGGCTTCCATCATACGTGCACCACCTGATTTAGAAATCATTAGGAACGGAACTTTATGTTTGATACTGTAATCGATCGATCTTGCAATTTTTTCGCCCACAACCGAACCCATTGAACCGCCTATAAAAGCAAAATCCATACAGGCAATTACGAGATCTTGTCCGTTGATTTTACCAACACCGGCACGAATAGCGTCTTTTAAGCCTGTTTTAGCCTGACTTTCTTTAATTCTTTCGGTGTAAGGTTTGTTATCGTTAAAATTTAAAGGATCGCCTGATGTTAGGTTAGGGAACAGCTCTTTAAACTCGTTATTATCAAATAAAACCTCAAAATATTCTTTTGAGCCTACTCTCAGATGGTAATCGCAGTAATGGCAAACGTATTTGTTTTCCTGAAGTTCTGCCTGATGTAGGGGTTTTTTACAGTTCGGACATTTATTCCACAAACCATCTGGTGCTTCTTTTTTCTCCTCTGTTGTGGTGATGATACCTTTTTTTTCTCTCTTAAACCAAGCCATATAATTTTTTGAAGAATTGGATTGCAAAGAAACGAAAAATAAAATAAAGTCGAACCTTATTAGGTGTAAAAATAGTCAATGGTTAGTTGGTTAATAGTCGATTGGCAATAATGCAAGCGTTGGATATGTAATTGAAAACTCGGCTTCGGCTACTGTTAACTGCTAATTGGTAAACTGAAGTGTGTCTTTTTTACACTAAGGATAATGTGTTTTTTACACTAAATAGGCCTTATTTTGCTGTTAGGCAAATAATTCTGTTGTTAGAAAAGCTTGGAATGTTATTTTTTTTTATAACTTCGGACTTAATAAAATTAACAAGAAATGAGTTTAAAAGGCTACAAAGGCGTAATTTACGGAGATGCCGTTCAAGAATTGTTTGAGCAGGCTAAAAAACATCAGTTTGCTTTACCAGCAGTTAACGTAACCGGTACAAATACGGTTAATGCGGTATTGGAAACTGCTAAGGCAGTAAATTCGCCTGTTATGATTCAATTATCTAATGGAGGTGCACAGTTTTATGCAGGCAAATCTTTAGATAATGAGAAATTGCAAGCATGTATTTTAGGTGCTGTATCGGCAGCTAAACATGTACATTTATTGGCAGAGCATTATGGTGTTGCCGTGGTTTTACATACTGACCACGCCGCTAAAAAATTATTACCCTGGATTGATGGACTTTTAGACCACGGTGAAAAATTCTTCGCTGAAACCGGAAAACCTTTATTTTCATCACATATGTTGGATTTATCGGAAGAGTCGATCGAAGAAAACATGGAAATTTCTGCTAAATATTTAGCACGCATGGCTAAAATGAATATGACTATCGAAATCGAACTTGGTGTTACAGGTGGTGAGGAAGATGGTGTTGACAATAGCGATGTAGACAGCTCTAAATTATATACACAACCTAGCGAAGTGGCTTATGCTTACGAAGAATTGAGCAAAGTTTCTCCTCGCTTTACAGTTGCTGCTGCTTTTGGTAACGTGCACGGTGTTTATAAACCAGGTAACGTAAAATTGCAACCGGTAATTTTGAAAAACTCTCAGGATTTTATCAAAGAAAAACTCGGCTTAACTGCAGAGAAACCGATCAATTTCGTATTCCACGGTGGTTCTGGTTCTACTCAGGAAGAAATCAGAGAAGCAATTTCTTACGGTGCAATTAAAATGAATATCGATACTGATATGCAGTGGGCATTTTGGGAAGGTATTTTAGAATACTACAAAAAGAACGAAGCTTATCTTCAAGGCCAGATTGGTAACCCTGATGGCGACGATAAACCAAATAAAAAATATTACGATCCACGCGTTTGGTTGCGTAAAGGTGAAGAAACTTTTGTGAAACGTTTAACTACTGCTTTCGAAGATCTAAACTGTATTAATGTTAACGATAAGTTGTAAGTTTTGATTGGTTTGGAAGATTGGATTTACATTCAATCATTCAAAAAATCAATCATTTAATAATTAAACAAAAGCGCCATGGGTTTAAAAACTTATGGCGCTTTTGTTTGTTTATGGTTATATTTAATCAAACAAATTTGTAATGGCAAAATCTAAAAACGATACCCAAAAAAATAATTTTTTCGAGAAATTTGCGAATGCAGCAACCAAATTTACAGGTAGCTCTGTTGCATTTATCGCTGCAGCAGCGATTGTGGTTGTTTGGGCAGTAACAGGTCCGCTTTTCAATTATTCTGAAACCTGGCAACTTGTAATTAACACGGGTACAACGATTATTACCTTTTTAATGGTTTTTTTAATCCAGAAGGCACAGAATAAAGATGGTAAGGCCATTCAGCTAAAATTGAATGAATTGATTGCCGCGCAGCAAGGCGCAAGCAACCGGATGGTAGATATTGAAGACTTGAGTGAAAAAGAATTGGATCAGTTGCATAAATTTTACGTTACGATTGCCACACTTGCCAAAAAAGAGGCCGATATTCATTGTTCACATTCAATTGATGTTGCTGAGGCATTAAATGAAATGAAATTAAAATCGAATAAACACTTTAAACACCACGATAATGAGTCTGCACGTTCAAAAAGTTAATCATCCCGAAGATTTAGATAAAGTATTTGCTATCCGTAAGATTGTATTTGTAGACGAACAGAATTGCCCGCCGGAATTGGAGTGGGAACATGAAGATGAATCTGTCCATTTTCTCGCTACCAATAACGGACAGCCTTGCGGTGCCTGCAGATGGCGTAAAACGGATAATGGTTATAAGCTGGAACGTTTCGCGGTTTTAAAGGATTTTAGAGGGCAAGGAGTTGGTCGGGCACTAATAGCTGAGGCTTTATCCGATTTGCCAGAGGATGCGCATTATATTTACCTGAACTCGCAATTAGATGCTATGAGTTTGTATGCTAAGTTTGGTTTTGTAGCGGAGGGAGAGCAATTTGAAGAGGCTGGGATACAGCACTTTAAAATGGTGAAGAAGGTTTGAAGTAATTTTCCGTAGAGACATGGAAAATAACGAAATTAGAATATATTTTCCGACTAATTTGTGTTCTACTCGCAAAATTCTTAAGAAATAAAAACTATTTCTTAAGAATGACCAGTTGAAAAATAATTATAAATTAATTATCTTTCGCTATTGTTTTAAAGGCTTGGAAACAAAAATAATAATAACGCCTCTCGAATGAAAAAACTCTCTCTATTCTTATTATTACTTGAAATGGCTATCGCCTCAAAAGCCCAAAAAATAGATACTATTTACTTTAATGCTAACTGGGAAAAGACTGATAATTCAAGTTATGATTATTACAGAATAGCTGCAAGAGAAAACAACCTATTTTTTGTTAAAGACTATTATAAAAGTAATCAGCTTCAAATGAAAGGTGTATTCAAATCATTAGATCCCGAAATTAAACAGGGCGATTTCGTTTGGTATTTTCCTAATGGGAAAGTTAGTCAGAAATCTTATTTTGAAAATAATATCATAAAAAAAACTAAAATTTGGAATACAAATGGGGAATTAATTAATTTGAATAGATCTGCTTTTGTGACTGATGTTTATATTACGGGTACTTTTAAAGAAATAGATAGGAAGCCTACTTTCCCATCTGGCGAAATTGAAATGAATAAGTTTATTCACGATAATCTAAAATATCCTGAAGAAATTTCTGGTCAAAAAATAACAGGTTCTGTAATATTAAAATTCACAGTATCAATTAAAGGTGAAATAACAAATATTAAGGTTAAAAAGACATTACATCCAACTTTAGATAATGAAGCTATCAGGGTTTTGAAAATGATGCCAAGGTGGCAACCAGCTAGGCAAAACAACCATTTTGTTAAGATGCAAGCGACTCAAACTTTTAATTTTAAACCTTAGTGAAATATCTTCCCTGATGAAGCCATTGCGTCATTCCATTTATCCATATCAAGGTTCAATTTTTCTCCTTTAGTAATCAAATAGCCAATTACATCTTCTGTAGCAATATTACCTGTGAGGTCATCTGCAGCCATCGGGCAGCCGCCAAAACCTTTTAATGCCGAATCAATACGTTTTACACCAGCATGGTAAGCAGCTTCTATCTTTTCGAAGCGCTCAGCAGGAGTGGAGTGTAAATGGATGCCAATTTCTGTACCATTAAATCTTGAAATTAATTTAGGTAATATAGTTGCTATCTTTTCTGGCGTGGAAATGCCTACAGTATCAGCCAGCGATAAAACCTCCACACCTTTACTCACCAGCACATCAGCCCATTTTTCTACAATTTCATAATTCCATTCATCCCCATAAGGATTTCCAAAACCCATCGACAGATAAACCACCGCTTTCTTATTGTTTTTAGCACAAAGAGAGAGCATTTCTTCTACCGTATTTAATGATTGTGCGATACTTGAATTGGTGTTGCGCTGTTGGAAGGTTTCTGAGATCGAAAAAGGGAAACCAAGATAATCGATCGCTTTATGTTTTATAGCGCTCTCTACGCCTCTTAAATTAGCTACAATGGCCAAAAGCTTGGTAGAGGTGTTGCTTAGATCCAATTGAGCTAAAACTTCTACCGTGTCGGCCATTTGTGGAATGGCTTTAGGCGACACAAAACTTCCAAAATCAAGTGTATCAAAACCAACCTGAAGCAAAAGGTTTAAATATTCAGCCTTAAGCGCTGTAGGAACAAAATCATGCAATCCCTGCATGGCATCACGTGGGCATTCTACTAATTTGAATTTATTTTGGCTCATGTTTTTGGTCTAACCGCAAAATGCGCAAAGTTTTCGCAAAGTAAGGAAGAAAAAGGAAACAATTTTTTATCATCGAAGTTACTTTAAAGACTAAAGACTAAAGACTAAAGACTAAAGACTAAAGACTATGACACCTTAACTTCTTCTTTCGCTGTTGGTACCTCATCTCTATAATCCACACTTCTATCTTTAGCAAAGGTTCTGATAATTAAACGGGTTCCTCTGTCGTAACTGAAATAACTCCACACCCAGTTTACAAAAACAATAATCTTGTTTCTGAAGCCTACCAAAGTCATTAAGTGTACAAACATCCAGGTAAACCATGCGAAAACACCTTGAAAACGGATTTTACCAATATCTACGACGGCTTTGTTTCTACCTACTGTAGCCATTGAGCCTTTATTGAAGTATTTAAATTTCTCTAAAGGTTTATTTTCTTTAATATTAATTAAGTTCTTTGCCAGTTGGTGCCCTTGTTGGATAGCTGCGGGAGCAACGCCGGGATGGCCATTTGGTGTTTCTTCATCGATAATGGCAGCCACATCTCCGATAGCATATACATTTTGATAGCCTACTATTAAATTTTGGGTATCGGTTTTTAATCTACCACCTCTTACCACTTCAGCTTTGTCTAAACCAGCTAATATTTCGCCTTTAACACCTGCACTCCAAATTACAGTAGAGCTCAAAATCGGCGCCTTATCCTGTAAGGTAAGTGTATGCCCGTCATAACCCAATACCCTGGTGTCATTCATAATCTGAACGCCCATATCGGTAAGGAAATCTTTGGCTTTTTTCTGTGCTTGTGGTGACATTACACCCAATAATTCTGGTGAATTTTCGATCAGGTAAATGTTCACCCTGCTCAGATCCATTTCTGGATAATCGTTTGGAATAACGTGTTTTTTAAGTTCTGCAATAGCACCAGAGGTTTCAACCCCTGTTGGGCCACCGCCAACTACAACAAAGTTTAACAGGGCACTCTTTTTATCTAAATCTTTTTCGATCAGCGATTTTTCAAAATTCTGTAAAATCAAACTTCTCAAATCCAATGCCTCTGGTATGGATTTCATCGGCATTGAATTGGCCTCAATTTCTTTATTACCAAAGAAGTTACTGGTAGAGCCCGTGGCGATAACCAAATAATCGTAATTGATTTTACCAATGTCGGTTTGTAAACAGTTTTCAGCTGCATTAACTGCTGTAACCTTGGTTACACGAAAAATCAGGTTCTTTTGACCTTTAAAAATTTTTCTTAAAGGGAACGCGATCGAATCGGCTTCTAAGCCTCCTGTAGCCACCTGATAAAGTAAGGGTTGGAAGGTATGGTAGTTGTGCTTATCGAGCATAACCACCTGAAAAGGTTTATTTTTTAAACGTTTAGCTAACTCAATTCCACCAAATCCACCGCCAACTATAACTACTCTAGGGTATTCGCTTTTAGGAAGTTGTAAATCCATTTTCTTATCGGTTTATCTATTGCTAATGTAACAAAAAGATGGCCAAAAGGTTTAGAAAATGAGGTTTTGGCAGTTATTCTTGTTTAATAATAAAGATATAACGCTGGCATGACGAAGCGGTGTTTTGTAGGTTTTAAGCTGTGTTCTAAGTTAAATAAACCTGATGGAAGTGGACATCCCGATTCTTCATCGGGATAAAACGAACAGCAGGGCTATCGGAACCGAAGAACCACAGCCGTTGCTTTTCAAAAAAAAAATGTGCCTTCGTAGTAAAAAAGCGGGTGCAAAAAAAGCGCCCCGATAAATCGGAACGCTTATATATTTTAAGATTCTTGACCTCTTACTTTTTTTTCTCGGCTGAACTACCCAGATCGATTACGATAGGAGTAGAGATACATAATGATGAATATGTACCAATGATACGGCCGATTAACAATGCGAAGATGAATCCACGGATGCTATCGCCACCGAAAATAAAGATTACCAATAACACGAAGAATACGGTTAATGAGGTTAAGATGGTACGACTTAATGTACTGTTCAACGCGAAGTTGATTAAGTTGTTACGCTCTTCACCGTGTAAATCTTCTTTACCAGATTCTTTTAATTTCTCACGAATACGGTCAAATACAACAACTGTCTCTGTCATGGTGTAACCCATTACCGTTAAAATTGCTGCGATAAAATCCTGACCAATTTCTAATGAGAATGGCATAATACCATCTAAAATAGTGTAGAAAGATAATACCATTAACACATCATGGAACAATGCAATTACCGCACCTAAACCATACTGCCATTTTTTGAATCGTACTACGATGTAGATAAACATGAATAAACATGAGATCAATACAGCATAAAAAGCACCGTTTACGATATCACTTGCAATGATAGGTGTTACTTTTTGAGAACTTACGATTTCATATTTTGACCCTGCTAAACCTTTGTTTAAGGCATCTTCTACAACTTTATCAGTTTTAATATCCTGATCTTCGATGTGGAAAGTAGTGGTAATTTTTACCTGGCTATCTTCACCTGCAGTTTTAACCTCAGGTGTTTCGTTACCGAAAACGGGGTTTAACTTAGCTTTTAAATCTTCTGTGTTAACTGCTTTATCGAAGTGAACTAGGTAAGTTCTACCACCTTTAAAATCGACACCTAAGTTTAAACCGCCATTTTTGAAGTACATGCCAATACCAGCAACAATAATGATGGTAGAGATTACATAATAAATTTTACGACGGCCAACAAAATTGAAACCAATGTTTTTAAATGCGTTACGGGTAATGCTGTTATCGAAACTTACATCGATTTTGCGGTTTAATAACGATTCGAAAACTACTCTCGAAATGGCTACAGCAGCAAATAATGAAGAAAGGATACCGATACATAATGTAGTTGCGAAACCTTGAACCGGACCGCTACCGAAAACGTAAAGGATAGCACCTAAAATAAATAAGGTAACGTTTGAGTCAATAATTGACGGCATTGCATGTTTAAAACCTTCTTTAATTGCAGTAGCGGTGTTCTTGCCATGCGCAAGCTCTTCACGTACACGCTCAAAAATAAGGATGTTTGCATCTACCGATAAGCCAATGGTTAATACGATACCAGCAATACCAGGTAAGGTTAATACTGCACCGAGTGATACCAGGATACCAATGATGAAGAATAAGTTGATTAACAAGGCAAAGTTAGCAACCCAACCCGCACGGTGATAATACAACGCCATGAAGATTAAGATTACGATAAAGGCAATTACGAATGAGATTAAACCATCGTGAATAGCTTGAGCACCTAATGTTGGACCAACTACATAACTACCTGCAATACGAGCAGGAGCAGGTAATTTACCAGCTTTTAAAATGTTAGATAAATCTTTAGTATCTGCCTGAGTAAAGTTACCAGTGATTGATGAAACACCACCAGCAATTTCATTCTGAACGGTAGGAGCAGAATAAACCTGGTTATCTAATACAATGGCAATAGATTTTTTATTGTTTGGATCAGCAGCAGCTTCGGCAGTAATTTTTTTCCATTTGGCAGAACCTTCACTGGTCATGTACATGGTTACTTCTGGTTTACCTTTTTGATCAAAATCTGCACGCGAATCGCTGATTGCCTCACCACCTAAATCTGGTTTGCCATCAGCACTAACCACTTTAATGGCGTATAATTCGAAAATTTTTGAACCTTCTCTAGGTTTAACGCTCCACATAAATTTCATCGTAGATGGAATAGATGCAGCAACTTCAGGAAGTTTTAAATAAGCATTAACCTTTGCAGTATCTTTTTGTAACGACATACCAACAACTGCACCTGGCATTAATTGTTGTTGTCCGTTTTCACCCTGGTAAATAGGAAGGTTAAGAACAGCATACAATGGGTTAGATTTAAGCAATTCAGCTTTAACCGCAGTCGAATCCTTTTTACCTAAGCCAGCAAGTTTGCTGCCTTTAGCGGTAGTGTCTTTAGCAGCAGCTTTTTCTAAACCGGCTAATTTACCACCAGCAGCCGGAGCAGCTGTTGTATCTTTAGTTGCAGGTGCATCAGCTTTTAATGTTGCAGCTAGAATTTTATTAATGTTTTCTAACAATGGTGCAACTTCTTGTACCTGGTATACTTGCCAGAACTGTAATTCGGCAGAACCCTGTAAAAGTTTAGCAATACGCTCTTTATCTTGAACACCTGGCATTTCGATTAAGATACGGTTACTACCTTCTTGTTTTTGCATGTTCGGACTCACTACACCGAAACCATCAATACGTGAACGTAAAACTGTAAATGAACGATCGATAGCACTGGTTGCTTCTTTTTCTAAGAAAGATTCAACATCGCTATTGCTTGCGCTAGGTTTTAACTGAGATGCGTTATCCTGGTTAGAAAAATAATCTGCAAGTTTTACTCCAGGGCTTAATTTTTCGAATTCATCAACAAAAATTTTGATGTAATCTTTACCACCGGCGTTTAATCGGATTTGTGCATTTTGAATTGCTTTGTTAAAGTTTGCATCAGTAGGGTTACCTGCCAATGATTTAACCAGCTCCGCTAACGATATCTCCATCGTTACGTTCATTCCGCCTTTTAAGTCTAAACCCAAATTAATCTCTTTCGCTTTTACCTCTTGATAAGTAAATCCAACGATAGGATAAACTTTCACGGTACTCATCGAATCTAAGTAAGCCTTTTCTTTGGCCAAATCACCCTTCGCAGCGTTTTTTGCGTCTTTTTCTACCTTGGATGCTACCAAAGTAAAAGAAAGTGCGTACGCACAAACGATAGCTAATACTATCGCTATAAACTTAATAAAACCTTTTCCTTGCATTGTTTGTTTAAAATAATTTGTCTTTCGCTGTTTTTTAACAAGTCGGCAAATCTAATTAAATTTTTAAATTATAGAACCCCTTAATTGATAATTTATTAACATTAATTTTTATCGGGCAATAATCTTATTTTTTGCCTGCTAACCGTTTTAATGAATACTCATGTTGTTATGCTGCCAAATGATTAGAAAAGCAGGTGCAGCGGCTTTTGGCTTTGGTTCGGTCCCGCTAATGTTTCTGCCGATGAAAAATCGGCATCCACGTATATCGGGTTTAGATTGCAGAGGCAGAAGTATTTGTTTGCATGAATAACTTATAAATAAGAGGCTTTGCGCACTTTGCGAAATTCTTTTCGTTCTTTGCGGTTAATTTGAGTTAAATCCTTTCTAAAACCTCAAAAGTATAATCGTATTTGTTCTTTTCGTCGGCTTGATGGGCTTCACTGCTAATCACTTTCCATTCGTTCCGGTCAATTTCAGGGAAAAAAGTATCTGCATCAAAATTGCGGTGGATGGTTGTTAAATAAAGTGTTTGTGTTTTTGGTAATGCTTGTCTGTAAATTTCAGCTCCGCCCACAATGAATACAGGTTTATCTTCCGTTTTGGTAATTGCTAAAGCTTCATCTAAGCTATTTACCACTTCAACTCCGTCTATTTTTAAGTCGGGATCTCTGGTAATCACAATATTCCTGCGGTTTGGTAACGGTCTGCCAACAGAATCAAAAGTTTTGCGACCCATTACCACTGTGTGCCCCGATGTAGTTTGTTTAAAGAACTTTAAATCGGCTGGCATGTGCCATAAAAGCTGGTTGTTTTTACCTATTGCAAAATTTTCGCCAACAGCTACTGCGATAGAAATATTATTCATTAGTAATAGTGAATTATGGAGTAGTTTAAAATAGATCAGAATGGGTTCCCAACCTGTCTAGGTAGATTTCTTTTTTAGTATCGTCCTGAAGCCAGGTCATCAACCAATCCCCTTTTATATGGCACTCCCAAAAGCCATTATAATCCCCACTTAAAATATGTGGTTTGTATTTTGGAGGCAGTTTCCCATTTTCTCTTAAGATTTTAAGAACTACCTCTAAACGGGAAATATCGTAATTGCGTTTTATGCAGCGTTTATAATCTTTTTTAAATTGATTTGAAAAAGATATATCGTACATAAATATTAAGAGTTAAGCTTTTGCATCAAATCCAAATGACTAGATGATTTTGTTAATTCTTCACCTTTGCTTGTTTTTTTCATTGACGCAATTGTGGTTTTATTCGGTTTTTTCTCCGTATCAGTATTAATGATAACCCCCAACTCTTGTAATAGCTGTTTAACTAAACTGCTTTTTTTTTCTGGTACGCTGATTGAAAAAGTTTCCATATACAAATATACTAATTCTATTAAACAGCAACAACAGCTTTAATATGCGGATGGGCTTCGTAGTTTTCTAAAGTAAAGTCCTCAAACTTGAAATCGAATATACTCTTCACTTCAGGGTTGATTTTCATGGTTGGCAATGCTTTAGGCTCGCGGCTTAACTGTAGGTTGGCCTGTTCTATATGGTTGTTGTATAAATGCGCATCGCCAAGCGTGTGAATGAAGTCTCCGGCTTCTAAACCGCACACCTGTGCTACCATCATGGTTAATAAAGCATAAGAAGCAATATTAAAAGGTACGCCCAAGAAAATATCGGCACTGCGCTGATATAACTGACAGCTTAATTTTCCATCGGCCACGTAGAATTGGAAAAAGGCATGACAAGGAGGCAAAGCCATATTTTCGATTTCAGCAACGTTCCATGCAGAAACAATAATCCTGCGCGAATCGGGATTGTTCTTTATCGTATTGATGATATTGGTGATCTGATCGATGTGCTGTCCCTCGGGTGTTGGCCAGCTTCTCCATTGCGAACCATAAACCGGTCCCAGGTTTCCGTTTTCGTCGGCCCATTCGTCCCAAATACGTACACCATTATCTTTTAGGTATTTAATATTGGTATCGCCGGTTAAAAACCAGATCAGTTCGTGTATGATAGATTTTAAGTGCAACTTTTTGGTCGTTACCATTGGGAAACCTTCCTGAAGGTTAAAACGCATCTGATATCCAAAAACGCTTATAGTTCCAGTACCGGTACGGTCGTGCTTTTGAGCGCCATGATCCAGCACATGCTGCATTAAATCTAAATATTGTTTCATACTGTTCTGATAATTTACAAATATCTAAAATTTATCAGGTGTTATAAATCATTTTATTGTTTAATTGTTAACATCGGTTACGTGTAGTCCCGGCGTGAAGCCGGGACCTACTGGTATTAAAATTCGTGACTTGTTTGTATGTTTGCAGCATGAGACGGTTGCTGGTTTCGGCACCATGGACTCACGACTTAAGACTCACGACTCAGGACTAACATGCTATCTTTTCCCAACGCAAAAATAAATCTAGGCTTAAATATCACCGAAAAACGTGCTGATGGTTATCACAGCCTCGAAACCGTTTTTTATCCGATCAATATTAAAGATTCGGTCGAAATTACCGATGCGGAGGTAACTTCGTGCAAAATTCATGGGATTGATATTCCTGGCGACCCGAACGATAACCTGTGTTTTAAAGCTTATCAATTGGTAAAAAAAGATTTTAATATTCCGGCGCAGCAGATCAATTTATTGAAAAACATTCCAGTTGGTGCAGGTTTGGGTGGTGGATCGGCAGATTGTGCTTTTCTGATCAAATTATTAAATGAGAAATTCAGTTTGGGAATGTCTGTTGATAGGATGGAAGGTTATGCCCGCCAGCTAGGTGCAGACTGTGCTTTTTTTATCGAGAGCAAACCTGTCTATGCATTTAATAAAGGTGATGAATTTGAAAAGTGTGAAATAGATTTGTCAGCCTGGTTTAAAGTTTTGGTAAAACCGCCTGTACATGTAAGTACGGCCGATGCTTATGCACATGTAAAACCGCAAAAACCTTTGCAATCGTTAAAAGAAATTATACATTTGCATCCAACAACATGGAAAAATAAGGTTATCAACGATTTCGAACCATCGGTATTCGCAAAGTATCCCCAAATTCGTCAAATAAAAACCAGTTTATACGATGCAGGCGCAACATTCGCTTTAATGAGTGGTAGCGGTTCGTCGGTTTTTGCACTTTTTAACCATCCGGTTAAGTTGCCAGAACTGGAAAAAAATAACTTAGTATTTTATGGCATTTAAGCTGGGGCGCATAGCGTTCGAAGAGCAAAATATTAGGGTATTAAATAATAAATTTAAATTAAGGTAGAAGGTTGGAAGGTAGAAGGCTTAGGTGGCTTGATACCTGATACCCAATACTCGATACTATTAATATGAACATAAATCTGATCCGCAAGAGCGGTAAATTTAATTTTGAAGCAGAAAACGAGAGCGGTTTTACTGTAGAGCTGGATGCAAAAGCTGCCATTGGTGGCGAAGGAAAAGGTTTCAGGCCTATGGAGATGTTGCTTATTGGATTAGGCGGCTGCAGTGGGATTGATATGGTAAATGTATTAACCAAGCAGAAGGAACCCCTTGAGGATGTTAAAATCGCGATAAATGCCACTAGAAAAGAGGAAGAAATGCCGCCGATTTTTGATGTAATTGATATTCACTTCGATTTATTCGGCGATTTAAGCGTTCAAAAAGTTGAGCGTGCACTACAAATGACCTTCGATAAGTATTGCTCAGTATCGAATATCTTAGGGCGCTCTGCAACAATTAATTTTACTTATAAAATAAACAAATAACAATGGCAGGGAGGATAAAGTAGAGAAGTATAAAGTAACAAGTAGCAAGTATCGAGAAGCAAATCTTAAAATTTATGATGACGGCTTTATTCTCGCACACATCTTGATACTTGATACTCAAATCTTGATACCCATCCCTTGATACTCAAATCTTGATACTTAAAAATGAAATCCGAAAATTTTGAAACCATAGCTATACGCACTCAAACCGAACGCAGTTTACACAAGGAGCATTCATCGCCAATTTACCTCACCTCAAGTTATAAGTTTGAAGATGCGGAAGAAATGCGTGCTTTGTTTGCTAATGAAAAGGAAGGAAATGTATATAGCCGTTATTCAAATCCAAATACATCAGAGTTCATAGAGAAAATGTGCCTGTTAGAAGGTGCCGAAGATGGTTTTGCCACTGCCACAGGTATGGCGGCGATTTTTACCACATTTGGTGCATTTTTAAAAAATGGCAACCACTTGGTTTCGAGCAGATCGGTTTTTGGTTCTACACATCAATTATTAACCAATGTTTTTTCTAACTGGGGGGTAACTTTCGATTATGCTGATTTAGATAAACCACAGGATTGGGAAGCCTTAATTAAGCCGAATACCAAAATGATTTTTGTAGAAACCCCATCTAATCCTGGTATCGATATTATCGACCTTGAATTTTTGGGCGATCTGGCTAAAAAACACAAGGTATTATTAGTCGTTGATAACTGTTTTGCTACACCATACTTACAGCGGCCGATTGAATTTGGTGCACACATTTCAATCCACTCAGCTACGAAATATATCGATGGTCAAGGCCGTGTGTTAGGTGGGGTTATCTTGGGTACTAAAGAGTTAATTGCTGATGTGATTGGTTTTGCCCGTCACAGCGGACCAGCGTTATCGCCTTTTAACGCGTGGATTTTATCAAAAAGTTTGGAAACTTTGGCCATCCGTATGGACCGCCATTGCGAAAATGCTTTAAAAGTTGCTGAATACTTAGAAAAACACCCGAAAATTAAACTGGTCAAATATCCGTTTTTACCATCGCACCCTCAATATGACATTGCCAAAAAGCAAATGAAACAGGGTGGTGGCATTGTAACCATAGTGGTTGAAGGTGGAATTGATGCTGCGCGTAAATTCATGGATGGCCTGCAAATGTTCTCGATCTCTGCAAATCTTGCCGATACCCGTTCAATTGCAACACACCCTGCTACCAGTACGCACAGTAAACTTACTGAAGAGCAACGCAACGAAGTGGGTATTGAACAAGGTTCAATCCGTTTATCAATCGGTTTAGAACACATCAACGATATTTTAGCTGATATTGAGCAGGCTTTAGCTTAATAAAGGCATAAATAGAAATAGGCTGTATCATAAATAATTGTCATCCTGAGCCTGTCGAAGGACTTGCTAAAAGCGTTTCGACAAGCTCAACGTGACAATTCGGATAGAATTTATAAATATGATACAGCCTCTTGTTCGGGTTAGAAAGACCCTGAAATAAATTCAGGGTGACGATCGTTTTAGAAAAAAAAATAGTTAAAACACCAAAAAGCAAAAACTAATAATCGAACTTAGGCTGTAACTATTCGTACTTTGAAAAATCTACAGCAAAAATACAGCGGTTAACCTGACTGCCATTTTGAGCTCCGGCATTCGGTTCAAATTCAGTTAAGCTCCATAAATATCCATATTGTGCTTCAAGATATAACGATTCAGCGCCGTATGGCCATCTGTAACGAACGGTATTGGTATCACCATCTGTATATCTTGCTAAACGGGCGGTCGATCCGTACGATTCGCTAGGCGATCCCGTGCAAGAAAGCCAGGTCCTGTTCCCTTTCCTAAAAACGCCTTGTATGCCATGCGCATGATCCGAAGTAAACAGACTGTTTTTTGGAATCACTGTTTGTATGCCCGAATTCTGCAATTCTCCTAATGAGTTTATCGGGAATCCGAATATTTTTGGAACAATAGATGCATCTGCACTTCCGGCATAATATTGTCCTGTCCATAATTGATTATTTTCGTAATTTACCTGTACGGTTGAAAAAGGACTTGCATCGTTAATTTTATAATAACCTATTTGTGGAAGGATGTATCTGTAATTAAAAGCGTAAAGATTTCCACTGGCATCTTTGCCACACTTATCATCAGTGCCTGTTCCTGTAGCTACTTCAATAATTTTGTCTAAATCAAATACCCTTAATCCTAAACTTGTACTGCTTAAATAAACTTTACCATTAAAGTAAGCTACACCACCCGCATGTACATTTAAGGGCGCATAAGTACCATATTGCGTATAATCAAGTGTGCCGGTTGGAAGTGTGGGCTGTACCAGTAAAATGTGCCTGTACGTTAAATAAGTACTCGAACTTGGGCTGATGTCGATAAGGGTTATTCTCGATCCTTTGCTCTCGGCAGCATCTTTGGCGTACCAGCTTACCAATAAATAGCGTACACCATTTCTGGAGAAACCAGCTATTCCCTGGGGGCGCCATATGGATGTAGTTTCATCATCTTCATTCCATCTAATACCTCTTGCCCTGTTTTCTTCAGGGACATTAAAGCCATATACCTCGGTGTAAGCACTGCCGCCAATAGCCTGGCGGTTTTTATCAATTTGTGTTGGATTTAAAAATGAAAAACCAGTGTTGATGTAGGCCGATGTGTTTGAATAGGCATTTACGCTTGCGGCAGCACTGGCTACTGCAGTGTTAGCCATTAGCATATTTTTCTTTTGGTTTGTTGTGCTAGCCTCCTCTTCAGGTAATTTGTTCTTTTTGCAGGAAAATGCGAAAAGGCAAGACGCTAATAGCATCCAGATGATGTTTTTTTGCATGGATTTATAAGTTTGATCGTTATGGTTAAATTTAAACAAGTTTAAAAGATCGATGTAAACTTAAAACCGAAATCGTGTTAAGGATTGGTTATGTTTAGTGCTGGGCATCTGGTATGGAATTCACAATTGTTTGCTCTAGACTTATGAAGTTTGTGCTGTGCGTAGGCCACTGAAACTTCTGAAGTCTTTAAACTTCAAAGTCTCAATGAAAAAACTAAATTCGTATGATGAATGATCTAGATTTTGTCCTTTCCGAATTAAAATCCATCAGTGAGCCTGAGTATTTAAAAAAGATGGCTCATTTTGGGATTGATATTTCCAAAGCTTTTGGCATCCGTGTACCGAATATCAGAAAGCTGGCCAAACAGATTGGTAAAAACCAAGAGCTGTCTGTACTACTTTGGGAAACCGGATTTCATGAAGCCCGGCTTTTAGCAACCTTTATTGGTGATTATAAAGAAGTAGGTGAAGCGCAAATAAATGCCTGGGCGAAAGATTTTAGCTCCTGGGATATATGTGATCAGGCTTGTGGAAATCTTTTCGTTAAAACGCCTTATTTTAAGCTGAAGGTTTTTGAGTTTGCTCAGGCCGAAGCAGAATTTGTGAAACGTACTGGTTTTGTGTTGATGGCCGAGGCAGCTGTACACCTTAAAAAAGAACCGGACGAAACTTTTTTAAGTTTTCTGCCAATTATTGAAAGGGAGGCTTACGATAACCGGAACTTTGTTAAAAAGGCAATCAACTGGGCACTGAGGCAGATCGGCAAACGAAATGCCTTCCTACATGAGCATGCCATTAAAACCTCAAATAATATCCTTGCCCAAAACAATAAAAAAGCAAACTGGGTAGCTTTAGATGCATTGAGAGAACTTAACAGCGATGCCGTAATGGCAAGGCACAATCGGTGATTGACTCAAGACTTAGGACTCTGGACTCCCGACTACTTTCTTACCCTACATCAATGCCTGGTAAACATCGCTGCTGTAAATTTGTATCATAAATAAGAAAGGAAATTTATGTCACAGTTTATTTTGCACAAAGAAAACACCCGCGGTCATGCTAATCATGGCTGGTTAAATGCACACCACTCGTTCAGTTTTGCAAACTATTACAATCCTGAAAGGATGCACTTCGGAGTTTTAAGAGTTTTAAATGATGACTTGATTGATGGTGGGATGGGCTTTGGCTCTCACCCACACGATAATATGGAAATTATTACCATTCCATTGGCTGGTGCAATTGCGCATAAAGATAGTATGGGTAATTCGGCTGTAATTAAAAATGGAGAAATTCAGGTAATGAGTGCCGGAACAGGTGTTAGCCATAGCGAGTTTAACGCAAATGCAGATGAGCAATTGAATTTATTGCAGATCTGGTTGTTTCCAAACAAGAAAAACGTTACACCACGTTACGATCAGCAAACTTTAGATGCTGCAGCGAGGCACAATAACTTCCAGCAGATTTTATCGCCAAATGCGGATGACGCCGGAGTTTGGATTCATCAGGACGCCTGGTTTTCGTTTGGTCAATTTGATGAAGGTTTTGAAGCCGAATACAAAATCAAAAAAGCTGGAAACGGTGTTTATGCTTTCGTAATCAGTGGAGAGGTAACTATAAACGGCCAGGTTCTAAGTAAAAGAGATGGATTAGGTGTATGGGATACCGATAGCATCAGTTTTAAAGCCAATACTGCAGATGCAGAGGTTTTGTTGATGGATGTTCCAATGGAAATGAATTAATTTAGAAGTATCGTCATTTCGACAGAAGTGTTCTAACGAACTCCTTTAGAGGAGAAATCTTGGAGTAGAGACCAAGTATTTCTCCACTTTGCTACTGATGAAAAATCGGTGTATCAGTCGGAATGGCGATTTATTTTTTAATATATTTTTAAACTTAACACTATGCAAACTACTATACTTTATATTGGTCGGGATACAGGAATTACTGCAGTAATGAACCGCTTGTTAAATGCAAGGCCTGAATGGAAAGGTTTGTGTGTTTGCAAAAATGAAGAGGCCATTTCCATATGCAAAGAACAGCACATTGACTTGGTTTTACTTGGAAATGGAATTGATCAGGAATCAGAAGCTGAACTGAAAAATAAACTTCTCGCCTTAAGGCCTGGCCTGAAAATTATCCAGCACTATGGTGGGGGGAGTGGATTGTTGTATGGCGAGGTAATGTCGGCACTTTAACTACGAAAAAAAATACCCGTCATTTCGATAAATAATCTATTGCATAAAAACCAATGTGATTGACAGAAAGTTTAAGAAGATCACTCCCAAGTAGCCGTCATCTCGAGCGAAGTGCAACAAAGCCGAGAGATCTATCGAAGCAGATCTCTCCATTTCACTGCGTTCCAGTCGAGATGACTATTTTGCTGTTGAGTATCAGGTCGTAGAACCCTACTAATCCTAACGCTTAGCTGATATAATCTCTGTCTTCATCGCTCAATTCTTTTTTATTAGAAACCGGTTGATTTCTTTCGATCTCGTCGTCATAACTGCTTACTGTTTTCCGCGGACGGCCCACAACAAAGCCGATGATAAAACCGATGATGATGCAAATACCGATAACCAGAAGTTTAGATACTGGAAGTGTGGTAACCAGGAAATCGAAATCAACAGGTTCGGTATTCACCATTAAAAATATGGTAAGTAATGCAGTCAGGATAATGATGGAGATTGTTTTTGCGCTCATGGTTTTAAAAGCTATAATTAAATGAAAACTCTAATATCGGATTTTGATTGTAAATCTGATTAACAAAAACCAATCTCGCTCCTAAATCTACAACAGGTTGATAGCGCAAAAGGTTTACACTGGTATTTAATTCTACGCCATAAGTTTTCGGATCGTTAAAGGTTGTGCCCTTGCCAATGTTCTCGTAATGGCAAAATAAACCTGCCCTGAAATTTCTCACGTAAGCCAGTGGACCCAACTCCCAATCGGGAAAAGCAAAGGGAAAACGATAGTTAAAAAGCAGACTGTTTTGCAGTATACTTTTCGCTAAAATATTGTTGTAGCCGTAAACGGTTGCAATCTCAGTGGCGTATTGGTTTACACCACTTGCTTTCTGGTAATTGAAGCTCGCTAAAAAGGAATGGTTTTTTGCAAAGCCAGGAAAGTAAAGGAAACTTTCGAGTGCTAAGATTTCTCCTTTTAAGTTTTTATCGAAGGGTTGGTGGTTATAAGTTGCCCTAAACACTTGTGCCCATTTTGGAGCAATATCCCTTTCGGTAGTGCGTACGCTGTGGTTGAAGGTGAAATTGTATTCCATCGGAAATTTAAGCTCGCGTATAAAACCGGTTGGCATGTTTTCTGGCATGTACCTTTGCGTAAAACTGGTTGCCGCATTTAAGGTGAAAGCATAGTTCTCATTGCGCATGTTAAATGATAGAGGGACCGATGCATTAAGCTTGATATAGTTCTCTCTCCAGTCGCCCTGTTGTATCGCGTTTTTAGCTTTGTAGAACGTTCTTTTCGGGCGGTTGCGATATAGCACACTAAATACGGGATAAAGTGCCTTATAGCTAATATCTGCTGTGTACTCAAAACGTTTTAAATCGCGATGATATTTTGCACCCGTATAAAAGTCCATCGTGTTGAGCAGATTGTTTGATTGTAGCTCCAGACCGAAAACATATTCGTTGTCGATAACGGGAATAATGCTGTGGAAACTGAAAAGATTTAAGGCCTGATGATAGCGATTAGTTTGGTAAGTGCTGTCAGGAATGTTGTTGAAAACATTCCCAACGTTTTCCTGCTTTTCTGCTGCTGCAGAAAAATCTACGAAGTTGTTTTCGCCAACTGGTTTTTCGGTCAATACGGTCTCCGCAATTTCGTAGCCATTGATTTTATAGTTGTTAAAAATGATTTTTCCATCGGCGGTTTCGCTAGGGTTAAAGGCCCCATATTTAGACGCACTGAGTGCATTTATTTTTTTTGAATTTGGGTCGATGCTGTAAATATTATCTATGCCATTGAAGTGTGCATTGAAAACAATTTTGTCGTTAATAAAGATCGGCCGGCTTAACTGTTGTCTGCTTTTCGAAATCAGTTGTGTTTTTTTTTCTCCATCAATCAGCCATAAACTTTTCCCTTTCTCACTTACACCAATGTAGGCAACTTTATTTCCCGATTGATCAAAGGAAGGCGTCTGCAGGATTTCGTTTTCAAGATTAGGATAGGTCTTTAAAATTTTTCCGGAGCTTGCATCCATTTCAACCAGATTGAACTGATTGTTTAGCTCCACTTTTGAAGCGATGATTTTCTTCCCGTCGTTTGAAAGGCTGGGAGAGAAGAGCCTGCTTTTGCTGCTTAATTTGTTGAATTTTTTGGTCTTCAAATTATATGAACAGATTACGCTGTAGCTCCGTTGTTTGTAGCGCGGATCATAGCGTATTTCATCCCAAACTAAAAGGTCGTTTTTTAAGCTAAACCAAGGCTGTTCCTGGTAACCAATTCCGAATAATTTTTGTTCTGATTTATCTTCATTAATAACAACAAAATATCGTGCATCTGTCTTGCTTTCTTTTAGCGCTAAAACCTGATTTTTATTTAGCCGAACCGGAAGGAAATAATCGGTTGCCAAATCAGCTTTTTTATTTAAACTTTCATAACTTTCTGTAACAGATTTTTCTTGCTGTATTTTCCATTTTTCAGTCAGCTTGTTTTGAGTGGAAAGAAAGTATTGTCTGGTATTTTGCTTGGTGAATTTTTTTAAGCTCTGCGAAAAGGGATACAGTCTTACTGGCCTTATTCTAATATCGCTAAGTAGGCTGTCGGAAATGAACTGCCCATATTTTTCTTTCATATCCGATACCATCAAATATCCGGTTTGATAGTAGCCTGGAGTAACGTCTTTGTTCGAGCCGAAATAGGCTTTACTGTAAGAGATTTTTTTGCCCTCTAAAATTGAAGTCCGGTAAGGCATGATCCAATTGGGCTGCCGGCCTCTGCCTGAATTAGTCAAAGCGGTTTCGTTAACCACCGCATCACCTTCGAAAAACCAGATGGGAATACCCGCACCAAAGTAGGCGAAATAAACCAGTTCAGGAAAGGGGTGTGCTTGCGTTCCTGTCAATTTGTCAAACTGTGCAATGTGTCTAAGCTCATGTACGGCGAGGTTGTTTAACCAATCCTGACTGTCGAAAAATTGAGGGGGTGTTGCATAAAACTCAGACTTCTTGGGTGCGAGTTGAACAAAGCCATTTGCCACGGTTCCGCGGTTCTGAAGCAAGAGTGGAATAGCGGTTTTTTGCTGCCTTAAACCCAGTCCTATTTTGGGGTAGATGAAGGGTAGGGTATTGACCATTCTTTGTGCCTCTTTCTCCAGTTCTTGCGGATAGATGATTTTGAAGCCACCTGAATAAATATAGTTCCATTTTACACTAAGTGGGTTTTGTGCAGTGCTGAAAATCTGCCCAAAAACCGATAGTGATGTGAAGCTTAAAGTAGCTATGCTTAAGTACTTGATAATTAGTTTTTTGTTTGGTATGTTCAAATTCATCTAAATTCTTTGCTAAAATACTTAGTTTTTTAAAATTTGCAAGTGTTGATTTTTGTAAATATTTAATTTATATAAAATTAATTAAGACATTGATTTTTAAACATTAATGAATTTTACGTAAATCCTTAATTTATTGATTTTGACTCTATTTTTTACTGAATTTTATTGCCGATTTAGGCTTCAATCAATATTTTTAATTGCATCAACTTTATTGATTTAATTTACACTTATTAATCGATTTTCTTGGAAAATTTTATTGCCTTTTTAAATTTTTGTATGGTTTTTCAAAATTCGATTGGGATCAGGGAATAGCCTAAAATGCAGCTGGATTTTGTAATTCTCATCGATGCTTTTTGGTTTTAAATGGCGAAAGAATTGCTAGGATTTCGACTAGATTATCGGCTTTAAAATTGGCTTTCAGCATGCGAAAATTTGCTTGTAAATTGCGTTCTGTCTGTGGTGCTTTGAAACAAAATGTATGATGTAAATTGATTATTTAAAATCACTATTAATATTTAAAATTAGATTATTGTGACAAAATGTCTTTGTTTTTTATCGCATAATCCAGATTGATTTTTTCGCCATTAGGCCTGAATTTAACTCTCACAACTTGCGATTTCCAAATTCAGGTGGTTCCGGATGTTGTAGTTTAGCATTTAAAAACTCAGTTTATTATGGCTTGAACCAGGGTTTTAACACTGAAATTCTTGTCTAAATTTTACTTCAGGTATCCCGATTTGTATATTTTTTTTATGTTTTTATGCCTTAAAACTCCAATTTTTTGACTTGATAATGCGATTTCCTTGCGATATTCTCGGGTGAATGGGTTTTTGATATCTTTTTTTAAAAAAAATTATTTTTAAGTTAAAAACTGCTCCCTTTATCGTTTAGGGACGCTTTTTGATTGGTTTTGTTATTGGTTTTTTAGGTTGGCAAATTGGTAAAATTTTGGCGATTTTTAAGCTATTTATGCTAAACTTGAGTACATAATGAGGTCTGTTTCTCTATATGTTTTTCTAATTATTATGTTTTTAAGAGCTCAGTTTTTCAGTCGAAAATGGGTAGTTTTATATGATGCTGATAAGCTGATTGAAGACCTCACATTCGAGTATTTGCTTTAACTAGCGGTTTTTAGTTTGGCGGGATTCAATGATGTTGATGCCTTATTGTTGGGAATGAAATTGGATTTTGGCTGGTTTTTAACTCGATTTTATATTGGTATAGCTGATGATTTTTGAAGCAGTTTTATTGGGATTTCAATCATAATTAATTATGCTTTTTAAATACTTTTTGTGTTATATTTTATTCTACTTTTTTAGGTATTTCTAGCTCTTTTTACAACTTTTTTTCTGTGATGTTTTTAATCTTAAACAGGTGTTTTTTCAATGTGATTTTTGTTTGATTATTTGTTGTTTTTGCTAGTCTATTATTGGACGGTATTGCTGAGGTTTTATTGTGCTCATCTGTTGGTTTTGATATTGTTTCTGGATTTTAAACTCTGCTGTCTTACACGCGTTAGCACGTGGTTTTATTTCGATTTTTTATGTATAAGTAAAATGCTGCATAATCGTTTGTATGAGGGTGCTTATTTAGCTTTAGGAGATACCTCCGGTTTCTGTTAATTGCCTCTATTTTATTAACAAAAAATTCCAATCTACAATGGTGGATTAATAAAAAATGTCCAATTTATTTTTCTTGTATTTATGTTTTTAGCTTCGCTTATGTGGTTGTGATGTGGAGACTTGAGCATATAGGGAATAAAGTAAAGTGGTATTAGATATTGCATGATATCGTCATTTTGAATGGGGTGTAACGAAGTTGGGAAAACTATCAAAATGAATCTATTTCCAGGTAATTTATATGCAGCAATTAGTCTATAAATAAAAATTCCTTAGGGTTATCGTCATTTCGAGCAGAGTGCAACGAAGTCGAGAAATCTGTCTAAATAGATCTCTCCATTTCGCTGCGCTACAGTCGAGATGACGACTATTCTAGTCGAAGGATTTCTATTTCGCTACGCTTCACGCGATGCGATTTAATCGATATAAATGTTATTTATTTATTCAAAAAAATGAGATGTATAGACTTGCGTTCTACAGCTTGTTCTTTCTCTTTTTGTAGATCGGATAGAGAAAAATAGAGGTCAGAATAATGGTTGCGCCAATATAAAATCCGCCTGTCATCTGTTCTTTATTTTGAAAGAAAATGAAGGCCAATACTATTCCGTACACAGGTTCCAGATTGGTAATTAAGGCTACTCTAAAAGCTGATAAAGTTCTCATTACCGCAACACCAGCAACGTAGGCAACGGATGTGCAAAGTGTGCCAAGAAGGATAAGATAGAACCAGTTTTTAGTGTTTAAGTTAAATGCTGTGTTTAGCAGCGTTCCATCATATAAACGATATAAAGTGATCCAGAAGAACGCGCCTACCAATTCGTAAAAACTAATGATAGATGGCTCGCTTTTTTGAACCAAGGTAGAATTTATAGTTGAAAAAAGGCTCGAGGCCACCGCTGCCAATAAACCAAAAATAATCCCCAGGGTATATTGGCCTTCAAATTTAAAGATCATGTATATGCCCAATATGATGAGTAAACCGATTAAAATATCACCCATTTGTATCGGCTGTTTTTTGATCAGCGGTTCTAAAATTGCGGTAAATAAGGTAAATGAAGAGAGGCAAACCAAGGTTACCGAAACAGTAGAAACTTTAATGGCATGAAAGAAAAATATCCAGTGAATGGCTACAATTCCTCCCGTTAAAAAGAATTGGATGAACTGTTTTTTAGTAATCTTAATGTTCTTTTTAGTGATTAAAAACCAGGCGAAAAGTGTAGTGGATGCAATTAAAACGCGATACCATACCATGGGTACAGCATCGATAGAAATTAATTTGCCGAGCACGCCCGTAAAGCCCCAAACAAACACCGTAAGATGAAGGATCAGTAAATTCTTTTTGGTGGCTTCCATCGCTATTTTGGTGCTTTTCTTAATAGGTAAAAACCTAATAAGCCAAAGAATAATGTAGGCATAATAACAGCCGCAAAAGGAGGTAATCCACCTTTAGTAGAAAACATCTGAGTGAACTGATTAAACACAATATAAGCGAAGCTAATGAAGATTCCGATACCTAACGATACACCGACACCTCCGCGTACTTTACGCGACGATAGCGCCACGCCAATCAGTGTTAATACGAAAGCAGAAAGCGGGTGCAGGTAACGTTTATATTTTTCGAACTGAAGATCGTTCATTACCCCTGTTCCTCGTATTTTTTCTTTCCTGATCTTATCAGAAAGTTCCTTAGTGGTTAAATTTTGTACCACATTATCATATGCTGAAAAATCATCAGGGCGCATATCCAGAATGGTATCTTTTTGCTTCCCGTTACCGTAAATCATGGTCTCTTTCAAGCCGTCAATCTTTCGGATGGAGTAGTTGTTCAGCTGCCATTTGCGTTTAAGCGAATCCCATTTTATATTTTCCGCAACGATCTTTTTCGTGAGTACATCCCCGCTAAAATTATCTAAAGAAAACCGATATCCTGAGTTCGTTTTGTTGTCGAAATTATCGATGTAGATATAGGTTTTATCATCCAGTTTCATGTGGATGTTTGATTTAGTGGAAGGATCATTACGCTTTACATAAGTATTCTCGAAGCTGTTTTTTAGGGTGTTGGTATAAGGGAGGATGTATAGATTTGAAAGCAGGTTTGCCGAGAAAATAACGGTAGCGGATACCAGGTAAGGAAACAAAAAGCGGTTAAAACTCACGCCACCACTTAAAATTGGCACAATTTCAGTTTGATCGGCCATTTTAGCGGTAAAGAAAATTACCGCAATAAAATTGATCAGCGGTGAAAGCATATTTACATAAAAAGGAATAGAGCCGGCGTAATATTTGGAAAGTATTCCCCAAAAACTAAGGCCGCTTTTCATAAAATCATCCATCTTTTCCGATAAGTCGAATACTACAATAATGATTACAAAAATGGCCAGGGTATAAATAAATGTACCCAGGTATTTCCCGATAATGTATTGATCGATGATTTTTATCTTTCCTTTTAGCAGACTCATTTTATAGCTTATTGCCTAATACTTTAACCATTTTGTTTTTCCACTCGTAAAATTCACCAGCAATGATCTTCTCTCTGGCCTGTTTTACAAGCCAAAGATAGAAGTGTAGATTATGTAAGGTAGCAATTTGAGCGCCAAGCATCTCCTTGCTATGTACCAAATGTCTTAAATATGCTTTACTGGTGACTAAATCAGCATGAAGATCGCTCTCCGCATCTAATGGAGAAAAATCGTTTTCCCATTTCTTGTTTCTGATATTTATAATCCCATTTCTCGTAAAAAGCATGCCGTTTCTGGCATTTCTGGTTGGCATTACACAATCGAACATGTCGATGCCCAGCGCAATATTCTCCAGAATATTGATCGGAGTACCGACACCCATTAGATAACGTGGTTTTTCTTCTGGTAATATATTGCATACCACTTCTGTCATAGCATACATCTCTTCTGCAGGCTCACCAACCGATAAACCACCAATGGCATTGCCCTCACGGTTCATACTGGCGATAAACTCTGCTGATTTTATACGCAAATCTTTGTATACCGAGCCCTGAACAATAGGGAAAAGAGTTTGGTCGAAACCGTATTTAGGTTCTGTGCTATCAAAACGGGCACAACAGCGGTCTAACCAACGGTGCGTCATTTTAATGGATTGCGCTGCATAAGTATAGTCGCAAGGATATGGCGTGCACTCATCAAAGGCCATGATAATATCGGCGCCAATAGTGCGCTGGATATCCATTGCATATTCAGGAGTGAAAAGGTGTTTTGATCCATCAATATGTGAATGGAAGGTAACACCTTCTTCTTTAATTTTACGAACTTTACTTAAAGAGTACACCTGGTAGCCTCCGCTATCTGTTAATATGGGGCGGTCCCAGCCAATAAATTGATGTAATCCACCAGCTTTTTCAAGGATATCTAATCCTGGTCTTAAATATAAATGATAAGTATTACCTAGAATGATTTTAGCATCAATATCGTTTTTAAGTTCTCGCTGATGTACGGCTTTTACCGTTCCGGCAGTGCCCACAGGCATAAAAATAGGGGTTTGTATTTCGCCATGAGCAGTTGTTACTGTTCCAGCTCTGGCTTTAGATAGTGGATCGTTAGCCTGTAAACTAAATTTCATCTGTTTCTATTTATTTTTCTCCAATTGTAAGATGGAGATTACCACCTTCAAAATACATTAGTTATTAAAACTAATGTTATTTTGATGGTAGATGGTTTATATGTGTTTTTTCTCGTCGAAAATCTGCCAAAAATAGCAAAAATTGAGGGCATATTTTTGTTTAATTTTTTATCCACATAAAAGTGATTTACAGATTAAAAATGAGAAATTTGCGGCTGTTTATTTTACCATCGTGATATTAACCCTGCTTGAAATTATTCTGCTCTCGATATTGGCTTTTTGCTTTTTGGTTCAGCTTTACTATGTACTTTTTGTTCATTTGAAACTGGCTAATGTAAGTATCGAAGAGATCCCGTTATCGGCGCAAAAACCACTAAGTGTAATTGTTTGTGCCCGAAACGAAATTGTAAATTTAGCGCAGTATCTGCCTACATTATTAAGCCAGGATTATCCGGAGTTTGAAGTAGTAGTGGTTAACGATCGCTCCTGGGATGGTACAGAAGAGTTTTTGGAACAACTGGAAAAGAAACACCGTAACCTGAAAGTAGTTAAGATTTTAGATAACGATAAATTTATAGCCGGTAAGAAATTCGCGGTAACCATGGGAATAAAGGCTGCCAAGTACGATTGGCTGGTTTTTACCGACGCAGATTGTACGCCAGCTTCTGAGCATTGGTTAATGGATATGCAGCAGCCAGCTGAAGAAAATACCGAAATCGTATTGGGCTATTCTCCATATATAAAGAAAAGAAGTTTATTAAATGCACTGATTCGTTTCGAAACCTTTTTTACGGCAGTAAATTATTTGTCTTTTGCATTAAAAGGTATGCCTTATATGGGGGTCGGACGCAACATGGCTTATAAAAAATCTTTATTTTTTAAAAGTAAAGGATTTGCAGCGCATATGCATATCCCATCCGGAGATGATGATTTATTTGTAAATGCACATGCCAATAAATATAATACCGAAATCCGTTTACATCGAGATAGCCATGTTTGGAGCGAACCCAATAATACTTGGGGAGGTTATCTGAGGCAGAAAAAACGTCATTTTGGGGCAGGTAAACTATATAAATCAAAGCATAAATTTATTTTGAGCCTTCAGATTGTTTTTCAGTTTTTGTTTTATGCGTTCTTTGCCGCGTGTATGTTTTTTAGCCGTGAGGCGCAATATGTTGCCTTAGGAATCCTTGGATTAAGCATCATGATCAGGTGTTTTATTTATCCCAAATTGCTGAAACGCTTAAACTATAGCGATTTGCGTTGGTGGTTCCCGATTTTAGATATACTTTTGTTTCTGTTTTTAACCCTGAATGGATTTTTAGCCTTATTTGGCAAGAAAAAAGTAAACTGGAAATAATTCACAATCTCTTAGTAATGACAATATGCTTGATGTAAAGCCCGATATCGTTTTAAAATATTTTCCTGATTTAAGTGAAAAACAGATTGCCCAGTTTTCGCAGTTGTTTGATTTATATAACTTTTGGAATGCACAGATCAATGTAATTTCAAGAAAAGATATTGAAGAATTATATGAACGCCATGTATTACACTCTTTAGGCATAGCTAAAGTATGTAATTTTAAGGCCGGCGAATCGGTTTTAGATGTAGGTACAGGTGGTGGTTTTCCAGGCATTCCCCTTGCGATCTTGTTTCCTGAGACAGCATTTTATCTTGTCGATTCTATCGGGAAAAAGATTAAAGTGGTAAAAGAGGTGGCTTCGGCATTAGGTCTGGAAAATTTAAGGGCCGACCATTTAAGAGCAGAGCAAGTTAAAGAGAAATTTAATTTTGTAGTTTCAAGGGCAGTGACCCGTTTAGGCGAATTTTACCCATGGATACAGGGAAAATTTAAAAAAGATTCATTAAATGCCATTCCAAATGGAATTTTGTATCTAAAAGGTGGCGATTTAGCCGAGGAGATTAAGGAATCAAAACTGAAAGCAGAATTATATCCGCTTTCAGCTTATTTTGAGGAAGATTTTTTTGAGACTAAATATGTGGTTTACGTACCGCAGTAGTTCAATATTTATATAAATTATTTTTTTATAATTATTTGATTATTAGTATTTTGTAGATTTATTTTGTCCTAATCTGGAATTTGATTCCGGATTTGTCTATTTTATTTTTTATATGGTAAAAATAAATTAAAACAATTGGCTTCTAAATTTAGGGTTGTTGCTGTTGTTGATCCACGGCAAAGTGGTAAAACAACTATATGCAGGACAACTTTTCCCCATAAATCATATGTATCACTTGAAAATTCCGATATAGCTGAATTTGCCACAGCTGATCCAAAGGGTTTTTTAAAGCAATTTAAAAATGGGGCCATTTTAGATGAAGTGCAAAAATTACCTCATCTGTTTTCTTATATCCAACAAATTGTTGATGAAAACAATAAGGCTGGTTTTTTTATCTTAAGCGGAAGTAATAATTTTTTAATGCAGGAAAGTATATCCCAGACTTTGGCTGGTAGAGTAGCTTACTTACATTTATTGCCCTGCAGTTTAAAAGAATTAAAGACGGCAAAATTATTATTAGATTATCAAAGCCATATATTTGCTGGGGCTTACCCCGAGCCTTTATATAAAAATATCGATGCTGTAGATTGGTATCCCAATTATATCAATACTTACATAGAAAGAGATGTTCGCCAATTGAAAAACATTACAGATTTGGCGTTGTTCATGAAATTTTTGCGTTTATGCGCAGGTAGAACGGGACAAATTTTAAATATACAGTCGCTTGGTAATGATTGCGGTATTGATGCCAAAACGGTACAGGCATGGTTATATATTTTGCAATCAAGTTATATCATTTATTTGCTAAGACCATTTTATAATAACTACAATAAACGGATAATAAAAGCTCCAAAACTTTATTTTTACGATACAGGCGTTGCTTGTAGTTTGTTGGGACTGCAAAATGTAGAGCAACTTGCATTTCATCCCAGTATTGGTGCATTGTTCGAAAATATGATGATTATAGACCTGCTTAAACAACGCTTAAACAATGGTTTGCAGGATAATCTATATTATTGGCGTGATAAAACAGGAAATGAATTGGACGTACTACTTGATACAGCCACAGCAGTTACAGCAATAGAAATTAAAGCTGGGGCAACAATGAATTCCGATTATCAAAAAGGTTTGTTATATTTTAAAGATCTAGCAGATGATAAGAAGAAATTAAAAACCATTATTTGTTATGCCGGATCGGTTATCCAAAACCGTAGCAATGGTATTGAAGTAAGGCCTTGGGAAAAGATGATATAACATGAAAAACTGAAAGCAGAATTATACCCGCTTTCAGCTTATTTTGAGGAAGATTTTTTTGAGACTAAATACGTGGTTTATGTGCCGCAATAATTATTGTTTTTTTGGATAACCTGTAATTGTGATTTCTTTAACAGGTGCTATCCTGATTGTGTTTATATCACCTTTCTTTTTTGCATTTGAAGTAGTAGGATAACCCTTTACAACTACCTCTTTAATATCTTTTTGATCTGAGGATAATGTGTGATCCCGTTTAATTGCCTTATTGCCTGTAGCTTGAACAAGATTAATCGTATTTGGCTCATTGTCATTCCCTTTTTTTTCTGGTTTTGGCTCAATCGGGGGCGGTGGTGGAGGCAATGTCTTTTTATCTTGTCTCACAACAGGTGGAGACAACTTTTTACCATCTTTTTTAACTCTCGGAGGAGCAAAACGAACTTGGTCTACTTTTGGTACGCTAAGCTTTTTCGTTTTTAAGGAGCTGGGTTCTACCGGTGGAGGTGGTGGTATTATTTTGTCGTCTTTTTTTATAATGGGTTCATTTATCGTTATTTCCGTAACTTTTTTGGCTTTGGCTGTATATGGTTCTTTTGGTGGTGGAGGTGGTAATCTCTTTTTATCAGACTTTTTCTTAGTAGTGTCCTGAAGAACAATGGTTAAACTTTCCTTTTTTTGCCCTAATTGGATAGTATTATAGTCTTTTGTAAATGCTGTTGTAGACAAGAACAGCATAAATCCAACTAGTGGAATGATAAATAACAATTTGAGCCTGGCCCATTTTGCCGATTTTTTTTGGTTTAACATACTTATTCTATTTTTTAGTATTGATGAATTAAAAAATTGATTGGTAAGGATAACTTCTTGATTTCCATATGAATTTTGGATTAAAAATAGTGCATACTCATATTTAGCGATATCTTTTTGTGTCGTTTCCTCATCGGCTAAATATTCATGGATGAGTTTGATATCATCTTTAATGAAGTAAGTAATTGGATTGAACCAGCTTGAAATTTTTATCAACTCGAATAAAAGAATATCAAGGCTGTGCATTTGTTTAATGTGGACCATTTCATGCTTTACGATGGTGTTTCTTTGACTCATAGCAGGATCAATAAACATTAAATTAAAGAATGAAAAAGCCATTTTTGAGTTCTCGACCTCAATTAATGTAATGCCGTTTTCTTTACTTCGAGTTGCATTTTTTATCAATCTTTTGATATAGCGCAGTCCCCAAACTATTTTTAAGATAAAAAATAACGAGACTACGGAATACAGTAGTAAACAGATATTTTCTATATTGAACAACGGTGCCTGTTCTTGAACCTGAATAAATCCGGTATAGTCCATTACTACCTCCTTTTTTAAAAATCCCAATTGAAAAAATGGAAGTATGAAAGCGAGTATTGAACTGAAAATCAGATAATATCTGTTTAATCCATAAAAGGTTTCCCTATGGAGGAATAATCTATAAAATCCATAAAATAAGATAAGATATAGATTAGCTTCGAGTAAATAATATAACCAGCTCATCACTTATCTTTTTTAAGTTTCTCTGCCAATTGGATAATTTCATTGAGTTCTTCAGTACTCATACTTTTTTCTTTCACCAGAAACGAAACCAGACTCTCGTAGGAGTTTTCGAAATAGTTGCTCATTACCTTATCTAATGCAAAGCGTTTATAATCAGTTTCTTTTATAATGGGGAAGTAGATATGCGTATTGCCAATAGCTTTATGATCAACAAAACCTTTAGCCTCCAAAACCCTGATTACAGTGGAAACTGTATTGTAGGGCGGGTTTGGGTTCGTTCATTTTCTCGATAACGTCTTTTACCAGTGCTTCGCCCATTTCCCAAAGGATGAGCATAATCTGTTCTTCTGCTTTTGTGAGCTCTTTTATCATAGCAACTATTTTTATAGTTTGGTTAGATGAAGTTACGACTATAAAAATAGTTTGCAAACTATTTTTATAGTTTTATTTGTAACTGTATGATATTCAGTATGATAATTTATTTGTAAAATCTATAATGCATAAAAAAACCTGCCGAATAGGGCAGGTTCAGATTTATATCAATCAGTTTGTTAAAATCTTTCTGATTTTTTTGGATTGTCCATCATAATCATTTTATCTTTTAACAGCTGTTGTAAGCCGGTTTGTTTGTCGATACTTTTTACAACATCTAATACCGCACTTGCCGCATTGCTGAAAAATGGTTTCGTAATGGTCGAATATTCGTCGGTAGCCTTATGGTAGTCTTTATGATCTTCTACACCGAAATATAGAAATGGAATATTTTTAGCATTAAAAGCCCCCTGGTCGCTCTGGTTGGTCCAATCATCATGACCTTGTTTTGGATCGTCATGACCAAAAAGTAGTTTAATGTTAGTTTTAGTCGTATCTACATGTTTCTTTAAATCTGGATATTTGAAAGTTCCACACACATATAATTCACCTTTGTCACTGTGGCTGATCATGTCCATGTTCAGATCAATGGCAATGGTATTAATGGGTACTGGCGGATTGCCTACAAATGCTTTTGCACCTTGTAAACCCATTTCTTCTGCATCAAAAGACGCGAAAATGATGGTATTGTTCGGTTTGTTCTTAGCAAAATAGGCAGCAATTTTTAATAATCCTGCTGTTCCTGATGCATTATCATCAGCACCGTTAAAAACATCGTCTTTTACTACGCCTAAATGGTCGTAATGTGCAGATACCACAATAACATTTGTTCCTTTACCCGGTATATAGCCGATGATGTTGGTGCCATTTATTTTTGTACCGCCTCTTCCGTTAAAAGTGAACTCCTGCGCATAATTTACATGCTGTGGGTAAGATTTTAAACCTAATTTTTGAAATCTTTCTATAATGTAAGCCTTGGCCATTTCCGCGCCTTTTGTTCCGGTTTTTCTACCTTGATAAGCATCTGATGATAATACCTCAACGTCTTTTAACAATTGGGTATCCAATTTGTCCGAAGTCGTATTGTTTTGGTCTTTTACTGATGAACAGCAGCTTAGCATCATGGCTAAGGGAAGGATATATAGGATTTTCATGATTATTTGTTATAAGTTAGGACCGTCATCTCGACTGGAGCATCGTCCCGACGTTAAGTCGGGAGAGAGATCTATCGGAATAGATTTCTCGACTTCGTTGCACTCCGCTCGAAAGGACGATTAGTCGTTTAAATTTTCCTAAAGATATTAATTATTGGAATATGTAGAGGCGTCACCCTGAATTCATTTCAGGGTCAATTATTGCAGGGTAGATGCTGAAATAAATTCAGCAAGACGATCGAAATAAAAAGTGGAATTGAAAAGTAATCACATCTTTCATTTTCGAATTAGAAAAATGCTAATCAGATTGTTCATTGTGAGACCTATCAGGTTTCTAAAACCTGATAGGTCTGGAATAGCTTACGCTGCCACTTCCCTTAAATCGACCGCTACCACTCTCGAAACACCTTGTTCAACCATGGTTACTCCGTAAATAATATCGGTACTGGCGATAGTACGCTTGTTATGCGAAACGATAATAAACTGCGATTGATCTGAGAATTTACGGATAATATTATTGAATTTATCGATGTTGGTATCATCTAAAGGCGCATCAACCTCGTCGAAAATACAGAATGGCGCAGGTTTTAACAGGTAAAGTGAAAATAATAGGGCAGTAGCCGTTAAGGTTTTTTCCCCACCGGATAACTGATTGATCGATAAAGGCCTTTTCCCTTTCGGCCGTGCAATAATATCAATATCAGCCTCCAAAGGATTATTGATGTCTGATAAAATCAGGTCGCAGCTATCTTCTTCATTAAATAAGGAACGGAAAACTACGATAAAGTGCTCGCGGGCCTGGGTAAAGGCTTGCATAAATTTATCTTTAGCCGTATCGTCTATCTCTTTTATGGTTTGTAAAAGATCGGTTTTTGCCGCATTAAGATCTTTTTTCTGATTCTGGATGAAAGTGTAACGCTCTTCCATTTCTTTAAAAGCCTCCATTGCCATAGAGTTGATGGCTCCAAATTCGTCGAGTTGACGTTTCATTCGCTCTACCTTTTGGCGGAGATCAAATTCACTTTCTAAAGCTTCAATTTCAGTATCTGTTTCTAAAAGATCGTTAATGTCAATATTGAATTCGACAGCTAAACGTTCTTTTAATGCATTCAGATCGATTTTTAAAGCATTTTTTTTATCCTTGATTTCAGTTAATAAGAAATCTGTTTCTTCACGGCTTTTACGGATATTGGTCAGTTCGTTTTCAACCTCGTTAATACTTCCTTTACACGCAAATATATGCTTGCTCAGCCTCTGCAAGCCCTTTTTCCATCTCTTCACGTTGTTGATACATTTCTAAAAGGGTATCGTCGTTAAGATCAGTGTGCTGTAGAGTTGCTGTAATCTCGGTCAGTGCTTCCTGTAATTCTTTATCGTTTTGGGCGATGCGTTTGTTTAAAGCTTCTTCCTGTACAAAACGGTAATCTAAATCTTTTTCTAAGCCCGATAATTTATTCTGTTGCTGGTGAAAACGGATGTTGTCCTGATTGTATTTCCCCGCACTTTCGTTTACCTGATCAGCAATTTCCTGATAATTAAGTTGTTGTTCCTGTAAATTAACGTGCGCTTCTTGCTGGTCTTTTTGCAATTGAACCAATGCCGGTAATTTTTCAGATAAGGCTTTTTCTATCGATACTATCTTCTGAGCGATATCCGTTTTGCGGTTTTCGCTGGTGGTAATAAACTCCTGATACTGGTCGCGGCGGGTTTGCACAGAAATGTGTTCGTTATTTAAACGGTTCATTTCTTGCTGCAAAGTATTGATCTGATTGATTTTTGAAGCTTCTTTTAATTCAAATATTTGATCAGTTTCGGCTTTTATTGCTGCATTATATTGATTAATCAAAAATTCTGAAGCTTTAATTTCTTTTGCCAGATTTTCTAAATTCTTGGCGCGACCAATCCTTTTTCCCTCAAATAAACCCACTGAACCACCCGCCAAAGTGAATTTGGTTTGGGCATATTTTCCGTTTTTAGCCAAAATGGTTAGACTTTCGGTTGGTGTGGCTTTAAATAAATTCTCTTGCTCAGCTACTGCGATGTACACATTTTGTAAAAGCAGGTTGCAAAGGTGCTGGTATTTTTTGTCGACCTCTATTACCGATAAAGCAGAAACTAGCCCTTCATGAGTACCGATAACCGGATTTTTAGCAGGAACATTTTCTAAAATGAAAAAGTTTGCCCTGCCACGACTGGCATCTGTTAAGAGGTTAATGGCCTGAACGGCATCTGCATACTGATCAACAACATAGTGGTTCATTACCGGTTCGAGGTAATTTTCTATCGCAATGCGGTAATCTTCATTACAGAATAAAATATCAGAAAGGAGCAGGGCACTTTTGGCAAAAGCGTTGTTTTTCTTCAAAAAGCGGATCGATTCAGGGAAACCTTCCAGGCTGTCTACCAGGGATTTCGTGAGGTTGTATTCGTTCTGTTTGGCGTCTTTTTTACGATTTTCGGCCGTAAGTTTCTCCTTGTTCGAACTCAGGTTGATTTCGGAGGTAGCCAGTTTTTCTTTTAAAAGTTCTTCAGCTTCCGTTAGGTTTTTAATGTTGGCCTGCTTTTCCCTTACCTGAATATCAAGTTCGGCCAACGCATGATCGAAAGCTTTTAACTCTAAGGTTTTGGTTTCCGTATCATCTACATTCCGGTTGGTTTCCTGTACCAGCGCATCTTTCTGAATATTCAGGATATCAATTTCTTTTTGCGATTGGTATACTTGGTTTTGCAGGTCGTTAACCGATTTGATCAGGTTATCAATCCTGTTTTTCTCAGTCTGCTGCTGCTCGCGCAAAGTATCAAGCGTCGATTTCAGCAGCTTTAAATCAGATTCCAGTCGGTTAAAAACCTCGGTTTCTGTTAAAACTTCTTCATTTAAACGTTTAATGTTGTATTTAATGTGGTTAACCTGGTTTTTATCTTTTTCGAGTTCTCCAGATAAACGCGCTTCTTTTTCCTGTAAAAAACGCATCTGCTCGTTCTTAACTTTTTTCTCACTTTCGTAAGCACGGATTTTGGAAACAAACTCATTTGTAGCCTTTTGTTGTATGGAAAGGTTCTTTTCCTGATTGATACTACCTAATTTAAGTTTTTGTAGTTCGGCTTCACCGGTATCTATTTTGTTGCTGAGTTCTGTACGGTTTACCTGCTGATTTTGCTCCTGAGTTTCTAAAGCATTTAAGTCGGTACGGAAAAAGGCAATACGGTGCGTAGCCAACTGAACACTTAGTTCGCGGTATTGCTCTTTTAACTTATAATAACGTTCGGCTTTACGTGCCTGATTTTCTAAAGTTTTAAGGTTTTTTTCAATCTCGAAAAGTAAATCTTCAACGCGTTCTAAATCGGCTTCAGTGTCTTTCAACTTGCTGAAAGTCTGTTTTTTGCGTAATTTATATTTCGAAATACCCGATGCTTCTTCAAACAAAGAACGACGGCTATGCTCTTTGTTGGTAATAATTTCATCCACCATTTTAAGCTCTATAATCGAATAACTATCAGAGCCGATTCCGGTATCCAGAAAAAGGTCGGTAATGTCTTTTAATCTACACTGAACATCGTTTAAGCGGTACTCACTATCTCCATTTCTGTAGAGTTTACGGGTTACGGTAACCTGTGAATAGGCTGTAGGAAGGATGTTCCTGGTGTTATCAAAACTTAATGAAACCTCGGCAAGCTGCGCTTGTTTACGGTTTTTTGTTCCGTTGAAAATGATGTTCTCCATCTTTTCCGATCGTAAAGCTTTGGTACTCTGTTCGCCCAAAACCCAGCGCATGGCATCGATTACATTGGATTTTCCGCAACCATTAGGACCAACAATAGCCGTAACACCCTCATTAAAATTGATGGTCACTTTATCGCCAAAGCTCTTAAAACCTTTAATTTCTAACCTGGTAAGTTGCATGGTTTGTAATCGGGAGAACCGACTTCAATAATAAGGATAATTTTGTGGTTTTTCAAGTTTTTAACCATGGTGTTTTTAACCGCAAAGAACGCAGAGAGAATAGCGCAGAGGCACAGTGTTGGTGCAAATTTCAAAAGTGATCGTCCTGCTGAACTCGATTCAGCATCTATTAAATTTATCTATAAAAGATCCTGAAACAAGTTCAGGATGACGAATCGCTGTTGATTTTATATGTTTCTGATCTTCTGTGACCAGATTAAAAATCCGGACTATTTTACAATCATCAGTTTCGCAAACTTAAGCAGTAACTGTTTGTTGCCCAAGCCCTGGAAAAACACCGTTGCCTTAACATCTGGTAAGGTTCCTTCTAAGCTGATAATTTTTCCGAAACCGAATTTTTCGTGCTCAACCTCCATACCGCCCTGAAATTCGTGTGGTTGTGAAGGGGTAAAGCCAGGTGTTGGTACGTGTGCTTTTGCCAAAAGCGACGTTGTTTTCGGACGTACAGGTGGGGCAGAAGTAGTTGCACCAGCGGTTGGTTTCGGTTTGCTAATGAAATCGCGGGGCTGAGAAGTCCACGATTTACGGTCGTCATCAAAATTGCCGTCAAAGCTGGTTGATTTAGCCGGTTTAACATCCAATTCTAAAAACTTCGGACTAATTTCGTTGATGAAACGGCTTGGTTCGCAGTTGGTTAAGGTTCCCCAGCGGTAACGCGAAGTAGCATAGGTAAGTGTTAATTTTACTTCGGCACGGGTAATGGCCACGTAAAATAAACGGCGCTCTTCTTCTAAATCGGTCCGGTTGGTTAACGACATTTGCGAAGGAAACAGATTTTCTTCCAATCCTACAATAAACACGTTTTTAAACTCCAAACCTTTGGCCGAGTGGATCGTCATTAAAGAAACTGTATCTTTATTCTTGTCACCATCTTTATCATCGTTGGTTAAAAGGGCAACATCTTGCATAAAGATATCAAGGCCTTTTTCTTCAATGTCTTCGCGCTCGGCAAACTCCTTAATACCGTTTAATAATTCTTGAATATTTTCGTATCTCGCACGTCCCTCAACGCTATCATCGGTATATAATTCCTTTAAAATGCCTGCATGTTGGGCAATAAACAAAGCCGTATCATAGGCATCGAGCTTTTTTGCCTCTGCTTGAAAACTTTGCACCATCATGGCAAAATCGTTCAATTGATTGGCTAATCGCCCGTCTACATATTCGTGTGCATTCGAAATTACATCCCACATGGTTTTTTCATGCTGGTCTGCCGCAACAATAATTTTATCAATCGAAGTATCTCCAATACCACGCTTAGGGTAATTGATTACACGTTTTATAGCCTCTTCATCCTTCGGATTAAAAGTTAAGCGGAAATAAGCAATTAAATCTTTAATCTCTTTACGTTGATAGAAAGACTGACCGCCATAAATCCTATAAGGAATATTAAGCTTGCGTAAGCCTTCCTCCATAGCCCTGCTTTGTGCATTGGTACGGTATAATATGGCGAAATCTTTGTGCTCGTATCCTTTTGTACTCCGCTCCTGGATAATGGCTTCGGCAACCAGCTTGCCTTCTTCATTATCAGTAAAAGCACGAGAAACCTTAATTCTATCTCCTTCAGCATTTTCAGAAAACACGTTTTTTTCGAGCTGATTTTTGTTGTTGGCGATGATACTGCTTGCAGCATCAACAATATTTTGGGTAGAGCGATAATTCTGCTCTAATTTATAAACCTTTAAATCAGGATAATCGCGTTCGAAATTTAAAATATTCTGGATGTTTGCACCCCGGAAAGCATAAATACTCTGTGCATCATCACCCACTACACAAATGTTCTGATAAGCCGCAGCCAGTTTTTTAACAATAGTATATTGCGAAAAGTTGGTATCCTGGTACTCATCTACCATCAGGTACCTGAATTTCTGCTGATATTTATTTAAAACATCAGGATGTTCTTTTAATAAAATATTGGTTTTGAACAACAAATCGTCGAAATCCATTGCTCCAGCTCTAAAACAGCGCTTAGCATAGGTTTCGTAAATCTGGCCAATCAGAGGGCGTTTATTCTGAATATCTTCGGCCTGTATCTGGTCGTTAGCCTGATATTCGCCCCAGGATATTAAATTATTTTTGGCTGATGAAATTCTATTGAAAACAAAGTTCGCTGCATATAATTTATCATCCAGCTGCATTTCTTTCAAAATCGCACGAATTACACTTTTACTATCATCCGTATCGTAAATGGTAAAATTGCTCGGATAACCTATTTTCTCGGCTTCTACGCGTAAAATTTTTGCAAAAACAGAGTGAAAAGTACCCATCCAAATATTTTTTGCCTCTGCACCAACCACTTTGCCAATACGCTCGCGCATATCTTTACTCGCTTTGTTGGTAAAGGTTAAAACCAAAATGTTAAATGGGTCGGTACCGGTTTGAATCAGGTGGGCTACACGATAGGTAATTACCCTGGTTTTGCCCGAACCTGCACCTGCAACAATCATTACTGGTCCTTTTGTGTTCTCTACTGCTGCTCTTTGTTGTGGGTTTAATCCTGCTAAATAATCCAAATCGGCTCCTGTTTTTTTGAGGTTCAAAAATAACAATTCCTATCGCTTTTTGCCAAATTTGTTAGTAATTAGTTAAAAATCCAACTGATCGTCCTAGCCATTCGTCATTCTGAGCTTGTTTCAGAATCAACTATTCGGTATAGCTTATGCCCCTTATCTATCTTATATGGTAAAGTGCACCTTGTTTTTATCGGGGCTAATATGGCTATCGTAGATCTGCTTCTTTGGTTTTTAGAAAAGCTACATTAGTATTTCATAGGGTTCTGTAGCCCTTTGCTTTGCTCATACTGCTGCAGGCATTGCCCACAAGGCCGGTATCCGCTTCGCCAAGGTTTATGTAGATTGGGTTTGTGCTACTATTGAGGGATTAAAACCCACAGCTTTATATATCCGGTCGTCATTCTGAACTTGGTTCAGAATCTATCCTGCTTTTATTGATGTTAAATACCTTCTATGATCAAAAGAAATAGTCTTTGGGGACACACAGGCTATGGTAATCTTGTATTTCTGCCAGAATTGCATTCTATTTATTTGGGTATAGAATTTGATATGCTATCGTAATGGAAGAGAAAAAAATAAATAAGGATATTGAGTTTTCTGATATTCCGGATGGGGCAAATACAGATATTTATGCCAATTTAAAAGAGAAACTTGAAAGTGTGGAGCAGTTTCCAGGTGTTTACATTTTTAAATTTATTATTACTGGCGGGCGGCATAAAATACAAGACTTACGTACCGTTTTACCTGATGATGAGTTTATTGAGCATGCTTCAAAAACCGGGAAATATGTTTCCATTACAGTAAAAAAATATGTGCAAAATGCTGATGAGGTGATTGCTGTTTATAAGCAAGTAGGAAATATCAAGGGGATTATGGTACTGTAGACTTCTGTATATCAAATACATGATTCGATCGAGGATTTTTTAAGATTCATAAATCACAAACAAAAGCCCTTCGACTACGCTATCAATAACAGATTCAAAAGAAAGGTCGTCATTGCGAGGAGGAACGACGAAGCAATCTTTCACGCTAGTGATCCTTGCCATAAAGATTGCCTCGTCGGCTGAAAAAGCCTTCTCGCAATGACGATAATCTGAGGAGATTTAACCTTTTAAATTCACTTCTTATTAATATTGATTTTTATACAATAAATTATGCCTCAGGGTGACCTCTTTTTGCGATTTATCACTTAACTTAATGATATTAGGGTACCACTTCACCCAGGGCTAAGTGGCCAAAACCGTATTTCATTTTTGAGGCTACTTGCGCACCTACGCTGTTCGTAAACCTGATGGCAGCGGCAGCCCCGAAGCATGAGGGCTACAGCGAACAGCAGGACTGCAATCTCCAATGAAAAACCATTCTTTCATTTCCAATCAATAAAAAAATTATATCGCCTAATTTTCATTTTCGGAGCGTAATCAAATTGGTTCCATTTTCGCTTTACAATTTGATTCGTCGTGCCTCCTTGCTGCAGGGTAATGCTCAATGTCATTAAGTTAAGCACCGCGGTTGTCAGTCTGAGCGTAGTCGAAGACTTCTTGAAAGTTGATAAAACGTAAATAAATGCCCTTCGACTACGCTCAGGGTGACTTCTTTTTGCTATTTATCCCTTAACTTAATGATATTAGGGTATCCGCTTCTCCAAGGTTTATATCATTTAGTTTGTGCTACTATCGAAGGTTTAAAACCTTCTATATATTCGTTCGTCATTCAAATTGTCCAGATGAATACATATAATAGTTAAACAGAGCCATTTTTAACGGCCCAATCTACCATCGAATCTAGTACCTGAAACAGCTCCTGCCCCGACTTCGTGAGGCTGTACGTAACTACTGGAGGAATAACGGCTTGTGCATCCCGATGAACAAGGTCATCATTTTGCAGTTGTTTTAAGTGTTGTATAAGCATTTTTTCAGTTATCTGTGGTATAGCACGTTTTAATTCGCTATAACGTTTTGGTCCACTCATTAAATGAAAAATAATAATCGGTTTCCAATAACCTCCAATTTTTTCCATTACAAAAGTAACAGGGCAACTGGTTAGCGCTATGCCTTTATTAAAATTACGGGTCGAACTTTCTTTAACAGCTGTCATGGTTACATACTTTGGGGTAAGTACTTGTATAAAAGTAAGTACAAATATAACTTTGTATTCAATATTTAAAAACAAAAAATCATGAAAATAACATTAACAGGATCAACAGGTAATATTACAAAGCCGCTTGCCGAAATATTAGTAGCTAAAGGCCACGAAGTAAAAATTATTAGCAGCAAGCCCGATAGGGCCGAAGAAATTAAATCGCTTGGCGCAATACCATTAATTGGAAGTGTAAGCGACACCGAATTTTTAAAAGAAGCCTTTTCCGGGGCTGATGCTATCTACACCATGGTCCCACCAAATTTTGCGGCGCCAAAATTTAGGGCATATATTAAAAGTATTGGCGAAAATTATGCTGTTGCCATAAAAGAGTCGAGGGTTAAAAAAGTAGTGAATTTAAGCAGTTTAGGTGCAGATCTGCCAGATGGAACCGGGCCAATTGCCGGATTGTATGACGTAGAAAACATCTTTGCCACATTAAATGGGGTAGATGTAAAACATTTGCGTGCTGGTTATTTCTATATTAACTTTTTAGCCAATATCGATATGGTTAAACATGCAAATATATTAGGGTCTAATTTTGGTGCTGATGCAAAACTGGTTTTGGTGCATCCCCGCAACATTGCAGAGGTAGCTGCCGAAGTATTGGAAAGTAATTTTACAGGCAAAACTATACAGTATGTAGCCAGTGATGATGAAAATACGCCTGCTGATGTTGCAAAAGTATTAGGTACTGCAATTGGTAAACCAGAGTTGCCATGGATAGAATTTAGCGATGAAGATGCATTTAACGGAATGGTGGGAGCGGGTTTACCTGAAGAAATAGCTAAAAACTATGTAGAAATGGGCGATGCGATCAGAAGCAATAAACTTTTTGTAGATTATTATAAAAACAGGCCTGTTTTAGGTAGCATTAAACTTAAAGATTTTGCTGCTGAGTTTGCTGCGGCATATCAGAATTAATTGAATTATAGCAGCTGCCTTGGATTTAAACCTGGCAGCTGTTATTTTTATATGGCCACACAACTTCCCGCAATTACTTTCGATTCCTGATCAAACAACTTCCAGATTCTTAAATAGCTGAAAATACCTTCAATGGATTGTGAATTATATACTGCCTTTAGCTCAATTTTCACACTAACAACTGCAGTATCGTTAATCAGATTAATTTGCTGTTCAGCCGGTAAAATAGAATTTACAACCATATTTCCGGATGTATAAGTTTCCATATCCATAGCTTTTGTTATGGTTATTCCATTGGGCAGGTTAAAAAGTAAATCTTCATGTAAAAGCAGATCCAGCTCCTCAATATCACCATTTTGTATGGCCGTTAATAATCTATCTTCATTTAAAATGATCTGTTCCCTGGTATTCATATTAATTGTTTCTAACTCTTTAAAAGCTTACATCCAATTCTCATTTTTATGCTCTACCTGATACAGCCAGTAATTTACCAGCTGTTTAATTTCGGTATAATTGCCATATTTAAAATGAATCTGACCTGCAGCCGTGTGTAAGGTGAGATGGCCAACATCAACTCCTTTATGCCATGGGTATTGAAAAGTAGTAATGGCCTGAATTTTATTTGGCACTACAATTTCGTTCGAAATATCCCAAATTCCGCTGGTTTTAATGATGAAATCTTGACTTACTGCAATCCGATGCCGGCGGTAGCTGATATAAATCATCAAAACGCCAATGATGAAATAAGCAATTGATGCACCGATATAAGGTTTAACCTCAGGGATGTTAAACGCAATGATTAAAAATGCCACAACCGGTAAAATCAGTTTAAAGAAGATCGGTAAATTCAAAAACCGCCAGTCAGGGATAAATGTTTTTGCTTTTAAAGGTGTCTGGCCCAATATCATTTTTAACAATTCATCCCGTTCGCCAGGGTTACATCCCGGAATTTCTAAAGTGTTTCCCTGCATTTCATGCCCTTTTTTACTTTGACCAAAATGAGCCTGCTTTAAACTCATGTTCAGCATGTTCATCTTTTTCTGAAAGTAGTTCTGGCTGTATTTGGTAATCTGGACTTTGTTTGGACTAATCAAAGTGTTTTTCTTGGCAATCAGCCCTGAAGAGAGTAAGAGTGTGTTTTTATGTTCACTAATTTCGAGTTCGAAATACTTGTAAAAGGTTCTAACCAGGTTAATAATTAACAGTACAATTAAAAGGCACGCAATTAAGATAAAAACCGTAACAATTGTTAACATACCTGTTACCGCGCTTTGAATCTCATCTTTATTAATTTTAAAAGCATCAAGCAACTGCCTTCCCTCATAAATAACGGTGTAAAAAAAAGCAGCAAGTAAAGCTAAACTTTGTCCGTAATTAGAGGTTAGTCCAACTTTAAACAAAGTCCAGGCACTTATTTTTAAAAATGGTGCTTCTTCTGTCTTGTCGTTTTCGTGCGCTATTTCTAATGGTGTTTCAATTACTGCTTTTCCGTTTAATAAATGTTCTTTAAGGTTATAGGCCGAAGTTTCATTGATGGCCTTTATGCTCACTTCTTCTCCATGAGCACCAGCAGTATCGATTTTTAAACCATAAACACCGATAATTTTCTGCAAAATATTCTGGTTAATGTTTACCTGTTGTATTTTATCGAGCTGAATAATTACCTGATCCCGATTGAATATCCCCTTATTCACCACAAATTCCTGCTTTTCCTTATCCAGAAAGAACGTAAATTTTAAATACCATAAATAAGCAAATACAAAACTGAATACAATGATAGCAGAAATGCCTAACAGGAGATAGGTAAAAGAAGTGCCCGACATTTTTACAAACGCGATAATGAATAAGAAAAAACTCGCCTTGCCAATTTTTAGCATGGTATGAGCGCCCATTATGATGATACCAAAGGCCGATTCACGCTGTGGTTTGCTAAAATCGTTATTCATTGGGATTCAATTCAGTTGTTGGGTTTTCAAGCAAGTCTAATTTTTTCAAAAGCAGGTCTCTAATCCGCTTTGCCTCATCAATTGCAATGCCCGAAATATGGATATGCCCCGTTTGGCCACCCGCGGTAAATAGTTGTAACGACCCTAATTTGTACATTCTGGAAAAAATCCCTTCATTTAATTCGATATGTTGAATCCTGTTTAAAGGAACAATTGTTGTCGATTCGGCAATAATCCCACTCTTGTATATTACATCATGCGTGCGGATAGCATAACCCCGTTTCTTAAAACTGGCGCGAAAGAGTAACGAGAAGATGGCTAATAAAACAAAATAAAGAGGGATAATCCATTTTGCATTTGGTTTTACCTCATCGATAAAGAATAGAAGTATAGCAATAGTTATTCCCAGCAGGCCAAAAAAGATCAACAGATTAATACAGATGATTTTCCAATAATCGGGATGTGGTCGGCTTAACTGAATGTCTTCATATTTTGGAAGAAGATCGAGATCAATAACTTCATTGGTGAAAAGTGTCTCAGTAGTCATGGTTAAAGGTATAAAACATATTAATCTATAAATAGACTAATGTTTAAATCTTTTGTTACCTCGCAACAATAAACTTTTTTGCAGCGTTGTATTGACCGGAATCGGAAGAGATTTTGAAGAAATAAATGCCGGGAACAAAAGTAGCGGTATTAATTTCTAACGTGTGTTTTCCCGTATTAAGGTATTCGTTTACTACTGTTTTAACCAATCGGCCCATTAAATCGTAAATCTGAACATTAATCTTATCCGATTCTGGCAAAACTATATCAATAAATGTTTGCATGGCGGCAGGATTCGGGTAATTCTGAGTAACAGTAAACTTCAAAAATTTATCAAAAATTGCTTTATTAATGGCGTCGAAAATAACGTAGCTCACCAATCTGTAACCGCGTGCATTTGGATGAAATGCATCCTGATAAAGTGAAAAATCGCGTCTCATAGCCGCATTTACATCCGCTAAATATATTTTATACTCTATCGCTAATTTTCTGTATGCCGTATTAAGGTTCCTTATATTGGTATTTACAGCAACATAACTTTTAATGGTTCTATCATCAACAAACTGAAGTGTACACAAAATTGGGATTAATTTCTGCTTAAGGCTAGCTGTAATCAAAACCCGCATATTAGCAACGGTTTCGGCTATACTTCCTTTGCCTGCCGCTATCGCAACAGCATCATTAATGCCCATATCAATTACAATAAAGCCTGTTCTATTGGCTATTGCATTATCAATTCTGAGCAAACCCTGAAAAGTAGTCTGGCCACCAATACCATGATTGGTAATATCCACTATCTTGTTCGTATAACAATTTGTAAAATTGTTCTGGAGCATGGTTTGAAAACCAAGGCCATTTACACCTTCTACCGTGCTAGCTCCAAAGGTTACAATATTTATACTGTCTTTCGAATAATATTGGGCTGCTTCCGGGCAACTTACACGAGTGGGGTTTTGCCCTTGAACTAACGATGGGATACAGACAACAAGAAGCAGCAGCAGAGATTGAAATACTTTTGCGCTAAACTTCATTGTTAAAATTCTTTCGTACAGGATTTAAGGATATCTGTTATTTGCGCAATTTACAAAAAAGTAAATATAAATAATGCAGTGCTATTCTTTTTTACAAACATTAAATCATTTTTTTGTATCTGTTAAAAGACGGTTTTAAGTTTTAAAGATAACACAGTGGTTTTGAGCTTTAAAAAAAAAAATTAAATCCATTAACCGTCTGATTATAAGCAATTTTTGCACCTACACGGGGATAATTTAACCGCTTAAGTGCCTTTTTATTTGGTAAAGCCTATATTTGTCCAAATTCATTTTGTTATGCAAGAGATTAAAAATTATGTAGAAACGCACAAACAACGTTTTTTAGATGAGTTGTTTGAGTTATTGCGTTTTCCATCAGTTAGTGCTGATCCGAAATACAAAGGCGATGTTTTAAAAACAGCTGATTATGTTGCGCAGAAATTAAAAGATGCAGGCGCTGATCAGGTAGAAATTTGCCCAACTGCAGGATATCCTATTGTTTATGGCGAAAAAATTATAGATGCTTCTCTACCAACTGTTTTAATATACGGTCATTACGATGTTCAACCGGCTGATCCATTAGAACTTTGGCATACACCACCTTTTGAGCCTACAGTACGCGATGGTAAAATTTATGCCCGCGGTGCTTGCGATGATAAGGGACAGTTTTATATGCATGTAAAAGCGTTCGAACTGATGATGCAAACCAATACTTTGGCTTGTAACGTCAAATTCATGATTGAAGGTGAAGAGGAGGTAGGTTCTGCAAATCTGGGCGTTTTTGTAAAAGCGAATGCTGAGCGTTTAAAAGCCGATGTAGTTTTAATATCTGATACTTCGATGATCAGTATGGAATACCCATCAATCGAAACTGGTTTACGTGGTTTAGCTTACATGGAAGTTGAAGTTGTTGGTCCGAACCGCGATTTACACTCTGGAGTTTATGGTGGCGCAGTGGCTAATCCAGCTACTATTCTTTGTAAAATGATCGCTTCATTACACGATGAAAATAACCACATCACTATCCCTGCCTTTTATGATAAAGTGCTCGAGTTAACAGATGAGGAGAAAAAAGCATTAAACTCTGCACCTTACGACGAAGCAGAATACAAAAAGGATTTAGATATAGAAGAAGTTTGGGGCGAGAAAGGTTATTCGACCCTGGAGCGTACAGGTACGCGCCCAACTTTAGAAGTAAACGGAATTTGGAGCGGTTATATCGGCGAAGGTGCAAAAACCGTATTGCCAAGTAAAGCCAATGCAAAAATTTCTATGCGTTTGGTTCCACACCAAAGCTCTGAAGAAATTGCGGAGATTTTTACCAAACATTTCGAAAGCATTGCACCTAAAAATGTAAAGGTTAAAGTTACCCCTCACCATGGCGGCGAACCTGTAGTAACCCCAACTGATAGTATTGCTTACCAGGCCGCCGAAAAGGCAATTGAAAATAGTTTTGGCAAAAAAGCTATTCCAACGCGTGGTGGTGGCAGTATTCCTATTGTGGCTTTATTCGAAGATGTACTGGGCATTAAATCGGTACTTTTTGGTTTCGGTTTAGATAGCGATGCATTACACTCTCCGAATGAGAAATATGATATTTACAATTATTATAAAGGAATAGAAACTTTGCCGTTATTCCATAAGTATTTCGCAGAGTTGAGCAAATAAGCTTGATTTAATTTATCCGTTCAGACGCAACAGATCGTCATTTCGAGCGAAGTGCAACGCAGTCGAGAAATCTGTCTAGATAGATCTCTCCATTCCACTGCGCTCCAGTCGAGATGACGATTTTTTTTGAAAATGAGCATCCTGTTTTTCATAGGTGCTGTAGTCCCGCCATCGCTTATAGTCCTCATTTCGCTGCGCTTCATTTCGGGCTATTTAGCTTTGTCGGGTTTATTTAACAGCGGGCTGTTCTTCTTCTGAAAGGCCTGTTCCTGCAATGGTGCTGATTGTCCACCCTGCAACCCCAGATAGTAATACTGGCTGTGCTACCTAAACCCGACCGCAGAGTAAACCCGCAGGCCGAAGCATGAGGCTGAGGATTTGTAACGAAGGGCGGGACTGCTTATACCGAATTGCTACGAGTTTTGCTTTTCAAAACAACTAAATAAATTTAACTTTTATTGTCAGTCTGAGCGGAGTCGAAGACCTGCCTAATTTATTAAGCAGGGATTTTTTTTTTGAAAATGAGCATCCTGTTTTTCACAGGTACTGCAATCCCGCTATCGCTTATAGTCATCATTTCGTTGCACTTCATTCCGGGCTATTTAGCTTTGTCAGGTTTATTTAACTTAGGCAGTTCCAATGTCATTAAGTTAAGTATAAGTGTTGTCTGTCTGAGCGTAGTCGAAGACCCTATCTATCTTTAAACATCTTCGCTTTTACTTACCGTAATTGCAGTCAAACTGATGGACTAATTTTTTTACCAGGGATTTTTTTCTAAATTGGTGCCATGAAATATCTATTCTCATCACTTTTACTTTTATCTGGACTTGCTTCTTTAGCTCAAGATGCTAAAACGATTAAGCAATCTGGAAATCCAATATTTCAAGGTTGGTATGCAGATCCTGATGCTGCTATTTTTAACAATCAGTATTGGGTTTATCCAACCTATTCTGCCAAATACAAAGAGCAGGTTTTTTTAGATGCCTTTTCATCAGATGATTTGGTAAAATGGAAAAAACACCCGCATATTTTAGATACTGCTGCTGTAAAATGGGCCAACAAAGCGATGTGGGCTCCTGCAATTGTTAAAAAAGACAAAAAGTATTACCTGTTTTTTGGCGCTAACGATATCCAGAGCGACAAAGAAATTGGTGGGATTGGTGTAGCCGTTGCCGATAAACCAGAAGGACCATATAAAGACCACTTAGGGAAACCTTTGGTAGATAAATTTCATAACGGCGCTCAGCCTATTGATCAGTTTGTTTTTAAAGATAAAGATGGCCAGTATTATTTAATTTATGGTGGCTGGAAACATTGCAACATTGCCAAATTAAATAAAGATTTTAGTGGTTTTTTACCTTTTGAAGATGGTACCACCTTTAAAGAAATTACACCTGATAATTATGTAGAAGGGCCGTATATGTTCATCAGAAACGGTAAGTATTATTTCATGTGGAGCGAAGGCGGCTGGACTGGTCCCGATTACTCCGTAGCTTATGCCGTTGGCGATTCGCCATTCGGTCCGTTTAAGAGGATTGGCAAAATATTAAAGCAAGATGCGGCTATTGCTACAGGTGCAGGCCATCACTCTGTAATTATTAACGAGAAAAAAGGACAATACTACATTGTTTACCACCGTCGTCCCTTAACCGAAACTGATGGAAACCATCGCGTTACCTGTATTGATGAAATGAAGTTTGATGCAGATGGTAATATTCTTCCCGTAAAGATTACAAATGAAGGTGTAAAAGCCCAGAAAGTAAAATAATGCTGTTCGGCTGGAAGTTTTATTCAATTTCCAGCTGAACTTTACTCGTTTGCAAAACAGTTTTTGCCTGCTTTTTATTAAGTGTGTTAAATCCCCAGGCACATAACAAAAGCATACCCGCAAGTCCTAGCCAAAGCCAGTTGTAACCTAAATTTTTGGCAATGAAAAATCCAAATAATGGTCCAACAACCTGCGCACACGACCAGCTCAATGTATAACCTGCGGCATATAAGCCCCTGTTGTGTTCATTGCTTCTACTGATTACAATCGTGTTGATAAAGGGTAACGAGAACATTTCTCCACAGGTAAAAACAACAATAGTAAGTGCAGCAGCAACGATGTGAAAACTCACAGGCGCGCTTAACATAATATAAGCAACCGAAAATAAAACTGCTCCTATGATGATGAAAAACATTGGAGATCTTTTCGCTTCAATCTTATTGATCATAATCATTTCGAATAAGGCAATTACTACTCCATTTATTCCTATAATAATACCGATTGCAAATTCATCAATGTGCCATTGCTCCTTAAAAAATACTGGTACAACTCTGAACATTAAAAAAGCACAGGTAATAAAAACAGTAGTGAGCAGGATGAATTTTACATAGAAAATGTCTTTCCATGGTTTCATAATGACCATGCTACTGGCATTTTCTTTGGCTTTTTTGATAAAATCTTTCACCTGTGGCAAAAACGACAGGATTAATAAACCAACCACAATGCTTACGCCTCCCTCTACAATAAACAGGAGTTTGTAATTTATTGAGGCAATAATACCTGCCAAACTGATTCCTACCGACCAACCTATATTTACTGCCAATCTGTTTAAGGAGTATGATCTTGTTATGGTTCCTTCTGCGGCATAATGTGCAACAGCTGTAAAATTAGCCGGACGGAATGCCTCAGAAAAAAAGCTGATTACTACGGCTAGAATACATAAAGTAGAAAAATGGGTGATCGTAGAAAAAAGCATGAAAAGCAAGCCGCCAATAATTGACGATAGAATTTGTACCGGGCGGAAACCGATCATATCGGTCAATTTTCCTCCTGTTGCCGAACCCAGAATTGAACCCACACCAAATAAGGTGATAATTAAACCTGCGTCCATTTCCGATCGATGTAAACTTTGGGTAACGTATAAGCCCATAAATGGAACGGCCATGCTCCCACATCTGTTAAACATCATTACAATGCTTAAAAGCCAGGTTTCTCTGCTTAATCCGCTGAATGATGTTTTATATGTATTAAAAATAAGTTTGAACATGGTGTATTTAGATGCAGTAAAAGTACCAAAAGCCAGATATTATTTAATCATCTGAATTCAATATCCGCTTATTAAACGAAAAAAAGATGAGCAAAAAATATCTCATAATTTTTCACAAATTTGCATCCGGAAACCGATCAAATGCCGCCAGAGAAAAGAACCCCAATAAACAAAAGTCCAGTTGCCAGAAAACCTGCCGCTAAGAAGCCTATAGCCAGAAAACCTACAGCAAGCAGAAAAAAGAAAGCTGTGCTTTCCGTTCAGCTTAAACTGGTTATTGCAGGTTTATTGTTGGTTTTACTCTCTCCATTTTATTACGGTTATGTATTAAAAAGTTTTGTAGCTACCTGGCGATGGGTTAAAGATTGGGGGCAAGACCCTAATTACAGAACCTACGAAAGTTTTAACATCAAGATCCCCAAAAAATATACCGTTCACGGAATCGACGTTTCCTATTATCAGGGTAAAATAAACTGGCAAAAAGTAAAGGAAATGAAAGAGGATGAGGTCAGTATCCGTTTTGCCTTTATCAAAGCCACAGAAGGATTAATGTTGGTTGATCCATATTTTCAACGCAACTGGCGCGAAGCCCCAAAAGCTGGGATTATATGCGGTGCTTATCACTTTTTCAGACCAAAAAAGGACGGTAAAACGCAGGCTAAATTTTTCTTACAAGTGGTACATATTGAGAAAGGTGATTTGCCACCAGTTGTAGATATTGAATCTTTAGATGGAGTTTCACCGCTAAAGATGAGGGCAGAGCTGTCTGATTTCCTTAATTACGTAGAAATGAAAACCAAAGTTAGGCCGATTGTTTATACCGGGCTTAAATTTTATGAAGATTATTTAGCCGATCATTTTGACGATTATCCTTTGTGGATTGCCCATTATTATCAACCAAAGTTAAGAATGGATAAAAGCCGCTGGAAATTTTGGCAGCATTCTGATAAAGCTAAAATTAATGGCATCGGCCATGTAGTCGATTTCAATGCTTTTAATGGAGATAGTTTGGCGTTAGATAGGTTATTGGTTCATTAGTTCAATGGTTCATTTGTCATTGGTTTACTAGTCATTAGTAATATACTTCTCCAATCGTCATCTGAACTTGTTTCAGAATCTATTATAGGTGATTTTTACAATCCTTTCATTGTTTAAATATATTGTTCCAGACCATTTTACATCATATGGGAATCTAATGAACTATACTAGTAGACTCGCTAGAAAACCATTAAACAATTGACCAATGAACTAAATAGTCCAGCTTTCACATTTCTCCAGGAAAAATTCATCAGCTTCTGCACCGATACCGATTTCTTCGTGAACATCTAGAAAGTAGCCATTATAGGTTAAGCCACCAACCACTGGATCAACTAAGTGCCCCAATAGCGCAGTATCTAAGTCGAAAAACTCAACATTAGGGCTGGCCAAGGCAAAATGCAGGTTGGCACTTAAAGCAATCCGGGTTTCGAGCATACTCCCAATCATACATTTTACACCTCGTTGTAAGGCTTCCTCATGGATTTTTTGCGCTTCTAAAATGCCTCCGGATTTCGAAAATTTAATGTTTAAATAGGTTGTAGACTGGCTATTGATCAGTTTACGGGCGTCGTGATGGTTGTAGCAGCTTTCATCAGCCATTAATTTAATCGGCGAATTTACATTCAGCTCTGGTAATTTATCATCATACCAGGTGCGCATGGGTTGTTCGCAAAACTCAATATTGTATTTTTCTAACTCGCCTAGTGCAAATAAAGCATCATCAAAACTCCAACCCTGATTGGCATCTAAACGCAAAATCAAATCTTCACCCACTGCTTCGCGGATGTGTTTTACCCTTTCTATATCATCATGTACTTTTTTACCCAGCTTAATCTTCAGGATACGGCAACCCTGACTTTTGTATTTCAATGCTGTTGTAGCCATTCCCTCTGGTGTGTCGATACCAATGGTCATATCGGTTTCAATGGTGCGCCTGGTTCCACCTAGAAATTTATATAGTGGTAACTTGGCGTTTTTGGCTGCGATATCAAATAATGCCATATCGAAAGCACTTTTAATGGTATTGTTGTGATCGGCATAACCTAGTAAATCACTCATCCGCTCCGGAATTTCTAAGGGATCTTTCCCTTTTAAAATGGCGGCGAAGTCTTTAGCCATGGCAATACAGGTTTCTTGTGTTTCGCCTACAATCATCGGGAAAGCAGAGCACTCTCCAATGCCGTGAATGCCAGTGTCGGTATAAATCCTCACCAGTACATTTTGGGCAAAATGCATGGTTCCTGTTGCAATAACAAAAGGCTCCATGGGTATACTAAAGCGGTATATTTCGGTATTGGTGATTTTCATTAGGTTATTGGTTATCTAGTTCGAAACGTTGTCTGTCTTGTTCTATAATTGCTTTTAATTCTTCTTCTTTTGGTAAATACAATAGATACTTACTGGCGAATAACTGATTTTTATCACTTAAAACTGAGTATTTCACAATTGTTTCATCTTTCTCCGTACAAAGTAACAGGCCAATGGTTGGGCTGTCATCATCATTTCTTTTCAAATCATCATACATTCTAACATACATATCTATTTGTCCGATGTCTTGATGGTTTAAACTTGTTGTTTTAAGATCAATGATTACGAAACATTTTAAAATGTAATTGTAAAATACGAGGTCTATAAAGAAGTCTGAAGTATCTGTTACAATGTGTTGCTGCCGGGCAACAAAGGCGAAACCTTTTCCAAATTCCAGTAAAAATTTCTGAAGATGGTTTATAATTGCAGATTCTAAACTTTTCTCTGTATTTTTAGTATCAGAATCCAAACCTAAAAATTCAAAAATATAAGGATCTTTTATATAATCTTGAATGTTTGGATTCGGATTGTTCGTTTTTGGCCCAGTTAAGGAGCGTTCGTATGATAAAGAATTTATCTGCCTCTGTAATTCTCTGCTATTCCAATTTGATATTATAGATTCTTCTATATAGAACTTTCTTTTTTCTTCAGAATCTAATCTGGATAACAGTCGATAGTGCGTCCAACTCAATTCGTGACGCACTGCGTCACGAATTGGAAATGACTTGTAAAAGCTTCTAATATTTCGAAGATTGCTTTCATCAAAACCTTTTCCAAATTCCAAAGTTAATTGATTTGAAAGGGTTCTTAAGGTTGCAGCGCCATACTCTGCACGTAATTTTCCCTGCAGCTCATCCTCAACAATAAGTTTTCCAATTTGCCAGTAAGATTCAAGTAATGCAGAATTTGCCGCACGAAATACTTTCAAACGGGATTGGCTAATAATCTCTTTTATGGCATTAAATAACTCGTTTTTGCTCAATTCCATTCCATCAGATAGATTTCCAACTAATGTATAAAAACAAAAACTAAATCGAAACAGGTTTGTAGATTATTAATAGATTTACGCCTCGGATTAAAATTCAATTTTCCCGCTTACATTTTACATTAGCTGCCATGTCAGAAACTAATAACTTAATCCACGCTTCGTCGCCATATTTATTGCAACATGCCCATAATCCCGTTAACTGGTACGAATGGGGAGCAGAGGCATTAGAAAAAGCCAAAGCAGAGCATAAACTGATATTGGTAAGCATCGGCTATTCGGCTTGCCATTGGTGCCATGTAATGGAACGCGAAAGTTTCGAGAATCATGAAGTTGCTGAGGTGATGAACCGCCATTTTATCTGCATTAAGATAGACCGCGAGGAGCGCCCGGATATTGATCAGATTTATATGTATGCCATCCAACTCATGACGGGAAGTGGGGGCTGGCCTTTAAACTGCATCTGTTTGCCAGATCAGCGCCCAATTTATGGCGGAACCTATTTCAGGAAAAACGATTGGATCAATATTCTGGAAAATGTTGCTGCACTTTGGGCAAATGAGCCTGATAAGGCTATCCAATATGCCGAACGGTTAACTTCAGGCATCAACGACAGTGAAAAAATAATCCCAGCGCTCGAGAAAGAAGAATATACAAACCAACACCTTACTGAAATTATTGAACCCTGGAAACGCCATTTCGATATAGGTTATGGTGGATATAACCGTGCGCCAAAATTTCCTTTACCTAATAATTGGGTGTTTTTATTGCGCTACGGCTTTTTAAAAGACGATGAATCTGTTTTTACAGCTGTTTGCCATACACTCGAAGAAATGAGCAGGGGCGGTATTTACGATCAGATTGGAGGCGGTTTTGCCCGTTATTCGGTTGATGATAAATGGCATGTGCCACACTTCGAAAAGATGCTTTATGATAATGCACAGCTCATCAGTTTATATGCAGAGGCTTATCAATGCACCAAATTCTATTCGTTTAAACAAACTGTAGTTGAAACGATAAATTGGGTTTTTGAGGAAATGACTTCAGCTGATGGCTTGTTTTATTCAGCATTAGATGCAGATAGCGAAGGGGTAGAGGGCAAGTTTTACATCTGGGATAAAGCAGAATTCGATCAGGTTTTGGGAGAAGATGCCCAATTAATCGGCGCTTACTACAACATTACCGAAGAAGGTAATTGGGAAGAAGAGCAAACCAATATTTTGCGTAAAACCATCAGCGATGACGATTTGCTTGCGAAATTTGATATTGATGCAGAGCAGCTTTATGACAAAGTAAACTCAGCTAAAACAAAATTAATGGCTGTGCGTAGCAAAAGAGTTAGGCCAGGTTTGGATGATAAATGTTTAACTGCCTGGAATGGTATGATGATTAAAGCTTTAGCAGATGTTGCAGAGGTATTGAATCATAAGCCATATTATGAAAAAGCCTCCACTGCGGCTAATTTTATTTTAAATCACTTAAAATCAGAAAACGGTGGCTTATACCGCAATTATAAAAACGGAAAGGCTTCAATTACTGGCTTCTTAGATGATTATGCCTTTTTTATTGAAGCGCTAATTGCCCTGTATGAAGCTGATTTTGATGAAAAATGGTTGGAAGAGGCAAAATCATTGACCGATTATGTGATCGCTAATTTTACAGATGCAGATTCGCCGATGTTTTTCTATACCTCTGCAGAAAGTGAAGATTTAATTGCCCGTAAACATGAAGTAATGGATAATGTAATTCCGGCTTCAAACTCTACCATGGCGCAGAATTTGCAGCAACTGGGTTTGCTTTTTGATATAGCACAATATACCGAAAAAGCTTCAGAAATGCTTGCTGCGGTTCATCCAAAGATTAAAAGTTATGGTTCTGCCTACTCAAACTGGGCTATTCAATTGTTAAACGAAGTTTATGGTATAAACGAAATTGCCATTACCGGTTTAGAAACCGATAGTATTAAGTTAGCATTAAGCGGACATTATATTCCGAATAAAATTACATTGGGCGGAACAAAAAGTAACCTACCACTGTTAAAAGGTAAGCAAAGCAATGAAACAAAAGTTTATATTTGCCGAAATAAAGTATGCCAGTTGCCGGTTAATTCTGTTGAGGACGCATTAGAGTATTTACAATAAATTAATTTAAATGAATATTTCACCAAACTCTGTAGTAGCGTTAACTTACGAATTGCATACTACTAACGAAGAAGGACAACAAGTTTTTGTCGAAAAAGCTGACGAAGAAAATCCTTTAGTATTTTTATATGGCGTTGGCATGATGTTGCCTAAATTTGAAGAGCATTTAACCGGTTTAAAAACTGGTGATGAATATGGTTTCGAACTATCTGCTGCAGATGGTTATGGCGATATTGATCCGGGTGCTTTTGCCGATTTGCCAAAAACTATGTTTACCGAAGCTGGCGGCGAATTACCAAATGTTGGTGATGTTATTCCATTGCAAGATAACAATGGTAACCAGTTTAGAGCAGGTGTTACCGCTGTTCACGACGAAACCATTTCAGTAGATTTAAACCACCCAATGGCTGGTAAAAACTTAGTGTTTAGTGGTGTGATTTTAAATGTACGTGAAGCTACACAAGATGAATTGGCTCATGGTCATGCACACGGAGCTGATGGTCATTCAGGTCACTAATTAATCGATATAAATTATTCCTAAAGAAGTCAAGTTTAAATGGCTAAGCTGCTATTTAAACTTGACTTCTTTCGTTGATATCCATGTTTTAATCTTGAAAAACCTCTTCCAGGACAAGTGAAAACCCTGGCATAATAGGCGTTGTTACCACTTCACCAATGGTTAGCAGTTTTGTAGGCTGGAACTTACCTTTTTCATCAAGAATATATTTAAAAAAAGTTTTATCAGAAGGACTCACTATCCAGTATTCTTTAACGCCCGCTTCTTCATAAACCTCATATTTGTTGATCAGTTCTTTTTTATTGTTGCCTGGCGATAAAATTTCGACTACAATATCTGGAGCACCAATACATCCACGTTTATCCAGTTTGGTCTGATCACAAACCACCACAATATCAGGTTGCACTACAGTGAAAACTTCTTGGTCATCTTGAGTTTTCTTTGCTAACCGAACATCAAATGGTGCAGTATAAACATGACATTGTTTTCCTTTTAGAATATTATATATCGGTCCGAAAATATTGGTTAAAACTTCTTGATGAATCCTGGAAGGAGCGGGACTCATTTTAAATAAGTGCCCTTTAATAATTTCCAATCGTTCATCAAAAGCGAAACGCATATAATCTGCATAGCTATAGGAAGCGGAAAAATCGACCTCATTAAGTGTCTTAATTGCTGGCAGTTCCTCTTCAGTTGGATATGGTTTAATGGTTTTCATACTTTTTGTTAATCCTGGAAAACCTCTTCCAAAAGGAGCTTAAAACCAGGGATAATCTTTGTGCTTACCTCTTCGCCCTCAGTGAGCAGTTTTGTGGGTTGAAACTTACCTTTTTCATCAAGAATATATCTGAAAAATGTTTTTTCTTCAGGGCTAACTATCCAATATTCTTTAACGCCCGCTTCTTCATAAACTTCATATTTGTTAATCAGCTCTTTTTTGTTGTTGCCTGGCGATAAAATTTCGACAACGATATCTGGTGCACCAATACATCCACGCTTATCTAGCTTAGTCGGATCGCATACCACCACAATATCGGGTTGCACTACCGTGAAAACTTCTTTGTCATCTTGAGTTTTCTTTGCTAAACGGACATCAAAAGGTGCTGAATATACTTCACATTTATGACCATTCAATGCGTTATAGATAGGATTAAAAATTCTTCCTGATATTTTTTGATGAATCCTGGAAGGAGCAGGGCTCATCTTGAAAATGTATCCTTTGATAAGTTCTAAGCGCTCTTCAAATTCGAAGCGCATATAATCTGCATAACTATAAGTCGCAGAAAAATCGACCTCATTAAGTGTTTTAATTGGAGGTAGTTCCTCCTCAGTTGGATATGGCTTGATATTTTTCATATTCGTATTTAACCAAATATACTAAATATCTTAGTTTTTTTTTCTAAAAATCAATCTTCAAACGCAGCCCACCATTAGTGAGGTTAAGGTTTTCTTTTGAGAATGTTTTCATCGGTAACCTTAAAAAAGAGCTCGATGGCAATATTGTTCTTTTTTGATATTTTTTGCTTATAACCCAACGAGAAATTGTAGAATCCGATATATTTATCAGGATCTATATTGGCTTCAGGCTGTGGTTCAGTCGTTTTTTCTTTCACAATCATTGTCTTCGAATCTGCATAACCATTTACGGCTGCAGAAGGAAAACTCTGCACCTGGTTTACAATGTAGTTATTCTGTTGTGAGTTTTTGATGACCGCTAATGCAGAAACTCCTATATTGGTGTAGAGTTTGTCACTTATGTTGTATTTTAACTCTAAAGGAACATTAATCCCACGCACTTTAGCATCAACCGACTCCAGGTTTTTACCCGATAAAGTTTGCGGAGCAGAAGCATTTAACGATTCTGTAGTGCTGATAGAAGCATAAGAAACACCAGAGCTTATGGATAATTTGTTGGCGATGGCATACGATAAAGAAAAGCCATAATTCATGGTTACTTTATTGTCATTACCCATTGCAGGGGCAACATACACATCAGGTTGCCATTTAGAATTTTCGTTTGTTTTATCGGCCGCTTTGTGCTGGTTGGCATAACTATCCTGTGCAAGCAGTTTCTCAAAGTTTGTTTGTTGTGAAATTTGTTGAGATTTTTTCTTTTCTGTTAAAATATCGAAGTGTTTTGATGTGAAATTTGAAAGATTAGTGCCTGCAAGCTTATTATCTAAAATATTATTGTTTATTGGATCTAATTTTTCAGATGAATTCTCAAACGTATAATTGTTGTTTTGATCTGTTGAAAGTTCTGCTCTTTCTGTAGCTTGCGTTGGGCGATTAGTCACTAAATTAATTGAAGAATTATTATTCTTGTTATTTCGCGGAATTAAATCACTTTTAGTATTAAGATTATCGTCCGTATTTCCAATTATAACAGGGTTGTTTTGAATTTTAGGCTTGGTTATAGCAATCCCGTCTTTTTTCGGGCTGTTGTTTAATGTGAAAAATACACCTCCAAAGACCAAAATTAAGGCAGCAGCAGCCCATAAAGGCCAGTAAGCTATCCCCCGTCTTTTATTTCCTTTTTCCGAAAAGCGCTCCCAGGCACCATTAGGGTATGTTTCCTCATGGTTTTGGAGTTGCGCGGTAATATGCTCAATTAATTCCTTATCCATTTTTTTCGTATGAATTAACCATGGTATTTAGGTAAAGGGTACGTAACTTATTTTTAGAACGTGTAAGGTAAACACGACTTGAACTTTCAGGAATGTTTAACATCTTCGAAATTTCGTCGTGGGCAAAGCCCTCAATTTCATATAAGTTAAATACCAGTCTCTGCGTATCTGGTAAGTGATTTAGTAAATTCAAAATATCATTAACGTGTAGTTCCGAAGCAATCGAAACCTGAGTAACCGGATGTTCACTTTCTGCTAAATCATCAACATAAAATTGAACCTTCGAACTTCGTATCTTGTCTATTGCCGTTCGCGAAGCAATCTGGGCAATCCAACCTTTAAACGATCGCTGTAATTCTTCCGGATTCTTTGGTGCTTTGAAGCCGCCAACATGTTTGAAAATCTTGATAAAACTATCATTTACAAGCTCTTCACTGTCCGAAGGGTTTTTGGTATACCTTAAAATTATGCCCATTAAATAGCCATAAAATGATTTATACATCATTTCTTTACAGCTATTGTCGTTTTTTACACAGCCTTTTAAAATTTCCTCAAAACTGAGTATTTTTTTTACCACCCCTGTAAAGGACTATTTATTAAAGGTTTATCATGATTAATTATTGCAAATTTAAGAAAAATAACACCACCCAATTTCTGGAGTGGTGTCAGTTTTCGTTTCCACAGGTAGAGTGAAATATTTTTATTTGTTCGTCATCACTGATAAGCCTACTCCGGTACTATCGGTTTTGCTCGATAAACCTTTAGCCCAGATGGTATAAATTTTACCTTTTTCGATTTTAACGGCTGGTAAGGTAACTTTAACTGTTCCGCTTTGCTTTAACTGGAAAGTATAGCTGTCATTCGGTGCAATATTGCTAAAAGTGGTGAACTCTTTAAATGCTTTTGCGGTAAATAATGGTGCATCCGTTCCGGCAATAGCTAAATCAAATGGGGCAGAACCTGGACTTAAGTTTATAAAACGAACTTTAGCTTTATCAGTTTCAGGTGCTTTTAAATCATCTTCAAGGATCAAAAGTTTGGTAGATTTTAAAGTATCTACTACGAAAACCGAGTAAAATGATCCAGATTTTAATGTTGCTTGAGCTGTGGTTAAATATTTTAAAGAGTCTTTTTTAGCAACACCCACCAATCTTGTTCCAGGATAAGCGGCATAGTATCCTAAATCTTTAGTGTAGGTAAAGCTATTTATTTTTTGGTTATCCAATATAAAATCCAACGCGCCTGTTCCAGGTGATGCATGAACAAAGCCAATACCAGCAGCTTCTATCGGATCGTTGTTAAAATCCTTTTTGCAGGCAGTTATGGTTAAAGTTATAACAAGGAGAGAGAGTATAATTTTTGTCGTAGTGCTAAAATTTTTCAAATTCGTTTTCATTTTAATGTTTTAAATCAATTTTATGAACAAAATTGGTTAATGGCCATTAACGCTTTTTTCTTGTAAAACGATTAACGGAACGAAAACGCTACATCTGATTTGATTTTTCATAAAAAAAGCCACATGCGCTGCATGTGGCTCTTAAAAAGAGATTTTAATTGAAGAATTAAGAATACATTTCTTCTCTTAGTTTTGCAACATCGCTACTGTTGATATATTCATCGTAAGTCATCAGCTTATCAATCGTACCTTTTGGTGTAATTTCGATAATGCGGTTCGCAACGGTTTCTGTTAACTGGTGATCTCGCGAGGTAAACAATATCGCACCTTTAAAATCTTTCATGCCATTGTTCAGTGCCTCGATGGATTCCAGATCCAGGTGATTGGTTGGCTCATCAAACATTAACAAGTTAGCCTGTTGTAACATCATTCTGGAAAACATACAACGCATTTTTTCGCCTCCTGAAAGCACTTTTACATTTTTAAGTACTTCTTCGCCTGAGAATAACATACGGCCTAAAAAGCTACGTACAAATTGTTCATCGGCATCAGTACCAGAGTATTCACGCAACCAGTCTACCAGGTTTTCATCCTTACCTGCAAAATATTCGGAGTTATCGTTCGGAATATCAGCAGTGCTGATGGTAACGCCCCATTTAAATTCACCTCTATGGTCTGTATCTCTACCCGTTAAAACATCGTAAAATGCTGCGGTAGCCAAACTGTTCTGAGATAGTATGGCAATTTTATCACCTTTATTTACCATGAAGGTAATTTTGTCGAATAAAACACCATCGTTTCCATTTTTACCCAGGTTTTCTACCTGTAAAATCTGGTCACCAGCCTCACGACCCGTATTGTTGAATATAATGGCTGGATATTTTCTGCTCGATGCTTTAATTTCGGTGATATCAATCTTATCTAAAGCTTTCTTACGAGAAGTTGCTTGTTTTGATTTAGAGGCATTTGCACTAAACCTGCGGATAAATTCCTGTAGCTCCTTCACCTTATCTTCCGTTTTTTTGTTCTGGTCGCTACGTTGTTTTAGTGCCAGCTGACTAGATTCGTACCAGAAGGTATAGTTACCAGTGTAAATGCTCATTTTAGCGAAATCGATATCCACAATATGCGTACAAACTGCATCTAAAAAGTGCCTGTCGTGCGATACAACCAATACAATGTTCTGATAATCGGCCAGGAAGTTCTCTAACCAGGCAATGGTTTCGATGTCCAAATCGTTGGTAGGCTCATCCAGTAGTAAAATATCCGGATTACCGAATAATGCCTGTGCCAGTAACACACGTACTTTCTGTGTATTGTCTAGTTCTTTAAGTAATTTATGGTGGTTATCTTCGGTTATACCCAAATTGCTAAGCATGGTGGCAGCATTGCTTTCCATGTTCCAGCCATCCTTTTCTGCAAAAAGATTTTCAAGCTCTCCGGCGCGTTCGCCATCTTTCTCCGAGAAATCTTCTTTCATATAAATGGCGTCTTTCTCTTTCATGATGGCATAAAGTTCTTTATGGCCAATCATTACGGTTTCTAATACCGAAAACTCATCAAATTCGTAGTGATTTTGTTTTAAAACCGCCATTCTTTCGCCTGGAGTAAAAGCCACGCTACCAGAAGTCTGGTTAACTTCTCCTGATAAAATTTTTAGAAAAGTAGATTTACCTGCGCCATTAGCCCCAATTACACCATAGCAATTGCCCTGGGTAAATTTTAGGTTAACATCTTCAAATAATGTGCGTTTGCCGTATCGTAAAGATAAATTAGAAACTGAAATCATGCTATAATTGAAATAAGCCGCAAAGATAAGGAAAAAGGTTGAGGGTAGAAAGACAGAAGGTGGTTGATTGTTGGAAAATCGAAATGTTAAAAGGTTGAAGGTTGAAGGTTGGAAAGTTGAAAGGTTAGGGTTTGGAAAGGAGGGGTTCTTTTCTTTGTGGGGAGGAGCAGTCCCGTTATCCGCTTTACTCCGTTGCACTCCATGTTCGCTACTACCGGGTTTATTTAACAAAGGGAAGAAGCTTTTGGCCAATGACTTAAACCCAAAACCTCAAATTAACAAGATTAATACATGGCGAGCCAGTCCTTTTCTCGACATAATTTTGGTATTTTAGTAATACACACAAAATGGAATCAATATGAAAAAATTAACACTAGGCATCATGATGTCTACAATTTCCGTTGTGGCTTACGGCCAGGAAACCCAGTATAAATATAAAGTAGATTTTTTTGGCGATACCATTCTGGTCGATTCCAAAGATAACACCATCGGTAAACAGAAGAAAGACTTTTTTGGCAATACCATCATTGTAGATAAGGATGGTAAAACCATAGCCAAGCAAAAGAAGGATTTTTTCGGCAATACGATATTGGAAAATGAAGCCGGAAAAGCTGTAGGTACACAAAAGAAAGACTTTTTTGGCAATACGGTGTTAGAAAGCGAACGTGAACAAAACCTGGTGCCAAAGCCATTAGGAGGTTTGGTTCCCGGTGATGGGAAAACAGAAGTTAAAATCAGGCAAAAAACAGATATTTTTGGTAATATTATTATTGAAGATGAACGCGGCCAAACCATAAGTATATACAAAACAGATATTTCGGGTAACATCATTGTAGAAGACGGTAATGGAAAGGCAATAGGCAAACAGAAAAAGAATTCTTTTGGTGAAACCATTATTGAAGATGAGCATGGAAATGTATTGGCAAAATATAAAGAAGATGTTTTTGGCGATACGGTAGTAGAAGACGTGAATGGTAAAAAGATCGGCGTTTACAAAACCGATATTTTTGGAAATAAATCTTTTGTTCCCGAACATTAATTGTATTAATAAATAAACCTCGCAGGCGTCAACAACCTGTGAGGTTTATTAACGATATTGTGTTTAGACTGTGGGTTTTGCGTTAGGGATTGTAAGGGTTTAGTGCCGATTTTTATCGGTACCGGAGTGTAACGTAGCCCTGAAAAGCCCGACCCTTGCGTAGCTTGGGTAACGCCCAAACAGTTTGCAGTTTTCAGTTAATAGTTTTTTAAAACGGCTCAGGGTTCAAAAAAAATGTGAGGTTTTGTCTAATAAAAAATATATTTTCGTTTTATGCAAAACGATCTCTTGCTCGAAACCGTAAAAACGACGCTTCAAAAAAACAAAGTAGAAAAATTAGCAGCTATAGCTTCAGAAGACACCTTTTCGGTAAAAGATCTGATCGATTTAAGCTTCTATCATGACGAACAGATTGGTTTCAGGGCCGCATGGATTTTAGAAAATGTTTTTGCTAACCATCAACAGCGATTTATGCCTTATGCACTTTATTTTTTGGAGAAATTTCCACATCAAAGCAATTTATCGGCATTAAGGCATTATGTTAAAATCCTCGCCTTTATGACCAAAAAAAATGCTTCTATGGAAATTAAGAAAATCCTTGCCGATTATAATACCGATCATTTGGTAGAAGTTGTTTTTGCCTGGTTGATTGACGAGAAGATTCCTGTAGCCGTAAAGTCACATTGCCTTAATATTTTAGCCAATTTAAACACTAAGCACAGCTGGATTAAGGAAGAACTGTTACAAACCATGGATTTTCTGGTGGATAAAGAAAGCATAGGCTTTTTTGCGAAAGTTAAACAGATTAGGAAACAGTTGGCAGTTCGCAGTTGACAGTTATCAGTTTGCAGTTTTCAATTTGCAGTTAGTCGTTCAAAGTTTTCAGTTAGCTAAACGTCAAATCTAGCCTTAAACCTTCTACCTTACGCCTTTTACCTTATATTTACCACATGAGTACAACATACGATATCATTTCAAAAGTGATAAAAGAACGTCGCAGTATTTTCCCTGCCAGCTATATAAAAAAAGAAATTCCTGTTGAGGTAATTAACCAGATTTTAGAAACAGCCAATTATGCACCAACACATAAATTAACCCAGCCCTGGCGCTTTGTGGTGATCAGAAAAGCGGGATTAACAAAACTTGGTGAAGAATTGGGTAAATTATATAAAGAATTGGTGAGCCCGCAACAGTTTTTACAGAAAAAGTACGACAGCTTTGCCGAAAAAACGAGTCAGGCTGATTGCATTATCGCTATAAATATGCAGGTGAGCGGTAAAATACCTGAGTGGGAAGAGTTGGCGGCCGTTTCCTGTGCAGTTCAAAATATGGCTTTAACTGCAGAAAGTTTGAATGTTGGCGCCTATTGGAGTTCGCCACCATTGATTGATGATTTAGGCGATTTCTTAAGTCTGGGTGAAAACGAAAAGTGCATCGGTTTATTTTACATGGGCTATCATAACGAAAAACCCTGGGCGCCAAATAGAACTTCGATGGAAGAAAAAGTGAGGTGGATAGAAGGGTAGTCCTTGAGTCCTTGAGTCCTTAGTCCTGAGTCAAGAGTCTTCGTCATCTCGACTGGAGCTTAGTCCCGAACTTTCGGGAGAGAGATCTTTAAGCAAAAATTTCATAGGGCAATTTGAAAAGATTTCTCCACTTCGGTCGAAATGACGATCTATCTACTGATTCATTATTTAATGTTATGCTAAATCCTCTTGATAATTATTTCGAGCAAAAAGATGAACCTGTAAAAGGCTGCCTGCAATATTTAAGGTCGCTTTTAATGGGTTATAATGATATTACCGAGCATTGGAAATATGGAATGCCTTTTTATTACCATAAAGGGAAAATGTTCTGTTATCTTTGGATACATAAAAAACTTCATCAGCCTTACATTGGTTTAGTTGATGGAAATAAAATTGAACACGAAGATCTGTTGCAGGAGAAAAGAGCACGAATGAAAATTTTATTGATTAACCACCTAAAAGATATTCCTAAAAAGAAAATCGAATCTATTTTAAAACAGGCCTTTGCCTTAAGGAAATAGTCTATTTTCCATTTAATATCATCCGTTTTACATTCTCTATTACCCATTATTATATGTCTGCATTAAAATCTAAACTTTATCAGCTTTGCTTAACTTTTATCCAAAACAGGATAGAAAATATTGAATATTCTTTGCAACAGGCCAGGCAGGCTTCGAATGATGATACAAAAAGTAGCGCGGGCGATAAATATGAAACCACGCGAGAAATGATGCAACAGGAGATGGATCGCAACAGTAAATTACTGTACGAAGCCGGGCAGCAGAAAATTGCATTACAGCAGATCGAGAATGTGGAATCAGATCGCCTGGTTAAAAACGGAAGTTTGGTTTTAACTTCAGAAGGCAATTTTTACATCAGCATCAGTGCCGGAGAACTTAATATCGATGGACAAAAAATCTTTGCAGTATCGCAGGCTTCGCCAATCGGGCGGTTTTTGATCGGAAAAGCAATAAATGAAAGCTTTAAGTTTAATGGTAAAGATTATATCGTAAAAGAGATATTATAAGTTTTCAGTTAGCAATTTGCAATTTTCAGTTCTATGTGTGCCGGTAACAGCTCTATAGTCGCAGTTAGTTCTAAAGCTCCTTTTACATTTATTCCCGCTGATTGAGGAGGATAAACGCAGATGATAAGTTTTCAGTTGGCAGTTTTCAGTTAATCAATAATCAACTGAAATCTGAGAACTGTCAATTGTAAATTGATGAGCTACTTAATGCCTACCCTTTGCTTAAAAGCCGGCACCAAATAAGTCTTTAAATCTGCATAAGGAATAAATACGACAATCTGCCCTTGTGCATAACTGGTTACTTCATATGGGTTATACATAAAAGCAATCCCATTGGCATTGAAATAAAAGTTATTGTTTGGTTTTATAAAATCATCAAACAGAACTGTGCTCAATGCGTCTTTAGCTTTAATGTTATATTCTTTGCGAAGATTGCGTTCTAAAATGCTTTGTAAGGTATTCGAATCTATTTTAATGATATCGCTCAATACCATTTGTTTTTTGTTTTTCACATCCAGGCAGTACATCACACTGCTGTAGTTTCCATGTGCACCACCAGTATAAGCATCAGCCAGGAAATCGATTACGACATAACCATTATCATTATAATTAACCGATTGCTGACTATTGTTGGTATAATTCATCCATGCCTGGAAATCATCACCACGGCTATTTTTTGATTGCTCGGTTACCTGGGTTTTATAATCTTTAAAATAGGCAGCTGCAATATTTTTGAAACCGATTGAGCGATCGACCAGTGATTTTAGTCCTGAAATTTTTTTAAGCTCCGAGTTTAGCCAGTTGCCGTATTCATTATTGCTTTTGCTTTCGAGGTATTCAAAACTGATTTCAGCTGCAGGCGATTTTGGCTGATTGGCAAATGCTTTAACTGAATCTTTATAAATGCCTGCGTTGAATTGATAACTGCCCTCAGGATATTTTTCGGTTAAAGTAATCGGATATTTTTTGGTTTTATCGCCACTTTCCCAATTTCCATTAAAGCCATTTCCATTCCATTTCAGGGCCAAATGTGGCGATTTAAAATCCTGCGTAAAGTACGATTCATAAAAACTGTATTCTGTAAGTACAATGCTGTCTTTCCCGATTAAAGTATCGGTTGATAGATTAAGCCATGAGCCGTCATAATAATAAGTGCCACTTACATCGTTATCAACTTTTTGCAAATGCATTACCACCTTTTTGCCTGCAATAGTACCTTCCAATCTCTTGTAAAAACTTTCTGCAAGTTCGGCTTTTACATTCGCTGTACTATCATTTGTAGTTTCAGTGGTATTGGCTCCATTTTTAGGGTTGTTACAGGCTGATATGATCGTTATTCCGAAAAGGCAAAAAAACAGAGCATATTTCATAGGGCAGGGGATTAATGTTGTAAAGTTGGCAGTAGAGTTGTAATGTTGTAACGTTTAAATGTTGTATTTCTCGATAAGTTTAACTTTTCAACATTCAAACCTTTTAACTTTTAATCGCTCTTAACATTCAAACCCTCCAATTTTTAAACCTCTTTACTAAGATTTTGTTTTGTTAAAACTCTTGTTTATGCTGTAATATAAATTTTTTGCCGTGTATCTTCCCGGATCAATTATTCTTCTGAGCGTATAAAGCGGGTAGTTTTCATCTCTTGCCGTTGAAAGTATAAACGCCGCTTTAAAGCCATGTTCTTTTAGCTTATGTAAGGTTGAAGCTTTGAAAACACCATAGGGATAGGCGAAATATGCGACCTTTTTACCCGTAATTTGTTCTAGTTTTTTGGTTGGCTCATCAATTTGAGTGGTCCAGTCGGCATCGGTAAACTGTGCAAAGTTTTTATGATTGTAGGTATGGCTGGCAATCACATTTCCTTCGTCAGATAGTTGTTTAATCTGTTCTTTAGTCATGTAATTGATCCGGCCTTTTCTGCCGATTGATACCGTCATGATAAAATAAACGCCTTTAAAGCCATGTTTTTTTAACGTTGTATTCCCAATGGTAAATTGATCTTCGTCCGTATCATCAAAAGTAATCATAATGGGCTTCTCAGGTAATTTGGCGTCATAAACCAGGTAGTTGTACAACTCATCTGGCAAAATGGAATGGTAACCACTATCTGCCAGCATTTTCATATGCTCCTTAAATTTAGCTGGGGCAATAATATCGTCGTGTGCTCTTTTACTGTCACTTGCAATATTGTTTCTGATCTGATGATAACACAGAACAGGCACTTCTCTACGGGCCAAAATGGTTTTGTTATCGGCAGGTTGGGCTTTGGCCGAATCTAGTTTAACCTGTTTGATAGTGCTTGTTATAGCGATTTTTTCTTTTTGTTTACTGCTCGAACAAGCCAGTAAAAATGATCCCAAAAATAGCATTAATAAAAGGGTATGAGCAGCAGATTTTAGATGTTTATCCAAGTTTTTTTAATTTATTTGATTAAAGATACAGCGTTTTCAGAAAGGATAAATTCTTTTTCGTAAGCATCCCACTCTTTTTGAGTAATGCCCGATTTTAAAGCATTTTTTCTGAAGAAATTATAGTCAGTAAATTCATTTTTAGCCGTTAAGCAGGTGTTTAAGAATTTAAATGTCCTTTGCTCACCAATCATTTGCTCTAAGCCACGAAGCAGAAATGGACCGTAGGAATAGCGGTAAGTACCTGAGATCTCATTCATTTCTTTAACCGTATTTAAGGGTTTGGCTTTAAAATTTTTCAGTTGTTTTCCCCTGTCCTGAAAATATTTAGTGCCGAAAGCTTTTCCGAATTTTTCTTCACTGGCTTTTACTGATAAATACTCTGCGGTAGATTCTAAAAAGAACCAGAACAAAGTAGAGTTGGGTTGTAGCACGTTGCCGAAATAATAATGGCCAATTTCGTGTGCAATAAATGGATAATCTGTAGAATCTTTAAGTTTACTGTGTTCCTCATCAACCATATCGCCCAGTTTAATACCTGCAAAAGCTATTGTTGGAAAAGCCACAAAACCCCAGCTTCTGCCTTTGTTAAATTTTTCTACCGGCGCATGCTCAATAAATACATTTTTTGTATCGTATGGAATTTTTAAAACCTTAAAATAATAGGCTTTCATTTCAGCAATATTCTGTTCAAAAACCTTCAGTTGCTTATCATTCATCTGCGTGTTTAAAAATAACGCACCATTGGTTTTTTGTACATCATAATCTCCGGCAAAAAGCATAGGCGCAATAGGGATATTCGATTTAAATCTGGCCATAGGGCCTGGTTTAGGCAGATCGCCATTTACAAAAATCATTTTAACATCTTTAGCCGTTACCTGGATATCGAAGGTCATCTGTTCAATCAACCTGTCGTTTTTGATGTCGTAAATTACAGGATACCATTTAGATTGATCGGCAGCCCTCATCGTTTTACCATTAAAAGCAATCAATCCCTTAAAATCTATAAAGTTCAGTGTATCGGTATAAATCGGGAATGCTCCTGTGTAGGTGATGTGTAGTTTGACAGGATTTACCAGTGTGCTATCTTTATATAATGGGGCATAAGTTAAGCCCTCGCCACGCATGGCGCCATCATAAAAGCCAGAATATTTTAGGGTTTGGTTTGCAGAATCTTATGATGGCCTTAATGTTAAAGCCCTTATTTAATAAAATCTGATAGTCTTTTGCCAGGTTGGGGATGTTACTGAGTACAAAATCGCAGGTAATCTGGCCTGTAGCCATTACAACTTCTACTTTTCCGCTCAAGTGTGGTGTTTGTGCCTGGAGCTTAATGATCTGAAAGAACAATAAAACTAATACTGCAATTTTTTTCATATCGAAGAGGGGGTTCGTTAAAAAGAAAATCCCGGTTTTTGCCGGGATTATTTTGCTTAAAAGCTATTTTTAATACTATTGCTTAATGTTTTAGGCGACCAGTAACCACTGGCGATAATCCTGCGGATGGTAAATAACGGATCTTTTTCATCGCGTTTGGTCGATAGTTGAAAAGCCATTCTAAAACCACGCTTTTTAAGCTCCGGAATACCTTCTGCATTCCATAAACCAAAGGGATAGGCAAATTCTGTCATTTTTTTACCTGTAATTTCTTCCAGTTTTTTGGTTGGTTTGTCTAATTGCTCTTCCCAATCTTTACCTGCATATTTCTTGAAATTTTTATGGTCGTAAGTATGGCTACCAATAACATTTCCTTCGTCAGAAAGTTGTTTAATCTGCTCCTTGCTCATGTAATCTACAAATTTGCCTTTTTTGCCAATCGAAACTGTCATGATAAAATAAACGGCTTTATAACCCAATTTATCTAAAGTTGGGCGTACAATGGTAAATTGATCGAGGTCAGTATCGTCAAAGGTTAGCATAATGGGTTTACTTGGTAACGCTGCACCAGTGTTCAGGTAGGCGTAAAGCTGATCTGGTAAAATGGTATGGTAACCGCTATCGGCCAACATTTTCATCTGATCTTTAAAGTTCTGGATTTCTACTATATAATCTTTACCTACTTTGCCATCAGTTGGTTTCCAGTTTCTTACCTGGTGGTAGCATAAAATTGGCACCTGCTTTCTGGCTAAAATGGTTTTAGCATCAGCAACTTTAATTTTCGAAACGTCAACTGGGGTTCCGGTACTTGCTGCAGCATTGCTGGTTTGTGCAGCAGAATCTTGAGTAGCAGAATTTTCTGTTTGAGATTTGGATTGGCAGCTGGCAAATAAGATTACTCCGGCTGTTATTAGGGTTAAAAAGCTGTATTTCATTATTAGGATATATAGCTACAAAACTATAAAAACCATTAATTATTTTTCCATCAAAATAACTTGTGTTAATAATTAATTTCAATTGCAGGAAATTACACTAACTATCGCATTTATTACATATCAAAACCTGCTTAATATGCTTTAATTAAATAATTTAGCGGCTCAAACAAATTTTGATGAATAAACTTTACAAACTCCTGCTGTGCGCGCAGTTTTTATCCTTAACTGTAGCCGCACAAAACAAAACATTTACTTTAACCGAAAATATTCAGCCTCAGCCTAAAGCAAACTATCAGCTTGCATCGCGTTTTTCGCCAAATAAGTTGAAAAAAATGGTTTATTCTACTGCTGTGGATCCGCATTGGTTAAAATTGAGTAATCGTTTCTGGTACACTTTCGAAAGTCCAAAAGGAAAATTCTGGTATCTGGTAGATCCTGCATCAAAAAACAAGAAACTAATGTTTGATAATGCAAAACTGGCAGCAGATATTACTCTAATTGTTCGAGATCCATTCGATGCCGAACATTTACCGCTCGAAAACTTAAAATTTGCTGCCGACGAAAAAAGTATTTCTTTCGAAATCAAAAGCAGTGTGGATGAGCTTAAAAAGGATAGAAAAGATAAAAAAGCTGCAGATTCGATGCAGAAGAAAATATTTTCTTTCAAATATGAGCTGGCCAGTGCAAAATTAACAGAGGTGCCAAACTTCAGTAAGCCAAAACCAAAACCATCATGGGGATCAGTAGCACCTGATTCGTCGGCAATTATCTTCTCCCGTAACTACAACCTGTATTGGATGGATAAAGAGAACTACAAAAAAGCGGTGAAAAATGAAGATGATAGCACTATTGTTGAGCATCAACTCACTAAAGATGGGGTTAAATTCTATTCTTACGGAAGTGATGGCGATGGCGAGAACAACGTAGAGAACGAAAAAAACAATAAAAAACGCCGTGGTGCTTATGTGCTCTGGTCGCCAAATTCGAAATATTTTGTATTGGACAGAACCGATTCGCGTAAGGTTAAAGATCTTTGGGTAATTAATAGCGTTACACCTGGTCGCCCGACTTTAGAAACCTATAAATATCAAATGCCTGGAGAGGCCGAAGCTCCGCAAGATGAAGTTTTGTTATTTGATTTTGCTACAAAATCTTATAAAAAATTGAGTGTTGCCGCTTTTAAAGATCAAAGTGTTTCCGTTTGGAGCAAACCATCTTTAAATAAAGACCGCGATAACGAATTTCGCCCTTCGATTTGGTTGGGAAACGATAGTAGATTTTATTTTTCGCGCACCAGTCGCGATTTAAAGCGTATTGATATAGGTACGGTTGATATTGCCACCGGAAAAGTAACGCCTTTAATCGACGAACGCTTTAATACTTATGTTGAAGTTAACCGCCCGGGTTTGGTAAATGATGGTAAAGAATTAATTCATTGGAGTGAGCGCGATGGTTGGGCACATTTTTATCTTTTTGACGAAAATGGAAAACTAAAAAACCAGATTACCAAAGGAGCTTTCCACTGCGAGAGTATCGTGAATATAGATGAGAAAAAACGGATCCTTTATTTTACGGCAAATGGCAGGGAAGGTAAGGAAGATCCTTATTATCTACACCTGTACAGCATCAGTTTTGATGGTTCGAACCTAAAATTGTTAAATGCCGGAGATTTTGACCATGTGGCGAACATGAATGATAACAATAGCTTCTTTGTAGATAATTATTCGAGGGTAAATACGGCACCAAAAGCTACGCTTTATGATGGAACAGGCAAAAAAGTAATGGATCTTGAGACGACAGATCTTTCATTGCTAATGACAGCGGGTTACAAATTCCCTGAACCTTTCAAAGTAAAGGCAGATGATGGAATAACTGATCTGTATGGCGTAATGTATAAACCTTTCGATTTCGATCCAAATAAAAAATATCCGGTTATCGAATATGTTTATCCAGGACCACAAACGGAAGCGGTAAACAAAGCTTTTAGCAAAAGTATGGATCGTACCGAACGTTTGGCGCAATTTGGTTATATCGTAATTACAGTAGGTAACCGTGGTGGAAATCCTTCACGTTCTAAATGGTACCATACTTACGGTTATGGTAATTTGCGCGATTACGGTTTAGCAGATAAGAAAACAGCCATTGAGCAATTGGCAGCTAAATATGCTTACATCGACGAATCTAAAGTGGGTATTACAGGCCATTCCGGAGGCGGATTTATGTCAACAGCTGCTATGTTGGTTTATCCGGATTTCTTTAAAGCTGCGGTTTCGAACGCAGGTAACCACGATAACAGCATTTATAACCGCTGGTGGAGCGAAAAACATCATGGTGTAAAAGAAACGATTTCGTTAAAAGGTGATACTTCATTTAAATACAGCATCGATAAAAATCCTGATCTGGCCAAAAATCTTAAAGGGCATTTGTTATTGATGCACGGTGATGTAGATAATAATGTGCATCTAGCAAACTCTATCCGCGTGGCCAATGCACTAATGAAAGCAGGTAAACGTTTCGATTTCTTGATTATCCCTGGGCAGCGCCATGGTTTTGGAGATATGACAGAGTATGCTTTCTGGAAACTGGCTGATCATTTTAATAAATATTTAATCGGTGATTTTTCTGAACCAAGTGATGTTGATTTAGTAGAAATGGACCGTGATATCGAGCAGAACGGAAAATAGTTTTATTACAATAGTTTATTTAGATGGCCTGTGGAAACGCAGGCCATTTTTTATAACGATAAGTCGTCACTGCGAGGCTAATTTTAATCGCAGCGTCACCCTGAATTTATTTCAGGGTCTTTTATGAGCGTCATTATAAGGCTAATCCTTTATTAGCCGTGGCAATCTACCCGATTGGTGTTTATGTTTAGTGTTGGATAGCTTTTTTGAAAAGCAGGTTTCGGTAGTTCTTCGGTTATTTCAGTCTGCTATTGCCTATAGTCCCGATTTTAAGCCTCTTAAATACGATATTTCTTTAAATCGGGAGCTATTTGGCGCTATCAGATTTGATTAATTTAGGGCTGTGTTCCAAATTTAAACCTTTCTATTGCAAAATTTTTCCCCTTTCGCCATAGTTTGTGTCCTCACAAGGCATTTTGTTATTTATTTAACCACAGATAAAAAGGATGCACACAGATTCAATCCGTGTTTATCTGTACCCATCTGTGGTTAAAATACTTCATCAGCGCGTCACCCTTAATTTATTTCATGGTCTATTTTTCTAGAAAGGTCGTCATTGCGAGGCTAATTTTTTCATTAGCTGTGGCAATCTATCCGATTGGTGTTAGAAACGAAGTAGGTGCTCATGCAACCTCAAAAATGGAATGCTGCCTTGGCCACCTAGCCCCGGTTGAAGTGTTACCCTGCAGCAACGAGGTACGAGGCAGCGAAGCGTATAAGCGTAAAACGGGAGGAACTAAATGTTTTACACAGGTATTGCGCTCCAAAAAAAACTCTTGACTGTTGAGACTAACCTTCATTAGCCGTGGCAATCTATCCGATTGGTGTTTATGTTTAGTGTTGATAGCTTTTTTGAAAAGCAGGTTTCGGTAGTTCTTCGGTTATTTCAGTCCTGCTATTGCCTATAGTCCCGATTTAAAGTGTTCTTAAATAGAAGATGTTTCCTCAAATCGGGAGCTATTCGGCGCTATCAGGTTTGATTAATTTAGGGTTGTGTTCCAAATTTAAACCTTTCTATTGCAAAGTTTTCCCCTTTCGCCATGGTTGCGTTCTCACAAGGCATTTTGTTATTTATTTAACCACAGATAAAAAGGATGCACACAGATTCAATCCGTGTTTATCAATTTCCATGGTTTGTGCCCTCACAAACCATTCTAGTGATTTAACCATAACTCATTAAGCCTCATTCACGGGGTGAAACAATTTAAAGGATGTGGCTGTTGTTTTATTATGAATTACAAAAGCACAATTTTGGCAGCATTTCTCCTGGTAGGAGGGATGGCCAGTAGCAGCGCTCAAGATATAAATCAAAAAGATGTTCCATCAGTTATTAAAACGGCATTTAATAAAGCTTATCCGAAAGCATCAGATGTAGATTGGGAAAAGAAGGGAGCTAACTATGAAGTCGATTTTAATTTAGGAAGGGTAGATCATAAAGCTACCTATACAGCTTCAGGCAAAACGGTTTCTTCCGAAAAAGATATTCCAAATTCCCAGCTTCCGGCAGTAATAGCTAAAAATATTAAAGCGAAATATCCAAAAGGCAGGATTGATGATGTAGATTGGATTAACACCGGCGGAAAAATTATTTATAAAATCGATATTGAAGGTACGCCCGATGTAAATGTTTGGTATGATGCCAGTGGTAAGTTTATCAAAGAGGTAGCCGATTAAATTTTTAAACACGATTGCCCTGGTTTGTGTCCCCATAAACCATTTTATTTTTTTGGAAAGCAGGCTTCGGTAGTTCTTCGGTTATTTCAGCCCTGCTATTGCCCATAGTCCCGATTTTAAAAGCACTTAAATAACAAATGTTTCCTTAAATCGGGAGCTATTTGGCGCTATCAGGTTTGGTTAATTTAGGGATGTGTTTCAAAGGTTAAGCAAGTTGTCAGTGGTTCTCGTTACGCTTTATCCTGAGAGGTCAGTTCCAGAAAAAAACATTGGAGTGGAGATGATATACTGCGAAGTGTCGTCATCTCGACCGCAGTGGAGAGATCTTTAAACTATGTTAAAGATTTCTCTGTTTCGCTGCGCTTCAGTAGAAATGACGGCCGATTTTATAACGCTGTCATTGGTAATTTATTTCAGGGTCTATTTCTGTTGTAATCCTTTAGTGAATAGAATATAAACAAAAAAGCCCCGAAAATTTCGGGGCTTCTGATCTGTTAAGGTAATCCGCTAAAATTTTATTTGTAAAGGTAATTTACGGCAATGACGTCATTTGCATTGAATGTGCGGTTACCACCATTAGAACAAGCTAACATAAATGAAGCTGCATCAGGAGCAGAAGGGGTTCCCGGTATTCTAACCGCACCAACGTTCGATGCACCTTCGTTGCCTGCGCCACTGGCACCACAGCTAAAGGCACGATTCATGTAATCGGTATGACGGAAACCGATGCAATGGCCAACTTCGTGCTGGATCACAGAAGCCAGATACAATAAATTAGGATTGGTACCATAGGCTGCTGCATTGGTATTCATTCTGATCTGGTTAAAAGGTTGGCCTGAAGAAGTAGGAAAACCCGCAGAACCTAAGGTAATAAAGCCGCCACTCGGACCTTCGTTAAAGCCTACAACGTTAATGTTTCCGGTTGTTCCGGCACTTGCCCTCTGGAAAGTGATACGTAAACCCAATGAGTTATATCTCGATATCATGGTGTTTACAGCATCGCTATATACCTGAGGCAAATTGGTTACCGACACAGTAATTACACGTGGTAAAGATTTAACCAGGTTTGTGGTTCGGTACTGTTCAGTTTCGGCAATGTTTAAATTTGCACCTGTAGAAGGTTCAGCTAAATTGTCGTCGGTTAAAAGAATATCTCCTTCTACCAAGTAGCCTTCATCTATCTTACGGATATTATCGGTGCTAAAGCCTAGAGATTTGATCTGTGATAATTTGTCTGCCGAAATATCAGTTTTATTTTCTACTGCATTTTCTGTATTATTACTCTTACAAGAGTATAAGTTCGTGAGTAGAAGACACACTGCAGCAATCGATAAAAATTTTGTTGTTTTCATCTTAGTTAGAATTAAATTAGTTTAGGTTGAATAAGTTAGTTAATAAAATTTGTGGATTACCTTATAAATCCTAATTTAGGGAAGATATATGATGTAAACAAAATTTTATAATAAAATAATTATTGAGAGTCGTTACTGTATTTTTAGTTATATGTTTTTGTCTGTCTGCGTTTGGTTTAAACGCACAAGTACAACCTGCTGGAATAGAAAAATATTTTGAAAAATATATTTCCAAAACAAGCAATCTCCAAAAAATAAAAGATGAAGGGATCATTTTGGTTCGGTTCAACCATACCTTAACTGCCCGCGAAATTCAATTATTGAAGCCCAAAAAGAAGCTTTCAGGAGATTATTTTATTGTTGAAAAATCTTCTGTTAATAACCTTTCCAACAGTATAGTTTCTCAGGAACAAGCCAACGGACTTTGGAAGGTTAGTGATAGATTGATGAAAGTACTAAGTAAAAGCAATAAAAAGAATGATTCTATCCTGGTTCGGCTCGCTTTCAAAAATATAAATGTATTGCCAAAGGCTGTTACAAGCTTAAAGATAAAATCAACGGATCATGTGAATAACATTTGTACCGTTAACCTGTCGCCAACCGATTTAATGTTGTTGTTGGAGCATAATGATATTTTATACGCCGATGTTTTACCGATAGCTAAAGAGGAAGTGGTGGTTAATGGAATGGATCTGGGTTTAAACCAAATTTCTAATGCACATAATCTTTTTCCAGGGATTGATGGCACAGGGATAAATGTTTCTTTTAAAGAAGGAATGTATGATGCAGCCGATCTTGATTTGTTAGGAAAAACACTTCCGGGAGCTACTATTGGTAAAACACCAACTACTCATGCCACTATTATGGCTACTTTAGCCTTAGGAAATGGTAATTCTTTTATCCGCGGTTTGGGCGCGGCACCTAAGGCCAAACTTGCCTATTCCGATTTCAGTAATTTAATGCCCGACCCGGCTACCGATTTAAACAAACTCCAGATTAAAGTTCAAAATCATTCGTACGGTACCGATATAGATAATGATTATGGAATGGAGGCTGCTGCCTACGATAAACAGATTTTTGAAACCGATACACTGATTCATGTTTTTTCTGCCGGGAACAAAGGAACAACCACACCTTCTGTAGGATTTTATCAAGGCATGACTGCTCGTGCTAATTTAACCGGCAATTTTAAACAGGCTAAAAATTTGTTGGTAATAGGTGGGATCAACAGAGGAAATATTTCTGAAAACCTGAGTAGCAAAGGCCCTGCCTACGATGGTCGTGTAAAACCTGAACTTGTTGCCCTTGGCGAAGATGGAACATCCGGATCTGCAGCAATTACCAGCGGATCTATTACTTTGCTCGAACAATTTTACCAGCAGAAATATAAAAAAGCACCTTCTGCATCACTGATCAGGGCAACAGTAATTAATTCGGCCGATGACTTAGGTACACCGCAGGTTGATTTTGTGTACGGATATGGAAAACTCAATGTTGCCCAATCGTTAAAAACTTTAGATGAAAACAGAGTGTCTTTATATGAAGTGGCTAAAAATCAGGATTTGCTTATTCCTTTAACTATTCCATCTAATGTAGCCGAAGTTAAACTTACCATTACCTGGAACGATCCTCCCGCTGTGGTAAATGCAGCGCAAAGTTTGGTTAATGGATTGGATTTAAGTCTCGAAAATCCTGCGGGAAATTTAACGCTTCCGTGGGTGTTAAGCAGTTTTCCGCATTTAGATTCCCTCTCAAAGCCTTCGGTGCGTAAGGCAGACATGATCAATAACATTCAGCAGATTACGCTCGACAGCCCTCCAGCTGGTGCTTACAATGTTCATGTTAACGGTAACAGGATCATACAAGGCAATAACCAGCGTTTTGCGTTGGCTTATCGTTATACATTTAAAAACGCTTTTTCCTTCATCAGTCCTGAAAAAAATGAATACTTTTTTGCCAATGAAGATAATTACATCCGGTGGGAGAATACTTATACCAGCAAAACGGGAAACTTATCGGTGAGCTATGACGAGGGTGTTACATGGAAATCAATAGCTTCTGGAATCGATTTAAGCAAAGGTTTTTATAATTGGGCAGCACCCGATCAATTTTCGAAAGCAATGATCAGGATGGTGGTTGAAGGCGATACCATATGGAGTCAATCTTTTGTGATTTCTAGTCCGCGGACCTTAAATGTTGGCTATGTATGTAAGGATGGCATTGTGCTAAACTGGAATCCACAATCAGGTGCTAAAGATTATACACTCTATAATATTGTAGATAACATACTTGCTCCTGTGTTAACCCTTACCGATACCATTACAAAAATTGATATCAATAAAGTTTCTAGTAAATACTTTGCCGTAGCAGCTAATGGTGCAGGTTTTACAGGCGTAAAAAGTTATACCATCGATTATACACAACAGGGGATTGCCTGTTACGTAAAGAGTTTATTTGCATCAGTGGCTGATGATAACCGGATAAGGGTTGATCTCAGGATTGGAAGCACCTTGGATTTAAAGAATATCATCTGGGAAAAACAAACCGGGGTTAATACTTTCACGGCTTTACAGCAAACTAAACCTGTTGAGAATCAGCTCGATTATACCATTTTTGATGATAAACCAAAAACTGGAATCCAGTTTTACCGCGTTACTTTCGAAACGGCCAACGGCCAGGTGCAGAGCGATCTGGTATCGGTAGTGTTCCTAAAGGAGAATGAATTTTCTTTTTTTCCAAATCCAGTAGCCGATTATTTAACCATTCTGAGCGGATCATTTGAAGATTATAGCCTATCTATCTTTAACATATTAGGGCAGAAGGTTTTTGAAGAAAAAGCAACAAGTTCGAATAAGTTTGCCCTTAATGCACTATCAACAGGCGTATATGTAGGGGTAATCAATAAGAACGGGCAGCAATTGAAGAAATTTAAGTTGATTAAGAAATAACTCTAACTATACATGTTTTGCGTATATCTTGCGATTAGCGGAAGGTATATGTTGTCCCCGCAGATTTAAGATGATAAACGCTGAAATTTGGAATAAGGATGTTTAAGCTTAGTCTGCGTAGATATGCGAGATCAGCAGGAGGCCCTCAAATTTCGGGTAATAAGCACAGAAACTCCTAATTTCTTCGTATTTTTCAGCAAATTCGACCATTTTATTAAAAAAAATCCCTAATAATGAAAAAACTCTTATTACTTTCCAGTTGCGCACTCCTGTTCTTTGGTTCCTGTAAACAAGGTGCAAAAAGTACCGAAGATGGTGCCGATTCTTTAGCCATAAAAGCCATTAATGATTTTAGTTTAACCCAATATCTATCAGTAATTGCGGCTGATAGTTTAGAAGGGCGAAAACCTTTTACCAGTGGAGAAACCAAAACCATTAATTATTTAAAAGCGCAGTTTGAAAAACTGGGTCTGCAGCCTGGCAATGGAGATAGTTTCTTCCAGGAGGTTCCTATGGTCGAGATTAAATCTGTACCTGAAGATAAAATGGTGCTCAAAGGAAAAACAACGTCTTTAACCTTAAATTATTTATCCGATTTTGTGGCTGGCACCCGCCGTGTGCAAGATGAAGTAAGCATTGCTAACTCACCACTGGTTTTTGCGGGTTATGGCATCGTTGCACCCGAGTATGGCTGGAACGATTATGCAAATCTTGATGTGAAGGGAAAAACGGTGGTGGTGTTGATCAATGATCCGGGCTTTGCCGATTCTACTTTGTTTAAAGGCAAAAATATGACTTATTACGGTAGATGGACCTATAAGTTTGAAGAGGCTGCAAGGCAGGGTGCTACGGGGATCATCATTGTTCACGATACTGAACCGGCAGCTTACCCCTGGACAGTTGTTCGAAGCGGTTGGTCGAAATCTAAACTTACCCTGCAAAGCGAAGACAATGGAATGAGCAGGACTGTAGTAGAAGGCTGGATTACTTTAGATAAGGCGAAACAACTATTTGCAATGGATGGGAAATCATTCGATCAATTGGCTCTTACCGCCCGGAAAAAAGGTTTTAAGGCTGTCGATTTAGGCATTACTACTTCTTTAAAAGTTAAAAATACCATCAAGAAATCGGTTACTTATAATGTTCTGGCTAAAATACCAGGCGATAAGCGTAAAGATGAAGCTATTATTTATTCAGCACATTGGGATCATTTAGGTGTGGGAGAAAAAATACAAGGCGATTCTATTTACAACGGAGCAGTTGATAATGCAACCGGCGTAGCTGCTTTATTCGAAATTGCTTCGGCCTTTAAAAAGTTACCTAAAGCTCCCGGAAGAACCATTTTATTTATTTCTTATACTGCTGAAGAGCAGGGCCTGTTGGGTTCTGAGTATTATGCCAAACACCCAACTTTTCCTTTGGCTAAAACAGTCGCCAATATCAATATGGATATGATGGGCATAGCAGGTAAAACCAAAGATATTGTGGTGTATGGCTTTGGTCAGTCAGAATTGGAAGATTATGCTGCAGGGGCGGCTAAAAAGCAGGGGAGGGTAATTGTTCCGGATCCTGTTCCATCATCAGGCTTGTACTATCGCTCAGATCATTTTAATCTGGCCAAAGTTGGTGTGCCATCATTGTTTACAGGTTCTGGCGTAGATAATATCAAAAACGGCAGAGCATGGGGATTAAAGCAGGTAGCCGATTTTACCAAATTCCGTTACCATTCGCCACAGGATAATTTCGATGCCAAAACATGGGATTTATCAGGCATTGTAGAAGACGTAAGAATGCTGTTTGATATGGGTTACCGAATTAGTAACGAAGATTCCTATCCAAAATGGAAAGATGGGTCTGAATTTAAAGCCATTAGAGAAAAGAAGTAAAACAAAAAGCGTCCCGATGGTAAACCGGGACGCTCTTCGAAAAAAAGTCATTTATTAAATTCCCTAAAGGGAGAATTAATTAAAAGTAGAACTGTACACCTAATCTTGGTGCGAAAGTATCAGCGTTTAAACCAAAAGTGTTTGTTTTTAATTTAGCACCTGTGGTTTCTTCTTTTAAAGTATAGTTTTCATAACTTAAACCTTTAACCGAAAGTTCGATGCCGATTCTTTTTGTTGGGAAAAATGCAAATCCTGGAGCAAGTTCTACACCGATTTTAGTAGTAGTACCCAATTTAACTGCGTTATCGCCGTTAGCATCAGTTGCTTTTAATTCACCGAAAGCCAATGGAACAGACAATTGTCCGAAGAATTTGAATTGATCAGATAAACCAACATAGTAACGCCCGAAAGGAGCAACTTTAAAAGCACCATTCTGAGTTTTCTTGCTTACTTCTTTATCGTATTCGTAACCAACACCCGTACCGATTGCAAAATTGTTGCTGATAAAATAACCAACACTTGGTAATACGCTAAAGCTGAAATCTGCTTTTGGGGCGCCATCTGCTTTTGTAGAGTTTACACCTACGTTACCACCTAACATAAAATTTCCTTTTTCAGTTTGTGCTTGTGCACCATAAACTAAACCTGCTACTGCTACTAAAGATAATAATAGTTTTTTCATCTTTTTATTATTTATTTGTTATAAAAATATAGTCACTTTTACTTTTTTAATGTCTGACTATATTTGAATAAAAGTCAACACTTGTGCCAAAAAACTTTGTCTAAGTCATCAAAAAATCAGGTTTTGCTTAAGTGCCTAAATGAGAAAGAGATATAAAATTAATGTTAAGTCAATATTATTTTCGTGTGACTAAAAATTAATCGACCGATTAATTTTTTAGGCATGACAGATTGACAATCTGACTTTTTTTGTATAAATGTCAGTCTTTATTATGTCGAAAGTGGCAGATTTTACAGAAGAGTTGTTATTGTTTTGGATTAAACTTTACAAGCAGAAATTAAATTTTCTATTTTCTTTTTGATAATGTTAATGGTCTTTTCATCTGTTAAATTCCCATCCGCATCAAATTTATTTTGAGCCTGGGCAACTAAAACTTCTGGTTGTAAAACAGGATTCATGTTCAGAAATGTAAAAACGGGTAAAAATGCGGTTTGCATTCTAACTGTTCCCCACATGCCCTGTGTTGCGCCCATTATGGCAACTGGTTTATGCATTAAGGGCGAATCTTTTCCACGGCTTGCCCAATCGATAGCATTTTTTAAACCACCAGGAATAGAATAATTATATTCAGGAGAAGCAATGATAAAAGCATCTGCAGTAGCGAGGGCGTTTCTAAATTTCACCACGCTTGCTGGTCGCTCTTCAACTTCAGGTAAATCATGATCTGCATTATAAACAGGGATATCATCAAAAGTCACTGTTTCGAAGTGGATACCTTCGGGAATTAAACTGCCTGCAACTTTAAGTAACATGGCATTATATGAGCCTTTTCTTAAACTTCCGCATAGGCCAACAATTTTTCTGTTTTTTTCCATAGCTATAAAACCAAAACTTTATAAAAATGTTTGGTTTTTGCAAGGACAACCAGTGCCGTTTAAAAATTTATAATCACTATTTTTGACGGTATAAGATCCCGTTATGACTGAGAATACGACTACCACATCAATTATTGAAAAAACTGTTTTTCCGATACTTTTCGCTTTAAGCTTTTCGCACCTGCTTAATGATACCATACAATCATTAATTCCCGCAATTTATCCCATTATCAAAACCAGTTATCATTTAAGTTTCTCGCAAATTGGGCTCATTACATTAACCTTTCAGTTAGCCGCATCATTGTTACAGCCTTTTGTAGGTTTATATACTGATAAAAAGCCTCAGCCATATTCGTTGGCAGTCGGGATGGGGTTTACGCTGATCGGTTTAATCTCGCTTTCACAATCTACCCACTTTTACACTATATTAATTTCAGTTTGTTTTATCGGCATAGGTTCTTCCATCTTTCACCCGGAAGCCTCGAGGATGGCGCACGCCGCCTCTGGAGGAAAGAGGGGATTGGCACAATCTGTTTTTCAGCTAGGCGGTAATGCAGGGAGCTCATTAGGTCCGTTATTGGCTGCCTGGATTATTGTACCATACGGGCAGTTCAGCGTAATCTGGTTTTCGGTAATTGCACTTTTGGCTATTATTATTTTAACCTATGTGGGCAATTGGTACAGGGGATTTATGCTTTCGAGAAGTAAAAAGATTAATATCCAAACCGTTGTTAATCAATTTTCGAGAGGGAAGGTAATCTTCTCGGTGTGTATTCTACTGTTGCTGATCTTTTCCAAATACTTTTATATGGCGAGTTTAACCAATTATTTCACCTTTTATCTGATCGATAAATTCCATGTATCTGTACAAACTTCGCAAATTTATTTATTTGTGTTTTTATTTTCGGTAGCAGCCGGAACCTTATTAGGCGGACCAATTGGCGATAAAATTGGCCGGAAATATGTAATCTGGGCATCGATATTGGGCACTGCTCCCTTTGCATTATTACTACCACATGCAAACTTGTTTTGGGTGGGCGTGTTAATTGTTCCTATCGGGATGATCCTGGCTTCAGCATTCTCGGCAATTCTGGTTTATGCACAGGAGCTGATTCCTGGTAAAGTAGGTTTAGTTGCAGGTTTATTTTTCGGTTTCGCCTTTGGTATGGGCGGCATCGGATCGGCTTTGTTGGGGAAACTAGCTGATTCTACCAGTATTGAATATGTATTTAATGTTTGTGCGTTTTTGCCTTTAATCGGGTTGTTAACAGGATTCTTACCGAATATTGAAACGAAAAAGAAATAAAAAAGCCCACCCTCTTTTATAAAGGATGGGCCAAAATTTTAGTTGAGGGATTAAAAAAGGATATAAATCTTAAAACCCAGGTTATTGATAAAACCCTGGCTGTTTAAATTGAATGAAGTATATTCACTTTTGGTAAAAGAGTTATTGGCGCTAACCTCATTTTGTTCTGTTTTGCTGTAGGCAATATCTGCAGATAATAAACTTGTTTCTAATGCAAATCTTTTAGAAACAAACCAGGTAATGCCACCATAAGCACCAATAGCATATTGGTTGGAAGTATAACTGGTTACTTGTGGGTAGGTGTTAGTATATTGACTGTTATTTTTACTGCGTGTATAGCTGGCTTTTCCACCGGCATAGGCAAATAAAGTTTTTACAAGAGGGAAATAGCGCTGATAGCTTAAGTTACCACCATAGCTTTTTTGCTCTTGGTTATTCGTATTATCATTCCCATAGGTATTTTTATTTATTCCATAAGTCAAATCCAACCCAATTTTATTGTTGTCTTTAAAAAAATAGCCATAACCCAATGTGAAAGAGTTGTTTTTTACTTTGTTTTCATAGTTGTTTCCTGAGAGTTTGTTTGTACTTGAATTAACGCCAAAGCTTAAGGCGTTTGTTCCTTTTGTTTGCGCAAAACCGCATAGGGAGATACCCACAGCCATAGCTGTAACTAATAATTGTTTTTTCATTTCATTTGTGTTTTTGTGTATTCAATAATAAAATAAAAAAACGACATTAACTATTTATTTAGTTTACATTTTGATTAAGCTATTGATTATCAGTGGTAAAAAAAAAACACCGATCTGATTTCTTAGATCGGTGTTCGATAATGAATGGATTGTATTTTACTTTGAATTTGCATTCAGGATAAAATAATACAGTTCAGTAGGAGAGAAATTGAAATCGCTACCTGTTTCACCTGTAATTGATTTGAGCTTTCCATTTTCTTCGGGAAAAATGCTTCTATAGTATTCAATCTGGGCACCGCCTATTGATTTGATCTTCCCATTTTCTTCGGGGAAAATGCTTCTGTAATATTCGATGGTAACATTACCAATTGATTTGATTTTTCCATCTTCCTCAGGGAATATGCTTCGATAATATTCGATAGGCATATCTCCGATTGATTTGACCTTTCCATTTTCTTCAGGAAAGATGCTTCTAAAATATTCTATTTTTTTATCGCCTACAGATTTAATTTTACCATTTTCCTCTGGAAAAATACTTTTATAATATTCAAATTTCTTATCTCCAATGGATTTAATCTTTCCATTTTCTTCAGGGAAAATACTTTTGTAGTATTCAAAATTGCTATTACCGATTGATTTGATCTTTCCGTTTTCTTCAGGGAAAATGCTTCTGTAATATTTTATTTCTGTGTTTGCTGTAGTTTGTGCTTTTACATTAAATGCATAAGTTAAAAGCAGGGCTAAGCTTAAAACCTTTATGTTTAGCCGGCTGAATATATTTTTCATGAGATGTAAGGTTAGAAGTGAATATTGATCGTGAAAGTAGGGGTAAAGTTATCGAGTGCCAATCGCAAGTTATTTTTTTTATCAAAGTTGTACAGTGATTCTTCGGCATAATAATTCTGATGAAAGAAACTTAAAATTGGAAACGAAAAATCGATACTCGAATCGTTTGAGAGCATATAAGTAAAACCCGGGCTTAAACTTGCTCCAAAGCCTTTTATACGTGCATCGGTACGGATAAGATAACCTTCATCATCAATTCTGTTGAAGGTGTTAATCTGAAGGAGCAAATTTGCCTGTACAAAAAACTTAAAATGTTCCCTTACATCAACATATTTACGCACAAAGGGAGAGAGGCCGAAGCTAAATTCCTTCGGACCATAGCGGTCTTCGTATCGTCCATCTTCTTCATCCCAGGAGATATAACTTTCGCCGCGTAGCTTGGAAAGATTTAAAGGGATCTCCAGACCTATGGCAAAATTATTGGCCAAAAAGTAGCCTCCACGCGGTGTGACGGTGAAGGTGTTTAGGCTTGGTGATGAATTGTTTTGTTTGGAGGTTCCAAAACTTAAGCTCAAACCAGCGAAGCCGGTTCCTTTTTCAGTTTGGGCATAACAATGCCAACTGACGGCGCATAGCAGCGCCATGATGATTAATTTAGGTTTCATTTTGTTTGTGTTTTTGTGTGTAATCAATAATAATCATTATTGAAACAAAAAGCAAGAAAATGAACTATCATGTTAGTTACCTAAATGTATTTTTAAATTAGGGCTCAATACACGGCTGTCATTTCGCGCGGATTGCAACGTAGCCTGGAACTACATAAGTGCTCAGCGAATCTAAATCCATCTAGGCAACGATTCAGTTGAGATGATATTTTCTATTGAGAGTTGTCATCCTGAGCGTAGTCGAAGGATCTTCAGGCAAAAAATCATCATTTTGAGTTTAAATTTATTGCATAAAAATCAATATGAATGATGCATAAAGTTATTTTATTTTGTCATGCTGGGTAGTCTTGCCTCGGCTCGCCGCCGCCGAAAGGCTCCTTCTTTTTGGCGTCAAAAAGAACCAAAAACCGAGGCTCTGCCGAGCTCATTAATACGGATGAAAAAAACAAAAAACCATTAATAAACGCCGGCTGAAAATTTATTCATTTGTATTGTAGTTTTCAGCTGTATTCATGAGGGCTACGCCGTTTTCTTTTAAAGCCAGTGGGATGGCTTTGTCAATGGAGCCCGAAAAATTTGTTAGGCCGGATTTAAGTAGAACGGAGATACGGTTCTACGGCCTAGTTGGGTGGAAATACAAAACCAATATATTAATGGTAGCGGAATGCAATGCAGCCGAGAATCACCTAAGCGCTCAGCGCAGCTAAATCTGTCTAGGCAGATCTCTCCATTCCACTGTGTTCCAGTCGAGATGACGGTTTCTCCTTTAAAGTCTGTCAATAGTAGAGAAATCAGCTATTAAACAAAAAAATCCCACAAAAATTAATCTGCGGGATTTGATCCGAAATGTGTTAACCAGCGTTTTGGTTTAGGAACACAAAATTATGATCGAACATATCTAACTTAATTTTGCTGTCTTTATCTATCTTACCCGCTAATATCTCTTTCGACAGCTCATTTAAGATTCTTTTCTGGATCACTCTTTTCAGTGGTCTGGCGCCAAACTGCGGATCGTAACCCAATTGTGCCAACCAATCTAAAGCTTCATCGCTGGCATCCATTTCTATGCCCATCTCGGCCAATGTTTGCTGTACATGTTTAAACTGCAAGCTCACAATATTTCTGATTTCGCTCCGGTTTAATGGGGTAAACATAATCAGCTCATCAATCCGGTTCAAAAACTCAGGGCGAATGGTTTGCTTTAATACTTCAAACAGTTCGTTTTTCGTTTTGGCAATTACTTCATCGCGGTTTTCATCACTTAAGTTTTTGAAGTTATCCTGAATTAAATGCGCTCCTATGTTAGAGGTCATGATGATGATGATGGTATTTTTGAAATTCACCGTCCTTCCTTTATTATCCGTTAAACGGCCATCATCCAATACCTGTAACAGAATATTAAATACATCAGGATGTGCTTTTTCAATCTCATCAAGCAATACCACCGAATAAGGTTTGCGCCTAACGGCTTCAGTTAACTGTCCGCCTTCATCGTAACCAACATATCCCGGCGGCGCTCCGATTAAACGCGACACGGCATGGCGCTCTTGGTATTCACTCATATCAATCCGTGTTAAGGCATTTTCATCGTTGAATAAAAATTCGGCCAGGGCTTTTGCAAGCTCCGTTTTACCTACACCTGTAGTACCCAAAAAGATGAAAGAGCCAATTGGCTTGCGTTTATCCTGTAAGCCTGCACGAGAACGACGGATCGCATCAGAAATGGCTTCGATTGCTTCATCCTGACCAGCCACACGCTGGTGTAATTCTTCTTCTAAATGAAGCAATTTTTCGCGCTCGCTGGCGATCAGTTTGGTTACCGGAATACCTGTCCAACGGCCTACCACACCTGCAATATCATCAGCTGTAACTTCTTCTTTAAGCATGCGGCTATCGCTTTGCTGGCTTTCTAAATCAGCTTTAAGTTTTTCCACCTGATCTTGTGCTTCCTTAATTTTTCCGTAACGTATTTCGGCCACTTTACCGTAATCGCCTGCACGTTCAGCTTGCTCTGCCTCTAATTTATAATGCTCTATTTGTTCCAGTTGATTATTAACCGCATCTACCAAATCTTTTTCACCTTGCCATTTGGCTTTCAATTGATCACGCTCTGCTGATAGATTGGCGATATCTTCTGAAAGTTCTTTAACCTTCCTATCGTCTTTTTCCCGTTTAATGGCTTCACGCTCAATTTCTAAACGCATAATTTCACGGTCTAAAGCATCTACATTTTCAGGCACACTGTCCATCTCCATGCGCAATTTCGATGCAGCCTCATCCATTAAATCGATGGCTTTATCAGGCAAGAAACGGTCTGAAATATACCGCTGACTCATTTCTACGGCTGCGATAATGGCTTCATCTTTAATCCTTACTTTATGGTGTGTTTCGTAACGTTCTTTTAAGCCACGAAGGATTGAAATCGCATCCTGTGTATCAGGTTCTTCAACCATTACCTTTTGGAAACGACGCTCTAATGCTTTATCTTTTTCTAAATATTTTTGATATTCATCTAAAGTTGTTGCACCTATGGCACGCAACTCTCCACGGGCAAGGGCAGGTTTTAAAATGTTCGCCGCATCCATTGCACCTTCACCGCCACCAGCACCTACTAAAGTGTGGATCTCATCGATAAACAATACAATTTCGCCATCGCTTTGGGTAACCTCTTTTACTACGGCTTTTAAACGTTCTTCGAACTCGCCTTTATATTTGGCACCTGCAATAAGCGAACCCATATCGAGCGAATAAACCACCTTGCTTTTTAGGTTTTCAGGTACATCACCCTTAATAATCCTAAAAGCAATGCCCTCTGCAATAGCCGTTTTACCCACACCTGGCTCACCAATTAAAATAGGGTTGTTCTTGGTTCTGCGTGATAAAATCTGGATGACGCGACGGATTTCTTCATCGCGACCGATCACCGGATCAAGTTTTCCGCTCTCGGCATACTCGTTTAAATTCCTTGCATATTTGCTTAGGGCCTGATAAGTTGCTTCGGCATTTTGATCCGTTACCCGGTTATCACCACGTAATGCTACAATGGCTTTTTTAAGGTCTTTTTCGTTAACGCCCTGTTCTTTTAATAACTTAGAAGTGCTATCGTTAACGGCTAAAATACCTAATAATAAATGTTCTACGGATACGAATTCATCTTTAAATTCTTTTAAAAATGTTTGCGCTTTTTGTAAAACGCTATTGGCATTAGATGACAGATAGACATTGCTTCCGCTCACTTTCGGGAACCTGGCAATCTCTGCATCTAAGTTTTGATTTAATGAATTTAGGTTAACGTTTAATTTCTTTAAAACATAAGAAACCACGTTTTCATCAACAGTAAGCAAACCTTTAAGCAGGTGTGCCGTTTCAATAGCCTGTTGCTGATTGCCTTGGGCTATTTCAGAAGCCTGTTGAACTGCTTCCTGGGCTTTTATTGTAAAATTGTTGAAGTTCATATCCCTTTTAAGTCAAAACAAATGCCACAGTAGTTTTGATTTTACAATCGGAAATTTTGTCGGTAAGATTTTAATATTTATGACTAAATTACTGATAATTAGTGATTTATACTGAAAATTTGTCGTGTATGGATTTAAACTTTACAGTTTGGTATTATAAATTGCCAACTGAAAACTGTCAAACTGATCAGGGCGTTACCAATCCCGTGAAATACGGGAAAGGGTCGGGCTTTTCAGGGCTCCGCTTCGCTCCGGTACCGATGAAGGATCGGTACTGAACCCTTACAATCCCTAACGCGGTATTTTTTGGAAGTAACTTCGCGAATATTTAGACCTCGCAGGTTTTTAAAACCTGTGAGGTCTGGAACATTGATATGAACGAAGAACCATTGTTAAATAAACCTGATAGAACGGAAAGCCCGGAGCGAAGAATGAGTGAGGACTTGGAGGGATAGCAGGACTGTCGTAACCTAAGCATGCCGAACCCCGCTTTTCCAAAAAAAAATTGACTACCTAAGTCACCTGAATGTATCTAAGTGATGCGGTTAATTTAATATTTTAGGCTTAAGACCTGCGAGGTGTATCAAAGGCGTTCGTCTTTCCCACATAGGCGGGAATCCTAAAGCATATGGCATTAAGATTCCCAATCGGGTTGGGAATGACGATTCTTCGCAACCTATCAATTCCGATAAAAAGGAACATCTTTTACTTACTTACTTACTTACTTTATGCTCAATCACATATTTGCCAGCAGATAAATCTATTTTGGTGTTATTAGTCATTTTACCATTTACATAAACATTTCTACCACTTGTTGGTGGTAGGCTAAAAGTAGCAGAAGAGTTGGCCGGAATGGTAATGTCATATCTAACCCCATTGTCAACTTTTTTCCATGCGCTGATAATCTTTCCGTATGGACCAATGTGGCTGGCTTCGAAAGAATTTAGACCTTCCATAATGTGCGGATTCAATATGACATGTTTAAAGCCAGGCTGTTTTTCATCTGGTTTAATACCACCTGGCGATTTGTATAACCAGGCACCAATTTCGCCGAACATAATGTGGTTCATTGAAATATCCGATTTTGCATCTATAGGCCAGTTCTCGTATAAAGTGGTAGCGCCATTTTCCATCCACCAGCCCCAGCTTGGATAGGTTTTTTGAGCGGCAATTTTATAGGCAATATCACTATAACCATTTTCGCTTAAAGCATTTAAAATGGCTTTGGTGCCTAATAAGCCAACATCTAGGTGGAAACCATCAGCTTCCACACGTTTCACTAAATTTTCGGCAACTAAAGCAATCGATTCTTCCGGAACAATTTTCCAATAAAGTGGAACGCTCATTTCGGTCTGTACGCCCGAAGCATAAATTCCTTTTTCTTTATTTAAGTACTTGCTGTTAAAAGCATCTTTAATTTTTTTAGCCAGCGCCATGTACTTTTCATAATCGTCGTTTTTACCTAAAATTTTTGCTGCTTTGGCCAAAATAAGCACATCTGCATAGTAATAACAGGTAGAGGTAAGCTCGACAGGTGATTTTGATTTTACGGGAATCCAATCGCCCAAGCCCCAGGTAGTTAAACCTGTTGGGTAGGTTTCATCAATGTGGTTCACGTATTTTCTGATATTTTCGTAACAATCGGCAAGTAATTTTTTGTCGCCGTAAAACAGGTAAACATTCCATGGGATAATGGCAATCGTACTGGTCCAATCAGGGCCATTACCCCACTCGTAACCCCAGCCGTCGGTAGGGATGATGGATGGTAAAACACCGTTCGGCTGTTGCTCGTCGCGATGATCGGCAAGCCATTTTTCGTAAATGGTAATCCCATCAAAACCATAAAGGCCTGTTTCTATGGCAATCTGTGCATCGCCTGTCCAGCCGTTTTTCTCTCTCTGCGGACAATCTGTAGGGTAGCCAAAAAGATTTGATAGATAAGAATTGTTGGTGGCGTAATAGATTTTATTGATGATTGGTTCTGACGATTTAACATCGCCCACAATGGGCACATCACTGTGCATAAAATAACCAACGAGATCTTCTTTTTTCAATTCGATGGGAGCGGAACTGCTTACTTCCACATATTGAAAGCCCTTATAATTAAAATGTGGCATAAAACTTTGCGCACCTTTTCCGTTCAAAATAAGGATATCGGTTTGGAAAGGATCGGTATCATCAGTTGGGCGGTAATGGGCATCAATATTCGAGATATCCACGTGCCCGTTGGTATATAAACGCTCTCCATGTTTCAGTTTAATAACCGTACCGGCCGGGCCACTTACTGTGATTTTGCTTACACCCGAAATATTCCTGCCCAGATCGAAAAGGTAGGTGGTATCATTAAATTTTCTTAAACTTTTGCTGGCTATTTCCTCCACATTGTGGATAGGATGCATGGCCTGTGCAACAATATTTTTAGATGGAGCTGAACGGTAAATCACATTTTTCCACTCGGTATCGTCAAAATTTGGTGTGTTCCAGCCTGCTTTTTCCAGGCGGGCATCATAATGTTCGGCGGTATAAATGCTATTAAAAATAATAGGACTTAAGGCTGTTTTCCATTCTTTACCCGATTTAATGGTTTCGGTTGTGCCATCTTCGTAAGTAATGCGCACATCAAGACAAAAAGTTGGTCTGTTACGCCACGGGGCTCTGTCGAAATCCCAAACTGCGGTTGATTGGTGGTTATACCATCCATTGCCCAGCAATACGCCAATAGCATTTTTACCGCTGCTGATTGCATGGGTTACATCATAGGTAACGTATAGGGTTCGTCTGTCAAAACGGGTGTACATGGGGTCCATGCGGTGGTTGCCTATTTTCTTCCCATTAATAGAAAGTTCGTACAATCCGGCTGCAGCAATGTATGCCCTGGCCGATTTGATTTTTTTAATGGTAGTAAAGGTATTTCGGAAATAGGGAGCAGGTTTAAGTTTGGTATTTTCGTTATCAGCAATCCATGCGCCCTGCCAATTCTCCATTTTCATCATCCCCGTTTCAAAGCTGGCGATGTATGCCTTATTTGATTTCTTTTGGTTTCCATCGGCAATATCAACCCTCCAATAGTATTTAATAAAAGGTTTTAGTGGCTGGCCCGAATAAACAATCAGATTTTTTTCTGAAGCTATCCATCCCGTGTTCCAAAGTTTTGCCTCAGCCTTAACAAGCGAAGCTGAATCGGTATCTACTAAAATACGGTAGGCTGTTTGTTTAGCGCCTTGGCTGTTATCGTTCATTTGCCAGGTAAAACGCGGGTTTGGATTGTCTAATCCCATCGGATTAACCAAATATTCGGTTTTTAACGCCGTAACCGATTGAGCAAGCGCTTTGGAAATAGGGACAAGGGCAAAAAATAGAGCAGTTACCTGTAGAAATCTGAGGTTCATAGTTTAATGGTTATTCAAAAACTAAGGTATTAAAATAAAATGCTGATAAAGGAACCACAATAGAAATTTTACGCATAAAAAAAGACGAGGTTTAACTCGTCTCATCTGTGGAATCACATGATCTGTGAAATCGTTCTATCTGTGTAATTACTTTTTAACCTAATATGCCTTTTAGTTTTTCTGTTTGATGATCGGCCAGTTTTTGTAGTGGACCAGATGCCAACATTTTCATCATCATGTTCAGGTCTGCTGAAATAATGTGTTTAGCTGTAGTGGTTCCATTTCCATTATCGGTTAAAGTCCATTTTAACTCCACATCAAACGGTGCTTTTTCGCTCGGAATTGCTGTTATTTCCTGGTTTTCGATACGGCTCGAAATCTTAATAGCCAATTTTGCCATATTCTGGATGGTAAACCGTGCATCATCTTCGGTAGATTCCCAGTTGTAAATATTTTCTGGCATCAGTTGCTGATGATTGTTCATATTGGATAGGAATGTATAAACCTCTGTAACTGGCTTATTCACCTCTACTGCGCTTTCAATAACAGTCATTATATATTTATTATAGATTTTTGTTTTTACTCAAAATTTAAGACTCTGAACTTAAAACCTGTCCCTGTCCCCATTCTGAAGGATTTAAGCGCCATTTACTTAATAATTCCATATCACTTTTGGCGATAATGCTATGCTCGGCAGCATAATCGATTAAAGCACCATAGTTTGATAAGGTTAAGTAACGACATTTTGCAGCTGCAAAATTTTCATCTGCTTTTTCGAAACCGTAAGTGAAAATTGCTGCTAAGCCTGCTACCGATAAGCCTGCAGCTCTTAGTGCTTCAACAGCCTGTAAACTGCTTTTTCCGGTTGAAATTAAATCTTCAATAACCACCACACGTTGACCCTCTACCACTTCGCCTTCAATTAAACTTCCAGTGCCATGTTCTTTAGCCTTCGCTCTTACATAGATAAAAGGTAAACCAAGTTCCTGGGCTACTAAAACACCTTGAGGGATTCCAGCAGTTGCAACACCAGCAATAACATCTATAGAACCAAACTCTTCCTGAATGGCCTGCGCAAGTTTCTGACGGATATAAGTTCTAACCTGAGGGTGGGAAAGGGTAATTCTGTTGTCGCAATAAATCGGCGATTTCCAACCAGATGCCCAGGTAAAAGGATTATTTGGTTGTAATTTGATTGCTTTTATCTGTAATAAAAATTCCGCTACCTTTAATTCAATATCACTTTTATTATACATGGCTCAAAATTACAGATTTATTTGTGTTTGTCATAACGTTTATTAAGCCCCACTTGTTTTAGCGGAGAGAGGAAATGTCGGGATTTGAATTTAATCACGACTTCCAAATGCCACAAATATCAGAAATTTTGATGGATGGTAAAAGCTATTTCTTGCCACTCCTTGTAAATCAATGTGATAAAGAATGTAAGGGCTTAAACATTTCTGAAATATCTTGTGGCAGTAAAAGATTATTTTTACGCTTCGGAGTTTTATTACAGCGCTTAATTGTCTCATTAATGGTATAATTTGTTCCGATTTTTACAATCACAGGGCTCAGAACTAATCTAATTTTACGATCTTGTAATTAATTGGCATATGGAATTTAAACAGTTTTTACCTTCAGCGGCTTTAAAACCTTATATCAGGCATTATTATATTTTCCAGTCGGATGCCGATTCGACTTTTGAAGATGTGGTTTTTCCTAGTGGCGATATGGAGGTAATCTTTAATTTGGGCAGTGGAAGCTGGGAATCTCTAGTTGGCAATAGTTTTAAGAAAACGCCAAAAATTGAACTCTGGGGGCAGATTACAAAACCGCTCGCCATCAGATCGGTAGGTAAACATTCGATGCTCGGCATTAAGTTTTACACCCATTCTGCATCGTACTTTTTTAATGATCAGATGGGCGCTTTCAACGACTCAATTACCGATTTGCAAGATGTAATAGGAGGAAGCGCCGATGTGCTCCATCAAAAACTGTTGGAAACTGAGGGCGAACAAAATAGGATTGATCTTTTAGAAACATTTCTGCTGAAAAGACTAATCAGGCATCAAAAAAAGTCCTTTCATATCAATAAGGTAGCCGATATTTTAAATAGTATTCTAAAAGATGCTTCTGGGAGCAATATTACCTATATCGCATCAAGGCACAATATTACTACACGTTATTTGCAACGGTTATTACATCAGCATACCGGGCTTTCGCCAAAATCATACGATAAAATTAACCGTTTTCAACAGAGTTTAAAGATGATCTCTAAAAATGAGCAACCATTTACGAATATTGCCTACGCCTGCGGATATTTTGATCAATCGCATTTTATAAGAGACTTCAAATCCTTTACCGGACTTACCCCTTCAAGTTACCTGGATAACCTTACTCCGGTAAACCAGCTGCTTTTTCCATAAGTTTTATTTTGTTCGGATTTGTACAATCCGTTGCTTTTTAACGGCTATATCTTTGATGTATAATCAATTAAACAAGATATAACTTATGAATTCTTTTGAAACATTTAAACATCTGCACAAGAATAGCGCTCCACTTTTGATCGGTAATGTATGGGATGTAAAAAGTGCGGAAATCTTTCAAATCAGTGGTTTTAGGGCCATCGGTATTTCCAGTCAGGCGCTTTCTAATGCCCTGGGTTATCCAGATGGAGAAAACCTACCCTTTGAAGAACTGCTCCGCATAACAAAGCGCATTACCGATGTAGTAGATATTCCACTTACCGTTGATATGGAAGCTGGGTATAGCCGCGACCTACAAGGCATTCTGGAAAATATAGAAAAACTACATGATTGTGGTGCGGTGGGGATTAACCTTGAGGATACTTTACCTGAAGAAAAGAGAAGCTTGGTACCAGCAGCTTCGTTTGCAGAAACCGTTGCTGCGGTGGCAGGGCACATCAAGAGAAAAAAAATGAATATCTTTCTGAATATCAGGACGGATGCTTTTCTTTTGGGCTTGCCAAATGCCTTGGAAGAAACCAAAAATCGCATCAAGTTTTACCACGAAGCAGGAGCAGATGGGATTTTTGTGCCTTGCATTACCAATAGTAATGATATTGCAGGCATAGTTCAATGTACTTCACTTCCCATCAATGTAATGTGTATGCCCGATCTTCCGGGATTTAAAGTATTAGAATCGCTTGGGGTTAAGCGTATTAGCATGGGTGGATTCTTCTTCAATAATGTATATGATCACGCAAGTCAACTTGCGAGAAAAATATTGGCAGAGCAGGAGTTTTCGAGCATTTTTTCTTAAAACATTTAAAAATAAGAATATGAATTTACCAAAAAGAGCAGAAGATGCCCACTCAACACTAGCTGCTGCATTTAATACCGGCGATGTAGCTACCGTACTTAATATGTACGATACATCTGGTATTATCGTTCCCGAACCTGGGAAGCCTGTATCGGGCAAAGCACAATTCGAAGCGGCTATTAAAAGCATTCTTGCTATTAAGGGCACTATGGAAATTAAAACGGTATACTGTATGCAAACGGGAAATCTTGCTATAGGAAGATCGGAATGGAATATTACTGATGGGGATGAAGTAAAGATAAGTGCAAAAGGTATCGAATTGATGAGGCAAGGTGATGATGGTACCTGGAAAATCTTGATTGACCATGCCTTTGGGGCGGAAGGAGATCTTATCGCTTAAATTACATTGAACGCAAAGAATCGTCATTTCGAGCGGAGTGAAACGGAGTCGAGAAATCTGTCTAGATAGATCTCTCTCCCGAAAGTTCGGGACTGCGCTACAGTCGAAATGACGACTTTTACTATGGGAGCTATCAATGGTAACTTGTTTCAGGATCTTTCTAGCTTACGTCTGCTTCCAACTAGCGTACAATTGAAGCCAAATAAATTCCGTTCCGATTCATCCTATTTTGCAGCCTCTGGCTAAGCTAATTTTGTTGGTAATAAAGAGATATTTTATGAAAACGAACAGAATTTTGCTGGCCATTTTACTTCTGATCATAGCTTGTCAAACTAGAAATATGTTGGAGCCAGAAATAAGAAAAATACTTACAGATAAGCAAAATTTATCTGAAGTTATCACCATAATTGGCAATACCTTAAGTGCATTAAAAAAAGAAGGGCAATTAAAACCCACGATACATTTTGAAACAGGAGACGATTCTTGCAAAGCTATTTGCCTTAGCTGGAAATTACCTTTAATCCGTGTGAATATGATAACATTGATTAGCCCTGGCCGTCTTAATCAAAATCTTGAAATTATGATCGTTTTAAAATCCGATTATTTTGCCTCTCGTGAGTGTATTACCCGTTTCATCAACGAAAACCACATTAACGTGAAGATATTTTATAGTTGCCCAGATGCCTGAATCTTTACGATCTTATTTTGCTGATGATGCAGTTGTAGAAATCACACATGGATTGTTCTCCTAATAATGGAGAATTGCTGTAATATTAATGCGTTACTGAATATACTGAAATCCCTTTTGACTGGAATGCTGTTATTTCGGATCCATTATAGTCTGTAACCAAAATATCTACCAGCGATAAATCATCAAACTTTAAATAGGATGTTTTTCCTATTTTGCTAATATCGCAGAGTAGGTAAGTCTGATCACTTTGTGATGCCATAGCCAAAGTATTTGAAGCTTCATGCTCGCTACCGGCATATAATCCATCGCTTGTGATCCCATCTACACCAAGAAAGGCTTTCGATGCATGATATCTGGCAATGTGCTCTGTAGCTATTGTTCCGTGAACAGCTTGCCTGATTGGATCAACTTCACCACCAATGAGGTTAATGGTTATGGCACTATTCTGTAACTCACTAACTACGGGCAGGGAGTTGGTAATTACCTTTATTTTCTTGTTTTTGATAAATTGGCATAACCTAAAGGCCGTACTTCCGCAGTCAATAAATATGACATCGCCATCAACTATATCTTCTGCAGCCTTTTTACAAATCGCATCTTTTGCTTTAAAATTAACAGCAGCTTTATTGGCAAATGATACCGGTTTTATCAGATGACTTACGTTCATGGCCCCGCCATGCGTACGGTAAAGCAGTCCGTTAGTGGCCATATTTGCAAGGTCTCTTCTCACAGTAACCTCAGAAATTCCTATGGCTAGCGCCAACTGCCGAATGTCGACTTCGCCAAACTCCTCTAAAAGTTCCAGGATTTTGTGTGCTCTTTTTTGAAATGTCATATATAATGAGTTAATTCGATCAAAAATAATCATAACCAATCAAAAATAATCATTATGAAAAATATTAATATCCTTAACACGCAAATACTTTCAGATAATTGGTACACTTTGAAGAAAGTGAGTTTCGAAATGACAAGACTGGATGGGACTAAATCTATTCTGGAGCGAGAGGCGTACGATAGGGGAAATGGCGCCACAATTTTGTTGTACAATAAAGAATATAAGACTGTTGTACTTACGCGCCAATTCAGGATCCCGACATTTATCAATGGAAATGAGACGGGTTACCTGATTGAATGTTGTGCCGGACTGTTAGATAAAGATAATGCCGAAGATTGTATCAGAAGAGAGACCGAAGAAGAAACGGGGTTTAGGATCGGTCAGGTAGAAAAAGTTTTCGAAGCTTATATGTCTCCTGGTTCGGTTACTGAGCTGCTATACTTTTTCGTTGCTGCATATTCAAATGAAATGAAATTGCATAACGGAGGCGGGCTGAAAGAAGAAAACGAATATATTGAAGTATTAGAATTACCGTTTGAAAAAGCCCTGGAGATGGTAAAAAGTGGTGAAATTAAGGATGGGAAAACGATTATGCTTCTTCAATACGCCTTGCTAAACGGCCTGATGTTGTAACACCATTGTTTGAATTTTGCAATGATTTATTTGATTTGTGTAATTGTTCCTAACAAACTGCTGTTTACATTTGTTATGGTCTAATTAATTTAAATTTTTATGATAGCAACAAAAGGATATGCGGCACAAAATGCCGAAACTGATCTTGCACCCTGGAATTTTGAGCGCCGGGAAGTAGGGCCTCATGATGTTCAGTTCGAGATACTTTTCTGCGGGGTTTGCCACTCCGATCTGCACCAGATAAAAAACGATTGGTTTCCGGGAATATTCCCAATGGTTCCTGGTCACGAAATTGTGGGCAGGGTGGTAAAGGTTGGAGACCACGTTAAGAAATTTAAGGTGGGCGATCTTGCAGGTACAGGTTGTATGGTAGATTCTTGTCAGGTTTGCGAAAACTGTAAGCAAGATTTAGAACAATATTGTTTAGAAGGAAACACGCAGACATACAATGGTTTAGAAAGAGATGGTAAAACACCAACTTATGGTGGATATTCAGATACGATCGTAGTGCGTGAAGAATTTGTACTTCATGTATCGGATAAATTAAATCTTGCTGCTGTAGCACCACTTTTATGTGCAGGTATTACCACTTATTCTCCGTTAAAACACTGGAAAGTAGGAAAAGGTCATAAACTGGCTGTACTTGGCTTAGGTGGTTTAGGCCATATGGCGGTGAAATTTGGTGTAGCTTTTGGTGCAGAGGTAACAGTATTAAGTACTTCACCAAAAAAAGAAGAGGATGCCAAAAAACTTGGCGCGCACCACTTTGTGGTAACTACCGATCCCGCGCAGGTTAAAGCAGCAAGGGGTACGTTCGACTTTATATTGGATACAGTATCTGCAGAGCATGATTTTAATATGTATCTTTCTTTATTGAGAACAAATGGTATACACATTTGCGTAGGTGTTCCACCTAAGCCGGCAGAAATTGCAGCTTTCAGTTTACTTGGCGGCAGAAAAAGCCTTGCCGGATCAGGTATCGGTGGTATTGCTGAAACTCAGGAAATGTTAGATTTCTGTGCGGAGAACAATATCGTATCGGATATTGAAATGATCGATATGAAAGACATCCACCATGCCTACGAACGTATGGAAAAAGGTGATGTACGCTATCGCTTCGTGATTGATATGGCTACGCTATAGATCTAAATATCAGATTGTATTTAATAATAGGGGTTTAGAGACTGAAAATAAAGGTTTCTAAATCCCTGTTTGTTTGTTAAAGAAATTAATTCCCTAGGCTGTGTAGTTTTGTTTTACAAATTCTGATATAGAGATGTTGTGCTGAGATTCTACTTTGAAAATCTGTTTTTTGTTTTCCAGCAGCATATTTTGGAGCGCACCTAGCGAATCTTTAAGGTAGGAGATGGATAATATGCGTGAAATCCTGCTCCTGATTTTTTCGGCAAGAAACAATTCGACCAGAATCAGTGTAATTAAAAAAATATAATGGGTAAAGATCAGGTTATTGGTATTCTTGCTTAAAGCGGGCAATCCTAATGATACCAGGGCCATATCTATTATTAAAGGAATGCCAACAATAGCAATAATTGAGATCGCACTTGCTTTTAGCCTAATGCGTTCTTCAGCTTGTTTTATTTGCTCGTTGAAAGCAGAAAATTTACTGTTAAGAGGGGTATTTCTATTGTTTTGTAGCTGTTCTAGCTTCTGAAGGTCTTTTCCATGTGCTATATCTATTTTTCTAACCTGCTCTACGATGAATGATTCGGCGTTGTTAAGTTTTTCCTGATCTTCAACAATAGATTCCTGCTCCGCTATAATTTTATCCATTACCATCAAATCGTCGGGGATACCATGACGTAACTTTTGCTCTGCGGCAACAATACGGTTATCTAATTGTTTAAACTGTCTTTTAAGCTCAGCAATTTCTTTATTATAATGTTCTTTTTTCGAAGCGTAACTGTTTTCCAAACTTTGGAGTTCAGATGCATACTCGAAATTGGCCAACAGCTGTTCATTACCGGCAAAACGCCGATAAAGCCCGGTTAATGTGATAAAGAGCGCTCCAGTTGATTTTTCTGGGTTAGAAAGATCATTTCGGTATGCTTCCAGATCTGTTTCGGATAATGAAGGTATGGGCATGGCAGATTAAAAGGTTAAAATTATGAAAAATATTATCGTTGAGGGAATTATTCATCATTGTTTTCTATGTGAATGTTCCAGTACAGATTACTAACCATTTTTTTTACATTATAGTGTATCTGGCTTTTCGTTATATCTGCTCATCGTTGATTAAATATTATTTTTTTTTCACTCTTTAATAAATTATTATATATTTGTGCCAAGCAAGGGGTGAGAGCCTTGCATCAATCTTTGATTGAGAGCGTTAATTTAGATAAGGTTACAACATTAATTGTTGTAACCTTTTTTTATACCCTATAAATAACCCAACAATTTTTCTACTTTTAGAGCATTGCAAAATATATAGGTTTCGCAAAAAGAACTCTTTAAATGTAATCGGGAAAGGAGTGATTGCTATAAAATGCAGGATACTCTATTTATGTGTTTAAAAATATATGCCAAGAAATTATAGAATTTACATCAACGATAACACTTTGTTTATCTCAGATTTTTTGCCAGAGCAAAAAGAAAAAATTCAACAACTGGAATTTCAGGATTTTAATCTGCAAACATTCTACAAAAAGCTAAAAAATGGTTCTAGAAAGAGCTATATTTTCTTGACGAAAAATCCCCGGGAGACCTTCAAAAAGCTAAAGAAAGATTGTACCATTATTAAAGCTGCAGGTGGTTTGGTAGAAAGTGCAAATGGAAATTATCTCTTTATTTTTCGAAATAAAAAGTGGGATTTACCCAAAGGGAAACTCGAAGAAGGTGAGAAAATGAAGGAAACCGCTGTTCGTGAGGTAGAAGAAGAGTGCGGAATCAGGGTTTATAAACGCGAAGAAAAACTTTGCAAAACCTATCACGTTTACCCAATTGGTACTAAAATGGTGATCAAGAAGACCAATTGGTACAAAATGAAGGTTAAAGGCGAACCAAAATTAATCCCTCAGAAAGAAGAAGGGATTGATGAAGCGGTTTGGTTGGATAAAAATCACATTTCGCCAGTAGTTAAAAATACTTTTCCATCCATTATGGATGTGCTAAGGGCCGGAGGCATATTATAGGTTTTCTGCTCAAGCGATCATCCTGCTGAACTTGTTTCAGCATCTAATCTACACTTTAATATTTTATCAGTCAGATGGTAACAGCTGACTGCACAGATTATTATTCATAATCCAATTCATCAACTACTTTTTTAACCTGCTTTAAATACTTTCCGTAATAATACCAGGCCCATAGTTCGGTAATTGCGCCAATAATCAAAATGGTAATAAAACAGTTCAGCAAGATGTAAACAGGTGATAGTTTTCCTAAAATCCGGGTGAAAATAGAAGCTTTTTCTATAAATAGGTAAACCGCAATAAAGGCAATTCCAATAAAGGCAACAATGTAGGTTAGGGCTTTATAAAGTTCGATATTCAGTTTCATTTCATAATAAAACCAAAGGATGTTTTTACGCGTATCCAGGCTCATATCGTAAGAGTTTTTATAGAATAGGTAAAATTTTATAAAGTAATAAGCCGTAAATCCGCAAGTGATAGCATAAAACATTAAAAATACCTGATCCATTGCTGAGGAAAAACCAAAAAAGTAAGGGATGAAGGCCATGATGACCAAAAAGAAGATCTGGTAAAAAAACTCGTGTTTCATTTTTCCCCTGATCTTATCAATTGGAGTATGCGCTTGTTTTATTTTAAGCATGTCGGTAGAAATGCTGCTCCCTTCAGGATTCTCGGCACTCCATTCACTTTTTATATCGTCAAAATTCATATCCGTTTTTCTTTATGATGAATTGTAATTTTTCTTTTGTTCTGTTTAGTTTAACCCGTGCATTTACCTCGCTGATGCCCAGGTTTTCGGCTATCTCCCGATGCGATTGATTTTCGAGAAAAAGGAATATCAGTGCTTTTTCTACAACATTTAACTCTTGTACGGCTGTGTACAGATAGGCAAGTTTTTCTTCTTTTCCTTCGCTCTCGTTTACATCGATTAGATCAATATTTTCGTCTAAAGGTGTTTTATCTACTTTTCTATTATCCTTTTTGAAATAAACTAATGCGGTATTTAAGGATACGCGGTACATCCATGTGGTAAATTTGGAATTGCCCTTAAAAGTGGGGTAGGCTTTCCAAAGCTGTAATACGATTTCCTGAAACAGATCGCGCTGTTCTTCGGCATCGTTCATATACATTTTAGAAATCTTATGTATAATCGCTTTGTGCTGATTGATCAGGGTGAGGAATATATTTTCTGTTTCTTTCATTTAATGTATAACCAATTAGTAACCGGTTTTTTAAAACGTTACAGATTAATTAAATAATTTTTAATTGTGGTGTCAGATATTTCTATCGGACACGAATAAAGCAAATTAGAAATCTGTAAGTAAATATATCTATGAGTCAGGTGGTAATACCTGACTCCACATCTCTTGCTGGTCTTAGTGAGATGCTAAAACTAGTTGCGGTATATAGATTATTTAATGACTGCTGTGTAAATAGCGCCGATGATCAAGAATAAAAAAGTGCCGGTTAAAATTGCAGCACCTGTGTACAGATACCATGGGGTTTTTGAAAGTTTTTCGTACACTTTAGCATTTTCGCTTATTACGTTATTGTTGCTGAAGTGACAGCTGTCGCAGCTCATTCCGGTATATTTTTCGGCAGGAAGGATTGGAATATTATTGATTTGATAATATTTTTGAACAATGCGATAAGTTACTGTTGTTTCATTGCAATTATCACAGCTTGCCGACTCATCTTCGTAGAAATTGAGCAGTTTCTCTGTTTTACCAAAATGAACGAGCATAAGGAGTCAGGTTTTTATAAAAAATTAAGGGCTTCTTGTGGTACAAATGGACTCACATCGCCATGATTTCTTAAAATATCGCGCACAATAGTGGAGCTGATAGCCGAATATTCAGGCTTGCTTAAAAGTAAAATGGTTTCTACTTCGGGCATCATAGTTTGATTGATCTGTGCGATGGCTCTTTCATACTCAAAATCAGCAGCCGAACGGATCCCGCGCACCATATAGGTGGCATCAATTTTTCTGCAAAAATCTACTGTTAAGCCTTCGTAAGTTTGGATTTCGATATTCTGATAGCCTTTAAAAACAGTCTGTAAAATTTGAAGACGCTGCTCTGCACTTAAGAAATTCTGTTTAGAACTGTTGAGTCCAATACCCACTACAATTTTATCGAAAAGTGGGGTGGCACGTTGTAATATGTTTACGTGCGCAATAGTGATCGGATCAAATGAGCCTGGAAATAGCGCTATCTTCATAATTCAAATATAGATTTTTATGCTGGAATTATTTACCACTAAGACACGAAGAACACAAAGAGGATTATTTTTTGCCACGGAGACACGGATTTACACGGAATATTTTATCATTAAGAAATTAAGGACATTAAGAAGTTCAATTGCATTATGATTGAAGCAGACCATTGACAATAAGCCTGATTGCAATGGAAAGCCCCGAACCCGATCCTTTATCGGGTGAGGACTTGTAATGAAAAGGTACTGTCTTTAAAAGCAAATAAAAGTTGATAAAAATTTAGCTTCTGAGAAGCATTAACTTAAATGCCTTCCATTTGTAAAACAGCACAATAACTTTACCTTTGTTTTAGTGAAAACTTCCATCTGGAATTTTATCATGTGTAGCTCTGGATTTTTCTGGAGCTATTATTTTTTCTAAATAATTGAATTGAGGATTGTATCTCTGCTCATTTTTCCAAAGATGGTACATCATTACCAATAGTTTCTTTTGCACGGCAACATAGCCCTTCATTTTAAATCCTGTTCGCTCAACAACTCTTTCATAAAGACTTTTAAATTGCGGCTGGTCATCCCTTACCGCACAAAATGCTGGCATAAACAGAATTCTTCTGATCCGGGAATTCCCCTTTTTTGATATTTTTGTTTTTCCTATATGTTTGCCCGATTGGTTTTCTATCACATCGTAACCTGAGTATTTTACCAAGGATGCCGAATTTTTAAACAATGTAAAGCCATTAGTTTCAGCTACGATTACGCAAAAAGATAGCAGGTTAATTCCTTTTATTGCCGTAATGTTTTCATAGTGAAGATTTAAGACCTTGTCTGTTTTAACAAGCTTTCCCATTGCCTTTTCCATTTCTGCTACTTGTTGCTCAAGCAGTTTTATCGTTTTGTTCAGCTGCTTTATAACTTCCCTGCTTTGGAACTGGGCATGGGTCAGTGCCTCAAGCTGGTTACCGATAACATTGATGGTCTCTTTTAGGTTTTGATGCTGACGGGTATAGTGTCTGAGTTCATACAATTTCTCACTTCCTGGTGTCCAAGGTTCCAGGTTCTTTTCTGCACCAATCTTAGCAAGGCCGCGGGCATCTATACTGTCATTTTTAGAGTTTGCTCCGTCTGCCTGTAAGTACTTCTTAGCTTTGTTTGGCAATAAAATACTTAACACTAAGCCTTTGGAATGCAGAAACCATGCAAGTTGTTCATGGTACACGCCAGTGGCTTCCATTACGATGCGCAGGGGCAGCTCTTCTTTCTGGTGCTGTTTGATCCATGCCAAAAACTCTTTAAAACCGCCAGGGCTGTTAGATAACTTACGGCTGGATTTTACAGTTACTTTCTGGCTACTGTCTATGACCGACAAACAGCAATGAAAATCTTTTTTTGATACATCAATTCCGATGGAATACTTTAAGTTCATCATACCTTTATTATTTAGATAGAATAATCAATAATCTCTCTTAGTTTTTGCTCATGATATAGATGATCCAAATACAGCGAAATGGTCAATAGGTACTGTTCAAACTTTAAGAAATAAAAAAGGGAGGGTTATCCTTTTACATCGACATCGATGAATTCTCGTGTCTAGCGGGACTACAAGTTTTTCTCCCTCTTTTGATTATTTTTATTATAAAGGTAAAGATATGAGCAGGACTGAAGACCGCCAAAAAGCAAGAATGCTCACTTTCAAAAAGTCAATTAACCAATTAACAATCCACCAATGAACTAATGACTAATGAACGATTGAACAACTATAACTCAAAAAAGCTGAAAGACGAATTGCCGTATTTTCTGGTTTCGGTATAGCCAGGCTGGCTGTTCAGTTTCATATTGCTTTGGTGCTCTACAATCAATAAGCCATCGGGTTTAAGCAATTGTTGTTCTTTAACCATCACAGGAATCTGCGGAATGTTAGGCATATTGTAGGGTGGATCGGCAAAGATCAGATCGTAAGCACCTGTCATCTGTTTCAATAACTTAAAAACATCGCCCTTACGTACCTCAACCTGATCGAACTGGTATTGTTTTGCGGTATTCTTAACCCAGTTTACGCAGCCATAATCCATATCAACCGCTAAAATACTTTCTGCACCACGTGAGGCAAATTCGAAAGTTAAATTTCCGGTACCGCAGAATAAATCCAGCACAGTACAGGTTTCGAAATCATATTTGTTGTTGAGGATATTGAATAGGGCTTCTTTGGCCATATCCGTAGTCGGGCGCACCGGTAAATTTGCAGGGGGCTGCAAACGGATGCCCTTTAATTTGCCACCAATTATTCGCATAAATCTAAAGCAAGCAGGCCGCTGAAATAGTGTTTAGGCATATCGGCCAATAATTCGCTATTCTGTTTTCCAGCAGGAAGGAAGAAATAAAGTTGGTTGAAATATTTTAATAAGCAGTTGTAATGCTCATCATCTTCATTTATAATGCCTTGTAAATAAACGGGAATGGTATCAGTTAAGCCCAGTTGTTCGATCATTAACAAAAGAAAATAATTAAACTCTTCAGCATTTTCTGATTGATAGTGGTTTTGAAAAACAATCTTTTTATCTTTTGTGTACAGTACATTGAAAGATACTGCTGTAAAATCGATTAATAAAGATTCGTCTGCCAAATGGTTATATAAAGCCATTAGTGGTTCAGATTGTGGAAATAAATCTGTTTTTTCAGGCAGATTTGCTTTCACATCTTCATTTAAGCAAAAAATGGTATTAAATCCGAGCACATGGTTATGTTTGGCATAAACCTTAGCGTCTGAACCTAAATATTTCGCGTAAACGGCCAGGTTTTCACCATCAAACCACTCATCAGGGATAAAAATAAAATTAGAAGTATGGATTGCCGCTTTTACCGTTGCATAGTTTAATGATAGGTAACTATCGGTTTCAAAGGCAGATTTTAGTTCTTTCTGTACATCATCGCAACCTTGTTTATCAAAAATGACATTAATCTCTTCTGTAGCCTTACTTATCACAGCATAAGAAAAGCTATCATTCGTTATTTTTAATAATAAATGGCAGTTTGCAGATGCATCAGCTTTAAAATTTGGGTCGACTAATAAGAGACTATTGTTACTCATTGAAACAAAAATAGACTTTTTTAAGGATTAACGGTAAGATGAGGTTAATTTTTTGGGTGCTTTGTTTTTTTGCCACGGAAACACGGAGTTCACGGAAACAATTCCTCGCCATTTTGCTTACTAAATGGCCAGTGAGCCGGTGAATTTTTTACCACCAGAGACACTTGAGTGAATTTATATTCTCCAAAAAATATACAATTAACTTGGTGTGCTTTGCGTCTTTGTGGTTAATCCTCCTCTTTGCGGTTGAAAGTATATAGAAAATATCTGTGTTTATCTGTGAAGATCTGTGGTAAAAATGTCTGTGTTTTTTTACCAAAATCAAACCTTTCGGGTATTCAAAAATCGAAATATTCGACTTAAATTCGGAACATGAGTTATAAGCCTACCTATAAAGCGGCAAACACCATTGCAGCAACTATTGAGCAACATTTTGTTAAACTGCATAAAAATGCAATTGCACAGGGTGAGATAGATTTGGCTACTCAACCGGATCGGAAAATAATTGAAGCGATAATTGATGTTGCTTTTTGGAGCAGTCTGCGTAAGGAGGAGGGGCATTCACCACGGATTTCGATTGCTTTTTTACCACCAGAGCAAACGTCGAAACCATTACGTTTTGCAAAAAAGCTAGCGTTAAATGCCAATACCTTAACCAAAATTGCCCCTGGAATTGAACGTTCAGGAATTCACTTAGGGGTTTGGGAAGAGGATGGTGAACTTTATATCTGGGGTACAACCCTCAATATTCCGAACTTTTGTTTTGTAGTTGATGTTTCTGAACCCGGGCTAATCGTAATTAAACACCGGAGGATTTATGGCATCGGTAAGTTTACCAATGTTGCCGTACTTAAGGGAGAGCAAATCCGCATTGTTGATGATACCAGTTGTGCAAATAAAGATTGTCCACCTATTTTGCAGGCCTTGCTAGATCTGACAGTTCTGGCCAGTTGGAACGATCCCATTAATATTTTAATTCAATTTTCGGTTTCTATGCGCGCCCATGGTCGTGGAGGGGCATTGTTAATTATACCAAAAGGAGATACCAAATGGGAAGAATCCATTATCCACCCGATACAATATTTAGTTCAACCTCCATTCTGTGGTCTATCCAATCTGGCAAAACAGAGCGGTAACCAGAGCGAAATTTTCTCTCAGGGTGCTGTTCGTCGTGAGGTAGAGCATCTAGCAGGTTTGACTGCAGTAGATGGTGCAACGATCATCAACGAAGAATTTGATCTGATTGCATTTGGTGCAAAAATTGGTCGTGCTAAAGGCAAACCCACAGTAGAACAAATTGCATTTTCGGAGCCCATTGTTGGTGGCGAAGATAAGATCCTTTATCCCGGACAGCTCGGTGGTACCAGGCACTTTTCTGTGGCACAGTTTGTTAATGATCAGCCACAGTCCATAGGTTTGGTAGCCTCTCAGGATGGCCACTTTACCATTTTCAGCTACAGCAAAAAACAAAATATGGTAATGGCACATCGCATCGAAACCTTACTTTTGTAATAGGCAAGAGCAGAAAGCGTAGGGCATAGCAATTATATTGATTTGAAAAGGTGCTGTACTGCTAGTGGGTTGCTGTAGTCCGTCTTTCCGCTAAATTCCCGATGAAGAATCGGGAAATATCGCTTCAATACGGTTTAGTTAACTCAGGCTGGTGCTTAAAACTTAAGTTTTATTTCACGCTCGCTAAAACATCAACTGATTAAAACAATTAACCATTAGAGATGATATCCGATAAAAGTCAGCTTATAGCTTCAGCATACGAACATACACCAACTAAGGAGCAATTGCTTTTTTGCGAGCGGATGTCGGTGTTTTTGCAACAGGATGATGAGCATCGTTGTTTTGTACTTAAAGGTTACGCTGGTACGGGTAAAACTACCTCTGTAGCGGCTTTGGTGAAGGTGCTGAAACAATTTAACTTGCGCAGTGAGCTGCTGGCACCAACCGGAAGAGCTGCGAAAGTAATGAGTCAATATTCTTTTCGGAAGGCCTTAACTATACATAAACGAATTTACCGCAAGCGTTCAGCAGCATCGCCAGAAATGCAATTTCAATTGGCACCTAACCTCTCCGAAAATACGTTGTTTATTATTGATGAGGCCTCGATGATTGCCGATGAATTTAACGAAACAGGCTCATCCATATTAAGAGATCTGCTGGAGTTTGTGTATAATACCAAAAACTGCTTTTTGCTTTTTGTAGGTGATACGGCACAGCTACCTCCTGTAGGGAGTTTAGATAGCCCGGCGCTGAATGAACAATACCTAAAAGATAAATTTGCCTTAACCGTTTCTTCTGTTGAGTTAAGAGAAGTGGTTAGGCAAGGAAAGAAATCAGGTATTTTGGCCAATGCCACGATGTTGAGAAATCAGATTGCTAAAAATCCTGAAAATCCGATGCCTAAATTCCTGACTAAAAGCTACACCGATATTTACAACATGGCTGGTGCACGATTGGTAGAAGGATTAGAATACGCCTATCGTAAATTCGGCATGGAAAATACCCTGGTGGTTTGCCGTTCCAATAAATCGGCCAATGTGTATAACCAGCAGATTAGAGCAAGGTTGCTTTACCGGGAAGAAGAACTAACGGGAGGCGATCAGATAATGGTGGTACGGAACAATTATTTCTGGCTGCCTGAGAACGAGGATACTGCTTTTATTGCCAATGGCGATATGGCAAAGGTGATCCGCGTAAGGGGAGAAGAAGAACGTTATGGATTCCGTTTTGCCGATGCCACTTTAGAGTTTATGGATTTTCCGGCCGCGGGGCAGATCAGCTGTAAAGTCATGTTAGATACCCTCAATTTAGAAAGTGCCAACCTGCCCTATGAGCAGAACAAAAAGCTTTTTGACGGACTTAATGAAGATTACGAACACATCGCCAATAAAAGGCAACGGATGCTGGCCATAAAGGCCGATCCTTTTTATAACGCCCTGCAGATTAAGTTTGCTTATGCCGTTACCTGTCATAAGGCACAAGGCGGGCAATGGGATGCTGTTTTTGCTGATCAGGGTTATCTTACCGAAGAAATGATCGATTTAGATTTTCTCCGCTGGTTATACACTGCTGTAACGCGAGCAAAAAAAGAGTTATATTTAGTCAATTTTGCCCCACAGCTTTTCGCGAAGACGGCACAGGAGGATTACTTTTAGTAGCTATCGTCATGCTGAATTTATTTCAGCATCTATTTTACGAAGAGACCCTGAAATGAATTCAGGGTGACGATCAACGTAAGATAAATGCACTAAGATGTTTATATACTAACCAATTATAATATGAAATTTGCTTTTAGTCTTAAAAACAAGCTAAAAATAGCTTTCCTGCTTTTCTGCATTATGTGCTGCACATTATTGATCCGTTTTTTGGAAGATAAAAGTGTAGAGAAGATTAACGAATCTTTTATTTCGATGTACAATGACAGGCTTGTACCGGCGACAGATTTATATTTTATTGCAGAAAATCTGTATTATAAAAATGAGATCCTTCAGGAAGCTTTGTTAGGTAATGGTGTTGTTCATTCCTCAACTGGTATAATGAAAATGAATAAACACAACCGTAAAATCGATTCGGTTATTAATAAATACGAGCTTACATTATTGGTAAAGCAGGAGAAAAGTTTTTTAAATGATCTAAAAAAGGCATTAACTGTTCAGCAAGGATTAGAAGCTAAAATTTTGAACATGGCTGGCACAGAAGGTAGGGCAATTTATGAATCGATGGGTAGAAATGCAGCAAACCAGACTTTATCTAAACTCTCAGCACTTATTAAAATACAATCTAAAGTAGGGAACGAGCTGATTAAAGGGTCAGAAATTTTTGTTTCGGGAACCAAGGTTTACTCTACCTTGCAGGTTATTTTGGCTATCGTAATCGGAATTATGATTGTGGCCATTGTTTCGGCCTCGAATGCGGTTAAAATTCAGAGTGAGAAGTTTAATTTGAATTAGGTTTTGCTGTATTGGCCACTAAGGCATAGAACGAGGAGATCCTTGACTACATTTATTAATGACAGATACTAAAAATCGGCGTCATCTCGACCGCAGTGGAGAGATCTTTTTACTATGTTTAAAAGATCTCTCCACTGCGGTCGAGATGACGATTTATCTTAACCCTGTCATCAACTCCTTTGTTTTTGGCTAAAAACTGATCTCTACCCTTTACAGAATCCATAGTGTGGTCGTCTTTCCCGCGCAGGCGGGAATCATAATGCAAGCGCTTTAAGATTATCTGCGATGAGCACTTCGTGGTTCCCAATCAAGTTGGGAATGACGACCAATCTTAAGATTTTTATGAAATAAATTATTCTGCTTCGTCGTCTGTAATCAATCTAATTGAATCATCAGAAAGTACAATCAAACGCTCTTTATACAATGAACCAATGGTTTTTTTGAAAGCACTTTTACTGATCTGGAAACGATGATAAATCTCTTCAGGAGTGCTTTTATCCCCCAGTTCAATCACACCGCCACTCTTTTTCAGCTCTCTTAACATCATCTCTTTCGAATCGAGAATATGGCCATAACCACTTGGCTGTAGGGTTAAATCAATCTTGCCTTCCACACGGATTTTCTTGATCCAGCCTTTGCGCATTTCGCCCGGTTGGATATTATCGAAAACCTCATTATTGTAAAGCAAACCGATATAAGTATTGTTGATAATGGCATTGAAACCAAGATCGGTTTCTTCAGTAATCAATAAGCTTACTTCGTCGCCTTCTTCAAAATCGAAGCCATCTTCTTCAACAAAATCATATAGTTTGGAAGAAGCCAACAGGCGGTCGTTACTTTCGTCTAAATACAAGTAAACCACATATTTATAGCCTTTCTGCATAGGCCTTTTTTGTTCACGGTCTGGCACGTATACATCTTTATCAATACCAAGGTCCATAAAAACGCCATCATCACCATCAGAAACCACTTTCAAAAAAGCAAAATCGCCCACTTCGGCATAAGCTTTTTGCGTAGTTCCGGTTAAGCGACCATCTTTTTGTACAAAAACAAAAACGGTAATGTTATCGCCAATTTCTACGCCATTCGGGACGTATTGGTAAGGCAGCACCACCAGTTTATCGCCATCGGTTAAGTTTAATCCAGCTTCTGTTTTGCTTAAAATCCTTAACTCGTTGTATTTTCCTATTTCAATCATGTATTTTGGGTTTAACCATTTTCTTCAATGGCTTTTGCTGCAAAGGTAGCAATGTTTAGTCGCAAATTGGTTTTAAATCTATTGGAGTAATTTACCACGACTTGTCCCGATTTTCGGGAGATAAAAAGGATGCACACAGATATTAATATCCGTGTGTATTTGTGGTGAAAGAAACTAACCTAATATTTGTCCTTCGCCAGGTTACCATTGACCGACTCGGCTAGAGCAGTCGTCCTCTCGACCGAAGCAACGCGGAGAGGAGAGATCTATTACAATTAGATTTCTCGACTACGTTGCACTCCGCTCGAAATGACGTAAACTGGGAGCTATTCAATGACAATCTCTCTCCACTACTTGAACCAGCATTGAAAAAAAATATATATTTTCGCAACTTATCTAAAATTAAATCTACAATATGAACAAGCAGATTCCTCCATTTTTTTTAAGCGATGAATATTTTATTGATGAGAAAGTAAACTTTTTAAAGTTTGCAAACGAGTACAAAGTCTACAACGATCAGGGCGCTCAGATCGGGATTATTAAACAGCGTATTTCTGGCTGGCAAAAAGCTTTAACCTTATTGGTTGATAAGCGAATGATGCCTTTTAAATTAGAAATTACCGATACCAACGACCAGTTACAGGCTACCATTACAAGAGGCTGGACCTTCTGGATGTCGAAAATTATCGTTACCGATCCGTTTGGTGTTGAAGTGGGCATTATTAAACAAAAATTTAAATTCTTTAAACCAACCTTTACCATTTCGAGCCCGACATCAGGAGAGGAAATTGCAAAAATCTCCGGCGATTGGAAAGCCTGGAACTTTAGCATCACCAATAATGCAGGTGCTGAAATGGGCAAAATAAACAAAAAATGGGCTGGTGCTTTGAAAGAAGTTTTTACCACTGCTGATAAATACAATGTTTCTATCGATCCCAGTTATGCCGAAAGCAATCAAAAGGTTGCGATTGTAGCCACTGCGATTACCATTGATATGGTTTTGAAGGAGAGTAAATAAGTGCTTTGACAAGCTATCAATGACAGGATCCAAAAATCGGTCGTCATTTCGACTGAAGCGCAGCGAAACGGAGAAATCTATTTGTTAGATTTCTCGACTACGTTGCACTCCGCTCGAAATGACGATACTGTGAGGCGATTTATTTCCTTAGAAACATGTTATTCATGTTGATTTTTATAAAATAAATTACCCCTCAGGATGACAAATCTATAATTATGATACAGCCTCTTTTTATTTTATAGCTTTCTTCTTCTTCTATAATTTTCTTACAAACGATATCAAATAATTCGGTTAAATTTGGAACCTACAATTTAAGGTATCTTCATTGATATGAAAAAAACCAAAGAAGCTAAAAAGCCAGGTATTTTCAGTTTACTTGGAAACTACAGGGGCTTAATTTTTATGCTGATCCTGTTTGCATTGCTCAGTAACGGCATCAACTTACTTTTACCGAAGATTATTGCAAGCGGTATCGACTCTTACACTAACAAAACATTCGATCTAAAAAGTATCCTGTTTCAGTTTTCGCTGGCCATTGTATTGGTTTTTATCTTTACTTATTTACAGAGTATTGTGCAAACCTATGCTTCGGAACGTGTGGCAAGAGATTTAAGAACCAGGTTATCTGATCAGATTTCGCGACAAAGCCATGCCTACATTATTCAGGCTAATCCTTCGAAACTGCTTACCAACCTTACTGCCGATGCCGATTCGATCAAAATGTTTGTTTCGCAGGCTATCGTTTCCATCTGTTCATCTATCTTTTTAATTGTTGGGGCAAGTATTCTGCTCCTGATGATCAATTGGAAACTGGCACTTTGTGTAATTGCGATAGTGCCGATTATTGGGGGCGCATTTTTCTATGTGTTAAGCAAGGTAAAAGTGCTTTTCAAAAAAAGCAGGGAAGTGATCGACTGGCTGAACAAGGTAATCAGCGAAAGTATATTAGGTTCAGCTCTAATCCGGGTAATTAATTCTCAAGCTTTAGAATACAATAAATTTTTAGATGCAAATGCCAAAGCGAGAGATTTAGGGATATCTATTCTTCGAATGTTTGCAGCCTTGATTCCGGTTATTGTTTTCACCGCCAATTTATCTGGTTTGTGCATTTTGGTGCTGGGTGGTCATTTTGTAATTACCAATTCGATGACCTTGGGAGAGTTTACCGCTTTTAGCAGTTACCTCACACTCATTATATTTCCCATTTTGGTAATCGGTTTTATGAGCAATGTAATTGCACAGGCTACAGCATCTTACCAAAGGATAGAAAGTGTGCTGAATGCTGCTGAGATCAAACATCCGGGTACGCTAACTACACAATTGAGGGGCGATGTAGAAGCGAAAGATATTAATTTGAGTTTTGGTCAAAAGCCAGTTTTAAAATCGGTTTCATTTTCTGCCAAAGCAGGTTCTAAAACAGCCATTATTGGTCCTACAGCTGCGGGTAAAACACAATTGCTTTATATTTTAACCGGTTTGATTGATGCTGATTCGGGGGCGGTATTGTTTGATGGCGAGGAGATTAAACAATACAACCAAGAGAATTTTCACCAACAGGTAGGTTTTGTATTTCAGGACAGCATCATGTTCAACATGAGCATTAGGGAAAATATTGCCTTTAGCGATACCGTTACAGACGAATCTCTGGCCAAGGCCATTGCTACTGCCGAACTTAAAGATTTTGTAGATGCTTTGCCCGATCAATTAAATACTATTATTTCAGAGCGTGGCAACAGCCTTTCTGGTGGACAAAAACAACGGATTATGCTGGCCAGGGCTTTAGCGGTAAATCCGAAGATCTTATTACTCGATGATTTTACCGCCCGTGTTGATACCAATACCGAGAAAAGGATTCTGGAAAATATCCAGCAGAATTATCCAGGTTTAACTTTACTTTCCATTACCCAAAAAATAGCTTCTGTTGAACATTACGAAAAAGTGATCTTGCTGATGCAGGGCGAAATCATTGCAGAAGGAACCCATCAGGAATTGCTGAAAAGCAGCCCTGAATATGTTCAGATTTACAATTCACAACAGAGCACGAGTAATTATGAACTACAATCTTAACCAGCTTAACACCAGGCAGGAAAAGCAATCTACTTTTAAGGCTTTAAAAAGCTTGCTAAAACTCATTTCTGCTGAGCGAAAAAACCTTTGGCTGGCACTAATTGCCATTTTGGTAAACTCGGGATTATTACTTTTGGGACCATTATTAGTGGGGCACACGGTTGATACCTATATCCGCACCAAACAATTTCATGGTGTGCTTATTTTTGGTGGCATACTGTTGGTGATGTACATGATAGCCATGGTTACCGGTTACACCCAAACCCGGTTGATGGGCGGAGTGGGGCAAAGAATGTTATACACTTTACGCAATGCCATTTTTAATAAACTGCAGGAGTTACCGGTTTCATTTTTTAATCAGAATAAAGCTGGCGATCTGATTTCAAGGGTAAATAACGATACCGACAAGCTGAATCAGTTTTTCTCACAATCGTTAATGCAGTTTATCGGCAGTATTGTAACCATGATCGGGGCAGGTATTTTTCTGCTTTCGATTAATTTAGAACTGGGTGCTGCAACACTTTCGCCTGCAGTGCTTATCGTTCTTTTTACCGTGGCCTTATCGCCTTGGGTAAAAGGTAAAAATGCTAAAAATTTAAAAAGTGTTGGCGGAATGAGCGCTGAAATACAGGAAAGCCTGAACAACTTTAAAGTGATTATTGCCTTTAACCGTAGGGATTATTTTAGGAAACGTTTTAATGAAGCCAATGCCGAAAACTATAAAACAGCCATAGGTGCGGGTTTGGCCAATAATATTTTTGTGCCAATTTATGGTTTGTTATCGAGCATAGCACAGCTGATTACCTTATTATTCGGTATTTACCTGATTTCTACCGGCAACTTTACATTGGGTTTATTGGTAAGCTATATTGCTTATACCACCAATTTTTATAATCCGCTAAGGCAATTGGCTGCCCTTTGGACCAGTTTTCAGGTGGCTATGGCCAGTTGGGACAGGATATCGCAGATCTTATCGTTGGAGAGTGACCTAAAACAGATTAAAGTTGACGAAAATATCACTTCTGATGCTTTGCTTGAATTTAAAAATGTGAATTTCTCTTATGATGACAGTAAAGAAATTCTCCATAATATTAATCTGAAGTTCGAAAAAGGTAAAACTTATGCTTTGATTGGTCCAACCGGAGGGGGAAAAACCACTACTGCTTCTTTAATCTCCCGTTTGTACGATGCGACTAAAGGAACGGTGCTCTTAAACGGTAAAGATATCCGTTCATTTTCTGCGGAAGAAAGAACACAAAAGATCGGTTTCATTTTGCAAGAGCCATTTTTATTTACTGGAACTGTAAAAGAGAATATTTTGTATGGCAACAGTCAATATAAAGACGTAATGGATGAGCAGTTAGAAAAAATAATTGAAGAAGCCAACCTAAATGCACTTTTAGCCATATTTGATGAGGGATTAAATACACAGATTACTTCCGGATCAGACAGTATAAGTTTGGGGCAGAAACAGCTGATTGCCTTTATGCGTGCGGTTTTACGGAATCCTGAACTGTTGATCCTTGATGAGGCTACGGCAAACATCGATACCATAACGGAGCAGCTTTTGGGAAGCATATTAAACAAACTTTCGAAAGAAACTACCCTTGTTATTATTGCCCACCGTTTAAATACCATCGAAAACGCTGATGAAATTTATTTTGTAAACGAAGGTGAAGTGCAAAAGGCCGGAACGCTGAACGATGCATTAAATATGTTACTAAAAGGGAAGCGGGTAAGTTAATATATTTACAGACCTCGCAGGTTTTTAAAACCTGCGAGGTCTAATCAATAATACAAATGAAAAAATATTTCTTCTTTTTGGCGTTTTCTGCCCTAAGCATTACTTCTTTTGCGCAAAGTGCAGGTCAAAATCTTTTTGTTCAGGACAGTTTAAAGGTGATTTCTGCACAGTTTAAGTTCACAGAAGGTGCATCTGTTGACAAAAAGGGCAACGTTTTTTTTACGGATCAACCCAACGATAAGATCTGGAAATATGATATTGATGGCAAACTGAGTCTGTACATGGATAAATCGGGTAGGGCCAATGGAACTTATTTTGATAAGAAAGGAAACTTAATTGTGTGTGCCGATGAGCATAATCAAATCTGGTCTATCGATAAAAACAAAAAAATAAAAGTGCTTTTCAGTGATTATGAAGGCAAAAAGGTTAACGGGCCAAATGATATCTGGTTGGATGCTAAAGGTGGTATTTATTTTACTGACCCCTACTATCAGCGCGATTACTGGACGAGAAAATCGCCTGAGATTCAAGGTCAAAAGGTATATTATCTGCCAAAAGGCAAAAAAGAAGCCATTATTGTGGCCGATGATGTGATAAAACCTAATGGTATTGTGGGTACGCCAGATGGTAAATTTTTATATGTCGCCGATATGGGCGCGAATAAAACATACCGTTATTCGATTGGTACTAATGCCAGGTTAACAGACAGGCAACTTATCCTTAACCAGCATTCTGACGGGATGACTTTGGATAACAAAGGAAATATTTATGTAACCGGAAAAGGAGTGAACATTTACAAACCTACAGGCGAAAAAATTGGTCATATTGATGTACCTGAAGAGTGGTGTGGTAACATTTGTTTTGGTGGAAAAGATAAAAATTTGCTTTTTATTACGGCTTCAAAATCGCTGTATGTTATTCCTACTAATGCGAAGGGAGTGGAGTAATGCTTTGTTATGGTCGTTTAAAGGCATGTAAAGCCAAATAAACAAGGATGAATTAAGCCAATAAAAAAATCTGTTCAGTTTATTCAACCCCTAAAAATATTAAACACATTAATTAGTTTTGGATTCCTACTTATAGGGATAGACGACTATGAAAAAGCCCTCTCAGGATTGAAGGGCTTTTTTACTTTTATATCCACGCTAATGTTTTAAGTTCTGCATGTAACCTGTTGGTGTTACTCCGAATTCTTTTTTAAATGCCTTTGTAAAATAAGATTGTGTTTGTATACCGATCCGGTACATTACCTCTGTCATCAATACATCTTCGGTTTTCATAATTTCAATGGCCTTTCTAAGTCTCGCTGAACGTACGAACTCTCCAATCGATTGACCTGTTATCGATTTTATTTTCTGATAGAGTTTCGTTCTGCTCATGCCAATTTCTTTGCATAAATAATCGATATCCATTTCAGGGTTAATCATCTCGGCATCAATAATCGACAGTAATTTGGTCAGGAAAGCTTTATCCCTCTCTGAATGGGCAAGTGCTCTTGGCTCAGTATCTTTATTTTTTAAATAGTGATCTTTAAGTTTTTGCCGTTGCTCGAAAATGTTTTTGATGGTGAGCTGTAAAAGGTTAATATTGATGGGTTTGGTGAAATAAAGATCAGCACCCGATTCGGCACCTTCTATCTCAGCCTCGATACTGTTTTTGGCCGTAAGCATTAAAAATGGAATATGGCTGGTTTCTATATCTTCTTTGATATGCTTACAAAATTCTGTTCCGTTCATGCCAGGCATCATTACATCACTGATAATCAGATCAGGTAAATTTTTTCGCGCCTGTTCAAGCCCTGAATGTCCATCTGCAGCTTCGGTAATTACATAAAAAGGACTTAAGGTATCTTTTAAAAATGTTCTCAGTTCTTCGTTGTCATCTACGATAAGAATACTTGTTGCGGCATCTGCAGGTATTTGCTCTATACTGACTTGTGTTACTTCAGTTTCCAATTGATAACTGATGCTTTCTAACCGCGTTCCACCAGGTTCATTGTTTTGGCTAAACTGTTCGTTTAGTGTGTAATCTGCTTTGCTGCCTGGGATACCGATAATAATTTCTGTTCCTTCGTTGCGCTCGCTGGATACCTGTATCAATCCTTTATGAAGTATGGTTAAACTTTTTACGAATGCTAAGCCTACGCCAGAACCCAAATGTGTTTCGGTAATCCGGTAATAACGTTCGAATAAATGTTGGATGGAGTCTTTGGAAATCCCTATTCCATTATCTATGACTTGGAAATAGATGTACGAATTGGCTTCATAATCACTTTTGATCACCAATTGGTTTTCGAAAGCTGGTTTATGATCGCTTAGATCGCTAAAAACCTGAAGTTTAAGTGTTCCACCAGATTTAGTGTATTTGATGGAGTTATTAATCAGGTTGAGGATGATTTTTTCGATTACCTGCCGATCAAACCAGATATCGGCAGGGAGATTTTCTTTTTCTACCGTAAAACTAATTTCTTTTTCAGCTGCCATTTCCGAAAATTCTTCGGCAACCTCATCAATAAAAAGGTTCAGGTTTCCGTTTACTACGTTTAGCTTTAAAGCGCCTGAAGCAGTTTTTCTAAAATCCATCAGTTCGTTAATCAACCTCAATAGGCGATTGGCGTTACGATGAATGGTATTGTAATAACTCTGGAAACTTTCTTGTGTATCTTCTCTCAACAGGCGTTCTATCGGCCCTAATATTAACGATAGGGGTGTGCGGAACTCATGCGAAATATTGGTGAAAAACTGAAGCTGTGTCTGATGGATTTCTTCTCTTTTTTCTTCCTCTATTCTTCTGATTTCCAATCTGCGTTTAAAACTTAGTGCTAAATAAGTTAAATAAAGGGCTGTGGCAATCACAATGAGCCTGAACCACCAGGTTGCCCAGAAAGGAGGGGCGATGATGATTTTTAGCGTTGTTCCGGTGGTATTCCAAATATTATCGTTGTTCGATGCCCTAACCTTAAAAGTATAGGTTCCCGGATCGAGGTTGGTATAAAATGCCTGCTTCGCATGGCCTGCAAAAATCCAGTCTTTATCTTCACCTTCTAATCGATAAGCATAGTTATTATTTTCATTGGCCACATAATTTAAAGCGGCAAAACGGAATGATATCGAAGCCTGATCATAATCAAGTTTAATTTCTTTGGTATAGCTAATGTCGTTTTCGAGTACAGAACCTTCTGTGTTTGGTAAGATTTTTTGATTGAAGATCTGAAACTCTGTGAGGTAAACAGGCGGAATAAACTTATTGGTTTTGATATCGTCAGTAAAAAATGAATTGAAACCATTTATTCCCCCAAAAAACATTTCCCCATTCTGTGTTTTTAAATAGGCATTGGTCTCGAATTCAAGTCCTTGCAAACCATCACCGGTATTGTATTTCTTAAAGGTTTCATTTTGCGGATTAAATCTGGTAAGGCCATGGGCGGTCGAAATCCAGAAATTGCCTTTGTCATCTTCGATAATTCCTTTTATAAACTCGGTTGATAAACCTGCTTTGGTGGTATATAGTTCAAATTTGTTCTTTGCACGGTTAAAACGGTAAAGCCCGGCCTGCCCGATCCATAAATTTCCTTTACTATCGATAAAAATTACCCTTAAATCCGGCCGTTTTCCACCGCCCATAAAATAATGGGTAAATACCTGGGTATGGAGGTTATAACAGTTTAAACCACCATCATCAGTGCCGATCCAAAGGTTTTTTATATTGATCTTCATTAATGGCGACAATATTGTTTCCAGTTAATTTACTGCCGTTTTTCCCCTCGGTAATGCGTTTAAACTGTTTGTTTTGTGCATCGAAAAGGTTCAAACCGCCATAGTAGGTGCCTATCCAGATATTTCCGTTGCTGTCTTCAAAAGATTTTTGAACGTAATCCGAAGAAATAGAAGTTGGGCTGGCGTTGTGGTTAAAACGGGTAAAAGAGCCATCGCTGTGCATAAGGTTTAACCCGCCTGCCCAGGTACCAACGAGTAACAAACCGCTTTTTGTTTCGGTGATATCCAGAATAGCATCAGCGCCTATGCTTTTGGGGTTGAAAGGATTATAGCGGTGGTGGATAAAGGTTTTGCTGGTTTTGTTGTAAATATCGAGTCCGCCACCATCGGTTCCGATATAAATATTGCCAGCTTTATCCTCGTGGAATGCCCTAACATCGTTATAACTTAAGCTGTTTTTGTTGGGTTCCTGACGCACCAGTTTAAATTTTTCTGCCTGCGGACTATATAAATTTACCCCTCCGCGGTGTGTGCCGATCCATAAGTTTTCCTGTTGATCGACAAAAAGTGCCGAAACCGTGCGTTGCGATAAACTAAAGGTATTACCAGGTTCATTCTGGTAATGTGCAAAAGTTTCAGTTTTTGGATCAAAAAGATTCAAACCTCCGTTAATGCCACCGATCCATATCTTTTTTTGCTTATCGAAAACAATAGCCCTTACCAAATTGCTGCCAATACTGCTGCTGTTTTTTTCCTGATGCTGGTAGGTTTTAATCGTATTTTTGTCAGGATTGAAATGGATTAAGCCATTTTCTTCTGTTCCAAACCAAAAAGAACCATCGGCGTCTTTCTTAATTACCCTGAAGGTTTCATTCTCTAAACCTTTTATGGCTGTGGATCTACCAGATTTAAGGTCTAAAACATGGATGCCAGCATCGGTTGCCATCCAGATGTTTCCGGTAGCATCACAGTACAGATCGTTGATGTAATCTTTTCGGTCGCTTTTTGTCTGATCAGATGGGTATGGATATCGGCTAAAGGTATTTGAAGTTTTATCGAGCAGGTTCAGCCCACCTCCATAAGTGCCTACCCAAATTCCTTTGTTGGTTTCTTTAACTGAGGTAACGATGTTATTGGTTTGGTTCTTATTGTCTTTAGATCTGTAGGTTACAAAATTGTTTTTCTCGGCATTAAACCTGTTTAGTCCGTCGGATGTACCGATCCATAGGTTATGGTTCTGGTCTTCAAAGATACACCTGATGAAATTATCGCTGATGCTGTTTCCGTTTTTATTGTGTTTGAAAACGGTGATCTGATTGCCATCGTATTTATTCAAACCATCGCGTGTACCAAACCAGATGAAACCCCGATGATCTTGAAAGATGCATTCGATGGTACTGTTCGACAGTCCATCTTCGACACTAACGTGTTTAAATTTTAAATTTTGTGCGCTAACGTTTCCTATCAAAAAAATAAAGAGGAGCAGGAAAAAAGTTCTCGTTAGTGTGTTCATTTGACGGTTTATGCAGACAGTTCTGAGCCGATAAAGATAATTGATTTTTTATCAGGAATAGGTTGATGGATGTAATTTATAGCGATTTAAACCAATAATATGTCGATTAGCACAAAAGAAATGAACGATAGCACAAGGCGGGCAATGCCATAAACCCTTCATTTGTATCGTTAATTCTAACCATAATATTCTATGCACATTTTTACATCTTTCTTCAAGAGTAACAAGCGAATGTTAATGCTTTTACTACTGATTTTTACCCATGGATATCTTTTTGCACAGCAGGCGACCATTGCCGGTGTTGTTAAATCAGCACCCGATAATTTAGGAATGCCGGGCGTAAGTGTTCGCTTAAAAGGAACGGCGATTGCCACCTCTACTGATGCAAATGGAAACTTTAGTATCAAGATACCTGCGAAAGCCGGGATTCTCGAATTCACCTCGGTGGGTTATAAAGTTCAGGAAGTACAAGTTTCTAAAACCACAACTTTAACCATCACTTTAATCGAAGATGCTTCTACCTTAAACGATGTAGTTGTTGTAGGTTACGGAACCACGCGAAAACAAGATCTTACGGGTTCTGTAGCAGTTGTTGGTGTAAAGGATTTCCAAAAAGGAAGTATCAGCACACCAGAGCAAATGTTATCAGGTAAGGTATCAGGGGTTTCGATTACTTCAAACAGTGGTCAGCCGGGAAGTGGCAGTACCATCCGTATCCGTGGAGGTTCGTCATTAAATGCAAGTAACGATCCATTATTTGTTATAGACGGTGTACCTTTAGAAAGCGGTGGTGTTTCGGGTGCATCAAATCCTTTGAGTTTCATTAACCCTAACGATATTGAAACCTTTACGGTTTTAAAGGACGCATCAGCAGCAGCCATTTATGGTGCAAGAGCTTCAAATGGTGTAATTATCATCACCACAAAAAAAGGCTTGGGTGATGCCTTAAAAGTGACATTTAATTCGGTAAACTCTGTTTCTAAATTAAGCAAACAGTTAGATGTATTGAGTGCTGATGAAATCCGTGCGATTGTAAACGCTAAAGGTACTTCAGCGCAAAAAGCGCAGTTGGGTACATTTAATACCAATTGGCAGGATTTAATTTATCAGGATGGTTTTTCTACCGATAACAACATCAGCATTAGCGGAGGAATCAAAAAATTGCCTTACCGTTTATCAATTGGTTATCAAAATCAAACAGGCGTATTACGTACCGATGAATTGCAGAAAACCTCAGCTGCCCTTGTGTTTAACCCAAGATTTTTTGATAATCACCTAAAACTGGATATTAACCTTAAGGGAAGTATGCAGAAAACGCGTTTTGCAAATACTTCAGCGATCGGCGGGGCAGTGAGTTTCGATCCTACGCAAGCCACTTATACCAACCGATCTGATTATAATGGTTATTGGGAATGGTTAGATCCCAGTACACCAACGGGCCTGGTTAATTTGGTTGGGCGTAACCCGGTTGGTTTATTAGAACAAAGAGAAGATCGTGCGAAACCAATGCGTAGTATCGGTAATGTTCAGCTTGATTATAGCTTTCACTTCCTGCCAGAATTACATGCCAATTTAAATGCTGCTTATGATGTAGCCTCAGGCAAAGGAACGGTTTACGTAGATCCAAATGCTGCAGAATCGATTTTAAGCAATGGAGTAAGCAATCAGTATAAGCAAAACAGAAGAAATACCGTTCTGGATTTTTACCTGAACTACATTAAAGAATTTAAATCGATTAAAAGTAGGATAGATGCAACAGCAGGTTATTCTTACAATGATTATTTAACTACGCAATACAATTATCCAAGTTTTGACGCTTATGGAACTAAAGTAGTGAACTCTGATCCTGCTTTTGCTTTTAATAAACCTCAATATCGTTTGATCTCTTATTTTGGAAGATTAAATTATAATTATGATGATCGGTTTCTACTAACAGCAACAATCCGTAGGGATGGCTCATCCCGTTTCGGGCCTTCTTTTAAATACGGTGTTTTCCCTTCGGCCGCCCTGGCGTGGACGATTAAAAATGAATCTTTCCTTAAGGATAGTAAAATCGTTTCTGCATTGAAACTACGTTTGGGTTATGGTGTTACCGGCCAGCAAGACGGAATCGGTAATTATGGCTATATGTCTACATACGGTTTGAGTGCATTAAATGCCTCTTATCAGTTTGGAAATACATTTTACCAGATGTATCGTCCAAGTGCCTACATTGCTAATATTAAGTGGGAAGAAACTGCAACCGCCAATATTGGTTTAGATTTCGGATTTTTGGATAACCGTATTACAGGTACACTGGAAGTTTATCAAAAGAAAACCAGCGATTTGTTGAATTTAATTCCTCAGCCTGCCGGAACTAATTTTGCTGCTAACGCGATTGTGAATGTCGGGGATATGGAAAACAAAGGTGTTGAGCTTACCTTAGGGTTTAATCCAGTTCGAGAAAAAGATTTCAATTGGGATTTCAGCTTCAATGCCACTTATAACAAAAACACCATTACCAATTTAACGGTGGTGCCAAACGATCCAAATTATGGAGGTTTCCCTAGTGGGACAATTGCCGGTGGGGTTGGTGGACAAAATGCCTTTATCAATGCCGTTGGCGGACCAAAAAATACCTTCAACCTGTTTGAACAGACTTACGATCAGAACGGAAACCCAATTGAGGGTGTTTATGTAGATCAGAATGGCGATGGTGTAATCAATCAGAACGATTTCAAAAAAGGAAAACAAGCAGATCCAAAAGTATTTCTGGGTTTTAGCAATAACCTGAGCTATAAAAAATGGAACCTGTCTTTCACTTTGAGGGCTAATTTAGGCAACTACGTTTACAACAATAACTATAGCCAAAGCGGTAATTTAAACCAGATTTTAGGAACGGCCATTATTTTAAATGCATCGCCAAACTACCTCACTACCAATTTTAAAACGCAGCAGTTATTGAGCGATTATTATGTTCAAAATGCTTCTTTTTTAAGAATGGACAATGTTAATCTGGGTTATGCCTTTGGTAAGATCTTAAAAACCAAAGCAAACTTAGGCTTAACCGCTAGTGTACAGAATGTGTTCGTAATTACCAAATACAAAGGCCTGGATCCAGAGGTGGCCTCCGGAGTGGATAACAACATCTACCCACGACCAAGGATATTCTCTCTAGGCTTAAATGTTAATTTCTAAGATGATGAACTGCTTTAAAACAAAATATATGAAACCACGTGTTTTACAATTATTCACGCTAGTTTGTGCTATTGGCATACTGGCCACATCGTGCAACAAACTAGATTTAGTGCCTACAAATGATCTTACTGCTGATAAAGTGTATACCTCGGCGGCTGGTTATAAACAATCATTAGCCAAGGTGTATGGTGCTTTTGCCCTTACCGGAAATGCATCGGTAGGTCAGCCTGATATTCCGGTAGAGATTATTAAGGATGAAGGAAACTCTGATTTCCTTCGTTTATACTGGAATTTGCAGGAATTAACAACCGACGAGGCTGTTTGGTCCTGGCAGAATGATGCCGGAATCCAAGGCTTGCATGAAATGACCTGGTCGTCGATTAATTCGATTATCAATGGTTTATATTACCGTTCATTTTTCCAGATTACACTTTGTAATGATTTTATCAACCAATCGTCTGACGATAATTTAAGCAAAAGAGGAATTGTTGGTGCTGATGCAGATCAGGTGCGTAAGTTTAGAGCCGAAGCACGTTTTATCAGGGCTTATCAATACGCTGTATTGATGGATATTTATGGAAACCCACCACTGGTTACCGAAACTGCCGAAATTGGTGGTAAAGATTTGCCCAAACAAATTGCCCGTAAAGATTTATTCGCTTATGTAGAATCAGAACTTAAAGCGATTGAAAATGATTTAGCCGCACCAAAAGCCAACGAATATGGCCGTGCCGATCGGGCTGCATCATGGGCTTTGTTATCGAGGATTTATCTAAATGCGGAGGTATATACCGGTACGGCCAGGTATACCGATGCGATTACCTATTGCAACAAAATTACCGCTGCAGGTTATACGCTTCATGGTAATTACCGCGAACTAACCATTGCCGATAATCACTTAAATACAGACGAGAACATTTTTACCATTAATTATGATGGCACCAATACCCAGAATTTTGGAGGGACTACTTACCTGATGCATGGGCCGGCACACGTACCAGCTGAAGTTTCAGGCTCTAACGGCGATTGGGGCGGTTTGAGGATTACCCAGCAGTTTGTCAATCTTTTTGCCGATAAAACAGGTGCAACGGATACAAGGGCACAGTTTTATATGTCGGGCCAAAACTTGGAAGTGAATGATTTATACACTTCGAATGATGGTTACTCAAGCACTAAATTTCGTAATAAAACCCGTTCAGGTGGTCCGGCACCGCATCAGGATGTGGCCAAAGACTTTTCGGATATCGATTTTCCACTTTTCCGTTTAGGAGAAACCTATTTAACTTATGCGGAAGCCGTTTTGCGTGGTGGTACTGGTGGTAGTTTAACACAAGCGTTAACGTACATTAACCAGTTGCGTAGCCGTGCATATAACGGAAGTGTAGCAGGAAACATCACCTCGAGCGCTTTAACCACTGATTTTATTTTAGATGAACGTGGACGTGAACTTTGGTACGAAGCCACCCGCAGAACAGATTTGATCCGTTTCGGAAAATTTACCACAGCCGCTTATTTATGGGCATGGAAAGGTGGGGTTAAAGGCGGTACAGCTGTAAATGGCAAATACAATCTTTATCCATTGCCGCCAACTGATCTTTCGGCCAATCCAAATCTTCGTCAGAATACAGGTTATTAATCTAAAAAATATGAAAAAGTTATCAATTCAGATCATATATGCTTTGCTTTTAATCTGCCTGTTCTTTGGCTGCAAAAAAGAAGAAAGTACAAATATCGTTACCCCACCAGGTGCAGGTAGCCTTGCTTTTAAAAGTTCGGTAGCCAGTGTTGTATTAACCTCAGCGAATGATGCCACCAATGTTACTACTTTTAGTTTTAAAGCTGCAAACTTTGGCGTAAGTGTTATCCCAACCTATTCGTTAGAATTCGATGTCCCTGCTGATACTATAGGCACAACTGCCTGGGCGAATGCGGTAATCGTTAAACTTGCGGCTGGTACTTTTGAAAAAGCTTACTTAGGTGCCGATTTTAATTCGCTTTTGGCCAATCAGCTGTTATTGCCAACAGGTGTTGTAAGTACTGTAGTGGTGAGATTGAAAGCAGAAGTGACCCAGAATACCGGGACAGCATCAACCATTAAACCTATTTATTCGAGCTTAACCATGACGGTTAATCCATACAAAGCCACAATAGAATATCCTGCTTTGATGGTAAAAGGAGGTAATTCCTGGAAAACACCAACCGCAAGGACCAATGGTTTTGTGCTAACCTCAGTTAAATTCAATTCGAAATACGAAGGTTATCTCAATTTACCTAATGCCGATGGTTATGGCGGTGATGCTTTTCAATTGGTATCTACAAAAGACGCCAGCAAGGTTTATGGTTGGGGAGGAACTTCGACAACGATGAGTTTAACAGGAGGTAATTTGTACCTTACGCCAGCACCAGCTTACATGAAAGTAAATGCCGATGTAGATGCATTAACCATCACGTATACACCAGTAAAATTCTTTATCTCTGGAGATGATAACGCCTGGAGTACTTCGTCAACACCATTAATTTACAATGCAACCACAGGAAAATGGGTTGCGGCAAATGTATCGTTAACTGCCGGTAAAACATTTGTATTTACCTGTAATGGAGGCTACGATATCAGTTATAAAGTAGATGCCAATGGCGCCTTAGTTTATGCTGGTGCACCAACCTGGGGCGGCATCAATATCCCAATTACCAAAACAGGTGTTTTCACGGTTACTTTAGATTTAAGTGCTGGTGATGGAAATTATACTTATTCGGTTAAATAAATTTCTCGCTGCGTCATGAGGTTGTATCAAAAAGTTACATTCGATCCGCATTGTCACGTTGAGCTTGTCGAAACGCTCTGTCAAGGCTATTTAATCTAGTCCTTCGACAGGCTCAGGATGACAACTATACTATGAGACAGCCTCATCTTAAAGTGTTGGTAGGTCGTGTTGGGGATTGCGATTCCTGCCTGCGCGGGAATGACGGATGAGTTAGAAAAAAATTAAGTTCACCACTTGCTTAAAGAATATAGAGATGTTTAAAAAAATAAAAATCATAAACTGGTTAGGTCTTATTATCATATTTACCCTGACCAACACAGGCTGTAAAAAAACAGTTAAAGGCGAAACGCAGTTTTATCCTGAGCCAGATCCAGTGGGTACTTATGCCTTAGGTGCCGATGTAAGCTGGCTGACGGAAATGGAAGCTGCGGGTAAAAAGTTTTACAATGCTACAGGAACACAACAAGATCTGCTTCAGATTTTGAAAGATAAAGGGATCAATACCATTCGTCTTAGGGTTTGGGTAAATCCGGCTAGTGGTTATTGCAATACGGCCGATGTTTTGGCTAAGGCAAAAAGGGCAAAAGCCATGAATATGCGCTTGCTGATTGATTTCCATTATAGCGATTCGTGGGCAGATCCAGCACAGCAAAACAAACCAGCTGCATGGGTGTCTCAAGACTTTGCTACTTTAAAAACCTCTGTTTACAATCATACCGTTGAGGTTTTAACAGTCCTGAAAACCAATAAAATTGTGCCTGAATGGGTGCAGGTCGGTAACGAAACCAATAATGGCATGTTATGGAACGATGGAAAAGCATCTGTAAACATGAAAAATTTTGCAGATTTAGTGCTTTCTGGTTATAATGGCGTAAAAGCGGTAAATCCGACTTCAAAAGTGATTGTACACATCTCTAATGGCTATGATAACAGTTTATTTAGATGGATATTTGATGGATTAAAAAATAATGGCGCCAAATGGGATGTGATCGGAATGTCAATGTATCCTACAGCGACAGATTGGTCGGCAAAAAATACACAGTGTTTAGCCAATATGACGGATATGGTTTCCCGTTACGGATCGGAAGTAATGATCTGCGAATTGGGAATGCCAGTTTCAGAAGCGGTGGCCTGCAAAGCTTTTATTAAGGATTTAATAGCGAAGAATAAATCGTTGCCAAATAACAAAGGTTTAGGCGTTTTCTATTGGGAACCACAATCTTACAATAGCTGGAGCGGTTATAAATTGGGTGCTTTTGATGATAGCGGTAAGCCAACGGTTGCCATGGATGCGTTTCTGCCTTAACTTGGCAGCTGGTCCGGATTTGTAATCCGGACTAACAAAAATAGTTGATTTGGCCTTGGTTCGCGGAGACACGAACCATGCAAATTTGGTACGTGAGGACACGTACCAAGGCGAGCGGTGCTGTGATTCGTGCTTCCACGAACCATATAGATATTGATGGTCCGGATTTGTAATCCGGATCTGGTGAAGCGGATTGCAAATCCGCAGTTAAAGAGTCGGGATTGCAAATCCCGACTAACAAGCGATCGTCACCCTGAATTTATTTCAGGGTCTAATAGCGAGAAAGATGCTGAAATCAGCATGACGACAACTTTTAATTTTTATTATGATTTTACTCAAAAAACTGTTTCTTTCAACCGCTTTTGTTCTTGCAGCAATAGCTACTCATGCCCAAAATAAACAAGGCATTTATGTAGATGCATCAGGTGTGATCCGCTGGGAGAAAGACCATAAAGAAGCAGCTTTTTTTGGAACAAATTATACTGCGCCATTTGCTTATGGTAACCGTGCCATTTTAAGAATGGGCGTTACAGCTGAGCAAGCGATAAAAGATGATGTTTATCATTTCTCACGATTGGGCTTAGATGCTTTCCGTGTACATGTCTGGGATCAGGAAATATCAGATGCTGAGGGAAACCTGATCAATAATGAACATTTACGTCTTTTCGATTTTTTGTTGGCAGAACTTAAGAAACGTAAAATCAAAACCCTGGTTACGCCAATTGCCTTTTGGGGAAACGGTTATCCGGAGAAAGATGAAAATACTGGAAGCTTCTCCAATAAGTACGGTAAAGATAAATCCGTAGTAAATGAAGAAGCTTTTAAAGCGCAGGAAAATTACCTGAAACAGTTTTTTAAGCATAAAAATCCTTACACTGGTTTAACTTACCAACAGGATGTAGATATTTTAGCCACCGAGATCAATAACGAACCTCATCACAGTGGTGCAAAGGAAAGGGCAACTGAATATGTAAACCGCATGACAGCCGCCATAAAAAGTACAGGTTGGACCAAACCTATTTTCTATAACATCAGCGAATCGCCCTGGTACGCTGATGCCATTGTAAAAGCAGATGTTCAGGGACATAGCTTTCAGTGGTATCCAACAGGATTGGTTGCCGGGCATACCTTGCAGGGTAATTATCTCCCTAATGTGGCTAAATATAAAATTCCGTTTGATACTATTCCAGGATTTAAAAATCGCGCTAAAGTAGTTTACGAATTTGACGCAGGTGATGTGATGGTGCCGATAATGTATCCGGCAATGGCCAGAAGTTTCAAAGCTGCGGGTTTTCAATGGGCAACGCAGTTTGCTTACGATCCGATGGCGACTGCTTATGCCAATACCGAGTATCAAACTCATTATTTAAACCTCGCTTATACGCCATCAAAAGCGATCAGTATGTTAATTGCATCCAAGGTTTTCCATCAATTGGGTCGTTTAGATACTTTAAACAATGGCAATACTTTTGGCCCGTTTAAAATTGATTACAAAAATTCGTTGAGCGAAATGAATACCGCTGAAGAATTTTATTATACGAACAACACCACATCGAAACTAACCAATGTAAAAAAACTAAAGCATATTGCAGGTGTGGGCAGCTCTAAAATTATTCAATATCAAGGCAAAGGGGCGTACTTTATAGATCAGGTGGCTGCTGGGGTATGGCGGTTGGAAGTAATGCCAGATGCAATCCTCATCAGAGATCCTTTTGAAAGAGCTTCACCAAAAAAAGAAGTCACACGGATAATCTGGTCTACCTTACCAATCGAAATTGATCTTCCCGATCTGGGTTCAGATTTTTCGGTCAAAGGATTAAATCAAGGTAATACTTTTAATTCAACCGCTGTTAATAATGGTTTTAATGTTTCTCCTGGTGCTTATCTGTTGATTAAGAAAAATTTGAAAAGCAATCTGAATGCCCAAAGCATTAGTCAGAATACAGCCTTGGGTGAGTTTGTTGCACCAAAAGCTTCTAACGAGGCTATTTTTGTTAAACATCAGGCTTTAACAACGGTTTCTGAAGATGTTTCTTTTCAGATCAATGTAGAAATTACAGACTTAGGTGCAAAAGATTCTGCCTTTGTTCAACTAAATGCTGCAAACCGCTGGAAAAATATTCCTCTAGAAAAAAAACAGAAATATCAGTATAACGCAACAATCCCGGCTGAACTGGTGAAAAATGGTTTGCTGAAATATCAGATCATCGTTCATAAAGCAAATGGTGATTACATCACTTTTCCAACAAATGTAAAGGGAAACCCCAATGCCTGGGATAAGCTTGAAACTGAAAGTTACCAGACTTATGTGGCAGCTAAAGATGCCATTGTAGAAATCTTCAATGCTAGTATAGATGGAAAAAATATCAATATTTATAGTCCCGATTGGGGAAACAATAAAATTGAATATGTTTCAGCAGAAAATCCATCGGTATTGAACCTGAAACTCTCCATGAATAAGCCGAAAACTGGTCAATTGATTGGTTTTCAAAGCTTTTTTGCCGATAAAATGGCTGGGCGAACTACAGAGCTGAACAATTTAAAAACATTGATGATCAAGATTAAAGCAAATACCGAAAACACAAAGATTAAAATCGGTTTAATTGATGCTGATGCACATTTCTTCGCGGCAGAAATTCTTGCTGGAAAAGATTTTCATTTGATCGAAGTTCCTTTAAATCAGCTTAAAAATGATGCACAGTTGTTGCTTCCACGTCCTTATCCAGGCTTTTTGCCACTTTACTATCAATCACCAGACCGATCTGCTTTTAGTCTGAAGAATGCTGAAAAACTTGAAATTACATTTGGTTATGAAAATGCCACTAAACCTACTAATATTACTATCGAATCTATCTATTTAAAATAACCGTCAATTACATGTTCCGATTGAAAAAAATACTTTTTACCATTTTTATGGTTAGCCTTGCTTATTTAAATGCCTCCGCACAACGGACTGAAATTTTATTGGATGAAGGCTGGAAATTCTCAAAGGGAAATTTTCCCAATGGTGCTGAAGCCACTTTTAATGATACCCGCTGGGAAACCGTAACTGTTCCGCATGATTGGGCCATTAGCGGGCCTTTTGATAAGGAAATAGACAAACAGGTAACCGCCATCACTCAAAATGGCGAAAGCAAGGCCACTGAAAAAACCGGTAGAACAGGAGCTTTACCTTATATCGGCGAAGGCTGGTACCGCAAAAAATTGAATCTCCCAGCACTTAAACCAAACCAGAAAGTGCTGCTTCAGATAGATGGCGCCATGAGCGAACCCCGCGTTTACCTGAACGGGAAACAGGTTGGACAATGGAACTACGGTTATAATTACTTTTATATAGACATTACCAACGACCTAAAAAAGAGCGATAATTTATTGGCTATCCATTTGAAGAACCTGCCGAAGTCTTCTCGCTGGTATCCTGGAGCGGGTTTATATCGCAATGTGCATTTGATTATCAAAGAAGAAAAAAGCATTGAGCAATGGGGGATTACGATAACCACCCCGATAATTAAGAAAGAATTTGCTAAGGTAAATATCAAAACCAAACTAACAGGTAAAGGTGTACGCCTGGTTACGCAGATTTTAGATAGTTTGGGCAAACAGGTGGCTATTGATACGGCAAAAAGCATATTCGGGAACGAAACTGATCAGGATATAGAAATCAGCAATCCTAAGCTTTGGAGCCCGGAAAGACCTTATTTGTACACTTCGATATCGAGTGTATATGACGGAAATACATTGAAGGATGTCGTCAAAACAAAATTTGGGATCAGGACGATCAATTTTAGTGCTGGCATAGGGTTTAGCCTCAACGGTGAGGTAAGAAAGTTTAAAGGCGTGTGTCTGCACCATGATCTGGGTCCGCTTGGTGCTGCCATCAATACAGCAGCTTTAAGAAGACAATTAACGATTTTGAAAGAAATGGGCTGCGATGCCATCAGGAGTTCGCACAATATGCCCTCACCTGAGCAATTGGAACTGTGCGATGAAATGGGATTTATGTTTCTTGCCGAAAGTTTCGATGAATGGGCAAAGGCCAAGGTAGAAAACGGTTACCATTTATATTTCAATACCGATGCCGAAAAGGATATTGTAAACCTGGTTCAGGCCAATAAAAATCACCCTTGTATTGTGATGTGGAGCTCAGGAAATGAGGTGCCCGATCAGTTTGGTGCTGAAGGCGTTAAAAGGGCTAAATGGCTTCAGGAAATTTTTCATCGCGAAGATCCTACACGGCCAGTTACTGTAGGGATGGATCAGGTGAAGGCAACCATGCAATCCGGTTTTGGAGCATTAATGGATATTCCGGGGTTAAATTATCGGGTTCACCTTTACGAAGAAGCAAATAAGGTTTTTCCACAGGGATTTATTTTGGGATCAGAAACGGCATCAACGGTAAGTTCCAGGGGCATATATAAATTTCCGGTTGTAAAAGGATTTGATAAACAGTATCCTGATTTTCAATCTTCATCTTATGATCTTGAATATTGCAGCTGGTCTAACGTGCCTGATGATGATTTTGTAATGCAGGACGATAAACCCTGGGTAATAGGCGAATTTGTTTGGACAGGTTTCGACTATCTGGGCGAGCCGACCCCTTACGATAGCAGCTGGCCGTCAAGAAGTTCGTATTTCGGGATTTCTGATCTGGCAGGTTTACCCAAAGACCGTTATTACCTGTACAAAAGCCGTTGGAATAAAATACAGCCTACACTACATTTACTTCCACATTGGAACTGGGAGGGAAGAGAAGGCCAAACCACACCTGTTTTCGTTTACACGAGCTACGATAGCGCCGAACTTTTTTTGAATGGCAAAAGTTTAGGCGTGCGGAAAAAAGACAAATCAACACCACAGAACCGTTACAGACTAATGTGGATGGATGTGAAATACGAACCCGGAACCTTAAAAGTAGTAGCCTTTGATAGCAATGGAAAGCCTGTAGCAGAAGAAAAGGTAATGACGGCAGGTAAACCCTATAAAATTGTGTTAACACCAGATAGAAAAGAAATTAAGGCTGACGGAAAAGATTTGTCTTTCATAACCGTATCAGTAGTAGATCAAAACGGTATACCTTGTCCAACAGCAACCAATGCTTTAAATTTTGAAGTAAAAGGAGCAGGGGCATTCAAAGCCGTTTGTAACGGCGATGCAACTTCATTAGAATCTTTCGTAAAGCCAACCATGAAACTGTTTAGCGGAAAGTTGGTGGTAGTGGTACAGGCTGGTAAAAAAGGTGGTGTATTACAGTTGAAGGTTAAAGGGAAAGGATTACAGGATGGCGGAGTGGAGATTGTTTCAGTAAAGTAGTGAACTTGTTAAATGTGATCTTAGCAGATGCTAAGACTAGAATTTAGGTAACTCAAGTATAATAAACCGTATTAAAGACATTTGTCATGATATATACGCAACCACCTCGTTCCATAACTTAAAATACAAGTTTCTAATAAAATTCCTAATCCGTATCGTCATTCCCAGAGGTCAGTTTTTTAGCGAAAAACAGAGGAGTTGGGTGACAGGTAAGATAAATCGTCATCTCGACCGCAGTGGAGAGATCTTTTAACATAGTCCAAAGATCTCTCCACTCCGCATTTGCTTCGGTCAAGATGACGCCAATTTTAGAATCTGTCATTGGTAACTCGATTGGGAATCTTAAGGCTTTAGCACGTTTGTCTTTTTATAGGTGGTATTAAGATTCCCGCCTGCGCGGGAATGACGTAGGGGGGTATACCGTGATTGCCCAGCCCGACTGGGAATCTTAATGATTTAACAGGTTTGTCTTGTTAGTAAGTGGGATTAGGGTTCCTGCCTAGGCACTAAAGACGATAAAGAGGAGAATTAGCACTTTAATTAAAGATTCTTCGCTACGCTCAGAATGACAAAAAGAAAGAATAGTAGGTACTATTTATATTATATCTGTTTTATTTCTAGCTAATTAGTACTGCTTTTTCTTAGAAACCACCATCAAATTGCTTTGTTTTTAGAGCCCTTTTTGTTTTATTGTTTTTTTGCCACATCATTGTATAGGTGCTGTTACAATTTATCTTATTTAGAATAATTTTTTAAATTAGCATATATTAAAAAAACCTGATAAGCTTATGGAAAATCTAAAAGAAGAAACCAAAATCAAAGCTTTCCTCACCAGGATAAAAGCAGAGTGGCCAGGAGTGGTAGAACGCTTTGAGTTTAAAACAGGCAGTGTAATTTACGTTCATTTGAAGGAAGGCATATCGAGCATGGATTTTCTCGGTAAACTTTCCAAACAGGTAGAGCGTTTTGTTGATTTCAGTATGCCCATTATCTTGTATCACATTGAGAGTGACGGTATGAATTTAAGATCACACCCGATTAATTGGTATTCTTCCATTACGCAAGGAAAATCTTTTTAAGGTTTATAAGCACTCATAGTTAATATTTTAGACTGTAAAATGGCGGCAATAATCTTTACAGTTGTAATCTTTTTGTTCATAATTAGCAATTTTGTTTGCCAGTAATTTTGGTTTTTCGGTTTTAATCCTATTTTTGGTTTTTAATTTAAAAACATCCAGTATAATGAAAAACGGAACAGTAAAATTTTTTAACTCAGAAAAAGGCTTTGGCTTTATTAAAGAAGAAAGCGGATCTGAGATTTTTGTGCATGCATCAGGCCTGATTGACGAAATCAGAGAAAATGATACAGTTGAATACGAAGTTCAAGAAGGCAAAAAAGGCCTTAATGCAGTGAAAGTAAGAGTTGTTTAATTCTTCCCCAAAAGATTTTGAGCAGGATTTAGTCCTGCTTTTTTTTTGCACGGATATTTCATTACACTATCGAACTTAAGGATACCATTTACTGAACAAAAAGGTTGAAAAAATTTCTTTCTCATTTCTAGTTGATTACCATTCTGGCGGGCTTTCCGTGCTTTCATTATAGCTCTTTTCTGAATTGGATTTTTATTTTTGCTAATGTCGATATAGTCGGCCGGAACCAAACAAATTAAATATTTTTGCAACTTTCTATTTTCTCAATTCAGGAACCTGTTATAAACAATAAACCGCTAGATCGGGGTACTTTTATGGCTGCAGCACAGTTTGTAACGGCACTTAATTTTGCTGGCGAATTTGAGCTTTTAAGTTTATCGGCTATAAACACACAAGCCGGCGTAGCTAAAAAAGGCGGACTGGTATTTGTACGCAATGGCAAGTTGAAAATGCACCCCGAAATCTATGATCATTTAGCGCTGATATCGATATCTTCTATTTGTGCAGGCAGTGTTTATTTCCATGGCCGTGATAAAATTGCTGCAGAAATTGCGAATCTTCCTTATAGCGATGGCCTCTTAAACTTAGAAGGTGCTGAAGAGGATTACATGGCCTTTAAACGTTTATGTAGCCCTGTTTCGCGGTTCTTTTTGCTACAAGCTAAAAAAGTGCAATGGTCTGCAATCCTGTCTACGTTTAGATTTTTTATGATGGAAGGCATTTGGGATGTGGTTAATTTTGTTGCCCATGCACTGCATCAGGCTGATGCCGATGTGCTCGCCTGTGCGCAACTTTTAGAAAGCATGCATAAACAAAAATGGTATCCTGATTTTTGTCGCTCGCTTCTGGATTTCCATGCCTCTCGTTATCCTTTAAGTAAAGTTGGTTTAGAATCAGAACTGCCAGAGATGGCCTGAATTATTTCAGATAATTTTCTAATAAAACACTTATTTCATCGCCAATAGCTCTATTGCCCATATTATTGAGTTTTTGCTGCGAAGAATTGTGCTTTTCGATGTACGTAGCCTCAGTTTTATTAAATTTAAGATAACCCTGTTCAAAATAACGTTCTTCAATTTCGGTAGAAGAATCCATCGATCTGAACCATAATTTAATCAGCGACCCTGTTAATTTATCAAAATAAAGCCAGTGGTAGGTCGCCTCTGCATCTGCATTGTCCGGCAAACCAAGACGCTGAATTTCTAGAATAGCGGTATCAGAATTTTGGAAAAAGTATAAAATCTTATATTTAGACGACATGCCGCAAAAATAGGACTTAATTTTTTACCACAAAAAAGATTTTTGCTGTTTAGATTTAATATTGTTGACATTTGTGCTGGTCAGGATCTTAACCATTAATCAAATTCCAAGGTTGGTGACGCACCGACCTATTTAATGTAGATGATGGATTGGCTGGTGAGCCACCAGCCAAGGAATACAGGATAAATGGATTACAAATTCAGACTAACGATAGCTAATGTTTTTTCGCCTTTAATCACCTTAAATAAATGCAAAACCTGCGGGAATAGCGCATCCATGCTTTCTTCTACACCGCTTTTCGAGCCGGGGAAAGTAAGCACCAATGTTTCTCCAATAAAACCTGCTATACCGCGCGAAAGCATGGCATAAGGCATGCGCTCCTGTCCGTAACGACGGGCAGTTTCCATAAGCCCTTCAATATTCCTGTCAATTAAAGGCGCAATGGCTTCCGGAGTAACATCGCGTGGCGAAAGGCCGGTTCCTCCGGTAAAAATGATCAGATGATAGCCGTTTCTACTTAATTCAATGGCTTTATCCCGGATGATGTTAATTTCGTCGGGTACGATTTCATATTTCTCTGCATTAATTTCCCATTGGGTAAGTCGCGAAATAATCGCTTTGCCAGAACTATCTTGTGCTTTATTTTCAAAAATAGAATCCGAACAAACTACAACAGCAGCTTTTAGTTCTGGGAATTTGGCATTTTTAAGGTCAGATTTTCCTCCCGATTTTTTTAGTAACCTGATATTTTCTATTTCAACGCCTTTGTCAATTGGTTTTAACATATCATACATGGTTAAGGCGGTAACCGAGGCGCCATGCATGGCTTCAACTTCTACACCTGTTTTGTAAATGGTATGTACCTCAACATTAATGATGATGGTTAAACCCACAATTTCGTAAGTAATAGCAGTATATTCAATCGGCAGCGGGTGACAATCCGGAATTACATCACTTGTTTTCTTTACACCAAATAATCCTGCTGCGCGGGCAAATTCAAATACATCGCCTTTGGGAATTTTGCGTTGCTCAACCGCATCAATGGTTTCCTGCTTCGATACCTTTACGGTAGCGGTTGCAATGGCAATCCTTAAGGTATTGGATTTTTTTGTAATGTTTACCATATTAAATATTTTCTTTCCACTGATGGGTTTCGTCTTCGAATATTTCTTTTCCCCAGATCGGTAATTCTGCTTTTAAGCGGTCTACTACTTCGCTACACGCTGCAATTGCCGGTTTACGGTGTGCTGACGAAGTGAAAACAAAAAGGCAGATTTCGCCTGTTTTAACTGTACCCAAACTATGATAAATATGCATGCAATTGAGTGGATATTTTTCAAAGATTTCTTCCCTGATCTGATGCATTTTTTCGAGCGCAAGGTCTTCGTAGGCGGTATATGCTATCGCTGCAACAAATTTGCCTTCAATTTCATCTTTTCTCACCTGGCCCATAAAAATACTATGGCCACCAATAGCTGTTTTGCTGTTGTGTTTGGCAATGCTTTCGGCTATAAAAGCAGGTTCTATTGGACCATCAACAAATATGTTCTTTATCTTTATTTCGCTCATGTTAGGATTTGAGAAAGTAATCTCTCCATTTTACAATACCACCTTTTAAACTGTAAATTTTTTTGGCATCGCCATACTTTTCCAGTATGGCCTCTGCTGCGGCCACACTTCTTATCCCATGCTGGCAGATTAAAACCACATGTTTTTGGTAAAACTCTTTGCTCATAAAAGCTCCAAATTCTGACATTGGTACCTGTGTAAAAATCTGTTTATCCAACACTGGTACTTCATGCCTTTCGCGTACATCGATTAAAATTGTTGATTCTAGTTGTTGGAGTTTAACCAGTTCGCTGGCATCTATTTCTATATATCCCTGTGGTCCTTCGCTCGTATCCTGATAATCCATATTTAAAAATTCATCAACAGTTTTAGGCAGGGTATAACCGCCTCCGTGACTGATGCTGATGGTATATTGTTCTTGTGTAAGTAAATTATAACTTAATATTTTATTGGTTAACGGTTTCCCGATTCTGGCAATCACTTTAATGGTTTCTGCGGCTGCCATGGTGCCCAATATACCTGGTAATACGCCAATTACACCATTTTCGGCACAGCTTGGTATTTCTCCCTTATCGGGTGGAACAGGAAAAAGATCGCGGTAATTGGTACTAGGGGTTAAATGATCAGGAGTGTTAAATATAGCTAATTGACCTTCAAAACCTGAAACTGCTGCAAATATAAGTGGTTTGTTAAGCAAGGCACAGGCATCGTTAATCAGGTATCTCGATTCGAAATTGTCTGTACCATCCAATATGTAATCGTATCTGGATAGAATATCGAGGATGTTATTTTTCTGCAAGCGGATGGGGTGACGGATGATTCCAATCTGGGTATTCATCTCCTGCAGGCGCTTGGCTGCAACCTCTACTTTCAGCTTTCCGATGTCTGCCGTAGTAAAAAGAATCTGTCTATGTAAATTGGACAATGAAATGGTGTCGTCATCAACAATACCAATATGACCAATGCCAGCAGCGGCGAGATATTGTAACGCAGGGCAACCCAAACCACCAGCACCAATTACCAGTATTTTCGCCTTTAAGAGTAGTTGTTGTGCTTCCTCTCCAAATCCTTTAAGGATAATCTGCCTGTTGTATCGCTCTGCACTCATATCGTTTTATCCTCCAGAAAAGGGTGGCATTATGGCTATTGTAGCATTGTTTGTAATTTCAGTATTCTCCTGAACAATGTTTTTGTTCAAGGCAAGTTTGTACTTCATATCTTTTAAAGCAGGAAACTGGTTTTCGAGATACTGTTTAAAAGCATTGGTATCAGCAATGCCATCAACCTCAATTTTTTGATTGTTGATAAACTCGGCAATTTTGCCAAAACTGATCATTTCAATTTCCATGCTGCTAATTTACCTGTAAGATGCTGATTTTACTTAATCCTTTCACAAATCTTCTTCCTGTAGCGAAATCGCTGGGCGTAATAATGGCAATATTCCCTTTTTCTGCTTTTGCAGGATTAGTATCATAACTGGTTAAAACCAGCACTTGATTTCCCGTAGGCGAATTAAAGATCTCGTTCCACGAATACACTACTTTATAGTTATCAGTTGCGGTTAAAACAAGGTAATATTCGCTCAATGTTTTTGGTGATGCGGCATCTATTTCCACTTTAGTCAAAATATCTTTTAAAAGCACACCTTTAATATTTTTAATACTGCCTTTACGCTGCATCAGGTGATTAAAAATTGTCATACTATCCAAACTAACGGATTTATAAGCACTTAAATTGTCTAGAGTAACCGTTAAGGGTGTTTTAACCTTTCCTTCAATTATAAATTGTTTGATCTCTTGTGCATTTGCAGCAAAACTTAAAAATAATAAGGCAATGATAAGGTATTTGATATTATGCATGTGTAAATAGTAATTTATAAGCGGCCAGCGCCAATACACAGGCCAGCACATTTTTTAAAACGGCTTGGGGGAATTTTAAGGCACCAAAATAAGCCCCGCAAATGCCACCAACAAAAGCTACCCCAACATAAACGAGCATGTGGTTGTTAAATTCGAAACCTTTGATCAGCTGACCGGCTAAACCAGCAACTGAATTAACAAAAATAAATGCTGCGCTAATGGCTGCGGTCTGTTTTTGATCAGTCCATTTTAAAAGCAGGAGGATAGGAGAAAGGATAATCCCACCCCCGATACCAATCATGCCCGAAAGTAAGCCAATAATGCCACCAATGGCCAATGATAATGGGATATTTGATGGTTTGAAATCTTTTGGGTTGGTATTTTTAAAGAAGAAAAAACGGATGACCGGGATAAGCAAAAGCAGTCCCAAAATCTTTTTATAAATGGAACTTTCAATAACCATCATACCGCCAACAAAAGAGAGTGGGATAGAGGCAAGCGCAAAAGGCCAAAAGGTTTTCCACTTAAAATGGCCGCCGCGGTAAAACTGGATAAAGGAGGTGGAAGAAACAAAAAGGTTAAGCAATAGTGCCGTAGGTTTCATTACAGCCGGCGAAATGGCGAAAATAGCCATCAGTGCAAGGTAACCACTTGCTCCCCCATGCCCCACTGAAGCATATAAAAAGGCAACAATAAAAAGTAAACAGTAAAAGAGGATAAAGCTTTCTTGCATGGTTTAATTTGGTAAAATCATTACGGTTAGGATGTCGCCTTTTTTTAATTGTTCTTGTGTTTCATCAAGGCAGATCAGGCAATTGGCCTGTGCAAAGGAGCTTAATCGATACGATTCCTGCGCGCTGAGTGGGGTAACGAGCCCATTTTCATATTTGCCTTTCAGGAAATGTGTTAGCCCTGCAGGTTTGGAATAGGGATGTGTAAGCTCAGCCTGAACCTCAATTACACTATTGTTTTTATGTGATAAGGACTTAATGGATGGCAATACGTAATTATAGTAACAGCTGAGCACGGATGAAGGGTTGCCGGGGAGTCCGAATATTAGCTTTTGATCTTTTGTGCCAAAATACAAAGGTTTGCCAGGTTTCTGTTTCACCTTATGGAAAATCTGTTTAATGCCGCAATGTGTAGCTGCTTCGATTACGAAATCGTAATCGCCAACACTTACACCTCCGGTAAGTAGAACAACATCGCTGTTTTCTGTTGCAGTTTGTAATACTTTTTGAAGGATCCCGAGATCATCATCAGCTTCGTAAACTGTAATTTGTTCAATGCCTTCATGTTTTAATGCTGCTGAGAGCGAATAGGAATTTGATTCATATACCTGACCAAACTCAAGTGTTTTTCCCGGTTGTTGTAATTCTTTTCCGGTTACAATAATCGAGATCTTTGGCATGGGATAAACGCTAACTTCGTTAGTACCAATCCCTGCCAGAAAGCCAATAGCGGCAGGACTGAGCAGGCTTCCTTTTTCCATGGCCAATGCTCCTGCCTTAATTTCCGACCCTTTATCCCGTACATTTAAGCCCGGTTTTAAATTGGGATCTTGTAAGGTGATTTTTCCATCCTTACGCGTGATTTTTTCCTGCACCACCACAGTATCGGCACCTTCTGGTAATGGTGCACCTGTAAATATCCTGCTGGTTTGTCCGTGTTGTAGAGTAATACGGATTGCCGTTCCTGCGGCCATTTCGCCAATTAAGTCGAGTTCTTGTTCATGATCTTCAAACTTTAACGCATAACCATCCATTGATGACTGGTTAAATGCAGGAATATCGTATTTTGCATAAACATCAGTGGCAAGTACATGCCCTGATGCCTTTGCCAGGTCAATTGAAATGGGATTTAGTGCTATTATGTGTTGAGAAATGAGGTCTTTTGCTTCTTTAACGCTAATCATGAAAATTTATCCTCCAATGGTAATCATACTTCTGTTTTGAATGGTGGTAGCATCAATTTTTTCGAAATCGCTTACCAGTTGTCCGCCTAATGCTTTCTTTTTGCTCCATATGGCCGATTGAATTAGTGGAAGCACATCTTCGTTTTTCCGCAATGCGGTAAGCAGATCGGTTTCGCTATCCGAAAACAGGCAGTTTTTTAGTTTGCCATCTGCAGTTAAGCGCATGCGGTTACAGGTATCGCAAAAAGGGTTGGTCATGGTGCTGATAATGGCAAATGAACCTTCATGGCCAGGAATCATGAAACTTTTAGCTGTATCATGCGGTTCTCCTTTAACAGGTAATACTGTAAAATCTTTTTCAATCACAGCCAGTATTTCATCCAAAGAAAACATTTTATTGCTCGTCCATTTGTTACCACTAAAAGGCATAAACTCAATAAACCGGATTTGAATGGGATTGTGTTTAGTCCAGCTAATGAAATCGCCGATCTCATTATCATTAAGCCCTTTCATCACCACCATATTTACTTTTACCTTGATTTTATGCTGCAAAAGCAGTTCGATATTACTGCGTACCTGATGGAAAACATCCCTTCGGGTAATCATGAAGAATTTCTCAGGTTGTAGTGTATCCAGACTAATATTAATGGTTTTAATACCTGCTTCTTTTAATACCGGCAACATTTCAGCAATGCGGGTTCCATTTGTGGTAATGACGAGCTCGACCGGAAGTTTACCCAAAGCGGCAATAATTTGGGCTGCATCTTTTCTCACCAATGGTTCACCCCCCGTAAGCCTGATTTTTTTTACGCCATTGGCCACAAAAACTTCTGCCAGCTTAATAATTTCGTTGGTTTGCATGAGCCGGGAGGCAGGGGTGAAGTCGTATTCTTCTTCGGGCATGCAATAAAAACAGCGAAAATTGCAGTTATCGGTAAGCGATATTCGCAGGTAATCGTGTATTCTTCCGAAAGAATCTGTTATCATTGCTGGCTAATTAAATTGTTGTAATCTGTTTCTGTATCAATATCAATTCCCCCACGCTCGAAAACTACTGTCTCTACATCTTGAGGATACTGTTTTAATATGTTTTTTGCCCCTTCTGCTCCTTCGAGCGATAAAAGTGCTTCAAAGTAATCTTTTTTGAAGAGGACAGGAGTTCCTATTGTTTCGGTATATGCACTGGCAATGATATTCTTACCAGTTTCTCTCTGCTTTTCGATTAAGTTATTAAAGTTACTCATTTTTACAAAAATCTGATCGGCAACTGCAATAATGATACTTTCTGTTGCGCTATTATTTTTGATCATGGCGGAAAGCCCGGCAGCAATACTCGAGGCCATTCCATTTCCCCAACTTTCATTAATCACGAAACTAACCTGATCATTCTGGTGTTGGGCGGCTATTTCTTCAGCATTAGCACCCAAAACAACGATAACAGGTTTGCAATTTGTTTCTAAAGCTTCATTTATTACCGTTTGCAAGAGTGTTTTTCCTTTATAATCCAAAAGCTGTTTTGGTCTTCCTAAACGTGAAGAACTGCCAGCAGCCAATATGATAATACCTGTTTTCATTGCTTAATTACTTTTTAATTCGTAAACGTGAATCGGATTTTTCTTCTCTTTTAAAAACATGGCCGAAGCACCTGTAAAAACGGATTTAATCTCTGCGAGGATAGAAATGGCAATTTCTTCTGCAGTTTCTGCACCAATATCCAGCCCAACCGGACCATGTACACGTGTTTCGTTTGCCGGCGTTGCCAAATCCAGTTCATCTAACATCCTGACCAGCTTTTTCTTTGGCCCTAGTGTACCGATATATGGAGCGTTTGTACCCAATAAATATTTAAGTAGTTCGAGATCATAGTTGTAATTATGTGTCATCAGTACAAAGGCCGTTTGCTCATCTATCTGAATTTGAGCTAACACATTTTCAGGTTTACTCACTAAAATCCTGGTTGCGTTTGCAAAACGTTGGGGCGTGGCATGTGTAGGTCTTCCATCTATTACGGTTACTTCCCAACCTAAAAGGTAAGCCATTTCGGCCAAAGGCTGCGCATCATTGCCTGCACCTGCTATCATTAATGAAATAGGAGGTTGGATAAACTCCAGAAAGGCATCAATCTGTTGACTGTCGCGCTCATAAACTTTAAATGTTGTAGTTTTATTTTCAGAAACGTTCTGGATATCTTTAATTAATTCATCACTAATTGACTTTGGGGTTTTAGAAAAAATAGGTTCATTTCTAAAAAGCATGCTTGTACCTAACTGCTGCTTACCTGTTAGGGAAAAAAGTGTTGCTAATACCGCATTCTCCCTTTTGCCTTGCAAAGCGATTAAAATAGCAATTGGATTTAACTCATCCGCTTCTATAATGGGTTCGAACAGGATATGTACGATACCATTGCAGCCTAGCTGAACACCAAATTTGGCATCATCTTCGTCGGTGGTATCGTAAGTAATGAGCTTGTTTTCTTGCTGTACAATTGCCGAAAGTGCTTTTCGCAACGCATCCCCTTCTAAACAACCACCACTAATGGCACCTGTTAACTGGCCATCTTCAGTAATCAGCATCCTGGCGCCTGGCCTTCGGTAGGAAGAACCTTCTACCTTAACTACCGTTGCAAGGGCTGTTTTTTTCTTTTCCTTCGTAGCCTTTTGATATGCCTTTATGATATCGGTAATTTCTTTCATTAGGGATTGATGCAATAGATGATGCAATTTAATCATTATCTATTACAAAATGAGTAAGAAGTAGGAGAAGCCCATTTGTATTGACGTTTTTTGTATAAGCGACGGATATGCAAAACATCAGGTATATTTTCTCTTTTAGTAATTGTATTGGTATATTTGACTATACAATAGGTAGTTAATCATGAGTGAAAAGGATATACAAAATTTAATGGATCTGGCTAAGGTTAAACTTGAAGAAGCAAAGCAGATGACAAAAACGGAGGCTATCCGTTCATTAAATCATGCTGGCATCCTAACAACAAAGGGCGAGTTTAAAAAAGATTATCAACCCCTTGAAGAAATCGTAGATAAATAATTCTATGTATGATGTTAGGCCCAATACGATTATTGGTTTCCATGGATGCGAACTTAGTATCCGCAATAAATTAATATCAAACCCAAATATTATTGAAATTAGTAAAAAGCCCTATGACTGGCTTGGGAATGGATTCTATTTTTGGGAAAATAATTATACCAGAGCATTTCAATGGGCCAACGATAAATATGACCGTGGAGAAATTACAATCCCTGCTGTTTTAGGTGCAGTGCTTCAGCTTGGCAATTGCTGTGATTTTCTTGATTCAAAATTTACTGGTCTTATAGAATCTTATTACCCTGCTATGGCTGAAGAATATCAGCAAGCTGGGAAACCACTGCCCAAAAATCTGGAAGCAAGAGATGATGGGCATAAAGACAAATTGTTAAGATTGCTGGATTGTGCAACTATTGAATATATGCATAAGTCGATCACTGAAAATTATTTCAGCGATATAAACAATAAAAACCATAGTCAATTCAAGGTATTCGATTCTGTAAGAGGCGTCTTTTCTGAAGGAGGACCTGCTTTTCCAGGAGCAGGAATCAAGAAAAAAAGTCATATTCAAATCTGTATTCGAAATCTTAATTGCATTAAGGGATTCTTTATTCCACGCGAAGAAATTGATTTCCCCATACCTTTATAAATAAGGCTTTTAAAATCAAAAAGGCTCGGAATGAAAAATTTCGAGGTTAATACAGCGCAAACCAATACTGTTAAAGAGCTCGGTGATTTCTTTTGTCCAATCTCTTGGCGAATCTACCCTAAGGATTTTATCGCTGTCCCATAAATCGATATTCCACTTAATTTCTTTGAACTGGCTGTTCAGCAGTGGGCTGATTACGTTTAACTCGCTATCCGTGGATACATTTGTTTTGAAAACGGCTATCATATAGAAAAGTTTTTAGGTCTGTTATCAGTAGTAGACGTACAACTTTAGAAATTACTTTAAAAGGAGTTGATTTTTTTAACTATTTTAAATTTTGTTGTCAAAGAACCAAGACCCTGTTTTATGCGTAGGTGTAATATATTAATAAACTGAAAACAAAATGTTGAATACAACCATCGCTGCCCTGCTTGGAGGCCCTGAAATGATTATTGTTGGAATAGCTGTACTATTATTATTTGGCGGAAAGAAAATTCCTGAACTAATGAAAGGAATTGGCAAAGGGATAAAAGAATTTAAAGCAGGACAGGAAGAGGAAAAACCTGAAGTAACAAAGCAAGCTTAATTTTTTTTAAAATTTCTATGCCGAATAGTTAACCTGGGGTGAAGCGCAACACAGGAACCAGGTTGGTTTGATGCAGCGGCCTTACGCTCCGGAAAAGAAAGGTTGCTTTATAAATAAAATTAGCCAGCTGAATAATGGAAATGTTTTTTTGTTTGGAAATGGAAGGGCAGTTATTCTTAGTGCTTTGCAGCCCTGCTTTTGGTACAAGTCCCGATGGAAGAATCGGGAGCTTTTCCCGACAATCAGGTTTATGAACAGCGTTTTGTGCCCTTGCAAACCGCTAAAAAGAAAAACAGCTAATTAAACCATGTAAGGCATAGAAGAAAATATAAGCTTATATGGTCCTTACATTTCTTACATGGTTAATGCCTTTTTGTTATCATCGCGTTTATGAACAGCGTTTTGCACCTTGCAAACCGCAAAAATGAAAAGCTGTTTTAGCCATTTAGCCGCGGGTGAAGCGTTACCCTGCTGGTTGATTATGAAACCGAAGCGTAAAAGCGCAACACGGGAACCAGGTTGGTTTGATGCAGAAGCCCTGCGCTCCAAAACCACATTTTATGTATAAAAATCTTCTCAACTTACCTGCGCTCACCAATTTGTTGCCGCCACATGGAATAATACAGGCCTTTCTTTTCAAGCAGTTCCGTATGGTTGCCCGTTTCAGATACTTTTCCCTTTTCGAGCACAAAGATTTTATCGGCATGCATAATGGTCGATAATCTGTGGGCAATGAGGATGGTCATTTGTTCTCTTCTATAGGAGATTTCGCGTATAGTTGCCGATATTTCTTCTTCGGTAAGCGAATCTAGCGCCGAGGTAGCCTCGTCAAAGATCAATAACCTTGGTTTTCTTAATAACGCCCTTGCGATGGAGATCCGTTGTTTTTCGCCGCCAGATAACTTCATGCCATTTTCGCCCAATACCGTATTAATTCCTTGAGCAGCTTTGGCAATGAGCGCAGTTGCCGAGGCTTTCCTTAGCGCTTCCATAATCTCTTCTTCACTGGCTGTAGGATTAACAAAACGCATGTTTTCCCTAATGGAACCTGCATAAAGCTGGGTATCCTGAGTGACGAAACCGATCTGCCTCCTTAATGGATTGTAACGGATGCGTTTAGAACTGGTTTCGTTAAAGAGAATCTCACCATCAACCGGAAGATAAAGCCCTACCAATAATTTAACAAGCGTAGATTTGCCAGAACCTGAAGGGCCAACAAATGCTACTGTTTCACCATTTTGAATCTCGAAAGATATATCGTCAATGGCATTGTAACCAGCTGTTTTATGTCTGAAAATTACATTTTTAAATTCGAGCCGGTTTAAGGCATCAAGTTCTACGGCATCATCAGGGCGTGTTTCTATCGGCTTTTGCATCAAATTATCGAAGGTTTTAAGCGAAGCATCGGCCTCCCTGTAGAGGATGATCATATTACCCAAATCTTGCAGTGGCGTAAAGATGGCGGTGGAGATAAACTGCATCGCAATCAGTTCTCCTGTGCTGAGAATTTTGCGGAAAATTAGCCAGAGCAAAATGAACAGTACCGATTGCTTGAGCAGGTTGAGCAAATTGCCCTGCAGAAATGATAACGTACTTACTTTTCTGGCTTTTAACATTTCAAGGTCGAAAATTTTCAAGGTCTGTACATTTAGCCTTCTGATCTCTGCAAAGGTTAAGCCCAAACTTTTTACCAGTTCGATATTGCGCAGGCTTTCTGTTATTACACCAGCCTGTTTATCGGCCTGACGGTTAATGGACCGCTGAATGGCCTTTATCTTTTTAGACAAGAGGCCTGTTAAAGAACCCAATACCAATACGCCTATAAAAAATACAGGCACCAAAAGCCAGTTCTTGTTCAGGCTGTACCACAATAAAAAACCGATCCCAACCAATGAAGAAAAAAGAATATTGATAAAAGCGTTAATAAAACGTTCGGCATCGGTTTTTACTTTTTGCAATACAGAAAGCGTGGTTCCACTGCGGCTTTCTTCAAATTCCTGAAAGGAGAGACGGAGTGTTTGTTTAAGGCCATCGTTAAAAATATTCATTCCGAAACGGGCTACTGCTTTTCGGGTAGTAAATTCCTGTATCGAACGGCAAAGTCTGGCTACCAGTGCAATAGCAAGCGCAATAAGCAGCCAATAAAAAACTTCGCTAATCAGCTGACGTTCGCTTAAATGGTGTTTGTTGGTAGAATAATCGTCGATGATTTTTCCAAAGATGATAGGGTCGAGCAAGCTTAAGAGCTGAGCTGCTGCTGCCAAAAGGAGCGATAATATAATGAGTTTCCGGTGAGGCCTCAGGTATTTTAAAAGTATTTTCATCTTAGAGGAGTACAGGTACAGTTGGGCAAATAATAAACGCGAATGGCTTATAATAGTTTTGATAAGATTTTGTACTTGCAGGGATGAACAGGATGCAGCAGGATGGTTGGATAACCCACATTCTATATATTAACCGGAAATAAACCAGCAGACCAGCTAACGCATGCTGTAATGTATAACCAAATATATTCCCGGATTTATGAAAAGCATCCCTTTTTTTGTGTTTGCAGCCTTTATGCTCGTTAATATTACCGTTTTTGCCCAACCCAAAACACCAGATTGGGTAAGCAAGGTAGGCGCTAGAAAATTCAGTTTTAAGCTGACTAACTACTCCGTAAATAAGTTTGGAGCGATAAACGATGGTAAAACTTTGGCTACAAATGCCATTCAGAAAGCCATTAATGATTGCGCTGCAAAAGGTGGTGGGGTAGTTTCTTTTGAACCAGGCCAATACCTTACCGGATCGATTTTTATTAAAAACGGGGTTAACTTAAGGATAGATGAGGGCGTAGGAATCCTCGGTAGTCAGAATATTAAGGATTATCCCGAAATAGATACCCGAGTGGCAGGGATTGAAATGAAATGGCCAGCAGCGCTGATCAATATTCTTAAACAGGATAAAGCTTCCATTTCGGGTAAAGGACTCATAAATGCCCAGGGCAAACCGTTTTGGGAATACTACTGGAATTTAAGAAAAGAATATGACCCCAAAGGATTACGATGGATTGTGGATTACGATGCCAAACGTCCAAGAACGATATTGGTCGAGTCGGCCAAAGATGTGGTGATCAAAGATATTCATGTACAACAAGCTGGCTTCTGGACGGTGCAGATCTTGTACTCTTCTTATGTAACTGTTGATCATATTACCATTCGGAATAATGTTGATGGCAGTGGCCCAAGTACGGATGGGATTGATGTAGATTCCTCGCTATGGACACTGATCGAAAATTGCGATATAGATTGTAATGATGACAATTTCTGTCTTAAAGCTGGTCGCGATTGGGATGGGTTGCGGGTTAACCGGCCAACAGAATATGTGGTGATCCGGAATTGTGTGGCCCGTAAAGGAGCAGGTTTACTCACTTTGGGCAGTGAAACTTCGGGCAGTATCCGCCACGTTTGGGCTGTTGATCTGGTAGGCTACGGTACCGGAAATGCCATCAACATTAAATCGGCCAAAACCAGAGGAGGTACAGTTGAAGACGTGTATTTCGGCAACATTATCATGCATGGTGTGGGCAATGTGATCCAGGTAAACCCAAACTGGAACCCCTCTTATAGTTATTCTACCTTACCGGCTGGCTACAATCCGGATTCTATTCCGGCACATTGGACCAAACTGTTAACCCATGTAGAACCCGCAAGTAAGGGTATCCCTAAAATACAGAACATCAACGTATTTAATGTTACGGCTACAAGAGCCAAGAAGGCAATCAACGCTATTGGTTTTTCTGAAACCATATTGAAAAATTTTAACCTGAGCAACCTGAAAATAGAGGCTGCTACTGCAGGAACGATCGATTTTGGGCAAAACTGGACTTTTGATCGGGTGAATATTACCACTGCAGATCAAAGTGTATTGAAAGTGAGCAATTCAGTAAATGTAAATCCATAAACGTTTTGATGATGAAAAGATTTTACAGTTTTTGCTGCTGCCTGACGCTGTCTGTTACCACACTTTTTGCACAAGAACTTTATCCTCCGGTATTGAAAAGCGGAACCTGGCACAATGAAAAAGCCAGTTTAAGGTACCATCCGGAGGGGAGAGATTTTGTAATCCATAACGGAACAAGGAGATTTACCAGAGCTTTGTACGGAACCAATACCGCGTTTAGGGTAGAAGCAGGCGATCTGCCCGAATTTGCTTTGTACATGCCTGCCATGGGGGGTAATTTGCAGTTTGCTTTGTTAGATGGCAATAGCAGTAAATGGCTGATTAAAGCCGCTGATATTACGGCAAGGTACAGACCAGGATCGATGATTTATGCTATAAAAGATCCAATATTAGGCAATGGTGTACTTCATTTAACAGTATTGGCATTAAGTAACGGCGATGGTGTTGTGCTTAAAGCCCGCTTCGAAAATGTGAAGAAAGGAGTGGAACTGCTTTGGGTTTTTGGTGGTGCAAGTGATAAAAAGTTTAGCCGGAGTGGCGATATGGGCGTAGATCCTGAATCTTCTTTTTATCTGGAAAAACAAAACTGTAAGGATAATGTATATACAGTTACGAAGAACGGTTTTTCGCTTCAATACGCCAAAATCAAAAAAATAAACGGAACTTTTCCTGCCGGAATCAGAGTTGCCGATGCTGCTGATTTATCTTCTCCTTTAAACTTAGATCAATCTAAAACACAGCAAAACCAAGTAGTTACCGGGAAATTGAAAATAGAAAACGGTAAGGATTTTTACATATTGATCCAAAATCCTGAAAAAGACGATGCTCCTAAAACATGGGACAATGCCACTCAGTTTATGGAGGCTGAAAAGAAACGTCAAGTTTTGGCCGATCGGATCCTGGTTGATACGCCAGATCCTTTTTTTAATACCCTTGGTGGTGCTTTGGCTATGGCTTCGGATGGAATTTGGGAATCGCCCTCTTATATGCATGGTGCCATTGGTTGGCGTATGCGCTTGCCGGGCTGGCGTGGTCCTTACACGGCCGATCCCTTAGGCTGGCACGATCGGGCAAGAATACATTTTAATGCCTATGCCAAATCGCAGGTGCTTAGCCCGGAGAGCGGACCTGTTTTAGCCGATACGGTCTTTAATCTTTCCAGGTCGAAAGAAGCGATGGGAACGGCAATGTTCAGCAATGGTTACATAAGTCGTGAACCCGATGGAAAATCCATCAGGCCACACCATTACGATATGAACCTGGTATATATCGATCAATTGCTCTGGCATTTTAACTGGACAGGTGATTTAGCCTATGTGAAGGAAATGTGGCCTGTAATTAAACGACATCTGGCCTGGGAGAAAAGGGTTTTTGATCCGGATGATAATGGTCTTTATGATGCTTATGCGGCCATCTGGGCAAGCGATGCGCTGCAATACAGTGGTGGAAGCGGAACGCACAGTTCGGCTTATAATTACCGCGCAAATTTAGTTGCAGCTCAATTGGCCCGATTGATTAATGAAGATCCCAGTAGCTATCAGAAAGAAGCCGATAAAATATTAAAAGCGATGAATAGCCAGCTTTGGATGCCAGAGAAAGGCTGGTATGCGGAATATAAAGATGCTTTAGGCTTACAGCAATTACACCCTGCGGCAGGTTTGTGGACGGTTTATCATAGTATAGATGCTGAAGTTCCAGATGCCTTTCAGGCCTGGCAAAGTTTGCGTTATGTAGATACTAACATTCCACATATTCCGGTAAGAGCCAGTGGGCTTGAAGATAAAGGTTATTATACCTTATCAACCACAAACTGGATGCCTTACGAGTGGTCGCTAAACAATGTGGTTTTGGCCGAAGTTACGCATATGGCATTGGCCAATTGGCAATCGGGCAGAACTGAAGAAGCCTTTAAACTTTGGAAAAGTGAATTGCTGGCCAGCATGTATATTGGCGGTAGCCCGGGTAATTTTGCGCAGGTTTCTCGATACGATGCCATTTTAGGCGAATCTTACCGTGATTTTGCCGATCCGGTAGGCATTAATTCCAGGGCACTGGTAGAAGGGCTTTTTGGTATCGTACCAGATGCACTGAATAAAACCCTGCTCATCAGACCAGGATTACCGCAAGAATGGAATCATGCAGCTTTAAATATTCCCGATCTTTCTTTTTCTTTCAAACGGAAAGGTTTGGCAGATACTTATGAGCTACTGCCTAGATTTGCCATCAGGCTTGGACTTAAAATGCGCATTAAAGCCAGAAGTAGTCAGTTAAAATCGGTTAAGATCAATGGTAAAGAAGTAAAGTGGAAAAACGTAGCTGATGCCATCGGTTTACCTGAAATTGAGATTGAAAGCGCAGCTGCAAAAGATTACCTGGTTGAGTTAACCTGGGGTAGCGGGACAATTAGCCATCCTAAAATAAATACAGCTTATACCCTTGGTTCGAAATTGGAAGTCGATTTCGGGAGAGTGAAAATCGTTAAGATACTCGATCCCCAAAAGGTGCTTAATAACACAACTACAAACCTGGGAAAACTGAGTGCCAACGTTCAGGGCGAACTTGGCGACCGTACTGTTTTTGCACAGATCAGTAATGGTTCATTTACCTATTGGTTTCCGATCTGTTTCAAACTTAATGAAGGCGTTAAGAAGTCTGATCATACTTTGGATTTAACTTCCTCTCAGTGGGCAGGTAAAAAGCTCGAAACGCAGGATTTATCTGCTTATTTTAATGATCAGGTCAGCCAGATTTTTAATCATAAATATTTATCACCACGGCCACAAACCACAACTTTACAGTTGGCTTGGCAGGGTATTGGCGATTGGACGCATCCAAAACTAAAACCAGAAATTAACGATGCAGGTTTGCGCAAACTGGCCGGCGCTAAAGGCGAATTTTCAATGTCTTCGGGCATAGTTTTTAAAACGCCTTCAGATAGTACCTCGAAAAATATCATTTACACTTCTCAATGGGACAATTTTCCACGAAAGGCTGAAATTCCACTTTCAGGCAAAGCGAGTGGCATATTTTTTCTTCTCGCCGGAACAACTAACCCGATGCAAAGCAGAATGGATAATGGAGAAATTATGGTTCATTATACCGATGGCTCTATTGAAAAACTTCCTTTGCGTAATCCAGAAAATTGGTGGCCAATTGAGCAGGATCTTTTTACAGATGGTTTTGCTTTCGATACAAGTGCAGCACGACCAGTCCGCGTGCATCTAAAAACAGGAAAAATCGTAACCGCACAAGACGGCGACAGCTGGAACGGAAAGGAAATAAAAGGAGGTGCGGCAACAGCATTGGGTATTCAGCTCGATCACAATAAAACACTTGCTAAAGTCACTTTGTCTGCGCTGTGCAATGATGTGATTATTGGTTTAATGGCTGTGACGTTAGTTCGTTAGTTTTTGAATAATGTGTTATAAAAACTGGATATCGAGAAAAATAATAGTGCTGATCATAATGATTTGCTTATCTTTTTTCTCTGTATTTGCGCAGTTGAAAAGCAATATAGCCCATTATTCTACTGAAGATGGACTTTCGCACGATGGTGTGCTTTGCATTACCCAAGACCGCGATGGTTTTATGTGGTTTGGTACTTTTGATGGTTTAAACCGTTTTGATGGAACCAATTTTGTGGTTTACAAAAGCAGACCAGGCGATACTTCAAACCTGCGTTCCAATAAAATAAGAGAAATTGTGGAGGATAAATCTGGTTATTTGTGGGTGAAAACCTACGATTTTAAGATTTATCGTTTTGATAAACGTACGGAGCAATTTTTGCCGGTATCTGATGGTCCTTTTAAGTCATTTTTTAAAGATCAGGTCATTATAGATCAGGTAGTGCCCGATTCCAAAAATGGGGTTTGGTTGTTAACCGAAAATCAAGGTCTTTTATATGCTGCAAATAACTCAAAAGGGCAACCAGTTGTTATTCAGTTCGCTAAAATGCAGCAATCTGCACGACAGATTAAAGGAAATGCTGTAAAATTCAGGTATCTCGATGAAAAACAGCGGATCTGGATAGGCACTGAAGGTGGATTAAACTGTCTGCAACGAAACCCTAACGGAGATTATCAAGTGGTCAGGTTTGAGCCAGCGGTAGAAAAAATGCTTTCTTCATTTGCTATTAATTGCGTTGCACAGAGCAAAGAATCACTTTATTTTGGTACCAGTGATGGGAATTTATTAATCTATGACCTCAGAACACAGTCTTTTCAGATTAGGCAGATTAGCAAGGGAACGGCCTTTAATTCCATTTGTTATTCAAAAGCAGGTTTGCTTTACATTTCAACCAAAGGTAAAGGCATGCTTACGGTAGATCCGATCAGTTTTAAAGTTAGCGGATCTGGTACAAACGAAAGTTATTTATCTCTTTACGAAGATCGGTCAGGTTTGATTTGGATCGAGCCACAGGAAAACGGTATTGTAAAATATGATCCTAGAACGCAGCAGTATAAATATTTTAGCCAAAAAAGGGATTTCAACTTTTCAAGCCGCGATTATAGTGTGGTTGCAGACGCAAACAGTGTATTATGGGTGAGCATGAAAGGTGGTGGTTTTGGTTATTACAATCCACAGCGTGATGAGATTGATTATTTTTATGATCAACCGGGTTCTTCAGATCAAAAATTCTCCAATATCATCACCAGTTTATACCTGGACCGTACTGGTACGCTATGGATGAGCGCAAGGGATGGCGGAATTAACAAAGTGGTTTCACTCACTGATAAGTTTAATTATCATCGTTTGGCTGATAATCCCAAAAACCGCTCAGAGAATGAAGTAAGGGCCATGATGCATGATCAGAAGGGCCGTTTATGGATCTGTAGTAAAGACGGCCAGGTTCGGGTTTACGAAAATGAAAAAGAAGTTGCTGTTTTCGGAAAAGGAAATAAAATTGGCACGGTTTACAGCATCATAGAAGATAGCAAAGGTAATGTCTGGTTAGGCACCAAGGGTGATGGTTTGTTTAAAGCAACACCAACTGATCAAAAACGCAATCTTTATATCATCAGGAATTTTAGAAATGATCCGAGAGATGTAAATAGCCTGAGTAGTGATCTGGTTTACTCGGTTATTGAAGATTCGAGAGGGCGGATCTGGGTAGGCACATTGGGCGGTGGGATTAACCTTTTGAGTAATATCAATGGTAAAGAAGGTTTTAAGAATTTTTATAATGCTTTTCATAATTACCCTTTTGGTTGGGCCAAGGTAATCAGGTACCTGTTGGAAGATAACGGCGGTAGGATATGGATTGGAACGAGCAATGGCTTGCTGTTGTTTGATCCGAACAAGCCGGTTGCCAATGGTTACCGGTTTTTATCTTACCGTAAAATCCGCGGGGACCATGCCAGTTTGGGCAACAACAGCGTGCAGTATATTTATAAGGATAAGATCGGTGGAATCTGGATCGGTACTTTTGGTGGGGGATTGAACAAAGTAATTATCGATCAGAAAAATCCAGATAGATTACGTTTTGAAGTTTTTACCACACAAAATGGCTTAGCAAATGATGTGTTATTAGGGATGAGTGGTGATAAGGATGGAAATATCTGGATTGCCACTGAACGCGGTTTATCCAAATTTAATCCAAAGAACAAGACATTTAAAAACTACGATTCTTTTGATGGATTGCCAAAAGTTGGCTTCTCTGAAGCGACGTGTTTTACAGCAGGTAACGGGCAGCTCTATTTTGGTCTTACCGATGGCTACATCAAATTTAATCCTTCAAAAATTGCCGATCAGCGCACTTCGGCAAAAATGGCACTGACCAGAATTCAGCTGTACTACAAAGATATTGATCCCGGAGCTAAAGATTCGCCACTAAAATATACCATTAACGAAACAGAATCGCTCCAGCTCAATTACGATCAAAATGTAATCAGCATTGATTATACGGTGCTCGATTACCGTGCCTCCAACAAAATAACCTATGCCTATAAGCTCGAAGGTTTTGATAAAACCTGGCATCAGGTAAACGATCTGCGCAGGGCAACCTACACCAATATTCCGCCTGGAAGTTATACTTTTAAAGTGCGGGCCACAAATGATGACCTTTTTTCAAGTCTGCCAGAAAAAACACTGGAGATTATCGTACATCCGCCTTTTTATTTAAGTTGGGTTGCCTATCTGATCTACTTTTTCTTAGCCATTGTTGTTGCCGTTTTGGCTCGAAGGATTATTGTAACCATGATCAGGTTACGCAATAAGGTGTTGGTAGAACAGAAATTGACAGAAGTAAAACTCTCTTTTTTTACCAATATCTCACACGAATTGAGAACGCCATTAACGTTAATTGTAAGTCCGCTGGAAGAAATATCACGTAACGAGCAATTATCAGATAAAGGCAGGGAATTTATCAATGTAATCCACCGCAATGCCAACCGCATGATCAGGTTTACCAATCAACTGCTTGATTTTAGAAAGCTGCAGAATGGTAAAATGCAGCTTAATGTTGCCGAAATCGATGTGGTAGCCTTATCAAGAGAGGTAGCCAGCCACTTTTCTGCCATGGCCGAAGAAAAGCACATTGATTTTAATGTTTTTGCTGATCAACCAAAGGTTTTTGCCTGGGCAGATGGCGAGAAGATTGAAATTATCCTATATAATTTGCTTTCGAACGCCTTTAAGTTTACGCCAGCACATCGAAAAATATGGATGGAGATTAAAACAGAAGAAGAAACAGGCGACATATTGATGCACATTGTTGATGAGGGTAAAGGCATTTCTGTAGATAAACTTGAAGAAATATTTGAGATCTATCACGAAGAAAGTATCACCGCAGATACCAATTTAAAAGGAACGGGAATTGGATTAGCGCTGGCCCGTGGATTGGCCTTAAGTCACCACGGTAAGCTTTGGGCTGAGCAACATAGCAGCGGCGGAATGATCTTTACCCTTCAACTAAAACCTGGATATGCACATTTTGATGCTTCGGAGGTGAATTTTACTGAAAAGCAGGATATAATTGAACCAATAGATTTAGCCTTGCCGGTAGAAAACCTTATCCTGTCAACTCATGCAAATAAAAACGGACTTCATCCGCAACTCTTAATTGTTGAGGATAATCCCGATCTGAGAAACTTTTTGGAGCTTCGATTTAAAGATCGGTATCGGGTAAGCACTGCTGGTGATGGCGCTGAAGGTTTTGAAATGGCCCTTTCCATTCTGCCCGACCTCATAATCAGCGATGTGATGATGCCTAAAATGGATGGCATTCAAATGCTCGACCAGTTAAAAAATGAAGCCGCTACAAGCCATATCCCTGTAATTTTACTAACGGCTAAATCTTCTATCGAAAGTAGAATTGAAGGTTTGAAATATGGTGCAGATATTTATTTAACCAAACCTTTCAATACCGATTTCCTGTCGGCAGCCATTGATAATTTAATCCGTTCCAGAAGAAAACTATTCGAACAGCTCTCCAATAAACAAGATCAACGTATTGTAACACTTCAACCGGATGAAATTGTAATTACCTCGAAAGATGAAACGTTTTTAAAAGAAATTATAAAAATCGTAGAAGAGGGCATGGTACAAGCCGATTTTAACATTGATGAGGTGGCTACTGCGATTGGTATGGGCCGAACAACATTCTATAAAAAACTAAAAAGCCTGACTTCACTGAGTCCTGTAGAATTTGTACGTGATATGCGTTTAAAACGTAGTAAACAGTTGTTAGATTCAGGCGAATTCACTGTTTCTGACGCAGGTTATTTATCAGGTTTTAACAGTTTGCCTTATTTCAGTACCTGTTTTAAGGAGAAATACGGTGCTTCACCATCGGCTTATCTTAAAACAATCGTGCATAGCTAATTACTGTTGTTTTGCTCTGCGGTAATCTGCGAAATCAGCGGGAACAAATTTAGTATTTACAGTTTATTCTCCCGCAGATTAAAAAGATACCCGTAGATTTTATTGATGTTTTTTATTCTGCGGTAATCTGCGAAATCAGCGGGAACCAAAACAGTTAATGTCATTAAGTTAAGCGCTTCGGTCGTCAGTCTGAGCATAGTCGAAGACTACTTGAGATAGATAAATCGCAAATAAATGCCCTTCAACTACGCTATCAATGGTAGATATTAAAGATGGTCGTCATCTCGACCGGAGCAACGCGTAGTGGAGAGATCTTTGGACTATATTAAAAGATCTCTCCACTACGGTCGAGATGACGATTCATTGTAAACCTGTCGTCCGGCTCCCGCAGATTAAAAAGATACCCGCAGATTTTAATGATGTTTTTTATTCTGCGGTAATCTGCGAAATCAGCGTGAAACTACCTTCAAAACCACTTATTCACCAAATAACGAAAGTAATTCGTCAATTTCTGAAAACTCATTTTAGTGGTTTGAGATAGATTTGTATTGAATAACCAAATATATAACTGAACAAATAAGCCGATAGCTTAAAGATTTACATTGAATTTTATTGAGGAATATCAGTCTATGATATCCTGGTTTTAGCGCTGAAATGAAAAGACAATTTTATTTCGCCACCGCTTTGCTGTATTCAATTTTTCTCTTCAGCCTCTGCTTGTTTAAACCTGTACTAACCAAATAATCTATGACCAGACTTTTTACAAGTTCGTGTTGTTTTCTATTTTTTCTGGCCGTTTTATCGGGGTGCCAGAAAAAAGAATTTGATGCATTTTATGAGCGCCCGGCAGGTTTGGGAGATCCCATTTACCAACAGCTTGAAGCCAGGGGCAATTTTAAACATTTAACCGCAGTAATTGACAAAGCGGGTTATAAAGATATTTTAAGTAAAACAGGCTGGTGGACTTTTTTTGCACCAAATGATGGTGCTTTCGAACGTTTTTTTAAAGATCAGAACATAAAAGGTACTGCTGAGATCAGCGATTCGATGGCTACCTCTATCGTAAAATATGCCCTGGTATACAATGCTTACCGTAAAGACCAGTTGAGTAACTACCAAATGGCCGGAGGAGCAGAAACTGGGCTTGGTTTTGCCTTTAAAAGAAAAACCGCTTATTACGATTGGGTACAACAAAAAGGTGATGCTGCACACGGAAAAGTTATTGCCACCAATAGGAATGTGCAATCGGTTAGGGGCGTAAATACTTCTGCCTATATAGATGGCGATAACAACAATAAATACATCCCTTACTTTACCACCGCATTTATGACAACAGGTGGCATGAGCCCTGCAGATTATAATGTGTTTTATCCAGGTTCTGCTTACAATGGATTCAATGTAGCCGCTGCAGCAGTGGTGAATATGGATATCAGCGCCGAGAATGGAATGATACACGAAGTAGACCGCGTTACGATGCCTTTAAAAAGTATCGATCAGTACATCAGTACCAATGCCAATTACAGCGAATTTAAAGCACTGCTCGATTCCCTAAAATTTTATGTTTCTAATGCCTATCAAACCCACCGCAACTTTGTAGCTACAGGCATTTCTGATTCAGTTTATGTAAAAGGATATAACGGTTTACTGGCTTACTCCATCAACAATGAAAATTATCAGCAACCCGGCGTAAACAGTTATCTGGCAAACGAATCTCAAAAATCAAGCTGGACAATCATGGCGCCAACCAATGATGCATTTAGGGCTTACCGGAAAAAAATATTGGCCAAGTATGGCAATTCATTCTTTAAAAACACTCCACCCAGTATTGTGATCGATTTTATCAATTCTCATATGTGGCCAACAGCTTTATGGCCAGGCAAATTTGCACAAGGCCAAAATTACCTGCTCGAAACCACAACCTTGAATTTTGATAATGCCGTTGATAAGCAGGTATTAAGCAATGCTGTTTTTTATGGTGTAAACCAGGCTCATAGTTCGAACGTTTTCAGGACGGTTTACGGCGTTCCATACCTCGATCCAACAACCAACCTTACTTTATTGGTTTATGCGGATGGAGGCTCGGGCGTTAAAATCTATACGACACAACCAGGCGTAAGGCAAACTTTACTGGTAATGCCCGATGCTGTTGTAACAGCAGCTGGCTACCGTTATAACGAAGGCAGTATTGGCACAACAACCACAGCCTGGGGATATCGAACCTCACAAACAGCAAGTTATTCACACAACCAGATTTACCGCGATAATGCATTCCGTTTGTTTAAGACAGGTGTTTTGCTTACGCCAACTGGCGAATTAACCAGTTTAGGCGGTTCAGGTATTGTTGAAAGTCAGAGTGGCGATTATGTTCGCTACCGCAATGGAAAAATCCAGACCAGTGGAACTGTAGATACCGGTGTTGATATCAATGTGACCAAAACAGACGCCACTTCTGTAAATGGCATTGTATATTATGTTGATGCACCTTTGGCATTTACTGATAAAAACGTAGGTCAGCACCTGCAAAATCTGGCTACGAGTGATCCTGCACGTTTTTCGTCTTTCTACTGGTTTGTTTCAACCTCTTCATTGTACAATGCTACCACCAAGGCCATATCGGGCATGAATACGGGGATTGATAATAAATATACTCTATTGGTGCCCGATAATGCAGCCATTACACAGGCGATTAAAGATGGATTATTACCCGGAACCAAAGCTACAGGCGCTTTGCCGACAGCTGCACCAACGGCAGAAGCTCAAAAAGATTTAGTAAGAAAATTTATCCTCTACCATATCATCAATGGCGAATCGGTTGCGGTTGATGGTAAAAAAGCCGATAACTATTTAACCCTGCTACAAACAGAATCAGGAGATAATACGCTGCTGAATATTCTGAACCAGCCAAGCAATCTGATTATCACCGATCGGGCAGGGCGCACCACGCAGGTCAATTTCAGTTCAAGTAACCAGCTCTCCAACCGTACGCTGATCCATTCCATTTCCAATTATCTCAATTACAATAAGTAACACTTACAGATAAAATTAGATTATATAAGATGAAAATATTTCTATATAGAATTTTCTGTCTATCTGTTTTGATTTTAACAATCATGGGATATTCAGGGACAATCCGTGCACAGCAGCCCGTTACCGTGCGCGGAAAAGTAACCGATAAAAAAGACAAGCTCGAAATTATTGGCGCCTCGGTTATTGAGGTAGATCAGAATAAAAGAACTATTACCGGGGTAAGTACTGATATAAACGGAAATTTTGCGCTGCGCGTAACCAATACTAAAAATCAATTGGTGGTTTCGTTTATCGGTTATGAAAGTCATAATGCAGGAGTAATTAGTAACCGCACAACCATAAATGTATCACTCGAATCCAGTTCGAACAGTTTGCAGGAAGTAGTGTTAACCGCAAAAAGAATGGTGAATAACGGAACCGGACTAAACATTGCCGAGCGTAATTCGACCATTGCATCAGCAACCGTGAGCGGGAAAGCTTTAGAAGAGCTTGCGGTAACTTCAATTGATCAGGCTCTGGCCGGACGTTTATCTGGGGTTGATTTTGGTACTACATCGGGCGATCCGGGCGCAGGTATGTCGATCAGGATACGTGGTACTTCATCCATCAATGGCTCTGCTGAACCGCTTATCGTACTCGATGGCATGCCTTACGAAACAGAAATCCCTTCTGATTTTAACTTCGGAACGGCAGATGAGCAAGGTTATGCACAGCTTTTAAATATTGCACCATCCGACATTAAAGACATTACTGTTTTAAAAGATGCAGCATCTACAGCAGTTTGGGGTTCGAGAGCAGCTAATGGCGTATTGCTAATCAATACCAAACGTGGCGAAAGGGGAAGACCCATCGTATCATACAATTTTAAGGGTTCGATGGCCCAGCAACCTAATCCCATTCCGTTTTTAACTGGCGATCAATACTCAATGTTGATTCCCGAAGCGGTAATGAATGCCACAGGTTTACCGCTCGATTTTTTAGGTAATAACGGACAAAATAAGGCCTTTCAATACGATCCATCTGATGCCTATTACTATTACAATTACAGCAATAATACCGATTGGGTAAAACTGATTACCCGAAACGGTTATACACAAGACCATAACATTTCGATGAGCGGTGGTGGAGAAAAAGCACGCTATTATGCATCAGTTGGCTATTTAGGGCAAACCGGAACCACTTTAGGTACCGATTTATCAAGAATTACAGCCAAAATCAATTTAGATTATATTGTATCTAGTAAGTTGAGGTTCAGAACAGATGTAACCTATACACACGTGGATAATAACCTCAACTACGATAAATCTTTGCGCAGTACGGCCATCAACAAAATGCCGAATATGTCTGATTACGAGTATGATGAATATGGGAATAAAACTTCAGCCTATTTCTCACCCATCTCCAATATCCAGGGCCAATATAAGGCAACTTATAATCCTTTGGCGATGGCCAATGAAGGGGCAAGCCATTTAATCGGCGAGCGCATTACACCAAAATTTAACCTTCAGTACGATATTTCACCGGTTTTATTTTCAACCGTAGATGTTCAGTTTGATATCAACAATACCAAATCGAAAACCTTTCTACCTCAGATAGCTACCGGACAGCCAAGTACCGAAACTACGGTAAACCGCGCTTCTGATGCTGATGGAGACTCCTATAATATCCAATCTAAAATTAACTTAATCTATCGCCCGCATTTAAACGAAAAGCATAACCTTCAGGGCTTGCTGTCTTTTCAGACCAATGACACCAAATCGGCTTCTTATTCGGTTACTACATCAAATACAGCATCTTCTGAATTTCAGGATCCTTCTAATCCGTCTATCACCAATGGAACTGGCCTGGGGTTAAACTCCAGTCAGGCACAATCCAGGAGTGTAGGGGTATTATTACAAGCGCAATATGAGTTTCTGGACCGTTACATCATCAACATGAATGGTAGGGTAGATGGTAACTCCAAATTCTCGCCAGATAACCGTTTTGGTCTTTTTCCTGGGATTTCTACCCGTTGGAGAATTTCTGGTGAACCTTTTATGAAAAATTTCACTTTCATTGATGATTTAAGTTTACGCCTTAGTTATGGTGCAAGTGGAAAAGCACCGGGCAGCAATTATGCCTATTTTAACAATTATACCCCTTTTGCATGGTCGTATGCTGGTAGGGCCGCAGTGTATCCTTCAAACATCGAACTTTCGCGGTTAAAATGGGAAACCGTTGTAGGTAAGAATCTTGGTTTCAACTTATGGCTGTTCGATAGCCGCGTTAAAATTGATGCGGAAATTTACCAGAACACCACTAAAAATATGTTCTACAATGATCTCCGGATTGCCGCCACTACCGGTTACAATGCCATTGATATGAACATCGGTACCATGAACAACGATGGCTGGGAAATCGGGATCAGTACCACACCTGTTAAAACAAAAAAATGGATCGTAAATTTTGATTTTAATATTTCTAGAAACATCAATTCTATCCAGTCCATTTCAGAGTTCTATCCAAGAGAAAGTTCTGTAGGGCTTCCAGATCAGGGCGAGTATAAATCGTTCCTCATTATCGGCAATCCTTTCGGATCTTATTATGGGTTTAAATACAAAGGCGTGTATAAAGATGCTGATGCCACGATTGCCAGAGACCAGAACGGGAAGGAAATTGTGGGCCCAAATGGCCAGACGATTTACATGCGTTACAATTACCCAACAGTTGATTATGTATTTCAGCCGGGCGATGCCATATATGAAGACATTAACCACGATGGAAATATTGATGAAAAAGACATGGTGTACCTGGGTAATTCGGTGCCAAAGTTTACAGGCGGTTTCGGGCCAAGTGTAACTTTTAATGGTAACCTTAAAGTTCAGGCATTTTTTAGCTACCGCTATGGTTACGACATCGTAAACACGGCTAAAATCACTACCACTAATATGTATGGGGTTAATAACCAGAGTACTGCGGTTTTAAGACGCTGGAGAAACCCTGGTGATGTAACCGATATGCCACGTGCTTTATATGGCGTGGGTTATAACTGGTTAGGATCTGACCGTTACGTAGAAGATGCTTCATTTATCCGCCTGAGTTCGGTTACGGTACGTTACAACTTTACCCAGAATATGCTTAGGAGGGTCGGTGTAAAAAGTGCCAGCATTTATGTAACCGGACAAAATTTATATACCTGGACTAAATACACCGGACAAGACCCTGACGTAACCTCTGTAGGGAGCAGCAATCCTTTTTCTTACGCTGCCGATGGTTCGCTTACGCCGCCATCAAAAACTTTTACGATGGGTTTAACCCTTGGACTTTAATTGATTAGCCATGAACAGAAAAATTAAATATACCCTATTGGTTTTTATCACACTGGTAAGTGTTTTTGGAACTTCGTGTAAGAAATGGTTGGATCTAAAGCCACAGGATGGTTTAATCCGCGATGAATACTGGCAAACTAAAGAACAGTTAGATGCTGCGGTAATGGGCTGTTATGCCTCATTGTTGGGTGGAAGCACCACACCATTGGCCAAATACCTTTTCATCTGGGGCGAGCTCCGTGCCGATATGGTGGTACCCGGTTTAGAAATATCTTCTGATGATGACGAATCGAAACTAAGCGGATTGCTGAGAGACGAATTTGATATTATGCGTACTCAAATTGCCTCAACCAATACTTTGGTAAACTGGGAGGCGGTGTACAAAACCATTAATTACTGCAATACGGTAATCAAATTTGCCCCAGAGGTACTCAATAAAGATAAAACTTTAACCCAAACGGCATTAAATAGCTACCTGGCCGAAGCACATGCTTTGCGTGGGTTGATGTATTTCTATCTGTTAAGGTCTTTTGGCGAAGTGCCGCTCAAACTCGAACCTACTTATAACGATTCGCAGATTGGTGCGATTGCCAAAAACAGCCAGCAGGAAGTGTACCAGCAGGTGATAAAAGACCTCTTGTTTGGAAGCGAAAACGGACAGGTAACCTATGGAAGTATGGCCGAAGATCGGGGCAGAATGACCAAATTCTCCGCTTATACTGCATTGGCCGATGCTTATTTATGGAACGAAGAATACCAGAAAAGTATCGATGCCTGCAACAAGGTCATCGAATCAGGTAAATACAGGTTACTACCTAATGGTACCCAACAAACCGATTATTACAATACCGTATACCTTAACGGAAATTCGGTAGAAGGCATTTTTGAATTTCAGTTTGATAATCAGAAACTCAATCCTTTTGCACCGATGTTTGGTATCACCGGAAGAGAATTCAGAGCTGCTGATTGGATTGCAGAAGGTGGACTCTTTGGAACCGATTTAGCCAATTTAAATAATAAAGATATCCGTGGTAACGGCACCTCAATGTTTGAGGCCAACTCTGCCATCTGCAAGTTTACCAATTTTAGAACAGCCGCCACCTCCTTTACCCATTGGTTTGTTTACCGTTATTCGGATGTATTGTTAATGAAAGCTGAAGCTTTAACCTGGTTGGCGCCGGGAAATAGTGCCAATGGCAGTCAGGCTATTGAATTGGTAGGCCGAATCAGGGCCGCCCGAAATGCGCAGACTTTTGTTGCTGATAAATTTATCGAAATACCCGATCCTGCACTAACAGCCAATGTTTCGCAATATGTATTTGAAGAACGTGCACGCGAATTTGCTTTCGAAGGCAAACGCTGGTATGATATTCTGCGCAATGCCAAAAGGAATAATTATGCAAACGAAAAACTGTTGATCGATATCGTTTCAGCAAGTGCACAACCGAGTAAACAGCAAACCGTAATCAATAAATACAGAGATCACAGGAGCCATTATTTTCCGATCTACTCGTATGAGTTGCAAACAAACAATGCGCTTGTTCAAAATCCATTTTATCAATAATTGCTAACCAAAAAAATAAAGCTATGAAACAGAATGTTAAAATAGTGCTGCTGGGATTATGCAGTTTATTTATGTGTCTTTGGGCCTGCCGCAAAGATTCGGTGGTACAGGGTACATCAAATGTGGTGAACATGACTCAATACCTGAGTGATCACCCTGATCAGTTTTCAGAGTTATCAAAGATCCTCGAAATCTCCGAAACAGCATCTTTTTTAAATGCATATGGATCTTATACCCTTTTTGCACCAACCAACGAGGCGATTAAAGCGTACCTGCAAAGTAAAGGTAAAAGTGCAGTAGGCGATATTGCAGCTGCCGATTGGAAGAGTTTTATCCGTTTGCACCTGCTCGAAGATTCTATTCCAACATCGAGGTTTACTGATGGTAAACTGTTCGATCTGACCATGTACGGTCAATATTTAACCACCTCTTCTGAATTGATTTCGGGCGTAACTAAAATCCGCATCAACAGGCAGGCAAGTGTAATCCAACCTAATATTTCAGTGGGCAATGGCTTGATCCACAGTATCGATCATGTTTTAACGCCGGCCACCTTAACCGTTGCGCAAACCATTGCTGCAAACCCTGATTATTCAATTTTTACTGAGGCTTTGAGAGAAAGCGGTCTCTTTGATAAACTGAATATTCTGCCTGCTAATAATCCAGATGAAAAGCAGAAGTTTTTGACGGTAATTCCAGAGAGTAACGCCACATTAGCCGCTGCAGGCATTAACAGTTATGCCGCTTTAAAAGCTAAATATTCGACTACAGGAAATGTGACACAGCCTACAGATGGCTTACAGCTTTTCTTAAATTATCACATTTTGTACGACGCCAAATATTTAGCCGATATCATTACGGCAAGTGCCCACAATACCCTGGCGCCATTGGAGGTTTTAACCTCAAAATTATCTGGCGAAACGGTGTTGATGAACGATGATACCTTTAATGGTATTTACGAGCCAGGTTTTTCACTCCTTCGCGGTAAAAGTGATATTACAGCCAGCAATGGGGTAGTGCATCAACCTTCTGCACATTTCGATATCAAGGTTCGTGCACCTTTTCGCGTTGATTTTGATGTATGTGCTTTCCCCGAAATGTTGAAGAATACACAGTACTATAAGAAGAATAATTACTTTTTTACAGGAGATGAAGCGGCTGCTTTAACCGAAATTAAATTCTCGGGAAGGGAAGAAGGAAAAGACCCGACCAAATCGCTGATCTACAGATATGGCAGTGCCGGAACTTCAACCAACTCCTACAACAAAGATATTTTGGTGATTCCGCTGGCTACAGGCGGAACGTCTAATACTGCAGAATGGGTAGAGTTTAGAACGCCTTTGCTGATTAAAGGAAAATATAAAATCTGGGTGTGTATTTACGCACAGGCCGAATCGAATACCACTACCGAGGTGCAGGCCAGTATTGGCTTGGATGGCACTACCGATAGGGCTGCTTTATCAAATTCGCGCATTTTAAACTTTACGGTAAAACGCCCGGGAATAAACAAAGTAGTAAATGGGGTAACCGTAATTGATGCCGATGCAGAAGAGGCTGTAGGTTTTAAAACCTATATGTTAAACACAGCAGGCGCACAGATCGGGAAGCTGGTTGGTATTGCCGATCTGCCACAAACAGGTCGTTATTGGTTGCGTTTAAAAGCCATAAACGGTTCGCAGGCCACTAACAATGTCGATATGATCCACATTATTCCGGTTAACGACGATCAGCAGTACTGGAAATATAATGTTGATGGATCTAAAATACTTAGGCCATAATGAAAATACCACAATTCTACTGCGATTGCTTAAGAGAATATAATAAAAAATATTGTCATCCTGAGCTTGTCGAAGGACAGATGCTTTTTGTTTTGGACTATTGAGAAGTCTTCGACAAGCTCAGACTGACAACGATTATGATCCTCCCCCATAAGAGAGGAATTAAATAAAATTTAAAAAATTATACCAACCGAAATGATTGATTTTAAACCAGGATATTTTGTTTTGCTATTTCTATGCGCCTGTTTAGCCTTCGCTGGCTGTAAGGACTCCTGGAAAGACCATACCGAGATCAATATTGATAGATTAGACCGAACCCTTTTTGAGCAGATCAGCAATGATGCGAACCTGAGTACCTTTACTTCGTACGTGGTAAAAACAGGTTATGATGCCGTGCTCAAATCGTCTAAATCGTTTACGGTATGGGCACCCAGCAACGAGGCACTGAAAAGTATCGATGCCACTATTGTAAATGATACTGCGGCCCTGAAACGGCTTGTAGGTAATTATATCGCTAACCAAAGCTATTTTACCACCTCGCCTAAACCATTATTGGTCATCAGGATGCTGAATGGCAAGAATACCATTTTCACCAAAACCACTTTCGAAGAAGCAAATATTAGCTCCGCCGATATTTACGTGAAAAACGGTGTATTACATACCATAAATGCCGCATCAATGCCCAAAGCCAATGCCTGGGAATTTTTACAGAGTCTCGGTGTGGCCAGTTTGCAGAAAGACTTTATTAAAAGCCAGGAACAAGAGGAAGTAGATACGAGCAAAGGTGTGCTGTTGTATAAAGATCCTGTAACCACTAAAGGCGTTTACCAGGAGGGCACAACCTTCAAGGTAATCAGAAACAGGTATTTTCAGCGTATTTCCAACATCAGCAGCGAAGATAGCTTGATGACTTATATCATTTTAAATAATATGGCCTTTACCGCCGAACAAAATAAACTGGCTACCTATAACAAACATGCCAATGCTCTTTACGCCGATACCCTTACTAAATGGAGTGTTGTGAGAGATTTGGTGGTAAATAAGGTATACAGATTAAACGAGTTACCCGATTCGATGACCACGGTTACCGGGGTGAAAATCCATTTAGATAAACGTGCAATTGTAGAAACCCGTGTATTAAGCAACGGTATTGCCTACGTGGTAAATAGCATCGGTTATAAACTAATGGAGAATAAAATTCCAACCGTTATCATCCAGGGCGAAATGCCTGATTCGTTACGTGTGCCATCCAACCCGCTTGCACGGATTAAAAGCGATCCGCAGGGCAAACGTTTCACTGATCTGCAAACAGGAAGTATTACCTCTAGTCCGAGTCCGCTTTATTTCTACCGGTACAGATCGACGGTTAATTCGGTAAAATACGAAGTGTACTGGAGGGTGATAAACGATATTCTGGTGGCGCCGATCAGCATGAAAGTAGATTTTAATACCAACAAGAGTTTCGGGAGTGTACTTTTTCCACTGGCTACGGTAGGGTACCACACTGTTCCATCCCTAATTGGACTGGCGCAAGACAGTGATGCTTACCGCAATACCTATAAAGAAGTGTATCTGGGCACTTATACGGCCGATACTTATGGAACGCTGTATACTTTTCTCGCTTCATCTTTAGCGGCTTCGAGTACTGCACCAACAGCCCTTTCTTTAGATTATATCAAATTAAAACCAGTTAACTAGCCCTCAAAAAGATTTATGTACAACTATACAAAAAAGCTGATCAAAGGAATTTTACTCTGCTTACTGTTCTTTGTAATGGGCAAACCTTTGCTGGCTCAGGAGAAAGATTCGGTAAGTGCCACGGTAATTAAATTTAAGCGGCCAACCGGACCACAGGTGAGTGGTGTGGTAATTGGCGCATCGAGTAAAAAGCCATTGCCAGGTATTAGTGTTTCGGTAGCGGGCTATGCGGCTGCACTTACTGATGAAAAGGGAAATTTTAAGATTGGTGTACCCAACTACAATGCCGTATTGGTGATTTCTGGCCAGGGTTACCAATCGAAAGAAGAAGCCCTTAAAGGACGTAAAATGATCAGCAAAATCGCTTTATTTGAAGAACGTTATATTTCGATTTACGATGCTGCCACAGTGCCATTTGGTACGGTATTAAAAAACCGCACACCTTACTCGGTAACTACAGTTAACCTGAACGGAAGCTGGGAGCGTGCCAGCGAAACACCAGATTCTTATCTGCAAGGCAAAATAGCAGGTCTGGAGGCCATCAAAAAATCGGGTACATCCGATATTGGTGCTGATCTTTACTTACGAGGATACAATTCTTTATACGCTGCGAACCAACCTTTAATTGTGGTTGATGGTGTGATTTACGATGTGAATACTTATGGAAGTTCTATTATTTCGGGTCACCAGAATAACCGCCTGGCCAATATCGACCTCAAAGACATTGATAACATTACGCTGATTAAAGATGGCGCATCCCTTTACGGAACAAAAGGTGCCAATGGGGTTTTAATGATTACCACCGGACGTGCTAAAGATGTGGCCACCCGTTTGGATTTTTCTACATATGGCGGTTACAATGGAACGGTAAGTCAGTTGCCAGTAATGGAAGCCGATAACTACCGCATTTTCTTGTCCGATTTGCTTAAAACCAAACCGGGCATGACCGATGCGCTGATTAAAGCCGAACCTTACATGAACGATAACCCTAATCCAGGTTACTATAACTATCATCAGAACACCAATTGGCAGGATCAGGTAATGAGCAGTGGCATCAGTCAGGATTATTACCTAAAAGTAACCGGAGGGGATGATGTGGCTACTTATGCTTTATCGCTTGGCTACTTAAATAACGACGGTTTAACCGATAGCACCAATTTAACCCGTTATCAAACCCGTTTTAATGCCAATCTAAACCTTTCAGCTAAGTTAAAATCGCAGGTTAACCTTGCCTTTACCAGAAGTGAGCAGAACCTAAGAGACCAAGGACAGGCTTATGCCACAAATCCCTTATATCTCGCCTTAGTTAAGGCGCCTTTTCTTTCGCCTTTCGAGTTATCTGAAACAGGTATCCAATCGCCAAACCTTGCCAATACCGATATATTTGGTACGAGTAATCCGAGTGCGGCGGTCAAAAATATCCAGGCGCTCAACCGCAGTTACCGTTTTTCGGGCTCCATCGGTTTTAACTATGAGTTTAATAAATCTTTTAAAGCCAATACCATGGTAGGGATTACCTACGATAAAGTACGCGAAAACTATTTTACGCCTATGCTTGGTATCGCGCCGGTTTTATTGCCTACTGCCGTTGGTTACAATAAAGCGGCAGCAGGGGTACAACGTTTATTCACGGTTAATACCGATACCTGGGTATCGTACAGCAAAGATTTGAACGAGGTGAGCAAATTGAGTGGAAATCTTGGTTTCAGGTTGCAGCACAGCAGCGCCGAGGTAGATAACGGGGCCAGTTTTAATACTGCCAGCGATGATTTTGTAACCCTTGGGGGTACACAGAGTACCCTTCGCGTGGTTGGTGGCTCCTTAGGCAAGTGGAACTGGCTAAACAACTATTTCAATGTGAATTACGAAGCCTATAACAAGTACTTCCTATCCTTTAATATCGCCGCCGACGCGTCTTCCCGCTTTGGAAAAGATATACCCGATGTGCTGGATTTTAATGGCGTAAAAATGGCGGTTATGCCATCTCTTGCTGCTTCATGGCTCATCTCGTCGGAAAGTTTTATGGCGGACAACAACTTTGTAGAAAGCTTAAAATTACGCGCCAGTTATGGTTTAACAGGGAATGATGATATTGGTAACTATACGGCTAAATCGTACTATGTATCACAGAATTTTTTAGGTCGGCAAGGGCTGGTTAGGGGCAACATTGGCAATACCGCCCTAAAATGGGAACGCAATGCGAAATTAAATGCCGGTGTTGATGTATCTTTCTTAAAGGAGAGACTAAACCTGAGCTTAGATCTGTACCAGAACAAGGTTAGCGATATGCTGATCTACGAACCATTACTCACTTCAACAGGTTTCAGTTATGCAGTAAGTAATGGCGGCACTATGACCAATAGGGGTTTTGAACTGGCCATTAATGGCAGGTTAATTAACCAAACGGATCTTAAATGGGACATGGGACTTACTTATAGTTTAAACCGGAATAAGATCAGTCAGCTGGGCGGCAATACCCAGTTGCTTACACAATATGGCGGAGCCACCATCATCACCCAGATCGGCGATGCAGCCAATTTATTCTATGGTTATAAAAGCAATGGGGTATACAGTTCCGATGCTGAGGCGGTTGCTTCTGGCCTGAGCAATAAAACTGCTGATGGTGCTTTTATTCCTTTCCAGGGTGGAGATATGAAATTTGCCGATTTAAATGGCGACAAGATCATTGATGAGCGCGACCACCAGGTAATTGGTAATCCGAATGCAGATTTTATTGGCGCATATAGCAATAAAATTAGCTACAAACGCTGGTCCTTAGATGCCCTTTTCACCTTTAGTTATGGCAACGATATTTACAACAGCACACGTGCTATTTTAGAAAGCATGAACGGTTACAACAACCAAAGCCTTGCGGCAGTAAACCGCTGGCGGGTGGATGGACAGTTAACCGATATACCACGAGCTTCCTGGGGAGATCCATCGCGCAATGCCCGTTTTTCTGACCGTTGGATTGAAGATGGCTCTTACCTCAAGCTGAGAACAATATCATTAAGTTTTAATGTGCCTATAAAAGCCAATTTTATCCGTTCGGCCACCGTTTATGCCATTGCCAATAACCTATTTACGGTAAGCAATTATTTGGGTTACGACCCTGAGTTTAGTGCTGGAAGCAGTGTATTTGCCAGAGGCGTAGATATAGGTTTGGAACCCAGCTTTAGATCGATGTTCCTTGGCGTTAGAATCGGTTTGTAATTTTAGAAAAATATTGATATGAATAAGAATTTATATATCACCATTACCAGCTGTTTATTGTTTGTGCTGGTGCTGAGCAGCATCCTATCGTGTAAAAAGGCTTTCGATATTGAACCTGAAGATGCACTGGAAGCCTCACAAACCTATAGGAATGTATACGATGCCGATGCTGCAGTATTGGGTATTTACGGCAAGTTTGTGAAACTCGCCGATAAATATATGTTGTTGAATGAGTTACGGGGCGATTTGTTGGATGTAACCTCCAATGCCAATAATTATTTAAAACAATTAGGCACACAAACGGTTGCAGCCGATAATTCCTACGCAGATCCAAAACCTTTTTACGAGGTAATTATCAACTGTAATGATGCATTGAAGAACTTCAACATCATGCGGGAGAAAAAATTGCTTGATAACATGCAATATTACCAACGTTATACCGATATTCTGTTTCTGCGCAGCTGGTTATACCTGCAACTGGGCATCCATTACGGCAGTGTGCCCTATGTAACCGATGCCTTAACCACCATAGCTGACCTTCAGGATGAAAGTAAATTTCCGAAACTTTCTTTTGAAGATCTGTTGAGCCGTTTAATTGCTGAAACAGAAGCAACTCCAAGAGAGTACTTAAACCAGAATACTTCCGCTGCCAGTCCAACGCTCATTTTACCAATGGATGTATACATCGTTAAGGATGGTGTTTTTAAATTTTTTATCCAACGCCGATCGTTTCTCGGTGATCTGAATCTTTGGAAAGGAAACTATCTAAAGGCTGCGGGTTACTATAAAGATGTGATGGAAACGGGCACCAATTCGAGTACAGGAAGCGATCAGCAGATTGATCTGTACGATACCTACCGTGTTGGCGACGATAACTCGCAGGATCACTCTTTAAAAACAACTGCCGTACTTAACCCCTGGACCAAAATCTTTTCGGCGCCATTAGCCGATCGTATTGCCAACTGGGAGCGGATGTGGACATTGCCTTTTAGCAGCAACTTTTCGCCGGGTAATCCTTTGTTTACCCTTTTCTCCAAATCAGGCGATTACCTGGTTAAACCTTCGGCTTTATCAATCAGCAACTGGAACAATCAGACCCGTTTAGATGGCAGTTTAACCGATAGAAGAGGTTTGGATATGTCGTACCGATTGGTTAATGGCATTGAACCCGAGGTACTGAAATATTCCCAGAATTACAGCCTGAGCACGCCATTTGATAAAACAGGGGTTTGGGTGATTTACCGTGCGGCCATATTACACCTGCGTTATGCAGAAGCAGCAAACCGTTTAGACCGCAAGGTTTTGGCCGGAGCGTTAATTAACAGCGGGATTAAAACCGCCTTTGGAACCAAAGCACTCTATAATGGTGTCCCTGATACTTATCCATTCGATTTTAATGGGGATGGGGGAACCATCAGGGGCAATTGGTACCGCAATTCGGGCATCAGAGGTCGTGCGGTAAATCAAGATTATCCCATTACAATAGCGAATACTATTGTTGAAGTAGAAGACCGGATTATGCAGGAAGAAGCCCTAGAAACCGCATATGAAGGTTACCGATGGCAAGATCTGCTACGCATCGCTTTGCGCAGACAAGCCACCGATCCCAATTACCTGGCCAATAAAATAGCCGCCAAGTTCGAAGCCGCAGGCGATGGCGCATCAGCCTCGTTAGTACGATCGCGCTTAGCCAACAAAGAAAACTGGTATTTACCTTTTAAATTAAAATAAGATACATCATCAATGACATTAATTAAACATAACAGTTGTCAGTCTGAGCTTCGCGAAAAATCGGGACAAGTAGTCGAAGACCTTTTTGTAGTCAAAATCGAAAAAACCTTTCGACAGGCTATCAATGACAGATTCCAAAGAGGGGTCGTCATTCTCGCGCAGGCGGGAATCTTAAAGCTCCATGCAAATTTAGTTAAAGCATTAAGATTCCCAATCAAGTTGGGAATGACGCTATGCTATGGAAATGTGATTCCCACTTCGATCTATCTGAAAATTCTAATCCTTGGGTGACAATCTTTTTTGATTTCTCCTTCAGTTAGTGACATTCCTTAATTTATCCTACTATATAAAATTGCAATTAAAATCTACCAAATGTTAAATAGAAAGAAATCCGGTCAGTTGATGATCAATCCAATTGTACAAAAGTGTTTTAAAAGAATATTAGGTGTCCTGTTTTTGGGCATAACAGCTTATACAGCCCAGGCCCAGCAACTGGCTTTTCCAGGAGCAGAAGGTTTTGGCCGTTTTGCCACTGGCGGCCGAGGGGGAAGCGTGTACCATGTAACCAACCTGAATGATACTGGCGAAGGTTCTTTTAGAGATGCAGTGAGCAAACCGGGCCGAACGGTTGTATTTGATGTTTCGGGGGTAATCAAGATCGGTGGCAAAATTGCTGTATCTCCAAGGATTACCATTGCCGGACAAACCGCTCCAAAAGAAGGGATCACCATTTATGGCAATAGTGTGTCTTTTAAAGATTCAACCATTGTGCGTTATGTCCGTTTTAGGGGCAGCATCAACATGTCTAAAGGTTCATGTACGGTGGTCGCTGACGATCTGAACGATATCATTTTCGATCATGTTTCGATCGAATGGGGACGCTGGGATAACCTGCACATTAAAAAAAGCAAAAACGTAACCTTACAGTATTGCGTGGTTGCCGAAAGTATAGATCCACAACGTTTTGGTGCCCTGTTAGAGGTGCCGGAATATGTAACCATGCACCATTGTTTGTTTGAAGGCAACCAGAGTCGCAACCCAAAGGCGAAAGCCAAAATAGAATTTATCAACAATGTGGTATACAACTGGGGCAAGAGTGGTTTTGTCGGGGGACACTCAAGCGCCGATCATTATCAGGATCTGGTAGGTAATTACTTTATTTCAGGACCAAGTTCTACCGATAGTTTTTTGAGCATGTTCAGCAAAACAGACCATGTTTACCACCGCGATAATTATACCGACCTTAACAAGGACGGAAAACTAAATGGCCGTCTCATTACTGATGAAGACTTTGTCAAAGAAATGGCTACGCTTCTCAAAGAACCTTCACTTCTGCCAAAAAGCAGTGTTAAAATAAGCACGGCCGAAAAAGCTTATCAAACAGTTTTGGCAGAAGCGGGTTCTTCATTAAAGAGAGATGCAGTAGATCTCCGCATTATGGGCTATTTAAAAAGTATAGGTACAAAAGGTGCCATATTTAAAACCGAGGCTGATGCCGGTGGGCAACCGCAAACAAAATTGGCGAAATCGGCTATAAAAGATGCAGATCAGGATGGAATTCCAGATGCTTGGGAAAAATCAAAACGCTTAAACCCGAAAGAGGCTACTGATGCACAGAAAATTAATGCAAATGGCTATAGCAACCTGGAACAATATTTAAATGATTTAGTAAAATAAGTGCTATGTGTAAAATCAAAAATCAATTTAAGCTCTTGATGCTCTTCGTTGTGCTTTTTACCAGTGAAACTGTTTTTGCACAGATAAACCGGGAAGCGCTGGTAACGCGACATACCATTGTGGTGAAAAAAATAGACTCCCTTTCTTCCTTATCTGTCGGGAATGGTCGTTTTGCCTTTACTGTTGATGCCACAGGGTTGCAAAGTTTTCCCGATCGTTACGCCAAAGGGGTGCCACTGGGTACACAATCGCAATGGGGCTGGGGATCATACAAAAATGAAGGGAAATTTCACATTACCGAAGCCTATAAATATTACGATCAATACGGACGAAAAATACCTTATACGGTACAATTGAACTCACCGCTTAGGGCCAAGGCCGCTACCAACTATTTCCGCCAGAATGTACACCGTTTACAGTTGGGAAATATCGGTTTCGATCTGGTTAAAAAGAACGGACAGTTGGCCAAAGCCAACGATATTAAAAATATTAACCAAAGCCTAAACCCCTGGACGGGTGAAATTAAGAGTAGTTTTACTGTAGAAGGAATTCCTGTTGAAGTAACTACTGTTGGGCATCAGGATCTGGATCTGATCAGCGCATCGGTTTCATCACCTTTAATTGAGGCCGGGCGTTTAAAAATCAGAATCCGATATCCTGCAGCCACAGGTGAATGGGCCGATGTGGGGAATAACTGGGCCAATAATAACAAACACCTTTCGCAATTGATCGGGCAAAGTGCTGATGGTGCGGTAATTAAACGTCAGATTGATTCGGCTGTTTATTATACTTCCTTTTCGTGGAAAGGAAAGGCACAATTGACAGAAAAACAGACACATTATTTTACCATTACACCCAATAAAGCTAATCAACAGTTTAGCTTCAGCTGCCTTTTTTCACAGCAGAAAAGCACTCAGGCTATTCCTTCTTTTGCACTTAGCCAGCAAAACAGTCAGGAGCAATGGAAAGCCTTTTGGATGAGCGGTGCTGCGGTCGATTTTACCGGAAGTACCGATAAACGTGCATTTGAACTCGAACGGAGGATTATCCTTTCCGAATACCTTACCAAAATACAATGTTCGGGCGATTTTCCTCCACAAGAAACAGGATTAACCTATAACAGCTGGTTTGGTAAACCACACCTCGAAATGCACTGGTGGCACGGGGTTCACTATGCATTATGGGGCAGGCCTGAGTTGTTAAACCGGAGTACCGATTGGTATTTTAAAGTTGCCGATAAAGCCAAAAAAATTGCACAGATACAGGGATTTGATGGCCTGCGCTGGCAAAAAATGACCGATAACAAAGGCAATGAAAGTCCTTCATCAATCGGTGCCATGCTGATCTGGCAACAGCCACATCTCATTACCTTTGCCGAATTGGAGTATCGGGCAAATCAAGATGAAAAGGTATTGCAAAAATATAAAGAGCTTGTGTTTCAAACTGCCGATTTTATGGCTTCTTTTGCTCATTTCGATGCTGCAAAAGGCTGTTATGTGCTTGGGCCTGGGTTAATTCCGGCACAAGAGCGTTTTAAGGCAGAAACAACATTTAATCCCACCTATGAATTAGCTTACTGGGAGTGGGGACTAAAGACCGCTCAAGAATGGCGTTTGCGTTTGGGCTTGCCACGAAACCCAAAATGGGATGAGGTGATGACTAAATTATCACCTCTACCTGTACAAAATGGCGTGTACCTGGCGGCAGAAAGTGCACCTGATTCTTACACCAATCCCGAATATAAAACAGATCATCCTTCGGTATTGGGCGCATTTGGCATGTTGCCAGAAACCAATCTGTTAAACAAAGCAACCATGCGCAAAACTTTTGATCTGGTTTGTGAAAGATTGGAGTTGGAATGATACCTGGGGCTGGGATTTCCCGATGACAGCCATGACAGCTACCCGCCTGGGCATGCCCGAAAAAGCTATCGATGCTTTGCTCATGCCTGTACAAACGAATACTTACCTTATTAACGGCCATAATTACCAGGACGATCGCCTGCGTATTTATCTGCCTGGAAATGGTGGCTTGCTTACTGCCGTGGCTTTAATGTGCGCGGGCTGGGACGGGAATAATGAAACAAATCCAGGTTTCCCGAAAGATGGAACTTGGAAAGTGCAATGGGAGGGGTTTAAGAAGATGATGTAGGAGAGAATGGCAGATGTATAATGGAAGATGGATTATATGAAATAGTTGGTCAGGATCTGCGATCTTGACCTTCTGTTCTACGGATTTTCAATCCGCATTTGAATACCTAAAACAATAAATATTGTAGTTCTTTTCATCGTTTATTTCCCCGTAAAATCATCCATTAATTTCATCGTAATCAAAGCATCTTCACCACTGCAAGGATTTTGTCCTTTGCCTAAAAAGTAATCGACTACTTTTTCGATCATGGGTTGTTGCACATGCTGCAAAGGTTCGAATATAAATTCTTCTGTTTCATTGGTAGAAACAGTGATTTTATTGCCAAACATCGGGAAACTGATGTGACCTTTTGAGCCATAAATCACGCATACATCAGCTTGATCTTGTGGGGCAACAGAGAAACACCAGGTACCACTGAAAAGAACCCCATTTTCGAAAAGGATATTTCCTGTAACCAGATCATCAACTTCAGTGTTTTCCTGTTGTCTGGTAGCCATGCCCATGGCATTTTTTACAGCGTCGAAATAGTAAGTCATCAGATCCAACTGATGTGGAGCCAGATCATGGAACAAACCACCACCAGAAATGGCTGGATTAATCCGCCAATTATCGGCTGTTTTGGCAATTAGTGCGGGGTTGGGCGACTGGAGCATTTTTAACCGCACTAAACGAACATCGCCAATGGTATGTGTAGCCAGTAATTCTTTAACTTTTAAGAACATGGGTTGGGCACGGCGGTAATGAGCTACGCAAAGCTTCACCTTTAATTTGTTGGCTGCATCAGTCATGCGTTGAGCAGCATCGGCATCTAAAGTCATGGGTTTTTCTACATATACCGGCTTGCCAGCTTTTAAGGCCTCAATGGTGTAAGCTTCGTGCTGTAGGGGTGGGGTAGCAATGTAAATGGCATTAACCTCCGGATCGTTAATCAGTTGAGCAGCATCATCATACCATTTTGGAACATGGTGCCGTTTTGCATAATCAGCAGCTCTGGCACCATCGCGGCGCATTACTGCTACCAATTTAGAATTGGCAACTTTATTAAAAGCTGGTCCGCTTTTTACTTCAGTCACATCTCCACAGCCAATAATGCCCCATCTTATTTCTTCCATTGTAATCGGTTTGATAGGTTCAATTTAGAAAATATTACCCGGAAACTACGTTCAAACAATAAAAAGCTTGTTAAAAAAGAAAAGGGATTCACTTTGGGAGTGATCCCTAATCAACTAACCAAACAAATCTATTCCGGAAACCACGCCGGAATTAATTTATAAACGAAAGAATTAGGAGATTGTTTTATGGTGATTGTCTATTTGGTGTATTTTTTTAAAAAAAGAAAAATAACATCTTTATCCGAAATTAAAGCCTCTCTTTTTTTAGCTTTGTACTATGCAAAATCTTTCCAAGAAGCTTCAGATTGATCTTATAGAACTTAAGGCAAAATATGCCTTTATCATGGATGAACTTGAAGTAACATTTGCCGATGCTTACCTGTCGAAATTGCAAGCTAAACAACGCCTGGCCGAGCAGATGATGATAGAAATGGAAAGAATACTCACCAGCGAGGCCGGAGAGCAAGAAAACTAATGTGTTAAGATAAAGAGATCGTTAACTTTAGTAAAGCCTCTTTTTATTTACTAATTTAACGGAGAACTGGAAAAATAGCGGAAACTATGCGATTTGCGCTATCTCTTTTTCAAAGCCGGTGGGATGCTAAAAGTGGGTTTTTTGTCGGCATCTTTAAAGTCTACTTCCATAAAGTAGTGTTTTTGTTTAATGATGTAATTTTCTATAAACCACAAAATATCTGGCAGGTTTTCAACCATTGGTGAGCCGGCTATTTCATGTCCCATACCTTGCACATACTGAAAGTAATATGGATATCCGTTTTTTCTGAAGGTGCGTGCAAGGTATTTGGAACCAAAAAAGCCCCTGTTCAGCAATCGCACTTTATTATAGGGTACAAGTTTATCGGCTGTGCCATGGAAAAGCATGGTAGGTGCTGGGGGTATGGCATATTTTGGCGCGCCCTGATAACTTAAAATTGCGCCGGCAAAAGAAATTACACCTTTGTATTGAAAATGCTGTGGAAGTTTAGCAGATAGTGCTGTCGCATTACGCTTGTTATAATCGGCATGCAGTGCAGTAATAGCGCCCGCACTTGATCCCGATAAGATAATCATAGCCGTATCGATACCGAGTTCTTTTGCATTTTTGATCAGATAGGCCGTTGCGTCGAAAACATCTGTTGTAGCCGTATCAATAGCTGCTTTTAAGTTAGACGTATTAAATGGACTAGGAAATTTCTTTCCTTTAAGGCCTAGTCTGTAGTCAACAGAAACCACTTTAAAACCATGCGCTATTAAAGTGTTAAAATATTGATCAAATAATTTGCTATCTCTGTGGCCCATTACAAAGCCTCCGCCAAATATAAAAAGCACTGTTGGCTTGGTTTCTGTTATTTTACCACTGTAATAAATATCTAACTTTAGTGCACCTGAATCGGTTTGCGAAAATGTTTTAGTATCTACGTGATATTTTTTATCCTTGAGTTCAATTTGTGCTATTGCAGATATGGAGCTGAATAAAAGTGTCAGGAACAGCAGGCTTAGCGGATATACTTTATTATTGGGCATCATCTGTTTTTTAGGAAGTGGTTCGCTATCAGCCATGGATCGGCTGTATTTCTAAGCTAATTTATTGCATTTTCAGTTCAAGTGCAATTAAATACACCATATTTTAATATAGCTTCAACATTAATTTAATAGTCTTTAATTGCGATTGAACATTTCTTAATAAGTTAATATGAAAGTACTGATAAGTTAAAACGCTTTGTGTTGCTTTGCGGCCAAAGAATTAACATTAATGATGCAAAACAGTCAGATAAAGGTTAGCCCAGATCTACAGCAGTTTATCGATAAGTTTGAGCCCAGTAAATTTAAACTAATGTCGGGTGGGATCGAAATCAGGGGAATAAACGATATGCAAAGGAATATTGCTCAAGCCAGAGAAATTATAGAAAGATTAAAACTTCGCCTAATTGTTTCGCATAATGCCGAAATGCTTAGTTATCGTGGTTTTGAAGTAACTAACTTATAAGTCTAACTTATTTTTGTTTTTTATGATGAAATCGACAGGGTGTTATATAAATTTATGAGCTTCTTCCAGGTTGATTGTAATTAGCACTTCAAAATAATTATCTTTCATTCCTGAAGAAATCTCTGCTCTGTCTGCATAGGTATGGAGCAGCCTTTGCCGGATATTTTCAAGGCCTGTATGGAAACCTGTATCGTTGAGACCTGTGTTAATCAGGTTACTTGTTTGAATGCTAAACTGCCCTCCATACAACTTTACCATAATTTTTCCAGGATCTTCCGGCTGGCTGAGGTTACCATGTTTAACCATATTTTCGGTTAGGCTAAGTAATAGTAATGGAATGATCTCGGTCGATTCGATTTTCTGGTCATAACTAAAATCTATAAATAAGTCAGGCTGCTTTATTCTGCTAAGCTGAAGAAGGTTTTCGACTTGGCGGATCTCTGCTTCCAGTGGCATAATTTCCGGACCATGTTCGCACTCCAAAGCGTAACGCATCAGTTTTGAAAGGTATCGCACGGCTTCTGCAGCCCGGGGTTCACTCTTATGCGTACTGTTATATATATAGGTTAAAGTATTGAACAAGAAATGTGGATTTATTTGAGCTTTGAGATAGGCATTTTTAGCATTAGCCAGTTCAAGCGTTATTTGCTTTTGCTTCAACATTTCTTCAATTGCTTCTTTTTCCAGTTTGGTTGCCCGATGTTTCTGGTGGATATAACTTTTAATAAAATAGTAAGCTGTTGAGAATAACATGAAGTAGATTCCCCGCCACAGTGTTGAAGACATAAATTTCCAGTCTGTAACCGTGAGCTTATCAATAGGAACTATTGTTGTTTTTGAAAGGGATCGATCTGTGAGGTACGCGATAATAGTATACAAACATACTTCAACTATTGTTAATATAATTATCCTTAAATAAATAGGTCTGTTTGATTTTAAACTTTTTCCTAATACCAATTCGGCATGGATATAGAAGAGTGTTATATTGATAATGTAGTGAATGCAATAGCTTAATAAAGTGGCATTTATTTTAAGGATCAATGAGATCAGTATATATTCATAAAGAATGAAAGTAGCCCATGCAATAATATGCCAGCGATAATTTTTTAGCCAGTTTTTCATTTTTTTTTAAGGTTAAAATTGGGTTTCACAACAGTCAATAATTGCTTTGCGTAATGTAGTCTTTTAGGGATTTTGATGGGGCTAATTTTCGTTTATGAAAAGAATAATAGACTTAAAATCGACCCGGAAAACTGCGTTTGTTTTCCGTTCACAAAAAGCAGCTAATATGAGCTTTCAAAAGAGTGATCCGACTACTAGTACAATGACTGTGATCACAACACTTACAACTCATTCAGATTTGCAAATGTCAATCCCTTAGGCGTTTTGAGACAAGGGTTTGACTTTCAATATAATCCATAAATGCCTCTTTGTATTGTGGAGTCATAAGCACTTCGTACTTTCCAAGATCGATTTTGTGCCCATTAATTTCCTTTACAAAGGTGGTGTTAATCATGTACGATTTGTGAACGCGGTAGAATTGCTCATTTTCCCGGAGTTTTTCCTCCATTTCTTTTATGGTCATGTATACCGAATAGTCATTTGTTGGCGTGTAAATGTGCACATGATTATTTGAGCCCTGGAGATAGATGATGTCTTTTTTGAGTACTTTGGTAAGCCGGCCGCGTTCGCCGCTTGTGCGTAAGAAAAATGCTTCTTCATTTTCTTGTACAAGACGCTGCGTATCATAATATTCCGAAAGCACCTCATTAACCACTTCCGTTATATTTGAGCCATGAAATAAAAATTAATTACATATTTGATATTGTAGCAATAAGCTATTTTACTGTTTTAGAAAACCGCAAAACTTCAAAAGACACAGGAAAAAATAGATGGTTGCCTACGCTACGCGTGGGTGCCTGTTTATCTTGTGTCTGGGCATTTTGCGGTGCCTCTAAAGCGGATATCGGGTTAACCCACGCTTTTTTATGGATCGTTTTTCCCAGCCAAATCACTTTCTCCTCAATCTGCCCATTGCAGAACTTCCACTATCTGAGAATTTTAAGCTTAGAAGTAAGTTAATGGGCTTTTTTACACTTCAGGATATTATTGGGACTCACCAAAAGGAATTACATGAGTTGGATGATTATTCGGAGCACTGGTATTTCGAATTTGTAGATTTTTTACGCAGGAAGGGTTTGTTAAATCTTCTTGGTTAGCATTTTCCCTCGGCAATGGTCAACATGTTGACGATTTTTTCGATCACTTTTTCAACATCGTTTCCTACATTTCCATAGTAAGCATTTTTAAAGCTTTTTTCTGATATGCTATCTTTTTCTATAGTACTATAGTGTTTCGTAACATATTGATGTAGTGCCTTGGGGCTCTGGGTTGTGATGATGCCAGCCTCAACTTGTAGGTGTATGAATATGGCAAGCTGTTTTACCGTAAAGGTTACTTTAAAATTGCTATCTAAAATACCACCACGACTTAGGTCTTCGGCTATGGTATCTATTGATTTGAGGTAGCTGATTTCGCTTTCAATATACCGCAGTAGTGATTCGTCAATATCGGGCAAATTTCTATTGTAGGGTATGCTTATGGTTTTAAAAACCTGCCCAATTAGCTTTTTAAAGAAATGGATTAATCTATATTGCTCGCTAATGTTTTCGCACTTTCGAAGTTCCTGAGTAAAGTAGTTGCAGCAGGAATGATAAAAAGATGGGTGATTAAAATTTAAGGATACGAGTATTAGGATAAACCCTGGCATTTGTAAAGGAGATGCAAATTTATTTAATGCTATTTTAAGTGATTCGAAAAAATCATATAGATATCCTGCCTGTTCGAAAGTAAAGCGGACAATACCGTTATTTAAGTGTTCAACGATATGCGTAAAGGCCACAATGGTTTCATTATCGGCATGCAGTTCTTCAAGGCTTTTTATGATCTGGCTTGAATTTTCTGCAATATTTACTAATAACTGTTTCTGAGTAATTATGGAAACAGGGCAATGATAGTCGAAATAGTATGGTAAATACTGCTGAAGATCCAAAACCATCTGGTTGATTAGATTTGCTATGCTATTAATTTCTTCTGTTTTATTTTTTTGACCAGCATTAAGGCTATCCTCATTCACCATGGTTTCTAACTCATCCATTAATTGCATCAACCCTCTTTGATGTTGCCTTAGATAAGCCTTTGATCTATCGGGTTCCATTTGTGTAATATTATGCTGAATGGAGCTGAATATCCGTTTACTTTCCTTTAAGATTTCGTCTTGCAGTTGCTTGCAGAGGCACTTATATGCTGCTCCAACTTTAAGGGCATCTAAAATTATTTCCCTGAAGCTTATAAGTTCATACATCATTTTGCTTAGTAGCCAATTGCTTAATTCTAGGCATTTTAGTTTCGTTTTTTTGTATTAACGTGGTAAAACGAACTTTTAACGTGGTGATACTTAATTTTAGCACTTTATCGGTTTGTATTGCCTGTTATTTTGATAAGCCGGGCATATTCAGCGATATTCCTTTTGCGAGCAATGGGATGCAAATCATGCACATGAAGGCAAACTAGATTATCTCGATGCGGCAAAAAGTTAATATGTTTACAGGGTTAAACTTTTGAATGTTTGTTATGCTTAGGGGTGCAAGCCAGGTAATTGCAATCGATTAAAATGCTCGAAATGTATTTTAAGGCCGTTCAGAGAATGGGAAACAATATTGGGTGTTTATAATCCATCTTATGATAATTTTCAGCTTTCAGGGTTTTTTGATAAAGGATATTACCATTGAGCAGGGGTAGGCACCGGTACTAAATTAGCTGGTAGGCTTGTAAATGAGGCGGAAGTGGTGCCGGATGATATCCATTACCCATACGCTCCACTCGGAGATGCTCCGCATGGGTATAAATTTGAGGATAAGGAAGAAGACTGCGTTAAGGTAACTTGAAGAAACACTATTGAACTAAATTAGCATTTTGTTCTGTCTATCTTTATTCTATCCTGGTGTAGAAAACGGATTGTCCAAGGGTAAATACTAGGAACCGTGCCTGTAATTTTTTAAGTATTTCTTGAGCAGGAGTCTGGCCTGATGGATATGTGTCTTTACCGTCCCTAAGGGGATTCCCAGTTCCGCCGAAATCTCTTCATATTTATAGCCTTCAAAATAGCGCTGAAAAGGAATGCTGTAAGCATCTGGGATACTGTCAAGTGCTTTTTGGATATCACCCATCATAAATTTGGATTCTGATGCATTCCGGTCGGCGCTTTTGATCAGCTGTACGCTTGATAACTCTTCTTCTGTGATAATGAGTTCCTGTTTTTTCTGCTCTTTACGATAATTATTGATGAAAGTATTGCGCATAATTACATAAAGCCATCCTTTGATGTTGGTGCCCTGATCAAAATTATTACAGAAACGTATACCCTTAAGCAGTGTGTCCTGTACAAGATCCTTCGCCTCGTCTTCATCCCTGGTGAAGCGCATGGCATGCGAATGCAGGGAAGATGCATGCCGGTTCGCAGCTAAGCTGAATTCATTTTGGTCCATTATTCTTGGTTTTGAGGTAGATTTTTAGGATAAATAACACTTAAAGACAGTTTTTGGTTTGGATAATGTAAGGATGATGGAAAAAAAAGCTTATGATACGATACGTCCAACTAAATGGTAGTTTGCCTGTTTAAGATGTGCTGTCGGATAACTTTTAACATCAATTGTTTCCAGTTAGTTTAAATTCTGGCTGGACAGAGAAAAAAATAGATGGCATTACCATATTTTCTTTTTGAAAGCATTCACCTTGACATTATACCCGCTATTGTAGGTGATTTTCGATTGCCCCGGAGATCTGGTTGATCTCAGCCACACCTAGAGAAAGATGATGACTGTTTTCTGTTAATTTGTAATCAAATGGTGCTAGTTCCTCAAGCTCGATCTCTTCAGCTTTCAGTAAGATCCAGTCAGATTCCTGTTTTCTTATTGCTCCTAAAATCCCTCCTAAATAAACAATCTTAAAATAATCATCTTTTGGGACAATGGTCAGGGTGATCGCTTGATCGTTATGATCGATTTCAATGTTAAATGCTGTCATGATCTCAAAACCATTGCATCCCACTTTTTGTTTTGTCAAAATGGCCCGGTTATCGGATTAACCCTTCTGCCGGATTGATGCGGTGTTTAAACGCAAAGCTGCTTTCATTTGGATTTTCCAGCTATTGCGTCAATCTGTACCGTAAACCGGAAGAGAAAAAAGAAACGTACTTCCGATACCCTGTTCGCTTTCTGCCCAAATCTCTCCATTGTGGCGGCTAATGATCTCATGAGCCAGGTACAGCCCTATGCCTAGACCTGAGATGTTAGGTGAGCTCTCATCAATGCGATAGAACCTTTTAAATATGTTTTTAAGCTTGTTATGCGGGATACCCGGTCCGAAGTCTGTAACGCTTACGGTGATCTTCTCGGGGGAGCTGTCAAGGCTTACTTTAACATGGTCTGCCATTGGTGCGTACTTGACGGCGTTACTAAGCAAGTTGATGATGACCTGTTCGATTCGCTGGGCGTCTCCGCTGGCCATGCAATGCTTGGTATTGCTATGAAAACTGATAGTATGCTTAGGGGCAGAGTGCTGGATGAGTTCGATCGATTCCCTAATCACGGCCTCAAGGTCAAATGGTTTAATAGAAAGCTGTAGCTTTCCGGCTTCAATCTTCGATATGTCCAGCAGGTCGTTGACAAGAGAGGTGAGTCTTTGCACCTGATTGGATGCCTTAGTAAGGAATGTTTGCTGTTTTGCTTCAAATGTCAGGCGACCCAGGATTTGAAGATAACCGCTGATACTTGCCAGTGGTGTCTTGAGCTCATGGCTGGCAAGGCCGATGAATTCATCTTTTTTGTCGTTAAGTGCCTTTACTTCTTCAAAGAGTTTTGCGTTGTCGAGGCTTATGGCGGCCTGGGCGGCGATAGAAGTGACTATTGTTTCATGCTCCTGCGTAAATATTGCTGGTTCAGGATGTCCAAAGAACAGCCCGCCGATGACATTTCCGTTCCTTGATATTACCGGGACAGCCAGGTAACTGACCACGGGTAGGTGTCCTTTTGGCATGCCAAAGTGAGGCGCATTTTTTCCATATCTTTCATCCTTTGTGATATCATCAACTCTAACTACACCCTGCCCTGAGAAGGTAGGATGGAATACAGCGGTATTTCTGGGCATCCCAAACTTTTCGAAAGACTCCCTTGATGCGCCAGAAAGAGTGAAGAGCATGTAGGATTCTCCCTGGCCATCAGTCTTGTTGTAAAAAAAAGCCCCGAATTGTGCTCCGGTGAGCTCTGTGGTGGCATCAGTTACCTTTTGCAGGATCTTGTTCAGTTCAAGCTCTTCGGATATAGAGCCCATAACCATATTCATAATCTCAAGGCGCTCGGTGTATTTCCTCGCTGTTTCCTGGACCTGTAGCTGCTCAGAAATGTCGCGGGCGATCTTCGAGGCACCTATGATCGTTCCATTAGGTCCGAAAATGGGAGAGACGGTGATCGATAAGTGTAACTGCTTGCCACTTTTGCCCTGCCTTATTGTTTCAAAGTGATCGACGTTGTTTCCACTGCGTATCTGCGAGATAATGAAATCTTCTTCCTGGATACGTTCGGGTGGAATGATAATAGAGATGTGGCGTCCGAGGGTCTCAGACTCGGTATAACCGAAAGCCCGTTCCGCTGCCGGGTTCCAGCTGGTAATTATTCCCTCAAGGGTCTTTGAGATAATAATGTCGTCAGTTGAATTTACTACTGCGGCTAGGCGTGCCTGTTTTTCGGCCAGGTCGGCCAGGCGCAGTTCGTTCCGCTTTTCCGAAGTCACATCCAGCACCGAGCCGATGAACCTTTTTGCTTTTTTATCTTCGTAGTAAACTTTTCCCTTTGCCCTTACCCAGCGCAGCTCATGATCGGCCTGACCAATAGTACGATATTCCACGTCATAGTCGCCGCTAGGGCTGCTTCCCGAGAGCAACTCGCTGATGATGGTAGTAATCCTCGTTCTATCGTCTGGATGCAGGCCCTTTATGAAGTCATCCTCGTAGGTTACCTCGTTTTTATGCCGTACACCAAAAAGCTCACGGCATCGCCAGTCCCATTCCATAATACCCTTTTCCAGGTCCATGTCAAAGGTACCGAGTTGTGCCGCGGTCTTTGAAAGCTGGATCCGCTCATATGCCTTTTGCAGCTCCATGCGTGATTTTACCTGTTCGGTAACATTGACGGAAATGGCAAGCACACCAAGGATTGCGCCGAAAGGATCACGATAGGCTTGGTAAACAAAGTTTTGATAAACGGTATCTTGCTTTCCATGCCTCAAGAGCCTTACAGGCGTTTCATTCGCGAAAAAGGGTTCCCCGCTGCGGTACACTTCTTCCATTACCTGTTCCAGACCCTGCTCTCTGGCATCGGGAAGAGCCTGGAAGACTGGTCTGTTTATTACGGTGTCTTTGGACTTGCCCCAGATATCGAGCATGGCTGCATTAACCATCTCAATGATAAAATCCGGTCCGCGTAGCAGGCACATGGCCACAGGCGCTTGAAGGATCAAGCTGCGGAAGTTCTGTTCGCTGAATTCTGCGTGCTGTTTCGCCAGGTTCAGATCAGTTACGTCTGCGGCGGTGTTCATCACCCCATATACTTTTCCGCTCTCGTCAAACAGAGGGGTGAATGAGTAGTTGAAATAAAACTCTTTCAGTTCTCCTTTTACAACGAGATCGACCCGGCTGTTGCGGATATCGTAGGGAACGCCCGTTGAGTAAACCTCCTCCAGTTTTTGATAAATGCCGGTGTTCCTAAGTTCAGGAAGTAGTTGTGCATAGTTTTTTCCGATCACATCATCTCCCTTACCCCACACATCGATCACTGCCTGGTTGGCGCGTGTGATACGCATTTCGCGGCCTTCGTATACTGCAATAGGGAATGGTGCGCTCTCGATGAGCGCTATAATCTGTTGTTCGTTTTTTGTCTGGTTTCCGTTTTCCATAAATTAGGATAATGGTCTGCTGCTGGATAAATACCTGGTCGGTCTGACTGATAAACAAGGTTTTTTAACTTTTGTTTACCAAGACATCAGCAAGGGCCAAAAGCTCGTCAAGATCAAAGGGTTTGGCTATGAAACAGTCAGCGCCAGCTTGTTCCGAAAGTGCCTTCCCATCATTGTTGGCAGAGATGTAGATAACAGGAATGTTTTTCACTTCTTCGTTGGCCTTCAGGAGCTGGGTAGCCCTGATTCCGCCGATAGATGGGATCCAGTTGTCCATCAGGATCAGCAGCGGCCGGTACTGGATCGCCATTTCAACCACATTATCACAGTTCTGGAAACTGTGTACCTGCCAGCCGCTTTCCTCAAAAAGGAAATTGAAAATGTTTAAAAGATCGGGGTCGTCATCGAAGACAAGTACGGTTTTAGAATCCATATACGAATATACATGGATTTTGATAAATTGTAAAAAAGGAGCGATGACACTTCTGTACCTGCCAAATTCTGCTTGGAATATCAGGGCTGAGCCTACAGTGAAAAAAGTAAACCAAATTAACCGCTTTAAACAATCTATACATTAACTTACTCTTCCCGGATATTGCTGCAATGCCACTTCCAAACAATCCATAGCTGCGTTTAAATCGTTGGTATTTAATACATATGCCATACGAACCTCGTTTTTGCCAGAACCAGGGGTAGAATAGAAGCCCGTTGCAGGCGCCATCATTACCGTTTGGTTATTATGGTTAAAATCCTCTAAAATCCACTGACAAAATTTATCAGCATCATCAATAGGGAATTTTGCTACTACGTAAAATGCACCGCCCGGATTAGGACAGAAAACGCCTTCTATATTATTTAACCGACCAACCAAAGTATCACGGCGCAAGGTATATTCGGTATTTACTTTTTCAAAATAACTATCTGGCGTATCTACAGCTGCTGCACCAGCAATTTGTTCAACCATGCCCGGGCTTAATCTTGCTTGCGCAAATTTTAATCCTGAAGCAATAACTTCTTTGTTTTTCGTAATTAAACAGCCTAAACGTGCACCACAAGCACTGTAACGTTTAGAAACTGTATCCATAATGACCACATTTTCATCTAATCCGTCTAAATGCATCGGTGAGATAAATTCCCGTCCATCATAACAGAATTCGCGATAAGCTTCATCAGAGAATAAAAATAGATCGTATTTAACACAAAGTGTTTTTAAAGCCTCTAATTCTGCTCTTGAATATAAATAACCAGTCGGGTTATTGGGGTTACAGATTATGATCGCCTTGGTTTTTTCAGTAATCAATTTTTCGAATTCGGCAATCGGCGGTAATGCAAAACCATTTTCAATGTAAGAAAGAATTGGTTTTACCACCACGTTGCTCATACAGGCAAAGCCATTGTAATTGGCATAAAAAGGTTCTGGAATGATAATTTCGTCGCCCTCGTTTACGCAGGTTTGCATGGCAATGGTGATGGCTTCAGAACCACCAACCGTTACCAATATGTTTTCGGGTGTAATATTGTAGCCCAGTTTATTGTAGTATTCGGTCAGTTTTAAACGGTATGCAAGTGTACCTTCTGATGGTGTATAGGCCCAAACATTAAAATCAATGTTTTTGATAGCGCTTAACATTCCTTCAGGTGTTTCTATATCTGGTTGACCAATATTTAAATGGAAAACTTTTTTACCATCTTTTTTAGCTTGATCTGCAAATGGAGTTAACTTTCTGATTGGCGATGCAGGCATCTGCACACCTTTTTGTGAAATTTTTGGCATGGCACAAAAATAAAAAAGTCCCGATGAAAATCGGGACTTTTTAAATATTATCGTTTAAAAAATTTATTTTGAAGCTGCGGCAACCGTTTCACCTTTGATGTAAAGCACTTTAATTGGTGTTTTAGCATTTGAAGTAATGGTTACGGCTTTCGAAAAAGTAGAGGGACCAGCAGCAGCGTTAAACGTTACAGAAATTACACCAGTTTCACCTTTTTTTAATGGTGTAGAAGTGTATTTAGGTACTGTACATCCACAGCTTGCTTCAGCTTTAGTGATAATTAAAGGCTCTTCGCCAACATTGGTGTATTTAAAATCGTATGTAACTGGTTTGTTCAATACAATTTTACCGAAATCGTGAGTTTCCGATTCAAATTTAAACTCTGCAGGTTTAGTTTGTGCATTTACAGCAACACTTAAACCTAAAACAAAAGCGAATAATACTAAGATCTTTTTCATGTTATGTGGTTGTAATTTATTTTTTATAATCTAAAACAAATTTAATGTTTTCATATTAAAACAAAAACTATTCCAAATATATTTTACAAATCCATATATAATTTTACAATGGAGGATAAAGGCAAACTTTTAATTTTGTATATATTTGCCGCAACCAATCTTTGATTACTATGCCGAATGAAAAATTGATGACCAATACTATTGATGCTTCCGAACTCAGTTTTAACGATTTTAAATCTATCGTCATAAACGACTACAAAATAGCCTTCGAAAGTAGGCAGGCCAGTGTTTTAGGCCGTAGAGAAGTATTAACAGGAAAGGCAAAATTTGGTATTTTTGGTGATGGGAAAGAAGTGCCCCAGGTGGCTATGGCCAAAGCTTTTAAAAACGGCGACTGGCGCTCAGGTTATTACCGCGATCAAACTTTTGCCTTCGCAACAGGTATTTCTACCATTAAAGAATTTTTTGCACAGCTTTATGCCAATCCGACCGATGGAGCTGATCCGTTTTCGGGCGGGAGACAAATGAACTGCCATTTTGCAACAAAATCTATTAATGAAGATGGCAGCTGGAACGATTTAACGCAGATTAAAAACTGCTCATCAGATATTTCTCCAACTGGTGGCCAGATGGCCCGTTTGGTAGGTTTAGCTTATGCTTCTAAATTATTTAGACAAAATAAAGAACTAGATTACTTAAAACACTTTTCTGTAAACGGAAATGAGGTTGCTTTTGGTACCATTGGTAATGCGTCAACTTCGGAAGGGGTATTTTTTGAAGCCATTAACGCTGCAGGTGTTTTACAGATACCTATGGCCGTTTCTATTTGGGATGATGCCTATGGCATTTCAGTTCCGGCAAAATATCAAACTACAAAAGAAGATATTTCTGAGGTTTTAAAAGGTTTTCAGCGTAATGCCGATCAACCAGGATATGAAATTTATAAAGTAAAGGGCTGGGATTATCCGGCTTTATGTGAGGTGTATGAAAAAGCAATAAATGTTTGCAGAGACGAACATGTACCTGTTTTAATTCACGTTACCGAACTTACTCAACCTCAGGGGCACTCTACCTCTGGTTCGCACGAAAGGTACAAATCAAAGGACCGCTTGTCTTGGGAAACCGAACACGATTGTATTCTGAAAATGCGTGCCTGGATGCTTGATTCGGCTGTAGCAACAGAAGAGGAAATTGCAGAGGTTGAAAAAGACGCAAAGGCTTTTGTACGTAATGCACAAAAAGAAGCTTGGAATGAGTTTTTGGATAGTATTAAACCCGAACAAAAACAAGTGGTTGATTTAATTAGCAGTATGGCTAAACATCAACCTGAACTGGCTAAGATTGCAGCAAATCTGGCTTCAACTGCCGATGCACAACGCCGGGAGGTTTTTACTGCTGTACGAAAAGCCATACGTTTATCGACTGGTTTTAACTCTCCGGAACGCAATGAACTGTTGGCATGGTATAAAAAACAAGCTAAGTTTAATCACGACCGTTACAATTCTAAACTGCATACTGACGGCAAAGAAAGTCCTGATATGATTGCAGTGGTTAATGCTGCATATGATGAGCAATCGAAAATGGTCGACGGTAGGGAAGTGCTTAATGCCTGCTTTAACGAAAACTTTGCCCGCGATCCGCGTTTAGTTGCTTTTGGAGAAGATTTAGGGAATATTGGTGATGTAAATCAAGGCTTTGCGGGTTTACAGGCCAAATATGGTGAATTAAGAATTACCGATACTGGAATTAGAGAAATGACCATTATGGGGCAGGGTATTGGTCTGGCTATGAGAGGTTTAAAGCCGATTGCTGAAATACAATATCTTGATTATTTAATTTTTGCACTAAATGTGCTTAGCGACGATTTAGCGTCGCTCTCCTACCGGACTAAAGGGATTCAAAAAGCGCCGGTTATTGTACGTACCCGTGGTCATCGGTTGGAAGGAATCTGGCATTCAGGCTCGCCAATCAGCATGATTTTAGGCGCTTTAAGAGGGATGCATTTATGCGTGCCTAGAAATATGACCCAAGCTGCCGGTATGTACAACACCCTTTTTAGAGCTGATGAACCCGCAGTAGTAATTGAATGTTTAAACGGTTACCGGCTTAAGGAAAAACTACCAAGTAATGTTGGCGATTTTACGGTTCCGTTAGGTAAAGCAGAGGTTTTAGAAGAAGGCACTGATATTACAGTAGTATCTTACGGTTCTTCTTTAAAAATTGTTCAGGAGGCGGCAGAAGAATTGAGCTTATTGGGTATTTCGGTAGAAATTATAGATCCACAAACACTATTGCCTTTCGATACCACACAGGTTTGTGTAAACTCGCTTGCCAAAACCAATAAATTACTGGTCGTAGATGAGGATGTTCCAGGAGGTGCATCTGCCTATATTCTGCAAAAGGTACTGGAAGAGCAAAAAGGTTATTTCCATTTAGATGGTCAGCCAAAAACATTATCGGCTAAAGCGCATCGTCCGCCATTTGGATCAGACGGTGATTATTTCAGTAAACCATCAGTTGATGATGTAATTGAAACCATTTACCAGATGATGCACGATGCAAATCCAACTAAATACCCTTCATTTTTTTTATAAAGTAATAGCTGGGGTATAAGATTTAACGGTCTGAATAATTTAAAGGCTTTACAATCAGTTTCTTATTTTGTTTATATTTAAATGATAGAGATTTTGATGGAAAGGTAAAAACTGGTTACCTATTTGATCAGTTTTTTACCTACTTTTAGAAACCAAACGCTATTTTGTTATTTCAGAATGTTTTATCTTATCCCGGATGTGAACGCTGTAACTTTCAAGATTTTTTGTGGTTATTTTCCGATAAAACAAATGATTAGTTTGAACTGAAAATGACGCGCTATCTTGTAAATGCTCAGTTCGTTAGTAAAGCATGTTTTTTTAAAAAAGGCATGCTGTTTCTCTTTTTCTCATTTTTATGCACAGCTAGCTTTAGTCAGACGAGTGCGCCGCAGAAAAAACTTGATAGCCTTTTAAGTTTAAATCAAAAGAATCTAAAATCAGACTCCACCAAAATCAAAATATTGACGGAGGTTTACCGCCAATACATGCGGATGAAAAATGTAGAGAAAGCGGAAGAATATGTGGATAAAACCATTCAGCTTTCGCATGAGAAAAATCTAAAAAAATTCTCTGCATTGGCTTATTACCGAAGAGCTTTAATGTACCATGGAAGGTCTGATTACCAAAAGGCAGAAGAAAACTATCACAATGCAGTTGCCGAGTTTTCTTCAATAGGAAATTTGGATATGGTAGCTGGTACTTACCTCAATCTAGGCGCCTTGTATGGCAGTATTCCCGATTATGTAAAATCCCTAGAAGTTAATCAAAAGGCCATCGCTATCTATGAAAAAATGGGCAACGAAACCGATATGGCAAGTTGTTATACCAATATTTCTACCATTTATCAGAGCTTAGGTAACCAGAGTCAGGCATTGGTTTACATGGAAATGGCGCTAAAAGTATTTGCTAAAGAAGGCGAAAATACAAGAGGTGTAGCCGTTGTTTATGGCCTGATGGGGACCAATTATTTCGAGGCATCAGATCGTGAATTAACGGAGATGAATGTAATGCCCAACCAAAAAATAAAACTGGCCTTAGCGTATTATAACAAGTCGTTAAAAGTGTCAGAAGCTATTGGAGATATGGGTTTAGTAGGTACCATTAAACGAGATCTTGCTGACTTGTATACTTCAATTGGACAAAAGGATGCGGCGGTAAAATCGTATCAAAAATCAGTTGAGTTAAATAAATCGGGAGAAGATAAAGAAGCCTATGCCGCAAGTTTATATGCTTTGGGTAACTTTTACCAAAAAGAAAATGATTTTGAAAATGCAATCATATTACTCAATAATAGTTTAAAAATTGCAGAAGAAAACAGGCTGCTGGATATTGAAAAACTAGCTACTTTAGGTCTAAGTACTGTATATGAGAAACAAAAAGATTATAACAAATCATTAGCCTACTACAGGCAATATATTGCGGTTAGAGATAAAATTTTCGATCAGGAAAAGGAAAAGGAAATTACCAGAAGACAGATGCAGCTCGATTTTGGTATTAAAGAGCGCGACTATTTATTGAAGCAAAAACTTACAGAAGGTGAATTAAAAAGGCAACAGCAGGAACTTGTGCTAAAAAGGCAACAATTGGTGTTGAGTGATAAAGAAAAAGCATTGGATTTGTTAACTTTTCAAAAAGCAAAAGCTGATCTCGATATTCAGCGTTTGGCTCAGGATAACAAATTTGCTCATGCTAAATTTGCGGCACAATTAACCGCTGGAGTAAAGGACGAACAGATTAGTAAACAGGTACAGCAGATTAAATTTGATGAACGCATAAAATTATTCCTTACCATAGCCACAACACTTATTCTGATTATTGCCGTGGTTATATTTTTTAACCAGCGGAAAACAACCAGGCTGAATAAGATTATCAATACGCAAAAACGGGAGTTAGAGCAGTTAAGTAAAGTTAAAGACCGTATTTTTAGTGTAGTAAGCCATGATATGCGTACGCCTGTTAATTCATTAATTTCCTTTATGCAGCTGTTAGAAGGTGGCAATATTGAGCAAGAGAAGTTAAACAGATACGCTGCATCACTGAAAAATAATCTCACCTATACCTCCACAATGATGGAGAACCTCCTCAATTGGGCGGCCAGCCAAATGCAGGGTTTTAACCCGTATTTAGAATCATTAGATGTTCATGATCTGATTAATGAGGTTATTCTTTCTTTGCAGGATAACGCCAATGAAAAGCGCTTAGCTATTCAGAATTTAGTGCCAGCCAAAACATTTTGTAAAGCAGATTCGAACATGTTTATGCTGGTTATTCGCAACATCATCAGTAATGCCATTAAATTTACGCCAAATGGCGGTACCATCACAGTTAGTACTCTTCCTAATGGAAATGTGCAAGAAATTAAAGTTTCAGATACGGGCATCGGTTTAACACCTGTACAGGTAGAACATTTTAATAAGCCAGGTTATTTAGGTGCGGGTGTAAGCACCTTGGGTACAAATAAAGAAAAAGGTACAGGTTTAGGTTTGTTGCTCTGCAGAACCTTTATTAGCTTAATGGATGGTAAGATCAGTGCTGATATTAATCCTGCAGGTGGAAGTTATTTTAAAATAATCCTGAAGAAATAACTTATTTTAAAAATCTCGATAGGATTTTTTTGTCAATTGATTTCTCCAGTAATTCTTGTCGGTTAGAAGCACTAATTGGAACCAGAAAGTTATGATCTAAATGGACCTCATGATTGGTTAAGGTTACAATATGATTAGTATTGATGATGTATTGTTTGTGTACCCTTGAAAAAATTTTCGAAGGCAACTGTTTTTCTAAATTTTTTAGGCTTACCAAAATAACATGCTTATCGCTGCTGGTAAACAGCTTTGAAAAATCGCCCATGCTTTCAATATAAATTACATCATTATATTTCAACTTGGTTATGCCTTTAGTTTCCCTAAAAAAGAAATAATCATCGTCTGTTTTATCGTCGTTGTTTAAGTTTTCGACAGGGAGTTTATTTACTTGTTTCCTCAATTCAATATATTCGATTGCTTTATTGGTGGCTTTTAATATACGTTCGAATGTTGCGGGCTTAACAATAAAATCCAGCGCATCCAGATTAAAGCTTTCTGCAGCGTACTCACTAAATGAAGTGATAAAGATAAATAGTGGCTGTATTTTAAGACTCTTTAATAAATCCATACCAGAAAGCTCTGGCATATCAATATCAGAATAAACGATATCTACTGTAGTAGAGGATAAAATTTGCGAAGCTTCTATACCATTACTACAAACAGCAATAATATTTAATGATGGAATTTTTTTTAGATGCATTTCTATAGCATCTCTTTCAATTTCATTATCATCAACAATTAAGCAACTGTAGGTCATTTAGAAATATATAATTTAGTTAGAGAACACATTTTTTTTCTTAAAGTTTGTAATTTACGTTAAAATATGGATTATAAGATAATCCAGGCATCATTTTGTAGATAAACGTAACATTAACTTTTATTTTTGGTGTTTCTTTTCACCAGTGTATAATTTCTCACCTGCTTTTACGGCCAATGGTAAGTCGTTTTCTTCTGGCGGCACAGGGCAACGGTATCCGTCACTATAGGCACAGTAAGGATTATAGGCTTTATTAAAATCGATTTCGATGTGATGATCTACGATTTCTTTTGCATCCAGATCAATGTATCTGCCACCGCCATAAGTTTCCTTATTGTTGGTCTCGTCTGTAAAAGGCAGAAAGAGGTGATCTTTATAAACCGGGTTGGTTGATAAAGAAACACTTCTATATAAAGTCATTTGAATTTTTTTGTCATTCAAAATGAAATTTACATGTGCATATTTATAGTAATCGCTGCTGGAACCATTAAAAGTCGGCATTTTGAAAACTTTTTCATTCTTCAGTATTTCTACATCAGCCAAAATTTTATACGCACTGTCTGCCTCATAAAAGTGAAGGTTTTGCAGGTCGTTTTTCTTGAGTGGTGACCGTTCGTCTTTAATGAAATCCTGTTTATAGATTTCACGATGTTTTGTGATCTGTTCAGCATAGCTTTGTGCAAAGCTATTCATGCTGATCAATAGCAATAAGAAGGTAATGATTCTCATTTGGCGAATTAAATAATGCTTGCTTTGTTTCTTAAAAACTGATCGGCTAAAACGAGTGCTGCCATCGCCTCAACAATTACTACTGCTCTGGGTACCACACAAGGGTCATGTCGGCCTTTCCCTTTAATCTCCGAAGCTTCACCAGCTGCATTGATGGTTTGCTGGTTATGCATAATGGTTGCAACAGGCTTAAAAGCTACTTTGAAGGTAATATCCATCCCGTTAGAAATGCCGCCTAAAATACCGCCGGCATAATTGGTTGTCGTTTTAAAAACTTTCGAATCGGCAGCTTTTGGCTGAGGGATATCATTGTGCTGAGATCCTCTTAATTCGCTTCCGGCAAAGCCAGAGCCATATTCGAAACCATGAACGGCATTAATGCTGAGCATGGCTTTACCTAAATCAGCATGCAATTTATCGAAAACAGGCTCACCTAATCCCGCAGGGCAGCCTTTTATTATGCAGCCTATTTTTCCGCCAACGGTATCGCCATCTTTTCTAACCGAATCAATAAACTCGATCATTTCGTGTGCAGTTGCAGGATCAGCACAACGCACAATATTCTCTTCTCTAATTTGCAATAAAGCTGATAAATCATTGCTTTCTAAATTAGGAGCTTCTATTGTCCCTACTGAAGTTACATGTGCAAAAATTTCAATACCTTGCTGCTTTAAAAACAGTTTTGCAATTGCTCCAGCTGCTACACGGGCAGCAGTTTCGCGTGCAGAAGAACGACCCCCGCCACGGTGATCGCGGATGCCATATTTCGCATCATAAACATAATCGGCATGGCTAGGGCGGTAAACATCAAGATTATGACCGTAATCTTTTGACCGTTGATCTTCGTTCGGAATTAAAAGTGCAATAGGTGTCCCCGTACTTTTCCCCTCAAATACACCCGATAAAATCTGAACGATATCGCTTTCTTTTCTTTGTGTGGTAATTTTGGATTGACCTGGTTTGCGTTTGTCCAGTTCCGATTGGATAAAATCCATATCGATATCCAATTGCGCCGGACAGCCATCAATAATTACTCCAATGGCTACGCCATGAGATTCGCCAAAAGTGGTGATACGAAATAGTTGTCCGAATGAGTTGCCTGCCATTATTTTTAATTGAATTATAGATTGATTAAATTATTGAATGGATTTTAACACCCATTCTTGATACATGGTTCTTGATACTTTTTTCTCGCTACTTGATACTAACATCAAATCCTGCTTTTTTCAAATCTTCCCAATAATACGGATAAGATTTTTCTACTACCTGCATTTCTTCAATTTCAACTTCGTTAATTAATAGGGCAAGTGGTGCAAAAGCCATTGCCATACGGTGGTCCTCGTAGGTTGCGAAAGTGACTTTATCTGGAAAATGAAGGTTATCGGTATTTAAAGTATAAACCAGATTATCTTCTGTAAAAGTAACGCCTATTTTAGCTAATTCATTCTGAAGGGCTGCAATACGGTCTGTTTCTTTAATTTTTAATGTTTCTAAACCAGTGAAAGCCATGTTTTTGCCCAAAGCTGCTGCAATAACTACAATAGTTTGTGCTAAATCCGGACAGGTTTTTAAGTCTAAAACCTCTTTTGTATCTAAAGAAAGGCCTAAGTTGCTAATGGCAATGCCATTATCGGTTTTGCTGGTAGCAATGCCAAAAATCTTCATGATATTTTTGATCTGGCTATCACCCTGCAAACTCTTTTCTTTTAAAGCAGGTAAACTAATTTCTGCTTCATCAGCTAAAGCTGCAATACTATACCAATACGACGCTGCGCTCCAGTCGGGTTCTACAACCAAAGTGCCTGGTTTAAAAGCCTGTGGTTTAATGGAAATTGAATTTCCATTCCAGGAATGCGTAATGCCAACTTCAGCCAGCATATCTAAAGTCATATCTACATATGGCTTAGAAGTAAGCTCGCCTTCTATTTCTAAAGTTAAACCTTGAGGTAGGATAGGAGCAATCATCAGCAAGGCCGAAATATATTGACTGCTGATATCGCCTTTTATTTTAACTTCAGCGGTTTTTTGATTTAAAGGGCCAACAATATTCAATGGAGGGAAACCTTCTGCTTCTGCATAAGAAATATCTGCGCCAATGGTTTTTAAAGCCTGTGCCAAAATCCCAATAGGGCGCTGTTTCATTCGCTCGGTTCCGGTAAGTAAGAAATTACCATTTTTAGCTGAAAGATAAGCCGATAAGAAACGCATAGCGGTTCCGGCAGGGCCAACATCAACCAGTTCGGAGTTTGCAGTTTTTAGTTTGGAGTCTTCTCCCAACTCACTACCTTCAACGCCCAACTTATTCAGGATGCCATTTAAAGTTACCGTATCGGCAGCATTGGAAAGATTTTCAACTTTAACCAGTTGCTTGCTTAAAGCGCTAATAATTAAAGCCCTGTTGCATTCGCTTTTCGAGCCTGTTAATTGGATTTCCGTATTAATATTCTTGGTTCCTTTAAAAGAAACTAAGGCGTTTTTCGACATTTTATTCTGTGTTTATTCTTAAATGTAAGTGTCAGATGGAAACATCTGACACCACATCATATTTGTTTTTTATATCATACTGAGTTAGTCGAAAACTATCGTAAGTCCCTTCGACAGGCTACCATTGACAGACTCCAAAGAACGGTCGTCTTTCCCGCGCAGGCGGGAACCACGAAGTGCTCAGCGAAGCTAATCTTAAAGCTTATGGCATTACGATTATTCATAAGCTTTCTTTTCTTCAAAGGCATTCATGAGCACTACGTGGTTCCCAATCAATTTACCAATGACAGATTCTGAAATTCGCGTCATCTCGACCGAAGCAAATGCGGAGTGGAGAGATCTTTGGACTATGTTTAAAAGATCTCTCCACTGCGGTCGAGATGACGATTTATCTTACCTGTCTCCCAACTCCTTCGTTTTTTGCTAAAAAACTGACCTCTGGGAATGACGATTCTTCGCGGATTATCATCTATTAAAATCCCTGTAATTTATATTGATTTTTATACAATAAATTAACCCTCAGGATGACACCACTGTTAAACTTAGCTTTATGCTTTCAGCTTTAACCTCAACTACGCTTTAACTTCAGTATGTTGCTCGGCAGCAATGCCTTGTTCAGCTTTGCCAGCATTCATAATTTCAGTTTGCTTACGGATTGATTCACCATGCACCAATTCTAAGAATTTCTCAGTAAAATTTAAATCTAATTTTAAAGCTTTTGCAAAAGCATGACCTTTTTTAATGATGGCATCCCAGCGGTTAACCTGTAAAATAGTTACCTGGTTATCGCGTTTAAACTCACCAATTTTCTCTACAACAGCCATACGCTCACCCAATTTTTGTAATAAGATGTCATCAATTTTATCGATTGATTTACGTAGGTCAGCTAATTTATCAGCGAAAGCCTCGTTTGGTGCTTCTGGCTCACGAACGGTTAAACGATCAACCAATTCAGCTAAAGCAGCAGGGGTAACTTGTTGTTTAGCATCAGTCCAGGCAACTGAAGGATCTACGTGAGATTCGATCATTAAACCTTGCATGTCTAAATCTAATGCTTTTTGAGAAATGTAAGGGATTAACTCACGATTACCACAAATGTGACTTGGATCGTTGATGATCGGTAATTCAGGGCAAAGTGTTTTTAACTGGATAGCAAGTTCCCACATTGGTTCGTTACGGAAAGAACTTTTCTCGAATGATGAGAAACCGCGGTGGATAGCACCAATTTTAGTAATTCCTGCACCGTTAATACGCTCAATTGCACCAATCCATAATTGTAAATCAGGGTTAACCGGGTTTTTGATCAATACCGGAACATCATGGCCTTTTAAAGCATCCGCAATTTCCTGAACAGTGAAAGGATTTACAGTAGAACGTGCACCAATCCAAAGGATATCTACACCAGCTGCTAAGGCTTCTTCAACGTGTTTTGCATTCGCAACCTCCACAGCCGTTGGTAAACCAGTTTCTGCTTTAGCACGTTTTAACCACTCTAAACCGATACTTCCGATACCTTCGAATTCTCCCGGACGAGTACGTGGCTTCCAGATACCAGCTCTTAATACCGATACTTTGCCGGTAGCAGCCAATAAATGCGCTGTTGTTAATAATTGTTCTTCAGTTTCTGCACTACAAGGACCAGAAATGATTAATGGTTCGTTGTTTACGTTTAACCAGGTGTTTAAGGGTTGGATGTTTAAATTAAGTTTCATGATGATGGGGTTGTTTAATTCCGAAATCCGCAGGCGGAAAGTCTGGAGTTATATTTTAATTATTTTATTTACAAGTTTGATTATTCTGTTATTTGTCTTCGGATTCCTGATTTAAGACTCCTGACTTTTTATACTTTATCGTTCTTTTGATATTCTCCTAATATGTTGAAGTTCGATGTATATTTTAATGCCTTTCTAATGGCTTTATCATATTTTTCTGTACTTGGCCATTCTAAATCGACGTAAAAGTAATATTCGTTTCTTTTACCTAAAACAGGCATAGATTGTATTTTTGTTAAGCTTACATCCTGTTCAGCAAAGATGTTTAAAACTGTGGCCAATGAGCCTGCTTTGTGCCCAACCTGAAAACAGATAGACGCTTTGTTTATTTTCTTTCCTTCGTCTGTTTTGTCTTTTTTAAGAATTAGAAAGCGGGTGTAATTTTTCTTGTTCGATTCTACACGGCGTTCTAAAATGTTCAAACCGTAAAGTTCTGCAGCCAAACTGTTTGCAATGGCCATGGTATCAGTTAATTGCTCTTCCTGAATCCGCTTTGCGCAGGCAGCAGTATCGTTGCTCTCTACAATTTTAATCTGTGGATAATCGTAAAAGAAATCGATACACTGGCGGATGGCGATAGGATGAGAGGTAACCACTTTAATATCCTCAAACTTTACACCAGGTAGCGCCATTAAGTGCAATTGGATAGGCAGGTAAACTTCGCCTACAACTGAAAAACCATAATCGCGGATCAGTGTATAGTTTGGTAATAAGCTACCCGCAATAGAGTTTTCGATAGCCATTACTACGAAGTCGGCATCGTTTTTCTCTAATTTATCGCAGGTTTCTTTAAAAGAATTACACTCTACAGTTTCGATATCATTACCAAAGAATTTGTAGGCGGCTTCTTCGTGGAAAGATGCTTTAATACCCTGAATTGCTACTCGTTTTGTCGTTTCCATTTTTGCGTTAAAACAAAAAAGTCCCGGCTGTTTGCCGGGACTTTTTTATACATTTTAATATTGTTATATATCTTTTTGCATATTAGCCCCGGCTCTCACTAAAATAGTAAAAGTAACCAAAGTAATATGTGTTTGTAATTTGCATTTCTTTTTTTGTTGAGCCAAATGTAGTAACAAAATTTAATTTGTCAATAGGAAATTGAAAATATTTTTAATAAAATTAAATTTTGTTGGATTTAGACTGTTTTGAAGGTGGGTATGGAATGTTTGAACTGACTATCTGAGGCTAGTGGAGAAGAGTGCTGAGAATACATTATAAACTATCAATTATATTCTGGATATCTTTTTTCGTAATGGTTGCTTCTTCAGACTTGTCATAAATGTAAATCATATTGATTTCATTTTCAACTTGTAAGTAGGTGATCACTCTATAACCACCACTTTTTCCTTGCTCTTAACAGCAAGTCTTATTTTAAAAATACCATTACCTAGGTCTGTCCCAGTTTTTGGATTTTCTAATAATATTGATTCTAATTGAGATAAATCGTTAATTAATGATACGTGTTTCTTTTTTAAATGCTTTGCTTTTTTAATAAAAATAGGAGAATATATAATTTTCATTTCCTCCATCATATATCATTAAGAGATAGCGGAGCAGTTTTTCCTGCGCTAATGTCTTTTGCCTCTTTTATTCCTTGTTTTATTCCATCTAGCAAGAGTTGCTTTTTAGGAGTTTGAATTATCTTGGCATTAATTCTTTTTAATACCTCTAAAAGAAATTCAGTGTCGTTATCTTTAACTTGTATTGTTAATGTTGTCATTGCAATAAACTTTATACCAAAAATACAAATTATATCTTAATTAAGATACAACTGCATTAAGCATAAGGATATAGAGTATTCATCATGAATAATATGTATTTAGGGGCTCTATCTAACTTTATGCATCTGTGGGCTAAAATTCCGATGTTAATTTTTATTATCCTGTAGAACTTAACTCTCCCCGGTCGTTAAGTACTTTTATTTTATCCTGTTGTAGCGTTTCATACCTTTTCTTTTCCTCTTCACGTAACTCCTGTTGCATAATTTTAGCAATTTTGGTGCTTCCATCATGGCTCCATCCTGGTGGATTGAAAACGTATTTCAGTTTATCCATAAACGTTGGCGCCTTTTTAACATCCGCACTCAAAGCAATAAATTCATGAAAAATAATGTTAACCGCTCCGGTATCTTCTGGCTGTGTAGTTAAACCATATTTAACCACGTCTTCTGGCAGTTCTTCCTGGAAAGTTCCAAACCATCTATCCCAAAGGATTAAAACCATGCCCATGTTTTTGTCTAAATACCGAACATTGCTGGCATGGTGCACGCGATGGTGAGAAGGCGTTACAAAAATATATTCATACCATTTTGGAAACTTAATGTTGTACTGTGTGTGCACCAGATTGCCATAAATTTGCGTAACCAGATAAGCAAAAAGAATGTCAACCGCTGTAAAACCCATAAATGCAAGAGGCAAATAAAAGAAAACACGGTACAAGGGCTCGAAAACAGTTGAACGGAAACCAGTGGTTAAGTTAAAATGTTCTGATGAGTGATGCGTAACGTGCATGGCCCAGAAAAAGCGCACATAATGGCCAACGGTGTGTAAAAACCAATACAGAAAATCCTGCGCTAAAATTAAAACAAGCCAATAAACCCAAATATTAGGAATTTGGAATAAACGGAATTGATAACAATATTCTAATAGAAAAAAAGTGCCGGTTTTGGTTGCTAAATTGATTACAATCGCCGCCGTCATCAGATAAATATTGGTCCAGGTATCGCGTTTGGTGTATAATTTTCTGTCGTGCGCATAGCTGAAATACATTTCAACCAGGGTTAAAACGATTACGAAACCAAACAGGCCAACAACAGAAATATCACTTCCGGTAAAATTCATTTTACAAACTGTTATAATAATCTAAACTGCTTAAAATATCTGCTGTACTTACACGGCAGTTAAACGTGCATTTACCTGTTGTTTCTAGAAGTGAAAATAGAATGTTTCCATCTTCATTCTTTTTATCACTTTGCATTAATGCTAAAAGGGTATCAAAACTTTCCTTTTTAATATGATATTTAGGATATAATGATAAAATATATTCGCTAATATCTGTCAGTTCTTCTTTTGTTAACGTACTATTTTTGATCGATAATGCAGCCTCACAAACAAAACCAATGGCAATTGCTTCACCGTGGGTTAACGGATTTTTGTCGTTTGCCAAAGAATAACCTTCTACGGCATGCCCAATGGTGTGTCCGAAGTTTAAAATCTTACGCAGGTTTTTCTCATGCGGATCGATGGTAACCACTTCGTTTTTAATTTCTACTGAGCGGTAAATGTCTTCGGCAGAAGGAGTTAAGTAGTTGCTTCCTTTTAATTTTTCGTAATAAGGCTTATCATAAATTAGGCCATGTTTAATCATTTCAGCAAAGCCCGATAAAAGCTCGCGTTGTGGCAATGTTTTTAAAAATGCAGTTTCGATAAAAACCATTTGTGGCAAGGTAAAAGTACCCACCATGTTTTTTACATTATCGATATCAATACCGGTTTTGCCACCTACCGAAGCATCAACCTGCGATAAAAGGGTAGTGGGTACATTGATAAAATCAATCCCTCTTTTATAAGTAGAGGCAATAAATCCACCCATATCGGTAATCACACCACCACCTAGATTAATCATCAAACTTTTGCGGTCAGCTTCAAAATCCAAAAGGGTTTTCCAGATACCAATACAAAAATCGATGTTTTTGTTTTCTTCTCCTGCCGAAGTTTCAATCAGATCAAATTCTGCATAATCATCTAATAGCGACTGGAACAGGGGTAAGCAAATTTCGCTGGTATGCTCATCAGCAAGTACAAAAACTTTGCTGTATTTGTTGCTTTCTAAAAGTGTTTTTAGTGCTGCTAAACTGCTTTCGAAATATAAGGTGTGGCCTGCGCTGGTTAGTGGTTCCATTAAATAACTTCTATTTTGTTTTCACCAAAAGTAATAATATCGCCAACTCTAACCTTATAACGTTTGCGGAATTCGACCTCGCCGTTAGTTTTTACTAAACCATCCTCAACAACGGTTTGGGCATCACCGCCACTGCCAACTAATCCGGTAGCTTTTAACAGCTGGATTAATGGAATAAATTCGCCCTCTAATTTGAATTGTATCATTTTGTGCAAAAATACGATTATTTAGAGGTTTTTAGTTTTAACAATGAATGCTTTTTATAATTTTGCACCAATCTGACTTATTAATAGATAAAAATGGATTTATCCCCCAACAAACAACCGAATTTCGATAATACGGAAATTGCTTTCCGCCAAAAATCTAATACCGAACTAAAAAAAGCATATTGGCTTTTTAAAATGATTGGCAGTAATTTTCTTACTAAAGTTGGCCCAGCTATTACCAATTTCTTTTTAAATATCGGCTTGCCCATTCAAGGCGCAATAAAAGTAACCATCTTTCAGCAATTTTGTGGTGGCGAAACCATTGCCGAATGTGATAAGGCCATTGAACAACTGCATAAAGGTGGGGTAGGTACCATTTTAGATTATTCGGTAGAAGGAGAAGAGGAAGAACAGGTTTTTGACGAAACCTGTGCCGAAATTATCCGTACCATTATGCGTGCTGATGGTGATCCCAAAATTCCGATTACGGTTTTCAAAATTACCGGAATTGGCCGTTTTGCCTTATTGCAAAAACTGGATGCTAAAGAAGCGCTAAATGCCAGCGAAAAGGTTGAGTATGAAAAGGTGAAACAACGCTGCGAAAAGATCTGCCAAACAGCTTTCGATAAAGGTGTGCCAATTATGATCGATGCGGAGGAAACCTGGATTCAGGATACGATCGATGAATTGGCCTTAGCTATGATGCGTAAATTTAACCGTGAACGGATTATTGTTTACAATACTTACCAAATGTACCGTCATGATAAGTTAGCCGATATGAAAGCCGACCATTTAATTGCTAAAGCGGATGGTTTTATTCTGGGCGTGAAAATGGTTCGTGGTGCCTATATGGAAAAAGAACGTAAACGCGCAGCAGAAATGGGCTACCCTTCACCAATTCAGCCAGATAAGGCAGCATCAGACCATGATTACAATGAGTCTTTGCGTTATTGTGTTGATCATATTGAAGACATTGCCATTGTGGCCGGAACGCACAATGAAGATAGCAGCCGTTTATTGACTTACCTTTTAGAGGAAAAAAATATTACGCACAATCACCCTCATGTATATTTTGCCCAGTTGTTAGGGATGAGTGATAATTTAAGTTTTAATCTGGCCGATTCGAATTATAATGTAGCAAAATATGTTCCTTACGGACCGATTAAAGCGGTAATGCCTTATTTATTCAGAAGAGCACAAGAAAATACTTCAGTGGCCGGACAAACAGGCCGTGAGTTGGGATTGATTGAAAGAGAATTAAAAAGAAGAAAACTGTAATTTAGTATTCAGTTAGCAGTTGGTTTTTTCAGTTTTGGGCGGTAATAGATACTGCCAATTGAAAATTGCCAACTGTTTTTATTTTCTCATCGTCATGCTGAATTTATTTCACTGTTGTCCGGTAAAAATAGATTTTAACGATAAAACAAGTTTTATCCGCATTCTAGAGGTGTTTTATGTCTTAAAATCTATTTCCAAGGCCCCCAATTTTAGCTGGTTGTTATTACCTTTTCCCATACTTAGCTTTTCAGGATTGTTGAGGAATTTGTACAAGCTAATGTAGCTCATCATGTGTAGCCTGATAATTGACCTTAAATTGGAAAATGCCCATTTTCTTTTGAGCTGTACCTGTACAACTTTTATCAGCAGATCGGATATAAAAGCACACCATATCTGGATTTTGATTGCGTTTTCATTGTCCCCAAGGAAATATTTAAGGGGAAAGTTCTGCTTTACCCTTTTGAAGAGCACCTCGATGAGCCAGCGCTTTTTGTATATTTCTGCGATCTCTTCGGGCAACAGGGAGAAATTGTTGGTTAGGAATTCGAATGTTCGTCCCGATTCCGCATCAAAAAAGGTAACCATACGTACGTTCAGCCTGATCTTTTCCCGTTGCGTACGCGTACCCTGTATCAATATCCGGTCATTCTGCACACCTGCCGCCATGCTCTGCAGGGTCAGTTCCCTACTTTCAACGATTTCATATCTTGCATCTTTTTTCTGTCTGGTGACAAAAAAAGCGCCCTGTTTTCCAATCCTCTCATACTCCGAATAATCCACATAACCTTTGTCAAAAACAATAAATGACCCTTCTTCAAGGTCTATCTCTTTCAGGAAGGGCATGTCATTCGCACTAGCGGCAGTAAAACTGATTTTTAAGGGCACATGCTCAGCTGCACCGATCAGGGTGTGAACCTTGATCCCGCCCTTTCTTTTTCCGTTCATCTTCCCAGGGCTGGGCGCATCGAGTATCCGTTGGAAAAGCGTGATGGTGGATGAATCCGCAATAAAGAGCTTATCATACTGTTTTAATCGGCTGTCCGGTAAAAGATGCCGGTGCCGTTTGTATAAAAGCTCGTAAATCTGTTGAAAAACATCGAATGGCCTTTTACTGTTAGCATCGCACAGGGTACTTCTTGCCGGGGGGCTGCTTATACCCAAATGAAGAAGCTTGGAGTGGCATGCGTGCATCCCGCTGACCACTTCACGGGTGCTGGTGCAATTGTTCAAGCTACAATAGAGCATTGTAACCAAGTGGCAAAAAGTATCAAAATACTTATAATAATGGTCGTAACCGCCACGGCGTGACAATGACCTCACAGAATTCCGGTCGATCAAACTTAATAGCTGGTTTAAGATCGGCTGTCCGGTAAAAAATGTATTTTTGCTCATGCTGTTGATTTAAGTGTCGTAACTCAAATATAACAGTATAAAGGGTAGCTTTAATCGCTACCCTTTTTTATAAGTAAAAAATAATTTCTCCGGACAACAGTGAATTTATTTCAGCATCTTTCTTGTTAATTATTTTTTTGGAAATGAACATGCAGTAATACTTGGGGGTATGCAGTCTCGCTTTGCGCTATATCTTTTTGGCTGCCCTTCGACTTCGCTCAGGGTGACAGTCAAAAAGGATGCCGCTGCAATCGAGTTTAGGTTGAGCGATTGTTTTTTATTTTCGTATCGTCATGCTGAATTTAGTTCAGCATCTTTCATGTATATAATTAGTTCATTATTTTTTTGGAAATGAACATGCAGTAATACTTGGGGGTATGCAGTCTCGCTTTGCGCTGTATCTTTTTGGCTGCCCTTCGACTTCGCTCAGGGTGACAGCCAAAAAGGATGCCGCTTCAATCGAGTTTAAGATGAACGGGTAGTGCTCAGAACATGCCAGGAGGATTATTTCTTCACCACAAAAGATTGTTTGCCCGTTAACAAATCGTAAAACAGGATAAAATCACTTACTAAACTATAACCTGGATACTGAAAAGTAGCAGGCTTGTTTTTCTCGAAAAAGAAATGCCCAACCCAGGCAAAACCATATCCCAATACAGGTATGGCCAGAAAGAAATGCCAATTATGAAAAAGAAAGCCTGTGAAAAAGGCGAGACAAACCAATCCGGTACCGATAAAATGTAAAATACGCGATGTGGTATTGGTATGCTCCAACAAGTAAAAAGGGTAGAACTCTTTTAACGATTTAAACTTTTTTTCTGACATATACTAATTTACAAAATTCCGTTCGCTTTTAAAAAGGCGCCCAGTTGTGCCGGTTTTTCGGTCATTAATAATGCATTTAATCCAACTTTTTTAGCACCTTCAATATGTTGCGGACTATCGTCGATAAATAAGGTTTCGGCCGGATCGAGGTTGTTTTCTTTTAATACCTGTTCAAAAATATTGGTACTCGGTTTGCGCAGTTTCATGTGCTGAGAAAAATAAGCTTTCTCAAAATACGCATCGTAATTATTGATTTCAAAAGTGGTTTTGAGGTAATTGATGATCCAGTCGTAATGGATTTCGTTGTTGTTACTTAATAAAAAAGTACGGTACTTTTCTTTTACTTCAAGCAGTAAATCGTGGTTTTGCTGTATGGTTCCAATTAACAGGCTGTTCCATGCATCATCAATTTGCTGGTCGGTTAATTCAGGTTTCTCTGCGGCATTTCTAATTCCCGTCCTAAATTCGGCCGGAGAAATTGCCCCGGTTTCAAAATCATCAAATAGTTGATTGTGTGCTTTGTGGGCAAAGAAATTTTCAATATCGGTAATGCCTAGCTTTTGAAAAGATGCCTGAGCAATTCTGAAATCGATATCAAATATCACGTTTCCGTAATCGAAAATAATGTTTTTAATGTTTTGCATGGAAATCATCAGGATTTGCTGCAAAGATATTATTGCTGATTTAATGAAGGGTATTAAATCACTTTTTTTTACAAAAAAAGCCCAAAGTGCTTAATTGGCGAGTAGTACTTTGTAGATGCGTCATTCCAAAGGTCAGTTTTTTAGCAAAAAACAAAGGAGTTGGATGATAGGTAAGATAAATCGTCATCTCGACCGCAGTGGAGAGATCTTTTAACATAGTCCAAAGATCTCTCCGCTCCGCAGTTGCTTCGGTCGAGATGACGCCAGTTTTAGAATCTGTCGTTGGTAACCTGATTGGGAATCTTAATGCTTTAGTTGTGTTCTACTTGCATTAAGATTCCCGCCTTCGCCTATCGTGTGGACACATCTTCGTTAACCTAGATTTGTATTTATAACCTCTTTTCTTAAGGCGATCGTCATGCTGAATTTATTTCAGCATCTTTCCTGCTATTAAAAGATTCTGGTTCTAAAAACTAATTTTTAGATACAAATGTTGATTTTTCCGCTCTTTGCCGCGGGGGCATGGTACTTTGGAGCGCCAAAGTACCCAAAGCGCTTTGTCAATCCGGCAAGGGGCCTTTAACACAAGCCTCATTCACATCAAAAAAACAGAGGCACTTCGTTTTGTGTTCAATTCTCTTCAGCACTTTAAATTAGACTCTATGAACACAAAACCACTGCGTTTCAGGTTTGTTCGTGCTAATTGTAATGAACTACTCCTGTTTTTTTGATTTTCCCGGCCCTTGGGATTGACGGCGTTCTTCGGTAAAACCTGTAATTTATTAAAGCAAGCTAGCAAAACGTATAAAAAAACCAAACCAAAAGATGTGTCCACACGATAGGCCTTCGCGGGAATGACGCAACATCAAAATAATTTTATTTATAGACTTATTTAGGCTCTACAGTAATTGATTGAATAATTGGCCTGTTCTTTTTATCGTTGGTTTTTAGTTCTTTAAACACAAAATAGATAGAATGGAATTTTCCATCCGAAAGCATGTTGATTGGAATACTTTTCCTGAAAGTAGATTTTCCAATCATAATGCCTTTGCTGTCATCTAACCTGATTTCGATCTCTCCATCAGCGCCTTGATCAAGGTTTAAGAATGAGAAACCAAATCCAGAAATACCAGTTAAGTCGATATTTTTAATGGCTAACCAGCCGTTATCCTTAGTTAAAACCAGTTTTTCTCCACCAAAAACATCTTTTCGCTCAAAACCTCCAAAATCTTTAATGTCGTCAGCATCAATGGTACTACTTTTAAGATTGATGAGATTTGTTGTGGTTAAAGGTTTTAAACCTGCAGCACCTGCATCGGTATAAGTTGCTTTTAAGGTTAGTACCGATTTCTTTTTATCGGTTGCTGCTGGCGGAACAATTTTTCCAGAGGTTGGGAGTGATGCTTTAACGGCTTCCTTGTTACCCAAAGTCATAATCCACTCCGTAATTTTTTTCACTTCAGCTTCTTTCATTGCGGTATGCGCAGGCATTGGTACTTCTCCCCACACGCCATGGCTCCCGCCAATCACTTTTGAAGCCAGGTAATCAACCGCTTTGTTGTCGTTTTTATATTTAGCTGCAATTTTATCGAAAGCGGGCCCAATAGAAACAGCCGATTCCTTGTGGCAGGTGCTACAATCAGATTTCAGCATCAGTGCTCTGCCAGCCATAGTTTGTGCTGCCTGTTGGTGCCCCAATTGTGCACCAGCTAAATCGGTTCCTTCTGTATAAGTATTTGAAATGTATATGCGGTTATTATTTACTTTAGCCCCTTTATCGCTTACTAAAACTTTATAATCAATTGGTTTATTAGGGAAATAAAAGCTCTTGTTTCCAGTTAAGTCAATATTTACAGTGGGGTGCTCGTTCCCTGCAAAAACAGGTACAACCTGGCTTTTTACAGAAGCTTTACTTTTATCAATTACAGTAACACTTACTGGATATTCGCCCACTTTGGTAAAGGTATATTGTAAACTTGGTGTGGTTGTAGTTTTGGTAATTCCTTTTCCCAGGCTCCAAATATAAGTTAAAGCATCTCCGTCAGGGTCTTTCGCCGTAACAGTTGCGGTCATTTTATAAGGAAGTAAACCACTTGTTTTTGCAATGTTCAGGCTTTCAACTGTTGGTGGGCGGTTGCCTTTCAGGTAATCGATTCTGGTAATTGCAGCGTCAGGATTTTTGGTAAACCAGCCTTTGCCGTATTCGAGGATATATAACTTTCCATCAGGGCCCAGCTCCATATCAATTGGTGCTGCTAAAGAAACATTAGCCATAAAAGGTTCCATGCTCAGGTAATCACCCTGTGCATTCATGGTTACCGCTTTTACCCATCCACGTACCCATTCATAAATAATTAGCTTTCCGTTATAATAAGCCGGGTAAGGTGAGTTCGCTGTAGCATAATATACCGGGCCAGCCATTGCTGTACGGCCACCTGCACCAACCTGTGGAAACTCTTTCGATTCACCATAAGGATACCAGATATATGCTGGTTGCGCGGGTGGAAGTTGTTCCAGGCCTGTATTGTTTGGCGAATTGTTAATTGGCTTTGCAGGATCAAATGCATCTCCGTTTGCTCCATTAGTATAATCGTAAGCTTTATATGCATAATTATTGCCTATAAATAATGGCCAGCCAAAATTACCTGCTTTACGGGCCTGGTTTACTTCATCATAACCTCTGGGACCTCTCAAATCATCATCGTTGGATGCATCAGGGCCGACCTCTCCCCAATATAAAAAATTTGTTTTTTGATCTACTGAAATCCGGTAAGGGTTTCTATTACCCATTACATAAATTTCAGGTTTAGATTTTGGATCATTTTTCGGAAAAAGGTTACCATCCGGAATGCTATAAGTGCCGTCTTCATTTACTTTGATCCTTAAAATTTTACCCCTCAAATCGTTGGTGTTTCCAGCCGATCTTCTGGAATCGTATTGTTCTAAACCCTTTCTGTTATCAAGCGGGGCATAGCCTTTATTAACATATTGTTGTTTGGGTACATCAAAAGGAGTGGAATTGTCGCCTGTTGATACATACAATAAATTATCAGATCCAAAAGCAATAGATCCTCCGGTATGGCAGCAGATTTCGCGTTGAGAATAAAATTCTAAAATGACCTTTTCTGATGCTTTTACAATCTGATCGTTTATTAACTTAAATCTGGATAGTCGATTTACCGATTTATCAAAAGGACTGTAGAAAAGGTAGATATATTTATTAACTGCAAATTTTGGATCTGCAGCCATACCCAATAAGCCTTCTTCTGCATTCACATCCGGAGTACTGGTTTTAAAATAAACATCGAGTTTACCAGCCTCTTTAATTTTTTTGGTCTGGTTTTTATAAATCAACACTTCACCTCTGCGTTGTGCTACCAAAATATCCAGGTTAGGGAGGATGGTCATTTCAGTAGGCTCTGTAAATTCTCCTTGTGCAAGGGTAACTTTTACAAAACGGTCTTGATCTGGTGTGTCTATTTTATGTATGGGGAAAAATTCGAAAGCCTTGCTCTCGTAAACATTTTTGTTTAGTGTTGTTGCCGATATAAATACAAATGCAATGGCAGATAACAGTACGGTAAAAGTTGTTTTCATTTATTTGGTTGATGGATTTTTAATAAATATAGGATATAGTTTTATAGCCTGAAGTATTGTATCAAAATTTATGCGAATAATATTAGGATCGATTAGTTATTTATTGAGAGAATTATAGAATGATGGATTGATTGAATAAAGCACATAACTGAGTTAACTATATCTGGTTAACTTTTCATGATATGCAAAGATTAATATAACTTAAGCGGGAGGAAGTATAGTGGGACTGTACTAATTTATTAAAGATTGCTCCGTTGGTGTTTAAATCAAACGTTTTTAATTGAAATCCATTCATCAACAAATTTATTAATCTTATCTATTTTTTCTTTCAGAATCTCTACTATTGAATTGGTATTGTGTTGATAATGTTATTTTTATATAGATTACACTCTAAAAATAATACGATGACTGGAGTAATAACAGCTTACAATAAAGAAAGGGGTTTTGGTTTAATCTCTCAATATTTGGTTTTAGAAAGCATTTATTTTGATATAGTAGATTGCAAAGCGAAAGGTTTATATGTTGGGAGTACAGTTGAATTTGATACTGCTATTACTAAAAGAGGAGTGGTTGCTAAAAATATAATGGGTGTTTCTAAACTTAGGGTCAGACCCAAGACCTTAATATAATAAAGCTTTCGATTTTAAAATCTTGCATAATCTCTGTCAAAAGTGTCCCTTTTATGCTATTTATGATCAAGTTTAAATGTGAGTTCCAGTGCTCAGTCCCTATAAACTTAAACCCATGATCGGGTTAATGAGCAGTTATATCATCTCAAACAAGACTCATCAAAACCTTTGTAAAAATTAATTAAATTCAAATCGTACAACCTTAAGTTGTTTTTTTAAATTATTTTGTGTCAGCCTATTGTCATTGTCATTTTAATCTGTAAATTAGAGAATGGGCGATAAAGTAAATTTGATTCTTGGAATAGTTTTCCTTTTAGGTGGTTTTAGTGTTTTCTTTGTGATTTTTAGCGGAAAAAAGGGTTAGTTCAATTTTCAAATACTTTTTTCAGGAGAAACTTTTCTCCTTGAATGGTTTATTGATGAAGCGGCAAAATTCGGTATCCGAATAAAAAAAGAATTCATTTCTGGTATTTACATCAATCCTATATTATCATTTAGGATCGGTGAACTATGCAGTGATAAATGCAGGCTAACAGCTTGTTATATCTGTTGTATGCCAATCGAGATTCGATGCTGGCAAAATCTTGTTTTATCGGTTTTTTAATTCAAATCAGTTTATTAGCTATTATATTCAAATAGGAAAGTTGTGGATGCTGTCTTCGGCTTTTTTTTATTATATACGCTTTGTTTATCCTAACACTAATCATCATTTATTATTGCTTGATCTATGGGTTTAGTGCAGAAATCTATTTAATAGCTAAACCTTTTTGATTTTTTGTATGTTTATTGTATAAAATCTAAATAAAATGCAAGGAACAGTAAAATTTTATAATGAATCTAAAGGTTTTGGTTTCATCATAACAGAAGACGGAGAAGAAGTTTTTGTTCACGTTACAGGCTTAACTGATAAAATAAGCCAGAATGATCGGGTAGAGTTCGAAATCGCACAAGGGAAAAAAGGCCCTAATGCGGTTAATGTTAAATTGATTCAGTAGTTCGATGAGGTTAGGTACAGTAAAGTTTTATAATCAACAAGAAGGTGTTGGCAGTATTATACCATCCAATGGAGGGAGGGAAGTGAGTGTTTTTGCCCATGGTGTAGTCGATCCGATAAAACCCAATAATATTGTTCAGTTTGATATTGAATTTACACAAAATGGAATTGAGGCCATTAAGGTGATTGTGCTATCTGCATAGATAAATATTATAGGATGTTCTTTTATCATCTAATCAGTTTATAATTATTTGGCACAGTTTTTTGGCGAACTATACAATAGTTAACGCAAGAGTGTCGAAAAATGGTGACAAAAGAAATGGGTACAATAGATTATTATAATGAAACCGAGGGTTTTGGGAAAATCAGGAGCAATATTGGAGAAGAAGTTCTGTTTTATCAAAACGACTCCATAAATGGACTTAATTTAAGAAGGGGGTTAAAAGTTTCTTTTGAATTGCATCAAATATTATCAATTGCAATAAATGTGTTAATTCTTGAACCGAAAGATTGATGATGATTTAATGATTAATCCATTAGTCTGTATTACAGATAGCGTCTTATCATTATAATAAATTATTTTAGCAACTTGTAACCAAATCTGATAAATTTGATCTTACTGTTGTTTATCCTTAAGTTTTATGATACAGCTGGAGCCAATTAGCGGTTTTTTTAAAAGAGAACGCGCGTTGCAGGCAATATACCCTATGCGTATGTTGATTGTACGCGAGGGAAATGGCTTTTTGTGCATGAATTCTGGCGATTATCCCCTGTTAAAAGGTAGGATTTTTTTTATTCCGGAAGAAGGCCTGGTTAGGCTCGATGGAGAAATTACATCAGGTTATTGGCTCAGTTTTAGCAGTTTCTTATATGCCGAATTTTTACTTCAACACTTAGACCCCCAGGCTAAGAACCTCTTTTTAAATTTATCTTTCAGGGATCTCGATTCGCACCAATCAACTAAAACTTACAGTTTACTCGATCAGCTAAAAAGAGAAATCAATATTAAAAAAGATATGCCCTTTTTAGCACAATACTTATCATTATTTCTGGGTTTTACAGCTGGTTTAGATGGCTATCTTGCTGCTATAACTTTAGATGATTTGCAACAGGTATTGCGGTTTAGGGCCATTTTAGAACAATTTTATAAACAAGAAAGATCCATTCAATTTTATGCAGAAGGCATGGGGATGAGTGCTGGTAAATTGAATAAATTTTTAGATCGTGTGCTTGGAAAAAGCCTGTCAGTACTCATCAAAGATCACATTATGCGCAAAGCAGAAGAATTGTTGCTTCACAGTGATTATACGGTTGATGAAATAGCTGAATTATTGGGTTTTGAACAAACTACTAATTTTAGTACGAGTTTTAAACGGCACAAAGGCATTTCGGTATTGCAATTTAGCCGCCTAACCTAAATTGAATGAAAAATTGGTGCGTCTGCCAAAGAAATGTTCATCAGTTTGATTTCATCTCTTCTAGAGAACAGGTATTCCAGACCTCACTACATTAATTGCTTTCGCGCCTAACGCGTAAAGTTTTGCTAACTGCATCTATTTTATCAGCCGCACCAATTTTACATCCGCTAAATTATAAAATCTTAGCCTAAAGAAAAAAAATATTCGTAAATATATTACATAGTTGTATTTTAGTGTTTACAATTCTGCATCTGAGCCGGTTTGAGCAAGTAAAATAAAAAGTCTAGTAAATTTGTAGTCTATTCAAAAAAAATTATATTTGCCGAAAATATAATCATTATGAAACAAGAGTTTACGAAATCTATCCTCGTACCGAGCCCCTTATTTATAACTTTAAACAGAATGTATTGTTGCTGGTAATTTAAAAAGAATTGCTTGTTTCTACTCGTGCAGTAAGAGCAAAAAAAAGGAAAATACATAAGTATTTTCCCCCGGCAAAATTAACGAAACAGGAATTCAATTGGCGTTGCACCTGTTTCAAATCAGTTCAAATCACCTATTTCAAAGTTATGCAAAATTTTGAGAAAGTCAATCCCGTACAAGGGGCTTTGGCTTTACAAAGTATTACGTCCAATTTTCGGTTGGGCCTCAGGCAAACATGCCGCATTTTATTACCTGTATTATTTTCATGCATCCCGCTACTATCACAAGCACAAAACCCGACAGAACCTACTATTAATGCCACTTTATCTGGAACTGTAATTGATGCAAAAACCAAAGAAACCTTAATTGGCGCATCAGTTAAAATTCAAGGTACAACCAATGGCTCATCAACCGATAGGGAAGGAAAGTTCCGTTTAATTACCGGGCAAAAGTTCCCTTTTACTTTATTGGTTAATTTCGTTGGGTATAAACAAAGCGAAGTGGTGGTTACCCAAAGTCAGATTACAGTTGAGCTTGTAGAAGACTACAATCCACTAAATGATGTGGTGGTGGTAGGTTATGGCACACAAAAAAAGGTTAACCTCACCGGATCATTGGCCACTGTAGATGCGAAAACATTGGCCAACAGGCCGATTACCAATGCTACTCAGGCACTTCAAAATGTGCCGGGCGTTTTTACTAACCAAACCAAAGGCAGGCCTGGGGCCGATGCGGCAACCATTCGCATCCGCGGGGCAGGTACATTAAATAATAACAACCCCCTGGTGCTGGTTGATGGCATTGAATTCCCCTTGGGCGATGTTAATCCAAACGATATTGAAAGTGTAACCGTTTTAAAAGATGCAGCTTCTGCGGCCATTTACGGTAACCGTGCAGCAAATGGCGTAATCTTAGTGAAAACGAAAACGGGTAAAAAAGGAACATTTTCTATCGATTATAACTTTTATGCAGGTTCGCAAAAAGCCACGCAGTTTCCTGATGTGGTAACCAATACAGTCGATTACATGATCGGTAAAAACCGTGCCCTGGCTAATGAGGGCAAGCCTGCCGAAAGCAGTGAAGCCTTGATTAACGAATATAGAAACGGTACTGACCCAATTATTTATCCAAATACCAATTGGTTCGATATCATGTTTCGCAATGCAGCCATCCAGGAGCATAACCTCCGTATATCCGGTGGCTCAGAAAAAACAGCTTTTTCTATCTCGCTGGGTTATTTAGATCAGGATGGTATTTTAATTGCCTCATCGGGTAAACGTTATTCCTTAAATTCGAATATCAGTTCTGATATTACCAAAAACCTAAAGGTGGGTGCAAGTTTAACCGCTAACTTTTGGAACAGTAAAGAAAGTGCCTATAGTGCCGATGATGGCAATGGTGAAGGTGGTTTAATGGGTTTAACTTACCGGGGTTTGCCTTTCCAAACGGCTTATGCACAAGATGGTACTTATGCCGATCAATGGATTCGTGTTCCCGGACATAATTTCTTTAGAAATACCGTAGCATTGGCAAACGAAGGTTTTAATAAAAACAACCAGTACCGCACTATGGCCAATGTATTTTTAGAATATCAGTTGCCATTTAACATCAGGTATAAAACCACATTGGGAGCCAACCTGCTTTATGGTATTAACAAATATTCTTATCCGGCTATTAACCTAACCAATCCGAAAACAGGAGTGGTAACACCTATTGGCAATACACCTGCACGAGGAGTTAGACAAATCAGTCAGAACAATATTAATATTACCAATTTTCATACTTTAAACTGGGAAGGTTCGCTTGATAAACACCATTTTGGTGCATTGGCTGGATTTAGTTTAGAGCGTTTTGATGACAGTAATTTTTCTGCCTATAACGAGGGTTATCTGGGCAATGACTTAACCGAACTGAATGCCGGGAGTACATCACCTCAGGTTACAGGTACCTCTGGCGCTTCGAGGTTACAATCGTATTTTGGTCGTTTCAACTATAATTACAACGAAAAATACCTGTTCGAGGCGAATTTTAGGTATGATGGTTCATCACGATTTGCCAAAGACAATAGGTGGGGATTTTTTCCTTCATTTTCAGCAGGATGGAGAGCCAGTGAAGAAGATTTTATTAAAGATTTAAATATTTTTAGCAATTTAAAACTTAGAGCATCATATGGCAAGTTGGGCAATCAAAATGTGCCTTTATTCAGTTATGTAGATGCCATCGCCCTGGGGCAGAACTACAATTTTAACGGAACAATTGTAAGCGGGGCAGCCATTACGCAGCTAAGCGACCCCAACATTACCTGGGAAACCACCACCATGAGCGATATCGGTTTAGAGGGCAGCTTTTTTAAAAGCAAGCTGACTTTTGAAGTTGATTTGTTCGATAAACAGACTTCGAAAATTCTAAGGCAGATCAGCGTTCCCGGGCAGGTAGGTAATTTAGCCGGACCTGTAAAAAACATCGGTGCTGTAAACAACCGTGGTTTTGAAATCACACTTGGTTTTAAAGATTCGGTAAAAGATCTTCGATATAATCTAGACGCTAATCTAACCTATGTGAAAAACAAAGTCACCAATGTAAATGGACAGAAATATTATAGCGGCAATACCATTATTCAGGAAGGATCGCCAATTGATAGCTTTTTTGGACTACAGGCGGATGGGATTTTTCAAAGTGCTGACGAAGTGAAAGCACATGCTTTTCAAAATGCAGGTACGGTTCCGGGCGATTTGAAATATAAAGATGTAGATGGAAATGGTGTGATTGATAATAACGACCGTGTGGTAATCGGTAATAGTATTCCAAAATTTGTTTATGGCTTTTCTGGTGGTTTTGGTTATAAAAGGTGGGATTTCAGTTTCATCTTTCAGGGCTTGCAGGATGTGGATACTTACCTGACCGGAAATTTGGCGCAACCGTTTAAAAATGGTGCAGGTGTAACGAAAGATTGGCTTACCGATTCGTGGACGCCAACCAATACAGGAGCTTCTTTACCACGTTTAACTACATCGAATGGCTATCCTCAAAACTTTCAGACTTCGAGCTTTTGGGTAAGGGATGCCTCTTATCTCAGGTTGAAAAATGTGCAGATCAGTTATTCCTTTCCCAATAAATGGCTCAATAAAGCAGGTATTGATGTGTTAAAGGTATTTGTGAATGCACAAAATTATTTAACCTTTTCAAACTTCAAGTTCAGCGATCCGGAAAGGAATTTAACCAGAGCCGATCTGATCGAATATCCTAATGCGAAAACAATTACTGCAGGAATTAATGTATCATTTAAATAACAGGTCATGAGAAAATATATTCTATTTATATTCATTTCGGTGTTCTTGTTTGGCTGTAAAGATTATCTGGATGTAACGCCAACTGATCGTTTTACGCAAGACACCTATTGGAATACGAAAGTGCAGGCAGAAGCTGCCCTGAACGGAACCTATGCTGCAATTTACTACAATGTTTATGCTGCCAATTCCATCTATCTGGATGCCTTAAGTCCGAATACTTACCAGTACAATAACGATTATAACATCATTTCGAGGGGTTTGCACAATGCGGCAACAGCTTATTTTAACGAAACCTGGAATGGCAGTTACAAAGGTATAGGCAGAGCCAATAATGTATTGGCCAATATCGATAAAGTAAGTATGGATGGCGCCTTAAAAGAAAGGTATAAAGCCGAAGCCAAATATCTTCGTGCCTTATATTATATTCCCCTTTGGAATCTGTTTGGTGGAGCGCCATTAATTACCGATGCCACTAATTACGAAACACAGGCCAATTTGCCAAGAAACACGGCCGATGAATTGCTCACGCAGATTTTAAAAGATTTAACCGAAGCCTCATCAGGAACCGCATTACCTTTAACCTACTCTGGTGTAGATAAAGGAAGAGCAACGCGTGGTGCAGCCTTAGCTTTAAAAGCAAGGGTTTTATTGTATGCCAAACGCTGGAAAGAAGCTGCCGAAGCTGCAAAAGCAGTTATTGATTTAAAAACTTACAGTTTGTTTCCCGATTACCGTGGCTTATTCTATCTGGAAAACGAAGGCAATAGCGAAGTAATTTTTGATGTGCAATACAAATATCCTGAATTTACCCATTCGCTCGATATCAGTTTAGATCAACAACTGGGCTCAGCACCTTTGCCCGATCTGGTAAATACCTATTACGCAACCGATGGAAAGCCAATAAACAGTTCAGCGGTTTATAATGCTGCAAAACCATTTGAAAACCGCGATAGCAGATTACAGGCCACCGTAATTTTACCAGGTACACAGTTTAAAGGTGCTACCGTAACCGCAATTCAATACCCCAGTACAGGTTATGGATTAAAAAAATATACTATTTTTAAAGACAATGAAAAACCTGTTGCAGCACCAACAAGCGGAACATCAGAGTTAAATTTAATTTTACTTCGGTATGCTGATGTACTCTTGATGTACGCCGAAGCAAAAAATGAAGATTCTGGTCCCGATCAATCGGTTTTTGATGCTTTGAATTTAGTAAGAGCAAGGGCTAAAATGCCAAATATTCCATCTACTTTAGGTCAGCAAGAATTGAGGGCAGAGATTAGGCATGAACGGAGAGTAGAACTGGCAGGAGAAGGTTTATATTATTATGATGTACGCAGGTGGAGAATAGCTGAGCAGGTATTAAATGGAAATATTACCAATAGCGCAGGGGCAAGGATTGATAGCCGCCTTTTCGATGCCAATAAAGATTATTTATGGCCAGTGCCGTCAATTGCAATCCAGAATAATCCGATATTAAAACAGAATCCAAACTATAACAAATAGAGATGAAAAATATATTAAAATTTATAGCTTTTGCTACGCTAACGGCCAATTTTGCTTCTGTACAGGCACAAAGTAAAAAGAAACCCAACATTATTTTTATCCTGGCCGATGATTTAGGTTATGGTAACGTACACAGCTTTAACCCGAATTCTAAAATTCCAACGCCGAATCTGGATAAGCTCACAGAGGAAGGAATTAAGTTCACCCGTTTCTATTCCGGAAATACCGTTTGTGCTCCTTCGAGATGTGCCTTAATGACGGGTTATACCATGGGGCATGCCTGGGTAAGGGGTAATGCAAAAGCCAAAGATGGTCTTGCCGCTCTACGCGCTCAGGATACGACCCTTGCCGAGCGCTTAAAAGGAAATGGGTATAAAACAGGCATGTTTGGTAAGTGGGGGCTTGGTGATGAAGACAGCAAAGGTGCGCCGCATTTAAAAGGTTTCGATAGTTTTTATGGCTACCTGGATCAATCGCATGCGCACGATTATTACACCAATCGTTTGTACGAAATTGTTGGCGGTAAAACAGTAGAAGTGCCTGTTGACACCACAAAATATACCGAAGACCTGATTGTAAATAAAGCTGTTGATTTTATTAATGCCAATAAAGATCAGCCTTTCTTTTTGTATTTGCCTTTAACGGTTCCACATGCGGAGTTAAAAGTGCCTGCAGAACTATTGAGGAAATTTCAGAATGCAGATGGTTCGAGTAAATTTCCACCAGAAACCCCTTTCGAGAAAAAAGGAAACTATGATAGTCAGGCGCAGCCACATGCTACTTTTGCAGCAATGGTAAATAAACTTGATACCGATGTAGGTACTATTGTAGCGTTGATTAAGAAATTAGGTTTGGATAACGATACCTATATTTTCTTTACCAGTGATAACGGGCCACATAAAGAAGGTGGTGCCGATCCAGTGTTTTTTAACAGCAGTGGCGAGTTCAGGGGCGTAAAAAGAGATCTGTACGAAGGTGGAATCCGCGTACCATTGATTGTAAGAGCGCCTGGCAAAATTGCTGCAGGGCAGGTTAATCCTACGCCATGGGCCTTTTGGGATGTATTGCCGACATTAGGAGAGTTAACAGGTACAGCATCACCCAGAAATATAGATGGATTATCTTTTTCGCCATTATTAAGTGGTAAAAAAGCAGTTAAAGAACATGATTATTTCTACTGGCAGTTTAATGAAAGCGGTTTGAAAGAAGCTTTAACCAAAGGCGACTGGAAATTGATCCGTTTTAAAGATAAAGGCACTGCCGAAAAGTTAGAGTTGTATAACTTAAAAGCTGATATTGGTGAAAAGAATGATGTTGCTTCTAAAAACCCTGAAACTGTTAAAACACTTTATGCTTTAATGAAACAGGCTAAAACACCATCAGAAAACCCTCGTTTTGATTGGTCAGAAATTGAAAAATAGATGAAGAATAAATTAATTAAGCCTGCTTTAATTTTATGTTGTGGATTGCTCTTTGCCTGTAAAAACGGTAAGGTTAAAGAAATTGTTCGGGTAAAAGAGAAAAAGAAACCAGCAATTTGCTGCTCGTCCAATCTGCCATCACGCTTTGGCTTTAAAAAACTGACGAGTAATGTTAGACCATTTGGCGAAAAACAGGCTAAAAAGTCATTATAAAATTAATTCAAGGATATATCAGAAAGAAAATTTCTCGGCAAATTTGTCATGTTGAGCCTGTCGAAACACATACAAGTGTATTTAACTAAGTCCTTCGACAGGCTCAGGATGACAATTTGTTTTTGTGATACAGTCTCTTTTTTTTGAATCTGATATTGGGAGCATAGTAGAAGGATAATTTTTATGCCCCCCTGCAACCCTAAAAATGAAAAACTGTTTTTGCCCATTAGCCGCGGTTGAAGCGTTACCCTGCAGCAACGAGGTACGAGGCAGCGAAGCGTAAAAGCGTAAAACGGGAAGAAACTGAATGTTTTGTACAGGCATTGCGCTCCGGATCCAAACCAGTAATTTCTTCTCCTCGGTTTGAATGTTCACATGTTGAGAACTTAAATTAAATGGCCTGTGAGGACACAGACCATGGTGTAAGAGACAATGTTGCTATGTTGCAGAGATTCTTCGCTGCGCTCAGAATGACAGTCTGTGTAATTAATTTTCAAATAGATAACCACTGTAAGCCAGTCCTTTGGCTACGCTTTTAAAATTATCGCCAGAGTTTAATGGGATGTGAGGGAACTTGCGTTTAAACAAGTTTTGCACGGCCGAAACCATCGATGTTCCTCCAGTTAAAAACAAACAGTCAATATCTGCCGGGTTAATTTTGTATGTTTCCATAAACTGATCCAGGTAAGCATCGATTTTATTGATGTCTTTTTCGATAATCGAATTATACTGTTCCAGCGAAATATTTTCATCAATCTCGATTTCCATGTTACTATAGGCGAAGGTAGAAACAGGCTGATCTGAAAGTTCAATCTTTGTTTTCTCGATCGATCTGAACAAAGAATAACCCAGGTTATTTTCGATCAGGGTGATCAGGTTTTTAAACTTCGGATCGTTGCCAGAGTAATAGTAATATTCCTCAATCTCTTTCTGGATTTTTAAACCGTTAAAAAAGTTCATTTTATCCCAGGTACAAATATTGGCAAAAAGCGATTTCGGCACATTTAAAACTTTGCCAGGAGTAGCCTCATACATGGTGTTTTTCCCGAAATAGGGTGTGCCTTTATCCCACATAAAAGCAGAATCAAGACTATCGCCACCAATGTAGATACCACCAGACGCAATCATATCGTTTTTACGGTTTTTACTGCCTACCTTATCCGGATCGAGGATCAGGTAGGTGAAATCTGTTGTACCACCACCTAAATCGGCTACTAAAACGCGTTCCTTCTTTTTGATTGTTTTTTCGTAGGCAAAAGCTGCCCCAATAGGTTCGAATTGAAAACGCACATCGGTAAAACCCGCACTTTCAGCAGCTTTTTTTAACCTGGTTTGCGCCAGGGTATCTTTCATGGTATTGTCGTCATCAAAGAAAACCGGGCGGCCGATAATGGCTTTGTGGCAATCGTAGCCCGTAATCAGGTCAGCTTTTTCTTTCAGGTCTTTAAGAATCAGGGTAACCAGATCAGAAGCTGTATATCTTTTATTATGGATACGGGTTTCGGTAAAAGTAGTTCTCGAAAGGATCTGTTTGATGGATTTGATGAAGCGACCTTTCATGCCATCGTTCAGGTAAGCATCTATTGCTTTTTCGCCAACAATATGACTTTCACCATCAATCATGCTTTTTACTTCTGTAAAATAGATTAACGAGGGAATAGAAATCGTATCTACAATTTCTTTCTTTCTCTTCATCAAAAATAGAAAGTGCCGAATTGGTTGTTCCAAAATCGATTCCGTATAAAAACTTGCTCATGGTTTGGTATGCTGTGGTTGGCGACTAAAATGGGGTTGCGAAAGTATTAAAAAAAAGCGAGGCCTGAAAGCTTTATAAGCTAAAAATATCACTTATAAATAAAGTCTTATTCTGTATATTTAAGAAATTGTTTACACCCTAAATTAAAACACAGTTGAAAACCGCCAAACTCTTTTTACTGGGTTTAATGCTCCAGCTTTTCTGCATCATTACAGTTTCTTTAGCACAGAAAAATACACCAGATACCGTAAAAACCGGAATTTACGTTACCAGTATACACGATATAGATTTTAAAGACAAAGAATATACCATTAACTTCTGGCTGTGGCTAAAATATAAAAACAAAGAATTTAATTTTGTTGATAACCTTGAAGTGCCTCAAGCTAAAACGGTTAGTAAGTCGTTTTCTACCATCGATACCACAGGGAATGAAGTATACATGCTGATGAAGCTGCAATGCGTAATGAAAGATTCGTGGTCGATTAACAATTTTCCATTCGACCATCAACTGCTGAGGCTTTCTGTAGAAAATTCACAATTCGATTCCTCATCATTGATATTTGTGCCTGATACGCTGGGCAAACAATTTGATCCGCGATTTACATTACGCGGGTGGAATATCGACAGTTTAAAAACTTCTGCAGCTAATAAAATTTATGAAACGGCTTTTGGCGATCCAGGTATAAAAGTGCCAAGAACCGAATATAGTAGTTATAAGGTGAGGATTGGAATTAGCAGAGATGCTTTTGGCCTGTTCTGGAAAATGTTTTTGGGTATGTATGTGGCATTCTTAATTGCCTATATGTGTTTTTATATCCATGCAGATAGTATCGATTCGCGTTTTGGGTTAAGCGTAGGTTCTCTTTTTGCCGTAATTGGTAATAAATACATTATTGATGGTTCACTTCCCGAATCCACAACTTTTACACTGGTAGATACCCTGCACGGCATCACCCTTATATTTATTCTGATTGTTATTATATCCACAGCCTTTTCACTTAAGATGATTAAAAGAGGGAAGGAAGAAAAAGCTCAAAAATTTGACCGGATTTTTTCTCTTACACTTTTGGTAATTTATATCGTTTTAAATGTTTTTTTTATCGTAAAAGCTATAAATGCTTAGCCGAAGATTAAAATAACTCACTTGTACCCAAATGGGCGTTTACAATGCGGGTAATCTGCTGGCCAAGTTCTTTTGCATTGCCAATCCCTACGCTTTTAAGTGCTGCCAGTTGGTCGGTAGTTCTGGGCATTTTTTCGGCAATAGAAAGTAGTGCTAAGTCAGAAAGTACAGCATAATCCTGGGTGCCCCGTTGCTGTGCGATTGTTTTCCGCCATTCGACCAGGTTTTTATAAACCTGTGGATTGGAAATCTCTTTTGGTTTGATGCTCGATTTAACCGGTTTTTTCTCCGGTTGTTTATTGCCTGCTGCGTGCAAAGTATTGATATAATCTTTGATCGAAAAGGGGTTCCACGAAATTTTAAATAAAGCCAGCTTGATCTGGAGTGCATCTTTACAATCATTTAATGCCGTAAGCAGTTTATCAGAGTGTGTATCATTATAAAAGTTGATGGCCACAATTCTAGCCGTTAAGGTAATAAGCTGTTCCAGTTTTGGAACGAAATAATCAGATGCTTTTTGCAAACGTTCCATAAAAGCACTTTCATTTGCCGGATTTTCATCGGTACTTATTTTAGAAAATTCCTTTGCAATAAAATTCCTGGCTACTTTAAAAATCTCGTGCTGAAGAATCTGGGTTCCCTGTTCGTAAATAGATAAAAAGGCATTTTTCTCGTCTTTGTCGATCAGTTTGGAACGCCCGAGTTTTTCCCAATCTTTGGCGATCAGCGAGAAATCCAGCAATTCATGGATCAATCCCCAGGCATATTGCTGACTATAACGTGCAAGCAGATCAGCTGTAGGTTTATCCTGGTGAGTGGTTTTTGTGAAACTGATGACCTTTGCATCGGTAATGATGTTTTCGGCAACCACAGGTGATTTTAAGATAAGTCCTTCTAAACTTCTGCAACGGCTGAGTGCTACGTAAGCCTGTCCGTGGGTAAATGCGGTGCTTACATCAACTATGGCCTGATCAAAGGTTAATCCCTGGCTTTTATGTACAGTAATGGCCCAGGCCAGTTTAAAAGGATACTGAGAGAATGATCCGGTGCTGGTTTCGTCGATTTTATTTTCTTCGGCACTCAGGCTATATTTAACATTTTGCCAGATTTCTTTTTCTACTTCGATTTCCCTGCCGCCATTAGTGAAAGTTACTTTTATCGAATCTTGATTAATTGCAGTTATTTTTGCCGCTTTGCCATTATAAAATTGCTTTTTGCCCGAGGAATCATTTTTGATAAAGATGACTTGCGCACCCAGTTTTAACTGAAGTTTTTCATCGGTAGGATAGGCATCCTTAGGGAAATCGCCACTTACTTCTGCATTGAATTCGAAAATTTCTCCTTGTAACTTTTCTAAACAGCCCTGGTTAATTTCGTTAACCAGCTGGTTATGGGTCGTTAAAGTAATGTAGTCATCTTTCCATTCCTGATCTAAAGATGGATCGTAACGTTCGTTCAGTTTTGCAAGAAGGTCAGCGTCGAGACTGTTTTCTCGCATGCCGTTCAAAATATCCAGAAATATGGGGTCTGATTGGCGGTAAACTTTATCTAAAGTAAAGGTAAGCATTGGCGTAGACCTGAAAACCAGGCTATCGAAAAAGTAGGGACTGGAATAGTAACTCCCCAGGATGTGCCAGGCATCATGAAAAATAGGAGAGAGCTGGTAAAGATCACCAATCATTAATACCTGAACGCCACCAAAGGGGCGGTTAGAGCCTTTAACGCGCTTTAAAGTGCGGTCGATAAAATCAATTAGATCAACTCTAACCATACTAATCTCATCAATGATTAATAAATCAAGGCAGCGTAATAACCTTGTTTTTTCATCCGAGTATTTAAAATTCGTTTCCGCATTTTCATCAACAACCGGAACCAAAGGGCCGAAAGGAATCTGAAAAAAGGAGTGAAGCGTTACGCCACCAGCATTTATTGCCGCCACAGCAGTAGGTGCAACAATGGCAAAATTCTTTTTTGTGGTATCCCTAATCTTGCGTAGGAGGGTAGTTTTACCTGTTCCAGCTTTACCAGTTAGAAAAACAGGCTGGTTGGTGGTGGTTAAAAAATCTAAAAGAAGTTGGTTGTCCGGATCGGGCGTATTCATATCAATTACAAAATTAACCTATTCGAAATTGATTTAAGGACAGATTAATTGGTGTTTTATCCACAATTTTATTCAGAAAAGAGGATCAATAAAATGAAAAATAAAATTAAGCACTTGAAAATGAGTTTATATTCTTTCTTTTTATGAAAAAATGCGGAAAACATTTTCGAAAATTCAATTCAAATTTGTAACATTGCACTCGCAAAAAAGGATAACCTTTTTTCCGGGCCTATAGCTCAGCTGGTTAGAGTAGAAGACTCATAATCTTTTGGTCCCTGGTTCGAGCCCAGGTGGGCCCACTTACAAAAAGTCGCCCTTCAGGATAGCCTGAGGGGCTTTTTTGTGTCTTTTAAAGCCGTTTCTGACAATTTTTGATTGTTTCTTCCGATTTTGCGCTTAAGATTCAACAGCATTTTTTGATTAATTTAGTAGAGGAAACTTAGGAGCTTTGCTCGGTTTCATCTAAAACTTAGGGGGTAATAAATCTAATATTTGAATCTATGGCAACTGTTTCAGCAATCGTAATTAAAAAAGATCAAAAAGCTGATCAAACATGGAATGTGAAGATCAGAATTTGGCACGATAAAAACCGGCTTACATTGATACTGAACATTTCGTGTCAATAAAACAACTTGGTAAAAAGGATACACTTATCATCAAGGATAACTTTATCTTGATAGGGTTGCCTTCATTACTGAAAGTGTATCGAGATTGGATCAGCGATAATGATACATTTGTTAGAAGAGCTTCTGCATTTGAAATCCGAGATAAATTGGTTGCTGTTAAAGAAGGTCAGGTGTCCGAAGTAATCGACTTCTTAGCCTTCTGTAAGGGCTTCATTGATACTAAAAAGAAAACTCCCGAAGCGAGCAGTGCTAAGCCGCTTGTAACCGTCTATAACAGTTTAGTTGATTATTTCAGATCGGATTACCTGCCTATTACGGAGATCAATTATTAATCAAAACTAATCTATACAAGCCCGTGTTCTTATAGTATGCGTACCAAGGACAGAAGGGCCTGTATTTCAGTCATACAAGAATGGACATATAAGCACCATAAGGGGATATTAATCGGTGGAATCTTAGGATTCTCATTGACTGCGGCATACCTGCTTTCCCGTAAAAAAAAGAATGCAGGTGTACCTGACGGAACTAAAGAACCCAATTTAAATATGGAAAGGTATATTTTCGAGATTCACACTGATGATGGTGATAAACAGGCAATAGTTGAAAGTAGCGGTGAATGTTATAGTGTAAGCCTTGACGGACGTTATACCGGCAGTATGTGGCGTGATGAAGGTCGGGGCATGCAGTGGAATACTTTAGATGAAGAATTGACTCCTCATCTGTGGGAAATTGCGGGCCAGCTTTCTGAAGCCTTTTCCCGCAAAGGCTTTCCTTCGCTATTGAAGGGTGCATATCCTGAAATTATTTCCACAGAATGGAAGAGCAGCGAGACTTTGGAGGTATTGATATCCAATGAGGCTGATCTTGACGTTTTTGGTGTTTTTTTACAAGATGAAGTGTCTAATCTTGTTGAGTTTGAAGAACATATGGACTTGATCGTAAAAAAACCTGATAACGCGTACTTCATCATTGTTGGCATCAATTAGCATGCCTGTCAATAAAAAGATTTTATACTTACTTACAAATTCAGAATCCTTTTAGCCATTGATTGTCCTTCTGTGTCATATAATTTCTATAGGCGAAAGTGATTTCAAATTTCCTTTCAACCTGTTAAAATTCTTCGGAGGGATTTAAAATATTCTGAGTATTCATGTTTGTAAAATTTATTTACACCTTAATATTAGCTCCTATTCGCTGTTGTAAAATAATAGTTTCCGTTTTGATCCTAATAATTTGGTTGCTCTGAGATACCCTCCATTAATTGCTTGATGGTAAACCCAAATTGTACTCTCCTTAAAGTTTTACTGAAATACCAGTAGACAAAGAAAAATAAATTTTAATCGCTATCTTTCGCATAGAATTTTGCAATACAGAAATGTTTGTTCGACTATACCTATGGAAGACACAAAAAAACTGAAAGAAAAGCTTGCCCATTACGAAAAAGAAAATGAAGATCTGAAACTTAAGGTTGAAGAACTGACTGATTTCTTTGAAAACGCTTCGATGCCACTTCACTGGGTGGATGGAGAAGGAATAATTATATGGGCTAATCAAGCTGAACTTGATGCTTTGGGGTATGCAAAGGAAGAGTATATCGGATTCCCGATCAGTAACTTTCATGCAGACCAGGAAGTTATACAGGACATACTGACGCGTCTTACCAATAATGAAACACTGCTGGATTATTCCGCCAAACTTCAATGCAAGGACGGATCAATCAAGCATGTACTGATCAATTCCAATGTTCTTCGAAAAAACGGAAAATTTGTTCATACCCGCTGTTTTACTAGAGATATTACCGAAAAAATACGAGAGGATCAGCGCAAAAGTGACTTCGTTTCTTTGGTAAGTCACGAATTAAAAACTCCATTGACTACTATCAGTTCTTATAGTCAGCTACTGATGAAAAACACCAAAAAGGACGAAGGGATAAATTTTCAGGCAGCTACAAAGATTCAGGCTCAAGCTAAAAAAATGACCGCTATGATTCATGACTTTCTGAATCTGGCAAGGGTGGAGGAAGGCCAAATACGCCTTAATGAAGAAACTTTTGAATTATATCCATTGGTTGAGGAAATTACCGGAGATGCCCGCATATTAGACACCAAGCATAAAGTTAGACTAATTGATTGCGAAGCGGTTACACTTTTTGCTGATCGTGAGAAAATAGGACAAGTCCTAATGAACCTGTTAAGCAACGCCATCAAATATTCGCCTATGGGTGGTACGATCACTATTGGCTGTAGAAAGCAGCCGGGAAAAGTAAATATCTACGTAAGTGACGAAGGCCTGGGTATCAGTAAAACAGATCAAAAAAGACTGTTTGAACGTTTCTACAGGGTAACTAATGATAAAGTGAAAACCATAGGGGGGTTCGGTATTGGACTTTACCTGGTAGCTGAAATCCTGCGTCAGCACAACAGCCAAATTCAGGTTTACAGTCAGGAAGACGAAGGATCAACTTTTCATTTTGATTTAGAAATGGTAATTTCAAACAAAACGACTACTTTCAGGTTCTGATAGTACAAAAACCGACTTATGGGTAAACGTGCATTCACGGGTGTAGTTATGGAGAATATGGACAAAAGATGGAGAATACCTAAGAACGATTTATGGGCATGTTAAGCCACGAAATCAAGACACCATTGACCCTGCTTAGCATACTTCCGGTTATTTGAATCGCGGTCAAAGCAAAGCGCTGACGGGATCATCCATTGCACATGATCACATTCCGCTCCTATAAGAGTTACTACCTTCGCAACCTGGCTATAGTGGTGAAAATATCCTTTACAGTCTGGTTTAAAATAATTTATCATTAACAAAATGAATGTTGAAAGATCGCAAAATTTGCACAAAAGTGCAGAAATACCCAAAGCCCGGCCGGGCAAGTGGTTTAATTTGATACCTTTAACAGCTTAATCATATCTACCATTATGAAGTCCCCAATAAAAAGAAATAACGTAAATATCATCGGGAACGGCCAAAAGGTAATTGTGTTTGCCCACGGTTTCGGCTGTGATCAAAACTCCTGGAAGTTCATTATTGATGCCTTTACTGATGAGTATAAACTTGTCCTGTTTGATTATGTCGGCTCCGGTAAATCCGATCTGAGCCAATATGACCCGGTGAGATATGGTACGCTTAATGGATATGCACAAGATATTTTGGAAGTCTGCACTGAGCTCGACATTCAGGACGCCATTTTTATCGGCCATTCCGTAAGTGCTATGATCGGTCTTCTGGCGGCAAAGATTAATCCTGCACTTTTTAAAAAACTTATTTTTATAGGCCCTTCACCCCGTTATCTAAACGATGAGGGTTATAAAGGCGGATTTGAAAGGCCGGACCTGGAAGCACTCTTCGAGTTTATGGACAACAATTATCTGGGCTGGTCCAGCGCACTGGCCCCTGCGATTATGGGGAATGCTGACAGACCGGAACTCGGTGAATTTCTGACCAGCAGTTTCTGTTCTACCGATCCCGACATAGCCCGGGAATTTGCAAAGGTTACTTTCTTTTCCGATAACCGACATGATCTGAAAGACGTAAATATTGAAAGCCTGACCTTACAATGCTCAGATGATATCATTGCACCGCTGGAGGTTGGCGATTACATTCACGCAAACCTTAAGGGCAATCAGCTTGTTATAATGAAGGCTACCGGGCATTGCCCCCATATCAGCGAACCAGAGGAAACCATTACAGCTATTAAAGCTTATCTGAACAATTAATTAACCAATCGAACATTGCCGACAGTATATAACAGGGAAAATATTGGGTCGCTGATCGACATAGAGGCACTTTATCAGTATGCCCCCTGTGGTTATGTATCGTTTATCCCGGATGGGACGATCATTAAGGTCAACCATACGCTACTGGAATGGCTGGGAGAACAGGAGGACGATCTTCTTTTCAAAAAAAAGTTTTCCGATCTTATTTCAAAAGGAGGCAATATGCATTTTGAAATGTTTTTCCGGCCTATGATCAATGTTCACGGAAAGGTGAAGGAGCTTAGTTATGAGCTGATGGGAAAAGAAGGTGAAATCCTTCCTGTTCTGTTGAGCGCCACTACGATCAGGGATGGTAATAATAAGATCGCTGCGATAAACGCGGCACTGTATGAAATCACCGACCGTAAAAAATTTGAAAAGGAACTTGTTATTGCCAAGAAACAGGCAGACCTGGAAAGAAAAAGGTTTGCTTTCCTGGCCGATCTCATTCCCGAAATCATCTGGACGGCCGATACCTATGGGCATATCGACTATGTCAATGAGCGGTTTTTTCAGTATTTTAATATTGATCACCGGATTGTCCATTCCCGCCGTCTTTTGCTCAGAATTCATCCTGAAGAACGGAAATTGTTTATGACTGAATGGCGCGCGTGCTTTGGTACTGGCAGGGAATTGAATATCACATTGAGGCTGGAAGGTGAACAAGGTATACATAAATGGCATTTGATCAAAGGCGCACCACATCAAGATGAATATGGTAAACTTACCAAATGGTTCGGTTCATGCTTCAATATAGACGACCATGTTAAGGCCCTGCAGAAAAAAGATGATTTCATCAGCATAGCCAGCCATGAGCTGAAAACCCCGGTTACGAGTTTAAAGGCATCACTTCAGTTACTGGACCGGCTGAAGTCTGAAATCCAGTCGAAGAAGATAATCAGCCTCATTGATCAGGCTATCAGAAATGCAGGAAAAGTGAACACACTTATTTCTGATCTGCTAAATGCAAGCCAGATGTCGCAGGGACAGCTGCATTTGAACAAGAAGAGTTTTTATATATCTGAAATCCTAAAAGACTGCTGTAACCACCTCAATGAAGATTTGCATCGAGTAACATTTGAAGGTGACGTGTCACTCACATTGTTTGGCGACCAAGACAGGATATCGCAGGTTATTACAAATTTTATCAATAATGCGGTAAAATATGCTCCCCAGTCAAAAATCATCAAAATCAGTGTCCGGCAGCTAAGCAAATCTATCAAAGTTGCGGTGATTGACGATGGACCAGGTATCTCAAAAGATAAGCAGGAACATTTATTTGACAGGTACTACCGTGTAGACAGTAATGGTGCACAGGTATCAGGTTTGGGCCTCGGCCTCTACATCTCGGCAGAAATAATCAGAAAGCACGATGGAACAATCGGTGTAGACAGTTCGCCTGGAAAGGGTGCCAGTTTCTGGTTTACGATTCCCTTGTCAGAAGAATAGCCGGTGAACATTTTGTTCAGCCACACCCAATTACCTTCCATCCTTTAGGATATTTTTACTCCAGAGCTGGCAAGCCTGTTTTTGTTAACTGTAGCGGATGCTGTGGCCAACCTGTTCTATCAGCTTATATATATCAAAGGGTTTAGCAATAAAACCCTGTGCGCCGCACGAATTTTCTACCTCGTACTGACTCGAGTGTGCGCTCATCATGAGCACAGGTATTTTTTCAGTGTTATCATCTTTTTTAAGCATTTCACATACATTGATTCCGTTACCATCGGGTAAACTGATATCAAGAAGGAACAGGTCTGCCTGATCATGTTTGTCCTTTGACATGAATTCACGAATACTCGAAAAGCTTATCACTTCATATTTTTCCTCAGTAAGGATCATTTGTATAATATCCCTGATGTCCTGATCATCTTCGAGGACGTATATTCTTTTTGCCATAACCTAACCAACTTATTAGGATAATAATCGGTAAATGCCTGAAATTGTTTTATATTTTAGCTGGGCTACAGAAATTGAAACTTCCGGTTGTTTTTTATCGTAATGCCGTGTACCCCTTTGAAATCTGATCAAACGGTGATCTGGTTTTCAAACCTGCCGTCTTTGTTTTTATCTTCCGGTAAATCCCTTCCTGTCTTAAAACTTTCAGCCAGCTTCCATGGTTTTAACACCATGCAGATTTTATCTCCCACGGCTGCGCATAGCCCGGCAAAAAAATTATATCCCTATCAGCAGCATGCGATCGAAACCCTGTTTGAAAAAATGCAGACCGGGGCTGATCAGCTGCGCTTGCTCTACCAGCTGCCTACAGGTGGCGGCAAAACAGTTATCTTTTCCGAAATTGCCGATCGTTTTATAAAGGAATACCGAAAGAAGGTAATTGTGCTGACCCACCGGCAGGAGTTATGCAAACAGACTTCGCTGGCATTGAAAAACACAGGCGTTTTTAATAAAGTAGTAGACAGCACAGTTAAACGGATAGCCAAAAAAGATTATTATTACTGTTATGTGGCCATGGTTGAAACCCTTAAACACAGGATCGATGATGGTTTAATCGATACCGGAGGGGTAGGCCTTGTGATTGTAGATGAGGCCCATCACAATTCCTTCCACAAACTGCTTAAAAAATTTCCAGGCGCCAGGATAATCGGGGTAACGGCCACACCTTTTTCGGCAGATGCAGCGCTTCCGATGAAAAGCTTTTACAGTGAGCTGGTGCTTGGAGAGCAGATAAGTTCCCTGATCGAACAGGGTTTTTTGGCAAAGCCAAAGAGTTTTGGCTATGAGGTAGAACTCAATACGCTGAACAGGGGCATGCACGGTGATTTTACGGTAAGCAGCTCCGATGAGCTATATTCATCCAAAGTAATGCTCGATCTTCTGCTCCATGCCTACAGGGAACATGCTCTTGGGAAAAAGACATTGATTTTCAATAACGGCATTTTTACCTCACGAAAGGTATTGGAAGTTTTTCAGCAGGCCGGTTATCCCATACGCCACCTGGATAACCAGACAGAAAATGCAGAACGGGTTGAAATATTAAAATGGTTTAAAAAAACAAAGGGAGCGATATTAACATCAGTATCCATATTAACTACTGGTTTTGATGAACCGTCTGTGCAATCGGTTATCCTGAACCGTGCTACTACCTCACTTACCCTTTATCACCAGATGATCGGCAGGGGAGCAAGGCGTTTGCCCGGTAAAAAGACTTTCAATATTATCGACCTTGGCAATAATGTAGAAAGGTTTGGGGAATGGGATGCACCGGTAGACTGGCAGCATGTATTTGAAAGCCCCGAAATCTATCACCAGATCCTGGCAAAGGCAAGCGACGATATCCATCAGATGCCTGCCGAAATGAGGAACAGGTTTCCCAACAGCACGGGGATAGCATTTGATGTGCTCGCGGCCTATCAAACCGCAATGGAGAAAGGGGAAAAAGCAAAAACCGTGCTCCGCGATTCCATCAGGCAACATGCAATGATGTGCACTGACAATGCTGAAACGGTGAGCAAGGCATTTGAATTGGCACAGGAACTCGATAAAGAAATCGACTGGAGGATAAAACAATACGGCAAATGCATGGGTGCAGTAACCAAAAACTATATAAAGTGGTTGGGCAGCGACTACCGGAGCCGTTTGCACGGCCTGATCGAAAAAATAATGTCGAGGCGGGCGGCAATGCGTGCAGCAGTTTAACCTAAGCCGGGATTGATGGAAACAGATACCGAAAAGCCGGGGCCGAAAAGGGCAGGCGTTAAGTTTACAGGGAGGAAAGATTTTGATTGTTAATTATTGCAACAGCGGATGGGAAATCATCACCCAAAGGGCTCATGGCCTTTTGGCCGGGCAGATCTGTGCGAGATGGAAAATCTCCGATCAGCCCCGGCGGTGGGTAGAAACCCTCACGGCTACTACGGAGCACGACGATGTTTTTAACGAGTTTGTCCGTGGTCCGCTGTTATCAGATAGCGGCGGACCCCTTGATTTCAAAATGACCGGTTTTGATGAATCGGCCTGCAGGGAAATGATGGATAATGCCATCAGTAAGAGCCGTTTTATCGCACTGCTGTTTGCAAGACATATTTCTTTTACCCATGGTGCTGAAGCCTCGGCCAAGGCTTACCTTACCGGGCTTAAAAAGCTTGAGAAGAGGTGGGCCAGGGAAGCTCAGAGCAGCACCGGCGAGGTAGACCGCGCTTATGCTTTGCTCGAATTCTGTGACGCTTTTTCACTGCTCATCTGCCAGGACCAGATTCCGCCCGAAGAGCGCCTTCTCGAAATCGGCAAAGGACCGGGCGGCACATCTTTCCGGTTTTTTCAGCGGGGGCAACAGCTTATCGTTAAACCATGGCCCTTTGAGGTCGATAATTTTGAGGTATGTTATGAGCGGCTTACGTTGAATGAAATAACTTTCGAAAACGATGAGGCATTTAGAGCGGCCCTGCGCAATGCAGGGCTTGAACTTCGAAAGCTGATCATCTCCAGGGAATGATCTCGTTTTGGTATTCCATCAAACCGATCAGCATAAACCTGTTTTTTAAAAACTTTAGCCGGTTAAGGATGGTTATTAATGGTGATGAGAAAATTGGATTCTTTTGAGTGGCTGTTGATCTGCCTGATCCTGGCTACATTTATTACCGGGATAATGGTTGCTTTAGCACGTAATGACCGAAAAGCGGCCATTCCAAAGCGTTATCCCGTTGTTGCGTTATGCCGTTAGCTGCCGGTTGTTAAAGCCTTGATCCATAAATTTACCCTTACTTTTACAGCCCGTTTTTTAAGCGCCATCATAATAGTTCGTTTTATCCCTCTACCGTATTCGACATATAAAAATGACATTACCAGAAAAACACTCTGCATACCATTATCAGTTAAACCCGGATTTAACCAGCATCGACTGGCAACGTGTACTCCAACTCTTTCAGGAAATTAATTGGAAACACCGCCTGGCCGAAGAGATAGAAAAAGCTTTTAAGATGAGTACTTCCACACTTTTTATCTATGATGGGGAAATGATCATCGCTTTCGGCAGGGTTATAGGTGACGGAAGGTATTATGCCATGCTGGCCGATGTGGTGGTAGACCCAGCCCATCAGGGCCGGGGACTGGGCAGATACCTGGTTATGGCGCTGAACAGCCAGTTAGAAAATTATCATTTCGTTAACCTTAGTGCTGCCCCGGGAGCCGATCGCTTTTATAAGAGCCTGGGGTGGAAAAAGCAGACTACGGCCTATATATGGCCCCAGGGTCCCAAACAGCTGAGGCAACATTGCGAAAAGGATTAAAAGGGCAAGCCATCTTGGTGTGACGCCCGGGGATAGTGGCAGCTTTTACCTTGGCGGTAGATTCATTTAATCCTGTAATTCAATTTAAGACCGGAATTCAGGCCAGAAAAAAGCAGACAAACTCATGGCCGCGGTCAATAAATGGCTTAATAGTGAACCGCAGGAACCGCTTGAAAAATCGTCTGTCAGGTTTTGTGACATTTAATGATTTTTTCGTACTACAGATATTTCATTTTCAGCTACTCATACCATACCAGCTCTCTTTGAGAAAGAAAACGTAATGCCTCCCGGGCAAAAAAACATAATGCATACGCCTGAGGTAACCTGTCCGGGTCAAAAAAAGTACCTTTCCGGAAAAAAAGAAGATCAATTTCGATATAGCTGCAATTTTTTCCCGATATTTAAAACTAACCCATGGGTTTGTATGGCTGGAAAGATTACCATTAATTACTGATGCACTGGTGAAACGAACTGCTAACCTGGTAACTTTTATCCATTTACTTTGCGGTTGTTGAATAAATACATTGTAAATGCAAGAAGATCTAACAACAGGTATAAGGAGGTCCTATTTCCATGAAATTATAGGCAATGGGCATGAAAGTGATTTTGATCGGGTTAATGAAATGGCCTCACTAATCTGCGATAGCAGGATTTCAGTGATTTCCTTTTCAGATGGTGCCGAAATTCAGCATAAGGCGATTATAGGGCTCAGCGCTAGTCAACTACCGGCTATCCTGCCATTATGCGCATATCCCTTAAATAGCCATGAAACCTTTATCGTAGCGGATATTCTTTCCGACAGGCGTTTTAATGAACATCCGGAGGTAGGTGATGAGATAAAGATCAGGTTCTATGCAGGCTATCCCCTTAAAGATGCTAACGGGACCGTTCTAGGGTCGTTATCAGTGATGGATACCATGGCAAAGGAAATCACAGCGTCACAGAAGAGACTGCTTTTACTGCTTATCGGAGACATCGAATTCCTCATTCATGGAAGGATTAAAAAAGCGGAAAACAGGAATATCAGCCTGCTCTTTGAACATTCTGATGACCTGATCTGTATCCTGGATAAGGACTTGAAATTTAAACGGATGAACCCAAGTTTTGCTACCAAATTTGGCTGGACGGAGCAGGAATTAATGTTGAGAACGCTTTTGGATATTGTACCTGCCGATGGACTTAAGGAAGCCAGGAAGATTTGGCAGACGCTTAAAAACCGTGAACAGCAGGGAGACCCTACGCATCAGATAGCGATAAAGGGTGGTGGGTACAGAATGATTGAATGGACGGCCACATTTGAGGAAGAGGGCGGTGATGTGTTCGCAATAGGCAGGGATGTAACCGCCGATATAGAAAAGAACCAGGCCTTAAAGGTTAGCGAGCAAAAGTCGAAGGCGTTTTTTGAAAGCTCCCAGGGTCTAATGTGCACACATGATCTTAAGGGAAAGTTAATTTCTTTAAACCCCTCAGGGGCAAGATCGCTGGGTTACCGTAGGACGGAAATTGTTGGTAAAAGTCTTTTCGACCTCATTCCCCGGGAAAGGCATGCAAATTTGAGGCACTATTTGGCCGATATAGTTGAAAAGGGCCATTCAACGGGGCACATGATTATTAAGCGTAAATCAGGCGAGGAACGGTTATGGCTGTACTCAAATACTTTGCAAAAAGACCTTCAGAGCGAGGCTTATGTGGTGGGGAATGCGGTGGATATTACTGACCAGAAAAAACTGGAGATGGACTTGATTCATACGAGGGATCTACTTGAGGAGACCAGCGGTATGTCAAAGATAGGTGGATGGGAACTGAACCTCAAGGACCAAAAACTCCATTGGTCTAAAATAACACGCGAAATCCACGGTGTTCCCGATGGATTCATCCCGACTATTGACAATGCAGTAGCTTTTTATAGGCCCGGAGCCGATAGGAATATAATTTTAAAAGCTATTAATGATTGTATGCGTACCGGACAGGAATGGGATGAGGAGCTTCAGATCACTGATTTCAAGGGCCGGGAAATCTGGGTAAGGGCAATAGGCAAGGCTCAAATGTCAAATCAGATGCCTATAAGGGTATATGGCACAATTCAGGATATAGACGTGCAAAAACGTGCCCAGATTGAAGTCCTGGAATCCAAAAAGCTCCTGGATGAAGTGCTCTCGGCGGCCACAGGGGTAAGCATCATTGCAACTGATCTGGATGGGACAATCACGGTATTTAACAAAGGGTCTGAGCGCCTGCTCGGATATACAGCAGAAGAAATGGTCGGAAAACAAACACCCATCATGTTCCATGACCAAAAGGAGGTTTCTGAAATCTGTGCCGATTTCAGCTCCTCAGCGGGCATTGAAGTTGCCGGATTTGGTTTTTATGCGCAGTGTGCAGACAGTTCAGAAAGGGAGAGGGTCTTCACCTTCATTACAAAAGCTTCCAAACGGGTGAGGGTATCACTGTCCATCACTGCTATAAAAGGGAGCAGTGGCAGTACGATTGGCTACTTGGGTATATCTGTAGACGTTACCCAAAAAGAGGCGATTCAGCGTGAACTCGCCCTTGAAAAGGCGCTACTGATTGCCTTCATCGAAAATGCTCCGGCATCAGTGGCCATGGTTGATACCAATATGCGGTTCTTGATCGCGAGCAGAACATGGGTAAAGGCCTATACCCAGATCGAAGGTAGTATCAAGGGAATGTCCTATTATAAACTGTTTCCAAACCTTTCAAAAGAGCGGAAGGCGGTGCATAAACAGGTGCTTAGTGGCCTCACAATTAAAAAAGAAGAGGATGTTTATATCGACCCAAAAAATAAAGAATCACACCATATTGCTTGGGAAATGTCCCCATGGTACACTTCTGATCAATCTATTGGCGGAATGATGATTTTTACGCACGATATTTCTGCAAGCGTCGAGCACCGTCAGGAGCTCACAGCGGCAAGGTTGCGTGCAGATTTTGCTAACTATGCAAAATCTGAGTTCCTGGCGAATATGAGCCATGAGATCAGAACCCCTCTTAACGGCGTAATCGGCTTTACCGATCTGGTATTGAAAACGCAGTTGGATGATACCCAACACCAGTACCTTAAAATTGTCCATCAGTCGGCCAACGCCCTGTTGGGAATTATCAACGATATCCTTGATTTCTCGAAAATCGAGGCCGGTAAGTTTGAACTTGATATCTATAGGTGCGATCTGTATGAAATTGCATGGCAGGCCAGCGATATCACCAATTACCAGATTCACACTAAGAACCTGGAGATGCTGCTAAATCTTCAACCGGGCCTGCCAAGGTTTATATGGGCAGATGCTCTGCGGCTTAAACAGGTGCTGATCAATCTGCTGGGAAACGCGGCAAAATTTACGGCAGAAGGGGAGATCGAGCTTAAAATCGAATCCTTGCAGATTAAGGAGAATAATCATCTGCTGAGGTTCTCTGTAAGAGATACCGGGATCGGGATTGCGAAAACCAAGCAGATGAAAATTTTTGAGGCATTTTCACAGGAAGATTCCTCAACAACAAAGAAATACGGCGGTACTGGGTTAGGGTTGGCCATCTCCAATAAGCTGTTAAATATGATGGATAGCCAGCTTCGACTGGAGAGCGAGCCAGGCAAAGGAAGTACCTTTTACTTTGATGTAACCATGCAGTGCGAACAGGGAGACCAGGTTGAATGGATAGGAATGGAAAGCATCAAAAAAGTTCTGATAGTCGATGATAATGACAATAACAGGCAGATATTGGCCGAAATGCTTGCGCTTAAAAACATTTCTTCCGATCATGCAAGAAATGGTTTTGAAGCACTTCATCTGCTGGCAGAGGGACAGGCCTATGATGCCGTTTTACTCGACTACCACATGCAATACATGGACGGATTGGAAACTGCAGCTAAGATCAGGGAAAATTTTCCATCCGAGTTCGGGGAAATTCCATTGATCCTACTGCACAGTTCATCGGATGACGGAACGATTATCAAAGCCTGCAATGATCTCCGTATTGGTAACAAATTGCTAAAACCGATCAAAATGACCGATCTTTACCTCGCCCTAACCAGGATAAGGACACGCGAGACATTCGATCAGATCCGTCAGCATTCCACCTCTGTTCACACTGGGCAAAGCCCGGCATACAGATTCTTAATTATTGAGGATAACGAGGTAAATCGGTTTCTTACCCGTACCCTGCTGGAAAAAATAAACCCAAAATGTCTTATAGTAGAAGCGGAAAACGGAGCTTTGGGAGCCGCCGTTTTTCAGGACGAAGTTTTTGACCTTGTTTTTATGGATATACAAATGCCTGAAATGAACGGATATGAATGTGCCAGAAAAATAAGGTCGCGGGAGGAGGGCACAAAGGTTCCCATTATTGCCCTGACAGCGGCAAACGTGATGGGCGAAAGGGAGAAAAGTATTGAGGCTGGTATGGATGATTTTATTACCAAACCGGTTTTGGAAGAAAATATAGCGGCAATAATTGATAAATGGTTGTTCAGGACGGAAAAACCTTTTTCGGATGAAGCGATAGACCGCCCCCATTTTGATATCAACAGACTAAGGTTATATTTTGACGACGATAGCGTAAAGCTGCACGAGATTATTGGTATTGCCATAAATCAGCTACATGCTGCCCTCGGAGAGCTTGATAGGGAAATCCGGCCTGCTGATTACGAGATGGTGATTTCGTTGGCACATAAGCTCAATGGAATGTCAAGTACTGCCGGGCTAGAGAAGCTGGTGATGATCAGTGCGAAACTACAGGTCATACCTTGTTCCAATTTTGCTGCTTTCTTGCAGGCTGTGGCGGAATTAAGGGAAACTATTGCTTCCACAATTCCTGTACTGGAGAGGTATGCCGGTTAAGATATCCTTCGGGTATATTCCCAAGCATGGAATCACCAGAACAGCTGATAAGCAGGGCTGAGCCAGTGGATGATATAAATTTAAGCTTCTGTTAGCAAAAGGATATTCTCGCATGCCTCGGCGTATTGAGGCTGACACTAAGTAGCTGCATAGGTCCCGATCCGGGATGCGCCTAGAAAGCTCAGGATTGTCGGGTTCAAACCGCTGCATTCTTGGTTGACGCTAAGATTCTGTACAAACGACGCTCCATGATTCAGTTTAAAATCAGATAATAAATCGAACTGTTCAAAATACTTGTTATTTTGAAACTGGATCAACTTTACACCGTTTAGTTGTAGTTCAAAACTTGTAGTTGTCCGCTAAAAATTCCTGGGCTCCATTTTCTAAAATTACGGACTTTCTCCTGCTCTACGAAAAGTGGTTTGCAAGCACTTTCTACTTTTAAGTGCTCAATTCGGTACTATTTATCCAGTGTTTGCATATTGCGTATTTCTTTGATCACTATTACTGATTGCATTCGTATTGTCCATTGAAATGTATTAACTTTACAAAGAGTCATCCAAATAACTTTAATATGAGGGTATTAATTGCTGAAGACGATGAGTTAATGCTCAGGACAGTCGAATTTCGTTTAAAAAAAGACGGCCATGAGGTTATCCTGGCGCGTGACGGACGAGATGCGTTGCAGAAAATAGATCAATATCAACCTGACCTGATTATTTCCGATGTGATGATGCCTTACCTTTCGGGCCTGGAAATTGTAGCTGCGGTGAGAGAAAATCGCCAAACACCCATTATCATCCTTTCTGGAATGGGACAGGAGGATATCGTACTTGAAGCTTTTCGTTTAGGTGCGGACGACTATTTAACGAAGCCCTTTAGTCCTAACGAACTTTCTGTGCGGATAAAGCGGTTTGCAGTAGTTAATAGGAGATGATTTTTTTTGAAGTACTGCTATCATTTTTCTTCGCGCTGGCGATCTGCCTGATCACATTTCTTTCTTTTTATTTATTTGTCAGAAAAACCTGGAGAAGGGAATATGTTAAGTGGGACAGGATGATAGATCTGCTACTTCGTAAAACTATATTCTTTCATGAGGACAATGCGGGGCAACTGGCTTTAATTCCCGTAACCCGACGGTTAAAAGCCAACCTGGAGAACAAGAGATTTTGTAAGCAATTTGTGAAAAAAATTATTGCAGCGAAGCGTAACATGTCAGGGCGGTATGGTGAAAACCTGCGTCATTTATACATTCAGCTTGGTTTGGATAAAAAGGCACTCCGATTACTGGAAAGCCGAAAATGGCATGTGCTGGCTTATGCTATTCAGCAGATTGGAACGATGGGCCTTAAAGAGCATCTCACCAGGATATACCGTTATACCAATAATAAAAATGACCTGGTTCGGATTGAGGCACAGATTGCCGTACTGAATCTTTTTGGGTTCGAAGGACTTCGTTTCCTTGATATCATCTCGTACCAGATGACGGAGTGGCAGCAGATCAGGCTTTTAAAAGAATTGTCTACAGTACCACAGGCCGAGTTGACGGGAATTGACAAATGGCTAACCTCCGGCAATCCGAGTGTTGTCATTTTTGCCCTTAAATTAGTCCGGAATTATCATCGATATGAGCTTTATGAGAACACTGTAAGTTGCCTCGATCATGGCGATGTCAGTGTGCGGAAACAGGCGATTTCAACATTAACCGAAATATATACTGAAAGTACATCAGAAGAACTGCTGAGCAGGTTCGATGCAGAAACCTACAAAAATCAGATCGCTATCCTGAATGCGATCGCAGTGATTGGCGGGGTGCAAAATGTTTCAACGCTGCTAGGTTACCTGGGAGCCGAGAAGCACGAAATGAAATTTGCGGTTGCGCGCGCGCTTGTCAACGGTAGTGCTACTGGCCTGGAATACCTGATTAACGATCCCAGATCGAAAACTTACCCCTTAAGAGACATGATTCCTCAACTAAAAAGCGAGATTAAATGGTGAGCTGGCAATCGTTTTTAACAGATTTTTTTACTTATGGGCTATTAGCCTATTCACTGTTACTTCTGTCCTGCTACATATTTATTGCGGCGTTTTCGATGGGGGAGATCCGCAATTACCTGCGTAAAAATAGTTTTACAGATTATGGCGTGCTGGCTGGTTCCAGGGAGGCGCCAAGTATCAGTATTTTAGCGCCAGCGTATAATGAGGGGGCAAACATTATCGAGAATGTGCGATCTTTATTATCCATCAATTACACTAACCTTGAAGTAATTATCATTAACGATGGGAGTAAAGATGATTCATTATCAAAGCTGATTGAAGTTTATGATCTTTATAAGGCTGACTTTTTTATTAACGGCCAGATTGAAACCAAGGAAGTTAGAGGCGTTTATAGAAGCAGAAAAGCTGTTTACAGAAAGTTAATCGTTGTTGACAAGCAAAATGGCGGAAAGGCAGACGCTTTAAACGTTGGTGTAAACGTTTCAAGCAACGATTATATTGTTTGCATCGATGTTGATTGTATCTTAGAGCAGGATGCTATTCTGAAACTGGCCAAGCCATTTTTAGAAAACACGAAAGAGCGGGTGATTGCAACGGGAGGGGTAATTCGTATTGCCAACAGCTGTATTGTGGAAAATGGGCGTTTGCTCAAAGTTAAGCTTCCCAGGCAGTTCCTGCCACGTGTTCAAACGCTGGAATATATTCGGGCCTTTTTGCTGGGTCGGATGGCCTGGAGTCGCTTAAACGGTTTGCTGCTCATATCAGGCGCTTTCGGCGCATTCGATAAAGAGATCGTGATCAGGTGCGGAGGATATAATCACAAAACAGTAGGTGAGGATATGGAGTTGGTAGTAAGAATGAGACGGTACATGGAAGAAAAGGGGATTGCGCACAAAGTGAGCTTTATCCCCGATCCGCTGTGCTGGACAGAGGCGCCATCGACGTTTAAAATACTGGGGCGACAGCGAAATCGCTGGACCCGGGGCACAATAGAAACCCTACAGATGCATAAAGTCATATTTTTTAATCCCAAATACGGCCTTTTGGGTATGATTAGTTATCCATATTGGTTTTTCTTTGAATTTTTGGCCCCTTTAGTGGAGTTTTTCGGATTTATCGCCTTTATTGTCCTTGCCAGCTTCGGATTGGTCCAATGGTCTTTCTTTCTGGGCTTATTACTTTTTATATTCAGCTTCGGATTTTTATATTCAGTTTTTGCAATATTGATGGAGGTGCTCACTTATAACCAATACAAAACGAACAGAAATCTCCTGCTTTTAATTCTTACCGCTTTTCTGGAGCCATTGATCTTCCATCCATTTGTGGTATGGTCGGCTATAAAGGGTAATATCGATCTACTGAGGAAGAAGAATTCCTGGGGAGAAATGACCAGGAAGGGATTTACAAAAGAAAAAGTTTAACCATGATCAGTCGTTTTAAATCAGCAACCATAGTTTTTCTGCAAATCGCCCTCGTTTGGCTTAGTGCTTTAATTGTGATCAGAGTTGTAGAAGTTCTGACTAATGGATTAATCCACCAATTCCCGGCTAAGCTGTTTAGTTTTATGCTGTGGTCATGGCTGGCAGATCTGAGCTTTTGGCTTAAATGGCTGATTTTTGAATTTATTTTATTTGTTCCGCTGTTTTTTGTGCATCCTATACTGGCTAAAGTTAGCTTTAAAGTATTCGTTGCCATTATCATCTTCATTCAACTGGTTCTCTGCCAGTATTTCGCTACGGCCCTGGTACCCTTGGGCGCAGATTTTTATGGTTATTCTTTCGCCGATATCAAGCAAACTGTTGGCGCATCCGGTACGGTAAGCCTGCCGTTAATTCTAAGTTTTTTATGCGTGATTGTGCTCTTGGTAGTTGCACTTAAGCGATTGCCTAACCGTATCAAGGTTCCGTTATGGCTGGCCTGGTCCTTACCTATGCTGTCTGTTTTTTATTTTATGACCAATGGCGAGGGGCATCTTTTCCAAAAAAACTTTGAAAACCTTTTTGTCAATAACCTCGCGCTGAACAAGGCCGATTACTTTTTTAGCAGTTCGTATATTCATTTTTATCCCGGGGATGAGGATGTGGATATTTATGCTGATGCCTACATTGGTGATTATGGCGACGGCAGTATTGCGCCCACTACTTTCAGTTACCTTGGCGGATCGGAATACCCTTTTTATAGGAAAGCGAATGATCGTGATGTTCTGACACCATTTTTTCAACAAAACGAACAGTAAACCGAATCTGGTGATCATTATCGTTGAGGGCTTGGGCCGGGCGTTTACCAATGAAGGCGCCTATCTGGGAAATTTCACTCCTTTTGTCGATTCATTAGCCAATAAAGGCCTTTACTGGAAAAATTTTTTAAGTGCTGGTGGTCGCACGTTTGCAGTGCTCCCGTCTTTAATGGGATCTTTGCCTTTCGGTAAAAATGGTTTTCTTGAGCAGGGACAGCAAATGCCAGATCATCTTTCTTTGTTCAGTTTACTAAAATTCAATGGCTATAAAACTTCGTTCTATTATGGAGGAGACGCAACCTTCGATAATATGAACCTATTTCTTCAAAAGAACAGCGTTGATGAAATCAGAGACCTCAAGTCCTTTTCGGCAGGCTACCTCAAGCTGCCGGCAGAAAATGGGTTTTCCTGGGGATACGGAGATCAGGAGCTATACAAATATTACCTGGCAAACAGGCCTTCAAAAGCTGCTAAACCTGCAGAGCTGAACGTAATTTTAACGGTCACCACGCACAATCCTTTTTTGATTAACGAACAGGAAAAATACAATTCCAGGTTTGAACAGCGGATGACGGAATTAGGATTCGACGAAGCTAAGAAAGACAATTATCGTAATTACAAAAAACAGTATGGTACTATTTTATATGCCGACGATGCTTTGAGGAGCTTTTTTAACAATTATAAGAAAAGAGAAGACTATGCCAACACCATTTTTGTAATTACAGGAGATCACCGGATGCCAGAAATTCCGATGAGTAACAAGATAGACCGCTATCATGTACCTTTAATTATTTATTCGCCGCTGTTAAAGCGTAGTGCGCAATTTGCATCCATATCTACACATTTTGATGTGACGCCAAGTTTACTGGCATATCTTCAGTCAGGCTATGGTATAGACTTACCTGGCGCTGTAAGCTGGCTCGGATCAGGACTTGATACTGCCCGCTCATTCAGGAATGTGCACAGTTACCCACTGATACAGACCAAAACTGAGATGGTCGATTTTATCCACGGCGCGTATCACCTAAACGGCACATCGCTTTATCAAATAGGTGACAATATGCAAGAGGAGTTAGTAAGAGATGAGGTGAGTTACGAACGCATCAAAAATGCCTTCGAAAATTTTAAGCGAAAAAATGCAGGTTTGGGTACAAAGGCAAGGGTACTGCCACCATCGGTAATTCTAAAATATCTGCCGACGAAGAAATAGCTATTTGTTATGGTACTCCCGTTCCTGATCAAGGATGGTGGTCATCATCGGGCGGTAAAAATTCCAAAAGAAGCTGGATCGTTCCATTGGATTACTGGTATCGTAGAATATCCACTTGAAAGCGCCAATTCCTTTGAAATAAGAGGAAGATAGGTTGACTGGGTTGTCGCAGAAATCTCCGGAGAAGTAATAGAAGCGATAATCGGTTTCTTTGTGCATCAACACGGCAGGAAAAACAGCGCTTAGGCCATTTGCTTTCAAAAGCGCCTGCCCCTTTTGGTTAACATCCATCTTGAAGCTGGCAACCTGGGTATTAATCGCTCTGTTCGGCTGAATGACATCAAACCAGAATGCATATTTAATCTCTTCGGGCAAGCCCAGTACTTTTTGTCCGTATTCACCACTGATAATGTGTGGCATCGGGTTTTTTAAGTCGCGGCCATCCTCCAGGATGATGACCCTGTCTTGATTGCTAACCAAAGCAATGCCCGACTTTTTAAATGGCCAGTTGTTGTTATTTGCCCGTTTATAATTATTAATGAGCCACCGCGGCAGTTCCTTATTTCTTGTCGTATCAAGACTTTCGAAAAAGCGGCCTGTCCAGCCGGTCCAGTGCATCGCGAACATATCCTCAAACTGCTTTCTGGTTTCTTGGCTTGTGGGGCTTCCTATGCTATTAAATTCTGTGATAATGAGTTTCTTTTTCTGCTTCATCTGCTTTAATAACTCAATATCCTGGCTGCTCATCCCGCCATAAACCATTCCGGAGCGTTCGTTATTATTCTTTTGGGTATACCATTCGTTCCGATAAATGCCGTAAGTATCAGTAAAATAAACCAGGTTAATATCCTCACTTAATTGCTGTAGCTGATCATTGTTGAACCGCTCCAGTCCCTTCAGGCGGAATTTTTCTCCCTCTAAAGGGAAGAAACCAAAATAATCGCGGTCAATTTTATAAAACGTGCTTGCTGTTTTCGTTAGTTTCTCATGATTTAGAATCCATAAGAAGGAAATATGTTCCTGGCCGGCGGGCGTAAGAACTGTTTTGTCGATTATGGCAGCAACCATTTTGGTTTTTGGGTTTAAATACCAGCAGAGCCACATCGTTAATGGAATGCCGGCGGCAACAGCCAGTGCAATCCATAGTTTCTTTACCTTCCTTGTCATTAGAAACGTCTTATGTAGCCAATACCAAGATCAAGTTGATTGCCTTTGGTGTTAGGCCGGTATTCCTGGTTCTCCAACCCGAGGTTTACGATGAGGATATTAAGCGATTTAAACGCTTTCCGGTAACCGATCGTTATGTTGTTTGAACGCAGCTTGTAAGCCGTGTTTCCAATTAAAACATTATTTTGGGGGTCATCTGGTGATAAACCAGTGCCCAGGCGAAGGCTAAAATAATCATCGGCACCACCGAAATAGTACCTGGTGGTTAAGGCGAACGATTGAGAGACCTGATCGTTGGAAGGGGTTAAAAAAGTCCGGAAATTAAACCAAAAGCTTTTGTAGTATTTTCCTACTGATGCGGTATAGCTCCAGGTTGATTCGCCAAAGGTTAAATATCGAAATCCAGCTTCTGCTTCAAAGCTTGCCGGTAGGTTTGCATATAATGAAAAGCCTGCACGGTAGTGAGGAAACACGCCTACGTCATCAGAGTACCCACCACTGATATAGGCCTGGAAGGTGTCTGAAATACGGGGATATGCGTCTACCTCGAACTGAAGGCCGTTGCGGTTAAAACGATTCGCATAGTTTATTCTTCCGGTAACAGAGCCCAATTTGGTTTGCCTGCTATAGTCTATACTCACTATGTGCCACGGGTCATCGAATTGTTTATCGAAGTATACAAAGTCGTAATTGAGCCCTATTTTGTTTTTGGAAGAATTTTCCCTTACTCTTGCGGCAAGTGTGCGTGCCTCGGTAAGGTTGGGTGATCGTTTTAGCACCTCTTCAATAGTTGCATTCGCTTCAGTCCATTTTTTTAAGCTGTTGAGTATTTTAGCTTTCAACAGCAGGAGCTCATCGTCTGTAGGATGGAAAGTAAGGCCTTTATTCACGTCGAGCAGGGCCTTTTCATTATTGTCTTCCCAAAATTCGAGGGTAGAATTAGCAAGATGTGCATCTTTGTTATCGGGCTGTTTTGCTAAAACCAGGGCGAAAGCTTGCCTGGCACTATCAGGTTGCTTGCTCCAGGTGTAAACCCTGCCTAAAAAAATCCTGATATCTGGATAGTCCGGACTTTTAGCCAAGGCCTTTTTGCTGAGTGCAATGGCCTTAGGAAAGTCTTTTGATTCGAAGGCTGCAGTTCTTGCCTGGGTAAACAACTCGTCTGCACTGCCTTCCTGCGCTTGCGAGAATTTGGAGAATACCAGGGCTGATAATAGCAATAAATAAAATTTGGGCTTCATAGCAAAAACTAGATTTTTAGCAGACAGAAAATTACGAATGGCGTTGAGGAAGTTCAATGCGGAAGACTGTTCCCTGTCCTTTTTCAGAGGTGATGAACATTTCACCCTTCAATTTATCGATGAGGTGTTTTACCAGCGATAAGCCAAATCCGTAACCTTTTTCACCTCCGGTGCCTTGTTTTGTGCCAATGCCTCCAGTTAAGATTTGTACAATTTCGTCTTCCCTGATTCCGACTCCGTTGTCGGCAACAACGATACGTAAAATATTTGTTTCCGGCTTCACCAGCACATCCAGGTCTACGGTTATTGTACCACCGCTGGGGGTGAATTTTACTGCATTAGAAATTAGGTTCCCGTTAATCTGCAGCAGCTTGTTTTTCGAAAAGACGATATTTTTTTTGTCCGGGTTAATATTGATTTTCAGATTGATCTTTTTGTAGGTTGCCTGCGGTTCGTAGAGCTCCTGAAGCTTGGTGCGGAAACTACTGAGGTCAAATTCATTGACGCCTGGAGCTTTCACTTCATCATTATCAGAAAGTATTTCGTCGGCAAGGTCTAAAATTGATTTACTTCCACTATGAATTAATTTGATAAACTCAATTACCTGATCTAAATTGGCACTTTTCCCTTCCTCAGTAATAATTTCAGATAAACCTATTATCCCTGCAATTGGTCCGCGAATATCATGAGCAACTTTTTTGGTTGACTCCTTAATATCTTTTAAATTATTTTGCAGCAACTCCATGGTTTGATAGGTTTTTATCCTGTTCATGATCTCTGCAGCAATGATTTTCAGTAGCTCGATTTTTTCCGGGCTCAGTGTTTTCAATCCGGTATCCAGCACACAAAGGGCACCGATGTTTAATCCGTCGTTATCCTTAAGTGGTACACCAAAATAATAGCGAAGGGACAGCGGAGCACCGACATAGAAATTTTTATTGAAGCGGTCATCTGCCGAAAGATCGGGTACCTCGAACTGATCGTTTTGTGTAATGGTGTATTGGCACACAGACTCTTCCCGGGTCATCTGCTGTAAATCAAGGCCATGTCTGCCTACCGTCCACTGGGTATAGGCGTCGATGAGGTTAACCAATGAGATTTCTGTACCGGCTACTTTCGCGGCCAGATGGGTAAGGTCTTTAAAACTTTCAGACAGGCTCCCGTAATCAATATCGAGATCGGACAACCTTAAAAGCCTTTCGGATTCATTGTATGGTACAGGATAATTTATTTCAGACATGTGCTTATGTTTCTAACGTGGAATAACCAGTGGAATAACCATTTGCTTATCTATAGGCGTACTATTGTCCTATCAAAACATGCCGAAGATACGGTTTTGACGGCAAAAATTTAGGAACACAACCTATAATTATATTCTTGTTAGCAGTAATAGCAAAATATTGAACAGGTAGATCTTATGAGGTCTAAGGGCTGTGCTTTCGAAAAGAATTACCATTATATCTGGATCGATATAAGAGCGGTTATAATGGAAATCCGAAGGTATAACATTACGGCGGTTATACCTGGCTAAAGATAATAACTATCATCGGTTTTATTTAAAATTCCTGTCCCCATGGAGGCCTCCGCATGACGGCTATTGCATGTTCTGGGAATGAGAAGTTGCAATGATCAGCATCATTGAGTGGGTCATGCCTGGTTGGAATGTCGCCACGTAGTGGCTACAGAACCGCTTTGCGCAATATTGTTCTCATAATCAGAATTTAGCCAATGTATAAGACTCGAATTTGGAATATGTAAAGACAGGTGCTGGATTTTCTTTTAGCATTAAATCGTCTTCTGAGCGCTTTACGAATGGGATTATTCTAAAGTTGAGACAAATCGACAAAATATTGAACAGATAATGATATTGCTATTCCTTTACTTTGATTTCAATTAACCAAATAACAAACCTTACTGCAAATTTCTTCCATCAGCAACACCATGCTTTTGCAGTTTTAATACTTTTTATGAGATACAAATTATTTGTTTCAGACGATTGATAATCAGTAATTTATCTAAAACCAATAATCAGGGAAATTACAAAAAAAATTATGCTATGCTCAATAAATACTTATCAGTTCAGGTACATTCCTCGTACCAGAATAAAACAAATCTGTATTGATCCTGTGAGCAAATGCTAAAAACAGCCGGTTGTGGTATTAATAGCGTTGCAGGCAGTGGAACATTTAGATTGCAGTATGTTGCCAATCAGATGTTATTAATGGATCAAAATTATTGTTATTCACCATAAAACGATTTACCGATTTAGCTTATCTAAAACACCATTAACTAAAACAAAGAGAGTTACGCATATCCTACACAATGTTGTGGGTTTGCAGCTTGGTAAAATAATATTTTCTGCATAAGTAACGGCTCTGTTTTGATCCGTGGTCGGCACTACAGTTGTAAAGCCGAAGGACATTGCTATGCCCATTCCAGGGAAATATGTCCATGTTGTTAGTTTAACAGTATTACGATCCAGCTATTTCGAAATTATAAAGCAATAATACCATAACCATTTATTGGCTAGCGTTCAGCTCAGGAAAGAAATAATAAAATCCAGTGTAACCCGGCTAAAATCCGGATAAAAGCAATATGTATATGAAAATTAAAAAAAAGGTTAAAACCAGGCGTTGGCAAATCCGTTGGATGCTGCTCGGGTTGATTGCGCTTTCCTTAACACATTGTAAACAGGATGAGTTGTCGCAGGAAGTTGGCTACGATCCATCTAAGCCCGTAACCGTCAGCGATTTTTACCCTAAAGCCGGAAGTGTAGGAAACAATCTGGTGATATATGGTGATAATTTCGGGAACGATATTTCCAAAATAAAAGTGATGATCGGAGGGAAGCCAGCCAAAGTTGTTGGTGTAAAAAATAATGCCATTTATTGTATCATTCCTGAAAAGGCCTATGCTGGCGATATAAAAGTTAGTGTTCTTGGTGGCAATAATGAGGAATTGGCCCATGGTATCTCAAAAGAACCACTTTCTTATACCCGAAAACTGCTCGTTTCTACCTTTTTGGGGAAATACTATCAGGTGCCGAGTAATTTTGAGGAAAAGGAGGGCCCCTTTAACGATTGTGGTGGATTTAAGGGCATACTGTGGCTCACCTTCGATCCTAAAAACTATAACCACCTCTATTTCTCCGCCGATGTAAACAGTTGCCGTCTGATTGATTTCGAGAAGCAATATGTAAGTTACTTCAGAACGGATCTCGACAGGGTATCGATATTAAACTGGAGAATGGACGGAAATCAGGATATGATTGTTTCTCACAACCATTCCAGCGATACCAAAAATGGCAATTACCTGTTCACCCGTGAATCTAATTTTATTCAGAAAAAAGCAATCGAGGTTTATGCCCGGGGTGTAAATGGTACAATAGTTCATCCACAGAATGGAGAGTTATACTACTCACGGTATAGAGCGGGTGATATCCGCAGGTATGACTTCAATACCAAAGAAGATAAACTGGTGTTCTCCAATCCCTATAGCGCAGTAGCCGTTTACATGGTGATGCATCCCTCCGGAGACTATGCCTATCTGGTCGAATTTGAAAAACATTTTATCATGCGTACCGATTATGATCACGACAAGAAAACATTCAAAACGCCATATACCATCTGTGGTGCAGCAGGTACTGCAGGTTATGCCGACGGAATCGGTACTAACGCACGTTTGAACAGCCCGGTACAGGGGGTATTTGTTAAAAATCCGGAATATGAAACAGCGGGAGGCGATCAGTACGATTTCTATTTCTGCGACAAGGCCAACCATGCAGTTCGCATTTTAACACCACAAGGAAGGGTAAGTACATTCGCCGGACGGGGGAACAATGGTACAAGCGGTTATGCCGATGGCGATTTACGTACCGAAGCCCGTTTCAATAACCCGCAGGCCATTGCCTATGATGATGTGAAAAAATGTTTTTATATCGGTGATACCGGCAATTGGCTTATCCGAAAAATAGCTAAAGAAGAATAATTGATGAAGACCAAATATATAATGATGAGATTAATTTTACTAACGTGCATGGTGCTGATTGGAGTCTCTCTTAATGTTTTCGCACAGGAAGTAACCGTAAAGGGAACAGTAACCGACATGGGCAAACAGCCCATACCAGGGGTAAGCATATCTGTTGCCAACCTGCCCGGGCTGGGGGCAATTACCGATGGTGATGGGAAATTCAGTATCAAAATGCCTCCTTACCAGACATTGGTATTTACTTACATGGGTTACGAAAAACAGGAAGTATTAGTAAAAGAGCAGCGCGTAGTAAATATTAGCCTGAAAGAATCAGATGCCAGTGTATTGAACGAGGTGGTAATTACCGGTACGGGTGCAGAAAAAAAGATATCCATCACAGGGGCCATTACAACTGTAAATGTAGACCGGCTCAAATCTAACCCTTCTACATCGATGGCAGATGCACTGGCGGGCGTGGTACCGGGCATCCAGGCCATGCAAACCTCAGGGCGTCCGGGCAGCATTTCGGAATTTTGGGTACGCAGTATTTCTACTTTCGGTGCCAGCAATGCAGCGTTGGTATTAATCGACGGTTTTGAACGTGACATGAACGAAATCAATGTGGAAGATGTGGAATCCTTTTCTGTATTAAAAGATGCTTCGGCAACGGCTATTTATGGGAGCAGAGGCGCAAATGGTGTAATTTTAATCAAAACCAAACGTGGCAAGGAAGGTAAAGTAAATATTAATGCAAAAGTAGAAGGCTTTTATAATACACTTACCAAACTACCCGAATTTGTGGATGGCTATGCGTATGCCTCAATGGCGAATGAGGCAAAGATTGTTAGAAATCAGGAGCCTCTTTTTTCGAGGCCAGAACTCGAGATACTGCGGCTGGGCTTAGATCCCGACCTGTTTCCCAATGTAAACTGGATGGATGTGGTGTTGCGTGATGCAGCAAAAAGCCAGCGCAGTATGATCAATTTAAGTGGAGGAGGAAAAACTGCGCGTTATTATTTATCGGGAAGCTACCAGAATCAGCAGGGAATGTATAAGGTAGATGATGCATTGAAAGACTACAATACCAACGCCAGTTTTAACAAGTATACTTATCGTTTAAGCGTTGATATGGATATCACCAAATCTACCTTACTTACAGTAGGTGTTTCGGGTTCGTTACGGAAACAAAATGACCCTGGAGTGGGCAGTGATGCAATATGGACGGCGCTGATGGGATACAATGCAATTACCTCTCCACTGGTATATTCAGACGGGAAGATCCCTGCAAGTGATGATGGCGATACCAATCCAGACAATGATATGGACCGCTTTAATCCCTGGGTACAGGGCACCATGACCGGTTACAACGAAAGTTGGAGCAATAACATCCAAACCACATTAAATCTGAACCAGGGTCTGGATTTCATTACCAAAGGTCTCCGCTTTGTTGGCCGCTTTGGTTATGATACTTATAACAATAACTATATCAAACGCTACAAGTTCCCTGAACTGTGGAGCGCCAACCGTTACCGCGATACCGAAGGCAATTTGGTATTTAAACGCATAAAAGAAGAACAGAAAATGACACAAACTTCTGGTTCGGACGGCGATAAACGTGAGTTCTTTGAATGGGAAACACATTATAACAATAACATAGGCGACCACAATTTCGGGGCCATGGTTAAGTACAGTCAGGCATCGAAGGTATTTACACAAAATATCGGTTCGGATTTAAAAAACGGAATTGCACGCCGGAATCAGGGATTGGCCGGACGGGCCAATTACAACTGGAAATCGCGCTATTATGTTGATTTCAATTTCGGTTACACGGGTTCTGAAAATTTCCACCAAGACTATAGATTCGGATTTTTTCCTGCCATCTCCGGAGCATGGAATATCGGAGAGGAACCCATAGTGAAAAAACTGGGATGGGTAGATATGTTTAAAGTGCGTTATTCATATGGAAAAACAGGGAACGACAACTTAGGCGATATCAGGTTTCCTTATCTATATACCTTGGAACAAATGGCTGCAGGCGGGTACAATTTCGGTGATTTTGATTCTTCAAATCCATGGACAGGTATCCGTTATTCTTCAGTAGCCTCTCCTAATGTTACCTGGGAAATTGCCACCAAGCAAGATCTGGGAATCGATTATTCACTTTTCCACGACAAGTTTAGCGGATCGGTTGATTATTTCCGCGAACGCCGTGAAGGAATTTACATGAGCCGGAATTTTCTGCCCGGGTATGTAGGTTTGGAAAATAATCCCTCTGCCAATGTGGGCGAGGTAAAAGCAGCCGGATTTGATGGCAGTTTTACTTATAAACAAAAGGTAAGCAATATAGATCTCACCTTACGCGGCAATGTGACCTATAGCAAAAATGAAATCCTGGAAAGAGATGAAGAAAATACGATTTACACCTACAAGCTACAGGAAGGCCATCGGGTAGATCAAGCCCGGGGGCTGATGGATCTAGGTCTGTTTAAAGATTATGATGATATCCGCAATAGCCCGAAACAATCCTTTGGTGAGGTAATGCCGGGCGATATTAAATACAAGGATATTAACGGCGATGGTATTATCGATGATAATGATATTGTAGCTATTGGCGCAACAACCAGACCAAATCTTACCTACGGATTTGGGCTCTCGGCGAGCTGGAAAGGTCTTGATGTCAATGTGCATTTTCAGGGTGTAGGAAAGTCTACTTATTTTATTAACGGATCGTCGGTTTACATGTTCAGCTTAGGTCAGAATTGGGGAAATATCCTGAATGATGTAGCCAATAGCAACCGCTGGAAATTAGGTGAAAATGAAGATCCCAATGCAGATTATCCCCGTTTAACCTACGGTCCAAATGCCAATAACTACCGTGCATCTACCTTTTGGCTAAGAGATGGTTCTTACCTGCGTTTAAAAACATTGGATATTGGCTATTCGCTGCCTAAAACCCTGGTAAACAAGGCTCACCTCAATAATGTGCGTTTCTTTTTTATCGGCACCAACCTGCTCACCTTTACCAAATTTAAACTGTGGGATCCGGAACTTGGGAGTTCAACAGGGAAAGTTTACCCGCTTAGCAGAACAATGTCATTAGGGGTATCAGTTAATTTATAAGCAAGAAGAATATGAAAAAAATAGTTATCGTTTTAGCTTTCGCAGGTATTATTTTAATTGCTGGCGGATGTAAAAAATTTCTCGACTCTGATTACCTCTTTGATGAGCGGTTAACCACAGAAGAGGTTTTTACCAATACCGATTATGCAAACAGATGGTTGGCGCAGGCCTACTCATTTCTGGGCAGTAATTTTATGCAGGATGTAAGCAGCAAGAAATACATGCCCTTTAATTTTGCTGATGATATGTATTACGGTGATGAAAGCGATGGGTACAAAAGATGGAAAAACGGACAATACACTGAAAATGGATTGAATGGCGAAAGCAAAGAAATTTGGAATGTGGCCTATAAAGGCATCCGTCAAGCTTCTATATTTATTAATAATATTGACATCAATAAGCAGTTTACCGCAAAAGAAATTGCAAATCTTAAGGGGCAGGCAAGGTTTTTAAGAGCCTACTTTTATTGGGTACTGTTACGTACCTATGGTCCGGTGCCGATTGTACCCAATGAAGGGATTGATTACACCAAAGAGTATGATGAAATTGCACAGCCACGGAATACCTACGAAGAATGTGCAGTTTACCTCTCGAACGAACTGGTAGAAGCCGCTAAAGGACTTTCACTTCAGCAGGGGATACAACAGCTAGCAAGGCCAACCCGTGGTGCAGCTCTAGCGCTCCGTGCCCGGATACTTTTGTATGCAGCAAGTCCGCTGGCTAACGGAAAAGCACCTGCTGATGTAGCTGCGGCACTGGCTACCAAAGATGGCAAACCCTTACTTTCCCGAACCTATGATGAATCCAAATGGGCCAGGGCTGCTGCCGCTGCCAAGGATGTAATAGATATGGGCCAATACCGTTTGTATGTTGCTTATAAAAAAACAACAGGCGATGCTGCTTATCCGGCAACTGTTACTCCTCCATTTGACAGTAATTTTTCTAATAGTGCCTGGCCTTCGGGCTGGAGCGATATCGATCCTTACGAGTCGTACCGCGCTTTGTTTAACGGAACAGTTCCTGCCTATCAAAATCCCGAACTGATTTTCACTCATGGCCAAAATCAGGGAGGCGAAGGCATAAACGTTTTGGTACTGCATCAGTTGCCGCGCCTGGAGGGCAAGGGCTACAATTCGCATGGCATGACTCAAAAGCAGGTTGATGCCTATGCCATGAATGATGGTAACGATATACCAGGAATGAACAGCATGTACGCCGGAAGACAGGGCTATGAGGGCCGCTATAATACGCAGCCCCGCACAACGGGTTTTGTAACGCAGACGGAACTGACCAAATACCCAGAGTTGGGGCCTTTGGGCGTTGGGGTAAATAAACAGTTCGTACAACGCGAGCCCCGTTTTTATGCGTCGGTATCATATAACGGTTCTACATGGAATCTCCTCAATGCAGAAAGCGTAAGAGATGAAAAAAGTAATGTACAGATATTCTACTATCGGGGCGATCCTAATGGTTATAAAAATACGACCTACTGGCCACGTACGGGGGTGGGTATTAAAAAATATGTGCATCCGGATGATATCAGCAATGTGGCGCTTACCGCTTATGATCAAAGCCGTATGAAACAAAAAGTTGATCCTGCTATCCGTTATGCGGAAGTATTGCTGATTTATGCAGAAGCCTTAAATGAGCTGAACGGATCTTATAACATCCCATCGTGGGACGGAAGTAAAACACAGGTAATTTCAAGGAACATTTCGGAAATGAAAAGAGGAATTCAGCCTATCCGCATCCGTGCCGGATTAGCTGATTATCCGGGTGATGTTTATGCTGATCCAAATAGATTTCGTATAAGATTGAAAAGAGAACGCCAGGTTGAGTTATTTGCCGAGGGGCACCGCTATTTCGATCTGCGCCGTTGGACCGATGCGCAATCGGAAGAGTCGGCCCCGGTTTATGGATACAATGCCTATGCCACTAAAGCGCAGGCAGACCTTTTCCATAGCGTGGTTGAAACACCATCATTACCTTCCATTTTTACGCTCAAAATGTGGTTTTGGCCAATTCATTTTGACGAATTGAAGCGCAACAAATACCTGACACAAAATCCGGGCTGGACAAATCCTGAATAACAATTATAATCTGCAAAAAATGAAGAAGTATATATATATCCTATTTTTATTGATAACAACAGCGGCATGCTTTGTTTCATGTAATGATGAATGGAAGGAAGAACAATTCGTCCAAACAGCATCATTTAAATCAAATCCGACTGCCCAGGGAGTAAGTTGGAGTTATTTACGTTATAATGCCACAGGAAAGGTGAGGTTTAACCTTCCGATTATCATCAGTGGTTCTACACCAAATCTAAAAAGCCGTACCATACATCTCGGCTTAGACCCTGATACGCTGGCAAAATTAAATCAGGAGCAGTATGGGCACCGACAGGAGCTGTATTTTAAACAATTGGACCAGAAGTATTATACGATGCCCCAAACCATAGATGTACCGGCAGGGGTAAGCACAGTTACTGTACCCATCGATTTTACTTTGGGAGATCTGGATCAATCTGATAAATGGGTATTACCGTTACAGATCTTAAACGATCCTTCTTATGATTATCAGGCCAATCCACAAAAATATTATCGTAGGGCTATGCTGCGGATTACTCCATTTAATGATTATTCTGGAGAATATGGAGGTACTTTGTATAAAATATTTCTCGATGGTGATACTGAACCCTTAACCCTAAATACCCACCGAACTTTTGTGGTGGATGATAAAACTATTTTTCTATATGCCGGAATCAGGGATATAGATTACCTGGACCGCAAAAACTATAAGGTATTTATTAAGTTTACCGATCAGAATATCGATATACAGAAGAAAAAGTTAGAAATCTGGAGCGATAATACTGCAAATAATAAATTTAAAATCGGTGCACTTCAATCATATTATACCAGAGATGAAGCCTGGGACCCAAAACTTCCATACCTGAAACATATTTACACCACCCTTTATTTATCCTATGAGTTTGAGGATTATACTACAGTGCCCGGGCAAAGGTTAAAATATAAAGTGGATGGGACATTATCCATGCAGCGCGACCTGAATACATTGATACCGGATCAGGATCAGCAAATTCAATGGTAGGCTAGCTGTTTAAAGATCAGGTTTTTTAAAATATTAGTGTCCGGTAAATGGCTAATAGAAAATAAAGGGGCTGTATCATATTTGTAAGCTCATTCGGAATTTGTCAATGTTGAGCTTGTCTAGAAATCGGGGTAAGTAGTCGAAACGCTTGTGAGATATTTAAGCAAGTCCTTTGACTGGCTACAATTGTAACCCCCAGTAGAAAAATCGTCATCTCGACCGAAGCAAAGCGGAGTGGAGAGATCTTTGAACTATGTTACCAAAAAGTTTAAAGATTTCTCCATTACGCTACCGATGAAAAATCGGTAAGCTTCAGTCGAAATGACGATATTATTTCTCGCAAATTTACCTGTCATTAATATTGCTTTTATACAATAAATTAATCCTCTGGATAAGATTTACTATTCCTCAATCTAAAATAATCAGCTTTCAATGGCATCATTAATTATTCATTAATCTAAAACTGCTAAAAGTCCCTGTTTGCGAAAGATTTCCTTTTGCGACAATACCGGCTCTGTATCCCATTCCCCAGGGTACATATTTGGCTGCTAAAAAATCTGTACGATAAAAACTAAGCCATTCTGCTCCTTGTTTTTTATGAAAAAATTCTATTTGTTTCCCACCGCTACTGATCTGCATTTTCAATTGCACCGGGCCAGCTAAACTTTCTTTTGATGCTTTAAGAATCGTGTATGCACCTTCAAAATTATCAAAAACAACAAAGCCATCTTTCGAGGCTGTGATGCCTATTCCACCAAGTTCGCCGGGCCATTTGCTTTTAAAAATGGCACCGCCCAGGCAAATTCCTGTTTTTGCTGCACTGGGCTTTATTTCGGCACTGATGCTAAAATTTACCGTTTTAATGTACTGACCCAGAAAGGTGCCAAGTGCATGGTTTTCATCAGATGCTGCTAATGTTAACCCTTTATCAAAAGACATCGCTGGCCTTTGCGATTTGGAAGGCCATTGCCAGGCAAGATCAAGTTTTTGATCATTTTCAAAATTGTCGACAAAATTAAGGTCGGCCTTTGGCCGGTTGGGGAGGGTTGCATTATGCAATACAGGCCAGCCATCAACACCAACAATTAATTCTTCTATAATGCCCTCTCTGCCTACAAAAACATCATAACTTTTGTTAAAGGCATGGTACAGCATAAACAACCTGTTGTCTGCAGTTTTTACCACTGTGCCATGGCCGGGGCAATTCCACTTGTCGTTACTCACCATTATCGGGTTGTTGCTGTATTTCTCCCAAACACCACTATTCAGGTCTTTCGTTCTGGCAATTCCTGTTTTGTAATTGCATTTTGCATCACAGCAGCCGCCAACAGAATAGAGGCTGTAAACATATTCTCCCAAAGTAAAAAAACAAGCGCCTTCAACCAATCCGGTTTCCCAAGGCTGACTATTGGTAAATACTTTGCTCTTTTGCCCGAGTAATTTTGTCCGGCTAGCATTAATTTCCTGTTTCCAGATCCAGCTTTCTTTGCCACAGCCATTACCGTCATTTTTCCAGAAAGCATAAATTTTGCCATTGTGTGGCAATTCAAATGCGTCTATTGCGCCACATTCATCTTCAATAATAACGGGACCATTATCGGTAAATTTACCGCTTTCAATTTTATCTGCATCAATCCAGGCTGTGCCGCACTGTAAACCCGGATTACCTTTTGTTTCCCTGTTGTGCGCTGTATAATAGGCATAAATCCGGTGCTGTTTCTGATCATAAACCAGTTCCGATGCCCAAAAGTTATTTTCGCCCCATTGGTTTTTCATATCCTTAAATCCATCCGGAAAAACATGGTTGATCAGTTTCCAGTTTTTAAGGTCGGTTGATTTATATATAGTAAAATAAGGAGCCCACTCGTTTGTGGTAGAAGTGGCGTAATACACCTTTCCAACCCTAATGATAGAAGGATCCGGATTATCGCCTGGGAGGGCGGGGTTTACCAGCAGGTGCGTAATGTTTTCTGTGTGGGAGTTTTCGGTTTGTGTTTTTTTTAGTCCGCAGGAAAACAGGCAAAAGCTAATCAGCAAATAAACCATGCAAGTACACAAAGGTTGTATTGTTAAGTTACAGGGCATTTTTGCTGCTATTTTGTTCGTTTTTTTTGCTCCTACAACACCGTTTATATGTTTTTTTAAAAATGTAGATAATCGAAAAGTGATCATGTATTTCAAGGTATAAATTGTCTTTTTGGTATTTGGTTATTTTTCCGAAAATAAACAATTATACACAGGGAGAAAGGGCTGCCAAAGTTGGAGCACCACTCACAAATGAATGTTTTATTACTAATCATTGTGGCGCAACCTACTCTTTTTTAATCCGTTTTTAGTTATTTTTTATTTTTAAGTTATTGATTTTTAATGTGTTAATTGTGTTTTTGTCTGTTCGGTTATGTGTTTATAAACGAGCTTTTAATCTGGCGATTCTTCTTTTTTTACGGTTTTTGATCAGGTAAAATGAGACAAATCAACAATAAATTGAACATATTTTACAAGGTACATTGGCTTACTTTGGCATTAACCAATTATAAACCCGTAAATCAAATCATATTGTAAATGCTACGACTACCGGCAAGCGGATACCAATGAAGCGCTATCACACTTATTGTGTGTTTGTTCTTTAAGCACCCGCAAAAGTAATTGCAAACTCAAATCTTTAAACACATCAAAATAACTATAAATTAAAATTCAATGAAAAACCACAGGTTAATTTACTTGCTAATATTGGGCATTTTTGCCGTAAACCTAACTTATGCTCAAAATATACTCAGCAAAAGCGAAAAAAAGGAAGGGTTTAAATTGCTCTGGAACGGCAAGGATGCAAGCGGTTGGCGTGCGATATTTAAAGCACAGTTTCCTGCCAAAGGTTGGGGGATGAAAGATGGAATTTTAACGGTATTGGCATCCAATGGAAAAGAGCAGGGTTCAGGTGGCGATATCGTAACCAAAGATAAATATTCGGCTTTCATATTAAAATTCGATTTCAAACTTACTGCAGGTGCCAACAGTGGGATAAAATATTTTGTAACTGAAGAAGAAAAAACCAATCTGTCTGGCATCGGTCTTGAGTTTCAGGTACTGGATGATGAAAAACATCCTGATGCGAAACTGGGGAAAAACGGTAACCGAAAGCTTGCCTCTTTGTATGATCTTATTCCATCAAACAAACCTGCTTCGGTAATTAAAGCCATCGGCGAATGGAATAGTGGTGAGATTCGTGTTTACCCGAACAACCATGTAGAACATTGGTTAAACGGCGTAAAAGTGGTGGAGTATGAGCGCGGATCAGAAGCTTTCAGAAAACTGGTGGCTGGAAGTAAATACAAAACATGGAAAAACTTTGGAGAAGCTAAAAAGGGACATATCCTGATCCAGGATCACGGCAACAATGTTTCGTACAGAAACATCAAAATAAAAATACTTAAATAATGAGTGTTATGGAAGAATCGAGAAGAGACTTTATAAAAAAGGCAGCTATTGCTGCAGCAGGAACTTATGCAGGTACTTTTGGGATGTCGGCCAAAAGTTATGCGAATATTATCGGTGCCAATAACCGGGTTAGGGTTGGCGTGGTTGGTTTTTCTGATCGCTTTAAAGATACGCTGTTCCCGTGCTTTTTGAACCATAATAAGGAACTTAACTTTGATATTGTTGCCCTTTCTGACCTATGGAGTTACCGTCGTGATTTAGGTGCTGAACACATTAAAAGTAAAATCGGCCATAACATTACTTCCTGTAAAAACAATGACGAACTTTATGCATTGAAAGACCTTGATGCCGTAATCATCAGTACACCGGATTTTGCACATGCGTTGCACGCCATAGAGGCTGTTAAAAACAAAAAGGACGTGTATTGCGAAAAACCTTTTGCCGAAACCATGGATGATGCCAATGCAGCATTGAAAGCGGTGAGGTCTTCGAAACAGATTCTGCAGATTGGTTCGCAACGCCGCAGTGGACAAAATTACCAGGCTGCTGCCGATTTTATCAAAGCAGGTAAATTTGGTGGTCTTACCATGGTAGAGTTGAGCTGGAACGTAAACCAACCTGGCCGTTGGCGCCGCCCCGATTTGGTGGCCAAGCTGAAAGAACAAGATACCGATTGGAAACGCTTTTTGTTAAACCGGCCATACGAAGCCTTTGATCCCAGGATATACCTCGAATACCGCCTTTTCTGGCCATACTCATCAGGTATGCCCGGGCAATGGATGAGCCATCAAATTGATACGGTGCATTGGTTTACCGGATTATCTCACCCGCGAAGTGTAACTGCAAACGGTGGGATTTATCAATGGAAAGACGGTCGCCGCAATTGGGATACCACCACTGCTGTGTTTGACTATGGCCCGCTTGACGATATGACTAAAGGTTTCCAGGTGGTATTTACCTCCAGAATGCATAACGGGGATGAAAGACCGGCAGAAATCTACTATTCGAATGGGGGAGAATTAAACCTCATGACCAATACCATATCGCCGCATGGTGGTTTAACGGCAAGAGCGGCGGCGGCGATGAAAATGAAGCCGAACCTGTTGCCCGAAATTAAACTTGCTGCACCTTCTGCGGCAGCGGCATCAGCCAATACAGGTGCAGATGTGTTAAGTTCTAACCATATGCGCAACTGGCTGGAGTGCATCCGCAGTAGAAAAGAACCTAATGCGCCTGTTGAGGCAGGCTATCAACATTCAATTGCTAATATTATGACCAATGCTGCTGTGCGCACCGGAGGAAAAGCAAGCTTTGACGTCACTCGTCAGCAGGTTATGGTAGAGGGAAAAGTATTCAAATATTAACCGTACTATGAATAAAAGATGGTTGGATTAAATCTGGTCATCTTTTTTTTGCTTAAATTTCTTCATCCTTGGTATCCTTACTAAGCGAATTCATATATTCCTGGGGAGTGACTTTAAAATATCGTAGGAAATTTTTATTAAATAAGCTTTGAGAGCTGTAACCCACCATCTTCGCAATCTCAAAAAAGCTGAATTCGTTCTGAGCAATCAGCTTGGTGGCCTTTTTAAGGCGGGTAACATCAATCAGTTCTTTTGGCGATAGGGCAGAAATCGCTTTTATCTTCCTGTATAGGGTAGGGCGACTCATGTGCATATGATCCGCAAGCTGATCGATATCCAAATAAGGGTCCTGAATGTTTTTACGCACATATTCGTCTAGCCTTTTCAAAAATGCCTCTTCAATTTTTGAGTTTGCCACTACACGCACATCTTCGAAAGGCGCACTTGCAAAATGGGCTTTAATTTTTAAGCGGTTCTGGAGCAGGTTGGCCACCTGAACACGTAACAGCTGCGGCGAAAATGGTTTTTTGATATAAAGATCTGCACCCACTTCTAACCCTTCAATATGCGCCTTATATGTGTTTTTAGATGTCAATAAGATAATGGGGATGTGGCAATATTCTACGTTCGATTTGATGAGCCTGCAAAGTTCAAAACCATCAATCCCGGGCATCATAATATCCGAAATGATAAGATCTACGATTTCATTATCCAGAATTTCCTGCGCAACCTCTCCATTAATGGCCAAATGCAATTTGTAGGTGTTCCCGAATACCTGAGTTAAAAACTCAAGAATATCTTCATTATCATCAATAATTAAAATACTGTCAGTCATGTTTATTTTATCTTTTTCCAGCTACTCAATTTAAATTCAAATTTTTGATGTATAGGCAAAATTAGTTCAAAAACCACTTTGTCAGCATCACCTTCTAATAACATGAGTGAGCCATTGTGCAGTTCGGCCAACGATTTTGCCAGCGAAAGCCCTATACCCGTACCCGGTTTATCTTTGCCATATAACCTGAAAAACGGTTCGAAAATCTGCGCGCGGTATTGCTGGGGAATGCCTTTCCCATCATTGGCGAAAGTAACGTTAAAACGACCTTCTGTTTCACCAGCAGTACTGAGCCGTACATTTACTTTATTTGTTCCATATTTAATCGCATTGGAGATTAAATTGTTAAAAATCTTTATCAAGGCCTCTCTATCGGCAAATGCAATGATGTGCGTTTTGGGTAGTTCAAGATCAAGGGAGATGTTGCTTTTTTGAGCTTCCTGCTCAAAAGCATTTATCTGTTCCTTTAACAGGTTATTGATATCCGTATTTACAAAATTTAAGCCGAACTGGTGCATTTCTGTCTTGCGGAAATCGAGCAACTGATTGGTCAGTTTGGCCAGGCGGTTCGCATTTTTTTCGACCATGAGCAAACTGCTTTTTAGGGGCTGCTCCTTTGCCTCCTCCAGCATCATCTCAACAGGGCCTAAAATCAAGGTTAGCGGCGTTTGTATTTCATGCGCAATATTCGTGAAAAATTCGATCTTGGCCTGGTAAATCTCTTTTTCCTTTTCGTGTTCGAATAACTGTAATTTATTGAGGTTTTTGCGCTCAATATAACGGTGATAATAGCGTATAGCCAGAAAAAGCCCGGTTGCGATCATCAACAGGTAACAAATGTATGCCGTAATACTTTTCCAAAATGGTGGAAGGATTTTAATAAAAAGGCGGCACTCTTTTCCGGTCCAACTCCCTACATTACTTTTTGCCCTTACCAGAAAAGTGTAACTGCCTGGAGATAAATCTGTAAAATAAGCTTTTCTATTGTTGTTCAGGTAGGTTGTGGCCTGATCTACACCTTTCATCACATACTCATACCTGGTCACTTCGGGCGAGGAGTAGTTCAGTGTAGCAAATTCGATGCTGAAATTGTTCTGGTCGTGGGCAACTACAATCGTATCGGTATAAGAAATTGATTTGCTAAGCGGACTATTTTCAATATTGGGAAGAACTTCCTTATTGTTGATCTGGAAACCCGTAATAAAAGTGGGTGGTGCGGTATCTTTTTGCTCAAAATCTTTTGGGTTAAAAGAAATCATGCCCCTTACGGATCCGAAATACATTCTACCATTTGGATCTTTATAAGCAGAACTGAAGTTAAACTGATCGGCAATCAATCCGTTGGATTTAGTGTAAATCTTTATTTTTTCTGTACGTAGATCTAAACAGATCATTCCTTTGAACGAACTTATCCATAGACATTTAGAATTATCTTCAAGGGCACGGAACAGAATATTGGTGGGTAGACCATTTTCGGTATTGAATTTTTTTATTACTTTCCTATCCGGGCTTAACCTGATTAAGCCGCTACCCTGAGTGGTAAACCACATAGCATGGTTGCTGTCTTCCATTATACCACAAACTGCAAACTGGCTTATGGTCTTGTCCTTAGTTTGGTCACCGAAGCTGATGTTGCCATGTTTGCCTGTTTTAGGATGGTAATAAAACGCACCCCGAGTGAGGCTTCCTGTCCAGATGTAACCGAAACTGTCTTCATATATGTCGTAAACGGATGAATTGGGAATCTGTTCGATCCTTTTAAATGTTCTGGCATCTTGATTAAACACAAACAGTCCTGATCGGGTATTATAGCCTGTACCCACATAAATGGTACCATCTCTGGAGACGTATATAGACAGCACAAAATCGCTTGTCGCCTCATTTTTTTCAACAATGGTTTTGAACCGGTCCGTTATAATTCCCCTTTTTATATCCATGATTTCCAGCCCGTGCAGGAATGGACCAATAAAAAGTTGATTGTTGAATGCAAATAAACCATGGATATTCGGATACGATACGTCCCCTTTCTTGCCTTTAGCGGTATAATTGGTGAAAATACCTGTTTTTAAGTTCAGTTTATTGATGCCTGCGTCTTCGGTGCCTATCCATAAACTGCCCTTTTCGTCAGGACAAATTTCTCTGATCGCGTTTCCTGAAATAGAATTGCTTCCAAGCAGTGGGTAATATTTTTCGAACCTTGCATTGCGCTTTGAATAGTAACCCAGTCCACCAAAATAAGTACCAGCCCACATGCCACCATCATTGTCTTTACAGACTGTATAAACCGCATTATCAGGAAGGGAGTAGGGGTCGCCGGCTTTTTTACGGAGGTTTTTGCAGGTATTGTTTACCAGATCATAAATATATATGCCAAATTCTGTGGCTATCCAATATTCCTGATTTTCTCCGGCAGTAATATCTCGCACATAAATATCAGTATTATCACTGTTTCGCAAAATCAACGATTTAATTAGACCGCTTTTGGTATCATAACTTTTTAGTCCCTGTTTAAAACAGCCAATCAATAAAGTATTGCCGGCAGCGGGAAATATTTTACTGATCGACCGCAGGTTTACCGGAACCTCGCGACTGATTATTCTGACACTATCTTTAGATCCGTTTTCCGGATGATAGGTAATCAACTGGCCATCATCATTTCCCAACAAGATATTGCTCCGTGAATCAACAGCGATGCATGAGGCCGAAATTTTCAGGTTCACTACCTTGTTGCTGTTCTGGATATATTTATGTAGCTGATTGTTTGCCAAAAAATACAGATCGTTATGATGATCGATTATAATGTGGCTAATATAGTTCTGTGGTGCCTGTTCCAGCGGGGTAAATATTTCATTATATGGGTTATATTTTACAATTCCGCGGCCGGTCCCAACCCAAAGCATCCCCTTTTTATCTTCAATAAGACTGATGATAATGTTATTGCCGATGTTCCCAAATTTACTTTTTTCGTTCTTTAGGGTTTTAAAAGTGTAGCCATCAAAGCGGTTTAGTCCACCTCTGGTGCCAATCCAGATAAAACCATTTTTGTCCTGTATGATAGCGTGTACCGAATTATGCGCCAAACCATCATCAGCCTGGTATTGCTTAAAATAATAAGATTGCCCTTCGCAGGTAGTGCCTGCAAAAAATGTACTCCATAACACGAAAAATAATACAAACCGCATATTCAAGTTAATATCAAATATATGTAAATCGGATTGTTGTGTAACCTGTGTTTTAGTACCTGATAGTCCAATTTTAAACAGATATTTTGTTGCGTTCTGATTATCAGTTGCTTGAATGGTTTTTGGAAATTGATTTGAGACATATCGACAAAAAGATGAACAAATTTTACGGGCATCATTCCTTTACTTTGATTTGAAATAACCAAATTAATAACCCTGCTGCAAATTTCTTCTCTCGGCGGTACCATGCCTTTGCAGTTTTAGTATTTTTTATGAGAAACAAATTATTGATTCATCTGGCAGCTGCATTTCTGGGTTTAACAGGTTCTTGTCAGAAAGGACCGTCAACCGAGAATACCGAGGTAAACAAGATCGAAAAACTGGCAGCGTTAAACGTAATTGCTGCGGCACCTCCCTTGGGCACCTTAATTGACGGGGCAATATATCGGATCCGTGGGATGGCATCCTTACCAGATGGTCCTGTGGTTGAAGTTACGGGTAACTCAACGGCAGAAAATGCGGCCATCCAGCAATGGTTTTGGTTCCCGAACAATGGACAGAAATGGAAGCTGGTGAAAACCGATGCTACTTATTACAAACTGATCAATATCACCAGCAATAAATGTTTAAAATCGCCATCAGCAACATCTGGAGCTATTTTACAACAAGGTACAGACGATGGCAGTGATGCGCAACAGTGGGCTATCGCTTATACGGGTAGCAATAATGTATATACCCTTACCAACAAAGCCACAGGGATGAAAATGGCTGTTGACCCCGAAAGCGGTACACCAGGTGCTAAAATAAGGCAAAAAACCGTGCTAACAGGTACACAGGGGATGTTTAACTTTCATGATACGAATTTCCAGAATCCACTGATCAACGCGAGCAGGGCCGACCCCTATGTTGCCCAAAAAGACGGCTATTATTATTTTATGTATACGCGGGGCAATAATATCGGACTGAGAAAAACCAGGTCGATGTCGTTATTATCTACAGCAGTAGAAACCGTGGTGTGGACACCTCCGGCTGGTGCGGCTTATTCTTCTAATATCTGGGCGCCCGAATTACATTTCCTATCTGGTAAATGGTATCTCTACTTTGCAGCAAATGATGGGGGCGACGTTACCCACCGCATGTTTGTGCTGGAAAACCCAAATGCCGACCCAACCACCGGTACATGGACTTTTAAAGGGAAAATAAGCGATCCGAGCGATCAATGGGCTATCGATGGTTCAGTATTAACCATAGGCACAACAAACTATTTTATTTGGTCGGGATGGGAAAATGTGGCCACCAAGTACAAACAGTATATCTACATCGCGCAGATGGCTAATCCATGGACAATAAGCAGCGATAGGATAAAAATATCATCGCCAACCAACAATTGGGAAAAATACGAACCAAGTGGTTCATTGGGCGCGGGTGTTAATGAAGGACCGATCATGCTCAGAAAAGATGCCGACAGTCCGGTATTTATTATTTATTCTGCCAGCAGGTACAGCAGTGATAATTACTGTTTAGCGCAAATACAGTTAAAAGATGGGGGCGACCCCATGGTAGCCGGCGATTGGATCAATAAAAAGCAGGTGTTTGTTAAAAGCGAGGCCAACGGTGTTTATGGCCCTGGCCATAATGGATTTTTTACCAGTAGTTATACTGATCCCAATGGAGTGTTGCATAGCGAAAACTGGTTTATTTACCACGCCCGTAGCGTTGCCAATACCACCAATGGATCAAGAACGCCGAGAATGCAAAAGCTGACCTGGAATGCGGATGGCTCGCCAAATTTTGGAACTGCTGTAGCAACAGGGCTGAATATTCCGGTTCCTGTTGGAGAATAATAGTGTTTGGTGGGCTATAAGCTTCCCAAAGTATTAACAATAAAGATCAATTTGAGATAAAACGACAAAGGAATGAACAGTTTTTGTTACCAGCATTTTTTTACTTTGATACCAGGAAACCAAATATAAAACATTTGCGGCTTTGCAAGTTTTGCTTAGCCATTAATGCCGATTTAACCCTAGGGTTTCCGCATCCAATAACTTAACCAAATATGAAATATCAAGTTCTATTCAAAAGAATTATAGCCATAACTTTTTTACAGGTCGCGGTATTGGCCATTGCAACAACGGCAAATGCCAATAATAAAGGTGATATAACCACAATACTAAATAAAAAACTTTGGTTTGCAGGCATTGGCCAGGCCGATATTAGCATAACCGGTAAAGTAACAGACGAAAAAACAAAATCGCCGATACCGGGGGTGTCTGTTAAGGTTAAAAATGGTACAACGACAGCTGTAACCGACGAAAATGGTGTTTATAAGATCAATGTAGCCAATGAACAAACCGTTCTTTTGTTTTCTTATATCGGTTATGATGTGCAGGAAGTAGCGGTAGGCAATCTTAAAAACATTAATGTCATTTTAAAATCTTCACAAGCTAACCTTGATGAAGTGGTGGTTGTGGGTTATGGTACCCAAAAGAAGGCTGATGTTACCGGATCAGTAGTGCGGGCAAATCTCGATGATTTTAGAAATGCACCTACCACTAACGTGGCAAACCTTTTACAGGGAACGGTTCCAGGTTTAAATGTTGGGCAGGTTAACCGCGCCGGTGCAACGCCAGGTATTAGCATTAGGGGGCAAAATACGCTGGGCGGGAACCAAAATGTACTGATTATTTTAGATGGAGTACAATACAATGGCTCGTTAACTTCGATTAATCCGGATGACATTGCCTCGATAGACGTACTGAAAGATGCAAGTGCTACGGCAGTGTATGGGGCCCAGGCGGCAAATGGTGTTATCCTCATTACCAGTAGAAAAGGTGCTATTGGTAGAACCAGAATCTCTTTTTCTTCTCAGTATGCTACCCAAAAACCAAATATTGATTTAAAACCAATGGCCAGGGATGAATATTTGGATCATATTAAATATTTATACTATGATCAGGCTTTTTTAGCTCCTGATTTTACGCAACCTAATCCGGCATTCGACCTGGTAAGCAAAGTTGATGCATCGATGAAAGATGCGCAGGGAAACCTCCTGCCAAATGATTTTAGCTGGTATAATGAAGCTACTAAAACCGGAGCAATTGTAGATAACCAGCTTAGCGTTTCGGGCGGAACCGATAAGATCAATTACCTTTTATCGGGCAGTTTAACCAGAAATTCGGGTTTTATCAAAAACGATGTTTTTAAAAGAAAAACCATCAGGGCAAACATCGAAACAAAAGCAACAGATTGGCTTACCATTGGCTTGCAATCCTTCGGGACTTTTGTGAATGAGGACGGGGTAGAGCCAAATTTCGTAGATATCAATTTAATGTCTCCGTTAATCCTTCCCTGGGATAATAATGGAAACCTGAAAATTAATCCATTTAATACGAATGTAACCAATCCGCTGTTAACCTATCAGGCTGATGATTACGACCGTCACAACTATTTCTTTGCCAATGTTTACGGTAATTTACAGCTGCCCGTTAAAGGTTTGAGCTATAAAATAAGTTTCGGTAACAATTACCGCCTCGATTTTAAAAACATCTCCAATATGTATGATGCTAACCTTACAGGGCAGGCTTCAAAAGAAAATACCACTTATTACGATTATACCTTTGATAACCTTTTAACTTATAATAAAGTTATTGGCAAACATAGCTTTACCGGAACTTTACTATATGGTGCCATTGAACGCGATAACAGCTACACCAGGGCTTACGCAACAGGTTTTTCAAGGTTGACCCTGGGTTATGACAACCTGCAACAGGGCACTAACCGGTTTGCAATATCCAATGCCTGGAAAGAAACTCTTAATTATCAGATGTTCCGTTTAAACTATAATTACGAAAGTAAGTACCTGTTTACCGGTACGATCAGAAGGGATGGATTTTCTGGCTTTGCAGAAAATAACAAATATGGGATTTTTCCATCAATATCTGCAGGTTGGGATATTTCGAGAGAATCGTTTTTTAAAGTGAATTGGGTAGACAACCTTAAATTAAGGGTAGGGTACGGCGTTGCCGGAAATCAGACCTCAAGATATTCTTCATTGGCCAATGTAGGAGTGAGTGCTTCCTACGTTTTTGGTGATGGCGGTTCTACGCAGTTTGGTCAGCAGGTTAATTCGTTGTCTAATCCAGATTTAAGATGGGAGCGTACCACAGGTGCAAATCTGGGTTTGGAATTTACCCTTTTCAAAAACAGGCTTTCAGGTGTAATTGAATATTATGATACCAAAACAACCGATCTTCTGTATTCTGTTAATATCCCTGTGGTTACGGGTTTCAGTAATATCCTCACCAACATCGGGCAATTGAACAATAAAGGACTTGAACTTTCTTTAAACTCGAAAAATATCAATAGTGGCAAATTTAAATGGACTTCTGCCTTAAATTTTGCCAGAAATGTGAATAAGGTGGTTAAACTGTTGGGCGATCTTAATGGCGATGGCCTTGAAGATGATCTTCCGCAAAGTGGGCTTTTCATCGGTCAATCCACCGCCGTAATTTACGACTATCAGGTGAATGGAATTTGGCAGGTTGGAGAGCAGATTCCAACGGGCTATTCGCCGGGAACCTATCGCATCGTTGATCAAAATGGCGATGGGGCAATCAATGCCAGCGACAGAACTGTTTTAGGGTCATCAGCTCCAGCTTACAGGATCAGTTTGCTGAATAAGTTTCAGTATAAGAATTTCACCTTAAGTATATTCTTAAATTCGGTGCAGGGCGGGGATAAATCTTATCTCGCGGGCAATACGCCAAGGCTCATCAGAGATGATAACTCTATCAGGAACAATTATATGAGTGGGATAGATTTTTGGTCGCCCGATCATCCGGATGGCAAATATCCCCGTTCTATTATTTCAGCAACCTTAAATCCGCCACTTTTTCAAAACCGCAGTTTTGTGCGCTTACAGGATGTATCGCTCTCTTATAAATTTAGCGGAAAACTGATTGAGCGGATGAAACTACAAAACCTAAATGTATTTGTAAGTGGAAGAAACCTGGCTACATGGACCAAGTGGGACGGTTGGGATCCGGAAACCAATCAAGGATTAACCAACGACGGAAGGCCTGTATTTAAAGGATATTCTGTGGGCCTTAATGTTACATTTTAAACTAAAAGCGATGAAAAAGATAACCTTTACTATTATAGCTGCAACTACCATCCTGTTTTTCTCCTGCAAGAAGTCTTTTTTGGACGAAGAACCGCTCGATTTCTTGAGTACAACAAATGCCTACACCACTGTTAAAGATTTTGATGCTGCAGTTAACAATCTATATGGCCGGGTAAGAAGTGAGTTTTACAACAGCGGAGAACAAAGGCCGTTCGATTATGTGTTTGGTTGCGATCTGGTTTTTGATGGTCAGCCGGCTACCACAAGGCACACCAATATGGTTGCGGCCTATTCGCCATTGAGTACCGAAATCCCTTTGATCCACTGGACTTCACTATACAAGATAATTGCTGAATCCAATACCATTATCGGCCGGATTCCAGCTTCTGAATTAGCACCAGCCGATAAAACACTAATGGAAGCGAGAGCAAAGTTTTTCAGGGGTATGGCCTTCCGTACACTTGCCTATCTATATGGTGGTGTACCCCTAAATACAACAGAGGTGGTATCACCCAAAACAGATTATGTAAGGGCACCCAAAGCTGCGGTACTGGAGCAGGCCATCAGCGACCTCAAATTTGCAGTGTTAAATTTGCCAGCCATTAATCTGGTGCAGGATGGAGAGGTAAACAACCTTGCGGCGTATCATCTTTTATCAGAAGTATACCTGGCCGCAGGGCAGTTTCAAAATGCCGCAGATGCTGCCTCTACTGTAATCAGTAATCCCAATGTTGGCCTCATGACCACCAGATTTGGAGTTAAAGCGTCAGATGCTACAAAAAATGTGTATTGGGATCTTTTTCAAAGAGGTAACCAAAATAGAAAAAATAGCACCAATAAGGAAGGCCTTTGGGTAATCCAGTTTGAAACAGACGTGCCGGGCGGCGGCGCCGTTTCTACAGGTATTAGTGGTTCTTATCAGATGGAAAGACATTTTGCTCCACAATTTTTAAACTTTAGGCTCGCTGGTAGCAGTGTCCAGCCATTTCTGTATCCAATTAGCGATTATACTGGTGGCAGGGGAATCGGTTGGGCAATACCGACCAAATATTTTTCGGATGTAATCTGGCAAAGCGATTTTAATAACGACCTTAGAAATGCACCTTTTAATTTTGTGCGCGAATTTAAAGTAACCAACCCTGCACACCCGCGTTTCGGGCAAACCATATCTACCATTAATCCACCTGCAGGTATAACCGTGCCAAGAAGAGATTTCTATGCTTTTCAATCAAAGGTAACCACCCCGGGCGATCATCCTGATGGCATGTTCCAGGATAAATCGCAACTGTTGCTTAAGGCAAGCGCAGGCGGAACTTATGCTGATCAATACATGTTCAGGCTGGCAGAAACTTACCTGTTGAGAGCCGAAGCTTATTTGGGTTTAAACCAGCCGGATAAAGCAGCTGCAGATATTAATGTGGTACGCAGCAGATCAAATGCATCTGCTGTATTGCCGGCTAATGTAAATATCGATTATATTTTGGACGAGCGTATGCGCGAGCTGGGCTCCGAAGAAAAAAGACGGGTTACCCTGATGAGGCTGGGGCTGGTTTACGATCGCGTAAAAAAATGTAATCCTTATTATAACGATGTTTTAACTACCTATAACCTCTGGCCAATCCCTGCGTCCGAAATTGAACGAAACAATGGGGCAAAACTGGAACAAAATGCTGGTTATTAATTGCTGGGCAAAATCACTATAGAAAATACTTGTCACTAAAGACGATGGTATGGGAAAAATGACCGAAAAAGTAGTTAAAAGAATAGAAGTCCTGATCGATCTTTTAGGTTATGGTATCGTGCAATTGCCAGTGGCATATAGCCTAAGTTTTACAGATTTACCGCCCAGGGCTTATAGTGTAGAATGCTACATCGATCAATCCGATTCAGCGTTGCATTCCTGGCTTTATTCGTCTGATTTTAGATTGGTTGTTTCTGAAATAGAAGATGGTGTCGGCCATGTGGTCTGCTTTAATGTAGAAGGGCAGAGTAGGAATATTTATTATCAAACCATGTTAAATGTGGTTTCTGATTATATTTTTCTGAAGGAAAAATTTTTCCTGTAATCAAAAAAACGTTAAACTAATTATCAATCAAAATGTGTAGAAAATTAATTGCCTTATTTGTACTCTTAATTCCATTCCAGTTCCTGTTTGCCCAGAACAATCCGCTAAAAGATTTTCCTGAAGGATTTGGCCCAAAAGAAGTAGGGAAACGTTTAGCTTACCGCTTTCTCGATAAAAAACACATGCTCCACGCCGGGAAATGGATCAGCTATCCGGAAACTTTCAATTGGACCGGAGCACTTAAATATGCTAAATTAACAAAAGATAAAGCGCTCTTGTCGCGTCTGGAAGAGCGGTTTGAGAAATTAACCGCTCAGGAAAAGCAGCTATTGCCCATTATGAACCATGTTGATTTGAATATGTTCGGCAGCCTGCCTTTGGAATTGTACCAGATTACCAAGGATAAAAAGTATTTTGACTTAGGCATGCCTTATGCAGATACCCAATGGGCGGTTCCGCAAAAAGCAAGTTTGCAGCAAAACGAATGGGCTGATAAAGGTTTTTCATGGCAAACCCGTTTGTGGATTGACGACATGTACATGATTACCATTGTTCAGGCCCAGGCTTACAAAGTCACAGGTGATAAAAAATATATCGATCGCGCCGCTAAAGAAATGGTACTTTATCTGGATGAATTACAGCGGCCTAATGGTCTTTTCTACCATGCACCTGATGTACCTTTTTACTGGGGGCGCGGTAATGGCTGGATGGCTGCAGGCATGACGGAACTGTTGCGGTTGTTACCTAAAGATAATAAAGACCGCCCGCGCATACTTAAAGGTTATGTAACAATGATGAAAAGCTTGAAAGATTACCAAAGACCAGGCGGAATGTGGAACCAGCTGATTGACGAGCCAGACTGTTGGGCCGAAACGTCAGGATCGGCGATGTTTACCTATGCGTTAATTAGTGGAGTAAAACATGGCTGGTTAGATAAACAGGAATATGCTCCGGTGGCGAGGAAAGCCTGGCTGGCACTGGTGCCCTACATCAACGAAAAAGGAGATGTTGCAGAAGTCTGCGTAGGTACAAATAAAAAAAATGATAAACAGTATTATTACGACCGTCCACGGAATGTTGGCGACTCGCACGGGCAATCTCCATACCTATGGTGCGTTTTTGCATTGCTGGAAAAGTAAGTTACTGTATAACTTAATAATATGAATCAGGTGTAATCTTAATTGTTAATAGTTAATCGTCTGGTATAACAAAAAAATGATCTTTTGTGTGCCGTATTTGGTATATAACGCCGGCTGATCTCATACTAATGGCGAGTGCACACGCTGATAATCCTGGGGCATTGTCCCCAGGTTATCTCTTTATAAAGCAGCAGCAAAACCTCTACTGATAATTATAATCCTTTTAACTTTCTTTGTCGCAAGTATCTTTTGTTCCAAAAGGATGCCGCTCCTTGCCCTGACAGGGAAGGGCTGGATATTGGTTTGAAAAACTAACTTCATTTTGACCAAGGTAATTTTCGCTTATAGGTTTCTTGTAATTAGATGGTAATTCCTGTTTTCGTGGTACAAAATTTCGGTAGCAGAATCCGGGTTGTGCCTACAATCGCCAAAAAACTGCAAGAAGGATGAGAATAGCAGGAATCCATCAGACATCTTACTAACTCCTGGGATACAGATCGGTCACGCCGACCGTAAAACCCCTCCAACATTGTCGCATATTACCACTGGCAAACTCGAACTTACATGCCATCTTTGTGTAGTCAGGAATTAACATTTAAAACCAATAGGTTAGTGGAGCAGCAACCATTCCAAAAACGGGCGCAACCGAAAAGCCTAAAGAGTAGGGAATTAAAAAATGATATTATGTCGAACAACACCGTTTCATTGCACAGAGTTTTAAAAGCATCGCCAGAAAAAATATACCGCGCATTCACGGAGCCCCTGGCAATTGCTTCATGGTTACCTCCATATGGTTTTCTTTGTACTGTTCACGAAATGACAGTAGAGTTGGGAGGTTCTTTTAAAATGTCCTTTCAAAATTTTTCTACCTCCAATGGTCATTCATTCGGTGGAAAATATCTTGAAGTTACACCAAACGAGTTTCTAAAGTATACCGATCAGTTTGATGATCCAAACCTACCTGGTGAGATGATTACCTCAGTTTGGCTGAAAAAAACCTTGGTGGGCACTGAAATTAAAATTTCACAGGAAGGAATTCCCTCAGCTATACCTGTAGAGATGTGTTACCTGGGTTGGCAGGAATCGCTTGAAAAGTTAGCTAAGCTGGTAGAACCGGAAATACCCGATGCTTAATTTATTTAGGGAAATTATATTTTCTAAAATACATAGCTCCAGCTAATCTCAAGGCTTAAACCCCTCTAAAGTAATTTGGAGGGGTTTTTTATGTTCTGATATTAAACGATTTTGCTAAATGATTATGTCTTTTTGTAGAAACGTAGCGATAGGTATGGCAGATCAATTAAAAAAAGCGGTCTGTATTATCGCAGACCGCTTGTCTATCTTACTTCCATTTTAAGATATTAAACTTATGCCCGTCTGGGTCGGCAAAGGCGCAACCATACATGCCCTGAAATTCCTCTGGTGGCGAGAATACCGAACCGCCGGCATCTTTTACTTTTACAGCCCACTCATCTACCTCTTCCGTTGTTTCGGCCGAAAGGGTAAAAATTACTTCGTTGCCCTTGCTCAAATCGGCCAGTTCGCCTTTCATGCCCTTTTTTAAACTATCTTCCTTGAAAAAGTGTATCACAAAATTATCCTCTCCAAATAAAAAGCTGGCCAATTCATCGCTCTCGCGTCCTGCATTTTTTTCAAAACCGAGTTTGGTGTAAAAAGCTCTGCTTTTCTCAACATTTTTAACGCCTAAATTGGCCCAAATTTTTGTTTTCATAATGATATAGTCTTTAGATATTGATTCTTAATTATAACGCCTCGTAACTTAATAATACGGTACCGCTTTTAAAGCTGCGGGTATCAGTTAATTTCAAATTCAATTGTCTTTGCATGCCGTTAAAGATAGGGGTGCCCTTGCCAATGCCTACCGGATCTATCATGATTTGATAGGTGTTAATCAAACCTGCTTCAGCCAGTTGAGTACTCAGATTGCCGCTGCCTAAAATGGCAATATCTTTTGGCGATGTTTTCTTCAGCTCAGCTATTTGAGCCACTATATCTCCATTCATTATCCGTGTATTTTGCCAATTGGTGTATTGCAGCGTATTGGTACATACAATCTTTTCTGCCTGGTTCATGCCCCTGGCTACCTCTGGCATCGCATCAATAGCATTTTGCGATGGCCACCACGATGCCATCATTTCATAAGTTATCCTGCCGAAGAGCAAGATGCTACCGTACTCCAGATTTTTTGCACTGAACTCGCCCTCTTCCTGGCCGTGTTGATGCCAGTTGATACCATTGCTGGCATCTTTATAATAGCCATCCAGACTGATAAAATTGAATACATTTAATTTGCCCATTTTCTGTTGCTTTACCTTTTACAAATCTCTGTAGATTATCGATAGCATTTAGGTGGCATAAATGACAACTTAAGGGCGTAAAAGTGACAAATAAAATGTCTAATTTAGTTACCATTAAAAATAACTATTTAAGAATGTTAAATGTTTGCCTTTATATTTTCGATGAAGCTGTGCCTTCTTCGGTTACTGGTGTAGTAGATTTATTGAATGGTGCCAACCGTTATATGGAGCGTGTCGGTAAAAAACCAGTATTTGCACTAAGTTTGGTTGCAGAGAAAGACCACGAAATTCCCTTTCACTTTAACAACGCTAATATCCAGCAGTTAAATTATGAGGATGTACAAGAAGCTGACCTGATTATTATCCCCTCATTCAGTGTAGGTAACGATGGCGTGTTAGGCAGAAACCAAGCTGCCATTAAGTGGATCAAAGAAATGTACGCCACCCGAACCGAAGTAGCCAGTTTGTGTGTAGGCAGTTACTTTTTGGCCGAAGCGGGTTTGCTTGATGGTAAGGAAGTGACCTCACACTGGGCGGTAGCCGCCGATATGCAGAAACGTTACCCCAAAATCAGGATGAAAAGCGATTTAGTAACGACCGATCAGGATGGTGTTTATACCAGCGGTGGAGCATTTTCTTCCCTTAAATTAATCCTCTACCTGATCGAGAAATTTTGTGGCCGCGAAGCTGCTTTATGGATCAGCAAGATGTTTGCCATTGAAATGGACAGAACCAGCCAGGCGCATTTTAAGGTATTTACAGGACAACATCAGCATGAAGATAAAGACATTTTGAAGGCCCAGCAATACATTGAAGAAAACTACCAGAAAGATATCGCAATGGATGAGGTATCCAGTCTGGTGAATATGGGAAAACGTAATTTTATCCGTAGGTTTAAGGCTGCCACCAATAATACACCTTTAGAGTATCTGCAAAGGGTAAGGATAGAATCAGCCAAAAAAGCCATCGAAATGAACCACAAAGAGCTGCCATTTATTATGGAGGATACGGGCTATAACGATTTGAAAGCATTCAGAAAAATCTTTAAACGCATTACGGGCTTATCGCCTATGGAGTACAAACGAAAATATGCGAGGGCTTAAATCATCAATTAGCGAGATATGCAGGGGAGAACAATAAAAATAATAAAACCATAATCAGTAACAAGAGTCCATTTACCCAATAACGGTTTTTCCAGGGCTTTAAATCAACAACCTGTTTATTCTGTGCTACATAGGCCGCTTTCATGGGATATAGTTTTCCAATAATGAGCATAATGGCGGTGGTAACAACGAAAAGAATAGCCAGTACATGCAGGAAGTGGATACCGGTATCAAAAACCATTTGTGTAAGGATATAGGCTACAAAGCAAAATCCCAGGCCTATTTTTGCGGCAATTGGCGGAACTTTTTTGGTTGCAAACCCAACAAACATAATGGTAAAGATGGGAATACTGAATGCGGCATTTATCTTTTGCATAAAGGTATAAAAGCTGTCATTAGAGAATATAAATAATGGTGCAATGAACATGGCCAGTAGCGAGGCAAACATTTCAAATCTTTTCGAGCTTTTTAACATATTGGCTTCGGTAACCACTATGCCTTTCTTTTCTTTGGCTGGTTTATAAATATTAAGGATAAACAAGGTACTTGCGCTGTTTAATCCTGGCGAAAATGAGGTAATGGCCGCGCCAAAAATAACTGCAGCGATAAAACCGCTGAGTACAGGAGGCGAAACATCGCTTACCACCCTAGAAAAAACTTCAGTGGTATTCTGCATATTGCTGTACAGGTGTACAGCAATAATCCCCGGCAGCATAAATAATAAGGGACCAAGGAGTTTACCCGCACAGGCCAGAGCAATTCCCTTCTGGCTGGTTTTAAGGTCAGATGAAGCCAATGCCTGTTGCACAATTACCTGTTCAGTGCCCCAATAAAAGAGGTTCATCAAAATCATACCTGTAAAAATGGTCGAAAAAGGAATGGCATCGCCTGCTTTTCCTATTGAATTAAAGTGTTCGGTTTTTGAGGTAAGAATGGTGTGTATACCCTGTTGCAGATCTCCGTTTCCAACATGCCTCACCCCAAAATAGGCAAGTAATAATGCGCCGGTAAACATACAGGCACCTAATACCAGATCTGAAATAACGATGGCTTTTAAGCCGCCCAAAATAGAATATAAACTGCCAACAAGCCCAATGCACCAAACCAAAATCCAGATGCTGCTGCCATAACTGATGTTCCAGATATCGGAAAAATGAAACAAGCCATTTAGTGCCACTGCACCGCTGTACAATACAATAGGCAACAAATTAACGAGATAGCTGATCAAAAAAAGAAAGGAGACCAGTTTTTTGGTTTGCGGATCGTACCGACTTTCCAGAAAATCGGGGGTTGTAGACATGGCGCCCTTTAAATAAACCGGGATTACAAATTCAGAAACCAATAACATGGCAAATACAGAACTGATGCCCCAGGCCATTACCGTCATGTTGTTGATGTATACCGATTCGCTGCTGCCTACAAATTCGGCTGCGCTGATGTTGGTGAAAAATAAAGCACTTCCTACGGCGGTAAAGCTTAAGGTACGATTGGCAAGAAAAAGCCCGGCGGAGGTCGTAATTTTATGCTTTCGGGTTTTGAACCACGAAATCAGCGCTACCAGAAAGGTTACCACAATAAAAGCAACAAAGGCTGTAGTGTTCATGTGCTTTGCTTTTCGAAAATAGTTAGCATAAAGTAGATCGGGCCACACTATATAGGTTTATAATTTTTGTTTGCCTTTTAATTTACAAGGTAATAAAATTCAGTTAATCCATAATTGAAAAAAAAATCAATTCATATTTTTTTAATAGCGTAGTAGGGGTAAATCCAAATGTTGTTGTCATACTTTCAAAACACAATAAATATTCAATTATTTAAAAAAACAAAAAGTATGAAAATGAACAAGTTTTATTTATTAGTTGCTGTTATGTTTATTACAGCAGGAGCGGCAAAAGCACAAGATTCTGACCTGGTATTTGGTATAAAAGCTGGTGTAAACTATGGAACATTGCCAACAAGTTTTAAGGCCATAACAGATAAAAAAGGAAAGGTAGGTTATAATTTTGGCGTATTCGCCCGTGTTGGTAAATCGCTATATTTTCAACCAGAATTGAACTATGTTAGCTTTAAGAGTTCGTATGTTTATGCATCTAACACCTATACACCTAAATTTAACCAAATTAATTTGCCTCTTATGGTAGGCTACAAGTTGATCGACACGGAATCTTTAAATTTTAGGGTGTCTGCAGGTCCTGATATTAATTATACCCTTAACGAAGCAAAGGGACCAGTTGGCTTTGATTATAAAAAACTTAATTTCGGTGGGGTGCTTAATGCTGGTGTAGATATTGGTAATATTAGTATTGATGCCAGATACAGCAGGGGCATTACAAAAATTAATAAAGGACTAGGTGAAAAAAGTGGTTTATTTAATCTCTCTGTTGGATTTAAATTGTTTTAAAGCGTAGGTTAATCAACCTGAAAATAATAAAAATATCCTTATTTTACTATAAAATTTGCCCTTCAGGACATTCTGAAGGGCTTTTTGCGTCTCCTATCAATGACAGATTTATAAAGTCGATCGTCATTTCCTGAAGGGCAGCCCCGAACTTTCAGGAGAGAAATCTTTTAACATGGTTTAAAGATCTCTCCACTGCGGTCGAGATGACGATACCTCGCCCCATGTCATCTTCAAAGAACGATTTCATTTATTCCATTGTTATGAACTAAATTCTTTAAAACTAAAAATGTGTAACTTGAATCCGTAAACTTATATCAAATGAAATATAACCGACGCGATTTTATTGGTGGTAGCATGGCACTCACATCTGCTTTATTTTTAACGCCAATGGAAACATTTAGTACACCTTCTTCCGGATCTGAAAAATGGACGAATGGTTTCGCACTAAAAATTATGGCGCCATATTGGGGCTTTAATGGCTCGGTAACCGATTTTTGCAAAAAGGCAAAAGATTCAGGTTATGATGGAATAGAAATCCTCTGGTCCTCAGAAATTGCTGAAGAATTATTTAAAGCGTTAAAAAAATATCAATTAGAAGTTGGTTTTCTTTGCCGTGGTGACGAAGCTCTTCCTGTACCGCATTTTGCAACTTTTAAAAAAGTACTTAAAGAAGCTATTGAACACCGGTATCAAAAACCCTTGTATATAAATGCTCACTCCGGAAAGGATTTTTTTCAATACCAGGATAACAAAAAATTCATTGATTTTACGGTTCAGTATGCTAAAGAAACGGGAGTTCCAATTTATCATGAAACCCATCGGTCGCGTATGCTTTATTCGGCTCCGGCATCATTACCATATTTACAGGAAAACCCTGATTTAAGGCTAACCCTCGATATTTCTCATTGGTGTAATGTGAGCGAAAGTTTACTCGAAGATCAACCAGAAACTGTGGCCCTTGCTATTTCACGTACCGATCACGTTCACTCGAGGGTTGGCCATGCTGAAGGGCCGCAAGTAAGCGATCCAAGAGCTCCGGAATGGAAGCAAGCAGTGGAAGCTCATTTTGCCTGGTGGGATAAAGTGGTTGCCATAAAAAAACAACAGGGTAAAATCCTTACCATGTTAACTGAATTTGGACCGCCCAGTTATCTGCCAACCATTCCGTTTACCAACCTGCCAGTGGCCGATCAATGGGAAATAAATGTATATATGATGCAGGTATGGAGAAAAAGATATTTGTAAGTTTTTTAAGGTTATAATTCTATGTGTTTGTAGAAAAATTTCTCTAATTCTTATACTTTAGTAATTGTGTGCTTTATTTTTGCGTGGAATATCTTCTATTATCCGTTTAGTTCAAATTTTTTGGCCTAAATTTAATACCAGGCCTATCAGGAATTCTATTTTTAGCCTATATTTAAATGCGAAATTGAAACAATAAAAACATATCTATTAAAGCAATGCAAAAAAGGTTTAAACCAGGTTCGGTATATGATTACTTTAAATAATTTCAACATGGAACAATCATATGCTATCGGAATTGATGTTGGTGGATCTTCACTCAAATGTGGAGTGGTAAACCAAAATGGCGAAATTTTATATTCCATTATTGTATCGCTAAAAAATGCTAAAACACAGGGGGCAATTATTGCGGTTATTGTAGAGGCGATCCATACCTGTGCTAAAAAATTTAAAAACCCTATTCTTGGGGTAGGTATTGGTTTTCCGGGGATTATTTACAACAACAAAATTATTGCTGGTGCCGATAATTTACCTGGGTTTAAACAATTGGCTTTAGGCGAAATCCTGCAAGAAGTAACACGTTATAATATTGTAATGGATAATGATGCCAATTTAATGGGGCTTGGAGAGGTAACATATGGGGCAGCCAAAGATTGTAGTGATGTGGTTTTTCTTACAGTGGGCACGGGAATAGGCGGCGCAGTGATGATTGATAACAAACTTTACGGAGGATTTAGAAATAGAGGTACGGAGTTAGGACATATCGTTGTACAGCACAACGGGGTTGCCTGTGCCTGCGGAGGTCGCGGTTGTTTAGAAGCCTATGCCTCAGTATCGGCACTGCTTAACCATTATCAGTCTATTCACCCTAATCCACCAGAAGAGATTGATGGCAAATATATGGTAGAAAAATACCTGGCCAGGGAAGAATATGCCGTTGAAGCTATGGAATCGCATTTCGATTATCTGGCTACTGGCATTATTAGTTTTATAAATATATTTAGTCCACAAAAGATTGTAATCGGTGGAGGCATAAGCGAGTCTGGCGCTTTCTATGTTCGGGAGATAGAAAGAAGGATAAAAACTTTAGCCGTACCTATTGCACCCGGTAATGAGTTGGTGGTTGCTGCCAGGTTGGGCAACAAGGCAGGTTTGCTTGGCTGTGCAGCAAATGTTTTTCAAAAATTTAAGGCATTTGATTATGCTGAGAAATAATTCTTCGGAAATAATAGGTGCTAATCTAAAACTGCATCCTTTTTCGGTGAATAAGTAGGAAACAAAAGTATTAAATTTTAAAAAAGAGGTTGTATCATAAATATAGGATTTGTCATCCTAAGGGTTAATTTTTTGTTTAAAAATCAATATTAATGACATATATAATTGATTATTTTTTACCCTACAGCACATGCTTTCCTCGGCTCACCGCCGCCGATGGGCTCTTTCTTTTTGGCGTCAAAAAGAAACAAAAAACACCGGCTGAAAATTTTTCTTTCAAAGTTAGTAGGTTGGCTGGGTCGGTGGAGCCCGAAAAATTTGTTAGGCCGGATTTAAGTGGAACGGGGATACGGTGCTACGGCCTAGTTGGGCGGAAATACGCAGTCGGCATACATCACTCATATTAGATAATTATAAAATAACGTCAATGGTAGCCTGTCGAAGGACCCGTTTAATACTCTTGAAGGTGTTTTCGACTACTTGTTCCGATTCTTCCTATCGTGTGGACACATCTTTTTTAAGAATGGCTTGGGCATCATGCTAGCTGGCTTTAATAAACCACAGTCTTTACCGAAGGACGTCGTCAATCCCAAGGGCCAAGGAAATCAAAAAAACAGGTGCAGAATGGCACAAATGGCACCGCCAAACCTTAAACGCAGTAGTTTTGTGTTCATAAACACTAATTTAAAGTGCTAAAGAGAATTGAACACAAACCCCGAAGGGTTCAATCAGCCCAAAGAAAACACAAACAGAAACTGATTAAACGAAGTGCCGCTGTTTTTTTGATGTGCGTGAGATTGTGTAAAGGGCCCATTGCTGGATTGACAAAGCGCTTTGGGTACTTTGGCGCTCCAAAATGCGCAGCATTCTTGAGCACAAATAAAAACAACATGATCTGCGAAAAACTACCATGCCACCGCGGCATAGAGCGCAAAATGTATTTGTTTTAGAGTTACTTAATAGCAGGAAAGATGCTGATCCCGAAGATTCATGAAGTTAGATTTTAAACATTTTATATCGCCTGTACCTTTAAAACCACACTTGTTCTGTTTGCACTTGCTTCCGGGTTAAAGCCTACCTTCATTAAAAAGTCGCCAGAGTAAATTTTAGTACTGTCAATAGGCGATTTAGTACCGGGATACAGGTTAATTTCTTCTATTTTATATTTTTTAGCAGGGTCTAATCCTTTTAGTTTAATCGGTAATATCACACCATTGGTAAAAAGGGTTGCCACATAGTAATTAAAAACAATAGCCTGATCTTTAGCATCGTTTACATAGGTAATTGAAGCTATTTTATTTTCGTAAGGATCCTGTAAACGGTATTGCTGGCCATGCCAGATAATATCTTTTAAGCTATTATAGGTTTTAACTGCATTCTGACTAAAAAGCAAATCATTCTTACTTAACTCATTCACACGTACATCATAACCAAGCTTTCCCATCATGGCCACATCTGTTTTAAACTTAAGAGGCTGTTTACCCATATCGGTAATGTGGTTATCAACAGCAATGGAAGGGAAATAATATGAATATTCCCATTGTATAAAGATGCGGTCGTATGGATTGGTATTATCGCTAGGCCAAAACTCAGTAAAATATTGTAGTGCAGCATAATCTACTCTCGAGCCTCCTCCGGCACACAGCATCATTGGCGTTTTAGGATATTTTTTTCTAATCCTATCCAAAACGCTATTTAATCCCCTGATATATTCAAGATAAAAATGATCCTGGTTTTTTAAAGTAGGAGAGTTTGCATTGTATATCAAAGAGTTACAATCCCATTTAATAAAAGCAACTTCCGGTACTTCCTTAAAAATATCATCAACAGTTTTGTAAATAAAATCCTGAACCTTTGGGTTGGTTAAATCTAACACCAACTGGTTACGCATGTAATATTCTTTTCTTTCCGGCTGTCTGATAATCCAATCGGGATGGTTTTCGTATAACTCGCTTTTAGGATTCACCATTTCTGGTTCTATCCAGATGCCAAATTTTACACCATTTGCTGTAGCCTCTTTACCCAATGAGCTGATTCCATTTTTTAGTTTTTGCTTGTTATACTGCCAATCGCCCAAACCAGAAGTAGATCCATTGCGGGGGTATTTATTTCCAAACCAGCCATCATCCAATAAAAAAACATCAACCCCTAATTTTTTGGTATCCTTTGTTAACTCGTTTAATTTTTCATCATTAAAATCGAAATAAGTAGTTTCCCAGTTATTTAATATGGTAGATCTTTCACCTTTTCCATCTAATATCTGATAGTTTCTGGCCCAATCATGCAAATTTCTGCTGGCTAAACCTTTTCCTTCGGATGAATAAGTATAAATAAAGCGGGGAGTAACGAAATTTTCACCAGCCTTTAAAGTATAGTTCGACGAGAAATTATTAATCCCGGCAGTTATCCTGAGGTAATATTCATCAAAAGTTTCAAAATCTAACTTAAAGTTTCCTGTCCAGGCTAACGATCCCGCAATTACATCACCCATATCCTCAGTAGCAGGCTGATCTATCGAAACCATAAACGAAGAAGAATGAAGCAGGTTTGTCCTGGTTCCTAATTTCGAATCGATGGTCTTTATACCATGCAGCAATTGCTGCTCTTCCGAACGCATTTCGCGGGTAGCACCACTATATTGGTTTTTAAGGAAGAATTTTTTTCCACTCAGGGTAAGATTTGCAGAAGCATACTTGTTTAGCACTACGGTGCCTTTCTCTCGATGTTCAATTTCTGCCCATTGCTCAATTACGTTTTCATTAAAATAGGCCAGGTATTTTAAGGTAACCTGAAAATTGTATTTTAAATCTTTAAGAATAACACTGGTTAATTTTCTGTTCTGATCCAGCTGTTCGGTTTTCACATCCGAAAATGTCAATACCGTAGATTTGTTTCCATCAGCATGCGTTACGGTTAATGCGGGTTCTAATAAATTAAGTGAGCCTGAGGCAATATAAGCTTCCCGTTTATTTAAAAGATCATCTGAGCCAGGCTTGTATTTATCTAATGCCTGTATGCCTGGGTATTCGTTCGCATTATCTAATTTTTTGCCAAGATATGTTGATAATAGGGTGTTATCACGATCTGTTTCCAGGATCAGTACATTGTTTTTTGTAGCAATTTCTATGGTTTTCTGCGCAAAGCTGTTTAGGCCTGTTGCCATTGAGAGTAAAAACAAAAGTGTGTTCTTTCTTTTCATTATTTATCTGGGTAAAAGTTTAGATGATGCACCTCATATTATTAGCATCAAATTAAAATACGATTAGCAATCAATCAAAATGTTAAAGGTGAAATTAGCACTTTCTGGCGTCAATGAATTCGCTGTTTATATCAAAGTATTATCTTTTTTTGACAAGATTAAACCTAATAACATCAGATTGTTGTTGTAAAGCCAGCCATTTTTAAATCTTATTGTAAAATAAACAAGGCATTATTATTGTTGAGGGGAGATCAGCGTTGTTTTTAAAAAATTAGCGTAATTTTATAATTATAAAAAATAATACGATTTTCAGCTTTAAAGATTTTCAAGAAATGCATTTCCTTCATCACATTAAATTATCGCAACCCCAGATACGCTCATGAACTATAAAAAATTGCAGGAAGATGTAGAAAAGTACGTTGGCGATTACTTCCGTACCCATAGCGATCCACGCTTAGTTTATCACAACCTGGAACACACACAAGAAGTGGTAAATGCGGCGCAGCAAATTGCCAATCATTACCAGCTAAATGAGCAGGATTTTTTTTCTGTAACCGTTGCAGCCTGGTTTCACGATACAGGGTATTTTGAAGATGCATTAAACCACGAAGCAAAAGGAGCAGAGTTAGCTGATGATTTTTTAGCAAAGCATCAGATTAATCAAGAAATCCGTGATCATGTTAAAAGTGCCATATTAGCCACTAAAATCCCCCAGAAACCTACAACTGAAATTGATAAAATCCTTTGCGATGCAGATTTGTTCCATTTAGGTCTGTCCGATTTCCGTGCAAAAGGTAAATTAATGCACAAAGAAAATGAACTCATCTATAAAAAAGATATCAGTAAACGAGATTGGCGCAAAAAAGATATCCAGTTTATGGAATCGCATCATTACCATACCGATTATGCTAATCTGTTGTTGAGCGATCAGAAACAGAAAAATATCAGCAAACTGAAAAGTAAATTAACGGCTCAGGAGGAAATTAGTACAGAATTAGCAGAACCTGTAAATTTTGCACCTGCCATTGTAAAAGAGAATGACAAAAAGAAGAAGGATAAAGATGATAGACCAGATAAGGGTATCGAAACCATGTTTAGGATCACTTCATCCAATAACCAACGCCTAAGCGATATGGCCGATAACAAGGCTCATATCCTGATTACGGTAAATTCGATCATGCTTTCCTTAATCGTAAGTTTATTGTTAAGGCGGTTGGAAGATCATGGCAACCTGATTATCCCCACATTTATTTTGTTAATAGTGAGTTTAACCTGTGTGGTTGTTTCCATTTTATCAACCCGTCCAGCAATTCCGAAGGGGGAATTCACTCAGGAAGATATGGATAAGAAAAAGGTGAATTTATTGTTTTTCGGTAACTTTTATAAAATGAGTTTACCCAGTTATACCGATGGTATGATTAAGGTGATGAACGATAAAGATTTTTTATATGGAACCTTAATTACCGATGTATACTCGCAAGGCGTAGTTTTGGGCAGAAAGTATAAACTGATTCGCCTGGCTTATAATATTTTCATGTTTGGTTTAATTGCAGCAGTATTTGCATTTGTAATTGCTTACGCAGCTTACGGTAAACTTTAATGGAACAGCTAGTAGAAACCTCATTTTTTAATAGAGATTTAAGCTGGTTAAAGTTTAACGAGCGTATTTTAATGGAAGCTGAGCGAAACACTGTTCCGCTTTTAGAACGCATTAAGTTTTTGTCGATATTCTCTTCCAATCTCGATGAGTTTTATCGTGTAAGGATGCCGGTGTTACTCGCTTTAGAGAAATTGAGCAATAAGGAAGATAACGATATTCGCATTGATGATAATTTGCTGAGCACGGCCAGTCTGCTTATTTCAGAACAACAACAGCGATACGGTAAGGTACTTAAATCAGATCTTATTCCCTTGCTCAAAGAAAATAAGATTAACTTAATTTATGGGCAGCCATTCCCTCCAGAAATTCAGAAAAGTATAACCCGATATTTTTTGAGCCAGGTAATGGCTTTTTTGCAGCCTGTTTACATTAATGCTGACACCAATTTCTTTCCTTCAAATAATGAGCTGTATTTTCTGATTACATTAAACAAGAAAGAAGGTGCAGAAGTGATTATTTTAAATATCCCTTCCAATCAGCTGCCACGTTTTTATAAGGTAGAAACAGGCGATGAAACCTTTATTGTTTTTCTGGATGATATCGTACGTTTTCATTTAGACCGTGTTTTTCCGGAAGGCGAAGTTACCGGATGTTATAGTTTCAAAATCACCAGAGATGCCGAAATAGATCTGAAAGATGAATATTCGGGTAGTTTATCAGAGCAGCTGGAAAAACAATTGTTAAAACGCGATTCGGGTTTAGCTACACGTTTTCTCCACCAACCCGGTATACCCGCTAATGTATTCGAACTGCTTAAAAAACTTTTCAATTTAAAAAAGGCCAACAGGATGGAAGGTGGGCAGTACCACAATCTGAAGGATTTTATGGGTTTTCCTGTAAATTCGCCCAGGTTATCCAACCAAAACTGGCCAAAACTCTGTAATACCGATTTGATAGATGGATCGTTAACCGAGGCCATTTATAAAAACGACATCATTGTACACACGCCTTACCAGAGTTATGATAGTGTGCTGCGGTTTTTTAACGAAGCTGCTATTGATGAAGATGTAAGGGAAATATATGTTACGCTCTACCGTGTTGCCAGCGATTCGAAAATTGTAAATGCTTTAATCAGCGCTGCAAAAAATGGTAAAAAAGTTACGGTTTTGGTCGAGCTAAAAGCCCGTTTTGATGAGGCCAATAACATCAAGTGGGCAAAAAAAATGAAGGAAGTTGGCGTTGATATTATTTATAGTGTTACCGCTTTAAAAGTTCATGCCAAAGTAGCCTTAGTGAAACGCCAAACTGGTAATAGAATGCGTTATTCAGGTTTGTTTGCTACCGGAAACTTTAACGAAAGCACAGCTGCTTTTTATACCGATCATATTTTAATGACGGCCAATAAAGAAATGCTGCGAGAGGTAGAATTACTTTTTATTTTTCTGGCCAAAAGGGTTAAACCTACTTCTTCCGACCTGATTAAGTTTAATCATTTGTTGGTGGCCCAGTTTAATTTACAGCAAGTTTTTCTTAACCTGATAGATAGAGAAATTGAACACGCCAAACAAGGTAAACCATCAGGTATTACCATTAAAATGAACAATCTCGAAGAGAAGGTTTTAATCGACAAACTTTACGAGGCATCATCGGCAGGTGTAAAGATCGAAATGATTGTGCGAAGCATTTGCCGCTTAATTCCAGGCGTAGCGGGAATGAGCGAAAATATTAAGGTTACCCGTATTGTTGATCGTTATTTAGAGCATGGACGTGTTTTTATTTTCCATAATTTAGGAAAGAATGATGTATACCTGGGCTCTGCTGATTGGATGAACCGGAATATCTATAGAAGGATTGAAGTTTGTTTTCCGATTTATAATGAGCAGATTAAACAAGAAATTATGGATATTATCGAAATTCAAAAACAAGATAACGTGCAGGCGGTTTGTATAGATGAAAACATGAATAATATTCCTGTTAAAAATGGTGGGGTTCCTGTCGAGTCTCAATACGATATTTATACGTTATTAAAAAATAAATAAATCGTCCTTTCGATTGAAGTTCTACCAAGCGGTCGTCATTTCGACTGAAGTGCAACGAAATGGAGAAATCTATGAAAGTAGACTTCAGTTGATCTCTCCGCTACGGTCGAGATGACGACTATGCTGTCGAGATAACGATTAATAAATAAACAACAACTAAATTTTACCCTTTTACCCGTGGTCTATGTCCTCACAGACCACATGATTACTTATTGATGGTCTGTGAGGACACAGACCATGGACATTAAACAAGAATAATTTTACCCTTATGAAATACAATAAAACTTTCCTCGCCTCTACCTTATTTGTTGCCGTTGCCTTTTTAGGTATATCTTGTGTAAATGCTAACCGCGATGATAAAAAAAGTGATTCAACCGAAACAATTTCTGCAGGCGGAGGAGAAAAATCGAGCCTTCCGTACGATTTAGCAAATCCGGTAAAATATAACATGCCACAAAATCTTTTCGAAATTTCCGGAATTGTATTTCATAATGGAGATCCGAAAGAAGTATTTGCGATACAGGATGAAGATGGCGATTTATTTCATCTGGGTTTAACTGATAAAGAATCGAAATTCACCAAATTTGGAGGTAAAGGCGATTACGAAGATTTGGCTATACTGAATAACACCGTAATTGTGTTAAAAAGTAATGGCGAACTGCATAGCTTTCCCATTAGCGAGATCAATAAACCAGAAGTTGCAAATGTGGTTAAAACTAAAGATCTGGTGCCTAAAGCAGAATACGAAGGCTTAGCTGCTGATGAAAAAACAGGTCTGGTGTATCTTTTAACTAAAGAAATTAAGAAAAATAAAAGTGATCAGACCGATATTTATGCCTTTAAATATGCTGATGGCAAATTTACAGCAAGTGGAACCTTCGCTTTATCTTATAAAGAAATAGCAGAATTATCTGGCGAATCCAAAATCAAGTTTCGTCCATCTGCCTTAGCCAAAAATACCTCAACCAACGAGTGGTATGTGCTATCATCTGTAAATAAATTGCTGGTAGTAACCGATGCAAACTTCAAAATTAAAGCAACTTATCCACTAAAAGGCAGTTTCTTTAATCAACCAGAAGGTATTGCATTTGATCGCGATCAGAACCTTTATATCTCTAACGAGGGCGGTACTTTATCAGCAGGAAATGTTTTAATGTTTAAATTGAAAAAATAAGTAACATAAAGATTGCTCTCCTATAAAATATGTATTAGGCACAGCTAGGCCATAGCAGTGTATCCCCGTTCCACTTTAGTCCGGCCTAACAAATTTTTCGGAAACCACTGAGCAGGCCAAAGCAGTTGCTTTGAAAGAAAAATTTTCAGCCGGTGTTTTTTGTTTCTTTTTGACATCAAAAAGAAAGAGCCCATCGGCGGCGGCGAGCCGAGGCAAGGATGAGCCTTAGGACAAAAAGAATCAATTCTATGGTTCTGATGTTTATGAATTAAATTAAAACTTGATGATGACTTTTCCATCGAATCTGTCATTGTTAATTTGTATCTGATTTAGACCCTGAAATAAATTCAGGGTGACGGTACTAGGGAGAAATAAAATAATTTTAAAATAACTACCTTTATACAAACGCTGAGTCTATGATTAAAAGATTTACCCTTTTTACCATCTTATTTTTTATCAACTTCATTGCCTTTGCGCAGGATGATGTAAAATACCGTGTAATTCTTTTTGGCGATGCGGGCGAAATGAACCCTGCGCAAATGCAGGATTTAAAAAATGCTGCAAAGCAGATCCTTCCCAAAAAAACAACCGTTGTATATCTGGGCGATAATATTTATCCAACAGGAATGGGCTTGCCTGGAAGTGTAGAAGAAGAGGAAACTAAAAAGATTCTGCGTTCTCAGTTCGAACCTATGCGTAAAATGGGTGCTGCAGTTTATTTTGTTCCTGGCAACCACGATTGGGATAAATCTGGCCCTAAGGGTTTGGCCAAAATTAAGGCACAAGATGATTTCCTTAAGGCGCAGAATGATCCATTATTGAGATTAATACCAGAAAATGGATGTCCTGATCCTGTAGCGATTAAATTAACCGATAAATTAACCATCATTGCCTACGATAGCGAATGGTGGGTTTTTCCATATAATAAATCAAACCCTAACGGCGAATGCGAATGCAGGACTAAAGATGAGGTTATAGTAAAAATGGAACAACTGCTTGAAGAGAACAAAGACAAGGTTATTCTGCTGGCTTCACACCACCCATTTCAGAGTTATGGCCCTCATGGTGGTTATTTTAATTTAAGAAATCATCTTTTCCCTTTAACCTCATTAAATAAAAACCTATACATTCCAATGCCTGTTTTGGGCTCCGTGTATCCTTTACTCCGTTCCACCTTATTAAGTCCCGAAGATTTAAATCACCCGGCGTATAAGGATATGATTAAATCAATAACCGGTGTATTTGGCGATTATCCTAATGTAACTTATGTTGCCGGGCATGAACACGGCCTGCAGTTAATTAAAGGAAAACAATTGCAGATTATCAGTGGTTCAGGATCGAAAGTATCGCCAAATAAAGAAGGTAAAACTTCGTTGTTTCACGAAATGCAGCAGGGTTATGTGGTGGCCGATCAGTTGAAAAACAACGATATGCGCTACGAATATTATATTTATTCAGATACGAGCGTTAAAAAGGTTTACAGTTACGTTAAAAAGTTCGAAACCATTCCTCAAAAAGTAAGAAATAGAGATAAAGCGATTACCGCGGATAGTATTTTTGTACGCGTTAAACCCGAATACGATAGCGTTGGGCGTTTCCATCGTTATGTATTTGGCGAAAATTACCGTAAGGAATATGCGGCTAGAACAAAAGTCCCTGTATTAAGGGTTTCCCAAATGATGGGTGGTTTAAAGGCTACCCAGCGTGGAGGGGGTAATCAATCGCGCTCCTTACGACTAGAAGATAAAGATGGTAAAGAATATGTATTACGGAGTGTTGAAAAATACCCTGAAGTGCTTTTGCCAGCCGCATTGCGAGAAACATTTGCTAAGGATGTGATTAAAGACAATATGTCGGCACAGCATCCATTTTCGGCCCTTGTTGTGCCTGAGCTGGCTAAGGCTGGCGGTATCCCACATAGCAACCCGATTATTGGCTGGGTCTCTCCTGATGATAATTTAGGCGAATTTGAATCCGCTTTCGCTAATACTTTATGTTTGTTCGAAGAAAGGGAACCAACGGGAGAATCAGACAGTTCTCCGAAAATGGATAAAAAACTAACCGACGATAACGATAATAGATTAGACGGGCCAGCTTGGGTAAAAGCAAGGGCATTTGATGTATTACTCGGCGATTGGGACAGGCATGAAGACCAATGGCGTTGGAAAGAAACCAAAACCAAAGATGGTTCGCTTTACTCGCCGGTGCCAAGAGATCGTGATCAGGTATTTTTTAGATCAGATGGCTTTTTACAGCGCTACACACAATCTTCATCTTTATTACCCATGATGCAGGGTTATGAGCGTGGCATAAAAGATATCAATTGGTTTTTATGGGAAGGAAGAGAAATCAGCAGTCGCTGGACCGCCAATATTGACGAGGCGGAATTTGATAAAATTGTGAAAGATTTCTGCGCAAATTATAATGACGCTGTTTTCGAAAAAGCATTGAAAAAACTTCCTGAACCAAGTTATTCATTACACCACGATGCCTTTTTGGCACAGATGCGTAACAGGATAGCCACTCTGCCAAAGTTAATGAACCAGTATTATCATTTCTTTAACCGCATTGTAGATATCGAGGTGACCAATAAAAATGAACTGATTCAGATTACAGATGCGGGGAATGATGGATTACGCGTAAAAATTAATAAGATTTCTAAAGAGGGAAATATTAAAGATGAGCTTTTCGATCGGAAATTTGATCCGAAAGTAACCAAAGAGATCAGGGTATACATGCACAATGGTAACGATAGCTTGATCCTGAACAATAAAAACTCGAACATTAAATTGCGGATTATCGGTGGAAAGGGCACTAAAGTTTACGATTTTGCAAATAGTAATGGATCTGTAAAGTTATATGGTAGAACCGATAAGGCAACTTATAATGGAGAAGATGCCAATAAAATCAGAAAAATAATCTCTAACGATACTTCGAATTTCAGCTACATCCCAAAAGATATGTACCGTCGGAAATCGTGGTTGTTAAACGCAGGTTACAATAATGATGATGGTGTTTTATTGGGCTTGATCTACAAACAGACCAATCCTGGTTTCAGAAAACAGCCTTACGGCAATTCACAGACCATTTCCTTTTTACATTCATTTTCGACTAAGGCTTTTAGGTTTAATTATAAAGGTGAGTGGTTAAAAGCTTTAGGTAAGGGCGATTTTGTTTTAAAAGCTGATGCTTTCGCACCAAATAACACACAGAATTTCTTTGGTTTGGGAAATGAAACACCTTTCAATGATGACGATAACATCAGTTATTACCGTGCACGTTTTAATCTTTACCAGGTTGATGCCTCAATCAGGTGGCGCCGTCCTAAATCTACTTTTAGCGTAGGTCCATCATACCAATATTATAAATTTAATCAGGAAGATAATGATGGACGTTTTATCGAAAATCCATCACAATTGCATTCGTCTGATTCGCTTACCGTTAGAAACGAAAAGATGTTTGCAGGCGCATTTGTAAATTTCACCAACAACACGCGTGACAATGATTTGTTACCAACCCTGGGTAGTTTCGTAGATTTTAAACTATTGGGTTATAAAGGCGTGAATAAATATTCTAACTCTTATGGACAGTTTACAGCGAGTATAGCATTATATAAAAATCTGGATGGCAGAAAAAACTTCATTTTAGCCGATCGTTTCGGTGGAGGAATAACCATTGGTAAACCTGCTTTTTACCAGGCTTTATTTTTAGGCGGACAAGGGAACCTTTTAGGCTATCGTCAGTTTAGGTTTGCTGGCGAACACATGTTTTACAATAATTTAGAGTTACGCGCTAAACTTGGCGATTTAGTAAGCTATGTTTTACCCGGACAAGTTGGCTTGCTGGGTTTTTATGATGTAGGTCGGGTATGGAAAAGAGATGAAGCCTCTACATTATGGCACCATGGCGTAGGAGGAGGGGTTTATTTCGCTCCTGCATCACTCACAGTTGTGCGATTTGTAATGGCACACTCTTCTGACGGATGGTATCCATACGTATCACTTAATTTTAGGTACTAAATTTGTGTAACATATTAATAGATGTAATATCCAAGTATTACGTTCAGCAGACTAACATTGCTTTAACGAGTATGTATCTTTGCAATGAATTAGTAATTAAATAGATAACTATAAATTTTACACTATAGCAAAACTTATACAATGAATACCAATGTAATACAAATAAATAAAAACGAATGTATACATTGCCAGGTAGAATCATCTCTGTCTTTTCGCCCCCTTGTGGAGTATTTAAAAGGCAGGTTGAAAACAGAAAAATCGGTAAAATCAGAATTTTACAGGTTTTTACTTCAAAAAATTGAAAAAGACGATGTGCTGCTTGGCAACATCAGTGCCGAAGATTTATCAAAATATAAAGATACTTTAGAATTAATTTTCACTATTCTAACACCTTTGATGGATAATGAAGATGATTTGTTTTGGGCTTTAAGTACCCCAATTCCGGATCAGATTTTCTTTAGCACCAATGCATTCTATAAATTTTTTAAGGATCACGATCCTAAAAATAAGGTAACTAAAGACAATGAACCTGTTGAGAAAAAACAGCTTAAGTTTATCTACAATGTTATTTTAGGCCGTTTTTATAATTTTGCTTCGGTACTGAAAAATGAGATCATTTATGCGCACATTAATCAGGAAACAAAGCTTACACAATACTATAATATCCAAACAGATACCAAGTTTGTAGATATTATGCATAAAGGCGATTTACCTGAGCTTAATTTTGAAGAACTGGGTAAACATTTCCAGGACGAAACTGAACTGGAATACCTGGTGAAGCATTTGCCTTTACAAAATTTCCATTTCGAAGGATTCAGCATTATCTCTATAACAGATGTAACCTTGCAACATGCCATTGATGGTATTCGCGATGCGCTTGTTAATCACAATTATCAAACTGAAGCCTATACGCATGTAATTCACGCTTTAAAAACACTTAGCGGAAACGGAAAACTCGAATTTGGATTAATGCCTTTTTTAACCGTTAACAACAAGCTCGTTTTTGATAATCAGGAATTTTCACAAAGTATGCTGATTAATTCGGCAAAATCATCCAATCTCGAAGAAGAGGTTTTTTATTCGTTGGTTGATAAGTACAAAGAAAACCCGCGGTCAATTTTTGTAAGCTCAATCAATGACGATCAGATTGATAAAGATCCTTTTCTAAGGGTTTTAAAAGCTGCCGGAGTTTGTTCTTATTCGGTATTACCGGTGTATTACAATACCCAGTTGGCAGGTGTTTTAGAGGTTTATTCGAGTGAGGAAGTAGTGGTTGATGATAAACTTTTATCGAGGTTACGTCCGGCAATGCCTTTAATCGGTCAGCTTTTCCAATACAGTATTGAAGAATTTGATGCTAAAATGGACGAAGTGCTGATGGATAAGTTTACCGCTTTACAACCATCGGTACAATGGAAATTTAATGAAGCTGTTTGGCACTTTCTTCAACAAAATAACAGTCACCATAAATTAAAGGAAATCGAAACGATTACCTTTAAACATATGTATCCGCTTTTTGGCGCAATTGATATCCGTAATTCTACCATCGAGCGGAATAAAGCTTTAAAAGATGACATGGAAGTACAGTTAAACAGTTTAATTGATACTTTAAAGGCCATCCGTAAACATGTTTCTTTAGAACTTACCAATAAACTATTGTTTAATTGTAAAGATTGGATTAAACGCATCGGTGATTTTGCTTCGTCAAATGAAGAAAACAAACTGAACGAGTTTTTAGAAATCGAAGTTTATCCTTTTTTATCGATTATAAAAGGTAATTATCCGGTAACTGCTGAGTTTGTAGATCGTTATTTCGAAGTAATTGTTCCTGAAACCGGCGCTGCTTTTGCAAATCGCAGGCAACTCGAAGTTTCGATGCAGTTGATCAATACCGAAGTGAGCCAATACCTGGAGAAATCGCAGGCTAATTTACAGGCCTCTTACCCTTGTTATTTTGCCAAGTTCAGAACAGATGGAGTAGAGTACGATATTTATATCGGACAGGAAATTGCCCCAGATCGGCCATTTGATTTGTTGTACCTAAAAAATATCCGCCTTTGGCAGTTAACCTCAATGGTCGATATTGCGCGTTTATCTAAAGGATTAATTGACGAAATGCCTCGTGCATTAGAAACAACACAGTTGATCTTTATCCACTCTAATGCGATCGATATTAGCTTTAGGAATGACGAACGCCGTTTTGACGTAGAAGGTGCTTATAATATTCGTTACGAAGTTGTTAAAAAACGTATTGATAAAGTATTGGTTAAAGGTACAACTGAACGTTTAACGCAGCCCCATAAAATTGCAATGGTTTATTTCAATCCTGAAGAAGCCAAAGAATATTTGGAGTACATTAAATATATGCAGGTTCAAGGTTATTTAAACGACGATCTAGAGCAACTGGAATTAGATGAACTTCAAGGTGTTTCCGGGTTAAAAGCTTTAAGGGTAGGTGTGAAATATCTGGAAAATAAAGTAGCAACTAAAACAGATGCTGCTAAAAAACTTAAACCTAAAGAGATCAAATCTATCGAAAAGGAAATTGCTAAAGTGTTGCAGCACTAATAATCCGTATGAGGTCGTCATTTCGAGCGGAGTGTAACGTAGTCGAGAACCACGGAGTGCTCAGCGAAGCTAAATCTATTTAGATAGATCTCTCCATTCCACTGGGTTCCAGTCGAGATGACGGATTTGCTGCTGAAGGTCTAGTATATAATTAATAAGGTCTAGTATATAATTAATTTTGTGCATTCCATCATCCATCTTACATTTTCCCTAACAACAAAAAAGGCTTCCTGATTCCGATCAGAAAGCCTTTTTCATTTGTGTGTTTTTATAATTACTTGATTGCTGCAATTTCTTTTTCAACTGCATCAGTTTCTACAGAACTGATGTTAGTTTTCAAAGCTGCAAATCTATCGATGGTTAATTTTTGTGATTTACCCATTACCAAAGTATGATTATCAGTAGAACCGCTTAATTTTAAATCTGCCTGATCTGAAATTACGGTGTATAAACCTTCTGAGCTGGTATTGATTTCGGCATGTGCATTTCCTTTTAAAAAGATCTGAAGATATTTAGTTCTTAATTTTCCTTCAGTTTTAACAATTGCATTTTCTGAAGCTTCAATTCTGTAAAAATCGTTTACATAAACGGTTAATTTTGCTTTTTCGGTGCTGGTTGAAGTGATTTTTAAATTATCCCCATCCTGCATCACTTTTGCTGTTCCGGTGTTATCATCAGTGTAAGAAATACCAGGATTGCTTCTTTGGATAATGGTGAGTTCTATATTTCCTTTTACAGAAATTCTTTTAAAAGCCGATATTTTTAATATGGCATCCGGTTCTTTTTCTGTTGCAGAAACGCTTGTGGTAAATACAGCAGAAGATAAAACGATTGCTGTTAATGAAGTGGCGATTAGTGTTTTGATTGAGGTTTTCATAATATTTTATTTAATAATTAAATGTTAATTAATTGTTATTTAAATGCTTAAGTCTTTTTGTTATGGTTTTGTAGATAAGACGCAGTGAAATGAAAAACGTTGCAGGCAATGTTGCGTTTTTATACAATCGATAGGTAATACTCGACGAACAGGCATTAATTCAAGACGAAAACTTGAAACTTTTACCAAGCATTTGTAAAATATTTTAAGATCTATTATTGGATTAGTCTTTTTCTTTATCTTTAGTGAGAATTTTAGTCTGTTATTTATGAAGAAAAAGGTTGTACTTGTTCAGGATAATAAAGATATCCTTGATATAATGGACCAGGTATTGGAGGAGGAGGGGTTTGATGTTACGGCATCGCTAACCACCGAGCCTATAGATAAAATAGACGAAATTGAACCCGATGTAGTAATTGTAGATGATCACATTAAGGGTAAAAAGAAAGGCTCTCAAGTAATTAAGGAACTTAAGTCTGATCCGGAAACGGAAGATGTATCAGCCGTGCTCACCTCCACATCCAATAACTTACCTCAACAGGCAGAAGATTGCAAAGCTGATGATTATATCGAAAAACCATTTGATATCGATCATATGGTTGAGGTGGTAAAGAAAAACTCGTAAACTATCTTCATTTCGACTGAAGTGCAACGGAATGGAGACAAATCTATTCGTGAATTTAAAAGTAGATTTCTCGGTTACGCTATCAATGACAGATTCTAATAGAAAGGTCGTTATTATAAGGAACGAAGCAATCTTAAAGCGCACGCTACTAGCGATCGTTGTAAGATTGCTTTGTCGGCTGAAAAGCCTTCTCGCAATGACGATACCCTGAGGCTATTCAAGCCCTTAAAATCATGTTATTTATATTGATTATTATACGACAAATTAGCCCCCGAAATGATGGATTCTTCTTGAAAGATACTGTCCTTCTGCAACGTCGTAGTTTAAACCTTAATGACCTTAATTTCTTAATGGTCAGTATTAATTGAGGAAGGAAGTAATAATAAAGCAACTTAGATTTCTTCCCGAGGCCTTGGGCAATTTCTCGTTAAGTTAACATACTCGTTGTCAGTCTGAGCCTGTCGAAGACCTTTACTAATCGAAACAAAAAAAATGTCCTTCGACAGGCTCAGGATGACAATATTTTGGTTTTCTTCTCACTTATGGCATGCGCTTCGGAATGACGACTTTTAAGCACTAACATCAGGCTTATAAGTATCTGTTTTAACAGTAGCCTTTAGTTCATGTAATATCGTATACAAGCCAAAATTTGTTCGGTTAACATAAATAAAATGTTTTACCCCGCGGGCTTGTTTAAACTCTGGCATTTTAGAAATTTTTTCACCGTAGAGATATAGCTGTTCAAAAAAATCAGGTTTACTAAAATCAAAAGATTTACTGGTATAAGGTCTGGCAAACAGGCTGATCATCTCCCTATACGATTTATAATAAAACTCAATCTGTTCAGGAGAATCATCTGCATGGATCATATCAAGTTTTCTAAAGGCATCTATCGTTTTATTTTTATCATTAATTACATCAGTAGAAATTAAGGAGAAAAACGGGTAATAGAAATCATCAGGTATCTCTTTAATACAACCAAAATCAATTACACCTAAATTTTCATCCGGTGTAATCATAAAGTTTCCGGGATGTGGATCGGCATGTACCGCCCTTAGTTCGTGCTGTTGAAAATTGTAGAAATCCCACAGCGCCTGTCCGATTTTATTGCGTAGCTCTTGAGAAGGATTAGTTTGTAAAAATTCTTTTAAATGTAAGCCATCAATCCAATCCATGGTAATGATCCGCTTTCCGGATAATTCAGGATAATATTTCGGAAACACCACATGGTTGAGGTTTTTGCAGGCTTCAGAAAATTCAATTGAACGCTTAACTTCCAGTTCGTAATCTGTTTCTTCGAGTAAACGTTCTTCAACTTCTTTAATATAAATATTTAATTCCCTTTCCGACATGCCCAATAAACGGAATGCGAAAGGTTTTACCAGCTTTAAATCAGATGAAATACTATCTCCCACACCCGGATATTGAATTTTAATGGCTAGTTTTTTGCCATTAAGCGTAGCCTGGTGTACCTGCCCGATAGAAGCTGCATTGCTGGAGCTTAAGTTAAAGCTATCGAAAATATTTTCTGGAGTTTTACCGAAATTTTTTGTAAAAGTTCGCACAATTAATGGACCCGAAAGGGGCGGGGCATTGTATTGCGACTGGGTAAATTTATCAACATACGATTTGGGCAGGATATTTTTATCCATACTCAGCATTTGTGCAATTTTTAAGGCACTTCCCTTTAATTCGCTCAGCGATTTATAAATGTCAGTAGCATTATCTTCATTTAATTGCTCACGGTCCATTTCAGGGTTAAACAATTTTTTGGAGTAATGTTTAATGTAATTGCCCCCAATCTGGATACCGGTTTTAACAAATTTTGCAGAACGTTCTACCTTGGTAGTTGGAATACTTTTTTGTGTCTTCATCTGGTATTTAAAACCTCATCTTATCTGCAAATTTTCCATTCCTGGATAAAAACTTGCCGTATTCCAATAAATTATCGATTGGCGAATGCTGGAAAAGATCGAAAGTTACATTAATACCTTTTTCGATGGCTTCGTCACTTTTTTCGAATCCTTCACTATCATCGTTGATCCAGAAATTTACAATAAAAGCAAACTGAATCCATAAGGCATCTTTGTACCTTTTGCTTAAAAAACGGCGTTCAGCGAGTTCTCCACTATCTAAACCTTCCTCAATAATTTCTTGTGCAAAGTTTTCGAAAATAGGTTTTACGCCAGCCAGAACATCGGGAGTAGAAAATTTACCACGGTGATTCTTTAAGCTGTAAATCACAAAACTGCGTTCGTTTTTCAGGTTTTCCAGGTAACTGTAAAAGAAAGAAAGCATTTTTTCTCTGGCCGTATACTGGAGCCAAACTTCCTGCTCTTTAATTTTGTTAATAGTTTCGAAAGTAAGTTCGAACCAGATTGTTTTTTCTATGCTTTCGAATGAAGAGAAAAACTGATAAAAATCGGCCTCGGTAATTTTAAGCTTTTTTACAAAAATATAAACCGATTTTGGTTTTTCATCGTTCGTTAAAACATAATCTAAGTATGCATTTCTAATTTGCTGAGCGGTTGCCATATAGCTGTTTTTACAAGTATAACGATTAATTTATGGGCTTGTTTTTGCTGTTGGTTTTTTGTTGATCATGAAATTGTAATAATAGCTTTCAAAATATTTGAAAGTTGGTTTTGTAGCTAATTAATTTAGTTTTAAAAAATTTTAATGTGGATAATTTTTTACAATAAAGCTAAAATAATTAGTATTTTTGTAGTTAATTATTCCTTTAATTAAAGTAAGCAATATGATCCAGGTAAACGATTTTTTATATGGTAAAATGGAACTGCCAATGGTATTTTCTGATCTGTTAAATACCGATGTTTTAAAAAGGTTAGGGGGGATTCATCAAAGCGGTGCTATATTTTTGGTCAATCCAGATATTTGCCATTCGCGCTTGGAGCATGCCATAGGAGTGACCATGTTAATCCGGATGCTAGGCGGTTCAGAACTGGAGCAAATTGCCGGGTTGCTGCATGACATTTCGCATACAGCTTTTTCTCATGTAGGCGATTATGTTTTTGGCAATACAGATGAAGATTATCATGAAAAGGTTTTTGCTGAAGTTTTATGTAAATCTGAAGTGCCAGATGTGCTGTTGAATTATGGATATAATGTTAACCAGATTTTGTATGGTACCTTTGATATTTTAGAGCAGCCCTTGCCGGCGCTCTGTGCCGATCGTTTGGACTACACTTTACGTGATGGTGTTCATGGTGGGATAATTTCCCGTCAGCGTGCCCGCGAATTCTTGACTTCAATTGTTTTGAAGGATGGAAAAATAGCGGTGAGTGCAGAAACTGAAGTGGTTTGGATTAATGAAGCCTTCAAGAAGCTGAATAATGATCTGTTTAAATTGCCACTTCATTTATATGCCAATGGCAAAATGGCCGAACTAATTAAGAAATTTCTAAATAAAGGAATATTGGTTGAAAGTGATATGTTTAAAACAGATACCATGCTGCTGAATAAAATTAGAACATCCTATGAAGGATATGAAGCCATTAAGTCGATTAAACAGTTAAAAGGTTTTGCCGAATTTATGCGCCATGGCGCAGTACCTAAAATCAAAACAAGAACATTAAATGCTTTGTTGGTTTAGCGTTTAGGGGGTAGGTGTTTAGTGTCGATTATCCGCTTCGTTTCTTTCTCCTGAATCAATAACCAATGGTTATCATCAATCAACTAATTTATGATCGAAATACAGAAAGAAAGGATTATGACTCATTGAATCTCCTGAGGAACAGTTTATTGTCTAAAAACCAATATAAATAACATAGAAATTCAAAGAGATAGCTCCCCCAAGATTTCGTCATTTCGAGCGGCGTGCAACGCAGTCGAGAAATCTGCCAAGATAGATCTCTCTCCCGAACGTTCGGGACTGCGCTCCAGTCGAGATGACGATGCTTTTTATTGAAAGTCTGTCAATGGTAACTTGTTTCAAGGGCTTTCCTATATAACGAGAATAAAACCAATGGCTAATTGAACCAATCAACCAAACCGTTTCAGTAGAATTAACGTATATTGTGAAAAATATAAAGATATGTCTGCAATAGAAATTATTTTAATAGGAGTGGTTATCCTGCTTATTTTTGGTGGCAAAAAAATACCTGAATTGATGCGGGGAATAGGGAGAAGTGTGAAAGAATTTAAGGATGCAAAAGATGAACCTCCTGTTAAATAATTGTGCCGAATAAAACTTTCTGTTCATGGAGCTGTTTTATCTAAAATAAACGCCAATATGGAAAATAAAAAAGAAGATCTGGCTAAATCAAAATCCGATTTTACAGCAGAAAATGCAAGGCATCCCGAAAAGGGATTAAATGATTGGAATGACCGTTTAGACGAAAATCTGGAGCCTGAAGATCATAACGATAGTGTTGCAGATGAGAAAGCCAAAGATTTCTCAGCAAAATACGGTAGCGGCGATCAGTCCGACCAAGGCAGTAACTGAATATTTATCTTATAGCCACTTTAATAAGGTGGCTTTTTTGTTTTGCATAATATTGTCATCATTCCCGACCCCGTTTTTCGAATACCATTACATTTGTATTTGAAACTTTTTTACACCACTTCTATAGTTTATTACACGAAAGACGGTTTTTCTGCTTAAAAATTGTTAAAATCTATTAATTGTTTTTTCTTGTGATTTGATTAATAGTATATTGCATCTCTAATCAAACAAACATGTTTAACGTTTTCAAACTAAGCTGATAAGTGATGAGCAGGCATTGGTTATTGGTTTTGTTTTTCTTGCTTTTTGCAACATCCTTGTCTTTTGCTCAAAACACATCAAATAAGGGAAAAGATTTTTATGTTCCTTATGCAGGGCATATTGATGGTAATAACTCCAGATTAACCTTGTTTTTATCTGCAGATCAGGCTACTGACTATAAAGTTTATATCGGGGGGATTCTGGTATCTCCGGTTGGCGCCACTATTCCGGCCAATACCTGTTTGCCATTCGTAATCAATCCAAATGCATACGCCGTATTAATGGGCAGCTCCAATTTAATAGAGCCTAATAAAGCCATTAACGTGGTTACCACTAAAGCGATATCATTGTATAGTATTATTTCTAATAATGCCCGTACGGGTGGTACCTTAGTATTACCAACAAATACACTTGGACAAGAATATTATGCCTTTAGTTATGAGAACCATGGAAATCAACAGGGGTTTTCGCAATTTACAATTGTTGCAACAACTGATAATACAGATGTAGAAATTACACCTAAACAAAGCGAAAGGTATGGAGGAAGAACAGCCAATACAACTTTTACTATTAAGTTAAACAAAGGCGATATCTACCAATATCAATCAGTTGGCGATTTAACAGGAAGCCATATCAAAGCCTTAAATTGTAATCCCGTGGCCGTATTTACAGGTAATACCTGGGCAGCATTTTGTGATGAAGGTAATAGCCGTAATCCAAGTGGGGGCGATAACCTGTATCAGCAGGTTTTTCCGGTTTCTGCATGGGGGAGAAATTTTGTAACAGCACCTTTTTATAATACCCTTCACGGTAATACCGATATTATAAGAATAATTGTAGCTGATGATAATACTATATTAACCGTTAATGGGAGTACTACCAATGCTAACGGAACTCCGCTTTCTAATCCTTACAGTAAAGGAGCGGTGGTTACATTTTTTTCTGCTTCAGCAAATGTAATTTCAGGTTCGAAACCAATTGCTGTTGCACAATATCAAACCTCACAAACTTGTAATCAAAACAATGGAAGCAATACTAATCAAGCACAATTTCCAGGCGATCCTGAAATAACTGTACTTAACCCCGTAGAGCAAACGTTAAATAATATTACGGTTTTTTCAGATTTGAGATCGGTAGGAGTTCCTACCCAGATTACGAGATACTATTTGAATGTAATTATTAAAACAGTCGACATAGCATCATTTAGGCTGGATGGTAACCCCGTGAATAACTTTACAGCGATTGATAATGTATTTAGTTATGCTGTAATTGATGTGACCAATACGCAGCCTCAACACCGGTTATCTGCAGCAGGTGGTTTTTCAGCAATTTCATATGGTTATGGAACGGTAGAGTCTTATGCATACTTAGCCGGGGCAAATATTCAGAACTTTACTTTTCAAACCCACCAGTAGTGTTACTGGGCAACCTATTAGCAGCGGTTGTTTGGGGGAGCCCATCAGTTTAACCATAAATTTACCTTATCAGGCCATTAAATTAGATTGGGAAATTCAGGGAGCAGCGCGCTTTACTGATGATAATCCCGTGGCAATAAACTTCTTCACGAGGCCAAATGACAATAATACCTATTACACTTACAAGTATCCTAACGATTTGAATTATCCTACTCCGGGCGACTATCAGTTTAAAGTGATTGCGACTAAGCCCAATGCTGATAATTGTGGTAATACGGAAGAACTAATTATCGATTTTTCGGTAGATAATCAGCCTAAGGCCGCATTCGAATTACCGGCTACCGGTTGCCAATCTAGTGGTGTCCAATTTACCGATAAAAGTACATCCAATTCAAATTCGAGGAGTATTACACAGTGGTTATGGGATTTTGGTGATGGGAAAACATCGCCTGAACAGAACCCTGTTCATGTTTATGATCGTCCGGGGAATTATAATGTGGTTTTAACGGCGATAACAGATTCTAAATGTTCTGAAACATCTTCGGCATTTCCAATTGTGATTAATCCTCAGCCCATCTCCGATTTTGATGTGAAAGGTTTATGTGTAGGCAAACCGATTATTTTAACTGAAAAATCGACGATAGAAAATCCAGGCACTATCGTAAAATGGACCTGGGATTTTGGCGACGGAAGTACTCCCGCTACTGAACAGCATCCTATTCATCAATATAGTGCCATTGGTTCTTATACCATTACGCTAACTACTGAAAGTGATAAAGGATGTGTGAGTGTAATGAAAAGCAAAATGGTAACTTTAATTAACCCACAATCCGCTGATTTCGAACTTCCTGATTTTTGTTTGAATGATGGCGTGGCCAGATTTAGAAATACATCCAAAAATGCAGATGGAAGTACAACAGGTTTAACTTTTGAATGGCAATACATGGATAATAACAATAATGTAGTAGCCACTTCATCGGGTATTGATGGTGCTTTTACACCTGCAACCGCGGGAAATTATAATGTGATTTTGATTGTGAAGAATCGGGATGGCTGCGAAATATCAGCTTCAAAAGGATTTACAGTTAACGGTGATGTTAAAGAAGCTGATTTTGAGATTATAAATGACCATAGCTGTGTGAGTGAAGATATCATGATTAAAAATACATCTACCGTATTTACAGGCAACATCACAAAGATTGAGATTTATAGAGATTTTGGTAGGGAAACTTCTATTTATAAAACCATCGCTTATCCGGATAATAACGAAATTTTTGTTCTTAAGTACGATAGTTTTGGTGGCACTATCGACCGAACCTTTAACATCAGGCTTGTAGCTTATTCCGGAGAAAATTGTTCTAAATTTTCAGATCAAATACTTACTTTAAAACCGGTTCCGCAGTTGGTATTTGATGATATGGCCCCAGTTTGCGAGGCAGACGGTACAGTTTTAATTACGCAGGCTAAACAGAAAGCTGGTGAAGAAATGAATGGAACGCCAGGCGTATATAGAGGCGATGGTATAAGAGCGGATGGTACCTTTAATCCGAAAATTGCCGGACTTGGGCCACATCTCATCACTTATACATTTACAGGAGATAATGGTTGCCCTGGCACGATCACCAATACAATCGAGGTATACAAATCGCCAGTGGCTAACGCAGGTACATTGGTTTACATTTTAGCAGGCGGACAGATCGAAATTCCTGCAACCGCTGAAGGTACTAATTTGAAATTTAAATGGTCGCCTGCAACAGGTTTGAACAAAACGGATGTATTAAATCCGATTGCATCGCCAGATAACGATACTGAATATACGCTTACAGCAACCACACAGCCAGATGGATGTGCCACAACATCTACGGTACTGGTTAAAGTTTTGCAAGGTTTAAATCCACCCAATACCTTTACACCAAATGGTGATAATGTGAACGATACCTGGATGATTAAATATTTAGAATCTTATCCAAATGCCACTGTCGAAATTTTTAACCGAAACGGGAATAAGGTATTTTTTAGCACTGGATATAAAATTCCTTTTGATGGGAATTACCAAAATGAACCGCTTCCGGTAGGTGTTTATTATTATATCATTAACCCCCGTAACGGACGAAAAACAATAACAGGACCGCTCACTATAATCAGATAAATTGAAGAAGCTTATTATCATATTTGCACTTTTTGCAACCTTTAAGGTTTTTGCACAACAAAAGCCACAGTATACCCAGTATATTTTTAATCAATATCTGCTAAATCCGGCGCTCTCAGGAATTGAAAATTACCTTGATTTTAAAGCGGGTTACCGTAAACAATGGTCGGGTATTACCGATGCACCTCAAACTTCATTTGTATCGGCACATTGGGCGCTGGGCGATAATCAGTTATGGAGTAATGCGCTAACCTCTTTCCCTGAGCAAACAGGTAATCCGATGGACCGGAACTATATGCAAAACTACATGTCCTCCCCATCGCACCATGGAATGGGGGTTAACCGCTGTTTTAGATAAAACTGGTCCGATAAAAAGACTGGATGCTAATGTTACCTATGCTTATCACCTGCAATTGAGTAATAATTTCAATTTATCGGCAGGGGTGGCAGCAGGTGTTTCGAGCATCTCGTTAGATGTTAATGCACTTACTTTCGATACACCGATAGATCCGGTAATGAACAGGGCATTGATTAATCAGGTAAAGCCCGATTTGAGTATTGGTTTATGGTTATATGGCGCCAGGATGTTTGCAGGGGTTTCTGTGCAGCAAATTTTACCGCAGAAGTTAAGTTTCACAGGAGACAATAGCTATAATCTGGGTAAAGAAGTACCTCATTATTTTGCCACTGCAGGCTATAAATTTTTTGTTGACGACGAAATAGCAGCCATTCCATCGGTTATGGTAAAATATGTATCGCCTGCACCTGTTTCTGTTGATGTAAACCTGAAACTGGCTTTTAAAGATAAAATCTGGTTGGGTGGGAGCTATCGTAAAGACGATTCTTTTGCTGCAATGGCAGGTTTCAATATTGGGAAGATGGTTAACTTAACTTATTCTTACGATTTTACCACATCTGAGTTAAATCAGGTAAGCAATGGCAGCCACGAAATTGTATTGGGCCTATTGCTGAATAATATCTATAAGGTGCCATCGTATATTAAAATGTGGTAATCTTCTGGTATTCATGATTTTATGATTTTTTTGTTTATAGATCGGAGCGCAAAACCTGTATAGAACAGGAAGTTTCCTCCAGCCTTTCGCTTTTACGCTTCGCTTCCTCGTACCTCGTTGCTGCAGGGTAATGCTTCAGCCGGGGCTAAATGGCCAAGGCAGTTTTTCATTTTTGAGGTTGCAAGGTGCACAAACTTTGTGCTTAAACCCGATTGCAATGCAAAGCCCGTAAGCGAGAAATCCCGATTCATCCTATCGTGTGGACACATCTCTGTTATTTCATTTATTTTTAGCATCGTTGCCTAGGTCGATCGTCATGCTGAATTTATTTCAGCATCTTTCCTGCTATTAAGAGACTCTGATTAAAAAAAACTATCAAGTGTCGGTACAAAAATTTATTTATTTCCGCTCTATGCCACGGTGGCATGGTAGTTTTTCGCAGATCATGTTGTTTTTATTTGTGCTCAAGAATGCTGCGCATTTTGGAGCGCCAAAGTACCCAAAGCGCTTTGTCAATCCAGCAATGGGCCCTTTACAAATCTCATGCACATCAAAAAAACAGCGGCACTTTGTTTTGTGTTCAATGCTCTTTTGAGCTTTAATTCGGTGTTTCGAACACAAAACCACTGCGTTTCAGGTTTGTTCGTGCCAATTGTAATGAACTACTCCTGTTTTTTTGATTCTCCAGACCCTTGGGATTGACGGCGTTCTTCGGTAAAACCTGTAATTTATTAAAGCAAGTTAGCAAAACGTATAAAAAACCAAACCAAAGGATATATCCACACGAAAGGATTCATCGGGACGGACCTGGAATGGAAAGCGGGACCAAAGCTGCCAAGCACACAGAACTGCTCATTTCCCAATCACAATAAAATAGATAGCTTATATCGGATGCAATGCTTACAATTGATAATTTACTGTTACTGAAAACAGAAAACTGCCAACTAAACTAAAGTTCTTTCCTGAGTCTGGCTACCGGAATATTCATCTGCTCACGATATTTCGCAACAGTTCTTCTGGCAATGTTATAACCTCTTTCTTTTAAAATTTCGGTTAATTTTTCATCTGCTAAAGGTTTGCGTTTATCTTCGTTGCCTATACAGTCTTCTAATATTTTTTTAACCTCCTTATTCGAAACTTCCTCACCGTTTTCGGTTTGGATAGCCTCTGAGAAAAAGGATTTTAACAAGAAAGTGCCAAATTCGGTTTGTACATATTTAGAGTTTGCCACCCTCGATACGGTGGAGATATCCATATCGATTTTATCTGCAATATCTTTTAAGATCATCGGACGCATTTTCCGCTCGTCGGCCGTTAAAAAATATTCATATTGATAATGCATAATGGCATTCATGGTTTTTAACAAAGTTTGTTGTCTTTGTTTAATCGCATCTATAAACCACCGGGCAGAATCTAATTTTTGTTTAACAAACTGAACAGCCTCTTTTAGCTTTTTATCTTTGGATGAAGCTTTGTCGTAATGCTCAAACATCTCCTGGTAAGATCTGCTTACCTTTAGTTCAGGGGCATTTTTCGAATTTAATGTCAAAATCAATATGCCATCATTATTACTGATATGAAAATCAGGAATAATCTGCATTTGTTTGGTCGTAACCTGATTGGCATCACCTGGTTTCGGGTTTAAACGCAAAATTTCGTTTACTACCTCTTTAAGTTCTTCACTATCTAAACCTAAACTTTTTTCTAATTTATCGTAATGTTTACGCGTAAACTCATCCAGATAGTTTTCTACAACATTCATTGCTTTAACTATAATCGGATTATTTGGGTCTTTTCTTTTTAACTGGATCAACAAACATTCTTTCAGGTCTCTTGCACCAATGCCTGGAGGATCGAAGCCCTGGATCAGTTTTAACATGTCCAATACATCATCTTCCTCCACCATAACATTCTGAGAAAAAGCTAGATCATCGATCATGGAACCCAGCGGACGGCGTAAATAACCATCATCATCTAAACTGCCAATAATTTGTTTGCCAATAATAAAATCCTGATCGGAGAGGGGAATAAGGTCTAATTGCTCTTGTAAACTTTCAAAAAAAGTACTTTCAATGGCTATAGGGGTTTCTTTCTTCTCCTCATCGTCGTCGCCATTATTGTAGTTGGTGCTGTAATCGTTGGTTGAATCATCCTGTAAATAATCATCTACATTAAATTCATCCATGCTGGTATCTTCTGATGATTTTTCGTAATCTTCAGGTCCATCATTTAAATCATCATATTCGCTCTTTGGCTCATCCTGAGTCATTAAACTCGGATCTTCAAGTGCTGGATTTTCTTCGAGTTCTTCTTTTACACGGGTATCTAAAGCAACGGTTGGCACCTGCAGCAGTTTAATAAACTGTATTTGTTGTGGTGATAACTTTTGTAATAATTTTTGTTGTAAGTGTTGCTTTAGCATATTAAATATAAAAGAATATGGCAAAAATAAACAATAGATTTCAGATATTCTCAGCAATTGAGCTAAATGCTAACGATATGTTGGGTTTAAAATTATTTTCTAAACATTTGCATTGCAATTTTAGTTTACTAATTTTAGTATAAACTTAAAACGGAATATTATGGGGTTAATAAAAGAATTTAAAGAATTTGCTGTAAAAGGAAATGTACTTGATTTAGCTGTGGGTGTTATTGTTGGAGCTGCATTTGGTAAAATTGTGAACTCGCTGGTTGAAGATATCATCACTCCTTTGTTGTTAAATCCGGCTTTAAAGGCCGCTGGAGCTGAAAATATTGCAACACTTACCTGGAATGGCGTTAAGTACGGTAATTTTATCGCAGCTGTAATTAACTTTATATGTATCGCTTTTGTTCTTTTCTTAATTATTAAAGGTGCCAACAATTTGAAAAAGAAAGAAGAGGCTGCACCATCAGCACCTCCGGTACCAACAAAAGAAGAAGTGCTATTAACCGAAATAAGAGATTTGTTAAAAACTAAAGCATAATATAAAAAAGCCGTTCCGAATGTAAAATCATCAGCACGGCTTTTTTGTTTAATATCTTCTTTTTCAAGTACTTTCGTCATGCTGAATTTATTTCAGCATCTTTCATCTTCTTGCAAAATAGACCCTGAAATGAATTATCTTAGGTGAGCTCGAAGGCTCGGTTCAGGGTGACGACTCGAATGATAAATATCTGCTGAACATTTTAACCGATTCAGATTAATAACTCCTTTTTACCTTTGGATCTGTAATAATCACATAATCGCCTAGATTTTTAAATCTTTCCCAACTTGGATTGGTAAAGCTTTCATCAGAAAATGAGGAAATGTTCAGGATTTTTAATTTTGGGTTAGATTGGGCAAGTTTTGCCAGTGTTCCCAGTTTTTCATCGCTGTGGAAACGACCATTAAGCTGAAACACCTTAAAGCCCCTGTTTGCCTTAACAAATTTATTTATCGACCATGCCATGGTAGCATCCCATAAATTTTGGGTCTGGTAAATCTTCATTGAACCCATGCTGTGGCCACGTAAAGTCTCTGTAAATTTTTCATAATATCTACCCTGAGCGGTATCAATAGGTAGGGGTGGTAAAAAATTGAATGATGTTTTTGGGAAATTTTCTAAAACTTTAAGCCCTCCCATGGTAACCGCATTGCTGTAACGCGTAGCCGCATTTGCAGCAATCACTTTTAACTTGTTTTGTTTGGCGTATTCTATTAAAGGTTTGTAATCTTTGTAATTTCCCCAGGCTCTGCCTTCTTTAACAAAGTTCTTTTCTGAAATTAATCCTGCTAAGTATTCATCTACTTCAGGTTGTACATCGGTATGGAACATTTCTAAAGATAGCGCGGTTTTTAATGGATATTTTGAATGGAGTTTTTTAAAGATCTCCGCTTCCAGATAATGCCCTATAGAATCGTTGTGGTCTTCGCCAAAGAATAAAACATCTGCCTGATCCATATCGGTAACAATGTCATCTATTGATATGGATTTCTGTTTTTTTACATCGTAAATTTTGTAATGGCTACTTATTTCCTGTGCATACAAGCCGGTAGAAATAGTAAGAACAAACATTAATAGGGAAAATTTCATGGCATCAAAATAACAAAATAATTTTCACCGATAAAATAAGGGCACTTACCGCCCTTTACTGAGTTTTTGCAAGCTAGGTCTATTTTGATCGGGTGCTTATCAATACTTTTGGTTATTAAATATAAACACAAATGGAAAATATTAATAATAACGATAACAACCAGCTTAAAAACTCAGGAAGGGTTTGGAGCGGTTTCCTCATAGTCATCATCGGATTTGCATTTCTATTGAACAATATGGGATTAAATATTCCGAGATGGATATTCAGCTGGTCCAATTTTTTAATTGTACTTGGTGTATTTATCGGCGTTCGTCGTAACTTTAAAGGAATAGCCTGGCTGATCTTAATTTTGATTGGCGCTTACAATACCTTAGGTAATATACCTGGGTTGGACCTTAACCTATCTAAATATGCTTTAGGTATTGGTTTGGTTATAGTAGGCGGTTTTTTAATCTTCAGACCAAAGGATGCCTTTGTTTTTAAGAAAAAACGTAAAGATAAGAACAAAGCCGGTTTTGATTTTGAGGATGCTACCGATAAGAAAACGGCAAATAATAATGATGTTATTGATGTAGTGGCTGTTTTTGGGGGTAGTAATCAAACCGTTTACTCTAAAAACTTTCAGGGTGGCGATATTACTGCGGTATTTGGCGGAGCAGACATTGTAATGACTCAGGCTGATTTTTCTGAAACAGTATCGCTTGATGTGACTGCGGTTTTTGGAGGGATTAAATTAATTGTACCACAAAACTGGGCTATAAAATCGAACGTAACGGCATTATTTGGTAGTGTAGAAGATAAAAGATCGCATGTGATGCCTGTTTCAGAAATGACAAAAACACTGGTTTTAGATGGTACAGCGCTATTTGGCGGAATCGAGATAAAAAGTTTCTAAACATCTATTATAAAACATCGCCTATGAAATGGTTTGCAGTAAATTGTATCTATCAGGTAATTTGTGGTGAAGGAAAACATACACCTCAGTTTAATGAACAAACGCGTTTAATCCTGGCAGAAGGGATAGCGCAGGCCTTAGATAAGGCTAAATTGAATGCCGTACATTTTAATCCGCCCTTTAACAATTGTAAAGGAGATAAAGTAGTATGGAAGTTTTTAGGTGTAGGGGGAATATCGGAAGTCGAAGAACTTGCCGATGGTGTTGAAATAACTTCCAAAATTGTTGAGCCCAAATCGGTAGAGCAATATCTGGAAAAGCTGGCGCACCGCAATAAATCATTAACTAATCAAAACCATTTTGACAACTAGACCTTTATCCGTTCCGCAAATACAGAAAATATCATTCACCATAGCAATAGTGTGGACTGTATTGTGTGGTGCCGGATTGCATTATGTAGTTAATTTTTCCTGGTGGATATCGATAACCGATAGTTTAACCAATAACTTTTTGCTGGCTTTGGCCTGTATTGGTATTAGTAATATGCTTGGGTATTATCAGCCCAAAAACGAGCGGATACTGTATGTACTGATCATTACCCTTGCGCTTACTTTTGTGATTATCTTTGCATCAAAATATATGGTGCTCTATATTTTTTCTGATTATAAGGAATATAAAGATTTTTACAATTTCTCTTTTGCTTTCAGGGGCTTAATTTCTTTTATGTGTTTAGCCTGGTGTGCTTTAGCTAATATTTTATGGTATAGATTAGAAGAACAGTCAGAAACACACGAAAGACTATCGGCAGCTAAAAGTTTAGCCAAAGAGGCTGAGTTAAATAAGTTAAGACATCAATTACAGCCTCATTTTCTTTTCAATAGTTTAAATTCGGTATTTGCACTGACCATGGTTAACCCAAAAGAGGCGGGAGTAATGATTACAAAATTAGCTTCTTTTCTTCGTGGCACCTTAAAACGCGATGATGAATTATGGGTTTCGGTTGAGGAAGAAATGGAGTATATCCAATTGTACCTCGATATCGAAAAAGTAAGGTTTAGCCATAGGTTAAATATTGAGGTTAATATTGCCGAAGATACCTTAAACCTTTGTTTGCCAGGTACATTATTGCAGCCCATTGTAGAAAATGCCATTAAATTCGGACTTTATAATACTTCAGCAGGCATTACCATCAAGATAGATGTTACCGTTGAATATAATATTTTACAAGTGCGGGTACAAAACCCCTTCGATCCGGAAATGAAGGCCGCCGGAGGAACAGGATTTGGTTTAAGTGCCATTAAACGCAGGTTATATTTGTTATTTGCGAATACGCATCTGCTACAAACCGATATTGAGGCAAATAATTTATATATTACCACCCTAAAAATTCCACAAAAAAATGATCAGAACAATACTAATTGATGATGAGCCTTTAGCAAGAGATATTGTGAAATATTACCTTTCAGATCATGCAGAAATAGAGATTGTAGCCGAATGTGGTGATGGATTTGAAGGTTTAAAAGCCATTACCTTGCATAAGCCTGATTTAATTTTTCTGGATATACAGATGCCCAAAATTAGCGGTTTCGAAATGCTCGAGCTGGTGGAAGATAAACCTGCCGTAATTTTTACCACAGCTTTTGATGAGTTTGCCATTAAAGCTTTTGAGGTTAATGCGGTAGATTATCTGCTTAAACCGATTGATAAATCACGCTTCGATGCGGCTATTAAAAAGCTACCAGGCAAATTAAACCAAACCGAAAATACGGAGGCTGTTTTGGATGCTGCAGCTTTAAGTCCAGCCCAAAATAATAGGGTAGTGGTTAAAAAAGACGGCGTCATTAAGATTATTCCTGTTGCCGATATCAACTATTTAGAGGCTGATGATGATTATGTGAAATTAAGTACCGTTGATGGTGCTTTTTATAAGAACAAAACCATGGCTTATTTCGAACAAACGCTCGATGTGAGCCAGTTTATCCGTATACATAGGTCTTATATCATTAACCTGGCCCAGGTGACCAAAATAGAGCTAAAAGAAAAAGATAGCTATGTGGTGCTGTTAAAGTCTGATATCTGGTTGCCGGTAAGCAAAACAGGTTATGTGAAATTAAAGGCTGCGTTAGGGTTATAGAAAGATTTTTATTTGGAAAGCAATCAGGTGCTCAGGTTATCGTCAGCCCTGCTTTCCGTTATAATCTTTTTGCCCTTTACTTCGACTACGCTCAGTACAAGCTCGCTCAGAGTAACAAAAGGATTTCCACTCCAATCAGGTTTATTTTACGGCTGCCGTTGCTACTATTAACTGGCAGTTCCTTTCTAACGCCTATATTATATACTCCGTTCCGTAGGAACGGATCATGGGTAGAAAAAATGCAATATGCATATTTTCGTTCCGTAGGAACGTTTGATGAAATAAATAACGCAAGCAATCGTCTAAAATGAGAACATTAGCCCAGTTTTTCAAAAGAATTATTACATTTGCATTAAATAGAAAAAATAATAATTAATCACTCTTGCATTTGTAGAGAAATCGCTTTATATTTGCACCTCTTAATTTTACAATAGATAATATACAGTCATGAAAAGAACATACCAACCTTCGCAAAGAAAGAGAAGAAACAAACACGGCTTCCGCGAAAGAATGGCAACAGCTAACGGCAGACGAGTATTAGCATCACGTCGTGCTAAAGGAAGAAAAAGATTAACAGTTTCTGACGAACGCAAGCATAAAGCATAATTTTTGATTGCTTTTCCGTTAATTCGGGATCGGCAGATCAAAATCTGCAGTTATCAATCAAAAATATATGTACACATTCAGGAAAGAAGAACGGTTATGCAGCAGGAAACATTTAGACCTGTTGTTTAAAAACGGTTCTTCTTTTTTATTATACCCCTTTCGGATTTCTTATCTTTTTGTCGACCAACCAGCTCATGTACAAGCGCAGGTGGTAATCAATGTTCCTAAAAAAAGATATAAACGGGCAGTAGATCGCAATCTGCTCAAGCGTCGCATACGTGAAGCTTATCGCTTAAATAAACAAGATAAATTATACATGCCTTTACCTACTGATAAGGGATTGCTTTTGATTTCTATTCAATTTGTAGGTAAAGAAAAATATGATTTTGTCTTTATCGAGAAAAAACTGATTGCTGCTTTTAAGCGCTTTCAAAATTTAATCCAGCCCAATGAAATTCATCAATAAAATTTTTGGATGGTTTTTTTTAGGTTTAATTAAAGTGTATCAATACGCCATTTCGCCAATGCTAGGGGCAAATTGTAGGTTTACCCCAACTTGCTCGCAATATGGTATAGAAGCCATTAAAAAGCATGGGCCATTTAAAGGTGGTTGGCTGGCGCTGAAACGCATTGGCCGTTGTCATCCATGGGGCAAACATGGGCACGACCCTGTTCCGTAGAGAGATTTATTAGTTCAGTTGTTCATTAGTCATTGGTTCATAGCAACATTCGTCATTATAAGGCAGATTGAACGAGCCAGCCTGTCCCGACTTTTCCAATCGTGTAGACACATCAACATCAGCTTGTATTTGTTTTTAGCACATATTCCTAGGGCGATCGTCATGCTGTCCCGAAACTTCAGGATCAGCATCTTTCCTGCTAATAACAAGCTTTAATATCTTAAACCTATATTTCGGAGATAAATGTTGCTTTTTTTCGCTTTTTGCCGCGGGGCATGGTAGTTTTTCGCAGTCAACATTGTTTTTAGCTGTGCTCAAGAATGCTGGCGCATTTTGGAGCGCCAAAGTACCCAAAGCGCTTTGTCAATCCAGCAATGTGGCTTCTCACCGCCCACGCTCATCAAAAAAACAGTGGCACTTCGTTTAATCAGGTACTGTTTGTGTTTTCTTCGGTCTGATTGAGCCCTTTGGGGTGTGTGTTCAATTTATATTAAACTTGAATTCAGTGCTAATGAACACAAAACCACTGCGTTTAAGGTTTGTAAGTGCAATTTGTTCTATTATGCACCTGTTTTTTTGATTCTCCCGCCACTTGGGATTGACGGCGTCCTTCGGTTAAGATTGTGGTTTATTAAAGCCAGCTAGCATTATGCCCAAACCATTCTTAAAAAAGATGTGTCCACACGATAGGACTTTCGGGAAAGCAATCTTTTAAATTGCTAAATGGGTTAATTGAGACCAATTTCCAGTTAATTCATTTGAAAGATTTGGGTAAAGATCCTTCGATTACGCTAATTGACGTTATTGTAATGATTTAAATATGAGTGGTTTATGCAGGTTGCGTATTTCCGCCCAACTAGGCCGTAGCACCGTATCCCCGTTCTACTTAAATCCGGCCTAACAAATTTTTCGGGCTCCACCGACCTATCCAACCTACTAACTTTGAAAGAAAAATTTTCAGCCGGTGTTTTTTGTTTTTTCATGGGCCTTTATGTTTTCAACGGCATTCAAGCTAGCTGCGCTGGTTTTTTTGACACCAAAAAGAAAGAGCCCATCGGCGGCGGTGAGCCGAGGAAAGCATGTGCTGTAGGGTAAAAAATAATTAATTATATACGTCATTAATAATTGATTTTATACAATAAATTAATCCCTCAGGATGACACATCACGAGGGGTAATTGTCCCAAACTGGCTAACGGTTAATAGTTTAAATTGACTAAATCAACTCCAAACGCCAAACCCTCAACTCCAAACTTATCTTCTCTCCATTTTTACTTATCTTTGCATAATGGCTAAAATACTTCAAATAGAAACCGCTACAGCAGTTTGTTCTGTTGCACTATCTATCAACGGCAAAACATTTTCTTTTAAAGAAGAGCAAGGGCAGAACCTGCACGCAGCTAATTTAACCCTGTTCATTGATGAAGTGCTCAAAAGCGCAGGGTTAAGTTACCAGGAATTAGATGCCATTGCAGTAAGTAAAGGGCCAGGGTCATATACAGGATTAAGGATTGGTGTTTCTACCGCTAAAGGCCTCTGTTATGCATTAGATAAGCCTTTAATTGCTATCGAAACTTTGGAAATGATGGCTGCCGGTTACTTAATCGAAAATCCTGATTATGCTGGTTTAATCTGCCCAATGATCGACGCTCGCAGAATGGAGGTTTATACCTCAATTTTCGACCGTTCGTTAAATGTGATTACGCCTACCGAAGCGAAAATTATTGATGAAACAAGTTTCACAGATTATCTTACACAACAAACTGTTACTTTTTTAGGAGATGGGGCTGCCAAGTGCGCTGAGGTTTTAACACATCAAAATGCAAAATTCGATGCAACAAATTTCAACGCTGCAACTTACATGTCGCGATTAGCGAATGATGCTTTCAATAAAAGTAATTTTGAAGATGTAGCCTATTTTGAGCCCTTTTATTTAAAAGACTTTGTAGTTACACAATCTAAAAAACAACAAGCACAAGGTTAAGCTGTTTACTTTCTTTTAAAGACCGAAAACAAACTTTTAAAGAAACTTCCACCTTCATTATCATTTATACCTGGTATTACATCGGCAAATTGCGGATGGTTAACCACGTTGCCGAATTTAATGCCTACACCCATATAAAAAGAAGCGCCATTTGGGCCACTGCCTACAGTAGCATCATTTTTAATCATTCCATAAGTTTGAAAACTGGTAGCCACTAAATTATCGGTGCCCATAAACAATTCGAAATTCGGGGTCTGGTATTTTCCTTGCAACCCGACCATAAAAACACCATTTAAGTTATATAATGGGGTAATACTTCCCGAAAAATCGTTGACAATAAAAGTATTTATAAAAGCAATGTCTCCGCCTTTGTAAAACAGGTTTTTCGAAACTGCTAATCCTGGTTTGTAAAATCCGTACCGTTTAGACAGGTAAACATCAAGTTTTGCATTGGTTGGGGCTAAAAACTTTTTACTCTCCTCTGAAAGCAGAAAAATATCCTTTATTTCCTGATTGGTATTAGATTGATCCTCTAAATTTTCAATCACTTTAGATTGATCTATCATAGTACGCTGCGTATTACTTCGCCACCAGATAAAACCTACATCTTTGATATTGGCCATTAAGAAGAGGCCTTTTTTAGTGGTGTAATTGGTTCCAAAGCTTAATGATAAGCCCGGGTTTTTAAAGTTTGGAAAGAAATTTTTCTTATTTACCTCATCAAAATCAGAAAAATTACTGGAATAAGTTCCTTTCAAGCCAATTAACAAGGCGTCGGCTGCAGGGTCGATATATAAAAAGGAATTGGAAACATCTAATTTGTTATAGAGTATTCCGCTCAATAAACTGGCTTTTAAGCCAAAAGCAAGCCTTTTATCCCAGTTTTCACGGTAGGTAAAGCTAAATTGGTGGTAACTCTGCTCGTAGCCTTTGGTATCGAATATTCCGGTGTATTGCTGTCCCTTGTTAAATCTTTCAAAAGAATCGAAAATAGCCAGGGTTTCATTGGTGTATTCGATATTGGCATCCGATCTCATCTGCCACGAAAAACCCATTTCTTTTTGGTATTTGTAAGATTTGAAAAGCCTGAATGCAGCTACATAGATATTACTGTTTTCGAAAAAATGATTCACTTCTCCAGTGCCGATCGGTAAACTTCTGGTGTCAAAAACACCTTCCTGTGTTAATTTTCTTATGGCAAATTTAGAGCTTCCCTTGTTAATTGCATTTGTTCCAAAGTAAGGCAGGAAGAAATTAGAAGAAAATCTTCGTGATGAATCTAAGGTGAAAGATTTTTGAGATGGGTTTTCGAATGCATCGAACATGGTTTTAGTGCCAAAAAGTGCATATTGTTGTGCATTTGCAACCCCGAAGCTAGCTATTGCCAGTAACGCAAGTAAAAGTTTCTTCATGTAAAATAGTTTCTTGGAGTGGTTTCTCTTATTAACGGTTACTTAATGAATCTGGTATTTCTGGTTGTAAATATTTGTTTAAAAGCAAGTTAGTAATGAACTTGTTTTTGTCTGCACTCATTTGGTAATAAAAAGTATCGAAACTTTTTAAACCACTATCGGCCCGTAAATGTTTGTAAAAATCCAGTTGAATGTTGTGCCTGAAAATAGCTGCCGAATTTTTGGTATTAATGTAAAAGCTCACATTTGAGGTGGTCGAAATCTGGTTCACCGCATCTAAATATTGTGGGGTTTGTATTAAAAGCCTGTTGTTTTTATAATCATTTAGAAATGACTGCACCGTGCTTGCATTATTGGCTACAACTAAATTATTATCTACAATGGCATAATAAGGCCTCACAAATTTTTTAAAAGGTTCGCCGAAATAGCTGTACAGGATATCGGATGATTTAAAGAGCTTAATGTCTTCGTTATAATCTGCACTTACATCAAGCAACAGCTGTTTTACTTTTTCCCCATTGGTTAATGAAATTGCGCCTAGTTTTTCGCTGGTGCTTAACTGAAAAAGAATAAACTGATTCTTCGTATAGGTGGTAAATATCGAATTTAAATCTGTTCTGTAATCATCTTTTACATTTTTTATTACCGTATTGGTTTTTGAAAGTATTTTCGTCTGATCCTGCCAACTATTCAACTTTTTAAGCCATTTGCTATAATCATCATAAGCATAAAGCGCATAATTTGCGGTGTTATCTGGCAGGATATTTTGTATGGATGTATTTTGTGCTGCAGTATTTTCGAACAGTTTAAGGTAATTGTACTGGTCTTTTAACTCCGTATTGCCGCTGAAAAGGATTTTTTCTTTACTAAAATTGTAATTAAGTACGGCAAAACTGTTCTGTTTATTAAAAATTGCAATTTCTCCATTAATATTGCTCGCAATAATATTTTTGAGCAATAACGGCGCCTGGTTAAAATTGATATAAACATGGGTAAGTACATTTTTAATTTGCCGGTTATTTTCCTTAATGTATTCAGTAAAGGGATTTTCCGTTAACCGTACATTAGCATCATTGATTAGTTTAAGGGATGTTGAAGCAGTTAATACCTGGCCATGTACGCCTAAATAAACCGACAAGCTATCGTTTAATTTCACCGTATACAGGTGTTTAGTATTTTCGCTGATCGCTTTTTTATGTTTTAATTGCTCATAGAATTTTTTGATGTCATTATCACCTTGTATCTGTATGGTGATTAAGAAGTTCAGGGTTTTATCCGAATCGGGTAATACACTAATGTAAACCTGCTGATCCTTCAGGTGTTTGTTTAGTTGATTATCGTCGATAATGTTTGTTTTCAGCTGTTTTAAGAGGCTCATTTTATCTTTTCCTAATACCTGCTGGATAAGTTGCTGTCCTTCAATGATATCGTAAAAACCTTTGTCGTTCTGAAAAGAAAACACTAAAGCTGCGTTATTGGTTGCCGATTGCAGCGCCAGGTCTTTCGCTTCATTATCAGTGCCCAATTTCGAAAAATAAAGGTAAGCCATAAAGGCCACGCCTAAAAATAATGCACTTGTTAGAATTACGAATTTTTTCATCTGCTGTGCAACAAATTTAATTTATTACATTGATTAGTGAGAAGTTCTTTGTCAATTTATTAATTTAGCGATTGCTACTTGCAAATAACTATGAATAAACGAATAATCCTTACTGCTTCTTTTTTTGGTGCTGTTGCTGTTTTGCTGGGCGCATTTGGTGCTCATGGTTTAAAGGCCTTAATTGATGGACCATCATTAGAAATTTGGCAAAAAGGCGTTGATTATCAGTTCTATCATACATTTGCACTATTATACCTTTCTACCTTCGCCCGTTATCGGAACAAGTTGATTAATATCGCTTATTTCTGCTTCACTTTTGGGATTATCCTTTTTTCAGGCTCATTATATTTATTGGCTACCCGGAGCATATCGCATTTAGGATTTACTGAATTTATTGGCCCAATAACGCCAATTGGTGGGCTTTTATTTGTATTGGGATGGATAATGCTCTTTTTTGCGGCATTTAAAGATAAATAATGAATAGTTTCGAAAACGATATTTTTGCAGAAAGAGAAACACTTTTTGTTGAAGTTATTTTGCCATTATCTTTGGCGAAAAACTATACTTATCGTGTGCCTTTTGATTTAAACGACCAGATTGCCGTTGGAAAACGGGTAGTGGTGCAATTTGGAAAACATAAAATTTATACGGCTTTAATTAGTGGAATTAGCACTGTGCCGCCAACAATTTATGAGGCCAAATATATTATCGATGTAGTAGATAGCGAGCCTGTAATTACACCTACCCAGCTCAAATTCTGGACATGGATGACCAATTATTACATGTGCAACGAAGGCGATGTAATGGCGGCTGCCTTACCAGCAAGTTTAAAACTGGCCAGCGAAACCATTCTGATGCTCCGCGATGAGTATAATGAAGAAACCGAGCTCACCGATAAGGAAGAGATCATTATTAATGCACTGAAACAACAACAGAAACTTACTGTTAATGATGTTTCTAAGCTGCTGGGGCAGAAAACCGTATATCCGATCATCAATCATTTGCTGGATAAAGAACTGGTTCTGGTGGCAGAAGAGGTGGTACAGAAATATAAACCCTTGCTAAAATCGTTCATCATATTAAACGATTTTTATAGCGATGAGGAAAACCTGAAACAGCTCTTTAATGTTTTGGATAGAGCCCCTAAACAATTAGACGCTTTATTGGCTTACCTGAAATTACAGAAATCAAATCTCCCAATTTCTAAAGAACAGCTTTTAGAAGAAAGCAATTGTGGAGCAGCAGCGCTAAAAGCATTAACGGACAAAGATATTTTTGTGGTGATGAAAAGGCCGGTTAGCCGTTTGGCCGCTCATGATGAAGAATTCAGTGTGAATTTTGAATTGAACGCTGGTCAGCAGAAAGCATTAGGTGAGATTAATCAGCATTTTGAAGAAAAAGAGGTGGTTTTGCTGCATGGTGTCACCGCATCGGGAAAAACACAGGTTTATATTAAGCTGATCGAGAAAATAATACAACATACCAATGGGCAGGTATTGTTCCTGTTGCCCGAAATTGCTTTGACAACCCAGATTGTAGAACGTATCAAACGTTATTTCGGTAATGCAATTGGGGTATACCACTCTAAATTTAATAATAGTGAACGTGTTGAAATCTGGAATAAAGTGCGCACAGGTGCTTATAAAGTAATTCTTGGTGCCCGTTCAGCCGTTTTTCTTCCCTTCGAACACCTAAAACTGATTGTGGTTGATGAAGAACACGAACCGTCTTACAAACAATACGATCCGGCACCACGTTATCAGGCGAGGGATGCAGCCATCTATCTTGGTTATCTGCACCAGGCCAAGGTTGTTTTAGGTTCAGCTACGCCATCCTTAGAGAGTTATTATAATGCCTTACAGGGTAAATACGGGCTTGTAGAAATGAAAGAGCGTTTCGGCGGGGTTCAGCTTCCGAACCAGCAGGTGGTAAGTATTTCGGAAGAAACGAAGAAAAAAACAATGAGCTCATATTTTTCGAGTGTGTTGATTAAAGATATTGATCTGGCACTTTCTAAAAAAGAGCAGATTGTGTTATTTCAGAACAGGAGGGGCTATGCTACTATTCTAATCTGCGCAACCTGCGGTTATACCCCGAAATGTGTAAATTGCGATGTAAGTTTAACCTATCATAAAAGCAGTGGCAAATTACATTGTCATTATTGTGGCTATCAACAAAGTAGCGTAAATATCTGTCCGGCTTGTGGTTCGGTGCATGTAGAGCAAAAAGGATTTGGTACCGAGCGGATTGAAGAAGAACTCAGGTTACTTTATCCGGAAGTTACCATTGCCCGATTGGACATGGACAGTACGAGGACAAAAAATGGACTGCAGCAGATCTTAAACGACTTTCAAGAGAAGAAAACTGATATTTTAATCGGTACGCAGATGGTGGCCAAAGGATTGGATTTCGACAACCTGAATTTAATTGGGGTAATTAATGCCGATACGCTTTTAGGTTATCCTGATTTTCGTGCTTACGAACGAAGTTTCCAGCTGCTGGCTCAGGTTGCGGGTAGGGCAGGCAGAAGGGCCGATCAGGGTAATGTCTGTATCCAGACTTACGATGCTGAAAATCGTATTATCAAGCAAGTGGTGAACAACGATTATGAGGGCATGTACAACGACGAAATAGTTGAACGCGAGAAATTTCTTTATCCGCCATTTTCCAGGATGATATTTTTGTACGTTAAACATAAAGATTCACATGTTCTGGATCACGCGGCATTCACGCTGGCAAATATCCTTAAAGGAAAGTTTGGTAAACGGGTTTTGGGTCCCGAACAACCATTGGTAAGCAGGGTACGGAATCTTTATATTAAGCAGATCATTATTAAAGCTGATAAGCATACTGCCATTCAAAAAGTTAAAGATGCATTAAGAGAAACCCTGACTCAATTTAATGCCACCAAAGAATTTAAAGGCGTTTTTACACAAATTGATGTAGACCCGTATTAAAATGAGTGAATTATTGAATGACTGAATTTTGAATGAGTTTATGTTTGAGTTTTGAATGATTGAGTGGGTGTGTTCATTCTAACATTCTCTCAATCTCTCATTCAATAACTCTTCATTCGATAATTCTCAAATGTGGATAATGTATCATTCTCTAATTCAGGGAATCATTCACTAATTCAATCATTCTCTCATTTTCCCCCTTGTATCACCGTTAAAAAAAGCTAATTTTGAAGCGCATGGCGTATAAATTTGTTGATAATTACCGGGAACGTGGAGCGAGAAAAAAACTGGTTGAGTTGTTAAAATCTCGCGGGATTGAAGATGAAAATGTGTTAACAGCCATAGGTAAAGTTCCACGGCATTTCTTTTTTGACGAAACTTTTTGGAACCAGGCTTACAAGGATATTGCTTTTCCAATAGGTGATGGGCAAACGATATCCCAGCCTTATACCGTTGCTTATCAAAGTGAACTACTGCATATTAAAAAAGGAGATAAAGTACTCGAGATCGGAACGGGTTCGGGCTATCAAACCTGTATTTTAATGGAGCTGGGTGCTACCGTTTTTACGATAGAAAGACAAGAGAATATTTACAACAGAACGATTCAGATTTTGCCTGGAATGGGGTATCGGCCTACTTTTTATTGTGGCGATGGCTCGAAAGGAATTGCTGCCCACGCACCATACGACAAAATAATCGTTACCGCTGGCGCTCCTTTGGTTCCGGAAATCTTATTAAAACAATTAAAAATAGGGGGCATTCTGGTTATCCCGGTAGGAGATGAGAAAACCCAAAAAATGGTCACTGTTATCCGCGTAAGCGAAACCGACTACGAAAAAATAGTATTGGATACCTTTAGGTTTGTACCTTTAGTGGGCGACCAGGCATGGTAATTCTAGTCTTGAGTCCAAAGTCATGAGTCTTTAGTTGATTTTGACTCGGGACTAAAGACTCATGACTAAAGACTAACCTATCTCTTCATCGCTCTATCCAACTCACGCTTGGTGTCTCTATCTTTAATGCTATCGCGCTTGTCGAATTCTTTTTTACCTTGAGCCAAAGCAATTTCTATTTTAGCGAAACCTCTTTCATTGATGAAAATACGTAAAGGAACAATGGTATAACCTTTTTCTTCGCCTTTCAGCTTTAATTTTCTAATTTCTTTCTTTTGAAGTAATAAGGCACGGTCGCGTTTAATATCGTGATGATAGAATGAGCTATGCGAATATTCGGAAATATGAAGGTTGCGCACGTAAAGATTGCCGCCAATAAACATGCAAAATGCATCGGTCATGTTGGCTTTACCTTGTCTGATTGCTTTTATTTCAGTCCCTAAAAGCGCAATCCCTGCTACGTATTTATCTAAAAGATTGTAATCGAAATATGCTCTTTTATTCTTTATGTTGATGTCGTTTTTCAAAATGTTAATAAAGTAATGTTATGGCAATATATACAATTGTATATAAAGTTGGGACTACAAATGCAGGTATAAATGCCGCCATGTCATGCTGAACTCGTTTCAGCATCTTTTATAATTGTAAAGATCCAGATCCCGAAACTTCGGGACAGGATGACGACCGTTTATGCCATTGTCATTAGCCCGTTGCAAATATCCTAAAAATTGGTGTGATTTTTTTTAATTTTTAATTATACAGATCAAAGAAGTCAAGTTTGAATAGCTACATCGTTAAACTTGACTTCTTTACTATTTGAAAATGTGCGGACGGAGCATTCGGTACCTTCAGCCCCGCTTTTGCTGCAACAAAAGCAGAAAAAGCTTTTGGTTTCCGCGTCAATCGGGTTTATTAACCTAGGTTAGTGCAATTAACGCAAACCTTTAACTTACCAATAATAAGGACAGCACTGCTTTGAAACAGGCCCTTGTTCCTAAACCCGACAAGAGCGGGCATCCCGATTTTTCATCGGGATAAAGCGGATGGCGGGGCTGTAGCTGCCATGAAAAACTGGCTTTCGTTTCCAAAATATTTCAATGATTTTTTAAGCTTCAGGTAAGTAATGTTGATCAATAAAAATGTTCATCTGTTTGTAAAAGCTAAGGATATATTATTATGTTCGTAATTATTCGTTTAAGTTTGAGCTTTAAATATTAAAAATGAAATTCAGGAACCTACTTTTAATCTTATTGTTAGCCGTAACTTTTCAGGTAAAAGCACAGCAACCTACGTTATTGCCACAGTTCACCTTTTACAAACTGGATGGAAAACCATTTTCAAACAACGATATTAAACAAGGAAAAAAGAACCTCTTTATATTATTTGATTGTACCTGTGAGCACTGCCAGCGAGAAAGCAAAATGCTGAATACGAATTACGCCAAGTTTAAGGACGTTAATATTTACATGATCACTATGGATGAGGCTTATATCATTCCACAGTTTTTCAATTCGTATGCCAAAGGTTTAAATGCCAAGCCCAATGTAATGGTATTGCAGGATAAAAAACGTATGTTTATTCCAACCTTTTTGCCAAAGCAATACCCATCCATGTACTTATATTCTTCAACTGGTAAATTGCTCATGTACCAATCGGGAGATGGTGGTGTAAAAAAACTAATGACTGTAATCAATAAATAATCTATTATTGTTTATTTAGTACAGATCAACACAGATTTCCATATCTGAGTCCATCCTTTTTATCTGTGGTTAAATACTAGCTCCTCTCAAGTTATAAACTAAAGGAAATAGTGAAATAATCTTACCTGATAATTAATACCGGGATTTTAACCTTATGCCTTACTGAATCAACTGTGGTGCCGAATATAAGGTCTTTTAAGCCTTTATGACCATGTGCACCCATTACCAATAATTCCATTTCATTTTTGTTGCTAATATCGGCTATGGCTTTACCTGTGCTCCCAAATCCAATAAATGGGGTAGAATCATAACCAAGGTCTTCGAGGTTGATTTTGTATTTCTCCAGGTTAGCGGCATCGCTCTGTGTTTCATGGTCCATTACGTCGTTGCCATGATAACGTGCGGCAGCAGTTTCCACCACGTGAATCAGATAATAGTGTGCATCCTTGCCGCCTTGAATCAGGGCATGGCGAATGGTGTTCCTGTCGTTTTTAGAAAAATCAACCGCGATACCAATCCGTTTGTAATTGATCTTGTCTATTTTGCCGATATCCAAAGCATTTCCATGAGGCACCATCTGTCTTGCGTCGTTTCTCTTTTTCTCTAATAATGGATGAAAGAAAACATAAAGCAGCAATAAAACAATCAGAATTAGGGCAGGCACCACGATAACGTAAATCCACCAGTTGTTGGCCTCTTTCGCCCAACCACTTATTTCTTCTATTACCAGCTTTACATTCAGCGCGATAATGGCCACGGCACTTGCCCAGGCCAATACCTTAACCCATGGTTTAATTGCGAAATCTTTCATCAGTTTTTTATCTGATGTAAAATGAATTAATGGAATAATGGCAAAACCCAATTGCAAGCTTAATACCACCTGACTTAATACCAATAATCCACCAAGAGCATCATCGCCGTAATGTAGGATGGTAAAAAATGCAGGAATAATAGCCAGAAGGCGGGTAATCAAACGCCTTAACCAGGGTTGGATCCTTAAATTAATATGGCCTTCCATAATAATCTGCCCTGCTAATGTTCCGGTAACGGTAGAGCTTTGTCCGGCAGCGATTAGCGCTATAGCAAATAGGGTTGGGGCTACATTGCCAAAGATATTAGAAAGTAGTTTATGTGCATCCTGAATTTCGGCTACTTCATGTAACCCGTTTTTATAAAAGGCAGCGGCGGCAAGAATTAATATGGCGGCGTTAACAAAAAAAGCAAGGTTTAATGCAACTGTTGTATCAATGAGGTTAAATTTTAAGGCCTCCTTAATTCCTTTGTTGCTACGTTCGATTTTCCTGGTTTGTACTAAAGATGAATGTAAATACAGATTATGCGGCATTACCGTTGCGCCAATAATCCCGATGGCAATATAAAGTGCATCACCATTTAGTATCGAAGGCTCAAATCCCCTGGCTACTTCTTTTAATGATGGTTCTACGATAAACATTTCGACCAGAAAGGAAATCCCGACAATAAAAACCATCGAAACGATAAAACCTTCCATGGCCCTCATGCCTTTATTTAAGAGGAATAGAAGTAAAATAGTATCAAAAATGGTAATGGAGATACCCCAGATTAGCGGTAAACCAAAAAGCAGTTGTAAACCAATGGCCATCCCAATAATTTCGGCGAGATCGCAGGCAATAATTGCGGTTTGTGCTAAAGCAAATAATGGAATGTTTGCCCAACGCGGATAAGCCTGTTTTGAGGCCTGTGCTAAATCCAGCCCTCTTACTATCCCCAAACGGGCACTTAAGGATTGTAAGAGTAGCGCAATGAGGTTCGACATCAGTAAAACCCAGATCAATTGGTAACCGAATTTACTACCACCCGCTAAATCGGTTGCCCAGTTACCTGGATCCATGTAACCCACACTAATTAAATAAGCCGGGCCAATAAAGGCCAGAATTCTCTTCCAGCCTTTCCGCTTATCTGTATTTACGCTTTGATGTACTTCACTTAAGGACTCAGTTTTTGCCATTACTGCTGATTAAAATATGTTTTGCAACTTCTCTACTAATATTAACTTGTTTATCGGATAACATGATTTCTACTGAACCATCAAAATCGGTAACATCACTGATCTCGATTTGTTTGCCCAAAGTGAGGCCTAACTTTTCTAAATGCTTTAAAAATGCCGAACTGTGCTGGGTAACGCCGGTAATGGTACCGCGATCGCCTATTTTTAGTTCGATTAATTTTATAAACTGGGTTTTGGCAAATCTTCCGTTTTTATCGGGAATGGGGTCGCCATGAGGATCTGCTTTCGGAAAGCCTAAAAACTCATCCAGTCTTTCAATCAGCTCAATTGATTTAATATGCTCTAACTCTTCTGCTACATCATGTACCTCGTCCCATTTAAAGTTTAATTTGTCTACCAAAAAAACTTCCCATAATCTATGCTTACGGACAATTTCTATTGCCGTATTTTTGCCAATTTCGGTTAAGGTAACCCCTTGATATTTAATATAATCAACCAAGCCCTTGTCGGCTAGTTTCTTGATCATGTCGGTAACCGATGCTGGTTTGGTTTGCATTTGCTCTGCAATAGCATTGGTTTGAACGTTGGTTGTTTTCTCTGCTAAATGATAAATAGTCTTTAGATAGTTCTCTTCCGTGTAACTTTGCATTTATGTTTATCTAATTTTATTTTTAGGTAAATCTAAAAATTATTTTTTAAAATTTATATGATAAATTATGTTAAAATTTAGAATATAATTTGGTTATGTTTGTATTCTGAAATACCTTTAACACCATATGGCATCTGAATTAGATAAAATTGACTTTAAAATTTTAAGAATTCTTCAAGAGAACGGAAGAATTACCAACTTGCTTTTATCCCAAGAAATTGGTTTATCACCTGCACCAACTTTAGAACGTGTGCGCAAGCTTGAAATGGCAGGATATATAAAAAGTTATCATGCATTGGTAGATGAAGAAAAGCTGGGTCTAGGCATCAAAACCTTTATCCAGATTCAACTCGATTTTCATAAAAATAACACCATCCAGATCTTTTTGGATGAAGTAAATCAAATTAAAGAAATCACAGAGTGCCACCATGTTACTGGTCAGGCTGATTTTCTGTTAAAGGTTTATGTGAAAGACATTAAAGCGTACGAACGTTTAATTATGGATAAAATCAGTAAGATCTCTGTGGTTAAAACTTTCCAAACGATGATGATTATGTCGACCACGAAGAAAGAACCGATTGTGCCTTTAGAGTATTAACCCAAACGCTGTGAGGGGCTTTTAAAAACTATCGCCATTGCGAATTCCGATTTGATAGGAATGTATCTATAACAGGAGCTAATAGAACGGTCGTCATCTCGACTGTAGCGTAGCGAAATGGAGAGATCACATAGATTTCTCGACTACGTTGCACTCCGCTCGAAATGACGATCTGCCGCAGGATGACGTATTAAGTAAGGTTAGTCGATTTCACTGTTCAATACTATCCGATCAATAATTCCTGAAATTTCCTTAGCATTTTGATACACCATAAAATGCGTTCCGTTTTCGATGATAAAATCTGGTTGTGCTGTTTTAGCATATAGAATTTTATCGTTGGTGCCGTGAATATGGTAGATATCTTTAGGTTTGATTTTATTCCTCCAGCTTAAAATACTCCCGATGGCCCATTTCAAAAAATAAGGATCAGTATCTTTTATAATCTGGCCTAGCAATGTTTTCTCATTGCTCGAACGTGTACCAAAATAGTAATTTTGAGTGAGCTTATTCGATGATTTTAAGAGTCTTGCGGGAATAAATTTTAACAGTCCAAGTTTCCCTGCAAAGCGGTATAATGCTGGTAAATGAGTACTCATCATTGTACTCGAAATGATAATCGTTGTTGCAGGTCTTAATATTTTTGCAATTTCTACTGCAATCATCCCCCCAAAAGAAACGCCCACCAGGGCAAAAGGCAGGGTGATGTCTATCGCGCTACTTAATCGTTCGGCGTATGATGCTAATGATTCATTTTTATTTGGCGTAATCCAATTTATATGAATGATATTGATCTTTTCATTCAGCTTTAGCTTAGAAAAAATTCTTTTATCGGCACCTAAACCGCTGATAAAATAAGTATTCATTATGCTGGTAAATTCCAGTCGATAGGTGTTAAGTTATTTTGTACAAGGAGCTGATTTGCTTTCGAAAAATGTTTCGATCCGAAGAAGCCACTGTGGGCCGAAAACGGCGATGGGTGAGCAGCTGTCAATACATAGTGCTTTCTCTGGTCGATTAAAGCCGCTTTCTGCTGCGCATATTTACCCCATAACAGAAATACAATATGTTCGCGTTTCTGAGATAAAGCCTTAATAATTTCATCGGTAAAAATTTCCCAGCCACGGTTTTGATGCGAGCCTGCTTCTGAAGCACGAACAGTTAAAGTGGCATTTAACAACAATACGCCTTGTTCAGCCCAATGCGTTAAATGTCCATGGTTTGGTGTTTTAAAACCTTCAATATCAGTTTCCAGCTCTTTGTATATATTTTTTAACGAGGGTGGAACCGCTACACCACGTTGTACGGAAAAAGAGAGGCCATGCGCTTGTCCAGCACCATGATAAGGGTCCTGACCTAAAATGACAACCTTTACCTGATCAAATGGTGTGGTGTTTAAGGCATTGAAAATATCAGTGCCTTTTGGGTAAACCGTTGCGCCATTCTGTTTCTCCTCCTGTAAAAAAGACTTAAGACTTTTCATGTAGTCTTTTTCAAATTCTTCTTTTAAAACGGCTAACCAACCTGGTTCTAATGCTGCAGACATGTTTTTTGATGTAAGATGTGTTGTGTAATATGGTTGATGGTTTGATAGTTTATAGTCAATGATTTGGGTGTTCAGTTTAAACGATGGGCATTATCTATAAATTATTAAACTATGAGCCCGTAAGTATTAAGCTATCAGTTCTGAACTCCTTGGCTATCAACCATGGACCATTAAACTATGAACCAAAATTTCCTCAAAAAGTTTAAGATTTTTTCTTATAAATAACTAACAGATCACCTTCGAGTGTTGTTTTAGGTCCCTCTATAATCCGTCCAAGTTCTTTTCCTTTTTTATCAAAAACAATAAAAGTTGGCACCCTTACGATATCTAAGCCATCTATAATGCCGTTTTCAGCTTTTTTATTTCCATCAACCGCAATAATTTCTACATTTTTCTCTTTAAAGTGCAAGGCGTCTAAAATTTTAAGGAAGTTTGGTACGTTTGCTTTGCTGTCGCCACACCAGGTACCTAAAACAATTTTGATTTTTTCGTTCTTAACCAGTTTTTTCAATTCGATCAGTGTTGCCGCATCCGGTATATATGCCGCGTAAAGTGGATCGTACATTTCTTTAAACTCAGGAAAAGCGGTAATGCCCTCACGCGTACAAGCATTAATTAATATGTCTTTATTGTGGACTTGATCGTGGATTTTTTTATTAACTTCTTGTGCAGAAACGTTCATTGCAAGTACGATTAGGGTTATGGATAAGAGGATTTTCATATTTACGAGATGGTTTTTTTGAGCTTTTAAATTTTTAATGAAATTATTGTTTTAAAATCTAATTTCTGCCATTTAAACACGATATTTGCAAAAAAAATAATTAGAATAAAATTTATGCCAAATATTATCAGATTAATTGCGGGGTTTGCTTTACTGGGTGGCGCAGTAGCTTTATTTATTTTCGGCTTTTGGCCTTGGGGTATTGTTGCCATTTTATTAGGAATAATTGTACTGGTAACTTATTTCTTTAACGAGAACATGCTTTTAGCACAATGGTTTCTTAGAAAAGATAACATGCCTAAAGCAAAAATGTTTTTAGATCGGATTACCAATTACGAAACACAGTTGATTAAAGTTCAACATGGTTATTATAACTTATTGATCGGGTTAATTGAAAGCAGAACAGCACCGATGCAGAGTGAGAAGTATTTCAAGAAATCGCTTGCATTAGGCATGCAGATGGATCATAATATTGCTTTGGCGAAATTAAGTTTAGCGGGCATTGCAATGGCTAAGCGTAACAAACGCGAAGCAACCATGTATCTTGCCGAAGCGAAAAAAGCAGATAAAAATAAATTACTGGCCGATCAGATTAAACAAATGAAAGATCAGATGGGCATGATGGACAAGCAACAGCAAGTTCGTTACAGATAGGTTGATCAGATCATATATAGAGCCATTTCAGAAGTTGAGATGGCTTTTTTGTTCAGTCAGATTTTTGTGTACCCATTTTTTGTTTTTGAAAATGAATGGGCAACATTTCTTCGGGGGCTGTAGTCCCGCTTTCCGTTTTTCCCGATTTTACATCGGGATCACTGCAATCGGATTTATGATGAAGGGTTTGCGTCTGGAATACATTACGTAAATAATATAGAAATGTCATCCTGAGCTTGTCGAAGGATCCCTATGGTAGTTATGGTCTATCTCTTCCAATAAATCTTTCCTCACCTAAAAGAAATCTGATCGCTCGTTTAACATTTTTATCTACCGTTGCTTCTGTTTTAAGATTGGCAATATACCGTATAATTTCTTTTTGTAAATAGGGAGCAAGGCTATCGAATACATCTTTAGCTGTTTTATCTTCTGCCAAAGCCTTCACCAGCTTCGGGTGCATAACTATTAAACGTTCGGTTGTGTCAAATTCAATTTCAAAGATTGCAATGTCCCCAACATCTTTGCCTGCTGCTTTTCGCATAGGGGTATTCAGGTACAAACGCCAATCGCCAGCATATTTTACTAAGGTTTGTTTAAACTCATGCCCATCAATTTTCATTGTGATTGGAAGCTGACCTTTATTTTTTCCTGCCTGATGGAATACATAGTTTAATGCTTCCTCTGGTACAAATACAAAGGGATTGATGCCAATAATTTTAATTTCGGCCACAAAAGGTTTCGGTTTTCTGATATCCATTGATTAAAGATATTGCCTTTCATTAAAAATCCATAATCATAGGTCAATAAATCCATTCTCTATGGATGCACTAAACACTCATCGCCAACCGCTACGCGCTCTCCGCCCTCCGCTCTTAGCAAAAAATCAAAACCAAATTCTATTTTCTATTGTAGTTTATATAAAATCTAATACCTATGGCAACATCACAAGAAGGAAGTACTAACCATACTCAGGAAGAAAATAATATTAAAGATTTGGGTGGCAAAGAAGCTATCGAAAAACTCAGGGGCTTAGCCGAAAAGGCCGAAAGCTGTTTTTTCTGTACCAATATTAAAACTGGTATACCCTTATCGGTAAGACCAATGGCCATTCAGCAGGTTGATGATGAAGGGAATATTTGGTTTATGAGTATGAAAGACAGTCATAAAAATGAGGAGATTTCTACTGATCCTTTTACACATCTATTGTTTCAGGCGGGAGCGCATTCAGGTTTTGTAAATATTTATGGAATTTCAGAAATCAGTAGGGATCAGGCTAAAATTGACGAGCTCTGGAGTCCCTTTATTAAAACCTGGTTCCAGGGTGGGAAAGACGATCCGGATATTACCTTGATTAAGGTTATCCCTTCTGAAGGATATTATTGGGACACCAAACATGGCACTGCCGTTGCATTTTTGAAAATGGCAGCCTCAGTTATTACAGGAAAAACAATGGATGATTCTGTAGAGGGAACTTTGGAGGTTGATTAAATTTTTCGTCATGCTGAATTTATTTCAGCATCTTATAGACCCTGAAATAAATTCAGGGTGACGGTCGTATTTTACTTATCCCCTAAATAATCAAATCCCTCTAATTCTTCTCTTTGAGCTCTTTTGCTTAAGATATCTTCTTCTTCGGCTTGTACTCTTGAGAAAAACAAAGCTTCGGCCTGGATTCTTTTTATTAACTGGCGTACCAGGGTTAAATCAAAAGCATCCTTGCTTAATTTAATGCAGTATTCTCTTTCGTTGATTTCTAAACTTGACGTATTCATAGCAATGGTTTTTAATTATCGATTGCTGTAAATATATAAAAGGCTTGCTAAACAATTGTTAGCAAGCCTTTTAAGTTTATGTTATGTTTTTGTTAAAATCAAATCCTTAATCCTCTTTTTCAGGGCTCAGATTTAACTATTTATGTGATAGGAATAAGCCATCATCCGTTTTCGCAACTTTTAAGATTCCTTTTGCTGTTAAAGCTTTTAAGGTTGTATCCCATTTTTTGTTGCTCCAATCGGCTAGTTTTCCTTTTACCTCAGTTAACAGATATTGTTGCCCTTCAGCAATCAACGAATATAATGCTGTTTCTTCCGGAGTCATTTCTATTTTCTTTTTCTCCGGACGCATCTGCGGGAAGAATAAAACTTCCTGGATGGTACTTTGGTTGGTCATTAACATCACGATACGATCGATACCGAAACCCAAACCTGAAGTAGGAGGCATACCGTATTCCAAAGCACGAACAAAATCATCATCCATTGCCATGGCTTCAGCATCGCCACGATCGGCAAGTTTCAATTGATCTTCGAAACGTTCTTTTTGATCAATTGGATCGTTAAGTTCTGAATACGCATTTCCGATTTCTTTACCATTAACAAAAATTTCGAAACGCTCTACCAATCCTGCTGCTGTACGGTGTTTTTTAGCAAGTGGTGTCATTTCGATTGGGTAATCGGTAATGAAAGTAGGCTGGATTAAATTCGCTTCAACCTTTGCACTGAAAATTTCATCTACTAATTTACCACGGCCCATTGTCGAATCGGTTTCGATAGCCAAGGTTGCGCAGGTTTGCAGAAGTTCGTCTTCTGTCATGGCCGACACATCAATCCCGGTATATTTCCGGATTGATTCGTACATGGTTAGTTTTTCGTATGGCCCTTCGAAATTGATATCGTGTTGACCAACTTTAACTACAGCAGAACCATTTGTTGCAACAGCTACTTTTTCTAAACATTCTTCAACCATAGCCATCATCCAGATATAATCTTTATAGGCTACATATATTTCCATTGAAGTATATTCTGGGTTATGCGTACGGTCCATTCCCTCATTACGGAACATTTTACCAAACTCATATACACCATCAAAGCCGGCAACGATCAATCTTTTTAAATATAGTTCATTTGCTATACGCAAATAAAGTGGCATATCTAAGGTATTGTGATGTGTGGCAAAAGGGCGAGCAGCTGCACCACCATGAATAGGCTGAAGGATAGGGGTTTCTACTTCCATCCAACCTTGCTCATCAAAGTAATTACGCATACTGTTAATTACCTTGCTACGTTTGATGAAAATTTGTTTGTAGTCAGGGTTTACTGTTAAATCTACATAACGCATGCGGTAACGCAATTCCGGATTAGTAAATCCATCGTATACATTTCCTTCATCATCACGTTTAACGATTGGTAGCGGACGTAGTGACTTCGAAAGCACCTTAAATTCAGTAACATGTACAGAAATTTCTCCTGTTTGCGTGGTGAATACATATCCTTTAACCCCAATGAAATCGCCGATATCTAAAAGTTTTTTAAATACCGTGTTATATAAGGTTTTATCATCACCAGGACAAAGTTCATCACGCTTTAAGTAGATCTGAATTCTGCCGGAAGAATCCTGTAACTCCGTAAAAGAAGCAGCGCCCATAATATTGCGGCTCATAATTCTACCTGCTAATACTACGGTCTTGTATGCTGTCTTATCTACTTCATAATTAGCTAATATATCTGCCGCATAAGCATTTACTTCATAAGCTTCTGCAGGATATGGCTCAATGCCTAATGCACGTAATTGTTTTAGCGACTCACGTCGTAATATTTCTTGTTCAGATAATCCTATACTCATTTCAGGTATTTTTCGCAAAAAAATAATTTTGCATTTTTTGTTATTGTTAAATTAGTGTGCTTTAATGAAAAAGGAATAATTTGGTGATCAAAATTTTGAATTTTATATTGGAAAAATCCAATTTTCAATACCAATTAGCTATCCATTTAAAACAGATGGTTGCAAAGATAAGAAAGCTATTGTAATTACTAAATGCTTTATTTGATATAAAACCGCATTTAGGATGTTAAAATCCAATGTGATAAAAAATAGATGATCAGAAACTTTACTAGCAGTATTTATTCCATATCAATTAACGGATCCCAGAATACCTTTTTAAGATTTTGAACTTTAAGGTTTTTAATTTCGACGCCTTCGCTTTCGAGTAGTTCCTGCCTTTTAGCTGTAGATGATGGATCGCCACTCAGCAAGCCATTACTACTGATTACCCTATAATAAGGTACCGCAGGCCTTGCGGCCCCACAAGCGCCAATGGCTCTGGCAACCATTCTGGATAAATTAGGCGTACCAATTGCTTTAGCAATTGCGCCGTACGAAGTTACTCTACCTTTGGGTATTTCTCTGGTTAAATCCCAAACCTGTTCAAAAAATAAATCGTGTTTCATCGTTTTTGGCAAATGATATGTAAAGCTATTAAATATATCTCTCTCATAATTAGTCATTCGGAATTTATTTTATTAGCGGCTTTTATATAGTTTCATTGGTCTAATAGCTACTACGTAGGCAGAACCCTTCTCACGCTTTTTAGAATTTCATCGGGTAAATTTATTAAGCGATATGAATTTAGTGTTTTACAGGTGTTATATTTGTTTGGAATGATTTAGCCCATTTAAAAAACGATGCCCGATATAAAACAAATACCACCTTCTAGCTTTGAGTTTTTAAGGTTATTAAAAAATAACAATGAACGTGAGTGGTTCAATGATCATAAAACAGCCTACCAGAAAGAACTGGCTTACATAGAATCTTTTGCTCAGGATTTATTAGACCTTATGAATACCCATGATGTCATTGAAACACCGTCTGGAAAGAAAAGTTTATACCGGATTTATCGTGATACCCGCTTTTCAAGCGATAAAACACCTTACAAAACACATTGGAGCGGAAGTTTTAAACGGGCTGGCAAACAAAGAAGGGGTGGTTACTATTTTCATATCGAACCAGGCAATAGTTTTGTGGCAGGTGGCTTTTTCGGACCTTCTCCCCAGGATTTGAAATTAATAAGGGAAAATATAAGTTTTGATGCCACGCCCTTAAGAGAAATATTAAATGATGAAACTTTTATTTCTTCCTTCGAGACCTTGAAAGGCGAGCAACTGAAAACAGCTCCAAAGGGTTTTGATGGAGATCATGAGGATATCGATTTGCTACGCTATAAACAATTTTTATTAGTTCATCGATTTACCGATCAGGAAGTTTTAAGTAAAGATTACTTAGGATATTGTAATCAGGAATTTAAAAACATGCGACCCTTCGTTGATTATATGAGCGAAATATTAACAACCGATGCAAATGGAATGGAACTATAGTTAATTTTATAATACTGTTGCCAAAAATTAAAGGGGCACGATTACCAGTTTAGTAATGATGCCCCTTTTTTAATTATAATTCGGCTTCGATGCCTTCCTCATACATTTCGTTAATGGCTTCGGCATATTTCTTTTCTACAATACGGCGCTTAACTTTCATTGTAGGGGTGATTTCTCCTTCATCTATATTGAAAGGATTACGCTTGATCTTAAAGTTTTTAATGCGCTCGAATTTTGCCAGTTCATTAGAGATTTTTTTAATATCCTGCTCCATCCAGTCCATAATTTCCTGGTCTCGAATAAAAGGATCAGCCGTTTCAAAAAATGATGGTTTAAGTTTAAAGGTTTCTTCCAATGTCTCTCTGTTCGGGATAATAATTGCTGTAATAAACTCTCGTTTATCTCCGATTAAAAAAAGTTGATCAATTTTTGGGCTTTTCAGGTAAATATTTTCTACCGGCGTAGGGTAAACATTTTTGCCGTAAGCATTTACGATCATATTTTTTAAGCGGTCTGTAATCTGCAGATTACCTTTGTAAAAACGACCGATATCTCCGGTATGGAACCACATGTCTTTATTTATCGCTTCGGCGGTTTCGGCAGGTTTGTTAAAATAACCTTTCATCACACAGTGGCCGCGGACAATAACTTCACCTTCAGCACATTCAAATTCTTCGTTAAAAGTATTATGCGTTTGGATACTGAGCATTTCTTTACTTTCAACATCTTGTATGCCCACTTCAATGCCAGGAATTACACGGCCAACCGTGCCGTAAACCTGTCTGTGATATTCAGTAACCGACATTACCGGCGATGTTTCTGTTAAGCCAAATCCTTCTAATATTTTAATACCTAAATCGCCGAAAAATTCACCCACATTTTTGGGTAGTGCAGCACCTCCCGAAATCATAAACTTTAAACGTCCGCCGGTTTTCTCTTTAATTTTACTGAAAACCAGTTTCTCTGCTATTCCTTTTTTGGCCGATAAAATCAAGCCAGGATTTTTACCAGCCTCTTTTGCTACACGATATTTATTGCCTGTTTCTAGCGCCCAGGTAAATATTTTTGCTTTTGTACCTCCACCTGCAGTTCCTCCTTTTATGGCTTTATCGTGTATCCGTTCTAAAAGGCGCGGAACACAGCTCATCACGGTAGGGCGAACTTCTCCCATATTCTTGGCCAATAACTCTAAACTCTGTGCGAAGGCAATTTTACAGCCTTGGGCACAGCAAACATGATAGGTTGCCGTACGTTCAAATACGTGAGATAGGGGTAAAAAAGAGAGGAAAGTTTCTGTTTGATCAATCACGGGGATCTGTTGTAAACAAACCTCCACATTCTTCACAAAGTTATAATGAGTGAGCATTACGCCTTTTGGGATTCCTGTTGTTCCTGAAGTATAAATTAAAGAGGAAACATCTTCAGATAAAACTAAACTTCTGCATTGATCAATGTCAGCCCTTTCTGCAGCTGTAACCTGATGTTTAAGCGCCAGGATATCAGAAAAGGCAATAACTTCTACATGTACATCATCAGGAACAACAACTTTTTCGAAATCTTTAAAAGCTGGAATAATATATTTTAACTGTTTACAATTAGCTGCTACCTTTAATACTTTACGGTATAGAAAGTTGTTCCCTACAAGAATAGCTTTTATGCCTGAGTCGTTAATAATATAGGCTACTTCTTGTTCAGAAAGCGTAGGGTAAATGGATACGTTAATTACACCAATTTGCTGGATTCCCTGATCATAATATACATATTCAGGAGAATTTTCAATCATTAAGCCTAAACGATCGCCTTTTTTTATTCCTTTTTCCAGGAAAAATGCAGAAACAGCATCAGCTCTTTTTAAAGTATCTTCATAAGAAATTTCAGCCCATTCTGCACCCTGTTTGTGGATTAAAAAGGTTTCCTGAGGCTTGTGAATGTTTTTAACAACATTCCGCAATAAGGTAGGAACAGTTGAAAATTCGTTTATTAATGGCATGCTCGTAATTTGGTTCGCTAATTATAATTAACAATAATAACGCTTTTTGGTTTAAAAATACAAATTGGGGCTAGAGTTTCATTCTTCCCGCAGATTACACAGAAAAGGCACGCAGATTTAAAAGAGATTTTTACTTAGCGATATATGATTCTGTGTTATAGTATTGGAATAAATCTGCTCCATCTGCGAATTTTAGATCTGCGAAAATCTGCGGGAAATAACAATTAAGTATCCTATAAAATGAAAATCTTTTTAAACGAAAAAAGGCTCCATAAAATGAAACCCTTTTCTATAAATTTAAGATCCGATTAAACTGAAAAACTCTCGCCACAGCCACAGCTACGACTGGCATTTGGGTTTATAAAGTTGAAACCTTTTCCATTTAAACCATCAGTAAAATCTAATTCAGTTCCGGCTAGGTAAAGGAAAGATTTCATATCCAAAGCAATTTTAATTCCTCTGTCTTCAAAAAACTGATCGCCTTTTTGTTCTTCGTTATCAAAATCTAAATTGTATGATAAACCCGAGCAACCACCGCCTTTTACCGAAACGCGTAAAAAATAATCAGAACCCATTTCCGAATCCTGCATTAAGTGGGTGATTTTTTCTTTTGCTTTATCTGTTATTGTGATCATAGTATCGGGTATTTAGTATCAAGTATTTAGTTGCAAGTATCAAGACTGTAATAGTTCAATCTAGATACTAAATACTTGATACTTATTAGTGGTGCGATTTTTCTAATACAATTGCCTCTAAGCCATTTTTAACGCGGTAATCGTTAATAGCCGATTTAATTGCATCTTCTGCTAAAACTGAGCAGTGAATTTTTACCGGAGGTAAAGCCAATTCTTCAACAATATCCATGTTGTCGATAGATAAAGCCTCATCAATTGTTTTTCCTTTTAACCATTCTGTAGCTAAAGAAGATGAGGCAATAGCCGAACCGCAACCAAATGTTTTAAATTTAGCATCAGTAATTACGTTATCCTCGCCAACTTCAATCTGTAAACGCATTACGTCGCCACACTCAGGTGCACCAACTAATCCTGTTCCTACAAATTTGCTGTCTTTATTTAATGTACCTACGTTACGTGGGTTATTGTAATGGTCAATTACTTTTTCTGAATATGCCATGATTTCTATTTCTTAAGTCTCCTTTCGGAGATAGTTTTATTTATTAATTATCAGTTGCCAGTTTTCAATTATCAGTTAGCAACTCAAAACTGCGAACTGCCAACTCCAAACTGTCCTAGTGTTCTGCCCACTCAATTTTACTCAAGTCAATTCCTTCTTTAAACATTTCCCAAAGTGGAGAAAGTTCTCTTAAGTGATTAACCGCTTTTTGAGTCACTTCAATAGCCTGATCAATCTCTGCTTCAGTAGTAAACCTTCCTAAACCGTAACGGATAGAAGAGTGTGCTAAATCATCAGATAAACCTAAGCTTTTCAATACGTATGATGGTTCTAAAGATGCTGAAGTACAAGCCGATCCTGAAGATACCGCCAAATCACTCATCGCCATCATTAAACCCTCGCCTTCAACATATTTGAAAGAGATATTGGCTACGTGTGGTAAACGGTGTTGTGTATTACCATTCACATAACTCTCTTCCATTTTGCTCAAAGTACTTTCCAGTTTATCGCGCAAAGCAGCTAAACGAACTGATTCAGTTTCCATTTCTAAGCGGCAAAGTTCGCAAGCTTTACCTAAACCTACAATACCAGGAACGTTCAAGGTACCAGAACGCATTCCACGCTCGTGGCCACCGCCGTCCATTTGTGCAGTAACTTTAACCCTTGGGTTTTTACGGCGAACGTAAAGTACACCAACACCTTTCGGACCATACATTTTATGTGCAGAGAAAGCCATTAAGTCAATACCATCCGCATTTACGTCAACGGGGATTTTACCAACTGCCTGCGTAGCATCAGTCATAAATAAAGCACCATGTTGGTGTGCAATTGCTGCAATTTCTTTAACCGGTTGAATTACACCAATTTCGTTGTTGCCATACATAATCGAAACCAAAATAGTTTCAGGAGTCATAGCAGCTTCTAATTCAGCTAAATCAATTAAACCGTCTTCTTTAACGCCTAAATAAGTTACACGTGCACCGTTTTTCTCCAGGTGTTTGCAAGTATCTAAAACCGCTTTATGTTCAGTAACCGCAGTAATGATGTGGTTACCTTTTTCTTTATACATTTCAAATACACCTTTAATAGCCAGGTTATCGGCTTCAGTAGCACCTGATGTAAAAATAATTTCTTTTTCAGTACAGCCGATTAATTTGGCTACCTGCTCACGGGCATAATCTACACCCTCTTCAGCCACCCAGCCAAACGCGTGATTACGACTTGCGGCATTTCCAAATTTCTCAGTAAAGTAAGGTAGCATTGCTTCCAACACCCTTGGATCTAACGGGGTAGTAGCATTATTATCTAAATATATCGGCTGTTTCATCTCTATTCTGTTAATTATAACACAAAGATACGAAAAAACTTATTTAACAATTATAAATAATAGCTATGACCTTATAGAGAAAAGCTGCATTTTTACATTCACATAACCTTATAATCTATGAATAAGATAGAACACATCGGCATCGCGGTAAAAGACCTTAACAGTTCCATAGATATTTATCAGAAACTATTGAACACCGATTGCTATAAAACAGAACAAGTTGCATCCGAATCAGTAAATACAGCGTTCTTTAAAACGGGCGAAAATAAGGTAGAGCTTCTTCAGGCTACTGCTCCAGATAGTGCAATTGCTAAATTTATCGAAAAAAAGGGAGAGGGGATTCATCATGTCGCTTTTCTGGTTGATGATATCCTTGCCGAAATGGAGCGTTTGCACAAAGAAGGATTCGTGTTGCTTAGCGAGTCGCCAAAAAAAGGAGCGGATAATAAAATGGTGTGTTTTGTACATCCAAAAGATACCAATGGCGTGCTAATTGAGATCTGTCAGGAAATTAAATGGATATAAGAGATGAAGTGGAGGATGGAGTTTAGTTTTCGATACCGTCATCCTCGCGCATGCGGGGATCTTAAAGCGGTTAATAACTTCATTATAATTTTGAAAACGTAGGGTTTCGTATTTCATAGCATCTGCAGTCCTGCTAACCGCTATAGTCCCGATGAAGAATCGGGAGCTGCCGCTTTTATCAGGTTTATTTAATTTTGGCCTGTGGTTCTTCGGATAATGCAAATTGCCTAAACCCAATATTAATAAACTCTGATCTTAAAATCTTATCATCCTGAAAATCCTGTTCCCTGTATCTTAAAAGTCCTAATCCATGTCATTAATTAGTATCATCAGCAAAGATTTCGATATACCAGGTGATCTTTCCGAAAGTCAATTACGTGATGCAATGGTTGATGCCTTTGCTTATTTAATTGATAACGATTTTTCCAAACTGATCCATATCTTGTATAAGGCTGATGTAGATCAATATAAATTAAAGGAACTACTAGAGACGGTTGAAGGTTCGAGCTCGGCCGAAGTAATTGCCGATGCCTATATTGCCCGTCAGAAGGCCAAAATAGAAACCTGGAACAAATACGGTAGGAAAAAGGATTAAATTTTAGAAAGTTTATTCTTGCGCCGGATTAAAGCGGTTGTACATATCCATATCAAAAAACGAAATGGAATTAATCTTATCCGCTTTTAGTACGAGGTCGGTTTTTAATTCATCGGTATTCGCTACAGAGCCATCTTCAATATAACTGGCATAAACTGTTAAATATTGGGTGGTAAAAACCAGTTCTTTATCGTCAGCCTTGCGGTAGCCGCTAAATGCAGGGGTAATGCGGATATAGGTTGTGGTAAACGGTTTTGGTAATTCTTTTACCCATCCAATGTAGAATTTTCCACTATCCATGGTAAACTGTAAAAGGTGAGCGTCGAAAAAAGACGAACTCAATAAAAGTTCAAATTCATTTCCCGATGTAGATATTGCTCTTTTAATGGCTTTAAGCCTGTTGATAAAGAGGTTTGCGGTTTCTGTCGCAGCTACGGCAACAAATAACGACATGCTGGTTGTTCCGAAATAAGGCGTGTGGATGGGCAGTAATTTGCTTAATTGCTCAACCGTTTCAGGAGAAATGGCGATGAATAATGCTCTTAATAAAAAGCATACACCTAAAAGCAGTATGCCTGCAAAAGCAGAATTTAACAATACACGTTGGTTTTCTAAACGATATTGTACGTATCTAAGGTATCTGAACCTAATAAGAATATAGTAGCCGCCTACAAGAGGAAATAAGAGCAGGTTAAAAGGCATCTATATACTATTTCTTGCTTTTGTCCTTTTCTATTTTTTTGAAAATACTCGATTCCATTAAAGCACCCACCATTTGTCTGATCCTTGGCTGTGCAAAGAAATCGGGGCTTTTAATGTAGAGCTTTCCGCTACTGCTAGAATGGATAATCCCATCGAACTCGCTGTCTTTTCTCATATATCAAATTTACATATATTTTTTAAATATCTGAAAAACAATATTAAACTCAAAAAAGTTTAGGTTTGTTGCTGTTATAGGTAAGTGAATAATCGTTTTACAATAAACATCGCTTAAATCAGTTTTAGTAAAACAGATGCCTGAAAATCTTATAATTTAAAATTTCAATTTAGGCTTGTAAATCAAAAATAAAATTAAGATATTTGCATCCTCTAAAATAGAGGTAGAAAGACTAATAGGAAATATCATAAGCGTTGTTGCCAGCAAATTGCAAAAATGTTCTTGATGCTTTCACACAAATAACTAAAAATAATATTCAAATGAAACCATCGAAGCATTAGCGAGATAGCTTCATCACAATTAAAAGAAAAAAAACACGATGAAAAAAGATTTGCACCCAACAAGCTACAGACCAGTTGTTTTTAAAGACATGTCTAACGAATATGCTTTCTTAACAAAATCTTGCGTAGATACTAAAGAAACAATTAAATGGGAAGATGGTAACGAGTATCCTCTTTATAAATTAGAGATTTCTCACACTTCACACCCTTTTTATACTGGTAAAATGAAATTGGTTGATACAGCAGGACGTATCGATAAATTCAAAAACCGTTACGCTAAGAAATAATTTTAGCAACAAAAAAGCATTTTTTGAAGTCCCTTTGCCAAAAGCATCGGGACTTTTTTTATTTTTGCTGCTTATGACAATCAATCTATTTGATGATTCTTGCTGGGCGTCCTTGCGTCCACTTACGTTTACCAGGCCTGTGGCCGATTTACGCATTGGTATTTTAACCATTGCCGAGAAATGGGCAAAACATTTAAAAGCCGATTTCGGTTTTCAAACTCAAGATTACCTCTCTGTAAAATTTGCGCCTAAACCCAATGCCGATTTGTTTATAAACGGATCTGTTTGTCCGGATGAAGCTTTACTTAATGCCCTAACCGGGCTTAAAGCAGGCGAGGTACTTTATAAAAGAGATGTCGTTATCGCATATATAGCAGATCAGCATGATTTAGAATCAGTTAAATCATTACGACCGGTTGAATATAAAGGTGATTTTATCCAGATTGTTTATCCAGAACATATTTTCGGAAATAATCCGGGTGAAATCAGAAAAGATTTTAAATTGTTAACCGAAGGACGTACCTCTGCAAAGATAAGTGGTACCAACCAATTGCTTGGTGATGATGTTTTTTTCGAAGAAGGTGCTCAAGCCGAATGTAGTGTGTTAAATAGTACTTACGGACCTATCTACATCGGTAAAGATGCTGAAGTTTGGGAAGGTAGTTTGATCAGAGGATCTTTTGCTCTTTGCGAGAATTCATCAATAAAAATGGGTGCTAAAATTTATTCGGGTACTACAATCGGCCCGAATAGCCGTGCTGGAGGAGAAATTAACAATTCGGTAATTTGGGGCAATTCGGCTAAAGGTCACGAAGGGTATTTGGGTAATTCGGTAATGGGTGAGTGGTGTAATATTGGAGCCGATACCAATAATTCGAATTTAAAAAACAATTACGCCGAAGTAAAACTTTACGATTACGAAAGTCAAAAAATGCGTAATACCAATCTGCAATTCTGTGGTTTAATTATGGCCGATCACTCCAAAAGCGGTATCAATACGATGTTTAATACTGGTAGTATAGTTGGTGTTGGAGCTAATGTTTTTGGTGCAGGCTTCCCACCCAATCATATACCCGATTTTAGCTGGGGAGGTGCCAGTGGCTTCGATACCTATAAATTGAATAAAATGTTCGAAACAACCGAAAAGGTATTTGCACGGAAAAATATAGCTTTTGATGAAGTAGAAAAGGATATTATTACTAAAGTATTTGAATTAACTGAATCGTATAGACGATTTTAATATAAAACCTGATCTGAAAAGATCAACCAAGCATTAAATAATACAAAATGAGAAAAAAGATTGTTGCCGGTAACTGGAAAATGAACTTAGATTATAACGAAGGTGTTTCGTTGTTCAGCGAAATCGTAAATATGGTTAAAGATGAGCGCAAAGGCGATCAGCTGGCTATTATTTGCTCACCGTTTATTCATTTAAACAGCTTGGCAAAATTGGGTGGTGACGATGTTAAAATTGGCGCTCAAAATATTAGTGATAAAGAAAGTGGTGCATATACAGGCGAAACTTCAGCTAAAATGGTGAAATCTGTTGGTGCAGAATACGTTATTTTGGGTCACTCAGAGCGCAGGCAATATTTCGCTGAAAGTGATGCTTTGTTAGCTGAAAAAACTAAAGTTGCTTTGGCAAATGGTTTAACGCCAATTTTCTGTATTGGCGAAACTTTAGACGAGCGTAACAACGGCAGTTATTATGAAGTGTTAAAAAAACAATTGGTAGAAGGTATTTTTAGTTTAACTGAAGAAGACTTTAAGAAATTGGTTATTGCTTACGAGCCAGTTTGGGCTATCGGTACAGGTTTAACCGCTTCTCCAGAGCAAGCGCAAGATATTCATGCTTTTATCCGCAGTGAAATTCAAGCTAACTATGGTTTTAATGTGGCTGATGATACAACCATTTTATATGGCGGTAGCTGTAATCCAGGCAACGCTGCAAGTTTATTTTCTCAAAACGATATTGATGGCGGTCTAATTGGTGGTGCATCATTAAAATCGCGCGATTTTACAGATATTATTAAAGCATTAAATAGCTAATGCAATACATAAAAGCAATATTTACATTCAAAAGTATCGAAGACTATCAACAGGATCTGCTTATCAGCGATCTTGCCGATTTAGGTTTCGATACTTTCGAAGATAGTGAGGGCGGTTTTACGGCTTTCGTAATCAAGGATAATTTTAATGAGCAGGAATTAAAAGAGCTCCTGGCGAATTATAGTGAAGAATTTGCAACAACGTATACTTTAGAAGATGTTGCCGACGAAAACTGGAATGCCGAATGGGAAAAGAATTTTAGTCCGCTAATTATTGATGATGTGTGTTATGTGAGGGCAACCTTTCATGAACCACAGCCATCATATCCTTATGAGATTGTAATCGATCCTAAAATGGCTTTTGGTACTGGTCACCACCAAACTACTACAATGATGATGCAGTATATTTTAGCTGCCGATTTAAAGGACAAAAACATCCTCGATATGGGCTGCGGCACAGGTATCCTGGCTATTCTGGCTGCAAAACTAGGCGCTAAAAGTTTAATGGCTATCGATTATGATGATATCTGTTACGAAAGTACCATAGAAAATGCTGCCCTTAACCAGGTAGATAATTTAAAGGCACTTTGCGGGAGTAAAGAGGTGATTCCTAACGAAGAATATGATGTTATTTTTGCCAATATTAATAGAAATATCCTTTTAGATCAGATTCACCGTTATGCTGAAGTATTGAAAGCTGGGGGTAAAATTTTCTTCAGTGGATTTTATTTAGATCCTGATTTAGGAATGATTACCGCTGAATGTGCTAAATATGGCATCAAATACGTTGATCATAAACAAAATGGCGATTGGGTTGCGACCCAGTTTGAGAAAAAATAAGGATTGAATTTTGAATGTGTGAATGATAGAATAATTGAAATGAGTGAGTTTATTGGCTTATAATCATTTATACCAAGTCTCATTTCCTAATTCATTAATTCCCCATTCAATCATTCTCTAATTCAATCACTCAATAATTAATTTACATGCGCATACATTTTATTGCGATTGGTGGAAGTGCAATGCACAACCTGGCTATCGCCTTACATAAAAAAGGTTATCAGATTTCAGGCTCTGATGATGTGATTTTTGAACCTGCAAAATCCCGTTTAGATAAATATGGCCTGTTGCCTGCTGAAATGGGCTGGGATGAAAATCGCATTTCAAACGATTTAGATGCTGTAATTTTAGGCATGCATGCCCGGATCGATAATCCTGAATTGTTGAAAGCTCAAGAATTAGGTGTTAAAATCTATTCTTATCCTGAATACATTTACGAGCAAAGTAAAAATAAATTACGCGTAGTGATTGGTGGTAGTCATGGTAAAACAACGATTACCAGCATGATTTTGCATGTGCTGAATTACTATAAACGCGATTTCGATTATCTGGTTGGTGCACAGCTGGCTGGTTTCGAAACCATGGTGAAAGTTACGGAAGAAGCACCGGTAATAATTATAGAAGGAGATGAGTATTTGTCTTCTCCAATTGATAGGAGACCTAAATTTCATCTTTACAAGGCAAATGTTGCAGTAATTAGTGGCATTGCCTGGGATCACATCAATGTTTTTCCAACCTATGCCGATTATACTTTGCAGTTCGATAAGTTTATTGATACCATTGAATCTAACGGTATTTTAATTTATTGCAAGGCAGATGCTGATTTAAATGAAATCGTAACGCAGTCAAAAGCGAATGTTTCAAAGATTGCTTATGCTATTCCAGCACATGAAATTAGAAATGGAATTACTTATTTGCTTCCAGAAGAAACGGCTTTAAAAATATTCGGCGATCATAATCTGATGAATTTGAATGCAGCCAAATTGGTGTGCAAACAGTTAGATATTAGTGAAAAAGAATTTGATATAGCCATCTCTTCATTTACAGGAGCAGCTAAACGTTTAGAAGTAATATCAGCTGATGAATCTACAAACGTTTATAAAGATTTTGCGCATTCCCCGTCAAAACTGAAAGCCACTATCGATGCGGTTAAAGGACAGTTTGCCAACCGAAAACTGGTTGCTTGTATCGAATTGCATACTTTTAGCAGTTTGAACAAAGATTTCCTGAAAGAATATACAGGCGCTATGGATAAAGCCGATGAGGCAATTGTATTTATCGACATTAAATCTTTCGAACAAAAACGGATGGAACCTTTTTCAGAAGACGATGTTCAGCAGGCTTTTGCCAATCCAAAACTGAAGTTTTTTAATGATGCGGCAAAGCTGAAAGCTTATTTGTTGAGCTTAAATTACAAAGATGCCAATTTGTTGATGATGAGCTCTGGTAATTACGCAGGTTTCGATTTGCCTGAACTGGCGGCTTCTTTAGAGAAGTGAGACAGTAAAAGAGATTTGAGATGCTAGAAGTGAGATTTGAGAGGGATTCGCTCTCTGAAATCTTACCTTTCAGATCTCATATCTCAAATCGCATGTTTCAAATCTCTTAATGTCTCATATCTAGTATCTCATATCTAAAAAACTATGAAAAGCATCGGAGATCACATTAAGCAAAGCAGGCTGGCCTTAGGTTTAAGTCAAGCTGATGCGGCTAAAAAACTTAATATTTCTACTCCGGCTTTTTGTAAAATCGAGACAGGTCAAACCGATCTCAACATCTCCCGTTTACTGCAGATTTCCAAAACGTTTAAGGTTTCGGTAACAGAGCTGATCACTGGGCAATCAGCAACATCAGACTCGTCAGAAGACCTCATTGCGCTTAAAAAAGAACTGATCGAAAAGGAAGAAGAAATTAATAAACTCCGTAAAAAGGTTATCGATCTGTATGATAAGCTTGGAATATAAAATGCGGTTTATCTATTGTTTAGCCGACTAATTGTCATTATAAAAATATATTAAAGAATAAAGTTCATTTTTATTTAAAATAAATTGAATTTTATTCTAAATATTTATATTTTTATAGAATGGTAATCGAAAATAATATTAGCCTTGATCATATCGATCTGGCTATACTCAGACTTATGCAGGATAATGCCCGGATCTCGAATGTAGATTTAGCAAAGGCATTAGATCTGGTTCCCTCGGCTGTGTTGGAGCGGGTAAAAAAACTGGAAAAGAAAAATATAATTACCGGGTATAACGCCAAAATAAACCCCATTGCACTCGATTTAAAATTATTGGCTTTTATCTCGATGAAATCGTCTCAAAGTTTTAGCTGCAACGATACTGCAAATGAACTGGCAAAGATCCCTGATGTGCAGGAAGTGCACGTAATTGCAGGAGATGATTGTTTCCTGATTAAAGTGCGTACAGCAGATTCTGCCTCGCTAATGGCTTTACTGCGGGATGAATTTAGTAAGATTCCTAATATTCTATCGGTAAAAACCACGATTGTATTGGAGACAGTTAAAGAGCAACAAAAATTAGTAATCCCTGAAAAATAAGCATATGGCAAATTCAAATAAAACAGCATCTCCGGTAATGGTTTACCTGGCTTTCGCTATTGTATATATCGTTTGGGGTTCAACCTACTTTTTCATTCAAAAGGCCCTGGTCGGGTTTCCACCATTTATTTTAGGCGCATTCCGTTTTTCTGTTGCAGGTATTTTGATGTTAACTTGGTGTAAGGTTAAAGGAGAGGAGATTTTTAACCTAAAAACAATGAAAATTGCAGCAATAAGCGGCATTTTAATGTTAGGCTTAGGTAACGGAATCGTAATCTGGGTAGAGCAGTTTATCCCCAGCGGTTTAGTGGCTATAATGGTGGCCTCGGCAGCAATATGGTTCGTTATTTTAGATAAATCGCATTGGAAAGAAAATCTGAGTAACAAATATGTTGTGTCGGGTTTAGTGATTGGCTTTTTAGGTGTTGTGCTCTTATTTGGCGACCAGATCATGCAGGCGCTGGATAAACCGCAAAGCAATTTGCAAATTATAGGTATGGTATTACTCGTTTTTGGTCCAATAGCATGGGCTGGAGGATCACTTTATTCGAAATATCATCCCACTACAGGTAGCTCGGTTTCTGTAAACACAGGGTGGCAGATGTTGATGGCTAGTATAGCTTTTTTACCCGGAGGATTTTTCAAATCTGAGTTTAAATTGCTCGATTGGGGGAATATACCGCTTGATGCCTGGTTATCGATTATTTACCTTATTCTGTTTGGCTCAATTGCAGCATTTAGTGCTTATGTGTGGCTGCTTAAAGTACGTCCGGCTACGCAAGTGAGTACCTATGCTTATGTAAATCCGGTAGTCGCTGTTTTGCTAAGTTTAACTTTTACCAATGAAGTAATCGGACTTACGCAAGTAATCGGACTGGTGATTATTTTGGGAAGTGTGCTTTTAATTAACTTACCAAAATATAAAAATGCGTAGATTATTATAGTGGAATCGTCATTTCGACTGTAGTGCAACGGAATGGAGAAATCTTTAAGCACTATTAAAGATTTCTCCATTTCGCCACTGATGAAAAATTAGTAAGCTACAGTCGAAATGACGTTAAATAACTAAAATATCTTCCGCATAGTAAGGTGCTTTTTGCCAAACGTTGCACCTGTGGCCTTATGGATAGCGATCATTTGTTCATTAAAATCGCCTACCCAACTTAATTCGAGTTCTTTGTACTGGTTTTTAGGCAATACATATTCGCCTAAACGGATAAAAAGAACCGATTCTAAGCCGTGTTTTTGGAATTTAGGTTTAGTACCCATCACAATTGCCCTCATGCGGGTAACGCCTACCCAACGGCGGTAAGCAAACTTTAATTTTTCAATTAAACCAAGTTTCCCATCAAAGCCTTTAATCATTTGGTTAGCATCAGGGATTAACACCACAAAGGATGCTGGTTCGCCATTAAAGTATGCAAACTGGATCAGGTGTTCATCCATAATAGGTTCCATACTTTTAAAACTCTCTTCCAGGGTTTCTTTTTTTATAGGAACAAAGTTTTCAAAATCCTGCCAGCCATCATTGTATATTTCCATTAAATCAGTAATATATTTGCTGGAATTGGCTTTGCTGAAATATTCAAAAGTATAACCCGGTTTATTTCTTACCCAGTTGGCAATTTTTGTAAAGCGTTCAGGAAAAGGAATAGTAAGGTTAATGTGATTGGTTAATTGCTCATATTCGGTAACAAAACCATATTTTTCGAAAAATTTCTGATAGTATGGAAAGTTGTAGTTCATGCCAAAAGAAGGAGGGGTGAAGCCTTCAACCAATAGACCCCAGAAGCTATCGTTTTCGCCAAAATTAATTGGACCGTCCATCGCTTTCATTCCGTTTTCGGTTAACCAGTTTTTAGCCGTATCGAATAAAAGAAAGGCAGCTTTTTCATCATCAATACATTCAAAAAAACCCATACCACCTGTTGGTTGATCATAGTGGTACGCTTTTTTCTCATTGATAAAAGCTGCTACACGGCCAATCAGTTTTCCTGCATCGTCTTTTAAAACCCAGCGTGTACATTTTCCATGCGCAAAAAAGGTGTTTTTTTCGGGATTAAAAACATTTTCAACTTCACTATCCAACGGACAGATCCAGTTTTTGTCGTTTTTATATAGAATTTTGGGTGTGTCTAGAAAGTCTTTTTTTAATGATGAATTGCTTACTGATATAACTTGCATGGGCAGATTTTAAAATTAAAAAGCATCCTACCAAGCGGGCGGATGCTTTTTCAAATATATATTTTTTCAAATATTAATAGTCTTCGTCGTCATCGTCGAAATTATCGAAGTTGTCAAGATCATCTAATGGGATATCAAAATCATCATCGTCATCATCTAGCGGCTTCTTTTTTGTTGTTAGAATATCGTCATCTTCAAGATCATCATCTTCGTCTACCTGTTTCTTGGTAGTCGGCTTAGTTGGGAGTTTCTTTGGCGCTTTCATAACACAAAAATAAAAATTGCTTTTATAGTTTAAAAATACAAAAAAACTTTTTTTAATAACAATCTGGAAGCAAAGAAATTAATTTATTTATTCCACATTTTCTCCTACAGTATTTTCCTCCTTTACAATATCTTTTAATTGAGGAAGTTGGTTTAGGTTATTTAAGCCAAAATAATCCATAAATAATGTGCTGGTGCTATACAGAATAGGCCGGCCGGGAGTTTCTGCTTTTCCGTCGATACTGATTAGCTCTTTTTCCAACAGGCGTTGCACTGAATAATCCGAATTTACACCTCTTATCTGTTCAATTTCTAATTTAGTAATGGGCTGGCGGTAGGCAATAATTGCCAGCGTTTCCATAGCGGCCTGACTTAGCTTTTTCTTCGAGCGATGTAACTGAAGTTGGTTAACCGTTTCATGGTAATCTTTTTTAGTGAGAAACTGATAACCATTGTTTAAGAATACCAATTCGATGGCAAAATCATCATGGCTATATTTTTCCTTTATCTGTTCTATGCTTTCGAATACTTGTGCTTCGGTAAATTCTTCATTGAAAACAGCATTTAGGGCAAGTATAATTTCTTGTGTACCTATGCTTTGGCTGGAAGAAAATACAAGGGCTTCAATGTGCCTGGTGATGTTGTGATTGGGCATATACAAAAATAGAATTTTTGGGCATAAAAAAAGCGGTCTCGCTTTTAAAAACAAGACCGCTTTCAACACACAAATGAAACCTGAATTAAGATATAGTTTTAGGTTAGGTTATTAAATATCTATATCAATTCTATAAGAACGTCTTTGATAAACACTATCGTTTATTTCTAACACAAGTTTAAGGCTAAACATGGTTCGATCAAGATTCTATTTAGTGAGTGGTATTAATAATTGAGTAAACGGTAAATTTTCTATTTTAACGGTATAGAAATGGATACTGTTGTACCATTTGTGGTGTTTTGCCTTACGTTTAAGTGTATAGGTTTTGCTCCAATCTGACTTAAAAGGTGCAATCTTTCTTTGGTAAGCTGCATGCCTTTACTAATGTGTGTTTCCTTTTTATCCTTTAAAGAGTTGTCAATTCCAATCCCATCATCAATAATTTCGATGTTAAGATAGAATTCATCCTTCAGTTTAATGTTGATCAGAATTTCACCACCGGTTTCTTTTGGCATAATACCATGCCATATTGCATTTTCTACGTAAGGTTGCAACAACATAGATGGGATAAAGGTTTCTTCTTTATCAATTTCTTCATCGATGTTAAAAATATATTTTAATTTATCGCCAAAGCGGTTTTTCTCCAGTTTTAAATAAAGGTTTAAATATTCCAGTTCCTCTTCCAAAGAAATGTAACTTTTTGTACAGATCTCCAGGTTCTTTCTGATCAATCTGGCAAAGCCCGTTAAAACCTTATTTGCTGAAGCCGTATTTTGTGTATTGATATAATGCTGAATGGAGTTCATCACATTAAATACAAAGTGTGGATTCATCATCGCCTGCAAAGCCTGTTGCTCTAACATGAGTACTTTGTTCCTTAATAACAATTGTGCTTGCTCCTTATCTTTCTGCTTGCGGGTAATGTAAACAGCTACCTTGTAAAAGATATAAGCTACAAGCAATATTAAAATAGATAAAAACCACAGGCTTTGCCAAAAATGCTTTTTAATGGTAAATGCGATTTTTGCCGATTCGCCCCAATTACCGTTCTGGCTTTTTGCACTTACTTCAAATACATAATCGCCTGATTGTAGCGAAGAAAAATCTAACCGCCTGGTGCGGGTTTCTACCCAGGCCGAATTTTCATTTAAACGGTAACGATAGGTAATATCGCTGGTGGTAAAATCGACTGCGCTAAAGGTAAACAGAATGGTATTGTTACCCGTTTCAAAAGTAAAATTGCCCTGATCAACCGGCAAACGCTCGTTATCTTTAATAATAGAGGTAACGTATACCTTAGGAAGATTCTTAACGATGTTTTTATTGTTGTATTTAAATAAGATCAGGCCTTTGTTTGTTGCAAAATAAGCGGTGCTGTCATCAATGAACAAACTGTTGATGTCATCACTTAAAAGATCTTTGCCATAGTCGAAATTAGCCACCGTGGGTTGCTTAGGATAATCTGCAATTTTGTTAACTCCCTTATTGGTCAATACCCATATTTCGTTGTTTTTTACAAATATTTTAGTACAGATATTATTGGTTAAGCCATCTTTTTGAGTGATTTGCCTGGTAATCTGATTATTTTTGTAAAAAATTAAGCCATAGCCATCGGTTGCTAAAATCAATGTGCCATCAGCCAGCTGTTTAATGTCGTTTATTCGTTTGGTTAACAGCTGGTGGTTTTCGTAATGTTTAATTAGTTTTCCTTTAGAAAACTGAGATAATCCATTGATGTTTGAGAACCATAAACTACCTTCATGATCATAAAAAACATGGTAGGACCGATCTTTAAAGAAATCTTCTTTTTCACGATACTTTGCTGCGTTAAATTCAAATTTGTTTCTCCTGTCTGATAAAAAGACTACACCTGATGAAAGAGCTAAAGCCAAATGGTCGTTATTTTCGCCCACGCTGAAGTGTTTAATTACAAACATGGAGTTGTTAGATTCTTTTAAATAACTTACCTCGTTGGTACCGCGATAAATGTTTCTGAAAACGCCCATTCCATAATCAGAGGCAAAATATATCGACTGATCTTTTGGGTCGAAAGTAATCTGTTTAATCGTTTTGTATTTCTTAAAATCGTCTAACCCTATTTCATCTACCTGATAATTGTTGATGGTTAACACGTCGATTACAGCATCATCGGTACCCAGCCAGAGGCGGTTTTTCCCATCTTTGGTAATGCTTTTGATTACATTGCTGCTCAGACCAGATTCTGCATCGATAATCGATAATCGGTTATTCGTATTAGGAAGCATGTAAATTCCCTGATTGGTGGCAAACCACATGTTCTGGTTACTATCCTTAATTACCTGGTTAACCGAAATATCCTGAAGGTATTGGACTGTTTTTCCGCTTTTATCGAGCGCGAAGGCTCCATTGGCATTCGATAACCAAACCTCTTTGGTAGCAACATCGTAATAAAAATATCCCGACATGTTCTTGATCAGGTTCTGAGGAATTGGGATGAGATCGTTGATGCTTCCATGTCTATATTGTTTTAATCCCCCACTGTCCAGGTAAAATAAAGATCTGTGGCGGCTATTCGCAGCAGTCATGTAAGAAAGGGGCTGCACTTTTGAATTGACCATGGAAAAAGTTTTCCCGTTAAACTGCTGAACGCTTAAATCGCTGTAAGAAAATATATTACCTTGCTCATCCTCATGGATAAAGGCATTGATAAACTTATCATTTGGATTTGGAGAAATGTATTTTTTGATGGTTTTTCCATCCCAGCAAACAATCAGGTTGGCGTTTGTGCCGAGCCAAATCCGCCCCGATTTATCTACTAAAAAGGAAACAATTACCGTATTAAAGTTTAGCTTTTTAAGCAGTTCATCGTTATCCTGGTTATAAAATTTTCCTTCTTTTAAGTAGCTCAGCTGACCGTTTAGGGCAAAAAACCACAACCGTCCCTCTTTATCTTCTTTCATCTGAAGGATCTGTGTATCTGGAAGTCCGTCTTCGATGGTGAAATTCTGAAAATTTGTCCCATCAAAACGGCTCAGTCCATTATCGGTGGCGATCCATATAAAACCTTTTTTATCTTGTAAAATGTAATAACAGTTATTGCTGGCTAAACCATTTTTAGAGGTATAATGTGGAAGATAGGTGGTTTGCGCAAGCAGGGTTTTTGGAGCGCTAAATATAATGAGCCCGAATAAAAAAGCAATAAAAGAGCGGCCGAAGTTTAACTTCAGAATTGCTTTTTCAGCAAATAAAAGCGCTTTTATGCGTGGTTTAATGATCACTGTTTGTCTTTGTAAATAGCTTTATTTTTTCAAAAAAATCGCTTGCTCTTCTTCGCGAAATATTAATACTTTCACCATTTTTTAAGAAAACCTGAAGTCCGTTTTTTGAATTATACTCTTTTAAATGGTTAAGATTTATAATGCTCGACTTATGGATCCGTACAAATTGATCCCCAGGTAAAAGCTCTTCAAATTCCCGTAAAACTTTCGAAACTGTTATTTTATTCATGGTTATTTAAGTGTACAATAGAATAATTGCTATCGGCTTCAATGTAAATAATATCATCAATATCAATCATTTTAAAACCCTGGCCATAAGGGAGCGTAAGTTTTCTGATTTCTGATCGTGAGCTTAAACTGGAAGCCAGATTATTGATCCTTTCGTCGTTTTCATTTTGACCTTTAAAGCGCTTAATGTGTTGAAAAACCTTATCTACAGCTATTTTAAGCTCATCAATATCAATAGGCTTTAACAAATAATCGAGTGCGTTAGCCTTAATCGCTTTTAGTGCATATTGATCATAAGCAGTGGTAAATATAACGGCGGCATTGTGTTTTTGTGCATCGGGAATAAGCTCAAAGCCATTACCTCCAGGCATGGCTATATCCAGAAAAATCAGATCAATGGGGTGATGCGCTAAAATATCTTTTGCTTCCGCTACAGACCTTGCAATACCAGTAATTTCTACCTGCGGGCAGTTCTGTTGCAGTAAAAAAAATAATGATGAGCGTGCAAATTCCTCATCATCAACAATAATGGCTTTTAATATGGTCATATATGTTGGTGAATGTATTAAAATGGTCTTACAAAAAAAAATGCAAAGAGAAAAAACCAGTCTTGGAATTGTCACGTATGTATCATCAAACGAATTCAAAACCACTAAACATAGATGACTATGAAAAACAATGAACTAGAAACAAAAAGTGAACTTCAGGATGAAAGTTTATTTAGCAAAACTGTAGGCAGAAGATCTTTTCTTCAGTACGCAGGTGCAGGCGCTGCAGGTATTGCCTTAGTAGCTGCAGGTTGTAAAAAAGATCGCGGTTATGATAATCCTGTAATGGGAGGTGCAACGCTTGATTTTAAAGATGATTTCGGTGTATTAAATTATGCATATGCTTTAGAGCAATTAGAAGCTGCATTTTATGTTAAAGTTGCTTCAGCACCTCCTGCATCTTTCACTACAGCTCAAAAAGCATATTTCCAGGATATTCAGTTTCATGAAATTGCCCACAGAGAGTTTTTTAAAGCCGCTTTAGGCACCGCCGCAATTGGAAGTTTGGAGGTGGATTTTTCATCAATTGATTTTACCAGTTCTGCTGGTGTTTTAGGTGCGGCAATGGCTTTCGAAGACTTGGGTGTGGCGGCATACAATGGCGCCGGACCAAGAATTAAAAACGGTACTTATTTATTGTTAGCAGGTAAAATTGTTTCTGTTGAAGCCCGCCACGCAGCGTATGTTCGTGATCTGATCTCAAATGGAACATTTGCTGATTTGAACAGTCTTTCTGCTTTAGGTGCTAATAATGCTGGCGGTTTAGATGCAGCTTTAACACCAGATAAGGTTTTAGCTGCTGCCGGAAAATATATTAAAACCAAAATTAATGTTATCAATCTTTAATTTTTAAAATCAGAAATTATGAATATCGTAAATATATTAGAAGAAATTGAAAAAGTTGACGGAGAAATCTATGAAAGATTAAATCCAAGAAGAGCTGCAATGAAAAGCTTTTTCAACATGGGTAAAAAAATCTCTTTAGCCGCTATGCCACTGGCTTTAGGTTCAATGTTCCAAAAAGCATATGGACAAACTGCTTTACCAGCAGCGGTTGTTGATGTATTAAACTTTGCTTTATCACTAGAGTATTTAGAATACCATTTTTATAATCACTGTATCGTAGGAAAGACTCCGGGATCGGCAGTAATTGATGTTACTTTTAATTTTCCTAATGCAGCCAGCCAAGCAGCCATTACTACCATTCGCGATCATGAAAAAGCACACGTTGATTTATTAGTAGGCGCTTTAGGAAGTTCAGCACGTGCACCAATTGCTTATGCAGATACCGATTTTAGAGCAGGTGGAACATTTGCTACCGTATACTCTGATTATAATACCTTTCTAGCGGTAGCACAAGGCTTTGAAGATACTGGAGTGAGGGCATACAAGGGCCAGGCAGGGAATTTATTGGTTAGCCCAGGTGTATTACAAACCGCTTTGCAAATCCACTCAGTTGAAGCCCGTCACGCATCTCACATCCGCCAAATGCGTACAGCAGCTGGTAGTACAGTATATAAACCATGGGTTAGTCTTGGCGCTTCAGGTCAGGCAAATGATTCTGGAGTTCCTCAGGTAGATGCTGTTTATGCTGGCGAAGATTTAACTGTACAAGCTGGTGCAAACATAGTGGGTATTGGTGGTAATGCAGGTATTACCAAAGCTATAGCGGTAGAAAGTTTTGATGAGCCTTTAGATAAAGCCAGTGTAATTACCATTGCCAACTTATTTTTAAGGGACGGTAAAAAGCTTTCATAATACAGCAAAATATTGACGTTATTGATTAGGTAATGTTTGTTTAAGGTAGGGAGGTAGAACTTGGTTTTACTTCCCTTTTTTGAACAAGATTTTTAAGATGATAGGATTTTAAGATCAATGCGTATAATAAAATACATTTCCCATCATCCATCTCAAATAACCTAGTACGTAATTACCTGCTCTTCCAAATGTTCAGGTAAATCTCTGTAGTTATATTTTTGTCCGCGTAACTGAGGTTCGAAACCTGCGGCTTTAATAGATTGCTGAATGCCATTCGCGGTAAAACGGTGTGGAGCACCAGCCGCCGATACCACATTTTCTTCGATCATAATCGATCCAAAATCGTTTGCACCTGCATGTAAACAAAGCTGTGCGGTGGCTTTACCAACCGTTAGCCAGCTGGCCTGAATATTTTTAATATTAGGCAACATGATGCGGCTTAAAGCGATCATACGGATATATTCATCAGCTGTTACATTGTTGCTAATTCCGCGTAATCTTTTTAGTAAAGTGCCATCATCTTGGAAAGGCCAGGGAATAAAAGCTAAAAATCCGTTGGCATCGGCAGGTTTTTCGCTCTGTACCTGACGGATCCATACCAAATGTTCAAAGCGTTCTTCTATGGTTTCCACATGGCCAAACATCATCGTTGCCGAAGTAGTGATGTCTAATTGATGGCATGCACGCATTACATCAAGCCATTCTTGTCCGCCACATTTACCTTTCGAGATTAAACGCCTCACGCGGTCGTTTAAAATTTCGGCACCTGCACCCGGAAGCGAATCCATGCCTGCTTCTTTTAATGCTTTTAATACCTCAGTATGTGTCATCCCCTCGAGCTTTGCAACGTGTGCAATTTCTGGCGGGCCTAAAGCATGCAATTTTAGATCTGGATATAATTCTTTCAGTTTTCTGAATAAGTCAGCATAAAATGCCAAACCTAAATCGGGGTGGTGACCACCCTGTAATAATAATTGATCTCCACCTAAACGAAAAGTCTCTTCAATCTTTACCTTATAAGTTTCGATATCAGTGATATAACTTTCGTCGTGGCCAGGCCTGCGGAAGAAATTACAGAATTTACAGTTGGCAATACAAACGTTCGTGGTGTTTACATTACGGTCGATTTGCCAGGTTACTTTGCCACTGGGTACCTGGATTTTCCTTAATTCATTTGCTACAAACATCAAAGATGCAGTATCGGCATGATGATATAAATGTACACCTTCTTCAAGGCTCAAAAAATCGAAATGTAATGCCCGTTGCAGTAAATCGGCTATATTCATAGTACAAAGATAAGGAAAAGGGAGGGAAGGTTGAAGGTGTAAGGTTTAAGGTTTGTCAAAAAAATAACAAACGCGGTTAATACACCAAAATCTATTCAATCTTCCTCATCCGTGAAATCATTTATTATATCTTTACGGTTCTAAAAATAAATATGGTAGATTTTAATCGTTTTACGCTGGCCAATGGTTTAAAAGTTTTGGTGCATGAAGATGCTACAACTCCAATGGCAGTTTTAAATATTTTATATGATGTGGGTGCCCGTGATGAGGACCCGGAAAAAACCGGTTTTGCGCATTTGTTTGAGCATTTAATGTTCGGCGGATCGGTAAACATCCCCAATTATGACGAACCTTTGCAGCGCGTAGGAGGTGAGAATAACGCTTTTACAAGTAACGATATCACTAATTATTACATCACACTGCCTGCTGAAAACCTGGAAACAGCATTTTGGCTGGAGAGCGACCGCATGCTGAGCCTGGCTTTCTCTGAAAAAAGCTTAGATACCCAGCGGAATGTAGTGAGCGAAGAATTTAAGCAACGTTATCTTAATCAGCCTTATGGCGATGTTTGGTTAAAGTTGCGTCCGTTGGCTTATAAAAAGCATTCTTACCGCTGGGCAACTATCGGGAAAGAACTTTCGCATATCGAAAATGCAACAATGGACGATGTGAAAGCATTTTTTAAGAAACATTATACTCCACAAAATGCAATTTTAGTAGTGGGTGGCAATGTGAAAACAGAAGATGTGAAAAAACTGGCAGAAAAATGGTTCGAACCGATCCCAGCTGGTGATAAATATAACCGGGATCTGATTCAGGAAGAACCGCAAACAGAAGCCAGAAAAGAAACCGTTAAAGCAAACGTGCCTTTAAATGCAATTTATATGGCTTTTAAAATGCCGGGAAGGTTAAATCAAGATTATTACGCTTTTGATTTATTATCTGATATTTTATCGCGTGGACAATCTTCACGTTTGTATAACAGCTTGCTGAAAGAACAGAAACTTTTTAGCGATATCAATGCCTACATTTCGAGCAGTTTAGATCCAGGTTTGTTTGTTGTTGAAGGTAAACTGGTAGAAGGTGTAACCGTGGAAACGGCAGAAAAGGCAATCTGGGTTGAGCTGGAAAAATTAAAAGCCGAACTGGTGTCTGATAACGAATTAAAGAAGGTAAAAAACAAGGTAGAATCGGTACTTGTTTTTTCTGAGATGAGCCTGCTAGATAAAGCGATGAACCTGGCTTATTACGAATTACTGGGAGATGCAGCTTTATTGAACGGGGAAACCGAAGAATTTTTAAAAGTAGAGGCAGAAGATATCAAAAGGATATCCAACGAAACTTTCCAACCAAATTCATCGTCAACTTTATATTATTTAACTGAAGAAAATGCTTAACAGACAACAGGCGCCTGATTTTAAGCAGGTATCAACAATAAATTTTATCCATCCGGAAAAAAAAGTATTAGATAATGGTGTACCCGTTTTTACGATTTATTCTGGAGAACAGGATCTGGTACGTATTGAATTTATTTTTGATAACGTAAACTGGAAATTGGAAAAACCATTACAGGCCATTGCAGTAAGTGCCCTGATTAATAATGGAACAAATAAATTATCGGCAAAAGAGATAGCAGAACAAATTGATTTTTATGGCGCATTTTTCCAAACAGAATATGTCCAGGATCAATCTTCGGTTACATTGTATACTTTAAATAAACATTTACATTCGGTATTGCCCATTGTGAAGGATGTTTTATCAGAAAGCAAGTTCCCACAAGATGAGCTTGATATTTATATCCAAAATCAGAAGCAAAAGCTACAGGTAAACCTGAAGAAAAATGATGTTCTTTCGAGAAAAGAATTTGCACAAGCTTTATTTGGCGATACGGCTTATGGCGTAAATATTAAAGCAGACCATTACGATGCATTAAAACGTGAAGATTTAATTGAATATTTTAAGGCTGCCTACGCACCAAATAATTGTACCATAATCGCTTCAGGGAAGTTTGATATTTCAAGCTTTAATCTGTTAAACGATGCTTTCGGAAAGGATTGGGAAAAAAGTAATGCGGTAAAGAATAGTTTCGATTTCACCGCAACGGAAAAACAGTTTGTTTATACCGAAAAACCAGAGGCTTTACAATCGGCAATCAGAATAGGACAGTTGGCAATTAATCGTAAACATGAAGACTTTTCTGGACTTCAGATTTTAAATACTGTTTTAGGTGGTTACTTTGGATCACGTTTGATGAACAATATCCGCGAAGATAAAGGATACACTTATGGTATTGGTTCTGGTATTTCTTCATTACAGCAAGCAGGTTATCTGTTTATCGCTACAGAAGTTGGTGCCGATGTTTGTTCGGCTGCATTAACAGAGATTTACAAAGAAATAGAGCTGTTAAAAAATGAACTGGTAGGGGAAGAAGAACTGAATCTGGTTCGAAATTACATGTTGGGATCAATGCTGGGCAGTTTGGAAAATGTATTCTCACACGCCGATAAATTCAAGAATATTTACTTCTCAGGATTGGATTACGACTACTATACAAAATATATAGAGAAGGTTAAAACCATTACTGCTGAAGAATTACTTGCTTTGGCGAATAAATACCTCAGAACCGATCATTTTACAGAGGTGGTGATCGGGAAGAAATAAGGGTAAATTAATCCTCTAGAGAGGTCGTCATTTCGAGTGGAGTGCAACGAAGCCGAGTAATCTGTCGAGATAGATCTCTCCATTCCACTGCGTTCCAGTCGAGATGACGACCTTATATAAATCTATCTGTACTGGCAAAGATAGGTCGTTTGCACGTTGGCCCTTACTTTAAATGAGGAGTTTGCAGGCACTTCAAAATTACTTCCTGCTTTAATGCTTTTCCAATCGGCTGTATCAGGTAAAAGTGCTGATAGCTCACCCTCAATAACATGCATAATTTCTTTCTGTGCGGTTCCAAAAGTATATTCTCCAGGATTTATAACGCCGATAGTCGATTTTCCCTCGGCGGTTTCATAGCCTAACGATTTAACGTTGCCATCAAAATATTGGTTTTCAGTAATCATATGCTCATTTATAAAGTTTTTGCTAAAACGGCTTTTTGCTTATCAGCCTGGTAAATTTTTTTATAGAAATCTACATATTCACCATATTTTTCTGGCGGATACTTTTTATTGTTCATGGCCTGCGTTCTGCTGTAAACAATCATATTATCCTTAACGCTAAATTTCGCACTATACGAGCCAAATTCAGAGCTAATCGCAATATCTTTTGGAATAAACTCTACATTATAGCCTTTTGGCAAAATGTAACTAATTTCATCATCATCATTGTAACTGAACGGAACAGCAAAGTACGTTTTTCTGACCTCTACTTTAAGCGGCACGCTCTCGCGACGGTTAACCTGGTTGATCACCAAAAACAACTTATCTCCACCTTTGGTTAACAACGGGTTGGTTTTAAAGTTAATTTCTTCAGTAAGCACTGGTACCGTTTTATCTGGCTGTGCATACTTATAACTAATCAGCTCGGCTACCGGAATGGGACTCTCTTCAATTATTTTTTTCCGGAGATCCACAGGTTCCATTAATGTCATCGAAAAATTTTCTTCAAACTGCGCATTACCATAAGTAGATTTTATTTCTGAGCTGGCTGTACCATCTTCTGCCAATGTAATTTTGGTTTTTCTGATCTGATAATTTTCTTTGGCATTGTAGGCAGGGGTATGCACTATTTTTCCTCCATCTTCGGTAACCATTAATACATTCCGGTCAGAATTGCCATAACCGATAAATCCCATTGGGTTATATTGGCTGGTGCATTCTAAAAACGTAGTATCTTTTGCCAATGGAACACACAAAATCATATGGTTTGCCTGCCCCATACTCGAGTAATTGAGGTTTAAGCTTGGCATATCGTTTCCAATGACAATTAAATTTGAGGCAATTCCTGCTTCGTTTAATAAAGCCTTCATGTAATTAGAAAGTGCTTTACAATCGCCATAATTAACCTGCGCTACCTTTTCGGCCAAAATAGGCCTAAAGCCACCAATTCCCAATTGTACACTCACATAACGGGTATTTTGCTGCAAATGGTTGTACAAAATGCGGATCTTTTCTTTTGTTGTTTTGGCATCTTTAATTAAATTCTGTACCATTAATTTGGTGGCTTCCGGAAGTTTATTTCCACCCTGATTTAAGGTGAAAAGCCATGACCCGAAATTTTTCCAGTTATCGAAATTTCCTGTCGAACCATCGTATTCAAACTGATTAGGAGAGGCTTTTACCCATGCAGAAATATTATCGATATCGGTACTTAAAGGCTCTTCAGCAACTGCTGCAACGTTGGTACTCTTCCATTTGTACTGTACTTTTTCTCCATTAATTACCGAGTCGGTCTGTAAATTCAAACTCGTAATGTATCTCATTTTGTAGTTTTTTGCCTTTTGAATCGTGTAGGCCGATTTTTCTACTGATACTCCAAAACCTTTCAGGTCGCGCCATGAAGGAAAATAAAGCAATCCTTTATAATCCTGACTATAGCTATACTCTATGGTGTATGGATAAGTTATACTTACAAATTTTAGGAGTTTAAGTCTATTTTCTTCGAAGATCGAAAAATCCGAAATCAGGCTTTGGTCTTTTATATCTGAACTTTTATAGTCCTTTACCTTTTTTCCTGCAGCATCGTAAAGGGTAGCCTTAATGTTGTAGATACTGCTAAATTTATCGTAACCTTCAGCCATTTCACCATATTCTTCACCGGCTTTGTTTAAAATGGTTATCGCCACTTTATAATCCATTTTTGCCTCACCCAAACCCTTAACATCAAAAAAAGATTCTTCGTTCCTGATGACAGCAACAGCATCCTTTTTCAGGTTTTCAGGAATCTTCGCTACATCGTAATCTATTTGTGCTAATGCACTATTAATGCTTACAAGCGCAAGCGCCAAACTTAAATAGTATTTCATTATACTTTCTTTTTAAATACGATCTGTTCAGCCTGCTTTTCTACAACTGTTTTAAATAATTCTTTTAAGTCGAAATATTCTTCTGGTGTATAAAGCGATTTGTTTACATTTATAATACTTCTTACCATTAAGGTTTTGCCTTCTGCAATGTAATTGATGGTAAATGTTCCATTCTCTTCCGGCAGTTTATAAATCCCACCTTTTGGCAGCTTATCTACTTCGTAGTCTTCAGGGAAGTTAATCGTAATCCGGTAACTTTCTTTAAATGGATAGGCAAAATCGACCGGGAATTTTCGTTGCTCTAATTTGAATAAATTTTCTTTGGTTCTTTCGAAAAGCAAAGGGGTAAAATATACCAGGTTTCCGGCTTCTTCCACATTGTCTTCAATTACTACATCCATCGTTTCAGTCAACAACTCATCAAGATTGTCGAGGTTGTCTATTTTATAATTAGAAACTTCGAGGCCTGTTTTGTCTTTTTTGAAGTTTTTAACAAATTCGGTTTCGTTATTAGTTTTTCTATATTTATTGCGAAGGTTTAGTGCGCTATAGCCTTTTGAGTATTGATTAATTTTGCCCGTTAACTTATGGTCTTTATCAAGCGTCATATTATAAACAAAAATCTTTTCACTCAATACGCTTGGTTCTGTAGAAAGCCATTTTCCATTAAAGCTTTTTAAATCCATATAAAAGCCCTGGTGACTCAGGTTTTCATAATCTAACATACCAGCAGGAAGATCTTTATCTGTAGCATCAAGAAAATAGAGTGTATTCCCGATCTGTGTAACACCAATTACGTTGTTGAACGCCGATTCTACCGGATATCCTGGGTGTTCTCCATTTTCCCTTGTGCTGATCAAAACGGGGTAGGCCTCTATTTTCGCTTCTTTCAATAAGCTTAATAAGGAAAGGTTGATATCAGCAGACGAACCTGTTTTCTTTTCGAAGATACTTTTTGGATTGGTTTCTTTAGCATATTCCGAGTATTCTTTATTCCATTTTAAGTTGTTTTTAACATAGTCGAAAATAAGCTTTACAGCAGCAAGGGTATCTTTTTCTCCTTTTAAAATGCCTGGAAGTACAGATTTGGCATAACTGTTTTTATTAATAAAACCGCCAAATTTTTCATCTTGAGCCAGCCCATTAATAATTTTTGACCACGATCCATTAAAGTCCTGGTAAAGTTCACCCGGAAACTGGGTTGCCCTAAGTTCAAATTTTATTTTAGGGATATAATCATCCATTGTGGTTACATAAGGCTCCTCTTTCAACGCAGGTACATTAGCAGCACAATATTTATCGTAAACAGCAGTAGAGTTTACGCCTGATACATAGCTTGCATTTACATTTTGGTGAAGCGGATGGTCGACCTGATAATACCCACTTAGGTTGTTCTTATAAGTTAGGTATTCAGGTATTTTTACATTGTACTCCGACCAAAGTGTTGGAATGTTTGACTGGAATTTCCAGCCACGCAGTGTGAAAATAAAATCTGACTTGATTTTGTATTTAAATTCGATAATGGAGCCTTCTTTAACATTTGGCAAGGCAAATTTTTTGATGACATAGTTTTTGTTAAATTCCTCGGTAAATTTGGCATCCTTATTCAGTTTGCTGGTCACCATTTTGCCATCAACCATATTATAAGTTGCGGCATCCATAAAAGTAAGGTCTTCTTTTGCCGAGTTACTATTTTTATAAAGTTCTACTTTATAATTAGCCAGATCGTAACCATTTTTGTTTAAGATTTTGTAACGGATATGCCTTTCAAAAACATAAATAAAGCTACCAGAAGAAGGCCCGATTTCAAAATAACAGTCGCCAACATCAAACAGTTTAATCGCTGAAGCCGAAGAATCCTGTCCTGTGGCTTTCACCTCAAATTCTGTTGGAGCAATTTTACCAAACTTGAATTCTCTTTTTATAGGTTGAGTGGTTTGGGCATAGAGGGTGCTAACTCCAATGCATAGCATTAAAGTCAGAAATTGGAGCGCATTTTTCTGCATTTATAAAATTAGTTTTTTGGTTAATGCAATATTAAAAAGATTCAGCGAAATATGATCAATTAATTGACAAGATATTTTTGATGTATAATTTAAATCAGCCTGTATGGCTATGCAAAATTTTATAAGGTAATCTGTTATCGCTTTTATGGGTTGGCCATTTCAGTTTTGTAAGTTTTCAGATATTCAGATCTCACTATTTTTGCTGTTTTATGTTCTTTGGTATGGCTCCATCCGGGAGGCATAAAAATGTATAGAAACTTGTTTTTAATCCCTGGTGCGTGCCATACATCTTTAGCCAAAAGAACAATTTCGCCGAAATAAGCGTCTAAAAAACTATGTTTTTTCATTTCCCGGGTAATACCGTATTCAATTTTTATCGTTTTATCTTCTTCCTGATAGGTTTTAAAAACATGGTCCCAGATGGGTAACAGGGTTACAGAAGTTGGTATCCATATACAATGCATTCTTGGCATGGTGTACACGATGATGAGAAGGGGTAAGGATTATTTTATTTAAAAAACCGAAACGGCCATCTTTTGAGATGTTTTCTCCAATATGGATAAAAGATCCCCAAACACCATCAATAAACATAATTAAAAAAAGCAGTGAAGGGCTCACGCCTAAAAGTATACAGGTTGTTGTTCTAATTAGGTCTGCATATGGTGCTTCAAGAAAAAAATGAGCAAAATTTACGGATAGATTCATGGTTTCGGGTGCATGATGAGTAGAATGTAAACACCAAAACAGCCTTACTTTATGCGCTAAAAAATGGTAAATAAAATGACCAAATTCCCATATTACATAGCCATAAATGAGCCAGTACCAGGTAATTTCGGTTTTAAAAATGGCATATTTCCCAAATAAACCTATACAAAGGGAAACCATTCCGATTGAAATAATGCGGCCAATAAATGAATTGAAGACCAATGAAAAGAAAGAGATGCGATAATCAACCACTTTAAAACGGCGGTAAAATGTCATCCTGATGATTTCAAAAGCCAATAGAAAGGGGATTAAGGGACCAATAAGTGCACTAATTCCTTTCCAGCTCATAAACTGGCTATAATCATTGGTTTGCAACAGTTGTAAAATTGCCGATAAGCCGAAAAAGCCAATCAGCCATTCCTTCGTTCCTTCCAGAAAATCAATCATGTTTATATATTTGGTTCGATGAATTTATATAAATATCGAGCTTAATCAAATTAAATCGCTAAATACTTAGTGGGATTATCCCTTAATAACTTCTGAAAGCCTGCCCATTTTAGCGCTAATGCAATTGTCAGGCAAGCTCAATATTTAAGCATTTTTATCTTTATGCTTTTATTTCCCCTCAATTTTTGTATCTTTGCCTGGCAAATAATAAATCCTAATTTATTTGCTATGCAACTCGATTCCACAAAGTTTATTGCCACAGGTTTAACGTATGACGACGTACTTTTAGTACCCGCATATTCCGAAATACTGCCCCGTGAAGTAAATACAACCACTTTTTTAACGAAAAAAATTAAACTTAATGTTCCATTGATTTCTGCGGCAATGGATACTGTAACTGAAGCCGAACTTGCCATTGCCATTGCGCAAAACGGAGGTATTGGTATGTTACATAAAAACATGACTATAGACAGACAAGCTGCCGAAGTACGTAAAGTTAAGCGTTCGGAAAGTGGTATGATCCAGGATCCTGTTACCTTATTGGAAACAGCTGTTGTGGCCGATGCTTTCAAAATCATGAAAGAGCATAAAATTGGTGGTATTCCGGTGGTAAGTAGCGATAATAAACTAGTAGGTATTATTACAAATAGAGATTTACGTTTCCAAAAGGATATGAAGAGACCAATTTCTGAGGTAATGACTAAAGAAAATTTAATCATTGCGCCAGAAGGAACCACTTTGGTTCAGGCAGAAGAAATTCTTCAGAACCATAAAATCGAAAAACTTCCAGTAGTAAGCAAAGATGGATACTTAAGTGGTTTAATCACTTTTAAAGATATTTCTAAAGTTAAGGATTATCCTGCTGCCTGTAAAGATGAACGTGGCCGTTTAAGGGTAGGCGCTGCGGTAGGGGTAACAGCCGATACTTTACAGCGTGTTGATGCTTTGGTTCATGCCGGTGTTGATGTAATTACCATCGATACTGCTCATGGCCATACTAAAGGTGTTGTTGATAAATTAAGAGAAGTTAAAGCAAAATACCCAGATTTACAGGTGATTGTTGGAAATATAGCCACCGGTGCAGCTGCAAAATTTTTGGCAGATGCTGGTGCCGATGCAGTTAAAGTAGGTATAGGCCCGGGTTCTATCTGTACCACCAGAATTATTGCCGGTGTTGGTGTTCCGCAGTTATATGCAGTTTACGAATGCGCAAAAGCTTTAAAAGGAACTGGAGTACCTGTTATTGCTGATGGCGGTATTAAACACACTGGCGACATTGCCAAAGCAATCGCATCGGGTGCAAGTACAGTGATGGCAGGTTCGTTATTTGCAGGAGTAGAAGAATCGCCAGGTGAAACCATTATTTACGAAGGACGTAAATTTAAATCTTACCGTGGAATGGGCTCAATTGAAGCGATGGAGCAGGGTTCTAAAGACCGTTATTTCCAGGATGTGGAAGATGATATTAAAAAGTTAGTGCCTGAAGGAATTGTGGGTCGCGTGCCATTTAAAGGTACTTTGGCAGAAGTAATGTATCAATATATCGGCGGTTTACGTGCCAGCATGGGCTACTGTGGGGCGGCAACTATAGAAGCATTACAAGAAGCACAATTCGTACAGATTACAGCTGCAGGTATGCGCGAAAGTCACCCACACGATATTACCATCACTAAAGAAGCACCAAATTATACCAGATAAGGCATCTTTTTCGAATAATCGTCATTATAAGGAACGAAGCAATCTCATAAGTCAATATTTTTATAGAATTCAATATTAGCGGGGCATCGTTTTACGATAGCCTCGTTTTTGTTCGTACAAAGTCTTTCGGCTTTTTAAATGACTTCAGCTCCCCACCAAGAACATTAAGGTAAAAATATGCTAAAAAGATCCTATTAATTAAAGGATAATTTAAATATTGAAAGCCAGTATGTTATGGCGTTACCCAAGCTGCGCAAGGGTCGGGCTTTTCAGGGCTGCGCTTCGCTCCGGTACCGATGAACTATCGACACTGAACCCTTACAATCCCTAACGCGAACCGCGCATTTAAAAACCTGTAAGGTCCTTAAAAAGATCTCTATATCAGCTTGCTGAATATAAGACTAACTATTTTATTGCGTAAAATGTAATAAAGATAGTGGAGCTATTTTCTTAAAATTTTCCGTGCCAATCCGTGTTTCTGTGGCTAATAATAACCCAGCTCAATCATAAAAATAGAAAAATCACAAAATAAAATTTGGCAGCTAACTTTTTTTGATATATTTGTCGACTAAATCCATAGGATTTATATAAGTTATGAAATTTGGACAAAAAACCCGCCTGTAGTTGTTGTGGCTATTCTCAAACAAAATAAAACAATTTACAAGCCTATTAACTGATAACATTTAAACAAACTATATAACCAATCATGAACAAAAGTTTACTCATTTTTTTTTCATTAATACTTTCTGCAAACTTTGTTTTTGCTCAGACACCGGTAAGGGGTGTAATAAAGGCAAGTAATGGCACTACCATACCACATGCAACCATAAAGGTAAGAGGTACAAACCAAGCCGTTGTAGCCGATGATAATGGTGCCTTTACCATTAATGTAAAGCAAGAAATTCCATTTTATTTACAAGTTAGTTCAGTTGGCTTTAAACCCCAGGATTTTCAGTTTTTAAAACCACAGGAAACACCCATTGAGTTGGTTCTGGTAGAAAGCGCACTGCTGGATGAAATTGTGGTAACGTCGAGAAGGCGTTCGGAGGTTTTGCAAGATGTGCCCATTCCAATTACCGTAATTGGTGGACAGGCAGCAGAAAATGCTGGTGCATTTAACGTTAACCGTTTAAAAGAGTTGGTTCCTTCAGTACAGTTATATGCTTCTAATGCCAGAAATACTACTTTAAATATTAGGGGATTAGGCTCAACATTCGGTTTAACCAACGATGGTATCGATCCAGGTGTAGGTTTTTACGTAGATGGTGTTTATCACGCCCGTCCGGCTGCAACCTCTACCGATTTTCTGGATATCGAGCAGATTGAAATCCTTCGCGGTCCACAAGGGACCTTATTTGGTAAAAACACCACCGCTGGTGCATTTAATATCACCACCACCAAACCAACCTTAACGCCAAGTGCAAAAGTAGAATTGAGCGTTGGAAATTATAATTTTATCCAGGCTAAAACTTCCGTTTCAGGTGCTCTTGCAAAAGATCTTGCTGCAAAAATTTCAATTTCGGGTACACAGCGTGATGGTACCATTTGGAACACCAGGGAAGAGCGCAAATACAGCGGACAAAACAATCTTGGGTTTAAAAGTCAGTTGTATTACACACCTTCTGATAAATTGCAGGTATTGTTAAGTGGCGATGTGAGCATTCAGCATCCTGCAGGTTATCCATTGGTAATTGCAGGCGTAACTACGACTGAAAGAAGTGCTTACCGCCAGTATGCCAAAATTGTATCTGATTTAGGCTATCAACAACCTAAAATCGATCCTTTTTCCAGAGAGATCAATACCAATACGCCTTGGAGACATAATCAATCAATAGGTGGTATATCTTTAAATGTAGATTATAAAATAGGTAATGGAACGCTTACTTCTACTACTGCCTGGAGATTCTGGAACTGGGATCCTACGAACGACAGGGATTTCTCTGAGTTAGCTGCATTAACCAAATCGCAGGGTACTTCACGCCACGATCAATACTCGCAGGAGGTAAGGTATGCAGGAAATATTACCGACAAAGTAAGTGGAGTAATCGGTGTGTATCTATTGGGGCAGAATTTAAAAGGATTGTCACAAACAGAAGAAGTGGGTAAGGATCAGTGGAGATTTGTACAAACCAGTAATACCGGCAGTCAGGCTTTATACTCAACCCCAGGCTTACTAGATGGCTTCGGGATTAAAACGAACTCCACTATCAAATCGTTAAGTGCTGCTGTTTTTGCACAGGTTGATTGGGAAGTTTTAACGAACCTGCACGTATTACCAGGTTTAAGGTATACCTATGATAAAAAAGATGTTGATTACGATAGGGTAACTTATGGTGGTTTACAAACTACCGATGCGGCATTATTGGCACTTAAAGCGGCTGTGTATGCAAATCAGCAGTTTATAACCAAGGTAGATAATAACAATTTATCTGGTAACTTTACAGTATCTTACCGTCCTACTCATAACTTAAATGTTTACGGAACTTTTTCTACCGCATATAAACCGGTTGGTGTTAATGTAGGTGGTTTGCCAACTACCTCAGCAGGAGCAGCCGATTTATCTGTAGCTGTTGTTAAACCGGAGTATGTACAACATTATGAGTTAGGTGCTAAAACAAAGCCATTTAAAGGTGCTATTGTAAATCTCAGTTTGTTTAATACTGATATTAAAGATTACCAGACCAATGTGCAATCGCCACAGTTGGGCGTAAACAGGGGCTATTTGGCAAATGCTGAAAAAGTAAGGGTAAAAGGCCTGGAAATTGACGGAACTTATCAATTAGAAAGGTTTTTAACTTTAAATGCTGCTTTGGCTTATCTAGATGGCAAATATGTTAAATTTACCAATGCACCACTGCCTTTAGAAGAAACCGGACATACAGAATTAGTGAATGGTGTAGCTACTCAGGTAGCATTTAAAGATGCTTCAGGAGGCAGATTACCAGGTATATCTAAATGGAATATTTCTGGTGGTTCAGAATTCAGCGCGCCTGGCAGTTTAGCAACCAAGCTGGGTAGATATTTTATTGCTGCTGATGCCAGTTACCGTTCAGAGTATTCTTCAAATCCTACACCCTCGAGCATATTAAATGTTAAAGGTTATGCTTTGTTTAATGCCAGGTTAGGATTCAAATCTGATAAATTCTCTGCATTTGTGTGGAGCAGAAATATCGGAAACAAAAATTATTACGAGCAGTTGCAGGCAGCAGCAGGTAACTCCGGTTTGTATGCAGGTGTACTTGGCGATCCAAGAACTTATGGTGCTACCTTGCGTTATTCTTTCTAAGATTGTTTAACTGAAAATCTTTTCTCTCTTATATTTGGTTAAAAGGAGTGGTGTAATGCCATTCCTTTTTTGTTTTTAAGGAGAGCGGGGTCCCTGTGCTTTTCGGTTGCGGTAATCCTGCTGTCCGTTTTACTTCGCCAATGAAGGATTGGCTTCGTGCCCACTTCCATCAGGTCTATTTTACTTCTGCTAGTGGTTTTTATGGAAATAAATACCAGAAACTAATTTACGCTTATCACCAGGAGATTTGAATGGCAGAATAATAAGCGAAATCTTTCTCTCTTATATTTGGTTAAAAGGAGTGGTGTAATGCCATTCCTTTTTTGTTTTTAAGGAGAGCGGGGTTCCTGTGCTTTTCGGTTGCGGTAATCCTGCTGTCCGTTTTACTTCGCCAATGAAGGATTGGCTTCGTGCCCACTTCCATCAGGTCTATTTTACTTCTGCCAGTGATTCTTATGGAGATTAAATACCAGGAACTAGTTTCCCTCATTAGCCTATCGTGTGGACACATCTTTTTTTAGGATGGTTTGGACATCATGCTAGCTGGCTTTAATAAACCACAGTCTTTACCGAAGAACGCCGTCAATCCCAAGTGGCAGAAGAATCAAAAAAACAGGTATTGAAAAGAACAAGTAGCACTACCAAGCCTGAAATGCAGTGGTTTTGTGTTCTTATCCGCTGCATTTAAGGTTAAAAGGATATTGAACACAAAACGAAGTGCCACTGTTTTTTTGATGAGCGTGGGCGGTGAGAAGCCACATTGCTGGATTGACAAAGCGCTTTGGGTACTTTGGCGCTCCAAAGTACCTTGCCCCGCGGCAAAGAGCGTAATAAATCGATATTTGTGTTTAGAGTTACTTAATAGCAGGAAAGATGCTGAAATAAATTCAGCATGACGATCGCCTTAGAGAAAAGGGCTAAAAACAAATCTAATTAGCAGAGATGTGTCCACACGATAGCTCATTAGCGGGAGATCAATGTTATTAAGTTAGGTATATCTATTGTCAGTCTGAGCCTGTCGAAGATCTTTATTGTCGGAAAAAAACATTTGTCCTTCAATAGGCTCAGGATGATATGCTTTTTTGTTTCTCCTTAACTTAATGACATTGATCAGGAAATTTAAAGGTAGAATGAAAAAGAGTAAAATAAGCTATCGCTTTTGGAGGTTAAAACTTCAAAAAATAGACCTGTAACAGCTTTGTGCAGAATTAAAATTTATAGAAAGCCGATAAAATATTAACTTCGGTAAATTTTAAAAAAAATGAATAAGCTTAACTCGGTTTGTGTGTATTGTGGCTCAAACTTTAATGGCGATATAACACTCCGTAAGGTAATAAAGCAATTGGCCGAAACACTTGTGAAACAGCAGATCAGATTGGTGTATGGTGGTGGTAGTGTTGGGGTAATGGGCGTGTTAGCTAACGATGTTCTGGAATTGGGTGGTTTAGTAACGGGGGTAATTCCTCAGTTTTTAATGGATAAGGAAGTAGGTCACCAGGGTTTAACCGAAATGATTGTTACCGAAAATATGCATCAGCGGAAACAGAAAATGGCCGATTTGAGCGACGGTTTTGTCATCTTACCTGGTGGATTTGGTACATTGGAAGAATTTTTTGAAGTGTTAACCTGGTTACAGCTTGGCCTGCACAATAAACCAATCGGGGTATTAAATGTAAATGGCTTTTACGATCCCTTATTTGCTCAAATGGACATGATGGTTCAAAACAAATTTTTGAAACTGGCCAATCGCGATTTGGTTTTTAATGAGGCAGATGCTGAAATATTAATTAATAAAATGGACAGTTTTTCTGCTATTCCTGATGAAGTTTGGTTTAGAGAAAGGAATCTGAGTTAATTATAGCAAGATGCTTATGGTTAATAGTCAATGGTTCATAGCCAGAGTGCTTATATCATTAGACGATTAACCAGCAATTTAACAATACAAACAACAATAATATTATAAAAACACCTTTAGAGGACCTAAAATTACAATAATGCAAATCATCAGCTCCCATGCAGAATTTGAACAATACCTTGGCAAGGAATTAGGCGTTTCTTCATGGCACACCATTACACAAGAACAAATTAATAAATTCGCCGATGCTACTTTAGATCATCAATGGATACATGTTGATGAAGAGCGGGCGCAAAATGAAGGACCTTTTAAAGCAACCATAGCGCATGGCTATTTAACACTTTCATTAATCCCTTATCTATGGAAAGAAATTGTTGATATCCAGAAATTAAAAATGGAGATCAATTATGGTATCGAAAGTTTAAGGTTCGCACAAGCCGTTACCGTAAACAGTAAGGTAAGGTTAAAAGCCAAGCTAGCTTCCATCATTAATCTCCGAGGCGTAACGAAGGTAAATATGGCTATCGAAATGGAAATTGAAGATCAAAAGAAACCTGCCTTTAGTGGAGAGGTAGTTTTCTTGTATCATTTTGTAAATTAATACCTTACAATGTAGCGCATTGTTTATCTTTAACATTAAATAAGGAAAAACAAATGCCTCATGATCGTAAACTGGAAATCTTTAAGTTTTATTTTAATTAGTCTCGCTATCGTTTCTTGCCAGAAGAATAAGGCTCAAAACAGGGCTGCCGATTCATTTTTGCCGATGCAGATTGGTAATTTATGGTATATGAATGCTCAATCTTATACTGAAATCAAGGATACTGTTCGCATCAATAAAAAGCTTTTTTACAAGTTTTATTCTTTGGTCGGCGGCGATGCAGTGAGTACCGTTTATTTGAGGATTGATGAGCAGAATAAATTGGTGGAAAGCTATCCTGATGATCCTTTGAAAACTTATACCCGGGCCGATTTTAATGCGAAGGTTGGCGATAAGTTTTTCACTACAGGAGCAAAAGATGAAAATGATAACGAAGTAACGGTGGTTCAAAAATCGGATACCGAAATGACTTTTTCGTTTGATCCGATTTATCATCCAAATTTAAAAGGACACCCATCGCAGGTAAAATATATAAAAGGTAAAGGCCGGGACGAAAAGTTTAAAAAACTGAAGATTGATGGCGTAGTTTATCAAAATTAGCCATTACGCTTATACACCTTTTCATAATGCTCAATCCATTGCTCTGGCGTTACTTTTCTGATGAGCTCGGCAATCAGTGCGTATGGAATATCACCTGGCTTTTTAAAACGGACACAACCTTTGCCCATATCAAGCTTATATTTACAGTGTTTAGGATATTCAGCCTGAAACCATTCCAGTAAACCGGTAAATGCATACAGACCCAGGTGGTGCATCACAATAAAATTCTTTTGCGAACCAACATTGATAAAAGGTAAAGCCTGTTGCGGTGTGCAATGGTAACCCGCAGGGTAAAGTGCTAACGGAATAACGTAGCCCAGCATACCATAAGTGATTTTTTCTTCAAAACCTTTGGGTAAGTTTTCTAAAATCGTATCTCTCAGTTTTGAAACAGGTACTTTTCTTTCTTCAGCGATACTGTTTAAGTATTCTTCTGGTGTGTTAATCTCCATCTGCATGCTAATTTTTATCAAACTTCTTTTTTAACCTGCTTACTATCGAGGGATTATCCAATTCTTCTAAACTACTCAGTTCCAATTCCAGTGCCTTTGTGCTGATCTGGATCTCGATCAACGAGATAATGAGCGAGATCATAAAGAAGATCAAACTCAATCCAAAAAGGATTTCGGCAACCGTATTCCATTCCAGGTAAATGAAAAACATACAAAAAAGGCAGCTTGCGAAACTGAGTACGCCAAAAGCCTGCATATTTTTAATTAACCTTAATCGGTAACGTAAGTTTTCAATCTGTTGGTGAAGTGCTGCATTTTTATCGCCGTCTTCATATTTCGATTTTAAACTTCTTACCAAACTGGCCAGAGCCAGAAACCGGTTGGTATAGGCCAGCATAATTAAGCTAATGGCAGGAAACAATAGTGCAGGAATATTGATGGTTAGTTCCATTCTTAGGATTTATCCAAAAATATCATTTTAAATGGATATCTCCTTAGGTACACCACAAATTACATAAACTGTCGTCATCCTGAATTTATTTCAGGATCTTTGTGGTTAAAAAGACTTAGCGCACCTTGCGGTTAAGTGACCGGTAGACCAGAAACCGTTTTGGTCAATGCTATTTTTCTGAAATTAAATTTAAATTGCCACCATGAATATCGAATTCAACAAAAACGAGGATGTAAATAAACAGTTGGTTTACGAGCTGAAAACCAGACTCAAAAAAATATACCTGGGTGGTGGCGAAAAAAACGCTGCAAAACAAAAAGAAAAAGGAAAACTGCTGGCGCGCGAGCGGATTGCTTATTTAATTGATAAAGATTCTAACTTTTTAGAAGTTGGAGCCTTTACTGCTGATGGAATGTACGCCGAACAAGGTGGATGCCCTTCGGCAGGAGTGGTGTGCGGTATAGGTTATGTAAGCGGAAGGCAATGTATGATTGTGGCCAATGATGCCACGGTAAAAGCTGGAGCCTGGTTCCCAATGACCGCGAAAAAGAACCTCCGTGCGCAAGAAATTGCCATGGAAAACCGCTTGCCGGTAATTTACCTGGTTGATAGTGCTGGTGTGTACCTCCCCATGCAGGATGAGATATTTCCTGATAAAGAACATTTTGGAAGGATGTTCCGTAACAATGCCATCATGTCGTCGGAAGGGATAGTGCAGATTTCTGCTATTATGGGTGCTTGTGTTGCTGGAGGAGCTTATTTGCCAATTATGAGCGATGAAGCGATGATTGTTGATAAAACGGGGTCCGTATTTTTAGCGGGTTCTTATCTGGTAAAATCGGCCATTGGCGAAGAAGTTGATAATGAAACCTTAGGTGGGGCCACTACGCATTGCGAAATCTCTGGTGTTACCGATTATAAGCATCCCAATGATCAGGCTTGTTTAGATAGCATCAGGAATATCATGAGTATGCTGGGGGCTCCTCAAAACGCAGGTTTCGATCGGATTAAACCTGCTAAGCCTAACGAAAAAGAAGAAGAACTGTACGGGATCCTCCCTGAAAACCGCGACAAACCATACGAAATAATGGATATCATTAACCGTTTGGTTGATCAATCTGAATTTGAAGAGTACAAAAAAGGTTACGGACAGAGCATTGTTTGTGGCTTAGGCCGCATTGATGGCTGGGCAGTTGGCATTGTGGCCAACCAGCGTAAAGTGGTGAAGTCGAAAAAAGGAGAGATGCAGTTTGGTGGTGTAATTTATTCTGATAGTGCAGATAAAGCTACCCGTTTTATTATGAACTGTAACCAGAAGAAAATCCCTCTGGTGTTTTTGCAGGATGTTACCGGTTTTATGGTGGGCAGCCGATCAGAACATGGTGGTATTATTAAAGATGGTGCTAAAATGGTTAATGCTGTGGCTAATTCTGTGGTGCCAAAATTTACCATTGTATTGGGCAATTCTTATGGTGCAGGCAATTATGCCATGTGCGGCAAGGCTTACGATCCGAGGTTGATTTATGCCTGGCCAACAGCTAAAATTGCGGTAATGGGTGGCTCACAGGCGGCAAAAACCCTGCTTCAGATTCAGGAAGCCTCTTTAAAAGCAAAAGGCGAGGTAATTACACCTGAAAAAGAAGCCGAACTGCTAAAAGAAATTACCGATAAATACGATAGTCAAACCACACCTTATTATGCCGCATCGCGGCTTTGGGTAGATGGTATTATCGATCCATTAGAGACGAGGAAGGTTATTTCGATGGGAATTGAAGCGGCCAATCAATCGCCGATTACCAGGAAGTTTAATGTTGGGATTATGCAAACATAAAGCTGCATTACCAGATATTTTAGCAATAGTAAGCTTAGGCAATAAAATGGTATAAAGCATTATCTGTTTGGAAGGAGAACCATCTTAGCTCCTTTGTATAAAAAAATAAATTAGTATCTTTGCATCTAAGCTTTCAATGAAAAATATTAAAGATGAATTACAAAATATCATTAATGGAGATGGATCAATTGGGCCAACAAGCAAACTTGAAAAAGTCCAAAATTTCCTTAGAACAAATGAGAAAGCAAGCTTCCGAACTGAAAAACAAAAGTATCTCAAAAGTGAAGAAACAATCTGCTTAACCGATTTTGCTTTTAAAGAAAAGCTGTTTTTTCTTGAAGAAATTTCTGAAGATAACTTTATCAGTGCAGGCGCTGAACAAAGGGTTTATCGTTATGATGATTTCCACATAATCAAAATCAACGATTCTATATTTTACGAGTATTGGCTTGATTATTTTAATAGCCTTCTTATCCACAATTATTTTTTTAGAGCAACAGCTTACATCTTTTTAGGTTTTAAATTTATTGATGATATACTTTGTGCTGTTGTTAAGCAAGAGTTTATTGTGGCTACAGAAATTACAGACTTAAATGTCGTAAAGCAATTTTTATCTTATAATGATTTTAATAATAGCCGGAACAATGATTATATTAATAGCAATTTAGGTGTTATTTTCGAAGATTTGCATGATGAAAATGTACTTTCAAGAAATGGAATTTTATATTTTATCGATACCATTTTTTATCTAACTGAGGGTTTTTATTCAAGTAAAATCTGATTATTATGATTTTTTTTGCTACCTAAGCTATCTTAGCACATCCGAGTTTTAGCAAAAAGTTCCTTTATTTCTTAGTGGTGGAAAAACAATTAATATTATCTTTAAACATGAAAAATATTTGCCTTTTTCTTAGTCTAATTGTTGTACAAATCAATCTTTTTGCCCAAAATTCGAATAAAATTCATCAAAATGCGATTGTGATTGATACCCACGGAGATATACTCTTCAATCAGATCAAATCGGGTATCGATATTGGCAAACTTCAGTCTAAAGGTAATTTCGATTTAGTGCGGGCTAAACAAGGTGGGTTGGATGTTCAATTTTTCTCCATTTGGTGCGATGAAACAGGTGGATATGCTTTAGCGAATCGGGAAATAGACTCACTTTATAGTTTGATCAAAAGATATCCTAATCAAATTCAATTGGTAATAACAGCGAAAGACTTAGAACAGGCTGTTAAACAACAAAAACTGGCTGCAATGATTGGCGTAGAAGGTGGGCACATGATTGAGAACCGATTAGATTATATTGATAGTTTAGCCAGGCGCGGAATGGCTTATCTTACTTTAACCTGGAACAACAGTACAGCATAGTCGAGTTCTGCGGCCGAAGAGACCTCGGGTAAGGTGAAACCTGAAAATGCGGGTTTAAGCGATTTTGGAAAACAAGTAGTTAAACGCTTGAACAAACTCGGCGTAATGGTTGATTTATCACATGTAGGCGAAAGAACATTTTATGATGCCATCAAAGTTTCAACTAAGCCTGTAATTGTTTCCCATAGCTGTGCTTATGCATTAAATCCAGTTCCGCGAAATTTAAAAGATGATCAGATTAAAGCTGTCGGCAAAAATGGTGGGGTAGTCTGTATTAATTTCTACAGCGGTTTCTTAGACTCTACTTTCAGCACCAGGCAAAAAGCTTTCTTTGCAAAATATGATAGCGAGCTTAAAACATTGAGCACTAAATATGGCAGGAGCAATGCAATAGATACCTTAATTTATAACCATCAGGCGGATGCTGATGCTACACGGCCGGCAATATCGCTATTGGTTAAACACATTAATCATGTAGTGAAATTAATTGGCGTTGATCATGTTGGCTTGGGTGCAGATTTTGATGGTGCCGAATCTTTTCCTTTAGGGATGAACAGCGTAGCCGATTATCCCAAAATTACCGACGAATTAATAAAAAACGGATACTCGGAAAGCGACATTAAGAAAATCCTGGGAGGTAATGTAATCCGGTTGATCAGAGAAAACAAAGGAGGGTGATTTTTGTACTGTTGGCTGTTACCATCTGGCAGTTATATTGTGCGGTCAGATGTTACCATCTTACTGGTAAAAAAATCATCACACATATACGTAATCAGTATCAGATGGTAACATCTGACACCACAAGTATCATCCTGAAGCATCTAATGTGCCTGAGCACTAAGCGCCAAACGCCATGCACTTTGCGCTCCACTGTTAATAAGTAAACTATGTTGACAATGTGCACTTGCCAGCAAATATTTAAAGCATTAAATTTGCGCTACGATTAATGAATTTCAAACACACAATATAATGTCACAAGAAAACGAACACGTTCAGTGTTTAATTATAGGTTCGGGTCCTGCAGGTTATACTGCTGCAATTTATGCTGCCAGAGCTGATTTAAAACCAATTATGTATACTGGTATGCAAGCTGGCGGACAGCTTACACAGACTACAGATGTAGAAAATTTTCCAGGCTATCCACAAGGAATTATGGGACCAGAAATGATGGAAGATTTCCGCAAGCAAGCCGAGCGTTTTGGTACCGATATCCGTTTTGGTTATGTAAGTTCCGTAGATTTCTCTTCAACACCACATAAAGTAGTGGTTGATGAAATTAAAACCATTACAGCTGATACCGTAATTATTGCTACTGGAGCAACAGCTAAATGGTTAGGTTTGCCAAGTGAGCAACAATACAATGGTTTTGGTGTTTCGGCCTGTGCCGTGTGCGATGGTTTCTTTTTTAAAGGACAGGATGTTGCCATTGTAGGCGCTGGAGATACTGCAGCTGAAGAAGCAACTTATTTAGCAAAACTTTGTAAAACTGTGCACTTATTGGTGCGTAGAGACGAGTTCAGGGCTTCTAAAACTATGGTTAGCCGTGTATTGGCAACACCAAATATTGTGGTGCATTACAACACCGAAACACAAGAAATTTTAGGTAACGGCAAAAATGTAACTGCCGTTAAAGTTTTAAATAACAAAACAGGTGTTGAGTCTGATATCGCAGTAGAAGGTTTCTTTGTGGCTATCGGTCACAAGCCGAATACTGATATTTTTAAAGGTCAGTTGGATATGGATGAAACTGGTTATTTAGCTACCAAACCAGGTTCTACTTTAACCAATATCGAAGGCGTTTTTGCCTGTGGCGATGTGCAGGATATGTATTACAGGCAAGCGGTAACTGCTGCAGGCTCTGGATGTATGGCTGCGCTTGATGCCGAAAGGTACTTGGCTGCTAAAGAACATCCAGTAGAAGCTTAAAAATAATTTCAAAAATATTTTGAAGAAGAGAAATCAGTAATGGTTTCTCTTTTTTTTGTTAAAATCGTCATCTCGACTGGAACGCAGTGGAATGGAGAGATCTATCAGAAGGAGTTCTAAGAGACGGCTTCTCTTTTTTGATTGATGTTTTTTGGAGAGCAATTGCAGTTGCTCTTTTTATTGTCAGTCCTGCTTTACATTTCAAGTCCGCTCCCGATGAAAAATCGGGATTGCGGGCTTTCCATTGCAATCAGGTCTAAATTACTTGGTTTTCTGCTACTATTTAAGTTGAATAACGTGATGCCTAGAATACTTCTTTTGCGCTTTGCAACCCCAAATAGTTAAACAGGCTGTGCTGTCTAAACCCGATCAAAGCGGGATGCCGATATTTCCATCGGCAGAAGCGGGAGCGGGACTGTCATCAACCAAATGCTTCTGTACCTGATTTCCAAAAAAAGTAGTCGTCATCTCGACTGAAACGCAGTGGAATGGAGAGATCTATCAGAAGGAGTTCTAAGAGATGAGTTCTCTTTTTTGATTGATGTTTTTTGGAGAGCAATTGCAGTTGCTCTTTTTATTGTCAGTCCTGCTTTACATTTCAAGTCCGCTCCCAATGAAAAATCGGGATTGCGGGCTTTCCATTGCAATCAGGTCTAAATACTTGGTTTTCTGCTACTATTGAGGGTTGAATAGCGTGTTGCTTGGAAATTATTCTGCGCTTGTAACCCAAGATAGTTAAACAGGCTGTGCTACCTAAACCCGATCGAAGCGGGATGCCGATATTTCCATCGGCAGAAGCGGGAGCGGGACTGGCATCAACCAAATGCTTCTGTACCTGATTTCCAAAAAAAAGTAGTCGTCATCGACCGGAACGCAGTGGAATGGAGAGATCTATCAGAAGGAGTTCTAAGAGACGGTTTCTCTTTTTTGTGATTGATGTTCTTTGGACAGCAATTGCAGTTGCTCTTTTTATTGTCAGTCCTGCTTTACATTTCAAGTCCGCTCCCGATGAAAAATCGGGATTTCCATTGCAATCAGGTCTAAATACTTGGTTTTCTGCTACTATTGAGGGTTGAATAGCGTGTTGCTTGGAAATTATTCTGCGCTTTGCAACCCAAAATAGTTAACAGGCTGTGCTACCTAAACCCGATCGAAGCGGGATGCCGATATTTCCATCGGCAGAAGCGGGAGCGGGATTGTCATCAACCAAATGCTTCTGTACCTGATTTCCAAAAAAAAGTAATCGTCATCTCGACTGGAACGCAGTGGAATGGAGAGATCTATCAGAAGGAGTTCTAAGAGACGGTTTTTCTTTTTTGTGATTGATGTTTTTTGGAGAGCAATTACAGTTGCTCTTTTTATTGTCAGTCCTGCTTTACATTTCAAGTCCGCACTCGTACCTCGCTTGCGGGCTTTCCATTGCAATCAGGTCCAAATACTTGGTTTTCTACTACTATTTAAGGTTGAATAGCGTGTTGCTTGGAAATTATTTTGCGCTTTGCAACCCCAAATAGTTAAACAGGCCGTGCTGCCTAAACCCGATCGAAGCGGGATGCCGATATTTCCATCAGCAGAAGCGGGAGCGGGATTGTCATCAACCAAATGCTTTTGTACCTGATTTCCAAAAAATACTAATGTTTCCCTCATAAATACATTATCAAAAAACCGCCTTATAATTAATGTTTAGATTTATGTGTGTTATGTAGTGCAGTCAAACGGTTGATCTTGATTGTAACAAGAATGTGGGATTTATAATATCTCCATAATCTCTATCTTGGTTCAAATAATCAAAATAGCTATAAAAACTACAACATGAACAAAGCATTATCGATTTTTATTGGAGTATTAATCAGCACAAGTGCATTTGCGCAGAGTGATCCCAACCTGGGTATCATACCTGCACCGGCAGCCATTACCAGGGCAAACGGAATTTTCGTATTAGATAAAACCACAGTTTTAGTAAATCAAAGCATCGACGGCGCAAAAATGTCTGATTTATTAAATGCTTTTATCGTTACCAAAGCGGGTTTTGCGTTAAGAGAAACTAAAATCCCCCAACCTAACCAAAAGGCTATTATTTTAACATCTGTTGGAGCAGATCAATTGCCTGCCGAAGGTTATACCATTAAAGTTACACCGAAACAAATTGTTTTAACCGGAAAAGGTGCAGGTCTGTTTTACGCCGTTCAATCGGCTATGCAAATGATGCCAGATAAAGTTGCCGATAAAATCACCATTCCAGCAGTTAATATTAATGATTATCCACGTTTTGCTTATCGCGGAACGATGTTGGATGTAAGCCGTCATTTCTTCCCGATTTCTTTTATCAAAAAGTACATCGATCAGTTGGCTTATTATAAAATCAATACTTTCCACTGGCATTTAACTGATGACCAGGGCTGGAGATTGGAGATTAAAAAATACCCAAAACTGGTAGAAATCGGTTCTTCACGTAATGGATCGATTATTGGTAATTATCCGGGTAACGGCAATTATCTTACACCAGTTAAAGGTTATTATACGCAGGAAGAAGCCAAAGATATTGTTAAATATGCAGCTGCTAAATACATCACTGTAATACCAGAAATTGAATTGCCCGGACATGCTTCTGCTGCAATTGCTGCTTATCCTGAATTAAGCTGTTTTCCTGACCGTGATACTTTTATCAGCGATAAAACACCATGGGCAGGTAGCAGAAAAGGTAAACAGGTACAACAAACCTGGGGCGTTTTTGATGATATTTTTGTACCATCAGCAAATACTTTTACTTTCTTAGAAAATATTTTAGATGAGGTTATTGCTATTTTCCCTTCAAAATATATTCATATTGGTGGCGATGAGGCACCTAAAACCTACTGGAAAGAATCTACTTTTTGTCAGAACCTGATGAAAGAGAAAGGCCTTAAAGATGAGCATGAATTACAAAGCTATTTTATTCAGACTATAGAAAAACACGTTAATGCAAAAGGACGTTCGATTATTGGCTGGGATGAGATTTTAGAAGGTGGTTTAGCACCAAATGCAACTGTAATGAGCTGGAGAGGTGAAGAAGGTGGAATAGCTGCAGCACAACAAAAACACGATGTTATTATGACACCTGGTTCTATGGGTTTATATATCGACCATAAACAATCTAATTCTCCTGATGAGCCGGTAACCATTGGTGGATTTGCTCCTTATCAAAAGATTTATGCTTACGATCCCATTCCGAAAGTGTTAACCGCTGATGAGCGAAAATACATTAAAGGCGTACAGGCAAATATGTGGTCGGAGTATATTAAAACAACTGCAAAAGCAGAAAATCATGCTTTCCCACGTTTATTGGCTTTAGCAGAAATTGCATGGTCGCCGGTTGAGCGTAAAGATTTAAAGAATTTTTCTGAACAACGTTTGCCAGCACATTTAGCCCGTTTAGATAAAATGAATGTGAATTTCTGGGTACCAACACCTATTGGTCAGAGCGATAAACCTTTAACCGGAGGAGAATTTACGATTGATTTAAAGGCACCAGTTACCGGAGCTAAAATTTATTATACCATTGATTTGGCCCGTCCATCAGAAAATGCATTTTTATATACCACTCCGGTTAAGATCACCGTTCCACAGGGAGAAAAAAGAGTGTTAAAAACCATTGTAATTGCACCAAGCGGTAGAAGAAGTGTAGTTACCGAAACTGTTTTAAATAACGGCGCACCTGAAGTTAAAGCGGAAGCAAAGAAATAAAAATTGTTGCTTTGCTAGGCTAAAATACTTAATTTGGGGCAACCAAAACGCCCTAAGAATGAAATTACAAAAATATACACTACAGTATCTCTTGTTAATCACAGGGATGCTGTTTTGTTTTGCATGCACAGAAGAAAAACCGAAAGAAATTAAGACAGAAACCGTAAAAGTGCAGAAAAATCCCTTCCATTTTTATAAAGATATAGAAGTAAAACCCGGATTAAATTTCGAAATTGTAAGCTGGGGAAAAGGGGCCGATTCTATAGGAGGTTATCAGATTCTGATGTCTGATTCAGTTCGCAACAATTACCGGTCTGCTGCCGTAGATCGTAAAGGTGTTATCATCGATGCCTGGAATATGGATTTAGACAATGATGGAAATCCTGAATTGTATATTCAGCTCTTAAGCAAAAAAACAGTTTCGGATTTAAATGTTTTTGAATACGCAGGTGGCGATTTCAATAAAATCAGTTTCCCTTCGTTAAGTGCCAATCAAAAGAAAGGTTATACGGGTAACGATAATTTTTTTATTAAAAATGGCGACCTGTTCCGCTCTTTCCCTGTAAAAGATGCTGTGGATAGCACTAAAACAATTACAAAGACCTATCAATATAAATTAAGCGGGAATAGTTTTTCTACCAGTGAGGTAAAGCCTGGAGAGGAGAAAGGTAAGAGCTGAAAGACTAAAGGTGAAAGGCCAAAGGCATAGCGCGTGTTGCGTAAGGCGAGCAATCATTTTTTAAAGGATCGTCATGCTGAACTTGTTTCAGCATCTGCCTATTTAGATATAGATCCTGAACTAAATTCAGGATGACGGATCTTAGTTATATCCACTTCAACGGTCGTCATGCTAAGGTTGGTTTTTGATAAAAACATTAGGGCGGGATGACACCTACATATTGTCATTCCCAACTTGATTGGGAACTACGAAGTGCTCATCGAAGATAATCGCAATGCCCTGGTAGGGTTTGTACGTTGCATTAAGATTCCCGCCTGCGCGGGAAAGACGATTGCCCTTTGCAAATCCGTCATCCTGAGCGTAGTCGAAGGATCTTTCATGCTATTAACCATTATGTTAACAATGAACAACGAAAAATTTTCTATCATCGATCGGATCAAGAGCTTTAAATATGCTTTTAATGGGCTAAGACTGTTCTTTGTTAACGATCATAATGGTAGGGTTCATCTGTTTGCCGCAGTAATAGCCATTGGTTTATCTTTTTACCTAAACATCTCTGCCTTAGAATGGATTGCTATTCTGTCCGTTATTTCTGCTGTTTTTGTAGCCGAAATTTTAAACTCTGCTATCGAAAAACTGGCCGATGTGGTTTCTCCAGATTATCACCCTAAAATTAAAGTCGTAAAAGATTTGGCTGCTGCTGCGGTTTTGGTGGCTGTGTTTCTTGCGGTAGCGGTTGGCCTTATGGTCTTTATTCCAAAACTATTTTTGTAATTCGGCCATAGCAGTCCTCGATTCTTCAATCTTATCCTGGATAATGCCATCCCAGCGGGCCTGCATTTTATGGTTGCTACCATGCTCGGTTTCTTCATCATAGTTACGTTGCATGGTATCGAAATATTCGCTGATCTGATTGGCTAGCTCAGATATTTGAGCTTTATAGTTGCTTACCGAATAGTTTCTGTTTTTCAATACCCTTTCGGCTTCTAAAAGCAAAATATATTGAATATCCGCATGTCCTTGCTCGTGGTGTAAAAGACTGGTCCTGATTTCGGGGTCTTTAATTTTATCCCACTTTACCCATGATCTGGTTTTATCTATACTCACATCGTTTTTAAGCTTAATGGCTACCCGGTTACGGTAAACAGTGCTTTCATAGCTATACCTCCATGTCATGGCAGTTAAGGCAAAAAACGGCGAGCGCATATCCGCTTTACCTTTAAAGTGTGTTTCCCAATTCAGCTGAACCGGTTGGGTGAAATCTTGTTTAAAAGCAAAAGTGCAGGGCAGTGCAAGCAAAAATAAGAAGAGAATCAATCGTGTTTTCACTTGTATAATTTTAGTTTCAACGGTGATGAAGCGATCATGATTTTTTATTCCATTGTTGATGGGTAAATCATGATGGTTTCATGTGTTGATTTTTACAATGAAAAAACCGTGCCTAAAATTACTCCGTAACAGAAATCTGTCCGCTAATGCGCTCAAATTTTTCTATTAGTAAAGCAATGCGTTCTTTTTCCCTGCTCATTACCGCCTTTCGTAATATTGTGGAGCAGAATAGTATCCATGAAAAAGTTAATACAATTGCAGCTACTTTTTGAGGCATGCTCAAATAGGTTAAAATTTCGATGAAATAAAATATAATTCCGAGTGATAATGCAATGGCGTAAAACCAATATAGTGAGTTGTAAAGTTTGAAGCGGTTTAATTGATACGTCTTTAAGTTATTCAGGTATTCGTGTGGATGTGCGGTAGCATCATTTTTTGCAATCAAACGGTGATCGCGATATAGGATAAGTGTATATACCCCAATAGCAACAATGGTAATGCTAATGCCAACATGGGTGGTCCATGATTCGAAATGCATAAATATCCATAATGAGGCAATAGCAATAAAGGATGCCAGCATTCCAAAAATATTTAAAGCAGATTTTAGCTTTAATCCATTTACTTCTTTCTTCGCTTGTTGCAACATCTCATCAGCAGAAACTTTAACTTCTACCTCGTGCTTTTGCCACAACTCCTGTATTTGATCAAACGCTTGCATACTGGCTATATAGTTCTGTTAATTTTTGTTTAATTCGGTGAATTTTTACCCTTAAATTGCCTTCGCTTATTCCTGATATATCGGCAATCTCGTGGTATGGTAACTCATCAAGTACCATCGTAATAATCAAACGGTCATTCTCTTCGAGCTTCGATATACATTTATAAAGTAGGGCAACCTGTTCATTTTTCTCTGAAAACTCTTCTACCTTATTTTCTATAATGTTATCTGTTAATTCATCTTTTGCCTGTCTTTTTTCTGATCTCAAATAGGTTAAACAGGTATTTACTGCAATTCTATAAATCCACGTAGAAATTAAAGATTTGTTCCTGAACTTATCCAGATTTTGCCAAACCTTTAAAAATGTTTCCTGTAAAAGATCATTTGCAGCGTCGGTATCGCCAGTATAACCATAACATAAATGGAATATCTTTTTGGAATTTGAATCGAAGATCTCTTTAAATAGCTTGTCTTTTTGTTCCATTTAGGGGTTTATAGTTGCGTTTTAGATGATGATGTACGTTTTTTGTTACAGCAGGAATCAAAAATAATATATTTTTTAATGTTATTGACTTAAAAGTTTTTAACCACAGATGCAAGCAGATAAACACGGATTTTCACATCTGTGTGCATCCTTTCTATCTGTGGTTAAATTATTTCTGCTTTGCAGAATGGCTTAACTCAATGACGTTAATATATTTTTTAATTCACCTGTTATCAAAATTTGTTACACGCCGTAAATATCGTAGTTTTACCAAATTAAGTTGCCACAAACTTTTTATATTCATGAAGAAAAACAAACTCACGCTTTTCATTTTTTTAGCGCTGATTGCGGGTATTGCATTGGGCTATATTTTAAATGTCAATTCAATCGATGTCTATAACCAGAAAATACTCACCGCCGATGCGAAAGTTAAAAGTATTGAGGTTAGCATTGCCAAAACGACCGATACCACCAGTATTGGTTATACACAGCTTAAGGCCGAAAGAAAAGTAAACGCTAAAATCAAAAAAGAAAACGAAGATATCAGGGAGAAAAAATTAGAATATTTTACCCTGTTGAGCGATATTTTTCTTCGCTTGATTAAGATGATTGTTGCGCCATTAGTATTTACAACCTTAGTGGTTGGTGTAGCCAAAGTAGGCGATATTAAAGCTGTAGGTAGAATTGGCGGTAAAACATTAGGCTGGTTTCTGGCTATGTCGTTAATGTCGCTGGTGTTGGGGATGATTTTGGTGAACTTATTTGAGCCTGGAAGACACATGAAATTATCATTGCCTGATCAATTGGTAAATACGGGTATCCAGAAAGCATCAATGAGCGTGAAAGATTTTATCGCACACGTTTTTCCGAAAAGTATTGCAGAATCGATGTCAACCAATGAAATTTTACAGATCGTTGTGTTCTCGCTATTCTTTGGGGTAGCCACAGCTGCTATTGGCGATTTAGGGCAGATTGTGATTAAAGCATTCGATGCTATTGCGCATGTAATCTTAAAAATGACCGGTTATGTAATGAATTTTGCACCATTGGCTGTTTTTGGGGCAATGACCGCCATTGTAGCCAAACAAGGTTTAAACGTACTTAATACCTATGCCATATTTATAGGCGAATTCTATCTGGGGTTAGCCATACTTTGGGCTGTATTAATTTTCTTAGGATTTTTAGTATTGAAGAAACGAATTTTCCGTTTGGTGAACGATATGAAAGAGCCTGCACTCCTGGCTTTCAGTACAGCAAGTAGCGAAGCGGCTTATCCAAAAACAATGATGCTGTTAGAACGTTTTGGCTGTAAAGATAAAATTGTAAGTTTCGTACTGCCATTGGGTTATTCGTTCAATTTAGATGGTTCGATGATGTACATGACCTTTGCTTCTTTATTTATAGCACAGGCTTATGGTATCCATTTAGGTTTTGAACAGCAAATTTCTATGCTTTTAATCCTCATGTTAACCAGTAAAGGAATTGCAGGTGTGCCAAGAGCCTCGTTGGTGGTAATTGCAGGTACGATAGCAAGTTTCAATATTCCTGAAGCAGGATTAGCTTTGTTAATTGGTATCGATCCTTTATTGGATATGGGCCGTTCTGCAACAAATGTGGTTGGAAATAGCATTGCAACAGCAGTAGTAAGTAAGTGGGAAGGGGAGCTTAAGGAGTCCGTAGTCTAAAGTCGGCAGTCTTGAGTCCTATTGTCTCGTTCAATAACTCAATCATTCAACAATTCTCTCATTCAATAATTAAATATTCATTCAATAATTCAATATCAAGTGTCAAGTAGAGGAAAAAAAATATTCTTAGCCATTACCATTATCGTTCCGATGATCATTTATTGTTATATCTACTATAAACCGATCATTCAGAATGCACCTTTCCGCAAGGATGATTTTGTGTCAATGCAGTATAGCTATGGCTTAAAAGATACATTGGAAAATACATATGATTCAAAGACTGGTGTTTACCAGTACGTAAATAATAAGGACTCAGTGGTTACCAAAAAGTTCTTTTTAAAGAGTAACGATGTGTTATACATGCATAGCAAGGCAAATGAAATCGGCCTTTGGAATTTTCCGGATACGATTGGGAAAAAAAGTGATAAATCCAGGTTGGTACCGCGTTATGATATCACTTTCAATTATAAAAAAAAATCAAAACACGTAACCATTTATGGCGACTTTGATGGTAATCCAAAATTACTGGATGCAGCTGTTCAAATGAGAAAAATTATTCAGGAAACCTTATTACAAGCTGAAAAAAGAAGCGGGAAGTAGATAGGGGAGTCGGGAGTCCGAAGCCAAATTGCTTGTAGTCAGTCTGGAGTTGGGCGTTTTGAGTTTGGAGTCGATTAATCGATCCGCCCGGTATGTCACTCTAAGAGGTAATTTATTGTGTAAAATCCATATTAATGACTGTTTTTTGCGAATGGTAGATTGTGAGGTATCGTCATCTCGACCGCAGTGGAGAGATCTTTTAGCATAGTTCAAAGATTTCTCCATTCCACTACGTTCCAGTCGAAATGACGTCCAATTTAATAAATCTGTCATTGATAGCGGAGTCGAAGGGTAATTAACCAGCCTGGAATTGGGCGTTTGGAGTCGGTTAACCGATTAACCATTCACCAATGAACTAATGGCTAATGACCAATGAACCAAATACTTTAATAAAGCGCTAAATGTTAGCGTTTTGTTAAAGTCTTTTTCTTTTAGCATGTTTTCGTATATTTACGATATATTCGTAATAATGGAAAAATTAACATTACAGGAAGAGGAAGCCATGCTGGCCGTTTGGCAGTTAGGTAAGGGCTTTATCAAAGATTTTATGGATGTAATCCCTGACCCCAAACCGCCTTATACCACATTGGCATCAACCATCAAGAATTTAGAGCGCAAAGGTTACCTGATCAGCGAACGTTTCGCGAATGCGAACCGCTATAGTGCAAAGGTTAAGGAAGTGGACTATAAAAAGCGTTTTATGAGTGGTTTTGTAAATAATTATTTCCAAAGCTCTTATAAAGAGCTGGTTGCTTTTTTTGCGAAGGATAAAAAAATCACTGCGGAGGAACTTAAAGAGATTATAAATTTAATTGAGAACCCTGAAAAGTAAATGCCATGCCACATTTCTTTATCATCTTACTGAAAATTAATCTGGTGCTGATCTTGTTTTCGGCAACCTACCACCTGGTATTGCGCCGGCTAACATTCTACTCCATCAACAGGATATTTCTGCTGTTTGGAATTGTCTTTTCTTCTGCCTACCCATTTATTAACCTCACGGAATTTTTTGCTGCTCAGAATGCCGTGCCTGCCTTCGTTCCGCAATTTAATCAACAGGTAAGTCAATTAGCGCAACAGAGCGCCGTTTCTATATTTTGGCAAGGGTTAACCCTGCTTTTTTATGTTGGCGTTGTATTAATGGCCATGAAGTTACTGGTGCAGTTTATTTCGCTTTATAGAATGCATAAAAATTCTTCACCCGATCATTTAGATGATTATAAGGTGAGGATTTTAAATGATGAAGTAAGCCCATTTAGCTTCTGGCAAACCATTTATATCAATCCGCATTTACATAAAAAACAAGATTTGGGTAATATCCTCGAGCATGAACGCGTGCATGTAGAAGAATGGCACACTTTAGATATTATACTGGCCGAAATCTGTGTGGTTTTTTACTGGTTTAATCCAGGCGTTTGGTTAATGAAAAAAGCGGTAAGGGAAAACATTGAATTTATTACTGACGCAAAAATTTTAAAGAAAGGTATTGATAAAAAGGCATATCAATACAGTTTGTTAGAGGTTGGAACGTTGCAACCATCGGTAGCTATTGTGAATAATTTTAATCTATCCGACCTTAAAAAGCGGATTAAAATGATGAATGCGAAAAGTTCTTCGAAAGTAAACTTAACCCGGTATTTATTTGTCCTGCCTGTATTGCTTTGTATCACACTCGCTTTTACCATTGATAAAAAGGAAGTAAGGAAAAGCTTAGCACCCTTAACTAAAATGATGAATGATGTTTTGCCAGATAAAATTGCTCAAGTTAATGTACAGCCAAAAACGATTTTAAAGGCTAAAGCAAAAAAGAGAATATTAATTGACACATTGAAATTGCCGGATACAACCACCAGAATGACCTTTATTTTTAAAAGCATTGTAGACGGGGCAGATTCTTCTCGAAAATCGATAGAAGAAACTTTAAAAGGTTTAGGTAAGCAAGTGAAGATCATGAGCTTTAAAACAGATGGTGATTTTAAGGGAAAAACCTTTGTGCAGCATTTTAATTTTGCTGATACCATAAATCCAGACCATAAAATGGTTGATATAAAAATTGTAGCTAAAAAAGATGCTGATTTCGAATCTTTGCCAATGCCCAGGAGAAACGGTGTTGCGATGTTTTATCTTTTAAAATCAACAGCCAAAATCTCAGATGTTAAAGATAGAAACCAGCATGTAACAGGCAATGGGACTATCGTTAACGAAACCACAACCTATTTTTTAAATGGTAATAAAATCTCAAAAGAGGAGCTTGATAAATTGAATGTGAATAAGATTTCTGATCTCAAAGTCGATAGAAATAACCAGGCGATTCAGATTAGTATGAAGCCATAATTCGTCATTTCGAGCGCAGCCGAGAAATCTTTTAAACTTGCTGCTTGAATAAAGTATAGATTGTGTTGCTAGAGATAAAAAAGCTGTGTTTATCCTCCTAAATCTTCGGGAAAATGGATAGCCGATTGTTTATTTTTCCCGCAGATCAAAAAGATTTGGCAGATTTAAGTTCAAAGATCTCTTCATCCAATAGCTATTTAATAAAGTACACGCATGTTGCTAGTGATGAAAATCTACATTTATCCTCTTAAATCTGCGGGAAAACGAATAGCCGATTGCTTGTTTTTCCCGCAGATCAAAAAGATTTTCACAGCGTTAAGTTCAAAGATCTCTCCATTCCGCTACATTCCAGTCGAGACGATGAAGCTATCTAAAAGTTAAAAGTCGCCTTTAACATAGCTACTCTTCCTGGTATGTAATATGTTCCGTTGGTGAGCGAGTTGGCCGAAAGATAAATCGCATCAAACCTTTTGATATTAGCCAGATTCGTTACGCCAAATTCTAAATCTGTTTTCATTTTTAAGAGTTTGTATTTGATGTTCATATCTGCAAAAAGATATTTCAGATTCGGCTGTGTAGATTGGTGCGTAAATAAATGTTCGGCTGATAAGTTTAAATACACATTTTTCAGGGTGGCAATAGCTAGTGTAGACTGCTGCCTGAGCTGCTGAAAATTTGTTTTTATACCATTGGCAATTTGAGCTTTATTATCGGTTACCGAGAAATTTGTGAGGTATGACCAATTGATGAAACTGGTGATTTTCGCTTCTATGCCAGCTTTGTAAGAAACGGTTTGAGCATTAAAGGCAAATCGTTCGTTATTTTGCAATTGATCGTATTTACGCTGCGAAAAATTTATGCCCACATTCACTGTACTTCTCAGGTCAAATAAGTATTTGCTTGCGTTTGTACTGAAAGAAAGTGTACGAATGTGGTTGCTTAGTGGCAATACAACCCTTTGCTGGGTGTTGTTGCTTAAACTGTACGAAGAAATGGTGTTCAGTTCGGCATCGCTGTAATTAGCCGTTAAATTGATGAATAACATCTGCATCGCTTTTCTAAAATTAAAGCTAGCCCCAACGTTATGGGTTTTCGATTCCGAAATTGGTGCATTGTTAGCAAAAAGTGATCGGTAATTTTTTAAAATTGTACCGCGGTAAACATCATCAATTCCACCAAGATCATTGCGGAAAGCATAATTTGCCGTTACATAATTCTCTGGACTGGTTTGATATTTTAAATTAAAAGAAGGATTTAGAAATAATTTGTGCAAGCTTTTATCCAGTTGGTTTAACTCGTCCCTATAATTAATTTGATTATAGCTTAAGGGTAAACTCAGTCCTGCTTTCAATTTATCGTTTGTAAATTCATAGGTCGCATCTGCATAGAGTTTAGTTTTAAACCAGTCCAGATCATTTACTGCATTATCTGAAACCAGTTCTGTTTGCTGGTTGTTTTGTGTACGGTAAAGCTCAGAGTTGAGCTGTTGTTGTTGTACATTAAAACCTGCCTTATAGGTTTGCACAAAATTGTTTTTTACAAAAGCAAAAGATGCATAATTGTTGGTGTACCAGGTGGGTATTTTAATGTATTGGCTTAAGCCAAGGTAGCTGTTTCCGTTGTTTAAGATATCGGCATTAAGTCCTGGTGTAATGTTTAATATTTCAGGCTGTGTTGTCCGGTTTAAATAGGAGTAGAGGTTGATCACGTCGTCCGACTTCAATTTTTTTCGGTAATTAAATTCGTTAGAAATATCAAGGGTCTCCTGACGCAATATCTGATTAGCCGCCACATAGTTAATTACAAAACCCGAAGAGGTTTTAAATGGGGCATAATCCAATACAAAATTATTGTTCAGGTAATATTTATCTGCATTTCCGTTCAGGTTAAATTGAGTGCGGAGTTTTTGCGGATTAATGGCATTGTGCTGCGATTCTGAATAACTGATGGTTTGGCCCGAAAGATAGGTCTCCGAAAATTTACTGTATTGTTGGTCGCGCTGATCGTATAAGTAAGAAAGGTTTGCCCTCAATTGTAGATCCTGATTAAACTTATATAAATTGTTTAAATTGATGAGTCCGGCTTTATTAAAAAGATACCTGCTTTGTGGTAACGACGGTACACCTGCTGCTCCTGTAGATAACAGCCCGGTTGGGTTTATCATTATCGAGCCGTTTTAGATAATCCGATAAATTATGCGAAGTAAGGTCGATACCCGGATCGTTACCAACATTATTGCCTTTAATATTATTGATGAACTTCAGCTTTTTATTAAAAAGCATAGCCGTTAGGTTTTCGTCAAAGCGGTTGGGCGTTCCGGCTCCAACCGTTGCATCGCCCATTACCTTCAGTTTAGCATCGTCTTTAATCACCAGGTTCAGCGCAACATCATCGCTCATGTTGTTTTTGCGCATCATTTTAATTGGCTGGTCATTCTGAATCACCTGTACTTTATCTACAGCGCTTTGTGGGATACTTTTAGTGCCGATGTTATACTTGTCGTCCAAAAGATTATCGCCATCTACATAGAGGTTAGAAATGGCTTTTCCGTTATAGCTGATCTTTCCATTTTCTGCCACTTCGATACCCGGCATTTTTTTGAGGACATCGCCAATGCTCCGGTCTTGTTTGTCGGCAAAATCAGATGGTCTATAATTTAAGGTATCGCCATTTGCCTTTAAAGATGGTCGGTTTTTTACCGTTACGGTTTCTAGTATTGTTTCACTGCTTTGCAAAACGAGGTTATAGCTTTTGTTTACATCCGTTATAGCGGTGCTCAGTTTTTTATAACCAATGCTCGATGCTTCAATTTTATAACCCATGACCTGATCATTTTTTAAAGGAATATTAAATTCTCCATTACGATTGGTTCTCGTGAAATTGATGATATTCCCTTCAGCATCTTTTAGGCTTACGTTTACTGATTCAATCGCTTTTCCATTGCTATCCTTAACCAAACCTTTGATTGGTTTTTGTGCCAAGGCTGAAAAAGCAGTAAGCAAGAACACCAGCATTATCGCGCATTTTCTCATTTTTTCTCCGGAATTTCGATCGGGTTGTTGATTTCAACTTTCGTTATGGCTGTGCTTCCGGCCGGGCGGGGAGCAGGATTAGCTTTAAATGAGCCTTGCATACCACTGGCTGCCATTTGGGCCTGCATAAATCCTTGTGGGTCTTTATCTCTCGCCGCTTTGAGCTTGTCTAATTCTTTTCTGGTCGTTTTGATGGCATCAGCTGGCAATTTAATTTCTGGTCCCAAGTAAGAGGTGCTTACATCTATTCCCACCATTTTTACTACCCCAACACCACCGTTTGGCGATGCAATTTTAATATCATCACCAGAATTTGCTTGATTGGCATCGTCTTTTACATTTTCCAGACCTGCAAACGTAAACTTTACTTCTTTTTTCTCATCATAGGCCTCTACAATCAAGCCTGGCAATCCATTTAACTTCCATGGACCGCTCTGGAAAGGTATTTCTGTAGCGAACCAGGCAATCCAGTTTCTACCTTTAAAGTTCGTGGTTGCTTTCTGGCAGGCTATTCCAGAAAAACTCATCGTGTCCTTTAAAATCTTCCAATCAATTTGCGGAGCGGTTTCTTCAACAAGGTAATTGTTAAAGAGACGTTCCTTGGTAATCATTTTATGTTCATTGGCAAAAAAGAAATAATCTTCTTGTGTTAATGGAACTTTCATTTCACTTTTCACCTCAATTTTGATATTCGAGTTGCCTGTTTGGTTTTTCATTTGCTCCTGAATCTGCTTTTGGGTATTTAACGCTTGGTTCAGTTTATCATAACTGGTATACACAGAAGCATTTTTTCCAGTTACCAGTAACATGTTCTCGGTTTTAGGTTTATCGCGCTGCGTAGTATCCTGGATATGCGTAAACGTATATCTTACTCTTGCTAAAGCCTTATCAGGGCTTTGGGCTTTTGCCGAAATGGTTAAGGCGGTTGCTAAACAGATGGTTAGGGTTAGTTTCATGAGATTTGTTTTTAAAGTTATCTATTTAATTTTCGTAAATCTACGAAATATTCGTAATTGGGAAAACGCTTTAACATTTTTTAACGAATGATTGGTTAGCAAATATTTAGTTTTATTTGGAAATGAGCGACTTGTGGTTCATGGAGGCCTTTAGTCCTGCCATTCGCTATAGCTCCGATAGAAAAATCGGAGGCTGCCGCTGCTGTCAGGTTTAGGAACAAGGGTTTCTGCGCCCTGCAACCTAACAAATGAAATACTGCTGTGGCCACCTAGCCCCGGTTGAAACGTTACCCTGCAGCAACGAGCTACGAGGAAGCGAAGCGTATAAGTGTAAAACGGGAAGAAACTTGATGTTTTGCACTCGTTCTGCGCTCCAATCATATTGTTCGCCGCACCAGACAACAGGGCAGGTTAAGCCCCGGAATTATCCAACCATGATTTTCGAGAAATGCAATTAAAATTATATTTAATGGCGGAGATATACAAACACGTAAATCCTTTTCGATATGTCATCCTGAGCGGAGTCGAAGGATCTGTCGCGAAGTTTGAATAGTACACAGCCAATTTTTTACTATTTGAAAATGAAGGTGTGGTGGTTCTTGGTAGGCTTCAGTCCCGCTTTCGCTTTACTCCGTTGCACTTCGTGTTCGCTCCAATCAGGTTTAGGAACAAGGGTTTCTGCGCCCTGCAACCTAACAAATGAAATACTGCTGTGGCCACCTAGCCCCGGTTGAAACGTTACCCTGTAGCAACGAGGTATGAGGAAGCGAAGCGTATAAGTGTAAAACGGGAAGAAAGTTGATTTTGTACTCGTTCTGCGCTCCAATTATATTGTTGCCGCACTAGACAACAGAGCAGGTTAAGCCCAGGAATTATCCAACCATGATTTTCGAGAAATGCAATTAAAATTATATTTAATGGCGGAGATATACAAACACGTAAATTCTTTTCGATATGTCATCCTGAGCGGAGTCGAAGGATCTGTCGCGAAGTTTGAATAGTATACGGACAATTTTTTACTATTTGAAAATGAAGGTGTGGTGGTTCTTGGCAGGCTTCAGTCCCGCTTTCGCTTTACTCCGTTGCACTTCGTATTCTCTCCAATCAGGTTTAGGAACACGGGTTTGTGCACCCTGCAACCTAACAAATGAAATACTGCTGTGGCCACCTAGCCCCGGTTGAAGTGTTACCCTGCAGCAACGAGGTACGAGGAAGCGAAGCGTATAGCGTAAAACGGGAAGAAAGTTGATGTTTTGTACAGGCCTTGGGCTCCAAGTAAAGATTGTTTGCTTATGGGTGATTTGGAAATGAGCGACTTGTGGTTCTTGGAGGCCTTTAGTCCTGCCATTCGCTATAGCTCCGATAGAAAAATCGGAGGCTGCCGCTGCTGTCAGGTTTAGGAACACGGGTTTGTGCGCCTTGCAACCTAACAAATGAAATACTGCTGTGGCCACCTAGCCCCGGTTGAAACGTTACCCTGTAGCAACGAGGTATGAGTAAGCGAAGTGTATAAGTGTAAAACGGGAAGAAACTTGATGTTTTGCACTCCAATTATATTATTCGCCACACTAGACAACAGGGTAGGTTAAGCCCTGGAATTATCAAACCATGATTTTCGAAAAATGCAATTAAAATATTCGTCAAATCGATCTTGAAATCCTTAAATCCTCCGAATCCTGATCCTGTATGATTTTAGTGAAAAATATTTTCGATATGTGTTTGTGTGTTAATTGAATTTGTTCTATATTTGCACCTCGTTAAATAAAAATTAAAAAACTAATATTTAAACAATGTACGCAATAGTAAATATAGCAGGGCAGCAATTTAAAGTTGCTAAAGACCAGCACCTTTTTGTACACAGATTACAAGGAGATGAGGGCGCTAGTATTGAATTTGATAATGTATTGTTGGTTGACAACGGTGGTGCAATTACTGTAGGTGCTCCTGCAGTTAAAGGTGCTAAAGTTTCAGCTAAGATCGTATCTCATTTAAAAGGTGATAAAGTAATTATTTTCCACAAAAAACGTAGAAAAGGTTACAAAAAGAAAAATGGTCACCGCCAGTTTTTCACTAAGATTCAGATCTCTGACATCACTCTATAATTAATTGTTAACCCAATAATTCGCTTTTTAGCGAGTTACAAAATATAAAATCATGGCACACAAAAAAGGAGCCGGTAGTTCGAAAAACGGACGTGAATCGCATAGTAAGCGTTTAGGTATTAAAATTTTCGGTGGGCAATTAGCTATCGCTGGAAACATTTTAGTACGTCAACGTGGAACAAAACACCACCCTGATAAAGGTGTTGGTATTGGTAGAGACCACACTTTATTTGCTTTAGTTGATGGTACTGTAATTTTCAGAAAGAAACAAGATAACAAATCTTATGTTTCTATCCTTCCTATCACTGAAGCTGAAATCGAAGCAGCAGTAGCGAAAGCACCAGTTGCTAAAAAAGAGGTTGCAAAGAAAGAAGTTGTAGCTGAAGAAGCTGCTCCTGCAAAAAAAGCTCCAGCTAAAAAAGCAGTTAAAAAAGACGAAACTACTGAAGAAGCTGCACCTGCAGAATAATTAGTAACGAACTTATAATGAAAAGTCCTGATGAAAATCGGGACTTTTTTGTTTTATATGGTTCAGTAGTTCATTAGTCATTCGTTCATTGGTTTGATAGTCTATGGGTTAACTGGTTAATTGTTTAAACTGGTTAATTGTTCCAAACATCAAGTTCGTCATTGCGAAACCGATCCTTCATCGGTGAAGCAATCTTACAACGATCGCTAGATCTTAATTTTCTTAACGATTTTAGAATCGACTCTGGCCTCAGACTTAGGACTAAAAAACTGTTAATCGGCTCCAAACTCCCAACTCAAAACTATCTATTAGCCCTTCGACTCCGCTCAGGGTGACCTATCGAGGTGGAAATTGGTTACTTGCTCCAAACTCCAAACTCCCAACTCCAACCTCAACTAATGTTAAAGCCTGTTAAATAACAAAATTTAACAATTCATCGCGATACATTCGTATATCATTATTTAATTATTTGCGATGAATTTTAAAATACTCAGTTTATCTGTTTTTTCTATTATGTTAGGTGGCCTTTCGCTTAAGGCACAGGATGTAGAAGAGAATATCCGCATGGTAAAACCCTTTAAGGCCGATGGCATATCGAACGAATGGAGCGAACCGCTTAACCAATACAACGATGCTACCAAACTGGCTTTTGCTCTGGCAAACGATGATAAAAACCTGTATATCATTATCGAATCGCTAGATCCACAAACCACTTTTAGTGTACTAAGGGGTGGTATTACCTTAAATATCAATACTGAGGGCAAGAAAAAAGATGGAATGAAATTAACTTTTCCTTTAATGGAAAGGCCTCCAATGCCAAAAGAAGGAGAGGAGCACCGCGAGCACACTCCCTTATCACCTGATAAAGATAACGAGCTACATGATCCAGCTGCAATGAATAAAAGCATCCGGGTTTCAGGCTTTAAAAATATTGTAGATGGTGAGTTACCAGCGATGAACCAGGACGGCATTGAAACCGGAATGAGTATTCATCCCAACAGAGATCTTATTTATGAATTGAGTATTCCATTAGCGCAATTACAGGTAGGATTGGATTTCAAAAAGCCATTGGTTTACAATATCAAAATTAATGAGCCGAATAAATCCGGCTATAAAAGAGAAGGTAGGCCTGAAGGCGCAAGTGGTGGTAGAGGCAGATCGGGCGGTAGCCATGGAATGGGCGGTAGTGGCCGCGGTGGTATGGGTGGTGGTGGAAGAATGGGAGGTGGTGGTCAACGACCACCGGAAGGCGGCGAATCGGCATCTAAATCCTCTGATTTCTGGATAAAGTATAAGTTAGTAAAAGCCTAACAGATAAAAATTTTGAGCGTTTAAATGAAAAACATGTCATCCTGAGCTTGTCGAAGGACAATCTTTTTGATTTAACTATTGGAGTTGCTATCTTTGACTAGAGGTCTTGTTTGTCAGATTTAAACTTAAAACTTTAAATTTGAATATATGAGCAGACAAATGTTTGATGAACCCTTTAGAAAAATGGCCTTAGATTTAGCTATGGTTCGTGGATCGATCAAAGAGGTTGCAAAAGAATTAGGTATAAGCCCTAATCTACTAAGTAAATGGAGGGAACGGCAAGGAACAGCTAAACAAGATTTAGTAAACCTTACCGAAGACCAGAAACTGATCAATAAGCTTCAAAAGGAGCTTAAAGAGGCACAGCTAGAACGTGACATATTAAAAAAGGCGGTAGGCATCTTTTCCAAGGGAGACGGGAGATATTCGGATTTATAAAGGAACACCGGCAGATATTTCCTGTTGAAAAGATGTGTAGAACGTTCGCGGTAAGCTGTAGTGGCTTTTATTACTGGCTGAAACATCCATTGGGTAAGCGGTCCATTGATCAGGCTGAACTTTTGGTGCAGATCAAAAAGATTCACAAGGATAGTAAATACCGTTATGGCGCGCCCCGTATAACCTCAGAATTAAAGGCACAAGGAATCCTTGTTTCTAGACCAAGAGTAGCCAGATTGATGCGGAAAGCAAACATAAAAAGTATTACCCGCAATAAATATCGGGTGCAGACTACTGATCCTGACCATTTATATCTGCCTGCAGAAAATATTCTTAACAGAGATTTTTATGCGGCGGAGATTAGCCAAAAATGGGTCTCTGACCTTACTTATATCCGAACTGGTGAAGGCTGGCTTTATCTGACGACAGTAATGGACCTGGCAGATAGAAAAATTGTTGGCTGGGCGCTTAGCGAAACCATGGATGCCGGACAAACAACGATCGCAGCATGGAAAATGGCGATAAGAAACCGTCCGATTACCCAGGAATTAATTTTTCATTCAGACAGAGGATTGCAATACGCTTGTAATGAATTTAGAAAGCAATTGATGAAATTTTCAGTAAATCAAAGCATGAGCAGAAAAGGTAACTGCTGGGACAATGCAGTGGCGGAGAGTTTTTTTAAAACAATGAAAACAGAAATGGTATACCACGAAAATTTTCGCACCAGAAGCCAAGCCAGATTGGCGATATTTGAATATGTGGAGGTCTGGTATAACCGAAAAAGAAGGCATTCTACTCTTGCATACATGACTCCAAAAGAATTTGAAGAAATGCTAAGTAATAGAAAAAATGTTGCTTAAAAGAAAGCCAAGTAATGCTTCTCGAAATAATTGATCTGACAACGAAAAAACTCTAGTAAACTATTGCAATTCCATATAAAAGGGTCTTCGACAGGCTCAGACTGACAAGTAAATGGAAATATAGAGTTGTCAACTTTCGGGCCGTTTGGCTATAAAAGTTGACAACTCTTTTTAATTAATACTCCCTGGTCATTAACTGTTCGGTAAGCGTTAAAAGATTTGATTTTCGCTCCTCGCTTACATTAATCTGGGCAAATACGGCCAAAGCTTTGCTAAGGTAATTGTTCATGCTTTCTTTTGCAATATCCTGTATATCCAAAGTATCGTAAACCTGGCGTACGGTATCTACTTTTTCCTGTGCATTAAACTCTTTATATCCTGTCCAGGTATTTAATGATTCCCTGGTTTCTCCATCGGCCAGTTCGAAAGCTTTTAACAGAAGGAAAGTCTTTTTATTGGCAATAATATCGCCACCAACTTGTTTTCCGAATTTTTCAGGATCAGCGTAAACATCCAAAATATCATCCTGTAGTTGAAAGGCAATACCTATATTTTCACCAAATTGATAGATTAAGTCGGCATCTTTTTCTGAAGCACCAGCGATAATGGCTCCAAGTTTTAAGGCACCACCCAAAAGCACTGCCGTTTTTAACCTGATCATGTTGATGTATTCTTCAATGCTCACATCATCACGGCCTTCAAATTCCATATCCAATTGCTGACCTTCGCAAACCCCTTGAGCGGTTGCATTAAAGGCATTCAACACCGGACCAAGAAAGGCTGGATTAACTTTCGCAAGGTTTTTATTAGCTTCCACCATCATCACATCACCACTTAAAATGGCAATATTGGTGCTCCATTTTTCGTGTACGGTGGCTTTTCCTCTGCGGAGTGGTGCATTATCCATTATGTCATCATGAACGAGCGTGAAATTATGAAAAATCTCAATAGCCATAGCAGCATAGATCGATTCATTGGCATCTTCACCAAATAATTCGGTAGCCATTAAAACCAATAGGGGTCTTACCCGTTTTCCACCCAGATTAATGATATAAGTAATCGGATCGTAAAGCTGTTTAGGGTGATCCGGAAACTTTAAATTTTGTATTGCAGTATCTAAAATTTGTTGTAATTGCTCTGTAGTATGCATTGTAATGGTTGCGTAAACGCTGTGTTTAAGGCACAATTTTAAATTTTTAATCCGGAATTAAGGTGAAATCGATTTGACGTTTAGAAAGATCTACTTTTTTCACCCTGATCATTACTTCATCCCCAAGCTGATATTTTTTCTTTTTACGTTGGCCCACAATGCAGTAGTTTTTCTCATCAAGTACATAAAAATCGTCTGATATGTCTCTTAAACGAATCATGCCTTCACATTTGTTCTCTTCAATCTCTACATACATGCCCCATTCGGTAACACCCGAAATAATACCTTTGTACTCCGTACCGATATTGTTTTCCAAGTATTCGGCTTGTTTGTATTTAATAGAGGCACGTTCAGCATCGGCGGCTCTCTTCTCCATAGCCGAAGAATGTACGCAGGCTACTTCGTAAAACTCCATGTCGGCCGATTTACCACCGTCTAAATAAGTCTGTAAAAGCCTGTGCGCCATTACATCCGGATAACGGCGGATAGGGGAAGTAAAGTGTGTGTAATATTCGAAAGCCAGCCCATAATGACTGGTTTTTTTTGTAGAATATATTGCTTTTGCCATTGATCTGATGGCGAGTGATGTTAATATATTTTGCTCTTTTTTGCCCTCAACATCGGCCATTAAATTGTTCAGCGATTTGGCAATTTCCTTATCCGATTTGGTATTGATTTTATAACCGAAACGGGAAGCGAAAGTTGCAAAAGTATTTAAGGTTTCCATGTTTGGCGAATCGTGCACACGATAAACAAAGGTCAATTTATCTTTTCCCTTAGTTTTCTTCGCAATAAACTCGGCAACTTTACGGTTGGCCAAAAGCATGTAATCTTCAATCAGTTTATGGGCATCTTTACGCTCTTTTACGTAAACACCGATGGGTTTGCCCGCTTCATCCAGTTTGAATTTAACTTCGGTACTTTCGAAACTGATGGCCCCATTTTTGAATTTACGGTCGCGAAGGATGTAGGCCAATTCGTTCAGTTTCAGGATTTCGTTTGCATAATCACCTTCTTTATTCTCGATTACTTCCTGCGCCTCTTCGTAGCTGAATCTTCTATCCGAGTGGATCACTGTTCTGCCATACCATTCAGACTGGATATTGGCTTGTTCATCTAATTCAAAAACTGCTGCAAAACACAATTTATCTTCGTGCGGACGTAATGAACAAACGCCATTACTTAAACGTTCTGGTAGCATGGGAATTACGCGGTCTACCAGATAGACTGAAGTTGCACGGCTATAGGCTTCTTTATCTAATTCCGTTCCCTGAATTACATAATGCGAAACATCGGCAATGTGCACGCCAATTTCGTGGTTTCCATTAGGGAGTTTTTGATAAGAAATGGCATCATCGAAATCTTTCGCATCTGCCGGATCAATGGTAAAGGTTAATACGTTTCTAAAATCTTTTCTTCTGGCAATTTCTGCTGCAGGAATTTCTTCAGGGATGGCATTGGCTTCGCGCTCTACTTGTGGTGGAAACTCCAAAGGAAAACCATACTGCGCTAAAATGGCATTCATTTCGGTGTTGTTTTCACCTTGATTGCCGAGTACATGTTTAACAATACCGATCGGATTTTTGGCGCTTTCTGGCCAATCTGATAAGGTTACCAATACACGCTGCCCGTTTTTGGCCTCATGGATATCGGCCAGAGGTACAAAAATATCATGCATCATTTTTTTATCATCAGCAATTACAAATGCAAAACGATCTGATATTTTGATTACACCTGTGAAATCTGATTTTGCCCTTTTAATAATTTCGACAACTTCGCCGTCATTTTTACGACCGCTTTTCTTTGCGAAAACATAAGCCTTTACGGTGTCGCCGTGTAATGCATTTTTGAGTTTACGCGGAGCTACAAAAATATCCTTCTCAAATTCATCTTCGGGAACGATATACGCTGAACCATCGGCAGTCATATCAACCGTGCCAATAATAAAGTTCTGCAACTCTTTGAGTTTAAATTTACCTTTTTCCGGTTCTAAGAAAATTCCCGCACTTTTGCCTTCTTTTAAGACTTCGAGAATAGTTTCTCTAGATTCTTGATCGTTCAAATTTAATTTAGCCGAAACCTGCTTGTAATTAAGTAATTGATTGTTGTTTTTTTCAAAAACATCACTAACCAGTTGATTCAGAACCAATTTTATATTTGCCGATTTTTTCTTTGCCATATGCTAAAATGAATTTACCGAAGATACAGAAAAGATGCTCAGGATGAAAAATATAGGGGATAATATGTAAAATGGATGATGGTTTAAAGTTCATTGGTTCATCGGCCATTGGGTTTATTTGTACAGCAAACGGGCTATCTGCTGATGGTTTAATAGCTCATAGTTGATAGCCAGGCGGGTTAAAGAAAATTGTTATTGACTGTCAACGATTAACCATGAACCAAATAAATAATATTCCAGATTAAACCTTATTCTAACCTTCATTCCATCTTATGGACTATGGACTATGGACTATGGACTATGGACTATGGACTAACCTAATCTCCATATAATTAATTTTCTTCCGCTCGGCAGTATAGCTGATGTGAATATTCCCGCTTCTATCCTGAATAATGGCCGGGTAGCTATACTCGCCTTTATCGTGGTTTTCTAAGGTATAAATGTCTTGCCAGTTTTTACCATCGGTGGAAATGGCCAATTTTAAGGTAGAACGTCCTTCCCACCAGTTTTTACCAGCTGGTAGCGGATTGTAAACCAGTAATTGTCTGCCATCAATCAAGGTTACAGCATCACTGCCTGAATTCGGATTGGGTAATGTTGTCGCCGTTAATTTAGACCAGGTTTCGCCGTTATCTTCCGACCAGCTTTCTACAATCACATTCTGTCTGCTTCTGCATAATAACTGTAATCTCCCGTTTGGATAGCTGAGAATAGAAGGTTGGATTACCCCGAAAGTATCGCAGTTAATTTCAATCTTTTTCCAGTTTTTACCCTCAGCATCTGATTTTTCAATGTGGATGGCCCATGTTTTTTCATCTAAACTTTCTGTACTTGAGGGATAAAGAATTGTTCCATTTGGTAATTGAACGGGTTTATTTTTAATTGGCCCTAAGAAATCTTTGGGCAATTTGTGTGCTTTCGACCATGTTTTACCGTTGTTAGCGGATGTTTTATATTCTGCCCACCAGGTTCTGGGATTTAGACCGACCTTATAATGTAAAAATAATGTGCCTTTTTTTGTTTTAAAAAGGACAGGATTCCAGCAGGCAAATCTGCTCGTATCGTTTTTTATCCCATTTGCGATTTCGATTGGTTGGCTCCATTGTGTCCCGGTTTTTATTGACGACCAGATTACCACATCTTTACTGCCTTCATGTTTACCGCCAAACCAGGCGGCCATTATTTTTCCTTCGCCTAAATCAACCAAAGTTGAGGCATGACAGGCCTCGAATGGAGCCTTTTCAAAAATACTGGTTGATTGAATGATCTCTACTTTTTGCGCATAAACGTTTAAAGAAAGAAAAATCAGTGTAAAAACAATTGAAAGAGATTTAAGCATGTTTTATTATTGGTGTCCTGGAATGGCCTCGATCAGCTTTTGGGTATAAGCAGCTTTTGGTGCATAAAAGATCTGTTCAGGAAAACCTTCTTCCTCAATTTTTCCCTTGTTCATCACCAAAATACGGTCTGAAATATGTTTTACAACGGCCAGATCGTGAGAAATGAAGATATAAGTGAGTCCGAATTCGCGCTGAAGGTCTTTGATGAGGTTTAAAACCTGCGCCTGCACGGAAACATCTAAAGCAGATACCGATTCGTCGCAGATGATAAATTTAGGTTGTAAAGCCAAAGCCCTGGCAATAACCACACGCTGCCTTTGTCCGCCACTAAATTCGTGTGGATATCTGTTAAAGTGCTCTTCTTTTAAACCTACTTTATCAAGCAATTCTAACACTTTTTGCTTACGCTCGCTATCGCTACTATATAATTTATGCACCTGTAATGGCTCTAAAATCGATTGACCGACGCTTAATTTTGGATTTAAAGAAGCATAAGGATCCTGAAAAATGATCTGGATATCTTTCCTTAACTTCCTTAAGGCTGTTTTGCCGATGTGTGTAATGTTTTCTCCATTAAAAATAATCTCTCCTGATGTAGGTTGGATCAATCTTAAAATAGTCCGTCCTAAAGTGGTTTTACCACAACCCGATTCGCCAACCAGACCTAAGGTTTCACCAGGAAAAACCTCAAAATTTAACTGGTCAACGGCTTTTACATAATCGGTTGTTTTACCGAAAAGGCCATTGTGAATGGGGTACCAGGTACATAGATCCTTAATCCGAAGTAAGGGTTTCTGTACATAAAGTTTTTCCCTTCGCGCAGCAATTTCGGCTGTGGTTAATTGATTTGAAGCTTGTAAATGTGCTGAAGCATCGTCAATTTTTCCGGTAAGGAAATCGGCCACTACAGGTAATTTTTTTAATTGTAGATTAGGTGAGGGCCTACAGGCGAGCAAACCTTTAGTGTATGGATGTCGTGGATTTTCAAAAATAGATTTTGCCGGACCTTGTTCTACGATTTCGCCTTTGTACATTACAGCAACTTCATCGGCAATTTCATTTACTACACCCAAATCGTGCGAGATAAAAATCATTGCCATATTGCGTTCCTGCTTCAATTTTAAGAGAAGTTGCAGGATTGTTTTCTGGACGGTTACATCCAGTGCCGTAGTGGGCTCATCGGCGATTAATAATTTAGGATCGCAGCTTAAGGCCATGGCAATCATTACCCTTTGCTTTTGTCCGCCTGATATTTGGTGTGGGTAACTATCAAATATTTTTTCTGGTCGTGGTAACTGCACTTCATTAAATAAAGCAATAGTATGCTTTTTGGCTTCCGCTTTATCTACCTTTCGATGCAACATGATGGCTTCGGCCACCTGATACCCACAGGTAAAAACGGGGTTGAGCGAAGTCATGGGTTCCTGAAAAATCATTGAGATCTGGTTTCCCCTGATCTGGCGGATTTCGTTTGAACTGAGATTGAGAAGGCTGATGTCTTCAAAATCTATTTCTCCCGTAATTTTTGCCGCACGTTCATCATGCAAACGCATGATAGAAAAAGAGGTAACTGATTTTCCAGAGCCAGATTCGCCGACAATACCTAAAACAGTTCCTTTTTTTACATTAAAACTGATCTGTTTTACCGCTTTAAACCAGGTTTTTTCTTCCTGGTTATAGAAATCGATATTTAGATTTTCTACGTTTAACATTAGGATACAATTGTAATGTTTTCTGCTGAAATTACATCCATTCCTTTAAATTTTAATAACACCTGGGCGGTAGTAATTACATCTTTCTGGCAATAGGTAACAATTCTATCGAGATTTTTTTCTTCATAATAAACTTGTCTTACCTGCGCTCCGTTGATGTCATCTTTAGGTGTAGGAATATCTAAAATAGCCGCTAACAGGTTTAAGGAAGTAAAATGTTTATAATCCCCGAATTTCCAAAGCTCCATTGTATCAATATGGTTTATCTCCCAGGGTTTTTTGCCCGAAAGCTGCAATTGAACCGGAATTTCTATGCCATTAACCAAAAGTCTTCGGCATAAATAGGGAAAATCGAATTCTTTTCCATTATGCGCACAAAACATTAAGGCGGGCGTTTGTTTACTCAGCAAAGCAGAAAATTGTAGCAGCATCTCTTTTTCATCATGACCAAAAATAGATTTGATTCTTAGCGAACAAGATTTGCTCTGCACATTAAAAATTCCCAAACTGATGCAAATAATCTTACCGAATTCGGCCATAATGCCGGCTTTTTCGTAAAATTCTTCAGGTGTTTGGTCTGAACTTCTTTGATAATGTGTTTTTTGTTCCCAAAGTTCCTGGAAATGGGGAGGTACATCTTGAAAGGATGGATATTGAGGCACAGTTTCGATATCGATAACCATTACCTGATTGAGATCTAACGCCTTTAGCATACATAGATAGTTTTCAATTAACAATTTACAATTTTCAATTCAAAATCTTCTATGCAAACCATTAAACATTACAACTATATTTATAAGTTTGCTTATGGCGAAAAGTAAATTCGAGCAATCTTTAATAGATGGCGCTCACCAAAAGCTTCAAAGCTTAATTGGTAACTGGAAAGGTACAACCAAAACCTGGTTCGAAAAAGACGTGCTGGCAGATGAATCTCTATCTGAAGCAAAAATTACTGCTATCCTGGGTAACCGTTTTATTTCTTTTGATTACCAGGGAAGTTTGGAAGGAAAAGCTTTTGAAGGCAAAATGATTATTGGTTTCGATATTCCTTACCAAAGATTTACGATAAGTTGGATCGATAGCTTTCACATGGGGACACAAATCATGCTTTCGAGTGGTGAAGCTACGTCAAATGGCTTTTCAGTTGTTGGTGAATATGGTAGTCCGGAATATGGCGAACAGCTTTGGGGCTGGAGAACAACACTGGAAATTATCAATGCAGATGAAATTATATTAACCGCATATAACGTTTCGCCGGAAGGGGAAGAAGCAAAAGCTACGGAGACGATTTATAAGAGAAAGTAAATATTGTTGGTCGGGATTTGTAATCGCGACTTTCGAATTCTTTAAGTGGATTGAAAATCCACAACTCATTCAGACGAGATTGCAAATCTCGACCAACAGTAGGAGATGGATCGTCATTTCGACCGCAGTGGAGAAATCTTTGAACTATGTTAAAAGATTTCTCCATTCCGCTTTGCTCCAGTCGAAATGACGACCAATTTTAGAATCTGTCATTGGTAACTTTATTGGGAACCCCTAAGCGCTCATCGAAGATAATCTTAAGTCCCATGTCAAAGCATTAAGATTCCCGCATGCGCGAGAATGACGTACCGTAAAAAAACTAAAATAAACTTGGGGAAGCCTGATTGGCCATAACCGGAATTTTTAAACCAGTCCCAACAGCTTTATTCAGTTTCTCTGTAAAATAAGCAGAAAATAGCGGAGAGGAAAGCTCTACATTTTGATGGACAAAGAAATACAGGTTTTGTAATCCCTGTTCTTTCCAGCTCACAATTCTTTCAATCCAATCGTCTAAGCGTCTTTTATCAATTTCATCATCATTGGCGCCAACAAAACGCACAAAGGCCGTAGGTGAGGTTAAACGCATGTGCAGCATGTCTCTTCTTCCCGCTGTATCTACAATAATATTCGCCACACCATTTTCCTGAAACAATTGCGCAAACTCATTGGCAATGGCTGGATTTGAGAACCATTCGCCATTTCTCACTTCAACACCCAAAGGAATTACTTTTGGAAACTCATTGATTACTATTTTTAACCTTTCGAAATCTTTAGGTTTAAAATTATCGTGTAATTGAAGGAAAGCCATGCCCAGTTTATCTTCAAAATTACTGATGGCATCGCAATACTGCTCTACAGGTTCTTTAACGTTGATTAACCTTTTAAAGTGACTGATGGTATTGGTCAGTTTTGGAAAAAACTTAAAATCTGCAGGTGTTTTTTGCGTCCAGGTGATTACCTGTTCGCGGGTAGGCATGCCGTAGAAAGTAGCATTTAACTCAATTGAATTAAATTGAGTGGAATAATAAGTCAGTTCGTCTTTTGTTCCTTTTGGATAAAAGCCCTTTAAATCAGCCTTATTCCATTTGGCACAACCCACGTAAGCCTGGAAAGATTGTTTAGGTTTATTTGCTGCTAAAATTGCCGCTGTTTCAGGAGCATCAGCAGGAAGGGTGAAATCTATAATCGAAGGATCGTCTACTTTACCGAATTGCATTTGTTGAAGGTTTTAGGTGTAAGGTAAAAGGTTTAAGGCAAAAAAATACCCTAGTTAATTTAACTAAGGTATTTAATATTGTAAAAATAAGAAACTTGTTCTTTGCTTTGGCTTATTGTGGAAAGTTTATGTTTTTCATATCTCCAAACTGAAAACTTGCAACTGCAAACTGACCTAGTAACCCAGAATCTTCAATACTTGCTTACTGTTCTGTTCCTCTCCAAAAACCTCAAAATTGAAACTTTCATCGCGGTTTCTGCGAATTAATACATGTTTAGGGCTTGGCAATAAACAGTGGTGAATGCCACCATAACCGCTCAATACCTCCTGGTAGGCACCCGTATGGAAGAAACCTAAGTATTGTACTTTACGCGTTTTCGGCATAAATACACTGTTCATATGTGCTTCCTGGTTGTAATAGTCCTGCCCGTCGCAGGTAATGCCACCTAAGTTTACCCGTTCATATTCAGCGTCCCAATTATTAACTGGTAACAGGATATATTTTTGGTTCAATGCCCAAACATCAGGTAAATTGGTAATGAAAGAACCATCTAACATTAACCAACGCTCACGGTCGTTCTGTTGTTTACGGCCCAATACTTTATATAGAATTCCGGAAGCCTCGGCAACTGTATATTTCCCAAATTCAGTAATAATATCTGGTTCCATTACCTCGTGGATGGCACAGATTTCTTTAATCCTTTTTACAATTTCGTTTACCATGTATTCGTAATCGAAATCAAACACCAACGAATCTTTAAATGGCATACCACCACCAATATCAAGGGTGTCCAAATCAGGATTGATTTTTTTGAACTTGCAATACAGCGTTACATATTTCTCTAACTCGTTCCAGTAGTATGGCGAATCGGTAATACCCGAGTTAATGAAAAAGTGTAATAATTTAACTCTGAAATTAGGATTATGAACGATTTTGTTGTTGTAAAAATCGATAATATCTTCCATACGTACGCCTAAACGTGAAGTATAGAACTGCGAATCTGGCTGCTCTTCAGCAGCAATACGGATACCTAAATTACAGGGGGTATCGATATCTACTTCATCATCAAAAAGGTTAAATTCCTCTTTATTGTCTAAAACAGGGATAATATTGGTATAACCATCGTGCAACATATCAATGATATATTGTTTGTACTGGTAGGTTTTAAAGCCGTTACAGATAATGGTAGTATCTTTCGTTAATACCCCTTTTTTCTCTAAAGCGTCAACCATCGGCATATCAAAAGCCGAAGAAGTTTCCAGGTGGATGTTATTTTTTAAAGCTTCTTCTACAATATGCTTAAAATGCGAGCTTTTTGTACAGTAGCAATATTTGTAATCGCCACGATAATTGTTCTTTAAAATAGCGGTTTGGAAAAGAATCTTCGCCTGCTGAATCTTCTTACTTACCATGGGTAAATACGTGAAACGTAGGGGAGTACCGTAAGTTTCAATCATTTCCATCAGGTTTAAATCCTGAAAATATAATTCATCATCTATAACATCGAAACCCTCTTGCGGGAAACCAACACTTAGATCAAGAAATTCTGAGTAACTCTGCATTTACTTTTAAATAATTTTTGCAAAAGTGTAATTTTAAATCGAGAATTAAACGGTATTGAAAATATTTTTACTGTAAGGAAACGCTTAGCCTAGCGACAAAAAACCAGTAGAAATTGTTTTTAGCAAAAAATTGGCCTGGCTATTTTGTTAACTATCTGTAAAACAATTAGTAATAGAGGTGGGGTTAAGGATTTGGAAAGCAAGTTCCTATTTTTATAGGTTGGGGTTGGTCTTGCTCTCCACTTTACTCGTTGCACTCGTGTTCGTTCCGATCAGGTTTATTGATGTAGGTCGGTGCATCTATTTAAGGTTTAATAGCGAGCGGCTAATCAATTATAGTTAATTCATTAATTGATTGATATTTATGAGGCTGTATCATAAATATAAAATTGTCATCCTGAGGGTTAATTTATCGCATAAAATCAATATTAATGGCATGGTTTTAAGGAATGATTACCCTCGGGCTTTTGTCATTCCCAGAGGTCAGTTTTTTAGCAAAAAACAAAGGAGTTGGGTGACAGGTAAGATAAATCGTCATCTCGACCGCCGTGGAGAGATCTTTTAACATAGTCCAAAGATCTCTCCACTCCGCATTTGCTTCGGTCGAGATGACGCCAATTTTAGAATCTGTCATTGGTAACTCAATTGGGAACCACGAAGTGCTCATCGCAGATAATCTTAATGCAAGCGCTTTAAGATTCCCGCCTGCGCGAGAATGACGACCACACTAACGGATTCTGTCAATGATAGCCTGTCGAAGGACCTGTTTAAATGCCCCAGTAAAGCGTTCGACTACTTGTACCGATTTATTTGGGAAGCTCAATGTGACAAGTTTGAATGGAATCACAAATATAATACTGTCGAAAGACCTGTTTAAATGCCCCAGTAAAGCGTTCGACTACTTGTACCGATTTATTTGGGAAGCTCAATGTGACAAGTTTGAATGGAATCACAAATATAATACAGGCTCTGGGGCCAAATAGAATCTTATCCTTTGCGGAGGTATTTGGTTAGAATTACAATAGTCTGTCCTTCAACCTTACCTTCAATTTGTTCGATGTTATCATGAACTAACCGGATGTTTTTAACTACAGTACCCAATTTAGCGCTCAAAGTTGAGCCTTTAACATCTAAAGTTTTAACCAAAACCACGGTATCGCCTTCAAATAAGCGCGTGCCATTGCTGTCCTGATGAAATTCTACCGTACCATCTTGCTCATGGTCGCCGGTTTTTTTAGCCCATTCTAACGTTTCATCTTCAAGGTATAAAATATCCAGACTATCTGCTGCCCAGACTTCATTTCTTAACCTGCTCAACATTCTCCACGCAACAACCTGTACGGGGGCAAATTCCGACCACATGGTTTCAGTTAATATTTTCCAGTGGCTAGGGGCAAGCTGTTCCGTTTTTTCAATCTGGTCTAAGCAGGTTTTACAAACTAAAATGCTGTTATCGCTATTGGCATTGCTGGTTGGCGGTACTTCGTACACCGATAAATGGGTTTCAGCGGTGCATAATTCGCATTTATTACCTGAACGGGTTTGTAATTCTTGTGTTAAAGACATATTGATACTGGATTTTTGGCGAAAGTAATAAAACTAATCGGAATCACGCGGATCGTCATTTCGACCGTACTGTTCCAAAGGAATTCCTTTAGAGGAGAAATCTTTTAGAAGTTTTGTTTGATAGAAAAAGAAATAAATGCTTGCCGATCATCTGTTTTTATCGGTTTGGATTAGTCCTGCTCTCCACTTTACTCGTTGCACTCGTATTCGTTCCGATCAGGTTTATTTAAGTTGGGAAGGTGCTGCTATTGAAGGTTTAATAGCGAGTGCATCTGTCGAATGGGTTTTCTGTGCTCTCCTAGATTGGGTGGCAAGAAATACAATGGTTCGTGGAGACACGAACCACGGCGTTTGAAAAAGAAATAAATGCTTGCTGATCATTTGGAAAGCAGGTTCCTGTTTTTATTGGTTTGGGTTAGCCCTGCTCTCCACTTTACTCGTTGCGCTCGTGTTCGTTACGATCAGGTTTATTTAAGTTAGGCTGGTGCTGCTAATGAAGGTTTAATAGCGAGTGCATCTATCCTGGGTTTTCCGTGCTATCCGGGATTCCGTGGCAAAAAATACAATGGTTCGTGGAGACACGAACCATGGCGAGCGAGTGAGGTAATTATTATATTATTTTAGGAATGACAGGTTAAGATAAATCGTCATTTCGACCTTAGTGGAGAAATCTTTAAACTATCTAATAAATAGAGTTCAAAGATTTCTCTCCCGAAGGTTCGGGACTGCGCTCCAGTCGAAATGACGACTGATTTTTACAACATTTCATTAATAACTCATTCCCATGATTGTTGGCTCACCAGTTAATCTTTTATAGCTACGATTTACTTGGCAAATGTATCTCAGCCAGCATGCATCTTGCGCTGCCTCCACCATTTTTTTCGATGGTGTAAAGCGGAGCATAAATAATCTTGCTATATTGTTGTAATGCAGCAATCTGCTCAGCAGTTAGGGATAGGTATGCCTGTTCAGACATTACCAACAAGCTCTTGTTATCGGCATTGCTAACTTGCAGCATGTTGCCTGCAAATTTGTTCATCTGCTCCAGGCTGATTTCGATGATTTCTTTTCCACTGCCTTTTAAGCTAATGGTAACCTTTAATTTTTCTTCTGGATCTTTAATCGAATCCAGGCAGATTACAGCAAAACGGTCGCCGATGCACATCATTACATTGGTATGGTAAATCGGGAAATTAGATCCATCAACCGCCTGGAATGCCACTGGTTTATATCCGGTAAGCATGCAAAAATTATTCAGCACTTCTTCATCAGTGCGCACACTCAGACAGGTGTAAGCAATTTTATTGGTACGGTCTAAAACCATGCTTCCAGTGCCCTCTAAAAATGCATGTTGATGTTCATAAAAGCTCAAATCGCTGATGTGGTTAACTTCGAATTTTTCTTTTAAATCCTCCAATATTTCCTTCCTGCGTTCTAACCTGCGGTTTTCAGAAAACATTGGATAAAGATATACTGAGCCATCTTCGTGGAAGGAAACCCAGTTGTTCGGAAAAATAGAATCAGGCGTTTCAGGCTGTAAAGTATCGTCTACTACCGTTACATCAACATTGTTTTGCCGGAGTAAATCAACAAAGGCATCGAACTCTTTTAAGGCCGCTGTTTGTACATTGGTTTCGGTTGTTGCAATTTGAAACTTATTATTTCCCGCTGTTTGCTCGTTGAATTTAAAATCAACGGGGCGGATCATTAAAATATGATTGGTTGTTTGCATTTTTATTTTTCTTATGCGTCATCCTGAATTTATTTCAAGATCTGAATACGGAGATCCTGAAATAAATTCAGGATGACGGGTCGCTAATTACAAATTGTCCCTTAATACCGGTAAACTCATACAATGGAAACCGCCACGGGCACGAGATAGTTCTGCCGAAGGCATTAAAATCAAAGTATCGGTTATGGTTTCAGCATTTACTTTGCCACTTTCTAAATCCTGGATCAGGTCTTTAACATCCACCACATCAAAGCCAGCAGCTTTAAAGGCTTCAACCGTTTTATCGTTTCTATCGTAACCTAAAACAACCCCTTCTTTAATGGCTAAAAGGTTGCAGGAATCGGTCCATTGCTCTCTCGAATCGTAAGGGAACTGGTTGTTTCCGCTGTAGATGATTTTGGTAGGTTCGGTACTTTTTAAATCGTTCTGACTAATATCGTTTAACAAAGCTTCTACATGTTCGAAATGTTTCGGCTCTTGTGGATTGGCTTTTGTAAACTGAATGGCAGTGGTCGCCTCCAATTTTTCGGGCTCTTTTAAAAAGTTAATCGGTTCGTAAGGATTATATTTAGGCGAATGGGCAATGGAATTTAAAATTACCCAGGTATTGCGTTTAACCTGTGTAAAAACAGTGTCCAGGTGCATATAATCACGTTTGCTCGGTATTTTTACCACCGTAACTTTTTCTACCACATTCTGATCGAACAATAACTTAATCGCTTCGTTGGCACCATGTTCTGATGTCCGTTCACTACAGCCAATTAATACGTGGTTGGGGCTCACCATCATCACGTCGCCACCTTCTAAAGTGGTGCTGAAAGCAGGTTCATCGCCTGGGCGTAAAAAATGCATGGTCACATCCGGAATCTCCAGAATGTTGTTGCGATATTCTTCGAACAAAGGGTGGTTAAAGAAAATATAACGCATTAAAAGTGTTTCGCGCACACGGGCTTTTTTTGCCGGTTTGTTTAACAGGATATGGTTGTTAATGGTGGTACCCACATCCCTGGTGAAAATTAAATTGGGGATTGGCGCAAAAATCATCGTATCGTTGGCCAATGTTCCAGAGATAAAAATCTCTGCCAATTGTTTCGGATCGGTATTGGTTAATTCTAACTGTACTTTATAGGTACAGCCTTCGATGGCACAAACAGCCGCTACCAGTTTTTTACGGATAGATTCGTTCTCCAGCATTTCACTTAACAGGTTCTGAATCTCAATTACGGATGTAGAATTATGGAAATCGGGGTGGTTGGGTTTATAAAAATTACGGTTGGACGCTTCTGAATCTATTTCGGCGAGTTTTCCTTTAATTTTTTCAGGATCAAGAAAATACATCAACAGTTTAATATAATAATCGTATTCGCCTTTACGGATGGTATCTAAATGTACAATATCTTCGAAAAGCCAATCTTGTGCCTTAGAGGGTACTACTTTGCCTAATCCACTATCAGGACTATGGATTAATAATTTACGCAACCTGCCGATTTCGGTGTTTACGTTCACTTTAAAATTAGGGTTCTGCTCAATCATAAAAAAGTTAGTTATTGCAAATCTATTAGAAAAATTTAGATATGAGAATTGAGAGGTGAGATTTGAGATAGACTGATACTTAGAAGGGTTTATTTATTGCAAGGAACCGACCTCTCTAAACTATTGGAATTTTTGAGCGTCCGAAAGTCCGGGATCAGAAGATTTATTAGGCCTCAGACCCCGGTCTCCTGTCTTCGGACTTTTTTCTGCACAGAACCAACATCCCTAAACCTTATTGTAGCGGCAGCTCCCGATTTCTTCAATCGGGACTATAGCGGAAAGAAGGACTATCGGAGCCGACTGGCACTACATTACCTTTCCAAACCCTTTAAAAGTCGGAGGTCGGAAAGTCAGAGGTCGGAAGATTTATTAGGCCTCAGACCCCGGTCTCCTGTCTTCGGACTTTTTTCTGCACAGAACCAACATCCCTAAACCTTATTGAAGCGGCAGCTCCCGATTCCTTCAATCGGGACTATAGCGGAAAGAAGGACTATTGGGACCGACTGGCACTAAAGTAGCTTTTCAAACGCTTTAAAAACAGTTAAAATTGAAATTTAAGATAAAAAATCTTCGGACTTCGGACTCCTGACTTCGGACTTTTTTCTCTATTTTTGGCGCATGAATTTTATTATTGCCGAAACACAGAAAGCCATTCTTGAACTTTATAAGGAAGAAGTAGCCGAAGGTGTAATCAACATACAAGAAACCCGTAAAGAATTTGAAGGACAGGCAACGATAGTTGTTTTTCCGGTTACCAAAATTTCGAAGAAATCGCCAGAGCAAACGGCCACTGAAATTGGCGAATATTTGGTTGCTAACGTAACCGATATCACCAAATTTAATGTGGTTAAAGGCTTTTTAAATTTAAGCATTGCCGAAAGTTATTTCTTGAAACAGTTTAACGAAGAAATTTTATCGCCCGATTTTGGAGTGTATGCACCGAACGGAAAAAAGGTAATGGTCGAATATTCATCGCCAAATACCAATAAACCGCTTCACCTGGGACATGTGCGTAATAACCTGTTGGGTTACTCGGTTTCCGAACTGCTTAAAGCTTATGGTTATGATGTGGTAAAGGTAAACCTGGTTAACGATCGTGGCATCCACATCTGTAAATCGATGCTGGCCTGGCAAAAGTGGGGCAATGGCGAAACACCAGAAAGTACAGGCTTAAAGGGCGATCACCTGGTTGGGAAATACTATGTCATTTTTGATAAAGAATACAAAAAAGAGATTGATACTTTAAAAGCGGAAGGACAAACCGAAGAAGAAGCCAAGAAAAATGCACCGTTGATTAAGGAGGCGCAACAAATGCTTTTGAAATGGGAGCAAGGAGATGAGGAAGTGGTTTCACTTTGGAAAACCATGAACGAGTGGGTTTACGCTGGTTTTAATGTAACTTATAAAAACCTGGGGGTTGATTTTGATAAATTCTACTACGAAAGTAATACTTATCTGTTAGGAAAAGGCACCGTTGATGAAGGTTTGGCCAAAGGTGTTTTCTTTAAAAAGGAAGATGGTTCGGTATGGATCGATTTGACTGCCGATGGTTTAGACCAGAAACTGGTTTTGCGTGCTGATGGAACTTCGGTGTACATTACACAGGATTTAGGTACTGCCGAAATGAAACACGATGATTTCAATATGAATGAGTCGATTTATGTGGTAGGGAATGAGCAGGATTACCATTTCAAGGTATTATTCTTGATTTTAGAAAAACTAGGCAAAAGCTGGGCAAAAGGTTTATACCATTTATCCTACGGAATGGTCGATTTGCCAAATGGTAAAATGAAAAGCCGCGAGGGAACTGTTGTAGATGCTGACGAGTTGATTGAAAGCATGGTAAGCACCGCCCGCGAGAAAACGGAAGAACTGGGTAAAACCAACGATTTTAGTGAAGAGGATAAAGAAGAGCTGTATAAAAATATAGGTTTAGGTGCCTTGAAATATTTCCTTTTAAAGGTGGAGCCTAAGAAACGTTTATTGTTCAATCCTGCAGAAAGTATCGATTTCCAGGGGAATACAGGTCCGTTTATTCAATATACACATGCAAGGATTAAGTCGCTGTTAAGTAAATCTGAGTATAAGTTTAGCGTTGGGGGTTTGGAGTTTGGCGGAATTAGCGACGTGGAATTAGAAATGATTCTTCAGTTGGCTAAATATCCTGCAGAGATTGCTATTGCCGCTAAGGCTTATAGTCCGGCAAGTTTGGCCAACTATTTATATGAACTGGCTAAACTGTTCAACAAATTTTACCATGAGGTACCGCCAATTGTAAAAACCGAAGAGGGTGAAGTGAAACAGTTCCGTTTAAACCTGAGCAAAAAAACGGCCGATATCATTCATGCCGGGATGTTGATTTTAGGGATTACCTCTCCGGAAAGAATGTAAGATGGAAGAGGTGAGATGGATGATGGAAGAGGTTAGATGTAAGATGGATGATGGAAAATGTAAGATGCAGATATGATCTTGAAATCCTATCATCCTAAAAATCTTGGCTCATGATGTACGAACTGATTTTACTCTGCTTAGTGGCTTTTGCGGCCGGATTTATAGATGCTATTGTAGGTGGCGGTGGTTTATTACAAACTCCCGCCATTTTACTTATTTTGCCCCATTATCCTGTAGCCACGCTTTTAGGCACTACCAAAATCCCATCAATGGCAGGTACAACGCTAGCCGCTTTCAAATATTCGAAACAGGTTCGTTTTAATTACAAGGTACTTGCGGCCTGTGTACTTACTGCGTTTTTAGCGGCATTGCTGGGTGCGTTTTTGGTGAGCAGGATCGATAATTCGGTCATTAAACCTGTGATCCTCGTTGTGCTGATTTTAGTTGCACTTTACACCTACTTTAACAAACAATTTGGTATCCACCAAGAGAAAGACCATTCCCTTAAACAACAGGTTTTAATGGCTGCTTTATTTGGGATATTGATCGGTTTTTATGATGGTTTAATCGGTCCGGGCACAGGTTCTTTCCTCATTTTGGTTTTCATTGCGGTATTGGGCTTCGATTTTATTGGTGCCAGCGCGCATGCCAAAATTGTAAACATGGCGACTAATCTGGCGGCCATTATCTATTTCAGCTCTACGGGGCATATCCTGTTTCAGTACGCCATCCCAATGGCGCTGTTTAATCTAACCGGTGCTTTCTTCGGCACAAAACTGGCCTTGCTTAAAGGAAATAAATTTGTACGGGTATTTTTTCTGATTGTTGTTTTCGGAACAATTCTACGCTTTGCATATGACATTTTGAAAGCGTATGCGGTGTAAAAGGGAAAATGTAAAATAAAATACTTTGCAGATAGGTTTTAACTTAAATTCTCAGATTACTTTTCGAAACAGAAATTACGGTCATCTAAAGACAATTGGCACATAACCATCCGAGTGGTGAGTTGTCTCCCAGTCATGCATATCTGGCAACGTCTGGATGGAAGTCCTGTTCGTATACTCTTACATCTTATTCTGATAATCTACGTGTACCCTCATTCAAATACTTTAATGGTAAAACGCATGAAGGATATAGGTTCAGGAATTAATGCAAACGATTGCACAAATAAATCCTTAAGAAGACATTATCCGGATTAAAAATTCGTAAGATTGTTTTAGTGTTTGATTCGTTCCGGCTGTAGCCGGAACGGATAATCAGATTGACCCGGTCAAAATAAAAAGGATTTTTCCCATGTGAGGGGCTTGATTTGAATTGACCTCTAGACCAATACCGATAATTAAACCGCACATATGTATTAGGTAACCATGTGCTTATTAAATAATAACCTAACCAAATATTATGATCAAATTCTATCTATCAATGGCAATGTTTTGCCTGCTCAGCGTCTTGTCCTGGGGGCAGACCCGGGTAATTACCGGTCAGATCTCAGATTCTAAAACTGGTGAAACCCTCATAGGGGTAAGTATCCTGGTAAAAGGCACTACGCAAGGTACGAGTTCTGATGGTAACGGAAAGTTCGCTATCAATGTACCAGGGAATACCGCTATACTTGTTTTTAACTATGTAGGTTACCTGACCAGGGAAATAACGGTGGGCAACCAGAGCCAGATTACTTTGAAAATGGCCCCGGATGAGACTACACTTAACGATGTTGTAGTGATTGGCTACGGAACGGTAAAGAAGCGAGACCTTACGGGGTCTGTGGTATCGGTGAAAGGGGAAGATATCGCCAAGGTGCCTTCAGCCAATCCGCTTGAATCCATTCAGGGAAAGGTGCCCGGTGTAGACATTACCCGTAGCAGCGGGTCTGCTTCATCAGGGGTGAACATCAATATCAGGGGAACACGGTCCATCTCAGCAGGCAATGGTCCGCTGATTATTGTGGATGGCGTGCAGTATGGCAGTCTTCAGGATCTGAATGCAAATGATATCGCTTCTATGGAAATCTTAAAAGATGCCTCATCAACAGCAATATACGGTTCGCGTGGTGCAAACGGCGTTATTATTGTGACCACTAAAAAGGGTGTATCCGGACAGGCCGTGGTTTCGTTAAACTCCTATTACGGAATATCACAGGTAGCACGTTATCCAAGTATCATGGATGGTCAACAGTTCGTTGAACAGCGTCGTCAGGCTTATCGGACTACCGGTAACTGGGCGAGCCCTGCAGATGATATCAAAATCTTTAACTCGGCAGAATATGCTGCCATTCAGAATAACCAGTATACCAACTATCAGGATCTTTTGCTCCACGACGGAAGCCAGCAGGATTATCAGATAGGGGTAAGGGCAGGAACAGAAAAGACAAAGGCATATTTTTCACTTGATTATCTTGATGAAAAAGGACTGCTTAAAAACGACCGCTCAAATCGTTATTCCGCGCGCCTCAATCTGGATCAGAATATCGGGAAGTACTTTACTACAGGGATGCAGGCCCAGTTTACCCATTATGAAATCAACAACCGCAGGGACCCACTGAACCAGGCAAACAAAATATCACCGCTTGGGGACGCTTTCGATCAGCAGGGCAACCTGATCATTTATCCCCTTTCGGGCACCTCAGTAAATCCGCTTGCCGATGAGCAACCTGATGTGTATTCCAGTAAATCTATTATCAACAGGACACTCCTGTCGGCCTATATGGAGCTTAAGCCATTAAAAGGCCTTGTTATCAGGTCAAATCTTGGAGCTAACCTAAACACGGACAGGACCGGTACCTTTGCTGACCGCTATTCGATAGATCGTAATGGTTCAGTACCAAAAGCGACCTACTCGGCATCCAACAGTCACCTGATCAATATCGAGAATTTTGTTACCTATAACAAGGAAATCAAGGACCATTCATTTACCCTAACGGGAATAAACAGTTTACTGTTCAATAGATCTGATAATATTGCCGCATCGGGTGAAAACCAACTGCTCAGGTCGCAGCTTTTTTACGGACTTGGCAACTCCCAGAACCAGGCTGTAACCACCGCCTACAATATGAGCAACCTGATATCGTATGCCGGAAGGATCAACTATTCTTATAAAGGGAAATATCTGTTAACCGCCACAGGACGTACCGATGGCTCCTCGAAATTGGCAGAGGCAAACCATTGGGCATTTTTTCCCTCGGCTGCCGTTGCCTGGAGAGTGAGTGATGAAAAATTCCTTAAGGATAATAAAGTGATCAGTGACCTGAAACTAAAGTATAGTTACGGGATAGCCGGGAGTGATAACATCAATGCTTATTCAACCCAGAGCAGCCTGTCCAGGATCGCTTTCGGTTTTGATGAAACCGCTGTTCCCGCCTATGCCTATTCGCCCAGGATCGGAAACATTGACCTGACCTGGGAAAAGACCAAGACGAGCGATTTTGGTATTGAAATAGGATTGTTTAAAAACCGGATTACCGCAACCATAGACTATTATGATTCTAAAACCTATGATCTATTACTTAACAGAAGCCTTCCGCCAACAGATGGGGTGACAACGGTAACCCAGAACATTGCAAAAACAAGAAACAAGGGACTCGAGATCTTTATCTCTTCGAGGAATTTCGAAGGAAAGGATTTTCATTGGACCACAAACCTGACCTTCAGCAGAAATGTGGAGGAAATAACCGAACTGGCAGGAGGAGCCCAGTCTGATGTGCTGAACTCGTGGTTCGTAGGTTCACCTGTTCAGGCATACTATGACTATCAGAAAATCGGTATATGGCAAACCGGCGAGGAGGCAGAGGCTGCAAAGTTTGGCCAGAAGCCTGGTGATATACACGTAGCTGACTTAAACAACGACGGTAAAATAGATGCCACCAATGACCGAAAGATCATAGGGACCAACCGGCCTAAATGGAGTGGCGGACTGGAAAATACATTTACCTATAAATCCTGGGACCTGAATGTTTATGTTTTTGCCAGGATTGGACAGACGATCTATCCGGATTTTCTAAGAAGGTATGATACCCAGGGGGTGGGGAACAGCACTACAGCAATCAATTACTGGACCCCTGAAAACCCAAGCAATGACTATCCGAGGCCGAATAAAAATATCTCCTTCGCATCCACACTTTATTCAAGCTCATTGGGCTATGTTGACGGTTCCTATATCAGGTTGCGCAATATTACCCTTGGCTATACCATCCCGAAAGAGGTTATTCAAAAGAGCTTTATCAAAAGTGTCCGTTTATATGCAACAGCAAGAAACCCCTTTACCTATACCAGATCAAGTGTGCTCAAAGAGTATGATCCTGAACGTGGCGGGTCAGAAAATGCACCCATGACCAAACTTTATACTTTCGGACTGAACGCAACTTTCTAGAAAATCAAAAAGAAAATATTATGATGAAAAAATATATTTATAAGGTATTACTTGCCATGGGCCTGTTAACCTTAACAGTATCCTGCCAAAAATCATTAGAAGAATATAATCCCTCCGGAATTACCGCAGAAAGTGTGTTCACCACGCCCGAAGGATTCGAAACATTGGTAAATGCGGCATATTCCTATCAAAGATGGTGGTATGGTAAAGAAGAAGGATTCAGCATGTCGGAAATGGGAACAGACCTTTGGATGAGCGGAGCCGGTGATGCAACAACAGATCTGACCCAATATATTAACCTGCAGGGCACCAATTCAGCCATTACAACCGAATGGCAACAGTTGTATGCAGCAGTAAACCTGTGCAACGCCGGAATCAACAGGATCTCAGGTGCAGGTTTGTCTGCTACTGCCCGACCCCTTAGAGAGGCCGAACTGAGGTTTCTCCGGGCATTCTATTACTGGCACATCGTGGAGACCTGGGGTGGAGTACATTTCTCGCTCAACGAAACGCAAGGGGTAATCACTACAGCGAATAAGACACCTGTGGAGACGTTTAACAAACAGATCATTGAAGATCTTCTTTTTGCAATAGAGCGTCTTCCGGTCACAACTGCTGACTATGGAAGGGTTACCAAGCCTGCTGCACAGGCATTTTTGGCCAGAATGTACCTTACTCAGAAGAAATATACAGAAGCAAGGGCAATGGCCTTAGCGGTGATCAACGGAGGATATGGATTTACCCTGCTTCCAAATTATGCTGATCTGTGGAAAATGTCGAACCTGAAGAACAAGGAAATAGTTTATGCCATAAACTATTCGGTAAACCTTTCCCTTAACGATTTGGCAGACCCCATTTTAAACCCACTCGGACACAGTAGGGGAAGCAGCAATGCCCATCTTCTGTTTGCCATGAAATACGATGATCAACCCGGGATGGTCAGGGATATTGCCAACGGCAGGCCCTTTAACAGGTATATGCCGACAAGATTTTTACTTGATCTTTATTCCGACAACGACTCCCGGTACGAAGGATCCTATAAAACGGTCTGGTATGCCAACAGCACTTCCAGGCCCGCTGGCATGGCGATTGGCGATACTGCGGTTTTTGCTACGAAAAAAGTTTATGCCCCGGTGGGAAAGCTGTATAAAACATTTGATAGAAATGCCATTTACAATGCCAATGGAACTGTAAAGGATCAGCTCCATTATGTTTCGCTCAATAAATTTGATGATCCGACACGGAGTAGTGCCAATGAAGCCCAGAGTGCAAGGGATGCATTTGTGATCCGTTTTTCAGAACTTTATTTGATTGCTGCTGAAGCAGAATTCAGTCTGGGGAACCCTGCACAGGCTGCAACTTATTTAAACGTAGTCCGTACCAGGGCAGCTAAACCGGGTAAAATCGCTGACATGCAGGTCACTGCCGATCAGGTAAGCTTTGATCTGATACTGGATGAACGTGCCAGAGAATTTGCCGGTGAACAGCTCCGTTGGTTCGATCTGAAAAGGACAGGAAAATTAATTGAAAGGGTAAAGGCCAATAATCCTAATGTGGCTACCGCCATTCAGGACTTTCATCTGGTACGTCCAATTCCGCGGACCCAGATTGATGCGGTATCCAATAAGGACGAATTTAAACAGAATCCCGGGTATCAATAATATGCTGCGGAATTAACCAAATATAAATTAAGACCAAATGTTTATAAAGAACTTTATTGTCATGTGTTTTGATACTTACAGTTTTCGGCACAAGTGCACAGCAATCCCCAAATCTTTTGGAATTATGGTATGACAAGCCTGCCTCAAACTGAAACGAGGTCCTTCCTATTGGAACGGTCCTACTTGCAAGTATGATATTTGGTGGCATTGCCAGAGAACGCCTACGGTTGAATGAAGAAAACATCCTTTCTCGGTGGTGTCGTTCTGATCATTCTAAACTTCAAAAGGAGGATTAGGGATTCCTGAAACTGGCTTTCTTGTCCCTGTAACCAATGTTCATGTATTCCTGTTGAAGGACGGGTATAGACAATGAATACCAGTGCAGAACAAGAAGCTATAGGGTAGGTGATTACCATCGATAATGTTTCCAGTACGCACCGGACAGCGGTTTGCCAATCATAAAATATGGTTAACAAGGCTGGATCTTTCATGATCCAGCCCTGATCAGTCATCCTATTGGTAAACATTTTTGCCACTGTTCTGATGGCACTGTTTCAGGATATTGATCAACTTAAATTAACCACTTGCATATGCTCTACTATCAAATCCTGCCTTGTTATTTATATTATTGCCATTGTACTATAAAGTAGTACAGGAATTGCCAGAAAGTGTAGCCCCAGCGCCATTGGAAGCCGTAACATTGGCTTTTACAGATGAAGCACTGAGAACGCTTAGGCTATAGGGCGGGGTAAAGGCTGTTACGCCGTTACCGGCAGTATTTCCTGTCACGGATGTAAAAATATTGTTTTTGACCTGGACAGCAGTAGCGTTGTTGCTCATGAGATCAATAGGGATCTTAACATTCTCAAACACATTTGACTCTACCAAAAGATTTGATTCCAGGCCAGCCTGTATGCCGTTTTTACTTGCTGTGCTGTTAAAATAGTTGTTTACGATGTGCACACTGCCAAACCTTACCCTTGGCATCCTGGCAACACAGCCCTGGGCCCACCAGCAGCGTACAAAAGTGATCCGAAAGCGTCCCCTGTCGGAAGTAACATCATCACCTGATCCGATCAGGTTAGAAAACCGGTGGTCGTCAGATCCACCCGGGCCACCTGCCCTGGGCGCTTTCAGGTAAGTGAATTTACAGTATGAAGCGGTAATAAAATCAGAGGCAGCCTTGATATCAAAATTACCATCAACCCCGTCCCTGAATTCGCAGTGGTCGACCCAGACATTGGTGGAGGCGTCTAAAGTGACATTGTCCCAACCATCAACATCGTAAGCGCCAGGGCCTTCAAAGATCAGGTTCCTGATGATGATATTTTTACATCTTTTTATATACATGATGCCCGAGCCGGCCTTGGTCTGGTCTGCCGAAACGATCTTTGCACCTGAAGAACCGAAAAGTGTTTTTCCGGTCTGGTCCTGAAAGGAAATCCTTCCTCCGGATGGAACTGTAATGGTGCCGTTTACCTGGATCACCTTGATCCCTGTGTTTTCTATCGCAGACTTGAGTGCGGCATAATTTGTGACTACTGTGGCACTGGCCTCTCCGCCGCCCGTGGTACCGCCGTTTTGGGCTGCCCAGCCTTTGGCAGAACATATAGCTTCTGTAGTTGCCAGGTTAGAAGCTGGCTGATTGATTGAAAGTCCTGTATTTTCAGGTTGGATAGTCAGCCGAGCTGATTTTTCACAGCCGAAAATCAGGATAGAAATGGTAATCGCCATTAATAAATGGCGTAAATTTTTGTTTTTCATTTTTGGTCTGTTTTGTACGGTTAGAATTTTAGAGCAGGACAGAAAGTTTGCTGTAAGTTAATATTTGGTTAGTTGTATATATTAAGTTACATTTTGCATCCGTTTAAACAGCTTTTTTGTGTCTAAATATTTGTGCAAACGTTCCCGTTATCGATTGCGTACAATCAGATCCGTTCGGCATAGGGAGTCAAGCCATCATAAAAAATTGCTTGGCTAAAAGGAAAAAAAATGTCATGCCGCAGTGTGTGCAGATTTGCTCCACTGTTATATTGGTACTCATTTTATCCTTCCTTGCTGCAGGTCGACAAGACTTTTAGGCCCCTGGAATAGTCTATTAACTAATTTTCTTCACTCGTTAATCTGTATGGTTCGATGAACTATTTTCTTCAAATTAATTAACGCTTCAGTAAAGCTGGTGAAAAGTAGTGGTCAACATAGAGAAACGTCCAAAGGCAGCAACTCCTTGAAAACACTTCCCCAAAAAAAGATGAAATTAATTTGGAATATATTAAAATCAATTTATCTTTGTTAGTAAGATACTTTTGTGGTAACTTATTTAGGTATGAAAGATAAAAAACAACATTCTAATATCGCCACTTTAGGGCGGCTTAATTCTGACACTACAATCCAAATGCATGAAGCCATTGCAAGAAAGGCCGGATTGTCGGGTACTGATCATAAGTATTTAGGGTATATTATTCAAAAGGGAACGATGACAGCAGGTGAAATGGCAAATCTAACCGGGCTTTCAACGGGAGCTGTTACAGGGCTTGTTGATCGTTTCGAAAAAAAGAGGTTGGTAAAAAGGGAATTTGATCCAGCCGATCGGCGAAAAATAATTGTCGTTCCAAATGTGCCAAACATTATGGCGTTATCTGGTGGTGTGTTTGATGAAATACAAACAAGAATGACTGCATTAATGGAAAATTTCAATGATGAAGAGGTGCAAATAATAGAAAAATATATGACTAGTTGTATTGAAATCATGCAGGACATAACAAGTAAGTTGAATGAAAAGTGAGCGTGATGAAGTTTTTTATACTACGCACCATAAACAATGCCCAAACGAAAATATGACTTTCATTTACGTAAATCGGATTTTTTGGTTATGCCTGGCGTTACAGATGCGGAACTCATGTTTAATGGGACTAGAAGAAGTAATGCTTTTTGGTAAAGCTAATTCGGCTGAAAAATCATTAGCACGGGCATTTGAAACTTTTGGAAAAAAAGAAGACCAAGAATCGAAAAAATAGTATTGGAAGGAATAAAACGAGGAAGCGACAACGTAATTGAAGAATGCATTTCAACAAAAGATGCGAAAATTAATGATTAGAATTTTTGTTGACCTACTTGCCGAAAAAGGGAATCATTGGCTATTCAGCTACAAAAAAATTGGGAACAAAAAATTAAATTAATAAAATAAATAGCAATGAATTTAAATCATCTGAACTTAACAGTTCCCAACGTATCAACAGCCAGATCGTTTTTTGAAAAACATTTCAATTTTAAATGTATAGATGTAAAAGGAGATAATCTTCTTGTAGTACTTAATGACAGTAATGGATTTATTTTTACACTAATGTCTGAAACTTTTAATAAAAATGGCGTTTCGACCTATCCACAAAACTTTCATTTTGGCTTTATACTTAATTCGAAAGACGAGGTAAACAACTTATATAAACAACTAAAAGAAGATGGAATACACCTTGAACATGAACCTAGCAAAATCCGTAATAGTTTTGGGTTCTATTTTTATTTTGACAATCTCTTCATTGAAATTGGACACTATATGACAGAGTAGGCGCACAGATTAACTTTAGATTCGCCAATCAAAATAGCAATTAGCGGTCATTGTAAAATGGTAAATGCCTCTGATCATAAAACCCTCTGATTCTAAATATTTCTAAGATAATAAACATTCAAAATGAAAGTCATACAGAAGACATACATTTTTCTTCCTGGTGCCTGGCACGGTGCGTGGGTTTATGACCCAATTATAAAAAGACTGAAGCTTTTGGGAAAGAAATGTATTGCAATAACATTACCAGGCCTTGAATCAAAGCAATACAAAGAAAGTCAACTAATAAATCTAGAAACTCACATTCAATTTGTGGTTGATTTTTTGAACCAGAATAATATTACTGATATAATATTATGTGGACATAGTTATGCAGGGATGGTAATTACCGGAGTTGCCGATAAGATACCAGAAAAAATTTATGGACTTGTCTATATTGATGCATATGTTCCTAAGAATGGTGATAGCTGCTGGAATCTTACAAGCGATGCTTACCGAAACCTTTTTGTAAAGGGAGCAGGCGAAAACGGCATCACAGTCGGCAATCCACCAGGAAAGGATAGGCGAAGAAGACCCCATCCTTTGGCAACATTTATGCAAAATCTGCACTTAAAGGGCGATTATAAAAAAATTCATAACCGAGCGTTTATTTATCTCAGTGGATGGGATGAAACACCATTTTTAAAACAATATGAAAAATTAAAGAAATCGAAAGGTTGGCATGTCGAAACCATTCATTCTATACATAATGTGATGAAAGAAAAGCCAGATCAATTAACAGATATTTTATGTAAACTGGAAAATAAATTTACCTAGTAAAACAAATAACGAGCAGCCAATATGGTGTTTTTAATATACGCCTGAGGCCGAATGCCAAACTGTATGCGACTATTGAGTTTTGAATTTAACATCTAAAATGAACCAGAAACAATTACCAATCGGATATTACCTAAAACTTGCAGATAGCTGTTTGACAAAAGGAATAGATGGAATTCAATCTAAACATGGCTTGAATAGAATGGAATGGCAAGTTTTGAATTCTATCTACGAGAAACCAGAAATTTTAATCAGTGAAATTATTGAATTAATGGACCCAATTGCTGACGATCAATTAGTAGGAGCCATTTTAACAAAATTCATCAACAGAAAACAATTGGAGGTTAATAATACTGATATGCTGACTTTGACAGTTGATGGAAGGAATTATACAAATCTTGCTTTTCGACTCAACTGGCGTTTAGAAAAAAAGCGGCTATGGATATCTCGGACTCAGATTACCAAACCACAATATCAACGCTTCAAAAAATGATAGCGAATATTTCATAAGCGATGAACCAGGTAGCAACGAATTAATCCATTTTCCAATTAACGACTTATAGTAAAATGATGGTTTTTTTGGCATTTTATGGTAGTCGTGGATTTATTTGACATCCAAATCCAAAACTCCTTCACCTACTAAAGTTACATCACCTATATATAACAAAGCATACTTAATATATGGCTATAAAGAACCTTTTTGTTTTAATATTGGTTGTAATCAATTATAACGGTTATGCACAAATAAACATTTGCGACAGTCTTAAAAACTTATATGATAGTCATCAATACCTCGAAATGGATAAATTATGTAGCAGGCATAAAAGCGATTCTTCTTATTATCTATACAAAGGTGCATTCGCCAACGTCTGCAATAATCCAATTTTATCAAATCAGTATTTAAACAGGGTATCGGATAAAAAAGCAAGGCACAGTTTTGAATATTGGAGATTAAGAAATGACAACTGGATAAAATTATTTAATTACAAAAATGCGTTTCAAACCTCAAAAGTTTTAACCACAACCTTTAAATCGCAATTCGATAGTGTAGCATTGGGAGATGAAATAAACAGCCAACGCATTTGGGAAGCTTTGCAAGACCAACCACCCCAGCAAATTAAGAATTATACAACAATTACGCTTACAACAAAAAAAGATAAAGCAGGTTTGATTACCTGCAATGTAAGTGCAAATAATGTGGATACAAATTTCGTGTTTGATACTGGCGCTGGAATAAGTTGCATTACTGAAAGTATGGGAAAAAAAATGGGAATACTCATTATGCCTGACAACAACATTGAGATTATGAGTTTTACGGGTATTAGCAATAAGGTATCCATTGGTATTATGCCCTTACTGAATATTGGTGCGCTTACTGTATATAATACTCCTTTTCTCATCTATCCCGATAGCGCTTTTACTTTTGCCAATGGCACTTATGTAATAAATGGTATTATTGGATTTCCAGTCGCAAAAGATCTGGGGACGATAATAATCGAAAAAGAAAGCATTAGTTTTTCAAGGCGAAACCAGAAAAAGAAAAGAGAAAGAAATTTGTTTGTAGACCAGTTAAGACCTATTTTAATGCTTACTTATAAAAACAAAACACTGCCTTTTAATTTTGATAGCGGTGCGCAGGAATCACTATTTTATAAATCCTTTTACGATTTATTTGAAAGTGATATAAAAACTAAATCCAACACTTTTATTGATAAAAGCTCAGGGGCTGGAGGCCACGAAGTAATAAACGAAGTACTAGAAATAAAAAACGTCAATCTGAATATAGGAGATCAAACTATTCTATTGCCAAAACTTAAAATAGACAAAAATAATTACAGCACATATGGTAAAGCCAATTTTGGAAATATTGGACAAGATATTTTACGTCAGTATAAAAAAGTGATTATCTCTTTTAATAAGAACTATATCCAATTAGAAAACTAAAAAATCTGTCGACCAGGTGGTTTACCAAACGTTATCAGGAACTTACGGGCAACACTGTAGCCGATGTGAAAACACTGTGTAACCTGATTGAAGAAGAAGTTCTTGCAGAGCAGACTTTTAGCAAGTTTACTCCAGATCAACTGGAAATAGAGACCTAATTTTTTTTGAATAAGTTGCTAAATTGATTTAGCTTTATTTTCAACATTTTCTAACCAATATCATCTTTTCCTACTCAACAAATATGCGACCCATTAAGCCAATATTTGCCCTCATGATGCTAACACTTTTAATGTTGCATGCTGATGCACAAAATAAGTTTTTTATTGATGGTTATCATGGAGGTTTCTGGGGGCATTATCCGGTAGGTTATACCGGTTTTATTGCCGATAAACTGGAAGAGAACAGTTTTTGGAAAATTAATTTAGAAATTGAACCTGTTACCTGGGATGTGGTACAAAAAAACGACTTGACGAATTATAACCGTTTTAAAACATTCGTTAAAGACCAATCGGTAAAGGGCAGGGTGGAATTTGTTAATCCGTCTTACGGGCAGAGTTATCTTTTTAACATCCAGGGCGAATCTGTAATCAGGCAGTTTGAAATAGGGATCAAGACAATAAAAGCACATTTTCCAGAAGCCGAATTTTATACCTATTCTTCCGAAGAACCTTGTTTTACGAGTGCACTGCCTCAAATCCTAAAATCATTCGGCTATCGTTATGCCTCATTAAAAAATCCAAATACCTGTTGGGGCGGTTATACGCGTGCTTTTGGTGGCGAACTGATCAAATGGAAAGGATCTGATGGTTCGGTATTGCTTACCGTTCCGCGTTACGAAACAGAAGCACTACTCCAAAATTCGACTTGGCAAACCCAGGCCTGGAACAATTCTGAAGCATATATTTCTGCGGCCTACCGTTACGGGATTCAAAACCCCATTGGCATGTGTTTACAGGATGCGGGTTGGGAAAACGGTCCCTGGTTGGGTAAACCTAAAGATTTTACCTATAAAACCTGGAGAGATTATATGGAGAATACCGCAGATAAGACTGATCTTAAAACCTGGAATTTTAATCAGGAAGATGTTCAGGTGAGTTTAGTATGGGGTGCGCAGGTTTTACAGAAAATTGCTCAAAATACCAGGATTGCTGAAAATAAGATCACTATTGCCGAAAAAATTGATGCTATAAATGCAGTGGCCAATAAAAGCAAACTGATTGGTGGAAAATTCGACGCTGCCTGGCAAAACCTCTTACTTGCTCAGCACCACGACTCGTGGATTGTGCCTTATAATATTGTTAACAAAGAAAAAAGATGGAGCTGGGCCGATGCAGTCACATATTGGACGGATCAATCGAACCACCTTTGCGACAGCATTTTGAATATTGCGGATAAAAATGCATCCGAAAATCCCAATGGATTTAATGTAAGGGTTTACAATTCGCAAGCTTATGCGCGCAAAGAAATTGCCAAAATCCAGTTAGATCAAAGATTGACAAATCCAATAGTGATAGGGCAAGACCATAAAAAAGTTAACACCCAGCTTATTACCGAAAATGGCAACCGCTTTTTATTGTTCGAAGCATTGGCTCCGGCATTAGGTGATGTTCATTATAGCATAAAACCTTCCAAGACTAAAATTGCTAAACCTATTACCCACATTTCAGTAAAAGGAAATCTGTACACTTTCAATAATGAGGATTACGAAATCGCATTTAATGCAGCCAAAGGCGGGATTATTGAAAGTCTGATTGCCAAAAAATTATGCAATAAACAATTTGTAGATCAAAAAAGCAAACGATCATTTAATGAAATGAGGGGCTATTTCTATCAGGACAGTACTTTTTATTCTTCAAAAGATCAGGTAGCAAAAATAACTGTTGTGGAAGACGGCCTATTGATGACCAGATTAAAAATCGAAGGAAAAATCAGTAACCATGCATTTACACAATACATTACGCTTAAAAAATACGATAGCAGGATAGATGTACAAACAACTGTAAACTGGCAAAACAATGCGGGGATAGGACAGGACTATGCACAAAAAAGCGGATGGAAGGCGAATGATCTTAAAAAAGCATTTTATAACGACAGTTTAAAATTGCAGGCTGTTTTTCCATTGAATATTGCAGCTCAAAAAGTGTATAAAAACGCGGCATTCGATGTAATGGAAAGCAGGTTGAAAAATACCTATTTTAATACCTGGGACAGTATCAAGAACAATGTCCTTGTGAATTGGGTGGATGTAAGCGATCACGATGATCACTATGGAATGGCTTTGTTAAACGATCATACCACAAGTTATGCGCATAATGAAACTGGTATTTTAGGCTTAACACTTCAATATTCAGGGGTGGGTTTATGGGGACGGAATTATGACATAAAAGGTGCTTCGCAATATCATTATGCACTTTTTCCACATCGAAATAAGTGGGATAAGGCAGAGGTTTGGAGCCAAAGTATTACATGGAACGAACCTTTGCAGGTTGTGACAAATAATAAAGAGCAAAAGCCTTCATTTTCGCTGCTCCAGATCGCTGAACCTGGTTACGAAATCTCCTCCCTTACTATGGAAGATGGTGCTTTGTTGTTCCGTGTATTTAATGCCAATGCTGTATCAAACAATCTTAATTTAAATTTTAATATACCCATAAAAAAGGCTGAACTTGTCGAGCTTAACCATACAAAATCACAAACTTTAAAGCTGCTTAAAAAGCAAAATGGCATCACTGCCGTTAATCTGCCTATTCCGCAATTTGGACTGAGGACCATTAAGATTTATTTGCAATAAGTTTATCTGTTTTTGTTACATTTCAATAGCTGCTAAATCTTTTTTATTACTAATTTTAAAACCCACCAGGCAGATGCCTTTACTTTTTCTTTAAAAGGTAATGCACATTGAAAACGACAACCGATATGAAAATGATACTGTATGCCGCCATTTGTAATGGAGTAATGGGTTCATGGAATACCATAGCTGCTATCGCAAATCCAATAATTGGATTAATATTAAGCAACATACCCACTGTTGACGAGCTTAACCCCTTTAAGGCATACAAATTCAAAAACAACGGGATCACTGTAAAACCAACTGCTATAACTTCTATTAGTAACCAAAATAGTGTCTCTGTAGGTACAGGTCCGCTGTAGGCAGGGTAAAAGGGCAGCAGCATCAGTGCGGCAAGCGAAATGTGAAAAGTAAGAAGGATGAACTTATCAAATCCAACAATTTTACGCTGGCTTACCAGGTAAGCGGCGTAAGTAAACCCAATAACAATGCCGTAAACCATGTCCATAATATTGGCATACGATAGCATCAGGCAGCCCATTATACTTAACCCAACGGCCGTCCATTGTATTTTGTTAAGCTTTTCATGCAAAAGCCAGTAAGCAAGCAATGTAGTAATGATGGGGCAAACCAGATAGGCAAGCGAGGTAGCCTTAATACTTACATGATTAAGCACGTAAATAAACGAGAACCAGTTGATATTTAAGAATACACTTCCGCCTACATTCAGCAAAAGCATATTTCGTCTTTGCTTCGAAGGCAGGGCCTTAATATTAGAAAAGGTTTTAACTAATTCGCTACGTTTAAACAACGCGGTAATTAATACCATCAATATAGCGCAGCTAAAAATGCGGTAAAATAAAATATCCACCGAAGAATATCCGCTTAAAGGTTTTAAAACTAAACTAAAAAAGCCCCAGGTCGCATAAGCGAATATAGCGGCCAGGTAATATTTTGCGATTTTCACAAGACAGTTGCTATAATGTTGATTTCACAAATATTATAAAATCTTAGGAGTTATTAAGCCACACCATGTAAAATACTAAAGAACTGCCTGTAAAGATAGTATCAATAACGTTTGGAAAGATATGAATAAGCTGTACAGCGTAATTAGCTGTGCCTACTGTTTAAAAAAGTCAGGCCAGGTCCATTAAAATAAAGGTGTAATATTTTTACTTAATTTATCGTTGGTTTTTGCTTCGCAGGCTTCTGCAGTTACCAAATTATATCCATTTTAATAAATAATATATAATCTATAGGATTAGTAGATTATTTTATTATTTTTGCATCATTATATAATACTTATCCAGAGAGACCGAGGGAAAGGCCCTAAGACGTCTGAGCAACCTATACACTTGTAAAAGGTGCTAATTCCTTTCTGCCCAGGGGTGGAGAAGATAAGTTGGTTATGCATCCGCATGCTAATTATTTTGAGGTCGCTCAAAGTTTTTCTGGTAAAAGAATTCCTAAAAAAATCAGAAAATGAAAAAAACTTTTACCTTTTTCACGGCTATTCAATTGCTCTGGCTTCCTTTAGTGGCGCAGGAGAAACTGAGTGGATTTAAAATACAAAATATTCCGATACAACGTGATATTGAACAGAAATTTGATGCCGGGCTTAATAAAGGAAATATAGGGTCTACCATAAAAGAGCTTTCTGCCCATCCCCATCACCTGGGCTCTAGGGGCAGTAAAACGGTAGCAGAATCTGTACTGGAAAAGTTTAAAAGCTATGGCTGGGATGCAAAAATAGAGACTTATTATGTTTTATTTCCAACACCTAAATCCCGTTCGGTAGAACTTTTAGGGGGCAACAAATACAGTGCCTCGCTCCAAGAAAAGGCTGTTAAGGAAGATTTAGCAACCGCACAGCAAGGGCAATTGCCCCCTTACAATGCCTGGAGTGCCGATGGCGATGTAAGTGCAGGCCTTGTTTTTGTAAATTATGGTCTGCCAGCTGATTATGAAAAGTTGGAGCGTTTAGGCATCAGCGTAAAAGGCAAGATTGTTATTGCAAAATATGGCCGATCGTGGCGAGGCACTAAACCTAAAATAGCCTACGAACATGGTGCAGTGGGCTGTATCATTTATTCAGACCCAAAAGATGACGGCTTTGTAAAAGGAGATGTATATCCGCTAGGCGCTTATAAGCCAGAATTTGCTGTTCAACGGGGATCGGTAATGGATATGGTAATTTATCCCGGTGATCCGTTAACGCCCGGAATCGGTTCTACTCAGGATGCCAAAAGGTTGGAGAGAGCAGATGCCAAAACGATTCTTAAAATTCCGGTTCAGCCCATCAGCTATCACGATGCTTTGCCATTGCTTGCTGCACTTAAAGGTCAGGTGGTACCTGTCGATTGGAGCGGTGGCCTGCCTGTTACCTATCACATTGGAGATGGAAGTACCTTGGTTCGTTTAAATCTGGCTTTTAACTGGGATATTGTGCAGGCATACAATGTTGTAGCTAAATTAGAAGGAAGTAAATTTAAAAACCAATGGATCATTCGTGGGAACCACCACGATGCCTGGGTAAATGGCGCTGCAGATCCGGTAAGTGGTTTAGCGTCTTTATTAGAAGAAGCAAAATCTATTGGGAAATTGGCTAAGGCAGGTATAAAACCTAAACGTACACTTGTTTATATCGCCTGGGATGGAGAAGAACAATCCCTTTTAGGCTCAACAGAATGGGTAGAAGACCATGCGGCCGAGTTAAACAGTAAAGCGGTTGCATACATCAATTCGGATGGTAATGGCCGTGGCTTTTTAGAAGCGGGCGGCTCGCATGCCTTAGAAAATTTTGTTTCAGAAATTTCAAAAGATGTAAAAGATCCTCAGGTAAATACGAACATTTTCGAACGGTGGAAAGCTAATAAAGCTATTTCTACAGCCTCGCTTTCCGAACGTAAGAAAATACAAGATACCCAAACACTTGATCTGGGAGCGCTCGGCACAGGATCAGATTATTCGGCATTTTTGCAGCACCTCGGCATACCTACTTTAAGTCTTGGTTTTGGTGGTGAGGATGAAGGAGGAGAGTACCATACCAATTTCGATACTTATGATAATTTTGTAAAGTTTAAAGATCCCGGTTTTGATTATGGATTGGCTTTATCTCAAACGGCCGGAAGAGCAGTGTTGCGTTTAGCCAATGCAGATGTACTTCCATTTAATTTTTCTAATCTTCAGGCTAAAATAGCTACTTACGTTACCGAAGTAAACGCTTTGGCAAAACAGCTTAAAGAAGGCGCCCAAAGCCAGAATAAACTCATTTCAAGTGGTGCTTATCAGTTCGCCAATGATCCCAAAGAAAACTTGAAAAATCCTCCTGTACAGGTTGAATTGCCTGAATTTGATTTTAAAGCACTAAACTTCGCAGTAGATAGTTTAAAAACTGCATCATCAAAACTTAATCAGACCGTAATCGCTGCACTCGCTTCGGATACTAAAACTGACCAACTGAATACCTTACTTTTTCAGGCAGAAAAACAATTGCTTCTTTCAACAGGTTTGCCTGGCAGGCCATGGTACAAACACAGCATTTATGCACCTGGTTTGTATACCGGTTATGGCGTTAAAACACTTCCCGGTGTGAGAGAAGCCATTGAGCAGTATCATGCAAAAGAAGTACAGGAACAAATTCTCGTGTTAACAACCTCAATCTTAAAACTCACACAATTTCTCAACCAAACCAGTCATCCTTAATTATAATCCCTAAACATGAAACTATTTTTTACCCAGTTAATAGTCTGCTTTGTTTTGCTTAGCAGTTTGCAGGCTTTTGCCCAAAATACCATTCGCGGTAAGATTACCGACAGTAAAGATAAGCAGCCACTTATAGGTGCTACCATAAAGTTAAAAGGCACCAAAGTTGGCACCAGTACCAATGGTAAAGGAGAATTTAGCTTAAACCTATCTCAAAAAGCGGATAGTATCACCATCCATTTTCAGGGTTATTTAGAACAGGTGATAGCTATTAATAACCGATCGGAAATTAATGTGGAATTGAAAGAAGATGTCCATCTTTTATCCGATGTGGTCGTTACGGGCGTTGCAGAAGGTACCAGTCGTAAAAAACTAACCTTTGCGCTAACAAAAGTGAATAACGATCAGATTAATACTGTTCCGGCAACAGATGCCTCTCAAACTTTAAGAGGAAAAGTTGCAGGGATCCAGATCAGCCAATCTTCTGGTAATTCGGGGGCTACGGTTTATCTGCGTGGCGCTAAATCGGTATCGGGCAATATTGCACCGCTTTTGGTGGTAGATGGGTTTGTAACAGCATTAAATCTGTCCGACTTAAATCCGCAGGATATAGAATCGATTGAAGTGGTTAAAGGTGCTGCTGCTTCAGCCCTTTATGGTACCAGGGGTGAGGGCGGAATTATCCAGGTGCTCACCAAAAAAGGAAAAGGTACCGGAAAGGTAAATATTATTGTCGATAATGAATTTGGCTTAAGCAATGTGCAAAATACACCCCCGACCTCACAGTTCCACCATTTTAAGGTCAATTCCGATGGCTCGTTTGTGCTTAATGGCAATGCAAGGACCATCGATGTACAAGCTAACGGTTATTCGCTTAATCTTCACCCATATCAAAATGTATACGATAATGTGACGAATATGTTAAATAACAATCCATATTTTACAAATTTTGTTTCCGCATCAACTGCAGGAGATAAATATACTTTGTATGCCTCTTTTCAAAACCAATATAAAGGTGGGGTTGCAGAGCCTGTGGGTGCTGATAAAAGACAAACTGCCTTGTTTAATTTTGGCTATAAACCGGATAAAAATTTAGAGATAAACCTAAGCCTGCAATACTTTAACAACAAAACGCCCTCATCTTCGATATCATCAAGTGGTAGTGGTTCATTGTTATATGCTACTTCACTTTACGAACCTTTTATCAATCTGCAGGAACGCGATGCTTCAGGGAAATATGCTTTTAAACCTTATGGTTTTGATATTCAGAATTTCAATGTAAATAATCCTTTTTATCAGCTGAGTTACCGTGAATATGAAAACAACAGTGATAATTTGCTTGCCGGTATAAAAGTGAAATACCAGTTTACCGATAAATTAAATGCAGAGGTGTACACTTCAATACAGAACGAAAACTACAATGAAACGGATTATTATCCGATTGGTTTTCAGACTATTTCTGCAGATATTACAAGGAACAACGGTTACTATGGCGAAAGCACTTCAAAAACCACTTCTAAAAATGGTCAGGCTCAATTAAACTACAATAACAAATTTAACGATTTCGATTTCGGAGCCACTTTAAAAGCCGTATATGAAGAAAATAGGATCACATCCTTATCTGCTTCAGGTTATAACCTGAGTGCTCCGGTTAAAAGTTTGGCTGCGGCATCAGCCGATAGCAGAAGCATTGGCTCTACCTGGGAGCAAACGGTTAACTACGGTTACTTTTTAAACCTAAAAGCCGCATGGAAAGAAAAGATTTTCGTGGATGTACTGGGCCGCCTGGATAACAGTTCGAGATTTGGTGCTGATGTTGGAACAGCATTTTTCCCAAGGGTGTCTACGGCATATCGGTTAACAGAAGATGTAAAACTAGGCATCATCAACGAATTAAAATTGAGGGTAGCCTACGGTAAGGCCGGAAGTTTGCCTCCATTTGGTGCTAAGGATAGCCAGGTTTCACTGTCGAGTTCGGGCGGGGTAAGTTACAATCAGCGTGAAAATACAAATCTGAAAAGAGCCATCACCTCCGAACTCGAATTTGGGATTGATGCGCAGTTGTTTAAACGTATTAATATTCAGGCCAATTATGCTTTTTCGAAAAGTATAAACGATTTTATCCTGGTACCAGCTTTTCCACCAACTACAGGTTCGGCAAGGATTTATGGGAATTTAGGTGCTGTAAAGTCGAACTCGCTGGAACTCGAAATTAATGGCAATGTGATTACCAAAAATGCCTTTACCTGGAATACCGGAATAACTTTTAGCAGGATTAGAAGTAAAATAACCTCATTGGGCGACGTACCAGAGTTTACAGATGGCGATTTTAGAAAAGCACCAGGAGCAAGTCCATTTGCCTTTTATGGTTATAGTGTGCTAACAGGATTGGATCAGTTGGAAACCAATGCACAGGGGCTGGTTACCAATGCAGCAGGTGGGATTTACAAACTGAGCGATTTTGCCATTAATCAATTGGGTTTTGTGGTTTTGAAAAGTCAGCAAGGTACTGCAGCTGAAACGCCTTTGTTGTACCAAAATGCAGCTACTGGTAATTCGAAAATTATTGGAGATGCACAGCCCGATTTTATTGTCGGTTTTTCTAATACCTTCAATATCGGTCCTTTATCGCTATATACCGTGTTGGATTGGAAAAAAGGTGGCCAGAAATATAATGAAACCCAACAATACCTTACCTATCAATACCGTTCTCCATTTTCTGATCAGGCAGCACAGGCAGGTTTGCCGCTTGCTTTTACCACAGCAGTTTTTAATGCCCAGCAAACCACCGATTACTGGTTACAGAACAGCAGCTACGTGTCGCTAAGAGAAGTTTCGTTAAGCTATAAACTGCCCCTAAAAGCTATTGGGATAAACCGGGTATTAAGTAATGCCAGACTTGCGTTGGTTGGCCGTAACCTATACACCTGGACATCCTTTACCGGAGTAACGCCAGAAGGCAATCAGGATTTTTACGATTATCCAACCTATCGCATTTACAGCGCAAAACTTACGCTAAACTTTTAACGAACAGAAAATGAAAAATATATTCTACATATCACTTATTGCTTTAAGCCTTAGCGCCTGCAAAAAAACAGATTTCGATAATCCAACAACGTTAACCAATCAGGAAGCCATCGATCAGATTAAAGATCTCGGGCTTAAGCTCACAACAAGTAGTGTTCAAACTGTGTTTAGTACTTCTACAAGTGCCTCGGGTACACATTTTAGTCTTTTGGCCGACCAGACCACAAATACCAATGGAAATTCTTCATGGTGGGATTTTGCGAACGAACCACGTCTAAGGCTTAATAATAATACTTCTTACCGTGGCGCAATAACCTGGAATACTTTTTACAATAGCTTTTACCAGGCCAATTTAGATGCCACCCTGGCACTGGATATTATTGAAAAACAGGGTAAAAAGATCTACGATACACAAGGCACAGATAGAACACAGGATTGTCTTATAGCGGCCTATTATGCCAAAGGAATAGCACAAGGGTATCTTGGTGTTATTTTCGACCGTGGCATTATTGTCGATGATGTGAACTTAAGCACCAAAGATTTTCCGGATTCTTACAAGGCCTTAATTGCGAACGGAATCAAGCTGATTGACAAATCTATAGCACTGGCCGAAGCGAATGCACAGTTTAAATTCGACTTCCTCAGCGGAAAAACATTCAGTAAAGCCGACTTTATTAAACTGGCCAATTCGATGGCTGCAAGGATTTTATCTTCTGAAGCCCGTGATAAGACCGAAGCAGAAAAAATTGGCGATGCACAATGGAATAAAGTATTGGCTTACGCCGAAAAAGGATTTACCACCGATTTTGTGATCACCACCGTAACAGGGGGCTATTACAATCAGTTATTGACCAATTTGTTACAGCGTAACTCAGATGGTTCTGGTTGGTTACCACCAGATCTTAAAATTGCCTATTTGGCCGACAAAACCGGAAATACCCCTAAATTTTACCCTTTAACCGGAATATTACCCAACATTAACAGCAACGATAAACGTTTCGATAGTTATTTTGGATACACCACAAGTTTTGGAATATTTATCGAATCGCGTGGACGTGGGCTTTTTACCAATTGGTACCGAAAAAGATGGTATAATACAGCCAACACGCTAAACTCACCAGGTGCAGTTAATCCTTATTTCCTGGCTGAAGAGATCAGGTTACTAAAGGCTGAATCTAAATTTTGGCTGAAGGATTACGCTGGCGCAGCTGCAATACTAAATGATCCGGCCGCTGCAAGAAAAGCCGTAGGAACGCTTCCTGATGTTGCTGCAAACCAGGCTGATTTGAGAAAGCAATTGCATTATGAATATGCCATTGAAATAGATGGCGCTGGTGGTGCATTTCTACCATTTACGTTTATGCGCAGGAACAATTTACTCGTAGGCGGTACGCCAACTGAATATCCTTTGCCACAACTCCAGCTCGATCTGGTAAAACAACCCGTTTATACTTTCGGAGGAAATGCCTATTTCGGCGAAAAAGGAAAATATGGTGAAGTAGCCACCGCACTTGATGAAGGCTGGAAAGCCGCTGAAAAATAACAACAATATTATCACCCTTTAGAAACTAAATATCATGAAAATTAAACTATTAACTTTAGCCGCAGTTTTGCTTACACTAAGTGGATTTGCACAACAACCAAAATTCGAAAACCCAAATGCCGATAGCAGAGGCTATCTGGTAAAAGTAGGGGATAAAGCCCCTGATGATTTTGAACTTGTTCTGCATGACGGAAAGAAAACCACGTTAAAAGAATTAAAAGGAAAAATCGTCATTCTACAGTTCACTGCCGCATGGTGTAAAGTATGCAGAGAAGAAATGCCCTATTTAGAAAAGGACATCTGGCAGGCCTATAAAGATAAAGATGTGATATTGATCGGTGTTGATCGGGATGAACCATTAGAGGTAGTACAGAAATTTCATAAAGACATGAATATCACTTATCCATTGGCTTTAGATCCTGGCGCTAAAATCTTCCAGAAATTTGCCGATAAAAAAGCGGGCGTAACGCGTAACGTAGTTATCGACAGGGATGGTTACATCAGGTTTTTGACCAGATTATATGATAAAGAAGAATTTAGCCTTCTGGTTAAAAATGTTGAAGAATTAACTAAAAGAGCAAGCAAGTAAGAATGTTGCTTGCTTTGGTCTTGTCCTGAAATAGCTTGTCGTTAAAAAATGGCAGTAAACCAGTCAGCTACGTGCTGACTGGTTTTTGATAGGACGAGGTTCATACCTATTGGTTAAAGTAAGAAATCAATATGGGATTTTATCCATTTGAAAGAATTTTTGAAAAACGGCCGAGTTCGATTAATTCGTCCACAAATTGGTTTTTTTATTAAAGACTGCGCTTGGCCCCTTTGTCCTACGATACTCGAATCATCAAACCACCTATTCAGCATTTCCAGGTTCGAAATGGCTTTTTCTGCTATTGGTTTTATGTTTAAAAGGTTCGAACTTTGTTCAACAACCGTGTTCAGCTTAGCTTCAGTCTGATCTGTTCACTGGCATCATGTTTAATCTTCCTGAATTCGGCCGCATCTATCTCGTCAGACAACATTGACAAACCACGAACAAACAAAATCTAATAATCCCACAGTAGTTTTTACAAAAAGGGATGCTGCTGAAATAGTAGAAATGCTTGAAAAAAAGGGACATACCGAAGCCGTAATTATTGGAGGTGAAATGACAATAAGTTATTTTTTAAATGCCGAACTTGTTGATGATATTTATTTTGTAGTAGAACCAGTGCTTTTTGGAAGTGGTTTACTATTCTTTAAAATAAAGACCTTGATTTAAAATTAAGTCTATTAGAAGTTACAAAATTAAATACAAACACTATTCAACTTCGTTATAAAATTCAAAAATAATCTCAGATGAAAAAGCAACTAAGCAAACAAGTATTATTTATTCACGGAGCAGGTGAAGGTGGTTATGAAGGAGATGTAGAGTTAGTTGCTTCTTTACGAAAAGCTTTGGGAACAGTTTACAAAATACATTTCCCAAAGATGCTCACAGATGAAGAACCATATTTCGGAGCGGGATGGCCAAAGCAAATAGGCAATGAGATTTCTTCTGTTAAAGGCGAAATTATTTTAGTAGGTCACTCTTTAGGAGCTTCCATGTTGTTGAAGCATCTTTCTGAAAATAAAATCAAAGAAAATATTGCGGCAGTTTTTCTTGTCGCACCACCATTTTGGAACGGTGATGAAGACTGGAAGCAGCCTCTTAAACTACAGGAAGACTTTTCTGATAAACTGCCTAAACACATTCCAACTTTTTTCTATCAATGCAAGGATGATGAGGTAGTTCCATTTGATCACTTCACATTGTATAAGCAAAATATTCCCTGGGCAATTTTTCGTGAAATGGCTCATGGCGGTCACCAACTTAATGAGGATCTAACCCCGGTTGCAAACGACATCAAATCATTATGAGAATCGAAGCTTATTCAATTAAGGAACAAGGTGGAAAGGCGGAGCCTTTTTTCTATGAAAGGAAAATCAGTAGCCGTGAGGTATTAGTAAAAATAACGCATTGCGGTATTGCTACAGGGGATATCCAGGGTATTAACAATGATTGGGGCGATACAAAATTTCCACTTGTACCCGGTCATGAGATTATAGGTGTAATAGAGAAGGTAGGTTCTGCAGTAAAAGACTTGAAAATTGGAAATCGTGTCGGAGTTGGTTATCAGCAGGAGGCTTGTTTTGAGTGTCCGTTTTGCAAAGAGGGTAATGAGCAATTCTGCGCCAGACAGAAAGTAATTGCCGTTGATTGCTACGGAGGTTTGGCAGAACATATTATTGTTGATGAAAGATTTGCCTTCAAGCTTCCGCGAAAAATAGACGCTGCAAAATCAATTCCTTTGTTATCGTCAGGTCTTACCGTATACTCGGCAATTGTCAGGGCGAAATTGAAAAAGAATTCTGCCGTTGCAGTGGCGGGAATTGGAGGACTCGGCCAATTAGCGATCCGGTTCCTTCATAAAATGGGACATAGCGTTTCAGCTTTTTCTCATTCTCCTGAAAAAAAGGATATGATTATTCAATTGGGAGCCACATATATTGATAGCTCGAATCTAAACAATTTGACAGATCATGACAAAGAATTTGATTTCATTCTCTCTACATTAAATGTCGAGTTTAACCTGGACCTGTATTTAAAAATGCTAAAACCGCAGGGAAAGCTTGGTTTGGTAGCACAACCCTTAAATAAGCTATCCCTTAACGCCGGTTTACTGTATGACTATGCCCAACGCACCATTTTTGGAAGTTACACCGGTAGCCGGAAAAATATGAAAATTATGTTAGCCTTTTCAGCAAAGAACGCTATTGAAAGTAAGGTGGATGTGTTGCCATTCGCTGAAATGAACAAAGCAATAGAAATAGTTAAAGCAGGAAAAACTTTAAAAAGAATTGTTTTGGAAAATCAAAAATGAAAACACAATCCGCCGATACAATATTACAGCAGCCGGTTACGCAGCTGATCGTATGGAAGGAAGAACTTTCGCTTAAGGGCACTCATGATACAGAGTGGGGATATAGGAAAAGGCCGCGCGGTGGGGCTTTGGTCCGGAGTTCCCTTCCTAAGCGTTTTTTGCGTTGCCAGGGTGCTTCCTTTTTCCAACCGTGAAAATCTATTCCTTTTGGTCGCCTGCCATTATGCGCTTGGGACTTTGATCATGTTGTGGATAAACACTGAATTTATTTATAAGCCAGTAGGGAAGGTTTCATGGATGTAAATACGTTTGGGATAATAATATTGGTTAAGCAACTGGCATAAGTCACTGGAAGCTCCCTTTAGATCTGTATCCAACAAATTGAGTTTAAAATCCATGGCTGGCGAGGCATCAACAGAAACGGATAAGCGTTCGTCAATAATCTGTATTTCTGTTATTGCACTCCATTGGATAAATGTTTCATGCTCATGATAGTGGAGCCCATCTGCCGATACCGTTAAAAGTATTGTTTCTGCTCCTTGCTTAGACCTATAGGCTATCACCTGAATGGCCAATAAGGTAAATATGATTACTGCTGCGTAATAAAAAAGCTGATGTACCATCTCTTTGTCTTCTGCAATATAGAAAAGGATCATCATGATAAAGACGGTAAGCAAACAAAGACCTACCATAACAGAACAGCCAACATAGTTGCGCACTCTTCTATATAAAACTATTTCACCTTTCATAATTTAAAACATGATACATACCGGTGTTGTGAAGATAAGGAAAATATCTTTGGTATAGTTTGGAAGCTGCAGTTGTAGGAAAACGGAATCGGAAACCCTATTAGATTATTCGGAATGCCGGCTTTAGGTTGAAACCAAAGCGGAAAACCTTTACAACCCGAACAAACAGATATATGGAAAACATGTTTTTGAAACCCACAGCTGGGCAGGTTGGCAACTGTTTTTAAAAATGCTGTCTAATGATATTCAAATCTCAGTTTATTATCTTCAACAAATAGATATGTAGTCTGGTTGCCAAGGTAATTATGGATAGGGTACTTGCCGTCCATTTCCTTAAGGGATGAAATCAAGCTTTTAGTAACCATCTGCAGCCGTTGTTTAAAGGAATTCCTTTTAGCTTCAATATCTGATATTTCCACCTCATTGATCGAAGCATCGATATCATGACCGAGATTGTGGATTTTGTTCAGAAGATCTAAGTATTGATTAAACTGTTCCTGGATGGTGTATGTACTCATATCAAACAATAAACGGAAAACCCCTCATAATAGTTTGTGGCCAAAACAAAATGCCCCGATGCCCTTTACCGATCAGCAGCAAATATGGTAGAAACCAGCTGGCTTTATTCGGCTATCACCTATTTCTCATGTCAATACATTTTTAAACTGAGTTGTCGAAATTAGTGGTTGTTTTAGAGAGTTATTTGCCAATACAAAACTTCGTAAAAATATTCTCCAACAAATCATCTGTCGTTACAGTACCGGTAATTTCGCCAAGATAATGCAATGCCTGTTTAATATCCATTGCCAGGAAATCAGAGGTAACCGGATTATCTACATTGGCCAAAACCCTTTGCAGGGCGTGTTCGGTTTGTTTTAACGCTTCTACATGGCGGATATTCGTTACCAGGGTTTCGCTGGTATTAATGTGATGCAAGTTTACCTGCTCCAATAAAGTGGTTTTAAGTTCATCGATACCCTGTTTTTCTTTAGCTGAAATAAAAACAACATCTAAAGCTTTCAAAGCTTTACGTTGCGCATCAGCAAGAAGATCAGCTTTATTGACTAAAATTAAATAGGGGATAGCCAATTGCGCTAAACCCCGAATCTGCTCTTCAATTTCTGAAATACTTTGAGCGGCATCGGCCATATAAATGATCAGTTTGGCCTGTTTCATTTTCTCTAAGGTACGTTCTACGCCTAAAGCTTCGATGATATCGGCTGTATCGCGGATTCCGGCCGTATCAATAAAACGGAAAACAATGCCACCAATGGTAAGTTCATCTTCAATGGTATCGCGTGTGGTTCCGGCAATATCCGAAACGATAGCGCGTTCTTCGTTCAGGAGGGCATTCAATAGGGTAGATTTACCCACATTAGGTTTACCTGCAATTACAATAGGAACCCCATTTTTAATCACGTTTCCCATTTCGAAAGAGGAGATTAAGCGTTGTAAAACATAATTGATCTTGTTCACCAGGTTTTTTAATTGCTCACGGTTGGCAAACTCTACATCTTCTTCTGCAAAATCGAGTTCAAGTTCGATCATCGAAGCGAAATGGATCAATTGTTCTCGTAATCCTTTTAATTCGTTGGCAAAGCCACCGCGCATCTGTTGCATCGCCACATCATGCGAAGCCTTCGAATTGGAGGCAATTAAATCGGCAACTGCTTCTGCCTGACTCAGGTCGAAAGCACCATTTAAAAAAGCACGTAAGGTAAATTCGCCGGGTTTGGCAGCACGGGCACCTTTGTCAATTAACAGGTTAATAATCTGTTGGATAATATAGTTAGAACCATGGCAGGAAATTTCTACCACGTTTTCTTTGGTATACGATTTAGGAGCAACAAATAAACCTGCCACCACTTCATCAACAATATGATCGCCATCTTTAACCAGGCCAAAATGTAAAGTATGCGAAGCCTGCTTTTCTAAATCTTTTCCTGCAAAAACAGTATTGGTAAGGGAAATAGCCTCCGGACCAGATAAACGGATAACGCCAATGGCGCCAGAACCCTGGGGAGTAGATAAAGCAATAATGGTATCTTGATTATTCATGTGCGGTATTAAAGCTGCAAAAATAAGGCTAATCTATGGGTATATCGTGTAAGAGAAGTAATTTTTTAAAGTATTGGTTAATCGGTTAATTGCCAAACGCCAAACGCTAAACTGATTAATGGTTGAAATTGATTAAGCTATGCCAGCTTAAACTCCCAGCTAACTTTCGTAACTTAAAACATTTAGAAAACAATTGTGTTATAAACCTCAAATCAGAATAAGCTTTTATGACGAACAATTTACCCCTGACCGTTAAACGATCTATAGAATTATTAGGGCTGATGGCCGTTGTAGCCGTGATGGTAATTGGAAGAGATATTATCATGCCCATGTTGATGGCTTTTTTTATCAGTATTATGTTACTACCGGTGTATCGCTTTTTAAAAAGAAAAAGAATACCCGAATCGTTGTCCATCGTGCTATCCATTTTATTGGTTGCGCTCTTTGTCGCTTTAATTGTCTGGTTTTTTTCGAACCAGATTGGCATTTTGGTTAAAGATTTTCCGCAGATAAAAGCGAACGTAACACAGCATATCAATTCGTTGAGCGATTGGATTAGCCGCATTACCCACTACGACGATAAGCAGCAAAAAGCCTTCATACAAACTAAAAGCGACGATTTGATGAACATGGGGACCTCACTTGCAGGGGGCGCCGCTGTAACCTTAAGTGGCATTTTTGTATTTATTGGTTTATTGCCGATCTATATTTACCTGATGCTTTTTTATAAAGACATTTTATTGCGCTTTATTTTTATGTGGTTTAAAACCGATGATCATCCAAAAGTGAAAGAAGCGATTTATGAAACCGAATCGATCATTAAAAGCTACCTAATCGGACTGTTAATCCAGATCACTTATATGACCATTTTGTTGGGTGGGATATTGATGTTAATCGGTATAAAACATGCTTTATTAATCGGGGTAATTTTTGCCATTTTAAACCTGATCCCTTATGTAGGGGCTTTAATTGGTAACTTAATAGGGGTACTGTTAACACTTACTTCATCTCAAGAATTGTGGCCTGTCATTACCGTTTTAGGTGTAATTGCATTTGTTCAGTTTTTAGATAACAACATACTCATGCCACGCATTGTAGGGTCTAAAGTGAAAATTAATGCTTTATTTGCCATCCTCGGGGTATTTATCGGTGGTAGCATAGCAGGTGTTTCCGGGATGTTCCTCGCGCTGCCTAGTGTAGCTGTACTCAAAATTGTCTTCGATCGTACAGAGTCGTTTAAACAATGGGGTGTGTTATTAGGAGATGAGCGCCCGGCCAGAAGCCCGATGACTTTTCCAACCTTCCGGAAGAAAAAACCAGTGGCTACCAAAACGGGAATAGAAAAAGGATAGGTTGGTGGAGATGGAAGATGGGAAATGTAATTGGCTCTGCGGAATCAGTGAATCTGCGGGAGTAGTTGGTGCGTAGGTTTTCCGCAGATTTAGAAAGATAAGCGTAGATGATATTTAATTTATCCTGGTCGTGAAAAATGTAAACTAATCTTAACCACCAAATTTACGTACCCTATAAATCAGTGATAACATGAAATACCTTCCCAACCGGTTAACCTGCCTATCTACAATGACGTTATCAAACACATCTCTCGATATACCAGAGTTCTGATCAAAAAGATCGAATCCTTCTACACGGATAGCGGCCATATCATTCTTCATAAACTTATATTCCATTGATAAACGAAGTAATGTTGGATTACGCACGGCACCATTATCAAAACCTGAATTAATCTGCTTGGTGAAATCGTAGCCCAGGGTAAGATCTTTAAAGAAATAATTACGACCTTCTATACCACACTCAAACCGGTTAGATTGGCGATCGGTAAAGGTATCATTCGAATACCTGGTCAGATTTTGGGAGTAAGCGGTTTCTACTTCAAAGTTAACAATATCTTTCAGGTCTACCCTGAATTCGAGTTCCTGGCGCCAGGCCATATTGCGTGCTTCTATCCGGCTATCATCGGTAAAAGTAATGTTATTGTTCAGCTGGCACGAGCCCGAATAGCCTATGGTAAATTTTCGCTCAGCCGATAATGGTTTGCTAATGTCGTAATCGCCCTGAAGTGTGTAGTATCCGTCGGTATTCATGTAACTGGTAAGCTGATTAACGGTACCAGGTACACGCTGTTTAGTGGTTACAATCCTGTCGTTAGTGCGTTCGTATTTAAAATTGGCCATGATCACTTTCCCCGCACTCCAGTCGGCTTGTTTGTAATGGGCATTGAGACTATGGATAAATTCGGGTTTAAGATTTGGGTTTCCGGTAACAATATTTTGCAGGTTCGAATTGTCGGATATAGGTTGCAGTTGTAAAAATCCAGGTTGATTATTTCTTCCCCAATAATTAACATCTAATGATTGCTGGTTAGAAAATTTATATGAAAACCGACCAGATGGGATGAGGTTAAAAGTACGGTTAACAGTTTGAACATCATTACTTAAATTCTGTCCCTGAAGCAATGCAGGCTGTGCGTTGATACCGAGTGTATAGTTTAACTTTTCGCCGATATATCGGTAATTCAGGCCCACTTTATTGGTGATGAACTGATAATCGTAAATATTGCTTAGGTTAGTGTTAAATACCTGATTGCCATCAGCTATATCATAAGCATCTCTTGAATTATTTGTTGATGACCGGTTCCAGTTGTAATTTACTTCTAAAAAGGTTTTTTTCCAGAGTGGTTCCATATACGAAACACCAACATTAAGTCCTAAATTCCGGTTATTCTGGTTGTTCAGCTGGTTTTGGAGTACCGAATCGGTTACGTTAGCATGAATGTTGATATACTTGTTATATACATTGCCATCATTTTCGCCGTTGGTATAATTGAGATTAGCCCAGGAGCTCAGGTTTCGCCCTTTCTTCGCAAATTTATGGTTGTAAAATATATTGGTGCGGGCATTTAAGTTATTCGAATGACTGAAATTGTTGCTTTCTCTTCTGGTGAAAAGGGTATCCTGAGTGATAAGTGAACTACCCGTATTGTTGCCACTATTGGTATTGTAAGAAAAGTTCGGAGAAATTTTAAGGTAATTCATGGTATCTATTTTATACTCCAAATTACCACCAAACCAATGGCTATAGTTATCGCTCTTACTGTTGTTTTGGGCATCTTCAAGTCTGTTTAACGGATTTTGCCCCGCATCCTGTAAAACACTTTGAGTATAGGTAGAACTAATGGTATTGTTTTTATTGTTATTGAAATTATATCCCGCATCTGCAGAGAGTTTGGTACTAAACTCATTTTTATAGTTAAGACCGACAACATTTCTGGTGGTAATGCCATCGCCGCCACCGCCACGCATATTGGCATTGGCCGAAGTGCCATCGAATGAAATCTGCTGTTCGCCTTTCATGCTATTTCCCCGAATATTGGTGTTGTAGCGATCGGCGTTACCCACACCTGCAGAAGCCCTGGCAAAATAGCCCTTCTTTTTATCTTCTTCAATGGTCAGGTTTAGTACCTTTTCTGGCTCACCCGTTTTAATGCCTGTAAGTTTGGCCTGGTCGCCATAATCGTCGATAAACTGGAGGTTTTTGATAATATCGGCCGGAAGATTTTTGATGGCTGTGGCTACGTCTGTTCCGAAGAAATCTTTACCGTTTACCCGTATTTTGGTTACTGGCGAACCCTGACTGGTTACATTACCATCTTTATCTACCTTAATGCCAGGTAGTTTTTTCAGCACTTCATCAACCGCATCACCATCTCTAACCGGAAAGGCCCTGGCGTTAAAACTCACGGTATCTTCGGTTACCTTAACAGGAGGAACACCCGAAATCACTACGCCCTCTAATGTGTTCGACGATGGTTTAAGTTTGATGTCGGTAATGTTTAAGCTATTACCCTTTTCGATCTGATACTGTTTAATAAAGGTATCGAAGCCGATAAAAGCGGCCGATAAGATAAACTGTTTAGTTTTAATTTTATCTATTGCAAATGTGCCATCTGGATTGGCGGATGTGCCTAAACTGTCGGCGCCAAATTTAATCCTGACTACCGCACCGGGTAATGGTAAGCCTGCAGTATCTAACACGATACCCTTTACAGTATAATTTTGCGCATTACTGTTGGTAAAAGTACCAGCAAAGAGCAGGAGTAATAAAAACGTTTTAGTAAAAGCCCCCATGGATTTATTTGTGTGTGGCATAAAAGTACGGAGCAGCGTGTTAACACGGTTCAGCGTAATCAACATGTTACTAATTTTGGCTATTTTAGCTGTAAATGAGGTGTTTTCTTTGCTTTCTTTCGCCGGTATAGCAGGCTAAATAAAAAGCTTTCTCGCGTTCTATAGCTATCGGATGACGATAATTGGAGGTGATTTTTTCCTCAGCATGACAGTGCCTTAGGTTTTTGCGCTACAAAAAGGTTTGGAAATGAACACACAGTGGCTTTTGGAGGCCTGCTGTCCCGCTCTTTGTTCCAAGTCCTCACCCTCATGCTTCGGGCCTGCGGGCTTTACACGCCGATCGGGTTTAGGAACAATGGTTTGTATCGTAAAGCTAAATAAATAAAAACTACACGCGATTTGCAATTACAAAACAGCTAAACCAAGTCACAAATCCGGACCAAAAAAAACTGGAAAGTTAATCTGCGGTAATCTTCAAAATCAGCGGGAAATATTTGGGTAAGGAGCTATAGGACAAAAAATAATCAATTATATTATATACGTGATTCATGTTGATTTTTAAGAAATAAATTGTCCCTCAATACTACATTCCTGCCAAGTGTTTTGAATTTAACAGCATTGTCTTGTTCAACAGTAATGGTAATATGCCCTGTTTTGCTCGTATTGATATCGCTTACCCTGCCAAACTTACCTGCATGCGTTCCTTTAACCACAATGCATTGGTCACCATCTTTTAAATTTATTGTCTCCATTTTAGTTTTTACAGGCTTTAATTTATTTCCGAGTTGCGTAATTTGATTTCGGCATTGAGCTGGCTTAATTTAATTATGACCGGTAACCAGGCGATCAGACAACCTGGAATAACCGCAAGGAGTACAAAGTTTTGTTTTTTAACAATGAGGTATACAAGTGTAGCAAACAAAAACAACATGATAATAGCACTTCCAATTAACAGACCGCTTAATTGTTTTTTCTGTTTGTTTAATTCGGTTATGGTAAGTTCAGATAGTTTGTTGCTTTTCATAAAGATAAATTAGGTTTCTTAGTTAAAATTATGAAATTTAAATGTTTTTAAAGTTTAATTTAAATTGATGAAGAATGAAAGATGTAAAATGGTAGTGATGCAGCCTCATCTAATCATAAATTCCATTATCTTGTAAACGCTCGGTTTAATAAATTAAAACTTTATTTAAAATCGAATCTATTCTAATGCTAAATATATTATGATCAAAAGATTAATACTGTTATTGTTGTTGTTGGTTTCTTACGCTGGCTTTTCGCAGGAAACCACTAAAATCTATCTTTCCGGAACAGATAAAGACTATTCCAAACAATGGGATTTTTATTGCACGGGCGGTCGAAAAAGCGGCATATGGACTAAAATCCCTGTGCCCTCTAATTGGGAGTTACAGGGTTTTGGAAGTTACAACTACGGGCACGACAAGGTTAAAGCCAATGAACAGGGGATTTATCGTTATGAATTCCAGATGGGTAAAATAACAGGCAAAAAGGTATTCCTGGTTTTTGAAGGTGCTATGACCGATACTAAGGTAAGCATTAACGGAAAGCTGGCCGGAGATCTGCACCAGGGCGGATTTTATCGTTTTAAATATGATATTACTGCGCTCTTGAAACCCGGAGAGAAGAATTTACTGGAAGTAACAGTTGATAAGGTTTCGGCAAATGCTTCCATTAATAAAGCAGAAAGAACAAGCGATTTTTGGATTTTTGGCGGCATCTTCCGGCCGGTTTATCTGGAAACTGTTCCAAACAAATTTATAGAAAGAGTTGCCGTTAATGCGAAGGCCGATGGTACCTTTCAGCTTGATGTTTATGGCCAAAATTTAGCTGCTGATGATATTCTTGAAGCCCAGGTGAAAAAATTAACTGGCGAAAATGTAGGCAAAGCCTTTTCTATGAAACCGAATTTGGAGAATAATGTGCAAACCCTGAAGGCAACTTTCTCAAATCCTTTATTATGGAGCAGCGAATTCCCCAATCTATATCAGGTTGTGGTGCGGATTAAAAATAAACAGCAGATTGTTCATCAGGTGAAGCAAAAATTCGGTTTTCGAACACTTGAACTGCGAAATGGCGACGGTTTTTATGTTAATGGTTCTAAAATGATTTTAAAAGGTGTTAATCGCCACAGCTTTTGGCCTGAAAGCGGACGTACATTAAGCCGTGAAGTACATTTAATGGATGTGCGGTTAATGAAAGAAATGAACATGAACGCCGTTCGCATGTCGCATTACCCGCCAGATGCAGAATTTTTGGATATCTGCGACTCGTTAGGTTTATACGTAATTAATGAGTTAACAGGCTGGCAGGCAAAATATGATAATACCGTTGGACACAGGCTCGTAAAAGAACTTGTAATCAGGGATGTAAACCATCCTTCCATTATTTTTTGGGCCAATGGCAATGAGGGAGGTTTTAATACCGATCTGGACAATGATTATGCCTTATACGATCCACAGAAACGAACTGTAATTCACCCTTGGGAGAAGTTTAACGGAACTGATACTAAACATTACCCGGATTATAATTATATGGTTAAGGCGGCTACTTCAGGTCAGGAAGTTTTCTTTCCAACAGAGTTTATGCATGCCCTTTATGATGGTGGTGCGGGTGCTGCTTTAGACGATTTCTGGAATCAGATGCTCATTCACCCGCATGGTGCTGGTGGGTTCATTTGGGCTTTGGTTGATGAAAACGTAATCCGGACAGATAAAAACGGTATTTACGATGGTGATGGAAACCATGCTCCTGACGGAATTGTTGGGCCGCATCGCGAAAAGGAAGCCAGTTTTTATACTATAAAAGAGATATGGTCTCCGGTTTTTGTTGATTTGCCAAAAATTGACAGTGATTTTAAAGGTAAAATCGCGATTGAGAACCGTTTCAATTTTACCAATCTTGCCCAATGTACTTTTAAATGGAAATTAGTTAGTTTCCCATCAGCCAACACAGCAGGAACGAAAGCTATTGTAAATGCCAGTGGGGCAGCAACTGCTAAGCTTAAACCCGGCGCAAAGGGTACGCTTGGTCTGGCTTTGCCAAATTCGTGGACACAAAGCGATGCCTTATATTTAACGGCTTATGGGCCTGACAAAAAGGAAATATTTACCTGGAGTTGGCCAATAAAAGCTGCCCGTTTGATTGCAGAGAAGCAAGGAACTACGCTGTCCAATTCAGGAGTAAAAGCTGAAGAGACTAACCAGTCGCTCCTGATTAAACAGGAGGGGATTAGTTACTATTTTGAAAAGGCAACGGGTTATTTGGAGAAAGTTGTTAAAGGTAATACCGTTATTTCTTTGTCAAAAGGTCCGGCGTTGGCCGGTGTAAACACCCAATTGAAAAATTTTAGCCATCGGGCAGAAGGAGCAAAGTATATTGTGGAGTCTGACTACCAGGGTGCTGGTAATTTGCATGCAAAGTGGACATTTGAAACCGGAAAGCTGGCAAAACTCGAATATGAATTTAACCAACAGGGCGAGGCTGATTTTATGGGGATTACGTTTAATTACCCCGAGGATAAAACGACTGGAATGAAATACCTTGGCCGTGGCCCATACCGGGTTTGGAAAAACAGGTTAAAAGGGCAGCAGTTTGGGGTTTGGCATAAGGACTATAATAATTCAATTACCGGCGAAACCTGGGGCTACCCTGAGTTTAAAGGTTACCATGCAGAAGTGAACTGGGTGACTATAGAAAATAAGGAAACTCCATTTACAGTTTATATACCTGATCAGGATACTTATTTGCAAATGTTCCGGCCTGCCCGTGAAGCTGCGGCACTAAGCAATAACAATGTAGAACCTGCCTTTCCGGAAGGGAATATTGGCTTTTTAAAAGGGATAAGTGCCATTGGTACCAAGTTTCAGTCGGCTTTATTATTAGGGGCTCAGAGTCAGAAAAACAAAACAGATGGCAAGACTTTTAAGGGTACCCTATTATTTGATTTTGGGAATAAGCATTAGGATGCACAATTTTAAACAGCACAGCTAAGTCCTATTTAATCCGTATTTTTATCAAGATGAAGATTGTGTTTTTTTCTGCGAAGCCTTACGACCGTGAATTTTTTGAAAGCTGTAACCAGCAGTATAATTTTGAATTGGAATTTTGGGAAACCCATTTGGGGCCTCATATTGCTGACGCGATAAAAGCAGGTACTGATGTGGTGTGTGTATTTGTGAACGATAAACTAACTGCTGATGTTATCGCCACATTGGCACAGAAAGGGGTGAAAATTATTGCTTTACGTTGTGCAGGCTTTAACAATGTGGATTTACATGCGGCCAAACAATACGGGATTCGCGTTTGCCGTGTTCCGGCTTATTCGCCACAAGCGGTTGCAGAACATGCAGTGGCCATGTTACTTACTTTAAACCGAAAAACCCATAAGGCCTATAATCGTGTACGGGAGCAAAATTTTTCGCTCTCAGGTTTAATGGGTTTTAATCTTTTTGGTAAAACAGTAGGAGTAATTGGCACAGGGAAAATTGGCGCTGCTTTCTGTAAAATTATGCTTGGTTTTGGCTGCAGGGTATTAGCTTCTGATCCTTTTGTGAATAAATCATTACAAAGTGCAGGCGTAAAGTATTTGCCTTTTCATGAAGTAATAAAAGAAGCTGATATTATTTCGTTGCATTGCCCGCTTACACCAGAGAACCATTATCTGATTGGATCGAATAGCTTATTGACGATGAAAAAAGGTGTGACTTTAATCAATACAAGTAGAGGGGGATTGATTAATACGCGTGAGGTAATTGAAGCATTAAAAACGGGGCAGCTTGCAGCGCTGGGAATTGATGTGTATGAGCAGGAAGAACAACTCTTTTTTAAAGACCTTTCCGGGAGTATTATTGGTGATGATGATATTCAGCGATTAATCAGCTTTCCGAATGTTTTGCTTACGGGGCATCAGGCTTTTTTTACGCAAGAGGCCTTAACAGAAATTGCCGAGTCTACCTTAAAAACAGTTAAGATATTGCTGGAAGATAATGCTGAAGAGATAGTTTCAGATGCAATATTGGTGTAAAAAGGTAACTGGTAATTTATTTCAGGATCCATTTGGCGTGAAAATCCTTATATGTGTAGCGTAGTTTTTTTTTTGGAAAGCAATTCCATTAGTTCTTCGGTTTGGTTCTGCCCCGCTGTCCTTCTGCCGATAGTTGTTGATAAAAAGAACAATTATGCGCTATCGGCATCCGTGCCATCGGGTTTAGGTGATCAGGGCAAACGTATAACTGCCGATTTTTAAACTGCTTTGAAGTTTGCATGAGGGATAGCAGTGGAAATCCTTTTGTTGTCAGCTTGAGCGTAGTCGAAAGCACAACAAAAGATTGCAACGGATAGCCCGACCCTTGCGCAGCTTGGGGCATGCCCAAATGATTAGCAACAAAATGTTTTATGGCCATGGTTTCTGTCCTCACGAATCATTTTTCTTTTTCACCACCAAGATGCTAAAGTGCAATAGATAATTATTGATCATGAAATTCCAGAGTTGTGAACTTTTTGGCAAACTGGCTATTAAAGTTGATAACTCTACACGGAATTGTCATCCTGACCGTAAGCGCAGCGAAAAGCTATGCAGTAAAGCGAGCTTGCCGAAGGTAATTTATTTCAGGATCCATTTGGCGTGAAAATCCTTATATGTGTAGCGTAGTTTTTTTGGAAAGCAATTCCATTAGTTCTTCGGTTTGGTTTTGCCCCGCTGTTCCTTCTGCCGATAGTTGTTGATAAAAAGAACAATTATGCGCTATCGGCATCCGTGCCATCGGGTTTAGGTGGCCAGTGCAAACGTATAACTGCCGATTTTTAAACTGCTTTGAAGTTTGCATGAGGGATAGCAGTGGAAATCCTTTTGTTGTCAGCTTGAGCGTAGTCGAAAGCACAACAAAAGATTGCAACGGATAGCCCGACCCTTGCACAGCTTGGGACATGCCCAAATGATTAGCAACAAAATGTTTTATGGCCATGGTTTCTGTCCTCACGAACCATTTTCTTTTTCACCACCAAGATAGCATGCAGGGAGTTTCAGGGCGTTAATCACCACAAAATCTCCATGGGCTAATTGTATACTATTTAGTAATAAGAAGTATTAAGGTTGCTGTTCTGCTTTTCTGCAGCCTCAATAGGGGCATAATCAGAAAGAATAAGTGCTTCGCCTTTTTTAATGCAAACATCATGTTCAAAATGCACAGATGGACTTCCATCCGCTGTTCTGATCGTCCAGCCGTCATCATCCAGAAACACATTCTTTTTACCCATATTGATCATCGGTTCTATAGCCAGTACCAGATTTTCTCTTAAGAGCAAACCATTACCTTTCCTCCCATAATTCGGCACCTGCGGATCTTCGTGCATATCTTTACCTAAACCATGGCCTACCAGGTCTCTTACTACGCCATAACCCTGTTTTTCGTTATGGCTTTGAATAGCTGCACCAATATCGCCAATGCGTTTACCCACTACAGCTTCTTTAATTCCAAGAAAAAGTGATTCTTTGGTGGTTTTAACCAGGTTTAATACCGCTGCCGATACTTCGCCTATGATAAAGGTGTAAGCATGATCGCCATGAAAACCGTTTTTTATGGTACCCACATCTACTGAGATAATATCGCCATCTTTCAACTCATCTTTAGTCGGAAAGCCATGTACGACCACATCGTTTACCGAGGTAATAATATGAAAGGGGAAACCATTGTAATTGTAAAAGGAAGGTACAGCGCCATTATCAAGTATAAATTCATTGGCTATTTTATCAATTTTGAGCGTTGTGATGCCTGGCTTTAATATTTTAGCTATTTCTGCAAGGGTATCGCTTACCAGTAAGGCACTGATCTGCATCAGCTCTACTTCTTCGTTGGTTTTATATAAAATCATTGCTGCAAATTTAGCAAAAGAAGCCGAAAGGAAAAAGATGAAGAGTTGAATGATGGAATGACCGAATGATGGAATAATTGAATGATGGAATGACTGAATGATAGAATGTTTGTTGCTAAATTAAGAACACAGCCTGTAATCGAGTGTTAAAACTTTATGTCTGATTCTACTCAGCGTTTCTAAACGCATGCCGAGGTAACTGGCCAGATAACGCTGCGGGATTCTGTTGATATCCAAATCGCTTTGTTGAAGTTTGCGGTACCTGCTCATTGCTTTTGGTATCCTGGCCAGGATTGATCTTTCTGATGCGGCATAATAATGAAGCGCCAATACTTTTCTGCCGATCAGGTTGGCCTCTGGATAATTGGTATACATCAAATCGATCAGGGTATATGGAATACAGATGAGTTGGCATTCTTCCAGCGCCTGAAGATACTCTACAGAATGACTGGTCTGCTGATCGGGATGACGTATGGCACCTATTAATTCATTCCCAAAGTTAAACCAGGTGCTGATGTCCTTCTTGCCATCACGTACAAAGCCACGTACGAGTCCGTTTACCAAAAAATAAAGCGAAGCGTTACTGTCTATAGGTGAAAGGATGTGTTTATTCTTTTTAACATGGATGAGCCTGCAAGATTTTTCATATTCGGCCTTAAAGGCTTCAGATAGGGGATGGAACTGCTCCATATAATCGAAAAGCGGGCGTAAAAATGATGTTGAATAAGGCATAGTTAAGGCTTGTTTAGCTTGCTGAGAAACGATTAAAGCATACTCATTTGAAACACCATACTCATATGCTGATCGGAAATCAAAGATACCTGGTATTTTGATATTTGACGAAATACAGCGCGGTTGTGGCCTCCAACGATACGATCGTTAGACTAAAAATGGCTTAATAACAGGTTAACGGCCTAATTCCTGTACAAAATAGGTGGTTGGCATTAAGCCTGTTTCTTTTTTAAACGCATTGTAAAATGTAGCCAGACTTTTAAAGCCGGCTTCAGAAGCCAGAGCTTCGATGGTTATTTTATCTGATTTGAGCGGGTACTGCTTTAAAAAATGATTTACCCGATAACTGTTTATCCAGTCGCGGAAATTTTTTCCGATGTGTTTGTTAATTACAAAAGAGCAGTGGTGAATCGGGATGTTAAGTTTTGCTGCCAAACTGATAATCTGAAAATCGTGAAGCAGGTAAAGTTGTTCCTGCTCCATTATTTCTTCCATAGCAAGGGCATAGTCAGATAGTTGCGCGTCCAAAAGATTAATTTTTTTGACTGCTGCAATTGTAGGTTTTGAATCTTCTTCTGGTAAGGAAACGAATGTAGCTCCAGTTTCTGCTTTCTTAATTGCAGGTTTTTTAGTCCAGTTTACAGCCACCAGCAAATAGCCATAAAAAATATAGGGTTTGTGGAGTGCATATAACAAAATGACGAGTAAGGCCAAACAATTAAGCATAATAAAAAAGGCATTAACATATGGGATGTGTAGGCTTCTTAAAACAATAGGCACCAAACTAAACAACTGGAAAAAAGTAGCAATCCGAAGAAAAAAGATGATCCATTTTCTGCCTTCACCTTCGATGTGCTGTTGTGGCTTGTTTTTTAGGCGGAGTACGGCAATCCAGGTAATGCACAAATAACTAAATATGAGTATTGGCCTAAATAGGTAGTGGAAATATGGAGGAAACAAGCCACTTTTTGCTTTGAGTGAGTAGTAACCATTTTCAGCTAACTGGTTTCCTATCCTATCCCAATCGAGTGTTGTAGAAAAATGCCAGGGAATAACATGGATAATAGCCAGTAAAGCTGGTACAAAATGAAGCCATTCTATTTTTTGTAGACTTTTACGATCTTGAAGAAACCCGGTGATGTAAAGATAAAAACAGGCTGGGGCAGCATAATAAAACGGAGTAAAAGTCTGATGAAAAAAAGCTAAGGTATTGGGCTGGCCAGATTTAAAAAGTAATGAAGTTAAGATTTGCCCAAATCGGGCCAAAAATATAACTGAAAGCAGAATGTTAAGCAGTTTATTCCCCTTTTTTGCGAAAAAAAGATGCATGGAGAATAAAAGTAAGAATAAACAACTGGTACTAACAATGAGATTCAAAGACTGCATATTTTCAAGCAAGATAAAACATAATTGTTAAATTAAATTACCTTCATTGTAAATTATGTTATTGTACGATGTTTTATGTGTAAAAAGCTAAAAATCAGGATAATATAGCAACGCTGCAGCAGCTACACGTAACGTAGCTGTTGTGCAACTGAAATCCGATAATATCATACGAATTTGGCTGCCATTGATTAACTTTAGCGCCTAAGCTATTGTTAAGAAATGAAATGGATCACCCGCGAAAGACCAAAAATTGACCGAATCGCCTGTCCATGGCTGATCAAGAGGTTCATTGATCCGGAAGCAGAAATCATCTACGTTCCCTTTGAACAGGTAATTGCCACGGCTGAAAAGATTGGTGCGATCCCGTTTGATCTTCCTGGTGTGGAATATAGCCATTACGATGACAGGTGTACATTTGATTATTTCCTGAAAAAGCATAAGATAAAGGATGTAGCCTTAGACCGAATGGCGGCTATCATCCGCGGTGCGGATACGGACAGGTTGGATTTTGCCCCACAGGCAGCCGGCCTGTCTGCTATTTTTTTAGGCCTCTCCTCTAACATCACCAATGACCAGGAACTGCTCAGCCTGGGAATGATCGTTTACGATGGACTTTATACCTGGGCAAAACACCTTCACCAGCAAAAACATACCCAGGCTCCGGTAGAGCATTTATTGCTCGATGTTTATAACCGCTACCTAAAATCAAGTTCCCAGAAAGCACCAGAATGGACAAGGGAGCTGAAAGAAATGATCCAGGACCAGATGGACACCAATATGAGCATGAGTTTGCAACAGGCATCAGACTCGTTGGAGATCAATCCAGCCTATCTTTCAAGGGAATTTTCTAAATACTTCGATAATCTATCTTTCGGAGAATATATCCGGAAAATGCGCATCGAAAAAGCAGTAAACTTTATGGAGAATTCAACTTACTCGCTCACCGAAATCGCATATCTTACTGGTTTCTCCGACCAGAGCCATTTCAATAGGATATTTAAGAAGCAGCTTGGAGAAAACCCATCGGTTTTTAGAAAAAACTTGCATAAAAGTAAAAAGGATACAAAATAGTTAAATTCGTACAATTTTAGGGGATATCTAATGTCGAGTATTGCAGGACAGAAAGATTAATCCATGGAGAAAAATAGCGCAGACAAAGCAAGCCAAAACAGTATCGCAAAGCCATCATACAGTTTAGCCGAAATTACCATCTATTTCCTGAAACTGGGAACCTGGGGCTTTGGTGGCCCTGTAGCACTGGTGGGTTATATGCAGCGCGATCTCGTAGAAGACAAAAAGTGGTTAACGGATGAAGAATACAACGAAGGTCTTGCACTTGCACAATTGGCACCAGGACCGCTTGCCGCTCAGCTTGGCATCTATATCGGTTTTGTGCGCCACGGCCTGTTAGGAGCAACATTAACCGGACTTGCTTTTGTACTCCCTTCATTTATTATGGTTGTTTTGCTTGGCATGGCCTATCAGCTTTATGGCGGAATTGCCTGGATGCAGGCTGTTTTCTATGGCGTAGGAGCCGCAGTAATAGGAATCATTTCCATGAGCGCCTATAAGCTCACCATTAAATCAATCAGCAAACTGAATTGGCCAGCCATCAAATCCAAGTGGATATTATGGCTCTTTTACATAACAGGCATTGTGATAACGGTTATAACCGAAAGGGAAGAAATGTTGCTATTTGTTGCCTGTGGGCTGATCTACATGGTGATTAAGGCCCCACCTAAATGGATCAGGAAACCAACTGCTCTTTCAGCTGGTTTATTAGTCAGTACCGGCTTTTGGAACTATGATGGAAAGACCTTACAGGAGATTGGATGGTTCTTTGCAAAGGCCGGGGCATTTGTGTTTGGCAGCGGCTTGGCCATCGTACCATTCCTTCACGGCGGGGTAGTTAAGGAATTTGGATGGTTAACAGAGCACCAGTTTGTTGATGCTGTGGCGGTTGCCATGATAACACCAGGTCCTGTTGTAATTACGGTAGGGTTTATTGGTTATCTGGTGGGCGGTTTTCCAGGAGCATGTGTCGCCGCAATGGCCACTTTTCTTCCCTGTTATATTTTTACGGTAGCCCTTGCTCCCTCATTTAAAAAGATTGCCAAAAATACCAGTATCAAGGCCTTTGTAGAAGGCATAACTGCTGCAGTAATTGGCGCGCTTGTTGGTTCGGTCGTTGTGATAGCGATACGATCGATTACCGATGTTTGGACGGCAGTTATTGCAATCACAGCATTATTCGCACTAGTGTACATCAAGAAACTACAGGAACCCTATATTATCGGTGCGGCTGCTATCATTGGACTTCTTATCAAACTTATCTAATAATTTCTATATGTTTAAAATACAAAATCCATCCCATGTCTGGATAATTATGCTGACGGTTTTCTTCACAAACGCATGTCTTTTCACCTCAAAGGCACAACAGCCACAAACCTATCCCAAAGTAACGGGATATCTGGCGGTACTCAATCCGATCGGCAGCTGGAACAAGAATGGCTTTACTGATAATTTCTCGGGCATTTATACCATTGGATTCCCTTTTGGGATTAACATTTTAAAGAGCGATGATTTTGGGGTCAGCTTCGAAGTGGTCCCGTCCATCAGGACCGAACATGGGATCTCCAAAGTCAATTCTGTTCTCTTCCATCCAGGTGTGATGTTCCGCTTTAGGCATGGCTTTACTTTTATCGGCCGGGCTGCGTTTGAAACCAGCGGCAGGTTTGGGTTCACGCCTGTGGTCAATCAGGTTTTACTTAAGGGAAAACACACCAACATGTATGTTGCCTTACCCTTTCCGGTGAGGTTCGGAAATGAACAACCTGCATCGATCGGTACAGGCGTACAGGTTGGAATAGGTTTTTAAGTTGTCCCAATTTTCTCAAAAATTAAATGATATAAGGCTAATATGGCTGCTAATGCTTTATATTTATTGGCCTTCCATACCATTCGCAATAATGATTCGGCATAAACGTTTGTTTAATTTATAAAAAGCAATAGTTTTGCGGCCCGTTTATTGTAGAGCGGAAAGCAATATTTATTTAATTAATGGATGTTTAACATCCCTATAAAAGAAAAATTATGGACAAATTTAAAAAAGTACAAGATCTAATCTCTTCGGTTGAAGCAGATGTAACTAAATTTTATGATGGTGGTAATGCTGCAGCAGGTACACGTGTACGTAAAGCCATGCAAGACTTAAAAGTTTTAGCCCAGGAAATTAGAGCTGAAGTAACTGATAAAAAAAATAGCACTAAATAATTTGTTATTGCTTTTAAAAAGAAAGATCTCGTTTTTACGCGGTCTTTCTTTTTACCGTCCTTTTAGGTTGAATACTGGTTAATTACGTATTTGTCTTTTTAATCTAGTCTTTGGACCTTTTCTCTTTATGCTCTTCTTAAATATTTACTTGTTGCGTTTACTAGTCACGAGTTTATCGGTGAAGAAATCGCGGAAATCGTTGTAATAAAGGTCGCCAACCGTAAAGCTGGTATGGTTAGAAAGCGTTACTCTGGTTCCATCTATATGTAAAATATGATGGATAGAAATAATATAACCCCGATGCAGCTGGATAAATCCTTTTTTAATGTTCAGTTGTTCTTTAACATCTTTCAGGCTTAAATAAGCAATAATTACTTTCTCTCTTGTATGTATTTTGATATAGTTGTGGAAGCTTTCGAAAGCAATGATATCTGAATAGCGCACTAAAACCGCTTTGTGGTCTTCTGATTTATTTTTGACCAAAAAATAAGTTTCCTGCGTTACATTTTCTATTTCTTCCTCAAAAACACGGTTTACGGTTAAGGCAAATTTAGCGTATCCATAGGGTTTAAGTAAATACGCATCTGCTTCTGCTTCAAATGCTTCAAAGGCATATTCCTCATGGGAGGTGGTAAATATCAGTTTCCTGGTTTTTGAGCGGATTGCTCTAGAAAGTTCGATGCCCGAAATCTGTGGCATTTGAATGTCCATAAATATCACATCTACCTGGTCAATCTTTTTAAGCTCGTTCAAAGCCACCATTGGATCGGTATAACTCGCCAGAAGCTTCATATTCGGGGTATCCGCTATGTATTTTTCAAGACCCAAAATCGAGTTCCGTTGGTCATCAATGGCTATACACTTAATCATTTGTTAATCTTCTTTGTATACATAACGAAATTACACCTTTTCATACCGAAAATAGAACGCTTTATCCTGTTTCGCCCAAATTTTTCTTTCTATTGGCTAATTTAAGGTAAAAAATTGCTTTATGATGTATACAGGAGTGATTAAATGGTATAATCCGATACGAGGTTTCGGATTTATCGCACCCGATGGTGGAAACGAAATGGTTTATGCAGATAACCAGCAATTGATCGGGATTTACCGTCCTTCTTTACTTGTAGGAACCAAGGTTCGTTTCAATTTAGAACAAGGGCAGGTGGGATGCCAGGCTACCAATATTGTAGTGCTGAATATGGGCTTTGAATAACATTTACACCGATCTATAACGAAAATAAACCGATCTATGTAACCGAAAGCTTAAAAAGAAATGGTAACCCGATCTTCGCCTTGATAAATGAAAGAATAGAAGTTAATTCTTATTGCAATTTTTAGCTGAACTGCACATCAATTAATACCTACATCTACCTGTCAATTCTATATCTGATTTAACACTCTTCCTGTCTAAATTGACGCTCTCTCTTAGATTGGATTTATTTTTTCGGATAACATTTTTGCTTAGATTCGTAACAATTTTAGGGTACGGATATATTTAAAGCAATTGTTTATGAATTTCAAAACCTTGGTTCTTTTGTTAACCACAGTTTCTACTGCACTTATTGGTGGTCTTTTTTATGCATACTCCTGTTCAGTTATCCCGGGCCTTGCACGCCTTTCCGATACTTCCTTTTTACAAGCGATGCAATCAATCAACCGCGCTATTTTAAATCCGTTATTTTTTATTTCCTTCATGGGGGCACTGGTTCTATTACCTCTAAGTGTTTGGTTTTTTAGGGACCAAGCCATGGTGTTTTATCTGCTTTTAGCAGCAACTTTATTATACTTTGGCGGTGTTTTTCTGGTTACCATCATTGGCAATGTACCGCTTAATAACCTGTTAGATGGCGCAGATCTGGATAAACTTAATGCAACAGACCTAACGGCATTACGTGATAAATTTGAACCAAGCTGGAATTTATTTCATCGGATCCGGACCATTGTTTCATTTATCTGTATCGTATTAGTAGCTTATGCCGCAATATTAAGCCGAAACGCTTAAGACCGGTATTTCAAGTTTATAGCTTTGGAGACAGATATCGAATCTGTGTTTATCTGTGTGTATCTGTGGTTAAAAACGCTTAATCTATCTGTTGGTATCTTATCAATTGAAATGCAATAATCATTATCTACATCTTTTTTTGGTCTTTTTTTAATGACAAATCCTTTAAAAATTGTTCATTTTTTCTTTTTAAGCCATAAAATATGCCGATTTATGTGAAAAAGTTATAAATACCAAGAGATAAGTAAGATAAGGCCCGATACAAGCCAATGAAACCGATTGTATTTATATTATCTTTGTGTGATCTCTATGCGTGTTTACAGTTCATATTCTGATAGCGAATTGGCATTCTTGTTAACTCAAGGTGATGAACTGGCCTTTACCGAAATTTACAACCGCTTTTACGGACTACTTTTTATCCACGCCAGCAAACGCTTAAATGATGATGAAGAAGCAAAAGATGTGTTACATCAGTTGTTCGAATCGCTTTGGGTTAAACGTTTGCAGGTAGCGCCTGAAGGTAATTTATCGGCTTATTTATATACAGCTGTGCGTAACCGTGTGCTGGATGTGTTTGCGCATCAAAAAGTGGAAAGCAAATATGTTGATTCATTACAGGATTACATTGATCAGGATCATGTGTTGACTGATTATATGGTTCGTGAAAAGCAAATGGCACAATTAATTGAGCAGGAAATTGATGCTTTGCCATCCAAAATGCGCGAAATATTTATTTTAAGCCGAAAAGAGAATAAATCGCATAAAGAAATTGCACTCGAACTAGGCCTTTCTGAGTTAACTGTTAAAACCCAGGTTAAAAAAGCATTAAGAATACTTAAATCGAGGTTAGGAGTGGTTATTTATCTTGCTTTTCTTTTGAAAACCTATCGATAACCTGTTGTATTTAGGTATAAATCCAATCTTTTCGCTTTAAATTATTCGCATTGAGACTATTTTTGAAAAAAAAATAATTTTACGATACCCCCAAGGCTATACCTTAGCCGTATATACATTAATCAACCAAACTAATTTCTTTTTTAATGGAGAAAAATGCGAAAAAACTTTTAGATAAATACCTTGCAGGTAATTGTACGCCAGAAGAGATTGCCATTGTTGAAGATTGGTATCAGCAATTCCCTTTTGAAAAAGAGGCTCCTAAACATTCGCTTATAGAAACCAGCAAAGTAGAAGTTTGGAGCAGGTTAAGTCCGAGTGGAAGGTCTATGAACTTGATCACGGTTAAGCGTATCGCGATTGCTGCCAGTGTTATTTTATGTTTTAGTTTAGGGCTCTATTTTATGAGCGGTCGCAATACTTCGCCAGTAACTGCCAAAACGGAATTAAAGGATATTCTTCCCGGAGGGCATAAAGCATTGCTAACGCTTGCTGATGGTACGGTGGTTGATCTGGACGAGGCGAAAAACGGTCAGATTGCCAAGCAAAATGGCATCGTCATCCGTAAGGCGAAAAACGGGCAGCTCGAGTATATCATTAAAGAAAATCCAAATACCTCACTTACAGGCTTCAATACCATTAGTACACCGCGGGGCGGACAATATCAGGTGAGTTTGCCTGATGGCACAAAAGTTTGGCTCAATGCAGCCACTACATTAAAATATCCATATGCCTTTGCTAAAAATGAGAGGCTAGTAGAACTCAACGGAGAAGCTTACTTTGAAGTTTCAAAAGACCATAGCCGTCCTTTTAGGGTGAAAACTAATGCACAAACTGTTGAAGTTTTGGGTACGCATTTCAATATTAACGCTTACAACGATGAGACAGCGGTTAAAACCACGCTCTTAGAAGGTGCCGTAAAAGTGAGTACGGCTTCGGGCACTGTAAACCTGCATCCTGGAGAACAATCGCAATTAAATACGAACAATGCCAGATTAATTGTTGATCGCCAAATTGATATCGATAAAGAAATGGCCTGGAAGAATAATATTTTCTCATTTGACAACGACGATTTGCAAACCATTATGCGGCAGATCTCGCGCTGGTATGATGTGGATGTTGTTTATCAGGGCAAAATAACACCAGAAAAATATGTTGGCGAAATTCCAAGAAATAGCAACCTGGCAGAGGTATTTAAAATATTAGAACTTAACCATGTTCATATTGAAGTAAAAGGCAAGGTACTTACCGTATCAGCAAAATAAATAAGAATGGCTTTTCTTTAAACAGCCAAGAAATCAACCAACCAATTCACGAACTAACTAAACTTTATGATGAAAAAACTACCAGAAATTTAGCATCCTACCTTTAAAAAACCGAAAGCGCGATAACGCTTCCGGTAGAAATTTGGACAAGCAGCTTGCTTCGAAACCCAGCTGCTATTTTTTAACCTCATTCATTACAAAGGTATGAAATTAACTACCCTTTACAACCCCGTGTGCGACATGCGGAGGGTAAAGATTAAATTTTTATTGGTCATGAAATTGACTACGATTTTACTACTGGTTGGCGCCTTACATGTTTCGGCAGCCACCTTTTCTCAAACCGTAACCTTATCCCGTAGAAAAACTTCGCTTAAACAGGTTTTTAAGGAGATAAAAAAGCAAACGGGCTATTTTTTCTTTTACAAAGGTCAGCTGCTTCAGGATAAACCTGATGTTACAGTCGAGTTCGTTAAAGCTTCTTTAGTAGATGTACTAAACGCTTCTTTAAAAGATCAGAATCTGAGCTATAGTATTGTTAATAAAACCATCGTCATCAGCAGAAAAGAGAATTTACCTGCTACTTCGGAACATGTAGCTGTAAAAGTTGAAGTAAAGGGTGTGGTAATCGACAAAGCCACAGGCGAAACCATTCCGGGCGTTAATGTTTCGGTTAAAAATGGTACCAGTGTAGGCATCACCAACGAAAAAGGCGAATTTAAAGTCAATGTTGATGAGGGAAGCATTTTGGTATTTAGTTATGTCGGCTACGACTTGCTGGAGGCAAAAGCCACAAGCGGAAAAACGCTCAATATTCAGCTGGTTCCTAAAATGACCCAAATGAACGATGTGGTGGTAACGGGATATCAAACGATTAAAAAAGATAACTATACCGGTAATGCGATTACGATATCCGGAGATCAGCTGAGAAGGGTAAACCCACAGAATTTGCTTCAAAGTATCGGAACGTTCGATCCTTCTTTTAAACTGATAGAAAATAATCTGGCAGGCTCTAACCCTAACAGAATTCCTTCTATCAACGTTAGAGGAGCTTCTGCACTACCCAGTGGCGATGGACAGGTATTGAGAAGGGACGAAATTCAAGGAACAGCAAACATGCCTGTTTTTATGCTTGACGGGTATGAAGTAAGCGTGCAGAAAGTATTTGATCTGGATGTGAATAGAATTGCATCGGTTACCTCATTAAAAGATGCGGCTGCAACGGCAATCTATGGTTCGCGCGCGGCCAATGGTGTAATTGTGATTACCACTAAAACACCATTAGAGGGGAAATTAAGGATAGAATACAATTACGAATTAAATCTTACAGCTGCAGATCTAACTGATTACCAGGTGTTAAATGCAGCTGAAAAACTAGATTATGAAGTCTTGGCGGGCTTATACAATTCCTCGAAACAACAAGTGTCTCAAGATCAGCTCGATGAAATCTATTACCATAAGAAAGCCAATGTTGTTGGTGGCGTGAATAGTTATTGGTTATCGCAACCCCTGCGTAATACCATAGGGCATAAGCATGCCGTAAATCTGGATGGTGGTTCACAAGCATTTAGGTATAATGTAAACCTTCGCTACCAAACCAGACCAGGAGCAATGAAAGGGTCGGCAAGGGACCAATATTCGGGAGGAATGAGTTTCCAGTATAATGTGAAGAAAATTCAGTTCAGAAATGAATTATCCGTAACACAAGTAGGTGCTACCGAATCTCCATATGGCGATTTTTCTAATTATGTGCGGATGAATCCTTATTACCCATTGCAGGATGCCAATGGTATGACAATGAGGATTTCTGATATATATGAAAAACAAGACCGATCTAGAGAATATGTCTTTAATCCGCTGTTTGATGCTGGCTTAAGCAGTTTCAACAAATCGAAGTACACCGAAATTATTGATAACCTTTCTGCTGATGTAGAGGTGGCGAACAACCTTCGGTTAAGGGCGCAAATGAGTTTAACCACGCGATCAAATTCTGATGATGTATTCACCTCTCCCCAGGCAAATAAATATTACCTGTACACAACAGATAAAATAGATGAAAAGGGCGAATACACGAATAGGGAAATGAAAGAAACCTATTGGGATAGTAATATTAGGTTAACCTGGCTAAAGCAGATTGGTGGCAGTTATTTTAACGCGTTAGTAGGTGTAAATGCCCGTACCGAGCTGCGCGATCAAAAAGAATTTACCGCTATTGGATTTGCTAATGATCGTTTTACAAGCATAGGCTTTGCCAAGGGTTATGCTGAAGATGGAAAACCGCAAAGCAGGCTCGAAAAAGCACGACTTTTTGGCTCTTTTTTTACGATGAACTACTCCTATAAAAACCGTTACCTTATGGATGGAACCGTTCGTATTGATGGTTCTTCTAAATTCGGAGTAAACAATAAACTGGCTCCTTTTTGGTCGTTCGGATTAGGATGGAATGTACACCAGGAGAAATTTCTGCAGGGTAATAGTGTAATTAGCCAATTGAGAATAAAAGCTTCTACAGGTCTTACCGGTTCAGTAGAGTTCGATCCTTACTTATCAAAAACCATTTATAAGTACAATACAGGAAACTGGTATTCATCGGGTATTGGTGCCGGAGTAAACAGTTATGGAAATGAAAACCTTGGGTGGCAAAAAACGAGGATGACGGATATTGGTATCGATATCGGTCTGTTTAAAGATCGTGTAATGATTACGCCGAGAATATATAAGAAGTTTACCAAAGATATTCTGGCCGATATTACTTTACCTCCGTCAACAGGCTTTCTATCTTATAAAGAAAACCTTGGCGACATGGAGAACAAAGGCGCTGAGTTGGGGCTAACCATAGATGCAGTAAGAAGCAAAGACTGGTCTGTAAATCTCAACGCAAGTATGGTTACCAACAAAAATAAGGTGGTAAGAATCTCAAACGCATTAAAAAAATACAATGATAGAGCAGACGAGCTACAATCATTGAAACCAGGAGATGGTGGCTACCGGGGAATTCCATTACTTAGATTTAGCGAAGGGCAACCTTTCAATGCCATTTATGGCGTGCGTTCATTAGGCATAGATCCGGAAAACGGACGTGAATTATACCTCAAAAAAGACGGTACGCTTACGTATGATTATGATAAGAGAGATTATGTGGTGATAGGCGATCCTAATCCTAAAGTGAGCGGCTACTTTGGTGGAACGGTTAACTACAAAAGATTCAGCCTGTATGTGCAGTTTCAAACTTTTTTCGGAGGCGACAAATATAACCTAACCTTGGTAGAGCGTGTTGAAAATGCTGATCCAAAATATAATGTTGATAAGCGTGTATTCGAAGAAAAGTGGAAGCAGTCTGGCGACCTCTCTTTTTATAAAAATATAGCGGATAACGGCGAGACCGATGTAAGCTCGAGATTTATACAGCCAGATAATCTGATCAACCTTCAATCAGTAAACCTTTCTTATGATATGAATAAAAAAATCGCATCTAAATTATCGATGTCGAGTCTCATGTTTCAGATAACGGCCAATGATGTCGTGCGCTGGTCATCAGTAAAAGAAGAAAGAGGAATTAATTATCCGTTTACGAGGAGTTTAACCTTTTCTGTTAGAGCAGCTTTTTAAGCTATTAATGAACAGATTTAAAATATAAGAACATGAAAATTAGATTGTTAATATGCCTTATCTTGATAACAGGGTTATTGAGTTCCTGCAAGAAATGGCTGGAAGTTGAGCCGGAATCAGAAATTGCTGCTCCAATTTTATTCAGTACCGAAAGTGGCTTTATGGAAGCCATAAACGGTGTGTATAACCGCAGTACAGAATCAGATCTCTACGGTAAAGAACTTACATTTGGTACCACAGAGGTGCTGGCCCAAAATTTTTCGATGCGTGATGACGGACAGGATTATAGACAAACCTCCTTGTACAATTATAAACATGGCGAGTTTATTAAGCGAAAGGATAAAATATGGGCGGGCTTATATAATGCCATTGTAAACTGTAACCTGATCCTCGAAAATGTAGATGCAAAAAAGAACATTTTTAGTGGTAATAATTATGCCATTACCAAAGGAGAAGCACTTGCCTTAAGAGCGTATTTGCATTTCGACCTGTTGCGTCTTTTTGCGCCTTCTTATTTGAGAAACCCAGCTGCAAAAGGAATTCCATATGCAAACAAATACACGAAGGAAATTACTCCGGTTTCTACCGTGTCAGAAACCATTGATCTCATTACCAAAGATTTAGAGGAGTCGAAACAGCTATTAGTTGCCGATCCGATTCGGAGTGCCAGTTATGTGGTGAACTATCCTTTGGTTACCGATACGCTGAAAAATACAGAAGAGAAGAACCCGAGTCTTTTCCTGCAGAACAGAAGGCATCGTTTGAATTATTATGCGGTATGCGGAACGCTTGCCAGAGTTTACCTCTATAAAAATGATAAGGTTAAAGCCTTATTGAATGCTAAGGAGGTAATCGACTCGAAAAAATTCCCATGGACTGCAAAAAGTGATTTTGAGGCATTCGAAGATTCCAAAAAAGATCGTATTCTTTATAAGGAGCTTGTTTTTGGATGGTATATACCAGGTGCTGCAAAAGAGATAAAAGAGAATTGGTTTCAAAGTGGCACCAGAGGCTTTTATCTGATTGAGGACGCTGCAGATTATATTTATGAGAAGGCAACAGCCGGAGCAAGTGATTCCCGTTATAAATACTGGTTATCCGCAACTTCGAGCCAATCTTCAAGATCTTATGACATTGTTAAATACCGCAGAAACCCTTTAAGCGCTGAAGTAAATGCAAATCTACATTACCTGATGGCTCCTGCAATCAGGCTTAGTGAAATGTATTACATCGCTGCCGAGTGTTCATATGCAAACAATCCCACAGCCGCAGTCAATTACCTTACACAAGTTCGAGAGGCAAGGCAAATAGGTGATCCTTTGGCTATAAATAACGAAGAAGATCTATTAAAAGAACTGCTTAAGGATGCTCGTAAGGAATGGTTAGCAGAAGGTCAGCTGTTCTATATGTACAAAAGGCTTAATAGAGGTATAATAGGGCAAACCGGTGTAACTATTCCTGCTTCCGATAATATTTTTGTGCTTCCTCTTCCTAATGATGAGATTGTTTATGGCGGCAGATAAAACAATTTGAAATTTTATTAATAGCAAATTATGAAAATATACATATTAATATTCGCAATCATCTGTCTTGTTTCTTGCAAGAAAGCAGAAGAAATGCGTTTTGATCACAGTGCTAATGTCTATTTCGACATTTATAATGGCGATAAAGATAGTATAGTAAGAACCTTTGCCTATAATCCTACACGAGCCCAGGATACGGTATGGTTACCCGTACGTTTATCGGGAGTTAGAACAGATGTGGAGCGAAAATTTAGTGCACGGGTAGACCAAGATTCTTCTACAGCGACTCCCGGAATTCATTATGAAGCTTTGAAATCTCAATATTCAATTCTTCCAAATAGAGGAATAGGATACATTCCTGTGGTGATCTATAACAAGGATAAGGAACTTGAAAACAGATCAGTTTCCATACTGATTAAATTAACCGGTACACCAGATCTGGGCATCGAGAACCCTTATCTGATCAGGGCAAAAGTAGTATTCTCCTCCAAATTAGAAAAACCAGTTTGGTGGGATGCCTGGCCGCTTCCTCCTTATTCGAGAACCAAACACGAGTTGTTTATTCTGGTAACCGGGCAAACCTCCCTTACTACCGACGGACTGGACGCACCCAAAAATCTCTATTATATAGGATTATTAACCACTATGCTAAATAATCCATTTAATTGGGTGACTAAAAATGAAGCGAAAGGCTATGTAATTGAAGCGGTAACTGCTGGTAGTACTGATAGCTATTATTTCTACAATAAAAGCAATCCAGCCAAAAAAACGCTTTTGAGAAAAAATATGCAGAATGGTAAATATTATTTTATAGATGAAAACGGCAATGAGGTTATTTAAATATAAAAACATGAATATTAAAAGATTAATCTTATTAATAATTGGTGTGGTTACGCTTGCTGCATGCCATAAGGATCTTGGTAATTATGATATCGATATGCCTATTGAGCCTAAGCTGGCCAACCTCGATTCTGTTTACACAGCAAGTGTAGGTGATAGTTTGATCATCAAACCCAAAATAGAAGGTGTCGATGCGGCCAATATAGAACTTCAATGGAAAATCAGTGTGATGGAAGGGAATGATGTACTTTATACCGGACCATCTTTAAGGATTATATTCGGTTTACAGGCTAAAAGATACTCCGCCCGTCTTACCGTCTTTAACAAAGCAAATGGAATGAAATATTACCATAAGTTTTTTATAGATGGCGGAACCGAATTTGCCAATGGCACAACAGTGTTAAGTGTTGAAAATGGGATAACACAGTTTTCATTTGTAAAACCAGATGGTAGTGTGCAGGCCCGTTTGTACAGGGCAATGCAGGGGAAAGATTTGCCTGCAAACCCTACAAATTTATTTCTGCTTAGGAATACATTTACTGGAGGTACATTATTGGGTTATTGGATTATTACCAAAAATGGGGGAATCAGACTGGAGCCCAATACCATGCAGGAAGATCCAAAATATCCAAATACACTCAAAGATAACTTCTTTACATCACCGGATGGGCTTGAAGTTGGATCACTGATCTCGCATCCTCAAGGCGTAATGATGGGGGTTGTAAATGGTAAATTTTACGGTGGAACAACGAGTACATGGGACCAGGCAGCTACTTATGGAATGTTCGGTTTACCTGCTGATGGTGATTATGAACTGGCTCCATCCTTTGTGATGAGCTTTACGCAATCGGCTACTTACTTTATTGGCTTCGACAGAAACAGAAAGCAGTTTGTCCGGATTAATCTTTATGGAGCGCCTGTTTATTTTGGCACCCAATACTCGGTTACCACAACAAATGTTTTCGATCCTACCAATGTAGGTATGGATCTTGTTCATTTGGAGCAACTTAATAATGCAGACTGTTTTGCCTATTGCAAAGGAACCGATGGAAAGATCTATGAATTAAAGTTCAATGTTCAGTTTAACGGGCCGTTTACCTTTACGCCTCAACATAAACGTCTTTTTGTACGTCAGGAGTTAATTAACGAAAATACAAAATGGAGTGGTGCTAAAAATGGCGTAATCTATATTGCCAATGGTAGTAAAGTTTATCGGTATAATCCTGTAAATGAAGAACTCAGAGAACTGGCCACTAGCTTTAGTGGAAAAAAAATTACGATGCTAAAACTTACGGAAGACGAAGAAACGCTGATGGTAGGAACAGAAGAAACCGTTTCTTTTCTTAATATAAGTACCGGAATGAATGGTGTATTCATTAAAAAGATCGAAGGCATCCCAGGCGCTCCTGTAGATATCGCCATCAGAAAATAATCTTAGTCCATGAGGCTGTCTCATAAATATAGAATTGTCATCCTGAGCTTGTCGAAGGAACTGTTTAAAATGTCTTACAAGGCGTTTCGACAGGCTCAACGTGACAAATTCGATTGAATTACAATTAATGATACAGCCTCATGGAAATTATAACCATAAAGAAACATACAAATGAAAATTATAAAATTAGCAGTATTAGCCTTTCTATTTCCAGTTTTATGCTTGGCACAAGTGCCGAATTTTAGTTTAACAGGTAAAATAGGCACCTTGGGTGCTCCGGCAAAGGCCTATATCGATTACATGGACAATGGCGTAAGTCACGAAGATTCAGTAGCGCTAGTGAACGGAAGTTTCAAGTTTACCGGACATATTTCTGGCAATGCCTACGCCCGTATGGCACTCGATCACACTGGTGGCGGTAAAGGTAAGGCGGTTTATACCGGAGATGTGATTTACTTTTATTTTGGTAAGGAACAGGTAACGATCACTTCAAAAGATTCTTTGGAAAATGCTGTTTTTAGTGGCTCGAAAGTTTACCAGGAATATGATGCGTATAACAAAGCTATAGGAGGTACCATTATGGCCCTTACCAAAGCCGTTAATATGGATTTTAACCGTGGTACACCTGAGCAGCAAAAAGATACCGCTTACATGAAAGCAGTAGATCTGCGTTTCAGGAAAAACATCCAGAACAGAACCGATAAACAGTTCCAATTTGCTAAAGAACACCCAACTTCTTATTTCGCTTTGGTGGCATTATCAGAAGCTGCGGGAAGCAAGGTAGATGTAGCCAAAGTTGAACCACTTTTTAATGCTTTAAATAAAGAATACCGCGAAACCGACATGGGCAAAGAACTTGCCCAGCGTATTGCTGCAAGCGGCATTACTGCTGTTGGAAATGTTGCACCGCTTTTTACCCAGAACAATGTGGTTGGCAAGCCAGTTTCGTTAGCCAGTTTAAAAGGAAAAGTGGTACTTGTTGAGTTTTGGGCAAGCTGGTGTGGCCCATGCAGGGCCGAAAATCCGAACCTGGTAAAACAATACCAAACCTATAAAGATAAAGGCTTCGAAATTATTTCAGTTTCATTAGATAATGTAAAAGAACGCTGGTTAGAGGCAATTGAAAAAGATGGTTTAGACTGGATTCATGTTTCTGATCTAAAAGGTTGGAACAACGAAGTGGGTCGTTTATACGGTGTACGTGCTGTGCCTGCAAGTTTTCTGGTAGATGCGCAGGGCAAAATTATCGGCAATGGCTTGCGCGGCGAACCATTGAACAAAAAACTTGCCGAGATATTCAATTAATCATTGTTAAAAAATAGATGATGAAAAGGATACTAACCGCATGCCTGATGCTGGTTTCATTGCTCAATTTGGCAAGTGCCAAATATCGGGATAAAATTGCCTTAAAGGTTTTGTATGTGGGCTATAATCCCGATAAACCCATGCCTAAAAATGTAGTTTATTATTCAACTACCCCAGCTGTTGTAGAAAAAATATACAAAACCAGAATGGCCGATTTTAAAGCTTTTTTGGAACAGCGCTTTATCGAAGTTAAGGTGGTTGATGTAGCCGATTATAAAGTAGAAATGTCGGATGAGGTGGATGTAACGCTGATGGATGCAGGCCCTGTAACACTGCCTCCAGGCTTTAATCGCCCGATGGTTTTAATGCATGCCATGGCACCAAATGTAGGCTTGCCTCTAGGTTTAAAATTCGATTGGTATTGTCAGTGTTTGGATGATGAAGCCTTGAACATCAAAACCGATCATCCCATTTTTAATACGCCAAATGCCGTAAAACTAAGCATGGTGAAAAAAACAACACCAGGTTCTTTTTTTAACGGTCATCAAGGTGTTGACACACCAAAAGAAATGGAGATGTGGCAGGTGGTTAAGCAAGGGCTTTCTTCAAAAGAACCTTACCTGATTGGTATGGTTTCGCATGGCGAAGGATTTAACGATTCGCCTGATGCTGAATCTATTTCAGGTGGTGTTTGTCTTAAAAATGCTGAAGCAGTGGCTTTAGGCCGCCAGGGAAATTACTTTATGTGGGGTTTTGCAGGTTCTCCTGATTACATGACGGATGAAGCCAAAGATGTTTTTGTAAACACCATTTGTTACATTAAAAAATTCGATCACCTTTCGGCTATTGTTAAAAAAGTACAGATCGAAACCCGTAGCGGTATAGACGAACTGATTTATCGGTTAAGCAAAGATCTTTATAATCAGGCCATTGTATCAAGGCGTGAAGGTAACCTCCGTATGCTGAAAATGCAGCAGGAATTAAAGGATAAAAAAGCAAAGGGTGAAGATATTGGTCATGGTAATGAGATGTTTTTGAAAATGCCGGTAACCAATGATACCCAATCATTTGATGATTATGTAAAAGGTTATGCTGGTGATAGTTTATTTGCTATTTACGGCACGAATATTAACCTATATCACAAATACTACCGCCAAAATTATGAGTATTTTTATCCTTCTGGCGTGTATACGCTTCAATTGGATCGTGATGCGCAAAAACTTGGTATTTCTAATCGTAAAGTGGCCCTTTTAGATAAATGTGTAAGTTTGTTGGAGGCCAACAAAGAGATAGCGATGGCCCAAAGATTGCTCGAACGTTACACTACTGAAAAATTCAGTAAAGCAGCGGAATGGAGAAAATGGCTCAATCTAAACCGTAACAATCTATTCTACACCGAATCTGGTGGCTTTAAGTTCATGGTCAATACCTATGGAAAAAGTCTTCCTGTTAGCCAACAACAAAGCTCCCAATTGCCAAAAGCGATTATAAGTGGTGAACCGACCACAGCCGATCCGGTTGCAGTTTCGGCAAGGTTTATTCCTGGCAGTGGAGATAAAAAAGACAGTTTACTTATCGAAGCCAAAATTTTAAAAGGCTGGCATATCTATGCCTATGTAGCTAAAGATAATCCATTTGTGGTTACCGAAACCCGTCTCGAACTTCCTGAAGGCGCCGTAGCTGATCAGGAATGGAAAACAACAGCAGCTATTCCTTATCCGGGCAACGCGGGCATGTTTATTTTTGAAGGAAAGGCAAACTTTAGGATTATGGTTGATTACAGCAAGGCAAAAGCCGGTACTAAAATTAAATGCGGCCTGTACTATCAGGTGTGTGATGAAACCAAATGTTATCCACCGAAAGAGAAAATATTAGAAATATCTATTTAAGCTACTTATACACACGGTATGGCCTGTAAAATGGCCTTATTGTTTTACCCTAAAAGAATATGAAACCTATTATCAGGCTTTGCCTGTTTATGTTGAGTGTAATTGTATGTACTTCGCTTCGGGCGCAATCTCCTGCGAATAAAGCAGCTGCTCTTCACCACAAACTTCTCGCAGAAATGATTGCAATACCTGCACCCAATTTTACCTTAAAAAACCTTGACGGCAATGTGGTATCGCTAAAGGATCTAAAAGGAAAAGTAATTGTGCTCGATTTCTGGTCGACATGGTGTGTACCCTGCAAAAAATCTTTTCCGGCGATGCAGCTTGCCGTTAATACCTATAAAAATGATCCTTCAGTAAAATTTTTATTTATCCATACCTGGGAAACCACCAAAACACCGGTTGAAGATGTAAAAAAATACATGGCTCAATCGGGTTTTAATTTTCAGGTGCTAATGGACCTGAAAGATGAAGCTGGACGTAATGCTGCGGTTGAAGCTTACGGCGTAAGTGCCATCCCTGCAAAATTTATTATCGATAAAGCAGGCAATATTGTATTTAAACTCACTGGGTTTACGGGAACCGATGCCGATGCACTCAAAGAAATTTCTGAGCGGATTAACCTGGCAAAAAATCATAAATAACAAATGAATAATTCCATAAAGGGAATAGTAGTAACGATAGTTATGCTCCTCAGCTTAAATGCTGTGGCCCAGAAAAAACAGGTTGCCAAATTCCAGAAAACCATTGCCGAAGCCGTAAAAAAAGCATATCCGGCGAGTGTACGGATGTGGGGTTTTGATGTGCAGCAGAACCAAAGAACCAGTGGCCAGTTTAGTGGGGTGGTGGTTAGTGCCGATGGTTATATCCTAACCGCTGCACACACCATTTTGCCTGGTAAAAATTATAAGGTTTTTTTTCCTGATGGCCGCGAATGCATCGCGCTGGCCCTTGGTAAAATAGAAAATAAAGAGACGCCAGGCATTCCAGATGTGGGCATGATGAAAATTACGGATAAAGGTACCTGGCCATTTGCAGAAATAGGTTATTCAGCGAGCTTGCTTAAAAATGAACCTTGTATCAGTATTTCATATCCCGAAACTTTAAATCAAACGCTGCCAACCTTAAGGTTAGGAAATATTGCAGAAGTGAAAAATGAATATGGTTTTATCCGCTCCACCTGTAAAATGGAGCCTGGCGATTCTGGTGGTCCTTTATTTGATTACCATGGCCGTGTAATTGGTTTGCACAGTGCCATTGATGTTTCGGAGGACATGAATTTTGAAATCCCTGTTGACCTTTACCGCCGATATTGGACAGCCCTAAACAGCGAAAGGCTTTATACCGCTTTTCCCGAAAAGGTGGATGAGGTGAAAGTAGACCCGTTGTCTTTGGTTCTGCAAAAGGAAAATAAACAAAAGGCATTACACCCTGATTTTGATGTGCCCACCCTTAGAAATAGCTGCTTTTCCATCAAAAGTGTGATAAAAGGCAAAACTCAGGAGATTAATGCCAGTTTATTAAATGTTAAAACATCAAGTGGAGTTAAAAAACAGTTTTTACTGAGTAAAAACACGATGATAGGTGAAGAAGCCCAGTGTTATATTAATGGAACCGCCATGCCGATTAAGCTAATTGGAAAAGATCAGGAAAACGACCTGGTTTTATTTGAGCTTGAAAAACACATAAATGGTGGAATTGATTTAAATATTTCTAATCGCGATACTGTTGGAATAGAGATGGGTAAACTTCTTTATAGCATTGATCCCGCTGGTAAAGTAATGCGAAGTGTTGTAGGTAGTTCACTATTTAATTTACCAAAAATTAACAGTCAACCTTATTTGGGTGCAATGGTGGTGTACAATTCGAGTCCAGTCCAGTTTTCATTAATCAAAGAGGGCAGCCCGGCAGAAAAAGCAGGTATAAAAGTGGGCGACGAACTGATCAGTATCAATGGAAAGACTATTAAAAAAGCAAATGAATTTGCGCCAGAAATATTGAAATATTGGGCAGATGATGAGGTTTCTTTTGAATGGGAAAACCCTTCAGGGAAAATGAAGAAAACTTTTAAACTGGACGGACGAGGGCAATCGGTCTTTAACCATCCCGCAGAAAAATTTGAAGGCGGAAAATCTGAACGAAGAGATGGGTTTAATGCTGTTTTTACGCACGATGCGGCGATTAAACCGAATGCATGCGGTTCGCCCGTTTTCGATTGGGAAGGAAATTTTTATGGCATTAATATCGCCAGGTTCAGCCGGACGACGACGGTGGTGATTCCGAAGAAAACAATAATAGATTTTGTTTTGAAGATAATGCAATAAATATCTTCCTAATCTTGTCCAAAAATAAATGTCATTCTGAACATAGTGAAGAATCTCTAGCTAAAGAGAGTCTGGACAAAGACTTTTCTATTGAATAAGTCTGTGTTAAAAGATTCTTCACTGCGTTCAGAATGACAACTATGGGATAGAAAAGCGCATCATGTATGCAATTACTTCCACAAAAAGATAGAAGCGGAAAGAAGGACTGTCTAAACCGAAGAGTGCTAGACTTGCTTTACAAAAAAAACGAGACTTTATACATTTGTTTTTGGAGCGCAGCGCCAGTGCATCTATTAAAGTCTGTTCCCGTGCTTCGCTGTATCCCTCCGCTGCGCTTCAGGGATGCCGCTATGCCCGGGGCTAAACACTCTTTTTCTGCAAGGAATCTGATGCACGATCTGTCATCCTGAGCCTGTCGAAGGACCTTTTTTAAATTAACCCGCTTATTCAAAATCGGTCGTCATTCCCGCGCAGGCCTATCGTGTGGACACGTCTTTTTTAAGAATTGTTTGGGCATCATGCTAGCTGGCTTTAATAAACCACAGTCTTTACCGAAGGACGCCGTCAATCCCAAGTGGCGGGAGAATCAAAAAAACAGGTGCAGAATAGAATAAATTGCACTTACAAACCTTAAACGCAGTGGTTTTGTGTTCATTAGCACTGAATTCAAGTTTAATATAAATTGAACACAAAACGAAGTGCCACTGTTTTTTTGATGAGCGTGGGCGGTGAGAAGCCACATTGCTGGATTGACAAAGCGCTTTGGGTACTTTGGCGCTCCAAAGTACCATGCCCCCGCGGCAAAGAGCGGAAAAAATCAACATTTGTCCCCAAATTATTACTTCTGAAGGAATCAGGACCAGTTAATAGTGGGAAAGATGCTGAAATAAATTCAGCATGACGATCGCCTTAGGAATATGTGCTTAGAACAAATACAGGCTGGTGTAGATGTGTTCACACGATAGGCGCAGGCGGGAATCTTAAAGCTCATTGCATTAAGATTATCTGCGATGAGCACTTCGTGGTTCCCAATCATTTACCAATGACAGATTTTAAATTGGCGTCATCTCGACCGAAGCAAATGCGGAGTGGAGAGATCTTTGGACGATGTTAAAAAATCTCTCCACTACGGTCGAGATGACGATTTTTCTATTGCTAAGACCCTGAAATAAATTCAGGGTGACGATCGTGTTAAGAACAATCGATAAGATAAATTATTTCTTCAACAATGTGTCAATCTCCGTATTAAATTCTTTCACAAATTCATCATAAAATTTGCCGGTGGCCGGGCCATTAAAACCAGTATGGATTTGTGCTACATTACCCTGTTTATCGATGATTATTGTGGTTGGGAACGATAAAAAAGAATCGAGTGCAGGCAACGATTCAGATACCACTTGTTTATCGGCAGTGCCTGCAATAACCTGGTCGTATTCAATTCCAAAACGTTCGCGGAAACGTGTCATCACCTTTTTTGCGTATTCAGGTTCGGTGGAGCGCTCGTAATGCAACGCAATAATTTCTACTCCACGTTTCTTGTTTTCTTTATACCAGGGCGCTATAAAAGTAGCTTCGTCAACACAATTTGGGCACCAGCTTCCGGTGATGGTTAAAATCACCACCTTGTTTTTGTACTTTTCATCCTTTAACGAAATCTTTTTGCCGTTGATATCAGGAAAGCTAAAATCAAGTGTTTTGTATCCTTTTTTGAGGTAGGTGAGTTTATAGGGATCGGGTAGGGCAGCATCTTTATTTTTAGTTCCCGTAAAAGGCTGACTGCCCCTTGCGCCTAAAATTTCACCCCTTAACGAGCCATCTGCCTGGAAAGTTCCTTTGTAATAGGCAGGAGAGGAGCCAATAAAGCTCGAAAGTTGGAATTCATTTCCTTCTACAACACCTTCCAGATAGCGCGAATCGCCGGTTACGCGGAGAAAAGTACCCGTAAGTTTGTTCCCCGTCTGCTTAAATAAACCGACTGTTTTTTCTTCTTTGCCATTTGGCGATGTAAAAACCACATCATAACTACCAGAATAGTCTGCTGTTGCAGGTTTATCTGTTTTAAAACGGTAATTTTTTCGTTCAGCAATAATGACCAAAGGTTTGCCTGCTTTATCTTGTTTTCTTAAAACACCCGTTAATTGGTCACCATCTATAGCAAATGCGAGTTCGTTATCAAACTGATCCAGTTTTACGAAAAGTGAATCGGATGTTTGTTTTACAAGGCCACCTTCGAAACGCTCTTCAGCATTGCGGAAATATAATTTCTGCTGACCGCTTTTTTCGCTGATCTCGAAGTTGAAAGGAATTTCTAATCCTTCCTTTACTTTAGCTATTCCACGCCAGTTGCCGAGGGCAACAAATGCTTTTTGTTTTTTCCCTTGAAGCTTTGCCGCCTGGTTATTTGCTAATGCAACATGTTCCTGAGCGTAGGTAAAAGTTATTGATATGGCCAATATGGCTGTTAAAATGGATTTTAATTTCATTGGGATGTGTATTTGTCGACTAAACTAGTAGACAAAGATATGGATGTAATTGCCAAAGAAAAAATATTTCAATAAAATTCTATAAAAACTATAGGATAAATGGAATAAGTTATACCTTTGCCCCAGTTATTTTAAAATACTTATCAAGAAAGGCGGAGGGAATGGCCCTGTGAAGCCTTAGCAACCATCTAATTTTTAGAAATGGTGCTAATTCCATCTCAGATGAATCTGGGGTAGTTAAGTCAGTTGTTTGCGTTATCCTTATCAAAAATATATGGAGCACTTCTGATTTAAGGGGTGCTTTTTTTTTGCCCTGAATGCGTTCTTGAAATTAAATATGCATTAAATAAAATCATTCAAATGAAAAAGACAGATGAGCTGAAATCCATTGAAATAAACCTTAACACATGCTTCCGAATGCGTGGAGCCTGTTAAAATTGCTCCGTTTTAACAGGCTTTTTTAGACTAACCATTCCATTATTTTTTTTTAAAACAAAACACGTTTTTGTCGTGGTGGAATTGTTTTGCCCAAATTATTATCCCTTTTAACTAATTATTAACTACACAATATGTTTAAAAATTTAAAATCAATAGCGTTTATCTTTCTGCTCTTCATGGCACAAAAGCTTTCCGCTCAAGATGTCACGGTTACCGGAACGGTAAAGTCGGCAGATGGCGAAACACTCCCAGGTGTTTCCATTTTAATAAAAGAAACCAAACAAACAACCATTTCAGATGGGAAGGGTGCTTTTTCAATTCATGCACCAGATAAAGGCACATTAGTATTTTCTTATATCGGTTTTAAGAGTCAGGAAATACAAATCAATAAAAATCCTGGCCCGATTTCGGTCATTCTTCAGTCGAGCGATAATGCGCTGGATGAAGTAGTAGTTACAGCATTGGGTATTTCGAGGCAGAAGAAATCGCTGGGTTATGCGGTTCAGGAATTAAAAGGACAGGATTTGGCTGAAGCCAAAGAATCTAATTTGGTGGATGCACTTGCCGGAAAAATTGCAGGGGTGCGTGTCACCAACAGCCAGGGGAGTATGGGTTCATCACGTGTGGTCATCAGAGGTGAAACGTCTATTGCCGGAAATAACCAGCCTTTATTTGTGGTTGATGGGATTCCGGTAGATAATTCGCAGTTAAATTCGGCTGGGGCAAGAGATTATGCCAATACCATTTCAGATATCAATCCTGAAGATATAGAATCAATGAGTGTGTTAAAAGGACCAAACGCTGCGGCACTATATGGTTCGAGGGCTGCAGCCGGCGTGATCTTGATCAAAACTAAAACAGGTAAATCGAAAAAAGGAATTGGTATCGAAATCAATTCGAATGCTGTTTTAGAAAGCCTGCTTACTTTGCCAGTTTATCAAAATGCCTTCGGGCAGGGGTCAGAAGGTCAGTTCAGTTATGTAGATGGTGCTGGTAAAGGATTAAATGATGGGGTAGATGAAAGCTGGGGACCAAAATTAGACGGAAGATTAATTCCACAGTTTTTTTCGAAAGGTGTAGCCGTTCCGTTCGTAGCACATCCAGATAACGTACGCGATTTCTTTCAAACCGGATATGCATTAAATAACGGTGTATCTATTGCAGATGCTAACGAAAAATTCGATTACCGCTTATCATACAATAACCTGAAACAAGTTGGTATTGTGCCCAATTCTGGTCAGGGAAAAAATGCTTTCGTACTAAATACCACTTTACGGATTACTCCTAAGTTAAGTATAACCGCTAACGCAAATTACAGTAAACTTGCTTCTGATAATTTGCCAGGTACAGGCGGTTCAAGATCAACCAGTACCATGTTACAGTTTACCTGGTTTGGCCGTCAGGTTGATATTAACCAGTTAAAAGACTATTTGGACGAGAATGGAAAAACGTTTAACTGGAACAATAACTATTATAGCAATCCTTATTGGGTCGCTTATGAAAATACGGTTTCGCAAAACAGAAGCAGGATTATTGGAAGCGTAGCCCTTAATTATAAAATTATTGACGGACTTAATTTTAATTTCAGATCAGGAACCGATTATTATAACGACAGGCGTAAAATCAGAATTGCTTATGGCACCAACGGAACGCCTTTTGGTTCTTATACCGAAAGTGCATTTACCGTTAACGAAAACAATACCGATGCCACGCTGAACTTTAACAAGCAGTTAAATGATGATTTTAGCCTGGAGTTATTGGGTGGTGGTAATATCCGCAGGCAATATATAGAACAGAATGATCAAAGTGCACCAAAGTTAGCCGTTGCAGGATTGTATACCCTAAAAAATTCACGCGACCCGTTAACATCTTCTAATAACTTATCGCGCTTAAAATCGTATAGTGTGTATGCGTCAGGTCAGATTGGTTTTAGAAATTATCTTTTTGCCAACATTACGGCAAGGAACGATTGGTCGTCTACTTTGCCGGCACAGAACAGATCTTATTTTTATCCTTCATTTAATGGAAGTTTCATAGCTACCGAAGCATTCGATATTAAAAGCGAAACACTTGATTATTTGAAAATACGCGGAGGTTGGTCTAAAGTAGGTAAAGATGCCGATCCTTATCGTTTGATCAATACTTATCCATTTAGTGCACCATTTAATGGAAATCCTCAGCTTAATATCAGTAGTATCGACCTTAATCCTAATCTTAAACCCGAAACCACTACATCCTCAGAACTTGGGGTTGAAGCTGTTTTCTTTAATAAAAGGTTGCGTTTAGATGTAAGTGCTTATAATACCAATAGTTACAACCAGATTTTGGCGGTTGATGTAAGCCAAAGTACAGGCTTTAGCTCTAAATTGCTTAATGCCGGGAAAATCAACAATAAAGGAATAGAAGCACAATTGGGCATTACTCCGGTAAAAAAAGCCTTTACCTGGGATGTTAATGTGAATTTTGCAGCCAACAGGAGCAAAGTAATAGAACTGGACGCTGAAAAATTATTGACTAACTATGTTGTAGCTACCAATTCTGCTCAGGTAATTGCTACGGTTGGACAACCTTATGGATCATTGTTCGGAACAGCCTTCTTAAGAGATGGTAATGGAAATATCATTGTTAATGCTACAGGAGCACCGGCTACAAATCCGACCAAACAGGTTTTAGGTAAATATACACCAGACTGGATTGGTGGAGTATACAATACTTTTAGTTATAAAGGTATAAGCCTAGGTGTGTTGGTTGATGCCAGTATTGGTGGTTCTATTTACAATGGCACCTATGCAACAGGTACTTACACAGGCGTGTTAGCTTCTACCTTGCCAGGAAGAGCTGCAGAATATGGAGGTATATCCTATTATTATCCTGACAATGATAAAAACAAAGGAACGGTGAGGGTAAATGGAGCTGCCCCTGCAGGTGTAACGGTTTATGATGATGGGATGGTTTTTGATGGCGTAACAGCTGATGGTAAACGCAATGAAAAAGTGTTGCCTGCCCAGCAATATTATAAATCGTTCCGTACCATTGATGAATCTAATATTTTCGATGCCTCTTATGTAAAACTCCGTGAAGTAAAACTGAGCTACAACTTGCCGGCAAAATGGATCCGTCCTTTAAATCTACAGGGCGTTTCCGTTTCACTTGTTGGCCGTAACCTGTGGATCATCCACCGCAATGTAGTTGATATTGATCCTGAGGTTGCCTTTAATACCGGAAACGGCCAAGGCTTAGAAAGTCTTTCTAACCCAAGTACACGCAGTTACGGTATAAATCTGAATGTTAAATTTTAAATATGTCCATCATGAAAAATAATAAACTATATATACTGGCCATTTTAACATTGGCATTTTCATCTTGTAAAAAAGAGCTTGATGAAGTAAACATCAATCCTAATGCAACAGAGATTCCACAGATCGATTATTTACTTACGGGTACCACTAAAGTTACCGCCGATGCCTATTGGGGCGTAACCAATAATATGAATTCGAGCCTGCTTTTTACACAGCAATGGGCAAAAGTACAATATACCGAAGAAGACCGTTTTATCTACTCCAGCAGTAGCTTTACGTCTTTATGGGCAACAGGTTATGCGCAGAGTATTGCGGGCTATAATAAAATCATCGAACTGGCCGATGCACAAGGCAATCCAAATTACAAAGGGGTGGCCCTGGTTTTACGCTCCTGGGTGTTTTTATTGCTTACTGATGCCTATGGCGATGTTCCATATACCCAGGCCGGACAAATCAAACAGTTTATCACACCTGTTTACGATAAGCAAAAGGATGTATATTACAGTGTTTTAAACGACTTAAAAACAGCTCAGACATTTTTAGATCCTGCCTCGGGAAAAGCTGTTGTTGGAGACATCGTATACGGTGGCAATATTGCCTCATGGAAAAAATTTGCTAATTCTTTAAGGCTTCGTATCGCCTTGCGTATTGCTGATAAGGAACCTGTTAAAGCAAAGCAGGTAATTGATGAAGTACAGGCCGAAGGAGGTAGCTATATTAGCAGCAGAGCAGATATTGCCCAGGTGATTTACAGCGATTCGCCACAGCAAAATCCGGTGGCTGCTTCATTCGAAACCAGGGAAGATTACCGCATTAGTAAAACCTTAATAGATAAATTGTTTAGCTTAAACGATTTAAGATTACAGGTTTATGCCAGTAAAACTGCTAATCCTACGCCGCAAAATTACGTTGGTATTCCAAATGGCTCAACAAACTCAGAAGCGAGCAAAATAGGATTGGCAAACTCTTCAAGACCAGGTGCTTACTTTTTAGCACCAAAAGCACCAGCAGTAATTTTTAGTTACGCCGAACTGCTTTTTGATAGGGCTGAAGCCGCTGCAAGAGGCTTTACGGCAGAAAATGCAGCTGACCTATATAAACAGGCCATCAGGGCGTCCTTTGATCAATACAGTATAGGTGGAAGTGCCGTTGAAGATTATCTAAATCAGGCTTCAGTACAATATGATGCAGGTAATTATAAAAAATCAATCGGCGAGCAAAAATGGATTGCCTTATTTGGGCAAGGCCTGGAGGCCTGGGCGGAGCGGAGAAGATTAGATTATCCGCAGTTAACTGCTTCTGTAAATACGGTGCTTAATGGGCAAATTCCGGTACGTTTTATCTATCCAGGTACCGAGCAATCATTAAACGGACAGAATTATAAAAATGCCGTCAGCAGCCAGGGAGCAGATTTATTAACCACCAAACTTTGGTTTGATGCTTTTTAATGCATTCTTAACTATCGTGATGTCAGATGTTACCATCTGACACTAAAACAAAAAGAGGCTGTATCATAAGTTGTGATTCCATTCAAACTTGTCACGTTGAGCTTGTCGAAACGCTTTGCGAGGCATTTAAACGGGTCCTTCGACAGGCTCAGGATGACAATCTATATTTATGATACAGCCTCTTTTGTTTTCTAAAATATCTAAAGAAAAAGGTACCTCTGGGATAGAGCTTCCTTATTTCTTCCAGGTATTCATCTAGCTAAGTCTTCAGCAGCATTGCTTGCCCTGGTTTTCAGATCTTCGGTATATCCTTTTGCTTTCTCTGCCCATCCTGGAGCCTTATCTAATAACTCATCAACTATCGATTGTCCGGTAATTGGATCTTTCTTGGTGATATATTTTACGCCAGCATAAACTGCGGCGCCAATAATTGCTGTTTTTAAAATTCCCATGTTCTTTTCTTTTTTTATTAGTTAAACATTTTGAGATCGTTAAAAGTTTTAGACAATTTCCAATACCGATTGTTACACAGTTGGCATGAAATGGAGGAAAGCCGAGGATGATATACATGTTGGAGCGTGCATTAGGTATATCCTAAACAAAAATTCTCTAAATTCCCCTATTAGGCAAATGGTTATCAAAACAACCATTTTGATGTTAAACAACAATAGTATTTATGGTTAAATACTAATTGTTTATTTGCTTTGCAAGTTTATCAATTTGTTGTTGTAAAGATTGGTTAACTTTTTTCTGTTCCATCAATTGATTGTCTTTTTCTATTAGATATAAAGTTAGTTCCTCAACTTTCTTTAATAGCTTAATATTCATATTACCGAGGTTTAGTCCTTCTTTTTCCATCTGTACTGCGGACGGAATTTCTGGCAAGTGGTGGTTCTTAACAATATAATCTTTAATTTCTGCTAAGGTTATTAATTTATAATCGTCGTCAAATACATAGTCTGGACCAGGCACTTGTAAATCTACCTTCACTTCTTGGGTATGGATAGTACCCTTAACGGTTAATTTAGCATCAGGATGACTTGTGCCAATGCCTACATTACCGCTTGTTACTGCAAATGTGGCTCCTTGGGTAGAATTGAATCCATGAGTTAAAGTTAAAACATTTACATCTGTTGAACCAGCCTCAGCATTTATTGTTGGATTTGTTATAAAACTTGGTATATTCATATTCATCCCGCGCCCAGAAATATAAATCACCCCAGGAACAGTCGCAGAACTAACATGAATATCAAGATAAGAGTTTGCAAGGCCATCGCTACTAATTCTCACTTGGTCCACGCATCCATTATTATAGCTAGAATAGCGTGTTTGCTGTATCGAACCACCAACCCGCCATCCTCCAATATTATATTGAAATTCTACATCAGTTACCCTATTATCGTAATTGCCCGTTATCTGTATTGTTCCTCCTTGGAAACCAACTTCGGTTATTCTGTACCAACCTATGGCCGTTGGTGTAAAGCTTACTGATACATCGACAAACCTATTGTAAGTTTTTGTTTTGAAATTGGTTGCGTAAGAATAGCAGCTTAATAAAGTAATTACTAATGTTAATAGTGTTTTTTTCATAATAAAGAGTTTAATTTATTTTACGGATAGGATAAGAAGTCTGATTTAAATTTCGATCGAAAATTTTTTTGTCATACGTTTAAATGTCTTCTTTTTCACGCAAGCCCCAAATATAATATAAATCATGTCATAACTAAGTTCTACTTAATGCTTTTTTTACCCCTGTTAGACGACGTGCATACGTATCGGAATTGAGTCGAAGAAATTAATTTTTACAGATTATCACCATTAAATTTATATATTTCGACCAAATTAACTTCCAGTAAATCGATTAAACCAAATATTGCTGCATGAATAAAGAAAAGCTGTTCATTGAAATCAAGGATTTGAGCATCATAAATTCTTTATCGAAACACGAACAACTTGTTCAGGGAATCATCAATGGCTTAAACCATAAACTGATTGCTAAGGGAGATATTCTGCCTTCGGTTAACGAAATGATGAGGGAAACAGGTTTTGCCAAAGAAACCATTGGCAAAGCATATAAAGAACTGATCAGCCGGGGGATTTTAGAATCGAAAAACAGAAGGGGTTATTTTGTGGCTACCGATGATACTGAACAGCACCTTAAAGTTTGTTTACTAATTTATGCATTCGATACCTTTCAGGAAACTTTTTACCAGAACTTCCGCGACCATTTAGGCGAAAATATTCAGGTTGATGTATACTTCCACCACAATAATTTAAGTGTTTTCGAATCTATTATCAACAGCAATAAAGGCCAGTATGGTTTGTATGTTATTGCACCGATAGAAAGTAACGAAGCCAAAGAAATATTAGAACAGTTACCAAAAGAAAAACTCCTGATTGTGGATCGGTATGTAGCGCTGAAAGGCGAATATTCATACATTGTTCAGGAGTTTGAGAAAGCTTCATACGATGCTTTTTTGCAATTGGCACCCCGGATAAAAGAATTTTCGGAGTTTGTTTTCTTTTTTAAACCTTCATCTGCTGAGCCCAATGAGGTGCTGGTTTCCTTTAAACGTTTCGTAAAAGCGTTTAAGATTAATGGTGTAATTAAAAATAGTTATAAATCTGGCAGTATTGCGCCCGGTAAAGTTTACTTCACCATCCACAACCTCGAACTTTGGGAAATGTTAAAAGATGCCAAGGTAAAAGGCTTAAAGGTGGGCAAAGATTTAGGTATTCTTTCGCATAATGATGATAACGTTAAAGAGATCATATTTGACGGGATTACCACATTTTCAATCGATTTTGCGCATATGGGCCGTTTGGCAGCCGAATTTGTACTCAGTTTGAAACCCATTAAACATATCATGGAGAATAAACTGATCAGGAGGAATTCACTTTAGCAAACTTCGTAACAACAGCTGTTCAATTCACACTGTCCATTTTTCTTACTGCTGCGATTTCTTATTCAAAAACTTAGGAGGCGGTGTAAATACATCAAGAGCTATTTATTTGAAAACGAACGGTTTGTAGTGCTTAACTTGGGTTCTGTCCTGCCATCCGCTTTACTCCGTTGCACTACGTGTTCGCTGCTGTCAGGTTTATAACCGAATGGCTTGTTCCTGATATGATGCCAAAAGCATACAGACTTTGTTGATAAACCCGATCGCAGTGGTTCTGGTTCTTTACCGAAAAATCGGCACTGAATCAGCACCAGAAGTAACGGAGAGCGGGACTGAAGACCTCCAGGAGCACTGAACTGTTCATTTATCAATGTTTTTGATTTGAAAACGAACGTGCTGTAGTTCTTGGCCTTTGTAGTCCTGCCATCCACTGTAGCTCCGATAGAAGAAATCAGAGGCTGCCGTTCCTGTCAGGTTTATAACCGAACATTTTGCTCTGGTATGTTGCCACAAGGACCAGTACTTTGTTACTAAACGCGATCGCAGTGTCCCGACGTAAAGTCGGGAGAGAGAGCGGGACTGAAGACCTCCAGGAGCGTTGAGCTGTTCACCACCTAACTTAAATAACATGAGTTTTGTATATTTTTATCTGACTATCAGTTTGTTATAAAATATTGCGTCATTGTGAGGCTGGATATGAGCGAGCCGAAGCAATCTATCATGTATTTATTATCAAAAAGGATTGCTTCACTCTTACGCAAAACCCTTCCTTCAGTTCGCAGTGACGAAATTAAGACCCAAAACTCACGTTAAATATTAATGTTTTTGATTTGAAAACGAACGGTTTGTAATGCTTAGCTTGGGTTCTGTCCTGCCATCCGCTTTACTTCGTTTCACTACGTGTTCGCTGTTGTCAGGTTTATATCCGAATGGCCTGCTCCTGATATGGATGCCAAAAGCATACAAACTTTGTTGATAAACCCGATCGCAGTGGTTCTGGTTCTTTACCGAAAAATCGGCACTGAATCAGCACCAGAAGTAACGGAGAGCGGGACTGAAGACCTCCAGGAGCGCTGAACCGTTCATTTCCTAATTATAAGCGTTAATATTCTTGATTCGAAAACGAACGCGCTGTAGTTCTTGGCCTTTGTAGCCCTGCTATCCGCTTTACTTCGTTGCACTACGTGTTCGCTGCTGTCAGGTTTATAACCGAATGGTTTGTTCCTCATATGACGCCAAGAGCATTTATCTTAAATTACTTTCCCTTGCCATAATGAAGGCGCAGTTCTTTTTCCATGCTTCTTATCTATCTGCTAATCCTGTTTTTTTTCTTAAACGATTTATTTTTAGAAAGTTGGAATATTAATTTTTTTGTTTATAATTGTAATCGAAAATAGTAGGATAGGATAGGATAGGATAAAATAGTCATTTACTTGCGTTTCAGCGCTTTGTTTCTCTTTATAGAATCTGAAATAAGTAATGAGCTGATAATTGTTCCAGTCCCGATACATTTTCATTAACCAAATAACCCAACAATATGAGAAATTTTACAAATTACTTTAATGGAGAGCAATTTCCTTCTTTTATGATCGCTAAATGGCGACCATCAGATCTGCAACATCTTAAAGGGCATTAATATCACTGCCATTTATAATCTACCTCAAATAGTTTTAATTCAATCATTTAAAAGCTAATTAGCAAATGAAGCAATTATTTTTGTTTTGTGGGCACTTATCGGTGTCCAACAGGTTAAGAAATGCAATGATATTGACGGGTTCGATTCTTGTATTCTTCCTGATTTTTATGCCCAACAAAGGTTTTTCTCAAACGGGAAAGAAAACCATTACGGGTAAGGTTACAGATACACTTGGGGTAGGGCTGCCTGGTGTAACTGTAGCAGTTGTAAATAAGGTTAATGTGGGTACACAGACCGATAATAATGGAAAGTTCGTACTTGATGTAACACCGGGAGAAATACTTAGATTTTCTTACGTAGGATACCGGGAGCAAAGGGCGACGGTTGGTGCGGCTAATGTGCTGAACATTAAATTAACGGAAGAGAATATGCTATCTGAAGAGGTAGTAATTACCGCCTTAGGACAGAAACAACGTAAAGAAGCATTGGTAGGTTCTGTTACAACGGTAAAAGTAGGCAACCTTAAAATACCTTCAAGCAATTTAACCAATGCACTTTCTGGTCAGATTGCCGGGGTAATCGGTTATCAGCGCAGCGGACAGCCCGGTCAGGATAACTCGCAGTTTTTTATCCGCGGGGTAACTACTTTCGGTTACAAGCAGGATCCGTTGATTTTGATCGATAACGTAGAGTTAACGAGTTCGGATCTGGCACGTCTTCAGGTAGATGATATCGAAAGCTTCTCTATCCTTAAAGATGCAAGTGCAACTGCCTTATATGGTGCAAGGGGCGCGAATGGCGTAATTTTAGTCAGCACCAAATCGGGTAAGGAGGGTAAAGCCAAAATAAGCTTCCGATTAGAAAATTCTGCTTCCCAATCGGTAAAGAGCCTGCAACTTGCTGATCCAATTACCTATATGAAGCTTTTTAACGAAGCTGCAATTGGCAGAGGCATGGATCCCATGTTTACACCTAATCAGATTATTAATACACAGGCTACAATAAATAAAAGTCCAGGTTATAACGAATATGTTTATCCTGCTGTAGATTGGCTAGATATGCTGTTTAAAAAACGCACCAGCACACAACGGGCCAATATTGGCATTAGCGGCGGTGGCGGTGTTGCCCGCTACTATATTGCAGGTTCTTACAATTTAGATAATGGGATACTTAAAGAGGACGAGCGGAATAACAACGATAATAATGTGAAATTCCGTAATTACCAATTGCGCTCCAACATTAATATCGACTTAAGTAAAACAACCGAAATGGTCGTTCGCCTGTCGGGTAATTTTAGTGAATATAATGGTCCTTTGGCAACAGATGGTGGTTTTTCTACCGATTTATATAATATTGCGGTACACACCAGTCCCGTTTCCTTTCCCGCGTTCTATCCGGCCGATGCCGCCAATCAAAATGCACAACATATTCTATTTGGAAATAGAGGTGGTGCAGGTGTAAACAGTATTTTGGATAATAACCCTTACGCTGCAATGTTACGTGGACATAAAAATTCGTCCGAGTCGCGTATGTCGGCACAGTTTGAAGTCAATCAAAAATTAGATTTTTTTACCGAAGGCCTTTCATTTAAATCTATTTTTAGTACCAACAGGTACTCTTATTTCGATTCGCAAAGAGCATACTCTCCATTTTATTATAATATTGGTTCTTACGATAAGCAAAGCAATACCTATGTTTTAAACTGGCTTAACTCGTCTGTAACTGGTGGTGCACCGAATATCGCACAAGAATACCTGTCTTATAATCCTGGTAATACCAATATCAATACTTTTTTATATGCACAGGCATCAGTTAATTATGATAAAGCTTTTGGTAACCACAATGTTAGCGGAACATTAATTGGTACGGCACAACAAACCGTTTACAGTAACGCCAGTTCGTTACAAAATTCGCTCCCTTACCGGAATTTGGGTTTAGCCGGACGATTAACCTATTCATATAGAAGCAGATACTTTTTAGAATCTAATTTCGGCTATAATGGGTCTGAAAGGTTTTCGGAAGACCATCGTTTTGGTTTTTTTCCAACCATTGGTGCCGGATGGGTTCTTTCTAACGAGAAATTTTGGACCGGTGGAATCGCCAATGTGGTTAACCGTTTAAAATTAAGAGGAAGTTATGGTATTGTGGGTAATGATGCCATTGGGGCACAACGTTTCTTTTATATCTCAGAAGTGAATTTAAATGGAGGAGGCAATTATGCTCAATTTGGGTTTAATGGCGCCGCTAACCGCAGTGGCGTATTCATAAACAATTACGAAAATAAAGATGTTACCTGGGAAACCTCACAACAAACCAATTTAGCATTAGAAGCTACACTTTTCAAAAACTTAAATTTAATTGCCGAGGTATATAACAACTATCGCTACGATATTTATATGGGCCGTGCCAACCTGCCTAGCACGCTTGGTTTAGAAGCCAGTGTAGGAGCCAATGTTGGTGAGGCCAGATCTCGAGGGGTCGATTTATCGTTAGATTATAAGTTTAATGTGAATGCATTTTCTTTCGCCGTACGCTCTAATTTAACTTTTGCCAAAAACAAATACATTAACTACGAAGAACCACAATGGGCAGAGTCTTACCGTTACACCACCGGCCAGCCCATTAGCAGAAACTATGGATACATTGCCGAACGCCTGTTTGTTGATGATAAAGAAGTACAAAACTCGCCAACACAGATTTTCTCTGCAAATGGTAAAGCACCACGCGCCGGCGATATTAAGTACCGCGATTTAAATAACGATGGTAGAATTGATGACGCTGATAAGGCTTATATCGGTTTCCCTCAATCGCCAGAAGTGGTATATGGCTTTGGGTTCAGTTCATCATACAAAGGTTTCGACCTTTCTGCCTTTTTTACCGGACAGGATAGAATGACCTTCTTTATCGACCCAACGCGGGTAAGTCCTTTTGTTCCTAGCAATCAGCAATATATTTTAGGCAATACTCAATTGCTGAAAGATTTTGCAGATAATCACTGGTCACCAGAAAACCAGAATTTATATGCGCTTTATCCAAGGCTTGCAGTTAACTCTGCCGATTTAGAAAATAATGCACAAACCAGTACCTGGTGGATGAGAAATGGACGTTTAATGCGGCTAAAATCAGTAGAATTCGGATATACCCTGCCTCAGCGCATTTCTACAAAAATAAAGCTGAACTCCTGCCGGATTTATTTCAACGGGCTAAACCTGCTTACCTGGAGTCCTTTTAAAATGTGGGACCCGGAGCAAGGCGGAAACGGTTTTGCCTATCCAATACAAAAGGTATTTAATGTTGGTCTTAACGTAACCTTATAATGAAAACGATAAAAAAATATTTCAAATACAGTTGCATTCTTTTAATGCTTTGCAGTTTTGTATCCTGTAAAAAATACCTGGATGTAACGCCTGATGATATTGGTACACTTGATTATGCCTTTAGAAACAGAAACGAAGCCGAAAACTACCTGTATTCGTGTTATGCTTACCTGCAACGGATGAATGATGTGGCCTCAAACCCAAGTTTTACCACTTCATCAGAGCTGATTTATTCGAATACACTTGATAATTTTCAAGGTTTTAACCGAACAGGCTTTAATTTATTAAGAGGGACACAAACAGCTGCAAAGCCTGGACTAAATACCTGGGATGGAGAAGAAGGAAGTTATAGTCTTTGGCGCTCCATCAGGATCTGTAACATTATGCTTGAGAATATCGATAAACCTATTGATTTAGGTGCTACAGAAAAGAAACGCTGGACCGCAGAAACCAAATTTTTAAAGGCCTATTATCATTATGTGTTATTTAAAATGTATGGCCCAATACCGCTGATTAAAACCAATTTAGCCATAAACAGTGCAACAGATGAGGTAAGGATAAAAAGAGCACCGGTAAATGAAACGGTAGATTATATCATTTCACTACTGGATGAGGCTATTCCTGATCTGCCTGCGGTTATTACCAGTCAGGCAACGGAGTTGGGCAGGGTAACCAGTGTAATTGCACTTTCGGTAAAGGCTGATGTATTAACTACAGCGGCAAGCCCACTTTTTAACGGCAATCCCGATTATGTGAGTTTTAAGGATAAAGATGGCGTTAGTCTTTTTCCTGCAGCTTACGACGCCCAAAAATGGAAGAAAGCTGCCGATGCTGCAAAAATTGCCATTACCGCTGCCGAAGCACAGGGGATTAAATTGTATACCTTCAATTCGCCATCAACAGTGGGCAAATTATCCGATTCGTTAAAAAGAGAATTAGATGTGCAGAATGCTGTAGCGGAAAGATGGGAGTTGAATTCTGAAATCATATGGGCATCAAACCCTGAGTTTAACTATCAAGGATTTGCTACGCCAAGACTTACGGCAAAATCTGCTGTCAATAATTTTTCCAATCCTTCTACTTTTTCGGCTCCAATAAATACACAGGAGCTATTTTATACCGTTAATGGTGTGCCGATTACTGAAGATAAAACCTGGGATTATGCCGGCAGGAATACGATTAAAGTTGGCGACAATGCCAGCAGATATTACATTCAGCAGGGTTACGAAACGATAAAAGGTCATTTTGCCCGCGAAACCCGTTTCTATGCAGATATTGCTTTTGACGGAGGTATTTGGTTTGGAAATGGAAGGAATAATCAGGATGATCCGGCCAATCCTTTGTATTATGTATTGGCAAGAGGTAGCGGATTTGCGGCGCCAAGTGATAACATCAGGTTAAATATTACCGGTTATTGGCCAAAGAAACTGGTAAGTTATGCCTCTGTTTATGATGATGGTTTTCAACCTTCAGCCTTCCGTTTGCCATTGATCAGACTGGCAGGGTTGTATTTATTATATGCAGAGGCATTAAATGAAGTGAATGGACCCACCGCAGAAGTATTTACTTATGTTGATAAAGTAAGGCAAAGGGCTGGTTTACAAGGTGTACAAGCCTCGTGGACAAATTTCGCTAAAAATCCAAACAAGTTTAATACCAAAGAAGGGTTGCGACAGATTATCCATCAGGAAAGAAGAATTGAGCTTTGTTTTGAAGGCCAGAGTGGCTGGGATTTAAGAAGATGGAAAGAACTTCAGGCGGTGCTAAACAATCCGATACAAGGCTGGAGCATCAATAATGCAGAAGCGATAAATTATTACCGCCCAACTACACAGTTTATTCCGGTATTTGGTTTGAAAGATTATTTGTGGCCAATTAAAAGCTACGATCTGGTGGTTAATCCAAACTTAGTTCAAAACCCTTATTGGTAGTTTAAAATATTTAAAGACATGAAGAGTATTAAAAATAATATATACCTGGTCCTTATTGCTTCTCTCTTAACAAGCCTTGCGGCCTGTAAAAAAATGGAAAGTTATAACGATCCTGCTTCGTCTGATATGACCAAGCCTGGGGTGGTAACCAATATTAAAGTTGATAATTTTAATGGCGGGGCATACATTACCTATTCTTTGCCAAATTCAAAAAACCTGTTATATGTATTGGCGCAGTACAAAATAAACGGGGTAACTACCAGAGAAACAAAATCAAGTTATTATTCTGATTCTATTATGGTAGATGGTTTTGCGAAAAAACAGGGTTACGATGTTACTTTGTATGCCGTAAGCAGGGCAGAGGTTAAGTCTGACCCTGTTGTGGTTAAGATAAATCCAGACACACCTCCATACCTGCTTTTAAAACCGACCATTAATGCCGAGGCTGATTTTGGTGGCATAAAAATTACAGGAACTAATCCTTTAAAAAACAACCTGGGTATCATTCTTTTAAATGTTGGCGATAACAATACTTCCGATGTTATTGATCAGCATTATGGCAAAACCGAAATTTTCGATTATTCGGTTAGGGGTTATGCACCGGTTGCCAAAAAGATTGGTTATTATGTAACTGATAATTTTGGAAATATTTCTGATACAACCTATAAAACCGTTACTCCGTTTTTTGAAACCTTGTTGGATAGAGGTAAGTTTTTTCAGTACAGACTTCCATCGGATGGGGTAATTGCCTACGGCTGGGATCTTCCTTATTTATGGGATGGCAAAACAGATGGCAACTCGAACGGATGGCACACTGCGCCGGGTGGTGCAATGCCTGCAATAGCAACATTTGGTTTGGGTATCAGTGCAAAATTAAGTCGGTTTATTTTATGGGAACGACCAGATGGGAGCGACAAATTTGCGTACGGGCATGGAAATCCCAGGGTATTTTCTATCTGGGGTTCTGATGTGGCTGTACCACGAGATGCCCAGTTGCCATTAGCTGCTCCAGTTGGTACTGTTATAGGCGATTGGATAAACATGGGGAATTATAATTATCCCAATCCACCTTCGGGTTTGGCACCGGTAGCACATACCACCGCAGATAATGATTTTGTAAAGGCAGGTGTAAGTTTCAATTTTCCGCTAACCGCCCCTAAAGCACGTTACGTTCGTTTATCGGTAAGCACTACATGGTCAAACGGTACTTTTGCACATGCCATGGAGATGGCCTTTTATGGCGACCCTAAATAATTAAATAAGAAGATAAATTTTCGAACATGAAAAGTATATATAAAATTAGCGGTTTGCTACTGCTGTTGGTTACAGTAATACTTAGCTGTACCAAAGATGATCTTGCTTTTAAAGATTTTTTAAAAGATGGAGAAATTATTTATCCTGGCCGTGTGGCCAATATTGTAACCAAACCTGGTAATTTAAGAACTGCTTTATGGTGGAATCCAAGCCCGGATCCAAGTGTAAGTAAATATGTGGTTTATTGGAACAACAACGCTGATTCGGTTGTCGTTACGGCCAGCAGTCATAACCCCACAGATACGATAAAAGTGGTTATTCCGAATCTGAGTGAGTATACCTACACTTTTACCATCTATTCTTACGATGCGCAGGGGCATAAATCTATCCCGATAGAGGCTAGAAATGTGCGGGTTTTTGGTCCATTATATCAATCTGGTTTATTGAACAGGCCTTATAATGCCACTACTCCATATGTGATAAACAGCAATGGTTCTGTTCAGCTGAATTTTAAAACGCCTGATACCATCAATGTAAATACGGTTGTGAGATACACCAATACAGCAGGTACCAGTGTAGATAAAACGCTTCTGCCAGCAGATACCGCCATCACCCTTACAGATTATAAAGCAGGAACCGATATTAGCTATAAATCTTCTTATATCCCAGGAAAAGGCTCGCTGGATGTATTTTCGGTAAGCGATTTTTCCACCTTCCCCAAAATTTTTACTTATGTACTTTGCGATCGCTCACTTTTTAGCGAAGTGCATTTGCCAGGTGATGCACCAACCTACGAATCGGGTACCAGCATCAGTAAACTTTGGGATGGAAGCGTAGGACCACAGGGCTATCCAAATATTTTTCACAGTGCAGGTAACAGCGGTATGCCACATGTAATTACATTCGATTTAGGTAAAGTGTATACCAATTTATCGCGTATGGAAGAAACCGGAAGAGATTGTTGCAATAATCCTGATCGTTTTGAAGTTTGGGGAACAGCCGATTTAACCAATGCCACAACTACTTTATCGGCAAGTAATAATGGCTGGCCAGCTGAAGCAACAAGTAAAGGATGGACACTTTTAAAAGATGTTACCAGGACGGATGACGGCAAAAACGCAATAACTGCAGAACTGGATAACGCAGGAAAACCAATTCGTTATATCCGTATCCGGATTAAACATGTAACCACCGGCGATGGTAATTATAGCAATATGAGCGAAATCAGATTCTGGAATAAACAGTAATGTTTTTATATAATTGAATTTGATTAATATAAAGATGAGAAGCCGCACGCGATCGTCATTTCGAGCGGAGTGCAGCGCAGCCGAGAAATCTAGCAAGATAGATCTCTCCATTCCACTACGTTCCAGTCGAGATGACGATCCTATAATAATCGAATTCAATTCATATAGCACAACAACACACAAATGAAACCATGTATATTAAGCACTTAATTACTCTTGTTCTATTTTCTTTCTTTTTTAGTAAAACTGCGCCTGCCCAGCAGAAACCTTTGGTGTTGTGGTACGATAAACCTGCTAAAATTTGGGAGGAAACCCTTCCTTTAGGTAATGGCAAATTGGGCATGACACCAGATGGGGGCATTACAAGGGAGAATATTGTACTAAACGATATCACTTTATGGAGTGGTGGGAAACAAGATGCCAACAATTACGGAGCATATAAAAGTTTGCCCAAAATCAGGCAGCTTATATTGGAAGGTAAAAACGATGAAGCACAGGAATTGGTTAACCGCGATTTTGTTTGTAAAGGGCAAGGATCTGGAGGTGCAACCTGGGGCAAATATCAAACGCTTGGAAAGCTGCAGTTAGACTTTGATTATCATGGAGTAAAAGATATACGCCCACAGGCCTATAAAAGATCCTTATCTTTAGATAAAGCCGTTGCTGTCGTAGAATTTACACTCAACGGAGTAAAATACAAAAGAGAGTATTTCTGCAGTTTTGATGATGATGTAAATATCATCCGCCTCACAGCCGATCAACCTAATAAACTCAACTGTAATATTTCCATCAGCAGGCCAGAAAAAGCAACATTAGCCAGCGAAGGTAATGAACTGCTGATGTTTGGTCAACTGGATAACGGCACTGATGGTAAAGGAATGAAATACCTAAGCCGGGTGAGTACCGAACTTAAAGACGGCACGGTAACAAGCGAAGGAAACATCCTTAAAGTGAAAAACGCAACTGAACTTATTATTTACGTTGCAGCAGAAACCGATTTTAAACATGCTGATTTTGAAGCGAGGGTAAAACAGACTTTACAAGCGGCTAAAAAGAAAGCCTATAGTTTGCAACTTGCAAATCATAGCTCCAATTTTGGTAAACTCTTTAACAGGTTAAAAATCAATTTAGGAGAAGGCGAATCAGCCAAATTGCCAACAGATGCAAGGTTAGATCGTTTCTATAAAGATTACAAAAATGATGTTTCATTAAGCGCTTTGTTTTTCCAGTTCGGTCGCTATTTAAGCATCAGCAGTACAAGGGTTGGGTTATTGCCACCAAATCTTCAGGGATTGTGGGCAAACCAGATTAATACCCCATGGAATGGCGATTACCATTTAGATGTAAACGTACAGATGAACCATTGGGCTATTGAGACTGCGAACCTTTCGGAGTTAAATCTTCCACTGGCTGAATTGGTAAGGAATTTAACCGGACCTGGTGCAAAAACGGCGAAAGCATATTATAATGCCGATGGATGGATTGCACACGTCATTACAAATGTTTGGGGTTTTACCGAACCGGGCGAAAGTGCCTCATGGGGTGCATCAAATGCAGGTTCGGGCTGGTTGTGCAGCAATCTATGGGATCATTTTGCCTACAGTCGTGATTTAAAATACCTGAAAAGCATTTACCCTATCTTAAAAGGATCAGCGGCATTTTATCAAAGTGCGTTAATTAAAGATTCAAAAACGGGTTGGTTGGTTACTTCGCCATCGGTATCGCCAGAGAATACTTTTTATCTTCCAAACGGAAAAACGGCCAGTATTTCGATGGGACCAACAATCGATAACCAAATTGTGAGAGAACTTTTTAGCCATGTAATTACTGCTGCTAAACTCCTTAAAACTGATGCGGCTTTTAGTGCTTCACTACAGGAGAAATTAAAGTCTATTCCTCCGGTGGGGATAATCAGTAAAGATGGACGTATACAGGAATGGTTGGAAGATTATAAAGAAACCGATCCACAGCACCGCCACATTTCACACTTATATGGGGTTTATCCTGCCGGATTAATTACCCCAACATCTACTCCGGCACTTGCGGAGGCGGCAAAAAAAACGCTTGAAGTGAGGGGAGATGATGGACCCAGTTGGTCAATTGCTTATAAACAGTTATTTTGGGCAAGGCTACAGGATGGAAACAGGGCTTTTAAATTGTTTAGAGAGATTTTAAAACCTACATTGAGGACTGATATTAATTATGGAGCCGGTGGAGGTGTTTATCCAAATATGTTATCGGCCGGACCACCATTTCAGATTGATGGTAATTTTGGCGCATCGGCAGCTATTGCAGAAATGCTGATCCAAAGCCATGACGGTTTTATCGAACTGTTACCTGCCATTCCTGATGCCTGGAAAGCTTTTGGCGAAATTAAAGGATTAAAAGCAAGGGGTAACTTTACCGTTGACATGAATTGGAAAGATGGCAAAATTACAAATTACAGAGTTGCTTCGGCCATACCACAAAAGGTAAAGCTAAAAATGAATGGAAAATTAACCGAAATAATGTCGACTAAAATTAAGTAAATACATGTTTTTTAAGTTTTTATTCAGGCATAAATTATTCTCGATTTTACTGATCGTGCTATTTTCTCAACAGTCAGCATCAGCCATTATAATCAATTATGGCAAAGCAGGCAAAATAGACTATAACCTTAAAACGGGTACTTTTGGCGTGTTAAATGAAGCTACTCAATTGTTGTTGAATGGTTTTTCGCAGGCTGTTTTCCAGAAAAAGACATTTAGCTCCAAAGATTACCGGCAGATCACTTACACCAAAACTGCCATTAAAGATGGCTTTGGGAATGGTTTTAAACATGTTTTCTTTTTAAAGCAGCTTGGGTTACCAACTATGCAACAGGTTTTTTATACTTACGCGGGTAAGGACTATTTTATGATCAGCCTTACTTTACAAGGCGTTGATTTATCCATTAACCATATGGTGCCTTTAAGCGGAAATTTAATCGATCAGGAGGTTTCAGACGTGCCGACCAGTTTATTTGTGCCATTTGATAACGATACTTTTATTTCTTACAACACTGTTCCACTAAAGGCAAATACAAGCAATCCGAGTGCAGAGGTTACGGCTTTATACCACAATCAATCCAGAAATGGTTTTGTAATCGGATCGATAGAGCACAGTAACTGGAAAACCGGCATCATTACTGACATGGATGGCGAGAAAAAAATAGGGATACAGGCAATTTGTGGTTATACCAAAGAAAGCATTACCCGCGATAAACTTGAACATGGCTATTTAAAAGGAAATACGATCAGTTCTGCTAAAGTATTTTTTGGCGCTTTTGCCGATTGGCGTTCGGGTATGGAAACCTATGCACGAGCCAACCGGATAGCAGAACCGCCTATTATTTTCAAATGGACCGCCGGAACTCCAGTGGGCTGGAACAGTTGGGGTGTAATGCAGGAGAAAATAACGCTCGAAAAAGCCAATCAGGTGGTCGATTTTTTTGCTGATAGTCTAAAAACCTTCAGAAGTAACGGTGTAGCTTATATCGATCTCGATTCTTACTGGGATAACCTGCTAAAAGGGGGCTTAACCGGCGACTATTCTAAGTTAAAAGCTTTTGCCGATTATGCAAAATCGAAAGGATTAAAGCCTGGAATTTACTGGGCACCCTTTGTAGACTGGGGATTTGCCGGAGGGGCTAACCGCAAGGCAGAAGGCAGCAATTATACTTTTGGCGAGATGTGGACGAAGATTGGCTCAGGCTACCACGATATTGATGGTGCAAGGGCGCTCGATCCAACACATCCAGGCACACAACAGCGTATAGCTGCTGTGATTAAAAAGTTTAAGGAATGCGGTTTTGAAATGATTAAAATCGACTTTTTAGGTCATGCTGCAATAGAATCTAATCATTTTTATGATCCAAAAATTACCACAGGTATGCAGGCTTATAAAGCAGGCATGGAATTTTTATTAAAACAGTTGGATCATAAAATGTTGGTTTACGCTGCCATATCGCCAAGTTTGGCATCTGGTAGATATGTACATGTACGCAGAATTGCCTGCGATGCCTTTAAATCCATAAAAGATACAGAGTACACCTTAAATGGACTAAGCAACGGCTGGTGGCAAACTTATCTTTACGATTATATAGATGCAGACCATGTGGTATTCTCTGATCAATCTGACCAGGAAAATACGGCCAGGTTTCTATCAGCTATAGTTACAGGTACCTGCATTAATGGTGATGATTTTTCCCGTCATGGTAAATGGAGCAGCACCGCTCAGCGGCTACTGAACAATACCGAAATCCTTAAGGTGATAAAAGATGGGAAAGCGTTTGTTCCGATAGAAGGAAATAGGGCTAAACTTGCATCGCAGCTATTTGTAAAACAGGTTGGAAACGTAAAATATTTAGCTGTATTTAACTATAGTGAAGAAATAAAATCTTTTGCGATAGATTTTTCGAGGATCGGTTTAAATAAAGATGAAGTATACAGCTTCCAAAATTTACTTACCCATGAAATGGAAAATTTTAAAAACAACCAGGTTTTAAATTTAGCTGGAAAAGATGCCACTATTATTAAAATAACGCTCAAGAAATAAATCAATACTACCTATAAACATTACCCGATTAACATTGAAAACACAAATGAACAAACCAGATCAAATTGCAGGTTACATCAGGCATGGGGCATTGGCCCTGGCCGTTTCACTTTTTGCCGTTGGAAATATTAAGGCCCAAAGCATCATCCCCATCGAAACCGCACACCATGCTTTGGTATTACAAACCGATGCAAAAAAAGATATAAATACTATATTTTTTGGAAAGAAATTAGCCAATAAGCAAGAATACGCTCAAATTACAGCGCAATATAAACAGACAGAAGATTATACAGGGCAGCTAAATTCGGCATATACGCCTTCTGGATCAAGAAACCTGGTCGAACCAGCTATTAGCGTTACCCATGCCGATGGCAATAACTCGCTCGATCTGAAATATCTTGATCATACGGTTACGGCTATTGATGATAACGTGAGTTTGCTTAAAATCAGATTAAAAGATCCTGTTTATAATTTTGAGGTAACCCTGTTCTATAAATCTTTTTATAAACAGGATGTAATAGAACAATGGACGGAGATTAAACATAACGAAAAGGGGACAGTGGTGCTGCACAAATATGCCTCGGCTAATCTGCACTTAAAAGCACTGCGTTTTTGGTTAAATCAATATCATGGCGATTGGGCTAAGGAAATGCAACCCGAACAAAGTGAAATTACCCATGGTATTAAAACTTTGGATAGCAAATTGGGTACGAGGGCAAATTTGTTTCAACCTTCTGTTTTTATGATTTCGTTAGATAAACCTGCTGAAGAAAATGAAGGTAATGTTTTGTATGGAGCCATGGAATGGAGTGGTAATTTTAAGATCGATCTTGAACTGGATTACCAGGATAACCTCCGTATTATTGCCGGAATGAATAATTATGCATCACCCTATAGCTTAAAAGCAGGCGAAGTTTTTACAACCCCTGCATTTTTATATACTTTTTCTGATCAGGGAAAAGGCGATGCCAGTAGGAAATTGCAAGATTGGGCGCGTAACTATAAAATATTAGATGGCAAGGGGAGCAGGTTAACCCTTTTGAATAACTGGGAAGCTACTTATTTTGATTTTAATGAGCAGAAATTGGCTGATTTATTAAAAGATACCAAAAAACTGGGGGTCGATTTCTTTTTGCTTGATGATGGTTGGTTCGGAAATAAATATCCGCGTAACGATGACCATGCAGGGCTTGGCGATTGGCAGGAGAACAAGCAAAAATTGCCAAACGGAATAGCTTCTTTGGTAAAAGAGGCGGATAATGTAGGAACGAGATTCGGAATATGGATAGAACCTGAAATGGTTAACCCTAAAAGCGAACTTTATGAAAAACATCCTGATTGGGTGGTAAAACAACCAAACCGACCTGAATATTATTTTAGAAACCAATTGGAACTGGATCTGAGTAACCCAAAAGTACAGGATTTTGTTTTCGGTGTGGTAGATGGTCTGTTTACTAAAAATCCTAAACTTGCTTACATTAAGTGGGATTGTAATGCGGTAATTTACAATGCATACTCCGCGCACCTAAAAAATCAATCTCATTTTTATATCGATTATGTAAGAGGATTGTATAGTGTACTGCAAAGGATTCGTGCAAAATATCCAACAGTACCGATGATGTTATGCTCTGGTGGCGGTGGTAGGGTAGATTACGCTGCCTTACAGTATTTTACAGAGTTTTGGCCAAGTGATAATACCGATCCCTTAGAACGCATATTTATGCAATGGGAATACTCTTATTTTTATCCGGCCATCACCAGCTCCAACCATGTAACCGATTGGGGGAAACAGTCCATAAAATTCCGCACCGATGTAGCCATGATGGGCAAATTGGGTTTTGATATTGTGGTAAGCAAACTACCCGAAAAGGAACTTCAGTTTTGTCAGGAGGCCATTAAAAACTATAATGATGTGAAACAGACCATCTGGCAAGGCGAACAATACCGTTTGGCAAATCCGCGTACCGGCAGCATAGCGTCGATGTTATATCTAAATGCCCAAAAAACTGAAGGCGTTATATTTAATTATCTGGTCAACTACCGTTATGGCGAAAGCAGTAAATACCCGATTAAATTGAATGGTTTAGATGCAACAAAGAAATACCAGATTAAAGAGATTAACCTTTTTCCAGGTACAAAATCATCGGTAGATGATACTAAAACGTATACCGGCGATTTTCTGATGAAAGTGGGTTTTAATCCTAATGTTAATGCCACCAGAACCAGTGTAGTGCTAAAATTAGAAGAGGCAAAATAGATTAATGGCGTCATTTCGACCGTAGTGTTCCAAAGGAACTCCTTCGGAGGAGAAATCTTTTAAAGGTTTCTCCATTTTTGTTTTCGACGCTTTTGCCTTATGCAGCTGTAATGCTGTTATGAATTGTAATGCCATTAAATTAAGGAAAAAACAAAAAACATTGTCATCCTGAGCCTGTCGAAGGACAAATGTTTTTGGTATTAAGATCCTGAAATAAATTCAGGATGACGCGTTGAGTTGAGACGTTGGGTTTGATATGCTCAATTATTTCAATTAGAATTTGGCCTCATAGGCCCTTCGACTCCCCTCAGGGTGACAGACTGAGGAGACTAAGGACTTTGGACCCATTCCATGTTTGGTGGCCCAGCAAACAATTTTTAAATTTTATTTCCTAAAGATCCATCAATTTGTCATTCTGAATGCAATGAAGAATCTTTAAATTTTAATCCACGATATAGATCCTTCGACTCCGCTCAGAGTGACAGACCGAGTAGACTAAGGACTTTGGACTGAAGACTCAGGACTCAATTCCACCGTTCATAAACGCACGCGGACTTTTTCCAAACTGTTTTTTAAACTCCCTGCTAAAATATTTTGGATCGTTAAAACCAACCTGATAAGCCACTTCATAAATGGTAAATCTATTTTGCTTAAACAGTTCCATCGCTTTTTTTAAACGGATCGATTTAACGAAATCATTTACGGAGAGGTTAGTTAGGTTTCTGATTTTTTTATACAAAACAGGCCTGCTCATACCTACCATCGAAGCCAACTCAGATACCCCAAAATCTTCATCAGTAATATGTTCATCAATGTATTTTAAAAGTTTTAGCATGAAAGCTTCATCAATGGCATTAATGGTGAGTTCTTTCGGCTGTAAATGGATGTGTTTCAAGAATTTTTGACGCATGACCTGCCTCGACATCAGTAAATTACGTACATTCAGCAAAAGCAATTCAGGACTGAAAGGTTTGGTAATATAGGCATCGGCACCAGTTTCTAAACCACTAACCTGGTGGATATGAGAGGAGCGGGCAGTAAGGATAATAACCGGGATGTGGCTGGTACGTTCATCTTCCTTAAGTCTGCGGCAAAGCTCAATGCCATCCATTATCGGCATCATGATATCGCAGATAATCAGATCGGGCAATGTTTCTACAGCAGTTTCCCAGCCTAGTAATCCGTTTTCACTTTCCGCTACCTGGTAGTGCCCGTCAATTAGCGATGTAATTAACAGTCTGATTTCACTATTGTCTTCCACCACCAATATAGTCTCGGTAGAAATAGGAGCTTCTTTTTCAGGTTTTGAAATCGTTAGCTCTTTTTTGGCCTGTTGGGTGTAGATATCGGGATGGCTTGGATAATCTTTTACGCCATCAAAAAGCGCGGTTTTAAAATGTGATTTTCCTTTCTTTAGCCTTACCGTGAAATTGGTGAGACCACGTTCGCCATTTTCAGCAGGTGTACTTTCTACGGAAATATGTCCACCATGTTCCTCTACAATTGCTTTAGAAAGTGCCAAACCTATTCCCGAACCGATTTGATTGGAGTGTTGTTCATCTACCTGAAAATAATCGCTAAAAAGATTTTTTAAACTTTCTGCAGGTATCCCCAGTCCGTTATCAGAAATGCAAATGGCTACTTCATCATCCATTTCCATTACAGAAACAGTAATTTTTCCACCTTTATCGCAGAATTTAAATGCATTTGATAAGAGGTTGAACAATACCTTTTCGAGTTGCCGTTTATCAAAAAACAGACTGATGTTTTCCTGCTCGTGTACAAACTCGTACTGTATTTCATTGGTTTGGGCAAGATGAGTGAAGGAAATGAAAATTTCATTAATAAAATCGACAATATTATCTTCAGTAACATGCAGGGTAAGGTGCCCGGTTTCAGCTTTCCTAAAATCCATTAATTCGGTAATAAGGCGCATTAGCCTGTTGGCATTATTTTTTATCGGAATTATCTGTCGATTTAGTTCGGTATCGTTTTGATATTGTTTGGAAAGATTTTCTAACGGGCCAAGAATCAAGGTAAGTGGTGTCCTGATTTCGTGGGCCACGTAGGTAAAGAAATTCAGTTTCATCTTCTGAATGTCTTCTGTACGTTTAAGCAGCGCACGCACAAAAAGATAACGCACAATGAGGAATAGCAAGCCCGAAAAAAAGGCCAGATAAATCAGGTAGGCCCACCAGGTTGCCCAAAAGGGCGGGAGTACGGTAATTTTTAATGAAGCTGCTTTACCACTTGGATTTCCATCGTTATTATTGCCCGTAACCATAAAGGTATAATTGCCCGAAGGAAGATCTGCGTAGCTTACACTCGGTATATCGGTTTTTGTCCAGGCTTTACTATGGCCTTTAAGGATATAACTATAACTGTTTTTCTCCGGTTTAATATAGTTTAACAGCGCAAAATCGATGCTGAAATTGTTTTCATCATGTTTAAAGGTGATTTGCTGCGTGTTTTGGATAGCCTCCTTTAATATCCCATCGGCACCGTTTACCTCTATGGGCTGATTGAACAGTTTAAGTCCGGTAAAGGTGATGGGGGCAACATTTTTGTTGATGTCGATCTGTTTTGGATAAAACGCAGTCAATCCATCGTATCCGCCAAAGAACAACCCGCCTTTACTATCTTTTAAAAATGATCGGATATTAAAATCGTTGCCCGCTAGTCCGTCGCTTTTGGTATAATTAATAAACTTTCCCGTTTTGGTAACCATTTTGGATAATCCCTTATCTGTACTGATCCACAGATTATTTTCGTCATCCTCAATTATTCCCAATACATTACCATTGGGCAGGCCATTCTTTTCGTTATAATTCTTAAATTTTCTGCTTTTATTATCGAAAATGCTCAAACCTCCAAAAGAAGTTCCAACGCAAATATTTCCGTTCCGTATTTGAACAATGCAATTAATATGATCGGAATTTAAACTGCCTGCACTGTTTTTTTTCTGATTGGCTATAATTCTTTTAGTGGATGGGTGGTAAGTATATAATCCGGCCTTCGTTCCAATCCATAAATTTTTAGCCTTATCTTCAAATATAACCTGGATATACTTGTTCCTCAGGTTTTGTTCTAACGGACTTTTAATTGTTGTAGAAGCATACTGTCCATTTGTTTTTTTTAAGGTAGATAATCCATCTCTGGAGCCCACCCAAACCATTCCGTTGCTATCTTCCGTTATCGCGATCACTTCAGCATCACCGGGCGTATTTTTTACATCTTTAACATTGATTATTTTCTTAAAATTACGACCTGAGGGATTAAATAGGTATAACCCCCCGCGGTGTGTACCCACTAATAGCTGACCTGTTTTATCAAGGCACAAGGTTTTAATTAGGTTGGAGTTGAGCCCGTTGCTGCTGTTTGGTTCTGATTTATAGTAGGTGAAGGTATTGTTGCGTCTGTTTACATAATTTAAGCCACCACCTTCGGTGCCGATCCAAAGGTTATGGTATTGATCTTCGGACATAGCGCTTACAATATTGCTGCTTAAGCTTTGTTGTTTTTTCGAATTGCGGTACACGGTAAATGGCGTAGTGGAAGGATAAATCACATTAACACCTTTATAATAGGTGCCCACATACATGGAGCCACTTAAATCCTGAAAAATGCTATGAATGGAGTTTTGGCTTAATCCATTGTTTTGCTCAGGATCGTAACGGTAATTGCTGAATTTACGAGTGTTGGGATCGAGGATACTCAATCCTTCCTGTGTACCGATCCAGATGTTGCCTGCTTTATCGCAGGTAAGTTTCCTGATGTCGTTATTTACCAAAGCATTTGGATCTGTAGAACTGGTTTGATAACGGGTAAACGTTTTATGTTTGTAATCGAATAGGTTTAAACCATTGTAGGTACCTAACCAAAGTCTTTTTTGTTTATCGATCACGATGCTTTTTACGGCATTGGAGCTGATGCTATTTGCATCATTGGCTTTGTGCCTGAAGATTTCGAAATGGTATTTGCCTTTTACCTGGTAAATGCGCACCAAACCGTTAAAGGTGCCCGCCCAAAGGTTCTGTTTGTCGTCTTTAAAAACCGAGAAAACATAATTAAGCCCCGATTTATAGTTGGATTGATCAAAAAGAAACTTTTTAAAGATCTGCTTCTCGGCATCGATTAATAAGTCTAATCCGTTATTGGTTCCAATCCAGATATTTTTTTGCGGGTCTTCATACACACACTCTACCGAATCGCGACTAAAAGATTTTGCAGACGTCTTTTTGTTGATCCTGATAAAACGATCGCTTTTTTCATTGTATAGATTTAATCCATTTTCGGTACCTACCCATAAACGTCCCTTGCTGTCGCTTAACAAAGTCGTAACCCCATTATCCGAAATGCTGTTGTGGTTATCGGAGCTGTTGCTGTACACTATAAAACGGTATCCATCGTAACGGTTCAGTCCATGCCGGGTACCCATCCAAATAAACTGATTTTTATCCTGTGTAATGGCCATCACCGAATTTTGTGACAAACCATTCTCCATCGTAAGGTGATTAAAAACAATCGGCTTTTGTGCATATAGGGAAGTGCATATAAAAAGCATCAGGAAAAACCATATCGCGCTTAAACGCAGCATTATCATTCGGGTTAGATTTTTTATAAGGATATAATCAGTTGATGTATTTCGATTAAATATAGGGCGAATTGATTAAAATATTAAAGGATTGCTGTTTTTCTACCTTTTCATTTACAATTTTCGACTTTTTTCAGGCGATAATACGCCAGTTTTGAATTAATCAAATTAAGGTGATTACTCCACAATAACCAGGTGCAGGAACTACTGATTAAATAAACTGACCAAACCAGATGAGATGAAGAAAACTAACCACAAAAATTAATTACAGTCTATCCACAACTTTAGTTTGACTACATCAAATCAACCAACCAACAAAATAACCCAAACAATGAAATGTAACTATAACCAATGGAGAACTATGCCGTGTAGCATATATCCGCCTTTCCCGTTTTCGATTTGCAGCAATCGAATTAAACTGATGATGCTTATGCTTAAGTCATAAATCCAGTCCAATATTCTAATAAACAATGCAAGTTACTGCTTACAAGTAATGAGGCATGCAAATCTATCATCCTATCTGAGCGAATGCTGGATGAATAAGCTTGTAATCAGTGTTTTAAGTAGTCGCTCCTGCACAATTGAACTTATAAACAAAATAAATTATTTTAAATGAACGGAACTTATACTTCGATTATTAAACGGATAACGCTGTTTGGAGTGCTGTTATTTCTGGCAAACAGTGTTGATGTTTTAGCATTCCCAAGCCTTAGCAATTCTTTAAAAAGTAAGAAATTTCAGATACCGCTGTCTGCAAAAAAAAATAGCAGACAAATCCCCAACGATTCATTATCGAAATGGAGAGATTCTTTGAGAACCAGACTCAGGAATTCTATGGCGGTAACTTTGCCAGATCATGATGTCCCGGTTTTATTTGGAACGCAGAAAAATGTAAAAAGAATTCAATCTTCGGCTACTATAAGTGGAGAAGAACTGAAGAGTTTTCCTACGCCACAGGTTGGCTTAATGCTGTACGGGAAACTGCCAGGTTTGTATGTGGTTCAAAATAATTTCCAGTTAGGTTCTGACGAACCTACTATATCGTTAAGAGGAAGAACACCATTGGTCGTAATTGATGGTGTGCCACGCTCGTACCTAAGTATTGATCCCGAACAAATAGAAAGCATCTCCGTAATTAAAGATGCACTGGGCACTGCACTATATGGCATGAAAGCCGCTGACGGTATGATACTGATTACGACCAAACGCGGTGCAAATATGCCTAAGCAAATTACCTTTACCAGTCAATATGGTATTCAGCAGCAAATTGAACGGCCTAAATTTTTGGATGCATTTAATTATGCTACCTTATTTAATGAGGCTTTGGCAAATGACGGACGGCAACCCATTTATACAACAGCCGATTTAGATAAGTATAAAAATGGTACGAATCCGTTTACGCACCCGAATGTAAACTGGACCGATGAAATTTTAAAGGCTACGGCACCTGTAAGCAGACAAAACCTCAATTTAAGAGGCGGAAGTAACAAGGTAAGGTATTTTGTAGACCTCGACTATCTAAGCCAGAATGGTTTTTTAGTTACCAATCCGTCCATCAATACTTATGAAACCAACAATAGTTTCAAGCGGTTTTCTTTCAGAAGTAACATAGATGTTGATTTAACAAAGAGTACAACACTCAGTTTAAGCTTGTTTGGAAGAATAAGAAACAGCAATCAACCCGGATCTACAGTAGCCAGTATTTATAGTGCATTGTTAACTACCCCTAATAATGCCTATCCGAAATTTAACGAAAATGGCTCGCTGGGTGGAAACACAGAGTTTCAAAATAACCTGTATGGTATGTCCATAAAATCGGGATACAGGCCATCGGTAAATAGAAATTTAGGGGCAGATGTATCGTTAATGCAAAAGCTCGATACCTTTTTGCCTGGTTTGTATGTTAGTGGCGCAATATCTTTCAATTCCTACTATAACGAGAACATTAACAGAAGTAAATCTTTTGCTGTGTATTCTCCAGTAGTAAACCCTGCTACAAACCAAACCAGCTATAAAACAATAGCTGGTGATGGTACACAATCGAATAGTTCATCGCCCACTGATTTAAATCAACAAATCTTTTCACGTTTCGATTTGGGTTATGATAAAACAATAGATAAAAATACTTTTAAAGCCCAGTTGTTATTGATCAGAGATAGTTACGTTTTGGGTGGCGCTTTATCGCAGGTTAACCAATCGCTTGGGGGAAGGTTTAATTACGATTACGATAATAAGTATTTATTGGAATTGGCCACTTCTTACATGGGGTACGACCGTTACAAGGCCGGAGACCAGTGGGGCTTCTTTCCTTCAGTTGGTTTGGGCTGGAACATTGCGAACGAAAGTTTTTTTGCCAATTTAAAAAACACGATTAATTCGTTAAAACTGAGGGCTTCTTATGGTTTAACAGCTACAAATGCTGCCGCCGGTTATTTCCAATACCTGCAAAACTTTGATGGCGGCGATACATTTTACAGCAGAAATCCGCTAACCACTTCAAATACAAAGGATGAAGGACCGCTGGCTAACCCAAATATTACCTGGGAGAAAGCAAAGAAATTTAATATCGGCTTAGATGCTTCAATTTTAAAGGATAAAATATGGTTTACGGCCGATTATTATAAGAACAGTTATTATGATCTATTGCAAACCAGAAGAACAAATGCAAGTGCAGTAATTGGAGCTGTTTTACCACCTGAGAATATTGGTAAAAACCAGTATTCGGGCGTTGAGCTGGGAATTGGATATCAAAATCAAATCAACAGCTTTAAGTATTTTATTTCTGCAAACGGCTCGTGGAGTGCAAGCAAAGTGATTTTTAACGATGAACCTTTTAGGAAAAATGCTTACGAATACAGAACCGGACAGCCTGTAGGACAAAATTTTGGTTATGTAGCAGATGGTTTTTATAACAACACTGCCGAAATTAACAACGGACCAAAAGTTGACGGCTACCTCCCAGTTCCAGGCGACCTAAAGTATAAAGATTTAAATAACGACGGTATCATCAATACTTATGATATGACTGCAATTGGCAGTACCAAGCCTGTTTTCTTTTACGGTGTAACCGGAGGAATAAATTATAAAGGTTTAGATTTTTCATTCACCTTAAATGGTACAGCAAACAGAAATGTGTATTTCAACTTTATCAATTTTGCACCAACTGGTGCAGCCGGCGGATATGGGCAAGCCTTAGAAAGCAGCTTGTTAAGGTGGACACCTGCTACCGCTTCGCAGGCAGAATATCCACGTTTAAGTGTTGGGAATAACCCAAATAACAGTCAGGTTTCTTCTTTCTGGGTAAAAAACGGCAGCTATTTAAGATTAAGGAATGTAGAAATAGGTTATAGCTTACCTGGTAACCTGATTAAATTAATCGGTTTTACCAATGTCAGGGTATTTGCCAATGGTCTTAACCTGTTAACCGCTACAACCTTAGATGGGGTAGACCCGGAAGTGTTGATTGGAAATGTACCCAATCAGCGGATATTCAATTTTGGTGTTAACCTTCAGTTTTAAATCTCGATTATGAATAATTATATTAAATACTTCGCTATAATCTGCCTGTTATTTGCATTTGGCTGTTCGAAAAAATTTGAGGCAGAACCTTTAGACCGCATCACCGGCGACTTAATTTTTGATCCCCTTGATAAGAATGCTGATTATGCAAAACAATTTTTAAACGGAACCTATTTGTTGTTGCCAGATTGGTACAACAGGATAGATGGCAGCTTTTTAGATGCCGGAACAGACGATGCAGTTCCATCAAGAACAGGAACCCAGGCAGAATTTTACCGTACAGGTAGAATATCATCTGCAACCCTTCCTGATGATGTTTGGAGCAAGAATTACATGGGGATCAGAAGAGCCAATCTTTTTTTAAGCAAAGTAGACATAGTGCCTACAACTGCAGTTTTAAAAACTCAGTTTAAAGCTGAAGCAAGATTTTTGCGTGCCTATTTTTACTTCGAACTGGTTAAGCGCTGGGGTGGTGTGCCTTTAATTGGTGATAAAGTATTTACCATCAGTGATGATATAAATGTTCCTAGAAATACGCTCGACGAATGTTATACTTATATCGTAGCTGAGTTGGATGCCATAAAAAGCTCATTACTGCCTTATGCCATTAGTGATGGAGATTGGGGCAGGGCGAATATCGGAGCTGCAATGGCGCTAAAATCGAGAGTGCTGTTATATGCTGCCAGCCCTTTAAGTAATCCGACAAATAATGCCCAGAAATGGACGCTTGCTGCGCAGGCAGCAGCCGAAGTGAAAGCATTGGGCTATACCTTAGCAACCGATTGGATTGCCAATTTCAATGCCACCAAAAACACCGAGTTTATTTTTATTAAACAGAATGCTTTAAATACAAATATCGAAATCAACAACGGTCCGATTGGATATTTACAGGGTGTTGGTTTAACCAGCCCATCGCAAAACCTGGTTGATGCATTTTTAATGCTTGATGGAAAAGCGATTTCCGATCCGGGATCAACTTATGATCCGAATAACCCATACTTAAACAGAGACCCCAGGTTAACAGCTACAGTTATGCACAATGGCAAAAATTGGCTGGGAAGGCCTGTTGAAACATTTGAGGGCGGCCAGGATAAACCTGGAGGGAACAGAACACAGACCAGAACCGGGTATTATCTGAGAAAATTTATGGGGAAATTTGAAACTTCTACTACCTACACCAATCAGGCCCATCACGTCATCTTATTAAGGTATGCTGAAATTTTATTAAACCATGCCGAAGCGCTAAACGAATCGGGTGGAGCAGTTGCCGATATCGTTAACAATTTGGTTTTAATCAGGAAAAGAGCAGGAATTCTTCCTGGTTCCAATAATCTTTACGGTTTATCACTTACACTTAGCAAAGATGAATTGCGCAAAATAATTCAGAATGAACGCCGTATAGAACTGGCTTTTGAAGAGCACAGAACCTGGGATCTGAGAAGGTGGAAGCTGGCCGAAATTGAATTGAACAAACCAGTTAGAGGGGTTCAGATTATCAAAAACGGAACAGCCTTCTCTTATACTTATTTCAATGCTGCAAATGCTGTTTTCGATGCTAAAATGTATTGGTATCCCATACCACAGGCCGAAATATTAGCCAATAATAAAATGGTTCAAAACCCAGGATGGTCTAACTAGTAAGGGCATTAATATAAATAAGAATCATACAGGTTTCAAATCACGAGAGTGAAATGGAAATCATGCCAATAAAAAAGAAACTATATACAGATGAAAAAAATACTGAATATAATATTGCTTGTGCTGATCACTAATTTAGTTTACGCCCAAACCAAAGTTGTACGGGGTGTTGTGGCAGACGATAAGGGCACAACGCTGATTGCGACAACAGTTACAGAACAAGAAAACCCAAAAAACATTGTGATCACCAATACCAGTGGCGCTTTTAGCATTAAAGTTGGTGCAAACAGTACTAAACTGATCATAAGTTCTGTTGGTTATATCACAAAAGTAGTAACCATTACCAGCCAACCTTTAAATATTGTTTTAAAAGAAGATAATTCAAATTTAAATGAAGTAGTTGTAGTGGGCTTTACCCCACAAAAGAAGATCACCAATGCCGGTGCAACCAGTACGGTATCGGGTAAAGAATTAAGACAGAGCCCTGCTGCAAGCTTTCAAAATGCACTGGCAGGAAGGCTGCCCGGTTTGTTCCAGCAGCAAACCAGTGGTCAGCCAGGTGCAGATGCCGCTAATATTTACATTCGCGGGGTGAGTACCTATACAGGTGCCTCTAACAGGCCATTGGTAATTGTAGATGACGTAGAGTATCCTTACGAGCAGTTAAGTCAGCTTAATTCTAATGAAATCGAAACGGTTTCCATTTTGAAGGATGCTTCTTCAACGGCTATATATGGAATAAAGGGGGCAAATGGTGTAATTGCCATTACCACCCGAAGAGGCACAATTTCTGCCCCAAAAATTACATTCAGAAGCGATTTTGGCTTGCAAATGCCAACCGTAAGAAGAAAACCACTGGATTCTTATAATGCCTTAATCTTATTGAAAGAGATGGAGGTAAATGAGGGTAGAGACCCCAACCTGACTTTTCCGGGATTGATTACCGAGGAAGCGCTAAACCACTTTAAATTGAACGACGATCCATATCGCTACCCAAGTGTACAATGGTACAATGAGGTAATGCGAAAAACAGCGCTGCAACAAAGCAACAATATCGACATTACTGGCGGGACCCAAAATTTAAAGTATTTCGTAGCACTTGGCAACGTCAGTCAGGACGGTATTTTAAAAAATATACAAAAGGATGAAAATTTTAACAGTAACTATTATTTAAAAAGATACAATATCAGGTCGAACGTTGATTTGAACGTAACTAAAACCTTAACCTTAAAGCTGGATCTTTCGGCCAGGTTTAATGAAATTAACCAGCCAAACCTGCCTGATGTACTGGCAGGTGGCGCGGTATCTATTTGGAGAAGATTAAGCAGCGGACTTTTAAACCCGTGGAATTACCCTGTTAAAAACGAAGACGGGAGTTACGGGGGCAGAAAATCAGCAACGTTAAATCCGGTTGGGATTTTGCAATATGCGGGTTACAACAGAAATTACAGTAATAACCTGAACTTAAACCTAAAGGCCAATCAAAATTTAGATTTTGTGACCAAGGGACTTGCCGTAAGGGCAATTTTAGCCTATACCAATAATGTAGAGTTTAACCGATCATTAACCAGAGGGCGTTTTCCTACTTATGCCTACCTGCCGGGATCGGATGTTTTAGACCCTGTTTTTCCGGAGCTAAGTAGGTTAGAACCGCTTACGGCGACTACTACATTTGATGCCAATACATCGAACTATCCCCTTCGCAAGATCAATGCACAAGGTATTTTAGATTATAACCGCCAGCTCGGAAACCACAATTTATATGGTCTCATCGTGTATAACCAGTTAACGGATATTTCTGGTGCGAATATTCCTGCGAATTTCAGAGGATATTCCGCCAGGCTTGGATACAATTACAAATCGAAGTACATATTCGAGTTGAACGGCGCATATAATGGTACCGATAGGTTTAAAGCAAGTAAACGGAATGGTTTATTTCCGGCAGTAAGTGCGGGCTGGAACATTAGTGAAGAGCCCTTCTTTAAAAAAGCACTTCCTTTTATCAACTATATGAAATTCAGGGGCTCGTTGGGTACCGTTGGTTCTGATGATTTTCCGAATACTTACCGTTATATCTATGAAGAAATTTATAATGCCCCGGCAACGGCGGCAAACTCTTACTGGTTTGGCGATAATAACAGCTTACAGTATGGCATTACTCCGGGTGCGCTCGCGAATGAAGATGTAAGATGGGAGCAGGAGCGTAAGTTCGATATTGGTACAGACATTAAATTGCTGAACAGTAAACTTGGGATAACCTTCGATTATTTTAACCATAAAAGGTATGATATTTTAACGGTTAGGGAAACCGTGCCTAATTTCTCAGGTATCTCGTTACCTCCTGTAAATTTAGGTATTGTAAATAATAAAGGTTTTGAGCTCGATCTGTCATATCAGAATAAACTATCAGAAAACTTCTCCTATTTCGTTAAAGGAAATATTTCCATCTATAAAAATAAAATAGTTTACCGCGATGAGCCCTATAATCAGGGTAATCCCTTGCTGATGCGCACAGGCCGGCCTATTGGACAGATTTATGGATATACCAACATCGGTTTCTATAACGATGAGGCCGATATCGCCAATAGTCCAACATCTGTTGGCCGGGCAGTTAAACCCGGCGATTTGAAGTATGCCGATATCAATAACGACGGAAAGATCGATCAGGGTGATATTGGTCCGATTGGCAACCCCAATATTCCCCAGATCAACTACGGCTTTTCATTAGGTACAAGTTACAAGGGCTTCGATGTTTCAGTCCTTTTTCAGGGTGCCGCAAAAGGAAGTTTAAGTGCTTCCACTATGTTTCAGATCGGAACTACTAATGGTACACCTTCCGAAATACACCTAAAAAGGTGGACACCAGAAACGAAGGAAACTGCAGAATTACCACGCTTAGGTGGGGCCAACTTTGACCAGTCTACCTTTTGGTTACGCCCAACAGATTATATCCGACTCAAAAATGTAGAACTAGGCTATAACTTCAGAAACAAACTGGTCAGTAAAATCGGATTATCAAATGCCCGTATTTATGCCAATGCCGCAAACCTGATTACCTGGTTTAGCCTGAAAATTTACGATGTAGACCCTGAGTCTCTAAATTCTACAGGTACGGTAGAGGCCTATTCATCGTATCCCCAACAAAAAATTGTAAACCTTGGCTTACAGGTAACATTCTAATATATAAACAGATGAAAAATATAAATTATATAAAAACTTTAACATTAGTTAGTTTATTAGCGATAAGCGCTGTTGCCTGCAAAAAAACTGATAGTAATAGTTTTTTGGATAAAACAGATGTAGGGCAGCTTAATGAAGCTACTGTATTTGCAGATAGTTTGTTAACATTCAGGTTTTTAACAGGTATTTATACCGGTTTGGCCGGAACATACTACCTCGACAATGGCTTAACGGGCGGTGGTTTGTGGTCGTACAGTGATGCATCAGATGATTCGGATATCGTATGGAGCGGTGCCACCGCACAAATAGCACCAGCCTTTAATTCGGCAACATTTCAAAGTCAGGCCGATTTTAGCCGGTTTAAGAACCACTGGAACAATTGTTACAATAATATCAGGCGGGTAAATGTTTTTTTGGCAAACGTAGACAGATCTCCAATCTCGGCCACCAGAAGAGCAAGTTTAAAATTAGAAGCCAGGTTTTTAAGGGCCTATTATTACTGGCATTTACTGCGTAATTACAGTGGTGTGCCAATTATTGGCGATAAAGTGTACGCCATAACCGACGATTTTGGTTTAGCCAGATCTACATTTGCCGAAACGGTAAATTATGTGGTTAGCGAATTAGATGCCTGTGCAGCTTTGCCTGTAACCACACAAATTGAAGATTTCGGACGGCCCACAAAAGGTGCTGCATTGGGCTTAAAATCAAAAGTTTTACTTCTGGCTGCCAGTCCTCTTTTTAACGGGCAAAACCCCGGTACTGGCGCCAATAAAAATCTGGCAGGTTACGATAATTTAGATAACAACAGATGGAAACTGGCCGCTGATGCAGCAAAGGCGGTAATGGATATGGGCATATACAATTTGGTAAAAGATAATACAACCGCCCCTGGTTATGGATATTATCAGATGATGATTACCAGAAATACCCCCGAACATATTTTTCAGGTCATGAAATCGACAAACAGGTGGTACGAAGGTTTTCTGCTTCCGGTTTCCCGCGGAGGGCAGGCTTACTCTTATCCAACTCAGGAACTGGTCGATACCTATCCGATGAAAAATGGTAAGAACATTAAAGAAGCGGGCTCAGGTTACGTAGAAGCAAATATGTACAAAGACAGGGACCCCCGCTTTTACTATTCTATATTATATGATGGCAGCTTGTGGTTAAACAATACCACAAACACCAAAACGGTAGTTAATTTGTACGCCAATGCCCCGGGCGATGGCTTAGGCACCTCGGGTTCTACTAAAACGGGATATTTATACCGCAAATTTTGTCATGAAGGTGCTGGAGGCAATTTTGGTATATCCAATAATATAGGTTTGGTGGCGATCAGATATGCCGAAATATTACTGAATTACGCAGAAGCACTTAACGAATTTAGTGGGCCTGGCACAGAAGTGTATCAGGCCATTGAGCAAATCAGGGAAAGAGCAGGTTTAGTGCCATTTCAATTGCCATTGCAGTTAACCAAAGAGCAAATGAGAGAAGTAATCCGCAATGAGAGAAGGGTAGAATTAACCTATGAAGAAGCGACTAGATTCTTTGATATCAAAAGATGGAAACTGGCAGAAACTTTAATAAACGGTCCGGCCAATGGCATGCGTTGGACGCGTAGCGGATCAACCGTTACCGGAGCCCGCTTTTCTTTTGAAACCAGGAGGTTTACTAACCCTCAAATGTATTATTTCCCCATTCCACAATCAGAAATTAACAAGAGTGCAGTGCTGATTCAAAACCCCGGATGGTGAGCGCGTCTTAAGTCCGAAGTCATGAGTCCGGAGTCGATCAGGTCGTCATTGTGAGGTACGAAGATAACCGAACGACTGAGCTCATGAATACCTTCAAAAACAACTGCAAAAATGAATAATCTTAATACGATTGCTTCAGCTCCCGTTTATCTGGTCTTGCAATGCCAATTTCGAAGGACCAATTGATCAACCACCAACGAACTAATGACTAGTGAACCAATGAACAATAGTAAATCAGTTAACTGTCTCAAACAATGAACCCAATAACCAAAATCAGAACACTTGAGCCCATTATGTTTTATTCGGGAAAGCAAGATGAACTGCAAATTTTTTTAAGCGAAACCGAATATGGCGAACTGATTATTAAGTCGCTATCTAACGACCAGATTCAGGTTAAAGCAGTAATGCTCGACGAAACAGGTGAAAAACTCAACTGGAAACAGGATTACAAAGGACTTAGAATTTCGGTGCCTGAAGGATTACAGATAAGTGGTGGGAATATGGGGCGAGTGTTGAAGGTTACATTTTAGTCATAAACCCCGAGTTAGCAGTTCGGAGTCAATTGCGGCGGAATGTCACCCTGAGAGATATTTATTTTATAAAAATCAATATTAATGGAAGGAGAATTTAAGAGATTAAATCTCCTCAGATTATCGTCATTGCGAGAAGGCTTTTTCAGCCGACAGCCTGCCCCGATTTTCGGGGAAGCAATCTTTATGGCAAGGATCACTAGCATGAAAGATTGCTTCGTCGTTCCTCCTCGCAATGACGACCTTTCTTTTGAATCTGATAATTAATAAGTTAACGTAAGTTGTAATTTAACTAATCGCTGTAAACAATATGGCTATCAACCATGAACCAATGACAATGAACCCTTGAACTAATAATCAATTAACCATAAACTTTTAAACCATTAAACATGAAAAACAAAAAACAACTTTGCTTTGCGCTGCTTTTGATAATTTCAAGTGGCCTTTTAATGAACGCCTGTAAAAAAGCACCCGTTTCAGAACCAGAAACGACTAATGCAAAACCAACCACATTGGCACTTACTTCGGGAACCACTCCGCCGAGTTTTGTTACCAATACCAAAAACTTAAACATTGTAATGTTTGTGCCAACCGATAACCCAGCGCTTTCTGATTACAAAACCCGCTTAACCTCTTTGCTGGTTCATTTTCAGGGCTGGTTCCATACCGAAATGTTAAGGTATGGTTATGATAAATACATGGGGCTGCCCAAAATCGATTCAACCGGCTTGGTACGTTTTATCGAAATACCAGCTCAGTTTGCACAATCAGCTTACCCTTACGATGCCAGTATTTCAGCAACTAAAATCCTGAACGAAATTGCAGCTTACAAAGCTACACATGCTTCGGAGTTTTCAAATTCAAGCCACACGCTGATTTTATTGCCACAGCGTACCGATGGCAGTTTCGATCAGCCTTTTTATGGTTACGGTAAAAATTGTTTCGCTACCGATAATTCAAACATGGCGGTTGATAAAATTCCGAATGCAACATCAAATTTACTTGGTGGTATGCTGCACGAGCTGGGTCATGGCTTAAATTTACCTCATGATCATGCCAAATATGCTTCAGAACAACCAACCTTGGGTACTTCTTTAATGGGATCAGGAAATGTAACTTTCAGTAAAGGTCAGCCAACATTTTTAACTGAGGTTGATGCTGCCATTTTAAACCGTAACGAAGTTTTCCAGAATCCTTTGCCTACAGAAATACCTTACGAAAGTGCTACAACTACGATTAATGCACAGTTTGCCTACAATGCAACAACACAGGCTTTTAATGTTACTGGATCGTTTACCAGCAATAAGGAGGTAAATGATGTCTTAATTTACATGGATCCAGATTTGGGTGGTAGTGATGCTGATTATAATGCAGTGGCATGGAGATCGAACCCTGGTACCGGAAATACAATTTCAGCAACCATTCCTTTTAGCGAGCTTTATTATAAAAATAACGAAGCGTATAACATCAGGTTGAAATTGCTATTGAAAAATGGCGGTAATGTAAGCAAAACCTATTCATTTTCATTTTTAAATGGTGTGCCGCAAATTGGTGCGAATGGTTCTGCTAAGTTTCATCAGAATGCCAGTTATGGTGGCTATGGTGTATCGTTACCCGTTGGTCAGTATACCACAGCAGATTTAATTAGCCGTGGCATTAGTAATAATGATGTGTCATCAGTTAATTTAGGGCTTGGTGTTAAAGTAATCATGTATGATGGAGATAACTTTACCGGAAGTAGCATAGAACTCACCTCATCAAGTACTTTTGTTTCTACTTTTAACGATAAGGCATCGTCGATAAAAGTAATTGCAGTTAATTAATAAATAAAGAATTTTAACACAGACTGATCTGAAGATGCTCAATCTAAAAAGCCAAAAATGAGAAAAGCACTTTTTTTAAGCCTGTTATTTGCACTGTTTGCCCAGTTACTGTTTGGGCAAACCGTGCAAAAAAATGTATTAGGAGAATTTAAAGCTGATAAATATTCTTCAGCATTTGCGCAGCAACCGGGAATTATTCCGATGCCTGTGCAATTTGTAAAAGGTAGTGGCTACTTTTCCCTTAACAGTTACAGCAGTATTAGTTACAATAACGATCAGCTAAAAACAATTGCTTATTATTTTCAGAACGAATTATTAAGCCAAAAAGGAATTACCCTTCAGCAGAAAGCAAAATCGGCAAATATTGTCCTGGTGCTTAGAGCAGGAAAGAAACATGCAGATTCATGTGCTTATCAGATCAGTATCAAACCTGGCCAAATTATAATTTCGGGTACACATCCCAACGGGATTTTTTATGGAATGATCTCATTGCTGCAATTGGCGGTAACCAATAAAAACAACCAGATTCCGGTTGCTGAAATAAGCGACGCACCAGCTTATGGCTGGCGTGGATTTATGCTCGATGAATCGCGCCATTTTTTTGGTAAACAAAAAGTGAAATCCATTTTAAATTGGATGGCGTTCTATAAATTGAATACTTTTCACTGGCATTTAACCGACGAACCTGCCTGGCGCTTGGAAATTAAGAAATATCCCAATTTAGCGCTTATTGGAGGAATTGGAGATTACTTAACGCCTAATTTACCAGCTCAGTTTTACACGCAGGCCGATATTAGAGAAATTGTAGCCTACGCCGCAGAACGCTATATTAAAGTTATACCCGAAATTGATATGCCAGGGCATGCTACAGCAGCCAATAGAGCCTATCCAGAATATTCAGGAGGTGGTTCAATTGGGCATCCAGAGTTTACCTTTAACCCAGGCCTGGAAAAAACCTACAGTTATTTAACCAATATTCTACAAGAAACCAATGTGCTTTTCCCTGCCGGCTTAATCCATTTAGGAGGAGATGAAGTGAGTTATGGAAATGAAAAGTGGAAAAGTAATCCAGATATCTTAAAACTCCGCGAACGTGAAAAGCTAAAAGATGCTGCTGCGGTAGAACATTATTTTATGAAACGTATGGCCGATTCGCTCTACCAATTAAATGCCAGGGCTATTTTTTGGGATGAAATGGCTGAAGCTGACCTGCCGAAAGAGAAAGCCATTATATTTTGGTGGCGCCAGGAAAAACCTGCTCAGCTCCGTACTGCTTTAAGTAAAGGTTACCAAACGGTTTTATGCCCCCGCTTGCCGCTGTATTTCGATTTTGTGCAGGATAGCACCCATCAATACGGCAGGAAATGGAACAAACTATATAATCCGATTGAGCAGGTATACCAGTTTGATGCACAGTCTTTTGCTGAAAATGATAAAGAAAAACAGCTTATTTTAGGAATACAGGCCAACCTTTGGACAGAAACTGTAGATCATGATAACCGTTTAGATTATTTGCTTTTTCCCCGCATTGCTGCCTTGGCAGAGGCCGCATGGACACCGCAAAAACATAAAGATTTTAAAGCCTTTAGCAATAATTTAAGCCAACATCTGGTACTTTATAGCAAAGCAGGACTTTATTATTATCATCCTTCAAAGCCCTTACAAAATCCTGAAATACCAGTTAGAAGAAGGAAACCATTAAATTATAAAGATTAACGAGAACACGCTAAAATTTGGACATGAAGAATATATTAAAGTTTGCCTTGGTTACCCTTGCTGCTATAGTTGCAGTAAATCGTGCAGATGCACAATGGACAGGACCAAAGAGCAAGCCTACAAAAGAAGTTGAAGTTAAATATGGAACGTTAACACCACCTCACCGTACTGATGCTGATATGGAAGCTTTTCGCAGTTATGGTTTAGGCCAGTTTATTCATTGGGGAATTTATGCTATTGCGGGTAACGAATGGAATGGGGTAAGCGCAAGGGGCGGTGCAGCAGCATCAGAATGGATCCGCTCCTGGGGTGGGCCTACCGCACCTAAGGATTGGGCCAAAACCTATGATAACTTATACAAGCAATTTAACCCAAAAAACTTCGATGCCAAACGTTGGGCTAAACAGGCAAAAGATATGGGCGCAAAGTATGTCATTTTTACCACCAAACATCATGATGGATTTGCACTTTGGCCTACAAAATATTCCGATTATAATGTTTCTGCATCGCCGTATAAAAAGGATATCGTAAAGGAAATTGTAGATGCCTATACCGCCGAAGGTATTGATGTATATCTCTATTTTTCTATTTTAGAATGGAATAATCCAAATTATATGGGTAAAGCCCAAAAAACAGACGAAGAAAAAGAAAAATTCGGTAAATTTTTAGCTTATACCCGAAACCAGCTTTTAGAGCAGCTGGATAACTATCCAAAAATTAAAGGTTTCTGGTTTGATGGTACCTGGGATGCCTCCTGGAAAAGTGCATACGAATTTACCTACAATTTAGAAAAAGAACTCCGCGAAAAACATCCTGGATTAATTATCGGCTCACGTTTCCGTAACGATGAACATGGCTCGCGACACTTCGATTCGAATGGCAACATTTTAGGCGATTATGAACAAGGCTGGGAGCGTAAGTTACCTGCAGAATTTGAGTGGTTAAACGGTAACGATTGGGATGCGGTAATGACCATTCCGCCAAATGGTTGGGGTTATATGAAAGATTGGTCGGGAATTTATACCAAAACCACCGATGATTTATTGGATATGCTGATGCATTCGGTATCAATGAATGGCAATTTTGTATTAAACTTTGGTCCTGATGGAAACGGAAACATGCATCCGGAAGAGGATAAAATTGCGAAGGAAATTGGCGAATGGATAAAACTCAACGCTGAAGCAGTGTATGGTGTTCGCCATGCTGCATTAACGCCTTCTAAATTAGGCTACTTTACGCAAAAAGACGATAACCTTTATTTAACAGTTTTTAACCGACCTGTAAATAGCATTGTGCGTATTGCAGTGCCTAAAAATGCAAAACAAGTTCCGGGTACAGCTGCGCTTTTAATCAACAGCAAAAAATTGGAATTAAAACAATCAGACATCGGTTTAGATCTGGATAAGAATACCTATTACGATGTAACACTGCCAAAAGATTTTCAGCCCAATAAGGCATTTGTAATTAAAATGAAATTGATAGCACCAAAAGCAAAATCGGCAAAGTTAATGGATGCTAAAATGTAGGTTAGGAGTGCCCGTTATTTTATTGAATTTTAATTTCAGTACGGTTTAAAATAAACCGCTGCGGTATATCGATCAAGTAGTGAGGCTGTATCAAAAGACAATTTCTCGGCAAATTTGCCATGTTGAGCCTCCCGATGAAAATCCTATCGTATGGACACATCTACATTAGCCAGTATTTGTTTTTAGCGCATATCCCTAAGGCGATCGTCATGCTGTCCCGAAGCTTCGCATGAGCGTCAAGTTAAGCTGAAAATAGTTGGCTTAAATTAATTCTGTGGTTTCTTTTTTCATATTTACAGTACTTATCTATAATATCTCTGAACTGTTTTCTACCTGTAGCGATTACCTCTTTCATGTTCAATACAAAGAACTTTACACATTTGATCAAGCTAACGGAGCCTTTGGCATATCTGACAACTGGCAAGAATATTTTTTGCATAAACAGGCATATAAACATCAACAGGAGGTATATATTCGTGCTAATCCGTTTTTCATTGGTACAACCATTATGTAGCAACTGCTGTAGGTGGAAGCCACTTTTCCAGGACTTGAATACAATCTCTATCTGCCAACGTACCCGGTATGCCTGATCGGCCTGGGCAGCTGTCCATGTTTCTTCTCCTACATTGGTTATCAGTACCGTATACTCCAGCCATCTGTAATAGTCCTGGCTGTGGTTCAGTCGCCTGTCCCTATCCTGTTTGGCCTTTCTGATTCTTTGTGCTGCAAGCTGCTCTGGCAGGGGAATCATGATCATTCTCACTTTTACATTCTTTTGTTTGCCTATCATTAGCCACATATCCCTTTTCGATCTGCTTTTCAGCAAGTCTTTCAGGTGTAGTTGTTTTCCATTGCAATCGTACATATTCAGGCCAAAACGTAATCTGCTCAGAAAGAAGGCGCCTTTGCCGCCAAGCTTTTCGAAGACCTCCAGTACAAAATACCCCAAATCTCTGATAAGCAGTTCACCGGCTGATATCTTTTCAAGGGGCTGCTGACTGGCCGATTGGTCATTATCGGTAAAGGAACCCAATGAGAAATGCAGGAACTGCATATTGCATATATCGATTAAGGTCTGTACACGGGCTACTGCCTTTTGTTTGCCCTTACTGAAATTACCTCTGAACACTTCTGAGAGTTTCTCGGGGAGATGTAGGGTGGTGCTGTCTTGTAGGATGACCCTTTTAAAATGGCTAAAAAGATTGCTCGGACGTCTGTATCTGTAGCAGAGACCCTGCAGCAGCACATGCTCCAGAAGTGCTTTGGCAAAAGCTACAGATGATGGCCCCAAACGATCAAATACTGCTTGTTTGCTTACAGGGGTTCCGCTAAGCTGGCTAATCTGAAAAGCCCATTGACTGAATGTGTTTTGCATTTGAGAACAGCTTAACACAAAGCCCATAACAAAATCCATCGGAGAAATCTTCTTTGCACTGCGCTGAAGAAAACCACTGCTTCGAGCTATAGTATCAATGGTTGATCCATTAAAAAAAATATCAAATCTTTTCTTTATTTTAGAGTTGAAAAAGCCGCTTGTAGACATTGTCAAATGTGTTTAGAACTACAAGTTGCTTTTTCCCTTTTAAATAATAATCACAGACTTTTCAACCTTTGTCAATATCATTAACTTGACGCTAATGCGAAGCTTCGGGATCAGCATCTTTCCTGCTAATAACAAGCTTTGATATCTTAAAACTATAGTTTTTAAGATAAATGTTGATTTTTTTCCGCTCTTTGCCGCGGAGGCATGGTACTTTGGAGCGCCAAAGTACCCAAAGCGCTCTGTCAATCCAGCAATGGGCCTTTTACACAATCCTACACGCATCAAAAAAACAGCGGCACTTTGTTTTGTTCGTTAGGCCAGGGTGAAAGTTTTTGCAAACATGAAACACAAAACCACTGCGTGTTAGGTTTGATAGTGCCATTTGTACTGTTGTGCTACTGTTTTTTTGATTTCCCGGCCCTTGGGATTGACGGCGTTCTTCGGTTAAAACAATGTGTAATTTGAGGAAGCTAGCAAAACGCCTATAAATTAATCTTAAAAAAATGTCTCCACACGATAGGATGAAAATCGGACTAGAAGTCAAAACACATACAAGTGTATTTCCGTCCAGCGAGGCCATAGCAGTGTGCTCTCGTTCTACCTAAATCCGGCCTAACAAATTTTTCGGGCTCCACAGACCCAGCCAACCCAGTAGCTTCGAAGAAAATGGCGCAGCCCTCATGAATGCAATTAAAAACTACTACCACTGGAATTGCTACATTCCCTGTCAGATGGTAACATCTGACAACACGGTTATCCGACAACACGTTTAAACTTCAAACTAAAGACTTCAAACTCTAAACTACTTACCTTCCCACCAGGTCAATGGAAACTTAATTTCATCAACAGAGCTTGCAATCATATCAGGTTTAAAAGCATAGTGACCTAGAGTATCCTTGCTTGATATGCCTGAAAGTACCAGAATGGTTTTATATCCCATCTGAACGCCTCCTTGTATATCAGTTTCCATGGTATCGCCAATAACCGTAGTTTCACTGGTTTCTAATCCCAGAAATTTACGTGCCGAGCGCATCATCACCGGACTTGGTTTGCCTGTAACAAATGCTTTTCTGCCGGTTGCTTCCTCAATCATGGCAGTCGTTGCGGCGATACCTAAATTATTCCAGCCTGGTTTCTTTGGTGATGGATCTCTGTTGGTGGTAATAAATTTAGCGCCCGCAAGAATCATATCAACAGCACGCTGAACCATTTCGAGCGTAAAGTTTCTACCTTCTCCCAGTACCACAAATTCCGGATCGGTGTTTACCAAAGTAATACCATGATCGTGTAAACTGCTTAATAAACCACCTTCTCCCAATACATAAGCAGTGCCATTTGGACTTTGATCGGATAGAAATTTTCCGGTAGCCATTGCGCTGGTATACACATGGCTTTCTTCTACTTTTATACCAAGTCCTTTTAATTTTCGCACCACCTCTAAAGCAGTTCGCTGACTGTTATTGGTCATAAATGCAAAAGGAATATCTTCGTCAATTAAGTTTTTAATGAATTTATCAGCGCCAAATATCAATTCTTCCCCGCTATAAATCACCCCGTCCATATCTATTAATAATCCTTGTTTCATATATTTTGTAGATTTAATCTCTTTATATGCAAACTTAATATTTTCTTGTTCAACCAATGTTAAATTAAGTCTCTCAGCAGTCAGTTTTTTGCCCTAATTATTCCCGTTTTGCATAAACAGTATTTCTGTCTTGTTCATTTATTTAATAAAAAAATGCTCGAGTTGTAGCATATCCTCAATTTGTACCGTATTCATAGAAAATTAAATGATGAAAAACGCTTTTAAAGTAACTGTCACCTTTTTAATTGCATTAATCACCTTGAGTGCTTGTAAGAAGAAAACTGATAACCCATTTACCATTGATGCAGAAAATCTAACGCCTTGTACTGAAGGAAGCTGCTTGTATGAGTATACTAATTATGCAGCAATGACCGATCAACAGATGGCACTTACAACTGGGCAATACCGGATTTTTCTGGCAACGAAGAGTAATAACTTCAGCACCACGCGTATATACATGCAAGCACCAATGCAGGGTGATAAATTTTTAATAACAGATGCTGATATTCTGGCTGGAAAGGTAAAACATCTGTTTTCTTGCGCTTCATGCGATTATTTCAACTTAACTCCAATTGCAGGTACGGTTAAAGGAATTAAAGTGGCTAACACTAATAATTCAGCCGAAAAATGGTTGTTGGATGCTCATATTATTGTGGCAGCCGAAAAATCTAAAATACCTGTAGATACCATCCACATTAAACAATATTTTAATTTAGCCGTAAAATAGGATTAGGCGTTTATGTAAAAATTAAATGTACATAGGCGCCATTTTTCGCCAGTAATGGGGGCGGTGTGCATTGCTCTCCCAGGTATGTAACTGATTGTGTATACCTTTCTCCCATAACAGGTTGCTAAGATGCTGGTTACCGCTTAGAAATGGATCGGTTTCTCCTACCGCCAGAATAATTTCAATGTTTCTAACTGCTGATAGCAAACGATCGTCATTTAAATTAGCAATATACTGTGCTGGCATATTAAAATAAACTTCTTCACTATGAAACCCACTCAGTAGGTCTCTAAAATCACCGATGTTATCCGTAAGGTCGTATCTTCCACTAATACCGACTGCTTTTTTGAATAACCAGGGGTATTTCATGGCCAGGTTTATAGCGTGGTAAGCGCCCATGCTACAGCCGGCAGTTTCTATGTAATCGCCATCATTTTTCTGATAAATAAGCGATAATACTTCTTCGAGGAGATATTTTTCATATTGTAAATGCCTGTCTATCCGTACCGATGGAAATACCTCATCGTTATAAAAACTCTCTCCATCTATACTATCTACACAGAAAATTTGAAGTTCCCCATTTTCAATTTGGGCACTTAACGAAGCTATAATTCCCCAGTTTTCGTAATCATAAAACCTGGCCATGCGGGTGGGGAAAAGGATTACTGCTCTTCCGGCATGGCCGAAAACCAGTAGCTCCATATCCCGTTGAAGATTCTGGCTGAACCATTTATGATATTCCCTGTTCATAGCTTCAATTCTTTTGTGGAAAATTAAGGCATCTATGTTATCGGGATATTAATTAAGCGTAATGATTAACCTAATCTCTCTCTAATAATGCTTGCCCATAAACGATAACCTTCTTCACTTAGGTGAAGTCCGTCGTGATCGTAAAGTGCAGAGTTTGGATTGCCATCTTTATTGAGCATTTTCTTAAACACATCAATAAATTTCCAATGGTTATTGAGTTTAATAATTTCGCTTTCGATGAGGTTATTGGTATATCTAAACTGGTCGGCCATTTGCCAACGGGTAAGACTGGGTTTTAAGGAAATAAAATAACAGGGCAATATGCCAAACCGCTGGTTAACTTTAACCATCAACTGCTGGAAAAAGATAAATATCTCCTCAGGATTTCTGCCATCACCAAGGTCATTATCGCCTGCATATACCACCAGTGCCTTCGGCCTGTAGTCTGCCATAATCCGCTCAAAAAACCATACACATGCGGCTAATGTAGAGCCGCCAAAGCCTAAATTAGTTACTTTCATGTAATCAAAATCATCTTCGAGACTATTCCACAACCGGATGGATGAACTGCCATAGAAAATAACACCCGGATGCTCCCGGTCTAAGCGATGCGCCTTTTCCAATTGTTTAACTTCTTCTTCGTACCAGTACATATGGTTAAAGATAAAAAGATCTGCCTCTTGAAGAAATGTATTGTATGTTAAGTTTATGTTATAGGTGTGGGTGTATTGATTCATTAGCCATTGGTTCGTTAGTACATTCATAATAAGCCAAAATTTAATGTCCTAAATTTCTTAATGGTCAAGAAATAAAGATGTAGAAAATAGAGTCAAGTTTATTATTGTTCCTTAGCTGTTCCACTATCATAAGGGAAATATCTTTGCCATTTCCAGGGGGTATATTTATCTGCTATGCTTAATGCTAATAATTCTTTAAAAATACTTTCGCCATTATCGCTGTTTGTCATGATCAATACACCAATTTTCTGCTTAGGAAAAAGAATCATATAATGTTGAAAACCATCACCATGCCCTTCTTTAAAAGCTCCCCAACCATAAGGCGATTTTAATAAACCAAAACCCAAACCGTAACTCAATGAGATGTTATCATTAGCACTGGTATCTTTCCGAGATAATGGTCCCATTTGTTCTACCGAGTGTATAGCAATCTGTGGGCTAAAGATTTCGTTCGTAGTTCGGTTATTAATCACTTTTTTCTGCATTAAACCTTCAACAAAAAGTGTCATATCGTCAAAAGTTGTTTCGAGTGTGCTAGGCGAGCGGGCTTCATTATCTTTGTCTTTTTCGTAGGCTTTGCCTTTAGCATCGTGTCCCAAGATATAATCTTTTTCGAAAGCCGGAAGAAAAGTATAAGCAGAATTTTTCATGTTTAAAGGACCAAAAACAATTTCATCAGCCAGCTGCTCCAAAGATTTTCCCGTCATTTTTTCGATTACGACCTGTAAATACACCATGCCTTCGCCAGAATAACTGTAACGTGAGCCCGGTTCCTGCATTACCTTCAGTTTCTGATCGGCAACATCCCATCGCCAGTTAGGGAAACCGGTTGTATGATCCAAACACATTCTTGCTGTTATTTTTTGATATAATGGGTCATTTTTAAGGCTGCTATAATCATCATGCCACCTCGTCTGTTTTTTATATTCGTAAATTGGTTTTGGGAGGTATTGTTGCAAAGGTTTGTCCAGATCCAGTTTTCCCTGTTCAACCAGTTTCATCACCATCATGGTGAAAATGCACTTGCTCAAAGAAGCTCCGTAGAAATTGGCTGTTGGCTTTAACGTTGTTTTTTTTACCCCATCGGCATAACCGAAAGTATTTTTATAAACCACTTTATTCTGATTGAAAATGGCAATCCCCAAACCCATAACGTGGGCTTTTTCCATTAACAGCGGTAAGTAATGATTTAGTGAATCAGTACTAATAGTTGTTCCATCAATCCTTCTCAGCTGTTGTGCCATTAATGAGGATGAAAAGCTTAGAATGATTGCTAAAATGTAAAAGCCTTGTGAAGCAAGACCGCGCTTTTTAAGTCTAATGGATTGGAATAACTTTCTCATAGCAAGTTTTTTTAATATGACTGTGCCATAGTAAGTTTGTTACTCGTTTAGAAAAAAAATTGTATCAGTTAAATGGCTCAGGTTGCCCCATTCTTTTTAGGATGCGGTAATGGGAGCGAAGTGCCGATAAGAAAGTGGTGTTTTCATGATAAGGCAATCCAAATTCTAACGCGGTTTGTTTTACAATTGCCGAGATTCGACCATAATGAACATGGCATATTTTAGGGAAAAGGTGGTGTTCTATCTGCCGGTTCAATCCACCAAGAAAGAAAGCCGAAATAGGGCTTTGGGTAGCAAAGTTAGCTGTAGTACGCATCTGGTGTTCTGCCCAGGCTTCTTCCATATTACCCTCTGCATTTGTTGAAGGGAAAGTTGTTCCTTCTACTACATGAGCCAGTTGGAAAACAAGTCCCATGGTTAACCCCTGCGCCATGTGAAGCACTACGAAACCGATTGCAACCTGCCACCATGAGATTTCCATAACCAATATGGGTAAACCAATAAAAATAAAGTAATACAGAAACTTATAGAAAAAGAGGTTAAAGTATTCAACCTTCGGATGCTTGTTCTGGCAGGCACCCACACTTTTTTGGAAAAACTTTTTATAATCTTTACGAAACACCCAGGAAAGCGAAGCCAAACTATATAAAGGAAAGGCATACCATTGCTGGAAGCGTTGATGGGGTTTTAACTCATCCGCTGTACAGATTCGTATTAAGCCCGGTGCCACTTCAATATCTTCATCATGACCTGGAATATTGGTATAAGTATGATGCACCACATTGTGCGTAATGTTCCATACATATGGATTAGCCCCAACCATATTAAAAAGAAAACTAAAAAATGAATTGGTGCGTTTAGAGCTCGAAAACGAACCGTGAATGGCATCGTGGCAAATATTAAAACCAATAAATGCACAAGTTGCGCCAAGTAAAATGGTGAGCCCTAAAAGTATGGCACTATGCACGTTTAAAAGAAGTATTGAAAAATAAAGTACCAGAAATATGGTAAGGAAAAGACAGGCTTTAAACCACATCAGTACATTGGCGTTAATACTTCTATTGTTTTCTTTAAAGTCGTTGTTTACTCTGCGGCGAACTTCCGTGTAAAATGTATTCCCCGATAAACATGGGAATTTTGCTTTTGATTTCATGATCTTGTGCGCTAATCTACCCCATGTACGAGGTCGAAACTCCAAGTTCATTAAGCTTTATGTATAACCCGGCTAATCGGCCAGGCTTAATTATAAACGTAAACTACTTTGTTTTAGTTTTCGACGAAGATAATAAATTAACTGTTGATGTACCCGACAACCGTGTTAAATTAAAAACAATTTCTAATCTTGGATTCGAAAATAGAGGCATGCAAACTTAGCCCAACTAATGATTGCTTGGGAATTAAAACGAACAAAACACAGGCTACTCGCTGTAGTTCCTCTTATTAGCAGCATAAATATGGTACCAGATGTACAGCATCCATATTAATACCACCGTGCTATAAACCAATTCAGGCTCAAAAGAATCCCTTGTAGTTAACAACGCAATGGAGGAGATCAGGGCAGTCAGGAAGAAATAAAGAATATTTTTCATAACGTACTGATTTAATGATTGTTGGATTTAGTAAATATAATGAAATGTATACTATAATTCAAGTTTTTTTGAAAATAATTTGCCTGATTATGATGACGGTGGTTTTTTCTTTTGTTTTTATGGTGTTTTTGTCTGTTTACTTAGTAGTTTTTCTGATTTCTGTTATAATAATGACTGTTTTGCAGGTATTATTGTAGATAAAACAAGTAATTTAACTTTCGCTTTAATAAATCGGGTAGGGCTTACCAGTATTAATCGGTTAAGAATTAAAAACAACACAAAATTGTGGCATTAGGAAATTTATATTTTTTGTAAGTTTACCCGAGACAACTGACCAAAAAACATTAACACAAATGATTAAATTTTCTTTAAGCTTAATTTCTTTTACACTGGTTTTTTTTGGATTAAAAAACTTTATTAGCGAACCAAAAATACAACGCGTATCACCCCCCGAATTAACAATAACGAATTTCGCCGGGCCCGATGTTACACCCAGCCCGGCCTGTTTAGCAGTGGCACCAACAGGAGAAGTATATGTTGGTGTTGATATGATCGGCTCTTTAGGTAAAGACCCTGGTAAAGGCCATATCCTTAAATTGATAGATAAGGATAACGATGGTAAAATGGATGAACATGTAGATTTTGCCGAAGTGGATAATCCCCGCGGAATTATTGTTCAGGGCAGCCAGGTTTATGTATTGCATACCACTTTTTCGAAAGAAACAAAACAGGCTACAGGCATGAATTTGGTTGTTTTCGAAGATAAAGATGGCGATGGAAAGGCCGATGGCCCCGAAAAGCCGCTTATTGAACATATCAGCAATGCCAAATATATTCGCGAACGTGGCACTGACCATGCCACTAATGGTATAAGAATGGGAATTGATGGATGGATTTACATTTCTGTAGGAGATTTTGGATTCCATGATGCAGTAGATCGTTCAGGTAAAAAACTAACCATGTTAGGCGGTGGGATTATGCGTGTCCGTCCTGACGGCACTGAAATGGAAGTATATACACATGGTACCCGTAATGTTTATGATGTAGCTATTGATCCTTACATGAACGTTTTTACCAGAGAAAATACCAACGATGGTGGAGGATGGAATGTTCGTTTCTCACACCACATCCAATCTGGTGAATATGGTTACCCGGTTTTATTTCAGAATTTTACCGACGAAATTATTCCGGCACTTGCCGACTTAGGTGGAGGATCGGGTACCGGAGCATTATTTATGGATGAACCGAACTGGCCTGAACAATATAACCATGTACCAATGATGGCCGATTGGGGCAGAAGCATGCTTTATATTCATAGAGTAACCGCTGATGGACCGACTTTTACGCAAAAAGACGAAGAGTTTATTAAACTCCCTCAGATTACAGACCTTGATGTAGACGGCTCAGGAAGGCTATATCTGTCAGCTTGGGATGGTGCAGGTTATTCTGGTAGTCCGGATAAAGGCTACATTGTTCGTGCAGTGCCAAACAACTGGACATACAAAGCTTTTCCTGATGTTAAAAAAGCTTCAGTTAAAAAACTAACCGAGCTACTTAAATCGAATAGTGCCGTTGCCCGTTTAGCTGCTTCGCAAGAACTGGTGCTGCGAAACAATAAACAAGCTATTGAAACGGCTTTAAAGGTAGCTTCCGACCAAGGTTTAGCACTCGATGTTCGCATAGCTGGTATGTATACCTATGCTCAGCTGACCAAAGAAAACGGTATCACTACTTTAGTAGAATTTACTAAAGATAAAGCACTGAAGGAATTTGCTCTAAAAGCACTTGCTGATCGTAAAGCCAATATAGACAAAGTACCTGTTGAACCATTTTTACAAGGTTTAAAGGATTCTTCTCTTCGCGTTCAGGCGGCTTCGATAATTGGTTTAAACCGTTTGGGCAGGGCAGAAGTTGCCAATGTGCTTTTACAAACCAAGGTGCCTGCTTCGTTTACAGCACCTGCAAAAGGTATTGAAGGACCTCATGCAACACCAAATTCAGCCATTATTTTACCTCACTTAGCAGTTCGGGCTTTGGTTGATCTTCAGGCTGTAGATGCTTTGCTTGCTGCAGTTAAAACCGAAAATTCTACCCTTGCACTTTGGGCATTGCGTTATATCCACACCGAGAAAGCGGTTAACGGACTAATCGAAAACTACAAACAATCGAATGATGAGAAATTAAAACAACAGATCCTGGTTACATTAGGCCGTTTGTACAAAAAAGAAATTGCCTATGATGCTACCTGGTGGTGGGGTACACGCCCAGATTCCCATGGTCCATATTTTAAGGCTGTTTCATGGGAAGGTTCTCCTATTATTGAGAAATTTCTGAAAGAAGAGGCTACAAAAGCCGGAGCACAGGGAAAACAATTTTATGTTGATTTAAATGAACGCCAGAGGATGGATATCCCTGAGTTTACCGAAGAAGAAAAAGTAGCTGCTACTGAAGAGCCAAAAATTGATTTGGATAAAATCAAAAATAAAAAAGGCCAGGTAGGTAAATCATCTATCGAAGATGTATTGTTGGCTATTAATAAATTACAGGGCAATCCGTTAAAAGGAAAAAATATTTTCAATAGTCAGGGTTGTGTTGCCTGCCATAGTTTAAGCAAAAGCGAGAAAATGAAAGGTCCTTTTATGGGGCAGATCGGCTCTATTATGAACCGCGAGCAGATTGCAGAATCGATATTAAAACCTAATGCTTCAATTTCTCAAGGATTTGCTTCGGTACTGATTACAGCCAAAGGCGACCGTACCTATATGGGTTTTATTACTGAAGAAACAGCTGCCAAAGTGGTGGTTCGTAATATTGCAGGAGAGGTTTTTACCATAAAAGCAGGCGATATTCTATCGAGAAAAGAAATGGAAACTTCGATGATGCCAGAAGGTTTGGCGAATTCATTATCATATGAAGAACTGGCTTCGTTAGTTACTTTTTTATCTGAACAGAAGAAATAGATTCTCGGTATAAACATTGGTAAGGATGATCGGTAAACCCATGAAGAAAAATCAGCTTATCACCATTATATTTACGATCATAACCTTGTTTTGCTCAACGTTTGCAGTAGGGCAAAACAAGGAAATTGATTCAACATTTAAGATGCCTCCTCATCCAAGGTTATTAATAAACCATGAGCTTGAAAAGCAGATCTTAGAAAATGTAAAGAACGATAGGAGGTTTAAACAAATTCATCAGGCTATACTATCAGCGGCAGATCAGGTTTTAAATAAACCTGTATTAGAACGGGTCATGATCGGCAAGCGTTTGCTTGATGTATCAAGAGAAGCACTTAAAAGGATTTATTACCTTTCTTATGCTTTTAGGCTTACCCATGATAAAAAGTATGTAGCCAGAGCAGAAAAAGAGTTGCTTGCTGTATCTGACTTTAAAGATTGGAACCCAAGTCATTTTCTTGATGTGGGTGAAATGACAATGGCATTGTCGATCGGTTACGATTGGTTATATCAGGATTTACCGCAATCAACCAGAAGTATAGTCGCTCTTGCCATTCTCGAAAAGGGAATACAGCCCTCAACAGATACCAAGTATAATAACTGGTTAAATATTACCAATAACTGGAATCAGGTATGCAATGCTGGAATCTCATTTGGCGCAATAGCTACTTTTGAAGCGCACCCTGCCTTATCAGCTAAACTAATTAATCGGGCAGTAAAAAGTGTAATCCTGCCCATGAAACAATACGCTCCAGACGGTGCTTATCCGGAAGGTTATGGATACTGGGAATACGGCACTTCTTTTAATGTAATGTTTATCAGTGCTTTGGAAGGTGTTTTTCATCATGATTTTGATTTAAGCACTCAGCCCGGTTTCCTTAAAACCGCTGATTATCTGGCTAATATGACGGCCCCTTCGGGCAAACCTTTTAACTATTCTGATAGCAGGGCGGTTGCTGAATTTAATCCTGCACTTTTTTGGTTTGCATCAAAACTGAACGATCCTGGCGTACTTTGGGTAACTAAAAAACAGCTCGATGAGCAAATGCCATTACAGAATAGGTTACTGCCATCTGCAATGATCTGGGGTGCAAAACTATCGCTTAATAACATTCAGCCTAAAACTGCGCAATTTTGGATCGGAAATGGTCCTAATCCCGTTGCTTTGATGCGGAGTTCATGGACTGATCCGCTGGCTACTTTTGTAGGGTTTAAAGGTGGTTCGCCCTCAGTTAGTCATGGTCATATGGATGTAGGCTCTTTCATCATGGAGTCGCAAGGCGTACGATGGGCAATGGATTTTGGGATGCAGGAATACGAATCTCTCGAATCAAAAGGTATTAATCTCTGGGACAGTAAACAAAATGCAGAGCGTTGGAAAATATTCCGCTATAATAATCTTGCACACAATACCCTATCAATTGATAGTACTTTTCAGCATGTTAAGGGCAATGCTGCTTTCATCAGTAGTGCTGATAATGGTCAGTTTATGAACGCTGTTGCCGATCTGAGTACTCTATATACTGATAAACTAAAGAAATCAATTAGAGGGGTGGCCCTGATCAATAAAAAAACGGTGCTGATCCGTGATGAAATAACCGTAGGAAACGCTGATGTAACACTTCGGTGGTCGATGGTTACGCCTGCTACAGTGCAAATTATTGATGAGCATACCATCGAATTAAGTTACAAAAGCAAAAAATGCTACCTCTTTGTTGATACAAAAGGCGAAGTTAAAATGAAAACCTGGTCAACGGACCCGGTTACAGATTATGACGCTAAAAATCCTGGGACTTCTATTGTAGGATTCGAAGTAAGGCTCAAAGCTGATAGTGAACAGGCCATTTCAGTTTCTCTAGATGCCGGGAAACCATCACAAAAGAACTTTTCTGCTAAACCGATAGCCAGCTGGCCTAAAAATAAGTAAGCTTAATCTATTTCATTTCCCAGCTTTCTAAACCTTCATTTTAATGGTAATTCTATCTAAAAGGTATATAGATGAATTTTATTGTTATCGTCGAGCAATTTTTAGCATAAAATTGCGCCAGTTGTTTTGGTTTAAAAAAACAAAACTTACATTTAGCGATTAAATCTATATACCTAGTCGATGAGCAGATCGGGCAGGTATAACCACCAGTTATGGAAGACCATTTTTTTGAACAAATTATTAAGAACCCTCTTGAACAACCAAATATACCATCCAATGAAGTGATATCCCGTTGGGCAGAAAAGCTAATTCAAGTACTTTTTCCAGAAAACTCCCCAAAAGTATTTTCAACGATTATAGAAGTAAAGGAATATATTGCTGTTTTGGAGCTGGAGCTTTATGATATTATATCGGCCAGCTGTAAGCTTAAAAATAGTGAATGTAAAAATGCAGCCGGTCAGTTTTTTGAAAAACTACCAGCGCTTTACCGTGTATTGAACACCGATATAGTAGCGATTTATGAAGGTGATCCGGCTGCACAAAGCAGGTTTGAGGTAATTAGAACCTACCCGGGTTTTTATGCCATCTGTTTCTACAGGATTGCCCATATGCTTTATAATTTCGGTATACCGCTGGTTCCGAGGATACTTACCGAATATGCGCATTCTAAAACAGGTATCGATATCCATCCTGCAGCCAGTATTGGCGAGTACTTCCATATTGATCATGGAACCGGGATTGTTATTGGCGAAACCAGTACAATAGGCCGTTATGTGAAACTTTATCAAGGCGTAACACTTGGTGCTTTGAGTGTTAAAAAAACATTGGCGGGCAGCAAACGCCATCCAACGGTAGAGGATAGGGTGGTAATTTATTCTGGGGCAACCATATTGGGTGGCGAAACCATCATCGGGCACGATAGTATCATCGGGGGAAATGTATGGCTTACTGAAAGCATCCCAGCTTTTTCTACGGCTTATCATTCTCCAATAATTACCATTAGAAACCATAAAGAAACCAATTAAATATATTAGAATATGGCAGGAATAATCGATCTGATCGGAAATACGCCAATGGCTGAACTTCAAAAGCTGAATATTAACCCAGCGGTAAGGATATTTGCCAAATTAGAGGGAAACAATCCAGGCGGTAGTGTTAAAGACCGTGCGTCGCTCAATATGATCAGAAGTGCGATAGAACGTGGTGATATCACTCCCGGAACTAAACTGGTGGAGGCCACAAGCGGTAATACCGGAATTGCGTTGGCCATGATTGCAAGTTTATATAACTTAGAAATTGAACTGGTGATGCCAGCCAATTCTACACGCGAACGTAAGGTAACTATGGAAGCCTTTGGTGCCAAGGTAACCCTGTTAGAAAGTATAGAAGAATGCAGGGATTATGCGGAAGAGAAAGGCGTTTCAAAAGGGTATTTTTTATTAAATCAATTTGCAAATCCAGATAATTACCTGGCCCATTATAAAACAACCGGACCAGAAATATGGAGAGATACTGAAGGAGAGATTACGCACTTTGTAAGCTCCATGGGAACAACGGGAACCATTATGGGCTGTTCGAGATTTTTTAAAGAAAAAAATAATGATATTCAGATTGTAGGCTGTCAACCCACTGAAGGTTCTTCTATTCCGGGAATCAGGCGTTGGCCAGAAGAATATTTGCCCAAAATATTCGATCCGCTAAGGGTAGATCGGGTAATGGATATTGCACAGGAAGAAGCAACCTTAATGTCGAGAAGAATGGCTAAAGAAGAAGGTTTATTTGTGGGCATGAGTTCGGGCGGTGCTTGTGCGGCTGCTTTGAAGCTTGCTGGTGAACTGGATAAAGGAACCATTGTTTTTATCGCTTGCGATCGGGGAGACCGTTACCTCAGCAGCGATCTTTTTGGCTAAGCAATAAATTATTAATCTTATTGTGCTTTTTTCGATAAAAGCATCCGGACCCTTTGAATAATAGCTTCTATTTCAAAGGGTTTTTCTATGTAATCATCCAGGGTTGCCTTCTATGAAGAAAGCGATAAGAAAAAAAGATGGTCCTCATTAATTAAACCAATATAAAAAACTTGAGATGACTTATTACAGGGAGAAATTATAGCTTTATAATAGAAAATCCAAATTTTATCGGAAAAGGAACATACTACCTGAGATTTGGCATTCCGGCTCAAATTTGTATTTTAGTACCAGGCCAGAAATTTTATGCATCAACTGATTATACAATACGCTTTTTTGCTTGCAGTAATTCTTTTTGTGGTGATGCTGGCGCAAAAAATCCGTGTCGCTTATCCTATATTATTGGTCATCGCAGGTTTAGGCCTGAGTTTTTTACCGATCCTTCAAGATATAGAAATAGAACCAGAACTCATTTTTGTAATCTTTTTACCACCTTTATTGTACGAAGCTGCCTGGAATACCTCATGGAAAGACTTTTGGAAGTGGCGTAGGGTAATCAGCAGTTTTGCTTTTCCCATTGTTATTTTTACTTCAACAGTTGTTGCCTTAATTTCTCATAGTTTAATTCCGGGCTTTACCCTGGCCCTGGGCTTTTTGTTAGGTGGGATTATTTCTCCACCAGATGCGGTATCTGCATCGGCCATACTCAAAAATGTTAAAGTACCTAAAAGGCTCACTACTATTTTGGAGGGCGAAAGTTTACTGAATGATGCATCCAGTTTGGTTGTATTTCGGTTTGCATTGGCTGCGGTAATGACAGGAAGTTTTGTCTTAAGCAAAGCTGCAGGCAATTTTGTAGTGGTTATTGTAATGGGGATTTTGGTTGGGATTGCAGTAGCCCTGGTTTTTTACGCTTTGCACCGATGGTTGCCAACCACCACCAATATTGATATTATCCTTACTTTTTTAACGCCTTACGTGATGTACGTGACTGCAGAAGAATTTCATTTTTCCGGCGTATTGGCTGTGGTGAGTGGAGGTTTATTTCTTTCAGCCCGCCGAGATCAAATCCTTACTCATCGAAGCCGGTTGCAAGGCATTAATGTTTGGGAAGCCGTAGCCTTTGTACTGAATGGTTTTGTTTTCTTACTGATCGGTTTAGAATTTCCCGTTATTATCAATGGTTTAGGCGAAAATGGCCTTTTGCCTGCTATCCGTTATAGCACCATTATTTGCGTGGTATTAATTCTAGGGCGATTGGCGAGTACTTACGGTGCTTTGTATTTTACACGGTTCATTAGCCGGTATATTACCACGGCCGATCCAAATCCAAGCTGGAAAGCACCCTTGCTTTTTGGCTGGGCAGGTATGCGCGGTGTAGTTTCGCTGGCTGCGGCACTTTCTATTCCGGTAGCCTTGAAATCGGGCGAAGCTTTCCCTCAGCGCAACCTGATTTTGTTCATCACCTTTAGTGTAATATTGGTGACCTTAGTTTTACAAGGTTTAACATTGCCAGCACTGATTAAATGGGTAGATATGCCCGATCCGGATTATACCATCCCTTTTGAACAGCAGAAGCAGATGGTGAGGAAAAAACTATCCATGTTATCACTTAAAATTCTGGATGAAAGATACCGTGATGCGTTAGAACATAATGATATGATCAGGTCAATCAAAATCCGTATCGAGGCTGAAATGGAATTGTTGAGAGATTGGGAAAAAGAAGAAAACATTTCAAGATCTGAAGGCTTTTATCACGACTACCGCATTGCACTTGAAGATATTATGGCTGAGCAGCGTATTTTATTAAAAGGGCTAAATAAAAAAGAGCAGATTAATGATGACCTGATCAGAGAACAATTAGAGTTGCTCGATCTCGAGGAAGAAAAACTTCGCCGGCATTTTAGTCAGCGGGATATATAAATACTCTCATAACACTCTAAAGCTAGCCATTTAATGTTGTGTAAATAAACTCACTTTAAGTAGCACCCGAATGATTAAAATATAATGATATATTTGCTAATTAATTTAGTAAGTATGTCGGTAAAGGTTAATATCACTTCAAAGGGAATACAAAAGGTACTTAAAAACTATAATGAAAAACATGCCATTACGGAGTACATTTGGAATGGTTTTGATGCCAACGCGAATACCGTTCGCCTGGATTATGTGGCCAATCCGCTTGGTCTTTTAGAGCAGTTAACCATTGTTGACAATGGTTATGGAATTAATTTTGATCGCTTACAACAAAAATTTGATCCGTTTTTTGAATCTGAAAAATCTATTCAGATTGTAGCGCCAAAGCATACTTCGAAAATGCATGGTCGTAATGGGGTGGGGAGACTTACCTTTTTTACTTTTGCGCATGATGCCGTTTGGCACACCACTTACCAATCAGAACAAGGGTTCCGTTATGGCGAAATACACATTAACACTGGTGCTTTAAACAGTTATAGCCACGATTTTACCATGGCTCCGAGTAGTACTGGTAAAACCGGAACAACAGTTTCTTTTACTAATTTGAGGATCAGCCAGCAAGATCTAGAAGAAACAGTACTTCCTTTTTTGATCAGCGAATTCTGTTGGTTTATTGAATTGAACAAACACAAAAATTATTCGATTATTGTAAATGGCGAAGCATTAGATTTTAGTAGTAATGTTAAAACTTTAGAAGAGTTTAACCTTTTTTATCCCGATACTGCAGTTACTTTTAAGATTAAATATGTTCACTGGAAAGAAAACCTGCACAAAGAACTGTCTAAATACTATTTTTTGGCTGGTGGAGAAGAAATTTATAAAGATTACACCACCTTAAATAAAAAGAGCGACGATTATTTTCATAGTGTTTATATCGATAGTGATTTTTTTCGTGATTTCGATTTTAAGAGTTTCGAAAATGAAGGACAGGTGGCCATATTTGGTGCAGCTAAATCTTCGGCAGAGTACCGGTTTCTAATTAAAGCGTTAACAGAATATCTTAAAAGTAAACGTAAACCATTTTTAAAAGAATATGCCAACCGCCTGGTTGAAACTTACGAGCAGGATGAAATATTTCCGGTTTATGCTACCGAAAGAGAAAAAGAATTAAGAAAACCAGCGCTGGTTAATTTAATTAAGGCATTATATGAAGTGGAGCCTAAATTGTTTAGCAGTTTAAATACCGATCAGAAGAAAACCATTGTACGCTTGATCGATCTCTTAATGCGCTCTAACCAACGCGATGAGATTTTTGAAATGTTTAATAGCATAATCGAATTGGAAGCCGAAGAGCAGGATGAGCTATTGCAATTGATAAAAGGCCTTGAACCATTGAAAAATTAGATTGATATTAATCAGTAATTTAGTAATTTGTTACCGATAAAAACAGCTTAGATGAAAAGATACCTATTATTAATTGGCATTGTACTAATTAACATCACATTAGTATCTGCACAGCATAAGAAGAGAAATCTTAATATTGTTTTTATCGGTAATAGTATCACGCAAGGCGTTCAGATCGGCAATGCTGCTGATGCCCCACCTGCTGTAGCCGTAGCTTACCTGCTTAAGCAAAAAGGAATAAATGAAGTTAAATTCAGTAATCAGGGCCATAGCGGTTATACCACTCTTGATTTTTTACCCAGTGCGGGCCGTACTTTTAACAAAGTTGAAGAAGCAGCCAATGCATTTACCAATAAAGAGGCATTATTGATTTTTTCGTTAAAGCTCGGTACCAACGATAGCGCTATAAAAGGGCCGCATGGAGCTCCGGTTTCGCCTGACCGATATATTGAAAATGTAAAAACTATTGTAGATAAGTTATTGGCCGATTTCCCTAAGGCTATTGTGGTGTTGCAGCATCCTATCTGGTATAGTCCCAATACCTATAACAGCTCAAAATATATGGAAGAGGGTTTATCTAGATTACAGACTTACATTCCAAAAATTGATAGCCTTGTGGCAAATTATGGTTTAACTAATCCAAAGCATGTTTTTGTGGGGGATAAAAAAGCATTCGCTCATTTTAAAAAGCATCATCTAACAGAGTTGATCCCTGAAAAGGGGCAGGCAGGTACTTTCTACCTACATCCAAATAAGTTAGGTGCTGCATCTTTAGGCGAATTTTGGGGTAAAGCGATTGAACGGATAGTGAAGAAGAATTTTTAAGGCCGTACTTGGCTATTTTTTAATAGATTGCTGAAAATCAAGTACCCTTACAGCCATTTAAAAATACCTTTTTCCTTGTTTTTTGCATGTAGTTAGCTAGGATTATTCACAAAACTTGTGATTTTGATATTATATAGCCATTTTTATAGCAGCAGTTTAGTTGTTAGGCCCGTTTTATGAAGATTACTTATTATTAAATCTTACTGTTTTTGTATGACTGAGCAGGTAGGATATTTTGAAACAGACATTCCCTTAAAAATTTACGGGCTGAGCGAAAAATCGGTAACCATAACATTCGGAACGGCAATTGATAACGATTTGTTGGACCTGATTACCGATTTTAATCAATTGCTGTTGCAAAATCCTTTTTCTGGTTTAATTACCACAGTTCCGGCCTATACTACATTAACTGTTTTTTTTGATCCCTTAAGTGTGATGTTGTCAGATCTTCCTGGTGAAGTTTGTTTCGAAAAGGTATCAGCACATTTAAATAAAATTGCACAAACAAAAAGAGAAAAATCAAAGGTAATAGCGAATAAACTGGTTATTCCGGTGTGTTATGGCGGCGATTTTGGTCCGGACCTTTTAATGGTAGCCCGTACCAATAATCTTTCCGAGACTGAGGTAATCGATATCCATACGGCAGGGCAATACCTTGTTTTTATGATTGGTTTTGTGCCTGGTTTTGCCTACATGGGCGGTATGGATTCCAGATTATCAACCCCTAGAAAAGAAGTTCCTAATGCCAAAATACCCACAGGGTCTGTAGGTATCGCAGGTAATCAAACAGGTATTTATCCTATGGAAACACCCGGAGGATGGCAGATTATTGGAAAAACACCATTAAAGATGTTTGATGTGAACCGTTCGCAGCCATCACTTTTAAAGGGAGGCGACCTGGTTACTTTTAAAGCCATTGGTATAAAGGAGTTTAATACTTATGCTGAAATATGAGTATGAAAATCAGCATGATTAAGCCGGGCTTGTTAAGCACTATTCAAGATCTGGGGCGATACAGATATCTTTCGCAAGCTGTACCTGTTTCAGGCGTTATGGATGAACTGGCTCACCGGTTGGCCAATAAAGCAGTTGGTAACGATGATAATAATGCCACGATCGAATTTACCTATGCAGATGCTTCATTTAAAGCTGAAACAGCTATTCTGGTCTCTTATTCTGGCGATGGTGCATGTTTAGTTTACAATAATGAATTAATGCCTGCAGAAAAGCCATTATTTTTTCCGGCTGGGTCTGTTATAAAGTTGATCCATAATACAATTGGAGCACGTACCTATCTGGCTATTGCTGGTGGGTGGGATGTACCGGATATAATGGAAAGTAGAAGCACTTATCTTACTGCTGCTTTTGGAGGCTTTAAGGGGAGGGCATTGCAAAAAGCAGATGTTTTGGTCAGTGGTACTATAATTACCGAAGTATCAAAAGGGATATTAGAACAATTGATCGATCGATCGTTAACCTACCCGAATTGGCGCATTTCGCGAGAGAGTTTACTGCCGGAGAATAGACAAAGCATTAGAGTTGTACTCGCTAATGAAATCAGCTGGTTTGATGCCACATCCATTATTTCATTTTTAACCAATTCTTTTACCATTCATAGAAGGAGTAATCGCATGGGCTATCATTTATCTGGAAAGCCATTGGTGAGGAGAGTTAAAAAGGAATTGCTTAGTACAGCAGTAACACCCGGGATTATTCAGGTAACTGGAAGTGGCGATTTGGTGATACTCATGGCCGACTGCCAAACAACAGGTGGTTATCCACGTATCGCCCACGTTGCAGCGGTTGATTTGTCTTTATGCGCTCAGTTAAAACCTGGAGATGTAATTCATTTTTCTGAAATCTCGAGAGATGAGGCAGAAGCGCTTTACCTGGAAAGGGAACACGATTTATCATTGATTACCATGGCAATAAGCCTTAAATATATTAAAACATGAAAATGATCGATCTTAATTGCGACATGGGAGAAGCATTTGGGAATTATGCCATGCCCAATGATGAAAAACTGATGGATTATATTTCATCGGCAAATATTGCCTGCGGTTTCCATGCTGGCGATCCGGCTGTAATGCAGCAAACTGTAGCTTTAGCCTTGAAAAAAGGGGTGGCCATTGGTGCACACCCTGGTTTGTCCGATTTGCAGGGCTTTGGTCGTAGAGAAATGAAGATTACCCCAAATGAGGCCTATCAGCTTACTTTATACCAAATAGGTGCATTAAGCGGTTTTGTGAAAGCAGCTGGTAGTAAATTACATCATGTTAAAGCGCATGGTGCATTATATAATATGGCTGCAAAGGATACCGCTTTAGCAAAAGCCATTGTGCAGGCCGTTTTCGATTTCGATCCAGGTCTGATCTTGTATGCTTTAGCAGGAAGTAAGATGATTGATGAAGCTGAAAAAGTTGGTATTGTAACTGCATCAGAAGTTTTTGCCGATCGCAGTTATCAGGATGATGGTTTACTTACCCCTCGGTCAGCAGACAATGCTTTAATTACCAATGAAGAAGATGCCGTCAATCAGGTATTGGGATTTGCTTTAAACCAGGAAGTAAAGAGTGTAAACGGGAATCGTATTACAGTTAGGGCGGAAACGGTTTGTTTGCATGGCGATGGCGAACACGCTGTTGCTTTTGCTAAATTAATAACCGAAAGATTAAAAAAAGAAGGCATCGTAGTTAAAGCCCCAGCAATATGAAGCCAAAATACAATTGGAGTGTACTTTTAGGAGCGGCCTTTTTAATGGCTTCATCGGCTATTGGTCCTGGATTTTTAACACAAACAGCAGTTTTTACCCAGCAATTAGGCGCAAGTTTTGCGTTTGTGATATTGCTATCCATTATATTAGATGCCATTGCACAGTTAAACATCTGGCGGATTATTGCGGTTGCTGATAAACCTGCTCAAGATATAGCCAATAAGGTATTCCCGGGGCTGGGCTACTTTATTTCTTTTCTGGTTTTTTTAGGTGGTTTGGCTTTTAACATTGGTAATATTGCTGGCGCTGGCTTAGGACTTAATGTATTATTCGGCATTAGCGTAGGGCAGGGTGCTGTAATAAGCGCTATTATGGCAATAGGGATCTTTATTTACAAAGAAGCTGGCAAAGCGATGGATGTTTTTGCCAAAACCATGGGACTGATTAAAATTGTACTCGCCTTAATTATAGCCTACACCAGCTCGCCACCATTGGCAGAAGCCGCATTAAGGGCTGTAAACCCTACGCAGTTTAGTTTTACGGCGGTATTAACTATAGTGGGTGGAACAGTTGGTGGTTATATTACTTTTTCAGGTGCTCATCGTTTGTTGGATGCCCGGCAAACCGGAATCCAGAATTTGGGCGCCGTAAATAAAGGTGCATTAAGTGCAATCGGATTGGCATCTATTATGCGTATATTGTTATTTATTGCTGCTTTGGGGGTGGTAAGTAAAGGTTTTACTTTAGATCCATCCAATCCGGCTGCTTCGGTTTTTAAATTGGCCAGCGGCGAAATAGGATATAAGATTTTCGGTGTAGTAATATGGGCTGCAGGGATTTCTTCGGTTGTGGGCTCGGCATATACCTCCATCTCTTTTATTAAGAGTTTTCATCCACTGATCTTAAAATTTAACAGAGAGATTATCATTGCCTTTATATCTATCTCCTGTGTTATTTTTATCCTGATTGGTAAACCTGTTAAAATACTGCTTACTGTAGGTGCCATAAATGGTTTTATCTTACCTATCGCGCTAGGTATTATGCTTATTGCGGCCTATAGAACTAAAATTATAGCAAATTATAAACAACCACTTTGGTTAACGCTAACAGGTTTAGCTGTGGTATTAACCATGGTTTGGATGAGTTACGGTACCATTATACAGATGATTAAAGAATAAATCTTTATTTACATGACCACAATTACGAAATATCTTTGCCTTTTCTTACTATTAAGCGCTAGCTGTTTAGCACAAGAGGTTGCTAATCCCATAGCCGTTGAACCTGGAGTTTCTCTTGCATTAGCAAGTTCCAGAAGTGCAGCAATAAGTAATATTCAATATCAGCTTCATTTTACCATTCCAGCAGAACAAACAGCGTCAATTCAATCAACTGAAAATATTGATTTTAAACTGAATAAGTTAATTTACCTGCAAGTCGACTTTAAGCAAAGTGCCGATCATATAAAACGAGTATCGGTTAACGGAAAAACCATACCGATTGATTTTAAAGCGGAACATATCTTAGTAAAACAGGCATATTTAAAGGTGGGGAATAACCATGTAGAAATCGAATTTATCGCTGGTAACGAATCGTTAAACAGAAATAAAGATTTTCTATATGCACTCTTCGTTCCCGATCATGCAAGAACGGTATTCCCTTGCTTCGATCAGCCTGATTTAAAGGCTAACTTTTTACTTTCGTTAACCGTTCCAACTAATTGGAAAGTAATAGCTAATGCCGTTAAAAAAGACTCGCGGGCACAGGGCAATTCGACCACCTATCATTTTAATAATTCGGATAAATTACCCACCTATTTATTCTCTTTTACCTCAGGGAAATACACTTATGTAAACAAAAACATGAAAGATCGTGAGATGGAATTTCTCCACAGGGAAACCGATTCAGCTAAAATTAAGCTCAGTGTAGATTCTGTTTTTGTTGCACATCGCGATGCCATCGATTTTTTGGAAGACTGGACAGCGATAAAATATCCCTTTCAGAAAGTGGGCTTTGTCAGCATTCCGGATTTTCAGTTTGGGGGCATGGAACACCCTGGAGAGGTACAATATAAAGCATCCGCATTGTTTTTAGATCAGGGCGCAACCAAAGATCAGTTCATTTCACGTTCAAATCTGATTTCGCATGAAACGGCACATATGTGGTTTGGCGATCTGGTAACCATGAAGTGGTTTAATGATGTTTGGATGAAAGAGGTTTTTGCCAACTTTATGGCCGATAAGGTCACTGAAAAGTTAATGGGCAAAAGTACTTTCGACCTTAAATTTTTACAAGACCATTATCCGGCTGCTTATGGCGTAGATAGAACATTGGGCGCTAATCCCATTCGTCAGCAATTGGATAACTTACAAGAAGCCGGATCGATGTATGGAAATATAATTTACCATAAAGCACCAATTATGATGCGCCAATTGGAATTGTTAATGGGCAAACAAAATTTTCAGCAGGGAATAAGAGAATATCTGAAAAAATACAGTTATAACAACGCTACCTGGAACGATTTAATTGCCATTTTAAGTAAATACAGCAAAAGTGATCTCCTCAGTTGGAATAAAGTTTGGGTAAATGAACCTGGCAGACCAGTTTTTAGCTATGATATTAGATACAATGGAGATAAAATAAGTAATTTAATCATCAGTCAAAACAGTGAGATAGGACAGGCACGGGTATGGCCGCAATCTTTTACGGTTAAGCTGGTTTACCCAAACTATAGTAAGTTTTTGGTTGTTAACGCCAAGACTGCCAATACAGATTTAACTGAAGCAAAAGGTCTTCCAAAACCACAGTATATTTTATTTAATGCAAACGGTGCCGGATACGGCCTTTTTCCGATCGATCAGAAGATGATGGCAAATCTTTATCATCTTGCTGATCCATTAGAACGTGCATCGGCCTACATCAATGCCTACGAAAATATGCTTTCGGGCAAAGGCAATAAACCTGAAGAACTTTTAGACGTGTTTTTACAAGGATTATCCGTTGAGAAAAACGAGATGAACCTTAGGCTGATTACGGGATACCTTACTAATATTTACTGGACTTTTCTTGCGGCTGAAGCACGGAATACGATGCATGAAGGTATAGAGAAAACAATTTGGACTGCAATGGAGCAACAACAACTGCAAAATAATAAGAAGATTTTGTTCAATGCTTATCAAAATGTGTATCTGAGTGTCGATGCCGGAAAACGTATGTATGATATCTGGCTCAAGCAAACGGCACCAAATGGAATTAAGTTATTAGAAGATGATTATAACGCACTAGCTTTAACGCTGGCCCTTAAAACAGATACTACTAACAAGATCTTAAAAGATCAGTTAGCGCGAACCAAAAATGAAGACCGTAAAAACCGGTTGATTTATTTAATGCCCGCATTATCTTTAGATGTGAAGGAAAGAGATCATTTCTTTAATGGCTTAAAAGACCGGAAAAACCGCCTGAAAGAAGCCTGGGTAACTACGGCTTTATCTTATTTGCATCACCCCATCAGGCAAAAAACATCTATCCATTACCTGAAAGAAAGCCTGGATTTATTGGTAGAAATACAGAAAACAGGAGATATATTTTTTCCGCAATCGTGGCTAGCTGCTATATTCTCGGGTTATAACAACAAAGAAGCAAATGCAGTTGTACAGGAATTCTTAAAATCACATCCTGCTTACAATCCAAAACTAAGGGATAAAATTTTGCAGACTACCGATAACCTTCGCCGGGCACAGATCATTATGCATTAAGTGGTATTAACCCTAATGTAAATAAATTTGTTACATACAGGTTTAAGAAGAATTTATACTTTTGTCGCGAGAGCGTTAATTTAGATTGAAAGGGGTAAACATGAATTTGTTTGCCCTTTTCGTTTTTCGAATTTAGTGCTAGGAACCTTATTTACCATTAAGACATTAAGGGCATTAAGAAATACGCTGATAATGTTCAAGTTTTACATAACCTTACAAGTCGAAATTAACCTTAACTTTCTTAACTTCTTAATGATCAGTTTTTAACATAAAAAGCAAGAAATAACTGTGATTAATTAAAAGACTCAGTTTCGTTATTTAGATCATCCAGTAAACCATTCAACAAAATTTCTCTCTTATCTTCAATCGAAGTATCATCCTGGATATAAACAGTAAGATTCGTGTTTTCTGTCGTTTGAGTGTTCATAATTGGGTTAGTTTATGTTTGTTAATAAAATGTCTGCTAGTTATCTAACGTCGGTTTTTGAATATAGTTTGTAACTTTTTTATTTGAAGATGTAATATCTTTATGTAGCGTAAAATATAATCAAGATCAAACATTGATCTCTTTATTTAGGTTATACTTTTCATAACAAAACAAATTCTTTAATCTGGAAATCGATGAAACACTACGACGCAATAATTATAGGCGCAGGGCAGGCAGGAACGCCTTTGGCTAAAAGACTTGCCGAAGCGGGCAAAAAAACAGCGATTATAGAAAAAAGGTATGTTGGCGGTACGTGTATCAATGATGGTTGTACACCGACAAAAGCAATGATCGCTTCTGCAAGGGCGGTGTATCAAGCCAGAAAAGCAACTGAACTGGGCGTAGAAGTTGGAGCGATCAAAATTGATTTTAAAAAGATAAAACAACGGAAAGACGATATCGTAAACCAGTTCCGGTCATCCTCTGAAAAAGGCCTTAAAAACACCAGAGGACTTGAACTTATATTTGGAACGGCCAGATTTAGTGGTGAAAAAGAACTGACTATTACACTCAACGATGACGGTGAAGAAAAAGTAACTGCCGAATGGATTTTTATCAACACCGGTGCAAAAACCACCATACCGGATATTGAAGGATTGAATGAAATTAATTATCTTACATCGACAACAATTTTAGATCTTGAAACAGTCCCAGAGCACTTAGTGGTCATAGGTGGAAATTATATTGGACTTGAGTTTGGACAAATGTTTAATCGATTTGGCAGTAAAGTAACCGTTTTGGAAAAATCATCAGGCATATTGGCTCACGAAGATCAGGATATCTCATCAGCACTTACCAAAATTTTAACCGACGAAAACATCGAATTGATCACTGATGTTAAAATCACGAAAATAGCGCAGGGTAAAAAACAGATTAGCATTACGCTAGCGTCTGGGAAAACCAAGAAAGAAATAACAGCGAGTCATGTATTGGTAGCCACAGGCCGTACCCCTCAAACAGCAGATTTAGGCCTTGAAAACTGTGGCGTAAAATTGGATGATAAGGGGCATGTTCTTGTTAATGAAAAACTCGAAACCAATATTAAAGGAATTTATGCGCTCGGTGATGTAAAAGGCGGCCCCTCATTTACACATATTGCTTATAACGATTATACTATCGTTTACCGGAACCTAATGGAAGGCACAAATTATTCCATTCACGATCGGCCGGTACCATACTGCATGTTTACTGATCCTCAGCTTGGGCGGATAGGTATTTCTGAAAAAGAAGCAAAAGAGAATAAATTGAATTATAAAGTTGCGGTTCTGCCGATGTCGTATGTGGGGCGCGGTATCGAAACAAACGAAACTTTAGGGCTGATGAAAGCAATTGTAGATGCCGATAGCAAAAAAATACTGGGTGCCGCTATCCTGGCATCGGAAGGCGGAGAAATCATGTCTGTTCTTCAAATGGCAATGGAGGGCGGTATCACTTACGATAGGATTAGATATTGTGTATTTGCACACCCAACTTATTCCGAGTCGTTAAATAATCTATTTATGAAAATCGATGGCTAAATATGATCGAATTAAAAGCGGTAAGTAAGAACTTTGGCGATACCCAGGCGGTAAATCAGGTCTCTTTTAAAGTAGACGAAAAGGAAACGCTGGTGTTGTTAGGCACCAGTGGATGTGGCAAAACCACTACCCTAAAAATGATCAACCGGTTAATTGAGCCCGATGCGGGACATATTTTGATTAATGGTGAGGATATCATCAATCAAGATCCTGATATTTTACGAACAGGAATTGGTTATGTAATGCAGAATATTGGGCTTTTTCCACACTATACCGTTGCAGAGAATATTGCCATTGTACCGAAGCTTTTAAAATGGAATAAGGAAAAAATTAAAGTCCGAACGCAGGAGTTGATCAAAAAACTTCACCTTCCTGAAAATAGCTTGTTTATGTTTCCGCATGAGTTGAGTGGTGGGCAGCAGCAGCGTGTTGGCCTTGCCCGTGCTTTGGTTACCGATCCTTCTGTATTGTTAATGGATGAACCATTTGGCGCTTTAGACAATGTTACCCGGACCAGTATCCAAAAAGAATTTAAGGGATTAGAAGAATTAAAAAGGAAAACCATTGTAATGGTTACGCACGATGTTCAGGAAGCTTTTGAATTGGCAGATCGCATTTGTTTAATGGATAAGGGAAAAATTATCCAGATTGGAACACCAAAAGAATTGCTTTATCAACCGATAAATGATTTCGCAAGGAAATTTTTAGCCGGACAACGATTAGTGTTAGAATTTAAAGTAGTTAATCTACAGGATATTTGGCCTTATTTACCTAAAGGAATACTACAAGATGGAAAAAGCTTATCTGCTGATTTGAATGTATGGGATGCGATGGAATTGTTGCGGAGTTCTGATAAGAGCGAACTGCTGGTCTCTGGTGCCAATAAAGAAAGCAAAACAGTCAATTTCGAACAGTTAACCAAAGGATTTAACCAATTTCAAAACGCACAGGTACATGAATGAGCATCAGCAAACTTTATGGCAGTTTATGTACGAGCAATCTGATAAATTATTTGCTCAAACCCTGCAACACGTTGGTTTAACCTTTATTTCCTTACTTTTTGCCATCGCCATTGGCTTACCAATGGGCATATTGATTGCCAGGAAAAGAAAACTTTCGGGAACTGTTTTAGGGATTGCCGGGGTATTGCAAACGATTCCAAGCATTGCCTTATTGGGCTTTATGATTCCGGTTTTAGGGATTGGTGCAAAACCTGCAATTGTAGCGCTGCTCATTTATGCCTTGTTACCGATTATCCGCAATACCTATACAGGAATTATTGGCATCGATCAGCATGTTAAAGAAGCGGCCAGGGCAATGGGGATGAGCAAGCGCCAGATACTGCTAAAAGTAGAATTGCCTTTGGCTATGCCCGTTATTTTGGCTGGTATCCGTACCGCAACGGTTATCAATGTGGGCGTGGCGACATTGGCCTCTTTTATTGCAGCGGGTGGATTAGGGGAGTTTATTTTTGGAGGCATTTCACTCAACAACACCAATATGATCTTAGCTGGAGCTATTCCTGCTGCTTTATTAGCCATTATTCTCGATGCCTTACTTTCCCTGGTTCAGAAAATGGATTTTAAAAAACTGAGAAAAGCGTTATATATTTTGCCTGTTGTGATCTTAATATTGGGTGGGTTTTATGCACTTCCATCGGCTTATGGCTCTACTTTAACCGCTGGATTTACGCCTGAATTTATGGGCAGGCAAGACGGCGATCTTGGATTGAAATCTACCTATGGCTTAAAAATCCACACCATTGTAATCAGCGATGCGGTAATGTATAAGGCCGCTTTTTCTGAAGAATTGGATGTAATTAGCGGTTACTCTACCGACGGTCGTTTGAAAGCTTTCGATCTGAAAATTTTAAAAGACGATAAAAGTATTTTTCCGCCCTACTATGCTGCACCAATTGTTCGGAATGAAGCATTGAAACAATTTCCACAGTTGGCAGAAACTTTGAATTTACTTGCTGGTAAAATTACTGATTCGATCATGACCGACCTTAATTACAGAACCGATTATTTGCACCAAACACCAGAACGTGTGGCTAAAGATTTCCTTATCAATACTGGTTTGTACAAAGCACCTAAAAATGGACATAACGGCATGGTAAGGATAGGATCAAAAATTTTTGGTGAGCAATATATATTGGCCGAAATGTACAGTATGCTGATTAAAGGAAATACAGATTATGAGGTATCTACAAAAACAGGACTTGGTGGAACAAAAATCTGCTTTGATGCGCTGATGAATGATCAGATCGATTTTTATCCCGAATATACCGGAACAGGCTTACTGGTTTTATTGCAGCCCGACCCAAAAATTGCGAAAGAAATGGCGCACGATAAAGACAAAACTTATGATTATGTCTACACCGAATTTGAAAAAAAGTTTAAGATCAAATGGCTTAAACCAATAGGTTTTAATAATTCGTATGCTTTAATGATGCGGCAAAAACAATCAAAAGATCTGAATGTTAATACCATCACAGACCTTAAAAACTATCTTGATAAAAATTAATGACACTGGTAGAAGAATACTTGCAGATTAGGAAATACTCCGAACAAATTTGCGAACCCCTGCAAACAGAAGACTATGTGGTACAACCAATTGTGGATGTTAGTCCACCGAAATGGCATTTGGGGCACACCACCTGGTTCTTCGAAACCTTTATATTAAAGCCTTTTTCTGTTAATTATCAGGTATATAACGATGAGTATAATTTTGTCTTCAATAGTTATTATGAAACTGTTGGCAATCGGGTAATCCGGACAGATCGGGGTAATTTAAGTCGACCTAGTGTAAATGAGATTTACCAGTACAGGGCTTATGTAGACGAAGCCATGGTTAAATTTTTAGATGGCACATTAGCAGATGAGGTAAAAGAACTATTGATTTTAGGTTTTAATCACGAACAGCAACACCAGGAACTTTTGCTTACCGATATTAAATACATTTTAGGCAATAACCCGCTTTTTCCGGTCTATTCGAAAAACCGAAAAGAAGTTTTAGCCGTAAATGAAACACAGAATGGTTTTGTCAATATCCCGGAGGGTATTTATGAGATCGGTTATGATGGAAAGGATTTTAGTTTCGATAATGAATTAAACAGGCATAAAGTTTACCTGCACAATTTCTCCATCAGTAAAACATTGGTTAATAATGCCGAATTTATCGAATTCATTAGTGCGGGCGGCTATGAGAATTTTAATTTCTGGCATGCCGAAGGATGGGATTGGGTGAAAAACAACAACATTAGCGCACCCATGTACTGGCATTTAATCAACGGAAAATGGTTCAATTACACATTAGGAGGGCTTTTACCGATTGATTTAAATGCATCGGCAAGCCACATCAGTTATTATGAGGCTTATGCTTTTGCAAGCTGGAAAGGCATGCGTTTACCAACTGAATTTGAATGGGAAATAGCAGCCGAACACTTTAACTGGGGCGAACGATGGGAGTGGACCGAAAGTGCTTATTTGCCTTATCCCGGTTTCAGTAAAGCGCCTGGCGCCATTGGCGAGTACAATGGAAAGTTTATGGTTAACCAGAAAGTACTTCGTGGTGCATCAATCGCCACTTCCGAAAACCACTCGCGTATTACTTATAGAAATTTCTTCCACCCGCATTTAAGGTGGCAATACACAGGCATCCGATTAGTAAAATAGTATAGATATGACCACCACCACTATCGAAACGACAACAGACAACAAAACACAATTCCTCCAGGAAACCTTAACGGGCTTACAATCCGAACCAAAATTTATGCTTTCTAAGTATTTTTACGATGCTACAGGAGACCGTATTTTTCAGCAGATTATGGAAATGGAGGAATATTATTTAACCAATGCAGAAATGGAAATCCTGCAATATCAGGCCAACCAGATTTCTCAGGCAATATCTGCCGATGGAACCACTTTTGATTTAATCGAACTTGGTGCCGGCGATGCCACAAAATCTATTCATTTATTAAAATCACTATTGGATAGTCAGCTGGAATTTAGTTATTTTCCGATTGATATTTCTGCTCACGTAATTTCTGATCTGGAAGAAAATTTGCCTAAAAAACTTCCCGGACTGGATATGAAAGGTTTAAATGGCGATTATTTTGATATGCTTAAAAGGGCTACAGAACAATCTAACCGTAGAAAAGTGGTGCTTTTTATGGGGGCAAATATCGGAAACATGAGTATAGCTGATGCCGAAAAATTCTGCTCATCATTAAAAAGGCTGCTTTCACCTAAGGATTTGTTGATCATTGGATTCGACCTGAAAAAAAATCCACAACAGATTCTTGCTGCATATAATGATAAAGGTGGAATTACCAGGTCATTTAACCTTAATTTGCTTCAGCGCATCAATAAAGAGTTAAATGGCAATTTCGATCTGAACAATTTTGAGCATTATGCCAGTTACGATCCTGCATCTGGAGCCTGTAAAAGTTATCTCATCAGTTTAAAAAAACAGATTGTTAATATTGGTCCTAATGCCATTCATTTTGCAGAAAACGAGTATGTTTTCATGGAAATTTCACAAAAATATTCGCTTAATGATATCGACCAGCTTGCAGAAAAAACCGGATTTAAACCGCTTCAGCGTTTCTTCGATCAACATCAATATTTTGTAGATGCCATTTGGAAGGTAGACTAGCTGCGGTTATCCAAAACCCGGAGCAATTGGTTTAAATCTTCTTCTGTATTATAATAGTGAAACGAAATCCTCGTGCCTGTTCCCCTTGGTGAACATAGTATCTTGGCTGCTGCGATTTTCTCTACTGTTTTTTGATCCAATGGCATACTCATAATGGTAGATTGATATTTTCGTTCCAATATCCAATCTGGAATTAATCCCCTTGAATTTAATGCTAGCCTGGCTTTGTTGGAAATTGCCTGTGTGGTTTTTTCAATCCAATCGAAACCCATTGAGCCAAGATAATTTAAGCTTTCTTTGAGTGTGCCAAAATTTAAAGTGTCTAAATGCCCGGGTTCGAAACACATCGATAAATGGTCTTTTCCTTTTAAAAAGGGTGCTGTAGGCAGCTCGGCCAATTTGTTTTTACTGTAAATCGCATCTTTCATTCGATCGGAAAGAAATGCGTAACCGTTTCCATATCCAGCTAAAAGCCATTTGTAGCCACTTCCGATCAAAGCATCCAAACCTGATTTTTCAAAGTTAAAATTGGTTGTGCCTAAAAACTGAGTGCCATCACCGATCAATAAAAGATCAGGGTATGTGGTTTTTAGTTTCTGGATAAATTCATCATCCATCCTTAATCCACTGATGTATTGCACGATGCTAAATGCCAGCACAGTAGGCTTAAATTTTTCAATGGCACTGACAATATTTTCTTCTAACTTTTCATCAATGGCTATGCTATGGTATTCAAAACCCATACTGATTACAGGATAACTCACAGATGGATATTCCTCTTCCAATAACAGAAAACGGTGATTTTTATCCAATCCACTCAATAAAGTATTAAAACCAACTGAGAAATTCTGAACCAAATAGGTGTTCTCGGATTTTGAACTGAAAAATTTAGCCATGTTATTTCTGACCTCGGTAATGAGGGGCAGATTTTCCATTCTGAAAATACTTCCTCCGGCAATAAAGTCTTGATCATGTTTAGTTCTCCATTCTGCCAGATTGGTAGATAAAATGCCTGAATTAGCAGTATTGAGATAAGTATATGCTGTGAGGATCGGAAAAGATGGGTTCATGCCCAAAATTAAAAGAATTGTGCGTTAAAAAAATAAATGCTGTCCTGAAATTGATTTTTATACAAACCTATGAGAATCACGTTTGTTAGGTTAATACAATCTGCTCATGTTATTATGGAAAATCAAACATTGTTACTGGTTACAGAACTTAAAAAATTATTAAATGGGGGTGGAGCACATGTAGGGTTTAAAGATGCTGTTGCCAATCTGCCTTTTAATCTCTTGGGCGAAAAGCCTTACAACTTACCTTATAGCATTTGGCAATTGGCCGAACACATTAAAATCGCCCAGTGGGATATGCTTGAATTTAGTAAGGACAGATCGCATCAATCGCCTAAATGGCCAGACGAATATTGGCCTAAAGAACTGGCGCCTAAGGATGAACAAACCTGGAACAATACACTAAAACAGATTGATGCTGATTTGAAAGAATTTATTGCTTTGTTAGATTCTTCAGATTTATATATGCCAATTCCGCATGGCGATGGACAAAGTGTATTACGTGAGGCCTTGCAGATTGCCGATCATAATGCCTATCATATTGCTGAAATTGTGGTGATCAGGCGTTTGTTGGGCGCCTGGAAAAGTTGAGCGTTTTTAACCACAGATGTACACAGATAAACACGGATTATCTCTGTGTACATCCTTTCCATCTCGCCAAATCGGGATAAGTAGTGGTTAATTATATTTGATTGTGCCCGGGTTTAGCTTAATGATATTGTCTCGTTTGGGCCTGTACTTTGCCGCTTATGCGGCTGGTTACTATGGTTTTAATCAGCTAAATTTAACTGTTCGTTCTCATGAACTTGAAAAAAGAAAAAGATTTATGTTACAAAACTCAAAAGCATTCAGCTCATTTTCTGTAGACGATGTACAGAAAGCAAAAGATTTTTATCAGGGAGTATTGGGTATCGAAGTTAAAGATAATCCAATGGGCTTAATTGAATTGGTTATTTCCGGATCAGCAAATGTATTACTTTATCCAAAGCCTAATCATGTTCCGGCAACTTTTACGGTGCTTAATTTTCCTGTCGAAAATATAGATCAAGCCGCCGACGAACTTATTGCCAAGGGAATAAAGTTCGAGATTTACAATGAAGCGTATCTTAAAACGGACAGTAAAGGCATCTCCAGGGGAAACGGTGGGCCAAACATTGCCTGGTTTAGAGATCCTGCTGGCAATATTTTGTCCATTTTGGAAACTGCTTAGGCATGACTTCCGAAGTTTGCGTGATGGCCTGGCGCTTTACCAACTTTGGAAGTCTTTCCAGGCCAAACTTAAGAAGTTTTTTTTCCTTAAAGCGAAATTCCATGGTCGGTGGCTCACCGACCAAAGATAATCTTGCCCTAAATAAGGCTTACAAAGTTTCCAGGTATTCAGTCCCAGGATTAAACTTTGTGAGTCTTGAAATTAACCTATCAGCCCAAAGCATTGATGTGCAATTTCGTATTCTTCATTAGTTGGGATAACCAATATCTTAACCTTTGAATCAGCTGTGTTAATCTCTTTCCGTTCACCTTTATAGGCTGTATTTTGAACTGGATCCAATTCAATGCCCAGGTAATCGAGTGAAGAACAAACGGCCTCGCGCATACTGCTGTCGTTTTCACCCACACCTGCTGTAAATACAATCGCATCTATGCCATTTAAAATAGCCGCGTAAGCACCAATAAATTTCTTGATCCTATAGGCATACAGTTTTAGCGCTAAAATTGCAGCTGCATTTCCTTCTCCAACCATTTTTCTAATATCGCGCATATCACTTGAGCCACCTACACCTAAAAGTCCCGATTGTTTGTTAACCAGGGTGCTTAACTGCTCTAAAGTATATCCAGCATGCTCCATTAAGTGAAAAATAACTGATGGATCTATCTCCGGAACGTGTGCCCATCATTAATCCACTTAGAGGCCCAAAACCCATGCTGGTATCTATCGATTTACCATTTTTAATAGCCGTTATACTGCAGCCGTTGCCTAAGTGAATGCTGATTATTTTAGTGTCTTTTTTATTTAACCAATTAATCGCCTGTTCGCTTACATATTTATGGCTGGTGCCATGAAATCCATATACCCTAATGCCATGCTCTTTATAATACCATTCTGGAATGGCATAACGATATGCCTGTTCTGGTATGGTTTGGTGAAATGCGGTATCGAATATGGCAATTTGTTTGGCATTTACAAAAGTCTGCTCGGCCACTTCAATGCATTTATAATTAACCGGATTATGCAGAGGGGCAAGCGAAAATAACTTTTTGATCTGATGTTTTACATCATCAGTAATAATGGTCGGACCAGAAAAATGTTCACCACCATGCACTACACGGTGACCAACAGCGGTAATATCATCAGGACTCGCAATTACTGCATATTCTCCCTGGGTTAATAATGCCAAAACCTGTTTTAATGCTTCACCATGGTTGGATATAAAACCTGTTTCTTCTATACTGTGCTTTTTGTTATTGGTATAAACCGTATGTTTTATAAACGAGCCCTCAATGCCAATCCGTTCTACCAGTCCGCTGCAAACAGGCGCTTTTTCTGGCATTTTAAAAAGCTGGTATTTTAAAGAGCTACTTCCTGAATTGATTACTAAAATGTTCATATTAAATATCCTGGCATTGAATTGCTGTAATTACAACAGTATTAAAAATATCATCTACCGTACAGCCACGGCTCAAATCGTTTATCGGTTTGTTTAAGCCTTGCAACATTGGGCCAATAGCCAATGCCCCGGTTTCGCGTTGTACTGCTTTGTAGGTATTGTTTCCGGTATTTAGATCGGGGAAGATGAGTACACTCGCTCTGCCCGCTACTTCAGATCCAGGTAGTTTTTGTTTACCTACAAGTGGGTCTACTGCGGCATCATATTGTATCGGCCCTTCAATTTTTAGTTCCGGATGCCTTGCTTTAACTATGGCAGTGGCTTCTCTTACGCGTTCTACATCTTCACCTTCCCCTGATGTGCCAGAAGAATAAGATAACATGGCAATGCGGGGCTCAATGCCGAATTTGGCGCTGCTTTCTGCTGAAGAAATGGCTATTTCTGCCAGCTGTTGTGCTGTAGGATTAGGGTTAACCGCACAATCGCCAAATATGGCCACCCGTTCTGGCAGGCACATAAAGAAAATGGATGAAACCACCGATACGCCTGGCTTTGTTTTAACAAACTGCAAAGCAGGTCTGATGGTGTGCTGGGTGGTATGAACGGCACCCGAAACCATTCCATCGGCATCGCCTTTATAAACCATCATGGTCCCGAAATAAGAAACATCGGTCATCATATCTCTGGCCATTTCCAAGTTTACATTCTTGGCTTTTCGTAATTCATGTAAAGTATTTACATAGTCATTGTAATGGGCAGATTGTATGGGATTATGTATTTTTAAAGTATTGGTATCCAGATTCAATCCAAGTCTTTTAATGGTATTGATAATTTCGGCTGGATCGCCTAAAAGTGTGATGTCTACAATATCCTGGGTAATCAGCTTCTCCACTGCTTTTAAAATACGTTCGTCATTTCCTTCTGGTAAAACGATATGTTTTTTATCACGTTTGGCCCATTTAACCAATTGGTATTGAAACATATGTGGGGTAATGCCCTGGTAGCTAAAAGTGATAATTTTATCATCAAGTGCCTTAATGTCAACATATTTTTCGAAAAGCTCTATCGCGACTGCAATTTTCTTTTTGTTTTCAATTGTGATTTTTGAGTGGATACTACCAATGGTTGTAGTGGTTTCGAAGGTTCCCTTCTTGACTGCTATTATTGGGATAATGGTCTGTAAACCTTCAATCAATTTAATAATCGGCTCATCGGGTAAACTACCTGCGGTTAAAACAATACCTGCAATTTTTGGATAATTGGCTGATAAATTAGCTTGAAGGGCGCCAATAATAATATCACCCCGATCGCCAGGAGTAACAATAAGCAGGTTATCTTTAATGTGCCTTAAAAAATTAGGCAACATCATAGCGCCGGTTACAAAATTATCAACCTGGTTGTCTAATAATTCAGATCCAAAAAGCACTTCGCCACCTAAGGCTAAAGTAATTTCTTTCATGGTTGGACTTTGCAAACCAGTTTCAGTCGGGATAACGGCTATGAGCAGTTCTGCTGGCAATTGATTGGTTAACGCTTGTTTAATACGCTCTGCCTCCTCTGGATTCACCATATTGGCCACTACACCTAATACCTGTACATCGCGCAGCAGGAAATTACGGTAGATATTGATGGCTGATTTAAAAAGCTGACTTGCGGTTTTGTTTTTTCCTGATACTACTATTAAAACAGGTGCACCCAGGTTTTTGGCCATTAAGGCGTTCGATTCGAATTCAAAGGCCATGCCTTCACCTAAAAAGTCGCTACCCTCGATTACCGTAAAGTCATAATTATCTTCAAGCTTTTTATATTTACTGATGATGGTATTGATAATCGTTCCGCTATCTTCTGATTGGTGGAGCATTTCCTGTCGTGTAAAGGCAAAAGCATCCTCATATTTAACAGGGAGCGAAAAATAATCTAACATGGCTTCTACATGTTCATCCTTTTTATTCGGGTCGTCTTGTGCAATAATCGGTTTAAAATAACCTACTTTTTGGGTTTTGGCCAATAACATATTGATCATCCCGAATGCAATTACTGATTTTCCGGTATAGGGCTCGGCCGAAGCAATGAATATATTTTTAGTCATAAATAAGGATCAAAGTATAGGAATAACCAATTATGCCCAATATAGTCTGAAATATTTATTTTAAAAACTAAAGTAGGTTAAGTTTTACCAATCGATTAGAAAACCTGAGCCAGATATTTAAGCAGCCATAAATAGGAAAGGCATGATTGTTTGTATCACAAATATAGATTTGTCATCCTGAAGGCTAATTTATGGTATAAAAATCAATATGAGTGACAGGAAGGGTTTTATGGAGGTGATAGCCTAGAGGTAATCGTCATTCCCAACTTGATTGGGAATCTTAAATCGCTTGCATTAAGATTCCCGCCTGCGCGGGAATGACGACTACGCTAACGGATTCTGTCAATGATAGCCTGTGGAAGGACTAGTTTACTACGTTATGAGGATTTCGATTACTTGTTGTGATTCAAAGAGAGATTCAAATTGGCCCTTCTTGCCAATAGTGGAGCTGTAACAGTTAAATTGAATCGCTTTTATGCATTTGATTCGATCAATAACTTTAACATTTTCAGCCTATGTATAAGTGGCAGATTTACTTTTGCATCGGGATTGAGTTTTAGCGGCATAAAGTGACTTTCCAGGAAATGAGCATAATCAGTAATTACGGTAGCCTGATTAAGATAAATTGGAACCTGCTGCTTTCCGGCCTGGGCAAAAAAATCTTCTAACTGCTGTACTTCTTGGATGGTCATACCGCAAAGTTATCATTCTATTTTAAGCGGATCGAATTAAATTCATCTGATAGACAGTATCTGCCTAATGCTCAATCACAATGATTTTTAAATATTGTCTGGTTATATCTGTAATTTATTTTTGTGCTAAAAATTTTAGTTTAAATTTGTGCATCCCTAATTAATTGTTTTTCTAATCGTGTGGCCAGAGAATGGATAATAGTGAAATAAGAAAAGATATTCATCGTGTTGAAATTGTTCCAGATGTTTCTTCACTTAAAAAGGAATTTTACCGAAAAGAAACGGCGTGGCACCGGGATTGGAAGTTGGCTTTTCCGCCGTCGTTTAGAGAGGTTGCCTTTTACGATGTGGCTAATACTGATATTCATCGGGCGGACATATTTACGCCATCAGGTTATACCATTGAGTTTCAAAATTCCCCAATAACACTTACCGAACTCAACAGTAGGGAGGCTTTTTATCCTAATTTGATATGGGTATTAAACGGTAAAAAATTTAAAGGCTTTAAAATATTGAAACATCTGCCTGATGTGGATGATCCGAAACTAAAGGATTATGAGTTCTGTCATTCCGATCACCTTTCGATGGTTAGGAAAGCAGAGGTAATGCAGGGAATAGCCAATCCAAAAATACTTAATTTTTACCATCCGGAACTTCAGGAGATTAAATTCACCTCAAACTTATATTCTTTTTGCTGGAAACAACCGCATAGTGTATGGTATTCAGCTACCGCTAAAATTATTGTTGACTTAGGGGGACATTTTTTATATGAACTAAAACAGCGTAAACAACTAAATGGAAATTATCCATACCTAAAAATGTTGAGGAGAAAAAACTTTATCGATTGGCACACCCCGCCGGAAATTTAGGATAAAATGAGTAAGAAGCGCATCTGGAATTACAATACAGACCTCTGTAAAGAACATCCGTATAATGGAAAAATAACGTATTAAACCCCTGGTGTTACCTTAAGAGGTTTAATACGCTAAACTATTATTTCATGCTGTCATTAATCTTGTTGATCATTACCAAATGGCTTTGAACAATGGGTGCAGTTTTAGTGGCAAATGCTTTAAGATCTGCATCTTTCCCATCTCTTGATTCATCTTCCATCAATTTTAAGGTAGATTTATGTCCGCTAACCATAGCATCAACATAGGCTTTATCAAAATCAGCACCCGTTTTTTTGCTTAGGTCATCCATTTTTTTCTTGTGCTCATCATCTACTGTACTCGGAAGCGTAATATTTTTTTGTTTTGCTATCGCAGTTAATTCGGTATTTGCCATACCATGGTCTTTAACCATCATGGTTGCAAATTCTTTAACCTGGGGATTACTGCTTTTTTCGAGGGCCATTTTTCCCAATTCTACTTCAGCCATACCGCCAACAGCTGCCTGTGTAGTAAATTTGGCATCAGCTTCTTCCACTGTAATCCCTCCGGTAGCCGCGGTATTTGTGGTGGTATCTTTTGCCATGTTTAAACTGTCGGCACTTTCTTTGGCATCTTTATTTCCACCATTACAAGCCTGGAAGGCTAGGGCAGAAATGGCCATTACATACATTAACTTTTTCATATACATTGTTTTTGTTGTATATGGATAACATGTTTTAGCGCAAAAGGGTTTTAAGCTTTTTGAATATTTTTGGATTCAGACAACGGTTTGGTAATCAGAAAGCTACGCCTGTTTTAGGGTCGTTAAGATGTTGTGGTTAAATATTTGTCAATTCTTATTTGGACTTGATCTAAATAGAGGCTATATTTGCCGAAAATAAAAATGCCACACGGTTCGGACCCGTGTGGCTAAACCGGAAATCCGGCTCACCTTTAATCTCCATTAAAAGCCATGCAAATTAAGAAAATTTTGCTATTGGGCATGTTATGTGCCTGTGTAATTTTTACTTCTGCCCAAAATCGATTGTCGAGTATCTCGGGGCAAATTAAAACCAGTGATGGTAAGCCTCTTCCCGGAGCCACGGTTAAAATCCACAAAATCAATTATGGCACCTTAACAGATCAAAACGGAAATTTTAAACTCTTAAATATCCCTGGAGGTAATCACACTTTACAGGTATCTGCAGTTGGTTTTAAAACACAGAAAAAGGAAATTAATATTACCGATGGGCAGGCCGGGAACCTCAGTTTGAGCCTGTCAGAATCTTCTGAACAAATGGAAACCGTTAACGTTATCGGTAGAACAACAAATCAGGAAGTTAACCGGCAGGCTTTTAACGTAACTTCTGTTGATGCCAAAAAACTTTACAATACAACACTTGATATTTCTGGGGCTTTAGATCGTGTAGCGGGTATACGGGTAAGAGAATCAGGAGGGGTTGGTTCCAATTTTAACCTTTCTTTAAATGGATTTTCTGGTAATCATGTGAGGTATTTTATTGATGGGATCCCAATGGACAATTTCGGATCATCATTTCAAATTAACAACATTCCCATTAATATTGCCGATAGGATTGAGGTGTATAAAGGTGTGGTGCCGATGTGGTTGGGTTCTGATGCCTTAGGTGGCGCCATTAACATTGTAACCGGCGATCGTTACCGCAATTATGTTGATGTTTCTTACTCATTTGGATCATTTAATACGCACAGAAGCGTAATCAACGCGGCAGTTACTTCAGCAAACGGCTTAACTTTTCAATTAAATGCCTTTCAGAATTATTCGGATAACAATTATAAGGTAAATGTAGAAGCCTCTGATATTTATACCGGCGCTTATGCACCCACTGCATCTTTAAGGAGGTTTAACGATACTTATCACAATGAAACGTTAATCGCAAACGTGGGTGTAGTGGGTAAAAGCTATGCGGATAAACTGTTGTTTGGAATTACTGTTGGTCAAAATTATAAAGAAATACAAACCGGAGCCAGGATGGTCTCAGTTTTTGGTGGCTGGCACCGCAGGGGGAACATTTTAATGCCCACCTTAAAATATAAGAAAGAAAACCTGATTAAAGGTTTAGATGTGACCATTAACGCCAACTACAATTTAGGTAACGAACAGAATATAGATACTTTAAATGTTCGGTACGATTGGTATGGAAACAGCAAACCTAACGGAACAAATGGCGAACGCTCCAGGAGTTTATACAAATACAAAAACAACAATGGCCTGGCCACAACCATGTTGAACTATAAGATTGACGACAATCAATCTGTAGCGGTAAGCAATGTATTTACCACTTTTAACCGAAAAGGTAACGACGAGTTAAACCCAAGCAATGCAGATTACGAAAGGCCAAAGAAAACCAATAAAAATGTTTTGGGGCTAGGCTATAATTTCGATGTGAAAGACCGATGGAGTGCAACAGTTTTCGGAAAGTACATTAATCAGGGCAATGTTAACGGAAGTGGCAGCACTGCTGGTAAAAATAGTATCGACAGGCTGGGTTATGGCGCTGCAGCTACTTACTTTATTAACCGGAATATGCAGTTAAAAGCCTCTTACGAGCTTACTAACCGCATGCCAGAGGCACAGGAGATTTTCGGTGATGTAGAAAATCAGGATGCCAACCCAAGCTTAAAGCCCGAAAAAAGCGATAATTTTAATTTAGGCCTTAGCTATGGTTTCTCTATCAACAAGGAACATAACTTCTCTTTTACGGCCAATGGTATTTACCGTAACGCCACCAATTTTATTTACAACCGGTTGAATCAAAATCAATCAAAACTTGTTGCCGATAATCGTGATGGCGTGCGTACGGTAGGTGGCGATGCAGAAATCAGATATTCGTATAAGAACTGGCTGAGTATTGGTACCACAGTGACTTACCAAAACCTAAAAAACCTTCAGAAATACGAGATTAATCCAAGTACCGGAGAGAAATTTACAAATGTAAGTATTGTATACCTCGATCAGATGCCGAATATCCCTTATTTATATGGCAATGGAGACGTTTCTGTTTCTTTAAAAGATGTGGGCCGTAAAGGCAATAACCTGTCTATAGGCTATAACTTATTATATGTGCATGCCTTTTGGCTGTACTGGCCTAGTCAGGGTGCAGTTGGCGACAAAAAAGTTATTCCACAGCAGTTTAACCACGACTTAAACTTTGTTTACAGCTTAAAACAAGGTCGCTACAATATTGGATTGGAAGCCAAAAACATCACTAATGCCGACCTCTTCGACAATTTTAGTCTTCAAAAACCGGGAAGGGCGTTCTACCTCAACCTGAGATATTTTATCAATAAAATAAATAATTAATACAAAAAAGTAATATGAAAACAAACTTTACCAAAGCGTTTATAGCTTTAGCTTTCGCTGCCGTACTTACCTCGTGTTCAAAAAAAGAAGAAGGCGAAACCGTTCCGGAAGACCCAGGAAACTTTATCCTGGCTGTTACACCAGTAGCCTCTACAGGTGTTGCCGATTATTTGCTTACTGCCAGTGATCTGGATAAAGGCACAATCTCTACCGCAGGAAACGGAGTAGAGCAAGATGGAACCTATCGTTATTATGTTACGCACAACAATAAGTTTTTCAGTATGCTTTACGGACAGGGAAATCCAGGTGCGGTAACCACCTACAATATTCTGGCTGGTAAACTAAACAAGGTATCTAATTTTCAAACCGAAACAGTTCAGGCTTTTGCACCAGTTAATGATGATTTGTTATTGGTTAAAATCCCAAGAAATTTAGCCGCTCCAACAGCAAGCTGGTATAAAGTAAATACCAACAGCCTTTTAATTTCTGGCGAAGGCACATTAGATGCCACAGCGCCTGCAAACAATGGAGAAATTGCCCACTTTAGCTGGATTAAACAGGTTGGAAACAAAGTTTATGCACCATTTTTCTCGATTAACGGCAGTAGATTCTGGACAAAATATCCAAATACAGCCTGGATAGCCGTTTATTCTTATCCTGAAATGAAATTAGAGAAAGTAATTAAAGATGACCGTACAAGTTTTATTGGGAGATATTTTACTGATGGGCTGGGCGTAGTTGAAAATGGTGATGTTTATGCATTTTCTAGCTCGGTAGCTGTTGATGATAATACAGAAACAACTGATGTGCTGACCGATTCGAAAATCACGTCTACCAAACCATCGGCCATTACCAAAATCAAAGCGGGTACAACTGAGTTTGATTTAACTTATTTCCTTGATTTTGAATCTGTTTCGGGTGGTTATGTAATTACCAACTGGATTTATATCGGCGGCAACAATTTCATTGTAAATGCAGTATTAAAAGCAGATAAAGGTGCTTATGTGGTAGGTAAAACAATCGGTGTTTTAAACGTGGTTGATAAAACATTCAAAAAAGTTAGCGGGTTGCCTGCTGAAACTGCCATTTCTAGCATCACCACAAACAATTATACACCAAAAGATGGAAAATTGGCTTACCTGGGTTTCAATTTAAGCGATGGTACAAGCTACGTATATAAGATCGATGCTGCCACAGCAACCGCTACAAGGGGCTTAAAAGTAGAAGGTGGGGTAATTACTGCCGTTCAGCATTTAAAATAACTACAAAATTATCATCTCAAAAAAACTAAAGAGAACAATGGCAACGGTAAACAAAACTACTCCTGTAAAGAAAAAAAATAAAGATTCGCTATTTAACAGGATCAATAAATGGCTTCACCTCTGGCTAGGCCTGGTATCGGGCGTCATTGTTCTTATTGTTTGTATAACGGGCTGTATCTGGGTTTTTAATGAAGAAATTACAGGTTTATTGGAGCCTGAAACCAAAATTGAAAAGCAGGATAGGCCTGTTATTACGCCATCACAACTTAGTGCCATTGCTTTCAAACTTTATCCTGAAAAAATTCCTTCGTATGCACAATACCAACAGGGCAGGGCAATCAGCTTAAATTTGAGAGGGAAAAAAGATGAGGGAAGACGAGGCGGAGGAACCAGTTTAAAAATTAATCCTTACACCGGTGAAGTGATTAGCACTGTAGTCCATAAAAAAGGAGAAGTAGATTTTTTTAGGTTTATCCTGAACGGTCACCGTTTCTTATGGTTGCCTTATGCGATCGGCAGACCGATTGTAAACTATGGTACCATGATATTTGTGGTTTTATTAATTACAGGCTTAATTTGGTGGTATCCAAAAAAATGGAACAAATCTACCCTTGATAAAAGTTTCCAAATAAAATGGGGTGCCTCATTTAAAAGGGTAAATCTTGACCTTCACAATGTACTTGGCTTTTACTCTTTGATATTTTTGCTTTTTATCGCTTTAACGGGAATGGTTTATGGCATTAAATGGTACAGCGAAGGTTTGTATTGGGTAACTTCAGGGGGCGATAAGTTAGGCGATTTTCAACGCTTAGAATCGGATTCTTTGGCTGTTGGAAAATTTTATACCCCACAAAAAGCAATGGATCTCGCCTGGCAAAAAGTAATCAGCCGTCATCCTAAATCGCAGGGCTTTTATTATAATTTTCCCGATACTTCAAAAGCGAAGGCAACGATCAATATTACGGTTTATCCCAATACGGGCCAGTTTTACAATAACCAGGGTTATACTTTCGATCAGCATACTTTAAAGGAGTTTAAGCGTGAAGGCGTTTATTCCATTTCTTACGAAGAAGCTGGCTTTGGTGGAAAACTCCGAAAAATGAATTACGATATCCATGTAGGAAGTATTTTAGGTTTTCCCGGCAAAGTGATGGCTTTTTTAGCATCATTAATTGGCGCAAGTTTACCCATTACTGGTTTCCTGATCTGGTATGGCAGAAAATTCAAGAAGAAAGCCGTAAAAAAAGAGCCTGTTTTAACCGAAGGTGGAAATAAGCCTGCTGTTTTAAAGCCGAGGGGCAAAATTCCGGTTAAAAAAGTGGAAGAAGTTTTGGAATAGGTTAGGGTTTTTTAGCCACAGATAAACACAGATTTGTCTCGGTAGAGGAGATCGTCAATTGCGAGGCAAGAAGCAATCCTACTATTATAGGTGGGTATTTAAATATTAATACCTTTCATACCTAGCGATCGCATTAAGATTATTCATTTTTGCATATATTTTTAAAGGCATTCATGAGCTCAATCGTTCGGTTAGCTTCGTGCCTCGCAATGACGACTTTTCTATAGAATTCTATCATTGGTAATTTGATTCCTACACCTTGATCCCCACATAAAAATTGGAACAGCATGCAACGACAAAAGAAGAGTTTGTATCATAAAATAGAATTGTCATCCTGAGCTTGTCGAAGGATCTGTTTTAATGTTTACAAGGCGTTTCGACAGGCTCAAGGTGACAATTCAAAGTGAATTACAAATATGATACAGCCTCTTCTTTTTTAATTGTTTACAATTTTACCCTTTTAGCTTTTGGCTCAGGTTTTTCAGGTAATTGTATCGATAAAATCAAATCAATACTTTCCGAATTGGTTTCATAATCGGCTGCAATTTTTTCCCATCTTTTTAATTCTGCCTGTAAGGTTTCAATTTCCTTACCTAATGATTCGATCTTATTCTGGATTGATTTTCTAACGTTTGTATTTGCCATAACACAAAATTATGATTTGATGGCATATCTTTAAACTTCTTTGTGGCAAGCGTGTATATAAAAAATGCTAAGTGTTCTATTTCAGGGAGTTTTATTCTCATAAAATTTTCAACAATAGTGAAGAACCACGGGAATTGTGTGCGATAGGGTAAAATTGTGTAATCATTTGCTATTTTTACCCAACATCCTGATAAATATGAAGAAAAATAGTAGCTGCGATCTTAAAACCTGCTTTATGTGCCGACTTACATTAAAAGAATGGCATTCTGCTATTGAAGGTCATAAACGGAATTTTATCGCAAAAAAAGGAGAGGTGATTATCAAAGAAGGCGATCCTGTTAGTGGTGTTTATTTTGTAACTTCAGGCAATGTAAAAGTGCATAAGCACTGGGGAGATAAAGAACTGATTTTACGTTTTGCAAATGACGGCGCCATATTCGGTCATCGGGGAATTAGCAGCAGCATTTCTACCTACCCAATCTCTGCAACTGCTTTAGAAACCACTAAACTTTGTTTTGTTGATATTGAATTTTTTAAAACCACAATAAAAGTAAACCAGGAATTTGCCTATGGCTTATTGATGTTTTACGCTGACGAGTTACATGCATCAGAAAAGAAAATGCGTAATTTGGCTTTAATGTCGGTTAAAGGGAGGCTTGCCGTAGCTATTTTAGGATTGAGAGATCAATTTGGCTTAAATGCTGAAGGCTTTTTAAATTTGGCTTTAAGCCGTCAGGATCTGGCTGCCTTTACCGGTGCAACTTACGAAACCGTTTTTAGGACGATGAATGAACTGCTCGCTGAAAAATTAGTTGTAGTTAACGGAAAGCAGATCGGTATTTTAAACGAGGCTGGATTAATAGATTTGAGTAGTAAATAATTAAGGTTTGTAATTTTTTAAAATTCGGTTTTTGCCTCACTGAAGGTTAATTTATGGAGTAAAAATCTATATAAATGACATGATTTTAAGAAAGTGATAGTGTTGGGGTATCGTCATTCCCAGAGGTCCGTTTTTTTTAGCAAAACAGAGGAGTTGGGTGACATGTAAGATAAATCGTCGTCTCGACCGCATTGGAGAGATCTTTTAACATAGTCCAAAGATCTCTCCACTCCGCATTTGCTTCGGTCGAGATGACGCCAATTTTAGAATCTGTCATTGGTAACTCGATTGGGAACCACGAAGTGCTCATCGCAGATAATCTTAATGCAAGTGCTTTAAGATTCCCGCCTGCGCGAGAATGACGACCACACTAATGGATTCTGTCATTGATAGCGTACTCGAAGTGCAGTTTAATACACTTGCTTCGTTTGTTTAACTTGGTTTTTTAATTATTGATATTATATGTTAGGAATCGTTTTATGTGGTGGACAAAGTTTGCGCATGGGCACTGATAAAGGTTTGCTTAACCATCAGGATAAACTTTGGGGGCAGGTGGCAGCTGATAAATTGGGATCGCTTGACCTCCCTGTAAAGTTTTCAGTTAATCCATTGCAACAATCCACTTATACAGGTTATTTCGGCAATGAGCGGTTGATCGTAGATGATCCTTCACTTGATGTCAGAGGTCCGTTATTGGGTGTGCTTTCTGCACATTTATCAAATCCTGAAGAAGATTTGTTTTTATTGGCCTGCGATATCTTACTGATGGAAACCAGGTTATTGGAAAAACTTATGCATTCGGCTAAAGCTGATGATTCTTTCGGTGCCTATATCTTTACCAAAGATGATCAGCAGGAGCCTTTATGTGGAATTTATAAATCGGAAGGGTTAAAAAGCATCATCTTTATGCTGCAAAATGATACGCTGGTTAAACATAGTATGAAATATGTATTGGGCAATTTACGGGTCTGCGAAATTGCTGTTGAGGATCAGGATTACCGTTATTTTGGTAATTTTAATTCCCATGCCGAAATAAATGGCTTATAACAATTGCAAAGCCGATTGATCAATTTTAGTGAAATTATCTTTCTCCCCATCGCAAAGCGTACAACAATAATCGTTAGGTAAATCATTAAATGCAGTACCCGGATTAATGTTGTTTTCAATTTCTCCGATCCGCTCGTTATACACCGTTAAACAGTTGTTACATTGATATAAAAAATCGCCATCTTTTATTACGGTTTCTTCTGCCTGGAAGTTTTGTTTTTGTTTACCTGTTTTAATGGCATTTAAACGATATTTATAGAACTTAAATATCGAACGTCTTACTTGTTCTGGTAACAGGAAACTAGGGTTGCTTCGGCTAAAAATTTCGCCGGTACGCTCGTTGGGGTTAAAATCCTTCGCACATAAAATATCATAAACGGGGAACAGTTTTATGCCCAATAAATTAATGAGATGGCGTTTTTGAATCAGGATACTACTAAAAACCTCACTTTTTTTGCGGGTTTTAATGCCAAAGCAAATCCCAAATGTTCGGGTATCATCAATGCTTAAATGTTTAACCAGGAAGTTTTTTAGTGCTAAACCTTCGTTGCAGTTATCTTCTATCTGAAAATTTAGCTCGTTGGCCGCATGTCGCATATTAATCTCATATTCTTCGAGCAAGGCATTCCAAAGGCTTTTATCTTTCTCGTCAATCCCTTTTATAATAATGGTTTTCCAGGAAGTACAGCACAATTGACCGAGTTTGGTGTCTAGACAAAGTTGACATAGTTTTTTTAAAAACGCGATGCTGAATAGTTCATCGCGCCTGTAAATACCCAGCCAATATTTATTGTTATAACGGTTTAAACCTTCATAGTAAGGCAGAATAAATGAAGATAGAGATACTGTATTTTCTGCTGGTTTAAGAATTAAATTCTCTTGATCTAATTGTGCAAAGAGATCCTCGCCATTAGCCAAAGCATTATCTACAAAGCGCGTTGGGTTGTTTTTAATAATAGTTTCTAACGCTTTGGTAACCTGTGCGATATGATTGGTGTAACAAAGTTGATTCCACTCGTAGGTTACATTGGTTTTTGGAAAGCGGATAATCAAATGCCAGTAATGTTCTGATTCTGAAGAGGCAATCCAGTTAATATTGCCCGTTAGCATGGGCGTGAAACTCTGGTCGCTATCGCAGATATTTACTTTTATTGAAGGTTTAAAATCGATATCATCCAAAATATCTTTGTATACGCCTTCGGTAAGCCAGGTTTTTCGGATAAAAATTTCTTCAGCCGGGTAAGAACTGATGATGTTCGGGAAATTATTGCTGTCTACTTCATAATCAATCCCAAGTTTATCCATTTCACCCGTAAATATGTCAATATTGTAGGTTGCAGTATCAATCAATAACTGCTGGCGGAGGCCAAAACGAACATATTGAATCCTTGCTTTTGTTGCCGCAACCAGAATGTTGTACAGATTGCCCGGTGATATGATGCCGCCTGGAAAGTTAATGATAATGGTTTGATACATAGCTTAACTATTTAGAAGTCCAAATTCTATTATTGCTTTCGGGAAATTCTTGTTTTCGTGCCCTGGCCGGCATAATTTTAAAAGTGCAAATCTTTGGATATTGGTGAGTTTACGCCATTGGCTTATAGAAAGGTGCAGCTGCAATTCAGCCAGTTTTTCTTTAAGCATCATAGGAATTTGGTGTAAATTTCCCCAGTCGGGCAGTGGATCAATAGCCAGTGTGGTGGCCTGGTTTCCGGTATATTTCGCAATCAGTCCAATCAGAAACTGATGATACTTATCTGTTTGTTCTTGAGTTGAGACCGGGAGTAAAGCCAGTTGGATTCTTTCGGATGGATGGAATTTACTCCATTCTGCCAGTTTTAATTTTATTCCTGCGGCATCCATTTTAAAACGCACTACCATAGGGATACAGCGTATATTTTCTTCAATAAAATCTTCTTCGAACTTAAAATATTCAATCCCTTTAAGGTTTTTAAATTCTGAAGGCTCCATTTTTACTTTCATCATTTTGTTTAATTTAAGCATTTTTCAATAGTATACCTTGCTGGAAAAAGAGGTAATCTCAATAATTTAAATTCTCTTCTCTTGCTGTCATGTTGAGCTTGTCGAAACACCTCAAAGCATAATTAATAAGGTCCTTCGACAAGCTCAGGATGACAATCCTTATTTGTGATTAAGGCTAATGACTGACCGCAAAATTATAATCAATCTGCCAACGCAGGCTTAGGTTCCGTTTTTAACACATTTACAAACGAATCTAAAATTGCTTTTACTTCTGGTCTGCAGCTGCCACAGCCCATTCCGGCACCTGTGAGCTGGCAAAGTTGTAAATGATCTTTACAACCATCTTTTATTTTGTTGATCAGGTTGCCTTCGCCAACATTGTTGCAACTGCATACGGTTTTGCCAATAATGGGTTCGGTTGTTTTGCCACTCCTTAACAATTGAAGCCGCTTTTCGCTCAGCTCCATTTTATTTTCAATCAGGTTCCGAAACTCTAAAAATTCGCTTTTGTCACCAATTAATATGGCTCCAACTAATTTATCGTTGTGTACAATACATTTTTTATAATACCGCTTGGCTTTATCGATAAAAACAATTTCCTCATAAGTGGGGTCGTTGTTCGGTATTTCGGCGAGGCCTAAAGAACATAGTTCTAAGCTATGCATTTTAAGGATATTCATCAGCAAACTGCCCTGATAAAATTTCGCAATATCACCACAGAGAAACCGTGCTACAATTTCGGCCTGTTGTTCTGCTGCTGCAGTGATGCCGTACATCTGACCTTTAAATTCTGCAATTTCACCAATGGCATAAATGTCTTTTTCATTGGTTCTCAGGTATTCATCAACCACAACGCCGCGTTTGCATTCAATTCCTGCTTCTTTAATCAGCTCGGTGTTTGGGACTGTGCCAATGGCGATTACCATCGATTCGCAATCAATCAATAAGCCACTTTTTAGCCGGATACCCGAAATGCTTTTTTCGCCGATAATCCGGTCTACCTCATCGTTGTAGAAAATTTCTATACCTTTGCTAATCAGTTCTTCGTGCAATAATTCACTGCCCAATGCATCTAACTGGCGGCCCATTAATCGCGAGATCCTTTGGATGATGGTCACTTTTGATCCGGTTTCGGCCAGGGAAGTGGCCAGCTCGATCCCCAGTAACCCGCCACCTACAATTACTACTTTTCCATTTGTAGTATCGATATGTTTTTTAAAGCTATCGGCATCGTTACGACTACGCATAGTAAATATGCCGTTTAGCTTAGGGATATCCTTAAGCACAAAAGCCCTGCTTCCGGTAGCCAAAAGCAGAACGTCGTAATGGTGGGTTTGGCCACTGCTATCGGTAACCGTTTTATCTTCTTTGTTAATTTTGTCGATGCCTAAACCGCGGTGTAACTTGATTCTGTAATCAGTTTCCTCGCTATCGCTCATTTTAATGAGATTATGCCAGGGTAAAGTGCCAATGATATAATCGGGAAGAAGCACCCTATTGTAAAAAGGGAAATTCTCTTTGCTAAAGATCTCAATATCATCTTCAGTATTTAAAGCCCGATAGCTTTTAACAAAACCGCAAGCGCCAGCACCTGCACCAATAACTATGATCTTTTGCCGTGCTTTTTTGTATAATTTTACCTGTACAGCACTGAACTTAAAATCTGGTTCTTTGCTCTGTGGGTCGACAAGGTTATTGGTGAGATTATTGACACGGTTTAAATCACTTTTTAATATTTTACCCCAATGCATGGGCATAAAAACGACTCCCGGTTTAATATCTTCCGAAAATTTTGCTTTTACACGAACATTTCCACGTAAACTGGAGATTTCGATGATATCATTGTCTTTAATGTTCCGAATTTCAGCATCAAATGGGTTAATTTCTAAAAAAGATTCGCTGATGTGCTGATTCAGTTTATTCACTTTGCCAGTTTTGCTCCGTGTATGCCATTGATCCCTGATTCTTCCGGTGGTTAAAATCAGTGGATGTTCTGGTGTTAAAGCTTCTGATTGGTTCTGATCATCAAATGATAGGATATTGGCCTTTTTATCTGGTGTATAAAACTGATGATCGGTAAATAACCTGGCCGTTCCGAATGCTTTTTCTTCTTTTGGATATGGCCATTGAACGGCTCTTTTTTCTTTTAAAATCTGATAATTAAGACCGCTGATATCAATGTTGGTTCCTGCGGTTAAAGCTGCATGCTCATCGTATATCTCTGCTGCATTATTAAAGTCGAAACCATGATAACCCATTTTTTTTGCAAATCGGCAGATAATTTCTGAGTCTGGCAGCGCTTCTCCAGGGGCTTCAGTTACCTTGCTAAGGTAAGAGATATAACGCCCCGCATTGGTCATGGTGCCCTCTTTTTCAATCCAGGCTGCTGCAGGCAATACCACATCAGCATATTTTAAGGTTTCTACTTTGTTGCTAATGTCTTGAACGACTACAAACTTTGCTTTTTTTAATCCTTCTTCCGCTACGCGGACATCGGGCAGGCTGATTAACGGATTGGTGCATAAAATCCATACTGCTTTAAGTTTTCCGGTATTCAGCTCATCGAACATTTCGGTGGCGGTTAATCCGGGTTTAGCTTGTATGGTACCCAATGGGATCTGCCAGAATTTCTCGACCTCATTACGGTGATTTTCATTAGTTAAAACACGGTGTGCAGGTAACAAATTACTTAAGCCACCAACTTCGCGGCCACCCATGGCATTTGGCTGTCCGGTAAGCGAGAAAGGACCGCTTCCGGGTTTGCCTATGTGACCTGTAATCAGGTTCAGGTTAATTAGCGAAAGGTTTTTGTTGGTGCCCACCACACTTTGGTTAAGTCCCATAGTCCACATGCTGATAAAACCTTTTGCATTGCCGATGTAAGATGCAGCCAAACGAATATCATGCGCTGCTATACCACAAATGTCTGCCGCTTCTTCCAATGAAGTTGCAAAAACAGTAGCCCGGTATTTTTCGTAACCATTAGTACTGTTAATGATAAAATCAGCATCAATTTTTCCATCTTCTATCAAACATCTGCCAATGGCATGATGAAGGGTAATATCGGTACCTGGATTAAGCTGTAAATGAACATTGGCGATTGAACAGGTTTGTGTTTTCCGGGGGTCGCTAACAATAATTTTTAAATCAGGATTTTTCTGCTTTGCGGCTTCAACACGGCGCCATAGGATAGGATGGCACCATGCTGGATTTGCGCCTGCTACAAAAATACAATCAGCAATTTCAATATCATCATAACTAATGGGTACAGTATCTTCACCAAGACTCATTTTGTAACCAACAACCGCGCTGCTCATACATAAACGGCTGTTGGTATCGATGTTATTACTACCGATAAATCCTTTAATTAATTTATTTACTACGTAATATTCTTCTGTTAAACACTGTCCGCTGGCATAGAAAGCAACGCTATCGGGGCCGTGTTTTTTAATCAATGCTTTAAAAACGGCTGCTGTTCTTTCTAGTGCGGTATCCCAACTTACCCTTTGAAGGGGCATGTTTTTGTTGTACCGCATTTCAGGGTAAAGCAGCCTATCGCTTTTATCGTTCGCGGTATAATGAAGATTCATGCCCTTACTGCACAACATGCCTTTGTTTACAGGATGATTTTTATCTCCTTCAACAGTTATGCGTTCATGGATATCTTTATTTACCACAATACCACAGCCCACCCCACAATAGCAGCAGGTGGTTGTTTTGTTCGGCGATATGTTTTTTTCTTCTTTCAAATGATCGGCTTGTATGAATGGTTTTGTTGGCGTAGTTTATTTGCCAGGAGTAAGTACCAGGTCTTCTACTGGTGATGTTTTTTGTGCCATAATGGTTCTGAAGATGAATACTGCAACACCAATCCCGAGGATAATAAAACCGAGGAAAGTAAAGGCGCTGGTATAATCAATCAAATCTTTTTGAACATTAAGGCCATTCTCGATTACATTTTTAGTGGCATGACCAGCTTTGGCTTTAAACATAAATGCAATCAGCATGGCGCCAATATTTCCACCCGCACCTACAATACCCGCTACACTACCAACTGCAAGTGGATTGATGAAAGGAACGAGGCTGTATGTTGCGCCATTGGCCATTTTTAAGCTTAAACCGAAAACAAACATCATAAAAATGGCCATTCCGATATTGCCCGATTTAGCGAACCAGATCAGGCCGATTCCTTCTACCAAAAGCAAGAGTGCGAGTAGAAGTGTTTTGCCATCAAATCCCCATGTTTTACCAATTTTATCGGCAACAATGCCACCCAATGGCCTGGCAAAAATATTAATCCATCCAAAAATACCGGCAACCATCCCTGCAATAGCGATTGTTGCACCGAACGAATCAGTAAAGAAGATTGGCGCAAAGTTATCTACCGTTATTTCTACACCAAAACATGCAGCGTAGGCAATGGTTAAAATCCAGGTGCGGTAATCTTTTGCGGCGAGTAAAAATGTATTTTTGGTGCTTTTTATGTTTTCGTCTTTTAAATCCTTAAAATCTCCCTTTGGGGTGTCTAAAGTATAGCGATGGTATAAAAAGGCACATACTAAAAGCATTACTCCGGGAAAAATCATGGCATATCTCCAGCTATCTTCGGTACTGCAAAAGCCCAGGGCGGTAATTCCGGATGCAATTAGTGGCATAAATAAATTGGCGGCACCACCACCGGCATTACCAAAACCACCAGCAGTTGCATTTGCGGTTCCCTTAATGTTCGAAGCAAACATAATTGAGGTGTGAAATTGGGTAATTACAAATGATGCTCCGATTACGCCTATAGCTAAGCGAAAAAGTAAAAAAGAAGTGTAAGAATGGCTGGTTCCGATTAACAGCACAGGAATGGCGCAAAGTACCAAAAGCCAGGTGTAGATCAGTTTAGGGCCAAATTTATCAATCAATCTTCCGATGAGTAAGCGGGCAATAATAGTAGCCGATACTGACGCAATTTGGATGTTACCCACCTGATCTTTAGTAAGGTGAAGCTGCTCTCTTGCTATCTTCATTAAAGGTGCCATTCCGAACCAGGCGAAGAAACAGAAGAAGAAAGTTAACCATGTAATATGAAAGGTCTTCATCTGAACACCTTTAATCGAAAATATATTAAGTTTATCTAGTGGTTTAGTTGTAGTATTCTGTGTCATAATGGTTGATTTAAGCGTGATAAATTGGTTCTTTTTAAAACTTATAGCCTAAACCTACGCCGACGTTCCATTCGCCATTTTTGACTGCGGTTTTAGGGTTGTAATATAAAGGTACTTGTAAGGCTATATGGTGAAATGCTGCCGTTAAACCAAAACCGAGATTAGGAGTAAGGGCAGCATTTTTTGGCGCACCGGCAGCCACTTTATCTTCTTTGATTCGTAAACTTGGGAGTAGGCCCAGTAAAATAGCGTAAGGTTTTTTGCTGAATTTTATGCTTGGTCCGGTACAGTTTATAAAAGCGCCGTGATCAACGTAACCAGCAACGATAGTTCCATCGAATAAAACCGCTTTAGTTTGCGATTTAGCAGAAAAACAGAACAAGGTAAGTGCAAGGCAGCCTGTTATGGCTACATAATTAGAAATTTTCATATCAGTTTGGTTTGGGTTAAATTTTTATCAGAAAAAGTTTAAATCTTACTGGGTCAGGTTAAGATTTTGGCGTAGTGCCAATATAAACAGTTCCATTTTCTATCTTTACAGGATAGGTTTTTATTGCACATTCATCGCCGCTTAAACATTCGCCAGTGCTTAATGAGAATGTTTTTTTGTGAAAAGGGCAGGCTACCTTAGGTTCGTCGGTAGTAGATCCGATCATTCCACGGCTCAATGCCATTTGCTTTTTGTGCGGGCATTCGTTTTGTGTGGCGTACCACTCATTTCTTCTGGTGAAATAGAAAAGTGCAATCTGATCTTCACCATGTTTTACGCAAACGCCACCGTTCTCAATGGCATCCTCGACTCGGCAGGCTGCTAGCCAATTTGATTGTTCGTTCATGATTTTTGGGTTTTATAAGGTTTGTAAAGATTATTGATTAAACTGTTTTCCATTCGGCGGTTCTTTTTTGTCCGCGCATTTCAACAAATTCTATGGTAGGGTCTTTGTCTTCTGGTGCATTTACAAAATGAGAGAATCTTTTTCTGATTGCAGGGTTTTCAACTGCCTCTTTCCACTCGCATTTATATGAGGCGATTAAATTTTCAATTTCACTTTCCCACTGGGCCGCCATCCCTAAACTATCGTTGATAATTACATTCCGCAGGTAATCTATTCCGCCTTCCATTTTGTTCAGCCAGGTTGCTGTTCGGGTAAGTGGATCGGCAGTACGGATGTAAAACATCAAAAATCTATCAATATACTGGATGCAGGTTTCACTGTCTAAGTCTGTTGCCAATAATAAAGCATGTTGAGGCTTGCTACCTCCATTGCCACATACATATAAGTTCCAGCCTTTTTCGGTGGCAATAATGCCAAAATCTTTACTTTGAGCTTCTGCACATTCTCTGATACAGCCACTTACCGCTGATTTGAATTTATGTGGTGCACGTATACCTCTGTATCTTTCTTCAATCCGGATGGCAAAACTTACGCTATCATGCAAACCAAATCTGCACCAGGTACTGCCAACACAGCTTTTTACTGTTCTTAAGCCCTTTCCGTATGCATGGCCGCTTTCAAAGCCTGCAGCAATTAATTCTTCCCAGATAATAGGCAGGTCGTTAAGGTGCGCGCCAAACATATCTATCCGCTGACCGCCTGTAATTTTGGTATACAGGTTATATTTTTTAGCTACTTCGCCAATTACAATCAATTTGTCGGGAGTAATTTCGCCGCCCGGAACCCTTGGTACTACAGAGTATGAGCCGCCTTTTTGGATGTTGGCCAGAAAACGGTCGTTGCTATCCTGAGCCACGTCGTTTCCTTTTTTAAGGATCATTTCGTTCCAAAGGCTGGCAAGTAATGACGATACTAATGGTTTACATACTTCGCAACCGTCATTTTTACCTAAAGCATCTAATACTGCATCATAACTTTTTAATTCATGAATATGAATGAGGTCAAAAAGCTCTTGTCGGCTATAATTAAAGTGCTCACATATTACATTTTTGATGTATTTACCTTGTGATTTTAGGGTGTAGGTCATTAAATCTTTTACCATCGGCAAACAGCCACCACAGCCTGTACCTGCTTTGGTGCATTTTTTCAGGTCATCAATATTTTCGCAAGAACCATCTGCTACTGCCGAGCAGATATCGCCTTTACTAACACCTTCGCAACTACATATTAATGCGCTATCTGGTAAACCTGTAATTCCGGCTCCGCCTGCAGGTTCGCTTCCTCCACGCGCACCCAGTATCAGTTCTTCAGGGTTTTCTGGTAATACAATGCGGTTATTAGAGGTCTGCAACAGCAAGTTATACGCTGTTGCATCTCCAATTAATATACCTCCTAAAAGGTATTGCCCGTCATTACTAACATTTATTCTTTTATAAACGCCTTTGTGTTTGTTTTCGAAGATGATGGTACGGCAATCCGGCTCGGTAATAAAATTATCACCAAAACTGGCTACATCGATGCCAATCAGTTTGAGTTTGGTGCTCATATCAAAGCCTGTGAAGGCTTTATCACCTTCGCAAAGGTTTGCAGCCAATACTTCTGCCATTTCGTAGCCTGGAGCAATTAAACCATAAATCATTCCGTCGTATAAGGCGCATTCGCCAATAGCAAATACAGCTGGATCGTTGGTCTGCATTTTTTCGTCAACTACAATTCCGCCCCGTGGACCAACCTCAATGCCGCAGGCTTTAGCTAGTTCATCACGTGGTTTTATGCCGGCAGAGATTACCAGCATATCAACATCTAAAGCCGTATCATCACTAAACTTTAATGCAGTAATACGGCCATCACCTTCAATGCTCGTGGTGTTTTTATTTAAATGGATCTGTAAGCCTAAATCTGTAAGCTTCGATTTAAGCATGTCGCTACCGGCAGGATCTATTTGTCTTGGCATTAAGCGCGGTGCAAATTCAATAATACTGGTTTTTTCGATACCCAGATCAATCAATGCTTTAGCGGCTTCTAATCCTAATAAACCGCCTCCTATAACTGAAGCCGTTTTGGCTTTTTTTGCGTAGCCACTAATGAGGTCAAGATCTTCTATTGTACGGTAAACAAAAACACCTTCTTTCTCAATTCCAGGGATATTAGGAACAAAAGCACCAGAACCCGTAGCAAAAACAAGAATATCGTAGCTGTAATCTGAACCATTGGCGGTATAAACTTTTTGAAGGTCGCGGTCTATTTTAGTAACTGGGTTATTGAGAAATAAGGTAATATTTTGTTCCTGATACCAGTTTTCTGTAGAAAGGGAGAGGTCTTCGGCTGTTTTGCCATTAAAATATTCACTTAAATGAACACGATCGTAAGCTCTACGGGGTTCTTTCTCCAAAAACAATAAGATTAAAAGAAGAAGTTTTTGATCTAAGCTTTTCGCAGAATTTATACCCCACCATTCCATTTCCTATTACGATTATTTGTGGTTCTTTCATAAATCTTAAAGGTGTTTAGTGTTTTTTAGTTTCTGTTGGTTGTTTTTTGTTTCGGATTATTTGTTTTTGGTATTATTTTATTAAATAATCGTTTTAAAAATATATAATTTAATATTTATATGATTTTTGATAGTCAAATATATGCTTTAATTATATAAAAAGTTGTTATTGTGTGATTTTTATCATTAAATATTTAACTTTTTAATAAATTTTCATCACTTTTATACTTAAATAGTTAAATCATTAAAATTATGAATCAAAAAACTACTGATTTTGGACTTTTTATAATGGGTGGAGGTCCTGGTGATCCGGAATTAATCACTATGAAAGCTTTTAATGTGCTAAAAAGAGCAGAAGTTATTCTTTATGATAACTTAAGTAATGAAAAATTGCTAGAAATTGCTCCGAAAACATGTAAAATGATCTATGTTGGCAAGCAACCTTATGGAAAATACACGCCACAAGAGAAAATAAATGAATTAATTGTCGAAAATGCTCAAAATTACCAGGTAGTAGTGCGTTTAAAGGGTGGAGATCCTTTTATTTTTGGTAGAGGATTCGAAGAATTGATTTATGCGGAGGCCAGAGGGATTAAATGTCATTATATTCCGGGTATAAGTAGTATGCAAGGAGCAGGTTTTATCGATGTGCCCTTAACACACCGTGGAATTAGCGAAAGTGTTTGGATACTTACCGGAACTAAAAAGGACGGAAGTTTAACCAACGATTTAAAATGTGCGATGAAAAGTTCGGCTACAGTAGTTATATATATGGGGATGAAAAAAGTTGGCGAAATTTCTAAAGCCTATTGCGATGCAGGTTTAGGTGATATGCCTGCAGCAATTATTCAGCATGCTACCTTACCCAATCAAAAACAAGTAGTATGTTCGGTTAAGAATTTACAGGAATCTGCAGAAAACGCTGGTTTAACTTATCCGGCAATTATTATAATTGGTAATGTAGTGCAGGCTAAAGCTTATGCAAATTTAAATCATGGAGAGTTGTTGTCGGCATAGAAAGGTTCATTGGTCATTGGTTAATTTGTCCTGGATTATTAATACATTGGTTAATAGTTTATTGGTTCATGGTTGATAACCAGGTTGCTTATAACGATCCTTAACCTTCTTAATTCCTTAATGGTCAGCTATAGGGTTAACTGTTTAAACTGCTTAATCGGTACCAAACGTCTACAATACTATCGCCGTTTAACCGCAGAGTACGCAGAGAAAATGGCACGGAGTACGCAGAGCTGGTTCATTAGGTAATTCCCCGTCATTTAATAAGGCAGCGCCACTTAGCCCGATTGGAGTGAGCATCCCGATAGTTCATCCTACCGTGTGGACACACTATTAAATCTAATTTGTTTTTGCCCCCTTGCCTAAGGCGATCGTCATGCTGTCCCGAAGCTTCGGGATTAGCATCTTTCCAGCTACTAAAAAGCATTTTTTTTCTAAAAATCATTAATTAAATGCAAACATTGATTTTTTCCGCTCTATGCCGCGGTGGCATGGTACTTTGGAGCGCCAAAGTACCCAAAGCGCTCTGTCAATCCAGCAATGGGCCTTTTACATAATCCTACACGCATCAAAAAAACAGCGGCACTTCGTTTAATCAGGTATTGTGTGTTTTCTTCGGCCTGATTGAGCCCTTCGGGGTTTGTGTTCAATACTTATCAAAGTTTTAAATTAGCGTTTATGAACACAAAACCACTGCGTTTTAGGTTTGGTACTACTATTTGTTCTTTCCTGCAACTGTTTTTTTGATTTTCCCAGGCCCTTGGGATTGACGGCGTTCTTCGGTTAAAACAAAGTGTTATTTGAGGAAGCTAGCAAAACGCCTAAAAAATTAACCTCAAAAAGATCTGTCCTCACGGTAGGATAGTTCTCGGGATAAAGGGGAAAGCGGGGGCAAACCTTGATCGTTGCAAATTGCGCTCCTGATCCATCAACTGATTTAATATCTGTAAATTGCCCTTCGACTCCGTTCAGGGTGACTGAATCTGGGTAATCAGCAATAGACTCCACTGCCAACTACAGACTTAGGACTCCAGACTAATCTAAAAATATTTATCAAGCGTTAATCCATAAGTAAGGTTTAAATTTTCGCTGTTGGTAATATTCAGCTTGTTATAGTTAAATGTTGTTGTTAAACTGATCCATTTGCGAAGTTTTAATCCAAGGGTTGCAGATGAGCGGATAATGTAATCACCCTTTCTGTTAAAAGAATTTTGTAAGAAGTGATTCCCGTCAATGGTAATCAGTTCTTTGATCATAAAATGATATTGTAACCTTAACGAATTTCTATAGGTGTGGTAACTATCACCTACAATTAAACTGCTCTGATCGAAAAGTACACCATTACTGATGTTAATGTATGCATTTTCTTTATCTAAAATGCTATAGGCAATGCCACCACCGGCAAGCAGCTGGTTTTTAAGCTTTAAAGAATAGCTGGTATTGTAATTAATCAAGCCCCAATAATAAAAATGTGGCAAGGTTTTATACAGATTAAAGTTAAGTGTGGTAGAAAAATCGTTGTTGGTTAAATTATTATTCTGTTTGCCGTAAAGCCATGCCGAACTGGAGTTTAAAACAAAACTTTTCTTTTTCAACCCAAAATTGAGTGCATTATTTAACAAATAGGCCCGATCATCATTTGTTCGGTTAATCGATCCGGTTGAAGTAAGCAGTACATGATAATGAGTACTGTCGGTATACTGTGCGAGTGATCTGGTATAAAATAGTAACAAAAAGAAGAAGGGTGCAAAAAACTTCATAAACATTTTAACATTGATCTTTATCAATATGTTTAGTCTGATTTAATTCTGATCGTACCATTTCGGTACAGGAATATATTCATGGTTCCAAATCACCTCATCATTTTCATTTTTATAACCTGCAGATATCAGTTCGATCTGTGGCTCTTCCTGCACAATTTCTTTTTTAAACCGATAGGCATCGACCATTAAATAATGATAAAGTTTATCCTGATCAATTTTATTTTCAGTTAGCAAGATTAACGCGTTTTCGCCCGTTTTAAGGGTGTATATAAAGGTGCCTTTTATTCTCATTTCTTTCGTTTAGGTTTTATACAAACTAAAATCGAAATAAGTTTTATTCATCTTTAAACACTTCATCATTATTTCACAAAAAAGAGGCTGTCTTATAAATTGTAATTCGCATCGAATTTGCCATGTTGAGCCTGTCGAAACGCCTCGTAAGACATCTAAAATAGGTCCTTCGACAAGCTCAGGATGACAATTCTATATTTATGATATAGCTTCTTACAGATTGTATAGCTGGATTAATTTAACGTTAATTCAATTACCGGGATTTCAAAATCGGGCTTTTGCTTAGGTAGTTTTAATACTAATGTATTTCCCGTCGATTTTTCTGTATCGATCTGTATTTCTGAATTATCGTGTAAAAACTGTGCGTACTTTGCTTTGTCTTTATATCCATCTAACGTAAGGTAACCCGTATTTGGATATTCGAACAAATGCACATATAGTTTTTTAGTGTCGTTGTTATAGGTGAGTTTTGCTCCTTCGGGTGCTTTAAACCCTGCTGGTGCAAAAGTACAGTGGTAAATAGATTTCGAATTGGCATGCATCCAAAGACTTAAACTATCTAAAGCTGTGACAGCACGGTTGTCGAATTCGCCGCGGGCGGTAGGACCAACGTTTAAGAGTAAATTACCGCCATTGGCTACAGATGTAATCAGTAAATCTAATAGTTTTCTGTTGCTTTTCCAGGTATTCTCATCACGGTGGTATCCCCAGGAACCCGAAAAGGTTTGGCAGGTTTCCCAAACTTTGCCACGGTATTTTTCCAGTTCTTTCGGACTAACCTGTTCTGGCGTTTCGAAATCTGTACCATCTTCATAATCATTAAGATCCAAACGGTTATCTACAATGATTTGTGGCTGCAGTTTTCTAATCTGCTTAAGTAGTGCTACCGAACCCCAATCATCACGACCTTTACCATTTTTACCCGGGTAAGAGAAATCTGCCCAAAGAATGTCGATTTTGCCGTACTTAGTAAGTAGCTCGGTTACCTGATCGTAAAGGTATTTGCGGTATTTGGCCATATCTCTGTTTTTATTCAATACTGCATATTGATCTTCGTGGCCCTTATCTGGTCTTAAAGGGTGGTAAATATCTACGGGAAAATCTGGGTGGTGCCAATCAATCAGCGAATAATAAAAACCTACTTTTATACCCTCTGCACGAAAAGCCTCAACAAATTCTTTAACCAAATCTCTTTTGGCTTGTGTATTGGTTGCTTTATAATCAGTGTATTTGCTATCAAACAATGTAAATCCTTCATGGTGTTTGGTAGTTAACACGGCATATTTCATTCCTGCTGCTTTAGCTTCTTTCGCCCATTTTTTAGGGTTAAATAAATCAGGATTAAATTGATCGAAGTATTTCTGATAAGTTTCGTTGGTAATGTGTTCATTGCTTTTAACCCACTCGTGACGGGCTGGTAGTGCATACAGGCCCCAGTGGATAAACATGCCGAAGCGGGCATCCGTCCACCATTCCATTCTTTTGATCTTTTGAGCTGGAGTTTCATTGCCCAAACGTTTTTGAGCGAAATTAGGTAAGGTTAAGCTTAAGATGAATAAAGCTGTTAAGATTGTTTTTCTCATTTGTGGTTTCACTTGGTTAGAATTTAAATAGCTAATTTACTGCGATATAGGCTTCGATAATAATGGGATATTAGCAAAATATTAAGTTAAATTGGTTTAAAATGTGAATGATGATCTCCGTCACGAAAACTTTGCAGGCAACAGGTTGTTTAGTAGGTATTATTGAAAACTTTGATTGATTAATCCAGATGAAAACTCAAAAGACACCTGCTAAACAAAATAAACAACCGGGTATAGAAGCCAAAATGGATCCAAGGCCAGAAGTAATTAAAGCAAGTTATAAAGGTGCTGGAAAATTAATGGATAAGGTAGCGTTGATTACCGGTGGAGACAGCGGCATTGGGCGTTCGGTAGCGGTTCATTTTGCAAGGGAAGGTGTGCCGATGTAGCGATTGTTTATTTAGATGAAGATGTGGATGCAAAGGAAACCAAACAGCTGGTTGAAGCTGAAGGTAAAAATTGTTTGTTAATTAAAGGGGACGTTAAAAAGCCTGCATTTTGTAAAAAAGCAGTAGAAACCACAGTTAAAAAGTTTGGGAAGATCAATATTCTGGTAAACAATGCCGGAATACAGGTGCCTCAGAAAGATCCAAAGAAAATCGACGACAAACAGCTTGAAGATACTTTCCGTACCAATATATTTGGCTATTTCTATTTTGCACACGAGGTACTTGAACATTTTCAGGCAGGCGATACCATTATCAATACCACCTCGGTAACGGCTTATCGCTCTTCGCCAAATCTGATCGATTACTCTTCTACAAAGGGAGCCATCACTTCCTTTACACGTTCGCTCGCTACAAATTTAGCCAAAACGGGTATCCGTGTAAATGCGGTAGCACCTGGCCCTGTATGGACACCGCTTATTGTATCTACATTCGATGAAAAAAAGATTAAATCTTTTGGATCAGAAACAGCGATGGAAAGGGCAGGGCAACCGTCAGAACTTGGACCATCTTATGTGTTCCTGGCTTCGGATGATGCATCTTTCATAACCGGACAGGTAATACATGTAAATGGTGGTGAAGTGGTAAACGGTTAATTTCGCTACCTTTAATCATCATTAAACCATTTCCATGGCATCAGATCCACCTAAAGATTGGCGTTTTAAACTGCACGAAGTCATTTACGAATCGAATACGCCTGCAGGTAAAGCTTTTGATGTGGGTTTATTGATTGCCATTTTTTCGAGTATTATTGTGGTGATGCTGGATAGCGTTATCAGTATTCATCAGCATTATGGCAAGCTGTTTAATATCATGGAGTGGATTTTTGCCGCGCTTTTTACCCTTGAATACATTTTAAGACTGGTGAGTATCAGAAAACCCATCAGTTATGTAATTAGTCCTCTAGGAATTATCGATCTGGTTGCACTGTTACCATCTTATTTAAGCATATTTTTTATTGGCGCGCAATCTTTATTGGTTTTTAGGGCATTGAGGTTGCTTCGTGTTTTCAGGATATTTAAACTCGGACATTTTTTAACAGAGATTAACTTTTTGACCCAGGCATTAAAAAATAGTGTCCGTAAAATCAGTATCTTTCTGTTAACGGTTTTAACCATCACTGTTATTCTCGGTTCTATTATGTATCTGGTAGAAAAGCGGGAAAATGGTTTTTCAAATATCCCTGAAAGTATTTATTGGGCCATAGTTACGATAACAACAGTGGGTTATGGCGATATTTCACCCATTACACCGTTGGGTAAATTTGTAGCCTCTGTGGTGATGTTAATTGGTTATGCCATAATTGCTGTGCCTACAGGAATCATTACCCACGATATTGCTGTTGCTGCCAGACAGAAAAAAGAATTACCCGAATCGTGCCCAAGTTGTAGTAGAGAAGGGCATGATAGTGATGCCCTGTTTTGCAAATATTGCGGATCATCTTTGTTTAAATAAAAAATGCCAGACAATTGCTTATCTGGCACCCTTTATACGGAAATGAAATGATTGGCTTATAACATTTCACTGTCTTCCTCGTCATAAGCATTTGGATCTTTATCCAGTTCTTCTATATCCGATTCATTATAGTCATTCGTTTCTGCTTCATCATCATCTTCTTCTTCGTCTTCCGGACCTTCTATTTCTTCATTTAATTGTGTGCCTTCGCCATCAGCAAATGGCACTTCATCCACTGTATATTCATCATCTTCAGATGGCTCAGGAGTAGCATGACCATCGGCTGCATTTCCCACCGAACGGTCGACCTGAAACTGTTCGATATTTTGAATTTCTTCTTCTGGTTGATTGTTTTCTAGATTTTCCATAATATAAACGTTTTCATATAAAACAGGTTGAAAACAGATTAGGTTTAGAAAAAATGTAAATTGTTAAGCCCTGTAAGTTGTAAGTTTTAGGGCAGCTAATCTATTTTGCCTAAACTTTTTAGGCGTTAACAAGGTTTATTAATATAATTTACCTTAACTAATTTACAATGAAAAACCATTTCAATACCAGGAAAATAGCTGTAGTGGGAATGATCATTTCAGTTACTTCATTTAATGCAATTGCAAAAGCAGATTGGCATTATACAAAATCATTTGATTATATTCATCAACAAGATAGTTTAACAACTGCACAATTTTTGCAACAGGCGGCTATTGCCGGAATGAAAGAGGTATTGACAGGGAAACTTGCGGCGGAGAAAGCAACAGATAAAAAGATAAAGGCATTTGGCCAGATGATGGTTGAAGATCATACCAAGGCCAACGAAGAATTGAGGACATTGGCGAAACTTAAGAAAGTAAATTTGCCAATGAGCAGGCCAGAAGGTGAACTACGACCAGATGGCAGGGTAGATTCATCACCTGAAAATCTGAAAGATACCTCTCGAAGCAAAAATGCCGAAGGCGAGGCCGGCAATACTGGTCAAGTAAAAAAAACTGGTAGTAATGCCAATGAAATTGATGTTACCAGTGCGGTCAATAATTTGAATAATTTAAGCGGGGCTTCATTTGATAAAGCTTATGTTGAGATGATGCTTGCCGATCATCAAAATGCGGTTGCATTATTTGAAAAAGCGGCGCAGTCTACTGATCGTGCGGTTAAAGCATATGCCAGTAAATATTTGCCTGTATTAAAGAAACACTTAAAGCAGGCTAATGCATTAGCTAAATAATGTATAATTATTCAGCATTGTAATCTTGCTTTTATATTCATCTAAATCGATTTATATTGGTTTCGTAAGTTTAAATAATTAATATATTTGTTTAAACCCAGCCAAATATATGTCTTTAATTAAAGCATTTTTCAGATGCAGAATTGTTCGTCCTCTCACAACAAAAAAGTGAAGCCCCATATGCAGAAATTTATAGTAAACGCTGTAGCTTTTATTTGCATTTACTGACGATATCAACTCAGAAAATTTTGATCTGTTTTGCAGTGCTTAGCTGCATGTCCTTAATGGCTTATAGTCAGCGCAAAGATGGACATCATGCAGATATTGTAATTTATGGCGGAACATCAGCTGGAGTAATTGCTGCGGTACAAGCTACTAAAATGGGCAAAAGTGTGATTGTAATTTCGCCGGATGTCCATTTGGGCGGTTTATCTGCTTCGGGCCTTGGCTTTACCGATACGGGCGATAAATCCGTAATTGGTGGTTTAGCCAGAACATTTTATCAACGGGTTTATCAGCACTACCAACAGGCCAATGCCTGGAATTGGCAGAAAAAAGAAGAATACGGTAACAAAGGACAGGGTACGCCTGCTATTGATGGAAAAGACCGGACCATGTGGATTTTCGAACCTCATGTTGCGGAGCAGATTATGGAAGATTTTGTTAAGGAAAACAAATTAACCGTATATCGTGATGAGGGGTTAGCGCGAGAGGCAGGAGTGGAGATGAAGGATGGTAAAATAATCAGTATTAAAACTTTATCTGGAAAGATATTCAGAGCCAAAATGTTTATCGATGCCACCTACGAAGGGGATCTGATGGCTGCAGCAAAGGTGAATTATCATGTAGGGCGAGAAGCAAATGCGGTTTATCAGGAACAATGGAACGGTGTACAGGCCATGGTTTTTCAGCATTCACATTATTTTAAAAACAACATCGATCCCTATAAAAAACCTGGCGATAAAACGAGCGGTTTGTTGGCCGGTATTTCTAATGATCAACCTGGGCCAAACGGAACGGCAGACCATAAACTTCAGGCATATTGCTACCGGATGTGCCTTACCGATCGGCCGGAAAACAGAATCGAATTTCCAAAACCAGACCGCTACAATCCAATGGATTACGAATTACTTTTAAGGGTGTTTAATGCGGGTTGGAACGAACTTTTTAATAAATACGATCCCATTCCTAACCATAAAACAGATACCAATAACCATGGGCCATTTAGCACCGATTTTATTGGGATGAACTACGATTATCCGGAAGCCACCTATGCAAAGCGGAAAGAGATAATTAAGGCCCATGAAAATTATCAAAAAGGATTAATGTACTTTATGGCGAACGACCCCAGGATGCCGAAAGATATTCAACAGCAGGTTAAAAAATGGGGATTGGCGAAAGACGAATTTAAAGATAACGGAAACTGGCCTTATCAGATTTATGTCCGTGAGGCCAGGAGAATGGTCGGCGATTTCGTAATGACCGAGCATGAAGTGCTTGGCAAAAAAGAAGTACCCAATCCAATTGGGATGGGTTCTTACGCGTTAGATTCTCATAATGTTCAACGCTACGTTACGCCAGCGGGTTATGTGCAGAATGAAGGCGATATTGGTGTTAAAGCGCCAAAACCATATGGCATTTCTTATCAGGCCATCGTACCCAAGAGAACCGAATGTAAAAATTTATTGGTGCCGGTCTGTTTGTCATCGTCGCATATTGCCTATGGCTCTGTGCGGATGGAACCCGTATTCATGATCTTGGCCGAATCGGCGGCCACTGCTGCATCTTTAGCTATCGATCACAAAATCAATATTCAGGATGTAAAATACAATCAATTAAAAAACTTATTGTTAAATCAAAAACAGTGTTTAACTTTAACTCACTAAAACGATTTATTAAAATCATTTAAAGCACACAAAACCAAATTTCTCAGAACGAAACCTGATCAAACATGAAAAAAAAATTATCATTTGTCATTTTGCTACTGTTATTTGCAGTAAAACTTTTTAGTGCTCCGATAGAGTTGGTATCGCCCGATAAACGGATTAAAGTATCGGTAAATATTAAAGATAAAATTGGCTATGCGGTAACTTTTAATGGCGATCCTTTTTTGGCCAATTCATACTTACAGTTAAACTTAGATCAGGCAAAGCTGGGTGCCAATGCAAAGCTGTTAAAGAAAACGCTTTCTTCGGTTAACACCAGTTCGAATCCGATTGTTCCACTTAAAAACAGTACCGTAGTAAATCAGTATAATTTATTGCGATTGGACTTCAAAGGCGATTTTAGCGTGGAATTCAGGGCTTATAACGATGGCATTGCCTATCGTTTCATCACGAATAAAAAAGATTCGATCATTGTAAACAGCGAAGATGTGCACATCAATTTTAACGATGCAGTTAAAGCTGATTATTTAGAAACTGGTGGATTTAAAACTTCTTACGAAATTCTTTACCGTCAAAATGAACTCGGAAAAGTAAACAAGGATAAGATGAGTGTGCTGCCAATCCTATTTAATAATGGTAAGTATAAAGCCTTGTTATCAGAAGCTGATCTTTATGATTATCCATGTTTATTTGTTAAAGCGGTAGACGATAAAACCGTTGATGCTATTTTTCCTAAAGCACCTTTGGCTTTTGGAGAAGATGGCGACAGAAGCAAGAAAATTTTAAAAGAAGCCGATTATATTGCCAAAACAGCTGGTAAAAGATCATTTCCCTGGCGTTTTTTGGTCATTACCGATAAAGATACCCAGTTAGCAGCAAACCAAATGGTGTATAAACTGAGCACCCCTAACCAATTGCAGGATACCAAATGGATAAAACCTGGTCAGGTAACCTGGGAGTGGTGGCACAATGCCTACGTTTACGGGGTCGATTTTAAATCGGGTTATAACCAGGATACTTATAAATATTACATCGATTTTGCTTCGAAATTTGGGATTCCTTACATCATTATGGATGAAGGATGGGCGAAAACAACGCTTAATCCTTTTGAACCTAATCCAACCATTAACCTGCAAGAGTTAATTGCCTATGGTAAACAGAAAAATGTAAAAATTGTACTTTGGTTTACCTGGCTGGCAGTCGAAAATAACTTCAATATTTTCGAAACATTAGAAAAAATGGGGCATTGCTGGGGTCAAAATTGATTTTATGGATAGGAGCGATCAATGGATGGTGAACTATTATACCCGTGTAGCTAAAGAAGCCGCCAAACACCACATTTTAGTCGATTTCCACGGTGCATTTAAACCTGCAGGTTTAGAAGTTGCCTATCCAAATGTGCTTTCGTATGAGGGGGTTATCGGGATGGAACAAAATATTGGCGGTGGCCTGGCTACGCCAAACAACAATTTATTTCTTCCGTTTTTACGTAATGCAGTAGGACCTATGGATTACACGCCTGGTGCTATGCGTTCGGCACATAAAGAGGATTATAAGCCAAGTTGGGTAAATACAATGAGTATTGGTACAAGGGCACATCAATTGGCGATGTACATCGTGTTCGAAAGCGGTCTGCAAATGTTGGCTGATAATCCTTTTAATTATTTAAGAGAGCCAGAAACCACTTCGTTTATTACCAGTGTTCCGGTTACCTGGGATGAAACCAAAATTCTGGATGCAAGTGTTGGTGAATATATTGTTACGGCCAAACGCAAAGGCGAAAAATGGTTTGTTGGCGCGATGGGCAACGATCAAAAACATGATCTGAAAGTTGAAGCCAGTTTCCTGAAAGCAAACACAAACTACCAGATCACCCTGATCAAAGATGGCATCAATGCAGATTTTCAGGCGATGGATTTTAAACGTATCGTAAAACCAATTAAAGCTGGAGAAACGATCGATATCAATATGGTAAAAGATGGTGGTTTTGTTGCTGTAATTGAGCAGGTTAAATAATGAAATTAAATAAGGTAAATGCTCAAAAGTGTAATTAGTTTTTATGTTGTCGTCATTCTCGCGTATGCGGGAATCTTAAGCATATAAATTACTTTATAATGCATTACGATTTCCAATCAGGTTACCAATGACGGATTCTAAAATTGGCGTCATCTCGACCGAAGCAAATGCGCAGTGGAGAGATCTTTGGACTATGTTAAAAGATCTCTCCTCCAAAGGAGTTTCTTTGGAACACTGCGGAGATGACGATTTATCTTACCTGTCACCCAACTCCTTTGTTTTTTGCTAAAAAACTGACCTCTGGGAATGACGGATTCTCGATATTATCTAGCCACTTTTTTATTGGGACGAAGTAGCTACTATACTAGAGGATAGCGCTATCCTTTAGTATAGTAATAGCTTTTTGATACTTCGTATCTATAATTTTGCCAGACATAAAAAAGGCAAAAAAATGAAAATATTACATCTTATATCAAGCCCAAGGGGCGAAGCATCTTTCAGTACCAAATTGGGAAAGGTCATTGTAGAAAAATTGCAGGCAGCAAATCCTGACAGCACTTTAACTACACACGATCTTACCAATACGCCATTTCCACATTTGGAAGAGGTGCATATCAATTCTTTTTTTACACCGATAGAGCATCATACACCTGAATTTACAGCAGCAATAAAACATTCTAATGAGGCCATTGCAGAACTTAAAGATGCTGACGTAATCGTAATAGGCGCACCATTGTATAATTTTGGTATTCCCTCTACATTAAAATCATGGATTGATCATATCGCACGTGCAGGCCAAACATTCAGTTATTCTGAGAATGGCCCTGAAGGTTTAGTGAAAAACAAAAAAGTGTATCTGGCCATTTCTTCTGGTGGTGTATATTCGGAAGGACCAATGAAACCTTATGATTTTACAGAATCTTATCTAAGATCGGTTCTAGGTTTTATGGGTATGACCGATATTACGGCATATCGCGCAGAAGGTGTAAGCATTCCAGATTTAAAAGATGTGGCTTTGGATAAAGCAATCGAAAGTATAGCCATTTAAGTGGTTTATTAGTTCATTGGTCATTAGTTCATTGGCAAATTGGTTGATTGTTCAAATCGACTGAGGACTGCGGACTAATGACTTTGAACTAAAATTAAGTGCAAACTTAATGTTCTTAATTCCTTAATGATGAGATTTATCATACGCTCGACAATTATCGTTCAAATCGACTGAGGACTGCGGACTAATGACTTTGGACTAAAGATTACCTGCACCAAACTTAATGCGCTTAATTCCTTAATGATGAGATTTATCATTACGCTCGACGATTATCGTTCAAATCGACTAATGACCGTGGACTAAAGACTCTGGACAAAACTATGCCGCTAAATACTTTTCTACTCTATCAGCAAAATCGTTCAGATCGAAAGGTTTGTTTATAAAATCTTCCGCGTCACATTTAGCCTTAACGGCGTTTAAGTGGTTATTGGCCGACATCATCATGACTGGAATATCATGTGTTTTAATATTTCGCTTTAATGTATTGCAAATATCCAATCCATTCCCATCTGGTAACATAATATCTAAAATCACCATGTCAGGGCGGTGTTTGCTCATTTGAAGCCAGAAATCGTTAATGTTTGGGCAGGTCTTCACCTCATAAAGCTCCTCAATTAATAGAAATTCGATAATTTCTCTAATACTCGGATTATCTTCCACTACATAGATGCACTTTTTCATAAGCTCTACTTTTGTTATATAGATAACTAACCTAGCTATCAGATGTTTAAGATAGTTATACACAATGTTAGGGTTATTAACCTTATTAGTGGTACATGTCATGCGTTTCTATAATTTTTGCGCTGACTAAAAAAAATACAAAAATAAATTTTGATACTAATTTTTTTAGTATAGATTTGCTCTTGGAGAAACAGGATACAAGGAATATTATAGATAATTCTGAGTATTTAATTGATGATTTAAACAAAAAGCTTCTGGCTTGGTTTGTTTGCTGATATATTTATTTTTTATATGACCGTTACCGTTTTAGCCATATTCGAAACAGATTTTAGACCAGATCTTTCATTAGGTAAAATCATGAATGAAAGATTGAGGATTGCTGCCGCAGATTTACAGGATATCCATTTACAGCATTTACATGCCATTGGGCAACGTAGTGATGATTTGGTGGTTTATATCAGTTATAACCCAAAATATAAAATTAGATGGCGTGTAGTTAACGATGTGCCAGAGGATGTAGAAAACTTTGTAGCCCAAACCTGTGGTAATTTAGGTTACATTCACTGGAAAACAGCCTCTATTAATGTTTTTAAGGGAAATGAACTATAAAGAAATACTTTATAGTTATATTTTATAGCGGTCGTCATTCTCGCGTATGCGGGAATCTTAATTAATAAACTTACTTTTATGATGGATAGATTATAGAAGTTTAAAATAAATAGATGGTATGAAAGATGCTGAAATAAATTCAGCATGACGATTTCTCCAGTATAGCGTAATAAAATTCAAATAAAAAACGAGTTGCCATTTGGCAACTCGTTTTGTTTTCTTTCGGTCGTCACCCTGAATTCATTTCAGGGTCTACCTCGCTATTAAGATGCTGACCACGTAGTAGCTACAAGACAATTGATTACTATTTCAACTTGTAAAATAAATCAGCATGACGATCGCTTGGGTATATAACAGATGGGAGTCTAAACTAAAAATCCTCCGCCCAATAAATCATTCCCTTCGTAAAATACCGCTGATTGGCCAGGGGCAATCGCCGAAACATTATGATCAAATACTACACGCATTCTATCTTTCTCCTGAACAATTGTACTGAGCATACCTGCATCTTTATAACGGATTTTGGTAATTACATCATTCATCGGTTCTTCAATGCTTGCGTATTTTATCAGGTTAATGTTGCGTACCATGGCTTCGCGGCGTTCAAGCTCATCAGCCTTGCCTAAAACTACGGTATTGCTCTCTGGCAGGATCTGCGTTACAAACATAGGCTCGCCAAAAGCAACCCCTAAACCTTTACGTTGACCAATGGTATAAAAAGGATAACCTTTATGTTGTCCAACGATCATTCCATTACTTAAAATAAAATTTCCGCCGGCTACCCTGTCTTCTAAATCTTCTACTTTATGTTTTAAGAAAGCCCTGTAATCGTTATCAGGAACGAAACAGATTTCGTAACTCTCCGATTTTTTTGCCAGTTCTTCCTGTCCCATATCCAAAGCCATCTGTCTGATTTCAGATTTTGCAAAACTGCCCAATGGGAATTTGGTACGCGAAAGGTTTTCTTGCGAAACTCCCCACAATACATAAGATTGGTCTTTATTTTCGTCTTTTCCTTTCGAAATTACATACCGGCCGCTGTCTTGCTGACGGATATTGGCATAATGCCCTGTTGCAATAAATTCGCAATCGAGTTTATTGGCACGTTTTAAAAGTGCTTCCCATTTAATATGCGTATTGCATAACACACATGGATTTGGAGTTCTCCCGGCAAGATATTCGTCAACAAAATTATCGATTACATAATCGCCAAATTCATCCCTGATATCAAGTATATAATGCGGAAAACCATAGTTTACAGCGAGTGTACGGGCATCATTGATGCTATCTAATGAGCAACAGCCAGTTTCCTTACTGCTACCACCAGAGGTGGCATAATCCCAGGTCTTCATGGTTAATCCAATAACCTCATAACCTTGCTCATGCAACATTACAGCCGCTACCGAACTATCAACCCCGCCACTCATGGCCACCAGAATTCTACCGTGTTTACTCATCTTAAAAATATTGGATGCAAAAATAAGGTTTATTTAGCTGAAATTATTTAAAGCAAGTCAGTTACTTGTAAAAAGCGGCGACTAAATGACTTGCGTTTATCTACTAGTTGTGCTTAGGTGGTCAATATTATTTTGAAAATGAGCGGTTCTGTGTTAATGGCTGCCGGTAGTCCTGCTATCTCTTCAAGTCCTCGGCTCGTACCTCACCTGTGGGCTTTACGTTCTATCAGGTTTATTTAACCGGGGTCTGTGGTTCTAAACCTTAAATTAATGCGATCATAAAATCGCCAAGTTATTTATACGCGCGTTTGGAACGAACGCAAACAATTAATATCTTAAGGCAATAGATGCGCGTTAGGGATTGTAAGGGTTCAGTACCGATTCTTCATCGGTACCGTAGCGAAGCGGAGCCCTGCAAAGCCCGACCCTTGCGCAGCTTGGGTAACGCCCAAATCAGTAAGCCATTTCCAGCTGTCAGTTTACGGGTTTTCGGAACCCTGGCTATTAGAATTTAAAATAATAGCAAAAAAGATATAAATTGTATCTTCAATAATTCGAATTGTATTTTTTATTTTACTTAAACGTTTTAGTGTTATGTTTTATACATATTTGAAGATAAATTAATACCTTAGAATTTTCAACAAAACAAGCTAAATTTTAAAAAGATATGATTAAAAAAATTATCCTGCCTTGTCTTTTGCTATCGGCCATGATGGCATCGGCACAGCAGAATCTGGTGCAATATGTTAAGCCCATTATTGGTACATCTAAAATGGGACATACTTATCCAGGTGCCACCGTTCCATTTGGTTCGGTACAGCTAAGTCCCGAAACGGATACTTTATCTTACGAAGTGAACGGAAAATACAATGGCGATGTATATAAATACTGTGCAGGTTATAAATATGAGGATAAAACCATTACCGGCTTTAGTCATACGCATTTTAGTGGCACAGGCCACTCAGATTTAGGTGACTTTCTCATTATGCCTACCCAAGGTAAGTTACAGTTAAATCCTGGTACTGCGTCAAATCCAAAAGGTGGTTACCGTTCCGCATTTTCTCATGCCAATGAAGTTGCAGAGGCAGGTTATTACAAAGTGAAGTTGGATGATGATAACATTACCGCCGAATTGACCTCAACCACCAGGGTAGGGATGCACCAGTACACTTTTCCTAAATCAGATCAATCGCATATTATTTTGGATCTGATGGCTGGTATTTATAATTACGAAGAAAAAACGGTGTGGACTTATGTTCGCGTAGTGAACGATACGCTAATTACCGGTTACCGTCAAACCAATGGATGGGCCAGAACACGAACTGTATATTTTGCAATGAGCTTTTCTAAACCTTTTAAAAGTTACGGACGTAAAAGTTATGATGCTAAACAGGCTTACAGAGGCTTTTGGGGTAAGTTTAACCAGGAACAGAACTTCCCCGAAATTGCCGGTAAAAAATTGAAAATGTTTTTCGATTTCGATACCCAGGAAGGAGAGAAGATCAAAATTAAATTCGCCTTATCGCCGGTTAGTCAGGAAAATGCCTTGCAGAATATGCGTGCAGAAATTTCGGGCTGGGATTTCGAAAAAGTGAAGACCCAGGCACAGGCTACCTGGAACAAAGAATTAAATAAAATACAGGTAACTACTTCTAACGATAATAAGATCAATTTTTATACTGCTTTATATCATGCTTTTATCAACCCAACAACTTATACCGATATTAACGGCGAGTACAAAGGTTTAGATCAAGGCATACATAAAGCAGAGGGTTTTACCAATTACACTACATTCTCGCTTTGGGATACTTACCGGGCCTTACATCCATTCTTTAATATTATGCAACCAAGTCGTAGTAACGATATGGTGAAATCGATGTTGGCCCATTATGATCAGAGTAGTTTGCACATGTTGCCGATCTGGTCGCATTATGCCAACGATAACTGGTGTATGAGTGGTTACCACAGTGTTTCGGTAATTTCTGATGCGATTATTAAGGGCACTTACAATGGCGATGCGAACAAAGCATTAGATGCCTGTATTGCAACAGCAAAACACCGCGATTACGAAGGAATTGGTTATTACATGGATAAAGGTTATATCCCGGCAGAAAAATCAGGAATTTCGGTTTCTAATAACTTAGAATATTCTTACGATGACTGGTCGATTGCACAATTGGCCAAGAAATTAAACCGCATGGATGTTTACGATGAATTTATCAAACGTTCTAACAACTGGAAAAATAACTATGATAGTGCTTCTGGTTTTATGCGCCCTAAATTAGCTGATGGAACCTTTAAAAAAGAATTTGATGCAAAAGACACCGAAGGACAAGGTTTTATTGAAGGAAATAGCTGGAACTACAGTTTCTTTGTGCCACAAGATCCTGCTTCGTTAATCGAAATGATGGGTGGCAAAAAGAAATTTGCTACCCGCTTAGATACTTTATTTACCATGCATTTGCCTGATGAATTTTTTGCACATACTGAAGATATTACCCGCGAAGGTATTATTGGTGGTTATGTACATGGAAACGAGCCTGCACACCATATCGCTTATCTTTACAACTGGACCGATCAGCCATGGAAAACACAAGCGCAGATTCGCCATATCTTAAACATGCAATACAAACCCACCGCAGATGGTTTGGGTGGAAATGACGACTGTGGACAGATGAGCGCCTGGTATATGTTCTCTTCCTTAGGATTTTATCCGGTAGCACCAGGTTCTGATGTTTATTCGTTGGGGAGTCCATTGGTTAATAACGCCGTAATTAATTTAGAAAACGGTAAAACATTTACTGTTGAGGCGATTAAACAAAGTGATAAAAATGTTTACGTAGAGAAAGTTTTATTGAACGGCAAAGAAATTACCGATCATAAAATCAAACATGCAGATATCACCAACGGTGGAAAGCTTACTTTTTATATGAGTTCGAAACCTAAGAAATAATTTTATATCCTTATTATCTGTTAAACCGTTGACTTTAATTAGTTAACGGTTTTTTTGTTTACCCTTCGTATGTCGTCATTTCGAGCGGAGTGCAACGTAGTCTAGAACCCGAAGGCTTTGCGAAGCAAAATCTATCTCGAGATAGATCTCTCCATTCCACGGCGTTCCAGTCGAGATGACGATCATACTACTGGAAAGTCATTCATGGACTGTTTTTATGCCTACGTGGCTAAAAAATATAGCCAAATCTTCAAAGCAAAATCACCAAACTACCTGCAACAATCAACCCACCACCAACTAATGTTTTAGCATCAATCGGTTCTTTTAAGATCAAAAAAGCCAAGCCCATTGCAATGGCCACACTTAACTTATCAATCGGGGCTACTTTGGAAACATTTCCCGTTTCGAGCGCCTTAAAATAAAAAATCCAGGATAAGCCTGTTGCCAATCCCGATAAACCTAAAAATATCAGGTTGTTTTTACTCAATGTTTTAAGCTGGGAAATTTCTCCGGTTGCTAGAACAATTCCCCAGGCAATAAATAAGATTACTATAGTTCTGATAGCCGTTGCCACATTTCCATTAACGCCTTTTAGTCCAACTTTAGCTAAAATTGCCGTTGCAGCAGCAAACAAAGCAGAGAGTATTGCATAAAATTTCCACATGATTTAAATTTTAATTTAAAATACAAAATATTTATACGCTAAAGAAAGCATTGAATCTATAGAAATTCTGTAGTGTGTTAAGAAGGTTTAAAAATAAATTTTGATATCCATTTTATCTATCGTAATATTGCGATATAAAATTATGGGACTTACCAAAACAGAAATCTTCACTGAAGAGCAGAATCAAATGGCAGCGTTATTAAAAGCAATGGCACATCCTGCGCGCATTGCGATTCTTCAGCGCATCCTTAAATCAAATACGTGTATCTGTGGCGATTTGGTTGAGGAACTTGGCTTAGCTCAGGCTACCATTTCTCAGCATTTAAAAGAACTTAAAAATGCGGGTATTATTCAGGGAACCATTGAAGGGGTGAGTATTTGTTACTGTATAGAACCTAAAACCTGGCAGTTATTACAAACACGGCTGGGCGATTTCTTTGCCTCATATAAAGGCGAGCAGAACTGCTGTTAAAATTTTTTTATTTAAATCAATCGTTAAATTGCAATATTATGATTAATAAATCTTCAACGGAATGGAGCAGCTTTAAGGCTGAACTTCAACAACATCCAGAATTGGTATTACAGTTCCAATATGCTCCGGGTAAACGGGTAAATGCCAATTATCACATTACCGAAATTAAACAGGCGCCTATTGTTTCCGTAGATTGCGGAGGCGTGATGAACGCCTGGACTGAAATTATAGTACAGTTATGGGAGCCTACTGAAGAGGAAACGGGTAGGGCCATGCAGGTGAAAAAAGCATTATCCATTATTAACCTGGTAGAAAGTAAACTTCCATTAAATCCCAAATGGAATTGTGAAAATTGAATTTGGCAATTCTGCATTCGATACTAGGCAGATGTTTCCAGGTGAATTTAAAATTGATGGGGAGAACCTGATTTTAGATTTAACACCTGATGCTACCCAATGTAAAGCGATTAACCGTGGTGGAAGTTGTGGTATCACCGAAACCGGTGAAGAATGCTGTGCACCCGCTCAGCCCGAAAAAACAAAGGTAAAACTGGTTAATCTCGCCGCTGGCCAAAATAGTTGCAGCCCTGAAAGTGGCTGTTGTTAATCATTCGAAATTTATAAAAATGAAAAATGTATTGGTTCTCTGCACTGGAAATAGTTGTAGAAGTCAGCTGGCAGAAGGTTATTTGAAACATTTTGCTCAAAATAAAGCTAAAATCTATAGTGCTGGTATCGAAGTTCATGGTGTTAACCCAAGGGCGATAAAAGTAATGGCCGAAGATGGAATCGATATTTCTGGTCAAACCTCTAACAATATCGAGGAGTATTTTTATGTGCCTTTCGATTATGTGATTACGGTTTGCGACCATGCGAAGGAGAGTTGTCCGTATTTCCCAACACAAGCTACAAAACTGTACCATAACTTTCCCGATCCGGCAAAAGCGGTAGGTACCGATGAAGAAATCATGGCCGAATTTAGAAATACAAGAGATCTGGTAAAGGTTTATATTAAGGGTTTTGTAGACAAAAATTTATACAGGTAATAAAATTATCACGGACCGACTAACTGTCAATCCGTGATGAGTTTAGTAGGATTGTATTTATACTCCGAAAGCACTATAACGAAATGTTTACAAAGATAACGTCACCCTGAATTTATTTCAGGGTCTTTCATGTAAGAATAGATACTGAATAAATTACCAATGGCAGATTTCAAAAATCGGCGTCATTTCGACTGAAGCGTAGCGAAATGGAGAAATCTAATATGGATTTCTCGACTGCGTTGCACTCCGCTCGAAATGACGAACACTATAATATACTATGCATCAACCTCATCGAAATTAGTAGCAGTAGCTAAATATTTCCAATTCGCCATATCTCTTTGTACATCTGCAATTTTTGCATCAGCTACCTGATAAGCATCAGGGCCTAAGAATAAATGAAGCGGTGGGTTTTCACTTTTTGCAGCTTCAATAATTACCTCAACTGCTTTGGCCGGATCACCTGGTTGTTGGTTGTTAATGTCGTTCTGATGTGCTGCTTGCGAGTCGCGAACCTCTTTATAGGCATCAATCGGTGAACTTGGTACTGCTAATGATCCTTCAGTAAGAAATGCTGTTCTGAAATAGCCTGGTTCTACAACGGTTGCTTTAATTCCCATTGATTTTACTTCGGCGGCTAACGATTCGGTAAAACCAACCACTGCGAATTTTGTAGCGCAATAAATTCCGAAGCCAGGGAAATTTCCTGAAAATCCGCCAATTGAAGAAATATTGAAAATGTGACCCGATTGTTGTTTTCTCAATTGAGGAAGCACTTTCCTGATTACGTTTAACGAGCCAAAAACGTTCACATCGAAATTTTGGCGTGATTCTTTGTCGCTTAATTCCTCTAAAGCACCCAGTATGCCGTAACCAGCATTGTTTACCACCACATCAACCTGGCCAAATTTGCTGATCGTTTGGCTAACTGCTGCTTCTACACTGCTTTCGTCGATCAGGTCGACCGCTAGCGGTAAGAAGTTTTCGTGTTCGCCAACTGCGTTTGTTAAATCGTTCAGGTTTCTTGAAGTTGCAGCAACGTTAAGTCCATTGCTTAATAATGTTTTTACTAATGTAAGTCCCAGGCCTTTTGATGCGCCTGTTACAAACCATACTTTTTGATTTTCCATAATATTTTTTGTCTATTGAATTAATTTTCGTCGAAATCTGTTGAAATCGTAATGGCTTTCCAGTCTCTAAATTCCTTCTGTAGCGATTCTATTTTAGTACTTGCTCTTTGGAAAGCGTCATTACCTAAAAGCAAATGAAGGGGTGGATTAGGCATGCTTGCCAGTGAGATCATTGCTGCAGCAGCTTTCTCGGGATCGCCAATCTGCTGACCGTCCATTTTTAGGTATTTGCTGTGTATTGCCCGAACTTCTTCGTATTCTGCAATTGGATTGGCAGCTAGTGTTAACGAATCAGTGGTTAAGAAACTGGTCCTGAATGCACCAGGTGCAACAACAGTTACTTTTATGCCAAATTCTTTAAGATCTTCGGCTGATACTTCTGATAATGCAATTACTGCCGATTTTGCTGCTGCATATACCGCCCAGCCTGTTGCACCGGCAATGCCTGCAATGGATGCGATGTTGATGATATGCCCGGCTCTTTGTGCCCTTAAATAAGGTGAAGTTTTTCTGATTACATTCAGTGTGCCGAAAACGTTAACATCAAAGCTATTGCGCGTTTCTGCATCACTTAATTCTTCGATACTGCCTCCAATTCCGTAACCTGCGTTATTAATCACAACATCAATTCTTTCAAATTTTGCAATGGTCGCCTTTATCGCATCCTCAACACTTTGTTCGTCGGCGAGGTTAACTGCTAACGGAAGGAATTTTCCGCCATCATTGTTTACTGCTTTTTTAAGTTCACCGATATTTCTTGATGTGGCTGCTACATATTGGCCAGCATTTAGCAACTGATGAACTAAACTTAATCCTAAGCCCTTTGAAGCTCCGGTAATAAACCAAACTTTTTTCATGCCCATAGTTTTATCCTTTTTTGTTAAGACAAAATTACAGTACAAATCGCTTCAGCTTATTACGTTAATCAAACTGATGATTACGAAATTCAAACAATTCGATAGGAAGTAGGGGTGTGCTTGGTCAATTTTTTAAAAAAGTTATTAAAATGAGTAGGCTCTTCAAATCCCAGGCAATAACCTATTTCCGATATATTCCAGTCGGTATGTTTCAATAAAGCCTTAGCCTCTCTTAATAAACGCTCAGTAATATAATGGGTAGTGGTTTTGCCGGTAGTTTCTTTTATTGCACGGTTTAAGTGGTTTACATGTACTGAAAGCTGCGAAGCGTAATCTTTGGCTGAGCGCATGGTAAACCTTTGCGTAGTCGTTTCGATGGGAAACTGACGTTCTAGTAATTCCGTAAAAACAGAAGTAATCCTGGTATTGGCATCAGTATGTTTGAATAAATTTTCTGATGGCTCTGTTTTTAACGCAAAATGTGTGATTTCTGTAATGTAATTACGGAGTAGATCATATTTATAGATGTAATCGGTATTAATTTCTTCAAACATTTTAGAAAAAATAGCCTCTATTTGCTTGTCCTGCTGTTCATTCAAAATGTATGCAGGTTTTCCTCCATGGGTAAACATGGGCAAATCACCAATATTTCCGCGGATCTTTTCAGTAAAGAAAGCTTCTGTGAAAATGCAGAAATAACCCGTCACCTCGCTTTGTTTGCCGCTGGCCAGTTCCCAGGTATAAGGTACAAGCGGGTTGAAAAAGATTAAAGCTGTACCATTAATCTCAATACTTCTATCAGCGTAGTGGTAAACATTATGTCCGCGGGTAAGGCAGATTTTGTAATAATCCCTGCGGTTATAACTCATTGGTTTATGATCATCCTTTAAACAATCTTCCAGCTTAAAAACGTTAAAATGACCTACGCCATTCTGTAGGTTATCTGGCAGGAACTTGAATTTGTTCTGGTAAAAATCTTCAATGGTTTCTGGCTTGTTCATAAATCAAAGTTACAAAATTCAAACGTAAAATAAATTATTGCATTTTGGAGAAAATTAAGACTACAATTAAAAGGAGATTATGATGATAAAAATATTTGCATTTAATATACCGATCGGTATATATTTGCGTCGTCAATTTAAAAGAACATGACTAAAGCAGAAAAAACGAGAAATTTCATTGTGGAGAAAACCGCACCCATTTTTAATATGAAAGGTTATGCAGGTACTTCTTTAAATGATATTGCTGCTGCTACAGGTTTAACCAAGGGCAGTATTTATGGCAACTTCGCCAATAAAGATGAGGTGGCATTGGCTGCTTTTGATTATAATCTGAAAAATGTTTCATCCAGGATAGATGCTGAAATGAGAAAACAAGCCAGTATAAAGGATAAACTTTTGGTATACATTAATATTTACCAAAAATTTATTGATGGTTCAGTATCAGAAGGAGGCTGTCCTGTTTTAAATACTGCAGTTGACGCTGATGATACCCATCCTGAATTGCGGGAAAAAGTTTTAAAGGCAGTTTTGGGCTGGAAAAATAAAATTGCTAAACTAGTAGAGGCAGGGATATCGACCAAAGAAATTAATGCAGATCACGATCCAGAGCAGGTTGCGCTCACTATGATTGCCATAATAGAAGGGGGCATTATGATTTCGAGGCTTACAGCAAAACCAGCTCACTGGAATTTAATTATGGATTCGTTAAAAAAATATATCAATAGCCTCGGCTAAAAATTTTTTAAACTAAAATATACCGATCGGTATTTAATTATGAAAAGAACCAGAACAATAATTTGGGAAGACCCCACGAGAGGCGCTAGAGAAGCGATGCAGATGGATGGTATTGATTATTTACAGGCCATGAGCGATCATAAATTTCCGTTGCCGCCATTATTATATACTTTGGATTTTAGTGTCAGTCTGATCGAAAAAGGAAACGTAGTTTTCGAATTTACACCACAGGAATTTCATTACAACCCAATCGGTACCGTGCATGGCGGGGTAATCACTGCTATTTTAGATTCGGCTATGGGCTGTTCTGTCCACTCATTATTACCAGCCGGAAAAGGATACACCACTTTGGAGCTGAAGGTAAATTTCCTGAAGGCTGTCACCATCCAAACGGGAAAATTAAAAACCATTGGGAAAGTAATCAACCTTGGTGGTCGTACTGCCTTAGTGGAAGCACAATTAATCGATGAAAATAATACCGTTTATGCTCATGCGGTGAGCACTTGTTTAATCTTAAAATTTTAAAAAAATATAAAATGAAAACTTCACAAAATACCGTTTTATTGATCGGCGGAACAGCTGGTATCGGTTTAGAAATCGCAAAACAATTAACTGCTTTAGATAACCATGTAATTATTACTGGCAGAAACCAGGAAAGGCTGGATGCAGCTGCAGCATCATTGCAAAATGTAACCACCATTCTTTCTGATGTGAGCAAAGCTGAAGATGTGGATCAATTGGTAGTACGAATTAAAACAGATTTTCCTCAATTAAATATCGTTATTAATAATGCCGGAAGAGCAATCCTATATAATTTAGCTGACCCCAATCAAGATGCTTTTGCAAATGCAGAAGATGAAATGTTGACCAATTATTTATCAATTATCAGGATTAATCAAAAATTGCTACCTGTTTTAAAGGCACAAGGTGAATCGGCTATCGTAAACGTTTCGTCCATTGTGGCTTATGTTCCTGGGGTTACCTTACCAACTTATGCGGCCAGTAAAGCAGCACTACATTCTTACAGTACTTCGTTAAGGTTGAGTTTAGAAGAAACTTCTGTTAAGATTTTCGAATTGATGCCACCATTGGTGGATACTGAATTCTCAAAAGAAATAGGTGGTCATAATGGTATTAAACCTTCGGTTGTTGCAGAAGCGCTTTTAACCGCTTTAGCTAATGATGAATTTGAAATCAGGGTAGGTGATACTGCTAAAATTTATGAGCTGTTCAGGCAATCGCCGGTTGATGCCCTGAATGTGATGAATGCAAATAGAAAAGCCTGGATTGATTCGGTCGAAGATTAAAAATACCGCAGGAATGAAAAAGAAGGTGGCATTTGCATTTATTATGGCGGTTTTTACTACAGGAATAGTTACTTTCGCGGCCATAGGTGTTAATCTTGGATTTACATCGATCTTTTTGAAGGTTTGGTTAAAATCATGGGGTATTTCTTACATTGTAGCCATTCCTGCTATATTAATTATTGCCCCACGCGTACAATCATTGGTCGATTATTTATTCAAGGATATTGACTAAAAATTATTAAAATGAAAAGAGTAGTAGTAACAGGTTTAGGTGCAATAACACCGCTTGGTAATACCGTTGAGCAATTTTGGCAACAGATATTAGCAGGAAAAAGTGGCATTGGCCCCATTACAAAATTTGATGCCAGTAAATTCAAAACCCGCTTTGCGGGTGAGGTAAAGGATTTTAATCCTGAGGAATACCTGGAGAAAAAAGAAATTAAAAAGTACGACCTTTTTACCCAATATGCAATCGGCTCGAGCGATCAGGCGATAAAAGATGCAGGATTAGATTTTACAGCAATGACCGATGATCAATTGGCTGAAGTTGGCGTAATCTGGGCAACCGGAAATGGTGGGATCAGTACTTTCGAAACGCAGTTGGAAGAATTTCATGCAGGCGATGGAACACCAAGATTTAACCCTTATTTCATTCCAAAAATGATTGTTGATATCGCTGCAGGAGCCATTTCGATTCGTCATAAATTACGTGGTCCGAATTATTGTACAGTGTCGGCTTGTGCATCGTCAAATACCGCAATTATCAATGCTTTCGATACCATTCGTTTAGGAAAAGCGAGTGTAATGATTGCTGGTGGTTCTGAAGCTGCGTTGACCAAGTCATCTGTTGGTGGCTTTAATGCCGCTCAGGCTTTATCAAAAAATAACGACGATCCTCAGGGCGCTTCTAAACCCTTTGATGCCGACAGAGATGGCTTTGTAATGAGCGAAGGTGCCGGAGCATTGGTGTTAGAAGATTTAGAGCATGCTTTACAACGTGGTGCCCACATTTATGCCGAGATTATTGGTGGTGGAATGGCTGCTGATGCATATCATTTAACTGGCACGCCTCCTGATGGGATTGGTGCGGCTTTGGGTATGACAAAAGCTTTAAAAGATGCTGGAATTACTGCCGATAAAATCGATTATATTAATGCACACGCCACTTCAACTGGATTGGGCGATTTAAGTGAATTACAGGCGATTAATACTGTTTTTAAAGGGCTGCCGGTTGTGATTGGTGCAACAAAATCAATGACAGGCCATTTACTTGGTGCTGCAGGAGCTGTTGAAAGTGTAATCAGCATTTTATCAATCAGAGATAACGTGGTGCCGCCTACAATTAATACTAAGAATCTGGATGAAAATATTCCTAAGGGATTGAATTTTGTGTTAGGCAAAAGTATTAAAAAAGAGATTAACTATGTTTTAAATAACACATTTGGTTTCGGCGGACATACTGCCAGTACTATTTTTAAAAAGTATGAGGCTTAGGCACTCTCGTCATTCCCAGAGGTCAGTTTTTTAGCCAAAAACAAAGGAGTTGGGGACAGGTAAGATAAATCGTCATCTCGACCGCAGTGGAGAGATCTTTTAACATAGTCCAAAGATCTCTTATTCAGTGTTTGGTGGCTCACCAAACACTTTTTTCGTTTTAGTGTAAATTGGTGCTATCTTATTGATTGGGAATCGTAATGCAATAAGCTTTAAGATTCCCACCTGCGTGGGAATGATGATCGCCTAAAAAGCTACACTTTATTTAGTGTTTGGTGAACCAATTATTCAGTGTTTGGTGGCTCACCAAACACTTTTTTTGTTAAACAAGTGATGTCGTCATTGCGAGGAGGCACAACGAAGCAATCTTAATGCGATCGCTATAACCTATGTAGTAAGATTGCCCATACTGGTCTTAGCGTTTCGCTAAGGCGATGGTTTGTTTTTGCCACGGAGAGACGAAGAATGCATTTATGAAGGTCTTCGACTACGCTCAGACTGACAACCGCTTTACTATACTGTTCTTAGCGTCTCGCTAAGACCCTAATATTTTTTCTGCCACGGAGACACAGAAGCACGGAAAATTTAACTATACTAGCCTCAGCGTCTTGCTAAGACTATAGTTTTTTACCGTCGAGAGACGATAATTGATTTATAAAAGTCTTCGACTACGCTCAGACTAATAAACCAATTTGGTTAAGTCGATAAGTTAGCAAACCAATAAACCAATGGCTAATGAACTAATAAACCTACTTATCCATTAGTAAATTAACCAGTTCTTTCAATTCTTCAATTTCCAGTTCTAGTTTTTCTATTCTGTTTTCCAATTCAGTAGGATCAAACTGTGATACGGCTATCGTTTCGCTTTCAGGCGCTGTGGTGGTTTCGGCCTGCTCGCCTAAAAGATGAACAAAACGGGCTTCCTTCTGACCGGCTTTCCTAGCCAGTTGCTTTACAAATGCAGGCTCCTCGTCTGATAATTTTTGAAGTTGCTCCAAAACTTCTTCTATACTTTCAAATTCATATAATCTTCCCGAATTGCTATTAATTTCGCCGGGTGTTAATGGACCGCGTAAAAGTAAAAGACAGATTATAGCTAACTCCGATGGCAATAAAGGATAAACAATGGCCAGATTATGTTTGTATTTAGTTGCACGACTTGATCCTCCTGTAGCAGTGGATATTAAACCTTTTATTTTAAGTTGGTTTAGTGTTAAAGTGATGGTTTCCTCATCGTAATTTACAACCGGATTTCGAGAACTTTTTTGGTTACATGCAGCAGTTAAACTGTTTAAAGTCATTGGATAATAATCGGGCGTGGTGCGGCTTTTTTCTATTAATGCGCCTAAAACGCGTTGTTCTTCTGCTGATAAATCGGGTAGTGGTTTTACGTTGTCCATATTATAAAAGTATAAATTGGTTGAGTATTCTGAAAATTATTTTGTTAACGATTTATTTCTAGTGAGTTAAATGAAAACACTGCTTGATAGAAAATTCTAATTCCGAATTGCTGCAGTACCGAAGTTGAAGAAATCCAGGTCGGAAGCGAAGAGAAATTTATCACTGATCATTATTGGGGTTATACCAACGGCGAATAGAACATCTGAATATGATGTAGCGCATCCAAGTTGGTTGTTGAAGTTTCTGTAATAAGGGTATTAAAAAGGGAAGAAGTTTTAGTCTAGATCGCTTACTCCATGCGTCACCCTGAATTTATTTCAGGGCCTAATATAGCATGAAAGGTTCTGAAACAAGTTCAGAATGACGAACGCTTTAATATAGATCTTTTTTTTTGAGTTCTTCACCCTGAATTAATTTCATGGTCTCTATCACACAGAAGGTGCTGAAACAAATCCAGCAGGACGATATTTTTTATATCCTATTATAATCTCCACGCCAATTTTTTATGGCTTTTTTAATCTCGCCAGGAGATAATTTATCAATCACAGCGCTATCAACTAAGGCTAAGAATTCTTCATCACTAGCAAAACGTAAAGCCAAAATCTGACCCAACCTAAGTTCATCAGGGAGTGCTTTACCCGCAAGGATATAATAACGTAACTTTTCTTCGGCCCTGGCGGCCCTGTCCTGTGCTTTAAGCGCAAACATCCTTGCCATTACTGCTATAATCGCAATCAGGAAAAATGCAAGCACCAGCAAGCCCGTAATTATAGTGGGTATGGCAATACAACAATATATTGCAAAGCACAAGCCTAAAACCGCCAATGGTATGGTGAAGAAATGGAAAGGCGGGTAAAATCTTTTATGGTTTCCGTAATGCTGAGACATTTTATTTTTTTATATATAATTATTACCTTTTATTCTTTGAAATTTTAAGCACATTTTTAATATGTTCAGCAACCGCTGCGCTTTGAATATTTTCTCCGGTTTCGATATACCGATTTACTTGCCCTCCACATTTAAGACAAAAGCCTTTCAAGATAATATCATTCAATTTATTTAAATAAGGCTTATAGTTTGTGATAGTGGCCATCTTTTTGCATGCTGTGCAATATGAATTTTCTAGTATAATATTGAGGTGCTTATATTGTTCCAACATTATAATTTCTATATCGTAATCTTCAATTTCAATCTCTTTTTCCATAAATAAAATGTACTATATTTTAGTAATTACAAATGAGGTTCTTCTATTGTTTTTTCTACCTGATTCAGATTTATTATCAGCAATAGGTTTACTCGCTCCAAAGCCTTTAAAAGTAAGCTTTTTAGCGTTGATACTATTTTTGACCAGGTATTCATAAACTGCATTGGGCTCGATTTAAAGACAGCTTTTCATTTAATTTATCATCGCCAACATTATCGGTATGCCCCTGAATTTCAATCTGAACGTTTTCATTTTGATGCAAGAAGTCGATAAGCAGATCCAGTTCACGGATAGATGCGGGTAAAAGATTAAACTTATTGGTATCAAAGAAAATGTTTCTTAAAGTTACATTTCCACCTTGCTTTATTTTTTCAATGTAAACTTCAATCTGGTAAGGTTTATTAATATCCCCCTCCTTAAGCTCGAAGTTTTCAGAGTAAAACATGTATCCTTCAGCATTTACATTAAATAAATAATTACTCCCAACAGGCATTACAGCTAAAAATTGGCCGGTCTCAGGATCAGTATAATCATCAAAAACAGTTTTATTGGTTTTCAAATCTACCACCTGAACATTGGTTTCGATCGTTTTTTTAGTATCCCGGTCTCTTACAATTCCCTTCACATAAGAAACCTTTAGCGGTTTGGCTACTTCAGGGATTCCAAAACTGTAAATGTCCTGCATACCATAACCACCCTTTAAATTTGATGAAAACAGCCCTGAATTTCCATCGGCACTTACCACTAAACCACTTTCATCTTCAAAAGAATTGATTGGATAACCCATATTGATGGGCTTTTGCCATTTGCCATCACTTTCCTGCCTGCTATAATAAATATCTTTATTGCCGAAACCTGGCCAACCATCAGAAGAAAAATACAAAGTTTTACCGTCTACATGCAGAAAAGGGGTATTCTCATCGAAAGCGGTATTGATATCCGGCCCAAGATTAATGGCTGGTCCCCATTTGGCATCATCGGTAATGGTACTTTTCCATATATCGTAACCACCCGATCCGCCAGGTCTGTTACTGATAAAATATAATGTCCGTCCATCGGGGCTTATTGCAGGTTGCGATTCCCAGAATTCAGAATTAACGGGCTGACCAACATTATAAGGCTCGCCCCAATCTTTTCCTTCACGGTGAGAAACATAAATATCACATCTACCTAAACCATCAGGGCGGTTGCACCCCGTAAAAAATAAATATTTACCATCAGGTGAAATGCTTTGTGCACCTTCATTATATTTGGCAGTGTTTATTTTGCTTGATAATGGTGTGGCAAGACTCCATGAATTATTTTTAAACTGAGAGGTCCAGAAATCTTCATTGCCATTCAGCAAACGGGTAAAAACCAAGGTTTCGCCATCGGCAGTTATCGCAGGAAAGTACTCCGCATCGGTTGTATTTACACCTTCCCCTAAATTTGTTGGGTTATATTTTACAGGTTTCTTTATTGTGATGGCAGCAAAATCGCAGTCTAAAAGGTGTTTTTTTGCTCTTCTTGCTCTATCAGATGAAGAATCCAGTATCAAAAAATCATTAAAATGCTGTTTTGCTTTTAAATAATCCTGCGTAGCAAATTCTGTTTCTGCCAAGCCATAAGTTACTTCCGGAGCCACCACTTTATTAATTAATATCGCCTTTTCGTAAGCCATTCTGGCATCCTGATATTTCTTTTGTGTTTTGTAAACTCCAGCAAGCACTATATAGGCATTTTGAAATAATGGATCAGCCTCAACAGCACTTTTTAAAGCCCGTTCTGCCGAGGTATAATCTTGCTTCTGAATTAATGGGTTTGCTTTTTCGAAAAAGGTTTGCGCTTTTTTATTGCCCGAACCCTGAGCAAAGACACAAAAATTGCATAGAATAAAAAATAAGAATAGGAAAAACCTCATACACTAACATTTGGTTATCAAAGCTAATGTAAACTAATTTAAGGAATATTTAAAAATTTGTGTGTTTGCAAAGAAATCTCCCATTTAGGGTTAGCCATTACATACTCAATAATTAATGGTGTAATTTCTTTTGATTTAGACCATTCTGGCTGAAGATATAGTTTACAGGTAGGGGATACCATTGCGGCATATTCTTCAGCCCATTTAAAATCACTTTTATTAAAAACGATCACCTTTAATTCGTGTGCGAATGGTGTAATATCTGGTCTTGGCGCTTTAAACTTCTTTGGAGATAAACAGATCCAATCCCAATTTCCAGAAAGTGGGTAGGCACCAGATGTTTCGATAAAGGTAAGAATACCTCTTTCTTTTAATTTATTGGTTAAATAATCCAGGTTATAAATCAAGGGCTCGCCACCGGTAATTACAACAGCTTTACCTGGAAATTTATCAGCATTTTCGACAATCACATCTGACGGGGTAAGTGGATGCATTTCTGCGTCCCAGCTTTCTTTAACATCGCACCAATGGCAACCTACATCGCAGCCCCCTAAACGGATGAAATAAGCTGCTTTACCAGTATTAAACCCTTCGCCCTGTATAGTATAAAATTCTTCCATTAAAGGAAGTAATGTGCCGTCTTCTGGTATTTCTTGTTTCATTTTTGAGGATGCAAATATCCTAAAAAAATATGGTGATGCTGTTCCTCTTTTGAAATTTAATAGAAAGATGAAATAAGAGTGATATTTATTTGCTGTATTTTAGCAGAATGAAGTGGTTTAAGGCACTAAATAGTAATCAAATTCCTCGCCCTGATACAATTAAAACGATTGAAGTTGCAGGAAAACAAATTTGTTTGATTAACAATGAAGACAAAATTACTGCAACCCAATCCCATTGCCCGCATGCCGGGGGTCATTTTAGTGGTGGCTGGTGTAAAAACGGACACGTTGTTTGCCCAATCCATCGATATGAGTACAGTTTAGCTACAGGAAGGGGCGCAGAAGGGCAGGGTGATTACATCAACATCTACCCAACCGAATTACGTGAAGATGGCTTGTATATTGGTTTCGAAGAAAGTTGGTGGAGTAAACTTTGGGGATGATATATTCCCGTCATGCTGAATTTATTTCAGCATCTATTTAATTAAGACCCTGAAATAAATTCAGGGTGACGAGTCTATTATAAAATCAATTTAACAAATATCTTCTAAAGAATTCTTGACAGTTTAAAACTTCAACTTCTGAGAAATAAAAATCTTCAATATCTTCTGTGATAATACATTTACAATTAACAGATTTGGCAGCGTAATATTCTAAACCATCTTCAAAATCGTGGATCAATTTATTTGACAAGGTGTCCAAAACGCTTTGTGATGAATTTTCAGCAATCTTAATATGTTGGCAAAGCAAATCGATTTTCTGCTTGGCTAATTGAGATTTATGTTTCTTTCCGGCAAAGTAGAAAGCAATGGACAAACAAAGTGGAGAAGTATATATTTCAAATTTCGGATGCGATGCCAAACTCAAAATCCTCGACGAATAGGTAAATAACGGATATTCCTTATTCAAAACAGAAACGAGGACATTGGCATCTAAAAATATCTTCATCAATTACTTTTTAGAAGAAAAATACTCGTTTTTTGAACCCTTACGTGTTGGTTTTTGCGTTTTTTTATACTCTACTTCGCCCTCAGCAACCATGCTCACCCAATCAGAAATGGGAAAGTCTTCTAAAGATTTGTACTCTTTAGCCGTTACCTGGGTTAATAAATGCTCTATTAAACGGGATAAGCTAATGTTGTTATCGGCAGCATACTTTTTTGCTTTTGCTACAACATCCTGATTAAAGCTTAAAGTTAATTTAGTATCCATATCTCTAATATATAACCAAATATAAAAATTATACGTATCATTTAAAAATATTACACGTAAAAAAAGCGATTCAATCTTCTTGAACCGCTTTTCCTTCTTTAGTCTTTAAGCTTTCACCTTTAGGCTTAAGAATAAATCTCTTTTCTGGCTGATGCCAATGTATTTTTCAATAAACCTACAATGGTCATTAAACCCACACCACCTGGAACAGGCGTAATATAGGAAGCCTTAGGTGCCACGTTCTCGAAATCTACATCACCATACAACTTAAAGCCCGATTTGGTTTCAGCAGAAGTTTCACGGTTAATACCTACGTCAATAATAATAGCGCCAGGTTTTACCATATCGGCAGTAATAAAATTCTTTTTACCAATAGCTGCAATCACAATATCAGCCTGGAGAACCTGCTCTTTTAGATCTTTGGTGCGTGAGTGTGTAAGCGTTACAGTACAGTTGCCTGGGTTTGTGTTACGGGCCATCAAAATACTCATTGGGCTACCCACAATGTTACTACGACCAACAACAACACAGTGCATTCCTGTAGTGTCGATATTATATTCTTGCAACATCAATAAAATACCATAAGGTGTTGCCGGAATAAAGCAAGGTAGGTTACGCATCATCCGGCCCAAATTTACTGGGTGGAAACCATCTACATCTTTACGATGATCGATCTTTTCAGTTACTTTCTCCGGATCAATATGTTTAGGCAAGGGTAACTGAACAATTAATCCGTCCACATCATCATCCTGATTAATTTCTTCAATTTTCGCCAATAACTCAGCTTCAGTTACCGAGTTATCATATCTATGTAATGATGATTTAAAACCAACTTTTTCGCAGTTTTTCATCTTACTAGCCACATAGGTTTCGCTTCCGCCATCGTTACCCACTAAAATGGCAACCAGGTGTGGCTTGCGACCACTTTTATTTAAAAATTCAGCAGCTTCTTCTGCAATTTGAACTTTAACCTTTTCTGATACGTATTTACCGTCTAATAATACCCCTAAATCCCCTGAAGGGGACTTTGAATTTGCATTGCTCATATAACTTGCTCCGTTATAATTTTATAATTTAAGATTTACCTTAATAAAACTCGCCAATAATTCCCCCTTAAGGGGGCTAGGGGGTTAATCTAATTTCAAAACTGCCATAAACGCCGTTTGCGGAATTTCTACATTACCCACCTGACGCATACGTTTTTTACCTTTTTTCTGTTTTTCCAATAACTTACGTTTACGGGAAATATCACCACCATAACATTTAGCTGTTACATCTTTACGTAAAGCACTCAGTGTTTCGCGGGCAATAACCTTAGCACCAATTGATGCTTGTATTTTAATTTCGAATTGTTGACGAGGAATCAATTCCCTTAATTTCTCGCAAATTTTCTTTCCAAAATCGTAAGCGTTGCTTCTATGGATTAATGAAGATAACGCATCAACAGGCTCATCGTTTAACAATAAATCTAATCGCACTAAATCAGATTTACGGTAACCAATTTGGTGATAATCAAACGACGCGTATCCTTTAGAAAGTGTTTTTAACCTGTCATAAAAGTCGAATACAATTTCGGCCATTGGCATTTCGAAAACCAATTCAACCCTGTCTGATGTTAGATATGATTGATTAGTAATCGCTCCTCGTTTCTGGATACAAAGCGACATTATTGGACCAACAAAGTCAGCTTTAGTAATAATATTTGCTTTAATGTAAGGTTCTTCAACCGAGTCCAGTTTACTTGGATCTGGCAAATCAGATGGATTATTTACAATAAACTCATCACCTTTTGTGGTGTGCGCAATGTATGATACGTTGGGAACCGTTGTAATTACCGTCATATCGAATTCGCGCTCTAAACGCTCCTGGATAATCTCCATGTGCAACATTCCTAAGAAACCGCAACGGAAACCAAAACCAAGTGCTGCAGAACTTTCTGGCTCGAAAACGATAGAAGCATCGTTCAGTTGCAACTTGTGCATCGCCTCACGTAATTCTTCAAACTCATCAGTATCTACAGGGTAAATCCCAGCAAAAACCATTGGTTTAACCTCTTCGAAACCTTGAATCGAATCTAACGACGGCCTGGCCACAGTGGTAATCGTATCTCCAACTTTTACCTCTCTGGCTTCTTTAATACCAGAAATAATGTAACCCACATCGCCAGTTTTAACCACATTACGTGGCGACATATCCAGTTTTAGAATACCAACCTCATCAGCCAGATATTCTTTGCCAGTATTGATAAACTTCACTTTATCGCCTTTTTTAATTTCGCCGTTTACCACTTTATAATAAGCAATAATCCCTCTGAATGAATTAAAAACAGAATCGAAAATCAATGCTTGCAGCGGTGCTTCCGGGTCGCCAACAGGAGCTGGCACACGATCAACAATCGCCTGGATAATATCAGGAATTCCCATTCCGGTTTTACCCGATGCTGGAATAATCTCTTCGCGTTTACAGCCAATTAAATCAATAATCTGATCTTTAACTTCCTCAGGCATAGCCCCAGGTAAATCCATTTTATTTAAAATCGGGATAATTTCAAGGTCGTGCTCTAAAGCCAAATATAAATTGGAAATAGTCTGGGCCTGAATCCCTTGCGAAGCATCAACAATAAGCAAAGCGCCTTCGCAGGCAGCAATAGAACGAGAAACCTCGTACGAGAAATCTACGTGTCCAGGTGTATCAATCAGGTTAAAATTGTATTCAATATCACCAACTTTATAGTTCATTTGTATGGCATGACTTTTAATCGTTATGCCTCTCTCACGCTCTAAATCCATGTTGTCGAGCAATTGTGCCTGCGCTTCACGCTTAGAAATTGTCTCGGTATATTCTAATAACCTATCAGCCAGGGTGCTCTTGCCATGGTCAATATGTGCAATAATGCAAAAATTACGTATATGCTTCATCTTTGCGCAAAGATATGCTTTTTAAGGTAATTTTTAATCTAGAAAATATCGATGCCAAACACATTAATTTGAAAAGCAGGTGCAATGGTTTTTCGGTTACTGCAGTCCTGCTTTCCACTTTACTCCATTGCATTCCGTGTACGTTCCAATCAGGTTTATTAACCATTTTTGTGGTAATTCTTTTGAAGGGTTTTATAACCTGATGCTTAAAATAACCACAGATAATGCTATTCAATTAATTTATCTGTGCTTATCCGTGCCTAACCCCGCCTGCCCGACAGGACAGGCGGGGTGAAAATTAAACCTTAATTTTTTTCCACTTACCCTTTTTAAACAAGATATAGGCTGCTACTGCAATTCCCGCTTCAGCCGTTGGAATGGCAATAAAAACACCTGTTGGTCCCATTTCTAAAAACTTAGCTAAAAAATAAGCTAGTGGAATCTGAAACAACCAAAAGGCAAAAATATTAATTTTTGTGGGTGTCCAGGTATCACCAGCACCGTTAAATGCACTACTGAATACCATTGCAGCTCCATAAATCACAAAACCAACGCTTAAAATTTTTAAAGCTTTACTTGCAACGGCAATTACTTTTTCATCTGAAGTAAAAAATGCCGCGAATAAATGGCCACAAGTTAAGAACAGCATACTTACTACAGCCATGAAAATAATAATATATTTTAAGGTCTGAAATACCGATTTTTCAGCGCGATCTATATGGCCCGCTCCCAAATTCTGGCCAACCAATGTAGCTGCCGCATTACTTAAGCCCCAGGCGGGTAACATGAAAAACATCATCAGTCGTAATGCAGTTTGGTAACCCGCCGATCCCGTATCACCACCTGTAGTGGCAACCAGTTCTGCTAAAAACACCCAGCTACAGCTTGCAATTACAAATTGAAAAATAGCTGGAGCTGCAATCTTAACGATAGCTTTAATCTGGGCAAAATCAGGCAAGAAATGACTAATGCGGATTTTTAATATATTTTTACCGCTAAACAGATTATAAATCTGATAAGTAACACCCAAACCACGACCAATTGTAGTAGCAATTGCAGCGCCCGTTAACCCAAATGCAGGTATAGGGCCTAAACCATTGATAAAAATAGGGCAGAGGATGATGTTCGCAATATTGGCGATCCATAAACTCCGCATGGCGATTGCAGCGTTACCAGCACCCCGAAAAATCCCGTTAATTAAGAATAAAAGTACAATAATAATACTACCACCCATCATAATGCGAACGAATGGAACACCTTGCTCAGCAGTTTCGGTTGAAGCACCCATGAGCAATAGAATGTCTCTGGCATAAATTAACCCCAGGATACTGATTATAATGTTGATGAAAACAGCGATCACTATGGTTTGCATTCCGGCTTTTGATGCCGCTTCTGGATTTTTCTCGCCAATTCTCCGTGCAACCACCGCGGTTGCAGCCATACTCAACCCAATGGCTAATGAGTAGATGATGGTTAACACAGATTCCGTTAAACCAACGGTTTGTATGGCATGGCTACTATTTTCCAGGTGGCCAACAAAATATAAATCAACCAAAGCAAAAACCGACTCCATAGCCATTTCTAGCATCATTGGAATTGCCAATAAAATGATTGCGCGTTTAATACTAATTGAAGTTAAATCAACCTCATGACCTTTTAAAGATTGAACGAGGATATCAAAAAAAGACGAAAGTTTGCCCTGCGTCTTTGTGGACTGTGACATATAATAAAAGTAAAGTGTAATGTATAAACCAATGATACGCCTTTAAGCGTACATATCTAAAAAATTGAAATGGGAGGGAATCCTCGGTTGTTTAGAACCTCAAACGGATTGCAGATACTATCATGGCTCTGGTCTTTTTGATGATGCAAATATAAATAAAATTTTGAATTGTCAAATTTTTATGACTAATTTTCAAGAAGGTGATTGATTTTTTCCACTGATCCATTGTCTGTGTCTCACAGACCATTCAGTTGGATTTATTAGTTTTTTTGCCACCGAAACACAGGACGCATGGTTTTTTAATCCATGCAATCCCTTAAATCTGTGTAATCAATATTTAAATACTGTAGGCTTTAATCATTTCTTCTGAAACCTTAGTTCCACGACCTGTATTCAGATCAATTAATACGTAATCAAAAATGCCATCTGATGCTACTTTACCCGTTTTTTGGTTGATAATTTCGAACTGAACAGCGCAACCTTTATCGTTAATGGTTAAGATACCTGTTCTGATCAACATTAAATCGTTCATCAACAGCGGACGTTTGAAATTAATATCTACATGGCTTACAACCCAACCCAAGCCTTGTTTGGTAAAATGTTCCCAGGGCATACCGTAAAATTTATCCATTTGCTCGTAGCGGGCTGCCAGTACATAATCCAGGTATTTACTGTTATGTACATGGTTAAACATATCGATGTCATCAGGACGGACACGTAATTCGCTTTCGAAAATGCTATATTGATTTTTTTCCAAGGATAAATATTTTTTTGCAAAAGTATAAATAGCTTTTGATATATGACGTAAAGACGTCTTGATGTAAATATATCTCATCTTTTTTTCGTATTTTTGATATGAAATGGGAAAACTCAAATTATATGATATTAATACTCCACGCGAAGCACTTGTTGAAGAGCGTGACAGTGTTTATTTGAGCCGTACCCCCGAGCAGCGCTTCTTTGGCGTTCTGCAGCTTAATTATATCTCGGTTACCATGAATGGTGGCCAACCTTTAAAATCACCACAAGGGAAAGGTATTATTATCCGTAAGCCAAACATATAAGTTAATATGTCTTTTGATAAGGAAAACCCTGAAATGCTTTTGCTGCTGGAAACATTCGAGCAATTTCAGGTGCACTACCTTATTGTTGGCGGCTTTGCCGTTAACCGATATGGTTATAACCGTACCACTGGCGATTTAGACATCTACTTAAAAGACACAAAAGAGAACAGGCAAAACCTTATTAATGCCTTAGATAAGATGGGATATGGTAAATATGACATGCTATTAGATGTTCCCATTATAGCGGGTTATTGTGAGGTTTTAATGGATGATGGCATGTATGCCGATCTAATGACTGATATTCCTGGACTGAATAAAGAGAAGTTTAATGAGTACTTTGAAATGGCTACAGTTGATGAAATAAATGGAATTAAAGCCAGATTTCTTCATTATAACCACCTTTTAGAAAATAAGCGGGCAACAAACAGACCTAAGATCAATTGGATGTTTTGGAATTAGAACGGATCAATAAGAAAAATTAAGTTTCTTGCACCAACCCAAGTTCTCTAAACCCGACTTAGCGGAAATCCTTTTTGATGCAGGTCTTCCACAGGCTCAGACTGACATTTACAAAAAGATTGCAGCGAGGGCGGGAGTGCAGCAACCGACTGAAACTGAACATTGCTTTACCCCTAAATCCCCTAAAGGGGACTTTTAACTATCATTTAATAACACTTGCTTATAAATAAAAATAGACTTATCTTTGCGCCACAATTAATTAATTTTTATTGCTTTAATATTATTCAAGAATGTATTTAAGTCCAGAGAAAAAAGCTGTAATCTTTAAAGAGCACGGCAAAGTAGAAACCAACACGGGTTCTGCAGAAGGTCAAGTAGCGTTATTTACATACCGTATTGCGCACTTAACAGAACACTTAAAGAAAAATCGTAAAGATTTCTCTACTCAGTTGTCACTTCAAAAATTGGTAGGTAAACGCCGCGGTATTTTGGCTTACCTATACAAAAAAGATATTGAGCGCTATCGTGCTATCATCAAAGCTTTATCGCTTCGTGATATCATCAAACAAAAATAAGCGCAAGTTTATCATTAAAAGCCATTCTTTAGGGAATGGCTTTTTAATTCCCTGTTAATTTTTAACGGGTTTTATTATAGATAGGCTTTTTTAATCCTATCTTGCGTTTGCAAAAACAATACATATATAAACAACGGTGTGTAGAAAGAGGAAAACACACCATAATTCTATTTAAATGAATGTAATAAAAAAATCGTTCGATTTGGGCGATGGCAGAATTGTAGAAATTGAAACTGGTAAATTGGCTAAACAAGCTGATGGTTCGGTTGTGGTAAAAATGGGCGATACGATGTTGTTAGCAACGGTAGTATCAACTGTTGGTGCTAAACCAGGTACTGATTTTTTACCTTTATCGGTTGATTATCAGGAAAAATATGCGGCTACAGGCCGTATTCCAGGAGGCTTTTTACGTCGTGAGGCAAGATTATCTGATTACGAGGTGTTAATCTCTCGTTTAGTGGATAGAGCTTTACGCCCAATGTTCCCAAGTGATTATCACTCTGATACACAGGTGATGATTTCTCTAATCTCTGCTGATAAAGATATAATGCCAGATTGTTTGGCAGGTTTAGCAGCATCTGCTGCATTATCAGTTTCTGATATCCCTTTTAACGGTCCAATTTCTGAAGTACGCGTTGCTAAAATTGATGGTAAATTGGTAATCAATCCATTGGCCAGCGATTTAGAGCGTGCAACTTTAGAGTTTATGGTTGCTGGTTCAGCTAACGATATAGGCATGGTTGAAGGTGAGTGTGATGAAATTCAGGAAGACGAAATGGTTGAGGCTTTAAAATTTGCACACGATGCAATTAAAGTTCAATGCGCCGTTCAGGTTGAATTAACGGAGGCTACTGGTAAAACCGTTAAACGTGAATACAGTCATGAAGACCATGATGCTGATTTAAAAGCTAAAGTTTATGCTGATACTTACGATAAAGTTTACGCTGTAGCAAAAGCAGGGGGCAATAAAGATGTTCGCAAAGAAGGTTTCACTGCCATTATTAATGAATTCTTCGAAGCAATGCCAGAAGATACAGCAGATTTAACTAAAGCAATGGTTAAACATTATTATCATGATGTTCAGTACGATGCCATTAGAAATCTATTGTTAGATGAAGGTATCCGTTTAGATGGTCGTAAGACTACAGAAATCCGCCCAATCTGGAGTGAAGTTGGTTATTTACCTGCTGCACACGGTTCGGCTGTATTTACACGTGGCGAAACACAATCATTAACTTCAGTTACTTTAGGTAGCAAAGATGATGAGCAAATGATTGATGGTGCTTTCTTTAATGGTTACAATAAATTCTTATTGCACTATAATTTCCCTGGTTTCTCAACTGGTGAGGTTAGACCAAACAGAGGCGCTGGCCGTAGAGAAATTGGTCACGGTGCTTTAGCACAACGTTCATTGAAAAAAGTATTGCCTCAAGGTGAAGCAAATCCTTATACGATCCGTATTGTTTCTGATATTTTAGAATCTAACGGTTCATCATCAATGGCAACTGTTTGTGCTGGTACATTAGCATTAATGGATGCAGGTATTAAAATCAAATCGCCGGTATCGGGTATTGCAATGGGTTTAATTACCGATGAGAAAACTGGTAAATATGCAATCCTTTCTGATATTTTAGGTGATGAAGATCATTTAGGTGATATGGACTTTAAAGTAACTGGTACCGAAAACGGTATTGTTGCTTGTCAGATGGACTTAAAAATAAACGGTTTATCTTACGAAGTTTTAACTAAAGCTTTGCTACAGGCTAAAGAAGGTCGTTTACACATCTTAAACGAGATGAAGAAAACCATCAGCTCACCTAACGAAGATTACAAACCACATGCTCCGCGTATTGTTTCTTTAACAATTGATAAAGAATTTATCGGTGCAATTATCGGCCCTGGAGGTAAAATTATCCAGGAAATGCAACGCGAAACTGGTGCTTCAATTTCTATCGAAGAAGTTGATGGCAAAGGTATTGTAGAAGTATTTGCAGATAACAAAGCAGCTATTGATGCGGCGGTTACCCGTATCCGTAACATCGTTGCTAAACCAGAAATTGGCGAAGTTTACCAAGGTAAAGTAAAATCAATTATGCCATTCGGTGCATTTGTTGAGGTTATGCCAGGTAAAGATGGTTTATTACACATCTCTGAAATTTCATGGGAACGTTTAGAAACCATGGACGGTGTATTAAAAGAAGGTGATAAAATCGAGGTTAAATTATTAGACATCGATAAACAAGGTAAAATGAAACTTTCTCGCAAAGTTTTATTGCCAAGACCAGAAAAACCAGCTGCGCCACAAGCGTAAAAAAGTCCGATATCCGCAAAGTCGGTAAGTCGGAAGATATTAATGATTAGCCCTTTCGGTGTAAAACTGAAAGGGCTTTTTTGTTTTAAATCGACTTAATGCGCTTCGTCATGCTGAATTTATTTCAGCATCTTTATTTCTTAACTTAAAAACTTCAGAGTTCTTTTGTAACTTGCATCGTAGCGTCATGCTGTCCAGATTTTATATCGGGATTAGCACCTTACCTGCTATTAAGATCCTGATCCCGAAATTTCGGAACAGGGTGACGATCGTTTTTAGATTTTGCTGATACAAATTATAATAACAATTTATTTACCGAATTAAAGAATTAAAGCTTAAATATGAAATACATCATTGCCCCATCTATACTTTCTGCTGATTTCGGCAACTTACAGCGCGATATTGAAATGATTAACCACAGTGAGGCCGATTGGTTCCACGTTGATGTGATGGATGGTGTTTTTGTGCCCAATATTTCCTTCGGTTTCCCGGTAATGGCTGCAGTAAAAAAGCATGCTACTAAACCGTTGGATGTACACTTAATGATTGTGGAGCCTGATAAATTTATCGGTGAATTTGCGAAAGCAGGAGCGGATCGAATCACCGTACATTACGAAGCGTGCACACACCTGCATAGAACTATTCAGTTAATTAAAGCATCTGGCTGCAAGGCTGGTGTGGCTTTGAACCCTCATACGCCAGTAACCTTATTGCAGGATGTAATTGAAGATCTTGACCTGGTACTCATCATGTCGGTTAATCCTGGTTTCGGCGGGCAAGCTTTCATTCACAATACCTACAAGAAAATAAAGGATTTAAAGGCCTTAATTCAAGGGGTAAACGAAAACTTAATTATTGAGGTTGATGGAGGCGTTGGTTTGCAAAATATTGCTACATTAGCATCAGCAGGTGCCAATGCTTTTGTGGCTGGAAATGCAATTTTTGCCACGGATAATCCATCAGAAACCATTTCCAAAATGAAAAGCCTGACAGTTAGCGTTATAAATATTTAATAGTTAATGTTTTATTGCTAAATTGTTTTTAGGATGAGGCGGATACAGTCTTAATACCTGATACTTTTGCCTTGATACTAAAAATGCTCAAATTTCGGCTGATCCTTTTCCTTTTAATTGCTGGTTGCGGTTTTGCTATAGCTCAGCCTTTAGTTAGAGTTTCGGGGATAGTTTATAGCGATGAAAAGTTGCCATTGTCTCAGGTTACCGTTATCGTTCTCGGACAGGCGCAATCAACAGTTACAGATGAATTTGGTGTATATACCATTTATTCAAAATCTAAAACATTTAGCATTAAATATTCGCTTCTGGGTTATCAACCTCAAACGATAAAGTTTAATGAGCGCTCAGGGTCGCGGATTACCAAACAGGTAAATTTAATACCCAATATTAATGAATTAGAGCAGGTTAACATTACCAATAAACAGAATCAGCTAAGTAATACCACTACCATTAATATTGCAGATGTTTCATCAATGCCATTGGTTTCCGGCAATTTTGAAACCATGCTCAAAACGCTGCCTGGTGTATCTACAAATAACGAATTAAGTGCCCAATATAGCGTTCGGGGAGGCAACTTTGATGAAAATCTGATTTACATAAACGATGTAGAAATTAACCGGCCAGTGTTGATCCGCAACGGACAGCAGGAAGGGTTAAGTTTTATCAATTCAGATCTGGTGAGTAAAGCAAAATTCTCTGCAGGTGGCTTTGAAGCGAAATACGGTGATAAACTTTCATCGATTTTAGATATCAGGTATGATAAGCCCGATAGTAATCAAACTATTTTTAGTACCAGTCTTTTAAATACCTCGTTAACTACTAAAAAAGATATTCAAAAACAGCTTTCTTTTGGCTGGTTTACGCTATAAAAACAATTCGAGCGTATTGATTAAACAGGATGAAAAGGGGAGTTACAGTCCAAATTTTGCCGATGCTCAGTTCTTATATCAATATGATTTTTCATCAAAATTAAATATCAGTTTTTTAGGGAGCTTTAACCTCGGTCAGTTTAAATTGGTGCCTACCAACAGGGAAACTCAGTTTGGGACTTTGAGCACAACATTAAGGTTAAATGTTGATTATACCGGACAAGAGATTGATGATTACCAAACTGCAGGCAGTGCCGTTACCGCTACCTATTCACCTAAACCAAACCTGGTAATCAAGTTTATAAACAGTTATTTTAGTACGATTGAAAGAGAACGTTTCGATATCAACGGCAGTTATATTTTTGATGAAGTGGACAATACTTTTTCAGGTGAAAATTTTGGCGTGATCAATAAAAACAGGGGTATTGGCAGTTATTATAATTATGGAAGAAATAGTTTTAAATACCCAAATCTTTGCTTCTGAAATAAAAGTAGATCAGAATTTTAACAATCATGTTTTTTCCTGGGGTTTAAAATTCGATAATTCGAAATATAACGACCAATTGAACGAGTACAATTACACTGATTCTGCGGGTTTTATTTTACCGGACAATTCGAAAAACATTATTTTGCAAAATGTGATTAACATGCAAAATAATATCGACATCAAAAACTACAGTACCTATATTCAGGATAGTTATTCGCTTTCAAATTCGGCAGAACTGCAATTAGGGGCTCGCGCTACATACAGTTCGTTAAGCAAACAATTGCTCATCAGTCCGAGGATGCTAATTGCTTACCGCCCCAATTCGAACAATAAAATTTTAAGGTTTTCTGCCGGTGTTTATAAACAACCGCCTTCCTACAGAACCATTCGTGATTTTTCGGGCGTGCTCAATATCAATCAGAAGGCACAAAGTTCTTATAACACTTCATTGGGTTATGAATATGCGTTTGATGCCTTTGGAACAAGATTGAAGTTTACTTCTGAAGCTTACTTTAAATATTCAGATCGATTAATTCCTTATAAAATCGATAATCTGAGAATTAAATACCTGGCGAATGAAGTGTCGCGTGGTTACGCTTATGGTGCAGATTTTAGTATTGGCGGCGAGTTTGTTAAAGATCTGGTTTCTTATTTCAGAATGTCGGTAATGCATGCCAATGAAGATATTATTGATGATAGTTATGTTCAAAATGGAACGACAATTTATCCGGGTTATTTAAAACGACCAACAGATCAACGCCTGAATTTTTCCATATTTTTTCAGGACAGGCTGTTGAATAGCCCGACATATAAAGTACACCTTAATGCACTTTATGGTTCTCGTTTACCAATTGGACCATCGCAAACACCAAGATATTTGGATAAGTTTTTTATCCCATCGTATAAGCGTGTAGATATCGGTTTTTCCAAAGATTTTCTTGATGACGCCGCACTACACAAACCTAAATTCCTGGACAAAAATTTCAGTTCAGTTATTCTTTTTTTCGAGGTTTTTAATATGCTGAATATCGATAATACTGTTTCTTACTTATGGCTGAAAGATGTAGATAATGTACAGTATGCAATTCCTAATTATTTAACAGGTAGGCAGTTTAACCTGAAATTGATTGTGAAGTTGAAAAACTAAGTTTCGTCAACTGCAAACCGCTAATTGTCAGTTGCCAACTTATCTGGGCGTTACCCAATCCCGTGAAATACCTATCGTGTGGACACATCTTTTTGAGGTTAATTTTTTAGGCGTTTTGCTAGCTTCCTCAAATAACACAATGTTTTAACCGAAGAACGCCGTCAATCCCAAGGGCCCGAGAAATCAAAAAAACAGTTGCAGGAAAGAACAGATAGTACTACCAAACCTAAAACGAAGTGCCGCTGTTTTTTTGATGCGTGTAGGATTGTGTAAAAGGCCCATTGCTGGATTGACAGAGCGCTTTGGGTACTTTGGCGCTCCAAAGTACCATGCCCCGCGGCAAAGAGCGGAAAATAATAAACATTTTTGTACTTAAAACGACAGTTCTTTGAATCGAGCTCGTTAGTAGCAAAAAAAGATGCTGAACTAAATTCAGCATGGCGATTGCCTTAGCCAAGAGGCAAAAATAAATTTAGATTTAAAACATGTGTCCACACGATAGGTGAAATACGAGAAAGGGCCAGGCTTTTCAGGGCTACGCTTCGCTCCGGTACCAATGAAGGATTGGCACTAAACCCTTACAATCCCTAACGCGAATCAATCGCATTAAATAAGATCTCACAGATTTTATCAATCAAGCATGTCAATCGCTCTATTTAGCCAGGTAAAACCAAAATAAATCAAGTGTTTCCAGTTAAACGATTTAATTACAAAAACTGCAATAAATTAATCAATTTTCTACTTTTTTTTAACAAAATTTAATTTTTTATGTTACGATTTTATGGGCATAACTCCTTTAAAAATTTTACATTTACGCCATAAAACATTATATAATAAGATGAAGCATAATTTTGGCGCAGGCCCTTGTATTTTACCTCAAGAAGTGTTTAAACAAGCAGCTCAGGCTGTTTTAGATTTTAACGATGGATTATCAATTTTAGAAATTTCGCACAGAACAACCGAATTTGAGGCAGTTGTTGCTGAAGCTGATAAGTTGGTAAAGGAATTATTAAATGTGCCGTCGGGTTATTCCGTTTTATTTTTACAAGGTGGTGCAAGTTTACAGTTTGCTATGGTTCCGATGAACTTATTGGGCGATGGACAAACAGCGAGTTATTTAGATACTGGTGTTTGGGCAACCAAGGCATTAAAAGAAGCTAAGTTTATCGGCAATGTAAATGTGGTTGCTTCTTCTAAAGATGCAAACTATACTTTTATTCCAAAGGATTTTGAAATCCCTGCTGATAGTGCTTATTTCCACTATACTTCAAACAATACTATTTACGGAACTGAGCTTTTCGAAGTACCTAAAACAAATGTCCCGGTTGTTTGCGATATGTCTTCTGATATTATGAGCCGTGTAATTGATGTTTCTCAATTCGATTTAATTTATGCCGGAGCTCAAAAAAATGTAGGTCCTGCTGGTTTAACCATTGCTATTGTTAAGAATGAAGTTTTAGGTAAAATTGACCGTAAAATTCCATCAATGTTGAACTACCAATCACATATCGATAATGATTCAATGTACAATACACCTCCGGTTTTCTCCATTTATGTAGCTTTATTAAACCTTCGTTGGTTAAAATCGAAAGGTGGCGTTGCTGAGATTGAAAAGGAAAATAAACAAAAAGCTGAAGCGCTTTACAGAGAGATAGATCGTAATCCGTTGTTTAAAGGGACCTGTGCAGTTGAAGACCGTTCAAGAATGAATGTTTGTTTCGTGATGGAAAATCCTGAATTGGAAAAACCATTTTTGAAATATGCTGAGGAGCAAGGTATTGTTGGTATTAAAGGACATAGAAGTGTTGGTGGTTTCCGTGCTTCGATGTATAATGCATTGCCAATTACAAGCGTACATGCTTTAGTAGATGCCATGCAGTTATTTGAAGAACAACAAGCAAAAGCAAATTAAGGATTAATTATAACTGCAGATTATCGATGCAATCGTTTTAATCTGTGCAATCATAAATAACAATGATTAAGATATTAGCAAACGATGGGATTGATCCGATCGGAAAAGAATTATTAGAAAAAGCAGGTTTCCAGGTTGATACTGAAACCGTACCTCAGGATCAATTAGCAGAAGCTTTAAAAAACTACGATGCCATTACTGTTCGTAGTGCAACAAAAGTTAGAAAAGAATTAATTGATGCTGTACCCAATATCAAGTTAATTGGTAGAGGTGGCGTAGGTATGGATAATATCGATGTAGAATATGCACGCAGCCAGGGGATTAACGTGGTAAACACGCCAGCTGCATCTTCATTATCTGTTGCCGAATTGGTGTTTTCTCACTTATTTACCGGTATCAGATTTTTACAGGATGCTAACCGTAAAATGCCTGTAGAAGGTTCAACCCAATTCAATAACCTTAAAAAAGCTTATGCTAAAGGAACGGAGTTAAGTGGTAAAACCATTGGTATTATCGGTTTTGGTCGTATCGGTCGCGCAACAGCAAAAGTGGCATTGGGTTTAGGTATGAATGTTTTGGCTTACGATTTATATCCTTCTGAATCAGAAATCACATTAGAATTTCAGGGTGGAAAATCAGTAAGTATTCCAATTAAAACGGTTTCATTAGACGAAGTAATTACAGGAAGTGATTTCTTTAGTTTACACACTCCATTTGCTGATAAACCGATTTTAGGAGCAGAAGAATTTGCTAAGATGAAAAATGGAGTAGGTATTGTAAACTGTTCTCGTGGTGGCACAATTGACGAGCCAGCTTTAATTGAAGCACTAAATTCTGGTAAAGTTTCTTTCGCTGGTTTAGATGTTTTCGATAACGAACCAACACCATTGGCAGAAATTTTAACACACCCTAAAATCTCCCTAACACCACATATTGGTGCATCAACCAACGAAGCACAAGAACGTATCGGCACGGAATTGGCAACGTTGATTATCGAGCATTTTAAGAAATAATAAATTTGTCATCCTGAGCTTGTCGAAGGACAATCGTGTTTCGACAGGCTCAACATGACATTCCATTAATCTAACGCATTCGTTAGCACCCAATAGCGGTAACCCAATACCCCCTTCTGAAAAGAGGTAAGCTTATTCGGATCTTTTTTATACAGACTTGGTAAAATTGCATGGTTAATTTTAACCAATACTTTAAACAGCGCTTTTTTCATAATCTGTTTATTTCTTTAAATTTATAGAGCTGTTAAAATCTATTTGTAATTTAAGAGTTGATTTTAGCGGTTTCATATTGCTGCAGTTTCTTGTTGAAGAAGTAAAATCCACCTGCCATTACTAAAATCAAAAAGGCAATAATATAGGTTGATAAACCTCCTTTATTCTTTTTATCTAAATCTTCTTTAAGTTGTGCATTTTGATCCTGCAATTTTTTAATTGTTTGCATATATTGTTCTATGCGCTGCTGAGAGTTATCCGCAACAGCTACTTTCTGCTGATTCTGCAAATCTTTATACTCCATTAACACCTTTAGCTCCTTGAAAATATTGTTATCAGTTAAAACTACCTGACGAAGAATTTCATTGGAATTTTTAATATCACGTTTGGTTTGCCAGCCAAATATTCCAGTTCGCTGATTTAAACTTTCATCATACTGACCAAATTTGTTACTTCTTTCTACAAGCAACGAATTTACTTTAGCGCGCTGTGCCGCATAAGCAGTGCTATCTTGCTGTGCAAATGCATGCAGGTTCAATAATACAATAGTAAGCAGATAAAAGTATTTCTTCATGTGATATAAACGTGAAAAGGGTTGAAGTTGTTTTGGTTGTAAATTTTGTCACTCTGAATTTATTTCAGAGTCTTTTCAACATAGATCAGGCTGTATCATAAGTTGTAATTTTTTCGAGTTTGTCACGTTGAGCTTGTCGAAACGCTTGGAGAGACTGGAATTGCAATAGTTTACTAGAGTTTTTTCGTTGTCAGATCAATTATTTCGAGAAGCATTACTTGGCTTTCTTTTAAGCAACATTTTTTCTATTACTTAGCATTTCTTCAAATTCTTTTGGAGTCATGTATGCAAGAGTAGAATGCCTTCTTTTTCGGTTATACCAGACCTCCACATATTCAAATATCGCCAATCTGGCTTGGCTTCTGGTGCGAAAATTTTCGTGGTATACCATTTCTGTTTTCATTGTTTTAAAAAAACTCTCCGCCACTGCATTGTCCCAGCAGTTACCTTTTCTGCTCATGCTTTGATTTACTGAAAATTTCATCAATTGCTTTCTAAATTCATTACAAGCGTATTGCAATCCTCTGTCTGAATGAAAAATTAATTCCTGGGTAATCGGACGGTTTCTTATCGCCATTTTCCATGCTGCGATCGTTGTTTGTCCGGCATCCATGGTTTCGCTAAGCGCCCAGCCAACAATTTTTCTATCTGCCAGGTCCATTACTGTCGTCAGATAAAGCCAGCCTTCACCAGTTCGGATATAAGTAAGGTCAGAGACCCATTTTTGGCCAATCTCCGCCGCATAAAAATCTCTGTTAAGAATATTTTCTGCAGGCAGATATAAATGGTCAGGATCAGTAGTCTGCACCCGATATTTATTGCGGGTAATACTTTTTATGTTTGCTTTCCGCATCAATCTGGCTACTCTTGGTCTAGAAACAAGGATTCCTTGTGCCTTTAATTCTGAGGTTATACGGGGCGCGCCATAACGGTATTTACTATCCTTGTGAATCTTTTTGATCTGCACCAAAAGTTCAGCCTGATCAATGGACCGCTTACCCAATGGATGTTTCAGCCAGTAATAAAAGCCACTACAGCTTACCGCGAACGTTCTACACATCTTTTCAACAGGAAATATCTGCCGGTGTTCCTTTATAAATCCGAATATCTCCCGTCTCCCTTGGAAAAGATGCCTACCGCCTTTTTTAATATGTCACGTTCTAGCTGTGCCTCTTTAAGCTCCTTTTGAAGCTTATTGATCAGTTTCTGGTCTTCGGTAAGGTTTACTAAATCTTGTTTAGCTGTTCCTTGCCGTTCCCTCCATTTACTTAGTAGATTAGGGCTTATACCTAATTCTTTTGCAACCTCTTTGATCGATCCACGAACCATAGCTAAATCTAAGGCCATTTTTCTAAAGGGTTCATCAAACATTTGTCTGCTCATATATTCAAATTTAAAGTTTTAAGTTTAAATCTGACAAACAAGACCTCTAGTCAAAGATAGCAACTCCAGACATTTAAACAGGTCCTTCGACAGGCTCAGGATGACAATTTTATATTTTTGATACAGCCTCATGAAAACTGCTCTTATTCGTTAAATCCAGCTTTAAGCTTTATTCTTTCTGCTTTGGCCTCAATTAAGGATGAAATTCAACCCGAACAATATCACCTAAATGCAAACCCAATAAGCCACTTGCTTTTCCTTTGTTAATGGCAATTTCCAGGTGGTTACTAATACCGAACAGGCAAAGTTTTTCCCCTTCCTGCACTTCGTTATAATGCCAGCTCAGTTGGGTGATGGTTTCACTTTTTCTAAAATACAGTGTAAAATCTCTATTCTTCTGGATTTTGGTAAAAAGGTCTTTGGTTATATTGGTAATTACATTGCAAAAAGTATCAATATATACCACGCTTCCGCGAATCACATCCCGTTCGATTACAGGATGTAAAAGCATCTTCTGCTCAATCTCTGCTACAGGTAAACCAATGTCTTTCAGTTTGCCACCTTTAGCCAGATGCGTTGCTGCTTTAACAAAAATATCAACCAAAGGGAAGTGTAGATATTTTAAATCCTGCATAATGTTCAGTTCTACCACATCTTCAGGGATATCATCAAAAAGAAGGGAGAAAATACCGTTATCAGCCCCGACAAAAAAGTGATCGCGATGCTTAATAGCAATGTATTTGGTGTTTTCGCTATAAACAGAATCGATACCGATTAAGTGCACCGTATTCTTCGGAAAGTAAGGGTAAGCGTTTTTTAGAACGAAGGCTGCGTACGAAATATTAAATGATGGAACCTCGTGGGTAATATCAACTAAATTAACATTAGGCATAAGACTCAACAGACTACCTTTAAGGGCACTCTGGTAAAAATCTTTTGAACCTAAATCTGTTGTTAAAGTAATTATCCCCATTAAAAATTCATTATTATTGCTTATTCTTGTGTACAGGCCTAAGCGTCTGCAAATATTCAAATTTTAATTAATATACCCCGATAACTTTTTAAAATACTACAGTTTGAACGAATTAAAATTAACTCTGGATACCGTAAATCCTGCTCACTTTTGGGGGCCGAATAACGAGAATTACGAAATGATTAAAGGTGCTTTCGCGAAGTTGAAACTGGTAGCGAGAGGTAGTGATGTTAAGGTTCTCGGTGATGAACAGGAACTTAAGACTTTCGAGGATAAGTTTAACCAGCTTATTGCACACCTCGAAAAATATAGCTCACTTACCAATAACGACGTCGAATCTATACTGGGTGCAAAAGCAGCTGGTGTAGTAAAAAAAGATGTAGAACAACCTACCGGAGGCGGTGGCGAGGTAATTGTTTTTGGTACAAACGGTCTGTTAGTAAAGGCAAGAACTGCAAATCAGCGCAAAATGGTGAGTAGTATTGCTAAAAACGACATTCTATTTGCCATTGGCCCTGCCGGGACCGGAAAAACATATACCGCCGTAGCACTAGCGGTTAGGGCATTAAAGAACAAAGAAATTAAACGGATCATCTTAACCCGACCGGCGGTTGAGGCAGGAGAGAACCTTGGTTTCTTACCAGGCGACTTAAAGGAAAAAATCGATCCATATTTACGCCCGCTATACGATGCATTGGACGATATGATTCCTGCTGAGAAATTGAAATTCTATATCGAAAACCGTACGATAGAAATTGCACCTTTGGCGTTTATGCGCGGACGTACCTTAGATAATTGTTTCGTGATTTTAGATGAGGCTCAAAATGCCACAGATATGCAGTTAAAAATGTTTTTAACCCGTATGGGGCCAACTGCTAAATTTATCGTTACTGGCGATGTTACACAGATCGATTTACCTAAAAAACAGATGTCGGGATTATTTAATGGCTTAAGGATTTTAGAAGATATTAAAGGAATCGATATTATTTACTTAAGCGGGGAAGATGTGGTAAGACATAAATTGGTGAAAGATATCCTGAAAGCTTACGGCGATATTCAGTAGATGAGTTCTGAGTCCGTAGTCTATAGTCTAAATCGACTATGGAGTGTGGACTAAAGACTTTCTGACTTCCGGACTTTTTTCCTATTTTTATCCCCTCATGAAAGCACTAAAAGAAACTCATTTTAATTTCCCAAATCAAAGTAATTTTTACAAAGGTAAAGTTCGCGATGTATACACTATAGCGGACCAGTTTATGGTAATGGTGGTATCAGACCGTATTTCTGCTTTTGATGTAGTATTGCCTGAAGCTATTCCGTTTAAAGGGCAGGTATTGAACCAGATTGCTGCTAAATTTTTAGCTGCTACTCAGGATATCGTTCCTAACTGGGTTTTAGACGTGCCAGATCCAATGGTCACCATTGGCCGTATCTGCGAGCCGTTTAAAGTAGAAATGGTCATCAGAGGTTACTTAGCTGGTCATGCATGGCGCGAGTATAGCAGCGGTAAGCGATCTGTTTGTGGTGTTTCTTTGCCTGATGGATTAAAAGAAAATGATAAACTGCCTCAGCCCATCATTACGCCAACTACAAAAGCTTCTGTAGGGCATGATGAAGACATCTCAAAAGAAGATATTTTATCAAAGGGAATCGTTTCCATAACCGATTACGAGAAATTAGAAGAATATACTCATGCTTTATACCAAAGGGGAACTGAAATTGCAGCAAAAAGCGGATTAATTTTAGTAGATACGAAATACGAGTTTGGTGCTGCCGATGGTGTGATCTATTTAATCGACGAAATCCATACACCAGATTCTTCACGTTATTTTTATGCGGAAGGATACGAGGACCGCCAAAATACAGATGAGCCGCAAAAACAACTTTCAAAAGAGTTTGTAAGAAAATGGTTAATTGAAAACGGTTTTCAAGGTAAAGATGGTCAGGTTGTTCCGGAAATGACACCTGAAATTGTAAATTCAATTTCAGAACGTTACATCGAACTTTACGAAAAAATAGTAGGAGAGACCTTTATAAAAGCTGATGCTGATGCAATTTCCAGCCGCATTGAAACTAATGTTTTAAAGGCTTTGGAAACACTTTAAATTCGAAAGAAATTTATACATTAGTAAAATAAAGAATAGAGAGATGAAATTTTCAGTAGATAAACACGATAAATATGTAACCTTAAAGTTAGAAGAAAATAAGTTTACAAACGATAATGCTCCAGGTTTGAAATCAGAGTTTTATTTGCTTAGTGCCGAGGGATTTCAAAATATAATTGTTGATTTAAGTCATGTAACGGAGTGTAGTGATGCACAGGATTTAAGCTGCTTATTGGTTGGCGACAGGCTTTGCAAATCGGCAGGCGGATTATTTATTGTAACCGGAATTAATGATGAGCTGGCATCGATTATCGAATTATCAAACATATTTCAATCTGTAACGTTTGTTAATACAATAGACGAAGCTACTGATTTTATCTTTATGGATGAGTTGGAAAAAGAGTTTAGAGGCGCTAAATAACAAAATATTTAAATAACAATCCGGCCTCGTAGTTTCTAAAAATCTACGAGGCTTTTTATATCTTATCATGATGAAATTTGAAGTTACAATTTTAGGAAGCAGTTCTGCAACTCCTGTATTTAACAGGAATCCTTCGGCACAGCTTTTAAATTGTAATGAAAAATATTACCTGATCGATTGTGGTGAAGGTACACAACAACAACTGACCAAGTACAACCTTAAAGCAGCCCGCATCGATTATATCTTTATCAGCCACTTACACGGCGATCATTACTTCGGTTTAATCGGATTGCTATCCAGTTTGCATTTAAATGGCAGGTTAAAACCCATGCAGATATTTGGCCCCAAACCTTTATTAGAAATTTTAGAGATCCAGTTCAAATATTCCGATACAGTATTGAGGTATCCGATTGAGTTTTTTCCTATCGAAGCCGATCAATCTACACAAATATTCGAGAATAGTGATTTAACAGTTAAGACCATTATTTTAAATCACCGCATTCCTACTACAGGCTTTATCTTTCAGCAAAAGAAACGCCAGCGCAAACTGATAAAAGAGAAGGCTGATGAAGTGCCTTTGGCTTATTATACGGCCTTGAAAAAAGGGATTGATGTAGAACTGCCAAATGGCGAGATTTTACGTAGTGAAGATTATACCAGAGAGGCAGATGCACCACGGTGTTATGCCTATTGCTCTGATACCTTATTTGATGAAAGTTACTTTGCTGCCATAAAAGATTGCGATACCTTATACCATGAAGCAACCTTTATGCACGACTTATTGGATAGAGCTAAAGAAACACATCACTCAACTGCTTTGCAGGCCGGAGAGGTAGCTAAAATTAATGGAGTAAAGAAATTACTCATCGGCCATTTTTCTTCACGTTATAAAACCTTACAAATGCTTTTAGAAGAAGCGCAATCTGTTTTTGAGCATACAGAATTGGCTGTAGAAGGAAGAACTTTCCATCTTTAATATTTTGATCATTTTTACCGCAGAGGAATGCAAAGATTCACAGAGTTGGGTGCAAAGCAAAAGTTAAATACAATCTGCGTCTATCTTCTTAAATCTGCGGGAACCTATAACAGAAGTTTTTCCCGCTAATAACGCAGATTACCGCAGAATTAATTCCATCCATTTTACATCGTTTAAAGATCCTTCATTGCATTCAGGATGACAAAAGAGAGGGTGTCAAAAAAACATTAATATAGAATTGTTGTAATAAAAAAAAGCCTTACAATTCAAAACTGCAAGGCTTTCAGATTTATAAAAATTAATTACTTGTCTTTTTTATTGCCACCACCAAATACAGAGAAGTGTACATAACGCTTAGGATTAGCTTTTAAATCGATCATTAATTCATCAAGGTTTTTGGAAGCATTATTTAAATTCTGATACATTTTATCGTCGTTTAATAATAATCCTAAACTGCCTTTTCCGTCTTTAATTCCCGAAATTACACTTTGTAAATCAGCAATGGCATTGTTTGCATTATCTAAAGTCTGTTTAAAGTTAGCAGCAGCAAACTTGTCAGTAACGGTATTAATATTAGTTAAAATATCACTGATTTTTTGATTATTGTTATTTAAGTTAGCTGTAATGCCTTCAACATTTTTGAAGATTGCTTCAATACGAGCACTTTCCGAACCTACTAAACCATCAACTTTTTTAGAGGTTGTTTCTAACGAGGCTAATGTACCGGCTATACTGTTAAAGCTCCTATCAACGTTTTTCTGAAAGTTAGGATTCAAGATAGAATTCACACTACTTAAAATAGAATCCATTTTACTAATAATTAACTCTGCTTTCTTTTGAACGGGTTGTACCTGCTCCATCAGCCCTTTCTCTACATTAGCGTTTAAGGTGTAACCATCTTCTGCCATTTTTTTAGAGTTACCTAACGACATTACAATGGCCTTGCTACCCAAAAGATCAGTACCTTCTAGGCGGGCAATACTGTTTTCGGGAATTTCATATTTGCTGTTCACACTTAAGGTAGCAATAATACTGCCGTCAGCCTGTAGCTCCAACTTGGCCACCCGGCCAATCTGATAGCCATTAATTAGGATAGGTTTTGATACGGTTAAACCATCAACCCTGGTATATTTTGCATATAATGTAGTTTCACTTGAGAAAATTGAATTTCCTTTTAAAAAGTTATATCCAATTATTAATAAAGCAATGGCAAATGCAGCTAAAATACCTACTTTGGTTTCGTTCTTAATCTTCATGAGTGTTTTATTTAATGGCTACAAGTGCTGAGGTATCATTTCTTCACTTGTTTTGAGCGTAATTAATTTTTGTGCTAAACCTTATAAATACACAAAGGTCGCACTATTTGTTTGGTATCAGTTTTATATTTTTTTTCAAAGTTAAAATAACTATCATTTATAATGCCACTTATTTAACCTCAATATTTTTTTTGTATGTTTTTATTGCTTCCAAAATAGAATTGGCGATCTCATTTTGTCCATTTTGGGAATTAATATATTTTTCTTCCTCTGTATTCGAGATAAAACCTACTTCTGTTAAAACGGCGGGCATACCACAGCGCTGCAGTACCAAAACCCCTTGTTCTTTAACACCACGGCTAAGTCGTTTATCCCTGCTGATATAACTGTTCTGTATTAATTTGGCAAATTTAATGCTTTTGTCTCTAAAGGTATTTTTTAAAAGTGATAAAAGGATAAAACTACTTGGATTGCCTGGATCATACCCATCATACTTGCTTTTGTAATTTTTTTCCAATTTAATATCAGCATTCTCACGGATGGCAGCGTCTTGTTCTTTTAACCGATGCGAGCCCGCAACCAATGTTTCCACCCCTTTAATATGCTTATTACCAGGTGGCATCGAATTGCAGTGTACCGATATGAAAAGATCTGCTTTAGCTTCGTTCGCTATTTCTGCCCTCCTGTACAAATCAACATCAATATCCGTTTTACGGGTAAAAATTATTTTAATATCAGGTAGTTCCTCTTTTAATAATGCGCCTAATTTTAATGCAATCTTTAACGAAATATCTTTTTCTTTCGAAAAATGACCAGAGGCACCGGGTTTTCTGCCACCGTGACCAGGATCTATAACAATTGTTTTGATCTTATAACCTTGAGCAGGAGCTTTTTCAGCAACTAGTAACGAAAATAAAAGTATTGTAATCAGAAGTTTAATCTTCATGCATCAGGAATATTAAAATGATGTTTCTGCTATGCGTTTATAATTTTTAATTGCTTTAATAATTCCATTCACAATCTCATTTTGTCCTTCAGGAGAGTTCATGTAGTCTTCTTCATCCGGATTACTCACAAAACCTATTTCAGTTAGCACAGCCGGCATAGCTGCACGAGCCAATACCGCAAGGCTTTTCTCTTGTACACCACGGTTGATACGGCCTGCATTAACATATTCTTGTTGAAGCATTGAAGCAAACTTTAAACTCCTTTCTCTATTGGTTTGTTTCATTAACGATAACATAATGTCACTCTCAGGCGTGTTCGCAATAAATCCCTCATAGTTTTTCTGATAGTTCTCTTCCAGAAACATCGATGCATTTTCACGTTTGATCACCTCATCCTGCTCACCTAAACGGCGAGTTCCTGATACGAAGGTTTCTGTTCCCCTCGTTGAGGTGCTTTTAGAGGTTACCGTTCTGTAAACCGGTACTTTTCTACCTCTTACTTTTTTATAATAATCTACCACTCTCGATACCCTAACCGGCATATCATTTAAGTGAATAGAAATAAATAAATCGGCTTTTGCATTATTTGCAATATTGATACGCTCGTATAAAGGAATAAATACATCCGACTGCCGGGTATAAATAACCCTGATATCTTTTAAACTATCCTGAAGCGCCCGGCCAAGGTTCAATGCAGTTTTAAGTGCTACATCTTTTTCCTTAGAATATACGCCATGGGTTGCACCATCTTTACCACCATGACCAGCATCAATCACAATTGTTTTAATTTTATATTCTTGCGCAAACGCTTGATTATCAATTGAATTTGATAACACTAAATAAATAATAACTGTTAAAAAGGATTTAAGATACATCAATGGTATATTTTTCACTAATTTTGAACGTTTTTGATTAAACATTTGTGCAAAAATAACATTCAAATACGAATTTGAAACTTCTTAAGAGCTCTATTTTACTAATATCTGTCATTTTATTAACACTTGTTGTTGGTAAAGCTAACGCATTTTCTCATTTTTCATTGCAACAAATCATCCAGCAAGACACAACTAAAAAGGATACGACTAAAAAGACCGGTAAAAATAATAGTAGTATCGACCAAAAAGTAGAATACAAAGCAGAGGATTCAGTAAAAATGAGTGCCGATAAAAGCATTGTCTATTTATACGGAAACGCAAGGGTGGTATACGGTGATTTTGAGCTAGATGCAGCTTATATCAAATACGACAAAAAGCAAAATTCCATTTTCGCCCGTGGTGTTAAAGATCCGAAAACTGGTAGATATACCGGAAAACCAATCTTTAAGTCGGGTGCTGATGGAACTGCCATAGCAGATTCTATTTTTTACAATTCAGAAACAACCCGGGCGAAAGTATATGGCGTTTTTTCTGAACAAGAAGGAGGTTTCTTCTCTGGTGGGCAGAGTAAAAAACAAATTGATGATGAGCTGCACATTAAAAATGTAATGTACAGTACCTGTAATCTTCCCCATCCGCATTTTGGATTAATGATTTCTAAAGGAGTGGTAACAGAGAAACAGATTATTACGGGACCGGTTTACATGATTATTGAAGATATTCCCACTTTTCTGGGACTGCCATTTGCATTTTTTCCAAAACCCAATAAACGAACATCAGGTGTAATCCTTCCCACACCAGGTGAAGATGCGACAAGAGGCTTTTTCTTGCAAAACGGTGGTTATTACCTGGGGTTGAACGATTACTGGGATGCTAAACTTTTAGGTTCTATTTATACCAATGGCTCTTATGAAACAAGTTTGCTGAGTAATTACACCAAAAGATATAAATATAACGGTAACATTAACTTAGCTTACTCTAGTTTTAAAGATGGTTTAGAAGGTACTGAGGCTTTTAGAAACCCCACCAAAAACTTTAGCATTAACTGGAGCCATAGCCAGAATGCCAATGCTAATCCTGGTACCACATTTAGTGCAAGTGTAAGATTAGTATCGACAGGAAAAAGGGGATATTATAAAAATACTGCAGCAGGTACTACTTACGATATTAACACCATTGCCACCAACTCAACAAGTAGTAGTATCAGTTACGCGAAGGCCTATTCGAACGGGATGAATTTCTCTTTGGCTGCATCAAGTGATCAGACTTTAAGTACAAGAGCAATATCGTTAAGGTTACCTGAAATGACATTCAATGTACCTACATTTAACCCATTTCGTCCAAAAGATGCTGTTGGCGAACAAAAATGGTATGAAAAACTTACCATAGGTTATAGCTTACAAGGAACAAACCGAATTGATACTTTTGATAGTTTGTTGTTTCAAAATGATGGCTTAAAGCGGTTAAGAAGTGGTTTTTCGCATAGCATCCCTGTAAATATGTCATTTACGGCTTTAAAATACCTTAACTTTAGCATAGGTGGTACCTACAACGAAGTTTGGAATTTCCAGAGTGTGAATAGAAGATATACGCAGTTTGCAGATAACACTTATACTTTTAGAGAAGACACCCTCAGTGGGTTTAAAAGAGCAGGGAGTTACAGCTTATCAACCAGTATGTCGACTAAAATTTATGGAAGAAGAGATTTTAATCCGGCTGGTAAAATTCAGGCATTAAGGCATGTAATGACTCCAAACGTTTCCTTCTCTTACTCTCCAGATTTTACCAAAGCAGGAGCGGGGCCTTTCAGACCTGCAATAGATCAGCATGGTAATCAGATTTATACCAGTGGGCAACCTTTAAAATATTCCATTTTTGATGGTATGGCACAGCCGGGCTCATTTGGCGGCCCCAATGCATCCATTGGTTTTGGGTTGGATAATACCGTAGAACTGAAGGTGAGGAATAAAAATGATACAACAGGAACAGGCTCAAAAAAGATCCCGATTATTCAGGGTTTGAGTTTTAGTGGATCATATAATTTCCTGGCTCCATCTTATAAATTATCTACTATTGGTTTTAGTGGTCGATCACAGTTTACCGATAAATTAGGAATAAACTATAATGGAACTTTAGATCCATATGCTTTAAAAGATACAACGGTTAATGGTCAAACCATTAAAATAAGAGAAGATCGCTTATTTTTCCAAAAGAACAAATTCCTGCCACGTTTAACCAATTTTGGTTTCTCATTCGATTACAGTTTAAACCCAGAAGCGTTAAAACGTAAAAACGAGGCTAACGATAAATTAGGGGAGGCAGCCAACAAAAAAGGAATGACCGATATACAGTCGGAACAATTAGCGGCTATAAGTCGTGATCCGAATGCATTTGTCGATTTTAATATTCCATGGAATTTCTCATTCTCTTACAGTTTTCAGTATTCGAATGACGGAAATAACAGTACAATTTCAAATACACTAAATTTTAATGGCGATGTTAACTTAACACCAAAATGGAAAGTTACATTTAACTCTGGCTACGATTTTAAGAACAATGGTTTAACCCCGATGAATTTAGCGATTTATCGGGATTTACACTGCTGGGATATGAGTGTAAACTGGGTGCCATACGGAGCTTATAAAAGTTATTCTGTAACCATAAAAGTTAAGGCATCGATATTGCAGGATTTGAAATTGAGCAAAAGACAAGGTTTTTACAGCACATACCAATAAATTTATGCTAGCCGAAATTATTACCATTGGTGATGAAATTCTCATTGGCCAAATCGTTGATACCAATTCTGCCTGGATGGCCAAACAGTTAAATTTAATTGGCGTTTCTGTTAAGCAGATTACTTCAGTTTCTGATGATGAGCAACATATTATTGAAGCGCTCGAACTTGCCGAAAAACGGGCAGATATTGTTTTAATTACTGGCGGCTTAGGACCAACCAAAGATGATATTACCAAAAAAACTTTGGCAAAGTATTTTAATATGGGCTTTAGGAATGATGCCGGTGCACTTGAAATGGTCCGTCAGATTTTTGAAAAATATAAGCGCCCTTTATTGGATATCAATATTCAGCAAGCTGATGTTCCGGATGGTTGTGAGGTTATTGTAAACAAAAATGGTACTGCTCCATGCATGTGGTTTGAACAAAATGACACCATTTTTATATCGATGCCAGGTGTACCTTACGAAATGATGTACCTGATGGATGACGAAATTCTACCCAGAATCACAAGTAGATTTAAGCTTCCGTTTATTGTTCATAAAACCATTCTTACTGCAAATATAGGCGAATCATTTCTGGCCAAAGAGATTGAGGAAATTGAAGATAGTTTACCGGCACACATTAAATTGGCTTATTTGCCAAAATTAGGTCAGGTACGTTTGCGTTTATCAGCCAAGGGAGATAACGAAACTGCTTTAAAAGCAGAAGTTGAGGGTTATGCCAAACAGATCATGGCAAAAGTGACCAAGTTTGTCGTAATTGATGAAGATATTCCGATGGAAAAAGCCATCCTGAATATCATGAAAGAAAGAGGCTTAACCTTATCAACTGCCGAAAGTTGTACTGGTGGATATATTGCACACTTAATTACCCAGCATCCGGGCTGTTCTTCGGTGTATTGGGGTGGAGCGGTGGCCTATGCTTATGAGCTAAAAGAATCTATCCTTGGTGTAAAAGAAAGTACATTAAATACCTTTGGTGCTGTGAGCGAGCAAACCGTAACCGAAATGGCTGAAGGCGCGATTAAACATTTCAAAACGGATTATGCTATTGCGGTTAGTGGCATTGCGGGTCCAGATGGTGGAACAGAAGACAAACCAGTAGGTACGGTATGGATTGCAATTTCTTCAAAACACAAAACTGTAGCTAAGGTGTTTAATTTCAGCAACAAACGGATTCAAAACATCGAACGTTCTGCAGCATCGGCACTAGCCATGCTATTAAATCTACTTAAAGAAACAGTTTAGAAAGAATAAAAACTGTATTTTTGTGGCGTTACCAATATAAAATACTGTAATTTAATATGGCTCAATACGAACTATTGTTACCAAAAATGGGTGAAAGTGTTGCGGAAGCAACGGTGATTAAATGGGTAAAACAACCAGGCGATTCTATTGATTTAGATGATACCATTCTGGAAATCGCTACTGATAAAGTAGATTCTGAAGTTCCTTCTCCGGTTGCCGGTAAATTGGTAAAACAGTTATTTGCGGCAGATGAAGTTGCCCAGGTGGGCGATGTAATTGCCATTATTGAAACTGAAGGTGGAGAGCCCTCAACAACTGAAGCCCCGGTTGCAGAAAAACCAATAGCTGAGGAAATTGAGACTATTCCTGGAATTGCACAACTACCATCAGAAAATACTACTGTAGCAACTGATTTTAGCTCGTCTGAGCGCTTTTATTCCCCTCTGGTTAAAAGTATTGCAGCCCAGGAAAATATTTCATTAGCTGAGCTGGATACAATTAAAGGTTCTGGCGCTGATGGGCGGTTAAATAAAGATGACCTGTTAGATTATATTGCTAAGAAAAATGGTGGAGGATCTATATTAACTAAAACTGTTGCAATAACAGCGCCTGCACCGCCAACAAGCCAAACAAGTGAAAATAAAGTCACTTCATCAGCACCAGTTGTAAATAAAACATCAACAACCAGTGTAAGTGGTGGCGACGAAATTATTGAGATGGATAGAATGCGTAAACTAATTGCCGATCATATGGTAATGAGTAAAACCACTTCACCTCATGTAACTTCGTTTGTTGAAGCTGATGTAACCAACATGGTTTTATGGCGCAATAAAGTAAAAAACAGTTTCGAGAAACGTGAAAATGAAAAAATAACGTTTACTCCAATATTTGTAGAAGCGGTTGCCAAAGCGATAAAAGATTTCCCAATGATCAATGTTTCGGTTAACGGAACACAGATCATTAAAAAGAATAATATCAACATTGGTATGGCTGCCGCCTTGCCGAGCGGAAACTTAATCGTTCCGGTAATCAGAAACGCTGATCAGTTAAATCTGGTGGGCTTAACAAAAGCAGTTAATGATTTAGCTGCAAGGGCAAGAAACTCCAAGCTAAAGCCTGATGAAACGCAAGGTGGTACCTTTACATTAACCAATGTAGGTAGCTTCGGAAATGTAATGGGTACACCAATTATTAACCAACCGCAGGTGGCTATTTTGGCTGTTGGCGCCATTAAAAAGAAACCTGCAGTGCTGGAAACCGAACATGGCGATGTGATTGCAATCAGACACATGATGTTTTTGTCTTTATCATACGACCACAGGGTTGTAGATGGCTCTTTAGGGGGAATGTTTGTGCGTAGAGTTGCAGATTATTTAGAAAGCTGGGATCTGAACAGGGAGATTTAATCAGTTTGCAATTTACAGTTCTCAGTTGGCATCATGCCAATAGTTAAATAATTTACCAGTTTAGCAATTTAGAATGTTAGCTTCAAATTTAAAATCGATAGTTTCAGATAACGTATTGCATGCCAAATGGTTAAATACGCTATCTTATATGGAAAATGCAGGTGCAAAGAAGATTTCAGCTTCTGAGCATAAAGAAAATGTAAACCTGATTATTCTTAAACATGCCGCAGAAGAACATCGCCATGCTTATTATTTAAAAAAGCAGATTTCGAAGATTGATGAGGCACTTTGTAAAACTTATACCAATGCCGAGTTGTTATCTCCAAATCATACAAAATACTATTTGCATGCTTTAGATATTGCGGTTTGTCGTTATTTAAAAGCTGTATTTAATCTTTCCGGGTATGATTTAAAATTCGCTGCCTATTTGTTTGTTACTTATGCTATTGAAGTGCGTGCTGATGAACTGTATCCAATTTATCAAGCCGTTTTAGACGAAGCTAAAAGCAAGGTAAATGTAAAATCGATTATTTTGGAAGAAGAGGGGCACCTGGAAGAAATGATGAACCAATTGGTCAGTTTTTCTGATGATTGGGAAAATCATGCAGCTGAAGTAATCAAAATCGAAAAGGCTTTATTTGAAGATTGGATTGCTGCGTTAAGTGCGGAACTGCCTATAAGTGCTTAATTGAATAATTAATCAATCAAATTCGTCATCTCGACTGAAGCATAGTCCCGAACTTTCGGGAGAGAGAGCTATTATAGATTTAGCTTCGCTGAGCACTTCGTGGTTCTCAACTACGTTGCACTTCGTTCGAAATGACGATTTTTCGTTAAAAACCAATCTAATTTTTTGTTGTTTCTAAATAAACACAAATATCATGGCTAAGTTTTCAGATTTAATTAACGGTGATAAACCTGTACTGATAGATTTTTTTGCCGAGTGGTGTGGTCCCTGTAAAATGATGAAGCCGGTTTTAGAACAGTTAAAATCTCAGGTTGGCGATGCTGTTTCTATCATTAAAGTAGATATCGATAAAAATCAGCCTGCAGCTTCTTCATTTAATATCCAGGGGGTGCCTACTTTAATTCTTTTCAAAAATGGAAAACAGGTTTGGAGGCAAAGTGGCGTTTTACAGGCATCGCAACTGAAACAGGTAATTGATGCCCATACCTAAACTTCTACCACACTTTTGGGGGTTACCGCAAAAATACGCTCATTCACTTTTGGATAGATAGTATAAAGCCCTGTAAATAAACTAAAAGCGGGCAATACAGCATACTCTTTACCGAAATAAAAACATGGGAATTTTAATCTTTGTTTGGCTTTGCCTACAATAGTTACACCCGGATGGATATGCCCACTAATCGGGTATAATTCTTCTTCGGTGCAATTTGGCGCATCATGGATAAAACAAAAAGGGCCTAAACAAAAACTAGGTTCATGTATTTCGATATCCATTGCAGCATAATTGGCATTCGAAAGCCGGTCGTGATTTCCCTTTACCAAAAGAAAATTAAGTTCCTGGTATTGTTTTCTCCATACAGAAAATTCATCAATATCGGTATTTAAACCGTGATGAAACATATCTCCATTAATTAATAATGTTTTGGGATGGTATTGTTTAATCAATAAACTTAAGCGTTGAAGGTCTGTTTGGGCAATGGTAGCAGGTACCTGCAAACCTGCCTGACGGAAGTGTGCAGATTTACCCAAATGTAAATCGCTTATAGCCAAGAGCTGATGTTTGGGTAAAAATAAAGCCCTTTCTTTGTCTAAAATCAGTTCTTCACCCTGGCTTGTAATGGTCATTAATTTTATGCTATGTCATCCTGAGCTTGTCGAAGGACTTTCGAGGTGTTTCGACAGGCTCAACGTGACAGGTAATTTATTTAATTTTCTCCGATTCTGCCTTCATTCTGGCAATGCGTTGTTCCAATTCTTCCGAGCTCATATTTTCACGCAAGCTATCTACTTTAATTGGAAAGGATAGCGGTGTAAAACTTTTAGGATTCGTGATCACAATTGTCCCATGCTGGATTCGATCCAATGCTGCTGCCAATCTTGGCTCTTCCAGTTGATGGTAAAAAACCTCATCGTATGCCTGCCGCAAAAGTAAATTATGTTTATCGTAATCGCTAAAAACATTAAAAAATAGACCAGCAGATGACTGGAGATGCTTATTAGCTACATATTTACCTGGATAGCCCTGAAAAACGAGTCCGGAAATGCAGGCAATATCTCTAAATTTCCGTCTTGCCATTTCAGTTGAATTAATGCTCACGCGTAATGTCTTCAGTTAAATTTACAGGCGAAAAAACCTCGTAGGCAATTGATTCGTCCATAGGGATTTCCGTTTCACTTAAAAGTTCAAAGCCATAATCATTCATGGCAATAGAAAAGCTGATGGGCAACAATTTACTTAAACGATAGGCTACCAGGGCCGCCAAAACCTCATGTACCAAACGCCCTTCAAATGGATAGGCAAAGAGATGAAAACCTTCTTTATTATTAATGAGTTCGATCAGCAACTCGTCGTTTTTGGGCACATGAGAACGTTTTTCCTGAAGTAAAAACAAAGGATACACGGCATCTAATTCTTCATCCTGATGCGTTTTATCCAATGCTTCATTATATTTTTTTCGTAAAACAGACCCTAAATTGGAAGACAGGGGTAAGCGGCCACCATTCCAGCTTGGAGAGATTGCATTTTTCTGTTTACTTACCCTCACCACAACGGTCATATCTTTTACCTGGATAAATTCTAAAACCCTTCCTGCCAAACGAAAATTATCGCCGGCTTTTAAACGGGTAACAAAATATTCTTCAACCATGCCGATATAACCACCAGAGAGGAACTTAACTTTTAACATGGCATCACTTACAATTGTTCCAATATGTAACCTGTGTCGCATGGCTAATTGCCTGCTCTTCACTTTCCAAAGTCCATCTTCATCCTTAACCACCTTTTTAAATTCCGTATAGGCACTTAAACTATCTCCTCCAGAAGTAATAAACTGCATTACCCAGGTCCATTCTTCAGGGAGAATAAGTTTAAAAGCATGGGTGTTCTTAATCTCTTCGTAAATAATCTTATCATCAAATCCATCGCCTATGGCCAGTGTAACCAAATACTGAACCAAGGTATCGAATACCATAATAAAGGGCTCACGGCTCTCTATATTGTTGGTTTTGGCCGCTTCTTTAATCGCTGCTGCTTCTACTAACTCTAAAGCATGGGTAGGTAAAAAATATATCTTAGAGATTTCGTGAGGGGAGTGGCCAGAGCGCCCTGCCCTTTGCAAAAACCGCGCAACACCTTTTGGCGACCCTACCTGAACAACAGTATCAACAGGTTTAAAATCTACGCCTAAATCTAACGATGAGGTGGCAATAACTGCTTTGAGCTGTCCGGTATGTAAGGCATCTTCAATCCAGTTACGAAGTTCAAAATCTATCGATCCATGGTGTATGGCAATCCGCCCGGCCAGTTCGGGTTCGATATTCAACAAATGCTGATACCACATTTCCGATTGTCCACGGGTATTGATAAAAATTAAAGTGGTTTTACTTTTCTCGATAATTGGTAAAAGTTTATAAGCCAGCTTTAAACCCAAGTGCCCCGCCCAGGGCAATGTTTCGATATCATCAGGTAAAATTGATTTGATTAGGATTTTCTTTTCTAAATCGGCTTTAACAATAATCCGTTTGGCTTCCATATTTGGTTCGAGCACATCCAGCGCCTCTTCAATATTGCCAATGGTGGCAGAAATCCCCCAAATTCCTTAAAAACTGGTTTTTCTCTAACTTTTGGAGCCCTTTAATCCGCGATATCGCCAATTCTACCAACACACCGCGTTTGCTCCCTAAAAGCTCATGCCATTCATCAGCAACAATACACTTAAGATTTCTGAATAAGGTTGAAGAACCTTTTTGTGCCAATAGCAGGTGCAGGCTTTCCGGGGTAATCAACAAAATTTCGGGCATCGATTTTTTCTGCTGCAATTTTTCTGCCTGAGAGGTATCGCCATTGCGGACGCCCACGTGCCAATCTAACTCCAGCTCCAATAAAGTTTCGCGCATAGCCCTTGCAATATCTTTGGCCAGGGAGCGGAGCGGAGTAATCCAGATTAACTGCAAACGGTCTTTCGCTTTCTTGTTATTAGCTTCTGAGGCGTTTAAGGCTTCAATCACTACCGCTAAAAATAAAGAAAAAGTTTTTCCGAATCCAGTTGGCGCATTTACCAAACCACCGTAACCATCCAGATAATACTGCCAGGCATCTTCCTGAAACTGAAAAGGCCTGCGCTTATTGGCCTTTAACCAGGCTTTTATCTTTTTATAACCTTTGGTCTTGGTTTGGTCCATGCTTAATGTTGTTTCTTTGATAGTTATTCCTCGGTCTGTGTCCTCACAGACCGAAAATTCCCGAATTATAATAATGGCTGTGCGGACACAGACCATGGCTTAAGAAGAAAAGCAATAACAGTAGTCCTTCGGTTACAGCAGCCCCGCCATTCGCTTTACCTTTTTGTGATTACCGTTAAATGTAAATTTATTAATAACAAAAAGGGTATCGCTGCTGTCGGGTTTAAAATCGAGAGGCAAACCTAAGTAAGCTAAACCTGACAGTAGCGAACACAAGCCCGATTTTTCATCGGGCGAAGTAAAGCGAATGGCAGGGCTTTCGATTCCGATGCACACAGGAACCTGCTTTTCAAATTATTTTTTATATTAATCTGTTCTATGGAGATCATGGCTTAATTTTGTAATGTTGATGCTAACAACTGCCTCAAATCTTCCAAAGTATTAATTTCATCGGCTTTTTTATCCTTTCTCCACCGCAATATACGTGGAAAACGCAACGCTAATCCTGCTTTGTGCCGTTTACTTTCAGCAATTCCCTCAAATGCAATTTCGAAAACCAGTTCGGGTTTTACCGTGCGTACCGGCCCAAATTTCTCAATTGCATTTCGGGTTACAAATGAGTTTACTTCTTTAATTTCTTTATCTGTTAAACCTGAATAGGCTTTTGCAATCGTGACTAAGTTTTCTCCATCACGAACAGCAAAGGTATAATCGGTAAAGAAATTAGCCCTTCTGCCGCTTCCTTTTTGCGCATAAATCATTACTGCATCAACCGTATATGGATTAATTTTCCACTTCCACCAATCGCCCCGTTTTCTTCCACTGTGATAATGAGAGGTTAACTTCTTCAACATAATTCCTTCGCTGTTAATCGATCGCGAAGTTTGTCTCAATGCCGCTAATTCTTCCCAAGAGCTGCAACTGATTACAGGAGATATCATCACCGGACTTTCAGCTAAACCACCAATTAACCCTTCGAGTATTTTTCGTCTTATACTTAAAGGTTCTTCCCTGAAATCTTTTGCTTCATATTCTAAAATGTCGTAAACAAAAAATCCAATAGGGGCTTCTTCCAATTGTTTTTTATTAATTGTTTTACGGTTTAAGCGTTGTTGCAGCGTACTGAATGATAAAACCTGTTTGTCTTGCACCGCCAATATCTCACCATCTAAAACCACGCCATCAGGCAAAACATCAATCATAAAATGCAGTTCGGGAAACTGTTCTGTAACCAGTTCTTCGCCACGGCTCCAGATAAATAGTTCTCCATTCCGTTTTACAATCTGTCCGCGGATGCCATCCCATTTCCATTCAGCCTGCCATTCAGAAATATCACCCAGTTTTTCGGGTTCTTGCTCTAAGGCATAGGCCAGGCAAAAGGGATAAGGCCAGGAGTTATCGGTATTCACATGGATACCATTTATCAGTTCGTGAAAGGTAATTTCATAAGGATTCCATTTACCCATAATACTGTGCATAATCTGGGCACTATCTAAACTGCTCTGTTTAGCCAGTGCGTTCACCAGCATTTTATTGGAAACACCAATCCTGAAATTTCCTGAGATCAGTTTGTTAAAAATAAAACGTTCCTGTGTTTCAAGTTTGTTCCATGCGCTCAGAATAAATTCTTTCTTAATTTCGTCATCTTTGCCTTCCAGATCATGCAAGTCTTCCACCCATTTATGCAGTTGAAAATCAGAAGTGTTTTCGGCGGGTGGCAATAACAAAGCAATGGTTTCGCTTAAATCGCCAACATTGGCATAACTTTCGGCAAACAACCATTCGGGCGTTTCGGTAATGTTTATGGCCCAGTATTTAAGCAGGGCTGATTTAATTGGTCTTTTAGGCTTTTTACCTGTAAATAATGCAATAACCCATACCTTATCTTTATCATCAGCATAGTTAAAATAATTAACCAATGCTGCAATTTTGTCGTTGGTTTTATTGCTCAGTTCGAGCTGTTGGATTAATTGAGCAAAACGTTTCATCCTTATTTATTTTCGTTCTGATCAACCAGATCCACTTTATTTTCCTCATCATCTTCTTGCCCAAATTTAGTTAGCACTTCAGCAGCTTCTATACCCGCATCATTTAAAAACCGACTAAAAGCTGCCGTAAAACCATGGGTAACATAAACTTTTTCTGCACCTGTTGCTGTAACAGCCTCCATTAAACCTGGCCAATCTGCATGATCACTCAGTGCAAAGCCAGCATCGGCACTTTGCCAACGGCGATGCGCCCGAACCTGCATCCAACCAGAGCAAATACCTGTTACGGGGTGAGCTAAATTTTTGATCCAGCGGCTATCTCTCATGACAGGTGGCACAATTACAATGCCTTTCTGCAATTCGTCTTTAGTGGTTTCAGGAGTAATTCTGATGGTTTTGGGAAGCTTTACACCTGCATCAATAATCACTTCATTCAGGTTAGCAATACTGTTATGTACATAAATAGGAATATCACCAGCCAAATTTTTAATTAAACGCTGCGCTTTACCCAAACTATAGGCAATTAATACACTTGTTTTTTGCTGTATAATATTATCACTTATCCAGCTTTTGATTCCATTAAAAACAACTTCCTGCTTTTGCCATTTGTAAACTGGTAAGCCAAAAGTACTTTCAGAAACAAAAGAATGACACTTTACAGGTTCAAAGGGCGTGGTAATGCCATCGTCTTCAATTTTATAATCACCAGAGATTACACAAATTTCACCTTTATAAGCTAAACGTACCTGGGCAGATCCGATAATATGTCCGGCAGGAAAAAATGAAATGTTCACTCCGTTACGGATAATGCTTTCTCCATATTCTAATGTTTCTACGTTCAGATCTTCACTGATCCTGCGTTTTATAATAGGTTTGGTTAAGGTATGACAGAGATAATATTTATTTCCAAAACGCACATGGTCGCTATGCCCATGTGTTGTAACAGCATAATCTACAGGCCACCAGGGGTCGATATAAAAATCGCCCTGCTTACAGTAAATTCCTCTTTTGGTGAATTCTATTAATGCCATAGCTACTAAACAATAAATTTATTAATTAGTTTTAGATGGATATCGGCTAAATACCCGATAATTTGAAATATCGGCTAAATACCAGATAAATAGAAATATCGGGTAATTAGCCGATATTAGTTTTGAAATATGAATAATAAGTTCGATATTGTAGCATGATTTGTATTATAACAGGTGATATTGTAGGCTCAAGGAAGATTAAAGATAGCTGGTTATTGAGCTTAAAAACTGCTTTAAAAATAGTTTCGGGTCAGAATAGTAAGTGGGAGATTTACCGGGGGGATAGTTTTCAGGTAGAAGTTGAGCCAGAAAACGCCATCAGGGCTGCTGCTTATTTAAAAGCGTGTATCAGGGTAAATAAACCTGCAGATGTAAGGATGGGAATTGGAATTGGAGATATAAAAAACAAACGGAAGAAACTTTCAGAATCCAGTGGGGATGCTTTTGTGAATTCAGGGGCGGCTTTTGACAGTTTAAAACAGGCTAAGGTTAATTTAGCCATTAAAACTGATTCCGCTGATTTTGATGAGGAAATTAACGTTTTAATAAAGTTATCTCTGATATCAATGGATAGCTGGGGAGTTGTAGCTGCCGAAATGGTAAAACTTGCCCTGGAGAACAATAACCTGTTGCAAAGCGAACTGGCGGCTATCTCGGGCCGGACACAATCATCTGTAAGCGAAGCATTGAAGCGTGCACATTATACCGAAATTATGGAAATGGACAGGCTTTACCGTAAAAAATTGAACCAAATGATTTTAAAATAATGGATATCTATTTAATCAAGCTTATTCTTGTCCATTTAATTGGAGATTTCTTTTTACAACCAAACGCTTGGGTAAAAGATAAAGAAAGGAAAAAATTAAGATCAATAAAGCTCTATTTGCATGTGGCCATCCATATAGCTTTGATATTCCTTATTTTCTTAAACTTTGGCGTTTGGAAGGTAGCACTCTCAATAGGAGTACTCCATTTTGTGATTGATGCTTTAAAGTCGATTTTTCAGACTAAAAGAAATGCACGGATACTGTTTTTTGTTGATCAGGTTTTACATTTCACTTCGATAGTAATAGTGTGGCACTTTTTTTACAAAGGAAGTTTAGATATCAGTTTTTTCAATGAAACCAAAACCTGGATTTTAATAGCAGGGGCTTTATTTCTCACGATGCCTACATCGATTGTTATGCGGGTAATTATTGCTAAATGGCTTCCAGATAACCAGCCAGACAGCCCACAGTCGCTACAAAATGCAGGTAAATATATTGGAATACTGGAAAGGGTGCTGATTTTCTTGTTTATTCTAACCAATCATTTTGAAGCCGTTGGCTTTTTACTCGCGGCCAAATCTATATTTCGGTTCGGCGATTTAAAAGAAGCGCACGATCTTAAATTAACAGAATATGTACTGATCGGAACGTTGTTAAGCTTTGGCATCGCCATTGTAACTGCCATGCTTACTCAAATGTTTATTGCATAAAAAAAGCAGCCCGAAAGCTGCTTTTAAATTTTTTCTATCTTGCTCCCGGAGGGCAGTTTTCTTTTAAAAACTTAGTATAAGTTAACGATAAATGTTTGCCAGTTCCTTCACCCTCAGAGATACTGTGGGTGCGGTTTGGATAACTCATTAATTGAAAAACCTTTTCGTTTTTGATTAACTCGTTAATCAGCATTTCGGCATTTTGGTAATGCACATTATCGTCGCCTGTACCATGAATGTACAATAAATTACCTTTTAAGTTTTTAGCGTAAGTAATTGGAGAGCCTTTAATATATGCCTCTTTACTTGGAAAAGGCGTGCCCATATAACGTTCCTGATAAACATTATCGTAGGTTAATTGATTACCAACCGCTGCAATTGCAATACCTGTTTTATAAATTTCAGGATATTGGAACATCAAGTTTAACGTAGAAGAACCGCCTCCGCTCCAGCCCCAAACAGCTACGCGGTCTTTATCCATATAAGTATGGGTAGCCAATAATTTTTTAGCGGCCATAGCTTGATCGCGGATATTAATCACACCAATATTTTTATAAATACTTTTACGCCATGCGCTTCCTTTTGGAAGGGGTGCACCTCTATTATCCATTGAAATATAGATATAACCATCTTTAGCCATATCGCCGGCATATAAACGGTTTCTCCCTGCACCATAAGTATCTAATGCAGTAGCTGAAGCAGGCTCACCATAAACATAAAACACCACAGGGTATTTCTTATCTGGATTAAAGTTATCAGGCTTTTTCATCCAACCGTCCATTTCAATTCCATCTTCAGTAGTTACTTTAAAAAACTCAACTTTGTTTTTAGTTGCTGCTTGTTTAGCTAATTGCGTAGTAATGCTCCCGTCCATGGTAAATGGATTCCCTGTAGTAAAGTTCATCCACTCTGTAATTGGCTCAACAAGCGAACTGTTATACGAATGGCGGGTAAAAGCAGCATTAGGTGAAATATCGTAATTGTGTGTTCCTGGTAAAACAGAAGGCGTAACCTGTTCTAATTTACCTTTGCCATCTAACTTGGTTTTAAAAAGATACTTCTGAGTAGCATTTGTTGGTGATGCCAGAAAATAAACCATGTTATTTTTTACGTCGATCAATTTTACATCAATCACATCATAGTTGCCTTTGGTAACCAATGTTTCTTTTTTTCCATCCAAACTGATCCTATACAGGTGGTTCCAGCCATCCTTATCAGATACAATGGTAAACTCTTTATTGTCATTTAGCCATTTCCACTCATCCTGTGCATCAATCCAGGCTTTAGCTTTTTCGGTATAAACAGCTTTTGCCGATCCTGTACTCGCATTACAAACGAATACTATACTTTCGTTTTGCTCGCGGTTTAGCTGTTGTAAAATAATATCATTACTGTTAGGTACCCACTGCATACGCGGAATGTAGTGCTGAATATGATCTCCGGGAACATTTAACCAGTTTGTTTTGGCTGTTGCGATATCAACCACACCAACTTTACAAGCGGAAGGATTTTCGCCCACCTTTGGATATTCTACAGGAATAGTATACGGATAAATAGAATCTGTATTATTGATCATTAAGAAATTTTTGATCTTCGTCGCATCCAGCTGCCAATAAGCAATAGATTTGCCATCCGGACTCCATCTAAAACCATCACGACAATCAAATTCTTCCTCATAAACCCAATCGAAAGTACCGTTAATCATCCGGTCTGTACCATCTGTGGTTAAGGCCTTTGCTCCAGTTCCATCAATATTTTCTACATATAAGTTGTGTTTGCTTACATAAGCAACCTTGCTGCCATCTGGCGATAATTTAGCAAACATTAAAGATGAAGCCGGTCTATCTTTTCCAATTTGAGTGATCTTATTGGAAGTTAAATCTGCCAACCAATAATCTCCACGTGTATCGTAACGCCAAACTTTTTTACTATTGGTGTAGATTAGTGCTTTCGAACCATCATCTGATAACTGGAAACTTCTTACCGGAATAGCATCATTTTTTCCAGCTGGCGTTAATAATGCTCTTGATATAATGGTTTTCCGGTCGTTTTTAGGTAGTGTAATAGAAATAATTTCCCCATTTCTGGTAACCTCATAATAGGAGTTACCGTCTTTTGCCCAATTGATATTTTGAGCTTTTGCATCAATTAGCGCGCATAATGCTATGCAAGCAATTGATAATCTTAATAATAATCTTTTAATCATATATAGTTTTTGGACATAAAAAAAGCTTTTCAACTTTTGGGCTAATTTAAATAAAAAGCCTGCAGTTAAAAAGCTGTAAATTATCTGGAATTGGTTAATTATTCACCACCACCTTGCATGGCTTTCAATTCGTCCATAGTTACTACTTCGTAACCCGTAGGAATTTCAGTGTTAATGACACCAACTTTGGCTTCAGAAAGAGATTTTAGAACCAGGTCTGAATTTACGCCGTTAATTACTGCCGAATATTTTACAGGAAGTGCACCTAAGCCTTTAAAGAAACCACCATTGGTAATTGCAGCAATATCAACATCTTTAGTTGCCCATAATTCATGCGCTCCACCTTTGTCATCTTTGTAGGTATATTTTTCAGCATTAAATCCAGCAATTGTCTGTTTTTCGCCAGTGGCTTTGTAATCAGAATATTTTGGCAATAAAGCTTCTTGTGCTTCTGTTTCTGTTTTGCTCACCTTTACTGCAAACTGTTTTTGAGCTACCGGAACATCAATTAATAATAATCCGGTTTTATCTGCCGTATTTGAAATGATGTTAACCATGGCAGGGCCATTTTCAATTTCTATTTTGGTTAAGCTACCATTAAATTTAGTTTTAATGTCGGTTGTTGTACCATTAGCCGTTACGGCAAATACCAAAGTACCTTCAGCAATTTTCTTTTGTGCATGGGCAATTATAGCAGTACTTACTAAGATTAAAGCTACAACACTGGTTTTGATTGATTTGAACATGTTTATTTCAGTTTTAGTTATTTACCAATTAATTTTTTCTTTTTTCAGAAATGAAGAAATCCCTTTTTTAAAATCTTCACTTTCTCTTACCCGGGCATTAATCTGAACTGCAGTTTCCAAACTCTTTTCTAAATGTGGATTAACAGTTTGCGTAATCAGCTGTTTGGTAATCATTAATGAATTACCCGAACTCTCTGTGCACAAACTTAACGCAAATTCTCTTACTTTTTGATGAATGTCGGATGAATTTGTTACAAAGTTTATCAAATTATATTTCAATGCCTGCTCCGCAGAAAAGGTTTTTCCAGTCAGTAAAATTTCCTTAGCGATGGATTCGCTTACCTTTTGTTTTAAAAAACAAGAAACAATAGCAGGTACAAAACCAATTTTTACTTCGGTATAGCCAAAATTACTTTCAGGGGTAGCAAAAACGATATCACATACAGTTGCCAAACCGCAGCCACCGGCAATGGCATGACCTTCTACCTGTGCAATAACCACTTTTGGTAAATAATAGATAGTTGTAAAGAGCGTTTTTAAATGATTAGAATCAGCCACATTTTCTTCAAATGTATTGTACTGTAATTGTTGAAGATAGGCTAAATCGGCACCAGCACTAAAAGCATCGCCATTTGCATTCAATATGACCACTTTTACCTGGTCGTCTTCTGATGCTTTTATAAATGCAGCAGTTAATTCAGCGATAAGTTGAGGGTTTAACGCATTTCTTTTTTCGGGCCTATTGATAGTTATTGTTGCTATTCTTTCAGCAACCTGATATAAAACCAGATTTTCCATGTTATTGGGTTAGTTGTACCAAATATGCTTTATTTTTCTTTAAAATATGTACATCTGTATCAATATTCTCCATATACTTCTTTAAGATCTGAATTTTATAATCTTTATTAGTGGCATCGATTATTGCAGTTTTATATTTTATATCAACGTCCATTTTGGATAAATTAAATTTAGTATTTCCACTTAACCAGATACTTGAAAAAGTAGCCTTTCCGTTCATCTTTTTATCATTTAGGTTTTCATCAATTAAGAGTATCCTATACTGAAAAAAGGCGATTTGGTTGTTCCTTAATACAAACTCCCCTAAAACGGTGTCTTTCTTAAAATTAATAACATATATCTTGTTTAACTGTAATTGGGTTAATGCCGGTTCAATAGAAAAGTTATAGTTTTTATCTTTACTATTTAAATCTGAAACCAAAACAGCTTCTTTCCCATGAATAAAAGCTGCCGCATAGTTTTTTCTTAGTGAAAAGAAAATGATTTTCCTTTGATGGAAGTTCTTTAGATCATCGTACACAACTAAAAGTTGATAACAAACAAATAGCAGTAAAGAAGAGAACAAAAATCGTTTGTTAAATTTCGTCAAGGCATAAATGAATAAACCTAGCGACAAGCTCAATAATACAAATTCAGGCAAATTAATCCATATCGACGAAAAGCTAGCATATGGCAAATTGGCAATCCACTTTAATACAGCATTTGTAAAATTTATTATCCATTCGAAAACCGGAGCCAGAAACCCGAATGATGGGATTAATACCAAAATCCCTAAATACATCATGAGTATTAATGGAATGGTGATGAAAAGATTCGCAAAAAGGAAGTAGAGTGGGAATTGATGAAAATAATAAATGCTTAATGGAAAGGTGACCACTTGTGCGGCTAAAGACATAGCAGTGAAACTCCATAACTTGTCTAGCCAATGATGTTCAGTATAAAGGAGGTTATAAATTTTAGGCTGAAGATAAATTAGTCCAAATACGGCCAGATAGGAGAGCTGAAACCCAACATCCCAGATTAAAAATGGATTGTAAACCAGCTGACAAAATGCTGAAAAGGCCAAAACATTATAACTGTTGGTTTTCTTCGATAAAACTTTGGCCGTAATTAAAATGCTGATCATTATAGCCGAACGAACGACAGAAGGAGATAATCCGGTTAATAAAGCATATCCCCAAATCAACGTACAGATAAACAACAGTTTTACAATCCTTAATGCCCGATTCTTGTTCAAAAAGAAGAACAGAAAATCTAAAACGACATAAATAATAGCTACATGCGCTCCTGATACCGATAAAGCATGGATGGTTCCGGTTTTGGAATACGCCGATAAAGTTTCTTTACTTAAATCGGCACGGTAACCTAAAATAAGAGTAGAGGCCACAGCAAAAGCTTCATCATTTTTAATCAAGCTCCGGTATCTTGCTACCTGCTTTTCTCTTAAGTTTAAGGCCATCTTTATAACTGGATTTCCAACGCTATTTTTGGTACTAACGATATGATCCTGATTTATAAATGCCTGATGATAAATATTTTGACTAGCCAGCCAGGCTTTAAAATCAAATTCGGCAGGATTATATGGAGGCTCTACTTCTGTATATTTAACCGAGATCATCAATTCATCGCCATACTTTAGTTTGATGGGTTTTAAGCCATCTAATTTAACGGTAAGAAGCAGCTGGCCCGATAAGCTGATCTGTTTATCTTTTTGATATCCAGATACTATCTTTGCTTTAAAACGCACGATGCTGCTACTTTGCTGAGGTTCATTTTCTACCCAAACTTTTAAATAGTTGCACCCCGTTTTTGCAAAATAATTTTGGTTTAAACTTTCGTTATTGAGCAGGCAAAACAAACCGCCAAGACTAAAAAACAGTATATAAATTAAAATACCAATAGCACCTTTGTAACGATATATATAAAATCTTTTATAGGTGATATTTAGAAATAAAATGCTCAGTAAAATTACAAGCAGGGTTAAGGTCAACCATTGAATATATACTAAAGCAGGAAAGAAATAAAAAATACAGATGCCTGAAATAAAAGGAAACAGGATCCTGACAAAAATATATTCAGCCTTAAACATGATTAAAATTGATAGCGCACCTGAATTTTAACTTCTGATTTTTTATTGCCCTTAATTTCGTCCAGATAAGTACCTACAGTTTCTACATCCTTGTACACAAACAAGCCATATCGAACCCAAACATTTAGTTTCTTCACCACATTATATTTCAGGTTGAGATAAGTCCTAAAACCTTTCCCATTATACATCCCGAAGGCAAAACTGTATAAAACATCATCTTCATAGGCGTAAATTCTACTGTTATAACTCGGGGTATTGAAATAGGCAAATCTTACATTCCCTGTTAGCTTAGCGAACATCGGGGAATAATCTACATCCTGATAAACGAGATAACCAAATTCCCTATTGGCACTTCCTTTTTTATATTGAGAAATCTCTAACCGGTTTTGGAAGCGCCAATTATTATTCAATTGCCAGTTTGCCTCTGTCCGGTAACCCTCTCTTTTTACATAGTCTAAAAAATTTACAGGAACATCCAAATCGGTATTTTGTTGTTTATGTTCGGTTTTAAATCGAACTAAAATCTTAAAGGTTTTGCTGGGTATATAAACGGCCTGAGCTAAAACTTCGTAACCTTTTGAGGGCTCATCAACCCGGTATTTTAACCAGGGGAACCGAAAATAATCGCCGTAGAAAGAAAAGGCCCAATGTTTATTTGGGTTAACATTTAAACCTGCATACAATCCTTTTTCATTTACCGCTTCGCTCGATTCGGATACGGCTTGATTAAAAAAACTGTGATAATCTTTAGCATAATCGCGATAGGTTAAAGCTGCAGAAACTGTTGGCGACAAACTAATGAGTACCCCATTAATATAGGCAAAGCCACCACCTAAACCTTTAGCGGCTTCGCCATAGAGGTACATGTTTTTATACGTATAATTATAAAATAAACCCAAATTGGTTAACGATTTGCCTGTGAAACTATACCGATCGTAAGCTGCAGTTTGCGTAATAAAACGATTCTTATAATTAGTATGATAAGCAATTGCACCAACAGCAAATTCGTTTTTGGCATATTGAACTGTAGTGCCGAACACGCTTTGTGCCAAAACACCTTTATTCTTAATTTCAGTAGGCGTTCTATGCAACCCTGTTTGATTAATCGTTGCCTGGACTAAATTTCCTTCCGAATCTAATTTTTGGCTGGCATCAAGATTGCGGAACGAAACAAAAGGAGTAATGTCTATATTTTTTAATAAATTAATCGTTGCAGCGCCTCCTCTAAAAAAGGAATATTCGTTAGTAGAATTATAAGGCCTTAAACCTAAATCTTTTTTAGCTACGCTGGTTACATCAGGACCTTTACCAAAAGAAAAACCCGACCATAAGGTTAAGCCCTGTCCAAACTGTAGCGTATAATCGCCAACTACCAATTTTTTTAACTTACCCAATTTGAATAGTGCGATATTCCCTGAATAAAAATCAAAAGGCTTGCTGATAAATTTTTCTCCGGCATCCTTATCTAAAGTTATGGCTGCCGATAGAATTGAGCTATATTGATATCGGTAACGCATCTGAAATCTTTCTGGTGAGCCTAAATACCGGTTCCCGGGTAAATCGGTATAACCTTTTTGTTTTTGTAAGGTCTGCGCGAAGCGCATCATCAAATCATTTTCACCAGCATGCACAATGTTTTTAAAACTGAGCTGCTGATATTCAGCGATATTAGTCAACGTTACAAATGGAAGCAGGGTTTGGACAGTTTTAATGTCAAAACCATCAATGCTTTGTAATTCCAGCACATCTGCAAGCTGACCATTTTCCTTTATATGTACAAAGAAATTACCAATCTGTAAGGGTGACAGGAAAACCAAAGTCTTTAATTCTTCAACTGAAGTGCGATTCAGATTGATTGGATGTTTACGATATTTTTCTAATACATCAATCAACTCGGTCATATCGTAATCATCGGGGAGGTTTTCAGCCATGCTCTCCAAAATATCACTTATATCTGTTTCCTGTGTGTTGGTTTGAGCATTTGCCATGAATCCAATCATTACAAATGCAACAATTAAGATCTTAAACGCATAGCCACCTCCAGTTAGAAATTTATTATAAAGGTCGACAACCCATGAGGTTACCATTTCCCGGCTACAGAACAGTGTATTTCGAAAAGGATTTGCTTGCAGCAACCAATTACTATCTGATGCAGATAAACGGACACCCAAATGGTTTTTGGGAAAAAAAGAATAGGGGAAAAAGACAAGCAACAATGCATACCATATTTTCATAAGCAGGGGTTAAACCGGTTAATAAAAAATAGGGTGATTGTTGTTTTGGTGATACTAATATAGATAAATAATTAAAAAACTACAAAAAATGTATTTTTTTAATTACCTAAAAGTAATGCAATGAAAATTGATAATATAAATGAAATAAAATGCTTACAGTTCTTCGGCCAGATTTACTAAAAAACCTTTCAGTTTTTCTAACGAATCTATAATCTTTTGATTCTCTCTAACACCTGTTTTATTATTCTTCAAATAGTCTTTAGCACCTTTTAGTGTAAAACCTTTTTCGTCAACCAGATTAAAAATGATTTTTAGGTTTTCAATGTCTTCTGGTGTGAAAAGACGGTTGCCTTTTTTATTTTTTTTGGGCTGCAGGATATCGAATTCTTTCTCGTAAAAACGGATCTGCGATGCGTTAACATTAAACATTTCAGTCACTTCGCCCATGGTATAATACATTTTATTAATGTCTCTTTCTTTATACGGCATATTTTGTGCTTGATTATGAGTGTCTTATATCGATTAATTAAAGTATTCAAATGTAGCTCGATTTTTCCTTATTAACGCAATAAAATTTTAATTTTGTTCCCTCCAATAATATTGAAATGACAGCAAAAGAGATTAGACAGGCATTCCTTAGTTTTTTTGAATCGAAACAACATCATGTTGTTCCTTCCGCACCGATTGTGGTTAAAAACGACCCCACTTTAATGTTTACCAATGCGGGTATGAACCAATTTAAAGATTTGTTTTTAGGGGAGGCGGCCATAAAATATACTCGTGTTGCTGATACCCAGCGTTGTTTACGCGTTTCGGGTAAGCATAACGACCTGGAAGAAGTGGGTATTGATACCTACCACCATACCATGTTCGAAATGTTAGGTAATTGGAGTTTCGGCGATTATTTCAAAAAAGAAGCCATTGCATGGAGTTGGGAATTATTGACCGAAGTTTACAAAATTCCGAAAGAAAAATTATATGTTACCTATTTCGAAGGTGACGAGAAAGAAGGTCTGGAAAAAGATCAGGAAGCTTACGACCTTTGGAAACAATATGTTGATGAAAGCCATATTTTACCTGGAAATAAAAAAGATAATTTCTGGGAAATGGGCGACACCGGGCCGTGCGGCCCGTGTTCTGAAATTCACGTAGATTGTCGTACCGACGAAGAAAAAGCTGCTGTTGACGGTGCTACCCTGGTAAATGCCGATCATCCTCAGGTTATCGAAATCTGGAATAATGTATTTATGCAGTTTAACCGTTTAAAAAATGGTTCATTACAAAGTTTACCCGCTAAACACGTTGATACCGGAATGGGTTTTGAGCGTTTGGTACGTGTTTTACAGGAAAAAACTTCTAACTACGATACCGATGTTTTCCAACCGATGATTCAGTTTATTGCAGAAAAATCTGGTATTAAATACGGTACTGATGAGAAAACCGATATTGCCATGCGCGTAATGGCCGATCACATCCGTGCCATTTCTTTCGTTATTGCCGATGGTCAGTTACCTTCTAATAATAAAGCGGGTTATGTAATCCGCAGGATTTTACGTCGGGCCGTACGTTATGCTTATACTTTCTTAAACTTTAAAGAGCCTTTCCTAAATCAATTGGTTCCTTTATTGGCTGAGCAATTTAAAGGGGTATTTGATGAGCTGATTTCACAACAGGATTTTGTTCAGAAAGTGGTACTGGAAGAAGAAATTTCTTTCTTAAGGACTTTATCAACAGGAATTCAGCGTTTCGAAAAATACCAGGCCACCAATGATGTGGTTGAAGGGGCTTTTGCCTTCGAATTATCAGACACCTTTGGTTTTCCGATCGATTTAACAGAATTAATGGCTAGAGAAAAAGGCTGGAGCGTTGATCTGCTTGGCTACGAGCAGGCCTTGAAAAAACAAAAAGACGATAGTCGTGCCGCAACAGCAATAGACACAAGCGATTGGATTGTGGTAAATACCGAAGAGCAGAGCGAATTTGTAGGCTACGATGATTTAGAAATTGAAACCGAGATATTAAAATACCGTAAAGTTAAAGCCAAAGGTAAAGAGCAGTATCAAATTGTGCTGCGTCAAACACCTTTTTATGCTGAAAGTGGTGGTCAGGTAGGAGATACCGGACGTTTAGAAGATCATAGCCGCCAGTTTTGGGTAGATATTACCGATACTAAAAAAGAAAATGGCTTAACCGTTCATTTTACTGATATTTTACCTGATAATTTAGAGGGTAAATTTTGGGCTGTTGTAGATGAAGATAAACGTATTTTAACTGAAGATAACCACTCAGCAACACACTTACTACATGCAGCCCTTAAACAGGTTTTAGGTAAACATGTTAACCAGAAAGGTTCGCTGGTTAATGCAGATTACCTGCGTTTTGATTTTTCTCACTTCGCTAAAGTAACCGATGAAGAATTAGCACAGATTGAAGTAATTGTAAACCAGAAAATCAGACAGAACATTAAGTTAAAGGAACAACGTAATGTTCCCTATCAAGATGCTATTGAAAGTGGCGTAACAGCATTGTTTGGCGAAAAATATGGCGATTTTGTTCGCATGATTACTTTTGACGATCATTTCTCCAAGGAACTTTGTGGTGGTACGCACGTAAAAGCTACCGGGCAGATCGGTTCATTCAAAATTGTTTCTGAAAGTGCTGTTGCCGCGGGTGTTCGCCGGATCGAAGCCATTACTGCAGATAAAGCAGAACAGTATTTCTTAGACCAGAGAAAAGAACTAGGACATTTAAAAGCATTACTAAACGGAAGCAAAGATTTATCGGCAGCTGTTCAGGCTTTACTGGATGAAAATGCAAAACTTAAAAAGGAAATCGAAAAATCGACAATAGAACGTGTAAACACCTTAAAACATGAAATCGTACATCATGTAAGGGGAATTAATGGCATTAACCTGATTGCTAAACACATCGATCTGCAAAGTGCCGAGGCCGTTAAAAATCTGGCTTTCTCTTTGAAAGATATGGTTGATAACCTGTTTCTGGTTTTTACTACAGAAATTGATGGTAAACCAGGAATAACCGTCATGCTTTCCGATCACCTGGTTAAAAAAGGATTAAATGCTTCAAATATTGTGCGCGAATTGGGTAAAGAGATTCAAGGTGGTGGAGGTGGACAACCTTTTTATGCTACGGCAGGTGGTAAAAACCCATCAGGATTAAAAGTTGTGTTGGAAAAAGCTGAAAGTTTTATTCCTCATCACTAATATAATTAAAAGATGCTGAACTAAATTCAGCATGACGAGATACCAATAAAAAGAGGCCCTAAAGCCTCTTTTTTATATTTTAATGCCTTCCATGTTTTTCTCTATGTCCTCTAGAGAATAAACTTGAATTTACACTTCTATCATGATATCTATTATCTCCGCGGTAAGATCTGTAATTGTTTCTTGGCGAGCTATAACGTACCCGGTTTCCACCACCATAAGATGAGCGATAGTAATTATTATGACGTGAATAATTTACTCTGTGGGTATTATAATTACGATATGGGCTATTTCCATAAACTACCACTTTTCTTCCGTGATGCAGATCGTAACCTCTATATCTTGCAGGTAAATATCTCGATCTTGTCCACCTGTTTCCGCTTAAATAAACAAACTGTCTTTGTGGAACGTAATAGTAAGATTGAACTTCTGGAAGGTAATAGTAATCAACGCTTTGATAACCAGCCGGAACCCAGGTAGGTTGAGCACCAATATTTACGTTAATATTTACCTGAGCGTTAGATTGATTAGATGTTAAAGCCACGATACCTAAAATCGCGGAGATGATAAATAACTTTTTCATAATAATCCATTTATTTGTGTGTATTTCAATAATTCAAACGCTGTGCCAAAACTTCTATTGTAACAGATATATAAAAAAAAGAGCTTCTTTCGAAGCTCTTTATAAATCAGCCAATAAAATTAAATATTAGTGTTTTTCTTTGCCATTTCCATGGCCTTTTCCCTTGTCGTTTCCGTGGTCTTTTCCATTATTTCCTTTTCCATAAATCTTTTTAGCCTGTCCTGGGGGCATGCCATGAGGATGTCCCTTTACAACATAATATTTACTGTCACGGCTATCCCTAATTACAAATTGTCCTTTGTTACCTTTGTATTTTGCATATTTTACTTTATCATTCTTGAAATTTAAATAGGGCTTAGGCGAATTGATTACAACTTTATAACCATTGTATAAATTGTAATTACCATATCTGGCAGGTAAAGAGTTTGCAAAAGTCCAATCGTTTCCATTTAAGTAAACAAACTGCTTTTGTGGAACATAATAATAACTTTCTACATCAGGTAGATAATAATAATCTACATGGTCATAACCTGTTGGTCCCCAAAGCGGCTGCGATCCGATATTAACATTTACATTTAATTGTGCTTTCGCGGGGATGCTGAGAAATGAAACCATCATAACTACAGCAACTAAAAATAATCTTTTCATAATTAATTTAATTTGTGTGTTTATTATTCATTACCAAACACGTGCCAGAAATCATCAAATAAAAAAGGAGCCTCTTTCGAAACTCCCTTATTTACAACTAAATATTGATGTTAGTGGCGGTCGTCACCCCGTCTTTGTCCATTATTTCTCTCTGAATGATTATCATGACCATTGTTAGCTTGTAGACGACCATTATTTTGGGAAGGCCTAGTTACATTTCTTTGTACTACACGGCTAGAGCGGTTGTTGTTACTAATTACAGTTACATTTCTAGTAGGTCTTTGATTGTAGTTTGGATGGCCCTTTACTACATAATATTTACTATCGCGACTATCTCTTATAATCGTTTGGCGACCACTGTAGTTTTTATATTTACTGTATTTGGTTACATAGATATTGTTCCTCAAATATGGCTTTGGCTCATTGATCACCACTTTATAGGCATGGTACAAATCAAAGTTCCTGTATTGAGCAGGCAAGCTGTTTACTGAAACCCAACGTCCTCCATTCGAATAGATATATTGACCAGTGGGCACGTAATAATAGGCATCAATGTCGGGGAAATAATAATAATCTACGTGGTTGTATCCTGTTGGCCCCCAAACTGGCTGCGAGCCAATATTGATGTTTAAGCTAACCTGTGCTTTGGCATTGTTGATGCTGAATAATGAAATCATCAGAACTGCAGCAAATAAAATTAACTTTTTCATAACATTTTTAATTTAAAGGTTTCTTGTGTGTGTTTGCTGAGATAGACAAATCAAACAGACTCTGGTTTAATGAACGTTATTCCATTTAACATTCTTTAACGATTGTATGTGTTATTGAGTAATTTTACTCAGCTTATTGAGTAAATTGTAAAAACACATGTAATCAGCTCAATTACAGTTATTTGTCAAATAATTTTTTATATAAAAATCGATAATGCAGCTGTTATTATTTTTAAATATTGTTGAATTTTGTTAATCATTTTGAATTGCTAAGCATATTGAGTATTTTTACTCAATACATTGAGTAAATTGTAAAAAATGTTCCAAAGATCTTATTTACAGAAACTTACAAAGGTAATGAATGAGCCAAAACAGTTTATTCAGGTACTTGTTGGACCAAGACAAATTGGTAAAACCACATTGATCAGCCAATTGGTCAAGGAAATTGCTATACCTTATATATTCGAGTCTGCAGATGCTGTTGCGGCATCTGATCGAACCTGGATAGAGCTAATATGGCTTAATACCAGAGAACTATTAAAAGAACCCGGTGTTAATGAATATATTCTTGTGATTGATGAGATTCAGAAAATTGATAACTGGAGTGAAATTGTGAAACGTTTATGGGATGATGACATGAGAAATGGGCTAAACCTGAAGGTAATTTTACTGGGTTCATCAAGGCTATTAATTCAGCAAGGCTTAACCGAATCATTGGCAGGAAGGTTTGAGTTAACTTATTTAGGGCATTGGAGCTTTACCGAAATGGAAAGTGCTTTTGGTTTTACTGCCGAACAATATGTTTGGTTTGGTGGCTATCCTGGCTCTGCAGGTCTAATCAACGATGAAGAGCGATGGAAAAATTATGTTTCAAATGCTTTGATAGAAACCAGTATTTCAAAAGACATTTTAATGCTTACCCGTGTTGATAAACCGGCTTTAATGAAACGTTTGTTCGAACTAGGTTGTGTGTATTCAGGGCAGATCTTATCTTTCACTAAAATATTGGGTCAGCTTTCTGACGCAGGTAATACCACAACATTGTCTCATTATCTGCAATTATTAGATACAGCAGGTTTACTTGGAGGCATTGAGAAATTTGCGGCTGATGTAATCCGTAAGCGTTCATCGAGTCCAAAATTTCAGGTGCATAATAATGCTTTGGTAAGTGCTCAAAGAAACGAGTTCTTTGAAGAAATAAAAAAACAACCAGCAGAATGGGGGAGAATGGTAGAATCATCAATAGGAGCACACTTGTTAAATTCTTCATTTGTTGAAGGTTACAAAGTATTTTATTGGAGACATAGAAACGATGAAGTTGATTTTGTTTTAGAAAAACGCGGTAAAGTAATCGGTATTGAAGTTAAAAGTACAGGCTTGGTTACAGGCACTTCCGGGATGGATGCTTTTAACAAAATGTATAAGCCAGATAAAATGCTTTTAGTAGGAGCCGGAGGATTACCCTGGCAAGAATTTCTAAAAATTTCTCCATCAAGCCTTTTTTAACGAAAGACTAAATAATAACTATATTTGACACATTAATATTTAACCATAGATTAAATCTGTATTGAACTGTAAAATCTGTGGTTAATAAAACTTATACCAACACGAAGCTTTAAATGCCTTTACAAGAAATAAGCCCCCAAACTGCTTTCGAACTCGTTTCAGGACTAGAAATCCACGTTCAGTTAAATACAAACACAAAAATATTTTCTGCTGATAGTGCGTCTTTCGGGGCTTTACCTAATCAAAATATATCTACGGTTTCGTTGGCATTGCCCGGGGCCTTACCTAAGTTAAACAAAGAGGTAGTAGCAAAAGCTATCCGTATTGGTTTAGCTTTAAACTGTACCATTAACCAGATCAATCATTTCGACCGGAAAAACTATTTCTATGCCGACTTGCCAAAAGGATACCAGATTACGCAAGATAACCAACCAATTTGTGTAAATGGTTTTTTGGAACTTCAATTGGCTGATGGTTCTACGAAGAAGATCGGGATCAACCGGATCCACCTGGAAGAAGACGCTGGAAAAAGCATCCATGATCAGGACGACAACTATTCGTTAGTTGATTTAAACCGTGCAGGTGTACCATTAATCGAGATTGTGACCGAACCCGATATCCGCAGTTCGGAAGAAGCTTCTGTTTTATTAAGTGAAATCAGAAAGCTGGTTAGACATTTAAATGTGAGTGATGGCAATATGGAAGAGGGGAGTTTGCGTTGCGATGCCAATATTTCTATCCGTCCATTTGGTACTACCGAATTTGGAACACGCTGCGAAGTAAAAAACCTAAACTCAATGCGTAACGTACGTAGAGCAATGGATTTCGAATTTGGCCGCCAGGTAGAAGTGATTAGTAACGGAGGAAAGATTATTCAGAGCACATTAAATTTTGATGCCGATAAAGGTACTACTTCACCTATGCGTACCAAAGAAGAGGCTAATGATTACCGTTATTTTTCAGATCCTGATTTACAACCCATTCACATTTCTGACACTTGGTTGGCCGAAATTAAATCTTTAATGCCCGCACTTCCTAATGAAATATCAAAACAAATGGTTTCAGAATTTGGAATCAGCAAGGCTGATGCGGCACTTTTTGCAGAAGATTTAGACCTGTTAAACTATTTTAATTCCGCTCAATCAGCTGTTCACAACAAAAAAAGCTTAATAAATTGGTTAATTGGTCCAATCAGAGCTGTTTTAAATGAAAAAGGGATTCCAATAACTGATTTTAAAGTGAATCCTGCACAACTGGCCGAAGCTATAAACCTGGTTGACGATAAAAAAATCACACAACAAATTGCTATTCAACAATTATTGCCAGCTGTTGAACTAGACGAAAATGCAAAAGTTATTGATTTGGCACAATCATTAAACTTGCTGATCTCTGAAAATGGAGACGAATTAAGTAGCTTTATTGATGAAGTGTTAAATAAATACCCACAACAGGTAGAAGCGTACAAGAAAGGCAAAAAAGGCGTTTTAGGTTTGTTTGTTGGCGATGTAATGAAACTAGCCAAAGGAAAAGCCGATGCTAAAAAATTAAATGAATTAATACTTGAAAAACTGAAATAATGAGACTAAAACAATTGAGCCTGATCATATTGATCGCGATTGCCTTCACCGCATGTAAACCCAAAGATAGCTTTACCATTGACGGAACTTTTCAAAATCCTGGAACAGAGAAGAAAGTATTTTTATACGGTATGCAAAATAGCAATATGGTGGCAATCGATTCAACTAATTTATCAGAAAAAGGCGAATTTAAATTCATTCGTAAAACGCCATCGGTTGATTTCTTTAGGGTATCGGTAGGTAACCATGAATTTATGTTAATTGCAAAAAATGGCGACGACATTAAATTGGAAGCTGATTTGGCCGACAAAACAATGGCTTACAAAATTTCGGGTGCAAATGAAGTAGAAAAATTATCAGAACTCAATACCATTAGAAACAATTTTGCCAGGCAGGTAGAAAAACTACAGGCCGATTTCGAAGCAAAAGTGGCAACACAACCTCAAAACAGGGCAGCCGTGCTAGAATCGATGAAACCCCAGTATGAATCTTATATCAACCAATTAAATACACAAATTATAAAATTTGCTAAAGATAATAAAGGAACGCTTGCCAGTTTCTATGCTATGAATACTTTAAGTCCGCAGGAATTCGAAGCTGAACTGGTAAAATTTGCTGGTGAAGTTAAAGAAGAAATTAAAGGCAATGCTACTGTTGATACTTTTGTAAAACAGATGGCGCTTTTAAAAGCGGTTCAGGTGGGGCAGATCGCACCAGCATTTACCATTAATACCGCTGATGACAAACCTGTAAGTTTATCAGACTATAAAGGTAAATACGTACTCATCGATTTTTGGGCATCATGGTGCCAGCCTTGCCGTCAGGAGAATCCGAACGTAGTTAAGGTGTATAATAAATATAAAAATAAGAACTTTGATATCATTGGCGTTTCGTTAGATACCGATAAGGCTGCATGGTTAGGTGCAGTGAAAGCGGATGGATTAACCTGGACACACGTTTCGGAATTAAAAGATTTTAACGGTGTAACGGTAAAAAAATATCAGGTGCAAGCAATCCCAACTTCTTACCTGGTTGATCCGGCTGGAAAAATAGTGGCTAAAAACTTGCGTGGCGACGAACTGGAGGCATTTTTAGCTAAGACGTTACGTTAAAACAAATTCCATGTTAAACTAATTTAAGTAATTAACAATTTCTTAACTTAGGCTTAACTAAATATTGCATCATAGACACTACTTTCGTAACAAATATTTAACTATGAACAACGCAGGTCAGAAAATATTAATTGTTGATGATGAACCAGATATCCTGGAGCTGATTGAATATAATCTTAAAAAAGAGGGTTATCAGGTTTTTACTGCTACCAATGGCCAGGAAGGAATTACTGTTGCGAAAAAGGTGCATCCAGATTTGATTATTCTAGATATTATGATGCCTAAGATGGATGGAATTGAGGCTTGCCGTTTAATGCGTGCAATACCTGAATTTAAGAATACATTTATGGTTTTCTTAACCGCCAGAAGTGAAGAGTATTCAGAAATCGCAGGTTTTAATGTCGGCGCTGATGATTATATAGCAAAACCGATTAAACCACGTGCTTTAGTTAGCCGCATTAATGCTATTTTAAGACGAAATACAGGAACGGAAGAAGTATCAGAAAATAAATTAGAAATTGGCGATTTAGTAATCGATCGTGAGGCTTATTTAGTTTTTCAAGGTGGCAACAAGGTAGTACTGGCGAAAAAAGAATTTGAGCTTTTATACTTACTGGCTTCAAAACCAGGAAAAGTTTATACCCGCGAGTCGATCCTTAAAAATATCTGGGAAGATTCGGTAGTAGTAACCAATAGAACCATCGATGTTCACATTCGTAAACTAAGAGAAAAACTAGGTGAAACTTATGTATCAACCGTAAAAGGGGTAGGTTATAAGTTTGAACTTTCTTAAATTATAAAAGTTATAGGTATTAGCCGCTCTGATCAATATCGGGGCGGTTTTTCTATACTTAAAATCTTCAATTAGATCCTGAAACAAGTTCAGGAGGACGATACTCGTAAAAATTCGTCATGCTGAATTCATTTCAGCATCTTCCTTGATTGAGTCCCTGAAATAAATTCAGGGTGACGCCCGCCTTAAAAAAATAAAATCGTATTTTTGCGCTTCATTAATTACAGCGCAGTTTGAAGTTTCCAAATTTTAAAGACCTTATTCTTTTCGAAGACAACGATTTTATTGTTATCAATAAACCTCCATTTTTAGCCTCGCTCGATGAACGTGGTGGATCTGGAGAAACCAATGTGTTACGTCTGGCTAAACAGTATAGCGATGATGCACAGGTTTGTCACCGTTTGGATAAAGAAACTTCTGGTGCTTTAATTATCGCCAAAAACCCCGAAGCTTATCGCCACGCTTCTATGCAGTTCGAAAGAAGAAAGGTGAATAAAACCTATCATGCGGTAGTAGATGGGCACGTCATTTTCGACCAGTTAACGGTTGATCTTCCGATCTTAAACGATGGCAATAAAAATGTAACCATTGATAGGGCAGAAGGTAAAAGAGCGGAAACTATTTTCGATTCGTTAAAATACTACAAACATTACACTTTGGTAGAGTGCAAGCCAATAACTGGCCGTATGCACCAAATCCGTATTCACCTGGCTACGCAAAGAGCAGCCATTGTTGGCGATGATATGTACAAAGGCAAACCTGTTTTTCTTTCGTCAATTAAGAGAGGTTATAAATTAACCAAAGGCGAGGAGGAGCAACCCATTATGAAACGTTTCGCATTACACGCCAGGCATTTGGTTTTTAAAGGATTAGATGACCAAGATATTGTGATCGATGCACCTTATCCAAAAGATTTTGCAACCTTAATTAAGCTATTGGATAAATTTGATGCGTAAAACGGCCCTTTAAATTGGCTCGTTTCGTTGTTTTTGTTACTTTTGGACTATTCGCCCTCTATTAAAAATAATAGAATGTACATCAGATTTGTAAATTACCTTGATGCGGTTAATCAATACCGAAAATCTAAAATATCAAACCGTAATTTCTTAGTTATCCTTGCTGTAATTGTTGGAATTTTAGCAGGACTTGCAGCAGCCGTTTTAAAAAGTTTAACCCATCATATCGAAGAATTTCTTTCAATCAGACTGGCACTGGAAATATAAATACTACTTGTATTTCATTTTTCCAATGATCGGTATTTTTCTAACGGTTTTGTACATTAGATACTTTATCCGGAGAACGAAGTTCGAAACGGGCTTAACCCCATTGCTTTATGCCATTTCAAAAAAATCGAGCAAGGTAGAAGCACATAATATTTATTCGCAGGTTATAACTGCAGCAGTTACTGTTGGTTTCGGTGGATCAACAGGTTTAGAGGCACCAATTGTTACCAGCGGATCGGCAATAGGCTCAAATCTTGGCCGTTTACTGGGTTTGTCTTATCGTGAAATTACCATGTTGGTGGCTTGTGGTGCAGCAGCGGGTATTGCAGGAGCATTTAATAGTCCTGTGGCGGGTATTGTTTTCGCTATCGAAATTTTATTACCTGAGTTTACCATTCCTGCATTTATCCCGCTCTTATTATCAGCGGCAACCGCAGCAGTAGTAGCACGATTATTTTACACACAACAACTTTTCTTTTTAGTTACAGAAGGATGGAAGGTTAACGCCTTATTCTACTATGTAATATTAGCTTGCTTTATAGGCTTGTTTTCTATTTATTTTACAAAAGCCAACTATGCCGTAAAAGGCTTATTCTATAAAATAAAACATCCGTACACCAAGGTTATTGCAGGAGGTTTAATGCTTGGTGTTTTGGTTTTTCTATTCCCGACGTTGTATGGCGAAGGATATATTACCATAAAAGAATTGCTAAAAGGTGACTATAAGGCGGTGATCAATAATAGTATTTTTTCAGATTATAATACTATCCCTGCTTTGGTTATCCTATTCACGGTGGTAACCATTTTTATGAAGTCGATAGCTACCCTGGTAACCCTGGGTGCAGGTGGTAATGGCGGAACATTTGCGCCCAGTTTAATTATGGGCGGTTTAATTGGATTTATCTTTGCTTATGTGGTCAATCTATCTGGTATTGCTCAACTAAATGTATCCAATTTTATTGTAGCAGGAATGGCCGCAGCCTTAGGCTCAATTATGCACGCACCTTTAACTGGTATCTTTCTAATTGCCGAAATTACGGGCGGATATGTCTTAATGGTGCCGCTGATGATTACCACTGCCATTTCTTATGCGATTAACCGCAGTGCTCAAAAACATTCTATCTATACAAAAGCATTGGCTGATAAAGGCGAACTGTTATCGCATGATGATAAAGATACGACTGTTTTAAACCAGATGAAGCTGAAATACCTGATTGAGAAAACCTATCCTCGATTAAACATGAATGATCATATTTCGGTTAAGATGAATGAAATTTTGCAATCGCGTAAAAATATATGTGCTGTTACGGATGAAATGGGCGATTTTAAAGGCATAATTTACATAGAAGAGCTTTTTAACGAAATGATTAATCATCCTGATAAGGAAAATTTGCAAGCTTCTTATTTGGTACAACCTGCACCAAATGCCATTACTGAAAATGATGATCTGAAAATGGTATTAGAGAAAATGGAGCAGGATAATGTATGGATTTTACCGGTGTTAACTGCGCAAAATCAATATCTAGGCTTCGTTTCTAAAACGGCGATTTTTAATAAATACAGGGCATTGCTGATGAGACAGAATGATTATATGGGGTAACCCTAAATCCTACGGGAACGTCATTTCGACCGTAGTGGAGAAATCTTTCATAGATATTATTAATAGATATCTCCATTCCGCTGCGCTTCAGTCGACATGACGATTTATCTATTGGAATCTCTAAAAGTTGGAATGTTGAGCGGAAAACCTTCCAACTTTAAAACATTCCAACCTTAAAACTTTTCACCTTACTCAGCTCTCTTTAATCCAAACTTCTCAATTTTACTATATAAGTGACTTCTTTGGATATCAATTTCATCAGCTGTTTTTGATACATTCCAGTTGTTTTTCTCCAATTTGAATTTGATGAATTCACGTTCTGCGTGATCTTTATAATCCTGAAAATTATTAAAAGAATCGAAAGAAAAAGCCAGACTCGAACCGCCAGCACCCGCAATCTGTGCACTGGTTGCGGCACCAATGTTTGTACCACCACCAGGATTGGCAAAAGCGCGCACATCATTTTCGGTAATAACCTTGTCGCTCAAAATAATCAAACGCTCAATCATGTTATGTAATTCACGTACGTTACCTGTCCACGGTAAGGCCTTTAAAGCAGCCATACCTGCTTCGTTTATTTTCTTCACAGGCATTCCATAGTCGCTACAAATATTTTCTAAAAAGTTTTGCGCAATAACAGGAATATCATCAATACGCTCTGTTAAATGTGGAACATGGATATTGATTACGTTTAAGCGGTGGTACAAATCCATACGGAAGTTACCATCTTCGATTTCTTTCAATAAATCTTTATTGGTTGCTGCTAAAACGCGAACATTTACTTCAATTTCCTTTTCGCCACCCACACGCGAAATTTTATGCTCCTGCAAAGCACGTAAAACTTTTGCCTGGGCAGAGAGGCTCATATCACCAATCTCATCCAAAAATAAAGTTCCGCCATTAGCCAGTTCAAACTTACCGATACGTTGTTTAACAGCAGAGGTAAAAGAACCTTTCTCGTGACCAAACAATTCACTTTCTATTAGTTCGGATGGAATAGCCGCACAGTTTACTTCAATTAAAGGACTATCTGCCCGATTCGATTTCTCATGTAACCAACGGGCTACCAATTCTTTACCACTACCATTTGCACCAGTAATTAATACGCGGGCCTCGGTAGGCGCAACACGCTCAATGGTTTCCTTAATTTTAGAAATGCTTTCCGATTCGCCTAGAATTTCACGGGTTTTACTTGCCTTACGTTTTAAAACCTTGGTTTCGGTAACTAAATTTCCACGGTCTAAACCATTACGGACCGTGATTAATAAACGGTTTAAATCAGGTGGTTTCGAAATAAAATCGAAAGCTCCTTTTTTACTGGCTTCAATGGCAGTTTCAACTGTTCCATGACCGGATATCATAATGAATGGCAAATCGGGTTTAATGAGCTGTGCCTGTTCGAGCACTTCCATACCATCCATCTTATTCATCTTGATATCGCAAAGTACCAGATCGAAATTTCCTTTTTTGATCATTTCGAGGCCATCAATACCGTTATCGATATCTTCAACATCGTAATTTTCGTACTCCAGAATTTCGCGTAAAGTACTCCTTATCGCACGCTCATCGTCAATTATTAATAATTTAGCCATTAGAGATGTATTCTTTAGTTTTGAAATGCGAATATATTATTTTTTAGTTAATGTATAGTTTTTTATACAATTTATCCGCTATAAACCTTAAAAGATGCGAAAGGTTTTAATAAACATAATCCAGTTTGAACTTACGTAAATCGGGCTTTTGCTTTTTAGCTCTTTTTAATTCGAGCTCATAAATGGCACGTCCCAGGTTTTTCATAAAAGGAAAACAAACCGTTTCGTATTCGTACTTATTATCGTTAAATATGCCATCCTCGTTGCTCTGTACTACCGCCGTTAAGAAATATTCAATTCCATTTTTAAAATCAACGAAATAAGAATTATCGATGATGTAGCCATAGCTATCGCCATATTTATTAAAGATTCTAATATTTGGATCTGGTGTTACCTGTTCTCTTCCATAATACAGCATCTTTGCGTAGGTTGTCCAAAATTCTTTTGGATCGTATTTGGGAAAATCGCTTTCAGTAGGGTATTTACTCATATAAGTGTAAATAAGCTTATAATCTTCTGGTGTAAGATTAAACTGTTCTTTCACTGGGAAAGCCTCAGGAAAAATTAATTTCTGCATGAGCTTTTGTTGGTCGTTAATGGCGAAGGCATTTTTGCCTGCTAAGCTGAAAGGCTTGTTTACTAACTTGTTTGTACTATCCATATATCCGGTGCCCATTACCAGATTCGTCAATTTCAATTCATATTCTTTTGGATCGTACTGCGCTGCTTGATCATACACCAAATGATCTCCATTATAAAACTTAATGGGATTGGTATGTTTGGCAGATTCGCCGGCATCGCCAATGGCCAGGCGGTTTAAAATACGGCTATCGTTTAATCCGTTTGCTTTCAGTTTTTCATTAATTTCTGCCCGGCTAATAAATTCGAATAAACGGTTAAAAGCATCGTTATCGCTGGTAAGCAAAATCTTTTTAACATAATGTTCTATTGATGGAAGCCCGTTTTTAGCACTTGTATCTTTTAAAACTTTGGTTTGTCCTTTATAGGCGCTATCAGTAATCATGGTGCTTTTGGCTGTTAAACCAGTGTTTTTTAACCGGTTTACCTTTTCCAGGGCAAAAATCACCGCAGCAAGTTTAACCGTACTGGCGGGATAAAAATAATGGTGCGGATCTAAATTATAGCTAAACGTTTTAAAAGCAGGTCTATTCTTTACATCACGGTTAACCTGGGTATATAGAATTTGTATTTCGTTTTTATGTGGATGATGGAGCACCGAAGAAAAAAGTTCGGGTTTGCTTTCCATCATTTTCTTCAGAAAAACAGTATCGGTTTTTTGTGCCATAGCAGATATGCCGATTAACGAAAATGCAATAATTAAAATCCTTTTCATGAGTAAAAATTTGATTCCTAATTTAGCCTTTTCTATTAAAATCACCATTTTCCATCATCCATTTTACATGTTGTTTAATTTTGTTACTTTTGCAGCGCTTTTGGTTTCCGGCTTTACACCCGGAATTAAAAGGGAATACAGTGTAAATCTGTAACTGTCCCGCAGCTGTAAGCTCCTTAACGGATTTCCAATCAATCTGCCACTGTTCCGACTCGTTCGGCATGGGAAGGCCGGAAACCCGGGAGTAAGTCAGAAGACCTGCCTTCAGCATTTAATTTCATAGCTTTCGGGGATTGAAGCTAGGATTGAGATACATAACGTTTTTCGTATTTTCATTTCCTTTCCTAATCTGTTGGCTGTGGGCAAAACCACAATCAAATGAACAAAAAAAGAATGCTAACTGTAGCCAGTCTAGGGCTAGCGCAGTTAATGATTAGCCAGGTGGCTAATGCTCAAAATCAAGACAGTTTACAGCTTAAAGATGTTGTAATTTCTGCGACAAAAAACGATCAGAAACAATCGCAAACAGGTAAAGTGGTCAGCATTATCAGTCGCGAAGTACTCGAACGCAGTAACGGCAAATCATTACCGGATTTATTAAACGAACAGGCTGGTATCATCATCAGCGGAGGAAACAGCAACCAGGGAAAAGACAAAAGTATCTTTTTTAGAGGATCGGGAAGTGGTTATACTTTAGTATTGGTTGATGGGATTATCCAGAATGACCCTTCAAGTATTAGTGGTACATTTGATTTACGTCTGTTCTCAATCGATCAGATCGATCATATTGAGATTTTAAGAGGTGGCCAGTCGACTATTTACGGATCGGATGCTGTTGCAGGTGTAATCAACATCGTAACTAAAAAGGGTGGACCTAAAGGAAATACCATTTATGGTGTAGCCAGTGCGGGCAGCTTTGAAACTTACAAAGGAACTATCGGTTTAAATGGTGGCGTAGAAGGTTTTTCTTACAATATTAACTACACGCATTTAAAAACTGATGGGATTTCTGAAGCCGTTGCACCAGTTGGAAGTGCAGCCATCTTTGATAAAGACGGCTTTAAAACCGATGGTTTAAATGCTAATTTCGGAATTAAACTCGACAAAAATTTCTCTGTTAACCCATTTTTACGTTACTTCTATGGCGATTATAAAATAGATGAAGGTGCATTTAGCGATGGCTTACCGACCAACAATTCTGTTTTAAAACAATTTAGTGCAGGTTTCAATTCCGAGTATAAATTCAATACTGGTAAAATAACGCTTAATTACAGCCACGAGAGCAACTCAAACAATGTAAATTCGAGTTATGCAGGTTTCGAAAGTAAATTCTTAAACTTTGGTAAACTGAATGTGGTTGATTTATTTTACAACCAGAAATTAGGTGATAAATTAGATTTACTGGTAGGTATTGACAACAGAAAAATGAAATTGGTTACTGATACCAAAAGCCCAACAACCAATATTTTCGCCGCTTATGGATCATTGTTTTTACATGATTTAAGCATTTTTAATCTGGAAGTAGGTGGACGTTACAATAAACATGATCAATATGGAGAAAACTATACTTACTCTATTACCCCAAGCATCAACATTATTAAAGAAGTAAAATTATTTGGAACAGTATCTACCGCATTTAAAATTCCAACACTGAATATGTTGTTTGGGCAATATGGTGCCAATCTGGATCTGAAACCAGAAAAATCTCAAAATTATGAGGCTGGTGTAAACTTGAATCTTGCTGATGAGGCCTTCACTTTACGCATCGCAGGTTTCAAACGTGATTTAACTGATGCCATTGTATACACTACTGGTTACATTAACCAGGCAAGCCAAAAATTTAAAGGCTTTGAAGTAGAACCTGCAGTAAAGTTTAGCGTGTTTAACATTAACGGTTATTATGCTTTTGTAGAAGGAAATACAGGGACTACCAATTATTTAATCCGCAGACCGAAGCATACTTTTGGCATTAATGCAGGTGCTCAGGCTACAAGTAATTTATACATTAGCGCTAATTTCCGTTATTTTGGAAACCGTTACGATACTTACTTCACCACTAAATCTATTGATGAGCTTTTACCATCATATAAACTGTTAAGTGCTTATGCAGAGTATGCATTGGCGAAGAAACGCGTAAAGATATTTTTTGATGCCAAAAACATTCTGAACGAAAAATACAGTGAAATTATTGGCTACAATACACCTGGCTTCAACTTTAATACAGGTGTAAGTTTTAATATCCGCTAATAAAAATTTAACTTTGCTTAAACATTAACCAGAAATAGCATGTCTCATTTAAAATTTAATCCACGTACATTAATTTTGTTGTTAATGATATTGGCGATAACGGCTTTACGTTTGTTGGTAACATTCAACTCTGATGAATTAAAGTTTGCCAATTTTTCATCAATAGGAGCGGTAGCTTTATTTGGAGGAGCCTATTTTAAAGATCATCTAAAAGCATTTGCTTTTCCGCTATTGAGTTTGTTTTTAAGCGATTTAGTACTTTATACAACCATTTATAAAAAGTATGTAGGTATGTTTTTAGTTCAAGAACTTTGGACATACCTGGCAATTGCATTAATGGTTTTAGCCGGTCGTTTTTTATTAAAAAAAGTAAATGTAGCCAGCTTATTACTATCTACAATTGTAATTGTGTTCATCCATTGGATTATAAGTGATATTGGTTCATGGTATAATAATCCACTTTATACACAAAACTTTAATGGTTTTATAGATTGTTTAATTAATGCTATTCCATTCGAGATTAGATTCTTAGAAGGAACAGTGATTTACGGTGCATTACTTTTCGGAGCTTTCGAAATCTTAAAAGCAAAATATCCGGTATTAAAACTGCAGACACAAGAGTTGTAGATATCCATTGTTTGGTATAATACCAAATAGCTGAAAACAACATAGAAATCCTCTTTTGATTCGATTCAAAAGAGGATTTTTTTTAACTTAGACTCCTCGTCATGCTGAATTTATTTCAGCATCTAATAAGACGTTCTGGTTTACCTTAGGATATCTGGCGTTAAGAATAATAGATCCTAAAACAAGTTCAGGATGATTTAAAAATATAGATATGAAAGTTGTTTCCTTTTTACCTGCTGCTACAAAAATGATTTACGATATGGGCCTGCAAGAATACCTGCATGGGGTTACATTCGAATGTCCTAAAGAGGCGGCAGATCAGCCAAAAGTTGTAAGATGCATATTAGAAGGTAAAAACTATTCGAGTATCGAAATCGACCGGATCTTTTCAGCATCAAAAGCACAAGGCAAAAGTTTGTATTGGGTAGATGATGCGCTACTGGAAAGCATCGCGCCTGATGTGGTTTTTACACAAGATATCTGCGAGGTTTGTAATATCGATACCGTATGTACCGAAACCGCTGTAATGAAGCTTAGCAAACAGCCTGCACTTGTTCCTTTATCGCCAAATAACTTACAGGATGTTTTTGAATGTGCCATTACCATTGCCAGGGCTTTGGGAAAGGAAGAAGTAGCTTTAAATTACCTTGCAGGTCTGCAAAAGAAAACAGATCATATTTTAGATCAACTTAGAGCAAACCGCGCACCGTTAAAAAGGATCATGCTGATGGAGTGGATCGAACCCATCTATAATTGCGGACATTGGATTCCTTTTCAGATTGCTGCTGCTGGTGGGGTTGATATGTTGTCTAATCCAGGTGGAGACTCTATCGTAACCCAATGGGATAAAATTCTGAAATATAACCCAGAGGTTTTAGTTATTGCCCCATGTGGTTTTGATATGAAAAGAAGCATGGAAGAAATGGAGCTGTTAACTTCAAAACCAGGCTGGAAAAACCTGGAGGCCGTTAAAAACAACCAGGTTTATATTGCTGATTTTGATATGTTCACTCAACCGAGTGTAGGTACTTTGGTTGAAGGTATAGAAGCTTTAGCCTGCATGTTCCACCCGGAGATATTTAAGGCAGGCGAAAACATAGCCAAGAAATTCATCAGCCACAGCCAGTCTGTTAAATCACTAAAATCAGTATAATCATTTAAATCTGCGTAATCATAATTATGAAATTAGTTGTTTTAACAGGAGCAGGAATTAGTGCCGAAAGTGGGTTAAAAACGTTTAGGGATGCTGATGGATTATGGGAGGGCTATAATGTTTACGATGTAGCTACCCCCGAAGCCTGGGAAAGAAACCCTGAATTGGTACAAGAGTTTTATAACGAAAGAAGAAGACAGGTTTTAGCTGCAAAACCCAATCTGGCTCACCAATTACTGGCTGAAATGGAAAAAGATTTTGATGTTGAGATTATTACCCAAAACATTGATGATTTGCATGAAAGGGCAGGTTCTACCAAAGTAACGCATCTACATGGCGTAATTACCAGGTCTCAATCTGACAGAAAATCGAACTTAACCTATCCCATTGCAGGTTCAGAAATTAAAATGGGCGAGCTTTGCGAGCTGGGTTCTCAACTTCGTCCACATGTGGTATGGTTTGGCGAAGCGGTACCTATGATCGAAGTAGCGGCTAAACTCTGCAAACAGGCCGATTTGTTTGTACTCATCGGGACATCATTAGCTGTTTATCCCGCTGCAGGTTTAATCGATTTTGTCCCTTCCTTTGTTGATAAATACATTATTGATCCTAAAACACCCGATGTAAAACGTTATAAAAATGTAATCAGCATTGAAAAAAATGCTGTAGAAGGCGTTGCAGTGTTAAAAGAAATCCTGACCAATGCCAGATAAAAAGATTTGCATTTTTAATTGGAGTGGTGGTAAAGACAGTACATTGGCTTTGCATTATGTTTTACAAGATCCTACTATCGAAATCCGATACCTGATTACTACAGTTACCGAAAAATACAATCGTGTTTCAATGCATGGTGTTAGAGAAGCTTTGCTGGTCAAACAGGCCGAAAGTATTGGTATTCCACTGTATCAGATTCGCTTGGGCGAAATGCCCGATATGGAAACCTACGATAGTACGATGAAGAAGCATCTTTCTAAATTTAAAGAGGAGGGCATTACCCATTCTATTTTTGGCGATATTTTTTTAGCGGACTTACGTAGCTATCGGGAGAACAAATTGGCCGAAATTGGTCTCAAGGCTATTTTCCCGCTTTGGAAAAAAAACACTAAAGATTTGATCGATGAATTTTTGAATCTGAACTATAAAACCATCATTGTTTGCACACAGGAAAATCTCGAAAATTTCTGTGGAAAAGTAATTAGCCATGATTTAATTGATCAATTACCTCCAGATATTGATCCTTGCGGAGAAAATGGTGAGTTTCATACTTTCGCATTTGAAGGACCAATTTTCAAGAATAAAATCAATTTCACCACAGGAGAGAAGGTATTCAGAACTTATAATGCCCCAGGCAAAATCACAACAGATGAAGATTCACCTTGTTCAACCACAGCACTTTCAGGCTTCTGGTATATGGATTTGTTGGAATAATTTTTCTATTCAAAAGATTTTGGCATCATTTTTTCTTAAGCATTGGTAATTAACTAAATCACACATCCATTTGAAACCTGTTTAGCAAGGTTAGGTAGCTAAACAAGCGTCATATTAAAATTAAGAGTTATGAAAAAGATATTGGTAGTAATCGCATTAAGTTCTTCAGTTTTATTTGCTTGTAATAACAAGGCAAAAGAAGAAGCAGCATTAAAACAACAACAGGCCGAAAAAGAATTGGCTATTAAGGCCGTTAAAGATAGCTTAAGGTTAGATAGTTTTAAGAAGGCTGAAGTTGCAAAAGTAGAGCAGGAAAAAGAAGCCAAACACCAGGCAGAATTAGCTGCAGCCAGAAGGACAAGCTCATCTAGATCTAGATCTTATGCAAGCTCTGGCGGTGGTTCTAGCAGTGCTTATGGTGGTGCACAACCAACAGCTAAGAAAAAAGGTTGGAGCGATGCAGCTAAAGGTGCAGTTATTGGTGGTGCAGCAGGAGCAGTTGGTGGTGCTTTAATCGATAAGAAAAAAGGTAGAGGTGCTATAATTGGCGGATTAGTTGGAGCTGGTGGCGGTTATTTAATCGGTAGAGGTGAAGACAGAAAATCTGGCCGTGTGCAACCTAAAAACTAAAAAGCTTTAGAAGATAATAAGAAGTCTCGATTTACATCGGGACTTTTTTTGTGCCCAAAAAAATGATTTATATATTTAGCAAAAAAAAGAATCATGATAGAAACCCAAACCGCAGATAAAGGACAGATTCAACACTTTGTAATGTTCTGGTTAAAACCTCAACTCACTAAAACTGAGATAGCAGATTTCGCTAACTTCTTCGAAAGTTTAAAACCAATAAAATATATTAAAACATTAAGTTACGGCTTAGCGGCAAGTACACCTGTACGCCCTGTAACCGATAATTCTTTCACCTATTCGCTAACTATTACTTTTGCCAATATTGCAGACCATAATGCTTATCAGGAAGATAAAGTGCATTTAGATGCTGTAGAGAAATTCTCGAAAAACTGGTACAGGGTAGTAGTGCACGATACGGTTGTTTCTTAATAAAATCTAGCCACGGAAACAAGAAGTACACGGAATCCCTTTGTCTCGTCATCCTGGTGGATAATTAATAAATATTAGTGAGAAAGGGTTTTTAAGAGATGATAATCCTCTAGAAATCGTCATTCCCAACTAAATTGGAAATCGTAATGCCATAAACTTTAAGATTTCCGCCTGCGCGAGAATGACGACCATTCGAGGAATCTGCCAATAGTAGTGAAGGATCTTTTAAAGAATGAAAATAGAATATATAAATGCGCTCAAGTGAATACAGATATTCATCTGGGCGCATTCTTTTTGCCATGTAAAATGCGATGAAGATATTTTAGGATTTAAGATAAATCGTCATTTCGACCGAAGTGGAGAAATCTTTGAAGTATCCAATTAAACATATTTAAAGATTTCTCTTCCTGTAATCTCCAGGGATTTAAAAATTAACTTTGTTAAGAAAAACACCAAACCTCCCATTTATTTGGCAAAATGAGCACATAAAATTATATTTTGTTAATGTAATTAAAAATCAATATATCAACCAGTTATGCTAATTCACTTAAATAAAGAGTAACATTTAACCTGATGTTCGGAGTTAAAAATACCTTAAAATTCAAAATATAATTCCGAAAAGCAAATAAAATGTCTGGTAATCAAATAGTTATATTATTAAATCGCTAATATTGATGCCTGTTATATGCAGCAGTAAAATCAGAACGCATTAGTTTAAACCGGGCTATTACTGTTTGAATAAATGCTTCGTCTATAATTTCGAACACATCATTAACTCCACCTCCACTTAGATCAAGCTCAGCAAGTTTATAACTTTGCTCAAAGGTACCCTGCTCAAACTTTACGATATATTTTTGATTCATCAAAAAAATGGTAATCTTACATTCCGGATGTGGAAGTTCTGCTACTACTCTCATTTATTTATATTTTTATTTACAATTCAACAGACGTACCATTAAGCGTACCCCAGCTATCTACAATCGAGAAACGGGCAAACAACTCTTCTCTGTACCATTCGCGCTCCCTGGTAAGTTTAATCACATCAGCATGATCAACAGATTTGTAAGCATAATTTTTCATACTATCCGCATCAGTCCAGATGGAGAAGGTGGCTTGATCGAAAAATGGATTTTCTCCAATACCTGCTGATAAGATAAAACCTGGAGCAGTGCGCATGGCGTCAGCCGCCCTTTTTATATTCTGCCTAAACTCTTTTAACCTGTTAAATTTAATCGCTGCCCTGGTAATTACAGCAATCTTACCTGCATGGATGTTATTTGTCTTTTCAGCTTTAAATGGCTGTATTCCTGACCATAATCCATGACTAGATAAAGGGTTTAATAAGATGGTAAAACTTTCAATTCCAAAGAAACTAAACCATTTCATCACAAAAGAATCGCGATAAAAACCGTCACAATCATTCCGGTTATCCCAGATAGTAAGTACCGCCCAATGCTTATAATCAGGAGCTAAATCTACCTGGGCATCTTTTCCACTTCCCATTAGCTTCCAAAATCTACAGCTTTTACTTAACCATAGCGGCAACCTTAAAATCGCCATCCCGATAAAAGCAAAGGGAATGGTAAGGCTACGGAATTTGGTAATGGTTAAGGCTACAATCATAAACTCACGATTAATTATGCCCAAAACTAAGGATTTTAAGAATAGGTTATCATTCAAATTTTCGTCATTAAAAATCACTGTTGCTATAGATCTCACAAATCATAATTAACTTTGATTATAGAACATTTAAAATGGCAGAAGATTTAACCATTACCAGAAATACATCAAAGGAAGAACAATATCAATCGATCATCCCTCAGATAGATGCCTTGCTTTACGGCGAAACAGATTTTATTGCAAACCTCGCCAATGTTTCAGCAGCACTTAAAGAACAGTTTAACTGGTTCTGGGTAGGGTTTTACCTGATTAAAGAGGACGAATTGGTGCTAGGTCCATTTCAGGGCCCGGTAGCCTGTACGCGGATTAAAAAAGGGAAAGGAGTATGCGGGGCATCCTGGCAACAAGCAGAAACCATTATCGTTCCTGACGTTGAAGAATTTCCTGGCCACATTGCCTGTGCATCTGCTTCCAAATCAGAAATTGTTTTACCCTTGATTGTGAAGGGGGAAGTGATTGGGGTTTTAGATGTTGACAGCGAAGTTCTAAATAAATTTGATGAAACAGATAAATCTTATTTAGAGCAAGTTATATCAATTTTATTAAATAGATAGTTAATGTAAATACATTGAAGTTAAAAGAAGAATATTACCTGAATGAAGATGTGGTTAGCCTAGCTAAAGATTTGCTGGGTAAGATACTGTACACCAAAATCGATAACGAAATCACTGCAGGAATCATCGTCGAGACCGAAGCTTATTTTGGCATAAAGGATAAAGCTTCGCATGCTTATGGTGGCCGCAGAACCAACCGAACAGAAACCATGTATGGTAGTGGGGGTGTTGCTTATGTATATCTCTGTTACGGCATGCATAACCTCTTCAATATTGTGAGTTCAAAAGAAGACGATCCTCACGCTGTTTTAATTAGGGGCATCGAGCCTTTGATTGGGATTGATATTATCGAGCAAAGAAGAAATATGCCACATACAAAAGGAGCTATTTCGGCTGGTCCGGGTTCTGCAGCAAAAGCACTAGGGATAGATAGAGCTTTTAACGCTAAAAATCTTACCGGTGATGAAATCTGGATCGAAGACCATGCTATCCGGTATCAAAACGAAGATATTGCAGCTACGCCCCGGGTGGGCATTGCATATGCCAAAGAGCATGCTTTATTACCTTGGCGGTTCTTTGTAAAAGGCAACAAATATGTAAGTAAACCAAATAAGGTTTAAATTAACAGAAACCTTTTAGCGAACTTCCTGTTTTTCTTTTAAATAATTAAAAGATGAAAAACGAGAAAAACATAGCAATCCTGAAAGAAATGGCAGAAAGCGTACGCACCTGTATGTTTACCACATTTTCTTCAGCAGACGAATTAGGAAGCAGACCAATGGGTACAGCAAAAATTGAAGATGATGGCAGCTTATGGTTTTATACCAACGAATACTCACTTAAATCAAAGGAAATCTCAAAAGAAAACAATGTACTGCTTGCTTATAGCGATCCATCAAAAAACACTTATTTAACGGTAAAGGGTAAGGCCGAACTGGTAGATGATAAAGTACGTAAAGAAGCTTATTTTTCTCCATTTATTAAGGCCTGGTTTCCCGATGGAATAGAAGATCCAAGATTAATTCTGATAAAAGTTACTCCTGAAGAAGCTGAATACTGGGATGCTTCATCATCAAAAATAGTGGTCTTATTTAGTATGTTAAAAGCGGTTGTTACCGGAGATGCACCCGACCTGGGTAAGCACGATACGATTAAATTTTAATAATCTGAAAGAATCGAAAAGCAGGATTGGAAACAATACCTGCTTTTTTTGTAATATTGGCGCAATGAATTTCGAAAACACCCTATCCTTTGCTAAGTCACTTGATGAAGCTGATCAGCTCCGCCATTTTAGGTCACAGTTTTTATTTCCAAATCACAATAATAAAGAATTTATATACCTGTGTGGTAATTCATTAGGGCTTCAACCTAAAGCTGCAAGTGAAGTTATGAAAGGTCAGCTTGATAATTGGGCCAATTACGCCGTAGAAGGTTGGTTTGATGGGAATGAGCCCTGGATGTTCTACCATAAAGCGCTTAAAAAGTTAATGGCACCTATTGTTGGTGCATTACCATCAGAGGTTTGCCCAATGAATACCTTAACCGTGAATCTCCATTTGTTAATGGTTAGCTTCTATCAGCCCAAAGGCAAACGCTTTAAAATTATTATGGAAGGCGGCGCATTCCCATCCGATCAATACGCAATAGAAAGCCAGGTGAGATTTCATGGTTTCGATCCAAAAGAAGCGATTATAGAAGTTTTTCCTAGGAATGGTGAAGAGATACTTCGCACTGAAGATATTATAGCTCAGATCAAAGAAAATGCCAATGAAATCGCATTAGTGTTGTTCGGAGGAATCAATTATTATACAGGGCAGTGGTATGATATGGAAACCATCACCAAAGCTGGGCATGAAATTGGGGCAATTGTAGGATGGGATTTAGCACATGCTGCAGGTAATGTTCCTGTAAAGCTTCACGATTGGGATATAGATTTTGCGTGCTGGTGCTCGTACAAATATCAAAATTCAGGTCCGGGAGGAATAAGCGGAATCTTTGTTCATGAAAAACATTTCAGTAATACCGAATTGAATCGCTTCGCCGGATGGTGGGGCTATCAGGAAAGTAAACGTTTTAAAATGGAAAAAGGCTTTATTCCTGAAGCTGGTGCAGACGGTTGGCAGGTAAGCTGCACACAGGTAATGCCTATGGCTTTATACCATGCATCACTGCAGATTTTCGAACAGGCCGGCTTTATCGAACCGCTTAGAAATAAAAGTATTACTTTAACTGCTTATCTGGAATTTATTATAAATGAAGTAAATAAAGAACTGGGAGTAGAGCAGTATACAATCATCACACCTAAGATAGCTAAAGATAGAGGCGCACAATTATCCATCATTGCGCAACGAAATGGCAAACAGATTTTTGATGGTTTGATGGCCTGCCACGTACTGGGCGACTGGCGCGAACCTGATGTAATTCGCTTAAGCGCCGTTCCACTTTACAATTCTTTCGAGGATGTTTATTTGGCTGGACAGGCACTTTTAAAAGTAAGTAAAGACGTTTTACTAACAAATGCTCATCAAATAAAAAATTAAGAAATGATTAATTACAACCCTAAAGATTGGAGTACCTTCATTTTTCACATCCACAAAAGCGACACCTTCCGAAAACTGTGGCCCTTAATGCTGGCTGTAGCTATTTTTTCGGGCCTGGTTGCTTTTGCTGAATTGAATTTCTTCCAGCTTTCTAAGAGCAGTTATGTAACCAATATCGGCATGATGCACAGTTTATTGGGCTTTGTATTATCGATGTTATTGGTTTTTAGAACAAATACAGCATATGACAGGTGGTGGGAAGGCAGAAAGATGCTGGGGTCATTAACCAATGTGAGCCGAAACCTGGCCATGAAGATCAAAGCCCTTAAATTAACAGAAGAAGATGTCCGCTTTTTCGAATACGGCATTCCTAAATATGCTTTTGCCTTAAAGGAACATTTACGCGAAAGGATGTATTTTGGCAAAAACAGTCTTTTAATCGAGGTTGAAGAAGGTAAACACGTGCCAAACCAGATTGCAGGAAGTTTAATTAACAGGTTATACGAATTACTCGAAAGGAGTGCGATCTCACAGGAGCAATTTATTGTGCTTTCTGGAGATTTTAATCAATTTACCGATATTTGCGGTGCTTGCGAGCGTATCAAAAATACACCAATCCCATATTCTTACAGTGCCTTTATTAAGAAATTTATCTTCATCTACGTAATCACTTTACCTATTGGATGGGTATTTAGTCTGGGTTATTTCGTGGTGCCAATTGTTCCCTTTATCCTCTATGTATTAGCGAGTTTAGAGCTGATAGCTGAAGAAATAGAGAACCCATTCGGGGAAGACGCAAACGACCTGCCTGTAGATCAGATATGCACTAATATAGAAAAACATGTAGAGGAGATTTTAGGCTAATGATTAAGATTGCCTGGCATCCGCTTTATGCACATCCTTTACCAGCAGGGCACCGTTTTCCGATGCTGAAGTATGAGTTGATACCTGAACAACTTTTGCATGAAGGAACCATAATGCAGCAGAATTTGTTTAGTCCGGAACCAGTTTCGGAAGACATTATTCTCTTGACACACGAAAAAAAATATTGGGAACAGCTTAGGGATTTAACACTTTCAGCGAAAGATCAAAGGCGGATAGGTTTCCCCTTAAACGCACAGCTTTTAGAACGCGAACTGAGGATTACACAAGGTACCATCGATGGAGCTAACTTCGCAATAAGCAATGGAATTGCTTTTAATGTTGCGGGAGGTATACATCATGCGGGCAGCAATTGGGGCGAAGGCTTTTGCTTATTAAACGACCAGGCTGTTGCTGCTAATTACCTGTTAAATAAAATCTTATCTAAACGGATCTTAATAATCGATTTAGATGTGCACCAGGGAAATGGCACTGCAGAAATCTTTCAAAAAGAGCCAAGGGTATTCACTTTTTCAATGCATGGCGATAAAAATTTCCCTTTCAGAAAAGAAATTTCAAGCCTGGATGTTCCATTAGATGATGGCGTACAGGATGAGGAATATCTATCATCCTTAAACGTAAATTTAAAAAGGGCATTTGAAAGGGCCAAACCTGATTTCGTATTTTATCTATCAGGAGTAGATGTACTTTCTACTGATAAGCTTGGTAAGCTGGCCCTAAGCAAAGCCGCGTGTAAAGAACGTGATAGAATAGTGCTGCAGGCCTGTAAAGATAAAAATTTACCGGTGCAGGTGAGTATGGGCGGTGGTTACTCCACCGATATCAGAGATATTGTAGATGCACACTGCAATACTTACCGACTGGCTTTTGATTTATTTACCTGATTCAATTCATACCTAAATCATAGTGATTGTTTGTATCTCGTTTGCCTCAAGCAATCGTCATGCTGTCCCGAAGCTTCGGGATCAGTATCTTCCTGCTATTAAGACCCTGAAATAAATTCATGGTGACGGGACTAGTACTAAAATATCTCAAAAGCATCTTAAAAACCATAATATCCTTATCTTCGCGGCAATATGTTGGAGATTATTTATCAGGATGAAAATCTAATTGCAATTAACAAACCCCATGGGCTATTGGTACATCAATCTTCTATTGCAAGAGATGCCACAGAGTTTGCGCTTCAGTTACTCAGAGATCAGGTGGGCAAGCATGTTAGTCCGGTACACAGGTTAGACAGGAAAACCAGCGGAGTCTTATTATTTGCTTTTGATAAGCCATCTGAAATTGCTATGCACCAGCAATTTATGAATGCTGAAACTGATAAAAAATACTTAGCTATTCTTCGCGGTTTCACACCCGATGCCATGGATATCGATTATCCATTAGCCAAAGAAAACGGAACGATGCAGGATGCTTTTACCTCATTTAGAACACTTCAAAAGGCTGAGGTGGCAGTTGCTTTCGGTAAACACCCAACCTCACGGTATTCATTGGTAGAGGCCACACCTAAAACCGGGAGGATGCATCAATTAAGAAGACACTTTAGCCATATACTACATCCAATTATTGGCGATAGGACACATGGCTGCAACAAACAAAACAAATTTTTTAAAGCGCAATGGGATATGACAACCATGTTGCTCCATGCTTCTGAGTTAGCATTCGCCCATCCCGTTACAAAAGAAAGAATTCATTTGAAAGCCGGTTTACACGATGAATTTAAAAGAGTGATGGATTTTATGAAAATGGAACCTTAACACAATTTTTGCCATCAAAATCTGTTTATATAACATCTATGATTAAATACTTACGTTTTACACTCCCAGTTTTAGCGCTTTTCGCAGCCAGTTGTTCTTCTGTTTATATGCCAAACGTTCCAAATACCCCTATGTTAAGTAAACAGGGCGAATTTAGTGGCGGTGCACATATCTCTTTAAAAGGCAATGCCAGTGTTAATGGTGCTTATGCCGTTTCCGATCATATTGGTGTGCTTTTTAGCGGTTCTAGAATGAATAGTGAAAGAAAAAGCAAAGATTTCGGACACAAACTTATTGAGATTGGCGGAGGATATTTCGACACTTTTGGCCCAGACAACAATCGGATTATAGAAATTTATGCAGGTGTAGGAAAGGGTTGGAGCGATATCACTTTCCGCGATTATAAAAATGATATCCTCATCAGCTCCGAATTGCAGGAAGTAGATTACCGGAAAACATTTTTACAGGTAAATTATAGTTCGAAAAAGAAAAACAACCTGCGTTTATTCGGAACCGATTTCCCAATTAACTACGGTACAGCATTAAGAATTAGCCATATTAAAATGGATAGGTTCTTTTTAAATGGTGTTGTTCAACCAAAAGAAGACAACATCTTTTTTGAGCCGGTATTTTTTACGCGTATGGCGCTCAGTAAAACTTTTCAGCTACAATATACCACCAGCAGTAATATCGGCTTAAAGAACCGTAAATACATGTCAGCAGGTAATTCTATCTTCACCATTGGTGTCGTGGTTAATGTTGGGGGTAAATAACAGCAGCTGTCGTTCTGAGCACAGCGAAGAATCTGTATGACTTTGACAACGCACATTAATTTAATGCTATTAAGCCTGGATGATCGTTTGTTCAGTAAAATTAATTAATGTATCTTTTTTCAAACTATTGATATGAATCTAATAGAAAATCGTCATCTCGACTGAAGCGCAGCGTAATGGAGAGATCTACTTCCTAGCATGAAAGACCCTGAAATAAATTCAGGGTGACGCAACTTTTAGGATAAAATTATCCGGCTTTCAAAGCCCTCGTTTTATTCTGAAAACGCATGAATAATAGGATAGAGGCTGTTAAAAGTCCTAAGGTTAATCCATACCAGATGCCATTAACGCCTAAGTTAAAATGAAACCCCAATACATAACCAATGGGAATCCCAACTACCCAGTAGGCCAGAAAAGTTATAAAAGTTGGGATATTAACATCGCCAACACCACGTAAAACACCTAAACCAACCACCTGTGTACCATCAAAGAGCTGAAAAAAACCAGCAATGATCAACAATTGGGCGGCAATGGGAATAACAGCCGTATCTTCGGTATAAATAAAAGGCATGATGTTATTGGCCAGAATAAAAATAACGGCTGTGCAACACATAAATAGCAGAATAACATGATAACTGGCAATTGCAGATTTACGTAAATCGTCGAAATTATTCTTGCCAAAATTATTTCCTGTTTTAATGGTAGCTGCCGAGGCTACACCACTTGCAATCATATAGGTCATTGCGGCTAAACTAATCGCAATTTGATGTGCTGCTTGTTCTACTGCACCGATAGTGCCTATAAGCACTGCGGCACCACTAAAGGCACTGATTTCGAATGAATATTGCATCGCAACAGGCATTCCAATTTTGGCAATCTTAATCGCTCTTATTTTATCAAAAAATGTTGCTTTAAAACTGATCAGGTATTTTTTAAAATGTTGAGAACGCAACACATAAAAGCACATCACAGTTGCCATTAAAATCCTGTCGATTAATGTACTTAAACCCACACCACTAACACCCATCGATTTAATGCCGAACATTCCTTTCACGAAAATGATCCCTAAAATAATATTAATGGCGTTTCCCCAAATGGAAACAAACATGGCTTGTTTGGTAAATCCTAAACCTTCAGCAAACTGCTTAAAAGTCTGAAAAATCAATAAAGGGATAATCGAAACAGATAACAGGTTTAAATAGGGTTTTGCATAACGTACTACTTCAGGCGTCTGTTCCAGGTGATCGATCACGAAAAATATTCCCAATTGAACGAGTACGTATAAAAATATACCCACACAGATATTAATAATTAAACTGTTTGATAAAAGTTTTCCGCATTCATCATAATTCTGACGACCGTTTTCTTGTGCAATAAGGGGCGTTAAACCATAGGAGATCCCTAATCCAATCACCAGAATAAGCATAAATATGCTGTTCACCAACGAAACAGCAGCCAATTGAATGGTATCAGTAAAATGACCAACAATAATACTATCGGCCATATGTACCAAAGTGTGACCAACCTGAGAACCTACAATTGGCAACGCCAAATGAAGATTTTCTTTATAATAGGGTTTATACCTGGTGTAAATTTTAGAAAACATAGGTTTACAAAGGTCGGATTTTTAAACCTCAAAAAATAGGGATGTAGAAAAGTTAATGTTCGGTTTACAAAAGGAGGGCATCCTGTTTCGCCGAATTATCAAAGCCAGCGGCATTATAAACAAATTTATGCTTTGGTTTATCGTTTCCCCACAGATCAAAAATTGATATCCGAAATCTATTTTGGAGAAGCTGCCAGCAAAGGAGCATACTTTTTAAGGATTGAAAGGATTTTACTTCTGTCGGCAATGTAAATATTGCTCATAAAGATAATACCTGTTGTTTTATTGAAGAGTATATTAGCACTTGCACCTGGGTCATCTCCATCATGCCCAATATACCCATCGTTGTAAATATTCCAGAAAACGCCCTTGTTTCTTGTCTGCAAACTCATATTCTCAGGTACGCTTTGAGGTGTAAACACCGGTTTAAACATTTCAATTGCAGATGCGCTCTTAATCAAACCAGCGTTATTATTAAGCATTTTCATCATCTCCTGTACATATAACGACAGCTCGACAACTGAAGTTCTTAATCCTCCATCAGGGTAAGTAGTCAGGTGATAGAAAGGCAATGCGATATCTTTTGTTAAATAAGGAACTGCCTGTTTTTCAGCATTTTGTTTCGATTTAAACCAATTTGTATTTTTCATATGCAGTGGCTTAAAAATATATTGCTGCGTAAAATCGGCGAAAGACATACCGGATTTCACCTCAATAAGGTAAGCTGCAAGTGCCGAACCAATATTACTGTATGAAGCCCGTTTGCCGGGTTTCGAATTGCTGAAATTCTCTTTTTTGTATAATGCGCCCTGAGGGGTTAAATAAGCCTTCAAAAAGGTGATTAAGGTCGTGTCATTTAGATCAGCAGTATAATGGTTTTCCTTCATTATTTTCATTAACGGCTCATTTTGAACTTTTGGCCCCTCAAAACGATACGACCGGTTGTATATTTCCTGATCATCCAAAATCCCTGAGGTATGCGTAGTTAAATGTTTAACTTTAATAACTTCATCAGGGAAGTAAGGATTTACGACTTTAAACGGGAGAATAGTATTAATATCTGTCTCCAGATCAAAATAACCCTGCTCTATAGCTTTCATGAGCGATACGGCGATAAATGTTTTGCTAACCGAACCAATATTTTGAATTGTTTGTGGCGTATATGTTTGTTTTTTAGCAACATTAGCATAGCCAAAACCGCTTTCAAAAACGATTTTGTCTCTATTTAAAATGGCTACTGAAAAGCCTGGTATATTGTTTTGATCAAGATAATCTTGAAGCTTAAGGCGCACAGAATCCTGATAATTTTGCGACTTTACCGTTAAGGAACAGAAAACAATAACAAAAAAGAATAATGATTTTAGAGGTGTCATTTAATATATTTTAGGGATACTTGCTACCTCACTGCAGTGAAGTATTCTTCTTTTTCTGAAGTATGCGATTTGATTACATTGGTTAAAATTAAATTAACCAGTACTTTCTGCGCCTTACGATAAGAACTACGCAACAGCTTACTAAACTCTTTCAGCGTAATCTTTCCGTTCTGTTCCAGGTATTCGAGCAGCTTTTTTTCATTTTCAGAATAAGAGATGAGTATACCATTGTTTTTATATTCCTGTTTCAACACTTCAAGAATAATGCGACTAGCTAGAACGCTTTTATCATCTATACGGATATAGGCCCACCATTTTTTTTGATCATCAAGTGCATAATGAGGCTTAGTGTCACTTTCAGGAATATTAACTACCAATACCAATTTATCATCAACGTAAATTTCTTCGAAGTAAGGCTCAATTGCCGGTTTGCAGAACTGATGCGCAGAAGTTAAGATCATGTATTTCTCTTCTTCTTCAGATTTTACTCCCTTAATAGATCCATCATCAGCTACACCAATCAATAGTTTACCGCCCTTGTTATTGGCAAAAGCAACCAGGCTCTTGGCAATTTTCTCGGTATTGGTAATGGTTTTCTTAAAATCGAGCATAACGCCTTCGCCCTGCAAAATTAAACTCTTAATACTCGGCATAATCTAAAAAATTAGTAAGCAACTCTAGGGGTTTCTCCCTGATGCAGGTTTCGGATATATACTTCATTCATCACAGTGGCGCATAGTTCACCGTCCTTATTGGTAATATCCATTGGGTAGGCTTTTACAAACTTCCCAACGGTTTTTAATGCATGCTCAGCTTCATTCAGCATTTCATCAGTTACGGTTATGGTAAAATATAAGGTAGAACGACCAGGCTTTAAATATTGTATAGAGGCACTCTTTAACCATACCCGGACTTTAAAGCCACGGCGCTGCATCAACTGATCAAATAACAAGGCATAAAACGGGTCTGTAGCTGCATAAATAGTACCTCCAAAAATAGAGCCGTTATAATTTTTATTCAGAAAACTCTTGCTAAGCTTAACCGTACAGCTTCTAAATTCATTTTCAAATCTTTGAACCCAAATGCGTTGAAAAAATAGGGGTGGGTAAAAACGCATTACCCATTTAAGGGTATTTTGAGAAATAATCATACTTACTAATATCAGAAAGTTTTATCACCTTTTAAAGTTTTGCAGATCTTGTTTTAGTAATATTTCCATAATTTAGAACTATGCATGTTTATGATGCCATTATAGATGCTTTAACAGATTTAGATAGTCGTTGCCTCAATTTAGACGATCCGGCGGATAGCTCGTTGTTTACGCTATTTCTTCAAATGTTGGAAATTTAAAGGGTGTATTGGTAGATGGTTATGGGGTATATGCTGAAATGTATCACCGGACTTACTAAATAAATTAAAAATTCACCATAGATAACTCCTTTATTTTATGTTTACAATTCGTTAATAATCAATACAATAGGTATATAATAACCACTATGAAGTAAAAAAAAATAAAACCAAATGATTATAAGGTTGTTAACTTTGATAGATAACAATAAAAAACTATGAAAAAAATAATCTTAAGTCTTGCTTTTGCGGGTTCTCTTATGATAGCCACATCAGCATGCAATTCGTCTAAAAATATGGCTGGTTCTTCAGACAGTACTACGACGGATTCTACAAAAGTGATGGATACTACTAAAACGACGCCAGACACAACATCTAAAAAAGTGCCTGACACCACCAAAACGCCACCTGATACAACGAAAAAAAATCCTCCAATGTAGGAGCTAAAAGCCACTCTAAAACCAGAGTGGCTTTTATTTTAAAAATCTATTTTAAATATTTGTGTTATTGCGTACTTTCAGTGCTTAAACCAAATAATTAAATGGATCTTCAAGCAAAAGCAAACAACCGTAATGTAATTTTCTTAGTCATTGTAGCTGCCCTGGGCTATTTCGTCGACATTTACGATCTTGTTCTATTCTCTGTTGTTCGTGTTCAAAGTTTAACTGAAATCGGTGTTTCGCAGGCCGACATGCAATCTGATGGTTTCCTGATCATTAATTCTCAAATGTTCGGCTTACTTTTAGGTGGAATTTTATGGGGTGTACTCGGCGATAAACTAGGAAGGATAAAAGTTCTTTTTGGTTCAATCCTTTTATATTCACTGGCCAATATTGCGAATGGTTTTGTTACATCGGTTAATAGTTATGCCATCATCAGGTTTATTGCCGGCATTGGTTTAGCCGGAGAGCTTGGTGCAGGAATCACTTTGGTTGCAGAAACCATGGATAAAGAAAAGCGTGGTTATGGAACCATGATTGTAGGTGCTGTTGGTTTACTGGGTGCAGCTGTTGCGGCAACTGTAGCAGCTGAATTTACCTGGCAAACCTCTTACTTTGTAGGTGGTGGCATGGGTTTAGTTTTGCTTTTATTGCGTGTAGGTACATTTGAATCGGGCATGTTTAAACATGCAGCTAACCAAACTGAAGTATCAAAAGGAAATATTTTTATGTTGTTTAACAACTGGAAACGTTTTTCTAAATATCTCTATTGTATCTTAATCGGTATTCCATTATGGTTTGTGGTAGGAATCCTGGTTACTTTAGCGCCAGAATTTGGCAAAGCTTTAGGCGCAACAGAACCACTAAAAGCAGGTACTGGAATTATGTTTACCTATTTTGGAATTGCCATAGGGGATGTGGTTACAGGTTTACTTTCTCAGGTATTAAAATCGCGAAAAAAAACAGTCTTTATCTTTCACTTACTTTCTGTGGCGAGTGTGGTTGTTTATCTAACCAGTTTCGGCTTAACGGGTGGTAATTTTATTTGGATTTGCTTATTTATGGGCTTCTCTGTAGGTTATTGGGCCACCTTTGTTACTATTGCATCAGAACAATTTGGAACCAACATAAGGGCTACTGTAACTACAACCGCTCCAAATTTTGTTCGGGGTGCACTAATCCCTATTACATTTTTATTCGAGTTCTTAACCCATAGATACGGATTAATTACTGCAGGTTATTTAGTAATGGGAATCTTAACCCTGATTGCAATGTTCGGTTTGAGCCAGTTAAAAGAAAGTTTTAACAAAGATTTGGATTATTTAGAAGAGTAATAATCTTCCTACTTATGACAAATAACTCTCAACTAAGAGACAATGTCAATAAAATGTACTATCTAAACATAAATCAATATAGCTGCTTGAATACCTTTAAATTTGTATGGAAATAGAAAAAGTCATCATGTTTAAAGAAGAAGTAGCAGCACGGTATAAGCAAATACAGGATGAAATTTGCAGAGGATTGGAAATTGCCGATGGCAAAGGGAAATTTGAAGAAGAGCTCTGGGAGCGAGACGGTGGGGGAGGCGGACGTACCCGGATTATGCAAAATAGTGCAATTATTGAAAAGGGGGGGGTAAATTTCTCTGCAGTGCACGGCAAGCTGCCTGAAGCAATAAAAAAAGCCTTTAATGTAACCGAAGATGATTTTTTTGCCACTGGCGTTTCAATAGTGATTCACCCAAATCATCCGCTGGTTCCGATTATCCATATGAATATCCGCTACTTTGAACTGAACGAACAAACACGTTGGTTTGGTGGTGGTATCGATTTAACGCCACATTACGTGTTCGAAAACGATGCCCGTTTTTTTCACCATAAGCTAAAACAGGCTTGCGACGATTTCAGCGCTGAATTTTATCCAAAATTTAAAACACATGCCGATGATTATTTCTTTATTAAACACCGTGAAGAAACCCGTGGTATTGGCGGTATCTTTTACGATCGGCTAAAACCTGAAAATACCAATTTATCGTGGGAGGAGATTTTAGATTTTTCCATTAATATTGGCGAAACATTTTTACCAATTTATACAGAATTAATTGACCGTCACCGCGATAAAGAATTTACCGAAGCACAGAAACAATGGCAATATCAGCGCCGTAGCCGCTATGTAGAGTTTAATTTAGTCTACGATTCAGGGACGAAATTTGGCTTAGAAACTAACGGAAGAATAGAATCTATTTTAATGAGTTTGCCACCACAGGCAAACTGGGGTTATAATGTTCAACCAGAAATTAATTCAGATGAATACAAAACCCAACAACTACTTAAAAAAGGAATTAACTGGATCTAAATGACTGAATTAAAAGATTTTGAACTTCAGCTGCTGAAAGCGATCATACAGGATAATTTAGAAAAATTCAACTACCTGTCTGAGCATTTAGATTTTATAATGGTCGAAAATGCTAAAAAAACCGATACTGGTCTGTTTATAAATTTTGTTTACTTAAAGCAATTTAAAGAAGAAGAATTTGAAAACGGTTTACTCAGTGCCGAACCAAAACTAACAGCTCCGAACCTGAAAAATGAATTAACTTATTGCCTGGACGTTACCAACGGTAAAATAGATTTTCTGGAAATTGTAACCAATGAAAAAGAAAATTGGGACGGTAATTTAGAGGGTTGCAGCTTGAATTAATTTTGGGTTTAATCTTTAAAACAAAGTTAATGGGGGCGACACCTCATGAAAACCTGCTTTTAGCTTTCCAATCCTAAAATCATTTACAATGTTGTGCGCCATACGTGTTGGTTCTGGGATCCGGTAATTTCCAACGCATTTTTTAATGACATCAAGGCTTTTTTCTTGCGTAATTAAATGCCCAGCTGAAACGTAAACAGATTCGCAATTGATTTTTGTTCTCAGTGCAAAGCCAAGCATTTCGCCTGCATTATTTTTAATTTCTGCAGTGTTATATTTAACATTTGCCGGCTGATGATTTTTACCATATAAAAGGCTTTTAGCACAACCAATTGTAGCTTGGTTAGCAAGAATTCCAAAATGCGAAGCAACGCCCATGCGCCGTGGATGCAAAATTCCATTTCCATCCAACACGACAACATCTGGTTTATCTGCAATCAATGCCCAAACTTTTAATAATGCCGGAATTTCTTTAAAACCTAAAAATCCTGCTTTATACGGAAAACTCGTTTCGTAAGTTTCTAAGGCGAATGATTTTAAAACCATTTCAGGATAACTTAAGATTACCATTCCTGCATACATCGTTGTGCTGTTTTTATTAAAAGAAATATCTGCACCAGTAATGGTTTTAATTTCACCAAGCGGTTGGAATTTTAACTGTTTGGCTAATTCAATCTGATAAGCGGCTGCATCTTCGAAGCTATAGTGGTCGTACATGGTTATTAGTACAAATTCTTAAGCATTATTGTTTTATTATACTGCTTCATACAATCTATTACATTGTGTGTTGTGTTATATTTAATTAATTGTTATAATTGAAATTATGATTGCTCTACATTCATTTTACATACTCACTCATAATGGTGAAACCATACTTTCAGATACAATCCAACGACAACGTACTGAAAATCAAAACTCTTCAATCCTTTTTTATCTAGATGCCAATCTATGTTTAGACATAGTTAGTTATTTTGAAAACAAGCAGGGACAAACACAATCAAAAACAAATGTAGAAATATTGATACTGTTTTGCCAGCAATATAATATTGAAGTTTCTTCAAAGTTTGGCTCAATGGAGTTGTGCAAAGAAAGCTTGAATAAACTAAATATCGCTAAATATCAAGATTTTGTAAATAAGATTACATACACATTCGATACTCCATTTATTGAGACTTCCAAGTTAAATGAACAAATTTTTAATTATTATGTAGAAGTAAACGATACTGATAGTCGGGCGTTGGAATGTTTATTTCCCTTGCAGCTTATGAGCTATGTCACGGTGCTGAAAATTTATTCTTTATGTAAAAAGAATAATCCTAGTAAGGAAAATGTCATCAAAAATCTAAGGTTATTCTTGCATTGGTCCAATAAACACCTTAATGCCTCTATGGCTTCAGAGATTCAATTAGCAATCAGAATATTTGGCGGAGATTCTAGATTTAAAAAAATGATTGCTCTAGATAAAAAAGGAGAACATCCAGATGATATTTTTAGAGTACTTTGGGGTACTGCCTGGGATTTATTCCATATGCGTATGGTACATTTTAGTGCAATTAACACATGTATAGATCAAGTTATGTATTTTATTACTCAAGATGCAAATTTATATACATTATTTAAAACCTGTCAACTTCAAGGTGCCATACCGAGTTCTGGTCAGCCAATAACCTCATTTGTAAGTTACGATGTTGAGATTCAATATAAAGATGTAAATATGGTAAAAGACATTAATGATATTTTAACAACATTCACATTAGAACGAGGTTATCTAAATTCCATTGAGCAACTTGATATCAAACTACTTGAGAACTTGAGGGCTACACTTGAATATGATATAAAAAATATGGCGTTCTAAACTAAATGTGAAGACAAAACAAACACCCTAAAAGACATATAATTGTTCCTGCATTATGTCTTATAATTAATATTATGTTAAGTTAAATTTTCTTATACTATCCTATTGATACAAATCGCCAACTCAATTACAGTTCCTGAAGTTTTCGGCTAAGCTCCTGAACTTTGTCGTTAGCTTTCTTTCTGGTGTAGATTTCGATCAGTAACTGAACAGTTTTCTTATCGTTCGGATTAATTTCATTTGCACGTTGCAAAGCAAACTGGGCATGGTTAATTAATCCATTATACTTAGCAGTTTTATCTGCTTCATTTTTACCCAGGGTTTCGTTGGCTGTATTAATATAAGCTAAACTCAATTGATACAAGGCATCGAAATAATTTTGATCTGTATCTAAAGCTTTGTTATAAGCCAAAATAGCCGTAGCATTATTTCCACCAAGCTGCTGCAGATAACCGTAAAGAAAATATAGCAGCTTACTTCCTTTTTCTACTTTTAAATTATTTTCGATTAATCCCTGTGCTTTGCTGTAATTCTCGGTATCGAGTAAAAGATTGATATAATCGTTGGTTAAAAAACGGTTGAATGGATTAAGCACAAGTCCGTCTTCCAAGGTTTTAATTGCGGTTTCATTTTCTGATTTAACCACATACATTTGTGCCATTTTCTGAAAAACAGATGGATTTTTAATTCCGTTTTCTTTCGCACGTTTAAAATAAGTTAAAGCCTCATCATAAGCCTGGATATTTAATGCACAAATAGCTGTATTTAAAGCTAAAGTAGTGTCTGCAGGGAAATTGTCTCCTACTTCTTTTAAATCTGTAAATGCTTCTTTAAAATCGTTATTAAAAAAAGCTTCATTGCCTTTTTCTTGTTTTTTGATTAAGATGTTGTGGTTTGAAGCTTTAATTAAGCCTGAATTGTCATCATATCGATCAAGTGATTTTGCTTTGGTAACAGCTTCAATTGCATTATCATAAAATTTGTTGGCATTATTCGGATCAGTATCGATTAATGCAGCAAATGAAGTCAGGTAAGATTTTATTGACCAGGTTTCGGCCCAGTTTTTTGTTTTATTATCTTTTTCTGCAGACTCAATTGACTTTAAACCTTCGTTTATAATAGCAAGTTGCTTTTTCTCATCTTCTTTATTGGCTATAGATGCCTGCAGTTTACCCACGGCATTTCTGGCAATAAGGATTTGAGATTTTTGGGCCACAGCATTAAAAGAGACAAAAATTAAGACGATTAATGATATTTTAAAGCAATTCTGCATAAGATAAATAATGTGGTAAAACCGTAATAAACCATAAAAATAAACATAAAAAAAAGAGCCCCGAAATTTCAGCGCTCTTTTTTTAAATCGATATCAGAATTATTGTTTAGGCAGTGCCTCTAAACGTTTTTTAACATCTTCGTAATTTTTAGTGTCATTTCTGAAGCCATAAATTGTTTTCAATGTTTCTAAAGCACCCTGATTTTTTGCATCAACTTCTAACGCTTTTTTGTAAAAAGGAAGAGATTTATCTAATAAAGCATTCATTTTACCTGTTACTTCGTTAAATTCTTTTACTTTTTTTGCGTCAATCTTATTTCTGTCGGCCTGTAATTTTAAAGCCTGGCTAAAATAAATATTACCCAATAAAACCTGATAGTTCGCATTGTTAGGCTCTTTTGTTGCCAAGGCCATTAACATCTGCTCAGATTTTGCTGCATCACCCCTATCAATATAAATCTGAGTCTCAGTTTTGATCCATTCTGTATTTTCAGGGAATTTAGCAGTCGCTTCTTTAATAAGGGCCAAAGCAGCTGTTGTATCCTTTTGTTTACTTAAAGTAGTTGTGATAATCTCATTATACAAATCTTTAGACTGTGGAGAATTTAAAGAGATTACTTTTTTGAATTGGGTAATCATATTCGGATAATCTTCATTAAGTCTGGCCGCAATACCTGCATTTAGATACATGGCGGTATCATTTGGATTGATTACTGTTGCTGCCACAAATTTGGAGTAGGCAGTTTTGTAATCTTTCTTATTGTAAGCAATTACGCCACCATTTCTAACTGCGTTGCTAATATTGGTTTCAGCTAAACTAATATTATCTTTTTCACTTCCTTTTGTATCTAACTTTTTCGCTTCAACAACTGCATCTTGAGCAATTTTCAAATTTGCATCGGCATTTGCAGTGCTTACTGAATCTAAAATTGCTGCAGAAGAAGCAAATAAAGCACGATAAGACCACGCTTCAGGCATCACTTTAGATTTTTCATCAGCAATAGCTTTATCTGTATGAGCTAATCCTTTTGCTAACGACTCCAGTTTTTTAGCCAATGGAGTCGATGCGCTTGAAGAAGTTAACTGGAATAAACCCCAGTCGTTTTTTGCCGCGGTTACTTCACTTTTCTGAGCAAATGCAGAGCTTACCGCACCTGCTAGAACTATACTTAGAAATACTCTTTTCATAATTTTTATTCTAATCTAATTTTTAGTTAATTTTCTTCTTCCGTTTCGTTATCAGAATCAGCCTCTTCTTCAGTATCATCAGCTTCAGGAGTAGGATCTGCTTCTACTTCTTCACCGTCTGTAACTACAACATCTGTTAAATCTACTGTTTCTTCTTCATCCTCTTCGTGATCAATTTTAGTAACCGATGCAATTTCGTCATCACCTTTTAATGAGATTAAACGAACCCCTTGTGTGGCACGGCCCATTACCCTCAATGCTGATACCGGAATTCTGATTACAATACCTGAACGGTTAATGATCATCAAATCTTCGCTATCTGTAACGTCTTTTATAGAAACTAATTGTCCCGTTTTTTCAGTAACATTAATTGTTTTTACCCCTTTACCACCACGGTTAGTTACACGGTAGTCTTCAATATCGGTACGTTTACCGTATCCCTTTTCTGATACTACTAACACCGTAACTTCAGGATTGTTTACAGCAATCATGCCAACAACTTCATCCTGATCGTGTGCCAGCCTAACACCACGTACGCCGGTAGCAGTTCTACCCATAGGGCGAACCGTACTTTCGTTGAAACGGATTGCTCTACCAGAACGCAATGCCATCACTATTTCGCTTTGTCCGTTAGTTAAACAAGCTTCCAATAATACATCACCATCATTAATATTGATAGCATTAATACCATTTACACGTGGACGTGAATACGCTTCAAGAGAAGTTTTCTTAATGGTACCTTTTTTAGTACACATAATGATGAAATTGTTCTCTAAATATTCCTGATCTTTTAGGTTCTTAACCTTAATGTAAGCTTTAATTTTTTCCTCTTTCGGAATATTGATGATATTCTGGATCGCTCTTCCTTTACTGGTTCGTGAACCTTCCGGGATTTCATAAACCCTCAACCAGAAACATCTTCCGGCTTCAGTAAAGAACAGCATATAGTTGTGGTTTGTGGCCACGAGCATGTGCTCAATAAAATCTTCATTTCTTGAAGTACTGCCTTTAGATCCTTTTCCCCCTCTACCCTGTGCTCTGAATTCCGTTGCTGGAGTACGTTTTACGTAACCTTCGTGAGAGATGGTGATAACCACTTCTTCATCATCGATGAAATCTTCCATACTCATATCTTCGGCTGAGTGAACGATAGTTGTTCTACGCTCATCACCAAATTTCTGACGGATTTCTGCTAACTCATCTTTAATAATCTGCATACGCAAACCCTCATCTGCTAAGATAGATTTTAAATGCTCGATGGTTTTCATTAACTCTGCATACTCTTCTTTAATCTTATCACGCTCTAGTCCTGTTAAACGACGAAGCGTCATGTCCAAAATCGCACGTGCCTGAATATCGCTCAGTCCGAATTTTTCCATCAAGCCTAAACGGGCATCTTCAGGGGTTTCGGAAGCACGGATCAGTTTAATTACTTCATCTAAATGATCTAAAGCAATTAAATAACCTTCTAAAATATGTGCACGTTTTTCGGCTTCTGACAATTCGTAACGGGTACGGCGAACAACCACATCATGGCGGTGATCCACAAAATGCACAATTAAATCTTTAAGATTTAACATTTGTGGACGGCCTTTTACCAATGCAATATTATTTACACTGAACGAAGTTTGTAATGCAGTATACTTATATAGGTTGTTTAAAACGATAGATGCATTTGCATCACGTTTAATTTCGTAAACGATACGGATACCATCTTTGTTCGATTCATCTTTAATGTTCGAAATACCTTCCAGTTTTTTCTCGCCAACCAATTCAGCAGTACGCTCAATCATTTGTGCTTTGTTAACCTGGTAAGGAATTTCAGTAACAATGATCACTTCACGGTCTTTAATGCTCTCGATTTCGGCTTTTGCACGCATTACAATACGGCCACGGCCGGTTTCGAAAGCTTCTTTTACACCAGTATAGCCATAAATAATACCACCTGTAGGGAAATCCGGAGCTTTTACAAACTTCATTAATTCCTCAATAGTAATATCTCTGTTATCGATATAACCTACTACACCATCAATTACCTCGGTTAAATTGTGAGGTGCCATGTTGGTGGCCATACCTACTGCAATACCAGAAGATCCGTTAACCAATAAGTTAGGGATTTTTGCAGGTAAAACGGTCGGTTCTTGCAAGGTATCATCAAAGTTTAACTGAAAATCTACAGTATCTTTATTGATATCGGCAAGCATTTCTTCAGCAATTTTCGAAAAACGTGCTTCAGTATAACGCATTGCAGCCGGAGAGTCACCATCAATGTGACCAAAGTTTCCTTGTCCATCAACCATTGGGTAACGTAAGCTCCAATCCTGAGCCATACGAACCATGGTAAAATATACAGATGCATCACCATGTGGGTGATACTTACCTAATACCTCCCCTACAATACGGGCAGATTTTTTATGTGGTTTATTACTGGTTACACCAAGATCGAGCATACCATATAAAACACGGCGGTGTACCGGTTTCAATCCATCGCGTACATCAGGCAAAGCCCTTGATACGATTACCGACATTGAGTAATCAATGTAGGCCGATTTCATCTGCTCCTCTATATTAATTTGAATGATTTTGTCGTTCTGCTGATTTTCTAAATCTTCTGCCATAAATTATTATTCTCGCTACTTAAAACGATATTAAAAAAAGGGTGTTACTATAACCTTGCGAATTTAACAAAATTTAGCCGAATTAAGGCATTGTGGAAAAGTTTTGACCTTTGTGATAGGTTTTTTACTCCCAACGGAATTTTAATTTATTGAAGGTTAGTTTAAAGCGTTTTTAGTTTAAGCTTCGCAAGTTTTGTAAACTGGCGTTTTTTATTATCCTTCAATTTAGATGTTTTTTGGAAAGATAGGTTCGGTTTTCATAGCACACCTAGCTCCCGCTTTCCGTTTTATCCTGATGAAGGATCAGGATGTTCACTGCAATCGGGTTTATTAACCACAAATAGTAGCACAATGGCGGCCACACTTAAACCCGACGCTAGCGGATTGCATTTACCTATTAGTGCAACAACTGCTTTCCAAAACCAAATAGATAACGATTTTTAATGGATGTTTTTTTAATCCTAATAGGCTTGTATAACTAAAATTTATAATATTAAGTAATTCTGATACTTTTACGTTTCAATTTTACATCTAATGGCAAACAAGAAGAAATCTGCAATGAGTTTTATTATGGTTACCCTCCTGATCGATTTTACAGGTTTTGGGTTAATCATTCCGGTTTTACCAAAACTTATACAGGATTTTACCGGTGGTGGCTTCGGTTTGGCAGCAGAATATGGTGGCTGGCTCACGCTTGCCTATGCATCGGTACAATTTATATTTTCGCCTATTATTGGTGCAATGAGCGATCGGTATGGTCGCAGGCCAGTATTGCTAAGCTCTTTATTCGGTCTTGGTATTGATTATATCTTTTTAGCCTTTGCCCCTTCTATTGTTTGGTTATTTGTAGGAAGGATTATTGCGGGTATTACAGGAGCCAGTTTTACAACCGCTCAAGCTTACATTGCAGACGTTTCGCCTCCAGAAAAAAGAGCACAGAATTTTGGTTTGGTTGGAGCTGCCTTTGGTGTTGGGTTTATTTTAGGACCAGTTTTAGGTGGAGTTTTTAGCCATTTTGGCACCCGGGTTCCTTTTATGATTGCAGCAGGTTTATCATTAGTCAACTGGCTATATGGTTATTTTATATTACCAGAATCTTTGCCTGTTGAAAAACGCAGAGCGTTTGACTGGAAGAGGGCAAATCCAATCGGTTCGTTGTTAAGCATTGGCAAATACCCTGCATTATTGGGCCTGATGGCTACCTTATTCTTATTATACTTTGCCAGTCACGCTGTTCAATCCAACTGGACATTTTATACCATGGAGAAATTTAAATGGGATGCGGCATGGGTGGGTTATTCATTAGGCTTTGTGGGGCTGGTAGTGGGTATCGTTCAAGGTGGCTTAATAAGGGTAATCCTACCTAAAATTGGAGAAAAGAAAGCTGTTTACTTCGGCCTCATTTTATACATCATCGGCTTTATCGCCTTTGCTTTTGCGTCAAAAGGCTGGATGATGTTTGCTTTTATGCTACCTTATGGTTTAGCCGGAATCTGCGGACCAGCCATGCAGGGTTTGATTTCGAACCAGGTACCATCGAACGCACAAGGCGAAATGCAGGGTGTTTTAACAGGTTTACAAAGTTTAGCGGCCATATTTGCCCCTTGGGTAATGACGCATATCTTTGCATATTTTATTGAAGGTAAGGCTCCGGTTTATTTTCCAGGCGCACCATTTATACTGAGTGCGTTGCTAACTTTAATTGGTTTGTTTATCTGTTTGAGGAGTTTGAAGAAATATCATTAGTAAGCTTTAAACGCGGTCATCATCTACTAAAGCACACGGAAGCACACGGAACAAAAATACGTACCCTGCTTGGATGAAGGAGAGTGCATCAAAAAGTCAATTTCAACTCAGATGCTGTCATGTTGAGCCTGTCGAAACACCTAAAGAGTATTTTAAGCAGGTCCTTCGACAGGCTCAGGATGACAAACTATATTTATGATACAACCTCGGCGGAACGCAAAAAAGGAGATGTTCTTTCAATAGAAAGCCTAAAGCAATTCATTTGCTAAATTTGCCAACTCGCTCCTTTCGCCTTTATGCAAGGTAATGTGTGCGTAAAGCGGGTGGTTTTTCGCGTTTTCGATCAGATATGACAAGCCATTACTTTCCGAATCGAGATAAGGAGTATCGATTTGATAAATATCCCCGGTAAAAACGATTTTGGTATGCTCGCCTGCCCTCGATATTATTGTTTTCACCTCATGTGGCGTTAAATTCTGCGCTTCATCAATAATAAAGAAAATTTTGGTGAGGGTTCTTCCGCGGATAAAAGCCAATGGAGCAATCGCTATCTTTTCGGTTACAATCAGTTCATCAATTTTTTCCGACATTTTATCATCACCGATAAACTGCTCTTTAATAAACCGTAGATTATCCCAAATGGGTGCCATAAAAGGATCAGTTTTCGATTTTGCATCACCTGGTAGGAAACCGATATCTTTATTGCTCAGCGAAACGATTGGCCGGGTAACATAAATCTGCCTGAAATTTTTACGCTGTTCTAAAGCGCTCGCCAAAGCCAGGAGTGTTTTACCTGTCCCGGCGTTTCCTTGTATACTTACCAGCTTAATTTCTGGATCTAAAAGTGCATGAATGGCAAATGCCTGTTCAATATTTTTGGGTTTGATTTTAAATATCGGGTCGGTAGAAACCGCAGTAATCGTTTTTAAACTGTTGTTATAAAATACGTTTGCAGTTTTTCTCTTATTCTTTAAAATATAAAAGTGGTTGGCGTTTTTTGGTGGTAATTCGATCTCGCTGGCATCGATAAAAGGCTGTTTTTTTACCTCCTCAATTAGCTCAATTGGAAAATCTATAAGTTCTGTTTTTCCGGCGTAAAGTTCATCAACATTTTTAATCTTTCCTGTTTCATAATCTTCTGCATTTAAATCTAAAGCTTTCGCTTTTAACCTCAGGCAAATGTCTTTCGATACCAGTACTACTTTTTTATCAGGATATTCATCTTTTAAACTTAAGGCCGCATTTAAAATCTTATGATCGGTTTTTCCTTTCCCATAAACTTCTTCCGCATTTATGGTTAAGGGCTTTTCATTTAAAACTACCTTAAATTTTCCTGAGTCAGAACTTTTTAGTGAAATCCAATCGCTGATTAGTTTTTGTTTTGAAGTTTCATCAATGAGGCGGATAAAACTTCTGGCTTCAAAATTCCGGGTATCGTTACCACTTTTAAAATTATCGAGTTCTTCTAAAACCTGAATGGGAATGGCTACATCGTGCTCATGGAAGTTATTAATCGCATCATGATCGTATAAAATAACCGAGGTATCTAAAACGAATATCTTTTTTGATTGATTGGAGACTGATTTACCTTTTTTGGCCATTTGGTAAATTTAATATTTTAGGGGTGATATGCGGAAGAATTCGCTATTCTTTTTTGATCAAAAGATCAAAATTTTAGACAAAATAAAAACGGGGTCCTTCTTCTTTCGATTCAGTTCCCCGTTTTAACTCTAAAAACAACCGTAGTCGCATTTTAAAGCACCTAATTCTTGTTACTTTGATTTTTCCGTTATCGTTAGGTTTTGCAACTTTTGCGATTCGTGAAAATTTATTTCCAACTCTTCTGTCCGTAAACTTCTTAGTTTTCAATAATCTCTGTTTGGGCCTGTGCGATTTTCTTATTATCCAATCTTTCGATGGTTATATATATTCTTACTCGGTTTAACCCTTTCTGAAATTAATCGTTTTCCCTGTAAACGCTCCGAAACAATTCCCCTTTCGGTTCTTTATCTCTTTTGGATCGTTTTATCAGAATTCAAAGTACTTCGTATTTGATATGATCTAATTTAGTACGAAAACACGCTTTTGTCAAGAGAAAAATGAACGTTTTTATTCACAAAGTTATCCACCTAAAAATGCTGTTTATCAACATGTTAAATTTTTAAAATCGTTATTGGTATTCAGCATTCCGTGTTTACCTCATCGTTATTAACATTTCAAAAAGCGCACTTACAAACAACTCATAATGTTTTGTCAATCAAAACATTATCTATTTTCTGCTTGAAAGTTTAAAAAAAGCAAAAAACTTAATTTTAATCGCAACAAAAAACTTCGCTATTATGTTATTTTTGTATCATGCAGATCAGGCAACCTATTAGAAATATACAAGACTTTTTATTGAGTACGTATTTTGCCGACGGTCTCCGCATTACCATTGGCGTGCTGCTCCCCTCTTTAATTCTTGCACAGTTTGGCATGTTAAAGTACGGCATGACTTTATCTTTAGGAGCCTTATGTGTTAGTGTAGTAGATAGTCCGGGACCAATGGTGCACCGAAGAAATGCGATGCTAATTACTACTGCACTCATTTTCACCTTTTCTATCATTACGGGCTTAACCAACAAAAACCATTATTTTATTGGCTTTTTGCTGGCTGTATCGAGCTTTGTATTTTCGATGTTTTACATTTATGGCCTCAGGGCTGCATCTGTAGGTACTGCCGTGCTGCTCATTATGGTATTAAGCATTGATGATGTACGCCCATGGCAGGATGTATTATTACATGCAGTTATGGTGCTGGCCGGAAGCCTTTGGTATACTGGTTTAAGCTATTTTGTGTACCGCCTCCGCCCCTTCCGTTTGGTACAGCAATCGTTAAGTGATTCTATTTTAGAAGTGGCAGAGTTTCTGCGTGAGAAAGCTAAATTCTATCATCAAAATAACAATTACGATAAAACCTATTCAGATCTTTTACAACTTCAGGTTTCGGTGCACGAAAAGCAAGATGCGGTAAGGGAATTATTGTTTAGAACCCGCGAAATTGTAAGGGATTCTACTCCCGAAGGAAGATTTTTGCTATTGGTGTTTGTCGATATGGTTGATCTTTTCGAGCAGGTCATGTCGACCTATTATAACTATCAGCAGCTTCATGATCAGTTTGATAAAGCAGGTATATTACCAGATTATGAAATGGCCATTAAACGGATCTCTTATGCCCTTGACGATATTGCATTTGCCTTAAAAAGCGGAGGAACACCGGTTGTTTCCAAACGTTTACTGATTGAGATCGAAAGACTAAAGATTAAGATCAATAATCTGGAAAAGAACAATCAAAACCAGGAGTACAATACCATAGGCATTATTGCCCTGAAAAATATTGAGGTGAATATCGAAAATATACTGGCTAGGGTTAAAACCATTTTCAGCTATTTTAAAATTAGAAACAGCAAAGATATCAGACAAGCTGAGGTAGATACAGAGAAATTTATTACCAGGCAAAAATTCGATTTTAAACTGTTTACAGAGAATTTAACTTACACTTCTTCTACTTTCAGGCATTCGTTACGCGTTACAGTGGTGATGCTTTTGGGTTTTATCGTTGCTCAAATTCTCAATTTCTCGCATAGTTACTGGATTCTCCTCACCATTCTGGTCATTTCGAAACCAGGATTTAGTTTAACGAAGGAACGCAATTACCAACGTTTAATCGGCACCACCGTTGGGGCTTTTGTTGGTATGGGCGTAATTACTTACATTCATGATCGAAACACCTTATTCGTAATTCTGTTGATCTGCATGATAGGCTGTTATAGTTTCCAAAGGAAAAATTACGTAGTGAGTGTGCTCTTTATGACCCCATATATCTTAATCCTATTCGATTTTCTGGGCATGGGATCGATAGCGCTGGCACGCGAAAGGATTTATGATACTTTTATAGGCTCTGGCATTGCATTATTGGCCAGTTATTCTTTATTTCCAACCTGGGAGCATGAAAAACTTAAACAGGCTATGCTTGATATTTTAAAGGCAAACAAGGCTTATTATGAACAGGTAATGAGATTGTATTTTGAGAAAAACTACAATAGAACGGAATATAAACTGGCACGAAAAGAAGTGTATGTAAGTACGGCGAATTTGGCTTCCCTATTTCAAAGAATGTTTTCTGAGCCAAAAAGCAAACAGTTGTTTATTAAGGAAGTGCATCAGTTTACAGCGCTTAACCACTTACTATCTTCTTATGTTGCAACGCTTTCGTTATACAATAAGGAACATCAATTTATCTTCGAAAGTTTCGATTCCTTAAAACCTATTGCCAATAACACCAATTATTTACTGGGTACTTCTATTAATAACTTGGAACAAGGAACAAATACAATTGATAATGTGCCATTAATCAGGTTAAACGATCCAGGTTTGGCTATAAAGAAAGGTGAAGACTTGATTCCGGAACAATTCGACCTCATCCAGAAAGTAGCTTATGATATTTACAAACTATCGGTAAAAATAAAGCTTTAGCTATCGGAAAGATAGCTCACCAACCATAAAGCAAAGAGCTACGAAGCAATTTAAATTAAAATTTAGGACAGGGCACTTTAAAGCCTTTAAAATTGTTATGCCTATAGATAAAGGACAGTTCGTATGTGCGTGGCGTAGCACTCATTAATTTACTTCCATAAACTGTATAATTAATACCAGCACTTATATTGCCCATAGCTACGCCAACATAAGGATAAAATGAAGCTTCGTTAAATTTGTACCACATGCCAAAATTCAGTTTCATTTTAGTTTCATCGCCCGGCTTTAAACCTAAAACAGTACCAAAAATAATATCCTTGTTGTTTTTCTGGGCATTATAAACCCCTGTAAAATTTAAATCTACATTATTGTTTACCAGATAAAGCAAGCCTAAATTGATGGTTTTACGGGCTGCAACAACATCACTGCTGTTGCTTAGCATGGCCTCCTGAGGTTTTGTTAAATGATATTGTGCATAACCTAGTGCAACACTCCAATAATCGAAATTAGCAGCAAAATTGGCCCCAATATTTAAATCGAAATAGGATGTTTTATCATTCTTTAAATCAAGGTAGTTTGGCATCGAACTATCAAAACCACCCCCTCCATTATATTGAGAAGCAAAGGTAAGCTTATTGTAATCTAAATATTTCGAAACATAAGAAAGCTGTGGTGCTAAACCAAACTTAAAACGATGCGCTTCATCCATGTATTGGTAGTATGAAACACTGGCACTGATGTATTGCGATTTTAAGGCTTTATTTAAAGATTCGTCAAACAAACCGCTTAAGCCCAAACTGAAATAACTATTAATGAAATTTTCGTCTTCTACAAGTTTCACATCGCCAGACACGCTGTAAGTATTGTAAGGATCGCCCAGGTTACCCCATTGCTGCCTCGTATTGGCTGCAATTCTATAATCGCCGTCAAAAAAGCCAGTAAATGCCGGATTTAAACTTAAAGGGGCAGCGAAGTATTGCGAAAACTTCGGGTCTTGTGCCCAACAACATATTGTAGCAAGGCTCAAACATAAAATGAGTAGCGATCTGTACATTATAATATGAGTATAGTTTTTCCTTTCGACTGAATTTTACCGCCGAAGATATCAACGCCTTCTGCAAACCAAGAAAACGTTTCAAGAGGTTGCATTTTACTTTTAAACTGTCCATCCCAACCCCCATTGGCCAAATCGGCACTCTGATAAACCAGAATTCCCCATTTGTTATATACCTTAAAACTGATCAACTTTTGGATGCCCACCAAAAAGGGATACAAGCGGTTATTGGTTTCTTTCTGTGGTGTAAACGCCGTTGGAACGATGATTTTGGGCTGTGGCAAAATTTCAAGATCTATTGGTGCAGAAGCTGTACAGCCCTTTTCGTTTTGTATCGAAATATAATAAACCCCTGCCCTGTTCACTTTTGTAGGATCAGGCAATGGTCTTTTTAAATCGGTATCTTCAAAATAACCAGCCTTTACAAACGGGCTGCTCCCTTTGGTTATTTCCTGTGCGGTTAAATCGATCAAACCATTATCAAAAACCGCCTTTGGTTTATGGAGTACGATAGTTGGTGCGGTATTAAAACTTACTTGTATTTTGCCCGATGTAAAGCAGCCGCCATCATTCGAAGCTTTAACATAGTAGGTTCCTGCTTTTGCAATGGCTTTAGGGAAAGTAATCTGATTGGTTAATGCCTCATCGTAGAAAAACGAATAACTTAAATGGTCGCCTGATCCACTATAAAGGGCTGGATTGGAAATGTCGACCTTGTCTGGATAACATGCTGTATCAGGATTTTTGATATGGAGCACTGGCATATCGCTGATGGTTACCTCAATTTTATCGCTAACTGTACATCCATCAGCATTAGTTGCTTTTACATAATAAGTGCCTGAATGATCGATATGTGATGGATCGGTAATCAAGTTACTTAATTCTGGATCCCTATAAAAACTGTACTTAAAACTTGCACAACTACCTGAAAAGAGATTGGCTGAAGTAATATCTACTTTTGCTGGAACGCATACCGGTTTTGGATTGGTCACGTTTAAAACAGGCTTATTTTTTATGCTTACCTCGATAGAAATAATTTTACTGCACCCCATTTGGTTAGAAAGTTTGATAAAAAATCTTCCTGTTTTATTGATGTGCTGTGGATCTGAAATGACTTGAGTGGTTGCCTCATCTGCAAAATAAGATCTGGTAATCCCTTCTAAATTGCCAAGGTATAATGCTGCATTTGTAATGTCGACACTCTCCGAATAACAAACCGCATCAGGATTCTTGCTACTGATGTTTGCCATGTTAAATATCGAAATCTCAATCGGAACTACACTTCCACAACCTTTGTTATTGGTTCCTTTAATATAAAAAGTTTTGTCAGCTATTATTTTAACCGGACCATTTATCGGCTTGGTTAAATCCTTATCCTCATAAGCCAGGTAAGTAAAACCTTCTGATTTATTAAGAATATATTTCGGATCTAAAAGGTCAATTTCAGCGTCTTGACAAACTACATCTTTCTTTAAGACCTTAAGCTCATAATCTATTCCATGGATTACAGTATTTACTGTGCTGGGGCAGCCGAAACCTGTATAAGGGACTATATCGAGCAGGATACGCGATCCATCGGCAGGTTTGGGTTTAATATTAATTGATTGCCCAGAGCCATATTTTATTGATCGGTCAGCACTGTACCAATTGTAGGTTTGATAACCACTCGGGCCAGATAAGCTAACTGCATCGGCACTGGCACAATAAGTATTGCCGGTAACTAAATCTCCATATACATTATTGATATCTACATAGGCATAGCCAAAATGCTGCCCTCTCGAACAATCGGTACTGATAAATTCGATTAGCAATTGTTTGCCCTGATAGCCTGATAAATTAATGGTTACAGGCGACCAGTCTTTATAAATAACACTTTCGTACTCCGCTGATTTTTTGAAGCCAGGCAATGATGAAGTGGCTACATATTCAAACGATGCGCATGGAATGTATTCGTTCTTCTCTACATCTTTAATTCTGGCAATAAACCGGGGCTGTTCAAAGGGCTGGTGATCTGGATCTTCTAAAACAATAGCATATTGGTAGGTTAATGTAAATTCTGGTTGATCTGCCGGAACAGTCATCAGGTACGATATTCCATCAATCTGTGCGCCAGTAACATTGTTTCCCAGTTTAACCGAATAGTTTCCGCCAGAAGGTGGGATCAACCGAAAACCACCATAGGGATCTAGCAGATTTTTGTTGTTGATGATCGTATGTCGACCTGAAATTGGTTTGGACACTTCATTCATTGTAACTACATTCTGATTATTTTCGATTGCAATAGAACCTGCATAGATCTTCCAGTTTTGAAAATTTCCATTTTCAAATCCGATATTCTCCGGAGAGAATTGCGCACATAATTTAGATGGCATAACAAGGCTTGCTATGAGCATCATCAAAAACAATCTATTTAACAACGGGATGATTTTAAACAGTTATGATATAAAAATATCGTTTTAGTATGTTCGACGCTTCTGTGTCAAACTAAAGTCATGCTTTTTTACACGAAACCGGATACTTATAAATGAGTATAACAAACGATAACTTTTACCATATTATAGAACAAAATTCATAATCAATTGATTTTAAGTTTATTAAAATTATCCTACCCTATCCTACCATGATTAATAAACTAATTTTGTTTAGATTTTTAGTTGCTAATGAGCTGAGGAAACACCTGTTTTTTACATGAAGTGATTACAAATTATTCATACAATTGTCATTTATGCGCTTTAGAGTATGTTTAAGCAGTCTTTGGAGTATATAAAAACAAAGACAACTATAATTTGTTAAACTAAATCAATTAAGATTATTATTATGGAAAAGCTATATACAGCTGAAGTTACAGCTACTGGAGGAAGAGACGGACACATTAAATCGAGCGATGGAATTTTAGATTTCGATTTAAGAAAACCAAAAGAACTAGGCGGGCAAGGAGGTGCTACAAATCCGGAAGAACTATTTGCAGCAGCATGGGGCCCTTGTTATTTAGGGGCTTTAGGCTTAGTTGCCGAACGCGAAGGTGTTGATATTAGTGAAGCTAATGTGAAAGTATTGGTTTCGTTTAATAAAGATGGTAATGCATTTGTGCTCTCTGCAGACCTTGATGTACACATTCCTGGTATTTCGCATGAGGAAGCACAGGCTTTGGCTGATAAAGCACACAGAGCCTGTCCATATTCTAAAGCAACCAGAGGAAATATCGAAGTAAGAGTTACTGCTGTTTAATGTGAAGTTAGATGGTGTGAAGTCAGATGTTACCATCTGGCTATTAAAATAGGCTTCAACTTAGTGTCAGATAGAAATATCTGACACCACTAAATTAACAAAAAAGTCCCGATTTCTGGTCGGGACTTTTTTGTTAGTTTATGTTTTTTGATTATACGGCTTCCTGTTCAATCCTTGTATTTGCTGGTCTGCCATTTTTAAAAGCATCGCGGGTTTTTAGTCCTAACAATTCAAACATGGCCATATCATCGACAAATGCAGGGTTTGGCGTAGTTAGTAATTTATCGCCTGCGAAAATAGAACTTGCACCGGCCATAAAGCAAAAAGCCTGTTCCAGCGTACTCATTTCATTTCTACCCGCTGATAAACGTACCACTGAGTTTGGCATTACGATACGTGCTGTAGCAATCATCCTTACCATATCCCAGATTGGAACACGTGGCTGATTTTCTAAAGGCGTACCTTTTACGGGTACCAAAGCATTAACGGGAACTGATTCAGGGTGCTTTTCCATGTTTGATAAAGTCTGCAACATCGAAACACGGTCTTCTACCGTTTCGCCTAAACCAATAATACCACCACTACATACCGTTAATTTGGCTTTACGTACATTTTTAATGGTATTTAATCGATCATCGTAAGTTCTGGTGGAGATAATGCGTTTGTAATCATCTTCAGAAGTATCGATGTTGTGGTTATAGGCATATAAACCAGCATCAGCTAAACGTTGTGCCTGGTTTTCGGTAAGCATGCCTAAAGTACAGCAAACTTCCATATCCATATATCATTTACGGCCTTAACCATTTCAATTACACGATCAAAATCGCGGTTATCGCGTACTTCCCGCCATGCAGCGCCCATACATAAACGTGATGCTCCACCCTCTTTTGCTTTAACGGCAGCACTAACCACCTGGCCAACCTGCATTAGCGGTTGTACTTCCAAATCGGTATGGTAACGGGCAGCTTGAGGACAATAACTGCAATCTTCGGCACAGCCACCGGTTTTAATCGAAATTAATGAACTTACCTGGACCTCATTATAATCTTTATTTTCTCTGTGAATGGTTGCGGCTTCGTAAACCAGATCTAAAAACGGTCTGTTATAAATTTCGTATATTTCTTCTTTTGTCCAATCGTGTCTTGTTTTTTGCATCGGGATCAGATTTTACAGATTTTAATTTATGTAGTCTTAGTTAAATTAACAGGTGCTCAATTAGTTTGCAAGCATTAAATCTTGGTATCCTAAATCAAGTAAATCCTGATTATAGTAAAAGTTTGCTGGCCAATCCTAAAATTAATAGGAAACCAAAAACATCGGTAAAAGTAGTAATAATTATAGATGATGCAATGGCAGGATCGATACCTACGCGTTTTAAAATAAGTGGAATACCCGCGCCAGTGATACCCGCAATAACCAAATTACCCGTCATAGCCAGGAAGATAACTAAACCGAGCATTGGGTTTCCATCAAAAAAGAAGGCAAAAATAAAGACAATTAATCCGTTAGCTGCACCATTAATTAAACCAACGGTAAACTCTTTCAAAACGGTCCGATAAGCTTGCTTGTCCGTTAAATCATATAGCGAAATACGCCTTACCGTTACCGCAAGCGCCTGGGTAGCAGCATTTCCACCCATCCCGGCAATAATAGTCATATAAGCTGCTAAAGAAGGAATTAGTTTAATCGTCGGGTCGAAATAACGCACAACTGATGATGCCAGGAAAGCAGTACCGAGGTTGATAATTAACCAGGGTAAACGCGATTTTACTGCTTCTACCCAGTTACCACTCAATTCCTCATCTTCCGATACCCCTGAAATTTTTAAGATATCTTCTGTGCTTTCCGCTTCCATTACATCAATCACATCATCGAAAGTTACTCTACCAAGCAATTTCTGGTGATCATCTATTACCGGAATACTGGTTAAGTTATACTGCGAAATCAGGTTGGCCACTTCTTCCTGATCGGTGTCAGGATGTACATAAACGGCATCGACCTTAACCAACTCCGTTATCTTGGCGTTGTGTTTTGCTTTAATGATGTCTTTTAACGAAACTATACCTTTAAAAATTTCCTCATCATCAACCACGTAAATGGTATAAAACTCTTCCATTTCTTCGCTCTGGCGAATAATCTCGTCAATTGCATCTTTTTTGGTGAGGTTAATGTTTACACAAATCAGTTCTGTATTCATCAAACCACCTGCGGTTTTTTCGTCGTAGGTTAAAAGGTTTCGGATTTCTGAAGCGTGGTCCTCAGTAAGATCTTCCAGGATCTCTTTTTGCTCGTGGTCCTCTAACTGAGAAATGATATCCGTCGCATCATCATAATCCAGTTCCTCAACAATTTCGGTACGTTTATCGGGATGGAGTTCAAAGAGCAAGTCTTCCGGGTGAGATTCTTCATCCATCTCAGAAATAATCTCGGAAGCTATTTCTGCAGGAAGCAGGTTGATAATGTGCCTTTGCTCGGATTTGTCTAAACGTTCGAACAGAATTGCAATTTCTGAGGCATGATATTCCTTTAAAACTATTTTTAAAGTTTCATCGCCAGCTAAAATTGCATTTTTAACCTTGAGTACGTCGCTTTTATCTATTTCGAATGACTGCATCTATAACCTAACCAAAAACGCCCTAAAGCTACAAATATTAAAAATTGATTTTAGAACCTATTCAAATTTATTCCAATCTCTTTATTTATCCTACTGAATAGTAATTATTCATTTAGAGTCAAATAATTAGCCTACTAACATAGTCATTTTGTGGATTAATTTATTTTTAAAAAAACAACAAATAATAGAGAATTTAGGCCCAAAACTCACCTCTAGTTACCGTCATTTCGAGCGCAGTGAAACGCAGCCGAGAAATCTGTCTAGATAGATCTCTCCATTTCGCGACGCTTCAGTCGAGATGACGATTTTTCTATCGAAATTTTTTATGTCAAATATTATTTAAACCAACCTTTGCGCCAAAAATAAATTACCTGAAGAACCGCAATCACAGCCATTACAATCCATGTATACAAATAACCATGCTCGGCGTACAATTCGGGCATATTATCTTTCAGTATTTTTCCGGTTGTAGGGTCTTCCCTACTAAAATTCATCCCGTAAATTCCTGCAATAAAGGTTAATGGAATAAATATGGACGAAATGATGGTCAAAACCTTCATGATCTCGTTCATCCGGTTGCTGATGATCGATAAATTCATATCAATATTGGCAGACGCAATCTCTTTTAGTGATTCTATAAAATCAATGATCTGGATGCAATGATCGTAAGCATCTTTCATGTAGGTTTTAGTCAGGTCGGATATCAATGGACTATCGGTACGGATAATATCGTTCAGTTTATCTCTTTCTGGCCAGGCTACTTTTCTAATTGTAATCAGTGATCTTTTAATGGCTTGCGTATCGTACATAATTCTCCGGTCGGGATGGTCGTAAAGGCGGTCTTCGATTGCATCCAACTCTTCACCCCAAAAATTTAATAAGGTAAAATAGTTATCTACAATTACATCCATTATGGCATACATTAAATAACTGCTTCCGCCAATGCGAATGTTGCCCTTCCCTATTTCCAAACGCTTTCTTACGGGCTCGAAACAATCGGCATAAGTTTCCTGAAAGGTAATTAAAGTGCGTTCAGACAAAATAAAAGAGATCTGATCATTGTTTAAAACATTTTCCTCACCTAAAAACAGGTGCCTGCTTACCGCGAAAATATAGGTATCGTTATCATATTCATCCAATTTAGGGCGCTGATAAGAACTGGTGATATCTTCCAGAACAAGCCTGCTGATGTCTAATTTTGAATATAATGTTTCAAATATGTTCGGATCGGCCAGACCTTTAATATCAAACCAATAACAGAAATCTTTATTCTCAATTAGCTTATCAATGTTATTGATGTTCTCCAGCTCTACTTTTTTATAACTCTTATCATTATAAATATGAAGTACGATTAATGGTTTTAACGCTTCTTCATCAATAGCATATAAACCCGGACTGGTACCTGGGGCAGGAACTTTATAGTGCTTATGGCGGTTACGCGGCTTGTTTTTTCCCATATATTACAAATATAACCGGGCCTGAGGACCCTGATTAAATAACAGATCAACAATGCTTAAGTTGGGTAAAAATTGATGTCTATCTTCAAAAACCTGATAATATGGCTTATTGTTTACAATATCTTCGTCTTTTTTAGGGTTCATGATGGTACGAAAATCCAGCTCTGGAGCGATATCATCAAAATACTCGGGGGTTACTTCGAAGCGTTTGTTCAGCTTTAATTTTTTGCTTAGCCATTCTACCAGTTCGAGGTTATAATCGAAAAGGAATTCAAATTTTTGATTATAAAACCGCGAAAGTTCATCTTCGTAAAACTCAAAATAGGCCGAACTTCTATAACAGCTTTCCAAGCTCAGCCAATGTAATCGTTGCCATTTAAAATCATAACTAATCCGCACATCCTTCATTTGCGTATGTGTTTTTGAACCTTTAACTACCGGAACGGTAATATCCAGTTTTCCATTAGGCGAATAAATACTGGCCCTGTTACGGTAAGTTTGCTTGGCTAAATGCTCATGTTTTTCGATTAAAAAATCCTCTCCAAGTTTTTGTAATAGACTAAAATAGCCCACTGGTGGAAGATAAAATAATGGAAGTATAGCTGTATTCTGCATTGGAAAATTTATGTTTGTAGTTGAAACGTTTTAAAAATAATGATTAAAAGAGGGATTGCGCACGTTGGCGTATTTTTTTTATACCTGTTATCGCTGCTGCTGCCTTTGTCTTTGCTCTTTTTTTTTGCAAGATTACTATATTATCTGCTTTATTACATAATAGGCTATAGAAAAAAAGTTGTCAGACAGAATTTAACACAATCCTTTCCTGAAAAATCACTCACCGAAATTAAGACTATTGAGAAAAAATTTTTTCTGTATCTGGCCGAACTCATTTTCGAAATTATTAAAATGACCAGCATTTCGAGGGCTGAAACTTTAAAACGGGTAAAATTTACGGGTTTGGAGCAACTGGAAACTCATTTTAAAGCGGGAGAAAGTGTACTTGCCTGTACCGGCCATTACGGCAACTGGGAATTGGGCACTTTAGCTTTAGGACTTAGTATCTCTGCCAAAACCATGGTCATTTATAAACCCATTAACAACAAAATTTTTGAAACCTGGTTTGATTGTATGCGTACCAAATATGGTAATGTTTTCATTGCCATGCGACAAACGCTACGCGGTATGGCCACCTATAAAAATGAACCTACACTTTTGTGTTTTGCTAGCGATCAATCTCCCACAAGAGAAGAAACCAAATATTTTGTAAATTTTTTACACCAACAGACTGCTGCGCTTTTGGGCGTAGAAAAAATAGCAAAATCTACTAAAAGACCGATATACTATTTTAAAGTCAGCGTAGTAAAAAAAGGTTATTACCATGTAGAAGTTTTGCCTATGTGCCTCGATCCAGCTAAAATGGATGAGTTCGCGATTACGAATCTGCACTTTAAGTTTTTAGAAGATATTATTAAAGAACAGCCTCAATATTGGCTTTGGAGCCATAAACGCTGGAAATTTAAACCCGAATAAAAAGAATGAACCCATCAGTAGCCGTTGTAATTTTAAACTGGAATGGAAAAGCATATTTAAAGCAATTTTTACCCGTAATTTTGCTTTCAGAGTATGATAATCTGCAAATTGTGGTTGGCGATAATGCCTCCACCGACGATTCTGTTTCATTTTTACAAGAAAACTTTCCTACCGTTAAAATTATCCGGAACGACCAGAATTACGGTTTTGCAGGAGGGTACAACAAGGTTTTAGAACGTGTTGAGGCTGATTATTTTATCTTGCTCAATTCTGATGTGGAGGTAACTTCCAATTGGATAAAGCCGGTAATTGATTTGATGGAAAGCGATGCACAGATTGCAGCAGCGCAACCTAAAATTAAATGGCAGTTAAACAAAAAACAGTTTGAGTATGCAGGTGCAGCCGGAGGTTATCTGGATATCTATTCTTTTCCTTTCTGTCGCGGCAGGCTGTTTAATGTATATGAGTTTGATAATGATCAGTACAATGATACAACAGAAGTTTTTTGGGCAAGTGGGGCGGCATTTTTTATTAAAAGTAAATGCTGGGAAGAAGCCGGAGGTTTAGATGCCGATCTTTTTGCACATATGGAGGAGATAGATCTTTGCTGGCGTTTAAAGAACCTCAATTACAAGATTATGTACTGCCCGGATGCCGAAGTTTACCATGTAGGCGGTGGAACATTGCAAACAGAGAATCCCTTTAAAACCTATCTTAATTTTAGAAACAACCTAATCATCATGCAGAAAAATCTTCCTGCTGGCGATGCCATTTTCCGAATTACGATCAGATTTTTTATTGATTTTATTGCATGGTGGCACTTTTTGCTAACCGGAAAGTCTAAATTTACAATGGCGGTGAGCAAAGGCCACTGGCATTTTCTTAAATCGCTTTCAAAAACAAGCAAAAAGCGAAAAGCCGTTCAAAAAGCATATAGTCAACATACAGGAGTATACAACAATAGCATTGTTTGGGCATTTTTTATTAAGAAGATTAAATATTTCTCGAATTTGAAGTAAGAACCTTGCGTCATTTCGACTGAAGCTCACCGATTTTTCATCGGTAGCGGAATGGAGAATCTTTTTAATTAGCCGTTATAGATTTCTCGACTACGTTGCACTCCGCTCGAAATGACGATCACGGATTTCTTTTGATCTGGAGTCCTGTCAGATGTTGCCATCTGACAGAAATAATAGAATTGATTAAATCAACAAACTTTCAATAGCCAAACGATAACCTTTTATACCAAAACCTGTTAAAACACCTTGACAGTTTTTGCCGGTTAAAGAAACATGTCGATATTCTTCTCTTGAATATATATTTGAAATGTGTACTTCTACTACTGGCGTTTTAATTGCCGCAATCGCGTCAGCAATCGCTACAGAGGTATGTGTATAACCGCCGGCATTTAGTACTACCCCATCATAACTAAAACCAACTTCATGCAGTTTATTAATAATTTCGCCTTCCACATTACTCTGATAATATTCAATTTCAATATCAGGATAAACCGTTTTTAATTCTTTAATATAATCTTCAATACTGGTGCTTCCGTAAATAGATGGCTCGCGAACACCTAATAAGTTTAAGTTTGGCCCGTTAATAATTTGTATTTTCATAATATAATGTTGTAACGTTGCAATGTTATAAAAAATCTTAAATAAAAGCATGCTTTGGCCATCATATATTAAAGGATTTAAATCGTATTTAAAGCTGGAGCGATCGTTATCTGGTAATTCTGTCGAGGCTTACTTGAGTGATATTGACAAATTGAGCCAGTATTTTAAATCTCTAACTAAAGAGCCCAAATTAACTGACGTTGCCATAACTGATCTAAAATCCTTTATCTCCTGGCTGAATGAGTTGGGTATGCAAGCCAGTACACAGGCTCGGGTAATCTCCGGACTAAAAGCTTTCTTCGCCTATTTAATGCTCGAAGATGTGATTTCAAATGATCCTACAACATTGCTTGAAGCACCAAAACTCAGCAGAAAATTGCCCGATACTTTGAATATTTATGAGATCAATAAACTTATAGAGGCCATTGATGCTTCTAAACCCGAGGGGATGCGTAATAAAGCCATTATGGAGGTTTTATATGGCTGTGGTTTACGGGTAACTGAATTAACCGAATTAAGGATCTCGAATCTGTTCCCGAAGATCGAATTTATAAAGGTAATTGGAAAAGGAAATAAAGAGCGTTTAGTGCCCATTGGAAGCGTAGCCTTAAAGCTGCTCGATATTTACATTAACGAAGTTAGGGTGCATGCAAATATTAAAAAGGGGCATGAAGATTTTATCTTTTTGAACCGCTTTGGCGCTAAACTCTCGCGCATTTCGATTTTTAACCTGATTAAAAGCCTGGCAATATCTACCGGATTAAAGAAAACGATTAGTCCGCATACCTTAAGGCATTCGTTCGCTACACATTTAATTGAAGGTGGTGCTGATTTGCGAGCCGTACAAGAAATGTTGGGCCATTCGAGTATTACCACTACAGAAATTTATACACACATTGATAGAGATTATTTAAGAGAGGTGATTACGCAGTTTCATCCGAGATCTTAGTTGAAGAGCAGAAAGACTAAAGCTAAAAGACCAAAGCACCTTTAATGTAATCCGTCGATGCTATAACTCTTCAGTTATAGATCCTGAAACAAATCCGATAACTATCTGATCAGGAGGACGAACGGAGAAAGCTCATACCATTGCTCGGTTACTTCTGACTCCCGACCTCTGACATCGGACTTACAGCTTTAACCATCCTATCCTTCCCTTGCATATCTTGCCTTAACTCAATATCAATAAATCCTTTAGCAGCTAACATTTCAAGAGTTTCATTACCTAAATATTCGTTGATCTCGAAATAAAGGTGTCCGTTAGGTTTTAAGTTTGTTCTTGCAAAATCAGCAATAGCTTTATAAAATATTAATGGGTTTTCATTACTCACAAACAAGGCCAAATGTGGTTCGTACACCAACACATTATTATGCATATCTGCTTTCTCTAAATCCCTGATATAAGGTGGATTACTTACTATGACGTCAAATTTTTCTTCAGTTTTAAAACTCAAAATATCTGCTTCAATAAACTTGATTTTTACACCCAGTTGTTTTGCATTTTGCTTGGCCACAACAATGGCATCGGCAGAAACATCTAAGGCAGATACTTCAGCTTCTGGCAAATGTTTTTTAAGTGTGATGGGAATGCATCCAGAGCCAGTTCCAATATCAAGAATACTGATTTTATGGTTACTGTTAACTGAAAACTGCGAACTGTTATCTGAAATCATCCAATCAACCAATTCTTCTGTTTCTGGCCTCGGGATCAGTACATGTTCGTTGACTTTAAATACAGAGCCGTAAAAATGGGCTTCTTCTAAAATATGTTGAATGGGTTTTCCGATTTGCAAATCATTAAGGATGCTCAAAAGTTTTTGCATATTGATAAAACTGATATCGATATCTTTTTGTATGATCAGTTTACCTGAAGATAAGGCTAAAACCTTTCCGGCAGCAATACTAAATAATGCTTTTGCTTCATTACTATCGTATAATTGCTCAAGTTCTAGTTCGTAATGCTCCGCTAATTCTCCTATCTTCATATTTACAAAATTACTTATTTGAGATGATAACAGATCTCTTTTGATAAGGCCATGACTCTTTTTTTACTACTTTTGCCCTAATGAGCGATGAATTTTATATAAAACGCTGTCTGGACTTAGCCGCCCTGGCTTTGGGAAACGTTAGTCCAAACCCAATGGTTGGCTGTGTTATTGTTGTAGATGGCAAAATTATTGGAGAAGGATATCATCAGGAATATGGAAAATCACATGCCGAAGCCAATGCCGTTAAAGCTGTTTTTGATAAACATGGTAATGAGGCCGAAAATCTATTGAAACAGGCTACCGCTTATGTTAACCTGGAGCCTTGCGCGCATTTTGGCAAAACACCTCCCTGTGCCGATTTATTGGTAAAACACCAATTAAAGAAGGTAGTGATTGGCAATAGAGACCCTTTTTCTGGTGTTGATGGCAAAGGCATCGAGAAACTCAGAAATGCAGGAATTGAAGTGGTGAGTGGGATTTTGGATGATGAATGCCGTTATTTCAACAGAAGATTTTTTACGAGGATCCAAAAGCAAAGGCCATATATTATTTTAAAATGGGCAGAAACCGCGAATGGCTATTTCGCAACAAAAGATGGTCACCAGAAATGGATCAGTGGTGCCTTGGCCAAACGTTTAGCTCATCAATGGCGTAGCGAAGAAGATGCAATCCTGATTGGTAAACAGACTGCCATTATGGATAACCCGCAGTTAACTTCGCGTGAATGGCCCGGTAAAAATCCCATCCGTCTGGTAATCGACAAGAACCTTCAGGTGCCAGTAACCAATCATATTTTTAATGCAGCAGCCAAAACCATTATCTTTAATGAGGTTAAAACTGATGTCATAGCGAATATCCATTATATCCAAATGGAGGATATGCACTTTTATTTAGCGCAAAAAATTGCTTTTCAGCTTTATCTGATGGATATACAATCGGTAATTATTGAAGGTGGCGCCAATATTTTAAATCAATTTTTAAGTACTAATCTATGGGATGAAGCACGTATTTTTACTTCATCTACCAGCTGGAGCGAGGGTGTTTCTTCTCCAAATATTAATGGAAATCTGCAGGAAGCAGTACAAATTGGAAATGACAAACTCTCTATCTATCTAAACGACATCAAATAAATGATTTACATTATTTTAAGCATTTGCTGTAGTGTTACTGTAGCCGTTTTATTAAAGCTGGCCAAGCGGTACCAAATCAGTATCATTCAAGCCGTTACCATCAATTACCTTGCTGCATTAAGCTTTTGTTTTCTTTTTTTTAAGCCCGATGTTAAACTAATCACCTCTACCGCACCATGGCCAATTTATATTGCCTTGGCTATCCTGTTGCCGTCGATATTTTTATTCCTTGCAGCATCGGTAAAAAATCTTGGCATTGTTAAAACCGATATCGCACAACGTTTATCACTATTTATCCCGATACTGGCAGCTTATTTTATCTTTAAAGAAGATTTTAATAACCTGAAGATTATTGGTCTGGCGATCGGTTTTGTGGCTATTTTCTTAACCTTTCTTCGGAAATCTGATCAAAAAGAAAGCAGTAAAGGAAGCCTGCTTTATCCCATTATGGTTTTCGTCGGTTTTGGGGTAATCGATGTTCTTTTTAAACAAATTGCATTATATAAAGAATTGCCTTATACCACTTCGCTTTTTACTGTTTTTTGCCTGGCTTTTATTGTTTCATTGCTGATCGTAATTTCGATGGTGCTGGCCGGCAAAATAAAAATACAGATGGTAAATGTGCTTTGTGGATTCATTTTAGGCTTTTTCAATTTTGGGAATATCCTTTTTTACATGAAGGCCCATAAAGCATTGGCCGAAAATCCATCTACCGTTTTTGCAGCTATGAATTTAGGAGTAATTATTGCAGGTACCTTAATTGGAGTAATTGTATTTAAAGAAAAACTAAGTAAATTAAATTACGCAGGTATAATTTTGGCAATTGCAGCCGTTATCTTCATTACACTATCACAGAATGCTGTTCGATGATTCATATAAAACCATCGAAAGTACTTCAGAAGGTATATTTCGGGATAAAGGCAGCAAATTTATTGCTTATGCCTACCCTATCCATAGTGAATTAGAAATAAAGCCGATTATTACCAAACTTCGTGCAGAACATGTTAAGGCCAATCATTTTTGTTATGCTTATCGCCTGACACCTGACCGGTCTGTTTTTAGGGTTAATGATGATGGCGAACCTTCGGGTACTGCGGGCAGGCCAATCCTAAACTGTTTATTATCAGAAGACCTGACTAATATCCTAATTGTGGTAGTACGTTATTTTGGCGGTACATTACTTGGCGTACCTGGTTTAATTAATGCATATAAAACCGCTAGTATAGAAGCAATTAATGCATCTACCATTATTAACAAAACGGTTAACGATGTTTACGAAGCGCATTTCGAATACCTGCAAATGAACGAGGTGATGAAATTGAGTAAAGAAGAAAACTTGCTGATCTTAGGACAACAATTTGATATGGATTGTATATTGAAATTTGAAGTGAGAAAAGCACAACTCAATCAGGTTTTAAGTAAATTTGATAAAATTGAGGGTGTTAAATTAAAATACCTGGAAACGATTTAATAACCACAGATTAAAAGAGTGAACACCGATAAAATCTACGTTGATCAGCGGGCAAGATAAACCAAATATGAAAATATCCGAAAGCGACTTAATTATCAATCCTGATGGCAGCATATACCATCTAAACCTTTTACCAGGTGATATTGCTGATACTATAATTACCGTTGGCGATCCTGACCGCGTTGGCGAGGTAAGTAAATATTTCGATAAAATAGAATTTAAAAAAGGCAAACGCGAATTTATTACCCACACGGGTTATTTAGGTAAAAAACGCGTTACCGTGCTCTCAACAGGGATTGGTACCGATAATATTGATATCGTTTTCAATGAATTAGATGCATTGGTTAATGTTAATTTTGAAACCCGTGAAATTAAAAAAGAGCTTACCTCATTAAATATGATCAGAGTGGGTACCTCTGGTGCTGTTCAGCCGGATATTCCAATGGGAACGATTTTGGCTTCCTCTTATGGCTTAGGGATGGATGCTCTAATGAATTACTATCTCCAGCAATTATCTGGTGATGAGCAGCTTTTAATGGATGATATTAAGGCCCATTTTGGTCACCTTAAAAATATGAACCCCTATTTAACTGCTGCCGACGAAGGCCTGTTAAATACCATTGGCAAAGATATGGTTCATGGTATCACCATTACAGCGCCTGGCTTTTATGCTCCACAGGGTAGAATTGTACGTGCTAAAAACGCGGTTCCCGATTTTATTAGCTTGATTAACAGTTTTAAGAGTAACCAATACCGGATTACTAATTTAGAGATGGAAACTGCCGGAATTTATGCTTTAGCTAAGGTTTTGGGCCATAAAGCACTTTCTATTAATGCCATTCTAGCCAGCAGGATAAAATTTGAATTTAGCAAAGAACCGAATAAAATAGTAGAACAAGCTATAAAAATGGTACTTGAAAGGATTTAGTTATGGCGGAGTCATCACTAATATTAACTTAAATGTTCTAAGATGTCTCAGATGGTCAAAAATAAGCCCAGCGCGCACAAACCTCTAAAACATGAATTTATACAAAAAAAAGAAGTGTCAGATGGCAACATCTGACACCACGGAATATTTTTATACTGTTGGTATTGTTTCTTTCACCAATTCATTACCTTCGGCATCTAAATAAGTACAAGTCATCTCATCCAGATCAGCTACCCATTTTTCAACACCCGCATCTGCCGCTTGCTTGCAAAATGTAAAATAATCAGTTTCTCCCTCCTGGTGTATTTTCAACGCATGCGCCAATTTATCAGAAGAAGATGCAGTGTTGATCGTCAGTGTTGGATATTCATCAGGACTTACTTGTTGAGCATTATCTTCATCATCAAAATAAATCGATAAGCCGTTTGATACGTAAACATCGTTCCGCTTAACACCCATTTCCTTAATTTCTTTTATAAACTGAGGAAAATCTGCACCAGTTTTAATTTTTGATTCTGCTGCCTGGATGTTTTCGATCGTGAACATAAATTATCTGTTTAATGAAACTTTGTAAATTGTTGTTTGCGTGTACAGGCCATCTGGTCTTAAAATGGTACTAGGAAATGTTGGAATATTAACGGCATTTGGATGGTGTTGTGTTTCTACACAAAAAGCATCATAACTATCATAATCTTTTCCATCTTTGCCGTTCTTTACCCCTAAATATTTCGCTGTGTACAAATGGGCTACCGGTTCTGTAGTGTATACGCTTAAAACTAAACCGCTTTCCTCTTCAATTGTTTTACTAGCCAGCGATAAATCGCCATAGATCTTATCCAAAACGAAAGTTTGATCATAGCCTTCATCCTCATTCCAATCCTGCCCTATCGCTTTAGATTTGATAAAATCCAAAGGAGTACCTTCAACAGGGATCAATTTACCTGTTACCGAATAATTATCATCTTGCTCTAAATAATTTGAAGCAAAAATCTGTTGTTTATGGTTTTTGATATTTCCACCCTCAGGAGCCAGATTAAAATAACTATGGTGTGTTAAGTTTATGGCTGTAGCTTTATCCGTTTCTGCTTCATAACTTAAAATCAATTCATCATTTTCAGTAAGTTCGAAAGTTAAATCAACAATCAGGTTCCCAGGAAAATTTTCCTCTCCATCTATACTTTCATATTGCAGGGTAACCGAAGATTGTGGTCCATCATTAATTTCAACAATATCCCAAACTTTTCTATCAAAGCCAACTATACCTCCATGCAGTGTATCGGTACCGGCATTTTGTGCCAACTGATAGGTTTCATCATCAATAATGAATTTTCCATTTTTTATGCGGTTGGCATATCGGCCAATGATAGCACCAAAATAAGGGTAGTTTGCCAAATAAGCCGGATTGAGGTATTCGTCAAATGTATCGAAACCAAGAACGATATCCTGTTTTTCGCCTTTGGCATTCTTAACTACAAATTTGTTGATAATGGTACCATAATTGAATATTTTGACATAAGTGCCTTTGCTATTGGTGAGTTCGATTGCGATAACTTCTTCGCCATCAATAATTTTTCCGGTAGGTATTTGCTGAACGCTCATAAATTGTAACTTAGGGCTTTTGTTTCGTAAACAAACATACTATTATTAATGCTTTTTATAAATATATTTTAGCCAAATGAACATTAACCTACAGGAAAAATTTGCCGGGCAATACCATAAAAAAGCTGATGCCATTTATTTTACACCTGGGCGGGTTAACCTCATTGGGGAACATATTGATTATAATGGCGGTTTGGTTATGCCTTGTGCCATTACCTTAGGAACATGGGTAGCCATTGCCCCGAATAACGAGAGCAGATTTAGGTTTAAAAGTCTAAACTTCGATGTTCAAACGGCGGTAGCAAGCAATACTATAAACGAAAAAGATGGTAGCTTATGGGCAAATTACCCCATCGGCGTAATTAATGAATTTATTAAGGATGGAAAAATAATTAAAGGACTGGATTTTCTATTTTATGGAAACATTCCAATCGGTTCTGGTTTATCTTCTTCAGCTTCTATAGAAATAGCCACTGCTTATGCATTAAATAATTATTTCAATCTGGGTTACGACAAGCTTGAACTGGTTAAAATAGCGAAACGTGTAGAGAACGATTTTATCGGCCTAAATTCGGGTATTATGGATCAGTTTGCCGTTGCTTTTGGAGAAAAAAACAAAGCCATTGTGTTAGATTGTGAAACCTTAAAATACAAAATGGTTGATGTTGATCTCGGTAATTATGTTTTGGCCATCATTAATACCAATAAACCACGCGAATTGACTGATTCTAAGTATAATGAACGTGTTGCAGAATGCCAAACGGCATTAAAACTATTAAACGAAGAAATAAACCTTCATTATCTTTGCGAATTAACCGCTGAGAAATTTGCGCTTCACAGTCATGTAATAACAGATAAAACGATCTTAAATCGTGCTACGCACGTAGTTAAAGAAAATGATCGTGTTCATTTAGCGGCTAAAGCATTAAATGGAGGAAACCTGGAAGAGTTTGGCCGCCTGATGTACGCCTCGCACGAATCGTTAAGAACGCTCTATGAAGTAAGTGGAAAAGAACTGGATGCATTAGTAGATTTTTGCACAGATTATGAGCATGTAATCGGTGCCCGTATGACGGGTGCCGGATTTGGTGGTTGTGCAATAGCTTTGTTAGAGAAAGGCTTTGAAGAAGACTTTGCAAAACATTTAACTGATTATTACGTCGATCAGATCGGCTACCCTGCTGCCATTTACATTAGTGAAATAGGCAATGGTCCATATTTAATAACAAATGCCCAAGGATAAACATAGTTCCGAAATTACATCCAATCGGTGTAATCCCTCCATCTGTGTAATCCTTTTAAAAAAATAATGAGAAAATTAAAATTAGACGAATTAAACCGTGCGGATATTGAAGCGTTTAAAGCACAGGAAAAGCTACCTGTGGTAGTGGTTTTGGATAATGTCCGCAGTATGCATAATGTAGGTTCGGTTTTCCGTACAGCAGACGGATTTGCGTTAGAAAAAGTGATACTTTGTGGTATTACCGCTCAACCACCGCACCGCGAAATTGAGAAGACAGCATTAGGCGCTACGCAATCTGTTGATTGGATTCATTATACCGATACTTTGCAGGCCGTTGATGCCTTAAGGGCTTTGGGTTACGAGATTGTTGCAATAGAACAAGCTGAAAACAGCACCATGCTGAACACTTTCCAGCCCGATCCGGGTAAAAAATATGCATTGATCTTTGGGAACGAAGTTGATGGCGTGAGCGATGAAGTAATGGCCAAAATTGATGAGTGTATCGAAATCCCTCAGTTTGGAACTAAACATTCTTTTAATATTGTAATTTCTGCCGGTATTGTTTTTTGGGATTTCTTCGCTAAATTGAGGCTGTAACCCGCCTATTTAACCGCAAAGAACGCAGAGAAAAGGGCGCGAAGAACACAGAGTCATGAGATGCAATAAAAAAAAGAAGAAAACATTTTCGTGTTTTTCCGTGAATCCGTGGCTATTTTTTTAACCACAAAGAACACAGAGAAAAGGCGCGAAGAACACAGAGTCATCCGATGCAATAAAAAAAAGAAGAAAACATTTCCGTGTTTCTCCATGAATCCATGGCTAAAATTTAACTTATAAAATGGAAAATTTATTCTTAAAAAAACTTCAGGTAAAACCTGGTAACGTGATTAAGGTAGCTAATGCTCCAGAGCAAGCGGGTGCTATATTTGGCGATATCCCTTCAAATATTATAATAAAATATGATGAGGAAGAAGCTGAGTTTAATGTATTAATCGCTTTCACCCTCAACAAAGATCTGCTCGATCAGCAGATTAAAAAGAACCTTAAATATATTGATGCTAAAAGTATTATTTGGATCTTTTATCCTAAGAAAACGTCAAAGATTAAATCTGATCTGGATCTGATGAAAAGCTGGGAAGAACTGAATACTTTCGGTTTAACGCCATGTGCATCGGCAGCAGTAAACGAAACCTGGACTGCTCTGCGTTTAAAACTCATTTCTGAAGTCAAACCATCCGGAATGAGGAATGACCACATTAAAACCAATGAGTTTGGCGAATATATTGATCCGGTGAATAAAACTGTTAAACTTCCTGAGGATTTAAAGATCCTTTTGGAAAGCCATCCTAAAGCATTCGATTACTTTAACCAACTCGCTTACACCCACAGGAAAGAATATGTACTCTGGATTTTATCTGCAAAACAGGAAAAAACGCGTACAAGCAGGCTCGAAAAAACCTTAGAGATGTTATTAAATAATAAGAGAAATCCGTCAGACGAGTAGAATTACAACTACAATAAATGGACCTGAATTTAATTTCTGTATAGAATACTATACAGAAATTATGTGAATCTTAAATACAAAGTAACTTTTTTGTGAAATAATTTTACCCTCCTAATCTTCTGATAACATGCTATTTGTAAGAAAAATTATGCTTTTGGCAGGATTTTTTCTTAGTCAGTTCAAAACAGTATGATATAAAAACTGTTAAGAGACTAATATTTACAAAATAGAAAAACATGAATACAAGATTTACTAAATCAACAATGTTGATTGCTTTATTGGGTTTATCATCACAGTTATTTGCACAGGAAACACCAACCACCTCTACTACAACTGGTACCAGGTTTGGAGAAAAATCTTTTCGTACCTGGAGCGTAGGTGTACATGGAGGCATACTTTCTCCTAACACCATTTTCGGTTCGGGAAGTGTTACCGCAAAAGAATTCAAAAGTATCGGTTACGGAGCAAATGTTAGAAAACAGATTTTGCCATCTTTAGGTTTGCAGGCAGATTTTTTAAGAGGTAACATTAAATCGACTAACGGAACTACTGATTTTCAACAAAGTGTTGAATGGTCTGGCGCATTAACTGCGGTTTTTAACGTTGCTAATATCAACATCAATAACGAAAATGCAGTTTTAATCCCATATTTAAAAGGTGGTGCTGGTTATATGTCATCTGATTATAGTACAAGTGGTGCTATAGTAAGCGAAAGTAATAACAGAGAAGGTTGGTTTATCCCGGTTGGTGCGGGTGTTAAATTAGGTGTTGCAAAAGGAATCAATATTGATTTGGGTTATGATGTTAATTTCATTAAATCTCCTGAATCTTTACCGAAAAGCAGATTTGCCTATGCACACGCAGGTTTAGAATTTGCATTGGGTAGCAAAGAAAAACCTCAACTACAAAACTACAGCTCATTGGCTAACCTACGTAAACAAAGCGCTGAAGAAAGTGCTGAGTTAAGAAGCGCATTATCTACTGCTGAGCAAAACGCACAACGCGACAGAGATCAATATGCTAAAGATCTAGGCGATGATGATAATGATGGTGTAGCCAACAAATTTGATAAATGCCCAGGTACTGCATCAGGTACAGTTGTTGATGGTTCTGGTTGCCCAATTAAAGTTCAACGTGAAGTAATTAAAGAAACTAGAGTAATTACTGAAGCTGACCGTAAAGTGGTTAAAGATGCGATTTCTAACTTAGAATTCGATTTAGGTAAATCAACTATTCGTTCTAAATCATTTGCTACTTTAAACCGAGTTGCTGGTTTATTGGTAGAGAAAAACTTTAGCTTAAAATTAGCTGGTCATACTGATAATACTGGTGGTAGAGAATTAAACTTACGTTTATCTAAAGACAGAGCAGAATCAGTAAAAGCTTATTTAGTATCTCAAGGTGCAAACGCATCAAGAATTGAAGCTACAGGCTACGGACCTGACCAACCAATTGCAACAAACAAAACTGCAGCTGGTCGTCAACAAAACCGTCGTGTAGAGTTTACTTTATACTAATGTTAAATAACGGTCAATAAAAAAAGCTCCTCAGATTTAATTCTGAGGAGCTTTTTTTATATGTTAAAATCGTCATCCTGAACTTGTTTTCAGGATCTTTATTGGCGGAATAGACCCTGAAATAAATTCAGCGTGACGCCCGTCGTTAAGACAACCCCTTTTTATTCTTATAAGTCATTTTAGCTTTTGTGCCAGCGCTATAATTGTAATTTTTCAAATTGCTGGCCTTCTTTTCGTGAAAAGCAGCACCACGTTCGGAAGTTTCATCTTCTTCAGCAACCTTTTTTTTCTTTGGTTTGGCAGCTGCATCAACTACTTTCAAATCTTCAGGCAACTCCATCACCTCTAATTTCTGACCAATAGCCTGCTCAATTTTTTTTACCTCAATCAATTCGATATCGGTAGAAAAAGTAATGGCCACCACATCTTCATTGCCATGTTTAACAATACGTTGGATTAAGATTTCTTTCTGCTCTGGCAATTCAAAGTGCAGGATAAAAGGAATTCCTTCAATATTAAGTTCTCCTAAATTCTCGTTGGCTACAATTAAAACTCTTGCCTCTGGATTATCTTTAAAGTCTTCAATATCATCATAGCCTTTATCATCAAAAAACAAAGAGCGATAAATGCTAATCTCACCTTCTTTATGCTGATTAAAGTTTTTGTAAACTGTTTGTGCGGTTAAACGTGTATTTACAAAAACCACAACTTTATCAAAAACCTCGGTATCGTTTAATAATAAGGTTAACAGGTTAAGCTTGGTTCTGAAATTAGGCACCAGATAAAGCATCTGCTGATAAACTTCCGCTTGTTTTTCGCCAATTTCATCTACCTCAATAGTTGTAGTAGAATCTTTCATGAAAGGCGAAATCATTAGATTCAATTTCTCGTGCATTACTTCAGTAAACACCACATGCTGAGATTTATATGCACTGTTGGCCAATTCTACTACTGGCAACTGTAAACCTTTTTTAACAATAAGCTCTGCATTATCTACAATAAACAATTGAATCTTATTGGTATTTAAGGCTAATTTTAAATATAAAGCACGTGCCCGATCGGGTACCGCAACGATAATATCAACACCATCGGTTATTTCGTTCATCTGTGTATCAACAGCACCTCGGCTATCAATCCCCAAAATTCTGAAAGAATTGTTACGGTTCAATAATTTAAATTGTTCCAAAACATGGTCTACGTGTTCTGCATCAGGCACTAAGATTAAGGCCCTTGGTGCTTCCTCAAAAGCGTACTTCAACTTCATTAAAGTAGCTAAAACATAAGTTGTTGTTTTTCCCGAACCCTCCGGTCCCACCGCTATAACATCTTGTCCACCTAAAATGCGCGACATTGTTCTGGTTTGGATTTCTTTTGGTGTTAAAAATCCTGCATCAGTCATGGCCGCTACAAGTGGTTTGCTAAGTTTTAATTTATCTAAAGACACAATTACTATTTTAATATTTGAACTGCAAATATCCTTAAAATAATTAGCTTTTCTGAAATTGAATTTAAAGGCTTGTAAATGGATGTGGTAAGTTCCTGACAGCTGTAGTCATTCCACCACTTTATCCTAAGAAAATCAGGTTCATTTCTTTTAGGATTATTTGTTTACGTTTGAATTTTTGCTAAAAAGCGATGCAGTAAAAAAATTATTTTACTGAAAATGAATTAGTTGAAATATTTATCAAAATAAAATCTACTAATTCTATAGATATTATATACTTATTTCTATATTTGCTCAACGTTAATCATTAACAAAAATATGTTGAACAATTAAATGCTAAAATCATGTCGATTTATTTTCAATACCCGGCTATAGATGAATATTCGAAACTCATTTATCCGTTGCAAACAGAAAAAGTTGAGCCCCAGCTTCTAAAGGATGAAGATAGCATAAATAAAGAACAGATTTTAGAATTAAGAGATTATTTGGCGTTAAAGCAATTATAAAAACAAGGCCAGTTGACCGATAGGAAGGTTGGAGTTTCATAAACTCTTTACAATGGTTCGAATCCATTACTAGGCCGCAAAGTGTATCTCATAGCACTTTCTCCTGATTCTGCTCAATCAGGCAAGATTTGGTTATCTTATATTTGTTTTGTTGTTAGCAAAGGCTATCCGCGATGGGTAGCCTTTACCTTTTACCTAGGTGCAGTCATCCTAAGCGCAACGTATGGATTCTATCAGCATCCTATCTTTAATTAATTAGAAGCGCAGTTTCAGTGCTTATAGTGAAGGGTTGCTCCTGCTGTCCACTCTAATCTTTTTGGAAAAGCTTTCGAAATACAATACAACGGAACCAAAAAGTATTTCCGTTTCCATCATGGCTATTTAGCAGATACAGTGATTTAAAAAGTTATTTCACATGCAATGAATATGATAAGGTTTATTTTTTTTCAAAAATCTCAAAACTTTTTATTTCATTTTGGGTTATTTATATAATTCACATTATACTAATCTTTTACAGATTAATTTGTTTGGTTTAAAAAAGGGATTTATGGATATAAATCCCTTTTCTTTTATGCAAAAATTTTAAATCATATCTTAGTCCAATCAATATCACAATACTTTAGATGAACAGAAAACATTTCCTTTCTTCGTTTATTGCAGCCACAACTGTACTTCCTGCTTTTAAAACTCTGGCCAATACCGTAGAAAATGAAAGTTCATCATTTAAAGCACCTCCCTATTTAAAACCTGGTGATAACATTGGGATTACAAGTCCAGCAGGGTACATTACGCTGGAACAGATCCAGCCTTCAGTTTTACAAATGCAAAGTTGGGGATTTAGCATAAAAGTTGGCGATACAATCGGCAAACGAGATTTTACCTATGGTGGAACGGATGAAGAGCGGTTAGCTGATTTTCAGCAGATGCTTGATGACCCAACAATCAAAGCTATTATGTGTGCTCGTGGTGGTTATGGTTTTGTACGGATAATCGATAAACTGGATTTCTCTTTATTTAAAAGAAAGCCAAAATGGATTATCGGTTTTAGTGATATCACCGTTTTGCACTGTCATTTGGCCAAAAATTATGGTATTGCCTCTATCCACTCCAAAATGTGTAATAGTTTTCCTGATGATTGGAGTAAAGCTGAACCAATACAGATTGAAACAATTCTATCTATAAAAAATGCTTTAATTGGTGAGCAAATGGGTTACACCGCTCCTATTAACATGAATAACCGGCAAGGAAAAGTTGATGGCATTTTAGTGGGCGGAAACCTAAGTATTATTGAAACTTTAGCAGGCAGTGATTCTGATTTGGATACAAAAGGAAAAATACTTTTCATAGAAGATACTGGCGAATACCTTTATAGTATTGATAGAATGTTGTGGAACCTAAAACGCAGCGGCAAACTGAAACATCTAAAGGGATTAATCGTTGGTGGTTTTAAAGTTAAACCTGATGATGTTGGCGAAGAATTTGGCAAAACCATTTATGATAGCGTTTTGGAAAAAGTAAAGGAATACACCTATCCTGTTGCTTTTGATTTCCCGGTTGGTCACCAACGAAACAACTTCGCATTAAAATGTGGTGTAAACCATACCTTAATTGTAAACGAAACCGGCTCGGTATTACGAACGGTTTAGCCTATTTACCATTCGTATTTTCGTCATCTCGACTTGAACGCAGTGGAATGGAGAGATCTACCTCGATAGATTTCTCGGCTGCGTTGCACTCCGCTCGAAATGACGAGCTTTATCATGGTCAAAATAACATACAAACCTACTCTTTCTGTTAAAACTCAAAACTGACTAATCTCAAAGTTTTAAGCTTTCATCTCAGCATTTACCCCTTTGGTCTCAATTGTAAAAACGCGGCCCTTATCGGATATATTTTTGTGTTCAATAGTTCTAAAGACACAAAATTTATTCGCCATGCGCAGATACATCAAATATATTGTCATACTCATTTTGCTTGTAGCGACTTATACAGCCAAAGCTCAGGAAATTCCAAAAGTATGGGATTTAAAAACCGCTATTGAATATGCCAAAGAAAAAAACATCAGTATTAATACTTTAAAACTGAGTTCTCAAACAGCTGAACAGGAATTAATTGCATCAAAATCTGCTGTGCTTCCAAATTTAACCGGAAACGTATCGCAGGCTTTAACCAATTACAAATCTGGTTTACAAAATACCAGTGGCTTCGGCTTAAGTTCAGACATCACTCTGTACAATGGAAGTTATCTAAAAAATGATATTAAGGCTAAAGAATTAAACTTGCAAACAGCAAACTTATCGGTTGAGGCCGCTAAAAATGACATTACCATCTCCATTACACAAGCCTATCTGAATATTTTACTGGCCAGAGAGAATATCACCTATTTAAAAGATCTGCTGACTACCAGTGAAGCACAGGTTAAACAATCAGAACAACAATTTAAGTTTGGAACCATTGCTAAAAAAGACCTTTTACAGTTACAAGCAACTTATGCCAACGATAAATATACTTTAGTTACAGCTCAAAACACTTTACAGCAGAACATATTAACACTAAAACAACTGCTGCAATTACCAACAAGCACTGCTTTCGAAGTAAGCACTACCGATACGGTTTCGGTGACTCCGGCATTAGACAATTTAGCGTCAGCACAGGATAAAGCATTGCGTACCCGTCCGGAAATTAAAAGTGGCGAATTAAATATTCAGCTTCAAACAACAGAATTGGCCAAAGCAAATTAAAAATCAACCATACGCCCAACCTTGAGTTTAGGTGGATCACTGAATACAGGTTACAATAATAATAGTATCGGAGGTTATGGCTATCAATTGAATAATAGCTTTTATCAAAACATAGGCCTAACGCTTTCCATCCCAATTTTCGATAGAAGGGTAACGAAAACCAATGTTGCTAAAGCAAACATTAGTATTGAGCAGGCCCGCCTATCGCTTTTAGATACCAAAACAACATTAACACAAAATGTAGAACGCGCATATATCAATGTGCAAAATGCAAACAGCCAATATGCTGCTGCACAAGAGCAGTTTAATTACACTAGTGAAGCGCTAAGAATTTCAAATGCAGCCTTAAAAGAAGGCACCAATAACATTGTAGAAAATCTCCAACAGAAAAACCTGTATGTACAAGCTTTACAAGCATTTGTTCAGGCAAAATATACTGCAAATCTATACACCAAGATTTATAATTTTTACACTGGAATCCCTATAACTAACTAAAAAACATGATGATGGCTATTGCCTAGTCAACTAATATTTGAATCATGAAGAAGAAAACAATATTTATTATCCTCGGTAGCGCAATAGCTTTGTTTGCCATTTGGTATTTCGCATTGCGCAAAAAAGAACAGGTTGTTGTTCTGGAAACCGAGAAACCTAAAACAGGTTATATTTCTGAAAATGTTACCGCAACGGGTAAAGTTCAGCCGGTTGATACGGTGGCTGTAGGTACACAGGTATCAGGCACTATAAAAACACTTTACGCCGATTTTAACTCGAAAGTTAAAAAAGGACAGTTACTAGCCGAATTGGATAAAACCTTGTTCGAGGCTACTGTAAATCAGTATCAGGCCAATCTGGTAAGTGCTCAAAGTGCATTGGTTTACCAACAGGGTAATTTTAGCCGCCAAAGTAACTTGTACAAAGTTGGTGCGGTTAGCAAAGCTGATTATGACAATGCCTTGTACACTTACAATGCGTCAAAAGCATCGGTCAACAGTATTAGAGCACAACTGGCTTCGGCCCAAAAAAACCTGTCACTGGCCTGTATATATTCGCCGATTGATGGTACGGTGCTTTCGAGAAGTGTAAGTGAGGGAACAACCGTGGCGGCAAGTTTCAGCACACCGACCATTTTCAGTATCGCAAAAGATTTAACTAAAATGCAAGTAGAAGCTTCTGTAGATGAAGCCGATGTAGGTAATATTTCTAAAGGAGAAAGGGCAACTTTTACTGTTGATGCCTTTTTGAACGATACATTTAAAGGGACCATCCAGGAAATCAGATTAAGCCCTTCTATTTCATCAAACGTTGTGACCTATAAAACCATTATCAATACCTCGAATGATGCGAATAAGTTAAAACCGGGGATGACCGCAAACATTACCATCTTCACTAAAGAAGTAAATAATGCATTACTTATTCCGACTAAGGCCATAAAATATGCTCCAGACTCGACATTGGCGGGTAAATATCAGATGACCTGGGTTAATCCAGATAAGAAGCCAGCGGGTGTTAACGAAGCTTACGTTTGGGTACAGAAAAGTGCTAAAGAACTGGTACAGCAAAAAATTAAAACAGGTATAAACGACAATACACATGTTGAAGTCTTATCAGGATTAGCGGCAACAGATGTAGTAGTTACAGGTTCACAAAGCATGGGTAAAAGTCAGGCGGCAAGTCAAGGTCAATCTAGTCCTTTTATGCCAAAACGCCCAGGCGGTAACAGAAGGAAATAATGGAACAGAAAATATTAGATATACACGACTTAAAACGTGAGTTTGTAATGGGCGATCAAACAGTTAGGGCATTAAAAGGTGTTACTTTTGATATCAAAGCCGGTGAGTTTGTAACCATTATGGGCAGCAGCGGTTCAGGGAAAACCACGCTTTTAAATATTCTGGGCTGTCTAGATAAACCCACAGAAGGAAGTTATTTGCTTGATGGTGTTGATGTTAAAAGTTTAAACCGTGATGAACTGGCCGGTTTGCGGAATACAAAGATCGGTTTTGTTTTTCAGGCTTATAATTTGTTGCCCAGAACATCAGCATTAGAAAATGTAGAACTTCCATTGTTTTACAATAAAACGATTTCAGCAGAAGAACGAAAGGAAAGAGCCATCAAATCGCTCGAATCGGTAAAACTTGCCGAGCGTTTTGATCATACACCCAGTCAGCTTTCCGGTGGTCAGCAACAGCGTGTGGCTATAGCAAGGGCTTTGGTTAATCACCCGGTAATGATCTTAGCCGATGAAGCTACCGGAAATTTAGATACCCGAACCTCATACGAAATTATGGCGCTAATGCAGGAGTTAAATGCAGAAGGTAAAACCATCGTTTTTGTGACACACGAGCCTGATATTGCTGCTTTTAGTACCAGAACAATTATGCTGAGAGACGGGAAAGTCCAAAAGGATAGCATTAACCAAAATCAACGTTCTGCTAAGGAAGCACTTGCCAGTTTACCAGAATCTGATGATTATTAATTTGTAAGGACATGAGCATTATAAATTTATTAAAGATTGCCTTCAGAGCATTAAAAAGAAATAAGCTGCGTGCTTTTCTAACCATGCTTGGCATCATTATCGGTGTGGCAGCTGTAATTGCCATGATGGCCATTGGTGAAGGTTCGAAACAAAGTATCAGGTCCTCGCTATCAGGTATGGGTTCGAACATGATTACCATTATGCCTCAAAGTAACGAGCCTGGTGGTGTGCGTTTACAAGGAAGCAGTATTCAAACCTTAAAACTGGAAGATATTATTGCGATTCAAAAGCTGCAGTCTAAAAATATAAATGGTTTATCGCCGGTAGTTTCTACCAGTGGCCAAGCCATAAAAGGTGGCTACAACTGGCCAACTACCATTACAGGTGTAAGTCCGGATTATTTGAATATCCGCCAGTTGAAACTTCAGGATGGTATCTTATTTTCTGAGAATGATGTAAAAAGTTTTGCTAAAGTTTGTCTTTTAGGGAAAACCGTTATTGATAATCTATTTCCTGATGGAAGCAATCCGATCGGACAGATTATACGATTTAAAAATATTCCTTTCCAGGTGATCGGTATTTTGGAACCAAAAGGGCAAAGTAATTTCGGACAGGATCAGGACGATATTATCCTTGCCCCTTACACTACGGTGCAAAAAAGGATTACCGCAACCAATTACCTGCAAAGCATTTATGCATCTGCGACCACAGAAGCTTCGAGTGCGGCGGCAACAACCGAAATTTCGGATGCAGTGAGAGAAAGTCACAGGCTAACACCTGCAGAAAGCGATGATTTCCAAGTGCGTACACAAGCCGAATTAATTAGTACTATTAGCTCGACAAGCAGCATGTTAACCGTTCTTTTAACAGCAATAGCAGGTATTTCGCTGTTTATTGGTGGAATTGGCATCATGAATATTATGTACGTTTCGGTTACCGAACGTACCCGGGAAATTGGTCTGCGAATGTCTATTGGCGCACGTGGACAAGATGTTTTGATGCAGTTTTTAATAGAGGCAATTTTAATCAGTATCACGGGCGGTATTATCGGGGTGGTTCTAGGTGTAAGTTCAGCTTACCTGATCTCCTATTTCTTAAACTGGCCAATTTTAATTGCAGAGTCCTCAATCATTATTTCCTTTATTGTATGTGCCGTAACAGGTGTTTTCTTCGGATATTACCCGGCGAAAAAAGCATCAAATTTAGATCCGATCGATGCATTAAGATACGAGTAGCATCAAGCATTGGGGCGTTTAAGTTTGAGAGGTTAATGTCCCGATGCGCTACTCTATTTACATATAAGACCGGTCGTCATTCCCGCGCAGGCGTGAATCTTAAAATATTTTGCATTATGTCGCGAATAAATTCAGCATGACGAAACGCGTTAAAAAACAGAATAAATAATAACTTAGTGATGCAAAGCGCCAAACAAAAAATAATGACGATTAATTTCTCTAAAAAGTGGATAAAAGTAACCCTGCATATTCTGGTTTGGGTTGTTTTAATCACTTTGCCTTACATCATTAATATAAACAGAAGCCGCCCTCCTCACCCAATAAGCAGTTACGACGAAAACCAGTTCCTGCGATTAAATTTCATCAGTTACTTTTACTGGATTGCCATATTTTATTTAAATAATAAGGTTTTAATTCCATCATTTTTCTATAAAAAGAAATATTTGTGGTACGGCGTATCATTCTTTGCCTGTTTACTTTTAGCCATTACCATTCACTCCATACTATTCAGAATTTTACTGCCCAATTTTGATTTCAACCTCGGCAGAACGCTTTGGTTTAACACACCTACTTTTTTATTAACCATTGCCGCCAGTACCGCCTTTACTATGATCTCGGACCGGATCAGTGAAGAAAAAAGATCTTTGCAGCGCCAACAGGAGAACATGAAAACCGAACTTTCATTCCTGCGCTCGCAAATTAGCCCACACTTTATTTTTAATGTGTTAAATAACATTGTGGCACTGGTAAGACTGAAAAGCAATGAATTGGAGCCAACAGTAATGAAATTATCAGGACTGATGCAATACATGCTGTACGAAACAGATGAAGAAAAAGTATCCATTAAAACTGAAACAGAATACTTAAGGGCTTATATCGATTTGCAAAAACAACGTTTCGGCAAAAAAATAGCTATAGAAACAAACATTGATATTGAAAGTGAGTTTGATGAAATAGAACCCATGTTATTGATTCCATTTATCGAAAATGCTTTTAAACATGGTGTTGGGATGATCGAAGGTCCTAAAATACTTGTTGATTTAAAGACAGTAGATGGGCTTTTAACCTTTATTGTTAGAAACAAGTTTAATCCAGATGAAAACGAGGTAAAAGATGCTGCTTCGGGCATAGGTTTAACCAATGTGAGTAGGAGATTAAACTTACTTTATGGCAAAAACCATCAATTGGAAATAGATAAAAAAGATGGCTGGTTCAATGTAAACCTCACTATAATATTAACGGTATGATAAAATGTTTAGCCATTGATGATGAGCCTTTAGCCTTGCAATTACTGGCTGATAACATTAGCCGGATCCCGTTTTTGGAGTTGGTAGCCAGTTGCGACGATGCTTTTGTTGCTAATAAAATCATGCAGGAACAAGCTATAGATCTGATTTTTATTGATATCCAGATGCCTGGAATTACCGGACTGCAATTTATTCAGAGCCTGGTTAAAAAACCAATGGTGATTATCGTCACAGCCTATAAACAGTATGCTTTAGATGGTTTTGCGCTTGATGTGGTCGATTATTTAATGAAACCGGTATCGCTAGATCGCTTCATGAAAGCCTGCAACAAAGCCAAAGATCTGTACGAACTTAAACAGTCTGCTAAGCAATTCAACCTGCCCAAACAGGATTATATGTTTGTAAATGTGGGCTACAGTTTAATGAAGATTAACTTTAACGAAATTCTTTATGTGGAGGGTTTGAAAGATTATATTCAGATCCATACCGCAACCAGTCCGAAAGCGGCCGTAGTGCGCTCGAGCATGAAAAACATTGAAGAAGAACTGCCAGAGCATTTCGAAAGGATTCATAAATCATTTATTGTAAACATAAATAAGATAACAGCAATAAGAAAGAATTCATTATTTGTTGAGGACAAAGAGCTCCCGGTAAGCGACAGTTACAAACAGGTAATTGAAAAGTTGATCAAATAATTTCGTATTTTTGATTATAAAAATAATTGTTATGACTATAATCGCACATCCTAAAAATAAAAAGCAAGAGGCTGCAATTGAAGCTGTTCTGAAAGCCTTAAATGTTTCTTTTCAAAAGGAAGAGGAAAGCCCTTATAATCCCGAATTTGTAGCAAAAATAAAAGCAAGAGCTGTTAGTGCCGAAAGAGGCAATGTAACAAGAATTAAAGACCCTAAAAATATATGGGAAAGTATTTTATAGAAGTTGAAAAACTAGCAAAAAAGATTTAGAAACGCATTATAAATCTGGAGATAAAGCCTCAGTTAAAAGAATAAACCAAATTTTCGTCGAACTGTCAAAGCACCCAGAAATAGGGATTGGAAAACCTGAAAGATTAAAATTCGATTTATCTGGTTTCTGGTCAAGACAGATAAATCGAAAAGATAGGTTAATTTATAAAATAGAAGAAAATATAGTAACTGTTACAATAATTTCAGCCCTCGGCCATTACGGAGATAAATAAATTAAACCGTTTTTACCTCGTCTTCACTATAATCCTTAATATCAGTAATATATCCGTTAATTAAAAGAAAATCAAATAATGGTTTGGCTTCTGGTGTAACGGGCATATTTTCTGTTGTAATTACCTGATTAGTCTTTTTATCCAGGAAAGGATAAGCAAACAACCGTACATTGGTATTAAACATATCGTTTACATAGCTTAATAACTGACCTGAATAGTTTTCGCCGGTAAAGTTTTTAGAGTTGAATACAAATTTTAAGTTGTTGATGTTTGTAGCTAAACCAACACTTTTAGGCTTGCACCTAGCCAAATATTTAGCCAAACGGTTGTGACGGGTAAAATTAGAAACGATAACTATATTTCCGGTATCGCACATTTCCTGGGCACGCTTAGCCACTGTTTCCAAATCGATATCATCTGGCGTTTCTTGTGCATCGGTTAAAACATTGGTTAACAAAACCTCTATCATTACCGCCAGATTTCCTTCTTCTACTTTGTTCGTACGCTTAAATTGATCGGTGGCTTTATTAAACAGATTAAAGTTAGGCAATGATTTCTGACCATATTTGGTCCTTAAAATCATGATATCCTTTTTGTACAAAAGGTCTTTAGCCTGACGAGGGTGTGCATCCGAATCGAAAATTGCTGCTGCTGAGAAATCTTTCATAATCATATACAGATTAAGCAAGATATTATCTACCCCTGGGAAAGCCGGTCCTTTAACCGAAATCAGATCGATTTCTACCGAACCTATGGTTAAATTATCAGCTAACGATTCTACCATCAGTTTTGGATCCTGATAATGGTAAAAAGCCGCATAAAGTAAGTTTACACCAATAATGCCCAAAACGCGTTGCTGCATGTTTACATCAGTATCCAGCAAACGCACATGGAAAAATATTTCGTTAGGCAGGCCACCGGGCTCATTTTGAAAACGGATTCCAACCCAGCCATGAGGCTCGTTGGTACGCTTGTAATTTAGGGTAGTTACAGTGTCTGCGAAGGCAAAAAAGGTACGACTTTCGTATTTTTCACCCGATAAACGTTCATTGAGCAAGCCAAATTCGTGATCGAGCATCTGCAAAAGGCGGTTCTGACTTACATAACGGCCATTGGCTTCTGCTCCATAAATGGCGTCACTAAAAGTCATATCATAAGCCGACATGGTTTTAGCAACGGTTCCAGATGCTGCACCAGCATTAAAAAAGTTCCGCGAAACTTCTTGCCCGGCTCCAATCTCGGCGAAAGTGCCGTAAATTCTTGGGTCAAGGTTTATTTTAAGTGCTTTGCGTTTCGTATCCAGAATTTCTCTCTCCATGCCGCAAAAGTACAAAAAATTGAGATTAAGCTAATTTTAAGAATGTAACTTAAAATCAATCTAAATACTTAAGCGACGGCAAAGCCCCGGAGTAATGTCATTTCGACTGAAGTGTAGTCCCGAATTTTCAGGAGAGAAATCTATATTTTAAATCTAATCAGCAGATTTCTCCACTTCGGTCGAAATGACGGGAACTATATAAAAAAATAAGGTTAATGCCATCCAGCATTAACCTTATAAAACCTAAACTATTATGAAACCTGCATCAACTATCCATCACATCTATCTCAAATTCACCTGATGCAAGCTTCATAACCTTAAAAAACCAAACTATTATGAAAAATCCTCTCTCGAGAAAATCTTTATTATGATACTACAATTTCTTTGTGTTGTAATTTAGCATCGTCTTTTTTGCTGATGTTGATTGATAAAATACCATCTTTATATTCGGCGGTAATATTATCACCATCAGCGCTATCTGGTAAATTAAATGACCTTGCAAATGAGCTATAATCAAATTCTTTACGTGTAAAATCTTTAGCTACCTGGGTTTCGTCTTTTTTAACTTCTGCCCAAACAGAAAGCATGTCTTTTTTTAAATTGATCTGAAAATCTTCTTTTTTCAAACCTGGAGCAGCCAACTCAATTACATATGAAGTTTCATTTTCGTAAATGTTCACATTTGGCGATTTATCAACCATTTTGTTTTTACTTACTGCATCGCTAAACAATGAATCAAAAACATTGTTAAAGTAAGGAGCTGTGTTACGGGTTCTGTTGTTAAAATTTACTAGTGTCATATCGCTTATTCTTTATTTTTAATTTTTAAATTGATAATACACCTTATTCAACTTACATACCAAAGCAAATATTTATGATTTTTAAGACATTTTGGCAAAAAAAATCCAAATCAAAAGACAAATTGGCAGAAATAAAGGGTTTTTCAGACAAATTCAACTATAAAACCAATATCCACCTGCGCTTTGTTGATTTCGATCTGATGGGGCATGTAAACAACTCGATCTACTTTACCTACCTGGAAATTGCCAGAGCAAAGTACTGGGAAGAAATTATAAAATGGGACTGGAAGAAAACAGGAATCGTAATTGCCCATGCAGAGCTAGATTACATTTTACCAATTGTAATGAACGATAAAATTGCCATCTATGTAAAAACATCCAGAATCGGTAACACGAGCTTTGATCTTGACTATCAAATAGTTAAAATAAAAGGAACTGAAGAAATAATATGCAGTAAAGGGAAAACAGTTTGCATTGCTGTTGATTATGCCACAGGTAAACCAACTGAAGTACCACAGGAGGAAAAGCAAAAAATGCTGGGTTTTGAGCAGTTAGAACAATAAAGTAAAATCGTCACCCTGAACTTGTTTCAGGGTCTTTTTACACTAAATTCGTCATCTCGACTGAAGCAACGCGAAATGGAGAGATCTCTAAAGATAGATTTCTCGACTGCGTTGCACTCCGCTCGAAATGACGACCTCTTTATGTGTGATTTAAGTGTTAGGGGTATCAGGCATAATTTTCCCAGGATTTAATATTCCCTTCGGATCGAAAACATTTTTAATACCTCTCATTAAATTCAAGTGAATTTCTGAATACTTAATGGGCATAAACTCTTTTTGAACCAAACCGATACCATGTTCGCCGGATAAAGTTCCGCCCAAAGCAGTGGTTAATTCGAATATTTCTGCAATACCGAACTTAAGTTTGTTTTTCCAGTCTTCATCACTCATTCCGGCCTTAATAATATTCACGTGCAGGTTTCCATCGCCTGCATGCCCGTAACAAACACTTTCGAAGCCATATTTGGTGCCAATTTCTTTTATACCATTAACGAGTTTAGGTAAAGCCGCACGTGGCACAACCGTATCTTCTTCTTTATACACCGAGTTGGATTTAACCGATTCGGCCATGGTTCTGCGCATCCGCCACAGTTCTTCTTTTTGAGCGGCAGTATCGGCAAACAATACTTCCGTACAACTGTGTTCTTCTAAAACGATATTGGTTTTCTCACAGTTTTTAAAAATATCGTCCAAATCATCTCCATCAAACTCAATCATCAATAATGCAGCAACATCATCTTTTAAATCGAACTTAATATCATCAAATTTAATTACCCATTCCACTCCTTTCCGCTCCATAAACTCTAAAGCCGATGGCGTTATCCCTGCCCTAAAAATTGCAGAAACCGCTGCGCATGCATGTTCATTCGTGCTAAAAGAGCCCATCATTAAAACCGATTGACTAGGTTTAGGCAATAATTTGGTAACGATTTTGGTAACAACACCCAAAGTACCTTCCGAACCGATCATCAGCTGGGTTAAATTATAACCTGATGCATATTTCAAGGTATTCGCACCTGTCCAAATGATATCTCCATTAGGCAAAACCACTTCGAGATTGAGGATATATTCACGTATCGTTCCATACTTCACTACTCTTGGTCCACCAGAACCATGGGCTACATTGCCACCAATAAAACAAGATCCTTTGCTGCTTGGATCAACGGGGTAAAGAAGTCCTTTTTCGGCCACAGCATTGATGAATTCTTCGGTAATTACGCCTGGCTCAACAGTTGCTTGTAGGTTTTCGGTATCAATATCCAAGATAGCTTTAAACTTTTCCATTGATAAAGAAACGCCACCATAAATGGGTAGAGCGGCACCACTTAAGCCCGTGCCACCACCACGCGGCGTTACCGGAACATGATGTGCGTTACAGATTTTAAGTAAAGCGGACACTTCTTCTGGAGAAGTCGGTTTCACTACAATTTCGGGCTGATAGCGTAAGTCTTCCGTTTCATCGTGACTGTATTTATCTAAACTTTCTACATCAGTAAAAATTTTATCTGCTCCTATTGCAGCCTTAATTTCTGCTAAAATTTCGGGATTGATCTTTGTAAAATTCATTTTATTTTGCTGATGTATACGATAATTTAACAAAAGAATGCCCAATTTGACCAGGCATGGGTGGATTTAGTTTTTTCATACTCACGTTAACCATTTCAACAAAAGGATACAATTCAATAACTTTCGAAATGATATTCTTCAAAACCGTTTCTAAAAGCTTTTGTGTGTGTTTCATTTCTTCTAGGATGATGTGATTCAGATCCTCATAATTAACTGTCTGTGCCAGTTCATCATCAAAACCCTGCGGCGTAAATTCTGTCACTAAATCTACAACAAAATGATTTCCAATAAGTTGCTCTTCCGGGTAATAACCATGTAGGGCAAAGCATTTAACTTTTAAGGCTACGGTTTGTTTGAAATGGCTCATGTATGTTTAGTAAGCTGCAAAATTAAATTTTTATTCATGAATATAATGCCCATTGCCGTAAATTGTTACCTTTGAAATGAACGCGATTTCTTAACCAGATAACACGAAATTACATGAGCAAATCAGTAAAAAAGGACCTCTACGAGGCACCAGACTATTATTTATTGGACGAATTGTTAACCGATGAGCATAAATTAATTCGTGCTACGGCCAGAGATTGGGTAAAAAAAAGAAGTAAGCCCCATTATTGAAGATTATGCTCAAAAAGCAGAATTTCCAAAACATTTAATAAAAGGCCTGGCTGATATTGGTGCTTTTGGTCCAACCATTCCGGTTGAGTATGGTGGTGCGGGGCTGGATTATACCGCTTATGGAATTTTGATGCAGGAAATTGAACGCGGTGATTCTGGTATCCGTTCTACAGCTTCTGTGCAGGGTTCGTTGGTGATGTATCCTATTTATGCTTATGGTACTGAAGAACAGCGTAAAAAATATCTTCCAAAACTAGCCAGTGGCGAAATGATGGGTTGTTTTGGATTAACGGAACCAGATCATGGCTCCAATCCAGGTGGAATGGTAACCAATATTAAAGATGCAGGAAGTCACTATGTTTTAAATGGTGCCAAAATGTGGATCAGTAATGCACCATTTGCTGATATTGCAGTTGTTTGGGCAAAAGACGAGTCTGGAAAAATAAGAGGATTGGTCGTAGAACGCGGAATGGAAGGTTTTTCTACACCAGAAACGCATAACAAATGGAGTTTACGTGCTTCGGCTACTGGTGAGCTGGTTTTTGATAATGTTAAAGTACCTAAGGAGAATATTTTTCCTGAAATCAGCGGATTAAAAGGCCCGTTGGGCTGCTTAAATCAAGCCCGTTATGGTATCGCCTGGGGCGCATTGGGCGCAGCAATGGACTGTTATGATACAGCCTTGCGCTACTCAAAAGAACGTGTTCAGTTTGGCAAACCCATTGGCGGTTTTCAGTTACAGCAAAAGAAACTGGCAGAAATGGTTACCGAAATTACCAAAGGCCAGCTTTTGGTATGGCGTTTAGGTGTGCTAAAAAGCGAAAATAGAGCATCAGCTGAGCAAATTTCGATGGCCAAAAGAAACAGTGTAGAAATTGCGCTCGATATTGCACGTAACGCACGCCAAATGCTTGGCGGAATGGGTATTACAGGCGAATACTCGATTATGCGCCACATGATGAACTTAGAATCAGTAGTAACTTACGAGGGTACACATGATATACATTTACTGATCACAGGAATGGATGTAACCGGATTAAACGCATTTAAATAGCATAAATATTTTTAGGATAATAAAATTTTAAGATAAATAGTTAATGAAAGACTTTAAAAAATACACCTACATCCCTGCCCCACCAGAAGAAGTTTATTTAGCCCTTACCAAAGAAACCAGTATAAAGTTATGGACTGGTGCCGACGTTGAATTTGAAGAAGTACCAGGAACAGAGTTTTCTTTCTGGGACGGTGATATTACAGGTAAAAACATTGAGTTTGTTTACGGTAAACAGATTGTTCAACAATGGTATTTTGGAGAAGAAAACGAACCTTCTATTGTAACCATAAAACTTCACGAAGATAAAAAAGGAACTTCACTGGAATTTAAACAAACCAATATCCCTGATGAAGATTATAAAGATTTTACAGATGGGATCCAGGAATATTTCTTGGCGGGTTTAGTAGATTTCTTTGACGAATAAACAAAATATAAAAATGAAAGATAAAATTATCGCTCTCTCTTCTTTACTTTTCTTTACCACATTTACTTCCTGTACATCTTTCCTTACTCCAGCTGTACTTGGAAATAATATGGGGTATTTGCCAAAAACAATGGGTGCTGATAGCATTAAAACATTAACAAATGTATCAGCAAGTTATGCTGGTTCCACGTCGCCAACTACTGGCACGGATTTCGAATTAGGAATGGCAAACATAAGCCGTTCGCACACTTTCAAAGAATCAAACATTTCTTATGGTATTTTCGCTTATGCTGGAAAAGCTTCAGGTGGAGATAGCCACTACACTGAAGAGGATTTAAAGAATTATCTTCCATCCTTCAAAAAATCAATCAGTGGCGTTGGCTTAAGATTTTCTGCCGGCCTTCACAATACTTCAGCTAACGGAAATACAGATTTTAGGTACATTAACTTTGAAAATGCGCTTAGCTTTGAAGGTGGGGCTTATACCAAGTTTAGACAGGAGGTTTATAGCAATCATATCCCAGATTATGTGGCGGTAACAAACAGAAAGATACTCTGGACTACCGGACTATCTACTGAGGTGATCTGGAGAGCAAGGAATGATCACGACATCCGGCATGCTTTTAGGCTTTTTATTGGTGGTACACCAAATTTTGTGAATAGTTTTAGATCTGGTATTAAAGCTGCTGATGACATTAGAGGTAAAAATTCGCTAGGATGGGTTTTTAACTATTTCTTATATATCAAGCGCTTTTCTCTCTCGTACGAACTGGCAGATAATGTCAATTATGCGCAAAAGCTAAGTTTTGGCTATTCATTTCAATAAAACATAATCGACCTATCGCTGTTCTGATATAAATAAAATATCATGAACAGAACTTTAGGACTTATATTAATTGTTATTGGCATTGCCATGCTCATCTGGACAGGCTTTACTTATACCAAAAAAGAAAAACTAGTTGATGCTGGCCCTATTCAAATATCTGCCGACAGAGAAAAATCTGTTAATTGGCCTCCTTATGCAGGTGGTATTATTTTGGTAGCTGGTGTAATTGTATTCGTAGCTTCTAAGAAGAAATAATTGATTTGTCATTCTGAGCCTGTCGAAGAACTTTGAAGCATTTCGACAGGCTCAATGTGACAATTTATATCTCGTAACTATAAACAGATCTTATTGCATCCCTTAAGTTATACTTTGAAGCCATCACCTCTCCATAGGCCCCGGCACTACGGATGGCAAAAATATCGCCCCTGAACGATTCAGGTTGCTCTACTTCTTTACCAAAACAATCGGTACTCTCACAGATTGGCCCTACAATATCGTATTTTATGACTTCGGACTTCGGACTTCGGACTTCGGACTGACTAAGATTCTCGATCTTGTGATACGCTTGGTACAATGCCGGACGCATCAATTCAGTCATGCCTGCATCTAAAACCACAAAGTTTTTCTTCTTTCCGTTTTTGATGTATAATACTCTGGTAATTAATGATGCTGATTGACCAACTAAAGCTCTTCCCAGCTCAAAATGTACTTCCTGACCAGGCTTAACCGTTAAGAACTCACTGAAAATTTTAAAGTAAGATTTGAAATCGGGAATCTGATGATCAGGATTATGATAATCGATACCTAAACCACCCCCAACGTTTAATACCTGAAGGTTAAATCCTTTATCTTCAAACCATGCTGCAAATTCGTTTACACGAACGCAGAGGTTTTTATATACATCCAGATTGGTAATCTGTGAACCAATATGAAAATGGATTCCGATAAATCTAAGGTTTGGAGAAGCTTTTAAAGTATCAGCACATTCCGGTAAATCCCAGGAATTGATTCCGAATTTATTTTCATCCAAACCTGTGGTAATGTTGTGGTGTGTATGCGCATCAACATTCGGGTTGATTCGGATCGCCACCTGAGCGGTTTTACCCTTCTTGCCGGCAAGTTCATTTAAAACTTCTAATTCCTGAATAGATTCTACATTAAAGCAGAAAATATCAAGATCAAGGGCCTCATTAATTTCTTTATCAGATTTACCTACTCCGGCAAATACAATTTTTTTATTGTCAAAGCCAACTTCAACTGCTCTTCTTACCTCACCTGCACTTACACAATCTGCACCAAAACCAATCTCTTTGATCTGGTTAAGCAGCACAGTATTGAAATTTGCTTTTAGGGCATAATGAATATGGAATTGATATGGAGCTGCCGCATCTGCACAAGTGTGCAAGGTTTTTTGCAGCAAATCGGTATCGTAGTAGTAAAAAGGCGTTTCAATATTGTTAAACTTTGATATATCTTTATCGGCGAACATGTTCAAATTCCTTATTATAATTTTAATTTTATTCTTTGGGCTAATTTATTTGGGTAACTACCTGGATTTAAAGCATGGAAGAATTACCCAGAAACAATACAACGGAAAAATCCGATTTTTTATCGTGTTACTCCTCATTGTACTGTTTCTTTTATTTATCAAAAAATGAAGATAGCAGCAGCCATATTTATCGTTCTTATTCTTTCTGCAGGATTATATAACTCTTACAAAAAATATAAAAACGGATTATTACCATCAAGCTTTCTGGCTTTTCACTTCCTTATCGGATTGCTGGTCATCATCGGCGCTTTTTTCCTCTTATTCGAATAATCTATTGTGCAGGCTTCTTAAAGCTTCGGTTTTATATTCGCTTAAGATTAGGAGCGAAACATTATAGTTACTTCCTCCGTAAGAAATCATGCGGATCGGGATATGTTTTAAGCCTTCTAAAACCCTGCTTGCAAAACCATGTTTTTCTGAACCAAAATCGCCAACTACACAAACAATACTGTGGTTGGTATCAACCTCAACGGTTCCGAAACTTTCCAGTTCTTCAATAATCTGTGGTAAATGGGCTGTCTCATCAATCGTTAACGATACGGCAACTTCCGAAGTGGTAATCATATCGATCGGTGTTTTGTAACGCTCAAAAACTTCAAAAACCCTGCGTAAGAAACCATAAGCCAATAACATCCGGCTCGATTGGATACGGATTGCCGTAATGCCATCTTTCGCAGCTATCGATTTAATTTTTCCTTTTTCACTATCGTGGGTAATCAAAGTACCCGCTGCAGAAGGTTCCATTGTGTTTAACAAACGAACCGGAATTTTATATTTCTGTGCTGGGAAAACTGATTGAGGATGCAAAATCTTTGCGCCAAAATAAGCCAGCTCAGCTGCTTCATCAAATGATAACTGTGCAATTGGCTTGGTTCCTTTAACAATACGCGGATCGTTGTTGTGCATGCCGTCGATATCTGTCCAGATTTGAACTTCTTCAGCCAGAATTGCAGCACCCAATAATGATGCGGTATAATCACTTCCACCACGGCGCAGGTTATCTACTTCACCGAAACTATTGCGGCAGATATATCCTTGCGTAATGAATAATTTATTGTCTTTATGCTGCGCTAAAAGCGGCGTTAAATGTTTTGTAGTGAAAGGAATATCAGGTTCGTTATCTTCATCCGTTTTCATGAAATCTAAAGCAGGTAACAATACGGATGGCACCCCGATCGATTTTAAATAAATATGGTATAAAGTCGTAGATAATAGCTCACCTTGTGCCAGTACCACCTTCTCTTCGATTGAAGTGAAAATATCGTTCGCTAAGCCAGCTAAGAAACCAAAGTGATAATCGATCACTTCATTTCCCTGCTCCTGAAACTCGTCAGCAGGCAACAATTCAACAACAAAAGTTTTATATTTCTGATATAGATTTTCAACACAATCGCTTCCCTTCTTCTTATCTCCAGCTAAAAAATAATTTGCAATTTCTACTAAACTATTTGTTGTACCAGACACGGCTGATAAAACTACAATCTGTTCTTCATTTGGATTAACGATATCCAACAACTTTGTCATGCGCTCAGGACTACCTACAGAGGTACCCCCAAATTTTAATATTTTCATTTTAATACTGGAATATGTAATTTTCTTTATTATTGTATCGGGGCGTGAAATTAAACAAAAGCAGCTTAAAAGCAACACCCTCAACAAAATAAAATTTGGATGAGTTGAAATAAATACGTTTCAACCAAACATCATTCATTAAAATTTGTTCAACACCAGATATTAAATTTAAAAAACAGCTCAATGCAGGCAATTGACCAATCAACGCAAGCCACAATTAATCAGTGGTTAAGTGGAAATTACGATGAAAATACCAAGGCAGAAATTCAGGCCCTTGTAGATAAAGATGCAACTACCGAATTAACGGATGCATTTTATAGAAGTTTAGAGTTTGGAACAGGTGGTTTACGTGGCATTATGGGTGCAGGTTCTAACCGCATCAACAAGTACACTATTGGAACTGCTACACAGGGATTAGCCAATTACCTAAACAACAAATATCCGAACGAGAAAATCAAAGTGGCCATTGCGCATGATAGCCGCAACAATTCTGATTACTTTGCTAAAATCACAGCAGATGTTTTCTCGGCAAACGGAATCCATGTTTATTTCTTCTCTGCATTAAGACCAACACCGGAACTTTCTTTCGCTGTACGCCATTTTGGTTGCAAAAGTGGTGTAATGTTAACCGCATCGCATAACCCTAAAGAATATAACGGTTATAAAGCTTACGGTGCTGACGGTGGCCAGTTTACTTCTCCCGATGATAAATTTGTGATTGATGAAGTAAATAAGATTAAAAGTATCGACGAAGTTAAATTTGACCGTGTTGAGGCCAACATCGAACTGATTGGAGAAGACGTAGACAAACTTTATTTAGATGGAATTGCTGCACTCTCCATCTCACCAGAAGCGATTAAAAGACAGCATGATTTAAAAATTGTGTACTCGCCTATCCACGGAACTGGAATTACTTTGGTTCCGAAAGCTTTGGCACAGTTTGGTTTTACTAACGTAACCCTGGTTGAAGAACAAAGTACACCAGATGGAAATTTCCCAACGGTAGTGTATCCTAACCCAGAGGAAAAAGATGCGCTGACTTTGGCAATGAACAAAGCAAAGAAAATTGATGCTGATTTAGTGTTGGCAACTGATCCTGATGCTGACCGTGTGGGTATTGCCGTAAAAGATAACAATGGCGAATGGGTACTACTTAACGGTAACCAAACGGGTAGTTTGTTGATTAACTATTTATTATCGGCCTGGCAAGATAGTGGTAAATTAGATGGTAACCAGTTTATTGTAAAAACCATTGTAACCTCTAATTTAATCGAAGAGATTGCCAAAAAGAAAAATGTAACCTATTACAATACCTTAACAGGTTTTAAATACATCGGTCAGTTAATGACAGAGTTAGAAGGTAAAAAATACTTTATTGGCGGTGGTGAAGAAAGTTACGGCTACTTAATCGGCGATTTAGTACGCGATAAAGATGCAGTAGTTTCTGCAGCTTTTATTTCTGAAATGACGGCCTACTACAAAGACAAAGGTGCAAGTTTATACAATGCATTATTGGATATGTATGTAGAATATGGCCTTTACAAAGAAGATCTGGTTTCGTTGACCAAAAAAGGCAAATCAGGTGCCGAAGAAATCAAAGCCATGATGGTTAAATTCAGAGAAAACCCTCCTGCGACATTGGGTGGATCGAAGGTTTCGGTATTGAAGGATTACGAATTGAGTCAGGAAACTGATTTAGCAAGCGGAAAAGTAAGCAAACTGGATTATCCAACTTCGGATGTTTTACAGTTTATTACTGAGGATGGCAGTATTGTTTCTGCACGTCCGAGTGGGACAGAACCCAAAATTAAATTCTATTGCAGTGTTAATGCACCTTTAGCTGATAGAAAAGATTTTGACAAGGTTAATGCACAACTTGGTGAAAAAATCAAAGCGGTAATGGCCGATTTACAGGCATAGTTTTACCATTTATACCACAGATAAAAAGGATAAACACAGATGAAGGCTATTTCATCTGTGTTTTTTATTTAGTGCCGTCATCTTGATTGAAGCAGAGTCCCGAACTTTCAGGAGAGCGATCTATATAGATAGATTTAGCTTCGCTGAGCACTTTGTGGTTCTCGACTGCGTTGCACTCCGCTCGAAATGACGACAATTTTTCTATTGATTTTAATCAAGCAACTGCGATACATTTTTCTTAGAAATATAAATAATAGCAGCTTCACTTTTTTCTGCAGATAAATACTTACCCGTTTTTTTATCGTGAATGGCTCTTCCAGCTGAAACGTAGAGTTTCCCTGATTTATCTACATGCAGATTGTTGATCTGGTTATCAAAAGGAACCTGGAGTATTTTTGAAGTTCCATTTTTAAAAATTTGAATATCGCTTTTTAGTACATAACCAGACCAAGGATCTGAATTCTTATTAAAAGGTTCGATATTTTCTTTTAGCTTAATTTTAAGCTGGTTTTCTAAATAAAGTGTTGCAAACTCCTGAAATCTTTGTTCCGAAATACCATATTTACTGCACCAATCCCAGGTAAAGCCTTTATCTAAGCTAAAATACTGGCTAAAGGTTGCCATTCTTAGGTTATTTTTCAGCAAACCATTAGATTGCAGTGCAAAAACAGTATCCTTAACCGACAGAAAACCATAAATAGGCTGGTTATTTACCTTCGTTTTGCGCCAGGTTTTCCCTTTATCGGTGGTTTGATAAATTTCGGTAAGCGTAGATACCATTAAAGTATCATCAATATTTCCATAAACCGCATGGGCTTCTTTCCCATCTGCAATTTCGATCCTGATCCAGTTTGGATCGTTAAACGTTGCAGGAACTTCTGGTACCTCTTTTTTTGCGCATGATGATAGTATCATCATCACTGCAATAGTTTTAAGTAATTTCATAGGTTTCATTTTGTGTAGTGCAAGATAAATAAAAATCTACACTAACTAAAAACACAGGTGAAATTAGCGCATTTAGCTACAGAAGAAGCGTGAATAATAAATTTTCTGTGTCCTTTTGATTCCGTGGCAAAAAACAAAACATCAGATGCAAAACCTACCGATAAAAATAGATTGCGTATATTTACACATATTAAAGAATAGACTTATGACTGAGATGATTTTAAAAGATAATGTAGAACAAAGCAAAATTGATGCGTTGTTAGCTTTTCTAAAATCATCGGACATTGATGTTGAATTGAGAACCGTATCGTCAAAGAAATCAACTAAAGCAACCAAATTTTCTTTATCTAAAGGCATTTGGAGTGACTACAACATTAGCTCAACGGAACTTAGAGATAAAGCTTGGAAAAGGTAATGGTTTTATGTGATACAAATATTTTTATCGAATTTATAAGGGCAATGATTTAATCATTGATGTCTTTGAAAAAATTGGTCAAAACAACGTAGCTATTTCTGATGTTAGTTGTGCAGAATTACTTTATGGAGCAAGGAATAAAAGAGGTGCACGGAAATTGCGTAACCGATCGTCATCCTGAATTTATTTCAGGATCTTTCCTATATTAAAAGATGCTGAAACGAGTTCAGCATGACGTGACTAGATTGAAATATACAATTTGTCGTGCACCCAAATAAAAGAGTTTTAAACTTTATAATTCCAATACAAGTCTTTAACATCAAAAAGTGCTGCACTTTCTTATTTTTTCTTTGCTGCAACCAATTTCTTTAATACTTTTGCAGCGCAATACGATGTTCAAAAAAATCTTAATATATCTAATCATTACATGCACCATTAGCAATGGTTTCATGCAGCTGGTGATCTATTCAGGCTATAAAATGAACAAAGAATACATTACGAGTGTATTCTGTATTAACAAAGAACATCCAGAATTACATTGTGATGGACAATGTTTCTTAGCCAAGAAATTAAAAGATTTGGATGGCAAAAACAAACAGGCGCATGAAAACCTGAAAAGAGTTACAGAGGCTGAACCTCGTTTTCAGACAATAGCATTAAACCATCATCTACCATATTTCATTATCACTTCAGAAAATCTTTACATCGAAAAACCTGTTAAAGATCTTTCTATCTCTATTTTTCATCCACCGAAAACGGTTTAAGTAATTTTTTATGGTTTTTATGCAAAAGCTTATGCTATTGCAAAGTATGGCTATTTGTCATTCTGAGCGAAGCGAAGAATCTTCTTCCTAAGAACCGCTAGGCTTGCCATTTTCTGTAATGTTAATTTCTACTAAAATGCCAGAGATTCTTCATTGCATTCAGAATGACAGTAAATTATTTTTTACTTATCCAATTTCATTAAAATGAAAATTTCAACATACTTTTTGGCATTGTTATGCCCTATTATACTATTATCATCTTGCAAAAAAAGCACTAACGAAGTTACTGCAGATACCAAATCTACTTTCTCTATCGAGTTCGAAAACCAGGTAAATGGAAGTCCATTGGTTTTAAATACCACAACCTATAAAAATGCCAAAGGTGAAGATTTCAAAATCAATGTATTTAAATACTATGTAAGCAATATTAAATTAAGTAAGGCCGATGGCACAACTTATTTAATTCCAGAGAGCTACTTCTTAATCGACGCTTCTAAAGCAGAATCTACCAACATCACGTTAAAGGATGTACCAACTGGCGATTATACCAAAATTGAATATACAATCGGTGTCGATTATGCCCGTAATTTCGCAGGTGCACAAACAGGTGCATTAGACCCTATCAATGGTATGTTCTGGACATGGAACAGCGGTTACATATTTGTTAAACTGGAAGGAACTTCGCCACAATCGCCAGCAACCGGAAATGAACTTACCTTTCACATCGGTGGCGTTGCCGATCCAAACAATACGATCAGAACATTTGCTACGGAGATTAATGTGGCAAATCCACTTCGTGTGAGAACAGATGGCAAACCGAATATGCATTTTATTGTAAATGCAGCGGCATTATTTACAGGGAAAACCGATGTCAGTTTCTCTACTTTGTACTTCGCCATGGGGGGGGGGAATTCTGTAATTGTAGCCAATAACTATGCAAATGGCTTATTCCGGTTAGATCACATCCACAACTAAATGTTAAGGAAAATAACCGTCTTCGCAATGCTTGTTTTAAGCATTGCGTTGATGTATGCTTGTAGCAAAAGTGAAGAGGCAGTAACTCCGGAAGAAAGGAAAATTACCTTTTCGGTTCCTGCCAACTTCCCTGCACCGGCATACAATTTCGAAGACAATAAGTTAAGCAATGCAGGTTTTGCGCTAGGTAAAAAAATATTTTATGAAGCCAGACTATCAGCTGATAAAAGTGTTTCGTGCGGAAGTTGCCATCAGCAATTTGCGGCATTTACGCAACTCGATCATAAGGTAAGCCACGGCGTAAACAACTGCCAGGGGAAACGAAATACCCCTCCGTTATTTAACCTGGCCTGGCAAAAAGCTTTCTTCTGGGATGGCGGTGTAAAAAATATCGAAACTTCGCCTTTAAATGCCATTACGGATGCCTGCGAAATGGGAACGGATATAGCAACCATCATTACATTCCTGAAAAACACGGCACCCTACCCTGATTTATTCAAACAAGCTTTTGGATCAACAGAAATCAACTCACAGTTGATTTTAAAGTCGATTACTCAATTTACGGCGGTATTGGTTTCGGGTAATTCAAAATATGATAAGGTGATGCGCAAAGAGGGTGGTATTTCTTTTACATCTACAGAACTGGCTGGTTACAACCTCTTCAAAGAAAAATGTACCTCTTGCCATGCAGAGCCCTTTTTTACTGATTTTTCTTACCGTAGTAACGGATTAGATTTAGTAAGCACAGATGAGGGGCGATCGCACATTACAGGAGTAGCTTCAGATTTTGGTAAGTTCCGTGTACCGACATTGCGCAACATCGAATATACCAGTCCGTATATGCACGATGGCCGATTTTACAGTTTGGATGAGGTTTTAGAACATTACAACTCGGGTGTTAAAGCATCAGCAAATCTAGATGTCCAATTAAAAAATGGTATTCCTTTAAATACAACAGAAAAAGAGCAGATCAAGGCCTTTTTAAAAACATTAACAGACAATGAATTTATCAAAAATACACTATACAACGAGTCGTAAATTATTAATTTTAGTTTTCGTACTCATGAGCAGTCAGGTTTTCGCCTGCGATATTTGCGGCTGTTTTATGGGTATCACCCCGTATTATAACAGAAACAGCATCAGTCTTTTATACCGCTATCGTTCTTTTAGTGGTTATGAAGGACAATCGCATTCCTTATTTCCCAATGGAGGAAGTTTCTTTATTCCCGCACGAAGTCAGGATTCGCCCATAACTAATCATGCAGGCGATCCTGGTGATTATGAGCTTTACCGCTCCTTAGAAATCAGGGGAAAGTATTTCATCAATAGCAAACTCGAAATCAATGCAATTTTACCTTATGTTTCCAATAGTGAACGTTACAATGGTTATACTTCTTCTATTTCGAGCATGGGTGATATAAATTTATACGCAGGTTACCATCTCGTGCAAAAACTGGAAGATAATTTCAAACAACAGTTAATTGCCGGAGCAGGGATAAAATTACCCACAGGTAAAAATGACTTCAAAAATACAGCAGGTATCCGTTATTCCTCACTCATGCAAGCCGGAACAGGAAGTACCGATGGCTTTGTATACCTGAACTATATGGTAGGATTGGGTAAATTTGGGGCGAGTTTAAATACCTCTTACAAAGTTAATGGAACCAATAGCCGTGATGAAGGCATTGCTAACAGTACGACCAGTTTCCTTAACATTTTTTATACTCAAAGTATTGGTAAGGATGTAAAGATAATGCCATCAGCACAGTTTTTTTACGAATATTCTGGTGGAGAAAAATACAAAGGCCAAAAAACCGGAGAACACGTGATGAATAACCTGATGGGCGGTGCTGGTATCGACGTTTTTTATAAAAATATAGCCTTAAACGCTGGAATACAAAAGAATATTTGGGAGGCTGAAACCGATCATCCGATGAGTGCTGGAAAGGTTTACGTTGGAATTACTTATAATTTTTAAATCACGACATATGAACAGAATAAATATTACGGTGTTATGCCTGATAACTGTTTTACTTTTTTCATGTAAAACACAGCCTGACGCCCAAGCAGTTCGCCAGGAAGTATTAAATATCCATGATAAATTAATGATCGATGGCGAAAAGGTAATTAAGAATAAAATGAAATTAGATGCACTCCTGGTTTCCAATCAGATTAAACTTTCTCCAGATTCAGCTGTACAAAAGAAAAAAATTAGCGACTTAATTACGCGATTAAATGCTGCTGATGAAAAGATGATGGATTGGATGCACTTCTTTAAAGATGATTTTAAAGGGAAAACAGAACAAGAAGATCTGGACTATTATAAATCGGAAATGGTGAAAATTAGAGCTGTGGAAGATAGTTATATAAAGGTTACCAGAGAATCAGATTCATTAATGAAAGTATATCAAGTTAAAATAAATGGTCGATGAGTCGGAGGTCTGAAGACCGAAGTCGCAAGATATGGAGCTTAGCTGTTAAGCACCAACCTCCGTCTTCAGACTGCCGACCCCAGACTGAAAATAAATTCAAAATGAAAAAATCAATCTTGGCAATAGTCCTAATTGGATTAACAACAATAGCACTAAAATCAAATGCAAACTACGTGGTGGACGGACCAAAAACAAATTTGATCGATACTGCAAAGAAAGCAACGATAGATCCTGTTTGCAAAATGAAGGTAAAACCTGAAACAGCTAAAACCGCAGTCTATAATAAAGTTACCTATAATTTCTGCTCAGAAAGCTGTAAGCAAAAGTTTGTGGCGGAGCTTGCGAAGTATATTAAAAAGTAATTAGTCGGGGGTCCAAAGACAGGTGTCGGAAGATATGGAGCTTAAGCACCTAACTTCGGACTTTCGGACATCTGACCCCGGACTATTCCAAACAATTAATGTTCTAAATAAAATTACCTCGTATATTTACATTTTTAAAATAAAATCATGAACAAAATTACTGCTTACCTGGCAACATCCCTGATAGCCATTTCTATATTTACCGCCTGCAAACAAGAAAGAAAACTTCCATTTTATGGTGAGCGTCATGCCGAAACCGTTAGAGATGCGGCGGGCATAGAGAAAATTGATACCGTTTATCAAACTATTCCAAATTGGTCTTTCCTGAATCAGGATAGTGTGGTAACCACAAACAAAGCAACTGATGGTAAAATTTATGTAGCTGATTTCTTTTTTACTTCATGTACAACCATCTGCCCTACCATGCATAGAAACCTTGCGACGGTTTTCAGCGAATTTAAACTCAATCCCAACGTGATGTTTGTATCACACACAATCGATTTTAAATATGATAAACCTAGTGTTTTAAAAAAATATGCACAAAAACTTGGTGTCGACGGTTCAAAATGGCTATTCCTTTATGGTAGTAAAGACAGCGTTTATACTTTGGCCGAGAAAAACTATTTAGTGGCTGTTGGTGAAGATAGCACGGCGAAAGATGGCTATATTCATCAAGGTTATTTGGTTTTAATAGACAAAGACAGGCATATCCGTGGTGCTTACGATGGTACTAAGGAAGACCAGGTAGAGCAATTGAAAAAAGACATTCCGGTTTTATTAGCAGAGTATAATAAATAGCGTTATAACTTAATCGTCATTTCGAGCGAAATGACGATTTTCAACACAAAATATCAATGCGTAAGTACATCATCAATTCTATCATTTTTCTTTCACTGGTTGCTATTATCGTTTCTTGCCAAAACCAGGAAACAATTGATCTGCAAAATTACATGTCGAATGGAAAAGATATTTATAAAGCCAAATGCCAAAACTGTCATGGCGAGCATGGTGAGGGATTGGGCCAACTTACTCCTCCTCTTACCGATTCTGTTTTCCTTAAAGCAAACAAAACACGTTTGGCCTGTTTCATCAAAAAAGGAGCGAAGGAATCTTTGATTATTCATGGTAAAGAATACAAAGAAAAAATGCCCGCTTTCCCCGAACTAGCCGATATTGATGTAGCCCAGGTAATGGTTTATATCACCAATTCATTTGGCAACAAACAAGGTTTTGTGCCTTACTCAGAAGTTTCAAAACATTTGCAGAATTGTAAATAAAATAAGGTCGATAATCCCATACGGTCGTCACCCTGAATTTATTTCAGGGTCTTTAACTGAAATAAGATGCTGAAATAAATTCAGCATGACGGTAGTCTAGAGATAAAAACTTCCTGTTCTTTGTGCCTTTGTGGTTAAAAAAGCTCATCTTTGCGCAAAATGCAGGTTGTTCTATCGCTGTTTCGGGTAAAACCGGAAGAGAGGAAAGTCCGGGCAACGCAGGGCATCTCGCTTTCTAACGGAAAGGGGTTCAGGAATGAAAACCTGAATTACGGATTAGTGCAACAGAAAATATACCGCCCCGATTTATCGGAGTAAGGGTGAAAACGTGCGGTAAGAGCGCACGAGCATTACAGGCGACTGTAGTGGTTTGTAAACCCCGAGAGTTGAAAGACCAAATAGGCTAACGTACGTAGGGCTGCCCGTCCGATGTTAGTGGGTAGGTCGTTAGAGATAAACGGCAACGTTTATAGTGGATAAATGATAGAAACCCTGAGCAATCAGGAAACAGAACCCGGCTTATAGACCTGCATTTTTTTATTCGCTTAATAAAATACGCTTGGTTTCGTCAAGTTTAACAACCTCTTCTTCACCCAAAACAGGAAACTTCAAATCAAGACTTTTTAATTTATCTTCAATAATTTCGCTTATTGCCAGCCGTGCAAACCATTTTTTATCGGCAGGTATAATGTACCAGGGCGATTCTGCTGTACTCGTTTCGTTAATTGCATCCTGATAGGCCTCCATATACTTATCCCACAATGCCCTTTCTTTAATATCGCCTGAAGAGAATTTCCAATTTTTGGTAGGATCATCTATACGTTCTAAAAAGCGTTGTTTTTGTTCGTCTTTACTCACATTTAAAAAGAACTTTAAAATTACTGTTCCATTAGCTGTTAAATGCTCCTCGAAATTTTTGATGCTCTTGTAGCGCTGCTGCCAAAAGTCTTTATTGATCTTTTTAACATCATTAAAACCTGGGATATTTTCACTTAAAATATATTCTGGATGCACCTTACAAACCAATACGTTTTCATAATGCGAACGGTTATGAATACCTATCCTACCGCGTTCTGGCAAAGCTTTATAATGCCTCCACAAAAAATCATGTTCATATTCTTCAGATGTTGGAACTTTAAAACTATACACCTGGCATCCCTGTGGATTTAGTCCGCTCATTACATGCTCAATTGCACTATCTTTCCCAGCGGCATCCATCGCCTGAAAAATAATCAACACAGAATGTTTCCCAGATGCATATAATTTCTCCTGTAAATGGTTTAGTTCTATTTTCGAATTCATCAATGCATCTTTAGCTTTTTCTTTGTTATAACCGCCGGTAAAATCTGTTTTATGGTTTTTTAAAGAAAATTTCTTATCTCCTTGTACAATTAATCCTTTAAATTCGTTTTTCATAATCATGTATTGTTTTTAGATAAATCGATGCATCAATAATTTAAATATAGAACTAAAAAATAAGTAAATTAAATACGTTAATTTGCATATAGAGTTTTTTATATTTAACGCCACAGCTTTTACCTAAAGATCATCTTATCCAATATGTTTAAAGAGATAAAAAACAAGTACTTACGTTATCCTACAATAGTTTTATTTTTTATAATAATTTTCTTTTCTGCCCTTCAATTAAACTTTTTATGGCTATTTGGCTACTCACCAAGTGTTCGAGATATTAAAGCACCTACCCTTCGCGTAGGTTCAGAACTTTACACTGCCGATGGAAAACTGATTGGCAGATATTTTAAAGAAAACAGAACGCCTGTAAATTACAATGAAATTGCGCCTAGTGTATTGCAGGCGCTGGTTGCTACCGAAGATGTACGTTTTTACAAACACTGGGGTATCGATGTGCAAGCAGTTGGCCGTGCAATTATTGGTTTAGGAAAAGATGGTGGAGCCAGTACCATTACCCAGCAATTGGCAAAAAACCTGTACCGTACACGATACAATAAATCGCAGGGATTACTGATCAAAATACCTTTGGTGAGAACCTTAATTGTAAAATTAAAGGAATGGATGACTGCTGTAAAGTTAGAATCTAACTATTCTAAAAATGATATTATCACCATGTATCTGAATACCGTTTCTTTCGGTAACAATACTTATGGAATAAAAACGGCAAGCCGGATTTACTTTGATAAGGAAGCAAAAGATTTAGCGACTACAGATGCTGCAATGCTTGTGGGTATGTTAAAAGGCACAACATTATATAACCCAACTAAAAATCCTGCAAAAGCTTTAGAAAGAAGAAATGTAGTGCTTGCGCAGATGAACAAGTACAAATACCTGAGTAAAGACAGTTTAACCGAATTATCGAAAGAGCCGATTAAACTAAAAGAGGGCAAAATGCAGGATGGCAGCGATGGCGACTCTTATTTAAGGGCTGCTGTAGCAAAATATTTGGAGAAATGGTGCACTGATAATGGTTACGATCTTTATGAAGATGGATTAAAAATTTATACCACCATCGATTCGAAACTTCAAAAATATGCTGAAGAAGCAGTTGCTGATCAGATGAGAATCTTGCAGCGCAGGTTTTATAATGTGTGGGGCAACGAAGATCCCTGGTATGATTCGGAGAAACAAAAGGTTGATTATCCCGACAGGGCGATGAAAAACCTGCCAATTTATACGCTTTTACAAAAGAAATTCCCTAACAATCCAGATTCTGTTACCGCCTATTTTAATAAAAAGAAAAGGATGCAGATTTTTACTTATAAAGGCGACCGTGATACTTCATTCTCTACTTTAGATTCAATCCGTTATTATGGAAAAATCATGAATACCGGAATGATGACCATGGAACCAGCAAGTGGTAAAATTAAAGTTTGGGTTGGTGGTATCGACCATAAGTTTTTCAAATACGATCACGTTAATCAATCTAAACGTCAGGCAGGTTCTACTTTTAAACCATTTGCTTATTTAACGGCTTTAGAACAAGGCATGAGCCCTTGTGATAAATTTACTGATAAACCTGTTAAAATTGCTTACCAGGATAAAGGCCAAACCAAATATTGGGAACCAAAAAATGCCGATTACAGCGTTTCGTACCGGGAAATGAGTTTAAGGTGGGCAATGGCAAAATCGGTGAATACCATTACTGCTCAGGTAACCGAAAAGGTGGGCTGGGATAATGTAGTAAAATATGCGCATGAGTGCGGAATCGATAGCCATTTAGAATCTGTTCCATCTGTAAGTTTGGGTTCAAACGACGTTACGGTTTACGAAATGGTAAAAGCATACGCAACCTTTATGAATAAGGGGATTAAAACAGATCCTATTTTAGTAGAGAAAATTACCGATCAGGATAACAATTTAATTGATGAGTTTAAACCTAAAACAAAAAGGGTTTTAACAGAAGAAATTGCCTGGTTAATGACCTATATGTTCCGTGGTGGTATGGAAGAACCAGAAGGTACATCGCAGGCATTATGGGAATGGCCGGATCTGTTTAGAAAAAACAATCAAATTGGCGGTAAAACAGGTACTTCTTCTGATTATGTAGATGCCTGGTACATGGGGTTAACCAAAGACCTGGTAACGGGTGTTTGGGTGGGTTGTGATGAAAGAACTGCACACTTTAAAAACGGTGAACAAGGAGAAGGCTCAAGAACGGCGCTACCCATTTTTGCTAAGTTTATGGAAAAAGTATATCTCGATCCAAGCTCAGGTTATACTTATGGCCCGTTTCCAAAAGCAACCGTTGATATTACCAGGACCTACAACTGCCCTAGCCCACGGATTATTAGAGATACTACATCGACGGATAGTTTAGCGGTAGATTCTACAGATTTTACTGTGCCTGAAACACCAGAAACGGTTATCCCCGTAACCGTTGAACCTGAAGTAAAAAAAGAAGAAAATAAAGTTGAACCTGTTCAAACTCCCCCAGCAGCTACTGTTCCCTTAACCAAAAAGGAAGAAAGAGAACTCAGAAGAAAACAACGTCAGGAAGAAAAAGAAAAGAAAAAGAACGAGAACAATCAGCCTTAGTTTTTTATTGCAATAAATAAGCTGGATATATTACCTATTTGCACTTATTAGTAGAAAAACTTTTAAAAAGTGTTAAAATTTTAATACTGTTTTAAACAATTGCTATTTTTATTTTCCAAATTTCTTACAATTTCATTTTCGTAAATTATTGAACTTTATTACTAAAACCACACATATGAAAATAGGCTCTACTTTATTAAAGCGATATTCTTCTTTATTGCTCCTGCTTATTCTTTCTTTTTCAGCTCAGGCCCAATACTTCGGACAAAACAAGGTAAGGTATAAAAAACTCGACTTTAAAGTGTTGCAAACACCCCATTTCGAGATTTACTATTACATTAAAAACGAAAAACTTTTAAAACGTTTTTCGCAGGATGCCGAAACCTGGTACAAAATGCATCAGGAAGTTTTTAGAGATACTTTTTTAAAGAAAAACCCTATTATTCTATATAATAACCATCCTGATTTCCAACAAACAACAGTACTTAACGGAGAAATTGGAATTGGTACCGGCGGGGTTACTGAGGCGCTAAAAAACAGGGTAATTATGCCTGTTATGGAGTTAAATAGCCAAACAAGACACGTTTTAGGCCATGAGCTTGTCCATGCTTTTCAATACCACCTTCTGCTCGAAAAAGATTCGATTAGCTTAGAAAACGTTGGACAAACACCACTATGGATGGTTGAAGGTATGGCCGAATACTTGTCAATCGGGAAAAAGGATGCATTTACTTCCATGTGGATGCGCGATGCCATGTTAAACCGGGATATCCCTTCGTTAAAAGATTTAACCAACTCTAACAAATATTTCCCTTACCGTTATGGTCAGGCATTTTGGACTTACATAGGCTCTCAATACGGCGATACCACTATTGTTCCATTATTTAAAAATACCGCAAAATATGGCTACGAAAATGCCATTAGGTACACTTTCGGATACGATGATAAAACATTATCGGGTTTATGGAAAAATGCTATCGATGCGCATTATAAACCAATGTTAAAAGCAGATAGTTCGCAGATTAAAATAACGGGTACAAAAATCATCGACAATAAAAATGCAGGCAACATGAACGTTGCCCCTGCCCTTAGTCCTGACGGAAAATATTTAGCCTTCATGTCTGAAAAAGACCTTTTTGGTATAGATTTATTTCTCGCAGACGCCAAAACCGGGAGAATTATCAGGAAGCTTAGTAGCCAGATCTCGAATGGTCACATTGATGATTTCAACTTTATAGAGTCAGCCGGTGCATGGTCGCCAGATAGTAAACAATTTGCTTTTAGTATCTTCAGTCATGGCAAAAACCAGATGATGATTATCAATGTTTCAAACGGAACTACGGTTTCTCAGACGGCAATGGATCAGGTGCAGCAGTTCGGTAATTTAACCTGGTCGCCAAATGGAAAAGATGTAGCTTTCTCGGGTATGGTTGAAGGACAGAGCGACATCTTCTCTTACAACCTGGACACCAAAACAGTTACTCAAATTACTAACGACGTATATTCTGATTATGCGCCGAGTTACTCACCTGATGGTAAAAAATTGGTTTTTTCATCAGATAGAGCAGCAATTCAGGCCAATGTAGTTAATGCCGTATTGCCGATAAACCTTGCTGTTTACGATATTGCTTCTAAAACAGTAAGCAATTTAGATGTTTTTCCAGGAGCGAATAACCTAAATGCACAATTCTCTTCAAATAGTCAAAATATTTATTTCCTTTCAAACCGAGATGGATTTAGGAATTTATATAAATACAATTTCGCAGATAATACTGTTGATCAGTTAACTGATTATTTTACGGGAATTAGTGGAATTACCGAATTTTCGCCCGCCATTTCGGTCTCCACAACGGATGATATTGTGTATAGCTATTATCGCTACCAGCGTTATACCTTGTATAATGCTAAGTTAAGCAGCTTTAAAGCGAAACGAATTGGTAATCACGAAGAAAATTTTGATGCCGCTATCCTTCCTCCAATGGAAAACATTGGTGTAAACATCATTAATTCTAATTTAAACAATTTTGATCGTTTCGAAAAAACCCTAGCCGATTCGATGAAAACTGTTCCTTACAAACCAAAATTCAGGTTAGATTATTTAGCCAATAGTGGTGTTGGCGTTTCTACCAGTCGTTTTGGAACTGGTGTTTCAGGCGGTATTGTAGGTATGTTTAGCGATATTTTGGGCACCAACCAGATTATAGCAAATTTATCGGTAAATGGAGAAATTTACGATTTTGGTGGTTTGGTGGGTTACATCAATCAAAAGAGCAGAATTAACTGGGGTGCTGCCGTTTCGCACATTCCATATGTATCTGGTTTTAGGTCTTACGGATATGAAAATATCCCAACTGGTGATAATACCACTATTAATGCCCTGGCAGACAGAACAGATATTATTAGAACGTTTGAAGATCAGATTCAGGTTTTTGGTGCCTATCCATTTAGCAAAATTCACCGATTTGAATTGGGCGGTTCATTTTCGCATTACAGCTATCGGATTGATCGATATAGCAATTATTACAACTCGGCTGGTTACTTCATTGGTCAGGACAAAACCAGAATTTCTAATGATGTTGCTTCTCAGGACTATGGCATTCCGTTTAACTCTTTTACCTTGTATCAATTAAACGCGGGCTTTGTTGGTGATAACTCAATCTTTGGTCTTACTGGTCCACTTGATGGTTTCAGATACCGTGTAAGTGGCGAAAAATATTTTGGCACTTACAATTTTGCCGGTGTAACTGCAGATCTCCGTAAATATTGGAGAGCTAAGCCAGTAACATTTGCGGTAAGAAGTTATAACACCTTAAGGATTGGTAAAGATGCAGACAGGCTTTATCCAATGTATTTAGGTTATCCTTATTTAATCAGAGGATATGAGTCGAATTCGATTTACAAAAGTACTTCTGCTCAATCTTCAGAATCTTTTGATATTAACCAGTTAACCGGAAGTAAAATAGCTGTTTTTAATTTCGAGGTTCGCCTTCCCTTTACAGGCCCGAAAAAGTTAGCAGCAATACCCTCTAAGTTTTTATTTTCTGATCTGAACTTGTTTTTTGATGCAGGATTAGCCTGGACGAACGATACCAAAGTAAAGTTTAAAAGTGAACCAACCTATACTACAGAACCTGTATTGGATAACAATGGTTTACCGGTTAAAGATGATAAACAAAATCCGGTTACCTATCAATCTACAACAGAACGTGTACCGGCAATGAGTGTTGGTATATCGGTACGGGTAAACGTTTTTGGCTATTTTGTATTAGAACCTTACTATGCAATTCCTTTCCAAAGGAAAGATGTTAAAACTGGAGTATTCGGTTTAACATTTGCACCAGGATGGTAAAAAACTAGTTTAATTGTGAAATTGCATATGAAAAAAATATTTTTACTGGTTTTATTGTTTTGCAGCATGTTGGGTTTTGCTCAAACAGTGACAGAGCCAGCTAATAATCCAAAAGAATGGTCTCAAGCTACAGAGCCGTTTAGAATTGCAGGTAATCTGTATTATGTTGGCACTTACGATTTAGCTTCTTATTTAATTGTAACAGAGAAAGGAAATATATTAATAAATACAGGTTTAGCTAATTCGCTTTCAATAATAAAAGAAAATATGAAAGCTTTGGGATTTGATTATAAATCAATCAAAATTTTGCTCTTAACCCAGGCCCATTTTGATCATTTGGGTGCAATGGCTGAGATTAAAAAAGAAACCGGTGCAAAACTATATGTAGATGAGAAAGATGCAGATGCCCTTGAAACCGGCGGCAAATCGGATTATGAACTTGGGAAATATGGCATAAGTTTCAAACCCGTAAAACCTGATTTCCTGTTGAAGAATAACGATAAAATTAAATTAGGCAGCACTACTTTAACAATGCTTCATCATCCTGGGCATACTAAAGGATCGTGTAGTTTTATATTTGATACGAAAGATAAGAATTCTAGCTACAAGATTTTGATTGCCAATATGCCATCCATAATTGTTGATAGAAAATTCTCAGAAATAACATCATATAAGGATATTCAAAAAGATTATACAGAAACTTTTAAAGCAATGAAAAAGCTTGACTTTGATCTTTGGGTTTCCTCTCACGCAAGTCAATTTGATCTCCATGATAAACGTAAATCAGGAGACCCTTATAGTCCAAAAGTTTTTATGGATAAAAATAAATTTTTCGAAGATCTTCGAGATCTGGAAAATATTTTTCTCGAAAAAATAAAAAATTAGTCTTTCCCTAACTTGTTAAAAGCGATTAAAACATAAATAATCGCTTTTTTTATGGAAATAGTATAATTCTTTTAATTAATAAACGCAACAATTAAGACAGACTTGTAAATGATAGTTTAACCTGATTGCTGATATTACGATGTAAAAGAATATTTTCAAAATCAAGGCCTATAGTTAAATCAATCCAATCCGGATTACAAGACCTTACCAAACGCTCTTTCTGCATACGTGTAAACCGACTAATTGATTTAAAACGAACCAAAGCTTGTGCTTCTGTTTTAAACTCCTCAAAATAAACCAAACGGGTTAATTGCTGCCCATTATCAAAAAACAAGTTTGGCATCTGTTTGTAGAAATCCAGTGTCTTCATTAAATCAGAGCTCATGCCCACGTGCATACTTGTACGATTTCTGTCGGTAACGATATAAACAAACTTTTTCATGATCTTATGTTTAAAACTTAAAACTAAACTATTTAGTATACCCTCTTGCAAATCAAAATAATATTACTAACTTTATGAGCATAAAATTACTAACTATTTTAGTAATTCCAAATTTATTTTAAAATTTATTTTTATGTCAAATATTTCAAATAATTTAAAGTACCTCAGGAAGAAAAAAGGCCATACACAGCAAAATTTCGCTGATATTATGGAAATCAAGAGATCGCTCATCGGCGCTTACGAGGAAGACCGGGCGGAACCTAAATATGATTTGCTAAAAAAAATAGCCGAATACTTTGATCTTACCATCGATGAATTCATCAATGAGAAAATATCTGACAGCTGGAAACCGAAGCCAAAAAGCCAGGGATCTAACCTTAGGGTACTCAGTATTTCTGTTGATCAGAACGACCGCGAAAACATCGAACTGGTTCCGGTTAAAGCAAGTGCTGGTTACTTGAACGGCTTTTCAGACCCTCAATATATTAGTGATCTGCCAAAATTTCAACTTCCCTTAGCTGCATTAAGGCAAGGTACATTCAGGGCTTTTGAAATTATGGGCGATAGTATGTTACCCGTTCAACCTGGCAGTGTGATTATTGGCGAATACCTGGATAACTGGAATGAGGTAAAAACTGGCGAAACCTACATCGTGATTAGTAAAAATGAAGGTGTAGTATATAAAAGAGCGGGTAACCGTTTCAGAGAGAATAAAGATTTAAAGCTGATATCAGATAATAAGGTATACGATGCTTATACAATTGCTGCCGACGACATCCTGGAAATCTGGAAAGCCAAAGCATATATATCGACCTCATTACCTGAGCCTGCACCAGACCCAACAATGGAAACCTTGACACAAATGATGGCGCAAATGCAGAAATCAATCTCTCAGTTAAATAAAAATTAACACTTTTTAACAACAGCCGATTAAACTGTTTGCGTTTTTATGTATCTATTGATTTAACAAACACATAAAAGAACATAACATGAAAAAGGCAATTTTAACAATAGCAATTGCAGTAATGGGATTAACCGCTGCATTTGCTCAAGACACTACAAAGAGAGTAAGACGGGCAATGCCTAAAATGACTGCCGAGCAAAGAGCAGATAGGGTAACCGCTAGATTAGAAAAACAGCTAAGCTTAACCGCTGATCAAAAAACCAAAATTTATGCTATTGAGTTAGAAAATGCAAAGAAAATGGAGGCCTGGAGATCTGCTGATCAAGGCGACATGAAAGGTAAAATGAAAGCGCGTAAAGCAGCTATTGATGAGCAAAAAGCTAAAATAGATGGCATTTTAACTGCTGAACAAAAAACCAAAATGGATGCCTTCCGTGCTGAGGCCAAAGAAAAAGGTGAGAAAATGAGAAAAGGAATGGGTGGCAGAGGTAAAAAAGACAAAGCACCTGTAGTTTCTAATCCTCCAGCACAAGGATAATAGTACAAACATTAATTAATTATATTTTTGAAAGCGTTCCGATTATTCGGGGCGCTTTTTTTACTTTTGACCGATGAGCAAAATTGAACAGTTTCTTAATGGTAAACTTCAGGAACGAAAAGATAACCTTTCGATCAGGAATTTATCAACGAACATCCCTCCTTTTGATTTTTGTTCAAATGATTATTTAGGTTTTGCCAGATCTGGTGAATTAAAAAATTTGATCGGCGAAACCCTGGCAGCATTGCCTAATTACCTGAATGGCGCTGGTGGTTCGCGACTGTTAAGCGGAAATACCAAATTTACGGAAGAAACCGAACAGTTTATTGCCGATTTTCATCTGGCCGAAAGCGGATTAATCTTTAACTCTGGTTACGATGCCAATGTTGGGCTGCTATCTAGCATCCCGCAACGTGGCGACACGATTATCACTGACGAATTGATTCATGCGAGTATTATAGATGGCTGTAGATTAAGCCATGCTATACGTTATAAATTTCTTCATAATGATATAAACGATCTTGAAAACAAACTTAAACTGGCAAAAGGGAACATATTTGTGGTGGTAGAAAGCGTTTATTCTATGGATGGAGATATTTCACCATTAATAGCGATATCGAATCTTTGCGAGCGCTACCAGGCCAGCCTGATTGTGGATGAAGCTCATGCTATAGGCGTTTTTGGCGCAAACGGTCGCGGATTGATCAACCAGCTTAACCTAACTGATCAGGTATTCGCACGCATTGTTACCTTTGGAAAAGCCTTAGGGTTACATGGAGCCATTATTTTAGGAAGTAAAAACTTACGCCATTACCTGATTAATTTTGCACGATCGTTCATTTACACCACAGCTGCTCCTATTCATAATATCGTTGCGGTTAGTTCTGCGTACCAACACTTAAATAAAATTGATCATCAGCTTATTCACCAAAAAATTGCGTTGTTTAGAAAAGCGTTAAAAGAACAGAAGATCGATGCACTCGATAGCGAAAGTACTATTCAGGGGATTTTGTTTTCATCAAACGAAGCAACCAAACTGGCCGCTAAAACACTGCAAAGCAAAGGTTTCGATGTACGGGCAATATTAAGTCCAACAGTAGCACCAGGCAAAGAAAGGCTCAGAATCTGCCTTCACACCTTTAATACCGACGAGGAAATTATTTCGTTGGTTAATCATCTTAAAGAATTAAATTAAATGGCTAAATACTTTATCACAGGAATTGGTACAGGAATCGGAAAAACATTGATCAGTGCCATTTTAACAGAAAAATTAAAGGCAGATTATTGGAAACCGATCCAATCTGGAGATTTAGATACCAGCGATAGTATAACAATAGATCGTTTAATTAGCAATACACAAACGGTTATCCACCCAGAAAGCTACAGATTAACACAGCCCCTATCACCGCATTTATCGGCGAAATTAGATGGTATTGAGATTGATCTTGATAAAATCAATATTCCTTTAACTGATAACCACTTAGTTATTGAAGGCGCTGGTGGTTTAATGGTCCCCTTAAACGAAAACGAACTGATTATTGACCTAATCAAAAAGTTGAATGTAGAAGTGATATTGGTTTCACAGAACTATCTGGGCAGCATTAACCATACGCTTTTATCAATCAATCTACTTAAACAATACGAAATCCCAATTAAAGGAGTCATTTTCAATGGCGATGAAAATCTTGAAACGGAAAGATATATTCAGCAATATGCTAAAATAAAAAAGCTAGGTAGCGTACCTAATTTAAAAAATATCGATAGAGAAAAAGTACTGGCTGTCGGCCAAAATCTTTTTATTTAACAAAGCCCACAAGCCAGATATAATATGTCTTTTGGGAAAGCAGTTGTCGATGCTTCTTTTGAAGTTTCGTCCTGTTTTCTGCTTGTAGTCCCGATTTGAAGGAAATCGGAAGCTACCGCGTCACCCAGGTTTAGGAATGTAAAGTTTCTGCAACTATTAAAGGTAGAAAAGCATAAAGCAGAATTTATTTCTTCATTGAATCCACACCTCTAATAGTAGTATTGGCAGTGCCACCTAAACCCGATCCAAGCGGAATGCTCCCGATTTTTCATCGGAGCAGAAGCGAGAGCGGGATTGCTGCTGCCTAATTCTACTATCCCTGCTTTCCAAAAATATGCCCAGCTTAAACCTGCAAACAACTATTCTTTAAACTTAACGCTCTGTTAGATAACCAGCTTTTTTAAGAAAATCGGCCCAAACCTGGTACCCAGCAGGAATAAGGTGTAAACCATCTTTGGTAAGCTCAGCCCTTAAATGTTTGTCCTGATCGGTAAAATTTGGATACAGATCGATAACGGTTACATTTTTAGACGCAAATTTTCTGATTTCATCATTCAACCAAAGAATGTGTTCGTCTTTGCCATAATGGTTTTTAAATTTTTCGAAAGCACTGTTAACTGGCAAAAGCGTATTGAAATAGATGTGCGTTTTCTTAGAACCTTTTCTGATTCTGGCAATCATTGTTTTATAATTCCTTAAGATCACACTATCTGGAATATTCCTGGAGATATCGTTTATACCGATCAGGATAAACACTTTTGCTGGTTTACCATCAATCACATCTTGCAAACGCTCTAAAACACCAAAAGTAATATCACCAGAAATCCCCCTGTTTTTTGCTTGTGGAAGATCTAAAAGTTTAGCCCAATCTGTTCCGGCAGTAATGCTGTTGCCTAAAAATACAATATCCTTTCTTGACTTTGGATCTGCTTTAAACTTAGCCACCAGCTCCACATATTTCCCCGGACGATAGGTGCTGTCCCATTTTACTTCCTGCGCTTTTAATGCCGTTAAATTCAGCAGTAATAATGTACAAGAAGCTAATAATAGCTTATTAAAAAGTGATTTCATATTATATCTAGTTATTAGGGTCTAAAGTACTATTTTGCCTGAACTAAAATATCCGGATAATCAGAAATAATGCCATCAACGTTTAATGCCTTTAGTTTTTGGATATCGCCTAAAGTATTGGCTGTCCAGGGAATAATTTTTACGCCATCTGCATGTGCTTTTTTAACCAGTTCCTCATTCACCATTTGCCAAACCGGACTTAAAATAAATGGTTTAAAGCCTAAATCGGCAATATTTTCTTCATATGTTTTTTTATTGGCAACCAAAAAAGAGGTTTTCATTTTCGGATACTTTTCATGGATAATCTGAATTGTCCTTTTATCGAAAGACTGGATCACTACAAAATCAGCGATCTTTTTCTTTATAACTACATCCATTAAAAGCTTAACAAACGCTTCGGGTTTAGGATTAGTGATACCATCGCCGCTTTCGCTGCATTTAGTTTCGATATTATAGAAAAACTGCTTGCGTTTATGGGTTTTAATATCATGCTGAACGGCATCAATCAGATCGGAAAGTAAAGAAAGATGTGTTTTTTCTTTTTTCTGCTGGGGAAACAGCTCATAATATTTGGTGCCAAGATCAAATTGTTTGATTTCATCGTAATTCATTCCAAAAATCGGGTATTTCTTAGCATCAGTTGCCGGAATGTCTTTTCCTTCAGGTGTAAGCATAAATGCCGGACTTAGATAATCGTCATGTGTTACCACTACTTTATTGTCTTTAGAGATGTGGGTATCCATTTCCAAAGTGGTAATTCCTTCTATTTTCATAGCGTTTAACATGGCTAAAATTGTGTTTTCGGGCATAAGTCCACGCCCGCCACGATGTGCTTCTGCGCTAAATGCCGGAAATTTAACTTCCTGACTAAATGATTTAGCTGCAAATGCAGATAAGAAAATAAAAATTGCTGTTGTATTAAGTTTCATATTTAGAAGGGATTATAGTGGCGTCAGAATTTAGAAGGGATTATAGTGGCGTCAGATGTTACCATCTGACGCTATCAATCTATTTTAAATTTAATTTTAGAAAGAGACTTTTAAAGATTCAGCCAGATGGTAAAATCTGGTAGCACCGATATTTTTGAATTAGCATTTGTCGGATGGTAACATACGACAGCACGACAAAGATCTGACAGCACATGAGTTACGCATTAATTTCAGCCTCAAATTCTTCTCCGAAGCGGTCTGTAGCTACTACTTTAACTTTTTTAACCGATGGCTCGAAATGTGCCATAAACAAATGGTCTGTTGATCTTGGCTCCACAAACGGCCTCGGATTTGGTAGCTTATCGCCTTTATACAGCTTTACTGCCAGTGGATCATAACCATCTTGTTGTGCCAATGCGCCCATTGGTTTGCCATCAAGGAAATATTCAACCTTCCATTCAGGATCATAATTCCAAACGTTGGCAATTAATCTTTTTTGATTGGTTAAGGTATCAACATAGATATCAAGCTGCTCTTTACGATCTCTCCCTGTCGATTTGTAGTACCATTTCAAATTGGTTCCATCTACTTCATAAACGCCATAACCACGCGGCGTACCATCTTCGCAAATCGGGCCTGTCCACCAGCCACCACAAACGGTACCATGGTTATGTTCGTAAATGCCATTCTTGATTACATTCTTGTTAAAATGCGTATGTCCCGACATGATATGAACGTTTTTGAAATCTTTTAGTAGGGCATAAAAATCATTGTTGTTTTTAACAGAGTTATGTACCGGGATATGAAGACAGATGATCAGTAATGCATCTTTAGGCACCAGTTGAAGATCTTTAGCCAACCATTCTAATTGTGTTTGCGTAATATAGCCATCGTAAGTTCTTTCCACCCCTAAATAACGTACGTCATCTAAAACAACGTAATGAGCTTTTCCTCTGTTAAAAGAGTAATACGTTGGCCCGTAATGTGCTTGAAAGGTTCGATCTGAAGTATCGTCGCCACCCTGCCTATAATCCTGATCATGGTTTCCTAATGCCTGAAAAAATGGAATGCCAATTTCAGCGATAGCCTCATCGTATGCAGGAAAAAGATCGAAATTATCCCAAACTAAATCACCTACGCCGATGCCATGAACAGGTGTTTTCCCCATTCCTTTAACCACTTCTCTTGTATCGGGAACAGCGGTTTCCATCATTTGCTGAACATCCTTTTTATTCTTCACCTGAGGATCTGCCCAAATGATAAAGTTGTGTTTGTTGTCGTTTTGTTTTAACGGCTTAAGATCGAAATTTAATTTACCTGCGGTATCTGGTTTATAATAATGGCGGGCAATGTTACTTTCAGTTTTAAATTCGTAACCTGAAGGTGTGCTAATCCAGACAAATTTCGCCAGGGGATTAATTTCGATGGTGTAATAGCCTGATTTATCAGTTTGAACTAGGTTAAAGCCATCTGAAACTACAACGTTAGCTATTCCTTTTCCTTTACTTAATATCCTACCAGAAATTTTGTTTTCTAATAGCGATGAAAAAGAAAAAGCTTTGATACTAACAAATAGCGTTGTACCTAAAAGTGCAGATTTTTGAATAAAGGATCTTCTATTCATTATGAATGATTTTTTACTTACAGCGGAAGAATATAAAATAATTTCTTCCGCAGATGACAAAGATTTTTATAGATATTTTTAACTTTTTATAATTTATTATCTTATTTCAGTTGCGTTAGCAGGCTCAATATCTGTAAGTGCTGAGGTTTTAGTTAAAAGAATTGGAGTTTGCGTTCTTGCTTTTACCCATTTATTTAATTTTGTATCATAAGCACCGCCTAAAAGGTAGAAATAGCCTAAATCTGCAGTTAAATAGGTTAACGATTGTGTATTTGTACCTGCTCTGTAAAAAGGTTGAGGAACTAAATTTTGGGGATTAATGACATCGTAAATATCAGTATTACCAATTCTGTAACCTCCACCATAATTAGGGGCGCCGCCAGATTGATATAAAAGCCCGCCAGTACTAACCCACAATACATCGATAGGTACAGTAGCTCCGGTAACCTCAATACCTCTAAATACTGCCATCCCGAATGCATTACCACTATTTGCCATTAAACCCGTGGTGGCATTACCAGTAACTGTACTAGCTGAGTTAAAACGATCGCTCACCTTATTATAATCTAATGCCCTAATCCATTTTGATGAGGCAATTGATGTAGAATTAGCGCCGTTAATTAATTTATTTATACCACCAACATAGAAAAATTCGCCTTTGCTTACAGTGCCAGAGGTTAGATTTATTTTGTAAGTACGCTGCTGGCCAGTTGCCCAACCTTGTGCTGGTACACCCGTTGGTACAGATGCTCCAGCATTATTAGAAACTATTAAAGAAAAAGGCGTGTTGGCAAAATTAATATCTTTAGTAGCCCTGAGCTGAACGTATTCATTGTTGCCATCACCACCATTTACATCACTTATAAAGCCTGAAATTACACATTCAGGAGCATCAATGTTAGTGCTTAAAGCGCCAATATCATTAGCATTAGTTATACGTAGTTGTGGAAGTATTTTATCATTAACGATTTTATTGATTATTATCCCTTTATAATTACCAGAATATGGTGGCTTTACAGATGCAAATGACGCGTTTGGATTGGTATAGAATCCGAAATCATTTGTACCATCATTTAAAACTTTATCGCCTGCTAAGGTTTCTGTAGCAGATAATGTTGGATTGAATGTGCATTTATAAATAGTTAGCAAAGTACATTCGTACCTATCTGGATAAGTAGCTATTAGATTGCCATATCCTCTCGAAATATATAAAGTTTTACCTGAAGCAATTTTAGTAACATCAGCAGCAGTTTTGCCCATAATTTGTAACGTACCATCAACACGTTTCAACACTCCCCCTTCAATTTTAACATGAACAGAATCGCCAGGAACATATTTTGCAGCATCAACACCAATGTTTATGGCAATACCTCTTAATGAATCTAGCCCACCAACAATTCTAGTATTTTGAATGATGAGCAAACCCGATGGCAAATTATTGGTAGAATGATTAGAAATTACCTGTCCTTTAACCATACTGGCCCCACGCATATTTTCGGTTGTAAGCGTTACTTCAGTATTTTTATAAATTTTGCGTAAATCAACATTTGGGATAAACATACTAGGTGTTGATAATACGTAATCGGTATCTCTTTTACAACTTATTATAACTGCAATACATCCTAGTGCAAACAGCATATTTCTTATTATTTTATTCATAACTTTTTAACTCAATTTTAAATAATTATGGTTTCTGCCACCACATTAAGGTATTTATGTCATCAGCACCTTGTGCAGCTATTGCATTATTATAACTAGTTGGATTCGTTGATTGTGTTACCACTGGATAATTTAACCTTGCTGGCATTTTTTGGTTGTTAACCAAACCGGGTCCTTTTGGTAAAATAGGATGCCCGGTACGGCGATATTCAAACCATTGCTGAAAATCCACCAAAAACATTGCGTAGTATTTTTGTATATGAATCATCTCTAACTGACTATTTCCGGATGTGGTATTATCCAATGGAAGTGTTGAATCCCAATCTAAATTGGCTGCCTGTACATAATCAATAAACCTACTATCAGTTGTTGTACTGATGTAATTTGGCAACCAATAATTTATCGCATCAACCATTCCTTTGTAGTAATATTTTTCAGTTGGGCCACTAATCCATCCTCTTGCAGCAGCTTCTGCCAAAATAAAATCAACTTCGGCAGCATTCATAATTATACCTGTAAAACGATCAGTTTGTAAGGTGGGCTTATTTTCAGCATCAGAATTAAAGTGAGATAAAACCGAAAGACCAGATCCCTGAGCATAACCACTTGGAATACCAACAAAACCACCATTTGGTGCAGCATCTATACAAAAACGATTAACATTGTTACCTGTTAAATTACTATTCATACGGGGGTCATCCCATGTTACCAGATTACCCAAAAAGAAATTGCAAATAGGAATTCCTCTGAAATCAGCAGCTCTAATATTCACCATAAATGGTGATGAAAAAACTGCGGTACTACTGTTTGTTCCGTTCCATAAAATTTTAGCCGTGTGGGTATTATTTTGCATTATCGGATATTCTGATGGGTTGCCATCAACAATTTGTTTTATTTTGGCAATTATAGTTGGCGCAACTTCGGCTTTGCCCGATGCCCTTAATAATAATCGTAAATATAACGAGTTGCAAAACCTTCTCCATTTTGAAACATCGCCTTGAAAAACAGGATCGCCAGTGGTATTAATTGGCGTACCCTCTTTTAAAAGTTGGTTAGCTTGTTCTAATTTGGCAAACATATCAGCATAAATATCTTTTTGTCTGTCAAATTTAGGTTGTACGTTTCCCTCTTTACCTAAATTGGCTTCGCTATAAGGTACATCTCCATAAGTATCAGTTAATAATTGAGATACCCAAGTTTGAGCAACAAGTGATATGCCTTGATATGATTTGTTTAGCGATTCTGGCTTGCTGGCAATGGTATAAATATCTTTTAAATCAGTTAAAAATAAGTACCAATTGTTCCAGGTATAATCTGCCTGTGTTCTTCGTACATCGTACCTAAAAACACGACCTTCCGAATCGTTAATTTCAACCGTTACTTGCATTAGTTGGTTATTAAAATTCCAATTTCTGCTCATATTTGCGTTAAGAACACCAACTAAAGCAGGTGCTAATAATTGGTTTGCTGTTGTTGTGCTCTTGCCAATAGGATCGGTATTAACTCCGGTAAAGTCTTTTGTACAAGAATTAAAGGTTAAACCAATAATGGCTAAAAAAGTATATGCTAATGTTTGTTTATAATTTTTCATGTTGATAAAATTAAAGTCCAACTACTAAACGGGCTCCAAAAGTTCTGGTTGAAGGCAATTGGCCTGTTTCAAAACCTTGAACTATATCTCCTCCCGCTAATGTTCCAAACTCGGGATCGAAAGCTGGCCAAGGCGACCAAATAAATAAGTTACGCCCATAAACGCCTAGACTCAATTTAGTAAAACCTATACTTTTAAGCACTTTTTGCCCAAAATTGTATGTTAAATTTGCTTCTCTAAATTTTAAGTAATCCGTTCTAAATACACTTCCTTCTGCTTGCCCACTACCATAAATTGATTCGTAATAGGCATTCATATCGGTGGCTACCACATCATTTTTACGGTACGTTCCATCAGGATTTAGAAGTACCCCGTCGCCAACTATGCCATTATATCTTCCTGGCAAGGTAATACTATGTTTACCTAACGATGCCATTCTAGAAAATGTTAAAGAATGCCCAACTGCGCCTAATTGTGCATCAAACAATGCACTAACACTAACATTTTTATAAGTAATACTAGTGCCAAAACCAAACCTAAATTGAGGTATTGTGTTACCTAAATACAGCAAATCAGGATTTTCTAGCGCTACTCCTGTGGTCGGATTAAAAACTATTTGCCCATCTGGTGAACGTAAATAACCTCTACCATACATATCGCCCATGCTACCGCCAACATTGGCAACCACTTGTCCGCCACCTAGCGCACCAGTACGTAACACAACTGAACTATCTGCCAGTTCTCTAATTTTATTTCTATTGGCCGAGAAGTTTGCATTTACCTCCCATTTAAAAGTACGAGATTTTAGCGGTGTAGCATTTATAGCAAGCTCAATGCCTTTATTATCTACCCTACCCACATTTATTACTTGAACATTATAACCGGAGGCCTTATCAACAATGCGACTCAAAATCTGATTTTTGGTGTTTCCGCTATACGCCGCAAAATCAAAGTTTAATCGGTTGTTAAATAATTTTAAATCTAAACCAAGCTCAATTGTAGTCGTTTTTAGTGGCTTTAAATCGGGATTTGGCAAAACACGTGGATTATTCATCCCGCTATCAGGGTAAATACCATCTGCTGCGTACAAATAATTATAAGCAGTTCTGTAAGGTGTGGTGCCACCACTACCAACACTGGCAATAGAGGCTCTTAATTTAGCAAAGCTGATTACTTTTGGTAGTTTCCAAAAATCGGAAGCAACAAAAGCCAAACTTGCAGAAGGATAGAAAAAACCAACATTATCAGTTCTGGTAATTGTTGCTAATGTACTGTTCCAATCCTGACGGGCTGTTATATCTAAATAAAGGTAGTTTTTAAAGCTTAAAGAAGCTAAAGCATAAAAGCTATTGAGCCTGTATTGTGCCGTATCGGGGGCATAAACTAAAGGATTTTCGTTATTGCTTAACTCATAAAGATTTGGAATAACTAATCCATCAGCTCTTTTTTCTAGCTTGTTGTATTGATTACGCATTTGGCTACCACCTAAATTGGCAGTAAGCTGAATATCTTTAGTTAATTGTTTATTATACTTTAATAAAAAATCGGCACTTATTTCGTAAGATCGTATATCCGCAACGCGATAAGAACCATGTGCGAATTTATTACCTGCAGCATCCCAAGGGCGAAGAGTTTCGCGAACATCATTATTCAAATCTCCCGATGCTCTAAGCATTAAACTCAATGCATCCGTAAATCTATAAGTCGCTTGGATGTTTCCTAACCAACCATTCCGTCTTTGTCCGTTTAAATATTGCTCTGATATAGCATAAGGGCCTTCAGGGAAAGTGGTAGTTAAATTTGTAAACTGTCTGTAAACTAAGTTTGTTGCCCAATAATCTTTATACCAATCAATATTCATATTTGGTTGTGCAAACATAAACCAATACATTAACGACTGATTACCATAACCCGTGGCTGGTAAATTATCGCTTTTTCTATTGCTATATTGCACCTTGGCGTTAATGTTTAGTTTTTTAGTTACGTTACTTGTAATATTTAATGCAGCAGTAGTTCGCTTCAAACCTGTATTTGGCACAATCCATTCGTTATTGCCATGGCTTGCAGAGAAGCGTAAACCCACTTTTTTATAAGTACCATCTATACCAAATGAATTGGATGATTCGAAACCGGTTTTAAAAAATGCATCAATTGGATCAGGAGTTGCCACCCATGGTGTTCTGGTTAATCCTTGCGCTCTGGTTGCAGGGTCATATTGAAAAAACATCGCTCCAGGAGAAAACTCAGGGCCATAAGTAGAACTTGTAGAATTGGTGTTTGCTCCATCGGCACTCGCTCCATATGAGTAATATGAATTGCCAGATACCCCAGCGCCGTATTGTGTTTGCCTATCAGGACTTTTGTTAATTTCTTCCCATGCACTATTTGAAGTAAAAGAGATATTAACTTTCTTTTTATTTAAACTGGCAGATTTTGTTGTGATGATGATAGCCCCATTTGCTCCACGCTGCCCATACAATGCTGATGCAGCAGGACCCTTCAATACGGTTACATTTTCTATATCATCAGGATTTAAATCATTTAACCCACTACCAAAATCGGCAGGCATAATATCTCCTGATGTACCGTAAACACCGCCTCCTGTACCGCCTGTACGCCTTGCCGAACTACTCGCCACAACGCCATCAATTACAATTAAGGCTTCGTTATCTCCTGTCAAATTATTTTCACCACGAAGAATAATTTTATTTGAACCGGCTGGGCCACTATTTCTAACCAAATTTAAACCTGCAACTTTGCCCGATAAAGCATCTGTCCAGTTACTAGAAACCGCATTGGTAAAGGCCGTACTATCTAATTTAGAAACTGCATAACCTAACGATTTTTCCTCACGCTTTATGCCTAATGCCGTAACAACCACATCACTTAACTGACTGGTAGATGAAGCCAGCCTTATCGTAGCATTGTTTTCGTTATTATTAAACGTTTTCCGCAAAGTTGAATAGCCCACCATATTATAAAGAACAGTAGTTCCTTTAGCAATAGTGATGGTATAATTTCCCTTATCATTGGTTACGCCTAAAAACTTCTTATTGTTATCCGTTATCGTTGTTCCAATTAATATCTGACCATCCTGGTCATCTAACACGGTACCTTTAATTACAATATTTTGCGCCGGAGTTTGTGCAAAACTTTCGTTAATACAAATTAATTGTATCAGCATAACAGAAATGAAAAAACTAAAGCGTTTTAGTTTACACTTAAAAAAAGTTCGACTTTTCTTTTGGTGATTATCGGGACTGCTTTGCTTTACATGCAGAACGCATTGATGCCACGAAATCTGTTGAGTAAAATTTTTGATCATAATTATTAAAGTATATCCGGTTAGTAATAGGGTTCATATGTTCGATTTAATTTGTCCGGATTTGCGGGCAAAGTAAGCCTGTTTATGTTAAAAATATATTAAGCAAGTATTAACGTATTGAAAAGCAACCTGAATATGTTGCGATTTATTTGATTTAACTTACTATATATTTCGTTAATTAAAATTAGCAAAACAAATCGAAACTAAAAACAATAAAACAAATCACCATGAAATATTTTTTAGTTGAATAATTAAATAGACAAAAATATTAGCGAGTGCAAGGAAGATGAAACAATCGCCTTGTACCAAAATAAAGCTAATAAGTGTCTTATCATGGACTAGGCAAGGAAAAAGAAGATAAATGCTAGTTGAATGATTGGCTTATCAGCATCACGTAATAATTTTATTACAAGAACTAGTACCAGTAAAAGAAATAGAGCAACAAAACGAAACATTAGCTTGTAACATTTATATGCTACTAAAAATCGAAAGATAAAGAAACACCATTAACCTACCTTAACATGCTCAAATACGTGTTTCATGTAAAGTTTACGTAAAGAGAATATCCGTTCTAATGTTATCAGAATAATCACCGGAAATATCAAATATTCTACCAGATTAAAAGTGTAAAAAAAGAAGGCGAAAATCAAAATCAGCCTAAAGCATTCCAGATAATAAATCCATCTTCTTTGCTCTAAAAGTGCTCCGATATTAATCAATGTAACCAAGATAAAGATGAGTATTGCACCTTTATTAAATGGTGTTAAATAACTATAAAACAATGTAGTGCAAGTAAGCATCGCAACTACTGTTATCAACTGTATATTTAAATAGGTTTTAAACTTGGGCTTAGCAACGTGCTGTTTCTTATGCTGAAAGTAACGTTCTTCTAAAATTGGCCGGATGTTCTGATCCATCAACGCAGGACTCCCGAAAATGGCATTCCACTTGGCCTTAAATCCATTTGCACGTTTATACGCCTCTCCTATTTCTAAATAGTAGTGAAAATGTTGCCACAGGAAACTATAACTTTTAATAGGATGTGTTAAACCATATTTAGGCGCCTCTTCTTCCGTCTGAAAAGTGCCGAATAATTTATCCCAGAAAACAAAAACGTCGCCATAGTTTTTATCCAGATATTTCTCGTCAGAAGCATGATGAATGCCGTGTAAAGAAGGTGTAATCAATATATTTTCCAGCCAGCCCAGTTTACCAATTAATTGCGTATGTGTAAAAAATGAATAGGCTCCATGAGCTAAAAGTATGGTAATTATCATATTGGGATGAAAACCAATTAATGGCAATATACACCAAAAAACATTGCGGAAAATGGCCTGAATAGTAGTAATCCTCGCAGCTGCCGATAAATTAAATTCTTCGCTCTGGTGATGCACGATATGCGCCGCCCATAAAAAATTAATCTCATGCCCTAACCTGTGGTACCAGTACCAAACAAGGTCGGTTGAGAGCAGTAATAATATCCATACATACCATTTGGTAGAAATATCGAAAATGGAATAATGTGCATATACCCAAGCGTACACCTGATAAAAACTTGCAGCAATAAATAAATTCAATAACCTTTCGGCAATACCTACGCTAAAATTTGCAACAGTGCTTTCGTATTTAAAAATTTTCGCCTTCTTTTGGTGCTGAGCGATTTTAAATTCAATAAATACAAAAATAAAAAATGCTGGAATAGCAAAAGCAAGGTAATTCACCGTCATAACAATTTAGATCTTTTAAGTTTAACGGAACAAACTTAAATATATTCTATTAAATACATAGATTTTATAGAATATATTATTACACCTAAATTACTTCGATCTTGATTTAATGTTTGCCGTTTTAATTTATTTGTAGAACTTCGAAATTATAAATACACCATTATGGCTACAAAGAAAAAAGCTGAAAACAATAATATATTATCTATCGATATTGGCGGCACAAGTATAAAAACGGTTCTTTTGGATGAAAGTGGAAATATGCTTACCGAATATTTAAAAAGCAAAACCCCACCGGAGGCTACGCCAAAAGACATTGTTTCTGGCATTGTTGAATTGATTAAGCCCTTCCCTGACAGTTATAATCGTGTGTCGATCGGTTTTCCGGGCTACGTTAAAAACGGTATTGTTAAAACCGCCCCTAATTTGGCTAAAAACAAATGGACAGATGTTGATCTTGCGCAGCGTGTAGCCAACGAACTGGATAAATTAGTCCGTTTGGTAAACGATGCTGACCAACAGGGCCTGGGTGTGGTTGAAGGCAAAGGTTTTGAAATTGTTTTTACGGTAGGTACGGGTTTTGGAACAGCTTTATTATTTGATGGAGAGTTACTGCCGCATTTAGAGCTTGCACATTTTCCGATTAACAAAGAAGAAGATTATGATGATTATATCGGCAATAAGGCCTTCGAAAAAATCGGGGCTGAACGCTGGAATAAACGGTTAAAAAAAGTAATCGAAATCTATAAAACAGTTTTTAATTACGATACTTTATATATTGGCGGTGGCAATTCTAAACAAATAGACTTTAAATTGGAAAGCAATATTAAAATTGTAACCAACAGAGATGGAATTAAAGGTGGCGCAAAACTCTGGAAACTGGCCGACAAGTACAATATCTTTACTGTTGAGCCTAAAAAATAATTAATCTTTATTACAATCTTTTAACAACAATAGCTGCAATATTAATTTGTAAATCCTAATTTTGGATGCATTAGAAAAAATAAAAAATGGCAAATAACGATTCGAAAAAATATAAATTGGGAATGATCGGTTTAGGCACCATGGGCCGGAACTTATTATTAAACATGGCTGATAAAGGCTTCTCCGTTACAGGTTACGATAAAGACAGGAAAATGATCTCGAAACTTGAAGAAGAAGGCAAGAAACACAACTTAGAAGGATTTGACGATATTGAAAGCTTTATTTCCAGCTTACAAACGCCACGTACTTTAATCTTATTAGTACCTGCCGGACCAATTGTAGATAGCGTTATTGCAGAACTAAAACCACTTTTAAATAGAGGTGATATTATTATCGATAGTGGAAACTCACATTTTACCGATACCAACCGCCGTGTTGACGAACTAGAGAAAGATGGCTTACATTTCTTCGGAATGGGTATTTCTGGTGGCGAAGAAGGTGCTCGTTTTGGTCCGAGTATGATGCCAGGCGGAGATAAACAAGCCTACAATGTAGTTAAAGATGTTTTTGATGCTGTAGCTGCAAAAGTTGGAACCGATCCTTGCGTAACATACATTGGCCCTGGAGCTTCCGGTCACTTTGTTAAAATGGTACACAATGGCATCGAATATGCCATTATGGAACTTATTGCCGAGGTTTATGGTATCCTTAAAAATGGTTTAGGCTATTCAAACGATGATATATATAAGGTATTCAAAAAATGGAACGAAGGCAGACTACAGTCTTTCTTATTAGAGATTACTGCTGAGATTTTTGTTTTTAAGGATACGGAAACACAAAACGATCTTTTAGATCAGATTAAAGATGAAGCGCGATCAAAAGGCACAGGAAAATGGACATCAGAGGTTTCAATGGAGCTTCAGTTACCTATACCAACCATTAACGAAGCTGTTTCTAACCGCGATTTATCTAAATTCAAAAAACTGAGGGTTTCTTTAGAAGAAGCATTCGGAAAAAAAGACACCAAAATTGCTGTTACTATTGATGAACTGGAAGATGCTTTTTACTTCTCTATGATCAGTGCCTATGCACAGGGCATGCATTTACTGGTTCAGGCTTCAAAAGAATACCAATACGACTTACAGTTACAGGAAATAGCCAAAATCTGGCGTGGAGGCTGTATCATCAGGGCTAAATTCTTAGAAGACATTTATCAAGCTTACGATAAAGACAATTCATTGGAACATTTATTCGGCGATGCAGGCATACAGAACATCATTAAAGGCACTTTGCCAGGCACGCGCAAAACAATCAGTGCATGTATTAATTCAGGCCTGGGTATTCCGGCATTTGCCTCTACCCTAACCTATTTCGATACCATTACAACAGCCCGCATGCCTTCAAATTTAATCCAGGCACAAAGAGATTTCTTCGGCGCGCACACTTTCGAACGCATTGATAAAGATGGTGTTTTCCATGCCGACTGGAATAAATTATCATAAACTAATTAGACTCACGAACAAGAACATAAAATGAAAACCAAAACCGCATTAAACCCTACCATTTTTGTAATATTTGGTGGAACAGGTGATTTAAACAAAAGAAAATTAGCACCTGCCCTATATAACTTGTTTATAGAGGGTTACATGCCAGATAAGTTTGCCGTTATTGGTACAGGAAGGACCGAATTTACCGATGACAGCTACAAAGTTGCTTTAGAAGATGCTGTAAACCAGTTTTCGCGTAGCGGAAAAGTAAAAAAAGATAAATGGGACGATTTTGCAAAGACGATGAACTACTGTCCTACCGATTTTGCCCAGCCAAAAACTTTCGAAAACCTTAAAGCAGCTGTAGAAAAATATCAAAAAGAATTTGGGGTGGGAACGCAAGTGATTTTCTATCTGGCAGTTGCACCTAACTTCTTCCCAATTATTGCTGAATGTTTACAAAAATATAAACTTACGCAGGATGAAGATAATAGCCGTATCGTTATAGAGAAACCTTTCGGTCATGATTTAGAATCGGCAAAGGAGCTGAATGCATTATTGAGCACCATTTTTACTGAAAAGCAGATCTATCGTATCGATCATTACTTAGGTAAAGAAACCGTACAAAACATGATGGCTTTCCGTTTTGCCAATGCATTGTTCGAGCCATTATGGAACAGGTCTTATATCGATCACGTTCAGATTTCGGTTACCGAACAGTTAGGTGTGGGCGATCGTGGAGGTTATTATGAAGGCTCTGGTGCTTTAAGAGATATGATCCAGAATCACCTGCTGCAATTGCTTTGTCTGGTTGGAATGGAAGCACCAATTAATTTTGATGCCGATGAAATCAGGAATCGTAAGGTTGAAGTTTTAAGGGCTATGCGTCCTTTTTCTGCAGAAGATATCCGTTTTCACACTGTTCGGGGCCAGTACAGCAAAGGCTGGGTTGAAGGTAAGGAAGTTCCTGGATACCGCCAGGAAAAAGGTGTTGATGCACACTCTAATACTGAAACTTTTGCGGCAGTTAAATTCCATATCGACAACTGGAGATGGCAAGGTATTCCTTTCTATTTAAGAACAGGAAAACGCCTAAACCAAACTTCATCTTTAATTACCATTCAGTTTAGAGATGTTCCGCATCAGATTTTCTCATCAGGTGTAACCGAAAACTGGCAACAAAACAGGTTGGTCATCAGCATACAGCCAGAAATGAGTATCCGCATGCAGGTACAGGCCAAAAGACCTGGATTAGACATGGTATTAAACCCGGTTGATATGGTGTTTGATTATAAAGGAACTTACGAGGGCGATACACCAGAAGCTTATGAAACCTTATTATTGGATGCCATGATGGGCGATCAAACCTTATTTATGCGCGGCGATCAGGTAGAAGCGGCATGGGAACTGGTTATGCCAATTTTAAATACATGGGAAAGCAAAAAATCAATCAACTTCCCTAATTACCCTGCCGATAGCTGGGGACCAGAAGAAGCTGAAGCACTTATTGCAAGAGATGGTTTCCACTGGTTTAATTTGCCGTTGAAGAATAAGGAATAAATTATCCACCGGTCGTCGAGGGTGTATCATAAATATAAATTGTCATCCTGAGCTTGTCGAAGGACTTAGTTAAATACAATGTATGTGTTTCGACTACTTGTCCAGATTCTTCGGGAGGCTCAACATGACATTATTTAATCTACAAAAATGAATCTACTCATATATAAAACATTAGAAGAACTTAACCAGGATCTGGCAGATTATGTAATCAAGATTGCAGAAATGTCTATAGAAGAAAACGACCGTTTCAATTTCGTACTTACAGGCGGTAGTTCTCCGAAAGCACTTTACCATCTTCTTGCTACCGAAGGGCAGCACAGAATTGATTGGGAAAAAGTATACTTCTTCTTTGGTGATGAACGCAACGTTCCTGCCAATGATGATAACTACAATGGATTAATGGCTAAAAAAGCAATTCTTGATCCACTAGGTATTAAAGAAGATCATATTTTTTATGTAGATACCACTTTAGCGCCAGAAAAAGCAGCTATCGAATATAAAAAAGCAATAGACAAGCATTTTAATGGTGAAGACATCGTTTTCGATTTGATCCTTTTGGGCATGGGTGATGATGCACACACCGCTTCAATTTTTCCGCATACTACTTTAGTTAGAGACGAAGAGGTAAATGTGGCTGCTGCATACGTAGAAAAATTGGATACTTACCGCATTAGCTTTACCGCACCATTAATTAACAAAGCGGATAACGTTGCTTTCCTGGTTTTTGGAGAGAATAAAGCTGAAGCGCTGAAACATGTTATTGGCGACACAGAAAAAAATGTCGATTTATATCCTTCCCAATTAATCGATCCTATTGATGGGAAATTAACCTGGTTTACCGACGAGGCTGCAACAAAATTACTAGAAAACTAAAGGTGATGATGTCTGAAGAAAAACATTTATCAGACTTTTTAAACGGGAAAACGGAATATACCTTAGGGTTGTTCCGTTTTTTTATGGAGCAATTGGCCGAATTTGGTACAGTAAATCTCAAACCTACAAAGTCTATGATTGCAATCGAATCAAAAACCAGCTTTGCATATATTACACAATTGGGAAAGAACTTTATTCATGTGGTTATTCTTTTTGATCAGCCCTTTGGAGATAATCTTTGTTTTACTAAAATTGCTCAGGTGCCAGGAACAGATCAGTTTAATCATCATTTAAGGATTTTCTTTAAAGAAGATATTAATGATGAAGTGAAAGGTTTTTTGAAAATGGCGATAAAACGAAATTCGTCGCCCTGACCTGTAGCGCAGCGGAAAGCCTATTCCTTGGTTGGTGACACACCAACCAATCAATTAATCCATAAATGCTATAATAAAAAAGTGTTTGGTGAGCCACCATCCACTGGAAAAGTGAGCAACTAAACACGGGAAAAGCCTATATACTCTGTGTTCATTTTTCGTATAAGAAAGATCCTGAAACAAGTTCAGGATGACGATCGCGGAGGTACTGTTAGATGTAGTGTGCTGTGGGATGTTACCATCCTACAGGGACGAAGCAATCTTTCCTATTACCAAATTTTGCGATAAAGATTGCTTCGTCGGCTGAAAAAGCCTTCTCGCAATGACGGCTTCACAGGTAAAACATCTTTACTCCAATTTCTCTTCAATCAACAGCTTAATAATCCCATCAGCCATTCCCACTTTAGGTACATAAATCTGTTTTATACCTGTCCACTTCATTAAGGTTAAATAAATCTCGCAGGCCGGGATAATGACGTCTGCGCGGTCAGGGTTTAAACCCAGCGTATTAATCCTTTCTTTCAATGAATAACTGGTTAATTTATTATACATTGAATTTAATTTTTGCAACGATAAAGGCGCATTATCCTTCTCGTCCGACATGCGGAATAATTTATTAATATTGCCGCCTGTACCTATGCCAGCCAAATGTTTATATGCTTTTGTATGCTCTTTTACCCAATCTTTCATCTCTTCCCAGGTTTCTTCCTTATCCTGGTTGTCGAGCATCCTGATTGTACCAATATTAAAGGATCTTGAAGCTTCCGGAGCACCTTTTACAAAAACAGACAACTCGGTACTACCTCCACCCACATCAATATATAAGTAGTTTTTATTTTCGTCTAACTCTTCTTCAATGTGATTTGCATAAATAATATTCGCTTCCCGCTGCCCTTCAATAATTTCTAAAGTAACGTCGGCTTCCTTTTTAATCAACTTAACAATATCTTCTCCATTACGAGCCTCACGCATAGCAGATGTTGCACAAGCTAAATATTCTGAAACATGATAAACATCCATCAGATTTTTAAAAGCAGTCATGGTTTTTACCAGATCTGCAGATTTTTTCTCCGAAATATATTGATCTAAGAATGCATCATCTCCCAACCGGAGCGGCACACGTATAAGGGTGTTCTTTTTGTATTTATATTTTCCGTCCTGTTTGCTAATATCAGCAATGAGTAACCTCACCGCATTCGAACCGATATCTATAGCTGCGTATCTTAACATTATGATTGATGCTTGGTTTTTAAATAGTTATAAATATCTACTTGGGCCCTTATCTTTTTACTTAATCTGTTTTTGTGGTACTTATTATTATTTAAGGCGTTAATCTGCCTCGATTTTGTATTATCCTGCAATTGTAGATCGATGATATCCTGTATCTCCTGTTTCACATCATGATCCAGGACTGGAAAACCTACTTCTACGCGGTGTTCGAAATTCCTGCTCATTAAATCTGCCGATGATAAATACATATCGTTTTTACCGTTATTACCAAAAATATAAACCCTGGCATGCTCCAAAAACTTATCGATTATGCTAATAGCGGTAATATTTTCGCTAAAGCCCTTCACACCTGGTACCAAACAGCAGATACCACGGATAATCAGCTGAATTTTAACCCCAGCATTGCTCGCATCGTAAAGTTTGGCAATAATCCCTTCATCTGCTAAGCTGTTTACTTTTAACATGATGTAAGCGAGCTTACCCTGTTTGGCATTTCTGATTTCGCGGTTGATAAAATTGACCAGTTTCGAGCGGCTCTCCAGTGGCGAAACAATCAGATGCTTGAAGCCCTTGGTTACGGTACGTTTGCTTAACGCATCAAAAAGTTTTACCAGATCGTTGGTGATCTCTTTTTTTGCAGTGAAAATGCTATGGTCGCAGTATAAACCTGCAGTTTTCTCATTAAAGTTTCCTGTTGCTAGGTTTGCGTAGTATACAGGTTTATCTTTTTCGATCCGTTTAACCAGGCAAATTTTAGAGTGTACTTTGTAATCGGTTAAACCATAATTTACCTTAACCCCCTCCTCCATTAAACGGCTGGTCCAGTAAATGTTGGCCTGTTCATCAAAACGGGCCTTAAGTTCTAATACAACAGAAACTGCTTTACCATTTTTAGCGGCGTTGATTAAGGCGTTGATTACTTTTGAGTTTTCTGCTAACCGGTATAAGGTAATCTGTATTTCGGTTACTTTGGGATCAATTGCAGCTTCACGCAAGAACAAAATAATATAATCATACGATTGGTAGGGTAAATTTACCAAATAATCGCGCTGGGCAACTTTATTGAACATACTTTGGGTTCTGTGCAGATCGTGAACCTTTAGCGGCACATTCGGCGCGTATTCCAATTCCTTTTTACCCACATTTGGGAAGGAGATAAAGTCGCCAAACTTATGATAACGGTTACCCGGAATTAAACTTTCAGCCTCAAGCTTAAGCTTATTCACCAGCACAGTAAGCATGTTTAAAGGCATAGCCGAATCGTAAAGCAAACGCATTGGCTTCCCTTTTTTGCGTTTTTCTAAACTGCTCTTTAAATCCTCGATAAATTTATCATTAATGTTTTTATCGATATCCAATTCGGCATCTCGTGTCAACTGGATTGAATAAGCTTCTAAATTATCGTAAGTAAAAACATAAAATATATCGTCTAAACAATACCTGATAATGTCTTCGGCTAGAATTATAAATTTTAGATCGTTTGTTTCGGGTAGAACCAAAAACCGCGGTAAATTAGGCGGAATTTCAATGAGTGCATATTTCTCTTTAACTTTTGTATCCTTTTTCGAAAGTTTAACAAAAAAGTACAGATACCGGTCTTTCAATTCTGGAAAGGGTTTATCCATATCCAGCATGATAGGAACCAGATTAGATAAAATCTTATCCCTGAAATGATTTTTAACAAACTCGCCCCTGCTTACATTCAGTTGGGTATCGTTTAAAATAAAAATCCTGTTTTGAGCAAGTTCGTTTATTAAGGTAGCCTGAAAAAGCTGGTCGAATTTTCTTTCCTGTTTTACAACAATATTTTTAATCTCATTCAGGATTTTCTTTGGATTAAATCCCAAAAGTGCTTTTGCCTTATCGTTCAGATTGGTTAACCGGGTCATGGTGGCCACCCTTACACGATAAAACTCCTCTAAATTTGAAGAAAATATAGATAGAAATTTAATCCGTTCAATCAGCGGAACTGTTTCGTCGGCAGCTTCTTGCAGTACACGTTCATTAAAATAAAGCCAACTGATTTCGCGGTTAAAAAATGGAATCTTCTTATTGCTCATTTAAAAAAATAAAAAATCCCTGTCAAAACAGGGATGCTCAAAACTGCACATTAATTTGTTAAATTGATGTTAATTCATTTACATGTTAACGTTAACAAATTTATTTTTTATCAGGTGTTTTTACAACTTTCTTAACTGCAGGTGTAGCTTTAGCAACTGTTGCTGCTTTTGTAGGAGTAGCCGGGATCACAACCTTTTTAACGGCTTTAGTAGCTTTGGCTGGTGCTTTAACCGACGTACTTGCCGCTTCCTTAGCTACCGTTGTGGCTTCCTTTACCGCTTCTTTTGCTTTTGCAACTGGTTTTGCCAATACTTTTTCTGCTTTTTCTTCTGTTTCTATCGCTGCAACTTTAATACTTTGTACTACTGGTTTAGCCTTTGCAATCGCTTTTTTAACCACTTTTTGGGCAGATTTTTCAGACTTACTTACGGCTTTTGCAACTGGTTTTTTTGCTGCTTTTGCCTTCTCTTTTGATGCATGTAACAAATCATCAATTTTTTGTCCCACATCGGCTTTTACGATGGTAAATTTCTTGGTTAATTTTTTAGCTACCCGTTTACTAGCCTTACCCACCTCCGTACTAATCTCCGATACATCATGACCTAAACTTTTAATCACCTCTAAGAACTTATCCGTAATAGATTGCTCCAGTTGTTTTTTAGCTTCTTTCTTCGTGATCTTTTTTTGAGACTTCGGTTTAGTGGTTTTCATATTATTTTTCGTTTTTTTGTGAGAATAGATTAATTTCTATTTAAATCTACTTATTTTTTTACTTTAAAGCTAAAACCATGCCTTCTTTTGATATTGTAAGTAAAGTTGATGCGCAAACATTAGACAACGCCATTAACAATGCTAAAAAAGAAATCCTTAACCGATTCGACTTTAACGGGTCGAAAAGTACGATCGATCTGGATAAAAAAACAAATGTAGTAACCATTGTTACTGAAGACGATATGCGCTTAAAAGCTATCGAAGATTCGATTATTTCGCGGATGATGAAACAGAATTTAGATCCGAAAAGTTTAGATTTTGGCGATGAGCATCAGGCTTCGGGCAACATGATCAGAAAAGAAATCAGCATTAAAGAGGGATTAGATAAGGAAGCAGCAAAAAAAGTGGTGGCGAAAATCAAAGCGAGTGGATTAAAAGTTCAGCCTGCTATTATGGATGACCAGGTTCGCGTAACCGCAAAAAAAATAGATGATCTGCAAGCTGTGATGAATCTTTGTAGGAATGAAGATTTTGGTCAGCCATTGCAGTTTATTAATATGCGGAACTAGAATGGTTAATTGTTTAAATTGGTTAATCGGTTAACTGCTATTAAGTTAATTGTTTTAACTGGTTAATTTGTTAACTGTAGAGTAAACTTGAAGAATTAATGTACTAAATGGGTTTTAAAAGCATTCACTCATTTTAGTCATTCAAAATTCAATCATTCAAAAAAAATGGAAATCAGCGAAAACGGATTTATATTTTCTGACAAAAAGGAGCTTTTAGATCTCGAAGCCATACATCATTACTTAAGTGTAGAGTCTTATTGGGCAAAAGGAATTCCTTTTGATACCGTAAAACGTTCTATTGAAAACTCGCTTTGCTTTGGCGTTTACAAAGGAACAGAACAAGTGGGTTTTGCCCGTTGGGTAACCGATAAGGCCACCTTTGCATGGCTTTGTGATGTTTATATTAAAGAAAGTTATCGTGGTTTGGGCTTATCAAAAAAAATGATGTCTTTTATGATCTTCCACCCCGATTTACAAGGCTTGAGGCGTTATCAATTGGCTACTTTAGATGCACATGGCCTATATGAGCAATTTGGTTTTTCGCCAATTAAAAACCCCGAGAGCCAAATGGGCATCGTTATTCAAAACGCATATAGTAAGGTATCAGAATAGATATAAAACCTTTTTTCAACTCTCTTGTTTTCCATACACATCAAAACATAGAGAAAACATGAAAAAGATATTTTTATTATCCACTGCTTTTGCCTTTGCGCTTTCCTTTCAGGCTTGTCAAACTGCAGATAAGAAATCGGCAACCACAAAAGATAGTGTTGCCGGCGATACCAACATGGTAAACGGCAACCATGTTGCGGGTAACGAAAGCACCGAATCAGGTGTTGATGAGGCTGGTGCAACTTTTTTAAGAAAAGCAGCTGTTGGAGGTATAATGGAGGTTGAAGCCGCTAAAATTGCCCAAACCAATGCAAAAAGTGCTGAGGTAAAAGATTTTGCAGCTAAAATGTTAACCGATCATACCAAAGCCAATACAGAATTAAAAGCTTTGGCCATAAAAATGAAGGTAATTACGCCTGATGCCTTGCCTGCAGATGAACAGATCCATTTGGATGAAATGAAAAAAATGAGCGGTACAGCTTTTGACAAACATTATATGGATATGATGGTTACCGATCATGAAAAAACAGTAGCCTTATTTAAACAGGGTATGCAAAACCGCGATCAGGTAATTAAAGGATGGGCAGGCAAAACTTTAACCGTAATCGAATCGCACGATGCAATGGCCAAAAAAATCGTTGCCAATATGAAATAACAGAGTTAACTTCCTTGTATAGATCAAAATCCTGAACAGATTGTTTCAGGATTTTTTTTGTTACTAAAATGTGTGAAAAACATCATTTTTAATACAATTTCTTCCAATTAAAAAATTAAAATTAACTTTCGCCGTTTAATAGAAAAATACATAAATGAATAAGAGTAGAATTTTTAGAGCGCTTTTAAGTGTTGTGCTCGTAAGTGCAGTACCAACTTTGGCCAATGCGCAAAAAGCCAATTGGCAAAATCTTGATCTTAAAAGTGATAGTACATTCGGAATCAGTACCGAAAAAGCATATAAAGAACTTTTAAAAGGTAAAAAATCTGTTAAAGTTATTGTAGCTGTTAATGATGGTGGTGTAGAAGCTACACATGAGGACTTAAAACGGATAATGTGGGTAAACACCAAAGAGATAGCTGGGAACGGCAAGGATGATGATAAGAATGGTTATATCGACGATATAAACGGCTGGAACTTTATCGGCGGTCCTAAAGAATCTGTAAACTTTGAAACCTTAGAATTAACCCGTTTAGTTCGTCGCGACCAGGCACGTTTTGCCAATACCACGGATGCGAATGTAGCAGAAAAAGATAAAAAGGATTTTGAAGTTTTTAAAGCAGAAAGAGCCGACTTAGAAAAACAACTGGCAGAAGCTAAAGAAAATCTGGCAGGTATCACCGGTTTCAAAACAGCTTTAGATGCTGTAGTAAAAAAAATCGGTAAAGAAAACCCAAATGTAGAAGATTTTAAAAACTTTAAACCTTCTACAGAGGTTGAAGGCAGGATCCAGAATGTACTGAGCCAACAGTTAGAAAAAGGCAGCTTTAAAGATTTTTACGAAGATCAGATTGTAGAAGGCTTAGATTACTATACTCGCCAGGTCAATTACAACTTAAACCTTGATTATGATCCACGCTCAATAGTTGGTGATGATCCAAACAATATTAAGGAAAAGTTTTATGGCAATAATGATGTTGCGGGTCCGGATGCCATGCACGGCACACACGTAGCAGGTATTATTGCGGCTGATAGAACCAATAAACTTGGTATTTTAGGTGTAGCTGATAACGTTGCTATTATGGGTGTTCGTTGTACACCGAATGGTGATGAAAGAGATAAAGATGTTGCAAATGCGATCCGCTATGCGGTTGATAATGGTGCAAAAGTAATTAACATGAGTTTTGGCAAGGCTTATAGCTGGGATAAAGCCATTGTTAACGAAGCCATGAAATATGCAGCATCAAAAGATGTGCTGATCGTTCAGGCTGCAGGTAACGAAAACAAGAATATCGATGTAGAAAACAATTTCCCTAACCATAAAGATTTAGATGAGAAAACTATTGCATCGTGGATTACCGTTGGTGCTTCAGGTCCTAAAGATAATGAAACACTAAAAGCAAGTTTCTCTAACTTTGGCAAAACCCAGGTAGATGTTTTTGCTCCTGGTGTTCAGATTTATTCTACTGTACCGGGTTCTAAATACAAAAACTTAGACGGAACAAGTATGGCTTCCCCGGTTGTGGCTGGCTTAGCTGGTTTAATCCGCTCTTATTACCCAAAATTAACTGCTGCTCAGGTGAAAGAAATTATTGTTAAATCGGTAACGAAGGTTAACCATAACGTAGAGTATGCTAAAGGCGAAGAGCCGGGTGCAGAAAAAATTTCTGTTCCATTCTCTGATCTTTGTATCAGTGGAGGTATTGTAAATACTTATAATGCATTAAAATTAGCAGCAACTTACTCAGGTAAGGCTGTTGCTAAATAATTCTTTGTTTGCCATTCTGAAGGATAATTGATTTCATAAAAATCAATATAAATGGCAGGGTTTTAAGGTAATGAATAGCCGCAGGGTATCGTCATTCCCAGAGGTCAGTTTTTTAGCAAAAACAAAGGAGTTGGGTGACAGGTAAGATAAATCGTCATCTCGACCGCAGTGGAGAGATCTTTTAACATAGTCCAAAGATCTCTCCACTCCGCATTTGCTTCGGTCGAGATGACGCCAATTTTAGAATCTGTCTTTGGTAAATGATTGGGAACCACGAAGTGCTCATCGCAGATAATCTTAAAGCGCTTGCATTAAGATTCCCGCCTGCGCGGGAATGACGACCACACTAACGGATTCTGTCAATGATTGTGGAGTCAAAGAATCTTCATGAAAAATGCGAGCCAAAATCGGTTCGCATTTTTTGTTTAGCATGTTTGAGTGATCGTCATTGCGAGGAGGAACGACGAAGCAATCTTTCTAAGATTGCCAATAAATCCAAAATATCCCCCCCGAGAAAGCTGAAAATCACGATGCGCCTTTTAGATTCTTCCTACTGAACTTGATTCAGTATCTATCTTGCTGTAAAGATCCTTCGACTACGCTCAGGATGACAAACCGCATTTGGAATTAAACCAAAAGACAAATAACTAAGCCAAAATCTTATCTGGCGTAATCGGTAACGTTCTAATCCTTTTACCCGTGGCATTAAAAACGGCATTGGCTACTGCAGCAGAAAAACCGATCAAGGCAATTTCACCCATACCTTTTGCCCCCATCGGATTAATATAGGGATCAGGTTTATTAATGAAATTAACATCGATCTCCGGTACATCGGCATTTACCGGAACATGGTAGTCGGCAAAGTTATTATTGATGTATCTTCCATAACGGTGATCGATTATAGATTCTTCTGTTAAAGCCATCCCTATTCCACCAACTGCACCGCCCAGCATCTGGCTTCGGGCCGTTTTCGGACTTACAATGGTGCCTGAATCGCCCACAGAAACAATTTTACTCACCTTTACCACCCCTGTTAACGAATGAATCTTAACCTGCACAAAATGGATGGAGAACGAATACATCGAGTAACTCTCTCTTTCCTTACCGCCCTGGCTCTCTTTGGTTATTTCTATTTGCGGAAGATTATTCTTTTTTAAAACATCAGCAAAATTAGCCGTAGCATCCATATTTGAATTTGCTGCTAACTCCGCAATTGCAGACTTTAACGCTACACAAACATCATTCACAGCCGAACCCACCGTAGATAATGTAGCCGAACCACCCTGACTTGGCGCTGGTGGTAAAGAAGAATCGCCCAATTCGAACGTAATTTTATTTACGGGAATCTCCATTAATTTACTGGCAATTAATGTCATGCCAGTCCCTGTTCCGGGGCCAATATCACTGGTTGCACTTTGTAAAAGTAGTGATCCATCAGCCTTTAAAATACCCTTCACAGTGGCCTTCCCTCTGTTGGCGTTAAAAACCCCAACACTTACTCCATAACCTGTTTGCCACGGCCCTTCTATCAAACTACCTGGTTTATTTTTCCTGTTACTCCATCCTATTTTCTCTGCCCCGATTTTATAGGCTTCTTTAATATTCTTGCTGGAAAATGGTTTACTTTTCTGCTGATCGGTTTCAGGATCATTTTTGATTCTAAAATCCAATGGATCCATATCCAAAGCATGTGCCATCTCGTCAATTGCACTTTCGAGTGCAAAAGCTCCGGTAGCCTCGCCTGGTCCGCGCATCCATATTGGTACACCCAGATCAACTGGTACAATGGCATAGGAAGTATTTACGTTGTCACACTGGTACATAAACTTCGCCATGTTCACTACACCTTCGGTAAAGTTCTCGTAAGTGGAAGTTTCGCCATATGCCCTGTGCGTAATCCCCGTTAATTTACCATCTTTATTTGCGCCCAAACCAATGGTTTGTATCGCTGCGGGTCTATTGCCAACCATGGTAAACATCTGCATTCTGGTTATGACCACTTTTACAGGTTTACCGATGTGTTTAGAAGCCATTACCGTTGCAATTTCCAGCGGCCAGGTACGTAATGCCATCCCAAAACCACCGCCAACAAACTCCGAATTTACCTGGATGTTTTCCATCGGAATTTTAAAAACATTTGCCAGAGTACCTTGGGTTGCTTTTACACCCTGTGTTTTGGCGTAAACGGTAAGTTGATTATTTGGTCGCCAATCGGCAATAATCCCATGCAGTTCCATTGGGTTATGTGTTTCAATCGGCAGGAAATATCTTTCTTCGAGCTTTACTTCTGCTGTTTTATAGGCATTTTCTAAACCTCGTTTATAATCAGCTTGTCCCTGAAGCTTTTTGGCTTTAGGATCTTTTAAAGCTTTTTCAAGATCAGTATTAAATTCTTCTTTGGCATAGGTTGCTTTAACTAACGAGGCGGCATGAGTTGCCCTTTCGAAAGTATTGGCTACCACGATAGCAATAGGCTGCCCGTTGTAAAAAATCTTATCGGTATAAAAAATCTTCATTTGTGGTCCGCCTTCCTGCTCGTAAGCAGCCGCTGATGGCTTATTCAAGTGCGAAATAACAGCAATTACCCCCGGAGCTTTTTCAGCGGTTTTAGTATCCAGTGCGGTAATTCTTCCCCTGGTAATGGTACTGGTTACCAAAACACCATAGGTTAAACCAGGTAATTCATATTCAGCAAAATACTTAGCTTGTCCGGTAACTTTTAAAATTCCATCTACGCGATCATTATCGTCTTTTAACATTCTCTTTTCCATAACTAGGCTTTTGATTTTGCAAGATTCAACGCTTCAATAATCGTATTAGGGGCCAGTTTTAGTTTGAAGTCATTTCCTCCAAAGCCTTTGGCATCCTTCATGGCCAATTGTGCGGCCTGCTCAAAATTGGTTAAGGTGGCTTCTTTTCCTCTTAAAAAATTTTCAGATGCGGTTAAACGCCAGGGTTTGTGTGCTACTCCACCCATTGCTAATCGAACGTCGATGATTTTATTATTGCTGATTTCAAACGCTGCTGCAACTGATACAAGTGCAAAAGCATAAGAAGCCCGATCTCTAACTTTAAGATAATGGTAATTTTTAGCCAGGTTATTCACCGGAATTTCCAAACGGATAATCATCTCATCAACCTTTAAGTTATTGTCTAACTGCGGCGTATCTCCTGCTAAGCGATGAAAATCTTTAAATGACATTTTACGTTCTCCTTTGGCATTGGCCAATATCACTTCAGCATCTAACGCGATTAAAGCCACACACATGTCGCTGGGGTGAACCGCAATACATTTCTCTGAAGTTCCGAAAATAGCATGCATGCGGTTAAAACCTTCCATGGCTCCACACCCTGTTCCAGGCTGACGCTTATTACAAGGCATTTCGGTATCGTAAAAATAGCCGCAACGTGTACGCTGCATCATGTTACCACCAACAGTAGCTACATTTCTAAGTTGCGCTGATGCTCCTGCCTGTAAAGCCCATGAAAGTAGGGGTAATTTCTCTTTGATTAATGCATGATCTGCAACCGCAGAATTGGAAGCCAGGGCACCAATATGGATTTTATTCCCGATCAGCTCAATCTGTTTTAGTGGAACGTGATTGATATCGATGAGTTTTTCAGGTGCAGTAACACCTCTTTTCATCAGATCAATCAGGTTGGTACCACCTGCCAGGAATTTTGCATTTTTATCTTTTACCAATAAGGCAATTGCTGATTTTGCCGTGGTTGTTCTTAAATATTGAAAGTTGATCATACCGTTTCACCTCCTTCCTTTACTTCAATAATGGCATCAACTATATTAGGATAAGCGCCACATCTACATATATTTCCACTCATATATTCGCTTATCTCAGCCCTTGAATTGGTATGGCCTTCACGCACACAGGCTACGGCCGACATAATCTGACCAGGTGTACAGTAACCGCACTGAAAACCATCATGTTTGATAAATGCAGCCTGCATGGGATGTAAAGTATCGCCATTTGCCAAACCTTCAATCGTGGTAATTTTCTTGCCTTCATTCATTACTGCTAAACTGAGGCAAGAATTTACCCTTTGTCCATCAACATGAACAGTACAGGCACCGCACTGGCCATGATCACATCCTTTTTTAGTGCCCGTTAAGTGCAATTCTTCGCGCAAATAATCTAAAAGTGTTACTCTTGGCTCTACTGTTGTTTGATAAGCTTTATTATTTACCGTAAGTTTTAAGGGGATTTTCTCAAAAAGTTCGGCAAAACGTTCATCTGCATTACTTTCAGCAGCCTTAACTGCAACACCGGGCGTTAATGCAATGGCTGTGATTACAGAGCTTTTTTTAAGGAAATCGCGCCTGCTATCACCCTGATTTGCTTTCTGATCGGAAGATTTCATAATTGGATATTTAAATGTAGATGTATACCGTGGCCTTATTTTTAAAAATTCTTTGATAAAACTACGCTTCCTGCATAGTTCCATCTCTAAATTTAATATAAAAAACTAAGGCAACCCCCCTCAAAATTGGTAGTAAAGGAAAAGTTACACCTCGGAGCTAACATCAACAAATATTAAACCCTATTACTTCACGGATTGTTCGATTTTATATATTTTATAATATCGCTTGTCTTATCCGGATCAGTTTTGTTAATGTTTCTTCTAACAGGTCTAAATGTAACATATTGGCACCATCTGATTTTGCATTTGCAGGATCTGGATGGGTTTCGATAAATAAGCCATCTGCACCAACTGCAATTGCCGCTTTGGCTATGGTTGAGATCAGTTCTGGCTTACCACCAGTAACACCACTACTTTGATTGGGTTGCTGTAATGAATGTGTACAATCCATCACCACGGGTACTCCGAAACTTTGCATCTCAGGTAATCCACGATAATCAACAATCAAATCCTGATAACCGAATGTATTGCCCCTATCAGTAAGGATTACTTTATTGTTACCAGCTTCTTTTACTTTTTCTACAGCAAATTTCATTGAACCTGCAGAAAGGAATTGCCCTTTTTTAACGTTAACTACTTTCCCGGTTTCTGCAGCAGCAATTAACAAATCGGTTTGGCGGCATAAAAATGCAGGGATTTGCAGCACATCTACATAAGCAGCGGCCATTGCAGCCTCTCCGCTTTCGTGGATATCGGTTACCGTTGGTACACCAAATTCTCTGCCGATGCGTTCTAAAATACGTAGCGCTTTTTCATCACCAATGCCGGTAAAAGAACTTCCTTTGCTTCTGTTTGCTTTCCGGTACGAACCTTTAAAAATATATGGAATTTGTAGTTTATCGGTAATTGTGATAATTTTTTCGGCAATTCTCATGGCAGTATCCTCGCCTTCAATGGCACATGGACCCGCCATTAAAAAGAAATTTCCTGAATCTGTATTTTTTAATTTATCTAAATAGTTAAGCATGTAAAATGTATTATGGAAGATGGAAAATGTAAGAACTAAAATCTAGTGGAAAATGGGAAGGATAAATAGATACATTATCCATCTCACCTCTCACATCTTCCATCAATATCTAGTTTCCTAGTTCTGACATGAATTTAATCCGCATCAGTTGAATTTCTTCGCGGGTATAATCGGTTTCACCCAATTCATTAAGCGCTTCATCTATAGAGTCGCTTTCGGCCGCCCTGAAATAATCAAAAACTTCATCCTGCCTATCATCATCAATCACTTCATCAATGAAATAGTTTAGGTTCAGTTTCGTACCAGAGTTTACAATCGATTCTACTTCTTTCAGAATTTCCTCGTAAGTGATGCCTTTCGAATCGGCAATATCTTCCAAGCCAATCTGTCTGTCGATATTTTGAATGATCGAAACCTTCATCTGTGATTTATTGGCCTGCGTTTTAATAATCAGGTCAATTGGACGTTCGATATCGTTATCCTCGACATATTTTTTAATCAATTCGATAAAAGGTGTCCCGAATTTCATTGCTTTACCCGAACCTACACCAGAAATCTGACGAAGCTCTTCCATCGTAATCGGGTAATGTGTACACATTTCCTCTAAGGACGGATCTTGAAAAACTACAAATGGTGGAACACTTTTTTGTTTCGCAATTTTTTTGCGTTGCTCTTTAAGCAAGGATAAAAGATGGGTATCTAAAGCGCCTGTGCCTTGTTTTACATCATCATCATCATCGTCAGCACCGTTCTCTATTGGTTCGTTTAAAATGAATTTAAGGCTATATGGATTAACAATAAAATCTCTTCCCTGCTTCGTTAACTTTAATAAGCCGTAATTATCAATATCCTTAAAAAGGTAATTGTTTAAAACAGCCTGGCGGATAATTGATTTCCACATTAACTCACCTTCTTCTTTACCAATTCCAAATTCAGGAAGCTTACTATGCTCGTATGCAATGGTTTGCGCCGTTTCTAAGCCTAAGAAAACGTTTAGCAAGTGCGCATCGTCGAATTTCTCTCCCGATTTCTCAATAAACTTTAATACGGTAGATAACTGACTTTCGGCATCAAATTGTTTTTTAGGCTTTTTGCAGTTATCGCACATGCAGTTACAGCCTGTTTCGTTAAAGTTTTCGCCGAAATAATGAAGAATCTGCTTACGACGGCAAACGCCAGATTCGGCATAATCGATCACTTCTTTTAAGATCTGTGTACCGATTTCTCTTTCAGAAACTGGCTTATCTTTCATAAACTTGGCCAGCTTATCTACATCTTTTTGAGCGTAGAAAGCAATGCATACACCTTCACCACCATCACGTCCGGCCCTACCAGTTTCCTGGTAATAACCCTCCATACTTTTAGGCACATCGTGGTGAATTACAAAGCGAACATCTGGTTTATCGATCCCCATACCAAAGGCAATGGTTGCCACGATCACCTCAGCATCTTCCATCAAAAACTTATCCTGCGTTTCGGCCCTAACCTTTGGATCTAAACCAGCATGATAAGGTAATGCACTGATTCCATTTAGGTTTAAAGCTTCGGCCACCTCTTCTACCTTTTTACGGCTAAGGCAATAGATAATACCTGATTTACCTGGATTAGATTTGATGTATTTAATAATCTCTTTGGTAATGTCTCTTTTAGGGCGGATCTCATAAAAGAGGTTAGGTCTGTTAAATGAAGATTTGAATAAGGTTGCCTCCATCATTCCGAGGTTCTTCATAATATCCTGTTGCACTTTTGGTGTAGCAGTTGCGGTTAGTGCAATAATGGGAATGTTATTCCCCAATCCTGCAATAACCTGTTTAATCTTACGGTATTCCGGCCTGAAATCGTGCCCCCATTCAGAGATACAATGCGCTTCATCAACAGCAACGAAAGAGATTTTAATCAGATTTAAAAATTCAATATTGTCTTGCTTCGCCAGAGATTCGGGCGCAACATACAATAATTTAGTCTGACCGCTTAAAAGGTCAGATTTAACTTGAGTAATTTCAGATTTGTTTAGGGATGAATTAAGAAAGTGAGCAATACTGTCATTTCCACCAAAAGCCCTTAATTGGTCTACCTGGTTTTTCATCAATGCAATTAGTGGAGAGATCACGATTGCTGTTCCTTCGCTCATTAAAGCGGGTAACTGATAGCAAATAGACTTCCCTCCGCCTGTTGGCATAATAACAAAAGTGTTATTGCCTTCTAAAATATTTGTAATGATCGACTCCTGATCACCCTTGAAATTATCAAACCCGAAGAAATTTTGTAGGTTATCAAATAACGACTTTTTCACGTCCATTTTGTGTAATAAAATATGCGATGCTATTTTTGTATCCAAAATAACATAATTTTACAAGAATTTCAAGTATTAACAGACAATTATTTTCTCTTTGAAAAGTAAAAAATCAATAATCCAATCAGCTGTAAGCACATTAGAGCTTGAAGCAGCAGCAATATTAAATGTTGCTAAGAATATTAACAGCGATTTTGAAAAGGTCGTATCAAGCATTTTACATGGCAAAGGACGGGTAATTGTTACAGGTATAGGAAAAAGTGCAATCATTGCACAAAAAATGGTGGCTACTTTTAATTCAACCGGTACACCTGCTATTTTTATGCACGCCGCAGATGCCATTCATGGTGATCTGGGGATGATCCAGGTGGATGATATTGTAATCTGCCTCTCTAAGAGTGGAAACACGCCAGAAATAAAAGTCCTTACTCCTTTGTTAAAAACATCTGGCAATCTTCTAATCGGGATGGTTGGTGAGCTGAATTCTTTTTTAGCCGAGCAAGCCGATTTGATTTTGAATACCTCTTTCGAAAAAGAAGCTTGTCCACATAATTTGGCCCCCACTACCAGTACAACGGCACAATTGGCATTGGGCGATGCCTTAGCGATTTGTTTATTGGAATGTAGAGATTTTAACGAATCTGATTTTGCAAAATATCACCCGGGAGGGTCCTTAGGAAAAAAATTATATTTAAAAGCCCGGGACCTGGCCTTATCTAATGAAAAGCCTGCCATACATCCATCCGCCCCAGTTAAAGATGTGTTGATAGAAATTAGTAAAAACCGTTTGGGTGCTGTTGTTGTTGTTGATAACGACGATAAGGTGCTTGGCATTATTACCGATGGTGATATTAGGAGGATGTTAGAAAATAACAATTCTATTGCAAACTTAAAAGCTGAAGATATTATGGGCAGAACGCCAAAGAGCATACAATTTGATGCTTTAGCTGTTGATGCCTTAGAGATTATTAAACAAAACAATATAACGCAGTTGTTAGTTCTGGAACAAAATACTTACTTTGGCATGATCCACTTACACGATCTTTTAAATGAAGGCATTGTGTAATTTTAACTTATAAAATGAATAAAAATTATTATGCATTAATTATGGCTGGTGGCGTCGGAAGTCGCTTTTGGCCAGTAAGCAGAACAGAATACCCAAAACAGTTTATCGATTTTTTTGGTGTTGGAAAAACGCTGATTCAAAGTACTTACGAAAGATTTCTAAAAATCTGTCCACCTGAAAATATATTTATCGTTACCAACGAAATTTATTCAGATTTAATTAAAGAACAATTACCGCAATTAACAGATAACCAGATTTTGGCCGAACCTTTAATGAGGAATACTGCCCCTTGTGTTGCTTACGGAAGCTTAAAAATTGCGGAGTTAAATCCGAATGCCACTATTGTGGTTGCACCTTCTGATCATACCATTGCCAATATTGATGGTTTTATCGAATCCATTCAACAATCCTTAGAGGCTGCATCTAAAAATGACTGTTTAATCACATTGGGTATTAAACCAAACCGCCCGGATACGGGTTATGGTTATATCCAGCACACAGATTATGTACTCAACACGGATACTGATCTGCATAAGGTTAAAACGTTTACAGAAAAGCCAAATTTAGAATTGGCAAAATCATTTTTGCAAAGCGGCGATTTCTTGTGGAATGCCGGGATATTTATCTGGTCGGCTAAAGCAATTTTAAACGCTTTCGAGAAACACCTGCCAGATATGTACGAAATATTTAATATTGGCAGGTCTGAATTGAATACTGAGGGAGAAAAAGCCTTTATCAATAATGCTTATTTCCAATGCACCAATATTTCAATTGATTTTGGAATTATGGAAAAAGCAGATAATGTTTATGTGCTTCCATCTGATTTTGGTTGGTCTGATTTAGGGACCTGGGCCTCTATTTATGAAATGGCTGATAAAGATTATGTAGGTAATGCTGTTATTCCTTCAGAGCAGGTATTGATGTTCGATTCATCGAACTGTATGGTAAATGTTCCGAAAGATAAATTGGTTGTCCTACAAGGGCTGCACGATTATATCGTGGTTGAAAACAATAATATGGCTCATGATCTGCCCAAGAAACGAAGAGCAAAGGGTTAAAGAGTTTGTAGCGGAAGTTAAATCCCGATTTGGCAACAAGTTTATTTAGAATGGATGAGGTAAGATGTAAAATGGATGATGTAGCATAGTTTTCATCATCCATCTTACATTTCCTACCTTACCTGTAATGGAAGATCCTGAAACATCCCTATAGCTACCGGGTTGCCCATGCAAATTGTAAAAATCAGTCGTCATTTCGACCGCAGTGGAGAAATCTTTGAACTATTCAAATAAACATAGTTCAAAGATTTCTCTCCCGAAAGTTCTGGGCTGCGCTCCAGTCGAAACATTTAACGCTATCGATAGCTTGGGAGATATATTCCTTGCACAAGCCTTTCACTATAAACCCGATAGCAGTGGATGCCGATTCTTTACCGAAAAATCGGCACTGAATCAGCATCGGCTGGAATGAATAGCGGGACTGCTAAACCCTATGGAATGCTGACATTCATTTCCAAAAACCTAAGCTAAAAACGTCAGTTATATATTGATTTTTATACAGTAAATTAACACTCAGGAGGACGAATCGAGGAATGATCTAGTTAAAATATTACATCCTCCATTTTACATCCCCTTTACATTAAACGGTTCTCTGCCTAACAGCTTCATATAAAATTACCCCGGCAGCTACCGAAACATTTAACGATTCGATTTTTCCAGCCATTGGTATTTTAGCTAAATGATCGGCTACCCTTAAAAGATCATTAGAAATCCCCTCATCTTCAGAGCCCATTACAATTGCTGTGGGCATGGTATAATCTGGGGCATAAATAAAATCACTGGTTTTTTCGGTACAAGCTACAATCTGAAGGCCACTTTCCTGTAGAAACAAGCAGGTTTTGTGCAGGTTGGCATGGCGGCAAATCGGAATGTTAAATAATGCACCAGCTGATGTTTTAATCGCATCAGCATTAATTTGCGCCGCATTTTTTAACGGAACAACTATAGCATGAACACCTACACAAGCGGCTGTACGTGCTATTGCACCCATATTGCGGACATCGGTCACGCTATCTAAAACCAAAATTAATGGAACTTCGCCCTTTTCGAAAACAGCTGGAATAATGTCTTCAATATTCTGATAGGTAATTGGAGAAATAACTGCAATTACGCCCTGATGATTTTTCTGCGACATGCGGTTCAGTTTCTCCACCGGAACCGAATTTAAAGGAATTAAAGTATCTTTTAGAAGGGCTTTTAACTCCAGAAAAAGCTCCCCGCCCAAACCGCGTTGCTGATAAATGGTTTCAATGTCTCTTCCTGCTTTAACGGCCTCTATTACGGCCCTGATACCGAATACAAACTCATTATTCTCTTTTGCTCGTTGCGGTCTTCTAAAATTATCCATGTTTTGAAATTGTTAGGCAAAAGTATTCAAATAAAATGTTTTAGCCCTAATCTATATCATTCTTATTAACATTAAATTGTTTAAAAATTTTTGCGATTATAAAATCCTAGAAAATTTAATCTGATTATGCTTCAATTTGTTAACAAACAGCTAGTAACTAATTCAAACAACCGCGTCAAAATTTAATTACTTTTGTGGAATGAGTATCGATAATGAACAAGGCGGAAAGAACAGTATGACTGCTAGAAAAAGCAGGTTAAGTAATACCATAAGTTCACAAGGGAAAATCCCTCCTCAGGCATTAGATCTTGAGGAAGCAGTTCTTGGGGCATTGATGCTCGAAAAAGATGCACTTTCTGCTGTAATTGATGTTTTAAAACCGGAGGTTTTTTATAACATTGCCCACCAGAAAATTTTTGAAGCGATTCATATTTTATTTCAAAAATCGCGACCGGTTGATATTTTAACCGTAACGGCTGAACTGCGAACATTAGGCACTTTAGAAATAGTTGGAGGTGCTTACTACATTACCAATTTAACCAATAGGGTTGCTTCGGCAGCGAATATTGAGTTTCATGCGCGTATTATTTCTCAGAAATATATTCAGCGTGAACTGATCAGAATCTCTACCGAAATTATTACAAATGCCTACGAAGATACGACTGATATTTTTGATCTTTTAGATCAGGCAGAAAAAGGACTTTTTGAAATCGCCCAGAATAACCTGCGTAGAGATACACAGAAAATGGACGATATTATTAAACAATCATTAGCCACACTTGAAGAGCTTCGTACTAAAACTGATGGTTTAACTGGTGTGCCAACAGGTTTTACAGGATTAGACAGGATAACCGGTGGTTGGCAAAAGCAGGATTTAGTCATTATTGCTGCACGTCCGGCGATGGGTAAAACGGCGTTCGTACTAACCTGTGCGAGAAATGCCACCGTCGATTTTGCAAAACCAACAGTAGTATTCTCATTAGAGATGTCGTCAGTTCAGTTAGTTAATCGTTTAATTTCTGGAGAAGCAGAAATTGAGCAGGAAAAAATCAGAAAAGGAAATTTACAGGAATGGGAATGGCAGCAGCTACACAGTAAAATTGGCCGTTTAACTGAAGCACCTCTATTAATTGATGATACACCTGCACTGAATATTTTCGAGTTCAGGGCAAAATGCCGAAGATTAAAATCACAATACGATATTCAATTGGTAATTGTCGATTACCTGCAGTTAATGCATGGTAAAGGCGAGGGAAAAGGCGGTGGTAACCGTGAGCAGGAAATTGGTAGCATTTCGAGGGCACTAAAATCTGTTGCAAAAGAACTTGATGTTCCAGTGCTGGCACTATCACAGTTAAGTCGTGCGGTAGAGAGCAGACCAGGTTTACAAGGAAAGCGGCCGATGTTATCCGATTTACGTGAATCGGGTTCAATTGAGCAGGATGCGGATATGGTATTGTTCTTGTATCGTCCTGAGTATTATGGTATTACTGAAGACGAGCAAGGGCGATCACAGGCTGGTATTGGCGAGGTTATTATTGCAAAACACCGTAACGGTGAAACCGGAATTGTACCACTTAAATTCATAGGTAAGTTTGTGAAGTTCGTGGATCTGGAAGATGATTTTAATGCACCACCAAATTCATTTGCTGCAGATCCATCCGCTGGCATGTACCCATCTCAGGATTTTGAAAAACAAAGCAATGTGATTATCCGTCCTTCAAAAATGGATGATTATAATGATGATGATCCACCGTTTTAGGAATAAGCAATCTAGCTGTTATTAGCAACAAAACTTATCTCATTTTTAGCATAAAGGTTTTTAGCTTTTTTGCCCTTCGACAAGCTACATTGACAGATTCCAGTACAAGGGTCGTCATCTCGACTGGAGTGCAACGGAATGGAGAGATCTTCGAAGCAAATTATTGAAATGAATTTAAAAGATTTCTCCACTATGGTCGAAATGACGATACTTTGAGACCGTTTATCTCCTTAAATTCACTGTTAATTATATTGTTTTTTATGCAATACTTATCCCTAAGTATGACAAAAAAGGATTTCAGCTGCAATAAAAGCTAAAAAATATGGTGACTGGCGCGAAAGACTAGCTTAACAGCAGGGAACCAACCAAATTAAACCCGATAGAACGAATGCTCCCGATTTAAGCACTGTATTTTTTGCTTTTTATTGTGTGCTTGCTTGTTTCACAGGTTTCATCGGAGCAGCAGTGAAAGCGGGACTGCACTAACCTACAGGGTTCTGCAATTGCTTTCCAAAATTTAACTATTTTTTATAAACTCGATTTGGAAATACTAAAATAAATACCCAATCAATATCCCCGCCAATACAATAACTGGCGGACTTACCCTGGTGAAATTAAGCAACAGAAAGGTAGCGATCATAATTCCTAAAAATACCCAGTTAAAGCCCATTGGTATTAAAAGGAGCACAAAAGCAGCAATAATAAAACCAACGCTAACGGCATTGATTCCGGAAAGGCTATGACGGATTCGAGAGATCTTTTTTAAATCATCCCAAAATGGTACAATAAATAAAACGAGGATTAGTCCCGGTAAGTTGATGCCGATCACCCCGATTAGTCCTCCTAAAATTTGGCCCCATAATCCGTATCCAAAATTCTTCATACTTAATGCGCCTAAATAGCTGGTAAAAGAAAATGTTGGGCCAGGTAGTGCTTGCTGTAATGCAAAACCAGATAAAAATCCTGATGAAGGCAAATAGTGCTTCATCTCTACAAATTCCGTAAACATTAAGGGAACAAGTACTTGCCCACCTCCAAAAACCAATATCCCGTTACGGTAAAAGTTTTCGAGTAAACGAATGGGTAGACTAAAAGGCGATGTCCTGTTGATGATCGCCCCTACTAAAGCAAACAGCAGTAATGCACCAATAAAATAAACCAGTTTCCGTGGGTTGATATTCGAAAAAAGTTTAACCCTTAATTCTGTCTCTTCTTTTGGTGTTTCTATGGCTGAAGAGATCATTCCGCCTATCAATATTGATAATGGAAACACATAGGCATTTCTTAAAACTAATGTAGCAATAACTGAGGCAATGGCCAGAAATATGGAAACCTGCGAGGATAATACTTTTTTACCAAGTTTCCATGCCCCGTAAGCTACAATACCGAGTGCAATTGGTTGGATATATTCTAAAATGTCATTAAACTTTTGTTTCTGATCGAGCAAAGCATAACTGATTGCCGCAAAGGTCATTACAGTTGCTGTAGGTAAAATCCAGATCAGGAAAGTAATAATGGCCAGTTTAAGTTTGCCAACTTTCCAGGCTATCCCAACCAGTGTTTGGGTAGATGCTGGTCCAGGGAGTACCTGCGCCAGTGCATTTAACTCTAAAAGTTCTTCTTCAGAGATAAATTTAGTGCTCTGAACAAAGTATTTAAGCAGCAGCGCCAGGTGTGCCTGTGCACCTCCAAATGAAGTAAATGTAAAAAAGATTACGTTTCTAATAAATAACCACTGTTTTTTTGCAGCTATAGGTTTTGTTTGCATTAGCTCAGAACTGAAAATTGATAACCGTTAACTGAACTAATCCTCGTCATAATCTAATCCAGCCGCCGTATTATATGCACCCTGTAATTCAGAAAAAGCATGCATGTCTCTTTTGTTGCGTGCTACCTGCATTCCCTTCTGATAAATGGCGATTGCCTTTTCTTTTTGATCGTCTTTTTCCAATAATTTACCCAAATGGTAATAGGTGCCAACATAATCGGGATGTTTATCCGTTAATTGAAGGTAAAAAGAATAAGCCTTTTCCTTATCATTTTGTGCGTTATACTCTGTGGCTAAGGCATATAGTATAAAAGGATCGTTGGGATCACTTTCTAAAAATTCTAATAACTTGATTAAACGGGTTGATGACATTTTATTTCCTTGCTTTTTTAATTAAATTTGCAGAAAGACCTTATATAATAAACATATAACATATGAAATTATCATGAGCTAAAAATTCAGCTTGATAAGTCATAGCAATAAAAACCACTATTAACATATGAAAATATTAGTTTGTATCAGTAATGTGCCAGACACAACGACAAAAATAACTTTTACTAATGATAATACCGAATTCAATACGGCGGGAGTGCAATATATTGTTAATCCGTATGATGAAATCGCTTTATCACGGGCAATTGAGTTAACCGAAGGTGGTAAAGGAACGGTAACGGTTATTAATGTAGGCGAAGCAGGTAACGACCCGACCATTAGAAAAGCGCTTGCAATTGGTGCAGATGATGCCGTTAGGGTGAATGCGGCACCGAGAGATGCTTATTTCGTGGCAAAACAGATTGCAGAATATGCAAAAGATAAAGATTTTAATCTAATTTTAACTGGTCGCGAGTCTATCGATTACAACGGTAACCAGGTTGCCGCTATGGTTGGCGAATTTTTAGATATCCCTTCAGTATCTATTATCAAAAAATTAGATGTTGATGGTGATACAGCAACAATTGAACGAGAAATTGAAGGTGGTAAAGAAGTGTTAACGGTTTCCGGTAAATTTGTAGCCAGTTGTGCTGAAGGCGTAGCAGAGCCAAAAATCCCGAATATGCGCGGTATCATGAGCGCCAGAACAAAACCATTGGTTGTGGTAGATGCTGTTGCTATTGAAGAAGTAACCAAAGTAACCAAATACGAAACCCCTGCTCCTCGTGGAACGGTAAAGTTAATTCCAGCCGATCAAACAGAACAGTTGATCAGCTTGTTACATAGCGAAGCCAAAGTAATTTAGTTGGCAGCTAGAAGTTTTCAGTCACCAAATAAAGAGATAATAAATAGAATTAATTTCATTATAAAATAAGGGTCCTCTTTAGGGGATATAGGGGTAAATATATGTCAGTATTAGTATATGTAGAACAAGCTGAGGGAAAATTTAAGAAATCTGTATTTGAAGCCGTATCTTATGCCAAAGCCATTGCCGATCAACAATCAACTAATTTAACCGCAATTTCTATAGGCGATGTGGCCGACAGCGAATTAAAGGAATTAGGTAAATACGGCGCATCAAAAGTATTAAATGTAAATACCGATCAATTAAAAACCTTTGTAAATCAGGCTTATGCGAGCGTTATTGCTGCAGCGGCAGAAAAAGAAGGTGCCGATATTGTTGTTCTGTCTAACTCTTTCTCTGGTAAAGGTTTAGCGCCGCGTATTGCAGTAAAGCTTAAAGCTGGTTTAGCTGACGGTGCTGTAGAATTACCAAGCACTGATGGCAAATTTTCGGTTAAGAAAACTGCCTTCTCTGGTAAAGCATTCGCCATTACCGAATTAACATCGGCCAATAAAGTAATTGCCTTAAACCCAAATGCATTTGGTGTTAAAGAAAATGTTGCAGATGCGGCAATAGAAACCTTCGCAGCCGATATTAAACAATCAGACCTGGGTACTGTTATTAAGGAGATTGTTAGGGCAACTGATAAAGTTTCGTTACCGGATGCAGAATTAGTAGTTTCGGCCGGCAGAGGTTTAAAAGGACCAGAAAATTGGGGAATGATCGAAGAATTAGCTGGCTTATTAGGAGCAGCTACAGCATGTTCTAAACCAGTATCGGATGCAGACTGGAGGCCACACTCAGAACACGTTGGTCAAACTGGTATTGCCATTAGTCCTAACCTTTATATTGCTATCGGTATTTCTGGCGCTATCCAGCATTTGGCTGGTGTGAGCTCATCAAAAGTGATTGTTGTAATTAACAAAGATCCGGAAGCTCCATTCTTTAAAGTGGCCGATTATGGTATTGTTGGCGATGCTTTTGAGGTTGTGCCAAAATTAATTGAAGCATTAAAAGCACATAAAGGATAATTTTTGTCATCCTGAGCCTGTCGAAGGATTAAATTAAATGTTTCGACAAGCTCAACATGACATCGACAAATATGAAAAAAGTTAAATTAGATATTGTAGGTTTATCTTACAGCCAGACTCAATCTGGTGCTTATGCCCTTGTTTTAGGAGAAGTAAATGGACGCCGACGCTTACCGATTATTATTGGTGCATTTGAAGCGCAGGCCATTGCCATAGAAATTGAGAAAATGACTCCTAGTAGGCCATTAACACATGATTTATTCAAATCAATGGCTGATACTTTTCATATCAATATTCAGGAAATTATTATTTACAATCTGGTGGATGGTGTTTTTTATGCCAAGCTGATCTGCAGCGATGGTAAAAATACACATGAAGTTGACGCCCGGACATCTGATGCTATTGCTTTAGCGGTTCGGTTTAATGCCATGATTTATACTTATGAGTTTATTTTGGCTTCTGCAGGAATTGTGATAGAAGGTAATGACTTTCTTTTTCTCGAAAATATGGATTCTATTGCAAAAGAGCCAGAAGCCGATAGTGTACCAACATCAACCAGCCAACAGGGCTTTGGTGATTTAACATTAGAAGAACTTCAACAAAAATTACAGGAAGCTATTGCTGAAGAGGCCTATGAAAAGGCCGCGCGGTTAAGAGATGAGCTTAACAAACGGGGAACCTCTTAATTTTTCTTAAAAAGTATTCATTCATTCAAAATTCCTTCGAATTTTTACTAAAATCTCTAAATAAAAAGCTAAATTCTAAGATGAACCAAATTGTTTAAAATAATTTAGGTTCATTTTGGATTATCATTCAAAATAGTTCTATATTCAGCTTTTACTTTCAATAATTCAAACTAAACTATTATTATGAACGTTAAGTTTCGCTTAACTATAATGAGTTTCATGCAATTCTTTGTATGGGCTGCCTGGTTGATTACGATTGCAAATTATTGGTTCGGAACCAAACAATGGGACGGCGCAGATTTTGGGGTAATTTTCTCTACAATGGGCATTGCATCGCTATTTATGCCAACTATAACAGGTATTCTTGCTGATAAATGGATCAATGCAGAAAAGTTATATGCTATTTTACATATCCTTTATGCTGCTACGATGTTTTATTTGCCCCAGGTAGAAAGTCCGCATAGTTTTTTTTGGGTAATGCTGGTAGCCATGTGCTTTTATATGCCAACCATAGCATTAAGTAATTCTATTAGTTACACAACTTTAAAGAATGGCAATTTCGATGTGGTGAAAGATTTCCCACCCATCCGCGTTTGGGGAACCGTAGGGTTTATTGTAGCCATGTGGATTACCAACTTAACAGGCAATAAAGCAAGTGCAAATCAGTTTTACATTGCAGGTATCAGTGCCTTATTATTAGGTGTATATTCTTTTACACTCCCGGCATGTAAGCCTTTGAATTTAATCAGTGAGAAAAAAACATTTGCACAAAAACTTGGCTTAGAATCATTCAGGCTGTTTGCTGATTATAAAATGGCTCTATTTTTCATCTTTTCTATGTTTTTAGGGGCAGCATTACAATTAACAAATGCTTATGGTGATGTTTTTTTAGATGAATTTAAATTATTCCCGGTTTTTGCCGAATCTTTTGTAATCCGCTATTCTACTATCATTTTATCCATTTCTCAAATATCAGAAACGCTGTTTATTTTGGCTATTCCATTCTTTTTGAAACGGTTTGGGATTAAATGGGTAATTGCAATTGCCATGTTTGCCTGGGTATTGCGTTTCGGCTTATTTGCTTTTGGCGATCCCTCTACCAATTTATGGATGATCATCACCTCTTGTATTGTATACGGTATGGCATTCGATTTCTTTAATATTTCGGGATCACTGTTTGTAGAAACTTCAACTACTCCAAAAACGCGTTCATCAGCCCAGGGTTTATTTATGATGATGACTAATGGTTTCGGAGCGGTGTTTGGAAGTTTAGTATCAGGCTGGATGATTAATAAATATTTTACTACCTATTATAGCAGTATCGATTCGTTATCTAAATATGTAAAGAGCGAAGCCGATAATAAACATTTGCTTCAATTTTTGAAAAACAAAGGAATTAGTGTATTAGAGAATGGAAATTTAAGTAGGGCATTAGATGTAAAAGACTGGCACAATATCTGGCTATCTTTCACCATCTATGTTTTAGTTATTGCGATAGTTTTTGTAATCATATTTAAACACAAACATACCCGAGCAGAAGTAGAAGCCATTAACCATTTATAATTTCGATTTATCCCCATGTCAGCTGGTAAGTACAGAAAAGAACACAACTGCCTAAACTGTGGCGCTCATGTTGAGAAACATTATTGTAGCGACTGCGGTCAACCAAATTTAGAATTAAAAGAAAGTTTCTGGGCTTTTATCAGTCATAGTATTGCACATTACTTTCATTTCGACAATAAATTTTTTCAAACCCTCTCTCCTCTTTTAACAAAACCTGGTCAGGTTACACTCGATTACTTAGCTGGCAAAAGAGCCAGGTATATCAATCCGGTGAGCATGTACATCTTCGTGTCTATTGTATACTTTTTGGTGGTGTATTCGCCAAAACATGTAGAAAAAAACGCTCATGAATCAATTAAGGTTGAAAGAGAAAAAGATGAAAATGTTACGGATAGTGTTAACAAAGCACTTATGCTTCCAGGAGTACCTAAAGCTATTGCAAATAGAACTGCAAAATCGCTGAATAAGGTCATAAAAACAAAAGACTTTAAAAGGCTTGGTTTTGCAGATCAGGAAGCAGAATTAAAAAGGCTTGAAGTAGAAAATACTTCACTTAAATCAGATTCAATTAATGACCTTATAGAAGATTTTAATGACATCCATATTGAAAGAAACGACAGTACTTATGCTGCTTACCTGGTAAGACAAAAGAAATTACCACTTATTGAGCAGGATAATTGGTATGAGCGCATGATTAAAAAAAGAGCGATTAATATTGGCGAAAAATCTGAAGTCATTCAAGAGACACTGGAACACAACAGACCAAAACAATACTTTTTGTTAATGCCTTTATTGGCGCTTTTTATTATGTGGAATTTCAGGAAAAATCATATTTATTATTTAAATCACCTGATTTTTGCCATCCATGGCATGACTGCCTATTTTATTGTTCAAATTTTTACCGATCCATTAATTAAACATGTTTTTGGTAAGGGTACCATTGTTACCAATATTATTGAACTTGGCGTTGTAGTTTGGATCTGCTGGTATATGTATAATGCTTTAAAAGTATTTTACCAGCGGAAACGCTGGAGCATTATTTTTAAAATGTTTTGGATCATCGTAATGTATTGGATAGCTTTTAATGTATCAGAAGTGATCATGGTAAACCTGATTTATTACGTGGCTACTTAAACTGGTATAAGAAAGATCGTCATTTCGAGCGAAGTGCAACGCAGTCGAGAAATCTATTATTAGATCTCTCCATTTCGCTTCGCTCCAGTCGAGATGACGATCAGTCGATAAAAAATAACCCCATAAAAAAACCACCCGATACTATCGGGTGGTTTTTTTATGCTTAATGAAATTATTTTCTGTCTTTAAGCTCAACAAATTCTCTATCCGTTTCACCTACATAAATCTGACGTGGACGACCTATCGGTTCTTTGTTTTCGTGCATTTCTTTCCATTGTGCAATCCATCCTGGTAAACGGCCTAAAGCAAATAGAACGGTAAACATTTCAGATGGGAAGCCTAATGCGCGGTAAATAATACCTGAATAGAAATCCACATTTGGATATAACTTACGATCAATGAAGTATTGATCAGTTAAAGCTGCTTCTTCTAATTTTTTAGCAATTTCTAAAATCGGGTCATCAATACCTAAGTTTTCTAAGATATCATCGCATGCTTTTTTAATGATTTTAGCTCTTGGATCGAAGTTTTTGTAAACCCTATGTCCAAAACCCATCATGCGGAACGAATCGTTTTTATCTTTTGCTTTATTAATCCACTTCTCTGTATCACCACCATCAGCTTTAATCAATTCAAGCATGTCGATAACAGCCTGATTGGCACCACCATGTAGCGGGCCCCAGAGTGCAGCAATACCTGCAGCAATTGAAGCATATAAATTACAGTCAGACGAACCTACAATACGTACGGTAGATGCTGAACAATTTTGCTCGTGATCTGCATGCAGAATAAGCAATTTATTCATGGCATTAACCACGATCGGATTTACATCGTAATCTTCTGTTCGCTGTCCAAAGGTCATCCAAAGAAAATTGGTTACATAATCATATTTATTTTTTGGATAAATAAGTGGATGACCTAATGATTTTTTATAAACGAAAGAAACAATGGTTGGAAATTTAGCCAAAAGTTTAATGATGGTTAAATCTTGTTCTTCTGCGGTTTGATTTGGCTTTAAACACTCAGGATAAAATGTAGATAATGAGAAGATTAATGAGCCCAACTGACCCATTGGATGAGATCTTGATGGATAACCATCAAAAAATTTCTTCATATCTTCATGGATCAAAGTATGCTTACTGATATCAGCCTGTAAATCTTCCAATTGTTTTTGTGTTGGAAGGTCACCGTAAATAATCAGATAAATCACTTCCAGAAAACTCGATTTTGCGGCAAGCTCTTCGATGGAATATCCTCTATATTTTAAAATGCCTTTTTCACCATCTAAAAAAGTGATTTTACTTTTGGTAGAACCAGTATTTTTAAAACCAGTATCTAAAGTTACGAAGCCCGTAAGATCTCTTAATTTCGAAATATCAATGGCCTTTTCATCTTCTGTTCCTGTAATTACTGGCAATTCTACTGTCTTACCATCAACTTTTATCTCTGCAATATCTGACATATTATTGTATTGTGTTTATAGCTTCTAAATTATATAAAATTAATATACATGCATAACAAATCTGTTAAATTAATATGAATAATTGGTCAAAATGACGTAACAATCATGCTTAATTAAATCAGATTTAAAACCTTATTTTGCTTTAATCTCTTCAGCAACCCTGCCGCATTCTAACATTTCGTTACCATAATAGGGATTTTTAATTTCCTTTTCGGTTGATAACCAATCACCACCGTTTCCTTTGTTAGCCATTGGGCAATGTTGAACATAGATTGTGCCTTTTTCTATTTCTGCATTTTTAAGTAAAGCAATTAAATCAGCACTTAAAACGGTAAAATCTTTTCGTTGTGAAACCAGATTACTGCTCGTAGCAATTTTTCCGGCAATATCGGCGGTAGGTTCGCAACCTTCGTAGGCAGCTAAACTATTTTTTAATACAGCAGCAGATTTTTGTGTAGCTACAGCATCAGATTTTACCAGTGCATTTTTTAAATCTACATATTGTGTAAATATGGCCAGCTTCCTTTCATCTTTTATCGAAACCTCATTTTTAACCGATACAGAATCTGTTTTTGCTGAGTCTTTTGCTTCTGATGATTTTTTATCAGCCTGATTGCAGGCCATTAATGCGGTGATTATTGCTATTCCGAATATTCTTTTCATTGCATTTGGTTTTCGGCTCAAAATAGCAATTAAAATGGTAAATAAATAAAAAAGTCCCGATTTTCATCGGGACTTTAAAATTATATGATGTTCTAATTATAATTTAAAATTATAAGCCAACCTCAGGTTAAATTGTCCGGTTTTCATGAAGTAAAGATCAGAAGCGCTATTGTTTACATAACCTTCATATTTCACGCCAAGATCAAGTCCGTTTTTCCATTCATAACCTAAACCACCGGTATAAATAAAGTTCATGTTGGCGCCATCTTTGATGGCCAAACCTGAACCAAGTTCAGTAGCCAGGTACATTCTTTCGATCGGGAATACCCTAACACCACCTAATAAAGGAATAAATTCGAATTTAAGCGGGCTGCCTTTCCATTTTAAACGGGTATAACCACCAGAAGCTGTTAAGGCTACGAAAGGGCTTAAATCATACTGAAGTTTTACATCTGCACCATAACCATAATCCATTTCAGATTTGTCTGGAAATAATCCGCCATTTACGCCAACACCAATTTTAAAAGCCATACCGCTTCCGGTTGTCATTGGTTCGGTAGTGCCCATTGTTTGTGCTTTTAAGTTTAAAGTGGTTAAAGTGGCAAGGGCCGTTAATGTCATTGCAAAAAGTTTAGTAACTGTTTTCATTTTTAGATATTTTAATTTATTAATTAAGGGTTTAGTTTATATACGTTAAAATATCTATTGTGGATTTTCAGGTTTTCATTTTTTTCAGAATGTTATGAAATAAAAAAGCCCCGACTAAAAGTCGGGGCTCCAGATATTATATGTGATTAAGCTTACAAGCTAAATCCGTATGCTAAACGTAAACCAACATATCCTGTGCTAGTTCCGCTCTGAGCTAAACCTTCATATTTAAGACCTAAATCTAAACCGTTACTCCATGCGTAACCAACAGCTGGTGAATACACAAAAGAAGTTTTGCTACCTTCGTTTGTACCGAAACCAGCACCCAATTCTGCTAAACCATAAATTCCAGAACCAGATTCATTGAAAAAGTATTTAACACCAGCTTTTACAGGGATATATCCAAAATCAGCATAATCAACACCAGTATTGCCAATTTCTTTACCTAAAAAACGAGTATAACCAGCAGTAACCGGAATTGATAATTGTTTATCGATATCAAATTGATAACGTAAATCTGCACCAAGCGCCACGCTATATGCATCGCTTGTTGGTATACCACCAATAATTCCTATTCCTAATTTTTGAGAAGATTGCGCATTAGCATTTGTAGTAAAGAATAAAGCCACGACAGCTGCTGAAGTAGCAATGATTTTAGTAATTGTTTTCATTATAAAAATTGTTTTTGAGTTAAACTATATGCATCTCCATATACAAAGGTTGTGCCAAAAGGGCTTTTTTGATGCTATTTAGCCTTAATCCAACGTTAATATGACCAATAAAAATTAAATTTTAAATAAGTGAAACCTTTTCAACTATCAACTGTTTTAGTAGGTTTGCCGGTGCTGATGCATTGAGCCAAATGATTCCGATATTGTCCTTTTCCATTTTTCTGAAAAAGGTATTTTGCCGTTTGGCATATTGGCAAATGGCAGTTCCAAGTTTCAGCTTTAGCTCATCAAAAGTGAATAGGCCATCCAGATAGTTGACGATAAATTTATATTCCAATCCGTAAAAAACTAATATTTCTTTATTAATGCCCTCTTTAAGTAATTGTGCTACCTCCTCAATTAAGCCGGCTTTGAATCTTTCGTTCAGTCTCGTTATGATTTTAGCTCTGGTCACTTCTACTTCGTTCTTCAATCCAAAAATAACCGGTTTAATTTCGGGCCGCTCTGCAGTTTCCAGTGTATTATGTTTTAAATATTCGGCTATTTCTAATGCACGGATTAATCTCTTTTTAGAAGATAGATCAACATGATCCATGTTTTGGTTTTTATCACGCTGTAATTTTGAAATTAACGCCTCTTTCGATAATAAATTTAGTTGATCTCTTAACAGTTGATTTACCGGAATAGCTGTAAAAGTTTGATTTTGCAACAGGCTGTGGATATACATTCCTGTTCCGCCACAAAGGATAGGTATTTTGTTTTTTTGTGTTATAGATTCAAAGGCTTGATAGAAGTCGTTTTTAAAAGCGTCTACATGATAACGTTCGCCAGGTTCTAAAATATCAATTAAATGGTAAGGAATTGTTTTTCCATTTATATGGTACTCCTGCAAATCTTTACCGGTACCAATATCCATTCGTTTAAATATCTGACGGCTATCGGCACTAATAATTTCTCCATTTAAAGCATCCGCTACGCTTACCGCCAGCTTAGTTTTGCCAGAGGCAGTTGCCCCTAAAATAATGATGAGATTATGCTGATCCATTAAAATTTAAGAATAAACTTTAAACTTCCTGTATTAAACACCTCCTGTGCAAAAACCTGATGGTCTTTTTTAAGCTGACGATTCAGATTTTCATCCAGCACGTAAATCTGTGGTTCCAAAACTGCGGTATGCTTAAAACCTAATTTGATATAGGCCTCTCCTGCCGACCAGTCACGATCTGCATAAGTCATCAGGTCATTAGGTTTATATGTTTCAGCAAAAAAGGAAATCAGTTTACTGAGCCCCCCGGTAATGGAATAACCTGCTTTAACCGCAAACCTGATCAATTCTGCCGATCTATAATTTTCGGTATGATTCATTTTGCGTAGTGCCGAAAAAGTAGCAACAGCAACGAGTTCATCTTTTTCAAATAAACCAATTTTATAGCGGCTACTTACTGATCCCTGCAAGTGATTTTCAATCAAAAAAGAATCAGAAACTGGTTTAGTAATTTTGAATACTTTAGTTTTTCTACCGTGAATACGGATATTTTTGCCAAGCAAAGATTTTATTCTCCCTAAAACCTGATCTGGTTTTGATTGCCACAGGTCTTCCCAAAGGTGAATGAGTTTAGTGCCTTCCTGATGATGTTTTTCTTGCAGCGCAATGAGATCCTGGGAGGTGAATTTATTGTTTAAACTTACCAGGTGTATAACTAATTGATGATCAACTCGTAATAACCGAAATTTATCCTCTGAAACAAAAATGCATCCAATTTTGTGATTAGCAAGCGCTAAACACAATTGATGATGCCAGTTACAATCAGGAATTAAATTATTCAATCAGCAGAAGGTTATTCAGAATAAATTATCTGCTGCAAATTTAACCATCAGATTGTTAAATCCATTCTTTTTCTTTAAAGTTAGTATGGATAATTTCTACTAAAGTTTCTACTTCCTTTAATTTGGCATCATCGAGGGCCGAAATTTTAAAACCTGCTTTGTTTTGACCAAAATCGCTTAAATTATGATTTGTTGTAGAAAACTCATCGGTATTGATTTTAACTTCTACTGCGTTCCCATTAATATAAACACCCGTAAAAAAGCGCTCCGTTACTTTTTCACCGTTTAAGGCTATATTTTTTTCGCTGTAAAGATCATATCCGCTCTCCGAATTTTCGTGTACCGTATATCCGCGGGTGGCGTAGGGCTGTATTCCGGCCCGAATGGTCTGAAAAATTTCAACAAGATCAGTTTTCATATTGCATTTGATTTTAGAATTAAACACTACAATACAATTATTGTTTAGTTTTATTCTTCAAGCCACCAGTTTTCTGTAGGCAAATATTCATTTAAAATTATTGTTTCACCTAATTTTGGAGTAACCAAAGGAAGCTGCTTTGCTGCTGCCGCTACAACGACTCTTTTAACAGGCTCGTTCCAGGGGTGCATGGCTAAGCTAAATTTACCCCAATGCACCGGCATTAAAACTTTTGCTTTTAAATCGATTGCGGCCTGCACTGTTTCTTCGGGAAACATATGGATGTACGGCCAATAGGCGTTGTACTGCCCACACTCAAGCAAGGCTAAATCAAAAGGGCCAAACTCCTCACCTATTTTAGCGAAGTGTGTATCGTAGCCAGAATCACCTCCTAAAAATAGTTGGCAGTTTGCGGTTTTCAATACAAAGGCGGACCAGAGGGTTTGATTCCTTTTAAACTTCCGCCCGGTAAAATGTCTGGCAGGTACAGCTGTTAACTGCAAGCTATTAAACAATGTTAGCGATTCGTTCCAGTACAGTTCATTTATCTTTTCTGTCTTAATGCCCCACCGCTCAAGATGTGAGCCCACTCCCAGCGAAGTAACAATACTTTTAACTTGTGGCGCGATTTTTAAAATACTATGATAATCCAGGTGATCATAATGATCGTGTGTGATGATCAAGACATCAATATTTTTAAATTCTTCTGCTTTTACCACATCTGTACCTAAAAAAGCCTTACTTCCTATAAATGAAAATGGAGATGGGGTTTTGCTAAAGACCGGATCAACCAGAATCCTTAAGTCATCTATTTTGATCAGGTAAGACGAGTGTCCAAACCAGATAATTTCAGGGGCATTGCTTTTGGGGCTTCCGTTTAGGTTAGGTGTAATAAAAGGAAGTGTCTGATCTGGAGCCTTATTAGGATGTTTTTCGAAAAAAAATGCTTTTAAAATCTTAAAAAAACTTACGCCTTCAGGCTGCATTAATGTTATCGACTCATTTTGCAAAGCACCATCACGATAGTTAGCCAGGTGGTGGATTTTTTCCAATCGTAATCCCTTTGGCAAACGGCCAAAAACCGGAAGGTTCGTGATAATGAAGAAGGCGATTACGAGAGAAAGTAAAATGTATACAGCTATCATTTATAAAATTAATAATAACCAAAGTAGAAATATGATTTTAAAAAAGAAGCCTGAGTTAGATATATGACGAATGGATTACTTCTTACAGCCTTAAATAGCAATGCTTCAACTATATGAGGCTTTGCTGTAAAAAATCAAAATAATTAGAATAAGACGCTGCTTTATTTGGAACATGCATAAATTTTATACCTTTGAAAAGGGTTAAACATATAGCTTAGATAACTTTTGTACCTGCTTGCAGGAAAATAACCCAATTTGGCGGGGAGTGGTACGAACACTTCTCGTCTTTTTTGTTTAAATGATGTTGTATCATAATATAGAATTGTCATCCTGAGCCTGTCGAAGGACCTGTTTAAATGCCCCAAAAAGCGTTTCGACAAGCTCAACGTGACAAATTCGAATGGAATCACAACTTATGATACAGTCTCACTTTTTGTTAATCATCGGGGGGCATTTTTATAATTGTATATCATTTTTTAAGGGACTAAAATTGCTTTCTGTTTATAATTTTTCTATAATTATTTTTTAGAACGTAGCGCCGTTAGCTTTTCCGAAAGTATCGATATTTATATAGCAGAGGAAAGAAATGAGGGAAAAAAACAGCGCAAACGTTTGATTAATTTTGTATTATTACATATTGAAGAAATTTAATGTAGTTTAGCACTCAGAATGCAGTCGAAACCAACAACCATCAAAGAAATAGCCAGAATTTTAAACATTTCTCCATCCAGTGTTTCCCGGGGATTGCACGATCATCCGAGCATTGGAGCGGTAACCAGGGAGAAAATTAAGCAGCTGGCGAAGTCGCTAAACTATGAGCCTAATAATGCGGCAATTCTTTTTCAAAAAGGGAAAACATACACTATTGGCGTAATTTTACCGGAGTTATCAGAACACTTTTTCTCCATCGCTATTTCTGCAATTGAAGATGAAGCCATTAAGAAAAATTATACGGTTATTTTTGCGCAGTCGCACGATAATTATGAGCAGGAAGTAAAGCTCGTTGAAAAAATGAAAAATCAACGTGTAGATGGTTTATTGGTATCCATCAGTAAAGACACTTCAAAGTTTGATCATTTCGAAAAACTGAATTCATTTAATATACCAGTTGTATTTTTTGATCGGATACCACCTTTCAAAAACGTACATTATGTGGCATGTAGCTTAGAAAGTGCAACAGTTAAGGCTGTGAACTATCTTTTGAAAAAAGGACACAGAAGTATTGGAATGATTAATGGGCCAAGTACCTTGTACGCCAGTGAGGAACGCAAGGATGGCTATATGCAGGCGATTACTTTTAACCGTTTAAAATTTGATCCATCGTTGGTGGTAAACTGTGATTTAACCGAGGAAGGTACTATCGACGCTGCCAATCAATTTATAAATCATAAGCGTAAACCTACGGCAATTGTGGCCTTTAACGATTATGTAGCACTCTTTTTGATCAAGTATTTCAAAAAGCTGAATGTAATTAATGATTTTGACATTGTGAGTTACGCAAATCTACCTATTATCAGCTACTTAGATAATTCGCCTGTAGCTTCAGTAGAGCAATATCCATATTTGCAGGGACAAAAAGCCGCCAATATCCTGTTAGATCTTATTCATAGCCCTAATTCTGAGAACCAGGCTTATTATAACACCATAGTAGAATCTGATTTGATTGTAAACGAGGTAAAAGAGTAAACAAACGTTTGCGCTGAATTTTTAGCTTTTGTTTAAACTTCCTGGTAAAATATTGTACTGCTTTTTAAAAGCAGTGATAAAATGTTGTGCGTTTTTATAGCCTACAAGGAAGGCAACTTCATTCACCGTTTTCTTTTCCTTGGATAGAAAATAATGGGCTTTTTCCATCCTGATCTTATAGAGATATCCAAATACAGTGTGCCCAATTAGTTCCTTAAAACCTTTTTTAAGCTTATAATCATTAATTCCAACCCGACGCGATAGCTCCATTAACGAATTCGGATTTTGTAAATCGAACTCCACCAATTGTTTAGCCAACAGAATTTTTTCTATATCCTCCTTTTTTAAAACGAGTGTTTGTTTTTCTAGTTTTTGATTAAAATAAGCGATAATCAATTCAAATATCCTTGCTTCCAGGAATAGACGCTTTACTCTACCCTCGTGTTTAGGGTAAATCATTTGCTGCAGTATCAACCCGATTTCCGGGCTGATGGACTTTTGGATTTCGGCTTTGATATCATTAGCAAGTTCTCCTCCTGTTACCTGGCGAAAATAAGCTTCTGTGAGCTGTATATAAAGGCACCTGGTTTTCACTGTTATATTAAATTTGATCGAATTAACCCTACCTATATTAAAATCCTGCTCGTTTTTAATCAGTGATAAAAAATTATCCTGTCGATAATCATAACAATAATTAATTGAACCGCTCAGACAAAATAGAAAGCCAATGTGTTGCTGAGAAGATTCAAAGCAAAAATTCTCCTCCTGATGCGGATGGATCTCCATAATGCTAATATGGATGCCCTTAAACCACTTTTCTTTTATGTGGTATTTTACACCCTCCTTTTCCAATGTTACAACGGCCTCGTTTACATCTTTAATGCTATCAAAATTATCAGGATAGGTATTCTTACAAACAATATTTCCTTTTGGATAGGTGGAGAGTTTAATTTTCATCTGTATATATAATTGTTAAAGCCATCATGATTTTATTCATCCCGTTTTGTGTTTTGAAAATCATGATGGGTTCCATATTCATTTAATCCGTTAAGCGGTATTAATTATCCGTTTAACGTTATCTGTTTTTTATGATTATCTACAAATTTGCATAATTATTTATAATTAGTCTAAATAAATGAAGATATATTTATCAGTTGTCTTATTGCTTTGTGGATTTATTACTGTGGCTCAAGAAATTAAAGTGGATACTGCAAAGGCAAATGATTTAAAAGATGTAGTGATTACGGGGCAATATGGTACGCAGACTTTGAGGAATTCGGTATACAATGTAAAAACAATAAGTGCAGAGCGGATTAAGTTAAGGGCAGCAACTAATGTGCAGCAGGTTTTAAATACCGAACTCGGCTTTCGCTTTAGTAACGATTTAACCTTAGGTACAACTGATGTTTCTTTAATGGGGATGACAGGCAGAAATATTAAAATTTTACTTGATGGCGTACCGATGGTTGACCGATCAGACGCCCGTGAAAGTTTAAATCAGATTGACATTAACACCATTGAAAGGATAGAAATTGTTGAAGGTCCGATGTCTGTTGTGTATGGTACCGATGCTTTGGCCGGTGTAATTAATATTATAACCAAAAATCCTGGAAAACAATTGTTAAGTGTTAATGCACGAGTACAGGAAGAAAGCGCTGGAAAAGAATATAACCTACTCAACGGTGCGGGGCAGCATAACCAGAATCTAAGTGTTAGCTGGCAGCAAAAAGGCTGGAGTGTTTTACTTGGTGTATCGCATAACGATTTTGGTGGCTGGAATATGGCTCCGAAAACAGCATTTTTAGAAGAATTTAATAATTATAAAAATCAATGGAAGCCTAAGGAGCAATGGCTTGGTAATACTAAAATTGGCTATAGAAATCAAAACTTTAGTATGTGGTACCGCTTAGATGGACTAAACGAAGACATCGATTCCCGTTTTGGAATAAATCCCTCAAGTTTTGAAGGGAAACTGTCCACTTATACCACCAAACGTTATGCGCAACAACTGCAGTCTGAATGGAGGATAAATCATAAATTACAGGTCACAGCTATAGGAGGTTATACTGATCTGCAACGATCAACCCATACTGTTATCCATAATTTTACGAACAATACAGAACGCTTAAGTGACGATAAGGGCGAACAAGATATAGCAAAATTCAACTCAGCTATTTTTAGGTCGACTGCAATTTATGTGCTAAATAAGTCAGTTTCATTTCAGCCTGGTATCGAATACAATAGAGATGCTGCTAGCGGACAAAGAATTAATGGATCACCTGTAATTAATGATTACGCAGCATTTATTTCTGCCGAGATTAAACCAGCAGAAGGCATAAACTTTAGACCTGGATTAAGATTTATCAAAAATTCGATTTACGATGCCCCTCCAGTTATCCCTTCTTTAAATACTAAATTTGCCTTGACTAAAGATTTAGATTTTCGCCTGGCCTACGCCAGAGGTTTCCGTTCTCCTGCCTTGAGGGAGTTATATTACGATTTTGTAGATGCGAGTCATAACATTTTGGGCAATCCCAATTTAAAAGCAGAAGAATCGAACAGTTTTAATGCTTCTTTGGCCTGGGCAGGCATACACGCAAAAGATCTGCAGTTCCGTTCTACCCTATCCGGTTTCTATAATTTGTTTAAAAACAGGATTAATTTTGCTCAATCTCCTACAGATAACACCATAACCTCACTATTTAATGTAGATAAATACAAAACGACTGGTGGAACTTTAGAAAACACATTGATCTATAAAAATCTTCAGGCTACACTAGGGGTATCGTATATAGGCCGATACAATGATTTAAGAATGAGCAATCCAGACATGGAAACTCCTGAATTTGCCTGGGCTGCAGAGGTAAACTCTAATATAATTTATACACTCCCGAAAATAAACGGCAGTATCAGCTTGTTCTATAAATATACCGGGAGCCTGCCAAGTTATAAACTTACTGTAGAAAATGATCCCAGCTCCGTGAAACTGACGAAAATCGGTGATTTCCATACCGCTGATTTAATGCTCAGCAAAAATCTGTTTAAATCTTTAACCATTAATGCAGGTATAAAAAACCTCTTTGATGTTACCCAACTGAGTAATACCTCAACCGCTACTGGAGGAGCACACAGCACAGGCGGCGATGTTCCATATAGTTATGGCCGATCGTATGTGCTTGGGCTAGCCTATAACTGGAATAAACTTTAACAATAAACAACATAATTAAAACAAGATGAATAAACTGAACTCAATGATCGCTGTCGCTTTTTTGGCGGTAACCTTTACGGCTTGTAAAAAAGATACAGATGAACCTATTTTTGTTGCTCCACCTTCTGATGGAAGTACTTTAACACTTAATGGCAAAACAGCAGAATCAAACTTTACAAATATTGTTTATGTTGATTTTAGCGCTGACAAACAATCTTCTGCGGAGAGAAAGAGTTTTAATATCGGGTTAACTTCTGATGGTAAATTCAGAGTTATACTTAATGCTTCCTATCAAACTACGGCAACGGCAACATCAAAAACCGATATTAATGCTGTTACACTGGCAGACCCAGGAACAACAGTTAATTTAAATCATGATATCATGGATCCGCTTACTGTGTCGTTAGTTGATTATTGGGATGGAAATATCACTAAAACAGCTTTTGCTGAAGTAAGTGCTACCGAAGCTGAAAACAAAGTTTATTTATTAAGCTACGAAGGAAATAAGGATAAAGATAAGTGGTTTAAATTAAAAGTTACACGTAATGGTTCTGGCTACAAAATTCAATATGCCCGGCTAAACGAAACTGTCATAAAAACTTTAGATGTACCTAAAAGTGCTGATTATAATCAGGTTTTTGTTTCATTAGAAAACAATAAAATTGTTCAGGCCGAACCCGCAAAAAGCGCATGGGATATTTCATGGAGTTATAATACGTTCAACTCTGGTTTAGGATCACCTTATTGGGTTCAGGATTTTGTTTCAATCAATAACTTAGGCGGTGTAAGTGCGGCAATGGTATCTAAAAAAGATGCTTATGCAACATTTACAGAAGCTGATTTAGCTGGTCTTACTTTCCTATCTACAAAAGATGTAATTGGAACAACCTGGAGAACTTCGCCTAGTCAGGCCGGTACGGGCGGTGCAGTTAAAGGTGATCTTTGCTATATTATTAAAGATGCTACTGGTAATTATTATAAATTGAAATTCAACAGTTACATTTCTGGTGATGGCGGTGAACGTGGTAAACCAGTAATAGAATATAAATTGGTAAAAAAAGGGATAATGTAAGTTAAGGCTGCTCTCGAAAAAATATGTTTTGTTAGTTGGATATAGGCTCTCCGCGATGGGGAGCTTTATCTTTTTATAGGGATTATTAATTTAAGGGCGTCATGCTGAATTTAATTCAGCATCTATATGGGTAGCTCGTTAAGATCCTGAAACAAGTTCAGGAAGACGATTGGTGGCTTCGTGAAACTTTGAAAGTCTAAATGGTATGGCTCTATCAGACTTCATAAGTCAATTTTGCCTAAACGCAAAAAGGGCCCTGGCATACCAGAACCCTTTTTGTTTCTTACTCGCGAAATATTATTTTCCAGAGTTTTTCTTGTCAGTTACTTCTGCACGGATTTCTTGTGCTAAAACTTTAAGATCTTGCATTGCTTTACGCACACGAGTACCAGCAGCTGCATTGCCAGCATTATAAAATTTTTCTACATCTGCTTCAATAGCAGCAACAGCAGCTTTAACTTTTGAGAATTTTTCCATCGCTAATTGATGTTTTTAAGGTTTAAAAAATTTATTTTTTCAATAATACATATTTACCTTGAATTAACAACAGAAAGCAAATATTTATTTGAAAGAAGTTTTGCACATTTACACAATCAAAAAAATGCCCTGGCACTATTATAGAGGTATTTTTTCAGATTTTGGACCCAAAATCTGGTAACTTAATTCAGTTGCTTCGATAAGTTGATCAGGTTATTGAAGGTTAAGTTGGCGCTATTTATACAGCGTTTATAATCTGCCTCTGCAACGGTCTGGTTTATTACAGAAACAAATATTTTCCATTTTGAGCTCAGCTCATCGCCATAAACACCGTAATAATTTATGCCACCTTCGTGATCCTTAAAATTTGGATTGGCTAAAATATGCCTTTTAATTACGTTTCCGCCCAATGTAGCCCCTTCTAATACATACAACGCACCTAAAACTTCGGCTGTATTTTTTTCTGGAACAAACAATTCGAAATCTAAACCAGGCAATGTTAAACTGTCTATATTCCAATAATTTAAGTCTTGTTCTAAAGCAGTGAGCTTTAACCTACTTTTCATTTCCAATTGCTCAGCAATATCTGTATCTAACATATTGGCGAGCGTATTCTCTAATTTCTGGTGAATGATATAATTAATGGTTAACAGCTTTTTATACTGATCGATGCTTAAAGAATTGTTCATAATCTCATTAACAAACATTAAGGATTCTAATGCTTTATGGTTTTCTGCTGTTTCAGCTCTCAATAAATTGGCAATCATATAGGGATGTTTAATTCTTAAAAAGAAAAGATTCGGATTAATACCCGAATCTCTCCATGTGGATTTATAAAGTTTTAATTTAACCTAAGATGTTGGTTAAACCAAAAATCGTGTACCGAATGTACGCATTTAACCAGGTTCTCGTAACCATCGGGTTTGGTAAGGTAAGCGTTGGCGCCAAATTCTATTGATGCTTTAACATCATCAGGATGATCTGACGTAGAGAACAAGATTACCGGTGTCGTTTTGAGATAAGGAATATCCCGTATAAATTTTAAGAGATCTAATCCTGATAAGCCTGGCAAATTAAAATCCAGCAATATTAATTTAGGCTTGGTTTTACTTTCAGCAAAATTTTGAAGTTTTTGTAACGCTTCTGTACCATCTTCAACAATAGTCAAATTCAGCGTATCCTTAACCTCTTGTACAGCACTTTGCATAAAAAATGCATAGTCTACATCATCCTCCACATAAAATATATCTGGTGTTTTCATTTTATCTGTTTTTAAAAGCTACAAAAAAAGTCGATCCTACATTTAACTTACTCTCAAACCAAACCCGGCCCTTGTGTTTTTCTACAACCCTTTTTACAATCGCTAGTCCCACTCCTGTTCCTTCTATATCTTTAACATTATCCATACGTTTAAAAAGCTCAAAAACCCTGTCGTAATAACGGTTGTCAATTCCTATACCATTATCTTTAACGGCATAAATGATTTCCGCTCCATCTATATACGCAGAAATCTCAATTTTAGGTTTCTCTACCATGGCTGAGTATTTTACTGCATTACCAACCAAATTGTTAAAAACCTGTGCAATCATGGTCTTATCTCCTTTGATAGGTAGTAGTTGTCCCAAAACTAGTTCGGTACGATCGGCTTTAAAGGCAGACCACACTTCGCTTTTTATTTCTTTTAATAATGATTCGATATCAACGGTTTCAAAATTTATCTCAGAACGCCCAACTCTTGCTAAATTTAGAATCTCTTTAATTAAGAAATTCATTTTATCTGCGCCTGTTAAAATCCTGTTGAGCATTTTCCTGCCATTTTCATCAATGCTCATATTCCTAAGCATAAGCTCGGCATAAGTTTTTATTGAGGTTAACGGAGTTCTTAAATCGTGCGAAATGGTATAGCTAAAAGTATCTAATTCCTCATAAGCGGCCTGTAGCTTTTCATTAAGTAACCTAATTTCGTTAGCCTTTTTATTGATATCGGTAATAATAATTTCGCGTATCCTTAAAACCGAGGCGATTTCTTCAGCCATCCATTTTTCAGATGTATTATTAACTACCTGCGACCAGATTTCGAAAGATTTACGTGGAGATAGGCTCTGCAAACCATTTTCTGATGGAACTACAGGTTTTTCTGGATTTCCAGCCCAATTTACAGTAGTAAAAATTTCGGGTTTAAACCAGATGATCATTTCGCCCATCTCTTTATTTAATATACAAGAAAGAATTCCTGAGGCTATTGACTTGTATATTTTAGCTGGAGAATGGATTTCAGATAATCGATGGGTATAATAGATGGATTCATCATTGTTCGTTTTTAACCATTCAGCAAGTTCTTTTATTTCTTCTTCTGATGGCACATTTCCAATGGTTTTAAGTTCATTTTCAAAAATGATGGCTACACCCGAAGCTTTGGTTGCATCTAAAATAGTTCTTTTGTGGGTAGTTATGGCCTCTATTAAATACTTATCGCGGTTTAAGTGTTCTAAAAGGACATTGGCGGTACTTTTAAATTGCTCGATAACCTCTGCATCTTCTTCTTCCTGCCTATATTCTAATGCTGAAGAAAGGATCTGCCCGATTAATTTAGCGCCTTCTCTGGCTTTATAATCTATAAACTTTGGACTATAGTTGTGACAGGCAATTAAACCCCATAATTCGCCATGAGAGATTAAGGAAATACTAAAACTCGAATGAACACCCATATTTTTCAAATATTGAATATGTATGGGTGATACTGCGCGTAAACCACCGTTGGTTAAATCAAGTGCTTCGTTTTCTTTAAAAGTAAGAATAGGCGAATCGGATATGTTTACATCAGCAATTAACCTGGTTAAATTTAGTTTATAAAGATCTCTGGCCTGTTTAGGAATATCTGATGCGGGATAATGTAATCCAAAAAATGGTTCTAAATCTGCCTCTTTTTCTTCTGCCACAACTTCGCCGTGACCATCATCTAAAAATTTATAGATCATAATCCGATCGTAATTGATCAGCTTTTTAACTTCTTGCGCAGCACCTTTTAACAAAGCCGAAATACTTTTACCTTGAAGCATAGATGAGGCAGAGCGACCAATAGAACTTTGAATGTCGAATTGTAAGGTTACTGGCTCAAACTCTAATAGCCAGTCGCTTTTTGATGAAGAAATAATCAAATAAAAAGAAAGGCCATTAATTTCAACAGGATGGGGACTGATGGCATCAAAGCTTTTACGGATAATACCCAGCTTAAGCAGGTCTTCAATATCAAAGGCTGGATTTTGTTGTTTAATAAACTGATTTAAGACCGAAAGTTGCTTGTTTAATAAGTTTCTGGCTTGTTCCATTAAAAAATCTCCGGCATTTTCACTAATGTAGGTAATGGACAAGCTGTTCTTATCAACTGCTACAAGAAAACCATGTGATTGAATTTTACCAGGAATATGAATGGGTTCTTTATCGCAATTGGTAAGATCTGCAGAAAATTTAGTCATATATATTTGATGTTGCAGTGAATTAATTTCACGTCACAAATTAACAAATATTAAGCCTGTTTTTAGAATGACTCTAATTTGGTAAATTCGGATTTGAGATTTATTTTTTATTATATATTTGTTTGAATTTTTAAAATCATCCCAACTTTGGCAAAGAAAAGTATTTTGGTTATTGAAGATAACCATGCAATCCTAGATGTTATAACCCTTATTTTAGAAAGCGAAGCTTTTAATGTTGATGGATTAAACAAAGGTGCTGATTTTATTAACCATGTCCAGAAATTCAATCCAGACGTGATTATCATGGATATTATGCTGCCTGACGTTGATGGAAGGGTACTTTTAAAAGAACTAAAAGATACTGCGACTACACAGCATATTCCCGTTCTAATGATTTCTGCCCGTTATAATGCTAACAACTACGCATTAGATGGAATAGAAGCAGATGATTTTATGGCTAAGCCTTTTAACATCGACGAATTGATGGATAAAATTTATGCACTACTGAGAAAATAGTTTTTTATTCAGGCATTCCAGGTAATTTTATTCCCCCAAGTTTTAGGTTTTTCATCAATACCTCCAAAAAAGAAAGTTTAGTATCTGTAAAACCATGCGCATTAACCCAAACATTTAAACTTGCTTTAAACCCGCTATCTTCTAAAGCAGACACACCTATTCTTCGTTCTGGTGTTATTAAACAAGATTTAAATTCATCGACCGTTTTATTGAAAATTGAAACAATTTTTTCGTAATCGATACCATAACTAAATTTCATTTCTATATCCAATCGCCTAATACCTTCCCTACTGATATTGATAATCACTTCATTTGATAATTTACTATTTGGAATAACTACCGTTCTGTTATCAAATGTTTTAACAATGGTATAGAATATTTGGATCGATGTTACCGTTCCTTCCATACTTTGGGCAATAATATTATCGCCTACTACAAAAGGTTTCAGCAGTAAAATTAATACACCGCTGGCAAAATTTTGCAGGGTACCTGATAAAGCCAAGCCAGCCGCAACGCCGATACCACCAATCAATACGGTTAAAAAAGTAAGCTGAATGCCAATAACCTGCATTACCGTAAGTGCCAATAAAATTCTTAGGGTAATCAGCATCAAGCTGGTTAGAAATGGTCGTAATGATGGATTTACATCTTTTCGGTGCATGCCGCCCTGCATCCATTTTCCTAATACTTTAATCAGCCATAACCCTAAAATAAGCAGTACCACACCTAAAATTACAGATGGTCCTTTATCGATTATCCAATCGTAGGCTTTATTATAAAAGTGATTGATATTACTGGCATCAGTCTTCATAAATTAAGGATTCTTCTTATAATGATTACGGTTTTTTATGTTTAACGGGAGTGTCTTTAGTTACATTTACTTTTTTGGCATCTTTGGCTGATGTTACTTTATCATCAGCACCCTTAGCTTTTGCATTTTTCGGTGCAGTAGCCTTGCTACTTTCTGCCGCTGTTTTAGAATTTTTCATACGTGTTTTTAATAATTAGTCTTCAGTATTTAGCCATGCTTTTGCATCTTCTATCTCTTCCGGTTTAAAGCCTTTAGATTTACCTGGCGTAGCTACTGTGAAAATATCAGTAAACCACTCCACTCCTTTTTCGGCACTTACTACGGCAATTTTTTTCCATTTGGTAAAATGCTGTAAGCCAGCTTTAACATCCTCTACCCATGCTCCAGCTGTGAAATTTTTTACGTCGGTTTCTAAGACAAGTAGATACCTGATTTCCTTAAATCGCTCAGCGGTTCTTTTCAAGCCGGTTAATAAAACGCTCTTTACATCGTCATTCGTCACTTCCCCAGTAGCTCTTACACCAAAAATATGATCTGGTAGTCCTGTTATTTCTGTTAGCATAAAATTTCGTTTAGTTAAGAACACACTAATTCGCCAAGATGTTTGCTATTTAAATAAATTCTGAAATTGTGTAGCGGCAAAAACACTATCTTACCTATACTGTTATAGAAACAATATTTATATAAAACGATCCTATGAAAACCAACTTGTTAAAACCTCTTACTCTTGTTTGTGGGCTGGCTGTTTTGCTTTCTGCCTGTACGGGCGGAACAAAAACGACTACCGTTACCGATTCGACTATAACTGATTCTACGGTAATGGCTGCATTAAAACCTGCAGGACCAGCGCCCGAATGGGGAAAAACAATAAAGCCGGAAATGCAGGTAGTTATCGAAAAATTAAGTAGTTATGGAGATAAGCCTATAGAGACTTTAAGTGCTGCTGATGCGCGTAAGAATCATACGCCAACAGATGCCGTGATGGATTTGGTAAAACAAAACAACATCACTGTACCAGCTGCTAAGCTAGATACCATGGGTAAAGATATTGATGTAAGCGGAGGTAAAATCCATCTACGCATTTATACGCCCAAAGAAGGAAACGGACCTTATCCACTCATTGTTTACTATCATGGTGGCGGTTTTGTGCTTGCCAATTTAGCTGTTTATCATGCATCTGCACAGGCTTTGGCCGAGCAGGTAGGTGCAATTGTAGTTTCAGTAGCCTACCGCTTAGCACCCGAAAATAAGTTTCCTACAGCGCATAACGATGCTTTTACAGCTTACGAATGGGCAGTAAAAAATGCGGTTGATTTAAAGGCAGATCCGGCTAAGATTGCAGTTGTTGGCGAAAGTGCAGGTGGTAATTTAGCGGCAAACGTGTCCATTATGGCCAGAGACAAACACATTATGCTTCCTGTGCACCAAGTTTTGATCTATCCTATCGCTCAGGCAGATATGAATACTGAATCATATAAAATGTATGAAAATGCAAAACCATTAAACAAAGCAATGATGAGCTGGTTTACGGAAAAATACTTAAACACTATGATTGAAGCGCAGGACCCTAAAATATCACTGGTTAATGCCAATTTAAAAGGGCTCCCAGCCACAACCATTATAACGGCCGAAATAGATCCTTTACACGATGATGGTGTAATGCTGGCTGATAAAATGAAAGCTGCCGGGGTAAAAGTTGACAGTAAAAATTATGAGGGCGTGACACATGAATTCTTTGGTATGGCGCTGCTTGTGCCAGAAGCAAAAGCGGCACAGGCTTATGTAGCGAATCAATTGAAAGCTGCTTTTAAATAAGCGTTTTTAACCACAGATGGACACAGATAAACACGGATCTTGGTATCTGTGTCCATCCTTTATATCTGTGGTTAAATTATTTTTTGAATTTGCCTAACTACTACATTGCCTCAAGCCCCAAATGTATTTCTGGTTGTAGTACAAACCCTAAACCCTTTACGCTAACCTCTAAACCTAACTATGCCCCTTTCTTCGAACCCAAACTCTGCATCAATTGATCATACAAATCATCGCTTGAAGCTTTTTGAGGTTTCATCTTTTTAACCGTTGCTCGTTTTCCTTTAGCTTTTGCTTTGATAATCTTTAATAATTCACTGCTGTAATCATCTTTAAAGGCACTTAAATCGAATTTTGAACTATATTGTTTAATCAAAGCTAAACCAACATCCATTTCCTTTTTGGTGATGGTAATATCATCAACCTTATTAATTTCTGATAAGCTCCTGATTTCCTGTTCAAATCTGATTTTTGTAATTACAATTACCTGTTCCATCGGATGGATTACACAAAGATTTTCTGTGTTTCTTAATACGAACCTGGCTATGCCAGCCTTACCCGATTTCTCTAATGCCTTTAGCAATAATCCATAAGCTTTTTTACCCTGCTTTTCAGGCTCGGTATAATAAGAAGTTTCGTAATAAATAGGATTAATATCTTTTATATCAACAAAATTCTCCAGTTCAATAATTTTAGTTTTTTCAGGTGCAGCCTCTTCAAAATCGTGTTTATCTAAAATAACGTACCTGTCTTTTAAAAAATAGCCTTTAACTATTTTTTCATAAGGCACCTCTTTATGGCTATTTTCATTCACTCTTATAAATTTAATCTTGGCATGATCACGTTCATCGAGCATATCTAAATCGAGGTTACTATTCTGGACACCGGAAAACAACTTAACCGGGATGTTTACCAAACCAAATCCAATCGAACCTTTCCATATTGATCTCATAGCTAAATATTTACTTACTAACAAGTGTCTAAATCAGATTGTTTTGGCTTTATTAAGCGTAAATTGAGGAAATTACAAACTATTTAGATAATACAATGTTATTTAAGTATCAAACCTATTTGAATACATATGAAAATAGCCTATATTTCAACTTATCCTCCTCGTGAATGCGGTTTAGCTACATTTAATCAGAATTTGGTTAATGCCTTAACTTTAAATCCTGCTTATAATTCACAGAAAAGTTTTGTAATTGCCTTAAATGAATCAGACGATGTTAATGAACATCATTATCCAAACGAAGTAAAATTCGTTATCCGTCAACAAAATCAACAGGATTATATCGAAGCCGCTGATTTTATCAATAACAGTGACGTAGATACCTGCATTATTGAGCATGAATTTGGCATATATGGCGGTAATAGTGGTGTATTTTTACTATCGTTAATTAATAGGTTAAAAAAGCCATTCATTACCATTTTACATACCGTTTTAAAAGAGCCAAATTTTATGCAGCAAACCATTATAAAGGAGATTGCGCTTAAATCGGCTAAATTAGTGGTGATGAGCAAAAAGGCTGTTATGTTTTTAACCAGTGTATATCAAATTCCGAAAGCATCTATTAAACTGATAGAACATGGTGTGCCGGATTTGGAGCCTGTGATAAATAATGAAATTGCGCAGAGCGAATTATTCAGAGGTAAAAAAGTGCTTTTTACATTTGGCTTAATTAGTAGAAACAAAGGTTTAGAAACCGTAATTAAAGCTCTACCCGACATCGTAGCGCAACATCCTGATGTTTTATACGTGATATTAGGCAATACCCATCCTGGCGTAGTAAAACATAATGGTGAAGAATATCGCGACAGTTTGAAAGCATTGGCGAAAGATTTAGGCGTTGAAAATAATATTGCTTTCGTTAATAAATTTGTATCTGAAGAAGAGTTGCATCAGTATTTAACGGCCTGTTATTTATACATCACGCCTTATTTAAATGAAGCCCAGATCACCAGCGGAACTTTATCATATGCCATTGGTGCAGGTGCCGCAGTTGTTTCTACCCCATATTGGCATGCACAAGAGCTTTTAGCCGATAACAGAGGCAAATTATTTGATTTTAAAAATGATGCGCAACTGGCCAGCATTATTAATGAACTTTTAAGTGATAACGATAAATATCAAAAACTGAAGCAAAATGCTTATGAGTATGGCTTAAATCTCCGTTGGCCGGCTATCGGAAGTGTTTATCTTAAAGTGTTAAATGAGGCGTTATCAGCAAAAACCAAAGCCGAACGGACTATCCCACCGATAATCGATGTAGAAGGTATGCCTGCGCTTAGTTTAAATCATATTTCGTTACTAACTGATGATACAGGAATTATACAACATGCCCGTTTTGGCATTCCAAACCTGAAGGAAGGCTATTGTATTGATGATAATGCCAGGGCATTAATTATGGCGTTAATGGCTGTGGAACAGGATAAAAACCCTAAAGCTTTAAAACTCATGCCTGTTTATTTAAGCTTTATTCAATATATGCAAACCGATGATGGTAATTTCAGGAATTTTTTGAGTTTTAACAGACAATATTTAGATGAAGTAGGGTCTGAAGATTCATTTGGCAGAACCATTTGGGCATTGGGATATTTAGTTTGTAGGGCGCCAAATAACTCATATCGTGAATTTGGAAGGGAATTGTTCTCACATTCTGTAAAACACTTTAAAAAATTAAAATATTTACGGGGAAGAGCAAATACCATTATTGGATTATCTTATTATCTGTGTACCCAGCCAGGAGATGAATTGATTACCAATGAAATTAATACGTTAGCCAGTTCATTGGTGGCTTCTTATAAAGAAAATAAAGAGGGCGACTGGCATTGGTTTGAAGATATTCTAACCTATGACAATGCAATTTTACCTTTGGCTTTACTTCATCATTATGAGGCTACAGGGAACAGAGAATCGTACAAGATTGCAATGGAAAGTATCGAATTTTTGAATGGTTTCTCATTCGAAAACGGATATTTAAATCCTGTCGGAAATGCCGGATGGATGAAAAAACATGGTAAAAATCCAATTTACGATCAACAGGCTATAGAAACGATGGCGATGGTTTTATTGTATGCAAAAACCTTCGAGATTACTAAAGATGATAAATATTTGAATTTAATGCATATTAGTTATATGTGGTTTTTGGGCAAAAACAGCCTGCATATTCCTTTATACGATTTTGAAACCCATGGTTGTGCGGATGGATTGCAGTTTAACAGCGTAAACAGAAATCAAGGTGCAGAAAGTACATTGGCTTATTTTATTTCGCATTTAGCTATCTTGAAAGCTGCAGAAGCAGAATATGAAACTTTGTCTTCTCCCTTAATGGAGGCAGATAAATGTAGCTAGAAGTTTAATTTGTCTTGGAAACATTAAGGCTGGCTCAGAAATGAACCAGCCTTTTTTATGCAGTGTTAATTGACTAATTTTACTAGATGGCCGTCACCCTGACCTGTAGCGCAGCGGAAAGCTACGAAGTAAATTTATTTCAGGGTCTATCTACCCTTTTATTGCAGATGCTAAAATAAGTTCAGCAGGACGATCGAGCAGATAAACCTCTAATTATTCTCGAGCAATTTAGCCAGTAACAATTCCAGATTTACAGTTGCAAACGAAGAACTGTAATCAGATAAACCATAAGGAATAATTAATTCGCCGTTACTGATAATCGATCCGCAGGAATATACCACATTGGGCACATAACCTTCACGTTCATCATTGTTAGGAATAATTAACGGTTCTTTTAAATGGCCTATTTCTATACTTGGGTCTTCAAGATCCAATAAACTTACTCCAATACAGTACCTACGCATTGGCCCCACCCCATGTGTAATTACAATCCATCCTTTTTCTGTTTCTATCGGAGAACCACAATTGCCAATCTGTACCAGCTCCCAATCGTAGCGCGGTTGTTTTAAAAGAACCGGGTTTTCCCAAACATTAACTTTATCAGAAAACATCAGATAATTATTCCAGCCATCTATCCGGCTCATCATCACATATTTTCCTTTAATTTTTCGTGGGAATAGCGCCAGGTTCTTATTCTGTGCACCATCGCCATAAAGTGGAATCACTTTAAACTCATAAAAATCTTCAGTTTGTACTAATTTTGGAATAATTAAAGAACCATCAAATGCGGTATAAGTGGCGTAGTATAATATTTTACCATCGTCTTTAATAAATTTCACAAAACGTGCGTCTTCAATCCCTTTACGTTCAAATTCTGAAATTGGAAAGATTACACGATCAGAAATGTCAGTATCTTTTGAAAAAGTTATGGTATGGTAAGTGTCTGATAGCCAAAGTATTTTATCGTACTCGATTAGCCGAGTTGGATTTTCTTTATATAAACTTTTAGAATCTTTAATGATATTACTTAAGCTGGTGTATTCAAATTTATCATCGAGTTTTAATTCAATTTCTTCTAATACAGAAGGATCTATTTGTGCATAAGCGGCTTTTTTTAGAAATAATTTTTTAACGTAAATGGCATTCTTTACCACCTCAGCCTCATCAACATAATTTCCAACAGGTAAAACCTGGATATTATTGTCTTTATCAATTAAAGCACGCCGAAAAACAATTGAAGAAATATGCCCCTCACCTACAGCCCTGAAGCTGATAATTACCCGCTTTTCACCCTCTACTAAATCAGTTTGATCGGGATCATCAACAATACTCGGATTAAAAAAAGCGGCCGATTCTATGGAGTATTCATGTGTAAAATATGCACCAATCAGCAATCTGGTATATTCATCAATATCTTCGAATTCTGTGCCTAATACCGCGAATTGTTTTTTTAATTTTTTACAGTGCCGGGTTAAAATCTTGGTAATATTCCGGTGTCTTTTCGAATATTCCTGTAATATGGGCGATATCAGCGAAAACACTTTTTCATCTGAAAACTCTAAAACCTTCTTAATTACTTCTAATGCTCTCTCCTCTCCGTTAAAAAAAAAACGTGCAATAACTCTTTTGGTATCCGGGTTAACCTTAACAGGTTTACGTTCTATGTATAATCTCATTATTTAAGCTGTTTTTGATAGTAATTTAACGCTTTTCGTCTTATGTCCTTTAACTTTAAATTAACGAAATTTACGACTTAATTGTTTATATATTTACAGTATTTACACATAATTTTTATCTTTAGTTATTCACATTTATATATTTAATTAACCTTAAATGCATTACGAAAAAGCAGATAACATGATTCCATCAGATGAAACCTTGCGTTTAGGAAAATTAAAATACGATGAAATTTTAAGCACACCTGCAGAAAGTGCTTTTGATCAGATTGCACAATTGGCAGCTGAAATATTTGATGTTCCGAATGCAGGTATCGGTTTTCAGACAGATGGGAATATGTTTATGAAAGCTCAGGTGGGATCATCGATTGGGTTACCCCTAAAAAATGATGCATTTGCTTTTTTTGCTTCAACTCCAATCCTCTCGCCTGAGGGTGATGAACTTGGTCTGATTTACGTTGCCGATACTAAATTTAAATCAGCCGAAGAGCAGCAGCTAAAAATGTTACAGCGTTTAGCCAATATGGTAATGGAAAAATTAGCGTCTAGAATGGCAATTAGAAGAACTTTAAGGGCCTACGATGATCGTTTACATGTACTTATTCATGATCTTAAAAACCCGATGACGACCATTTCACTTCAATCTGAATTACTAGGACGCATTCCGGGTATTGAGGACAAGGCTTCATTAATTGCTGGTAAGATTAATGCACAATCGAAAAAAATGATTGATAACCTGAATGACATTTTAAGTGCTGCCCGAAAAGAAGCTAACTCCTTTAAGCCAAAAAAAGATAAAGTAGATTTAAAAGAAATATTAGAACAGGTAAAACTAGGACTCAATTTATCTCTTAAGCGTAAAAACCAAACCGTTTTAATTGATATTAAGGAGCCTGTTGAAATTTTTGCTGACCCTGATAAACTAGTGATAGTTTTTAGTGAGTTGATTAATAATGCCATTAAGTTTTCATCGATAGGAAAAGAGATTTACATCACCAATCAAATGGCTGAGAACGAGGTTACTATTGCGATAAAAGACAATGGCGTGGGCTTAACTGAAGAAGATTTGGGTAAAGTTTTTATGAAATTCGCTCAGCTGAGTTCGGTAAGTACAAATCAGGAAAATACCTATGGATTAGGGCTGATTACTGCCAATGCACTGGTTGATATCCATAAAGGGAAGTTATGGGTTGAAAGTGATGGAAAAGATTTGGGTACAACTTTTTATGTAACGTTACCCATTAAATAGGTTTAAATCTGATAAATCACTGAGTTTCATTTCTTCGAGTAAAATCCTCTCTGGTATGGCGTTTCTATGATACGACCATTTTATTAGTCTTATAAAACCGTTATCAATTTCGATACCAGTTATATCGCCATCACTAAAACAACAGCATCCACTATTAAAGTAACCAGGCTTGTATTTGCCGAAGCGTGGTGCTTTATCTCCTTCTTTTATCCGTTTATGAAGTTCTGTGTTTAAAAAAGCAAGCTCACTGGCATTCTTTTCCTTTTTGGCTTTGTTTAATTTTATATAAATCCGCTCCAAATGCGTTAAAGATGCGAAAACGGGCTGATGCGTGTGCCCGGTAATTAAGGCTATGTTCTTTTTTGTAGTTACCCAATTGTACATCAGTGCATTATGGGCTGTTTTAAGCTGGTTATCGTAGGCGGGTGTATTGGGGTTAATTTGAAGGTACGACTGTAGTGGTGCCCAGATGGTACTTACAAACCATTTGCTGAACCAGTTTCCATCACTTTGTAAATCGCCCTGATGTCCGTGGGTTAGGAAAATATCAAGTTTACTTTCTCCCACCGGCATCCTTAATATGGCCCCTTCGTAAATACGGATTTTAGTTCCGTAAATTCTATTGAGGTTAAATCCGGCTAAAGGATCATTATCCCAATATAAATCATGGTTACCAAATATCTTAGTGAAATGGTTTTTCGAAATAAAAGCTTTTTCTGCTTCGAAAGTATCCTTATTGTGTTTAATTACAGTTTCCAGCAAATTCTCCCAAAGTTCCTCGCTATCTCCCAGATTTATATAATGGAAATCTTGTTGGTCGTAGTATTCGAGTGCTTTTAGGTAATTCTTTTCGGCTAACGTAAAATCATCGGCATAATCGCGGGCACCTTTATGCTGATCTGATAAAATGATAAATTTATCTGTATCTGCAACTTCAAAAATAAGCCCTCGTTTGCCAGGTGCTGCATTGATGTTTTTGTAAAGTTTATTTAAAGCAGCGTGGATACGTTTACGGTTGGGCCTTGAACCAAATTTATTCGACATGCGAATGATCCAGGCACTGAGTAAACGTTGTAAGAATTTTCGCATGTATAAATGAGCCTTAGCTAAGTATTATAGTTTCTTAAAATAACAAAAAATATCATGAATCGTTTTGTTTCATCGTAACTGTCATTTCTGAGGGATAATTTATTGTATAAAAATTAATATAATGACATGATATTTAAGGAGATAAATCTCAATAGATTATCGTCATTGCGAGAAGGCTTTTTCAGCCGACGAAGCAATCTTTATAGCAGGATCACTAGTAGGAAAGATTGCTTCGTCGTTCCTCCTCGCAATGACGACCCCTCTATAGAAATCTGTCAATGGTAGAATTAATTATTTCATAAAAATCATTATAATTAACGTTTTAGCTTTTAGGTTTCGGAAATATGTCGGATGAAGCAATCTTATAGCAAACAGAAAAGATTGCTTTCCCGAAAATTCGGGATTCCTCCTAGCAATGATGACTGATTTCTAAATCTGTCATTCGCTAGGGATTTGTTCATTTTATTCCGAATGGGAAATAAAAGTATTCAATTAAATTTTTTTTACTAAATTTGTTAGTATTGAAAAGATCAGGAAGCGCAGATTTACCCTTACATTACGGCCATGTACCACCATGGTTGGCGCAGCGTATGGCTACACTTGGTTTAGCGATAACAGAAGCTATACTATTAGAATACGGTAAAGCAGAAGTAATACGTCGTTTAAGCAGTCCTTTTTGGTTTCAAAGCTTAGGTGCGGTAATGGGTATGGATTGGCATTCTTCAGGAATTACCACATCGGTGATGGGGGCTTTGAAGAAATCGATTAATCCGTTATCAAAAGAGTTGGGAATTTACATTTGTGGAGGCAAAGGAAAACACAGCAGAGAAACTCCAAATGAACTTTTAAAAATTGCTGATCAAACTGGGTTAAATGGAACAGAATTGGTTCGGGCTAGTAAACTTAGTGCAAAGGTAGACAATACTGCCATTCAAGATGGATTTCAATTATACCTTCATAGTTTTATTTTAAGCAACGAAGGCGATTGGGCAGTGGTGCAACAAGGCATGAGCGATAGCAGCTCAACAGCGCGAAGATACCACTGGCATTCTGAAAACTTAAAATCTTTTGTCGAAGAACCGCATACGGGTATTTGTGGTATTAATCAAGGCAAGATACTGAACCTAACGGCTAATGAGGCTGATCAGACAAGGCAGAGCATGATGAGTATTACAGCTGAATCGCCAACGCGGATGCTTAGTGAAATACAAAAGCTGGTATTACCCAATCATCATGACGTAAAATCAAAAGATGTAGATTTAAAACGTTTAGGAAGTATTTTGTGGCTGGCACAAGAAAAGCAACCGAGAGATTTTGAGGAATTATTATTGCTCGAAGGCATGGGCCCAAGAACCTTACAATCAATGGCTTTAGTGAGTGAGGTAATTTATGGTACGCCTTCCCGATTTACTGATCCTGCCCGTTATTCCTTTGCACATGGCGGCAAAGATGGGCATCCCTTCCCGGTTCCGGTAAATGTTTATGATGAAACGATAAGTGTTTTGCAAAAAGCAATTGAAAAAGCGAAGATTGGAAATACCGATAAGCAACAAGCAATAAAATCGCTACATCAAATTGCCCGTAATGCAGAAAAAGACTTTGTTCCGAATATGGATTTTGAAAAGGTGATTCAAAAAGAACGTGCTGAAAGCTGGAAATATGGTGGCAGAACCGTTTTTGGGAAAGAGAAACCACCGAGAGACGAGCAGTTGAAGTTGTTTTAAGTAGGATTTGTTTTGCCACGGCAATACGGGACGCTCTAAATCTATTTCCAGATTTGTCATTCTGAGGAGTAATTTATTATATAAAATCATATAGATGACAAGATTTTAAGGAAGTGAATAGCGTCGGGGGTATCGTCATTTCGACCGTAGTGGAGAAATCTTTGAACTATGTTAAAAGATTTCTCCATTTCTCTTCGCTTCAGTCGAAATGACGACCTTTCTTACGAGATTTGTTAACGATAGCATAGTCGAAAGGATCTTCAAAGACCATTTTTTCTCACGACATTAATAAATCTGTGTTCATCCTATTTATCCGTGGTTAACCAACTCTGTGTTCTCAGCGTTTCCGTGGCAAAAAAATAATTGTAGTTGGTATAATCTTAACAAATTGTTTGGTGAGCCACCAAACACGGATTTAACGCCATAAACAAAAAAGGTCGTGGTTTGCACCACGACCCTAAAAATATAGAATTTAAAACCTACTAAGCGTATGCAACTGCATCTTTCGATGCCAGTTTAGTTGTTCCCATTAAGTATTCGTCTACCTTACGGGCAGCTTCTCTACCTTCTGAAATGGCCCAAACTACTAATGATTGTCCGCGGCGAACATCACCTGCGGCAAAAATCTTAGCAATATTGGTTTGGTACGTGTGTTCAGATGCTTTTACGTTTCCGCGGTTATCTAACTCCACGCCCAATTTCTCAATTAAACCTTCTTTTTGAGGATGTAAGAAACCCATTGCTAAAAGTACCAACTCACATGGAAGATCTCTTTCGGTACCAGCCACTTCTTTAAAAGTAACCGGACGTCCGTTTGCATCAATCTCCCATTCTACATCAACTACTTTTAATGCTTTAAGATTCCCTTTTTCATCAGCAATAAAGTTTTTCGTATTTACCGACCAAGCCCTTTGTGCACCTTCCTCGTGAGAAGAAGTATTTTTTAGCAACATTGGATAATTTGGCCAAGGCATATGCTCGTTACGGGTCTGTGGCGGCATCGGCATAATTTCGAACTGCGTAACTGATTTTGCACCATGACGGTTAGATGTACCGATACAGTCAGATCCGGTATCACCACCACCAATTACGATTACATTTTTACCGGTAGCCATAATATCTTCTGCTTCAACAGCTCTGCTCGCTACACGTTTATTTTGTTGCTTTAAGAAATCCATTGCAAAATGCACCCCTTTAGCCGAACGGCCATCAATTGGTAAATCGCGTGGAATAGTTGAACCACCAGCCAATACAATCGCATTGAAATCGCGCAACAAAGTGCCTATTTCAACATTTTCGCCTACATTGGCATTACATTTAAAGATGATACCTTCTTCTTTCATTAAATCGATACGGCGGTCCACTACATTTTTCTGTAGTTTAAAATCAGGAATACCATACCTCAATAAACCACCTGGAGCATCATCACGTTCGAAAACTGTAACTTCGTGTCCAACTTTATTTAACTGAGCAGCAGCTGCTAAGCCCGCAGGACCTGAACCAATTACAGCAACTTTTTTACCAGTTCTGATTAATGGTGCTTTTGCTTTGATAAATCCTTTTTCGAAAGCAATTTCGATAATGTGTTTTTCAATTTCCTCGATAGAAACCGGCGGGCGGTTAATGCCTAACACACATGCTGATTCGCATGGTGCAGGGCAAATTCTACCCGTAAATTCAGGGAAATTATTGGTGCTTAATAAAATATTGGCAGCTAGTTCCCATTTAGCCTGATAAACAGCGTCGTTAAATTCTGGTATCACATTACCCAGCGGGCAACCTGATTGACAGAAAGGTACGCCGCAATCCATACAACGGGCAGCTTGATTATTTAATTCTTTTGAAGGTAATTCGTTTAAAAATTCCCCATAGTGTTTTACACGTGTTGCAGCCTCTTCTCTGGTGGGCGCAACTCTATCGTATTCTTGAAATCCTGTTACTTTTCCCATGGCCTAGTGTGTTTTTACTTGTTGATTACGTTTGCTTAAAACTGCTTTGTATTCTTTAGGGAATACTTTTACAAAATGAGCAGATTGAGTTTTCCAGTCGCTTAAGATAAACTCAGCTACTCTGCTATCCGTTAAGCGGATATGCGTTTTAAGTAAGGCTAAAATACGCTCTTCATCTTCAGCTTGCAGCGGATCTAAATCAACCATTTCTTTGTTGCACTTACGTGCAAAAGTTCCATTGGCATCATAAACCCAGGCTACACCACCACTCATACCAGCAGCGAAATTGCTTCCGGTATCACCAAGAATTAACACTTCACCACCTGTCATGTATTCACAACCGTGATCGCCTACTCCTTCAACAACAGCTGTTGCACCAGAGTTGCGTACTGCGAAACGCTCACCTGCTTTACCACGGGCAAATAACTCACCAGAAGTTGCGCCATAAAGGGCAACGTTACCGATAATGATATTTTGCTCAGGGACAAAGGTTGAGTTGGAGAAAGGATAAATAGCCAGTCTAGCGCCTGATAATCCTTTACCCACGTAATCGTTCGCTTCACCTTCCAGTGATAATGTTACCCCACGGGTATTGAAAGCGCCGAAACTCTGTCCGGCAGAACCTACAAACTTAAAGTTGATCGTATCTGGAGGTAAACCAGCTCCTAAATGAACTTTCGATATTTCATTCGATAACATGGTACCTAGTGCACGGTCGGTATTTTTCACATTGAAGCTGGCAAAAACCGGTTCGTTATGATCAATGGCAGGTTGTGCTGCGGCAATTAACTGATGATCTAAAACATGATCTAAACCATGGTCCTGTCCTTCTGTATTAAATAAAGGCAAACCATTTTCTTCCGCTTTATATAATACAGCTGATAAATCAAGGTGTTTCAATTTCCAGTCTTCGGCTGGCAATTCGCGTACTTTTAAAATATCAGCCTGGCCTATCATTTCGTGGATGGTTCTGAAACCTAATTCAGCCATAATCTCACGTAATTCTTCAGCAAGGAAATAAAATAAGTTCACCACATGATCTGCATCACCAGTAAAGAGTTTTCTTAATTCCGGATCTTGTGTTGCAACACCAACCGGACAAGTATTTAAGTGGCATTTACGCATCATAATACATCCCGAAGTTACCAGGGCTGCTGTAGCAACACCCCATTCTTCGGCACCTAATAATGCTGCAATAGCGATATCTCTACCAGTTTTAAGCTGTCCATCTGTTTGTAACACGATACGGTTACGCAGTTTGTTTTTAACCAAAGTTTGGTGTGCTTCTGCTAAACCTAACTCCCATGGTAAACCAGCGTGTTGGATAGATGTTAAAGGAGATGCTCCCGTTCCACCATCAAAACCAGACACTAAAATTACATCGGCATGTGCTTTGGCAACACCGGCTGCAATAGTACCCACACCAGCTTTAGAAACCAATTTCACATTGATCCTGGCGGCACGGTTAGCATTTTTTAAATCGAAAATTAACTGTGCTAAATCTTCGATCGAATAAATATCGTGGTGAGGCGGAGGAGAAATTAAACCAACCCCTGGTGTAGAGTGACGAACTTTTGCAATCCAATCATCTACTTTGTGTCCGGGTAACTGACCACCTTCTCCTGGTTTAGCACCCTGAGCCATTTTAATCTGTAACTCATCCGCATTGGTTAAATAATAACTCGTTACACCAAAACGTGCAGAGGCCACTTGTTTAATCGCTGAACGCATGCTATCACCATTTGGCAATTTAGTATAACGCATTTCATCTTCACCACCCTCTCCGGTATTGCTCTTTCCACCGATACGGTTCATGGCAATAGCTAAAGTAGAGTGTGCCTCGTGAGAAATTGAACCAAACGACATTGCACCAGTAGCAAATCTTTTTAAGATTGCCTCGGTAGGTTCTACCTCATTTAAAGGTACTGATGGGCGGATATAGTTAAATTCGAACAATCCACGGATGGTGTAAGCCTGTTGTGTTTGCTCATTCACCAACTTAGAGTATTGTTTGAAAATATTGTAATCGTTTTTACGTGTTGCATTTTGCAACAAGTGAATGGTTTGCGGATTAAACAAATGCGCTTCACCTTTACGACGGAATTTATAAGTTCCACCTGCCGGCAGCAAGTTTTCGGTCAGTGTTAGCGGACCAAAACTGCGGTGATGTTTGATTAAAGTTTCTTTTGCAATTTCATCCAGGCCTAAGCCGCCAATACGTGAAACAGCTCCGGTGAAGTAAGTGTTCACTACTTGTTTGTTTAAACCTAAAATTTCGAAAATCTGCGCACCCTGGTATGACTGCAAGGTAGAGATTCCCATTTTAGAGAAAATTTTAAGTAAACCGCTATTTACCGCGTAGATATAATTTTTAGTCAGCTGTTCTGCTGATAAACCCGATTCTTCTTTAAACTCATTAATGGTTTCTAAAGCCAGGTAAGGGTTTATTGCTGTAACGCCAAAACCTAATAAAGTGGCGAAATGATGTACTTCCCAGATATCACCAGCCTCTATCACAATACCAACAGCACCACGGTATCCTTTGCGGATTAAGTGATGGTGTACAGCAGAAACGGCCAATAAAGAAGGCATTGCCGCATGCTCAGAGTCAATAGCCCTATCGGTTAATACAATTACCTGGAAACCATCTTCAACCGCATCAACGGCATAACGGCACAAACGGTCTAAGGCTTTTGCCATAGCGCCTGGCTTGCCATCAGCTCTGAAATAAGTTTGTAATGTTTTCGCCTGGAAAACACCTGTATCAATACTTCTTAATTTCTCTAATTCCTGATTGGTTAAGATAGGATGTTTAATGGCGACACAGTGTGCCTGTTTTGGCGTTTCTTCTAACAAGTTGCCCATGCTCCCCATAAAACTGGCCAAACTCATCACTACTTTCTCCCTGATCGGATCAATTGGCGGGTTGGTTACCTGTGCAAATAACTGCTTAAAATAAGATGATAAGTGCTGAGGACGTTTTGATAAAATAGCTAATGGCGTATCAGTACCCATTGAACCAATTGGTTCTTTTCCTTCAATTGCCATTGGCTTGAGCAAAAGATCTACATCTTCCCTGCTGTAACCAAAAACCTGTTGATATTTAAAAATAGATTCAGTAGATAAGCCAGTAAACATTACACGTGGCTCTGGTAATTCCTCTAAACGGATCTGATATTGATTAATCCAATCGGCATAAGGGCTTTTACCACACACTTCTTCTTTTATTTCGTTATCGCTGATAATTCTGCCTTGCTCCATATCAACAACGAACATTTTACCAGGCGTTAAACGGCCTTTTTCGATTACTGTACTTTGATCGATGGCTAATGCACCAGCCTCTGAACCCATAATAACACGGTCATCAGAAGTAATGGCATAACGGGAAGGACGAAGACCGTTACGATCTAAAGTAGCACCAATTAATTTACCATCGGTAAAAGCAATCGCTGCAGGTCCATCCCATGGTTCCATCAAAGTCGCATGGAATTCGTAGAATGCCCTTTTAACAGGATCCATATCTTCGTTACCATCCCATGCCTCTGGCACCAACATCATTAATACATGAGGCAGGGTTCTTCCAGCGTGAAGTAACAATTCAATAACATTATCTAAACAGCCTGAATCTGAATTGGTTTCATCAATAACAGGCAGTAACATATCCAGTTCTTCAGGTGTAAAGTAAGCAGAAGCAAAAGACTTAACGCCTGCTCTAAACCAGTTTAAATTTCCTTGCAAGGTGTTAATCTCACCATTATGTGCAATAAAGCGGAATGGTTGGGCTAACCGCCATGAAGGGAAAGTATTGGTAGCAAAACGGGAGTGAACTAAACCTAAAGCAGAAACCATGCGCTTATCGGTAAGATCGGTAAAATAGGTACGGACCTGTAATGAAGTAAGCTGACCTTTATATATAATGGTTTGCGCTGAAAGCGAAACAATATAAAAATCTTTACCACCGTGAACGGTGTTTACGATCAGTTTAATCAGGTAGTTTTTAAAAATATAAAGTTTACGTTCGAAATCTGCGCCTGGCGCTACCGCATACGGACGGGCAATAAATACCTGCTCAATTTCTGGTTCAACAGAAAGGGCCATATTGCCAATATCTGTTGTATCAACATCAACTTTTCTAAAACCTAGAATTTCCAGGCCTAGTTTTTCGGCGGCACGGTAAATCAATTCTCTGCACTCTTCTCTTGATCTGATATCCTTTGGCATAAATAACATACCTACACCATAATTATTGGTTTCAGGCAGGCTAAAGCCAGCTTTTAAACATTCGTCATAAAAAAATTCGTGAGGAATCTGAATCATAATACCTGCACCATCGCCTGTATTTGGTTCTGCTCCACATGCCCCTCTATGATCTAGATTCTCTAAAATAGTAAGTGCATCAGAGATGATTTGATGCGATTTTCGCCCTTTCACATGTGCAACGAACCCAATACCGCAGGCATCGTGTTCAAATTGCGCATCGTACAATCCACTGTTTGGTTCCATTCTTTGCTCGTTAGTTGTTAGTGTATAGGAAACACTAAGATACGAAAAACAAATTTTAAATTACAGAGTTGACACGCTTTTTAGAAAAATTTTAGTCCTTAAGTAATTTAAAGCATTTTAATTAAAAAAATGATAATAATAGCGATAAATATTTATCAAATTTATAATGGTAATATTATACAATAAATTCACTTTTTCCGCTAAAATCCAGCCTAAAACGTTTTATTTATTGATTTATTTATGAATATTTTATTTATATATAAATATTGTGCTCGAAATATTGCTCATCTTGTATTTCCTTCTATTATCTAAAAATACACATTTTAATTTTATTAATTTATTAATCAGCCACATAGCCTAAAAGAGAAAAAAAAATACAAAAATGCATTTCGCGGAACAACTTCTTTTTCTACCTTTGTGGCCGGGCAAGTCTTTTACGACCAGCTCCCTTTGAACTCCCCCAGGGTGGGAACACAGCAAGGGTAGAAGGTTGTAGCGGTGCGATAGAAGGTGCTTGCCCTTTTTTTCTTTTCCCTTAATCCCCTGAAGGGGGAATTAAATTCTTCAGGGTTCAATCATAGAAACTCAAATATTTAAGAATTTATAACCATGAAATTTTTTATTGACACAGCAAATCTTGATCAAATCAAAGAGGCGCAAGACTTAGGCGTTTTAGATGGCGTAACCACCAACCCTAGCTTAATGGCTAAAGAAGGTATTACAGGTGAGCAAAATGTAATTAACCATTATAAAGCGATTTGCGATATCGTTGATGATAACGTAAGTGCTGAAGTAATTGCAACCACTTTCGATGAGATTATTAAAGAAGGTGAAGCTTTAGCGGCCTTAAACCCGAAAATCGTAGTAAAAGTTCCAATGATTAAAGATGGCGTTAAAGCCATTAAATATTTCTCTTCAAAAGGAATTAAAACAAACTGTACTTTAATTTTCTCTGCCGGACAGGCTTTATTGGCTGCCAAAGCAGGAGCTACTTACGTTTCTCCATTTTTAGGTCGTTTAGATGATATTTCTAGCGATGGTTTGTCTTTAATTGAAGATATCAGAACTATTTTTGATAACTACGGTTACGAAACTCAGATTTTAGCGGCATCCATCCGTGGACCATTGCACATTGTAAACTGTGCTAAATTAGGTGCTGATGTAATTACTGCACCATTAGCTGCAATTGTTGGTTTATTAAAACACCCGTTAACCGATAGCGGTTTAGCTACATTTTTAGCTGACCACGCTAAAGCAGCCGGGAAATAGAATAAAATAAGTCGAAAGTCTTTAGTCCTAAGTCTTGAGTCGGGTTTCCGGTTTAAGACTTAGGATTTTTTGTTTGTGGGCATCTTACGAAATCTCAAAGGGTTTGGACGTTGTAGGATTTTGTAAGTATGAGGTGGGAAAAGCGTATTAGAATTTCAGAAGCTTCTGACTTACGAAGTTATTCATCCGCTCCTTCCCTTTCTAAACTTCGTATTCATTGCGAAATTTCTTTTTTGGAGCGCAAAAACAGTGCTCGTAGGTACCTGTAGTCCTGCTTTCCATTATATTCCGGTGAATTTTCGATAAAGACAAATTAGTCGGATACCGGAATGCCATTTCAATCAGGTCTAGGTGGCAGTAATAAAAGTTCTTTTTCCAGTTCGGAATTCCGTAAAATGAATTATGCGTTAACGATGGAAACGGCATCCTTTTTGGCTATCATCCTGAGGGGTAATTAGTTGTATAAAAATCAATATGAATGGCTGAGAAGTTAAAGGAGATAGCTCCCTCAAACTATCGTCATTTCGAGCGGAGTGCAACGCAGTCGAGAAATCTGCCTAGATAGATCTCTCCGTTTCGCTGCGCTTCAGTCGATGTGACGACACTTTTTATCGAAGTCTGTCAATGATAGCGGTTAGAATTTTTAAATACAAGGGAGGGTTGATGATAGATTTGTAACTGTTGTATGTAAACGCTTATTATCAGTTAAATAAAGCTGTCGTTGATTGGGATGCGCAAGTTTAGTAAAGAAAGCGTAATCGAAATCCGCAGGCTAGGGCTGACTAAGTTTTATCCGCTCCTTCCCTTTCTAAACTTTGCAAGTCATCGCGTTATGCTGCGTTAACGATGGAAACGGCATCCTTTTTGGCTGTCATCCTGAGGGGTAATTAGTTGTATAAAAATCAATATGAATGGCTGAGAAGTTAAAGGAGATAGCTTCCTCAAACTATCGTCATTTCGAGCGGAGTGCAACGCAGTCGAGAAATCTGCCTAGATAGATCTCTCCGTTTCGCTGCGCTTCTGTCGAGATGACGACGCTTTTTATTGAAGTCTGTAAATGATAGCGGTTAGAATTTTTAAATACAAGGGAGGGTTGATGATAGATTTGTAACTGTTGTATGTAAACGCTTATTATCAGTTAAATAAAGCTGTTGTTGATTTGGATGCGCAAGTTTAGTAAAGAAAGCGTAATCGAAATCCGCAGGCTAGGGCTGACTAAGTTTTATCCGCTCCTTCCCTTTCTAAACTTTGCAAGTCATCGCGTTATGCTGCGTTAACGATGGAAACGGCATCCTTTTTGGCTGTCATCCTGAGTGGTAATTAGTTGTATAAAAATCAATATGAATGGCTGAGAAGTTAAAGGAGATAGCTCCCTCAAACTATCGTCATTTCGAGCGGAGTGCAGCGCAGTCGAGAAATCTGCCTGGATAGATCTCTCCGTTTCGTTGCGCTTCAGTCGAGATGACGACCGATTTTAAATCGTAGTCGAAGGACAGCCAAAAAGATATAGTGTACAGCGTGTTAAAACGCCCAAATGATAATGCCTTGGTTAATAGTCTTGATCCATAAATCAATGTAACTCTGGACTTAGAACTTTTTATGCACCCTAAAAGGAGCTCTAGACTAAAGACTCACGACTAAGGACTTCCTTTATTTTCTCGTAACTAATCTGCTCATCTGGTTCGATCAGGATGCCCTTTACCCCTGCCCCATTTGCCGCTTCCACATCTCTGGGCTTATCGCCGATCATAATAGATTGCGCCGGGTCAATATCGTACAGAGCAATGGCATCTAAAATCATTCCCGATGCTGGTTTTCTGCATTTGCATTCGCCGCCAACGGTTGGGTGGTGCGGACAGTAGTAAAAAGCTTTAATATCAGCTCCTTTAGCTACAAAAGCATTTTTCAATAGCTGGTGCATGGTACCCAATTCTTCTTCTGTATAGCGCTTTAAAGCAATGCCACCTTGGTTGGTAATCACGATCAGCAGATAACCTTCGTCGAATAGTTTTTTTAATACGGGGATCTGGTATTCTAATATTTCAAAATCTTCAACACGGCAGATGTAATCGTATATTTCGTGATTAAGTACACCATCGCGGTCGAGAAAAATAGCTTTGTTCATTATTGAGATATGAGTATTGTGATATAAGTATCAAGATTTGAGTATTGAATATCAAGATTCAACCTCGTTTATAATTTTGCCAAAATAACTGAAAATTAATCGCAAAAGAAAGCCCAATCTAATTAAAGATCGGGCTTAATCATAAAATTTATTTGGTTTTGGTTATTTCAAATTCAATCCTGCTTTGTGGCCTTTTATGGCAAAAAAGAGAATATATAAGTAACAAGGTAATACCGTTAAAAGATAGGCCATTTGAAAGTTAACATGTAATTTTTCATTTAAGAAAGCGTACAATAATGGCATTAAAGCCCCGCCTGCAATACCCATAATCATAATAGCCGAACCGATTTTGGTGAATTTACCCAGGTGACTAATCCCCAGCGGGAAAATTGCCGGCCACATGAGTGAATTGGCTAAACCCAATAAGGCAACAAAAATTACAGCAAACCAACTCGAAATGGCAAAAGATAAAATGGTAAATATGATCCCTAAAATAGCACAAATTCTAAGGGCTTTTTGTTGAGAGATGTATTTTGGAATGGTAATGATGCCAATGATATAACCAATTAACATACTAAAAAGGGTAATGGAGGTTAATTTCCCACTAATCTCTGCGCTAATGCCTAACTCGCGACCATAAATGCCAATAATATCACCCGCCATAACCTCTGCGCCTACATAAACAAAAATACAAAGTGCGCCCAGGAATAAGTGTGGAAACTGAAAGATGCTTGTATGTTTTACCACTTCTCCTTTGCTTTCGTCGATCACATCTTCTTCTACCTCAACTTCAGGAAGGTTAGTGAATTTAATAAAAATGGCAAAAAGGCAGAAAACGATTGCTAAAACAATGTACGGCATATTTACACGGCCTAAAACATCATTTAATAACTGCTCGTGAACAGCGCCGGTAGCCGCTTTGATCTGTTTCTCCACTTCTGAAGCGTTTTTCAAAAACAGACTGCCCATTATCAAAGGCACTATCATTCCGGCAAACTTATTACAGATACCTGCAATACTGATCCGTTTTGCAGCACTTTCAATTGGGCCAATAATGGTTAAGTAAGGATTTGATGCCGTTTGTAGCAAAGCCAATGCCGCCCCCTGAACAAAAATGCCGGTTAAAAACAATCCAAAGGTTCTGGTTTGGGCTGCCGGTATAAATATCAATGAACCCAGGCCTAAAATTACCAAACCTAAAACAATTCCATTTTTAAAACCAACTTTCTTCAGTATCCACGATGATGGCAGCGCTAAAAAGAAGTAAGCCATGTATGATGCAAAGGTTACAAAGAATGCCTGTAAATTTGATAAGCCGAAAGATAATTTAAAGAAAGGAATTAAGGTTCCGTTTGCCCAGGTTACAAAGCCAAAAATAAAGAATAGGGCACAGATAATAATAAGTGGTTTCGGCCCTTGCGTTTGACCTGGTTTTGTTGTTTGTTGCATAAAGTTTGGTTCAGTTTAATTTGTTCGGACCAAACTAAACAATAATATCTGATAAAATATGGGTCAAACGTTTGCGTGATTTTAATTTTAACTAAAAAGGGCTTTAATTGGTGCTCACGCACCTAAAACCGGTATGTTCTAAGCCGGTATCAACAGAAGTTTTCATCCTGGAGGTTACCCGGTAACCTTTACAATAAGAAGCGTTACACATAAAAGAACCGCCCCTTACCACCTTTTTAGGTACAGTTGGTTCCATGGGATCGTAGCTATCTGACGGGCCTTTAGGGTTATTGCTCAACCCTGAAAGCGTGCTATAATAATCTGGTCGGTACCAATCGCTGCACCACTCCCACACGTTGCCCGCCATATCGTAAAGCCCGTAACCATTCGGCTTAAATTTTTTCACTGCAGCTAAACCATTAAAACCATCCCAATTGGTATTTTTAACCGGAAAGCTCCCCTGCCAGGTATTGGCCTTTACTTTGCCTTTCTCTATATCTTCATTCCCCCATGGATATTTTTCATTTTTCAGTGCACCTCTTGCCGCATGCTCCCACTCTGCTTCTGTGGGTAAACGTTTACCCGACCATTTACAATAGGCCATGGCGTCATCCCAGGATACATGTACAACCGGGAAGTTTTCTTTTCCATTGATATCGCTGTTAGGGCCATGTGGATGTTTCCAATTGGCGCCTTTAACCCAGCGCCACCATTGCGAGGCATCATTTAAAGTGGTAACACTTTTAGGCTGATAGAAAACTAAAGACGCTGCAACAAAAACACTATCAGGTGGTTTTGGTGTACCTGCCGGAAGCTGTTTTTTCATTTCTTCCCAATCTGGTTTGCGCTCGGCCGTAGTCATATATCCGGTAGCATCAACAAACTTTTTAAAACTGGCATTGGTTACTTCGGTAGCATCCATCCAGAAAGAAGAAACTTTAACCTGATGTTGAGGGTATTCATCATCTCTACCTTCTTTATCAGAAGCGCCCATTGCAAATTCGCCTGCTGGAATTAAAATCATGCCTTCATGACTCACTTTACTATTGGAGGCGAAACTTGAAGAATCTTTTACCGCACCAAACCGGCTAGGCATATTTTTTTCGCATGAGGCTAAAGAATCTTGTCTGTGTTTAGCCTTTTCTTCTTCTTTAGCATGATTAGATTGACAAGAAAGTATGAAGAGCAGCGGCAAAAAAAACAAAGCAGAAAGAAATCTATACATGATGGAGATTAAATTGGGTGCGATAAAAATATCAATTAAGTTTAAAAAAGAGAAGCTAAATAATTAATTCGCCTATAAATCAATACACTAACACGTTTCGCAATTTTTTATTTGCAGGAAACACTCCATAACCCTATATTTGCACCACTTTAAAGGAAACGGATAACGTTTTTAAACAAAGTAGATTCCGTAGCTCAGCTGGTAGAGCATTACACTTTTAATGTAGTGGTCCTGGGTTCGAATCCCAGCGGGATCACAAGAAACCTCACAGAAATGTGAGGTTTTTTTGTTTTATTCCGGCTGGGATTCGAATAGAAGCGCCGGCCTGGGTTCGATTTGTAAAAGGCTCAGGGCCGATATCGCCTACGTCCGTTCAAACTATCGACAGATACGATTAATAGGTTGTATCATAAATTTGTCATCCTGAGCCTCCCGAAGAATCGGGACAAGTAGTCGAAGGACCTATTTAAATATTCTTTAAGGTGTTTCGACAAGCTCAACATGACAGCATCTCGGGCTGAATTGCCTTTATGATAACACAGATATGGGTAACATTCTTATTAATTTTACCCATATCCTGGATGCTCCACTAATTATTTTGTAATTTACTTTCAGTATAAATCTAACCTAAATTAAATGTTAAACCGTAGAAATTTCCTCAACTACGCTGCAACTGCAGTAGGAACCACTGCCCTGCTTTCTGCTTTAGACAATCCTGCCTATGCCCTTTTCAGTAAGACTATTGGCGCAAACGACCAAATCAATATTGGTGTAATAGGAATCAAAGGCATGGGATGGTCCGACCTCAAAGCGGCCCTCAAAGTACCGGGCGTAAACCTCACCGCCCTGTGCGACAGTGATGCCAACGTGCTTGATGAAAGGATGGCCGAATTAAAGTCGATGAATGTTGACGCCGCAAAAGTAAAAAGATATAAAGATTATGGTGCGCTGCTCGATAATAAAGATGTCGACGCCGTAATTATCGGCACACCCGATCACTGGCATGCCCTGATGATGATTCATGCAGTACAGGCAGGTAAAGATGTATATGTTGAAAAGCCGGTTGGCAACTCTATTGTCGAATGCAGTACCATGGTCAAAGCGCAGGAAAAATACAATAAGGTTGTGCAGGCAGGTCAATGGCAGCGCAGTCAGCAACATTTTAAAGATGCTGTCGATTTCGTAAAGAGCGGCCAGTTAGGAAATATCAGAACGGTAAAAGTATGGTGTTACCAGGGCTGGATGAAACCTGCTCCCATAGTGCCGGATACCTTACCTCCTGCAGGCGTTGATTATGCCATGTGGCTTGGGCCGGCGAATAAAAGAGCATTCAATGCCAGCAGATATCACTTCAATTTCCGCTGGTTCTGGGATTATGCCGGTGGCTTAATGACCGACTGGGGCGTGCATTTATTGGATTATGGCTTGCTGGGCATGAATTCACCAGTACCAAAAACCATATCCGCATTAGGTGGCCGCTTCGCCTATCCCGATCTGTATGAAGAAACGCCTGATACGCTCACTACCTTATATGAGTTTGACAAGTTCAATATGGTATGGGATTCTGCCATGGGCATCGATAACGGCTCTTATAACCGCAACCATGGGATTGCCTATATCGGTAACAATGGCACGCTGATCCTCAACAGGCAAGGCTGGGAAGTTATTGAAGAAAAGGTAAGCGGCAATAAAGTGAGCAAGCCCTTTGTTAAATCTTCAGATAATGGACTGGACAATCATATGGTCAATTTCTTTAGTGTTGTGAGATCCAGAAAAAAAGAAGAACTGAACTGCTCCATACAGGATGCTGCGCATGTAGCTACCGTTGCCCAAATGGGAAATCTTGCCTTCAGAAGCGGACAAAAATTATCATGGGACCATGCTAAACATCAGTTTACAGACCAGCAGATCAACGACAAATACCTGTTGGCCCAGTATCACAACGGTTACAGCTTACCTAAAGTTTAACGCTACAGTTTAAACAGATCAGGAGGTATACATTTCCCTCTATGATCAGCCAGTGGCTATCAAAATATATAAAACCCTGCAATCGCACGATTGGCAGGGTTTTTTTGCTTTTAGGGAATTGCCTATTCGTTAATTTTTCTTTTCAACTGACATACTTATCCAGTAAATTCCCATCTGTCCCCTGTTATCCATTGTTCCTTTTGGCAACTGATTTTTAGGACAGCTTAAAATGGAAGTATCTACCCCTTTTACAAATGCAGTTAAGGCTTCAAGTTTATTTTCTGAAAATGGAAGTATAGTGTAATCCCAACTGGAATAAAAAGACAACATCCACTTAAATTCAGTATCGATTTTTCCATGGATTAAATATTGATTTAAGATGGAATACGATTCAGATACGGTTGCATAGTCAAGGTTTTCAATTCCTGTATAACAACTTGGCTCTACCAGAGCATACCAATTTAAAAATATCAGCCGCTTTAAGATTTCAAGCTTTATTGTTTCGTCATTAATGCGAAAATAGAGTTCGAGATAAGATTTATGAATATTTCGATATCGGTCGAATATTCCTTCTGCGGAAAGTTTTTCGGTTACAAAGTCCATCGTTCCATTTTGAGACCCGGCATAATCCCAAATTTCTGCTTCTCTATCAGATAAAATATCGATTTCGGTTTTCATAATTTACTCCAGCCCGTGCTTTTTAGATAAACAGGGCTCTGCATAATCGAGAATCCCAGCATTTTGCAGCTCTATTAGCTTATTTTGTACAGCTGAATAGTTCAGACTACTTGGGACATCAATGACAAAATATCCTTCACTGTACTTTTCGCTAGAACAGCCAAGTGAGTCGAACATTTCTCTAATTTCATTTGTATCAGTGCCAGAATCCAATATTACAACCTGAACAGTAGAATTACCAGACGCTTCTACCGTGTGTCTGTAGGTTAGCTGTTCTTGATCTTCATCAAATTCTGCATAGATAATGTCGTTGGCCGCGACGTTCGGAGCATAAAAAGGAATACTGTCTAATTTGTAAAGGCCTTTTTCTTTATCAATGACTACAGCCCACATTGTCTCGATGGTTTCTTCATCAAGGACATCACTGTGAAATTGGAAAAGTATTTTTTCGTATTCTTCTTCTGCCATTTTAAAAGAGGTTAAATTATTTATCACTTGACTTGGACATCCAAGCATCTTAGCTGATACTGCCATTCATTAACAATATCTGGATGGTTCTCTAGTTCTTCGTTTGTTAAATTTGCATCGGCTTCACTCAGCTTGAAATCTATTGTATCAGTCATATAAGTACTGATATTAAAAATATGACTCTTATCTTTATCTGATAGATACTCAAGCAACTCGTAAACCGCACAAGAAGCGTTCAGGGCATAGCTGCTATCAAAATCTCCAAAGTCATCCATATCTGGGATATTTGGATCTAGTTTATCGAGGTAAGATTTAATATCTGAATAATTTACCATATTTCCTTTACCGACACGGCAAAACTCTATGGACTCTTTAAGTAAATTAGGATCGCCCCAGTTATGATTTTTCGAAAACGATGTATATTCTGGTTGTAGTCGCTCACAAATATCTAAACCAAAATCTATAAGAACATCCAGGCTGGCTGAGTCAACCTTGCTTTTAAATAACGTCATAAATTCTGAATTGGTCATCATCTGTTCTTTGCTTTTATCAATGGTGATTAAGGTGTCTATAATTCATAATAGCTAATTATTCTGCAGCCATACGATTGCTTTATTGGTTAGAGTACTTGGCTTTCACTTTGGAGTGTCCAGCTTTGTTTAGTTCGATCTCTAATTTCACTACATTTGAGACTTCTATTATACTATCCATGCTGTTTTTAGTGCTGTCGCGCCAGTGAATAAAGTCGATGTTTTCCATTTCGTTGGTTAGCTTCAAGGATTTGCTGTTCCCTATTTCGCTGAAGTCATCAGCTACAGGGATAACCTCTACGGTTTTATCTTTTTTGAATATCAGGAAAGCAGACATCATTCCGTCAAAGCCACTGAATTTGGAAAGGATATACTCCTTGGGCAGGTCTTTGGTATTGTCGAATTTTCCATAATAAAAATAATCTTCTGGATAGTTGTTTACCCTGGTGATCACTACTCCTTTATATTCGTATTGAATGATTTTCCCGCTGTTTGAGCAGCCAGATAGGAATACGGTCAAGCATAGAAATATATAGAGCGGAATTTTATAATTGGGCATATAAGTATATACAGGCTGTAATAAGTAGTTTTTCCAGCATTTTGAGATTGCCATCACAAAACCTTTTCCCCACCCGCCGATATCATTGCAGATATGCACAATTATCTTGTTACCAGCAGCTGCAGGATTGGTGGCGTCAATGGTTAGATAGTTAATATCCATTTATTATTAAAGAATTTGCTCATTTCGTGTGCTTGGCCTTATTCAACCCAATCTTGCTAATTATCTTCTTTTCTGTTTCAACCTGTATCACATTGATGATTAAATTAGGATCGATATTTAAAATATAAGCCAAGCGCAAGATTTCAGAAACTGTAAATTTCTCTGGATCGGCCAGTTTTACAGAATATCTTTCTGAATTGATACCTAAAAGTTTGATGATCTTAGTTGGGTATAATTCGGAAATATCATACATCTTTTTAATCTTGTTGGTTTCAAACATTGCGCCTATTGACGAAAGGTCTTTTTCGGGACTATTATTGTTGTTCTTCCAATTAGCCATATTAGTGGGTTTATAACTAAAGTCGTCAATAGATTACTATTCATGTATAAAAAAGAACTATTAGTAAATTTAAAAGTACTAATAGTTTGTTTTTGTCTAGACTTTTCATTACGTTTGGGTATGAAATAATAAAGAATTATTTTTAGCGATTACTTCACAAAATATTGAAGCATTCGCACTTCGAGTCTCGTCTTAGAAACCTGAGAAATTTCAAACGGATACGAGAGGTAAGTGTAGTGCTCACGTCATAGGCGTGGGCCTGCTTTTCCGTATCCAAGGCTTCTCAGGGCCACTAAGACGGGAAGTGGGTTCCACGCCTTATTTTGTGCCTTCCACTTCTACGACTCATTTGAAAGAAACTTAAATGAGATCAATATGGAACCAAAATTATTACCAGAGGCCGATCATGCTTACCATTTTAGGGAGTTTACCCAACGGCTCGCACAGAAGTTCGTACCACTTCAGATCTTCAGCTTTTCGCAGAACAGCTACACTTATCATTCCCAGGGCTGCTTTAATGACAATCAAAGTCATTTTAAATGCGACTATTGCCTATTGGTAGTTACCGAAACGGCAACCCGAATAGATTATGAAATGCAGGATTTCGCCAACAGCTATTATCAGCATGGAACGATTACGGTGATCTCCCATGGCAGGCAATCGGTTATGGAGGCGGTACAGCAAAACAGCCGCTTTTTTATCGGCGTGCTTACCTATGGAAAACTGCTCTATAGTAAGGATGGACTATTGGATGGTGACCTGATACCTTCTTATATCCCAGGTAAGGGTGCAATCAAGGCACTCAAACATTATGAACATCACATACCGCTGGCTGATGGATTTCTGATGTGCGCATCCGAATGTCTGGAGAAGGAGCAGTTTGGGATATGTGCCTTTATGCTCCATCAGGCCGTAGAACAGACTTGTATCTGTCTGGTGAGGGTTCATATCGCCTACCGTTCCGAATTTCATAACCTTTACCGCCTGCTCCGCTTGTGCACTTGCTTTTCTGAACGCCCTTATCAACTTTTCCTTTCTACTTCCGAAGATGAGCGGTTATTTGATATAATGGCAAAGAGCTATTCTGGTTCACGCTATAAAGATGATTTTACAGTTTCCCGGCAAGATGCGGAGCGTCTTTATCAACGGGTCGCATCTTTTCTTTTGTCGGCAAAGGGGATGTGCAACGAAAAAATAGAACTGCTTGCCAAATCGGCATCAGACTATGCAGCCTTAAAAAATGCTGATCATGTACAGATCGAAAAAATATTACAAACCAATATTTGAAACTATGAAACCATCATGAGCATACGCTCTCAAACAGAAACGAATATTGCTCATGATAGCTTCATTACCGATAAAAAACAAATTATAGACCAATGAAAAAGCAAACAAAAAGAACATCTGATAACAGGATCGTTTATCTTAACAACGATGAAATAACCGATCCGATAAAAGTGGTACACGTTTTTTTCAGTTACTCCTGGTTGCCCAATCATTTGAAGATGCTGAAACGCTGGCGAAACGATGCAGCGCTTGAATCCGTAGAAGAAAAAAAATGTAGCCCAGACTACCTTGTCTACAATTACGAACTGACCATAAAGCTGATAGAGGCCGCCTGGCTCTTAAAGCGCCACAAGCTTGGCAGACTTGACTTCGATGACAAACAGGAAATTTATATCGCAAAATGGTACATCAAAACGGAAAGGAAGAAGCTACGGCACTATCCTGAAAATCTGAGCATCCGGGAGATCGTAAAGCCTTCATCTGTACTAAAGAAAATGTTCAGGCTCTATAAACTGGACGGGTACAAAAAAATCCTGCACACCTGGCTTCACAATGCGCTGAGCAGCTCCTTCATGGAAGAAAGCCTTTCCAAATCTGAAGTAATCACAGTTTACGAACAATTGGTCAAACTGTTCGAGGCTACATGGCTGATCAGTGAGCGTTTAAAAGATGGTAATTAGAACTTTATTTTCAGTGCCAACTGAACGAAGGGCCAAACGAAACCAGGCTACCGCCAAACCTTTTCCGTAGACATCTTCAACTTGTTGTGGGCTTTTCTGTTTGGCCATCCATTCCTCGAAAGTTTCACGAGGATTTAGAATTTCATCGACTTCTCTTTTTTATTCTTATATCCGTAGAGACGCTGCGCTTAACTCTACGGACAGAGGGGATTTTAGGAAGAATATTAAAAAAAAATGTAAGGTATAATACTACATAAGTATGTTGATCAACATGATCACGATCACTCCATGTTATTGCATCTAACATAAAAAGAGGTCCTAAAAATGTGGAGTGAGTACTTGCTAAAAGCGCGAAAAAAAATCGCTAAGAAAAAATGCTCTTTGGATGATTAATAAAAATCTTTCATTTGCAATCTGCTTCGGAGGATAAGGTTTTAACAGTATCCATTAACCATCGGTTAATGTTTAGCTGGCATTCTTTTTTATTCAATTTTAATTTTTGGATATGCAAGAGCCGTCAAAACTTAATTCCCAATAGGGAAATTCGAAAAACCATTATACTTATAGGTGGAATATTATTGCTGTTGTGGAACTGTAAGCAAATATTTCTACGCCCCTTCAACTGGAGCATTTCAACAACACTAAGTTGAACCAATTTGGCTTGGTTTAGGAACATTTCAGTAAGAAAGAAAAAATTCTGACAGCGCTACGCTGCATGTTCAGGCATATTTCTAAATACTTCGCCATCTAATTCGCACCCTCCTTTTGCATGTTGAGGATGTTTAGCATCAATTGTTGGGTCATTTTGATTAGCGTTAAATTTTGGTCTACCCCATTGTTTGAAAAAGAATGCCACGTTATTTTCTTCACAACGATTCTTCACAAAGTCAATCCATTTTTTTTCTAAAGGCCTAGCTTTATGTCCTGATTCCCCACCTACAATTACCCAATCTATGCTCCCTAAATTTAATGTGATTACTGGACCAATAAGTGGTTCAATCGACAAAAACTTTACTTTTGCTCCAGTTGTAGAAAGATCATCTATACGGTAGGTATAATCCTCGTTTTCGACCGATACTCCCATCCATATATTTGGAGTCCAATTTAACAAATTTGAAATTTCTGCTAGCCTTTCGGACCTTTTAGTCAAGACCTGATATATATGTTGAGGTGTATGATTCATCACAGAAAAAACCGCTTTTATAAAATCTATCGGCACATCTGGGTGAAATAAATCACTCATCGAATTAACAAATACAATTTTCGATTTTTTCCAACTAAAAGGAATATTTAAAGTATCTGGATGAATTCTAATTTTGAATCCATCTTTATACTTTTCTACGCCCATTGCGGTCAATCGCTTTGTCATAGATTCTGCGTAACAGAACTTGCATCCAGGACTTACCTTAGTGCAGCCTGTTACTGGGTTCCAAGTTAATTCAGTCCATTCAATATTTGATTGCGCCATTTTATTTAAATTTTAATTTTAATACATTGGTTTTTTCTTTGAAATTAGTGTAGGTTAAAAAGAAATGCCTTGTATCTGGTAACAAATCTAAGCTTTCATTATATATCGTCAAAAGAGAATCTTTCTTCCAATTGGTAAGAATCGAAACAGCGTCTTTCGGCAAAAACTGGTTTTTTAAGATAAAAACGTATAAATCAGTATTATTGATATATGGATTCTCTTTTATGTGTAGCTTTAGGATCGCTTCAAGTTTAGTTTTAGTATTAAAAGTATCAACCTCTTGAAGTTCACTTTCAAACAAGGAAGGCATTGAATATTTTATATTGAAACCTTGTCCAAGGGAATCGTTTTTCCACTTAGCTTGTAAAAATTTTTCTAATCCATAGATATGTGGACCTATGAAAAATAAAGCGTAGTGATTTACATGATCTCTTTTAATGTAATATGAGGAGCTATAAAATGTGTCATTAAAACTAAATGCTAATCTAATCTCGTTAATGTAATCATATATGTTATCAGCATTAGAAGATCGAATTTTAGAATTTTCAGGAAAAAACTCAAAAATAAATCTTCGCAAATGATCATAACATTTCGAATCAACATCATTTTTTGCAATCTCTGAAAAACGATAGAGATTAGAAACTGGCAAAAACAATATAACCTCAGTTCTTCTATTTGAAATTAATCCCTCAAGGTTATCTTTAGTGATATCTGAATAACCATAAGGGTCAACAAAAGCTAAGTTTCTGTGTTTTTTAGGAAATGTATTTGTTTCTTCTTTTACAAACTGAAACATTTTACCAGCAGTCAAATTGAAAGATCTAGTGGTGAAGTTTTCATCCTCAAGATCTTCTAATAGCTGCCCAACAAATTGTGATTTATCAATATCTAAATCATTTACCGTTAATGAAATCGGAGTTGGTTCAACCCCTTTACTTTCAAAAAGCACTATGTTTTCATTAATACACCGTGCTGCAATCAACGGGCTACCTGGCTTTCCATCGTCATAAATTCCAGCACCACAGAATACGTCGTAGATATTAATTTTTTCAACAAATTTCGAATTAATTAAGACAGGTAGGTACTCATTTAAATAATCCCTATACAAATCCAGCTTCGCCTGACTATGAGGCAAAACTACATTTTTCACATTGATTTTAGCCATTTATTGAGAGTGTTAGTTATTTTTAAAATATAAATATATTAAAAATACGACAGTGTTTCCTAATCAAGTAAAAAGCAATAGCAATTATCAGGTTTAATTTTTCACAATAAAATAATACTAATTATCGAATTATTATGCGTAAAGGCTGTATCAAAATTTATAGTAAAATTGACTGCATTAAATCTGTATTTTAGAATTTAAAATAATTTAAAAAATATGGGCCATGATAAAGAATTAGAACAAATTATGAAAATCTTAAAGGATTTCGGAGCAAGAAAAGAAAGAACTTAGAGAAAGTTGGGTCGGGCAACAACAAGGGGTTATAGATCAAAAAAAGGATCATCATGAAGGAACCCAACCAATAAGAGTTCTACAAAATATGCTGGTTTATATGTTTGGAAACACATATCCAGCTTTTAAAGACAAACTTCAAGCTATGGTAGACAAAGGTAAGCTGAATCCGCTAATTAATATGACCTACGCTCAAGAATCAATAAAGCAAGATCATCGAATTAATTCACCTCGGGTAAATGCGGAAAATAGGCAGATTATGCTACATGAGTCATTTTTGTCCTATTTATGGTGTATATCTTACACGCTATACATTGAAACTATTGATTATCCTAAAATTAATAAAAAAGAAAAGAAGGAAGTTTATAAAATAAATGAAGATGAAATCGCTAAAGCAAGAGAACTCTTTGCATATGGAAAATCCCTGATTGCATTTTATTCTGTTTGGGATAAGGATAATTTGCCAAATCCTGAAAAATATTTAGCAGAAAAAAGAAATTACATTGAGCAATCCAATATTTGTTACACTGAGGCGATGAAATTCATCCTCGCAGTAAGTTGCGGATCTATCTCCATCATTTTCCCCTCATGAACTCACACATTTAGAAAAACACATAGATCAACTTGAAGCGGATACGCCAAATTCTCATTATCTAAATTTCGAAATTGAAGCTGATGAGGAGGCCATAAGCCATACCCTGAAAGGTGCCCCAGTTATGGGCGATATTTTCGTGAAAGTTGGAATAATCGTTGGGTTGCTATCAATGCTTTATTTCAGTGCGAATACGACCGGGGTTAGACATCCAAATGTTGAAGACAGAATAACCAATGCACTCGAATCAATTAATATTGATGATGAACATATTTGCTGGGATATTGCATGTATTGGTTTATCGCTTTGGGAGGAACAATTTGATCTACAATTTGATTGGCTCGAGGTACCTGAGTCACCTAAATTTCAATATTCTAATTTGATTCAACAGATAAAAACTAGAAAATAATAGATGGTTAATTTCATTTATTCATTAAGGGGCTACCTTGCAGATATTCAATAGCAATTTATGACTTGTTTGAATTTTGTAGATTACCAAAAATAAATGCCGAAGCAGTTCTGCTAACACGGCAGCCCAGCTAATATATCAGATTAAATTAGACAATACAAAAAGCCTGGGAAAAAACTTTGAAAAGTGATTTCTATGGCTTAGTGCCCAGTGCCGGAGTCGAACCGCCAGGGAATTAGTAATGTAAATTACTTTTAAATTTTAAAGAGAAATACTATATTTACACTATAGCAATTGCAACTAAAACGTATCAAAACGAAAGGCGAGCAATTTGGTAAGTCGCTTCTAAAAACCTTCCAGATAGCCATTAAACGCCGAAAAATGAACAAGGTTCACATCCCAGCGTGATCACAAGATGAGAAAGACTAAATAAATCGAATTCTTTCCCATTTTTGTTTCTAGCTTTTACTGCTACACCTCAAACTGCAAACCGCTTAGGTACTTATACAGCCCTTGTTCACTTTTGATGAGTTCCTGATGTGTACCGGATTCAATAATTTGCCCCTTTTCCATCACCAGGATCCGGTCTGCTTCACGAATGGTGGATAAACGGTGTGCGATAATGATAGAAGTGCGACCGCTCATTAATTCTTCCAGGGCTTCTTGTACCAGGCGTTCCGATTCCGAGTCGAGCGAAGAAGTGGCTTCGTCTAAAATTAATATTGACGGGTTTTTTAATAGTGCCCGGGCGATGGCAATGCGCTGGCGCTGTCCGCCAGATAGTTTTACCCCGCGCTCTCCTACTATGGTTTCGTAACCTTCCGGAAATGCGCTGATAAAATCATGTGCATTTGCCCGTTTAGCGGCCTGTATAATTTCTGCTTTTGTAGCCGTTAACTTGCCGTAAGCAATATTTTCCAATATCGTTCCGCCAAATAACATTACATCCTGCGGAACAATGGCGATCTGGTTCCTGATATCCGTAAGCGAATAGGCAGCGGCTGGTTTGCCATCGAACAGGATTTCGCCGCTTTGCGGATGGTAAAACTGCAGTATCAATCCTGCTGTGGTTGATTTGCCTGAGCCACTCGGACCTACTATGGCTATTTTTTGTCCGGCTTTGGCCTCGAAAGATACCTGGCTTAATACCGCTGCTTCCGGCCGTGAAGGATAGGCAAAATTGACCTGGTTAAAAGCAAGATTCCCCACTATTCTTTGGCTCGTCACCTGATCCTTTTCGTTTATGGAAACGGCTTCGCCCTGCTCTCCCAGTATTTCCAGTACCCTTTCGCTGGCCCCAACAGCCTTTTGCAGGTTGGCAAAAAGTTCGGGAAAACTGCCCAGAGAACTGCCGAGGAACATCGCATATAATGAAAACTTTAAAAGTTCGCCAAAGGTTATTTCATGGTGACTAACCAGCACACAGCCATAGCCGATTACCGCCAGTACACCACCAAAAACGCACAGCACTATAAAGGAAACAAACATGCCCCTGAATTTTGCGCCCCTGATGGCAATATCTGCTACCTCGCGGATGGTATTCCGGTAACGTGTGGCCTCGAATGCCTCGTTTACGAATGCTTTTACATTGGCAATACCCGATAAGGTTTCTTCGACTATACTGTTTGATTCTGCCATTTTATCCTGCGCCTGGCGCGAAATCTTTTTGATAAAACGGCCAAACAGCACCGCAAAGACAATCATCACGGGTAAGACCAAAAGCAGGGCAAAAACGAGCTTTTTCGATATAATGGCCATAAAAACGACACCGCCTACAAACAGCACCAGCTGCCGCAACAGCTCTGCAATGGTCGTGGTTAAAGTGTCCTGAACCTGTGAAAGATCGGCAGAGATCCTGCTGTTCAGTTCGCCTACCCTGCGGTTCGAGAAGAAATTCATAGGCAGGGTGATCAACTTGAAGTAGGTGTCGCGCCTGATGTCGGCCAGGGAACGTTCGGCTACATTGACAAACCATAATATTCTAAAATAAGACACTACTGCCTGTAATGCTAATACGGCAAAAGCTAACATTAAAATGCCCTGTATGGTGCCTGGCAGGTAATTGTTGGTGTGTTTGCCCTGTGCCGTATCAATTAAGGCACCGATAAAAGATGGAAAGGCCAGCCCGACCAAACTGGACAGGAATAGAAAACACAGCGCAGCAATAAATTTACCACGATAGGGTTTTAAATAAGTAAGCAAGCGGGCAACGTTGCCCAAACTTTCTCTGGTTATTTTTGCTTTTGCTAATTCAACGCCAGGTGCATTTCCGCTGTTTAACTGTTTTCTTGCCATTATTTTGATGTTGATCGTTGGGATTATTTCCTTTTTTAATGCCTATAGTAACACCAAAGAGGATTGTGATAGTGAAGACGGATCAACGTCAAAAATACTTTAAATATCTTTAGCTATTTAAGCAGGTTAGTTTGGTTATTTAGTCTGGTGATGGAAAATATTTAGCGGTTATTCTTCCAAAGCAACCAGATTTAAACTCTGGTACAAAGAGCTCTGCCGTATTAATTCTCTAGCATTAACAGATTCCTACGGAAAGGCCGTCATTGGGAGGAGGAACGAGAGTCCGCCCCGACTTTTTCCTATCGTGTGGACACATCTTTAATGTGCGGGTTTTTAGGCGTTATGCTGACCTGCTTTAATAATACACAGGTTTTACCGAAGAACGCCCGTCAATCCCAAGTGGCGGGAAATCAAAAAAACAGATGCAGAATAGAACAAATAGCACTACCAAACCTTAAACGCAGTGGTTTTGTGTTCATAAGCGCTGAGTCATGAGAATTGAACACAAAACAAAGTGCTGCTGTTTTTTTGATGAGCACGGGGTGGTGACGAGCCACATTGCCGGATTGACAAAGCGCTTTGGGTACTTTGGCGCTCCAAAGTACCATGCCCCGCGGCAAAGAGCGGAAAAATAAATAAATATTTGTTTCGAAACTTGATTTTTTTTTTAGAATCAGGGGTCTCTTAATAGCAGGAAAGATGCTGAAATAAATTCAGCATGACGATCGACCTAGGCAACCACGCTAAAAAAAAATTAAATTAACAGAGATGTGTCCACACGATAGGAATGTTCGGGAGAGAAATCTTTGAACGATGTTAAAGATCTCTCCACTGCGGTCGAGATGACGATACCTCAAACTGTAACCCTCAATCCAAACTTTTTTCTAAAAAATTCCTGGCCTCAAGATGATAAGGGCTTAAGTATTCCGTTTTCTCTGTGCCTTTGTGTTAAAAATTAAAAATGTACGTTAATATGATCCATGTTTTATCTATCAATGAAAGATTTCTAAAATTGGGCGTCATTTCGACTGGAACGCAGTGAAATGGAGAAATCTTTTTACAATGTTAAAAGATCTCTCCGCTGCGGTCGAGATGATGAAAGATTGCTTTCCCGAGGTCGGAACAGGCTGTCGGCTGAAAAAGGTTTTTCTCAATGACGATTATTCTCAGCCTGTTAATTACCGTTAAACTTCTCTATAGCTTCGGGTGTAACTGGTGTAAAAAGGTTCACCAGGTTGCCATCGGGATCTCTTAATAATAAAGATTGATTGCCCCAGGGCATGATGGTGGGTTCTTGTACGATGGCACCTTTTAAGGAAGCAGCGAGCTGATCGAAGCATTGCTGTACATCATCAACCCGAAATTCGATAATCACACTGCGGTTCTGTGCAGGCTGCGCCACATGGTTACCACCAAAAAACTGTAAAGTACGGGTGCTGCCAATGGCCAAAGTTGCGGTTTTGGTTTTCAGTTCGGCGAAATCGGGCGTGTACCTGGAGGCGGTTAAGCCTGTTACCTGTTCGTAAAAATTAATAAGTGCCTCTACCTGATCGGTAATAATGCGTGTTGATATTAAATTCATTGCTAATTGTTTTAATGATGCTGCAAAGTTATTGGGGCTTGTGACAACAGTTTGTCAGTGCTGATGATTTTTTTCTTTTCCTGTAAATATTTCTGAAGACTAAGCTGATGCGGAGCAAACTTAAAATCGGTTACAATAGCCGCTTCCATCCTATCTAAACGGGCAAAAGGCAATTGCGTCCAGTGTTGTTGCATACGGTAATAAAAGGCAAAAGGTTCAATCAACCTTTCCGAACTTTGATCCCTAACTTCTGCCCTATACTTGATGCGCATACATTAAATTCCCTTTACCCCGGGCTGCTCTGACACAGCCATACACCAACATTACCTTAAGATAACTTTCTATTTACCTTTTATTGAGCTATTGTTAACCTGCCAATCTGAAGTGACGCAAATCTTTGACGTACCTGATCTACAACGATGCCTTAACTCAACCAAAGCAAGTGCGAAGCAGCGTGCAGGCAGGTACACAGCAGGCCAAAAGCAAGCCTGGCCGGAAGGTGGCTTAAACGTGGGGTAAATGTGGCGTAAAGGTGTAATTGGAATTTTTTTTGGGGATTTTTAATCAGATGGATTGATTCGGGTGATCATCCGTTTTGATTAACCTAATATACTAAAATTATGGCTGTCAGGAATGGAATTATTAAAATTAATGAGTACATTGGTAATATGTATAGCAAACTGAAAGTCAACATTTTCAACATAAATACACCAATCTCTTTATTTGTTACTACCACTGGTGTTCTTTTAATCTTGTGCTGCTTACAATTAAAAGCTCAGACCGTTCAAACGAACGGTAGCTTAAGTACTGATATTATTACAGGTGTTCCTTTCTTACTTATTATACCCGACGCCAGGACAGGCGCTATGGGAGATGCCGGCGTAGCAGCTTTGCCAGATCAAAATGCCTCAGCCATTAACCCCTCAAAACTTGCTTACATGGATCAGCCTTATGGCATATCGATGTCCTATTCTCCCTGGTTAAGCAATTTAAAAGCAGACATCAACCTGGCTTTCCTTAGTGCTTATTATAAAATTGACGAAAGAAATACCATAGGAACCTCTTTAAGATATTTATCACTAGGTACTGTACAGCTTTTTGATGCCAATAGCCAGGATTTAGGGAACTATAGCCCAAATGAATTCGCGTTTGATGTTACCTATGCGAGAAAATTTGGAAATTTTTCCCTGGGGACTGCATTGAGGTACATCAGGTCTGACCTGGTTTCGGGACAACTCTCTACCGGAAGTTCAGGTTATGCCGGAAATGCTATTGCAATGGATGCTTCAGCCTATGTAAGGAAACCAACCATCATTTTTGGTACCGACGCCTTACTGGCATTTGGGTTGAACATCTCCAATATTGGAACAAAGATTGGCTATAACGATGCAGGGAATAAATTTTTTCTGCCCGCCAATATGAGACTCGGCGCGGCATCCACTTTTATTTTTAACGATGAAAATGAGTTTACTTTTTCCCTGGATCTCAATAAATTACTGGTTCCCAGCCAGCCGGTTTATAATGATGACGGAAAAATTATAAGCGGAAAGGACCCTAATGTATCTGTTCCGGCGGGAATCTTCAACTCCTTTAGCGATGCCCCGGGAGGTGCTGGTGAAGAATTAAAAGAGTTAAGTATCGGAACCGGAATGGAATATACCTATCATAAAAAGATTGCCCTGCGTGGCGGCTATTCGTATGAAAACCCTGAAAAAGGAGACCGCAGGTATTTTACAGTAGGCGCAGGCTTAAAGTACCAGCTTTTTGTGCTTGATCTGGCCTATATGATTGCAGGGGCACAAAATAGCCCCCTCGCTAATACCCTCCGGTTCACTTTAACCTTTAGTCCTGCGAGGAAATAATAAGGGTAATTGAGTGCAAGCACATCAATATTTAAAAATTAAATACCAGAACAGCAAACTAATCACATCTTTAAGTTTAAATAAAATGCTTTATAAATAATTTTTTATAGAATTTTATTAGTTAAAACAAAATACTGGAAACTTTTTATTTTGTTAAATTAAAATAAACCTTTGCTTTATTATAAATAGTCGTTATTATTTAATACCTTTACAGCATTACCAAATAGTTTAGAGCGTTCCAGCCCGCACCGATTTTTTCAGAGACATTCCCATTATCTCTAAACTATAAACTTGCAATCATTTCACATAATCATACACACCATGAAAAAATCAATCATCGCTATTGGAATTACGCTTTCCGTATTTTGTTTTGTATCATCCGGATTTGCACAGGCATCTGCAACAGCTGACGCTTCAGCAACAATTGTTACCCCTATCAGCATCTCTAAAACTGCTGACATGAATTTTGGGAATGTGGCTACCAATGGAGCGGTGGGTACAGTAGTCCTGGCCCCAGCAGGCACAAGAACGAGTACGGGGGGAGTAACCGTACCAACAACTGTTGGTACGGTTACCGCAGCTTCTTTTACCGTGTCGGGCTCAGGAGCTTATACGTATGCGATTACCTTACCTTCTTCAGTAGTCATTACAAGTGGTACCGATAACATGACGGTTAATACTTTTACCAGTACACCAGCGACCACAGGTACGCTTACCGCAGGTACGCAAATCATCAAAGTTGGTGCAACCCTAAATTTAGTAGCATCGCAGGCAGTAGGATCATATACTTCAGCGACTCCATTTACCGTAACTGTAAACTATAACTAGAACTTTACTTTTTTAATATACGGTCTCATCAACCGTTCATCGCCTATCGAAATTACTTTATGCTGAATAAAGCTGGAATAGTTATGCTCATGACATTCGTCCTGACCATAACGGTGCAATTGATCTATATACCCGGTATAATGGCTCAGGGCAACCTGGTCATTATGCCCCGAAGGGTACTTTTTGAAGATGCCAACAAAAGGACTCTCGAACTCAACATAGCCAACAATGGGACTGATACCGCAAAGTACCTGGTCTCCGTTATTCAGTACCGGATGCTTGAAGACGGCAATTTTGAACTCATCACAGTACCAGACTCCGGGCAGTATTTCGCCGATAAGAACTTCAGGTTCTTTCCCAGAAGTGTAGTACTTATGCCCAATGAGTCGCAAACCGTAAAGGTTCAGGTGATCAATACCAGTGGATTAAACCCCGGCGAGTACAGATCACATTTATACTTCAGAGCCGTACCCAATGAGAAGCCTGTTACCGAAAAATCACCTGATAAGCCACCCAGGTCCATAAACGTGAGTCTGGTGCCAACTTTTGGCATCGCTATTCCGGTGATCATCAGAGTAGGTTCGCCACTCGCTACAGTAAGCATTCTAAAGTCTGAATTTATCCTGGATGTTCAAAATGATCCGGTCTTAAAGCTGACGTTTAACCGAACTGGCAGCGCTTCCGCATATGGTGACATCAAAGTGAACCATATTTCCGAACAAGGGAAGGTTACCCCCGTGGGCCTTGCAAGAGGCTTTGCGATATATACTCCGATTAACACACGGCACTTCGCATTCAACCTCAACAAATCCCTGGGCATTGATTATCGAAAAGGAAAACTACAAATTCTATATACAACCTCATCTGATTCGAAGCCGGTCATAATTTCGGAATCATCGCTTAACTTATTGTAAAGCAGTCCGCGGCACACAAGGGCATCTAACCGCTCCAAAAATGAAAAGAAATATACTTCTCAAGGGTATAATCACCTGTCTTGCAGTTGTTTTTCTGAGCTTTCAACTATCCGCTCAATCTGTTACCAACTATACATTCACTGGCACCACCGCTACTTTCACGGCGTTATCGGGTGCCAGTGCAACAAGCTGGACAGGATCTACAGATGATGGCTTGTCAACGTTGATCCCGATCGGGTTTGACTTCTGGTATATGGGGGCCAGGTACACGGGGATTTCTGCCAGTACCAATGGCTGGATTGCTATGGGCGGTGTCCCTGCAGATAACATATACACCAATAGTTTGGCTACCGGGGGATCACCACGACCGGTAATCGCGCCGCTTTGGGATGATCTTGATATTGTTGCGACCAGCAACGTAACCTATAAAACCAGCGGTGCCGTGGGCAGCCGCGTGTTCAGCCTTCAATACCTCAACGTGAAATGGTATTACCTTGCCTCAGGTGCGGTATGCTCCTTCCAGGTAAACCTGTACGAAACAAGTGGTAAGGTAGAGTTTGTTTACCGTTCTGATGCCACCGCTGCTGCTTCTCCATCTGGCTCTATAGGTATTACCGCTACCGCAACGGGATCTGGAAATTACCTGTCTGTAAATAACTTAGGTACTAGCGTAAGTGCTACAACCGAGGCCAGCATCACTACTAAGAGAGTAACCGGAAGAACGTATGCCTTCACTGCTCCCATCCCAGTTGCGCCCTCCACACTTAGTTTCTCGGCAGTTGGAAACACGTCAATGACCTTAAATTGGGCCGACCTTTCTTCAAACGAAAGGGGTTTTGTAATTTATCGCTCCACAGACGGCATAAACTATACTTTTATTAGTCAGACCGCCGCAGCTGCCACATCTTCAATCCAATCAGGCCTTACGGCGGGTAATACCTACTATTGGAAAGTCTACGCCATTACAGAAGGGGGAATGAGTACCGCACTTAGTGGCAGCCAGGCTACGTCATGCACAGGGCCTGTAATTTCACAACTCCCGTCCAGTGGTCTCATTTCGTATTATAAGTTAGAAGGAAATTCAAATGATGCTACAGGGAACAATAACGGCACTTTCCAGGGTGGCACGCCCACACTATCCGCCGACCGTTTTAACATTGCAGGTAAAGCCTATACTTTTAACGGAATAAGCCATTACATTTCAACAGGGAATGTTTATGTAAACCCCGGGCCGCTGAGCACCTCCACCTGGTTCAAAACGACCACGACAACTGGCGGGGCGTTAATCGGTTTTTCCAGCTTGCAAACGGGTTGGCAACGGAAGCAGGGACCGTTTTATTTACATGACCGGGACAGGCACATTATACCTTGCAGTTGCACCCGGCGCCGTGAAAAAGTACCTCAGTACAACTGCCTCCTATAATGACGGGAACTGGCACATGGTTACCAGCACATTGGGTGCGGGAGGTTTAAAATTATATGTAGACGGAGCGCTCGTGGCAAGCGATGCAACGGTGACCAGCGCTGAAACGACTACAGGCTACTGGCGCCTTGGTTATTCGGATCTATCTACCTGGCCAAACGAGCCTAGCAGCTATTTCTTCGAGGGTACGCTGGACGATGCGGTCATCTATCACAGAGAGCTTTCTTCAACAGAAGTAGGTGTTTTATATAATTCGCCAGATGGTGCAGGAAGTAATTCACCCGTATGCGCAGGGACTACACTTAATCTTACGGCTACAACAGTAGCCGGTGCCACTTATTCGTGGACGGGTCCCAATGGTTTTACTTCTGCCTTGCAAAACCCCAATTTAACCTTTTCAGCCGCCTACGCAGGCATTTACACTTTACAAGCCACAATAGCTGGCTGTGCTGTAGCATCTGTAGCATATGTGAGGGTTACCGCAACAGGCAATACAGGGCAGTGGACAGGCAACCTGAGTACAGACTGGGCAACCGCCGGAAACTGGTGCGACGGCGTAGTTCCAGGTTCATCCACAGATGTAATCATCACTGCCAGTGCAACGAGAATGCCGAATATCAGTACCAGCGTGAGCACTAAAAACCTGACCATTAACACGGGGGCGAGTGTAACGTTGACCGGCACCGGCACACTGAATGTTGCCGGCACGCTAACCAACAACGGAACTTTTACGAACTCGGGCACGGTCAGTTTTAATGGTACCAGTGGACAACAAACCTTCACCGGCATAACTTCCTTCTTTAATCTAACGCTGAACAACAGCAATGGCCTGCTTTTACCGGCAGCAATTACCGTGAATAACAACCTGCTGCTTACTGCAGGCACATTAAATGCGAATAACTTTAACCTAATCCTCAAAGGGAACTGGACAAATAATGTTTCAACTACCGCATTTATAGGGGGAACAGCAACTGTAACGCTAAACAGCACAACAGCACAGGTTATTACAGGTACATTCAGCACTACTTTTAACAACCTTGTCATCGCAAATACAGCCAGCACAGTTACCCTAAATACCAACATCAGTATAAGTGGTAATCTTTCTGTAAATAGCGGAACATTTGATCTAAGTACTTTTACCGCTAACAGAGCAACTGCGGGTGGCACACTAATGGTCGCCAATAATGCTACTTTAAAAATCGGGGGCACAAATACTTACCCGGTTAATTTTACCGCGAATACCTTAGTGGTAGCCAGTACCGTAGAGTATTCTGGAACTGCCCAAATTGTGGCGAACCTATTGTATGGAAATCTTACGCTAAGCAGTTCAGGCGGCGCCGCTGTAAAAACTTTTCCGGCAACAGCACTAACCGTGCTGGGGAACCTGAGCAGCAATTTAGCGGCCGGTACCTCAGTTACTTTTACTGCCGCAGCAATAATTACCGTCAACGGAAATGTTTCTATTGGCGCATCCACTACATTTAACGGCAGTAGCTTTTCACATAGTATTGGCGCGAACTGGGTAAACAACGGAACATTCAACGGCAATACCGGCACCATTACTTTTACCGGGCCTGGTAGCACGGTAAGCGGGTCCGGCACTCAGAATTTTAATAATCTTACGATTGCCGCTTCATTGGTTAGCTTTTCGGCAGGCAGTATCAGCTTAACAGGAAACCTTGCGACTACAGGATCAGGATCTTTCAGCCAGCTTTCGGGCGGGACAGTCCTAATGACCGGCACAGGCAAAACCATTAGCGGAACAGAAATCTCACCAGATAACCTGACCATCAGTGGCACAGTAAGTACGACTGACGCTTTGATGATTACCGGCAATTTATCAGTAAGCGGAAGCTTCACAACAAGTACCGGCGCAATTACCATGAGTGGAACTTTAAAGACAATTTCTGGCGCAGGCACCATGAGCTTTGGCATACTTTCAATTGCCGGTAGCATTACCTCGACAGCTAATTTTACGATCTCCTCCAGCCTTTCGGTCAACGGTAGTTTATCTGCAACAGCCGGTACGGCAACATTTACCGGAACCGCTACATTAAGCGGAACCGCCAATCTTTTCAATACCACCATTAACGGTACTTCTTTACAATTATCAGCGAGCTCAACGCTGGGAATCGCAAGCGCCCTGACCATCAATTCGGGTATACTGGATGTTACCTCTTCAGCACCCAATACGGTAAATTTTAATGGTAGCGGGGCCCAGAACATCAATGCCATCACCTATAACAACCTTAGCCTTTCTAACGGAAACAACAAAACCGCCATTGCGGCTTTAACGATAAATAACAGCCTCACCATCGGTGCCGGAACCACATTTATACCCGGCGGTTTTACGCATTCCATTTATAGTAACTGGAACAATTTTGGGACTTTTACCGCGGGTGTAAGTACGATCCAGTTCCTGGGAAATCAACCCACAAATATTACCGGGGCCACAACTTTTAATATCCTCACCGTAAACAATACCACAGCGGCTACAAGTGTAATCCTGCAAAGCAATGTAGCTGCGGCTACAGTGAACATGACGCTGGGTACCCTGCTTACCGGATCAAATACACTGACCATTACCGGCACCAGGACAGGCAATGGAATTATACTTGGTAATATTCAGCGGAACCATGCTTTTACAACAGGAGTGGCCTATGCTTTTGAAGGACCTAATAATCTGGTCACTTTCACCGGGCCTTCAGGCATCAACAGTGTAACCGTATCCGTTGTTATTGGTCCGCTGGGTGATTTCCCTTTTGGTGGCTCGATAAGCAGATTCTACACCATTACCATTCCATCGGGCACCTATACCAGCGCAACGCTACGCCTGCATTATGAAGACGCAGAACTCAACGGCAGCAGTGAGACCACGATAGGATTGTGGCGTTACAATGGAACGTCATGGGCTGCTTCTGGTAAAACGGCTAATGACGCGACAGCCAATTACGTAGAACAAAGTCTCTTATCAGATATCACCAATCGCTGGACCCTTTCTGACGATGCAAATGTAGTGCAATGGAACGGCAGCGTGAGTACAAACTGGAATACCGCCGCCAACTGGACAACCGTACAAGGCTCTGCATCAACCCCACCCTCAGCTACTGATATTGTGAATTTAGGCACCATAGCTTTTATCAATCAGCCAACCATCAGCAGTACAGTAAATGTTAAAAATATAAATTTTGGAAGTGCACAAGCGGTAACGCTTTCTATGGCCAGCGGAGGCTCACTTACTTCCGGAGATATTTATGGAACCTGGAGCAGTAATGTAACACATGCCATTAACGCGGGTAATCAATCTCTCACCGTTAATGGAAACTTATCCTTGAGTGACGGAACAAGCGGCCATGCAATCAATCTGAACATTGGTACAGGAACGGTAACCCTGGGCGGCTCCCTAACTCAGTCGGGCAGTGCCAATGTTACTTTCAGCGGGGCAGGAAATTTGGTAATCGCTGTAAACCATAACTATGTGAACGGATCCTTTAGCCCTGGTGCAGGAACGGTAACCTACAGTGGTATAACTAACCAGGTAATTGGTGCTGTAAGCTACAATAACCTCAACATCAACAAAAGCGCCGCTGCTGCAGAAATCGCCAACACCCTCAGCATTGGAGGCAACCTGAGCGTAACTGCAGGGGAGCTGGACATTTTAGCTACGACAACAGTAGTAGGAAATGTAACCATTTCGTCGGGGGCAATACTGCACAACAGTAGCATTTTATATATCGGAGGCAATTGGGCGAACAGCGGTACTTATAATGACGCCGGAACAAAAACAGTTTTTAACGGCGGCGGAACACAAAACATCACAGCATCTACTTTTAATAATCTGGAAATAAATAAACCCGTAGGCACTATCGCTGTCCTTACCGGTGATGTGATCTTAAAAGGGAACCTTACCGGAACATCGGGTACACTAGACATCAAATCCTTCTTTTTTAACAGGACTGTTATTGGCGGCACGGCTATCATCGCAGATGCGGGTACCTTAATTATCGCGGCAGATAATGCACCCAATAAATTTGCCAATTACGCCTTAGGTCCGCTTAGCACTGTAATTTTTAATGGTACTGGCACCCAGCACCTGCTTTTACCCGGTGTAGTATACGGAAATTTAATTTTCAGGGATACCGGGCTAAAAACCCTCTACACACCGATTACGGTTAATGGTGATCTGACTATCGAAACAGGGGCAACTTTTGACGGTGGCTCCAATACCCTTACGCTGAATGGCCACTGGATCAATAGCGGGACTTACATCCCGTCTGCGAGCACAGTCCTTTTTGCAGGCACCACTAAAAACATATCAGGAAATAATACATTCAACAAGGCCACCGTTACCGGGAGCTATACCATTGTAAATGATGCGACTTTTAACACTTTGCTGAGTATTACCAGCACCGGATCTTTAAGTGGTGGCTCAACCCTCCATATTACAATGAATGGCGACCTCATGAACAGCGGTATTTTATACAATTTAGGCAGTACTACATTCACCGGAAATGTGGTGCAAACGCTAAGCCTGATCAATGCAGTGAACACGGTTGCACTAACGGTAAATTTTAACGGCACCGTATCACCGGTTTTAAATTCGACGTCTGCTCCCCAATTTGGATTTTTGAACCTCAATAATACTGGTGGTATAAACCCGAGTGTTGGATGGACCATATTATACGCACTTACAGTGGGAAGTGGCGTTTCCTTTACCGGAGGAAACGCTACGCATAATTTATTAGGGGCGCTAACAAACAACGGCACGATAACCAGCAGCGGCACCTTAAACTTTATTCCAACAGCAGCTGCTACGCTAAACATGGGCAGTATTTTCTCCAGCACAGGTACGGTAGTATTTGGAGGTGCTGGCGCAACGACCCTGGCGGGCAGTCCCACCTCATTTCGTAATGTCGTAATTTCCAATACCAATGTTGCCGGGATCACCCCTTCCTCACCATGGACCATTACGAATAATTTTACCATAAATAGCGGAGCCATCCTAAATGCAGGGAGCTATTCCCATTTAATTGCGGGCAACATCTTAAACAGTGGTACTTTGAATGGAAATACCTCTACCTTTACCATGAATGGAGCTGCGGTACAAACTATTTTTAGTATTTCTCCCTTCAACAATTTAACGATCAGCAAAACTGCCGGTTCGGTACAGCTTTTATCGAATGTCGGCGTAAATGGAACGCTGAACTTTACAGCAGGGAACATTCATACCGGCAGCAATGTACTTACACAATCTGCTTCAGGTAACATTACCGGTGCCGCCCAGAATACGGGCTGGATAAATGGCCGGTTGCAGAAAAACATAGCCACCGGAGCACCTACAAAAACCTTTGAGATCGGTGATACAACAAGCTATACACCCGTCTCTCTGACTTTTGCCAGTGTGACTACTGCAGGTGATCTCATCGTTTCAACCACCTCGGGCGACCATCCTGAAATCAGCGGTTCTACCATCAATCCCAGCAAAAGCGTGAACCGGTTCTGGACCCTGACAAATAGCGGGGTCGGATTTACCAGCTATAACGTAACTTTTAATTTTGTGGCTGCAGACCTGGATGCAGGTGTAGCGACCAATGCCTTTGTTGTTGGTGGATTTAGCGGATTTAGTGCATTTGCGCGTGGCTCCTGGATTTACCCGATGGTTGGTACCACAACATCAACCACGATCCAGGCAACCGGGCTTACGGCATTTGCGGAATTCCAAATTGGGGAGATGAGCATTTTTATCAAGACCTGGGATGGCGGTGCAGGAACAAGCAACTGGGGTGATGCGGCAAACTGGAATGTGGATGGTGTACCTACAGCTACCGACAATGTGGAGCTAACCGGGGCCCATACAATAAATATTAATGTGGTTGCTGCAACGAAAAATTTATTACTCAGTAATACCGGACTTGTACTGACTACAAATGCCGGAAACTCTTTAACGGTATCGGGAGACTTCACCCTCAATTCGGGAACATTTAATACCGCGGCGGCCTTCCCAACAGTATCCGGAACAGTTGATGTAAGAAATGGAACCGTAGGGTTTATTGGCAGCACTGCCCAAACAATTCCGGCATATAACTACTATAACCTGATCAGCAGCTCGACAGGTAGCCGTACACTCGCAAGTAGTGGTAGCATTGGTATTGCAAATACATTTACCCCTGGCAGCAATGCTTATACCATAACCGGTAGCACGGTTAATTTTAATGGTAGCGGACCGCAGACTATCCCGGCGTTTAATTATAACCAGCTTACATTAAGTAATGCAGGGTTAAAGACATTTAATACCGGTACAACAGGAATCGCCGGCATATTAGCTGTGACAGAAAGTGCTACAACAAATACAGCAGCAAACGTTTCAACAATCAGTTATAACGGCACGACAGATCAAACGGTAACCACAATTCCATATTACAACCTTAATGCTGCAAATTCAGGGGGCATAGTTACCCTGCTGGATGCGACAATTAGCAACAACCTTGGTGTAACATCGGGAACTGTCAGCATTGGCACGAATACAACCATACAAAAAATTACTGTAGCTGGAGCTATCACAATAGCAAGCGGGGCAACACTAAATGTGGCTGCCATTTCTGACGCGGCGCATCTGTTAACCATAAGTGGTGATGTAACAAACAACGGAATACTAAACCTGAGACCCGATGCAAACAGTTTATGCAACACTACCTTTAATAAAAATGGAGTTCAAACCATAACAGGGCCAGGTACCACAACAAGTTTTAACAGCATCACTACTGACATGGGTACTGTAAATACCAATTATCTTGAGGTTACAGCCGCTAATTTCTCTGCCCCAAATGGATTTCTGGTCCTCCGTAACGGTTCATTCAACCTCAATAGTCCACAGGTAAATATCACTCCTTTTACAGCTGATATTACAACTGGTAATTTTTTAATCCCTGCTACGGCCGGTTTATGGGTAAACGCAGGAACCATTAACTCAGCTGACATCAACTGGACAGTTGCCGGACTTGTTAAAGTTACAGGTGGTGTACTAAATATGGGTAACACAGCAGATAATGTTGTACTGCCCAAAAGCACAGCATATTTTACTGTTGCGGCAGGAAATTTTAACCTGGCATCAGCGATAGGTAATCCGGGCGAAGCCTGGACACTTAACGTACAAGGTGGAACAATGACCATAAATACCTTGGGAAGTACCGCATCGGGTGTTGCGCCATTTAACATGAACGTACCGGGTGCTACGTTTGGCATGTCTGGCGGTACGATCATCATTCAAAATGCTGGTGGAAGTACCGGGCAAAACCTGGGTTACAACAACCTAAGCACCACCGGAACCGGCTTCACCGGCGGGACACTGCAAATGGGAAATGCTTCAACAGCCGCGGCACAAACAATGGAGATCAACTCCACTAACCCTATTTATAATTTAAGTCTTGCCAGCAGTAATGTAACCGTTCCACTGATGTCATCTGATCTTATCGTCAGGAATAATGTGTCCATTACAGCAGGTACCCTAGACATCAATAGCCAGACCTTAAAAATAGGCGGGAGCATCAGCAACAGCGGAAGTTTTATCGTGAGTGATGGAACAATTGAAATGAATGGCTCCGCTGCACAAAACATAGCGGCAGCAGCTTTTACCGGAAACCTGGTCAAAAACTTAACGATTAACAATACTGCAGGTGTAACTTTAGGTGGTACTTTGGACCTTACGGATATTCTCCTGGTAAGTACAGGTCAGTTTAATTCAGCCGGCTACCTTAAACTGGTTTCAACGGCAACTAAAACTGCTCTGATTGATGGAAGCGGTGCAGGTAGTGTATCTGGAAGTGTAACCATGCAACGGTACCTTGCCGCCGGCTTCGGGTACAAATATTTCAGTTCGCCTTTTCAGAACGCAACAGTAAACAGCTTTGCGGCTACGGTTGACCTGAATGCCACCTTCCCTAACTTTTATAATTATATAGAGGACAAGGCAAGCAGTGGGTTTACTTCTTATACCAATCCTTCAAATGCCCTGGTACCCCTGCAGGGATATGCCGCAGATTTCGGCTCATCAACTTCGTCGAAAACAGTGAACATGGCCGGCACAGTAAGTAACGGGGCAATAAGCACCACACTATACAATCATAACCAGTTGTACACAAAAGGATTTAACCTGGCCGGCAACCCCTACCCTTCGCCAATTAACTGGGATGCTTTAGTTGGCTGGACCAGGACAAACATAGATAATGCGGTATACTTCTTTAATTCTGGAAGCGTGAGCCAGTACACCGGAGGATACAGTACTTATGTAAACGGTATATCCAGTGACGGCATAGCCGCTCCGGTTATCGCTTCTATGCAGGGCTTTTTTGTTCATGTAAGCGATGGTACCTATCCTATAACGGCAACACTGGCTATGAATAATAATGTAAGAGTGAATGATCTTTCGCCCGTTTTTCATAAATCTATCATGGGCACCGCCGGCAGCGTGAATTCAAACCCACGGATGCTGCTCCGGTTCAGTGCTAATTTTTCTGATCACGCACAATCCTCAGACCCGGTTGTAATCTACACAAACGGGCAGGCCACCCAGGGTTTCGACAGGCAGCTGGAAGCAGTTAAGCTGATGAACGACAACGGAGATCTTCCCAATTTATACGCAATGGCTGGGGGCGCTTCAAAATTAGTGATCAATGCCTTGGCAGAACTGGATACAGCCACCGTTATCCCACTTGGAATAAAAATAGAGAAAGACGGAAATATTACGTTTAACCTTCGGAAACTGGAAAACTGGCCAGCTCATCTTAACCTTTACCTCACAGATGCAGTAACAGGCACTAATCAGAATTTACAACGGAACCCGGTTTATACCGTAAACCTGAAGAAAGGAACGGTTGAAAACCGGTTCTCTTTACGCTGTACAACAAAAGATGGGGCCAACACAACAAACGGGGATATTTATACCGTATATGGATCGGCTGGAACAATGTATGTGAAGATAGGATTGCTCAACGAACAGCGGGGGCAGCTGATTATCAGCAATATCGCCGGACAGGTTATTTCGAGAAGACAAATTGAAGGAAACGGGGCATACCTACTTACCGGACTGGCGCCTGATGTGGTTTACCTGGTCAGTTTTATAACAGCCCACGGTACACATACCAAAAAGATATTAATCAGTGGCAGATGATTTAAATGAAGAAGATGAAAAGATATATATTTTTACTAGCAATACTATTTAACGGATTTTCGATAAACGCGCAAATAAAAAACAGGGCACTATCAGTGGTTCCAGAGAATCCGCCACGGCCAGTGGTGGTTTATGTGAATCCGGCACAAGGACTTATTTTCGGTGCCTTTTACCAGGGAAGCTCGGGCGGAACAGTCATCATTTATCCCGATGGCTCCAGGTCAACCACGGGAAGCGTAATCCAGACGAGTCAGGGTTACTCTTTTTCACCAGCGATTTTTGAGGTAGATGCAGAGCCCGGTACCCTGGTCACAATTGTAAACGGGCCCGATGTCACACTCTCAGGGAGCAATGGCGGAAGCATCAGTCTGCATATCGGAAATGCTAACCCCGGCAGCCCTTTTATCGCCACTGCAACTTCTCCCGGTCGCACACAGATCAGGATTGGCGGCACTTTAACCCTGACCAATCCACTGACCAATCCGCCCGGTAATTATAGCGGCACTTTTTCAGTAACTTTTATTCAACCTTAATCCGGAACGGGCCAGACCAACGATGCGTAGCTTTATGGCAAATATGATCCTGATAACAGGGCTCTGTATTTTTAATGTCCACATTTCCCAGGCACAGACAGATCCTGATTATGAAGAGTTATCCCTCTTTTTAAAGGTACAGCGTGTAGGTGCTGCTGAAATCCCGGCGCTGATTAAAGGCGAGACGGCCTATCTTCCGGTTATAAGTATTTTTAATTTCCTGAAGCTTAATATCATCTCGAAAAACCCTGACTCAGTATCCGGAACATTTATCGATCCGGGAGCCAGGTTTTTTATGGATCCGGCAAAAAATCGGATTATTTACCGGGACAAAGTTTATCCGCTTAAGCAAGGTGATCTGATCAGCACGGCCACGGAGCTATACCTGCGGACGGATTATTTCGGTGAGATTTTTGGGTTGAATTGCACCTTTAATTTTCGCAATCTGTCTGTTATACTCAATACGGATTTGGAGCTACCGATACTTCGTGAGCTACGCCTGGAGCAAATGCGTACTAATCTGAGCCGGCTGAAAGGAGAATTTAAGGCCGACACCGTTATCGGGCGGAATTATCCGTTATTCTATTTTGGAGCAGCTGATTATGCGGTCATCACTTCTGCGGGGAATAAGGATTTGCCAAAAGATGCAAGGGTAAGCCTTGGTCTTGGGGGTATGCTTGCCGGGGGCGAAACGAATGTGGTGCTTAATTATCATAACAATGAAAAATTAAATCCCCGGCAGCAATATTATTTATGGCGATATGTAGACAATAACGGCTCCTTGGCAAAGCAGTTCCTTGCGGGAAAAATCCAGGGACGGTCTATCGCTTCTATTTATGCGCCAATTATTGGTATCCAGGTTACCAATGCGCCTACAACTTACAGGCGCTCGTTCGGAACCTATACCTTAAGCAACCATACAGAGCCGAACTGGACGGTTGAGCTGTATGTAAACGGTGTTCTGATCAATTATGTAAAAGCAGATGCCTCAGGTTTCTACACCTTCGATGTGCCTCTTGTATACGGAAATACGGTGGTAAAACTGCGCTTCTACGGCCCCTATGGAGAGGAGCGTTCAACGGAGCAAAATATTAACATCCCCTTTAATTTTTTGCCTAAAGATGAATTTGAGTATTTCGCCAGCACTGGGATAGTAGAAGATGCGAACCATACCCGTTTTGCCCGTTTCAGCAGCAACTACGGGATTAGTAAAAATGTAACAGTTGGAGGTGGAATTGAATACCTCTCCTCTATCAGCTCAGGTACTAAAATCCCTTTCATCAATACTTCCGTACGCCTGCTCCCTAATCTGCTGGCATCGGGAGAATATGATCATAACGTACGCTCTAAAGCATTATTAAGTTACAACTTACCATCAGGCTTACAGTTGGAACTTAACAACACCTGGTACAAAAAGGGCCAGACCGCCATCAACAATACGTTTGTAGAAGACAGGAAAGCAATCCTCTCTTTTCCCATTCGTACACGAAGTTTTTCTGCCTATACCAGAATAACCGTTCAACAACTTATACTTCCAAACACAAAATATACGACTGCTGAATGGATGTTATCTGCTACGCTTGGCAACTTTAATGGAAGCGTAACAACTTATTCTTATTTCCTAAAAGGGACAAATCCGGATGTGTTCAGTAATTTTTCTTTGTCGACCAGGCTATTGAAAAACCTATTGATTACACAACAGGCACAATTTAATTATGTTGACAAAAGCCTTATCGCTGTAAAAACTGAAATAGAAAAGCGGGTGTTCCGGAATGGGTATATCAACGCGGTTTACGAACGGAATTTCAATAGTCACATCAATAATATTGAACTGGGTGTGCGTTATGATTTTTCTTTTGCGCTAACCCGGTTATCTGTTAGAAAGAGTAATGATGAAGTGAGGATGCTACATGGGCTGAGCGGCAGTTTGATACATGATAGTAATAGTGGCTTTACGAATTTCAATAACCATTCCAGTATTGGCCAGGGATCGATCCTGTTAATTCCTTACCTTGACCTGAATGGCAATAACCGGCAGGACAAGTCGGAACCCCGTGTTCAGGGCTTGAAAATAAAGATAAATGGGGGTCGGATTACGCAATCTATCCGCGACACCACTATCCGCATTACTGACCTTGAAGCCTATACAAATTATAATCTTGAGCTGGATTCTTCCGGATTTGACCGCCTGGCCTGGAAACTCCCTAAAAAGAATTATAACGTTATTATTGACCCTAATTATGTGAAGAATATAGCCATTCCGATTGTAGTTTATGGGGAGGCATCCGGTAGGGTCATTTTAAAGGAACAGGGAGAAGATAAAGGGCAGGGTGGTTTAATCATTAATTTTTACAATGAGCGATCTGTAAAAATCGGACAAACCATTTCGGAAGTTGACGGCTATTTTTCTTACCTGGGCTTTTTTCCGGGAAAATATACGGCGAAGATTGATCCAGGTCAATTGGAAAAATTACACCTGATCGCTTCCCCTGGATCAACTGATTTTACTATTTTACGTAGTATAGATGGCACCCTAATCAGTAATCTATTGTTTAATCTCGCTCCATCTACGACCTATAAGCGAGCACCAAAATAAAAAACCTGATACAAAATCATCACGATTTAAGTTCTGAGCAGCAGTTACTGAATTATTTAGCATTTTGAATAATCCATTTTTAGCTAATCCTTGATTTGCATACAACTTTCAGGGCTTTGCATACAGCTATTAAAGTGTTCTTAGCGAACTTTGACCTATTAAAAATTAATAGTAGGGTAATGAAGAAAATAAATTTGGGAAGCGAAGGTTTGTCTGTACCCATTATAGGTTTGGGCTGTATGGGTATGACAGGTTTTGAAGAAGGAAATATGTATGGCGCGGCAGATGAGCAGGAAGCTATTGCGACCATTCATCGATCGCTCGAATTAGGTGGCAATTTTTTAGATACTGCCGATTTGTATGGCCCTTTTAAAAACGAGCAGTTGATTGCTAAAGCAATAGGCAGTAATCGGGATAAATATATTATCGCGACAAAATTCGGCTGGGAAATAGATGATAACAACAAAGTGACCTGGGCTATTAATGGGAAAAAAGAATATGTGAAAAAAGCGGTGGAACGTTCTCTTAAAAATCTGAAAACGGAGTATATTGATTTGTACTATATGCACCGGCTTGATAAAAACACGCCCATCGAAGAAACCATTGAGGCCATGAGCGAGCTGGTGAAGGAAGGAAAAGTGGGATATCTCGGACTATCAGAAGTATCTTCAGAAACTATAAAAAGAGCACACGCGGTTCACCCGATTACAGCGGTACAAAGTGAATATTCTTTATTTGAGCGCACAACAGAAGAACGTGGCATATTGAATACTTTGAATGAACTCGGGATAGGTTTTGTTGCTTATTCCCCATTAGGACGTGGTTTTTTATCCGGGCAGATTAGAAGCATGGATGACTTGCCGGAAAATGATTTTCGCCGGGCAATTCCCCGTTTTCAAGAAGCTCATTTTTACAAGAACATGGAGTTGGTTAAAGCAATTGAGGCAATGGCCGAAGAGAAAAAAATAACCACATCACAGCTGGCACTGGCCTGGATTATAAATAAGGGCATCTTGCCTATTCCGGGTACCAAGCGAAGACAATATGTGGCGCAAAACATAGCGGCCACCGAAATTGAATTAAACGAAGCTGAGCTATTGAAACTGGAAAGCATTGTGCCATTGGGTACCGATACAGGTAAGCCATATGATGAGTTTAGTATGGGACTTAATGATTAGCATATTGTACGAGGTTGTATCATAAATTTAATTCGATCCGCATTGTCACGTTGAGCTTGTCGAAACGCTCTGTCAAGGCTATTTAATCTAGTCCTTCGACAGGCTCAGGATGACAATCTATATTATGAGACAGCCTCGCTACACTACATTAAAATGTTTAAATTAGTATTATGAATGCCATCAGATCAGTCTCAGAATTTCACCGCTTACTCTCGTTGCCCGCGCCACGCCATCCATTGGTAAGTGTAATTAACCTCGCCGAAAGTATTTTCCTGGAAGATGATGTATGGAAAGGTTTTGTGAACAGATTTTATTGCGTGGCCCTAAAAAGGGAAGCCAAGGGTAAAATACGCTATGGCCAGCAACATTATGATTACGATAAGGGTGTGCTGAGTTTTACTGCATCCAATCAGGTTCAATACCTGGATCTGAAGAACATGGAATGCGGATCAGGTTACCTGCTTATTTTCCATCCTGACTTTTTGCTGGCCCATCCTTTGGCAAGCAACATCAACGGTTATAACTTCTTCTCTTATGCTGTAAATGAGGCGCTGCATCTTTCTGCTGAAGAAGAAGATGATCTGATTACCATATTGAACAAGATTGATAAGGAATGCCTTCATATTGATAAATATACTCAGGAAATTATCCTGTCGCAGATTGAATTGCTGCTCAATTATTCCAATCGATTTTACGAGCGGCAATTTATCACCCGGAAAAACCATAATCATCAATTGCTTGCCAAATTTGAACGCCTTGTTGATGGGTATTTTAACAGCAGTACGACAACGCAACCCGAACTATTAACGGTACAACGCATGGCCGAACTCATGAACCTGTCTCCAAACTACCTGAGCGATCTACTGCGCATGCATACAGGGCAGAATACACAACAGCATATCCATCAGCGGTTAATTGAAAAGGCAAAAGAAAAACTCTCGACTACAAATTTATCGGTAAGCGAAATTGCTTATACATTAGGCTTTGAACACGCACAATCGTTCAGTACGTTATTTAAGAAGAAAACCAGTTTGTCACCTCTTGAATTCCGGCAGGCATTTAACTGATAATTAAGATACACCACTGGGGCTCACATAAAGAATAGGCCAATTATGCAGACATTGAATCACTTAAAGCTTCAAATTTTCCAGAAAATGGCTCGGGTTTTGTGCCAAGAGAATTACACAAAGGGCGCAATTTCTTGCGCCCTTTGTGTTTAAGTCCTATTTCAATGAAATAGGATCAATAATGGATCAAGCTGAATAATAGTGATGTAACTTTGTCTCTCATTTTAACACTGTTTTGATTATTCCGGCAAAGGTTGCTGCCCAGATTGCCCCCTCGCTATCTTTTGTAATCCGCTCAATATTGACACTTGGAATATTAGAGTTTTCGGTGGTATAGATTTCGGTCTTTTTGTTTACAATGTCGTACTTAATAATGCCAACGTTGTTCTGGCTAAGCCATAAGGTGTTTTTTTCTTCATCTAAAAAGAAATCGTTAATACTGTTACCAGCAAACATTGTTGGCTTATCGCTCCACAATCGCTGCCATTTTCCATCAGGTGGGAGGACATACATCCCCGCGTCTTCACCTTTTTCATGGTATAGCGAAAACCAAAGGTTGCCTTTTTTATCTTCCCACATCTTGGAAATATATGCCTTTGATAATGGTGACGACTTATCATTTAAGGCCGTGGTCTTACCTTTTTCAATAACGACGTTTCCCTCAAAAGTACCGACCCAAGTGCGATCCCTGCTATCCACAAACACGCCCAAGATTTTATCAGAAGGAAGCTTTGAGTTTTTCCTGTTTATTATGCTCCATTTACTGCTGTCAAACCTGGCTACCCCATCCCAAGACGTGAAAAGAATATTCCCCTTAGGATCGACTACGATATTTCTTGCCCAGTTAATGGGTGAGTTCAGTGAATCGAATTTAGCCCAAACACGGTTATCATAGCGATAAACATCATAGCCGATCACAAACCACTTATTATCCTTTTGATCAACCGCCATGTCCCGGACCGACGCCGTCTGGGCCTTATTGTACTGCGTTGCAGAGATAATGGTATTTCCAGAATTAAAGTGCTGCCATTTGCCGTCTGATATTTTCGCAATCCCGTTATCCGTTCCGATCCAGATATCGCCCTTTAAATCGGCTGCCACAGCCCTGCTCATATCCCACGGCAGTTCTGAGTTGCCCTGGGTAAATACTTTCCAGCGCTCACTAAGCTCTGCCCGTTCACTTCCCTTCCGGTCGGGAGTACCGGTGGCTTTCATATTGGATTGGTTGGTAAAGTTAAATGTCCTGCGTTTGGCCCGGAATTTCCCATCTACGAATTCCATGATGAGCGATACCGAGCTGTTTTCCTTTTTCGTGCCATCTATTGCAGGTGTCCAGTTTTCAGTAGCATTGACTGATTGCCTGATGCCGAGTTCAGTTGAACCTATGTTGGTCTTGTTATCGATGCTTAACAAGCAGGGCTTGCCTTCCTGATCGACCAGGATTTGCATTTCCAGCGTACCTTTGAGTGTCGCAAGGTTTTTTTCGCCAATACCACGCAGGATATTCTGGAAGACTGTCTTTGGCGGCTGTGCCTGTGGATTTCCACAATCCAGGCAGAATTCGGATAGTTTGCAGTCTTCAAACTTTTCAGGGTATAGGCTCTGTGCGTTCAGAAGTATTGAAAACAGGCTTAAGGCAATAACTAAGAGTGTCTTTTTCACGATAATTTTATATTTTGTTTTATTCTAAATTTAATAGCATTGGAGTATACACCAGGTTTTCTCAAACCGCTTTGCTGCAAGATATGCTTCCTTGATCATATTCTAGTGCAAGTCTTAGTGCCCCAGCCTGAGCAAAGGCTCGACTTGCGCTTTGATGCAACCACTTCGAAAAATTATCTAATTAAAGCAGGGCCGGTCTACGACGAAATATTTCATGATATTTTTAGTTTAAGGCTTGGTTTTAAATAAACGCTCTATCAAAATGTTAAAATATTGTAGCCTAACAAAAACATCAATCCAATACACAGTTGCAAAGCTGACAAAATATAGCTCTCTTTGTTATAAAACTTATATTTTCTGCTCATTTTGTTCTGTTATCTAATTTACAGCAATTTAGATAATCTATGATTATTATGCTTCGAAAATTATGAAAGTTTTAAGATTGCGACTTTCTAAATTTTAGAACTATGGCTTTCTATATTGGTACGAGTTAAAAACTCGCACCAGCACGTTTTATCTAATTACAATCCGCTCGGACTAGCAGGGGAATTATCGGATGATGATTCTCATTTCACTTATTAAATGAAGGTCACTTAATTTATATTTATTACATCGCCATTAACACATTTAACAACAATGACACCTTCAGTCAGTTTCATGTACTCAAAATAATCGGGTAAATCATATCTAGCATTGATTTTAATAGTACTAGCCGATTTTAATAATTTCAAGTTCAGTAATTACATAAATAAATCCATCGATTAATTTCGTTTCATAGAAAAAATAATCTAGAGAAATGGTGGTTAGCATTCTTCCTGTTGACAGTTCTATACTACAAAATTTAAATCAACTCCTATCGAACAACGAAATTCGTCAATTTCTGTTACTACAGGCTTGATCGCTGTGCTTTGCCAACCAAATTTATAGCTATATATTTTACCAGAAATTAAACCAAAATTTCTATCCTCCAATTTGTCCTCAAACAAAATGGGTATATTCAAGCTATGAAACTCAGACTCTGATAATTCTTTAAGTTTGATATTCATAATCATTTAAAAATGTGAGGAATAATTGAAGAAACAAAAGGGCAGACATCCTAGTGCAAGCCTTAGCGTCCCAGCCTGAGCAAAGGCTCGACTTGCGCTTTAATGCAATCACTTCGAAAAAATATCTAATTAAAGCAGGGCCGGTCTACGACGAAATATTTCATGGTATTTTTAGTTTCTTTAAGGCTTGGTTTTAAAACCTAATTAGATAATTTAATAAATTTCTTAATTCTATACTAAATCTACTTATTCTTCAATCTCATCTTCTTGAGGTGGTCTTACAAAACCTAAAACCCTTCTCTCTTTAGCTCCAAAAGACTTAAAATTCACTTTTGCCTCTCGCAAAGAAATTGAATTCGGTCCCCCATCATCATCAATATGCTCCTCTTGATAAAAATCTTTTTGCCAAAGACAAATGGGGCAGATCGTTGAAATCGCATCCTTTTCGATCGTAAAAAAACCACAACAAGCGCATTTAATTTTATTTTCTGTATCCATTATTTTGCATGTATCAACCTATCCTCGACAAACAACAGCAAATCAACTAGTTCATTAATTAGACCTCAAGGTTGCAACAAATCTATTTATTTCCCACAGTTCCATAGGCGAGAGCAAGCGAGAGGATGGCGAATTACGATCAACAAGTAATACCTTCTAATCTATTGATAGGATACAATTTACCCCAATTTTTTCGGCTTCTTTCAAAAATTCACTTGCTAAATCCAAATTGGGAATCTCTATAAGGACTTCTTCATCATCTAACAGAATATCTACATTTAACTTTGATTCTTTTAGCGATTTTCCCAACATTTCCATTTGCAATTTTGTCAAAGATACTTTATCTAGGTCTTCCCTCCAGCCTGTTAATATTACTTTTACCATAACTTACTCAACTTTAATAATTATTGGTATGGAACTTGACCTTTATATTTGCCTGTAGTTCTTTTTCCACCTTGTATTATCGCTTTTCAACCTTATATTGTTTGAGTGAGCTGATTAAAAAACAAAGCATCTCGAATAAATTTGAATTTTAGCGAATTATATTATACGTAATATTGGCGAGTGGGGCCAACCAATTATATTCTATACAATTTATCTATTTGTTTTTCTGATTTTATTGATATTACTTTCATCAGATAGATCCGAATACCACCATTTATCATTTTTGTTTTTCTCTATATCAAATCTTCGTTTATAAGCTATTTTGAATAGATTCAAAAATAATTTCAATACACTATTGTATTCCCTTTTAGGCAATTTAATAATCTTTTGAAGGTTAGCATTTAAAACTCCCTTTTTCAATAAAATGCATGGTGTAAGTGATGGCTTTAAACCACTGGAATTTATCGCTACCTCAACATCTTCATAAATAGGCTTTGACTGTAAGATTAGGTAAGTGATTCCATTTAACATTTCCTCTTGTTTGACTTGATCAAGGTTATCAAAAACATCTTGAATTTGGTCAAGTACATCTAAATCTTGTCCGTATTTATTTATTAAAATATCAATATCTAAATTCATAAATTTATTTTTTTCTTGGATTTATTGTAATATGAGGTTCATTTACTCTAACTGGTCCCTTAAAGACATCAATATTTCTGGGCATGAGATCATCATATGATTTAGCCCCCGGTAACGAGTTTTTTATTGTGCTCCAGTTTTTACTTGTCATCCCTGGAATTACATAGTCCCAATCTGAATATGCTCCAGCTTTTCCACTTGCTCTACTTCCTACCACTGTAATAGACTTTTTTATTCTATCAGCTGCATTTTGTATTCTTAATTCTTCAGAAGAAGACAGAGGACTATTGGTCAGGATTTCACTTGTCGTAGGGATTTTCCCCTTAAATAAGGATCCGGCTTTTTTAGTAACAAAGTATTCTCCTACCTTCTCAGTAGCAAAACCAGCACCATGAGCGTAGTCATTTGCGGTGTAGTTAGGGATATTTTTTGCTGCTTGATAAGCTCCAATCAACATATCCCCAGAACTTATGGCTCCAAAAGTAACCGTGTTCCCTAAGCCTTTTAAATAACCCTTAACAGTAAATTGATCTTTCACCCCCTCAATAGTGCTGTTTATTCCAGCCATAATTCCATCAATAAAACTTTGGCCAAGATTGCTTGTGTTTTTCTGTTTAGGTACATCATCATTCCCATTATTCTCATCATTGGCTTTATAAACATTCGTCACATCCTTATCTGTGAGCCCATGCTCGTTCATCCAGTCTTCTGTTGATCTTCCATCCGGATCAACAAATGTAATTGGATTACTACTTCCATATACATAAGGTGAACTTGCTTCGTAAATTACCGACAATGGATCAATTACATTCCACCTACCAATCACTGGGTCATAGAATCTTGCCCCATAATCATACTCATTAAGCTCCTCTTGCAACTCCTTCCCATTGTAAAGATATTTATTTGTTCCTGCTATTACAACGGGGTCCTTTCTCAAACCAAATGCGTAATAGTCGTCACGCTGTAGTACTTCCAATTGTCCGGTAGTAGGATTTTTGTAAAATGTAACCCTTACATTGCCCAAATGGTCTGTAAGATTATACTCATAAGTGTATTCTGTACCATTCCTTCTTGCAAGTCCTTCTCCTGTCAGAATAAAATCTATTGTTCCGTCCGCTTTGTACTGAATTCCGTCAATATAATTGATAGTTCCAGCCGGACTCTGCTTAGAAAGTTTTTCACCGGTAGCATCGTACGTGTAGGTCAATCCTTTTCCGGTTATTGTTTGTGGCAGGTTCAGATAGTTGTAACTGATATCTGTAATTCCCTTTTGTACATCACTTTTTAAGTTACCATTAACATCATAGGTGTAGGTACTGTTGACAAAGCCTGATATTGCAGTTAACTTATTGCCATCATAACCTGTGTAAGTATTGGTACCATAGCCATCCCTGGTTAAACTATCGATATTACCCATTACATCATACCGGATACGTTCACCAAGGCTATTTCCCGCTGTGGATTGTATTAGCCGGTTCAGCTTATCGTAGCTATAGACAAAAGTATTATTGCCACCATTCGCAAATAACTGGTTACTGATATTACCGTTATATTGTGGTGTTGTACCATTGTTATATTTGAGCTCCATATTGAATTCGCTACTGATACTGTTAGTCATCCAGCCCCTTTCATTATAGGCGAAGTTGGTATGCTGTAAGAATGTAACTCCGTTGTCCGCACTGTGCAGACTTTTGCCCCTGATCTGACCGATCTCATTATAGTCCAGTTTATTCAAGACTATTTCGGCAGCACCATTAATCGATTTCATCGTCGCCAGTTTCCTACCCATATGGTCATATTCATAACGATTTGCGATCACCGTGGTTACCCCATTAGCAACATGCGTACGGATAGAAGCAGTCAGTTCGTCAACAAAACTGTAGGTATTGTCAACAACATCCGCTCCACCCAGATGATGCTGCGCTTTGCTTTGCAATATTCTTCCTTCCTGGTCATAGTAGTGCACCGTCAACAGTTTCTGCGTACTGCCCAGCGTAGATACAAGCGTGCCCGTAAGCAGGCCATTGGCTTGTCCCTCGGTGGCCTGCACTGCTGTCGGCATCCCGAAGCTATTTTCTGGAAAATCGTAGCTGTCATAGTAGCTTTTGGTCAGATAGTCCGTGATTCCCCTGGGAAAGGAAACATCTGTATAGTCACTGTTGACTGTTCTCGTTTCCCATAGTGGATAAAGGCCAGCCTCCCTATTTACGCTTGCCTGAAGGGAATCCCTGATACTTCCAGAACTGTATATTCCAGTAGTAATGGTATGACCAAGCGCATCATACTTATTAAAGATCCACTGCGCAGTTAAATGCTGGTTAGCATCCTGGCTCAATACTAATTGATTCCGTTTATTGTAAACCATATATGACCATCCGCTGCCAGGTATTTTCTTCTCAATTAGCCTGTTCCTTTCATCATAATGGTAGCCATAAATAAATTTGTTAAAAACAGCCTCTCCTTCATCAAAACTGCTTATCATACTTAGACCATTCTCGTTAACTGCTGGAGGAAGCACATAACGTAGGTTGCCCAGATCATCATGTATGTAATACGTGCTTAAGGACTTTGTATTGGTCTCCCAAACCCTTTTCAGTATCATTTTGCCCTCTATATCTTTAAACTCCTCAGTAATGCCACCTCTGCCATCTGTATCTTTCCAGTTCTCATCTTTACTTATTGTTTTGTAAAGTCTACCAGGTTGGCATGTGGTAGAAACCGCACCATTGTTACCACTATTGATACTCCATAGCTTTACCTCATCCAGCGCATTGCTTCCATATTCCATTTTCATTCCGTGACCAGCTGCTGGCTGCCAGGCATCTCCGGGCGCACCCTGCCCAAGTATCCTATTTAACGGACTCGCTTCAAATATAGTCAGGCTATAAGGCGAATTCGTATTTTTAACACCTAACGGTGGGTTATTGTAAAAGCTCTGTTGTTCGGTCAGTGGACTGGAACGGTAGGCACCTCCGTTCCCAGGGCTACTATAGGGCTGAAATTTCTGTGACTCTCTGCTGAAGGCATCGTATGCATAAGGCTGAATGATGTCCTTCCCTTCAGGACTGCCCTGTATGGTGACCGTTTGAAGAGGACGACCTAACCCATCAAGATAAGCAACTACCTGGTTCTCTTCGCAGATCCCCCGCGAAGTGTTCAGCGTTTGCTCAGTTACTCCCGCAATCTTGAAACTCCGGGTTAGCACATAATTCTGGGATGCACTAGGCTGAGAGACAAGTGGAGTACAAGAACCAAAACTCGCTCCTGTATAAATCCTTACACTGCTTCCGTAGGGAATGGTAAAGCCGTCCTTCATCACAACGCTATCCCGGGCGCGGATCTCTGATTGACCACTGTAATTGTTCAAGGTCAACTGCTGCTGAGCAGACACTGATGCCCCATAGCAAATTAGAAGCGTAACTATAATGATATATTTTAATGTCGTATTCATGCCGAGAACGTATAAGTATGCTTTTGAATGAAATCGTTAGAACTATTGTTAATCTAATGGCGGGCAGCTTCCACTGCTCATAACAAACTGGAGATTTTCATGGCCGAAGGTTCCTAGCGTAATATTGCTCCATGTTCCGCCGAGGTGACACTCGTAATTACTGCCATTCCTTTTCATTAATGTACTGCCTACTACACCCGTATTAGTCAACGTAATGCTGTATGTTCCTTTAGGTATGGTCACAGTAGCACTACTTTGCCCCTGTGTAGTTACAGTTGTATTATAAATAACGTTTGTAGAAAGGTTTTTCATGGCTACTTTGATACTGCTTGTTGTATTTTGCGCATTTGTTACGTAAAACGTTACCACAGGGACATAACAAAGTCCGCTGACATTGACCAATGATCCTTCGAAATCGACCTTGGCCTGTGCTTGCGCATCAGCGTCAGCTTGTGAAATCTCTGAAGTATAGGTCCCAGCGGCTACATTGACAATCATCGGAGTTGGCAGGCTTGCTGCACCACAATTCGTTCTGTTGAATGTTCCGGTTTTGGCTACGTTATAATAATAACATTTTCCAGCCAGGTTAGCATTCGCCTGGCCCTTTGCATTTACTTCATTCTGGGCAAGTGCATCTGCATCAGCCTGAGATATATTGGAGGCATAACTACCCGCCGCTACAGAATAAGTAGTATAGGCACCCGTTTTCCCATCATTACAGTCATTTTTTTGATATACACCCGATTTAAGTGTGTTAAAATAAAAGACCTGTGCTGCAGCCGTTGCAGGCGAGAAATTATAATTGTAATGGTTCAAGATATTTTTATCCTGATCTTTCACTAATCTTAATCTATTTAAAGCATCGTATTGATAGCTTTTTTCCCGGCCAGCCTCGTCAACGACAGACCTTACCTGCCCTCTGGAAGATATATAACCCATCGTATTCATTAGAGCACCTTCAGGATATATCCGCAATTCATCAATCAATGTATAACCAGATAACGTAGCTGGCAAAGTTGTATAAGTTGCAGATAAAAAAGTCCAGTTGCCACTGGTATTTTTGTACCAGAAACTGACCTTGTATTTCCGTCCGTCAGACAAAATCGCTAAGCTTGGAAGCGAAAGAGGGGCGCCATTTAAAACCCTGCTTTTTAACCCCACTTTAGTATCGGTAGATACATCAGTAGTTTGCTCCTCAAATCCGTCATAATAGATTTCTGTACTTTTTGCATTCGCAACCTGGGCAATAGGCAAAGTATGGTTATAGCCCCAAAGAACCGCAGATGATATTCCATTTGCCGTATTTACCTGGGAGAGGTTCGCGAAACTGTCATAGACATAACTGTTGCTACTTTTATAAGCCTCATGTTTGTTAAAAAGTGCTTTAGATGTATTATAAGGTAAGTTTCCGGCCACAGAACCAGAAAATTTGAAAGAACTCAATAAAATTGGTGACGCAGTCTCCAAGCTGAAATCAGTATCCTTAAGAAAAGGATTTGCTGCATTGTATGTTATTATCTTCCCGGATAATATTTTAATACTTCCTGTACCAGGATCGGTTAGGTAACTTACAGCTTCAATTGGGAATGAAGTTAAATTCTTAGTGATCATCTGATCAATAAATGGAGTTCCGGAACTATAGTCTTGCGGATAAAGTGTAACACCTGTTATGGTTTTTCCATCTGTCCTGATCTGTTCTGTTCTGGTCAGTAATTTATTCTGAGGATTATCATAGAACATATTAGTTGTTGTAATAACTGGATTCGCACCATCAAAAACACTATCCACTTTAGATACAGGAACATATGGATAAGTGTAAAATTTGTAGGCTCCTCCTTCATAAAGATAAGGCCCACCAAGACCACGTCCATATTCATAATAATAACAAATCTGGTATCTCCTTGCATCAGACATCCTGACGTATGTTCTGTCGTTTCGCATCGGTTGATAGGTAATCGCGGTACTTTTCAGTTTCGTACCGGCGCTATTGTATGTGGCTTCGTATTTTAGCTTGCCACGCTCCAGGGATAGTGAGGTATATCCGTTGGTTATATCTTTATCAGGATACAGGGAGTTTACAGTGCCTTCATCTAAATGACCATCATCAAAATTTGTATACTTACTAACAATAAAACTATTATCCTGAAAAACCTCTGCGACTTCTGAATAACCTATCGGACTGCCCTCCGAATTTTCACTTTGTGGTATAACGGAGTTTCGTGATTTTAAGCGCGCCCTAAAAGTCTCACCTGTTATAAGTGAATGTGGAGCAAAATTAAAATCATGCACGGGCATACTTTTGGAGTATCCGCTGGAGACCATATTGATCTGTGTTGGCGAGACAAAATTTTTAACATAAAAGTAACGTGTGCTTTTGATCGTTTTAGAAACAGGATCATAGTCGTGAATAGCTTTAATTCTTAGTCCACCTCCATTTTTTTGAACGTTAGGTCTGCCATGAGCCCTGTCAACCATTTCTGCTGTAAAATTATTTGATTCAAAATAAAACAGCTTGTATCCACCTGTTGGAAAGATAATTTTACGGAGCGTTTCGGCGATAACTTTATCTGGGTCTGCAAGTCTTGGTGAGGCATAATTGCTTGATGTAATAGAGCCCTTGTAGTAACCCCAATCATCATCCAAACCGGTCAGATATCCTGGAAGCTTATAGGTTTCATCATAATAGAACCGATACGGTGGGATAGTATCAGCAGCAGTTGCAGATGGATTACTTTCTTTTAAAGATAGTAACGTCAAGCGCCTTGTTGTATCACTAGTGTAATTAAAGTTGAACCTTTTTATAAATTGGTTAGTAGATTTGTCTTTAAGAGACACCTGATCAAGTTTTTTCCATTGAAGATTGATAAGCGTGCCAGGGTATTTGGTCAGTCCGTTCTGTCGCAGGTAAGGGAGGAATTTGTAGAGCGTTGTATCACTTGTGTTTTGTCGCTCAATCATTGTCATAATGTTCTGTTGCAATGGTGCGTTAGCATCAAGCTGAATTCTTTGATAAGAAGCGTAAGAGGTACTGTATGTGTCTGCCGAGTGTCGTAACTCAATAGATGTCGAGCGATTGAACTCCAGGAGCTCTTTAGATGTTTCTACACTTTTTAAATATACTGGGGCAAGTAAATTACCACCGATTTGAAACTTGGTTCTTGAGGTATCTGGATAGGTATCGCAACCATCACCAGACTCCGTGGATATGATATAATAATTTTGAAATTTATTTGAATAAATTACATTTGTAAATTGGTCCCTTTCATAAGTGAGGTTAATCGTGTGGTTATCATCAGCCGAAATCACCTGTGTTAAGTACCATGAAGTTGCCATCCAATCGGAGGCATTTTGACCAAAAAAATCCAGACTATAGTCAATTGCGTCGGTTGTGCCGCCAAAAACGTATTTAGTACCGTCTCCGGCAATTAATGTAAATTTGCCAAAAGTCCGGAAATACTGGGTTCTTCCATATGGATTTGGCAGATAATTAGGAATAAACGGTAGCATAAAATCACTGTTATTGAATACAACTTTTACGTCCTGATTGCACCTTACTTTCCAATTTCCCTGGTCATCCATCAAAAAAGTTCCAGAAAGATTTCCAACACTAAAAGAAAATTCATCAGGAGAGGGATCAGTAATAAACTGAGTTGCTTTCTCCTGTAGTCTGGCAGTGCTAGACCAATCTGCACCTCCCAGAGACTGCGTATGATTGTCGTAAAATCCGCCTACATCCGAATCAAGTTCGTCCATTTTACCTCTAATAACACGGCTGATGACTCCTCCGGATTTTAAGGACCAGCCGAGTCCAACCCAACTGGCATGAGCATCAGGTCTGACACCACCAGCGTGGTAACTAAGACTAACCGGAATACTTAAGTTCCCTTCAGAAATCTCGTATAACGGAATGTTAATTGATGGAACTCCGGTGAATTTAGAAACTGGGGTTTCTAGAAAATTCCCTAAACTAGCTGCATTTGCAGTTGGCATACTAAGGGGGAATTGCTTTTGTATCTGACCAAAAGAAATGGTTACAAATAAAAATAAAATAAGGGAGAGTTTGTACTTTAGTTTCATTGAGGTTAATTATGAGTTAATTTTAAAAATTTCGTCACCTAAGCATTTAATTTATATCTCAACTTGCGCCCACGTGTCTATTCGCTTAAGATAGTACTGAGTTATGGAGATTTGTCTTACCAGAAGAGGGCCTTAACGTTTTTTCAGACCTGAGCTTACCTTAGTAAAAGGTTTTGGATTAACACTGGAGCTCGTAATGATAAGACCAAATAGATATCCATTGCCAACAATGAAACTGTTGTAAAAAAAACCGCCTTAAATTAATCAATGAGAGGCTGTAGATGTAAAACAATCAAATTCAAGAGATCAGCAAATACTGGACTATACGCAATAGACCCGTTAAGTGCAAAGTAATAATTTGATATTGGAGTGGGTAGTTTCCTGTCCTTTATGACAGCAGCCTAGAGTAAATGTTAAAATATACATGAGCGGTTGATTTAGCGTACTGACAAAAGACTGCAAAGAGGAAATAGTATCGAGTGCACTAATCTGGTTTCAAAGGGTTTTAGATCACCTTAAGAAATTTAAGCGTTATTTTCTGAGCGTAGACCTTAATCGGGGTTAATAATTATTAAACAATATAGGGGAAAAATAGATATCATTTTATTGGTAACAATAATATTACCAATAAAAATATAAAAAGTCAATCCTCGTTAAATTGCTGAACCCTCTTTGAAAAAACTCTTTGTTAAGATCCAGTTAACCTATTTAGCAAGTGCAATTTTCATACGGACTCCCACCGTAGCCATAATCACGGCATATGATCATCATCGGTATTGTGGATGTAGGGTTCTGGTAATTTTATTTTAGCCTTAAAATTACATATTTCCTAATTTAAACCATATTAACATCTGATTACATCTTTAGTAGCGGACTCATTATTGACTGAAAGATAGATGGACACCCGGTGCGCATAATGAATATACCCGCTGTTCCGATTTGTACAATTTATTCCATAAAACGTCGATTAACTTTGTGAAATTCCTTAATTTTAAAATTATACTAAATCCTTATGGCACAGAACCAATTGATCAAAATGGATAATATGGGTATTGTTGTGGCATCCCTTGACCATGCAATCTCTTTCTTTACAGAAATCGGACTGAAACTTGAAGGCCGGGCAACAATCGAGGGAGAATGGGCAGGTAAGGTTACCGGGCTGGGTAACCAGCACGTTGAAGTCGCCATGATGGTTACCCCTGATGGCCATAGCCGCCTTGAAATTTCACAGTTTCTTACACCAGTTACCATTTCAGACCACCGCGAAGCACCGGTTAATTCCCTTGGCTACCTGCGTGTAATGTTCACGGTTTCGGATATCGACGAGTTGTTGCTAAGACTGCAAAAACACGGCGCCACACTTGTTGGTGAAGTTGTCCAATATGAAAACGCCTACAAACTTTGTTACATCAGGGGATCAGAAGGTCTTCTAATCGGGCTTGCGCAGGAGCTTCACAAAAAATGATAACCCGAGGCCTCTTTTAAAAGGATAGTGCATCGGGCCCATCCTTATAATGACCACACGGCAAGCTCATAACCATCCGGATCAAGGAACTGAAACCGGCGGCCGCCAGGGAAAGCAAAGATTTCTTTTGAAATCACGCCACCTGCATGAATTACATTTGCTCTTGTCCCTTCTAAATCCTGTGAGTAAAGTACAACCAGGATGCTTCCTTTCGACGGCTCTCCAATGGTAAAACCTCCATCCACAAAATCCCCTTCAAAAGCGGTATATTCAGGCCCGTAATCGGCAAAAACCCATCCAAAAGCCGCTGTATAAAACGCTTTGACCTTTTCTAGGTCGCGGGAAAGAAATTCAAGGTACTGCACCTGCTGGTGCTTTAGTTTCTGCGGAATACTGCTCATAAATATTTTTTTACTACAGGCAAACATACCAATAAATGTCATTATCCTATTTGAAAATTATTATTTTGGTGTAGGGATATCATATATTTACAGCTCGCTGTTTACAGAGCAGATCTAGGTCAATGATCTCTTCAGCGAAACCCTCACCCTAAAGTAGCACCGCTAACAGCTAATAAATGGCAAGAATTTATCAAACCACGTCAATGGGAGAAGCCCACATCAGGATTGCACTTGTAACCGATCGCAGCCAGGCAGATCTGCTGGTACACCGGGTTTCATCATTGGGCCTTGCCAGTGGCGATGCCCTTTGGTTTACTACCAGCAACAAACAGGATGCTACCTGCTGGGTTTTCTTTACTTCTATCGGGATGGCGCAAATCAAAGTATGTTTTGTAGATAGTCTGGGTGAAGCCGGGTGGCAAAAAGAGAACATCTATAGGGGCAAACTTCGTTAACTTCGTCTTCAGCAATCCATAAGGATTTGTGCATTTGCTGCTTCTAATGGTATCCATAGCAGACTTCTTTACCCTAAAACAGGTTTTTGCACTTCTCCTGTAGTGATAAGGCTATATAGGCTTTGATTAATTAACTGGCCCCATGCAGTCGAGCAGGCATTGTAACATTCAATTCCAGGATGTATTCCCTGGTGAATGAACAAAAGTCTGGTTTTATCGCCTTCCTGCGAAATCTCAAAGATTATTTTTGTGCCGGTCCATTCCGATTTATCTTCAAGAAAATTAAGTTGGCTTTCGGTGACCAGCCAAACCACTTTTTGATCTGGGATTAACTCGGCAACATGCTGCTTTGAATAATGAAGATCCTGGTAACGGTAAGTAAACTCGTCGCTTAGATTTGTTGTATTTCCGTCGAAGTCTCCTGACCACCACTTTTGCGGGGCTATTACGGCTTCAAAAACTTCTTTGGGTGTCTGGTCTACCAGTATAGCAGTTGTGAAATTTAAGGTTTCCATTTTAAAATAATTTTTCTTGTGGTGGTTTGATGCCTGCAAGGCGAATATAAACTGTAGTTTGTCCTCTGTGATGAGCCTGGTGCTCAAAGACCTTAGCCAAAGCCGTTCTTCGGTCCATTTCGAATTTACCTAACATTTTGAAGGTTTCATCCAGTTGTGCGTCTGTCATCTTTTTTATATTGTCAATTACATCATCATAGCTGGCCAGCACCAGCCTGGTTACATTGGATTTAGACTTATCTACAGTTCTTTCCAGTTCACCCGGCGCAAAAGGATCTTGCTTGCCTATGGCATCGGAGCCCAGGCCATAGTTGGCATCTGCAAGGTGTAACAACTGTTCAGCAAAAGACCGCATTTCGGGAGTAGGTTTTAATGAATATGCACTTTCAGGCATTACATCCAGGTATTCTTTGGTGTAAGCTTTTGATCTTTCCCATTGCTTTACCAGATCGGTTGCGGTTACTTGCGCCTTTGTCAACTGAATGCCCATAGTTAAACACATTAGTAGCACTAATTTTTTAAGTTTCATATCTTTTATATTTGATTCAAATTGCTAACATGTCGACGTGTTAAATGGTAAGCAAATTTAGGCCAAACCGTATAGTTTAAGAGCGGTCTAAATGGACATTATAGCGGGTCGTTTTAGACAATTTATGTTTTTTAAATAATGCACCTTATTTCAATAGCAATGCGGCATCAATTTTATAGAGCCAAATGAAAATTGTATTTTTCCAAAAAAAAGGTGTATAAGTTAAGTATATCATAACGCACCAAACATTCTACAATTAACATATGAATAAAGCATTTTTAATTCTTCTTTTAACTTTTTCTACCGCCGTAGTTTTCGGACAAAAAAATAAGCCTAATGTAACGGATAAAACTAAGCCCTTTGTTTTAGGTCTAATAGATGAAATACAATCAAAAGTGCTTGCTGAAAAGAGAACTTTGAACATATACCTTCCTGAAGGTTATAAACAAAACGATACCACGAAATATCCGGTAATTTATTTGCTTGATGGCGCTGCCGATGAAGACTTTATTCACATTGTAGGGCTTGTACAGTTTAATAGTTTCGAATGGGTAAATCAGGTTCCTAAATCAATTGTAGTGGGGATTGCAACTGTCGATCGTAAAAGGGATTTTACTTTTCCTACATCAATTGAGCGCGATAAGAAAAGCTACCCCACAGCCGGCCATTCTGATAAATTTATTTCCTTTATTGAACAAGAGCTTGAACCTTATATTCAGTCAAAATATAGAACGAATACAAACAAAACCATTATCGGTCAATCTTTAGGAGGTTTGCTGGCAAGCGAAATTCTACTCAAAAAACCGACACTTTTTAATCAATACATTATTATTAGCCCTAGTTTGTGGTGGGATAATGGTTCGTTGTTAACTCAAGACGCTGAAATAAAGGAAAGTACTTTTAACCAGCCAACTAATGTTTACATTGCTGTAGGTAAAGAAGGCCTGACGCCAACTGAAATACCTCGGGTAATGGAAGTAGATGCAAATGTATTGGCCGAAAAAATAAAAGGTTTTAAAAACAAAAATGTAAAAGTATTCTTTGATTTTTTACCACAAGAGAACCATGCAACGATTATGCATCAGGCGGTGTCTAATTCTTTTAAATTTCTATACCAGGCAGTGAAAAAAGAATAGGGTTTAAAAAAATATCCAACACTGGTGGATACATAACCTATATACAAAATCATGCTACTAAAACGTTAAAATGAAGGTTTTTGATTAAAAAAGCAATAAAATTTTTTAATTCAAAAAAATAAACGTTAATTAGACATTTATTTATTGTTATGAGCACAGCAAACTATGTAATTGGAGTAGATTACGGGACAGATTCTGTCCGGTCTGTTCTAGTCGATACCGCAAACGGAAAGGAAATAGCTTCATCGGTTTTTCTTTATCCAAGATGGCAGAAAGGTTTATATTGTAAACCCGCTGTTAATCAGTTCCGCCAGCATCCTTTAGATTATATTGAAGGTTTAACCCACACCATAAAAGATTGCCTCGCAAAAGCCGGCGGTGCAGAAATTGCACATTTGGTAAAAGGCATTTCGGTTGATACGACTGGTTCTAGTCCGGTTGCCGTTGATGCCACAGGTACTCCCCTTGCCTTGACCAAAGATTTTGAAGAAAATCCAAATGCCATGTTTGTGCTTTGGAAAGACCATACATCCGTTAAAGAAGCGGCCGAGATTAATGAGCACGCTACAAAATTCAGCACCAATTACCTTAAATATGTGGGTGGCATTTATTCATCAGAATGGTTCTGGTCTAAATTGCTACATATTTTAAGGGTTGATTCGAGCATTAAAAAAGGTGCAGCATCATGGGTAGAGCATTGCGACTGGATTCCGTTTTTGCTTTGTGGTGGAAATGATATTAAAGAAATGAAACGCAGCCGTTGTGCTGCCGGGCATAAAGCACTATGGGCAGAAGAATTTAACGGTTTACCTCCTGAAGATTTCTTTAGCAGTCTTGATCCGCTTTTAGCAGGCTTTAGAGATAAATTATTCACCGATACTTATACTTCTGATGTTTCTGCGGGGACATTGAGCGAAGAATGGGCGACGAAACTGGGCTTAAATACGGATGTAGTTATTGGTGTTGGCGCATTTGATGCACACATGGGCGCGGTAGGCGGACAGATTGAGCCTTACTACCTGAGTAAAGTAATGGGTACGAGTACCTGCGATATCTTAGTTGCACCCAACCAGGATTTACATGGCAAATTGATAAACGGTATCTGCGGACAAGTTAATGGCTCGGTAATTCCGGGTATGGCAGGTTTAGAGGCCGGTCAATCTGCTTTTGGTGATGTTTATGCCTGGTTTAAGAATTTAATCAGCTGGCCATTAAATCATTTGCTTACGGAGTCTGATGTAATTGATGAGGCTACTGCTACTGCATTAAAGGCAGAGCTGGAAGGAAAAATCATTGCTAATTTAAGCAAACAGGCTGATGCTTTACCAGATGGCGACTATGCCGAATTGGCTATTGATTGGTTAAACGGCCGTAGAACACCTGATGCAAACCAGGAACTTAAAGGTGCCATAACGGGATTAGGTTTAGGAACCGATGCACCACGGTTTTTCCGTGCTTTAGCTGCAGCCACCTGTTTTGGTGCCAAGGCTATTGTCGACCGATTTAAAGAACAGGGCGTTCCGGTAAAAGGGATTATCGGCATTGGTGGTGTAGCAAAAAAATCAGCTTATATTATGCAAATGATGGCCGATGTATTGGAAATGCCTATCAGAATTCACCGTTTTGAGCATACCTGTGCATTGGGTGCAGCAATGTTCGCTGCAGTTGCAGCCGGTATTTATCCAAATATCGAAGCAGCTATGGCGGCCATGGGAACAGGTTTTGAGAAAGAATATAAGCCAAATATTAAAAAGCAAAAACTTTACCGCCAGCATTACCAACAATATTTGGGACTGGGCAGATATCTGGAGAAATACAACAAAAAAGATGTAAAACCTTACTTATCATGAGCAACTATCAAGATATAAAAGAGCAGGCTTACCAGGCAAACATGCAGTTACCCAAATTAGGACTGGTACTTTTTACCTTCGGAAATGTGAGTGCTGCAGATCGATCTAAAGGCGTTTTTGCCATTAAACCAAGCGGTGTGCCTTACGAAGATTTGTCGCCGGAGAAAATGGTCATTGTAGATTTTGACGGAAATACGGTTGAGGGAAGTTTACGTCCCTCATCAGATACTAAAACCCATGCTGTTTTATATAAACACTGGGAAGAAATCGGCGGAATTGTGCATACACATTCTACTTATGGAACCGCCTGGGCACAGGCACAAAGGGCAATTCCAATTTTCGGAACCACCCATGCCGACCATTTAACAGTCGATATTCCATGTGCGCCACCAATGGCTGATGAAATGATTAAAGGGAATTACGAGTATGAAACCGGTTTCCAGATTATGAATCACTTCGAAAGTTTGGGCCTAAGTTATAAAGAAGTCGAAATGATTTTGGTAGGTAACCACGCTCCTTTTACCTGGGGCAAAACGGCCGAGAAAGCGGTTTATAACAGTGCGGTTTTAGAGACTGTGGCACAAATGGCTTTGTTAACCGAGCAGATTAATCCGCAGGCACCGAAGCTGAAAGATTCGTTAATAGAGAAACATTACGAACGTAAACATGGTAAGGGTGCTTATTATGGACAGAGTTGAGTTAGTCTTCAGTCATGAGTCTAAAGTCTTTAGTCCTGGATGCGGAGATATAGCGTTACAATAAGTTTTGGAAAGCGATTGCAGTGGTGCTTAGGAAACGAAAGCCCCGCCATTCGCTATAGTCCCGATGAAGAATCGGGAGCTGCCGCTGCTGTCGGGTTTAACTTGTGAAGGTTTACCTGGGTAACTTAAACCTGATTGGAGTGAGCATGAACCCGGCCGCAGGTGGGTGAATAAAACGGAAAGCAGGACTACAATAACCGATGAAAGACGGAACCTTGCTTTTCAAAAAAGAGAAAAAGATTTCGGTCTGTGAGGACATAGACCAAGGAAGAAGAGTGGTACGCTTTAAAAAAGATATACATAATGGTCTGTGAGGACACAGACCATGGCATTGAATAAATTAAAAATAACATAAATAGTAATGATTGATTTAAAAAAATTACAAGTTTGGTTTATTACGGGTACGCAACATTTGTACGGTGAAGAAACCTTAAAACAAGTTGCAGCACATGCACAACAAGTGGCCGATTCGTTAAACCAGAACGGAAGTATTTCGGTTTCGGTAGTGTACAAGCCGATTGTAAAAACGACTGAAGAGATTTTCGAAACCTTACAACAAGCCAATATTGATGAGAACTGTATTGGGGTGATTACCTGGATGCATACCTTCTCTCCTGCTAAAATGTGGATCAGGGGCTTAAATGTATTGCAAAAACCTTTATTGCATTTACACACGCAGTTTAACCGCGATATTCCCTGGAATACCATCGATATGGATTTCATGAACCTGAACCAAAGTGCTCATGGAGATCGCGAATTTGGTTTTATGGTTTCTCGAATGCGTAAAGACCGTAAAGTAGTTGTTGGCCATTGGCAGGATGATGAAGTGGCAAAACAGATTGATACCTGGTGTAGAGCTGCTGCCGGATGGCACGATTGGCAAGGCGCTAAATTCGCGCGTTTTGGCGATAACATGCGTTATGTTGCCGTTACAGATGGCGATAAAGTGGAAGCTGAAATGAAATTCGGTTTCGCTGTAAATACTTATGGCATAGGTGATTTGGTAGCTATAATTAATGGAATAAGTGAAGATTCGATTCAAACCTTATTGAAAGAATACGAGGCTACCTACGAAATCGCCGATGATTTAAAAGCTGGCGGCGCAAGGCATTCATCTGTTTATGAGGCAGCCAAAATTGAACTGGGATTAAGGAAATTTTTAGAAGATGGCGGCTTTAAAGGCTTCTCTGATACCTTCGAAGATTTGCATGGTATGATTCAATTACCGGGAATAGCAGCGCAGCGTTTAATGGCAGATGGTTATGGTTTTGCAGGCGAAGGCGATTGGAAAACTGCCGCTTTAGTACGTGCCTGTAAGGTTATGGGTGCTGGTTTAGCCGGTGGAAATGCATTTATGGAAGATTATACCTATCACTTTGATCCGGCAAATTCGATGGTTTTAGGCTCACATATGCTTGAAGTTGATGCTTCTTTGGCGAGTGGAAAAGCCAGTTTAGAAGTTCATCCATTGGGTATTGGTGGCAAGGCAGATCCTGCCCGTTTGGTTTTTAATGTTGCTGGTGGTGATGCTTTAAATGCATCTTTAATTGATATGGGCAACCGTTTCCGCTTATTAGTGAACGAAGTAAAAGCTGTTGAAGCTGAACATGATTTACCAAACTTACCAGTGGCCCGCGTATTATGGAAACCACTACCTGATATGAAAACCGGTTGTGCCGCATGGATTTATGCAGGTGGCGCACACCATACTGCTTATAGTCAGAATTTAACTACCGAGCATTTGTTGGATTTTGCGAATATTGCAGGTTTAGAATATGTAAATATAGGTGCTGATACTAAAATCAATCAATTCAGAAATGAGTTGCATTGGAATGAGGTTTTTTATAAATAATTTCAATAAAGCATGCTCAATGCTAAAGCCGATAGTCTTAGGATTATCGGCTTTTTTTATACGATCGTCATCTTGTGATCGTCACCCCCTTTGATCGTCCTCCTGAACTTGTTTCAGGATCTTTTTATGATGAAAGGTTCAAATAAAAAAAATCGTCATCTCGACCGAAGCAAAGCGAAGTGGAGAGATCTATAAGGTACAGTAAAAGTAAATTGAAAAATAGACTTAGCTTCGCTGAGCCTTCGGGTTCTCGGCTGTGTTGCAATCCGCTATCAGTGAGGATTCGAGAAAAAAGGATCGTCATTGCGAGGAAGTTATAGGCTTTTTTATGCAATCGTCATCCTGAACTTGTTTCAGGATCCTTTTATTATGAATATCTATCCTTTTACAATAGAGGTGAAATCCGAAAAATCTTCAACCTTAAATGCTCTAATATCTCTTACTGACTTCCTAAACCAATCAATATTGGATAGAATATGAATGGCTTTATAAACTGCCGTTAAATTTCCTTCTGTAACGTAGGTGCTTCCCTGAATCCAATAAAAGCCGCTAACTGTCAAATGATTTTTTATTTCAGCATAAGCACTATGATATTTCTCACCATATTCTTTTTTCAAATCAGAAATGGTCATATCAAAGCTTAATGCGTACATGCTTCCTCACCTAAAAATCTAAATAGATCTTCTTTTTCAAAGAAAACTTCGCCATCATCTGATTTTGCTGTAATCACAATACCAGCAAATGGGTTCTTTTCTATTTCTATAACAACACCATCAATCCAGTCGGTCCTATCGGTAACTTGTGGAGAAATTGAAACTCTATCACCTATTTTCATTGCAGATTCTTATTGTTAAACTTAATGTTATTACAAATATAAGTATTTTCGTTATAGCTGTATATATGGGTTTAAATGCATTTAATATTATGCTCCATTGTTAAATATCAATCTATTTTAAGAAGTAGTACGGCATGATAGATCCTGAAACAAGTTCAGGATGACGCATAATTAAAATATAATCTACAATCCAATACTAACCATCGCCTTAATCACCCCATTCTTTGGATCTAACCAACTTTCAAATTCGTCTTTTACTTCTTCAAATTTAACCTGATGGGTAATGTAATTCGTAGGATTTACTAAACCAGCTTTCATCGATTTGATTACATGCTCAAAATCTTCAATAGTGGCATTTCTGCTACTCATTAAGGTCGATTCTCTCTTATGAAACTCAGGATGATTAAAAATTAAATCTCCTTTTTGAAGTCCGATTAAAACAAATCTTGCTCCATGTGCCATATAGTTGATGGCGTTATTGATGGCCTTTTGATTACCTGTAGCATCAATTACTACCGTTGGCATATCGCCATTGGTAATATCGCTGAGTTGTTGTACTACATCAGGCTGAATTGCATTAACTACATGTGCTACCTTTAGTTTATCTTTACAGAAAGCCAAACGATCTTCATTAATATCTAAAGCGATAACCCTGGCTCCGGCAATTCTTGCGAATTCCATTGTACCTAAACCAATTGGCCCTGCCCCAATAACAAGCACAAATTCTCCAGGCTGAACATCTGCCCTACGCACACCATGTGCACCTATGGCTAAAGGTTCAACTAAAGCGAGCTCATCATAACTCAAGCCCTCGCCATGTAAAAGTGTTCTGGATGGCACCTGTAAATATTCGCGCATCCCACCATCAACATGTACACCACAAACCTGCATTTTAACGCAGCAATTAGGTTTGTTCATTCTACATGCAATGCATTCGCCACAATTAAAATATGGAATAAAAGTAACAGCCTCTCCTATTTTGAAACTATCGGCTCCGTCGGCTTCAAGCAATTCACCAGATAATTCGTGACCTAAAACTCTTGGGTAATTAAAGAAAGGTTGGGTACCTTCAAAGGCGTGTAAATCGGTTCCACAAATGCCGATTCTTTTAATTTTTATAATGGCATGGTCTTTTTTAAGCTCAGGTTTTGCTGTTTCTGAATATTCGAAAGTTCCAGGTGTTGTACAGGTAAGGGTTTTCATTGTAATTTAATGATTGAATAAGAAAAATCGTCATCTCGACTGAAGCGCAGTGGAATGGAGAGATCTGCTTAGATAGATTTCTCGGCTGCGTTGCACTCCGCTCGAAATGACGTTGTCAGTGATTACGCGTTTGCCAAAGCCCTGTCTAAATGAACATAACCGCCATCAACATGGATAATCTGCCCAGTGGTATGACTTGATTTGTTAGACATTAAAAAAGCCGTCATATTTGCAATTTCTTCAGCTGTTGTCATTCTGTTTTCCAATGGAATTTTGGTCGTAATCTCTTTTAATTTTTCTTCGGCATTATCTAAAGTTTCAATCCAGGTTTCGTAAGCGGGTGTCCAACATTCGGCAACAACAACTGCATTCACACGGATTCCATATTTCAGTAACTCTACGGCCCATTCTCGTGTTAAGGCATTTCTTCCTCCATTTGCAGCCGCATAAGCTGAAGTATTTCCTTGTCCGGTTTCTGCAGTTTTAGAGGTAATGTTTACAATTGCACCTTTACTTTTAATTAATTCTGGCAAAGCATGGTGCGCCATCAAATAATAATGCACCACATTTTTATGTAATGAAGCCATAAAGTCTTTATAATTTCCACTTTCTAAACCTACACCATCATTAACGCCTGCGTTATTCACTAAACCATCAATTCTGCCGAATTGACCTACAATGTTTTTCACAACGGTTTCGCAATCGTCGGGGTTGGATAGTTCGGCCACAAACTGAGCGGCTTTTCCGCCATTTGCAGTTATAGCATCAACAACTTTCTGATTGTCTTCTGCTTTTCTACCTACGATTACTGCAATTGCATTTTCTTTGGCAAATACTTCTGCAATACTACGACCAATACCCTTTGCAGCACCAGTGATGATAATAACTTTTTCTTTTAATTGTAAATCCATATTTCTTTTAGTTAGTGTAGTGTGTAGTCACCCTGAACTTGTTTCAGGGTCTAATTGTTAACATCCTGAAACAAGTTCAGGATGACGCTACCTCTTAGTTAATCATTATTTTAATATCTGCCTTTCTTGATTCCGGCAATACTTTCAAATCTATTAATTTTCCATTCTTTAAAGTCCCTTTCAACAGTGGTTTGGTATGGTGCATAAAGCTTGAAATGAACATCCCAATCTTTTGGCCATGCTGGAAACAAATATATTTTCTTTTCATCAACCTGCATCAGCATTTCTTGTAAGCCAATCATACCCGATCCACCCCAGTTGTGGTCTGGTGTCCAATCGAAACCTGGCCCCCAAAATGCAGGAAACCTCCTGCCTGAATCTTTTAACTTCGCCGTGGTAAGCTCTGCAGCCTCATTGGTTAAACCGAGCCTTGCAGCGAAAATATTGTCCTGTTTCCATCCGATATGGCTTCTGAATTTCAACACGTCGGTATCATATTTAAAAGTATTAATTGCCGTATCTAAACCAGGTTCACCTATGCCATAAATTCCCCACGGATATACAGGATACAACTGCGAACTCTCTTGATTGTTAATCCGTTCCCAAACCTTTGCGGGTGAAATGGTCGTATGGTTATCAAATTGCCTAAAACTTATTGCAGGAATGGTTTTTAGCATCGCTGCCCATTCGGCTTTCTTCGTTTCTGACAAAGAAGGCAGCGCAATCAATCTTTCCAGAACTGTTTTTAAAGCCGCAATTGTAGAGGTTGAATTGTAAGTCATTTTATAGGTTTCTGCTCCAGAACCTGGATATAAAACCAAATGTCCTTCGGCATCCAAAGCTTTTGCGCCTCGTTGTTTGGCTAAATAAGTATAATGTTCTTTAAAAAAAGTAAGCGAGCTTTCAATCAAAGGAAGATACTCTTCAATGTTTTTGCCCTCATATCTTTCAGTTTCTAAAATCATCATACAGAACTCCAGTACCGTATCCCACTCGTATTCCAGCCATGCATTATATTCCATGCCTTTGTTAAAATCTAACGGACGTTTCCATCCATACTCAGCAGGATTTGGCAGTCCGAAGTTCTCTAATTGCTCAGTAAAACTCGCGCCTGTATGTCCCCACGCCTCTTCCGTTCTAATTTCGGCATTCTTCAATAAGTTCAGATAGAAATCGAACTGAGGTTTCATCAGGTCGAAATCTCCGCTTTTTAACATTGGCCAATATACCAGGCGTTGATTTTGGGCTGTATGCGTTCCTCCTCCCCAGTTTCTAAAATCTGGTGTATATTTTAGCGTGCTATCCGTTAGTTGAGGATCGAAGGTGAAAAGGCCACCATTAAACTTAGTTGGGTATTTGCCAAAAGCATTACAGCCCAACATATACCTGAACAATTGATAGTTTTTGGCAGATTGGTTTGCCGTTTCGTCTTTAGCACTGATGTAAATGAAACTCTTTTTCCAGTATGTATTCCACCATTTTATACTTGCTCTTTGGTCGTTTTTGTTCTTTATAGCATTTAAATCCTTCTGCCACTCGCTAACTGATGTTGTTTTTAAAGTGTTTAAGGTAATAGTGATATGATTTGAAATGGAAGGCGTTTTACTCTTCAAAGTCCAGGCTCTAAATGGTGTATTGAGGTATATCCCGGCATAGTTTCCAGCTGGCACCATATTATGGCCTTGCATGGAGCCTCCGAAAATGAGATTTTTTAAAGGATTAAATAAATCAGCTTTTCTGTCTTCCAATCCTTGCTGTTTTACGGTAACATCGAATACGGTTTCAGCTTTGTTTTGATGGTAGAATTGAAGCGCATTATTTTTAAAGGCTATTTCATCTTTAAATGTTTTAACAATGCCCTGAGGTGCCCATTTGTACGAATTCTGGTTATTTTCTTTGCCTTTGGTTACCCGGTATTCAAAGCGCCAGCTTTCGTAACTGGCCTGGGCAATGATCTTTCGGTTTGATTTTACATCAAGGTGGATGACTGGATGAAATACATCTACCCAGACCTTAATTTGAGCACTTAGGTTCGCATTTTTGCCTGAAATCCGGGCATAACCATCTTTCAAAAGCAGTTCCTGTTTAAAGGTTTTCCCTTCAAATGGATTCGGACTTAAACTCAGTTTTACACGCCCAAGCTTGAGTAAGGTATTATTTTCGTCGAATGTTCCACTACGTGATAAGTAAAGATAAACATCACCTTTTTCTACCCAGAGGTTTAAGCCGATATCGCCACCGCCTACGGGCATTGATTCTGCTGAATGGTTACTTTGTGAGGTCCAAACCACATTGTCTTTTTCTTGGGAAAAAGTATTTGGGCTTATCAACCACAAAGACACTAAAAACGCAAAGAAAAGGTTTAGTTTTTTTAGGTGTATGTTTGTTGACCACCTAACACATTTAAGGATATTTGAGGTATAAGGAGGTTTAAAACGGTAAAATTTTGACCATATCAGACAGATCAGAACATTTAAGTTCTTAGCCAAAATACGCCGTGTCCTTTGTGTCTTTGTGGTAAAAATCATTATTCGATTATTAATTATCCCAGTTATCGGTACGGAAAGAGGAAACAGGCAAACCATCGTTTCCAAATAAATCGCCGATTACAAAATCTTTAAATGCGTAACGAACGGCAACAGGTTCTTTAACTTCGGAGGCCGAAACCGTTATGCTGCTTCCTTTTATGACAGCTTTAGCAGGATAAAATTTCTGATCGGCACCTGCAATTTCGAATAAAGATAGTTCTTTACCAAAAGAAGTTAATCCGTTAGGTACGTTTTGAAACCTGATCACAGCAGTATTCTTTTCTACGGTTAATGATTCGTAATTCGGACTGGCTGCACCAAAGCCTTTAATACCATAGGTTTGAGCCAAAGCCAGGTAAGCCAGTCTCTGTCCGCCTTGTTTCTTATTTGCCGGATGGATTGATTTTTCTTCGCCAATATCCAATAAAACAGCCATTCCGGAATTTGGTATTTTAGTTAAAGATTTACGCTGTGCATCTCTTAAATAGGCTGAATTATATTTTGCACCAACATGATTTGGTGGGAGCTGAGCATAATTGTACGGTGCAATTTGGGCATAATAAAATGGGAAATCACCATTATCCCAGTTTTTTCTCCAGGAAGAAACCATTGCAGGAAACAGATCTTCGTAACGGTCGGGACGCTCGTAATTAGATTCTCCCTGGTACCAGATTGCGCCTTTAATGCCATAACCGATTACCGGATAAAGCATACCATTGTATAGCGTAGTTGGAGTGCGGCTAACTTCTTTTATACTGTCACCTTTTAAAGGAATCTTGATTTCGGGATAAGGTTTTAAATCTTCGGGCGACATCCATGCCTCAATAGTTGAACCACTATAACTATCGTTGATGATCCCGATAGGCACATTTAATATTTCGCTTAACAGTGAACCAAAATAATAAGCTGTAGCACTAAAGTTCGAAACCGTTTCTGGTGCGGCTAATTTCCACAGAGAAGGTTTACTGTTTTCTTGTCTCTCCATTATGGATGATCGCGGAACGGTATACAATCTGATGTTTTGGTTTGATGATTTTAAAATCACCTCATTTGAGCCAATTATGGGTTGGCTTTTAAAACCTTTCATTGGCATCTCCATGTTCGATTGTCCGCCACAAAACCAAACTTCACCAATTAAAATATCTGTTAAAACGAGTTTTTCGCCATCGTTAAGTTCAATTTCATAAGGTCCGCCAGCTGATGGTGTTGCAACTTTAACTTTCCATTTACCAGTCTGATCAGAAATAACCGAATAGTTTTGCTTGTTCCAGGAAGTATTGATTTTTACTTTGGTTGAGGGTTTAGCCCAGCCCCAGATAGCCACACTACTTTGTTGCTGCAGCACCATGTGATCGGTAAAGATGGATGCAGGTTTAACTGTGGCCGATGCAACGAGGCAATATGCGAGGTTTAGGAATATGAAGAGTTTTAGTTTCATTTTTGTTTATAACAATTAAATATCTGATCCAATTAATTGATAGAATCTTGTAAAAGAGTCGTCATCTCGACTGTAGCGTAGCGAAATGGAGAGATCTACTATAGATTTCTCGACTGCGTTGCACTCCGCTCGAAATGACGACCACACATCATCTACTCACCGGCAACCATACCGACATTTCTGAATGTCCTCTGTTTCCCCAGGCAAAATACGGTACCAGTTTTATTTCTATGTCTTCGTTTTTATGGTCTATCGGTCGGTACAACACATTTTTCCAATTGTTCTGTTCGACTATTTTTGCACTACCTACCAAACTCATCATTTCAGCACCATCGATATTGATGGACTTTGCCTCGAACTTAGTTGAGGTAGGCACAAAAGCGTTGAAAATACTTTTTCCAGGCAAATCTGTCGATTCTAAACAATAAACAATTGGTCCGCGTTTTACAGCGATCTGGTTTCTATTTTCTTCTACCAGGGGATTGGCCTCGATCAGTGTGGCATCCATTGGAAGGTTCAATTCGATCACATCTCCTTTTTTCCAAACACGGTTTATTTCGGCGTAAGTTCCCGAAGTATACTTAATATTTTCGCGTTTTCCATTAATTGTAATATTAGCATCCTTTGTCCAGGAAGGAATTCTTAAAAACACCGAATAGGCCTTGTTTCCTGTTTCTTTCATGGTGATTTTTATGTTGCCGTTCCAGGGGTAATTCGTTTCTTCTGATAAAGAAATCCTGGTTCCATCAGTTAATTTAGTACTTAAGTTATTTCCACCGTATAAGTTAAACCATAAACCTTTGTCAGAAACACTATAAGCATAATCGCTTACTTCAGCAATAGTGCGTACCACATTTGGCGGGCAACAGTTTGATAGTGCGATATAGGGTACTCTATCTTTCGACCAGCGCTGTTTGAAAGGCAAATCATTCGATTGTGCCAGTGGATTGGTGTATAAAAAATTCTTACCATCCAGGCTGATTCCTGATAAAACACTGTTATGTAAAGCCAGTTCCATCACATCGGCGTATTTGGCATCACCGGTAATTTGCAGCATGCGCCAGTTCCAAAGTACGTTGCCAATATTCGCACAGGTTTCGTTATGAGCAGTGAAATTGGGCAACTGGTAATCACGACCAAATGCCTGATGAATTTTCTGAACATCAGCGGGATTATAAGAAGTCCCGTCAGGAGAAGTACCATCATAAAGTGAGCCACAGCCACCTGTAATATACATTTTGTGTTGATTTACATCATCCCACATTAAGTTTAAGGTATTTAATAGAGAGTCTTTTCCCGTTTCGGCATAAAGATCGGCCACTCCGGCATAAAGATAATTTGCCCTTACCGCATGCCCCATGGCCTTTGTTTGCTGTAAAAATGGAATCCGATCCTGATTGTCATCTGTTCCATCATCAATTTTACCTTTAATTGCAATTAAATGTTTGGCCAGTTCCAAATAGCGCGGATCTTTTGTCGTGCGGTACATTTCTATCACACCCATATAATGCGATGGACAAATGGCGTTTCGCGCTAGTGTTGGAGAGGCCGATTTATAGAAATTATATAAATAATTGGTTGCTTTTTTAGCAATATTAAGTAAAGTCGTTTTACCTGTAGCTCTATAATGGATGCATCCTGCTGTCATTAAATGACCAATATTGTACGATTCGAAGCTTAACCGATCTTGAAATTGGTTTTTAGAACCGGTTTTCCGTTGCTCAATCATGGCTTTGGTATAAATATATCCGTCTTCACGCTGCGATTTACCAATCACTGCAATAGCTTGATCCATCATAGCGTTCAATTTTGGATTTTTAGTTGAGGCATACAATACTGCAACGGCTTCTAAAGTTTTGTAATAATCGCCATCATGGAAAGATGGCCCCGAATGAGATCCGGTATCCAATCCTGCTGCAATTTTGAAATTTTCAAAAGCGTGACTGATTTTGGGATCGTTGTAAATGGCCCACATATTTGGTACCATGGTTTCTGTAGCCACTTTAAAGCGATCTGCCCAAAAGCCCTTTGTCCAGGTTACATCTGTCATGTTAATGCTGTGCAATTTAGCATAAGGCGAATTTGAAGTGTTAACCAAAGCTTTATCCTGCGCTTTTATACACAACGAAACTGTAGACAAAACAACAAAAAAGGTAATTTTTAACATACTCATATCCTATTTCTCCTCCATTTGAATAACCACCGGCCCTAATAATCCTGCAGGATTTAAAGGTTTACCTTCTAAACGGAAAGGCGCAGTTGTTTTCGTAATTCTTTTATTTTCAGGTAATTTACTGTCACCAATTAAACGGTTGGCCCAGGTATTGGTCACTTCGATTTCTATTTTGTTATCGCCTTTCTTTAATGCTTTACTGATTTCCAGCCGATGTGGGGCAGTCCAAAGTGTACCACAGTTTATACCATTGATCTTTACTTCTGCAATACTGGCGAATTCACCTAAATCAATCCATATTTTATCATTAAGATCTCCGTTGAAGCTGAAGTTTTTCGTATAAATAGCGGTTCCGGAATAGTATTTAACCGAACTATCGGCATTTAATGTCCAATCGGCTAATTCATTAAAAATGACAGGTTTTGATGGACCTGCATAAGCGGTATCGAACTTTGTTTGCCATGATTTGGAAATATCTTGAATGGATTTGAATCTGCTAGAATTTGATCCAACATTGAATTGAGTTAAATCTGTTTTCTCTCTAAAAGTTACGAAAATTGAACCGTTTGCTGGCAATTTTAGATTAAAATAAGTTCTACCATCTTTAAACGACCAACTTTTTAAATCAATATTATTATTTGTGACAACATTATAAATTCGAGGAACTTTACCAATCACCCGAAACGAAAAATTAAATTCCCTTTCCTTATTCTCTTGATTTGTAATAAAATAAATATCGTTATCTATAGTTTTTCTGTGTACAAATGCTACATTTCTAGTTGGTAAAATGTGGGAGCTTAGCAATGGCTGAAATTCGTTGATATCTAAATCCTTTTCCAAACCAAGACTGGTAAAATCATTACCTTCAAACGGAGCTTTGAAAATTTGTCCTAAACCAAGCTTTTTAGCATAAATTGGCTTACCGCCATTTTTGAATGACTCAAAGTTTCCGCCCCAAATTTGTTCTACAACTTTATCAAACTCAATCTTGCTCACTTGCTTTAAGCCATTTTGATACAAAGGTTTATCGGCAACAATTACCTTTGCGCCAGCCTTGATTAATTCCGAGAGTTTTTTAACCGTTGAATAGCTCATATACTGGTAATTAGGGTTCATCTTCATATTGCCCGGTATCACCAAAATTTTATAAGTTGCGCCACTCTCGAAAACTATATTATTATCCTTAATAGTTGCTGTACTTAACACATCGGGATTAAAACTATCGTAAGCATAACCGCGTAAGGAATTTACCCAATTTTCAGGATCGGCCATATTTGCAGAATGGGTAACACCAGCTGGAATTTGCCTTAAAGGTTCACCAACATTTGCGAGACGTTTCTTTTCAGCTTCCACTACATCAGCACCAAAAATACCGGGCAAGGTTTCTACCAGCCTATCTGGTAAAACAGAACGGCGTGGTAATTCTTCGCCAGTAAAAACGGCAATATCTACAACAGGTTTTCCTTGCCGTAATAGATTTTGCGTTCTTTCTGCATAATCTATCCATGCTTTTCCTGCTTTCCACCAGGTTTGGTCGCGCTGAAAATATAGGCCAACGCCATCTAAGGTCATTCCCGGTTTCCGGTCTGTCCAGGGATTATGTGTAAAAACGTGATACACCAATTTATTGATTCCTAAGGCATAATTACGATCCTGTAAAGTCTTCATATTTGCCGGGCTTTCGTTCCAGTCCATACGAACGGTGGTAAATGCCTCCGCCTGGATGATGTTTTTACCATAAATATGCGCTCCTGATATAGCATCCAACATATCGTTTGGTTTATCATGTGTAGGGCTGTTTAACCAAAATTCGCCCATTGGTATGTCAACCATTTTATAATGCATTAAACCGTCGCTCATCATGGTTGGTGCCACGCTTTCAGCAGTAAAGGTTACCCCTTTCTTTTTGGCTAATTGCGCCAGCGTTTTATAAAACTGATCGACAACCAATTCTGAGATGGTTTTTCTGACATCATAAAGGAAGTTTTCTGATACAGCTGCACTTTCTACCGGTAATCCGGTCATGATAGGCAGATAAGGTGTTAAATCGTAGCCTCTGCGCTTTAAAAATTCGACTTTAAATAAAGGAGACCAATTCTGACTTCCGCACTCCCAGCTATCTACATGGAAAACACTTAAAACTTTTTGAGCGATTTCTGGTCCACCGTGCTTTAAAGCTTCTCCGTACCAGCTTTCGAATTGTAATTTGACCGCTTCAGGATTAAACTTGTCGCATTCCAAACCCATTCCGCCGCCACCAGTTGCATTGGTATGGCCTGTTGAAGTATGGCCAATTCTTAAGATTGTGAAGTTTCCCTTTGGCACTTTCCAGTTTAAAGTTCCATCGGGATTTAATTTATCGGTTAAGTTTATGATCTTATTTAGTGGAACACATGCATTTTTGGCAATTTGCGCTTCGGTACTTCTTTTACTTACGCGCCAAACTGAACCGTTTTTACCTTCGAACTGATTGATCTTCGCTTCTGATGATAACTCCAGACTAACCAGTTTTAGTGATGGCTTCCATTTGGCTGCATCCAGATCTTCTGCACCAGGTTCTGAACCTTTTTTGTCGTAAATGAACCTAAAAAACTTAGCTGTGGTTGGGTTGATGGAATGCGTTACATCTTCATCGGTATCTTGCCAGCCATGACGGGGCGCTTCCAGCCTACCTATGGATCGGAAATATTTACCGTCATTACTTACCTCTATCGCTAAACGTTGGGCTTGATAATTGTTTCCGCTGATTTTAATGCTTATCGTTCTGCAGGTGAAAGGATTTTCAAATTCGTATTGAATATAACATGGTTCATTTGAACCGAAGTTTTTTTTATTCCCCGGTTGCACTAAACCGGTAGCATCAGCACCATTGCTTGTCGTAATTTTTGGGATAATCGTTCTGGTAGAAATGTTATTGCCAACTTGGGAAGGATACGCATAAACTGCAATATCTTTATAATAACTTTCTTTTGATTCAGGTTGAGGTAAAGTGATTTTAGTATTTGAATTACTGATGTTTATCTTCGACCATACCACCTTTTGCATAGAAAGTTCTGGGGTAATCCACGGGCCACCAGCCAGTGCGAAACCGTCGCTCACATGCATACCTAATTTAAGGTCTAACCGCTTCGCTTCATTCATGGCAAATTCAACCATTTTCCACCATTCGGGTGTAAGCTGAACTGCCGGCGGATTATAAGCTGGCGTTTTATCCGGGCCTTGAATGCTCATTAAGTAAGCTCCGCCAATACCATTTGATTTCATTGCCTCAAGATCAGCCGTTATGCCTTCTTTGGAAACTGCCCCCTTTACCCAATACCAAAATACCCAAGGTTTTGCATTCTCGTTCTGTTGTGCACCAGCAATTGACGCGAAGCAAAAGCACGACAACAGAATGAATATTACAATCTTGCTAAACCTAAATTTCATTTTTTTATTTTCTTGTAAATACCAAAGGTGGCTTTCAACCTGCGAAACAATCTTTATTCGAGAATAGATTGCCACGTCGTTCCTCCTCGCAATGACGGACTTATATTTATTTGTGTGAGATTTTATAACCTTTTAAGCCAAAATAGAGAATAACCAGAAAACATACCAGCGGAATACTGTAACCGATCTGAATATTATCTCCATACATATCGATTAAACTTCCCATTCCAAACGGTAAAATTGCACCGCCTACAATCGACATGATTAACCATGATGAGCCTGGCTTGGTATCATCGCCTATCCCCTCTATTCCTAACGCGAAAATGGTTGGGAACATAATCGACATAAAAAAGCCTATTGCACCCAGCGCATAAACTACATAAGAACCTTTGCCTAAAATGGCCACCAAACACAATAAAATGGAGATTATAGCATAAATGGTGAGCAATTTATTTGATGATATAAATTGCAAAAGCGCTGTTCCTGCAAAACGGCCTGCGGTAAATAGAAATCCATAAACTACCAAATATGATGCAGCGGTTTTTTCATCAAAACCTCCGCCCTGTTGCGCCATTCTAATGAAGAAACTGGTTACGCAAACCTGTGCACCAACATAGAAAAACTGAGCAACAACCGCCCATTTTAAATGTTTGTGCCGTAGTGCGCCAAAAAAACTCCCTTTAGCTTCGCCATCTATACTTTTTGTTTTAATTTCTGGAAGGTGGATAAAGTAAAATACAGCAGCTATTACCAATAAAATAATCCCTAAGGTGATGTATGGTGTTTTAACTGAGGCGGCCTCTTCCAAGAAATAACTGTTTCTACCTGCATCCGTCATGGCTGCCAATTCTTCTTTAGTGTGTGATTTACCTGAAAGAATAAACAGTCCACCGATCATTGGTGCAACCATTGCTGCCAGTCCGTTGAAAGATGCAGCAAGATTTAATCTGCTTGTTGCTTTTGCAGGGTCTCCCAATACTGCAGCATAAGGATTTGCAGAAGTTTCGAGCATGGTTAAACCGCAACCAATAATGAAAAGCGCAATTAAAAATGTAATGTACGACAGGTTATTGGCAGCTGGAACAAATAAAAACGCACCGAAAGCAAAAGCCAGCAAACCTGAAATCATAGTAGCTTTATATCCCCATTTTTTCAAAACCATTCCAGCTGGAATAGCCATTAAGAAATAGGCGAAGAAAACCGAGGTATCAATCAAAGTCGATTGCTTATTATTTAAATTACAGGCTTTTTTTAGATGCGGAATCAGAATCGAATCGAGATTATGTGCCATTCCCCAAAGAAAAAACAAGCTGATTACGAGTATGAATGGTAATAAATATTTCTTTCCTGATGACGAATCGCCCTCAGTTATAATTTCTGACTGTGTGTTTATTGGTTCATTAGTCATTGGTTCATTGGTTTGGTTAGTTCATTTATGATTGTAAATAGGTTCATTAATAGGTCATTGGTATATTAGTCATTCGTTCATTGATGTTAATTGGTTGTTTTTAACGTTGTCGCCTAGGGCAGCCCGACCATTGAACTAATGGACCTTTTTCTTCACCACCAAAAGATGGTCGCATACTAATACCACTTCTCCATGCTGGTTAATGATTTCTACGTGCTCGGTTACGGTGCCATATTCTGGTCTTTTGCTCTCTCCTTTTTCTGAAATAGTTATTTCGGAATGAATGGTATCGCCGATGAAAACGGGTTTTACGAAACGCAGTTTATCATATCCTTTACTCATGGCCTCCGGATTAATTTCTGATGCAGTTAAACCGATCCCAATGCTAAAAATCATCGTTCCGTGGGCTATTCTTTGTTTAAACGGTTGTGTTGCACACCATTCTGCATCCATATGGTGCGGAAAGAAATCGCCGGTATGACCTGCATGAACCACAAAATCGGTTTCTGTTATGGTGCGACCTAAGGTTACACGTTTATCCTGTAATTGATAATCTTCAAAAAATGTTGATTTGAAATACATAGTTTTAGTTTCTTGCAAGCGATACAATCGCTTTTCTCGTTCATCCTCGTTATAAACGAGGACGATTTAATTATTATAATTCCGTCATTGCGAGTTTTCGATTTCTCATCGAGCCGAAGCAATCTTTGTCGCAAAACAGATTGCTTCGGTTCGCTCATTTTCCAGCCTCGCAATGACGATTTAATTATTTAATTTTTCTTTAACCTTTACCCCACCAATATCACTCGATTGGTAGGCACTTTCTACAACTGCCATGGTTTGAATTACATCTTCAACACTGGTATGCAAAACATCGGTTGAACCTTCATTATACCGCATTAAATTGGCCATTGTGCCAATAAAAGCTTCCGGAAACCAGGAACCTTCCAGTTTTACTGTTTGCCATTCGGCTTGTTTTCCATTTTCTATAATACAATATTCAAAAACATCAGGTACACCATGAGGGTAATCCATTAACAAGCCAATTTTGGCTACAATTGCACCTTTTGTTCCCTCCCATTTAATATAACTTTCCTGGTGATTGGGACCGAAATCGTGATCATGATTGGTGTTAATTACCGCATGCATGGTATCGCCGTAATCGAATAAAATGGTTGAGCGGGATGATGATAAATTCTTTGCAGGATGTTTTAATGTTTTGGCCAGAACACTTTCCGGATTGCCCAAAAAAGAACGGATTAAATCCACATAGTGAATGCTATGGTACTGGATTTCTAAACGCGGATGAATAATCACATGAGGGAAAATTTCCCAGGGTGTTTTAATCGTTACGCGGACTTCCATATCGTATAATTGGCCAATTAAACATTTATCAATCAGGTATTTTGCCGCACTTACAAATGGTGCAAAGCGCAATTGAAAGTTGATGGCCGCTTTTAAGTTTTTTGTTCTACATAATTCGAGAATTTCCTTTGCCTGTGTAAAATCATCGCCCATTGGTTTTTGAATCAATACAGCACTCCCATCGGGTAACTGTTGTAGTGTTTCAATATACTGTTCAGGCATGATGGTTAAATCGTAAACGGTGTTTGCAGGAGCCAGTTTTACGGCCTCAGCCACCGAATTATAAACGTTTGGAATGCCAAAAGTATCTGCCAGTTTCTGCGCCCTTTCTTTGGTTCGGTTTACAATGCCATGCACTTCAAAACCGGCAATTTTATAGGCAGGCAAGTGTGCGTCGGCCACAATACCACCAGCACCTATAATGATGATGGGTTGTTTGGTTTCTGGTAACTCTGGCTTATATTTTATATCAATACTCATTTGTCAATCTCGTTAATCTGGTTCTGCGCAAGCTGAATCAATTCTTCTGTAGGTCGATCAGTATTTATGGCCTGCAAAACCATCTGATCGATTATTGCCGCAATTGCAGCCCAATTTGTCTTCTGGGGCAACATATTTGCCACCTCATGTAAAACTTCCAGTTTATGGTAATAAGGAATTATTTTGTTGATTTCTTCATCTTTCCAGGTTGAAATCCGGCAACCAATTCCGCCTTCTAAGGTGAGTTGTTTGTCCTGCTCTTTGGCTAAGGCAAAACGAAGAAAATCATACGCGATATCTTTATTTTTACTCCCCTTAGCAATGGTATAAAGCCAGTAAACGTTTAGAGAAGCTGATTTTTCATCAATGGCAGAAGGTAAGGGCTCCACATCGATTTTGCCTTTCACCTTTGAATTTGCATCCACTTCGCACATGGCAGCAAAACCAAACCAATTGATCATCATCGCTGCTTCGCCTTGCGAAAAGGCCATTCCGGCGGCTACAGATTCAAACTCTGCTGATTTAGGATGAACGGCGGTTTTATCATTAACAATTGTACGATAGAAATTAAGGCCATCAATTGCTGCTTGTGTATTGATCTGGATATGGTCATGTTTATCGACTAATGTTCCACCTCTGGTCCACAATTGCAGGCAAAAATCAAAAACGGTATTATGGCCGTCAGGATAACAGGCGAAAATAGTTCCGTAAAGGTTATCTTGAGGGCGAGTGAAGAACCTGGCAATCTGATGAAAATCTTCCCAGGTTCCGGGTACGGCTAAAGCTTTTCCGTATTGCGCTAAATAATTGGCTTTTTCGGTTTCGTTTTCAAACAGATCTTTGCGGTAAATAAAACATTCGGGGCCATCATGAAAAGGCAACCCAACTATTTCCCAACCAAAACGCTGTAAACTTAACAGCGACTTGCTCCATCCCCTCGGAAAATCATCTGGTTTGTTTTTGTTGATAAAAGGATTTAAAACCTCGAAATCCTGGTTGGTATAACCTTCCAAAACACAATCGGTGCTGATATGTGCAATATCAAAGTCGCCATTAGCTAAACCTTTTTTGGTAATCGTACGGTCGTAAAGCTCGTGTAGATCCATTACCACCATTTCCAATTTCAGCTTGCAACCCGAAACCATGCAATATTGCTCCCAAAATTTCTGCATGGCAGATTCAAAGGGTGCAAATTTACGAACGGCTATTCTGAAAGGTTCTATCTGGTTATGCATTTGCAGTTGTATGCTGTGTTATAAATTCTTCAATAATTTTCTCATTATCCTGCCCTAGTTTAGGCGAACCTTTTGATGAGGTAAGCAACTCGCCATCAATACGGATTGGGCATCTGGTGGTTTTATATTTGTAACCATCTATCATTTCCACTTCCTGTATCATGTTCAAAACCTTAAAACCATCGTGCGCCATCAGCGCATTCCAGTTTAAAACATCGGCACACCAAATATCAGCTGGTTCCAGTATGGAAAGCCAGTTTTCAGTGCTTGCAGATAAAAGATGTTCGGCTAAAATCGCCTTAATCTCATCCCGTTTATCAAATGCTTCGCTTACTTCAACATAATCTTCGAGTTTATCGCAAGCAAGCAAATGGCCGAGTTGAGGGATTGAACCCATCGCTAAGGCTAAATATCCGTTTTCTGTTTGATAAATACCATAAGGAGCGCCTAAATATGCGTTTGCATTGTTCTTTTTTGAACGTTCAGGTAAGCTTCCACCATCATTCATAAAGGTGGTAATGGTTTCAAACTGGAAATCGTAGGCCGATTCCATCATGCTTACCTGCACAAAGCCACCCTCGTTTTTTATGGCTTTACGATACAAGCAGGCTAAAAGCCCTTGTGCTAAATGCGCGCCAGCCAACATATCTACAATGGATAAACCCATGGCAACAGGACCGCTATCGGCATTTCCTGTTAATGAAGTGAGGCCAGTAACGGATTGTAAGAGCAGATCCTGACCTGGTTTATTTTTCCACTCAGTAGCGGTTCCATAACCTGAAATTTCTCCATAAATAATGGAAGGATTTAAAGCGGTAACCGATTGATAATCGAAACCTAAACGCTCCATTACGCCCGGACGGAAGTTATGAATCATTACATCTGCTTTTTTCAGCAGTTCGCGAACCATTTCGCAATCCTCTTCACTTTTTAAGTCAACTTCAAAACTCTCCTTATTTCTATTGATGGCATGAAAAACCGACGATTCGCCATTCATAATCAGGTTCGAGGTATAGAGCGTACGGCAGATATCGCCAACACCTAAACGCTCAATTTTGATTACACGGGCACCCATATCGGCCAGGCGCAAACCTGCCGATGGGCCAGAAAGAAACTGGCTGAAATCGATAACTAAAAAATCTTCAAGCGGTTTCATCATTTTGTTTTTTTTATTAAATATTCAGCACCTCGTCGTTGTGAGGTACGAAGCAATCTTTTATCGGGCGTCATTCCCAACAAGAATGATCGTCATCTCGACCGTAGTGGAGAGATCTATTAAGTCTTTCTCAGATAGATTTCTCCATTCCGCTGCGCTCCAGTCGAAATGACGACCATTTTTATTAACTTAATTCAAACTCTTTATTAATATCTGAAGTATCCCCCCCAAGTTTTGGTGCAGCTTTCGATGCAAATAACTTCTCGTTATCCAAACGGATCGGGCTAACAGTTGTCTTGATTGTTTTGCCTCCATCTAAGTTCAATTGCTGCTCTATATCAAGGTTTTTGTAAGTGCTCAAAACTGTTGCCGTTTGATAATTTAAAACTTCAGCACACCAGATTCCGTGATTTTCTAATAGCTCCAGCCAGGTATTAGTGTTTTCCTTTTTAAAAGTTGCAGCCAAACGGACAATCAATTTATCACGATTTTCAAAGGCCGATCCTGCTTCTACATACAAATCAGTAATATCGCAATTTATGATTGCACAGATATTGGGAAGATTGCCCATTGCCATTGCAATATAGCCATCGGCGGTTTCGTACATGCCATAAGGTGCACTTAAGTAGGCGTGTGCACTTCCCTTCGCCCCGCTTCTATCAGGTAATTTTCCACCATCGTTTAGGTAAGTGGTTAATACCTCAAATTGTACATCTAAGATTGATTCCAGTAAGCTTACTTCGACCAAAACACTCTTGTTGGTTTTGGCTCTTTTGATTAAAGCAGCCATTATTCCTTGTGCTAAATGGTTTCCGCACATGATATCAGAAACGGAAAGGCCAAATGGAACAGGTCCGTCTACATCAACGCCTGATAAAAAAGTAAGACCTGAGACGGATTGAACTAATAAGTCCTGACCGGGCTTATTTTTCCAGGGTCCTTCATTTCCATAACCCGTTACCACTCCATAAACGATTTTAGGATTAATATTTTGTACTGTTTCATAATCCAACCCAATTTTTTCCATTACACCCGGACGGAAATTATGCGTCATTACATCAGCCTTGCTAATGAGCTTTTTTAATCTTTTTAAATCTTCAGGATTCTTTAAATCTGCAGCGTAGCTTTCTTTATTGCGGTTTATGGTATGAAAAAGCAAACTATCTTCGTCTACAAAAAGATTTTTAATAGATAGTTGTCTACAAGCGTCGCCTGTTTTTGGCCGCTCAATTTTAATCACACGTGCGCCTAAATCAGCCAGCTTTAAGCCGGCTGATGGTCCTGCCAAAAACTGGCAAAACTCCAAAACCAAAAGTCCTTCTAATGGCCTGTTCATGATAATACCAAGCTTTTAGATTTCTGATATAATACATTCATGGCTGTTAAAACCTGAATTTCATCTCCACCGTTCATTAAATAATCGCGAATAACATCACCTGCATGGTCTTGAAAATACATTGAACCATGGTACCGTGGACGTAGAAATGCCCTTTGTAAAGCAGGTAAGGTATTCAAGAAATAATGCTGACTCTGGCGGTTTACTTCTTCGTTTTTCCAGGCAGCTAAATGCCCTGGCTGGCCACCGCTTTCAAAAAACAAAGTCGATTGGCAAGTTGGTGAACCCACAAATTCTACATATTTAGCAGCAACATCAATTGCTTCACATTTAGCGGAGATTGCTAAACCGGTACCGCCCAAGGTGCTTCTGAGGTTGGTTTTTCCATTTAAACTAATCATATCGTGAAAATGCAAGGTTTTGCGGGCATAACCGTTACGCGAATAGTTTGAATAGCCATAAGCGAATGGACAATAAGCAATTTCATCGGTTAAAGTCATCGCTTCATACACCTGAATGGGATTTCTGTTGAAGTTTGCTTTATCCATCTTTGCAGCCAATTCGCGATACATTTTCAAAACTTTAACCCCTGTTTCTGTTGAAACAACTTCTTCATCATTTTGGCAAGGGTCTTCGCCTAAGGAACAGCAAAGCGTATAAAAATTCATTAAAACGTCAATTGGAATGCCTGCAAAGGCTACTAAACCCTTATCAGCAAGTGCCAATAAATCGTCGAAAGATTTAGGCAGTTGCCATCCTTTTTCAGCAAGCAAATCTGGCCTTGAAGCAGCTACAGGTGTTGCAGCATCTATAGGCAAAGCCCATAAATGGTCATCATAGAAGTAACTCTCGTAAGATTGGCCGACAGAATTTTCTTCCTGATCTTTTAAATATTCATCAGAAAGGTAAACATCCAAAGGCACAATAGATTTTGTTTTAGCGGCAAAACCTGCCCAGGGATGGTCGATAACCAGCAAGTCGAAACGTTCTGCCAATTCCTGGATCGAAAAATCGGCAAATTGCTGCAAACTTCTTTTTTCCCAGGTGATGTGAACATTTGGATGCAATTCAGAGAACCGCTGTGCCGTTGCCACCATAGGTAAAAGACCACGACTGTGGTTCCAGGTTATTCCTTTTAAATTAATCGTCTTCTGCACTTTATTTCCTCTTATTTATCTATTAGTGTCTCCACCGACCAGTTTTTATTTTGTTTTTTCTCTAATGGTTGGTGTCTCACCAACCATGTTGTTTAAATTTTATTTCGGTTGTTGAGACACCAACTGATAGATTCAATATTATTGTGTTTCGTGAGGACACGAACCAAGGCTACTTTTCTCATTATTTTCCAGTATTAATTATGATCGATGAAGAAACCAAACCTGCTGATGTTGCTGTTAATTTAATTGTTCCTGTTTTTTCTGTTGATTGCAGTATGGCTAAACATAACCCATGAAATGCTTTACGGTAATCGGCTTTGAAAGGCTCCAGGCTTGCCTGAAACCCATTATCAACACCAGCAATAAAACCAACACCATCTACCTTAAAATCGACTAAATTATCAGCGTTCGGCACTACATTTCCTGCAGCATCTAAAATGCGGACGGTAACAAAAGATAAATCCTTGCCATCAGCTTTAATGTTCTTTCTATCAGCTATTAGTTCGATTTTCACCGGATCTCCCGCGGTTTTCACTTCACGTATTAAAACTTCCCTTCCGTTTTTACGGGATACAGCTTTTAAAGTGCCTGGTTCGAAGTTCACGTTCCATAATACATGCAGCTCATCGCCTTGTTTTGATTTTTTGCCTAAGGATTTTCCATTCAGATAAAGTTCTACTTCATCAGCATTGTTGTAATAAGCCCAAACTTCGACCGATTTTCCCTGTTTCCAGTTCCAATGTGGCAAAATGTGTAATACGGGTTTATTGGTCCACTCGCTCTGATACATATAATACGAATCTTTCGGAAAACCTGCTAAATCGACAATTCCGAAATAAGAACTTCTGGCTGGCCAGGGATATGGTAACGGTTCGCCCAGATAATCGAAACCTGTCCAAACGAATAAGCCTGATACATGATCGTATTTTTTAGCGGCTGCCCAGGTTTCTTCGTGCGTAGAACCCCAATATGCCGAAACATTATCGTAAGCTGATGCCGACCACTCGCTATTGCCTTCGGTAAACTTTGTTTTTCCGTCTCTTGGCCAACGGCGGATGGTATCGGCAGTATCGTAAAAACCCCTGGTTTCTAAAGCTGAGGTAGTTTCTGTTGCTAAAAATTTAACGCCCGGATAATTTTTAGGGAAATCTTTATAAAGTTTATGGTTATAATTAAGGCCATAAATATCTAACGCATTGGCCTGGTAAATAAAGTTTTTTTCAGCTTTTGTTTCGGTCAGTGCTGAAATCACCGGACGTGTCTTGTCTAAATTTTTAACAATGCCAACCAGCTCTTTTGTAATCGCAATGCCAGTACTATCAAACTGCTCACGAATTTCGTTACCAATACTCCAAAGTATAATGGATGGATGGTTGCGATCGCGCTTAATCATTTCCTCCAAATCACTTCGGTGCCATTCTGGGAAATTTAGATGATAATCATTTTTGGTTTTCTTTTTTACCCACATATCAAAAGCCTCATCCATTACCAGGAAGCCCATTTTGTCGCATAAATCTAAAAACTCAGGGGCTGGTGGATTATGAGCGGTACGGATGGCATTCACCCCCATTGCTTTCATGATTTCCAATTGGCGTTCCATGGCACGCACATTTACTGCAGCACCCAAGGCACCAAGATCGTGGTGCAAGCAAACGCCTAATATTTTCATCGGTTTCCCGTTTAAGGAAAAGCCTTTTTGTGCGTCGAAGTTAAAGTCGCGAATTCCAAATGGTGTAGTATAACGGTCGATAATTTTCCCATCAGCTTGCACAATCTCTGTAACCAGCTTGTACATCACCGGTTGATTAACTGACCATAACTTCGGGTTTGCAATAGACAAACCATTTGTGACTAACTTCAGCGTATTTTGATCAACTGCCATTGGCCATTGTTTTTGCTGAAGTTTAGCTCCTTTATCATCGAAAATGGTGGTTAGTATTTTATATTTCCCCTTTGTGTTGAATTTATTTTCGAGTTCGATATCAACACCAATTAATGCAGCACTTTCACCAGGAGATAAATTCCTGTTTTCAAAGCTTTGACCTCTGTCGCCACTAGTTACAGTAGTTTTCACGTAAACACCATTGCGTTTTACTGAAACGGCAGCAGCTGATGTTAACCATACATTTCTATAAATTCCTGAGCCGGAGTACCAACGCGAATCTGGTTGAGCGGAGTTATCTACTTTAACCGCAATACTATTTTTTCCAGCTTTTAAATATTTGCTAATCTCATAAGAAAAAGAGCTGTAGCCATAAGGTCTTTTGCCCAGATACTGACCATTGATCCAAACTTCGCTGTTTTTATATACGCCATCAAATTCGATGCTGATGATTCTGTTTTTGAAATTAGCAGGCGCTGTAAATTCCTTTCTGTACCAGCCTATACCAGTAGGTAAACCTCCGCCTTCTGGTTTTGCAGGGTTTTTCTCATCAAATTTACCTTCTATACTCCAATCGTGCGGTAAGGTGAGTTTTCGCCATTTAAGATCATTGTATGTTGGAGATTTAGCGTCTGGTTCATCACCTAGGAAGAATTTCCAGTTTTTGTTAAAGCTAATTCTGGTACGGGGTTCAGCGCTTGGCTTCTTTACTGCCGCCGTCATTTCGACCGTAGTGGAGAAATCTTTGTCGTAATTGCTGCAACTAAGTTCAAAGATTTCTCCATTTCTCTTCGCTTCAGTCGAAATGACGCCCAAAGACATCGCCATCAAAAGCGTCAAACCAAAAATTCTATATTTAAATTGGGGCTTCTTCATTCTAATTCCCGCTTACAAAACTTAACTTGCTCTTACTTAAATCTTTCGAAGTCGCTACGGCAATGCCGCGTTGGTCTTGCTTGTTAACAGCACAGTAAAAATGGTATACGGTGCCTTTATACTTCAAAACGAAAGATTTATGTGCATACAATTCATCATATTTTTCTGATGATTCGATTAGGTTATCGCCTGTCCAGTCGGTCCAGTTTACAAGGTCTTTCGAGGCAGCAAAGCGATTAAATGAACCCTTTCTATCCTGCCAAAAGGCACCAAAGTAAAACATTACCCAGATTTTGTTAATCTTCTGGATTACAGCATCTCCGGTAATACCAACCGGATGATGAACTACAGGATTTTTATTGAAACGCTGCCAATGAATCATGTCGTCAGAAACCGCCATACCAATTCGTTCGTACCAACGTGTTTTTTTATTGTTCGCCAAAGAATCGCCAACTGCATTATAGTACATCACAAATGCATGACCAGTAAGCTTTTGTTTATCTTCAATTACGGTACTTTTAAAAAGTTTGTTGCGGTTTTCCCACCAACGTACATCTACATCATCCGAAGTTAAGACAGGTTTATCTAGCCTATTCCATTCTTGAACCATTGATGGATCTTTCGTGGTGTAAGCCATGCCGATTGATAAAGGCTCCACTTCATAACCTTTTTCCTTACCTCCAAAATACGACATCCAATATTTGCCATCGAACTGATTTATGCCATAACTCCCACCCCATTTGGTATCTAGCAATGCATTGTAACCTGCTTTTTGGTTATCATCCCAGTGGCCTGCATCGCCAAATGACATCAGTTTGCCCTGGTTTTCCCAATGCAATAAATCTTTACTTTTAGCCAACCAGGTTTCGTAACCACGACCGCTAAAAATCAGATAAGTCATATACCAATCTTTACCCTTTTTAAAGATCGTCGGGCAATCCATTTTATGCTCTTTATCTACTGGCACCATTACCAAACCATATTTATAAGGTGTTTTAACTTCCTGATAAATCTTTTCCATGGTTTCTATTGAAACAGGATTAACAGTTTGCGCATTTAATTTTAATGCACTTACAAAAAGAAAAAGTATGAGGATTATCTTTTTCATTTGTACGTTAAATTAAATTTATAATAACCTGATCCGATAGCTATCTTGGTTTTGTCATTTTCTGTTCCTGCGTTCTCAACTGTCGAATTGTTTTCTTCTGAGATGATATAATTCGGCAAAACAGGGAAATAAACCGTAGCTTTTGTATTTACCGGAATGTTAACTTCTAAAGTGAAATTTTTTGCCGTTTTTGCCCATTTGGTAGAAATTTCCCCGTAAGGAGAATTGTAACTCACATCAGCTGATGTGATATCGCCAACTACTTCCGGCTCGATTTTAATGTGCTTAAAGGCAACAGAATTTTCTTCCTGACGAATACCACCTAAGCCACTGTACAGCCATTCCATTAAGTGCCCCAGCATAAAATGATTGTTAGATACCGTTGGTAAGGCCGCCCACGATTCGGTTAAAGCTGTTGCTCCTTTGGTTAACTGCATGCCATAACCAGGTACATCAGAACGGCTGTTCATGTCAAAAATCACATCCGATTTTCCAGCGTCTTCTAAAACACGTAAAACATAACGGTAGCCAATATCGCCTGCCGTTAAACTGTTTTTACGATCTCTGATGTCTTTAACTAAGTTCTCAATTACTGCATTTTTATCTTTTTCTTTAACCAAACCCATGTATACGGCCATTGCATTTGCGGCTTGCGAACCCGTAGCGTATTGCTTGGTTTTAACATCAAAAAATTTATTATTGAAAGCATCTCTGACTTCTGCGGCAATTTTGGCATAGGCCAGGGCATCTGCTTTTTTACCTAAAAGCGTGGCCATTTTTTCCAGGATAATTAAATCGTAGTAATAAATTGCAGTTCCGGTAACACCCATTGGGGTTAATTGAGAAACACCTGGCGGGTTCGGGCCTAAATCGTACCAGTCGCCTAAGCCCTGCGACAAGATGTGGCCATTAGCCTTAGTGGCAAGATAATTAACGTACCGCTGCATCATCGGGTAATAATCAAGCATCGCCTGTTTATCGCCATACCATTGATATAAATACCATGGCATCAAAATCCCGCTGCTTCCCCACTCTGGCGAATCGCGGAACATATCACCACCCCATTCAAACTTTACATATTCTGGTGAAATTTCAGGAATCAAGCCGCTAGCCAATTGCGAGTTTTTCATGTCTTGCAATGCTTTTTTAAACAAAGGTGCAGCATGGTAATTATAGCGTACAGAACTCCCCATTAAATGCAATTCTTCCAGCCAGCCCAATTTTTCGCGGTGCGGACAATCGGTAAAAACACTTACCATATTGCTTTTAATCGCCCAATCAATCAAACTGAAAGTTTTATTAAACAACTCGTTTGAAGAAGAGAATTTACCCACCTGCTGAGCTGCATTCCTGATGTGTAAGGATTTTAAACCTTCTATTATGGCTTTGCCTGATGTGTTTTCTTTACCAATCGGAACTCCTCCTTTAACCTGGAGATACCTAAATCCGGTATAAAAGAATTTCGGTCGCCAGGTTTCTAAACCTTCGCCTTTTAATACATACATAAAATAAGACGGACCTCCAATGTTTTTTTGTGTTACCGAACCTTCGGCTTTTAACAGTTCTGCTGGTGTAATGCGAATAGTATCGCCTTTTTTCCCCCGGACTTTTAATTCGATAATGGCAGAAGCGTTCTGGCCCATATCGTAAACCCATTCATTATTGGCTACCGAAGTAATATTTTGTGGCGAGAAATTTTCAAAAATCTTTATCGGTTCTTCTTTCTGTGCATTCAGTTTTGGTCCATCAACCCATAAAGCAGATTTCCATTTCGAATCGCTAAAACCGGCTAAATTCCAACCTTTTTGTTCAAGATTGGCATTATAATCTTCACCACCGTAAATGCTGGAAAAAGTAATGGGTGATGGTGCCGTTTTCCAACTTTGGTTACTAACAATATTTGCTGAAGTACCATCGCTGTATTCAATTAGTATTCTGCAGATCATTTTCGGATAACCATAGGCCACTTTAAGTTTTCGATAGCGTTCTTTAACCGGTGGAACATAATAAAAACCGTTGCCGAGCATCACACCGATTGCATTTTCACCTTTTTTAAGCTGCCTGGTTAAATCGTAGGTGATATATAAGGCTTCTTTATCGTATTTGGTCCAGCCGGGCGCCAGAAAATTGTCACCAACCTTCGATCCGTTTAAACTCATTTCGAAATGCCCTAAACCAGAAATAAAAACCGTAGCTTTTTTAATTGACTTTGTTACCGTAAAGCCCTTGCGAAACATAGGCAAGGTATTATTGCTATTGTATTTGTCTTTTTTACCGTCAGTTGGCAAGCTGTTTATATTAGAATCGGCCAGTTTTTCGTAGGCAATCCATTTTGCGCCTTTCCAATCATCCTTATTCAGCAATCCCATTTGCCAATAGGCTGCACTGCTCCAGGCAGACTGATTTCCTAAATTATCCCAAACACGGATTTTCCAATAGTAAGTTTTGGTTGATGATAACTCCATTCCTTTATAAGGTACCTGAATGGATTGGCTTGAATTCACTTTTTTAGTATCCCATACTTCCCCAATGTTTTTATCAATATTGCTCCGACTCCCCGAAACCAAAATCTGGTAGGCGCTTTGCATCACATTGTGTTTTGATGATTGCAGTTTCCAACTTAAACCCGGCGATTGTACATCAATTCCAATTGGATTGTTCCGGTATTCACAATCTAATTGAGCAACCTTAATATCTTGCGCAAAAAGCGGAATGCTTAACAGGTAAAGCCAGGAAAAGATTACGAGTTTACTCATCAATTAATCTACACCATTTCGGCGTTTGCTTAGGTTTATAAATGGTTATCAGTGATATAATTCCTTCAGAAATAAATTCTCGATTCTTTAGAATTAAGCTTTATAAATTTATTAACTTTAGAATGCTATCGCTAATTCAAATATAAATGTTTTTTTTAAATATGAAAACATATATTAGTATTTAAATTATACAAAATCTTCTCTTGTATAAATAAGAAAGCATTTTGTATGTTTGAGATTGTAAAAAATACGCTACAGCCAAATTTAAACCCTCATGAACGAAAAAGAATCGAAATACCAGGCTCCTGCTTTGGATAAAGGACTTGATATATTGGAATATTTATCAGCACAATCGATCCCATTGTCTCAAACTGAAATTGCGATTGGTATTGAGAAAACACCTAACGAAATTTATAGGATGTTGATGAGTTTGGAAAGTCGGGGTTATATTTTACGCGATGAGGTTTCAGGTAAATACAGGCTGTCGCTAAAGCTTTTTTACCTTTCTCATCGGCACTCTCCTATTGATGAGCTGCGTAAGGCTGCACAATTTCCATTGGAAGAACTGGCCAATACCATCCGTCAATCGTGTCATTTAAGTATCTTGTACATGAACCAGGTAATGGTGATTATCCATGCCAAAAGTCCTGGGCCAATTGCACTTTCCATAGAAGAAGGAAATTTATTCCCCTTGCCTTTAACCGCATCGGGTAAAGTTTTATTGGCTTATATGCCCGAGACTGAGCGTATCACAACTTTAAAAAACAATGCTATTTTTAAGAAATATGCCAAACCACAACAAGAAGATTTCTTAAGTTCTTTAGCCGATATCCAACAAACTGGCTCTTATTTTAAAAATAGTGATTCAGTTTCGGGTGTAACCGATATTTCGGTACCCATTGGTATCGAAAGTAATAATGGCATTATTGCCTGTTTAACCATTTCGATGTTAAATGCGTTAAATGTAGATCAGACCATCGCAAATGATGTTATCCTGGCTGAGGCATACAAATGTGTTAAAAAGATAGAGCAGCGGATTGGAGTTTAGCCCCCCACCCCCTAGAGGAGGCTTTGACTTTCTAATCGTTAATATAACTGCCAACTGCAATTGCCAACTGATTTGGGCGTTCCCCAATCCCGTGAAATACGGGAAAGGGTCGGGCTTTGCAGGGCTACGCTTCGCTCCGGTACCGATGAAGACCTGTGAAACAAGCAAGCATGCCGTGATTAAATAAAAACAGATGCTTAATCGGTACTGAACCCTTACAATTCCTAACGCGAACCTACTGCATTAAAGTTTGCGCTCGTATATCCCAACGAGTGCATAAATAACTTTACGATTTTATCGTTTGTAAACGACAAGCTATTTAACGCTCGTTAGCCCAGAAATTTCTTCCACTCGTCATCCTGAACTTGTTTCAGGATCTATCCTTTTATTAAAGTGCTGATCCCGATGTAGAAATTGAGTGTGCGGGAAACCTCAAATTCATTTGGGCGTTACCCAATCCCGTGAAATACGGGAAAGGGCCGGGGCTTTGCAGGGCTCCGCTTCGCTCCGGTACCGATGAAGACCTGTGAAACAAGCAAGCATGCCGTGATTAAATAAAAACAGATGCTTAATCGGTACTGAACCCTTACAATCCCTAACGCGAACCTACTGCATTAAAGTTTGCGCTCATTTCCCAACGAGTACATAAATAACTTTACGATTTTATCGTTTGTAAACAACAAGCTATTCAACGCTCGTTAAAAACGAGCGTTAGCGTAAAGGCTGTATCATAAATATAGATTGTCATCCTGAGCATGTCGAAGGATTTGTTTAAAAGATAGCAACTCCAGTCTCTCAAGAGGTTTCGACAAGCTCAACGTGACAAATTCGAATGGGATTACAACTTATGATACAACCCGTTAGTATCTTATCCCGAATACCTCACACTATAATCTTTACCTTTTTCGATTGTAACTTCATAAATTCCTTTCGAAACTTCTTTCACACCTGCATCTTTTACAACTGGTTTGGTTTTACTTTTTATCTTTAGTTTTCCTATTCCTGTTGGAGAAGAAACTTTGATTTCTTTCCTGCTGCAAAACACTGAAATATCTCCATGAGCTGTGGGCACTTTTCCTTCCATCCATGCTAAACCACCTAAATTAGGTTCGATGGTATAGTTTTCGTAACCCGGACTTGTAGGTTGTACGCCTAAATAATATTTTCCCAATAAATAAATCGGACTTGCACCCCAGGCATGGCAAAGGCTTTTGCCAAAAGGCCTGCCATACATGGCTAAATGTTCTGCTCCTTTTTTATCAGGGTTATATTCTTCCCAAAAAGAAGTTGCGCCCAGTTTTAACATGCCACCCCAATAATTTTTCATTTCTTTTAATACATAAGATTGCTCACCCATGGCACATAAGGCTTCCAATTCATAGAAGCGCATATAAGGCGTGGTGATTTTGGCGATCTGATCGTTGAGTAACACATTCTTTTTAACAGCCAGTTTTTGTTCCGGTGTAAAATAATCAAAGAAAATCCCAAACATATTGGCATAACGCGTTACATTTTCTGTTTGTTTATCGTCAACGCGACTATGCACCAATGCACTTTTATTCTGGTTCCAGTAAAGTTTGAAAATCTTGTCTTTCAGTTCTTTTGCCTGCTTATCGTATTTCGCGCTTCCTTCGGTATCATTAGCCAGTTTTGCACATAAAGCCATCGTTTCTAAACTCCGCGCGTATAAAAGCTGTTCGAAACTCACTTCGCCATCTTTGCTCAGTTTATCTGCCCAATCAATAAAAATCCAATCGCCTGGCATCCATTCCAACAAGCCATTTTTATTCTTTCTTCCACCGATATAGGTCATAAGCGATTGCATTCGTGGATAAATATCCTGCACAAATTTTTGGTCGCCTGTGAATTTGTAATAATCATAAATCCCTAAAAACCAATAAAAAGAATAATCCATAATGGTATTAATGTGCGCGGTTACAGGGTCTTTGCCACGCTGAGCCAGTAAAGTCCGTTTTACAGTTGGTGCATCAAAAAACGAATAATAGTTCATTAAATAACTTTGATAGGCATCGCCACTCCACACCCATCGATCGCGTTTTATCCCGTCAATAAAAAACTCGCGGGTATTGAGATGGAAAGTATATTTAGCTACATCGTAGATCTTGTTGAGTTCGGTATCTGATGATTTAAAACTGCCATGTTCAATAACGGGCGCATACTCATATAACATCGAAACAGAATCGGCAGATACATTTCCATCAGCTTGATAGTTCACATATCTGAAAGCCTTTGAAAGTGGCATAATGGAATCTTTTTTCTGTGCCAGGTCTATATCAAGGTAATCCAGGGTTTCGCATTTATCAGTAGATAAGGCTTCTTCTTTCGATTCTCCATAATAAATGCTCAGTCTTCCTTTACCTTTTAAACCATGCACTTTTATAAACCCGAAAGTTTCTTTTCCAAAATCAGATAGTGCGCCCCTATTTACTTTTTCAGTTTTAAATGCCGATTGTGCTACCACTGGCAATTTAAATTGTGAAGGCAATTTAGTCGGATCGGTTAAGTTCCAGGATCCTGCCGAAACAAAGGTAGTTCCTGATTTATCGGAGGTTTTTCCGCTGGCGTCAATCCATTCTTTGTCTTCAAAAGTTGTGAGCCAGCTTTCGTCTGATACCACAGTTTTACCTTGAACGAAGATCGCCGGAACATGAGCCTGATTATAAACTTTTAAACTCAGTTTATGCTTTCCGGCAGGAATCTGGATACTTTTTGGAAAACCAGCAATGGCCTGACCATCAATTTTCACATTATAAGTTCCTTCTACAAAAAGTTTAACTTCTTCTGCTTGTGTAAGATTAAATTCTTTGTGAAAATCGACCAGCACATAATGACTGTCCATTTTCCAGAAAACAGGGAAAAACGAACCTCTTTCTGTTCTGCGGTTCTGCATTACATTACTCATGTAGATATCGAAATCGCCCGGATACCAGATCCAAGAGGCTTTTTGGGCAAAAGCTGGTGCTACCAAACAGGTAAAAATTACCAGTAGAATTATTTTTTTTAAGTTTTTCATATTATTGAAATTTTAACCACAGATTCATCTGTGGTTTATTTGTTGCTTTCATTTTTTAGTTCTGGCGTCATTCTCGCGCAAGCGGGAATCTTAATGCAACCAATAAGCCTTTCTAAGGCTTTACGATTCCCAATCAAGTTGGTAATAACGATCGTTTCAATTTTAATGTCCATTAAAGAAAAGGTAAAGCGCAACCATTACCACCGCCAATGCAATCCACGAAATCCAAACCGATTTAGCTGGTTTTTCAATATTGGCCTGATGTTCCTCATTAACCGTATAAATGCTTGGCGACCTGTCTAACAATGAAATTAAAATCGCGATGATCAGTAATCCGGCAAAAATGAAAAATGATAACATGAGGTAATGTGGCCAGAAAGTATATTTATCTGAAGGCAAAATCCAGAGATAAGCTACCCCAATGCCCAAACTTAGTATAGAGCCGATTGAAAGTGTAAAATTAACCGCTTTTCTCGTGGTTCTTTTCCAGAAAACAGTGAGCAGGAATACAACTGAAAGTGGTGGCGCAATAAAACCCAAAACGGATTGAAAAACATCGAATAGGTTTAGCCCCTTAATGTTATCGATAGCTAAAACTACAATAACGGCAAAAATACAACCTGCCACAACTGCCCACCGGCCAATTCGGATAATCTGCTTGTTACTAGCTTGTGGATTTATTTTTTTGACATAAATATCCATAGTAAAAACTGTACTTAACGAATTTAAAGATGAACCAATTGTTCCCACCAATACCGCAATGAGCACTACGATGACCAAACCATTCATACCCGGAGGAAATAAATTGGTTACCATGGTCATGTAAGCTTCGTTAGGATCTTTTAAACCTGGAAAAAGCACGTAACAGAGTATTCCAGTGCCAATAAACAGTGGTAACGAAAGAATTTTTAGCCATCCAATAAAACTCACACCTAATTGCCCTTGCTTTAAGTTTTTAGCGCCTAAAACGGATTGTACCATCGATTGGTCGGTACAGAAAAAAGCGACAGCGGCAACAGGGTAACCCAATAATATAGCATACCAGGGGTATTTTGGATCGCTGGCGGGCTGTACCAGATTCCAAAAGTGATGTGGCGTTTTTTCATACAATGCAGAAATTCCACCCACTTTATTTAAGCCTAACAGCATTAAGGAAAGCGAAACCGCAATTAATAAAATCATTTGAAAAACGTTTACTTTGGCAATGGCTTTTAATCCACCGAAAAAAGTGAACAATCCGGCAAAGGCTACCAATACCGTAACCGATTGCCACATCGGAATACCTAAAATCTGGCGAACCAAAAAGCCACCAGCAAATAAGCCCAACGATAACCAAGAGATTAAAATCTTAACTAAAGCATACCAGGCCAGGATATTTTGAGTAGAATCGCCATATCGGTTACCCATAAACTCAGGCATGGTACTTACTTTGGCAGCAAGGTATTTTGGTGCAAAAACAATGGCGAGTAAAAACAAAAATATAAAGGCATACCAATCGAAGTTGACTGCCACAATACCGGTGCTATAACCAATGCTTGCAAAGGCCAGCAACATTGACGGGCCAACGTTAGTGCCCCACATATTAAAACCGATGCTGCTCCAGTTTAAAGATTTATTGGCTAGAAATAAGGTTTCATCATCATTTTTCTTTTTGGAGAAACTGGCCCGATAGCCAATGATCATCAGTGCAATGAGGTAAGCAATTACGATAAAGTAATCTAAACTGGTTAAACGTTCTACAATGTTTCCCATTAGGTTTATTTTGGTTAGTTTGCTTGTTATATTAATAGTTTTTAACCACAGATGGACACGGCTATACAAGGATTTTCATGATTTCGTCATTAGTGGTTCGTGGAGACACGAACCACGGAAAAACGTATCTCTGTTCATCCTATTTATCTGTGGTTAATATTATTATTCTTGCCATGGTACGTGTCCTCACCTACCAAATTATACGGTTCATGAGGACACAAACCATGGCTTGGTTTAGTTTCGTGTCTCCGTGGCAAACAATTACAATCCTATCGATTCCCTTGTAATATGATTTGCTTTTAATATTTCATCAACTTTTACAGGCAAACCTGTTTCTAAAGATTGATCCATCGCTTGTAATAACGCCACCGTGCCAATTCCTTCTTTTAAATCAGGGTAAGCAGTAAAGTTGTTGTTGATACTATCAGCAAAATAATCCAGGTAATTCTGGTATTCTCCTGCGTGATGGCTTTGTCCTTCGAAACGGAAATAATGTTTTAAAGTCGAATCGCCCCAGGTAATAATCTTTTCCTCCCCGGTGTTGGTGGTGACCGAATAACGCAGTTCGTGATAATCGGCCTGACTTGCACCCTCTGTTCCCCGGAGAATGCAGCTCATGCCACTATCGCGACTTGCAGGTTGCGTAGGACCTGTATAAGCACCACTAACCCTTGCAATCCGGCCATCTTTTGCTTTGAAGATAAAGTGCATCGTATCCTGGTTTTTCAGTCCGGCTTTTAAACCATTACTGCTTAACATACCATAGCCCATTACTTCCTCAATATCAGGCATGTACCACCTGATAAAATCTACCGGGTGACTTAAGCCACCATACAGCCATTTAAAAGACTGTTTTAGCGACCAGCCTTTCTCTAAAAACCAACGATGATCGGCATGATAATGACTTTCTATTGTAATTAACTCTCCAATTAAACCTTCATCGAAATCTTTCTTCTGGCGCATTGCAGGCTCGAAAAAGCGTGAACTTTGTCCTACAAAAATCTTTTTTCTCGATTTCTTCGCTAATGCTAACAGCTCATTGGCCTGGGCCAGGTCATCTATAAATGGCTTGGTGCAAACCACATGTTTTCCGTGTTCGAGTGCAAGCTTAATGTGTTCGAAATGCAGATGATCTGGCGTATAAATCGCAATCATATCGATTTTATCGCTGGTTAACATATCCTCGTAATTGGTTGTCCAGTTTTTAAAATCGAACTCCAAAGCACGTTCTTCGCAAAGCTTTTTATTGGCATCGCAAATCTGGATGAGCTTAAATTTTCTACTTGATAAAGACGCAGAAATTGTGCTTCTGCCCTCTCCTAAACCTAAAATCCCTAATCTTAACATGATATTTTTTTTCTAAGCGTTATTGTTTCAGTTTTGTCATTGCGAAGTACGAAGCAATCTTAATGCACCCGGCAGGTAGCCATAGTTGTAAGATTGCTTCGTCGTGCCTCCTAGCAATGACGATTTTCCTTTATTTATTCTATTGGTTTAAAGAACACCCAGACCTCATCTGGTTTTGTGCCTTCAATACCTTCCTGGTATTTTTTCATGATCGCATTCCATTCATCTACTTTTGGATTGTTCTCAGTAGTTTTTGGATTTAAATCATCTAATTTTTTTCCTTTCGGGATACTAATGATTAACATCAATTGTCGATCGTTTTTAAAAATTGCTAATCGTTGAAATTCAGCCTTACAAAATCCTCTTGAAATTTCAGGCCATTTCTCAAATTGCGTTTTGTGATAAGCAAGGTATTCTTTTTGCATTTTTTGGTCCTTAACCAAATTGGCTGATAAAATGATGTTATCCCATTCTGCAACAGGTTTATCGCCACAGTTCTTTTCTCTGTTGAAATCGTAAAATAAGTTATCATACAACTTGATTTCAACAGCACCTAAGCGTTTCAAAGTCTGTTGTAAACTCTCTACTTTCAAACTAGAGGTATAAATGACCAAACGATTGTTCCATTTATAATTTGAACCTGGCAGCAAGTTGTTTTCTTTTGCAAAAGTCTTTAAAGCGCCGTTACCAGGCAGGTTATTTGGCTTAAAAAGCAATTCGAATACAACTGATTGATCAACAGCCTGATTGATGCCTCTTTTCGAATAATTTGCTTTTTCCCTTAATAAATATTGAAAAGCTTTTTCTAAGCCTGCATTTTGTTTTATCTTTTCGTCTGCTTTCGGTCCATTGTTTTCCCAGAGATTACCTGGTCCGTTGGCATTTTGAAGATATTTTTCTGCCGGTGTCCAGTTGTTTTTGATGGTAATACCAGCTGAACCCTCATCGGTATAGAGGTAAAACCAATGATCTGGTAAATGCGCGTACGGCGCTTTGTAAATACTATCGACTACATTTCCAGTAATGGATGATCCGGGTTGGGCAGATAAGGTATAAATCCCCGCAACATCGTACAGGTGTTTTCCGTAATGATGGATTTTATTGTCGCTAATGGTATTGTTTTCCATTGCATTTGGCGTTTTCGTCCATCCCCAGCCCATACTGATTCCTGAGTAAGAAACATCGCTGATTTCGTTATGCAGAATTTTAATTCCTTGAACATAACCTGCTCCGATACCCACTGCGCCCCAATCTTCGTTGGTTACATCTGTGATCAGGTTATTTTCGATTCTGTTATTACTTGAAATTTCTCTTTGATCTGTAGGCTTATAAGGCAAATGCACTTCAACAGCTTCATCAGAAAAAGTCCCGATTAAAATGGCCGATCCGCCAATGTCCTTGAATAAATTTCCTTCGATTTCGTTATGAGTAGTTCCTTTATTATAATCTAAACCTGTAGAAGCCAGGTGCTCGAACCGACAAGATTTAAATGAGGTATTATTTGCGTAATTAACTTCCACAGCTGAAACCGGACGGCCAACCCAGGCCTGATTTTCCAGTGTAGGTTTATCTGGTGTTCCGGCTTTATCGAGTTTGTAGGCATCGAGCATGTACATACCGGCCTGGTGGGGCACATGACCTTGCTTTGATGGTCTCAACCAGGTAGCATGCCCGAAAGAAATACCTTCTAAACTTACATAAGAAACCGGTTGATCAATCGTTCCTTCGATTTTAAGTAAATTTTCTAAAGCTGGAGCAATAACTTCGGCATTTAACATGTTTTCTGTCGCCTTTGGCCAATAATAAAGCTTGTGGTTTTGCAGATCTTCGAACCACTCGCCAGGTTCATTTAAAAACTGGATTGCATTGCTTAGATAAAAGGCAGAATTCCCGGTTTTTGATGAGATCCATGGGGCTGGCCAGGGATGCTCTGACTGGATCCTGCTTTCTGGCTGCATGAAAGAAAGCTCTGCAGTATTGCCAATCACTTTAACCGATTTAACACGGAGATTCGCAATGGCCCACCATTGATGGATCAACATTTCCATGCCTTTAACCTTAGAGAGGTCGATATTTTTTTGCAGTGTGATAATGCAGGTTTGTTTTTCGCTATTCCACGATAAAACCCTGCCCATTTCTTCTCCATTATAGTTTTTCGCCCGAACAGCTTTATTCCCATTTACCCAAAGCTGCCTGAACTGCAGATCGCTGCCGTCGAAATTTGGAATATCGGTAACCCAAACTTTCCCGAATGCTTCTTTCGGCAAACCAGTAATTGCTTTATTAAGTTTTTCCCAGCCTTTTACTTTTACACCGCCGCTCAACACGACTCTTTCGTTTGCAATAATTTCGGTAGGACTATCTTTTGTGCCGGAATCTTCAGGACGGATAACTACAGGTTCATGCAATTGATAAAAGCCTTTGCCCATAATAATCTGGATGCCACCTTTAATGGAAGCATCATTTAAACGCCGTAATTCCCTTGCTTTACGTAGGGCTGAATGAAGAGTGGCTAAAGGTTTTTCTTTGGTGCCTATATTAGTATCTGCACCATTTATGGAGACAAAAATATCTACTGCATTAACTTTCAGGCACAATAATGATAAAAAGATCAGCAGACTAAAAAATGGTTTAATTTGCTTGGTTCGTGGAGACACGGACCAAATAATTTGGTATTTTGTTGTATCTGTGCTTTGCATCTTTTTGGTTATCGCGATTTCCATTTTCCTAATAAGATTGCTTCGTGCCTCGCAATGACGAAGCATGGTTTTGAAAAACCGACTTCAAGTAGCTCGTATTGGCACTAAAATTATATTTTACATTTGTTGGTTGTGCTGCATCGCGGCTTCTTTCTACCACTAGCCAACCGCTCCAACCCATATCATCGAGTGTTTCTTTTACTTTATTCAGATCAATTTTCGGATCGTTTTGTAACCAAACACCATCTTCATTGGTAGCATGAATTTGAATGATGTTTTTCTTTCCTAAAATCCTTAATTCGTCGTGTAAATCCCTCCCATTCTTAATGGCGTTAGAGAAATTGAAATAACTTTTAACTTGCTTGCAGCCAATATCTTTTAACAATTGTAATTCGCCTGTTGCATCTAATGCCGTTTCAATTCCAATGGTAACTCCGGCTTTAGCGGCCATTTTTCCAGCCACTTTTAACCTTTCAATAATTGGCTCACGTAATTCAGGATTTTTAACCAAATCTCCCTGAATTCCTAAGGGCAGAAATACCACCTTAATATTCATCGCTTTTGCCGTATTCAAACAATCCTGAATCATTTTCTGATAAGTTGGCCGTTTGGCAAATGATTGCGCGTAAAATCCGGTCATGGCCAGGGAGCAGATTTCGAGATTAAGCGCTTTCGCCTGGTCTAGATATTCCTGTCTGATTTTCGGATCGGCCAGTTTATTGTCGAAAGTTTCTCTATCGCCTAAACCACCCATGTCAATTTCTAAACCATCTGCACCAATTTCTTTGGCAAGTGGCAAAGCACTAATTTTCTGACGTTTGAGAATCATCAGGTCAATTACCGCAACTTTATATCTGTTTTTCTTTTCTGCAGCAAAAAGTAATTGATCAGGAATCATCAAAGCGCCTGTTAGCAGCGCTACATTACCAATAAAAGACCTTCTGTTTTGATGCTCCATATCCACTATTTGCTTGTGCCTAACGGGAATAATTTTTCCAGATTTTCAAATCCCATCACTGCATTTTTAGGTAGTTTTTCGCCTTTATCGCCAAAAACATAAAGAGCATTTTCCTTTTCGATGGTTACTTTACTTTCATTGTATTTACCGGCTTTATCTTTAATTGCAGTACCATTTAGTTTGAAGTTTTTGATCAGGAAATCGTAAAGTGCGATGCGCTTATTAATGCCAAAATCATGTTTTTCATCCGGAAGATGCACATTTTCAACCTTGTCTTTCACACCATAATAATTGTACATTTTTTGCAGGTAAGGAAAATCGTGTTCGGGTGTATGTGCCGTCCAATCGCTTCCATCAGATACCAATAATTGAGGTCGTGGTGCAGCCATCGCAGCTAATTCTACGTTATCGGTTCCACCTCCACATTGGTGGATTGGCATCCCGCTTTCGCATGGACAACCACCATAAAAGTAAGATGACATGGCAACCACCGGTGCACTTAATTTAATCCGGTCATCCATTGCCGTCATTAAAATAGAATGGCTTCCGGCACCCGAACCCCCGCTGATGCCTATTCTGCTGGTATCGGTTTCTTTTAACGAAGAGAAATAATCTAAAATCCTGATGCCACCTAAAGTTTGAACGGTTTGTGCCAGGCTTTTGCGATGATCTTCGTATTTAAACTGGAGCATCGATTCGCCCCAGGCAAACAGATCGTAACTAAAGGCCATTGCCCCCATTTTGGCTATCATAGCACATCTGATCTGGCAATCGGCTCTATATCGCTGTTTTTCCCAATGTCCATCAGGACTAAGCACCAAAGGGATTTTTCCTTTAAAGTTCAATGGTTTGTACAGTGAACCGTTAATCCATACACCAGGTAAAATTTCTAGTGCAATGTTTTCTACCGAATAACCATCGAAAATTCTTTTTGCGGTTACTATAGGTTTTGAATTTGGTTTTGCTGGTAGCGGCGATAACAGTAAGGCTTTGTATAGTTCTGGCTTAATTTCTGCCTTACGTTTTTCCCAGCTTACCTGATCGTGATATTTTGTGGCTAATTGGTCTAAGTACGCCCAACCATCCTGAACTTCCCAACGGTAATATTCGTATTCTTTTAATTTGTAAACACCTGGTTTCTCCTTATTTACTTTCATATCCAAGGGCATTAATACGTTTGCAAGTGTTTGATCAACATCGGCCCGGAAACGCCATTCGGCATAGTTTACCCATTTGTCTTTTACCTGTGGTTCTGAATATTTGATTTGGACCTTAAATTGGGTTTGAATCTCTTTTAATACATCGATAAGTGGTTTTTTATAGAGGTTATCGGTGTTTTGGGTTTGGGCGGATGTAGTTAAAGAAGTAATGGAAAAAAGTAGCATTAATGCTAAACGCATTTTTCTTCCAATCGATTGGTCGTCATTTCGACTGAAGCGTAGCGAAATGGAGAAATCTTTTTTAAAATAATAGATTTCTCGACTGCACTGCGTTCCGCTCGAAATGACGTATCTAGTTAAATCTATCATCTTACCCCTCCTCATTTTTAGTTTCTGTAATTACAGGTGCGGTATAACCTTTCAGCTTCGGCCAAACACCGTTTTTAATTTTCTTCAATTTTAACTTTGATGGATCAACCACAACATGTTTGATTTTTTCTCTTCTCCAGGTGTAAATAAAGTGTAACATGCCATCAGCAGTTTGAATTACTGCGGGATAAGAATACTGACTGATCGGTGAATCTTCCAAAATCAATGCTGCTGACCATTTTTTCCCGTCTTTTGAGATGGAAAAATTCAATGGTGTACGAGGTCCTTTGGCCAATTCGCCTGGAGGCAAAACGTGGTTATAAACCAGTACATGACGGCCATCTTTCATGGTTACCGCATCTGTACCTGAATTATTATTGGGTAAGGAAGTTTTGGTTAATGCCGACCAGGTTTCTCCATTATCAGTAGACCAGGATTCTACAATTGCACGATTGGCGGTTCTGGCTAAAATCTGCAATTTTCCATTTCCATGTTGAAGGATGCTTGGCTGGATGGCTTTAATGCCATTTTCAGGAAGTGGGCCAACTGTTCTCCAGGTTTTACCATTGTCGTTGGTCACTTCGAAGTGAATTTTCCAGCCGTCGCCTTCTTTACTCGATGGTGCAAAAAGGTTCCCGTTACTCAATAAAACAGGTTTATTTTTTACAGGACCAATATAACCTTCAGGTAATTTAGTGGCATCAGACCATGTTTTTCCACCATCTTTCGAAGTTCTCAACATGCCCCACCATTCAGATGGTTTTGGTCCGATTTTATAAAACAATAATAAATCTCCACCTGGTATCTGATACAAAACCGGATTCCATGTAGGTAATCTTTTACCATCGGCCTGCACGCCATTAGCTACCGAAACCGGCGCTAACCATTTACCATCAATAAAACGGCTGATGTAAATTTCTACATCAGGATTCCGTTCTTTTGTTCCGCCAAAAAATGAAGCGACTAAACCTGTTGGTGTTTCGGCAATGGTTGCGGAGTGACATGATGGAAATGGCGCTTTATCATATAGAAACTCTTGTTTTACAACGCCTGCTTGCCATTTTTCTATCTGGGCGTGGGCGCCTAGTGTGATTGCTAAAACAAGTCCGATTGTAGTGTATATATTTTTTAATTTCATATTTCTTTTTCTTCGAGGGTGATTACACAGATGAATTGATTTCACCGATTTAATTTTTACATCTAAAACTGAAAACTTCAAACTGTGAACTGCCTACTGCTTCTGTTTCGCTGCTTTTTCTTCTTTAATCTTTTTAGTATATGCACTGTAAAGTGCTCTCCAACTGCGGCCATTGTTATTCAACATTTGCTCTGATTTTGTTTTATAGATCTCAAAAATGGCCGAAATCTGTTTCATGTTTTTATAGTCTACGGCTTGTTCCCTGGCTTGTTTCAAGAAAGCTAAAATCTTTGTTTCTTCATCAGCAGTTAAATCAGGAACTATAGCTTTGTAGCCTTTCATAGTGAAATCTACTTTGCCAATGGTGTATTTGTCTAAAATGGTTTCTACCTGCTCTGGTGTTAAGTTCTTTCTCAATCCATCCATTAAAGCCTGGTGAACAGTGGAAGGCATAGCAGAATCAGCAATGATTTGTTTGTCTAAATCGCTTAATTTATTGCCAGTAACAGGGTTTACCCCATCAGGAACTGTAGATGACGGATGATCGTTATGCCAATCCCTAATAGTAGTTAAATGAATAGCAATTATATTTTCAACAACTGACTTTTTAGTCATATCGGTTAAATTCAATGCAGCAACGAATTCTTTCGATTTGCTTAGCACTTCTTCTGGCACTACAATATCTTTTGTTTGACTGAATGCGTTTACTGTGGTTAGTAGTAAAGTGAGCAACATTAATGGTTTTAAAATCTTTCTCATAATTCTATTTTAATTATTAGCTATTAACTTTTTAACAGTTCTGTGTGAACGGTCGTCATTGCGAGGTACGAAGCAATCCTAATGCTTTAGCTACCGTTGTAAGATTGCTTCGTGCCTCGCAATGACGTTGAGGCGAAGAAAAACGCCTTATCTTTCGTCATTCCGACCGTAGTGGAGGAATCTTTTAAACCAATTAAAATGATTTCTCGGTTTCGTTACACTCCACTCGAAATGACGACCTATTTATATTATTTACTATCCACCACAAAACAATAATCTCCAGAGCCGACCTCATAAATCGCGCTGTTATTCTCCATTTTTATAAATTTTAAATCTTTTATTGATTTCAATTTTTCAGTCACTTCATTTTTATTACCAGCTGGAACATAAACCAAAGCTGTTGTATTCGGCGGAATGGTAATATTCCAGTTGAACTGACCTTTCGTTTTGGTATAACTACTTTTGATGAGCCCATAAACCGAGTTGTAACTAGCATTTACAGCGTTTAAACCATTAATCATTTCTGGTTTCATGACGATCTTTTTAAAAGCAGCACTTTCTGATTTTATACCAGCAAGGTTTTCGTAATACCAAATCAGCAAATCACCGAGCATCATCACATGGTTTTGCGAATTCATCTTCGGATCAGCAGTATTCCCATTCCATAATTCCCAAATGGTTGTTGCACCATTATCAACCATATAACCCCAGCTTGGATAAGTTTTTTGTATAGCCACAGTATATGCTAAATCTGGTCGGCCATAATCATTTAAGCACCTCATTAACCACTGAATACCGACCAAGCCATTACTTAAATGGCCTTTATTGGTAACTTCGACCGTGTAAATGATGTTTTTAAATACCTGATCTACCCTATTTTGTGGAACCATGCCGAAATAAAGCGGAATAATGTTATCTGTTAAAGCATTTGAGGCATAATAACCCTTATCGTTATAATATTTCTGGTTGAAAGCTTCTTTGATTTTATTTCCCAAAAGTTCATATGCTTTTACATCACTATCATTGCCACTTACCCTGGCAAATTGCATCATCAATTGGGTGAAATGATAATAATAAGCTGTAGAAATCAATTCTGAAGGATATTTTTTATCGGCACTTTTACCACGGCCAAATTCGATGGTAATGGGCGGCATACACCAATCTCCATAACTATCTTTAGTCAGGATGTAATCTTTCATATAACGGTCTTGCATGTAAGCCAACCACTTTTTCATCGCGGGATAATTATCACGCACCGCAGAAACATCACCTGTTTGTTTGTATAACATTTCGGTAACCAAAAGCATCGCTCCAGGCCAGGTCATATTGTCGCTGTAGTAACGCCAGAAAGCTGGTGCAACATCTGGAATAGCGCCATCTTCTTTTTGCGAATTTCTGATATCCTGCAACCATTTGGCGTAAAACCGTCCGTTATCGAAAAGAAAACTTTCTCCATAAGCCACAGCACCGCGATCGCCTAACCATGGCATGCGCTCGTTACGTTGAGGACAATCAATCGGTACACCTTTATAATTTCCGGCAATTCCCCACCAGGCATTTTTAAAGAGCTGATTGGTCAGCGCATCCGAAGTTTCGAATGAACCAACCGTTTTAATGTTATCATAAATCATTTTTCCAACGAAATCGTTCACTGACGGTTGGTAAGTATATCCTGAAAGTTCTACGTATCTAAACCCGCGGTAAGCAAAAGTAGGCTCCCAGGTTTCTAATTCACCTCCTTTTAAAGTGTACAAATCGGTACATTTGGCATTGCGAAGATTAGCCGTAAAGAGTTCTCCATTATCTTGTAGTGATTCTGCAAAACGCATTTTAATTTGCTTTCCCCATAAACCCTTTACCTTAATTTGCAACCAACCCACCATATTCTGGCCCATATCTAAAATATATCGGCCACCAGAAAGTTTAGTAATGGAGACAGGTTTAAGTGTATTCATCACTTTCATGTTTTCATTCATCTGAGCTTCGATCACACCACCTGGTTCCTGAACAAATTCAGCTTTTGCCCATTTGCTATCATCAAAACCTACCTTATTCCAGCCTGTTGCTTCTTTGGTCGCATCATATTCTTCTCCATCATATTCATTATTGGTTCTGATTGGTCCATCGGCAGTGCCTTTCCAGCTATCATCGGTATCAATGTTTGCGGTTGTTCCATCGGTGTAAACGATGTTGATGTTCAGCAGCATTTTAGGGAAACCAAAGGTTTTAATTTTATAGGGCTTCTCATTCTGGCGCATCGCGAAGAAACGGCCGTTACCTAAAACTGTGCCCACTGCATTCTTTCCATTCAGAATGTAACCGGTTACATCATACGTGTTGTATTTTACATTTTTTGTGTAATCTGTTGGCGACGGAGACAATACATCTTCTCCAACTTTTTTGCCGTTGATAAACAATTCGTATAAACCTAAGCCAATGATAGATGCTGTGGCAGATTTTACGGTTTTCGAACTCTGAAACTCTTTTCTGAAATATCTTGCAGATAAGCGTGAATCGGTTTTAATATTATCCCATGGAAAAGCCCTATCGAAACCAATCCAGCCCTTTGGCCAATCTTTGTAATAAAGCAAGCCCATTGAAAAAGAATTATTAGCCGACCAATCACTTTGACCAGCAGTTGTCCAAACTTTTACTTTCCAATAAACTTTCATACGACTGGTCAACCTTTTTCCGTCATAAGCTACATGAATGGATTCAGCAGAATTTACTTTTCCGGAATCCCAGAAATCCCCTTCATTCGAATTTAATTTTTCCAAAGAAGAAGCAACTAAAACCTGATAAGCAGTTTGCATTACATTACGTTCATTAGAAATGATATGCCAGGCCAGGCGTGGTTTTAAAACATCAATTCCTAACGGATTTTCGAGCATTTCGCAGGTGGTATGCTGCAAAACGATTTGTGCCACCACTTTTGAAAATGGCAGTAACCAGGTGCTGATGATCGCTATGTAGATTTTAATGTTCATTTACGCTTTGCGGTTGATTACACTGATTAATGGATTACACTGATTTTCTTATTCCTTAATTACTTTTTCTTATTTCCTTTGCGAAAAACTTAGCGTTCTTTGCGGTTAACCTACAACCCTGAAAAATCAAAATACAAGGTCATATCCAATGCTCTTGATGGATCTTTATCAAAATCGTAATAAATATTCTTCATTCCCATAGGTCCGGTTGTTTCTGGTTTTTGTGTTTTTGTGCCAATGGCCGAAATACCATTCATAAAGGAAATATCTCCATTAGGAAAAGTCGGACTCATATTATCATATTCTGTATCTTTCGATTTCTTAGGCGTAAATAGCCTTAAGAAAACATCTTCCCTATCCGTTACCACCTTGAATGACTGTTGCTTGCCCATAAATTCGCACCAATACATATTCGAATAATAACCTTTAAATTCCGGGTATTGCCAAGGTGCTTCGCCTGTTGCAGAATTGTTATAATCCTTTTTCCAGATGCCAAACTGTGTGCCTTTCATCCTGTTCTTCCAAACGCGGTATGGTCCGTTTCCTTTATATTCAACCCCTTTAATTTCTGATTCAGGGTAAGAAAAATTCAATCCAACAAAAGTGGTAAAGTAATCCGATGGAAAATATTTTACTTCCATTTTTAACCAACCAGATGGATAAATGGTCCATTGTAAAGTGTTATAGCTTTCTTTTTTATCAAATGTGGAAGAAATCACTAAGTTTTGGCCATCTATTTTGGTAGTGAAATTTTTGAAATTATTTACCCCCTCTTGTAGAACTGGGCCATTTGAAAACGGAATTACACCTTTAGCATTTTTAGCCTGTTGCAGTAATCCAGTTGTTTTATCGAAAATTAAACCGATCCCATTGGCCGAAACCTGATAAGTTTTGGCATCTTCTTTTAAAATCACTTTTGATGCACCTGTTTTGACCACAATTTTCGCTGCATCATCTTGAGGTAGTGCAATCGGGAAACTCCAGGTAAATAATTCTTTACCATCTGGTCCGTTTGCAGTTAAATAAAGTGCATCAAAATTTCTCCAATCTGCGGGAAGGTTGACCTGTAATTTTCCTTTTTCGAAAGGTTTGATGTTTGGTGCGTCGGCTTTACCTGTTTTAAATTCAGCATCCTCACCTGCTTTCAGTTTTTTGAATTTCCAGCTAAAAGTACATTGGTTGAGATTGGTGAAAGCATAACGGTTTTCCAGGGTGAATGAGCCATCAAATCCAGGTGTCATTTCTCTTTTCTCCACAAAAACAGGACTCCAAACTTCTTTAATGGTAAAGAAACTACCTTCTTTTTCGTGATACGGACCAACAATCCCATCAGGACCGTGATTTCCGTCGGTATCCAGTTCTCCATTTTTATCGGTACGAACTACGGCCTGGTCGGCAAAATCCCAAAGGAAACCACCTGCTGAAAGCGGATTGTTCCACATGGCATTCCAGTAATCTTCAATACCTGCACCATGACCGCCATCCCACATACCATGTAGAAATTCTGTTGGCATTAAGATGTGATGGCCATGATCGTAATTGCCGATTCCATAGTTAAATTCGCGGTAATGCGTGGTTTCAAATCCACCGAAAACCTCCCATGGGTGAATTAAAGGTCGTTTTTGCAGATCTTCTTCAGCGAACAGGTGGTCGAGTTCGCGGTTGTGCCCACCCTCGTTTCCGTTCGCCCAAAATATAATTGATGGATGATTTTCATCATTTAACATCATTTCTTTCATCAATTTTGTTCCGGTTGGCGTATTATAGGTGCCATGCCAGCCAGCCAGTTCGTCCATCACAAATAAACCCAGCGAATCGCAAACATCTAAGAAATGTCCATCAGGTGGATAATGCGACATGCGAACAGCATTCATATTCATTTCCTTCATTAATAAAACGTCGGTAATGCTGATTTTTTTACTGGTAGTTCTGCCTGATGATGGGTAAAATGAATGGCGGTTTACGCCTTTGAATTTCATTTTCACTCCATTTACATACACACCGTCGCGTTCTTTTACTTCAATCGTTCTAAAACCGATCTTTTTCGAAACCTGATGAATCTCTTTACCATCTTTGATCAAAGTAAAGGTTACTGTGTATAAGTTTGGGAACTCTGATGACCATAATGCCGGATTGGAAAACTGATGATTCAACTGTACATTTTTATTTCCTTTTTTTAATGGAGTTGTAAATTGATCACCGAACTTCTTGCCGTCTTTTCCGAAAAGTGCTACTTCAACTTTGTCAGCATCTCCAGAATAACTCAATAGCGTATTCAAATTGCCGTTGGCTTGCGCATTAATTTGGATTCGATCGATATGCGTTTGTGGTAGCGCTTCAAGGTAAACAGGTCTGAAAATGCCACCAAAAATCCAGAAATCCGCTTTTCGTTCTGCCTCATTAACCGATTGGTTTGCTGAATGTTTAGATACTTTTACTTCAAGTAAATTATCGCCAACAAGTTTTACCAATTTAGAAATATCGTATCTAAACACATAAAACGAACCCTGATGTGTTTCTCCGGCAGATTTTCCGTTGATTTTAACCTCAGTATCCGTCATCGAACCTTCGAAAACGATATTGATTTTTTTGTTTTTCCAGGCTGCAGGAACCTTAAAGGTGTATTTATAAAGCCCTTGTTCTTTGCCTTTATTTTCCTCTTTATTGAAACCGTAATTATATTTTCCAAAACCCTGCAGTTCCCAGTTTGAAGGAACAGGAATGCTTGTCCATTTTCCCGAATTTGCGCCAGCTGTGCAGAAAAAATCCCAATTAACCGTATTGTCGTTTCCGGTTCCCGATAGGTATAATTTTTCTGTTTGCTGTGCTTTTAGCGAGCAAAACATAGATATTAAACACCAGAAAAGTATAAATCTGCGCTTCATTAATTGGTTTTAAAAGTTTTAGTTAAGGGGTTATCAGTACGGAAAGGTAAAGCAGGTAAACCGTTGCTGTAAAAATTCCCTGATGGGTTCTCCGTCCAGTTGTAACGTACTGCCACAGGTAATTTAATCTCTTTCGCAGAAACTACAACCTTCCCATTTTTTGCAACAGCCGCTGCATTGATGAATTTACCATCTTTACCAGCAATTGTAAATCCTGTTATAGGCTTTATTGAATTCGCTTTCAAATAATCGAAATCCAATAAAGCTTTCCCCTCTTTAAAAGATGTGGATTTATAAACCGGACCTGAAAAATCATTTTTTTTATGATAGGTATTAGCCAAAGCCCAAAGTGCGAGTCTTCTGCCCACTTCCCATTTGTATGTTGGGTGTAAGTCTTCGTTCGAATCGGTTAAATCATTAGTAGAAACCATTCCTGTATTTGGCAGTCGTAACAATTGCGCTTGTGCCTCCCAAAATTCGGGTTCTGTATTTTCATCAACAGGTACCTTACCTTTGGTTTTGGAGTAGTTGAAAGGTGCAATCTGGACGTAATAAAATGCAAGGTCGTTTTCTTTCCAGGCTTTGCGCCAGCTGCTAATAAGGACTTTCATTTTATAGGCATAACTGATCTTCTCATTCAAAAAGCAATTTGTTTCACCCTGATACCAAAGAAATCCTCTGATTTTAAACGGTGTTAAAGGTTCAATCATCGTCGGATAAAACTTGCCCGGATCATTACTTACTTTTTGATTTTTGAAATAATCTTCCTGTGCAAAGGCATTTTCTGAAATCCATGGTTCAAGTGCACTGCCTGGAATGGCCGAAGAGATCATGCCAACAGGAATGCCCAGTTTCTCCTGAACTTCCTTGGCGAAGAAATAACCTACGGCCGAAAAAGAACGTAATGCTGAATCTTGTGCTACTGCCCAACTTTTATGAATTGAATCTGGTTTATTCAGTTGTTTACGGTTAACTAAAAAAATCCGGATCTGGGTATTTTTCGCTTTTGCAACTTCATCTGATGGAAAACCCAACTTTTCGTTTTTAGGTTTGGGGATTTTGGCCAGTTTACGCATGGCATATTCCATATTGGATTGCCCTGAGCATATCCAAACCTCGCCCACCAAAATATTGCTGAGTTCAATTTTATTTGAGCCGCTGATGGACATCATTTGAGGTTTTGAAGATGTTTTTAATGGCGCTAAAATAATAAGCCAGTTTCCGTTTTTATCAGCCACCGTTTCCTTTTTCTGACCTGCGAAAGCTACTTCTATTTTTTCGCCAGGTGAAGCAAAACCCCAGATATTGATCGGTTTATCCCGCTGCAAAACCATATTGCTCGATAAGATTTGAGGCAGCAGGATTTTTGCGTTGGCTGAGAAAGAGAATAGTGAAAGGAGGATTATTAGTTTCGTCATTCTCGCGCATGCGGGAATCTTAAAGCCTATTGCATTACGATTCCCAATCAAGTTGGGAATGACGCTCCGGAAAGATTGCCACGTCGTTCCTCCTCGCAATGACGATGAGGCGGTCGGAATGACGAACGCTTTAGAACGCAACGAGGGAAAAACTTTAAACTTCAAACTGAAAACTGAAAACTGTCTCAAAATCCCTCCGTTTTTAAGTATTTAATCGAATAAACTGCCTCTTTTGTTGATTCACCAGCATTTTTTAAGTCATAAGTCTGATCGGCAGGTGTATCTATATCTGGAAAGCGGCGAACATCGCCTGTACGGAAAACAATTCGCGAAACATCGGCTACCGGCTGAAAAGCCAGGCTAGTTAAAACATCTTTTCCATTTACGGTTATCGTATAAAATCTGGTGTGCGCATCAAGTTTCAATTTAATATCATAGCTCTTTCCAGCCTCATATTTCATGAAGTTTTTATAACGTGCGCCAGCTTTGGCACTTAATGTACCAGCGGTATCGAAAGTCAATCGTACGGTTGCCATCCCTTTAGCATCTTGCAATTCGATTTCCAGCAAACCGAAATTATTTTGTTTTGGTGTAACCGAAAACGAGGTAATTGTTTTTCTACCCACCGGAAATATCCGCTCTGCCTTTGCATAGTCAAAGGGATCTTTATCCCTTAAAACCAAAGCTCCATCTTCAACTTTAACCGGCGCCCAAAGCGGACTATAAATATTCCACATTTCCAGTTCTTTGCTTTTAGGAAGCTTCTCAAAATAATCATTTACATGCTGGGTAGCCTGATCTTTAACAGGCACAGGCACTGAAGAAACCCAGATATCTTCCTTATTCATGCTATAAGTTACCCACAGTTTGCCATCGGCAGGTTTTCCATTACCTTCTTCAATACCACGTACATATTGCGGACCATAAGATTTGTAATTGCCACCATAGCGCATGGGTGTGATTTCACCATTAACCAACAAAAGGTTGGTATAATCTAAACCATTTTTACTGGTCGAAATGGCTAGCGGCCATCGGTATTCTGATGGATTATAAACCGTTGCATAATAACCATCTGATGTTTTTTGTCCCCAGATTTTAGCATTGCTGTTTACAAAACCAGGTGCACGGGAAGCATTTTCCGGCCAGCTTTTGCCGTTATCATTGCTGATTGCGGTTAAGGCATTTTTCCACAAACCAACCACTCTTCCATCCGGTAAATGATAATAGCTGAATGCTTTATATTGTTTTTGTAAAGTGATTAAAGGATCCTTTCTATCGGCCTCTTCATTCCATTGTTGCGTCATTAATTTATTTGCTAATAACTCCTTACAAGCCTCAATAAAAGCTTTGCTTTTGCTTTTAGTATACAATGGATATTTAGTGTTCTTTTCTGAATAGCCGGGATTATAATGGATGAAATAAATCGGACCGTATTTTCCATCTGGCTGAATCTCGCGAACAGCCCTGCCAATTCCATGCCCATCATTCGGGTCGTCTTTTGCGTCGAAACTGATCGCGTAAAAGCCCAAAACCAGGAATACATTTTTAGAGGAAACATAAAAGCCCATGCGTTGATGCATTACGGCATCTAAATCTTTTGCTACATCAGTTCTTCCCTCTTTTGTGGTGCCATCAGGGATTCGGTAAATAGGAAATATTACTTCAGGTTTAGTCCAGGTGTAACCATCTTTTGATGATTGAACCAAAGTTTGTCCTGGTGGAATGCTTTCACCAACTTTATCACTCAGATATTCGATATAAAATTTATTGTTCCAGTAAGCGAGCATCGGTGCATGGTTATAGGTCCAGCCGAAGTTTTCTGCCAGTTCCGGGTGTTCTCTGTTTGCACGGAAAGTTTGAATGTTATGCACACCCATTACCGGCGAAAGTTGCCCGTGGTGGTAATCTGCATTAACCAAAGTTTTGCCTGTATAACGCACCGTATCTTGCGCTTGCGAGTTTTGTGCTGCAAATGTTAGTGTTATGCTTAAACAAAGTATTTTAAATATTTTCATTTTTTTATTTCATTTCATCATTGCGAGTTTCCGATTTTCCATCGGAACGAAGCAATCTTCTTTGCTAAATAGACTGCTTCACGCGCGCGCTCGTTCCCCTTACTTCAGTTCGCAATGACGATTCATTTATAGATTCAATAAGTTCTCAATCACTTTCCTTTTCACTTTTATAATCGTTCCGTGTTTATGCCCTTCGGGTATCGAAACTTCTGCAGTCACATCCTTAAAAGTTTTAAAATCGGCTGTTTTATAGGCTGAATAAATCTTTTGTCCATAGGCATCAAAATAAATCAGCCAGTCTTTTCCAATCTTTACCACAGTTGGCCCCTCGGTTAATTTTGGGCTAAAAGTTTCCGAAACCTTTTTGTAAGGTCCTAAAGCATCTGTTGCGAAAGCGACCTTTAAGTTTCTGTTCGGGCGTGTATTGTCTTTTAAAACCAATACATAATCTTTGCTTGTCCTTTTCACAATCACCGCATCGATCACACTAAAACCTGGATCTAGAAATAATTTTGGTTTCGAGAAGGTGATAAAATCTTTTGTGGTAATGCTGTACATCCTGTGATTGTTTTCTTCTTCTTCTATTCCTTTAGCAAAGCGGAATGGTATGGTTGAAGCCCAGATGATTACATATTCGTTTCTTTCATCATCGAAGAAAATTTCAGGTGCCCAAACATTCACCGTTTTCGGCTCGCTTTCCATTACCGGAATAAATTTCTGTTCGCTCCAATTGATCAGGTCTTTTGAACTGGCATAACCAAAACCTTTATCGCCTTTCCAGCTGCAGGTCCAAACTAAATGGAAAGTGCCGTCTGGTCCTTGTGCGATGGATGGATCACGTAATACCTTTTGGGTGCCAACGGCAGGTTTCAGGAAAGTTTTATTCAAATCTGTCCAATGGTAAGCATCATAGCTGTATAAAAGCCTTAATCCTTCATTTGCAGGCTCGTGGAAAGAGGTAAACAGGTAAGCCTGTTTTGAGCAGGATGTTAATCCACAAAGCAGCAGGCCAATTATAGCTAAGCGAAATGATGTTATGGACTTTAGTTTGTACACTGTTATTTTATTTCGTTATTTTATTCTTTAATGATCGTCATTCCCTTGCAGGCAGGAATCTTAATACAAACGCTTTAAGATTCCCAATCAAGTTGGGAATGACGACCGCTCTAATCTATCGTCATTTCGACCGAAGTGGAGAAATCTTTTTAACTAGCGGAAAAGATTGCCCTTCGACTACGCTCAGGTGACATTTTTTATCTCTTCAAGGCCGTCTTTTCCGCGAAGGCGGGAACCTTAACAAACAAACAATGGCCAAAGCATTAAGATTCCCAATCAAGTTGGGAATGACGACCTAACTATTTATATCTCCTCCAACACCAACACCCAATCATTTCCATTTGCCGGTTCGCCTGGTGGGTTAAATTCCTTTATGCCTTTATTTTCAAATTCTCCAATTGGCGTAATTTTACTGGTCCTTGGATCAAACCACGATGCTTTTACTTCATCACCATCAATTTTTCCCATCTGTACACTGAAATTTCTGCCTGTATAAGTATAAAGCAAGGCGAACTCTTCGCCTCTTGTAGCAAGAACACGCTCATACTTTTCCCCATTTTTTCCAGCAACCAAAGTCTGATCAGGTACACGGTCGAAGTATGAATGTGAAAGCATTAAATTTTTCAGGTATTGCATCTGTTTTGCTCCGGGGGCATTTATTGCTGTTACCCATTGGTCTTTTGGACCATAAGCAGGTTTTAAATCTGTTTTTTTATACATCTGCATAACCGAATTATGACCGTAGGTATAACCGAAAGCACCCGCAAAAACCGACCAATAACCATATCTTCTCACATCGCTATCTGTCCAGCGTGGTTGTAAAGTGTCGTGCAAACCTTGTGGAATATCCTCGTACGAAGGTTCACCATCAATTGTAGGTTTGGTCGGTTTCAGTTTATAATCGGCTTCGATGTATTTCCAGTTATCTTCTCCATAATGTAATTTCTCATTTTTAGAGGTATCCTGATCATAACGGCGGTGACCAGATTGAACCATGTCGAAATCGCACCATTTTGCATTTTGGAACCATTGTGAAGAAGCAGTTCTGCCTCTTGGATGGAAAGTAATTAAATGATTCGGATCGTTTGCCCTTAAGGTTTCACCAATGGTATTCCAAACGGGGGCACCTTCACTCCCTTTAATATCACCACCATTTAACCAGATGATATTCCATTTTTCTTTATAACGTTTAGCCAAAAATTCGGAATAGGCTTTTGCCTGATCTTTATTCACTTTTTTGGCTTTTACATTTGTACCCCAAACCGGAACTAAAGCCATGTAAAGTCCCTTTTCTGCGGCCTTATCTACAATATAATCTACGTGATCCCAATAATCGTAGGCCAAAGAATCTTTAGGATTGTTGCCTGTTGTAAGCATTGGTTTGGAAACATCAGCATGAACGACCGAAGAATCCAGATACACATTTCTTGATGGCACATCGTGTAATAACATCACCTGAATTACATTAAAACCTTTTTGTTTACGGTCTTCGAGATAGGTATTTGCCTCTTCGCGGGTTAAGCGGCTCAATAAAAGCCAGCCCGTATCGCCAAGCCAAAAGAAAGGTTTACCATCACCCGTGGTTAAATACCGTCCGTTTTCTGAAACCAAAAGACTTTTATCGCCAAAATGAGGTTTTTGTTTACAGCCAAAAGCAAGGCAAGAAAACACAGCAAGCAGGAATATTTTTAATTTAAGATTCATATTCAGTTTAATATATTTACAAATGTTGGTGGGTGTATACACCCACCAATAAAAAACGTGCTGTCATGCTGAGGTACAAAGCATCTCTTACCTATTCTATACAGCTTATGTTTGCTCACTTCCGTTTTTGATGGTGGTTTATTAACGTTTTGTTTCCATCGCTTGAAGATTCTTCCCTGCGCTCAGAATGCAAAACCCACTTTTATATTTTATTTACAACGATAACTTCATCTCCTGAAGCTACTTTATTCAGTTTTACAATTGCACTGGCGTTAATTTTCTCTTCCTTTAGCACTTTCCCGGTTCTAGCATTCAGCACTTTCACATTGAATTTTCCTGTGATCTTGTTTAAATCAAGATTAATCGCTTCTGCAGAAGCATTATATAAAATGTAAGCTTTGCCTGCGTTTTCCAGCCCGTATTGTTTAACTGATTTACCTGCCGGAAGAAAAGGTTTCATAGCAGATGCAGCAGTAAGAACTGTTTTATCTATTTCATTAACATTTGATAAAGAACCGCCAGCCATTAAAATTGCCCATCCGAAACTATCAAAGCTATCGCCCGAATACATCACTGCTTTCTCAGGGAATTTGTTTTTATATTCAGAAACAGCATGATAAACTTCTTCGAAAGAGGTTTTCTTTGGTTTTAACAAGCGAGCGTGCTGACGGGGGGCTAAACTTAAGCCACCTTGAGGCGCATAAGCTGTTCCATCGGCCTGATAATGCCAATACCTGATATCAATTAGGTTAATCACACTGGCACGTTCCGGATCGGCTAAAATGGCATCCTGAACATCTTTAGTTACACTTAAACCGATGATGGGATGTTTGCCGGTTTCTTTTTCCCATTCTTTAATCGTATCAATCCAGAATTGCACAAAATGTAATGGACCGGTAAATTCGGCACCAATTAATTGGATAACGCCAGTGTTTCCATCAAAATTCTCTAAACATTTTCTGATGTAAGCCCTATGAATCGCTTTACGATGTTCGTTTGTAATGTCGTAAAACTGCTCGGCCATAAAAATGCGTTTATCGCCAGCATAAGGAACAGGTTCGGGAAAACCCGTGTTGTTGATATTGTTTGCGGTACGCCAGGGAAAATCGGCATAATGTGCACCAGCTTCGATAATATTATGCTGAAAATAATTTTCATGGATTAAAACCAGGCCCTTTTGATCGGCAAGATCGACGAATTGCTTTAACCGGTCCCAATACCAAAGATTGTATTTGGTGATATCGTATTTGCTTAAACCATCCCAGGCTTTATCCTGCCCGCTACGGGCAAAAGGCAGTTCGTAAAAAGGTGCCCAAACATCGCCATCCATGCGGCGGATACGCTCGTGATCATCTCTCCTTCTGTCATACCAAAGGCCGTAATTGTGATCAAGCACTTTAACCGAACCGTTTTTCATGGCATCAGTAATCGAATCCAAATCATCTGTTAAGCCATTTCCCGAACGGCCAGGTACAAAACGCGTAATATGGAACTTCGTATTTTTTAATCCATGAGGTCGGGCACTTCCATTCCACCAAGGTACATCCTGACGATTACCCACCACAATTTCATTGCCACGCACTAACCAGCCATTTTTAATTGTCATGGCATCTGCAATTGCAGGTTGAACAACTTTATCTAAACCAATTTTATCTATGCTCTTTGCCGAACCGGCATCTGTCGGGATTTTATTCCTGTCAGATGCTGCATCAATATATTCTGAAACGGTTAAAGCAGATTTGTAGGCCAGCTTCGTCAGTTTTAGCGCCACATCAACAGGTGGACTACTCGAAGCTTCTGTTTCTACCGGAAGAACAAAATTCCGTTCCTCTACTTCATTACCCAATCTATCTTTCAACTGCGCATAATATAAACTACGTGGTTGAATTTGCTCATTCGACATATCCCAGTAACCATTTCCAGAAAATTGTGCCCATGTTCCGAACGCCCAATTTTGAGCTGTTGGGGGCTGAAAATTATCAACCCTCGCCGCACTACACTGCCAGAATACACTGTTTGCAGCGCTCCACCCTGCACCCTGGCCATCCTGTCCGCGGTTTAAATAACTTAAAGCCTGTCCATCAATGTTTACGATATCGAATAACACACCAGATGCCCAGCTATCAATTGCGCCGCTAAAACTAAAAGGCAAATACGACTGGCATTGAACAAAAACATTGGGTCCGGGTGCACAAAAACCCACAGCAAAATCATGGTAACCATATTCTGAGTAAAGCCTTTGGAAAAGTGTTTGTTGACCTGTGGTTAAAAATGTAAAACGGCGCTCACCACCAATTTCAGAAACTGGGGCAAGCGATTTACAATCTTCAACTGTTATTCTTTTTGCAGTTTCGAGTACATTAACGGCAGCGCCTGCGAAATGCTCAAAAACCACCTGGCGAACCCATGCATCCTGCACATTCTCTAAACAGATGGCTGTCCAGCGGTGGTATTCATCTTTAATATTTTCTTTATGATAATCGGATTCGATTTTTAGATTCTCAACGCCTGACTGTGTAATTCTGCCCTCCCATTTGTATTTTGAAATGGTAGCACCTCCAAACCTGGAATCCAAAGCTGTTGTAATTGGCGCGTCGAAAGTGATGGTATTGCCGTTTATTGCGGTAATTTTTCTATCCCAATGAATATCTCTTGTTCCCGGTTTCCAACCCAAAGCGCTTTCACCTCCACCAAACTCTACAGTTTTCAGGGTTTCAATCCATTCTTTGGTTGAAGGACGATGGATCAAAATCTGATCGCCAACTTTTAATCCGCTGGCATTGGTTAAGGTTATTTTATTCGCATTTACGGGCACATAAGTGTCAGTAATGGCAATAGGCTGTTCCTCAACCTTGTTCTTTTGACCTAAAATCCTGATTACACCAATACGGTCTAAACCTGTAGCGAAAATTTTAGTGCCATTTTCGTCCATTCCACTTCCACGAAGCACTACTCCAGACGCTGATAACCGCAATGTTCCGGCGACTTCATATGTGCCTTTTTCTAATAAAACCGCACCACGTAAACCATCTTTTCCAAGGGGTAATTTCGAGACATAATTAATAGCCGATTGAATCCTTAATGTAGCATCGCCCGTTGAAACCGGAACAACTACCTTTATTGTTGCATTGGGAATGGCTTTTTCGCCAGCCATGTAGCCAGCATAAGAAAAATCGGGAATCCGGTTCCCATCTGCATCAGGTGTATAGGCCATTTTCCCATCCTTTCCTTTAAAGATCGGCTTTGGCGGCTCAACAGGCTTTGTTTTTTGTGCAAAAGAAAAGTTAGTCACTAAAAGAGCAATTACCAAAATTGGTAAGGTCTTCAGTCGCATGGCTTTTAATATGTGGTTAGTTTTTGGCATATTTTAATTTTTTGACCACAAAGGCATTAAGGATTCCCCCTCTTGATCGTCATTTCGAGCGGAGTGCAACGCAGTCGAGAAATCTGTCTTGATAGATCTCTCTCCCGAAAGTTCGGGACTGTGCTTCAGTCGAGATGACGATTTCGATAGAAGATGCCCGGCCTTTCAGCTTTAGTCTTTCTTCTTTAACCTTTCGAAGGTCTAACTTTATTCACATCAACCAAACTATTTAAATAAACTTCGATATTGGCATAACCTGATTTCGACGTCTTTGTGGCGTCTTTAGCATCTTTAGGGTTAAGTCCGTTTTTGGTTTCCCAGCTATCCGGTATTCCGTCCCCATCTGTATCTAAATAGGGTTTCCCTTTATATTCAGGATAACCACCCACTTGTGCAATATCAGAAATGATTCCTTTTTTATATGAATCGGCAGGTAAACGGCGTTTTACATAACTTTGTTTAGCAGGCAATTTACCATCTTCAATATGCTCAATTTTACCGGTGCTAACCTGTTTAATCATTCGTTGATCAACAGCATCGCGAACGGGTAAAGATGCACCTGCATTAGCCAGCACATAATCATAAGCTTTTTTGGTATCGATGATGGAGATTTTAGCCATAGGCAAAGGTTTATCTACTTTTATCGAATCTAATAGTTTTTGTTTATCTCTTTTGCTTTCAGGTTGAACGCCACCATCCCAATTATTTTTAGTTACTTTTTCATTTCCTTCAATAATGTTTCCCGTTACATAAGCTTTACCAAATTCATTCGAAAACTTTTTATCCCTACCCGACTCTGGCTTTAAGATACGATAAGAAATTGGTTCGCCTGCAGGTGTAATTGGCCCTGGTTTATAATAGTTATTAATGAAACTATAAAAAGAGGCATTATCGCCGCCATCGGCACTTCTGTTCCACCAGTTGAAGATCACGTTATTGGCAAAACCAAAATCGCCGTACATGCCCACAGATGGATTGCGACTTATGTTTGATGCCCAAAGGTTACGGACGAAAGTTGAATTTAGGCCTCCAATGGTGCTACCGAAAGCATGGTTATAGGTATCCAAAGCCTCAGAAAAGATTGAATTTTGAATGGTCACGTTTACCGTTGGTAATTTCTCCGGTTTAGAGCCGTCTTTTTTATCATAAACATGGCGATAGATAGACATGTTTTCATCTAAGCCCCAACTGGCCGAAACGTGGTCGATAATGATGTTTCCGACAGGATTTCCGCCAATGGCATCATCTCTACGGGTAACATCAGTTGCACCACGACGGAAACGCATATAACGGATGATCACATCATGTGTATTAATCCAAACTGATTCGCCAGCCACACAAACCCCGTCGCCTGGTGCACTTTGACCAGCAATTGTGATATAAGGTGCACGGATAATCAGCGGTGTTTTTAATCTGATAATGCCTGAAACGTTAAAAACGATAATTCTTGCTCCACCTTGTTCGCAAGCCTCACGTAATGTTCCGGCACCAGAATCTTCAAGACTGGTTACTACATAAACTTTCCCACCCCGGCCTCCAAAAGAATAAGCACCGCCACCTTCGGCACCAGGAAAGGCCACTGTTTTAGCCTGTGGTAAATCACCTGGTTTAGCTGCCCATGGAATATAAGGTTTGCCATGTTTTGCCTCTTCATCTACAATGTGTTTTACTTTTAAAAATTGCAGTTCCGATTTTTCTTCAATGCTTTTTAAAAGTGAATCGGCTTTCTTTTCCATTGTTTCAGGGATAACAGGATACTGTGCAAAAGCAACATTTCCAATACCGCATAAAGCAATTATGCTAAAAATTGAGTTCCGGGTGCGCATATTAGCTAGGTTTTACAATTGAAACTGGAACCACACTATTTAAATATACTTCGATGTTCGAATAACCACTTTTAGTGATTTTTGCTGCATCAGATGCATCTTTAGGGTTCAAGCCATTTTTCAGTTCATACGCATCTGGCATGCCGTCATCGTCACTATCTTTATATGGCGTTCCTTTATATTCCGGATAACCTCCAACCTGAGAAACTTCTGTAATGATACCTTGCTTGTAAGAATCGCCAGGTAATCTGCGGTGTTCGAATTGAAATGCAGATGGTTTAGCGTTAGGATGAACTTCAATTTTTCCGGTGGCTACCTGTTTAATTACACGGGTATCAACCGGATCTCTTTTTGGTAAGGTTGCACCCGCATTTGCCAATACATACGCTTTTGCTTGTAAGGTTGGTATGATGCTGATTTTCGGCATCGGGAATGGATCTTTTGCTTTCATCGCCGCAAAATATTTACTTGCAGCTTCAAACGACATGAGGCTCCCTTTTTTATCTTCTAACTGCACGCCCCCATCCCAGTTGTCTTTAGTTACTTTTTCGTTGCCATCGATGATATTCCCTGCCACATAAGCACGTCCGAAAACAACATAAGGTAATTTACTGCGGCCAGATTCTGGTTTTAAGATGCGATAACTGATGGGATCTTTTAATTCAGTAACCGGACCTGGTTTGTAGTAGTTGTTGATGATATTAAATTGTGCGGTATAATCTCCACCATCTGTAGAGCGGTTGTTCCAGTTAAACACCACGTTATTAGCGAAGTTAAAAATGCCGTTCCATCCTATTGATGGGTTACGGGCACCGTTATCGGCCCAAAGGTTACGCACAAAGGCGCAGTTTTCGCCACCTAAGGTACTGCCAAAAGCATGGTTCCAATAATCTAAAGCTTCAGAAAATATAGAGTTTTGTATAGTGATGTTAACCGTTCCTAATTTTTCTTCGGTTTTACCAGTACTATCGTTATACATGTGGCGGTACATCGACATATTTTCATCTAAACCCCAACTTGCCGAAACGTGGTCAATCATGATGTTTCCAACCGGATTTCCACCAATGGCATCATCGCGACGACCCACAAAAGTTTCACCTCTTCTGAAACGCATAAAACGAACAATCACATCATGTGTATTTAACCAAACCGATTCGCCAGCTACACAAACACCGTCACCAGGTGCGGTTTGGCCTGCAATGGTAATATAAGGGGCACGGATGATTAATGGTGTTTTTAATCTGATGATTCCGGCAACATTGAAAACAACAATCCTGGCCCCACCTTGTTCACAGGCATCACGTAAAGAGCCAGGACCACTATCGTTTAAATTTTTAACAACAATTACTCTACCACCGTGACCACCAAAACTATATGCACCACCGCCTTCTGCGCCAGGAAATGCTAATAATTTAGATTGAGGCAGATCGGTAGGCCTACCCGCCCAAGGAATGTATGGCTTGCCCTCACCCGCTTCTTTTGCGATAATAGGCTTGGCCTTTTCCCAGGCTATATCAGACTGGTGATAAGCTTCTTTCATCATCGAATCGGAAGATTTTTTGATGTTGGCCGGAATATTCGGGTATTGGGCAAATGTATAATTTGCGGAGAAAATTAATGCTGTTGTACACAACAAATTTAAAAAATTCTTTTTCATTTGTGTTTGCTCGTTGGGAAGAGAAAAGAAGTTACGAATTATTTGATCAGCGAAAAAAAACTAATCGTTTATGTTGAAATTCATGGCTCATTTCTTTGTCTATCCTTGTAAATAATTTTGGTTAGAAAGTATATTATCTTTCAAATTTGCATGCAAAAAGCGGCTATTTAATGTATAATTTTGGCTAGGTATTGTACCATCTTATCAATTGGTAAAAATGCCTGTAACAAATTAAATTCATTCTCGCAGCCATGGTACAAGATAGCAATAAAATTCATATATAAATGTAACATTCTTAAATAAAAAAACTGAAACAAATTAATGTTCCCTTTCCAAAAACCAAATATAAAAAATGAGAGGTTTTTAAGAATTTGAATTGTTTTTATTTAGGGGATTGTAAGGCCGCTTAAAATCGGCTGGGTGTAAATCTTTTAAATCCTCACACAGCATCGACTAAGGTAAACCGCCAAGAATTGCAATAAACCATTTTTAACTAACAAATGTGGAATAAGTATATTTTCGAAGAGGTCTATTATAATAGACACAATATTATGGATAATATTCTACATCATGCCGATAAAATAATATATCAAAACGCTTCAGTTAGTCCGTAACTTTAAATCAGTCCAAATTTTTAACTAAAATCAGTATATTATGAAAACAAAAAAAATTATGATGTTCAGCGGAATTTTATGCTTCTTTTTACTCACAGGATTAACGAGAGCTGTAGCGCAGGATGTTGAAGTGCCGATCTATTTGCCTTATAGCGGCAATTATAATGATTGGTACATCACCTTTACCAAAGTAGGAACTACAGAGTCCTATTATTTTCATACCGACGATGATACTTTTGAATCCAAAGTTCTTGGTACACTGCCAGCGGGTAACTATGATATTGAATTTCAAAGCTCTCATTTCCCTAATGGATTTGATTTTGGGATTTGGGGGAATGAAACCTATTCTTTTAAAATCAGAAGTGATGGTTTTATTTGGTATGGAGTAACAATCGATCAGTATACCTCTATGGCTATTGATGAAGGCTATTAAATAACCTTCATTTAATTTAAAGAAGCCATCTCATAAATCAATTATGAGATGGTTTTTATTTATGCTTTATTTGTTCAGCTAATTTGAAGATTTACATGTATCAACTTATTTTAGGACAGAATACTTTCCAAATAAAAAAGGGGACAATTGTCCCCTTTTTCAAACCAAATATATTGTAAAATTGTGGCGGTAATAAGCCGCCATTAAGGATCTTTGCTAACTATTTTAACGGATCGAATGGCCCACCCCAAGTGTTATTTTGTTTTAGATTAACATTGTTTTGAAGTGATACCGTAGGGATACCAAAAAAGTAGGTTGCTGGCTGATAAGCAATATTATAAGTGTCCTGGCTTTTTGTTTTAACAGTAAAACTTGCAGCGTATAACGCATCTAAGTCTGTATTGGCTGACGCATCTCTTGTACCAGTTATATAGTCGGTATATGCTAGGGTATTCTTCAAAGTTATTGTGATACCCATTCTCCTTTTACCGTTTAACGTACTTTCTAATAGTTTGCGCCGACGTAAATCCCAAAAACGTTTTCCTTCAAAAGCCAACTCTATTTGTCTTTCTTTCATTACGGTATTTACTAATTGAATGCTATTCATTCCTGCAGATAAACCATATAAACCATCAGTGCCAGGCTCAATTCCTGCTCTTTTTCTAATATTGATCAAATTAGCATATGCCTCTTGTGATTGTCCTGTATTACCGATCTCAGCAGCACATTCTGCTTGATTAAGCAAAACCTCAGCATAACGTATTTCTAACCAATCAGTTCCTGCATTTATAAAATTCGCTAAAGTTAAAGCTGGATCGATTCCTTTTCTCAAGTATAAGCCACTACCAGTTGCCGCACTCTCAGTTGAAGCCAATTCTTCTTTTTTTGTTGTAGCATTTAATCTTGTAAAATAGTAAGTCCATAAACGATAGGCAGGATTTCCGGCTAGCGGCCAATTACAACCATTATAAGCTATGGTTTGATCAAATCTTGGATCGCGGTTTTTGTAAAATGTTGCAGTACTGTAAGCATACTTTGAAGTTAGGGTATCCTTACCATCTTTCATAGGAAAAGCTCTTGCCATATCCCATGTAGGTAAATTTGATCCACCTGTTGTACCAATATACTTCGGAACGCTGGCGTTGGGATAAGAGTTGTTATTTTGTCCAATATCTGTTGTTCCGGTATTGTAGAGTGTTGCAAGAACAGCTTCAGGATTGCGGGGGCGACTTCCTCCATTAGATCCTTCGGTGGTCCACATGGTTGCATCAAATTTCGCATATAAACCAAATCCATTGGCAGACAAAGTATTTATGGCATCTGTGTTAGCTTTGTATGCATTTTGCCACCTCAAGCCATCGTTAGCCGGATTAAATTGTGGACTCGCAAAAGTCAACAAAACCCTTCCTTTATATGCTTGGGCAGCCCCTTTTGTGATACGTCCATAATCATCATTTTTTGGCCAGGTAATCGGTAAATATTTAATACAGGTATCTAAATCACTTGAAATCTGTGCAAAGGTTTCGGTTGTTGAACTTCTGGGAATCAGCGCTGCTTTTTTAGCATCCTCGCCAACAGCATCCAATGGTATTAAAACCAATGGTACTCCACCGTAAAGTTTTACCAATTCGAAATACCTGAATGCTCTCCAAAAATAAGCTTGTGCAATAAATCTCTTTTTTACAGCAGGATCCATTGTGCCAGCATTAACATCCCTGATAAACATATTAATGCTTCTGATCTTAAAGTAGTTACCAGCAGTATTGCTAGCTCCCAAATCGGTAACCGATTCTGATGTGGCTGTTCCTTTAACAAATACGTTATCTCCAAATTGCTCATCAGATAAACTACTTACCGAAGCACTTAAGCCACCTACGTTACCAAACCAGGAAGGCTGATTTTGGCTGTAAATATAATCAATGCTTAATTTTGTGGTGGTAGAATCATTATATACCTGATCAGCTGTAAAACTTCCCAGATCTTGTTTTTCAAGAACCTTTTTACAACTTGTAAACATCAATGATGCTGTACAAAAACTTATAATTATAATATAATACTTTTTCATAATAATAGATATTAGAGTCCAACATTTAAACCGAATGAATATGTTTTCAAAGTTGGATATGTTCCTAACTGACTTTGAAAATCTCTGTATTTGCCTGGGAATGGATTAATAAATTGAACCGGATTTGTTGCCTGTGCAAAAACCCTAATACTACCGATTCCAATTTTTTCAGTCCATTTTGTAGGTATTGAATAACTTAAATTAGCATTTGTAACATTGAACTGTGTTGCAGATACCAGCCAAAAATCACTGGTCTCGTAAATGCTAGAGAAATATGGGTTTGGATACTGTGCACCTGTATTGTTTTTTGTCCAATGATCTGCCCAGTACGATGCTCTGTTGTCATAAACAGAAGCCCCTGTTCCGCTCGGTTTTAAGCCGCCGATACTTGTTTTTCCACCCCATGAAATACCCATAACAACATTTAAGCTTAAACCTGAGTATCCCACATTAAAATTTAAACCTAAGTTATTATGGTTATTCTGTCTATCGGTAACATAGGTTTTATCCTTAACATCAATTACACCATCACCATTTACGTCTTCATAATTGATCATTCCTGGTTGTAACGGGTTATCTAAAATTTTAATTTTGGTTTTATCACCAGCTACAGCCGATTTATTTAACCTATCAGCTATTATTGCATTGGCTTCATCTTGTGTCCTAATAATGCCCAAAGATTTATAACCAAATAATCCAAGATCACTTGATTTTCCGGTTAAATCTTCAAGTGTTCCTACAATACCAGAGGCTACGTCAATCTTGATGTTTTTATTATCACTCCATGAGTAAAACGGAGAAAACCCATAACTAACTTTTCCAATTTTATCTCTCCAGCTTGCACTAATTTCATAACCAAACATATTTGCAGCAGCAAAATTCTCCGTTGGTACGGCCGCACCAATTGTAGCAGGAACGGATGAACTAAGTGTTGTTAACAAACCATAGCCGTGTGTCCAGAAATATTCTGCTGTAACCGTTAATTTGTTCTTAAGGAAACCCATATCAACTCCGTAATTGGTCTTAAAATATTTATCCCATATTACATTCATGTTTGGAATGGCAATATTCGATTTAATTGCAATACTTCTATCGATTTCATTAAATACGGCACCGCCACTGCTTCCAGTACCCAGATTATAAGAGGCTAAATATTGATAAGCTTTGGTTGCGTCGGTTCCTGTTAACCCTGCAGATGCCCTAAATTTTAATAAATCCATCCACTTAACATTATCTTTAAAGAATTTTTCTTGAGATACTACCCAACCCAATGATGCAGCTGGGAAACCTCCCCAGTTATTGCCAGGGGCAAATCTTGAACTACCATCTCTACGATAAACCAGTTGTAATAAGTATTTATTATCATAATCGTAATTTAAACGGGTAATAAGCGACTGAAAGCCTGTTTCGCTCACCTGGCCCGACTGGGTTGATGTCTGTGTTCCTACCGTAAATGTTTGATAAGGTAATCCTCCGGCAACAACACCTTCTGTCATTGCTGCAACTCCTTCTAACGCACTTTCCCTTTGTTCAACCAATGCGAGTGCGCTAATATTATGTTTACCGAAAGATCTGTTATAGTTTAACCCTGCATTTAACTGGTAAGCATCTGTAAAACTAGGATTTAATCTAATCCTATCCCCATTTTTGATCGCATACACTCCTAAAAGGGCACCACCTGGAATATGATTGTTATCGCCGGTACCTGCGTATTTATAATAATTAAAGGTAGTTCCGAATTGCTTAGTATTGGCACTATTGATATTTTTATTGAATGTAGCTGTTGCTGTCAGGCCTTTTACTCCAGGAATTTCGTACGTAATTTTACCCAGCATATTCATAACATAAGTTTTGCCACCTGTAAAATTATCGGAATTTTGAATTAAGAAAAAGTTTACATTTTCTAAGCCTCCCGTATTGCTAGCGCCAAGTACAACAGGATTACCATTAATAAAATATTCAGACCATGGATTAACATTCTGCAATGTAGCCACATCATTATCTAAACTCTCTGAGGTGCTGTTTAATTTATAGTAATAACTCTTGGTATAAGAAACATCCCCGCTCATCGATGCTGAAACAGAAAGGCCTTTAGCTAATTTAGCATCAATACTGGCCCTTAAACCATATTTATAAGAGTTAACACCTTTAAAATTAGAGTTTTGAGTAGTGTAATTTGCACCAACAAAATAGGTTACTTTATCACTACCACCACTAATATTAAGTGCTTGCCTGTAAATATTGGACGTTTGAAATGCTTCAGCTAGCCAATTGTGGTTGTTAGCAGAAAAGTAAGAAAGTTCATCAGGTGTATACCACTGTGTTTCTCTTGTAGTGGCAGTTACACCGTTGGTTACTTTAAAACCATCAGCATTAATAAAATTGTTCACTTCAGTACCAGCTATTGTTTGCTGGTAAACCGAAGTATTTAAATAATCATTAACAAAATTGCCCAATTCTACACCCGACATCATCTGTGGAAGTTTTGTAGCGTTTGAAAGACCAACAGAACTGCTGAAACTAATTCGCGGAGCACCTTGTTTACCACGTTTGGTACGAACTATCACAACGCCATTAGCACCAGAAACACCATAAATTGCAGCTTCGGCATCTTTTAAAATGGAAACGCTTTCTACCGTACTTTGATCTAATAAATCAAAATCTGCTTGTGTTCTAATAATATCGTCGATTACAAATATTGGGTTCGTTCCTTGTTGACTGTCTTTTGAATACACCACAGGGTTACGAATGGTGATGGTTGTACCTTGACCTGGACGCTGCGTACCTCCCGAAACAGCTAAACCCGGCGCGGTGCCACGTAGCGCCGCACTCAAAGATAAGGCTGGTACATCCTCTACCTGTTTTAAGTCTAAGGCAGAAACAGCTCCCGTTAATGTTGCTTTCTTCTGTGTACCATAGCCCACTACTACTACATCTTCTAAGCTTTTATTATCAGATACCAATTTTACATTAATAGTAGTTTGTGTGCCTACAGGAATGGTTTGTCGGGCATAACCGATGTACGAAAACACAAGCACATCGCTGTTTGATTTTACCTGTATGGTGTAAACGCCATCTGAGTTTGTACTCACATTGCTTGGCACACCTTTTAGACTTACATTTACTCCGGGAATTCCCTGCCCATCGGCCTGATCGATAACCTTACCTGTAATCTTTCGGTCTTGAGCAAAAAGGATTGTACTTGCCAGTAGCATCAATAGCAAGGACAAAGAAATTTTGCGTAAAAATTTTAAGTTCATCTTATTATTTGGTTAGTTTTTAATTCTATTTAAGCAGGTTTATAGCTACTTTTTTAATATTATAATTCCATTCTTGAGGATCTGAACATCCTTAATCAAAGGTTTATTGCACCTCAATTTTAAACTTTATATGGGGAGAGGGTTAATGAGTTGAAATTATTATTTACTATATATTATTTCTCCTGAAGCAACCTTATAAGCTTTCCAGAAAAAAAAATGAAAATAACATGCGGTGATTTGGCTCATTCTTTATTTTGATCTCAATAATTAGTGTGGTTAGAAAGTATATTATAATTCAAAATTGCACGCAAAACATCACTATTTTATGTATAATTTTCTCCGGGTATTGTAGTATATTATCATTTGGCAAAAATGCTTGTAACAAATTAAACTGATTAGGTTAACCAATATACAAGGTAGATATTAAATTCATATATAAATACAATATTTAAATAAAAAATATATTAACATTGAATTTTAACAATTTTAAACTTCAAAAACGTTGTTTTGACGCTTATTTTAAAGCTTTTGTAAGAAAATATTTACAAAAGAAAATAGGTTATGTATCATAAATATGGATATGTCATCCTGAGGGATAATTTATTTATAAAATAAAGTTAATTGCCTCTCTCCTATAACAAAAAAGAGAGCCATAAGCTCTCTCCTTTCCAAACCAAAATATAAAATTGCTGCGGTGATACTCCGCTGACTAAAGCATTTTACCGCTGAATTTTAATGCTGACATTGATGTAAGGCCTTTTCTGCAAGTCGGAAGTAGCTGCATTAACATACAACATGCCATATTTGCCTTCTGGCGTAAGAAAAAACACAGCATTACCTGCCGCCAAACCGTTAGCTGGAAGGGTCTGAGTAGTTTCGTTAAAAGTAATTGCTCTTGCTTTAGCCAAAGTCTCTAAAGAAGAGCCGGAAATTGCCGTAGTCAGAAATGCATTGGCTTGTCCGGTAACAGGCTGACTAAATTTAGTTGTTCTTTTAGGACTAAAGCCACTAATGTTGTAAACAGTTAATGGATTAGTAGCAACACTTGGAGAATATAAATTAACTACCCAGGTTGGCGTCTGAACTGTAGTATTGGAACCTGGTTTTCTATATATACCAAAATCTATTTTCCCAGCATTAGCTGATGCATTTGTGTAACTAAAACCTGTAGCGTCAGTAAGTGATAAGAAGCTTGGTAAAGATTTTGCAACGGTATCCGGCAAATAAATATCTCTGTTAGCATAAATCATAAAACTTGGATTTACATCAACTGTTACTTTTTTATATCCATCACCAATGAACACTCCCTTTTCATTTAACGCACAGATACGATAGCTTTGTTTACCATCACGAAGTGCAGCTGCTGGAAAGAGAGCGGTATTTGGAAGTTTAATAATTGCTGAAAAACTTCTGCGTTGGGTAGGATCGGTTATGGCAATCGTATAACGTGTAGCCTGAGCTGTACCTGCTGAAACCTCAAACACGTAAGAATACATATCCTCTTTAGCAGAGTTTATAGTAAAATCAATCCATACCTCTTCTTTATCGTTAATTACTTTATAATCAGTAACACAACGAGGATCGCTATTGTTGAAAGTTACGGTTACGTCTTCGAACATGTTAAAGATGTTCGCCGATTCTTTTTTACAAGAAGCGAAAAGAATGAAGGATAACCCGATGAGTAACTTATTAATATATCTAGTTTTCATTATTTTAATTTTTAATCAGATCAACTGAAACATTTATTCTTTAAATACTAATCAAGTGGGTCAAACGTACCACCGGCCCAACCGATAGTTGGAAGGATTTTATTACCAAAACTCACAAAATCATTATGGAAGGTGTAGAAGTAATGAAATTCAGGTACGTTATATGGTAAATACGTAGTGTTTGTGATCACAACATTTTTAAAATACTTTGTATAAGTTGCTTTATCGTTAATGTTTAAAGTTTCTCTGAATGATGTTGTACCTCCTGGAACTGTTGGATCTTCTAATACTTTTTTATCTTTTTGGTCCGATCCTGATGGAGGATTCACTAACTGAACTTCCAATTTTGACATATTCCCAGTTAACAAGTGCATGGTGCGAGATCTTCTCAAATCTGAATTACGTTTATTTTCAAAAGCGAATTCAATTTGTCTTTCGTTAAGAATTAAGTTCCGCAATTGTGGCGTGCTTCCTGCCAACGCAAGTCCGTAATCTGAATCACCGGCAACTACTCCGGCTCTTTGACGGATTTGTCTGACTAAATCTTTTGCACCAGCGATATTTCCTGTTTCATTCATACAATCCGCATAATTCAACATTACCTCAGCAAATCTAAGTTCAATCCAATCCATACCACTTCCACCACCAACAGAACTATTGTAAACAGAAGAGCTTGCTGTTAAACTAGGCGTAGAGAAACGCTTAACATACACCGCATTTCCACTACTTTCACCAACTGCTAAATTATAATTCCACTGTTTCCTATTCGCGTTTCCACTCAAAGGATATACTGATCCGTTTGTAGCAAACGTAGCTTCAAACCTCGGGTCTCTATTTTGCCAGAACATGGTGGCGTCATATGGAAAAGCCGTAGATGTGTTTAATGGTTTTCCATCTCTCATTGGATAGGCATCCAACATTTTTGTTGTAGGCATAAAGTATGTATTAGGACTTCCACCTTCAGAAGTTGGCCTTACACGCTGTTCAGTTTGATTGCCTCTATTTGGTACTGTATTAGAATAAGTTCTTACCAGAATGGCCTCAGTATTGTTTGTACCTTCTACACGGAAAACATCTAAATAATTTGGCATTAATTTTTTTCCGGCCGAAACGCACATATCATAAGCTTCTTTATTAACCGTTAAAGCATCAGCCCATCTTGAGGCTTGGTAAGGATGTTTTGCATCATTTGTAGGGTTAAATTGAGGACTAGCCCAATACAATAACACCTTTGCTTTTAAACATGTGGCAATCAATTTAGTTATTTTACCTCTTCCGTCGAGATCATTTGGTGCAAAACCTTCTAATAGGTTAATAGCGTTATTTAGATCGCTTAATATTGCCGCAAAACACTCTTTAGCCGGTCTTCTACCTTCATCGTAAATACTGTCACCTCCCTGCGGCGTTAATGGTAGTGGAACACCACCGTAAACTTTAACCAGTTCGAAATAGGTTATTGCTCTTAGTGCATAATATTGGCCAAGCAATTCATTTTTTTTGGGGGAAGGCATCGTACTGTTAGGAAGATTGGCAATAGCATCATTACACCTGGCAATATCCCAATACTTATTATTCCCTGGGTTACCGCCATAGGTATTACCAGTATACCTCACATCGTTATTTCCCAACACACCTTGTAATCCAAGTGCTGCTTTTGCATTTGCATCACCATCAGGAAAATAGTTCTCATCACTTGCATAGTGAACGCCATAACGGTCAGGAACTAGCTGTAATGGAAATTGATACATGGCTACATCGTACACCCTGTTAAGGTGTAGTTGTACAGAACCCTCATTATCCCATATGGCCTGATCGATACCACCGGTATCAGGTAACAAGAAAAACTCATCTTTATTTACGCAGGCGGGCAAAAGTGCAGCTAAAGTTAAAATAGCTACTGCTTTTTTTATATTGTTTTTTATTTGATTAATCATTGCTCAAAAAATTATAGGTTAACACTTAATCCCAAAGAAATTGTTCTCAACATCGGATAATCCCAAGCACTTGAAGTATATGGATCTTTATAAGGAAGTGGATTCACAATGGTCCACAGGTTATTTCCAGTAAGTAGAATACGCGCACCGCCAATGCCTAATTTTCTTGCAAATTCTGATGGCGCCTTGTAACTCAAGGTCATGGTATTGATGCGGATCATCGTTCCATCAACAGCCCAAAAATCAGAGTTTATTCCTAATGATGGATCATCAAATCTTGGATATTTACCACCCATTGGATTGTCTAATGTCCAACGATCTGTCCAGATAGATAAGGTATTTCTAGTTCTTGATGGAGCCGTTCTCGCTCTGCTGTCGTAGAAAATTTTACCACCAAATCGTGCATTAATATTAGTGTTTAAACTGAAGTTTTTGTAAGTTAAATTTAGTGAGATACCAGATGAAAAAAATGCGTTGGTATTGTTATACAATGGCGCTAAATCGCTATCAGAGATTACTCCATCAGCATTGGTATCTTCATAATACAACCACCCAGCTTGTGGAATTCTATCATAAATCCTATAATTAGGATATTTCGCCATCCAGACATCAACTTCTCCCTGCGTTCTAAACATGCCGAGGTTAGTTAAACCATAATTGCTGGTATTGTACTTGCGTGGGTCAGTACCGAATAATTGTAAGTTAGGAAATGTATTGTTAATTAAGTTTCCTGCTGTATAAAGAATCCTATCTGTAACTGAATTGCCATAAGAGAAGTTCATGCTCGCACTAAGATTCCAATCTGTTGCAAGTTTCGCTTTATATCCAATACTAAATTCAGAACCCCAGTTATATAGTTGTCTGTAGTTTAACACTGGTGCCTGCGTACCAAAATATTGTGGATATTGATTATTAGCACCTAATTCGAAAGCATCATAAGTATAGTTTTGGAACGCCTCAATACTAATATCTAATTTGTTGTTAAACATTGCAGTTTCTAAACCAACGTTGATTGTTCTTTTCTTTTCCCATGTAATATCAGGATTAGCCAAACGCGAGCGGTTCAAGCTGTTGGAATTGGCATTTCCGTAGATATATCCATTGGTTACATCAATCTGGAATCTATCTTGCCATAAACGAACCCCAACCCTATCATCACCAGTAATACCAATATTTGCTTTTAATTTTAAGAAATTAATGAAGCCAAGTGCATTGCTATTTTTAAAGAAATTTTCCTGACTCACTATCCATCCAATTCCAATATTTGGTGATACACCCCAACGATTGCCCAGTGCGAAGTTAGACGAGGCATCGATACGGGCGATACCTTCTATTAGGTATTTTTTATCAAAATCATAACTAAAACGGGCAAAACCAGATCGCTTTGAAACTGCTGTTTTATCTAAGTTTGATGCCACCAATGTATTAATATCATAAGCAAAATACTGGTCCACACCTGGGATGAGCTGATTTGTGTAACGAACAGTTGAATTTTGCGAATTTCCCTCACTTTGCTCGGCACCAGCTAAAACACTAAAACTATGTTTAGCAATGCTTTTTGCATATTGAAGCGTTAGGAAAAACTGATAGCTATTGTTATCAACTAAGCCGGGTGTGAAACTTGAATTGGCTGCACTTGTTGGCTGAAAAGTGGCTGCAGTACCAACAGGTAATTGATTAGTGAATAACTCTAGGTTATTGCCTCTTTTAGCAAAATTGTAAAGTGTAAAAGGTGGTATATATTGAGTGTTTTTTGATGATCCACTTGATTGTGAAACCTGGCCTTTAATTACAAGTCCTTTCAAGAAGGTGGGCTCGTAAGTTATTGAGGCATTAATGCGGTATGATTTATTTGAACCATTATTGTAATAACCCGATTCAGCAACGGCTAGCGGGTTGATATTACTAGTGTTAACTCCGTTAACATTATAGTTTACATATTTTCCGTCTATACTAATTGGAACCCACCTTGGAATTGTTATAAGTCTTTCAAAAAAAGGTGCATCATTATCTTGGGCATTATGGTGTAATTCTTTCGTACCATAATCAACGTTAAAATTCACATCAGCTTTTAAGCCATTCGCTACTGTTGCAACTACACCACTTCTGAATGAATACTTATTAAATTTCATCCCTGCATAGTTTCCATTTTCACCCTGGTAACTTCCACCTGCGAAAAAGGTAATTTTATCACTTCCACCAGAAATACCGATATTATGTCTTTGTGTCGTAGCCGCTTGCCAAACCTCATCGTACCAGCTTTTATAATCCAGCGTTTTGATATAATCTAAATCTTCTGGAGCAAAGTATTCCGATGCAGCAGCACCTTGAGAGCGGAACGTATCATTTAATAATAATGCATGCTCATATCCGGATAACATCTTTGGCACCTTAATCGCGTCAGAAATGCCCACATAACCATTATATGTGATGCTTGGTTTACCTATCTTACCTTTTTTTGTAGTAACCAGAATAACACCTTTAGCGCCAGCAGCACCATAAATTGCAGCAGAAGCATCTTTTAAAAATGTTAAATTTTCAATCATTGAGGCATCGATATTATCGAAGGCTTCTCTTGTTACCGTAATATTATCTACAACATAAAGTGGTTCATCTGTTGTACCAGCGGCAGCAGTGGTCGTAGTAGAATTTCTAATATTTAAGGTAATTGGCGAACCTGGTCGGCCTGATGATTGGCTCACTCCAACACCAGCGATTCTATTCCTCAATGCGCCTGCTAAGTTAGGTGCAGGAATATCTTGAATTTCAGCACCACTAATAGTTGCTACAGCCCCTAGAATTTCTGATTTTTTCTTGGTTCCATAACCAATAACCACCACATCATCTAATGCTGTATTGTCTTCAACAAAATTTACGGTGATATTTGTTTTCCCAGCCAATGGAATGGTTTGCCGAACGTAGCCCACATAAGAAAATACGAGTACATCTGTTGCAGGATCGGCTACCAGGGCAAACTCTCCGTTATTGTTAGTGTTTACATTATTGGTTTTGCCGCGTATCCCAACAGTTACGCCAGGAACGGGCTGCCCGTCTTTTTTGTCGACCACCTTACCTGTGATTTGCTTTTGTTGAGCAAAAACAGCGGTACATGTGATTAGCATGAGCACTAAAACCCATGAGGTTTTTCGTAAAAATTTTGAGTTCATATTTGTTATTTGGTTAGTTTTCTACTAAATACAGCTAATCTGATATAATCAGGCCTTGTGTCTGATCAATTCATTTAGCATACATAAGCTGTAATCGCAATTGCTTTATACAGTTTATTCAATAGTGTTTCCGGTTAAGGATGGTTTGTTTGTTTTGCTTTTTACAGCTTGCTAGTTAGGCAAAAGAATTAGACAGCGTTATTTTAAAAAATCTATCTCACATTAATTGTCTGTGTGGTGGCTCATATTTCTTTTTTAGAGTAAAAATTATTGGTTAGAAAGTATATTTTAACTTTACATTAATGAAGTAAAAATCTATTTTTAAAAAAATAGCACCGATTATTATACAATCTTATCGATTTAAAATAACCCGCTCGCTATAAGCTATTTAGTAATTTAATTCATATTACAATATAAACATAAATTCATATATAAATGAAATATTCTTGAATAAAAAATATAAAAAAATAATGGAGCGTTTAAATGCGCTCCATTAGCCGTGCTAGTTTGTTTGTGCTTTTGCTTTTCTCCGCTTCTCCCACTCTATTCCTTCTTTCTTTAAATCGTATCCGGCTGCCGAGAGGTAATTGTTGATGCGGCCTTTATACTTCCCAAACCAGGCATGTTTTTTATCTGATGATTCTGCATCCATTGCGTGCTCGCGCGCTTCTGTCAACCAAACCAAAATTTGTTTTTTCTGATTGTCTGTTAAGGTTAAAATTTCTTCCTGATAAGCTTTGTATGTAATCGGTAATACATTGTAAGTCATACCATTTTTGACAAGTTCAATCTGCTCATTAGTTAGTTGAGACGAGAGTTTACCGATGTATTTTTTATGGAGTTTTGCCAATGATGCTTCTACAATGCGGGCATCTTTAGCGAGAGCCGAATCGCGTTCCACTTTATTGTCTTTGTTTTTTTCTTTAATTGCTTTAACACGAATGTCGCGTGCAGCATAAATATCATTTAAATTACTATACTGATCCCTGATGATCATTGTTACCTTTTCTGTTTTCTTCGCATCAGTAATGCCCAGATTGGCTGCAATTTTGGCTGAGCGTTCAGTAATCATTTTAGTATAAGCTTCTTTATCGGCAACTGCATTGTTCTGGGCAAAAATTGCAGTAGCACTTAAGAAGGTTAACAGCAAAGCTAAAATTGATGATTTCATGTTTTGATTATTTAAATTGAATTTCTTTTTTAGTAAGGTTTACATCTCCGCAGAAATGCACTTTTAAGCCAAGTTCATCTAAGGCAGCGGCTTTAATCCGGCAAGCCTCGTGTGCCCCGGCTTCATAATTGGTGTAAACCACCTGAATATGGTTGGCTTTATGTCTGGCCATTAGCTGATCGCGACTTACACCTTTTAAAATGGCATGCATAATCGGCCATTCAGGAGTTGTGCCATCCCAACGTCTTTTGGTTTCTTCCTCAGGCAAAGCTACTACTTCCCCAACACCCAAATCGCAATGTATTTCATTATCCATTATATATATGCGGCTCCATACAATAAAGCCTGGTTTACTAATGCCTTTTAACGAACCTCCGCCTAAACGGAAATACATAGCAGGTTGCCTGTCGCTGCTTGCCCCCGCATAACCATCTATAAAGTGTGCGGGTGGTGCAGCGCCTGAGATCAAAAACAGCCAAACAAAACCATCTACCCCATCATTTTTATAATATTCACCCCAACGGATATCGTGTAGGGTATTTTCTCCGGTCATTCCTAATTCTTTCCAAAGATTGTACGTGACCAGGGCATCTAAACCTGCACATTCATCTACCTCGTTAAAATGCGGTAAAGCACGTTTGGGGTAAAGTTCTTTACCATCTTCAGAAAATACAGGCGGGCGGTCTTCATTATTTAATAAACCCTCTACTAAATCGCTGGCAACAGTTAAATCTTTTAAACCTTGTTGGTACTGTATCCCAATCGTATCACAGCTAAATTCATCTGCAATCCTTAAGGCTGCAATATACATTTTGCATTGTTCAAGGGTTTGTCTTTTGGTTAACTGGGTTTCTTCTTCAGTGCCCCAGTTAAAGGTCATGCCTTTTTGTAAAAGCCAGTCTAAAACAGCCTCTGCTTCAGCATCTGTTACCTTCATCATAGCAGCATATAATGCCGATTGACTTAAACGTTCTTTAAAAAAACCGGTCTTATGTAATAGTTCATCGGGTATGATAGCATTGTACATACCCATGCAGCCCTCATCAAACACCCCCATAATTACTTTGCGCTCTTTTAAATTTCTGGCAAAGGTTCTTCCCGTCTTGTCATCGCCCATCGGGATTTTACTGAGTGCAAAACTCTTTACGTGGCTTTGATCGTAGCTGATTTTACCTGTTGATAGCCATTGATGTAGCCCTTCTGTAAAAAAGTCATCGGTAAAATCTTCACTCCATAAAGTGCTGTAAGGAATAGCAGCTTTGGTTAAACAACCATTTAGATTTAACATACCTACCAAACCAGGCCATTGGCCGCTCCAATTGGCTACGGTTAATATTGGTCCGCGATGCGTGATAAGTCCTGCCAATACGTGATGAGAGTACTGCCAAACACTTTCTGCTACAATTAAAGGCTGGTCAGGATCAATATTTCTAAAGATATCCATGCCCATTCTTTGCGAATCGATAAAGCCATGTTTTTTTGTTGAATTATAAGGATGGGCACGTTTAACTTTCCAGCCAAATTGCGCTATAGCTGCCGTTAATTTTCGCTCCATTTCAAGTTGAGCTGCCCAGCAGTTTTGATTTGCCGAAAGTCGTAAATCTCCGCTGGAAACCAATAGAATTTCGTTCTGTTTGCCTTGTCTCATAATTTATTAATAAACAAATAATTTATATAAAAATTATTTGCCAGCTTATATTTGGGTTATGCCTTTACGGCCAGATACAAAACTCAGCAATGAAAAACACTATTTTCTAATGGTTTTTATCAAATTAATATAGGATGTTATCATTAAACTCGTTAACTTTAGACCGCTGTTGAATAATTTATAGAATAGTTAACAGAGCCCTAACCAAATATTTATTTTAACATGAAACCTCATTTTCATAAAGTTCCAATTACCTTACAAAGTTCTTTTAGTATCCGTCATGATATCAAACCTGATTTCGGGAATATCTGGCATTACCATCCAGAGCTGGAATTGCATTATGTAATCAAGGGCGAAGGCGTTCGTTTTATCGGTGATAACATCAGTAATTTTGTACCAGATGAGATGGTACTTTTAGGGGAAAACTTACCACATACCTGGCGCTGTAAAGATGAATATTTTCAAAACAACCCTGATCTTACCACCGAGGCTATGGTGATTCACTTCTTGCCCGATTGCCTGGGGAAATACATGCTTACTTTGCCCGAAGCTTATCTGATTCCTAAATTATTTGAAAAGGCAAAAAGCGGGATGGTGATTAAGGGAAAAGCCAAAGATAAACTGGTTGATTTAATGCGGGCTGCTGTTGATGCTACAAATCTGGATAGGATCATCATTTTGTTATCTATTTTAAAAACATTGGCAGAAACAGAAGAATATTCAACTATTGTAACCAGTAAAAATACATTCTATCAAAGTAATGAATCTGAAACGCTCCGCATTAATAAAATCTGCAATTATACTTTGAGTAATTATAAAAAGGATATTACACTGGAAGAAGTAGCGTCGTTGAGTAATTTAAGCGTGACTTCTTTTTGCAGGTATTTTAAACTGATGACGAAAAAAACCTTTTATGATTTTCTCATCGAAATTAGGGTGAGCCATGCCTGCCGTTTCCTGATCGAGAACAAACTGCCTACCGAAATGATCTGTTTCGATTGTGGTTTTAACAATGTATCCAATTTCTACAGGCACTTTAAAAAGGTTACAGGGATGACGCCTTTGGACTATAAAAGGAAATATTTGAATTAAGTTCTTTTCCATAGCTCGCAGGTTTTAAAGGGCGGTCGTCATTCCAGCGCAGGCGGGAATCTTAAAGCTTATTGCATTACGATTACCAATGACAGATTCTAAAATTGCGTCATCTCGACCGAAGCAAATGCGGAGTGGAGAGATCTTTAGACTATGTTAAAAGATCTCTCCACTGCGGTCGAGATGACGATTTATCTTTCCTGTTATCCAACTCCTTTGTTTTTTGCTAAAAAACTGACCTCTGGGAATGAAGAACCGACAAAAATTACGAGCTAAATAGATCCTGAAACAAGTTCAGGATGACGAAATGAACATAATTTATCGTCATCTCGACTGTAGCGCAGTCCCGAACTTTCGGGAGAGAGATCTATTTACAAAGATTTCTCCACTTCGGTCGAAATGACGAATATACCACTATATAAAAACCTTAATATTTAAATTATTGCGCAGTAAGGTATAATCATCAAACAATGTTTCTACCTCTTTTATTATACTTGGCGTAAACGAGCCTACATTTCTGCGTGTAAAAGTTGAAATATTAAGACCTCGTTTTTGAAGAAAATATTTCGATACCACTGGATAAACGTTATGCATGACGTCCATATTATCGATTAAAAACTGTTGCACCACTTGTACTTCATTTTTAAAAGCTTCATCATTGTAATGGTCGCAAAGCCAAACAATGAGTTCAGGAAAATAATTGCCCTGAATGCACGATAAGCCTGAAGCTCCAGCTTTTAATGATTCTACCGCATGTACAATATAGGCATCATAAAGTCCAAAAGTTCTGCCTGATGTCAGTTTCAGTTTTTCTTTAATCTGTGCAAGGTTTAAGCAGGTATCTTTGTGGTAAATTACTCTGCCAGTAGAAACGAAATCGGCCAGTTGTTGCGGTTTTAATACCCTTTTATAAGGTACCGGACATTCATAAAACCCCAGTGGAATTTGATCTGTTTGATCCAAAAGATCGAATACTCTTTCGTTAAAAATATCGTCAGTTTCATTTTCTTCAGCAAGTAAACTGGTAATGGCAATCACGGCCTCTACCCCAGCATCGCTCACTTCTTTCACAAAATCTGCTTGTTTACTGATTTCCCCTCCAAACGTTCCGGTAGCTACTACAGGTACTGCCCCGTTTACTACTTTTATCACATGTTTTATGGCCTGTATCCTTTCTTTATCGCTTAATTCGAACATTTCGCTTGATAAGCAATTCGCGAATAAACCCGATGAGCCAGCCTGCAAATAAATCTCGGTAAGCTGTGTAAGTGCCGGATAATCTATATTTCCGTTGCTTAAAAAAGGCGTAAGCATCACCGGGATGAACCCTTTTTGTGAGTTTTCCATTATAATTTTGATATGGTAAATTGTTCTTTATAATGCCTGGATAAAATCAGAGTGATTTTAATTGGCTGTTTTAGTCTTTTTGTTTTTAATTTTCGTTAGAAAAAGCCCTGCTAAAAAAATGGTTAAAGTGCCAATCACTATGATCATATTTTTATGCAATGGATTTCTAAAAACTTCATATTCCGGAGGAAGAAGTGAAGAAAATGTCATCCATATAATTACGGCAATACCGATTATTGTTGCAGTGATGGCTTCATGATTTTTAGTTTGCCTGCTGATGATCCCTAACAGGAACAGCCCCAACATTCCTGCTGCAAAAATCCCCGATAATTCCCACCATACATCTAAAATACTTTTTACACCAATCATGGCAATGCCAGCAATCATACCCAATAAACCAAAGCCAACGGTGGCTAAATGTAACAGCGATAAATTCTGCTTCTCGGTTACATCAGGTTTAAAATACCGCTTATAAATATCAACCGAAAACACCGTTGCTGAGGCATTCATCCCTGAACTAATGGTACTCATGGCGGCCGATAAAATGGCCGACACAATCAAACCAACCAAACCGATTGGAATTTTAGTGACCATAAAATGTGGCATAATTTTATCACCATAATCTGCTGGTTGTAATGCACTTTGCACTTTTAATACTTCTGCCGCCGAAGCATGTAAGGGCAAACGCTCAATGGCTACCTGATGTTTAATCGATTGCACCAGATCAGGATTAATTTCGTAATAGGCATACAAGCAAGATCCTATAATAAAAAAGAGCAGTGATGCCGGGATATACAACCATACACACAACCAGATTGATTTTGAAGCTGCTTTACTTGATGACGCCGTATGGTAACGCTGAATGTAATTTTGATCCATCCCAAAGTTGTTCAGGTTGATGAAAAATCCATAGAGCAGTACCACCCAAAACGACGACCCGATGAAATCAAATTTAAAGCTGCCCAAACTAAATTTATTGGCTGATTGTCCGATCTCTACAATCTTCGAAACACCTCCCGGCATATTCGAAATAATTAAATAGAGAATAAGCAAAGCGCCAAAAGTTTTCACTACAGCTTGTACCACTTCCGTCCATATTACCGCTTCAATTCCTCCTAAAACGGTATAAACAATGATACAAATGCCCATTACGATCATAATCACCTGCATAGAATAGCCTGTAAGTGCTTGTAAACTCAAGGCAATTCCAAAAAATATCGATCCCATCCTTGCCAGTTGCGTTAACAGGAAGCATACCACTGCATAGACCCTTGCCCATGCACCAAAACGTTTTTCTAAATGTGTATAGGCCGATATTTCGCCAGTATTCCGGTAAAAAGGGACAAAGTATTTTGAAGCGATCCAGGCCGCTAACGGCATCGAAATGCTAAATACAAATGCATTCCAATTGCTCCCGAAAGCCTTACCAGGTACACCTAAAAAGGTATTACTGCTTAAAAATGTCGCATAAATAGATAAACCTATCGCCCATCCGGGAATCAGGCCCGAAGCTTTTGTAAATTGCTCGGAGTTTTTATTTTTCCTGGAAAAATAAACCCCAACTAATATCATTCCAACAAGATAAATGAAGATTATTGCAAGATCGACGACAGGAAGTCCTTTCATTATTTGTTGGCTCGTTTATTAATTTGGTTAAAACAAATATGCATGTCTAAATATCTATATTAATATAAGATTTTGGCCACATCTTGTACCATCTTATCTTATTGAACATCTAAAGCATCAACCGCTAGTCCTTTAGCTTCCGTTGCAATTAATCTGAGTTGATAAGTTCCGGCATTAATCATGCTTCCTGTATTGGTACTCAAATAGTTCCATTTGCCCGTTTTGGTTGGTACAAATTCAACACTTTCTGTTTTCATCAGGGTGCCATCAGCTGATGAGAACTCTAACCTTCCTTTTAAAATATACCCTGATGGGTTATGATATTTAATGGTTAAAGAATAGGTATCTGCCACCCCAACCGAAATCTGCCAGGTTAAGCTTCCCTGATTTGCAGCATTGAAAACTACACGTTCCTTATCCATCAATACAGATTTTACGACATCTTTGCCTGCTAAAATACCATCGGTAGCTTTATAGGTAGTAGTCGTTTTCAAATCGTATGCCGGCTGTAAATGAGTAACAGGCAGTACAAAAACAGTGGCTGCTCTGCTATCGAAAATAATCCTTTCGTTAGGAACGAGTCTTTTTCTGTAGAGATTAAAGCTTTCGTCGCTACTGTTTCGTACTGAGGTTTTCGTATCTTCGAATCCCTGAGGCACGCTGCTATTGTTTTTCAGGGCGATAAAAGTGTCTACTGTATCGGTAGCGGTGAATTCAATGCGATCCTGCCCCCTTGAGGCTTTTAACCACTCTGCACCATATAAATTGGAAGGCAGATCCGTAAAGGTCGAATTTTCATTTCTAAACTGTTCTTCTCCAATATCCAGCCAACTGTTTAGCTCTGCATTTTTAATTTTAGACAAGAGTGAACTGCCTGGCGCTGCAGGCTGGATGCCCGGCTTTAAACCAGCAATTGCAATGGCCGAAATAACGGCCTGACCAGCTTTTACTTCCGGGAAATGGATATCCAAAAAGCCACCTTTAACAGTCGTTTTGATTGTTTTCTTTAGCAAAGCATTACTTCCAGCTTCTTTCCATATGTCTAAATCTTTAATTACCGTTTTACCGTTAAAGGCCACATTAAATAAGCGCATGGCTTTGGCATCAAAACCTCCGCCAATACCCAGCCAGGGTTCGATAAAATAAAGTTCCACCTGATATTCTCCGTCAGGCAGCGGGAAATGATATTTTAACTGATCTCTGCCATATCTGAAAGTCTGAAAAAGCTTCCAGTCTTTGGTGCCTTCAATGGGTTGAAAGGTACGGCGCTGACTGGCAAAAAAAGCAGGGATACCCGTAAAATCTGCCGTCCAGGAGGTTGAACCAAAATTATGCTTCGAAGTTAACTTCCTGTCAGCAGACCATTTACTGCCGTTGGCATCTGTATAATCGTCACCTCCACAGTTTACACGGTATATATAATTATAACCTTGAGCGGGAGCCGTTAATTGTTTATCTTGAATTAAAGCATTAAAATTTGGGCTTTCAGGCAGGTTTTGCAATACCATTTGATCTTTAGCCACAGCTTTTCCGTTCACATAACCCACGGCATACAATACATTATATTGGATCTCAGGCTTGTTCCACTGAAAATGTGTACCTATTACACCACGTTTTCTCCTGCCTAAAGATTGGCCGTTTATATCGTTAAAAAGTTCTACTTCATCGCAATTAGAATACACCACAACACTGTCTTTGATTCCGGGTTTTGTCCAACGGTTTGGCCAGGTATGGGAAACGATATACACCATAGGTTCAGTTTGTTTCGGTGCATAATTTGCCCTGAACATATACAAAACATCAGTAGGTTCCTCCCAAGGCGTAAACATGCCCTTATAATTTACCGGACCAACCCGATCCAGATCTCTTAACCCTTCTCCCCCTTGTACCCTGCCCGGATTATCGTGCGAACTATACAGCCAGAAAAAATGTCCTGCGGTTTTATCTCTTACCGATTCGGCCAGGCGCACCTTGGTTTCCATTAAATCTGTCATTTTGTTTTCGGTGTAACCTTTTCCATTGGCATCTGTGGTATGAAGATCGATTGTTCTCCACGCACCGTATTCGCCAACCAAAACCTGCCTTTGAAGATCCTCGCCATAGCTCAAAGGATTACCACCATAGGTACCCGTCCAGTTTTGAGGTATATCCCAATCTGTTCCTTTTCCGCCGTTACAGGTAGTTACTTTTCTTTGTGATGACGCTGTAGGATCAAGTTTTCTGATCAGCTCCGTGCATTCCCTTGCGAAATCTTCTGGCAAAGTACTTTCGTTTTCCAAACCCCATAATACCACCGCCGGACTGTTCCTGCGTTCTTTTACCCAGTCTGCTAATAGCGATTTAAAATTCTTCTTAAATTCGGGCGTATCATACCAGATATGAGCAGCCATTTGCGTCCAGCATAAAATGCCTTCCTTGTCCCAATAATCTGAGTACAATAAATTATGGGGTTGGTGTGCATCACGGAAGGCATTAAAACCTGCTGCTTTAATTTGCATCACCCGCGACCTGATCTGCTCGTTACTAAAAGCATGGCTCTGACCAATTAGATGCTCGTATTCGGCAATGCCATTAATAAAAACAGGTTTACCATTTAATAGAAACTGTTTCTGGTTCGCTTGTTCGCCAATAGGCCAGCTAATCCAGCGGATACCGTAAGGTGTTTTCAGCTCATCTATAACTTTTCCATTCTCCGTTATTGTAGTCTGTAAAGTATAGAGATATGGATTTTCAAGCGACCAAAGTTTCGGATTAATGATTTTATCAGTCTGTTGATCGATCTGGATTTCTTTACTAACAGGAACAGTTATTGTTTTCATCAATTCTTCAACCTGTTTTCCGTTCGAATCTAGCAATCTGTTTACAATGCTTACATTTTTAGGCTTTAAACTATAATTTTTAACTGTGGTACTCAAATTCAAAATCGCCTCCTTTTCTGAAATTTTATTATCGTTCCAAATGTGTACACCAAAGGGTTCAACTCGAACTTCGTTGGTTACGATTAAATGAACGGGACGAAAAATACCCATGGGCTGTGAGCCTTCTGAAAAACCACGTTCGGTGGAACATCCGCCATCAACCCAGGGTAAATCCTGGATGTTTGCAGGATGATCTGCTCTAACTGCCAAAATATTTTCCTGATTGTTCAGTTTAACTGCAGCGGTAACGTCTAATGTAAAAGTTGTTCGACCTCCGGCGTGATAGCCTACTTTTTTACCATTTAACCAGATGTTTGCATAAGAACCTACACCTTCGAAATATAGAAAAAACCGTTTTCCCTGTTTAATTTCTTTGGTTCTAAATGTTTTGCGGTACCAGGCATAACCATGTTTATTGCCATGAAGTTTCCGTTGGTAACCTTCGTATTGATCCCAGTTGTGTGGTACATTTACTGTTTTCCAGTTTATGGTTTTGTAGCTGCCTACCTGGAAACCATCAAAAGCATTTTTGTTTTTCTCATCGGCAATAGTGAGCCAATTGGTGTTTAAGGAAATGTCTTTCCGCATCTGTGCGGATACTTTAAGAGGTAAATTGAAACAAAACAGTACCAATAAAAGAAGCGGGTAATTTCTTCCGAAGTTTTGTAAGGTGGTGCGGTGGCAAACTTCGGAAGTATTTACAGAACTACATGCTAAGACTGACGAAATCTTCTCCCGCCAAACTCTTTTAGATTTCGTAAGTTGATTCATCGCGCTTTCAAATCTCCATTCAGTTTATAGCTTTCACCAACTTTCGTTTCAATATTGATGTTGTTATTTTTGTAATGGATTTTACAATTTCCTCCGGTTTTAGATTTTACCGTTAGCGAAGTTAATAGTCCTTTATCCCAGGTTAAATTTAATTCAAAGCCACCTCTGGCACGGAGCCCCTTAATTTCACCATGGGGAATAGCCGTTGGCAATGCCGGTAAAATATCTAAATAACCCTGATGGCTCTGTACTATCATTTCAGCCATTCCAGCTGCACCACCAAAATTTCCATCTATCTGAAAAGGTGGATGCGCATCAAAAAGATTCACATAGGAACCTGCGCCATTATTAGCTGGTTTCATTAACATTTTTACCAATTTCATGGCGTGATCGCCGTCTTTAAACCTTGCCCAAAAATTAATCTTCCAGGCCAAACTCCAGCCAGTAGCATCATCTCCACGATAAAGTAATGACTGTTTAGCCGCCTGCATCATCTTTGCGTCGCCATCCCAGGTGATGTCATTTCCAGGATAAACGCCCCATAAATGAGAAACATGGCGATGTTTGTTGGTCGTATCATCTTTATCTTCCAACCATTCTTGCAACTGGCCATATTTTCCGATCTGGTTTGGTGCTAGCTGTTTAACTTTCTCCGTTAACGATTTTCTAAAATCCGTATCGATATTGAGGGCTTCTGATGCAGCAATACAATTCTTGAACAAAGATCTGATAATTTGGTGGTCCATTGTCGGACCAGCCACTAAACCTCCATTTTCAGGCGAATTAGATGGTGTACTGATTAACCATCCTGTCTTGGGATCTTTCACCAAAAAATCTTCATAAAACAAAGCAGCTTGTTTCATTAAAGGATAGGCTTCAGTTTCCAGAAATTTACGATCCTTACTAAATTGGTAATGCTCCCATAAATGTTGACTTAACCAACCGCCACCACTTACCCAGATACCATGATTGGAAGCGTTGATGGGCGCTGTTCCATTCCATAAATCGGTATTATGATGCAAAACCCAACCACGGGCATTGTAATATGCCTTTGCAGTTTCAGCACCAGTTTTAGATAAGCCTTTAATTTTGCTAAAAAGTGGTTCGTTCAAGGCCGATAAATTGAGCATTTCCGTTGGCCAATAATTCATTTCGAGGTTAATATTGGTGGTATACTTGCTTCCCCATGGTGGTGTAAGCAGATCATTCCAAATCCCTTGAAGATTGGCTGGTTGTGTACCTGGCCTCGAGCTGGAAATCAACAAATACCGCCCATATTGCATGTACAAAGCTGCAAAAGCAGGATCGTTAGCAGTAGCAAATTTTGCCAGTCTTTCGTCTGTAGGAAGGTTTTCATGATCTGATCGGCCAAAATCGACACTAAAAGTGTTGTAGTAACCTTGGTATTCTTTAATATGGTTCTGCTTAATTTCCTGATAAGTTTTACTTTTTAATCCATTCAAAGCTTTAATATTTGCAGTTGCCGGATTTCCGGAAACATCTTGTGCATTAATAAAGTTAGTTCCTCCCGTCAAATAAAGCGTTACTTCATCGGCCTGATTGATGCTAATCCTACCATTAACAACTTTAACTGATCCATTTTTAATTAAAGCGGTTAAACGGCTCTCGCCTTTCAATGCACCATCTTTTACCTGAACAGTTAAAGCAATGACGTTATTACCCAAAACCTTTACTGACGACTTTCGGTGCGGGCTGGAAAGTTCGGCATCAAAGCTAATAGACGCTTTTTTATCGGCCGTTAAATGGATCACAACAGCCTGATTCGGTTGGCTTGCGAAATACTCGCGCACATAGTTTACCCCGTTTAAAGTATAAGTGGTTTTCGCAATAGCCGTACTGATATCCAAAGACCGTTTGTAATTACTGACAATAGATTTTGTTTGTTTGAAATATAAGTTTAAATCGCCAAAAGGCTGATAACTCCCCTGGTATTGCGGAACAGCAGGCGGATTTTCATCCTGAATTTTATATTTCCAATCTTTAACTAACGAAATACCCTGTTCAATACTTGCTCCAACCGGGTAAATTCCAATCTTTTTTGTGGTGTCTTTATAACCGGCCAATCCGCCTTTATCAAAATAATTAAGTACCTGGATGGCAATTACATTTCTGCCCTTTTTAATCAGTTTTGCAGGTATGGTATACTTTCTTGGCTCTGTATTATCGGTGTTGCCCACCAATTCGCCATTTACATAAGTAAAATCCTGATCACGGATGCGGTTAAGATCGAGTACAAGATCTTTTTCAGTCCAGTTTTCGGGCACATCAAAAGTTGTTCTAAACCAGACCGCTCCATCTAAATTGGCCAGACCAACGGTTTCCCATCCTTCGTAGGCAGGTACTTTTATAGTTTTCCATAGCTTGTCGTCAAAGTTTGCAAGTGCAGGATTTCCCTGGATACCTTTCCCGGCTTTCATTTCATTTACCCAAACTTTTCTGTCACCAGAACTGCTTTGCAAGCCCATAAAATGTTCTTGTGCTAAAGCTTCAGCTGCTGCCTGTTTTCCTTCCGAAAGTAGTTTTCTGATCTCAGGCAGATATTGATAGGCTTCTTTACGGTTATAATCTCTTGGCTTCCCTGTCCATAAAGTTTCCTCATTAAATTGGATATGATCAACCGCAGTACCGGCGAAAATCATGGCTCCCAACCTTCCGTTACCAATGGGCAAGGCATCAGTCCACTTTTCGGCTGGTTTATTATACCATAAAGTGTGGTTGTTTCCTTGTGCAAAGCTGCTAAAATGAGCAGTCAATAATAAAAATGATGTGCTTAATAAAAGTTTAAACTTCATGTTATTGTCCTTTATCTCCCGAAATAATTTCGATGTTACTGCTTACTTCCTTTTCTTTTTTAACGGCCACCTTCACTAGCCTAAAATTATTGTTTCCCAAAAATATATTTTTAGTTTCCGCCCCGCCTAATTTCAAATAAGTAACAGTTTCTTTCGTTGGAAAAGCATTGTACAGAAACAGATCTGATACGTTTGTAAGATCGATTACTGCTGCATTGGCATGAGGTTTATTGCTTTCTAAACCATCTACAATTAAATTATTCACTTTTAAAGCCTTTAACGATGCACCTAATTCCGTATTTACCGTCACATTATGAAACTCAATATTACTAGAATTATTGATAGAAAAGCCAGTTTTAGCATCCATATTAATATCATTGAAGGTAATATTATCGATAGGCATTTCTTCTAAACCATTTAAATAAGCAGCCTGGTTAACCTGACCAGTGATATTACTGAAATGGATATTTCTAAAGATAGGTGTGCGTTCGGAAACGGGTTCTACACTGGTTTTTGCATACTGCATATCCAATACAATCGCCTGATCTTTTATGTTTTTCATGATGATGTTACTCACTCTAATATCTTCCACTACGCCACCCCTTCCCCGCGCAGTCTTAATGCGGATACCACGATCTGTTCCATCGAAAATACAATTAGAGATGGCAATCTTCCGTACATCGCCCGACATTTCGCTGCCGATCACCACCCCACCATGGCCAGACAACATGGTACAATTGGTAATCACATAGTTTTCTGCAGGAATAGCCATTTTTCTGCCCGGCGCATCTTTGCCTGATTTAATGGTGATACAATCGTCGCCTACACTGATGTGGCAATCTGAAATGTGCACATTTTTACACGACTCAGGATTTATCCCGTCGGTATTTGGTGAATGTGGATTGTTGATGGTAACCGCATGAACCTTAACATTTTCGCAAAATTCAGGATTTACCGTCCAGAATGGAGAATTACGGATCGTAATCCCATCAATCAATACATTTTTACAGAACATAGGTTGTATAAACGGCGGACGAAGAAAGCCGCGCTTCATCTGCTTAGGATCGTCCGGCAAAATGATATCTTTATTAAGGCCATCAAAAGTAGTCTGCCATTTCGACCGGGGCTGTCCCTCTTTATAACCTTCTACAAAATCCCACCATTTTTTACCATGTCCATCAATAATCCCTCTGCCGATAATCGAAATATTCTCTACTTTATAGGCATAAAACAATGGCGAAAAACTGGTTACGTCAACACCTTCGTAACGACTTTTTACCATGGGTAAATAGTCATCAAAATTATCGCTGAAATGTAATTCGGCACCTGCATCAATGAATATGGTGATATTGCTTTTTAAATGTATGGCACCTGTTAGATATTTCCCAGCAGGGAAATAAACAGTACCACCGCCAGCTTTTGATGCCGCTTCTATCGCATTTTTAATCGCTGTTGTAGCCAGTTTACTGCTGTCGTTTCTTGCACCGTATTTAATTACGTTGTAATAAGACTGGGCGTTTGCAGTTAAGCCGATGCCAAAAGCAAGGATGAAAATTAAAGCTTTAATGATGTTGATGGAATATTTCATTTGGTTATATTTTATTGTCAGCCCACATCGTCCTCGTTTGTAACGAGGATGCGTGAGAATAGCGATTCTATCGCCGCTTAATCAATTTTTATTTCGGTCTGTGCGGACACAGACCAAGGTATTTCATAATTCATGCTTGCGCTCGTTTCTGAACGAGTGCAAATACTATTACGATTATCGTCATTCATCGTCCTCGTTTGTCACAAAGTGATTCCCTTGGAATAACGAGGATGCACGAGAACAGCGATTTTATCGATTTTTACCCGCAAGCCTTGGTTCGTGTCTCCACGAACCCACATCGTCCTCGTTTGTAACGAGGATGCGTGAGAATAGCGATTTTATCGCCCCTTAATCAATTTTTATTTCGGTCTGTGAGTACACAGACCAAGGTATTTCATTAATTCACGCTTGCGCTCGTTTCCAAACGAGTGCAAAATAGTATTACGATTTTATCACTAAAAACAATTAATTATTCAACGCTCGTTAAAAACGAGCGTTAGCCTGGGTATTTTATTAATTCATCTGCACTTTTACAGGCTTCAAATCTTTGCCTTTGTAAATCTGTTTACCATCTACAAATACCAATAATCCTTTGCCTTTATTGTATTTTTTTCCGGTTTTATCCCATAAAATTGTCACCACTTTATTGTGATAGGTTACTTGATCTAACATAAACCAGTCCCACTGATTCTTAGGGATTAATGGAGAAATTTCAAGCACATTATCCTGACGCGGCTTTATGCCAATCAGGTCATTTATAATTAAATCATTAAAGGTAGAGTGGTTATAAAAACTGCTCCGTGGATTATCACCCTTTAACCATTCTCCTGTTTTCTCATCCTGGTATTCACCTAGGTAAGGTTTACCATTTTTAATGTGAGAAGCAGCATACTGATGTAGTTCCTGATAAAAGACTCCGGCATTCATTTTACCATGTTTTTTATAATTGGTTAATAGATTGGCCAATCCTTTTAAAGTTTGCGAACTGGCAAAAGGCCACAGTGCACCATCCCATTCACAGCTATGCCCTGTTCCCCTTGTTCTGAATGTTGGGTTTCGTCTTTCGGCCGTGGTTAATCCCCAGGGTGCTTTAAATCCTGCAGTATCAAGCAACTGATCCCATGCTTTTGCATATTTTGACTGATCATCAGGTAAGTTAAATTCCCATGGTGTAAAACCAATGGCTTCTCTAACATCCGATGAACCTCCTTTGGCTTTTCTTGTTTCGAAAAACGAGGAAGAAACATTCCATAAACTGTCCTGCACCAATTTTTTCAGTACTACGGCTTTATTTTTATACTTACTGGCAAGCGTTCCGTCACCTAAAAGTGTGGCAATTTTATGCAAAGCCATAGCATTACCATACATATAACTGTTTATGGTTGGTCGTTGATTCTGATCTTTTCGCGATCCACTGATCGATTCTTCCATGCCATCCTTAACATCATGCTGCCAGAACAAACCGTTTTTAAGTTGCCTTTCCAATTCCCATTTGCCGTAATCTTTATCCAATGCAGGCAAAATTTCCTTCAAAAATTCCTGATCGGGTTTTACCAGATAATTCTGATAAACAGCATCATCCACCCAACTGCTAAATTGATGGAAACGTTGCTTCGTTTGACCAACATCGGCATGGTAAAGCCAGAATTTGATATAATCTTTTAAATAAGCATTATCCTTTAGCCACCTGCCTTCGTAAATATGGTGACCTAATGCACAGCTGATGGAATTATATTTTCCGGCATGTTTAACCGGTTCGATAAACTCGGTGAAGATAAAACCCTCAGGCGTTTTAACCAGGTGTTTACGGTAAGTCCACCAGCGGTAGTAATAGTTTTGCTCCAAAACTGAATCAGGACATTCGAATAAAGGCGCCTGCTCTGCCAGCCATGTAAAGGCATCGGCATTGGGTACATGGTTTTTAACCGCTTCCGTGTCGATCGAATTGAAATAGGTGACATATTTCTTCAATTTTTCAGTTCCCAGAATTGATTTCTGCTGCGCAAAACCTGTAATTGTTAATACCGATAAAGCTGCTGTTGCAATTAAATTTCTTGTATTCATCATTATTCAAATAACCAATCGATGTCTTTTCCTCTGCCATCCAAACCTGCGTTAAAAATCCGCAGTTCCTGTTTATCGTCAATAAAACCTAAAACTAAACAAGCTCCCTTACCTAAATTTAAAGTATGTGTTCCTGCCGGGAAAGAATAAGCATGAACATTTACTGGTGGAAAACCATAAGGTACGAGGGCATTTGATATTTTAATTTCCGATTGTCCGTAGTTGTTGGCACTTGCATCGGTTTCCAACTGTGGAGGAGCAAGATATTGAGGATCTTTCTGATTAAAAAAGCCTATCAGCAATTTTACAGGTGCTTTGGTGCTGAATTTAATTTCAGTACCTGTTTTAATTTGTTTTTCTTTTGCAAGTTTGATTCCTTTTAAACCCACCAGTTGCGCTGCAACTTCTTTTATCTTAATAGCAGTATCTGAAAAGAGCTGTACATCTTTCGCAATCACATAACTTTCGGTTTCATTTAAAACTTTTACATCAGCAGCTTGATAAGGCACAATTGCAGCAACCGTTCCCTGTTTTATTGATTTTAAAGAATCGATACTGCGTTTAAAATGATTAAGTTCTTTGGTAAAGACAGGTAACATCTCTTTCCAATGAATAAAGGTTTTATCCACTCCACGCATCGGAATTTTTCGCTGCTTGGTTTGCATACTATTGGCATACAGGTAACTATGTGCTGTCAGTTTAACCAATTGAGCATAATGATCTACACTTTTTTGGAGAAAAGGCAATGCCTGCTCCAAATCAGTTACCTGGTTAGAATATTTATATCTTAGTATCCATAGTGCTGCTTTAACTTTTTCGGCATAAAAATTAGCCATTTCATCATAACAATAGATATCGTTTTTAAGCCGCTTAAACTCTGCAGTATCTTTGGTTACACCGGGTGCAGCTTCATTAATAGATTGAATGGCTTTTTTTCCATGTTCAACTACTTCGCGTGCCACCTGAACCGGAGTTTCGCCAATATGGCCCTGTTTCTTCCATTCTTTCTCGGCATACTCAATGATCATTTCACCTTCTGGGGCTTCCGATTCGTACATTAAAGTAAACAAGCCATAACGGAACGGATTAATCAGCTGCGTCATCAACATGCCCAGGGTTAGTGTTTGTCGGTTGCCATCGGTAATGCCATACCTGCGCAAAAGTTTAGGCGATATTTCACCTGATTCTTCGTAGGCATTCAGAATAGCTTTACCACCTGCTAAATTAGCACCATATTTATTAGCCAGTTCTTTACCCCAATAAGTTATTTCCTGGCTACGGTCTCTTTGCGAGTTCCAGGAATATCTTGCCCATTCTTTGTACCAGATCCAATCGCGGTCTACCTCCAATAATCTTCCTTTTACCTCATCAGCCGAATAAGGCCAATCCCAGTAGCTGGCCTGAGGATACAAATGCAAACCTTTTGCACCATAAATCTTGTTCATCGCCTGAACTGATTTCTGGATAAAATCAGCCGATCCGTATCTAAATGGCTCTAAATTGGCTAAAATATGTACGTTAGAGATATTAATGGTACCAATAGCGGCTAATTTCCTGTTTAATTCGGCCCATGCGCCACGCGGTGTATATGTGGTTAAAGCTTCGCCATTAAACTTGTTTTCGGTATACAGGTTTTTATACAAGGGCAACGCAGCTTTCATTACGCTAGGCGCATCGGTATCGTGCGCCCGGAGTACAATCGGAGGTTCTTCCTTAATGCCAGCAGCTTTTAGTCCATCTTTAACCCCTGGGATAATCGTTTTGGTAAACCAATCAATGTCGTCCTGACCAACACCTTCCATCGCTTCGCCTAAGGCCACCATTAAACCTACGTTTGGGTATTTCTCTACAAAAGATGAAATCGATTTACGGGTATAATCGGCAATTAAAGGAATAATGGGGCGGTTCCTATCTTGTGTTTTTAAGCCATGTTTATCTGCAAAAGGTTTTGGAATAATGATATTGTAGAACATCTGGATCACCCAGATGCCGCGTTTATCCGCCTCTTTGGTTAAAAACTGGAAGATTTCTTCATTCTTTTTTAAAGTAACATCATCCACCTCAACTGCATAAGGGTAATCTTTTAAACGCAACAACGACGAAAAAGGATGTCCATTCCATAAATAAAGCGAGTTATAACGGTTTTCTACCATCATATCCAGGTACTTAATCCATAAAGCTTTATCGTAAAGCCAGGGGAAAGTTTCTGGCGTATAAGGATATTCGTATACATCATGTCCCGGGAGATAATCAGGTTTCTGTAAACCGATACAAGTGCCTCTTAACACCATCTCAGGCTGGTCGGAAAGTGCTATCTGCGTGGGTAATTTACCTGTGCTGCTGATCTGATCGACCAATTCTATACAACCATATAAAGCGCCCGATGCATCGTTGCCAATTACATAAAGCATCCCGTTTTTTCCGGTGTAGATATGAAAGCCCTCTGTTTTGGTCGTTGAAATTTTATTTTTAATCTCTGCCGGAAGATTATTGGCAAAAAGTTTATCTGAAAACACACCAATCGCAATAACGTTGTTAATTGCAGTAAGTTTATCTTTTTGTTCGATTTTGGCTGAATAATTCAACCTAGCTAAAGCTTTTGATAGCTTTTCGGCACCAAAACGCACACGCACATGGTTTTCCGTAGAAATTACAATTGTTTTCGGCGCCTTAATATTGGCATCTGAAAATGATATCGATAGAAAATAACAGGAAATAAAAATCAGAAAATTTCTCATTCAAAAGGCTCTAATAACAAAACCTATATGATAGGTTAAGGTGATATTTGGTTAATATTTGTATTTAAATATAAATATATTATTCAAATATAAGTAATTTAAACGATCGACTTTGTAAAATTTATGCAAGGTAAGGCCATTTCAATATCCAGAATGGCGTATGACAATATCTGTTAATATTTAGACAAGAAGATAAAATTTTTAATCAAGAATATTTATTTTATTTGTATGCTAATCAATTATAATTTATAACCAATCATATACATGTTTTCACTAAAAAACAAAAAAGCCGTAGTTACAGGCGGGGGAAGCGGCATAGGAAGAGCTATTGCAACTATTTTAGCCAAACAAGGTGCTGAGGTTCATATCATCGAATTAGGAACTGAGCAGGCCCGGGATACTTTAGATGAAATTAAGACAAATGGCGGAGAAGCTTTCAGCTATGGCTGTGACGTTTCAGACCATAAAGCGGTTCACGAAGTTTTTAACCAGATCGGGCATATTAACATTCTGATCAATAATGCAGGTATCGCGCATATCGGAAAAGCTGATACTACGGAAGAGGCTGATTTTGACCGTGTAATGCGCGTAAACGTGAAAGGTGTTTATAACTGTTTGCACGCTGCTATTCCACAGATCCGTTTAGCTGGCGGAGGGGTAATTATCAATATGGCATCAATTGCTGCATTAATAGGCCTTCCAGATCGTTTCGTTTATAGTGCTGCAAAAGGTGCTGTAAAAGCGATCACCATGAGTGTAGCCAAAGATTATATTGGCGAAAATATCAGGTGTAACTCTATTTCACCTGCAAGGGTTCATACGCCTTTTGTAGATGGTTTTTTACAGAAGAACTACCCGGATAATATCCCTGAAATGTTTGAAAAGCTTTCTAAAACGCAGCCGATCGGCAGAATGGCCAAACCGGAAGAAGTAGGTGCCCTGGCTTTATATCTTTGCAGTGATGAAGCCTCTTTTATTACGGGTTGCGATTACCCGATTGACGGTGGATTTACGACATTAAACAATTAATCAATATTTTTAAATACGATAAAGCATTTTATAATGAAATTAATACGATTTGGCGAAGCCGGAGCTGAAAAACCCGGAGTAATTATAAACGATAATTATTTCGATGTTTCTGCATTGGTTAAAGATTATAATGAAGAATTTTTTGGTGGTGATGGCTTAGCGCAATTAAAGTCTGCTATTCAATCTGCTGATTTACCTCAGGTAGACAAAGGTGTGCGCCTAGGCCCTGCTCTGGCCCGCCCTTCCAAGATAATCTGTGTGGGCTTAAACTATAAAGACCACGCTGCAGAAACTAACGCACCAATTCCATCAGAGCCAATTTTGTTCTTCAAAGCTACCTCTGCTATTGTTGGACCTAATGATGATCTGATCATCCCAAAAAACAGTAAAAAAACGGATTGGGAAGTAGAATTGGCTATTGTGATTGGCAAAAAAGCAAGTTATGTTGCCGAAGAAAATGCTTTAGATCACATTGCAGGTTATGTTTTGCATAATGATTACAGTGAGCGCGAGTTCCAGATCGAAAGAAACGGACAATGGGTAAAAGGAAAAAGCTGCGATACCTTCGCGCCTATCGGGCCATTTATTGCTACCCAGGATGAAATTGCCGATGTGCACAATCTTCGCCTTTGGTTAACGGTGAACGGAAAAACCATGCAGGATGGCAATACCTCAAACCTGATTTTTAATGTGCCGTTCATGATTGCTTACATCAGCCAATTCATGACGCTTTTACCAGGTGATGTAATTACAACTGGAACACCTGCTGGCGTGGGCTTAGGTCAAAAACCTGAACCCTGGTATTTAAAAGCTGGTGATGTGGTAGAACTGGGTATTGATGGTTTAGGCACAAGCAAACAAACAGTTAAGTCTTACGGCGGAAATTAATATGAAAAGGTACTGCTTAACGCTTGATCTTGTAAATGATGAAAAGCTTATAGAAGAGTATAGGCAGTATCATCAATCGGTTTGGCCGGAAATTAAGGAAAGTATCACTTCTTCTGGCGTTGATGATTTAGAAATCTATTTATTAGGTAACCGGTTATTTATGATTATGGACGTGAATGAGCACTTTTCGTTTGAGGAAAAAGCAAAAGCCGATGTAGCCAACCCAAAAGTGCAGGAATGGGAAAACTTAATGTGGAAATTTCAGCAGGCACTGCCAGGTTCGAAACCAGGAGAAAAATGGGTCTTAATGGATCAGATATTTAAACTTTAAACCAATTCTTATGATTGATACACACGTACATTTTTGGAATTTTGATCCGGTTAGAGATAGCTGGATAAATGAAGATATGCTTGCCATCCGTAATGATTTTTCTCCAAAAGACCTTACAGCGGTGTACAACGATCTTCAAATTACAGGATGTATTGCGGTGCAGGCCAGTCAATCGGAAGAAGAAAATCATTTCTTGTTATCCCTGGCAGCACAAAATGAAATTATAAAAGGTATTGTGGGCTGGATAGATTTACTTGATCCAAATTTAGACGAACGTTTAACTTACTGGAGCAATTTCAAAACCATTAAAGGTTGGCGACATATTTTACAGGCCGAAAACGCTGATTTTATCCTGAACAAACAATTTATTGCCGGCGTTAATCTTTTAAAAAAATACAATTACACCTACGATTTATTGTGCTATCACAATCAACTAGCTGATATTATTAAAATGGTTGATCAAATCCCCGATCAACCATTTGTATTGGATCATTGTGGCAAGCCGGATGTTAAAAGTCAGGATATAAAAACCTGGTCTGAAAATATTAAAACCTTGGCAGCAAACCCAAATGTACTTTGCAAAGTATCTGGCTTACTTACTGAAGCAGACTGGAAAAACTGGACAGAAAGAGAGCTTTTTAATTGCTTTGATATCGTATTCGAACATTTTGGCCCTAAAAGGATAATGTATGGTAGCGATTGGCCGGTAGTGTTGCTCAGCAGGCCTTACCAGAATTGGTTTAATTTAGTTGCTAAGTACACTGAGCAGTTCACTGCAGCTGAAAGGAAATTAATTTTTACTGATAATGCGAAAGCTTTTTATGGAGTTTAGTTTTATGAAACGACCGTCATCTCGACTGGAATGCAGTGGAATGGAGAGATCTATCGTGCATGAAAGACCCTGAAATAAATCCGATAGCTATCGGATCAGGGTGACGATGCGCTGGAATGATCATCTCGACTCGACCATAACAAAATGGAGAAATCTTTGAATCTCTCATGTCAGTTTAAACAGATTTCTCGGCTTCGCTGCACCCGATAGCTATCGGGTCCGCTCGAAATGACGGATTAAGCTTTATAGCTAACGCTCGTTTAAAACGATCATGTAATAGCATATCGTATTTTACATTATAACTGTAATTATACCCACATAAAACAATAATTACAAAATAGCAGATAGAGCAGGATGGAAAATATAATATAAAATATTAGTTTTCGCTTTCTAAAATAGAATCTGACCAATACAATATTTAAATATGAGTAAAAAGATTACATTCCCTTACAATCCTCAATTCCCTTCTGTAGCCGACTTAAGAAAAAAGGCAAAATCAAGGATTCCTAAATTTGCTTTTGACTACCTGGAGGGTGGTTGTAATGAGGGACTTAATTTATCGCGAAACGAGAGCGACTTCGACAATATTTACCTTAAACCAAATTACTTACGTATTGGTGGAGATATCGACATGTCGGTTGAATTATTTGGCCGTCGTTACAGTGCTCCATTTGGGGTATCTCCGATTGGTTTACAAGGTTTGATGTGGCCTAATGCACCCGAAATTTTAGCTAAGGCTGCCGCTAAAGCCGATATTCCTTATACATTAAGCACCGTATCTACCAGTAGTATCGAACGAATTGCCGAAGTATCTGAAGGAAAAGCATGGTTTCAATTGTACCATCCTACGGAGAATAGCTTGAGAGATGATATCTTAAATCGCTTAAAAGCTGTTGAATGTCCGGTATTAGTTGTTCTGGTAGATGTGCCTGCATTTGGTTTACGATATAAAGAAATTAAGAGTGGCTTGTCCATTCCACCAAAAATGTCAATCAATAATATCCTGCAGGCTTTTGCCCGTCCGCTATGGGGAATTAAAACCTTACAACACGGAATTCCATCATTTGCGACCTTAAAGCCTTATATGGAAAAAGGAATGGACATGTCGCAACTGGGACAATTCATGAACAAAACATTTACCGGTAAGGTTGATATCGAAAAAGTTTCTGCCATTCGTGATCTTTGGAAAGGACCTTTAGTACTGAAGGGAATCGCGACTGATGAAGATATGCAGGCTGCTATCCAAATCGGTGCTGATGGTGTGATTGTTTCCAATCATGGTGGCAGACAGATTGACGCAGGCGAATCCTCCATCAATTCACTAATCAAATTGGCGAACAATCCACTATACAAATCAAAATTGAAGATCATGTTAGATGGAGGTATTCGTTCAGGCGTTGATTTAGCGAGAGCACATGCCGTTGGATCTGAATTCAACTTTATGGGCCGACCTTTTATGTATGGAGTTGGTGCTTTAGGTAATGAAGGAGGTGATCATACCATCAATATGTTCAAAACTCATTTATACCAGATCATGCAACAATTAACCATTGAGAAAATTACACAATTTCCTGACCGGTTATTAAATCCTTAAAGCGGAATTTGTAAGTGAAATAAGAGGTTGTATCATAAACATAGTTACTCCAGAAATTTGTCACGTTGAGCCTGTCGAAACGCCGTAACGGTGTTATAGTAGGTCCTTCGACAAGCTCAGGATGACAATTCTATATTTATGATACAACGTTAATGTTATTTCAAAAACTTATATGTTGTACTCGTTTTATAAGTTTCGCCTGGTTTAAGCACTGTCGATGCGAAATTTGCATGATTTGGTGCATCAGGAAAATGTTGTGTTTCTAAGCAGAAAGCTGAACGGTGAGGATATGACTTTCCACCTTTACCATCCTTATCAGCACCGGTTAAAAAGTTGCCACTATAAAATTGTATTCCTGGCTCGGTTGTATAAACCTCCAATGTTATACCTGTAACGGGACTTTTAACGGTAGCCACTGGCGTTTTGCCATCATGATGGGTCAACACAAAATTATGATCGTAACCTTTGCCAAATTTTAACTGCTGATCACTTTCTTCGATTGATTTTCCGATGGTTTTGGCTTTATTGAAATCAAAAGCTGTTCCTGCTACAGGCGTTAATTTCCCGGTTGGAATCAGTGTAGAATCTACCGGCGTATAAGCATTAGCATCAATTGTTAATTCATGGTCTAAGATTGTTTTATTGCCTTCCCCATTGAGGTTGAAATATGCATGGTTGGTTAAATTCACTACGGTCGTTTTGTCAGTAGTAGCCAAATAATCGATCTGCAAAGCATTATCGTCAGTTAGCGTATAAGTTACCTTAACATCCAATTTCCCAGGATAACCGGCTTCGCCATCGTTGGAAACATAACTCAACTCTAATTTTTGGCTATCTAATTGTTTAGCCTCCCAAACTTTAGAGAAAAATCCATCTGTTCCACCATGCAAGGTGTTAACACCATCGTTAAGTTGTAAAGTATATTCTTTTCCGTCAAGCGTAAATTTACCTTTACCAATGCGGTTACCGTATCTGCCAATTAAGGCACCAAAAAATGGCTCACCTTTTTTACGGTACGAACCTACACTATCGTAGCCTAAAACCCACATCGGTTAACTTATTGTTTTTATCGGGAACCAAAAGCGAAACTACCCTCCCACCATAATTGGTAATGGAAACCGAAGCGCCCTGCTTATTTTTTAAAGTATAAAGCTTTACACTTTTCCCATCAATGGTGGTGGTATATTTTAATGAATCAGTTTGCCCGGTTGTTTGTGCCCCTTTATCTGATTTAGGATTACAAGAAGTAAAAGCAACAGCTAAACATAATGTAGCGAAGGGCAAAGCCTTAAAGAATATTTTTTTCATTTGTTTAAAAATTTGAGGAAGCAGACCTGCAATTGCGCGCAAAATCAGAAACGGCTTCATATTGATTTATTTTTGGTTAAGGCTAATGTAGCAAAAAATTATTAACGTTAAAGTAACGATTATAATTATTATTTTTCATAATATCGACAAGGATTCCCAACAGTAAAAAAAATCACATAATTTAGCAGCCATATGCATAATTTAAATTTCAAGCCAAAGGCTTTTCTTTTTGATTTGAACGGTACGATGATTAACGATATGGAATACCATACTTTAGCCTGGTACAGCATCATGACAGAAGATTTAGGTGCCAAACTTGATTACGAAAGCGTAAAAAAAGAAATGTATGGCAAAAACCACGAAGTTTTAGAACGCGTTTTCGGAAAAGATAAATTTAGCGCTGAAGAAATAGAACGCCTTTCCATCGATAAAGAAAAGCGTTATCAGCAAGGTTATATGCCGCATTTAGCGCTTATTGAAGGGCTGGATGTCTTTTTGGATCGCGCAAAGCAAGCCAACATTCCAATGGCGATCGGATCTGCTGCAATACCTTTTAATATCGATTTTGTAATAGATGGTTTAAATATCCGCCGGTATTTAGCTGCAATAGTGAGTGCAGATGATGTAAAAACGAGCAAACCAGATCCCGAAACTTTTTTAAAGGCTGCAGCAGCATTAAATATTGCACCGGCAGACTGCCTGGTTTTCGAAGATGCGCCCAAGGGTGTAGAATCGGCTTTAAATGCAGGTATGCCCTGTATAGTATTAACCACCACACATACCATCGAAGAATTTGAAGGTTATCCGAATATCTTAGGTTATATTACAGATTACAACGATGCTAAATTAAATACGCTTTTTTAACATGGGAAAATATTTAAATCAAAAACCTGTTCTTGTTGCAGTAGACTGCATAATTTTTGGTTATGACGGCGATCAGCTGAAACTTTTGGTCATAAAAAGGGCAATAGAACCTGTAAAAGATCAATGGAGTTTGATGGGTGGTTTTATTGGTGAAAGTGAAGATCTTGATGGCGCGGCCAAAAGGATTTTATTAGAATTAACAGGATTACACGACGTTTACCTGGAGCAACTTCATGCTTATGGGAGTCCGGATCGGGATCCCATCGAACGTACTGTTTCGGTAGTCTACTTCGCATTGATCGATATTAATAAATACAGTAAACAGATCAATGATCAGTACCATGCCGAATGGTTTAAGCTAAAAGAAGTTCCAGCGTTAATTTTCGACCATGATATGATGGTTAAGGCTGCAATGGATAAAATCCGTTATCAGGCCGCCCTCCACCCTATTTTATTTGAACTTTTACCAAAACGTTTTACCATACCGCAGTTGCAGGCTTTATATGAACAGGTTTACGATTCGCCGATAGACAATAGGAACTTTATCCGCAAGATTACAGCCAGTGGATTATTAATTAAACAGACCGATAAGGATAAATCGAGTTCGCGCCGCGGGGCTTTTTATTTTAAATTAGATAAAAACAAACACAAAGCACAATTCCAATCGTTTTTAAACTTTATTCCTAAAGCAATTCAATAGATCTGATATGGAATTGGTGAGCGTATTAAAATAAATTCTCAGCTCATTTTTAAACATACAAAATTTAAAATCAAGCAGTTAGAGCAGCTCATTTTAACCATACAAAAAAACGTCAAAAACATTTTTTAAAAATGTTTGCAAGAAAAGGATAAATCCCTATATTTGCACCTCCTTAAACAAAAGGAATGATTCCGTAGCTCAGCTGGTAGAGCATTACACTTTTAATGTAGTGGTCCTGGGTTCGAATCCCAGCGGGATCACAAGAAACCTCACAGAAATGTGAGGTTTTTTTGTTTTATCCCCGCTAGGATTCGAATACGTCTTAAGACAATCTGCCAGACGAAGGTGAAAAATCCCTCCTCGTCATCTGGTTCCTTTCCTAGAAAATAAACAAGGTGATATTGTAAAAGGCTGGGTATTCTTTTTCAGGTGATGTAAAAAGCTTTTTTATAAAAAGATTATCCTCGAAACAATTTTTCAGGCCGGTAAAACACCTATATCATAAGGATGTGGATTGAGGTTGAATGCTTCGTGGGGTTTGAAATATTTGTTGGGCATGGCTTTGAGTATTAGCCACCTAGTCCGGATGATTACTTTAAAATTATGTATTGCTGCTAACGGTTTCATATAATTGACTATTCGAGCACTCAATTTCTAAAATAGAGTCAATTTAACAATTAAAAATAACTTTCTGCAAGAGAAGCCTGTAAACCTTCTTGTTTCATTAACTGAAGAACCAAGGCATGAGAATAATCTACATGCTCAACTTTTTCAGTTAAAGGGTCATGTGTAATAGACAGATTAAGATCGAAGTAGACGCTAGCTTTAAGTACTACCCCTAAGTGAGTGTTTGAGTCAAAAAGTTCCTCAAGACTAGGTGCCAAGGCTACTATATTTACAGATAGCCCATTAACATCTCTTTTTGGATCTGGTCGGAAGGCAATCCTGCTTAGCCGCATGCTGCCGTCTGGCATAATTTTCATCAAGTCATTTTGGTCACGATTCGGTGGGGGAAGTTTCACCCTCCTTAATATATCATCATCAGGCAGCACTGTATATTTTTCAATTGGCATAGCTTCAACTTTGATTAACGAAATCATCCAGTAAATAAAGAGAGGATACTGATAACTCATGTTTTGTGACAGTATTATCAGAGCCAGTATAGCGCCTAACCTCAATTGAAGTAGAATCAAGTATCTCTATATCTGCCTTAAGGTATTGTCCATCAAGTTCAATCTGTATACCATTGTCTTGATTAGAAAAAATATGGATTGCAACATCTCTTTCAATGAAACGTTTGATAGAAAGCCATTTTAAAATTTCCTTCGTAACGTAGAAAGTAGAGCCTGAGATATGATATTCTGAGTCCCCCTGACCAATTTCTTTTGATGCGAAGTAATCTATTTTTGACAGCAGTTTAAAATATCTCACAGACACATTGCTCGATAGAGGTATAGACCGGGGTGTCTTGGTATAGGTTATTGCCGGAGGTGGTGTATCTGGGAATAACGTCCAGATATTTTTGAATTCTACGTCCGATTTTTTTTTTACAATTGTCGCCATATTTAAACCTGTGGAGTGTTTTCAAAATTATAATGCGCTAATTTGAGTATGATAGAAAGTACCAGAAAAGGTGATTCAATACCATATTCCACATTATCTACCAATCCGTGCGCTATCTTATTTCGGAGGTTCAGTCCCATCTTATCGCTCATTACGAATCTTATAAAAGTATAATTATCCTCTTCAAGATCGTCTTTTAAATCTCTTAATAGGTCATCAAAAAGCTTTTCCATAACTATATTCTGTTCTCTTTTGTCTGGACGCTGCTTAAACGTAACGATCCCTAACTTGAGACAAAATTCTCTTAGAAGATACTCAATCTTTAATGTTAATGAATCGGTGCTGAGTATATAATCTGGCAGAACTTCTTCACCATTCAGCCATTTTTCAGTCTCTAAAAATAGATTTCTGATACCTGGTTCTATTAATTTCAAGTGGCTTATTGGTATGTCCTGTCCACTGATACGCCGGGCTGAAGATTCTCCTACCCAAGTTTTTGATAAGACCTCCAAGACCGCGTCTGCCGACAGCTTACCCGCCTTTATACTTTCGACGATTATCTGGATTAGTGTTTGCGAAGCAAGCTGAAAATGGTTGGAGTAATGTTGTAGAAAAGAAAACTCTTTTTTTTCATCTTCTAAAACATAGGACTCTATTGTGTTTCCAAACTTGTCCTGAACATATTTGGGAATCATTTCCATGAAAGGGGCTGTTCCTTCAAGTGCAACCGCCATACTCCTGATTGTTTGAACATCTGCAAGCATGGGTGTCTGCGTAATTACTGCAATAATATCAGTGGTTCCACCATCAGTTATAAGCCTATTAATGTTTCCGGTAATCCGTTCGGTGGCTTCATCTGGAATTGCCATCGATATTTCAGAAAGACTTGTTTCAGTGCGTTGCTTCTGATATTTTTGAGATAGTCGTTCATAGTCGGCATCACTTTTTATTTCCCGATAAATCCTTAATGCCTTATCGATAAATGTAACAGCGACATTATTATAATTTGGTGCGTTTTCGGCAAGCCTTTCATATTGATATGCAATTCTATTTTTCCAGTTATATCGCTCGTCCGTTATTTTATTAGCGAGGCGATCACTTTCACTGCATATAGGAATAATCTCCCATGGATCGTTAGCCGCGATAGCATCAATAACCTGCTCATTTTTGTCGAGAATTACTTTTAGATCCAAACCCATCTGTAAAATATCCTTTGACCGTTCATTTATCAATCCTGTTGAGTCCACGATGAATCTCATAAGACCAAAATTGTTTATATTCCAGCTTAAATGTCTTGAATATATCTTATTTAACATCTTATCATAAACACTCGCAATAGTAATTTCCGCCTTTCTCCTGGCAGATGCGATATTCAGTAGCTGCTTTATTGAAGCAAAATATTTGAGCAGGTTATAATTTTTTTCTTGTGAGTCGGATAAATCCCAGAGGATATCACATCTTTCTTGCAACACCTCCAACAGTTCTAATAAATCTTCATTCCTTTTAAGCCGCTTGGAATAGAAAAGAAAAAGCCCAAATTCTGTTTTAAGATATTTGTTTTGGGTTGATTTGTAGCGTTTTTCTATATTAGAATAATCTTCCTCCCGGAAATTATTACTATCAGGCCACTGTATTGGAATTTGATTGCCATCTTCATCAGTTCCTGTTCCTGTAATTTTTGGAGTCAAGCCTTCTTCTGCTGTTTTAACAAACATCAATGCCTCTCGCTCTCTGTTGAGGAGCACCGCCTGATCCAGATCCGTCTTTTCTATCTCCTCAATAATCCCAATATATTGGGAATTTATTTCGATTTCAGATTCATCTCTTAAAAAATCAACTTTTTCTAGACTTTTATAAAAATCAGATATGACACTCATAAAGTTAAAGGTATCGATATTTTTGCAAATCTTCCTCTGTAATTTCTAACTAACTATTTTAAAACGGTGCTATCATTTATATTATTCCTTTAAAATAGCTAATCAATTTACTAATTTATTTAGTAAATTGCATGCCACATTTCTGCCATGATGAATTCAACCAATAAATTAATAACTTCACGATCTGATGTTGATATGCCATTTTCGCATCATAATGTAAACAGAGAGGCTAAACACTTAAATACAATGAAGAATAAAGTAGGTGTAAACAACAACAGTATTGATTCTGCTGGAATAACCAAAGACTACATGGACGCTGTTTCAGAATTGATCTGGAACGGTTTTGATGCAGGAGCTTCCAAAATCGACATCAAATTCAGCTCCAACGAGATAGACCATATTGATGAAATCAATATCGTTGATAACGGTACAGGCATTTGCTTTCCAGACTTAAGTGAGACATTTGGCTCTTTTTTAGACTCTGTAAAACGAGGCTCTTTCCAACGATCTTCCTATGTGCGGGGAAAAAAAGGTAAGGGTCGGTTTTCCTTTATTGCCTTTGCAGGTACAGCTGTTTGGTCTACCGTTTTTTTAGATCCTGATTCCGAAAAGTGCTTGGCCTATGACGTAACAGTACACGCTAATGATAAAGACCACTATAACGATGAGAATAAAAGAATAGCCGATACCGAAGAAACAGGCACGTGGCTAAAACTAACCAATCTCCACGGCGTGACGGCCTATTCTTTTCAATGTGATGATTTCATAAATTATTTAAAATATGAATTCGGCTGGTTTTTACTTCTCAATAGTAAGAAAGGATATACGCTGAGCATCAATGGAAGACCTTTGGAATATGATGACATATTGGGAGATCACGAAGTTTCCAACAGGATAATTACTGATATTAAAGGCGTAGACCACAATTTCATTATTACTTACGTCAGATGGAATGAAAAAATCGGCGATAAGTTCTATTATTACTTTTTAAATGGAGAGAAAAAAGAGCTTTTTAAGCAACTCACTTCATTTAATAACAATGCTATTAATTTCTTTCATAGTATTTATATTGAGTCAGACTTTTTTAACGATTTCACTTTTTCCGACAATGAGGATTCGGAGCCAATTTTTGGGCAAACACAGAACAGCCCGGTATTTAAAATACTAGTTAAGGAACTGCAAAGAATAATCAATTTAAAGCAGAAAGAATTTGTTCGCATTAATGCTGCCGATGAACTTATATCCCGGTATGAGAAAAATGGCGTTTTTCCAAAGTTTAAGAACAACAAATATGAACAGGAAAAGCGAAAAGACCTTGTAGAAGTTGTAAGGGAAATATATTGTATTCAACCCAAAATATTCAAGGGCTTAAACGAGACTCAGGAGAAAACAAGCATTGGGTTCATCAATCTCTTGTTGGACACAGATGAACGTGAGAATATATTGTCTATTCTTGAAGGTATTGTGAGTATATCAAGTGAAGAACGTGAAAACCTTTCCATCCTTCTTAAAAAAACGAGCTTTGGGCATATTACGAAAACTATAAATCTGATAGAGAGCAGGTTTAAGACAGTGGAGCTTTTAAAAACTCTAGTATTTGACCTCAAACATTTTTCTAACGAAAGGGATCATATTCAACATGCAATTGCCGATAATTATTGGCTTTTTGGCGAGCAATTTCATTTAGTAACCGCCAATGAAGGTTTTGAAAAACTATTATCTAATTATCTATATCTGGTTGACGGTTTATCCAAACCGTCTAAATCCAAGCTAAAAGATGAAGAAAAAAACCGCAGGCCAGATCTATTTATGTGTCGGCAAAGAAGTATTCCTGATCCTAACAATCACGATGATGATATAGAGGAAAATATTATGGTAGAACTTAAACGCCCTAACGTAACAATTGGAAAGGATCAACTTAGGCAGATCGAAGATTATATGGACTTCATTACACGGGAAGATCAGTTCAATTCACAAACCAGAAAATGGAAATTTTTCGTAGTCAGCAACAAGGTTGACGAATATATCGAAAAGCAATATGATGAATTTAAGGATAAGGGTAAACGATACCTAGTAAAGTCATGGGGAAACCTAGAGGTTTTTGCAATGACATGGGATGATGTATTCAGAAGCTTTACTATTAAACATAAATACTTGCTGGATAAACTTGATTTCGATCAGAAAGCAATCCAAGAAGAACTTAATATTAAGGGGATTAAATTGGATATTTCAGGCTCGCAAACCATTACTAATACTGTCAGGTTAAAAGCAGTACAAAACAATTGATATAGAAAATACCAAGACTAAATTATTTAAGCCCAATTAATATCTAAATGGAACTTACAACGCCTCAAAAAGGAAAATGGAAAAGATTAAAAGCAGAAATAATTAAACGACCATTTATTGCTTATTCAATGGGGCTGAGCCCTAAAGATATAGAGCGCCTGTTTCTAGGCGGCTATCCAACACTAAAAGAATTAGATGAATTACTTGCTAAAATGCTGGAGGTGAGAGAAGCAAAGATTGAACGCCTAAGGCCGGTATTGACAAGAGTAGTGGGACATAGAGGATCTGCCCAGTTTGCAGCTAAAATTCATACAGACAGCATGAGCATTAAATATATTATTGACAAGAGATATAAGTCTGTTCCTTCTCATGACCTTATTTCTAGGATTGAAATTTATCTATATTATCTATGCGATTTTGAATTATCCCTGGAATACCAAACAGAGGCCAAATTATTCTTTTCAGGCAAAATTGAAGAATTATCATTAAAAGCCAGTAAGGTTTCTGCGAGTATTAACACGCTGCCAGGATATTTGGAAAAAATTAAGGTCTTTGATAAAAAAAATACATCCCAGCATTACGGTGATAAATACGCCATTGGTAGCTTAACCTATCATTTAGACAAGGCCATTGAAGACTTACAGGAAATGAGGTTGGAAGTAGAAATTATCCTCGAAAATTTGATTGATGTGTAAGGTTTATCCATTAAACATTATGATCGTGTTGCTCTCTTTAACAATCGCTACCTAAACCGAAATAACATTAATCTTATCTAAACCATTCTTAGTATGTCTCCTAGAAAAAAGGTAACTAATCCAACAACACAATCTGAAAATGAAAACATCAGCTCAAATATTAATCCATTAGTATTTATTAGCCATGATACTAGAGATGCAGAACTGGCCGAAGAATTCAGCAATCTATTAAAAAGTGCGAGTGCTGGAGCACTAAAATCATTCAGATCATCAGATAAAAAAGGAACTCAAGGAATAGAATATGGTATGGAATGGTATCCAGCAATTATGGATAAGATTGATGAGGCATCTGATGTTGTTTGCTTGTTGACCCAACACAGCGTGGACAGGCCTTGGATTCTATATGAAGCTGGTGTGGCAAAAGGTAAACTTGATAAAAAGGTGATTGGAATCGCACTAGGTATTCCTTTTAGTTCTGCCATAACTGGGCCATTTGCCCTATTTCAGAACAACAGTGGTGATTCGGAATCCATTACCAAGCTCGTACTTGAACTGGTCATGAAGGTTCCAGGATTAGATCCTGACAAAAGCCTAGTAAGGTTACTAGTAGATAAATTTGTCGAAAAGGTTAAGGAGATCACAGAAAAAAAGACAGAAGATGGTGGCGAAATTGAAAAAGTCGAAAGTGTAGATGAAAATTCTGTAGCCAAATTATTTGAAGAGGTTAAGATTATGTTTGATAGCCTCCCTTCAAGAATTGAAAATAGAATTGATCCCGATATGCGTAGAAAGAGAAGAAAATCACATCCTATGATGCTGGAAGAAATGCTTCATTTTGGATTTGAAGATGAAGAGCCGTCTATCGGATTTTTGATGTTAGTCAGTTTGTACAAGGACGATTTTCCCTGGTTTTATGAAATAGGTGTTGATACCTACCGAGGTTTAAAAGCGGTTAAAAGTAATGCTGAGCGTGAAAAAATCATCCGCGCTTTTGAACGTGCAACTGAAATGCTTTCTCATCCAATAATGAGAGAGTTCCATGGAGAATCGAAAGATAACTATTTCCTTTTCAAGGAAACAAGGCATATGTTCCATCGTTATTTGGAACGCTTTTATACAGACAAGAGATCAGAGAAATAAGCATTCATAAACATACTAAGAGTAATTAAAATGTTGTTGGTTATGACAGAATTAAATATAGAAGATACTTTGATTTGCATTTTTTAGTATAAAATGCTATATTTATGTATAGCATTTGCAGCTATTCTCTATTAAATAAAAGGTGCGTTATTCGGGGAGTTCGAATTTCAAAACCACTCTAAAATATTGCAAACGTTGATTTTTACACGAGGTGTAAATCCCAGCGGGATCACGAAGACTCAAGAACTTGCGTCTTTTTGCTTTAATAGTATTTAAGCAAAAGCTTTTCTAAGATAAATCAATCAAATGCAACTTAATCCAATCTGTATGATGGTGAATTCGCTGGCCATTTTATGATTTAAATTTGTTGTCCCCCATTGGGCTCCCCACCTATCGAATCAGTTTTAGCATAAGCCGTTGTGCCGATCAGTCCGGAAAATAACATGTTTACTTTAAATGAATAGCGGATAAAAAACCAGTAGATAATGACTGTATTTCCAATTAAAAGGCTACTATTTCTTATTAATGCTGTGTACTTATAGGTAAACAAAGACAAATCCAAGGGTTTCCTAGTGAGAATCTGTTATACAAAAGCTTAGGGATAACATCCGCTACCCTAGCTATAATATTACCTGTCTTTATTTTACTGTCCAGTAGGGAGAATCTGTTCTTGCAGTCAGAAGGTATTCCTCAATTTTCCTGACAATATCAGGATGAGCCGCTGCTACATCATGGGTTTCGCCTATGTCTGTTTTGATATTATAAAGTTCGAGTTTATGGTGTCTTTTTACGCCTTTCCACCGCCCATAACGTACACCTTGTTCAAAACCCAATTCAAAAAACTCCCAATATAAAAAGCGATCGGTTTTAATCTTACCACCCTTAATCAAAGGATATATACTGGTGCCATCGGTACGGAATCCGGTGGTTTTACCGGCAATCTCTGCAAAAGTTGGCATAATGTCAGGAAAATAGCCCGGCACATTACTTATTTTCGGCGCATTTTTAATGAAGGGTGCCCATGCAATAAATGGGATTCTGATTCCACCATCGTACATATCTCTTTTGTATCCCTTAAGTTGACCATTCGAATCAAAGAATTCAGATACCGCTTTCAGCTGGCTGGTCGGCTCCGACCTTGGGCCGTTATCGGATGCAAAAAACACAATCGTATTCTCTGATAGTCCGCTTTTAATGAGGTAATCTTTTATTTTACCGACTGATTGGTCCAAATAATACACCATGGCGGCATAGGTTTTCATGTCCTCTGGCCAATCTTTATTCTTGTAGATCGCCTGATCCGGCACATCAAGCGGAGAATGCGGGTTATTAAAGTTCAACATTAAAAAGAAGGGCTTTTTGCTATCTTTCTGCGTATTGAGATAAGCCAATGCCTCATCCGTACAGATATTGGTCTCATAATATCCCTTTCTCGCATTGGTATTGGGTTCTACGGTCACAAGCTTTCCATTGATGTAACGATGGTCTGGCCAATAGGTGCTGGCATAGGTAGAGGGAATATTGATGAGCCAACCTGAAAATTGATCGAAGCCTCTTTGTAAGGGTGTGGCGAGCGAATCATATCCATCTACATGCCATTTCCCAACCAAAGCGGTATTATAACCGGCATCCTGCATCAAGTTTCCAATGGTATAATCATCTTTGGTGAGGTTGGCCCGATACACTACATTTTTTCCCTTTTTCCCGGCAAGCCCTCCTTGTTCGGTGGCATTTCCCCTAATCGTAGCATGCCCGGTGTTAAGGCCTGTAAGAATTGATCCCCTCGATGGCGAACACACCGGCGCACCCGCATAAAAATCAGTAAACCGCGTTCCTTCACTGGCCAATTTATCGATATTAGGCGTAAGGATCTGTTTTTGTCCATAAACACCAACATCTCCATAACCCAGGTCATCTGCCAAAATAAAAACAATGTTAGGCTTTTCCCCTGGCTTTCGCTGGGCAAACGTTGCTCCACTGTACAGGAGCGAAAAACCGATGATGATTAAACTTCTTTTGATCATGCTGTTAAATTTAAATATTCTACTCATCATATACTAGTTATAACCAGGATTTTGAATATAAAGGCCTGGTGCAGTCTGAATTTCTGATGCAGGCACCGGATAAATCACATAGTTTGGTACAATCTCGTTAATTTTCGTGATCGCATCGGTTACTCTCCAGGTATTCATCTGCGAAACGGCCAGTCCTTCCCGCACAAGGTCGTTCCAGCGGAGTCCTTCGCCTAAAAATTCTCTTTGCCGCTCCTGCATCAGGGTTTGAATATTCACATTCGACAATGCACCTACGCCAGCCCTTGCCCTCACCCTATTCACGGCAGCATCAACATCACTTTGAGCACCTGCAGCACCATGAAGAATACATTCGGCTTTCATGAGAAGTATATCAGTATAACGCAATACAATAAAGTTAATAGGCCAGTCTTTTCCCGTCAAGCCTTTTTTGGCTACATCGATATATTTTTTAATAAAAGGGCCAGCGGTATAGGTAGTCGCTACATTGAAAGGATACCGCACATCTGTTCCGCTAACCGTATTGGCGGTGTAAGCATTTACCAAACTTTTTGATACCGGAAAAGTACTGGCTCCATAGCCGTTCCCAAAACTGTTAGAAATCCCGTTACTGGTCCAATAAGCTACAGGCACCAAATGTGAGGGGAAACCTGCTCCGTTTAAACTTGAGGCAAACTGTACATCGAAAACAACTTCACTATTGTTCTCGTTGGTATAAGAAAATATTGATGCATAATTAGCGGCAAAGCTGTAAGGGCTCCCGGTAAGTACAGCATCGAATAAGGCAGCGGCCTTATCATATTCATTGCTGTTAAGGCCAGGTCCGTTTATACCATAAGTAGGTCCTGATTTAGTGAGATAAACCAGTCCCAACAGTCCTTTGGCAGCATAGGAAGTCGGTCTTCCAAGATCTGCACCGGTAAAAGCTGCAGGCAGATTGGCCGCTGCATACTGCAGATCAGATTCGATCAGGGCATAAACCTCCGCTACCGGACTTCTGGGAATAGTGGATACTTCAGCAGCGCTCTTTACCGTCGATATCAATGGCACCTGTCCGAAAGTTCGTACCAGAGAAAAATAATAAAATGCCCTTAAAAAACGGACTTCGGCAGTATAGCGTGTTGCGTTTGCAGCGGTAAGCACACTTCCCTTTGTTTCTAATGCTGCCAGAACGGTATTTGCATTATATATCCCGTTAAAATTGGCTTTCCAGGCCGTAGTGATAAATCCTGTAGTAGTAATGCTTTGTGTAAAATTATTGATTCCGTCCCAGTCACGGTTACCATCAGAGGTGGCATTTAGATTATCGCTACGCATTTCGCTAAGCCACAAAGCCTGACTTGGATAATTGCTCAGTTGCGCATAAACACCATTTACCGCCTGGAGAAAGTCGTTGTTATTGGTGAAAAAATTATCGGCAGCTAAGCTCGACTCTGGTGTTTGATTTAATTGCTTTTCGCAGCTGCTCAATATCAGCAGTACGGAAAACAGGGTTAAGTATATTTTCGTTTTCATCTTATTTTACTAAAAGCCAATGTTTATACCAATAGAAGCTGTTTTACTTAATGGCGCCGAACCATAATCGCCCGATATGGCATAACTGGCATCGCCACTTACATTCGTATTCTGCGCTTCCGGGTTCGCGCCGCCCTTGTATTTATCGTGAGAGAAATAGTTTTCTAATGCCAAAAATATCCTTGCCGACGAAATGCCAGGGGTTTTGATCAATCCTTTCAGGTTATAGCCCAAAGTAATGTTCTGCACCCGAAAGAAATCACTGGAGTAAACCCAATCAGATGTTACATTTGGATAGGTATAGGTTGCGCCTAATTTTCCCCTTGGTGCATCCGGATTAGGATTTGCCGCTGTCCAGTGGTCTCTCCATACGCCAAGAACATTTGCCGTTGTACTTCCCGAAAAGTCGATTGCACGGCCCAGGTATGAAAGTATAGATCCTCCATGCTGACCATACAACTGTATGCCCAAATCAAAATTTCCGTATTTAAAGTTGTTTGTCCAACCCCAGGTATATTTGGGAGAAGGCTGTCCACCAACTACTCTATCTGCAGCACTGATTTTCCCATCGCCATTGGTATCCACGTACTTGGCGTCTCCAACTTTTTGTCCGGATACCTTCGCTATGCTTGGATTGGCCATATCAGCAGCCGTTAAAATCCCATCTGTTTTGGTGATGTAATAGCTGAATGCAGCAAGCCCTTCCCTTAACAGGTATGGCGCATTGCTACCGCTATAGGCAGATGCGATTTCTATATCAGCATGTGTTGGGCCAAGATCGGTTACGGTATTTTTATTAAAGGCAATATTGGCGCTCATAGACCAAGTGAAGTTGGCCGTTTTTACATTTACGGTATTGAGGCCGAACTCCAGGCCCTTGTTTACCACTGCACCTATATTCTGCAGACTTGTACTGAAACCGCTTGCAGATAATACGGGTAAGTTTAACAGCAGATCGGTATTCTTTTTATGATAGGCATCGAAAGTGAAATTGATCCTGTTGGCCAAAAGGCTCAGGTCTACACCAAGATCATAAGTGTTTGATGTTTCCCATTTCAGTGCTTTGTTTGCAAGTCCGGAAACCACCTGACCAGTGGCCGTTATTGGCGTATTGCCACCAAATACATAGTTCGAATTTACCAGGGTGCTGATGGCATTGTAGTCGCCAATATTGTTGTTCCCCGATTTACCCCAGCTCAACCTTAGTTTTAACTCGCTGATGGCTTTAACATCTTTAAGAAAAGATTCTTCTGAAACCTTCCATCCGGCAGATACTGAAGGAAAGGTTCCCCATCGGTTTTCGGAACCAAATTTAGAAGAGGCATCTCTTCTGATGGTACCAGATAAGAGGTACCTGTCTTTAAAAGCATATTGAAGCCTGCTGTAGTAAGAAAATAGCGTATTATTAGCAGCCGTCGATGTTCCTGTAGTGGTTACCCCGGCTGAGTTAGCAATGGCATTACTTAAGGTTTTGATGATATCGTTGGCAAAACCTCCGGCCGTTGCAAGGCTTACCCCTTCGGTATGCACTATATTGTACGACACTCCTGCAATCGCTGAAATCTTGTGGACACCGGCAATTGTTGTGCTATAGTTCAGCGTATTTTCGTTAAGAAAGTTTTGTTTCTTGGTTACTGCGTAAGAGCCGGTTGAGTAAAGACCGGGATTGGTTAACAAGGCCGATGCTGCACCAACGGTAACCTGATCGGATGTATATTTCGAGGTATTTCTGTCTACATTATCGTAATTTACGCTCGATCTTAATGACAGTCCTTTAACTATTTGATAATCTGCATATATCGAAGCCAATAGTCTTGAAGTTTTAACCTTGTTTACAGCAGTTTCCAGATAGGCATACGGACTAATCAGCCTTGGGCTCGCCCAGGTGTAAGTACTGTTTCCATAAGCGCCGGAATTTAATCCTGCTGAACTTTCGACTACCGGCACCATCTGTAAAGCATTCATGAGCTGGTTATCCTTACCCTCGCCTGGCGGAGCATTATTAACAGAATATGATGGCGCAAGATTGATTCCGAATTTAAGTTTCTTGCTGGCATTCGCCTCCACATTAGCCCTTAAACCATAGTTCTTAAAATTGGAATTGATCAGTGTTCCGTTTTGATTAAGTACGTTGCCTGAAATAAAGTAGGTCACATTTTCTGATCCTCCACTTGCCGAAACCTCATAATTTTGATAAGGTGCATGGGTAAAGATGGCATCCTGCCAATCTACATAATCAAGTCCGGGGTGTCCAGGCTGTGCCCATCTCGGATCGGTCATAAAAGAGGTGTTAATGGTACCTGGAGCAAGGCCTAAGATTGTAGCTCTTTCAGCGTTGGTCTGGGTAGCCGTTCTTCCGGTACCAGAGGCTACCCATGCAGTGTTAGCCAGCTCTGTTGCCTGGGCAACCCATTCATCGGCACTCAGCATATCGACCTTTCTGGCTACCGAACTGATACCTGCATTCGCATTTACACTAATTCTGGGTTTCCCAGCAACACCTTTTTTGGTGGTGATAATCACTACCCCATTTGCGGCACGCGAACCGTAAATGGCCCCTGCTGCTGCATCTTTCAATACCTGAACACTCTCGATATCGTTTGGATTAAGGTTATCTAGTGGACTGTTTGAAATACCTCCGGAGGCATTTTGGCTGGCCACATCTAATGGGAAGCCATCTAATACATAAAGTGGTTCGTTGCCTGCAGTGATGGAGCCAGCCCCACGTACCTGAATACTTAAACCAGCTCCGGGCGTGCCGCTTTGCTGCCTTACCTGAACGCCAGCCATCTGACCGATAAGCGCTTGCTCAACTCTTGATATCGGTTTTTCTTCTACTGCTTTTGCATTAAAAGTGGCTACCGAACCTAGTACATCGCTTTTTCTCTGGGTACCATACCCTACCACAAGTACCTCTTCGAGCTTACTTTGATCAGGATCTAGTTTTACGGTAAGCGGCTGACCGTTGTAAACCACTTCCTGGGTTTTATAACCTACATAGGTAAAAACCAAAGTAGGCTGATTTAGCTCAGTAACCAGTTGAAATTCGCCATCGAGATTTGTTGATACCACCTGGGCAGCTCCTTTGAGCCTTACACTTACACCCGGTAGAGGCAGGTTTCTTTCATCTGTTACTTTCCCTTTAATGGTGATTCTCTCCGATCGTAGACCAGCAAAATTTGAAATCTCCGAAGAACCACCGGGGATACGGTATGCTGTGAGATTTGCTCCAACAGCTATTTTTGGGTGAGAGAGGAGGTTAATGTTTTTTCCTTCGCCGCTTCTTTTTGCTGAGGCCTGTAAGATTACGGAAATCAGAAGAATTCCTGTTAAGCCAGACCGTAAAAAGAAATTAGACAAAGGTGTGTTATGCGAGTCCTTCCAGGACTTTCCGCTTATCTTCATAATATATATTGGTTTATGCCAATCATGAAATTGCAACAAGCTTCATCAGTAGGAGAAATTCCCGTGCAAAATTCATAATTTTAACATGATCATTGAATAAATTGACCGGATGCAACGCCAATTGATCTCCGGTAAGTGGTCGAAATTTAGGGAAGTGCAGAAATGCATTTCCCTTTCTGTATTGTTTGTGACTATTCTCTGTTTGCAAGCTCCTTTCTATACCTTAAGTATCATGTTTTATTATTTGGTGTCTAAATTGACAGTTCAATATTTATACTTCCAATTTCCGTTGGCCATAACTTCAGGACATTACTACATGGCGAAGATCATATAACCACCAAAAGCATTAACGGATTTATTCAGATCTGATTTTTCTCTTTCCATATTGGGTATTTAAAAATAAAAACTAGAGAAGAGACGGTTAAATAGATAGAAAATCAGATTTAACAACAGCAACAAGAACTATCACTTGATGTATCTGGGACTAAAATAAGTAAACAAGTAAAAGTTTCGGAAATCATAATGTATATAAAATCTATAGTATTAGTAGGCAAAACTATATTATCTTACCATGCCTTACAAACATTTAACAAAATTTACGATTTTGATAATTTTTCGACTTCCGGCAACGATGGCATAAAAATTTATAGGTATAAAAATTATGCTATTCATAAAACATTTTGTCGTATCCCAGAACAAAGATGGCCAGTAAGACCTGGCGGGTAGGTTTAATCAACCTCTGATATCTATTCTTTCAGTATTCGTTTCGATATAGAAATAGCTGCGATGGATAAAAAGACTGATAATGAACACCAAGATGAGCGCTATCCAGTGGCTCAAGTCGGACTTACTTACGCTGGAAGCAAACGTAAAGGCTAAAAAGCCCCAGAATAATGAAAATACAATTGAAAAAATATACCGGAAAATCCGGAATCGGAAAAACAGCATTCCCATAACGACAATGCAAGCCACGAAAATGGCAATGCCTACAATCCAGTCCCATTCATAATGTTTACATAACCAATAAGCTGAAAATATGGAAATACCAGCTATTTCAATAAAAACAAAAGGGTATCTGCTTCTTTGTGTTACCGTATATCTTGCCATGCAATTAACATTTGAGTCAACAATCTGAGTATCAGGTACTCTATTTTGCAACTAAAATATGAAAATTTATGATAATCCAGTTCCTGATCACCCCCTATTCGCAATGTCATTAAGTTAAGGAAAAAACAAAAAAACATTGTCATCCTGAGGGTTAATTTATTGTATAAAAATCAATATAAATGACGTATTAATTAATTATTCTTTACCCTACAGCACATGCTTTCCTCGGCTCACCGCCGCCGATGGGCTCTTTCTTTTTGGTGTCAAAAAGACCAGCGCAGCTAGCTTGAATGCCGTTGAAAACATAAAGATCCATGAAAAAACAAAAAACACCGGCTGAAAATTTATTCATTTGTATTATAGTTTTCAGCTGCATTCATGAGGGCTTCGCCGTTTTCTTTCGAAGTTAGTAGGTTGGCTGGGTCTGTGGAACCCGAAAAATTTGTTAGGCCGGATTTAAGTAGAACGGGGATACAGTGCTACGGCCTTGTTGGGCGGAAATACGCGTCCGATATAAATAACGCATATTTAAGATAATTACAAAATAACGTCAATGGTAGCCTGTCGAAGGACAAAAGTTTTTTTTGTTTTTCGATTACTTAAAACGTCTTCGACAAGCTCAGACTGACAACAATGGCACTTAACTTAATGACATTGCCCTATTCCTCTTTTACTTTTCATGAAAGGTTCCAATTTCATTTGTGCTCAATGATTTTATTACCAAATAGTTTGGAATAAGTGGACGATAACCTCTTTTCAGGATAAACCCTTCGGCTTGTCCGTTTATATAAATGGTGTCACTTCGAATATCATCGTCTTTATCGAAGAGAAAAAGATCGGAACCATGTCCTTCCCCATGCAACCAAGTATGTTTTTTAATATAAGTATCAGATAAAGTATAAAATTGTCTGGAAATAAAAACTATTGTCAATAACGCTATTCCTATTATAACTCCTTTGTTCATTTCGACATCGTTTATTTTAAGGCAGCTTAAATCAACAAAAAAAGCGGCTTCCTATTTTAGAAAAACCGCTTTGTGAATAAATATTTCGCTTAACTAAACAATATAAGTCTATTGAGTAACGATCTCTACTTTACCGCCGTTTTTAAACAGATCGTGTGAGATGAAATATCCATTATTTGCTTTCCCATTCACTTTAATCTGGCTAATACCCCTTCCCTTACCCGGTTTGGTTATCGTTAATAGTTTCCCTGTACTGGTTTTCCATTTAACTTCATCAAAAAGTGGAGCAGTAACCAAATATTCGGCATCAGTTGCAGAGAACGGATATAAACCTAAAGAACTGAATACATACCAGGCAGACATTTCGCCGGCATCATCCATTCCCGAAAGCGCCAAACCATCGCTCCCTATACCATATAGTTCATTTAAGATTTTATCGATAATTTTTTGTGATTTTTCTGGTTTCCCGATAAAAGTATAAGCAAAAGGGGCTTCATGATCTGGCTGGTTGCCCTGGCAGTATTGACCAATCATCGTTTCGACATTCCGTGCAATATATTTCGGATTCCAGGGTAAAGTGAACAAGGAATCTAACTTGGACTCGAACCCTTTGGCACCGCCATAGAGTTCGATTAAACCTTTCATATCATGAGGAGCATAAAACGAAACCTGCCAGGCGTTGGCTTCTCTGTACATATATTCATAATAAGGATATTGTGGGTTAAAAGGTTTGATCCAATCGCCATTCTCTAATCTGCCTCGCATAAACCGCGTAGCCGGATCGAACATGTTTTTATAGTTTTTCGATCGGGCCGTTAAAATCCGGTAATTGGCGCTGTCGCCAAGTTTTTTAGCAATCTGTGCTAACGAATAATCATCATACGAATATTCCAGTGTTTTAGAAACACCAGCTTTAGCTTTGGTTTCGACATGTGGGTTTTTAACATCTGGATCTGAGATATAACCCTTCTCAATATATTCTTTCACAAATGGACGGGCACCACCCTCTACATTGGCATTACGCAACAAAATCTGGTAAGTACCTTTGATATCGAAATCATCAATTCCCCTCAAATAAGCTCCTGCAATAGAAGATGCACCATGATCGCCATGAAAAAATGTGGGAATAAAGCCCGTTTTATCGCCAACATCTTTCATCGATTTAATTACATCTAAGGTTACTTTAGGTGTAATCAGTCCTAAAAGCACATCTTTATTACGATAAGTATCCCAAAGCGATGGTTCAGTATAATAATTGAAATCACCTTTTACCACATTGTGCTTAGCATCTTTAAACTCACCATTAACATCGCTCCGCAAAGCCGGCCATAAAAAAGACCTGTACAGGCAAGAGTACAGCATCTGTTTTTGTTTCTCCGTTCCGCCCTTTACCTGGATGTTGGACAAAAGCGCTTCCCATTTTTCAGTGGCTTCATTGCGAATCTGCGTAAAAGTTTTATCGCCGATTTCCTTTTCCAGGTTTTCTTTAGCATTGGCCGTACTGACAAACGATAGGCCGATCTTAAGTTCTACAGGTCCTTTGCTACCATCGGCGAGGTGAACAATGGCATAACCTGAACGTTTACCTATATCATTCTGTTCCAGCTTTTCGATCTTGCCATTTACAGTTGCATAGAAGTAAATATTCTCTCCTCCCTGAAAGCCTTGTATAGCCGAAGTACCAACTTGTTCGATATTCCAGGTAGAAACCCTGCTATTGGCCTTTCCCATGTCGAAAAGAATCTGTCTGTTACTGGGATTTTTATATTCATATTGGTGGAATCCACATCTTAAGGTAGAAGTAAGCTTCACGTTAACCTGATAATCATCCAGATAAACCTGATAAAAACCTGGTGCTGAACTTTCATTTTTATGCGAAAATTTCGATCCGAACTTACCGTTAGCATGAGATAACGGCAATATCGGAATATTACACAGGTTCCAATGCCCTTTATTGGTGTGTGCAAAGCCATAAATGGTATCATCTTCATATTCGTAACCAGCACCAGATCCAAATTCGGTAATTGGACTTAATTGCACCATAGCATTAGGCAATGAGCTACCCGGAAAGGTTAAACCCGCCCACGATCGCCAACCTTGTGGCAACTCATAACCTAAAATTTTAGGATCAGTTAAAGGCGCAGTACCGATAAAAGTATTTACGTATTTGGTAAAAGAAGTTTTTGACTGACTTTGAGCAGTATAAATGCCCATTTGGTTGAAAAAGAAGATTAAGGATAAAAATTTGGTTAGCGATTTCATTTTACATAAAACGTTTTAGTGTGTCATACCAAATATAGAAAATCTATTAAAATCCAATCAAAAATATCACAATAGTTACCAATTAATTTCGCTGATGCAAGTACCCGATGCTTAAATAATTGAATAGTATGCCAATAATCGATAAGCATTCGTCTACTTCGCCAATAGCACAATCGTTTGATTATCTATATATTTGGTTACACACTAATCAAATAACCCACATGTTTTTTAATTGCAAGCAAGCTATTCTCTGCACGCTAATCTCATTTTTAGCCATTAGTTTTTCTCCACCTATTTTCGCTCAAAAGAAAGAAAAACCATCTTTATTACTATGGGATAACAAGCCGGCAACCAAATGGATGACGGAAGCCTACCCTATTGGAAATGGCCGGATTGGTGGTGTGATTTTCGGCGGTGTAAATCAGGAGCATATTCAGTTTAATGATAATACACTCTGGACGGGAGATGAAAATGATCGGGGGATGTACCAGGCTTTTGGAGATCTATTGATTGAGTTCGACAATAAAGAACAAAATTTCAGCAATTATACACGCGAATTAAATCTAACTGATGCCGTCCATTCCATCAATTACAAGCAAAACGGAGTCAGTTATAAACGTGAATATTTTTGCAGCTTTCCGGATAAAGTAATGGTTTTAAGATTGACTTCTGATCAAAAAAAATCATATTCGGGCACGGTTAGACTTAAAAATGCACATCAGGGTAATATAACGGTTAATGGAAATACCATTCAGTTTACAGGCAAATTAAACAACGGAATGCCTTTTCAGGCTACTGCTTTGGTTAAAATCGAAAACGGGAGCAGCCATGCCGTTAAAGACGAGGATGGTGAAAAATTAAAAATCGAAAATGCCAATGCCATAACCATCATCTTTACCGCTGCTACTAATTACAGTAATCAACGCAGTCAGAATTGGAAAGGAGAAGAACCAGCTTTAAAAATAGACCGTATACTGAAGCAAGCGGCTACGAAATCATATTCAAATCTGTTAAAAACACATATTCAGGACTACCAGCAGTTATTTAACCGTTTGGCAATTAATTTAGGTCAGCATGATATTAAGAATGACAGTTTACCAACTTATCAAAGGCTTATCAATTATAAAAAAACGCCCGACCCAGCCTTAGAAGCGCTAATTTTTCAATACGGAAGATATCTCCTGATCAGTTCATCAAGACCGGGAGGTTTACCAGCCAACCTGCAGGGGCTTTGGAATGAAAGTAATACCCCACCGTGGGGTAGCGATTATCACTCTAACATTAATATCCAGATGAATTATTGGCTGGCGGAGCCGACCAACCTTTCAGAGTGTCATATTCCCTATCTGGATTACATCAACAGCATGCGGGAGGTAAGTGCCATCGCCACGCGCAAAAAATATCCAAATACCCGTGGGTGGACCGTACAAACGGAAAATAATATTTTCGGCGGAATGAGTTTTTTATGGAACACACCTGGAAGTGCCTGGTATGCGCAGGCGCTGTGGGAGCACTATGCTTTTACCAGGGATAAAGATTATCTGAGAAATTTTGCCTACCCAATTATCAAAGAAATATCGGAGTTTTGGGATGACCACTTAAAAAGAAGGCCAGATGGTACTTTGGTATCACCATTAGGCTGGTCGCCAGAGCATGGGCCAACTGAAGATGGCGTAACGCATGATCAGCAAATTGTATATGATTTGTTTACCAATTATATAGAGGCAGCTGAAATTTTAGGCATTGATAGTGATTATAAAAAACACATTACAGATCTTAAAGCACATTTGTTAAAACCAAAAATTGGCAAATGGGGACAATTACAGGAATGGGAAACCGACCGTGATGACCCCACAGATCAACACAGGCACATTTCTCATCTTTTTGGTTTACATCCCGGTAGAGAAATCAGTACCATTAAAACACCTGAACTTGCCAAAGCCGCCAGAGTAACTTTAACCGCACGTGGTGACGAATCAACAGGATGGTCTATGGCCTGGAAAATTAATTTCTGGGCCCGGCTGCAGGATGGTAATCACGCCTACAAAATATTGCAGAATTTCATTACGCCAGTGGGTGGCTCGGGTACCGATTACAATAAAGGTGGCGGAATTTACACCAACCTTTTCTGTGCTCATCCACCCTTCCAGATTGATGGAAATTTTGGTTACACTGCCGGTGTTTCAGAAATGCTTTTGCAAAGCCAGGCGGGTGAACTGCAATTTTTACCAGCCCTACCCGATCAATGGTCAACAGGAAGTATTCAAGGATTAAGAGCCAGGGGCAACTTCGAAATTACAGATCTGCAATGGAAAGATGGTAAAATTGTAAAGCTATCAATCAAATCGCTATCAGGTGAAGATTGTATTGTGAGATCTCCAAATACATTAAAACGTATAACAAAGGGTATTGACGAAGAAAAATCAGGAAACGACTTCAAATACAGTTTTAAAACACGCGTCGGAAAAGTATATCATTTTGAAGGCTAAAGCAAATGAGAGAATGATTGAATGAGTGAAGGACAGAATTAGAGAATGACTGAATTACATATTGATATAGATTAGCCATTCAATCACTCAAAATTCACTCATTCAATCATTCACCTCCGTCATTCAATCATTCCCTTCCAAACATTTTGAATCTAACTTTCGTTTAGTAATAAATAAATTTCTTATGAGCACATCCGATAAACTGTTAACCGAACACAATGCAAAGGTTGTTGTACTTGATTTTATCAATGCCTTAAACACCGAAAATTTTGAAATGGCCAGAGCACAATTGCATGATAATATGACTTTCAAAGGGGTGATGGGCGAAAGAAATGGAGCCGATATTTATATCGACGACATGAAGAAAATGAAATTCAAATACGATGTTAAAAAAGTATTTCTAGATCATGAGGATGTTTGTTTGTGGTACGATATTAACATGGGTAAAAGCACTATATATGCCTGTGGCTGGTACCAGTTAGCCGACGAAAAGATTAAGTCGTTTCAGGTGATATTCGATCCGAGGCCAATATTGTAAGATAGAAAGCACAGGGCTATCGGATGATGCCTCTTCTATGGGAATCTGTCAATGGTAGAGGTTATAATTTTTCAAATACAATGGAGGGTTGATGACGGATTCGTAACTGATAGATATAAAATACTTATATCAGTTAAATAAAGCATCTGTCCTTAATAAGGAGATAGCTCCCTCAAACTATCGTCATTTCGAGCGGAGTGCAACGCAGTCGAGAAATCTGCCTAGGTAGCTCTCTCTCCCGAACGTTCGCATGCGCGTCAAGTTAATGATATTGACAGAGGTTGAAAAGTATGTGATTATTATTTGAAAGAGAAAAAGCAACTTGTAGTTCTAACACATTTAACAATGTCTACAAGCCGCTTTTTCAATTCAAAAATAAAGAAAAGATTTAATATTTTTTTTGGTGGATCAACCGTTGCTACTATAGCCCGAAGTAGTGGTTTTCTCCGGCGCAGTGCAAAGAAGATTTCTCCGATAGATTTTGTTATGGGCTTTGTGTTAAGCTGTTCTCAAATGCAAAACACATTCAGTCAATGGGCTTTTCATATTAGCCAGCTTAGCGGAACTCCTGTAAGCAAACAAGCAGTATTTGATCGTTTGGGGCCATCATCGGTAGCTTTTGCCAAAGCACTTCTGGAGCATGTGTTGCTGCAAGGTATCTTCTACAGATATAGACGTCCGAGCAATCTTTTCAGCCATTTTAAAAGGGTCATCCTACAAGACAGCACCACCTTACATCTCCCCCAGAAACTCTCAGAAGTGTTCAGAGGTAATTTCAGTAAGGGCAAACAAAAGGCAGTAGCCCGTATACAGGCCTTCATCGATATATGCAATATGCAGTTCCTGCATTTCTCGTTGGGTTCCTTTACCGATAATGACCAATCGGCCAGTCAGCAAATCCTTGAAAAGATATCAGCCGGCGAACTGCTTATCAGAGATTTGGGGTATTTTGTACTGGAGGTCTTCGAAAAGCTTACCGGCAAAGGTGCCTTCTTTCTGAGCAGGTTACGTTTTGGTCTGAATATGTACGATTGCAATGGAAAACAACTACACCTGAAAGACTTGCTGAAAAGCAGATCGAAAAGGGATATGTGGCTAATGATAGGCAAACAAAAGAATGTAAAAGTGAGAATGATCATGATTCCCCTGCCAAAGCAGCTTGCAGCACAAAGAATCAGAAAGGCCAAACAGGATAGGGACAGGCGACTGAACCACAGCCAGGACTATTACAGATGGCTGGAGTATACGGTACTGATAACCAATGTAGGTGAAGAAACCTGGACAGCTGCCCAGGCCGATCAGGCATACCGGGTACGTTGGCAGATAGAGATTGTATTCAAATCCTGGAAAAGTGGCTTCCACCTACAGCAGTTGCTGCATAATGGTTGTACCAATGAAAAACGGATCAGCACAAACGTATACCTCTTGTTGATGTTTATGTGCCTGTTTATGCAAAAGATATTCCTGCCAGTTATCCGATATGCCAAAGGCACAATTAGCTTGATCAAATGTGTACAGTTATTTGTATTGAACATGAAAGAGTTAATCGCTATAGGCAGTAAACAGTGCAGGGATGTGATAGATAAGTACTGTAAATATGAAAAAAGAAACCATAGGATTAATTTGAACCAACTATTTTCAGATTAACTTGACGCGCATGCGAACGTTCGGGACTGCATTTCAGTCGAGATGACGACGCTTCGTAACTGATAGGTATAAAACACTTATTATCAGCATAATAAAGTATCTGTCATTGATAGAGATCAGTTTTTTAGCCAAAACAAAAGAGTTGGATGACAGGTTAAAAGTCATTGATAGCGGAGCGAAGGATCTTTTACGATTTTATTGTCAAATAAATAACTAAAAATAGATTTCTCCGTTCCACTTCGTTTCAGTCGAAATGACGAATAAGAATATAACTAACAGATTTGTTTAAGTTTTTTGATAATAATGGGGCTGTTTTCCAACTGAAAAAGAAACATTAAATACTCATCAGTTTCACTGATCTCGATACTTTTTATTGTACCTGATTGATCATTCCCGTTTGTAATCTCATCTCCTACTTTCAGTTCTAAAAGTGTAGAGGTAGGCAAGTTATCACTTATTGCTGTCATTTGTAATAGGTATGTGCAGGGTGAAACATGTTTTTTTAGGTGTAGAAGAAACCTTAAGTGTTCCGTTATGGGCATTGGCAATTTCTGATGCAATATATAAACCCAGGCCCAGGCCCTTTTGATTGGGTTCTACTTCACCTCTGGAGAAAGGCTGAAACAGCCGACCCATTGCAGCTGCCGGAATTTGTTTACCTTGATTCGTCACACGAAGATTAAACTCTTTTTCGGTGCTCAAAGCGCTGATTTCAACTGTAGAATCTGATGGAGAATAATTTAAGGCATTGGCCAATAAATTAGAAAAAAGCTGTGCCAGTCGCTTCCCGTCTGCATTAACCGGGTAATCAAAATTGAAACTTACTCTAATCTCTCTGGATGGCCAAATGGCCTGCAACTCTTCTACTACCTGGAGAAGTAGCTTTTCCAGATCTTCGTCTGCTGTTCTGCAGATGGTAATTCCCTCGCCTAAACGACCGCTGGCAAAATCGAGCATATTTTCAATTAAACCATTCATTCTAAAAGATGAATCTTTAATAATTTTAGTGATACGACCACTGCGTTCATCTAAATTTAAGCGCGATAAAAGCTGTGCACTGTTCAAAATTGCATTTAGTGGGTTTCGCAAATCGTGACCTAAAATAGCAATAAACTGATCTCTTAAAACAGCAATTTCTTGTTCTTTTTTTAATGCCCGCTCGGTTTTGGCCAGTTCTTCCAGTGCATCTAAATGAAAGGCAATTAAGTCGGCAAACATGGTGAACATGCCTGTTACTGTTGGATTTTTCAGCTTAGCAGGTTTAGGATCTATGGCACAAAGTGTACCAAAAAATACTCCGTTTTTTAACGTAATGGGTACTGAAATGTAGCTCTGAAAGCCATACATTAATGGCGTGTGGTGGTGGGCAAAATCAGGATCTTCTGCCACATGATCAATGATAACAGCTTGTTTATGTTGTCTGATCTCGTTACAAATGGTTGTTCCCAGTTTAAGTTCTCCACCCACATCTAATCCGAAGTTTATTTCATCACGAATAGCGCAGGCTATCCATTTATCAGATGTTACTCTGGCTATCGCCGAAAACCCCATACCTGTGGTTCTACAAACAATTTCTAAAATATGCGCAACAGCAGGAATCTTGTTTATGGATTCAATATCATCAAGTATGGTTTTACTAAATTTTCGCAATGCTATAGGAGATAATTTGAAGCAATTTACAAATATTTACCTGTGCAAAGAGTAGTATTTAGTGTTCTAACATAGCTTTTACATAGATTGAACACATTATTCCTAAATTGCGTATAAATTTGTCATAATTACCGTCAAATTGTGCAACATAACGTAAACTAGTAAGGCTGCAATATCTTTTGTGCCTTATCTGGAGAGGATTAGGAAAGACAAAACGAAACCGTATTGATTGGGAATTGAACTGCATATCAAAATCAGTCACTACCACCAATCAATACGGTCGGTTATATTAAGCTTTTAATAAAGCTGGTTTTTCGTGATAAGTTCTCCAAAGCAACTCACCAAATAAGGTGTTAGACCAGGCAAACCAAGCCCTTGTAAAGTTTGCCGGGTTATCTTTATGGAAAGACTCGTGCATAAAGCCCTTGCCAGCATGTGTTTTACGTAACATATCGATGCACGATTTAATTTCTGCATCATCTTTCGATGTTAAGGCACGCATGGTGATACTCATTGGCCAAATCATATCCTGACCAGCATGCGGGCCACCAATGCCCTCAGCAGCTGTACCTTTAAAGAAATATGGGTTATCTTTAGAAAGCGCAAATTTCCTTGTATTTTGATAAATAGGATCTTCAACTTTCATTGCACCCAAATAAGGTAAACCCAACAAACTTGGCACATTAGAATCGTCCATCAGATACGAACTTCCAAAACCATCTACCTCAAAGGCGTAAATTTTGCCATATTTAGGATGATTAACGATAGCATGTTTCTGTAGCGCTGCATTCACTTCATCAGCCAGGTTTAACAAACTACTTTCCAAAGCCTGATCATGCTGTAAAGCTTTAATCATTTCAGCCGCTTGCTTTAAGCTTGATACTGCGAAAAAGTTTGAGGGAACCAAAAATGGAAAAATGGTGGCATCATCACTCGGACGAAAGGCTGAACAGATCAGGCCAACGGGATTTACAGGAAAACCGTAACCGGCCATTGGTAATGAATCGGTAGGCTGGGTAGTTTCCCGCTGAAAATGGTATGGTCCTTTATCCGTTTTCCGCTGTTGTTCTTTAAACGTTTTTAAAGTGGCTTCAATTCCTTTTTTCCAATTGGTATCAAAAGGTGTTTTATCGCCGGTTTTTTTCCAGTAGTGGTAAGCCAGGCGGATGGGATAACATAAAGAGTCTATTTCCCATTTGCGCTCGTGCACACCGGCTTGCATGGTCGTTTTATCAGTTTTCCACTCACCTACCTTAGTAGAATCGCCATAAAAAGCATTTGCATAAGGGTCTTTTAAAACACACTTGGTTTGATGGATAATTACGCCAGCTATTAACTTTTTAAGTGGCTCATCTTCATTTACAAATTGTAGATATGGCCAAACCTGCGCCGAACTATCACGTAGCCACATCGCGTCGATATCTCCGGTAATCACATAAGTATCTGGCCTGCCATCCTTTTCTGAATGATAAACCGTAGTATCTAAAGTATTTGGGAAACAGTTTTCGAACAGCCAGGCTAATTCGGGATTTTTAACGTTTGCCTGGAAAGTTTTAATGGCAGCATCTACAGCTTTACTTTGAAAGTGTCGTTTTGCGGCTGCTACACGTACCACAGGAAATTCTGGTGCAAGATTAGCGGCAAAAGAAAATTTCGATGCGACAACTCCTGCCCCTAACAAGCCTGTGTTTTGTATAAATGTTCTTCTTTTCATTATGATGTGTTATGATATTTTAGTTTAATTTCTACTAAACGAAATCTATCCATTATCGATTATGATAAATAGTAGTGGTAAGATCTTATTCGGTTAGCGCTTAACAAATATTATTATAATTTCTCGAACATCAAAATCATTATAGTCAATTTAGCTATTCCTAAATCGATTTTCTTATACATCATAATGAAATAGGCTCAGGTAACATTTTTGACGAAAGCTAAAGGTAATAAAGTATGTCAGAAAAATAATTATGAATGAGTATATTTAAATAACCAAACCTATTCTTATGAATGCTAACAACATTACCTTATCTAAACGAATTTTATCCATCGATATATTACGCGGATTAGTGATGATCATTATGGCGCTGGATCATACGAGAGATTTCTTTCATGTTGGGGCCATGACCGGCGATCCGCTAAATCCAGACACCACTACAGGCATGTTGTTTTTTACCCGTTGGATTACACACTTCTGTGCACCAACCTTTGTTTTCTTATCAGGATTATCTGCCTATTTATCGGCACAGCATAAAACACCAGCCCAGGCAAGTTCTTTTTTATTAAAACGGGGTTTATGGCTAATACTGATCGAAATTATGGTGATTACACTCGGATTAACCTTTAATCCATCGTACAATTTTATTATTCTTCAGGTGATCTGGGCTATTGGCTGTAGTATGGTATTCCTGGCATTGGCCAGTCGAATTTCACATAAGGCCGTGCTCATAATCGGCTTGATATTGGTTTTCGGACATAATCTTTTTAATTTATTTCCCGCTCCAACAGATTCCAATGGTGGTTTGATCTTAAAAATATTCTTCACGGCATCAGGAACTGTTGTACCGCTTTCAAGCAATCACCTCATCGGCGTATTTTACGCCATCCTCCCGTGGACGGGTATAATGTTTGTGGGCTATGGCGTTGGTGCCTGGTATAAAAAAGGTTACGCCGCCGAACGTAGACAGCGCAATTTATTAATTATAGGCTTGCTCACTATATTTGTGTTTATCTCGCTAAGGTTAATCAATATCTATGGCGATCCTGCCCCGCGAAAAGAATACCACGATTTCTTTAAGAATTTACTTGTCTTTTTTAATGTAAGTAAATATCCACCGTCCTTACAATATACCGCTATGACATTAGGTCCGGCCATGTTATTTTTGGCTTTCACCGAAAACCTGAGCAACTGGTTTACCAGGATAACTGCTGTGTATGGTGCCGTACCTTTCTTTTATTATGTAATACACTTTTACCTGTTGCATACCCTCCTGGTAGTGGTATTTTTTGCCACAGGGCATAACACCAAGGAAATTATACAGGTTCCGTTTTTATTCAGACCAGCAACATTTGGCTTTGGTTTACCGATCGTTTATCTGATATGGTTTTGCACGGTAGCTTCTTTGTATCTTCCTTGCAGATGGTTTAAACAATATAAGCAAACACACAGACAATGGTGGTTAAGCTATGTTTAAACAAAGAAGGTGTGTTTCATAAAGGTGATTCACCTCAGATGCTGTTATCTCGTCCAAATGACTCCTAAGGAGAGCCTATCGAAACACCTTAAAGCGTATTTAAACGGGCCCTTCGACAGGCTGTCAAATTACAGATTTCTAAAATTGGGCGTCATTTCGACTGGAACGTAGTGGAATGGAGAAATCTTTGAATTATGTTAAAAGATCTATCCTGCGGTCGAGAGGACGATAATTGAAGGTAATTTATCCCTCAGAATGACAGTGCCTTAGGTTTTGCGTTTCAAAAAGATTTGGAAATGAACGGACAATGATCTTTGGAGGCCTGCTGTCCCGCTCTTTGTTCCAAGTCCTCGCCCTCATGCTTCGGGTCTGCGGGCTTTGCACGCCGATCGGGTTTAGGAACTATGGTTGGTGCTGCAAAAGCTAAAAATAAATATAAAAACTAGACGCGATTTGCAATTACAAAACGGCTAAACCAGGTCACAAATCCGGACGAACAAAAACCATGAAAGTTAATCTGCGAAATTAGCGGGAAATATTTGGGTAAGGTCTTCAACTACGCTATCAATGATAGATATTTTATTTAATTGATAGTACAAATTTCTAAATTCAGCGTCATTTCGACTGGAACGTAGTGGAATGGAGAAATCTTTGGACTATGTCAAAAGATCTCTCCACTGCGGTCGAGATGACGATAATTGGAGGGGATTTATTCCTTTAATTCTGTAACTTATATTGATCTTTATAAGATAAATTAACCCTACCATTGACAGAATCCATTAGTGTGGTCGTCATTCTCGCGCAGGCGGGAATCTTAAAGCCCTTGCATTAAGATTATCTTCGATGAGCACTGCGTGGTTCCCAATCGAGTTGGGAATGACGATCCCTCGCAGCCTATCAATCCACTAAAATCACGCTGTCATTTATATTGATTTTTATCTAATAAATTAACCCACTGGATAACAAATCTACATTTTGATATAATCTCCTTGTTTATCCTTTTTTCCATTTTATCCCACAGCCAACAGCTTTAGTTGATGCAATTGCAGGCTTTTTACCAACTGATAATTCGTTAACTGCATTTTTAACGTACTCCATTTTTGTACTGTTTGCTTCTTCCGGATCGTTATCTATCGCGCCAATGTATTCAACCACATTTCCTTTGTCAGTTTTATGCAGCACAAATACATGTGGTGTTCTGGTTGCACCAAACTGTTTGGTTACCACATGATCGGGATCTAATAAATAAGGGAAATTGAATTTCTTTTCTGAGGCCAAAGCCTGCATTTTTTGAAAACTTTCGTCCGGAACGGCTCCGGCATCGTTTGGATTAATAGCCACCACCGGGTAACCTTTAGCAGAATAAGTAGCGTTTAAAGCCGAAATACGCGCTTGATAGGCTTTTGCCACGGGGCAGGTATTACAAGTAAAAACAACAATATATCCCTTTGCATCCTTGTAATCGGCCAGGGCAACCATTTTGTTATTTACGTTTTTCAGCGAGAAATCTTTTACTACATCGCCAACTTTATAACCGTCAGTCTGTGCAAATGCGAATCCCGAGATCAGCATAAAAGTCATTAAAATCAATCTTTTCATAACGATCTATTTTATGTTTAACAAAGTATTTTTCAGTTCAGTTTCGGTAAATTCTTTCTCATAAAAACGTCTGGCTTTCTTGTTTACAAATAATGTAGCCGGAATAGCACCCGACCATTTTTTGTCGACCCGTTCAATATACTGTTGCTGATCGGGTTCGTTTAAAAGAAATACCTCCGCATTAATTTTATTGTTCTGCACAAATGGAATCACTTCCTTTTGCAATTTTGATTTAAAATCCAGGCTCACCAAAAGCACCTTGACCGGCTTATTTAAATTGGCTAAACGTAATTTCTCGAAATTCGGCAACTCGGACACACATGGCGAACACCAGGTTGCCCAGAAATTGATGACAAAAGTGGTGTCTTTTCCATTGGCAATGCGTTTCTCCAACTCATCCAATCTGAGCAATTTTACCTGCGCAGCAGCTGAATAAGTAATTAAAGATAAGCAGATTACAAAAAATATACGCATAAATGGATAACGAAATTTGTTTGGTTTTGTTTTATTGTCATTCTGAGCAAAGCGAGTGTCTGAGAGATAGGCATGAATACCAATTTAGTTTATTATACCTTGAAAAGCAAGGTTCAGTTTTCATCGGTTCCGAAAGCCCTGCCATCCGCTTTACTCCCTTGCACTTCGTGTTCGCTACTGTCAGGTTTAGCTAACCTAAAACCGTGCTTTTATAAAAAGCCGCTATACAAATAGCTTAAAACTTTGATTATGGCTAATTTACTTTATAAAATTTGGTTTAGCTTACCGTTGGTTTCAACCAACGGGCAAAAAACTAATTAACCGATCCCGATTTAACCAATACACGTTGATAAGCAGGAAGGTTTAAATCATCAACAATTACACCGCGAGTAGTGCTTGCATGCACGAAAAAGCCATTATTGAGGTATACCCCTACGTGATCTACATCATTACCGCCAAAAGAGAAAAACACCAAATCACCTTCCTTTAAATTATCGATATTTTTACGCTTCACCACATTGGCTTGCTCGCGTGAAATACGAGGAAGTGTAATCCCATAAATTTCTTTCTCCAACAAAAAAGCAAAACCAGAACAATCAATCCCTCCTTTATCTAAACCTCCAAAACGATATTTTACACCAGTCCAGTCGGTAATGAAACGATAAAGCGGTTTGCTTTGTAAATTCGCCATTGCATCGGCCGCTCTCGAAGCTTTCGTATCGCTTTTAACGGTGTATTTTCGAGCACCGCATGACGATAGGAATAGCATGAGTGCTATTATATAAAAAATATTTTTATTAAGGCTAAGGGTGTAAGATTTAGGGTTTACGGCTCTTTCCATAGTTTCAGTATCGTTAGTTGCTAGGTGTTGAGGGATTAAAACCTTATGCCTTAAACCCCACACCCTACACCTTTCTTAATTCTTAATCAATCGTTGTATTTCATCCAGTTTTAACAAAGCTTCTACTGGCGTTAATGCATTTACATCCAAATTATTCAATGTATCGCGGATTTTTACCAGCACAGGATCATCAATAGCGAACATCTGCAACTGATAAGCCTGGTTCTGCACCTTTTTAATGCTGTCTTTAATGCTCTGCCCTTCTGTCCGGTCTATTTCCAGTTTCTTTAATATCTCGTTCGCGCGACCAATTAATTTTGTCGGCATACCCGCCATTTTCGCTACGTGTATACCAAAACTGTGTTCACTGCCACCAGGAACCAGTTTCCTTAAAAAAAATCACCTTATTGGTCATTTCCTTTACCGATACGTTAAAATTTTTGATGCGCGGCATGGTATTGGCCAGTTCATTTAACTCATGATAGTGGGTGGCAAATAAGGTTTTTGGCCGTGCTGTTGGGTGCTGATGCAAAAATTCGGCAATGGCCCAGGCGATTGAAATACCATCGTAGGTGCTCGTTCCGCGGCCAATCTCATCGAGTAAAATTAAACTATCATCAGAAATGTTGTTCAGGATACTGGCTGTTTCATTCATTTCGACCATGAACGTACTTTCTCCTGAAGAAATATTATCTGATGCTCCTACACGGGTAAAAATCTTATCTACAATTCCAACTTCCGCATCTTTAGCAGGAACGAAGGACCCCATTTGTGCCATCAATACAATCAGCGCAGTTTGCCTTAAAATAGCCGACTTACCCGCCATGTTGGGTCCGGTAATCATAATAATCTGTTGGCTCTCCGTATCCAGGTATACATCGTTTGTAATGTATTCCTGCCCCACAGGCAATTGCTTTTCAATTACCGGGTGGCGGCCCCCTTTAATATCAAGCACCTTATTTTCGGTAACTTTGGGTTTGTTATAGTGGTTCTTAACTGCCAACTGTGCAAAACACAATAAACAATCAAGCTGTGCAATTAAAAACGAATCAAGTTGGATCGGTTTAATGTAACTGGCGGTTTCGTACATCAGTTCATTATATAACCGGATTTCAATGGCCTGTATCTTTTCTTCGGCACCTAAAATCTGATCTTCGTATTCTTTAAGCTCTGGTGTAATGTAACGCTCGGCATTTACCAGCGTTTGTTTACGGATCCAGCCTTCAGGCACTTTATCTTTATGCGTATGGGTAACTTCCAAATAATAACCAAAAACATTATTGAAGGCAATTTTTAACGATGGTATTCCCGTTGCCTCTGCTTCGCGTTTTTGTATCTGAACCAGATAATCTTTACCGCCGAAAGCTATTTTACGCAAGCGATCTAGATCTTCATCAATTCCGTCGGCAATTACATTTCCTTTAATCAGCAATGCCGGTGGCTCGGGCTGTAATTCCCTTTCAATCCTTTCGCGTATGGCCAAACATGGATTCAATTGATCGGCTATCTTAATGAGGAAAGGATTTTTAGAATCGGCAGCCAATTTTTTAACCGCTTCAATATGATATAGTGCACGTTTTAAAGCAACCAATTCTCTGGGGCCCACACGTTGCAGACCTACTTTAGAAATCAATCGTTCTAAATCACCAATCTGTTTAATGTTATTTAAAAATTCGCCCTGCAGTTCTTCATGTTTTACAAAATACTCCACCATTCCAAGGCGTTCCTGGATGGGTTTCAATTCTTTTAATGGCATGATGATCCACTTCTGCAACAAACGCGCACCCATTGGGGTACAGGTATGATCCAGAATATCGAACAAGGTTACCGCATTGTCGTTAGGCGAATTCACCAATTCAAGGTTACGGATGGTGAAACGGTCTAACCACATGTAACGGTCTTCTTCAATACGGCCTATCGAGCTGATGTGTTGTAGATTACGGTGCTCGGTTTCGCCCAGATAGTGTAAAATAACACCTGCAGCTACAATTCCGCTCTGCAAACGCTCTACACCAAAACCTTTTAAAGAGGAAACCTCAAAGTGTTTCATCAGGGTTTCGTTTCCAAAATCACTTGTAAAAGGCCATTCATCTAAACCAAAAGTGTAAAAACGGTCGCCGAAGTGCTCGGTAAACGCCTGTCGCTTCGATTTCTGAAAAATAACCTCTGTTGGCTTAAAGCCCTGCAAAAGTTTATCAATATAATCGCTGTTACCTTGCGCAATTAGAAATTCACCTGTTGATATATCTAAAAATGAAACGCCCAATTGCGTTTTATCAAAGAAAACACAGGCCAGGAAATTGTTCGATTTTTGGTTTACAATATTATCACCGTAAGCTACGCCAGGTGTAACCAATTCGGTTACACCGCGTTTAACAATGGTTTTTGTGGTTTTAGGGTCTTCGAGCTGATCGCATATGGCTACGCGTTGTCCTGCCCTCACCAGTTTCGATAAATAGTTATCCAAAGAATGATGCGGAAAACCAGCCAGTTCTAAAGCACCGCCATTAGGGCCAGTACCTCTTCTGGTTAATACGATGCCTAAAATCTGTGCCGTTTTAATGGCATCTTCGCCAAAGGTTTCATAAAAATCGCCAACCCTAAATAGTAAAAGTGCGCCCGGATACTTCGCTTTAATCGCGTTGTATTGCTGCATTAACGGGGTTTCTTTATTTGTGTCTTTAGCCAAAACTGAAATTAATTTACAAAAGCCATAAAGATAACACGAATAAGCATTCTACGGCTGTTTTGTTGAAAAGTTAAAAAAAATAGTTGTTTAACCGGTTAATTGTTTAAATCGGTTAATTGAGGGGATGACAGTTAACCAGTTTATACAATTTAAACAGTTAACCATTACTCTACAGTTAACCATTATTTGAAAATGAAGGGTTCTGAGCATTTCGGGTTATCCAGTCCTGTTATCCGCTTTACTTCGTTGCACTCGTGTTCGCTCCTACCAGGTTTAGGCACAAAAGTCTGCTTAAAACCAACTGCATAATAGTTTTCTTTCTTCAACGGTTAAACATTATTTGAAAAGGAAGGGTTCTGTTCATTTCGGGTTGCGCAGTCCTGTTATCCGCTTTACTTCGTTGCACTCGTGTTCCCTACCAGGTTTAGGCACAAAGTAGGCTTTATAAAAATGCTTATTTAAGAAAAAACCTTAACTTAATCATAAATGTAACTGAATAATAGAAATAGATTAAAAATAGAAACTCAATATTTTAAACATGTTTTACAATAATGCACTTTGTGATATTTACATTGGAAAGGGAGCAGGCAAAAAGCTAATGGATGACATGAATAATGCTAAACATTCTGTCAAAATCATATCTCCTTACTTATCACCAGACTTGATTTTGGAGTTGATATATTTAAAAAATAAAAATATTAATGTTAAGTTAATTACAACAAACAATATCGAAGATTTTTATGGTGATCGTGAAAGAAATATCTATAAACTCATTATTCAAAAACGCAATACTGATTTTAACAAGCAAATAGTCAGGAATAAGTGGATTAAGTTTGCAGAAACACTTTCACGCATCAGCTATGGTTTAATAGCTTTATTGATTGCGTTGGCCTATTATTTCAGAGACCTTAAAGTATTTCTTGTTTTTGTACCCATTGTTGTTCTTTTTTTAATACGAAGTTTTTACAAGACTAAAATAAAAAACCTTCAGATTTATTCTTACAGCTATACACAGCTATTTCCTTTCAAAGTATATATGTCTAATGAGAAAACATCTTTAATTCACAGTAAAATATATTTAATCGATGATCAAATAGCCTATATGGGATCATTAAACTTTACCCAAAGCGGAACTCAGTTTAACCATGAAACCCGAATCAGAACAACAGATGCCAAAGCGATTGAGAAGATAAAGCTGGAAATTGATGAGCTTTTTGAAAATCCTTATATGCCTGCAGTAGATTTACAACTTTGGGGGAAACAATTATACCTTGAACCTATTAACTAAAATTAACAGTAATTTTAAAACGTTTTGCCTCTATAACTGTTACATTAGTATAAATTCAACTTAATAATTTAATTATGACGATCCAACTGAATACCGACAAAAACTTAACCATACACCAGGAATACGATGAAAAAATTCAAACACAATTAAATGAAGGCTTAAGCAGATATAGCGATTTAATCACACGTCTGGAGGTTCATTTATCTGATGAAAACGGCAGTAAGGATGGCTTAGACGACAAAAGATGTTTGTTAGAGGCTAGAATTACCGGAAAAGACCCTATTGCGGTCACTAATATGGGGAATACCTACGATTTAGCCATTACAGGTGCTTTAACCAAGCTAAAAAGCACACTCGAAAAGGTGGCTGGGAAAATGAAAACCCACTAACCTTGGACGTCACCCTGAACCGAGCCCTGGCGAGCTCACCAAGGTAATTTATTTCAGGGTCTATCCGACGGAATAGTTAAAAAAAAAAAGCAATCGGAATGATTGCTTTTTTGTTATTTTAATGCATTGCTGATTTTCTGCCTTTAATCTCGAAGTGGGAATAACATTTTCCCTCTAAAAATTCAAATCTGGTATTTGATACGACATTCTTAAACAAATTATTGCTATCCTCGTTCCTTACACTTACATGAACATTTCCGTATTTGCAAATTGAGGCTACAATGTTTTGAGCTTCATCAGTAAAGTGAACGTACGGTATAAGTCCATTTATGGCTATCAGATTAGCAAGGTGTTTAATGAATTGAACCATACTACCTTCGCCAACTACTAAACCACCAGCGAAGATTTTCTTAATACCTTCATTTGCAAGATATTTCATTCCCTTTTTGAAGTTTTTATATTTTCCTTCACGAAACCGCCATGCTAATTTTTCGTCGCCAAGAAAAATAAGAGTACCCGATTTCAAAGCAGTACAAAGGCTGGACATTTCTTTTCCCAAATTCTTAAGATGCTTTTTATAGCTTTTCGATTTTAATATCAAAATGTAACTGGAAAAAGTGTCCGGATAGAAATAATCGTAATCTTCAATATCCTCATTATAATTTCTTTGCGGAAATATCGGATATGCTGCAAGGCATTTCTTCCTTTTGATCTGTTTAATCATAAACAACTATAGTGCTTTTGGCAACATCAACAAGAATGGAATAGCCTTTTTATAATCAAGTTCTTCAAAAAAGACACCTAATCGATTAAGATTTCTATAATATTCACTAATATTAGAATAATAGTTTAGTTCACTTTGTAAATACCAAGCCTTTTTTCCAAGTTTCTGAGCCAGGAACCACTTTTCCAATAACCTACCTGCCCTTCCATTACCATCTTCAAAAGGGTGGATATTAACAAATATAACATGGATAAAAGAAGCAAAATAGAAAACCTGCTGATGATCTAGATCCGCAATAACGAGTTTTTGAATGTCTTCCCATAAAATTTTAGAAAGATTATCAACCTCAGTTCCAGCTGCAGCTTCGTACTGTATTCTTCCTGTTTTATGTTCCATTACCAACATATTACCTTTACGGTAAGTACCCTGTTTATTTGCTGGCAATAAATGTTTGGTTATTAATTTATGGCTGTTTAAAAAGTTTTTGTTGGTTAGATTATTTTGCTGAGCAAATATATAAGCATTGTATAAATCATTTGGTTTTTGAACTAAATCAGGTTGATAATCTATATTTAACATCTTATGTTTAATATAACTATCTACCTCCATTTGCTCACCCTCTATCCGCGACGATGTGATCGCCGATACTGAAGTGTAAAAATTAAAAGATTCGGTCGAAATATCTGCGTCCTTTAAATTTTCAAACTTCGAACCTAAATCACTGTCTACTAGTTCGTAATAAGACTCTAGCAATTCAACAGGAATAATTTTCAGTTCATTAAACATTACGAAATTCGTTTTTACGCTAATTTAGGGTTTGGTTTTGTAAAAAGCGATTCTAATTTTATAACTGCTCTATATACCCCAAAAACAGATTCAATGCTTTTTTCCGATCATCGGTAACATCGAATTGAAGCCTATGGTATAAATAATCTTCGAGATCGAAATTAGTACTTTCAGGCAATTCCGCTAAAACTTCTTTTCTATGCTCCAGTCCGAATTTTAAAGCTGCATTAAATTCGTCTTTAAATTCCTGTGAGATTTCTTTGTTGGCTACCCAGGCCGCATACATAAATGGCAACCCGGTAAAATTTTTCCATTCCTCACCCATGTCGTAGGCGTAAGCGAAATCGTCTTTTTTGCCAAAGGTTCGATCACCGATTAAAACAAAAGCATCCGTTTTTGCATTTGGATCAGTAGTAAATTCAACTTCCTTTTTCCAATGGAACTTAAGCAATACTTTAGCCAAATTGTTCGATGTACGCGAGTGGGTATCCAATCTTACCGTTTTAATTTCCCGGGCGGGAACTTCACTAAAAATGAACACAGAGTTTACCCCACCATCACTTCCAATACAATAATCGGCAACAATATTGGCATTAGGGACCAAAGGAATGGCAGCAACAGGCATCAAACCGATATCAACCTGACCGTTAATCACTTTAGCTGCGCAATCTGAAGGGATGTCTAAACTTAAATCAATTTTATTTATAATATCCGAATGTTCTAATCCGTATATAAAAGCTTTGGTATTGGTGTAAGCAACAGCCGATATTTTAATCTTATTCAAGGTGTTATGTTTTGCGCTTCGCGTTTGGCGTTAAGCGTATTATTCAATTACTAAACCGTCTAGTGCACTGCACTGTTAAATTCGAGCACCGTAAATTTTCCATGTTCGAAAACCATTTATTAGCCATGGTTTGAGTCCTCACGAACCATTATATAAATCTTTTTTATCGTGCCAACAGATCCTGAAACAAGTTCAGGATGACGAATTATCTTGGACTTATCCAATCACTAAACCGTCCAAATGAACGGCACTGTTAAATTCCAGAACGCTAAACTTTCCATCCTCAAAACCCATCTTATAAAGCACGGTATTCTGATGCGGAAATTCAGTCATTTCGCTGAGTGGTTTATCCAGTAGCAAGCATAAGAAAACACGCATTGCCCTGCCGTGCATACAAAGTAAAACTGTTTTTTCTTCAGGTCTGGTCATTAAAACTTTCATGGGGTGTTTTAAACGTTCGTAAACATCCTGAACACTTTCACCACCTTCGAAATGAGCCGTGTAATTTCCATCCTGCCAGTTTTGCAACATCTCTCGGAAAGCATCACGTGCGTCCTCCGTATTCGGTTGTCCTTCCCAAACGCCCCAAGCCAATTCATCCAGCCCCGAAAGTTTTTCCCAGGGTAAATCAGCATCTATAAATTTTTGAACGGTTTGCCAGGTACGTTTTAAATCAGAAGTGTAAATCTTATCAAAAGGAACATCTTTATACTTTTGGTAAAAAGCCTCCGCCTGTGACCTGCCTAAATCATTTAAGTCAGAATTTATACCTCTGCCCTGTACTATGCCTTGTCTATTGAGTTCCGTTTCGCCGTGGCGTATGATGTATATTTCCTTCATTTATTAAGTTATTGAATGAGTGAATTTTGAATGATTGAATGTAAATCTAACATCCATTATCCTAAGCATTCACTCACTCTATCATTAAGTCATTCCCTCATTAATTCACTACCGGTAACTTATAATATTGCGGTTTCTTTTCTTCTTCAAAAACTACGTTCTCAAAATCAGTAACCACATTATATAAAGTATCGCGCTCTATTGCTTTTCTTCCTACCTGTTTAATCAAATTCACCAGTTCTTTAGTGCTCATTGCAGGCGTTTGCTCTTCAGCCCCAGCCATAGAATATATTTTGGTGGTATCATCTAAAGTACCGTCAATATCGTCAACACCATAATTTAATGATAACTGAGCTGTTTCGCGACTGATCATTGCCCAATAAGCCTTAATGTGGTCGAAGTTATCCATATAAATACGGGCAATGGCATAATTTCTTAAGTCTTCAATTACTGAAGTTTCAGGCACATTACTCATCTGGTTATGCTGATTTCTGAATTTTAGCGGAATAAAAGTCTGAAAACCACCGGTACGATCCTGTAAATCACGTAATTTTTCCATGTGATCTACCCGGTGCCAATATTTTTCGATGTGTCCGTAAAGCATTGTCGCATTACTGCGCATACCTAGTTTATGCCATTCTTCATGTATATCTAACCATTGCTGGCCTGTACATTTATCTTTAGCAATCTGTTCTCTGATTTCAGGGTGAAAAATCTCTGCCCCTCCGCCTGGTATCGATTCTAATCCAGCTTCTTTCATCAAACGCATACCTGTTGCATAATCAATTTTAGCCTTCTTAAAAATATAATGATACTCAACCGGCGTTAATGCTTTCACGTGCAAATCAGGGCGATGCTGTTTAATTGCGGTAAATAAAGCAGAATAAAAGGCAACATCATATTGAGGAAGTACTCCACCCACAATATGCACCTCAGTTACAGGCTCACCATCATATTTTTTAACGATATCGAGCATTTGCTCCATAGTTAAGGCCCAGCCTTCTTCCTTTTGTTTGATTAAACGGGAGTACGAGCAAAATTTGCAGTCGTAAACACAAAGATTGGTTGGTTCTAAATGGAAATTCCGGTTGAAATAAGTTTTATCACCGTGTTTTTGTTCCCGGATAAAATTTGCGAGAACACCAAGGTAACCTAATTCAGCATGTTCATACAGATAAACACCTTCATCAAAGGTAATACGCTCTCCGAGAAGAACTTTGTGTGCTATGTTTTGTAATTCAGTTGATAAATTGGTATCAGCTAATATTTTTTCAACTTGCTCAGTTGTATTCATTCCTGATTTATTTTGAACAAAAATACAATAATGAGCCGATTTGAAAATCATTTTCTTGTAACAAACCGCGATTTTTGAATGTTGTTCTTGATTATTAACCACAGATGAACACTGATAAACACAGATGTTGATTGCTTTTTTATCTAAGCTTAGCTGTAGGTGTTAATATTAGTCACGGAAACACGGAAGTCACGGAAAAAACAAACGCCAAACCTCCGCGTAAATCCGTGTTTCCGTGGCAATCCTTCGACTAAGCTATCAATGACAGATTCCAAGAGAGAGGTTCGTCATCTCGACCGAAGCAACGCGGAGTGGAGAGATCTATGAGCCAAATTAAATTGGAAGATAGATTTCTCGGCTGCGTTGCACTCCGCTCGAAATGACGACACTTTGAGGAGATTTATTTCTCTTAATTCTTCTGTTATTCATATTGATTTTATTTAATAAATTATCCCTCAGAGTGACATATCAAGAAAAAACCACAACGAAAATCGTCATCTCGACTGGAACGCAGTGGAATGGAGAGATCTATCTTTGTAGGTTTCTCGACTTCGTTGCACTTCGCTCGAAATGACGACACTTTAGAGAAAACTATCAATTAAATAAATCAGCAACGGTTACAAAAAAAAGCACCTCTTTTCAGAAGTGCTTTATATGTTTTTCACAGGTTGATATTTTTATCTATTATCTTGCTGCAGGTACAAACGTTAAAACGATGTTTGCAGTTTTGCCACCAAATTCGATCGGCGATTTCAAGATCATTTGTGTGCTGGAAAGATCAGTTAATACTAAACGGTAACCTTCTGTTACGTTTTTAGCTTTATCGCCTTCAAATATTTTCTTAAACTGGAACGTTTGATCTTTAGGGGCTGCCGACCAGAAAATAGTCTGCATTACCGAACCACAAGTACTCGATGCAGGCAAGGTATAAGAACCATTACCACTATTAGTTAAATTCCATGTACTTCCCTGGAAACATTTATAAGATTTCTCTCCAAACAATCCTTGAACAGCGCCATCAGGCAATCCTTCTAAAGCTACATTGCTCACTACCCATTCGCGAACAACTGTACCTCTGCTACCTGTTACACCTGCAGTTACTCTTTTTGCAGTATTACAACTTTGTAACATTACTAAAGTAGAACATGCTATTGCGATAGCTATAAATAATCTTTTCATTTTTGTTTAATTTAAATTTCGTCAAAGTTGTTACATAAATCTTGCCAAAACCATTACGAACCTTAAATTAGCGCCAAATTATTAAATTGCATCCCGATATTATTTCGATAAACATCAAATTTTATGAAACCAGAAACCCTTGCTATTCACGCTTCTAATCTTGTAAAAAGCACTACAGGCGATGTCACTCCTCCTATTAATTTATCAACCACTTTTTTTCGCGATGAAGACGGGGGTTATCCCGGAGGGCATATGTATAGCAGGGTAAGCAATCCAAACCGGTCTGCTTTAGAAAACACTGTAGCCAAATTAGAATATGGCGAAGATGCAGCAGCTTTTTCTTCTGGAAATACCTGTGGAATGGTTTTATTTCAGGCGTTGAAACCCGGCAGCCACATTATTGCACCGGATGATATGTACTGGGGAATTAAAAAACAGTTGCTTACTATTTTTAACGATAGTTTGGAATTTGATTTTATTGACCAAACTGATTTAAACCTGATACAATCGAGCATTAAGCCCAATACCAAACTGATCTGGATTGAAACCCCATCCAACCCGTTATTAAAGGTTACAGATATCGAAGAGATTGCCAAAATAGCTAAAGCTAAAAACATCACCTTGGTCTGCGACAGCACCTTTGCTTCTCCTGTTTTACAAAATCCGGTTTTATTAGGCGCTGATATTGTAATGCATAGCAGTACTAAATACCTGGGCGGTCATAGCGATGTGCTGGGCGGAATTTTAATAACAGCCAAAAAAGATGAGCTGTGGGAGAAAATCAAAAATATCCAGCAAACCGGTGGTGCGGTTCCTTCCCCTTTCGATTGTTTCCTATTAACCAGAAGCATTAAAACCCTGGCCTATCGCATGAAAGGCCATTGCGAAAATGGAAAAATTATAGCGGGTTATTTAAACAAACATCCGAATGTTGAAGCCGTTTTTTACCCAGGGTTAGAAAGTCACCCACAGCATGACATTGCAAAAAAACAAATGAAAGATTATGGCGGGATGATGTCGTTCCTGGTTAAAGGTGATGTTGAGGCTGCCCATAAAGTGGTCAATAAAGTTCAGTTATTTGCTCAGGCCACCAGTTTAGGCGGCGTAGAGAGTTTGATTGAGCACCGTTATTCAGTTGAAGGCCCTGATAGTAAAACGCCTAAAAATTTACTCCGTATCTCTGTAGGTTTAGAGCATGTAGATGATATTATTGCTGATTTAGCACAGGCGTTGGGTTAAAATATAAAACCTACAAGGTCTTAGAGACCTTATAGGTTTTATACAAGAAATTCAGAAAAGAATGATCGTCATTCCCACGCAGGTGGGAATCTTAAAGCGTTATTGCATTAGGATTCCCAATCAAGTTGGGAATGACGACAACCAATTTAAAATCTTATTTAGGATTACAGATCGTAGTCAACTTAGCTGAATAATTTGCTTCCAGCGGCTCATTCGTTTGCGCTAAACGTTGTGATCCTGTATTGGCTGGGCAGGCAATATCACCGGCAGCATCATAAATCAGTTTAGTTCCATTAGCTAATAATTCTTTTGGTACATATACCTGTACTTTGGTAATGGAATAACCTGAAGGAAAATAACGCACATAATAACCATCAGGGTGTTTGGTCCAGATACCGCTCGGTACATCGCTTCTTGGAGGAGCCATACCTGCTATAATAGCATATTTTTCCATGTCGGCATAAGTGTAATTTCCAGAAGCTACCAGCTGGCGGATATTATTTTCTGCCTCAAAAACGGCCCTTACACCTGCAGGCAATTGGTCTTTAGCTTTTTCCATTATATCGAAAGGTAAAACTCCTAAAGCACCACCTTCTAATTGCGTAAGTTGTTTTGGCGTTAATAATTTTACTGCAGTAAGTTTAACCTGTCCGTTAAAATCGGCAAATTTTGTTCTGGCAATAATGGTCCATAACAACACCTGAATATCGTGTTGTTCTACATCCGAATGTTTTTCTGCGCTTTTCAGTATAGAAACCACGATTTCTTCTTTCGGTCCCAAAACGGGTGCAAACATATAACCGTCACCTTTTGATGGAGCAAAAGTTCCGGCTTTTAAGCAGTAGCTTTTATTGGTCATTTCGTACAAACCTTCGCAAAGCAAAAAACCACCCTCTGGATTTTTAGGCAATAAATATAATGGCTGGGCTTTTAAATTTAAAGAATTAATAAAATCTGGCAGCTTTTCGCCTTCTCTATTTACATCTTCAAAGCTGGTGGTAATGGCAGCGGGCTGTTTTAAAAATTTATCTACGCCTAAAGCTTTAGCACCCTGAGCGGTGCCAACTTTTAATAATTTGTCTTTTAAACCTCCAAATTGCGCGTTTGCATTGCTTAAACACACTATAGTTAATAGCAGGCTTAAACAGAGAACTTTTGTATTTTTCATCATGATTAAATTTAGATAGGAAAACAAACTTAGAATTTTAAGCGTAAATTTTATATTAAAAGTTAAGTTTGTTATGCCATCATAAAAATACTCCATTCATTTTCAACTAGTTAATGTAAATTCGAAATTTTATTTTGTGGATTAAAATTAAATTCAGACATTTGAAATATTATTTGGTAGAAAGCTAAATAAAAGTCAATCTTCACAGGTTGATTTATAAAGAAGTGGCGAGAGACTGGCTCGATGACCCACTGGCAACCCTCAGAAAGAGAAGGTGCCAATTCCTGACCGGATAACATGGTGTTATTTGGAGATATAAATTAGAACTGATGAAAACATTAAATCTTCAATCGCTAAGCGAACCCAGTGCAAACCTTAAAAAGGTAGAAAGAGCTTCTATTTCTTTTATTTGTTGCGATATGCGTGCGATTACTTGTATGTGCTGTTGCATACAGTAATTTAAAAATCTTCCTTTTTTGTTTCTTTTCAAATTGGAAGGTCCCGGGAAATCGGGATACGCCCTGTTAGGTTTAAGATTCTCTTAATCTCTGCTATCTCATCACATCAACTAAAAAAATAGAAATCATGTCAACATCATATAAATTTGAAACTTTACAATTACACGCTGGCCAGGAAATAGATCCAACAACAGGTTCAAGGGCTGTTCCTATTTACCAAACCACTTCTTATGGTTTTAAAAATGCAGAACACGGTGCCAATTTATTTGCGCTAAAAGAATTTGGGAATATCTATACCAGGATTATGAATCCTACAAATGATGTTTTCGAAAAACGTATTGCCGCTTTAGAAGGTGGTGTAGCTGCTTTGGCAGTGGCATCAGGGCAAGCAGCTCAATTTATAGCGTTAAACAATATATTAGAAGCTGGCGACAGCATCGTTTCTTCCTCTCACATTTACGGCGGAACGTATAACCAGTTTAAAGTAGCTTTTAAACGTTTGGGGATACACGTAGATTTCGCAAATCCTGATGTACCTGAAGAATTTGAAAATAAAATTACCGATAAAACAAAAGCAATCTTTTTAGAAACCATTGGCAACCCGGCGTTTAGTGTACCTGATTTCGAAAAAATTGCCGCAATTGCAAAAAAATATGATCTACCTTTAATAGTCGACAATACTTTTGGTGCGGGAGGTTATTTATTTAAGCCATTAGAACATGGTGCCAACATAGTTGTCGAGTCTGCAACAAAGTGGATCGGCGGTCATGGAACAAGCATTGGTGGGGTTATTGTTGATGGTGGAAACTACAATTGGGGCAATGGTAAATTCCCTCAATTCTCTGAGCCATCAGAAGGTTACCATGGTTTGGTTTTCAGCGATGTTTTCGGCATCGGTGGACCATTCGGGAATATCCAGTTTATTATCCGTGCCCGTGTGGAGGGATTAAGAGATTTGGGACCTGCCCTATCGCCTTTCAATTCATTCCTTTTATTGCAAGGATTAGAAACTTTATCACTCCGCGTTCAACGCCATGTAGATAATGCATTAGAATTAGCAACCTGGTTAGAAAACCACCCTTTAGTTAAGGAGGTACATTATCCTGGCCTTGCTAGCAGTAAATACAATAATCTGGCTAAAAAATATCTAAGCAACGGTTTTGGTGCTGTATTATCATTCGAATTAGAAGGAAGCAAAGAAAATGCTTCGCAGGTGATTGATAGTTTAAAACTGGTGTCGCACCTGGCTAACGTTGGCGATGCAAAAACGCTGATTATTCAGCCTTCAGCCACCACACATCAGCAATTAAGCGAAACAGAACAATTAGCCGCAGGGGTAAAACCAAATGCATTAAGGGTTTCGGTAGGCATTGAGCATATTGATGATATTAAAGCCGATTTCGAACAAGCATTTGCGACAATTAATGCTACAGTTCCAACAGAGCATTTACAAGCCTAAACCCCTTTAGGGGCTTTTTAAAACCACAACATCATTACAAAATGCATAACAGTAAAAACGATAGCACTTCAAAGTCGCCTTCAGGGGATTTAGGAGCAACATATCATTATAATAAACAGTTCAAACTAGAGAGCGGAAAAAAAATCCGCAATCTGCAAATTGCTTATCAAACTTATGGCAAATTAAATGCAAATAAAGATAATGTGATTTGGGTTTGCCATGCACTAACCGCCAATGCTGATGTTTTTGAATGGTGGGAAGGTTTATTTGGAGAAAATGCTTTGTTCAATCCAGAAGAACATTATATCGTTTGTGCCAATGTTTTGGGTTCGCATTATGGCAGCACAAACCCGTTGAGCACCAATCCGGTAACTGGCTTACCTTATTACCTTTCGTTTCCACAATTTACCATCCGCGATTTAGTATCGGCACACCAGTTATTAGCTTCGCATTTAGGGATTGATTATATTAAATTATTAATAGGTGGTTCTTTAGGCGGGCAACAAGCTGTTGAGTGGAGTATTTCGGAACCGAATAAAATTGAAAACCTGATTTTAATTGCTACCAATGCGGCGCATTCTCCCTGGGGAATTGCTTTTAACGAAAGTCAGCGTTTGGCCATTACTACCGATAGAACTTTTTATGCTAACCAACCAAACGGTGGCAGTAAAGGTTTAAAAACAGCCCGTAGCATTGCACTTTTAAGTTATAGAACCTACAGCGCTTATGGCAGTACACAGGTTGAAAGTGTAAACGATAAGACAGATAATTTCAGATCGTCTTCTTACCAGAATTATCAGGGAGAGAAACTGATTAATCGCTTTAATGCTTATAGTTATTATTATTTAACCAAAGCAATGGACAGCCATAACGTGGGCCGCAACCGTAAAAGTATTGCCGATGCACTAAAATTAATTACGGCGAATACCTTGGTAATTGGAATAGAAAACGATGTATTGTTTCCGCTGTCAGAGCAAAAATATCTGGCCGATCATATTCCGGGAGCAGAATTTAGCGCCTTGCATTCGGATTATGGACATGATGGATTTTTGATCGAAACTGATGCCTTGACTAACGTAATCGGAAATTTCATTAAAGAAAGCCGTAACAAAAAAATCATCCAATTACAGCATACCGCTTAGAAAGGTAGAAGGTTAGGGTTTAGGGTTTAGGGTGAAAAATAAAGAGAACAGCTAATATCTGTACCATCAAATCAACAAAAAATAATATAAAATAAATATAGTTAATCAGTGTAATCTGTTTATCTGTGTAATCAAGTCTAAAATAATGAGTAAGAATTTAAAAATCGGTTTATTTGGTTTCGGCGTTGTAGGACAAGGTTTATTGGATATCATCCAAAGCCAGAACTTAAACCTGGAGATCATTAAAATTGCGATAAAAGACCCAAGAAAGAAACGTACCCTTAATAAAGATCTTTTTACTACTGATCGCAACGAAATACTGAACAATACAGAGATCAATACGATTGTAGAATTAATTAATGATGCAGATGCGGCTTATGAAATTGTAACTACAGCATTAAAAAACGGTAAAAATGTAGTTTCTGCCAATAAAAAAATGATCGCCACGCATTTGAAAGAACTGGTAGATTTACAGCAAGAGCATGGTACTTCTTTATTGTATGAAGGCGCTGTTTGTGGCAGTATTCCAATTATCCGCAATTTAGAAGAATACTACGATAATGAATTATTCCATGCTTTGAGTGGAATTTTTAATGGCTCGTCCAATTACATACTGTCGAAAATATTTAACGAAAACCAAAGTTACGATTCGGCATTAAAAGAAGCACAGGACTTAGGTTTCGCGGAAACCGATCCGATTTTAGACGTGGGAGGTTACGATCCAAAATATAAACTGGCCATTGCTACAGCACACGCTTATGGTTTATTTGTAAATCCTGATGCCATTTTAAACATTGGTATTCAGAACCTTTCTAACCATGACATTAAATATGCACGTGAGAAAAACTTTAAAATTAAGTTGGTTCCTACTGCACGTAAGGTAAACACAAAAGATATTGTGACTTATGTACTGCCGAAACTGGTAGCAAAGGATGATTTTCTTTACAATGTGGAGAACGAATATAATGCAGTTGCCGTTCAGGCGGCTTTTGCTGATAAGCAGTTTTTCTATGGTAAAGGTGCGGGTGGCCATCCTACCGGTGCCGCTGTACTTTCAGACATTGCCGCCTTACGTTACGATTACCGTTATGAATACAAAAAATACCACTCAGAAAACGGTGTAAAACATACTGAAGATATTCTGTTGGAAATCTATCTGCGTTATGCCGATGAAGATCTGATTACCCTATTGGAATTTGACAACATCAGCGAACGTTATGCTGCAAGCAGCTATAAATATGTGGTTGGTACTGTTAAGCTACAAAGTTTAATTAAAAACCGCGACTTGCTTTTGGATGAATCTGTTTTTGTGGCTTACACAGGCAGACAGATTTACAAACAAGAGCAATTGAGTGAAAATGTTTTTGCCGAGGAATTGGCAAGCCTATAACTTATTTTTAAGGTTAATTTTTTTATTTGTTTTGTTGTTAAGTACAAAGGTCGGAGCGAGTCCGACCTTTTGCGTTATTTAAAATTTTCTACAATACGTTGCCTATCTTCATTTTCCTTATCGTTTTTATGGTAAAGTTCAATGAAGATTATCTTTTTCTCTTCGACAAAGTATGCATAAATTAACCTCAAACCAGAGTTCGCTCCCCGGCCTTTTAAACTATCGCAGGTAATTTTTTAATTTTAATTACACATGTGGTAATACCTAAATTATCAATACGAAAACTAAAAGGATTGCGCTCATCAGGCTTTACCCTCAAAATGATCTTTACATCTTCCAAATCAGATTGCAAACTACGATATCGCTTTAAAAGCTTTTTAATATCCTTATTAAACTCTTCTATTGATTCAAAGAGCATAATTAATTATTTTCTTCTTCATCATAAACTCGAACAGAATAAGGTAGTTCCCGATAGAAAGCTAAATTATAACTAATATCCTTGCCTTCTTCTGTAACTTCCCAAGGTAAATCTTTATGCGAATAATCGCTTATCGCTGTAGCCGACCAATCGCTCATTTGTTCGATAACCTTATCTATAACATCTTTTTCACTTGCTTTAAGTACAGTTAAATCGGCTTTTTCGAGTGGTAAATAGCGCTTTTGTGGATAGCCTCTGAATTCTGTCTTAATTCGTTGAAGCTGATTTGCGTCTATCATTTGATTGATAATGGAATCTAATTTTTGGGGGACAGGACCATAGGGCAACTTTTTGTACTTCGCCCCTGTTAAATGCTCTTCATATAACTCGTAGTAGTTAAAATCAGAAAAATAAAGCAATTTATACAGAACGGTTTCTCCAACATTAGGCTTGCCAGCGCAGCGCTCCAAAATATAAAGCAAAACATTTTTAAACTTATTTATATTTAAGGTTGGAACAGAAATACGCTCTTCAACAATCTCTTCGTGTATTTCATTGGATGGTTCTAAACTCTGATTGGCCAGAAAATCTTTGGTCATAAAATCATCCAAAGAAAAGCCCAGCACCATCGAGAGTTTTTGCATCTCACTAAGACTAACTACTCTATTCCCCAATTCTATCTGGGTTAAAGATGGTCTTGAAATCGCAATACTTTTTGCTAAATCTTCTTGCGAGAAACCTTTTCTTAAACGTAGGTTAGCTATTCGTTCGCCAATTTCCTTTTTTGATAGTTCGTTTCCCATAACCACAAATATACAACATGTTTTAAAATAAAACAACGAAATGATAGTTTTAAGAACAAATCCTCTATTCTAAATAATGTATGTAAGTTGGAAAACTTCAAGCTGATAAAGGGAGCAGATAAAACGTTTAGGCTATTACTTTACCTTAATGTATTTCTCGATAATCACCCGGTCTACTCCTGCTTTTTCTACCTTTTCAACACCTTTCTGAATCAAAGTATCTTTATTAATGACGAGTTTAAACTTAAAAGTCTTGCCTTCCCAGTTTTTATCTTTGTAATATTCGAGGTGTTCGGTATAATCATCCTTATTTAACACAAAACTTCCTCCTCCCGCATCAAAACTGCTTGTGTCCTTTGGATTAAGACTATGCTTTAAAAATGCAAAATGTGTACCATTAATAATTTTGATCATTTTCAACTTGCCCGAAAAATCTGTAGTCTGACTTGTTCCATTTTCAATGGTTGTAGCCGATAATAACTGCCAGGTGCCATGAATATCAAGATCTGAATCTTTTTTGCTTCCATCTTTGTTGGTACATGAAAATAATGAAAGCACAGCAAAGAGTATTAAAATGTTTCTCATAAATCGGATGTATTTGGTTATTGTGTTGTTTTAAATATTTATCCTCTGCCAGCCATTTTGATTAGCTTATGTGCAAGGTCTTTTCCTAAGTAACCATCAATTATGGCATGTACAATATACAAAATAGGGGTCATTAAAATGGCAACTACAAACTTATAGGTATAGCCTACTAAGCCAATGGCGAAAACCTGTTGCCAGCTATAATGATATTGAGGGTTTATATAAAATGCAATAAATATAACCACAAAGCTATCAATAAACTGAGAGACCAAAGTAGAGCCTGTAGCACGTAACCAAAGCGCCCGCTCCCCTGTTATTCTCTTAATTTTATGAAATATCATTACATCAACCATTTGGCCGATAATAAAGGCAGTAATCGATCCTACAATGATCCACATCCCTTGTCCGAATATCCCTGCAAAGGCATTATTCATATTAAGGTCTTCGCCATTTATATTTTGATGCACCCAAAAATCGGCAGCAGTTAAATGCATAGATCCCCAAACTACAAGAAAGGCAAATGAAATTAATATGGCGGTAAGAATGGATAAGAACCGGACCTGTTTAACACCAAAATATTCATTTATAATATCCGTCATAATAAAAATGATTGGCCAGGTTAATACCCCTGCCGACATTACAAAGGATAGATGTGGAACACCTAATAAATTTATATCGAACTTTTTAAAACCCAGCGTTTCTTCAACACTGAACAATTTAACACCAATAAACTCTGATAATATAGCGTTTGCTACAAAAAAGCTACCCAGAATGAGTAGTAAACGGCTTTCTTTTGTCTTAAAAGTCATAGACTATAAATCTATAAATAAATAGCAGATTTAGCATAGCGATCATCATATTTTTAACCTAGATAACACAAAGATTACGCAGGTATCCCTTTATAGCTTAGCAAAAAAAGATTTTTACAATCGTTCGACCATAAAAATAGGTTAAGAAATTAAATCTCCCAATCTTTGAGCCATCAAAATCCGGTAATCTTCATGGCTAAAAAACAACACTTCTATCTCATACTCATTTTAGGTTCATTAGCAGCCCTTGGCCCCTTCTCTATCGATATGTACCTGCCTGGTTTCGTTGATATTGCAAAGGATTTAAGAAGCAATGAATCAACTGTAGCCCTTTCACTTTCGAGCTTTTTTATCGGGATTTCTGCCGGCCAGTTATTATATGGCCCGCTTTTGGATAAATTTGGAAGAAAGAAACCGCTATATTTTGGTTTGGCACTTTATATCCTTTCCTCTTTCTTGTGTTTGGCCGTAACAGATGTTAACCAGCTAATTGTTTTACGTTTTGTACAAGCCATTGGAAGCTGTGCCACCGCAGTAGCCTCGGTAGCTATGGTGCGAGATCTGTTTTCTGTAGAAGAAAGCCCGAAAGTATTTGCTTCCTTAATGCTGGTAATCGCTGTTTCACCTATGCTTGCCCCAACTGCAGGTGGCTACTTAATTTCGGCATTAGGCTGGAAATATGTGTTTGTGTTTTTAGGATTAATGGCGGTTTTAATGCTCCTTGCATCAATTTTCAAATTACCAGAGAGTTATAAACCTGATCCGGGTTACTCTTTAAAACCTAAACCCATTTTAACCAATTTCTTTACCGTTTTAAAAGAACCTCAATTTTACACTTATGCTTTAATCAGCTCAATTACCTTTTCAGGTTTATTTGCTTATGTATCTTCATCGCCTCAGGTGTTTATGAAAATATACGAAGTAAGTAAGACTGGTTATGGATGGATTTTTGCGCTGTTATCGGTATCGTTTATTGGTTCAAGCCAGGTAAATAGCCTGATATTAAGATGGTTTACCAGCAAAAATATTGTAACCTATGCACTTATTGCGCAATGTATTTTCAGTTTAATCTTTTTGATTTTTGCTTTAAATAACTGGTTAAATTTATATGCTACAATAGGCTTTATTGCATTGTTCTTAGCTTGCTTAGGCTTAATTAATCCTAATGCTGCCGCCTTGTCGCTTGCACCCTTTTCCAAAAACGCCGGCAGTGCATCTGCCTTGATGGGTGCCTTGCAAATGGGGTTAGGCGCTTTGGCTTCGGTAATGGTAAGTTTATTTAGCGAACACTCGGTTGTGCCTATGCCCTTGGTCATGACAGCAGCCGCATTTATCGCTTTATGCTGCTTGTTAATCGGCAGGAGGTTTATCACCACTGAAGTAGAAGCATCGTCTGATTCGGCAGTTATAGCCCATTAATATTTTACAACAAAAGGCTGTATCATAAATATAGAATTTTCATCCTGAGGGTTAATTTATTGTATAAAAATCAATCTCGAGGGGTCGTCATTTCGACTGAAGTGGAGAAATCTTTTAAATTCATTTTTTTGCTTCAAAGATCTCTCTCCCGAAATTTCGGGATTGCACTCCAGTCGAGATGACGACCTTTCTATTGGAATCACAAATATGATAGTGTGTCTTGGTGTTAAACTATGGTACAAATAATTTATAAATTAAATAGCAAACAATTGTACCCATTGCTGCAATGATAAAGCCGCTCAATCGTTTCTTTTTGATAAAACAGATTAAGATAATTCCGGAGATAGACACCAAGGTCATCAGCACCGCCGAAATATCAATAATCCACGACCATGCCTTACCAGAATCCCTGCCTTTGTGCAGATCATTAATCACAGCCACCGCGCCAAACCGGGTTGTGGTTAATTCGTATTTACCGGTTTCGCGGTCTATAAAAGAATCGGCCAGGTAACCAGGCCCATTAAAGGTTAAGCTCAGTTCTCTGTCATCCATTCTAAAATCGCTCAATGCGCCTTTAACCGCGTGTTTACGCCTAAAAAACTCGACGATCTGCAACTTATTGATTTTATTGGTATCTGGTTGGTTTACCCATTTCAAGTTTACTGATCCAGAATCTTTGGTAATCACTTCCTTGCCTGAAGTAAACCAATCTGCATGATTTAAGGTTAAACCCGATATAGCGAAGAATAGCAGAATCGTAAAACTCACCATCGATAAATAAATATGCAGCCAGCGCGATAAACCAGCTAAACGTTTTTTACCCTTACTCTTCCCGTTATCTTTTTTAACCTGTTTTTTTCCGAGGCCGCTAGGTGCAACGGTGATGTTATTTTTTTGAGGTTCCGATTTTTCTGTAGTCAAGAGATGCTGATGTTAGTTCTGTATTTGGCGTTAATTCTATTTTTTTTGCTGAGCCGGTAAATTTCATTTCCTGAGCAATCACCTGGTAAGTTCCATGCTCGCGGGCTACTTCAATAAAAACAGTGTAAGTACCTGCTTTTACCAACTTCCCGCTATCGTCTTTTCCATCCCATGATAAGCTGTATTTACCAGGGCCACGTGTAGCCGAACTCGTTGAGCTCAATTTGCCTTCTGCTCCTTTTTTAAACTCTTCGCCATTGGCGCGGTTCCATGATTTTAAATCAGGCAGCCAACGTGGTTTATTATACCAAATGGCCAGGTTACGCACAGGTGTTTTAGCAGCATCTTCAATCCATACGGCCACAAACGGGCGACGAACACGTTTACCATCGGTAGATTCTATATTGGCAATTTCTAAGTTTACTACTAATTCATATTTAGTATTCCAAAGTTTATCTGCTTTGTTTGCTTTTTCTAAAACAGTCGCTGGTTTCCTTAAAGCAACCTCGTAATTAGCCCATTCCTTGCTTTTAATTTCTTCGCCATTTTTGGTAATTAACAAGTATGCGATATCATTTCTAACTGCAGTCATTGCTTTAATCTCGGCAAGAGAAAGCACATTAAAGGAAGTAGCTAAAGCACCTGCTTCACTAGCATCAGGGGCAATAACCGTTGCACTAATTATTTCGGAAACAGGCTTTCCGGTGCGTGGATCAACAATATGCGAATACCATTTGCCATTTACATTAAAACCTCTGCGATAATTACCACTTGTTGCCACGGCCATGTTCGACACTTTGATTGTGGTTAGTGCAGCATCGTTTTCAGCATCAGCTTTAGGATTTGCAATTTCAATGGTTTCTGGTTGATTTCCCTTAATTACCATATCGCCACCAATATTCACCACTACGTTTTCAATTCCAGGGCTTTGTGCAGCTTTCTCAGCGGCTTTATTAATGATATAACTTTTTGCAAAAGAATTTAATGCTAATGGCACATCATCCAAACGCGTAACGGTTTTATCCTGCTCATTTAATACATAATGTTTTTGCTTTACCAAAGTAACTGCATTTTGTAATGCTGCAGTAGATGGCAAACGGCCTTCGGCAGCTGCCTTTTTCCAAACATCGCCAATTACTTTAGCTGATGCATCAAGGGCACCATTGGTTAACACTTTATAACTTTCAAACTGTTTTAAAACCTCAAACAATTCTGACGAAACTTTAGTGGTTTGTTTACCACTACTCATCCATTTACTAAATTCGCTGTTAGCTTTATAAGCACTTAAAATATTATCCAGCCTATCTATTTCGTTTAATGCACGCTCTTCTGCTAAATCTGCATCAACCTGGCTAGTTGTCTTAAATTTTAATTCTAACGATGTGCCCAATACATTTTCGTAGTTGGAAACAAATGTTCTTAAAGCTTTTTTCGGGCTAACAAATGCAGATGCGCTTATGACCAATAAAAAGGCAACAGTTAAGTGTTTAAACTTCATATTTAATGGATAATTGAGATTTTAAAACGCAAAGAAACGGCTTTATCTGGAATAATTTTAAATAAGAAGAAATATATTTGAAATAATACAAAATTTCACCTATAAAATTCGCCTATAATTAAGTTGTTTAATGCGTTCTTTTTGACGTTAATTTAGTGCAAGGGTTTAATGATCCTGAAATAGTTTTGTTACAGGTATAATTGAAATAACCCGATTAAGTAACCTTGCTTTTGTCATAGCTTTTTACGCTTTAAGCTTTTTTTTCCTATTTTCGCTTACAAGATGCTTAATATACAATCTAAACTCCCTGGCGTAAGTACCACCATTTTTTCGGTGATGAGTAAACTTGCAACAGAACACAATGCCATTAATCTTTCTCAGGGCTTCCCTGACTATGCCTGCGATCCAAAACTAGTTGAATTGGTAAATAAAGCCATGCAAGATGGTTTTAACCAATATGCGCCAATGCCTGGTTCTACTTTTTTAAAAGAAACCATTGCAGAGAAAGTTGAAAAACTATATAACATAAAATACAATCCCGATACTGAAATTACCGTTACAGCAGGTGGAACGCAAGCTATTTTTACCGCATTGGCGGCCATTATTAATGCAGGTGATGAAGTTATTATTTTCGAACCCGCTTACGATAGTTATGCACCTACAATTAAACTGTTAGGTGGCCTGGTTAAAACATACGAACTTGCCCCGCCTACTTATGCCATTGACTGGGATATGGTTAAGAAGCTGTTTACAGTAAAAACCAGAATGATCATCTTAAATACGCCACAAAACCCAACAGGTAGTATTTTATCATCAGATGATATGAAATCGCTTATTAAACTCGTCACTGGCACCGACATTTTAATCTTGAGCGACGAAGTTTATGAGCATTTAATTTACGATGAACAAAAGCACCAAAGTGTAATGCTCTATCCTGAATTAAAGCAAAGAAGTTTTATTGTAGCCTCGTTCGGCAAGCTTTTGCACGCTACAGGCTGGAAACTGGGCTACTGTTTGGCGCCAGAGAAATTAACCAAAGAATTTAGGAAGGTACACCAATTTAATGTTTTCAGCGTTAATAGTCCCATGCAGCAGGCTATTGCCGATTACATTAAAGAGCCAAAAAATTATACTGAAATAAGTAGTTTCTTTCAACAGAAAAGAGATTATTTTAGAAGCCTCCTGGCCGAAAGCCGTTTTAAACTTTTGCCTTGTAATGGTTCATATTTTCAATGCGCAAGCTACAGCAGCATTAGCGATGAGAAGGATACCGATTTTAGCATCAGACTGATCAAGGAGTTTGGAGTGGCTACCATTCCGGTTTCTGCATTTTACCAAAAAGCAACGGATCATAAAATCATCAGGTTCTGCTTTGCTAAAGAAGACGCTACACTTGCCTTAGCGGCAGAGAAATTAAAAAACGTTTAACCAGACTAAACCTATATACAATGGAAGCACCTGTTTACACCCAAATAGAAAATCTGAAAGTAACCGTCTTTCAGGCCTATCTTTTTTGGGAGAACATTGAGAAAAACCTCTTAAATCTGGCACTTCGATTATCGATGGGTGTAAGGGAGAAAACTGATATTATTATTTTGCCCGAAATGTTTAATACAGGTTTTAGTATGAATTCTGAAGCCTTGGCTGAAGAAATGGGTGGAAAAACGATGCAATGGATGCAAAAAATGGCGCACCAATACAATTGTGTGGTTACAGGAAGTATCATTATAAAAGAAAACAATCAATATTTTAACCGTTTGATCTGGATGGAGCCAGATGGCAAAAATCAGCATTACGATAAACGCCATTTGTTTGGCATGGGTGATGAAGATCAACACTTTAGTCCTGGTAAAGAAAAACTTATTGTCGAACTTAAAGGATGGAAAATCAGATTGGCCATTTGTTACGATTTGCGCTTTCCGGTTTGGTTGCGTAATGTAGACCAGGAATATGATATCTTACTCCTGGTTGCCAACTGGCCAGATAAAAGATCGGCCCATTGGAAGGCATTAATCCCGGCCAGGGCAATTGAAAACCAAAGTTATGTGATTGCTGTAAACCGTGTTGGGCATGATGGAAACCAGATTTACCATAGCGGATTATCGATGTGCCTGGATCCATATGGCAATACCGTTTATTATAAACCTGAAGACGAAGATTTATATACATTCAGTATCAATTACGAAGAACTGGTTAAAGTAAGAAGGCAATTTCCGTTTTTAAAGGATGCAGATCGGTTTACCATTAGTTAAATTAATAACCAATATTTAAATCACAATGATCAAATGGGAACGATAGTCTCAACAATTTAGCAATCACAACAATTTAAAAAATAATCAATATTTCGAATCGTAATTTTCAAAACTTGCGATCGATCAATTAAACGATTAACCATCACAAACACTTAACCATCAAAATGTTTAACCGCCGCAAATTTATAAAAGCATCTGCCCTATCGGCAGGATTGCTGGCTATTGATAAAAAGAGTATCGCCAATATCATTCCACAAGAAGAAACAAAAGCAGAAAACTTCCCGATTGTAATTTCTACCTGGGATTTTGGGATTGCGGCTAATGCCGATGCATGGAAGGTATTATCAACCGGCGGACGTGCCTTAGATGCGGTAGAACAAGGTGTTTGGGTACCGGAGGCTGATGAGCACAATCAATCTGTTGGATATGGCGGTTTACCAGACCGCGATGGCCACGTTACTCTTGATGCCTGTATTATGGACGAACTTGGTAACTGCGGCGCCGTGTTAGCGCTCGAACATATTAAACACCCTATCTCGGTAGCGCGTAAAGTGATGGAAAAAACGCCACATGTGATGTTGGCTGGCGATGGTGCTTTGCAGTTTGCATTAGAGCAGGGTTTTAAAAAGGAAAACTTGCTTACTCCTGCCAGTGAAAAGGCGTGGAAAGAATGGTTAAAGACAGCGAAGTATGCGCCTGTAATGAATATCGAAAATAAACTCTATCAAAAAGCTGCTCCGCAAAAACTTCCCGGAAACCAATATAACCACGATACCATTGGCATGCTTGCTATCGATGTTAAAGGAAATATTTCTGGCGCTTGTACAACCAGTGGTATGGCCTATAAACTTCATGGAAGGATTGGTGATAGTCCTATTATTGGGGCTGGCCTTTATGTAGATAATGAAGTTGGTGGTGCAACCTCAACCGGTGTAGGTGAAGAGGTGGTCAGAAACGTTGGATCTTTTTTGGTGGTCGAATTAATGCGTCAGGGTTATACGCCCGAAGCCGCATGCAAAGAAGCCGTAATGCGGATCATTAAAAAGAAGCCCGAAACCGCCAAGAATATACAGGTAGGATTTTTAGCCATCAATAAAAAGGGCGAATATGGTGCTTATGCCATTCAGCAAGGTTTTAGTTATGCTGTTTGCAATGCAGAAAAACAAGATCTTTTAATCAAAGGCAAAAGCTATTATTAATCTATTGAATTTTCCCAAACGATAAACAAAATGAACCTGTAAATGGGATTATTATCTAAAATTTTCGGAAAGAAAAATGTCGCCGAACGCGAGGGTGAACCAGATATGGTTTATGTGCCCAACGAAGATGAGCGCATGAACTGGGCGATCGAAAAAGCCAACTTAACCCTTTGGTATTTCGAAAAAAGTTTAAAAAACCCACAGGCATACCAGAACTATTTTTCTATTAAAGTTCTCATTACCGATGGTGATGAAGGCGAACATATTTGGTTAACAGATCCGCAATTTGATGATGAAGGGAACTTATTTGGTACCGTTGGCAACGAACCGGTAAACATTCGTTCAGTAAAATTTAATCAAAAGATCGGCATAAGGCGCGATTTAATTTCAGATTGGATGATTATTGAAAACGGCAGGCTAATTGGCGGCTATACCATACGGGCCATCAGGGATGGCGTTGCAGAAAAAGAGAAAGCAGCATTTGACAACAGTATAGGTTTATATATTGATGAAGGTGTTGATCATTTCAAGGCCAATCTCGAAACACCAGAAGGTGCTATCCTGGCGATCGAAAAAGCATACAACAATAAAGATATTGATGCTGCTATAGCTTGTAAGGATTTTTTTGAAGAAGCTAAATCTTTACTTTCTGTGATGAAAATGGAGATTGATCAGCATACGATCAATGAAACGGCAGAAGTACTTAAACTATCTTTCATTAACAATATAGAAGAACATGGTTTTCCTGATTTTTCTACCGTTCAAAATGCTTTTCCCGAACGTAAAAAAGTTGATGAAACCCACTGGGTAATTACAGAAGTATGCTGGTATCCGGATGGCGGAAAATCAGTACAGTTACTTAATACCTACAAATCTCCGAAGGGATGGGTAGTGCTAGGACCTGCAGGGCCACAGGAATAATATAAATTAACTAAATCTAACATAATGAGTGAAAAAGCAATTGGTTGCTTAGAAGTATGCGCTAATTCTTATCAATCGGCATTGGCTGCCCAAAATGGCGGGGCGAAAAGAGTGGAGTTGTGCGATAACCTGGCAGAAGGTGGCACCACACCAAGTTATGCCCAAATTTCATTAGCCAAGAAAAATCTATCCATCGAAGTATGGCCAATTATACGTCCGCGTGGTGGAGATTTCCTATATTCTGAAATTGAGTTTGAATTAATGAAAGAAGATCTAAAAATCTGCAGATCATTAAATTGTGAAGGTATCGTTACCGGAATACTTAAAGCTGATGGCACTATCGATAAAGAAAGATGTGCTGAATTAATTGAGTTAGCCAAACCTATGGAGGTAGCTTTCCACCGGGCATTTGATATGAGCAACGATATGGATCAGGCGCTGGAAGATTTAATCGCACTCAACATAAAAAGAGTACTCACCTCCGGAGGTGCTTCTTCTGCAATTCTGGGCGCAGAAAGACTAGTGCAGCTGGTGAAAAAGGCAAATGGCCGGATTACCATCATGCCTGGTGCGGGGATAAATGAAAACAACATCAAAAACCTCATTGATCAAACCGGTGCCACACAATTCCATGCCTCTGCTAAGGAATTTGTACCAAGTAAAATGGAATTCAGAAATACGGAAACTAAAATGGGTAGTATGGAAGACGAATACCGGTACGAACTCACATCAGAAACAAAAGTGAAAGCATTAGTTGATTGTATAAATAGTTCTATAAATCATTAATTTCAATCGTCATTTCGACCGCACCGCATTTGTAATGTGAAAAGAGTAATTTAAAGGCGATAAATCGTCCTTCCCCTTCATCCTCCGTTGCAAACGAGGATGATATGCTAAAAATAATTTTAGCTTAGCAGGGAAAATTGATGACTTTTTATACGGGCCTCTGTTCCTAAACCCGGTAGAAGCGGCAGCCTCCGATCTTTTATCGGAGCTATAGCGAATAACGGGGCTGCTGTTTCAGAAGCATTACTGAACGTTCATTTTCTAATAAAAAACTAATTATAGGATAGGCGTGTTATATTTTTATTCGCATCATGCTATAAATTGTTAAAATCATTTTTAGCATCCAATACTTTGAGCTTGGTTTACATTTTTATTCATTTTATTTAGCTGTTGTTCCAATTTGAGTATGTAAACCCACGAATAAAAACGGTATACATTCAATTAATCTCCAGGCAATTAGTTATATTTAATTAACCAAAAAACTAATTGTTATGAACCTGAACTCGACAATTAAAAAGCATACAATTGATTGGTTTTGACAGTTTCATATTTTATAGATGGCTTCTTTGGGAAAAAACTATATGCGGCCAATCCTGCTAGGATATTTACGATAAAGTTTATGAATGAACGATGTCTGGAATGCTCAATCTGACAGATGTTTTTCAGTTCGTCATTCACGGTTTCTATAACAGATCTCTTCCTGAGCATAATCTTATCATTCATACTCATAAGGCTGTTTTTCATATTGTTACGGATGCCCGTGACCAAATGTAAGCCATCGGTAAAAAGGATTTCAAATAACTCTTTAGAGATGTAGCCCTTGTCTCCAAACAGCTTCCCAAATATCTTTTTAAGGAAGCTTTCCCTTTTTAAGGGTTCCCTGTCATCCATATTTCCCTGACTGATAAGGAAATTCAGTATTTCGCCCCTGTCATTGATAACCAGGTGAAGCTTGAAGCCATAGAACCAGCCCATTGTAGATTTCCCAACCTCTGCGGTGCCTTTGAATACCTTGTTGGCTTTGATACGCTTATTCTTACAAACCCTGATCGGAGTAGAATCTAAAAACGAGATCCCGGTACACGAACCCGAACAACATGTTTTAAGGAATATGGTTAATGGCATGATCACACTTTGGGTAAGTTCTATAAAGCGATTGTAAGATACCGTTTTTGGGAAATCATCCTGCATATGCTTCTGTAAGTAAAAGATATAATAATGCTTAAAGCATTTAAATCCGCTCATATGAAACAATAGCAAAATGCTGATGACCTCGCTATCGGACATTGTAGGTGGGCGTCTGGAAACCTTTCCAATTATGAAGTTTTTAGTGTTTTGCTTAAAGTTCTTGCAGAATTCGTCAACTATGCAGAAAATATCGGTAACTTTATCGTATGTAATCATGCTTCTTTGTAAATATAAATATTTGAATGTCAGATACTTAAATATAAATATTTACTAGCATGATTACAATTTTATCATAAAATAATTATCGAACTCAGGTTATGAAGAAATTATCATCCCTGATCATGGCTGCCTTGCTTTTTGCAGCATGTCAAAACAAGGAAGCTAAAACTGCTGATACTGCAACAGCAGATAACACCAAGTATCCCTATACCATTAAGCAAGTGCAAAATTGGCAAATGAATCCCGATACCAAAAATGCAATAACCGCAATGACGCTTATTAAAACATTCGAAAATTTAGATACGGCCAGTATGAGCAAGGTACTTGCTGACAGTATGGCTTTGGATGTAGATGGCTACAAATTTAAAGGGACAAAAGCTCAGTTCCTGAAAGAAATACAGGGTGAGTTTAATAAAATGAAGGGCTTTAAAATCGAAATGCAGGATATGGAATCTGTGGTGAACAAAGATAAAAGCGAAGAATGGGTAAGCCTATGGTACAGCCAGGTTTCTACAACCAAAGAAGGCAAATCCGATACAGTGGCTTATATTTAACGATATTAAATTGAAAAACGGAAAGGTTGTCAGATTATCAGAATATGTTCAACATCCAATGAAGAAATAGCGAAAAAGAAGCTGTATCATAAATAGATGTAATCCTTAGGATTAATTTATTGTATAAAAATCAATATAAATGACGTGATTTAAGGAAGTGAATAGCGTCATTTCGACCGCAGTGGAGAAATCTTTAAACATAGGCCAAAGATCTCTCCACTACGCGTTGCTCCGGTCGAGATGACGCCGATATTTAGTATCTGTCATTGGTAACTTGATTGGGAACCACGAAGTGCTCATCGCAGATAATCTTAAATCGCTTGCATTAAGATTCCCGCATGCGCGGGAATGACGACCACACTAACGGATTCTGTCATTGATAGCCTCTCGATGGACTAGATTAAATAGCATTGGCAGAGCGTTTTGATTACTTGTCCCGATTCATCTCATGCGCGTCAAGTTAATGATATTGACAGAGGTTGAAAAGTATGTGATTATTATTTGAAAGAGAAAAAGCAACTTGTAGTTCTAACACATTTAACAATGTCTACAAGCCGCTTTTTCAATTCAAAAATAAAGAAAAGATTTAATATTTTTTTTGGTGGATCAACCGTTGCTACTATAGCCCGAAGTAGTGGTTTTCTCCGGCGCAGTGCAAAGAAGATTTCTCCGATAGATTTTGTTATGGGCTTTGTGTTAAGCTGTTCTCAAATGCAAAACACATTCAGTCAATGGGCTTTTCATATTAGCCAGCTTAGCGGAACTCCTGTAAGCAAACAAGCAGTATTTGATCGTTTGGGGCCATCATCGGTAGCTTTTGCCAAAGCACTTCTGGAGCATGTGTTGCTGCAAGGTATCTTCTACAGATATAGACGTCCGAGCAATCTTTTCAGCCATTTTAAAAGGGTCATCCTACAAGACAGCACCACCTTACATCTCCCCCAGAAACTCTCAGAAGTGTTCAGAGGTAATTTCAGTAAGGGCAAACAAAAGGCAGTAGCCCGTATACAGGCCTTCATCGATATATGCAATATGCAGTTCCTGCATTTCTCGTTGGGTTCCTTTACCGATAATGACCAATCGGCCAGTCAGCAAATCCTTGAAAAGATATCAGCCGGCGAACTGCTTATCAGAGATTTGGGGTATTTTGTACTGGAGGTCTTCGAAAAGCTTACCGGCAAAGGTGCCTTCTTTCTGAGCAGGTTACGTTTTGGTCTGAATATGTACGATTGCAATGGAAAACAACTACACCTGAAAGACTTGCTGAAAAGCAGATCGAAAAGGGATATGTGGCTAATGATAGGCAAACAAAAGAATGTAAAAGTGAGAATGATCATGATTCCCCTGCCAAAGCAGCTTGCAGCACAAAGAATCAGAAAGGCCAAACAGGATAGGGACAGGCGACTGAACCACAGCCAGGACTATTACAGATGGCTGGAGTATACGGTACTGATAACCAATGTAGGTGAAGAAACCTGGACAGCTGCCCAGGCCGATCAGGCATACCGGGTACGTTGGCAGATAGAGATTGTATTCAAATCCTGGAAAAGTGGCTTCCACCTACAGCAGTTGCTGCATAATGGTTGTACCAATGAAAAACGGATCAGCACAAACGTATACCTCTTGTTGATGTTTATGTGCCTGTTTATGCAAAAGATATTCCTGCCAGTTATCCGATATGCCAAAGGCACAATTAGCTTGATCAAATGTGTACAGTTATTTGTATTGAACATGAAAGAGTTAATCGCTATAGGCAGTAAACAGTGCAGGGATGTGATAGATAAGTACTGTAAATATGAAAAAAGAAACCATAGGATTAATTTGAACCAACTATTTTCAGATTAACTTGACGCGCATGCGATTCATCTGGAACCTCAACATGAGACAAAACCTGAAGAGAAATTAGTTTTATGATACTGCCTCTTTTTATTTGTAATTTACTAATCTCCACTTCCCGGAACATAATGCAAGCCTGGGGTAAGGTAATGAAGCAAAATAACTCTCGAATAGCGGTAATTAATTGGCGATAATAATAAAACACCCGCTAAGATTAAACTCACATAATACCACAGGTTTTCATAAACTAAAGGCAAACCCAAAACATACGATGCTACTCCAATAGTAATAATTTCTGCAACATTCATGGCATAACTTACAAACATCGCAACATAGAAAAAACCTGGTTCACGCTCAAATTTTAAGTTGCAATGCGGACAATTAATATTTGTTTTTTGTAATCTGAAAGAATAAGCACTCCCGGTGAAAATATCACCTTTGCGGCAGCGCGGACATTTACACTGTACAAAAGCCTGGAATTTAGATAACTCAGCCATAATCTTCTAATTTAATAGCACAAAGATAAGCCTAAAATTAAAAACTAATTTATGATCTACATCATGTTTAAGAGTTCGTTAATTAGTTCATTGGTCCATTGGCGTATTTAATACCTGATTAATATATCCTAAACTTTTACTATTTTCCCTTTAACTGTTTTAATCAGGCCTTTTTCGGCCAGTATTTTAGTTCCACGGATAACTGTTTCTACCCGCAAACCAGTCATATCGGCTAATTCCTGTCGCGTTACCTTTAAATTTTCACCTACAGCAATATCATTAAGGAGGTAATTGATAATGGTTAGCAGCCGATGATCGGCCTTTTCGCTTGCCAGTTCCTCCAGCATCATCGATTTATAAAAAAGGCGGTTACTTAGAGTACGAATCAGATCCATACTAAAATCGGGCTCATTTTTAATCAGATCAAAGAAATCTTCTTTATTTACAGCAATAATGTGCGAATCTTTATTGGTAATAGTAAAAGCTAAATAAGGCCTGTCAATTAATAAAGCAGGTTCACCAAAATACTGCCCCGTTTTAAAAACGCCTTGAATAAATTCCTTTCCTTCATCACTCACGGTAACCATTCTTACCTCACCTGATTTGATAAAATATACGTAGCGCGGTTGCATACCGGGCTCGTAAATGACAGAATCTTTAGGATAGCTTTTGAGTTTTAAACCCTTATCAATCAGTTTTTGGATATTCATCATAAAAAATCAAAATGGATTGTCTCAATTGACTTCGCTCAGCCTAAACTTGTTATCAATTACCGATTTCAAAAGTCGGTCGTCATTTCGAGCAAAGTGCAACGGAGTCGAGAAATCTTTGAAAAAGATACTTTCTTAAACTAAGATCAAAGATTTCTCCACTACGGTCGAAATGACGCTATATATATATATGACTCATATTCAAAAATTACCCCAGCGTTTCTTTCATTAAACGGGTATAAAATTCTTTAAGTGTTATCCCCATGGCGGCTACCTGTTGCGGAATAAAACTGGTTGCCGTTTGGCCAGGAATGGTATTAATTTCGATAAAATAAAACTTACCGGTTCCTTCTTCCAGAAAGTAATCAACGCGTACCACTCCCCTGCAATTTAGTTTCTTATATACATCTTTTACCACCTGTTGCACACGACTCACCTCTTCTTCATTCATTCTACCCGGGGTAATTTCTTCAGTTGCGCCTGGTGTATACTTGGCTTCAAAATCAAAAAACTCATTTGCTGGAATAACCTCTGTAGTTGGCAAAACAATAATCTTTCCTTCAGCGCCAAAAATGCCGATCGAAAACTCCCTGCCGCTCACAAACTCTTCGATTAAAATCTGAGTATCTTCCTTAAAGGCTTTTTCAATGGCTTCTTCAAGATCATCGGCATGTTTCACCTTACTCATGCCAATGCTGCTGCCCCCACTGTTTGGTTTAACAAAATAAGGCAATCTTAAATCTTGTTTAATTTGATTTAAGCTATAGTTTCCATTTTTAAATATCTGAACAGATTTTGCGGTGTAAAGGTTATCAATACCTTCAACAACAGCCTTAGTATAACCTTTATTCATGGTAATTGATGAAGTTAATGCATCGCACGCGGTATAGGGAATACCTAACATATCGAAATAGCCCTGCAATTTCCCATCCTCGCCAGGCGAACCATGTATGGCAATAAAAACGCCGTCAAACTTAATTTTTCTTCCTTCCAGCGTTAAGGAAAAATCATTTTTATCAATTTCAATTTTAACAGAATCGGCAGGTTCATAAAACCAGCTCTTTTCGTTCAGCATAATTTTATACACATCGTATAAATCCGGGTCGATATTTTGAGCAATAGTGGCTGCGCTTTTCACCGAAACAACCCACTCGCCTGTGGTACCGCCTGTTAACAATGCTATCGTTTTCTTCATGTTAAAAATCCTTTTGTAAATAGAAATTGAATATAAATATATCCTCAAAAATATAAATATCTTTGTGCTTTAGTAATATTGATTGAGAGAATTATTCAATGATTGAATGAATGAATTAGAGAATGATTGAATGAAAGAATTAGAGATGGATTGAATGAAGGAATGGATTCTATAATTCAATCAATCATTAAAATAGTTACATTTGAGCTTATACGCATAACCCAATTTAAGATTCATGTCTAAATTTATAGATTATTTAAAAACCAAATCGTTTAGAAACAACATTTTAGCTGCAATAATAACCGTTGTAGTACTTCTATTGATCGCTTTTTTTAGTTTAAGATATTATACCAAACACGGCCAGGGCTTAAATGTACCTATGGTAAAAGGTTTATCATTTGAGCAGGCGGTTAAGAAACTAGAAGACGCCGGACTAAAATACGAAGTCGATTCTGTTTTTATAATGGATCAACCTGCGGGAATTGTGATTGATCAGGATCCTGACCCCAATACTTTTGTAAAAGATAACCGTACCATTTACTTAACGATTAATGCAGGAAAAACACCGAATACAAAATTCCCTGATATAGCGTTTAAAACTTTAAGGGAAGCACAAGCTATTATAGAAAGTTCGCGATTAAAACTTGGAGATACGACCTATAAGCCAGATGTAAGCCGTGATGTGGTTTTAGAAGCCTCCTTTGGCGGCCAGCCGATAGCTGCCGGACAGATTGTGCCTGTTGGCTCGAGGATTAACCTGGTTTTGGGCGATGGGCGTGGAAACGAAGAAGTAGATATCCCACAACTCATGGGATTAACCATGGATGAAGCTAAATTTAGCTTAAGAGGTTCGAACTTAAGTTTAGGCACCATTATTTACGATGGCCCTATTACCGATAGTGCTGCTGCTGTTATTACTAAACAAGATCCTATGCTGGTTGATTCGCTAACCAAAGTGGCTATAGGCACCAAGATTAACATTACCCTATCTAACAAACAACAATAAACACGTATCATATTTACAGATGACTGAAGTAGAAAAAAAGAACATGAGTACAGGCAAAAAAGTGGCAATAGTTATTGCACTTGTTGTTATTTTAATTGCTGGTTACTTTGCGTTAAATATTTACAGGCTTTACTTTGCCCCTAACATTACTGAAAATCAAAAATATTTATATATCAAAACAGGAAGCAGTTACGACGATTTAATTGCAGAGATTAAAAAGAAAGATCTGGTAAAAAGCATCTCTTCTTTTACTGCAGCTGCCGGAAAAATGAATTTAGCCACGAATGTTAAACCCGGCCGTTACCGTTTAACCAAAGGGATGACCAACCGCAGTTTAATCAACTTAATTAAAGCCGGAAATCAAGATCCCGTTAAATTGAAATTCCATAATATCCGTAAGAAAGAAAATTTTGCGGCATACCTGGCCAGCAATCTGGAAGCCGATTCGTTAAGCTTTATCAATGTTTTAGATTCTACTGCGCTGATTAGCAAATATGGCTTTAACCAGGATAACGTATATGCTATGTTTATTCCGAATACTTATGAAATGTACTGGAATGTTTCTCCGGTTGATTTCTTTGAGCGCATGCACAAAGAATACGATAAATTCTGGACTGCCGATCGCAAACAAAAAGCAGCAAGTTTAAACCTGACTCCGGTACAAATATATACCTTAGCTTCTATTGTTGATGCAGAGGCACTTTACGATAAAGAAATGCCAATTATAGCAGGCTTGTATTTAAACCGTTTAAATAAAGGCATATTGTTACAGGCTGATCCAACGGTAATTTTTGCCAACAACGATTTTACGGTGAAAAGAGTAACCGGAAAATTATTACAGGTACAGTCGCTTTACAACACTTATAAGTATGCAGGTTTACCTCCCGGGCCGATTATGATGCCGAGTATTAACGCCATTGATGCTGTACTAAACCGCGACAATAACAATTACATTTACATGTGTGCCAAAGAAGATTTTTCTGGCTACCATAATTTCGCAGAAAATAAAGCACAGCACGAAATCAATGCAAAGAAATACCGTGAAGCTTTAAACAAAAGAAATATATTTAAATAATGTATAGCCACAGTACAAAAATCAGGGTTCGATATGGCGAAACCGATCAGATGGGCTATATGTATTACGGCAATTATGCACAGTATTATGAAGTAGGCCGGGTAGAAATGTTGCGCAGTTTAGGCATGAGCTATAGCTCTATGGAAGCTGACGGAATTATGATGCCTGTTTTAGAATTAAAGTGCAAATACATTAAACCTGCCCTTTACGATCAGGAAATTACGGTAAAAACAATCATCAAAACTTTACCGGGCATCAGGATTTTTTTCGAGTACGAGTTGTATAACGAAAAAGAAGAACTCATAAACATTGGGGCCACTACACTGGTTTTTGTTGATATGAAGAAAAATAAACCTACAAATCCACCCGAAAATTTTATGGAAAAACTATCGGTGTTTTTTAATTAACAAATACAATGGAATGGTTACATAGGCAATTATTACATCTTAAACTCTATTCTAGATTTATCGAATGGACAAAGGGATGCGTTTTGCCTGGTTTTAGTCCACTTCCATTGTATACTGTAGCTACATTTTTCTTTCGTGAAATTGGTAAAGATGCTTTGGTAAACAAATCATCATCATTAGCTTATAGTTTCATGCTGGCTATCTTCCCTGGCATTATCTTCTTATTTACGTTAATTCCTTTTATTCCGATCAAAGGCTTTCAGGATCAGCTTCTAAATTTAATACAGCTTGTACTGCCACACAACGCTTTTGATGCCTTTGAAACTACGTTAAAAGACATTATCAAAAACCAGAACAAGGGTTTGTTATCGTTCGGTTTTTTATCAGCCATATTTTTTGCTACAAATGGCGTTAAAAATTTAATGAAGGCTTTTAATAAATCATCATTGATTATCGAAACCAGGGGCTGGTTAAAACAACGCTTAATTGCACTGGTATTAACTACGATTATTTGTTTTTCCATTATCATCTGCATCAGCGCCATGACTCTGGGAGAAGTTTTACTGAATAAGATCACAAACGAACTCCACATTAAAGGTAGTTTCTTGGCCTTTGCTGTACAGTTTACCCAGTGGGCACTACTGGCTATTTTATATTTTTTAACGGTATCTATCTTATATCGATACGGGCCAGCACATTCAAAAAAGTGGCGTTTCTTTAGTGCAGGTTCCTGGCTGGCTACCATTTTAGCTTTCCTTACTATTTGGGGTTTTTCTTTCTACATCAACCATTTTGCTTCATACAACAAAGTGTATGGCTCTATCGGAACATTAATCGTAATCATGATCTGGCTTTACCTCAACTCTTTGATTTTATTGATCGGTTTTGAACTGAATGCCAGCGTGGATGTAAGTAAAAGAAGTGTGAAGATTATCCGCCCAACTTTTAATTTATTCAAAAAATCAGAGCCAATTGAAGAAAATATACAGAAGAAATAATTTTTTCTTCCTCTGTGTTAAGTAATTATCAAGTTTATATAAAAAAAAAGCATTCATAGTTTGCAGATTTAACGGGAGTTCGTACTTTTGCGGCGGAGAGTTGGCAGAGTGGTCGATTGCGGCAGTCTTGAAAACTGTTGACTTGTTAAAGGGTCCGCGGGTTCGAATCCCCCACTCTCCGCCAAAATGGTTTCAAAAACCAACAAAAGCCTGCAAATCTTACGATAGCAGGCTTTTTTTTAGCAAACTCTATTGCATTCTGGCGCGAGTCTTAGTGCCTCGTGCCCAAGCCATCGCCTGAATTTATTTTAGTGAATTAACATATTGATCTTGATCCCTCTAAAAACCTCAACAAGTTAAGTATTGTAAAAGCAGATTCAGCCAGCTCTACATGCTACACACTAAAATTTACACTGGTAAGGGTGGTTTGGATCGTGGTCATATCTTGTTTGATTAAAAGAGGTTATCGGTTCAACTGCTGTTAATAAGAACTATTAAAAATTTCGATAGTAGTGAGTTATACTAGCGCAATAGAAGAAAACGAATGCTTAACATAAAAAAGGCTACTCGAAATCAAATAGCCTTTTGTAAAAGTCAATACGTTAGAAACGAACTCTAGTTATTCAGCATCCACATAAATATACCTAATTACACCAGGTTAACCTTCGATAAATCTGCACCCAAACCTTTGAGTGAAGCATAGGTTAGCTTATCCATCATTGCTCCTTCAAAACAGATCGTTTTAATGGCTCTGTAATATTTATTGGTGAGGGCGAAGGTAGAGCGGAAAGACACGTTTTTAAGCGTTGTGCCTTTAAATGTAGTTTCGTTAAGTGCTGCGTTGTGAAACAAAACCCCTATAAAAGTCTGCCCATCCAAACGGAGTCCGCGCAGATCCGAATAATCAAAGTCTACAGCCTCAAACACGCAATTTTCAAAAACTGTTTTCCTTAAATCGGTTTTGCTCAGTTTTACCCCAGTTAGTTTGGTATTGCTGATTTTTGCCCCAGCCAGTTCTAAAGCATAGAATTTTGTACACACCAAAATGGCCTGATCAAAATTAGCACCCGTAAGATCAGTAGCCGAGAAGCTGGAATCGGTGAGGTTTGCACCTTGAAAATTGGCTTCGCGTGCATCGCTACCCAGAAACGAACTGCCAGTCAGGTCAGCACCAGTAAAATCTGAGCCACGTATATTACTCCCGTTAAATTTGAGCTTATGCGCAATAATACCAGAAAAATCGGTACTGGCAAGATCGTTCCCACTAAAATTGGTCAGTAGCTGTGGTTGAGGCGAATCTGCTAAACTCTTTACCTCTGGTGTTGTCTCTTCAACCGCACTGATGGCATTTGGAGAGGAGAGATTCTCTGAAAAATAATTGAGATCTACATCCAGAATCTTGGCGAGTTGGTTTAAGGTAATAATGTCTGGCATTGATTCTCCCCGCTCCCATTTTCCAACGGCTTGTGGGCTTACAAATACATGTCCGGCAAGTCCGGCCTGAGACATATTTACTTTTTTTCGTGCTCCGGCAATTTTGTTGCCGATCATTTTTGCATCCATATGTACTGTCTTTTTTTAATCTTTCGACATGGCAAAAGTAGCTAGTCAATTAGCCAGATTCAGCAAGTCAGCCGCTCATTATAGTTGTAATTCCCCTACTTATTGTTGCTTTTTAGCAACTGTCCGTTGTATTTAAGTCACAAGCGAATTTCTAAAAGCTAATAACGCAATATCAGTTTATATTTGCCTTACAGAAATCATAAAAATTGTATATTCATATAAAAAGACAATGAAAGCTATAGGATTTAAAACCTCACTACCCATTTCGGCAGAAGAAAGTTTTATCGAATTTGAAACAGCTGTTCCGCAACCAAGCGGACGCGATATACTGGTTAAGATAAACGCGATTAGTGTAAATCCGGTTGATTATAAAATACGTCAGAATAGTGCTAAAGATACGATATTGGAAACGCCGAAGGTGATAGGCTGGGATGCGACCGGAACGGTAGAAGCTGTTGGAGAGGCGGTTACTTTTTTTAAACCAGGTGATGCAGTTTATTACGCTGGCGATCTTACCCGCAGTGGCAGCAATGCTGAATATCAATTGATAGATGAACGGATTGTAGGCTTAAAGCCAGGCAAGCTCAGCCATGCAGAAGCTGCAGCTATGCCCTTAACCGCGCTTACCGCATGGGAATCGTTGTACGACCGTATCCGCATTAGCGATCAAAAAGATAAGGGGAAAAGTATACTCATTATTGGAGGAGCCGGTGGTGTGGGTTCAATTGCGATACAACTCGCAAAAAAAATAAGCGGGCTAAAGGTAATTACCACAGCTTCGCGTACCGAAACTAAAGAATGGTGCCTGTCCATGGGAGCTGATTTGGTGGTGGATCATAAAAACCTGGTAGAAGAAATACGTGCAGCAGGTTATCAGGAAGTAGACTTTATACTAGATTTTGTTGATTTAAATGCTTATTGGGATGCAATAGCAGAACTGATAAAACCACAGGGGCATATTGTTTCTATAACTGGCTCAGCCAATCCTATTGCACTGAATAAGTTAAAAAATAAAAGTGTTACTTTTTCGTGGGAATTCATGTACACCCGTTCGATGTACCAAACCGACGATATGGAAGAGCAGCACCATATTTTAAATAAACTTGCCGAACTTTTTGATAACGGCACCCTTAAAACCACTTTAAACACTACTTTGAATGGCTTTACAGCTGATAACCTAAAAGAAGCACACCGCTTATTAGAGAGCGGAAAAACGATTGGTAAGGTTGTAATCGAATATTAGGGATTAGATGCCGATTGTATCAAATATAGAATTGTCATGCTGAAGGTAATTTATTGTATAAAATCAATATAAATAACAGGGATTTTAAGGAGATAAATCTCCTCAGATTATCGTCATTTCGAGCAGGCTTTTCAGCTGGCGAAGCCTGCCTGCTGCAGGCAGGCAATCTTTATAGCAGGATCACTAGCAGGAAAGATTGCTTTCCCGAAAATTCGGGATTCCTCCTCGAAATGACGACCTTTCTATAGAAATCTGTCAATAGTAGAGGTTCTAGAAAGAACATTGGAGTGGAGATGACATACTGCTAGGTATCGTCATCTCGACCGCAGTGGAGATACGTTAAAAGATTTCTCTCTCGAAAGTTCGGGATTGCGCTTCAGTCGAAATGACGACCGATTTTGAAATCTGTCATTGATAGTTTGTCGAAGGACCAGTTTAAATGCTTAATTAAGCGTTTCTACAGCTCACGTAACAGATTCGGATGGATTTTAACTTTACGTTACAACCTTTATTGCGTACGCTAACCCAGAAACAAGAAAAGGCTACTCCTTTCGGAGCAACCTTCCCGTATTTTTAATTGATAAAATAAACTGGAGAATTATTTTTTCCCACTCATATCCATAAAAATAGATTTAATGCCTTCTAAAAGCTCTTTTCTCTCGCTTGCCAGTACCAATGGAAACCATTCGTCGGTATGTAATTCTACAACATGCTCATGAATAAGATAATGCCTGCCTGATCTAACCCTTCGGCGATTACCAGGAATGATCGTTCCCGATAGCATTTTGACTATAATTTTCGTAATCATCCTGATGTATTTCGGAGAATCCTCATATTTACAATCAATAAAAAGGATCCACAATCCATTCATTGTATTGTATTGTATACTTGCTTTCATATTATGAAGCTTATTAAAGATGATTACTAAGGAATATCCGTTTTTATAAACTAAAGCCCCAGGCAATTCTGAAGCCTACAAAGTTGTTCGTATGGTCGCAGTGATAGAATTTGCCATTGCTTTCATAGCGTAATCCGGCATCGATGTAATTATTGTTGTGCAGATAAAATATCATTCCTGCTTGCGGCGCATATACAAATGCCGCTTTTTTGCCCTCAACACAATTTGTTTTATTTAAAAGGAAGGAAAAACCTATTTCCGATTGCAGATAAAGGTTACTTCTATAGAAATATTTTAAACCGGCTTTAACTGGCACAAGCTGTAAATCATCAACCAAATGGGAGTAATTGCCTGATACAAACATGTTATTGAACCCGGTATTTACCGAGGCATATAAAATGCTTTCGGTAATGGGAAATTCGGCCTGAACGGAAACACCCAGGGGTGCTTCATACTTTTCGGCCAAATAGCCAGTTGCCAAACCCGTTTCGATACCAACTGAGTACCGAATACCTGTACCACCATAAACCTGCGATTGTGCTTTTGCGCCTTGAAAAACGAACAATGGTAACAGTAGAGTTAATGCGTTAATTGTTTTCATGATTTCAAAATTTTAGTGAATAGAAATCCATCACCATAGCGCGTGCTTATGGTGAATTATTTAGAGAGATACTATAAAAAAAGGGAGAGTTCGCCAGGATGGTAAACCCTAAGAAGATATTAGTTTAAGATAAATTAAAATACCAGTAATGGCTTAAGAAATAGACCGATTGTTATTTCTTGGCATAGTATGATGTGCAACAGTTTCAGAAATATCCTTTTCAGTGTTGTTATGAATTAATATTTCGTTATATTTTTCAAGTAACTTGATGTATTTATTCATCCAGAAATATACAGAATTCGCATCACCTTTGGTTTGATCTTCTGTATGTGAATCAAAAGCTTCATTGATATAGTTACTGTTCTTAGAAAAAGTTTCGGGTAACTCAACAGAAAAATCGTGACCGATCACAGTACCTACTTTCCAAATAATTTCGGGATTTAGGCTTTTCTGATCAAACCAATTGTAAATAGTTCTTCTACTTACTTTTAATTTCCGGGATAATTCACTTATCCCCATTCTGTCTCTGCGTACAACACGCTCAAGAACCTGACCTACATTTAAACTCATAGCAGTTAATTTAATTTAAAATAAAACATTTAAATTCGATCAACAATCTGGGACGACTATTACTATTTAATGCAATTTAATAATTATTTCGCGAACAAAAATAAAATAATTTTATTAGGGTGTTTTTACGGTAATCAATTGGCAACCAACAGGTCTAATTCTTCAAATCTCGAATTATTACTGATGTAATCAGGTATAATTTCTTTCATTTTCTTAACCATATTCAGATCGTTGCCATCGTTGTTCAGTACAATCAGGTCTTTAATAATCTGATTAACGTACAAGTAATTGTAGGCTACTTTTTGCGATATTTTAATTTTTGGATGATGGGTAGGTATAATTTCTTCATCAATAAGCAAAAGTTCCTCGTACAGCTTCTCTCCAGGCCTCAACCCTGTAAACATGATATCAATATCAACATAAGGCGTTAAGCCTGCTAACTTGATCATATTTACAGCTAAATCGACAATCTTAACTGGTTTACCCATATCGAAAAGGTATATTTCTCCTCCTTTGCCCATTGCTCCCGCTTCCATTACCAATTGTACGGCTTCGGGAATGGTCATAAAGTACCGGGTTATTTCCGGATCGGTTACTGTAATGGGCCCCCTTTTTTCAATCTGGCTTTTAAATCTTGGAATAACAGAGCCATTTGAACCCAAAACATTTCCAAAACGAGTGGTCACAAAACGGGTGCATGATGCTTGTGTCGTAATTTCTCCTGTTGAAATAATCTCAGGGCTGTTTAGCGACTGAATATAAATTTCGGCTAAACGTTTGGATGCACCCATTACGTTGGTTGGTTTAACGGCTTTATCAGTAGAGATCATTACAAACTTTTCTACTCCAAATTCCATTGAAATATCAGCCATGTTTTTAGTACCCAGCACATTGGTTAAAATGGCCTCAGCCGGGTTATTTTCCATCATGGGAACATGTTTGTAAGCCGCAGCATGGAAAACAATTTCAGGTTTATAAAGTTCGAATAATGTTCTGATCCGGTTTACATTCTGCACATTGGCCATAAATATCTTCACATTTGCGGCGTTTAAGCTATCTTCCAGTTCTAGCTTTAAATCGTGAAGCGGCGTTTCTGCCTGGTCGCAGAGAATTACCGATTTAGGATTATACTGTAAGGCCTGCCTAACAATCTCCGATCCGATGGAGCCCGCAGCGCCTGTAACCAAAATACATTTACCACTTAAATCCTTCAGGATATTCTTTTTGTTGAGCTTAATCGGTTCGCGTTCTAACAAATCTTCAATTTTCAGATCGCGTAACTGGTGCGAATCTAACTTACCGTACAGCCATTTATCTGATGGTGGCACCATAATTACTTTAATGCCCTCGTTCACACAGATATCGATGATTTTCTTTTTGTTTAAAGTGTTTAGTGCATCTTCGGCAAAAAGTATTTTTTTGATATTGTGCTTTCCTTTTAATAGTTCAACCGAGCAAGAATGGTATACCTTTTTCTGCTCGAGGTATTTATCAACGCGATCCCTGTTATCATCAATAAAGCCAATGATGTTCAGGTTAGAATCTTCATTTTGTTCTATTGCTTTTTTGATCAGAATCGCTTTTTTTTCCGAACCATAAATCAGAATATTCTCTTTGGTCTCTGATTTGAGTTCTTTAAAAAAGAAAAACACCCCTTTTACCAAAATGCGCATGAGAATAAGCAGCGATGAGGAAATGAAAAAATTTAATATCAATGCTTTATCCATCTGGTGCCAAAGCAATTGAAACCGTTGCGAAAGTATTTTGTTTACGCTGATAAAGAGCAAACTGGTTACAAATACTGCCAGAAAAACCCTCAAAATATCTTCGGTATTGGAATACCGTATAATGCCGGTGTGTATTCTTAAAGAAATGAAAACACCTGCAGCAATGAAACAATAAAGTGCCACATAAACAGCATTACCAGAATTAAAAACGTCGACATAGCTTAAGGTATTGGTTAATACAATAGAGATAAACAATGTCCAAACAACGATCATCTGATCGATCAATAAAATTAACCACCTTGAGTGTGCTTTATCTGGAAAAAAGAACTTTTTCATAATTGAGAATCATTAAATATTTGTGTAAAGTTTATTGCGGCACCATTCTATAAAGAGGGAAAAAATCTGCATCTGCATGTATTTGGTTACCCGATTTTTCTACTAACTGATTGTAAACAGCCTTATTGGCAATAAAACGCCAAGTGTAATAGTCTAAAACCATATTCGAAAAACCAAGTTTCCATTCAAAAAGCGAATCTTCTTTAAAACCAAGCCCACCACCTAAATGATAGTATTTCATTTTCCATTTGCGCCCAAGCTCACTAATTTCATCGACCAAAAATTTAGCTGGAGAATTTTTAAGATAATTGATACTAGTCGCAATTAAGTGGCCTTGAATAATGCCTTTAGTGCATATAATGATACTGCCGCAAACAATATCCTCGTTTGAATAAACCAAGATTAGCTTGCAATCGAATTCTGTTGACTTAACCAGCTTAGTAAAGTACTCTTCAGTAAAAAGATAAAAATCTGTCGCACTGATGCGGTTCATATTAGACTGATAGAGCTTTGTGAATGCGGCAATATCTTTCTGTAAAGTAGCTTCTAGAGCAACATAACCAAACCTTCTACACTTCTTTATGCTATCTCTTGTTGTTTGCCGATATTGTTTCCGCTGTTCTTCTAAACTTTGTTGTAAGTTAATAGCTATTGTTTTTCCATTTTCATATATACCATCGGCTTTTTGTAACAGTATATTTTGATCGAAAAAAGGATGAAGCCTGGAAAAAACAGAAACGTAGCTACCTTTCTGTAAGAATGCTAAAAATGCAGATAGATAATTTTCTTTCAAATTATCGCTCATCTCCGCAAATTTCAGGTTAGAAACCGGGCCTGAATAACCGTAAACACAATGCAGATCGTAATATGGTGTATCCTGGATTGCACGTTCCAATAAAGGTATGGCGATAAAATTTTGGGCTTCGCAATACACAAATAAAATGGGCCTCCCATTGGTTGCCATAGCATGGTAGTGCCAGGTATGATAAAAATCATAATCGGCAGCCAGACTAATATACTTTATCCAATCATTCTTTTGTTGTAAAGTTAATTGCAAAGTAGTGCCTCTAGCATTATTTTCAATCAGCATATCCATTATAAAAAGAAATATTAATTAATTACGAAGCAATTACAGGACTACGGTAGAGTGGAAAAAAGTCAACATTTGAAAAAGGATCAAGCGATCTTTCGCTTAAAAGTGTATTGTATAATTCGTTATTGGCAATATACCGCCAGCTATTAAATTCGAAGCATAAATTAGAGAAACCCATCTTCCAGCCGAAAAGATTATCTTCTTTAAAATTAACGCCACCGCCCAGGTTAAAATATTTATATCCTAATTGCCTGCCAATTACAGTAATTTCATCAGTTAATAATTTAGCGGGAGATTCGAACAGATAGGTGGTTTTGGTAGCTAAAAGATGCACCTGCATAATTTCTTTTGTACAAACTACAATGGCGCCCGATATGGCAATACCATCTTTATACACCAAAAAAAGTTTGCTATCAAATTCATCAGAAGAAAGTAGCGCAACGAAATAGGCATTATTAAATAAGTAATGGTCTTTTGCGCCTATGCGAATCATATTCTCAGTATATATTTCAGAAAATATACTCGCGTCATTAATATCGGTTGAAATTCTGACTTCATAATCCCGCTTTCGTAAACGTCTGATTTTTTCCTTTACGCTTTTCCGGTAACCCGCCCGTTGGCTCTCAATGGTTGTGGTTAAATCAATTGCAACTGTTTTTCCATTGGCGTGTAGCCCAGAAAACTTCTTCATTAACCGCTCTTGATTAAAAAACGGATGTAATCTGGAAAAAACAGTTACGTTTTGTCCGGTTTCCAGAAAAGTGATGAATGTGCTTTTAAAGCGTTCCATAAAAGCATCATCCAGCGCATTAAAATCCATGTTTGAAATGGGGCCGGTATATCCATAAACCGATGTAAAATCAAAAAAATCGGAACCAGGGATATTTCTCTTTAAAAGTGGGAAGGCAATGTAATTTTCGCCTTCTTCGTACACAAACAATATGGGCAAACCGCTTTTATCTAAAGAGTGGTAATACCAGGTGTGATAAAAATCGTACTGTAGAGCACGCTTTACATAAGCAGACCATTCTTGTTTATCATCAATTGTAATAATCTTTCTCATTTTTGAGCTATTAAATTAGGGTAGATTTAAAGTAAATAGGTCAATTTGCGGTAAGTAAAACAGAAGAATTAATTACCATTTTTATAAAATCAGCCTGTTGCGAAACACGTTGAAAACCTACTTTTTTATAAATAGAATACGCAGCCAGGTTATCTGAATGTACTTCTAAAAAGATGTGTTTAAGATTAAGGTTATAAAAGGCATATTTTAATAACATTAAAGAAGCGTTATAACCTATACCCTTTCCCCAATATTTCTTTTCGCCAATAAAGAGGTGAAATTCTGCACTCTCATTGTCAATATCGAGTAGCTGAATGTTGCCTATATATTCATTCGTGTTTTTTACGCAGATAGCAAAGCGTTTTTCGTTGGACAGATCCAGCTTATTTAAAAGCCATTGTTTTTCAATTTCGACTGTAATGGGGTCCCTTAATACAAATTTGGTGTACGACCATACTTCAGGGTCGTTTCTCCATTTATAAGACACATTAGCATCTTTTAATTCTAGCGGCCTTAAGTAAATTTGAGTATTCATATGAACGGTTTTAAAGCTTTAACAATTACTTTCATGTCGGCTATGTTGTAGCGATGATCGATTGGTAATGAAACAAGATGCTTAGCCAGAAAGTATTCATAACTATCAATATGGGCCCATTCGTAAACATTAGGCCAATAGGTAGCCACAAATATTTTTTGATTGATGAGTTGCTGTTTTACAGATGGATCTTCTACCAAAAACGGGTAAACCATCGGTACATCTTCTCCTGAAAAGTTTAACCTCAAGATATTTTCCTGCCCTAAGTGCTCATCCAGGTAAGCAAAGTTCTTTCTTCTCCTATCGGCGCACTTATCGTAATCAATACCCGAAAGAATGGTTTCTGTTAATACCGACATCTTTTTTATTTCGTTATTGCACAGCTGTTTGTTGTTTTCTATATAATCAGTATAACCCTCTTCTATATTAATATCAATACTTTTAATCAGATGAGAGAACCGGTCTATTGATTGATCCTGTTTTAAATTTAGACCCAATGTTGTAGAGATATTAAGATAAGCACCATCGGGTACGCCGAAAAATTTCCGGCACGAGTAGAAGGTGTCGCAATTGTTTATTGGCTTGCAAAAAAAAGCTTGTGCATTATCTATAATCAGATTCTTGATTTCTTTGGCTAACTTTTTAACGGTTTCCGTTTTAAGGCCAAAGTAATTGGTATAAAGCAGGCAGCAACGTTCGCCTATCTCAAAATCTATAACCGGATCTAAATCTTCGTCAATATGGTAAAAGCGATAATGTATATTTAGTTTTTTGAGCGGTTCCAGCAAAACCTCGCAGGTATAGTATGGAAGATATATGGTGGTGTACTTTCTTATCCTTAACACATACTCCAACGCATTTCTGCCTGTATTAAGTGCAATTAAATCAGGGTAATAAAGCGCTCCTTTTGATAACTCGAGCGGTATGTAGCCACCAATAGTTTTAGGTGAGTGCGTTTCTCTTTCCATAGCATTATCTTCTACCCTTGATCTGTTTTATACATCCTGCTTTCTACAGGTTTATAATATTCCTGTAAACTGGCTGGTACCCTGGCATTATAACCAATAATCTGCCTTAAATCGTCATCTATTTTTTCGCCGAATTCATACCCCAAAAATCTCGGATAATCGAATTGTTGTTTAATATAAGGTTTAGTAAAACCTAAGGTTAGAGCTCTGCGTTGCTTACGGGTGAAATTGATGCCTCCTGCATGCCAGATATTGGAATCAAATAGTATAATACTTCCTTTTTTGGTAATCGCTTGTTTAGCGAAAGCTTTAAAATGCTTTTCTTCGGGTTTGATATCCAATTTATGAGAGCCCGATAAAAAGTGCGTGGCCCCATTAAATATGGTAAAATCATCAAGCACGATAATCATCTGGATCATAAATTTAGATTCAGAAGAAAACGTACGTACATCGCGATGGATATCCTGGATATAAGACTTGGTTTTTTTGGTATTAATTACGCCATTTATTCCATTAAGAATATAATTTCCACCCAAAAAATCACGGATTTCTCTGTGACAGTACAACTTACTCAAAAGCTCGATAGCGAAATTATCTTTCTCAAGCAAATGATGTAATGTTCCCTCCATATTTTCATCAATTCCATTTAAAACCTGTATTTCTCTTCTTAAAAGATAGGAAGTTTCGAAACCAGTCGTTATTTCTGAAATTAATTTCTGATTGATTGCCTTTTCATAGACAACCCATCCATATTCATCAATAGCTTCCCTAAAGTCGGCTAAAGTGGCCCGTTTGTAAATAAATGTATTGTTCACAATTTTAGGTTTAGTTTATTTATTTGGTTAGTTATTGATGCAAAGGGTGGTTAAGCCTGTAAATGCATAATCTTAAAGAGTTCTGCATTAACGATATTCACATCAAATTTTGTTTTTGCAAATTCATGTCCTTTGTTTCCAAAAGCAATAATAGCATCACTGTTATTCATAAAATATTCCATTTTATTGGCTAGTGCGCTTGCATCTTTAACCGGAATAAGAAATCCGTTGGCTTGCTCTGGGTCTTTATTAATGGTTTCCCGACATCCTACAGAATCGCAGGTAATCACAGCCCTACCTATGGCCATTCCTTCAAGCACACAGCGCGGAACGCCTTCTCCATAATAAGAAGGAAGCACCATTACCGAGGCTCGCTCAATATCGGGCCGCACATCATCAACCTGCCCCATGTATTGAATGGTATCTCCGTTGGCAATTTTTTGATATAGATCAGGCGCTATGGCATCAATGTTAGGATCATAGGGCCCAATCAGTTTAAAAACGGCTTGTGGAAACCGTTGTTTGATCAATTTAGCGGCATCGTAATATTCTTTAATGCCTTTTGCATTGATGAGCCTCGATACCATTAAAAAAGTTATGGGCGAGATACTGGGTTTGGAATAGTGATAGTGACTTAAATCTACACCCGATCCGTTGACCACATAAACCTGGTGTTTTTTATTCAGGATCTTCAGGTCGATTAAACGTTGAGAATCATCTTTGTTCTGAAAAATAATATTTAAATGTGGATTGGGCTTCAGACTCAGTTTTAATAAAAGCCTCGTTATTTTAACAATTAGTTTATTACTGGAAGAATTATCGGTAAAGTTATAACCCAAACCGGTAAGCATTGGGGCAATTAATTTAACCTTACATATTTTAGCTAAGAAAGAGCCATAAATAACAGGCTTAAAGGTGTAAGGAAAAAAAATATCGGGTTTTATTTGCCTGATGAGTTTATACAGCGAAAAAATAAACCTTAAATCGGATAAGATAGAAACATTACTACCGTCTAATTTACTTTCGTAGGTAATCACATTTAGTTCTTTTAGTTTACTTCGAACCGATTCTTGTTCAATTTTTGGCGTAAACACATAAACCTGATTATGTTGCTGCATCTTTTCGATTAGCTTCCCTCTAAAATCGAGCAGAGATCTGGAAGAGTCGCAAACGATAAAGATCTTTTTCCTGGTTATATTATTCATCATGTCAAAATTTTAATTTAAACTGCAAAGCCACCTATCCAGGTGGCTTATTGCAGAAAAAATATGAAGGTTTTGGTTTACCTACCTGGCACCAGCATTTGCCGTAACAATAGCAGGTACACTCGCTGCATCGTTAAGGAATGATTTGTAATCATACTCTGGAACCCAGGTAGAAACTGCCGTCGTTATATTGTTTGCACCACATTTATCGTAAATGTTGGTGGTAATGCCGCTAAAATATCCTTCCGGATCACTTGCCACTTTTGTAGTTAATGGTTTAACACAATTTGAGAAATACTCATTATCTGTTCTCACTATACCACCTGCTCTTGTACCAATAGAGTAACCAGCATTGTTAAGGTGATAGTTATTAAACATGTGCACGCTGCCATAGTTCATTGAAGGCTCTCTCTCTGTAATGTTGTACCACATGTTATGGTGCATGGTTACGTGCAGTTTACCTCTATCAGCTTCGTGACCTTCGATACCGCCACTAATTAATACTGATAGGTTGGTATCGTGAAATTTACTCCATGAAACAGTTACGTAATCAGATTCTCTGGTAATGGTAATATCTTTACCCCAATATTCCCAACCATGACTACGGTCTGTAGAGAAATCGCAGTGATCTACCCATACGTGGTGAGCAGCATCTTTAATTTGCACGGCTGCCTGCTCTACGTAATTTTTAAAGGTAATGTTCTGGATGATAATGTTGCTTACGGTATAAATAAATAAATTCACACCTTCAATAACAGCACCAGATCTGCCAATAATAGATTTGTTTGATTTTACATATACAATATCTTTACCAGCGCCTTTAATGGTACCGCTCACATAAATAGTACGTGTAATGTTATCACCAACAGCTGCTTTTAACTGGTCAAGTGTGGTTACTGTAGTTTCAACACCACCCTGGCCGCCTGTTGTTTTACCATTTACCAAAGCATAACCTGCTAAGGCTGCATTGATAGTTGTATTTGTAGGAGGAGGAGTTACAGTTTCTGCCGGTAGTAAAGCAGCACTTGTACCGCCCATTAAATAAGTATAAGAACGGCCATTAGTTCTTGGGTCGGTATTGTCAGATGCTGAAAATATTACCGTAGTACCCCAATGGCTAAACCTGCCTTTACCTAAATTCCTGATATCATCGTGTATACTATGGGCAGGACCTATTTCTACTCCGTTTTCAAATAATCGTAAAATTGATTGTTCTTTTGAGGTAGAATTGTCACCACCAGAAATTGATTGTGAAATTTTATATGCATAACCTCCTTCAGATTTTAATCCGGAAAGGCTTAATTGACCAGTACTGCCACTTGTAGCTGCTAATACTGATGCTGAATCGCCTGAAAACAATTCGGTACTGTCAGTCAAGGCGTCATCGGCCTTCACACTTTTTTTACAATTACTAAAGAAGATAATTGTTGATAATATTAAACCAATTAAACTCACTTTTTTAAACAATTTTGTCATTCTCTGCATTTTCTATTTTTTAAATTTACAACTTAACGCTATATGCGATAAATGAGTATACTTAAGAAAATGCAGTTAAAACGCTGATAATTAAATAATAGGCTTAATATTTGTTATTATTGATACTGTAAACCAATTGCTTACAGATAGTAAATTGACAGTTTAATAATTCAGTTTAATAAAATTTATAATACATCTAGTTTACACAGTCATGACAAACTAAATTACAACTCCAACTGTTTTAGGAACCAGCTGTAAATTAGGATGGTAAAATGCTGTAAACCAGTTTACAAAATTCTTTACACCTTTTTGTACAGAAACAGCGGGTTCATAATTTAATAAGTTTTTTAAATCATCTATATCTGCTGATGTTTCTGCTACATCGCCATCTTGCATGGGCATAAATATTTTTTGCGCAGTTAATCCCGTTTCTTTTTCAATTTCTTCTACAAAATCCAACAAGTTAACCGGTGCCCCTCTCCCAATGTTAAACACGGCAAAAGGTGCTGCAGATGTAGCTGGATCGGGGTTTTGATTATTCCAGTTTGGATTTGCCTGTGCTGGTTGATCAAAAACTCTTACAATACCTTCAACAATATCATCTACATAGGTAAAATCTCTTTTCATTTCCCCGTTATTAAAAACTTCAATGGGTTTACCTTCTAAAATTGCTTTTGTAAACAAGAATAAGGCCATATCCGGGCGGCCCCAGGGACCGTAAACTGTAAAGAAACGTAAACCAGTGGTTGGTAAATTAAATAAATGGCTATAAGCATGTGCCATTAATTCGTTGCTTTTTTTAGATGCAGCGTATAATGAAACCGGATGATCTACATTATCGTGTGCAGAAAATGGCATTTTTTTATTTAATCCGTAAACACTCGAAGAGCTGGCATATAATAAATGACCAATTTGGAAATGACGGCTACACTCCAGGATATTTAAAAATCCTTTAATGTTTGCTTCAATGTAGGCTTCCGGATTAGTTAAACTGTATCTTACACCTGCCTGAGCAGCCAAATTGCAAACCGCATCGAACTGATAGGTTTTAAAACAATTTTCTAAACTTTCTTTATCGCAGATATCTAATTTTATGAAAGTATAATTTTCATATCTATCACTTACCTGAGGAACACCATAAACCAAATTGGCATGGTTAATACCAGTTTGGGCCAAGCGGGCATGTTTTAGGTTCACATCATAATAATCGTTGATGTTATCAATGCCCACAACAACATCTCCTCTTTCCAATAAGCGTTTTGCCAAATGGAAACCAATAAATCCGGCTGTACCGGTAATTAAAATTTTCATAAAATTTAAGTTTGAGAAACAGTTAAGAATGGCCCCGAAAAAGGCTCGTTTGTTCGTTTTTAAGAATACAGCAAAGCATCCCATCAAAAAATGCGGCAATGGTTTGTTATATTTTCGGATTAGTTTGAGTGCTGTAAAGCGTTTAAAATAGATTGTGCAAATATTTCCGGCCTGCGGCTATATAAATACTGCATCGCAGTTTCAGAATTTTGATGTTGGTTTTGCTTTAATTTTTTGCCCATCGCCTCGGCAAGGGCTGCTACATTGTTTACTTCAACTTTGGCAATAGCCGGAATTTCGCTGATGCCCCCTGCGCAAAGTGTAGATACTACTACATTGTTTACCGACATCATTTCTAACAGCACATTCGGAAAACCTTCTTTTATGGAAGATACCACGCAAAGTTTTGCCTGTTTAAAATAAGGAGCCGGATTATCTACCTGTCCCTTTAAAAAAACCGAATCGCTTAAATTATTTTCCTGAATAATATTGGTTAATGATTGTCTTTCTTTTCCTTCTCCAAGCAACAGCAATTTCAGTTTAGGATAATCTTGCTGAATCATTTTAAAAGCTTTAATCAAAACCGGAAATCCTTTTTCCGGGATCAACCTTCCTGCGGAGCAAATAAAATCTAGTTTGGCGTCGCCATTAATTAAAGGCTGGGCAGATTTAGCAATAATCTTATTAAAATCGATGGGATTGGGTTGAACCAATATATTTTGCTTTGATAAAAATCTATTATGATCAAGCAGCTGTATTTTCATTAAGGCTGTTTGGCAAACCACTAAATCTACAGCCGGATAACCCATGCGGTAAATGATTTGATAAATGCGTTTTTTAATTCCGATAAAACGGGTAAAAACAGAAGTGCATTCGCGTACAATTAATTTAGACCTGAGATAACCTATACGTTTCAAAAAACCCAAAAAAGCATTTAAATACGGGTGTGTGCTCATGACCACATCATCCTTTTTATATTTTCTGAGTAGCGGTATCAATTTTATAAAACCCAAAAAAATTGTTTTCTTGGATAAGTATCTTTTAACAATGCCTTCCGAAATTTTAAGTCCTGTAAAAGCATGTTTCTTTAAAAAGTATATTTCGCCTTTAACAGCGGTCGCCATCATCAGCAGCACATTTTCAGCACCATTAGGAGCATCGGTTAACGAAATGAAAATCATTCTTTGTGCTGGTGTATTCATTTGGAATGGTAATTATCTTTTCTTAAGATTTCTAACAATTTTTTTGAACGGCATCATCAGGCTCAATACTTTCCGCTTGCCATCTATTACAATAATGTTATTAGCGAAACTGATGTTATGGAGCCCTTTACTGTAGGGTTTATCTGGTAATATTTCGAATTTATTGGTGGTTATAAATTCTTTTTCACTGAGTATTTCAATTTCGTTAATGATAATTGAACCTCCGTAGCGGTTGATGGGGTTTTGTGTTGGCCGGTACAGCGATTTACCAACTTTAAATAAACTTCCTGCAGCCCTGCTAAGTTCTTTTTCTACAGGGATGGGGTTCTGATAATGCCCGGTGTATTGGCCATTTAAAGTTTTTGAATGATAAATATACAGGTGATGATGATCTCCGGATACACTGGTAAAAAGCCAATATTTATTTTCGTGATAAATAATCGAACTATCTACAAAAGCTTTTCCGCTAACCAGCACTTTTATTTTGGTTAATTGATCCGGATGCTCCTGATCAACCTGATAAAGTGATATTTCTTTCGCTTCTGATGTTTCTGGAATGCAGTATAAACAACCATTTTCTTCAATAAGATAAGGATAAGATAAATGGATCGCATCTGGCTTAATGCCCTGCACTTTCTTCTTGTTTTTAAAGTCAAATCCATCAATCATCATAATCTCGCCCTTCCCTTTCCAAAAATCCAGTTCTTCGTAGTAGATTCTTGGTGCATTATTTACACTCACCACAAAAGGATCAGCTGCGTAATCGATGGTATCTTCCTGCAACCAGTTTATAGCCGTGCTAAGCTTTTTTGTGCTGATCAGCTCTTCAGGCGTTTGATAAACAAAACCAATGTTCCATTTATCAGCAGAGAATATTTTATTAAAGAGATTAATTGTTGCATTCATCCTATTATGCTACTAATGAAGCTGTATTTGCCGTTGATTTATTTTTAATTAACCATTGAGAGAGTACCAGCAATTTCCAGATCTGTGGATACCTGTTCCACTTTCCAGTCATATGCTCTTTAATAATTTCCTGTGTTCTTTTTAGGTGAATGCCAGGAATGTTTTTCAGATTATCGGCAGATAAATTATCCATCACATAATCTTTTAGCTCATTCCTAAACCAATGTTGAAACGGCATAGTAAAGCCAGCCTTTGGCCGATTGAACATATGGGCAGGAACATGATCGAACAATAAATCTTTTAATATCCGTTTTTGGTTTCCCTTGGTATATTTAAATGCTGTGGGCAGGCTTCGCGAAAATTCCATTACCCGATAATCCATTAAAGGAGAGCGCGATTCCAGCGAAAAGGCCATTGATGCGCGGTCTACCTTCGTATTGATATCGCCATTTAAATAAGTTTTGATATCAAAATCAGAAATACGTTCTAACAAAGGTTTAGATGGATTGGTTAAAATATGCATCAATGGGTTATATTTAGCCAAATCGGGTTGTTTTACCCACGAGTTTTCCATATTGCCAAACATCTTCACATATAGTTTTTCTACGTCTTCCATAGAAATGCCCATGGCAATTAATTTATGGCGGTAACTTGGCGATTGGTTAATTAAGCCTGCCAATACTTTTCTAACGCCATGTGGCGCATAAAACAAATTGTTTACCTGTTTAATCCATTTATAACGGTGATAACCTAAAAAAGCCTCATCGCCTGCATCTCCACTCAGCGCAACAGTTACATATTTCCTGGTATTTTTACTGAGTAACATGGTGGGTATCGCACTCGAATCGGCGAAAGGCTCATCATAAAAGCGGTTAAAGTTTTCAATTAACTCAATACCATCATTGTAATTACACTCAATAGTATAATGCTCGGTGCCCAAGTGTTTCGCAACCTGATTGGCATAGGCACTTTCATCGAAACCTTTCTCGTTAAATTTTATGGAGAACGTTTTAACATGGTCGATTTCTTTTGTGGCCAAAGCTGCAATTAACGATGAATCTATACCACCAGATAAAAATACGCCCAATGGTACATCGGCATTCATCCTGATTTTAACCGCATCGGCCAAAATGAGTGATAAAGCTTCTTTAGCTTCTTCATAACTACCTTCAAACTTGTTCTTCCAGCCATAATCCAAAGTCCAGTATTCGGTAATTTTAAGCTGATGAGATTTAAGATCGTATTTAAAATAGTTAGCAGCAGGCAATTGCTTTACCTCTGCATAAATAGACTGAGGCTCTGGCACATAACCCCAAATCAAATATTGATTAATGGCTTCCTCGTTAACACTAAGACTCCTGTCTATATTAATTTGTGATGGCTGACTTGCAAATTCGAATGAAAGATGATCGTGTGCATAATAAAAAGGTTTTTTACCAAAGCGGTCTCTGGCACCAAACAGTTCATTTTTATGGGTATCATAAATCACAAAAGCAAACATCCCATTAAAGCGGGTTAAGCAATCGGCACCATATTCCAGATAAGCCGCGCATATTACTTCGGTATCGGAGCTAGTGTTAAACGGGTAGTTTTTCCTTTCCAGATCCTTTCTAATGTCTTTGTAATTGTATATTTCGCCGTTAAAAACAATATGGAGGTGCATATATGAAAACGGTTGATTGGAGCGGGCATCGAGATCGATGATGGCCAATCTATTGTGTGCAAAAATAACCTGATCGTAACGTTGAATGCCAGTATAATCTGGACCCCGAAAACTGATTCTAGCCATTTTCTCTCGGATAGTTCCATTTGAGTAAGGTATGGTTGTGCCGTATATTCCACACATAAGGATAATATTTTAGGTTGTTAATTGATTAATTCTTCGTATTGGGCGCTGATTTTATCCAGTGCACATTTCTGATATACATTTCGCCTAATCTCTGCCGGGTTCCATTGGCCTTGGGTGCAGGCCTGGATAATTCGCCGCCTAAAGCCTGCTAAATCATCCTGCTCTAAAACAAAACCGTTAAAGCCATCGATAATTAACCCCGGGATTCCGCTCACTTTAAAAGTTACCACCGGCAAGCCTACGGTAAGCGCTTCTAAAACCACATTGGGGAAACCTTCAGTGTAAGAGCTGAGTACCATTAAATCGTGCTGAACCATTACCTCATGGATGTTTTTAATCTCCCCTAAAATTTTAAGCCTGTGATCTAGCCGGAGGTTCTTAATTTTGGCGTTAATCTGCTCTTTTAGTACGCCTGTTCCCACAAAATCGAGGTGATAATTTTCTGGCAAATGCGCCATAATATCAACCAGTCTGTCTAAGCCTTTTTCTAGTGCAAACCGGGCCACAACTAATAACCTATAAATTTTATCAGGTATTTTAACCTCCTTTAACTTATTGGTTTTCAATACTGGATTGGCAATCACCTTAATCAGTTCTTGATTGACATTATAGGTATTGATCAATGATTGTTTCATTTCTTCCGACTGGCAAACGATCTGTTTGTAACCCCTGTAACTTGCGCTGGCAAAAAGTTCATAAAATCTCGATTTAAATCCTGCAAACAATCTTTGTTCGTGCGGGATATTGGAAGCCCTTGCAATAAGCATTGGAATTTTCAAAAAGCGCCCAACCATCGATACTAAAATATTGATATGATCGGTAGTGGAAAAAACGGTATGAGGCGCTTCCTTTTTTAGCAAGTTGTAAAGCGCAAAAAAAGATTTAGATGCTTTTTTCGTTTTTAGATCTATAAAACGAACACTAGCTAAATCCATCGAGAAACAATTCACCGTTGAATCTAAAATCACAATGGTAACATCAAACTTATCTTTGTTAAATCCCTGGGCCAGGTTCCAGAATACACGTTCTGAGCCGCCCGAAGTTAATGAGCTAAGTACAAAGAAAACCTTCTTTTTAATATTAACTTCTTCTTTAATAGTGTTTTGTGAAGCGTACATGCTGTTTTAGTTGATGACAATTCTATTAATCGTTAACCAAATAATTTTGAAATCGGTTAGGATATCGTTATGGTTGATATACCTCATATTCTGTTTTATTTTTGCCGGAATAATGCGCTCCACATAATAAGTTTCAGGGTCTTCAGCATGTTTAAGAAGTTCGTTTTCATTACAAAACTCTACAGAAGCCCAATCGGTAATGCCAGGCTTAACCGATAAAACATAACGCTGTTCATCATTATAGAGGTTTACATATTTTCGAACTTCCGGCCTCGGGCCTACAAAACTCATTTGCCCTTTTAAAACGTTTAAAAGCTGTGGCAGTTCATCTAATTTGTATTTCCTTAGCCAATAACCAACCCTGGTAATTCGGTTGTCGTGATTCCCGATGGTGAGCAAGCTATGGCTACTCTGGACTACGCACATGGTTCTAAATTTTACCAGGTGAAAATCTTTCATATTTCGCCCTACCCTGATCTGTTTAAAGAAGATAGGCCCCTTAGAATCGAGTTTAACCAAAATCGCAATCAGGATTAAAAGTGGGCTGAAAAGAATTAGGCATAAACTTGCGAATACCACGTCGAACACTCTTTTTTTATTCTTTTTCATGATGCTACTGCCATTTGTTTATGTACAATAAAAGTTTCCTCTATAGTTTTAATGCGGTTATTCAATTGTATACTCACACAGCTGATCACCGAATTGATAATGAACTCTACCTCTGTTTCCGTTAATTGTGGATAAATAGGAAGTGAAATTTCATTTGCATAATTCTGATAAGCCATTGGGTAATCTTCAATTTTATAGCCCAGATTTTTAAATAGAGTAAGCATTGGCATTGGAATGAAGTGAACATTACTTGCAATACCCAAAGACGCCAGGTCATCAATAACCTGATCTCTTTGTTCTTCAGTTAGCCCTTTAACCCGCATCGGAAAAAGATGATAGCAGGATTCTCTCTGTGTACTCACCAAAGGCGGGGCAATAAACCAATCCTCGTGCTGAAAGCCAGCGCAATATTGAAGGGCAATTTTTTTCCGTTGAGGTAAAAGTTCTTGATTATATTTTCTGATCTGCGCCAGGCCAATAGCAGCACATATATCGGGCATATTGATTTTTAATCCCTGGAATAAAATATCATAACGCCAACCCCCGCCTCTTGATTTGGAAAGTGCATCTTTATTTTGTCCATTAAGCGTGTACATTTTTAAATAGCTGTATTCTGCCTCTGAATCGAATGGGTACGGAAGATTTAAGCATATCGCACCACCTTCTGCTGTTGTAATATTTTTCACAGCATGAAAAGAAAATATAGTTACATCACATTTTTGAGCAGCTGGTTTATCGTGAAATAAACTACCAATTGAATGGGCTGCATCAGAAATTAACAGGATTCTTTTTAGCAGCGATTGTTTTTCTGATCCGCACTTAAACTTTTTCTGCACTTTTGGGTCGGTAATAAGCGCTTTTAATGCGGTATAATCGCAAGGCCAGCCGGCAATATCCACTGCAATGATGGCTTTTGTTTTAGTCGTAATGGCGGCCTTTACCCTATCCGGATCGATGTTAAAATCATCCAGTATATCAACCATAACGGGTATAGCGCCACAATGAAGAACCGCTAAGGCTGTAGCGCTGTAAGTATAAGCTGGAATAATTACTTCATCACCGGCTTTAATACCAAACCACTTTAACATTAAAATAGCGCCAGATGTCCAGGAGTTAACGCATACCACTTCTTTCGTTCCGGTGAAACTTTTAATTTCTTGCTCAAGGGCTTTCACTTTAGGCCCAGTTGTGATCCACTTATTATTAAGAGTATCTAATACCTGATCAACCACAGATTGATCGATAAACGGTGGTGAAAATGGAATGTTCATATTCGTCAATTTAATTGTGAGAATTAATAACCTGTAGGTAGGATAACCTGAACTGTTAATTGGATTTAACCAGAATGGGATCTTCCATTTTGATTTTGGAGAGTTGTAGAATGGCAAAGTAAAGAAACAACGTGGGGCCGCTTGTAGCCAGAAGCCATTCGTTATGAAAAAATGAGTTGATGGATATAGCCAGAAAAGAACAGCTTAAACAGACCAGGAGTGCATTCTTCTTATCTTTAATATGTAGAAAAGCATAAAAAATAATCTTCCCGACTTTTCGGTATAATAAAACAAGTAAAATAAAGCCCAGCAAAGGCCCCAAATAAGTAATAAACATTAAATAGGCATTATGAGAGGTAATTACAATAGGTCCTTTTTTATAAACAAAGTTGTGCTGTACTACATCATTCCAGGTTTTTCCATAAAACAATAGTCCAAAAGGATACTCGGTTATAATTTGGATGTTCTCTCCCATCAAATCGCCGCGTTCTTCTTTACCCTTCGCATTTTCAGCACTCTTATTTAAAATATTTTGTTGCTTTTTACCTTCAGAAAATTGTTCAATTGAGCCTTGCGCAATAAAAAATATGGCGCAAAACACACCAAATATTAAAATTGATTTGGCTTTATAATAGCTTAAGAAAAACAATCCGGTTACAACCGCAAAAGCCACCAAAACCGATCTTTGCATGCCGAAGAAAATAAGGGAGAGCGATAATCCAAATAAGAGAAGGTTAATTAGCCAGCTTCTTTTAAATAGTATGGCGTTAATCACTAGAAATGGTGTTAAAGCAGCCATCTGGTAGCCGAAAGTAAAAATAGTGGTCGATATACCTGCTGGCGCCTGCAATACGTCTTCCTGCACTAAAAGCGAACGTATAGGCGCCATATTGTACTCATGATCGATAAACATAATAATTCCGGAAAGCAATAACAGGCCGAAGAAAAATCCGACAGCGATGTTCATTCGCTTTAAATTAGTGCCAATAACATAGTTGAATAACAAGGCAAAACAGCCCGCAACAATTAATAGGGCAAAAAAACCGGTAACATCTGCCTGACCTATGACATAGAAAAACAGGGCAGCAATAAAGAAAATAAATAACTCTTTGCCGTATAGAAAAGATGTTTCTTCTGTGCGGTAGAAATAAATTAACGGAGCCAGGAAAACCATGGGTGCCGGAATTCTGAAAACCCCAGTCATGAAGATATTGAATGTTGTTGCGTAAACGTAGGCGAACAACAAAAAGAGAAACATTATTTTTTTAATCATGACATGATGAGTTGCTCCCAGTTGGCAGAAATGCGTTCAATAGAATTTGTTTCATTGATTGATTTTGCTTTTTCTGAAAATTCACTTCTTAAATATCTGTTATTAAGTATTTTATCAATAGACAATGAAAGTCCTGCTATATCTTCTTTAGCAACCAGAAGTCCGTTAATTCCGTGTTTGATAATCTCTGAAGGGCCGAATTCACAGTCCATTGCTACACAGGCACAGCCCATTCCCATTGCTTCTACCAGCACATTAGGATAACCTTCACCCCTTGAAGAAAGCACAAAAACCTCAGCTTGTGCATAATAATCCTGCAGATTAGATTTAAAACCAATCAGCTTAACTTTATCTTTGAGATTTAAATCGGCAATCTGTTTTTCGAGACTTCCTCTATCCGGTCCTTCTCCGGAGATTAAAAGATCAACATCAGTCAATTCCAGTTTACTATAGGCTTCAATAAGGTTGTCGAAGCCTTTCTCGTGACATAATCTTCCGACAGAGAGTATAAATCTTTTACTATTAACGGCGGCTGCGTTTGAATGAGAAAAGTGATGGATTGGATTGTGTATGGTCTTAAAATTGTGCAGCTTTTCGAACTGTTTAATTCTTTTAAATCCTTTAAACATCTCAAATGCGGGCAAAACAATGGCTTTTGATTTCCTATAAATATGAAACACAACCCACTTCAACAATTTATTGTATTGATGTAATGTATAAACCGGCGCAGTTCTCTCCGAAACCAGGTAGGGCAAACCTAAAATCACACAACATAAACCAGCCCAAATATTTGCAGATGTCATAAAACAAATGGTACAAACTGGTTTTTCTTTCTTTAATACAGAAAGTAACCGGTAAAAAGTTAGGTAAGCATATTTAAGCCTGTTTAAAAGAGTTTGATGACCTTTTCGCTCCACCAGGTTTATGATTTTAACTTTTTTATTTATTTCATACCTAACTTTAGCCGTGTTGAGACAAATCATGGTAACGCTGCAATTTTTATCGCTAAAGTGATTAGCCAGATTGCTAATTACCCGCTCAGCACCACCACCTTCTAAACTGTTGATTACGAAGCATAATTTAGTAGCCATTTCGAATTAGTTTACAATCGTTTTAATGGTCTGGAAGGCGTTTCTAAATGTTTTATATTTCACTTCGAAGAAGAAGTATTTTCTAAAGTAGAAGTACAAAAGCTTAGCTTTTTGCAAACCGGTATAAGTGAAAATTTTAATAATAATATAGAAATCGCTCAGTTGCATTTTTTTTAATGGAACATAAGACACCGGACTCCAGATACCACCGGGATGACGCCTGTAACAGCTCATTACTTCTGGCAAAACATATACTTTTTTACCTGTTACCCAGGTGCAGTAAAGTTTCAATATCTTATCGCAGGCATAACATTTTAAAAGCCAGTCATTTTTGTAAAGGTTTCGAATGGCGTCGATATTGCGATAAACAATAGTTGCTGTACATGTTTCGGCTTGTTTATTTACAATCAGATCGTTAAAGCTATACTGTAAAGGAACCGGGCTAAAATCCATGTAAATCAGCTCAGTATCATCTGAATTAATTTCCCGAGTATAATGGCAACACATTACGTAATCAGGATTGTTTTCTAAAAAATCAACCTGTTTTTGCAGCTTGTATGGGTCTGTCCAATAATCGTCACCATCGCAAGTGGCCACATATTTCCCTCTGGTTTCTAAGGCCACGCGAATAACGTTTTTCGTCGCGCCGATATTCTGAGGTGCTTTTAAGCGCTTAATTTTACCAGGATACCTGGCAACATATTCGTCAATAATCTCTGTGGTTCCATCGGTAGAACAATCATCGCCAATAATAATTTCTGTTTTGAAATTGCATTTCTGCATCAGAAATCCATCCAGGGCTTTCGCAATAAATTTACTGTGGTTATAAGTGATGCAAAAAATGCTAACCATTACATCTGTATCGTCTTGTTTCATAATAGAAGCTGCTCTTAATTGCCATTAACTACCATGCCTATACTGCCATTAACCAACGTGCCATAATCGGCAAGTTTAAGCACTTGTTTTTTGCGGTAATTCTGCGTTCTCAAAATAATCCTGACCACTAAATCCTGATCGGCACTGGTTAAGGTATGGTAAAGTGGTAAACACATAATGCGTCTTGAAATAGAATCGCAGATTGGCATATTTACCTTGTCGATATATGGCAAGGCCGATAAAGAAGGATAAAAATATCGTCTGCAATACACCTGAACGAGTTCTAACTGTTTCATGCAATCGAGCATAATTTCTTCTGATCGGAATATTACAGGATAGTAAGCGTAATTAAATTCCGTATCGCCTTGAATAACTTGAAACTGGGCCTCAATTTTATTCAGCCGCATTTCGTAATGCAGTGATAGTTCTTTGCGTTTACTTAAAATCTGATCGATATGCTTTAAATTGCAAAGGCCCATTGCGGCGTGAAATTCGGAGTTTTTAGCATTGGTGCCGACCTCTGAAAAAGTATCTACCCCACTATAACCGAAATTACGCATCAGCGCCATTCGCTTTAAAATTTCAGGATCTTGAGTAAAAACAGCCCCACCTTCAATGGTATGAAAGAGTTTTGTAGCATGGAAACTTGTTGTACTTATATCGCCATAAGCGAAAATAGATTTGCCTTTATATTTTGTACCAAAACAATGAGCGGCATCGTAAATTACTTTTAATCGATGTTTTTTTGCAATGCGATCTATCGCTTCGATATCGCAGGGGTTTCCAAAAACATGCGTAGCTAAAATTGCAGAGGTATTGGGCGTAATCGCTGCTTCAATTTTATTAGGATCTATATTGAGTGTATCTTCATTAATATCAACAAAAACAGGTTTACAGCCTTGCCAAATAATACTGCTGGTGGTTGCTACAAAAGAAAATGGTGTGGTAATAATTTCACCTTTAACTTCTAAAGCCTGTATGGCCAGTTGTAATGCGATAGTACCATTGGTTACATATAACAAATGTGGTAGCCCTAAGTATTGCTGTAACTTTAACTCCAGCTCATTTACTAACGGACCATTATTGGTGAGCCACTGTCTGGCCCAAATGCTACTTACATAGCTTTTAAAATCTGCCTGTTTTGGCAAAAAGGGTTTAGTTACAGGTATCATTGTTTGAGAATTAATTGTTTAAAATCAACGAGGGCAGCTAGTTTGATGCTGCTACTTATACCGAGGTAAAAACTGCCATAGATAATGCTTATGCCAATAATGCGGAAAACATTGTTGAGGTGATAATGTGCTAAACACCATGCATCAAGGTAATAGCAAGCAATACCTAACAGGCTAGATAACATTAAAATAGGTAAGATATCTTGAAGCTGTTCTTTAAGTGGGTAATTGATTAATTTACCGCTATATGTTGAATTGATATAGTAAGCAAAACCAGTAAAGAAGAGTTGAAAATATAGCAGCCCCATAATGCCAAATGGAATTACACATATAATTCCGATTACACTAAGCACCTTTTTTATAATTTCTAATTTCAAAAACTGCCCGCTATGACCCTTAACTTTTAAAATGTTCAGGTTATATGCATGTACGGGATATAGGATACCTGCAATACATAAAATCTGAAAATAAGGTACAGAAGGCAGCCATTTATCGGTTAAGAGCAAGGAGATTAAAGGTTGAGCAATAAGCGCCAAAAATATCAGGATGGGCGCATTCCAAAACAATACCTGCTGCATTAACCTTCGGTAAACCATTTTAAGTTTTGCATCGTCATTGCTGATGTTCGAAAACATAGGATAGGTTACCTTACTAATTGCTGTAGAAATAATACCTATAGGCAATTGACTTAAACTATCTGCCCTGGCATAAAACCCCAATTGGGCTGCAGCATAAAAGCGACCTATAATTACGGTATATAGATTTTGATAGATGGTATCCAACAAACCAGAAAGCGTCATCTTATAGCCAAAATGAAAATGCTTTCTGAAACTTTTTTTATTAAAAATCAATCGTGGCCGCCAATCTGAATAAAACCAATGCAATACGGTAGAAATACTCGCGCTGAGCAAACTCATCCAAACCAGACTCCAGGTTCCATAACCATTTTTTGCAAGGTAAATACCTAAACAACCACCCAATATTACTGCAGGTATTTGAATTACCGTTTGCAGTTTAAATTTCATTTCCTTCGTTAATAAAGTACTTTGGATGCTGAAAAAGGCATTAATTAAAAAAGTTAATCCATAAACCCTGACAATATTGGTAAGCAAGGGCTGCCTGTAAAAACTAGCAATTAGCGGTGCTGCAAAGAACAAAACACCATACACGATGATGCTTCCGAACAGGTTAAAAAAAAATATAGTAGAAAAATCCTTTTGTCCTGCGGTCCTTGTCCGGATTAGTGACGATGTTAATCCGCTATCCATTAACGAATTGCCTACAGCAATAAAAATAGAGAGCATTGCGATTAAGCCAAATTCTGCAGGGCTTAACAAGCGGGCCAATATGATGGTAACGAACAGGCTTATGAATTTAACACTAAACTGCTGTCCAATCGACCATATAATGCCCGATCGCGCTTTATATGTTAAATTCATGACCTTACAATCGAACCGTTTCTATTGATTTTGGTAATACCGCTTTGATATCGTACACCACACATGCTGGTTTACGCAATGCTGTAATATTTAAATTATTGAAAGCTTCGTGTGCTACTGCCAGTATAATTCCATCGTACTTTCTGGTTTTTGATGAACCATTTTCGCAGATAATGCCATAGTTATGGTTGGCCTGATCGGCATTTGCCCAGGGATCATGAATGGTTACTTTAACTTTATATTCTTCCAACCGTCTTACAATATCAATTACTTTGGTATTGCGTACATCAGGGCAGTTTTCTTTAAATGTAAAACCCAACACCAGGACTTCTGCTCCTACAATGTGGATGTTTTTAGCGATCATTTTTTTGATGATCTGATCAGCTACATATTTACCCATTCCATCGTTTACACGTCGGCCGGCTAAAATAATTTCAGGATGATAACCAGCTTCTTGTGCTTTTTGGGCCAGATAGTACGGATCTACACCAATACAATGCCCACCAACCAAGCCTGGTTTAAAATTTAGAAAATTCCATTTGGTTCCAGCCGCGGCTAAAACTTCAGAAGTATCGATGCCAATCTGGTTAAAAATCATAGCCAATTCGTTTACAAAAGCAATATTGATATCGCGCTGGGCATTTTCAATTACTTTAGCCGCTTCGGCCACTTTAATGGATGAAGCTTTATAAGTTCCGGCTGTAATTACCGACCGGTACAGCTCATCTATTTTTTCGGCGGCTTCGGGGGTAGAACCTGATGTGATTTTTAAGATATTGGCAACAGTATGTTCTTTATCTCCAGGATTAATACGTTCAGGAGAATAACCAGCAAAAAAATCTTTATTGAAAATTAAACCAGATCCTTTTTCTAGAATAGGCACGCATTCGTCTTCAGTTACACCGGGATATACTGTTGATTCATAAACTACTATATCACCTTTCTTTAAAACTTTAGCTACAACCGTACTTGCTTTAATTAAAGGCGTTAAATCTGGTCTGTTGTTCTTATCTACAGGCGTTGGCACTGTAACAATGTAAACCGACGAGCTGCGTAATTTTTCGATTTCATTGGTACAGTACAGGCCTTTTAAAGTTGTGCATTCGAACGTTAAAACCTCATTTAATTCAGCTTCATTCACTTCCAATGTATTGTCATATCCGGCTTTTAATTCTGCAATCCTGCTCTGGTTAATGTCAAAGCCAAATACTTTGTATTTTTTAGCAAATTCTACTGCCAACGGTAAGCCAACGTAGCCAAGGCCGATTACCGCCATTTTCAGATTATCTTCAGCGTTATACATAATGTTGTTGCGTATTTACGGTTAATGTTAGGTTGCTTATGGGCACTCTGGTAACTAAAGCGCAGTCTAAATGATCGAATGACATTAAAACATACTTACCTTGGATCTGGATCACCTCTCCTTCCTGGTTATGGAAAAGACCATTACTGATCCGAACACGGTCTCCTTTCGAAACACCGGTTAAACTCACCACGTCTACATCATTGTAGGTATCCATAATCTGTTTTAACTTATCAATCTCACCATCCCGAACTACTGCAGGTTTACCCATGTAGTTAATGAAGTTTAAAACCCCCAGCGTATACCTGATTTTGTAACCCTCTCTTTCATCTATTTTCACAAATACGTACCCGGTAAAAAGTGGAAGGCTAACTACTTTCTTTCTATCGGCCCATTGATTTTCTACATTACGAACAGGGCAAAAAGATTCGAAACCTTGCTCTTGCAGCATACGATCGACTTTTTTCTCCCAGCGGGGACGAGTATAGATCACAAACCATTTTTTTGCGAACGAGGGCCTGATGTTAATTGTAGATTCCATTTTTTTTGATGGGGTTATGTTTATTGATTAATTTTTTTAAACTGTTAGAACCGGTTAATTGCAATTTGTATTTCCCGATTAACCAATTAACCGCTTTACACAGTTAACCATTAAACACTATTCTAAATTTGTTTGCTCACCGGATACAGCTTCGCTATATCACTTACATGATAGCTATTGGTTAATTATTTTAAATCGTATGCTAAACCCCTTATTAAGTGGGCCGGATACAGCTTCGCTATATCACTTACATGACAATTTTACTTTCAAATCTTAACTTTTGCTTTTTAGGCAAATGGCAATCTAATCAGGAGTTGTTTACAGGCAGTAAATGCTTTAATCGATGCTCAGTTTAAGCATCCTGGCTTTATTGTTTGTAAACGGAATTAAATCGTTTGGGGACGTTTATTTGGTAAAAGGTATTGGTATTCTCTTTTAAAACAAGTAGCTTTAGTTTGCCATGGCATAACCATAACCACCATAACTGTATTTTTGGTTTTTCTCTCTTTTGGCATCGTTAAAAACAACCATCGGATTTTTAAGTTTATTGTTATCGCAAATGTCTTTCAATATGGCTAGCTGGTATTTATTGGTATAGTTATACCGCACCAGATAAATGCTTACATCGGCATATTCGGCTAAACTAAAGGCATCGGCCACCTGGCCAACCGGCGAAGTATCGATAATGATGTAATCGAACCTTTCTTTCAGTTCATCAAATAATAGATCCATTTTAGGACTCATCATTACCTCAGCAGGATTTTCAGGCGATTGGCCACATCCAATAACAGAAATGTTCTCAGAAACATTGGTGGGTTTAATAATATCATCTAACACAGATTCACCAATTAAATAGTCAGTTAACCCGGTAGTTTGTTGTAAACCAACCTTATTCAAGAGATCAGGTTTTCTTAAATCGAACTCCAGTACAACCACTTTTTTATCAAGCATACCTAAGGTGGTAGCCAGATTTACACTAAAGAATGTTTTACCCTCTCCTTTCATACTAGAGGTAACCAACATTACTTTATTTTCGATATTGTTAGACATCAGTCCTAAATTCATTCTGATATACCTAAACAACTCTGATATGGTAGAACGGTTATCTTTTTGAAACACAATGGTACTTTTATCGAGGTTATGAGAAAGTTCACCCAGCATTTTTGCGCCTGTTAACTCAATAGTACTGGCATCTTGTACCTTATTGTTAAAAAATCCTTTTGCATAAATTACCCCAGCCGGAACAAAAAAACCAAAAATAAACCCACACAGGTACAAAAGTGGCTGCTTAGGGCTATCTGGTATAGTATTGTAAGCCGGTTTATCTACCACTTGTGAGGTTGGAACGGTAGCAGAAAGTGATAAAGCAGTTTCCTCTCTTTTTTGCAACAAATATTTATATAAACCTGATTTTACGCTTTGTTCACGGCTTCTTTCCAATAAACCACGCTCTATTGTAGGTACCGATTTAATTTTATTGTCGAATTGAGAGTAGTTGGCACTCAGGTTATTTCTTTCAATAACAAAACCTTGCTTAATGCTGGATAGGTTTTCCAAAATATTAGTTTTTAAGCTTGCTATTTGTTCGTTAAGGTTTAGTACCAAGGGATTTTCTGCGTTGGCGGTACGCAGCATCCTGTTTCTTTCCAATTGCAGATCGTTAAATTTTGAAATTAATGAATTCAAAATCGGATCTTTTAAACCCATTGCACTCGGAGCCAGGTTAAACTGACTTTGTTTACCTCTGAAATAATTTTCGATAGACCGCAATAACCTCAGTTGTACTGAAGATGTTTCTAATAATTGATTATATTCTCCTGAGCGTGCAGCATTCATCTGCGCATCCATATTAACATCAGTAACACGGTTTTGTTGTTTGTAGCTCTCTACATCCTCTTCAGTACCTGTAAGATCTGCAACCAGGTATTTCAGGCGGTTATCGATGAATTTAATGGTATTTCGGGCAATGGTATTTTTATTATTAACGTTGTTAATATTATAGGTTTCAATCAGATCGTTAAGAATATCAATTCCACGCTGTGGAACAACATCGTTCAAACTAATGGTAATGGTATTGGCATCTTTAACAACCGGAACTATCTTTAATGAAACCAGGTTATAAGCCTCTGTCATTTTATAGAGGTTTTTAAACTGCAGTTTAATTTTACCAAATTCTGCTTTAAAAGCCGGACCTTTATTTATTTTAATGGCGTAATTTTTAGTATTAATGGTATCGCCATACTTCACAATATTAGTATTCAGGCTGTCCTGAATGATGTAAGAGATTTCATCCAGATAAGAAACATTAATTTTTCTGGCGTAGGCGCCATTTTTTAAACTGATAGCGGTAACTACAAGTGGCGAGGTTTTTCCGTAAAGCTCTTTTTCCCTGATCCCCTCTTTTTTAAAATAGGCGGTTTCTAAGTTTAGTTTTTTTAATACCTTAAAAATCAAATCTCTCGACCTTAAAATCTCAATTTCATTATCAACCGTTTTAACCGTTTGAAACATATTAAGATCGCTGAAAGCGGTACTGTTAGACATTGCTGCACCATTTTTATCATCAGAGATTAAAAGTGTACTGCTTACCTTGTATTTTGGCGGGGTAACGTATACAAAAGCATATACAGCAGCCATAGAAATCATGATACTGATTAAGAAATAGTGCCAGTTCCTGGCAAATCTTGTCATAGTTTCTGCAAAATCTTTTGCGCCACCATTTGTACTTTGTTTAAGCATGATATAATGTTTTAAGAGACGTTTATCGACGAAGAACTGCTGTGATTAATACTGCAACTGCTGATATAGAAGCAATAACTACTGGCATAATGCGTGTATTAGGACTATATTCAATCGCTTTTGATTTATCTGGCTCTACATACACCACATCGTTTTGTTTCAGATAAAAGAATGGAGAATCCATTACATCCTGATTATTGAGGTTAAGTCTTTTCATCACCCTTTGGCCATCCTGTTGTCTGATCACCAAAACATTTTCTCTTTTGCCATAAACGGTCATATCGCCCGCCATGCCCAATGCTTCTAAGAGGTTAATATTATCTCCCTGCACGGTAAAGGTCGACGGTCGGTTTACTTCACCAATTACCGTTACTTTAAAATTGACCAACTGAACATCAACTACCGGCTTTTTAACATACTTATCTAATTCTTTCGAGATGCTAGCCTGTGCTTGCTCAATGGTTAAACCTTCCAGGCGAATGTTGCCTACAACGGGTAGGTTAATCATTCCGTCTTTACTTACCCGGTAACCTTCTATTTTATAATTATTATCAGCGTTTGCATTTCTGGTATTAACAGCAAATAATACATTAGATTCTTGATTTAAGCTATTTATGCTTACACTTAAAAGGTCATTCTGCTGAATTTTAACTTCCTGACCTTGAAGTTTCACTTCGCTAGTTTGTTTAGCCAGGTTACTGAAGTATACAAGATCTCTTCTGGGAGCGCATCCGGTGATAATGCCTGTATATATTGCGATAAATAATATTACTTTCTTCATAGCTTAAGTAATGTTTAGTTTTTGTTTTGATTTATTGAGAACTAAGCTATGCAATTAAGATTCAATGTTTTATAGACAGATTGGGGTTGTATTTAAATTGTATAAAATATAAACAGCATGCACAGCATATTAAATGCTGTGCCCATAAATTGCACATCATTTGTAAATTTTACAACGCATAACTTGTATAATATTCTGGCGGGATTTTCACTCAAAAAAGCTCGGTTTCGGTTAAAATCTTAACCGGTCGAACTCAAAAAACAGCAGAAAATGTTTTAACATTTAAAAAAGCTGTTTAATACTACAATTTATAGGAGGTATAAAATGATTTTTATAAAATTTCAAATCAAAACCACTGATCACGAAGCTTAGATTGATGGGTTAGCAGATTATTTTACCCTAACTAACAGGCTATATGTTGCGCTTCGCATATTTCTGTGCAACATATTTTACAATACATTTTTAAGCTTTTAAAAATTACATGTTGCCCAGTAGTATTGAGGTTTCATCAACAACTGTTCGCTGTGAGCAATCCACCGAGATAAAACGATTAACATTAAAGTCAGACGCCTTAAGCAAGACCGAAAATTAAGTAAAATGCGCAACTGTAAATGCTGTAAACATGAATTAGCAAAATGTGCACAGTATGTTTTAAAAGGGTTTATAAGCATGTTTTATGCATAAATTCGTAAGAAACCAAAAAAGAATGAAATATGAAAGTTATTATTTATGGAACTGGAAAAATGGCTGAATTTATCTGTTACTCATTTATGAATGACAGCGATTATAATGTTGATGCATTTTGTGTTGATGATGCCTATGTGCCTCCTGCAGGCCATACGTTATTGGGATTACCCATATTAAGCTTCGCACAGGTGCTTAAAGATTGCCCTCCAGAAACCCATAAAATGCATATTGCCATTGGTAGAAACAGCGCCAGAGAAAGTGTATACCAAAAGGTAAGTGAATCTGGCTATAGTTTTGCAAATTATATTTCTTCGAAAGCTAATGTGTGGCCCGATTTAGTATTTGGCCATAACACTTTTATCGATCAATGTTGCGATATACAACCTTTTGTTACTATAAACAATAACTGTATGCTTATAGGTGCCCGAATCGGCCATCACTCTACCATAGGAGACAATGTTTTATTATCGGGTAATATATTAGCGGGTAATGTAACTATTGGCAATAACTCTTTCTTAGGTATAAACTCCGCTGTTAAAGAAGATATTACCATTGGCAGCCATAACATTATTGGCGGAGGTGTTTTTATAAACAAGAATACTGAAGATTATGCTATTGTTTCTAACGCTACAGTACCACAACGCGTAGGAGATTCTAAACGTTTTGTAATGTTTAACAAAGCTCAGGAGGTTAAACAGCCTTAAGAAATGCTTAACGCGTAAAAGGGAAGCCATTTTTATGACTTCCCTTTTTTATTTAGCCTAAATGTAATTAAACTTTTGTTCTATTTTCTGCGCTGCGTTTTAACTGTGCATTAATACGCTCCAAAACATCATAAATATCAAAAGGCTTACTGATATAATCATCTGCAAATGCATCAATAGCTTTCTGTTCGCTATTATTCTGAGCAGACATTACAATAATTGGGATGTGTTTAGTAAAAATATCGGTTTTTAAATCTTCACAAATTTCTGCCCCGTTTCCATCCGGCAACATTACATCAAGCAAGAAAAGATCAGGCATTGCATCCTGAATATTTTTCTTTAATTCAGCAAATGATGATGAAAGTTGTAATTCAAAGCCCTCATCCTTTAATAGAATTTCAATAACGTTTCTGATCTCCTGATCATCCTCTAAAATGTGTATTCGTTTTCTTTCCATATTCAAATTATAATGTTTGGGATATACCGTTTGCGTGGAATGCGCTATACAATAGTAACAGTAACACCTAAACTCTCTAAATGTTTAACAATTTGTTCAGAAATTCCTTTATCGGTAATAATATGATCAATTTCTTCTAATCCACATATTTTTCCGAAGCCTCTTTTTCCAAATTTAGTAGAATCGGCCAGTACAATTGTTTTTTGCGATGCACCGATCATTTTACGGTTTAAATGTGCTTCCATGGCGTTTGTAGTGGTTAAACCAAAATCAAGATCGATCCCATCAACCCCTAAAAACAATTTGTTAAAATAAAAATCCTGCAAAACCTGTTCTGCATAAGCGCCCATTACCGATGAAGAACTTTTTCTAAGCAGGCCACCTAATTGTATCACTTCAATACTAGGCTCGCGCATTAATTCAAGCGCTACATTTAATGCAGAAGTAACAACCGTTAAATTTGTTGCAGGCGCAATGTTCTTCGCAAAATAAAGCACTGTCGTACCCGATGCAATCACAATAGAATCATTATCATTTAACAATGCAGCAGCAGCAATGCCTATTTTATTCTTTTCGGTAGATTGTATTTTCTCTTTCTCATTAACCGGGCGATCTACCGTATAGGGATTGTTTACAGTTGCACCTCCATGTGTTCTAAACAGAAGGCTTTTATCTTCCAGTAGTTTTAAGTCCTTTCTTATTGTTACAGACGATACTTTCAATTCCTTACATAAATCCACTACATTTATGTATTGATCACGTTGCAGGCGACTTAAAATAAACTGGTGCCTCTCAGCCAAATTCATCATAGTATATTTAATTAGCGTGCTGCAAATTAGCAATAAAAACATTCTTTAAAATATTTTACACAAATATTTAATAAATTTTTAACACACATATTATATTATTTCGATTATGATTTCTTATAATTGCGTATTGTTTCGTTTTATTATTTTTACAGATTTAAATGGAAAGATTACACCCGCATCATATAGCAGAAAACATAAATTGGGACTTCATTATTATCGGCGGAGGTGCCACAGGTTTGGGCACAGCATTAGATGCTGCAAGCCGGGGCTTTAAAACTTTACTGGTAGAACAATCTGATTTTGCCAAAGGAACATCCAGCCGGAGTACTAAACTCGTACATGGTGGCGTTCGCTACCTTGCCCAGGGTGATATCGGTTTGGTTAAACATGCGTTAAAAGAACGTGGCCTATTACAACAAAATGCAAAACACCTGGTAAATAAAGAAGAATTCCTGATTCCCTGCTACGATTGGTTCTCTGTTATAAAATATTTAACCGGGCTTACGCTTTACGATTGGTTAGCGGGTAAATATAGCTTCGGCAAATCTAAATTTTTCTCTAAAAAAGAGACCTTAAATATGATGCCAGGTATTAAAGAAAAGGGATTAAAAGGAAGCATCAGGTATTACGATGGAAAGTTTGATGACGCCCGTTTAGCAATAAACATTGCACAAACCGCTATCGAAAAGGGCGCATCATTATTGAACTATACAAAGGTAACTGGTTTATTAAAAAATGGCGATACGGTTACTGGTATTGAAACAGAAGATACGATCACCGGCTTAGTGGCTAAATATAATGGCAAGGTAGTAATTAACGCAACAGGTGTGTTTGTAGATGACATCCTGCAAATGAATAACCCGAATTCAAAAAAAATGGTGCGACCTAGTCAAGGCGTACATGTGGTGCTTGATAAAAGTTTTTTAAATAGCGAATCGGCGTTAATGATCCCCAAAACTTCGGATGGACGTGTTTTATTTGCCGTTCCATGGCATGAACATTTACTGGTAGGCACAACGGACACGCCGTTAGATGAGCATAGTTTAGAACCCAGGGCATTAAAAGAAGAGGTAGATTTTATTATGAGTACTGCGGCAAGTTATTTTAACCGCAAACCCATGGAAAAAGATATCTTAAGCGTATTCTCAGGTTTACGCCCTTTGGCTGCCCCTACCAATGGTGATGGAAATAGTACGAAAGAAATTAGCAGAGACCATAAACTGATTGTTTCTGCAAAGGGGTTGATTACCATTACAGGTGGTAAATGGACTACCTACCGCCGAATGGCAGAAGAAACTGTTAATCTGGCCATTACTCATGCAGGTTTAGAATCGAAAGCATGCGTAACCCAAAATTTAAGCATCCATGGCAACTCGACCACTATTGCAGATCATCATTTAGCTATATATGGATCTGATCGCAGTAAAATTGAAGCTTTAATTGCACAAGATCCAAATCTTGGAAATAAATTAAACCCTGCATTTCCTTATACAGAAGCCGAAGTACTTTGGTCTGCACGAAACGAAATGGCCGAAACGGTAGAAGATATTTTAAGCAGACGATTAAGGATTCTGTTTATTAATGCACAAGCAGCTAAAGATATGGCACCTAGAGTAGCTTCGCTCTTAGCCAAAGAATTATCTGCTGATAAAAACTGGGAAATTAACCAAATCGAAACTTTTAATAAATTAGCCGATGGTTATATTTATCATTCAACACCTAAAATAACCGAATCGGCTTTAGCCAATTAACCAAATTCCTAATTATGAGTAAATACATCTTGTCTATCGATCAGGGAACCACAAGTTCGAGAGCAATTATTTTTAATCACGATGGCGAAATTGTTGCCATTGCACAACGAGAATTCACACAGATTTATCCCAAAGCTGGTTGGGTAGAGCACGATCCAATGGAAATCTGGTCGACACAATTGGCTGTTGTAACAGAAGTGATCGTTAAAGCAGGCTTAACGGTAGGCGATATTGATTCTATCGGCATTACCAATCAACGCGAAACCACAGTAGTTTGGGATAAAGAAACCGGACAACCTATTTATAATGCCATTGTATGGCAAGACAGGCGTACTTCTGCCTATTGCGATGAAATTAAAGCACAAGGCTTGGCCAGTAAAATACAGGAAAAAACGGGGCTGATTATAGATTCTTATTTCTCTGCTACTAAGGCCAGATGGATCTTAGAAAATGTTGCAGGTGCCAGGGAAAAGGCTGAAGCGGGAAAACTTGCCTTCGGAACCATCGACACCTGGTTAATCTGGAAATTAACAGCAGGTGAGAAACATGTAACCGACGTTAGTAACGCATCGCGAACCATGCTTTACAATATCCACACTTTAAGCTGGGATGACGAATTGCTTGAACTTTTTTCTATACCGAAAGCAATGCTTCCGGAGGTAAAATCATCGAGCGAGGTTTATGGTGAAACTGCTGGCCGTATATTGGCAGCAAAAATTCCAATTGCAGGCATAGCTGGCGATCAGCAGTCGGCCTTATTTGGGCAAATGTGTACCGAAATCGGGATGGTAAAAAACACCTATGGTACGGGTTGTTTTATGTTGATGAATATTGGGTCGAAGCCAAAGATTTCTGCCAATAATTTATTAACTACTATCGCCTGGCAGATTAATGGAGAGGTAAATTACGCTTTAGAAGGAAGTATTTTTATTGGAGGCGCTGTTGTACAATGGCTTCGCGATGAAATGGGTCTCATCTCTAAATCGGCAGATGTAGAAACATTGGCTAAAAAAGTAAAAGATACCGATGGGGTTTATGTTGTTCCTGCTTTTGCAGGCTTAGGCGCGCCACACTGGGATCAACATGCACGGGGTACCATAACTGGATTAACCCGCGGCACAAACAAATCGCATATTGCCAGGGCAGCCTTAGAAAGTATAGCCTATCAAACCATGGATGTTTTGAAAGCTATGGAAGCAGATGCAGGCGTAAATATTGCCGAATTAAGGGTAGATGGTGGCGCTACGGCTAACGATTTATTGATGCAGTTTCAGGCCGATCTGTTAAACTGTAAAGTAATCAGACCAGATGTAACCGAAGTTACCGCTATTGGTGCGGCATACCTGGCCGGATTAGCTACCGGTTTCTGGAAAAGTATAGATCAAATCCGTTCGCAATGGAAAATTAACAGAACTTTTGTTGCTGAAGCAGGAATTGATAATACAGAAAGAATAAAAGGCTGGAACAGGGCAATAAAAGCGGCCAGGGTAAATGCAGAAGACTAACAAAGAGCCGTCGTCACCCTGAATTTAGTTCAGGGTCTTTTATTCCGGAATAAGTATTAATCTATTTCTGAATAGTAAATTAATTATGAATCGCTTAAAATTTTTACGATGAATGTATATCTCGCAGAATTTATTGGTACTGCACTAATGATTCTTTTAGGAAACGGTGTAGTAGCTAATGTAGTACTTAAAGGCACCAAAGGCAATAATAGTGGGTGGATTGTAATTACAACTGCCTGGGCGCTTGCCGTATTTGTAGGCGTTGTTGTTGCCGGCCCGTATAGTGGAGCGCACTTAAATCCAATTGTAACACTCGGACTTGCCATCGGAAAAGGCTTCAGCTGGGCATTGGTTCCATTTTATATTATTGCACAACTGGCTGGTGCAATGACAGGATCTTTTCTGGTTTGGCTTATTTACAAAGATCATTTCGATGCCACAGATGATCAGGGCTTAAAGGCCGCACCTTTTGCAACTGCCCCAGCCATTAGAAATATGTCGTCAAATTTGGTGTCTGAAATTATTGGCACTTTCGTTTTAATCTTCGTAATCTTTTATTTTACTGATGCCAGTATGGGCACAAAAGAAACGGTTACCACCCCTATTGGCTTAGGTTCAATGGGCGCCATCCCAGTAGCATTTCTAGTATGGGTAATTGGTTTGGCTTTGGGAGGAACAACCGGATACGCCATAAATCCGGCAAGAGATTTAGGTCCCCGGATTATTCACTTTTTAATCCCAATGAAAGGAAAAGGAAGTAGCGACTGGGGTTATGCCTGGGTACCAATTGTTGGTCCGATAATCGGCTCGGTATTAGCCGCAGTTGCATTTTTACTGATTAGTAAGTAATACATCCTCTTTATCGTCATTGCGAGAAGGCTTTAGTTGTGTAGTCAGATGTTACCATCTGTGGTTAAATACTTTGTGGTGTCTGTTGTTCCCAACTCACACGACGTTGTCTATCAGTCAGATGGTAACATCTGACATCACGAACATTGAAGAAGTATAATTTCAAAACTTATTTAGTGTCAGATAGTAACATCTGACTTCACGAACAAGTAATTAATTCTTTCGATGCGAATTAAAGAAATCGCAAGTGCAGGTACAATAAAAATAGGGAAATCATCATCTCGACTGAAACGCAGTCCCGAACGTTCCTATCGTGTGGACACATCTTTTTCCAGAATGGTTTGGGCATCATGCCAGCTGGCTTTAATAAACCACAGTCTTTACCGAAGGACGCTGTCAATCCCAAGTGGCGGGAGAATCAAAAAAACAGGTGTACAATGGCCCAAATAGCATTATCAAACCTGAAACGCAGTGGTTTTGTGTTCATTAGCGCTGAATTCAATTTTAATATAAATTGAACACAAAACGAAGTGCCACTGTTTTTTTGATGAGCGTGGGGTGGTGAGAAGCCACATTGCTGGATTGACAAAGCGCTTTGGGTACTTTGGCGCTTCAAAGTACCATGCCACCGCGGCATAGAGCGGAAAAATAAACAAATATTTGTGCCGACACTTGATAGTTTTTTTTAGAATCAGGGGGCTCTTAATAGCAGGAAAGATACTGATCCCGAAGCTTCGGGACAGCATGACGATCGCCTTAGGAATATGTGCTAACAAAGAGTGTCCACACGATAGGATTTATCGGGGAAGCAATCTTTAAATTTATCTTATTAGATTGCTTCGTCGTTCCTCCTCGCAATGACGACCCATAAAAGTTACTGAAATGCTGCTCTTCCTACTTGTTCATCGCCTAAGTATATCCAAATGGCACCTTTTAAATATTTCCCAAAAGAATCTTTCATGTCTTGCAAGCTTACTTTATTAAAGTTTGCCACCATATTCTCAGTTATACTATAATCGCCAAGAACTTCAGCCTCACCTAAATCCTTCACAATCGAGCTTGCGCTCTCCTGATGCCTGTAGTACCTGTCACGATGATCTTTTTTTAATGCCTCAAGATAACGTTCACCATACTTCCCTTCTCTAATATTGTTGTAAACCGTAACCATTGCTTTAAAGGCTTTTTTAGGTTGAGTGGTACTTACAAACATAGAAGTATAAGGAATCTGTTGCACTTTAACCGTTGCTCCTGGTGCATACGACAAACCAAGTTTAGTTCTCAGTTCATAATTCATACTCCCGCTTAATGCATTAATGGTTAGCACAAAAGCATAATAATCGGCATTCGTCATGGTAGGCGCATTCATAATGCAACTCATGTAATTGGTTGCAATATCTCTTTGTTCTATTACCAAATGCTCTCCTGTTAAAGTCTTACGATCGTAAGTTGGTGGTGTATAGTCTTTTCCTTTAAGTGCACTAAAAGAAGCTTGAATCTTCTTTTCCAGTTCTTCTTTTGTAATATTTCCAGCCACTACCAAAAACATTTTATTCTTGTTCAGCAATTCGTTATGGTAATAATTGCTCACCATTTCAGCGGTAAAGCCACCTACAGTTTTGCTTGTGCCCAAAGGATTAATGCTGTAAGGCGAATCTTTAAACATGTTCTCCATGGCCAACTGCTCAATCCTTGTTTCAGGATCAGATTGACTATGATAAATACCGGTAATCATACGCTCTTTAGTGGTTTGAAACTCCGTTTTATCAAAGGCAGGATTAACTACTGCATCTGAAAAAAGTTTCCAGCCCTGATCAAGATATTTAGAAATACAATCCATGCTAATGGTGCCATAGTCAGTTCCTGATGAGCCTGAAATATCAATTCCGTACTCATCAGCTAACTCCTGATAATCAACAACACTGTAATTTTTAGTACCGCAGGTAGCTGCAGATGCCAAAGCCAGATTTTCAATCCCTGCCCTTTCCGCATTATAATTCATTACACCACCTTTAAAAAACATGCTCATGCTAACCGTTTCCTTCTGTGTAGGTTTTAAAATCACTTTTAAACCATTTACATCAAATGAAATGGCTTTGGTTTGCGCGTTGGCAATATGAAAAACTAAGATTAAGTTTATAAAAAATATGAATCTTTTCATGGAGCGTAAGGTTAGTTAGCTGATTTAAAAAATGTTTCTGGCTTCACTTCATTCATACCTGCTTTATCCATCATCAGGCCAGCACAATAAGGTTTGTCTTTAATATACTTGCGTACATAATCGAGCAAATCTTTCCTTGTTACTTTATTTACATTTTCTTCGTAATGAGTATAATAATCAATGGATGCTGAAGCCCACCAAAATGAAAGTAAATGTGCATAATCGGAAGTAACCTCTCTCCTTTCAACCTGTTCAATAGACAATAACCTTTTGGCTCTTTCAATCTGTAAATCAGATAAATAATCGTCATTGGCCCAAAGCGAAATTTGCTTCAGTACTTCCTGATAACATTCTTTTATTTTTGCTGGATTAGGACTCACCATCAAACTAATTGGCCCGGTATATTTTTGCGTATAATAATTTACATCTGCCTGTTGGGCCAATCCGGAATTAATGAGTGCCTGTTTCATTTTAGAGCCGTTTTGATTAACAATAAAAGAAAAAACATCGGCAGCATAAGTGGCCGGAATATCGTTTCTGGTATCGGGACCATGCCAGCTAAAAAGCATAAATGGAACAGGGCTCTTATTCGATTCTACAAAATAATAATCATTTTTTTGAAGTGGTTTAAACTCTGGAATTGGCCATTTAACAAAAGGATCAACAGGTGATCGTTTCCAGCTTCCAAAAACAGAATTTACATAGCTAAAGGCCTCATCAACTTTAACATCGCCGGCAATTACCAGAACAGCGTTATTTGGCCAATAGTATTTATTTTTAATAGAATCCATTTTTGATGGAGTAGCTGATAAAATTACCTCATGGCTACCGATTACATTTTTACGGGAATAATTTGCACCCCACATATGTCGCGAATTGGCCTCTATCAAAGCAAATACCGGACTCGATTCGTGTCTCGTAAACTCGGCATTTACCACTTCATTTTCCAAAGCCATATCTTCTTTTATGAATTTTGGATAACGGATAGAGGAGTTCATTAAATTTAAACCTGGCTTTAAATTAGCAGCAGGAAGTGTAAAAAAATAATTCACCACTTCTTCTCGCGTAGTGGCATTCGAATTAATATCAAGATCGTTCATTCTCGAATTTAAACGCTCGAAATCGGGATAATCTTTATTAGCCTTAAAAAATAAATGTTCGTAAAGGTGACTTAAGCCGTTAAATTCATCGGTTTCGGTAAAAGAACCATTTCTACAGGCCATTTCGATGGTAACCAGCGGTACCGTCCGATCTACAACGACCAGCACTTCCAAACCGTTATCAAGTTTTTTGAAGTGCATGTTTTCTCCGAGTTTTTCCTGAGCAAAAGCAGAACTAAGACATAATATATAGGCCAGGGAGCTAAATAATAGAGAGCGCATATTTTAATTAAATTTTAACACCAAATAAGTGTTAATCTTCCACTTTAACAAATAAAAAACGCTTTATTTATAAATCGCCATTATTGAAAGCATATATGAATAATTATAGTTTATATGGTTAAATAATTACCTTTGAAATAGTTCAATCTTATACGCTAACCATTTAAAATTGCAAGAATACTTCCTCGTTGTTGATACCGAAACTTCAGGTCTACCTAAAAATTGGACGGCGCCTTATTCTAAAGAAAAGAACTGGCCTCATATTGTCCAAATTGCCTGGATTATTTATGATCAGTCTTATCAGGAAATTAAGCGGGAGAACCACTACATTAAAAATACCGATTTCACCATTGATAAGGCTGCTTTAAAAATCCACAAAATCACCCCTGAATATTTGCATACGCATGGCGAAAACAAAGAAAAAGTAATGTTGCAGTTTTCTGAAGATATAGAAAAATACCAGCCTTTAGTTATCGGGCATTTTATTGAGCTCGATTATCATATGGTGAATGTTGAATTATACCGCATCGGCAAGGAAAACATATTTAAAAACTTGGCATTTTTCTGTACGATGAAGGCAAGTGCACCCTATATCACCAACACGGTAATTAGTCATTTGAAGCTGGATAAATTTTATACCATTTTATTTAATGAAGTACCCGAAAATACACACAATGCTTTATCTGATACACTAAACACGGCAAAGATTTTCTTTCATCTTTTAAAAACAGGCAAAATTAGCTTAACTTCAGCCTACCATCAGGAGCATACTTTTAACCTGGAAAAGAAAAAGACAAAAGAATTTTCGTTTAAAAGAATTTTACAGGAACTTTTTAATGGAAGATAAATTAGCCGATCAAATATATACTGCCCGTATTGGAGACATTACCTTCAAGAAAATAGTGAGTTGCAGCCCCGGCACCCCTATTTTTGAAGCTGCAATTAAAATGTCAGAACAGAAAACCAGTTGCCTCTTTATTAAAAATGATCAGGATGTTTATCTGGGTTTCGTAACCGATATTACTTTAAGGGATAATGTAATTGCCAAACAACTGAATTCAAATTTGCCGATTGACGAAGTTATGGATACCCATATTGTGACCATAACTCCCGATGCTTATGTGTATGAGGCGATATTGATGATGTTCAGCAAAAAATCGCGCTATTTATTGGTAAACGACAATGGTAATTATGTTGGTTTTCTAAGCAGGAACCGTCTTTTAAGCGAGCAGGCAGAATCTCCATTAGTTTTTATCCAATCTGTAAAATCGGCTGTAAATACCAGCGATTTAAAACTAAAGTGGCAGAAAGTACCAGGCATCGTGTCTCAGCTACTGGCTAGAGGTGTGCATTCAAAAATTGTAAACGAGGTCGTTACGACTATTGCCGATACCATTTCTTTTAAAATTATTGAAGATGTAATTGCAAAATTAGGTCCGCCACCTGCAAAATTTGTATTTATGGTTTTGGGTAGCGAAGGGAGAAAAGAGCTTAGCCTAAAAACCGATCAGGACAATGCCATTATTTACGAAGATACCGGAGAAGATAAAAGAGCAGCTGTACGTTCATATTTTCTCGACCTGGCTACCCAGGTTTCTGATAAACTAAATTTTGTTGGCTTTGTATACTGTGATGGCGATTATATGGCCACCAACCCAAACTGGACGCATTCCCTATCGCACTGGAAATACAATTATAAAAACTGGATAGAAGAGGCCTTACCCGAAGCCGCCGTAAAATTTGCTGCATTTTTCGATTGCAGGGCTATTTATGGCGATTTAACTATAATGGAAAGTCTTAGGTCTTTTGTTGATGAAGAGCTACAAAAACCGATCGAAAAATTCTATGTATACCTGGCCAAAAATACCTTACTCTATGAGCCACCACTCACTTATTTCAGGAATATCAGAACGCAGAAAATCCATAAAAAAGAAGTATTCGACATTAAAACAGCCATGACCCCTATTGTAGACCTGGCAAGGGTTTATGCTTTACAGAACAGGATTTTTCAAAAAGAGAATACAGGAGAACGTTTAAAAGCACTCAGGGAGCTAGGGGTTTTTAGTGAAGCGCAATTTAACGAACTCTCGCAATCTTATTATTACCTGATGGGTTTACGGTTAAAACACCAGGCCAATTTGATTATCAACGATCAGGCTGCGCCAAACAACTTTATCGAAATTGATGCCTTAACCAAAATCGAAAAGGTAACACTAATCGAAATCTTTAAGATTATCCAGAATTTTCAAAGCGGCATCCGTATGAAGTTTACCAATAGCTTAGGTTAAGATCCTAAGACACTAATCCTGATACAGGATAGCAACAAACTCTTCTTTAGCGTGTTACAAATGCAGTGTAAACATACACCTACCCGCAAATCAACCCGATAATACAAAGCAAGCAAACGTTTGCGTGTTATAATATTAGTTTCTTTCGAGAGAAACCTTTAAAGTCTACCTATTCTATCGTCATCATCTCATAAATAGACATTTCAACGGTGTTCAAAGTAATTTCAAACAAACGTTTGCGCGGTTTTTAGTTGGATTTTATCATCTGCATGTTTGTAACTTAAGGTTTAGAATGAGGAGAAAACCAATTTCTCTGATACGCTAATTTTTCTATTCAGGTTTTGAAAAGCGGCCAAGACTGGCAAATTACGATGATGATCTTCATATTTTAAAATATCAAGATTGAAGGCAAGCGGCTGAGATCAGCAATATAACACGGCAATAATCAAATGCAATATTATCAACCTTAACCGTAAAATTATCTTATGAAAAAAAACAGTCTACTTTTAACAGGCCTTGTCTCCGCCTGTCTGTTTACATTATCCTGTAAAAAGGCCGAAACCTTAAAAACAGAGGAAAAAACGCCAACTCTTAACCACAGACTGGCCACCACCAACATTATTACTCAAAGTCGCAATGTAAATATTGTGTATTTTGTACCTAACGACCTCGATACCCTTGCAGGTTACAGAAAAAGATTGAGCGATCTTTTATTATGGACCCAAGACTGGTACAAACAGGAAATGAATCGTAATGGCTATGGCAACAAAACATTTGGTCTTGCCGATGATGGTGCCGGAAATGTAAAAATCCTAACCATTAGAGGAACATTGCCTAAAGCCAGCTATCCTTACTCAGGAGGCAATGGTGCAGTTGCCAGTGAAGTAAATGCTTATTTTGCTGCGCATCCAGCAGATAAAACCAGCGATCACACTTTAATCATTATCCCTCGTTACTCCATTGGCTCAAACGGTACGCCAAGCGGAGGTCCGTTTTATGGGACCGGCAGATGGTGTTATGCTTTGGATTATGAAGAAATGGACATCGCTAATCTTGGCTTAAGCACTACCGTAGGCAATCGATTTAGTGTTTGGTTTGGGGGTATGGTACATGAGCTTGGCCATGGATTAAATCTACCACACAACAGACAAAAAGTTTCTGAAAATTCAACCTTAGGTATGGCACTGATGTGGGCTGGTAACGGAACTTTAGGTAAAAGCCCTACATTTTTAACAGCTGCAGATGCGGCTATTTTAAATGCTAATCAGGTTTTTAATAACAACTCCGCTTCCTATTACGGCTCGGTAACCAGTAGCATTAATAAAATATATGCCAGCTACTCGAGCACGTTAGCCGCTATAGTGGTGTCTGGTAAATTTACTTCAACCGGTAATGTAACCAGTATTTTATACTATAATGATCCCAATGTAAATAATGAAGGTACTGGTGTAAACCACGATTACAATGCCATCACCTGGGAATCTAAAAAGATTGGTACTGATAGTTTCAGAGTAGTAATGCCAATTGCTGATCTGCAGGAAAAAGCCGATGGAATTCTCTACGAACTGAAAGTTAAACTGGTTCACGATAACGGAACCGTAACCGAACAGATTTATTCCTACACCTTTTCTGGTGGTTTACCAGTATTAACCTTCTCAACCAAAAACGAGCTGAGTAAAACCGGATGGAGTGTGGCTTCATTTAGTTCGGAAGAAACCAGTGGCGAAGGTGCCACCAACGGCAGGGCCGCGAGGTTAATTGATGGCAATGCAAGTACCTACTGGCACTCGCGCTGGAGCAGTTCGGCAGCAAGCTATCCACACAATATCGTGATCAATTTAGGCGCTTCGAAAACAGCAACAGGTTTGAGTTTAACACAAAGAAGTGGTTTAAGCAGGGCGGTTAAAAACTTTGAACTGCTAACGAGTACAGATGGCGTAAACTTTACTTCTGTTAACAATTATGTAGCTCAAAATATAAATGGAGCGCAATACTTCGATTTTGGCAGCGCCAAAACATTTCAGTATTTCAAAGTCATTTTAAATTCGGCACAGGATGGCTTACAGTTTGCCAGCTTAGCAGAATTGGGATTGTACTAGATCTTCAAAACCAAACAACAAAAAAGGTCTCGATTTACATCGAGACCTTTTTAAATATGATTATCGCTTAAGCGAAAATTTCTATTTTACTGCATCAATTACAGCTTTGAAAGCTTCTGGGTGATTCATTGCTAAATCAGCCAATACTTTACGGTTTAAACCGATTTCTTTAGAAGCTAGTTTACCAATTAATTGAGAGTAAGAAATACCGTGCTGACGAGCACCTGCATTAATACGTTGGATCCATAATCCGCGGAATTCTCTTTTCTTAACTTTACGGTCACGGTATGCATATTGCAAACCTTTTTCTACTGTGTTTTTAGCAACAGTATAAACCTTACTTCTTGCTCCCCAATAGCCTTTGGCTAGATTAAGGATTTTTTTTCTTCTTCTTCTCGAAGCTACTGCGTTTACCGAACGTGGCATGTTGTTGTTGTTTTTTGGCAAGCGGCGTTCCGTTTAACCGGAAACTTAAAGCCTGATACCTGGTGAAATTAATAAATTACTTTCCGATGCAAAGCATACGTTTAACGTTACCTGAATCTGCATCACTTACGATACTAGCATTTCCAAGCGCACGTTTACGTTTAGTACTCATCTTGGTTAAGATGTGACTTTTGTATGCGTTGTTTCTTTTGATTTTACCTGTTCCAGTAAGCGAAAAACGCTTTTTAGCACTGGAATTGGTTTTCATTTTTGGCATAACCTGTTTTTTAATTTATAAACCTATTTTTATTTTTTTGCTACTTTAGGCGCAACTGTCAGGAACATCCGTTTACCCTCTAACTTAGGTAACAACTCTACTTTTCCTACATCTTCCAAAGCCTGGGCAAATTTTAACAATAAAATTTCTCCCTGCTCTTTGTAAACAATTGCTCTACCTTTAAAATGCACATAAGCCCTAACTTTCTCACCGTTCTCTAAAAAGCTTACTGCATGCTTCAATTTAAACTGGAAATCGTGATCGTTGGTATTAGGACCAAAACGGATCTCCTTGATTACAGTTTGTTTCGCATTAGATTTAATTTCTTTCTGCTTTTTCTTTTGTTCGTAAACAAATTTACTGTAATCGATAATTCTACAAACTGGTGGTACGGCATTTGGAGATATTTCTACCAAATCCAATTCCAGTTCATCAGCAAGCGCCAAAGCTTTTGCCAAAGGATAAATCCCCGGTTCAACATTATCGCCAGCCAAACGCACTTCGGGCGATTTTATATACTGATTAATGTTATGCTCTGCTTCTTTTTTCTTAAAAGGTGGACGTGGTCCCCTGTTAAATCCTGGTCTTCCTAATGCCAAATTTGTACTATTTTAATTTAAACTGTTATTTCTTTTCTTAATAAATTGTTGAACTCTTCCAACGTCATTTCGCCTAAATCTCCCTCACCATGTTTACGAACAGAAACTTTTCCTTCTGCCATTTCTTTATCACCGATAATGAGCATGTATGGGATCTTTTTAACTTCCGAATCGCGTATTTTGCGACCGATTTTCTCATCACGAAAGTCAATCAGCCCGCGAATATCGGAATTATTTAGTTCATCTAAAACTTTTTTTGCATATTCTTCATATTTTTCTGAAATAGGAAGAACAATAAATTGCTCCGGACTTAACCATAACGGGAAGTTTCCGGCACAATGTTCGATTAAAACGGCAATAAATCTTTCTAATGAACCAAATGGCGCACGGTGAATCATTACCGGTCTATGCTTTTGGTTATCGCTACCGGTATACTCCAGTTCGAAACGCTCCGGTAGATTATAATCAACCTGAATAGTACCTAACTGCCATTTTCTACCTAAAGCATCTTTCACCATAAAATCGAGCTTAGGGCCATAGAAAGCGGCTTCGCCATATTCTACAACAGTATTTAAGCCTTTTTCTGCAGCTGCCTCGATAATTGCATTCTCGGATAATCTCCAGTTCTCATCAGAACCAATGTATTTCGATTTATTATCCGGATCTCTTAATGAAATTTGAGCAGTATAACTATCAAAACCTAAGGATTTAAATACATAAAGCACTAAATCGATTACTTTTTTAAACTCTTCTTTCACCTGTTCTGGCATGCAGAATAAGTGTGCATCATCTTGAGTAAAGCCACGTACGCGGGTTAAACCGTGTAATTCGCCACTTTGCTCGTAACGGTAAACAGTACCAAACTCTGCAAAACGAACCGGAAGATCTTTGTAAGAACGAGGTTTTGTTTTGTAAATCTCACAGTGGTGTGGGCAGTTCATCGGTTTTAAGAAAAACTCCTCTCCTTCTTGCGGAGTTTTAATCGGCTGGAACGAATCTTTACCATATTTCTCCCAGTGACCTGAGGTTACATATAAATTTTTATGGCCGATATGTGGGGTTACTACTTGCTCGTAACCTGCTTTAGCCTGTGCTTTAGTTAAAAAGTTTACCAAACGCTCGCGCAAAGCAGTTCCTTTAGGCAACCATAAAGGCAAGCCCATGCCTACTTTTTCTGAGAAAGCAAATAACTCTAACTCTTTTCCTAATTTACGGTGATCGCGTTTTTTTGCTTCCTCGATCATTAAAAGATACTCAGTAAGCTCGCTCGCCTTAGGGAAAGTTACACCATAAATACGGGTTAACTGTTTTTTGGTTTCATCACCTCGCCAGTAAGCGCCAGCCACATTCATCAGTTTTACTGCTTTTACAAAACCAGTATTCGGTATATGTGGCCCGCGACATAAATCAGTAAATGAGCCCTGAGTATAGAAAGTAATTTTACCATCTTCCAGGCCATCAATTAAATCCAGTTTGTACTCATCGCCTTTTTCAGTAAAATATTTTACTGCATCAGCTTTGCTTACACTTTCGCGCACAAAAGTTTCCTTTTGTTTAGCCAGTTCGATCATTTTGGTTTCGATGGCTTTAAAATCATCCGACGAAAATTCGCGGTCGCCAAAGTCTACATCATAATAAAAACCAGTTTCGATAGCCGGACCGATACCAAATTTGGTACCCGGATAAAGCGCTTCCAAAGCCTCAGCCATTAAGTGAGCAGATGAGTGCCAAAAAGTCGATTTTCCGGCAGTATCATTCCAGGTCAATAATTTCACTGATGAATCAGATTCGATTGGTCTTGTTGAATCCCAAACTTCGCCATTAACCTCTGCGGCTAATACGTTACGGGCTAAACCTTCAGAAATTGACAATGCAATTTGATGGGCAGAAGTGCCCTTTTCATACTGACGGACAGAACCGTCAGGTAAAGTAATGTTAATCATCTACAACTATGATTTAAATTTTAAATAAAAAAGTTTTAAAGATCACTTACAATGTGATTTTATTTTGTGCAAAGGTAGGTGTTTTTTGGCTAAAAAGCAAGGCAAGGATTCCACAGAGACAGAGATTAACACGGCAACTATAGATTAACCTGACTTCTATTAATATTTATTGGCATATTAGTTTGTACTCTTTATAACGCGATCGTCATGCTGAATTTATTTCAGCATCTTAACTACAAAATAGACCCTGAAATGAATTCAGGGTGACGATCATAAGCTTAAATATTTGTAAGTATTTTCTATAAGAATTTATTCTTCAAGTATTTACGCAATGGAATATCTACAAATTTCATAATTAGATAAGCCAATAACACCAGTAAGGTTACCGAAACCGGGATAACAATCCATAAGGTAGACATTGCAGGTTTAACCACAGCGACATAAGTTAAAAATACCCAAACAAAAGGATAATGTGTCATATAAAGCGGATAGGAAATTTCTCCAGATAGCTTACACAGCTTCTTTAAAGGTTCGCTGATTACCACTCCGGCACCTAAAGCCACTAAAAGAGGAAAATAAAACAATACAATTATTGGTTCGGTAATCCAGTTATAAGCATCTGCATAAGGAAAAAGGAAGGCCATAAGCAAAAGTAAACTCACACCAAGGAAACCAAGTTTATTTTTAATAATCCAGTTGAAACGATAAACCAACATCCCGGCCGAGAAAGAATAAAGCACCCTCACACCCCCATCCCAAAAGTTTTGTCCGCCCCAGCCGCCGCTTAAATTACCATTGGGAACTTTCAAAGCCACATAACAAATTCCTATGGCGCCAAGCAAAACCAATAGCGGTAATATTTTTTTATTCAATCTGTAAAGCACCAGGATATAGAAAATATTAGCAATGTATTCCCAAAATAAAGACCATGCAGGTGCATTTAAGCAGAATAGATTCGTATAACGCTCTGGCATAACCGGATATGGAATTAAAAATGCAGATGCTAAAAACAGCAACAGTGTTTTTCCGAAGCCATAAACAGCATAAAAATCGCTGTAAGGATCGAACAGAAAGGTTAACAGCCCTAAAATTGAACCGATAATGACCAGGGGATGCAAACGGATCAATCTTAGTTTAAAAAACTGTGTCAGTCCGATATTTTCTGCACGAGTATCGTAAGCGTAGGCAATTACAAACCCCGATAAACAGAAAAAGAAATCGACCGCCAGAAACCCATGGGAGAGAAAATTTTTATTATAATCGGTTATTGCAATTTCCATGAAATGGTATATTACTACCACTATTGCGGCTAGGCCTCTTAATCCATCTAAAATTTCGAAATGCTGTTTAGTTGCTAATAAATTACTCTCGTTCTGTGTTGTAATCACTCCGGTTAGGTTTTAATTAATCCCAATAATAGTTATTCTAATATTAGTTGCAAAAACTAAAGCCCACCTTTTCAAAAATGATACACAAAAAAGCCCTGAAGGCTTAAACCTTCGGGGCATGATAAAATAATTATGGTGGTAATTTATGTAAAGACATTCGAAGTTAGCATGAGGCACAGGCCTAAGTCCAGACTTCGGATGTCTGGCAACGAACTGGAATTAATTCATTCCGAATGATCTTACCTGGCCACCACCACCTGGTCTATTTTGTCTAAAACGTTTCATCATGTTCTCCATTTTAGTTTTATAGGCTTCGGGAGTAATCAATTTTGCTTTTTTAGGCGCAGTTACATCTTTTGTACTTACATTTCGATACTCAATACTTTTGGCAATTGAACTGCTCCCTCTACCTTCGATAGCCAAAACCGCGCCTTCGGTCCACATATTCGGGTTTGGAGAAAAATCGAAGCCTAAATCTTTCGTGTACCAGATTTTAGTTTCCTCTACCAAGTTTTTATCCATGTCTAAAATTTTGATTGCTCTTGTTGATCTTACAATTGCCTGGTGACAGGTAAAACCTAATATCTGCTTAGTAGAATCTGTTTTAACCACTTCTATTTTTGGTGCCGGAGCAGGTTTTGCTTTAGTGGTATCATTAGGATTTCCACCGCCCATTCTCATAGAACCTATCGGTCCGGAAGTAGATAAAGTTAATTTACTTGGCATGTAATAAGTGGTGTCGTTTAGGTCAAAAACTTCTGTTAAGCTTTTGTCGGCAAAAACATAATAGTACTCGCGGTTACCACCAGCGCCACCAAAACGCATCATCATACGGCCCATTCCACCACCACCGCCACCTGCACCGTTACTATCTTCAGTTTCTTCAACTGGCATATAACTGGCATTAGTAGCCGTAAATAATAACTCGAAATTACTTTTACTGGTAGAAGGCATCCTGGCTTTCATTTGGTCGGTTAACTGTATACCACTTGCCGAAGCCATGGCCGCCGGATCGATAATATTTTCAAATTGTATGGCTCCCGAAGTTTTTTTCTGCTGCGCGTTTGCAACAGATGCGATTGATAAAACTCCCAGTAAAGCGAAGATTATTTTTTTCATTACGATTTTGTTTTGTTGGTTAGATACGATAGCCTTAAAAAGGTTTAACAAAGATATTGTAGATTGTAACGTAAGCGTGTTAAATTGTGTTAAAATCAAAGATTGAATTAACTGAGTAAAGCTTTTAAGGGGTATTAATGCCAAATGTAATTTGTTCTTTACAATTAATGTAGGTTTTGGAAAGCAAGGCAAGGGTCTTAAATGTGAGTTAATAAAAATATAGTTATAAATTGATTTGGGCGTTACCAATCCCGTGAAATACGGGATTGGGTCGGGCTTTTCAGGGCTGCGCTGCGCTCCGGTACCGATGAAGGATCGGTACTGAACCCTTACAATCCCTAACGCAAAACCCAACGTAAAAATCTGTGAAGTTTGATTCCAATAGCCACAGGCCTGTGTTAAATAAACCTGATAGAACGGAAAGCCCGGAGCGAGGTATCTCGATTCATCGGGAAGGACTTGAAGTGATAGCAGGACTGTTATAACCGAAACGCATCAAGCCCTGATTTTCAAAACAATATTGATCATTTAAGTCAACTGAACGCATTAGGTATTAACTGGCTTTATTATTCTCTTCCCTCCCTCACAGACCGAAATTTTTGATTATGATAATATGGTCTGTGAGGACACAGACCATGGAAAAAGTCGTCACCCTGAATTTATTTCAGGGTCTTACTTGCCATAAAGATGCTGAAACAAGTTCACTGTTGTCCGGAGAAATTATTTTTTATTAATAAAAAAGGGTAGCGATTAAAGCTACCCTTTATGCTGTTATATTTGAGTTACGACACTTAAACCAACAGCATGAGCAAAAATACATTTTTTACCGGACAGCCGATCTTAAACCAGCTATTAAGTGTTTGATCGACCGAAATTCTGTGAGGTCATTGTCACGCCGTGGCGGTTACGACCATTATTATAAGTATTTTGATACTTTTTGCCACTTGGTTACAATGCTCTATTGTAGCTTGAACAATTGCACCAGCACCCGCGAAGTGGTCAGCGGGATGCACGCATGCCACTCCAAGCTTCTTCATTTGGGTATAAGCAGCCCCCCGGCAAGAAGTACCCTGTGCGATGCCAACAGTAAAAGGCCTTTCGATGTTTTTCAACAGATTTACGAGCTTTTATACAAACGGCACCGGCATCTTTTACCGGACAGCCGATTAAAACAGTATGATAAGCTCTTCATTGCGGATTCATCCACCATCACGCTTTTCCAACGGATACTCGATGCGCCCAGCCCTGGGAAGATGAACGGAAAAAGAAAGGGCGGGATCAAGGTTCACACCCTGATCGGTGCAGCTGAGCATGTGCCCTTAAATCAGTTTTACTGCCGCTAGTGCGAATGACATGCCCTTCCTGAAAGAGATAGACCTTGAAGAAGGGTCATTTATTGTTTTTGACAAAGGTTATGTGGATTATTCGGAGTATGAGAGAATCGGAAAACAGGGCGCTTTTTTTGTCACCAGACAGAAAAAAGATGCAAGATATGAGATCGTTGAAAGTAGGGAACTGACCCTGCAGAGCATGATGGCAGGTGTGCAGAATGATCAGATATTGATACAGGGGACACGTACGCAACGGGAAAAGATCAGGCTGAACGTACGTATGGTTACCTTTTTTGATGCGGAATCGGGACGGACATTCGAATTCCTAACCAACAATTTCTCCCTGTTGCCCGAAGAGATCGCAGAAATATACAAAAAGCGCTGGCTCATCGAGGTGCTCTTCAAAAGGGTAAAGCAGAACTTTCCCCTTAAATATTTCCTTGGGGACAATGAAAACGCAATCAAAATCCAGATATGGTGTGCTTTTATATCCGATCTGCTGATAAAAGTTGTACAGGTACAGCTCAAAAGAAAATGGGCATTTTCCAATTTAAGGTCAATTATCAGGCTACACATGATGAGCTACATTAGCTTGTACAAATTCCTCAACAATCCTGAAAAGCTAAGTATGGGAAAAGGTAATAACAACCAGCTAAAATTGGGGGCCTTGGAAATAGATTTTAAGACATAAAACACCTCTAGAATGCGGATAAAACTTGTTTTATCGTTAAAATCTATTTTTACCGGACAACAGTGAAACAAGTTCAGCATGACGTGATTATTTGTCAAATTTATACATACTCTACTCTAAGGTCTAATATTCTGTACTCTCCAGCCAACCATTACAAAGCACATCGGCAATGTGCATGGTTTTAATCGCCAGATTATTTTTATCGATATATCCTTGAAGGTGTAGAAGGCAGGATAAATCGGTCGAAATGATATAATCTGCCTGTTGTGCTAAGGCATGATTAACTTTCTGTTCGGCCATTGCAGATGAAATAGCATCGAACTTAACTGCGAAAGTTCCGCCAAAACCACAGCACATATCCGTATCTTCCATTTCGATCATTTCCAGGCCATGTACTTTCGAAAGCAGCTGCCGAGGTTCATCTTTGATTTTGCATTCGCGCAAAGCACTGCACGAATCGTGGTAAACGGCTTTGCCTTCTAACTCTGCACCGAAATAATCCCTTTTAGCCACATTTACCAGAAAATCAGAAAGTTCCCAGATGTTCGACTGTAAACTCCGGCATTTGTTGTGCACAATGGTATTGGTAAACAGATCGTTATAGCCGCCTTTTATCATTCCTACACAAGAAGCCGATGGCGCTACCACATAAGTATTTTCGGTAAAATCGTTTAAAAATTTTGTACCCACTTCTTTAGCCTCATCCCAATAACCAGCATTGTATGCAGGCTGTCCACAACAGGTTTGTTTTGAATTGTAGGTTACATTACATCCCGATTTTTCTAATAACCTTAAAGTATTAAAAGCGGTTTCCGGATAGAGCTGATCTACAAAACAAGGCACAAATAATTCTACTTTCATAATATTCTTAACGACTGCAAACTTACAATTTTAGCGATTCTTTATGTTCGTTTTTTCTTAAAAGCACTAAAAGAACTAACCCAACAATAAAAAATGATGCCAAAGCGATAATCGAGTAGCGAATATTCCCGGTTAAATCTTCGATGTAAGCAAAACTGAATAGGCCAATTACAATCGCCAATTTCTCCGTTACATCATAAAAACTGAAAAATGAAGTACTATCTTTTGTATCAACCGGTAAATATTTAGAATAGGTAGAACGTGATAAGGATTGAATTCCGCCCATAATTAAGCCTACAATTGCGGCTAATGAATAAAATTGATACTCGTTGGTGATGTAATAACCAAAAACACAACAGCCAATCCATACTACAACTACCATGATCAACACGTTTATATTTCCTATTTTTTTAGCTAAATACGACATGAGCATAGCACCTGGAATAGCAACAAGCTGAATAATCAATATTACGGCAATCAATTTTGCGGTCCCTAGTTTTAACGTTTTTTCGGCAAAACCAGCAGCAGCAAGCATAATGGTTTGTACACCCATGGAGTAGAAGAAGAAAGAAACCAAAAATCCTTTTAAAACTTTCATTTGTTTCAGCTGCGCCCAAACTTTTGATAATTCGCTAAAGCCATCTTTCAGAACATTTGTTTTTACTTTATCGTGTTGTGGCGTTCCATTCGGAAGTGCAGAAAAAGGAATCTGAGAGAAACCGATCCACCATACGCCAACCAATAAAAAAGATAACCTGGGCGGGAATGAGGCATCAGTAATACCAAACCATTCTGGCTTTAGCACAAACAGAAAACAGATCAGTTGAAGTAAAACCGAACCAATATAACCATATGAAAAACCTTGTGCACTTACACGGTCCTGGTGCTCTTCTGTCGCTATTTCTGGCAGGTACGAATTACTGAACAATACGCCACCGATATAACCCATTGCAGCGATGGCAAATAAGATAATACTCATTTCGAGGGTATCTAACTTAAAGAAATATAAACCGATACAGGCTGCTCCACCTACATAAGTAAAGAATTTCATAAACGACTTCTTATTCCCTCTTCTATCCGCAATGGATGAAAGCATTGGTAAAGCAAAAGCCATAATCAGGTATGCAAATGATAAGGCATAGTTGGACAGTGAAGTGTTTACAAAGGTGCGACCAAAGAATTCCACTTTATCGCCATGTTCTTTAGTGGTGGTAATAATGGTATAATAAGCCGGAAAAATGGTAGAGGTGATGACTAAGTTATAGGCGGAGTTTGCCCAATCAAAAAATGCCCACGAACGGATGGTTTTCTTGTTGTTTTTTGTTATCATTTAGTTTTTTTCGCTTCGCGGATGATTACACTGATTATTGGATTACACAGATTGAATAGTTCATTACAAAACTAATATATTATTGGTAACTTGACTTGCATTTTCTCACATCTCACATCTCACATCTAAAGATAATATTTCTTCCCATCTGTTTTAATCTTACCTGCATCTAATAATTCTCTTATCGCATCAATTCTTTCTGCTTCAGTGCCATTTTTAATATTTGTAACCAGATCATCAAGGCTTAAAGGTTGTTGTTGAAGCAAAGAAACGATCTCAAACTCCATTTCTTCGCTCATCTGGTTCTGGTTTTCGGCTCTTTTTTCGGCCAGACAAACATCGCAAACACCACATTTTGTAGCATGATGTTCGTCGAAATAATGGAGCAACTGAACACTTCTGCACAAATTAGATGAAGCGTAGCCCACCACAGCGTTAATCTGTTTATGTAAAATTTCCTTTCTCAGTTCCAGGTATTTTACATCCAGATCAAAATGATCCATATCTACCCTCGGCCTAATATATTGCAATTGCGGCTGATCGGTCTGTTGAATATAGGTAAGCAATTCTATTGCCTGCAACTTATTCAATAAAGCGATAATCTCTTTATAAGACAAGCCTGTTTTTTTGGCTAAATCGGCTTCATTAATCTTAACAAAACCGTCAAAAGCCCCACCATGCGAACGCAAAATAGTTTTTATAATCCCATCATATGCCTTATTTTCAATCTGAAAACGGTAAATATCTTCGTGACTGGCAATAAACATCATTCTTGAGGGGAGAAAAACACTTTCAGATAAGGTAAGATAACCGTCATGTTCTAAAAATTTCAGCGCGGATATTGTTTTTAAAACGCTAACATTAAATCGCTTACAGAAATCAGCGATATCAAAAGTAAAAGTTAAACCCTCTCCTGCACCAAATGCCAATTGTAAATAATTACCGAGGTAATGATAGGTTTTTCTGATTTCGTCTGGTGAAGGAAAGCTATTCAAATACCTTGACTCTAGCCCCAAAACATCAGCGTGATTGGCTAAAAGAACGGCGTAACTTCGCTTTTCGTCACGCCCTGCCCTGCCGGCTTCCTGATAATAAGCTTCTAAACTCTCGGGTAAATCTAAATGCACCACAAAACGAACGTCGGCCTTATCTATGCCCATCCCAAACGCATTAGTGGCTACCATGATCCGGGTTTTGTTGCTCTTCCATTCTTCTTGCTTCAGGAAACGGACATCACGTTCCAATCCGGCATGGTAAAAATCAGCTTTAATCTGGTTTCTATTAATAAAATTTGCTACTTCTGCAGTTTCTCTTCGGTTACGAACATAGACCAAACCAGTACCCTTAACATTCTTACAAATATCAATCAGCTTTTTATATTTATCTTCATTCCCAAAAACCACATAACTTAAATTACTCCTGGCAAAACTTTTAACAAAAACCTGTGGGTTTTTCATCTCAAGCTTCTCTACAATATCTTTCCGCACAAACTCTGTAGCCGTTGCAGTAAGCGCTAAAACAGGAACATCAGGCAAGATCTCGCGGAGTTTGGAAATCTGTTGGTAAGGCGGGCGAAAATCGTAACCCCATTGCGAAATACAATGTGCTTCATCAACCGCAATCAGGTTCACATTCATATAAGAAATACGAACACGCACTAAATCAGACAATAACCGTTCAGGAGATAAATAGAGGAACTTAATTTTTCCGTAAATACAGTTATCCAGCAAGATATCGATTTCACGTTTACCCATGCCGGCATAAATGGCAATGGCTTGAATCCCCTTCGATTTCAGGTTCTCCACCTGATCCTTCATCAGGGCAATTAACGGCGAAACTACGATACAAATTCCCTCTTTAACCAAAGCAGGAACCTGAAAGCAGATCGATTTACCACCACCCGTTGGTAACAATGCTAAACTGTCTTTTCCTTCCAAAACCGAGGAAATAATATCTTCCTGTAAAGGCCTAAAAGCTTGATGTCCCCAATATTTTTGTAAAATCTCTATTGCTGTCATAAATCGGCGGTATCAAAACTATACATTTAATCCAAAATCGCCAGTTATTATTGTTAGAAACTGAAAAAATCATCTTTAGAAAAGATTATTAACTTTGCTCATTAAAAAAATTACATGTTAGAAACGCAGTTTGGAGATTAAATTCTCTTCTTAGTGTCGTCACCCTGTCCCGATTTTTACATCGGGATCAGGGTCTGAATAGCAGGAAAGATGCTGATACCGAAGCTTCGGGACAGCATAAGGATATGACTAAACTGCATTTATTTTGATTAAAGCATTAAACGAAATAAATTATTAAAACTCTCAGCAGTGCCGAGAGAAATAAAAGATAAAACTTACATAGCTTTTTAACTATTTATTGAAAGAGTCATAAAACCTCAACAGCGTTGAGATAAATACATTTCCACAAAAAATTACTCCAAAGAAAAATACACGAATTGTTTAAATAACCATCCTATATATAATGAAACACCTCTATTTTCTATCCGCTCTTTCCTTATTATTTTTCAGTTCAAAAGCCCAGGAGAAGAAATGGGACATTGAAAAATACCAAGGCACAACAAAAAACTTCACTTTAAACACTGATGAAGGCACCTGGATGAATCTTGATGTAAGTGCTGATGGACAGGAAATTGCTTTTGATTTATTGGGTGACATCTACGTGATGCCAATCTCTGGTGGAGTAGCAAAACTAATTAGTGGTGGTATTGCCTGGGATGTTCAACCCCGGTTTAGCCCGAACGGAAAATACATTTCTTACACCAGTGATAAAAGCGGTGGAGATAACATCTGGATTATGAACCGCGATGGTTCTGGTAAAAAACAAGTCACCAAAGAGAGTTTCAGGTTATTGAATAATGCCACCTGGATGCCCAATAGCGAATATGTTGTTGCAAGAAAACACTTTACCGCGGGTCGCTCCTTAGGCGCAGGCGAAATGTGGATGTATAGCATAAACGGTGGTGATGGTGTGCAGTTAACTCAACGCAAAAACGATCAGCAAGATGCGGGTGAGCCTAACGTTTCGCCAGATGGCAGATATGTTTACTTTAGTGAGGATGTGAGTCCCGGCCCTAATTTTGAATATAGTAAAGATCCAAACGGAACCATTTATGCCATCCGCCAGCTTGACCTGACTACAGGAAAACTAAACACCTTAATTAACGAGCAAGGTGGTGCCTGCCGTCCGCAGGTTTCTCCAGATGGAAATTTAATCGCTTTTGTAAAGCGTGTCAGGTTAAAATCTACTTTATATGTACAGAACCTGAAGACAGGTGAAGAATGGCCTGTAAATGAAGATCTATCTCATGACCAGCAGGAAACCTGGGCTATCTTCGGTGTTTATCCAAATTTTGCCTGGACTCCGGATAGCAAAAGCGTAGTATTCTATGCAAAAGGAAAAATCAGAAAAGTTGAAATTGGAACCTTAATCAACAGCAACATTCCTTTTCAGGCCAATACGATTCAAACAGTACAAAAAGCATTACATTTTGAACAACAGGTTTTCAGTAATGAATTTTCGGCTAAAATGTTAAGACAATTAACAACCTCTCCTGATGGAAAAATAATCGTTTTTAATGCGGCAGGATACTTATACAAGCAAGAGTTGCCAGCGGGAACACCAGAAAGGTTAACCAATGGACTGGATTTCGAATTTGAACCGGCCTTTAGCCCTGATGGAAAATACGTTGTTTACACCACCTGGAGTGATGAATTACGTGGAGCAATAAAACGGACGGACGTGAAATCGGGAAAGACCATTATGTTAAGTGATGAAAAAGGTTTTTACTATTCTCCTCAATATTCAACAAAAGGAGATAAAATTGTTTTCAGAAAAGGAAGTGGCAACGATGTTTTAGGATATAACTATGGTCGCGGAACGGGTATTTTTATCATGCCAGCCAATGGTGGTGCTAAAACTTTAATTTCAGATAATGGAATCCGTCCGCAGTTTAATAATACGGATACACGCATTTATTTTCAGAGTTATGCTGATGGCAAGAAAGCATTAAAAAGTATCGACTTAAACGGAGCGAACGAAAGAACACATTTTACTTCACAGTATGCCAATCAGTTCGTCATTAGTCCTGATAATAAATGGGTGGCATTTAACGAATTGTTTAACGTTTACATCACACCAATGATCAATATTGGTACTGCACAGGATGCATCGGCAGGTAATAAAGCCATTCCGGTTACCAAAGTGACTACCGATGGTGGAACTTACATCCAATGGAGCGCCGATAGCAAAAGCCTGCATTGGACCCTAGGCCCGAAATATTTTACCGTTGATGTAAACAGTGCCTTCAACTTTGATGGAACTACACCTAAAACCGAAGCTTCTTCTATCGACATTAATCTGGTATTAAAATCCGATATCCCTAGCGGAATAGTGGCGCTTAAAGGCGCAAGGATTATCTCAATGAAAGGCGACGAAGTAATTGAAAACGGAACCATCATTACCGATGGAAATAAAATTACGGCAATAGGAAAAGCAGATGCAGTAACCATTCCGGCCAATGCCAAAGTAATAGATGTTAATGGTAAAACCATTATGCCTGGCATTGTTGATGTTCACGCCCACTTACGCACCAGTCCGGATGGAATAACACCACAAAACGATTGGAGTTATATGGCTAATCTGGCTTTTGGTGTAACCACTTCACATGATCCATCAAGCAATACCGAGATGGTTTTTAGCCAGAGTGAAATGCTTAAAGCCGGCAGAATGGTTGGTCCAAGGGTTTATTCTACAGGATCGATTCTATATGGTGCTGATGGCGATTTTAAAGTGGTGATCAATAGTTTGGATGATGCTTTGGCTAACCTACGCAGGTTAAAAGCCGTTGGCGCATTTTCAGTTAAATCGTATAACCAGCCACGCAGAGAGCAACGTCAACAGATTTTAGAAGCAGCCCGCCAGTTAAATATGGAAGTTGTGCCCGAAGGTGGCTCAACCTTTTTCACCAACATGAACATGGTTGCAGATGGGCATACCGGAATTGAGCACAGTATTCCTGTTTTACCGGTTTATAAAGATGTTACTACACTTTGGAACAATACTGAAGTTGCCTATACACCTACTTTAATTGTAGCTTATGGCGGCCAATGGGGAGAAAATTACTGGTATGACAGAACCAACGTATGGGAAAACGAAAAATTAATGAGCTTTACTCCTCGTTCGATTATTGATGCAAGAGCCAGACGGAGAACAACTTCTGAGTACAGCGATTATAACCACATCGACATTGCCAAAGCAACCAAACAGATTGCTGATGGCGGGACGAAGGTTAATCTAGGTGCACACGGACAAATACAAGGTTTAGGTGCTCACTGGGAGTTATGGATGTTTGTTCAGGGCGGTTTTACACCCATGCAAGCCATTAGAGCAGCCACTTTAAATGGCGCCAGTTATTTAGGAATGAACAAAGAAATTGGCTCGCTGGAAGTTGGTAAACTGGCTGATATGGTGATTATGGATGCCAATCCTTTGGATGATATCCGCAATTCGGAGAAAATCAAATATGTAATGATTAACGGTAGGCTTTATGATAGTGCCACCTTGAATGAAGTAGGAACCAGAGAAAAATTGAGGGGTAAATTATGGTTCGAAAACATTAAAGGAAACGGCTATATCATTCCAAACGGAGAATCAGAAACCTGGACGTTTACCGTTCCGCATTGTGATTAAAAGTTTTCGCACAATAATTAATATTAAGTAAATTTGAGATATGGAAACCGTACTACTTCAAATTAATAATAACAAGGCATACCAACTACTTAAAGATTTGGAAGACTTGAATATTGTAAAGGTTTTAAAAAAATCAGTATCAATTGATAAAAAAAAATCTGCACACGATTTCTTGGGACTAATCTCAAAAACAGATATGGATTTAATAGATAAGGCCATTGAAGAAGATTGTGAAAACATAGATTTAGATGGCTGGAAATAAAGTTCTGCTAGATACCAATATTATTTCGGCCTTATTAAAAGGTGATGCTTCCGTTGCAGACCACATTGATAACGCATCTGAGGTATACATATCATCAATTGTAATTGGAGAATTATTTTATGGTGCAGAATATTCAGTTAAATTGAACAAAACATCGCAAATATTAAACAGCTAATAGCATCCTACAATATCTTGAATATTGATAATGATACAGCTATAGTTTATGGTAAAATTAAAGCTGGTTTAAGAAAAAAGGGCACACCTATTCCTGAAAACGATATTTGGATTGCCTCATCTGCAGTACAACATAAACTTAAGCTAAGCACAAGAGATAAACATTTTCTTCAGATTACGGGCTTAAAAACGTTGGCTTGGTGAAATTAACCCTGAGTCCTACGGTCTTATTACGATTAAGCTATTTTACGCAAAATACATGAAACCAAGTAAGCTCTATACTACCGCATCTGTTGTATTCTTAGTACTCAGTGGAATTGTTTTTTCATATAATGGATATTACATTTTGGGTATCCAAACAGTAAATCTGTTTTTAGCGCTGGTTGCAATGGCTTTCATCACCTCTTTTATAGTAGTAGTAAAAGATCGGAAATCTATTGTTTCATGGCTATTACTAATCTTTAATTCGATTATATTAATTTGCATCATTTATTTCCTGACGCATTTTGAAATGAAAATGTAGTATCTACAGCTTGTCCTTAACAATTTCTTTCTAAACTTTTTTATAAGCGGTCGTCATCCTGAATTCATTTCAGGGTCTTAATAGCTAGAAAGATGCTGAAATAAATTCAGCATGACGATGGAGTAACGAAATCAGCTAAAAAACAAGCATTATGATTCAGCTATTAATAGAACATAAGCTTGCACACCTTTCTAATGAACGTAAGCAAAGTGAATTGAGACTATAAAACCAACAAACCGTATTTTCTGAGCGTATTGATTGGTTTAGCGTACCAGAAAAGTTCGAAATTTTCCATTTCATTTTCAAAATCGGCTTTAACCTCCTGAAAAGTAAACACATTTTCATTGGAGATTGAGATCTTATTTAAAATATGGGTTAACCACTCGCCTTCTTTTTTATTCGTTAGTACCGTAAAAGTTTCTTTTTTATCATGAAAAGTTAATGATGCCATTTCCCAGGTATTACCTTTTTTCGATTTGGTAAAATATTCAGCTGAGGGCTTTCCTCCTATCCACACTACTTTTGCAGTAGGTTTCGTATTAAACTGATCCGTATCATTCAAAGCTTTCTCAATAAAGTCGGCAGGGATTTTCGTTCTGGGAATTTTAAAATCGAACCAATCCTGCAGTTCGTAATCAAAACAGATGCCATGCATAAAATTGAACAGCGATTTTTTCAATCCGAAGCTGAATTTATTGTGGTCAATACCTGTTTTATCTGTATAATTGATATCATTATTGGCAAAAGTCCCAATCACTTCAGTGTCTTTTACCACCCCGAATTTTTCTGGATACATCCCTACAGGGCTATGTGCAGTCATGGCAAACTGGTGCCAAAAGCCAGATTGCAACACCCCAACCTCAAACAACTGGCGCACCATCTCTAAACTGTCAACTGTTTCTTGTATGGTCTGCGTTGGATAGCCATACATTAAATAAGCATGCACCATAATTCCTGCTTCGGTAAAATTGCGTGTAACCTTAGCCACTTGTTCTACCGTTACACCTTTATCGATCAGTTTTAACAAACGATCTGATGCCACTTCCAGTCCGCCTGAAACCGCAATACAACCTGATGCTTTTAACAAAAGGCATAGATCTTGTGTAAAGCTCTTTTCGAAGCGGATATTGGTCCACCAGGTAACGGCTAACTTCCTTCTGATGATTTCCAAAGCAACCTCACGCATTAAAGCAGGTGGTGCGGCTTCATCAACAAAGTGGAAACCATTTTGCCCGGTTTTTTCATACAAATCTTCAATCCGGTCTACAATCAACTTTGCCGCAACGGGTTCGTACACTTTGATATAATCTAAAGAAATATCGCAAAACGTGCATTTGCCCCAATAACAACCATGGGCCATGGTGAGTTTGTTCCAACGCCCATCGCTCCACATGCGGTGCATTGGGTTAACGATTTCAATTACCGAAATGTATTTATCCAATAATAAGCCAGTGTAATCAGGAGTTCCCACATCAGCCTGCTTATAATCATTTCTAAAGGCATCATTACGGTAAACTACCTTACCATTTTCAAGTAAAAAAGTTCTTTTATAAAAATCTGCTTCAACTAGAACAGGGTGTGTAATATTTTGGTATAATAATTCAATTGGTAGTTCGCCATCATCTAAGGTAATGTAATCGAAGAACTCAAAAACCCTTGCATCTGACAGTGACCTTAATTCGGTGTTCGGAAAGCCACCACCCATAGAAATTTTGATTTCCGGATAATTGGCCTTGATCCATTGTGCACAACGAAAAGCACTATACAAATTGCCTGGAAATGGAACAGAAATCAGAAATAGTTTTGGTTGAACGGTTTCAATTTTGTCTTTTAAAACCGAAATCAGGATCTGATCGATGTAGGTGGGTTCTTTCAGCAAAGCATCGTACAATTCATCAAAAGAGTTTGCGCTCCTGCCCAAACGTTCGGCATAACGGCTGAAACCAAAATTTTCATCAATGCATTCTACAATATAATCAGATATATCTTCCAGATATAATGTAGCCAGATGTTTGGCTTTATCTTGCGTACCCATTGCACCAAAAGCCCAGTCCAACTCTTCCAACTGCAAAAAACGTGAAGCTTGTGGAAGAAAATCGTCGCTACAGATCTGTAAAGCCAAAGTTGGATTTTTGCCCTGTAAAAATGCAATTACCGCATCAATTGTTTTTAGATATTCATCCTGTAAAGCGAAAATACGTTTAGCATTGTCGCTTTTAGTTTTTTGATTGTCGACACTTCGACTACGCTCAGCGTGACAAAACAGATTTTGTAATCCTTTTTTAGAGAATAGCTCTAAAATGACTTCAATACCTAAATCGGCCTGTGTGGCACTGATATTTTTAGTATTCAGAAAACCTTTTATATACGCCGTTGCTGGATATGGAGTATTCAGTTGGGTAAATGGCGGCGTAATGGCAAATATTTCGGTTTTCAACAGGAATTGTTTTTTCTGCAAAAGTAAGGGAATTTTTAATAGAGTCGTCACCCTGAATTCATTTCAGGGTCTATTTTGTGGGAAAGATGCTGGCCACGTAGTAGCTACAAGGCAATTGAAAACACTATTTCTACTTGTAAAATGAATCAGATAGCTATCAGATGAGCGTCACTAATCTATAGAGATATGTAATTATCTTAAACTAAAACATCAATCTCAACGTTTTAATCCTACATCAACACGTTTTCTACTTGAATGAAAGTTTTTTGTTTTTACTTCCTGATGCTCTGTGCGCAAATCAGCTTTGCGCAAAAAACATTTGTATTTCCTAAAATTAAAACACAAGGAGCTTCTGTTGAACAGTTTACTCCAACAAACTGGACTGTTATCGACAAGGTTTATGGCGACTTAAACAATGATGCTTCTGACGATTTAGCGGTAGTTTTCGAGTTTAACAAATCGGTCGACGAAACCCGCGTTTACGGCGATAATAATACAGATATTATAAAAGAAACCCAAAAACCAAGGATATTGGCTATCTTTTTTAAAGATAAATCTACAGGGGCTTTTCACTTATCTACACAAAACAACGATTTCATTTTACGTTCAGAAGAAGGTGGAAAATTGGGAGATCCGCTACAACAGATTGCCATTAAAGATCAGCAACTTTATCTTCGTTTCCAGGGTGGTTCTGAATGGCGCTGGGAACTGGGTTATACCTTTAAATTCGAAAATAAAGACTGGTTTTTAACCAGTGCGATCAATCTGTACTTTAACCAGAACAGTGGCGATATGACAGAAAGGGTTTACGATTTCAAAACGCGTGAGCTATTTACTACGGTAGGTAATCTGCACAGAAGAGATATTGCTAACCGGAGAACAAGTGAGGTTCTTTATTTTTCGCAGTTGAGAACTTTTAAAACCTTTAAAAAGCCATGGGCATGGGAAGTAATGCCTAATGTTTACTTGTAGGTTATGATGTTAGCTCCAACTTTGAGATTGGATTTTAGCAACAATAAAGTTTGGGTATCAATTCCTTTAGTGCTAAATAAGTATTATCAAATGCATTTAAAACAATGATGGGTAGCGTATATTTTGCAAAATTCTGCTGAAACTGGAGATTTTTATCAAATGTGATCAGTACATGAAAACCATCAGTGATCATTAATTTCAGCAATTCGCCATTCTTAACGCCATTCCACCCCATATCTCTAACGGTATAAATCTCATGTTCAGTAAAATGTTCTTTAATTTTTTTGGAAGATTTTCATCAAGAAGCAATTTCATATAATTTATCTATATGATCTGAGGTTATTAATTTATTCGCGACTTCTAACACACTAATCACCTGTTTCTTCGAAACGCTGGGAAAATCCTCTAAAAATTCATCTATGGTGATTCCCTTTTCAACATGAAAAAATAAGGTTTCAACCGGTACCCTTGTACCTGCAAAAACAGGTAAACCGCCTAAAATGTCTGCATTTGTCGAGATAATATCTTTTAATGATTCCATAGTAATCAAATTTAATCAATTTTAACTGCAAATTTTTAAGATGTTGTACAAACCTATCAGATTTTCGAGACCTGATAGGTTTACTAAACTTTAAATATTCTGCGCAATCACAAAACCGCTTGCCCAGGCCCACTGAAAATTATAGCCACCCAGCCAACCAGTAACGTCTAAACATTCGCCACCAAAAAACAGGTTCGGAATTTTTTTACATTCCAAAGTTTTAGAGGATATCTCATTGGTATCAATTCCGCCACGCATTACTTCCGCTTTATCATAACCTTTATCACCTGCAGGTTTAACTTTAAAATGGTGAATGGTTTGTTCAATTAAATCGATTTCTGTTTTTGTTAATGCTGCAACAGGTTTACTTAAAGGCAAAAATTTCCCTAAAGCATCGGTAAACTTTTTGGTATACACCCGGTTTAACAATGTCGATAATAGCGTTTTACCATTATTTTTTCTTTCTTCATCCAATAATGCAACCATATTTTGGTGTGGTAGCAGATTTAAATTAATCGTCTCCCCTCTCCTCCAAAAAGAAGAAATCTGCAAAATAGCGGGGCCACTTAGTCCCCAATGGGTAAAGAGGATATTTTCTTCGAACGAAATTTCATCATTACTTACTTCACAAAAAACAGAATTGCCTGAAAGCTGTGCAAACCACTCTTCGTCTTTTCCGGTAATGGTTAATGGAACCAGAGCGGGTGCGGTTTCAATGATTTTTAAGTTGTGTTTCCTGGCAAAGCGTAAGGCAAAATCGGTAGCGCCCATTTTTGGAATGGGCAAGCCTCCTGTGGCAATCACCAACTTTTCGGCGGTTATAACAATCGTTTTTCCGTTTTTCTCATAACTTACTTTAAAAGCTTCAGGCAAGATCTCAATATCCTTTACATCGGCATTACACCTAATTTCCTGCCCTAAATCTTCACAAATGGAAGTAAAAACCTGAACAACATCCTTCGCATTTTTATCGTCAGGAAATAATTGACCTAAAGTTTTTTCTTTGCCTGCTATGCCATAGGTTTCAAAAAAGCCAATGGTATCGTCAACCGTCCACTGGGTAAAAGCAGATTTGATAAAATGTGGGTTGACCGATATAAACTGTTCAGCTGATGCAAATTGGTTCGTATAATTGCAGCGGCCACCTCCGGAAATTAAAATTTTGGCGCCAGGTTTTTCGTTTTTTTCGAGCACAATTACTTTTTTGCCCAGATAGCCTGCCTGCACCGCACACATCAATCCGCAAGCACCTGCGCCAATAATTATTGCATCAGCATTCATCAATAAAATTTATTATGGTTACTTTTGCACAAAAGTAGCATTATTTTCAAGCGCATGGCAAAACAGATTAGCGAATTAAAATTAGGTATTTTAGGTGGCGGACAATTGGGCAGAATGCTCATTCAACAAGCAATCAACTATAATGTAACTACATTAGTTTTAGACCCAGATCCTGATGCTCCCTGCAAACACATTTCCAATTACTTCGAAAATGGCTCGATTACCGATTTTGACACCGTTTACAACTTTGGGAAGAAAGCCGATATCATTACTATTGAAATTGAAAAAGTAAATATCGATGCGCTTGAGCAACTCGAAAAAGAAGGCAAAAAAGTATTTCCACAATCGAGGGTGATCCGTTTAATCCAGGATAAAGGTATACAGAAACAGTTTTTTAAAGAAAACGATATCCCAACATCTCCTTTCCAGATTGTAAATACGAAGGAAGATATGGAGAACAGTCCTTTCCATTTTCCCTACATTTTAAAACTGCGAAAAGATGGTTACGATGGTAAAGGAGTAATGAAAATCAATAGTGCTGCCGATTTGGATAAAGCATTTGATGCACCTTGTATTATTGAGAAACTGGTCGATTTTGAAAAAGAAGTTGCCGTAATTGTTGCCCGTAACGCCAATGGCGATATAAAAACTTTCCCGATGGTAGAAATGGAATTCAATCCAGAGGCCAATTTGGTGGAGTTTTTAATTTCCCCATCAACTTATGCTGAAAGCTTACAGCAAAGAGCTGAAAACATTGCTAAAAATATAGCTTCTGCAATGAACATTACCGGAATTTTAGCTGTAGAAATGTTTGTATGTAAAGATGGTGAATTGCTGGTTAACGAGGTTGCTCCCCGCCCGCACAATAGCGGCCACCAAACCATTGAGGGCAATTATGTTTCTCAGTTCGAACAACATTTACGTTCTATTTATAATTTGCCACTTGGCGATACCAGCAGCATTACCAATGCCATTATGATTAATCTACTTGGCGAAAAAGGTTTTGAAGGTGTAGCCAGGTATGAAAATCTGGAGAAAATATTAAGCATTGATGGTGTTTATGTTCACCTATATGGCAAAAAATACACTAAACCTTTCCGCAAGATGGGTCATGTAACCATTGTTGATATCGACAGGGAAAAAGCCATTGAAAAAGCACGATTTGTACAAAAAACATTACAGGTAATTGCCTAAGCCGCCCATAGAGGGATACAGGCACGGTGGAAATGCAAAAAGTTTAAAAGAAGTTAAAAAAGAAATAAAATAGATATGAGTCAAGGAAATTCAGATTCGGCATTGGTTGGAATTATAATGGGAAGCAAATCGGACCTGCCTGTTATGCAAGATGCTGCTGATGTGTTAAAAGAATTTGGAATAAACTATGAAATTACGGTTGTTTCTGCCCACAGAACACCAGAGCGTATGTTCAATTATGCCAAAGAAGCACACGGCCGTGGCCTAAAGGTAATTATTGCCGGTGCCGGCGGTGCGGCTCACTTACCGGGAATGGTGGCTTCTATTACCACATTACCTGTGATTGGTGTTCCAGTGAAATCATCAAACTCTATTGATGGCTGGGACAGTATTTTATCAATCTTACAAATGCCGAATGGTATTCCGGTTGCCACAGTAGCTTTAAACGCAGCTAAAAACGCTGGTTTATTAGCCGCTCAGATTTTAGCAACAGCTGATGAATCTTTAACGGTTAAAATGCAGGCTTACAAAGATGAGTTGAGAAGAAAAGTGGAAGAAAGCGCAGATAGTCTGGAGTCCTAATTGGCAATGATTTGCCTTAAAGGATCGTCATTTCGAGCGGAGTGCAACGTAGTCGAGAGATCTATTTAGATATATCTCTCCATTTCACTGCGTTTCAGTCGAGATGACGACTACTTTATGTAAAAAAGTAAACTGATCAGTTTAAACTCGGATCGGCCGGAAAATTACTGATATGTGCATACTTAGGCCCTAGGTTTACAATAACATCACGCCAAAGCTTTTCATCGTCGTTACTAAAAATGAGATCAGGGTTAGAGATATCACTCACCATCCAGGCATTCTGCTCTATTTCTCGATCCAATTGTCCATTATCCCAGCCAGAATAGCCCATAAAAAATTTCACTTCATCAGCGCTTATGGCATTCGTATTTAAGAGTATTTTAAGTGTTTCAAAATTTCCACCCCAATACAATTCATTCCCGATAGGTTCGCCGCTCTGCAATTTATCATAACACCTATGGATAAAATGTAAGGTATCTGCAGCAACAGGTCCACCAAAATAAATGTAATTTTTCGCATCCCACAAATCCTTGATCACATCGTTCAGCATGAGATTCCCTACCTGGTTAAGAATATAACCTACAGTTCCATCATCACCATGTTCGGTTAACAGCACCACAGATCTTTTAAAATTAGGATCGGCCATAAATGGTTCTGAGATGAGCAAGCGGCCGGTTTTTGGTTTTATATTGTTCAGCATGATGATAATCATTTGTTACACCGTAAAAGATGCCTATTTTTGTTAAATGCAAGTTACAAATGAATTTCTACAAAACCTGCGCCAAGATTACAAAAGCGCTTCGCTAGACGAATCTGACGTTGATCAAGATCCAATTATCCAGTTTAAAAAATGGTTTCAGCATGCTATTGATGCTCAAATATACGAACCCAATGTAATGACTTTGGCTACGGCTGATAAAGCTGGCCGACCAGATGCCCGTATTGTTTTACTTAAAGGCGTTGATACAGATGGATTTAGGTTCTTTACGAATTACCTTAGTGCAAAAGGAAAAGAGCTGAAACGAAACCCTTATGCAGCGTTGGTATTTTTCTGGCCTGAACTGGAAAGACAGGTGAGAATTGAAGGAACGGTAGAAAAATTGGACAAAGAAACTTCGGAGGAATATTTCAATACGAGACCTGTCGACAGTCAGATTGGAGCAGTAGCTTCCCCGCAAAGCCAGGTTATTCCCAACAGGGCATTTCTGGAAGAGAAAGTTGAAGAATTAAAAGCTAAAAGTGCCAATAAAGGTGTAGCTAAACCTGCACACTGGGGTGGCTATATTGTAAAACCTACGCGGATAGAATTTTGGCAAGGAAGAAGTAGCCGACTGCACGACAGGATAAATTTCGAAAAAGTTAAGGGAATTTGGACCAAAACCAGATTGGCACCATAAGGTTGTTTATAAAAATAAATAGAGATCGCTATTCAGCAAGATCTCTATTTTAACTAATCGTTTACTAATAAATTCTCTTTTTTAATCCCTTAAAAGATGAAACAAATCGCAGTTATAGGATCTGGCACGATGGGAAATGGCATTGCCCACACCTTTGCACAATTCAATTATCAAGTCAACCTCATTGACATTAATCAGCCTGCATTGGATAGGGCCATACAAACCATTACCAAAAATTTAGACAGACAGGTTGCCAAAGGAACATTAACAGAAGAGCATAAAGCGGCCACGCTTAATAACATCACAACCTATACCTCAACAAAGGATGGCGTTCAAAGCTCCGATTTAATTGTAGAGGCCGCTACCGAAAATGTAGACTTAAAATTGAAGATTTTTAAGGACTTAGATGAATATGCTCCTGCACATGCTATTCTGGCTTCCAACACCTCCTCTATTTCCATTACGCAGATTGCTGCCGTAACTGACAGAGGCGATAAGGTAATCGGGATGCACTTTATGAACCCTGTTCCGGTAATGAAGTTAGTAGAAGTAATAAGAGGTTATGCCACGAGTGATGAAACAACCGGTACCATTATGTCGCTATCTCAAAGTTTGGAGAAAGTTCCTGTTGAGGTAAATGACTATCCAGGTTTTGTGGCTAACCGCATTTTAATGCCAATGATTAACGAGGCCATTTATACCCTGTACGAAGGCGTTGCAGGTGTTTACGAAATCGATACGGTAATGAAACTAGGCATGGCACACCCGATGGGGCCCTTGCAGTTAGCCGATTTTATTGGCCTGGATGTTTGTTTAGCTATATTAAAAGTATTGAACGACGGTTTTGGTAATCCTAAATACGCACCATGTCCATTATTGGTAAACATGGTGGCAGCGGGTAAAACAGGCGCTAAAACTGGCGAAGGTTTTTATCAATATACGGCGGGATCAAAAGATCTTGTTGTTTCCGATAAATTTAAAAAATCCTAATTTTTTTAGCATTTAATTTTATATTTGCTGTATGAATGAGAATCTGGATCCTGAAGCAAGCAACCTAACCCCTACCGATCGGGATATTGAAAGGGTTTTAAGGCCGCAGGCTTTTGAAGATTTTACGGGGCAGGAAAAAGTGATGGAAAACCTGAAGATTTTTGTTCAGGCGGCGAAACTCCGCGGTGAGGCTTTAGATCATGTTCTTTTGCATGGCCCTCCGGGATTAGGCAAAACCACACTTTCTCATATCATTGCCAATGAAATGGCTACTGGCATCAAAGTAACCTCTGGTCCGGTATTGGATAAACCGGGCGATTTAGCTGGTTTATTAACTGGCCTGGATGAAGGCGATATCCTTTTTATCGATGAGATCCATCGTTTATCTCCACTGGTTGAAGAATACTTATATTCTGCAATGGAAGATTTTAAGATCGATATTATGCTCGAAACCGGCCCGAATGCTCGTTCGGTACAGATATCGCTTAATCCTTTTACGCTCGTTGGTGCCACTACGCGCTCCGGTTTGTTAACAGCCCCTTTAAGAGCCCGTTTCGGAATTAATGCCCGTTTAGCTTACTACGATGCTAAATTGCTCACTACAATTGTGCTCCGCTCTTCTGAGATATTAAAAACACCTATAAGTGATGAAGGTGCTTACGAAATAGCCAGACGTAGTCGTGGTACGCCCCGTATAGCTAACGCACTTTTACGCAGAACAAGAGATTTTGCGCAGATTAAAGGAAATGGAAATATCGATACGGAAATAGCCCGCTATGCCTTAAATGCACTGAATGTGGATGAGCATGGTTTAGATGAGATGGACAATAGGATTCTGGTTACCATTATCGATAAATTTAAGGGTGGCCCTGTAGGTTTAAAAACCATTGCAACAGCTGTTGGAGAAGATGAAGGCACCATTGAAGAGGTTTATGAACCGTTCTTGATTCAGGAAGGGTATATTATGCGTACTTCACGTGGTAGAGAAGTTACCGAAGCGGCTTACAAACATTTAAAAAAGAATTATCCAGGTCAGACTGGGAAGTTGTTTTAATACAAAATTGTTTCTTGACAAATCGTCATTTCGACTGAAGTGCAACGGAATGGAGAAATCTTTGAACTTGCACTAAACCTGGTTTAAAGATTTCTCCACTCGGTCGAACAATAAAAAACTTAAAAGACCCTGAAATAAATTCAAGGTGACGTCTCGTAAGGGATCATGACAAATCTCGTGGCTCGTCTTCCTGAACTTGTTTCAGGATCTTCATAAAATATACAATCCATCTGAACATTTAAGCCTTTTTGGTGTTCATAACATACAAATCAAACATTATGAATATTGAATTACGTAAACTAACGCTCGAAGATTACGAAGATCTTAAAGAATCAATGCTACAAGCCTACGACAGCATGGGTGGTTCCATCTGGCCGAAAGCAAGTATCGCAAAACTTTTAAATATTTTTCCTGAGGGACAACTCTGTATCGCAGTTGATGATAAAGTTGTAGCCTGCTCACTCGCCATTATTGTAGAATATGATGAATACGGCGATCGGCATACCTATAAATTGATCACTGGCGATTATTCTTTTACAACACACGACCCTAATGGCGATACCCTTTATGGTATTGAAATTTTCGTACACCCTGACTTCCGCGGTTTGCGCTTGGGAAGAAGGTTATATGAGGCGCGTAAAGAACTCTGCGAAAGCCTAAACCTCAAAAGCATTATTGCCGGCGGAAGAATTCCTGGTTATCATCAATATGCAGAGCAGCTGAGTCCGAGGCAATATATAGACAAGGTAAAAGCTAAAGAAATTTACGATCCTACACTTACTTTTCAAATTTCGAATGATTTCCACGTCAGAAAAGTATTAAAGAATTATTTACCAGGCGATAAAGAATCGAAAGAATATGCCACCTTAATTGAGTGGAATAATATTTATTACCAGGGTATTGATGCTTCGGCGCGTTCGGCAATGACCATCCGTTTAGGTTTAGTACAATGGGAAATGCGTTTATTCCCAAACATGGAGGCGTTTTACGAGCAGGTAGAGTTTTTTGTAGATGCTTTGAGCGGTTACAAATCAGATTTCGTGATGTTCCCTGAGCTATTTAATACGCCTCTACTGCAACCATACAATCACTTACCAGAAATTGAGGCCATGCGCAAGCTTGCTGAAAAAACGGAAGAGATTGTGCAAAAAATGCATGAATACTCGTTGAGTTACAATACAAACATCATTACCGGTAGTATGCCACTCATTGAGGATGGTAAACTTTACAACGCCACTTACCTTTGTCACCGTACTGGTAAAATAGATGAGTATAGGAAAATCCACATTACACCAAATGAGCAAAAATATTACGGCATGATTGGTGGCGATAAAGTGCAGGTTTTCGATACGGATTGTGGTAAAGTAGGCATTTTGATTTGTTATGATGTCGAATTCCCAGAATTGAGCCGCATTTATGCTGAGCAGGGTATGCAGATTTTATTTGTACCATTTCTAACCGATACGCAAAACGGTTATACACGTGTTCGGCATTGCGCGCAGGCAAGGGCGATAGAAAACGAATGTTACGTGGCCATTGCAGGCTGTGTGGGCAATTTACCTAAGGTAAATAACATGGATATCCAGTTTGCTCAATCAGCAGTTTTTACCCCATCCGATTTTGCTTTTCCAACCAATGCCATCAAAGCAGAGGCAACGCCAAATACCGAGATGGTATTGGTAGTAGATGTTGACCTGCATTTATTAGACGAATTGCACCATTATGGAACGGTAAAAGTGCTAAAAGACAGACGGAAAGATCTTTACCAGGTTAAACTTTTAAAATAAGTACTTATAAAAAATGCCGGTCAAATTAATGTACCGGCATTTCATCATAATCTAAAGCTAATTATTTTCTCATCACAAACCATATAATCAGACCAATAATTACTGCCAGAGGTAGTACCCATTTCAGGGCTTGCCCTCCTCCGTTTTCGTCTTTTTCTGTAACCGCTGGTTTTGCTGGTCCCGGATCTTCTTTATGACTTTCGTAATCTTTTTCAATCGGCTTAGGAGCTTCTCCTGATTCCGTATGTTGTGGATCGATGTTTTCCATGTCTTATCTTTAAAAAGCCCTTCCTTTCAGCTGAAATCCAGATCAGGATGACCATAATTAATTAATTTAGTTTCTGTAGTTAGAACAAGTGATTAATGAAAATGTTTTAAATCCTAAGCCTTATCTTTGCAGATCGGTGTACAACAATTATGCAAAATATAGCCAGCTGATCAAAGATGAAGCCCTGCGTTTGGGTTTCATGGCCTGTGGTATTTCTAAAGCTGAATTTCTTGAAGAGGAAGCGCCCAGACTGGAAAACTGGCTCAACCAGAACCGTCATGGCGAAATGAAATATATGGAAAATTATTTTGATAAACGCCTCGATCCCAGATTACTGGTTGATGGTGCCAAATCGGTAATCTCCTTGTCGCTAAACTATTATACTGAAGAAAAACAATCAGATCCCGATGCGCCGAAAATTTCTAAGTATGCTTACGGACAGGATTACCATACTGTTATAAAAGAAAAGTTAAAGGAACTTACTCATTTTATAGAAGAAAATATTGGAGAAGTTTCTGGAAGGGCATTTGTAGACTCAGCTCCGGTTTTAGACCGTGCATGGGCCAAAAAATCGGGCATTGGCTGGATTGGTAAAAATTCTAACCTGATCAGTAAAACCGATGGCTCTTTTTTCTTCCTTGCAGAGCTGATTGTTGATCTTGAGCTGGATTACGATCATCCATATCAGGCCGATTATTGTGGAAGTTGCACCCGCTGTTTGGATGCCTGCCCTACCGATGCCATTATTGCGCCACAGGTTGTAGATGGAACGAAATGTATCTCCTATCTCACTATTGAGCTCAAAAATGAAATCCCAAATGAGTTTAAAGATAAAATGAGCAACTGGATGTTTGGCTGCGATATCTGCCAGGATGTTTGCCCCTGGAACCGTTTCTCTAAAGCACACAACGAGGAAGCCTTTAAGCCGGGGAATGGATTGCTGGATTTGAATGCAAAAGACTTAACCGAAATTACGGATGATGTTTTTAAAAAGGTTTTTAAAGGATCGGCAGTTAAGCGCACCAAATTTACGGGATTGAAAAGAAATATCGATTTTCTGAGACCTGAATAATGTTTATCGTCATTTCGAGCGAAGTGCAACGGAGTCGAGAACCCGAAGGCTCAGCGAAGCTAAATCTACATCAATATGTCAGTCTGAGGGATAATTTATTTTATAAAATTAAATATAATTGACATGGTTTTAAGAGAATGAATAACCTCCGGATATCGTCATTGCGAGAAGGCTTTTTCAGCGGACGAAGCAATCTTTATAACTGGATCACTAGCAGGAAAGATTGCTTCGTCGTTCCTCCTCGCAATGACGATCCTCTTTATTGGAATTTGTCAATGGTGGAGGAGTAGAAGACCGTAATACAGTTTAAAGATCTCTCCATTTCGCTTCGCTCCAGTCGAGATGACGATTCATAGCAATAACTACTAAGCAAATCGCACAGGAAACCTGACTTCCTTTTGGTACGATTAATTCACCGAAAAGCTATTATCACTTTTAACCTTATCCGGCGTATGTGGATTTCCCATTATCACTTTCGATAATTTCTTAGCCGTTTTTATATCAATCTTTACTTGTTGATTTCCCTTTTCCCAAACACCAATGGTGCTATGGTTCTTTTCGATTGATCCATCTTTATAAGTCAGGGTTAAATCGATTGGCAGGGGTTTTATGCTTTTATTCTCAATAGTAACGGCATAGCCAGCTGAAATTTTGTCCACAGCTTTTATAGCCATATCGGTAACGCCGCCCTCAAAGAACCATGCTTTCCAAAACCAGTTTAAATTTTTACCACTACCCTCATTCATGCTATTAAAGAAATCGTAGGGCATTGGGTGTTTGCCGTTCCAGTTTTGGATGTAAGTGTGTAAAGCTTTGGTAAACAATTCATCTCCCAGATAATCTTTAACATACAAATAAGCTAAACCAGGTTTAGGGTAAGAGTTGGTAAAAGAGCCTGATCCTTTTAAATCAGGAGTTAAGGTCATAATCGGCGTATCGTCTTTACCACCAGAAGTCGAAGCGGTAGGCTGTACGCCATACTCATCTACAATGGTAGAGTCAATCATCGGTGAAATCAGCCACTCGCCTATTGTTGCCCAACCTTCATCCATCCAACCGTATTTAGTTTCGTTTATGCCCATATAAAATGGAAACATGGTATGAAAAATTTCATGATCTGTTAAGGTGATGGCATCTACGCGATTGTCAACAGGGTTATCGTTCACCATCATTGGGTATTCCATTTGATCTAAACCATCAAATATCGTTTCATGGCTATATGGAAATGGCCATTTGGGAAAAGTATAACTCATGGCTTCAACTGTTTTACGGGCAAAACCGATTACTTCGTAATAATCTTTATGTTTCGGATTAAAAACAGCATCCACACGGGTTCTTCTTTTCGTTTTAGGATCAACCACCAAACTGCTCGATTTCCATAAGTAATGATCGCTCAAAGCAAATACAAAATCGGTCACGTTTTTAGCTTCAAATTTAAACGTATTAAAGGCGTTAGGCTGAGTTACTTTTTTATCGGCTAAATCTTTATCGGTAATCACATCAATTACAGCATCGTTCTTTTCTGCAGATAACATTCTGGAAACAATATCTTTCTGGAAAACTTCTGAAGCATTTTTCAGATCACCGGTTGCCCAAACGCCATAACCTCCTGGCACCGTAATAGAAGCATTAAACTGGTCAAAGTCATTATAAAATTCTTCAGCACCAGTGTATGGAAATTTGTTCCATCCATCTACATCATCATAAACTGCAATACGCGGAAAAAAGTAAGCCACAAAATGCGAACCTTCATCTACCTGCCCCGTACGCATATGCGATCCTTTATTTAAAGTGTAGCTATAATCAATAGAAAAGCTAATGGTTTTGCCCGGTACAAGCGCAGGAACATTAACGGTCATGTTTGTTCCATCAATTTTAAAATCGGTGACTGATTTTCCGTTGGCGACCATTTTTTCTATAGCCACCCCATCACTAAGATCAGATTCTGCAAATTTTGATTTTCTTGGTGTCCCCTTTTTATACAGATTTGGATAAAGTTTAAACCAGATTTCCTTCAAAGTATCAGGACTGTTATTGGTGTAAGTTATCTGAACCTTACCCTTTAACAATCTGCTGGCAGGATTAAAATCTACATTCAAATTGTATTTAGAAGTATTTTGCCAATAATTTTTGCCGGGTTTCCCATTTGCATTTCTGGTTTCCTTTTGATAGGTTTTCTGAAATACGGGTTCTATCGGTAAAGTAGTTTGCGCACTTACATAAATTGCAGTACACAACAAAAGGCTAAATATTTTTATAGATTTCATTTTCTGAGCATAGGGCTTGGCGCAATGCGCATGGCGTTTAGCGTTTGATTTATTTTAACAAAAGCAATATAACAATTAACCGATTAACCAGTTCAAACGATTAACCAAAAATTCTATTTACCAAACTTCATTTTCAATTGCTCCAACATATCCGTATTGATCGGTTGTGCAGGTTTTTCTGGTTTAGGTTGAGGCTTTTGTTGATATTGAGGTTTATTTGCTGGAGCATTGTTTTGAGGTCGTGCTGCTCTGTTCTCATTTTTCTTAGCATTGAACTTTGCCCACTCCTCGTCTAATTTCTTCTTCGTGTACAATGGGAAATCGCCATTTTTCATCCAGGCATAATAGCTAGGCTCTACCGAAAATACCTGAGCAGTGGTTTTACCCTTGTGTTTACCAAAGTTAAAACATACCTCATCGTTATCATTGTAAACCAACCGGCCAGCAAAATCTACAGGTTTATTAATATTGGTGAAGATATGCAGTGCATCAACATCATTTACAACCGGAATGCTTTTTACACCTTGTTTACTCTCAAATTCAGTTTCTTTGTACATTTCTAACTGACCAAGTAAAACCTTGTAAGTGGCAATAACATCCGCTTCTGCAGCATGTGCATTAATTAAATCTTCCTGACAATAGAATTTATACGCTGCTTTTAAGGTACGTTGTTCCATTTGGTGGAATATATTCTGTACATCAACAAATTTGCGATTGGTCATGTCGAAATCAACTTCTGCCCTTAAAAATTCTTCTAAAAGCATAGGAATATCAAATTTGTTCGAATTGTATCCTGCCAGATCACTTTCCCCAATAAATTCAGCAATTTCTTGTGCTAAAGTTTTAAAGGTAGGCTCATTAGCAATGTCTTCGTCATAAATACCATGTATTAACGAAGTTTGCAAAGGAATCGGCATTTCTGGATTTACGCGCCAGGTTTTAACAAGTTCAGAACCATCTGGCATGGCTTTTAAAATCGCTATTTCAACGATCCTGTCAGCTCCAACATTAACTCCAGTAGCTTCTAAATCAAAAAATGCTAAGGGGCGCTTTAAATTTAATTTCATTTCTTATGATGTGAGATTAGCGACATTAGATTTGAATCGGAATGTCAAATTCTTTTTTTCAAAAGTGCTAAAAAGGTTTCATTAGTTCTGTAAAACAGCTTTATTAATTTATAAATTTAATTGTCAAATTATTTTAGAATGTTAGTTTGTAGGATTAAATTGCGGCAATTATATACGCTCAAATGAATAAGACATTAGCCATACTATTCCTCCTGTTTTTATCACTAAGCACTCATGCTCAAAACTTTAACTTTGGAGCAATTACCTATGACGATTACGAATTCGATAGAAAAAAATTAGACAGTAATGCCAATGCTATTGTTTTAAAAGAATTTGGAACGGCATCAATTCAACGAGACGATAATACAGGCAGTTTAGAACTGATTTTTGAACACCACGTAAAAATCAAAATATATAATAAAGAGGGCTTTAAGGAAGCTAACATTGTTATCCCAACCTATAAAGACGAATCTCGCGAAGAAACAATTAGTGATTTAAAAGCTTCTACTTTTAATTATGTCGACAATAATTTTGTAGAAACAGTGATGGATAAAAAGGCTATTTTCGTTGAAAACCGGTCAAAATATACCATATTGACCAAGTTTACGCTTCCAAACCTCAAGGAAGGATCGGTAATTGAGTATAGTTATAGGTTAAAATCGCCCAACTTATTTAATTTCAAAACCTGGGAATTTCAAAGCAACATTCCAAAGGTGATTAGCGAATATTTGGTTTATATCCCGGGCATTTACAATTACAATGTTTCATTACGTGGATTTCAAAAACTAACTGACCAAAAAGTTGAACTGAGCAAAGAATGTTTAAGGCTTTCAGGTGTAGCTATCGATTGCTCAAAAATCAACTACATGATGAAAAATATTCCGGCATTTATTGAGGAAGATAACATGACCGCTCCCAGTAACTTCAAATCGGCCATTTATTTTGAACTTTCGGATGTTCAGAACTTAAATGGAGGTAAAACGTCTTATACCAAAACCTGGAAAGATGTTGATTATGAACTATCATCCTACAAAACCCTGGGCGACCAGATGAAAAGGAAAGATGTTTTTAAAGACCTTATTCCAGAAATCACAAAAGAGAGTACAAATGATCTGGATAAAGCAAAAGCCGTTTATAATTATATCAAAAAACAGATCAAATGGAATAATTATTATGGAAAATACTCAGAAGATAACATTAAAAAGGCACTGGAAAATAGATCAGGAAATGTGGCAGATGTTAATCTGAGTTTAATTGCGGCACTTTCTGCAGCTGGTTTAGATGCAGAAGCCGTTATACTTTCTACCCGTGATAATGGAACTGTAAATAAGCTTTACCCGGTAATGAGCGATTTTAATTACCTGGTTGCCAAAGTAAATATTGCCGATAAAAGTTATCTATTGGATGCTACAGAGCCGCTGTTACCCTTCGGTTTGTTACCGTTACGGTGCATTAACGATCAAGGCAGGGTAATCAATTTAAAAAAGCCATCTTACTGGATCGATTTAAAGGCCAGCCAGAAAACAACTACTAATTATATCCTTACCGGAAAAATGACTACTGATGGAAAAATTATTGGCACTTTAACTACTCATACAATGGGTTACGCGGCATATAGCAAACGTAAAGATATCCTTAAATACAGTTCTCCAGAAGAGTATGTAGAGAAACTTGATGAGCGGTTAACCAGAATTAAGATACTGGATCATAAAATTTCAAACCTGGATAGTGTAGAAAATTCTTTAATAGAAAAATACGAAGTAGAGTTTACTATAAACGATGGCACCAATAAAGATCAGTTTTACTTCAGCCCATTTTTTATTAATACCATTTCGAAAAATCCGTTTAATTTAAACGAGCGTACCTATCCTGTTGATTTGGGTGCTGCATCCGACGAGCGGATTATTGTCAGTGTGCTTTTACCAGAAAAATACCAATTGATAGAAAAACCGAAAGATATGGCTATTGCTTTACCCAATGCCGGTGGAAGGTATATATTGCAGACTGGTTTAGATGAAAACACCATTTCGATGAGTCAGATTTTACAGTTTAATAATGCTATTTATCAGCCGGAAGAATATCTTTTCCTAAAGGAATTTTATAGCAAGATCATTCAGAACCAAAAAACAGAATTTTTATTAAAAAAAGCAAATTAAATGAAATTTTTATTCTCTACGTTTTTCTTGCTTTTACTTTCTATTATTGGCTTTGCACAAGATAACTATGATGTTGATCTAATTCCAGCTAATCTGCGCAACAGGGCCAATGCCTGCATCAGAAATGAAGAAACAACCATTGATATGCGCTCGCCTGATAACGTCGTGCTTAATGTAAAAAAAGCCATTACGGTATTTAACCAAAATGGAGAGGATGAAGCACGTTTGGTAATCTATTACGATAAAAATATTTCAATTAAAGGGATTAAAGGAGAAGTTTATAATAGCGTTGGCAAACTCACCAACAAGTTTTCTCAGAGCGATTTTGCTGACATGAGCGCGGCTGATGGATTTTCGCTATTTGTTGATAGTCGCGTAAAACATTATCTGCCAGCGGTAAACCAGTATCCTTACACACTGGTTTATAATTATGAAATCAGAAATAAACAAAATCTGATTATACCCGGTTGGAACCCGAAACCAGCAGATGATGTTTCAGTAGAGAAAAGTACTTATACCTTTATTTGTAAACCAACAGGCCAGGTAAGAATAAAAACCCAGAACTATAGCGGAACACCAGAAGTAGTAACGGATGAGAAGCAGAAAAAAACAATTTGGAAAGCAGACAATATCATTGCCGTTAGAACTGAGCCCTATAGCCCGGCACACGAAACTTACGCCACCAGCATCCAGATCGCTCCCCAGGAGTTTTATTATTACAATCATAAAGGCAGTTATACCAACTGGAAAGAGCTGGGTAAATGGATTTATGACGATTTGTTAGTAGCACGCAAAGCCTTGCCACCTGCCACCATTGAAATGATAAAAGATCTGGTAAAAAACGAAAAAACAGAGAAAGATAAAGCGCGCAAAATCTATCAGTATTTACAAGATAAAACAAGGTATATCAGCGTACAAATTGGTATTGGCGGTTTTCAACCCATTGCAGCCAGCGAAGTAGACCGGTTGGGCTATGGCGACTGTAAAGCTTTGGTAAATTACATGCAAAGCCTGCTCAGTGCCGCAAATATAGATTCTTATTATTGTGTAGTATCAGCTGGTTCAGAAAAGAAAAGTATGGACACAAATTACGCCAGTATGGTTCAGGGCAATCATATTATCCTGTGTATGCCATTAAAGGGTGATACCACCTGGTTAGAATGCACCAGCCAAAAAATCCCATTTGGTTTTTTAAGCGATTTTACGGATGATAGATTAGTGCTTGCCTGTACTGCCGATGGCGGAAAACTATTACACACGCCAAAACTAACCACCGCTGAGAACTTACAGATACGTAAGGCCGACTTAAATGTTCAATCAGACGGAAGTGTATCTGGTAAAATGAATACCATTTACGCTGGTTCACAATATGAAAACCAGGAATCGTTGATTGGTAAATCAATAACCGAACAGCATAAACTATTAAAAGAAGCTTACAACATCGATAATATCGATTTCGAGGCAGTTTCCTTTGCACAGAAAAAAGACATATCACCTAAATTAACGGAAGAAGTAAGCATCAATATCAGAAATTATGCGCCTGTTAATGGAAATAAAATGTTTTTGCAGCTCAATGCATTTAATCTTAGGAGGTCGATTCCCGAAATAAAGAATAGAACCTTGCCTGTTTACATTAACCGTGGTTATACTGATGAAGATACCATAGTTTATACTTTACCAGATAATGTAAATACAGCGTTGATTATTGCACAAGACAAGGTTTTTAAAAGTCCTTTTGGTGAGTATGTATGTAAGGCAAGTTTAGCGGGTAACAAACTAACCTATTACCGGAAATTTATACTAAACGATGGTACATTTCCTGCTGCGCAGTATAATGAGTTTTCGAATTTCATTAATAATGTAAATTCTGCAGATTATTTAAAATTAGCACTTAGCTTAAAAAAATAGGCTGAAATCATATCTGCGGGAAACAAAAACAGGCTTTAGCTTAAAAAAACAATTCCAAGACCGATACCAATAATCATAATTAAATACATCAAAATTTCTGTTGAGGCAAATCTCTTGTACTTGGTCCAGAAAGAGTAATCATTTTCTTCGTTTGGCATTTTACATTGTTATAAGGCAAAAGTAGGCAAATAGATTTAATTATCGGGGTTTGTAAGTAGTAATCTCTTTGGCCATCCCCTTAAAGAGTATTACATGAAAGGGCCACATGGCATACCAATATGCCCTGCCCCACAAACCTTTAGGTCTAAAGGTAGCTATTTGTGATAAAAATGCTTTTCCATGAAATTCTACCAGTTTCAGTTCAAGCCATGCCTCACCAGGTACTTTCATTTCGGCATAAAGCAATAATCGTTTACTCTTTTTATCAGCCAATAAAACACGCCAGAAATCGAGTACATCTCCGGCCTGTAAATCGGTATTGCTGGTTCTTCCTCTTCTGGTGCCTACCCCACCAAACATTTTATCCAAAAAGCCGCGTAAATGCCAGAGCCAATCCATAAAATACCAGCCTCTATTGCCACCAATGCTCCAAATGTTTTCAAAAACTTCTTCAGCCTTGCGTTCAAAGGGCATTTTAACTTTATACTGTAAAGTTCCATTCTGTGGAACCTTAATCTGATCCATAAAATTCGAATTCAGGTAACCACGGTTTAATGCGTCTTTCCAACTCGAAACTATAGAGTTTTGATCAATCTTTTCAAAGGCGAGGTGTAAAGCTTCAGCATAAGTTAAACAATCCCTGGGCACCACATGCTGGATCCGGTTATCTTTACAAACCACTTCATTTTTCATGCTGTCTACCAGGCTTCGGGCAAGCGCATAAGGTACCGGAGTAATCATATTTAGCCATAACGAAGATAATCTTGGTGTTAAAACAGGAACGGTAATGATCCAGCGTTTTAATCCACGTTCTTTAGCATAGCCTAAAAGCATTTCCCGATAGGTCAGAATATCTGGCCCACCGATATCAAAAGTGTTATTATAGGCCTTATCATTATGCAGTACACCAATTAAATAAGCTAAAACATCACGTATACCAATTGGCTGGCAACGGGTTTCAACCCATTTGGGTGTAATCATGAAAGGAATTTTTTCAGTTAAATCCCTAATAATTTCGAATGAGGCACTACCCGAGCCAATAATAATAGCCGCTCTTAAAATGGTACAGGCTTTTCCTGATGATTTAAGTTCTGCTTCTACCGCTAACCTCGAACCAAGATGTTCTGAGAGATGTTCATCATTCGCAATCCCTGTTAAATAAATAATCTGTTTACAATTAGTCTCGCTTATTGCTGCTGAAAAGTTTTCGGAAGAAGCTTTTTCCATATCACTAAAACCAGTTTGGCTTGAAGACATGGAATGAACCAGGTAATATGCAGCATCAATATCTTTTGGAATTTCTTTTAAGCTTGCTGCATCCAGTAAATCGCCTGTAATAATCTTAACCTGATCACTTAAATCAGACGCTGAAATAAACCTGCGCTTATCCCTTACCATACAAACGATTTCGTGCTTTTCTTCTAACAATAGCGGCAGTAGTCTGGTGCCAATGTAACCGTTTGCTCCGGTTAATAAAATCTTCATGTGTACAGGTTTTATACATAACACCAAATAAAAAAGATTGTTAGTATAATTAATTTTCAGAAAATTAAATTTATATTCTTAAAAGCTATATACCCTGCCTTAAGTCACAGCAATGTAAAACCATTTGTATTTGCAACACTACAAAATTGTTTTGGGCAACATTTGAACGCAAAAACCGTATAAATAACTCAATATCAAACTAAACCATACTGAATGAAGAAATACATCCTGGACATTGCTACGATTTTTTTAGTGGGTATGAGCATTGTCGGAACAAGTTGGAAAGCGGTGGAGCTTCCAAAAACACAAAAAGAAGTAGTTAAGCAAATAGCTGCAGATAGCCTATACAATCAATATATCTCGAATATTTACCACCAGGTTCATTTAGATTCTGCCGGATTAAGCGAACAGGTTTTTGAAAAAGCCTTAACCGGTTTTTATAACTTGAAATATTCTGGTCTGTTACATGCCAAATCTATCTTAACCATTGCCGATTTCGATCAGGAAAGCAGTAAAAAACGTTTATATATTATCGATCTGGCAAGCAAAAAACTCCTGTTGAATACCTGGGTGGCTCACGGACAGAACAGCGGCGGCGATAAACCATCCAATTTTTCCAATAACATCAATTCAAATCAGAGCAGTTTAGGCTTTTATTTAACTGGCGAAATTTATTATGGAAAACATGGCCGTTCGCTTAAACTGGATGGCATGGACCAGGGTTTTAACAGCAATGCAAGGGAAAGAGCTATCGTTGTGCATGGAGCAAGTTATGTAAGCCAAAAAAGCATCGATCAATTGGGCAGACTGGGCAGAAGCCAGGGTTGTCCTGCCGTTCCTGCTAAGCTGGCCGATCAGGTGATCAACACCATATCAGACCGGACAGTGCTTTTTATCAACAATTCTGATCAGCAATATAATTCTTCTTTTTTGAATGAAACATTGGCCGCAAGCGTCATTTTAAATCAAGAGCAAATATTAACGGCTCAAATGGATTAATGACGCTTAATATTTTTGGCGTTTAGGTTTTTAGGGAAGATCCAGGTAAAGATCGTTTTACAACTGGCGAGCAAATCCCAAACCCAACGGTTACTGTCTACCCCTGTTTCGCCGCAATCTACAACCTCGGCACGCTTGAGCAGTTTTTTAACCAAAGCCTGAATCCATTTTATTTGTATTATACGGTTGAAGGATAAACCCAGGTAATCGCAGTAAACATGTACCAGGATTTCTACGATAAGCGAAGCGTTAGAAATAGCCAGTGCTTTGCCGAAATGCTGTTCATAGTCGGCTTTAATTGTATTTACCATCAGCTCAAACCTTGCCTCTACTTTTCCATCAAGATAAGCCCAAAGTTGAGCATTACTATACACGCGGATTAATTGAGGCTCGAGCCTAACTTTAATTTTATTTCCTGCCAGTTCATAAATTTTATCCATTCATTAAAAATCAATTGTAGCGGTTAGATGGAGAAATTACCGAATTGTTAATCAATTCGATATAAAAATTGCTGATACAAATGATGGACAAAGTTATTTGATAATTGTTTACCAAAACGAGTGTTAAATAGCATTGTGAGTAATTTTTTTAATCTGTTGCCGATATTTTAATCATCTTTGGGCTTGAAAAGATAAGCCATTCATGAAGATTGTAATTGCAGAAAAGCCCTCTGTTGGTCGTGAACTTGCTAAAGTTTTCGGAGCAACCACCAGAAAAGATGGATACATTGAAGGCAAAGGATATTCTTTTACCTGGGCATTTGGGCATTTGTTACAATTGGCTCCCCCTCAGGACTATGGTTTTATTGGCTGGAGGAAGCAACATTTACCCATGCTTCCGCAAAAGTTTAAACTTGCTGTCAGGAAGATTAAAACAAAAGATGGTTTTGTAGAAGATCCGGCAGTTCGGAAACAATTAAACACCATTAAAAAACTTTTCGATGAGGCTAGCGAAATTATTGTGGCAACGGATGCCGGGCGTGAGGGTGAATTGATTTTCAGGTACATTTATTATTACCTGAAATGCAAAAAACCTTTCAAACGCCTTTGGATCTCTTCGCAAACAGATGAAGCTATAAAAGATGGATTCAGAAATTTAAAACCTGGAACAGATTACGATACTTTATTTAATTCGGCCCATTGCCGCTCAGAATCGGATTGGCTGGTGGGGATGAATGCTACGCAGGCACTCAGTATTTCTGCTGGCAACAGAACAGTTCTTTCGTTAGGACGGGTACAAACACCTACCCTGGCCATGATCTGCGCTCGTTTTCTGGAAATTAAAAACTTCGTACCTCAAACCTATTATCAGATCAGCATTTTACTTTCTAAAGATGAGCAGGTTTTTAAGGCTATATCAACTTCGAATTATAAAGAAAAGGAAGAAGTAGAAAAACTATTTGCGCTTGTTGAGGATGTGGCTTCTGGCTTTCCAACAGGCGGAAACATTACGGCTGTAGAAGCTAAGCCGAGAAAAGAACCACCACCGCTACTTCATGATTTAAGCAGTTTGCAGCAAGAAGCCAATAAGAAAAAGGGATATACTGCCGATCAAACACTTAATATCTTACAGAACCTGTACGAGAGTAAATTGGTTTCTTATCCCCGTACCGGATCGCGTTATATTGGCGATGATGTTTTTGCCGGCGTTCCGGATTTGATTGCAAAATTTACCGATCATGCTGATTTTGGAAAACAAGCACAGTTTCTGCAAACGATCACTTTAAACAAACGAAGTGTTAACGCTAAAAAAGTAACCGATCACCATGCTGTTTTACCTACCGGCGAACAGGCTTATGGGCTAAGTGCAGATAAACAAGCCGTATACGATATGGTTGTTGGGCGTATGATTGAGGCTTTTCACCAGGAATGTATTAAGGAATTAACCAAAATAACCATTCAATCAGGAGTTACTTTTGTGGCCAATGGAACGGTAATCCGTTCTGCAGGCTGGCGGGCTGTTTTTAACGACCCTGAAGATGATAAAAAGGATGAAGACAATGCGGCCCTACCAAAGGTTGCCGTTGGAGAACAATTGCCTATAACCGAAAAATCTCTTTTAGAAAAACAAACTAAACCTAAGCCCATGTATAACGAAGCTTCGTTATTAAAAGCGCTCGAAACGTGCGGCAAGGAGATTGAAGATGAAGAATTACGTTATGCCATGAAAGATAGTGGTTTAGGTACACCTGCAACGCGTGCATCCATTATCGAAACCTTAATCACCAGAGAATACATTACAAGGGAAAAGAGAAATCTTGTCCCTACCAATAAAGGACTAGCTGTTTACGAAGTGGTTAAAGATAAACAGATTGCACAGGCTGAGCTTACCGGACAGTGGGAAAAAAGGTTAGAAGAAATACGTTCTGGCTCATCGGTAAAAGATTTTAAATCTGAAATTACAGAATATACCAAAACCATTACGCACGAGCTGTTACTTGCAGGGGCAAGTATATCAGGCAAACTCGCAGAAGAAAAGAAACTGGAAAAGGTTTAGCATCAACTACTTCATAGAATGTCAAGCAGGTATAAAAAGTAACCATTTATGGCTATAACTCCATAAATTCCCAGGCGCTGTGGTAGGCGTCCAATTGTTCTGCATAATGGATAAACTCAGCATAAAAATTAGATTTCGATAATGTGGAGCTGTCGCCAATAATAACCAGCTTTTTCCTGGCCCTCGTCATGGCAACATTCATTCTTCTCGTATCTGATAAAAACCCTATGCTTCCATCGCTATTACTCCTGGTTAAGCTGATATAAACCACATCGCGTTCCTGCCCCTGAAAGCTATCAATGGTATTTACAGCAATCTTACTACGATATGGACTTAAAATTTCATTTTCCTGAACCAACGCATTTAAAATCTGAACCTGCTGTTTATAAGGTGAAACAATTGCAATGGATGGAAAAGCATCTGTTGTAGAATTTGCGGTTAAATTGCCAACCAGGTTTGTTAAATGTTTAACCAAAAATGCGGCTTCATCTGGATTGGTGGTACTTGTTCCATCTAACTTTTCGTCGAAACTACAACCTGCCGTATCGATAAATTGAATCGGCTGATCGCCAGTAAATAATAAATGATCGGCAACAGAGTGATGGGCTTTTAATTCATTTTTGTAAAATACCTGCGATGAATAACCCATAATATCTTTGTTCATCCTGTATTGCTCTTTTAACAACACAACCGACTCTGGATGAAGGTTCACCGTTTTTTCTAATAAAGTATTACTTAAGCCATTTCTGGCTGCTTCATTTGATTTTATAGTTGGTGAAAGTTGAAAATGATCGCCAGCCAATATTACTTTCTGTGCTTTTAAAATTGGTATCCAGCAAGCCGGTTCTAAAGCCTGTCCTGCCTCATCAATTACAATGGTATTATACTTTAAATTCCGAACGGTATAATGGTTAGCCCCTACCAATGTGGCAGTAATAATCTGTGATTTGGCAAACAGATTATCCATAATGTATTGTTCCGTTTTTTCTACTTCTTTTCCAATTTTATGTGCTTCGTCGAACAGCGCCTTCCTTTGGTCGCGTTCTGCTTTACCAAAACTCCGTTTATATTTGTGGGCCATGTTTTTATACTCACTGGCCTGTTTTTTTAAAGCCTTAATCGTTTTCATCTCCGGATGATCGGCCATTTGATGATCAAGAGTCGCCGCAAGTAACCTCTCAGAAACCCTTGCCGGGTTACCCACACGGATTACTTTCAGCCCTTCAGCAGCTAACTTCTCCGTAAGTAGGTCAACAGCGGTATTACTTGGCGCTACCACCAGAATTTTTTGATCATTGTGTTTAACCAACGATTTTATAGCATGCACCAGTGTTGTTGTTTTTCCGGTTCCTGGCGGACCATGTACCACAGCTAAATGATCGGCTGCAATAATTTTATTCACCGCTAATTGCTGTGAGTCATTTAGTGTATTTGGAATAATAAATTTCTCTTCTCCCTGAAATGAAGGTTTTTCTCCTTTCGTTAAAATGCGGATCAGTTTATTTTCTGATTCATTTTCTGCCAGCTGTGTAGCCTGCTTAAGGGCATTCTGCATTTCGTCGTAACTGTTATTATCAAAAAGTAAGTCTACACCGAGTTTGCCATCTCTTGTCCAGTCTGGCAATTCATCAACACGGAAGCTGATTTTCATCCTGCTACCACTTTGATGATTGATAGTCCCCTCTATCCTATCTTCTTTGGCATCGTGATTAGAAAACAATACCACAGCAGATCCAAAACGGAACTGATGAGAAAAATCCTGATGGGTAGTTCTTTCCAACTCTACAGTTAAATAGTCACCCCGGCCTATTTCGGTATTCCTGATTGCAATAGGATACCAGGTTAAACCCAAGGCCCTCCTATCGGCCGCCGAAGTATTTTCTGTAAGTTTTAAGTACGATTGTAAATCTTCGTTGCGTTCGGTATCAAGCAAATCCTGAAGTTTTTTGAAATATTCTTTTGGCAAGACGAAAGGGGTTAATTGTTTAAATTGGTTAATCGGTTAATTGTTAGATTTCTTTATTAATAACTGAAAACTGCCAATTGTAACCTGAGTGATTGTTTTAACTCAAAACTGTCTGATTCTAAAGGTATCAAACGCTTAGCGCCATACGCATAGCACTACAAAACAAGCTCCTGATGCAGTCTTAACAAAGTCTCTTCGGCATCATCGCAGAAGCCTGGATGTACTTTTGAGCATTGCACTACAGTACTTCTGGTTGCGGTAAGCCACCTAAACCGGGAAGCCTGATCGTACTGCCCAATGGGGCCTGATCCTTTTGCAGCCGCACTTATTCTTTCAAATGCGCTTAAGTTCTCTTTTAGCGCTTCTAGATCTACCTCAGCAGAAAAAGCCATTATTCTTTTCTCATCTAAGGCAAAAATACTTTTTAAAAACTTTTGCTTCGCACAAAACAAAATAATGCCCACATTAATAAATTCTTCACGTTCTACCCTGGGCATTACGCGAATCACAGCATACTCAAATAAGAATTTCCCTTGCATGCTGTGCTTCTTTTAAAAATATAGTTGAATGAGCTAATCTGGTAGTAAGGAAATGTGTATAAGCATTGCGATGTTCCACTTTGCTTTCAAAATTCGTTTCGCCTTCCAGCCAGTCATCAGGAATTAAATTAATAACCGCTTCTATTTTTTCGCGACTAAGTAGTTTACTAAACTCTTCATTTACAGTATCCAATTCAGTAGCCCAGGGTAACAATACATGGTCTTTTACCAAAAAGAAAGGTTTAATAGCCTGCTCTTCCCAATTTTGCCAGGAATGATGAAAATATAATGCAGCACCATGGTCTATTAACCAAAGTTCTTTATGCCACAGTAACATATTGGTGTTTCTGCAGGTACGGTCCATGTTGGTTAAAAAACAATCAAGCCATACAATCTGCGAAGCAAGTTTGGCATCCACCGTAGTTACCGTTGGATCGAATGTTATTGCTCCAGATAGATAGTGCAACGCCAAATTTAAGCCAACGCTGGCCTTTAGCAGATCCTGGATTTCTTCGTCTGGCTCTGTTCTCCCAAAAGCTTCATCTAAATTGGCAAAAACCAATTCAGGTACACGTAAACCTAAATAGCGGGCTATTTCACCGCCAATTAATTCAGCAATTAAAGCCCTGGTACCTTGTCCTGCTCCTCTAAATTTCAGTACATATAAAAAGTTATCATCAGCCTCAGCAATAGCGGGCATAGAGCCACCCTCGCGTAAAGGCGTAACATACCTGGTTACATTTACCGTTCTAAGTTGTAAATCGTTCATATCTGCAGATAGAATGGCCATTTATTTTATTTAGGCACAATTCTAAACTTGCTGCAAATTTAGCAGAATTCCAACAATAAATTGGTCAAAGTTTAGTCGTAAAGATCCTGATGAAATCTAGCGATCAACCGTTAAAAAGTAATAGCTTTTTTTTGAAGCGCAAAGCCTGCAACCATTAGCAAGGTTCAGTCTTGATGGCTTGGACCCGTATTTTAGTCTGAAGTCCAAAGTCTGAAGTCCAAAGTCGGTAGTATTGAGTCAATTGTTGAGAGTAGACTGCCTACTGCAAGGAAAACTGACATAATAGCAAAAACCTGAGTAAGCTAAACCCGACCATAGTGAAATGCCCTCGATTTTTCATCGGGGCAGAAACGGGGGCGGAACTACCTTAAGCTAAGAACCACTGAAATTGCTTTCCAAATCATAGAGATGATCATTTATAGTTAACCATTTCCTGTGCATACGGTAACCCAGCTATTCATGCCCTAAATAAGCATTTCCAGCAGGAGTCATGGATGATGACCATTGTACCGAATCCCGGTTAATTTTAATCAGGCCCATGCTTTCTAATTCTTCATACTCTTCTTCCATCCCACCTAAAACCGAAGAACTAACCTGTTGATTGATTACCTCAAGTAGAGATATGATTTCTGATCTTTCCATAATAAATAATTAGATATGTTTTAATTAACATAAATATAATCAAAATGTTTATCGCTTAATAAACATTTTCAATGGTTTAAGGTTGTATTGATACCCCAATTTGATTACTATGGAAACACACCTCTATTACCTCTTTATTATAGCTTTGCCTGTAGCTTGCATAGCCTGGACAGTTACCAAAGAAGAAATTTTCAAAGAGGCGCGTGAATTCTGTATAGACCGTTCTAAAAACTGCAATCAGCTGGCGAAAAGAAAATTCTTTTATGTATTTACATGCGAATACTGCTTTAGCCATTATGTAACCCTGATTCTGCTTTTTATTACAAAATTCACTTTAATTTACCCGGATTGGCGTGGCTACATTATTTCTTTTTTTTCGATAGTATGGATTGCAAATGTTTATATGAGCCTATACAACATTATCCGTATCGATTTGAAAAAGGAAAAGATCAAAGTTCAGAAAGAAGAATCAACACTTAAAAACGATTGAAACCATTTGTAATGGCAGCTGTTTTTAAGGTATAATCTGATATTTATGCCATCGTCAGTGATCAAATATTTTAGTTATGATGCTGCTACCGAAGCATTGAAAATCACCTTTGTAACCGATATGGTTTACCTCTATAAAAATGTTCCTGAACGCATGTATAAAATGTTAAAGGCTTCGGGATCGAAAGGAAGATATTTTAACCGCCACATAAAAGATAAATTTAAATTCCAGAAACTGGAGGAGGAATAATATGCCCGAAGGCCCGTCTATCGTAATATTAAAAGAGTTAATTAAGGAGTTACATTTGGGGAAACCTGAGGTATTGGAGGTAACAGGCTATGTAAAAAACCTCGATAAAGATAGATTGCTCCACAAAAAAATTCAGGATTTCAAAAGTTGGGGAAAACATTTCCTGATTTGTTTTAGTGATTTCACAATACGGATCCATTTTATGCTGTTTGGCAGCTATTCAATTAACGAGCGCAAAAAAGCACCATTACAACTAGGGCTTATATTTAAAAAAGATGAACTAAACTTTTATACCTGTAAAGTAGATTTGCTAGAGGGAAATGTTAATGAACTTTACAACTGGGAAAACGACGTCATGGCCGACGAATGGAATGGCCAAGCAGCTCTAAAAAAATTAAAAGAAATGCCAGATGCTATGGTTTGCGATGTATTGCTCGATCAGCAGATTTTTAGTGGTGTAGGCAATATTATTAAAAATGAAGTTTTATATCGCATCCGAATACATCCCTTAACTAAAATAGGGAATTTATCTCCGGCAAAACTGCAATCGCTGGTTAAAGAAGCCAGAAACTATAGCTTCGACTTTTTAAAATGGAAAAAAGAATATACTTTAAGCAAACATTGGGAAATTTATAACCAAAAGGAATGCCCGCTTCATCATATAATTGAGAAAAAGGAATTGGGCAAAACCCACCGGCAAACCTATTATTGCAACCAATGCCAAAAACTATATTAATAGGTGAAAAATATTTTCCTACTCAAAAATTCCATTCAAAAAACATAAACTACTAAAAATTAATAGTTTACTTTATTGCATCACTTTTTTCCGAACACTGAACTATAATCTTAAAGTAAAAGAAATGATAAACTTTTAGGATTTTTGTAAACTAGTCTTATATTTGTCCTCGAGAGCGTTAATTTAGATACGGGTATATGGCTTAGGCTGTATGCCCGTTTTTTGTTTTAGCAGTTGATGCATGCGCTACAACCTGATCTAAACAAATTCTTAACCAGGGTGTATAGGCGCCTGGATTAACAGCAATATCTTGTGTCAACGTTTCCAAATCCATATACTTAAAGGTTTCTACTTCATCATGGTTTATAACTGGTAATTTATCACTCATACCAAAAAAAACGTGATCTATCTCATGTTCCGTTAAGCCATCTTCAAATATTGCTTTATAGGTAAATTTAAACAGATAGTTCAATTCGCAATCCATCCCCATTTCTTCCATCAATCTCCTTTTTGCTGCGTGGATATTACTTTCTCCAATCCGGGGATGACTGCAACAGGTATTCGTCCATAAGCCCCCTGAATGATATTTACTTAGTGCTCTTTGTTGCAGCAACAATTCGCGTTTAGAATTAAAAATAAAAACAGAAAAGGCACGGTGTAATACACCTTTTTCGTGTGCTTCCATTTTATCCATCTGCCCTTTCGGCACATCCTCCTGGTCAACCAGAATAACTTGCTCTTCCATTCAAATTACATTTAACTTATTACGGATAAGCGAATCAAACATTAAACCAACTTTATGGGTGTTTGAAATTCTTATCCTTTCAGTCATAATTTTTTCAGCACTTAAACGCTTTATCTTGGCGAATAATTTTTTATAATAGATATAAGACAAATATACCCCATTTCTGGAAGCTGTAGGCAACAGCTTAATACCGGTTAATGCGATAGCAAATTCTGTTTCAATTTCTTCTTCAATTTCTTTTTTCTGATGATCGCAGAAAAGTGCTAGATTAACATTGGGAAAATAATTACGGCTAAGGGTTTGATGATCGGCTTTAACATCCCTCAAAAAATTAACCTTCTGAAATGCAGAACCCAATTTCATGGCATAAGGTTTCAATTGTTCGTAATCTGCACCGCTGCCATGGGTAAAAACTTTTAAGCACATCAACCCTACTACTTCTGCAGAACCTAAAATGTATTCGTTGTAAAGTTCGGGCGTATATTTTTGGGTAGAAAGATCCATCTCCATACTTCTGAGAAAAAGAACAATCAGCTCCTGATCTATCTGGTATTGATTTACAACCCTTTGAAATGAATTTAAGATGGGGTTTAAACTAATGCCCAGGTTAATGGCTTCGAAAGTATCCTCCTTAAATTTATCCAATAAAAAATTCTTGTCATAATGATGGAAGCTATCTACAATTTCATCTGCTAAACGTACAAAGCCATAAATAGCATGTATGGGTTGGCGCAGTTCTTTACCAAGAAAATAAATACCATAAGAAAAGCTGGTACTATACAACTTAGTGGTAAGCCGGCTACAATCGGCAGATAGTTGATCAAAAATTTCTTTCATGTAAAACAGGGTATTGTATTGTTTTTTCAAATTCGTCGAGTGTTTTAAACCAGTTGATGTGATCGATATTGTTTAGTTTACCGATAACCTGACCATTTCCGGCAAGATGGATTTTAGCGGATGAGCATATTTCAGATAATTCATCTATGTATTTTTGTGCTGCAGGCGCCAATCTGGATTTTATCATAAAAAGCAAAACATGGTCTACATTCAATGTCGAAAATACACGCTTAATAGAATCCAGCGGAACTTTGCTTCCTAAAAAAATAACTTGGTGATGATGCATCCTCAGCATATAACTGGCAAAAAGCAGCCCAATTTCGTGATCCTCGTCTTCTGGCAAAAAAAGCAGCCAACTTTTGCCAGCATGCCTTGTTAACGGAAGACTATCGATATGGGTAAATAATTTTTGACGGATAATGTTTGATAGAAAATGCTCGTGAGCGGGACAAATATCGTCTTTTTGCCACATTAACCCCAAACGAACCAACAATGGATACATAATTTTCCGGTAGCAATCAGAAAGTCCCAACTGATCAATACCTTGATCAATTAAATGATTAAAAGCGTGCTCATCGAAAGCTAAACCATACCGGATAAGTTGTGAAACATAATAGTCATCTTGCTTATCATCAGAAGGATAAGAAAATTGCTGATCGAGGAGTTTATCAATCGCCTCATCTGAGAGGCTGCAGATTTTAGAAATTTTTAAGCCGCTTTTATTTAAACTTACAATGTTTAATAGTTTTCTGAGCTGCTTATCATCATATAAACGCGTATTGCCTTCAGATCGCATCGGACTCAGCGCATTGTACCGTTGTTCCCAGATCCTGATGGTATGGGAATGAATGCCCGAAAGCTGTTCAAGATCTGAAATGGAGTAAATCATTATTTTGTTTAAATATATTAAATAAAATCTAAACAAAAAAAAATAAGAAAAAGTTTTTTACTAAACGTGCAACCGATGTATTGTCGGATATTTCGGTGTTGATGGTTTAATTTAGGCCATATACATTAAATGGTCCTATTAAAACATAGTAAACTGAACCGTAGGTTACGGTTAAATTAGAAAAGAGTGAAGCGATATATTAAAATGCTTTTTCGGTAAGTAATACACCTTTTTCACCATTACCTGTTTCTATGGTATGTACGTGTTTGTACGAATGGCTTAAGAAATCGTAGCCATGCTCCCTTTGTTTAATAGCCACTGTGCTTACCGGATAATTTAAGTTAGTTTGCATGCACTGCAAACTGCCGTTGGCCAGCAGAAGAAAATCACAGTCGTAACCTTGCTCCTGCAGTTCAATAACCTTTTTGGTAATAGATACGTTTAATCTGTTGGTGGTGCGGATTCTATTTTTCATGGGATATTGTTTTAGGTAATAGGGATAATTATTTTGGTTATTAAATACATCTATTACTAACTACGATTCAAAATGCAATATATTGTTATACAAGCAATTAAATTATTTTGTTTTATTTATTTCGCAAAAAAAATCATTGTCGATTTTTGCTAATCATGTTTCTTGCAGGAAAAAAACATATACGTATCATATTTACTACAAAAACCGACTAAACATCATTACAGGCCTAAAATAATTTCTTTATTTAAAAAGCAACCTATAATTTCGCTTAACCTTAAAACACACCTAATGAAATTAACATGTATCGTAATTGATGACGACATTCACGCCGTCAACGGTATAAAATCATACATCAATAATCTCACAAACATTCATTTAATAAAATCATATACCGATCCGTTACAGGCATTAAACGAAATTACAGCAGGAGATCACGTTGACATTGTTTTTATAGATGTTGATATGCCTATGATTTCAGGATTAGAACTATCAAAGGCAATCAGACATAAAACGAACAAATTAATTTTTACCACATCCCATTCTAAATATGCCTATGAAGCTTTTGAAATGAATGCAAATGCTTATTTATTAAAACCATATACCTTTGCCCGTTTCGCGGAGACCATCAACAGGTTATTTCCCCATAGCCCCGGCTTACCAAATGTTAGTATTAGGCAAGAGGATGACTATTTCTTTGTGAGGAATAAAAATGAGAAGAACAATTTGATTAAAGTAAGGTATACCGATATCGTTGCGGTAGAAAGTCTGCAGAACTATGTCCGGATTTTTACCTTAAACGAAACGATTGTATCATACATTGCCTTATCAGAGATAAAAATTATTTTAAAAGACTATCAGAATTTTGCCCAGGCACACCGCTCGTTTATTATCGCTAAAAACTACATTGAAAAAGTAGAGGGTAATACCTTAAAAATGATCAATGATTTAACCATCAACATTGGAAATAGTTACCGGGAGAGCATACAGGATTACATCAAAGAGAAAACGATTAAAACTAATCGCTCTTAAACTAATTTTTTAGTATTTTCGTTATCTAACAATTAAACGCTTACGGTTTTATTGTTCAGCATACATACATAGCCGTTCCTCAATTAATTAGCCAATGACGCTTATCGCTAAAAAAACCAAATTATACAAAATTTTAAGCTGGTTTCCCGACAAAAGACTTCACATTTTAAGTTGGACCATATTCATATTTTACGAGGCCATAATCGTTGGCATCTTTGTTGGCAGATTCTCTACACTGAGCACTTATATTATTTTTTATAGTTTAAACATCGCTACGTTTTATTTCCATGCGCACGTAATTTTGGCTTTTGCCCTAAAAAAAATTAAGGAAAGATGGTGGAAATTACCCCTGTTTATTTTACTCGAACTGGGCGCTTATTTAATACTAACGGTTTGTTTAGATTATATCGTAATTCACTACACGGATTATAATGGTCCTATTAAACTGATATTTAACGCGGCTTTTTTTGCTGCGCCGATTTATCGTGCCATATACTTTATGTGTTTTGCTACCAGTTACTATTTTCTCCTTAATTTTCTCGAAGAACGAAAAAAGATTGAAGACCTGGAAAAACAACGGTTAAATAACATTATCCAAATAGCTAAATCAGAAAATGCCTTTTTAAAAGCACAAATACAGCCTCATCTGTTATTTAATACTTTAGATTTTATTTATCAAAACGCTAAGGATTCTGCTCCGGTTGCTGCAGAAGCCATTCATTCTCTTGCAGAGATGATGCGCTATTCGGTTGACAGCAATAAGGATAAAGAATTTATTTTGCTTGATGAGGAAATTAACCAGGTAGAAAACCTCATCAACCTGCATCAGCTTCGTAAAGATCACCATGTACAGCTCCGTTTCTGGTACGATGATGAAATACGTCACACTAAAATCATTCCTTTAGTATTAATCACTTTGGTAGAAAATATGTTTAAGCATGGCGAGCTGCTTACACCATCACATCCTGCTGAAGTGAGTTTGAGAATTGAAAATGGTCAACTTATTATAGAAACTTCAAACTTAATAAAGGCAGTTAAAGATAACTCAGGATTAAGTTCTGGAATGGAAAACATAAAGAAGCGTTTAGCTTACACCTACGGCAAAAATGCCAAATTCAACTACTTTGCTGATTCCAACCAGTATTTCAAAGTAATTTTGGTTATTATTGTTAAATAGGAAGCCTGCTTAATAATTTTAGCCAAAAATTTCAAATTACACAATAATCTCAAAAGAAAAGCTGATTTTCCTTGCCGAATACGTAAAAATCTGTTTCAAATGTATTTTTTTTTCCATTTTACTAGTTGAAATTGTAATTTGCATCCACTAAACCTATAAAAAATGTCAATAAGTTGTATTGCTATTGATGATGATCCTCATTCTCTGGAGAGCCTGATAGCATATATAGATAAGCTACCTGATTTAAAGCTTACTCAAACTTTTACTGAACCGCTCCAAGCCCTGGCAGAAATATCGGTATCTGATCCTGTTGACATTATCTTTATGGATGTTGAAATGCCTTCACTTTCCGGAATCGAACTGGCAAGCCTGTTAAGGCAAAAAACAAAACACCTGGTTTTTACTACAGCCCACCCAAGTTATGCCATCGATGCTTTTAAGGTTGATGCGGATGCTTATTTGCTCAAGCCCTACTCTATTTTACATTTTGCCAAAACTATAAACAGCCTTTACCCAACTGGAAAAAAAGCACAAAATCCTTTTTCCATTTTCGATGATCATTTCTTTTATATCCCATTACAAGGAGAAAATGGCGACCTGGTAAGGATAGATCTGAATGAGTTGATTGCAGTAGAAGAAATGGGAGAAGATATTCAGTTTAAAACTACAAAAAATGCTTTTTTAAGTTCAAAATCTAACTTTATCAAGACTTTGAAAATGCTAAAAGAACATTCCGCTTTTATTCAGGTTAACCCTACTGTTTATATTGCAAAACAGCATATCAAGAGTGTACTTGGCAACAAAATACTACTTTCTGGCGAAACATCTTTTACAGTTTCAGGCACATATATAGAACTTTTCGCAAATTTTATTAAGAACAATTTGCTGCAAGAAAAACCCCGCCCAACACCATAATACAGTCTTTAATAGCCTACCGTCAGTACTCCAATCAATTTTAATGCATATTCAAAACATTACGTCTAAAAATTTGTATTAGGATAGGTCTATTTATTATTAAATTAATTGATTTATCTGTTTTGAAAAGAGTGTTGATTGTGGATGATGATCCAGATGTATTAGAAGTTTTCCAGGATGTATTAGAAACTGAACATTATGAAGTTTATCCACTACTATCGCCACGGTATATTTTTAAAACGATAAAAGATTTTAGTCCCGATCTGATTATTCTAGACATTATGTTGAATGGAATGGATGGTCGTGCTGTGTTTAAAGAGCTAAGGTTAAATCCTGAGACAGCGCACATACCCATTATTATGGCATCGGCAAGGTATGATGAAAATTATATTGCATCACAAAAATATCATCCCGATGATTATTTAGAAAAACCCTTTAACATGGCAGATTTACTCCAAAAGGTAAATGCTTTAACCGAAAATTAAAAAATCAGATATGAAATTAAAATTACTATTATCTCTTCTGTTGTTATGTACAACAGTATCAATCAAAGTAAAAGCACAAAACAGACCGGATAAACTCTATTCCATGAGTGGAATTGGATTTGCATTCCCTATGGGTGAAACTTCAGATTATTTTAAGCCAAAATTTTCAACATCATTAGGTTTAAATTTAGGTTTAGGCGATGGCGGTTTATTCCTCTATCCAAAGGTAAGTTTGCATGCTTTCACTTTTAACCAGATTACTCCTGATGCAGGATATACTTATACCCTGCAAAAAGGAAGAGCAACCACCTATTTATTAAATGTGGCATTAGGTTACCGTAAGATTGTAAATAAATGGGCATTTTATGGTTTTGCAGGTGCCGGTGGCGGATTTATCCTTACGCCCCAGGTAGCGGTTAATATATCAACTTTGCAGGTTACCCAGGATAATAAATCAAATGGTTTAGGCATTGCTGAAGGTGGGGCCGGTATCGAATACAATATTGGCGGTGCTAATTTATTTGTGGAGGCCAGTTACATGTATGGCTTTAGTAAAATCCAGAACAGGGCTTTTAACACGGTACCAATCTCTGTTGGTATTAAACCTAATTTAAGCAAACTGCTCAATAAACTTAAATAACAGTCACATACAAAATACAGGAGCGGTTACGTTAAATACGTAGCCGCTTTTTTTGTGCTAAAGAAATAATCAAAATTATTTTCATACTAATTATTTTAGCATAGATTTGTATTTCAAATTAATTTAATGTTATACGCAGTTGTAGATATCGAAACCACTGGTGGTCATGCCTCAGCAAATGGTATTACCGAGGTTGCCATTAACATCCATGATGGCAATGAAATAGTTGAATCTTACACTACTTTAATTAATCCGAAGCAGCCTATACCCGTTTACATTACGGCGCTTACAGGTATTGATGATAACATGTTAATGGATGCCCCAACTTTTGGTGACGTTGCTTTACAGATTTATCAACTATTAAACGATAAAATTTTTGTGGCACACAATGTAAACTTCGATTATTCTTTTTTGAAGCATCATTTGGCAGCTGCAGGATATGATTTACAATGCAAAAAGCTGTGTACTGTACGCTTGAGCAGAAAACTAATTCCGGGAAAATCTTCTTATAGTTTAGGAAAACTTTGTACAGCCTTAGAGATTCCAATTCAAAATCGACACCGGGCAGCCGGAGATGCAGATGCAACAAGTATCCTTTTCAATTTATTACTGCAACACGACCAGGAAGGCATAATAGCAGAAATGCTGAAAAAAACATCAAAAGAACAAGTTTTACCACCTCACTTAGATAAAGCTTCTATTTTGAGGTTACCCAACAGGCCTGGCGTATATTATTTTAAAGATAGTAAGGGCAAAATTATTTACGTTGGAAAAGCAAAAGACCTTAAGAAACGTGTGACCAGTCACTTTACCGGTAATACCCCCAACCGGCAGCGCCAGGATTTTTTACGTACTATTCATCATGTAGACCATGTAATTTGCGGCACCGAACTGATGGCCTTAATATTAGAAGCCAACGAAATTAAACGCCTTTGGCCTGAAAACAACCGGGCAATGAAACGTTATGAACACAAATATGATTTATATGTTTTCGAAGATCAAAACGGTTATTTGCGTTTAGCGATCGATAAACATAAAAAGAACAATAACGCCCTGCAGAGTTTTAACAGTTTATTGGAAGGTTATAATTTTTTAAATCAACTGGTTAATAAGTACCAACTTTGTGCAAAGCTCTGTTATTTGCAAAAAACAGCAACCAAATGTTATGCGCATGAAAATGGCCAATGTTTTGGTGCATGCAGTGGAATAGAAACCGTGGCCGTTTACAACAAAAAGCTAAATGCAGCATTAAGTGACGTTCAAAACCAGCAACCAAGTTTTGCACTGGTAGATGATGGCAGAAAAGAAGAAGAATTTAGCTGTTTGGTTGTTGAAAACGGAAAGTTTTATGGGATGGGTTATTTTACAGACAAAAATTACTTATCAGATGGATTGGCTCCCATCAAAAACAACTTATCTATCTATCAATCCAATAGTTATATTTTAAATTTAATTCTGAATTACGCAGAACAACATCCACAGAAATTGTATAAATTGTAATTATTAATTACACGCCATGGATTCATCAATTTTTATAGCACATTGTCTGTCTTTTGATGAAGCTCTTGAACAGCCACATTTCGAAAAAACTTCTTTCCGGGTAAAGAAAAAGATCTTTGCTACACTAGATCTTCAAAAAAAGCAGGCGACATTCAAATTATCAGCAATTGATCAATCTGTTTTTTGTGATTATGATCCAAACAATATATGGCCGGCTACCGGAGCCTGGGGTAAACAAGGCTGGACTATTTTTGACCTGGCAGAATTAACAGATGAAATGATCATCGATGCGCTTACACTTTCTTATAGTAACGTAGCACCTAAAAAGCTTTCCGAAAAATACAAACGTTAAGTGAATCATCCCTAAGTAACATGCCTAAACTTAGTGAGCTATAATGCCCTTAAATGCCTTACATGGTAAAATTAGCAATAACTTCACTTACCAATAAGCCTATAAAAAAACAGAGGCTAAGCACTGTGCTTTATTAGGCGCAACATGCCTCAATGCTTAAACCATATAAGGAATAGAAGAAAATATAAGCCGATCACGATAGCCTAAATTGTCTCAAATAGCCCTGTAAATTTTCTTTTTTAGCAAGGACAATTCCATTGCTGCTTACCTATCTTTACTTACACCAAAATATAAAACATTATGACAAAATCACTTTGGATAAATCTTCCGGTAAAGGACATTAATAAGTCTAAAGCATTCTTCACACAACTTGGTTTCACCCTTAACCTGCAATATGGCGCCCGCGAAGATTCGGCCTGCTTTTTAGTAGGAGAAAGTAATTTAGCCATTATGCTTTTTGAAGAAGCTTTGTACGAAGGTTTTGCAGGAACCAGCATTGCCGATAAACGCCATGGTGGCGAAGTATTATTTTCTTTTGATGCAGAAAGTCCGGAAGAAGTAGATGATCTGGCGGAAAAAGTGGTAGCTGCCGGTGGTACACTTTATGGCGAGCCTGGTTACAAAGATGGCTGGATGTATGGTTGCGGTTTTATTGACCTGGATGGACAAAGGTGGAGTATTCTTTATATGGATATGAGCAAAATGCCCTTAGGTTAGTTTTAACTAAAAAATAAACTAAAATTTGCGTAAGCAATTACTTACACTTATATTTGTAAGCAATTACTTACGCAATTATTTTTATGAGAAGAGATGTATTTCAGGCCATTGCCGATCCTACCCGAAGAGAAATCATCAACCTGATTGCTCATCATACTTTAAACCTAAACGCCATAGCCGAAAATTTCAATATGAGCCGTCCTGCCATTTCACAGCACATTAAAGTTTTAACGGAATGCGGTTTGGTAGAAATTACACAACAAGGCCGTGAACGGTACTGTAATATACAATTTCAAAAACTCGCAGAAGTATCTAAATGGGTAGAACAATACCGTACTTTTTGGACAAGCAAATTAGACGCTTTAGAAATACACTTATCAAAAGAAACTAAATCAAAATAAAGATGAAAAACGAAGCAATTATTGTAGAACGGGTATATAACGCCCCTATCGAAAAAGTTTGGAAAGCTTTAACCGATAATAATGAAATTAAACAGTGGTATTTTCAATTGGAAAACTTTAAACCAGAAGTGGGTTTTAAATTCGAGTTTTCCGGAGGCCCTGATGATGGACCGCAATATTTACATCTCTGCGAAATAACAGAAATTGTTGAGGGCAGGAAGCTCGCTTACACCTGGCGATACGATGGCTATCCGGGCAATTCTGTTGTTAGCTGGGAGTTATTTGAACAAGGCGAGCAAACCAGATTAAAATTAACACATAGCGGCGTAGAAAGCTTTGCTGAGAACGGCCCTGACTTTGCTAAAACAAGTTTCAATGGTGGCTGGACTTATTTTGTTAACGATGCGCTTAAAAACTATTTAGAACCTGAAGCTTAGTCTCACTCGTTCGTCATTCTGAATTTATAGTGAAGTCAGGTGTTACCACCTGACTTAGCATCTATCTAAAAGATTTAATGAAGTGTAAGATGGTAACATCTTACACCACAGGTATTCCCAACTTGATAGGAATCTTAATGTTCTAGCTTGATTTGTAAATTACTTTAAGATTCCCGCCTGCGCGAGAATGACGACCTCTCTAAAGGTATTTATCAATAGTAGCGTAGTTAAAAGAAAATCTTTCTTGATTTTTTTTAACGTAAAGGTCTTTGACTCCGCTCAGACTGACAAGTGCCTCAAACTAAGTTCTAATTATTGGATATAGCGTCTCGCTACGACCCTAAAACTACTTATACTTCTTCTAAAGCCGATTTTATCGCTGCATAAATATATTCCAGATCTTCATCGCTGATTATATATGGAGGAAGAATATAGATAATATTTCCCAATGGCCGCAATATAATTCCCTTATCTAAAAAGTAAGCATACAATACATTACGTAGATTACTTAAATAAGAAGTTTCATTTCCTGTTTCCCACTCAATTGCAATAATGGTTCCCGTTTGCCTAATGGCTTTAACTTTAGGATGCGCTTTAATTTCTTTCAGAAAAACAGCATGTTTGGCTTCTACCCGTTTGATATTCTGAAGCGTTTCGCTTTTTAGTAAAATATCTAAACTCGCTAAAGAAGCAACACAAGCAATCGGGTTTGCGGTAAAAGAGTGCCCATGGTAAAGCGTTTTTAATTTATCATCACTTAAAAATGCTTCAAAGATCTCCTTTGTACAAGTGGTTACGCCTAAAGGCATTGTTCCGCCTGTTAAACCTTTGCTTAAACAAATAATGTCAGGCTTATTCATTAATTTCTCGCAGGCGAAGTAAGTTCCCGTTCTACCAAAACCCGTCATTACCTCATCGGCAATAGTTAAGATTTCTGCTTCTTTGCAAGCTGATAAAAGTTGATCCAAATATTTAGCCTCGTACATGAGCATTCCACCAGATCCTAGAATAAGTGGCTCGAAGATAAAACAAGCCACCTCAGTTTGGAGTTGGGAGATTCTAGTTTGGAGAGCCAAAATATTATCTTCGTTAGGCAGATCGATAAACTCGACATCAAATAATAAACTATTAAAAGCATCAGTAAAAATACTGCGGCCACTAACAGACATGGCACCGAAAGTATCACCATGATAGGCATTTTTAAAGGCCAAGATTTTCGTTTTTGGTGTGCCTTTATTGTCCCAGTACTGCAGGCACATTTTTAAGGCTACTTCTACCGCCGTTGATCCGTTATCAGTATAAAAAACTTTATCTTGTTTGCCTGGCAATATGGGCAAAAGCCTTTCTGCAAGCAATACAGCGGGCTCATGCGTAAAACCTGCAAAAATTACGTGCTCCAGCACATGGAGCTGTTCTGCTACTTTTTGTGCAATATAAGGGTGTGAATGACCATGAATATTAACCCACCAGGATGAAACCGCATCGATATATCTTTTTCCATTTTCATCAAACACATAAACGCCCTCGCCCCTAACAATCGGAATGTGGAGTAGCGCATTCTTCATTTGGGTATAAGGATGCCAGATGACCTTTTGATCGCGTTCAGTTAAATTGAGTTGGGAGCTTGGAGTATAGAGTTTGGACGAATCGGGAATCATGATTATAATTTAACTGAATATTGATTTTTTAAAAGCTGAGTGACGGTTTTGTCTGTCTTAAAGGTGATATCTTCAATATTTAAATCTTCAATTTTCACCCACCTAAAAGCCTGAAGAATTTCACCTTCTCCGTCGAAATCGTAAATGGTATCTTTAAAAGCCAATTGCAAAGGGGCTTTTTCGCTAACAATATAATACACGCTAATAACCTGGCTATCGTTAAATGATGATTTTTCAAAAAAATCTGTGGTATAAAAATGAGATAATACTTCAATTTCAGCACCACACTCTTCCATAAACTCACGTTTTAATCCATCAATTAAACCTTCACCAAACTCTAATCCGCCACCAGGAAACTTACTGAAACGAAAGCCATATTCCTCTTCATCACTCACCAAAACCTCATTATTCTGGTTAATTAACAATCCATAAACCCTAACATTAAAGTAGCTCATTTTCGAAATGCTTTTTATTTTTGATTACGATTTCAGGTGTCCACACAATTTCTTTTCTAAAAGCCTCAGCCCTAACAGGGCATTCGCTCATGTGGCAATAATGACAGCATGCGGGCAAGCAAGGATCTGCGTGAATAAAAAGCTCTGCTTTACGAAAGCCATTTTTGTTGATCAGTTCATCAATCTGTGAAATTTCGCGGTGAACTTTATTTAAATCAAAATAATACGGCAAGGTTACGTGGCAATCAATATGAAATTCAGGGCCATACTGCTGCGTACGCAGATTGTGCACATCGATCCAGGGGTTGTGTCTGTTCTTTTGCAACACATCAACTACTTCTTCAACAAGGGTAAAATCACTTTCATCCATTAAGCCACCCACCGAACCACGGGTAAGTTTATAACCAGAATAAATGATATAAAAGCCTACTAAAAAAGAAAGTAGGCTATCTAGCCAAATAATATTTGTTAATTGAATTAATATTAAGCCAATAACAATCGCGCCACTGGTATAGGTATCAGTTAACAAATGTTTGCCATCAGCCTGCAAAGTAACCGAATGTTCATCTTTACCTACGTTTATAAGGTATAGGCCAACAATCAGATTAATCAGGCCCGTAATACCAATAATTAACGTTCCGGTTAATAGCTCACCCACCACATGAGGATAGATAAGGTTGTACGATGATTTGAAAATAATAACCACTCCCGCAATCAGAATCAATATCCCTTCAACAAAGGCGGAGAAAAACTCAACTTTTCCATGTCCATAAGGATGATTTTCGTCTCGGGGTTGCGTACTAAGGTAGATACTATAAAAGGCAAAACTGCCTGCAATTACGTTTACAATACTCTCTGCCGCATCTGTTAAGATCGCATTTGAACCCGTAATAAAATACGCAACAAACTTGGCCAACATCAGCACCACACTCACCACCAGAGAAATTATTATTGCTTTCTTTTTTACCGACACAAGAATATTTTTTTCAAAAATACGCTTATCGAATAAATTAAATGAGAAAAACTATGTCTTTTTTAGTGCAGAATAATATTTGGTTTATATATTTGCGGTCAAAGTAATTAACCATGAGCACCTTATCCAAAAGAATCAACAGTTTATCAGAATCTGCAACCCTTAAAATGACCAAACTTGGCCGCGAATTAGCGTCTAAAGGCATTAACATCATTAGTTTAAGTGTTGGCGAACCCGATTTTAATACACCCGATCACGTAAAAAATGCCGCTAAAAAGGCATTAGATGAAAATTATACACGTTATTCGCCGGTACCGGGCTACCCAGACCTGCGCCAGGCGATCGTAAACAAATTAAAAACAGAAAACAACCTGGATTATGATATTTCTCAGATTGTTGTTTCAACCGGTGCAAAACAATCGTTATCGAATGTTATTTTAACTTTAATTGATCCAGGTGATGAAGTAATTATCCCAACACCTTATTGGGTTTCCTATTCAGAAATGGTAATCCTGGCAGAAGGAAAATCTGTTTTTATCGATACGGATATCGAAAGTGATTTCAAAATCACACCTGCGCAATTAGAAGCAGCCATTACCCCAAAATCGAAATTATTTATGTTTTCTTCCCCTTGTAATCCAACAGGTTCGGTTTATAACAGAGAAGAATTAGCAGCGCTGGTTGCCGTTTTCGAAAAATACCCTGATATCTATATCTTATCTGATGAGATTTATGAGCACATTAACTTTGTTGATAAACATGAATCTATTGCTCAATTCGACAGCATTAAAGACCGTGTAATCATTGTTAACGGTTTCTCTAAAGCTTTCGCCATGACGGGCTGGAGATTAGGTTATATCGCCGCTAATAAAGAAATCGCAGCCGCTAACGATAAATTACAAGGGCAAACTACTTCCGGAACCTGTTCTATTGCACAAAGAGCCGGAATTGTTGCTTACGAGCAAGGTTTAGCCAGTGTTTTAGAAATGAAAGAAGCATTTTTACGCCGTAGAGAATTGGTTTACAATTTGTTAAATGAAATTCCTGGTGTAAAAACAAATCTTCCTGAAGGGGCATTTTACTTTTTCCCGGAAATCAGCGCTTTCTTCGGTAAAAAAGATGCTGATGGAAACGTAATTAAAGATTCATCTGATCTGGCTTTATATTTATTAAATGTTGGCCACGTAGCAACAGTTGGTGGCGATTCGTTTGGTAACAACAACTACATCCGTTTATCTTACGCAGCATCTGACGAAAGTTTAGTTGAAGCGTTAAGAAGAATAAAAGAAGCTTTAGGTAAATTAGCCTAACCAGTTTGCAATTGGCTATTTTCAGTTAATAGTCATTAAACAAAACCCCTCGTTAATTAAAATTTAGCGAGGGGTTTTTATTTGAGTAATCGTCATCTCGACTGTAGCTTATCGATTAAGCATCTATTTTTATTTACTAATGGTATGCTTGCTTGTTTCACAGGTTTTATCGAAAGCGAAATGGAGAGATCTTTTTCTATAGATTTAGCTTCGCTGAGCCTTCGGGTTCTAGACTCCGTTTCACTCCGCTCGAAATGATGATATAGTGAGTTATATTGTCTTCTATTTTTTTTGAAACGAAAGCAAGCATTTCATCGGAGAATCCAGTCCTTCTTTCCGTTATAAGTCCTCGCTGCGCTGCGGGCTTCCACTGCAATAAGGTTTATTTACCTCAGAAAGTGCAGAAAACTGCTAATTGCAAACTAAAAACTGCAAACTGAAATTAACTTCTAATCGCTTCAACCGGATCTAACCTTGATGCTGAATAGGCTGGCCAAAAACCAGAGATGGTGCCGATAATAATCGATATTCCAATACCTAAGGCAATATTATTTAAGCCCAGTATAATATGGAAATCTGTGGCCGCACCAATGCCCAAAGCGAGCAGAAAGACCAGTAATAGCCCCAGCAAGCCACCTAAAATACAAAGCGAAATCGATTCAAATATGAATTGAAGCAAAATAAAGTAGTTTTTCGCACCCAACGATTTTTGGATACCGATAATATTGGTACGTTCTTTTACCGAAACAAACATGATATTGGCAATGCTAAAACCGCCAACTAAAATCGAAAACCCGCCAATTACCCAACCAGCAATATTTACCATTTTAAACATCGAATCTAATTGATTTGAAATAATGGTGGTTTTATTTAGTGCAAAATCTTCTTCCTGGCCCGGCTTAATTCTATGGATGGAGCGCATTAAACCTTGCAATTCGCTTTCTACCTCTTCTAAGCTCACATTATCTTTACCGCGAACGGTAATTTGCGGACCATAACGCTCACTTTGAATATCTAAAACACCTTTTGCAAAGGCAATTGGAATATTTACGTTTTTATCAAGAGAAGTACCTAACATATCTTCTCCTTCTTTCTTGAAAACACCAACAACAGTTAATCTTCTTCCTAAAATCTGCACCTGTTTACCCACTGGCGCATCGCCATCAAAAAGTCCATCAGCAATATCAGAACCTAAAATACAAACAGGCGAGCCATTTTTACTTTCATTTTCAGTAAAATACCGGCCATCCTGAAGCTCAAAATTCCAGGTTTTATTAAAATCGTGTGATGCTGCCCATACCGAAATCCCTTCTACCGAGTTACTTCTGTATTTAATCGTTCTATCGTTAGTTGATATTTCGAAGGTAACACCTTGTGCATTTTCAATTCGCTCACGGAGGGCTTCGAAATCACGCAACGAAGGCTGAGGGCGGTTCATATATTTCCACCAAGGGTAATTATCGCCAAAGCTCCAGGGCCATTTTTGAATATAAATTGTGTTTGAGCCAAGCTTATCTACACTCGCCTGCAATTTACCACGAAAGGTATCAACTGCAGAGAATACAGCAATAATGGTAAAAATACCGATTGTTATAGCCAAAAGCGATAACATGGTGCGTAATTTATTTTGGCGCAACGCATCAAATGCAAAACGGAAACTCTCGCCTATTAGCCTAAAGATTATCATAATTAAAGGTTAGATGCAAAGCCTTTCAAAAGGTTACAGCTTATATTCAAAACTAATTAATTTTATGTCTACAATGCATTAATCGCTCTGTATTATTTGATTTAAAATGATTAAAACATAATATACTTGAAATGCGTTTGATAAAATACGGAAAAGAAAAATTAAATTCGTATTTTTGCACCTCAAAAAATTCATCAAAGAATGAAATTATCACAATTCAAATTCAACTTACCTGAATCATTAGTAGCCAATAATCCGGCAGAACAACGCGACGAAGCGCGCCTAATGGTTTTACACAAAGACAGCGGTAAAATTGAACATAAAATTTTTAAAGACGTTTTAGGTTATTTCGATGACAAAGACGTAATGATATTAAACAACACTAAGGTTTTTCCTGCCCGTTTATATGGCAATAAAGAAAAAACAGGTGCAACCATCGAGGTTTTCTTGCTACGTGAATTAAACAAGGAATTACGTTTATGGGATGTTTTGGTAGACCCGGCGCGTAAAATCCGTGTAGGTAATAAATTATACTTTGGCGACGACGATTTATTGGTTGCCGAGGTTGTAGATAATACTACATCACGTGGCCGTACTATCCGTTTCTTATTTGAAGGTACTGACGAAGAATTCAGAAAAAACGTTGAAATTTTAGGTGAAACCCCTCTTCCTAAGTATATTAAGCGTAAAGCTACCGCCGAGGATAAAGAACGTTATCAAACTATTTTCGCTAAACACGAAGGTGCAGTAGCTGCTCCAACTGCAGGTTTACACTTCAGTCGTGAGTTAATGAAACGCCTTGAACTTAAAGGTGTAGAATTTGCAGAAGTAACGCTACACGTAGGTTTAGGAACTTTCAGAACTGTTGAGGTTGAAGATTTAACCAAACACAAAATGGATTCTGAGCAGTTTATTATCGAGCAAAAAGATGCAAACATCGTAAACAAGGCTTTAGAGGAAAAAAGAAAAATCTGTGCGGTGGGTACTACTTCTATGCGTGCTATTGAATCGGCTGTTTCTGCAAACAGAACATTAAAAGCAGCTAACGACTGGACCAGTAAGTTTATCTTCCCTCCTTACGATTTTAATATTGCAAACTCCATGATTACCAATTTCCACACACCAGAATCTACTTTATTGATGATGGTAAGTGCATTTGGCGGGTATGAGAACGTTATGAATGCGTACGAAGTTGCAGTAAAAGAAAAATATAAATTTTACAGCTATGGCGATGCCATGCTAATTATATAAGTTTTGCGGTTGGCGTTTGGCGGTTTAGCGCTAAACGCCACACCCTAAACGCTCAACTATGAAATACTACGCTATAATTGTAGCAGGCGGTTCTGGAAATCGGATGCAAACGGAAACCCCAAAACAATTTCTACTGCTCAAAAACCTTCCGGTTTTAATGCACACCATAAAAGCTTTTGCACAAAGCGATACTCAACCAAAAATTTTATTGGTTCTGAACAAAGATCAACAGGCTTACTGGGCCAGGTTATGTGAAGAATTTAATTTCCATGTACCACATCAGCTAATTGATGGAGGCACAGAACGTTTTCACTCGGTAAAAAATGCAATCCATGCCATCGAAGAAGAAAGTTATGTGGCCATTCACGACGCTGTTCGACCACTCGTTTCAAAATCTCTTATCGACAATTGTTTTAAAGCAGCTGAGCTACAGGGAAACGTTATTGCAGCAGTGCAATCAAGCGACAGTGTACGCATGCTTAGAAACGATAAAACAACGGCATTACAACGTGATGAAATTTATTTAGTACAAACTCCGCAAACTTTTAGTCTTAACATTCTTAAAGAAGCTTATAATCAGGAGTTCAATGTTCATTTTACCGATGATGCGGGCGTGGTAGAATCTGTAGGTTATGAAATTAATATCATCGAAGGCGAAAGAGGAAATATTAAAATTACCTATCCTATTGATCTCGAACTGGCAGAACTATTATTAAAGAATTAAGCGCTTTAAGCTCGATTAATATTACATCCCTATAGAGAAAATTCTGTGGTAATTTAAATACCGCTTCGTCGCTTGCATTTATTTCGGGTCTATTTTATAGAAAAGATGCTGATCCAGAAGCTTCTGGACGATCGCATAAAAAGGAGTTTCAAAAATGAAACTCCTTTTTTAATCCATTTATTTTAAAGTGTTACACACTTTTAAACTAATGAAACTCGGTGCGATATATTTTTACGCTGCCCGTCCAATTACTTTAAGCAGAATTGCAATAACTGCGATTACCAATAAAACGTGAATTATATTACCAACGTCGCCGAAGCCGTGAAATATAAATCCGATCACCCATAGTATTACCAATACTACTGCGACTAAATACAATAAATTTCCCATAGTGTTAATTTTTTTAGTAATGTTATATTATTGCTGTATTAACACTCGACTTTTCGATTTTGTTTAAAAAATGTAATTATTTTATTCATAGGACTGGTTAAGAGATGAAATGGAAAAAATGAAGACATAAAAAAAACCTCCCAGTTTAGCTGAAAGGTTTTTTTTGTTTCTAATGTTTAGTATTCGTCCTCGTTAAAGAAGAAATCTTCTTTAGTTGGATAATCAGGCCAAATTTCCTCGATCGTTTCATAAGGCTCGCCATCATCTTCTAATGCCTGTAAGTTTTCAATTACTTCTACTGGGGCACCAGAACGGATACCATAATCAATTAATTCGTCTTTAGTTGCAGGCCATGGTGCGTCTTCCAAGTGCGATGCTAATTCTAATGTCCAATACATATCGTCAATTCAATTAAATTCTTGTTCTTATTATTGCGCAAAGTATATTAAAATTTTTGAGCAAAACAAACTTATTTTTCCACTATTAAACCCTCGGAATCCAAATGTTTTCTTCCGCCTTAAAATATACGGTCAGTTTTCGTGCCAAAACAAATAAATAATCGCTTAAACGATTCAAATAAACTGTTACACGCTCATCTACAAAGCTATTTTCTGCAAGTGCTACTGTCAGGCGTTCTGCTCTTCTGCAAACACATCGTGCAATATGGCAGTAGGAAACTACAGTATTTCCGCCAGGTAAAACAAAATGTTTTAAAGCAGGTAGCTTTTCGTTCATCAGATCCATCTCATTTTCCAACAAGGTAATATCAGTATAGTGCAAATCAGGGATCTTCATTTTAGATGTCTCAGGATCGGCTGCAAGCGATGAACCAACTGTAAATAACCTATCCTGAATTTCTTTTAGTAGTTTCTGGTCGTGTGCATCAATATCCTGACACATAATTAATCCGATGTACGAATTTAACTCGTCAACAGTCCCATAAGTTTCGATCCGTAAATGATATTTAGGCACACGGGTACCACCAATGAGTGATGTCTGGCCCTTATCGCCTGTTTTAGTGTAGATTTTCATATAGAAAGGTTGAAGGTGGAAGGTAGAAGGTTTAGGGTAAAACCTTACGCCTTAAACCTTATACCATAAGCCTTAGTGTATTTTCTCCCAATCGCTGTCTTTATCGTTCAAAGCCTGCAAGCGTGGAGATACATTTTTTATATCCGTATTTAAATAATCGTTTTCGATCAAACCATCACGCATCCGTACAATACGGTGGGCGTGCTGCGCAATATCTTCCTCATGCGTAACCAGAATAATGGTATTCCCTTTACTGTGAATTTCTTCCAGTAAACCCATTATTTCAATTGATGTTTTGGTATCTAAGTTACCGGTTGGCTCATCGGCTAAAATAATAGAGGGATTATTGATCAAAGCCCTGGCTACAGCCACGCGTTGACGTTGACCACCTGACAGTTCATTTGGCTTATGATCCATACGATTACCTAGGCCTACATTTTCTAATGCTTTGGCTGCTCTTGCATCCCTATCTTTTTTGCTTGTTCCGGCATAAATTAAAGGTAAGGCAACATTATCTAAAGATGTTGAACGTGGCAATAAGTTAAAGGTTTGAAAAACGAAACCGATTTCCTGGTTGCGCACTTCTGCCAAAGCATCATCACTCATGTGACTCACATTGGTTCCGTTTAAAACATAGGTTCCGCTTGAAGGTGTATCTAAACAACCTAAAATATTCATCAGGGTTGATTTACCAGAACCAGATGGGCCCATCAATGCTACGAATTCGCCTTTATTAATATCTAAAGAAACTGATTTTAAAGCGTGAATCACTTCAGATCCAATAACATATTTACGGCCAATTTCTTTTATAGTGATGAGTGGTTTCTCCATGTTTTTTCTTTTTTAGACAAGCGTAGCGGGTAAGATGTTACAAGTGGATTGAAAATTACTGAAACTCGCCACACTGATTCAATTCTGCATAACGATAGATATACTATTTTTCAATAATTTTTGGCACCATGAAAAATTGGTCGGTGTGCTTTGCTGCATTTTTTAAACCATCTGCAGTAGAGATTTCCTGTTTAACTACATCCTCCCTCCAAACATTTACCGATTCGTTCATATAAACCAACGGTTTTACATTTGAAGTATCCAGTTCATTTAACTTTTCCATGAATGACAAAATTTTGTTCATTTCAGGAATCAGTGTATCCACCTGCTTTTCATCAATATGAATTCGGGCCAAATCGGCTATTTTATGGATGGTTTTTGCGTCTAAATTCATATCTATACTAACTTACTATCAATCAATCTGTAAACCTTTTCTTTCAATACATCAGCATCAACATCAGCTAAAGTTGAGGTATTTATGGGTTTGTGGACGTAAATATCGCAAATTCCTGGCTTACTTCCATACTTTGCGCCGTCATCCCAGTTAATTTTCCAAACATCGGTAATACTAACGGGCACCAGCGGAATATTTTTATCAATGGCCAAACGGAACGGACCGTTTTTAAATTCGCCTAACTTCGGTGGGTAATGGTCATCAATTTTACCCTCCGGAAAAATAATCAGGCTCATCCCTTTTTCAAGGTTCTCGCCAGCCTTTTTAAATGCTTTAAAAGCCGAAATCTTACTATTGCGGTTTACCGAAATATCGATGGTTTTAAAAAAAATGCCTAATACCGGATTATTCAACAATTCATCTTTTCCCATAAAGTGGAATTTACCATGTCCCATGATGCAGAAAATCATGATATCCAGGTTAGAGGTGTGATTGGCGCAATAAATGTAGGTTTGTGTTGGATTAAGCTTTTCTTCATATTGATAACGAAAAAACACACCTGAAAACAGACTACATAAAAAACTATTGGCTTTTCTGAAAAAATTAAGAATGCTGTAATATTTCTCATTACGTGAAGTAGTGTAATATAAAGGATAAAAGAGAGCGAAGAAAAACAATATCCAGAATAAAAACCATACCCGGTGTACTTGCCTTAGAAAGTGAATCATAGATGATCAAAAATATAAAATAGTTTGGTATTTTAAACTACTGATTGTTTTGAGCAAAGTTTGTGATTGGTGAGACACCGACCACTAGATCTCTCCGCTACGGTCGAAATGACGATCGCACGATAGGGATTTTTGATGTTCCATCCTTGCGAAAGCCGTAATTTATAAACCTTATTGAAGTGTAAAGCCCACAGCGTAGCGCGGACTTGTAACGGAAAGAAGGACTAATTCTCCGATGAAATACTGGCTTTCATTTTCAAATCATAAAAAAGTATTCCTATGTGGTTGGTGTGGCATCGATCACTAGAAAAAAAATCGTGGATAGGTTTCTCCGCTACGGTCGAGATGACGACCATGCGTATAAACCGTAGGTTCTACCAGCATTCAAAAATTCTTACCATTAAAATTGAAGCGATTTATGATTTGCTTGTATTTTATTTTTAATTTCGTGCCATTATGAAAGAAACAGTGGTGAGCGGCATTCGCTCAACAGGAAAATTACATTTGGGTAATTATTATGGCGCAGTTAAAAACTTCGTTCAAATGCAGAACGACTATAACTGCTACTTTTTTATCGCCGATCTACACTCTTTAACTACACATCCTACTCCAGCTGATTTACACGGAAATATTAAACATGTTTTGGTTGAATATCTGGCAAGTGGAATTGATCCGGAAAACAGCACCATTTATATACAAAGCGATGTTCCCGAAATTGCGGAGCTATATTTATACCTAAATATGAACGCTTATATGGGTGAATTGGAACGTAGTACTTCTTTTAAAGATAAAGTACGTGCCAATCCTGATAACGTAAATGCAGGTTTATTAACCTACCCGGTATTAATGGCTGCCGATATTTTAATCCATAAGGCTACAAAAGTACCTGTTGGAAAAGATCAGGAACAACATCTGGAAATGGCCCGTACTTTCGGAAACCGTTTCAACAGGTTATACAATACAGAATATTTCCCTGAACCTTATGCTTTTAGTTACTCTGACAAATTGGTTAAAGTACCTGGTTTAGATGGTAAAGGCAAAATGGGTAAATCAGAAGGCGAAGCCAATGCCGTTTATCTATCTGATGATCCTGAAACCATTCGCAAAAAAGTAATGAGAGCGGTTAGTGACGGTGGCCCAACAGAAGAAAACCAACCAAAACCTGAGCCTATTCAGAATCTTTTCGACTTAATGAAAGTGGTTTCGAGTGCCGATACACTTGCACATTTTGAAGATTTGTATGGCAAAATGCAAATCCGTTATGGCGATTTCAAAAAACAACTGGCAGAAGATATGATTATTACTACTGCACCTATGCGTGAGCGTATTCAGGATATAGCAAAAGATGATTCCTACTTAAGGCAAGTGGCTAAACATGGCGCATTAAAAGCTCGCGAAAGTGCACAAAAAACCATCAGAGAGGTTCGCAGTTTAATCGGGTTTAAAAGTTTTTAATTAATATTGTGGTAAGCGGATGGCGGTTGGCGCTATAATCGCCTTACGCAAAACGCTCACCGCAAAACGCAAGAAAATATGCACATAGCAATTGTAGGAAATATAGGTGCCGGTAAAACTACCTTAACAGGCTTATTGGCCAAGAATTATGGATGGGAAGCTTTATACGAGGCTGTGGACAATAACCCTTATCTGGAAGATTTTTACAGCGACATGAAACGATGGAGTTTTAATCTTCAGATTTATTTCCTGAACAGCCGTTTTCAGCAAATTACTGATATTGAGGTAAATAAACGCAACGTCATCCAGGACAGAACCATTTACGAGGATGCACATATTTTTGCTGAAAACCTCCATGATATGGCCTTAATGACCACCCGCGATCATGATAATTACCGCGCTATTTTTGATAACATTACTTCTTTTATTAAACCACCCGATTTATTGGTTTACCTGCGTGCTTCAGTGCCTACGTTGGTTAATAATATCCAGCGTCGTGGCCGTGAATACGAAGCAGGAATCCGTATCGATTACTTATCTAAACTGAACGAAAAATACGAAGCCTGGATTAAAGGTTATAACCTGGGTAAATTATTGATTTTAGATAAAGATAAATTAGATTTCACCAACAACCCAGAAGATCTAGGTACGGTAATTCAATCTATAGAGGCTGAGATTAACGGTTTATTTTAATCTGAACGAATAAGGTAGCGAAGATTTTCAGCACGAAAACCCTTTAAACTGGAAATGGGGATTTATTTATTTCAATAACAGATTCCAGTGTTGCGGTTCCGAAACGGAATAAAATTTGGGGCTGTACTTTTACTTTGCTCACCCAATTTCTTATGGCACTTCTTGTTGGTGTGGTTGTCTTATTAAGGGGGTAATTTATTGTATAAAATCAATATAAATGACGTATATAATTGAATATTTTTTACCCTACAGCTCATGCTTTCCTCGGCTCACCGCCGCCGATGGGCTCTTTCTTTTTGGTGTCAAAAAGAAACAAAAAACACCGGCTGAAAATTTTTCTTTCAAAGCTAGCAGGTTAGCTTAGTTAGTGCAGCCCGAAAAATTTGTTAGGCCGGATTTAAGTAGAACGGGGATACGTGCTACGGCCTAGTTGGGCGGAAATACGAATTCAATATAAACCGCTCATATTAAATGATTACAAAATAACGTCAATGGTAGAACCTTAAATAAATAGTATGTCCAAAATTATCGGAATTATTCCTGCACGATATGCCTCTACCCGCTTTCCGGGAAAGCCTTTGGTAGATATTGCTGGAAAAAGCATGATCCAAAGGGTTTACGAACAGGCGTCGAAAGCCGAAAGCTTATCGAAAGTAGTAATTGCTACTGATGATGAACGGATTGCTGACGAAGTGAAAAGGTTTGGTGGAGAATTTATCTTTACCTCATCTCATCACCAAAGTGGAACAGACAGATGCGCTGAAGTAATTGAAGCTTTACCTGGATACGATATTGTGATCAATATCCAGGGCGATGAACCATTTATCGAACCTGCACAGATTGATTTATTGGCAAGCTGCTTTACTGAAGAAAAAGTACAGTTAGCCACGCTGATCAAATCGATCCAAAGTCAGGAAAGTGTGTACAATCCCAATAGCCCTAAAGTGGTAATTGATGTAAACGGCCGCGCCATGTATTTTAGCCGTAGCCCGATTCCCTTTATCAGAAATGGAGAACCAGGAGTATGGGCTGAGAAGCACCAGTTTTACAAACACATCGGAATTTATGGTTACAGGACAGAATCCTTAAAAGCAATTACCAAATTACCTCCATCCTCTTTAGAAATTGCAGAAAGTTTAGAGCAACTGCGCTGGATTGAAAACGGATTCTACATCCAGACAAAAGTAACCGATTTAGAAACAGTTGCAATAGATACACCAGAAGACTTATTGAAGCTTAACAAATTGCTTAAAGCGTTGAAGCTACCTTAACTATTATAGAAATTAAAAAATTACGTCACCCTGAATTTATTTCAGGGTCTTACAATTAAGATGCTGACCACGAAGTAGCTATTAGACCTTTAAGACAATAAAAACTACTAATAAAATAAATTCAGCATGACGTATCTAATAGTAATTACCTAATCACCAGTTCCATCTGAATATTACAACGCGTATAAGGTGTTGGTTTACCTGCCACTTTTTGGAAGCCTAACTTGTGATAAAGATTTATTGCTGGTTTTAAAATGGTATTGCTTTCTAAATAAATTTTAGATGCCCCTAATGACCTGGTCTTTTCAACTATAGCGTTTGCCAATAAAAACCCTACATTTTTTCCTTGTGCTTTTGGCGATACTGCCATCTTGGCCAGCTCAAAATCATATTCGCCATCATTCATTTTAATTAATGCGCAAACGCCTAATGGTTCACCTTCGTAAAGCGCAACGAGAATAAAACCTCCTTTATCTAAAATATAACCCTGTGGATTGTCTAGTGCCTTGTAATCAGAATCTTCCATGGTAAAATACTTTGAAATCCATTCAACGTTGAGCGACCTGAATGTTTCCTGGTATTTGGGCAGGTAATCCACAATTTCTACTTTTAAACTATCTCTCTCCTTTTTCTTTTCCATCACCCTTCTCAACAGTGTTTTTTGCTCCAATAAAAACTCCCACTCACCTATCGCCTCCCAAAGATTATTTTGCGATTGAGCGGAAATTTCTTCTACAGCTGCATTTACATCAATCAATTGATTTTCTATTTTTGCAGAAATCTCCATCCCTAATTTGGAAAGACTAACCACGTTTCTACGCCCGTCGGTTTTGTCTTTACTTTCTTTAACATAGCCCTTTTTCAACATTTCGCTAATAATCTTACTTACTGATGGGTGCGAATGACCAATTTCTTTGGCGAGTTCAGTTATGGTTTTTTCCTTATCTTTCGTTAAAGCATAAAACACTGGAAACCATTTGGGCTGCATATCGATATTATACAACTTATATATCTGTGCACCGTCTTCTGTCACTTTATCGGTTAACATCCTTAACCTACTTCCAATAGCTACCTTGCCTACCTGTTCAAAAAAATCCATACAAAATTAATTACGTAATCAGTTACGCAAATATAAGAACTAAATTCTAGTTTGCAATAGTTTTAATTGCCTGGAGTTAATATTTTAGTATTTTAGCTATTATATGAAAAAGAAAACGCTGCTATTTATATTCATTTTATCTGCACATGCCAGCTTCGCACAAGATGAGCCCGGTTTAATGATAAAGACAAACATTTTGAATTTGGTGGCCAAAAGACCTACAATAGCAATAGAAAAGACTTTTTCAAACCTTTATGGTTTAGAGCTCGCGTACACCTCCGGCGAAATTAAAAATCTGGGCTATCGCGATTATCTCCATTACGAAGGCTTCTTGCTTCGTGCAAAGAAATACATCCATCCGATTAAGAAAAGAGAAGCCAATGCTTTTTATGGAGTTTATTTCGGAAACTTCGACAAAACTGTTGTCTCGCATCGCTCAGTTGATGAAACCGGCATTTTTAGCTGGGGCCACGACAGGGATTTTAGAGCGGGTTCTTTACGTTACGGCGGAACATTTGGCGTATCCTTTATTCCAGGGAAACATTTTCTTTTAGAGGGCTTAACAGGCTTAGGCTATGGAGATTATTACCATGTTCAAAATAATTTAAAGAATAGGCTCCCAGGTGGTTATTTCGACTTTCAATTGTGGTTATCTATCGGATATTCCTTTTAAATTTAAGGGATATCATAAAATATGAACATGAACTAAAGCATAAAATTTGTAGTTTTGAATATGAGAAATGTATCGCTCTTCGCTGCTATCTGTTTATTAATGCTTGTTGCCTGTAATTCTAACAGCAAAAAAGAAACCAATGCCATTGAGTTTAAAAATGTTAATCAAAGCCTAGCCAAGTCATTCTCCGATTTAAAACGTTTGGATACTTTTAAGATTGAACTTACTGGCAGGAAACCCGAAGAAATGGTTTTAAACTTCACGATTAAAAATGCCGACGGAAAAGAAATTTATAATACCAAAATTAAAGGAACCGAATTACTGGGCAGCACCGATCCAAATGTTGATCTTTCAAAAGAAAAAGACCAGATTATTTTCCTGAAAACCATTGCTGATGATTTTTTCAGTGATGATAATTTTCTAGAGCCTGCAGTAATGCCTGAAGATAAAGCTGATAATTACACTCCTGATAAAGCCCTTTACGAAGAATTAAAGAAATCGGGTTTAAATGGCTTTAAGTATCGTTTGGGGAAAGAGAACAACATTTATATTGCCTGGAGCGAAAAAGAACAGAAAGTGAAGATTTACTACAACTGTTGTTAGCGGTAAATAGAGGCTAAAAAATTCAGAAATGAAAGATCTGAATTTATTGCAAACCGATTAATGACAGTTGATTTAAGAGAAATATATCGTCATTTCGATCCGATAGCTATCGGATGAAGCTTACCGATTTAAGCATTAGTTTTTATCAACTTATGGTATGCTTGCTTGTTTCACAGGTTTCATCGGCAGCGTAATGTTCCAAAGGAACTCCTTTGGAGGAGAAATCTTTAAACTTTTCGGTAACATAGTTCAAAGATCTCCTATCGAAGTCTGTCATTGATAGCGTAGTCCAAGGGCATTTATTTGCGTTTTATCAATCTTCAAGAAGTCTTCGACTACGCTCGGACTGACGACTACTGTACTTAACTTAATGACATTGACCTCCCGTCTATTCCTTATAGAAAATATTTATTTTATTTTCTTGATTAAACTAAATAAATAGTTGTATTTTTCAGGACCATAACCAAACGAACCATTTAAAAACGCTTCTTTCACTAAATTCATGCTCAAACAATTTCTCTGCGTTCTCATTTTTTCGCTGTTATTTCTCCCTGCTTTTGCACAAAACGCTAGTATAAAAGGCGTTGTGGTTGATACAGTTGAAAAAACAAAATTACAGAACAGCTCTATCCTGCTAATAAATAGCAAAGATTCTATTTTGGTTAAAGATGCGCGCACCAGGGCCAACGGCGCATTCGAGTTTTCGAATTTAAAAAAAGGAAATTATACCCTGGTGGTTACCTTCCCTAAAATGGCTGATTATATAAGAGACATCCAACTGTCTGATTCATCCAAATTCAACCTGGGTAATATCGCTATGGATAGCAAAGCTACACTTTTAAATGAAGTTGTGATAAAGGCTCAAAAGCAGGCCATTAGCATGAAAGGCGATACCATAACCTACCAGGCAGATAGCTTTGCCGTAAAGCCCCATGCTAACTTGCAGGATTTGTTAAGGCGCTTACCAGGAATTGAAGTTGATAAAGATGGGGCAATAAAAGCAGGTGGAAAAGATGTAAATACGCTCTTGGTTGATGGAGAAGAATTTTTTGGCGATGATCCGCTTCTGGCTCAGAAATACCTGAAAGCCAATGCGGTTAGTGAAGTGCAGGTTTACGATAAAAAAACCAAAGAGGAAGAATTATCTGGCATAAAAGAAGGCGACGCCAAGGAGAAAGTCATGAACATCAAACTCAAGGAAAACGCCAAAAATGGGTATCTCAGCACCCTGGATGCGAATAGCGACCTTAAGCATTATAAAAACATAGGTGGCATGGCAGGCATTTATAAAAACAAATTAAAAGCCGCGGTTTTTGGTTCCAACTCCAATACCAATCAGGATTCGAAGGCAAGTGCTGCCATGAGCAAGTTAAAAGGCAATGATTATGATGTTATTGAGGTTGGCGATGACGGTAGTACGGTGATGATCAGCTATGGCAGCGGCCGCGATGAAGATGATTTTTCGCCTTCCAACGGCCTGCCAGACATTACAGGCTATGGCGCACACTTCTCTAACAAATGGAATGAGAACAAAATTGGTCTTAAACTGAATTATAAGGGCAGCGACAGAAATGTATTAGACAATACGACATCGAAAAACCAATCGTTACTGCCCAACGGAACAAACTTCTTTAGCGAAGGTAGCTCCAACAGCGAAACCAGAAACACCGGACAAAGTTTAAAAGGGAGCGTTGATATTAAATTAGATTCGCTTTCTACCTTAAAAATATCCTTTGCAGGTAGCAAACGCAAAAACAGCAGCCAATATATCAGCAAGAACGAAACTAAAAATGATGCGGGAATATTTGTAAACAATAGTGATCAGTTTAATGATAGCAATGGCAACAACGACCTTTTTAACGGCAATATAAATTACTCCAAAAAGTTTGTAAAAAAAGGGAGAACACTCTCAATTGATTTACAGCCTGAAACCAAAAACAGTACTAATTTAGGTAATAGCTTAAGTGTTACCCACTATTACGATGCTAGTGGTGCGGTTAACCGGACGGTTAACCAGAATTTCCTGAACGACAATTCGGGCAGTGAAAGTTCTCTCGGTACCAGAATATCGTATACTGAACCTTTAGGCAAACAATTTTCACTACAAACAGCCTATAGCTTTAAAACGGTAAGCTCAAATAGCCATAAATTAGTATTCGATCAATCATTAAATAACAAACGGATCGATTCGCTGAGTAATAATTTCGATTTCAACAACTTTTCGAATATTGGCAAGGTTGTATTGCAATACAGAGCAAAGAAATTCACGTTATCTGGTGGTGCAGAAGCCACTCAAACCACTTTCGAACTCAATGACTTAGATCGCGACAATAAATTTAACCGCAACTATTTAAACTGGGCGCCACAAAGTAACTTAAACTATAAATTGGGCAAAAACACCAGTGTATCTTTAAATTATAGTGGAAATACCCGTCAGCCTAGTTTGGATCAGTTACAACCGATCAGGCAGGTAAACAATCCACTTTATGAAATAAAAGGTAATCCAAATTTAAAACCATCGTTCAACAATAATTTTGGCTTTAATTTTAATACTTATCAGCAAAAATCGCAGATGTACGCCTATGTTTACGGAGGCTATAGCTTTACCAAAAATGCTGTAGTAAGTGTAAGAACGGTAGATGAGGTGAACAAAACCATTAGTAGTTATATCAATCTAAATGGCAATAACAGTTTTTACGCAGGCGCAAGTTTTAATAAAAGTTTTAGTAAAATCGGTTTTAACACAGGGTTAAATGCCAGTTTCAACCATTCAAACTCGGTCTCGATTTTAAACAATAAGCTGAATGAGAATGTGAATAATAGTATTAATATACGCCCTCGTTTTAGCTATTATGGCGATAAAGTTCAAATTCAATATAATCCATCGGTTACATTTTCAAACAGCAAATCATCAATCGGTTCTATAAACAATGGTAAAAATTTTAGCCACAACCATGATATTTCTGGAAACATAGAACTTCCATATAATACAGAATTTAACACATCTATATCGTTATCATACCAACCTGCAAACTCTTCATTTAGCACACCGGTAAATATCGCACTATGGAACGCCTATTTATCAAAGAAAATGCTTAAATCACAAGAACTGGAATTAAAAGTATCTATTTCTGATATTTTAGCTCAAAAAATTGGCTATAACCGTTACGTTGGCGGCAATAGCATCAGTGAATACACCAACAGTTTTATTCCGAGGTATGTTCTGATTGGCATCACCTATAATTTAACCGGAAACTTCATTAAACAAGACAAAAAATAACGAAGATGAAACATTTAGGATTAACTATAATGCTACTTTTTGCAGTTACAATAATTAAAGCACAAACTGTTTTCATCAAAAGTGCTAAAATAACTTTCGAGAAAAAGATCAATCAAAAGCAGCAACTGGCATCTAACACCTGGATATCAGACGATGCCAGGGATAAAATGAACAAATACAGGATTTCCAATTGGGATTATAGCTTTAACGACAGTAGCTCCATTTATAAGATTAAACCAAAAGAAACCTTAAACGACAATAATTTCTTCTTTATTGCTGGTGAGAATACGAATGAACTGTATACCGACTTTAGTAAAAAAGCAAGGATAATAAGAAAACCTATAGCGGGAGAAGATTTTATTTTAAAAGATACTATCCCCCATCTCAACTGGAAAATTATGCACGATGTACGCCAGATTGCAGGTTATGAATGCCGTAAAGCGATAGCAGTAATAAACGATTCTGTCACTGTAGTAGCTTTCTATAGCGAAGAAATTTTATTAAAAGGCGGCCCAGAAGGATTTACGGGTTTACCTGGGATGATATTGGGCATGGCCATACCACGGTATAATACGACATGGTTTGCCATCAAGGTTGAGGCTAAAAATGTTCCTATTTTAAACATTGCTCCCCCTGCGAAAGGAAAAAGAACAGAGACCGAAAAAGATTTCAAAAAAATGATCGACCTCTATACCCGTTATGAGGATAAAAAGAATCCCAGAAAGATAGAAGATATTAAAAAAGAACTTTACACGCTGATACTTTAAGCGACCCTCCTACTTAAAACAGTCAATATCAGCAGTATAATATGACGAAAAAATATTCTGGCAAGTATCAAATCGAGCGATAATTTTTTGTACCTTTGTATCCCGTACAAAAACAATTAAACAGGCTCAAAACACCTGGTTAATTCCACAAATTATCAATCATGACAAAGTATATTTTTGTTACGGGCGGTGTAACTTCCTCTTTGGGTAAGGGCATCATTTCCGCATCTTTAGCTAAACTTTTACAGGCACGTGGCTACCGTGTAACCATTCAAAAATTCGATCCGTACATTAATATCGATCCGGGAACTTTAAATCCATACGAACATGGCGAATGCTTTGTTACAGAAGATGGTGCTGAAACTGACCTGGATCTTGGTCATTATGAGCGCTTCCTTAACGTTCCAACATCACAGGCAAACAACATTACCACCGGCCGTATTTACCAGAACGTAATTAATAAAGAGCGTAAAGGTGAGTATTTGGGCAAAACCGTTCAGGTTGTACCACACATTACCGACGAGATTAAACGCAACATGCGCATTTTGGGAGATAGTGGTGATTATGATATCATCATTACCGAACTTGGTGGAACAGTTGGTGATATCGAATCGTTACCATTTATTGAGGCTGTTCGTCAGTTTAAATGGGAAGAAGGCAGTACCAATGCTATTGTTATCCACTTAACCCTGGTTCCTTATTTAGCTGCAGCCGGTGAGTTAAAAACCAAGCCAACACAACACTCAGTTAAAGCTTTATTGGAATACGGCATACAGCCAGATATATTGGTTTGCAGAACCGAGCACCACATTAGTCCTGAGATCAGAAAAAAAATTGCATTATTTTGTAACGTTAACATCAATGCCGTAGTCGAATCTATGGATGCATCTACTATTTATGATGTGCCATTGTTGATGTTAAAAGAACAATTGGATAAAACTGTTTTATCGAAATTAAAACTGCCTACCAAGAACGATCCGGATATGGAAAGCTGGAAAGATTTCCTGGGCCGTTTAAAAAATCCAACTGCTGAAGTAAAAATTGGCTTAATTGGTAAATATGTAGAATTACCTGATGCTTATAAATCAATTATCGAATCTTTTGTACACGCAGGTTCGAAAAACGAATGTAAAGTTAAGGTAGAATATATCCACTCTGAAGGTATTTTCCCAGATAACGTAAAAGAGAAATTGAGCCACTTACAAGGTGTTTTAGTCGCACCAGGTTTTGGTAGCCGCGGTATTGAGGGTAAAATTGATGCCATAAAATATGTTCGCGAAAACAATATTCCTTTCTTCGGGATTTGTTTGGGTATGCAATGTGCAGTTATCGAATTTGGACGTAACGTTTTAGGTTTAAAAGATGCACATACTACAGAAATTGAAGAAAATGCTGCAAATCCGGTAATTAACATGATGGAAGAGCAGAAAAAAATAACAAACAAAGGTGGAACGATGCGTTTAGGCTCTTATCCTTGTGATATTAAAAAAGGAACAAAAGCTTTTTCTATTTACGGCAAATCGCACATCAATGAGCGCCACCGTCACCGTTACGAATTTAACAATGATTATTTAAAGCAATACGAAGATGCAGGTATGATAGCATCGGGTATGAATCCGCAAAGCAATTTAGTTGAAATTGTAGAGCTTAAAAATCATCCGTTTTTTGTTGGCGGACAGTTTCACCCGGAATTAAAATCAACAGTTGCTAATCCTCACCCACTTTTTGTTAAATTTGTCGCCGCTGCGATGGAGTTTGCGAAAAAGAAAACGAATTAAAAGCAGTACATACATAAATAATGGATAGAAATACCTTTACAGGACTGTTCCTGATTATGATCATTTTGGCAGGATCATTCTACTTTTTGAAGCCGAACGCGGCTGAACTAAAAAAAGCCCAAGAAACGGAGCATCAGGATTCTTTGAAAAAAGCTGGTGTTACTCCAGTACAAAAAGACACGACTAAAACAACTGCGATTGCAAACCCGGTTGTAGATTCTTTAGCCTTAAAAGGCCCTTTTGGTACCACAATAACCGGAACTGAAACCAATACCGTTCTGGAAAACGAGAATTTATTAATCACTTTAAGCAATAAAGGTGGTAAAATTACATCAGTTGAAGTTAAAGGTCAGAAAACCTTTACCGGAAAACCGCTTATTTTATTTGATGGAGATCAGAATAAGTTTGGCTTAAGCCTTAATGCTGCTGGCAAAGTAATCAATACCAACGATTTATACTTTACCTCAACAAAAGCAGGAAATACGGTTACCATGCGCGCCAATTATGGTGCAAATGCATACGTAGAATATGTATATGATTTAAAGGCGTTGAGCAACAAAGTTGGTTTCAACATTAACTTAGTTGGTTTACAGCAGATGATTGCTGGCAACGCTATTGGATTAAACTGGCAAACTACTTTAAAACAGCAAGAAAAATCGCTCGAAAGTGAGCACCGTTACTCTGCTCCTTACTACAAGTATTTAGATGGCGATGTAAACCACTTAAGTGTTTCTAAAGATGAAAAAGAAGATTTATCGAAAGGTAAAATCCAATGGTTCTCTTTCAAGCAACACTTTTTCTCAGCTTCTTTAATCTCAAAACAGGCTTTCGATAAAGGAAGTTTAGAGGTTAAAATCCCAACAGCACCTGGCTTGGTGAAGTTTTATGATGCTAATATGCAATTGCCATATGCGCATACCGCTAACCAGGTTTATGAAATGGAATTCTATTTCGGAACCAACAAATTCTCTACTTTAAAAGCACAGGGTTATGATTTAGAGCAACAGGTTGATATGGGCTACTGGCCGTTGAAATACATTAACCGCTTTATCGTATTACCGGTATTTAATTTCTTAAATAACTTCAATTGGAACTTCGGTCTAATTATCCTGGTTTTAACCATCTTATTGAAAGTTGCTTTATCGCCACTTACTTATAAGTCTTATCTTTCAATGGCTAAGATGAGGGTATTGAAGCCAGAAATGGACGAAATTAAAGCTAAAGTAGGTGAAGATAACCCGACATTGGTTCAACAGGAATATTTAAAATTATATAAGAAAGCCGGTGTAAATCCTCTGGGAGGATGTTTGCCGATGGTATTACAGTTGCCTTTGGTAATGGCCTTCTTCTTCTTCTTCCCTAACTTATTTGAATTACGTGGAGAGAGTTTCTTATGGATGAAAGATTTATCAACTTACGATGAGTTTATCAAATTCGGCGTAAAAATTCCTTTCATTGGCGATCACTTGAGTTTAATGTGTGTATTGATGACGATCTCTACATTGATTATGACTTATTTCAACAACCAGGTTTCGGGCGCTACAGGCCAAATGAAATACATTGGTTACATTATGCCAGTTATTTTCTTGGGTGTATTAAACAGCTACCCAGCTGGACTAAACTATTACTATTTCTTAGCCAACTTAATGACTTTCGGACAGCAGTTCTTAATTCGTAAAATGGTTGATGATGATAAAATTCATGCTTTAATTCAACAGAATAAAGCTAGACCGGCTGATGAGAAAAAGAAAAAATCTAAATTCCAACAACGTTTAGATGATTATATGCGTCAGCAACAACAAGCTAAAAAGTAATCTTACTTTTAAATTATTCGAAATCCCCGGTTGCTTAAAGTTACCGGGGATTTTTGTTTTAAGCAGGGCGATCAGCGCATGGCGTTAGGTGTTAAACTATACTGCTTAAACTTCGGTTCTCCGACCTCTGACTTTCCAACTAAATGCTTTTAATTGTAATATTTGACATACAAGTTTCTTAATAAGCTAAAAAATTCCAATTTTAGAAGATTAAATCTCAACCAACAAATTAATAAATTTAAAAATGCAAAAGAGACTAACTATTATTCTGCTTTTCGTTGTCAGCTTTGCCTACGCTCAAAAGAAACCTTTAGATCATTCGGTATATGATACCTGGGAATCAGTAGGATCAAAGCAATTATCAAATAATGGTCAATGGGCGATGTACAGCATCTTACAGCAAGAAGGAGACGCACAATTGTATCTCACTAACATTAAAACAAATGCGAAGATTAATATTCCAAGAGGAATGAATTCACAGTTTAGTAACGATTCTAAATTTGCGGCATTTAACATTCGTCCCTTAAATAAAGATTTGCGTCAGGCTAAAATTAAAAAGAGAAAACCTGATGAATTGCCAAAAGATTCATTGGGCATTGCTAACCTCACTACCAATGCCATTACAAAAGTGGCAAGGGTGAAATCTTTCAAATTCCCTGAAGAAGGTGCAGGTGTAATGGCCTATTTAACTGAAAAGCCAGATACAGCAAAGAAAACGGTAAAACCAGCTGAGAAAAAAGATGGCGAAACAGATTTGGCTGATGATGACCCTGCGGCAAAAGCCAAAACCGAAGAGGGAACTGATTTAGTGGTAAAAAACCTTTTAACAGGCACAGATAAAACCTATAAATTTGTTACCGATTATTACTTTAGTAAAGATGGTAAACAGTTGGTTTTTGCCTGTAGCGGATCTAAAAAGGATAAAACGGCTCCACAAGGGGTGTTCTTGTTAAATACAGAAAAAGGCACATTAAAAACCCTGATTAAGGGCAAAGGAAGTTTCAAAAACTTTACTTTTGATGAGGAAAGTGAACATGTGGCTTTTGTAGGCGAGCAAAGCCCGGAGAAACAGGAAATAAAAGATTACAATATTTATTACAACTCATTAACGCTTGATACGGCGCAGATTTTGGTTGATTTTGATATGCCTGGACTACCTGCAAAATGGTCGGTTAATGGCGATGGTAAAATAACTTTTAGTAAAAATGGTAAGAAATTATTTTTTGGCATCTCTCCTATTAAAAAGCCAAAAGACACCACTATTGTAGATTTCGAAGTGGCTAAAGTTGATGTTTGGAATTACAAAGACGATTATTTGCAGCCTATGCAGCTTAAAAATGCAGATAGGGACAGTAAGAAAAGTTATTTATCGGTGATTGACGTTTATAGCAGTGATCCAAAAGTAATTCCATTAACAGATTTAAAATTGCCTGATGCAAATATCATCGCTGAAGGTGATGCCGAGCAGGTTTTGGCTTCTACTGATTATGGCCGTAGGATAGAATCGCAGTGGAGTGGTTCAACTTCAAAAGATTACTATTTGGTTGATACTAAGAATGGCCAGAAAAAGAAAATTATAGAGAACCTTAATGGTTATGCAATGGCTTCTCCGGCAGGGAATTATGTTTTATATTTCGATCGAAAATCAGGCAGTTGGAATACGTATAATATAGCTACTGCAAAAGTTACTGTGTTAACAGCAAGTTTAAGCGAAAAATTTGTTGATGAAGAGAATGATGTACCAGACTTACCTTCTGCTTATGGTCTAGCTACCTGGACCGAAGGTGATAAAGCTGTTCTCATTAACGATAAATATGATATCTGGTCGTTCTCACCTGATGGAAAATCGGCACCAAAAAATATTACCGCCGGTTTTGGTAGAGCAAATAACATTACTTTCCGTTATGAAAGAGTGCAACAAGACAACAGATTTGAGCGCAATGCAGATAGCAAATTTGTAAAACCGAACGAAACGGTTTGGTTAGATGGTTTTAACAACATAACTAAAGAAAATGGTTTTTACCGCACCAATGTAGGCGCAGCTAAAGCGCCAGAATTGGTCGTAATGGCTAAATTTAAATATTCTAACCTGGTAAAAGCTAAAGATGCAGATGTTTACATTTACGATAAAGCCAATTATGTAGAATCGCCAAATGTTTATATCACCACAGATTTCAAAACTGAAACCAAATTAAGCAATACCAATCCTCAACAGAAAAACTACAATTGGGGTACGGCTGAGCTGGTTAAATGGACCACGCCGAAAGGCTACAAGGCTGAAGGTATTCTGTACAAACCGGAAAATTTCGATCCAAATAAGAAATATCCAATGATTGCTTATTTCTACGAAAAACTAACGGATGGTTTGTACACTTATCAAGCGCCGGCACCTACTCCATCACGCTTAAATATTTCTTATTTCGTGAGTAACGGGTACATGGTTTTTGCTCCTGATATTAGCTACGAAACTGGTCACCCAGGTAAATCTGCAGTTGAATTTGTCAATTCTGGTGTAGAAAGTCTGAAGAAAAACAGCTGGGTAGATGGTAGTAAAATCGGCATCCAGGGTCAAAGCTGGGGTGGTTATCAAGTGGCATATCTCATTACACAAAATAACATGTATGCAGCAGCCTGGGCTGGTGCACCGGTAGCCAATATGACTTCTGCTTATGGCGGAATCCGCTGGGAAACGGGTATGAACCGTCAGTTCCAATATGAGAAAACACAAAGCCGCATCGGTGCAACACTTTGGGAAAAACCAGAATTATATATCGAGAATTCACCATTATTTATGTTCCCTAAAGTAAATACACCAGTGGTGGTAATGGCCAACGATGCAGACGGTGCTGTGCCCTGGTACCAGGGAATTGAAATGTTTACCGGTTTGCGTCGCTTAGGTAAACCAGTTTGGATGCTTAACTATAATGGCGAAGCACACAACTTAGTTCAACGCCAGAACCGTAAGGATATTCAAATCCGCGAACAACAATTTTTCGATTATTATTTAAAAGGTGCAAAGGCTCCAGCCTGGATGACAAGTGGGATTCCTGCTACTGAAAAAGGAAAAACCTGGGGTTTTGAATTAACAGATGATAAACCGTAGTTAGTCCGAAGTCGGAAGTCCATGGTTAACAGCATATACACTAGCAGCCATGGACCTTTTTTTGATGGGTAATATTCCAGTATTATAATATTAAAGATTTCCTTTATTATCTGATGACCTGTAATCGTCACCCTGAATTTATTTCAGGGTCTATTTAGCAGGAAAGATGCTGAAACAAGTTCAGCATGACGATCGCATTAGAAAAAAAGAGGTTAAAAAGTTGATAAATACTAATCGAACGATGATTCCTATGAAATTTGGGTTTAAAAAAGTATTTTCACGTATAAAATAAAAACTAAATAACCCTAATGGCATTAAGCAGAATCTGGTCAGCATTTATTATTGTGGCTATTGTTGTAGCAAGTATTAAATGTTTCTTTTTCGGACATAGCGATATTTTTAACTGGATGGTAATTGGGAAATCATCCGATCCATTAAACCCTTTAAAATTAGATGGCATTATTGAAACCTGCTGGATTGCAGTTGACCTTTGCATTAAATTAATCGGGACACTGGCTTTGTTTATGGGGCTAATGAGCATTGCCGAAAGAGCAGGTGGCATCCGTTTATTATCCAGAATTATTGGTCCTTTCTTTTCAAAACTCTTTCCTGAAATTCCGAAAGGGCACCCATCTATGGGACACATGATTATGAATTTTTCAGCCAATTTATTAGGTTTAGATAATGCAGCCACACCATTTGGCATAAAAGCGATGGAAAGCCTTCAGGAGCTCAATCCAAATAAGGATGTTGCCAGCAATTCGCAGATTATGTTTTTATGCTTACACGCTGCAGGTTTATGTTTAATTCCCGTTAGTGTAATCGCTATTAGGTCAACCCAAAATGCACAAGACCCCACCGATATTTTCATTCCTTGTTTAATTGTAACTTTTGTGGGTACCATGGCCGCCATGCTTATTGTATCCTTTAAACAAAAGATAAACTTACTTCAACCCGTTATCATTACCTGGGTATTAAGTATTTCGGCTGTAGTGGGTTTACTGGTTTGGTATGTAAGCAAGTTAAATGCAGAGAGTATAAAATCATTTTCAGGCTTATTAAGCGGTGGAATAATTTTGCTGATCTTTTTATTGATCGTACTCGGCGCATTATATAAAAAAATAGATGTTTTTGATTCGTTCATTGATGGAGCCAAAGGTGGATTTGAAACTGCACTGAAAATTATTCCTTATTTGGTTGGAATTTTAGTCGCGGTAAGCATGCTCCGAACCAGTGGAACTTTTGATGTAGTGATGAATGGCATTAGAAACGTTTTTGTCTTTTTTGGAGCCGACACCAAATTTGTTGATGCTTTGCCAACAGCTTTAATCAGGCCTTTAAGTGGTGGTGCTGCCCGCGGAATGATGGTAAGCACCATGATTTCTAGCGGACCGGATTCATTTGCCAGTAAATTATCGGGTGTTTTTCAGGGTGCTTCTGATACCACTTTTTATGTCGTAGCGGTTTACTTTGGCTCTGTTGGAATAAAGAATACCCGTTATGCTATTGGTTCGATGTTATTGGCTGATTTAGTTGGCGTTTGTACTGCCATAGCACTGAGTTATATGTTTTTTGAATAGCTTTTAACTACAGCAGTCACAAAGAAGAACACAAAGTTCGCGGAACTGGAAGAAAAGTTGAAATACAATATTAAAATCCCTGCCAGAAAATATCTGGCAGGGATTTTTAGGTAACAAGACCAATCCTGCAGTTAATGACAGAATTTATGTTACAATATTTTTATTACGTGATCTTAGCAAGATGGTTGTGGAACAGAGATTCTATGAATGATTTCATCAATAGCATCAGGATCAATCGCTACGTTTTTAGAAGCGCACCACTTTTCTGTCTTGTCATCTAACCAGATACAAAAAGAATGGTATCCGTCTAAAACAACGGCATAAGTTTCGTGAAAATCATCTTGGATACGCATGCAAAATCCCTTAAAAATTTTGCCTCTCACAATGAATTGCAGGGTGGAATAATTTTCTAACATGGCTCATTATATTTTTGGTTAATTTACAACAAATTATAACCGAGAATGTTTCGTTAATTTAAAGGAATTAATAATTAATTCTTAAACTATCGGAAAAGACTTAACCTATGTTTAACATGTTCGAATAGCCTTTAGCTATTAAACGCTTTTTCGAAGGTAAAAATATCTCGCATTGCAGATTTAATATCGTGCGTCCTTTTTTCACTATTGATGTTTCTGCGATCACTTTGTCTCCTTCGCTTGCAGTGGCAAAATAATCAATATAGTTATTTACAGTGGTATAACGTTCGTTTAATCCCATTGTAAAAACCGTCGCACCAATTAAATCATCAATAATACCTGCTGTTACCCCACCATGTAAAATTTGATAAGGATTGGTCATTTCTTTACGGATGGTATACTGACAAACCAATATGCCATGTTCTGCTTTGATTAAAACCGGGGCCAGCCAATTCATAAAGTTTGAGGGCGAATCGGTAATTACCTTGCCAATTGATTGCCTTAAAAAAGTTAAACGTTGTTCGCTTAAAGAGGGTTCCATATAGGGTAAAAATAGGTAAAATAGTTTATTAGTCCATAGTCCATAGTCCATAGTCCATAGTCCATAGTCCATAGGATGGAACGGCTGGCTGAAAAAAGGTTTAACAGGGATTAAAAAGAAAATGGAAGATATAAATACCTCCCATTTTCTAAACGAAACATTAAACCCTAAAACATGATTATCACAAACCTTATTATAGTTCTTCAATTCCTAAATTGGAAAATCTTGTAGTCGATGGTCTTTTGGTCAATAGTTCATAGCCATCATCTCCATTCCATCAACAGATATTTTATTAACCTTAGGCTATTAACTATCAACCATCTTACATCCCAACTAAATCGGCACAATGATCTTAAAACTTAAATTCCTGCCCATATTGTAAATCCCTGAGGGGCCATTTGGCGAACGGTTATAATATTCGAAATATTTCAACCTGTTTAAGTTTGATTGATAGGCGATATTGAAAATATTATCGGCCTGGAGAAAAATATCACATAACGTTTTTCCTTTTTTAGTTTTTAATGCAGATCCTATACCTACGTTAATTAATGTATAACCAGCGGTAAAGGTTTCGGTATCATCTAAAGCATAAAACCTATTCTGATCAGCGAAAAAAGCAGCATCAATTTTAATATAAGGCTTATCAAAAATACCTATAGGTTTTTGCGCGGTTGCCTTAACCTCCGTTCTCACGTGCAATGGTGGAATAAAAGGCAAATATTTGGCTTCCCTACCGTGTTTATCTAAGAGTTCCTGGTTCTGGTTCAAGCCCACGACATAAGCCAGGCTATTGTTGAAACTTAGCCATTTTAAATCTGCAGGATGTAGATTTATCGAAATTTCTGCGCCATACAATCTGGCTTTTGATTGCTGATACTGATAGGTTAAATTACCAGGGACAATAACAACCGGATTTCCGTTGGCATCAGTTAAGCGCGATTGATATATATAGTTCTGAATATTGTTGTTAAACAGCTCCAAGCTTATATCGGCATCTTTCAAATAGGCAATAATGCCAATATCTTCCTGAAGGTTAAACTCAGGCTTAAAGGTTCGGTTACCCAGGTACACAATGTGCGCGCCGGGATCTAGTCCGTTAGAACCAATTTCGGTAATGTTCGGAGCTCTATAACCTCTCGCAATGTTGGCTTTAATTAATAGCTTTTCTGAAATGTTATAAGTTAAGCCCAAACTTCCTGATAAGCCATAATAGTTTTTATCAAAAGAAGGGAATTGCAATTTACCAGTGGCATCGGTTGGGCTCACCTGTTTACCAAAACCTGTTTGTGCATCGGTACCTACATAAAAATCATTCCAGTGTATATTCCTTCTATCGATCCTGATTCCTCCTGAAACATCTACTTTACCCATCGATTTCTTTGCAAAGTAAAAGGCACCAACATCGAAGAGATCATAATCGGGAATTGGAAAATCGGTGGCAGCTTTGCTCCTGTTTCCCTGATACATACCATTAACCCCGACGGTACTTTCGATACCTGCAAAATCGGGCAGGTTGTATTTAAGATCGTAATTAAAAGTATTCAGCACCACATAAAGTCCGGCCTGACCTGGCAAAGTGGGGTGATTATATTCTCTCCTTACGCTCTGCTGTCCACCGATTAATAAATTTAAATCACTCGTTCCAAATTTAAACTGGCTGATGTTATAAAACCGATAATGTTGAATGTGCTGATGCAGGGGATTAATGGAGTAACTATTCAGATCACTTTCAGGTACAATAGGTCTGTTTTTAATGTCATCTCCATCATCCAAAACCTGCCGGGTAAATCTTCTAGATAGAGAATCTCTGCTACCGTCAGGAATTTCCATTAAATTATCGTAATAGGTAATGGCCGTTTTAGAAAAACCCCAGGCTTTATCTACCCTGGCGCTGGCCGATAAATTGTATTCTCTAAAAGCTGTTCCGTAAACCAGTCCGTCAATTTTATTTTGGTAATTATGCGCCGTTTTTCCGGTTGCCCTAAATGTGTATTTCCAATCGTTTTTAATGTAGGCCAGTCCGAGCGACGAACCGATCATTCCATTATTACTTTGGTAATTTGCTGTAAAATCGCCTTTAAACTTGCCATCTTCAAAATTCGGCGTGTAAGGAATCATATTAATTACCCCAGCCAATGCATCAGAGCCATAAGTTAAGCTGGCCGGACCTTTTACTACTTCAGCTCTTGTTATGCCATATTCATCTACTTCAATTCCATGTTCATCGCCCCACTGCTGCCCCTCCTGCCTTAAACCATCATACAAGGTTAACACACGGTTATAACCTAAGCCTCTTATAAAAGGTTTAGAAACATTTGGGCCGGTGGTAACTGCAGTAATGCCTGGTACTCCTTTAACAATAGCTTCGATCAGGTTCGTATTTACATTTTGATCCATTGATTTTTTGGAAAGTACGGCAATAGGTACAGGGCTTTTACGCAGTTGAGTGGCCCGGTTCACACCTGTAATTACCACATCATTTAAATCTGAAGCTAAACTTAATAAGTCGGTATTAACCAGAACCGTATCTTCTTTTAAGGTTACTTTAATTCTTTTTGATTGATAACCAATACCTGAAAAAACGAGATCGAAATTCCCGGAAGGGATTCCACTTAATTGATAAGCACCTGAACTACCCGATTTTGTTGATCCGTTAGTTCCTAAAATTTTAATGGTAATATTTTCTACAGGTTCATTTTGAGAAGTTACTAAGCCCTTAATGATAACCTTTTGAGCGATGGCATTTAGTGATATAAAAAAACAAAAGCAATATAGTAATAGGGATTTCATGAACGTAAAATGATTTATCTAAATATAATTTTAGACAAATCTAAATTTTAATTTAAATATATCAAATTAAATATTTAGATAATATTTAACACGCTTAAAATCAATCGATTTAAACAGACAAAAAAGCGCTTAGCAGTGAGCGAAAGCCGAGTATATCAGGCATTCTTTACAGCGTTTTAATATTTAGCTCCTAACTATTTATTTTTAGCCGAAAAGTTCTTTTTTGAAAAATTTAATGAGCAATGAAGATGCTTATCTAGCTGATTATAAATAACCTAAAAATTAAAGCGATATTGAATGAAGTTTTTTTTCAAAATATTTATCTGCATACCTTTAAACACACAATTATTATGATTATTATTGGACACAAAAGCGTGAATAAAACTATGATGCCTGAAGGATTGTTACACCTAAAGGAGTTATTAAAACAGTACTAATCCTATAAACAGAATATAATGTTAGTGATCAATAATTTCGAAGAGTATGAATCGCACCTGGGTAAGGAACTAGGCGTTTCGCAATGGCATACTATAGACCAGGAACAGATCAATAAATTTGCCGATGCAACCCTGGATCATCAATGGATACACACCGATCCGGAAAAAGCTAAAAATGAAGGACCATTTAAGGCAACAATTGCACATGGATATTTAACCTTGTCGTTAATTCCTTATTTATGGAAGCAGATTGCAGATGTACGTAATATTAAAATGGAAATCAATTACGGTATTGAACGTTTTAAATTTGGTCAGGCCGTTTTAGTAGATAGCGAAGTGCAGTTAAAAGCAAAATTAAATAGCATTAGCAATTTAAGGGGAATAACTAAAGTTACCATTCAAGCCACACTTGTGATTAAAGACCAACCCAAACCAGCATATGTTGGCGATGTGGTATTCTTGTATCATTTTATCTAATATCATAATTAATGGATATCCTAGCCATGATAACCAAACAGAACTAAATAACTACTAATCGCATAGCTTCCGGGTTCTCTAACGGCAACACAAATCGATGGGGACAAACGATTGCAATTAAACATAAAATCAGGTCCACTCTATTGAGTCTGTCGCAGCAAGTTAACCTAAACTTAAAACCTTTAAATAGGTAAACCGTTTATTTTTAATAACTTAGATCATAACTAAATATAAGTATATGAATACTCAGGAAGTAGCTAACAAATTGGTGCAACTTTGCCGTGAAGGCAAACACGAACAGGCCATTGATGAACTTTACGCCGACAATGTTGTAAGCAAAGAGCCAAAAGGCTCGCCAATGGAATTAACGGAAGGCAAAGATGCCGTTAAAAAGAAAACCATACGATGGGAAGAAAGTGTTGAAGAGATACATAGCTCTTCATGCTCAGAACCAATTGTTGCAGACAATCATTTTGCTATTGTAATGAACATTGATGCCACTTATAAAGCCCATGGAAGAATGGCCATGAGTGAAATCTGTGTTTATGAGGTTAAAGACGGAAAAATCGTAGCCGACGAATTTTTCTATCGCATGGGTTAAAATATAAAAAGCCCCGATATCCATCTGGGCTTTTATAATCAACTAACCTAAACTTATAAATACTAACCAAATATTTATACTGCAAAACTAAACACCGATTATTAATTCAGTGTTAAATATTTATCATCTGTTTTCTGAAATTGGCGTCCGACATAAACAATCTTTCAGGCAATCCGATTCTAATTTAAGTATTAGAGCATCTATTAAAGCCCTTTTGCAACAAGTGCAAGCATTGACTCTGGAAGCCTGGTAAAACCTTCGCCAATTAACGTTTTATCATCTCTGATTAATATGTCTAATAGTTTGAAGATGAGCGTTCAGTAATGCTCCTGAAACAGCAGTCCTGCTATCGCTTATAGTCCTCACTACGCTCCGGGCTATCCGCTCAATCAGGTTTAAAAATAAGAGTCTGTGCACAAATACTTGAGGCTGTATCATAAATATAGATTGTCATCCTGAGCTTGTCGAAGGACCTGTTTAAATACCCCATAAAGCGTTTCGACAAGCTCAACGTGACAAGTTCGAATGAAATCACAACTTATGATACAACCTCAAGTTAAAATAAAAAATATTGTCATCCTGAGCCTGTCGAAGGACAATCTTACATCCTTTTAAAAAGAGATTCTAAAATGATAAACTTCTATCTTTCGTAAAAGTTCCTCTGGTAAAACCTTCGCCAATTAATGTTTTATCATCTCCGATTAATAGCATAATTGTGTTCTGCTGATCGTAAAGTTATGTTCTCCAGATCACTTTAAATGAAATCGACTCAATTATAGTCAAATAGAACAATAATGAGCACTGGAATGTTATTTATTAATTAAATATCATGACATGATCAATACAGGCAATCCCCTATTCAGTCACAAATTCACCGCTGATCCAACTGTTTTGTTATACGATCAGAAAATATATTTATACACCGGCCGCGATGAAGCACCTCCCGGTACGCAAGACTACATCATGCGGAGCTGGCTCTGTTTTTCTTCTGCAGACCTTATTACCTGGGAAGAACACCCAATGCCCTTACAGGCAAGTGATTTTAGCTGGGCAAGCGGTGATGCATTTGCCTCATGTGTAATTTTCAATAAACAGCATTTTTATTGGTTTGCAGCAGTCTCCCATCGCCATATACCAGGGAAAGCGATTGCACTTGGAATATCAGAAACACCGACAGGTCCGTTCCGTGATGCAATCGGATCTGCATTGGTTACAGGAAATGATATCCCTTTCAACAAAAACCCGATGGCAAACCTCGACCCTTCGGTAATTATTGATACAGATGGTCAGGCTTATATTTTCTGGGGCAACCAACAGTGTTATTTCGCTAAACTAAGCAATGATATGCTCAGCCTGCAAGGCAAAATAAGTACCATTGAATTACCTGGTTTTTCAGAAGGGGCACATGTTTTCAAACATAATGAGTGGTATTATCTAACCTACGGTTATGGCAGTCCGGAAAAGGTCGCCTATGCCATGAGTGGCAGCATACATGGGCCATGGGTATTTAAAGGTATATTAAACGAATTGGCCGGAAACTGCGAAACCAACCGCCCTGCCATTATCGGATTTAAAGGAAAGGACTATTTCTTTTATCATAATGGTTCATTAAAAGATGGAGGCAGTCATAGGCGTTCGGTCTGCGTAGATTATTTACACTACAATCCAGATGGCACCATTAAGCGGGTGATTATGACCAGCGAAGGAATTACTCCAGCCATCCCCCGGTTAATAAATTCTTAGGCGACCACAATTTGGCTATGAACAAATTTTATCACCTGTCTTTTGAAAAGTTGTTCTCTGTTTGCAGTTTTCAGTTAACAGCCCTGTTTTCTCCTACCGGAAGAATGGTCGCATTATTGTTTCGGAAAGCTTATAAACTAAAAACCGATCCCATCTAAAAAAGAAAGAATCGGTGTAGTTCGTGCTAAAATTGGTTTCATATCGAAATATTTTAGCTGCTAAGTTAATGAGGCTATTATGTCCTTAATCTCAGTAACAGGAAGACTGAGACCCCTGTTATTATCTAAAATTGTATTTCAACCCTACTTCAAATTCTCCGTTTGCATAATTCTGTATATCAGAAGTGTTTGTGGTGTACATGGCCAGTATCGACAAGCGGTTCTGGTAAGTTGTACCCACGCCGGCAGTAAAACTGTTGCTGGTGTGATAAATACCAGTAAACAAAAGTTTATTGCCCCAAAACTGTGCATTTAATCCAAGATCAATAATATCGCGATAGTTATCAATACCTCTATAGCTTACTTTTGGTTCAATAATGTTCAGCACTTTATCAGGATTAATAAATTTGTAGCTTACTGATGCAAAATAAGAAGCCCGGTCTACAACCGTCCTTTCGTCATCGCGTTTCAAGAAACGCTTGAGGTTTAATACTGATCCCTGAATGTTAAAATGCTGACTGCGGTAAGCCATACCGAAATCGCCATCAAAATACAGTTTACGCTGGTTAAAGTTGGTTAAAGAAATATCGTTCTGGCTTCCTTTAATCTTTGTCAGATCGATCCATTCGTTCATAATCCCTGCTGAAAGACCAAAATCAAGATAATCGGAACCATTGTTAAGTGGCAGGTGGTAAGCATAGGTACCTTTAAAACTGGTCCGCTGAATTACACCTATATTTTCGTTGTAAAAAGAGGCGCCTATGCCAACTTTATTATTACTGGCGCCGTAAGCTGCAGTTACCGACTGCATGGCCGGAGCCCCTTCTATCGCTGTCCACTGTGCCTTATAAGCTGCTGCAGCCTCCCAGCCCTTTTCAATACCTGCCATGGCCGGATTGCTGAGATAAAGGTTTTGGTAATACATACTGCCCATTGGGTTGAGCTGAGCAAAGGCCGGGATGCAGATACTAAACATCACCAATGTGATAAGCATTTTCCTTGTTTTCATCTTTATACTTTTTTATGCCATAACCAGTTAAAACACTGGTTATGGCAGGTTAAATCTTAATTATTACCTACAACTGTGATGTACCCTTTTCTTACCCCTATACCTGGACCAAAGTCGATGATGTAGTAGTAAGCGCCTTCAGGAACTAACGATCCTTTTAAGGTACCGCCCCAACTGTTGTCATAACCTTTCATTTCAAATATCGACTTACCGGCGCGATCGAAAACGCGTACTGTATTGTTTGGATACATATCGATATTTTCAACAAACCATGTATCATTTTTACCATCACCATTTGGCGTAAGTACGTTCATAATATTCAGTACCTGGTAATCGGCCCTTACCTCAAGATTAAAGGTTTTGGTACTGCTTCTTCCATATTGGTTAAACCCGGTAACGGTGTAAGTAGTATTTTGGGATGGTCTAACGGTTAATATTGCAGTGTTTTGTCCGCTAATAATACCGTTTGCGTTTGTCCATTGGTAAGTTAATCCACCACTTGCAGTAAGCGTTGCGGTTTCGCCCTTACTAATGCTATTGCCTTTGTTGCTGGTAATGGTAATTACCGGTGGTGGGTTTTCGATTACTGTAAACGACTGTACGACATTAACTGCTGCCTGGTAATCGGAATTTCCGGCCTGACTGGCGGTAATGTTAATTACGCCGGCTTTGAGGATTTCTACCTGATTACCGTTAATAATCCTTGCTACCGCCGGATTGCTGCTGGTGTACGTTACAGTTAAACCAGAGCTTGCAGTTGCTGTTAAGGTAAAGATACCATCGGTATCTAATTTATTAGCTAAAGCTGCAAATGTAATGGTTTGTGTGGAGGGGTTAACGGTAAGATTACCCGCGATATAAGTAATACTGTAGTTTGCTGCCGCAGCACCACTTGCTGTAATTGGATAATTGCCAGCTGGCGATGTTGTAGTGGCCGTAGTACTTAACGCTACCGCACTTGTTAATACAGCTGCTGTTTCTGTACCCGCAAAACCATTATAACTTGCAGTAAGTGCCGGATTGGCATCACCAAAGTTTTTGTTTTTATTATCGGCAATAATTACCAATGCCTTTCTGGTAATGACCAGATCGGCCGGCGTGTAAGTAATTATATAGTTTGTGCCAGCTGATATGGTGTTCTGCCCAATGGCATAGTTACCAATATTCTCTCCAGCTGCGCGGCTTAAACTACCTGTTATCACATCGCCTGTAACTAAAGCACCTGTAGAAAGTGTATAAGTTAATGCAGCATCGGCACTGCCGTACACCTTTGTTTTAGCGTCGGCAGTAACTACGATTGGTTTTACGCTGATGTTTGCAGTTGTAGTTGCTACGCTCGTCAAGGTATAGTTGGCTGCCTTAGTACCTGATAACAACAAGCCTGCGCCTGTTACCACTTTCGCAGTACCCACATTTTTATCAGCAAAGGTTGCTGTGCCACCTGTTAAGGTTACATCGGCAACATCAGCCGCTAATACACCTGTTAGGCTTCTTCCTGAAATGGTAGCTGTAGTGTTTCCGTCGTAAACCTTATTACTTGCGGTAATGTTTCCGTTAACAGCTTTTGCTGTAATAGCAGCTGTGGTGGTAGTTACACTGGTTAAATTATAGTTAGCTGCATTTGTACCGGCAAGTACCATACCTGCAGCGGTTACGGTTTTACCGGTTGCTGCGCTGGCATCAGCAAAACTTGCAGTTCCACCGCTTAAGTTTACATCTGCATCTGCAGTTAAAACGCCTGTTAAGGTCCTCGTTAATACCGTAGCAGTAGTATTGCCATCATAAACCTTGTTGCTGGCAGTAAATGATCCGGTGATATTTCTAACACCAATATTAGCCGTGGTGGTAGCCACTCCTGTTAAGTTATAATTCGCAGATTTTGAACCGGCCAAAGTCATACCTGCTGAAGTTACCGTTTTACCTGTACCGATATTGGCATCGGCGAAATTTGCTGTACCACCCGTTAAGGTTACATCGGCAACATCTGCAGTAATTACACCCGTGAGCGTTCTGGTTAAAATCGTTGCTGTGGTATTGCCATCATAAGCTTTATTATCAGCGGTGAATGTACCGGTGATATTTTTTGTGGTAATATTGGCTGTTGTTGTAGCTACACCCGTTAAATTGTAATTGGCCGATTTGCTTCCTGTTAAGCTTAAGCCAGCCGCCGATACCGTTTTTGCTGTACCTACGTTGGCATTGGCAAAGCTTGCTGTACCGCCTGTTAAATTCACATCGGCAACATCGCCTGCCAGTACTCCGGTTAAAGTTCTGGTGAGGATATTTGCAGTAACACTACCATCGTAAATCTTATTATCAGCGGTAAAGTTTCCGTTAATATCTTTAGTGCTAATATCAGCCGTTGTGGTGGCTACTGAAGCTAAAGTATAATTGGCTGCTTTTGTACCAGTTATAGTCATGCCTGTTGCTGTAACGGTTTTGCCTGTACCTACGTTAGCGTTGGCAAAGCTTGCTGTTCCACCTGTTAAAGTAACGTCAGCGGCATCGGCTGCTAATACTCCGGTTAAGGTTCTGGTTAATACGGTTGCCGTTGCATTACCATCATAAACTTTATTACCGGCAGTAAAGTTACCAGTAAGTGTTAAGCCCGTAATGTTAGCTGTAGTAGTAGCTACGCCTGTTAAGTTGTAGTTGCCTGCTTTTGTACCCGCGAGGCTCATGCCATTTGCAGTAACGGTTTTACCGGTACCCATATTGGCATTATCGAAACTTGCCGTTCCGCCTGTCAAATTCACATCGGCTACATCTCCGACCAGCACACCTGCTAAGGTTCTGGTTAAGATGCTTGCATTGGCATTGCCATCGTATACCTTGTTATCGGCAGTAAAGCTACCTGAGATATCTTTTGCAGTAATATCAGCCGTTGTAGTTGTTACAGAAGCCAGCGTATAGTTAGCTGCCTTAGCGCCAGCCAGGGTTAAACCTGTGGCAGTAACGGTTTTACCTGTGCCTTTATTGGCATTGGCAAATGTTGCTGTGCCGCCTGTTAAAGTTACATCGGCAACGTCTGCAGTTAATACCCCAGTTAAGGTTCTGCCCGAAATGGTTGCAATGTTATTACCATTGTATACCTTATTGCTAGCCGTGATGCTGCCGGTAATTGCCAAACCGGTAATATTTGCAGTGGTAGTGGCTACTCCGGTTAAGCTGTAGTTGGCGGCTTTTGTTCCTGTGATGGTCATACCTGTAGCGGTAACCGTTTTACCTGTACCTGCACTTTCTGTTGCAAAACTTGCAGTACCACCTGTTAGGTTTACATCGGCTGCATCTGCAGCTAATACACCTGTTAGAGTCCTGCTTAAAATGCCAGCTGTAGTATTACCATCGTACACTTTATTATCGGCAGTAAAGTTTCCACTAATGTTTTTACCTGTAATATTAGCCGTGGTTGCATTAACAGATATAATATTATAGTTAGCCGCTTTGGCTCCTGCTAAAACTAAACCAGAAGCATTTACAGACTTACCTATGCCTACATTTTCATTGTTGAATGTTGCTGTGCCTCCGCTAACCGTTACATCGGCAACATCTCCTGCCAGTACACCTGTTAAAGTTCTGGTGAGGATATTTGCAGTAGCATTACCATCGTAAATCTTATTATCGGCGGTAAAGCCTGCAGTAAGGTCTTTGGCAGTAATATCAGCTGTTGTGGTCGTTACAGAAGCCAGCGTATAGTTAGCGGCTTTTGTACCAGTTATGGTCATGCCTGTTGCCGTAACGGTTTTGCCTGTACCTTTATTGGCATCAGCAAAGCTGGCCAAACCACCTGTTAAAGTAACGTCAGCTGCATCGGCTGCTAATACGCCTGTTAAAGTCCTGGTTAATACAGTTGCAGTTGCATTACCATCGTACACTTTATTACCTGCCGTAAAATTTCCTGTTAAAGCCAAGCCTGTAATATTGGCTGTGGTGGTGGCTACTCCGGTTAAGGTATAGTTGTCTGCTTTGGTTCCACTAATGGTCATACCTGTTGCAGTAACCGTTTTACCTGTACCAATATTGGCATTGGCGAAAGTTGCGGTCCCACCAGTTAAACTTACATCAGCTAAATCGGCAGCTACTACACCAGTTAAGGTTCTGGTTAATACCGTTGCTGCAGCATTACCATCGTAAGCTTTGTTACTAGCGGTAAAGTTTCCGCTGATATCTTTTGGCGTAATATCGGCTGTGGTGGTATTTACAGCAAATAATGTATAGTTACCTGCTTTGGTGCCACTTAATACCATACCCGTTGAAGTAATGGTTTTACCCGGTCCGGTGTTAATTCCACCAAAAGTAGCGGTTCCGCCTGTTAAGGTTACATCAGCAATATCGGCAGCCAGTACACCTGTTAATGTTCTGGTTAATATGGTTGCACTATTGTTGCCATCGTACACTTTATTATCGACTGTAAAGTTACCTGTTAAGGCTAAACCAGTAATATTGGCTGTGGTAGTAGCCACACTACTTAAGCTATAGTTACTTGCTTTAGCCCCACCTAATGTCATGCCTGCTGCAGTAACCGTTTTGCCAGTACCTACACTGGCATTAGCGAATGCAGCTGTTCCACCTGTTAAAATTACGTCAGCAGCATCGGCAGCTAATACGCCCGTCAGGGTTCTGGTTAATACGCTTGCGGTGGTATTACCATCGTAAACTTTATTACTGGCAGTAAATGCGCCGGTTAAAGCTAAACCTGTAATATCGGCTGTGGCAGTACCTACTCCTGTTAAGTTATAGTTAGCAGCTTTGGTTCCGGTTAAGCTTAAACCTGTTGCGGTAACAGTTTTACCTGTACCAGCATTTTCGTTATTAAAAGTGGCAGTACCGCCTGTTAAGGTTACATCTGTTTCTTCTCCAGTTACCACACCAGATAAGGTTCTGGTTAAAATATTGGCCGTATTATTACCATCATAAACCTTGTTACCGGCTGTAAAGTTACCACTGATATCTTTAGCGGTAATGTTAGCTGTTGTGGTATTTACCGATGATAAGGTATAGTTAGCTGCCTTTGCTCCTCCAAGCGTCATACCTGTTGAAGTTACGGTTTTACCATTGGCTACATTGGCATCATCGAAAGTTGCAGTACCTCCAGTTAGGGTTACAGCTAGTTCATCACCTGTAACCACGCCGTTAAGTGTTCTGGTTAATACATTTGCTGTATTGTTCCCATTATAAACTTTATTACCGGCAGTGAAGTTCCCCGTAAGGCTTTTTGCATTTACAGTTAAAGTTTGTGTTACATCTGTCGCGGCATTATATCCGGTACTTGCAGCTTGTTTTGCGGTAATTACTGCCGATCCTGCTGCAACTACATGAATTTTACCCGCTACGATTGTAGCCACCGCTAAGTTATCGCTGCTATAAGTGATGGCGTTAATTGCAGAAGTTGCACTGGTTGCGCCAGGATCAAAATCGGCACTGCCATAAGTAGTTGATGCAGTACTTGCGAAAGTAATTGATTGACTTGCATTTGACCTGTTAACCGTTATGGTATAAGTTTTAGTAGTGGTTCCATTTTGAGCTGTAACTTTAATATCAAAGGTATTGTTACCAAAGTTCAAGGCTAAATCTGCTGTTTCTACACCACTGGTTAAGGTTACATAACCCGCTCCATTTGCATTGATTTGAAGCGTTGATCCTGCTGCAAGTGCAGTAGCTGTTAACTTTACTGAATTGGTTGCGGTTAAAGCACTGGCAGTATATGTAGTAGTTGCTGCCGCAAAAACAGGTGTTAAGCCTGCTGTTGTACTTAATGCAGTTAAATCGGCATTGGCATAATACGGATCATACAAACCAAAATCAACATCAGTTCTATTTTGCCCTGAAGCAAGTGCGAAAGTTGCCCCAATTGTTCCTGTTCCATCCAGGTCATATGTGGTGGTATAACGTGCCGGGTAACCTGACACCACTACTTTATATGCACTTGAAGGATTTAGGTTACTGAATGTATAATTGCCCGATGCATTTGTTGTGGTTGTTAAATTTATCGTGTTAGCAAAGATATCGGTTCCTGTTAATGTCACCGTTGCTCCGGCTACGCCCGGCTCACCGGCATCTTGTAAACCATTTTGGTTATAATCTAACCAAACAAAATCACCAATCGAAGCCGCTTCCTGTTTGTTTACGGTTAGGATATAAGTTTTGTTTACAGTCGTTTCTTCTGCTGTAACCCTTACATTGATTAAATTTGCTCCGTCATTAAGTGTATAAGCTGAAGAAGCAATTCCATCTGTAAGTGCAGTAAATGCTCCCGCACCTAAACTTGATGTTAATGTAGCATGGCTTTCAGCTCTTGTAGCCGTAACTGTTGCTGTGGTGGTGGTATATGGTACATTGATACTATAACTTGTTGTACCTGCAGCAAAACTTGGTATAAACGTTCCTGCGCTGGTGGTTAGAGAAGCCAGATCAGCATTTGTGGATTTCACTCCGGAAACGGTTACAGGGTTAGTTGCATCTGCAATTGTAACCGCTGCTGCTGCTCCGGCATTCCAGTCTTCTGCTGCTGCAAGGTTATATACTGTTGCGTCGAGTGCTGCCAGGCCATCTTTATTCATTAATGTGGCCAAGCCAGCTTTATCTGTTGCACTAACAGTAATACTGAATGATGTTCCACTGGTGATCTCTGCATTAGGCGAGTCAGTAAGTGTATATGTTCCTGCACCTTGTCCTTTAAAAGTTAATTTATTAGCGACAATATCGTTTGCTGCTCCTGATAATGATAAGAAATTCGTTCCTGTTACCACTAAGGTTCCTGTAGAAGCATCGTATGTAGCTGAAGCGATGGCAGGAATTGCAACATTGCTAGCCGTGATTCCATTACCCGTTAAATCTGCTACTACAACTGCTGCATCTGCTCCGGCAGCCCAATCTTCGGCTGCTGCAAGGTTATAGGTGGTAGCACCTGTTGAAGAGGTACCGTTTTTATTGATAATCTGGTTAACGGCTGCCTGATCAGCTGCACTTAAGGTTAAAGTAAATGCTGTTGCAGATGTGATTTCTACATTGCCTGTATTGGTTAAAGTGTAGGTAGCGCCTCCTTCACCTGTCAGGGTAAATTTGTTGGCAACAATATCGTTTGTAGCGCCTGATAGCGATAGGAAATTTGTTCCTGTTACGACCAAAGCTCCGGTTGATGCATTGTAGGTAGCACTGGCAATGGTAGGAACAGCCACATTAGAAACTGTAATCCCATTTCCGGTTAAATCTGCAACTACAACTGCTGCATCAGCACCAGCGGCCCAATCTTCAGCTCCTGCCAAATTGTAGGTGGTTCCCCCGGTTGATGACGTGCCGTTTTTATTGGCAATAAGATTTACTGCTGCTTTATCTGCTGTACTTAAAATTAAACTAAATGTTGTTGCAGAAGTTATTTCTATATTAGGTGTAGTGGTTAAAGTATAAGTTGCACCACCATCGCCTGTAAGGGTAAATTTATTGGCTACAATATCGTTGGTTGCGCCGTTTAACCTCAAAAACCCCGTTCCGGTTACCGTGAGAACACCCGTAGTAACGTTATAGGTTGCCGATGCAAGAGTTGGTATTGCAACATTACTTGTCGTAATTCCATTGCCTGTTAAATCTGCCACAACAACCGCTGCATCTGCTCCGGCAGCCCAATCTTCGGCTGCTGCAAGGTTATAAGTCGTGCCTCCGGTAGACGATGTACCGTTTTTATTGATAATCTGGTTAATTGCGGCCTGATCTGTAACACTTAAGGTTAGTGTAAATGCCGTTGCAGAACTGATCTCTGGATTTGGCGTATCGGTTAAGGTATAGGTTACTCCTCCTTCGCCAGTAATGGTAAATTTATTGGCTACAATATCATTGGCTGCTCCTGTTTTAGACAAAAAGCCTGAACCCGTTACAGTAACAAGCCCTGTAGCAGCATCATAGGTAGCTGAAGTAATAGCAGGAACTGCAACATTACTTGCGGTGATTCCATTACCTGTTAAATCTGCTACAACCACCACTGCATCTGCTCCGGCTGCCCAATCTTCAGCTGCTGCAAGGTTATAGGTGGTAGCACTTGTTGAAGAGGTACCGTTTTTATTGATAATCTGGTTAACGGCTATTTGATCCGCTACACTTAGGGTTAAGGTAAATGCTGTTCCGGAAGTGATTTCTACATTCCCTGTATTGGTTAAAGTGTAGGTAGCGCCTCCTTCACCTGTAAGGGTGAATTTGTTGGCAACAATATCGTTTGTAGCACCTGATAGCGAAAGGAAGTTTGTTCCGGTTACAACCAAAGCTCCGGTTGATGCATTGTAGGTAGCACTGGTAATGGCAGGTGCCACCACGTTAGATACGGTCACAGGGTTAGTTGCATCTACAATAACTGATGCTACATTTTCCCCCGCGGCCCAATCTTCTGCTGCTGCCAGGTTATAAGTAGTTCCACTGGTAGAAGAAGCTCCATTTTTATTTAGCATCATCCCAACAGCATTCTTATCTGTAGCATTTAGGTTTATAGTAAAAGCTGTTGATGAGGTAATTTCTACATTAGCTGAAGTAAGTGTATATATTGCTCCACTCTCACCAGTGATGGCAAATTTATTGGTTACAATATCATTGGTTGCACCAGCCAGCGCAGGAAAAGCAGTTCCGGTAACCACTAAAGCACCAGTTGAAGCATTGTAAGTAGCCGAAGTAATGGCTGGTGGTGTTGGCGTAGCCGTTACATCAGCCGTTTTTGCACTTTCGTTAAAGTAATTATCTGTTGCTGAAATGCGATAGAAATATGGCGTCCCGTTGATAATGCCAGTATGTGTATAAGTTGTGGTTCCTTTTGGAATCGCAGCCAATAAAGTGGTTGGTGCTGCTGTAGTGCCGCCATAAACTTTGTAACCTAATAAATCGACATCAGCATTCGTATTCCAGGTTAGTATATTTTGCGAGCTTCCTGCGCTTGCTGCAAGGCCCGTTGGCGCAGTTGGGAGTGTAACATCTGTTGGTGTTAATTTAATTAACTCACCTCCCGAGCCATTGTCCCCATCTGCAATGTAGCCAGTTGTTCCTATAAAAGTAACGCCATATGGATAAAAAGGATCGGATGCATTTAAGGGCGAATAAAAAACAGTTCCTGCACCTGTAGCACCAGTATATTTGTACAGTTTAACGCCTGTACCAGCATTTTCTGATGCGTAAAGATTACCAAATTCATCTAATACCAATGCAGTAGTATAAGTACCTGTAACAACATCTGTGGCAGTATAGCCTGGTGCCGTAAGTTTGGCTATCCCCCCGGTATAAGTATTGGAACCATTATTACTAAAAGGCTTGGTTACATAAATATCTCCATTGGTCGCTATGGTAATTCCCGTTGGATAGCTAACACCTGCTGCAGAAACTAACCCATGGTAAAGCATCGTTTTTGGAGAATTTAAGGTTGCCGGCGCAGCATACTTACATACCGCATAATCCGTATTGGTAACATTGTACTCTAAAGCATATAAATTACCTACCGCATCAAAAGTTAATCCGGTAAAATATCTTCCGGTTTGTACAGTAGTGGCTGCATAAGCCGATGCTGCATTTAACCTGATAATTGCACCACTATTCGACGTAAAATCGGTACTGATATACACGTCGCCATTTGGCGCAACAGCAAGGCCCCAGGGCAGCTCCTGTGGTTGAGAGGTTAAACCGCTATAAATAATAGTGGGGCTACCCGTACCGCCAGTATACTTGGCTACATGGTAAACTCCAGGCCCGGAGGCCTTGGTAACATAAACATTACCGCTGGCATCTTTAGCCAGCGCCGTATACAACCCTCCGGTATGCAACTGAGTTTTAGTGTACTGGGCAGATGCGGGAGCAAGAGCCAGAAAAAGTACGATTACTGTAACAGTAAAAGCTACTTTAGTAAAAAATCTCTTCATAAGCGTTAATTAGACTGATAAATATGGATTTTCCCAACCGCTTTCAGTTTCACTGTAAACAGTCGATATATCGTATCCCAAAGCAGTGCCCTGAGCAATTATAGTTGCGTTATTCTTTTTATTGCTGGTGTTAATTTTCACAATGTCAATCAATGGAAAAATTTGTTGCTCCTGGTTGCCAAAATGAAGTTGCCCCCTTGGCCCTATTATTCCGCTTTTATTAAACTCGATTACAGCTGTTGAAGCATTGCCGATGCTAAGCTGTGCTTTCATCCGGCTAAGGATTAATCCTGCTTCGTAGCCCAGCATCCCAAATAAGTTAGCTTGTTGTTTGCCAAAGTTTTCGAAGTCTCGTACAAAAGCAGGGTTAGTACCTGTTGTATGTTCTTTACTCCAGGAAGAAGTACTGTAAAAGTTTAATCCGAGGTGACCTATATCTTCCAGCATATCAGGATAAGCCATATTCTCAACAGTAACTAAAGGAATTACATTATTAAACTTACTGGATTTCCATTGTTTAAGGAACTCGTTCCCGATATGTCCAACAAAAATGGCATGTACATAATCTGGCGTATTGATATCCATTTCATTAAAGAAATGGCTCAAATCGAGGTTATTTTTATTGGCTTGATTTTCGGGAAGTACGGTGCTTCTGAGTTGATTTGCGCCGGCAGAACCCACTCCGCTTAAAAAAGATGGTCCTAAATTAAAACCACTTTCGTAAAGTGGTGAGATCATCAATCCTCTTAGTCCAAATTCTTTAGTTGCCCATTGCCCCAGTACATATTCACTCTGCCAGAGCCCCATAGAAAGGCTTGAGATATTGCTTCCATATCCTTCAGCTGGCGGTACAGATTCTCCAAAATCAAAGAATAAGCCAAGCTTATTATGATTTTCTAATATCGGTTTCAACTCTGGATATATTTTAGGACTGATCATCCCCATCAGCACGTCTACCCCATCAAAAAAGATAAGTTTTTGTGCTGCTTCTAAAATGGCTTTGTTTCCCCCCTGTCCAACATAGGTTGGCATAAAAGCAAAATCAGCAGGACCATAAGACATTTTAGTTGCCGCACACAGAAATCCAGCCGTAATATGCTGTGCATAAAACGGATAGACTCCTGAATAGGGCATCAAAAAACCAATTTTAAGTGGTTTGTTCATTTAGTTTCTGGATGGAAAAATACCTTGAAGTGCTATTGAATAATTTAAGACCAGATAAGGTTGTATATTTTCATGTGGCTGATTTCCCCCTGCTGGCCCAGTATTAAATGGTTTAAGTGTAGTATTAGCCGCTACATCTGAATAAGTTTTAAGGGCAACAGCGTTCGGACCTGATCCGGTTTTAGGAGAAGCAGAAAGAATAACGCTTGTTGAAGGTACATCTATTGTTCCTAAAGAAGTAACTGCTGGTTCTGCAACTGCATGAAAATGCTGCGGAATTTGAGTGCTGATTAGCGTTACAGTTTCTGTTCCTGCCATTTCACCTAGCGTACGGGGAGTAAGACCAGGTCCTTGTCCGTTACCAATAGGTACTCTTCCTCTTAAATCAGGTAATGCAAAAGTGGTCTGTCCGTTCCCACCATAGGTAGTACCGAGTAACGAAAAAATCGCTTGGTTTTGAGCAATAGCCATAATCTGCCCGGCACAAAATGCCCATCCTCTTGGGGCAAAATTAAAACCGAATAGTGCAATCAATCCTAAAAATGGCGAATCCATAGTATTTGTTTTTTGGTGAAGATTTAATTAATTAAGATTTAATAATTTTATACAGATTTCTCTATTTTTTTCAGATCAGAAAAAACCACGTGCATTTCTTCTCTGTTTGAGATACCTGGGATATGTCTTTTAAATGCGAAACAACTACTTGTTCCTTCCCTTGCAAAATCAAAGGATATTTGAGCTACTGAACCTAATCCTTTATGACTTGTACCCAACAGCACTTCATTCTTTTCTTTATTTCGAAGTACATAGAGTTGATTTTTACCTAATGAAGTATTTCCTCCAATAATGAGATCTACCCAACTGGTATCAGCGGCAAGTTGTTTGTTACCCTGTTCTGCCTTTACATCAAAACCCAAATGAGCTAAGCAAACTATCAAATCGCAGGCTTCTTCTTCTTTTAAAAACCTGGCCATCTTATTTAAAGCAGCCGTCGGGTCAGACACTTTTAAACCGGCTATTTTAGCTGATTCTCCAACACCTGTAACCCCTACCCTGTATTTACCATAGGTAATTACCTGATAGCTTTTTACCGCTTTTTGCAATTTTGGATGCTCAAAACGATAGTTGCAGCTTAACAGATCGAAAGCCATATACGGAAGTAAATTGGCAAAAACATCAACCCCTTGTTTTAAATCCGCAGCACTAAGATTCACCGCATGGTAACCTACCTTGTTCATCCATTGAATTGTTTCGGTATGGTTATTTCGATTAAAATTTAAAAATCCTCCTGCATCTAATAATAAAGTAGAAATAAGTTCGTTATTAACTGTAGTTTGTAAACACTTTAAGCCGCCAAATCCCTGAGCCGTTGAATTAACAGCTCCACAAATATCATTGCTATACATGATATCGACCTGTTTTTGGTTTATAGATTTGGTATAGATAGTACGACTTGCTTTAGCTAGTGCATCAATTGGACCAGCCAATAAGAGACTACTGCTTAACAAGACGTTCCTCTTTAGAAAAGAGCGTCTATTAGTACTCATAAAAAGTTTAAATTTGGGATGTTTGTTAGTATAAAGATGGAACAAATTTACTTATAGTACAAATACTACAAGCTTAGATTCATACCCGACTTCCCCTTTAAGTAGACAAAATACCAAAAATAGTATACCAATACCTTATTTTAGTAGATTAAAAAGATCGTTATTTAATTATTGATATCTGTCAATAATTCTAGAAATCAGAAAATCAATCGTTTTCCCCACATTAATGAGTATAAAAAATACTACAAAATATTAGTAGCACATTCTTATAAATAAAGTAGACAAGTTTGCTTACAAACTTTATTCAGATCAGATTCGTCAATATTTTACCCTTAAGGCTTTATTAATTGCTTAGAAAAATTTTCATAAGCAATATTGGCATCTGCATAACTGGCAAACTTTAGCTTACGATCTCCATTAAACTTTTCTCCAGGGCTTTTACTATGGTAATTTAATCTGGTAATCATTTTTTCATGGGCAGAATCATCCAGTTGCATTTCCTTTAAAAAGTGCGACAACAACAAGTTTACTCCCCAGCCATAATCATAAAAAGTATTCTTGGGGTGACGGATTGAAATGAGATCCTGGAGGGCTTTATAATAATTCGTAAGTACTTCTGCCGTAAATAAATTAAAGTCCTGGTAGTGCCTTTCTTGTACTTCGATCTTTAAAATGCTGGCGCTAACCATGTCCGGAACAGCGTGTATGCCCCTTCTTTGGTGGTGCGAGGCAATAACGGCATTAGGCTCTCTAGAAAGAAAGAAGAATGGTGTATCTGGATACCATTTTCTTAAAATGGGGTAAAAATGAATATGCCAGCTGTCTAATTTTATAAATAATTTGTCGTACTGTGCTTTCCGCTTTTGTCCCATAAGGGCTATTGCCGATTTAAACCAAAGTTCCTGCTGTTCTTCTTTTATTGAGGGATCTTGTTCTTTCATTCTTAAGATCTCATCTACAAGGGGGGCTTCCGCGAAAACGATATTGGTTTCGGCTGTAGCCAAAGCCTGAGATAATAAAGTAGAGCCACATCGCGAAACATGAAAAATAAATGCATCTGGTGCTATCGAATCAATCTGCTTCGCTGCTTCTGCTAAAAACGCTAAGTTGCTGGTTGGCAAATAAGCCGATCGTTCTTTCATCCGAAACCGGCAAAGCTGAATAGTTTCATCAAAAAATGGTTCTTCAATATGCTTTTCCTGCAAATCAAGCCACAAAAGTTGCCAATCACTTCCGCTATAGATTAGTTGGTAAGGAATCCAGTTAATTAGTGCACTCATTCCAGATCTTTTTTCAATTGTACGATCAGATCCCTGGCCACTTGTGTATCCATTTGCTCCAGTTCTGCAATCATTTTTAAGGCAGTAGCCGCATCTAAGCGCTGAGTTTGATTTTCTTCTGCTAATTTATAACCATTGGCTTCAAACAAACGATCCGTCCATTCATTTCTTAAGGCATCTATTACCAAATGCACCCGAACGTTTTCGCCTTCATTAATAATGCTGTGGCTTTGATTAAAATCAATGTACCAACAGGAACCTTCTGCCAATTTCAACTGCTCTCCGCCTACTATAAACTTTAACTGGTTGTTGGTTTGAATGGGGATATGGATCCTTAAAACGCCTGCTTCGTAATTACAACCACGGTCTCTGTGAGGTTTAATTTCTGCGCCAGGGTGTAATGCGAGTAAACGAATGGTTTCTTTCGGGCACTTCCACTCCTCGATGATTGATTTAATATAAGGAAGTTGATTGAACAGCGGCGTATCCTGATACTGATTTACCCCGTAGTTGGCTAAAATATCATTTTCTTTCCCGCTCGCAGAGCGCAATGCAATACTTTGCCAGTTCCCTTCGTAATCTTTCCTGTTAAAATGATCAACCCACTCTTGTTGTAAGGCAATGGCGAGCTCGGTTTTGAGCAGCGGAATGTTATACTCCTGGTTAAACTGAATGTATTTTAGCAAAGCTGAAATGTTTTCTGTAATATTAGTTAAGTGTTTTTTATTGCGCAAATATTTAACCTGCTTTTTATTAGCCAGTACTCATGATCTTCCATTTGATTAATGATGAAGCCATTTCCGAAATTGTAATTTTAATCTTAGTATTACCTGATTTAATTTACTTCAATCTGCTATGCGCGACTCTTTAATTTCTATTTCTTCTTTTCTTGAAATTTACAGGCTGCATCACCATCCTAAACATCCAGAAAAACAAAAAGATGAATCGTTTAATAAAGCAGAGCAGCTATTTTTAAATATATTTCAACTCGGTTTATTTGAAATATACGATTTCTTATATACCAAATGCGTTGACACTGATCATTTTAAACATTGGATTATCGACCTAAAAGGACAAGACTTTTTTAATACTGCATCGATCCAGTTTAATGAACAGCACATCAATAATAATCCTCATAAAATCGATTTCCCGGACATTCTAACTACCGGGCAACACACTTTTTGGAATGCTCATGGTTACCTTAAAATAGAGAAGTTAGTTAATGAGTTGGATTGCGATGCGGTATGCGGGCTCATCTGCAAAACCTTAAATATTGATTTAACTGATTCTCAAACCTGGTACCCGCAACACGAGCTATTACAGGGATTAATGCTGCAAAAATATCAGGATGATGCTATTGCCAACATTCGCAACAATGTACAGATTAAGCAAGTTTTCAGCAGCTTGTATAACCATGATAACATTTTCGCCAATGCGGAGAAATTGAGTTATAATCCACCTGTGAATCAGCATTTTTCTTTTAAAGGCAGTCCGTTACATTGGGATATAGACTTTCAAATTGGTCCCAGGTATTACATTCAGGGCTTATTGTATTTAAACGATGTTCCTGCTCACCTCGGTGCCTTTACTGTGATTCCAGGCTTCCATCACCAGATTGATGAATACCTCGCTAATTTTGATGATCCTGAAACAGCCATTGCCGCTTTACGCAATAAAGGTTTAGAAATTCCTATTGAAGGCAAAAAAGGCGATTTAATTGTTTGGTTGCAATCGCTTCCACATGCTGCAAGCCCCAATTATGCTGATTTACCCAGGTTCGTTCAGTACGTGAGTTTTAATGAAATGGGCTAAAAACCCTAGGTGGCAATACCAATGACTTATCTTATTTCTCAGTTATCCACTTCGTTTAAAAAAGTGCATCCAAGAGCAATATCACCAGCACTGCTGTCAATGTATTTAAAAAGTTAACCATGTTATTCCCGATCATCCCCTTCCGCTCAAACAAAGCCCCCAATACAGAATCAGCAAGATTCCCCAGCGTACCTGCAAAAACGATAAAGAAAAAGTTGATGTTCCAGCCAAATCCTAGCGCATAAACAATCGCAATCAGGCAACTTCCGGCGATACCGATCAAGGTGCCTTCCAGACTGATCACTCCATCCATTCCACAACGGTCGGGTTTGAAGGTTATCATATTGACAAACCGCCTTCCGTAAACCATTCCCAGCTCAGACGACAGGGTATCGGCAGTAGCCGAGGCAAAAGCGGCTGCCATTGCCGTCAGCATTAAATGAGCCAGTTGTGGATAACATACCATTATTATACCAGCGATAGCCGGAACCCCTGCATTGGCCAGAACTTGCAAGGCATTTCGACCTTTTTGGGTTTCCTCTTTACCGGCAAAATCTTGCTTTTTACGCCGCTGCCAGGAAGTGGACGCAGAAGCCAGGATAAAAAATGTGCTCATCATTGCAACGCCTGTGTAACCAGCGGCGATGAAAATAATGCAGGCCAGTATTCCACCTGTAAAAGCAGCCAGAACGGTTAGTTTTTTTGCCAGGATACTATAAGCAATACCAGAAATGATGATGATAGGTAAAAAGATGTCGCTATTGAACATATCACAAATATATTTGAATTAGGTATACGAAAAAGCACATGGAAAATTTATGAAGTGTTAGCTAGTAGAAACCGTTTGAGAAAACAGACAAGTTATAACATTACATTTTCCGCGAGAATTGTAACTGGCCTTTTTAGCATATCAGAAGCAGTCTATACTCACCGTCTCTTTCAACAGGTGCCCGATGGATGCAAGGTACACATTGTTGATCAGGATGATCTACTGCCAGTCTCCACAGATGGCCCAATCCCAGATTCACGGGCCGCGCACCTGGCTTGGCCTGGTAATGCAGGTCAAAATAATGCTCTATCAAAAAGTTTTCAAATTCAGCTTCCGGACCATCATGCAGTTCTTTAAGCTTTTTCCGGATCTCCGGAACCAGGATTTTTTGTTCAGCCTGATCATTAGCTAAAATTTCACTGGCAGCACCATAATAGGTACATAAAAAAGTATCGGTACCAATGGGCGAGCGATCTACATGAAAAGAATATACATCTGTTGAAATGAACCCGAGCTCCTCATCCCGCTCGTAACTTTTGATTAAATTCAGCGAAGGCGATGCCCCTGAATCTGCCAATAACTGAAAATCACTTAAGATTACTTCTCTTGCCAGACTACCGCCATCCGATAACTTGAGCGCACGGAGGTCATTCATAGAAACTTCTGTTAAGTCCTCTTTCAATTCAAGTTTGGACATAATTTCCTTAAAATCCCCTATCAAATCCCTCTGCAAGCAGACTGCATTTATATCTCCCTTAAAATCTGTAGCTAAAAGCTGAGAAAAATTAGAAACCACCACAATCTGTTTACTGTCAGAAAATTTATTATGCATCTTTTAATAAACTATTTAGCCGTCATCCAAGTTTTTGTCGACTGCCTTCGGATCAAGATATTTATTTACCAGTAATTTCTTTTCTATGCTGCCTTCCCCACTCTGCCAGGTTATCTATAATGGTTTTTAAAGTCATTCCATAATCAGTAAGCTGATAGAGAACTGTGACCGGCTGGGTGTCTAAAACAGTACGTTTAATTAGTTTATTTATTTCAAGGTCTTTGAGTTCTTTGCTAAGCATCTTATTCGAGATGCCCTTTACATCATTTAGAATGTCTGAAAACCTGCGCTTGTTAAAATAGCAGACAGAGGATATTATAGATATCTTCCATTTACCATTTAATACGTCCATTGCATCATGAACCGCCATGATTTGTTTTTTATTACTTTCAGCATCTGTTGCACAACAATGATTTTCCATAATTAGTTACCTGGTTACCCAAATGCTACTGTTACTTTTAGTTACAAAGTTACAATAATATATAAGACTATAATACATTTGTATCCATAAATAAAAAGATAACAAATGAATTTCACAGGAAAAAATATCGTTATTACAGGCGGAACAACAGGAATCGGTTTCGCAACTGCCAACGCTTTTATTGAGGCCGGAGCCAATGTATGGATTACGGGCAGAAATATAGAAAATCTTGAAAAGGCTGCCACATCATTAGGAAATGAGCGAATTAAAACGGTCATTTCAGACACCTCAAATCTTAATGGTATTGAAGCTTTGACAAAAGCAATTGCAGACAGCGGTCAAAAATTGGATGTACTTTTTTTAAATGCGGGGATAGCAACTTTTGCACCCATTGCAGAAGCTACAGAAGCAGACTTTGACGCACAATTTAACACAAATGTAAAAGGACCATACTTTACGCTACAAAAGCTGTTGCCTTATTTAAAGGATGGTGCGTCTATAGTTTTTAATTCATCAACAGTGGCAACCGCTGCCCAAATGTATGGTAGCGTTTATTCAGCAACAAAAGGCGCACTCAATAAAATTGCCCAGATTGCAGCCAACGAGCTTGCAGGGAGAAATATCAGGGTAAACATGATTAGCCCTGGCCCCACTCAAACAGAAGGTTTTGACAAGGCCGTCACAGACGATACCTTAAAAAAGCAGTTGGCCTTAACAACGGCTATGCAAAGAATGGGTAAGCCGTCGGAAATTGCAAAAGCTGTACTATTTCTAGCTTCTGAAGATGCGAGTTTTATTACAGGCGCACAATTACTTGTTGATGGCGGCTTTATTGGTTACGCATTAAAATAAATTAAGCGGTAAGGTTCAACTATTAAAGAGAAAAGAGGCTGTATCGTAAGTTGTGATTCCATTCGAACTTGTCACATTGAGTTTACCAAAACGCTTTGCGCGGCATTTAAACAGGTCCTTCGACAGGCTCAGGATGACAATCCTATATTTATGATACAGCCTCTTATAACTATGAAAAGGTAATTTTCAACTTTCGCTAGCCAGTTCGTGACCAGTTTGACTAAAAGGGATTAATACGCATCATCCGGTAATCAAATTGGTGGCCAGTTTGGCCCGAAACGGAGGGGCTACTTCCACTGAATACACAGCTTAAGCGAGGAAAGGCTCGGTCTAGTCATTTATTCTGTGGTTTGACTTCTGTACTGCATTCTTATAAGCTTAGGGCGTGCAATTTTAGCTTGTAACACATATCAACGGACAGTGAGTAAAGGTAGGTAGATCGGTATTTCACCATGTCTAATGCCCCTTAAACACACGCCATCACATTCGTTCTGTCATAGTTTTAATTTTGGCAATGTGGATGGCTTCGTAAGCCTTCTCTCTATCTTTATCTAGGATTTTGCTTCGCTTCATCCTGGATAAATCTAGTCAGGCTCCACTATTTGGCGAACCTGCGTTTTTCGAAAATGCTGCGCTACGCTTGTGTTAAAACATAGATCGAATCCCGTTGCTTTGCAACTACTGATCCTCACACATTTTCTCAGTTCGCAGGCGGTTTGCATAGTTATGTTAGCTTGTAATTATTTGTAGCAACAGATATGATATAATACTATATTTGATTAAATCAAGGTTAGCTCTCACATGCCAACCTGCAATCTAGCATATATGGCAAAATTAAATTCTATTTCAATAGAAGGTTTTAGATCTATACGAGATGAGGTGACAATTGGGTTTCCTAGTAAGAAACCAGTTGTATTGATCGGGGAAAACAATTGTGGCAAGAGCAATGTGATTCGAGCCCTAGATATTCTATTTGGAGAATATCATCCAAAGTATAAAGATATTGAGCACTTTGACCATCATGATCGAAATCCAAAGATACCAATTGTTATCAGCGGAGCGGTGTCAGATTTTGTTGGAGTATTGGGTCGTCCTGCTCAAAGGATAAATACATTTAAATTTAAGGCTGTCAAAGGTTCAGAAATAGAGTACGTAGCCCTTTTGGAAGATGGAACACCAAACGGATACGTCTCCAATGAAGTACGTGGAGAGTTAACCTCTATCATAGTTAATTCTGAACATAACCTTTCATACCAGCTGAGTTATACATCAAAGTACACATTGCTATCTAAAGTAATGAAAGTATTGCATAAAAGCTTAATAAGCGATGAACAGCGTGTTGCCGCACTGAAAAAACTTTATGTCGAGATACAAAACACATTTGATGAAGTTCCTGAGTTCAAACAGTTCAAAAGCAGTATGTCAACGATCTCAGGCGAAATTCTCGCAAATATGTCGTATATCTTACAGATGGATTTTTCAGCATATGACCCAAGTAACTATTTCAAATCACTGCGTGTTAACCCCGTAGAGGGAACAGATGCAAGGAGTTTTGAAGAGCTGGGAACTGGCCAGCAACAATTATTAGCATTAGCATTCGCCCATGCTTATTGCAAATCATTTATAAATGGAGATATCGTTTTAATACTTGATGAACCTGAATCACATCTTCATCCACTGGCTCAGAAATGGCTTTCTAAAATGATTACAAAAATGGCTGCCGATGGTTTACAAATAGTAATAACAACTCATAGCGCAAACTTCATTGATCTTTTAAATATTGATGGCCTGTTCTTGTTAAGAAAAGACGGACAGTCGACCACAGTCATAAATCACTCAGCCGAATCACTTCACAGGCATTGCATTGCAACGGGTGCTAACGCTGATAAAACTAAAATAGAAACTGTTGTACCATTCTACGCCAATCATTCAACGACTCATATACTTAATGGCTTCTTCGCAAAGAAAGTTGTGTTAGTCGAGGGTTTAACTGAAGAACTGGCTTTACCTATATATTTAGAACGAAGAGGATTAGATGTCACACGAGAGGGAATTGAAATAATAGGAGTTCAAGGAAAAGGCAACTTAGCCAAATGGTGGAGACTCTTCACGCTTTATGATATACCAACATTTGTTTGTTTTGATAATGATGATAAACACGACAAACAAGGCATCCAGAGAGCTGACTCTTTGAAAGCAATAGGGATAGCAGATGAAGAGTTGGCAACTATTATAGGCACCAAGGATTGGGCTATAAGTGATAGTTATTGTGTCTTTGGAGTTGACTTTGAGACTACAATGAAAAAAGTATTCGATGACTATACCGATGTAGAGTTATTACAGAAAGATTTATTGGGCACAGCGTCTAAGCACATAATTGCGAGAGAAGTGGCTAAGTACTTAAAGATGAATGAGGATGCCGGCTGGACTAATATTGAGAATATTAAAACAAAGTTGCTCTCTCTCGGGAAAGCGAAATGACAGGTAGCCACCGTGCCAGTTGCTGAAGCTGTGACAGTACGATCTCCAGTTAATAATGATATGCTTGAACAGCTAAAGCGAAATTCGGAAAGTAAGCACTTAGATTGAAAGAATAGTATGCAATACACTCTAGTGAATAATGTAAAGACAGAACCAACTAACGGTTTAATGATGCCTGTCGTGGATATGACAAGAAAGTGATTGCTAGGTGCAGAAATATTAAACTACATTAAAATGAACTCAGGTCAAAAACTTTATCACTACACCAGTATTAATAGTCTCGCCTTAATATTAAAATCCATGTCAATTAGATTTGGACGACTCGATAGAGTGAATGATCCTACAGAGGGGACATCAAGTGACTTCTATTCAATGGCACAGTATTTTTTTATCTCTAGCTGGACATCAAATGAAATAGAAAACCTAGCCTTATGGAATATGTATACTCCGTTGATGAGAGGAGTAAGAATTGAACTTGAGTTACCACTTTTTCCAACCCATTCTATAAGGCATGATATTACCAACTCACTTGTCAATTCTGAAGAGTTCATTAATTACGATCTTGGTTATTTCATTTCAAGCGCAGAAAATATCCCTTTGGAGATCAAATATACTGATGATGAAACCTTACTAACTCCTCCAATTAAACAGTCACAAGGTTTATATCTAAGGGCGTTATCTCAATATAAGCGCTCAATTTGGAGAGTTGAGCAAGAATATAGATACCAACTAATCATATTGCCGATTGAAAGAAATATAAAACCAACGGAAGTCTCAAGCAGTTATGGTCGACTAATATCGATGCAAACACCACCACCTTTTGATGGATATCTCCTAAAGATAAGAAGAGAAGCTTTCGAAACCATGAGAATTCGCCTTAGCCCGAAGTTATCACCAGGAGACAGGGAAATTATAGAGGCGCTAATTGCCACTTTCAACCCAATGGCTACAATAGAAGATAGCACCATAGCTGGACTAATACGATGATTTCTACTCTTGGTAAAGCCCTTACGTTCATACGCACAATCTATTTCTTATCCTCCATATTTAAGCCCAAGTTATAAACAAATTGTGCAACAGCTAATTGAAATTCTGTCGTTGTGTTTCCAAGCTAACTATTATTGATGCCTTAAACTGAAGAGCTGATGAAACGAGTTAAGGTCTGCAAACGTGTAATACCTTAAAGAAACCAAACAACGATTCAGATCTGTTGCGACCTTTGAATACAGATGATGACATTTAGTAAAATTAAGTAAGTTGCTATTGTAAAAATGCTATCTTAGTTATAATCAATCAACTAAATTAGCAATGCTCGACGAACAACAATTAAATGAAACGCAACAAGAGGAATCTGCTGAGGTTTTAACCGACAAACAAATGAAATCTGCGTTAGAGGCACAAGAACTATTAAAACGTGTCCTAGGCACCGAAATTTACGATATACGGGATCGTGTTGCTTATATATTAAGTAGCAGTGCTGATGCTAGAAACTCTGATATCAAACTTGCTTGGCGTTACTGGACAACCTTTGAATCTGAGATCATCGGGGATGGAGGTTTAACAGAAAAATCAATGCTGAAACTATCAAAGATAAGCTCGTTGTGTAGAGTCAGGGCAAAAATACAGAATGAGTATAAGTTGTTTCAAGCTGATGCGTCAGTAAAAAAGCGCCGTGGAACACTTGAAGACAAGATGAAAGAAGGTGCAATTGAAGACAAGCCACATAATTTAGGTTTGTATTCTGTATTCATTGATGAGAGTGGTAAGAATGATAAGTATCTAATGGTTGGCTCACTGTGGCTACTCCGATATGGACCCGATTATATAAGAAAAGACTTGGAGCTTAAGGACTGGAAGAAACATTCAGGCATCACCTATGAGTTTCATTTCACGGATATGCGTCCGTCTAGCTTGGAGCAGTATAAATCTTTCTTTCTTAAATTTTTATCACTTTACCCTGAGGTTGGATTTAAGTTGATAGTTGTTAAGAATAAAGGTTTTACTGACGTAGCAACCGCTATTACTGATTTAACTTTTCATTTACTAAGCGATGGCGTTGAGCATGAGCATACGTCTGGACGAGCTCCTCTTCCTAGAAAGCTTGATGTTACGATAGATGATGAAGACTTAGGTAGTGATGCTGTTAAGTTGGCAAATATAAAAGAGAGGTTTAGAGGGTTGGGGCGAGATGGACTATTCATCGGTGATTTCCATGCTGCAGCATCTGGCAAAAATCTTTTTATTCAAGCTGTTGACCTTTTCGTCGCATCTGTAAATAGAAAGCTAAATCAGCCAGGAGACAATAAACCCAAAGATCAACTAGCGGACTTTATACTTAACGTGCTAAACTTAAACTTAGGGAAGTCCAATTACGATAAATCAACAGTATTTGAGCTATCAGACTTCAAATTAAATGTTTGATAATTGCATCGATTAGATTAAAGGGATCGTAGCTAACAACGGAAAGTTAGAAATGTTTGTAGTTACCCTTACGTATATTATCTATAATCAACATCTCAATTCGCTTGTCATCTTCAAACTGAACAATATCGGTGTGATATCTTTTCTGCAGAACATATGCTTTATTGCATCGGGGACACTCAGCAAACTTATCATAGTCTTGGTTCCTGTAGTTCATTATAGTGTGGCATGAGGGACAAAGTGGAGTGAGGTTACTAATGAATCTACCGTTATAAGACCATTCCCATTGCCAACTGATAAAAATATCTGTAGTATATTGCTGTTTTGGGTCTAACACTTGCTTAGATTTGCTAACAATTGCAATTATAACAATCAGCAAAAGTATCAGAGCTAAAAACCAATATAGAGCGATTTTTACTGTCAAGATAAATACCAAACCTTTCCATATCCAGTTCAAACAAGATGATAGTGTAAAGAGTAAAGGTTTCTCTTTTACAGCATCATAGATCGTAGAGCCCAAAACAGTTACAAACAAAGGAAATATTAATGCTTGAAAGTACCATCTCTGGTGATAGCGTTCATTTGGCATAAAGTTTTTTTAGATAAACAAAAATAAACAACTTTATTGTAATCCAGTATAAAAATGGGTAAAGTACTGTTTGTCAGTTAATATGATTTATTCTATCTCGGAGTACGTTACAATTGCGCTTAGATTGAATGTTAACGAAGAAAGGAATTAAATATTAATTCCTTTCTATCTAACTACCGCACCAATTTAAGCTTCTCCCCTCAACACATCTCGATAAATTCCGGCATAAACGCTCACGTAGTCATCACACAGGCCATTTACTCCGTTGCTGTCTTGATTTAGTTGAGTTGAAAGCTTGGTACATGTGCCATATTTAAATAGATACAAAATGGTACAAGAAACAGAGATTTACAAAGTAGGCGGGGTTAAGGTAAGCTACAAACCAGATTACAACATCAATTATCGACAAGATATCTAATCAATCAATTAATAATTTTAAACAAGCGCGCCCAATGCGAAACAGAACAGTATAGATGGGAAACAAAAAAAGCTTCCAGTTATTAACTAGAAGCCTTTAAATGTACCCCGGAAGGGACTCGAACCCCTGACCCTCGGTTTAGAAAACCGACGCTCTATCCAGCTGAGCTACCGAGGCTCATTTTTTAATGAGCTGCAAATATAGAAGTTCTATTTAATATGTAAAAATATATTTTAAACTATTTAGAACCTACTTTTTCTATTTCAAATAAGTATTTAAGAACGAAGCGATTAAAATTTAATTTGCGCTAAATAAATTTAATTTAGGCGACAAAAAACGGTATTTTTTCCCCCACTCCGTATCAAAAGCACAGAACTAACAGACTAAAAGCCTAATCGAATGCTAAATTAAGCGTCTTCTCCGTTCCAGATGTCGTCATCGGCATGCCGAATTTTAACATGACTGGAAGTTACACTCTTTAATTCTTCGTGGTGGTAATTTCTTTCAGGGTTTTCGGGCAGGGTACTGTCCTGATCAGGGGCCACTTTCCTCAAATGTTCAGGCTTTTTAACCTCAGGTAAATCATCGTGTACCACAGAAGGCGTTAAGATCTTCTTCATGGGATTATTGCTGTTTTCCATAATTTTAAGAGACTCAAATTTCAAGCCACAAGCAAAGGTGAGTTAAAATTTTGGCAATTGGTGTGTATTTGTGAAGAATAACGGTTGGCGATAAGCGGTTGGCGGTTGTTGAAAGGTGGATAACAAAAAAATGCGCACAAATAAATCAGTGTTTATCTATGCGCATGCTGTGGTAAATTAATGCTAAAAAGATCCTTCGACTACGCTCAGGATGACAAAACGAGTGGTGACGCCGCTTATTTACTTGCGGAAGTTCAGGATTAATGGTTTAGCGGTTGGCGAAAGATGGATACAAACACAGCCATCACAAAAAATGCGCACAAGTAAATCAATGTTCATCTGTGCGCATTTGTGGTAAATTAAACGCTAAAAAGATCCTTCGACTACGCTCAGGATGACAAAACGAGTGGTGACGGCCGCTTATTTAATTGCGGGAGTTCAGGATTAATGGTTTAGCGGTTGGCGAAAGGTGGATACAAACACAACCATCACAAAAAATGCGCACAAGTAAATCAATGTTCATCTGTGCGCATTTGTGGTAAATTAAACGCTAAAAAGATCCTTCGACTACGCTCAGGATGACAAAACGAGTGGTGACGGCCGCTTATTTAATTGCGGGAGTTCAGGATTAATGGTTTAGCGGTTGGAGAAAGGTGGACACAAACACAGCCATCACAAAAAATGCGTACAAATAAATCAGTGTTTATCTGTCCGCATTTGTGGTAAATTAAACGCTAAAAAGATCCTTCGACTACGCTCAGGATGACAAAACGAGTGGTGACGGCCGCTTATTTAACTGCGGGAGTTCAGGATTAATGGTCTAGCGGTTGGAGATTGGCGCCAGAAGGATACAAACACAAACACAGCCATCACAAAAAATGCGCACAAATAAATCAGTGTTTATCGGTGCGCATTTGTGGTAAATTAAACGCTAAAAAGATCATTCGACTACGCTCAGGATGACAAAACGAGTGGTGACGGAACGCAAATGTGTTTCTCCTGGAAATTTGTTTAGTAATTCCCTGTTACACCTATTTCTAATCCTCTAAGCTCCGCTAAACCTCTTAATCTGCCAATTGCAGAATAACCCGGATTAGTTACCTTGGCTAAATCATCCAACATTTGGTGACCATGATCCGGGCGGAAAGGAATTGATTTATCGCGCAGTGCATTTTCTTCTGATAATGCTTTCATGATTTCGTACATGTTCACATCACCACCTAAATGGTCTGCTTCGTAAAAACTGCCATCTTCATCTTTTTTGACGTTACGCAAATGCGCAAAATAAACGCGCTCTTTAACGGCATTAAAGATCTCTAAGGCATTATTCCCCATTCCAGCTCCTAGCGAGCCTGTACAGAAACAAACACCGTTAAAAGCCTGATCTACTTCTTTAATGATATAATTAAAATCATCGAGTGTACTCGCAATCCTTGGCAAGCCTAAAATAGCATAAGGTGGATCGTCAGGATGGATGGTCATTTTAATACCTTCTTCTGTACAAACTTCAGCAATAGATGATAAGAAAAATTTCAAGTTTTCTTTTAAGCCTTGTGTTCCAATGGCTTTATATTCGTTAATACTATTGCGCAAAGTCTCCAGCTCGATTTCTTTTTCGTTCGGGATCCCCATTAATACATTGATGCGAAGGTCAACTAAATCCTGTTCTGTTAAAGTTGCATATTTAGCTGCTGCCCGATCTAAAATAGATTGCGAATAATCTGCTGCTGCGTCTTCTCTCTTCAAAATATAAAGATCAAAAATGGCCAGATCGATCCAGTTAAAATAAAGTGCTTTCGATCCATCGGTCATTTCCAAATCCAGTTGCGTACGCGTCCAGTCTAATACCGGCATAAAATTGTAGCACACAATCTTAATTCCACAGGCCGAGAGGTTACGCAATGAGGTTTTATAATTTTCGATATATTGCCCGGCATCTGCCCTGCGCGTTTTAATCGCTTCGTGCACGGGAACACTTTCTACTACCGACCAGGTTAAACCTGAAGCCTCGATAATGGCTTTTCTTTCCTGAATATCGTGCAATGGCCAAACTTCGCCATGCGGAATATGATGCAGTGCGGTTACAATGCCTGTGGCACCTGCCTGTTTAACGTCTTGTAAGCTAACCGGATCGTTCGGACCATACCAACGCCAGGTTTGTTCTAATTTTTTCATATATGCCTGATTACACTGATTATGTGATTACATTGATAACTAAACGCCAGAAAATGCTGTAAATCCTCCATCCACTTTAACATTCTCTCCATTTACAAATTTAGAGGCATCACTTAGCAAATATACTAAAGCGCCGATTAATTCCTCTGGGGCTCCAAACCTTTTAAATGGTGTTTTAGAAATAATGGCCTGCCCTCTTGCAGTTAAAGAACCATCTTCATTGGTTAGTAATGCCCTGTTCTGGTTGGTAATAAAAAAGCCGGGCACAATGGCATTCATCCTGATTTTATCCTGATAACGGTTGGCTAGTTCAACAGCCATCCATTTGGTATAACTATCAATAGCTGCTTTAGCCAGCGAATAGCCCAATACACGGGTGAGCGCCTGGGTTGCTGAAACAGATGATATATTCACGATGCTACCGCCATTTTTGGCTATTTCTTTACCAAAAATCTGCGTTGGCATAATCGTTCCGAACAGGTTTAAATCGAAAGCCTGTTTTAAAGCCGGAACATTAAGGTCGAAAATATCACCACCGGGTTGAACTACCGCCTCGGCCACATTGCCACCTGCCGCATTTACCAATGCATCAATCCGGCCAAAAGTTTTAATAATGATTGCATTTGCATCAATCAGGTGCTGTTCATTCAGTACATCAGCAATAATGTAAATTGCTTTACCACCGGCCTCAATTACCTCTGTTGCTCTTTGTTTGGCTATTTCTTCGTTTCTTCCTATTACCACGATTGTAGCACCTGCAGTGCACAAACCGTTAACAAAAGCCTCGCCTAAAACACCTGTAGCTCCTGTAACTACTACAACCTTGTTTTTTAGCGAAAACAGGCTTTCTACTTCTTTTACCATTTGTTTAGTTCTTTTTAAGTTTATTCTACTACTAATGTTGTGATGGAGTGTGGCAAACTGGTTGTTGTTGCGGCCTCACCTTTAATCCATAAACTGTATTTTAATTTATCATCCGATTGATTCATTACCACTACAACCAACTTGCCATCGGTATTTAAAAAAGCTGTTGACTGCAGTTTATCACGACTGGAAGCTGATCCTATTCTTTTAGCTCCCGGGCGGATAAATTTAGAAAAATGCCCCATATAATAATAAGCATTCGTATAAATTAATTTACCATTCTTTGTATCGGCATGTACGGGAGCAAAACAGAAATTACCTACATGGTTCGGTCCACCCTTCTCATCTAAAAGAATATTCCAATCCGTCCAGGCAGCAGTTCCGGCATTAAAATCGTTAATCATGGAGTAACCGTAACGCTCGCCCAAAGTCCAGTCATCCAGTTTATTTACATCGTATTTTTCTTTACATCCTTCGGTAAAGATCAGAGCTTTATCCGGATAAGCTTCGTGTGTTTGTTTCACATTACCAAACTGCATTCCGCTGCCCGTCCATGTTTCGTACCAGTGAAAGCCAATGCCCCAAACATATTTAGCGGCATCTTTATCATTTAAAATGGTGCTGGCCCTCTGGAAAATCTGATCGCGGTTATGGTCCCACGCTATGAGTTTTTTTGATGCAAGACCTGATTTCTGTAAGGTTGGACCTAAGAAATTTTTAATAAAATCGCGTTCTTCTTCGGCAGTGAATACACAGGATTCCCATTTCTGTTTAGCCATCGGTTCGTTCTGAACACTTAAACCCCAAACGGGAATACCCATAGCCTCGTAAGTTTTGATGAATTTCACATAATGATTGGCCCAGCTTTGGCGGTAAGCAGGCAATAAATGTCCGCCCTGAATTAAACTGTTGTTATCTTTCATCCATGCGGGTGGCGACCACGGGCTTACAAACAAAGGCAGCTTACCGCCCGATGCAGAGATTGCTTGTTTAATCAAAGGAATTTTAAATTCCTGGTCGTGCGCTACGCTAAAAGTTTTAAGTGCTTTATCATTGTCCTGCACATAAGTGTAACTACCACTCGAAAAATCGCAACTGGCAATATTGGTACGTGCCAAAGTATAGCCAATACCTTTATCCTGACTGTAATAAGCCGTTAAAAGTTCCTGTTGACTTTTCCTGGATAGCTTTGCAAATGTTTCTGCCGAAGCATCAGTTAAAGCGCCCCCAATGCCCACCAGGGTTTGATATTTTACAGTTGGATCTACAAAAATACAAGGCTCTGTTTCAAAAGGTTGCTTATGCTCAGCAAAACTTAAGGTTTCGGTTTTACTGATGCGGTATTCAGATTTCTCTGCTGTGGTATAAACTGTTACTTTTTTGTTGGCAACAGTATAAGTTTGCACCGGCTTAACTGCTTTTTTGTTCTGGGCAGCCACATGAAATGCCGTTGCCAAAACCAATAGGATGCTTAGATTTTGTTTCATTGTTATCATTTTAAACTTTTATTGATCTGATGGAGTAAATAGCCATTTAAATCAGAATCGTATTCCCAAAACATCACTCCAGCCATGTTGTTTTTCAATACATATTCGCATTTTGCCTTTACCGATCTTTCATCATCGTAAGTCATATATTCACGACTTGCTTCATTATAGAGATAAGAAGCTTTAGCGTCTTTATCGTAATATTTCTTAAAGCCTTTCTGATTGATCAGGCTATCTTTCAAAAAAGTATACCCTTTTCCGTACCTGCTGTTTAAAACAGAATCGCCTAAGCCATTTTTAGCACTTTCTTTAAGGGTGAAAGCGCGACTGTAAAAAGCAATTCCCATTACCAATTTATCAGCAGGAACGCCTGCAGCTGCAAACTCAGCGAAAGGTTTTATCTGCAAAATTCTCTGCCGGGTGGCTTTTTGAGTTATAAAGATTGGTATGATGCCCTGCAAAATCGCCATTATAGAAATCGTAGGTCATCAGGTTTACAAAATCCAGGTATTGCTGTACTTTATCCATTTCAGTATGTCGGATAAAATTGGTAAAACCACCAACCGCTATAGTTAACAGCTTTTTAGTTTGAGATTTCTTTTCCAAACTATCCAGCTCCAAACGGAGTTCTTTCAGTATCAAGGTAAAGTTCTGTTTGTCCTCCGGTCTGAAAACGTTACCTTCTTCACCTGCAATGCCAGGATATTCCCAATCAATATCTACCCCATCCAGCTTAAATTTTTCTATAATTTTAACAGCGCTTTCGGCAAAAGCTTTACGCGAGGTATCGCTCAGTGCAGCATCTGAAAAATTTTCACTCCAGGCCCATCCACCAATAGAAATCAGAATTTTCAGTTCAGGGTTTTTAAGTTTAAGTTGATTGAGTTGCTGAAAATTAACGGTATCAGTCGCTTCGCGATGTAAAAAAGCACGGTTGTTTTTTACGTCTACAAAAGCATAATTAATATGAGTGAGTTTCTCTGCAGAAATTTTACGCACATCAATCAAACCCTTATAACCGCCAACATAACCAATAACCACTTTCCTTTTCGGTAAACGATCTGGCCGCATGCCCAATAGTATGCCGGCAACAAGAGTTGCACCTATAAATAGCTTTAATATACGATTCATTAATTTTTACTTCTTAGCAAAGCCTCTAAATAATAATAATCTGCATAATTAATCGGCACATCAATTTCAGATTTCGCCGGACGATGCCCTGTGCTGTGCTCTAAAATAAAGCCATAGTTTGCGCCAATTTTACTGGTGTACTTTGTGCTAAGTGAATTTAAGATTTTATTGGCAGCGGCTTTATATTTTTTCCCATTGGTGCTGTACTTTGCCAATTCGTAAAGTGCAGAAGCTGTAATTGATGCAGCAGAGGCATCTCTGGATGCTTCGGGGATCTTCGGATCGTTATAATCCCAATACGGAATCCCGTCGGCTGGCGTAATTTTATTGTTTAAGATAAAACCAGCAACACCATCAGCCTGAGCTAGATATGCCTTGTTTTTAGTTTCACGATAACACATGGTATAACCATATAACGCCCAGGCTTGTCCACGTGCCCAGGCCGATTCATTAGCGTAACCTTGTGCGGTTAATTTCTGGCGCACATTGCCTGTTAAAGTATCGTAATCGATTACGTGATAGGAACTGAAATCAGGCCTGAAATGATTCTTCATTGTGGTATTGGCATGGGTTACCGCAATTTTATAGAAAGATGAATCGCCTGTTAGTTTGGTCGTTTCGAATAACAGCTCCAGGTTCATCATGTTATCGATAATTACCGGATATTTCCACTTATCGCCATTATGATCCCATGATTTGATTACGCCTGCAGTAGCATTAAACCTGGTTGATAATGATTTGGCCGCTTGAATAATGACCGATTTATAAGCAGGATCACGGGTTAAACGGTATCCATTACCAAACGGACAATAGATCATGAAGCCTAAATCGTGCGTTCCGCGATTAAATTGTTCTTTTTTAATGTCTTCGGTATATTTTTTGGCCAGATTGAGCCATTTTTTATCTTTGGTGTACTGATAGAAATACCATAATTCTGCAGGAAAGAAGCCGCTGGTCCAGTCTTTTGATCCCACCATTTTAAACTGTCCGTTTTCTACAGTTCGTGGTGAAACCAGATTAGGCTTTACTTTTCTGGCCGAATCTACATTCCTGATCAATACTTCTGTTTGTTTCGCTGCTGATGCAAATGCTTTTTTAACATCTGTTTTTTGTGCCTTTACTATACTGAAAGACAATACACTTAGCGCCGTTATTGTTATTTTTAAGTTCATATTATAACCAGATTAGTGGGTTACGGATAGGTAAATTTCTAATTACTTCTTCTACCTGAGGATGATGGTCTAATTTTACCCAGGTTTGATACCAATTGCTTTGATTGTATTGTACTGCACCAAACAATAAAAAGGGCTGTGCTACCGGCCAGTTCTCCCAATACATCACATCAGGTTTTAAGGTCCACTTGCTTTTATCGGCAACAAACGGATATAAATAGATTAATCCTTTTTTTATGGATTTACCATCAGCTGTTTCAAAATTCCAGAGGTTATCTTTTGGTGTCGATAAGATCTGGCAAAGCATGGTCATGGCATCAAGATTAAAAATCGAATAACCATAAGGTTTCGTTCTGGCCATTTCTAATGGAAAACTACCATCAATACCCATTTGGTTTGGCAAAAGGATGGTTTTAAAACTGGTTCGTAACGAATCAAGCATGTTTTCATCTCCGCAAAGCCGGGCGAATGAAGCCACCTGCATGGCCCAACAAGTGGCGTGGTTATTCTTTACTGTTTTCTCCTGAATACCTGGTTTGCTGGTGTTTAGCCATAAAGTATAATCGGCAAACCATTTTTTTACGCCTTTCGCGGTATTTTTATCAAATGCTTTTGCTTTTTCCATTATTAATGCACCTTGAGCCACCTCCATTAAATGAATAGTATCGATAATACCATAATTACGACCTGTAAATTTACCTTTTACCGCTTGTGCAAACAATAGATTAGGATTCATCAATGTCTCTGAATTGATAAACCAGGCTTGAAAATGTTTAACAGCTTCTTTAACATATTTCTCATTACCTGTAATTTTGTAGGCAGAGGCTAGCGCACCTATAATTTTACTAAAACGGACCATTGCCTTACGGTGTGCTAAAAAGTTATCAGGATTGGTTAATCCATCCCTATTGATGTACGGGCCATCAGGGTTTTGAGGATCGGGCCAGAAATAATCGGCTTCGGAAAAGAAATCGTGCTTACCACCTGCACTTCTTGGCGAAGATGAAGCGGTAACCGTGATGGGTTTTTGTTGCATGGCCCAGGCAGCTTCGGCTAAAATCTGCTTTTTTAACAAAGCTGTAGCATCCTTTTTTAAATCCGACACCCTGAGCTTATCCTTGGGTACGGGTGATGCAAAGGCCGTTCCGCTAAAACAGAACAACACTAATAAGACATAAGAGATGATTTTTTTCATTGGTTATATATTTGGTTAGCTATTATAAAGTCGTAAAAACTGTTTTTAAACCTTCAGAAATAACGGATACTGTACTTTGTCCTTTATTTAAATTTACTTTAATTGTTGCCCTCCCATTATAAGCTTGTACTTTACGAGAACCTGAAGAAGTACCCTGATTATCAATTAATTTACCATCGCCAGTTAAACCAAAAGTGACCAGGTTAATTGCGTCCAGACATTGAACTCCATTGGCATCTAAAAGCTTTACTTCTATGGTTGCCACATCGCCTTGCTGACCGATCTTTTTCAATTCCATTTTAGCAGGCTTTGTCCACTTTTCGGTTTGATAGGTAAATTTTATTTCATCAGTTACCGTCTCTTTTCCCTTTTTTGCAATAACCTTAACCGTGTTTTCGCCTTTCACGAATGGAAGATTCCAGCGCAAACCCGCTGCCGGGTAATCCTGACTATTGCGTTTTTTACTACCAAAGCTTTTACCATTTAAGAAAATTTCGGCTTCCGCACAGTTAGAATAAATTTTTACCATTTTCTCTTCACCTTCATCGCCCCAACGGATTGGCCAGGTATGGCCGTAAATGTGAACCATTGGTTTATCCGTCCAATACGACTGGAAAACATAATAAGCTTCTTTTTTGGTAAAATCCCTTTCTACCACGCCTTTCTGGTTCATGTAAGGAACCGGATTATCGGGACGAACAGGAGTTGAAAAATCTTTGAATGGCCAGTAAGCCGTACCACTTAACCAGGGCATGGTTTCCTGCTCTTTTAAATGCCAATCGATTAAATTGGTGATGTATGATTCGCTCCAGTCGCCATCTTTGGAAATCCTTGCTGCACCGCCATATAATGAGGCATCACCTGCCCTTTCATCGGCACTGCCTCCGGTTTTAATCCTACTCAAGGCTTTATCCGGATTTTCTGAGTGGCGTAGCGCATGGCTATCTCCGCCCCATTCTACATGTAAAAAGCGTTTTACCTTCGCAAATTCATCTTCTGATACTTTTTTGTAATCGGTATAAGCGCCACGGTACCAACCTGCCCAAATGGAAGGAGAATACACATCTACAATATCGCTGCAAAAATCGCAGCGGCGAATGGCAGTATACCGTGATTTATCCAGTTTATGCGAGAGATCGTTCAGTTCTTTCATGAAAGTCCTGATCTTTTCCTTATCAAATTCAGGGAAATCGCCCGGCCAATCGTTTTCATTGCCCATACCCCAAATGATAATGGCTGGATGGTTATAATGCTGCTCAACCATATTGGTAAGCATTCTGCGGGCCTGTTGTTTGTATACCTCGCCACCAAGGCCACCGCGGCACCATGGAATTTCTTCCCAAACCAGAATCCCTAAACTATCGCAAAGGTTTAAAACAATGCGCGATTGCTGATAATGCCCCAGGCGGATAAAGTTAACCCCCATATCTTTCATCATCTGCATTTCCTCGCGGATCATCCCTTCAGTCATTGCCGCTGCTACGCCTGCGTGGTCTTCATGACGGTGTGTTCCGCGCAACAATAAACGTTTTCCGTTCAGGTTAAAGGGCCCTTTTTCTACAAAATCAATGTGCCTGAAACCAATTTTTTCTTCTCCTTTATAATTGCCTGCTGAAGAAATTACTTCATATTGCAAACGATACTGCACAGGTTTTTCGGTAGACCATAACTGAGGTTTTTTAATTTCGAGCGACCATAAATCAATATCAGCAGATAAATCGTTGAGTTTTTTCTCTGTTTTACTTACAATTTTTCCAACGGCATCAATCAATTTCAACTGAATGGTAGCCTCTTTAAGCCCAATGGGATTGTACAAGCGGGCTTTAACAGACAATTTACCCAATTTACCCTGCGCATCAACTTCAGCTTTGGCAAATAGCTTATCAACCGAAAGTGGTGGCACATAAACGAGATTGAGGTAACGGTAAATACCTCCGTAAACGTTAAAATCTGATAAATCAGAAGGGATCATTTCAAGATCTCTTGAATTATCCGTTCGTACTGAAACCGGAACTTTACCCTTAAACTGTTTTTGATAAACATCCGTTTTCTGGAAAGCGGCAACAGCATCGGTAATATCAACTGTCCACTCGTCATAGCCCCCTACATGAGCTGCTACCTTGGTGGTATAGACATAAACTTCTGTTTTTTGTCCGGCACCTTCGAAATGCAAGATCGTTCTGCCGTTTTGGTAAGGATTTTCAATTTTAAGCTGTGTACGGTACCAGGCAGGTCCCTGATAATAATTTACGTCAGGATCTACCGCATCTTCGGCATTAACACAATGAGGCAGACTCACTTTCTGCCATAGTGGTACAGCTTCCGGATTACCAACACCAACCGGGCGAACGGCCTCCCATATTCCCCCTAAACCTTGCTTTAAAAATTCCCAGTTATTATTTAAGCGGATTGATTGCTGAGCAAACAATAACTGACTGTTAAACAACGTAATAAATAAGACTATATATCTAAATAACTTCAACATAAATTTTTGAAAATTAAACTTTTAAACGCAATTTTTTCTTCTCTAAAAAGTAGACAATCCCGATCACCAAAAATGCCATCAAAAAAGACCTGAGGATTCCTCCAATGCCTGAACTCAGGAAATGCGGAAAATGAAAATGAACTAAACTAAAAAGCGCATACAACAAATAAGGAATGAGGTAGCACGTCAAGGTACTGGTACCGGCAGGTTTAATGAGTTTAAACCAATCTTTTTTCTGTTTGATATCTATCAGGTAGATCAATAATTCGAAAACCAGGATGGTAATGCCCATGCATACAAATACCCAGGCTGGGGTGGCATAAATTTTAGAAATTCCACCGGCATAGGGCCTGATAAACATGCCAAAAGCAAAAGATAATAAACCATAGAAACTGATCAATATCCAAAAATCGAGGTATTTTTTAGTCCCGATCAGTTTTTTGTACATCGAAGTGATCAATGCGCCGCCTAACAGGAGGACAATAGAAGAAGCATCGCCGATAATCCATAAGCGATGGGTAAAAACGCCAGTATGTGTAGTAATGTTAATGGCTGCAAATACAACAAAAGCGAGCATGAGTATAAACAGGTTTCCTTTAGCAAAAAGGTATACTAACGCCGAAACCAGATAAGCCCAACCAATGATTCCCAAAATCCCCCACCAATGTGGCTTTAAGCCTTCAGGATGCGCTACTGAACCACCTTTATACAGCAATACCAACACAACAATGAGCGAAATACCTAAGCCAATAAATCCGTTCTTTTTAACCTTCGAGAGGTTTTGAGGATAATCTAGCCACACTAAAAAGAAAGCAATGGTGATGAGAATGGTATAAACCGGATACGGCAATAAAGCCGAGTGGTGATCGTAATTTTCTAAGTTAACATGAAAAAAGCCCATCACAATCAAGGCTAATGCCCTTAAGATGATGTAAGCTGAAATAGAAAACAGCCCCGCACCTTTATCTTTTCTACTCTGAATGGCAAATGGCAATGAAAGGCCTACAATAAACAAAAATGCCGGAAAAATGAGGTCTGAAAAACCCATTCCATCTACATTGGCTGGCGTATGCTCAATCCATTGTGGAATATTCGAAACGCCGGCAACATCGTTTACAAAGATCATCAGCAACATGGTGATGGCCCTTAAAACGTCGATTGATAAAATACGCAGCGGTAGTTGGTTCATTTCTCTCGTTATGATTAATAGATTTTTCTAAGTTGAATAGCATTTAAAACCGGTTTCCCCTGGATGGCATCAAAATCGATTAAAATGCCCTTTCCATTTTGCACCGTAATTCTGGTTGTTTTCTTTACTGCGGTAGTATAACCGAAATTGGCAGCTAGATTAACTTTAGACATAAATGATGTTCCGTTTATAGAAACATCAAAAATGCGCTGCTCCTCTACTTCTTTTTTATGGTTATTATCTAAGTTATAGGCTAAAGCTTCTTTGGTTTCGCCGCCAACGAGTTCGGCAAAATGAAGCGCCAATTCATATTCTCCATCGGGCACATCGAATTTAAACTGTTTAATACCTACCTGTTGGGTCTGGTAAACCGGATCGTTATCGGTACCTAAAATATTCTTATCGCTGCCATAGGTAATGCGGTTATTAGTTCCCTTGTAGGGGTCGCCACCTATCCAGCCCCAGGCACCAGCTTTATACGGTTGATCTGGCATCCAAAGCTGATGTTCTTTTTCGTCGATATAAAAACGTTTCGAACCTAAAAGGACATTGATATTTTTAAAAGGGATATTGCTGTCGTTAAATTTGAAAGGTTGCAACTGGAAGTTAATGTCGGCCTGATCATTTTGATCTCTGGAAACTACACGCAACTGGTTTTTACCATTAACGAAAGGTACCTGCCAATCGATAATATGGTCGACTGCTTCTTTAACGCCTAAACTTTTACCATTCAAAAAAAGTTCTGCCGATTTTAGGTTGGTTGCCACCTGAATGGGCTGTGTACTGCTTAGCGCCACAGAATCGGCAGTTCCAGTTCTATCTTTCCATTGTGCAGAGGTAATTTTGATAAAGGGTTTGCCCAACAAATAAGCCTGATAAAGGAAATAGGTATCTTTTGGCTCGCGGCCAATCGTTAATAAACCCTTATTGTTAATGTGCGGCATGGTTTCTTCGCGGGTTTCGGAATTGAAATCGGCTAAATTCCAGGCCTGGCCACCGGCGACAAAAGGTCTGCTGAGCATGGCATTGAGGTAAACCAGATTAAATTTAATGCCGTATTCTACACTTTTATCAAAACGGATAGGCGAAAAAGAATGGATCCTTGGATCGGCATCAGCCCCATATTCGGTCACCATGAAAGGAGTATTGGGTAATTCTTTATGGTGACGGTCTAAAAATTTAGCAAAATCTTCAGGAACGCCTGAATACCAGCCAGAATATAAATTCCAACCCACAATCATTGGGATTTTTGTCAAACCCACTTTGTTATAAATATCCCATGCACCATGATTAACCAAAAGGGTATAACGGGAAGGATCTTGTTTACGGGTTAAACTATCCAATTTTTGGGCAAGTTCGCGCACATGATCAAAATAGATCTGTTGACGGGGTTTATCGTTAGAAAACTTTAAGCGTAGTAAAATCTCGTTCATGTAGGCCCAAATGATAATACTTGGGTGATTGAAATTCTGTTTGATCATTTCGGTCTGCATGTTCAAACAGTTCGTTGTAAAAGCTTCCGTTTCAGTAATGGTGTTTACCACTGGAATTTCAACCGAAGCTAAAATGCCCAAACGGTCGCAAGCTTCTAAAATCTGTGGATCCTGAGGATAATGAGCTACTCTTAAAAAGTTTCCGCCCATAGCCTTAAGCAGTTCGATATCTTTAATCTGCAGGGCATCGGGTGTGGCATTTCCCCTATTCTCATAATCCTGATGACGGCTGGCACCGATAATTTTTACAGGTTTATCATTTAAGAAAAATCCTTTCTCGGCATCAAACTTAAACCAGCGGAAACCTAATGGATTGGAAACCTGATCGATTACTGCTTTAGTTTTAGCATCGATAATTTTAGTCACTATGCGATACAAATATGGATTTTCAGGCGACCATAATTCAGGCTTTTGAATCGATTTAATATCCTGAATAACAAGCATATTGCCCTTCCCTAAATTGACAGCCACTGTTTGATTTGCCACCGAATTCCCTTTGGCATCGAATACCGTAGTTAAAACCTGTACTTTTTTTGCAGTATTTGAAGAATTATCGATAAAACTTTTAATCTGTACACTCGCTGTTGAAGCTGAAACTTGCGGAGTCGTAATGAAGACACCTCCACTTCCATTTTCCTTTTGTGAAAAATGAACCGGTTCGGTAATCAATAAGGTTACGTTTCGATATAAACCACCAAAAAATGTAAAATCGGCGGTGAGTGGTGGAATATCTTCATTAAAACGGTTATTTGCCCTTACTTCGATTATATCATCTTTATAGTTTAAATATGAAGAAATCGGCACAATAAAACGGGTGTAACTGCCGATATGTTTGGCTGCTGATTTGCCATTAACTAATACTTCAGCTTCTTGTGCTACGCCGTTAAACACCAGAAAGATAGCTTTTCCTTTTGCACTTTCATCGAGTTTGAGCTTACGTTTATAAATCCCCAATCCACGGTAATAACCAGCTACATCATCCAAAACATCCTTATCGTTCCAGGTATGCGGAATATTCACTTTTTCAACAGGTCCGTTTTCTTTGTTAAATTCCCATTGATCGTTTAAACTGATGGTTTTCCGTCCGGCATCCTGGGCATAGGTGTTTAGACCGGTAACTGCGGTAATAAATAGTAATAAAAGTGATTTCGCTTTTAACATTCGTTTAGTTTTTTCTTCGCTAAATAATTTAATTCATTAAAATTCTATCAATCGCGTCGTCACCCTGAATTTATTTCAGGGTCTTCATCGATAGATGCTGATCCCGAATATTCGGGACAGCATGACGACCTGGAAAAATTCCTTAGTTAACTAGCGTAAAATCCTTTTCCAATTTTATGTTGTTCGAAGCAGTTCCGATCATTAATTTAAAGTCGCCAGGTTCGGCACCCCATTTAAGTTGTTGACTATAAAAGGAGAGTTTTTCTTTATCGATATAAAAAGTGATGGTTTTGCTTTCTCCTGCTTTCAACATTACTTTTTGAAAATCTTTCAGCTCTTTAACGGGACGTACAACCGAAGCAAACTTATCTTGCAGATACAACTGAACTACCTCTTCTCCCGCATATTTACCAGTATTATTTAAAGTAAAACTTACTGTTATTTTATCATTGATACCCATCTGCGTTTTGCTTACCATTAAATCTGTATAATCGAAAGTGCTATAGCTTAAACCGTAACCAAATGCAAATTTCGGACTGTTCGGCATGTCTAAATAAGCAGAACGGTAACGGGTATCTTTATCGTTTTTAGCCGGACGGCCAGTGCTTAAATAGTTATAATACAAAGGAATCTGTCCTTCATCCCTTGGGAATGTCATCGGTAATTTACCTGCAGGATTGTAATCGCCATAAAGTACATTGGCCATAGCGTTACCAGCCTCGCTACCTAACCACCACGTATACATAATGGCAGGAACATGATCTGCTGTCCAGTTGAAAATTAGCGGACGACCAGCCATTACCAATACCACAACAGGTTTACCAGTAGCTTGTATTGCTTTGATTAAATCTTCCTGCACACCAGGCATATGGATATTGGCTTTACTTTTTGCCTCACCGCTCATATCTAAAGTTTCGCCAACGGCCATTATCACCACATCGGCTTGTTTAGCCACCTCTACAGCTTCGGCAAAGCCTGTTTTTGAAGAATCAGCCACTTCACAACCTTTTGCATAAAGTAGCTCGGTTTGGTTGCCGACTTTATTTTTTAATCCCTGGTATAAAGAAACGAGGTTATCTTTCTCCCAGGCAATCGACCAAAAACCCTGCATATCTTTTTCCGATTTGCCCAATGGACCAATCACTGCAATCTTTTTTAAATTTTTAGATAAGGGTAAAACCTGGTTATCATTTTTCAACAACACGATACTTTTTTCGGCCATTTTTAACGAAGCTTTTCTGTTCTCAGGAGAATTCAATTCCTTTTCCTGGCGGCTTTCGTTGCTGAAACGGTATGGATCATCAAACAAACCCAATTCGAATTTCTTGCGCAAAACCCTTCTTACTGCATCATCAATTAAAGCAACAGATACTTTTTTATCAGCAACCAGTTTGGCCAGGCTAGGCAAATAACTTCTGCTTTCCATATCCATATCGCTACCTGCTTTTATAGCCAGCTCTGCGGCCTCAGTTTTATCTTTTGCATAACCGTGGGCAATCATTTCCCCTATCGATCCCCAATCGCTTACTACAAAACCCTGGTATTTCCATTGTCCTTTTAAGATATCGCGTTGCAAATAAGTATTTCCAGTGGCTGGAATGCCGTTCAAGGTATTAAAAGAATTCATAAAAGTAGCTGCACCGGCATCAACCGCAGCTTTAAATGGCGGCAAATAAGTTTCCCATAGGGTATGTTCGCTCATATCAACCGCATTATAATCTCTCCCGGCAATAGCCGCACCATAAGCGGCAAAGTGTTTTGCACAGGCCATAACCGCATCGAGGTTACCTAAACCTTTACCCTGGAAACCTTTTACCCGTGCAAAAGCGATTTTAGAACCCAGATAAGTATCTTCTCCTGCCCCTTCCATTACCCTTCCCCAACGCGGATCGCGGGCAATATCAACCATGGGTGCAAATGTCCAGTGGACACCAGAGGCAGCGGTTTCTCTGGCAGCAACCCTCGCAGCATTCTCCATTTCTGCCAAATCCCAGCTAGCGGCCTCAGCCAATGGAATAGGAAAGGTGACACGATAACCATGAATAACATCTAAACCAAACAACAAGGGGATTTTCATTCTCGATTGCATGGCTACTTCCTGTACTTCGCGGGTTTCTTTTGCGCCACGAACATTCAGCATCGAGCCTAACTTACCATCGCGAATATCTTTTAGTTTGTCTGGATTATTCGTAATGGGTCCTGTTGCATCGCGGTCGCCGGTATATTGGTTCAACTGGCCGATTTTTTCATCTAAAGTCATCAGTTTTAAAACCGAATCGATCTTCTTTTCGATCTTTTTATCCTGCGCTGTAGCCGAAAGGGATATTCCTAAAATCAGGGCTAATGGTAAATATCTTTTCATTAATGTATGGCTATTTAACTCCATCTAAAATTCCTTGATAAGCTGCTTTTCTTTGATATTGTGCATCGAAAGGCAAAGGCCAGTCGGGGCGGTTATAATTAGATGGTATCCAACTGTCGGCATCGGTTACATTCCACTGTGTAATCCCAAATTGCTGACTTTTCGGAATGGCATTATAAGCCTGAACAATAGTTTTATATTTTGCAGCCTGTTGCTCACCTAAAGTAGTGGTGTAAGTCATCGACTGTACATTATCGGGATTAAGCGCAATATCTATTTCAGAAATATGGATTTTTAGTCCTGTTGCTGCTGCAGTAGAAATAGCAGCTGTTAAATTGGCATCAGTTTGGGTTACGCGGGTATGCATCTGTATGCCAATCCCATCAATTGGAATCCCTTTATTTTTTAAACCAGTAACCAGATTTAGAATAGCTGTACGTTTTGTAGGACCAAATTCATGACCATAATCATTGTAAAAAAGTAAAGCATTAGGATCTGCTTCGTGTGCATACTGAAATGCCCTACCTATATAATCTACCCCTAATTTCTGTACCCAGATGCTGTTTCGCATGGTACCGTCTTCGTTAACCGCTTCGTTTACCACGTCCCAGGAAACGACTTTACCTTTAAAGTGACCCACAACCGTTTGGATATGTGTTTTTAAGAGGTTTTCCCACTCGGCTGTAGTTCCCTGAAAGTTATTTACCCAATCGGGAAGTGATTTATACCAGTTTAAGGTATGTCCGTGCACTCTTTTTCCATTAGCTACGGCAAAATCGACCAGATAATCTGCATCGCTCCAGGTGTACGTATCTTTTGAGGGATGTAGGGCGGTAAACTTCATGGCATTTTCTGCCGTAACACTATTAAATTCTTTAATAACCAGATTACGGTAGTTAGCGTTGCTTTTTAAAAGAGTTACATTAACAGCGGCCCCCATGGGGAATGGCATATTCTTTTGTAAGGTGATTTCTTCTGTCTTTTGGGGCTGTATTAAGATCCCGGGATCAATACTGGTGCTCTTGTATTTGGCACAAGAGAGGGTTAACAGCGACATCGAAAGCATTATTTTCGAAGCGAAACTAATTTTCTGTAATCTGTTCATATTTTATTTGTATTTGGCCTGCATCTGGTCGTAAAAGTCTTTCAGCACAAAGAAGGCTTTCTTTTTCTTGCCTGTTTCGCTGATCAATCCTTTACGGTTCCAGAAATTCTGATAAATTGGATGTTGTCTCCTTGGTGATCTGAAATCGGTTAAAATCCATGGCGTCATTCCGCGTAAAGCACCAATTTTACTTAACATGGCAATCTGATTTTTGTACAATGCCTCCTGGTATTCTTCGCTCCAGCGTGTATTTTCATCGGCGTGGAAACCGCCCAAAGCATCGCCGCCAAATTCAGTAATTACAACAGGTTTTTTATATTTGATATCGAAATTGTATTTCGTAATTTCAGATGGATTGCCACCCCAGTACCAGCCAGCATATTCGTTAAAACTAACCAGGTCGATTTTTTCTCCTAAAGGATCATTTAAAATGATATTGTTTCCTTCGCGGTGCACCTCTAAAGCGGCAGCTACCAAACGGGTATCATCCAAAGAACGGGCAGTCTCTGCCAAATTACTCATAAAGCTCAAACGGGCATCGCTAAGCGGGGTTTCATTCCCGATCGACCAAACGATCACACTTGCCCTGTTTTTATCGCGTACGATTAAATCAGTCAATTGTTTTTTTGCATTGGCATAGGTTGCCGGGTTGGTCCAGCTAATGGTCCAGTAAACAGGCACTTCAGCCCAAACCAACAGGCCCATTTCGTCAGCCAGGCGGATCATTTCTTCGTTATGCGGGTAATGTGCCAGGCGAACGTAGTTGCAGTTCATATCTTTTGCCCATTGCAACATCATGCGCATATCGCCTTCTGAGCGTAAACGACCAGCCAAAAGAGGGTTTTCGTCATGTAGTGATATTCCCCTTAAAAAAACAGATTTACCATTTAACAGGATGCTATCGCCATCAACCTGAATGGTTCTGAAACCAATTTTATCATCAATATTTTCTTTATCGGTTTTAATATTTACCGCATATAATTTTGGCGTTTCTGGCGACCACAGGCTTAAATTATTCCAGGTAAATTCATCCGCAATTTTGCCTTCCGAGTCTGTTTTGTATTTCTTTTCCAGCTTTAACTCTGGGATAGATAAAGTAATCTCCTGTCCAGCGGTTGCATCAGCAAGTTTTACCGAAAAATTCAACAGGTTATTGTTTCCCTTAACGAGCTGAAGTTTATAATCACTGATAAAATGCTCAGGAAATTCGGCTAAAAAAACATCACGCGTAATACCGCCGTAATTCCACCAATCGGTATTTACGGTTGGAATTTCATCCTGCTTACGGATATTATCAACTTTAAGCACAATGGAGTTTTCGCCAACTTTTAAATTATTGGTTACATCGAACTGGAAGGGCGTAAAACCGCCTTTGTGTACACCCAGTTTTTTACCGTTAAGGTAAACATGGGCTTCGTAATTTACTGCCCCGAAGTACACGAAATATTTTTTTCCTTTTTCAGGTTTTGCATCAAACTTTTTGCGCAGCCAAACATTGCCTTCGTAAAGTTCTAATTTTTCTGATTGCGAGTTCCAATCGCCCGGAACATTCATTTGCGGCGAATGATCGAAATCGTACTCAATCAGTTCTGACTTATCTTTCTGAACTTTATCATCATAGTAACCTCCGGTTCCGGTTTTCGACTGATCGAATGGATCGTGACGATAATCATAATAACCGTTTTCATAAGGATCGACAATATAATTCCATTTTCCATTAAGGCTCTGGATTTTCCGGCCCTGAATGTTCTGTATAGCGGTAACCTGACCGTAACTGATTGATGAAAGGAGCGAAAAGCAGATTAAAAATACGCTATAGGTTGTTTTCAGCATAACTTAAGTTTTAATATTTATTAATTGATCGTTTCAAAACTAACAATTAATTAACGGACGGTGTTTCTACCGCCCGCCTAAATTTGAGCAAAATCTGGTTTTTATTGATATCCGGGATTTTGTCCCAGGCCCGGAGCTTTGTTTAATTCTGATTGTGAAATCGGATAAAGATAATTTCTCGCAGCAAACACCCTGTTTTCTACCGTAAATGGTGTATAGCTAAAAGTGGTTGGCGTTAACTGAACAATTCGCATACCTGTAACCGGTTTGTTAAATGTAGTCTCCCCTTCTTTCCACCTACGCACATCGTAAAAACGGTGCTCTTCGAAACACAGTTCTACCCTACGTTCGCTATGGATTCTTTTACGAAGCTCATCTTTTGTTGGTGCTACATAACCGTTACCGGCCGCATTTGTAGTTTGCAAAAGAGGCATTTTAACACCAGTTCTATCTCTGATTAAATTTAATACCCTTAATATTTCAGTTTGTGCAGCTGCTCCTTGTGCCTCATTTAATGCTTCAGCATAATTTAAGAGTATTTCTGCATACCTGAACAGGATCCAGGGACGACGAATATTTGTCGCTGTACCTGTCCAAACAGCACTTTCACTTAAATATTTACGCATGTAATAACCCGTTTTAGTGGCATTAACATTAAGTCCTAAACCATCTTTACCACCCACAAAAGTTTCTACAGGTTTACCTTTAAAATTGTTGGCCGCTACAACAGGCTGTACTGAAGCGGTATTGAATATCACGGTAAAACCTAACCTTGGATCGCGGTTAGCATAAGGGTTTGTTGCCACATAGCCCGAACTGGCATCGGTAATAGCCCTTCCTGTTGTTTTCATTTCAAAGGCATCAACCATTTCCTGCGTTGGATTGGTACGGCCGGTTGCACCATCATAACTTACAGGTGCATTGGTGCTTTCGATAGAATTGGTATTGAGTGTTTGTGTGGCAAAAATAACTTCAGTGTTATATGCTGCTCCAGATACATTCCACAACCAAAGGTTTGGATAAGAGGTGTAAATACCGTGTTTGCCGGTATCCATCAGCCTTTTGGCCGCATCAACGGCTGCCTGCCATTTGGTGACATCGTTTGTTGGGTTATATTGCTGACTAGCTGCATATAATAACATCCTTGATTTAAGTGCCATGGCCGAAGTCTGTGTAGCTCTACCGCGGTTGGTTGTATTCCACTCCAATGGTGAAAGCGGTAATCTGGATATCGCGGCTTCACAATCTGCCGAAATCTGTGCGACACATTGATCGAAAGTATTTCTTGGTAAATCCAGTTTATCGTTAATGGTTAGGGTTTTAGTTACAATCGCGAAGCTGCCGTAACGTTTAAGCAGTTCGAATTCGAAAAGTGCCCTTAAAAAATAAGCCTGACCTTTTAAACGTTCGATCTGCGAAGCGTAAGTCTGGTTTTCAGCCACGTTAGCAGGCAATACCTCGTCAATTGGAACAATTGCGCTACCATCTACCTTTTCGAGGAACATATTGGCTTTTCTAATGCCTACATACATATCTACGTAAACATCATCAAAGGTTCTAACCGGACTCCAGGTACCATTATTTATAGTCGAAATTGATGCATTTAGGTTGGAATTTACGGCTTCATCAGTTCCTGATGCCAGCAATGCGCCATCGCCGAGGTTATATCGGTCAGAAACAACAGCATATACATTGTTTAAAAAATTCCTGGCATAGTCGGGATTTGCCCATAATTGTGCTTCGGTAATATCATTAGTCCCACTAAAAGATCCATCTTGAAGAAAGTCTGATTTTTTACATCCTGCTGCCTGTAAAATCACAAAGACCAGGATTGGATAAAATATATTTTTTTTCATCTTTTTTATTTATTTCAACGGTGATGAAGCTATCATGATTTTAAGCATATCTTATTATAAAGTTGTAAAATCATGATGGTTTCATTGTCTTATCTTTTAAAATTTCAGGTTCAACCCCAGCGAATAAATTTTCATATAAGGATATGAAGCATTGTATCCCGATTCGGGCAATTCAGGATCGATTGGCAGATCGCCAAGCTTATCAAAGGTTAACAGGTTTAATCCACCCACATAAAAACGAAGCTGTGAGATTTTTAACCTTTTGATAAACGCCGGCGATAATGAATAACCCAATTCAACATTTTTTAACCTGATGTAATCGCCAGAGCGGATCCAGAAGTCAGAATTGGCTGTGTTGTTACCCCGATCAGTTAATAATAACCTTGGATAAGGGGCATTTGTATTGCCTGGTGTCCACCTGTCTACACTGAACTGGCTTAAGTAACCATTATTGGCGTTACCAGAGTTAACCAAATTTTGAATGGTTATAGAACGGCCGCTGGTACCCTGGAACAAGAAATTCAGATCGAAATTTTTAACGGATACTGAAGCACCGAAACCAAAGAATGCTTTTGGTACAAAGTTGAAATCGGTTCTTACCCTGTCAAGATCGTTAATCAAGCCATCACCATTCTGATCAACATATTTGATATCACCAGGTTTTACTGCTCCTGACAACATCTGTTTAGGTGAAGCATCAATCTCGGCCTGTGATTGGAAAATGCCATTGGATATTAACATGGTAGAAATATAACCCGCTGCAGTAGTTGCGGTTGCCGCAGGCGAAATTACACTCGAAATTGGGTGTCCTAATTGTTTTTGGTAAGCCGGTAAACCGGCTCCTTCGTTTATGGCAATGATTTTACTTACGTTATAGGTAAAGTTTCCAAAAACATTCAGGTTTACTTCGCCTATTTTTTTATTGTAGTTTATACCCGTTTCAAAGCCCTTATACTCCGCTTCTCCTTCATTAACATAAATTAAACTCTGGCCAAGCAAACTTGGTAATAATGAAGCTGTGGTTAAATCTTTCCTGTCTTCGTAAAAATAATCGGCACTGATGGATAATGATTGTTTAAATAACCTGGCATCGAAACCGACACTGGTTTTATAGGCTTTCTCCCAGGTTAAATCGGGATTAGCCAAAGCCAGTTGGCCGGTACCAGTCGCTCCGGTAAAAGCAGTACCGAAATTATAACCGGTTGTACTTCTACTGTAGAAATCGTTAAAGGCAAATCTTCTGGCCGAACCAATGGCATCGTTACCCACTAAGCCATAAGAACCCCTGATTTTTAACAGGTCTAAGAAACTGCCTGATCCTTTCATAAAACTTTCATCAGAAATGATCCACCCGGCTGATGCAGCAGGAAAAAAACCATATCTTTTGCCAGGCGCAAAATTCTCTGAACCTGAATAATTAGCCGTTACATCAACAAAATAACGTTGGATAAAATTATATGACAAACGGTTAGACCAACCTTCTCTGCGAACATCCAAACTTCCGAAAGAAGATAAATTTGCCCTCGAAACCCTTGTTGAGAATTTAATATCGTGTTTACCAAAAGTACGGTTGTAATCTAAACCAGCCCAAAATTCACTTTTTTTAACGTTACCAGAAAATACATTGCCTTGATAATTTACCTTACTTGCTGTACCAAATGGCGAATAAGTTCCATCAGCATTGAGCACTGCGGTTGCATAAGTTTCAGCAAAACCTGAACGGTATAAACCTGCAATATCGTAAGCATAAAAAACCTCGCCTGATAAGCCTTTTAAAATGCCATCCATTTTTTGGCGGGCACTGATGGTTGCAATCATGTTCCGCATTAAATCGGTACTTGCACCTCTCGATTGCATCATGGCCAATGGGTTACTTTGCTGATAAACTGACGTTCCGCCATACGATCCATTGGGATTTAAAATAGGGAAAGCATTTGCAGGTGTAGCGTATACTGCGGTTAAAAAGGTACCTGTACCTGCATTAGGGAAGGTAAGGTTAGTGATCCTGCCACCAATATCCAGGGCTACATCTAAATTTTTGTTTACGTGAAGATCTAAATTGGTACGCAGGTTATAACGGCTAAAATCGGTATTGGCATCATAAGTTTCACTATTTCCACCTTTGTAAAAACCACCTTGTTGGTAAGCACTTAATACGGTGTAATACTTAATAAATGCATTACCACCGGTTACCGAAGCAACATAACGTTGTGTAGGTGCTACCCTTTTGGTAAAATCTCTTACAAAGTTGTTGTTCGGATATTTTATCGGGTCGGAACCAGTTTGATAAGCCTGTAAAGCCTCCTGGCTGTAAACTGTTGTACCACCACTGTTGATAGAAGCTTCATTATAAAGTGTTGCGTAAGAGTAAGCATCCAGGGGAGCTGTAATCTGTAATGGAGCCTGTAAACCGGCCTGTGCATCGAAACTTACTTTGGTAGAAGTTGCACTGCCACGGCGTGTTTTTACATAAATTACACCGTTGCCGCCATACATTCCATACCAGGCCAATGTTGCGGCATCTTTTAAAACACTTACGCTTTCAATTTCATTTAAATCCATGGAGGTAAAGTCTCTTTCGATACCATCAACCAATACTAAAGGTTCCTGATTGCTGTTGTAAGATGAGCGTCCCCTAACCAAAAAGCTGGATGCATCATATCCTGGTTGCTGTGAACCACTGGGATATACGGCCAGGCCAGCTAACCTGCCGGTAAAAACATTGGTTAATGAAGATGATGGAATCTGAGGCAGATTTTCTGCCCTGATGGTACTGATGGTTGCGGTAACTTCTCTTCTTTTTCTTACCCCAAAAGGGATATATACCAAATCATCATCGCCGGCATCAACCAAAGATTTGGTTAAAATCACATCAGCTTTACTTATTTCTGCTGCTGGCTTTAATATTGTTCCATAACCAACAAACTTAAATACCAATACATCGCTGCTTGTTGCCTCTATTGAAAAGGTACCATCTGTTCCGGTAGAAACCGCTTTGTTGGTTTTATCTTCCTGAAGGGAAATGGCTACGCCAGGAAGCGGTTTTTTATCCTGATCTACCACTTTCCCTGTTACGGTTAACTTTTCATCAGGTTTTTGCCCATAAACACTCAGCATTCCAGCCATCATGAATAAGAGACATATAATATATTTTGATTTTATAAATTTCATTTTGAAAATCTTTTAGCGTTATGTGATTAAATCAACTATTCCCAACCCGGATTTTGAGTTAAAGCCCCTTTACTTTTGTAAATTTCAGCTCTGGGGATTGGATAAAGATTTTGTGCCTCTGTCCAGCTTTTTTGGAAAGTTGAGCTGAGTACAATCGGGGTATAGGTAAAACTTCCATTGGTGTTTTTTACTACATCCATCCCTTTCATCGGAACGGCAATGGTTTGTGCACCAATTTTCCAACGCATAATATCATACCAGCGATGATCTTCGAAAGCCAGTTCTATAGCGCGTTCGTGTCTGATAACGGCTCTCATTTCGTCCTGAGTCATGTTATCTTTAAGTCCGTAACCATTAGTACCGGCACCCTGGGCAATCCCTGCGCGTTTACGAAGGGCCACAAGCTGTGCATAAACACTTGCATCAGGACCAACAGCTTCATTCTGTGCTTCGGCATAGTTTAGCAATATTTCGCCATAACGGAAATAGAGGTAGTTCAATAAAGTTGTACTTCCACCAACGGTCCTGTATACTTCTGGCCAGTATTTTTTGCAATAATAGCGTGTTGCAGTGTAAGTAATGGTTGTACTGTAATCTTTACTATATACTGTTTTACCGGTAGCATCTGTGGTGGTCCACATTTCAATTTTCCTACCCTGCCAGGCTAAATCGTTATAGATAATGTTATTATAAAAACGTGGTTCGCGGTTTAGATAAGGTTTTTGCGGATCGTAACCAGAGGTAGGATCGGTAATGGCTTTACCATTGGCCATTTCGTACATATCTACGTGATTTTGCGTAGGGTTCATTTGTCCTTGTGCACCACCAGAACCAGGCGACATCGAAAAATCCTGCATCATCTCGCCAGCTAAAGGGGTTGGCCCTTTAATCCTCATCATGATATATTCTGTTGAGTTGGGAAGATTTAATAAATCGGCGTAAGTAGCCTGCAGCGAATAAGTTTGTTTAGCTAAACCATCAGTACCTTTCATTACTTCAGCAGCAGCAGTGGCAGCAGCCTGCCATTTGGTTTTATCGTTATTCGGATTATTTAACGGGCTTGCAGCATACAATAACACGCGTGCTTTTAAAGCCAGCGCAGCACCAAGCGTTGGACGGCCATAATTAGAAGCGCCATAATCAGCATCAGTACCTAATTTAGTAAGGGCAACCTCGATATCTTTCAGGATAAATTCTGTTACCTGGGCAAAAGAACTTCTTGGGATACTGTTCATATCATCGGTAACCGCATAAACCTTATCTATAATGGGCACACCGCCAAATCTTTTGCTTAGTTCGAAATAAGAAAGTGCACGTAAGAAACGCATTTCACCTTCAACACGTTTTGCATCAAAAATCGGAACGGAAGCATTCGGAGATGGAGGTACCTCTCCTATCCTGGCCAACATTTTATTTTGTACGGCAATACCGGCGTACATCAATTTCCAAACACCATAAATATCGTTTAACGATGGACCGTTAGAATGATCATGATATAAACCCCTGTTTAAAGAAGTTACAGATCCTTCTGAGTTGCCTGAAACAGCCTCATCAGAAGCCTGAGCCGTACAACCACGGTGATCGTTAAAACGTACGTATTTGGTAATTACATAATTATAGGCATTATCGGCAAATCTTGCAGCCAATGCCGGGTCGGCAAAAATTTCATCCTCACTGATGGCAACCCCAGGAGTACGTTCTAAATAATCCTTTTTACAAGAAACAGAGAAGAGCGTTAATAAAAGAATTGCTGTAAATATTTTATAATGTTTCATTTTTCTTAGAATTGAACGTTTAAACCAAAATTGTAAACCTTTGAAGTAGGATAAATGGATTGTAATGGGAAAGCCGTATTGATGGTGTTCACATTTTCCGGATCGGTATAAAATTTATACTTCGTCCAGGTATAAAGGTTCTGTCCCTGTACAAAAACCCTCACATTACTTAACTTCAATGCTGTAGCCCACTCTTTAGGTAAATTCCAGGCAAACTCTACGTTTCTTATTTTCAGATAAGAAGAATTCTGTAAAGTAAAATCGTTTAATGCATAATTTAACGATGCCGTTCCCCTGGCATGTATTGCCGGCCAGGTTGCTGTTGCTGCAGTTGCAGGTGTCCACGAATCGAGCATAAAAGGATACATCTGTTGGCCATTGTTCTGTTCGTTAAGAATAACATTTGAACTTACCTTTCCAACGCCCTGAAATAATACAGAAAGCGAGAATCCTTTGTACAAAATACGGGGGCTAAAACTATAAACATACTCAGGTGTATTGGTATGCCCTATAGCTTCCTGATCTAAACTGGTAATAATGCCATCGCCATCTAAATCTTTAAATTTTAAATCTCCCGGAATTGGCGCATAACCCTGTAATTTTGGAGAGGCTGCAATATCAGCTGCCGATTGGAAAAAACCATCGGTTCTGTAACCGAAAAACTGGCCAACGCTGGTTCCTTTTCTCACCAACGAAGGAGGCAGACCATCTGGTTCATCATTTTCTACGATTCTATTTTTCGCATAACTCAACTGGGCATTCAAACCAAGTGTTATACTTCCAACCTGTTTTTGGTAATCGAGCTCAACCTCATAACCTTTATTGTAAACAATACCTTTATTGAAATTTGGATAGGTATGGCCATAAAGAGCAGAACCACTTAATGATGGCGTTAAGATATCTCTTCTGGTTTCGTCGAATAAATCAACTGTTACTTTTAGGTTGTCTCTAAACAAGCGGGCTTCAAAACCAATATTACGTTTGGTACCAGTTTCCCAGGTTACGATCGGGTTTCCAAGATCATTTCCGGTAGCACCAAAAAACTGGGGATCCCTGATCAGGATAGTTGGATAATTGGTAATAGAATTTGGATTACCAAATGGAGCTACCTGGCCGCCGGCTGTGGTAGTGGTGTAAGTAGAATAACTTGTTAAGAATAAGAAACGGCTATCCGAAATCCTATCATTACCAACTAAACCATAACTACCCCTTATTTTTAAATAAGATAAGATATCGTTCTTTTTCCAGAAATCCTCGTTGGTTAATGTCCACCCTGCCGATACCGCCGGGAAGAAACCGTAACGTAAGCCTTGTGCGAAATTTTCCGATCCGTTATACGAGGCATTAAACTCAGCAAAATAACGCTCATCGTAATTATAGGTAACACGACTGGCAATACCTTGCGATGCTTTAGGTGGTGCTGTAAATGCCGTACTACCTGTTGATTTGATCAACTGCCTGGTTCCCAGCAATAAACCACCAATATTATGTTTTCCAAAATTGCGGTTATAATCGAAACCCGCCTGTAAATTCATATTTGTACTACCTTCGGTAACACCGCCATCCTGTACAGCACCCAAAGGTTCGTCGCGGTTACGGGTATCGGTCGATAAAGTAGCTTCGCCTGTAGCTGGATTATACACGTAGGCCGCCCAGTTGGCATTTCTTCTTTCGGTATTGTTGTAGTATGAATCGTAACCAAAAATTGTTTTAAAATTTAATCCTTTGGTGATAAAGTCAAATTTATAGTTCAGATTGAAGGTACTTTCGATGGTATTGTTGTCATCATTACGTGTTCCAAAACGTGTTAAAACGGCATAAGGATTCCAGATATTTGTACCTACATTTGGGTTGGCGGTTATTCTTCCATCGGGTAACGTAACCGGATAGGCGTAAGCCGGAACCTGTAAAATACGCGAGATCATGCCTTCTATCGTATCGTATGAGAATGCCGAAGATGATCTTAAACCAGCAGGCTGATAACGGTCTGCAAAACGTCCTCCTAACTTAATTCCAACAGTAAAATCTTTGTTCAGGGTTAAATCTACGTTCGAACGGAAATTGTAACGGTTATAATTTGGTACGGTATTAATTCCGTAAGGAGAATCGAATTTTTTGAAAATACCATCCTGAAAAGCATAGCCTGCCGATACAAAATATTTTGCAATTTTGGTACCACCGCTAATATTGATGTTGTGTTGTGTTTGAGAATAATATTTTTTGGTCAGGTAATCAAACCATTGCACATCGGGGTAACCGATCGGATCAGATTTATCCCTGAACTTCTGTATTTCGGCATCGGTAAAAAACACCGATTTACTATCGTTTATGTACGATTGGTTTAATAACATTGCACTTTCCAAAGCCGGAAGCCCAACAGCTAATCCTGTATAAGTTTGTAAGGCATAATTACCTGTATAAGTAACTTTCGGAGCACCTATTTTACCTTGTTTGGTAGTAACCACTATAATACCGTTTGCACCGCGAATACCGTAAATAGCTGTTGCGGCTGCATCTTTCAATACGTTAATAGATTCTATTTCATTTGCATCCACATCTGAAAAGCTTGGACGTTCTATCCCATCTACCACTACAATAGCCGCATTGTTCGCGCCATAAGTAGCCACCCCCCTAACTTTTAACTGGGCACCATCAGCACCCGGCTGCCCACTCGTTTGTACGGCCAGTAAACCTGGTAAACGGCCAATTAAACTATTGGTGGGGTTTGGCGTTGGAGACTTCATGATCTCTTCAGAATTGATCTGCGCAATAGCACCTGTTAGCGTAGATTTTTTCTGTGCACCATAACCAACCACTACCACCTCATCCAGTCCCTGAGAATCATCTTCAAGAACGATAGTTAAACTGCTTTTGCTATTTACGCCAACTTCCTTGTTTACATAACCAACGTACGTAAAAGTTAAGGTTGCATTTTCTGCTGCTTTAACCGAAAATTTACCATCATTATCTGTTACTGCGCCCACTGTGGTTCCTTTCACCCGTACACTTACGCCCGGTAAGGTAACCCCTTTGTTATCTTTTACGGTGCCAGTTACCGTTGTTTGCGCGAAGGCTGTAAAAGAGGAACTGATCAGAAAAAGAAAAGTGAAGGTATAAAGCACTTTTAGCCATTGAATTTTCTCAAATCCAACAGATGGTGAAGTACTTCTCAAATTGTAAAGTCTATCCATAATTGTAATAAATATTAAATCTATTTTGTTAAAATTTAATGCGTAGTTAGCCCCTATTAAATAGATTTGTAACCGTACAAATCCAGTTAATTTAGTGGAAAATATTGCCTGCCAAATGCATGATAAGCGATTCGGAAAATGTTTGAGCTTTGCAGTTAAGCGTCTTGAGAATGGTATGATTTTGTTTTTGAAGCGTAATATTTTTGCGACAAAACAAGGTTAGTTTTTGCTACTAAACCTGGTACTTCAGTAAATGCCCTTTTTAAACTGAAGTTAGTAAGTAATGATTTCATCATGTTTATTTGGTTAGTTTGTGTTTGTGATAACGAATTTAGAAAAGCTTAAAAGAATAAAACGTTTTAAAATAGGTCAAAACGCAATAAAATCCACTGAAACTACATTTCAAACGTTTGAAATAATTGCGTTTTTTTTCTTAACTATGCATTGAGATTGGAAAAGATGATGAACAATACCCCTGTTACACTAAAATTCTTGGCTGAGAAGTTAAAGATGTCAGTATCAACAGTATCAAAAGCCCTTAACAACTACCCAACCATAAACGAATACACGAAACAACGTGTTCAGGAAATGGCTCGCGATTTGCATTTTACGCCCAATAAATCAGCTATTAATTTAAAGGAAAAAAGATCACGAATTATTGGTATTATTTTACCCAATCTTTTAGATCACTTTTTTACCAGGAGTATTTATGGTGTGGAACAGTTTGCTACACAAAATGGATACAATGTGATCATCAGTCAATCTCACGATGATCTGGAAAAAGAGATCCAATCTGCAAATATGTTGTTGCGGAGCCGGGTGGATGGCTTAATTGTAGCTATTTCTAAACACACACAAGATTTTGCACATTTAGACCAGTTCGAAAACATGGGTATACCAGTGGTATATTATACCCGGAACCCAAGTTTTAACTTAAGCTGCCATAAAGTACTGGGCAACACTTTTCAGGGCTGTTACCAGGCCACAAAATTTTTAATAGACAGAGGACATAAAAAGATTGCTTATTTGGGTGGTCCGAAAATGATTAATTTTACACACGATCGCTTTAATGGCTATATCAATGCGTTAAAAGATAATCAAGTACCATTTTCATCAGAATTGGTTGCTTATACCGATTTTGATAAAGAAAATACAATTTCGGCAATTAAGAATTTATTTGCTAATCCAGAAAATATGCCTACAGCGCTTGTGGCTTTTAAAGAACCTATCCTGTTTGATGCGATTAAATACCTAAGATCGATAAACCACCCCAACTTTCACGAAATTGAGTGTATAGGGTTTGGGAACACTTCTTTCATCAGTTATCTCGACTCACCCCCTATTGCCTCTATTGAAGAAAACCCCGAATCGGTAGGTGAAAATGCGATTAAGTTATTGATACAATTGATCAATAAAGAAATTGACATTCAGAATTACCAAAAAGTAATGGTCGATTGTAAGTTGATTGTACATAGGTGAGCGATAGGCATTCCGCGCATGGCGTTTAGCGTTAGCGCAGCATAATCGGTTAAAAATTTACTGGAAAAATATTTACACCAAGCCTTAATGCCCTTAACTTCTTAATGATAAGATATTGCGAACGGTTTTTAACCATTAAGGAATTAAGAGCATTAAGAAAATTAACCCTAAAACCTTAATATATTGTTTCTAATTTCCGAATAGTGAAAATTTATTTTTCAGTTGATTGCGTCGGTTTTCATTATAAACGAATGCGGCAACAATTAACAATCCTGCAACACCTTCAAAGGCAACCACCAATTGCGTACCAAAAAGATGCGCCAGGTAACCCATTAACAAACTGCCGATTGGCAACACCCCCTGGTAAGCCATGATATAGTAACTTAAAGTCCTGCCCCTCATTACATCATCGGCATGGGTTTGCAGATAAGTATTGATAGATGAGGTTTGCGCCATTAAACCTAAAGCGGCTAAACCCGTACAAATTAACGCCAGAATAAGTGATGGCGATATAGCCAGCGCAACAACCGAAATAGCCAACAAAATACCCGACATCATTACAATTTTCTGCAGATTCTGAGCCACCTTTAAGGTAGCCATATAAATGGCCCCAAAGAAGGCTCCAAATCCTGCGGCGCTTTCAAACCAGCCAAATGTAGTGGCATTTCCATTAAAAATATCTTTGGCAAAAACAGGTAGCAAAGTAGTAAAAGGGATGACCAATAAACTCGATGCAGCCATCATCAATACCATAGAGGCCAGATCTGGCGATGATTTAAGATAATCGTAACCCTTTTTTCAGGTCAATCCAGATATTTTCTTTCGATTTTTGATGTGCAGCGAGTTTAAGTTTCATCATTACCATACAACCTAATACCGCAATAAAGCTTACAAAATTGATCAGAAAACAAATATCTTCACCTAAGGTACTTAAAATTACACCTGCCAACGCCGGCCCGATGAGTCTGGCTGCGTTAAACATGGAAGAGTTGAGCGCAATGGCATTTGGTAAATCTTCTTTATCATCAATTAAATTTACCATTAACGATTGGCGGGCGGTAACATCAAAAGCATTTACCAAACCCTGAACCAGCGAAAGCGCTGCAATCCAGAACATATCGTATACTTTAAACCAGATCATCAAAGCCAGGGCACCAGCCTGCAGCATCAGGATCACCTGGGTAATGACCAATATTTTATATTTATTATGCCTGTCTACATAACTCCCTGCATATGGTGCCAGCACCAGCGAAGGAATTAAACTTAAAAAAGTAATCAATCCCAATAGAAAAGCTGATCCCGTTAAACGGTAAACCAACCAGCTAATGGCTACACGCTGCATCCATGTACCAATTAATGAAATAGCCTGACCTGTAAAAAATAACCTGTAATTGTAATGCCTTAACGAACGAAAAATACTCATATTTAAAATAGTAAAGTAACTTTACAAAAGTAAAAATTTTCACTCAAACAATAAAACAAAAACCATCCATTTTTATCACATTACAATCATAATTTAAACAAAATGGAAAAATAATCTAGTTTATCTATAAAATTAAAAGCTTATATTTGTAAAGTTTATTTACCATAAAGATGTCTACTCAAACACAAGAGATTGCCGCAAAGTTAAGAAGCACCGTTACCCGCTTAACCAGACAGTTACGCAAGCAGAATGTAAGTTCAGACTTTAGTAACGCTGAACTATTAACAATGTCGCTACTCGAACAACACGGCAAAATGCTATCTACAGAGCTGGCAGACCTGGAAAGAGTATCTAAACAAGCTATTTCGCAGATCATTAACCGCCTGTTCGATGCTAAATGCGTGGAGCGCTTTCCAAGTGAAGAAGATAAACGAAAGGTTTTTATCGGCTTAACTAAACTTGGCGAAAAACACATTATTGCCAGTAGAAAAATAAAAGAAGAATGGTTAGTACAAACCATGGAAAAAATCTTTTCTTCAGAAGAAATCAACCTGATTCAGGCTTTCCTGCCCCTGCTTTCGCGTTTAGTAGAACACAACGGTGTAAGAGTATAGTTTTCCTTTTTCCTTAGCCAAATAAGCCTTATCTTGCAGGCTGAAAATGGCACTATATTTTACATCAATCAATTCGGGCAGTAATGGCAATTGTTACTATGTAGGTAATGACAATGAAGCTGTTTTGGTTGATATTGGTCTAACCTGTAAAGAGGTTGAAACACGAATGAACCGTTTGGGTTTACCTATAAGTAAGGTAAAGGCAATTTTTATCTCGCACGAACATAGCGATCACATTAAAGGTTTAGCGGTTTTTGCAAAAAAACACAAACTTCCTGTGTACATCAGTACGGCCACCCTAAAAAGCAGTCGTCTTTTTTTAGATGAAAACAATACCTTTTCATTAAACCATCTACAAAACATCCAAATTGGCGATTTAAAAATCTCTGCTTTCTCTAAATTCCATGATGCTGCAGATCCGTATAGTTTTACTGTAGAATGCAATGATGTAAGAGTTGGCGTTTTTACGGATATCGGTGCCGTTTGCGATCGTTTAATCAGTCATTTTAAAAACTGCCATGCAGCGTTCTTAGAAGCCAACTACGACACTGAAATGTTAGAAAATGGAAGATACCCTTATTTTCTAAAAAGAAGGATCACGAGCGGACATGGCCACTTGAGCAATGCACAGGCACTGGAGCTTTTCACCAATCACAAACCCTCGTACATGAGTCATCTTTTATTGAGTCATCTATCAAAAGATAATAACGATCCTGAACTGGTTGAAAAACTATTTAAAAATGTTGCTGGTGATACCTTTGTTAAAGTAGCTTCAAGATACGAGGAGACCGCGCTCTATTACGTTAGCAATACGCAAAACACACCTGAAGTTTATCATTTCGATCCTAGTCTACACCAGCCAGCGCAACTTAACCTGTTTTAACATACTAAAGTCAAAAACAACCAACCCTGTTCTATCAATTGGGTTACAGTATGGCTTATTTTAAGCCATAAACTGCAATTGGCCTGGCAAAGCTATAATAACAGCAAATAATTTAATTTTTACGAAACTTTTTATTCCGACAGGCGTTTTATATAGACTTCATAAATAGTTTGTTTGGTTTATTGGGGGCTTATGGATTTAAGCCCCTTTCTCTTGTCTAAAACTTTTCAATTCATTCAGGCTAAAATCGCCAGCATCTATTCCATTTTATATTCTAAATTTTTAGTTATATTCGATAGGCAATCATCCGGATATAATATTTAAACCTTTTAAAATAATAATTATATGGAGACAAGTAAACTTTCTAAATTCAGTGCCGAGTTTCTAGGCACGCTCGTGTTGGTTTTAATGGGCTGTGGTAGCGCGGTTATAGCTGGCGCAAATGGCACAACCGGAGTAGGCTTATTAGGTATATCATTTGCCTTTGGTTTATCAGTTACCGCAATGGCTTATGCAATAGGGCACATTTCAGGCTGTCACATTAATCCGGCCATTTCTATCGGAATGGTAATAGCAGGTCGCATGAAAATTGGCGAAGCTGCCTATTATATTGTTGCGCAGGTATTAGGTGGCCTAGCAGGTGCATTTATTTTATTACAAATTGCCTCAGGAAAGGCAGAATATTCTTTAACGGCAAACGGGTTAGGGCAAAATGGTTTTGCAGCATTATCTCCACAGCATTACAGCTTACAGGCTGGTTTTATTGCAGAAATTGTACTCACCTTTATTTTCTTATTGGTTATTTTCGGCTCAACCTCTACGAAAAACATCAATGGGGGCTTTGCCGGACTAGCAATTGGTTTAAGTTTAACACTCATTCATATTGTAGGCATCCCGGTAACTGGCGTATCAGTAAATCCCGCCAGAAGTATTGGCCCTGCCCTATTGGTTGGCGGAGAAGCATTAAGCCAGGTTTGGCTCTTTATTGTAGCACCGATTATTGGTGCAGCACTAAGTGCCTTAGTTTGGAAAACTGTTCTGGAGAAAAACTAGACTTATGAAAAGAGTAATAGTTTAGGGTTTAGAGGTTAGTATTTAAACGCTAACCCCTAAACGCTAAACTTCTATAAGTTTTTAACAATCGCTTCGTCTGTAGGTTTTGTTTTAGAGCGGAAACGGTGTACCAATTCTCCTTTTTCGTTGATTAAGAATTTCTCAAAATTCCATTTAATATCGCCTTGCTCTTCAGTATTGGTCTGAGAAGTTAAATACTTAAACAAAGGACTGATATCATCACCTTTAACACTACTTTTCTCGGCAAGCAAAAACGAAACATTATACTTCCCGGTACAAAATTCTTTAATCTCTGCATTGGTAGAAAACTCCTGTCCACCAAAGTTACCCGCCGGAAAACCAATTAATACCACTTTTTTACCATATTGTTTCTGCAGTTTTTCTAAATCCTCGTACTGTGGGGTAAAACCACATTTAGAAGCTGTGTTAACAATTAAGATTTTTTTGCCTTTAAATTTCGATAGCTTAATTTCTTTACCATCAATGGTTTTAAAGCTGAAATCGTAAACATTTTTTGGTGGCGACACCAATAAGTTTAATAGGATTAAAATTGTGCTGATCATCTTTTTTTTTATTTTTATATACGAATATAGGCACAAATAGTTTTCGATGCCGTAATGTTGTTGTAAATTAAATGTATCAAATTAGGCATACAAACTAACTTATCATGATTTGGAAATGAAAATATGTATTTCATCGCTCAAATGAAGAGTCTTTTTTTGATTAAGAAATTGAAGGCAGTGGTTCTTGGCGGTTTACGGCCCCGCTATCACTTATAGTCCTCGCTGCGCTCCGGGCTATTCAGCTCTATCGGGTTTAATTAACAAAGTCTGTTGCTCTTTTGTACATTCAGCTTGGCACAACGCTATTAAAACACGCATAGCAGCACTAAGCAAGCCACCTAAACCCGACCGAAGCGGAAAACCCGCAGACCGAGGAACGAGGTTGAGGATTTGTAGCAAAGAGCGGGACAAAACCTTACCTATAAATTACTAATATTGCTTTCCAAAAAAAGATTAAAACCACATTAAAACCAATATATTTCCTCTGCATTTAATAAAAAAAATGTATTAAATTCTCCTCGGGTTTGGATTTATACTTTAATTATAGCTTTATTTGCACAAAAACGTATTTCATGGCCAAAAATTTATTAATCGTCGAGTCACCCGCAAAAGCTAAAACTATAGAAGGCTATTTAGGCAAAGATTTCCTGGTGAAATCTAGCTATGGCCATATCAGGGATTTAGTTAAGGGCGATATGGCGATTGATATCAAGAATAATTTTGCCCAAACTTACGAAGTGCCTGCCGACAAGAAAAACATTGTCGCCGAATTGAAAAAACTAGCTAAGGAAGCCGAAATGGTATGGCTAGCATCCGATGAGGACCGTGAGGGGGAAGCTATTTCGTGGCACTTATTCGAAACTTTAGGCCTAAAAGTGGAGAAAACAAAACGAATTGTTTTTCATGAAATTACCAAGCCAGCCATTTTAAAAGCAATTGAGAGTCCGCGTGGAATTGATTATAATCTGGTAAATGCCCAACAGGCACGCCGTGTATTAGATCGTTTGGTAGGTTTCGAACTTTCTCCGGTATTATGGAAAAAGGTAAAACCATCATTGTCTGCTGGCCGCGTACAATCAGTAGCCGTACGTTTAATTGTTGATAGAGAAAGGGAAGTTTTAAATTTTAATTCAGCTGCTGCCTATAAAATCACAGCTCAGTTTTCTACCGGCAAAGGAAAAGAAATCGTAAAAGCAGAATTACCACAACGTTTCGAAAATGAGGCTGATGCTGAAAAATTTCTACAAGACTGTGTAAATGCCAGGTTCGACATTACCAGTTTAGAAACAAGGCCGGCAAAACGTAATCCTGCTGCCCCGTTCACCACCTCAACCTTACAACAAGAAGCTTCCAGAAAATTAGGTTTTTCGGTAGCCAGGACTATGCAGGTTGCACAAAGACTGTACGAAGCAGGTAAGATTACCTACATGAGAACAGACTCTGTAAACTTATCAGAAACTGCATTAAATGCAGCTGCTGCTGAAATTAAATCTGCTTACGGCGATAAATATCACCAACATCGCGTTTATAAAACAAAATCGGCTGGTGCGCAAGAAGCTCACGAAGCCATCCGCCCGACATATTTCGACAGGCATACTGTAGATGGAGATATTTCAGAAAAACGTTTATATGATTTAATCTGGAAACGTTCTATTGCATCACAAATGAGTGAAGCTTTGTTCGAAAAAACTACTGCACAGATTACTGCTTCTACCCGCAAAGAGCATTTAGTTGCCGAAGGTGAAGTATTAAAATTCGATGGTTTCTTAAAAGTTTATCTGGAATCTACTGATGATGAAGAAAACGAAGAAAAAGAAGGGGGTGCCATTTTACCTCCTTTAGCCAAAGGACAAGAATTATTTTTGAAAGAAATGCAGGCGACAGAACGTTATTCACGTCCGCCGGCAAGATATACTGAGGCCAGTTTAGTTAAGAAATTAGAAGAACTGGGCATTGGCCGCCCGTCTACTTATGCACCAACCATTTCTACCGTACAAAACCGTGGTTATGTGGTTAAAGAAGATAGAGATGGTAAACAACGTAAGTTTACTTCTATCATTTTAGCTGATGGACAAGTAAAAAAAGAAATAAAATCAGAAATTACAGGTGCGGAGAAACAGAAACTCTTTCCTACTGATATAGGTGAAGTAGTAAACGATTTCCTGGTAGAACATTTCAAAGGTATCGTCGATTTTAACTTCACCGCTAAAGTAGAAAAAGAATTTGATGAAATTGCCCAGGGTTTACAAGAGTGGACTAAAATGCTGCACTCGTTCTATAGTCCTTTTCATAGTGAAGTAGAAACTACTTTAGAAACCGCTGAACGTGCTACAGGCGAGCGTTTATTGGGTTTAGATCCGGCAACTGGTAAAAATGTATACACCAAGGTTGGTAAATTTGGACCATTGGTTCAAATCGGAGAACTTGATGAAGAAGAAAAACCTCGCTATGCTAGCTTAATGCGCACACAATCTGTTGCAACCATTACTTTAGATGATGCGTTAGAGCTGTTTAAATTACCTTTCCAACTTCCTGATTTTGAAGGCAAAGAAGTAATGATTGGGGTTGGCCGTTTTGGACCTTACGTAAAATGGGGCGATAGTTTTATTTCGCTTCCTAAAAACGAAGACCCTTTATCGGTTACTTATGATAGAGCAGTTGAAATCATCAAACAGAAAATGGATGATGATGCACCAATTGCACACTACGAAGGTTTAGGCGTAACAAAAGGCAAAGGCCGTTTTGGTCCGTTTATTAAATGGAACGATCTATTTATCAATATTCCTGCTAAAGGATACGATTTCGATAACTTATCACAAGAAGATATTAATACCTTAATTGGCAAAAAAGTAGAAAAAGAAGCCAACCGTTTTATTAAAACCTGGGATGCTGAAAAAATATCTATCGAAAATGGCCGCTGGGGACCATTTATCCGTTTTGGTAAACTGATGCTCAAACTAAGGAATAACGAGGCTACCAAGCAAAAATATACACCAGAAGAATTGGTTGATATTGATTTAGAAGTGGTTAAAAAAATGATTGTTGAGCAGGTGCCTAACGCTTTCGAAACGAAGAAAAAAGCTCCGGCAAAGAAAAAAGCACCAGCTAAAAAGGCTGTAGCGAAGAAAAAATAGGCCAGGATTAGCCAGGATTAAAGGATTTTTGGATTGCCAAGATAAATTGGATAAAATTAAATTGTAAGTATTGTCATCCTGAGCCTGTCGAAGGAGATTTATTATTTTATTTCGACGAGATCAGGTGATAACATTGATTAGAGATAAAATAGTTTAGGATTAGACGGATATTCAATAATTCTATCATTCACTCATTCAATAATTTTAAAAAATTGAAAGCAGATTTACCAGAAAATATAGTCGAAGATATTGCAATGGCCGTGGTATTGATGGGCGAAACACCAGAAGTAACAAGCTGGACGGTTTATCTTGTCAACTTAAAAAATGAGCCAATAACCAATGTTTTAATCAGCTCTAAAGGTTATGGTGAAAAGGATGGTAAACAAGTCAAAACTTCAATTTTGCGACACATGGTTGGCGACATGGAGGCCAATTCTTTTGCAGGAGTAGAAGCTATCGATCCTGAAGTTTTTGGCTTAACTAACGAATACTGGCTAAGCTATTACATTGGTAGTACCATTTATGATAAGAAATTTATTTTTCTGCCTGAAAGCATCATCGATTCTAATCTGATTAAAATTCCATTAGTAAACAGACCTGGGGGGTGATGATAAAATAGTCCGGAGTCGTTAGTCTGGAGTCAGGAGTCTTAACTAACGACTTAGGACTCCAGACTAAGGACTAACCTAAGGCACCTTAACCGCTTGTCTGCCAAGCAATTTCCAGCCTGACTTTTCTTTGCTCCAGATTAAAAGAATATACAACTTCACATTTCCAGGAACATTTTTATCATTGGTTTTGGCATTTAGCGTATGACGCACCAAAGCTGTTTTGTTCTGAATAACAACAGTCTGATCAGTTAAATTAATATCTACAAAATCCGATTCGCCCGAAAGTAATGAGTGCATAAACTCTTGTTTGGTTTGTACTTTTCCACTCGAATGCCCATAACTCAAATTGTTAAGTAACAACTTGTCTAAGCCTAAGCTATCAGGATTAATCATTAGGCTAATAAGTTTGTTTACAGCATCATTAACTTCTTTTTCTGCATTTGTCTTTTGTGCAAAACAAAAATTGGCTGTAATTAACAGGCTCGAAAAAATCAAGAGTTTCTTTATCATATCTGGTTGTATTGAGGTTGATGCTGTAAACTTATCCAAAACCATGCAAAGGAACAAACCATAAACGTTAATTTTCAACATAATTTATTTTAACGTGAATTTTAGTTTATTTTCGGATGGAATATACCATTGGTAGTGACAAAGGATAATTGCAGCACATCTATTGATTTTTACCGCAACATTATATTCCCATTTATCTTAACGAATTTCAAACATGGAACAACCATCTACCTACCAGTCATCCTCCAAAAAGAAATTTTTCTTCATCGGATTACTTGCTGTTTCCATAGCAGCAATTGTATTTATCTATTTTAATAGAAAGAAAAAAAATCATGAAGAAAATCAGGCTTATGCAAAATATATCGAAGCTTATACCTCTGGAACCATTTCTAAAAAGAGTTTTATTAGAGTTCACCTGGCCAATGCGGCAACAGGTATGCAGGATCTAGGCAAAGCAGATTCGCGCGAACTTTTCGACTTCTCTCCTTCTATCTCGGGCAAAACCTATTGGATTGATCCACAAACTGTAGAATTTAGACCTGATGAGAACCTTAAACCCGGCAAAAACTACGAAGCTACATTCAAACTTGCAGAAGTTTCTGCCACAGAAAAAGGTCTGGAAGATTTCGATTTTGAATTTAAAGTGATTACGCCAGGGATCATACTTTCTCAAAACGGATTGGTTTCGCAAAATAATACCGCTTTAGATTACATGAAATTAACTGGTGAAGTGGCTACTGCTGATGTAGAAGAAACGAGCAAAATAGAGAAAACAGTTTCATTGGATTTTGATCAAAAGCTAAAAATCAAATGGGAGCACGATCCGGCAAAAAACACCTCAAAATTCACGATCGACAGTATAAAAAAGACCGGAAACGACCAAAATTTAAAAATAGATTGGGATGGCGATGCTATTGATGCAGAACAAAAAGGTGAAGTAGAAATCCGTGTTCCATCCATAAATAAATTTGAAATTCTGGACATGAAAGCCATTCAAGGCGAAGAGGATTATGCGTTGGTACAATTTTCTGAACCAATTGGCGTGGGTCAGGACTTAACAGGCATGATCACGCTTGGTAACCTGAGCGATTTGAGATACACCATTGATGCCAGTCAGGTTAAAGTTTATGCCGCAGAAGAGCTTAAGGGTAATTATGCGCTAAATGTAAATGCTGGGGTCGAGAATATTAATGCAAAAAAACTGGCTAACGGCAAAATGGCCAATCTTGTTTTTGAAGATAAATTACCAGCAGTTACCATTGCAGGTAATGGTACCATTTTACCCAATTCGGGAAAACTTGTTTTACCTTTCGAAGCTATTAATTTAAAAGCAGTTGATGTAACCGTAATCAAAATTTACGAAAACAACATTCCTCAGTTTTTTCAAACCAACAGCTACAAAGATGGAAACGAACTGCGCAGGGTGGCAAAGCCCATTTTGCAAAAAACAGTGCGTTTAGATGAGGATAAAGCGCTCAATCTCCATAAAAAGAACCGCTTTACGCTCGATCTTGATAAGATGATCCATACCGAACCAGGTGCAATGTACAGGGTTACCATTGCTTTCAGACAAGAATACAATGCTTACAATTGCAAAACCGGAGAAGAAAAAGTTGGTGATGGTGAAGAAGAAAATGAATATGGAGAATATGAAGGTTATGGCGAAAAAATAGATGAAGATGATGACTTTTGGCAGCGGTACAACAATTATTACCCACAAAATTATAAATGGAGTGATAAAGACAATCCATGCACGCCTTCATTTTACACCAACCAACGCTGGGCCAGTAGAAACCTAATTGCTTCGAACATTGGTTTGGTGGCCAAACGCGGCAACGACAACAGCATGCTCATTGTTGCTACTGATTTATTAACCGCAAAACCATTAAGTGGGGTAAACCTGGAATTAATGGATTACCAGAAACAGATCATTTTCACCACTAAAACCGATGGTGATGGTTTTGCAAGGTTTGATCTGAAAAGACAACCTTTTCTATTGATTGCCAAAAATGGTTCAGAACGTGGATACCTTAAATTGGACGATGGAAGCTCACTTCCATTAAGCAGGTTTGATGTGGGCGGCGATGTTGTTCAAAGTGGTTTAAAAGGCTTTATTTATGGAGAACGTGGCGTTTGGCGACCAGGCGACAGTTTATTTGTTTCTTTCGTTCTGGAAGACAAACTCAAAAAACTTCCGGCCAATTATCCGGTAACGATGGAATTCTATAATCCAAAAGGTCAGCTTTACAAAAGATTGATTAATGGCAAGCCTTTAAATGGATTCTATACCTTTAAAACCGCTACTGAAAGTACTGCTCCTACGGGTAACTGGATGGCGAAAGTTAAAGCGGGTGGTGCCACATTCACCAAAACCTTAAAAATCGAAACCGTTATGCCAAACCGTTTGAAAATTGATTTCAACGTGGGCAATAAAACATATTTAAGCGCAGGAACATCTGCCGCTACCCTATCGGCTAAATGGCTATTCGGTGCAGTTGCACAGAATTTAAAAGCAAAGGTTGATGTAAACTTAAACACCACCGAAACTAAATTTAAGGGCTTTGAAGGTTTTAGTTTCGATAATCCTACGGTTAACTTCGAATCGCAGGTTAAAACCATTTTCGAAGGTACATTAAACCAGAATGGTACGGCTCAGATCAATACCAATTTAAATGAGAACAATACCGCTCCAGGCGTATTAAGAGCAAATTTTACGACTAAAGTTTTCGAACCGGGAGGTAATTTCAGTATCGATAATTTCAGCATTCCTTACCACGTATACAGCAGTTATTTAGGTATCCGTCCGGAAAAGGGTGATCGTTTAAGCGGTATGCTAGTTACTGGGAAAGAGCATAAAATCGAAATTGTAAATGTAAATACCGACGGAAAACTTTTAAGCGGTACCAAAACCGTGCAGGTAGAATTATATAAAACACAATGGCGCTGGTGGTGGGAACAGGATGACCAGTATACCTATGCCAACTTTACCCAAAACCAATACAACAAACTAGTTGAAAGTCATCAGGTAAACTTATTCAACGGAAAAGGAAGCTGGAATTTACGTGTTGATGAACCAGAGTGGGGCCGTTATTTAATTTTGGTGCGCGATGTAAATGGTGGGCATGTTACAGGAAAATCGGTTTACGTAGATTGGCCAGGCTGGGCACAGCGCGAACAAGGCAGCAATCCAACAGAGGCCTCTATGTTATCTTTCACAGCCAACAAAGAGAAATTCACCGTTGGAGAAGACATCACGTTAACCATCCCAACAGGAAAAAACGGAAGAGCATTAATTTCTATTGAAAATGGAAGTCGCGTATTAAAAACCTTCTGGGTAGATACCAAAGCCGGACAAACGCAATTTAAGTTTAAGGCGGAGAAAGAAATGGCACCTAATGTTTTTGCCAACATTACTTTATTACAACCTCATGCACAAACGGTTAATGATTTACCGATCAGGATGTATGGTGCTATTCCACTCTCGGTAGAAGATCCGCAAACCATTTTAAAACCGACCATTAAAATGGCCGATAAAATTAAACCAGAAACCGAAAACACCATCACTGTGGGCGAACAGAATGGCAAAGCAATGACCTATACCATTGCCCTTGTAGATGAAGGTTTGCTGGACTTAACCCGATTTAAAACACCAGATCCACATGGCGCATTTTATGCCCGCGAAGGTTTAGGCGTAAAAACATGGGATTTGTTTGATTATGTGTTAGGTGCGTGGGGAGGAAATTTAGAACGTATTTTAAGCATTGGTGGTGATGGTAGCATCAACAAGAATTTAAATCCTGCAAAAGCAAACCGTTTTAAAGCGGTGGTTAAATTTATGGGACCATTTACTATTGGCAAAGGCGAAAGTAAAACACATAAATTTAAATTACCACAGTACATTGGTGCAGTAAGAGCTATGGTAGTTGCCGGACAAGATGCGGCCTACGGATTTGCAGAAAAATCAGTTCAGGTTAAAAAACCATTAATGGTTTTGGCTACTTTACCAAGGGTTATCGGTCCGGGAGAAAGTTTTACCTTACCAGTAACTGTTTTTGCAACAGAAAATAACCTTAAAAATGTATCTGTACAACTCCAGGCAAGTAATTTAATTGTTCAGGGCAGTAACAAACAACAACTTTACTACAAACAAACAGGCGAACAAATGACCTATTTTGAAGTTAAAGCGCCAAACACAGTGGGTATTGCCAAAGTAAAAGTGATTGCACAAAGTGGAGCTGAAAAAACTGTTTACGATGTGGAAATGGATATCAGAAATCCAAACCCATATATCACCAATGTGGTATCAGCAACTGTTCAGCCGCATACCAAATGGGCGGTAAACTATTTGCCCATCGGTATGACGGGAACAAATTCTGGTTCATTAGAGGTCTCTTCTATCCCTGCAATCAATCTTGGTAAAAGATTAGGGTACCTCATTCAATATCCACATGGCTGTATCGAGCAGACTACTTCAGGTATATTCCCTCAACTATTTTTAGATAGATTAAGTCCGTTGAATGAACAACAAAAAGCAAAAACAGAGAAAAACATTAAAGCTGGAATAAACCGAATTAAAGGCTTCCAGACTACAGATGGTGGTTTATCTTACTGGCCTGGAGAAGGTACTTCTGACGAATGGGGAAGCAACTATGCCGGTCATTTCCTGGTTGAAGCTCAAAATGCTGGTTATACCCTTCCCGTTGGGCTTTTGGATGAGTTGTTGCGCTATCAAAAATCAAAAGCGGCAAACTGGGCGCCAAACAGCAACAATTTTTACGGTGGCGATTTATCTCAAGCATACCGCTTATATATGCTGGCACTGGCTAAAAAACCAGAAATGGCAGCCATGAACCGTTTAAAAGCTTTTGAATACTTATCAATCGCTGCAAAATGGCGCTTGGCAGCTGCCTATAAACTGGCAGGGCAAAATGATGTTGCACAAAATATGATCAGAGGTTTAGATACATCCATTCAGGCTTACAAACAATTAGGTGGAACTTATGGTTCTGATGTTCGTGATGAAGCCATGATTTTAGAAACCCTGACCCTACTCGGTCAGAAAGCGAAAGCCGCAAGTTTATTACAGCCTTTAGCTGCCAAGCTAGGCGAAAACACCTGGTACAGCACCCAAACAACCGCTTACAGTTTGCTGGCTATCGCTAAATTCTGTGGTTCAAATCAATCGGCAAACAAACTGCAATATCAGTATGTACTGGATGGAAAATCAGCACCTGTAAGCTCAAGCCAATACATCAACAGTACGCCTGTAAACTTTAAAGGAAATGCGGCTTCGGTTACCAATAATGGCAATAATGTATTGTTTGTTCGGTTGGTTTTAGAAGGGCAGCCAATTGCTGGTCAGAACAATTTCTTACCCAACCGACCTGAGGTTTTGGATATGAGCGTGAGCTACAAACGTTTAAACGGTAAAGTTCTAGATCCGACAACTTTAAAACAGGGAACAGATTTTTATGCTGAGGTAACAGTAAAAAATCCTGGCAGAATGGGTTACTACGAACAAATGGCATTAACGCAGATTTTCCCTTCAGGATGGGAAATCATTAATACCCGCGTGAACGATAACCAAAGTATTTTAGCGTCTTCTCCGTTTACCTATCAGGATATCAGAGATGATCGTGTTTTCACCTATTTTAATGTAAGGGAAGGCGAAACTCTGGTTTATAAAGTATTGCTAAATGCATCTTACCTCGGTAAATACTATTTATCAGCCGTTCAATGTGAAGCGATGTACAACAATGATATTTCGGCAACTGAAGCTGGTAAGTGGGTACAAGTGGTGAAGTAGGATTACATCTAATGTTATAGTATCAGCCAGATCATTAGAGTACTAAAAAAAACGAGGGTAAAATTAAATATATTTTACCCTCGTTTGAATTACGAGTGTAAATTTTAATCTTGTTCAAATCATGAGTGTAAATTTTCATTACTAAGGCCTCGGTTCGTGTCTCCACGAACCGAAACTTGAAAAACTACAGCTAGTCCCTGCTTATCTCCATAAACCGAAATTTAATAACGATGGATAATTATTTGAAGCCAGGAGAAAGAATTACATTGAAATCGGAAAAATTTATTTTTGGACAGCTACCATTAACAAATGGCAAAAATTACTGGAAAAAGATGAATTTAAACATATCATTTTAAGTTCATTCCAGCATTTGAGTGAATTAAAAAAACTTGATATTTTTGCCTTTGTTGTCATGCCAAATCATATTCATACCATATGGAGAACCAATGAATTAAATGGAAAAGAAACAGCACAAGGCTCATTTTTAAAATATACAGCACATGAGTTCAAAAAATTATTAAGTCGAAATGAACTAATGAATTATCATACAAATGTGGTTAATAAAAATCATGAATTTTGGCAGAGAGATCCATTAGCAATATATTTATACTCTCCAGAAGTTGCTTATCAAAAACTAGATTATTTGCACAACAACCCCTGTTCAGAACATTGGCAATTAGCAACAGAACCTGAAGATTATTTATATTCATCAGCTTCCTTTTATGAAAAGAACGAAACTAATTATTCCTTTTTAAAGGATTTAAGATTGGAATTTTGAATAACATAATTTGTGCCAGTGAATTGATTCGTGGAGACACGAGACAAGGCGACAAAGTAAGATGGATTTTTAATGCTGAAGTATGAACCATAGTACCAATGTTTAACAAGCATCGCCTCGGTTCGTGTCTCCATTAACTGGAATTTACAAGTTGTATATCATTATTTGCACAACAACCTCTGTACAGAACATTGGCAATTAGCAACAGAACCTGAAGATTATTTATATTCATCAGCTTCCTTTTATGAAAAGAACGAAACTAATTATTCCTTTTTAAAGGATTTAAGATTGGAATTTTGAATAACATAATTTGTGCCAGTGAATTGATTCGTGGAGACACGAGACAAGGCGACAAAGTAAGATGGATTTTTAATGCTGAAGTATGAACCATAGTACCAATGTTTAACAAGCATCGCCTCGGTTCGTGTCTACACGAACCGAAATTTAAATAATATTAAAAATCCAAAGGTTCTTATCTCAAAAACCAAATGAACAAAATCCCAAAAGCTTTCCTCATTTCCGATCTCGTGTGTTTTGCCCTGCTTTTGGCTTTTCTCTTTTCGCTGCCCTCAAAATTGTTTAAAACGCCTACTTCCTTTGTAATTGAAGCCAGCAATGGTAATTTATTAAGCGCAGCAATTGCCAGCGATGGACAATGGCGGTTCCCTGTTGCAGATAGTGTACCCGTAAAATTTAAGTATTGCATTATTGCTTTCGAGGATAAGCGGTTCTATACTCATTTCGGTATCGATTTTTTGGCCATGAGCAGGGCCATGCGCCAGAATTGGAAAACCAAAAGTGTGGTAAGCGGTGGGAGCACATTAACCATGCAGGTAATCCGTTTATCGCGAAAACAAGACCGAACGGTTTGGCAAAAATTATTGGAAGTGATTTTAGCTTTACGCTTAGAAATAAAATATTCAAAAGAGGAAATTATTGGTCTATATGCTGCTAATGCACCATTCGGAAGTAATGTTGTGGGTTTAGAAGCAGCGAGCTGGCGCTATTATGGTCGCAACGCCAAAACTCTTTCATGGGGTGAAATGGCCACACTGGCTGTATTGCCTAATAGTCCTTCTTTGGTTCATCCCGGCAAAAACTCCACCCGACTGATCAAAAAGAGAAATGATTTATTAGATAAACTTGCTAAATTAAAATACATCGATCAGACAACTGCTAATTTATCCAAGCTAGAACCTGTTCCAGGCAAGCCTATGCCCTTGCCTCAAAATGCGCCACATCTATTGAACCGCTTTAAGGCAGAAAGAGCTAGCCTTGAGATCAGCTCAACCAGAATTACTTCTACTTTGGATGAAAACATCCAGCTAAAAGTAAATGCTATATTAAAGCGCTACAATAACCGCTACCGGTCAAACGACATCAACAATATATCAGCATTGGTACTCGATGCCAAAACAGGCCGGGTGGTAAGTTACGTAGGCAATATTTATCAACCCGAAAATGCCGAACTGCAAAGCCATGTCGATATGATTAAAGCACCCCGCAGTCCTGGCAGCACCTTAAAACCGTTGCTTTATGCGAGTATGATGAATGATGGTTTCATATTGCCTCACACCTTAATTCCCGATATCCCGACCCAAATAGCAGGCTATTCGCCACAAAATTACGATCTGGGCTATGACGGTGCCATTGCTGCTGATAAAGCGCTTAGCCGGTCGTTAAACATCCCTGCGGTGAAAATGTTGCAGCAATATAAATACGAACGTTTTTATGATAAACTAAAAAAACTTGGAATAGGAACATTGAACCAACCAGCAGATCATTATGGTTTATCGTTAATTTTAGGCGGTAGTGAAGTTACTATGTGGGACCTGGCTAACACTTACATGGGCATGGTGCGCACATTGAACCATTTCAATACTTATAAAGGTTTGTATAACCCTGAAGATTATAAACCTGCAAGCTATTTCAATAACGACATTAAAGATGAAAAAAATTATCAGCGCACCTCCTTTTTAGACCACGGCTCAATTTGGGCTACATTTAATGCAATGGAAGAGGTAATGCGGCCGGGTGATGAAGGTTTATGGGAACAATTTTCTTCATCGCAAAGAGTAGCATGGAAAACGGGGACAAGTTTTGGTTTTCGCGATGCCTGGGCCGTTGGCCTAACACCAAATTATGTGGTTTGTGTTTGGGTAGGCAATGCCGATGGCGAAGGAAGACCTGGATTAGTAGGGATTGAAGCTGCTGCTCCAGTGCTATTTGATATTTTTAGGCTATTGCCCAATGGAAAATGGTTCGAAACACCCACAACCAAGCTAAAAAAAATCAGGATATGTAAACAAAGTGGTTATAAAGTTGGAGAGTACTGTACTAATGTTGCAGAAGAATTAGTACCTGTATCAGGAGAGAAAACGGCCGTTTGCCCTTTCCACAAATTGGTTCATTTAGACGGAACAGGTACTTTTAGGGTCACCGACCAATGTGAAAGTATAACCCATATGCAGCACAAAAACTGGTTTATTTTACCACCAGCAATGGAATATTATTACAAGATAAAAAATAGCGACTATAAATCCCTCCCTCCTTTTAAAGATGGCTGTGACCTCTCGGGTGGAAATAGCGTAATGGAGGTAATTTATCCGAAAAATAATGCGATAGTTTACATTCCCTTAGAACTGGATGGATCAAGAGGTAAAATTGTAATTAACGCAGCACATAGAAATCCGAGTTCAAAAATATACTGGCATATTGATAACGAATATTTAGCAACAACAACGAACTTTCATCAATTGGCCATTAGTCCGCCGCCGGGTAAACATACCTTAACCTTAGTTGATGAAAATGGAGAAAGGTTGGTACAGGTTTTTACAATTTTGGACAAAGAAAAAAACAATAAATAAAGGTAAACCAAAGAGTAAACAAAAATATAAAGAACTGATAATAAAAAACTTATAAAAGCTAAACAACTTTAAGTATATTTAGTAGAACATTTAATTTCAAAAAATTTCATCCTTATAACAGTTAAGTTTTACCTTAAACCAATCTTGTTATGACTAGTAAATTCGGTTTTACCAAAATGGATATTAGTGAATTTGAAACGTGGATTTCAAATTTAAGAGTGGCCCGAACCATCTTACACATTCAGGAACATCATACCTGGAGTCCCAGTTACATCAATTTTAAGGGTAATAACCATTTTGATTTACAACAAGGAATGAAAAGTTACCATGTTAGTCATAATGGCTGGATGGATATCGGTCAACATTTTACTACTTTTCCTGATGGTACAATTTTAACGGGTAGAAGCCTTGAAAGTACGCCCGCCTGTATTTTGGGCTTTAATACGAATGCCATTTGTATTGAAAATCTTGGTGATTTCGATACAGGAAAAGATTCAATGACTGCTGAACACAAAAATACGATCGTAAGGATAACGGCAGCTTTGTGTAAAAAATTCGGTATCGCTGTTAACAGCAATAAGGTGGTATATCACCATTGGTTTAATTTAACCACCGGGGTAAGAAACAATGGAACGGGCAATAATAAAAGCTGTCCGGGTACTAATTTTTTTGGCGGTAACAAAGTTGAAAACTGCAATCAAAATTTCTTGCCACTGGTAAGTGCGGCTTTAAATGGAGCCGCTCCACAACCCGCACAGAATATTATAAAATATGCAGCTGTTACGGCAGATAGCTTAAACATTAGAGAAGATGCAAATGCCCAAAGTAAAAAAGTTACCGGAGCTGAGCCAGCAACCTTAGGAGCTATTCTCCGGGTATATGAAGAGAAAAACGGCTGGTATAAAATATCAGCATCGCAACAAAACTGGGTAAATGGAAGTTTCACCAAAGATGTAACCAGGGCAACTGTAAATGCCACTACCCTAAATGTAAGAAGCGGACCTGGTACAAACTTTCCAAAAGTTTCGGCACTTACAAAAAATCAGGAGGTTTTTATTGTTGAAGAAAGTAATGGCTGGTGTAAAATAAGTAGTGATAATAAATGGGTAAAGAAGGAATTTTTAAATTAATTATTTAGCTACTGAAAGGTTTCTTTCCACTCGCTAAAAGCTTTTCTTAATTTAGAAGTAGCTAAAAAACTTTGTATCGGATTTTCCATTTTATCAACACCTTGTTCATCAATAAAATTATACAACGCACTATAATCCGGATAGTCTGCATGAAATCTTTGTAACTCCTTTTCGAGATAATTTTTATCAAAACGTTTTAATGCCTGCTTTTCTGTTTGGCCCATTCGTTTTGCAAAATCCAGAAAAGTTAAGCATTGGTACATTAAACCTGTACCATAGTATAACAAAGCTAAAAAAGTTTCAAAATTTTCGGCTGCAATATCAAAAGGAATACCTTCAGAACTTATTAGTACAACGGGAAAGGCATTTTCATGCTTCCAGATTGCCCAGACAGAACCATTATTTGATTCTGCGAAAACCTCCAAATCACTCGCATTATAATTAGCAATTAATTTAGTTAATACACTATTATCAGCACGCTCTAAATCAACAACAAAGCCAGGTTGATTATCCAAAAAAGCTTGAAATTTACTTACGAGACTTTCCATATTTATTTTTTATATCGATCTAAATTTTGCGCTAACATGGCTTGTTCTCCTTGTGAAATACGCGTTTTTAATTCATTGTATAAATCGGTTTTATCGGTACCCGTAAAGCCCACTTCTCCTAAATCTTTCCAGTTGTCGTGTGTTTCTGCCTGACTAATAACTCCCCTCATCGCCTGAACATCTGCACCCAATTCTTTTTTCAATAGATCTACATTATCCGACCTTTTTTCTTTAGGCGTTTTAGTTTTATCATGCCTGATGGCATCAACCGCAGCCGTGAAGGCCTTTAAAATCGGATTACTTTTATGTCCAAAAGTTCTACCTGCTTCGTGCCTGTATTTGTGCAGATTAATTACATAAGCCGAAGGCGCATGGCTGCCATCCAAAATATCTTTTATCGGATTGCTTGGCGGGAAATAAGGTTGAGCCGCCGAATAAATGAGTGCGGCCGCCTGAGGTTGGTGATCGCCCGTCATTTGATCTCCTTTTGGTATTGGTACACTTCCATAGGTACCAGCCAAACCTTCTAAGGCATAACGATCTCTGGCATCTGATAAATTTTCTCTTCCTATTAACGACCTTAAAATAGTAGTTAAAGCGATAGAATTTGTCCAAAAATCACTGGCATATTTTTCTAAATCTGCTTGTTTACTTGGATCTATTGCTCTACCGGTATTGTCATCAACTTTAATGGTATTTAATTTTTGCAGATTTGGTGCTACGCCTGTGCGATATAAATTTTGCGCGGCAACAGCCTGAACATGTTTTGGATCTGTATCAGAAGTTGTATTAATAATATCCTGTAAAAATTTCTCGATAGTAATTGGCTCACTGGCCATCATTTCTATCCGATTCCCTTCGGTACCTCTTATAAAAATTAAATGGTGCTGGTTATTTACATCATCAAAAGGCTCAGTTCTATCGTACCAGGTATCATCGTTAAATCCTAATGGTGATTCGCAGTTTGGAGAAAATACGGTTAAAGCGACCGTTGTGTACATGCCTGCCGGAATTACTGTATGGTTTCGATAGTGATAATAAGGATATATGATGCCATGAACTACCGACATTCTTGGTCTTAATGCAGAATTGCTTTTATCGATATAGGTGTTTGCCACGGCATCTGGTAGGGTAGAAATATATTGTAAATCATCAGGAACACCTGTTGCAGCTTGGGCTTCTGCCCTACAATCTGTCTTATAGTCTGTCCATCTTTCTCCACCTGCAGCAAAATCTCCCGATGGTGGCGCAATGCTATAATGATAAAAATCTGGTCCAACTTCATTATTTGGCCCGCCACCACCTGGTGGAACATGCGGTGTTATTGGTGTTGCAGAACCAATAGCTACGGCTGTTTTTGCAAAATACATTGAGCGAGGATCGTAAGGCGGTAAGCCAAAAGCCCAAGCTGGGCAATTTCCCGCCAGGTTATTGCACGCACATTCTATATTTGCTGCCATATGCCAAGGTAAAATCATCGCCCAGGCACCAGTTTCGCCCTTAACATCAGCTGCCCAATCAAATCCTGCATCATGTTCTCTACAGCCATCATGGGTGTGGCAATTTTCGAACTTAGTATATTCCCACAATATACCAGTAGCAGGATCAATTTCATAATGTATGGCCTCATGTTGGCATGTATTGCAATTAGGTCCGCAAGCGCCTCTACATTCTGATCCGCTGGCCAGAAGTGGTTCTCTTTCATAAGCTTCTAAAGGTCCGTCTAACGGAGGACCTGGACCATATGAGCCACTTCCAGGAGCACCTGTCGCGCTCCAATCCCAGCTACCTCCATTTTGTGATGGCAGGTAATTGAGGGCTCTTAAAATACCGCATAGTCCAGAAATTAATGGACAGTCATCTGTAAAACCTTGACTTCGATCAATAGCCAATCCTATATTATCGAAAGGAATACCTGTTACAGTAGGTGTTGCTACACTTACACCCGTAACACCAACACCAGGTACACCACTAATGCTGCCCGATAAACCAAGTGACGCTGCTGCATCACCATGCCATTCGTACGGTTGCCAATAAATCCGGCAGAGATTAAAACCAAGCACGCTTAGCTGAGCATAAGCTCCAGCAAATAGATCGGCAGCAATTCCCATGTCCAAGTCAACGTCAGGACTGGCAGTAATGGTACCACCGCCATACGATAATGAGCCACCAATATGTGTGGTTTGCATGCCAATAGCCCTGGCAAATACAGCTGGGCCACCTTCGGCACTTAAGAGCGGAATACTTACCGGCACAGGTACTGGTCCAACAGGTATAATGCCACTTAAACTAAGTTCACCTTTTATTCCTCCACGTAACTCTGCACCTAATGATAAAGCACTGGTAATGCTAATACCACCGCTGATGCTGTAGTTACTGGTTAAAGGATTGATTAAAATATGTGTCGGATCAAAACAAATTGGCCCTATCTGTACCTGAACTTCCGGTGTAATACTCCCCGTAATACCGATTTCGCCTGAAATTAATACATCGGGGGCTATTGGCACAGCAAAAATCGGGATCATTAACTCCTTTTCCATAGCATCCAGCGTAAACTGCTGACTATGGGCATCCAATGGACAACCACCAGGAATATCAATTTCCAAACCGCTGGTGGTTATTCTTACATCTACACCAAAAGCATCGGCTAATGCCTGAGCGGCTTGTCCCGCTTGGGTTGCGAGCCAATCTACTGCATCTACACCCGCATCGTAAACTGCACCAGCCGCATCAGATACAGCTCCACCCACAGCACTTGCAGCATCTCCAACGGCACCAGCTGCATCGCTCAATCCTTCACCAACGGCATCAACACCACCCGCCACATCTCCTGTAAATTCATCCCAGCTATATCTCTGTATTTCTGGTGATGCTCCTTGCTGCATGGTGTGGGTTAACTCATGTGCCAGCAAAAACTTTCCGTTCTGCGAGTTTGGGTTATACTCTCCTTTATTGAAATAAATATTATTGCCAACCGTAAATGCCCTGGCATTAATGCTATCGTTCATTTTAGCTGCGTGCGAAGTATCATGAATCCTTACTCCCGAAAAATCGCCGCCCATCTTACCGCCCAAATCGCGACTGACATGCCCAGGTAAAGTAGTTCCACCGCCCCTTGTAGCAGCAACACCAGATTGTACACTCGATGGCGCATTACCTCCAGCAGCGGATGCTGATTCTGATTTGGCCTGCAATACCGTCGGCTGATCTATTTCTTTTAGTTCTTCAGCTTTTCGGGATAGTTTTTCTTCATTTTCACAACTGGCGCATTTACGCTGCAATTTAGGTTCATCAATCTCTTGTTCTTTACGCAATGCTTTCTCTTCATGTTCACAACTGGCACATTTACGTTGCAACTTAGGTGGCGCTATTGCTTTAGGCTTTTCCTTTCTCGATATTTTCTTTTCATTTTCGCAACTGGCACACTTGCGTTGTATTGAAGGCCTGGCAAGAGTTCTCATTACTGCTCTTTCTTTACGCGATACTTTTTTCTCCTGTTCGCAGCTTGAACATTTACGCTGCACACTCATTCCAGAGGTGGCCTTACCAACACCCGACATCGCAAAACCTGTATTAGATGGCATTCGCATCACCCGTTCGGCTACTTGGTCGGCCTCTTTCTCTTGCGGATCGTTTACGGCGCCTACTTTTAGTTTAGCCTGAACACAACCCGTTCCAGGCCTGCTATGCGTAACAGACTTAGCTTTTGAATTACCATATGCCAATGCGGTGCTCATTGCTACAATGTTCGTCCTGATTTTTTTAATTCACGTTTAATACCTTCAATAATATCTTTTTGCCTGATTTCTTTGCCTCCATCTTTAAGCATCTGCATGGTTGCATATTGCACCACATTAATGATTACGCCGCCTGTAAGCTCGAATTTTTGGGCAATCTCATTTAAATTTACCTTTTCCTCCAGCTTGGTAAATGGAGAAAAACCCTGCTCCCAAAGCATAACACGCTGACTCAGCTGAGGCATGGGAAATTCGATAACAGATTGAAAGCGGCGTAAAAATGCCTGATCAATATTCTGCTTGAAATTACTGGCCAATATTACCAAACCATTATGATCTTCAATCCGTTGCAACAAATAGCTTGTTTCCTGATTGGCATACTTATCTCTGGCATCACTTACATTTGTACGTTTTCCAAAAAGGGCATCTGCTTCATCAAAAAACAGTATCCATCCCTGATTTTCGGCAGCATCAAAAACCTTTGCCAAATTTTTGCCCGTTTCACCAATGTATTTACTAACTACTCTACTTAAATCGATACGGTATACGGGTAAATGATGTTTTTTACCCAAAACGGCGGCGGCTAAGGATTTTCCTGTTCCAGCCTGTCCGTAAAAAAGTGTTCTAAAACCTGGCTTTAATTTATGTTTCAAACCCAGATCATTCATCATGGTACCGTTATGCGTTAACCAGGAGTTTAATAATTCTAAATGTTCAATTGTATGCTCAGGCAAAACCAAATCACTATATTCCATATTGGTTTCGATCAAATGAGCTGGAAAATCGGCTGAAAAGCGGGGTTTACTCCTTTCGCCAGTGGTAAACTCTTCGAACCAATTTTTATTAATATGTAAAGGGATACTCGAAATGGGTTCGCCTGGCGGAAGTGGTTCGTACTCTAAAACATTTAAGGCGAATAATGGATTTTTGGCATCAAAAAGCTTTAGTAAATCAAAGCGCAACATTAAATTATCAGATGCCAGCAAAAATAAGAATGTTTCTGCCGTAGGTAAAAAGCCACTGAATACATTTCCTTTTTTACCTCCAAATTCGGTAAATATCTGTCCTGTTTGCGGGTTAGTAACCAAAAATATATCTAAACATTGGGGTTTTATCTGACTCACCATTGCCAAAAAGAGTAAAAACCGATCAGCAAACTTAAGTTGGTGCTGGGTTAAAAACCTGGCATAAGTAGAATCAAAGCCACTTAAATCTGGTGCCTGTACATTAAAAATACTGCTACCTGCAGCTACACTACCCGCATTTATTGCACTGCGCAATTGCAACACTTTTTCGAACCAGTTTAACTCGGCCAAAAGTGCATCAGCATTTCCCTGCAATAGCGTGGTGTTTACCAGTTCAGATTTATCAAATAATTGTTCCATGGCAAGCGTATTATGGATAATGACCAGGGTAAAGTGTCTAACAAAACGTCAAATCCTTTTCTTTCTACATGTAAATTATAATTGTTATCGCGAAAAATTAAACTTCCATTCCGTATTAAAAATGTTTGTGTCAAACCTTCTATCGAAGTGGAGCCTAATTTTGTCCAATGCTGGATCACTGTTGCTTTTAATTCTGCACTCTGCTTTAATTCTTCTTCGGTAAAGGTGATCTCATTGAGCTCGATTACAGCTTCAGGGTCTGCGCCGCATAATATCTTATTAAAAATTAACCTGCTTTCATCTTCAGGCATTTCGTTATAAACTAAATAATGCAAATACACTATTGCCTTATGCCTGCACATTTCATCAATAAACTGATTACCGTTTAGTAAATGCAAAACATTAAATAAGTTTTTAAAATATGGATACAAAATAATCAGGCCTGCATTTTCAATCAGAATAGATGTATCATCCTGCACTTTACTTTGTTTTAACTGGACCATTTTCTTTGTCTCGTACGCTGCAATTAATTTGGGCCGGGGCACTGCTTTACTACTTATAATTGCTGCTAGTAATTTGTTAAAACGTTGAAGCACCAATTTTTCTTTTTTGAGCTGAACGGTAACAATACTTAACTCAATGCAATCAACTAAAGCCACTTTTAACGATGGATTATGCTGCACGAGCGAGAAAAGCCAAAGTCCAAAATCATCTGTATTTTGTATGTGCTCATCCTGTTTTAAACCTTCAAGCCAATGTTCAAGTATAACATTAAATAAATCAGGCTTAATATTTGGTTCAAAATATTTTAAAAGAATAATATCAGTTTTAAATTGAAGGTAATGATAAAAAAACAACTGCTTGCTAATGAGCTGCATTAATCTGTTATAACTACTGAAATTGTGCTTTAATGCTACAATAAATTGGTAAAAAAGATTTCGCTCGGTGTTAAAAAGCTTTAATAAAATTTTAGCAGGTTTAAAAACAATTTCAGCAGGCATCCACCAAGGCTTTAAACCAGTTTGGCAATAAAAGGCCAGCGATTCATAATCATTAACAACAGCTCTACTATTGCCTGATAAACCTGATTTGTGTTTTAAAAGTGTTTCTTGATGAAATTTCAGATTTTCGAGAAACACATCCAGCGCTTTATCCAAAACAGTACCAGCATGTAGTTTATTGAAATTATGATTTCTAAAATAGCCATATATCTGAACAACAATTTGTTCTTCAATATTTTGAATCAACTTATCTAAAGATAAACTACCCAAGTCGATATCCAATTTATCGATGCGAATGGTATTATTTAAGGCAAATTCATCGAAAATGGTATTGAAGATTTCTGGCAACCTGGTTTTACAAAAATGGCTGATTTCTGCCTGCACCTTTTCCCAGTCCTGTTGACAATCAACAGTGAGCAACATTTTTTGCGATTGGATGAGGTGTTTGTTCATGACGCTATTTTTTTCCTAAATCAAAATTTTCAACAACATCTTCGTTAACAATTTCGGTATCTCTTTCTTGTCTTCCGTGAGGGACAATTCCTTCCATTACAACATGGTATTTGCCTGGATTTAGGGTAAAGCTGTATTTGTTCCCAGTAAACTCATCTTCCTGTATCGATGCACCAGCAGCATCTGTTATTATAATCTTAAATTGCTTGGCATAAGCTACATTTCCGCTTAGTTCGAATGTATCCTGACCAATCCGGCCCACACCAATAAAGAAAGTTATTTTTGCTGCACCAACTTCCTGGCCGGTTTCACTTTCAACGATTGCATATTCAAGTTCATCAACGGCAATAATCGATCTCCTTGCCCTGCTATTTTCGGCTACCTTTTTCGGATCAAGGCTATACACCAAAATCTGTTTTTTCAGATTTGGTTTAGGCTCATAAATTTCTTCTTCGAAAGTTACCGTGCCTAAACCCGGATCACTTTTAACAATAACCTTGTAATCACCCGGGTGATATAAATTATTGAGCACTTGTATTTTGGCAGTGTTTATCCTACTTTGATTATACACCACAAAACGCGAAATAGGCTCCGCTAATGGGGTAAGTTCTTTATTGCGGTAATCCTTCGCATCGCATTCGCAGCAGCTGTCGTCTTCGTAAAGGGTAAAATCGGCAATTACGTTCGAAGCGATATTCTCTAAACCTTGATTACCAATTTCTTCAACCAGTTTATTATAATGTTCATTAAACTTTGCTTCAAATCCGCTTAGGTATTTCCCTCTGTTTTTCTTTGTACCTATTACTACGATTTCTTCTAACTCCTTCTTTTTTGTTCCTTTTTCTATCGCTTTACGCCTTTCGTTAAGCGCAGCCAAATGCATTTCGTACTCTTTTTGCGCCTCAGTTTCTTCTTTTCTGGCTTTTTCTATTTCTTCAGCGCCGGCTTTCTGTTTTTCTGCCAATTCTGATTTTATTTTCTTGCTCAGTTCGTTTATTTCTTTTGTTTTATGAGGCTCTGTATTTTTTCTCAAGAAAACTATTCTTTCCTTATATTCTTTCTCAAGCTCCTCTGTTTTAACCGCATCTCCTTCTGTTGATTTGAGCGCTCTTCTTTTTGTTTCAAGCTCAGTTTTAATTACAGATTCTTCTTTCTTGATTTCGTCGGCTGTTAATGCCTTACGTTTATTTATTTCTGCGGTTCTACTTTCTAAAGTCTTTTTTAACTGGAGTTCAGTTTGAGCCAGTTCATCTTCATGCTCATTTATACGTGTCCTTATTTCAGAAGACTTTGTTTCGTAATTGGCTTTAATTGCCTTTTCAGCTGTTACAAGCTCTGCCAATTCTGTTTCTTTATGAGTAACTGGTACTGCTTCAGGTGCTTTTCCAATGGTTTGGTATTCAATCTCTTTACCTGTATGGTATAATAGCAAAAGGGTATTACCTTTATTTACGCCAGCTAAATGCTCTGCAGCGCCAGCTCTTCGGATATAATCATAAAACGAAATATTGGTAGCCAAACTTTTATTCCTTTGCGACCTAATATCGGTTAGTGTACCAATATTGATATAAGGCCTGATCATTAATACATTTAAAGCCCTGTGTAACAAAGTGGCTGCCATGAGGTAAGCCATTAGCTCTATATTGCCATCTTTATTGATGATTTTGACCATCAGCTTCATCCCACTTACATAGGTTACAATTAAATCTGTATATACCGACTTAAAGCGGTTTTCATCAAAATCAGAAAATTCTAAAGTAAGCGTAGCAATTAACTCCTCAATGTTATCATTAAAGCGGGCTACCAGGTGCAATGCGTCACGCTGCAGGTCGTCGGGTGTTTCTTCCAGTCTGCCTTTACTATTGTTTATTTTGGCATAATTGGTCTGGTTGATGCGTTCGTTAACCATCCCAGCCCTAATAAATGCAGTATTGATATTACTGAACGTAGATTTTTTCTCCGTGTTAACTCCTGAATCATCAAAAGTTTCCTTTCCTGCTGCATTTGGACGGGCTGTAGCTTCCTTTTTAACATTTACACCGCTTACGGCATCTTTTGCTGCATTTTTTACATCATCAAAGCGGGCGATCATTTTTTCGGCCAGGGTGCTGTATTTGATCAGGTTATTGAGATAATACAACATTACGTTCCGCCATACCAGATATTGAGAATCGAGATCGGGATAACGACATACCGTTTTCACGGTTCCACCCTCGCCCATAAAAATAGACCGGACCTTAAATGGCAGATTAAACCGGCGCTGCAATTTTTTATACTGCGAAACGGCTGCATTTTCTGGCATAGCCAAATGGCCCTCCATTCTAAAAAAGCTGGTATCACTTAAATTATACAGCAATGGTGCTTCTAATTTGCTCATTCCGTACTGCTGCAGGTTTGCCGGCATTTGATAGTGATAACTTAAGGGTTTGCCATTATCGCAGCCACGACATAAAGATTCATTCCAGTACTTTTCAAATTCATCGATATTGGGATCGAAATAGATTGGAAATGCCCGCTTACCAATGTTTTGCCATTTTTCTTTACTTGGCGTAGCCAAAAGTCCTCTTTCGCCCTTTTCAGTTAAAGTATCGTAATAACCATTTAACATGGTTAAGGTTCTTCCAAAAACTGAAATCAGTTTTTTGCTCCAGTCTTTATACTCATTAAATAATGGTGAATATTCAAATTCCTGACGGTAAACGGACGGAGGACAAGCCTGAGTACCCAACATCAAATGCATCGGAAAGGCATCTTCATCGGGTAAACAAACGCTGTGCAAATGCATGGCTATGCAACGTAATTCTTCATACGACTTTATAATATCCTCAAAGGCATCGTAAACATATTGAAATCCGTAAGCTTTCCCGCTTAAATACTGAGCGGAGAGATCTATTAATTTCCCCTCCCACATCGACCGGATATTATCGAAATCTACGCCTGGAAAATGACGTACCAATGCAGGCAATTCATTATAAATTATGCCTAACTGTTTGGTCAATTTTTCTAATATGGCCGCAACAGGGCTTAAATAGGTATTGATTAAAGCAGGGTAATTGGCTGCTGCAATAGACGTGATTAATGCCCTTGGATATTCGATTGTTTCTAAATTATAGAGTGCCGGGTACATCGCCCCACCTTTATTTTTATTAAAGGCATTAATGTTAATGAGGTCTGTTAGCTTAATTAATAATTTACGAACGGTAAAGGTATTTTCTTTACCCAAATCATCGCAGCTTTTTCCCAGACAACTTTTAAGATCCCTTGCTGCCGATTCCAGAAACAGTACAACTATATATTCGCTTAAAATTAACGAGGCATTAATTGGTGTGGCCGCCACCGCAGCGGCATTTTCGGTAGTAACCAATTCTAAAAGCGGAGCATTATTAAAATATTTATAATCTAATCCATCTGGCGGGGTATATGATTTAAAATGTGTTAAATCGCATTCGCCAAGCGAAATTAAAAAGCCCCAGGAGGTAACGCCTACCCCTTTTGAGACATGAACGGTATTCACACCAAAAGTTGCATGCAGGCCACAAACAATCCCTCTTCCAATTAATCTAGTTCTGGTTAATCTGCTTTCCTGAAACAAGAACTGTTGCATGGTATTAAGCTGAGCTGCCGTAAGTACCTGGTTTTCTTCAAAAACCGTTGTTTTATTAATGAGTTCCATAGCTAGATTAATTAAAAAATGCCAATGTTAGTTTGATTTAGAATGAGTGGATTTTTCTGCACCTCGTTCTCGTTGCAGCTATGCAGCTTTCCTGATGGATAAACACTCCTTAAATCCTGTATTATTTCTATAAAATTTTTAAGTGCCTTAACTCTTTCGGCATCGCCAGCACTTGCGGTATTGATTTGAATGAGCCAATTTTTATACGCTTTTTCGAACTGACCCATTTGCAAAGGATTTATCCAACACACATTGAGTACAACATGCGCAGGACATTCTTCCCGCAATGTTTTCTCTATAAAAGTTCTGAAATTTCGATCCCTGAAACGGTCTGGCCAATAAGGCAAAACAGCTGTCATTACAAAACTGTAGGTATCGGCAATTTTGCACTGTACACAATCTACATCGGTATGAATGTTTAATAGTTTATCAAAATCGCGTTTTTTTGGCCTTAACAGGATATGTTCAATCAGGTGGATGCCTTCTCTATCAATAAATGTCTTGTTAAAAAAAGCAACCATATCCGAAATGGCCAATTTTTCCATCCCAGCCCTGATTACGATTGTTTTTGGTGTAACGTTTTTAATTGCAAATAACTTGGTATAGGTAACTTTGGGCGCAACCATAAAATCGAGTAGGGTATCCGAAATAATGGTTGTTTTATTATCCGCAAAACTGATGTTCAGTATCTGGAAATCGATCAAAACTGCTGAAAGCTTAATTAAGCTCATGGTATCGCCAATACGCAATCTATCGGTTAAATCGATTCCTGTTATGGTAAGTTTACGGCCATTTTCGTATAGGTAAGCATTAAACGTTTCTGTAAAACTTAATTTCCCATCGGGATAGTTATTAGGGAGTGTTTCATTAATTTCTATCTTGATATTTGGCCCCAATGCTACGGTATTGTTTACGGTATAGGTGCCATTGTTAGATAGCGAATCAACTATCTTGATTGCTGGCGAAGCCGAACTGTCTTCAATGATTTCAGCCAGTGAATAATTATAATTTTTCCCTTTGTCCTTTCCAATTATATTATCATAAATATCGAATATTTCGAAATGGTAATGGGGACTGTAAACGGTTACATTTTGCGGTTCGCAACGGTAATAATCTTCATCGGCAGCAAATCTGATTAATTTCCAGATCAAGCTGATCTCGGTATCCGTCAGCGTTTCAGCCGCATCAATTCCCTTAACTTCTGGTCCTTCAATTTCGCCTGTTAGTATTACTTTTCTATTTGTATCTTCAACAGGTTTATCAAATAATTGGTATGTTATTTTATGGAGATACGGTGTTGTTGTGTTGTTAACGGTATGAGAAAGCACTTCGAAGTAATTTAAAATTGGTGGTGTTAAATTTTTACGACTCGACAAAACCTGATCACATAACTCTTTGATACATAAATCAATATGACTATTAATTAATGTATTGGCGGTAGATAAGGTTAGGGTCGTATTTTTGCTTTTAGCAATGACCCTTTCGTTGATTAAATCGGCCAAAAGCAAAACCTGAAATTTACCAGCCACACTACCTGCCACAACTTTGTAGTTATTGATATGTACCGCAGCACTGATCAATTCTTCCATCGCAGATTTAGCAGCTAATACATTTATAGAACTGCCAGCCCCCTCAAAAAGAACTTTTGTTAGTACCTTGGTTTCGATATTCCAGCTTGTGGATACGGGTAAGATGCGAAACGCTTTAGAGAAATGTAAATCTTCAACCCTTTTGGCATCTATCCCTAACAGTAAACTTACCCGTTTTTCGTAGCCCGAAACATTTTTATAAAACCAGCTAAGTTCATTTCGGTAATTAAATGCCTTGCCCCTGTTACTGCTAATTTCTGGGTAAGCATTTAAAAACGATAGTTTATCTTTTATCAGCTCAGCCCCGGCCCTTTGCCCATCAATGGTGTAGGCAATTAAGGCATAATCGCTAAACTGCTCGCAAAAGCGGGCCAATAAGTGATCTAGAAAGCGGTTTTTACGTTTTTCAAAATCGGTTTTACTTTCGGTAATTCCCTGCAAATGTTCTGTATAACCATCAATAAATATTTTTTGTTCAGTGGCATTGGGCACAATGTCTACATTACCTGCCGTTGCTTTTAAGGGTTCACTGAAGTAGGTTTTGTTCAACAAAGGCTGACCAAATTCATCCAGTTCCTGATTTAAGCTAAACAGTGCTTTTAAGCCATTTACCTGTTGCAAATAACCGTACAACAGCTGATCGAAAAAGGATAGAAAACCCTTAAACTGTTTGGCCTGGGTTATCCGAAGATTTCTTTCGTCATCTGTAGTTGGTAAATTCGGGATCCCTTCGAAGCCTACACCATAAACCAGTGGAAAATCTTGCTGTATCGAGGTATAATCTGTAATTTCTCTCCAATCGCCCACGGGTAACGCCTTATCTAAAATTGGATTTTCAGGGTAACGTTTCCTCGATTGGGCAAAAAGTACTTTATATTTTGCTTCCATTTCATCCTTATCAAATGAAAACGGAAGGTTGTGTTTGTAAAACGATAAATTAGAGAGATTAGTGGATAACCGGGGTACATAAAATTGATCAATTGCTAGTGAAAGACACCATTTAACGCTTTTCTTTGATATATTCAGCACATTATCCTCTGGAAAATTTGCCAATTGCAACCCGCTAACCGATTGCACAACCTGTTTGCCATCAATTTTAACATCCATGATAATCCTGATCAGATCGCTAACATGGATGGTACATTTTTGCTCAGATGCATTAAGTTCATCGTCGTCTATAAAACCATGTTCCAGCGCCGGGCCATCAAAAATATCTTCTGTTGCTTTTCCCTTGTTTTTCATATCGGGCAAGCTGTAGAAATATACATCAGGCGAGAGAAACTGTGCAATTTGAAAATAAATTTCGGCGGCAACGGTTGCAGCATCGGCAAACGGATCTATTTCGATATCGCCACAAATGGCAATTTCTTCTACTTTGAGTGCTTTGGTATTCAGGTAGTCTTCGCAAAGCGGCCGGTTGTCATTTAACCTGTCATCAGCTTTTTTTATAATACTTTTTATTACAGCTATTTTGCGTTTATAGGTTTGTAATAAGCCATTGGGAGCATTAAAAATAAAATAATTTAAGTCTACATCAATGGTATTGAGGCCTGCAAGGGCAACAGGTACTTCGGCAATTGTCTTGGTACCTGCAAGGGTAACGGTATGGTCTATGTCGTTGCTATCAATTAATTTATAACCATCGGGCAGTTCATCGACTTCTATTTTCAGGCTTTTAATTTTAGCAATTATCGCATCATCATCGTTAAAATCGACACTTAAATCGTCCCAGCGAGGGAAATGAATTTCTACCTTTATTTCTACCCCTTCCAACAACGGATCAAGGGCAAAATTATTGATGATGTATATTGCAGAAATAGAATTCGAATTTAAATCTCCGAAAGTTATCGACTGGTCAAATTCAATTAGAAAGTTATAAAGCCCTTTTACAAAAAAACCTGTCCCATCAGTAACGGTTGGGAAATAGTCTAATTTCTGTTGTAACTGATTTACATAAAGTTTCATTTCAGCATCATCAGCTGGAATTACCCAGGCGTTTTTTATACCCAAAGTTTCCGCTCCAACTTGTACTGCTACATCCATTAAGAGCTTTCTAAAATCTTTAATGGTAACGGGAGCGTTATGCAATATCTGCCTTGCGGTGAAAAAATTATGGAAATCGATATCGGCATCGGCAGAATTTGGATCACTAGCCAGTAAATCCTGCATATCAAAGGTTAAACGGTAACCTAAATCTGTTATGGCATAACAAAGCGTTTCGAGCGTTGTTACCCCCGGATCGTGAAGGTTATAATCGCTCCAATTGCTTTTACTTAAGGCCTGAATGCGGTTTATGCCAATTTCACGTAGTTTATCAAACTGCATGCTATCCTGTTGCGGATTATTTTTCGATATGGTTTTTAAATCGCTCATTTAATTACAACCGCATTCGTTAATTGGAATAAATTTATTGTCTGTTATCGCATTGTCATTGCAATCGGCACATTCGCAATCCGGATTATTAATTCCTGGTATATCATTAATATTGATGATGCTATGATCGGGATAGGCCGTTAAAATACTTGCCGCTGTAGCCGTTTCTGCTGTTTCTAAATCTTTTGTCGATATATCTTCTAAACCCGCTGGCCTAAACAGATACATTTTAAAGCAGGTGATATAATCTACATATGCTAACTTTTCGAGCTGATAGATAATGGTCGATTTTTCTATTTTACCCCCAAATTCCATCTGCGTAGCCGTATTGCTTGTCCAAGGCGCTAAAAGCGATTTAATCTGGGTTTTTAGTTTGGGCAGATAAATATTTTCTTCGTATCCATCACGGAGTTTGATGTGAAAATGGAGTTTGATTTCTTCAAATATTGGATTTTGAACATTAAGCTTTGCAAATACCGAATTGGTTTTGGCCACATAAGCTTTAATCTGTTCTAATGTATTTTTAGAGACTTTTGGCTGTAATGGATTTGGTGCATTGCTGATCGAAATATCGGGTATGGCAATAATGGTTACCTGGCCCGGTGATAAAGAATTATAGCTGCTTACATTTCCATTGTAAAAAGTATGATTAATGCATTTTGCAGTATAAACATTAGGAAACTGGGCTAAAATAAGGCGTTCGTAATCCCACAAAGTGATGGATCTTCTTTTGTGCCGTAAAATTTCACTAACCCTTAAATAGTATTCGTTACCGCTCTCTATTGCCTTTCCATCAAATGAACCATAAGGTTGAACTACCTTTTTAACAGCACTATCAGGATCTTTTAGTTTGGCAATCACTCCTGCTTCGATGGCTATTTTTTCGGGCACAACATCATCATAAACAGCAAACTGAGCCTCACTGGCTTGTGCTGTAATGGAGATAATATCGCATACCGCAGCTGCATTGCTTATTACTGAAGCCCTTAGCCAGAGCAGGCCTGTTGGCAATAATGTATTATCGGCATTTACAGTTTTAGGAATGTTTAAGGTAACGATGCCTGTGGTTAACAATCCATTGGTCTGTTCCCTTAAAATCTCTATGTTTTTAAACTCTTTCCAAATATTATGTTGAAGATAAGCCCATGTTACGGTAGCTTTATCAAAATCAGGATCGGCACTGCCCTCGCTAACCTGTAACAATAAACTTAAATTTTGCGGTACAACTGCATCGCTTAAACCGATGTATAATTCACCCTCATTTGGTTTAACAGGAAGCAATGTTACGGAACCATGGGTAAACGGATGGGCTTCGGCAAGGCCGAAAGGCTCAATAAAATAGAACCTGTGTATGCGGTTATCGTAAGTTGACTTAACATCACCAGCTACCGAAAGATTTATGATGGCTGCGCAGCTATAATCGATCGTTAAATTCTGGATTACAGGTAAACAAGGCGGATTAGGTAATACAGTGCTTGCAGGCGTGGCCACATTATCCAAAACGGCTTTACCAAAGGCCAGCTGATAATCTGACTGACCGAAAGTTCCTTCAGTAAATGTGAGCTTCAGGTAACCTCTTTCAGTATCTAATGTGTAAGCATCACTGGCATTGGTATTATAATCTGCGTCGAAATTGCCAGGAATATTTAAGGTTTCAGAAAATTGTGCTTCAGGCGGATTTGCATCAGAAGTCGAATCGCCAAAAAGATTTACTTCCTTAACAGAAGCACTAATCCAGTTGCGGTGGGCAAGGTAAGCCACTTCGGCTTTAAAACTCGAATTGTTCACATAAATATCCGGATCTCTGCCATTACTGGCATTAGCCAAAATGGTATAGGCATCGTAATACGTAGCGAAAGAAAGCGCAGGTAAATTTAAAAACTCGAAGTTTAAGGTAAGTGTTTGCAACTGATGCTGAAAAATCTCATTGCTGCCTATATAAAAATTAGCGCCAATACTGGGAATCGGTCCAAAAATTTCCATGGGTTTAGCAGCATCGAGTTTACCTAAACTATTCTGTACAAAAAGATTTTTTACACCCTGTACATCCGTTTTAATGGCCACGCTATCTATTGCGGCAAAGTTTAGGCTGGTATAAATATCTGGGCTAGAAAGTATTTCTATCTTCAATACCGGAAAAGCCGTTCTGAAATCTTCTACATGAAGTTTTTGATTATAATCGACGAATTTAGGTTTGCTTTCATCGGCCAGGAGCACAATTTTGAGTACACTGGTACTCGTGAAGGATACAGTCGTAATTTCTACTGCTGTCCATCCTTTTTCTGCGGTAATACTGGCCTTAAAATTTTCGGGCTTAATTACCGGCGCTGCCAGGTAAGGCGCATGATAGGAACATGTAAGCGTTATTTTTCGCTTTCCTTCAGCCATCCTAAACAAAGGCGAGCTGATGGCAAAACCGATATTGGCAGGAGATCGGTTTTCATTACCAAAAGTATCCCAACTGCCATCCTGGTTGACTAACTCTCCTCCGTTGCCATCACCAGAATTAGCGATTGGTGAGGCGTAAATTTTAGTTTTTTCGTCTTGATCAACTAATATAGATTTTATGCTGGCTACCTGCGCATGACTAAAGCTAAAAGAAGACAACAACTTGTAAAACTGTTCTTGTTTTTTACTGTTTTTACCTGCTTTAAACTCCGTTTTATCGTTTAATATGTATTGCGATATGTGTTTCGCCAATTCTACAATCAAGTATACTTTATCGGGCTCGGCTGCCTTCTTTTCGAAACCTAAAACGGTTTCAAAAAAATAATCTAAATGTTTGCCTGTAAACTGGTTGAGGTCTTTTTGGGCAATGGCATATAAATCCAAAAAAGAATCGAAAAGTGCTAAATGCGGTTCCGATGTTCCATCTTCTTTAATTTCATTGATATTAAAAACACTTTGCCAATCTGTCTTTTTCTCTATTCCATCAAAATAGTAATGGTTAATGTAAGCAGCCAAACTATCGCAAAATTGATAAAGGCTTGCTTTACTTCTTTCATCAATGGCAACAAAAGATGCATCCAAGGCTTTTGGCAAGCGGTTTAAACGGTTTGTTCCGTTTCTTGGTGCAGTATTTTTATTGCAATTGGTGCTCATTTTTTCAAATATTTGTTCCTTCGGTTAAATAATAAGGGTATACAATATTGTTCCGGGTATTGGTGCTCCTAATGGTATATTCTACCACCAGGTTGATTATCCCAAACTCTACATTTTTAAAAACATCGAGTTTATCGAGCTTAATGCGCGGCTCGTAATAAATTATTGCTCTTCTAATCCTTTCTGTTATCCGCGTTACCAGTGTAACATTAATGGGTTCAAAAATCATATCTTCTACATTGCAACCATATTCTGCCTGCATTACCCTTTCGCCAACCGCTGTTCCGAACAGGATTTCCAGACTTTGATTAATATCAGTCACATCGCTTACCATATTGGTGGCAAAGCGTTTCATACCTTCGTATTTAACTATCTCTGGCGGAAAGGCCCATCCCTTGCCTAAAAAATTGCTTTTTGTATCCATTTTTTAACCTATTGAAACTGTGGGGCATCCAACTACAGCGCTTGCACCGCAAATACAGGTATCGCCTGTTCTAACTGCCGGCAAACCTCCTATTAATACTGTTGCGCTTCCTGCCGGAAAAGGGCTTACAGTAGGCTGATGAGTGTTGGGCGGCAATACACAAACATGATTATCGCCAACTACAGAGGCAGGCATACCGCCAATTAACACCGTGGGTACTCCAGGGCCTATAATGGTTCCACCGTGATTTGTGGTATCGGTAACTCTTGCCGCGTTTGCCATATTTTTAATTTATCTGCACCATACTTCCTTTAACTTTTGTAATGGCGGATGAACTTATTTCGGTACCTGCACTTCCGCTTAATTTTAACTGTGCGTTTGCATTGGTGGTAATGTTGGTTCCATCTATTTTAAAGTCGCCTGATGCTTTTAGTATGATATCTTTAATACTTTCTATCTTAATCCCATCCTCACTCATCTCTATTTTATTCCCGTTAATATCCTGAATGGCAATCTGCTTCTGATCTTCATCCAGCGTAATAAAATTGCCTCCGGGTGTTTCTATTTTAATGATCTTCTTTTCATCATCAAACAATACCTGAAGTTTTGATTTGGTAGATAATCCCTTCAAATAATTACCATCTTTTGCTTCTAAATGAGGCGGAAATGAACTGCTATACAATCTACCCAGAATCACGGCATCACGAGGATCATCATTTATAAAACCAATAATCACCTCATCGTTTATTTCAGGATTCCAAACCCATCCATGGTCTTTCCCGGCATCTACACTGGCCAATCTTGCCCAAATGCCATCGCCTTCATTTTCGACAGTGGGCAAACGTACCCTTATTCTATTTTCACCTTCAGGATCGCTTTCCAGTTGGGTAACAATGCCGATTTGCAAACCATTTACCGGAGGAATGATTCCTGTTGCAGGCTTTTCTACAATATCATCGAAATTGTAACTATGCAATTTTTTATCAAGGCCAAACTGCACATGGCTGTACCAGGCGGCTTCGCCAGAGTAACTGTGGATTACACCCGTAACCCAGCATTTTCCACTAAACCTTTCGCCTATGCCCAATAATTCGACTATAATTCCGGGTTTTAATTTGTTATCGCCCTGTACCCTAAAATTCCCGATAACCCTATTTAACCTGCTTCTAAACAATTGTGCTGTTGCCCATTCTGTCGATTCTTGTTCAGCCACATTGCCCGAATGATATAAGCTGTTATCTTCCCAGCCCAACACTTCTGCCAAATCATCGCCAGAAATATTACCTTGCTGAGGCAACGTTTTTGCTGTCGATGTACCTTCTTTTACTTCCTGATTGGTATAATTCCAATTTTTGGTAAGCACCTGCGGATACTGTGTGCGGGCATCCATCTGGGCCTCAAAATCATAAATTTCCGATCCGTAGGTATAAGTTGCTGTACTTTCCTGACTGGCATTTGGCATTCCAATCGTTAATTTTCCAGCCTCAGTGATAACCAAGGCACTGTTCAGTTCGGCCCGGGTAACAATAAAATCCCAGTTGCTGCAATTAAATTGTACCAGTTGTTTATGCTGTAAATTCAATCCGTCAATATCGGCAGTAATTCCATTCTGGCCTACCAAATCGGTTATTGCATCGTTATCACTTACGTCTTCCCATATCTTATTTTTCCGCCCTGCGGTAAGTTTAATGGCTTTATCTCTGCATTCTATTTCCATTTGGCTCCCATCTTCGTTAGCCCTAATGGTTTGGCTGATAATCAAACCCGAGAATATCACTTCATTTTCTCCATTGTAACCAGCAGCAATGCTTATTTCGGCGCCGGGAATAAAATTCGTTCCATTGCTTAAATCGAAATTTTGTGCAGCCGCGCTACCATCCATCACTACCACTTTAGCTTTAGGTATGGCGTTAACCAGATTGGTTACCACAATTTCTAAAATACCAACAGCATCGGGTAAAACTTGTCCGTTTACGGTAATGCTAAAGCTTTGTACTCCTGAGTTGGCTGGCATGGTATATTATTTTTCAATCGGTGGAAACGAAATGTTTTGTCCTTGTTTTAATTTCCTAAAATTGTTCAGTTTATTGGCTTTGGCTACTTCTAAATAATATCTATCGGTTTTATAAATATTGTAAGTCATTAAAGGAAGCGAATTATCGCCTTCAACATTCCTGTAGTGCGTTAAATCAGGCGAACTTCTCCGTTGTTCGTTAGATTGTTCGGTAAGGGAGGTATAACTGGTAAAAGTGCAGTCTGTTTTAGCCCTTAATGGTTTTCCGGTATTATCGAACAAGGTGTAGGTAACTTTAACAGCGGTTAACATTCCCTGAAAAGTGAGCTCGCCCCAGTGTATTTTTAAAAAATTTGGTTGATGGGTATCTTCTTTAATTTTAAAACAGGTATCGATAAATTTTTCGATTACTTTATGTACTGTTTTATCATTCTGTACATCGGTTTGAAAAGTAGAATTGCCCGAATAGGAAGCCGATGTAGCATCCCACAAAAGATCGAGATTTAACTCTTTACCCCTTGTTGATTTAAATTCGCCAACTCCATCTGCCGCATTTACAGGCGCATCCTGATCGAGTTCATTTTTGTAATCGATATAATAAGTATTGGGATTGTACAATACCTTAAAGGTTTCGATTGGTGAACCCGAAAAGTTATTGTCAGAATAAACATCTATTACGAGTTTTTCTAAATTACCCAATTCATCATGAAGCTGACTTAAAGCCATAGTTACCTCTCATTCTTATTTTTGATCTGTAATCTCAACTCCTCCAATGCCTTTTTCATTTTCTTATCTGTAGCTGTTTGGCCGGTTCTGCCTGGCAGTGTAGATCCGGCTACGTTATTGGTTACCGTTGCGGTAATGTTTAATTCTCTAATTTCTACTGGCATATAAATCCCTTTAAATTTCTACCCGCCTGAAGTATTGATGAGCAAACTCGATACTTTCGATCACCAATCCATTTTGTTGGGCGTTAAAACCCTCTATCGACCATCGTATTGGATATGCATTTACAAAATTCCAGGCCTGTAAGGGTTGATGTTCATCGTTAAGCAAAATCAATGTAATATCTTTCGGACTGAACGTAAAACTTTCTACACATTCTTTAAACCATTGCATGGCCTTAGAATTAAATAGCAAACCACGTTTTAGCGTAAGGTTACTATAGGTGATTGCCGTTGGGAGTTTATGCGCAAAGCGGTTTTCTCCACCTTCCTTATATTCTTCGGTAGCAATGCTCGATTCTAAACCAGTGGCATCGGTAAAACCTATATCATCTACCCCATCATAAGACAAACCCTCTATCTGCAATAGAAAATGAAATCCGACAGGAGGATTTGGCGATGGTGAATTGGATATAGAGAACATATAGTCTAGGTAAATTCGATGCTTAAACCTTCATGCGCCAACTCAACAGTTTCTATAGCCACCTCGTTACCGGTAGAATTTAGTGTTGGTCCATCTACTTTTGATGGCCAGGCTTGTCTAACTTTCCAAACCACCACCGGTTCGTGACTTTCGTTCAGTAAACTGATGGTAAGATCTCTCCGTTCTATTTTATTTAAACTCACGGTATTAAACCATTGAAAAAGTTCATTATCACCTTTTGTTATACCTCTTTTCATCGAAATTGCAGTGTATTGCTGCATTCCGGGCATTTTGGTAACGTGGTATTCTGGTGAGTTTCCTTCGCGATAATCTATCGATTGGGTTTCTACCGTTAAACCACTAACTTCTGTAAAACCAATTCGCGAGCCGCCCCATTCCACCTGAAAGTGAAATACCGGTAATGGATAAGTATTAGCCATAATTTTATAATTTATGATGAATTATTCTTGTAGTTTGTGTGAGAATTTCAGGATGATAAATTCTGCAGGCCTCACCGCTGCCATACCGATCTCCACATTCATTCTGCCCTCTAAAATATCGAGGGAAGTCATGGTGATTCCTAAGCCAATTCTAACGAAATAGGCATCATCGGGTTTTGCACCATGCAATGCACCCTGGCGCCATAACTGATTTAAAAAATTCTCGCACATGGCTTTTACACGCAACCAGGTATTGGCATCATTTGGTTCAAAAACCACAAATTCGGTGGCTTTTTTAACGCTTTCTTCTACAAAATTGTAAAAACGCCTTACCGAAATGTATCTCCATTCGTTATCGTTTCCGGCCAGGGTTCGGGCACCCCAAACTAATGTGCCTTTGCCTGTAAAAAAGCGGATTACATTGATTGATTTACCGGTAGTTGGATCTATATTTAGTGTCTCCTGTTGCTGTGCGGTCACTTTTAATGATGGTCCGGTAACCATTTTTACACTTTCATTAGCTGGTGCCTTCCATACGCCGCGATTGTTATCAACCCTGGCCATTATACCTGCAACAGCACTCGATGGTGGTAAATCAATTACATTTTTATCCATCTCGTTTGTTAAAGCACGATAAGTATTTAAATCCATTGCTTTTATAGCCGATAAAGTTGAATCGTTGTATGGGCCATTAACGCCATTTACCAGATGTTTTATTACAATAGAATCGTTGTAGCCGTAGCTTAAAGTACTTTGTAACCAGGGATAATAGACTGCACCATATTTTAAATAATCGGCACTGATATCATCTCTAATCACTCCGGCATCGGTAAAGGGCGAATCAGATAGCACCCAGGCATCAAAAATTGCAATGCGATCCTGTAGTTTAGCACATTGCGCCAAAGCGTAATCATAGGCATCTTTATAGCCCGAGGTAGCACCAAATGAAGTGTGTTTATCTGTAAAAATGAGCATGGTTGGTTCATCCACTTTTGCAATTGCATCTAAACAGGCCTTAGCTTTTACGGTTGTAATGGTTGAAGCTACATCGTAATTGCCGCACGAAACGATATAACAAGGACCACCGCCATTTGCATAAAACATTTGTATGGCATAGCACATATATTTACCGCTTGCAGCGCTCTTTTTAGCATTACAGGTGATTACGCGTTTTACTACCTTTCCAGCAACTTCGGTATCGGTTATGGTTGGGATTCCACTGGTTTCGAAAACCGCTGTTTCCGAATTGGCACCACCAAAATATTTTTGATAATCGAGAAATGAGGTAATCCGGATGGGTGTTGGCAATTTACTTCCAGTTGCTAAAATATCGTTTCCATTTTCATCTTTAGCAAATTCGGTTCTGCCCATAAAAGCCGGAATAGCCGTTTCTACAGGTGCTATTGACGCAGGCAGTTTACTTATTTCCTCTATATAAACGCCAGGGGTTTTATAATTGGTTGCCATAATTTTAAGATTTTGCTAATAAGTGAGAAAATTTAAGAACTATAAATTCTGCTGGTCTAACAGCTGCCATGCCAACCTCGATAATCAACCGTCCTTCTAAAATATCAAGGGCTGTCATCGTTATCCCCAGTCCTACATTTACAAAAAATGCATCCTCAGGTTTTGCACCAGCCAAAGCCCCTTGTCGCCACAGTTGATTTAAGAAATTCTGGCACATGGTTTTTACACGCATCCAGGTTTTGGCATCATTAGGTTCAAACACCACAAACTCCGTAGCTTTCTTTATCGATTCTTCAACCATAATAAAAAGTCGCCTAACGGGAACGTAACGCCACTCGTTATCATTTCCCGCCAATGTTCGGGCTCCCCAAACTAAGGTTCCCCTCCCTGCAAATTTTCTGATTACATTGATACTTTTACCTGATGTTGCATCTACATTGAGGTAATCTTGTTCTTCATCGCTTATTGTGATCAATGGTTTATCAACGGTAAGCACACTTACATTGGCTGGTGCTTTCCACACACCGCGTTCGTTATCTACCCGGGCCATAATACCTGCAACTATACCCGAAGGATAAAGTGGAACCGTATACGCATCAAGTGCTGCTTTTATCTGATTAAACAAGGCAAAATCATTGCTATCAAATCCACCCTTTAAAAACGGAGCACTTAAGGTTATGCGTGGAATATTTCCCTTTGGATCATAAACAAGGGGAATAGCATTTCCGGCATTACCTGCTGTTTTAGCGGTAATGGTTACCACCGCCACGTTTGCTGTAGCATCTACCAAAGCCATTAAATCTGTATTACCTGCAATTGCGGCTCTTAAAGCTGCTGCTGTAGCGGTTTCGTCGGCACCGATTACAATACCATCTGTACCGCCAAAAGTAAAGCTAAACCCTGCTATGGCAATAGAATGCCCGGTTAAGGTAATACCATCTATGGTTATTGTAGCTTTGGCTTTCACACCAGTGACCGCATTTTTTTCAGTAATTTTAGTAATTGATTTTTTGGTATTTCCTGCTTTTTTATAAATGCCGGAATTGGTACCTGTACGGTTGTCGTCGGCAATTTTGATATTTTCATCAGTTACACGGTTGTAACTGGCTCCACTTTGTATCTGTGGATAGTAAGTGGCACCATATTTAAGGTTATCTGCGCTTACAAAATCATTTCTAAATTTATCGGCCACTAAATAAGCCGTTGTTAAGCCTGCTTGTGGGGTATCCATTATGGTAAAGCGATCCTGCAATTTGGCACATTGTGCCAGCATGGCATCGTTTAATTCTTTTATATCCGCACCAGAATTTAAAGCTGTAATTTCAGGAATAAGCAGGAGGGTGATTTCATCTTCCCGTTCGCAAGCCTGTAAACCAAGTTTTAATTCAGACTTTGTTATATCTGGCGTATCTTCAAAAGTACCAACAGAAACAACCCAGCAAGGACCACCTCCATTTTCGTAAAACATTTTTACATGGTAGTATAAGATATAGCCAGAAACGGTAGTTGCAGGAGTAACATCAATCTTTGGCGTTAATTTACCTGGTTCGGGTTCATTAATGGTTACTTCCAGTACTTCTGGAAAGGCACCGCCGAAAAAAACCTCAAATTCCAGCAGAGAGGTAATACGCACCGGGTTATTAATAGCAAAAGCAACACCGTTTTTTTCCCGCTTTGCGGTATATCCGATAAAGCCTGGTATTGCGGTTTCTACCTGTGCAATTGATGGGGGTATTGTCGAAATCTCTTCAATATATACTCCCGGATGTTTATAGGTTAGCGCCATATCATCATGAATTATTTTTAAACATATACATATATTTTACTCTCCTCTCCCGCTTGTTTCTCGGGCATTGGGTTTGGCAAATTCCTGGTTAAAACCACTTCCGTCCCTCCATCTTTTTTACTTAGTTCTAAGCCCACTTTTACCTTTTGATAAAAAGGAATCTTAACATTGCTTTTAAAAAGCAGTATATCCGCATCGGCTATTTTATTAATCGGATCAGGATCATTGGGAGGCACAGGGTTCCCGGCAAAAGTATATTTAGCATAAGCCGGAATGCCGCTGGGCGTACCATCCAAACTTTTATCTTTCACCAATAAATCAAAATCATCTAAATCAATCCCACTCTGGTTAATTACATAATATTTCCAGATGGTAGATTTCCTCAAAAAATTGATCAAAAACTTTGTTTCTGTAACTACTGCATTGCTTGCTGGCAGCTTTAACTCCAGTACACCAAAAATTGACCGGGAACTTAATCCGTTGCTTTTAAAAATCTTATAACTTAGTAAGTCATTTCCTGTATCGGCTGCATTTTTGATCGATATGTTATATAACCCATCGGGTAATCTGCTCATATCGAGCAGTTTTTCAAAAACTTTACTGCTATTGATTTTAATTTTATAAGGACCATTAATGGGCAAGCCATCGGTATCAAAAGCAATAACCAGGTTATTTTCTGTTGAAGAATTTACCCTTAAGGTAACTTCGGTATTTGCAGGAGGAAGGATAAAATCTAAATTCATCAAATCGCCCACAATGCCATCCATAATCTGGTATTCGAGATTGCTGCTTAAACCGTTGTTTGAGAAATAAATCTTTTTATTGCTTAAAAAATCCTTGTCCGGAGCCGTTTCATTTAGCTGTGTGATGGCCAAAAATTTTGCTGCATTATTGAGGTTAATACCAAATTGCAATGTGGTATCTAAAAACTCTATTTTGGGTTTTAAATCTGCTCCTATTTCAGTTATAATATTAAACCCGGTATCAAATATTTTGAATAGCCAGCGTTGGTTAATGATTGTTTTTGTGGAGGCAGTTGTAGCTACAAAACTCAAATCATTACTCAAATTATCTTCGTAGTAATTATGATGCACATTAACTGAAAATAATTTACGGTAGGCTGTCATAACTTAGTTCCTGTGTTTAATACAATATTTTCCACCAATCCATCTGGCACCAATTGAACATTTTCCTGTACGGTAATCATCCTGATTTTATATAAAACCGATGGCAGATAGCTGTGACCAATAATACTCCAGAAATGGTTCATCTGTTCAAAATTGAAGCTAAAAAGCTCCGCACTTAAACGTTCAATATGACTATCAATAGCGCTTAGCAAAGGAGAATTGGCTTGTGTAAATACGTTTTTGCCCTGAAAAAATGAGATTACCTGTGATAGTTTTTTTAGGCCTTCCAAATAATCCAATGTTGGCGATTCCGTACCGGCATGATTAAAATTTGCAGAAATAAGTACGTACAAATTAAGGTAAATATCAGGGTTGCGTGTCTCTATTTCGCCAAGCATATTCCTTACGGTAACCCTTTGATCTTTTATTGCCCTATCCTCTTCAATGTTCATCAGCGTAATGCCCATCGTTTTTTCGGGTATAGCCAATTTGCCTTCAGAAACAACACTGCTTACTACGATAAAATCATCGTTACTTGTATTGGCAATATTGTTTAGATATCCATTAATTTCTTTCGAAATAAAATCAAGCGCAGTGTTAATCATAGATAAATATTTGGAGCAGGAATCCGTTTGATATTCAAACGATTAGCATAAACTTAGATAAGAATGCACCGAAGTTATTAACAATTATAAAAAAAGTTATTAACACTCCACAGGGGTCAAAAAACTGTCATTAAAATGTAAGGATAGGACTTTTAGCAAAAATTAATCCCCGAAAGAGTTAGTTATTAACAGACTAAAAATCAAGTTGTTAAAAACAACTCATAGGAATAAATCTTTTTTTTGAGTGAAAAAGTTTTTATTTTTATAAAAATAAACGCTGAGACTAACTAAAAATGTCAAAAAAGCTCACAAAGCACCATTAAATGCGTATTCCTACTGATACGTATTTGTGATTTTAAGTTTTTTAATCGGATTAATCGAGAAAATATCACCAGGCTTATTACAGAAAATAATATTATTTCAGTTGCACTCAAGTACACGCTGCTGTAAACAATCGAAAACAAAACAAACATAGAATCTATTTTGATTAAATCGCGGTACGTTTTACCACTAACTCCCGTGTTACCGTACCATAAACAATCAAGTACTGTGCAATCATATAAGTCGCCATAATTAAAGCACCGCCCTGTGGAATGGGTTGAGCAAATTTATTCACGGCCAACACACTGTCAGACAATAAGAAAAACAGTGCGCCGTACAGGATGAGTTTAAAACTGAAAATATTCACTTTCCCATACCGGTTAACGGCCATTAGCGCCATTACACAAATAATAATCGCATATATCAGCACAGGAAACTGCAGTGCACCCAAATTTGGCTGGAGGTAAAAAAACAGACCTGAGCAAAAAATAGCAAATGCCCCTACCGCCCACAAAAAGTAAGGTGTTTTATGATTTGGATTTGATTTATGATCGAGTGTAAATGCCCTGATGTAAAAAATATGACAGGCTAAAAAGGCGATTAACCCGTAAATAAAAAAACTCGGTTTACCGCTTTGAAGCATCAGCAAAATATCACCAAGCCATGCAAAAATTAATCCAGCAAAAATTCTTTTGTGGAAACGCCCTTTCAAATTGGTACTGAGATAAAGCCATACTAAAAGTACCATTACAATTAGTGGCTTAGAGAAATTACGCAATTCGATCATATTGGCATATTCTGCATATAGCTGAACTACAAATACAAGGAAAAATATAAATGAAAATAGCTTAGTCTTCATCAAGATCAGGATTTGCCTTTTGCAAATTAAAAAACCAAATTACGGATATTAACTGGAGAGCCACAAAAATTACCTGATATCCGACCGGAAATTTCAAAAACAAAACCAGTAAAATACCAAATAACAACCTAAAATATTCAAACTTAATTTGCCATACTTTCTGTTCTAACAATGCACCGCAGGTAATTAACGTGAATATAGTAAAAATAGCCCCACAAACTAAGGGAATGGTTTCCATTTTGTGATAAGAAAACAATATCGCAGAGCCCGCCGTTAAAGCAACCAAAAACTGGATTAAAACATAACCTGTTAATTTTGATTGATATACCGGATTATATTTTTTATAAGTTTCTACATTTATTTCTGGCGCAGCTTGAAATCCACCCAGGTGTGATGGAAACCAGCCAGGAGGTTTAAGAAAAACTTTAATTTTATCGCTGAATTTAGGTGATTGCTTTGCTGTTTTAACCAGATCATCCCAATAATGAAGATTTGCCCAAACGGGATTCCAACTGGCTAAAGGTTTGGTGATACCATAATAAACCTCTTCTTCTTCTTTCTGAAAAGTTCCAAAAAGGCGATCCCAGATAATTAATGTACCGGCGTGGTTTTTATCGATATATTTTGGGTTAGAACCATGATGTACCCGATGATGTGATGGTGTATTTAAAATATACTCTAAAAAGCCCATGCTTTTAATGGCTCTGGTATGAATCCAAAACTGGTATAAAGTATTGAAAGAACTTAATGTTAAGAACATAATAGGATCAAAACCAACAAATGCCAATGGGAGGTAAAACACCCAGCTAAACCAGCCCTGAAACCAGCTTTGCCTTAAGGCCACGGTTAAATTGTATTCTTCTGATTGATGATGTACAATATGTGATGCCCATAAAGCATTTACTTCATGACTCATCCGATGAAACCAATAATAGAAAAAATCGACACCAATAAATAGCAATATCCAAACCCATATTGTTTTAGGCAATTCAAATAAACGCCAGTGCTCAAAAATATATTTGTAACCAAAAAACAATGCGGTTTTCACAAAAATACCGGTGAGCTGCTGCCCTATTCCCTGACTTAAATTGGCAATACTGTCGTTAAGCCGATAAAAATTTAGTTTCTTATAAAAATTATAGGCCAATTCTATTCCGATGAGAATAAAAAAAACAGGTACAGATAAAGCAATGTAGTCTACTTTCATATCAACACAAAAAATATTTGGCTAGCAATATTTACCTTACAATTTAGAAAATTTTCAGGTCAACCTAAAATCTAATTCATGTAATATTTATGCTTGTTTGGTTTTAGTTATTAATTTCTATCAAATTCACCTTAACTTTGAAAAGCTAAACTAATGGTTTTGGCGGTATTAAATTTTCATTTAAATCATCCCACCTATGAAAAAGTTATCTCTCCTTCTTTTGCTGATTGCCACAGCATTTTATGCAAAGAGCCAAACGTTGGTATTAGCCAAAGATGCCGCTCAATATGTCGGTAAAAATGTAACCATTTGCGACTCGGTATATAGTGCAAAGGCTTTAGATAAATTAACGCTAATTAATTTAGGCGGCGCCTATCCAAAAGAGCTGATTACCGTAATCATCAATAAAGAAGATGAGCGTAAATTCCCTTCTGAACCTTCGAGCATGTTTATAGGAAATAAAATTTGTGTTACTGGAGTCGTATCAGATTTTAAAGGTAAAAAACAGATTTTAGTTACTGATCCGAAGCAGATTATTGTAAAATAATCAATTAATCATCAAACTGTGGCATTGTTGCGGCCTTAGCCGCCATCGTAAATCAGCACTTTCTTCAAAACGATGGACTTTAAATTCTCCTATTTATTGGCTTAAGAAACCCTTATTACAGGTGAAATTATCAAACTAAATGGTAGAAACGATCGATATCTATCAACCTAAGCTCCTCCTAATTTAAAGGAGGTAGGCTTCGGCTGGAGCGTTAATACAACAATATGATTTATGTGTAAATTTCGAATGGTGTGCCTCTTCAGTCGGCAGGAAATTAATCCTGCCAACCTCGTAAGCATAGATATCCTTATTATCTGATTCGAAGATTAAAAATCATTTCAACATATCATAATGGATTATACAGATAGGCGTATTTCCTTGATGAATCGTTTTATTTCCTTGATGAATATTTTTGGTCTTGTAGTTTTCCTTATACTTTTAGCGCATCTATTTTTAAAAAACTAAAACTTTTTGTATCTATTCGCATAAAATACATAGTTTTGATTTTTTGATCGACCTATGGCTATACTTTTAAAACGAAATACACTAATTTTTATACTCATTGTACTGATAGCTGCTTTTACTTATTTAAGTTTTTTTATTGCACAACATCCCATACTTGATTTAGACATTAAAGCTTCTTTATTTATTCAGCAATACCAGGCAGATTGGTTAGATAAATTGATATTGGCAATCAGTTTTTTTGGAGAACTTCCTTTTTCATTACTTTCGGTAGTGGTGGTTGCTGCTATATTTTATCAGCAAAAGTATAAACGCGAAGGCCTATTCATTTCAACGGTTCTATTGTCTGGATTAATCATCCTGGGTATAAAAAATGTGATTAACCGCCCACGCCCTACTGCATTTTACGTACGGATGGTGGAAGTAAACCGGTTTCAAAGCTATCCCAGCGGGCATGTACTTTCTTATACGCTCTTTTTTGGGTTCTTAATTATTTTGATGAATACGTTAAAAGATGTGCCAAAGCTGACTAAAAATCTAGTGACTTATTTATCAGCATTTTTGATGATTACCATTGCCCCATCCCGAATTTACCTGGGTGCACATTGGTTTACTGATACCGTTGGTGGTTTTTTGTTGGGCTTAATTTGCCTTTTCCCACTTTGTTACTTCTATTTTAAAAAGAAAACAGATTAACTCTTTTCTTCCAGTTTTTCTTTCCTCTCTTTGATCCTGCTTAAAGTTTAGATCCGCATCCCCAAATAGCTGACTAAAAATTATTATAAAGAGCAAAACAGCCAAAAACTATGGTTGTTGAAAATTTATTTTTTCCTTATTGTTTCTGGCACCACCCTAAGGAATAAATTTTTCGTCAAATTTTCGTATTGATGACTGTATTTTAACTTAATCATAAAAAAATCTGATAATTTTGCCGCCATGACGAATAATAAACCCAAAGCTTTTCTTTTCGATCTTAATGGAACCATGATTAATGATATGGCTTTCCACAATCATGCCTGGCATAATATACTTACGCAAGATTTAGGTGCAAGCATAAGCTTCGATGCCGTTAAAAAACAGATGTATGGTAAAAACCAGGATCTGTTGGAACGTGTTTTTGGTGTTGGTCATTTCTCACAGGAACAAATTGATCAGATTTCTATCGAAAAAGAACATCGGTATCAAGCCGCTTATAAAAAACATTTAACATTAATAGCTGGGTTAGGCGATTTTTTAGAAAAAGCAAAACAATCAGGCATTCAAATGGCAATTGGTTCGGCAGCCATTCCTTTCAACATTAATTTTGTACTCGATAACTTAAATATCCGTTCTTATTTTAAAGCCATAGTAAGTGCCGAAGATGTGGTGAATAGTAAACCAGATCCGGAAACCTTTACCAAAGGGGCTGAAATTTTAGGTGTTGCAGCTAGCGAATGTATTGTTTTTGAAGATGCGCCAAAGGGTGTTGAAGCTGCGCAAAATGCCGGAATGAAATGTGCTGTACTTACAACTATGCACACCAGGGAAGAATTTTCAGCTTACCATAACATTATTGCTTTTATAGAAGATTATACAGATCCCCTGATACAGGATCTTTTCTAAAATACATAAGGCCCGTATTTCTAAAGGCCTTATGTATTTATCATCGCTAAGACGTAGGAATCACCAAAACACTTATTTGGTAAATTTATAAACTGAACTGGTTTTATATACCTCCCCAGGTTTTAAAACCGTAGATGGAAAAGCAGGCTGATTTGGTGAATCTGGAAAATGCTGTGTTTCCAATGCAATTGCTGTTCTGAAATCATCTTTAGCACCAGTTTTAAAGGTATTTTTACTTTGCATAAAGTTTCCGCTGTAAAATTGTAAGCCTGGCTCTTGCGTATAAATATCCATAACTATACCCGACTTATCTCCTTTAACGGTAGCCGCATGGAACATGCCCATCGCTTTGGTTTTATTCAGCACGTAATTATGGTCATAACCTTTCCCGAAAGTTAACTGTTCGTTTTTATCGTTTATACGTGCACCAATAGGAGTTGCAGTAGTGAAATCGAACGGAGTTCCCTTAACCTTTTCAATTTTTCCCGTCGGGATCAAAGTAGAATCAACAGGTGTGTATTCATCTGCATAAATCTGCACCTCGTGGTTCAAAATCTCACCGCTTCCATCGCCATTTAAATTAAAAAATGCATGATTTGTTAAATTTACAACTGTAGTTTTATCTGTTTTAGCCTCATAATCCATTTTCAGTTCATTATCATCTGTTAACGTATAAGTCACCTTAACATCTAAATTACCAGGAAAATTTTCGTCGCCATCTTTTGATAAATAATGAAGTACTAAGGTATTGGCGTTGGGCTGACTGGCATCCCAAACTACATATTGATAGCCTTTTTTACCGCCATGCAGTGTATTCTGACCGTTATTGGTAAATAGCGAATAGGTTTTGCCTTCAAGTGTAAACTTACCTTTTGCTATGCGGTTACCATATCGGCCAATGGTTGCGCCAAAATAGGGTTCGGTTGATTTTTCATAATCACTAACACTCTTAAAACCCACTACCACATCAACCAGCTTACCATCTTTATTGGGTACCAATAAACTAACCAGGCGCCCACCGTAGTTGGTAAAAATGGCTTCTGCATTATTCTTATTCTTTAAGGTGTACAATGCCGTTTGTTTACCATCAATTTCCTTTTTAAAAGAATCGGCAACAAGTTTTATAACTGCTACTGAATCGCCTTTTAAACTATCTGCTGATGAAGATTTTTTGGTTCCGGATTGACAGGATGCAAAGCCAATTACAGCCAGCACACCCAGGCTCGTTAATGATTTTAGTTTCATAAAATGGAATACTTGGTTTAGATTTTTAATTAAGTTTTTTAAATATAAGCATATCACTTAATTTTACAAATAAAACGATTTAGAAGAATTGAAACGCAAATATTAAAGAATAATTTACTTTAACAACAGCAATGATACGCTTTGTAGAATTTGTAATAACAAAATGTGGAAGTATTAAAAATTACAAATAGTAATTTTCATAAAAAGGAAGTTAGTATTGATAATTACTTCTCCACGCCTAACGATAACAGAACCTTTAATGGATTTTCCTCCAGCTATTTGCGGCAATGAGCATACTGATTCCGTAACCCCCCACTGAGCTGATGAGAATATTTTAAGCTATATCAATTAAAATCCGCTAAAACTGATTATTATTGCGGTAATCAAATCCCAAATATGAATCAAACCATTTCAACAGATCGTTACGACAAAATGCTATATCGCCGTTGTGGAAACAGTGGCTTAAAATTGCCCGCAATATCGTTGGGTTTATGGCATAATTTCGGACATGTAAACATTTTTGAAAACAGCAAAAACCTAATCTATACTGCTTTTAACAATGGAATTACCCATTTCGATTTAGCAAACAATTATGGCCCGCCTCCCGGTTCGGCTGAAGAGGTTTTCGGAAAAATCCTGCACGAAGATTTTAAGGGCTATCGTGATGAAATGATTATTTCCAGTAAAGCCGGATATACCATGTGGGATGGTCCCTACGGCGACTGGGGTTCGAAAAAATACCTGGTTTCTAGTTTAGAACAGAGCTTAAAACGTATGAAGCTCGATTATGTTGATATTTTTTACCACCACCGTCCAGATCCTGAAACTCCACTTGAAGAAACCATGGGAGCTTTAAGTCTCCTGGTTCAACAGGGAAAAGCTTTATATGTTGGTATTTCGAATTATAAGGCAGAAGAAGCCGCAAAAGCAATCAAAATTTTAAAAGATAATGGCACACCGTGTTTAATTCACCAGCCTAAATACTCGATGTTTGAACGTTGGGTGGAAGATGGTTTACTTGATGTTTTGGCAAAAAATGGTGTAGGCTGTATTCCATTTTCGCCGTTGGCACAAGGTTTACTTACCGATAAATATTTACACGGAATTCCTTCCGATTCGAGAGTAGCTACAAGTGGTATTTTTCTGAAAGAAAGTAATATTACACCCGAGAAATTAGCTGTAATTGCCAAATTAAATGATGTTGCCAAATCTCGCGGACAAAAATTAGTACACATGGCTTTATCGTGGATCTTAAAAGATAAAAGAATTACCACCGTTTTAATTGGTGCCAGTAAACCAGAACAGATTACAGATTCAATTAAAGCTTTGGATAATATTGATTTTAGTGATACAGAAGTAAAACTGATTGACGAAATTTTAAGTTAAAGATCATCGTTATTCTCACGTAATGTCGTTAATTATAGCTTGTTTGACAGTCTGAGCTTGTCGAAGACTTTTAATCATCGAAAAACATATAAAATATGTCCTTCACTTCGGCTTCACTCAGTGAAGGCTGGCTACGATTGGCAGAATGCGTTAGTGTGGTCGTCATTCTCGCGCAGGCGGGAATCTTAAAGCGCTTGCATTAAGATTATCTGCGATGAGCACTTCGTGGTTCCCAATCGAGTTACCAATGACAGATTCTAAAATTGCGTCATCTCGACTGAAGCAAATGCGGAGTGGAGAGATCTTTGGACTATGTTTAAAAGATCTCTCCACTGCGGTCGAGATGACGATTTATCTTACCTGTCACCCAACTCCTTTGTTTTGGCTAAAAACTGATCTCTATCAATGACAGATATTATATATATCTGATAATAAGTGTTTTATGTGTTTATCATTTAGGATCTATTACTTGTAAATTCAGTTCCAGCGCTAGCTTTTTTAGGTATTTTTCTTTTTGTTTGATCATTACCGCTTCGTAATTAGCTACGCCCTGATCAACAAACTCCTGCCCTTTAACCATCAACCTCCAGTACTGTACAGCGATTTTTCGGGCTACGGCCTTTATCGCAATCATTGGGCCCTTGCGTCCCTTAAGTCTTCGTCCAAAGGCCCCAAATGAAATCTTCTTGCTCTTTAGTAGGCTCTGGGCCAATAGCCTGAATATCTGGCCTGCGTTGGGACGTCCTTTTTTCTTAGGCCTTTTATTGGCTTTTCCCGAATGGTTCTGGCCAGGAGAAAGCCCGAGCCAGCTCGTGAAATGTTTTTCAGAAGGCCAACGCTCAAGGTCTGTTCCTGTTTCGCTGTAGATCTGCAGCCATGAATAATCGGTAATACCTGGCAGTACCGTTGCATCCCTGCCTCCGAACAGATCCAGCATGTGTCTGCCGAGTTCATCAATCTGTGGCTTATGGTGCCGTACCGGTTTGCGTGGCCCAGCTTCACGATGGTCTTTATCCTGATTGATCTTACACAGTATATCGTTAAGGGCAGCGTCACATTCTCTAATCTGCATCTGGTAAAACTGATAAGCCTGGTAGGCCTGCCTAAGGGCAAAAAGTCCGCGCTCAGTATAGAAGCCTTCAAGAGCGGCCAGAATCTCGGCTGACTTCTTTTTCAAGATACTCCCATGGCACAGTGAAAGCAGTCTGTGTGGATCACGTTCACCTTCTAATATAGCATGGATAATGGAAATGCCGCTAGCACCCTGTATCTGATCGAGCACTTCAGGCAAACGGATGTTCATTTCGATCATTGCTTTCTGCATATGGTTGATATGCATGGACGCACTGCGCAGATGGTCCTCGCGTAGACGCTGATAACCTCTTACTTCCTTCAGCTCGCCCTGGGCAACAAAGCATCGGTTCAGCAGACCATAGCTATGCAGCTGCTGGATCCACTGGCAGTCCTTAACATCGGTCTTGCGGCCGGGAACTTGGCGGGTCTGGCGCCCATCAACCAGCCATACATCAAATCCATGTTCTACAAGGATATCATATAAGATGACCCAATAGGAACCGGTGGCTTCCATGGCAATGGTCTGGGTACCCTTTTCTATCAGGTAGGACGCTGCTGCTCTAAAATCACCGGTAAAGGTGCCAAAAACCTTTACCTCAGAATAGCCGGGGCTGATGTAGATGTTCCTTGAACCGATATCGATCCCCGCGGAGTTGTTGTGGATAATTTCCATATCAATGACGATAAGTATATAAAACCTTATGCCCAACGGGATGAAAATACAAGGCAGGCTATCATGCGGGCAACCAATAATGGTGCTCCAAACTCCAATACCATCTCCGAAGGAACCATACTACCATGCAGGCAAAAAGCACTATACCGACAAACAGCCAAACTGCATAAGGCTTAATAAAGTTACGAATCTGTCATCAACCCTCCATTGTATTTGAAAAATTCTAACCTCTACCATTGACAGATTCCTATAGAAAGGTCGTCATTGCGAGGAGGAACGACAGCCTGCCCCGATATTTTCGGGGAAGCAATCTTTCCTGCTAGTGATCCCGGCTATAAAGATTGCCTGCCTGCAGCAGGCAGGTTTCCTCGGCTGAAAGAGCCTCATCGCAATGACGACTCCTCGAGGCTTATCACTACGCTAAGAATTATCTGCTATTCCTATTAATTTTTGCAATAATTATTTCTCAAAATGACGGTTCTTTTTCGTTTCAACTTTTAAAACCAAATCGGATAAAAACCGTTTAAGAAATAAATCCTTTACATTTCTTAACCTATGGCAAGAGCCAACAATTCCATTTATAGCGCTTTAGCGGCAAACCTATTAATTGCAGTAACCAAATTTATTGCCGGAGCTTTTACCAACAGTTCATCCATGATTGCCGAAGGTATTCACTCTACCGTTGATACAAGCAACCAATTACTCTTGCTTTACGGATTAAAAAGAAGTGTTAAACCACCTGATAAATCCCGTCCTTTTGGTTATGGTAAGGAGTTGTATTTCTGGTCGTTTATCGTATCCATCATGATTTTTGGTTTAGGTGGCGTGGTTTCTATTTCGCAGGGTATTGCACATATCCGTCACCCTGAGGTTTTGGGCAACCCTACATGGAATTATGTGGTATTGATCTTATCCTTCTTGTTCGAAGGTGCCTCGCTCCTCATCGCCATGAAAGAGTTTAACAAAACAAGGAAAGGTTTACCCTGGTGGAAAGCCATTATTAAAAGTAAAGATCCATCTGGTTTTTTAGTGCTGTTTGAAGATGGTGCAGCCGTTTTAGGGTTGTTAATCGTTTTTATTTTTATGGTGCTGAGCCATAACTTAAATATGCCATTTCTTGACGGATTGGCCTCCGTTCTGGTAGGTACTTTGCTTATTTTTGTTTCATTTATACTGGCCAGAGAAAGCCGTAGTTTATTGATGGGCGAAGGTTTAACGCCCGAAACACAACAAAAGATTAAAGAATTGGCCGAAAGTGACCGGGATGTGATTACAGTAACGAGTATCCTTTCTCAATATCAATCGCCAAAAGAGGTATTATTGGTACTTATACTCACCTTTAATGCGGAATTAAACACGACAGACCTCACCAATGCCATTGACCGGCTGAGGGATAAAATAAAATCAGAATATAATGTGATTAAATTTGTGATTATCCAGCCACAATCTGTAGATGTTACCGAAAGTGATTTTAGTAAAGATATCCATTTAGAATAATGAGGCTTTCTCAAAAATATTTCAATCGGTTAAAAATCGCAGCCCCTAATAAATGCGCTATACTGCTTTAGTTAATTTATTACGGATTTTTTGTTTAAGTATTCCTGCGGCCTGGGTATATCCTCCATCGGCTCCATCAACAAAATGAATGTGATCATCTTCCAGATCCCTAACGTAACAAGACATGATAGATTCGCCACTTACATATAGGGCATATAAAATTTCATCATCCTTTTCGAGCTGATCGAGCTCGTTCTGTAAGGTTAATCGTTGCTGTGCAGTCCCGGTAATAACAGTATTTATCCTTCCGTCTATCACTAACGTATCCGACATTTCTACAAGCTGTTTAAGGTATTTTTTACCACGCTCCGTTCGGAAATAGATATATCCATAAATATTGATGAGCCAAGATTTAATCAGTTCAAAAAGTTTAATCTTGCCAATTCGGTGTTTCATCTCCTTCCCTAAACTGTTGAAGCTGGTTTTAAAAATCAATTTAGAAACTGAAATTGGCTGACGTTTTTCTGGACTTCCATAAACTTGATCGAGGTGATGGATCACTTTGCTGAACACTGTTGCCTGTTGTTCTATTTCTGAAGCGATAACAATCAGTGTAACTATCTCATCACCGTTTTCAGGTGGTTCAATCTTGTCCCAACGACATTGCATCCCACTTAAATCGATTTCATCGCCTGCAGTATTATGACCAGTTAACCGGTAATGCTCTCCTTTTATAATTTGTTCGGCATAAGCCAGGCCATCTCCCAAAACAATGGGTATAGAAAATGTTTCTGCGCTGTTAAATCTACAAATCTTAAGGCTATGGCCTTGTTTGTAAATTTCTTTAACTGGCATAATCCCAGTCCTTAAATCGAGGTTAAAATTCCGTAAGGTGTTATCCTTGTATTTTAACAGCGATTTCATTACATCATCTACAATACTGGGCGGAACAATAAATGTGGCTCCATCGCCACCAAAGAAGAATGGTACTGAAATATTTGCTTTAAATGCAATGTTGAGCACGGCAACAATACTTCCCGTAGCAATAAGGTTAACATTTTCGTGTAAACCTGAATTTACGGCAGCTGTTGAACGCTTGATATCGGTAATGATTACACACCAGCTGGCAAGCACTTTTTCAAATAACCGATTTTGAATCAATAATTTATGCAGTGGCATTTTATGAATGGGCAAATTGGAATAGAAATGGTCTTCGCTATGTTGCATAATTCGAATTAGTAAACTCTAATATACGCATTCGAAAACGCCTGTATTTCAAAAAGCTCACCGAAACCTAATCTTATTTAGAATAATTAAAAATAATTTTGTTATTCCGTACAAAAACGCTTCCTTTGCGCCAACTAAGAATTAATCTAAATAAGATGAATAAAAAAATTACCCTTCTTTTAAATTTTATAGCTTTTTTCCTGTTTTTAGCAGGAAACACAATGGCACAAAGCAAAAATGGATCTGTTTCTGGTTCTATTAAAACCAGCGATGGCAATCCGGCTGCTTATGTAAATGTTGGTTTAAAAAACACAGGTAAAACTACACAAACAGATGAGAAAGGTAACTTTACCATCAAAAATATAACGCCTGGCACCTATTCCATTAAAACATCTGCTATTGGTGTTTCTGCTCAGGAAAAATCGGTTACTGTTATTGCAGGTCAGACTGTAAACACAGATTTCTCCATTGCTGAATCTTCTTCACAATTAGATGAAGTAGCCATTAATGGTTACAAAACGCCAAACAGAAAACCGGCTAGTCTGGGTAAAATTGCCATTGCTCCTATGGATCTTCCACAGGCTGTGCAGATTATCGGCAATCAAGTTATTACAGATCAACAAGCCAACCGCTTAAGTGATGTGCTTAAAAATGTAAACGGTGTAGCTTTCGCAGAAAATCGTGGCTCAGTAAGTGGCGAAACTTTTTTTGCTCGCGGTTATAATTTAGGTGCTAATAATGTTTTCAAAAATGGATCACGTGCTACCAGTGGTGGTATGCCCGAAACTAGTACTTTAGAATCGGTAGAGGTTTTAAAAGGAAGTGCTGCATTACTTTATGGCGGTGTAAGCGGTGGAGCTGTAGTAAATTTGGTTACAAAGAAACCTAAATTCGAAAATGGTGGCGAAGTATCAATGCGTACAGGCAGTTATAGTATGTACAAACCAACGGCCGACATTTATGGTCCGATTACAAATAACCTCGCTTTCCGTTTAATCGGAACCTACGAAGATGCTGCAAGTTTTAGAAACAGTGTAACTTCAAATAGAATTTATGTAAATCCATCTTTGCTTTATAAAATTGGCCAGAAAACGGATATCTTATTACAAGGAGATTATTTGAAAAGCAACATGACACCAGATTTTGGTATAGGTACCGTGGAAAACCAAATTGCCGACATCGGCCGTAAAGCTTTTGTAAATGCACCTTGGGCATACAACAAAACAAATACCGCTACTTCGCAATTAAGTGTTAACCATAAATTTAATGATAACTGGAAATTGAACGTATTAGCTAATCTGCAATCTTACAACCGTAATTATTTCAGTGCAGAGCGTCCGTTTGCAGATACCAAAATAGCAAATCCGCTTCCTTATGGTTTTGCTTTACGTAACATTACCCGCTCCAAAACAAGAGAATTTACATATAACGAACAGATTAACTTAAACGGTTATTTTAAAACCGGAAGCATAAGCCACACTTTATTGGTTGGTGCTGATGCTGATCAATCGCGTACCACTAGTGGTGGATTTACTTATGGCAATAATAACGCTGCTACTTTTAACTATGGCACCGTAAACCTCCTTGATCCATCAACTTATTTTGGATCGGGTATTGAACCGAATGTGAACGTAGTTTCTGAAGTTTTTGCACCATTGTACCGCATGGGCACTTTTGTTCAGGATTTAGTTTCGATTACTGATAAATTTAAAGTACTTGCCGGGATTCGTTATACTTTCCAGAAAACACCTAGAACAGTTACTACAAACTTAGCCACAGGTGTACAAACCTTAAGTGTTAATAGCTTAGATAAATCAAAAGTAGAAAGTGCATTTACACCGAAATTTGGATTGATCTACCAACCGTTAAAAACAACATCGGTTTATGCTAGTTATTCGAGCAATTTTGTTCAGAATACCGGAACCGATATAAATTTAGCGCCATTAGATCCATCAACATTGCAACAGTATGAAGCTGGCGTTAAAAACGATTTATTTAAAGGCAGATTATCGGTTAACTTAACCTGGTACAGGATTGCGAATGATAAATTTGCACAACAAGCTCTTATCAATGCACAAGGAGCACCAAACGGTGATACGAATATTAAAGAGCTTAATGGAAAATCATTAAGTGATGGTTTAGAACTTGATATTACTGGTACAATTGTAAAGGGCTTAAACTTTATTGCTGGTTATAGCTACAACTTTATCCGTTATACAGAAACCCGTGACAGAACAGTTTTAAAAGTGGCTGCACCAACTCAAGCCAATCCTAATGCAACTAGAGATGTTATCGTAGGTGGTATAATAGAAGGGCAACGATTGGTTGGTTCTACAAAAAATACAGCCAATGGCACCTTATTTTATACCTTCCAGGATGGAAGCGTTAAAGGCTTAAAGCTTGGTGCCTCTGCTTACTATACTGGAGCCCGTAACGGTGGTTATAACGACACTAAAGTTCAAACCTATAGTAGATTAATTCCATTAAGCGCATTCACCACATTCGACCTCTCTGCTGGTTATAATTGGAAAAAACTTTCATTATTAGCTAAAGTTTCGAACCTTACCAATGAGTTGAATTATTTCGTTCACGAAAACTATAGCGTAAACCCTATTGCTCCACGCCAGTTTGTAACTACATTATCTTATAAATTCTAATTCAAAGAATTAGTTAGGTAAAAAGCTCCGGATCAACAGATCCGGAGCTTTTTATTTTCATTTAGGCAATTGCTTAAGTATGGTCCATTGCTGGCATTGTTTTTTATTCTTTTTGATCAGCGTGATAGCAGAATTTAAGCTAAAACTAAGTGAGTGATTAGCAAGGCAAAGCCAATGGTACAAGATAAATTCTCATCACAACACAACCAATTGGTTAAGCCAATAAAGAAATTAAACAATAATTAGGATAGTGCCCGATTTAAATAATTTAAAGTAATAGTGAAACTCACCGTGACGATTTACTTTTTCGATTTCACACACTTTACCCGATTTACCATATTCATCAGATAATAAATCACCAATTTTAATGCTATCTAACTGATTTACATTAAGCGATGCTCTTTTAATTAATGTAGCTGTTTTTTCCATATAATTGCAGTTTGAAGTATTTACGTAATTGAAAACGCTTTGATTTTGTAGTATCTTAAATTACTTATTAATTAATAGCAAACATACAAAATCGTAGTCTTAATTAGCAATATACAATCTTATAAATCTACTCAATGATAAGGCCTCATTTATTTTGGTGAGAATTTACACCATTCTTCGCTCGTAAAAACTAAACTAATATAAGGAAAAGGGGTTGATAAATAGCAACCTGCCTCCCATTTGGCCTATTCTCGAAATAATTATCGAAATCGAGGTTTTTTGGTAGCCATCTAAAAGGCATTAAAACTGATCAAAGGAAAGTTATCTATACATGCCTTTACATTTAATGATTGATTTAACAAATATCATATTATTAGAATCCAAATAATAAATTCGATTTATTAACAGGCAAAAAAAATACCTCCGATTTTCATTGGAGGTATTTTCTATTATTCTGCGTCGTAAATTACAACCTTTTCGAAGTAAACCCTGAATTCGTCCAGGAAAGCTTTATGCAATGGGTGAACCTGATAAACATCATGTGCAGCTAAATCTTCAAATAACAGGAGGAGGCTAAATGTATAAGTAGTATCTACAACAGCACGCTCAATTGGTGCTGGTATGCCAATGTGAAAAGTTTTAACAACTTCAATGTTTTCTAATGTTTGTAAGCTATTGCGAAAAGCAATTTTCTGCTCATCGGTGGTATCGGCTTTTAGCCAGAATAAAACGTGGTGTGCGATCATTTTTTAATTTTTTCCAAATATAATGAAAGCCAGAAAAGATCATAAGCTTTATCCAAAAACACTTTTGGCTTTATCAATAGCCTTTGTTAAATCGATTCCCTTGCCTAGTACACCTTTAAACAGATCTCCTTCTACTTTTAAGCGATCGATGGCATTAAAAATATTAAAATCTTTCATTTTTAAGCCGGGCTTTACTTCATCCCAATGCAAGGGCATTGATACGGTTGCACCAATTTTCGGCCGTAATGAATAAGGCCCGGCAATAGTTGCCCCTGGCCTATTCTGTAAAAAATCGAGGTACATTTTTCCTTTTCTGGCGGCTATCATACGCTCTAGTGAAGTATATTCGGGTATTTGATTGTGCACGAGGTTAACTATTATTTTAGCAAACATCTGACTTTGATCATAAGTATATTTGGCATTTAACGGAATGTAAATATGCATTCCGGTTGAACCTGATGTTTTACAATAACTGGGAACATTTATGGCATCTAATACTTTTTTAGTTTCTAACGCAGCCTCAACCACCTGATCAAAAGTATGTTTATCGGGGTCTAAATCAATTACACAGTAATCGGGATTATCGGGACTTTGCACCCGGCTAAACCAAGGATTCATTTCTATACAGCCTAAACTGGCCATCCAGAGTAAGGAAGCTTCATCTGTTCCAACCAGGTATTCTTTTTTTTCGCCTTCGCCATTTTCGTAAGGAAAAGTTTCGGCCCAATCTGGTGCTTTTCCTTTTACATCTTTCTGGTAAAAACTAGGCCCATGTATTCCGCCCGGAAAGCGGTTAAGCGATTGCGGACGGTCTTTCAGGTAAGGTAAAATATATTCAGCAACCTGGTAATAGTAGTTAAACATATCTCTTTTGGTTACTTTATCTTCGGGCCAGTATACTTTACTCAGGTTGGTAAATTTAAGTTGATGGCCTTTAATTTTCCTTACCTGTGTTTCATCTTTAGGGTTCAACAAAGTTTTGGGTTCTTTACCTTCTGGTGCTTTTATTGCCTGCGCATGTGGGTTTTGCTCCTTAGCGTCGTCAACAATTTTTTCTGTCAGCATTTCCACTTCTCTCACCACTTCTTTGGCGTTTTTATCTTCGCGCATACCCTGAAAAGATGGGTGACGAAAAACGCCATCGCTAGTGACTTCAGCAAAAGCAACTTCGCATACCAATTCGGGCTTTAGCCAGGTCGCTTTTGCATGTGGTGGATTTGGCCTGAAGCGCGAGGGTTTATTTACATCGGGTATACTTTCGAAGGGGCTTTTATCGATAATAATCGGTTTAAACTGCTCCATCATTGTTTTTTGAAGTTTATCTGAAAATCCTGTACCTACTTTGCCCACATATTGTAATTTTCCCTTTTCGTACACGCCTAATAGTAAAGAGCTGAAAGGTTTCGTAGTATCGGCATTTTTAGTAAAACCGGCAATTATCACTTCTTGCCGCTTCTGCACCTTAATTTTAAGCCACTCTTTCGATCTATAGCTTGTAGTATAAGTGCTATCTATTTTTTTTGCAATAATTCCCTCCAAGCCCATCCTTTCGGCTGCATTAAAAAAATCGACACCACTGGCTTTGAAAACTTTCCCTAAACGTACCCGATCATCGCTCGTAGGCAGAACTTCATTTAATATGGCCTGGCGTTGATAAAGCGGTAACTCCATCAGGTTCTTACCTTCGTACCAGAGGAGATCGAACACATAAAAAACAAGTTCTCCATCTGCTTCGCTTCTCCAATTCTGCAGGGAGCCAAAATTAGATATACCTTTGTTATTTAACACTAAAATCTCACCATCAAATACCGCATTTATCTCCCAACCCGAAAGCAAATCGTAAATGGGATAAAATTTTTCGTTAAAGGATTTATTATTTCTTGATAACAAATCAACCTTTCCTTTATTGATAAATGCCAGGGCCCGATAACCATCCCATTTTACCTCATACTGCCAATTTGGATCATCGAAAGGTTCGTCAACCAAGGTGGCCAGCATGGGTTTTATCCCCTTTGGAATAGCTGTTTTGGGTGCTTTTTTTAGTATATTTTTTACGTCGACGGTTATCTCATCGCCCACTGGCTTAATTTCTTTCTTTGCTTTTTGCTTCGGGCTTTTTTTTTCAATTTTTATATCCTGCTCTTTTCCTGCTTTCCAAACCTTCTCGGATGTTTCTTCCATCTTTTCGATTGTTTTTCCAGAAAGTACAGATTTATCTTCTTTGGTAATGTCTTTTGTAGAGGCGTAATCGTCTTTATGTTTAATTAACAGCCAGCCATTTTCCCCCATACCATGTGTTTTAACAAGCGCAAACTCGCCATGAAGCTTTTCTCCGTTTAGCTTGATTTTTAAAGAACCATCTTTTAACTGGCCTAATAAATGTTTTTCCTGTGCTTTTTTGCCTTTAATTGCTTCTATCGGCTCATAAGTTCCTTCATCCCATACAATAACTGTCCCTCCACCATATTCACCCTGTGGGATAATGCCTTCAAAATCTTTGTAATCGTATGGATGATCTTCTACCATCATGGCCAGGCGTTTGGTTTTCGGATCGGTTGATGGTCCTTTAGGTATGGCCCAGCTTTTTAGAACGCCTTCCATTTCGAGTCTGAAATCGTAGTGCAACCGCGAAGCATCGTGTTTTTGGACCACAAAATGTAATTTATCCTGATCGCTGCTTTTGCCCGATTTTGGTTCAGTAGTTTTTGAGAAATCGCGTTTGGCAACATACTTTTTCAGACTCATAATCAATGTTTTACTTTTTCAAATAATTTTCAACTGCGCGGGCAGAGGTACCAACTGTTTGCACTACAGCTTTCAGCTTATCTTTGCTCACCCCTAATTTGTTAGACCAATAATCCACCTCATAACCTTCGTTAATGTTGATCCTAGTCCGATCAGCATTACCGCTTTTTTGTTTATCATCCATAATTATTTTTGATTAGACAGTTATAAAACAGCCCAATAACAAAAAAGGTTTTAACAGCCGTTTTTACATACGGATATTAAAACCTTAAAAAAGTAAAATTTACATATTAATCTACAAGCGCAGTAAGTTTCTCTGTTTCTTCTTCATGCGCTAACCTATCCCTGGTAGCAATATTGATAACCCTCAACCACACTAAAAAATATGGAAAGCTAATAATAGCTAGCCATAAAGGATGGGCTTTTGCAAATGAAGGAAATAACAGTAATGGGAAATTGCAGGTAATGATCAGTAAAACTGGTAGCAATATTTTTTTCATGACCTTATTATTTTCTTTAACATACCAAATGCCTACCCCCATTATCGAAATAATAAAAGTACAATCTTCGGCCCCGGTACTAAATAATACAGGAAACAGCATCACCGAAGAAAGGATCATTAATTGAAACCTAGCTTTCGAAAAACTTACCGTACGACTAAAAGGTAACATAAATACCAAAGAACCGATTGTTAGAAAGAGAAAATTGGAAATCCCTGGCTGATTTAAAAGTTGCCTAAAGAAACCCATAATCGAAATATCTCCACCACCTGAAACATTAAGCATATTTTTCCCAATCAGTGAGTTTTTCCAATCGATATAACTTTGTGCAACAAAATCTGGAGAGGCAAACAACATTGGCAGTAAGAATATCACTATCGACCACATGATTAACCATAATACAAAAACTGGCTTTCTCCGGGCAAAAAAGAAGAATGCTAAACCCACAATACCATAAAGCTTAATAAATGTGCCCAGTACAATGCAAAATGCAGACCATATTCCTTTATCTTTATTTATTTGCGTATAACTTAATATCATTAATGCTGCTGCACCAGCATTAAACTGCTGGTTAAGCATCGATTCTATTAAACAGGGAATGGCGATATAACCGATCATTACCTTTTTATCCTCACTTAAAGGCAAAGTTTGAACAGCTTTAAAAAGCAGGAAACAGTTAAACAGGTTCCAAAAGAGTAAGCCAATCCAGTTAGGCAATAAGGCAAACGGAGCAATTAAAACACTAAAAATAGGACCATAATGATTGGCATCTTCGTGATAAGCCGGGTACCATGCATAAAGAGATTTTTCTTGAAGAAGATTTCTGAACGTATTCTCGAAAATGAGGTAGTTATTATACCTATGCGTTGCCCAGGAATCGATTACAAAAATGAGTGTAATCAATACCCAAAGAAATAATACAAAACGATTGTCCTGATAAAATTTGGTACGTTGAGATGTATCAGGAGCGCTGGTTAGAAAATGATTTAGCATTTGTAAAAATTACATTACAATACAATAATAAAAATGCTAGTTGACAATTCCTAATGTTTTGTAAAGAAAATGTTACTCTTTTTTTGAGTTCAAAATATTGCTCAAAAAGACAGCCCTAAATCGATTTTTAAGACCAGTTTTACCATTGGTTTAGTTCAATTATATATTGTTGCTTGTCAATCATTAACAACTAAAGCTTTCGCATAGTTACATTTGATTTATCTATCAGCAAAAATCCAAAACCAAATCAGAATTAGCGGTGTTTATATTACATATTAACTAACCAAAAATCGGTAAAAGATGGAATATCAAATTAATTCGATGAATGCCCGGAAGGAGTTTATTGAGATTGCAGATGAGCAGGATCGCAATTACTGGGCAGCCAGACTAGGCGTTACAGCTGAAAAATTAAAATCAGTGGTTAAAGCTATTCAGAGTATGGAATTTTCTATTGTAAAAGAATATTTGACAATGGAAAAAATTAAATCAGGAAATACCTACTCACGTTTCCTTAATCCGTCGTAACTAGTATAGGTTAATTTAGGTTTAATTAATAAATGCCTGATATAAACTGTTGATAGCTGTCCTGCTAAAATCAGGAAAGCCATCGGTATAGGTAGCATTTATACCGTTTGTAATAATAACGAAACCAAATTTTTCTTTCGGATTAAAAAACATGGTGCTGAACAAGCCGTAAGCTGAACCTGTATGCCCTTTCAGTTTTACACCAGGGATGAGATGGTCTGCAGTCCTGATGGCCAGGCCATATCCCTCATCATCAGTTAAGGCAGTTTGCATCGTTTTCGCACTCTTTTTAGTCATTATTTTAATACCATTTGATGTGCCATAATTCATGTGCATGATCATGTATTTAGCTAAATCAATAGCAGAAATCTTCATTCCACCTGTAGGCGAAAAAACAGGTGTACTATAACCCATTATATAATTTGCAATTTCTGCTCTTCGTGGCGCATATGCGGTTGGCGAGGAGGTATAGGTTTTCGTATCAGCATGATATTCATATAGATTAACAAAACGGGTGCTATCTAACGAATCGACGCAATAACCTGCATAAAGACCTAAGGGTTTTAATACATGGTTTTTCACATAATTATCGAAACGTTCGCCCGATTTTTTCTCGATGATTGTACCGATCAGGTTAAAATTAAGATTGCAATAATCAAACTTGCTTCCCGGGGCATAATCGTTATAACACTTGGCCCAGTCTGGATTTTTATCGGGATTGATCACATCGAGATTTAAATAACCTTGCGAATCGTTTAAACCGGAGGTATGCGACAAAGCCATTTTTAAAGTAATTTTCTGATCGGGGAATTTTGGATTCCTGATTTTAAATCCCACCAGATCCCCAAAATCATCATTTAAAGAAATCTTACCTGCTTCTACCAGTTGCATAATGGATGTTGCCGAGAAAGATTTAGAGATCGAAGCAATCCTGAAAATATCCTGATTGGTTAAAGGCGTTTTATTTTCTAAATCCTTTAAGCCAAAAGCATGGGTATAAATGATCTTGCCATCCTTAACTACAGCCACAGCAGCACCCACCGCACTAAACTTCTCCATTATTTGCTTAAAATCTGTTTCAGCTTTTTCGTTTTGTGCTTTTGATTGAGTGATTAAACCAACGATCAAAAAAAATGCATAAAAATATTTAAGTTTCATGGGCTTGTAGAATAAGGAATAAATATAAACGATGTGGTAAAACAAAGTTCTGACGTACCAAAAAATTTACCTGGCGTCGTTTACTTCCAGCCAATGTCCATCCGGATCCTTAAAATAAATCTGCTTTACGCCATCTACCCGCAGGGTAATTCCTTTTTCTTTCCCGGCCCAATCCTCAAAGCTGATATTTTTGGCATTCAGCTTCTTTACAAAATCATCAACAGAAGGAACGCTGAAACATAAATGTGCATTTTTATCGAAAACCTCATTTCCTTTCGCGCCCTGGATTAAATGCAACTGTCCGGCTGGCCCTAAAGTAAACCAGGTATGGCGGTTATCTTTAAAAGGTTCGGGAATGATTTTAAGGTTGAACACACTTTCGTAAAAAGTAGTTGCTTTGCTCAGATCAGTTACATAAACAGCAATATGATTTAAAACAGCAGGTAAGTTTTCGGGTTTATTTTGCGCCATGGCTTTCTGAAAAATGATAGAAAACAAGATAATAATAAATAGGAAGATTTTTTTCATGTTTAAATATCAAACTTATAAAGGAATAATTTTAATAAATTTTTTAATACAGTCTTCGACTCCGCTTAGGGTAGCAAAACACAGCGGGTTATTTATTGAGCAGATTTATTAACCACAGATAAAAAGGATAAACACAGATAATATAACTTAGTTAACATTTTTTACTTATAGATGCTTCGACTCCGCTCAGCATGACAAAGCGCGTAAAAGCCCAAAAGCGCGATCGTCATTTCGACTGAAGCGCAGCGAAACGGAGAAATCTTTGAGTTTTGATCATCTATCCAGTAAAGATCCTGAAACAAGTTCAGGATGACGAAACGATGTAATTTATTTATGCTAAAAAACTTGCTTTGCAGTGCCTTTGGGTTCTTTGTTGCGCTACCATTGAAAGACTTCAACAAAAAAATCGTCATTTCGACTGGAGCGCAGTCCCGAACTTTCGGGAGAGAGATCTATCTAGACAGATTTTGCTTCGCAGAGCCTTCGGGTTCTCGGCTGCGTTGCACTCCGCTCGAAATGACGATCGCGGGGAATTTTCCGTTCTTATTTCGCTAAACTTTCAAATTCTGCATCAGTTAATTCGATCTCTGTAGCTTTTAAATTTTCTTCTAAATGCACAATAGATTTTGTTCCAGGTATTAACAGGATGTTTGAAGATCTTTTTAATAACCAGGCCAGTGCAATCTGTGCTGTAGTGGCCTGATGTTTTTCTGCAATTGCTTTAATCTTATCTTCCAATTTATCAGGACCAGAAGCCAATGGAAACCAGGGAATAAAAGCCAAACCTTGTTCAGCGGTAAAATCTAATACACGCTCCCATTGCCTATTGGCCAGATTGTATAAATTTTGAACTGAAACAATCGGCAGAATATCCTGAACCTGCTTAATCTGATCGATGGTTACTTCAGATAGACCCACATATTTTATTTTACCTTCTTTTACCGCTTCTACCACAGGAGCAAGAGTTTTGGCAACATCAACATTAGGATCGATCCGGTGTAACTGCCATAAATCTATGGTATCTACCTTTAAACGCTGTAAACTACCTTCAATATTTTCTTTGATATTTTCCGGAGAGCCGTTGGGTACCCAGTTATTAGGACCTGGTCTATCAAAACCGCCTTTGGTGGCAATAAGGAGATCCTTTTTATAAGGATATAATGCATTAGCGATTAAAGACTCGTTAAATTTTGGTCCATATGCTTCGGCTGTATCAATAAAATTAACGCCATTTGCTACAGCTTCTTGCAAAACCTTAATGGCATTCTCCCGATCGTCCACTTCGCCAAAAACACCCTTGCCTGTTAATTGCATCGCGCCATAACCTAAACGGTTAATTTCTAATTCGCCTATTTTAAATGTTGTATTTCCCATGTTTTAGATATGATGAAAAAATTCTATATGATAAAGATAAACCCTAAATAGGCGGCATTGTTTTAAAATGGTTTTTATGATAAATAAATGAATAATCATCAAAAAGAGGTTGTATCATAAAAGCAATTTCGGCCCAGATGCTGTCATGTTGAGCTTGTCGAAACACCATAAAGAATATTTAAATAGGTCCTTCGACAGGCTCAGGATGACAAATCTATATTTATGATACAACCTCTTAGTAGATCTATAAGGATAATATGAATATGCAATTATACTTGACCTAGTTCCATCCCCCACCTAAAGCGTGATAGATATCTACCACAGCATTTAACTGCTGTTTTTTGGTTTCAATCAATTCTAATTTTGATTGTAAAGCATCACGTTGGGTCATTAATACCTCAAAATAGTCTGCTCTTGCAGATTTAAATAAATCGTTAGAAATATCAATTGATTGCGTTAAAGCAAGTACTTGTTTCGATTTCAAATCGTAGCTTTTTTGCAGATTACTAATCTTCGACATCTGATTGGCCACTTCTATATAACCGTTCAGAATGCTTTTTTCGTATTCGTATACCGCCTGCAATTGTTTTGCATTTGCGGTTAAATACTCCGCTTTAATGGCATTGCGATTAATGAGCGGACCGGCCAGATCTCCTGCTAAGGAGTAGATTAAAGATTCTGGTGTTCTCAATAAATACGACGGATTAAAAGCCTGATAGCCAATAGTTGCAGAAATACCTAGTGACGGATAAAACTGTGCCTTAGCCACTTTAACATCCAACTTAGCTGCAGCTAGTTCTAACTCAGCCTGTTTAATATCGGGTCGGTTGGCCAATAATTGCGAAGGTAAACCTGTCTGTACGGTTGGCGGCACCAAATCGGTAAAATTCGATTTATCCCTCATAATTGGCTGAGGAAAACGGCCCAACAGGAAATTGATCTTATTCTCGGTTTCGGTAATATTCTGCTGAATATCAAATTCCAGACTCTTAGAGCTTAAAACCTCAGCCTCAAATTTACGCACAGCAAGTTCGTTAACCCTACTGGCTTGTTTCTGAATTTTCATCAGTTCTAAGGCATTTTTCTGCAGCTCAATGTTCTTTTTTACGGTTTCTAACTGGTTATCGGCAGCTAGCAATTCGTAATATGAATTTGCAACCTCGGCAATTAAATTAGTTACCACAAAATTTTTGCCTTCTACTGTGGCTAAATAATGACTTATAGCGCCTTTTTTCGCGTTGCGCAATTTGTGCCAGATATCGGCTTCCCAATTGGCCTGTAAACCAAAACGATAATCGGGCAATACCTCAGGCACTTCTTTACCCGGTGTAATTTCTGTAGAAGCATCTCCAGCCCCCGAACTGGTGTAACGGCCAACTTTATCTAGTCCGGCACCAACGCCATAGGTTACACTTGGTAAAAGCTCCCCTTTTTTAGCCCTGATCTCGTTTTTCGCAATTTCAATATCCTGCAGGGTGATATTCAGCTCCTGATTATTTTTTAATGCGGTATCGATCAGGTTTACCAGATTTGGATCGGTAAAAAACTTCCGCCATTGTATACTGGCTGTACTTACGGTATCCTGTGCGCTACTAAAGGCCGCAGGAACATTTTTATTTTCGGTGCGTTGGGCCACTTCTGGCAATTTACATGCTGTATATGCAGCGCAAATCAACACTAAACCAAGACCTTTATAAATATTATTCTTAAACATTATCTTCTACTTCTTCAGTTAACGGATGTTCTTCTTCAATTTTAATCAGCTTGTGTCTGGCTGCTATTGTTCCAAATACATAATACAATCCTGGTATAATGACCACCCCGAAAATGGTACCGAAAAGCATACCTCCGGCAGCTGCCGAGCCAATGGTTCTGTTACCAATTTTACCAGGTCCACTAGCAATCATTAAAGGAATTAAACCTGCAATAAAGGCAAAAGAGGTCATTAAAATTGGGCGGAAACGCACACTTGCACCTTCCATTGCCGCTTTTAGTATTGTTGCACCCTGGGCATGCCGTTGTGCAGCAAATTCCACAATCAACACGGCGTTTTTACCCAGTAAACCAATGAGCATCACCATTGCAACCTGTGCATAAATGTTATTTTCCAATCCTAATAATTTCAAGAACAAAAAAGCCCCAAAAATACCAGCTGGTAAAGAAAGGATAACCGAAAGCGGCAAAATAAAGCTTTCGTATTGTGCTGCCAGCACCAGATAAACGAATCCCAGACAGATCAGGAAGATATAAATGGCTTCATTACCTCTTGATACCTCATCTTTAGAAATACCGGCCCAATCGATGCCGAATCCTCTTGGAAGTGATTTCTTGGCTACTTCAGTAATGGCTTTAATGGCTTCACCAGAACTATAACCTGGAGCCGATTGTCCGCTGATCTCCGAAGCATTATACATGTTGTGTCGGGTAATCTCAGATAAACCATACACTTTCCTCATTTTAATAAACGCAGAGAAAGGCACCATTTCATCGCGATCGTTTTTAACTGACAGTTTCAAAATATCTCCTGGTAAAGCCCTGTATTGCGGCAATGCCTGTACAATTACTTTATACTGGTGGTCGTATTTAATAAAACTGGTTTCATAATTACTCCCCACAAAAGTGGATAATGTATTCATCGCATTATCAATACTCACTCCTTTTTGTTGCGCAATATCATTATCAACATCTAACATGTATTGAGGAAAACTCGCACTGTAAAAAGTAAATACTGATGATAGCTCTTTACGTCTGTTCAGCTCTTTTACAAAATCGTTAGCAACGGTTTCCATTTTTTTGTAATCGCCGCTACCTGCTTTATCCAATAAACGAAGTTCGAAACCTCCTGCAGCACCATAACCTGGAACGGCTGGTGGCTGGAAAAATTCGATAGTTGCACCAGGAATAGATTTCGATTTCTCTTCAAGTTCTTCAATAATTTCTACTGCAGAGTGTTTACGTTCGCTCCAATCTTTCAGGTTGATTAAACAGGTACCCGAGTTGGATCCGGTACCTTCGGTAAGAATTTCGTACCCTGCCAAAGATGAAACCGACTTTACGCCATCAATATCTTCGCACATTTTCTGCAGTTTCTCTGCAATCTGGTCGGTACGCTCCAATGTAGACCCCGGAGGCGTTTGGATAATGGCATAAACCATGCCCTGATCTTCGTTCGGAATGAAACCTGATGGCACGCTGCCACTTAATCCCCAAATACCCAAACAAAAGACTAACAATATACCAAAGGTTAAGATCCTGCGGCTTACCACCTTGGTTAGCACCAGTTCATATTTACCCGAAAGTTTAGCAAAGCCATTGTTAAAACCGTCTAAAAAGCGATCAATAATGGTCTTCTTTTTCTTCGATCCATGGTTATTCTTCAACATAATGGCACACAATGCAGGCGTAAGTGTTAACGCTACAATACCTGAAAGAATAATTGCTGTTGCCATAGTGATCGAGAACTGACGATAGAAAATACCTACCGGCCCCGACATAAAAGCCACCGGGATAAATACCGATGCCATTAAAAAGGTAATGGCGATAATTGCGCCACCAATTTCTTTCATGGCCTCTTGTGTAGCTTTCAGTACCGAAAGTTTCCGATCGTGTTCCATCTTGGCATGCACGGCTTCAATTACCACAATGGCATCATCTACCACTACACCTATCGCCAGTACCAGGGCGAACAAGGTAATTAAGTTGAGCGTAATGCCGAAGAACTGCATAAATACAAAGGTTCCGATTAAGGATACCGGAACAGCGATAGCTGGAATGAGGGTTGAACGCCAGTCGCCGAGAAACAGGAATACCACTAAACCTACCAGGATAAAGGCTTCGACAAGGGTATGGATCACTTTTTCAATTGAGGCATCCAGAAATTTAGAAACATCGTAACTTACTTCATAATCCAACCCTTTAGGAAAAGAGCTCGATTTGATCTCGGCCATTTTCGCCTTCACATCTTTAATTACCTGACTGGCATTACTACCGTACGATTGTTTCAACACAATAGCTGCTGAAGCCTTTCCGTTTAATGTAGAGTATAAATTGTAAGCAGAAGCACTAAAATCTACATCGGCCACATCTTTTAAACGTAGTAATTCTCCTTTAGCAGTAGCCCTTAGCACCACATTTTCGTATCCTTCTTTCGTATTAAAGCGTCCGGAATATTTTAACACATACTCAAAAGCCTGAGAGCGTTTACCAGAACTCTCACCGGTTTTACCTGGAGAGGCTTCTAAACTTTGCTCATCAAGCGCTTTCATCACTTCATCTACAGAGATTTTATAAGCCTGCATCCGATCGGGCTTAAGCCAAATCCGCATGGCATAATCCCTATCGCCCAAAATATCGGCAAAACCTACTCCATCAACCCTTTTCAACTCAGAAAGCAAGTTGATATCGGCATAATTGTACAGAAAGTTCTGGTTCATTTTAGGGTCTTTACTGTACAAATTAATGTACATTAACATGTTAGACTCCTCGCGGGTGATTTTTACGCCCTCCCGAACCACTAATGGGGGAAGTTTATTGGTAACTGCCGCTACACGGTTCTGTACGTTAAGTGAGGCCTGATTGGGATCGGTACCCAGGTTAAATACCACCTGGATGGATGCTTCGCCATCATTACCGGCATCAGAGGCAATATATTTCATGCCCGGTACACCGTTAAGTGCGCGTTCGAGCGGAATAACTACCGATTTAATCAATAACTCGTTATTTGCCCCCGGGTACTCTGCCGTAATGTTAACTTTAGGTGGCGAAATGGAAGGGAATTGCGTAACGGGGAGGTAGCTGATGGCCAACACCCCAAGAAACACAATGATAAGTGATATTACTATAGAAAGGACAGGCCTTTGTATGAATTTACTAAACATAAAATAAGTATGGAGGGTAGGTTATTCAGTTTTCAATCTTAATTGTTTCATTACTTCCTGAGGTTGCTGGAATTTGAAGGCAATTTTATCATCATCTTTTACCTTCTGCACACCTTCAAGCAATATCTTATCATCAGCTGTGATGCCATCGCCTACGATATATAAATCAGGAAGATCGCCTGCAATGGTGATCGCTTTAGAATGTACTTTATTCTTTTTATCAATCACAAAAACATAGGTTTTATCCTGAATATCGTAAGTAGCCTTTTGTGGAATGACTAAGGCATTTTTTAAGGGCACCACCATCTGGATCTTGCCCGTTTCTCCGTTTCTTAATAGGTTATCTGAATTGTTAAACCTGGCCCTGAAAGCAATGTTTCCTGTTTCGTTATCAAATTCGCTTTCGATTACTTCAACCTTACCTTTCGATTTCAGCAACTCGTTATTTGCCAATAACAGGCTAACCTCTTGCTGACCCTTTGCTTTTGCAGCACTCTGGTAGTTCAGGTATTCTGGCTCAGATACATTGAAATAAGCAAAAACCTGACTATTATCTGAAAGACTGGTCAATAAAGCACCTTCATCAACCAAGCTACCCAATTTTAAAGGAATACGATCGATGGTGCCATCAAAAGGAGCCCTGATTTCGGTATTCGATAAATGGAATTTGGCCAATGAGGTTTCGGCATTTGCCGATTGTAGTTTAGCTTTAGCCATAGCCAGCTCATTCTTAGAAACGATATTTTTATCAGACAGTAATCTGGTGTTTTCCAGTTCAATTTCTGCCGATTTAGTTTCGGCCTGTGCTTTTAACAACTCCGATTGTGCTGCTTTAGGCATAATCTTAAATAACAGCTGGCCTGCTTTTACATGCTGACCTTCATCTACATAAATATTTTGAAGATAGCCTTTTTCCTGAGCCCTGACTTCAATATTCCGCACAGATTTAATCTGTGAAACATATTCCTTGGTAAACGAAGTATCCATTCTTAACGGCGTGGTTACCGCATAAGTAGCAACTTCTTCTTTTTCTTCTTTTTTCGCAGTACAACCCGTTACGTAAAGCAAAGTACATAGGCCTAAGCACATGACAACTCTTTTCATTTTTTTTTGTTGAATGGTTTTAATCTGATTTATTTTTTTTATAATTAGTTTCCCTTGGCAACCAATTTATGATAAAAAGTAGTCTACAACCGGTTTGCAGATACTTAATTGATTTCAATAAATTATGGTTACGCAATGATTTAATTCGGAAGCGAAATAAATACAGATTTATGAAGTTATAATGAAGTTAAACTTCAGATTCAGATAAGAAGAATTATGTTTTAGTGAGTAAGAGGTGATTTATCCCAGAAAATAGGACATTTAACCTTGCTTTTTGGACTGATTCTCAGTTAAAAGCTAAATTTAGATAAAGAAATGACGATTTTTAACATCAAGCGCTGTTTTATGCCATTTGTCTGCCATTTTCAGAACGATGGATAAATTGGATTTGTTGACGGTAAAGTAACATATAGTTAACTACTGGGGCTTGTATGGATCTGAATCTTGTAATCTTTTTGCTTTTTTCGGCCAGTCCATGTGCAGTCAGATGTTACCATCTGACTATCGGCTATTAAAAAAGGAATATATCTAGAATATATGTTTTTAGTGTCAGTTGGGAACAACTGACACCACAATTAAGATTCCCGCCTGCACGAGAATGACGATTATTCTATTGGAATCTATCAATTGTATCAGAGTCGATGGATTTTTTGGAACACGGCACCTGTAAACTCCTAGGCTATTTAATAATAGTCTATGCCTTGATATCTTAATGACCTTAATTTCTTAATGATCTGCAAGATGCTAACGAAAATCACTTATTAAAATAGCCCTTAATTACCGAGAAAACATAAATCAAAATTACCCAGCCTGCTATCATAAATTTAGGCCAGGCAATAAAATCAGTTCGCCAAAATTCAGCCAGATTTCCTGGGTGATGGAAACTGTGTAATAGCCTGATATTTTCCATTACATCGAGTGCGCCAATTAAGAATGCCAAAAATAAATTGAGTCGCAGCAATTCATTTAGCCAACTCGTTTTTTCTCTTTGCATTTGCGCATTGGATAACGTCATGATGAGCACTACGTACACTAAAATAAAAAGAAAATCGAGGTGTGTATTCTTTTGGGCCAGGTTTAAAAGTGTTTGGTCGCCATAAAGCGTATCACTCCAAAGCGAAATAATTTCCACTCCTGTATCTTTATTGGCAAGCTCCAGGTTAACAATTCCTTTTCCACTGAATTGCTGAAGGATATTTCCTTGAAAAGACATTACACCACAAACGATGATAAATACTAAAATTAATACCTTTTTCATTTCTGGCCTCCTTCCTGTTGTTTTAGAACTTCTACAACTGCGCTTCCATTTTTATTTGGGTTGTTAATACAGTGGATAAAGGCTGCTGCTGTTTTTTTGAAATGTTTGGGTAATGGATGCAATTCATCTGTCCAACCGTTTTTACCAACCGATCCTCTAGAATCGATGTGAAATACCCGATTCTCACCTAACATTTCACTAAAAATACGCCCAATATCAATCATCATTTCGTTAAAGAGGTAAATCATGGCATAAACAATTTTGCGCTGGTCTTCGGGATCGTAAATCCCCCTGAGCTGTAACGGTGTTTTTAGCCATCCTCCATGTCCGAGAAAGGTTCGTGCAAACAGTCGATACCATTTGAGTGGATTATATCCTGCTATCTTTTTATCGCTGGGAATGGCGTAATCGTAACCTTGGGTAATAATCTGTATCCCCGGAAATTTACCGTTTTCACCCTGGCCTTTACCTCCGGTAAGAATCCCATTGATAATAAAGTAATATTGGAGCTGAAAAAAGGCCAGCAAAGCATAAAAATCTTTGGATATGAACTGGGTACCCCGCTTAAAATCTTCAGGTTTATCGGGTGCATTAGCCGCGTTTTGATAGAGGTATTTCGCAAATGCACTATTTTCAAATTCATTAGAATCTCCCTTATGGGTAACCATGGCTGCTATTCTCCGGTTTCCAACCAGATCGTTTCCTCCCCCACTAATGATAAATACATCGGGTTGAAGTGTGGAAAGCTGTTCGACATATTTTTTGGCACTAAGCATATTCATCAGCCAATCGCCGCCAGAGGCCAGGCTATAAACAGCCATATTCTCTTCCATGGCAACCCAGTCGATTACATCGCTTAAAAGAATAGGATAATTGAACCACGAATCGCCCTCTACCACGACTACCCTATTTTTAAGACCATTGTGCTTAGCCGTATGCTTACGGAAATTATTTTTTACTTTTTTTATAAAACGCGTATTACGCTGGCTGTTTTTCAATGCATCTACCTTAGCCATAACAGGCGCTAATGCCGCTATTTTACGTACTTGCTCCAGATTAAGATCGTAGATGTGTTGAATAATTTCTGAGAGATCAAACTCATTAATCTCAGGCCGGAGTTCAATAAGTTCGCTAACCGTAATTCTGTTATTAAGCAGTTTATCGATAAGATCTTTCTTTATTGCAGGATCCATGGTTTCAAGATCGTTGTTCATATCATTTCTGTTTTATTAAAAATATGTTTAGCAATTAGATATACTCGTATAATAGTAAATCAATCAGAAAGTAATGCATTCTATTGGAAGTTAACAGGATAACTATTATCAAATATGTAAATATAACATAACGTCATAGAGATTCCAATATTGATTATTGGGTATACTTACAACTGTATCTCAAATAAATACCTTGGAAAGCGTATTTCTATTATGTCCCGCTTTAGGTTAATGGTTAAAACATAATTCTTAACATTTACGCAATAGTATACTTACATTAAAGGATTATCTTCGCTAACACAAAACCAGCCTTTCTTTGTTTTTATAGCAGATTAAAGCGGCACAACATGGAAAACGAAATACAATCTGACAGGGATATCCAATGTGAGTTCCTAAACATTTTTAAATTTATCTGGGCGGCTTGTGGAATACAACCCTTAAACGAAACGCCGAATACTCCTGAGCCAGAAAATTCCAACTAAAATAAACCTTCAATAAAGTTAGGGTGAAGATATTAGATTATTTTTCCAGATTGCCCAAGTGTTTCAGCTTAAATTTAAGCTCATCTGACCATGGAAGGCCAATGCAGAGGCATATACAGTTCTGATATGATTTTGCAGCGTAAACATAGGTGCTCTTATGGTCATTTTTGAATGAGGATCGATACGCTAATACCTTTTAAGTTACAGATAAGGTAATATTTTCATATCAATTGCTTATTTTTATAAAAAAAACATTTTTTCTCGTTCAAACGCTTTTCATTGTAGTTTTAAATCCGCAACAACACCATAATTAATTGATTAAAAACAAGTTGCACATTAACAAAACTCAAATAGCCAAAAAAAAAGAAAATCGATTTTTAATTAAAGACGTATCAGTAGAAATACAGGTGATTTAATTTGTGCAAAAACCACCTTTAAATAGCTTTAAAGTGCATTAAAAATTAATATTAAGGGTATTTTTTAGTGCATTTTTTTAATTACTTTCGACCAAAAGAGCCCTATAAACTGACACATTCGAACTACAGAATAAATTAAACCTAATCTATATAGGTAAGTGATTTATTGTGCTAAAATTTATTAAAACGCCTCCCGCCTTTAATGAAGTTTAGATCCATGTTAAGCCACATACGGGTTCCAACAGGTTATTTATGATTAAGGCTTCTCTGCTGTTTTTATTTAACGGGTTACTGGGATTAATATTGCTCTGTTCAGCAAATATTGCATTTGCACGCCATGAAATTAAAACTACAACAAACGCTAACTTTAACAATTTATCTTATCCTTTTTCTTTAAAACCGAATACACATACCGCAAAGCGCTTATACGCAATAAGTTACTCTAAACATTATATTGCCCCTGCCCCATGGCAATATTGGAGTAAAGCCAACGAAATTGTTATTACATCAGATATTGGAACCGTTACCGGAACGATAAAGAAAAGTGATGGTACACTATTATTTAATTTTACCTGCGTGCAAGGTACGCCTTACGTACAACGCTTTACTGGATTACCTAAGGACGTACCTGCGCATCCTCTAAATACAGTACTAACTGGAGCCGGATTAATTATAGAAGCCACCGGATCTATTTCAGTGAATTTAAGAAATGTTGCTTCTGATGATCTAGGAACTGATGGTACTGATGCAAATATTAAGGGTAATGCTTCTCTTTTTAGCTTTGGTGATGCTGCAATTGGAACATCTTTTCGTGTAGGTTACTATCGGGATGGTAATCTTGCAAGTAATGCACATCCACCGATCTATAGCATTATGGCCACCGAGAACAACACCATTATTAAAATTGCGGGGGTGGCTACGGCTACATTAAATGCCGGACAGAGTTATCTTTTCAATGCACCGATGGGAACACTAGTAGAATCGTCAGGATCGGCTGTAATGAATACCGCAGCAGACCTGGATGCTCCAGGAGGCTGTGGAGACGGTGCTTATAATCCGATTCCACCAATAGCGTCATTAGGCCAAGAGTATGTGGTGGTTAGAGGTGAAGGTAATAAGATTGCAGAGCAAACAACGGTAATTGCAACTGAAGCAAACACTGTGGTTACCGTTACCAGCTTTGACCTGAACGGTGCCCAAAAAACCACAACTACCTTTACACTGGCTCAAGCCGGCGATTTTAAAACTTTCGAACATGGTTTTGTTTCCGGAACTTATAGCGCGGCAAATCCACCTGGCATTAATACCGGAAGGTATTCTTCATCAAGAATTGAAGCGAGTAAAAATGTAGAGGTGTTTTCAGGTACAGCTGGTATTTCAGGCGGGGGCGGTTGCGAGGCTGATGTTGCGACTTTAGTACCCATATCCAGTTGTTCGGGATCCAGAAAAGTGGAAACCAGCAAATTCACAGCTTATAACAATACTGATTTATCTTATTTTGGTTATATCATTACAAAAAGTAGTGCTAAAATTTTATTAACAACTCAATTTGGCTCCCCCCCTTATACAAATAATGATATTGAAGCAATAGCAGGTATTGGTATCCGCAAACCAATGGGAACCTCTGGACTATATTTAATCAGTTTTACAAAAGCCGACATTGGTTCACCCAAAGCCATCACCATTACCAGTACCGATCGGCTTACGGTTTCAATGGTGCAACAAGGTGGTGGATTCTCGATGTCGAACTTTATTTCACGTTTCCCTGAAAAGGGAGATCAGCCACTCGTATCGCAAAACAATTGTGCTTCGGCAACGCTTACTGCAAACCCAAATGCTTCCAACTACCAGTGGTACCTTAACGGAAATCCAATCAGCGGTGCAAACACCAATACTTATGTAGCTAGTGCTTCTGGTAATTATTCGGTTAGTTATAGTTTAGATTGCGGTCTAAGTGCTCCTTCTTTACCCATAAACGTCTCGCTTTGTAATATCGACCGTTCTATCACTAAAACGGTTGATGTAGCTTACCCCGAGTTAAACAGCAATGTGGTATTTACCCTTAAAGCCGAAAATTTAGGCAATGGCAATGCTGTTGGGGTATCGGTTACCGATCTGCTTCCTGCTGGCTTTACGTACGTATCGAGCGTAGCGCCGTCAGGTACAAGTTACGATCCTATTTCAGGTATATGGACTATTGGCGATTTAGCCAGTAATGCCAGTATTAGCTTAAAAATTACCGCAAAAGTGGTAAAAACAGGAGTAAACATAAACACCGCTACCATTACTGGTTCGCAGCCCGATCAGGTAAGCAATAACGATCAGAGTTCGGCTACAACCACTACTGGCTCTGGCGATAGAGATGTGTGCGTAGGCACCGCCATGAACAGCATTATTTTCAATATTCCACCAGGTACAACTAATGTTACGGTTACAGGATTACCTGATGGAATAATTGGCGTATATGATAGTGGAACAAAGAAGTTAACGATTAGCGGTACACCAACTACACCAGGGCCAGCAAAAATATATACTGTAACGGGAACTGCAGGTAACGCATTAACCATAACAGGTACGATAACCGTAAACGGAAATGTAAGCAAGCCTGTTTTTAATAGCGGATTAACCGATAAACGCTGTACTGGTACCGGAACTGATACCTACGTTGCAGCAGCAACAAATGCCACGAGCATAGTCTATTCCATATTACCCTTAGCGGCAGGTATTATTGATGCAACCAGTGGTAAAGTAACCTGGAATAATACATTTACAGGCACCGCAACCATAACAGCTACCGCAAAGGGTTGTGATGAGAAAAAAACAGATTTCCCTGTAACGGTAAGCGCCCTCCCCGATTTAACCCTGGGGGATGATCCAGAAATATGCCAGGGTTTTACCACTTCATCTCTCACTTACACCAACGCTTTAAACAACCCGGCAACCTATAGCATTATCTTGAATACACCAGGTTTTAACCCGATTACCAACCAACTTTTGCCTGCAGGAAACATTCCTTTTAATGTACCTGTCGATGCTGCATTGGGTATACATTCAGGCGTATTAACCATTAAAAATGCAGCTGGCTGTACTACTCAAATTAATTTTAACATTAAAATAAATCCAAAACCATCAGCACCGCATGTGCTGATACCAACTACATCTCAATATTAAACAAACAAACTAAAAAATCCGTCCCCATGAACAATTCAATTACAAAAGCAATTTTAACAATTACAGTTCTATTAATCTGTACATTTTCAAACGTATCGGCCCAGGTACTCCCAACCACAAGTGGAGTAAGTTTATTCTGTAAAGGATCAGATCTTACCTTACCTCCGGCGCCATCCGGAGAAGATTGGATTGTTAAGTATAGTGCAACGCAAACCGCTACGCCAAGTACAGGCATTACCCTGGTTTCGGGAAAAATCCCGGCTGCCGATTTAAACACTGGCTATTATTATTTAAGTTCTAAATCAACAACACCAGGATCCTGCGAATCTGAATTACAGGAAATTCCGGTATATGTGCTTAAACCTTTGGTGGTTGAGTTTACACCGGCTAACTTCTGTCTTGAAAGTCCTTTGGCCCAGGTTGGCTCAGTTACCAATCCCGAAGATCCAACGATTACATCATTGGCATATCAATGGTATACTGTAACTGGAGCAGTAGAAACGGCAATATCGGGAGCTACAACAAAAGATTATACGCCATCGGCACCAGCTACTGTTGGAACAAAAACGCATAGGTTAAAAGTAGGTTATGTAATTAATGGCAATAAATATTGTCCGCAGTGGGCAGATCATGATGTTACGGTAACGGCTAAACCTGTTAAACCAACCATTACTCCAGGAACCATCACCGGTACGGCAACAGCAGTTACTTTCTAGGCTAAAGTTTCGTTTTTCTGAAGATTGTTGTATAAATGAGGCTAAGGATATACTCCTTCCTGCCATTGGCTTTGGTGTTGTTTTTTATTCAAACAGCAATAGGTCATATTGTGCCCGTCGGACGGCAAACCATTACGATCAGAGAAGGATCGTCGGTGGTTTTGCGTGCAAATTCGATCGGGGCAGCATCGTATATATGGTATAAGGATGATGCGTTGGTAATGGGGCAAAATAAGTCAACACTTATCACTGCAACGGCCGGCATTTATAAAGTGGCTACTGCAAATGAATTTGGTTGTATATCCGATATCTCAGATGAAATAGAGGTTATTGTACTGCCACAGCTTATTGCAGATGTAGCCATAACCAAGCGTTCAGAATCAAAGATTGTGGTCGGCGATCAGGTTTTTGAGTATTATCTAAACGTTAGAAATAATGGCACAGATGATGCCACTCAACTTGTGATTAAAGATGCACTTCCAGATAACCTGTCTTTAGAAAGCCTGACTGAACCAACAGATGGAGTAGCTACCTATGATCAGATAAACCGAACCATTAACTGGAACATTCCTTTACTGGCCAATAGTAAATTTGCAGAATTGGTTATCAAAGTAAAATCTAAACAACCTGGCATGGTGAGCAATACTGCAACTGTATCAGCCACAGAGTTTGATCCCAATCTGGCCAACAATACATCAACAGATAAAAAAGAGATTTCAGGTTTAAGGATACCAAATGTGTTCACGCCCAATGGGGACGGCAAGAACGACACTTTTTATATTGAACACCTGGAATCTTTTGAATCGAACGAGGTAACGATCATAAATCGCTGGGGAAGTACGGTTTATCAATCCGATCACTATCAGAACGACTGGACGGCCCCGGGACTGGCTGATGGAACCTACTTTTATGTAGTTAAAGTTAAAAACGGAACTTCGGCCGGGCAAGATTATAAAGGTTATGTAACCGTAATCCGCTAAATAAAACAAAATACACAGACATGAAAATTTTGAAAAGAATATTTTTTGTTTTGATCATCATTATATCATCAGTTAAGGTTTTTGCGCAACAAGATGCTCAGTTTGGGCAATATGTTTTTAATGGTATGTACATTAATCCTGCATATGCGGGTTATAAGGAAGAGCTTTACCTTCAGGCTTTTGCCAGAGCACAATGGACTGGTATTCGGGGCGCACCACAAACGCTTTCTATATCTGCAGATGAAGCTGTAAATGATGAAAGTCTTGGCATTGGGATGATTGTAACCAAGGATAAAATAGGCGCACAAAACACTTTAAATGCATCTGCAAACTTTGCTTACAGAATAAAACTCGATCGTACAGAAACCAATATCCTAGCTTTCGGTTTAGGGGTAGGTGTAATACAAGCCTCCTTAAACGGCAGTATGTTAGATCCCATTGAACAGGGCGATAACCGGATCCCAACGGGATCAATAAGCCAGATCGTGCCTGATATAAGAGCTGGTATTCATTATTCAAATGAGAAGTTTTTTATAGGTTTTTCGGCAAATAACCTCTTATCAAAAACTTTATCGGTATTTGGCGATTACAATTCACTTAACGTAAAGATTCAGCCGCATTTTTACTTAAGCGCAGGAGTAGCCTTACCCGTAAATGATGATTTTGTTTTTAAACCAACCTTTTTAATTAAAGATGATTTACATGGACCAACTTCATTAGATTTAAATGCCTTTTTACTCGTAAAAGAACGTTTCTGGCTTGGCGCTGTTTATCGCACTTCGGTAAAAATCTACCCTAAAGAGAACCTGCAACGTGGATTAACCAGCAGAGCTGCAGTTGGTTTCATCAGCGAATTATTTATAAGATCTAATCTGCGCATTGGTTATGGCTATGATTACAGCCTCAATAAACTGAGCAATTATGACTATGGCTCGCATGAAATTTCAGTCGGCTATTACATAGAAACCAAAAAGAGCCGAAGACCAAAGTGTTATTTTTAGATATTAATAACAAGATGCGGCACAGGTCGTTTATCAGATCAATACCTTACCATGCAATACCATAATCTTCACCATGGTTACTCGATCCGCCTTGCAAACTATTGTGCTTCCAATCAAAATAAATGGCATTGATAGGCCCACTGGTCCGTTCTGAAAAACTGAGTGTATAACCCATTTTTTTCAGTTCAGTACGCACCTCCTCTTTGGTATTGGTATTTAACAAGATCTGACCTGGCTTTGGTGCCCTGTCGCTCGTCTTAGCACCTCCGAGAGAAAGCCAAAGTTGGTTAGTGTTAAAGTTAGCTGCTTCGGTAGCTTTTTGAACATTCATACCAAACTCTGCCATGTTTAAAAAGAACTGCAGCAAGTTCTGATCCTGGGTATCTCCGCCCTGAACTGCAGCCGATACAAAAGGTTTACCATCTTTGATAAACATTGAGGGCGACAAGGTTACTCTTGGTCGTTTACCAGGTGCAACAACATTGAAGGGGTTTAAGGCAGAATCGAGCACAAAGCTTTGCATGCGCTGACTCATTCCAATACCGGTATTACCAGCAATACAGGCCGGAAGCCAGCCTCCGCTTGGGGTAACTGATACCACCCAACCTGCTTTGTCTGCAGCTTCTATGGACGTTGTTCCGCGCCATAAACGGTCTTCATAAACTTCTTTTGGCGTATGGTTACCCAAGTCGTGTTTCGGCGCAAAGTTCCTTTTGGCTGTATCGGGATTAAGGCCTCTGCTTTTTAACAGATTTAAATAAGGATTTTTCTTACCCTCATATGGGTAAGGATCGCCAGGGCCTATGTTTGCATCATTTTTATCAGCCTGGATAAGTGAGGCCCGTTGTTTTGCATAATCTTTACTTAAAAGGCCGGTCATCGGTTCAGCAGGGTTCTGGTTTGGATCACCATAATAAAAATCACGGTCAGCAAAAGACAGGTTCATTGCCTGGTAAACCGTATGAATATATTTTGAGCTATTGTAGCCCATTGCTTTGAGATCAAAATTCTCTAATATATTCAAAGCTTGCAGTAAAACCGGTCCCTGTGTCCACTGTTTTAATTTATACACTTTAATGCCTTTATAATCGGTGCTTAGTGCTTCTTCTTCAACTGGTTTCCATTTAGCAAGGTCATCCATGGTAATTAAACCTCCTTGTTCTTTACTTCCGCGAACAAATTCTTGCCCGATATCTCCTTTATAAAAACGATCATAAGCGGCCATTAAGGCCTCTTGTCTGGAACTGCCTTTCTTCAGTGCCGCTTGTTCTGCTTCAACCATTTTGGTTAGGGTGGCCAACAAATCTTTTTGAATAAAAACCTCGCCTGCTTCCGGTGCTTCACGTTTTTCGCCCAAATGTGGCAACAGCACTTTTTTACTGTAAGGCCAGGTTTTAATCAATTCTTTATCGCGCTCCATACTGTTCGCCGCCTGTGCTTCTATGGCATAACCTGCAGCCATATGCATGGCAGGTGCCAGAACCTGCCCCAGGCTCATGCTGCCGTATTTACTTAGCATGTAGATCAGTCCGCCGGGTGTACCTGGTGTAGTTGCGGCCAAAGGGCCATATTCTGGTGGAAAGTTATAACCTTTAGCTTTAAAAAAAGCTACGGTTGCTCCTGTTGGGGCAACACCCATCGCATTAATGGCAATCACCTTTTTTGTATTCGGGTTATAGATCAGCGCCTGCGTTTCGCCTCCCCAGCTCAGGGTATCCCACATGGTGCAGGTGGCAGCCAACATGGCACATGCCGCATCAACCGCATTTCCACCCTGCTGAAAGATCATCGACCCAGCTGTTGCTGCCATCGGCTTTCCGGTAATGGCCATCCAACTGTTGCCATAGAGCATCGGCTTTTGCGTTTGCTGCGCAAATAAAGGCCGAAGTAAAAGTGATAATATTAGAAACAAGGCTAATTTTTTCATAGCTCCAATATAGCTAAAATATGTACCATAGCCATGTTACACTAACACAGCATCCCTTAATTCAGGGTAATAAAACAAGCTTGTTACAAAATTAAGCACCACCAGAACAGCTAACCATAGCATATAAATATTTCTTAGCAAAATTTGGTCATTCATCTATCAAGAATAAGCTAAACCCTGTCCTTATTTCTTTTTCTTGGGTTTGGGTTCAGGCAGTTCGGCTACAGTTATGCTTACGAGTTTTTTTAGCCACTCGCGATCTTCCAATTGTTCTTCAATTAGAAACTGATTTTTTGCGCCTGGATAAGGAGATGCCTCCACAACATCTTTTATGTACGCTCTTCCAGATAAAGTAGGCTTAATAAAAAGTTTATTATCGCACACAAGGGCAAACAACTTATCCTCAAAATACAAGCCGTATTCACCAAACATCTTTTTATAGGTAACCTGCCCTGAATAATCAATCTGATCGATGATAAAGTCTACGAATTTCTGGTCTGATGCCATTTATAAATTGATTTAATATGAACTTTAGAATATGAATAAGGTTAAATGAATAATTGAAAAGAAGGTCTTTGGCTATTTTAAGATTAAATTTCGCCCGCATCAAGCTAAGATAAGTACAATCATCCAATTATATTAAGTATACAGCCACCCTTAATAATAGGGTTATTATCTTTCTTTTAATTCTGGTTTGCAATAATGGGCATAATCACTAAATTTGCCGCCCAACGAACAATGAATGGTTAAAGCACATGTTGTTCTAAAAGGTAAAAAAGAATAAAATGGAAGAAAACGATTTTGTTTCTATTTGGCTGGAAGAAACCGGGAATCCTGCAATTGAGAGACTAGCGCAGTTAAACCTCGAAGTTGCCAATAAAACTACAGCAGTACTTGCAGAAAAGGGTTCGACAGAAAACGATCTTGCTTCTATATTGGATATTAATCCTGATGAAATCAAAAGATGGTTAACAGGCAGGCATGTTTTCAGTATTAAAACCATTAACGAAATCGTTGTTGCATTGACTGAAATTGCGGCCAAGAACACCAGACAGCAAGCTGAATTTCAATAAATTAAGTAATTACATTTGTCGTCTTCATTTGAGGCAGGTTTAAACCAATACCATCTTCTTTGAGTTTAATATATGATGACACAATGCTCAGCATTATTTCGTGATAACGATTTGTAGTTCCATTATCGGTGCTTACCGAAACAATGTTTGCGTTTTCATCCCTGACCTGGGTATAAACAATATTAAAAGCGGTTGTTAAGAGCCATTCAGGAAGTTTTTCAGCACTCAACGTTATCTTACAGCTTACCAAATAAACGCCTGGCTTTTCCTCTTCCATTTTATAAACCAAGGGTAATTCTATAATACCAAAATCGGGTAGATCAACCAATACGTTTATCGTTTTTAACATATATTTCTTTCCTCTCACCACTGCTATTATGATCTGGGTTATTGCCCTTTATATCAGTTATGGTATAGCGAAGTTGTTAAAAAAAGCAGGCCTTTAACTGGATTCAGGTGTATTTATTTGCGTAAACGTTTAAGTAGGAAAGTCAATTAACAACACGTTAGCGCGTAGCAAGGCCTGGCTCATGAACGTACAGCCTGACCGTTTAAATTCTTTACTTCTCTATTGTAGTTTCGCTAAAGTTAACCGATTTAAGGTTACCAACATTCTTTTGCTCCAGTGCTTTTCCTGCATACCCAGGTTTATTTGCACCCCACACCACATTGCTGTTAAGCAGGCTGATGTATCCCGTATTTTCAAAATAGAACCCTGCAATTGCACTTTTAACAAGCCCTTCTACATTGCTTGGTCTACGGTCGTATACGCCACCTTCTTCTTTTGTTGTTTTATCGAGATAAACACTAACCTGATCAAAATAGATCTCTGAAATTTTATCGGGACTCTCGCCGCTGATGTACACGCCACTTTCTCCGGTACATCGGATATTACTGAAATAAATATTTTTAACTGCCCCAACCTTGCCCTTGGTTTGTCCTTTCGGTAAACGCCAGCCTGCGTCTTTATTGTTGCTGGTTGCTCTTGGGTAAGCAGTAATATAAATCGGCTCTGCCTTGCCCCACCATACATCTGAAAAAAGTTTCGATTCAATAAACAGGTTGGAGAAAATTACATTGTTTACCGTACCCTCATCACGGTTTTGAATACCAATGCCTCGGTTGCTTTTCCTGATATTACAATTATTGATGAGTACATTACTAATCCGGTCCATATTTTCAGAGCCTATTTTGATGGCGCAAGAGCTGGAAGTCATGGTACAGTTACTGATCACAATGTTTTCGCAGGCACCATATTCTTCAAACTCCCGCCTGTTTTTTAAGCAAATACAGTCATCACCCGATTCGATAAAACAATTGGTAATTCTCACATTTTTACTATGGTCCAGATCAATGCCATCACTATTACGGATCTTTATACTGTTCAGTAAGGTTATATTCGATATCGATACATCATTACAGCCCACTAAATGAACCGTCCAGTAAGCTGAGTTCTGAAAAGTTACCCCATCTATATTCAGTTTATTACAACCAATCAAAGTAAGCAAATGCGGTCGCGGATCTACAATATTAAAAGGTTTTAATACATATGAATCGCTAAGCTCCTCCCCCATAAATGAAATCCCATTCCCATCAATCACACCTGTTCCGCTAATGCTTACCTGTTCAAGCTTTTCTCCGCCAATCCAGATGGTACCTTCGCCTTTATTTTCTCTAAAGGCACTTTGAGTATACAGTTTTTCATCAGGACTGGCCAGGAGTTTAGCGCCACCTTCCACCCTTAAATTAACGAACGATTTTAAGTTAAAAGGACCGGCTAAAAATATGTGTCCGGCGGGTATAATGACCTGTCCGCCACCAGCCTTTGAGCAGGCATCAATTGCTTTTTGGATCGGAATGGCATCATTGGTTTTGCCATCGCCAACCGCACCATAGTTTTTAATATTATATAACTTATTTTGAGCCAGCGCGCCGAAAGAAATCAGCAGTGCAAAAAAGAGTAAGATTTTGGTCTTCATTTTCAATTCGTTAGGAATAAATACATCAGGTCATTTTAGGCAAAGATTCGTTTACCAAAAAACGATATAAAGTGCTGCAAGAATACCACAGATAATAACCGAGGCAATGGTAAATGCCGGAGTAACCTTAAACATGCTGCTGTCAATTTCAAGTCCCTGCGGGTTATCTTTACTTTTCGGATCGGTTAACGTTACCAGAACCATTAAACCAATTATAATCAGAAATACCCACGACATTCTGTTTAAGAAAGGAATCGGTTCGATAGCTCCGCTGGTTATAGCAGGCAGGAATTTAAAAAAAGTAGATAACGGAATGGTTAATAAAGAAGCGGTAAGTGCTGCACGCGAAGTGGTTTTCTTCCAGAAAAAGCCCAGTAAAAAGATAGCAAAAACACCCGGCGAAATAAAGCCAACATATTCCTGAATAAACTGATAAACCTGATCGAAACTCCGCAATGCAGGAGCAATAACGATAGCAATTAAAGATGCAATAACTACAGACCAGCGACCAACCGAAACCAGTCTTGTTTCTGAAGCTTCGGGTTTGATAAACTTTTTGTAAATATCAAGCGTAAAAATGGTGGCTATGCTATTACATTTCCCGGCGAGGGAGGCTACAATAGCAGCAGTGAGCGCAGCAAAAGCCAGTCCTTTTATTCCTGCGGGCAATAAATTCATTAGTACCGGATAAGCATGATCGGGTTTAACTGTTCCGGCTGCATCGAGCATTTCGGAATGGAAATAACCGCGTTGATAAAGTACATAGGCCGCAATACCCGGAATAACAACAATTACCGGAATGAGTAATTTCAAAAACGCGGCAAATATTAATCCGTTACGCCCGGTTTTTAAATCGGCCCCCAAAGCCCTTTGAACAATATACTGATTACAGCCCCAATAATTTAAATTATTGATCCACAAACCACCTACCAGTACTGCAATACCGGGCAGTTCATGATAAAATTTATCTCCTTTCGAAAATATCATATGAAAATGATCAGATGCTTCGCTGCGCAGTAAAGGAAGCGAGGCCAAAACACTGGGTGCATCTAATTTTTCGGACACAAGTTTAAGTGCCATATAACAGGTAATCAGGCCCCCTGCCACTAAAACAAAAACCTGTATTACATCGGTATAACCTATTACCTTCATTCCGCCCAGGGTGATAATGGCAGAAAAAATGGCCAGAAAAATGATACATATATTAAAAGGAATGCCCGTAATCGTTTCAATAGCAATGGCACCAAGAAAGAAAATAGAAGTTAAGTTTACAAATACATAAACAAGTAACCAAAAAACAGCCATTAGTGTACTTACCGTATTATTATAACGGTTAGATAGAAACTGTGGCATGGTGTAAATTTTGTTCTTAATGTAAATGGGCAGAAAGAATATGGCCACAATAATTAGCGTTGCGGCAGCCATCCATTCGTAACTGGCAATGGCAAGACCCATGGCAAAACCCGAACCCGACATACCAATAAAATGTTCGGCAGAAATATTAGAAGCAATGATAGATGCACCAATTGCCCACCAGGTGAGCGAGCCTTCTGCCAGAAAATAATCCTTGGTATCGGTACGTTTCTTTTTCTTGCTCCGATAAACCCAATAGCCATATGCCGAAACAATAATAAAATACATCAAAAAAACGGCATAATCGAATGCTGACAGATGGTTCATAGAGATTTTTAATATTTGGTTTTTTTAAAAGTCAGAAAAAATCCCAATGTTGAAGGTTTAATTCGATTATTTAATTACGTAAACGTTTTCGGGTTGCAACAGCATTCCAAAATTTGCATCCGCTAGCAACTTGTTGATTCTCGCTTAATCAATACTGATTTCAGTACAATATTCTGCTCATCATCAAGTTGTTTGTTGTTAAGGATTTTGAAGAGGCATTTCGCTGCTTCACGCCCAATTTCGAAGGCCGGCTGTGAGATTGTAGTAAGTGAAGGGTTCAAAAGTTTTGCTGTACTCAGGTTAGAAAAACTGAGTATTTTAACATCATCCGGAATTTTTAAATTCAATTCCTTGCAGGCACAATAAGCAGGAATAATAAATTCTTCGATAGAAGAAAAAAGTGCATCCGGTTTATACTTTCCAAGCAATGCCTTTATGTTTTGCAAGTTGAGTTCTTCATCATCCTGATATTTTACACCAAGCTGCTCCTTAGCAGCTATCCCATGCGCTTTCAGTGCATCGAGATAACCCGCAAACCTGGCTTTACCTGCCGGAAGATTTTCGAGTCCGTATAAATAAGCAATTTTGGTACAGCCACATTCAATTAAATGTTCGGTTGCCTGAAAAGCAATTTCATAATCATCAGTAGTTACCTTAACCGCATCCAGGTTTTCATACACACGATCGAAAAACACCAATGGGATTTTCTTAACCAGATTGGCATAATATTCACTATTATATTCGCTGCTCGATACAGAAGTAAGAATACCATCTACCCGCCCGTTTAATAAACTGTTGGTAAAAGCTACTTCTGTTTCTATATTTTCGTGTGTTTGATAAATGAGCACATGGTAACCATACTGCCGGGCAATTTCTTCAATTCCCTTTATAGATAATGAGAAAAAATTATTGGCTACACAGGGTATAACTACGGCAATAGTTTTGGTTTTGTGGCTCCGGAGGTTACTGGCAGCCGGATTTGGTGTATAATTCAGTTCCTTAGCTAAGGCCCATACCCTGTTCTTTGTTTTTAAACTGATTTCATAGCTGTCGTTGAGCGCCTTAGAAACGGTTGCTATTGAAATATTCAACTCTTGAGCCAACCGCTTAATATTAACTGCTTCCGCCATGTCTTTAAAAATTTGTTTGTTAGTTTTTTTGAGGTTTACCTGGCTTACCGCCGGGAATTGCGACAGGCCAGACTTTTCCTCTTCTTCACCAGCATCTATATCAAAAACAGCAGCTTTTTGGCTATATGGATAAGGCCAGGTGAAGTTGATGTTCAAAACATTTATTTGGTTAAGCAACCTGATATCTTTTTTTCGACTATAAAAAAGTATCCGGACGCAAACGAAAATATGAAATAATCGTAATATCGACGTTTATTTTTTTTCTTTTGCTAATTTCTCTAACAAACACTCAGGCAGAAGGGCATCTATTAGATCAAAAACCAGTTGAAACCATTTAAATTTAAACATTTTAATCCATATTTCGCAATCCGAAACAAGGGTTTACGTAATCGTTTAAGTAAATAAAATTGGCGAAACATAAAAGTTTAAGTTTTCAAAAACTCAACTTTAACCTATAAAACCAAAGAAAATTTTTCAACCAAGTCAATTTCTAGCCTTATGAGAAACCAAAGCGCAGCTTCGAAGGACGATCAAAATCCGTTGCAAAATCTTGATCAATGGGAAGAGGATATCTTAATCCGCTATCCTGATCCCAAAAACATCAATGCTGAAAAAAAAGAAGAGCAGTTCAGAAATTACGATGAAACCGAAAAGGACAGCGTAAAAGAATTTTACCGATTAAACCATACTTACCAAACATACGATTTCGTAAAACAGAAAAAAGCAGATTATTTAAAGTTCGACAAACAAGAGATGCCGATCTGGAGTGCGTTTGATTTTTTGAATAAGCTCGTGGATGATTCTGATCCTGATACCGATTTAGACCAAATGCAGCATTTATTGCAAACATCAGAAGCCATCCGTAACGATGGTCACCCCGATTGGATGGTGTTGGTAGGTTTAATTCACGATATGGGTAAGGTACTTTGTTTATTCGGAGAGCCACAGTGGGCCGTAGTGGGCGATACCTTCCCTGTGGGTTGTGCTTATTCAGATAAAATTGTTTATCCGGAATTTTTCAGCCAAAACCCCGATTTTAATAACGAAATCTATCAAACTAAACTAGGCGTTTACACCCAAAATTGCGGTTTGGATCATGTAGACATGTCGTGGGGACATGATGAATATGTGTACCACATGATGAAACCCTATATTCCGGAGCCGGGCTTATACATGCTCCGCTACCATTCTTTTTATTCGCAGCACAGGGAAAATGCATACGACCACCTGATGAGTGAAAAGGACCATGAAATGTTTAAATGGGTAAACCTGTTTAATCCTTATGACTTGTATTCTAAAAACCCCAATCAGAAAAGCTGGGCCGAACTAGAGCCTTATTACAAAGCGCTTGTGGCCAAATATTTACCAGCTACCATTAAATTTTAACATTCTATCTCCAAACAATAACCAAATAAAACAACCAATTTATGAACCTAAATCTACAAAAATCATGAGATTTAAATGTACAAGCTTAAAGTATGGCAGCATCTTTTTGCTGCTTTTACTCATCAGCCAGTCGTTCAACACCGCCTTTGCGCAGGATGAACGAAAAATTACCGGAAATTTAACAGATACCGAAAACATGCCCGTTATAGGCGCTTCAGTTTTGGTAAAGGGCACCAACAAAGTAACGGTTACCGGAGATAAGGGTGCTTTTAGCATCTCTGCCAAAAACGGCGACAAACTCGTATTTACTTTTATGGGCTATGAGGCGAAAGAAATTACCATTGGTACGGCTTCGAGTTATAAAGTAACCATAAAAGAAGCCAATACCTCACTTACAGATGTAGTTGTGGTAGGCTATGGTAAAGGTTCGCGCAAGGGCTTATCAAGTGCCATTACTTCAGTAAAACCTGAAGAATTAAATAAAGGCGCTATTGCCGATGTTGGTCAGTTGCTACAGGGTAAAGTTCCGGGGCTGAATATTAGCGCCAGTGGCGATCCAAACAAACCTGCGGCAGTAATTTTACGTGGTGCATCTACCATTAATAGTCCGGGAGCACCTTTTTATGTGATAGATGGTATTCCTGGAGCCGATATTGCAGCGATAGCACCAGCCGATATTGCATCAATTGATGTATTAAAAGATGCCGCAGCAACTGCTATTTATGGTAACCGTGCAGCAAGTGGTGTAATTATAGTAACAACTAAACGTGGTAAATCGGGCAAGCCACAGTTAAGCTACAGTGGTTATGTAGCTGCCGAAAAAGTAAGTAATCAGCTTGATTTAATGGATGCCGATCAATTAAGAGCTTACCTTACTGCTAACAAGGTGAGTTTTTCGCCAAATGATGATAAAGGCGAAAATGTAAATTGGATGAAAGCCATTGAGCGTTCTACTGCATATTCGCAAAACCATAACCTTTCATTTAGCGGAGGCACCGATCACAGCAACTATAGCGCCAGTTTAAACTACTTTAACAAGGAAGGTATTTTAAGTCAAAGTTCATTAAATCGTATCATTGGTCGGTTAAACATAGATCAGTACGCATTCGATGATAAAGTAAAATTCAGCTTAAACCTGTCCAATTCGAGTAGCAAATCTATTAACGAGCCATTGCAGAATATTGTATTGTTACAGGCTGCAAAACGCCTACCGGTTTCTCCTATTTACAATACAGATGGAACTTATTTCGAAAACCTGAATAATACAGGTTATTTTAATCCGTTAGCCATTGCCAATAATGCACAGGACGAAACAAAATATAACGTTTTAATTGGCGGTTTTAATACGGAAGTAAAATTGCCGTTTGGCTTTACGTATAATATTAATTTATCTTACCAGAAAACTACTGCTGCGCATGGTGAATTTTACAGCAGTTATTTTGGAAAATACCCAACATCGAACTTTTACAATAACCCCGATCCCGGTATTGGCATCGCACATACCCTAATTGGAAATGTGTTTGGCACCAATGGCTCGGCTTTAAGAAGCAACTTTGAAAACACCAATAAAATATTAGAAACATTCTTAACCTGGGATAAGAAAATTGGCGATCATACCTTAAATGCGGTATTGGGTTACAGTTACCAGGATAATATTGCAGGTGATGGTTTTCAAACTTCAAGTACAAATTTTCCAACAGATTTCGTTGGCTTTCAAAACCTTACGTTAGGCAATCCATATGCCATTTCTTCTTACCGCATTAATTTAGGAAACGACCTTACCTATCAAAGAATTCTGCTGATCTCTGACTTTTTCAGGTTAAATTATAATTACAAGGGTAAATACTTTTTACAAGGTTCAATCAGACGAGATGGAAGCTCTGCATTTGGAAAGAATAACCAATGGGGTTATTTCCCATCTGTTGGTTTAGCATGGAGGGTAATCGAAGAGGATTTTATGAAGGGGCAATCATTTGTTAGCGATTTAAAAATCCGTGCCAGTTATGGTGTTACCGGAAACTCCGCAGGTATAGGCGCCTATAATGGACAACTAGTTTATGGCATTACGGGTACTTACTACAATAATGGCGTTCAGGCAGCAGCATATGCACCAATACAAGGCGCAAACCCTGATTTAAAGTGGGAAAGAACCTCAACCAAAAATCTAGGTGTTGATTTTGGGATTTTAAACAACAAAATTACAGGTACAGTAGATGTATATGATAAAAATACCAATGGCATGCTTTTCCAATATAATGTGCCTTCTTCACTTGTTCCAGGTGGTAGATTATGGGCAAACGGTGGTAGCATCAACAATAAAGGTATCGAAGTAAGTTTAAATGTATCGCCGGTTACGACCAAAAGCTTTTCATGGTTGAGCACCATTAACATGGCTTACAATAAAAACAAAATTACGAGCTTACAAGGCCCTATCTCTAATGCAGATTCTGTTCGTTACTCAGATCCTGAAGGACCAGGACAAACCAATGCAACTTTACAAATTCTAAAAGTTGGGTATCCGCTTGGCCAGTTTTTTACGCTAAAATATGCAGGTAAAGATGCTAGTGGCAACTCGCTGTTTTACAAACGCGACGGTTCTACAACCACTACACCGAGCATTGGAACCGACTATTTCTACCTGGGCAATGCACAGCCAAAAATAATAATGGGCTGGAGCAATACCTTTAAATATAAAGAATTTGAACTGAACATCTTTTTAAGAGGAACCTTTGGCAATAAAATATTTAACGCTACAAAAGCAGATTTATCTTATACTGCTGGCGCAGCAGTTAATAACATACTAAACAGCGCTGCCGACGATAAAGTAACGGATACAAGAAACTCATTCTACTCAGACCGGTATATTGAAAATGGTTCTTACGTGCGTTTGGATAATGCAACTTTGGGCTACAATTTTAAAAACCTGATAAAGTATGTGAGTAATGTTAGGGTTTATTTATCAACCAATAATTTATTTACCATTACCGGATATAAGGGAATTGATCCCGAGATTAATCAAGGAGGCGCTGCCCCGGGTATAGATTATAATAACTTCTACCCTAAAACCCGTACTTTTTTATTAGGTCTTAACGCATCATTTTAAACACAAATTTTAAAGACATGAAAAAGATATTATTTGGAATATTATTTGCGCTGACCGGAGCATTAATATTCACCTCCTGCCAAAAACTCGAGGTACCCGTTACATCAGAACTTACACCAGAAACCTATCCTCAAACAGCAGCACAATTAACATCTGCATCTGGGGCGGTATATATTAATTTAAGAAGTGATTATGCTACCACTTATTTCTTTTTACAAAGCAGCTCAACAGACGAATCGGTACTGCCAATTTTTGCTTCTGACTGGATTGACGGGAATAAGTACCTTGAATTACATCGCCACACCTGGACAAAAGACAATGCATGGGTTGCAGCAGGTTGGAGTTACCTCACTAACATTATAGGTACAGCCAATCAAACCATTTCAATTATCAGGCAATCAGCCCCGGAGGGTGCTGCAAAAAACACCAACCTTGCAGAATTAAAAACCATGCGGGCCCTTTCCTACTTTATGATGATGGATTTATATGGCAACGTTCCGTTAGATACGCTCTATGGCGCTACAGCATTAAAAACAAATTCGAAACGTGTAGAGGTATTCAACTATGTAGAAAGCGAGCTTAAGGCTGCTATCCCCTATTTAAAATCGACTTCCGGTATTGTAACTTATGGTTTACCAACCAAATACCTGGCTTATTCTATATTAGCGAAAATGTACTTAAATGCCGCCGTATATACTGGAACTCCACGTTATGATGATTGTATAGCCGCCTGCGACCAGATGATTAGTTCAGGTTTATATAGTATAGAACCCATGTCGAGCTATCTTCAGATGTTTTACCCAACAAATGGCCCTTTGCAAAAAGAATTTATCTTTGCCATACCCTTCGACGCCTCTACATCAAATGGAAATATGTTTATGGCCCGTTACGACCTGAACCGTAATCTCGGTATACGTTATCAGTACTCTGGCTCTACGCCTGGTACGTTTACCAACCCGGTTATGAACCAAAGCAGTGGCGGAGGCTTGGCAAACAATAAACCGAGCGGACCAAGAATGACCACTACTGAGTTTTATGCAAATTTTAACGATGCAAACGATATCAGAAATAAACAATGGCTTACCGGTCCGCAGTACTGGCAAGATGGAAGTCCTATTATGGTAAGCACCACTAATTCGGGTTACGATCAGTTTTATAATGGTGGTACGCCGACGGCAACCTATACTTATGCACTAAATTTAACCCCGTTAAGCAGTTCGCGTTTAGGTGCAAATGCTTACGATTTGGGCAAGGATGAAATTGCCTGGAATACCGGCTACCGTAACATTAAATTTTTACCAGATTACACCAATCCGATTAGCCGGAACCAAAACAACGATATGCCACTATTCCGCTATTCGGATATTATTTTAATGAAGGCAGAGGCCATATTCAGAGGTGGGACTCCAACGCTTGGTGCAACTGCATTAGGCTTGGTAAATAGTGTAAGAAGCAACCGGACAACTTCTGCAGCATTGGGAGCCTTAACTTTGGATGTCCTTTACAATGAGCGTTCAAAAGAATTTGCATGGGAATGCTGGCACCGTAATGATATGATCAGATTTGGAAAATTTGAGAACACTTACGGTTTATCTAAAACCAATACCGACACTTATCGTCGTATATTCCCAATTCCAAGTACAGCAATTGCAACAAACAATACATTGGTTCAAAACCCCGGTTATAATTAATCGTCGGTAAACAAACTAAAATTTCTCTGGTATAACAGCCAGAGAAATTTCCTTTCTCCATCCTTTTTAAAGTCGATGGACCTACCAAAACAATAAATCTATCTCTCCATGAGGAAACACTTACTTTTACTGATTTTCTTATTTACCTATTGTTCATTACAAGCTCAGGTTTTGTTAAAAACACCATCTGAAGCCACTCCCCCAACCAAAACCTTAACCAAAGAGGCCTCAGCCCTTAATTTTATTGCTATGGGCGATTGGGGGCGTAACGGTGCCGACCATCAAAAACAGGTTTCGCAGCAAATGGGAATAACCGCAGCTGATGTGAAAGCACAATTTATCATTTCTACCGGCGATAACTTCTACCCTAGTGGTGTAATCAGCGAGCACGATCCGCTTTTTAAATATTCTTTTGAAGATATTTATACGGCATTTTCTTTACAATGGGACTGGTATCCGGTACTGGGCAACCACGATTACAAATCTAACCCGGATGCGCAGGTTGCCTACTCTAAAATCAGCAGAAGATGGAAAATGCCTTCCCGTTATTATGCAAAGAAATTTCCTATCAATGGAGATGCCAATAATCAGGTATTGATTGCTTTTATTGATACCAACCCATTAATTCCGGAGTTTTATAAAAACGCAGAGTATGGCCCCAATGTAAAAGGCCAGGACACTACTCAACAGAAACGCTGGCTTGTCAAAGTGTTAAGCGATGAAGATCCAAGTATCAGATGGAAAATCGTTGTAGGCCATCATCCCATGTATACTGGGGGGAGTAGAACAGATGGATATGACACGAAAGCGATCCGCAGTTCACTTAAACCGGTTTTTGATCGTTATGGTGTTGATGTATACCTTACGGGGCACGAACACAGCTTACAATACATTAAACCGGCAGGTAAAACACATCATTTCATTTCTGGAGCCGCTTCAGAAAAAACGCCTGTAAAACTGATCGACGATGCACAGATGGTGGCCTCCGTTTATGGTTTCATGCTCTTTTCAATCAGCAAAGATCTGATCAGGGTACAAACCATTGATGACGACGGACAAATTATTTATACAACGTTGATTAAAAAGTAAATTTTTCCTTAATTAAGGCCTATTTTAGCTAATAAATCAAGAATAGCCAATCAATAGTTTACAAATACAATATGACCGTTAGCCAATCTACGCAAAAGGATATGCTTTTACCGAAAAAGAAAAGGTTGCTTTCTTTAGATGCACTGCGTGGCTTTGATATGTTCTGGATCATTAGCGGGGAAGGCATTTTTCATGGCCTGGCCAATGGTGTAATGGCAGAACATGCCCTCATTAGAAACCCCGGCGATTGGACCATTGCTACCAATGGTAGTTTATCGTTTCTCGAAAGATTACTGGTTGGCATCAGCAATCAGCTACACCACTCACCATGGAACGGTTTTACTTTTTATGACCTTATTTTTCCGCTCTTTATCTTTATATCCGGTGTTTCTATGCCTTTTTCCTACGAAAAACATTTAAACTCGGGCGACGATAAAAAAAAATCGGCAAAAAGTATTTACTATGCCCTGATTAGAAGAACATTGATTCTAATAATACTTGGAATGGTGGTTAACGGAATATTAAAATGGCAAGGCTACGAAAGCACACGGTTTGCCAGCGTATTGGGCCGCATAGCCTTATCAACTTTTTTCGCTGCTTTAATCTATCTTAATTTTTCATTAAAAAATCAATTAATCTGGTTTGTAGGCATCTTGGCAGGTTACTATATTTTAATGATAGTGGTGCCTGTACCTGGTTTTGGAAATGGCATTTTAACACCAGAAGGCAATTTGGCTGCTTATGTAGATCGCCTCTTGCTGCCAGGAAAATTACACCGAACAGTCTACGATCCTGAAGGATTGTTAAGTACCATTCCGGCTATCGCAACCGCACTTTTAGGCGTATTTACAGGGTCATTTCTGAATTCTAAAAGCGGTCGTTTTACGGCTACAAAAAAAGCTTTTAGTTTGCTGATTGCCGGCATCTTACTGATTTCCATCGGCTTGATCTGGAATATGTTTTTTCCCATCAACAAAAACATGTGGACCAGTTCTTTTGTGCTGGTTACCGGAGGCTTCAGCGTCATTTTACTCCTGTTATTCTATTACATTATAGATGTTAAAGGCTTGGTAAAATGGAGCATGCCTTTTATCTGGATCGGTACTAACTCTATTTTAATTTACGTTTGTGCACACGGGCTTTTCAATTTCGAATCTACTTCAACCTTCCTCTTTGGTGGGCTTATCGCCAATATACCCTTAGCCTGGCAACAGGCTGCTTTATGGCTGGGCGTACTGCTGATACAGCTTGGGATATTAAAATTCCTTTATGATAGAAAATGGTTTTTAAAGGTTTAAGAGGAAGCTAATATAGGTTCCCTATGGTAAAAAGATCCTGAAATAAGTTCAGGATGACGAAACGAGTGATATCGTTTGCGCTAAACATCGAAACAAACAAAACGAATAGATGAAATTAAAAATATACTTTCTGGCTGCATTTTTAGTATTCGCATTTGCTAAAACAAGGGCACAAACTGATCTGTCTGCTTCAAATGCGCTGATTAAAAGGGTCCTACCCAAACAACATCAGGCTTTTTTAACCGAAAGTATTGCTGCTGAAAATGGCCTGGATGTATTTGAAATCGAAAGCAAAAAAAACACCATCATTTTAAGGGGGAGCAGTGGCGTGGCTATTACTTCGGCTTTTTACTACTATTTAACAGAATATGCCCACTGCCAGATTACCTGGAATGGCGTTAACCTTAAATTGCCTCAAAACCTACCGATGGTTAAAAACAAAGTAAGGAAATCTACACCTTACGAATACCGCTATTACCTTAACTACTGTACTTTTAACTATAGCATGAGCTGGTGGGGCTGGGCCAGATGGGAGAAAGAGATAGACTGGATGGCGCTTCATGGTATTAACATGCCATTGGCCATTACCGGAGAAGAATATACCTGGTACCTTGTGTATAAAGAAATGGGCTTTAGCGATACCGATCTTAAGGATTTCTTTACTGGTCCGGCTTATTTTTCATGGTTTTGGATGGGGAATATAGATGGTTGGGGCGGACCGTTACCAATAGATTGGATGAAAAGTCATTTCGAGTTGCAAAAGAAAATTCTGGCCAGACAGCGGTCACTTGGAATGAAACCTATTTTGCCTGCATTTACGGGGCACGTTCCGGCCGCATTTAAAAAGAAATTTCCGAATGCTAAATTAAAAGCCACCAACTGGACAAACGGTTTTGCCGACACGTATATTCTCGATTCTGAAGATCCGATGTTTGCCTCTATCGGGAAAAAATTCCTTCAGAAACAAACCGCCTTGTTGGGTACCGATCATCTTTATTCTGCAGATACCTTTAACGAAAATGAGCCACCATCGGCCGAGCCCGAATTTCTAAGTAAACTGAGCGCAAGGGTTTACGATGGCATGGCACAGGCAGATCCGCAGGCCATTTGGGTGATGCAGGGATGGCTGTTTTACAGTGATAGAAAATTTTGGAAAGAGCCGCAAACAGAGGCCTTATTAAAGGCTGTACCCAACGATAAAATGATCCTTTTGGATCTGGCTACTGAAATAGAACCGGTATGGAAACGCACCGCTGGATTTTATGGTAAACCATGGATCTGGAACATGCTTCACAATTTTGGAGGCAATACTAATCTGTTCGGGCGGATGGATGTAATTGCAGAAGCACCTGCCCAGGCCTTAAACCATCCACAAGGAGGCAAAATGAAAGGTATTGGCCTCACCATGGAAGGTATAGAGCAAAACCCGGTATTATACGAATTAATGATGGCCAATGTTTGGCAATCGAAACCAATAGACTTAAAAACATGGCTTCCTAATTTTGTTTTAAACCGGTATGGAAAAAACAATCCAAATGCTCAAAAGGCCTGGCAAATTTTAAGGAAAACGGTTTATCATGTTCCCGCAGACAAGTATATCAGAGATGGTGCCGAATCAATTATTCAGGCACGGCCAACCTTTGATTCACTAACCCGATGGGCTAAAACAACTTTAAATTATCATGAACGCGATTTGCTCCCTGCCTGGGATGAACTGATAAAAGCTGCACCGGCTTGTCAAAATAGCGATGGCTTTCAGTATGATGTAGTAGATGTTACCCGACAAGCCATGGCGAATTATGCTTTACCCTTACAACGGAGTTTTGTAGCGGCATACCAAAGAAAAGATATGGCTACGTTTAAAGCAGAAAGTCAAAAATTTCTTGAGTTGATTGATGATATGGACAGATTACTGGCTACCCGAAAAGACTTTATGCTTGGTCCATGGGTTAATCAAGCCAGGGCATGGGGCAATACCCCCGGCAGAAAAAGCGCTTTACGAAATGAATGCAAAAGACCTGATTACGCTTTGGGGTGATGAGAAAAGTCCTTTAAACGAATATGCCTGCCGGCAATGGAGCGGGTTGTTAAGTGATTTTTATAAACCGAGATGGGTGCTTTTTTTCGAACAGGCATCACAGGCCATCCAACAGGGAAAAGAACTGGATATGAAGCAATTTAACCAACAGGTAAGTGAGTGGGAATGGAGCTGGGTAAACAAACGAAAAGACTATCCGGTAAATACAATGGGCAATCCCGTAAGTACAGCGGTAGAAATGCATAAAAAATACCGCAGTTTAATGGATAAAATGCATCATTAAGCCTAAAAACAACTGAAATTCATGAAAATTATTCCTTACCTGTTCATATTATCGTTGTTCGTTTTAAATGCCAGTGCCCGGCAGCAATCATTCAACATCGTCGATTTTGGGGCAAAACCTGGTTTACAACATACAAACAGCAAATACATTCAGCAGGCCATTAATGCTGCTGCGAAAGTAGGTGGACGTGTAACTGTTCCATCCGGACAGTTCGTTACCGCTCCAATTGAGATGAAATCGAATGTAGAACTTTACCTTGCAGAGGGTGCAGAACTACTGGGCAGTATTAACCGCTTAGACTACGGAACAGAAGATGCTCAGCCGCTAATTTCCGCTAAAAAACAGCAAAACATCACCATTTCGGGCAAAGGAACCATTAACGGCCGCGGCGCCGAAGTGGTTAAAAATCTGTTATTGTTCCTGCACCAGGGAATATTGAAAGATGAAACCTGGAAGGTAAAAAGGCCATCAGAAAGCAACAGGCCACGTTTAATTGCTTTTTCCAATTGCGAGGATATTATATTAAAGAACGTAACCATTAAAAACAGTGCAGGTTGGGTTCAGGATTTTGTAAACTGCAACAGACTTAATATCGATAGCATTACGGTAGAAAGTACCGCTTATTGGAATAACGATGGTATCGATATTGTAAACAGTAAAAATGTACGCATCACCAATTGTAATATCGATGCTGCCGATGATGGCATCTGCCTAAAATCAGAAGGGAGTCCTGGCATCTGCGAAAATGTATATGTGGCCAACTGTATTATCCGCTCGAGCGCCAGCGGTTTTAAACTCGGTACTGGTTCTTACGGCGGCTTTAAAAACATCAAAGTGCGCAATATCACAGTTTACAATACTTACCGCTCAGCCATTGCCCTCGAAGCCGTTGATGGTGGATTTATAGATGGTGTAGATATCGAAGGAGTTACCGCTAAATACACCGGCAATGCCATTTTCATCCGTTTAGGCCATAGAAACAAAACGGATTTGTACAGTACAGCAAAAAACATCCGTATTGCAAAGCTAAAAGCCGATATACCCAATGCTAAACCCGATGCCGGCTACCCCTTAGAGGGGCCATTACCTAAAGTAGCGCCACACAATTTACTTCCGGCATCCATTACCGGTATTCCTGGTCATTTGGTCGAAAATGTGCTGCTCGAAGATATCGAGATTAACTATGGAGGTGGCGCATCAGAAAAAACTGCACATATCCCTATAGATCAACTGGATACTGTAACAGAGAATGAAGCCGGATATCCTGAATTTAGTATGTTTGGCGAACTGCCTGCCTGGGGATTTTATGTCCGCCATGCAACAGGCATATCCTTTAAAAATATCAAATTAAATTATAAAGAGACTGATTTCAGGCCTGCGGTTATCTTTGATGACGTAACTTCGATAGATATTGATGGCTTAGTTATCGAAAAAGGAGAAAATGTCCATCAGGTCGTTTTAAAAAAAACATCTAAAGTTTCCATTAAAAACACCAAATTACCATTAAACATTAAAGAAGCCATAAAAGAACTTCCTTAATATTAAATCCCATCCCTTAATATGTTGTTAACTGATTTGAAAAATATCACCTCAAAATATAAAAAAGGACTACAATTTCTGTTCTTACTGGCTACAGCTGCCATTTATACAGATGTTACTTATGCACAGCAACAGCATTTAATCCCTTATGTTCAACCTTTTTCGGGTACTTCGGCGAGCACCACATTGGCAAGCCAACATATTGAAGATAAAACCGAGCGTTTGGCCAATACCATTCCGGCGGTAGCACCACCATTTAGTATGACGCAGTGGACACCACAAACACAACTGACCGAAAAAAAATGCCTTGCACCCTACTATTATAACAATAAAAAGTTTTATGGCTTTAGGGCAACACACTGGATTAGCGGTTCGTGCACACAAGATTACGGAAGCTTTACCATTATGCCCATTTCAGGCCAACTTAAAACTAAAGCAACTCAATATGCAGAGGATTACCTACACCAAAACGAAATTTCTACGCCATCCTATTATAAGTTAAAATTACCTCAGCATCAACTGCTAACTGAAATTACAGCCAGTCTTAGAAGCGGTGTAATGCGCATAACTGCACTAAAAACAGATAGCGTTTATATTTTAGTGACACCAAACAGCGATCAAAACAAGGGATTTATTCAAGTTAACGCAGAAAAAGGTGAAATTTCTGGTTATAATCCTGTTCACCGGATTTATCAGGGATGGGGAGAACCTGCAGGCTTTAGAGGTTATTTTTTCATCCGCTTTAAAAAAGCCTTTACATCAGCGGGTGTTTATAGCGAAGATCTTATTTCCAACAAGCAAAATATCAGCAATAAAAAAGATATTGGCGCTTTTGCAGGCTTTAAACTACAAAAAGGAGAACAGCTCATCGTGTATTCAGGCACTTCTTTTACCAGCATCGATGCAGCCAAGGCCAATCTGGAAAGTGAAATTAAAAATGAGGACTTTGATGCTGTTGTGGCAAAAACGAATCAAATTTGGGAAAAGTCGTTATCGCAGGTAAGCATTACAGATACAAATGAAAAAGGGAAAAAAATCTTTTACACGGCCCTTTATCATGCCATGCAACATCCGAGGTTATACAATGATGTAGATGGAAAATATCCGCAGTTTGATGGGAAATATCAAAACAAAATAATAAATAAGGGTAATTATTACGATGATTTCTCTATGTGGGATATCTATCGTGCCCAGCTACCTTTAATTGAATTATTGAAACCCAATTTAGCCAATAGTTTAGTCAATTCGATGATACTTAAAGGTCAGCAAGGCGGCTGGATGCCCATTTTTCCTTGCTGGAACAGTTATACTGCCGCCATGATTGGCGATCATACTACCGCCTTCATCGCTTCGGCCTATAATAAAGGCATCCGTAATTATGATGTTAATGAAGCCTATCGGCTGATGCGACAGAATGCCTTTCAAATGCCAGATTCTGCCGATTATTTGAATGGAAAAGGCAGACGTGGCATTAACAGTTACCTTAAATATGGTTATATCCCAATGGACGACAGTATTCCTAATGCTTTTCATAAAAGGGAGCAGGTGAGCCGGACCTTGGAATATGCTTATGATGATTATGCTCTTGCAAGCATAGCTAAAGATCTTGGCAAAGAAGCCGATTACCAGCAACTCCGAAAACGATCGCTCAATTACCAGAACATCTTTGATCCAGGTGTTGGGATGGTTAGGGGTCGCTTTGCCAATGGAAGCTGGTACAAGCCTTTTTACCCCGATCACCGTGAGCCATATATTACGGAAGGAACCCCAAGGCAGTATACTTTTTATGTGCCTCACGATATGCCTGGATTGATTAAATTAATGGGCGGAAGCAAAAACCTCGAAAACGAACTGGATTCTCTTTTCGATAAAAAGGAATATTGGCATGGGAACGAACCTGGCCACCAAATCCCCTTTTTGTATAATTACACCTCCTCTCCCTGGAAGACGCAGTTGCAAGTATCGCGCATTTTGGCAGAAGAGTACGGTGATGGGGCTGGTGGCTTAAGTGGTAATGATGATGCCGGGCAGATGTCGGCATGGTATGTATTTGCAGCAATGGGTTTTTATCCGGTAGATCCTGTTTCAGGAAACTACCAACTAAGCAGCCCTTTATTTAAACAGGCTGTACTATCTTTTAACAATGGCAAAAAATTAACCATAATAGCCATCAAAAAAAGTACAAAATCTATTTATAGTTCAAAAATCATTTTAAATGGAAAACCTTTTACCAAAAACCAAATTACACATCAATCGCTGGTTCAGGGAGGGAAATTGATTTTTTATCTGCAAGATCAACCAGCCAGGCTTCGAATCATGAAATAGTAAGCTAAACATAAGCAAGCTTAATTAATAGCCTTGCTCAGAACAAGCCAGGCATCTAATACCAGAAAAACATTTCAACTCAGGTTAATCTCTAAATAGAATTAAGATCATGAGTAAAGCACTTAGGACAAGGATAAAAAGTATCATGCTTTTGGGGAAGATGCTTTCATCCACCTCATTCCCGGTTTTATCGGTTGTCTCTAAAGTTTTCTTTTCAAGTTCCATTGTTAGCACTGTATAAATAGGATTTGACTCTGCTTAAGCCAAAAAGATTAAAAGCGGAAAATTTTATCTTTATTCATTGGTTATATCGCTCAGAACATCTATATCAAAATACCTTCTCAGCAGCGTTTCCCTGCTCAGCCTGATCCATTTAAAGGCTCAGCAGCAGCTTTCTCATGAAAAAATGATTTGGGTAAATGAAAATAATAACATTGCCTGCGATACCATTGCTGTTATAAGCACTTCACACTTCCATGGCAAATGGGAAGCACCACTGCTCTTTCTCCAGATCAGTTTTAAAAAGAACCTGGCTATACTATCAACCTGAGTTCGATTATTTTCTTACGCAAGGCTAGGCGTTACGTTGAGGCTGTATCACATAAGTTGTGATTCCATTCAAACTTGTCACGTTGAGCTTGTCGAAACGCTTTGCGAGGCATTTAAACAGGTCCTTCGACAGGCTCAGGATGACAATCTATATTTATGATACAGCCTCCTTTTTAGGCAAGTAAGACCCTGAAATAAACTGCGCAGCACTCTTGAATACAATTGAAAACATAAACAGACAATGAAAAATTCAGGGTGACGGCCGCCGAATACAAAATGCCAATATCATGAACCAAGCCCACATTATTAATCGAACTCAGGTTATCAGACCATCCAGAAAAAAGGAAGGTAACCTGGGGTATAAAAAATGGAAATGAGCTTTATTTTATCTGGAAAATAAAAATTTTTGAAATACCATATCACCAAACGTATTTTAGAACTTAGGGAAGAAGCTACGCCCATTAGTACCTTGGGTTATAAACGGTAGATATAATTAGGATTCCTCCACTGTCTAGATTGTCTACCATCAGGCGGTTGCTTGCGGAACTGCATTTGAAGATGGAAGATGACAAAAATTATTATCTTTAATGAAGAAGACTAAAGAATGCTGTTGTGTTGAAGCATCAATCTGATTTATTTAATGCTTTAAATCCATACTTCTTTAGCCGCTTAATAAATTAACCATGCTACTAAGCCACAGAGGCTGTTGGTATAATAGCTTTGGGAATTCAAAACTGATCATATAATTAATTTATTAATCTGTATCCATGGAAACCTTCACCCATATCAAAACTGTTTTAGGTATTATCCTGGGGCTGAGCATAACTCATTCATTAAAAGGCGTAGTTAAAATCATTGAGCACCCCGATCGGCTAAAACCATACATCACGCATTTGTTATGGGCTTTTTATATGTTTTTAAGTACGGTGTACTTTTGGTGGTTTGAGGTTCACCTCACCGAAATAAGACATTGGGACTTTTTAAAGTACCTGTTTCTGGTGATTTATGTGATCACTTACTATACCTTAGCTGCCTTGCTATTTCCAGAAGATATGAGGGACTACAAAGATTACAAAACCTATTTTTTGTCGCGGAAAAAATGGTTTTATTCTATTTTGGCCGTGCTTTTTATGTTTGATGCTGTAGACACTTATTTAAAAGGCCCTGGTTATCATACCGAAATGTTAAAGGTATATCCCATTAGAGAACTCATTCATATTATTGCTTGCTTAAACGCTGCAAGAAACGAACAATAAATGGGTACATCTGATTACCGTATCAGCATTTATTATATTTCAGTGCTACTGGATACTAAATTATTATATGAATGGCTAGATGAATCCTTAACATTCATAAAAAATATGGTGATAAATGATGAATTGGACAATGCTCCTCTCCTGCTTTAATCACCAGGGTTTTCTGATCAAAAATAATTTGATAGACTTTAGCACTTTACCAAATCCTTTAATGATTTCCTCCACCGTCCAGTATTTTTGTTCTTCACCAGACAATATCCATATCCCTTTTAAACCGAAGGGCCTGGTCGTTACGGCAAATACCTTAACCAGCATACCATCTGCATCTCTACAGTTAACTACCTCATCTACATTAAACTCAATATCCGAGGGCCAGGGATCAGATACACCCCATGAAGCTGCATTTGAATCTTCCGGGTTAAACGTAAGCGTATATCCTTTAGCTTTTAAACCCGTTATCACCTCCTCTATATCGTTATCTTCCATTAAAATGCGAGATTTATTCCTTTATTAACTGGATGTGAGATTGATTGTAAAACATAAAAGCTGTTAAATTCTCTTATCGGCCATCATCTTTTTACCCCTGACAATAATTTTCTTGGCCTGTCTATCAAGTGAGAGATTTCTTCCGATTTTACTTTCCTTTTCGTGATTTATATGATAAGCCTTAACAACGTCTTTATAACTTAACAATCCTTCAAAAGCATTTTCATCTCTACTGCTAAACACCATCAAAAAGTCTTTCTCACCCTGTGCCATTATCTCCAGTGCTTTTTTTAAGTAGTCGTTATTTTTAATATGAGTATGAGCAGGTTTCGTTATTGCCATTATTTCCTTTTCTGTATTTGCCGAGGGCTGCAAAAGATCCAGCATTGAAACTGTCCCCAAACAGTCTCCATTAGGCCCTTTTACTGCATATTGATTTTCTTGAGGAGGATTTTTTTCAAAATACCTTCTTACTTGGGCTATAGTGTTGGAAGGACTAATAAAAACTGGATTTCGATCCATCACTTCTGAAACGCGCAACTTCAGCAATAAATCAGGCTCATAACTGTCGGGGGTATGAACGCCCCTGCGGGCAATTTTTTCAGTCATGATGGTGTTTTTCATAAAAAACACCGAAATCAGGTAGGCTCCGGAACAAGCACCAAGAAGCGGAAGCAATCCATTAAACTGATGCGTTGATTCGAGCGCAAAAAGTATACTGGTAAGATAAGCCCTGGAGGCACCGGCAAACATTGCAGACATACCTACCAATGCCGACATGGAGATACTGATATCCAGCCCCGGAAAAAGGGAATGCAATAAATATCCGATGATTGCACCACTTGCTCCACCAATGGTCATCAGTGGTGCCAGCGTTCCTCCAGAGGTACCACTCCCCAGCGCGATAGCCCATGAAATAAACTTAAATATGCACAGCGAAAGGATAACCGAAATAGAAAGTTGTCCGCTTAAAAGCGAAATGATATTATCATATCCTACGCCAAGGGTGTGGGGTGCAAAATATCCAACTATACCAACTGCCAATCCTCCAATAGCCGGCCACCACATCCAGTGGATTGGAATTTTCTCAAAAGCATCTTCAATAAAGTATACAATCTTGGTTAAGGCGAGTGATGCAAAACCTACAACAATCCCAATGAGGCTATACATACCCAGCGCGGCATTCGAAGGGGCTAAAAGTGTTGGCATAGGAAAAACCGGTCCCGCTTCAAAAAGAAGATGATGTCCGGCAGCACCAGTAATACAAGCCAGCGCCACAGGAATGATGGATCTGGGCGAAAACTCAAACAATAATAGCTCAATTGCCAGAAAAACTGCTGCTAATGGCGTACCAAATATAGCAGACATACCAGCTGTTGCCCCTGCTGCAAGGATGATCTTACGCTCGTTAGAACTCACTGTAAACAGCTGCCCAAGGGTAGACCCCAATGCGCCTCCTGTAGCAATGATTGGCCCTTCAGCACCAAAAGGCCCTCCGGTACCGATTGCAATAGCAGAAGAAACAGGCTTTAATATGGCTATTGAGGGCTTTATCTTGCTCTGATTAGTCAGCACCTGTTCCATTGCCTCCGGAATCCCATGCCCCCTGATCGCCTTAGAGCCATAAAGTGCCATCAACCCAACGATAACACCACCGATAACAGGAATAATGATTACCATTAAACCTAAATGATTATCGGCAGGGCTATGAAAACCAAATTCAAACCGCTGGTAGAAAGATATGTTGGTGACCAAATTGATCAGCGACACAAGAAACTTTGCGATCAGGGAAATTCCCATAGCAACTCCTACAGACAAAACAGAAATAAATAAAAGACGCTTCTTTGAACTTTTCTCTTTGTTCTTCCCGATTTTAAACTTACCGAAAATGCCTAGTGCAGGAGATATTGGTATTATATTTTTTGTATTATTCATTTTTCCTTTTAGAATGCGACAAAAGTAGAAATAAAAAAGAATAAATAAAATTATAAATATATTTTAAACAATACTATATTATAAATAATTATAAAATTGATACTTAAAAATATATTATTAACAATATTAAACAACTAAAGATTGTAATTAAATATTAGTTGTATTTTTGCGTGAAGTAAGACCTATCCGATGAAAGAGTGCAATAATGTGTGTGATATAAAAAGCTGCTATCTGTGCAGCCGTGTAATAGCAGATTGGCTACCTGCGGTTTCCCAAAAGAAAAAGAATTTTCAATTAAAAAAAGGTGAGCAATTATTCATAGAAACGGAACCTGTAGGCGGCATTTTTTTCGTCTTTTCGGGAACGATCAAAGTTCATAAAAAGTGGGACAATGAAAAGGAGCTCATTATCAGGTTTGCGACACCAGGAGATGTTATCGGCCATCTTGGACTGGGAAAAAACCCTATTTATCCGGTTTCAGCCACCGCACTTGAGCAGGCAACCGTATGCTTTATCGACCTGGAGTTCTTTAGATCAAGCTTAAGGGTAAATCCCAATCTTACCTATCAACTAATGGACTTTTTTGCTTCCGAGCTTCAGGAGTCACACGAGCGAATGCGCAATCTGGCCCATATGTCGGTAAAAGGCAGAATTTCTAATGCGATTCTTTCCTTACAATCACAATTTGGCATTGATAGCAATGGCGCAATAAACCTTGATATATCCCGTCAGGATATTGCCTCCTACTCAGGAACCACCTATGAAACACTTTTCAAAATTTTCACAGAATTCATTAATGCCGGAAAGATTGGAGCCATTGGGAAAAGAATTAAGGTATTTGATACCTCATTTCTTCAGGATGTGGTATTGGGTGATCATAAAAAAAACTAAATAAATTAAAGCACCAGATTATTAGTATAAGAAGGAGGTAGTTAATCCAAAAAAACGAAAATTTGATAAGTTTAGTCTTTTAACTACATTTATCATCTATCTGAAAATTTATCATCTATCTGAAAAGCTAAACAACCAAACATGGCCGGTGCACAGGAAAACAGCAAATGGGACTCTTATAACGGCGCTTCTCCACTTATTGCCTTATACAATAGCTTTTACCCCCTGACTGCAGAAATGGAAGTACTGATCGATGCCCTTACCTTTCCGGTGAGTTTCCGCAAGAACAGGTACATTATCTCCCCAATAGACCGCAATAGATATCTTTATCTGATTTTAAAAGGAATAGTAAGGGGATTTTACAAGGACTCGGGAACCGAGATCACTTCATGGATCTGCCAGGAATATGAAATTGTAGGAACCATCCGCAATCTATGGACTGCAGAAGAATCAGACGAATACCTTCAGGCGATAGAGGACGTAGACCTTATCGCCATACCTCATGAACTCACGACTATGCTTTATGAAAATTTTGCAGAGGCAAACATCATTGGGAGAAAGATCATGGAGCTTCATTACAGAGCGGCATATGACAGGAGCTTTATCTGCCAGATTCCTTCTGCTACTGGCCGTTATAAACATCTGCTCCAGGCCTTTCCCTGGATGATTAACCGGGTGCCACTCCGATATATTGCTTCATTCCTTGGACTACGGCTGGAAACCATGAGCAGAATCCGATCAAGCGAAAACAAAAGAATTTGAGATCAGGGTGCAAGTTATTTAATTTTATTGTTTACAATCTGATGAAGGCATGAAAATATTAAAGGCTGCTGAAGCATTTGACAAATCGGCAAAAATATACCAGGAAAAATTTATGGATGTTAGTTTATATGCTGAACCATTTAAGGTGTTTTTCGATAATATAACGGCAAAAAATGCCACTGTTTTGGATATTGCCTGCGGTCCTGGAAACATCACTAAATACCTGTTGGATAAGAAACCTGATTACCAAATTTTGGGAATCGATCTGTCATCAAAAATGCTCAGGCTTGCCAGGGTCAACAATCCTAAGGCTCAGTTTCAACTTATGGACTGCCGTGAGATTGACACCATCAGCGAGAAATTTAACGGGATAACCTGCGGCTTTTGCCTGCCCTATTTAACACAGCAAGAAGCTATTAAACTAATTGCAAATGTTTCGAAATTGTTAAAACCAGGTGGTGTCTTTTATTTGAGTACTATGGAGGAGGACGAAAATAACAAATCGAGGTATCAAATATCCAGCACAGGCGACCAGGTGTATGTAAATTACCATAAGGAAGATTACTTGTTTACAGCCCTGGAGGAAAACAACTTTGAAACCCTCATTTTAAAACGCTATAGTTCTCCTGATAAGGATGGTTTAATCATTACAGATCTGGTCCTTGTCTGTAAAATTAAGTAACCTTGCATGGATTGATCTTCCAATCTTTTTACCGGAAATTGCCTTTTGGTTATTATAGGCTAAAAACCAAACCTGCAAAGGTAATTACAGCTTTAAAATTTATATTGGCAACTATATATGACTTGTGACAGGGAATTAAACAGATATTTGATTTAATCCTCCTTAGCTTCTGATTTCTCTGCGCATAAAAAGATAATAAGAGAGCGCAAAACAAGCAATGGTGCCTGCCAGAAGTCCGCTAAGTTGTGGCCACACAATCATCAGGCTCTCCCGTAACGGAAGCGGTGAAGGAATGGCGCCGGAAAGCTGCTCCATACTCAATGGCCCGAGACTTCTGATAGATGGCATCAGCATGGTAGTTGCACCATCGCTGTATAACTGCCCGGGGGCAATACGCATAATATTCATAATCAGCTCATTATAAGCCATAGTTTCACTTTGAGTCAGATAAGCTGCATCTGGTAAAAAGGCCCTGATCGCCAGATTAACCAAAATCGGATAAAATACCGTAAAAAACAACCAGATGCCCAGCGCAGTTAAAGCTGAGGTAGCCGCATGGCGAAAAGCAACCGAAAGCATGATAGACAAGCTTAAATAAAAACCGACATAGACCATGGTGAGTGCGGCAAAGCCAAAAATTCTCAAGAGCTCCTGCGGCTCAATCCTTACCCCGGTAAGGAGCAGTCCCCCACCGATCATCAGCAAGGTGAGGGAAATAAATAACGTCGCGATAATTAGCATTGCACTGTAGAATTTAGCTAGCAGGATGTTGTCGCGGTATATAGGCTGTGCTAACAATCTTGTCAACGAACCACTGTTCTGTTCCGAATTAATGGCATCGAAGCCCATAGTAATACCCAGCAATGGCGCTAAAAAACTCATCAGGATATGAAAAGGCGGCATAGAGCCATCTGTGGCACTGAGCAGTTTAAGGTAAAAAAACGCATGATCAGGATCGTTGGTATTGGTAAAAGATGCCCGGATGTTGGACATGGAAATGTACAATGAGGCAAAAAAGGTGAGCACCACCAGAGCAAGCAGCAGGATAAAACGCCAGCTACGCACGTGATCCGATACCTCTTTTCTCACCATCACCTTAAAAGGACTGAGCTGGTAAGTTTCCTTTGAATTATTTTTATTTGTTGCCCAATAATGGCTTTCGCTAAGCGCTTTCATGCTCTGGGGTTAAATTTGTGTTTTTTTCGAAATATTTCTCATAGATCTCATCTAGTCCATATTGTTTTTGGCTCACAGCCTGGATGTCAGCACCCAGTTCGATAAGCCGGCGAATGAGTTTTGGGGTGATATCCTGAGTGGTATTAAATTGCAGGTTCGCACCTCTTATAGTCAGATTATTAAATTCCGGCCAACTACTGAATTTATCCTTCAGTGCATCAGGATCTGTTGGTACTTTAGTCAGATGAATGCTGGTTTCTACACCTGTGTTTCCGAAGAGCTCGCGGGAGAGTGTAGGCAAATCTCCGGTAGCAAGCAACTTTCCATCCACGAATATACCTACCCTGTCACACACCTGCTGAACGTGGTGAAGGTGGTGTGACGAAAGCAATACAGTTAAGCCTTGTTCCTGCTGCAGAGATTTAATCAGTTCGAGAAACTCCTTTACCCCGCTCGGGTCTAGCCCTAAAGTAGGCTCGTCCAGGATAATCAGTTTCGGTTTTTTAATGAGCACCTCAGCCAGTCCCAGCCTTTGTTTCATACCCCGGGAATAAGTTGAAGCACGCTTATCTGAAGCTGCCTTCAGCCCTACCAATTCCATAACTCGACGGGCATTTTCGGTTATACCCTTTTCAGCCAACCCGTTGAGCCTTGCTATATATACCAGGTTTTCAAGACCAGTCAACTGTGGGTAAAAGCCCAGATTATCGGGCATATAGCCTACCTTTCTTTTTACTTCAATCGGATCTCGTGTGGCATCATGACCACAAACAATGGCCGAACCGCTATCGGGTTCAGTCAGGCCGAGCATCATGAGTATACTGGTGGTCTTACCCGCGCCGTTTGGACCCAGCAACCCGAATATTTCGCCATGGGGGATCTTTAAGTTGAGCTTATAAACAGCTACATGCGAACCATAGCTTTTGCATAGGTTCTTTAAATCTATGATAGGTTCCATCTTTCTGGTTGAAGATTTAAGATTCCTTAAAAAAATGGCTACCGACGGCCGTACTTACGGATAAGCACGTATACTGCTAAAACTGCCAGGGCAATAATGAGTATACCAATCCAGCCAGAAAGTACAGAGGTTTTAACAAAGATTCTAAAGGCGGCCTGAGCATTGGCATTGTTACCTCCCAGGGTAAAGGTGGCACTATAGTCTCCGGCAATTGTTTTATCCGGCACTTTTAGGGTTACTTTAATGGTTGCCTTCTTACCGCCATCCAGCCTTTCAATCTGGTTTGGCGAAAAACTTGCTTCCCATCCAGTAGGCAGTTGTGAAGAAAAACTTAGTGAGGATAGCGGCAAAGTGCCTGTATTATGCACCTCAAGCTCAATATCTTGATGAGAACCGGCTGTAAGCTCTTCGCTCAGCCTTCCACTCGGCGTACCCAGGCTGGCACCATAAGATCCCTTAACCACAGCTTCCAGTTGTAGCGGCAACGTTGATGAAGATGATACGGCTTTGACAGGAATAATGTATTTCCTGGCAGCAGCGTTGTAGGGTGCAGTAATTTCGATGGCTATCTCCCGGGTTTGGCCACCAGCTAAATTTACAGAAGTAACCAGACTGCCCTCCACACGGTAGCTGATCTGCCATCCTATGGGTAATTCCGACTTGAGTTCATAAACTTGCTGGCTTGCGGATGCATTGTGCAGCGAGGCTGAAAAGCGGAACGGTTCGTTAACAGCCGATTCGATGTTGATCAGCTTGGCAGAAAATCCCGATGTCCCTTTTGGGGTATCCTGATTTTGCGCATGAAGCGGTTTGGTCGCAACAAAAAAAGTTAATAATAAAAGTGCGCGAAATAAGCCTTTTCGCAAGGGTTCGGGTAGTAATTGTATTGACATAATCTAAACCAAAAGTATTAATGATTGCTCTAAAAAATGTTTTCTGATCTTATTATCTGATTAGGCCTCAAAACAAAAAAAAGTTGCATTTTTTTCAAAATATTTTAACACTTTTTAACAATTCAGGTTATAGATGATGCCTCATGATCATATATGCGGTATTCTAAAAATAGTGTGAACAATCCTAAACTATTTTAACTTAATAACTACTTTACCTTTTGTACGTCCACTCACAATATATGCTAACGCATCATTTGTCTGCCCGAAAGCATATACCTTATCTACCACAGGTTTTATGATCTCAGCTTCAATCAACCCCGTAATTTTAGCAAGCTGGTTTCCGTTGGCTTTCATAAAGAGAAAATTAAAATTGACATGATATTTTTTTGCTTTGCTCCTCATGCTAAAACTAAGCAGTGATAATATTACCTTTAAGTACCATGGGAGACCTATTTCTTTAGCAAAATCAGGGGTTGGCGGACCTGAAATCGAAATTACCTGGCCCCCTGGCTTTAAAATATTAAGTGATTTTTCGAGGGTTTTATTGTCCTGGCTATTAAGTACCACATCATAATCTTTAAGGAGTTTTTCAAAATCCTGTGTTTTGTAATCAATCAAAACATCTGCGCCCAGCGCTTTCACCATAGCAAAACCTTTGGTACTGGCAGTGGTGGCAACTGTTGCACCTAAATGTTTTGCCAGCTGAATGGCGATAGTTCCAACGCCACCAGAACCTGCCTGGATAAATACTTTTTGCCCTTCTTTCAACCTGGCCCGCTCAACCAAGGCTTGCCACGCCGTAAGTGCAACCAGTGGAATGGAGGCAGCTTCCTCCATGGTCAAATTTTTGGGTTTAAAGGCTACATCGTTTTCGTTGATGGCAATATATTCTGCAAATGTTCCGATATGAAAATCTGCCGGGCGTGAATAAATCTCGTCACCTACTTTAAATTTCTTTACATTCTTTCCAACCTGCGTAATAATGCCTGCAACATCATGCCCCAAAATCAAGGGAAACTTATAAGGCAGCAATAATTTAAACTCTCCCGTTTTAATTTTTGAGTCAAGCAGATTTACGCCTGCTGCATGAACCTCGACCAAAACTTCATGATCACCGGCTTTAGGCGTTGGAACATCCACTAGCTGAAGGCTATCTTTGGTATACTTGTTTATGATGTATGCTTTCATGTTAGTTTTGTAAAAGTTGATGGTTTTTCTTTGGATTGATTATATTAAATGCAGTTCCCGGAAAAAGCCTGTTAATCAGACTAAATATTTTCGCATCGCCCACACGGATCGTGTAATGGTTTTTGGATAAACCATTAATTAGTCCTTTTACCATCTCTTGAGTTGATATTTTTTTATCATTTCTTTCAGCGGTCATTTCTGTAGCAACAAGCGGGGGAATAAGTTCAAATATCTTTAGTTTACTGCCAATGATTTTTAAATGCTCACGAAGCGAGATGGTATAGAATGCCAGTGCAGTTTTAGAGGAGGAATAAGTAGCCTCAATCAGAGATGGAGCCTGACTGAGTATGGAGGTAGTATTAATTATCGCAGCCTCTCCCCCGGATTTAAGCATATCCATAAAAAGATTGTTTAGCCTGATCACACCCAGGTAATTAACCTCCATTTCGTATGCAGCACCTTCCATGTGTTTAGTATTTGCCATACCTAAATTAGATGGCGGAACGAGCACCGCTGCATTATTGTACAAAATATCGATACCACCCAGTTCTTTTACTTTATTAAAAAGGTCTTTTGCATCACCTTCGTTTCCGGCATCACTTTTAATGGCAGTGATGGCCGGATAAGTTTTTTTGGCTGCATCTAGTTTTGCCTGGTTTCTACCGGTAATAATCACCTCCGCACCGATTGCTAAAAACTGTTTTACAGCTTCAAGTCCTATACCCGATGCACCACCGGTTATCAGTATTGTTTTTCCTTTTAAGTTCATATTCTTTTGATTTTAAGTTGGGTTTATCCGTTGGAAAACGGATTAAATAATTTGCAATAACCTTATATTTTATACTTTTTAGTATATTTTAAAACAAATAAAAAGGCTTCATTTCTCATAACGAGCCAATTCTGCTTTCAGGCTTTTTACCAGTGCAAGCATCGGCTTGGTGACTTCCATGGCCCTGCACATCACTGTCGCACCTTCAATAGACGCAACAAGCTTAAAAGCAAAATTCGCGGGATCAAGTTCTGGAGTAAACTCTCCATTGTTGATACCACTTTGAAGAAGGGCAGTAAGCTCCTCCTGACCTTGTCTAAGAACCTTTGCCACTTTTTTCTTCAGCCAGGGATAATTATCATCAGTTTCAACAGCAGTATTAAAAATGGGACAACCGCCCGGAATCAGGGTATCGATTGGATCCTTGTAAAAATCAATAAATGCCCAAATCTTGGCTTTGACAGTTTTTTTTGTTGAAACCGCTGATCTGATACGTTGAGAGACTTTATCCAAAGAATAATCTATGACTTGTAAGGAGAGATCGTCTTTTCCATCAAAATGTCCATAAAGCGCACCTTTTGTTAATTTGGTTGCAGCCAGAATATCATCAATAGTCACTCCGGCAACACCCTTTTCATTATATAAAGGCATGGCTGTTTCTAAAATAAATTGTTTTGTTTTCTCTGCTTTTGATAACATGGCGATAATCTTCGTCAACAAATATACTAAAAGGTTTATTTTATCAAAGAGGATATTTATTCAAATCCATTTATTTTTACTTAATTTACCCTTGTGTGACTATCGGAATCAGGCCGTTTAAGTGCCTCCACTCATCTGCTAAGAATCAGAGCAACTTAATTAGAGATTTCTGTGAGATCCGACGGATTCCATTCTAACGTATAAAAAGCTTATAGGATCATTCCAACTCATACTTCACCGTCACATGCTTAGAACCTAAAGCCTCTGCCAGGCCCGAAATGTTATCTACACGTCCAATCTTTGTATAGCTATATGAAGTAGGGAAAGATTTATAAAAGAGTACTAATGTACTTGAACCATAAATCATCAGGTCGCCATTCTGTATCGTTCCTGGATTTGAAGAATTTACAGTCAGGCTTTTTGAAAGATTAAAACATTTCTCATTGCCATTTAACTCCTTCATATCGAGGGTAAGGGGAAGCATAGCCTTAAATGCTTTTGCTGTCGCATTGTCGTTCAGTGTAGCTGTAAATACTTTAGTGCCTATGGTTATTTTCATTTTATTTCCTGATTTGATGTTTTGGCCTCTGTTAGTATTTCCGCCGGACCGTGTGGTTGCCGGATCGCTACCGCAGCTTGCAAGGCAAAGCGAAACTGATAACAGGACAAAAAATAGGGTCGTTAAGTATTTCATGATTAGAATTAGAACATGAATTAATCATTTACTTCATTATACTGCTCATCCGAAACGGGCTGCAACCAGGTAACCTGCACATCATCTTTATAATTGGTTATGGCAATATGCACCATTTTTACCTTTGCCGAAGCACCATGCCAATGTTCGGTGTCAGCTGGAATATTTACCACGTCACCTTTTTTGATGGCACGCGCAGGCTTATCTTTTTCCTGGTAAAAACCATTGCCCTCCACTACAATCAATACCTGGCCTTTTGGATGCGTATGCCAATTGGTTCTAGCGCCCGGCTCAAAGGTTACTGCCCCGGCAGAAAAATTGTTGTTGCTGTCTTTTGCAACCAATGGTGATAAAAAAGCATCACCGCTAAACCAGTCGTTTGATAGCTTTTCTCCTTTTGGAAAAAGAGCTGTGTTGTTTTCTGTATTCATACTATTTTCTTTTTTATGATTGCTGCAGGCAGTAAATCCCAAAATACTGATGCTAATGGCTATTATTGCTACAGATAGATCCCTTTTTTTCATTTTGTTATATTTATATCGAAGTACCGGCAAGTGTTATTTCAGGTACTGTTTAAAGAAGGTTTCCAGTTTATCAAAAGGAATTAAGTCTGTTTTATCATATAGGTCAACGTGACCGGCATCCTTTACATAATACAACTCTTTAGGCTGTGCTGCACGTTTGTAAGCATCTTCACTGAACTCTTTGGAATGGGCCTGGTCTCCGGTAATGAACAACATTGGACGGGGCGAAATGGTTTCGATGTCGTTGAAAGGATAAAAGTTCATGAACTTTGTATTGCTGCTTAACGTGGGATGCGTGGTGGTTTCAGGCGATCCTCCTTTTGGTGTATACGCCCCTCTTGAAGTACGATAGAAATCGAAAAATTCACGCTGGATGGGAGGTGTATTTTCGTCCAGCTGGTGTACAGTTCCCCCTGTATACCTGGTTTCGCCTCCTGAAAATTCTACATAACGCTGCTGCGCCGCATCGGCTATGATCTGCTTTCTTTGTTCCAGTGTTTGCGAATGGTTTAAAGCATCGCGGTTGGCGGCCCCCATATCGTACATGCTTACCGTTGCAACCGCTTTCATTCTAGGGTCGATTTTTGCAGCGCTGATGACAAAACTTCCGCTTCCACAAACCCCAAGCACACCTATTCTTTCCTTATCGATAAACGGACGTGTTCCAAGAAAATCTACAGCGGCACTAAAATCCTCGGCATATACATCCGGTAAAACGGCATTTCGTGTATCGCCTGCACTCTCTCCCCAGAATGATAGATCGATGGACAGCGTTATAAAACCCCGGTCTGCCATAGTTGAAGCATATAGATCGGCGCTCTGCTCTTTTACCGCCCCCATGGGATGGCCAACGACTAAAGCAGGATGTTTTTGGTGCCTGTCAAAATGTTTTGGGACAAACAAGTGCCCAACGACTTCCATTTTATACTGATTTTTAAAAGTCACGCGATACATGTCTATATCGCCACTCACTTTAAATGTGGTGAAATCTTTTGATGATATTAGTTCCATTTCTGATACTTTATTAGTGGATTCTTGCTTCTTTTTTTCTGGTGATTGCTGACAGGCACCAAATGTAAAAACGGTCGCTGCCAATAATATGATTTGCTTTTTCATAAATTATCGGATTAAATTGATTTAATCATTCTGGCAGGCACTCCACCTACAACTGTATTTCCGGGCACATCTTTCGAAACCACCGCACCCGCTGCTACCACCGCATTTTCGCCGATGGTAACCCCAGGCAATATGGTAGCTCCTGCGCCAATCCAGGCCCGTTGTTTGATGATGATTGGTTTTGTCATCAATGCCCTTCTATCATTTTTATCTAATGGATGATTCTCTGTGACCAGGTTCACCCTTGGACCGATCAGTACTTCATCCTCAATCGTGATACCGCCCATATCAAGGAATGAGCAGGCGTGATTGATAAAAACGTTTTTTCCAATCTTGATAAACCTGCCAAAGTTTGTGTAAAACGGGGTGAAAACAGTGGTGCTCTCCTCTATGGCAGTGCCGATGATTTCACCTAAGTAATGTCGTACCTGATCAATATCGGATGCGTTGTTCAATTGCTGCGAGATCTTCATGGTTTTGCCTACAACCTCATTAATTCTGAAATACTCCGAATCGTTCAACCGGATGGGTGCGCCGGTTCTTAACCGTTCAAAGATATCGCCTGCACTATGTTCTGATAAAACTTCTCTCTTTGTGTCTTTCATGAAGCAAAATTAACCAGAAAACCCCGCAGCAACGTTACTGTGGGGCTCAATTTACTTTTCTGAGAAGCTCAACTTTGATTGATAATCTAGATCTCCGTTGGTGGAAATCCATACTGCTTTTTAAATGCAGTGGAGAAGTGTGACGGGTTTTTAAAACCAACCTCAACATATACCTCCTGCACCTTTCTGCCTTCTTCCTTTAGTTTAACGTAAGCCGCTTCCAGGCGCTTTTTTATGAGCCATTTTTGTGGACTAAGCGGACTGATTTTCTTGAAGTCTCTTTTGAATGTGGCCAGGCTCCGTCCGGTGTAAGCAGCAATCTGCTCCATTGAAAGTTCGTCCATGTAACTTTCATTAAGGAATTCCAGGATATCCATTTTCCAGGGTTCAGTAAAGTCGAACAGTATTGCAAAGTAAATATCAGAGCTGTCCAGCAGGGCATAAATTCCTTCCTGTAATTTTAACTTGGCTACACCTTCGGTCGGCTTTACGCCGTCATTAAAATAAGGTGTTAATGATTGGAACAGACTGGTGATATCGGCCCGTGGTTCGATCTTAAAAACATTTTCTTCGGGAATGAATGCTTTTTTAGGTATATCCGCTTTGTTTACCCTGCCGTAGAATTCTCGCAGCATACTGCGATTGAATGTTAAGGAAATACCCTTATACAGTTCATCGCCCTTACTGTTCTTATACATTAATAGTCTGTGGTTCCGTCTGATGAATGCACATTCACCCGCTCGTATCGTAATTTTCTTATTTCTATCTTCTATAACCTGTTCACCTGAATACAAATACAAAAGCACATGCTCCGGGGTAGCATGAACACATTTTTCACTGTAATCAGAAAAGCAGGAAAGGAATATGCCCGAATAATGGATGGTTCTTAGTTTTTCAGGATGTTCCATAGATAAGGTCTAAAAATATATCAAGATAGGCAAATCTAATCAAAACATGGTGGCCAGACTTTATTCTACGGCTCAATTTGCTTTTCTTAAAAGCTCAGACATTTAGGCCTGGTGCCGGAAAACCACATCACCATCTTATTGATCCTTGATCTTCTCCTTAGTTAAGAGTTCGGGTTTAATTTCGATTCCAATTGGTGCCACTTCAACCAGTTCAAGCGATTTCACCATTTTCAGCGTTCCGTTTTTATATTTAAGAAAATGTGCAGTTTTTAAATGCGATTGATAATCCTCTTCACTGGAATAAACTTCGAAAACGGTAACATTCGTCGGGTTAGTCTTATCATACACAGCCTGCAGGCATAGCACTCCCGGCTCTACTTTCACAGCTGCCGCCGCATGTTCAGCAAGTGCTGATTTATATTCATCAAGATAGGCTGGAAAGACCTCTATTTTTGCAATGCGATATTTTCTATTGTCCTGCGCATTTGCGGTTTTTACATTAAAAATTGCCAAAACGATAAGAATTAAAACTGTTAAAAATGGATGTATTCTATTCATATTTTTTGATTTAGTTTAATAAAACACCAATATTATGCCAGGTATGTCCCTCTGTTTGCTTGTAGCAATTTACTACTTTTTCTCATTATATAATTTCTTTAGGGGTAAGTAGTCACCAAAAAGCAGGTATTTATAATTAAATTAATAGTCTCCTTTTCATCCCTTTTGCTGATAGCGGCTAAAAACAAAGCACACCTTTCAGCTAATTTAACCTGGTTTTTAAAATAGATTGTATTAAATTATTGATAACGAGCCCTCCTATTGAGGGTTTAAAATTCCTTATCGCCGAATTCGCTGGTAGGAAGTTTAGATTTACCGGTAAGCTTGTTCAGGTTAAAGCTAAAATTCAGCAAGAAAACATCGGTTTCATAAATATAATTGGTAGTGGTATAAAAGTCTTTTCCAAATGTTGTTATCCGTTGCCTGTTTGATTGGTTCATGCCAAGATCCATGTTCTGCCATTGCAGGGTTGCAGAAAAACGTCCATCCATAAATGTTTTCTTAACAGCGGTATTGGGAACCAGAAATTTTGAATCTTCGCCCTGTGCAGTGGGCCGCTTTGATAAATAATTTACATTTCCCTGCACAGTCCAGGTTTTGTTCAGTTTGAAACTGGTATTAGCATTTATAGAGTATACCCAGTTCGCGTTATTTACTACGGAACTGCTACCCAGCACATTTAAATTTCCAGACACCTTATAATTATAAACGTTACCACCCAGGTATAGGCTCCACCATTTAATCGGCTGAAGATTGGTCCCTAGCTCCAGACCAAAAGACTGTGCTTTTTCTGCATTCGTAAATACCCTGTTCAGGATTGTATCAGCATACACACTGTTTACGCGCTGTATAGGATTTTTGATGTTCTGATAATAGAGGGTTGTAAAAAAAGAGCCTTTTTTAAAGCTTCTGGTCAGTCCGAGTTCTACCAAATCGATAAATGATGGTTTTAAGTCCGGGTCGCCCTGTTCTAATGTTTCTGAGTGTTCTCTTTCGGGTATAGGGTTAAGCTCATAATTATTGGTACGCTGAATCCTTCTGGAATAGCCAGCCTTTAACTTTAGCCCATCGTTAACATTATAAAGCAGGTTCAGCGAAGGGAAAAGATTGGAAAGGTCTAGCTCATGGGGTGCAGGATCATAAGAAAGATTTAACGTTCTGGTGGCATATTCATAACGCAGTCCACCAGTGTATTCCAGTTTATCCTGCTTGCCCGAATACTGTGAGTAAAGTGAATGGATCTGGTTCTTTGCCTTCGCACTGCCCCTAAACCGGTTGGCGTCTAATTGCGAAGTTGCAGGGGTGACAAAATAATCAAACTGCCCGTCCTGGGTATCATACCTAAACTGATAACCACTTTCCAGTTTCCCCTTGCCAATATTAATGGCGTAATCTAACTTAAACCTATAGCCATTAATTGGATTCTTATAAGGATTAAAAACATACTGAATGGTGTCAGTTGTATTGGGATATCCAAGATTCCGGTTTCTGGTATTGCCATAAAGATTGGCATTTTCATACAGCACTGATGCACTCAGTGAAGATTTATCTGCAAAAGTGTGCACATAATCCAGATTACCCAGCGTAAATGTACCTTCCTTTGTTTGCAGATTAGAATTGTAATAAGTGGTTGACCTGATTGGCAATCCTGTTGAAAGATCTGATGTGCTATTGGTGTAAACCAGATCTGCCAATCGTGCCTGATAACGCTTTCCACTAAAAAAACCAACAGAAAAGGAGTTGTTTTTATCTGGGGCATAAACTGCAGATAATCTGCCTGCGTAATTATATTTATCAAAACTACGTTCTCCGTTCGAAGGAAAACGTGTAATGGTGTTATTGGTAAAATTCTTGGTGTACACATCCCCTTCACGATAGCCTGCATTATCATTTCTAAGGTAATTCCCACCTACAGAGATATCCCATTTGTCCTTTCTGAAGTTCAGCGTAACATCGCCCCCAAAGCGCTTAGGCTTTTCCTTATTATTATAATCGGTTGTACTTGGAAGTCCGGCCTGTGCATTGGCCGTCAATGTAAATCCGTCGTTAGCACCTTTTTTGGTAACGATATTGATAATACCTGCCTTTCCATCAGGATCATATTTTGCAGAGGGCGAGGTAATCAGTTCTATATTTTCCAGGCTGTTGGCAGGCAACTGACTTAAAACTGTCTGTGCATCGGTAAGCACCGGCTTGCCATTCACAAGTACCAGAAATCCGGTTGATCCCCTAACGCTGATCTGCCCTTCTCCGTTAACAGAAACAGAAGGCAGGTTCTTCAATACATCAACTGCGGTTCCACCTTTTGCACTTTCAAACTGGTCTGCGCGGTAAGATTGTTTATCGATCTTATTGGAAGCATTAACCTTCCCACTATTAATGTTCACCTGGTTTAACAACTCGCTGGTTGGCATGAGCGTAACCGAACCCAGGTTAACCATTCTTGTATCATTAATATTTACGGGAATAAACCTGTTCTTGTAGCCGATGTAGGCTATTTTCAATACATATTGGCCAACTTGAAGCTTGCTGATCTCGAATGATCCGTTTGGCCGGGTTAATACACCTCCAACCACTGTCGAATCCGCTTTTTTTAAGAGCGCCATACTGGCATATTCGAGCGGCTGTTTGGTCTGTTCATCGACAAGAACACCTTTAAGGGTAACATTTTGAGCCTTAACGCCCAGGCTTAAAAAAACAAGCAAAAGAAGTATGATGAATCTGGAGAGTTGCATGAAGGTATACTAAAAATGATTAATGATCTGCTATTATAAAATGGATATTAAGTTTCGCAAAGAAGCAGGTAAAATTCCTTTTCTCACGGTACATTTGAAAATACTATGGTATTAAATAAGACTTGCACGATAATTTTGGGGCGTGAAACCGGTAAAACGCTTAAAATACTTCACGAAATGCGATGTGTCATTGAAACTGAGGTCGAAGCTTATTTCTGCTACCGTATTATCCGTATAGATGAGCAAGCGTTTAGCTTCATTGATGATGAATTCTGAAAGTACCACCGAAGCAGAGATATTCATTTCTTTCTTACATGCCAGATTGAGGTTCTGTGGAGAGGTATTCAATTTACCAGCATAATGGGCAACACTGTTTTTTAACTGTTTTTCCTGACTCAAAATTTCCCGAAACTGATAACACAGGCCATTGCCACCTTGTTTTCTGCCTGCCGGCAATAGTTCCCCTCCCGACTGGATCTTGGCTAACAAAGCCTTTAATAATCCTTCTACCACTGTATTAGATAAATCACCTGCTACATCAATCTCATCTACAAGCAATTGAAAGATCTTATTAACGGATGCTGCATTTTTCAATTGTAATACGGCATTCCGGCTTAATTGCAGCAATAGCCTGCTAATCTCCCTGTCGATACTCTGATCAATAAAACCCTTTTTAATGATGGCAACAAAGCCCTCCGGTTCGGATGTAAGCTCCCAGTAATGCATTTGTTCCTTCCTTACGAAAAAAACGCTATTGGGAAAGATTTCAAAAGCCTGTGAATCTATATAATGATAACCGGTTCCACTGGATAGATAGATAATTTCGAAATAGCTATTGTGCTTATGCGGTGCGGTGGTGCGTACCCCTTTTCTAAAAGGCGACACCTTAAGCATCTTATTTTCCTGAATCTTGTTTTTAACCGTAATCGGTACGCTCATGTGCTAAATTTAGACTTTCTAACTGCATAATTAAGGAAATAAATCACCCATTTAATTATATTATTTGATTTTTTCCAACAAATATAACTCCCTTTTGACTCTTCCAAAACTATCTTTTTCAGCAGTTTAATACATGCAAACAATTTATGTTTTTTACTAGAAACCTCAGTTCGATTATAATCTGCCCTTTAAGGAATAATCTTTAGACATTTGCACTTTATCGTCACCCTGAATTTATTTCAGGGTCTTAATGTGCAGAAAGATGCTGAAATAAATTCAGCATGACGATCGAGTTAGTCTAAGGTGCTAAAAAACAACTGTTTCGCTCAAGTATTAATCAAACTTAAGTTAGAAGTATTTTCAGAATTATACTATCCGTTAAGAACATTTTTGTCATACAATTGCGGTTGTTCCTTTACCTAATACAGATTGGGAGAGGAAACAGGCAACATCCATGGTCATCATGCCCCCGATTGGCTCAACCTCCGACCTCGGCCATTTTAAAAGTTTACCATTTAAAATTTTAATTGATCAAAACTATTGGCTTGCTCACCTTGTTTATTGGATATCAACCTTTAAAAAACATTAATTATGGCAAATACAAAAGCAGCTGCCAAAGGCGCAGCAAAAACCGGAAAAATTGAGGACACTGAATTTCATGAATTCTTTGTCGATGAGTTAAAGGATATCTATTGGGCAGAAAAACACCTGGCTAAGGCATTACCGAAACTTCAAAAGGCATCAACAAGCCCTGAACTGGCAGCAGCCTTTGAAAAACATGCTGTAGAGACAGAGGGACACATTGCTACTCTGGAGGAAGTATTTGAATTATTGGAAGAAAAACCTGTAGCAAAAAAATGTGATGCGATGGCGGGGCTTCTGGAAGAAGCGAACGGGATTATTTCGGACACAGATAAGGGAACTATGATCCGCGATGCCGGGCTCATTTTGGCCGCACAGAAGGTGGAACACTATGAAATTGCCACTTATGGAACCTTACGGGTATTTGCCCAAAATATTGGCCGTGATGATGTTGTTGAACTTTTAACCCAGACACTGGAAAATGAAAAAGCAACGGATGTCGCGCTGACCGAAATTGCAGTCGGGGCAGTAAACGCACAAGCGGTTTCTGAATAACAGAACAGAGCTGGCCTGAACCAATTTACAGGCCGGCTTTCTTTAAAAAAAACATCAAAAATAACCTTTTAGTGCCATGACACTGATCTATTGACCAAGATTTTCTTTTAAAATCATCCATACACCTTCACTTAAGCTCTGGTCTTTAAAAAACTCAAGCTGTTGCTCCAGCCATTATTTTTGTTTTTCACATCGTAACGACCTACAAACTAAACGATCGGATTGATATAATAAAAACATTCTCCTTAAATCTTTGAAAGGGTATCTCCTTGGGCCATTAATGCATTGTAACGGTTTAGGGGCGCTTCTGACGCATCTTATCTACGCTCAAATAACTACAATACAATCATGAAACTGAAAAAATTTCAGCGCTGGCACTGAAAAAATTTCATTTTTTATGAAATTTTTTCAGTGAGAACCGTTCTTCAGCGCGCTATAAATGCCTTGGCACAGCGCTTGATATTCTTGAAATGTAACCTTTAAAAGAAGGTTAAAGCGTTAAATTAATTGATTTTATAGTCCAATTATTATTAAAACATTAAAAGGAGAAAAAACTATGACATTGGTTAAATTCAATCCAGAAAAAAAGAACAGTTCATTATTGCCAGGCTTTAATGACATCTTCGAATCAGTATTAGGTGATACCTTTTTTACCGACCGTCGTTTAAGCAGCGTACCTGCTGTCAACATTTCTGAGTCAAATGAAGAGTACCACATCGAACTTGCGGCACCTGGATTAAAGAAAGAAGATTTCAAGGTATCCGTAGAAAGGGATATGCTGACAATTTCTACCGAGCAGCGTATAGAAAACAATAGTGAAGGCAAAATCTATAACAGAAGAGAGTATAGCTACGCTGCATTTACCAGATCATTCACCCTTCCAGAGAGTGCCGACCCTGAGCGCATCCAGGCCGCTTATACAGATGGTATACTCAAACTCAACATTCCAAAAAAGGAAGAAGCAAAAGCGATCTCCAGACAGATCGAAATACAGTAATCTCCCAAGTGCCGCTAAATGCGGCACTTTTTATTAATAGTGCATTGAATTCCCTTTAGTAAAAATACAACAGTTTAGCTATGGAAACCCGTTTTACCATTAATATCAGCCTTCAGGGTCCAGGTGGAAAAATTACCTATGGCAAATTTTCTCTTGGTCGGGACAAAAAGGAAGCAAGCGAAATTTTTTCACATTTAAAAGGTAGTGCTGAAAATACTTCCGGACGTTCATTAAAAATAGAATTTATAGAAGAAATTATGGGACTGCCTATTCCTATCGGCACAATAAACTGCTGTCTGGATGAGCTAAAAGAAAATATCGCCATTATTTCCAGGGAAATATTCCGCATTGCCCATCTGGAGAACGGAAATATCGATTATTAATATTGAACTTGCTTGGTTATCATGTCCACAAAATCAGAAGTTCGTTCACTATGGTATCACAATGAATTACCAGAGCCAGCTATTGGCCCGATTAACATCCTTCAAACAGCCTCGCCCCACCTTATCAGTAATCCACAATGCTGATCTCCATTTAAAGTGATGTAAATCACAATAATCAGCTCCGGTTTTGATTGTGATTTACATCACCCGCATTTCTTTTTTATTAGGCCCACCTTTGAACTGTCAACTAACCGATACACCATCGAAATTATTGTAGATCGAGTGTTAGGTAAATCAAAATGACATAAGCATTCAATATTAGAACCATAAAAGAAATGATCATGGAAAAAGAACTTATTGTAAAATGGAAAATTAAGGAGAGCGAAACGCCAAGAATTTTGACGCTGCTGGCAGAACTGGTTGAAAAGACCAGAAATGAAACAGGCAATATCTCCTATCACATCTATCAATCGGTAGAGAATGCCAACGAGCTTATTTTACATGAGCGCTATGTAGATGCTGATGCCGTGGAGATACACAAAGCTTCTGATCATTATCAACAAACGGTACTTGAACAGATCATTCCACATTTAGAAATCCGCGAAGTTAACATCTTAAAAAAACTTTTTTAATCAGCATATCATGTCAAAAAAAATATTAATTATCGTTTCCAATGCTAAAGTAATTGGACCAAAAAACAGAAAAACAGGTGTATTTCTTGATGAAGTAGCCCACCCTTATGTAGCATTTGATGATGCAGGTTATCTGATCGACTTTGCAAGTATTACCGGAGAGGTGCCAAACCTTGATAATATGGAGGCAAAAAACGAAACATCCAATGCCCGGTTCCTTGAGGAAGGCGGATGGGAAAAAATGCAGCATAACAGCAAGCTTTCGGAGGTAGATGCAACGATTTATGATGCCATTTTTGTTCCAGGAGGTTTAGCGCCTATGGTTGATATGCCTGAAAATGAACTGTTAAAAAAGGTAATTGCCGAGACCTACGAAAGAAAAGCAGTGGTTGGTGCCGTATGCCATGGCCCGGTATCGCTACTGAATGTAAAACTTAGCGATGGAACTTTCTTGCTAAAGGACAAAAATATCACCTCTTTTACCAACGAAGAAGAAAATAACTATGCAAAGGATGATGTTCCGTTCTTGCTTGAAAGCGCACTTACTGAGCAAGGAGGCAAATTTCATGCAGCAGCGCCATGGTCAGACCATAGCATTGCTGATGGAAACCTGGTAACCGGTCAAAATCCTGCATCTGCACGTGGTACCGCCCAAAAAGTAATCGCATTATTGGAAGCATAATATCCATAAATATCAAAAAAAAGGCTGTATCACAAGTTGAACTGATACAGCCTTTAATTCCCAAAAAATCTTCCATCATGAACATTACATCAGCGCAGTCAGACCGCATTATTGCAGCAGCAAAGGCAAAAGCAATAGAAATTGCAATTCCAATGAGCATTGCCATTGTAGATGAAGGCGCTAACCTAAAGGCCTTTTACCGGATGGATGATGCCATGCTGGGTTCTACTGATATTGCCATAAAGAAGGCAAAAACCTCACGCCTTTTTAACATCAACTCTGGCGAAATTGGAAAACAGTCGCAACCCGGAGGTGACCTGTACAGCATTGAACATTCAAACGATGGTTTGATCACTTTCGTAGGAGGCATACTTTTAAAAAACCACCAGGGCGAAACTGTTGGGGCAATTGGTGTATCTGGCGGCTCCCTTAAACAAGATGAGGAAGTTGCAGCAGCAGGTGCTGCAGCCTTATAAAATTGTCATCCGATCAAACCGTTCAGGATTTTTAATTTTTAATTAATACAATCACCATTTAAAACCAAATCACAAATCATGAAAACAATAAAATTTTATGCGCTGTCACTATTAGCCTTAGTGCTTAACACAGGCATCTATGCACAAAATCCGGATACCGAAAAACCAACCATAATTTTTGTACACGGTATATGGGCCGATGGTTCCAGCTTCTCTTATCAAATTAGTGCCTTACAGGCAAAAGGATATCAGGTAATTTCTGTACAAAACCCAATAACCTCTTTAGCTGACGACGTTGCCGCTACCCAAAGAGCAATTAACCAGGTTAAAGGTAAAGTGATATTGGTTGGCCACTCCTGGGGAGGTTTTGTGATTACCCAGGCCGGTAACGATCCTAAAGTTGTAGGCATGGTTTACCTGGCTGCTTATGGACCAGATTTAGGCGAATCGCTTTTAGCCGTATCTGCAAATGGCCCAAAAACTGAACTTACCAAATACCTAACGCCAACAAACGGTTTTGTTTATATCTCTGAGGAGGGCGTGAAATCGGTATTCGCTAACGACCTGAACCAGAAACAACAGGCATTGGTTTATGCTACACAAACCCCAGCCTTCCATACCGTATTTGAAGATAAAAGCGCTGCACCTGCATGGAAAAATAAACCAAGCTGGTATGTGGTAGCCACAAACGATAAAACGATATCGCCAGATCTGGAACGTTTTATGGCAAAAAGAATGAAAGCCAAAACCATTGAGATTGCATCAGGCCACGTGATCATGATTTCGAATGCCAAAGAAGTATTAAAAGTAATTGAAGAAGCAGCAAACGCGAAATAAATTATCCAAATTTCAGGGACAAAGCAGTGCTTTGTCCCTGTTGTTTGCCACCGTTTCGTTTTATTTATGGCAAATAAAATTGCATTTCTCTGCCAGAAGATTACAAATGCTGAAATTAAGATATTAGGGAATAAGGATGACACACATCACAGCTAAACCTTAGTACAAACGGCTCAATGTTTCGCGAGAAACGCCCAGATAGGCCGCAATGAGCTGTTTGGGGACTATATTATATAGATGAGGATACATGGCCAGCAATTCTTCATAGCGGGTTTTAGCATCGTTGTTCATAAATGATAGTAACCTTTTCTGAGAAGCTACATATCCCCTATTAGAACGCCAGCGGAAAAAGTATTCCAATGGATAAATTTCCCTGCACAGCCTTTCCCTATCCTCACTTGACAGGCACAGCACTTCTGCATCGGTAACACAATCAAGATTGATGGTTGCCACATCTCCATTATATAACGAATTAAAATCTGATGCCCACCAGGTGGGCATTGCAAACTGAAGGATGAACATTTTCTGATCGTCGTTGATATAAAAAGTCTTCAGGCATCCTTCCAGCACAAAATACTCACATTCTACGCGATCGCCTACACTGATTATGGCCTGGCCTTTTTTAAATGAAAGCGGTTTAAAATGCGAGTAAAAATAATCGAACTCCGCATCTGTAAGGGTAATGGTTTTAGCGAGGTGTTGTTTTAAGATATCCTGTGGAGACATATAATACTTAAGCATTAGGGTTTAACAAAGGTATGGAATCTGTAAGATCATCACAACATCGATTCATTTGTCAATAAATTTAAGGGTGGTGTGCCTACGATTTCAAGTAACCATCCGCCAGGTAATGGTCAAGCTGTGGAGTTGTTCAACAGCGTCCGATTTATGATATCCAGGGAGGCAGGCCACATAAATTTATGCCGGAAATTGTTCCATCGTTTTAAAAAGTGGTTCATCCCTTTTTTGCCCGTCTTCAATTGCCCAGTTTGCCATCGCGTATAACACTGGCCGCAAAGCCTGCCCTGCATCCGTCAGGCTATAAGTAACATGTGGCGGTACTACAGGCAACGCTACTCTTGAGATGAGTCTGTCTGCTTCAAGTTGCCTCAAATGTTGTGCAAGCATCTTCTCCGTAATATGGGGCATTGCCTTTTTCAACTCTCCATACCGTTTCGATCCGGACATAAGGTGGAAGATGATGATGGGCTTCCAATAACTACCAATTTTTTCCATAACATAGGTTACGGGGCATAATTTAAAGACCGTTTGCTTATTTAATTGTATGGTGGATGTCTCTTTAACTTCGTTCATTTTACACTTACTTTTAGGTGCGTACTTGCAGAAATGTTTGTTCAAATATACCTTTGTTTCAACTAAAATATCACAAAATGAAAAAAATTCTTGTATTTGGTGGGTCTGGTGGAACTGGAAAACATTTTATTGAACAGGCGCTAAACGCTGGATGTACGGTAACAGCTATCATTAGAAATCCCTATGATTTTACAATGGTACATCAAAATTTAAAGGTTATTAAAGGAGATGTTTTAATACCAAAAACCTATGAGAAAGAGTTTGATGAGCATGAAGCAGTAGTTTCTTGCCTGGGAATTCCTAAAATCCAGCAAACCACCTTGTACTCGTCAGGTATCCGCAATATTGTGAACATGATGGAGAAGTCGAACTCTAAACGCCTAATCTGTATTTCCTCAGGCGCATTAGACATCCCGCCTAACAGCTCGTTTATCATGACTTTTCTATTGCGGAATGTTTTACAAAAGCTCTATAAGCCAATATATAGTGATATGCGTATGATGGAAGGAATAATAAAGATGTCTGGGTTAGATTGGACAATCGTTCGCGCACCAAAACTAACAAACGGCAAAGCAACAGGACAATATAGAAATATAACTGGTCTGCCGCTAGGTGGTATTCCGAAGATCTCGCGCGCTGATTTAGCAGCTTTTATATTTACACATATCATAGACAGGGGGACATTTAAAAGTACAGTTGATGTCGCCTATTAAACCAGCAGAAAATGAAAGGTTACCCACCGCGATCTGAACAGGTAATTTGAGGAAGATTAAATTGATTAAATCACCTTTGATAGCTAAATTTGTTTAACAGCGACCGGAAAGTTGTAATCGAATAAACGGGATATGAAATAATATCCCATCAAACTTTTAACTCATTTGCGATTATTATCGAGAGAAGATTTAAGCCCAAATTTAGGGAAGACCTCCAGGTTATCCGCTGATAGCGGCCAATTCCTGTTCGCAGGTGGCCTGTTGCTTACTTGAGTTTTCCATGCTGATGTGAGATAGTTAACAAAAAGTAACTGTTAATCAATTGTAACCGATGATAAAAATAATAAATTGCATTTTAATTTTGTTTATTATTTAAAAAATCCGGGATGAAAAAAATAGATTATTATGTACTCGACGTATTTACAGACCAAAAATTTAAAGGCAACCAATTGTCGGTGGTTTGTACGGATGGAGAACTGAAATTGGAGCAATATTATGATATCGCCCGTGAATTTGGTTATTCAGAGACGTCATTTATAAACTTTTCAGCCGGAACTAAAGCCCTAAATGTACGTTCATTCACGCCGGCAAGATTTGAAATAACCGGGGCTGGCCATAACCTGTTAGGTGCAGTATGCCTGGCGCTACTGAAAAAATGGGACATCTTTAGTGAACAAAAAGGAAACACTTGGGTATTGATGGCTGGAGAACAAATACCCGTGCAAATTGCAGAAAAGGATGGATTTCCTTATGTTGGCATGAGGCAGCGACCTGCTCAAATTGGTGGAACAACGCCAACTGAAGTGATCGCAGAAGCGGTGGGCCTGGATATTGCAGACCTTAGCTTGAATGGCTGGGCAATTCAGACCGTAAAAACGGAAGTAGGTCACCTGATGGTGCCTGTCAAAAATCTGGAAGCGCTGGAAAAGGCAGTATTAAATAAAAAACTTTTGAAACAAGCCTCAACTAGATTTGGGTTTGAGGGTTGTTATCTTTTTACGACCGATCACCCTGATCAGCGTTATCTGGCCGAAGCACGTTTCTTTAATCCAAGTATAGGTATTGATGAAGATCCGGCTACCGGAACGGCAGCTGGTCCATTAACAGGTTACCTTGAAACGCTTGGCTTCATTGAAAGGCACAAAGACTACAGCATATTACAAGGAAAATTTGTCAATCAACCATCTACTATCCAGGTTAGAGTGGTAGATGAGGGAATCTGGGTCAGCGGATCATCGGTGATCGTAATGGAAGGCGGACTGTATCTATCAGAATAGGTTGCTATAACTTAGCAGGTTTGGTACAGCGTCTTCCCACGCCATAGTTTCTAACACAGGGCACAATCTACCTGTTAATTTGTCGCTTTGACACCTCCCTGGTTGTAAAAAAGATTTAGATCTTCGTTACAACCATTAACACTTAATCGTTATGAGCAATACAAAAAAAGTAGAAGAATTTTTATCCAACCTTGAACACCCCCTTAAAGCCGAACTGGAAGCAGTAAGGACCATTATCGTTAATGCTAATCCCAAAATAGAAGAGGATGTAAAATGGGGAGGCCCTAGCTTTTTCTATAAGGAGGACCTGGCAACTTTCAACCCAAGGATCAAAAACTACGTTGCACTTATCTTTCACAAAGGAGACCTGCTAAATATTCAATCCGATTTTCTTGAAGTTGCCACAAAAGGAAAGGTTTACGCAAAGTTTTATTCAATGGATCAGGTAATTGAAAACAAAGAGCTCATTGAGAAAATGGTGAATACCTGGGTTGAACTGATGGACAAATAAAGAATTAAGGATTATCAATATTATTGAGACGCGTAACTATCCTCTACCCATTAGTGCTTACTTAAAATTCCTACCGCTGTAGAAAGCATCCTTTGACACTTCTTGCCGGACCTGTGCTCTTTTGTTCTGGGGGCCGGATCAGAAGCGAATTTCTCTTTGCTTAGGTTAGTTTTTGAGCTTAGGCAGAGATTTCCACCAGGCACTCAGTTCAGATCTTAATTGATTGGTTATTTTAACGTGTCTCCCACTTAGCTCGGTAGTTTCACTTCTATCTTTTACGATATTATACAACTGCACATCAGAGCCATCACTATTCATAAGCAATTTCCATTCGCCAGAGCGAACAGCGAGACTTGGACTTCTATTGGGCTGCGCCGGATACTTAAAGGCAATCTCATTTCTACCATACTCCCAAAACATATTCTTCTTTCTCAACGATGGTGAACCTGCGAAAACCTTGCTTCGATCAATACCATCCCCGCTATAATCTGCAGGTAACTTTATGGCTGCCATTTTAGCTAAAGATGGCAATAAATCTATAGCATTTACTTCAGATACAGCATCTGTTTTCCCCAGTGGGATGTGCCCAGGCCAACTGATTAAGAACGGCATTCTTGTTCCACCTTCATACAAAGATAATTTAGAACCCCTCAAACCGCCAGTCCTGCTGCCTTTGAAGCTTGGCAAAGGGCCATTATCACTGGTAAAAATGATGATAGTATTCTTGTCTTCACCCATTTCTTTCAATCCGTCAATCAACCTTCCAACTTGTTTATCAAGTTCCTTTAGCACCAGCTTAAAAGCGTGCTCAGACTCTTGTCCCATAGGAAACTTGCCTGTATATTCTTCACCAACAAATGGTACCCAAGGTGTGTGTACGTCATCTGGCCAAAGGTTGACAAAGCGTGGTTTATTTTTATTTTCTTTGAAAAAACTGAGGGTTTTATCTACGAAATATTGGGTTCTATCCCAACGTTTAATACTGTCTTTATCGGACCAGATCCAATTGGAGGCGGTAAGCAGAGGATCTGGTTGAGGGCTTTCGTAAGTACTGGCATAAGCATCGTAGCCATATTCTTCAAAACCCGGTGCATCATTTACATCTCTTCCACCTCCCATGTGCCACTTTCCAAAATGTCCGGTAGTGTAGCCTGCAGATTGGAAAACCCGAGCTATTGATGGTGCCTTAGGGTCAAGATAATCTGCCTGTTCAGCATTTTTGTTGTGCTTTTTATTGTCAAGATACGTACTAAAGTTCCACCGGCCCGGATACATTCCTGTAAGCAAACTTACCCTAGAGGGAGAACAAATTGGTGCACCACTATAATATTGGTTAAGTACTAAGCCACTTTTAGCCAAACGATCTATGTTAGGTGTAGGAACGAAATTTCCGCCAAATGTGCTAACATCACTAAAACCCATATCATCAACCAGAATAATAATGATGTTTGGCTTCTTGCTTTGGGAAAAGCCCGAATAATTAAATATCAGTATGAATAAAGCAAATAATAACTTCGAATATTTCATATTAATCCTTGGGTTTATATTTTGGTTCGCGGCAGAAGGCATCCATTTCTGTCACCAGGCCTTATCGTTTCATAAATTAAACGAATTTTGATCCAAAATTACTCCTTTTATACCCGATAAAAAAACAAAACCCCCTAAATGAATCATTTAGAGGGTTTTTGATACAATTAGTATCTGTCTTTGTCGGGATGGCAGGATTCGAACCTACGACCTCCTGCTCCCAAAGCAGGCGCGATACCGGGCTACGCTACATCCCGAACTTGGTATCGATCTTTTTTTAATCCTGTTTTAAAAGTGGATAAACTTTTTGTCGGGATGGCAGGATTCGAACCTACGACCTCCTGCTCCCAAAGCAGGCGCGATACCGGGCTACGCTACATCCCGAACTTGGTATCTTCTTTTTTATTTCCCTTTTTCAAAGGGATTGCAAAGAAACGGTTTTAAATTGATAATTCCATTTTTATTTGCAAATTTTTATTCTTTTGCGGAGAGGGCGGGATTCGAACCCGCGGTACCGTTACCAGTACGACAGTTTAGCAAACTGTTCCTTTCGGCCACTCAGGCACCTCTCCTCATCCTCTCTTTTCTGCCCTACCGGCGTTGTTTTGAGGTCTGCAAATATAGTAAAACAAGTTATCCAACAAAAAAAAATTACAAAATTTGTTGATAATCTATACGCACATGATAGATGCTCATCAGCATCGTCTTGAATATCAATTTGATAGTCTCAATATCTTTTAACGTTAAATCGCAGTCATCTAATTGATTTTGCTCCAATTTGTAGTTAATTATGCGTTCAACGATATCATTTATGTTCTGCGCATCGGGATTTTTCAGACTTCTTGAGGCAGCTTCGACCGAATCGGCGAGCATTAACACACCAGTTTCTTTGCTAAAAGGTATTGGTCCGGGGTAGCGAAAAATGTTTTCATCAACGAATTTTTCAGGGGTGTTTTTCAAAAACGATTGATAAAAATAGTCGACCCGGGTATTTCCATGGTGTGTTCTGATAAAATCGATAATCGCTTCCGGAATCTGGTTCTTTCTCAAAATTTCAATTCCTTTGTGCACATGCTGAATAATAATCTGCGCGCTTTGCTCATAAGGCAATTTATCATGTGGGCTAACAGCGGTATTTTGGTTCTCGATAAAATATTGCGGATTATCAACCTTACCAATATCATGATATAAAGCACCTGCCCTTACCAGCACAGAATTACCGCCTATTTTAAATATCGCAGCTTCGGCAAGATTTGCCACCTGTAAAGAGTGCTGAAATGTTCCAGGCGCTTTAAAAGCAAGTTCTCTTAACAGTTTATTATTGGTATTGGTTAACTCAATCAAGGCCACATCTGAAGTGATACCAAAAATACGTTCGAACAGGTAAATTAACGGGTAAGCTAAAAGAGATAAGAGTACACTAAAAATAAAAGGAATAAAATTCATCCATTCTATTTCGCGGAAAGATCCTTCGCGGAGCAGGGCAATGCCTACAAAAGAAACAAAATAAGCCAAAAGAATAAATAGGGCCGAAACCAGGAATCTTTCGCGCTTAACAAAGTTTTTAATACTGAATATGGCAACCATGCCCGCAGTAACCTGATAAAACACAAATTCGAAGCTATTGGCCACAAAGAAACCGGCAATTAAAATCACCAGCATATGGAGGTAAAGTGCCAACCGCGTATCAAACAGAATCCTGATAATAATGGGTACCACACAAAAAGGAATGTAATACAAACTTGGGATTTCCATCTTAATGGCCCAGGTCAAAGCCAGCAGCATCCCTGTGGTTACAATGAGAATTAAGGAAAGCTGACGGTTATCAGCAAAAATATCCTTCCGGAAAAGAAAAAGGAACGACATTAAAATAGCGAGTATAAACCCAACCAATATCACCTGTCCCAGATAAACCAATGCCCTGCTGCCAATTGTTTTGGTTTGTGCATCGTAGGTAGCTTTATAAGACTCTAACTTCTGATAAATTTCTTCATCAATAACATCATTCTTCGCTACAATAAGTTCTCCCTTTTGTACCATACCCTTGGTAGTAGAGATATTGTTAACCGCATTATCCTGTATGGTTTGGGTAAGTCGCTCATCAAATATAATGTTGGGGGTAATATGATCAATTGCAAGGTTTGCAACCAAATCGCCCATCACCTGATTGGGCGATTTAAAATTATCTTTAAAAAACTTCAGTGCCGATTCCGCAGTAAAAACATCCTGTGTATTTTTTATCTGAGCCACATTGTTTTCAAGCAAAGAAAAGTCGTAGTTCTTCCCTCCTGCCTGATGTTTCACATTTAAGCCAATAATCCCTTTCTCGTAAATGTTCTGCAGTAATTTATAGGAAGCACTTTTATATACATCCCTGTCTTTCTCGTTAAGTTGCTTCGATTTCCATTTCACATCAAATTCGTTGGCAAACTCTTCCAGTGCATTTGCCGTAATACCCCTGTCCAATTGATAAACGGGCAAAATATCTTTTAGTGCATTCTTTTTATCAGCACTAACCTGCGGGTTGGTTTTTAAAATAGCAAAACTAAAAGGCGAAATCAGATCCTTGTTTTTCCATACTGCATTTTTTTCAAACTCATATCTAAACCGGGGTTGTTTGGGCAGGAATAGCGTAATAATGAAAACGGTAAATATCATCATCACATATTTCAGGTTTGATGAATATTTCCGGTAAAGGATCTTGTGGGAATTTCTCTTGATTTTGGCCAAAACGATCTAATTATTGTATTGTCAAAAATAACATTTTTATCTAATATATATTTTACGGGTTTTGTTTGTAATTACCAGATTTTATATTTTACTTTATGATATCAAATTAATATCAATTATGTATCAAGAAAAAATTATCAATCCGCCATCGGGTTATCTAACATTCGCACTATGCATCGCATTGCTAGGCGCTTCCATTTTCTGTTTTGTTTCAGAAATTTTTATCTGGGGAGGAATTTTACTGGCAATAGATATATTTTTAATATTTCCGGGCTTTTTAATCATCAACCCCAACCAATCTATGGTACTCACCCTGTTCGGGAAATATATCGGTACGGTTAAAGCCGATGGGTTTTTCTGGGTAAACCCCTTAACCGCTAAAAGGCGCCTATCATTAAAAGCGAACAATTTAAACGGACAACAGTTAAAGGTTAACGACAAACTGGGTAACCCGATCGAAATTGCCGCTGTGGTGGTTTGGAAAGTAAAAGAAACTGCCAAAGCTGTTTTCTCCGTAGAAAATTACATGCAATACGTAAACATCCAGAGTGAAGCCGCTGTAAGGCATTTGGCCAACATTTTTCCATACGACCATGCTGAAGGAGAAGAAACCAGCATCACTTTAAAAGATGGTGCCGATAAAGTAAGTGAACTTTTAGAAAACGAGCTGAACGAACGTTTATCACGCGCAGGCATCGAAGTTTTAGAAGCCAGAATTTCGCATTTGGCTTATGCACCAGAAATTGCCAGTGCCATGTTACAGCGTCAACAAGCTACAGCGGTTATTGCAGCCCGTAAATTAATTGTTGAAGGCGCCGTAGGTATGGTAGAAATGGCATTAGAGAAATTATCGCAAAAAGGAATTGTTGAACTGGATGAAGAGCGTAAAGCAGCTATGGTAAGTAATTTACTGGTTGTACTTTGTGGCGACCGTCATGTTCAACCCGTGGTAAACACCGGCACCTTATATAACTAGGTAAAATGGAATTTAAGGAAAAACAAAGCTTAAAACTTTGGTGGCTTTATATTTTATTGGCTATTGATGCGGTTATGGTACTTTGCATTGTACTTTTTGATAAAGGCGGAATGAGTTTTGAAACCTTAAAGGCTAATTATTTTGCGCCATTTTGGGCTGTTCTCCTTCCCTTTGCCATCATTTATTTGCTTCAAAAAAACATGATGACTTTGCATATCGGCGCTGAAGGAATCTCCTACAAATACTTTCCATTTCAAAGCAAGCTGAAGCTATTGAGCTGGACCAATATAGAGAAAGTTTACATCAACAAGTATAATGCTTTAGGTGATTATGGCGGATTTGGTGTTCGCAGCAGGCTTTGGTTTAAGTTTAACGATAAGGCCTATTTATTAAATGATAAGGATAAAGGTTTACAGATTGAATTTAAAGATGGTAAAAAATTATTGTTTAGCAGCAATAAAATAGATGAGCTGGAAATGTTCCTGATTAATTTAAAAACGAAGTATAATATACAAGCAATACAATAAGAATGGCGGAGAAAGATAAAAAAGCTTTTGTATTAAGAATTAGTCCTGCTGTATTAAAAGAAGTAGAAACCTGGGCTGCTGATGAGTTTAGAAGTACGAACGGGCAGATTGAGTTTCTGCTCACCCAGGCCATAAAATCGAGAAAAAAGGGAAAAGCAAAAGAGGAGTAGCAGCAAGACTTCCGAGGTTGCAAAAGCCCGGAGCACCAGCCAACTGCAAATTGCGAATTGCAAACTAAAAATAATACGGGCGTTCCCCAATCCCGGGAATCCGGGAAAGGGTCGGGCTTTTCAGGGCTGCGCTGCGCTCCGGTACCGATGAAGTATCGGTACTGAACCCTTACAATCCCTAACGCTAATCACCCGTTTTAAATTAAGAGGTTGTATCATAAAAGCAATTTCGGCCCAGATGCTGTCATGTTAAGCTTGTCGAAACACCTTAAAGAATATTTAAATAGGTCCTTCCACTACTTGTCCCGATTCTTCCTATCGTGTGGACACATCTTTATATGTGTCCCATCCTTCTTTTGCTGCTCTAAAATACCTTAGTCCTATCCACAGTGTTGTTATTCCTGGTGTTCGCTTACTTTCATAACCTTTCCAGCCTCCCAATCTTGCCAGTACCCATACGTATCTTTTCAAATCTCTTGGCTTGTATGGGTTCTTCTGCTTTTCGGTTTTACCTTCAAGCCTGACAATCTGTTGTTCCATGAATTCCTGTTCCTCACTGTTAAAACAGGTGTCAGCACCAATTGCCAGTTCTGGCTGGGCATATGCCAGACGCATCAGAAACAGCTTTATCACTACCTCCATGATCATAAGGCTTTGTTTTCTAACTGATGAGGCATATTCCAGTTCACTGGCCTCAATATTGTACCCTTCTTTTTTGAGTATCTTGAACACTTCCTCTACTGTCCACCTCCAGCTGTACCACTCTATGCACATTTTGGCAATGGACGGCTCGGTTACTACTATGGTAGTCAAGAGTCTCCAACATATCTTATCTGTACCGCTATAGCCTACTTCTTTTGCTTCTATTAAATAAAGCTTGGTACTGGAATATACTCCTTTGCTGGTAGCATCAGTTTTGCATATTTCTACTTCCTTGTACCGGATCTCTATCTTCGCCTTTCTTTTTGGCCTTTTCCCTTTGGCATCCACCAATATTTCATAATCACCCTGTGACTGCTGATCTGAGAGGCAGTTAAACAGTTTACTCTTATCTTTTAGGGTTCTATTGGTCCTGGCCCTTATCAAAAGGTCTGTCTTTGCATCAGGTACAACTGCAAACTGCTCGTATATATCCCCTTCACGGTCCTGTATGATAACCATCCCCTCAACGGTGGGAGACAGTACTTTTTTGGTGTTATTGGATACCTCAATCCATTTATAGGATTCTTTCTCAGTAATGGGCAATTTGCTGTATTCACGCTCAAATTTTGAACGGAACTCCAGCGGCCTGTTCCATACCTTGATATCGGCATAGCCATATGGGGTACCGTCATGGGCATCAAGTACAAGGCTTGGATGGAGCATAAAGCCAAGTCCATGGTCACCCTTTGCATTTGTAGTACCGATAAAAGTATCCTTCTTTATCCTGTTACGATGGCTACCAAGGTTTATTTCGGTAGTATCCTGGATACAGACAACATACTTCCCATCGCTGGCCGCCCGGCAATTGGACGATAAATTAGCGATAATAGCCCCCTCACTTACCCGATCATTGGCAAGAAACCGATAGAAGCCCTTCGCCTCAGCCTCATCTTTGCTTAACTGACGTATGCTCTGGACACTGTTCCTGAAAAGTATATCCAGATTCTTATTACCCCTACTAACTAACCTTGAATCAGATAAACTCGTAAAACCTCTTGTTTGCATCCAACAAAGAAACAAATTATTCAGAAATGTGTCCACACGATAGGATTCTTCGGGAGGCTCAGGATGACAAATCTATATTTATGATACAACCTCTTCTAATGCTCCCTAAGCAGCACCGGCCCAAGTAATTTAAACCTGATGGCAGCGGCAGACCCGAAGTATGAGGGCTACAGCGAACAGCAGGACTGAACTCGCCCTAAGTATCACTGCAGCACCTTTCCAAAAATCAGTGAAAAGCTTATTATTTTCGAATGCGCTAAAATCATTTTTTATACGTTATTTTTAAACCTCAGCGGTTTTGGAAACCTGTGAGGTTTGACTAACTTAGCGGCCTAACCAAAAATTCATAAAATTAGTATACATGAAAGAAGTTGTAATTGTATCAGCTGTGCGAACGCCTATCGGCAGTTTTGGAGGTTCACTAGCTCAATTTTCTGCTACTCAGCTTGGTGGTTTTGCCATTAAAGCCGCCATTGAAAAAGCTGGATTAAAACCAGAACAGATCCAGGAAGTTTACATGGGTAATGTTTTATCTGCAAACCTGGGGCAAGCGCCAGCCACACAAGCTGCAAAATTGGCTGGTTTACCAGATTTACCTGCTACTACAATAAATAAAGTATGCGCTTCGGGCACAAAAGCAATTATGCTTGCTGCACAAAGTATTGCCAATGGCGATAACGATATTATTGTTGCCGGTGGAATGGAAAGCATGAGCAATGTTCCTTACTATTTAGATAAAGCAAGAAACGGTTACCGCCTGGGCCATGGACAGCTAACAGATGGTTTGGTAAAAGATGGCTTATGGGATGTTTATAACGATTACCATATGGGCTCTGCCGCCGAACTTTGTGCTGCAGAATGTAATATCAGCAGAGAAGCACAAGATAATTTTGCCATAGAATCATATAAAAGAGCACAAGCTGCACAAACTTCGGGCAAATTTGCTAGCGAAATTGTAGCTGTAGAAGTGAAAGACCGCAAAGGTGATATTACTTTGATTGATACAGATGACGAACCAACTGCCGTTAAATTTGATAAAATACCTTCCTTAAAACCAGTTTTCAAAAAAGATGGAACGGTAACTGCTGCAAATGCCTCTACCTTAAATGATGGCGCAGCGGCATTGGTTTTAATGAGCGCCGATAAGGCAAAAGAACTGGGTTTAGCCCCTTTGGCCAAAATATTAGGTTATGCTGATGCGCAACAAGCACCAGAATGGTTTACCACTGCGCCTTCGAAAGCAATTCCCCTTGCACTGCACAAAGCCAATATAAATATAAAAGATGTAGATTTTTTCGAGATCAACGAAGCTTTTTCTGTCGTTTCTATTGCGAATAATCAACTTTTAGAACTAAACGACAGCCAGGTTAACATTAATGGTGGTGCAGTTTCATTAGGTCACCCGCTTGGTGCATCAGGCGCCCGGATTGTGGTTACCTTACTTTCTGTATTATCGCAAAACAACGGAAAAATTGGTGTTGCCGGAATTTGTAACGGAGGAGGTGGTGCAAGCGCACTTGTTATTGAGAAATTATAGTTTTTAATTTTGCAGAATATTTGCGCATTCGATCGTATGAAACTTATCAGATTTTACATCCTGTTAATCTTTGGAACGCTGAGCTTTAGTATAAAAGCGCAACAAGTTCCAAACCAATTAAACGTTTTTCAGGATAGCCTGATCAAAATATCGGCAAGGGTTGTTGCGGCGCAAAGCGATGCGCAAAAATTAGAAGTAAACGGCAGTTTTGTAAAAACATTGGTTGAGGCTTTAAAAACCCCCAATTCTTTTTCTTATCCATTCGATTCGCTTAAAAACGTATCGGTAATTAAATCATCCGATTTGGCATTTAGGATTTTGAGCTGGTATGTACTGCTCGAAAACGGTACATACCGTTATTATGGAGCCATTCAGATGAACACCAAAAGCGGTCCATTGAAACTTTACCCCTTAATCGATCAGACTGAAAGTTTAGCCGACCCTAATAGCATTACCAATAACCAAAAATGGTTTGGAGCCAGGTATTACGAAATTGTTCCGGTAACGAGTGGGAATCGCTTGCCTTATTATATACTTTTAGGCTGGAAAGGAAATACACAGGCCACCACTAAAAAGGTAATCGACATCCTTTCATTCGACAAAGATAATCTCACTTTTGGCGCTCCTGTTTTTGAGGGAAAAGCGTTAAAGGGAAAAAACAGGATCATATTCGAATATGCCAAATCAAATGCAATGACTTTAAAAACCAATCTGAAAGCAGGAATGATTGTATTTGACCATCTGGCTTCATTTGATTCTGAGATAAAAGATAAATTCGAGTATTACGGATCAGACGGTACTTTTGATGGCTTTAAAATCATTGGCGGAAGGCTGAAACTGCAAGAAGATATCACGCTTAACAACGATCCAAACTCAAGCGATGAGCTTTATGCCGACCCAAAGAAAAATGTTAAACCCATCAGAAAGTTTTAACCTTTAACAAAGCTTAACAAATCATTTACCTAACACATCAGTGAAAAATTTGTGAGTTTGGCATTCGCTGACTATATTGCGCCCTGCTTAACTAGCTTAAACAACACACAAATTCTGAATTCATAAACTAAAACCAACAAATGTTTTATGCAAACATCTAATGAAACCATTAGTATTGACCATGATAAGGAACTAGACCTCCATTTAAATAGTCAAGGCGTTTCCCCTGAAAAATTATTTAGCCATCCGGTTGGCCTTTTTGTACTCTTTTTTACCGAAATGTGGGAAAGATTTAGCTACTATGGAATGCGGGCCATCCTGGTTTTATTCCTGATTAGTGATTTAAGTAAAAATGGTTGGGGCTGGCCACGGCCAGAAGCATTACAGCTTTACGCTATTTATACAGGTTTAGTATACTTTACACCAATACTTGGTGGTTTAATTGCCGATAGATTTACAGGATATAGAAAAGCTGTTATCATCGGCGCTTTTATTATGACCCTTGGTCATGCTGCAATGGCCATGGAAGGTTTCAGCACCAACTTTTTCTATGTTGGTTTATTACTCCTTATTGTTGGCAACGGCTTTTTTAAACCAAATATCTCTTCAATTGTAGGAAAACTTTACCCTCCTATCAGCGATAAAAAAGACAGTGCCTACGCCATATTCTACATGGGTATTAACTCAGGGGCTTTTATCGGCATGTTAATGTGTGGTTATATCGGCGAAAAAGTAGGCTGGCATTATGGTTTCGGTTTGGCTGGTATTTTTATGCTTTTTGGCATGTTACAGTTCTATTTCGGACAGAAAATATTTGGTGTAATTGGTGCAGCAGTTGATAAAACCAAAGCTGTAGAAAAGGCAGATCCAACTATAGAAGAAATCCCTAAAAAGGTTAGAAGTCAGCGTTTATGGGTAATAGCTATCCTATCTATCTTTACCATTTTCTTCTGGATGGTATTCGAACAGGCAGGTGGTTCGATGACTATTTTCGCAAAAGATTATACCTTAAGAAATTTGACCGGTGGAGCGGCTACAACTTTTAAATGGGTAGATGCGATCCTGACCATATTCCCTTTAGTAGCCGTAACTTTTGTATTGCTAACATTGGCTCGCAAAATTTTTAAAAAATACCCGGCAACTATCTTATTTACATTATTAAGTTTTGTTATTATTTGGGTATTAGCCATTTGGAAGGTAAGTCGCGAAATGGGATCGGTAAGTACGGAAGTTCCTGCATCCTGGTTCAGTGTGTTAAACTCTTTCTTCATTGTATCATTGGCGCCTATTGTATCGAAGATATGGGAAACCAAATTTAATCCAAGTGGTCCGGTAAAATTTGGCTTTGGATTAATTTTCGTAGGCATCGGTTTTGCCGGTTTAGCTTACGGAGGCTCTTCTATTCCACAGGGTGCAACCTCGGCTCAAGTGAGTTTGTTCTGGTTAATTTTCGCCTATTTCTTCCACACCGTTGGTGAGTTATGCATCTCTCCGGTTGGTTTATCGTATGTAAGTAAACTTGCTCCATCAAATTTAGTAGGTTTAATGTTCGGTGTATTTTTCACCTGTACCGCCATCGGAAATTATCTTGCCGGTGCTACAGGATCACTAATCGACAAAATCAGTACTGCTTATTCAATTTCTACGTTCTTTTTAATATTCACCATAATACCTATTGTTGCGGGCTTAATTATGTTTGCCATAAGCCCAATCTTACGCAAATGGATGCACGGTGTGCATTAATTAAAAAAATAAATCTATCCAAAAGCCCGATCTCCATCGGGCTTTTAATTTTTTAATCATATTTAATGGAAAAAACAGTTTCAATAGAAGATATTCAAAATTTTGAGGGAAAATACCCAAAACAGCTCTGGCATTTATCGTTGGTAGAAATGTGGGAGCGTTTCTGTTTTTACGGAATGCGCGGGGTATTGGCTTTCTTTATGGTTGAACAACTCGGTTTAAGCGACCAAAAATCGAACCTACAATACGGTGCCATACAAGCCTTTGTTTATGCTTTTACTTTTATAGGTGGTATTTTTGCCGATAAGATCTTGGGGTTCAGAAAATCTCTTTTTTGGGGCGGAGCTTTAATGATTATTGGAAACTTAATCTTGGCCTTCTCACCGCATGATTTATTTTATGTAGGAATTACCTTATCTATTATTGGAACAGGTTTCTTCAAACCCAATGTTTCATCAATGGTTGGCGAATTATACCACGAGAAAGACAACCGGAGAGATGCTGGTTATGGGCTTTTTTATGCTGGTATTAATGTTGGCGGTTTATTGGGCGGTGCCATGTGTATTTATCTTGGTAAATATTACAACTGGCATTTATGTTTCTTATCAGCCGCATTGGTAATGATGTTCGGTTTGGGCACATTCATTTTCACTAAAAAACATTTAGGTCCAATCGGAAATTCACCTTTACTGCACCTTAAAAAATCAAAACAGCAGCTATTCGAAATAGCCGTTTATGTAGGTTCTATTTTGTGTATCCCACTGATTTATATCATGGTGAAGAACACAGCCTTTACCGATTATTTTATGTACACCATAGGCATTGTTGCTTTGGTTTATTTCTTGTACGAAACGTTTAAAATAAAAGATAAAAAAGCACAGTATAAATTACTGGCAGCTTTCGTTTTTATCTTCTGTTATTTCATTTTCATGGCCATATCTGAGCAAAGCGGCGGTTCGTTATCGTTATTTGCAAAGGACAATCTTGATCATAAAATTCTCTTTTTCAATATCGATCCCAATGTGGTAAACAATAGCGTTAACTCGTTTTTTGTGATTGTTTTTAGTCCGATTGTGGGTATTTTATGGCTAGGTCTGTACAAGCGCAAAATTGAACCGAATACCGTGGTAAAATTTGGAATTGGCTTCCTTCTGTTGGCTTTAAGTTTTTATGTTTTTTACGCCACCAGGTTCTTCGCCAATGTACAGGGCATTAGCTCGTTAAATGTATTTACGTTAGCCTATTTATTATTAACGCTAGGCGAACTTTGTTTGGGTCCGATAGGTATGTCGATCATTACTAAACTATCGCCAAAGAAAATGTTCGGGATGATGATGGGGCTTTGGTTTTTATCAAGTGCTTTCGGGCAATTGGCTGCCGGAAAATTGGGAGCAGAAATGTCGAGTATCGATAATGCATCACTACCGACTAAATTGATGGCATACACCGAAGGTTACAAGGCCTTGGCTTTATATTCTTTAATTGCAGGTTTGGCACTGATTATCTTTTCGCAACTCGTTAAAAAGTTAATGCAGGAGGTGAGGTAGGAAAGGCATCGTCATTTCGACCGTAGTGGAAAAATCTATAAAACGAGTATTTATTGATGTACTGTAAGATTTGAAAATGAAAGGACAGTAGTTCTTGGAGGCTTGCTGTCCCGCTCTTTGTTCCAAGTCCTTGCCCTCATGCTTCGGTCTGCGGGCTTTACACGCCGATCGGGTTTAGACACAACGGTTTGTGCCGTAAAAGGTAAAAATAGATACAAAAGCTAGTCGGGATTTGCAACATTGCTAAACCAGATTACAAATCTGGAGAACGGCGATCCGGATTACAAATCCGGACCAACAGTAATGATTTCACTGTCATTCTGAACGCAGTGAAGAATCTTTTTTTCCCAGCGTAAAGCGGATAGGCTTCGAGTACGCCGACATTGTTTTAAGAAGAGCATATTCAATAAGAGTTGGAAATGAAAGGAAGTAGTTCTTGGCATCTTCAGTCCCGCCATTCGCTATAGTCCCTCTTTTCAATCGGGAGCTGCCGCTGCTGTCGGGTTTAGACACAATGGTTTGTACCTTAAAATTGATTCTGCGGTGACCTGTGAAATCAGCGGGAAATATTTGGCTAAGGTCTTCGACTACGCTCAGACTGACAATGCTTTAAAAACAATAAAAACTACTAATAAAACAAGTTCAGGGATAGGAATTGCATATTAATGAAAATTCATAAAGGTTTCACATTAAATATTTACTTTCGCACATTAAAAGCAAAGTGTTTAACACAAATAAACACAGCATATCAAATACAAAGGCCAAAAGCTTATATTATTTAAAAAACCACAACAAACGTGTCAGATAGTTTAGTCATCATACCCACCTACAACGAGAAGGAAAACATCGAAAAAATCATTAGAAAGGTTTTTTCTTTAACCCAGCCTTTTCATGTTTTAATTATAGATGATGGCTCTCCTGATGGAACTGCTGAAATTGTAAAGTCGCTTCAAGAAGAATACGAAGGGCATTTATTTATTGAAGAGCGTGCTGGTAAACAAGGCCTGGGTACAGCATACATTTACGGTTTTAACTGGGCATTACAACACGATTATGCCTACATTTTTGAAATGGATGCAGATTTCTCTCATAACCCGGATGATCTGGCGCGCTTACGCGAAGCCTGTGTAAATGGCGCAGATGTAGCCATTGGTTCCAGGTATGTTAAGGGCGTAAATGTTGTAAACTGGCCAATGGGTAGGGTTTTAATGTCGTATTTTGCTTCAATGTACGTGCGTATGATTACCCGGATCAACATTCAGGATGCTACCGCTGGCTTTAAATGTTACCGCAAAATTGTATTGGAAACCATTCCACTAAATAAAATCAAATTTGTTGGTTATGCGTTTCAGATCGAAATGAAGTTCACCGCCATTAAATTTGGGTTTAAAGTAGTCGAAGTTCCAATCATCTTCACCGATCGTACCGAAGGAACATCAAAAATGAGCACCCGTATTTTCAGGGAAGCTTTTTTAGGTGTAATCCAGATGAAAGTTTCGAGTTGGTTTAGGAATTATAGTCGGGAGTCGGACAGTCCGGAGTCCGAAGTCCGAAGTCTTAATTGACTCACGACTAAAGACTACAGACTTAAGACTTACCTTGCGATTCCCTGATCATTGCGCCAAAATCCTGACCTTTATCCATCGCTTTAACCGTCATTACGATTCTTTTGGTGCGTGTGGGTTCGGTTTTAGCCTGATTAATCCAATTGATGTAATAGTTTTGATGCGATTTAGGCTGTTTTAAAAAGTTATGCATTAAATGCGCTTCTTCTGACAGGCAGATTTCTAAATCCTCGGGCATTTCAATCTTAAAGTCTTTATCTTCTTCCAAATAAAGTTCGACACTTGCTCCGGCTTCTTTTCTTAGTTTTTTACGAACTTCTCCTTTTAAGGCAATAATAAAATCGCCCTCTCCCATTGGGATAGTTGCCATACCGCTAATCTCCAACTGATCTATTTTCCCCTTTACCCTAAAACTCTTTTTACAATCAGGCTTAATTTCATTAGCCAAAGTTGCCGGAATAAACACATAACTCCAGCCGGTTTTTTCGCCCATGGTTTCGAAACGCTCTATTTCTGCTTTGAAGTGGATCATGGTTTAAATATAAAAATTATGTTTTAACAAGTAAATGATTAAATCGTTAGGCTATTTGTGAACACGCTAGAAATGAGTCTTAGTTTTTTTACCATATAAGGCATTTAAGGAACATATAAACTTAAATAAACGTCTATTCCTCAGATGGTAAATGAGTTTAAATATTGATGTTGAAAAGACTCTTCGCTGTGCTCAGAATGACAGATTTAAATAAAAAGGTCGTCATAACGACTACACTCGAAATGGTGATTCACGACCTAGTTCCATTGCCCTAGCAGTATATCTAAAAAGCAATTCTTCAGAACAATAAAATCATAAAATAATTCCCTAAAAGATTAATCGGCTCAAAAACAAGCCAAATCATGAGCCGATTAGCCAGATTAATCGGCTCATAACCTAAAGCAAACTAGTATAACAAAGAATATTGACGATGATTTAAAGGACGCCCTGTCAATTTAAACTCATTGACTACCACGAATTGTTTTTTAATTTCATCAAGTTTGCGAATGGCAATCGTATCACAATTGAATGCAATATTGATATTACCATACAAATTTTCTGCCTGATCAATTTGAGCTGGACTCAGTTCACGCCCTATTGAAATATGGGCATTACTACCGTTTATGGTATTTTTAGATTTAAGCCTTTTCCGAAATGCTTTTAAAAGAGCATTCAGGTATAATTTGGATAGAGCATCAGGAAGTAAAACAATAGCCTGACCGAATTTGGATAAACTTAAATAATCAAAAGTTACTTCTTGTGGCCTTTGTGAACCACAAATTTTCTCAATACATTTTTTGTAAAAACCCAACTCGTATTGATCTGCTAAAAATTCAACAATGGTAACATGTGCCTCTGAGTTTCTACTGCTATACCAGCCAATTTTTTCCGCGAGTGTATTTTTTAAAACACTTACTTCATTAATACTTTTTCTTTGAGGGTAAACAACTATTGAATACCTGTCTTTTTTTAATTTTAAATCCATATCAATTTATTTAATCAATTGCCACCGGATTCATCTGGATATCCAATTTGGCGAACTTTAAAACCTCGATGCTCTGAAAGCCAAAATCTTCAACCACCTTACCCAAAATAAGGTAACAGCCCTTTCCTTTAAAAGGATACAGGGGTGTGGTATTGGGAAAATGGGTGGTATCGAAGAAATCGCCGTTGGCATCTAAAAAAGTACCGAACCACATTTTGGTATTTTTAATGGTGTGTACCGTTTTTTCGCAAACATAGTTCCCTACCATCCTTACCGTTTCACCCAAATGTTTATGCATATCGGCTGCCATGGTATCGCCACGATAAGGCGTTTTTAAAAAATCGAACATTTTATAATTGAGCGGATAACCCAATAATTCCAACTCTGTATAAGCATTTTCGAGTTCGGAATCGGCCAATGCAGGGAGCTGATAGGTTTTATAACTCAGCTTAAAAAGCTCCGCATGGTTTACTTTTTTCTGTTTAAAACCAAGATAATTGTGCACATCCCAAAGCAGGGTTTTCCGATCTTTGCCCGTAAAACGTAATGCACCTAACCGGATTAAAATAATGGCCTGTTCTAATGAGATACAGGTTCGTTTTACAAAATCTTCTAGATCGATATATAAACCATTTGCATTACGTTCTGCCGGAATAATTTTAATGATTTTTTCTTCTAAACCCTGAACAGCAATAAAGCCCAGATAAGCATCTGCACCTTTTATATTTACTACATCATCGCTATGGTTAACACAAGGCAGATGCACCCGCGCTCCTGTTTTTTGTAGCTCATACACATAAACCCATCGACTGTAAAAACCACCATAGTTATTCAGTACGGCTACCATGAATTCCATGGGATAATAGGTTTTGAGATACAGACTCTGATAGCTTTCTACCGCAAAAGAGGCTGAATGGGCTTTCGAAAAACTGTAACCTGCAAAAGAGGATATCTGTCGCCAAACTTCGGTAATGAGTTCTTCTGAATGACCTTCATTTCTGGCTGAGACGAAAAATTTATTCACCAGTTCATCGAAAGCCAGTTTAGAACGGTATTTTCCGCTCATGGCTTTACGGAGGATATCGGCATCGGCCAGATCTAAGCCTGCGAAATAATGACATACTTTGATCACATCTTCCTGGTAAACCATTACCCCATAGGTTTCACTAAGTCGCTGTTTCATTACGTCGCACAGGTATACCACTTTTTCGGGTGCATGGTAGCGTTCGATATAGGATTTCATCATGCCTGAGCTGGCTACCCCCGGACGGATAATGGAGCTGGCTGCCACCAGGGTAAGGTAATTATCACATTTCAATTTTTTGAGCAATTGCCTCATGGCCGGCGATTCGATATAAAAACACCCGATGGGCTGTCCTTCTTTGAGGATATTATTTAACTTTTGATCTTCCTTAAAGGTTTTAAAATCGTGAATGTCGATATCCTTTCCCTTGTTCTTTTTAATGAGCTGTACGGCTTCGCGGATGTGCCCGATACCCCGCTGGCTTAAAATATCGAATTTCTCATAACCAATGGCTTCGGCTTCATACATATCCCATTGCACGGTCGGGAAACCCTTTGGCGGCATATCCAAGGCCGTATAGTAGGTAATCGGCTCTTCAGAAATCAGAATCCCCCCGGCATGGATCGAACGCTGGTTGGGCATACTTTTCATGTAACGGTGTACAGCCAATAACTTCTGGTAAGTGGCATTCAGTAAATTTTCACGTTCTTTGGTCGGGTCGGTAAAACTATCTATTTCGCCTTTAGGTAAACCCAACACCTTACCAATTTCTCTGATAATTGCACGATCTTTAAAAGTGCTCATGGTGCCCAGAAAAGCAACATGCCATTTTGGATAGCGTTCAAAGATATAACGTTGGATCACCTCCCTTTCGTCCCAGGAGAAATCGATATCAAAATCTGGCGGGCTAGTCCTCTTTTCGTGTAAAAAGCGTTCAAAGTATAGATCGAGATCGATCGGATCTACATCGGTAATGCGCAAACAATAAGCCACGATGCTATTTGCACCCGAGCCACGCCCAACGTGATAGAAACCGCATTTATTCATAGCATAGCTTACAATATCATAGGTAATGAGGAAATAAGCACAGAAATTTTTAAGTTCGATAATGCGCAGTTCTTTCTCTAAACGTTCAATGGCTTCTGTATTATTTTTACCATAACGGTATTTAAGCCCTTCTTCGGCCAGCTCTTTAAGCATTTTTTTATCTCCTTCAAAATCTCCGGTATAAAAAAACTTGTTTTTAGAAGTAGGTGTAGGACCATCCTCAAAATAAACACTTAAATCGCAACTGTTTAATAAGCGCTGGGTATTCTGAACAATGAAAGGATACTGTTCAAATTGCTGGGTTAGTTCTACTTCTGGAATCAGGAACTCATCCGGATCACATTTCTGCTTATCGGGCACTTTACTTAAAAGGGTATTAAGTTCGATGGCCCTAAAATATTCGTGCAGACGGTAGGTGATCTTATTACTAACGGTAACAGGATGCCAAACTAACAATTTTTCCTTTTGTTTTAAAAGCGGATGTTTATATAACAGATTGAGCTGTTTGGCACGGACACCGATAAATTCATTTTCTTTGAGGGCCTGATTAAAGGATTTTTGAAAGGGGTAAATGATATATACATTTTCCATTTTGGGCGGAACCTTTGGCAGCGAAATGTTGTAGATGTTATGATGACTTAAAAATTCATTCAATTCACGCATTCCTTCCCTGTTTTTAGCAATGCCCACATACAACAACTTATTATCGATCTGAAACTCGATCCCTGCTACAGGTTTAATCTGATATGGAATATTGCCTTTATGTATTTCATCAGCTTCTTTAGCAATGCCTTGTTTATAACACTCGCGAATAAACTCTATTGCACCAGTTGAGTTATTGATATCAGTAAGTACCATTTGATGAATACCCAAACTCCGGGCAGTAGCAATTAACTGGCCAATGCTCTGCGTACCATACTTTAGACTATAAGAAGAATGAACATTTAAAAACATCGCTAATCATAAGATTTAGTACCTATTGTTCCTTTTTCACTCATAAAGCTTCTGATTTTTGAGCGTTTCCTTGCTTCCTGCTGCTCTTCTTCTGTTTGGTTTTCGATTAAAATTTTCTTTTTGCGGGGATTGTATTTGATTATTTTCCCTGTTTCATCGCGGGGCGGTTGTGTAACAATACAGGCTTTTACCACCGCTTCGGCACCATAATGGTTGCGTACTTTATCCATGGCCTGGTAAAGACTGTATTCTTCTTCGGCGATATTATATAAACCAATTTGCTCATAACCGCTCACCAAATGTGAAAGTTTTACGCCTACCAGCCGAAGCAGCATCCGTTTTGAATATACCTTCTCGAACAGGCTATGTGCCTTGCTAATCAGAAATGAATCGAGCGAGGTATAAGGAATACGCTCTTGCTGGGTAACCGTTTCGAAATTGGTATAACGTACAGTTATGGTAATACAGGCGGTTAGTTTTTTCTGATTACGCAGCTGGAAGGTTAGTCCGCTAACCATTCCTGTAATAATGGCTTTTAGTTTGGCCATATCCATGGTATCGCTTTCGAAAGTGGCTTGTGTGCCGATTGATTTTCTTTCGCGGTAAGGTACCACGGGCGAAAGATCGATGCCGTTTGCTTTTTGCCATAAACTTAAACCATGCTGCCCCAAAATTTTAAACATGAGCTGTTGCGGGATCTGCGTAAGCGTAAGGATTTCGCGAACACCCATTTCGCTTAATTTTTTATAGGTAGCATGACCAATACCTGGAATTTTATGAATAGCCAAAGGATCGAGAAAGGGTCGCAATTCAGAAAAAGTAACCTGCCGCTCTCCATCAGGCTTAGATTCGTTCGTAGCTATTTTGGCTACGGTTTTATTGATCGACAAACCAAAGGAAATTGGCAGTTTCATCTCTTTGATAATGGTTTGTCTGAGTTCAGATGCAAATTTCATACAGCCAAAAAAGCGGTCCATGCCTGTCATATCGATATAATGTTCATCAATGCTAGCTTTTTCGAAAAGAGGAACTTTATCGGCAATAATCTCGGTAATCTCATGCGAAGCTTTGGAATATTCTTCCATATCGCCTTTTAAAAATATAGCCTGGGGACACAGCAATTTTGCCGTCCTCCCGGGCATTGCAGAATGTATGCCGTACTGGCGTGCCTCGTAACTGCAAGAGGCTACCACACCCCTATCGCCGCCACCACCGATAATTACAGGTTTACCCAATAACCTGGGATTTTTTCTGATTTCTACAGATACAAAAAATGCATCCTGATCCATATGAATAATCTGCCTTTCTTTATCCATTCTCGTATTATAAGGATGATTGAGATCAAAAATACTAATATTTTTAGTTTTAATAAAAATTAAAGGAGTTTATTTTTAAACAAAACACTAACAATTTTAGCTTTAACTATCACTTTATCATCGCCAGTTATGGTTGAAGAGTTTGCCACGGAGACACAGAAAGCACGGAGTTAAATTCCAATTAAGTTGCTCTGCGGAACCCAGTGATGTTTACCATATAAGATATGTTTTAAAGGGTCTTCGACTACGCTCAGACTGACAAATCGATATGTATCACTTGATGGATAAGGTTTTAGGCCAATTTGAACCAGATAAGATATCTAAGAAAATATAAGCTCATATGCCCTAATATTTCTTATATGGTTAAGAAAACTCAGACTGACAAATCGGTATGTATCCAGCCATTAACAAAAAATGCTCCCAATTTTCATCAGGAGCATGTACTAAACAATTAAAATATTGTAATCTTAATTGTGCTTATTGCTTTACAATTTTGAATGCTGTTCTTCTGTTTAACTGGTGTGCTTCTTCGCTACATGCTACCCCGTTGCTGCATTGGTTTAACAACTGTGTTTCGCCGTATCCTTGTGCGGTAATGCGGTTTTTATCGATACCCCTGGAAATGATATACGCTACAGCAGATTCGGCCCTTTTTTGCGATAGGTTTAGGTTATAACTATCCTTGCCTCTGCTATCGGTATGCGAGCCTAATTCAATCCAGATGGTCGGATTATCGGTCATGATCTTAACCAATTTATCCAGCTCTACTGCAGCATCTGGTCGGATGTTCCATTTATCGAAATCGTAATAGATATTTTCCAGCTTAATTGCTTTATTCATTACAACCGCTTCTAAATGCAGGTTTTGCGTAAGTACGCTCGAAGTTGTTAAACCAATGGTTGCCAGATTTTCTACATCAGACCTGTAATTTGTTTTCTCTGCCGAAACATTGTATTCAGATTCTTTGGCTAAATTAAATCTATAAGCGCCGTTCTCATCGGTTTCGGTTTTTAGAACAGCACCGTTTACTTTTGCTAAGGTTACCAATGCACCTGCAATGGGTTGATTGCTATCTTTATCAAATACCCTGCCTTCTAATCTGAAAGCCAGGATCATTTTCTGATCAATGGTATAAATATCATCGCTACCTAAACCACCCTCACGATTGGAAGAAAGATAAACAATACCACCTTTTTCGTTTAAGCTAAAACCAAAATCATCCTGTGGAGAATTGAAAGGGTAACCCATATTTTCGATCTGACCAATCTTACCTTTTTCTCTTAAAGCCTGATAAACATCCAATCCTCCCATTCCAACTCTACCATCGCTAGAAAAGTAAAAGTTATCTTTTTCATCAAAAACCGGACTGCGTTCGCTGCCATCGGTATTTACTTCTTTCAGGTTAATGGGCTTGCCCCATTCACCAGCATCTGTTTTCAGACAAACATAAATATCAGTTCCGCCCAGGCCACCCGGCATATTCGAAGCGAAATAAAGGCTATTTCCATCGGTAGTAATAAAAGGATCGCCTACAGAGTAACCGTTTACATTATTATAAGCAAATGAAACCGGTTCGCCCCAAATACCGTTAACACCTTTTGTACTGCTAAAAATTTCTACATTAACAGTTGTTGGTTGTTTTTTTAAGCGCTCCAGTTCATCGGTGATACGGGTTAGCGTAAAATACATGGTTTTTCCGTCGGCTGTAAAACTTGCCGAACCTACGTGATACCTGGTACCTGCTTTTACAGGAAACAACTGAAGGCTATCGTTTGGCGACGGTTTGATGTATAGTTTCAGGTATCCGTTACCTGTCCAACCGTATACTTTTTTATCGGGTTCTTTTGATCCGTCGAATCTTAAAAACGGTTTGCTTTCCTGAACATTTAATCTACTATTTGATCTGTCGGAAGTGAATACAACTCCTCCTTGATAGTTAACCGCACCCCAATCAGATTGCGTACTGTTTAAGGCCTTTTGATTGATCAGTTCAATTTTCTTTGGATTTCTGATCCACTTCAAAGCCGAATCGCAAGAAGTAATCCAAACGGTCTGCTGCTTTTCTGATACATTTTTCTTTTTATCAATGTAATTGACGTATTGGACTTTCGCTTCGCTGTATTTCGAATTGCCCTGTAAGGCTTTGGCATAACCTAAAATATTATCAGGGTTACTGCCTGGCATTTTAGCGGCAATAGCATACCAACTTTCGGCCTGCTTATAGTTATAAACCAGCGTATAAGTACTTGCTAAACGTTCTGCAGCATGTAAAGTTTCTTTCTTTTTATAGGCTTGTTCATATAAATCTATTGCTTTCCTGTAATTGAACAGTTCGTATTGCTTATCGGCATCTTTTAATGCATACTGGGCACTTGCCGAAAAACTGAATGCAAATAAACAATATGCAGAAAGGCAAGTACCTAATAAAATTTTCTTCATTATGTTGTTGGGATAGTTGGTCAAAATACTGAATATAGTTAGTTTAAAATACCCTTGGTTTGCTAATTTTAGGTTTTATATGACTTATTCATCTTAAAAAACGTAATCATTTCATCTAAAATTTCAGCTCTAGCTAAAGAATTAATTAAAACTTTGACTGTTTTTAAATGTTGAGTTAGTAATAAATATTTATCTTATGAAGACTAAAGACAGTAAAAACACAGCTGAGAAAGAGCGTAAAAGTAAAGGAAGTTCAAAGGAAAAGGCCACTTTCGATCAAAACGGAAAGGGTGCTTCTGATAAATTTGGTCAAGCTGGTTCCACACCTAACGAGTCAGGAGAAGGTGGGCCTGGTACTATAGATAGAAATAAAAAGGCTTAAAAAAGATAAAAAGAGTAAAATACTCTTTTTATCTTTCATAGATACTCATCTTTTCAGCTAGTTCTATAATGCTTTTTATTTTCAGCTTTTGAAAAAGTCTCAATTTATAAGTACTTACTGTACCCATTTGAAGATTTAGCTGATTAGAAATTTCTAACACTCCAATCCCCTTTGTCAGTAGTTCTGCTACTTCTAGTTCTCTACCCGAAAGTTTGGTAAAAGGATTATCGGCATCGTTACCTAATATGCTGTTGAACATGTTTTCCTTAACATTTCTGCTCGAATAGCGACTGCCAGCTAAAATCGTAGTAATAGCGGTTACAATTTCTGATTCTTCTGCATTTTTGGTTAAGTAACCAGATGCGCCAGACTTTAAATAAGGAACAGCATAAATATTCTCATTCAAAGATGAAAACACCAAAATTTTTGCGTTTGGCTGAACCAATTTAATTTGATCGATTACCTTAAGGTTGTTACCTCCGGGTAAGTTTACATCAATAATGATTAAACTCGGCGATTTTTCTGTTTCAACAAGCGCCTGCGCTAAGGTAGATGCATGAATGATTTCAACACCAGGCCAAAAGTCTGATATTAAACCTTTTAATCCACGACGAATGATCTCATGATCATCAGCAATGAGCACAGTAAAGGTATTTACGGCATTTTTTGTTTTCATTATTTTAAGAATATTCTGCAAGTTACTAAAAAGTTATTTTTTTGTACGCAATTGTATTTAATTTTTCTTTTAAATGTGTAAATATTATAATACACAAGTTTACAGTTTTGTTTAAAACACCCTTGGGGTTGCCAATCTCACATTTTGCTTAATGAACGAATAGGACAATGAAATCTCATGTGTTCCGCCGCTATAGCCTTGTAATGGACCAATTGAGAAATCGTAACCATAACCGATCCTGAGTTTCTCTGACGGAAAAATCTGTATCGCTGCTACGGCAGAATTCCTAGGCGTAAGATCGCGCTGTAAATAGCTTTTATCATACAGCTTTACTCCCGTCCGGTACGAACCGCCAACCCAGATAAAATCTTTGATCATCAGAAATGCATTCAAATCCAAACTCGTTGGACCTCCGCGGTCGTCTTTCAAAAGGAAAGAAGGTTTAACCTGAAAATCTTCCGAAAGTGGAAACAATGCTCCAGCGGTGAGGTAATAATGCGGTTTTGGCTGTGGGATAAAGGCATAACGGTCGATATCGATGTAAGTGGCAATCAGGTTATCGGCCGAGAAACCCGCATAAAACTTATCGTTAGCAAAGTAAACCCCTGCCCTTGCATCGGGCACAATGGTACTCTGCATGCCAACTGGCTGGTTAGGCTCCGGGTTGTTCGGGTTCAGCTGTGCACCATCTATACCCAACTGCACCATTCCAACGCCAAGGCCCAGTGCTAATCGCGAGCTACCATCATCATTCATCCTGATCCGGTAAGAATAGTTACCGTAAATGCTCAGGTTGGTCTGTGCGCCTAGTTTATCGCTCGCCACCTGGAGAGCTAAACCTACATTACCACTGTTAGCGATGGCATCTACCGCCAGCGACATGCTTTTTGGGGCTCCGGTAATACCTGTCCACTGGCTCCGGTAAAAGCTATGCACATTCAGTACTTCTTTATACCCCGCATAAGCAGGATTGATATAAATCCCGTTGAACATATATTGGCTATACTGGGCATCCTGCTGTGCAGATACTGGTCGCGAAAGCAACAAAAACGAACCTGCTATTAATATTATTAATTTCTTCATTACTTTCTTCCCTATTAGTTTTTAAATGCCCTAATCAGGGTGATATAACCTTTAAACACTTTCCATTCATTATTTCCACCTTTTCTGGCGCGCAGCAAATAATAATAAGTTCCTTCATTCAAACCTTCACCTGTCCAGTTATTCTGGTAGCCTTTGGCACGAAACACTTCGTTACCCCAGCGATTAACAATGGTGATTTCGTTCTCCGCAAATTCGGCCAGGCCATTAATCTCGAAAGTGTCATTTATACCGTCGCCATTTGGCGTAAACAAGTTCGGAATCAATAAATCATCGCCTGTTATGGTTGCTGCATCTGCCTGAACCATGTTATTATTTAATATTGGATCTGGCTGATCTGCTTTTACTGTTGCTGAGTTGTTTAATACACCAGCAGCTAAGGTTCTTGCTTTAAAGGTTAGTGTTGCGCTCTGATTTAAATCTAAACTTCCAACTAACCATACTAAATCTCTGCTTGTGGTGGTATAAGTTGTTGCACCGATGGTAACCGTAATTTCTTTAGGCGCGTCGATAATAGTCGAAAGCTTATCCGTAACGGTAACTCCTGTCGCCCTGTTTGGGCCTTTATTGGTTACGGTAATTTTATAGGTTACATCAGAACCTGTTTTAATATCGCCTTTGGTTACCAATTCTTTTGTAACCATTAAATCAGCTGATTTATCTACGGCCATAAGCGCTTCTGGCTTAATGGTTATTCCTGTCGGAGCAGTCATTATAGCCACATTTTTTATCGTATTGTAGCTATTTACATCTGGAGCAACTTTCGCATCAAAAGTTAATACCGTACTCGAATTGGCCTGCATATTAATCGTCCATTTCAAAGTATTACCCATAACAGTACCGTAGCCTGAAACAGAATTAGGAATATAAGTTAAGCCAGCAGGAAGTTCATCAGTTATAGTCACTCCATTTAATGCAGAGCCTCCTGTATTTTTAATTTGAAGCGAATAGGTCAAAATTTCATTGGCCTGTGCTTTGCCATCTTTATTGCCTTTGCTATCAACAACAGATTTACTGCCTTCCAGCATCCCATCTGTAGGGATCGATACAGCCGGGCTCAATGGTGTTGAGGTATTTCCGGGATCGGTTACCGTAGCGGTGTTATTCACACTTAAAACACCTGAAGGAATAATGGCATTAACCGTTACTTTAAAGCTTACCTGCACCTGTCCGTTGGCAGGAATGGTCAAATTGTTCCAGTTTAATACATTGCCGACTAATGATCCGCCATTATCTGCACTCGCACTTATATAAGTAGTATTAACCGGAATTGCGTCGGTAATCTTGACACCCATTCTGGCAGCATTTCCGTTGTTTTTAACAATAATATGATAAGTTAAAACCTCATTTGCTTCGGCCTTTCCGTTGTTATTGGCATCGGTAACAGTTTTTGAACTTACAATTTTAGGCAATTCCAAAATAGTAGGATAATCGTTGTCTTCCTCCGTTCCCGAAACATCAGAAACTGAAGTTCCAGCTGGCGTGGTAGCCGCAAGTGTAGCCGAGTTTCTTACCGAACTTGCATTTTTCTCGGCCTGCGTAATGGTATAAACGGCCGTAGCCACCGCGGTTTGATCAGGTGCGATACTTGCAGGCGTAAAAGTAATTGTTGATGAAAGTTTTGGATCAAGCAAACTGAAATTGCTTAAAGTAACATTCCCGGTATTTTTCGCGGTAAAAGTATAGGTAACCGAATTTCCATCAGCACTTAAAACACCAGTTTTAACCAAGGTAAGGCCTGGCGTTTCTTTAATAGGAAATACCGTAGGATCATCAGGCGCCAAGGTTCTCGGATCATCTGAAAGTTTACTCAGTTTATTAGCACCCGAATATTTGGCAACCAAACTTGCCTGGTTTATAAACTTTCCATTATCAATTTCTGGCTGCGTTAAGGTGTGTCTGGCTAAAATCAAAGCGGTTTCAGCAGGTTCTAATTTACTGATGGCAGCAGGTGTAATACTACCCAGATCGGCTCCCTCATCGGTTACCACAATATCAGTTAGCGTAACATTACCCGTATTGGTTACCTGGATACTGTACTCAATTACTTTAACCACACCTGCACTGTTGGCAAATGTTTTGGTAAACCTAACTGATGGATTGGCTACAATTGTAGTAAAGGTTGCGTCATCTGCTGCAGGAGTTGATGGATCGTCGGATACTTTCACGATCGCATTTCCTTTCGGATCTTTTACGTTTGCACTTACCTGATTACTGAAACCACCAGCATTTACATCACTTTGTTTTACGGTATGTTTAGCCGTGATATTTATGGTAGCACCAGGCAATACTGAAGTAATATTCGAAGGTGTTAAACTGCCGGCATCTGCATTTGCGTCAACTAATGTAATATCGGTCAAAGTTACATTCCCCGTGTTTTTGAATATAATGTTATAATTGATCACATCGCCGGCCTTGGTTGCACTGTTTGTTGCCGATTTGGTTAAGGTGAAACCTGGCGATGGCGTTAATTTGGTTACCGTAGCATCATTTGGTGCTGGTGTAGACGGGTCATCAGACAATTGGTTAATCACATTGCCTTTATTATCAGTTAATTTTATTGATGCCTGGTTGGTAAACGATCCCTGGTTGATATCAATTTGTGTTAAAGTATGTTTTGCCGTAACATTAACGCTTGCACCCGGAGCCAAAGTTGCAATGCTTGCCGGTTTGATTGACCCGACATCAACTGCAGCATCACTCAGGATTAAATTGCTTAGCGTAACACTTCCTGTATTGGTAATGGTGAAGTTATAATCGATCGATTCGCCAATTTTCATTCCTACAGCACTGGCTACTTTTGTAAAAGTAAGTGAAGAAGTATTTGAAATTGGTGTTTCCGTAGGATTATCGTTTCCGCTTGCCGTTCCAGAAATATCGGTAATGGTATTTCCGGCAGGTGTTTTAGCACTTACCGAAGCAGTATTACTTACTGATCCGGCATCTTTATCACTTTGTGAAAGCGTATAAACCTGATTGTAGGTAAAGCTTGCTCCTACCGCCAATGCCGTAGAGAATGTTTTATTCAATGCTAATTTCTGATCAATCAGCACTACATTATTTAAGATTACATCGCCAATATTGGTAATATTAAAAGTATAAGTAATGCTGTTGCCATCTGCACTTAGTGTACCTGTTTTAACCAATGCTACCTTGCCTTTCATGATAGGCGTGGTAACGGTTGATTGATTATTTATATTTTCAGGATCTGTTGATTTGGCGGTTGAACTCAACGACACACTGTTTACTAAATCTGTTCCGGAAAATGCTGCTGCAACACGGCCATTAACGGTTAAACTTACCTGTTGGCCAGCCAACAGGTCTGCTGTAAGAGTAAAGGTTTTTCCGGTTGAGCTATAAGTTCCGCCGATTGCATTGTAGCTTACATTTTCCAATCCTGCCGGAAGATTTTCTATCAATCCGATGGATTCGCCGCTTAATACCGTAGCAGGTCCGTTGTTTTTAATCGTGATGGTATAGCTGATATCACCATTTGTTTCAACAGCAGTTACATTAGCTGTCTTGTTGATCTGAAGATCGGTAATCCAGTTCGGGATACTTACGGTTATAACAGCTGTCGAAGTTTTTCCGGCATCCAGTTTATCGCTAATCTGATAAATAAGCGTATAAACTCCAGGAAGCGTTCCTGCCGTAACATTTACTTTTCCGGTTGCCGGATCAATGTTAATTTTTGGATTCGAAGTTGAAATTTGATTGATTACAACGGTAGCTGTAGTCGCAGCTGAAACATCATTATATTTATCGTTAACCAGGATATTTTCAACAGCTATACCACCCGTAAAACCATTTGCTGATCCAGCATCGTCTTTGGCCAAAATTGTACTTGTACCAACCGTTATGGTTACAGTAGCCGTTTTTGCCTGACCTGGATTCAGTTTATCTTCAATCTGGTAAACCAAAGTATAGGTTCCGGCCGGAGTGTTTGGCGCAACGTTAACTTTTCCAGTTGTTACATCTAAACTAACATTTGGATTAGTGGTTGAAACCTGGCTTAATTTTACATCATTTAATGTTGCTGGATTGCCGTTGTAGGTATCGTTAGCCAATACATTTTCAACTGCCGTTCCACCTGCGTAGCCGTTTGCATCACCTGAATCATTTGTGGCAGTCAATACTGGTGCACCAACCGTGATGGTTACCGTAGCTGTTTTCGTCTGACCTGGATTCAGTTTATCTTCAATCTGGTAAACCAAAGTATAGGTTCCTGCCGGAGTGTTCGGTGCAACATTCACTTTCCCAGTGGTTACATCTAAAGTAACATTCGGATTGGTAGTTGAAACCTGACTTAATTTTACATCATTTAATGTTGCTGGATTGCCGTTGTAGGTATCGTTAGCCAATACATTTTCAACTGCCGTTCCACCTGTGTAGCCGTTTGCATCACCTGAATCATTTGTCGCAGCCAATGTTGGTGCACCAACCGTAAAGGTTACAGTAGCTGTTTTCGTCTGACCTGGGTTCAGTTTATCTTCAATCTGGTAAACCAAAATGTAGTTTCCTGCCGGAGTGTTCGGTGCAACATTCACTTTTCCAGTGGTTACATCTAAAGCAACATTCGGATTGGTAGTTGAAACCTGACTTAATTTTACATCATTTAATGTGGCTGGATTGCCGTTGTAGGTATCGTTAGCCAATACATTTTCAACTGCCGTTCCACCTGTGTAGCCGTTTGCATCACCTGAATCATTTGTCGCAGCCAATGTTGGTGCACCAACCGTAATGGTTATAGTAGCTGTTTTTGTCTGACCTGTGTTCAGTTTATCTTCGATCTGGTAAACCAAAGTATAGGTTCCTGCGGTAGTGTTCGGTGCAACGTTAACTTTTCCAGTGGTTACATCTAAAGTAACATTCGGATTGGCAGTTGAAACCTGACTTAATTTTACAACATTTAATGTTACTGGATTACCATTGTAGGTATCGTTAGTCAATACATTTTCAACTGCCGTTCCACCTGTGTAGCCGTTTGCATCACCTGAATCATTTGTCGCAGCCAATGTTGGTGCACCAACCGTAATGGTTACAGTAGCTGTTTTCGTCTGACCTGGGTTCAGTTTATCTTCAATCTGGTAAACCAAAATGTAGTTTCCTGCCGGAGTGTTCGGTGCAACATTCACTTTTCCAGTGGTTACATCTAAAGCAACATTCGGATTGGTAGTTGAAACCTGACTTAATTTTACATCATTTAATGTTGCTGGATTGCCGTTGTAGGTATCGTTAGCCAATACATTTTCAACAGCCGTTCCACCCGTGAAGCCGTTTGCATTTCCTGAATCGTTTACCGCAGCCAATGCAGGTGCAGCAACCGTAATGGTTATAGTAGCTGTTTTTGCCTGACCTGTGTTCAGTTTATCTTCGATCTGGTAAACCAAAGTATAAGTACCTGCGGGAGTGTTCGGTGCAACGTTAACCTTTCCTGTCGTTACATCTAAAGTAACATTTGGATTGCTGGTTGAAACCTGACTTAATTTTACATCATTTAATGTTGTTGGATTGCCGTTATAAGTATCGTTAGCCAATACATTTTCAACAGCTGTTCCGCCGGTGAAGCCATTAGCATTTCCTGAATCATTTGTGGCAGTCAATGCAGGTGCACCAACCGTGATGGTTACCGTAGCTGTTTTAGTCTGACCTGGATTCAGTTTATCTTCAATCTGGTAAACCAAAATGTAGTTTCCTGCCGGAGTGTTCGGTGCAACATTCACTTTTCCAGTGGTTACATCTAAAGTAACATTTGGATTGCTGGTTGAAACCTGACTTAATTTTACATCATTTAATGTTGCTGGATTGCCGTTGTAGGTATCGTTAGCCAATACATTTTCAACAGCCGTTCCACCCGTGAAGCCGTTTGCATTTCCTGAATCGTTTACCGCAGCCAATGCAGGTGCAGCAACCGTAATGGTTATAGTAGCTGTTTTTGCCTGACCTGTGTTCAGTTTATCTTCGATCTGGTAAACCAAAGTATAAGTACCTGCGGGAGTGTTCGGTGCAACGTTAACCTTTCCTGTCGTTACATCTAAAGTAACATTTGGATTGCTGGTTGAAACCTGACTTAATTTTACATCATTTAATGTTGTTGGATTGCCGTTATAAGTATCGTTAGCCAATACATTTTCAACAGCTGTTCCGCCGGTGAAGCCATTAGCATTTCCTGAATCATTTGTGGCAGTCAATGCAGGTGCACCAACCGTGATGGTTACCGTAGCTGTTTTAGTCTGACCTGGATTCAGTTTATCTTCAATCTGGTAAACCAAAATGTAGTTTCCTGCCGGAGTGTTCGGTGCAACATTCACTTTTCCAGTGGTTACATCTAAAGTAACATTCGGATTGGCAGTTGAAACCTGGCTTAATTTCACATCATTTAATGTGACTGGATTACCGTTGTAGGTATCGTTAGCCAATACATTTTCAACTGCTGTTCCGCCGGTGAAGCCGTTGGCATTTCCTGAATCGTTTGTGGCAGCCAATACTGGTGCACCAACCGTTATGGTTACAGTAGCCGTTTTAGTCTGACCTGGATTCAGTTTATCTTCAATCTGGTAAACCAAAGTATAGGTTCCTGCCGGAGTGTTCGGTGCAACATTCACTTTCCCAGTGGTTACATCTAAAGCAACATTCGGATTGGTAGTTGAAACCTGACTTAATTTCACATCATTTAATGTTGCTGGATTGCCATTGTAGGTATCGTTAGCCAATACATTTTCAACTGCTGTTCCTCCGGCAAAGCCGTTTGCATTTCCTGAATCGTTTGTGGCAGCGAATATAGGTGCAGCGACCGTGATGGTTACAGTAGCTTGTTTGGATTGACTTGCATCTAATTTATCTACGATTTGGTAAACTAATGTGTAAACGCCTGCTGCTGTATTTGGTTTTACATCTACCTGTCCGGTTGCAACATTAAGCGTTACATTAGAATTTGTTGTGGAAACTTGTGAAAGGCTTACATCATTTAAAGTTGGAGACGTTGAAGTTCCATTGTAAGTGTCATTTGCCAATACATTAGCAACTGCGGTTCCACCTGTTACCGAGTTAGCTGTTCCTGCATCATCTTTTGCCAATAAAGCTCCTGAAGTCACCGTAACCTTAACCGTTGCAGTAGAAGTTTTAGTAGCATCCAGTTTATCGGTGATCGTATAAGTTAAAGTATAAACACCAGCAGGTGTATTTGTTGCAACACTTACCGCTCCCGTTGTTGGGTCAAGGCTTACTTTGCCATTGCTGTCATTAGTACCGTTGGTGATGGTGACATCAGCCAAAGTTGGGGCAACATTAGTTCCATTGTAGGTATCGTTTACTAAAACACTCGCAACTGCTGTTCCGCCTGTTACCGAGTTTGAAGTACCGGCATCATCCTTAGCCAATAAAACTCCTGAAGCAACCGTAACTTTTACCATTGCGGTCGATGTTTTCGAAGCATCCAGTTTATCGGTAATAGTATAAGTTAAAGTATAAACACCAGATGGGGTATTCGCCGCAACACTTACCACTCCCGTTGAAGGATCAAGGATTACCTTGCCATTACTGTTGTTTGTTCCATTGATAATGGTCACATCATTTAAGGTCGGAGCAGTTGAAGTTCCGTTGTAAGTATCATTTGCCAAAACATTCGCAACTGCGGTTCCACCTGTGACCGAGTTAGCTGTTCCTGCATCATCTTTCGCCAATAAAACTCCAGAAGCCACAGTTACTTTGATTGTAGCAGTAGAGGTTTTTGAAGCATCCAGTTTATCGGTGATGGTGTAGGTTAGCGTATAAACACCAGCCAAGGTATTGGCTGCAACACTTACCGCTCCTGTTGTAGGATCAAGGATTACCTTGCCGTTACTATCATTAGTACCATTGGTGATGGTTACATCATTTAAGGTCGGAGCGGTTGAAGTTCCGTTGTAAGTATCATTTGCCAATACATTCGCAACTGCGGTACCACCTGTTAACGAGTTGGTTGCTCCTGCATCATCTTTCGCCAATAAAGTTCCTGAAGAAACCGTTACCTTAACCGTTGCGGTAGAAGTTTTCGAAGCATCCAGTTTATCGGTGATCGTGTAAGTTAAAGTATAAACACCAGATGGGGTATTCGCCGCAACACTTACCACCCCTGTTGTAGGATCAAGTGCTACTTTACCGTTACTATCATTAGTACCATTGGTGATGGTTACATCATTTAAGGTCGGAGCGGTTGAAGTTCCGTTGTAAGTATCATTTGCTAAAACATTCTCAACTGTGGTACCACCTGTTATCGAGTTGGCTGTTCCAGCATCATCCTTAGCCAATAAAACTCCTGAAGCAACCGTAACTTTTACCATTGCAGTCGAAGTTTTTGAAGCATCCAGTTTATCGGTGATGGTATAAGTTAAAGTGTAAACGCCAGCAGGTGTATTTGCTGCGACACTTACCGCCCTTGTTAAAGGATCAAGTGTTACTTTACCATTGCTGTCATTTGTTCCTTTAGTAATGGTAACATCAGAAAGAGTTGGGGCGGTTGAAGTTCCGTTGTAAGTATCATTTGTTAAAACATTCGCAACTGCGGTTCCACCTGTTACCGAGTTTGAAGTACCGGCATCGTCTTTAGCCAATAAAGCTCCTGAAGAAACCGTAACCTTAACCGTTGCAGTCGAAGTTTTCGAAGCATCAAGTTTATCGGTAATGATGTAAGTTAGCGTGTAAACACCGGCTGGGGTATTGGCAGCCACACTCACCGCTCCTGTTGTTGGATCAAGTGTTACTTTGCCATTGCTATCATTTGTACCGTTGGTGATGATCACATCATTTAAGGTTGGAGCTGTTGTAGTTCCGTTATAAGTATCGTTGGCTAAAACATTCGCAACTGCGTTTCCACCTGTTACCGAGTTAGCTGTTCCTGCATCATCTTTCGCCAATAAAACTCCTGAAGCAACCGTAACTTTTACCGTTGCGGTCGATGTTTTCGAAGCATCCAGTTTATCGGTGATCGTGTAAGTTAAAGTGTAAACGCCGGCAGGTGTATTAGCAGCAACACTTACTGCTCCTGTTGTTGGATCAAGGGTTACTTTACCATTGCTGTCGTTTGTACCGTTGGTGATGGTCACATCATTTAAGGTCGGAGCGGTTGAAGTTCCGTTATAATTATCGTTTGCCAAAACATTCGCAACCGCCGTTCCACCACTTACAGAATTTGAAGTACCGGCATCGTCTTTTGCAAGCAATGCACCTGAAGCAACCGTTACTTTTACCGTTGCAATAGAAGTTTTCGAAGCATCCAGTTTATCGGTGATCGTATAAGTTAAAGTATAAACGCCAGCAGGTGTATTTGTTGCAACACTTACCGCTCCCGTGGTTGGGTCAAGGCTTACTTTGCCATTGCTGTCATTAGTACCGTTGGTGATGGTGACATCAGCCAAAGTTGGAGCTGTTGCCATTCCATTGTAAGTATCGTTCGAAAGCACGTTTGTTATTGCTGTCCCTCCTGTTACCGAGTTTGAAGTACCTGCATCATCCTTAGCCAATAATGCACCCGAAGCCACCGTTACTTTTACCGTTGCAGTAGACGTTTTTGAAGCATCCAGTTTGTCAGTGATCGTATAAGTTAAAGTATAAACACCAGCAGGTGTATTGGCAGCAACACTTACCGCTCCCGTTGTTGGGTCAAGGCTTACTTTGCTATTGCTGTCATCAGTACCGTTGGTGATGGTCACATCAGAAAGAGTTGGAGCTGTTGCCATTCCATTGTAAGTATCGTTCGAAAGCACGTTTGTTATTGCTGTCCCTCCTGTTACCGAGTTTGAAGTACCTGCATCGTCTTTTGCCAATAAAGTTCCGGAAGCTACCGTCACTTTTACCGTTGCGGTAGAAGTTTTCGAAGCATCAAGTTTATCGGTGATCGTATAAGTTAAAGTGTAAACGCCTGCAGGTGTATTTGCGGCAACACTTACCGCTCCCGTTGCAGGGTCAAGTGTTACCTTGCCGTTGCTGTCGTTCGTACCGTTGGTGATGGTGACATCACTTAAGGTCGGAGCGGTTGAAGTTCCGTTGTAAGTATCGTTTGCCAAAACATTCGCAACCGCCGTTCCACCACTTACCGAATTTGAAGTACCCGCGTCATCTTTAGCCAATAAAGCACCAGAAACCACCGTTACTTTTACCGTTGCAGTAGAAGTTTTCGAAGCATCCAGTTTATCGGTGATCGTATAAGTTAAAGTATAAATGCCAGCAGGAGTATTTGCTGCGACATTTACCGCTCCTGTTGCTGGATCAAGGGTTACTTTACCATTGCTGTCGTTTGTACCGTTGGTAATGGTCACATTAGATAAGTTTGCTTGTGCACCACCATTGTAAGTATCATTACCCAGAACATTCGTTATCGCCGTTCCACCGGTAAAGCTATTGGCGCTTCCACTATCATTAACAGCTAATATCACGCCTGTAACCAAATGGATCGTAACAGTTGCTTCTTTTACATTTCCAGGATTTGCTTTATCTTCTATCTGATAAACCAATGTATAATTTCCAACAGGTGTACCCGGAAGCACATTCACTTTTCCCGTAGCAGGATCAATAGATATGTTAGGATTTGAACTCGAAACCTGAGAGATGGTCACATTAACTAAAGTAGCCTGGTTACCATTCACTTTGTCGTTAACCAAAACATTGTTAACCGCAACACCACCGGTTACTGCACTCAAAGTTCCTTCATCATCAACAGCGTAAACGCCAGTATTGGTTACAGTAGGCGTATCGCTGCCCTCAGTTGTACCCGAAACATCAGAAACATTGCCATTTAACGGATCTTTTCCATTAACCGTAGCCGTATTACTAACTGATCCAGTGGCCCTTTCCGCAGTGGAAATCGTGTACGAAGCTGTAGCCGTTGTGCTCATTCCAGGCGCCAGTGTTGTGGCAGCCAATATTATTGCACTTGTAACTTTACTATCTGTTACCACCAAGTTATTCAAAGTTACATTACCCGTATTTTTTACGGTAAACAGGTAACTAATCGAATTTCCATTAACGTTTAATGTTCCTGTTTTCACCAAAGTAACCGCCGGACTTAAAACAATGTTAACATCAGCTGTTGCTGTCTTAACAGTCGGTAGCTCGGTGGTATTAACACTTGCGGTATTGGTAATCTTTCCAGTGTTATTGGTTGGATTACCATTGTTATTTAAATCTGATTGAAGTACAGTATAAGATCCATTATAGGTCCAAGTTTCGCCTTTTTCTAAAATATTATCTGTATTTCCGATTTTCGTAGGATTGTTTAAATTACCTCCAAGCAAGGGATCGCTAACTATTATGTTATTTTGATTTGCATTCCCGGTATTGGCTACCGTAACGGTGTAATTGATAATATTTCCAGCTTTATTAACCAAGGAAACATCTGCAGACTTGGTAATCGATATCGACGAGCACACTGGAACAGATACGGTTATAGTAAATGCATTACCAATGCACGCACCTGTTACAGTCGCTTTTGGCGTTACAGTATACACGATTGTTTGGATACTGTTACTCGTATTGAATAAAGTTTGAGTGATTGTATTGCCCGATCCATTAGCTGCCCCCGTTACATTAGCATTTGCATTTACCGTCCAGGTGAATGATGCTGGAACTGAATTCCCACCCTTAGCAGTATTATTGATATTTAATGTTTGAATATTATAACTAAAAATTCCTGCACAATCTAAAGTCCAGGCATCATTAAATCCTTTTGGTGTTGGATAGATCGTTACAGTAATCTGTGCACGAGTTGCACTCTCACAACTGTTTAAAGTCTGACTCGCATAATAAGTTCCATTGGCTAAAGCTGTAGTCGAAGCCAAAGCCGTTCCACCTGTTGCCTGCGTATACCATTTAACAGATGTTCCTGTTGCGGCTAAATTGGCAACAGTAGCGTTTGAGATTTCACAGAAAGTCTGATTGCTTGCAGTCGGCGCTGGTGTAGCCGTAATGGTTACCGTGATCTGTGCACGGGTTACACTCTCACAACTATTTAAAGTCTGACTCGCATAATAAGTTCCATTGGCTAAAGCTGTAGTCGAAGCCAAAGCCGTTCCACCTGTTGCCTGCGTATACCATTTAACAGATGTTCCTGTTGCAGCTAAACTGGCAATAGTAGCATTTGAGATTTCGCAGAAAGTCTGATTGCTTGCAGTCGGTGCTGGCGTAGCCGTCCTTACAATAACATCGAAAGTAAAACTTGCTCCACTACAACCATTGTAAATTGGCGTTACAGTATATCTTACAGTAGCATCAGCTCCAGAGGTGTTTGTTAAGGTTTGCGAAATTGGCGCCGTAACCGCAGTAGATTGATTCGAAAACCCAGAGGCTGTTCCGTTTGATAAAGCAGCCGTCCAGGTATAAGTTGTTCCATTTACATTGCTATTTGGCATAATACTAAATGCGGATGCTGAACAAATGGCCGTTCCGGTTGCTGAAGCATTAGGTGTAGGCACCACATATACCGTTATCGTGAAAGCATTACCCGCACACGATGAATAAGTAGGCGTAACCGTGTAGGTTGCCGTTTGTAGCGTTGTACCTGAATTGGTTAAGGTTTGATCTATCGAAAGCTGATCAGCACCAGCGGTTCCACCGGTAATATTTGCAGAAGAAAGCGTTGGACTGGACCATGTGTAGGTTGTTCCATTAGGCACATCAATTGGGGCAAAAGCAAAACTACCTGTTTTACAGATGTAATAAGTTTGATTGGCAATTACCGGACGAGGTGTTACTGTTACATTTGCAGTTCCCGAAGCGGCATTGGTACAACCTCCGCCAGAAACAATGGCTCTATAAAGCGTAGTAACAGTAATATTGGTATAATTTAAAGTTGTTGTCGTATTTGCAATTGTTGTCCAGTTTATACCATTATCAGTTGATGATTCCCAACGTACAACAGTTGAGGGTGCACCAGATAATGTCAATGTACCATTTGAACCAGAGCATACGGTACCTGCCCCACTGATCGTTCCGGTCGAATTAATAGTTACAGTATGATTTGCCGTTTTAGTTCCGCATATACCTACAGCAGTCGCTGTAATCGTAACAGTACCACTATAAACAGACGACCAGGTTACCGCACCGCTATTGGCATTAATTACACCAGAATTTGCAGGACTAATGCTATAAGTAATTCCAGTGGCATTGCTGGCTGTTGCCGAATAGGTCTGTGTGCCGAAGCCTTGACAGCGGGATGAAGTAGCACCCAAAGCAAAAACAGGGGTAGTTACCTGAGGACTAACCATGATAGACCCTGTTGTAGTAATAACCGTAGCAGATGGAGACCCATAAGTTGCTCTTACTGTATAATTATAATCACCAGCATTGGATACCGTCCCTGCATCAATGGTTAAAATGGTATTTCCTCCAGCGGTAGTAGTTCCATAACTTAAACCCGAAGCACCCAGACCTTTTACTAAAATGGTAGGGGTTCCTGTAATCTGATATTGAATAGCCGTAGTAGAAGCTCCCGAACAAATGGATTGCGCATCTGTTCCCGAAGCCGATGTTAATGAAATGTCAACCGGTGTAACACTAGCAGAAGCGGTATTATTCGACAATACAGGTTCTGCCTGAGATCCGGTTACGGTTGCTATATTGTTATAATTTCCAGAATTATTAACCTTAGCCGTTATAGTTAGCGTAAGACTTTGCCCCGCATTCATACTACCTATCGACCACAAACCTGTAGCCGGATCATAAGATGTTCCGGTAGCAGCTACATTTGAAACGTAAGTATATCCGGAAGGAAGTAAATCGGTTGCCGAAACGCCTATCGCATTACCAGTACCAGTAACCGTACCTGAGGCAAGGTTCGAATTTTTTACTGTAATGGTAAAATTAACTGTCCCTCCCTTTGACGGTGATGTATTGTCAACTGCTTTGGTTAAAATCAAATCAACATTACATAAGGCAATGGTTATTGGTAACGATTGGGCACTAATGCCGCAGTCTAATTGCGACGTGACCGTATATGTACCAGAAACAGGTGCCTGATAAGTATTACTTGTAGCGCCTGTAATCGCTGTGCCATTAAGATACCATTGGAACGGGGCAACACTGCTTGGGTCTGCACTAAGCAATGCCGAAGCACAATCTGCCTGTGTATAAGTAGGTTTTAGCGCTTTTTCCGGAAAAGGAGAAAGAAAGTTTGACATTGAAAAGCCAGCCCCTTGTTGAACCATATTAACAGTTAACCTCGCTGTACTGCTCAAGCTAATCACATTCGGTTTACCAATATTATCGTTAGTAAAATCGATCAAATATTGCCCTGTTGACCCCATTTGCCTTCTTATCCCCACCCCAGTAATAGTTTCAATATCTTTGTTGGCATAAAGGTTATCAGTTGAAAGCAATACTTTAGCAATCGGATCCTGTGTAATGATATAAGCGAAATAAGGCAGATCAGTAGCTTCATTAAGTGCCCTAAACTTCATCGTTTCAACTTTTTTGGATCCACCACAGGCAGAAATTGGTGCCAAAGTGGCAATATCAACTTCGCAGCCAGAAGCTGTACCCGAATAAGCCACAACATTTTTGTTCGCTACTATTTTGGTAGAAGAATATTGCAATCCCTCTTGTCCATTACCCGCTGTAGTACCTGCAACTCCATTTGGAAAACTCACAAAGCTTCCGGCGGCAATGAGGTTGTAAGTGTTGGTACTCTGTAAAACACCTGCAGTATTAAAATTATAAACGGTTACAGACGTATTTGGCTCAGAGGCAATGATTGTAGTCTGCTCAGAAATGTTATTTCCGCCACCCCTTACAACGATATATTCATTACCTAAAGCAGTAATAGGAGGCACTGGATTTGATGCTCCATCATAACAAGCTGTGCTTACTGTAGGTGCATCAAACTGTGCGCTTGTATTCATTACCGAAGGACCAGAAGTTTCTACTAACGACCCCATATTGGCGCTAAACAAGTAACTCTGACCAGCATTCAATGTAGTAGTAGCTACACCGTTTATATTTACAACTGTATTATTTTCAATTGCCATTACACTGTAAACAGGCTTATGCTGCCTTGTACTGTAATTTGGGTTGTTGCTGGTATAAATCTCTCCGTTTCGGTAATAACCTGCCCTAAATTTATTTCCTATGGCCGCATCACCGAAACTGAATAAAGATGCATTGCCTTTTATATAACCATCGTCTGTAGCATCAGAAGCCACATTTCGGATATTTACATTTATCGCAGCCGTCGATTCTACAATCAACCCCGCTGCATTAACGTTTGTATTTAACGAAAAATAAGGAAAACTGGTAACACTGCCCGTAAAACGGTAACGGCCAGGAGATCCGGCAACAACATTCGTTAAAGTGGTTATTAAAGTTCCATCACTTTTTTTTACGGTAACAGAAATCGGTGTTGTACTCAGTGTAGAAACAACAAGTTCATTAGCAACAGTAAAGTATTGCCACGGTGCAGGGGCTATATAGTGTTTCTTGTAGGTTTGTGCAGTAGCCGAAGAATTAAAAACCAGTAAAAATAACGACAATGTCATTAGTTTAAAACATGTTTCTTTTTGAAAACAGAAGAGAAAGCGTTGTATAATTTTATTCATTTTCCACTTGGAAATAATAGGGTAATCACTGCATATAAATAACCTCATCCGATGAGCACAAAATCTTCCTAAAAAGGTTTTTTCCAATAAAAAATTCTCTTTACAGGATGCAGTAAAAAACAGCGTTTATACGCTGATTATAAAACACTTTTGAAGAGATAGAGACTATTTTAAAATGCCGTTTTTAAGGGCCGCAAAAGTATGTTATTTTTCACAAGTCTGCAAGAGCCAAAAAACCATGATATTGCCAACATATTTTGTACTTAAATTGTCAAAAACTGTATCAACAATACTACAAAGCGAATAAAAAAAGAAATTAACTTTTACTATGCTGGCAGACAATTGCCAATTGACGAAATGTTTTTTTGATATTAATCAACAACTATATAATAATATGTAGTATTTATACTACTGATTATACACGTAAATGTTGTTTTCAAACATAAACAAAAAGGGCTTAGGATCTGTTAAAATCCTAAACCCTTTACTTAAAAAAACAAGAAAATAAAATCGAATTTAAAAGAATTAAATCTTAGCCCTAATCCTACTCAATGTTTCGAGCCTGATGGCTAAGAAAGAAGCAATATGTTTTAAAGAAACACGGTTAATTAAATCAGGGAATGAGATTAAAAAACGTTTGTATCTTTTCTCGGCTGATGAAATCCGGCACAGGTAAGCACGCTCCTCTGCCGAACGGTAATATAACTCCATCATCTTTCTTCCAACAATATTGGCCTCAGGAAAATTTTCGTAAAGGTATTCTGATAACACTTGCGGGATCGCAACTAAATCAACATCTTCTAATGCCTGTAAATACTCTTCCGAATCGCTATCTATCCATAAATTGCGTATGGTACCTACCACTTCATTCTCTTTGGCAATCCATGTGGTAATCTCGTTATCCCCATCTTTAATAAAACCCCTAACTACACCTTTAACAATTAAAAAAAGGAACTTGTTACGATCTACCGGCGAAACAAGATATTTATTCTTTTTATAGCTGATTGGGAATGTGTGCTGATTGATCCGCTTTTCTATTTCATCATTAAGCGGGTGAAATTTTTTAAAAATTGATACCAGTGGAGAAAAATTATTGTATTTCTTCCATCTATCTTCATCAGATAAGTTAACTGCGATCATAGCAAGACATTTGGATAGACGCAATCCTACTAATGAAGCAGGACTATATGTAAGTATAAGAAGATTGAATCAAAAAAAGAATTTTTTTTTGACTTTTCTTAATTTTGAAAAATTAAAGTAACTTTTCTACACCTAAGCCAAATAAAGCAAAATCATACTTCACCGGATCGGAAGGATCGAACTGTTTCAGATTTTCGGTTAATTCAATTGCAGTTAACCAATCGGTCTGCTTTCTGTTAATTAGTCCAAGTAACCGCCCCACCCGATCTACATGCACATCGCAGGGGCAAATTAAATCTTTTGGCTGAAGTGTATTCCAGATACCAAAATCGACACCTTTTTGATCTACTCTAACCATCCACCGCAAAAACATATTTAAACGTTTACAGGTAGATTTTTGCTTTGGCGAGGAAATGTGTTTCTTCGTCCGGTGAGGAAAATCTTCTAAAGAGAAAAAATACTGCCTGAAATGGTTCAATGCCTGCTCTATGGAAAAGTTAAGCTCATCAGCGTAACATACTTCCGAGGCATATGTTATTTCAGGTTTTATTGATGAAACTGCTAAATATTCAGACCTAAAAACATCTTGCTTTGGTACAAATGCCTGCTCCAAACTGTCGAAATTTTGATAATGTTGCTTAAAAAATGAAATAAAATAAAGTAAATCGGTATCGTTAAAGGTACGGTGTTTAAAATTCAGCAGACGCTTCAAATCACTATCCGTATGGTTTAAAACAAAATCATAAGGTGCATTATTCATCCGGCCAAGCAGTTCCTTACATTTATTAATAATTGTTTTCCGCTGCCCCCACGCTAAAACCGCAGCAAAAAAACCTGCAATTTCTATATCCTGTTTTTTTTCGAAAAGATGAGGAATACAAACCGGATCGTTTGCTATAAAATTAGGCTGATTATATTGTTCAACTTTACTATCAAGAAAATTCTTTAACTCCAGAAATTGCATCGTTAGCTTCTTTTAAGACGTAAATAGCAGCACAATTGTTGCCATTTAAACCGGATTGAAACGGTATCCTTTTTTGTTTTCAATACTTTAATAAAGCAGCAACTTCACAAAAAAGATTTAGTGTAAAGCCGGACTACTATTAATTTAGAATAGGGCTTGCTTTACAAAAAAGCGGGCAAATATTTTATCTGCCCGCTCTAAATATTATGCTAATGCATTTGCCAGATCTTCTAAAAGATCATCGATATCCTCCACCCCTACGCTTAAACGCAGCAAGTTGTCGGTAACCCCTACTTTCTCTCTTTCTTCTTTCGGGATAGAGCCATGAGTCATGGTAGCAGGGTGATTAATTAAAGATTCTACGCCACCTAAAGATTCTGCCAGCGTAAACACCTTGAAATTAGACGAAATCCTAAATGTTTTCTGCAAGTCAGCACCTTTTAGTGTAATCGAAATCATACCACCAAAACCACGCATTTGCTTTTTAGCTACATCATGATTGGGGTGATCTTCAAAACCCGGCCAATAGATTTTGTCAACCTTTGGATGTGTTTTTAAATAATGTGCAATACGCTCTCCATTTTCGCAATGCGCTTTCATTCGAAGATGAAGTGTTTTAATTCCTCTCAAAACTAAAAAAGCATCTTGCGGACCTGGTGTTGCACCACAGGCATTGTAAATAAACCAAAGATCTTTATACAATTGCTCATCGTTTGTTACCAAAGCACCCATAACTACATCAGAGTGTCCACCAATATACTTGGTTACCGAGTGCATCACAATATCAGCACCCAAATCGATCGGGTTTTGTAAATAAGGCGATGCAAATGTATTATCAACCGTGAGGATTAATTTTTTCTCCTTTGTAATTTTTGCTACCCCTTCAATATCGATAATCTGCATGGTAGGATTGGTAGGTGTTTCTATCCAAACCAATTTCGTTTTATCATTGATGTACGGTAATATATTTTCCGGCTTAGAAAGATCCAGAAAGTGGAATTTGATTCCGTATTTAGTAAAGATTTTGGTAAAGATCCGGTACGAACCTCCGTACAAATCGTTCCCGGTAATCACTTCGTCGCCTGGTTGCAATAATTTTAATACGGCATCTGTTGCACCCATTCCGCTTGAAAAAGCCAAACCATATTTAGCATTTTCTAAAGCAGCTAAACAATCTTCCAAAGCTTTACGTGTTGGGTTTGTTCCTCTCGAATATTCGTACCCTTTGTTATCTCCAGGAGATTTTTGCCAATAGGTAGAGGTTTGATAAATCGGCGTCATTACAGCACCCGTTGTTGGATCAGGCTCTTGACCCGCATGTATAGCTTTAGTTGCGAATTTCATTTTTTTTTAGATTTGAGATGTGAGATTTGAGTCATGAGATGAAATCTAAATCTCAAATCTAATGTCTCAAATCTCATATCTAATTAATACATTAAAATCGTTAGTCAGAAGTTTCAAAACGTTTAACTAGCGACTCTAAACTTATCTTTAAAACGTCTGCAAGGAGACTTACGGCTCCGAACTCACGACTCAGGACTTACTAATACGCTCTTGCAAATAATACCCTTTGTATAGATGGTTTTCCTGAATAAATACAAACACCATCTTCCAATTTGTTGTCTAATGGAATACAACGTATAGTCGCTTTTGTTTCGTCTTTTATTTTTTGCTCCGTTTCTGATGTTCCATCCCAATGTGCTGAAATAAAACCGGCTTTGGTATCTAACAATTCCTGAAACTCTTCATAACTGTTAGCTTCAGTAATATGCTCATCACGATAAGCTAATGCCTTGTTAAACATACTTTGCTGAATATCTTCCAGTAGTTTAATGATGTAAATATCCAATCCTTCCTGAGGTACAGTTTGTTTCACCTTGGTATCTCTACGGGCAATTTCGACTGTTTTATTTTCCAAATCTCGACCACCAATGGCAATACGGATTGGCACACCTTTCAACTCATAATCAGCGAACTTAAATCCAGGGCGCTGTGTATCTCTATCATCATATTTAACAGAAACCCCCATGCCTTTTAAACGCATGGTTAATTCATTTACATAAGTTGATATCTTGGCTAAATCTTCATCTCCTTTATAAATCGGAACGATAACCACTTGAATTGGTGCTAATTTTGGAGGAATAATCAATCCTGAATCATCACTGTGCGCCATAATTAATGCACCCATTAAACGTGTAGAAACGCCCCATGAAGTAGCCCAAACATAATCTAATTTCCCATCTTTACCCGTAAACTTAACATCAAAAGCTTTGGCAAAATTCTGACCTAAAAAGTGAGATGTACCTGCCTGTAAAGCTTTGCCATCCTGCATTAAGGCCTCAATACAATAAGTATCTAAAGCACCCGCAAATCTTTCATTTGGCGATTTACGACCTCTAATGACCGGAACAGCTAACCAATTTTCTGCAAAATCGGCGTAGATATGCAACATACGTTCCGTTTCCTCGATCGCCTCTTCTGCTGTAGCATGAGCGGTATGCCCTTCTTGCCACAAAAATTCGGCTGTACGTAGAAACAACCTGGTACGCATTTCCCATCTTACCACATTCGCCCATTGATTGATCAGTAATGGTAAATCACGGTACGATTGGATCCATCCTTTATAGGTGTTCCAGATAATGGTTTCGGAAGTTGGGCGAACAATTAATTCCTCCTCTAATTTCGCCGTTTCATCAACCACAATATTTCCGTTGCCGTCATTTTTTAACCGGTAATGTGTAACAACGGCACATTCTGTCGCAAAACCCTCAACGTGAGAAGCTTCCTTAGAGAAAAATGACTTTGGGATGAATAATGGAAAATAGGCGTTCTGGTGTCCTGTATCCTTAAACATCTTATCTAAAACAGCCTGCATTTTTTCCCATATGGCATAGCCATTTGGCTTTATAACCATACAACCACGCACAGCAGAGTGCTCTGCTAAATCTGCTTTTAATACAATATCATTATACCACTGGGAATAATCTGCTTCTCTACTTGTAATTTCTTTGCTCATGTTATGTATTTGGAACGTAATTTGTATGTTAAAAAGTGTAAAATCCGACGGCAAATTTATAAATTTATGCCTACAAAAGATTAACAATTAATGTCAATTATTTTATATCCGTTTTTGACTAAACAAATAGTTAATAATTTTTACTTTTGGAACTGTTTTATTAAATTCGTGAACACACACAACTAAATATAAACACAATGAAACCAATTAAATTTTTACCCATTGTTATGATTGCCGCTGCAGGGTTGGTGGCATCATGCTCTACATCAAAATTGGCTCAAACTAAGCCAGCTGATGATGTTTATAACTCTGTAGCAAAAGCTAGAGAGGTCGAAGTCGTTCTTCCTTCACAACGTCAGCAAACACAAGACCAAACTCAGGGACAAGAAGAATATGATGAATATTACGGAACCAGTAATCCTTATTACGATATGGATTACTCGTCTAGAATAAACCGTTTTTATAATGGTTACAGCTTTCAGGGCTATTACGACCCTTATTTTGACAATTATTATTATGGAAACAGTTATGGTCCTTCGAACTACCTGGGTTACGGACTAGGTTGGAACAGCGGATACGGCTTAGGTGGCTGGGGTGGTAGCTTTGGTTATGGCAGTATCTGGAGCAATCCATTCTATTATGGAAACTTTGGTTATGGATGGAATAATCCTTACGGTTGGAATTCATGGGGACCTAACTCCTACTATGACCGTTATGGTTGGGGCGGTGGATACTATGGCGGTGGCTGGGGTATCGGCGGCGGATATTATGGTGGTGGTGTTTACACCAACAGAGGGGGTTCTTACAGACCAAGACCAGGAAGTAATGATAGAGGCGTACCAAGATATGGTGGCAATACAAGTGCCGGAAACTCTGGCAGACCGAGCAGATCTGGCGTAACCAATCCAAATGGTGTGGGTTATGCGCCAAACAATAATGCTGGCCGACCTCAGAGAACCCAAGCCGGGGGCTATGCGCAGGGTCAAAACAACCAAAGCGGCAGACCTACCAGAAACGACGGCTATGCACCTCAAGGTACACAAAGCAGCAGACCTACCAGAAACGAGAACTATACACCACAACAACCTGCAAGAACTGAAAGCAGACCTACTTATTCACCTCCACCATCAAATGGCGGCGGCGGTGGTTCTACTGGCGGCGGAGGCGGTGGTGGATCAAGACCATCTAGAGCAGGAAGAGGTTAATTAAATTTACACACAACATGAAAAAATATATTTTAGCTTCACTAGTGGCTACAGTAGCTGCTATGGGAACGTCATACGCCCAAAGTTATGCACCAGATGCGTTCCGATTCTCTCAAACCAATTATGGTAGCACAGCCCGATTTAAAGGAATGGGTGGCGCGCAGATTGGTGTTGGTGGTGATATTGGCTCAATTAATGCAAACCCTGCCGGATTAGGCCTGTTCACGAAATCAGAATTTAGTCTTACACCAGAATTTAATTCAGTTTCTAATAACAGTGCTTATTTAGGCAATAATACGAAAGCAAGTAAAAGTCAGATTAACCTGAATAATATTGGCGTAGTATTTTATAGTCCTGCAGCTAAAATGAAAGGCGCTGATGTAAATAAAGGATTGGTAAGTACGGTATTTGGTTTAAGTTATACACGTAACAACGATTTCTTAAATAACATCAGTTATAATGGCACGAATAACAATAGCTCTATAAGAGATTCTTATGTAGACCAGGCCAATAGTAGCGGGATTGAAAATTCGATAGCTGGCGATGCGTACAATAGTTATTTAATTAATAAAAATGCGCCTAATTACCCAAACAGATATTCTGCAGAGCCTTATAACAATGCGAGTTTCAAACAAAACTGGGACGAATCCAGATTAGGTTCCACATCAGAATTTAACGTAGCAGGTGCCCTGAACTTTGGCAACAAGGTTTATATTGGTGCAACAGCTAGTTTTGTTAATGTAAAATACATCAGTGATGCAACTTTTACCGAATCAGGTATTGTGAACACTTTTGATGATGGTCTACCAATCCCTGCGTATACCGGAAACGAAAACTATAACTTAAACCATTTCAGAAACCAGGAAACCAAAGGTGGTGGATTTAACTTGAAACTGGGTATGATTTTCAGACCGGTGAATGAATTAAGAATTGGTATAAATTTCCAGACCCCAACCTGGATGAATATTGAAGATAATACAAGTGAGACTTTACAAGCAAATTTAGCTGGAAATGCAACAAATGCACCTTCTAACTCAAATAACCCAACTAAATATTACACGTTCAGTTATAACTTACGTACACCATTAAAAGCTTCTGCGGGTATTAGTTACGTAATCGCTGGTACAGCATTAATATCAGCAGATGTTGATTATGTAGATTATGCTTCTATGCGTTTTTCAGATGTTGATGGATATGACCGCAATACGATAAACGATAATAATGCTTTCATCAAAGAGTCTTATAAAGAAGCGATTAACTACAGAGTTGGTGCAGAAGTAAAAGTGACTAACGAGTTTAGCTTAAGAGCTGGTTATGGTGTAAATGGAAACGGTGTTAAAGGCGGCGACAATAAATTTTACCAGGGTCAATATTACACTGGTGGCCTTGGATACCGTATAGACAACTATTATTTCGATTTAGCGTATCAGAACTATAAAACAAATTTCAGCTCGAGTCCTTATTTATTAGATGATTATACAGAACCTGTTGCAGATGTTAAAAGTAATAGAAATAATGTATTCTTAACTTTTGGTGTAAGATTCTAATCATAACTTACTTTTACATCATTAAGAAGCGTCAGTTTTCTCCCAGAAAACCGGCGCTTTTTTTTACAACAAAAAAGAGGCTGTATCATAAATATAGAATTGTCATCCTGAGCCTGTCGAAGGACCTGTTTTAAACGCCTCGCAAAGCATTTCGACAAGCTCAATGTGACAAGTTCGAATGGAATCACAACTTATGATACAACCTCCAGTATTATTAACTAACTGGCGTCTATTTAATTAACATCCCACCATAACCTGTCGGTAAGTTTAGCCTTTTGTTGCGGTTGTGGGTTTGCTGTAATTTCGGTATTTGGGTAAAGTACCCTTCTCGGAATTTCTGAGAGTGCATTTTTAACTTTGGTTAAAGCAGGGAATCCGGTACGTCGCCAATCTGTGTAATTTTCAGCATTAAGAAAGTTTGCAATCGACTTTTCTTCCATAATTAAACGGAGCGCATTTGTATTATTAAGTGTCCCACGAGAAGCAATGTAAGTATTCATATCAGTTGTGCTCACCCCTACCTTAGTCATGTGCTGTTTGATTCCATCCTGATAAATAGGTTCTGCAGCTGCAAAACCCGATACCACCAGCGTAGCTTCGGCTTTTATGAATAATGCCTCGGTATAATTTACCAGATAATTGTTGGCATTGGCACCTGCGTAAAAATCGGCAGGAATGGAGTAAGCTTCCAGACTTCCAATTTCGTCTAAACCAATCTGCCGGCCCGTATATAAACCGGTTTGTTTGGCGGGTTTAACCATTTTGCTTAATCTTGGATCGTTTCTGGTGGTAAAAGCATCAACAAAGGTGTTGGCAAGCACAAATGTAGTACCCGGTAGAAAATTCTGTTGCCACGGATTTTCCGCCCCTGCTGCACCACTGAAAGCAGTTTTAGCATCATCATCGTTGCTTTGCATACCATTAGTTAGTGCAGTCAAAGCCAGCTGAGCCTGCGCAGCAGCTGTATTTCCAGGTGCTTTACTCAGGTGCATGTAATAACGTGCCTTTAAGGTGTAGGCAAGTTTTTTCCATTTTGCCATATCGCCCGCGTACATCAGATCGTCACTGCCAGGCGCTAAACCAGCATTACGACCGATATCTGCAATCCCATCATCTAACAAGCGCTGTAGCTGGGTATATATTTGTTGCTGGGTATCGTATGTAGGATTGGCTACATCAATTCCCTTGAAAGCCTGACTGTAGGGAATATCTCCCCATGCATCGGTTGCGAAGCCCAAAGTATACGCAGTGAGTATTTTAGAAATCGCAGTATAATTAAAATTGCCGTTTGCAGCTGCTTTTAAATTTAGGAGACTTAAGTTGTTCAGCGTGCGCACGTATACGTTGTTCCAGTCACCGTCCATATCAATATTGTACATCTGATAAGTACCAAAATTTGGGGCTACCTGGTTGAGTGCCATTACCTGCAGGTATTGCTGCAACACTACACTTAAATTCCCATCACCGGATGCATTGATATTTTGCGAAATCAGCATTTGTATAGGGGGTAACATGAGCGATTCTTTAACATCTATCGGTCTGTTGGGGTCATAGTTAACATCTATGTATTTTTTGCACCCGGCAAAAGCCATCATAAATGCAAAACTTAAAATGAAATATGTCTTTTTCATGTTGATTCTTTTTATGTATTGGGGCCTATAATGTTAATCTTAAACTGAAATCTACCGAACGGGATGTTGGGGTTGAGAATGAATAGATCCCCTGAGATCCGTTTGAAGAACCAAAAGAACTTACTTCTGGATCCCCACCTGTAAAGTGTGGTGCATATATCCACAAATTTCTACCCGTAACCTGCAAGCCAATAGTTTTGAAAGGTGTTTTTTGCAGCCATGTTGGTTTTAGGTTATAGCCTATGCTAACATTTCTCAATTTTACATAAGTACCATCCTGGATAACTGATTCCAGTACGCCATTGGCCCGCTGATAATAGGCCTGTCCTGAAACAGACACTGTATTCGGCAAACCTGTAGTCGCATTTACCCCCTCAACAACACGTGGACCACGGTCTTCGGTAACCTTTGGTGTGCCGTAGAAATAGCCATAGCCATCAACATTGTTCTGGATGTCGCCTCCCTTTTTCATATCAAAAGAGAAACTAAGGGTAAACTGTTTATACTTGAAATTATTAACAATACCGCCCATCCAATCTGGATTAATATCACCGATTATGCCTTGTTCATCTGCAGCAAATGGCAGTCCATCATTACCGATTAACAGTTTTCCTTCACTGTTTCTGGCGTAACGGGTACCATAGATGACCCCATATGGCTGGTTTATAAAAATAACGGTAAACCCATTGCTAATGTATTCCTGATTATTGTTGATCGAAAGAACCTTATTTCTGATCCTGCTATAATTCAAGGTCAAATCCCAGCTAAAATTCTCCGTTTTTATGGGTTTTGCATTTAAAAGCAGCTCGATACCGCTGTTGCGCATTAAGGCTGTATTTGCACTCGTGGAGTTAAACCCAGTTGACGGTGCCAGCGCTACAGTGGGAATGATCCCGTTTTTTGTCTTCTTATCGAAATAGGTAACCTCCAGGCTTAAACGGTTTTTAAAGAAACCTGTTTCTAAACCGATCTCAAATTCGTTGATCCGTTCATTTTTTAGGTTCGGATTGCCTAGGTTTTGACTGATCAAAAAGCCCGACTGCCCCTGATAGGGAAAGGCAATGTTTCTTACCGTCTGTGATTCGTACGGCGTAAGCAGGCTATATGGCCCAATGCTGGCATTCCCCACTGTACTGTAGGATAATCTTAATTTCCCAAAGCTCATGATATCAGAAAGTCCTTTCGAAAAGAAATTGGAAAAGATAAAACTTGTAGCAGCAGAACCATAAGGATAAAAACTGTTGTTTTTGGCCAGTACCGAAGTGCCGTCGTACCTTCCGGTAAGGGAGAGGATTAAGAATTTTTTATAATCGATATTGGACTGTAAATAGAATCCTATTTTTCTGGTCAGATAACTTGTTTCCGTAAATTGTATATTTGATGTAGATCCGATATTATCAAATCCCGGAACGGTTATTCCCAGGCCGTTGGCATTGGCAGTTTCACTATAGGTTGATAATATGTTGTTACCCAATAGTGCATCGATGGTAAAATCGCCAAAACTTTTGTTGGCACCGATGATCAGGTCATTATTATATTGCCTGAAATTGCTATTTCTGTTTACAATCCGGCCATTAGGGTTCGAAACCGAGAGTAACGATTCATGATATTTGCCCTGTTCAACATAAACATCGGCACCAAAACGTTCAGTAATGGTTAACCAGCTTAAGGGTTTATAATCGGCTGTAAATGTGGGCAGAAAACGGTTAACAACTGATGTATTGCTAATATTATCTAACACCCAGTAAGGATTATTGCGCGAGAAACGGTATAAACGCTGACTTCCATCAGGGTTTACCGAAGGTTGCAGGTTATAAGAAACAGGCGCAGAAAAAATGGTCCACACCGGACTTTCTAAAGCATAACCTTCAGGTAGCCGGCGGTTTTTGGTATTGGCATAATTTAAAGAGAAAGTAACATTCAGATCTTTAATAATTTGCGTGGTGAATTTCCCAAAAACGGTATTCCGGTCGAAAGAAGTGGTAGGTACCGTTCCATCCTGCGCAAAATTGGTATACGATATAAAATAAGAGTTGTAAGCCCCACCCCCATTTACGGCTACTGTGTTGGTATATGTTTTTCCGGTTTTAAAGAATAAATCAGACTGATCATATACCTGCGCAGGCTGGCCGTTAATTTTTAAGGTATCCATCCTTGCCCCCCAAGAAGTACTAGTTTTTTGGTTCACACCATCAAAATATACACCATTTGAGCCAAGAGAATATTTATTCTGGATTTCTGGTAACAGCGGTTTCTCCATTGAAAAAGAGGAAGAAAAGCTAATACCAGGCTTTTTATTCAGGCTACCGGCTTTAGTGGTGATAATAATCACCCCTTTTGCACCATCAGATCCATATAACGCTGTTGCTGCACCACCTTTTAACACATTAATACTTTCAATAATATTAGGGTCAAGATCGGCAATACGGTTGGTACCGGGACCGGAGTTGAGGTTGCCGGTCTCATCATTGTTAACCGGAATACCATCAATTACCATCAAAGCTTCGTTGTTGCCATAAAAAGAATTAGCACCCCTGATTACGATACGCGATGAACTACCTGGCGTACCCGACGAACTGGTAATTTGCACACCAGAAACTTTACCTGCCAATGCATTTACCAGGTTGGGTTCTTTCGACTGGGTAATCTGATCGCCTTTTACCTCTTGAGAACTATAAGTAAGGTTACGTTTTTCCCGCTTTACACCTAGTGCAGTCACTACAATCTCATTCAGGCTTTGCTGGTCTTCATTTAATGTGATGGTGATGTTGCTTTGCCCATTATAAGCAAATTCTTTGGTTGTATAACCAATGCCACTAAAAACCAGTGTAGCCGGATTTGCACTTTTAATTGAAAAAATCCCCTTCGCATCGGAAGAGGCGCCAACAGCGGTTCCTTTAACTTTTACCGATATACCTGGAATTGGCTGCCCCGATGCATCGGCAATTTTGCCGCTAACCAGCGACGTTTGACCATAAATCTGCATGAAACAGAGCATGGTCAAAGTGAACAAAGTAATCTTTAATTTGGTCATTGTATTCTGTTTAGTTAGTAGTATGACCAAAATTAGGCTTATAAAAAGCCAGATAGAACGATGATTTTAACACGTATTAACCAGAAATTAACACAAATGTTACAATCATCGTAAATACGTTAATAAACTTTGATTTGTTTAACCGATCAGACAGAATTTTGAATGGCGGAGCCCATGCAGAAGTAATTTGTTGGATGTTTAGGTATCCACTTACTGGCTGGTGCTTTCACCAACTAAACCTGATGGTTATTGGGGGTATATGTTCTTATTAAAATGTACAAAGAGGTTCGAATGAGCTTACTTAAACCATAATTGTTCAGGTTTGTAGCCACACTATCGAGTTTATGGTCTTGTGCCTTTGCAAATACACAAAGTAGCACCAATAAAATTATTTGACCGCGATGTTGAAAGCATAGCGTATGTATGCTTAAAAATCTTTTGTTATTTTAATTATTCAACTAAATTATTCCATGCAGGCTTCCACCCTTTTGAGCCAAAATATCCAATCTTTTTTCCACCACTTCATCTTTAATCAATTCAGGTGCGTGATGGGGCTTTTTCCTGGCATCAATAATCAGCGAGCCTTTACAGCCCCAATGTTTATTGATGGTAAAGTCGTTAATGCCATAAATATCTGCTGCAGGGTTGCTTCTGGTAAAAGCCACCCATACCAGATTATCAATATTTGCAGCGGTAAACTCAGCATCATCAGCCAAAATAATCAATGGCAGACCAGATATATCCTGATCGATTAAAGCCATATTTAACAATGCAATTTCAGCAGCCGTTTTCTCTGGATTCAAATATTTGTTACTCTCTAAAACTAACACGCCAGGCATGGCAATTTTTGGTTGGTAAAAACTATCGCTAAATGTCACCCCCTCCGGAATCCTATCCCACAGTTCACGTCGCTTATCCCCTGCCGCTGCAATTACAACTTTTGATCCGCTGTTTAATCCATCGCCACTATAATCAAGCGTATCAATTGTGGTATTGGTATAAAAATGAACATCCCTTGTTAAATCGATCCGTTCTAAAATATGGGTAAGAAATGCTTCAATATGATGCGTACTTAAATGCTGGTCATCTTCTTTGGCAGCAATAAACAGATATTTAGCCAAACTCAATTGGTTTTTCCCTAAAATGTGATTGGCTATGGTTAAAATTTCCTGAGGCCTGCGAGCTTTTAAATATGGGGTATAACGTTCGCTACCAATGGCAAAAAGTAAGGGGTGAACACCAGCAGCATCAACTGCATGAACTTCTTTTAAACCATGTATTTCCTGCGGAATGGCCGAACCTGTAATCTCATGAATTAAGGCACCAAAACTAGTATCTTCCTGTGGTGGGCGACCAACCACGGTAAACGACCATATCGCATCCTTTTTATGATATACATGGTGTACCTTCATTAAAGGAAATGGGTGTGTTAGGCTATAATAACCTAAGTGGTCGCCAAAAGGTCCTTCCGGTTTATTTTCGTTTGGATAAACCGTACCTGTAATAATAAAATCGGCATCAGCTGAAATACAAAAACCTTCGTCATCGTAAAAATAACGAAAACGCCTGTCGCCCAATGCACCAGCAAAAGTCATTTCCGATAATCCTTCTGGTAAAGGCATCACCGCTGCTAAAGGATGCGATGGCGGTCCGCCAACAAAAATGCTCACTTTTAAGGGTTGGCCCAGTGCATTGGCTTTAGATTGATGCACGCCAATCCCCCTATGGATCTGATAGTGCAACCCAATCTCTTTATCTTGGATATAATCATTTCCACCTAATTGGATGCGATACATACCCAGATTTGCATTTAAAACACCAGGTTTATCTATATCTTCGGTGTAAACCTGCGGCATGGTAACAAAAGGGCCACCATCCATAGGCCAGTTTACGATTTGAGGTAACTGGCTGATACTTGTTTTTAAAAATTTGCTTTTTGCCGAAGGTGTTTTAAGTGGCAAGGCCGATAAGGCAGACATGGCAGACCCCGCATATTTGAAAGGGTTTTTCAACGCTTTTATGGGGTCGTTCCGTAAGGCTACCAACTGCTGTACTTTTGGTAAAGTATCTCTGAAAATGAACTTTGATCGTTCTAAAGTTCCAAACAAGTTTGAAACAGCAGGAAAAGGACTTCCCTTAACTTTTTCAAATAGAATAGCGGGTCCTTTATTTTCGTAAACCCTTAAATGGATGGCTGCCATTTCTAAATAGGGATCTACTTCTTCTTTTATTCTGATTAAATGACCGTGCTTTTCAAGATCGGATACACATTCTGCTAAACTTTTGTATGCCATGCCCAAAGATAAATAATTAGATTTTCTTAGAAACAAAAAAGCCTCATATAAGCAGATTTTACAATAAAGCTACTTACACGAGGCTTTTACCTAATTTTTGGTATTATTTTTTCCCTGCGAAAGAACGTAACATCCAGGTGTTTTTCTCTTTAAATTGCATAAAACGGTTAACCATGTCGTTAGAACCATCGTCTCCGGCAGCATCAGTGGCTTCTAAAAGTTCTCTTTCTAATTCGATCAATGCAGCCATATCATCTAAAATGGCATCAACCATATCAAGGTCTTTAAGCCCAATGGTATCAATCTCTTTAATTTTAGATTCTTTAATATAATCAGCAAAACGGCTATGCGGTGCTTTACCCAAGGTTAATACACGCTCGGCTATTTCATCAATGGTTAATTGTGCATTAGTATATAATTCTTCAAACTTAACATGTAATGTAAAAAAGTTCTGCCCTTTAATATTCCAGTGGCAACCTCTTAATTTTTGATAATGAATATGATAATTAGCCAAATAATCGTTTAAAAGATCTACAACTGGTTTAACTTCTTTTTCGTTTAAGCTTATTTCTTTAGCGTCCATTTTTTTTATTATTTATGATGTATTTTAATGTCTACGTAACAACCCAAATTTATAAAAGTTTTGATCAATTTTGTCTTTTAAACAATACCTTATTTATTAGATCGTTTAATATTCAATGTTGTACGAAATAACCATTTTATAAACATTTGTTAATGAATAGCATAATGATATTACGAAGTTAATTCATCTTATTTTTACTTAAAAACGAACAACAGAACTTAAGATGGTTAACAATATTATTCGTATAATTGCTCCCTTTGACTTAGAAATTTACATATAAATAAATGCATAAAATATATTTATCTGCTGTAATGTTATTTGCCTTAAACATTGCAAATGCCAAAGCCAACACAGCAAGAGACTCTATCGGTGTAGAAAACAATAAAGGCAAAAAACTGATCGTTCACCAAACTGTAGCAAAAGACACTTATTATTCTATAGGAAGAAGGTATAATGTTTCGCCTAAAGATATTATGACCTTTAATGATAACAAATACCTTCAGGTTGGGATAATTATCAAGGTACCTACAAATATCCCTTTTACGGCTAATGGTTCGTCAAATACCGCACAAAGTGCATCAGCCTCAAATGTGATAGAACACACCATAAAGCCAAAAGAAAATTTAAACATGTTGGCCGAAAAATATGGTACTACTATAAATGAGATTAAAGCTTTAAACAACCTAAGCGGAAATAATTTAAGTATTGGCCAGGTTTTAAAAATCCCTGCAAAAAACTCAGAACAAACCAGTGCGGCAGCACCGGTAACACCACCGGCAAAAAACAATACCGAGACTGTAGTAGCGAACACCCAACCGTCAGATCAGACCATGATCGAACATACGGTGCAGCCTAAAGAGTTTTTAGGAAAAATTGCAGAGAAGTACGGCACTACTGTTGAAGAAGTAAAAAAAGCCAACAACCTTTCTGGAAACAATCTGCGTATCGGTCAGAAACTTAAAATCCCGGCAACCAAAAATATCGATGAGAACAAAGTTGTAGCTGCTGCCGAAGAAAAACCTGTACAGGAAAACAAATCTCCGGATGCTGCAGGCACCCATACCGTTTTAAGAAACGAAACCATCTTCACCATCGCCAAACAATATGGCATTACCGCTTACCAGATTAGAAAACTGAACGACTTACCTGATAATGCCATTACCATAGGTCAGGTTTTAAAAGTGCCTGGAGGTATAGTTACAGATGTTCAGGTTCCGAAAGAAAAGCAGGCCGAAGCCAAAGAAAAAGAGGTAGAGGCCAAAGTTAAAGAAGCACCAGCAGCGAAAGAAGAGAGTTTTATCCATACCGTAGCTACGGGAGAAAACATTTTTACCATTGCTAAAAAATATAATTTAACCGCTTATCAGATCAGAACAGCAAACAAACTGGAGGATAATGCGATTAAAGTTGATCAGAAACTGATTATTCCCAGACCGCCACAACCTAAATCAGTAAATGATTTATCGAAAGAAGAACAGGAAAATGAACCAGACAGTACGATGGTTAAAGACCCTAAACTTCGCCGCGATCCGAGTGTATATGGTTTAAGTCAGATCGAAGAAAAAGGAACTGCCGTTTGGATTGCAGACCAGGACCTGGATGGCACAAAAATGCTGGTTTTACACCGTACGGCACCTGTGGGCAGGGTAATTAAGATTACCAACCCGATGACCAACCGTACTACCTTTGCCAAAGTTGTTGGTAAATTTACAGAGAACGAATCCACAAAAGATGTTATAATTGTAATGACTAAAGCTGTAGCCGATTCACTGGGCGCTTTAGACAAACGTTTTTTCTGCAATTTAACATATAGTGCTCAATGAGTTTGAACAAAAAGCCATTTATAATTGGTATTGCCGGTGGTAGCGGATCGGGTAAAACATTTTTCTTAAACTGCTTTCTTCATCATTTTAAACAAGATGAAGTAACACTTGTTTCGCAGGATGATTATTATATCCCTGCGGGCGAGATGACACAGGAAGAGAACAAGTTATACAATTTCGACCTTCCATCTACCATTGATAGTGAACAGTTTTTGAGAGACATTAAACAATTAACCAGCGGAGAAGTAGTTTACAAAAAAGAATATAACTTCAATAACCCATTAGCCGTAGTTAAAATTTTAGAAATTAAATCGGCACCAATCATTATTGTAGAGGGCCTTTTTATCCTCCACTTCAAAGAAATTGCCGCGTTGTTAGATCATACCATTTTTGTTGATGCAGATGAACAGGTAGCTTTAGATCGCCGTATAAAACGTGATGGTTTAGAACGGGGTTACCCTGAAGACGATGTGTTATATAAATGGCATAACCATGTGGTTCCGGCTTATAAAGAATATTTATTACCTTACCGCGAACAATGTAATAAGGTGGTAATGAATAACACCAATGAGCCCGATGAAATTATTGCCATTACGGAGGATATTTCGAACGATTTAAGAAATAGTATTCTGGTAGATATACAGTAACATCAAAGAAGTCAAGTTTTTAAAAAACTTGACTTCTTTTTTTGCGAGGAATCGTTGTTCTCAAAGGTCAGTTTTAGCGAAAAACAAAGGAGCTAGGTGACAGGTAAGATAAATCGTCTCTCCACTCCGCATTTGCTTCGGTCGATATGACGCCAATTTTAGAATCTGTTATTGGTAAATGATTGGGAACCACGAAAGTGCTCATGAATGCCGTTGAAAACATGAAAACTTATGAATAATCGTAATGCCTTGATAGCGTTTACAGTGTGCATTAAGATTCCCGCCTGCGCGGGAATGACGGCTCGCTCAACCGCCGTGGTTTGTGTCCCCACAAACCACTAATCTAATCCAATCTCATTTCAGGAATCTCTCCTTCTATTACCAATCTCCCCGCTGTAGATTGCTGTATAAATTCAACACTTACACCTGGCGCACGTTCTAAAAGTTTAAAACCACCTTCAAGTAGAATATCCAAAACTGCCAGTTCAGTTACAATCTTTTTGATGCATTTTACGCCGGTTAAAGGCAAAGTACATTTTGTCAACAATTTGCTTTCTCCAGCTTTATTAATGTGCTGCATGGCAACAATAATATTTTTGGCTGATGCCACTAAATCCATCGCTCCGCCCATTCCCTTTACCATTTTACCTGGAATTTTCCAGTTGGCAATATCTCCATTTTCTGATACCTCCATAGCCCCCAGAATGGTTAAATCTACTTTTTGTGCACGGATCATCCCAAAACTCATGGCCGAATCAAAAATAGACGATCCTGGCAAAGTGGTAATGGTTTGTTTCCCTGCATTAATTAAATCGGCATCTTCCTCTCCTTCAAAAGGAAATGGTCCCATGCCCAATAAACCGTTTTCTGACTGTAACACTACGTTAATCCCCTTTGGAATGTAGTTGGCAACCAAAGTGGGTATGCCTATACCAAGGTTAACATAGTATCCGTCTTTTATTTCTTTAGCAATCCGCTGTGCTATCTCTTCTTTTGAAAATGCCATTTATTTATTTTTTCCTATTAAGCCTAAATGTGTGTGATTAAATGCATCGCCATATTTCAAACCATAACCTAATGCCCTATCCATACAAGAATGGGCAAACAAGATGATGCCAGATAACTGCAATACGGGTAACTGATAATAAAACCCGATCAAGAAAATTAATATGGCTATCGCTTTATGGTGAACGATGTTATAAAACCATGCACCAACTTTTGGGCCTGCCAGATAGCCCAGCATGCTTAAATCTGGCACAAGCAACAGTGCCGGGAATACCCACCAATGAAATGACAATTTAGAAAAGGCAAATATTGCCAATAAAAACATGGCCATTTCTTCGATTGAAATTATTTTCTTCATTACGATTTTGTTCTTACTGTTCTCTGTTCAATTCTTTTCTCATAATCTTTACCCTGAAATATCCGATGAACATAAATACCAGGAGTATGAATATAATCCGGATCTAATTCGCCAGCTTCCACTAACTCTTCTACCTCGGCAATAGTTACTTTACCCGCCATGGCCATCACCGGATTAAAATTCCGGCTGGTAGATCTAAAGATTAAATTCCCTGCGGTATCTCCTTTCCAGGCTTTAACAATAGCAAAATCGGCATCAAATGCATATTCCATTAAATAATCCTTGCCATCAAAATTGCGGACTTCTTTACCTTCTGCCACTTCAGTACCTACACCTGCAGGCGTAAAAATTGCAGGCATACCGTATCCGGCGGCAAGACAACGGGTGGCTAAGGTGCCCTGTGGGATAAGGTCTACCTCGAGTTCACCACTCAGCAATTGCCTTTCAAACTCAGCATTTTCACCTACATACGAAGAAATCATTTTTTTAACCTGACGTTGTTTCAGCATTAAACCAATACCAAAATCATCAACACCTGCATTGTTAGAAATACAGGTTAAATTTTTCACCTGTTTATTCACCAAAGCATTTATGCAATTTTCCGGAATACCACAAAGCCCGAAACCACCGAGCATGAGGGTAGCACCATCTGATATATCTTTGATCGCTTCTTCAGCTCCAGATACCACTTTATTTATCATTTTATGAATTTTTTGGTTAGTTCGCTAAATTACAAATTGCCTTCAAAATCGCAGCATTTAAAATTTTTAAATCTACCAGGAATATTAAGTAATTGGAATTAATCTAAATAACTATTACCTTTGTGTTGCAATGATTTACGAGAGAGAAGAAAGTCTATTCATATTACCCACCGATCCTGAATTTCAAAAGGGCATGGGTTTTATTTTCAGCTGCACGGCTGAGCATAAAAAATGTTGTGAAAAATTTAAGAAGGGTAAACGTTGTAAAAAGTGCCCTGGCAATAAAAAGAAATAAGCTTATTTAGCAATTTCCACAATTTTATCATCGCTCCCATTACTGGTACAGATATAAATTTTCCCTTCGGGCGATTGGCAAACGGCCCTTATCCTGCCATAAGTATTTACATAAAAATCTTTCGTTCCGGTAATTTTGGTTTGTGCATCATCTAATTTAAGCTGCATTAATTTAGTCCCTTTTAATACGGCCAATAACAAAGAATTTTTAAATTGTGGGATATAATCTGAATTGTAATAAGCCAAACCGCTAGGTGCAATGGTTGGTGTCCAAGTAATTAATGGCTCTGCCACATTGCTCGAACTGCAAAACGACTGCTCTCCACTTTCATTACAAAAACCTTTAATATTTGGCCATCCGTAGTTTCTTCCCTTTTCGATGATATTAATCTCATCATCAGAATCAGGTCCATGCTCTGAAGAGAAAACTTTATTCCCTACCTGAACCAATCCTTGTGCATTACGATGCCCCAAAGACCAAACCGGGTTATTTGGATAAGGATTGTCTGCCGGAATAGAACCATCTAAATTTATTCTTAAAATCTTACCAGCTAAAGAATTAACATTTTGTGGAGTAGCAGTATCGGAAGCATCACCCGTACTGATAAAAAGTTTACCACCACTGATCAATAAACGTGAACCATTATGTATAGAAGCAGCAGGAATCTGATCCAATAAAACCTGCGGACTCGTTAAATTTCCACCGCCGTAAGTATAACGTACCACTTTAGCTTTATAGGTACTGCCATAGCCATAAATTACATAAACGTAAGGATTACTGGTGAAATCGGGATGTAATGTCATTCCAAGCAAACCGCCTTCTCCGTTTGTGCGTACATCAGTTATGGTAAGTAAGGGTATTACTTGTCCGTTGGAAGGGTTTAAACGGCTAATTTTACCCGCTTTTTCAGTAAACCAGATGAAATTATCTGGACCATACACCATTTCCCAGGGAAAGCTCAGTCCTGATACAACTACTTTTGATTTTAATTCTACATCTGGTAAGGTACCTGGATCGTCATTATCATCACTACCGTTCTTTTTGCAATTTGTAACGAATAGCATTACAAACAAGCAGAGTAATATTGTTTTCATAGTCGTAACGTTTTAAAAATAACAACGTTACGACTGATAAAGTTTTATTGTTTTACTGGGCGGACGTCATTTCGAGCGAAGCATAGCGCAGCCGAGAAATCTTTTAAAGGTGCTTAACATCATATTTAAAGATTTCTCCACTGCGGTCGAAATGACGATTACACGAGTATTTTACTCTTTATCGTCATACTCGCGCATGCGGAGGATCTTAGACTCAAGTATTAATAAGGCATTAGATTCCCAATCAAGTTTAGAGTGCAGTCAGATGTTACCATCTGACGGATTTCAAAAAAAATGTTATTTAGTGCCGGATGGTAACATCCTGCACCACAACTAACATCTGGCACCACGATTAATTCAAATATACATAAGTAATCCCATCTCCGCCTCTATCAGCATGTTCATCTTCCATCCGGTTTACCTGGCTATACTTGCGTAGGTATTCCCTGATCATTTTTCTCAAAATCCCATCGCCTTTGCCATGAATCAGTTTAATAGATGGAAAACCAAGCATAATGGCCTTATCTAAATATTTCTCTACCTCAAACAGGGCATCTTCCGTACGTTTTCCACGAAGATCAAGTTCCGCCCTAAAGCCCGATACGGCATCATTCATTCGCCCAGCAAAAGAATTTGCACTGCTTTGAACTACTTTTTTAGCTTCCCGGTTACTCACCTTTTGAACACGGTTCTTTTTAACAGTCGATCGTAAATCGCCTATAGCCAAAATCAATTCGTTGCGGTTAATTTCTAAAACCTGACCAATGGTTTCACTATCGGTAAATTTCACTAAATCACCAATTTCAATTTCACCGCCAACAACTACTTGTACCGGTTTGGGGCGCTCTTTCGGGATCGTATTTTTAATTAGTTCTTTTTGTAAATTCTGGCGGAGTTCTTTAGTTATCTCTTTATCGGCCTGCTTTTCCTTAATCTCGGCAATGGTATTCTCAACTAGTTTATTGGCATTTTTAATAATGTTCTGCGCCTCTAGTTTCGCCTCTTTAATCAGCACCTTTCTATTCTCTTCTAAAAAGCTTTTTAACTTTTCATTTTCGGCAACCAGGTTTTTTGCTTTGTTCTGTTGATTGGCCAAGCTTACTTTGGCATCGTAAACATTTTTCTTTTCACGCTCCAGATCAACAAGCATGGTATCTACCCTGTTCTGGTTCGAACCTGTTTTTTCTCTGGCCAATTGGATCACTTCTTTAGGCAAACCAATATTCTGCGCAATTTCAAATGCATAAGAACTACCTGGCTTACCCATTTCTAAAATATAAAGCGGTTTCATTTTGGCATTATCAAAAAGCATTGATGCATTTTCCAAACCTGGTGTATTACCTGCAAAAAGCTTTAAATTAGAATAGTGGGTGGTAATTACTCCCCTCACCTTTTTATTGTTCAACACCTCCAGAACAGCTTCAGCCATTGGTCCGCCAAATTGCGGATCGGTACCGGTACCAAATTCATCAATCAGCACCATCGTTTTTGGCGAGGCATGCTCTACAAAATAGCGCATCTTTTTCAGGTGTGCACTATAGGTACTCAAATCACTTTCTATTGATTGATCATCGCCGATATCGGCAAAAATGTTTTCAAAAATACCCACTTCACTATTCGCGTCAACCGGAATTAACAGACCTGTTTGCAACATAATCTGCAAAAGGCCTACCGTTTTCATACAAACCGATTTACCGCCCGCATTTGGTCCGGATACCAGCACCACCCGGGTTTCGGCATCTATATGAATATTTAAAGGTGTAACTGTTTTCTTTTCGGAGGCAAATGAGATCGATAACAACGGATGCCTTGCATTAATCAATTTGGTTTTAGGTTCTTTTAACAAACCTGGCATTTCAGCTTCAATGTCCATCGCAAATAATGCCTTAGCACGAACGAAATCCAGTTTGGTCAAGAAACCATGGTAAGAAAGCAATAATGGCGAGTACGGCCGCAGATCATCCGTTAAGGCAATTAAAATCTTAATAATTTCACGGCGTTTGTCAAATTCTAAATCGCGTAGTTTATTATTTAAAGTAAAAACTTCTTCAGGCTCAATATAAACCGTTTGCCCTGTTGCCGATTCATCGTGCACAAAGCCTTTTAGTTTACGTTTATTCTCTGCCAAAACCGGGATACACATCCTGCCATCACGAATGGTTAAACTACCATCGGCAACCCAATTATTGGCAATAGCCTGCTTGTAAATCGAATCCATGCGCTTACGCACATCTTGCTCCGCCTTCGAAATAGCAGAGGTAATCTCCTGCAATTCTTTTGATGCATTGGGTTTGATCTTTCCTTTGGCATCTATAACGGTTTCTATCTTACGAAGGATCGTTTTTTCAATCGGCAGATGCTCAAATAAAGCTTCTAAGGTGGGATATACTTCTGCACGTTCTTCGAAAAAGCGAAGTACCGAGAAAACAGTCTGCAATGAAGTATATACCTGAAACCACTCATCCTCTAACAAATAAGTGCCTTCAACCCTGATTTTCTCAACCAGCGATTTAATGTCAAAAAAGGTATTAATCTGTAGCGGTTCCTGATTTTGCAGGATGCTTTTAAATTCGTTTGTTTGGCGTAAAAACTTATCAATCTGATCAAAACGGTTCATCACCTGCATCTTTTCTACCATTGCTTGCCCCATCGGACTTAAACAATGTTTGCTAATCAGCTGCCTGATTTCAACAAAACCTAAACGTTCTAAACAGTTTTCGGGATATAACATATTAGTGTACCATAGCTGGACTCGGAACTACTTCCGATACGCCAGCTTTTTTTATATTACTTAATGAATCGGCCTGTTTTTTCTTCTTTGCAATTTCAGCAACTGCTTTAACTTTCGATAAAGAATCTGGTTTCATTTTTTTTCTGATCGCTAGAGAATCGGCCTTAAATTTCTTTGCAATCACCAACGAGTCGGCTTTAAATTTCTTTTTCTTGATCATTAAATCGGCCAACTCCGTTCCTTTTTTTTGCCTTGCTAAAGATTTTTGTATGTTTTTATACATCGCTTCTAACTCCTTAGGGTTGGTATTATACCAAATTAAGCTCCTGTTATATTCCGCAGAATCAGTATCAAACTTTTTATAAATCCCCTTGTAGTAAGCTGCTGCAACCTTCTTAGCCGAATCGACCATGTAGATGCTTGAAATGTAACCATCAACAATGTGCATATCGTATAAAATCTTCTCCATTTTATCGGGTTTAATAATTCCATCAGGTATGCCAGGCTTACAGCCAAACCATAATATAGCTGTCATTAAAACCCATATCAATCTCTTCATGCTTAATTTAAATATTATTTTTTGCCCAAATTGCGGCAAGGTTATTAATTTTACCAAAAATAGTTATAAATGAGCATAGCTGATAATCTTAAACAATATAAAAGCGAAGTTGAATCAGGCGGGGTTAAACTAATTGCAGTTTCAAAAACTCAACAAGTAGAATCAATTTTAGAAGCCTACAACGCCGGACAGCGCATTTTTGGAGAAAACCATGTACAAGAAATGGTAGATAAACAGGCGCAACTTCCAAATGATATCGAATGGCATCTTATAGGCCATTTACAAAGCAATAAGGTAAAGTACATTGCACCTTTTGTTAAACTTATTCACGGGGTAGACAGCCTGAAATTGCTCCAGGAAATCAACAAACAGGCCGCTAAAAACAAACGCGTAATTGATTGTTTATTACAGGTTTATATTGCTGACGAAGACACTAAATTTGGGCTTGGTTTTGATGAAGTGATCGAATTGCTTCGTGCCGAAGCGTTAGCCGAATTGAAAAATATCCGTATTGTAGGTTTAATGGGCATTGCCACCAATACCAAGAACGAAAAGCAGATTACAACCGAGTTTCACGAACTAAAAGTATTCTTCGATGGCATTAAAGTGAGCTTTTTTCGTAAAGATGATGCCTTTAAGGAAATATCGACCGGAATGAGCGCAGACTATAAAATCGCGATTGAAGAAGGAAGTACAATGGTACGTATCGGTAGCAGTATTTTTGGCAAAAGGGTAATTAAACATTTTAAAAACGACCTTACAGCCAATTAATATGGATTTTAATATCAGGTTTGCAACGGCAGAAGATTGCCCAAGAATATTGGAGTTAATTAATGAGCTCGCCATTTATGAGCATGCTCCAGAAGAAGTAACGGTTACTTTAGATCACTTTATTGATGCTGGTTTTGGCAAAAATCCGGTATGGAAAGCTTACGTAGCTGAAGTAAACGATACTGTTGTAGGTTTTGCATTATACTATACACGCTACTCTACATGGAAAGGCTGCAGGTTATACCTCGAAGATTTTATTGTAACAGAAGAATTTAGAGGAAAAGGCCTGGGCAAAGTATTATTCGAAAAAGTAATAGAGGAGGCTAAAAATGGTAATTATAGCGGCATGGTTTGGCAAGTATTGGACTGGAACGAGCCTGCAATCAATTTCTACAATAAATATAAAGCAACTTTAGAAAGTGGCTGGTTAAACGCCGCTTTCTCTAAAGAACAAATCAAGGCATTTTAATATGGATATTTTTAAGTTTGGTGGTGCCTCGGTAAAAGATGCAAATGGAGTAAAAAATCTGGCTAATATTGTTCGCGATTACAAAAAAGGCAACTTACTGATTGTAATTTCTGCAATGGGTAAGATTACTGATCAACTGGAAAAGTTAACGCAGGCATTCTTATCACAAAGTGATGAAGCACATGCAATTTTTGATGAGATTAAACACTTCCATTTCAACATTATAGACGAGCTGTTTCAAGGAAAATCCAATTCGGTTTATGATGATGTGGCTAACACTTTTGTTGAAATTGACTGGTTAATTGAAGACGAACCCGATAACAACCCTGATTATATTTACGACCAGATTGTATCCATAGGAGAAGTGGTTTCTACAAAAATTGTTGCGGCCTGGTTAAACGAAACCGGAAATAAAACCCTTTGGGTAGATGCTAGAAATTATATCCAAACAGATAATACATATCGTGAAGGAAAAGTAGATTGGGCCAAAACCAATCAGATGATACAAAAAGATTTATTGCCGCTTTTAACCGATAATATTATAGTAACACAGGGTTTTATTGGCGGTACAAGCGAAAACTACACAACAACTTTGGGTCGTGAAGGTTCTGATTATTCGGCAGCTATATTTGCTTCCTGTTTAAATGCTGCCGCACTAACGATATGGAAGGATGTTCCTGGTGTATTAAATGCAGATCCGAAATGGTTTGATGAAACCGAGAAAATTGCCCAGCTTTCTTATCATGATGCAATAGAGCTTACTTATTATGGCGCAACTGTAATACACCCAAAAACAATAAAACCGCTTCAAAACAAGGGTATTCCGCTTTTTGTAAGGTCATTTATCCAGCCAGAAGGCTCAGGAACGGCAATTACCAAAGAAAGTAATCCATTGCCTATCCCCTCTTTTATTTTTAAGGTTAACCAGGCATTGATTTCTATTTTCCCTAAAGATTATTCTTTTATTATCGAAGAAAATCTGAGCAATATTTTTGAGCTTTTCCATACGCACAAGATCAAAATCAATACCATGCTCAACTCTGCTATCAGCTTTTCGGTAAGTGTTGATGATCATCCTACTCAGATTGAAAAACTGATCAAAGATCTGTCGCAAGAATTTACTGTAAAATATAATAAAGGCCTGGAACTGGTAACCATCCGTTATTATAATCAACAAACAATAGACCGTGTAACAGTTGATAAAGATATTTTATTGGAAGTGAAGAGCCGCCATACCTGCCAAATGGTAATGAAAAATCGAACTGCATAAATTTGGTCTTTGCGAAGATTAACTGCGTTCGTCATTTCGACCGCAGTGGAGAAACCTATCTAAACAGATTTCTCCATTTCGTTGCACTCCAGTCGAAATGACGGACTCTTTTGAAATGACATAACTAAAAAAATGAACAATAAACTTTTAGCCAAAGCCATACAGGATTATATCAGTGCAAATTTAAATGCAGATGTAAATCAGATTGCTTTAGCAAAAAGTCCGTTTGAGGGTATCACTGCAGCCGAGCTAGCCACACAAATTATTTCCAAAAAGAAATCAGAAAAGAAATTACCTACCTGGTTTAATACTGATGATATTTATTATCCCGCTGTATTATCCATCGAACAAACTTCTTCTGAAATTACTGCAAAATACAAATCTAAGCTGGCTAAAGGTGATACATTAATTGATATTACCGGAGGCTTCGGAATTGACAGTTATTACTTTTCGCAAAAGGTAAAAGCAGTTACGCATTGCGAAATCAATCCAGAACTCTCCGCAATAGCCCAACATAATGCGCAGGCTTTACACGCAACAAATATCGAATTTAAAGCCGAAGATGGCGTTGCCTATATCCAGACTAGTGATAAAACTTTTGATACCATTTATGTAGATCCTGCCCGAAGAGCCGAAAAAGGCAAAGTTTTTATGCTGAAAGACTGTACACCCGACATTTCAAGCAATCTGGAGAACTTATTAGAAAAATCGTCAAGAATAATCGTCAAAACGGCTCCTTTACTCGACATTTCAGCGGGATTATCAGAATTGAAACAGGTAAGCGAGATCCATATTGTAAGTATAAAAAATGAGTGCAAAGAACTTTTGTGGATAATAGATAAAGGTTACAACGGTGACACGAAAATTATAGCTGTAACTTTAAATAACTGGATTGAAAAAGATTTTTCCTTTTACAGATCCTCATCAAATGCTTCAGTGCAGTTTACAGATAATTTAAACATTGGTGATTATTTGTACGAACCAGATGCTGCTTTATTAAAATCGGGTGCTTTTAATTTAATTGGTACAACTTACAGTCTCTTAAAATTACATCCGCAAACACAGTTATTCAGTGCGACTACTATAAATAAAGATTTTCCAGGCAGGATATTTAAAATTGAAGCCATATTAACCACTGGGGAGCTAAAGAAACAAGAAAATTTAAAAGGAAATGTAATTGTTCGGAACTATCCGGCGAAGCCTGAAGATCTGGTTAAGAAATATAAAATTAAACCAGATCGAGATCAGTTTTTAATTTTCACCAAAGTGGGCAATGATGAAAACATCGTTGTTAAAGCATCAATCATTCAATACTATTAACATCGATCTGATTAATGGAGCTACGGGGTTATGTGCTGTAGCATAATCTATTTTTTTTTGAAAGCAGGTTCAGAAGTTCTTAGGATATTGTAGTCCCGCTTCTGCCGATGAAACCTGTGAAATAAGCAGCACACCATAAAAAACAAAGATAACTGCTTAAAACAATCGGCATCTCGCTAAGATCGGGTTTAGCTGGCTTAAATCGTACAGCTATTTGGGGTAAAATAAACCCGACCGACAGCGTTATCCCGATTCTTCATCGGGGTTAAGCAAAGGGCGGGGCTATCGGAATCGATTACCACAACAGTTGCTTTCCAAAAATCATAAACTAATTTAACATTCTCGCATTGTCATTCTGAACGCAGTGAAGAATCCACAACCTATGAATTACTACTTCACTTACACGATATACCCATCATCGTGAGATCATCATTTCGACCGCAGTGGAGAAATCTACAATAGAGTAACGACTTTATATATCTCTCCGTTTCACTATGCTTCAGTCGAGATGACGATTTCGTTCAGGATGACAAAGCTATATAACACAAAAAGCCTCTCAATTTGAAAGGCTTTTTGCACGGGATGAAAAAATTATCTAATATATTATCACCTAAACCTTCTAACGTTTACTGCTTGTAAACCTTTTCTGCCTTCAGCTACTTCAAATTCTACTGTGTCGTTTTCTTTCAAGCTTTCGATTCCACCTAAAACATCTTTAAAATGCACAAATAAGTCTTTATTGTCTTCTTGTACAATAAATCCAAAGCCTTTTTGAGTGTTAAACCATTTAACTTTTCCGGTTGCCATAAAAAAATAAAAAATTGTATAAAATAAATAGACCTTTTACGTCTTGATCAGTATTTCATTTAACCAATTGCATATTAATATGATTAAAACAACCAGTTTAAGCGTTAATATTGAAACAAAACTACCAAATATAATAATTTACGAATATAAAGCAAGCCGTTTATGGCCATTCAACAAGAATGTTGCGTTATTATCTTCGAATTATTTATTCGGCTGAGGTGTAGTACGTAAATATGGTTTAATTACCTGGTGTCCTTTAGGAAATTTAGCTGGAATATCTTCCGTTTTAATACTATTTACCACAATTACATCTTCTCCATCTTTCCAATCGGCTGGTGTAGCTACGCTATAATTTGCGGTAAGCTGTAAAGAATCGATCACACGCAATACTTCATTAAAATTTCTTCCGGTTGATGCCGGATAAGTAATGGTTAATTTCACCTTCTTGTCAGGACTGATTACGAACAACGAGCGAACGGTTAAAGTTTCTGAAGCATTTGGGTGGATCATATCATAAAGATTTGCCACTGTTTTGTCCGGATCTGCAATAATTGGAAATTCAACAGAAGTATTTTGAGTTTCGTTAATATCATTAATCCAACCTTTATGCGACTCGGCAGAATCAACACTTAGCGCCAGAACTTTAACGTTTCGTTTTTCAAATTCATCTTTTAGAGCTGCAGTTCTACCCAGTTCTGTTGTACAAACAGGTGTATAATCAGCAGGGTGAGAAAATAATACGCCCCAGCTATCGCCTAAATAATCGTAAAAATCTATTTCGCCAATGGATGTGTTGGCCTTGAAATTCGGTGCGGTATCGCCTAATCTTATACTCATGATATTATTAATTTAATTTGACTAAAACAAATCTAAACAATAGTATAGTAAATACATAGATTTAATATTAATTTAAGACCTCAAAATTACAATTCCAATAAAAAACCCTGAAGAAACAATCTTCAGGGTTTAAGAATATTAATTTGTTTGGGGGTGTTACATTTAGTATGCTTTTATCATAAATACATAATCTTGTATTTTTTCGATCTGTTTGGTGCGTTTTAAACCAGACAGTAAGCTCTTTTTGTTGGCAGAAAGTTTATTTACGCCTAGTGAATCCTGGGGAATAGCCCTCATTGCCTCTAAAATATATTTTGATTTAATGGCAAAGGCTGCGCCTTCTGTCTGATCTGGCTTGCCACTAATAATACCTACCAAATTTCCGTTATTATCTAAAACCGGGCCACCGCTATTACCTGGATTAACTGAAATAGCCACCTGATACTGAGTGGTATCTCCAATAAAACCATTTTTAGAACTCACGTACCCCTCTCCAAGTACAGCATCATCTTTTGGATAACCCAAAGTGTATACAATTTCACCAATGTTACTTGTATTTCTTTTAATGGTATAAGGAATAGAAGATAAGTTACTGAAGTGTTTATCGTTTATTTTAAGAATTGCAATATCATTTTGAGGATCGGTATAAACCGATTTTACCTTAAACGATTCTCCTTTACTGTTTTGTACATATAAAGAATCAGCGCCATTAATAATATGCAGGTTAGTTAAAATGTAGCCATTTGTAGAAATGGCAAAACCAGTACCACCAAAACTATTCTGAGTATTTGGCTTACCAGCAATTGTATTATTATGTTTAATATTTCTGATTAAGCTATTTTGTGTTTTAATAGCATTATTCACCTGATTACTTAACTGTCTGTAACGCTCTGCCTGTTGAGTATTATGCTGAATAGAGTAAATAGAAACCAGAGAGAGTACAACGAAAGATGCTGCAACTGCAATTGCAGATTTATGTTTACGCCACAATTGAACCACACGTGAAGGATGAGGCCTAAGTGTAGAAGCCAAACTTTCCACATCAATTTCTGAATGAATATGATTCAACTGTTCTTTTAAGCGCAACTGTTCAGCAAATGTCTCCATAGATGCTAAAAAGAACTTATGCGAAACTACTTTATGATCTACTGTGGCATCATTAAGACGTAGCTGTTCAAAAGCTTCAGTTTCCTGTGCATTAAGTTTACCTAAAAGATAATCTTCAATAATTGCATCTAACTCCAAATCGTTTCTCATTTCAAATTATGGTTGAAAAAATATTTTCTTTAACCTTTGCAGGCATTTATATTTCTGCGTTTTTGCATTGTCGGTATTGGTATAGCCGAACTTTTCGCAGATATCCTGCATGGATAAATTGTGGATATAAAAATCCTGAATAATGGTTTTACAAGGTTCACCCAGATGATCGAGTGCCGATTGCATTTTCACAAAAGCAGCATCTTTCTCTTCGTGGTGTTCTACATCTTCCTCAACAGCAAATACATCTTCATAATCGGTAATACTACCGGTCTTTTTACTGTTTAGGCTAAGTTTCTTTAGCCAAATACGCCTGCAAACCGAATAAATATAGGTTTTCAGTTTGCTGCTGAGCTCAAAATTACCTGCCTTAATTTTGTTATATAAAATTATTATGCCTTCCTGGTAAACATCTTTTGCATCATCTTCATCACCATTATTATTTAGGATAAACTGCAAAACCATTGCATAATAAGCCTTGTATAACTTGTTAAGTGTATCTTCTGAGTTATTTAGAATACCTAAAATAACCTCTCTATCTGTTGGAACTGAACTCTTTAAACTGTTATTCACTAGTTAATACATTTTTCTATAAATAGTAACCCAATATTAGACAAAAAAATATTTATAGCTGCTATAATTGCTTAATACAAACTTAAAGTAAACGGTAACCCAAAGCTCAAAAAAAAATATTTTACCTTTTTTGTAAATTGTTGGGTTACCTTTTTACCTTTGCGGCATTAACAAGAAATTAATTACTTAAAAAATTCAAAAATGAAAAATGCATTCAAATTAGGCTTTTTAGCTTTAGCTTTATCTTTATCAGTTGTTGCTTGTAACTCAGAAAAAAAAGCTGAAGGTGCTGATACAACTTTAACTGATTCTTCTACTATCGTTACTGATACTACTGCAAAAGATACTTCAGTTAAAGATTCTACAGTAAAAGATACAACTGTAAAAACTACTACAACTAAAGAAGAAGTTAAACACTAGTTTAATTTTACTCATATAAAAGGCTCCTGATTTAGCATTAGGAGCCTTTTTTATTTTTTTTAATTTATTTGGGTTACCTTTTCGGGTTACCGGTATTAAGGGTAAATTAATTAATTAATTACTTAAAAAATACTCAAAAATGAAAAATGCATTCAAATTAGGCTTTTTAGCTTTAGCTTTATCTTTATCAGTTGTTGCTTGTAACTCAGAAAAAAAAGCTGAAGGTACTGATACAACAGCTACAGATTCTTCAACTATCGTTACTGATACTACTGCAAAAGACACTACAGTTAAAGATTCTACAGTAAAAGATACTACTGTAAAAACTACTACTGAAAAAACTGAAGTTAAACACTAGTCTAACTTACTTATAAGAAATGCCTTTGGAATTCATTTTTCAAAGGCATTTTTATTTTCTAAAAAAACAAGAGGTTACCTTTTCACATTTTGGGTATTAAGGATATATATTAACCCTAAAACATATATCAAAATGAAAAATGCATTCAAATTAGGCTTTTTAGCCCTAGCTTTATCTTTATCAGTTGTTGCTTGTAACTCAGAAAAAAAAGCTGATGGCGCTGACACAACAGTTACAGATTCTTCAACTATCGTTACTGATACAACTGCTGTTGATACTACAGTAAAAGATTCTACTGTAAAAGACACTACAGTTAAAGCTACTACTACAAAAGAAGAAGTAAAACACTAGTTATTTTTGCTAAATAACACCAAAAAGGTCGCGTTTTTACATCGCGACCTTTTTTATTTAAGAAAATCGGGTTAATTCTTGTCTTTTTTGTATAAATTGGTAATTAATTAATTTTTAAAACCAAACAAATTATAAAACAATGAAAAACGCATTCAAAATGGGCTTTTTAGCTCTGGCTTTATCCCTATCTGTTGTTGCTTGTAAATCAGAAAAAAAAGATGGCGCAACTGATTCATCTAAAGTTGATTCTACAGTTGTAGATACAACTATAAAAGATACTACAGTTAAAGATACCACCGTTAAAGACACTACAGTAAAAGACACAACTAAAAAATAGTTTTAGCTATTACTGGATAAAGGCCTTGGAAATTCTAAGGCCTTTTTTATTTTATATTAATTTCTAGGAATCAAGACCTTAAAATCCATCAATTGTAGTAAATTTGCGGCAAAAATATAATCCGCATAATGAATTTAACATCACTACAAGCTATTTCACCTGTTGATGGTCGTTACAGAAAAACAACCGAAAGTTTAGCTGCTTACTTTTCTGAAGAAGCCTTAATCAAATACCGTGTTTTTGTAGAAATCGAATATTTTATCGCACTTTGCGAAATCAACTTGCCTGGCTTAGAAAATTTTGACCGGAATCTTTATGCTGAATTACGCAAAATCCACGAGAATTTTTCAGAAACTGATGCTCTAGAGATTAAAGAAACTGAAAAAGTAACCAATCATGATGTTAAAGCGGTTGAATATTTTATCAAAAGTAAATTCGATGCCTTATCGCTTCAAAACTATAAAGAGTTTATCCACTTTGGCTTAACCTCTCAGGATATTAATAACACGGCTATTCCATATTCAATAAAACTGGCCCTGAATGACAGCTATTATCCGGCAATTAACACTTTAATCGAAAAAATAAATACCTTGGCAATCGAGTGGAAGGATATTCCAATGTTGGCACATACACATGGGCAGCCAGCCTCTCCTACCAAATTGGGCAAAGAATTTTTGGTTTTTGCTGAGCGTTTGGCTATCCAGCTGGAAAGTTTAAAAAACATCCCTAACAGTGCAAAATTTGGTGGTGCCACCGGAAACTTCAATGCACACCATATTGCCTATCCGGAAGTAAACTGGGTTAATTTTTCTAATCAGTTTGTTAATGAGACTTTAGGCTTAACACGTGCACAACACACTACACAAATTGAACATTACGATCAATTTGCAGCGCAATGCGATGCTTTAAAACGTATAAATAACATTATTATAGATTTAGACAGAGATATATGGACGTATATTTCTAAAAACTATTTCAAACAGAAAATAAAAGCTGGAGAAATTGGTTCATCGGCTATGCCACACAAGGTTAACCCAATCGATTTCGAAAACGCTGAAGGGAATGCTGGAATTGCGAACGCTTTATTTGAGTTTTTCGCTGCTAAATTACCAATTTCCCGTTTACAGAGAGACTTAACCGACTCTACTGTATTAAGAAACGTTGGTGTTCCTTTTGGACATACTTTAATTGCGATTAATTCTACTTTACGCGGATTAAATAAAATTTTACTTAATGAAGCTGCTTTACATGCCGATTTGGATGAAAACTGGGCAGTTGTTGCCGAGGCTATTCAAACAGTTTTAAGAAGAGAGAACTTTCCTAACCCTTACGAAGCCTTAAAAGAGTTAACCAGAACAAATTCAAAGATCAATGCAGCAAGCATTGCCGAATTTATTGAAGGTTTAGCCGTTTCGGAAGCGGTTAAGGTGCAATTGAGAACCATTACACCTTTTAATTATACTGGTGTTTTCTAGTCAAATTAAATTGACGTTAAGCAGACAGCTAACAAGGGTTTTATTAGTGAGTAATTGTTAATTTTGTTTATTCAAATTGATTAAGACATGACGATTAACGTATATACAGAACAGACTCCAAATCCAGCTACCATGAAATTTATGGTAAACAAGCTGTTAATAAATGGCAGTGAAGATTTTGCAACTAAAGAAAGTGCAGAGCATTCGCCTTTTGCTAAAGAGTTATTTAAGTTCAACTTTGTTTCTGGCGTTTTTTTCGCCAGCAACTTTGTTACCATTACCAAAACAGATGATGCAGAATGGGCAGATATTGAAGCTATTCTAAAAGAATTTGTTAAGGGCGCTGTAGAATCTGAATTAAAAATTAAAGAAGAAACTACCGAAGAAGCACCTGCTTTTGAAGGTACAGAAACTGAAATTAAAATTCAACAGATTTTGCACGATTATGTACGCCCGGCGGTTGAACAGGATGGTGGTGCAATTACATACAAATCTTTTGATGAAGGTGTGGTTACCGTAGAGCTACGTGGCTCTTGCAGCGGTTGTCCGTCTTCTACCATTACGCTTAAATCAGGTATCCAAAACTTATTGCAGAGAATGGTACCAGAAGTTACAGAAGTAGTTTCTGAAGCGCTTTAAAATTGTGCATTTTTCATAGTATATAGTAAAAGGTCCGGATGAGAATCGGGACCTTTTTTAATTTCAACCAAATCGTCACCCTGAATTTATTTCAGGGTCTTGTATATTTAGACCCTGAAATAAATTCAGGGTGACGTCACGATTATTAAAAATACTGCTTAATCGCTGCCAACATTTCTGCAGTAAGTTTGCCATTAGTAGCCAAGATCTCCCTTTTTTCAAAGTAATCATTTCCGCCCGAAAAATCATACACCTCTCCGCCTGCCTGCTGAACAATAAAACATCCGGCTGCAAAATCCCATTGTTGCAGGTTGTATTCAAAAAAAGCATCGAAACGTCCACAGGCTGTATATACCAGGTCTATTGCCGCGGCACCAATTCTACGTACACCATGACTTTTCTGCATCATCTCGGTCAGTAATTGAATATACTGAGGTTGTTTATCAAACTGGTAATACGGAAAACCTGTTGCCAACAAACTTGAACCCAGATCAGGGTTAATAGAAACTTTAATTTCTTTCTTATTCATAAAAGCAAGTCCGCCTTTATACGAATAAAACATCTCTCCCCTATTTAATTCGTAAACTACACCTATTACAGGTAAACCATCTTCATACAGGGCTACACTTATACCGTAAGTAGGAATGCCATGGATAAAATTAGTTGTACCATCTAAAGGATCGATAATCCAGGTATAAGTTTTACCTGTTCTATTGATGGTTTTCTCTTCGGTAATAAAACCGGCATCTGGAATTAATTTTTCGAGGTTTTGAACCAGTTTCTGCTCTGCTGTTTTATCAACATACGAAACCATATCGTTCAAGCCTTTATATTCGATTTTTTGGGCATCGAATTGCATCGCCTCTTTGCGGATAAAGTTTCCGGTGAGCTTTACAATAGAGATTACCTTATTGCATAATAATTCGTAATTCATAGTTATTTAACAACAGAATGTTATTGTTGTTGGATTTTTAAATAAACTTATTAGTGGATTTTAGGCCAATTTATTTTTGTTTCTTAAAGCATAGGCGCTTAGCACAATACCGCCTACAACAAGAAAAGTAGAAATCATTTCTGCCTGGGTAAAGGACAACCCAAAAACATGGTATTTTGAGTTTACACGAATCAATTCGATGCAGAAACGCTCAATACCATTTAGGATCATGTAAATACCAAACATTAAACCAGGTGCTTTTATTTTATCTCTGATGCGCCATAAAAAGGCAAAAAGGATTAAACAGATAATGACTTCGTAAATCGGTGTTGGGTATACCCCTTGTGCCAGTTCATTACAAAACTTTCCGGTACAACCAGGAATTGGAATGCCTTCTCCTACTACGTTGTTCGGGTATTTGTAAGACCATAGCCAATCTGGCAACCAGGAAAATGGCTTTGGATTATTGTTTACAATACCCCAGTCGCCATCGCCAGCTAAGTGGCAACCAATACGGCCAACAGCATAAGCCAGCATCATGCCAGGCCCACCTACATCAAGCATATGGAGCGGTTTAATACCGTATCTTTTTGCTATGATCAATACCGCTGCACCACCGCAAATTAAACCACCATAAAAAGTTAAACCACTAAAAGATAATAACCGCTCGATGGGATGTTGAACAAAATCATCCCAGTACTCTAAGTTATCGAAGAACTTTGCTCCTAAAAATCCCCAGATAGCCGCCCAAACAATTAGATTGCTCATCGTTTGGTATGGGTGGATGGTTACCTGTGTTTCTTTTGGTTTATCCAGCTTGTGTTTATTCTTTTCGGTATAATCCCAGTAGGCAAACAAACCTGCGAAAAACAAACCTCCAATTATATTTCCTTTTGTCGACATTAAAATCGACTGTGCATCATTTACAAAAAGTTTATAGTTTAACAACGCATAAACCAATTTATAACCAATAACAAAGCCAAAAAGGCCATTCATAATCAACTCTGATGGAGTAGCAGGTTTCCCAATCACAATTGTCTTTTTAATTGGATAGAGTATACCTAATGCTTCCTTACGCTTAAGTTCTTTGGTAAAAGCCCAGTAACCGGCAACAAAAGCCAGTGCTACAAAAACACCGAAAGTATTAAATGGAAGCGGTAAATTAATGCCGAATAAGTATTCTAAAAAATGTGAAACGGTAGGAAACATACAAATAATTTGTTGCGAAGATAGGAAAGAAAGACCAAAGCTGAAAGGCTAAAGACCAAAGCTTGAAGACTACAGCGGAAAGATTAAAGACCGGTGTTTAAAGCTGAGAGAAACAGGTAAAAATCTATATTTTTTATTTTGGAAAAGAGCGGTTCTGTATTCATTGGCTGCGATAGTCCTGCACTCCGCTTTACTCACCCGATTGAAAACCTGTGAAACAAGCAAGCACACCATAAAAAGCAAAAAACAGTGCTTAAATCGGGTTCGTGCCCGCTGCGATCAGGTTTAGTTAACATATTGTAGCAGTTCTTCGGGAAGTAAAAAAATCATCAATCAGAGAAATGTTAATTCCATCTTAAAAGATCCTTCGAATACGCTCAGGATGACAAATCTAAGGGATGAAAGAATGAAACTTTGACTCAAGACTTCGGACTGAGGACTTCCGACTAAAGACTACTAATGATGGGCGTGAACAGTTTCCAGTTCTGCTACCTCTACCTCACCATCGGCAGTAATTTCTAAAAGCTTAACTGCTTTCAATTCATTTACCATAACCGGATCGTATTTGGCACGTACTTTTACATAATTTTTGGTAAAACCATGCATGTATCCTGATTTTTGATCGGCTTCGAAAAGCACTTCGCCTTCAGTACCGATTTGAGATTCGTAGAAAGCCCTGCGTTTTTTATCAGATAAAATATGAAGCATTTTGCTACGCTCATTGCGCTCGCTTCCTGCCACAACACCTTTCATTTCGGCTGCAGCAGTTAATTCCCGCTCAGAGTAAGTAAATACGTGTAGATAAGAAATATCAAGCTGATTTAAAAACTGATAGGTATTCAAGAAATCTTCTTTTGTTTCGCCAGGAAAACCAACAATTACATCTACACCGATACAACAATGCGGCATTACCTCTTTAATTTTGGCAACACGCTCTACATACAAATCGCTACGGTAACGACGGCGCATTAAACCTAAAATTTTATCAGAACCTGATTGTAAGGGGATATGAAAATGAGGAACAAATCTTTTCGAAGTGGATACAAATTCGATGATCTCATTACTCAAAAGATTTGGCTCAATAGATGAAATGCGGATTCTTTCAATTCCTTCTACTTCATCCAAAGCTTTAACCAGGTCAAAAAATTTATCTTCACGCTGGCCATTTCTAATTCCGAAATCGCCAAGATTTACACCGGTTAAAACAATTTCTTTAACACCGCTATCTGCAATCATCTTTGCACGATTCACCACATTTTCGATCGTATCGCTACGGCTTGCACCGCGTGCTAAAGGAATGGTACAGTAAGTACAAGGATAATCGCAACCATCCTGTACTTTCAAAAAAGTACGTGTTCTATCGCCAATGGAATAAGAGGCAATAAAATTATGATTTACTTTCTCTATATTTTGCTGATGGATAAGGGTTTTTGGCTGTTTAGTTAAATCGGTAATGTACTCTACAATCCTGAATTTTTCTGCAGCGCCCAAAACCATATCAACCCCTTCTATTTCGGCAATTTCCTGTGGTTTTAACTGCGCATAGCATCCCACAATGGTTACAAAGGCATTTGGTGAATACTTTAAAGCTTCTTTAACAACTTTACGGCATTTTTTATCGGCATGCTCGGTAACAGAGCAGGTATTGATCACATAAACATCTGCCTGATCCTGAAATTCTACTACGGCATAACCTGCATCGGTAAATAAACGACCAATGGTTGATGTTTCGGAGAAATTGAGTTTACAACCTAATGTATAAAATGCGACCTTTTTCATTGAGCCTGCAAAGATAGGAAATTTGTTTAGAGTTGGGAACTTGGAGCCGTTATAGCGTACAAATTACAGTTTATTAACAAAGCAGTTTGCAATTTTCAGTTTTCAATTGATTACAAACTGCTAACTTAAAACTGTTAACTGAAAACTATTTCTCCTGCCACCGGTAGCTTTCCTGCTCGAAACCTGCTAAATCCAATACTCTGCTGATTACTGTTCCGGCAACTTCTTCAATGGTTTTAGGCAGACTGTAAAAAGATGGATTTGCCGGACAGATGATTCCGCCTGCTTCGGTAACGGTTTTCATGTTGTTGATGTGGATTAAACTAAATGGTGTGTCTCTTACAACTGCAATAAATTTTCTGCGTTCTTTTAGTACAACATCTGCAGCTCTCGAAATTAAATCGTTAGATATTCCGTGTGCTATACGTCCCAAAGTTCCCATAGAGCATGGCACAATGATCATGGTATCGTATTTTGCAGATCCAGAGGCAAAGGGAGCGTTAAAATCATTTTTATTATAAAAGGTAAAATCTTTAAATTGGTTATAATCCTGGTTACCCAGCTCGAATTGCCACACCACTTTTGCATTATCGCTCATCACTACACCAACAGCCTCAATCTGATCTTTTAATTTTAATAACTGGTCAAATAAAACCTTTGCATAAATAGAACCACTGGCGCCGGTAATCGCAACAATCACTTTCTTTTTCATCATAACACAAAAATAGTTTTTCTAAATCCATTAAAACAAAAAAGGGCCAGAACAATGTTCTGACCCTACATCTACCTATGAAAAACATACCCTCGAAAGGGTAAGAACAAATATATATAAATTTTTAAAAAAATGTAAGTGAGAAATGTTAAATCGCTTAAATCGAATGTTTAATTTAAAAACAGATCACAACACACTGATTATCAATAAAATAATTTTCAACAAATATTCATAAAAACTTTTTTCCTGCTTAAAAAGACGCCTTTTTTAACAAAATAACGATTAAAATTGTCTTACAAATTAGTCATAATCGCCCAGTAAGGCTTTACTTTACAATTTTGCTCTTTGTTTTACACTTTAAAGTTTACAATTTTTTGATATTGATTTAATATAATAAAAATCAATTGCATAAAAATATTGAGGAGATTTTACAACATAATCCTTAATTTTCTTTTCACCAAAGCTAATATCAATTTTACCCGGCTTAATGTTTCCACAGCATGTAAGAATGCTGGGATATACTTGATCTATTAATAATATCTTTTTTCTGCTGATTTTAATTTCGAAATGAATGCCCTTTCGCATGCTTGTAATAGTGAAGTTGTGTTACTTTTTGACCAATCAGTAATTACTGGCGAAAAGCCATTAAATGGCAACCACTTATCTCGAATGTTATAGTTATATTCAGGATTCATGATCTTATCTATTGTGTAACTGCAAAACAATGTTTTAACATTAGCCGTTAAGTAAGGGCTTCAAATCAATCATTAATACTGAAATACAGCAATTTACAAACAACAGAAAATCAATACCCTTATAATTAATACTATTTTGTATGATAAATATTATACCATCCTTACAAATCGGTTGCCAATTAACTGCTTAACGATTATATTTGAGGAAGTGTCAACTTAAATTTATGATAGATTTAGCTTCTCCATTCTTAAAAGCACTGTTAAAACATTCTAAGAGCCCTATAATCATTTTTAAAGTAAAACCGGTATTGGCAGTAGTAGAACATAACGATGCTTACCAGGCTTTAATAGAACGGGTAGGTGGATTAAAATTCTATGATATTAATATTATCCCGAACCTTCTATCTGATGCTGAAAAAACAGATTTGATAAAAACAGTTCAGCAAGTAAGCCAACTTAAAGCAAAGGGTATGCTGGTTATTCATCCCATCTATTCTAACTCGCCAAACGTGAAATGGGAATTGGAATTTTCGCCGGTATTACAAAACGATCGTCCGGTTGAATATATTATTTGCTCATTAAGGGAAATTCCGTTAGATGAAAATGACCTTGAGCATATTTTATTTGAACTTTCAGAAAGTGAAGCACGTTTTAGGGGATTTTTTGAGCAGGCGCCTTTAGGCATGTGTGTATTAAAAGGTCCGGAACTTATTACGGAGTATGCAAACGATAACATATTAAAACTTTGGGGCAAAAGCAGGAAAGAAGTTATTGGAATTTCTCAGGAAGAGGCGCGGCCAGAACTCGAAAAACAGCAAGCACTTGTAAAACGTGTAAAAGATATTTTTAAATACGGCCAGTCTTTAACAATCAATGAATTAAAACTTTCGACACCGGTTTCAGACGGTTATTTCATCGCCTTTTACGAGCCCTTAAAAAATGATAAAAATGAAGTAACCAGGATTTTAGTGATTATTAAAGATATTACGGAGCAGGTAAACTTCAAAAAAGAGCTACTTAAAGCTAAAGACATTTTAAAAATAGCTATGGATGCATCAGAAATGGGTTCATGGAATATTGATCTGGAAAGCAAACAGGTGCTTTTATCAGAAAGGGCGCAACAAATTTACGAACTGGAAAATAACAGGCTGGGCATAGAAGAAGCCAAATCATTGATTAGCCCGGAGGACATCGGGCATCTTACCAGCAGTATCAGAAGCGCATTACACCACCGAAATGCATTTAACATCGAATACCAAATTAATTTAAATGGCATAGGCGGTAAAAGCAAATGGTTAAGAACCGCAGGAAAAGCCTACTATAACAAACAAGGGAAAGCTGTTTATATTGCCGGAGCTGTTTTGGATATTACAGAACATAAACAGGATGAAATTAGAAAAAATGATTTTATCGGTATGGTAAGTCACGAGCTTAAAACTCCATTAACGTCCTTAAGTGCTTATGTACAACTTTTACAGTATAAATTTAAAGAAACTGATAACGATTTTACCATTCAGATACTCGATAAGGTAAATGTTCAGTTAAAAAGAATGTCGTTAATGATTGATGGCTTTTTAAATGTATCCTTATTAGAATCTGGCAAAATTTTATTGAACAAAACAAATTTTAATCTTGTTGATTTGATCAAAACTATAGCTGAGGAAAATAGAATGGTTTTACCTAGCCATTTTATCCAGGTGATCGGTTTGGAAGAAATGATTGTAAATGCAGATATCGAGAAAATTGGTAATGTGATCAATAACCTGATTGGCAATGCAGCGAAATACTCAAAAAAAGAATCATTAATTGCAATAAAGTGCGAAATGCAAAAAGGTTATGCAGTTGTAAGTGTGGAAGATGAGGGCATAGGCATTAGAGAAAATGATATCCCCAGACTTTTTGACCGTTTTTACCGTGTAGAGAGTCCTGACACTAAAACAATTGCAGGATTTGGAGTTGGCCTGTACATTTGTGCCGAAATAATGGAAAGGCATCAGGGAAAAATTTGGGCAGAAAGCAAATTGGGGAAAGGTTCTACATTTTATTTCAGCTTACCCACTTCAAATGATCAAATAACACCACTTACTTAAGGTGTATGAAATTAAACCTTTATTTCCTCCATTTCTAATTTAACGTTAACCGCTATCAAGCCACGCTCGCCTAATTCTATTTCAAAAATTACCTTCGAATTTATATTAATTTGATCAGATACGTTATCTAACTGAAAGTGAATATCCTGGCCATTTTTGTCAATAATGATTCCATGTATGTGTTCAAAATCAATGTGAGTAACATTTCCCTTTCTCATATCGCTCATTACAGAATATATTTTATAAATGATGAACAATTATAGTTAATTTATGTATCATTAAAAATACATGAATTATTTTATCGAACAACTATAAGCTTTATCATGCAGTTTTTATTACTACTAAAACGAATTAATAGCACAAATAGAATGATTTATTTATTTCGTTTTAAATAAATATTTTTTTTTTTAAATAACTGTTTTACAAATGGTTATTACGAATAAATCACCTAAATCCCGGACATCAAAGAAGAGTCATCTTATGATCTGAAGAAACAGACCGAAATTATTGGCTAAACGTTTAGGTATAAGTTATGAAGTCTGCTGTGAGAGCAACAAAAGTATTAAGTTAAATCACAGCTTATTTAAACCAACAAAAGAAAAATATTTCTTAACCATTAAGGGCTGAAATTGAATATAACCGGCTGTTTTATCTGCGGTAACGGTGCCAAACCCTATACCATTTTTTATTATTAGGATAACTGCGATGTGATGTTCTGTTGTTGATCATAATCGCTACCAGAAGTAAAATACAGGCACCGGATAAGACCGGGCAAAGTACATACAGGTAGCCTAACGATTGGATTTTAACCGACCCGATATTGGCTATAAGTGCGGTAGCTCCACCTGGAGGATGTAGTGTTTTCGTAATCTGCATGAGTACGATAGATAAAGAAACCGACAAGGCAGAAGATAACCACACTTCGCCAGGAATAAGTTTGTGAACGGTAACGCCTACCAATGCACAAACCACATGCCCGCCGATTAAATTCCTGGGCTGTGCCAGTGGGCTATTTATAATTCCATAAATAAGTACTGATGAGGCTCCAAAAGAACCGATAAGAAATAGATTATCGTTGGCGGTGAAGTATTTGGAATGGAGTAAACCAATAATACCAATACCTAAAAATGCTCCAAGAAATGTCCAAACGTGTTCTTTAAAATCGACTAAAGTTTCTTTGTAAACAATATATTTTGCTGTTCGAAGGTGTCTTCTTATCCGTTTTCTCATAACCTAATAGTGGAGCGCGCGCAAAATTAGCAATATTAGGCATAAACGTGAATGCTTTCCATACAAAAAAGGGTCGGAAAATTAATTCCAACCCTTTATATGCTTAATTATTTTATGCTTTTACTTTTGAGATTGCTCAGGCGCTTTTCCGATCAGATCCATAAACTGATCTAATTTAGGCGTAATAATAATTTGTGTACGTCTGTTTTTCGCTTTTCCGCCTGGGGTACTATTATCAGCAATTGGATTAAACTCTCCACGTCCACCAGCAGTTAAACGTTTAGGATCAACAGCATACTTAGTCTGCAATACCTGAACTACTGACGAAGCACGTAAAGCACTTAAATCCCAGTTGTTGCGGATGTTGGTTTGAGCAATCGGCACATTATCGGTGTTACCTTCTATCAATACATCATAGGTGTCGTAATCTTTAATGATTTTGGCAATTTTGTTTAATGTTTCTCCAGCTTTATCAGAAACTTCGTAACTACCTGATTTATATAACATGTTATCAGCCAAAGAGATGTATACTACGCCTTTAAGCACCTGCACATCAACATCACCAAGTTCTTCTTTACTTAATGATCTCGTTAAATTATTGGTTAACACCATATTAAGTGAATCGCTTTTATTTTTGGCATTAACCAGTTGTTTGATGTATTTATTTGAACTATTAATCTCATCAACCAGTTTTGAAATATTAACATTTCCCTGGCTACTAGAATTTAAACATTTGTTTAAAGCATCTTGCAATGCCGTTACATTGTTTTTTTCTGATGCGATTTGCTCTTCTAAACTTTTAACCCTACTGGTGCTTCCACTAAGCTCACGTTGACTATCCTGGTATTTATTACTAAGCTCCTGATTTCTTTCTCTTAACTTAGCGTAAGTATCCTGAAGTTCGGTATACTTCTTATTACTTACACAACCCGCAGCAAGTGCAAGGGTAAAGAGCATTATAGGGATTGATTTGTATAATTTCATAATTTTACTTTATTTATTGCTAGTACAGTAACAAATTCCTTGCCGCAAAGTTTAATATCGCGTGGAACTGATGTTAAAAGGCGTTAATTTTTACTGAATCGAAGCTTGCTAATGCTTTATATGTTCTTAATCCTATACTACCAGAGGAATATTGATTATCTGTTGCCGAAAGAACAGGCTGAGCCGATCCGTTAATAAAAACATCAAATTTATCCCCCTTCGCCACTATTTTTAAGGTATACATTTTGTTCATTTCAACAGGATATTTTCCTGAACTTATGACGGTCCATTTTTGCCCGCTAGCTTTTCCTAATAATACGGTACCATTTAGTTGATCCAATCCCACGTAATAGCCCTGGTAAGCATCAGGGCCAATAGCAGGATTAGAAACCCTGAACATTAAACCAGCATCGCCTGCGGTATTGATTTTAACATCTGCCTGATAAATAAAATCTTTAAAATCTGTCCCATTAGCTACATATTTAGATCCGTTTATGCCATAACCGCCAGATCCTGCGTTCGATGCCGCGTTAACCTGTCCATCTTTCCAAAACCAGCCACCCCCATAAAAAACCCAATTGCTGGCCATTCCCTGATCAAAGTTTTCGACCAAAGTTTTATTTATTTTTTTTGGCTGACCGATAACAGGGAAACAACTTAGGCGGATATTTTCAGATCCATATGGTACCAAGATCACTTCTTCCTGCTTTTCAGCTGACGCAACCGGACTAAAGGGCACATCAAAAGCAGCCACTTTATTGTAACTTAATCCCCATGACGGAATCTTTTTTGCCTGAACCTTTACTTTAACCGGTGCATTTGCTGTAATAAAAGGATTTTCCGGCATTTTCGATCTCAGCACGCTAACGTTGCTTAAATTACCTTTATCTATCACTAAACCATAATTCCATGCCGATTCCGGGCGGATTTCGTAATCTGTAAAGCCAGCAACCGGATGCGTTTTGGTTACTTTATCGGCTGCTTTAATTTCGAGTGCATAAACAATAGGCCCACGTTCTACACTTACCGAATTGTTTACTTGTGCATGGGTAGTAATCTGCATCGGAAAATCCAGCTCTAATTGGTCCTGATCTTTCCATTCGCGCGTAATCGTAAACATTTCTCCTGCTTTTACGCCTTTTAATATCGCTCCATTTAATTTTATGGCCGGTTTTACACTCCATGCTGGTATTCTTAAAATCAACGGAAAGGATGCAGCCGTGGTAAGCCCCACTTTTAATCTGATCTTTTCTTCGAAGGGGTAATTGGTTTCCTCGGTAATTTTTATTTTTTTGTTCCCGGCTACTATAGTTTCTATTTCCATCGGGCCGTAGGTAATTACCGCCAGGCCTTTCTCTGGAGTAGCCACTACACTACTTTTCACAAAATAAGGCCAGCCCATGTGCATATTATACCGGCAGCAGCCATAACCTGAATAGGGACTAGAAACGATACCTGAGCTATAATCCTGGTTAAAGCCATGCTCGCCATGAATACTTTGAACCTGGTTCGGTAATGTATAATAGGAATGGTTTTTAAAATCCCGGCTAAACTGTGCAGGCAAAGCATTAAAAGCCACTTTTTCCAACTGGTCGCCAATTTTTGCGTCATGAATAACCTTTGCCGCAGTTTCTAAACTTTGCATCCATTCTACTACAGTACAGGTTTCTACGCCTTCTATGCTGCTAGTTCCTGCCAGGAATTCAGTTCCAGAACCTAAACCTTCGGGCTGACCGTGGTCGTGCATAATATGCGCTATGCCTTTAGAAAGTGCTTCCAAATTAGATGGAAGATCTTCAAGTTGTGCATAAACCGCTGGAAATTTTAAGGCCTGAGCCACATTAACCATGTGCTTTGGCTGAAAATCATCGCCAAAAAAGTAAAACCCGTTGTTGCTATAAATATCGATCCAGGGGTATGCCTGTTGTTTTAATTTTTCTACCAGTTTTAACAAATCCTGTTCACCGGTTTTATTGTAAAGCCAAATGGCGATTTCCATATTATCGCCTGCTCTTGATTTAGCCCATTCTTTTAATGGGTCAGCATCGAGGTGATCGAGTTCGTACTTGAAATATTTGGAGAGAAATGGAATAACCCTCTTATCATTTGTGGCCTCGAAATAGCTTTGCAAAGCATACATCATTGGCATACGTGGCCACCAGTCTTTCATTTTCGGTGGGCCAAATAATCCGTTAGCTTGTTGACTGTTTAAAGTCCAATCGATATACTTTTGCGCTTTCGCTTTAAGTATAGGATCATCTAAGGTATAAGCTAATGCGACTAAACCTTTAACATAATATGGTACCCGCTCCCATCCATTTCCATCGCCTCCCAGCCAATCGGAATTTTTGCCCAGATTATCTTTTTCCGGGTACAGCTCTTCAGCCATTCCTGTTGCACCATCTCTTTGCTGTTCTAGCTGCTTTAGCAGCCATCCTTTAGCTTTAATACTGCCTATTGGTAATTGCACATAAACGTGCTGTTTTAACGGCGCTTTATTAAATTCAGTTAAATTCTGCGCATATAAAGTATGGATAGACAGACAGGAAAACAGAAAATAGATGGAGGTAAATATTCTTTTCATAAAGGGATTATTGGTTAGATAATATTTTATAAATCTAATGAATATGTACGAATATTAAAACGATTTAGTAACCTTGATTTAAATAATTAAAAAACACTGTTAAGTTTGGCTAAAGCAAGCCTAAACGGTAAGTATAACAAATTGAAAGATAAAAAATTATACAGTTTACAAAGCCGGAGGTTTACACCAAGATTATGATATATGCTTGTTTTTAATGCGCCACGCTAAGCATCGGTTTTGTTCGCCCATCAAGCTTTTGGTGGAAACTAAGATTAGCGCTATATTAGACCTAGAGAGCGTTAATTTAGAATCGGGGGATAGCCATTGGTTATTCCCCGTTCTTATTTTAAGCAAATATTTTAAACAGAAATACTTGTACAACTGGCAGAAATTACTTTCCAATCTTCTCTCACTTTTCCCCAAACCCTTAACCATTGATATTTGCCATTTATTAATATATTGGCATAATTTCCTTTAATAAAAAGACTTGCAGAAACAATAACAATAGATTCAAAAACACGTATTTCCCGTTTGGATACGTTGATTTTTGTGATTTTTATCTTGCCGGTCCGTAGGCATCCAGGTCCATTTCTTTATCTAACACATTCCCATACTGATCATGAAAAAGCATCCCATCGGCAAACAACAAATCGAGCGTGCTCAAGTCTGTTTTTTTAAACCCATCTAATAGTTTTTCTTCAAGGGTCGGCAATCAGGAGAATGGTTTCCTGGTCTGATAAAGTATTTGGCATAATTTCCGGTTAGCCAGTAAAAATATAAAGTAAGCCACAAAGAATAATGTTACTTTAAATATTGCCTGCATTGCACGGATTTAACCACACACATTGCACAAATTTTTATCAATTATTTCTTTCTAAAGGTAAGGCCTTGCCAGTTATCTGTTCTAAATGGCGATGCTGGCAAGCCATCGTTACTAACAAGGTTACACACAGGATTATTTCCCCATGCATAACGAACGGCAACAGGGTTTACCACCTGATCGCTACTGACTATAATCTGATTCCCCTGGATACTTGCCTTGGCCCAATAAAATTTCTTATCTGCACCGGCAATGGCAAAACCTGTTAGTGCTGCACCATCTGCGGCTTTTAATCCATTTTCGCTATTACCGAAGGTTAAACGGATCTGTTTTCCCTCAATTTTATTTGATTGATAAACAGGACCAGAATAGTTTATTTTTTGACCATATGTTTTAGCCAGGGCAATTAATGCCAATCTTCTGCCTACCTCTTGTTTATTTTTGGGGTGGATATCTTTTGCATCGCCAATATCAATAATTGTTGCCATGCCCGTATTTGGCAAAGCAAGTGTTTTTTGCTGTGCCTCTCTAAGCTCTGCCCAGGCAGATTCTACCGGCGCATGATCAACCTGCATAAAATTGGCCAATTGAACAAAATAAAATGGAAAATCGCCTTGCGCCCATTTCTGGCGCCAATCTTTGATCATTGTTGGAAATAACTCGCGGTATTGGTAAGCTCTATCGGCATTACTTTCCCCCTGGTACCAAATAGCTCCTTTAATGGAAAATTGTTGGTAAGGGTGGATCATGGCATTGTATAAAACTGTTGGGCGATTAGGGCCATTTTCTTCAAAAGGCTTTGGTTCTATATTTTTAAAATCTAACCCTATTTTATATTTCCACACGCCAGCTAACGAAATTTTCTCGGCAGAGCCGTTTGTCAAATTTAAATCTTTAGCGTCACCATATAATCCGCCACCGCCCCCACTATCAAAAACCCTCACAGTGATGATATTTTCACCCACCTTAAGCAAGTTAGCAGGTATTGTATATGTTCTTCCAATATTATAGCCTGCCGTTTCGCCAACTTTTACACCATTTATAAAAGTAATGTCGTTATCATCAATAGTACCCAAATTAAGCTTTGCTCCATTTGTTTTCCAGTTTTCTGGGATTGTAACCTTTTTTGTAAACCAAACTACCCCATCGAAGTTTTGAAGTGCTGCATCTTCCCACAAGGTTGGTAAAGTCATGTTTTTCCAATTCGAACTTTCTGTTAATGCCCATTTCATCTGCCCGTCTTGATTACCTGAATCTTTATCAGTAGTAATTTTAACCCATTTGTTTACTCTTTCTTCGTAAGAAATTGCCGATGGATTTTTAGCTGATTTCTGAATCTGATCAACTGCAGCAGAGAAATCTGCCATCTTTTTTAACGACTCGGCACTCGTCCAGGCTTCGGCAATTGTTCCTCCCCAGGAGGTATGGATCAGACCAATTGGAATTTTCGTTTTTTCATACACTTCACGTGCAATAAAAATAGGCCGTTGAGGAAAACTCAGCTATATATTTGGGGCTACATTCCTGCCAGCCACCATTAGCCACCTTAGCATCGTTAAGCGGAAAGTTACTGGTAACATGTTCTGCCTGTAATAAACGGATATTTGGATATTTAGCTTCTGCAATTTCTTTTTCATTATTGAGGATTTTACCCCAGCCTGCCAGTGGCATTTCCATGTTCGATTGTCCTGAGCAGATCCATATATCACCAATTAATACATTATTGAGCACCAACAATTCTCCATCTGATATAGTGATGGTATATGGCCCTCCATAACCTGGCGTTGCCACTTTAATTTTCCAATTACCATGGGCATCGGCAATCGCTCCATAATTAATTTTATTCCATGAAACCGTTATTTTAACCGCTTTACCGGCATCAGATTTACCCCAGATTGCTGCATTAGTTTTTTGCTGTAAAACCATGTTATTGCCAAAAACCGAGGGCAATAAAATTTTAGCCTGTATAAACTGAGATGTGAAAAGTAATAATACGATGAGAAGTATAGATTTTAACCTGGGGATGCTCATATTTTAACCTATTTTTTAATGATTAGAAAGCGAATGTACATTTTCTACTGGTCAACATCAATACATATGCCCGCTCTACACAAATTTATGATAAAAATAAGGCAAAATTCATACAATTAGTTTGGGTAAGAACATCATTTTACTTATTTTGCAGGTCTAAAAGAACAGCTCTGGATTTAAGATTTATTGACCCAAATGTTCTCTCAAATTAAAGAATTAATGGTTAAGATTTTCATAGGTGGCCTTCCTGACAATATCCAAGAGATGGATTTGGCAATATTGGTTAGCCTTCATGGTAGGGTAGAAACAATTAAAATTGTTCGCGACAGGGCTACGGGCAAATGTAAAGGCTATGCTTTTCTGGAAATTTATAGTCTTCCCGATGCCAAAAACATCGTATCAACCTTAAATGGCGAAACATTTAAAGGTAATGTAATTACTGTTAAAATATCTGAAGAGGAAAGTGGCGTTCAGGCAGCGAAGCCAAAAGCCAACCAAGCTTTTAAAAGCAAAAGACCCAGGTTACAGCGTTAGTTTCTTATTAAGGCTTTCCCTCGCTTGTGCTGCTATAATTTCCCAGTATATTAAAAGGTATTGTCTTGTTTCAGCAATTAATTAGCGTTTCCCTTTTGTCGACCATTAAGAATTGAAGAAGATTGAGGATTTCTCCATTAAATTTAAATGTATTTGTTGCTGTAGAATTCTAGACATCCCCCTCGTTCATAGATTAATTTATTTTGATCAGAAACTTTTTAATTCAGTTCTAAACCTATATTTTGCAAATAAGTGTTTCTACCTTTATTAAAAACGCGTTTCGCAGATATGGAAAATTATGCCATTGTAATATTTATTTTAGCGGTGATGATTGGCCTTTCTGCTATCGCCGATCGAATTAAAATTCCCTATCCTATTTTATTGATTATTGCTGGAATTGCAGTGGGTTTTGTACCTTCTTTGCCATCAATTGATATTAATCCTGAAATTATATTTTTGATATTCTTACCGCCATTGCTTTATGATGCCGCTTTTAATATCTCATTTAAGGAATTTAAAACCAATATCAACACCATATTTACCCTTGCCATTACGCTGGTTTTTATTACCGCTATTGGCATTGCTGTAGTTGCCCACTATATGATTCCCGGGATGAGTTGGCCGGTATCTTTTGTATTGGGGGCAATTCTTTCCGCTACTGATGCGGTTGCTGCCATGAGTATTACCAAGGGGCTGGGTTTATCTCACAAAACCAATACCATTTTGGAGGGCGAAAGTTTAGTTAACGATGCTTCTGCACTGGTAGCCTATCGTTTTGCAGTTGCCGCAGTAACCGGAACAGCCTTTGTATTTTGGAAAGCATCTCTTGAATTTGTCTTTTTAATGGCTGGTGGATTCTTAATCGGCATGGTAATGTCGAAAATTTTAGCGTTTATTATTAAGAGGATCCATAACAATCGCCTGGCAACCATTAGTTTTATGTTATTAATGCCTTTTGTTACCTATTTAATTGCTGAAGAAGTACATGTTTCGGGTGTTATTGCAGTTGTTATTTTAGGATTGGGGATATCCAGGTTTAGCAGCAAGATATTTCCTGAGCAGCTTAAAAATCAATCGAAAAACATTTGGGACATTATTATCTTTTTATTGAATGGGCTAATTTTCATATTAATTGGCTTACAGCTCCCTTATGTATACAAAAATATTAACAGTGGCGACATTCTACCCTACATTGGTTATTCACTGACGATTACCATTGTAGCTTTGTTATTGCGAATGGCACGTGTTTTCCTGCAAAAATTTAATCTTCAAAAAGCTTTTCAAAAAGGGAAACACCGCATTACAGCCGACGCATTGCTTGATTTCAAGAACAGTTTGATTATCAGTTGGTCGGGCATGAGAGGCATTGTTTCGCTGGCCATCGCCATTGGGTTACCAGCAACCTTATCGGATGGAAGTGCGTTCCCGCAACGAAATGCCATTATATTTATTTCTGTTGTGGTGGTACTGTTTACCTTAATCGGGCAAGGACTTACCTTGCCGTGGTTGGTGAAGAAATTGGCTACTGAAAATGAAGAGTAATTCTCCATCATTTAACCACCGAGTTCACAGAGGGTATAGCGTTGGAGGGCTATTTTGCGCTTCGGACTTCCACCTTTGGACTAATTACATTTACCATTAAGAAATTAAGGTAGTTAAGTTTAACCGCAAAGTAGATTTTGAAAGAGATCGTCTTCCTGAACTTGTTTCAGGATCTTTTAGAATGGTCAGTTTTATCATTAAGGAATTAAGAACATTAAGATTTAAATTTAAATGCGAGCGTCTTCCTGAACTTGTTTCAGGATCTTTTAGAATGGTTAGTTTTATCATTAAGGAATTAAGAACATTAAGATTTAAATTTAAATGAGAGCGTCTTTCTGAACTTGTTTCAGGATCTTTTAGGATGGTTAGTTTATCATTAAGGAATTAAGGACATTAAGGTTTAAATTTAAAAGTGATTGGATGTTTTAAATGAAAAAAGGGATAAAATCTAACAACTTTATCCCCTTTTATTTTTATAAATTATCGTTTACCAATATACACTGTAAAGTGCAACCAATAATCCGATGATGATTAAAGCGCCTACTGCAAAGCCGGTAGAGGTTTTGAACATTTTAGCATCGATTGCCAATCCTTTAGCTTCTGCTTTAGCTTTGTTACTCGCTAAACTGATGATCACCATACCAAGGATACAGAATATAAATACAAAGCCCATACGATCTAAAAATGGAATTTCATAAACTCCAGCTGCGTTTTTAACCGAGAAGCCCATTCCCGATAACCATGAAAGATCGGTAAGGTTGGGTAAAAATTTAAGTAAAATCGATAAACCGAAACCAGCAATGGTAGCAAATAGTGCCGCACTTGAAGTGGTTCTTTTCCAAAAGAAGCCTAGAATAAACATGGCGAAAATACCTGGAGAAACAAAACCGGTATACTCCTGGATATACTGGAAACCACCTTTTTTATCGATTCCTAAATGAGGCGCTATCAATACGCCAAGAATCATGGCTACAATAATAGAAATCTTACCAGTTGTTACTAAATTTTTCTCCGTAGCATCGGTTTTTAATACTTTCTTGTAAATATCTAAAGTAAAAATAGTTGCAATACTATTTGCTTTACCAGCCAGAGAAGCTACAACTGCGGCAGTTAATGCTGCAAACGAAAGCCCTTTTAATCCGGCAGGAAGTAAGTTTAGCAATACCGGATATGCACGATCTGGATTTACAGATCCATTCTGTAGCATTTCTGCCTGGAAGGCGCCATCTTTATACAAAACATAAGCTGCAATACCTGGTAACACGACAATAATTGGCATTAATAATTTTAAGAATGCCGCGAAAAGTATACCTCCGCGGGCAGTTTCCAGGTTAGCGCCTAAAGCACGTTGCGTAATGTATTGATTACATCCCCAATAGTTTAAGTTCACAATCCACATACCACCTACAAGCACACTCAAGCCAGGTAAGTCGATATAATTTTCGTTATCTGGCTTTAAAATCATATGGAAATGTTCAGAAGCTTTTGAAGTCATTAAGCTATATCCTTCAAAAATACCTGAGGTTCCATAGTGGGTAGAAACTAAGTTTAAAGCTAGATAAGTAGTAGCCAAACCGCCCAGAATTAAGAAAAATACCTGGATAACGTCGGTATATCCAATAACTTTCATTCCGCCAAGCGTAATAATAATGGCAAAACCTGCTATGGCGTACATACAGAAACTTAAATCGAAACCAGAAATACTGCTTACCGCTAAAGCACCTAAGTAAAGGATTGAGGTTAAGTTAACCACAACATAAAGTAATAACCAGAAAACAGCCATAATCATGGCTACCGTTCCGTTATAACGCTGATGCAAAAACTGCGGCATAGTGGCAATTTTGTTTTTCAGGTAAACCGGGATGAAAAATACCGCAACAACCACTAAGGTTAATGCGCCCATCCATTCGTAGGTTGCAATGGCCAATCCCATTTTAAAACCTGATCCGCTCATACCGATAAACTGTTCTGCAGAAATATTCGATGCAATTAACGATGCGCCAATTGCCCACCAGGTTAAAGAGCCTTCAGCAAGAAAATAATCTTTAGAACCCGTAGATTCCGACTTTTTCTTGTTGTAAATGTAGAGGCCATAAGCGGCCACAATAACGAAGTAAATTGCAAATACAATGTAATCCTTCGTGTCTAATAAGTTGTTTTTCATTGATTTATTTTGGTTAGTATACCTTAGGTTGCTTAAATTTTAATTGAATAAACTGGTTCCATTATCGGTTTGAACAGTATAGGAATCAAGCTTGAGGCCGAATTGCAATAAATACTTGGAAGACAGCTCTTCGACTAAATCCGCAATTTTTTCTTCTTTAACAATATTGATGGTACAGCCACCAAAACCACCGCCCATCATTCTGGCACCCAATACATAATCTAATGGTTTAACCGCTTCAACCAGGAAATCCAACTCTTTACAGCTTACTTCATAATCTTTGCTTAAACCGTCGTGCGTTTCGAACATCAGTTTACCTAAAGCTTGTAAATTACCATTCTCCAACTGTTCAGCTGCAGTTAATAAACGACCTATTTCTTCCACTACAAAACGGCACTTATTATACACTTCTAAGTCCATAGGTTTAACATAGGCTTCTAACATGGTTAAGTCTACATCACGAAGGGTGCTTACATTAGGATAATGTTCTTTTACCCACGCAACGCCTTGTTCGCACTGTGATCTTCTTTTGTTGTAAGCCGAATCGGCAAGTGCATGTTTTACATTTGTATTTAAAAGCAAAAGTTTATATCCATCCAACTTTAAAGGAATATAAATATGTTTCATCGATCGGCAATCGAGCATAATAGCATGATCTTTCTTGCCAAATACCGAGGCAAACTGATCCATAATGCCACAGTTAACTCCGGCAAAAGTTTGTTCGGCCTTTTGTGCAATTAATGCAATATCCATTTTCGGAACAGAAAGTGAAAAAAGCTGAGTGAGTGCAAACCCAGTTGCACACTCCACAGCGGCCGATGATGATAAACCTGCACCTAAAGGCACGTCGCCATCAATATAGAAGTTAAAGCCACCCAACTGGTAGCCTCTTTCTTTTAATTGATCGGCAACACCTAAAATGTAGTTTGCCCAGCTATTGTCTGATTTCTTTAAGCTTTTAATCGATGAAATATCAAACTGCTGATAGCTCTCTGAAAATAAATGTATTTCATCGTCTTCTCTTTTTGATATGGCAACATAAATGGCCTTATCAATAGCTGCTGGCATTACAAAACCACCATTGTAATCGGTATGCTCACCAATAATATTGATCCTTCCTGGCGAACGCACTAAAATAGGCTCAGCGTTGAAAAGTTTTTTAAATGTATTTTTTAAATGTTGTGCATTCATTTTAATATTTTTAATCTTCAGTCTTGCTGATTTTATAGTGTGTTGTAGACATTTCTTTTAAACGGCTGGCGGCAAACTCTGGAGTAATATCGCGTTGGGGATTAGCCAACATCTCATAACCAACCATAAATTTCTTTACAGATGCCGAGCGCAATAATGGTGGATAAAAATGCATATGCCAATGCCATTCAGGGTAATAGCCGTTATTTACTGGCGCCTGATGCATACCTGCAGAATATGGGAAGGAGGTTTCGAACAAATTATCATATTTGGTTGTTAGTACCTTAATGGCTTCAGCTAACGATTTCTTCTCCGCTTCTGTAAACAATTTAATGCTATTTACATAGCGTTTGCTAATAATCATGGTTTCGTAAGGCCAAACTGCCCAGAAAGGGACAAGCACTACAAAATGATCATTTTCAAATATAATACGCTCATTTTTCTTCTGTTCCAGTTTAAGGTAATCGGCCAATAAACTCCTTCTATGAATAGCATAGTAGGTTTTCTGGCGTTCGGTTTCTTTGGCAATTTCTAGAGGGATATCCCCCTGCGACCAGATCTGTCCATGAGGGTGTGGGTTGCTACAGCCCATTATTTCGCCCTTGTTTTCGAAAATCTGAATGTATTTAATCCAATCGTTTTCTGCCAGACTATTAAATTCTTTCTGCCAAACATTTACTACGGCAGTTATCGCTTCCACACTCATTTCAGGAAGTGTAAGATTATGTTTAGGGCTAAAACTGATCACTCTGCAAAGTCCTCTCTGATTATTAGCTACCAATAAGTCATCTTCGTTCATATTCCCGGCAGGTGTGTCTTCAAGCAATGCTGCAAAATCATTGTTAAAAACAAAGCTTTCGGTGTATTGTGGGTTGCTATCGCCATCTGCCCTGCCATTACCAGGACATAAATAACATTTAGGGTCGTATTCCGGGCGGTTATCAGGCGTTACATCTTCAACCTTACCCTGCCAGGGCCTTTTAGTACGGTGTGGAGAAACTAAAACCCATTCGCCAGTTAATATATTTAACCTGGTGTGTGGATTACTATCGAGTTCGAATGTTTGGTTCATTTTATATTTTCAATTGGTTAGAGGAAAGAAAGCATAGAGCTTAACCTATCTAAGCCGCCAAATTATAAAATTATTATTAATTGTCAAAACGACAATTAATAATAATTTTTATATTCGTAAAATTTTGAACATATTAAGCCTTTAAAACCTCGAATAAAAAATGATTGAATATTCCAGACAGCCGCATTATCTTGTTGCTGTTGATTGCATAGTATTTGGATTTGATGGAGAACACCTTAAAATTCTATTAGTTAAGCGTGGTTTAGAACCCGAAATAAACAAATGGAGTTTAATGGGCGGTTTTGTGGGCGCTGATGAAAGTCCGGATGATGCAGCAAATAGGGTGCTCAAAAAAATGACGGGTTTAGAGGGCGTTTATCTGGAGCAGATGCAGATTTATGGAGAGCCTGGCCGCGACCCAATCGAAAGAACACTTTCTGTTGGATATTTTGCGCTCATTGATATCCACAAATATGAGGCGCAGTTAAATGCTGATTATGAAGCTGAATGGTTTTTGATCAACGATCGGCCAAAACTTATTTTCGATCATAACCAAATGGTTGCTGATGCCCGAAAAAAACTAAGGTACAAGGCGGCCCTCCATCCTATCTTGTTCGAAATGCTGCCAAAAAAATTTACGATCCCACAGTTGCATATTCTTTTTGAGGAAGTAAACGATACGAAAATTGATACCAGAAATTTCAGTCGCAAAATTACCTCGACAGGGTTATTGATTAAGCTGGCCGAAAAAGACAGGACAGGTTCTAAAAAGGGAGCATTCTATTTTAAATTGGATAAGAAGAAATACCATGCTAATTCTCAGGCATTCTTAAACTTAATGCCAAATTTAAAGGTTTAAATTAAATTTTATTGCACGATTAACCTATTGTTCTTCATAATGATAGGTTAATCCTCCATCTACAAAATAAGTTGATCCGGTTACATAAGCGGCATCATCAGAAGCGAGGAAAGCCACCACTGCAGCCACATCTTCTACCTTACCCATTCTTTTTAATGGAATATTTTGAAGTACTTTTTCTAACTGTTCTTTATTGTTCAATAAATCTTGATTAATCGGCGTTGAAACAGCTCCGGGCGCTACGTTGTTAATCCTGATATTAAACTGGGCTAATTCTGAAGCTAGATTTCTGGTTAACATCTTTAAGCCTCCTTTACTTGCACAGTAGGCTGTGAAATGCGGAAATGCAATCTCTTCGTGTACAGAACTCATGTTGATTACTGTGCCAGCTACCTTGCTTTTTCTACAGTAATTTACAAACGACTGGATGCTAAAAAAAGCACCTTTTAAATTTGTATTCATGATCAGGTCGTAATCTTCTTCGGTAACTTCCCAAAAGCTGGCTTTTTTTTCTACACCCGCATTATTTACCAAAATATCTAAATGACCAAATACTGCTACGGCATCGGTTATCAATTTAGTGGCTTCTTTGGCTTTACTTAAATCGGCTACTAAAAAAGTTGCTTTTCTACCCATGTTCTGTATTTCAGCGATAAGTTTTTCGCCCCTTTCATCAAATTTATGGCCATTTAAAATAATATCACAGCCATCTTTGGCCAACCTTAAGGCACATGCAGCGCCAATTCCCTGACTGCTTCCGGTAATTAAAGCAACTTTGTTTTCAAAACGGTTCATATCAAAATGTTATAATACATAAAGGAAATTAATGTAAATATGTTTGAATAAAACCGAAGTTAAATTAGATGGATTAACACATTAAATATAACTTCTTCAAAAAAACACCGTTATAGCTGTAATCATTTATTAGTATGTTTGGGCAACAAACACACAATAGACTTAAATTAATCTTAAAACATGAACATTACCAAAAACCTTTTATTTACTACGCTCCTCGCTTTGTTTACCCTTACAATGTACTCTTGTAAAACAAAAAAACTGGCAGCAAAACCAGCTCCAGCACCTGTTGAAAAGCCAGCACCACCTGTAGAAGAAAAAAAACCAGCGCCTGCACCAGAGAAAGAAGAGGCTGCTGCTCCCGCTGAAAAACCCAACTTTAACTTAGACAATATCCAGTTTGAGTTTAATTCATTTGTACTTAAAACATCATCATTCGCTATCCTGGATAAAGCAGTGGCGGAAATGAAAAAATCGCCTACCACCAAATTTGTACTTAACGGACATTCATCTGCCGAGGGTACACCAGAGCACAATATGCAACTTTCTGTAGATCGTGCAAATGCCGTAAAATCGTACTTTATAAACGCAGGTTTAAACGGAAATAATTTCACTGTTGTTGGCCACGGTGAGAAAGAGCCAATCAGTTCGAATGATAGTGAAGAAGGTAGAATGGTGAACAGAAGAACTGAAATAAAAGTTCAGAATTAACCGATAAAAAATAACGAAAAACCTATCAGGTTTTTAAAACCTGATAGGTTTACAATAACAACCGGTAAAACCATTCGACTACGCTCAGGGTGACATCCGTTAAGGTATTAATTTCTGATATACTCTAACGTAATCGACTTCCATCCTGTTTGGAAATTTAGTATCATTTAAGGACCCACCGTTCATACCACCTATTGCCAAATCGAACAAGATATAATGTTGTTGTTTAAAAGGATGAAAATCTGAGCCATCATCATTTTTAAGATCGCTTAAATTGGTTTTATTCAGGAGCATTCCATCTACAGATAAACTGATGGCTTCGCTATCCCAATCCATGCGCCATATATGAAATTCAGCTGCCCATTTTTTACCGCCCAATTCGGCTACGGGTTTTGTGTTACTAAACCATTTCGCCTTTTTATCGGGCCCTAAACTTGCGATATTGGCCAATAATTTTCCCCGGTAGTATTCCATAATATCGATTTCACCATTTGCGGGCCAGCGCCCTTTTACACCCAATGTCCAAAATGCCGGCCAGAGTCCATCTGAAATGTCGATCTTTCCTCTCATTTCGAATCGACCATACTGCCAGTTTTGTAAACCTTTAGTAATGATACAGGCTGAAGTATATTCAATATTTTTTTGGTTTTTTACGCCATTCTTTGCTTCCTTCTACATATAGCGGATTAGGTTTTACTTCTTTCCTTGCTTCGATAATTAGTTTGCCATTTTCACAAAAAGCATTTTCAGGCTGATACCATTGCAGCTCTTCGTTACGTACAAAACCTTTTTCATAATCCCAATTGGCTGGATCAGGAGTGCCATTTTGATTAAATTCATCGCACCAAACCAGTTTATAACCTTCTTTAACATAAGCATCTGAAAAATTTTGTTCTTTTTTTATTGCGCAGGATTGGATTAAAATGGCTAGCAAAACAGTAAAGAAAAATTTGATTCTATTGCGCATAGGGGCTTTTTGATCAATAAATTTAACACTATTCTTAAATAGAAAATTCTCTGGGTTTTCTATAAATCTATAAAGAAACCCAGAGAATAAGCAATTAGCGGGAATTAACCTTAAAGTGATTTAAGCATTACTTCTTTTACAATCCAAAACTGATTGCCTGATGCCGTCGTCATAGTCGCGAGAAAGCCCATTGATACTGTTGTCGATTGTGTTAAGGTAAATTGAAACTTGTTGTTGGCAAAATTGGTATATCCTAAAGATGTGGCCACATTGGCAACATCAGGCAGGGTATTGCCAGCTGCTGCTACGATGTAAACCGGATCTTTTGCTTCATTTTTAGCCATGGTAATTTCGAAACTATAACTGCCTGCCGGAAGCGTAAAAGTTTGGTAGATTTTACCATTGGTAATTTGCGCAGTACCATCCCAACCCATTTCCATGGCGAGGCATCCTCCCTGATCGGAACACCAGCCACCTAAACCACCATGGTTACGGATGTTATCGGTAACCGTCCAGTCGGCAATATTACGCCAACGGCCACCACTTGCTGCAGCTAGGAAAGGGTTTCCTTTATTCTTAAAATAGGTTGCGGTAATATCCGCCCCTACCCGTTGCGTTTGAAAGGCGGTAGAAAAAGTATCAATCGAAATTGTATCAGGTAAAAACAAGGTACGGTATCTTAAATTTGTACCTGGTTTAATATCAGAAATAGAAGTTGTGGTTTCGTCTATTTTAGTTCTGATCTTTTTTATGACATTACTCAGGTTGGTGTATTCTATCTCGGTAGCAAATACCCCTGTTAACCTATCCATTCCCTGCCAGGTAATTTTAGTTGCACCACTAGCATCTGTAAAAGCAGATTCGATTGGCCTGTTAAATAAGGATGATTGGTACCTTGTGCCATAAGATCTTCCTGTTTTATATACCGGGATAGATTTATTTCCAACGGCGTCATAGGTATAGATTTCGAAATTCTGCACACCTTCTTTCACATTTTCTACAAAGTATTTTAGGGTATCAACGGCGTATTTTTTCTTTACGGGAATAACGACAGAATCAGCCTTATTATTCCAAAAGATTTTACACTGTGTTACTTTTGGATCAGCGAGAAAACAGCCCTCGGATATACACCCTGTTATTTCCCGACATTACTTTCACCGAATCTAATTTTCCTGTGTAAGAAATCTCCCCTTTCTCGGTAAACTTTTTGTAATCATCAGCTTTTGTGCAGGCTAAATAAGTGCCCGACAATAGAATCATAAAAGCGAGTTTTACGGTTCGTATATTTATTTTTTGATTATTCATCTCTAAAATTCTATTTAGTTATTGCCTCTACCTTGGATCTCCATAAAGTTGAACTTCTGATACACTCATAAATGAGTTACCTTGCCAATTGGTAATAGATTTTATACGGATGTACCTTACTTTTTTAAGGCCTACAGCAAAGTTGTAACTGATACCTGCATTTGCAAAAGCATAATCTTCGCTTGTTTGAACGCCATAAGCACTTTTAGAAGGCTTTTGAGAGCTGTATTTGCCTAACATTACCCAATTGTTATAACTTCCATCTGCTGGTGGATTATCAGTTCCCCAAATTTCAAAATCTTTTAAATTACCGCCATAGTAATAGGTACGGCCAGCATTCAGGTATTCAGGATAATTCCAAACCACAATACGGCTAAGCGTAGCCAATTTACCCAGATCGAACGTTACCCATTGTGGTGTTAATACTGTGGTTTTGGTTAGGCATACACTAGGCCAATCGATAATATTTCCATCCCACATTTTAGATACACCGGTGTTAGAATATTCTTGTGGAGTATCTGTAGGTAAGATCACTTCTTTATAGGTCGACTTAGATAATACCGTTTCATAAAGTGGCTTTAAGGTAGTGAAAAGCGTATCGCTATAGTTTAACCATCTATCTCTAATGGTAATGGCAAATTTCTGAGTTAAGGTATCCAAACCCCTGACTGACTGATCGATATCAATAGCAGCGGTGTAAATATTTTTCGAAGTTGGTATATATTTACCTTTCGATAAAACCAATACCTCTATCGCCAAATCTGCCTTTGATGGATTAGTACCTTTAAAGTTTAATCCACCAAAATCGGCAACGGCTTTAAGACTCCTGTAAACGCCCCAAATTGGGTTTTCGAGCGGCTTAACTTTAACAACAACCGGTTCTGATGCTGTTTCACTTCTGTTTACTGCATATACTTTTACCTCATGTTCATTGGTGTCGCCGAAGCCTTCTACCAGTAAACTATTGCCATAATAGGAAGTTTTCACTTCCATTTCCTGTCCGTTAGCTAGATTATATACTGCTTTTACGTATAACAAATCTTTATCACTGGGCAAACTAAAGGTGATGGTAGCATTGCCCGGACCATTGGTGATGGATATATTAGATACTTTTCCGGGCGGATTGGTATTATTTTCTAATGGCTCAATTACATCTTCCTTACAGCTTGAAAAGGCTGCTGTTAAGCCAACCAGCAATACAAGCAGGTTTCTATTCATTCTTTTCATATTGAATATTTTATAAAAATTAATATTACCAACCTGGGTTTTGAACCAGTTTAGGATTAACTGTTAAATCGTATGCCCGGAGTGGCCATAAATAATCGCGTGGTGCCACAAAATTCTGGTTAAATATGGTTCTAACGCGGTAGTACTCAGATGCTGTTGGTTGATAAACACTCCATCCGGTGATAGATTGATTAAACATTTCTGCAGCACGTTTCCAACGTTTAATATCCCAGTAACGGCTACCTTCAAATGCCATCTCGATCAGTCTCTCTTGCTGGATAATTTCACGCATACCATCTTTTGTGGTGTACTTGCCAGGATTATTGGAGTAGGTGGCCCAAGAGGTTTGTACCGTTTGAAGACCAGCTCTTGCTCTAATGCGGTTGATGTATTCGTAAACATCGGCAGAAGGACTGGCAAGAGTTTCGTTTAAAGCTTCGGCATACATTAAATAAAGATCTGCCATTCTTACCTGCGGCCATGGATAGTCTCTGTAACTGGCACCGTTTGTACCGTTAATCATGTTCCAATCTACCAGTTTCTTAATAAAATAACCTGTTTCGTTATACCAGCCAAAGTTGTTTGCACCTGCCACCTGGTTAGATTTACCTTCTAATACAAAAGTTCCTTCATCAGAATTGGTAGGGCTATCGTATTTGTACCAAATACCCCCATCAAAGCCTAAATCGGCATAAAATCTAGGTTCTCTGTCAAAATTTATTCTTGCTGTAGTATACCCTTCTTTAACATAAAACCTTTCACTTTTAACAGCTGTTCTAAGGGTATATTTATTGGTAAAATCGAGGGTTTTATCTTCGTTAATCGGCACACCGTTTCGGCTGTAAAACATTTCGGCAATTTTTAAAGGCGGAGCCAACTGTTGTCTCGCGCTACCAACCACTACAGTTGCTGTCAATCGCGGCATGGCTGCTCTTTGCATATTAAATGTTCTACTATTCGGATTTGCCCAAACATGTTCTAAATTTACGTTGAAGCGTTCTGTTACTGCACCTTTAATGGTTAATTGCCTCAAGGTTGTATCCGATAGTTTAAAAGTGGTACCCGGAAACTGATACAGTTTAAATCCGGCAGCTTCCGCCCCATCAATCGCTGCTTTTGCGGCGTCAGCAGCCTTTTTCCATTTACCAGCATCGTAAGTGGTATTAAATAACACTACACCGTCCTTATCCCTAAAATTACTATAGTCGGTATTTCCATTAAATAGCGGACTTGCAGCGGTTAATAGAAGTTTCGCTTTTATGGCAAGGGCAATAGGTTTTGTGATGCGTCCCAATTCGGTGCTTTTATCTGTGATAATTTGAGGTAGGTCAGGAATGGCCTGATCCAATAAGCCAACTACATAGGTTACGCATTCATCAAAAGGCATTCTTTTAACCCTTACTTCTTCTTCAGTAGCACTAATCCCTAAATTGGCATCGATAATTGGAATTGGCCCATACATCCTTAAGAGATAAAAATTATAATAGGCTTTTAAAAACTTTACCTCTGCAATCCAGCGTTGTCTTTCATTTAAGCTTAAATCTGGTATTTTGCTTAGGTCTTGCACGTTTTCCAGAAAAATATTACAGTTTCTGATAGCTTTGAACATCCCAAAGTTATCGCTATTACCACCACCCTGATAGCGACCATTCCAGGCATCTAAATAAGGATTTTCAGCACCCTGGCTACCTCTGGCCATTCTCCAGCCATAAGAAATAAACTCTCTTTCATCTAATGAAGTCCAGATTTCATCACCGGCCATAAAACCGGCATTCAACAAGGGTTCCCCATCTTTTGGGAGAAAGGAATAACAGGTAAACAGGTATTTTTCGGCCTCATTTCTAAGTGTAAAGGCATTATCTATTGTAGCTACGTTATCAGGCACAATATCCAGGTATTTTTTGCAAGAACTAATGGATATTACGATAACGAGTAAGGCCAGCATCAGTTTAGCTAAACCTGGCTTCGCCGTATCTTTTCGAAATAAAATATTGTTGATTTTCATATTTTTCTTTTTAAGCTCAATCGTTAGAATGAAACATTTAAACCTAAATTATATACCGTTTGAACAGGGTATCCAAGACCATTCCCGCCCATTTCAGGATCCCAAAGTTTAAAAGCACTTAAGGCCCAAAGGTTAGTGGCATTGGCATAAATCCGGGCACTGCTTAAGCCAAGCCTTTTTTGCAGTTTGGTTTGCAGATTATAACCAAGTTCTACGCTCTTTAATCTTAAGAAAGCGCCATTACGCATCCACCATGTTGAGGTACGGGTATTGTTGTTTACAAAATTGGAGCTTAAGCGCGGCCAGAATGCATAACTGTCTCTGTTCTGCTCCGACCAGTGGCTGTTGGCTATTACTTCTAATAATCCATTTTGTGTAACGTTAGGATTACCAATTTCGTTATTGAGTACGAAAGGAGAAATATTGCCAGGATTGATGAAAAAGGAAGATCTGGCCGAACCTTGTAAAAATGCAGAGATATCAAATCCTTTGAAACCAAATGTTCCACCGAAACCATAAATAATTTCGGGGCTCGTAGGCAAACCAATTGGCACCTGATCTACATCACTGATAATACCATCGCCATTTACATCTCTGTATTTAATATCACCGCCGCCATAATCTAAACCAGGTACGCCTGCAAACTGTACTGGTGAGTTTTTGGCTTCAGCATCATCAATAAATAAACGCTCGGCAATGTAACCGAATGATTGTGTTGTGGGTAAACCTATATGGTAACGGTACGCCTCATTGGTATTAAATGAAGGCTCATCGTAAATTAATATTTTATTAGTAGCATAAGTGAAGTTACCGCGTAACTGTAAAAACATACTATTGCTAAATGATTTATTATAGCTTGCAGAAAAATCGACACCTTTGCTTTCTGCTTTATTGGTATTAGCCCTAACAGAAGCCTGTAAGCCCATTGTACTTGGGATAAAAGTTCTGTCGGTTAAAATATTCGAACGTTCATTTTTATACACATCGAATGTTAAATTCAAACTATTAAACAAGGTCATATCCAAACCAATGTTAGTCTGCTTAGATCTTTCCCAGGTAATTAACGGATTGGAATAGCGGGATATAGAAATACCATTTCTGTAGTATAAACCATCCTCACCAAAGCTCGAACCAAATGTTCCATTGTTCATATCTACCTCCGATAGGTAAAAGAAACGATCATCTGCATTTCCAATCTGATCGTTACCCACCAGACCATAAGTTGCCCTCAACTTTAAGCTGTTAATTACGTTAGTTAGCGGCTTAAAATAGTTTTCATTGGAAATAATATATCCTAAACCAAATGAAGGAAAGAAACCAAAACGGGTATTTTCCGCAAAACGTTCAGATCCATTATACCCAAAGTTGAATTCGGCTAAATAGCGGTTATCGTATCCATATGTAGCTCTTCCTGATACTCCCTGATTACGCGATGGTAAAGATAACTGAAGACTACCGGGATTTGCAGCGAGATAATTTCTCATGGTAGTGATTAACATCGCGCCCACCGCATGTTTCTCTTTAAAAGTACGGTTGTAGTTTGCAGAAAACTCGGCATAAAAAGTCGAATTTAATTCTTTTTTGCCTTCCGAATAACCTAAATACTCTGTACCCACCGGACCAATAGATAAAGCACCGCCACCGTTAATGAGGCTGAGTCCAATTGATTTGTCTGGCTGCTCGGTAGCAGAATAATAGAAAGGATTGTAAGCACGTGAAATATCAAAATAGGAATATCTGCGGGCATAACTCATCATCCTTGCAGTTAAACCTGGTGTAATAAATTTTAAATCCTGCTTAATTTCTATCTGGGTTTGTAATGTTGAGGCATTTTTATCCTGATAACCTTTTACCATTTCGGCATAAGGATTCATATACAGTCCGCCCCTTGGTGAAATGGCATTGCCAAATAAAGGGTGGCTGCTAAAAGGCGACAAACTTGCCGGATAAACCGCAGGAAACATTACCGGGTTAGACCAAATTGCCCGGTTAAAGGTAGCGCCACCACCACCTACCGGCCCAGTATAATCATCAAACTGGCCATAAACACGGATAATGGCTTCGGTAGTATTGGTCAGGTTAATGTTCACGTTAGAACGAACGGAATAATTCTTTAACTTGATGTTACTGTTAAAGTTGTTTAAATCGGCAACTTTCAATACCCCGTTATCAATGTTATAGGTACCAGCGATGTAATAGCTTGCTTTGGTACCTCCACCGGAAATGTTAAGGTTATAACGCTGGTTCACTGTATAATCTTTTATCAATTGTTCAATCCAATTGTTGTTTGGATAAAGCAACTCGTTTTCGCCTGCTGCAGTAGCATCAATTTTGGTTTGCAGATATGGCAATATGGCTAAACGATTCCGCGTAAGAGCAGCTTCATTGGCCAGTTTCATATAAGTTACGTTATCGGCAAATTTAAAATTTTGGGTATTAGAGGATAAGGAAGACTCGGCCCTGAACCCAAATTTAGTTTGACCTGCAACACCCGATTTTGTTAAAATAAGCACTACTCCATTGGCACCTCTGGCACCATATACTGCCGATGCTGTAGCATCTTTAAGTACGTTAAATGAAGAAATATCATCTGGCTGCAAGCGTGCCATATCATTCTGGCTTGATTCTATACCATCGATCAGGATTAATGGATCTTGTTTACCAGCGCCGAAAGTGCCTAAACCACGAATAAAAAACTGTGCGTTATCTGCGCCTGGCTCACCACTCCTTTGGTAAGCAATCATACCGGCCACCCTACCTGCCATCATGGTGGTTAAGTTACTGGTTGGCCCTTTAAGCTCTTTCGGATTAATGGCCGTAATTGAACTGATTACACTGGTTTTTTTCTGTGTACCAAAGCCTACAACTGCTACTTCATCTAAGGAGTTGGCATCAGACTGAAGTGTTATATTAATTACGTAAACGCCTTCGGCATTTTTATCATAATTGGCAATGGCAACATTTTTGGGTTTGTAGCCCACTAACGAGAATAATAATTTACCTGTTCTTGGTAATTTAATGGTATATCGTCCAAACTCATCGGTTGATATCCCTCTATTGGTACCCGAAACTTTAACATTTACACCTGGCAAACCGCCAACAGTATCTTTTACTAGCCCTCTTACCGTTACATCTGTTTGTGCAGATGCGGTTAAGCAGGAACCTGTAATCACGAAATAGATCAAAAGCTGCAAGATTGATCTAAAAGCAATACCCTGCTGATGGAGCGGGATTTTCTTCGGTAATTTTTTCTTCATAAGAATAGTTTAAATTGGTTAGCATTATCAATAAGTCAGATCATAGATTACCAATTGCTCAAAACAGGTTGAGACACTAGGCATTCGTCCAATCGAAATATTTCGTCGGCAACGTGCGGGAATTCTACACGAGGTAATTACCCTTTAGTATGGTGTGGTGTTTACTTTGCTTTTACAAAAACGAAGGCCAATTTATTTTTGCCTTACGGTTAAAAGCGGAGAATGGATTAGGTTTAGTTTTCTTCATAAAATTTGGTTTAAGGATGAATGGTTTGTTAATGATGATCATGCCATTTTACTTTTGCGAGCAACTACTAACTAGCTTTATAAGAATGGTACATTTGATTCTGCTTTTTGTCATTTCATGATCTTTTAAATGTTTGGCATTACTTCGAAAAAATTGGATGTAACTTTTTTAATTTGCTACAACCATTGATTATCCTAGGTAGTTAATCTCGAATAATCTGGATCGGTCTAATATTCTTATACTTGGTTGAAACAAATTAACCATAAAAAATGTGCTCGCAGTGAGGGGTAATACGGTAATTTGTAGGGGTTAAATTCTTATTTTTTTGCCTTTTTGAAGGTTTTATGGTTTTTTAGACAATAATTAAACGTCAACATAACGTTTAATTAGAAAAAGGAAGGTTAAAAAACAGGTTGAATGAACGTTGTATTAATACTATTTTAGGGGAGGCTTTGATATAGAATAATCCGTTTTTGAAACTGAAATGAATATAAAGCTTAGGCTATTTGGCTTTGATTAAAAAGGCCTTAAACAAAAAACTCTCCGAACCTTTCTTTGCAGAAAGATCCGAAGAGCGCAATTAATCAAACTAACCGCAATACGTTAATAGCCTGGGTTTTGCTCTAAGAGCGCATCTTTATTTAATTGAATTTCTGTTAATGGAATAGGTAATAATAAGTTTTTTGCAGTTAAACCTTTTAAAGGTTTCGCAGCATCATTACTGTTTAAATTAATAGCCCGATCAACCAAAGTACCTGTACGCATTAAGGTCATTCTTCTGTTTTCTTCACCAATAAGTTCTCGGGCACGTTCATCCAGTATAAAGTTTAAGTTAATATCAGAAGATTGTACCTGTCCTCTGGTAGGATAGTCGGCAAATGCCCGCTTCCTTAACTCATTTATCGAAGCTGCTGCATCACTCAGTTTTCCTTGTTTGAATTGCGCTTCTGCAAGCAGTAAATAGGTCTCTCCAAGGCGCATCAGGATAAAATCCTTAATCATTGCAAAGCCAAAGGTATCATTAGGATCGAATTGATTCCATTTCGTAATAGAAGGGTTAATTTTAAATAAAGTATCAGGTCCGGTGTAAGGAATAATCTGGCCAAATTTTGCATTTGCAGGATCATTATAATAAAATCTTCTCTTTACATTGTATTGTGAGTTGCGGATGTCGCCAGGCTTGTATAAGCTATATAAAAACCAATTGCTTAATCTTAACCTCGATAAACCCCTGCCGCCTAAAGAATCAGCAAGTATCATTCCCTGAATGGCATAATATCCGGTTCCCCATACTCTTCTTTGCTGAGGGCTATTGGTAATCCCTCCTACAACACTTGATGGGTTTTCTTGTTCCAATGTCCAGATAACCTCCCTATTACTCTGAGAACGGCGCTGATTACCATAAACGAATAAATCTGAGTAATAATCTCCCGGCAGACTTGCTTTAACACCGAACCTGGCTTTGTTTAGGCTAAATTTACCACTGTTTATAATACCTAATGCCTGCTGCTCAGCCAAATCATTTTTACCAGCCCTAAGGTATACTTCAGCAAGTAACTGCATTGCCATAAATTTATTTGCCCGGCCATACATTTTGCCTTTCGTATTCGATTTAACGGCTTCAATATCTGGTAAATTTGCAACTGCAAACTGCAGATCGTTTATAATAAAATCGTTAACCTCATTTAAAGGAGCCCTAACAAAATCGGTTTTGGGTGCGGTAAGGGCATTTTTAATTAAAGGGACTCTGCCATAAAGTGTAGCCAGTGTATTGTAAGCATAAGCTCTAAAAAATTTAGCTTCGGCATTTATTGCGGCTTTACCCTTTGCACTAATGGCACTTACTGATGGGTTTTCTATACCATCTATAATTACATTAGAAAGATTAATAAGGATGTAATTCCTGTTCCACATGTACGCGGCGGCCCCATCAGTAGGTGTTAGCTGTGTATAATCGTAATAAGGCACTTCAACACCTTGCTGATTTGTGGTTGCATTTGCCACATCGGTACCAACCTGCCAAACGCTTGGCCAACCCTGCTGATCTGAGTACGAATAAATTGTACTTACATGGTTGTACAAACCAATTAAAGAGGCTTCAAAACCCAACGAATCATTTAACGTAATCGGTGTATAATTTGAATATGGCTTTTCATCTAAGAATGCCTTTTTGCAGGAAGAACAAAACATTAATGCAACGGCAAGAAAAGAAAATAGTGTATATTTTAATTTTTTCATGATCTTTTTTTTAGAGATAAATTATTTTAAAGAAATATTTGCTCCAAACACAAAAGAGCGTGTTAAAGGATAATTATTGGTCCAATCTCCCGATCCGCGTGGGGCATAATCGTTTTCTGGATCCCATCCTATCCAATCGGTAAAGGTGTAAAGGTTTCTACCGCTTGCATAAAGTGTTAAGCTGCCAAGATGGAGTTTTTCCATAATTTTTGGCGAGAAAACATAACTCACCGTTACATCTTTTATACGGGTATAACTTGCATCTGATGCATAGCCGTAGCCTCTGGTATTGTTATAAGATAGGGCCGGACGTGTTGTACTTGGATTACTTGCTGTCCAATAACCAATTTCGGCAGGTGTATTTCTTCTGCCTGTTTCATCACCATAATTTAAATCGGTATTATTTCTGGTAATGCCTTGTGCCGTTTGGATAAAGACACTTAAGTTCCAGTTTTTATAGTGGAAAGTATTGGTTAAACCACCTGTCCATTTTGGAGCGCGTTGGCCAATAATTTCGCGGTCTTTATCTGCAGTAATTACACCATCGCCATTAAGATCTGCAAATTTTAAATCACCAGCTTTTGCGCCTGGATCTTGTTTTGATGCATCTTCGCCAGTTTGCCAAACACCAGTCATTCTATAATCATAAACAACACTAATTGGTTTGCCGATAAACCATCTATTACCTAAATCATCTTTCCCATCTCCATAGAGATCAATGATTTTATTTTTGTTAGCAGTAAAATTTGCAGAAGTTTCCCATTTAAAGTCTCCGTTTGTAATATTTTTAGTGTTTATGGTAAGCTCAATACCTTTATTTTCTACTTTACCCAGGTTATCCAGAATTCTCGAATAACCCGTTATAATCGGCAGACTTCTGTTTAGCAATAAATCTTTCGTTTTACCCCTATAAACATCCAATGTTCCACTCACACGATCTTTAAATAACGAAAAATCTACCCCCAAATTAGCCGTTGTTGTGCTTTCCCAATGCAGGTTGGCATTCCCTAAATTATTAGGGGCAACACCAATAGTACTTAAACCGTTAAACGGCGAACGCAATGCACCTTCTGTGGTAATGGTTTGATAAACACCAACAGCCTCATTACCCGTTTTACCATAAGAACCTCTTAACTTAAGGTTATTCACGAATGAAACATTTTTCATGAAGTTTTCTTTGCTAACGTTCCATCCTGCAGCTACTGAAGGAAATACCCCATATTTGGTTGTATTGGCCCCAAATACTGATGAGCCATCTCTCCGTGCTGTTGCTGTAAATAAGTAACGACTATCATACGAATAATTAACCCTAACCATCTGAGAATTTAAACGATACCGATCGGCATAAGAATCGCTGGTTTGCGTTGCTCCTGCACTTAATCTATTATATGAAAGCTCATCATTTACAAATCCTACTGCCCCAGCTGTTGTATTGGTATATTTTCTTTGCTGGGCACTATATAGACCTGTAAAATCTAAATGATGCTTTTGAATATCTTTTGTATAGGTAAGTATATTTTCTAATGTGTAGCTGTTGGTTTGGGCATAAAAAGTTCTGGCAGTACCGAGCATATCATTTGCTTTTCTACCAGTATAACTAGCTGTATTTTCTGGAAAGAAAGTATAACCACCATTTAAACGGTATTTTAAGCCTTTTAAGATACCAGAGAATTTAACCTCAGCATAACCATTTCCATTTAAGTTAGTGCTCCTGCTGATCCGATCAGTTACTAAACCAAGCATAGGATTGGTATAAAGCTGTTCAGGCTCCATCGGAAAGATTTTATATTCTCCTTTATCATTGTAAACTGGTGAGTACGGGCTCATTGCTGTAGCAAAGAGTAAATTTGCTCTCCCCCCATCATAATTATTTCCGGTGAAAAACAGGGATGTACCAACAGTTAAATAATCGGTGACATTAACATCTAAATTAGATCTTAAACTGGTTCTGTTATATTGATAACCTTTTATCGGACCTTTTTGATCCAGATAACCGCCAGAAATAAAATACTTCACATCCTGGCTACCACCAGAAATACTTAGATTATGATCTTGCATTACTCCGGTTTGTGTCACTTCTTTTACCCAATCGGTAGTTGTACCTGAATTATAATAGGCAAGCTCTCCAAAATTCGGAACTGGGCTGGTTTGTGGCTGGTTTATTTGCTTTAAGTAATCAGCGTATTTTTGAAGATATTCTGCACCAGTTCTAGGCTCTAATATATGGGCAATATTTTCTACACCTGCGTAAGCATTGTACCTAATAGTGGGTTTGCCAGTATTTCCTCTCTTGGTGGTAACGAGGATAACCCCATTAGAACCATTGGTACCATAAATTGCTGTAGATGAGGCATCTTTTAATATTTCCACTGAGGCTATATCATTAGGGTTGATATCGTTTAAGGAGCCTCCTGTTTTACTCAATGGCACCCCATCTACAACCACAAATGGGCCTGTGCCTGCTGTAATGGAATTTTGACCACGGATAGATGCTGCTGGCTGGCTGCCTGGTACAGATGAACCACTGGTAATATTTACACCGGCAACAGCGCCCTGGATGGCTTGCAAAACATTGGTAACCGGAAGTTGTGATAAACGTTCTTTTGGAACAGATGCCACAGCACCTGTAACATCAGAACGTTTTTGTGTACCATAACCTACCACCACTACATCTTCCAGATTTTTGTTTTTATCTTCCGCAAGGGTGATGCTCAGTTGCGTTTCATTAGCAACCAGTATTGTACTGCTTACATACCCAACAAAAGTGATCACTAAACTTTCTCCCTTTTGGGCTGATATTTTAAAATTTCCATTGGCATCGCTGGCCACTACCTGCGTAGTTCCTTTAACGCTGATGGAGGCACCTGGAATGGGGTTACCCTGGCTATCTTTTACTTTTCCTGAAATTGAGATTTGAGCAGTGGTTTGTGCAATGGAATTGTTTGATTTACCTAAAGATAGGATCAAAGCAAACAAAAATATTACCGCACACTTAGATGTGTCTAGTAGTTTTCTTTTCATTTTTGATGATTATTTGGTTAGTTATATAATTGAACCATTAACGTGATTCAAGGGTAGCTTAGCAAAAAAAATGTTAAACATTATTCTGACCTGATGTAGAAATTGTGCATGAATAGGGATAAGGATTTGGTTCTAACAAAGTAACCACTTATAACCTTGATGGAGTGAGGGGTAATACGGTAATAAGTAGGGGTTAAATCGTTACTTTTTGTTAAAATTTGGCCTTTAACCCCTATTTTTAAGTTTTTTAAACGTTTAATCTACGTTTAATTTTTTGAGCGTATTTAAAATTGGCTGATCAATTGCTTTTAAAATATTTTGATCAGGTTTAATCAGTTCTAAAACGGCGATATCATTCCTGCCGTTTTTTAACCATTCTTGAGGGATATAAAGTGTTTGTTGCGGACCAATTGCCCAATACTTTCCTAAGTTGTGTCCGTTAACCCACACTACTCCTTTTCCCCAATCGGTCATATCCAAATAAGTATCTGCAACGGTTGGTATCTGAAAAGATCCTTTTTGCAACGTTGGCCCATTTCCATTTGCTTTTGATGGACTCGTAATCGTAATGCGATCGTTGCTAAAAGGAAAACCATACATCGACCAGTTTTTTACTTCGGTACCTGCAAAAGTTACCTGTTCAGTAATTCCTTTTTTGTTTTCTAACAAATACTTTCCAAAGTTTACCCGACCCATATTCTCGACAAAAATATCGAGCTGTACCTCTCCTGCCGGGAGATCTAATGCCAAAGTATTTTGGTTAAGCCTGCGGTCTAAAATGCCTACTCTTTTCTGATTGATAAAAATGAGGGCATAATCGCGCAATTGTTTAATCTGAAGTTCGCCTTTTTTCCCTCCCTTAATGGTAGTGCGGTACAATACGTAACCATAATCTTGTTTAAGATCTTCGAAAGTTAAGGGTGTAATATTTTTTACGGCTTTTGGTAATGCATTAAACAAGGCTACTTTATTGCCCAGTTTAAAAGGAGCAATTGCGATACTTGGTTTCGAAGCAGGAATAGGTGGCAAACTTTGTCCTGCCGGAAGATGTTTTTCGATCACAGTTCTAAACGCTTTGAATTTATCCGTTACGTTTCCAGCCTCATTTAAAGGCGCATCATAGTCGTAACTACTGGTTTGTGGCTCGTAAGGCGAAATATCCTTGTAGTTGGCTCCATTCATAAAATCGCGGGTTGTGCCGCCATGGAACATGTACATGTTAATTGAAATACCTGCCGCTAAAACAGAATCTAACTTTTTGGTATATTGTGCCGCCGGAACGGTGTGATGAGGTGTTCCCCACCAATCGAACCATGCAGGGTACCATTCTGCTATAAAATACGGGCCTTTTCCATTATGATTCTCATTTACCAATTGTCTAATTTTTGCCGGATTATCGATCCCGTTTACTGCTGGTAACAACCCTGCTAAGTGACCGTCTTTTACATCAGCAGCAGGATCACAGGTATAAAGCAATCCATCAAAGCCTGCTTCGATAAACATTTTTCTGTTGATATCTAAATAATTTTTATCGGCAGCGTAAGAACCATATTCGTTCTCTACCTGCACCATAATGATATTGCCACCATGGTTAATCTGCAATGGTGCCAACTGTTTCCCTACTTCAATAATATATTTCTTATACTCTTCTAAATATTGTTTTTCGGTACTTCGTACCACAAGCCCTTTTTCATTCTGAAGCCAATATGGATAACCACCAAACTCCCATTCGGCACAAACATATGGACTTGGTCTTAAGATAACCCAAAGGCCCTCTTGCTGAGCGATTTTAACGAATTCAGCAATGTTATTATTGCCGGAAAAATCGAATTTCCCTTTATGCGGTTCATGCAAATTCCAGAACACATAGGTACCAATGGTATTTAGCCCCATTGCTTTGGCCATTTTCATACGGGCTCGCCAGGCCTCTTTTGGTACACGTGGATAATGTAACTCGCCAGAGATAATCTGAAAGGGCTTTTCGTCTAATAAAAAGTCTGTTTCTCCTAGCTTAAACGTGTGTTTAGCTTGCTGGCCAAAAGCTGATAAGGAGAAACATATCGCCACCAACCATAATAATTTTGCTTTCATTTTTAACTGTTGTTTTTAAGACGACCTGAATTTGGACAAAAAGACTCCCATTTGCGCATTTTTACGCAATTCATCATCTAGGTTTATATAAAAATTTTGTTTTTTCTCTACTTTTTAAACACGCTCAGATCCCATTCGTCTGCCCAGGTTATCGAAATTTTATCGTTCTCAAATTTAATCGGCAACCATAAATAACGCCCATCAATGGCATTTTTCGGTTCCCATTTATCGGCCATAAAAATAAATTCTCCTTTTTTGCCAGGTGCAGGTAATACATGCGTGCTCTGCCCACCATAGGTTAACTTAGCCCCCTCGCCCTGACATGGATTTCCCATATAAGTCCAGGGACCCCAAATGGAGTTTGCTTTGAACCATCTTGCCGGATTTGGTGCCCAACCTGTACAGCCCGAACCAATCATGTAGTAAATTCCGTTTTTCTTAAACAAAGCTGGTGCTTCAGTTTGCTGCCCCACATAAATTCTAATAAATTTTCCGGTATGCCCTAAATAATCGGGGGTTAACTCAGCTAAATGCAGCGTAAAATTCTCTTCTGAAGAAAATACATGATAGGCTTTTCCATCATCGTCTACAAAAACTGTCATATCCCTCGCCATTTGCCCACCTGGTAAATCCCTACAGAAAAAGCCGTCACTTTTATTGGCTGGTTGCTGGCAGTTTATCATATCTTTTTCTGCTGTACCTGCCGGATAGAAAGGCATTTTCTCTGGATTTGGACGATAACTCTTAATAAACGTATATGGTCCGGTTGGACGATCGGCTACTGCAACACCCGATCTTGCTGCCGCATAACCTTTACCTAAAAGCTCCAGGTGAAACCACATTACAAACTTTTTCGTTTTCTTGTTATATACCACTTTTGGTCGTTCCAGAATAGAACCTTTAGCGATATCACTTTTCAGGTCTTCAGAAACCGGAAGTGCAATACCTTCATCTTTCCAATTGTATAAATCTTTTGATGAATAGCAATGCACGCCTACCTGTGCACTATTACCTTTTTCTCCTTCAATTTTATGTTCTCCAAACCAATAGTAGGTTCCTTTATATTCTACAATACCCCCACCATGGGCATTAATGTGAACGCCTTTATCATCCTTCCAAATTTTACCTGGGGTAAAAGAAGTATAGGTTTGCTGCGCAGCAACATAACTGCTTAGGCTCAAACTAAAGGCGATAAATCCTAAAACAAAACTGATTCTCTTATTCATCATTTTTAATTAAATAATTTTTAACGTTACAAAGACTGTATTTACTTACTTCATTTTCAATTGTATAGTGAACTGCTATTTATTTTAAACTGGCACTGTGGTCGTTCTCAAAATTTTCACCACTCCAGATCTTTTGTGCGCTCCATTTCTCAGCCGGGTTGGCCCAAAAAGGATCTGATTCTGGCAAACCCAACGGCAAAAAGATGTTTGAAGCAATGTACGGGCTGCCCTGGTTGTTATAGAAATCGCCAAGATTGGGCTGATCGCCATATAAGCCTATTGTTAACCAGCCATTTTTATAAGTAGTTGGACTCTCTAAAGTTTTTTTGATTACCGCGGTTAATGCGCAACGTACCTGAGCTGGACTTAACTGTTTTGGCAATGCTTTTCTCCAGGCCATATCGGCCAAATGATGAAATGCAGCGCCACGATAAATGATAGAGCGACCAGTTGCAGGATAAGTACCATCGGCATTGATTAATCTTTCCTGAATGATGGCATACCGTTCATTACGCTTTTTAATCTTCTCGAACATCTCTTTATAACTATTCGTTTTAGCACCAATGATATTGGCCAAAGTAGCCAGATAAGGGTGGATAACATAACTATTGTAATAATCGAAGGCGAAAGATGTTCCATCGGTGTACATTCCATCACCTGTGTACCATTGCTCCATTTGTTGCAGCGCATAATCAACCCGCATAGGATCCCAGCTGTAACCGAATCTGGCTAAAAATGCTTCGTTCATTGCTGAGAACAGTAACCAATTAGAAAACACAGGTTTGAATCTCCTGGTAGTTACAATAGATTTCATCATCAGTTCCTGGTTCTTCTTGTCCAGATTTTCCCATAACCAAGGTGCACGGACCAAAGCCAATGCAACATAAGAAGCATCTACCAGTTGTTGCCCACCGATATCGAAATTCATAAAATCTTTAGCATTAGAATCTAAAGCATTTTTTAGTCCTTGAATGGCCCACCCGCGGTATTGTTTCCTTAAAGCCACTTCTTCTGCCGAACCTCCTTCTAACTGTAACCATGGCGCAATACCACTTAAAACCCTGCCCATAACCTCAACATACTGTACTTTAATACGGTGTTCTTTATTATCAATATGGATGGAGGTGACTTTTGGCATTGCAATACGCAGGCTGTCTTTAGCCAGGTTATACAAAACTGGTTTTACCATTCTGTCCATCTGCTGCAACCAAAACTGCCGATCGCTTAACATCAAATTCTTGGTGTTTTTACTTTTCTTTTGGGCAAAAGCAGTTCCGCCAATCAATGTGATGAGTAAAACTATAACGTAGATATTTCTTAATTTCATTTTGTGTTTAAATTTAATTCTGGTTTGATAAGTGGCGATACATTTCGCAGCCCGCCAATAAAAAGGCACCTACGCCGAAATTCGCGGTAGAATTTACATCAACCACCTGACCTGGAATGGCTTTCTCTCCTATCGGTTGTACATAACCCAGTTTACCGTTAGGCTGTAATGCTGTTTTGGATAGATATGCCCATGCTTTTTGTGCCGCAGGCAGATAGGTTTTTTCTTTTAAGTAGCCATTGTTTATTCCCCATAACAAACCATAAGTAAAAAAGGCTGTTCCACTGGTTTCTGGTCCCGGAGCATGTTGCGGATCAAGAATGCTTCTGGTCCAATAGCCTTCTGTTTGCTGGCTTTTAACGATTGCTTTGGCCATATTTTTATACCTGGTTACATATTCGTTGCGATGTGGATCGTTAAGGGGCAAATCTTTTAAAACCTTTGCCAAACCTGCAAATACCCAACCATCGCCTCTTGCCCAAAAATCTTTCTTTCCGTTTACACTTTTATGTTTTGGATAAACGTATTTGGCATCACGGTAATAAAGCTTTTCTTTTTTATCGTACATAATGCTGTTGGCATACATAAAATATTCGTAAAGTTTATCCAGGTATTTTTGATCGCCCGTTACTTTATAAAGTTTAGTCATCACCGGCATTACCATGTATAAACCATCGGCCCACCACCAATAATCGTTATTAGGTGTGCTCATTTCGTATTGCATTACCTCTTTTGCCCTTGCGATTTTATTTTCTTCGGGTTTTAACTGATATAGATCGATATAGGTTTGAAAGCAGATTTGCCAATCGCCAAACAGCACATATTCATCGGTTTCGCCATATTTATATTTCCAGTTGGATTTATCAGTTGATTTTGCACCCATCCATTGGTTGTGAACGGCCCAATCTTCTGAATATTTACGGTAAGCTTCGTTTTTGGTAATTCTATAAACTTCCATATTGCCCGTATGGTAGGCAGCATGATCCCAAAAAGCACGCACTTCAGGTTTATTGTTGTTTTGCCAATAGGTATTTGCGCGATTGATCATTTCGAGCACTTCCTCTTTTGAAGTTGAAGTTTGGGCATTTACGACAATGTTGCTCAAAAACAACAATAAGAAAAGGGGTTGATATAATCTTAAATTCATTACTGTATTGGTTTAATGCCATTTACTGTTGGTACGACAGGTTTAATCGTTCCATCAGCGTTAAATTCCATCTTATCAATGCAAACCTCGCGGTTATAACCGGCAGCTCTTCCCATCGAAATGCCTTTTGGTCTGGTAAAGCGATGGTAAACCATGTACCATTCATCTTTTCCGTTAACTTTGATTACACTATTGTGCCCTGTTCCGTAAATGCCTTGTGTTACGTCTTTTGCCAGAATCAGATTATTTTCCGGAATGGTTATTTTTTCTGTAGGCGAATCAGAAAAGCCATAACGTACCCTATAATTTTCGCTCCGTGTATCATCTTCCGACCATAAGAAGTAATACTTTCCGTTACGATAGAAAACTTCGGTACCTTCTCTAAAACCATTGTTTGGCGTAATGATTTTAATCGCATTGGTATCAATCGAAACCATATCGTCATTTAATGGTGCAACAGCCATATACCCATTGCCCCAATACAGATAACTTTTACCGGTTTTAGGGTCGTTAAATACATCAGGATCAATTTCCTGCCCCCCTTTAACTCCTTTTGGCTTGCCCGAAATTAAAGCCTTACCGCTATCTTTAAACGGACCGGCGGGATGATCAGCAACAGCTACCCCAATTTTCTGCGCAGCTGTGAAATAGTAGTAATACTTATACCCGCCATTCACTTTCTTTTCGATAATGGTAGGTGCCCAGGCATTCTTTTTCGCCCATGAAACGTCTTTTTCGAGGTCTAATATTTTACCTTCATCTGTCCAGTTAACAAGATCTGTTGATGAAAAACTTTTAAAATAGGTACCACTCCAGTTGTTAAAACCATCGCTAGTTGGATAGATGTAATATTTACCTGTTTTATTGGAGTATAAAATCTCGGGATCGGCATAATAACCTTTTAATACAGGGTTATTGGCTACTGCAACGCTTACTTCATAAGTTTCAGGTTGTTGATTGGCAATGCACACCTTAATTTTCATGGAACCTTTAGTAAAATCCAGTTTTCCTTTTGGCGCGATACTGATTTGATTAAAGGTATTAAACTGCGGGTCAAAAGCCTTTAAATCTGTTCCATCGTTTACAGGCAAATAAAGTTTTTTGTTCACACTGTCTAAAACAACATTATTTTGGTTAATTGCCTTATTTTGTCCGCTTAGCAAAACAGATTCAACAGTATACCATTGATTGAGCAACCGGCTTAGCTCTTGTTGATTAATAGGTAAAATAGTTCCGTGCCTGGGGTGAAAATCCATTGTGATATCCTGATCCACTACACTAAAATTTGCCAGATCTTTGCTTTTGGTAAACTGATAGCGGCCTTTCATATATACATCGTACATCAGGATATATTCGTCGCTATGGTTCAGTTTAAAAACACCAGCTCCTTCTACAGCCTCTTTGGTCTGTTGTAGATATTTATCCTGTTGCACATAACCTTTGGTTAGTTGATTAGAAACTGCTTTTTTAATGCCATTGCCATTACCTTCTGTTTTAAAGAACAAATTGTATTTTCCATTATCGTAAATAATGTCACCATCAATACAAGAGCCATTGGTTGGACTAAAAAAAAGTTGCTTCGGAACGATTTCCAGGTCAGTAAAATCAGCGTTGGCGTAAGCATAATAAATTTTATCAGGATCATCACCATGCTTCATCGACCAATAAATCATGTATTTTTTAGCAGTTTTATCGTAAATGGTCTGTGGCGCCCAAACGCGTAGTAAGTTTTCGTTATTTGGAAAACGTTTTTGAATATTAACAACGGCCGATGTCCAATGGATCAGATCTTTCGATTTAAGTAATACCATGGCCCTGTTTGAATTCCACCCATTTGCCGAAACCATATCAGTAGCCACCATATAAAAGGTTTTGCCATCTTCGCCGCGTAAAATATGCGGATCGCGTACGCCTCCAGTACTGCTGATCTTTTCGGAAGAAATGACCGGGTTATTATTGTTTAAAGCTTTGTAGTGGTAACCATCCGTACTCACCGCAAAGCGAATGGCTTCCTCTGCTTTAGTGTTTCCAGTAAAATAGGTAAATAAATAAGCGGTGTTTGCTTTGAATACTTGAGCCGTTTTTTTGCTTTGTGCCTGCACCAGATTTACGGATACCAGGAACAAAACAGCAAGCAGTGAAAAGTTATATTTTATAATGGGATATTTCATTTTAAGGTTAATTCGTTAATTATTTTTCGGTTTCCAATCTAAGGCCTGCACTATTGTTGGTGCCTGGCTGGCCTTTCCTTCTCCATCTATCTGGGTAACATGCTGCAGAAACAGGCTCAAAATCCCTTTGCTTTTCCAAAGCTCGGTATCGTAACTGGGTTCCCAATCGCCAACGCTTTTTTGAGTAAGATCTTTAATCTTCCACTTTCCTTGTCCAAGCTGATCGTTCAAAGCAATTGAAACTTTGTTACCTCGTTCAGCATCTCTAAACAACAATCCCGCAGCATAATGTTTTCCATTTGGCCAAACGATAATCTGTGGCCGCGAAATCGGAATCTGTTTGGTGCCGCCTCCACTTAAACTAAAAGCTGTTTTTCTAAAATTAAGGTTGCTTACTTTCCAATGGTTATCTGTTTTAAAAACCAAATGATATTGGGGTATAGTCTCGTTTATATCGCGCCAATAACCAGCAATAAATACATTGCCTTTGGCATCAGCAAACATCGATGTTTGGTTGATCAGCTCACTTTTCTGCGGAATTCTAATTGCATATTCAGCATTGGCCGCCGTTATAGGAAGATTATATTTTTCATTGCTAGATTTTAACCAGGTTAGCCCCCCATCAGTAGATTTGGCATAACATAAATCATGGTTACTGGCTACATCAGGGCTTTCGCGCCATACCCACGATAAATGAATGGTTCCAGCCTGATCTACAGCAACCTGCCAATATGCATTTCGTTCACCTTCGCCATCAATCATCCCATCCTGCACACGTGTCCACTTTTTGGTCTTCAGGCTATAACGGTTGATCATCAGGTTTCCATTTCCAGAGCCTCCATCACGGTAAAAAAACAATAGATCGCCATTGGCCAGCTTATAAAATTCGGGATAACTGACCTTATTTTCCTTTGCAGCAAGCATAACGGCCTTATTTCCTAAGATTAACGAACCTGCTGAAACCGATTTGGCATAATTTAAATTGTTGTTATGCTGGCCCCAGGCAATATGAAGGAAACCATCGCCATCTATCATAATACTTATTGATTTATGGGCGTCGGTAGCATCACCTTTATAGGGCGTGGTAACTAATATCCAGCGGCTTGACCCCATTTTGCGTTTGGCCAATACCACATTTTGTTCATGATCATAATAAGCGGCATACTGGCTATCCTTAAAACTGATTAAAGAATTTTTACGAAAAATAACAGTATTTACCGAGTTATTGGCCCAGCCATTACTGGCAATGGTACTCAGTTGTATTTCTTGCGCAACGCTCATCAGGCTGATGCCGACGAATGCGCAGATGAGAAATATACTTTTATTTAGGGATTGATACATGATAAGGTTAGCTGCTCGGTTTCTTACATTTGGTGAAGCCGAAGTACCGAATTTTTTAAGTTTTACACAGGGGGCTAAATCATACTTTGCAGGGGGCGTTTTAAGATAAATGCCTTTAAACATCTAAAATAGCGTAACTTTTATGTAGTACCATTAATATTATAATATTTATGAAAGCTTTTCCGATGTTTCTTAATAAACTCAGATGGCGTCAACTTAAACAACTTTTGAAACTGCTCTCTAAAATATTTACTATCATTTATTCCTACCCTGAAGGCGGCTTCGTTAATATTTAAATTGGTATTGATTAACAATTCGGCAGCCTTTCTTAACCTGATAAAACGAATAAAACCATTTATCGATTGGCCAGAAGTAGCTTTGATTCTTTTATAGAGATTAGAATGGCTCATTCCAAGATCAGATGCCAGTGTTTTTACATTAAAGCTGTCTTCCATCAAATTTTCTTCGATAATCATGATACATTTTTGAAGAAAGCCCTTATCCTCTTGTGATACCTTGTGGGCATCACTCTTCAAGGTGATTTCATTGTAGAAATAAGACTGAAGATTGGTCCTGTTTTTAATAATGCTATTAATTTTGGCCGTAAAAAGCTCTTTATCGAAGGGTTTACTGATAAAATCGTAGGCACCCACTTCGATTCCTTTAAGTTTGATTTCCGGACTAGGGTCGCCGGTTAGCAGAATTACCGGAATATGACTCAGGGCAGAATCGTCTTTAATCGCTTTACAGAGTTCGATACCGTTAAGGCCATCCATGTTTACATCAGATATGACGATATCAGGCAAATATTCTTTACAGAGTTTTAGTCCATCGGTACCGTTATCGGCCTTGTAAATTTTGAAGTTATCCTGAAAAATGTGCCTGATGTAATCGATAATTTCGGGGTTATCATCAATAACTAAAATCGAGTGTAAATCTGAGATGAGCAATTCGAGGTTTCCCAGATTCTCGGCATCATTATTTTCTGCTTCTTCCTCTTGCGCAATGAGCTCATTTACATAGGTTAATTCGTTTTGAAAAACACCGCTGTGTTGCAAGTTTGGCTCTCCAACCGGAATATCGATCAAAAATATGGTACCCATCCCCTGATTGGAGCGAAAAGAAATTTTTCCTTTATGCAATTCTACAAAGTTTTTAGCCAGGTAAAGCCCAATACCGAAACCCATCTTTAGCGATTCGTTCGACATTACCTTATAAAATTTATCGAACAATTTTTCACCCACATGCGACGGTATGCCCGGACCACTATCACTTACCTCAACCTGCACACGCATACCAAGTGTTTTCACACTAAATTTCACAAAACCGCCTTTTGGGGTAAACTTAAGTGCATTAGAGAGCAGGTTAAAAAAAACAATTTCGAGTTTATCTTTATCTGCATAAATATCCAGCTCTTCTTCCTCGCACTCAAAAGTATATTCGATATGGTTCTGTTTTGCTAAATAATTAAAGCAGAGGAAAATCTCGTTGGTAAACTTGTACAGGTTAATCCTTACAATTTTTAAGGCATCATTCTCGCTTTCCGTTTTTCTAAAGAGCAATAACTGATCTACCAGGCTTAATAAACGCCTCGAATTGCGGTAAACTACATTTAAATCGTTCTTCTCTTGTCCCGGGTCTTTCTTATGGATAATATCTTTAATCGGATTAACAATTAAGGTTAACGGCGTTCTCAGCTCGTGCGAAATATTGGTAAAGAAATTCAGTTTTTTCTCATTCAGATCCTTTTCGCGCTCCATTTTAAGGTTGGTAATCTCTACTTCGTGTTTCAATCTTCTCTGGCGGTTGCGATAGGTTTGAAAAAGATAAAACAGAGAAGACCCTATAATAAGGTAAATTGTATAAGCCCACCAGGTACGGTACCAGGGTGGTAAAATCTTAATTATTACGATCTTTTCATTGTTGCTCCAGGCGCCTTCAGTATCGGTACTTTTAATGTGCAGCTTATATTCACCTTCATTTAACCTGGAATAATAGGCTGTACTTAATTTGTTTACATAATTCCAGTCTCTGTCCCACCCCTCGAGGTAATAGGCGTAAGAAATCTGTCCCTGAAAAGAGAATTCTATAGCCGCATAATCGATAGAAATCACTGCAGCACTAAATGGAATTTCTATACGCTCTAAATTAACAACAGAGATATCGTTATAACTCGAATCCTGATCAAGCGGAATATTATTGATCCTAAAATCGGTCAGTACCATTTTAGGTATCCGTTTATTTTTTTTAATGCTATCGGGCGAAAACAAGTTGAAACCGCCAATCCCACCAAATAAAAAGTTACCGTTTGCAAGCTTTAATGCTGCATTATAATTAAACTGATTGCTTTGTAAACCATCGGTAGCATAATAGTTTTTAAAGCTATGGTGCTTAACATCAAATTTCGATAAGCCATTGTATGTACTGCACCATAAATTACCTTGTGTATCCTGAAGGATATTGAGCACCGAATTACTTGGCAATCCATCACTCTGGATATACCGCTTTATTTTTTTAGTTTCCGGATCAAAAAGCAACAAACCACCACCTTCCGTGCCGATCCATAATTGATGATTAAAATCTTCCTGTATGGCCCTAATGGCAAAGTTGATCTTCGTATAACGATGTTTCTTGTTTATTGGATCTATTTCGATCAGTTCGGTATAATTCCCTGCCCAAAGCCTGCCTTTCGAATCCTGGAACAGGCTATGAATATCCTTTAGTTTATAATCGAAAAGTTCAAATTTATCAGCGCTTTTATTGTAACGGTATAATGCACCACCTTTTGTGGTACCTACCCAAATATTTTGTTGTTTGTCTTGATAAAGCTTCCAGATATTAATATCATCAACGCCTTTAAAGGTATTATAACAGTTATAGTGGATAAATTTTCCGGTTGTTTTATTAAAACGATCTATCCCTCCGCTAAAACTGGCCACCCAAACGTTATGGTCTGCATCGTTTAAAATACTGGTAACAAAATTACTGGTTAAGGAGTTTTGATCGCTGGTTTTAGCATAATTGGTAAAAGTATTTTGCTTTCGGTTCCAAACACTTAAACCGCCTCCATCAGTCCCGATCCAAATGTTTTTGTTTTCATCTTCACTAAAGGAGAGCACAAAATTATTAATTAAGGAATTGCTTTTTAATGGATCATGTTTAATAGTAGTAAACTGCTCGTTTTCCGGATCAATGATATTAACCCCACCACGTAAGGTTGCAATCCACTTTCTAGATTCGCGGTCTTCGTAAACCTGGGCGACAGAATTACTGCTCAGTAAGCCTTTTTCTTTTCCTGCAGACAGGTAATTTGTTTTTTGATTTTTTGCATCGTAAACGGCAATTCCTCCTCCATCAGTCGAAATCCAGAGTTTTTGTTTCCGATCAAACAACAAACTCATAATATTCTCATTACTTAAATGCTGGTTAAACCTTGCGAGGCTGCCTTTGGCTTTATCAAACTGAAAAAGTCCGCGTTCTGTTCCAACCCAAAGCGTTTGGTTAGTACCTTTTGTAATGCAAGTTACTGAGCGTACGGCAGTGGTTACTAAACGGAGCGTATTTTTATCATTATCATACCTGCAAAGCCCTACATCTTTTATAAAAAGCCAGAGGGTTTGATCTTCATCGATATATAAAGCTTTTACAGTATAATCGAAATTTTTACCAAATGGTATCCGTTCTGCTGCACTGCTATTTTTTTTGAGCCTGAACAGGCCTTTTTCTTCAGTAGCCACATACACCGTTAAAGCCTGACTTATTGCAATGGAATTAATAGCAAAATTTACCTCATTTTTTTTGCCTTTATCCAGATAAATCAATTGATGAAACCTGGAATCGGCATAATCGTAATATGAAACTCCCTTTTGCGTACCTACCCAAACCCTGTTATTGGCATCTCCATTCAGTACAGTAATATGGTTATTTACCAATGAATGTTGATCTCCCCATCCGTTTCTGAAGACCTTAAAGTGATAGCCATCGTAACGGTTTAATCCGTCATAGGTACCCATCCACATAAACCCGAAATGATCCAGATACAAAGAATTTACCACATTGTTAGACAGCCCACTTTCTACCCCCAAATATTTAAGGGGGGGAATAGTTGAAGATTGGGCAAAACAAATACCTGCGCCCATCCATAAAAAAAGTATGAAGCAGGCAGTTTTTTTTTGAATAAGGAACATAGAGAAAACAGTACGGTGGTATTACTTGGTATGAAACGAATATACATATTTTCCTAAAAAATAAGTTAGCGCTCCTGTACGGGTAACCAATAAGATTTTTTTCTGTACTGAGACACAGTACTATTGAGGTAATATTTGGCCAATTTTTCTTTTTCGCTCGCATTTAACCACCTCATCAAAGGGAACAACACCACAAATGCTGCTCAATCTGTACGCTTAATTAATTCTGCAGCTGGACAGGCAGTTAATGGGAAGCCTTGGCGGACATTTTTGTAAGCAGCATTAAACCTGCTCATTAACTCATCATCATATTTTTAATAAAAGATTATTTAACATCAGAGTGCCCAAGGTTCATGTTCGGATTCACTTCATCACGAATAAGCTGTTTTAGTTCCTTAATTTCAGGAAAACGTTGCATCTGCTTTCTGTCGAAAATTAGTTTCTCGCCAACATGAACAGTAAAAACGCCCGATGTTTTACTTGGAATTAAAGTTACGCCCTTCACATCGTCTACAAAAGTGGTTAAAATTTCTTGCGCCATGTAAGCCGAACGCAACATCCAGCCACATTTGGGACAATAGGTTATATTAACAAGTGCTTTCTCCATTTTATTTTTTTACAAGGGTACAAAAAATATAGAGTGATGAAAAATAGAAGATGTTAAATAGTAATGGAACTAATTAAGCACCTGGGGATGTACCTGCTCTTTTGTTCTTTGTTGCAAAAACACTTCCTTTTAATTTCGAATACTAATCAAAACTGAATAAAATGAACTAAACAAGTTTGCCCTTTAAAATGTTATCAAAAAAGAAAAGGGTAACCACATCCATGTTTACCCCTTTCCAATTACTCCCGTGTTAGAGGAACTATAATTACACTGGTGAAGCAATTTTTGTTTGCTTTATCTATATAATCATACACCTTAAGTCTGAAAAAAAGATAGTAAAACTGCTGTTTCTTTAAACCATATTTTTAATTTCGCTCAAATCACCCTATAATTTGTCTTTAATGGCCACCTAAAAGCAGAGCTGGAACTATTAATTTAGTCTATATGAAAAAGAATGCCTTAATAGCCAGTGTTGAGATAAACCAGCCGATTAACCTGGTTTGGAAAATCTGGAATGAACCAGAACATATTGCCAGGTGGAATGCTCCGTCAGACGAATGGATCAACAAGAAAATTGAAAATAACCTGATAGAAGGGGGTGGTTTTTTATACGTTATGGCCAAAAAAGACGGAACTGAAAGTTTTGATTTTAGCGGAACTTACACAGAAATAATTGAGCATGAACGAATTGTTTATACATTAGACGATGAGCGGAAAAGCCTGATCACTTTTACTGGAAGTAACCCTGTTACCCTTACCGAAATCTTTGAACCTGTTGAAGGCCTTGATTTGACCATGCAACAGAAATTCTGTCAATCGGGACTGAACCAGCTTAAAACATACGCGGAATCAGCATTATAGAATAGATTTTATGCTTTCTTTCTGGGCTTTTTCCTTTTCTTCCACCAGATGATAAAACCGGTAATCGGCAAACTCGCTGCAACCAAAGCCGCTAAAAAAGAAAGAATTTTATTTGGAAGCCCCAAAAGCCTGCCTGTGTGCAGATCGTAATTGGTGGCTTCTATTAAATCGGCTCCATTAAAATCTTTATACAGTTTAGCTCTGGTCATTGTGCCAGTAGCTTCCTCATAAAAAAAGGTATTCTGGTTGCGTGCCCAACGGTACGGATAGATCATCCTTAACCGCAGTTCGCCTTTGCCACGCAGCGAAAAACTAGTAGAAATAACACCAGGGTATTTAATTTTGGCTTCAGTGTAAATTTTATTGTAACGTATGGGTACGGAGTCAATATGCGTAGGTTTGGCTAAAACGATAGCTTTGCCCTGCCCTAATTTACTTCCGGTAAAAAAGCTGGCTGCATTTTTCACCTCTTTAAATGCAAAGTACAAACCGCTTAAAGCAGTAAGCAATAGCACAACTGATGCATAAAAGCCCAATACGTTGTGTAAATCGTAATTTAGTCGTTTAAATGAAGCTTTCCTTTTAATAGTTAACGATTGTTTTAATAACCGCATTTGGCCAGGAAACCAGAGTACCAGCCCCGTGATCAGCATCAGTACAAAAATAACCACCGACCACTGCATAATAAACTTCCCGGGTTTACCTAACAATAGCGAGGTATGGATATGTTCTACAACCTGGAGCCAATCTTCACCACCCTTTTTAACTAAAGTGGCATCGTAAGGGTTAAAGTAGTAAACCATTCCCTTTTTACTGATAATTTCGACCGTTGCATTGGGCAGCGCATCTTCAATTCTGATCAGCCTTAGTTCATCTTTAGGCGAAAGTTTTTCGAATCCCGAAATCACTTTATCTAAACCTATAAAAGGCTTTTGTTGAAGCCGTACGTAGCGAAAATCTTTTTGTGTAAAATCCCTGATCTCTTCTTCAAAGATATACAGCGCACCTGTTACACTAATAATAAATACCACCAGGCCAGTTGCCAGGCCGAGCCAGAGATGAATGTTCCTGATGGTATTTTTAAAATTCTTTTTCTTCATTGCCTAAAAAGCGTAACCTAGCGAAAGGTTAAATCTGCGTCCATTCCCCCTCACATAATTTACATTGCTGCCATAAAACTGAGAAATAGCAGGATAATAAACTTTATTCAATAAATTTTCTACACCTACCGATAGTTTTAAAGGTTGTGTAACCTGATATACTGCTGCAACATTAAATAAGTTAAAGGCTTTTACCGGACCCTCGCCGATTAAATATTTACCTGCAGCATTGGTTTTAAAACGGTCGCGATTTCCAACACGCATCCAGTTTACATCCAGACTTAAATTTTTAATGCCTGAATATTTTAGATAAACAGTAGTTTTTGATGGAGGGATACGCGTTGTGTTTAAATACACATCTTTCTCTCCGTTAAAATTACCATCATCATCTACATCGCCTTTTCCTTCTACTTGGGCATAATTACCACCAATGCTCAGCTCTTGTAAAACCTGATAATCAGCCTGGATTTCGAATCCATAAACACGCTCAGGAATACGTTGAGAGATATAAGTGCCATTTACTTCTAAAAGATTGGCGCCCAGTTTGGAAGTGCTGTAGTAATAAGCTGCGCTGAAATTCAGTTTGCCTAGGCTGCTGCTAAAACCAGCTTCATAATTGTTTACAATGATTGGTTTAGTATCCAACTGCGATAAAGTATTGCTTTTTGCTGCCCTTAACACCCTGCCTAGCTCAAATACCGAGAATGACTGTGCATAACTGATAAAGGGGTTAAAAAACTTGAATTTTGAATAACGTGCACCAGCATTAAACACCAAAGCATTGTAATTTAATTTACCGCCCTGCACCGCTATACTCCCTGCACCATTTGCACCCGTAGCCAGGGTATTAAAATCGTCTACATCAATGTTAATATTTTCGACTCTTAAACCGCCTTTTATTGTTAAATCATTAATTAAAGTTGCAGAAGCCTGTAAGTAGGGTGCAAAGTTCACCATATTCATATTAGGCACCCATAAACGGCCATCAGTTAAACTTTGAGCAGTTTTATCATTCATTAAATCTAAACCATAGTTCAATTGCATGGGCACCTCATCTGTAACGTTAAAAGGGGTGTTCAAGTTTACCCTTGCGCCCTTTTTAGTAGAGGTAATGGCCGATTGGCCGCTTCCGAAAAATGATGCTGAGTTAGAATAAATGGTATAAAAGTCCTGATAATATACATTGGCTGTTAAATCCGTTTTACCGAAAATCTGCTGATTGGTGTATTGTAAATTAACATTATGGTTAAATCTTGTTCCTTCATCTTCACCCAATCTTGTTCCATAAATACCAATAGCCGGCGATTGACCGTAAACGCCATCTTTGGTTAGGTATTTAGAATGCTGTCTGGAGCTGAAATAATTATACATTACCTGTAAACGTTGCTTTGGGGTAAAGTTATAACCTACTTTTACAAAACCATTGTAAGATTTAGTTTCACCAAGGCCATATTCCGGCGAGATGACCAGGCCTTCAGCATCGCGGAAAACACCCGTTTTTTCAAACATGCCGCTTACCAGGTAATCAAATTTACCTGTTTTACCATAAAGCTGTTGCGAAAAACGGTAGCCAATGGTGCTATCGCCTTTTAAGTTTCCTGTAATTCCGGCTTGAGAGTAACCTCCGAATGATTTTCCTTTGTCGGCCTTTTTAGTAATATAATTAATCAAGCCGCCTTCTGCACCATTACCATAAATAGCGGTGGCACCTTTAATCACTTCAACACGCTCAATAACTGAAGGATCTATACTGCGAATGTCTCTTCCTCCTGCTCTTAGTGGCGTAGATTGTGGAATACCATCAATTAATACCAAAACATTTCTACCTCGCAAAGTCTGACCAGAGTTCCCTGTTTGATTGGTAGAAAAACCTAATCCAGGGACACTGTAGGAAAGTATGTTAGCCAAATTCGGGCTGATGGTTGATTGTGTATTCAATTCCTTAGCGGTAAGCACCGTCACCGATGATGGCGTTTGCGATAATGATTCTGGCCTTCTGCTTGCCGAAACAATGACGTCGTTAAGTTCTGAGTGCTGCTCTTTTAAAACAAATGTTACCTGAGTGGTATCATTTGCAGTAACTGATACACCCTGTTCAAACTGATCGTAACCTGTAATCGAAATCTTAATCTGTTGGTTTCCTACAGGGACAGCTGTTAATTTAAATGCACCTGTTTTATCAGAAGTGGTTTTAAGATTCTGTTTTTTAACCTGTATGTTGGCGAAAGGTATGCTATTCCCCAACGAATCGACAACTTTTCCGCTAATTGTTCCCTTCCCTGTTTGTGCAAAGAGGGTGATTGTGGATAGCATAATAAGAGTCGTGGCAAAAAATTTTATGTATGGGTGTTTCATGCAATTTTAAATTTCGGCAAAGCTAACATTATTTAGACTCGTTAAAAATAATAAATGAAAAAAGATAGCTAACCGGCATTTAATCATGCAACATTTTAAAATAAATAAGGCATAAGATTTAATTTATTTGATATTTGCGTTAAATCGTTTTGAGTAAAAAGATGTTGGAAACAAAGATTACGTACGCCATGATAACCGGAGCCAGTAAAGGTATTGGCAAATCGATGGCCATTGCGCTGGCCAGGAGAAAAATCAATCTGTTGCTTATTTCCCGCTCCACTGATGAATTAGGTGTTTTACAAACCGCTATTAAAAACCAATATGGGGTTGAAGTGCATATCCTGGCAATCGATCTTAGCCAGGCGCAAGCCCCAAAAGCAGTATATAACTGGATAACAGAAAAGAATTACGCCATTCATATACTGATTAACAATGCAGGTTACGGATTGTGGGGGAAATTTGGAGAACTGGATTTAGGTGCCCAGTTAGAAATGTGTCAATTAAACATGACTACAGTAACTTCATTGTGCCATTTATTGCTTCCAGTCCTTTCAGCAGAAAAAAAAGCATATATACTTAACGTATGCAGTACTGCAGCCTACCAGGCGGTACCAACCCTGGCCATTTATTCGGCAACTAAAGCCTTTGTTTTATCTTTTACGAGGGCATTAAGGTTCGAACTTAAAGATGGCCCGGTTTCAGTAAGTTGCCTAAGCCCTGGCCCTGTTGATACTGGTTTTGCACACCGCGCCGGACTGGATGCTTTTAGCAAAATGGCGGAGAAATTTAATATGAAACCCGATGAAGTGGCCGAAATTGCCATTAAAGGAATGTTCGCCGGAAAATCTGAAATTATTCCAGGTTTTACCAATATTATCAGTGTGTATGCCAATAGGATCCTGTCGAAAGGGTTCATCGAAAAAATGGCCGCAGGGATTTATAAGACTTGATAAAGTCTGAAAGTTAGAGGTCGGACGATTACTATCGCATACTCACCTTCTATGATTTTAGTCTATGTGCAGTCAGATGTTTCCATGAATTATCATGGTTGATGCATGAGTGTAGGATGGTAACATCCAACACCACGGATAAATAGAAGTAGTTTGTAAAATGGTTTGGAAATGAGCAGTTCTGCGTGCTTGGCAGCTGTAGTCCCGCTCCATTACAAGTCCGTCCCGATGAATCGGGATTCCTCGTTTATGGGCTTTTCATTACATTCGGGTTTAGGAACAAAGTTTCTGTAACCTGCAACACGAAAATGAAATGCTATTTTAGCCATTTAGCCCCGGTTGAAGCGTTACCCTGCAGCAACGAGGTACGAGGAAGCGAAGCGTAAAAGTGGAAAACGGGAAGAAACTCATTGATTTGCACAGATATTGCGCTCCAAATAAAATCGTTTTTAATAAAACCCTTAGTGTCGGATGGTAATAGCTAGCACCACGAGGTTGTGCAGTTAGATGTTACCATCTGACTGATCATATACCTCATTTCCATGAATTATCTTTGTCGATGTATGAGTGTCGGATGGTAACATCCAACACCACGGATAATTTAGAAACGGAATGTAGTGTCAGATGGTAATAGCTAACACTACAGAATACTTCTCCAAAAAAAATATTTTAAATAAAATTCTTTCGTATATTAAACGAATGTTACATTTGTATTAAATACTACTAATTCTATAGGATATGTCGAATAAAACAAATACGTTTTATTTTCCTTCAGTACCGAACCACTCGCCAATGCGAATGTGCTGTTGCTGCGCATAACTCTATCTCTAATTTACCCTTTTCCTTAAATCTTTTAAATTATTAAACATGGCCACATCGTATCCAACCTTTACCTTATCTGAACAATTAACACAAGAACAGCTTGATTTTTTTAACACACATGGGTTTATCCATTTCAAGAATTTCATCAAACCCGAAACGGTTTCTTCCATTATCGATGCTTCTAAACAAGTAGAACAAAAATGGATACAAGAAGATGTTAAAAAAATAAATGGGGTGCCAATTAAATACGGAAAAGATCTTGACGGCTCCGCAATTGTACAACGTTTTGCCTTTATTAACCAGCAACATCAAACTTTAAGCGGTCTGCTATTAGATCCACGCTTTAACGCCCTTCTTCAGTTGGCAGGAGATGGTGCACGCCTGGGTACTGAAGAAAAAGACGGCATGGTATTTAACCACTATATTAATGGACCGGAAAGTAAGTTCAGTAAAATGGGCTGGCATACGGATGGTTTAAGGGATATTTTCTATGGTATTAAACTGAACCCGATGCTCAATGTAGGCATCCACTTGAGCACTTTAAAACCAGAAAATGGCGGGTTGAAAATTATCCCGGGTACGCACAAACAAAGTATTTACCAAATGCTTTTCCGCAAAAAATACTTCCTGGATAACAAACCTGATGCTGAAGAAGTATCAATATTACCAGAAGCAGGAGATTTAACCATCCACGATGGAAGACTGTGGCACAGGGTGGCAGAATCGGCCATTCGGGGCGAGGAAAGTAGACGACGTGTAATCTATATTCCAATTATCGCAGGAAAATATACCCCAAAAAATGAGAATAGTCCAACCGTATTTTACCAGCGTTTTGCCGGAATTGTAAAATAAATTATGTTATTTGCCCTATTATTTACTTACCTGGTCAGATCAGGGAAGTTAAAGCGAATAACTGAGTTTTCTAAGGGAATTCCGAAGAAAATCAGTTTAAAATTTTATCGACCGGAAACAGCCATACTTTTTGGCTTTATACTGGTAGGGGCTTAAATTGGAGGGTAATATTAAAAAGGAAGAAGACCATTCAGATGGCAAAAGGGTATTTTCAGATCGGGAACGGACTAATATTTTACGTAAGGGCGAACAAAGCCTGATCCTTTTTTTACTTAAAAGGGTTCCAAAATGGATTACGCCCAATATCATGACGGGTATTGGCATGTTTGGATCACTGATTGTTTTTTCAGGCTTTATTTTGGGTAGTTTTTATGCCAAGAGTTATTTGCTAATCGGAATTTTGGGATTTATGATCAACTGGCTTGGCGATTCGCTTGATGGCAGATTGGCCTATTTCCGTAAAATACCAAGAAAATGGTATGGTTTTGCACTCGACATTACAATGGATTGGCTCAGTATTATCCTGATTGGTTTGGGCTACTACTATTATGCTGGTGAAAACACACAAATTTTCGCTTTTCTATTCGTGGTATTATATGGCTGGTCTATGATTATTTCTCAGCTCCGTTATAAAATTACAGGCTTTTATCAAATCGATTCGGGTTCTTTAGGTCCAACCGAGTTACGGGTAATTATTTCACTTGTCCTGATAGCCGAAACTTTATTAACAGGCAGTATTACTTATTTCGCAATTGCAATGGTTACGCTGTTATTGATCTTCAACATTATTGATACGTTTAAACTTTTAAAAGCAGGCGATGCTAAAGACAAGGAGGAGAAAATATAATGACCTGGGCATCTGTTAAACTTTTCCTCAAAGCACAGGTATCTGCTTTTTCGGGAGGCGTTACCGATTACGGCTTAATGATATTGCTAACAGAATGGTTGCATATCTATTTTGCCTTTTCGATCTTAATTTCTGGAACGCTTGGCGGGATTGTTAATTTTTGCATCAACCGTTACTGGGCATTTAAAACTGATGATGGCTATTGCAGCTCTACCAGTGGACAACTCATTCGTTTTTTCACCGTAGTTTTGGGGAGTATCTCTTTAAAATCTGGTGGTACCTATCTCCTACACCAAAGCTTAAATGTAGATTATAAAATTGGCAGGCTTTTAATCGACAGTGTGGTTTCCTACGGATTTAACTATCCCCTAATGAAATATTGGGTGTTCAAAATCAATAAACTAAGTGCTTCTGAAGCAGATGATGAAGATTACTTTGAAAGGCTTGGCGAAAAACAACGGGCTTAAATGCCTGCTTATACCCATTTGCAACAGATGAATTTACCCTATCAAACGTTTGCGCGTTATTTGTTAATGCAAGGCTAATCCGAGGGATAGTTTATTTTCTAAAATCAATATAAATCCCAGGAAATTTTAAGGAGATGATGGCTTTCGAAATGTCGTCATTGCGAAGCCAATCCTTCATTGGATGAAGCAATCTTTATAGCAAGAATATTAATTATGAAAGATTGCTTCGTCGTGCCTTCTCGCAATGACGACCCTTCTATAGTGATCTGTCATTGTTAAAGGTAAAAAGAATGTCCAGCCCAAACGATGAAGCATAAAAACTGAACACCCTGCCTTTACCTTATTAGTTTAATATTGTTTTAGCGTCGTTCACTCTATTTTCATTAATTTTCTTAATAATTCCTTCAAATTCTGCTTCTTTAGCAATATACTTATTCAGTAAATCGATCTGATTTAAGCCCCTTACTAAATTATGCTCAGGATAATTTGTTTTATAGTAAATATCGCCGTTTAAAAAATCGGCTATAAACCTTACCGCCTGCATGTAAATCATAAATTTACCCGAATAAATAAAGAATTGTTTTTCGGTAAAGGCCAAAACCTGGTCCATTTCTTCCATGTAGCCTTTGTGTATGGCAGCAAAAACATCTTCTCTAATGGCTATTTTGCTAAAATCTTTTTCTTCTTCATTGGCTTCTGAGAGATAAGTACGCATCATATCCCCTACATCGCTAATAAAGTATCCGGGCATTACAGTATCTAAATCGATTACGCATAAACCCAGGCCAGTTTCGGCCTGTAGCAATACATTGCTAATTTTGGTATCGTGGTGTACAACACGTAAATTAAGCGCACCACTATCAACCATGTGCACATACTGCTCTTCTATATTATAATGTCTGATAATCTCTTCTATAGCAAACTTTGCTTCATTAATCCTTTCGTCGCCAGCTTGTTCTAAAGCTTTTTTAAACTGCTCTACACGCAAGGGCAGGTTATGAAAATCTTCGATAGTGGGCTTTAATTTTTGTACGTTGAAGGCACAAAGCATCCTGGTAAATTTACCAAACTGTTTGGCAGCGTGATAAGCTTGCTCAGGCTCATGTACAAAATCAATAGAGCAAGAATTTTCTACAAATGGAAAAATCCGGTAAAAGTGATTGTCAATAACCACAAAATCATCTCCATTCGAAGCCGTAATTGGGGCAACAAATAGATATTTAGGGGCTGTTTGATCGAGATATTTTTTTATTGTCTCAATATTTTGAGCAATATTTTGAGGCTGGCGAAAAACCTCTGTATTTACCTCTTGCAAGATATAGGCTAGTCCTTCACCGTAAACCTTCCAGGTATGGTTAATTAAGCCCGAGCCGAAAGGTTCAATTTTAAATTTTTCTGCGTTAAGTCCATAAGCACCTAATACTGCTTGAAACATAAGATGGTAATATATTTGAATGAAAATTGTTTCAGAAAAATCAATAAATAAAATGATAGCCCTGAATAAAACTGCTTGTAAATTAAGCGGGTAAGCCATATGACATTACCCGCAAACGAGACTAAAAACCGCTATCGTCTAAAGCGAAAGTATTTTTACGATCTTTCCATTTTCCTTTTGTAAAATCAGGGAATTTTTGTGGCATATTTCCTTCTTTTAAAGATTTGGTAGAAAGTGGCATAATTACACTCATGGTAACTGAATCATATACGTCAATTGGTGTTTGTTTTTTCTGCTTTACCGCCTGGATAAATCCATTAAATACAAACCAGTCCATACCACCGTGACCGGCGCCTACTGCTTCTGCTTCATATTTTTTCCAAAGTGGGTGATCGTATTTAGCAAACCATTCCTGAGCTGGATCCCATACATCATCTTTCTTCGATTTATGATCGATGTAAACTGATTTGTTTACATCCATCCAAAGACCTTTTGTTCCCTGTACCCTAAAACCGATAGAATATGGCCTGGGTAAGTGGGTATCGTGACTCAACAATACGGTTTCGCCGTTTGCACAGTTGATCATTGTAGTGGTAACATCACCATTTTTATAGTTAATCTTAGCGTTAGGATGACCTGGAGAAACTTCTTCTACGTAAGCGGCCAAACCCCTTGCTTTAGAACTGAACGATACCAAACTGGTAAAGCTATTTCCCCTGTTAATGTTAGCATATTGCATTAATGGGCCAACACCGTGGGTTGGATATAAATCGCCATCCTGATCGATGTTAAATTGCGTACGCCATTGCGCCTCGCTTAGTGCTTTTGGCCCAAACTCTACCCCACCTCCGTAATAATCTTTACCATTGTTAAAAAGTACGTTTCTTAAGTTGTGCTGGTAACCACCTTCAAGGTGCACCAATTCGCCGAAAAGGCCCTGTCTAACCATATTTAAAGCCGCCATTACATCTCTACGGTAACAAACGTTTTCTAAGGTCATGTAAGGCATTCCTGTTTTTTCAGAAGTATTTACAATATCCCAATGATCCTGAACACTTAAACCTGCAATTACCTCGCAGCCTACATATTTACCAGCTTTCATCGCATCAACTGCCTGATCTCTGTGAAACTGCCATGGTGTGGCGATAATTACGGCATCGATATCTTTACGATCTAACAGTTTTTTATAAGCATCTAAACCACCAGTATATTCTGTTGCTGCTGGTCTGCCTTTTTTCGCTATAAAATTACGGCAGATTTTAAGTGAGCTTTCCTGGGTATCGCAAATTGCAACAATTTCTACATCGTCTCTTAAGGCACCTTCAGAGATATGGCTCATACCTCGTGCACCCACACCGATATAACCTACTCTTACTTTTCCACTGTCTGATGATGCAAATAAACTTCCGGTTGGCAGGATGGTTAAACCCGCAGCCGTAAATGCACCATTTTTGATAAAATCTCTACGTTCCATTTGTGTTTTTTAATATTTATTGTTTAGTTTTTTAATTGGTCCGGTTAATACTGAACAAACGTTTTACTTGCTATTATTTCGCACTTTTTCGTACCAAAAGCCATTCAGTTACAGCTCATTAATGGGGCTAAAGGTTTTGGTCCAGGCAAACTGATCAGGTTGTTTTTCGTGTATATTTCTGAATAAGTAAGCATAAACCGTATTTAAACCCCTTGTTTTGGCCATTTGCGAACGTTGTTTCCACCCGGCTTTTGGTATACTGGCAAAATGCATTTCGCCACAGTGTATAACATACGGCTTGTCATTAAGCTCAAAAGACCCGGTACCTATTGCAAAGGTGCTTTCTCTTTGGGGCCAGCTATTAAAGGATAGGGTTATTAATAGTCCTAGAACAAGTGTTTTTTTAAGCAAACGGGTACGCATTTGTGCTGGTCTTTTTCGGTTTTATTGATTTGTATTTTTTAAAAGTAGAACAAGCAAATGAGCATTACAACATAAATATCAGCGCAAACGATTGACTAATTTTAAGATGATCAATTATTTTAATCCCAAATCAAATCATCTATTTCCACAGCTTATTTAGCCTACGCTTTAATGCTCCTGCAACAAGCACCATCACCAAAAAATAGATTATAATAAAAAGAGGCTGTATCATAAGTTGTGATTCCATTCAAACTTGCCACGTTGAGCTTCCCGAAGAATCGGGACAAGTAGTCGAAACACTTTGCGAGGCATTTAAACAGGCCCTTCGACAGGCTCAGGATGACAATCTATATTTATGATACAGCCTCAAAAGAACTAACCTGGCAGTGCTGATGGCACCTGTACCCATTCAAAACCTTTCCCTTTTTGCCTTACGTGGCCCACACCCGGCCAGGGGAGATGATACGAGAATACCATGGCCCGTGTATCGGTCAATTGTTGCAGCACCTTTTCGCGACTCTGTACGGCCAGTTCGAAATTGGTATCGCCTTCAAAGCCCCACTCAGGGTGTTCAAAAACCAATATGGGCGAATGGACCAGATCGGCCACATGGAAAAGCGATTCGCCTGCCGAAAAGATTTCGGTAACGGTATGGCCTGGGGTATGGCCAGGTGCGAGTTTTAATTTAATGCAACCTAATAGTATTTCACCATCATTAAACAGATGGAGTGTTTTTTTAACAGCCATTATATTTTTCCGGGCCACATTTACCACCAGTTTTTTAAGGGCTTCATCTTTTATTTTGCTTTTAGAAAAATCGGGTTCACCATTCATCCAGAAATCGTGCTCTATTTTAGACAGATAAATCTTTGCATTAGGAAATACCAGTTGCCTGCAGCATTGGTTAAGCCACCAATATGATCGGGGTGTGCGTGCGAAATCACTACATCGGTTATTGCGGCTGTAGTTATCCCTGCCCTCTTTAGGTTATCGGTTAACCAACCCGAATCTTTACCGAAATTAGCCCCGCAGCCAGTATCGATTAAGATCGTTTTATCATCCTTTTTTACGATGAGGATATTAATACCCAGATCTACTTCTTTTGTAGAGGCAAAATTATCCTTTAATAGGGTTTCTACTTCAGCAGCAGGTATGCCAGGCGCGAAGTTGGGCTGTACAGGTTTCATGAGGATGTGTCCGTCGGTTACGACCATTAAATCGAGCGTACCCAATTTAAAGCTGTGGAAACTATTGGCCGTGGGTAAATTGTTCCTGGTGGCTGAAAATACTTTATCGATACCTGTGAGGCCGAGCAGGGTGAGCACCGAGGCGGTTCTTATAGCGGTTCTTCTATCCATATCTTTTTTCTTCAAAGCTAAATCATTGTTATCTTTACATCAAGTATGTACTTTTAAGTATCCTACATACCTTTTGTAATCTATTACTGATTATCAGGCAGATAAAAATTAAAAAAGAATGAAACCCAAAGAAACAAAGGCCTATTGTGCAGTCGACTTTGCTTTCCAACGCATTGGCGGGAAATATAGAGGTCGGATTTTATGGTATTTGCATGAGAACAATGTACTCCGCTACGGGGAACTTAAAAGGTTATTAAAAGGGATTACCACCAAAATGCTTACCCAAACTTTAAGGGAGTTAGAGCAGGATAAAATGGTTAACCGTAAGGTATATCTCGAAGTGCCGCCAAAGGTGGAATATACCCTTACTCCTGCCACTGAAGAACTGATCCCGTTTATCAAAAACATCAGGGATTGGGCCGATAGAAGAATAGCGGAAGAGCCGGTTAATGCAGAAAAAATGGAGTGTTAGCGTTGGTAACTCAGCTCTTATCCCGTACCGAACATAAATAATGGTATAAGCGCTTATTCGAAATCGTTTTATTGGATTTGGAAAGCAGGATCCGGCAGGTTTGTTATGGTTTCTTCCGGCTTTCCGATGCGATCTTTTTTGCTCAACACCGAAACTCAGGCCGCAAAAAAGGATCTCCTCTGCAATTCGGTTTAGAAAAATAGTGTTGTGGTTCTATTTGGGGCTGTAAAATGCATAGAACTAGCCTCCGACCAAAACGATTGAATCTTACTAAAACAGCGTGTTAACGTGGTTATTTCAGTCCTTTCCCATACCGAACATAAATAATGGTATAAGTGCTTATTCTGAAATCGTTTTATTTGGATTTGGAAAGCAGGTTCCGGCAGGCTGTTTTGGTTTCTTCCGGCTTTCCGATGCGATCTTTTTTGCTCAACACCGAAACTCAGGCCGCAAAAAAGGATCTCCTCTGCAATCCGGTTTAGAAAAATAGTGTTGTGGTACTATTTGGGGCTGTAAAATGCATAGAACTAGCCTCCGACCAAAATAATCGAATCTTATTAATGCAAAAAAACAGCATGTTAACGTTGGTTAATCCAGTCCTTTCCCATACCGGACATAAATAATGGTATAGGCGCTTATTCGAAATCTGTTTTATTTGGAAAGCATGATCCCGGTAGCTTTGTTATAGTTTCTTCCGGCTTTCCGATGCGATCTTTTTTGCCAATACCAAAGCTCAGGCCGCAAAAAAGGATCTCCTCTGCAATCTGGTTTAGAAAAATAGTTTTGTGGTACTATTTGGGGCTGTAAAATGCATAGAACTAGCCTCCGACCAAAATGATTGAATCTTTATCATAAGTTGTGGTTCCATTCGAAGTTGTCACGTTGAGCTTCCCAAAGAATCGGGACAAGTAGTCGAAACGCTTTAGAGGGCAATAAACAGGTCCTTCGACAAACTCAGGATGACAATTCTATATTTATGATACAGCCTTTTTTCCGCAGGTATATAACGAATATTCGCTTTTTCTTAGAAAATCTTTAGACTTCATTTTGCTAGTTGTAAAATATAGTTTTTTACTTCTTCTTAGGTTTATTCGGTTTGTCGGTAATTTGATTTAAAGTTGCAGCCTCTTTCAATAAATAACGTTTTATAAGTTCGATTAACTCTTTCATAAAATTAAGTTGTTGTTATGCGTTCATGAGTATTTTAATTTCACAATTCAATCCACAACAATATTACTAAAAATATTAGTAATTAAAAATTCATTTTACCAACATTCTCTTAGTTGCATCAAAGATTTTTTTTATTTTACCTATTGTGCTTTTAATTTATTGCTTGTGCATTAAGATTCCCGTATGCACCTATCGTGTGGACACATCACTGTCAATTTACATTTGTTTTTAGCGTCGTTGCCTAGGTCGATCGTCATGCTGTCCCGAATCTTCGGGATCAGCATCTTTCCTGCTAATAACAAGCTTGATATCTTAAAAACTATAGTTTGGTGATAAATATTGTTTTTTTTTCCGCTCTATGCCGCGGTGGCATGGTACTTTGGAGCGCCAAAGTACCCAAAGCGCTTTGTCAATCCAGCAATGGGCCTTTTACACAATCCTACACGCATCAAAAAAACAGCGGCACTTCGTTTTGTGTTCAATATTTCTTAAAGCTTTAAATTAGCGTTTATGAACACAAAACCACTGCGTTTTAGGTTTGGTAGTACTATCTGTTCTTTCCTGCAACTGTTTTTTTGATTCCTCGGGCCCTGGGGATTGACGGCGTTCTTCGGTTAAAACAATGTGTTATTTAAGGAAGCTAGCAAAACGCCTAAAAATTAACCTCAAAAAGATGTGTCCACACGATAGGTATACATGGGAATGACGAAAAGGCTATAATAGCTCTCTTCCTTATCTAAGATGTAGAGGTTGAGCTATGTACCTAAGAACCACAAGCCCCTCAAGCCTAAACCCGGTAGTAACGAAAATCCTTTTTATTGCTTAAACGTAATTGCCCCTGTTCGCGTAAAGTTTTCAATAAAAAGATTGAAGTGCATAACGGGACTTATAAAAGATGTGTCTACGATAGGTATACATGGGAATGACGAAAAGGCTATAATAGCTCTCTTCCTTATCTAAGATGTAGAGGTTGAGCTATGTACCTAAGAACCACAAGCCCCTCAAGCCTAAACCCGGTAGGAACGAAAATCCCTTTTATTGCTTAAACGTAATTGCCCCTGTTCGCGTAAAGTTTGCAATAAAAGATTGAAGTGCATAACGGGACTGCAGTACCTACGAAGGTATGAATGTTCGTTTTCAAATAAAAAGACACAAACCAATTGTAGACCACCCCCAGCCCCTCCTAGATTAGGAGGGGAGTTGGATGATACGATAAAATATTAAAAACCGAAGCCTTCAGATACGGTTTCCTGTACCTTACTTTTCCGGAATTCTTTCATCGATTGTGGCTCTTTGGCCTCTAGGGTTGCAAAATCGACTACACCTGTTCTTTTTGCCCAGTCGAAATAAGCTACCGATAACCTGCTCACCACATCATGGTTTTGCCTGGCTACATTGGTGGTTTCACCGCGGTCGGTTTCTACATCGTACAGCTCCCAATTGTAACCTGGCCAGGTAGATACCAGTTTCCATTTACCAGCACGTACTGCGCGATTGCCTGCACGTTCCCAAAATAGCGGTTCGTCACGTTTCAGTTCGTTATCATTACCAAACAACACGGGCAGCAAACTTTTACCGGCCAATGCATTCGGTGTAATGCCCTGATGGCTTTTCGGGTAAGTAGCTCCGGCCAGCTCGTAAAAAGTTGGGGCAATATCGATGATATGTCCCGTGCCTTTTTTAATACTACCGGGTTTAATTTTAGCCGGATACCAGGCAATAAACGGCGAGCTGATGCCACCTTCATACATGTAATCTTTAAAAGCTTTTAATGGCGAATTCGACGCATAAGACCAGTTTTTGCTCTGCGACTCGTACGAACCAATGGTACCCACGGGGCCCGAATTGCGCACCGCACCTTTGTACCACTTTACCAGGTCTTCTGCAGGGGCGCCATTATCAGAAATAAACAGGATGATGGTATTTTTATCGGCTCCAGATGCTTTTAACTTATTTAGCACCTGGCCAATGCCCTGATCTAAGCGATCGACCATGGCGGCGAAAATCTCCATCTTTTTAGCCCACTGGCTGCGCTGATCGAATGATAGTTTATTCCAGTTGTAGATATCGGCATCTTTTTCCGAAATGCTCGATTTGCCATCGATAATACCCAGTTCTTTTTGCTTTTTAATTCTTTCGGCACGAAGCGCATCCCAACCTTTATCGTAGCGGCCTTTGTATTTGGCGATATCCTCAGGCAATGCATGCAGGGGCCAGTGTGGTGCGGTGTAGGCTAAATACAGAAAGAAAGGTTTGTCTTTAGGGCTTTGATCCAAAAACTTAACGGCATTTTCGGTAATTACATCGGTTTGATAAAATTTACCAGCTTCTAAAGGATAAGGTTTCCCGTCAATGGTATAGGCACGTTTTTTACCCCCTTCATAATCACCCTGATCGAAATAACTTCCATTTTCCGACATCATAACATGATCGAAACCTCGTTGCCACGGGAAACTCACCTCTTTACCTGCCACGTGCCATTTGCCCGACATTAAAGTATTATATCCCTGGGTTTTTAAAACCTCAGCTAGGGTAAGCGATTCTTTATTGAGGTAACCCTGGTAAGCAGGAAGGCCCAGATCGTTAGCGAAATAGCCCACCCCAGCTTTATGCTGGTATTGGCCGGTTAATAAGGAAGCACGTGTAGGCGCACAAATGGAATTGTTATAAAATTCTTTTAGCCGAAGCCCCTCGTTGGCCAGGCGATCTAAATTGGGCGTTTTAATCTCTGAACCATAGGCACCAAGATCTGAATAACCCAGATCATCGGCCAGGATCAGGATAATATTAGGCTTTGCCGGTTTGGCATTTTGTGCAAAACCCTGGAAAGCCATTAATGCACCCAGGCATGTTAATATTATTTTGTTCATCTTTTTCTTTATTTAATTGCTAAAAATTCTGGTTGCCTCTATTGTTTCTTTGAGCAGGTTGGGCAGGTGCGGTTTTAAGCGTTTCGTAATCTACCACCCCATTTTCTGCAGCCCACTTTACGTAAGCGGCTTTTAACTGTGCTACAACTTCAGGATGTTGTGCCGACACATCTGCATTTTCGGCCCTATCCTTTTCGATATCGAAAAGCTCATATTTTTCAGTCAAACCTGCCGGAGAAACGAGTTTCCATTTGCCCAACCGGACGGCTTTGTTACCACCACGTTCCCAAAATAAAGGCACCGAACGCTGAACGGTATCAGTTGATCCGCTAAGCAATGGCAACAAACTTTTACCAGGCAGGGTATTGCTGGTTATGCCGTTTAACTGTTTTGGATAGATAATACCCGCCAGTTCGTAAAAAGTTGGCGCAAGATCGATTAAATGACCGGTGCCTTTGGCAATTGTTCCGGCTTTAATTTTATTCGGAAACCAGGCGATAAAGGGTGCACTAATGCCGCCTTCGTATGGAGCGCCTTTATAATTGCGGAGCGGCGAATTGCCGGTTTGCGACCAATTGCTGTTCTGCGTTTCGTAAGATCCGGCGGTACCAACAGGGCCAGTGGTACGTTGTGTGTAAGGCCTGGTACCATTGCCACCCTGAGCACCATTATCTGAAATAAAAATGATGAGGGTATTTTCGTCCTGTTTCAGTTCTTTTAGTTTAGCAAGCAAACGGCCAACACCCTGGTCTACATGATCGATCATAGCGGCATAAACTTCCTGGCGGGTTTGCCAATATTCCTGCTCATCGTAAGTTAACTTGTTCCAGGGTTTTACCTGATCATCGTGCGCAGCAATTTTCTGATCGGCACCGATAAGGCCTTTTTTAATCGCATTGCGGTAGCGTTGTACGCGCAGCGAATCCCAACCCAATTTATATTTGCCTTTATATTTGGCAATATCAGCAGGAAGCGCCTGAAGTGGCCAATGTGGCGCATTGTAGGCCAGGTATAAAAAGAAAGGCTTTTTAGCTTTTTGCTGACCATCTAAGAAACCCAATGCATTATTGGTGATCTCTTCGGTTAAATATTTACCAGGCTCCAGAAAATAGGGTTCATTATCTTTAACCAGAGGGACTGTTTCAGTACCTTTTTCTCCGATTTCATAATAGTTACTGGCACCACCAATAAAGCCAAAGAAATGATCGAAACCGCGTTGGTTTGGCCATTGGTTCCGATCGTCGCCCACATGCCATTTACCCGCCATGAGTGTGGTGTAACCACCAGATTTAAGTACTTCGGCCAGCGTAAGCGATTCACGGTTTAGAAAACCCTGATAAGCAGCCAGGCCAAGATTATTGTTAAAAAAACCAACACCAGCCTTGTGCTGATACTGTCCGGTAAGCAATGATGCCCTGGTGGGTGCACAGATCGAATTGTTGTAAAATTCTTTCAACTTTAAACCGCCAGCGGCCAGCTTATCCAAATTGGGCGTTTCTATTTCTGTCGCCCCAAAAGGGCCAATGTCTGAAAAGCCAAGATCATCAACCAATACCAGTACGATATTTGGTTTCTGCTTTTTCTGTGCCGATGCGACCTGCACAGCCAATAAACAGGCAGCCAACAGGCATGCTTTTAAGATCGGCAAACGGGAATATTTTTGTTTAAAATTCATATGATTAAATTTTAGTATAAACGGTTAATAGTTTACCCAATCCGGGTTTTGTTTTAATTTAGGGTTGAGGTTAAGCTCGCGTTGTGGAATCGGAAAATGGATGTGGCGCTTGGCCGCTAAAGTTTTTCCGGCGGCTTTAAGCGTGGCCACATAATAATCGGCTCCTCTCCTTGCCAGATCGAACCAACGTTGATATTCGAAAACAAGTTCCTTTCTACGCTCCTGAAAAACAGCATCCCTAAACTGATCTACATTTAATGCCGGGGAAACATCAGCTAGTTTGACAATGCCTGCACGCTGGCGAACTTCGTCTATAGCGGCATAGGCTGCTGCATTTGGACCATTGTTTACTTCATTTAGCGCTTCAGCATAAATTAAAAGCACTTCTGCATAGCGGATAATGGGCAAATTTTTAGAAGACTGAGATTGATTGCCCACTACAGCCGGATCGTAATATTTATTAAACTGCGGCGAAAAGGTATACAATTGACCATTGGTAGGGCTTACCATCTGGGTAACAAAAGTGATTGCCTTTCTAGTATCGTTATCGGCAAAACTGGCATACAAACCGCCCGCAGTATGCAAAGCATCCGCATAATCGCCATTAATACCAGGTACATCTGCAGGTGCCGAACGACTAGCTAAACTGTTGCCCTGATAACCAGCATTGCCCACAAACTGTGCAGAGAAGATATGTTCTTTGCCGTTTTTAGTGGCTACGTTAAACACATCGGCAAAATTTGCAAACAGCGAATAGTATTTACTATCGATTACTTCTTTACTTTTTTGTGCAGCATTTGCCCACTCTTTATGGGTAAGGTAAACTTTTGCCAGCAGGCTTTTGGCTGCGCCTGAGGTTGCTCTTCCTAAATCTTTACTGCTATATTCAGCCGGTGCTGGTAAGGATTCTGCATCTTTTAAATCCTGAATAATCTGTGCATAAACTGCCGCCTCGGGCGCGTTGGATACATATAAATCTTCGGGCGCTAATGAAGTATTTTCGTGCAATACAATGGGTACATCGCCAAACCAGCGTACCAGATTGAAATAATGTAGTGCCCTTAAAAACTTCGATTCGTTAATTAACCGTTTTCTAATGGCCGAACCGATATTGGCATCATCTATTAAAGCGATTTTATCGATGGCAATGTTCGAGGCATTAATGGCATCATAACTTTGTTTCCATAACTGCTCCATCCTATCGTTTGATGAATCGTGGGTTAGGCCCGATATGGCCCTAACATGTGCATTTCTGGCTCTTGGCCCTGCCTCATAATCGTCGGTAGCCATTTCTACGCCGATCTGCATCAAACTGTTGTAAAGCGACTGACCACTTTCGTAAAGTTTGCGGTAATTGGCCGTAACGGCAGAAACCGCCTGACCTTCATTTTGATAGAACTGTGCAGTAACGAGCACAGCATCTGGATCTTCTTCTAACTTAGAGCAGGCCGAAAATGCTATAGCTAAAATAGACAGGTATAATAAGTTTATCTTTTTCATTGAAATATCGATTGATTAAAATGTTAACCTTAAACCAGCCCTAACCGATCTGGCGATGGGATAAATCCCGACATCAGTTCCTGGCGACACATTACTTCCTGAGGTAATTTCAGGATCGAAGCCTGAGTAATTTGTCCAGGTAAGGAGGTTTTGCCCGGCTACATAAAAATATACATTGGATAACTTTGCCTTAGCAGAAATCTTTTTCGGCAAGGTATAGCCCAGCGAAACATCTTTTAACCTTAAGAAGGAACCACTTTCGATAAAGCGATCGGAAAATACAGGTGCTGGATCTAACTTGGCTCTTGGAATGGTCTGACTTGGATTGTTTGGTGTCCATCGGTTTAAAGCGGTAGCCGAGGCGTTTTGTTGCCCGGTAAACAGCTCCAGGGTTTGCATATTCGAGTTCAAAATGCTGTTACCATAAGAACCTTGTACAAATATTAACAGATCGAAACCTTTATACTCGAAATTATTGGTTAGACCAAAAATAAAATCGGGCTGTGCATTGCCAATAATGGCCTTATCTGCAGCTGTGGTAAACTGGCCATCGCCATTAATGTCTTTATATAATCTATCGCCAGGTTTTGGCACAGCGCTACCGGTATATTTACCTTTAGTTGCTTCTTCTCCAGTTTGCAGGATTCCATCGGTTACATTGCCATAAAAGCTACCCAATGGTTCACCAACTTTTACTATATAGTTTCCGCTGATGTAAGATTGTGCGCCATTACCAATACTCAACACTTCATTCCGGTTAACAGAAAAGTTTAAATTGGTATTCCAGATCAATGCTCCGGTAAGGTTGCGGGTATTCAGGCCAATTTCGAAACCTTTATTTAATACAGATCCATAATTCTGGAGCGATGTACCGTAACCTGTTGTCCACGGAATCTCTACATTTAACAATAAATCTTTGGTTTTCTTGTAGTATCCGTCTAAGGTTAACTGAATCCTGTTGTTAAAAAATCCTATATCTAAGCCTGCATCGTACTGATGGGTGGTTTCCCATCCCAGTCTATCATTCGCAATGCGGTTAGGTGCAAAACCTGTGGCGGTAGTGCCACCAAAAACATAATTGAGACTGTATAAGGTTGCCAAAGACTGGTATTGGCCAATCTCCAGGTTTCCTGTAGTACCGAAACTCGCACGCACTTTAAGTTCGCTGATTGTTTTTTGTAACGATTCGAAAAATTTCTCATTACTGATTTTCCATGAAGCCGCTGCTGAAGGGAAATAGCCCCATTTGTTTCCTTTTCCAAACCGTGATGAACCATCGGCACGGATACTGGAGGTTAGGAAATAACGGTTATCAAAACTGTAATTTACCCTCGCCAGGTAAGAATGTAATACCCATCTCGTGGCATCAGAATAAGGCGCTACCAAAGTTGCGCCGCTTTGCAGGTTGTTAAAGGTTAAATCGTCCGTTACAAACTTCTGTGCACTTGCCCTTGTGGTTTCACTCGAAAATTCCTGTTGCGTAAAACCGATTACGGCATCTAAAGCATGTTTACCGAAAGCTTTATTGTACGAAAGGGTGTTTTCATTTAACCATGAGTAAGAATTGTAAGTGCCTTTTCCGGCCGAACCACCAATGGCACTTCCTTCATAAATGGTTGATGGGATATAATTCTTTTCATTTACACTGTTTACATCAGCGCCAAGCAACACTTTTAAGTTCAGTCCTTCAATAATGGTGTATTCTCCAAAGGCTGTTCCCAAAAATTTATTGGTGGTTGATTTGTTGATCTGTTCTTTTAATGAAGCAATTGGATTGGCAAATATATTTTCGAAAGGATTACGAAGGGTGTAAGCGCCCGAAGCATCGTAAATGGAAGCAGTAGCAGGCATGATTAACAAACCATTGATGATCCCTGAAGGAGATACATTGGCATCGGCCTTGCTTCCGGTAATACTTGCACTTACTTTAAACTTTTCAAAAGGCTGGGCATCTACATTGGCCCTGATACTGATCCTTGAATAATCGGTGTTCTTTAAAATACCATCCTGATCAAAGTAATTCCCCGAGATAAGATACCTCGTTTTTGGATTACCGCCGCTGATGGTGAGTTGATGGTTCTGTGTTGGTGCACGTTCGACTGCCTCGCTTTGCCAATCGGTCCCAACGCCTAACTGATCGATCTGTGCCTGACTTACATACTGAAAGCGGCCTTTGGTCGGATCGGTATCATACAAAGCATCGTTCCTGAGCAAAGCAAAATCGTGTGCATTTAAGAGGTCTAACTTCTTTCTTAACGATTGCGTGCCGTAACTTCCTTCGTAGGTAACTGCACTACGATCTGCTTTTCCTTTTTTGGTGGTGATGATGACCACACCGTTGGCTCCTCTCGAACCATAAATCGCGGTTGCAGAAGCATCTTTCAGGATATCAATGGTTTCAATATCTGAAGGATTAATACTGGCCAATGGGTTGAGCGGCGTACCGCTCAGCGTACCTGCAGAAGCCGAACTGTTGTACAAAGGAAATCCATCTACCACATACAAAGGCTCATTTCCACCTTGTACCGAACTTCCTCCCCTTACACGGATGCTGACGCCACCACCCGGCTGACCAGATGTTTGGGTAACCTGCACACCGGCAGCGGCACCTTTTAACAATTGATCGACCGAACTTAAGGGTTGTTTTAATGCCGATTTAGAAATGGAAGACACGGAACCTGTAATGTCGCTTCTCTTCTGCGTTCCATACCCCACTACCACCACATTATCGAGCTGGTTGGCCGCTTCTTCCAGTTTAATTTCAATCGGACTTCCAGTTGCAATGATTTCGACGGTTTTATAACCGATGTAACTTACGGTCAAGGTGTAAGGAAACTTCTGCCCGGTTACAAACCTAAATTTACCCTCGTTATCTGTTGCTGCAGAGTGGGTTGTTCCATTAATGCGGACCACCACACCTGGGATGGGCTCTTTGGTTTTCGAATCGGTAACTAAACCAGTAAGGGTAGAGTTAATGATCGGTACTGTTTGCGCTTTAACCGCAATTGAAAAAATAAATTGAACGATAATCAACATTCCTAAATAGCACGAGGTGCGCAAGGAACGGACTGATAATCTGAATCGAACAGGCTTTTCCTGCCCGAAAACTGGTAACGAGACTTGCGAAGCCGACCCATAGGGCCACCTGACTTCTTCAAATTTTTGCATACTTTTGTTTAGGGTTAAGTGGTAAATTGATTCAGGTGCCAACGCCAATTGAAGACCTGTTTCGATAATTTAATCTAGGGGAGATACATTTGTGTTTCCCCGATTCTTATATAGTTTGTAAAATTTTTATTTGCTGCCCTCCTCTTGTTTAATTGCTTTGTTATTTGTCGCTTACGCACCTAAAACCCAGGTGTTCCATGCCACTGTCTTCTGATGTTTTCATTCTTCTTGCTACGCGATAACCAGAACAATAACTATCGTTGCAGAGAAAAGATCCTCCTCTAACGGTATGTTTAATGGCATAAGGTTCATCAGGATCGTGAGATTTAGCCGGTCCCTGCGGATTGGTGATTCCCTGTGGTTTATTTACGCTTGCATAATATCGGTTATCATAAAAATCTGAGCACCACTCCCAAACATTTCCGGCCATATCATAAAGACCATAGGCATTCGGAGCGAAAGATTTAACAGGTGCTGAGTAATAGAATTTATCTTTCAGTACGTTTTTATAAGGAAAATCGCCTTCCCAAATATTCGCTTTTGCCTTGCTAATATTTACAGATTCGTTTCCCCACGGGTAAATATTATCTTTCAATCCACCTCGGGCTGCCCACTCCCATTCGGCTTCAGTTGGCAATCTTTTTCCAGCCCATTTGCAATAAGCAAGGGCATCGAAATAAGAAACATGTACTACCGGAAAATTGTCTTTTCCTAGAATGTTACTTTTTGGTCCGCGAGGATGTTTCCAATCGGCGCCCTTGCTCCAGGCCCACCATTGTGCATAATTATTAATATCTACAGGACCTTTTGCAGGTACAAAAACCAATGAAGCGGCAACCAGTACATTGGCAGCTGGCTTAGGTGTTCCGGGAGGTAATTGCTTTTTAAGTATGTTCCAATCTGGCTTTTGCTCTGCTGTGGTAACATAACCTGTAGCCTTAACAAACTGCTTAAATTGTGTATTGGTTACTTCTGTAACATCAATATAAAAGCCTTTAACACTTACTTTATGTTTCGGAAATTCGTCGGCCGATGCCTGTGCATTGTCGCCACCCATGCGGTAAGTTCCTCCATTTATCCATACCATACCTTTACGCTCTTTAATTGATGAAGTTTTGCCTGTAGCATCTACCAATTTGGGCAAAGTACCGATGATACCAAAACGGTTAGGTAATTTAGCTGCACAACAAACTGCAACACTTGGGTAAATTGTTTTTTTTGGGTGGGTATCTTTTGCAGTCGAAGTTGGATCTGGCACTAAAAAGCCTGACAAAGCAATGATTACAAGGGATCTCCTGTAAAATAAGGCAAGGTTCATAATAAGGATGTATTTTGATATCTGACTAGTTAGGTCAAAGCATTATTGTTGAGCGCCTGGGCATTTAGAAAGCCACGGTTATATGATAAGTTTATGCGCAACAACAACACATTCGCATTGTTTGGTGATGTTTCGGACAGTGGATAGCGTAGGTAGAAAATGAAAGAAAGTAAAATTTATTCATATCGTTATTTGCAGGTGGCAGGCAAATATAATATTTAATTCTATAAATCCTATAGAATTTATAGATTAATAGGTTTTATTTATCCTACTCTGTTCTGATAAGGATTTAACGCATAAAATTTCATTAAAAATATTTCTAAAAAAAAATGTCGAAGGCACGATATGCATCCCGACAATCCAATAGAAACTAAAATAGCTATGCTTATCTATTTACCTACTTCCAGAATTTTAAAGCTTCCGGGAATACGATGTGGGCGTTGGCTGGCATCTTTACTTTTTTCGAAAGCTGCCGTTGGCAGAAAAAGATGATGACTAGCTAAATCAATAGCAATGGTTCTTGCTCCAGTTTCTGTTTTTACGGTTTCCTGTACAACAAATTTATTGGCCGAAACTTCTTTCACTACTGTAATGCTGCCTTCTCCATTGGCGCTGTAAGCTAATTTAGTTGCAGGATCGAAAACTACACCGTCACAATTATCGCCAATCGGTAACGAGGTAATCTGTTTGCCTGTTTTGGCATCCAGAATAAGCATCACTTTGTTTGCACAAACCGTAAACAGTCTTGATGTTACACGATCGATAGCTAAGCCAGACGGCTCTTCTCCGCCTTTTAACTTATACCTTGATAAAACTTTATAGGTACTCATATCAAAACAAACAATTTCTCCGGTATCTTCGATATTTACATATACCTTCCCTTTCCCGTCTGGCACGCCTGCTTCGGGTTTGCCTCCTAATGCAATCGTTGCGATAACCTGATCAGTTTGTGGATCGATAATACTGGCATCGCTACTTTTGCCGTTGAATACGATTACTTTTTTGCTATAATCATCAAAGAAAGTAGCATCAGGATTTTGTCCAACCTTAATTTGTGCCGACACAATGAAGTTGTTCAAGTCGAAAACGGCACAAGTACCTGCTTTGCCATTGGTGGTGTAACCTTTCCCAAACAGACCTGCAATTGCAATTCCATGTACACCAAGTGTATTGTGAATCACGCCTACCGAATCGCCACTGTTCTTATTTAATATATTTACCTGATTGCCATGAGAAACAAAAAGATTGTTGTGCAGCTGATCGATACTTACATAATCCCAACCCCCATCGCTTTGTATTTTATGGATAGCCAATACATGCAGGCCACTTTTCTGTTGGGCATTCGCAGCAATTGACATTGCAAAAAGAACCACAATGCTTAATAATTTCCTTTTCATTTTTTTAGTTTTAATATTCTTAGGGTATGGATTTAAAATCTGTTACGCTTGAACTGGATCTCCTGCAGGTTTGGCTGATTGGTAGAATCGCCTGATCAGGCTTGGTAAAGCAATGAGCAATAGTGGTAGGGCGGCTATAAAACCACCAATTACAGCGATGGCCAATGGTTGATGCAGCTGTGCACCGGCACCGATCCCTAAAGCCAGAGGCATTAAGGCGATAATTGCCCCAAGTGCAGTCATTAATTTTGGCCGCAACCGGGTAGAAATGGCAAAGGTTATGGCATCATCAACACTTTGTTTAGCAAGAGATTCTTTAAACTGTAAAAAGGTAAATATTGCATTCTCGCCGATAATGCCCACAATCATAATTAACCCGGTATAACTACCTACATTGAGTAGTGTATGGGTTAAAAACAAGGCTAAATAACTTCCGGAAATACCCAACACCGAGATCAATAAAATGAGAAAAGCAATTTTAAAATCTTTAAATAGAAATAAGATTACACTAAACACCAACAAACTCGATGCGATAAGGATAGTGAGCAGTTCGGAGAACGATTGTTGCTGCTCTTTATATGCACCGCCATATTCGATATGATAACCCGGAGGCAGGTTTACATTGGTATTTATGGCTTTCTGAAGATCTTTCATTACACTACCAAGATCGCGGTTATCGAGCCTTGCGGTAACTACCCCAATGGTTTGCAGGTTTTCTCTTGCTACTTCGGCAATTCCGGCTTTAAGATCAACCCTGGCCATTTGCTGAATGGGTACAGTTGTTCCATTGGGTAAGAAAATTTTAAGCTTGTTGATGTCGGCCACGCTAAAAGTTCTGCTTCCGGGATAAACCATCCGAATAGGAGAAAGCTGTTGTTTATCGTATAAATCGCCAATTAAAGTTCCCTGCATTGCGGTTTGAAGCTGCGATTGAAAAGATACCGGACTAACACCATATTGCGCCAGCATATTAAAATTGGGTTGGATATTTACCGTTGGACCGGAGATTACAATGCCGTCAAACACATCGGCTGTACCATTTACATGCGAAACCAGATCGGCTACCTTTTTAGATAAACCCTGCAATTTTTCCTGGTCGTTACCAAAAATTTTCACCTCGATGGGTTGTGTAGAACTCATTAAATCGCCTAACATGTCGCCGATTACCTGTCCGAAATCAATTACTAAAGCAGGTTGTGTATTTTCGATATACGTGCGGATCTCCGAGATCACCTCATCTGTGCTTTTTGTCCTGTTGTGTTTCAGCTGGATGAGGTAATCGCCAGTATTGGGTTCGGTAATAAAAAAGCCCATCTGCGTTCCGGTTCTTCGCGAATACGCCTGAACATCTGGAATTTTAACAATTTCCTTTTCTACTTGTTTAAGCATCCTGTCGGTTTCTTCGAGCGAAGTGCCTGGAGGCGAAGCATAATCCAGTACAATACTTCCTTCGTCCATTTCGGGGAGAAACCCGGTTTCTAAACGTGGGAAAACAAGCACAATCGATAGGATGAGCCCCAGCATAAATATGATCGAGATATAAGGTCTTTGTATAAAATAACGCACCCAGTTTTGCGATTTAACTTCGTGTACCACTACTTTTTTGCCCGATGATGCATGACTGCCCCCTTTTCGGGTAAGCAAAAGATAAATCACAGGTAAACCAATCCAGGTAACAAAGAAGGAACAGATCAGGGTAATGATCATGGTATTGGTCATCACCTGAAAATAAGAGCCTGCAACACCCGTCATCAGTACAAAGGGAATAAATATCACAATGGTACTGATAGAAGAACCTAGCATGGCTGGGAAAAGATAACTCACCGCCTTACTTACTAACCTCATGGTAAGCTCTTCGGGATGTTCTTCATGTGTGCGATGAATCTGCTCTACGACCACTATAGCATCATCTATAATTAAACCTATGGCAGCTGCAATGGCACCAAGTGTCATGATATTGAGCGAATAGCCAATAAAATAAAGCACGATTACCGTTAAACAAAGTGTAACCGGAATGGTAATTAAAATGGTGGCGCTTGACTTTATCGATCTGAGAAAAATAATGGCCACCAAAATGGCCAATGCCAAACCAATTAATAAACTATCGCGTACACTTTTTACCGATTCGTTTACAAAATCGGCTTGCACATAATAAGGTTTAATGCTTACGCCTGCCGGCAGAATATGTTTGAGTTGTTCTACTTTGGTAAACATCTGGTTAGAAAGATCAACCAGATTGGCATTGGGTTGTTTGATTACTGCAATCAGGATTCCATCCTTACCATTGGCATTAATGCGGGTATATTCTACACTTTGCTGAATATTTACCTTGGCAACATCCATTACCTTAATAATCCGGTTGCCCTTTCTGCTCAACACCAGATTTTCCAGATCGCTTTTGTTTTTTACCGTGGCATCGGTTACGGATAGGTACAAATAATTGTGATCGGCGAGGTAGCCGTTAGATTTTATAAAATTGGTTTGGCTGAGTGCATTACTAATCTGATCGGGGCCAATGCCCAGCGCCTGCATTTTCTGTGCATCAAGCTCCAGCCAGTATTCTTTGCTTTTACCACCAATTACGCGGATCTCAGAAACGCCATCAACCTGTGAAAGAAAGGGTTTTACGGTATAGGTGGCAATTTTTTTCAGTTCAGCAGACGAATAATTGTGACTTTCTAAGCTGTATCCACTTACCGGAAGGATAGACGGATTCATCTTCTCTACCGAAATATTAACCCCAGCGGGCAATGAAGCACTAATTTTGGCAATCTGCGATTCTATGCGCTGCTGACTAAGATCGATATCGGCACCTGGGTTCATAAACGCAGAAAGCTCGCAACTGCCCCTACTGGTGGTACTCCGAACCAACTGAAGATCGGGTACTTGTTTTACTGCATTTTCTAAGGGCCGGGTTACGGTAACCACCATCTTATCAACCGGCTGGAGTTCTGCATCGGCAATAATTTTGATCTTTGGAAAAGTAATTTCTGGAAAAAGCCCTGTTTTTAGCTGGCTGAAAGCATATACTCCGCCCATTAGTATAATGAGTAATACTGCCAGAATTGGATTTTTATGAGAAATGAAAAACTTGTTCATGGCTACTTCTGGATTTTAACTTTGGCGGTATCGGCTATTCCATAATTCCCAGTGGTAATGATCCGGTCTGTTTTCGAAAATTTAGGGTCGAGCACTTCAATTGTATTTTGGCTTTCGATGCCTTTTTTCACGTTTATCTTTACCGCCGTTGAATCGTTAATCAGTTTCATTACCCAAAACTCATCTTCGGTTTCGTTGGCCAACACCGCCGATTTTGGCAATACCTGAGCCTGCGTATGGTTTACTTTTATTAACCTCACTTTTGCAATCAAACCTTCGGGAATATCTTTGCCTGCCCCTACTTTAAGGATATAGCGTTGGGTCTGCGCTGATGAGTCAACAGAAGGCATCGTTCCTGAAACCGTTCCGGTCATTTTGGTTCCATCGGGCAACAGGATAGCCAGGCTTCTATTCTGATTGATCAGCCGATTGTATTCGTAAGGCAGATCGAGCAGAAAAACCAAACTATTGCGGTTGCTGATGGTGGCCAAAGCTTCTCCATCCTGCACATAATCTCCTTTTTGATGATTTACCTGAATAATTGTTCCGGCCTGATCGGCTCTGATATTGGAAATGCCAGAAAATTTAAACCCGGCATCAAGCTTATTTACACTATTGCCAATCGATTTCGCTTCTTTGGTAATTAAACTAAACAACAATTGATGGCTCCCCACCTGCTTGCCCAATACGGCCTGGGCACTTTCTACATAACCGTTGATATTTGCCTTTACAAAACTTTTTTCCAGATAGGCCGAAACTGCCGAAAGTTCTACATATTCAGAAAGCGCACTATCCCGAACGGTAGTCACCTGAACCGGTGTAATTGGCGAGGGCTCATCTACAGTTTCTGCCGGGGCAGAATGATTACATCCCGAAAAAACAAACAGGGTGGCAATACCACTACACATTAATTTCAGATAGCTATTCATGGTTATCGGTTCCAGTAATTAAATTGGTTGATCAGTTTTAAACGGTTAATATTGGTTTGGCGCAATAAATTTTGAGCTGCCATATAGTTGTTGATCGCAATAACAAAATCGGCTACTTTTAAATCGCCGGTATGCATCAATTTGCTGTCAACCTCGATCAAGCCCTTACTAAAGCGGATCTGCTCTTTAATTTTCGGAAAAAGTGCATCAGTCTGGTTAATCTGCTGGCGGATCAGGTTTAGCTGTTGCTGCTGCTGGCGGATAAAAAAATCACGGTAACCGGATATGGTTTTAGCAGAAAGGCTGAGTTTATTGTACTGCATTTTTTTCTGATGACCATCGTAAATCGGTACCGAAAAAGTAAAACCAATACTTGCACCAAAATTTTTATAGGGCTGCAAAATAAATGAAGAATTATAACCCCCATTTGCATACACCCCAAGTTTGGGCTTATAGTTAAAGTCGATTGCGTTTTTTTGATTGCTGTTTTTTAAGCTGTCGATATCGAAACGTTTGTTAAAAAAGCCCTGATCGATTGAGGTGCTAGCGGTCTGCAATTGGGGATCGGCTAACTTAACCTGTGTGGTATCGGCAATGCCAGCCAGATAGTTTAATGTGGCATAATCATTTTTAAACTGCAGTTCGGCCTGTTTCACCACCAATTGCTGTTGTTGTAGCGTAACCAAAAAAGTTAAATACTCCGATTGTTTGTAAATATTGCTTCTGGTTAATTTTTTAAGCAATGTTTCTTCTTGTTCGAGCAGCATAACCACTTCCCGATTAAAATCCACCTGTTCCTGACTGGCATAGGCTAAAATATATTGATCGGCAATAGATCTTTGCAAATCATACAGCGAGAGTTGCCCGGCATATTTAATGGAATCGCTTTGGATTTTAATGCCTTCGAGCTGGTTATTGATACGTTTCTTGTTCAGCAGATCATAATTCACATTAAGTAGTGCTTCTAACGCCTGCCCGTTGGTAAGCACTTCATCGTAACCATAACCACGCACAATCGGCGCATACATCCCTGCCGAACTGGCTGTAACCTGTGGCCCTCCGGTAGCCCGGACAATCAAACTATCTATTCCTGCAGAACGTTGTTGATTCTGAAAATCTTTAAGTACCGGACTGGTAGATTCAGCTTGCTTTAAATAATAATCGAGACTTTTTGACGGGACTTGAGCTGTTGCTCTTGCCACCCAAAAAGTAACCAGGCATAAAATCAGGTATTTCAACTTTATATTCATTTTTGGATGATTACAACTCAAAAAATATTGAATAATTAAAATCTGCCCGAAAGCATTAAACCCGTGCTACCTTGTTGGTGGAAGGGCATAAATGTAAAATTCCCATCTTTTTTGGTAGTAAAAAGGCTTTTGATATATGGATATACCAGATAAGATATCTTTGTAGATGCAATCCCGAATCCAGCACCGGCCACAACATCACTAAACCAGTGTTTGTTGTTATACATTCGCAGTGTTCCGGTGGCAGTGGCAACAAAATAGCCGGCATAACCAATCCATGGATTAACATCTTTATACTCCTGGTGGAGAAATTCAGCAGCCATAAATGCAGATGCCGTATGCCCCGAAGGAAAAGAATTTTGGCCATTTTCATTGGGCCGTTCTCTACCAACACCCTGTTTCACAAAATGGGTAGAAACACCCATAATTGCAGCTGATGTAACATATAACATGGAAGCATCAAACAGATTATGTTTACCTTTTATACCTGATAAATTCAATGCATACACCGCAGCAGCAGGTGCAAATTGAAGATAATCATCAACATGAGCCGCAAATAAAGGATGATCTTCCTGTAATTCTGCTTTGGTACTTACATCCAGTTGTTTTAATGCGCCATGATCGTAAACGGCGGCAAAACCATAACCAGCAAGTAAAACGGGTGCAATAAATGCCGTTGCCTGAAACCTTTTTTTGGTGATCGGATGGCCAGTATACCATCTTCCTGAAGAATCTGCAGGGATGTTTTTAACTGAATCTATACTTTGGGCCCTACACGATAAAGTAACAGCGACGAAAAGCAAGGTGCATGAAACGAAGTTAGGCATGGCTATGGTTTTATTTGATTTCCGTTTGAATCGAATAAAAGATCTTTACCTTTTACTTCGGCTTCGTAGTGTATGGTTCCATCTGCTTTGGTAATTTTTGCAGTTTCGGCAATTTTTTGGCCTTTTAATTTAGCAAGAACAGCAGTTGGCAATTCAGTCGGTTTAATTGCTACTTCGGTTTCTAAAAGCACTCCCTTTGCCGAATAAACTTCAGAAGTTTCTTTACCATTTAAGATAAATCCGGCTTCATAGTCTTGTTTCTCCATTTCCCATGAAACTTTGGTTCCGGCATGAAGTTTTGTAAACGCAGCTTTAACCTGAGCAGGCACTTTAGCGGTGTTCATTTTTTGTGCTTGAGCCGTAATAACCATACCACCAGCAAGTAATAAAATTCCAAAAGTTCTTTTCATAGCTTTAAATTTTAATCAAAACTATAATCGAATTATGGAGAAATTCTGAAGTTATCTGTTGGTATTGTTATTATTATTCAAAGTGATGTTTGGAAATGAGTAATTGATGGTCATGACTGGTAACACCCGGCACCATTAAAAAATCTGCGGAAATCTTCTTAAATCTGCGGGCAATAAATAATGTGACAAATGCTTAGGCTTAGGTCTCTCGCAGATATCGCTGATCTACGCAGAAAGTGTTTATTATTTATAGTGACAGGTGGTAACACCTATCACCACATAAAATAATTAATCACTAAAATAGACTACAAAAACATGTTCACCACTTTCTTCATGATAATCAATGCGAAAGCCATAAAGATTACAGATCTGTTTGGTTATGGCCAAACCCAGCCCCATCCCTTCAGAATCGACAGATTTGGAAAAACGATCGAATATTTTGGTTTGTAAATGACTGGGGTTTCCTGAGTTGGAAATGGTTAAGGCTTCCTGATTAAGTTCAACATCTATGTGTCCACCAGTTACATTATGTCGTACAGCGTTACTAAAAAGATTATTTAGCAGAATATCGCACAGATACCGGCTCATTTTAACCGTTACAGGCACAAGATTTTCAGTAAGCATTAACCCATCCTTTTCCAATAACTCTTGAAACTGACGGCTCTTTGCCTCCACCATTTCTTTGAGTTCGATATCCTGAAAATCGGGGATCAGGTTATTTTCAATTTTGGCCAGCAGCAATAAAGATTGATGCAATCTCGATAATTTGCCTGTGGCATGGTAAATATCTTCCAGCAACGCCCCTTGTTGTGCTGTAAATGATTCCGTTTGCAGTAAAGAATCTAATTTAGAATTAATAACGGCCAAAGGAGTCATCATTTCGTGCGAAGCATTATCGGTAAAACTTTTAAGCTCTTTATAATCTTGCCGCACCCTTTCGGCCATCGCATTTACCGATTTATTTAACTCATTAAACTCATCAATTTTTGTTGGTTCGTGTTCAATTGTATCCATCCGAGTTACCTCGAAAGATTTCATCCGGTTTAAAATAGAATAAAAAGGGCGCCAAAGCCTGTTCAGTACAAATCTGTTGATTAGTAATAAGGACAAGAGCAAAACCACGGTAATACCTACGGTAATTAATAAAATAATTCTCACCAGATCTTCTGATTCTACCCTCGATTTGGTTATTGTTACTTCAATGGCTTTATCATCCAAACGAACAACCGTAATTAAACTCCTTCCGGGTTCGTTTTCCTGCTCTTTTGGATTATAATAGATGGTATATAGAAATTCGCGTTCAGGAACAGGTCCATTAAGCGTTTTATAAGAAATCTGTTGATCGAGATAGCTTGCGGGTAAGGGCAGTTTATGATAAGTTTTTACATATTGGTTAATTTCATTCTCTTCGACAGCTAAATCCCTATCCAATTTTTGGGTTAAAATAAAATGGATTACAACATAGTAGATCACTCCAGTGATGATGAGCACCACAATGGAGGTTAAAATATTCGCCCGGTTGTAACGGTTGGAGAGTTTCATATATCGCCAAATTTATAGCCAATCCCATAAACAGAACGAAGATAATCAGCTGATCCGGCTTCGAGTAGTTTTTTGCGGAGATTTTTAACGTGGGTATAAATAAAGTCGAAATCGTCAGACAGATCCATTTCATCTCCCCACAGATGTTCGGCCATGGCATTCTTAGTCACCACTTTATTGCGGTTAGAGAGGAAATAAACCATCAGATCGAACTCTTTTTTGGTTAATATTACCTGATTGCCTTTAACCGTAATTTTCATTGCCGATACATCAACTGTTATCTCATTGAAAACAATAACATTATTGCCATCAAAATTCTTTCTGCGCACAATGGCACTTACCCTTGCTTTAAGCTCTGATAAGTGAAAGGGTTTAACCAAATAATCGTCAGCACCAAGATCGAGTCCGGCAAGTTTATCATCTAACGAATGGCGGGCCGAAATAATGAGTACACCATCTCTTTTTTTCAGTTGCTTCAGTTTGGTTAACAGCTCTAGCCCTTCCCCACCCGGCAAGCCCAAGTCTAAAAGAATACAATCGTAACTATAGAGCGATATTTTTTCGTTGGCAGCAGCAAAATCTGAAGCATGCTCACAAATATTACCTTCTCCGGTAAAATAGGCCAGGATACTCTCTAATAAAGCCTGTTCATCTTCAATGACTAAAATTTTCATTGCTTAATCATTTGTTATTTAGTTGGACATAAAGTAATCATTAAAACCGGAAAATTAAAAAAACCATCGCAAACCTGTTAGGTAAAATCGCTGTATTAGTTTTTCAATGTTCAGATTTTTTTTCTTCTGTAATGTCTGTTTGCCAAAGGTGGTAAAGTACTCGTGTCCCGCCAGCATTTTGATATTGATGGCATCCCATTCTCTATCAGCGTACATTAAATGAAGGTTTTCTTCCCATTCTCTTTTCAGCCTGGCGGCAAAACCAATATAATTCTGAAGGGAAAAATGATAAAAATCGGCATCACATATAATTTTCTCTAGATTGTTATTTGGCAGTTGAGGATATTTCGTAGCCAAAATACAATCGGACACAACTCCTATATCAGCATCATTCAGACCATTTTCAAATAAAAAATCGCGGGCAATCTGGACACTGGCAAGCTCATGGCCCATGTATTGTTTAGTATAGCCAACATCATGTAAAAAGGCAGCCAAAGTAAGTAACAGCAAATCTTTCTCCCCCACATTACTTTGCTTGCCAATAGTTCTTACACCTTCTACCACCAGCAAAGTATGTTCAAAATCATGGAAGTACATGTTTTTCGGCAATTCTTTTTTTAAAAGTTCTTTAACGAAAGCTTCGACTTTTTGTAGCAATATCTCCTGCTCTTTTTCCATTTATCACTCTTCAATAAATAGTACAATAATATTTATCAATTCTGAAGAAAAACTGTAGCGTAAATACCGATCTACTATTATTGATTTGTTGAAGCGTTAAGCTTTTGGTATTGCCTCAGATAGTTCAGATTCTCTTCAGAATTGCTTTCTAATTTGCCAACGGAAAACTTATCGATTATGAAGAACTACAAGAGACTATTAAAGCTATTTTGCTTTTCTATATTCCTGCTGGCAGATGATATTTGTGCACAGGAAAAACCCATCACTGTTTCAGGACAGATTAAAGAGGCTAAAAATAAAAACACGCTTCCTTATACCAACATTGTTTTAAAAAAACCAAATGATGAAAAATTTATTTTGGGCACCATTAGTGACGACCAGGGGCGATTTTCGATTAAAGATCTCCCATCGGGAAACTATAATCTGGTAATTAGCATAGTGGGTTATCAAACTTTAAAAAAAGAGATCAGTATTGGTATACTCAGTCCATTTCTCGACCTGGGCATTTTTGAGCTGATGGAAGATGCACAAACCCTACAAAGTGTTAATATTCAAGGCACACAGCATGAAGGTTTAGGCAATAAAATGGACAAAAAGACTTACGATCTTGCCAAAAATACCAGTCAGCTCGGTGGTTCGGTACTGCAGGCCATGCAAAACCTTCCCGGCATCACCATACAGGACGGAAAAGTACAATTAAGAGGGAACGATAAAATTGCGGTATTGATTGACGGCAAACAAAACGCGATTACAGGTTTTGGAAGCCAGACCGGACTCGATAATATACCTGCTTCGGCTATTGAGCGTATAGAGATTATCAATAATCCTTCCTCAAAATACGATGCGAATGGTAATGCTGGTATCATCAACATTATTTACAAGAAAAGCAAACAGGAAGGCTTTAATGGCAAATTGGGTATGAGCACCGGTTTTGGGGCAATATGGCTCCGAAAAGAAAACTTACCGGGAATAAGTGCGCAATACCAGGCCACACCAAAATTTAATCCTTCCCTATCTTTAAACTACCGTAAAAACAAATTAAATACCTTTTTACAGGCCGATTATCTGTATACGCAAACCTTAAATAAAAACGAATTTTCGCAAAGGATTTATGATAATGGCACGGTAATCAACCAACAGGTTAAACGCAATAGGACTACTACATTTTCTACCATAAAAAGCGGCTTCGATTTTAACCCGGATGAGCATAACAGCTTTACCTTATCTGGCTTTTTTAACCGGGAAAAAATTGGAGATCTTGGCGACATCCCCTACTTCAACAGCGATTTTACAGTTAGGAACCGCTTGTGGCAGTTTGTAGAAGATGAAGTAAAATATACCGCTACGGGCTCAGCACTGTATCAGCATAAATTTGCACAACCGGGCCATACCTTAAGTGCAGGTTTTAATTACACCTGGCACCGGGAAGATGAAAAATATTTTTTCACTAACATTACGCCTGCGTTTACAGGGATGGATTCGTTTAAGCTGCTATCTGATGAACATGTTTCAGATTTTAATTTAGATTACGTGCGTCCGCTGAAACATGGAAGGATAGAAGGTGGCATAAAATACCGTTATCGGTTTATCCCAACGGATATGCAATTTTATCCAGGGCTAAACTCTCCTATTGATGTAAATGCAGGCGGTTGGGCCGATTATAGCGAAAATATCCCGGCAGTATATGGCAACTATGTTTATGAGAACAACAAAACCGAACTGGAAGCCGGATTAAGAATGGAATACGTAAAAGTAGAATATAAGGTAAACCCGAACCATAATACCTATAAGAGCGATGGTTACGAATATTCCAGACCTTTCCCTAACCTACGGTTTGCCTACAAAATAAATGAGAAAAATAAAATAAGTGCTTTCTACAACCAACGTGTAGACCGACCGAATGAAGTAGATATCAGGATATTCCCAAAATACGATGAACCTGAACTGTTAAAAGTGGGCAATCCTGCCCTACGCCCACAGTTTACACATGCCATAGAATTGGGTTACAAAAACAATTGGAATAAAGGCTATTTTTATGCATCAGCTTTTCATAAGATCGTAAATGGCACCATCACACGCATTGCCACTATTGTTCCTGGTAATGCCATTATCTATAATATCTTCCAAAATGCGGGAAAAAGCTTTAATTCGGGTGGTGAATTACTTTTGCAACAGGAACTTGCCTCATGGTTTTCATTTAACCTAAGCACTACACTATATCGAAACAAGATCAATGCCTTTACAGTAGCCAACCAATATCCTGTTCCAACGGTATATAGTACACCTGAGCAGTCTATCGTATCAGGCAATGGCAAATTTAACGGACAGTTCAAATTACCGGGCAAAACAGATATCCAACTGGCAATGGTTTACCTGGCTCCTGATATTATCCCACAAGGGAAAATTGGCGCCAGGTTTTCTACGGATCTGGGCATTAAAAAACAGATTCAGAAAGGTAAGGGTGAAATTTTCTTAAATGGGAATGATATCCTGAATACGTTGAAGATCAAAAAGGAAATCAATGGAAACGGTTTCAGGCTTAACAGTACTGATTATTATGAAACTCAGGTTTTTAGATTAGGTTACAGTTATAAGTTTTAAGTATGGGTTTAATGGGATAAAAAGGGCTTGGATACTACAACTTCAGAATTGCTACAGAATTCGAATGTATCTTGAGTACAGAGGCTTAACTAACTTCTTTTTATCCCTAAACCAAATACAATGAAAAAATTTTACACCATTGCTTCTGCTGCATTATTGATGTTGCTATTGACCAATTGCACAAAAAAAGAGGTGGCAGCAGATACCAAATTGAGTTACAGTTTTAGTGCAAGCAATTTAAATGCATCGCTTAGCAGCAATGCAACCGCAAGTGGAACCGTTGTAGCGCCCGGCACCAATGGAAGTATAAACTGGACTACTGCTAGTGTTAATATTGCCAAAGTAGAATTCAGTGCTACAAAAGCAGGCACACCCGTCTCTTTAGAATCTAAGAACCTATATATGGTTAATGCATTAAAACCCGATTCTTTATCTGGTACGGTTTCATTAGTTTCTGGTGTTTATGAGCATAATCAGTTTAACCTAACCATGAATTCATCAACCACCAACCCTCCATTATTGTTAACAGGAACCTATATTGAAGCTTCTGGAACCAAAATTCCGGTGAGGTTCGAAATGAACCAGCCCCAATTGATCAAATTAGAAGCGACCAGAGTAGAGGTTACTTCAGGAACATATTTGGCCAAGGTAACCATTCAGCTTAATGCGTTGGTAACAGGATTAACAGCAAGTGATTTCGGCCAAACTACCCGTACAGGCGCAAATAATATGATTGTAATCTCTAACACCATAAATAAAACGTTATGCGACAAGCTTATTACGAGATTTACCTCAACGCTGAGCGTTAATTTTTCAAAGCAATAATCAATTATGAACCGATCACAAATTAAATATTAATAAATCGTTAAGTGCAATACTTAAACAATACCTTTAGGGCACTAACCAAACCTTCAGAATTCCTTCAGAATTGAAACTTACCTTCGCCAACTACAAAGTCTGGCTAGTTTAATTCAAAATTGGATTCATCATTAACTATGAGCATTAAAGAAAAAACAAATAAATTACTCGATAATAGATTTGGACCAGTTTTTTTAGTTACAGTATTATTATGTACCATATCGCTGATTACAAGGCTCTCTTTATTAATTTATAGTGCATCATCAGTTGACTGGTCGGTACTTAACCTCCTTAAAATTTTTGTTATTGGCTTATTTTACGATCTTGCTGCTGCATCATTCGCAGTAATCCCGATTGTGATCTACCTGTGGTTACTTCCTTCAAAATGGTATGCGAGCAAATTCAACAAAATATTGTTGTTCATTTATTTTTTCTTTGTTGTTTTTACGCTAATCTTCAATGCCATTTCAGAATGGTTCTTTTGGGAAGAATTTTCAGTCCGTTATAACTTTATAGCGGTCGATTACCTGGTCTACACCACAGAAGTTATCGGTAATATCCGCCAATCGTACCCGATCAACAGCATTATGATTGGTTTGGTGATCATCACGGCGCTAATTGTCTATATTTTAAGAAAACCTATCACAACATCTACCACCACTAAAACTGGTTTTGGTAAGCGGACAAAAATTGCCCTTATTCTTTTATGTCTGCCAGTTCTTACTTACTTCGGTGTAAGCCATAGATGGAAATACCTAAGCAAAAATCAATATGTAAACGAGCTTTCGGGCAATGGCATGTACGATTTTGGATTCGCTTTTTGGAACAATCAGCTCGATTACAATACTTTTTACAAAACCCTCCCCATTAAAAGTGCCGAATCTATTCTGAGCCATTTGCTTCAGGAAGATTCTACTGTTAAGAATGGAGCATTTAAAAATACTTCCAGAACCATCAGTAGCATTGGTACTGAAAACAAGATGAATGTGGTACTAATCAGTGTAGAAAGTTTAAGCGCTGAGTTTTTGGGCACATTTGGTAATACACAGCACATTACGCCACAGCTCGATTCGCTGGCAAAAGAAGGTTTGTTATTCAACAATTTATATGCTTCGGGAACGCGTACTGTACGAGGCCTGGAAGCACTTTCACTTTGCATCCCGCCTACCCCCGGACAATCGATCGTAAAACGCCCTGATAATAAAAACCTGTTCACCTTAGGCAGCATATTTCGTTCAAAAGGTTACAACAGCAGGTTTATTTATGGTGGTTATGGCTATTTCGATAACATGAACGAGTTTTTTTCAAATAATGGCTATCAGGTAACGGATAGAAGTTCACTTCAGGATTCAGAAATCCACTATTCGAATATCTGGGGTGTTGCCGATGAAGATTTATTTACGCTTTCGTTACGCGAACTGGATAAAGATTATAAAAACAAGAAACCTTTTTTCGCTCAGATTATGACGGTTTCGAACCACCGCCCCTATACCTATCCTGAAGGAAGGATTGATATTCCATCGCACACCGGCAGAGAAGGCGCAGTTAAATACACCGATTACGCTATTGGCAAATTTATACGCGAAGCAAAACAAAAACCCTGGTTTTCGAATACTTTATTCGTCATTGTAGCCGATCATTGTGCTTCTAGTGCAGGTAAAGTAGAGTTACCAGTAGATAAATACCACATTCCAATGATTTTTTACAGTCCAGAACACATTGCACCAGGTAAATTCGGGAAACTAACCGCACAGATTGATATCGGTCCAACCATTTTGGGTTACCTGAATTTCAGTTACGACAGTAAGTTTTTCGGTCAGGATGTGTTTAAGATGAAAGATAGCGATGAAAGGGCTTTTATAAGCACCTACCAGAGTTTAGGTTACCTTAAAAACAATAAATTAGTTATTCTCAATCCAAATAAAAAAGCAGCTACATACAAGCCCGATTTCACCACTGGAAGCGCCGTAGCTATACCTGCAGATGAGAAATTGATCAATGAAGCGATTTCCAATTATCAAATGGCATCATACCTTTACCAGAATAATCTGTACGGCTTTGAGTCTAAAAAGAAACCCTAATCTAACCATGAGTATAAATATTGGGTTGCTGATCTGGAAAGAGATGAAGGCAAAATTAATGAGTAGAGAACAGCTTGCCGGGAAAATAAACGTGAGCAAACACCGGGTGGATACTTTACTTAAATCGGACTCGATAGATACCAATTTATTAACCCGGATCTCTATTGCACTTGGTATTAATTTTTTCGAATACTATCGTAAAGATGAAGATCTGACTCAACTTGAAATCGATACCTTTGCACAAAGCGACCAGGAACTTAACGAGCTCAAAAATTTAATCAAAGAAAAAAACAAATTGCTCGGGCTTTACGAAGAAACCATTAAAAGCCAAAAGAAGATTATTGGCACTCTCGAAAATCTTCGAAAACACTAACACATTATATCTACTTTAAATATTCAATTGCAGCCTGTTCATTAAATTTAACAGGCTGCACTATTATCAGGCTTCCAATTTCCATTTTTTTGCCAACTCAGTATTAAAACCATCATCTTCTTTAGGATTTGGTTGCCCCTTTCCTGTAGTAATTAGTTTATACAAACTTTCTTTAATATAGTTGGTCCACGCTTCCCTGCAAATCTCATAACATTCGTACTGAGACACCAATCCCTCGTGTGTAAAAGTTACAGCAGTTTGTGCGCCCTTTTTATTAATATCGAAAACTAGCTTTGTACCAATCCACTCGCTTTTATCAGTAGTAAACTTAAAATAGTTATCTAATATCAGCCAAACCACTTTTTGGTCTGAAATCAGTTCTATCAACTTCATTTTACAATAATGAATATCCCTATAATGATAAACGGATTCGGCGTTAATGATATTGGTAGCTCCTTCAATAGCTTCCGACCACCATCCGCTCATATTGGTGATTGCATTAAATACCTCATTCGGACTTTGATCTACCAAAATGGTGGCTGTAAAATCTTGCTTTTCCATGGTTCTGCTGTTGTTTAAATTAAAGATTGATTAGAATAAAACAAAGTTAACAGCAATATGCACTGCAAGCAGGGTGTAAAATAGACATTGTAGCGGGTTGATTTGGACAGTTTTAAACTTTATCTTTACTACAGAAAATTAGCAGATTGATGCTAAACCAATATAAAACCATTAAGATGAAACATATTACCATCCTTGTACCCGACGGACCGAATAACTTAAGTAGCATTGTTGGTTCATATAAAATACTAAGCAGGGCTAATGCGTATTGGCAGGAAAGCGGCAAAACACAGCTATTCAAAATTGAGCTGGCAGGTATTTCTACAGTGGTTGATTTTTATGAGGGTTTATTTTCGGTGAAACCACACAAACATATTTCATCCATCAACAAAACCGACCTGGTGATTATCCCCTCCTTAAACCACAACTATCAGCAAGCCATGGAAGGGAACAAAGAACTAATTGGGTGGATTGCGGCGCAATATAAAAATGGTGCCGAAATAGCGAGTGTTTGTACCGGTGCATACTTATTGGCGTCAACTGGTTTATTAGACGGCAAAACCTGTTCTACCCACTGGATTGTAGCTGATCATTTCAGCAAAATGTTTCCTAAAGTAGATTTACAGCCTGATAAACTGATTACTGACGAAAATGGTATTTATACCAATGGCGGGGCTTATTCTTTTTTAAATCTACTCCTGTATCTGGTAGAAAAATACTTTGATAGGCAAACGGCTATCTTTTGCTCAAAGGTTTTCCAGATTGAGATGGACAGGCAAAGCCAATCGACCTTTATTATTTTTAAAGGACAAAAACAACATGGTGATGAAATGGTAAAAGAAGCACAATATTATATCGAAAACCATCTACAGCAAAAAATATCGATAGAAGATTTATCAACCAGGTTTGCAGTTGGCAGGAGAAGTTTTGATCGAAGATTCATCAAAGCAACCGGAAACACACCAATAGAATACTTGCAACGCGCTAAAATAGAATCGGCCAAAAAAGCCCTGGAAACCAGCAGAAAAACGGTTAACGAAGTCATGTATGAGGTAGGTTATGCAGATGTAAAAGCTTTCAGAGAAGTTTTTCGGAAAATAACCGGAGTCTCGCCGCTAGAATACAGAAACCGGTACAACAAGGAAATGGCCATATAAATTTCTATATCGGCATATTGAACATATAGTTTTTCCCATAAAGTCTACCAGATCCATTTTACCAGGTTTTGCTATTTTTTCAACCAGTCATGCTTGCTGTAAGGCAAAACAACCTGACATGAAAGAAACAGGCGATTTTTTGATCGCTAACTTTAATTGTTGCATTGTACCTGATAACTTGAAGGCGACAGACCTACATTCCGATTAAAAGGTCTGCTAAAAGAAGTTAGATATGCCTCCTTGGGACTATTATTTTATGTAGTATCAAAAAGATTATCCCGAGAAGCTAAGCCTGAAGAGCTGATCGAAACATCGGAACGGCTAGTCTGCCCTGGAACAGGTGGTCACTTAAAGCGAAATGGGGTAACAGTTTAAACACTTCTTCCTTAAACTTATTTCTATTCACTTTTATCTTATTTTTTCCGGCCGATGTATATAGGAGAACCAGGCTGATATGCAGCATTTAGGATCATATTAAAATAGTTTCAGTTTCGAGAATTTTTCTCATCAATTTTTCTCTTTTCTCTACAGATTTAATTGTTTTCAAGAAACGATGAATGCAGTTTGCTTTTTTAATCAAGCAAAGCCTAAATATCTAATGGGCTTTGCAGCAGCTTAAATTCAATAATATATATTAAGTGGACTGGGATTAATTATCCAGTAAACTAATACCAACTAAGGCATTATCAATGAGCAATACATGATTCTTGAAAACCCCATCGGTCGTTTTCTTGATGTTGTTGCAATTGCTTTCTGTCAGATAACTTAGGAACTCGGATAATATTTTTTGGCATATCCCTTTGACCGCTCTGCTCAAAGTTCAATATCCGGAGCTATTCGCTGAAACACTTCTGTGATTTAACAAACTTTATGAATTTTTACTACAAATAAGATTGCTATATTTGTAATATCAATACCTTTTTAGGTTAAAGCACTACTGATATGATTTTTGGAAGCCGTTTAACAGCGATCCGTAAGGATCATAAGATATCGCAAGGCGAACTTGCTCAAAGGCCAGCAATACACTCAAACTTACTCGGAAGATATGAACGTGAAGAAGCCACACCCTGTGTAGAAATGGGATGAAGATTGCCGACGTTAGGTGTTTCGCTTGATTTTATGGTAGGTAAAACAGATGTTGAACTCGACAAAGTGATAAACCATACAAAAACTACCCAAGGAACATGTCATGTATTCCCTAGATGGACTGATACAGCATGCTAAGACAAGGATTGCTTATAAATAATTTGCCCGTTACAAATGCTTGAGCGAATATTTAAAAAGAAAAAGCCAGAAGATATTTTCTGGAATTGGTTTTCAAAAAAGGCTGATTTATATTTTCATTTTGAACGGAATCGAGATGTCCTATTCTCTAAGCTAAAGGCAGAGCTGGAAAAGATTCATCCTGATCTTACGTTTGAGTTTAGTCCTGTTTTTGAAGATGGAACCAGAGAACTCGTAATTTCTGCAGATGGCATTAAAAGTATATTTCCGATTGTAATCAAATTGGTAAAACAAGCTCCAATCCTACAAAAATGGAAGATTATTGCCTTTCGGCAACCTCATAAAGAAGTTACGCAAATAAACTATCAAGACCTTACGATAAACCTTAAGGATGTCTTTTTCAGATATTCAAAAGACAAAGGACAAGTAGGCCTTGAATTAAATATCAGAGGCTTTTATGAGTCGCCAGAATGGACTGCCGGCATCTTTATCTTATTAGATAATGTAATAGGTGAATATCACACAGAAATGAGTTTGAGCCATATCTATAAAAAGCAATTAGATGAAACTGAGGTCAATAATTTATTTCCAATTGAAAATTTGCCACAAATCATTCAGGATTATCATTTGGAGTTAAATAATTAACCCCATTTCTCTAAGTTCCAATCAGCAACTAGATTTTCAACCAGTAAAGTGTCATTCCAAATTCCCCAGGGTGATAATTGCTTTTGTTCAGAGTTTAGACTTTTAACCAGCTGCCTTTGCCACGTATCCGTATTAATGATATGCCATCCTAAAAACTCCCCCTTCACAATATGCTCTGTACGCATATACTTTGGTTTTTCGAACTTGAAAAGATAAGAACCAACTTTCTCTACTATCTTTTGCTTATTAGCTGCCGCCAGTGGAAAGTATATCATATATCTTTCTTTAGAACCAGCCAACTTATCAAAGTTGGCTGGTCGCTCGCAATGCAATCCAGGCAGAACCCTTACTAAATCTCCTATTGTAGGATCTTTATAAATATAGTGCAAGTAAGCCTTTCCTTTTGGAGTATTGATTTCAAAAATATCCCCTATTTTATTCCTCATTATTTGTAACCAATCGATTTTAAAAGTTCATACCCTTTTTGTAATTGAGCCCCATACGAAGGATTGGAAGTAGAAATACTATTTATTTTATTAAGTAGCGTACCTCCATTCTTACCTAACCCGTGTATTTCAATTAAAGCTTGTTCTACGGCTCTTGCCTCTGTTCTTGATAACCCTTTCATCAGTGGCTCTATAATAATGCCTTTAGAAGCCAAATGTTGCGCAGCTCTTCTAGCAAGATTATTCGTAATACCAACATATTGAGTTACACCCTCCTTTGTGACAGATGCATATACGGTAGTTCCGGTCTTGGTCGCTATAGTAACACCTGTTTTAGCCTCATAAGCAAATCCTGCAGTAAATAATTCCAATAAAGCCTGTCCAAATTTTGCAGCAGAAGTTCCATAATTACCATCAGAAAGATTATTTCCACTTTCTGCTGCTGCACCTATTATTGGAATATTAAATGTCCAAGCCGGCCATCTCCATCCTTTTACTTCTACTTCTTTTAATTGTATAGGTTTAGGCTCCGGCTTAGGTGTGGGGTTTACTTTTTTTGTAGTGTCAGCCGCCATCCCGAATTCATCGATCATCAACACAGGATTGTTCATCGCATAATTGTATGGCGAAACATGCTCAAACTCATCTGCCAGCGGATCAATCACATTCCATCGGCCTATTACCGGGTCATAGAACCTAGCGCCGTAGTCGTACTGTCCCAACTCATCCTGCAACTCCTTGCCGTTATAAAGATACTTATTATCTGCCGAACCCTGCATAGATGTGTTTCTTTTTCCAAAGGCATAATAATCATCTTTCTGCAAAGGCGATATAATGCCGTTCGCCACATCAAAGGTATAACGTACATTACCCAGGTGATCGCTCAGGTTATAATGGTAGGTATAAGTTCCGCTACCATTGTTCTGTGCCACACCTTCTTCGGTATGGATAATATCAATAGTAGTGCCATCCGGCTTGTATTCTATGCCATCTATATAGTTCCTGACCGAACCATTGCTGTTCTTGGCCAGCTTGTTGCCTGTTGCATCATACGTGTACGACAGGTTAACAGGTGTGCCTGTTATGCGCACTGCCGTTGCTGGGAGGTTGAGGTAATTATAGGTCAACCTGAAACCGTTCAGTCCATCCTTTGTAGCATTACCGTTTGCATCGTATTCATAGTCTTGTGTAGTTAGCCCACTTACACTCTGCAATCTATTGCTATTGCCTGAATTATAATAGTTATATGTTCTTGCCCCGCCGCCATCACGGTTAAGGCTTGCGATGTTCCCCATTACATCATAGGTCAATGATTCACTCATCGGTACACCCGCAACAGTCGCTGCCGTTTCCAACCTATTCAGCTTATCGTAACCATAGTTGAAAATGTTTGCAGTAGGGTTAAGGGTATTTGTCCAGTCCCAGTACTGTTTGGTGATGTTACCATTATAGCCCTGAGCAACACCATCTTCGTAATCGAGCTTCAAACTAAACTGATCGGAAGTGCTGTTTTTCATCCAGCCACGCTCGTTGTAAGCAAAGGTAGTAGCCTGTGTATCGTTGTGCAGGTTTTTCTTATTTAACTGCCCGATCTCGTTGTATCCCAAATGGTTCAGTGCCACCTCTCCCTGGTGGTTGATGTTCTCAAAAGTAGCCAGCTTTCTGCCCATGTGGTCGTACTCAAAACGGTAGGCTATCGTTGTTGTCGTTCCGTTTGCAGTATGTGTGCGGGTACTGGTGGTTAGCTCTCCAACAAAACTGTAGGTATTGTCTACCACATCGCTGCCGTTCAGCTGGTGGTTGCTCTTACTCTGTACCACACGCCCTTCCAGATCGTAATAGTTTACCGTTAGCAGCATGGCGCCGGTGCCCAAATTCTTTACCTTGCTACCGGTAAGCAGGCTTTTGGTCCGCGCTGCAGGGGCCTGATTGCCTGTAGGTTGGCCAAAACTATCTGGAAAATCGTAGTCATCATAATAGTTAGCGGTAAGGAAAACGATATTGAGGTTATCTTCTCCAGCTGAAGGGTGTGTATTCCTTGTATAGCCTTCAAGGTTAACAGTTGTCCGTTCTTCCCACTGTGCAGCGACCCCGTCATTATAATTCTGCATGCCAATACGGCCGATACCCTGACCGTTCTCCACGCCTGTAAGTACTACTCTGCCAAAAGCATCGTATTTGATCCAGCTCCACTGGCTCACCGCCCTCTGGTTGGCATCCTGTATGTGCGTAACCTGATCGAGCTTATTGTACACCATAAACTCCCAGCCCTTGCCCGGTATTTTTTTCTCAACCAGTCTTTTGCGGCCATCATAATGGTAGCCGTAAATAAATTGATCGAACACCGGCAGTGTTTCATCAAAGTTGCTCAATACAGCCTGCCCGTTCTCGTTCACTGCCGGGGGCAGCACATAACGCAGGTTGCCAAGGTCATCATAAACATAATAGGTAGATAAGCTTTTGCCATCTGTTTCCCATACCCGTTTGAGTATTACACGTCCTTCAAAATCTTTAAATTCTTCTGTTGTGCCTGCTTTTATATCAGTTAGCTTCCAGTTCTCATCCTTACTGATGGTTTTATATAGTTTACCAGGCCCGTAAACCGTTGCTGCTGCGCCATTATCGGAACCATTGATTATCCATAGCTTCACCTCGTTTTCAAGGTTTGTGCCGTATTCTGCCTTTACGGTATGGCCTGCGCTGATCTGCCAGACCTCGCCCGGAGCACCCTGCTGTTGTACACGGTTCAGGGGCGAAGCCTCGAAAACCGTTTCGGCAAAGGGATAATCTGTAGCTTTTATCCCAGCTACCGCTGGCAAATGGAAAAAGTTAAATTGATCTGCGATTGCTGCATCACGGAAGCTCCCTGTAGTACCGGTCTGCGCTGCATAAGGTTGATATTTGAATTTTTCCCTTCCAAAGGCATCATAGGCTATAGGCTGTACAATATCCTTGAAACCGGGACTGCCCTGAACCTGTACCGTCTGTAAAGGTCTGCCCAATCCATCGAAATACTGGATCGTTTCGTTTACATCGCAAATGCTACGACCCGAAAGATTGTTCGGGTCTATGCCCGACTGTTTGAATATCTTCGTACTTATATAGTTTTGGCTACTGCTCGCCGCCGATACAAAGGGCATGCAGTTTACATAGCTTAACCCTGTGGTAAAAATGTGAACAGGACCAGTAGTATGAAAACCATCGCTCAGCGTTACACTCAACGGCGCACTGATTTCGCTTTCGCCATTATAAACCGATACAACCTTTTGGCCAGAAGAGCGGCTGCATAACAATAGTAATGCCGCAGCGCAAAAATATTTTAGATGTTGTTTCATGGAGGCGTTAGTTTTTATAGTGGTAGTCGTTCTGTTTTAAAACATTGCCGTTTTGATCCTTAACCGTTTTTAAGCGTTGGAAGGCATCGTATTCATAGGTAGTAGTCATCCCCTTGGCATCGGTCATACTCGTCATACCGACTAACGGTCTGTAGGTGTAAGTGGTGATCTGGGCATCTTTAAGTAAAGAGAAATTTCTCAGCTGGTAGATGAAATCTTTAACCTGCTGATCGGTTGGATTGGAATCCGCAAAACTACTTACAGCTGTTGATCCTCCAAGAACCGATTCAACTGTAGCATAATCGGCGTTCTTGATCTCAGCCACTGGGTATTGTGAATTATAACTCCATAAATAAACACTTTTAGGCCCCAAGGATGTTTGCACTTCCAATAAATTACCACCGGTACTATATTTATTATAATTTATCCTTTGCTGGTACCTTGAATCCATAAGATAGGAACTGCCGCCCGTAAAATTGGGGAGCTGCCCTATTACATAATTAGAAAACTTAAATGAGGATAATTGGATTGGGGAATCCGTTTCGAGCTGGTAAACTTTATTCGGCAAAGCTGCCCCAAGGTGGGTATACTCAGTAATGTTCCCTCCCAGAATTTTTAAACCGTTTGCATCTTCTTCATAGGACACCTCTTCTATCGGCAATGCAATCTGATGGTTGTTTTTCATATTATCAATAAAAGGCGTACCCGAACTGTAGTCTTGGGCGAAGGTCTTTAACGATACAATTGTTTTTCCTGTACTGTTACTGATTGACGACCTTGTCATTTGAAGATGGACCGGATTATCATAGTAATATTTTTTCAGAACTGAAGAGATGTTACCATTGTCATCATATGTGTCTTCCCTTGTACCTGTCTGCTGGACCCATTCGGAACTATTTATAAATGGGCCGTAAATAATCTCACTCCTTTGCGCTACATTTAAACCAGAGCTCCCATCATAACATGCGTTATAGAGTGCAAAGCTCGCTACATAACCCTGCTGTATATAATTGGGTATAAAATCATAGGTATTTAAAATCTCCTTTTTAATTCTCCCGCTAGCATCCTTAATAATCTGGTTGAGCAGTAATCCCCTTTTGTAATCGAAACTGCTCGGTGGAGGAAATGGAAAGTTGGTACTCACCCAATCTCCTGGACTTATTGAAAAATAATTTTCTTCAAGTCCATTGCTACCATTATCGCCATTCAAAACAGTCACTTTACCATATCCAATCGGACCACCGCTCGTTGTACCAAGAACTGTCTTGGAGTATGAGGTTCTGGCCAGATAATGGTCTGTTCTGTTTATATAGGTCTGACCGGGAGCAGGAATACAGGGATCTATTGTCAAGACCCTCATCACATAGGCATAATGTTCGTTTTTATAAGGAGCGGCACAGAATGCGTTTTCATAAACAAACTTCTTTTTACTGAGTACCTGATTATTCTCAGAAGCTATTATTTCCTTGATCCTCACTCCGCCCACAAGTCTGTCAACTGGATGTGGATCCCCTTCAGCAGTCCAGGATACGGTGGCCGTGCAATAGGTATTTGCCATATCAATGCTCCTTACACTAATGGTATAGTTACCTGCCTGTAATAAAAACAGATCTTCATAACTGCCATCAACACTGGGAGCCCTATTGATAGTAGTTCCATTATCTAAGTTCTTGATACTTATAAGGACGTATAGCGGATCGTTTTCCTGTGGGTTTCGTACAAATGAATAGTATAATTTAACTTCTCCTCCCGTACTCTTATGGAAACTCATTACTTTTTCCGTACCCAGAGGATCGGTATTTAATAATGTCACTGTAGCCGATGCCTGTCCAATTTCGGTTATAAAATCGGGGTACGAATGCGGTTCATAGATAAATTTCGAACTTCCGCCGGTCGGGTAGTCTATCTGGGTCAAAATTTCTGCTGAGGAGAAGGGGAAGTGGGCTTCCCTGTCAGCTGACAACTGGCCTGGTAGCAGACCCTGGACATACGGAAGTAAGGTCTGGTTATTTGCACCGTTGTAATATCCCCAATGGTCCTGGGCATAAGAACCTCTTACAGGCAATTTGGTTTCTGAGTAGGAAAACCCATATTGGTTTATTGTTTCTGAATGATCAGAAGAAATCTCATTAATATGATCGAGTGTAAGACGTGAACTTTCGCTATAACCATAGTTAAACGACAACTGCTTAACCACCTTCTGGGTAGAGGATTCATAAACCTTTAAACTATCGAGGGCATAGCAGTATGTTAAATCTAATCTGGATGCCGGTTGAGGGACAAACTTTATGAGCTGGTTGCTGCTTTCTATCCTGGATAAGCGGACACCGCTGATCCGCGACTCGCTCAGGTTGATTTCCTGAGGCTTTAGAGCCCCCAGTGTCTGCCTGGTATAATCGGTAAAGGATAATGTATTCGATGTTGTATAATCTTCCGGTTCATAGTGGAGATTTATAACTTCGCCTGTAACCGAAACAATCCTTTTCAAAAACCATGACGAAACAAAGCCCGTACCAGAATAATAGTCATCGATGACGATCCCATTACTCATGTTCTGTGTACGTTCAACTGCACCGACCCCACCAAAATATAATTTAGTGCCATTTTCCAATTCGACCTTCCACTCATCATTGGCTAAGAATACACCGTCATGATTTGGAGATAGGGATACTTTGATAGCACTTTTTGGCATGCTCTGAATATTGAAATTAGAGTCGATAAAAAATTTGAAAGACTGTCCCAGGGCATTAAACATGAAAACATCGGGCTGAGAATCCAACGTCCCAAGGGCCTGATTATGGAATATTGTAAAATTTGATATGTTATCATAAGCCCTATCCGGGTTTCTCAGCAGTGCCCTGGTGACAAAATAACCGTGACTGGGATTATCATCTGGCAGCCCCCTGACGGTCCTGGTAATTACCCCGCCGCAGTTCAATGTCCATCCTAGCCCTACCCATGATGCGTAATCATCTACCCTGTTGCCAGAAGCGTGGTAGCTCAAGGAGATTGGAACAGAAATATTTTTCTCCGATAACGTATACAAAGGTATGCTAATATTGGTTGTACCCGTATATAAGCTAACAGGCCATTCGGCATACTTACCTAAAGAAGCTGCTGTAGGCGATGGACCGATCACATTATTTTTTGGCATCAAATTGCCCGTCTGCGCGGATAAAGTCAGGCTGAAGAGAAAAAGAAAATAAAAAATCAAATAAATACTTTTCCAACCAATGAAAAATTCCCTGGGCAGACTTTTTCCGAAAAAAAAATGATAATTTTTGATGTCTATAGTTTTCATAGATAATGTTAATCTGACAAGGGATTTGGCCGGCTGCGTGAAAGTGCCGACAATCATTGACAGTATGAGAACCCTGATAGGGGTAGAGTCAAAGAAATTCATGTTAGTTTAGATTTGGATAAAATAGAAGTTAGTGGTCAATCAGTAAAATGGTACAAAACCAAATTAATCCGTATTTATTTGGACAAACTAAGCCATCTGTACTTTTATTGATCGACCAGGTTGAGCAATTAATTAAAAACTAAAAGATTTACGAGATATTATCCTGTTGCGAAATTTCCAACAGAAAATAAAACTGGAATAAGCGGAGAAAGTTGTGAAAGTTCTGAGAGGCATATCTGTACATATTAAATTTACTTAGATGTTAAGAGGTTAATATTCTATTCTTAGAAATAACAAATTACCATTTTTGATAAAATAAATACAAAAAAATTACACGAACATGCCAGTTTTTGTGACCAAACTTAATAGATGAATAATTCAATGGTCTTTCAATAATTTTAAATTATATCAGGAATTACTAATTCACTAGTTGCTAAATTAATCCCTATTTTTCTACTGGGTCATTCTTGCACTTTGAAGAATGTAAAGCTCAAAACTTATTTGCTGAATACCCTCTTGATCTAAGCTAAAGTGAGCATTTCGCTAGGACAGGCATTATATAATTTTTTAGAAATTGTTTTAATAAACAATATTTCGAGATTTATTGGAAAAAATAACTAGATTAACCTAAATGAAATGTTTTTTTTGCACATAGTAACGTGAAAATCGGTGAAATTGACTTCGAGGTAATCGATGAAAGTATGAGCGTGATATTGGGCGACTTAATTCATAATAAAAACTACATAAATACCAGCCGACCATTCAACAGCATTTTGAATTAAAAGGTATTTCTAATCTTGAAGATTTTAACTTTAGAATTACGCTTGAAAATGGAACAGAACTAAATCCCGCAGGTGGTATTAGGGTTATTGATTCCACAGAATTCAGTGAATTAGAAGTTGAATCGGCTGGGTTGGATTTATTGATATTTAGAAGCAAAAATTACTTAGTTGAACTTATTGGTAATGAAAATTGATCAATATCAGAGATTGGAATAGATGTGCAAGAAAGGCTCTATATAAAACTCTCAACAGCCCGTTTTGATCTCATAAAACAGCTACAGAAGTACACTGGGATGTAACGGACTTTTTTTTCACCGACCATTCGCGGATCAATCTAAATCAACGCTCGCACACCAACAAAAAAGCCCCACATTTCTGTGAGGCTTTTTCGTGATCCCGCTGGGATTCGAACCCAGGACCACTACATTAAAAGTGTAATGCTCTACCAGCTGAGCTACGGAATCATTTGTCCCTTTCGAGGCTGCGAAGTTAGAAATTTAATTCATTCCTGCAAAGAACAAAGTCAATCTATTTAATAAAAACTTAACATTAACTGAATAAACCACGGTTAAATCTTTATGGTTCATGCGGTTAAACAGCGATAAAAAAAATCATAATTAATCTGTTTTTTGCTACTTTGCTGTCGAAATCAATAAATATCCCAAAAATTATGTTTTTAACGCTCAGAAAAATCTTTAGCCTCCTGTTTATTTTTTCTACTTTGGCTACAATGGCGCAGCAAGCCAGTATCAATCCTAGCCCATACAGCATTCCTTTTAAACTTACTTCGCAAAATAACATTGTGGTAAAGGCCATACTAAATACCAAAGATACATTAAGCTTAATGTTGCATACGGCTGCAAGCGATTTTACATTGACCCAAGAAGCCACTGCCAAAATAACCAGTCTTAACTTTATCCGAACCGACAGCATAAAAAGCTGGGGTGGCAATGCCAATACCTCAAGATATAGTGAGCACAACACCATTGCTATCGCCGGCCATCAATGGACGGGGATTAAAATATGGGAAAATAAAAATTCTGGCCCTGAAACAGATGGAAAATTTGGGTTAGACTTATTTGGCAAAAAAGCGATAGAGATAGATTTTGATAAGCAGGTAATCATCATTCATGAGGCATTGCCCAAAAAGATAAAGGAATACCAAAAATTAAAGCTTACTACCCAGGATGAGATGATATTTATTGAAGCAACCTCCCTTATAGGCGCTAAAACATACCCTAATAATTTCCTGATTCACTCTGGCTATTCGGGCGCAATTCTTTTTGATGATCAGTTTGCTTCCCAAACTAAAATAGACAGTAGCTTAAAAATTATTGGAGAAAAAAGCCTTAAAGATTCGTACGGAAACGTGCTCAAAACAAAAAAAGCAATTTTACCCTGCTTTTCCATAGCAAAAATATTGTTAAAAAATGTTCCTGTAGCTTTTTTCCAGGGTGCAATAGGTCGCCAAAAAATGAGCATCATCGGAGGCGATTTACTTAAAAGGTTTAACTTCATTATTAATGCAGAACGAAATTTTATCTACCTTAAGCCCAATAGATTAAAAAACACATCCTATCTGAATACCTAATCTAATGTAGATGGTACTTGCATTTTTGACAATCAGATGTGGACAAACTAAAAGCACGATTAAAATTGGTTTTTTCACAAAGATTGTTGCTAAAACAACAGGCTAATTTATTTCAAATTTTAGCAATCAACCAAGCGCTTTTATAACTAGAAAACTATTATATTAGCGATTGCCTGTCCCTTTAAAAGTCTGGCACCTTACAAATTGTCGTCTCATTATGAATATCAGTGAAAGGATAGATTTTATAACCAAAGATCATATCCATATTTGCCGTTCCACCAACTTAAAATCTCATTTTAAGGATATCAGTAGCCTTAGGCGCTGGCCCTATTTTTTTGTGCTTTTTTCTATTGGTGAACCTGCTTTGCATTGCATCGAAAATGAAAGAATCCTGGTACCCCTCAATCATTTTATTTTTATTGGACCAGATCGCTTTCATTCATTTATTCCTGAGCAAAAGGGCGAATTCTGGGTATTATTTTTTGACTATGGCTTTTATGCGCGCACGCCAAATGATGCCTATTTTATACAGAACAGTGCTCTTTTTTTCGATTTAAGTAAAATTTACATCAGCAAACCTTCCATCGATATCGGAGAATATGTTGAACTTCAAATGGCTTTTCTCGAAAACCTGACCAATAAACCCATGGTTCCCCTTATGAGCGACATTATACACAATGCGGTTCAGGCCATTCTTTTAAGATCTACTTTTCTTTCGCAAGGACTTCAAAACCCCGAAATCCACTACAATAATAACGAAGACCGTGATATTGCAAACCGATTTCGCGAACTGCTGCACATTCATTATCAAAAGGAAAAGAAGTTAGATTATTATGCCAATGCTTTAAAAACCACACCGAGAAAACTAAATCAAGCCATTACAAATATTTATGGCCGTTCTGCCAAACAGCTGGTAACTGAAAAGATTTTTGAAGAAGCTAAAAGTAAACTGGCGCATAGTGCACTTACCATAAAAGAAATTAGCTACAGCATGGGCTTTACCGAAGAAAATAATTTTAGCGCTTTTTTTACTAAACATTCTGGTTACAGTCCAAAAAAATACAGAAATCTTCAGTTAAGTATCCACGCTGACTAGAAGTCTCTTCCTGTTTCTGAATTTATATTTTTTTCTCTGACCATAAACTGGTCTAAAAAATGAAACTATCAGGCATGTTCAGGCCGCACTGTGGCTTTACGTCATCGCCAAAAACAATCAAAAAGCTCCTCATAGCGACTACCCAGACAGACAAAGTCAAAATGTTTGACAATTATCAACATCAAAAAACAAAAATTAATGCACTGATTATCAGGCGTTTAATTAGAAATAATAAAGATTGAGGCCTGTCTGTTTTTTTTAATATGTTTTTGGTTATTTTTCATATTTTCTTGATTCGGAATAGCAATACCTTTGCACTCGATTCAAACAAGAAAGTAACATAAAATTTACAGACTAGAATAAGTCTTTCTTTTTTGGTTGGTATAACAAAAATAGCATAAAATTTTAAAAAGCAAAATAATTAATCAAAAATCATGAAATCATTTCTTTTAAGTATCTCAGTAATCGCATTAACATTGGTTGGAAAAGTAGCCATTGCACAAACTGATAACGCAACACTTAATATCCGTCTTTACCCTATTCAAACCATTACTGTTAACCCTACTCAAAAAACAGTAAACCTTGATTACAAAACTACTGCTGACTATACTGATGGAGTAAGTTTAGCAGAAGCTGATCACTTAACAGTTTACAGTACTGGTGCATTTATCGTTAAAGTAAAATCAGCATCAGCTAACTTAACTGGCGCAAAAGCAAATATTGATGCGAGTGATGTAACTATTAGTCCATTAGCTGGTACCAGCAACCAATTGGCTAACGCTAGTTATACTCCACGTAACCTGAGCAATACAGACCAAATGATTATTTCGAGCAATACCGGAAGTGTGAATAAAAACTTTAACATTACCTATAAAGCTGCTGGTGCTCAGAAATACGTTGATAAATATTTCAAAACTGAAAACCCTACAGTATATACTACAACTGTAACCTATACTATTGAGGCAAACTAGTTATAAATAAATCTACACAGAGGCAATTTTGGGAGATACTCAAAGTTGCCTTTGTTGTATATTTGCCTTTCTAAAATCATCCGCCGCTGTTATGAAAAAAATATTTTACTTTATGCCACTTTTGATGTTAATGCTTTCTATTGTGGGGCATGCACAAACGGGCTTATCGGTAACTCCACCAAGAGTGTACTTTACAGTAGCTCCCGGAGAATCTCAGCGTCAGAAAATTACGGTAAGTAATGTAAGTAAAACTTCTACACTTGATTTAAGCATTTCACTAAATGATTGGTCGTATGATGAAAAAGGGAACAATCTGATCCATAATGCAGGCAGCACACCGGTATCATGCGCAAAGTGGGTAGCTATTCTTCCTTCATCGTTTTTTTCACTTGCACCGGGCGAGCACCGCGATATTGAAATTCAGCTCGCACCGCCAGCAAACTTAAAAGATAGCATCGCGGTGCATACGGCCATGCTTTATGTAAGCCAGCTTAATCCGGTTGATGATGTGAGCCAGAAAGGCACCAATATTAAAGTAGCTGTTCGTACCGGTATTAAATTATACCAAAGGCTTCCGATAAGCAGGAATGCAAATCTGGATATCGAAAATTTTGCAAAGGTTAAAGAAGAACTGGTGCTAAAATTTGCCAATATCGGCAATGTTTGGGCTGATGGCACCGCCAGCTGCGAATTACTAAACAGACAAACCGGAAAAAAAACGACCTTGAAAGACATTATTTTTTATTCTCTGCCAGGCAATAAACGCGATATTTATTTTGCCCTTCCCCAAACACTCGAAAAAGGAGAATACGTAGCTTCTGCCGTGTTAAATTATGGCGATGATGCCACCGTAAAACTAGCTGAACTGGAGTTTAAACATGAATAGAATCAGCATTTCGCTTACGGCTATTATTATTTTGATGGCTGGTCTTTTACAACAGGCGATGGCGCAGCCACGGATTGGTGCCAGCAACCAAAATTACATGCAGGTAAGTTCTTCGCAAACACAAACCTTTAGCAATGCTTATCAGGTTCAGCTTTCGCTCGAAGGAAAAAACAAAAGCTATCCTAACTGGAGCCTGGCCACAGTTTTAAACCAGCAGATTACCAATAGTGAGGGCAAAACCCTTCCCTACAACAAAATTAAGTTAAAACTGAGTGCCATTAACGGTGCAACTTTTCAGCAGATCGGCAGTGGTACTACCCCTGTTCCATTAAATTCACCTGGCATTCAAGCTTTATTGATCAGTTCTTCCAATTACCCTTTAACAAATGGCAACGAAGAATTTTATAAAGATATTGTGATCACTATTGATGTGATCCTTGAGGGAGGTTCCTATCTCGACGCGCTAAAAACCTGGCAGGCCTATTCCATTAATCTGGCGTTTGTACTGCTGGATAAAAACGGAACAGAGCTTGGCCGCTCTAGCGCCGTAAATGGTATGCAGATCCGTCCGGATGGTAATTATACTACGCCGGCAAGTTATGGCATTCAGATTCAAGACAATGCCAGATCGGGATTGCTGGAATTGAAAACAATGGCCGATTATACCAATGGTGCTTCGGTTAGTTATGCAAACGGACTAACTGTAACTGCAGCTACCCCTTATGCTATCCAGGTAAGAACCAGCAGTGCAAATTTTACCGCTGGTAACAATAGCCTTCCCGTATCGGTCGTAAATTTACAGCTAAGTGCAGGCAGTTCTGCCGGAGCTACTGTAGCATTATCAGAAACCAGCCAAACCATTGGCACCGGCGGAAGCAATACCACCAATGCCCAGGCTTACAAATACAATCTCCGCTATTTTACCAAAGCAAACGATAACAGGCTGATGAACGCGGTACCTAATAATTATAGTGGCATATTAATCTACGAGATTATTCCGCAGTAAAATACGCAAATGGCATTTTTCCATCAAAGGATATTTTTATGGTGTAGCATTTTGGTGCTATGCTTTAGTATGCCGTCTTTCGCCCAAAACAGCAGCGATATTAAGATCAGCACTGATAGCTTGATCAATATCGGCCGCGAAAAATTAATTTCCTTAAGCATCAGGATCGATAACAACAGCGATCAGGACTTTGAAGGCCGTATTATGCCGGTTTTACCTAAAGGTTTTGGCCTGGTTGCCGACCAGCCCATTAAGGTGAAAGTTCAAAAAAAAGCACATACCTTTTACCCCTTTAAATTTCTTGTACTCAATAATGCTGATGCCGAAACGAGTCAAATGGTATTTCAACTCCACGACTTAAACAATGCTTTACGTGCCCAAGTTAAAACGAGCATTTCCATGCTGCCTTTGCGCGCTACAGAGCTTATTGTACTTACACCCAGCATTCTTTTAAAACAGATCGGCGATTCGCTAACAGTTAACCTGCTCATCCGCAACTCTGGCAATCAGGTTGAAGAATTAAAACTGATCGCCTCTTTCCCCTCAGATAACGGGCAAGGGAAAAATGTGTTACAAAAAGATATCAAACTATCTCCGGGAACGGAGCAACAGATAAGTTTTGGAAAAATCATTAACCGTGAGTTGTACCAGCTCAATAACTTTTACGTCAACATTGCTGGTATTTATAAAAACGGCGACCTTTTTGGCAATGGCATCACCTATGTGCAAAATGCAGCAGCCAACAGGCAATTTGTTAATGCCGAAATACCTCAGAACATATTAAACAGAAACTTAACCAATCAGATTTCGCTCAGTGGCCAAAACCTCTTTAGCGATTCGCAATCCTGGCAGCTTAATGGCACCGGGGCTACTCAATTGGGGCAGGGTATACTCGGCTTTAGCGTAGATGCCTATCAATGGAACAGCCTCGCTAACCGCCCGCTCATTAGCAATACCTGGCTTAACTACGAAGGAGATAAAAAGGGGATTACTGTGGGAAATATTTCCGAAAACCTCGAAAATTTTATCAACGGAAGGGGTGCAAAAATTTATACCCGGGCTGATGAAGACCGCCATGGTGTGGAAGCGGCATTTGTACAAAAGTCTTACAATCTATTGGGCGACAATTTAAACTACGGCTATTCTGCTTACGTAAAAACGAACATAAAGGATACCAGTGGGCATGAGCTCAGCAGTTCGCTTATTTTTGATTATGCTCCATTAGAACAAAGCAGGAGTATTTTATTCGCCAACACGGTTTCTCTGCTAAACAAACGCAACCTCGTCATGAGCGTTAACGTTGGTGGTGGCCTTTCTCAGGACCTTTTAAATCCGGATGACATTAAACCCTCTTTGGCATTGGGTACCAATTTTAGCGGCAACTGGCAAAAATTAAACTTTAGCAGCAATAATTTCTTTTCTACTGCCTATTACCCAGGTATACGCCGGGGTGTACTTCAATTAAATGAGCGGATTAGCCGTTACTTTGGAAAACACAATACCTGGCTCGGCTTTAGCCTGTACAGTTTTGATCCGGCCTATCAAAGAAATGTATTCTTTTTTCAACGAAACTATTCGTTACAGCGTATGGAGGCAGGTTGGGCAATTCCAGTTAAGGTGAACTTAAATTTAACCCTTACCGCTTCACGCGATCAGGAAAAAGCAGATTACAACTTTTTGCAGACCGAGACTAATAAATTAACGGCATACCGCTTAAATGAATCCATCAACTGGCACAGCAGTGATTTTAAAGAGAATATCTTTTTCTCGATGGATAATGGTTTTGGGCAGAATATAAATGGGAAAACAGAACTCCAGCTCCGCTTAAACGCCACATGGTCTAACAGCTGGATGAACCTTAATACCTATCTACAAAAAGGAAGTTTTTTACTTGCCGAATCTTATAATAGTGGATTAAATGAGCAAGAGATATACCGGTTTAGCATCAGTCCATCTTTTCATCAATATTTCTTTAATAAAAAGTTACGCGCTGAAGCAGGTTTAATTTTTTACCGTGATGCTTTATTCGGCAACAATACTACTTATACTGTTAAAGCAGATTATAAAATTACGCCTAAAACAGCTTTCTACATCAGCTCTTATATGTATCAGTACAGAACCAGCTTTGCAAATTCTTCATTTAGAAGCTTACAGGCAGGTATTACCCAAAAATTACCTGATCCAAGGCAGCATATTCCTGGTAAAAAAGGGAATATTGCCATCTTAATTTATAAAGACAACAACCAGAATGGTATTTTCGACGCTGGTGATGAACCTGCAAATTCAGGTACCGTATTGGTCAACAAAATTATTTTCATTATCCCGGCTAACGGAACCATCCAATACAGTAAAGTACCTTATGGTGATTATAGTTTGAACATGCCTTTACAAAACGGATATCAGATTATGCCAACGCATATCACCATAGACCAGAAGAACATGAAAGTTAATGTTCCGATGCAGAAAAGTGGAAATGTAACTGGCAGAATTGCTATTAATTTTAACGAAACCAGAAGTCTGCAGATCAATCCGTCGCTGGCAGGTATCAGTATTCTAATAAAAGGCAAGGATGGTATGATCAGAGCCGTTAAAACAGGAGAAGATGGAGATTATTTTGTTTATCTGCCGGAAGGTAGTTATCAGGCTTATCCAGATGTGATGCATCTGCCAGAACATATTTACTTTGATGGCGAACCAGCTATGATTACCGTAGAATCGGCAATAGCGACCACGATACCCACTATAACTTTAAAGGTTAAGGAAAAAAAGATCGAAATTAAACGCTTTAAAAATTAGGACAAAAAAAAATCATATGTCAGTTGAAGGATTGGTTTTTAGGGAACCCGGCGTTTGACATATGACTTTAAATATTTTCAGGTGTATTTTACCTTTCGGAAATAACTCTGCAAAGATGGCTTATTTAAAACCTATCAAAACTTTTTTTACATCAACTCCTTATTTCTTTACACGAAACCTGATGTTGAAATTCAATTTCTAAGTTTTATAACAATTCCTTTCAGAAAATGTTTTAATTGGTGCACACATTTTTGTAGAAAGTGAAATTGAGATCAACACCAATCAAAGCTAATTGAACATTCCTAATCAAAACCGTCTCTTAAATAATAATTTAGGAGACGGCTTTTTTTCTGCTTTTTAAATCTTACTATAAACCCCAGCCATATCTGATACGAGTTAATCCCGATTGATTAGTGGTAGTTAAAGTAATATTTGTTCCGCTTCCACCTCGGTTCTGAATACTGTAGCTATCGTTATCTCTAAGCCCTGGCCAGTATACGCTTGCCACTTTATCGTTTCTAAATACATTGGTAGAACCAACTATATAGGCAATCTCATTATCACTACCTACCGAACCTGTATAATTTTTACCAGTAGTCATGGCTGCACCATATTCGGTAACAACGGTACGACTTGCATAATTACCGAAGCGGCTTCGCCAATCGCTTTCCCAGGCTGATTGTGTTCTGGTAGCCCAAAATGCATAATTATGCAGGGACAACAGGCAACCCGAAAAGCGGCTATCTGCGCCAACAGCAGTAACATTTTCCGAATAGCCGGTACCACCTAAAAGAATCCGGCCTTTGCTTACATTGGGGTAACGGGAAAGCCATTCGGCATAAATAGTGGTTAATTGGGCCAATGTATAACCATAGGGCTCATTCATAGGTTCGAAATACACGTTAGCATTACTTCCATATTTATTAACTACGGTTTGCCACATGGCCCAAAACTGAGTGGTGTCATCAATAGTACCATTATGGGAAGATGCACTCTCCCAACAAGCCAAAATCACTTTCATGTTCTTACTTAGTGCACGATCTATAGCGCCTGTATAAGCAGCCCACCATGCTTCTGCCACGCTAGGTGGATTAATCGGTAACCTCACGGTGTTTACACCCGGCATATTATTTTGAAAACCCGTTAGTATCGCATTTGCCTTTGCTGATACGGTAGTATAATTGTCACCAGCTGTTAATCCTGAAGGGATTACCCAGCCATCCACAAAATTGTCGCGGCCATCAGCCCAGTTTACCCCGGCAATACCTGCGGCGCCTAACCCCTCTACTGTTGCTTGTTGAGCATTTGAGGTTTCTGTTTTCTCAATTTCGGGTAGAGTTTCTGTAATTAATTCTTTTTTTTCACAGCCCATTAAGCATACGCTTAACATAACGGCCATCGTTGCGATTGACGTTTTAATTTTCATAGGGTTTTGTAATTAATATTTGGTTAGTGAGGCGTTAACCAGAAGAAAATCGATAGGTTATTTATTTTTCAACTCATTTAAAATAGCTTTATCTAAACTAGTTAGTGTATTCTGCGTAGGCTTAAGCAGTTCAAAAACTACAATTTCATTCTTTCCTTTTTTAAGCCATTCTGCAGGCAGATAAAGTGTTTGTTGTGGTCCAATGCTCCAATATTTACCTAAATTATGTCCGTTAACCCAAACCAGTCCCTTTCCCCATTGGCGCATATCTAAATAAGTGTCGGCAACTTTTGTTAAATTAAAGGAAGCCGATTTAAGTGCAGCCGCTGATTGGCTGTTTACTTTAGGCTGTATTTTTTGGGTATCTATGTTATCAAATGGCAATGGGTACATTTTCCACGATTTAATCTCTTTGCCATTAAATGTTACATTTTTAGTAATCCCTTTGTTATTTTTAAGCAGATAAGGGCCAAAATTAATCCTGCCCATATTTTCTACTAAAATATCCAGCTGTACATCGCCAGCAGGAAGATCAAGCACTAAACTATCCTGATAAAGTCTTCTATCTAAAACACCTACGCGCTTTTTATTGATATATACTAATCCGTAATCGCGCAGCTCGTTGATCTTAATTACGCCTTTACGTCCACCTTTTATTGTGCTGCTGTACAACACGAAACCATAGGCCTGGTTAAGTGCTTCGAAGGTTAATGGATTTTCACTTAATTGTGGTTTCCCGATCAGACTAAATAGATCTACTGTTTTGGTAAGGGTTATTGCAGGTAATGTAATTGCAGGTTTAGGCTTAGGAACATCGGGCAGGGTTTGCTTAGCTGGCAGATTCTTTTTTATGGTTTCGCGGAAAAGCATAAATTTAGGGGTTGCATTGCCAGCTTCATCTAATGGCGCATCATAATCATAACTGCTAATCTGTGGCTCGTAAGCTGTAGTATCATTATAATTTGCACCATTCATAAAGCCGCGGGTGGTGCCACCATGAAACATGTACATGTTAATAGAAATCCCGCCTTTTAGTACCGTATCCAGTTTATCGGCATAGGTTTTGGGATCTACCTGATGGTGTTTTGTACCCCACCAATCGAACCATGCTGGGTACCATTCAGGCACAAAATATGGCCCAACCCCGTTATTGTACTTCCTGATCAGTGTTCTGATTTTTGCTGGATTATCAATCCCATTTACGCCAGGCAGCAATCCGGCCAAATGCCCGCCTTCCAATGCCGGAACCGGATCGCAGGTGGAAAGTACCCCATCAAAACCGGCATCTTTAAAAAGCTGGGTATTAATTTTCAGGTATTCTTTATCATTTCCATAAGAACCATACTCGTTTTCTACCTGAACCATTAATATATTGCCACCATGGTTTATCTGCAATGGAGCAAGGCGTTTGCCTACCTCAGTAAGATATTCTTTATATTCTTTTAAGTATTGCGCCTCTTTACTCCTAACCTGTAAACCTTTAATGTTCTGTAACCAAAAAGGATAACCACCAAATTCCCATTCGGCGCATACATACGGACTTGGCCTAAGCACTACCCATAAACCTTCTTCTTTTGCAATACGTACAAATTCGGCAATGTCGTTATTTCCTGAAAAATCAAATTTATCTTTTAATGGCTCATGTACATTCCAAAAAACATAGGTACCAATTGTATTTAAACCCATGGCTTTAGCCATTTTCATCCTATCTCTCCATGCTTCTCTTGGTATTCGTGGATAATGCATTTCGCCAGAAATAATCTGAAAGGGTTTATTATCAAGCAGAAAAACAGAGTCGGCAAGTTTAAAAGTATGGTGAGCCTGAGTATGGCCCTTAAGGCTCGCTAAACAAGTAATCAGGATTACTATAAGCATTAAATTTTTACGGATAAGTTTCATCGTATATTATTGTTAAGGTAAAATTTAAGACAAAGCATAGCCATATTGATCTAAACAGAGCCTTTCGGCCTTAAAATCAAATGGGATTTATATGGAATGCCTTAGAAATTAATTACTAAGCACTGTGGTAACCGATTTTGCCGGAATATGGATTTTTTTGGTGTTTTTATATTGTTTATAGGGTGCCAAACTATATTCAGCAGAAGTAACATAAGTTTGAACAGTTTTTTGTAATTGTTGTCCTTTAACCTCCAGATCAAGATCCACATCATGATCACTGGTGTTTACAACAACCGTTACCAGTTTTTTATCCTGCAGGTAGGCCGATACATAAAGTGGAGTTGCTTTTTCATCTGATACTTTAACCTGAAGGCGTTTACTCCCCTCTTTTATAAAACGGCTGTAATTGCCCAGGGCCCATAACATTTTACTATCATACACCTCGCCGTCGGTTTTATTTCGATCGATGTAAACCAAACCATCTTTATAATCACCTGTTGATACACCTAACCACCATTGCCATGATGTAGCATTGGATATCACCAGATCGTGATGGATTAGCCTTGCGATAAACAAAGCGGTTACCATACCCAAATCGCGTTTTTCACCCTTCAGTACATCATCACCAAGCACACAATATTCAGACATCCAATATCTTAAACCTTTAACCTGTGCTACAGCCTGGGCTGTTTTTGTACGTGTATCAATAAACTTTTGCTCCGGACTTGTTGTGAAATAGCTATGTCCTGAAATCGAATGATCAATATTGGAAAGATTGCCAACGTAATTGGGAGATGCAGTATTAAAGAACTGAAAAACCTGGTTTCCTTTTACCTCATTACCATTATCATATAAATAATCGAGCTGACCTGCTTCTCCTATCTGTATTTTGGTTTTGATTTGATTTTTAGCGAACGCATCATTTACACCTTTATAAAGCCGGGCCAATTCGGTATTGTTATAGGGGCAGCCTTCCTGTTTGTGCTCATTCCATTTCCATTGCGGTTCATTTGCAGGGCTCACATAATCTAATGTAATTCCCGTTATTTTCTTTAGTCCATTTATTGTAGCAACCAAATCGGCTGAAAATTCAGGTAGTTTATCGAAATTTAAGTTACAGTTACCATCACTTGAGTATGCTTTACCATTTTTGGTAAACAATACATGCGGACTGTTAACAAAACCAATAAATTGATTTACGCCACGAGTTTTGGCTGCTTTAAGAAACCAGGTTTGCCCTGGCATCGCATTCCAGTCGTAACTACCATCTGGTTGCAGAAAAGCGTATTGACGACGCCATTCATCGCCAATATCGCTTGCCTTACCTTGTGCTGCACTTCCGGCACCAATGCTAAAACGCCACATGTTTAAACCTATACCCAGTGGCTGCCCTGCTTTTGTTAGCTGTGTGCTAAAAAGCAAATCGGCCATTTTACTTCGTTTTTCTTCGGGCCATAATCCTGCAAACTGACAGGTCCATGCATCTGAAGCTCCAAAACCTTCAATGGTTTGAAATGTTACAGTTGGATCGATTTCTACAGTTACAGTAGCTTTTTGGGCAAAAGCCCCGCTAAAGAAAAACAAGGCTAAAAAGGTTAAAAAACAATGTGGCTTGATCATGTAAAATTTAGTTTCTGTTTATTAGTAACCAGGATTTTGCTGCAATTTACCTCCGGAAGCCAAAATTTCTGCTCTTGGTATTGGTAACCAATAGTGTTTGGTTTCAAATTTGCGTCCATCCAAAGCAATTTTAGGCGTATAAGTAAATCCTGTACCCGCTTTGGTAATAATGATTCCGCCCGCAGGTTTGTTTTCTGTAACGTCGGCAATTTTCCATCGCCTTACATCATAATAACGGTGTTCTTCAAAGGCGAGCTCTACCCTACGCTCATAACGAACCGCATCGCGCATTTGCGTTTGGGTAAGTCCGACGGCCAATGCAGGCATATTCACATCTGGCCTTGCCCTTACCATATTAATAGCCTGTCTTGCCGACATTGTTGATCCGGCAGGAACAGCATCTGGTCCGTAAGCTTCATTTGCCGCTTCTGCATAATTAAGCAAAATTTCTGCATATCTAAAATAGATCCAGGGCTGAAACCCTGCATTACCCCAAGGGTTTTGCAAAGGGTAAGCATCATTCATGAATTTTTTAAGGTAATAACCTGTTTTGGTTGTATTCCAGTTATCATTTCCATCTTTACTATCTTTTCCTCCCGGAATAAAAGTTTCTACATTACGCTCGCGGTATGCTGCTCCGTTGTATAAAATGGTTGCTGCAAAACGTGGATCACGACCTTTGTAAGGTTCATTGCTATCGTAACCAGATGTAGGATCGGTAATGGCTTTACCATTGGCCATTTGGTAATCATCTACCAGGTTCTGCATCGGAAGATTTCCTCCCCAGCCGCCATAACCGTTTGGCCCGTTAGCAATTTCTAAGTGGGTATGGTTAGCATTTTTTGTAAACAACCTCGCGAAAATAATTTCATTGCTTTGGTCGGTTAAAAATAAGTTTCTATAGCCGCCCGTGTAAATTCCATATTTATTTAAAGAAATAACTGTCTGCGCTGCCGTAACAGCCGCCTGCCAGGTACCAGCATTATACAACGGACTAGCAGCATATAAAAGTAAGCGGGATTTTAGCGCAAGTGCAGCACCTTTTGTTGCTCTTCCTACCATCCAGCTATTGCTGTTATCTAAAGGTAAATCTGCCGCGGCCTGATCTAGCTGTGCTGCCACATAATCTATACATTCTTTAATAGAAGCGCGTTGAAACAGCGCTGGATCCTGTAAATTATCAGTTAGGCTGGTTACCTTATCGCCCATTAAAACTACACCACCATAATTCCGGATCAGATCCTGATAGCGGAAAGCCCTTACAAATTTGAGTTCGGCCACTAACTGTTTTTTATGGGCCGCACTCATGGCAATTTTAGCTAGCACATCAAGCGCATAATTACATTCTCTGATGCTTTTGTAACTCCTGCCCCAATACACTCCTGCGCTTCCTAAATTTTCCGGAGCAAGCTGTCCTCTTTGAATTAGCCAGGTAGCATCGTCGTTATTATAAATAGATTCATCGGTAAAAGAACTCCACATGCTATATTCAAAACCCCTACCAAAACCTGGCGAAGAACCGTCGCCTTCCTTATCCTGTAATCTACTGGCGATATAACGATTGGTTACATAGGCCTCAAAAACAGCCGTATCGGTTTCTATAGCAGTTGTAGAGATCCGGTCTGTTGGTTCTACATTTAAAAAATCTTTTTTACAGCCCACAATACTCATTGAGATAAGAGACAGGCCTAAAAGTGTTACATATATTGATTTGTTATTCATGATGTTTAGAATTTAATATTGGCGCCCAGATTAATAATGCGTTGCTGTGGGTAAAATTGCCCGCTACCGCTGGTTCCTTCGGGATCGTAATCTTTGACTTTAGAAATGGTGAACAAGTTAAATGCACTCGCATAAAGCCTTAGTCCAGAAACATTTATCCGATCTAAGAAACTGGCCTTAATGTTATAGGCAATTTCGACATTTTTAAGCCTTAAGAATGAGGCATCATTTAACCAAAAAGTATTGTTAAACTGCCCCCCGCTAATCGCATTTGATGCACGATCGGTTACCCTTGGGTAAGTTCCGTTCGGATTTGCTGCACTAAACCTGTTATCGGCCCAACTGCTATAAAAGTTACCGACACTACCAGATTCTGGCAAAACGTATTGGCTTACCTGGGTTTGCCCTGCTAATACCATCGATACATCAAAGTTTTTATAAGATGCTCCAAGTGTAAAACCATAAGTAATCTGAGGAATATTGCTATATGGAGTTCTGGTTTGGTCATCGGCAGTTATTTTACCATCATTATTATAATCAAGGTATTTAAGATCGCCAATTTTAGCACCACTTACGTGTGGGTAAGCATCTAACTCTTGTTGCGTTCTAAATATGCCAATACTATTGTAAAGCAGGTTAGCATTTAATGGTCTGCCGGTTTGGCGTTGATAATCTAACGTGCCACTGGCTTCATCAATAAAAATTACTTTGCTTTTTGCATAAGTGATATTGCCTGATGCATTCCATTTAAAGTTTTCGCCATTATGGTTATAACCTAAAGTAGCTTCAAAACCAGTATTATTAACTTTACCGATATTTTCTGAAGGCACCAGCGGATCGGAACCATAAGGGTTTACTATCCCTGAAGAACCTGGCAATGATGCATTACGGGTGGCCAAGATATCAGATCTCTTTTGTTGAAAATAGATGGCTTCGATACTGAAGTTTTTAAATATAACGGCATTGAAACCTATATCGAGTTTTTTGGCTACTTCCCAGGTAATGTTCGGGTTTGCCAGTTTAACTAAGTTTACGCCCGGCTGTATGGTTGATGATGTTGCACCCGGGCTTTGGGCTACAAATCCATTTCCAACCAGAACATAATTATCAAAGTACTGGAAACCATTTACGTTATCGTTACCCAGCGCTCCATATGAAGCACGGATTTTTAAATTATCAACGAATTTAACGTTTTCATTAAACCACTTTTCTTTTGAGATTACCCAGCCTGCAGAAACTGAAGGGAAATAACCATATTGTTTGCCCTGAGGGAAAATTGATGATCCATCTATACGCAACTGCCCTTCAAAAAGGTATTTATCATCATAGCTATATGCCAGGCGGCTAATGATGCTTCGGCGGTTATAGTTTGTGCTATAACCTGAGTTTAAGAAATCAGTAGCCGCAGTACCTCCCTGAGAGAGTTCGGGCAAAGAAGTAGAAAGGAAGTTAAAACGTTGTGCATCGAAATATTCTAAATGATTTTCGCTCTGTTCGTAACCTACAAAGGCATTAATATCGTGTAGGTCAAACTTACGGGCATAATTCAGTTTGATATTTGTGGTAAGCAGCGATTCATTTTTATGGCTTTCGGTCAAGGTAGCTTTTTGGTTATTGCCACCAACAATTACGCTATTATAGTTTTTAGATGTAGGATCGTATTGGTAGAGCAGGTATGGTTTGCTGAAACTTTTGGTAAATACATTGGATTTATCAGCAGAAAAGAAACCATCAACAGAAAGACCCTGTACTCCAGGAATAATAAAACTAGCCCTTAAAATTCCATTTAAAACCTGTGTAGGCGATTTATTTGTTCCGCCTATATCTGTAACCTGTACGGCAGGATTTGCATTTTCGATACCGGTTGTTGGTAAGCCATTTGGATAATAAGCTGATACAATAGGTTTTGCCCTATAAATGGATCTGAAAACATCGCCAGCCCCTACCTGAGGAAACAAACGGTTTTCTTGCCTGCCTGATACCGATAAGCCAACTTTAAGGTATTTAGAAACGTTGGCATCTATATTTGTGCGAAAATTATACTGATTGTATTTGGTTACCCCATTTTTATATAAACCATCCTGAGAAACAGTACCTAAAGACATGTAGTATTTTACATCCTCGCTGCCCCCGTTAATAGAAAGGCTGTGTTGGCTTTGCAGCGCAGTTTTTTCTAAGGTTTGGTCAATCCAATCAGTATTGGGATATAACAATGGGTCGGAACCATTACGGAATTTTTCGATTTGATCTGCTGTGTACGACTGATTAAGGCCGCCTGCAGGATTTGAATCGAAATTAATTTCATTCATAATCTGTGCATAGGTTGCAGCGTCAGCCATTTTAGGTAATCTTGTTGGGGAGCTAAACCCCTGGTTAAAACTATAATTGATAGTAGGCTTACCAGTTCTTCCTCTCTTTGTTGTCACTAAAATTACCCCGTTAGCTGCCCTGTTACCATAAATGGCAGCAGAGGCATCTTTTAATACCGAAACACTTTCAATATCATTAGGATCTAAACGTTCAAGGCCACCAATTTGTCCGGGTATTCCATCTACAACAACTAATACACTGTTGCTACCGGTTGTAGCCAAACCCCTGATGGTGATGTTTGAACCGTCAAAACCCGGTTCACCACTTCTATTATTAATTACTACACCAGAAAACCGGCCTGCTAATGAATTAGATAAATTCGGTTGCGGGCTTTTTACCAGGTCGGCACCTTTTACCTGCGAGATTGAACCGGTTAATGTTGCTTTTTTCTGTGTTCCATAGCCAACAACCACCAATTCATTCAGTGTTTTGGTATCGGCACTAAGCTGAACATTAATGGTTGTTCTATCACCAACCGTTTGCTCCTGGTTGGTATAGCCTACAAAAGAAAAGATAAGTACATCAGTTTTGGCCGCAACATTGATGCTGTATTTACCATTTGCATCAGTTTGCACCGCTTTTTCGGTTCCCTTAATTTTAACCGCTACACCTGGAAATGTAGCACCTGTTTCGTTTGTTACGGTACCCGTTACCACAATTTCTTTAAGCTGGCTTTTTATCCCTGTTTTAACAGGAACTAAAGATGCCATTACCGGTAAACTGATGGATACGATAAATAGAAATGCCAGTGTTTTAATTGTAAAGAATTTTGGCAAAAATCCTTTCAGAACTTTTCTTCTCATATTGGTTTGCAAGTTTAATATTTGGTTAGCAGATCAATTTTATAACCTACCCAACAGAACCCTCTATCGGAATCGCGATTATAGCGCTGCTTTGTGGAAGGCTAAATTAGCGCCCACAAACAACTCTTATAGGGTACAAACAATCCAAATTAGAGGGGTAAACAAACCGAAATGAGCCCAAAAGAACATTTTGAGGCGATTATTAAAAATAGAGGCGATGTCTATTTTCTATTTACCTTTTTTAACTGTGGTATTAATATTATTGGAAAACGGCTTGCGGAATTTTTTAATGTACTGCGATGGATTCATGTTAAAGAGCTTATAAAACTGCTCTCTAAAATATTTCGGATCGTTAATACCCACCATATAAGAAGTTTCCTGAATGGTTTTGTCGGTATTGATAAAAATTTCAGCGGCTTTCCTCAATCTGATGAAACGGATAAAGCCATTTGATGATTGACCAGAAATGGATTTTATTTTGCGGTAAAGATTAGATCTCGACATACCAATAGCCGCAGTCAACGTATCGATATTAAAATCGGGATCGATCAGGTGTTCTTCTACAATACGGATACAGTTATCTAAAAACTCTTTGTATTCTGCAGAGATTTTGGTGCTGTTAGAATTGAGGGTAATTTCGTTATAAAAGTATTTTTGCAGGGCATTTTTACTTTTTAATATACTGGCTACCCTCGCTTTTAAAAAATCTTTATCAAAAGGTTTACTAATGTAATCGTCGGCACCACCTTCTATTCCTTTAAGTTTAACCTCTGGTGCAGAAATAGCGGTAAGCAGGATAATCGGAATGTGAGAAATAGCTACATCTTCCTTTATTTTACTACAAAGTTCTATCCCGGTTATGCCATCCATCATTACATCACATATAATAATATCGGGCAACAGTTCTTTAGCCATATCATACCCATCTTCTCCATTGCTCGCTTCATAAAGGTGATAATCCATTCTAAAAACCTGCTTTAGATACGCTCTGATCTCGATGTTATCATCAATAATCAACAGCGTTTTCGAATCTAAAGCAAGCTGACTATCCAGTAATGGCTCTTCTGCAGCTTCTACAATTTTATTGGCCGTTATTTCATCTTCTATCAATTCTTTAAATAACGACGAATCGGTATCTACCAATGCCTCCTGCAAAATTACCGCATCTTTAAAATGGCTTATGCCTCTTAATAAACCAATATTAAATGCTGTACCTTTATTTTCAACGCTGGTATAACTTATCGTTCCACCATGCATTTCTATAAAATTCTTCGCCAGGTACAAACCTATACCGAAACCTCCTTTTGCTGATTTATTTCCTGGATCCTGATAAAATTTTTCATAGAGTTTTTCTCCTGCAAAGCTGGTAATGCCGCAACCTGTATCTTCAATACCAACCACTATATTTTCTTGGCGGCTGTCTACAATCATTTTAACCGTACCACCTTCAGGTGTAAATTTTATAGCATTTGAAAGAAGATTAAAAAACACAATCTCTATTTTTTCCCTATCAGCATAAAAAGGAATCACTTCATCGGCACATATAAACTCAAATACGATATTTTTAGATCTGGCCTGGTGTACAAAGCAAAGAAATACCTCCTTACACAAACTCACCAGATTTACCGGAGCTACTTTTAATTTTTCGCCGTAAGTATCTGCTTTCCTGAACAATAACAGTTGATCTACCAAACTTAAAAGGCGTTTGGCATTCCTGTAAACAATATTTAAATCAGTGGTATCAACATTTTTATCGTTTTTGTATAAAAGCTCTTTAACCGGATTAATAATTAGCGTAAGTGGTGTACGGAACTCATGCGATACATTGGTAAAAAAAGAAAGTTTCTTCTCGCTCAGTTCTTTCTCTTTTTCACTTTCAATATGCGCCAGTTTCACCTGAAATTCGAGGTTTGCCCGATGCTCACGGTACTTAAGGTAGGCATAAATTACCCCAAAGAAAGCCAGTCCATAAATACAAAAAGCCCACCAGGCACGGTACCATGGCGGTGTAATGGTAATCCCGATCGAATTGCCCTGCATATTCCAGATCCCATCATTATTTGATGCCCTTACCTTTAATACATATTTACCGGGATTTAAATTGGTGTAGGTAACTTTGTGCTCACTTCCACTATAATTCCATTTCTTATCGAAACCTTCGAGAAAATAAGCATACTTGTTTTTTTCGGAAAGGGTATAATTGAGTGATACAAAACCAAAAGAGAGCACACTCTGGCTGTAGGGCAATGTAATCTCCTTGGTCATGTACACCGGTAATTTTAACGGAGAATCATCACCAGGCAGAATTAATTTATTGAAAATAGAAAAATCGGAAAAATAAACGGCTGGAGCCGTTTTATTATATTTTAGCTGTTGTGGATTAAAATAAACGATGCCTTTACTGCCGGCGAGATAAATTTCGCCTTTTGCATTTTTGCAGATAGCTGAATTGGCATAAACACCGTCTTTCTCATCGTAATTTTTCACCATTTTGGTTACAGGGTCAAACAGCGAGATCCCCTGTTCGGTTGTTACCCATAACCTGCCATTATTATCTTCCACCAGATCAGTAAAAACATTGCTAGCAAAACCGTTTTGCTTTGAATATATTTCGAAAGTATTGGTTTTAGCTACATATTTATTCAGGCCATCGCGGGTGCAAACCCAAACATTTTGGTGCGAATCCAGATAAAGGCTATTTACAATGTTATTGCTAATGCCACCTTTTCTTGAATTATTGATCATGTAATTGCTAAACTTTCTGGTTTTAGGATTAAAACGGCTGAGCCCACTTCCGTATGTGCCTATCCAAACATTGCCCTGCGCATCTTTTAAAAGGCAGTACAAATGGTTATTACTTAATGAAGCCTGGTTTTTAGGGTCGTTAAAGTAATGTGTATAACTGCGGGTTTTATCGTTGTAAACTTTCAAACCCGCATCGGTAGCCAAATAATATTCGTTATTATTTACCTCAATTAAATCTCTAAAAACATCTTCATTAAAAAAGCTACCAAGTGCCGAACGGTGATGATGGTGAACAAATTTATGCTCTTTCTCGTCGTAACGATCAAAACCATTTTCACCCATTACCCAAAGCCTGCCATTTAAATCGGTAGATAGGTTAATAATATCAGAGCTGGATAAACTATTCGGATTACTGGTATGCAGCAGTTTAATTACGGAACGATTATCGGGATTATATTTAAACAAGCCTTTATTTGTGCCTACCCAAAAATCCTTTCCATAACTAATGATAGATTTGATGTCTGCCTGCCCAAAAGGAAGGGAAATAAAATTAAATTTATACTGGTTAAAGTCTATTTTACTGAGACCATTTTTACCACAAACCCAGATCATTCCTGTTTTATCCCGGTATAGACCTCCGTTGGCAAAAAATTCGAGTTCTTCTATTTTCTCCCATTTATTTAATTCGGTGTTTACCCAAAATAATCCGGCGTTTCCGCCAACCAACATCTTTTTTGCACCTAAATTCAATACATTAAATACTGAATTGTTACCGGTGCCTTTACTGCTATAAGTACTAAATTTCCCTGTTTTCGGATCAAATCTGAACAGATCGCCTTTCCAATAACATCCAACCCATATCATGCCATCAGCATCTATACTAAGTGTCCAGATATCATTTGGATTTTTTTCGCCCGCTACTTCCTTTTGCGTGTAATTGGTAAAGCTTTGAGTTTTTTGATCAAATTTATTTAGTCCTTTGCTCCAGTTGCCTAACCATAAGTTACCTTCTTTATCTTCTGCAATAGCATTAACCGATTTCCCTTTAATGGCATTTGGATTTTTAATGTCTGGCTGATAAACGGTAAAAGATTTTGAGTTTTTGTTAAAAAGGTTAAAACCATCATCGGTACCTACCCAAAGTTTATTGCCTCTATCAATGAGTAGCGACCATATTTTATTATTGCTCAGTGATGTTCTCCTGTTTTCTTTATGATAAAAACGCTCAAATTTCTCCGTTACAGGATCAAATTTATTTAAACCATTCATGGTACCCACCCAAAAGACACCATTGCTATCTTCTACTACAGCATTGATATAGTTATTGGTTAGTGAAGTGGTATCGCCAGGAATATTTACATAAATTTTAAATGAGTAACCATCGAACTTGCAGAGGCCATTTTCTGTTCCCACCCATATAAATCCTCTTTTATCTTTTAAGGCAGCTGTTGTACTTTTTGATGGAAGACCTTCATTTATACCATATGTTTTGATAACATAGTGGCTGGTTATTACTGGCTGATTATTTATATCGAATACCTGCGCTCTAACATTGGTAAAGAGCAATAAAAATTGTAGAATAAAATAAGTCAGCCTAATAAATCTCATAGTTGAACAACAAAATTGATAGAGCATGCCTTAGCCAAACCCCGTCTCTTTTGAAATAGACGAGTTGTAAAGATACAATTTGCAAACTTATTACCGAATCTATTCTTGTATTCAAGTTAGTGCCAATAAAAAAGAGGCCGATTAAAACCGACCTCTTCGCATACTAATTACACTAACTAAAATATAACTGAATTGAGATTCTTATCTACTAAAATGCCTTCGCTAAGCTTAAGCCCGAATTGTAGTTTCCGTTTTGCTTTTAATTTCAGGATAAACAGATCAGTCGTTTCATTTAAAGCATCTTTGTTGCCTATGTTTACAAAGGTTGGATATAGCACCTTGGCACCATTGGTGTGCAGCCGATCGTTGGTCAGGTTATCCATCTGTTTGGTGTTTAAAGGCTGAACGCTTACAAAATCATAATCCTGTGCATTGTATGGCAGCGCAAAACTTAAAGCATTTACTGATTTCAGGTTTACTCCCTTTACTTTAATTTCGATAATTTCGCCTTTGTTGTAAGCTTGTTTAGCGGTACTGATTTCTAGTTTACCTGCAACTTTATCAATTTTAGCATTTTTTACACCTCCTTCAAGCTGTGTAGCCACAACCGAAACATCGTAAGCATCAATCAGGTTATTTTTGTTGATATCACCATTGCTGATATAACCTTCAAAATCGGCATCACCTTTTCTTAAACCAGTATAATTGATGTATGAAGTTAAATCGTTCTTATCAATTAAACGGTCGTTATTGATATCGCCCGGAAGATAACTTTCGGTACCAGGAATCTTAAATACATATAACTCTCTACCTGATCCAAAACCACCTACACCATCAGCAACTGCAATTTTAATGTAACGTGCTGCAGGATGCGCTGTAAAATTAAATAGTTTAATTTCGTCGTTATTGGCCCATTCAAATGCGCCAGCTTCTGTCCAGATTTCTTTATTGTTGCTATAAAACACTTTACCTTTTAATAAAATCCCGTTCCCTTTTCCCGTGCGTGGCAGGTAGTGGAATTTATCCAGTTGGTTGATCGATTTGAGATCAATGATCATATCAAAAGGAACTGCCTTAACAACCCATTTGGTATGCCAGGTATTACCTTCGTCATAATCGAACAATTTATTGATACCAGAGCCTCCTTGATTTTCGACTGTAGTTTCGGCTACAATACCCTGAATAGCAAACTCTAGCGGATTAGTTTTAGTAGTTGCTTTAATTTCTGTCCAATCAGAATAACCATCTTTATTTACTGCACGCAGTTTAAATGAATAAGGTGTTTCAGCCAACAAGCCATCAAACATCAAAGCAGTATCACGGATCGTAGTATAATGCATATCGTTAAAATCGATTTCATAAAAATCTGCATTGCTCACTTTGGTCCAGCCTGGGGTAAGCGTATAGGCTTCTCTGTTTTTATCAGTCACCTTTGCATTAACAGGAGCGGTTAATTTGCCTATTGACAAACGTTGTTTATCTGCAGGCTCAAATTTAAACCCGTCAATACTAAGTGTTACCGGATTGAGGGTAATATTGGTAGATTGAAGTTTAACCAGCAACTGAGGATTTTTAACCATTGCCACACTTTCAAACTCGCTTCCTTTTGTTGCAAAACGGTTTAAGTTTGGTATGGCATCGTAGAAATACACATTAACCTGCTTCAAAAATTCTTCTTTCGAGTTTACTTCTATTAGTTTGACTTTATTGTTCCCAACTCTTGCCGTTAATCTTTTCGGTTTTTCGGTAACGTTAATCACAAATTCAGTTGTTTTTTCTTTCACAAAGCCATCAAAATCGCCCTTTGAAGGATGAATGGTAACCAAGGCATTGTTTTTTTGATTTAGTTCTGATTCGATTAAAGTAGAAGCGCCCTTTCCTAATTTATAAGCCTCCGTTGCACCGTCATCATCGTATTCAGTAAATGAAGTTTTTCCAAAAGGATACAATTCATAGATGCGGTTTGCTTTATTGATTTCAGCAACATGGTTATTCGGATTCGTCATCGGAATAATAGCCCCATTTTTCACAAAAACAGGCAACTTCCATAACGGTGCATCAAAACTGTTAAGGATGCTGTTTCCTGTATATTTTTCTCCTGTGAAATAATCAATCCATGTTCCTTCCGGGAGGTAAATGCCATTGCGGATATCGTTACCTTTCTCATCTGATTTGGTTGCCTGATAAATTGGCGCTACTAAGAAAGAAGGCCCGTATAGATATTGATATTGTGTTGAAGTACCTTTGGTATAGGCATTTGGATACTCCAGAAACATCGCTCTGATGATCGGCAATCCGGTAACAGCTTCTCTTGCCACACTATAAGTATACGGAATCAGCGCTGATTTCAGTTTTAAATAATTGCGGTTGATTGATGCTACAGGCTCGCCTAATGCGTGTGGATATTTTTCGTTAGCTCCCCAACCGTCCATATTTAATTCCATTGGCGTAAAGGTTTTCCATTGGAAATCCCGCGTATTAATGGTCAGGTTTTTACCACCAAAAATACCATCCATATCAGAAGTAATATTGGGTTGACCTGATAAACCAGAGCCTAAATAAGTAGGAATGTGGAAACGGATATATTCCCAAACACCACCAGTTTGATCACCTGACCAAATACTGGCATAACGTTGGGTTCCCGCCCAGCCATCTAATGAGATGATAAATGGACGACTGCTATTGCCATAATAAGGCATAATCTGCGCCACATCTGCAACGCCATTTAACCCGAACGAATAACCTGCACCAACCCATGCCACATCGGTTTTTAAAACACGCACACCAGCATCTCTGACTTCCTTAATCATATCGCGCTGTAATAAAGGGCTTACTTCTGGTTTCGGATGAAGATCAGACTGTGTCCATAAACCAATTTCTACGCCATTTTTACGGGCGTAATCGCCAAAACTCTTTAAGTTTTGAATATTGCCATCCAATGTTTCGGCCTGGCCATAACCTGCACCATAACCATCATTTGGAAGTACCCAGCCCAAAGGCATATCATGTTTTTTATAACGATCAATCACAGCACGGGCTGAAAACTGATAATTGTTTTTTTCACCGTTAAGCGATTCCTTTACACCGCCATTATCTTTCTGGCTTTCTTTGTAACGTTTGCCATCTTCAAATAAGGTTCCTTTTTCATCTTCTTTCCAAAAATCGCGGTTGTAAGCGTTTAAATGTCCTTGATAGAAACCAAATTTTGGCAACAAAATCGGATTTCCGGTAAGTTGATAAAAATCGTTCAATAAAGGTACTGCTCCATCGTTAATCATAAAAAATTGCATCCAGGTAATCGGTTTCGTGCGCCAATTTTACCAATCCTTTTTCTTTAGCACCAAAATTGTAATTTCCTTTACTGAAGGTATACCACATTACAGCATAACCATTGGTAGACCAATAAAAAGGTGTTGGCGAAGCTACCCCTCCATCTGTCCAGGAATTTTGGTTTTCGATAGAAATATTTCTTCCCTTGTGTGAGAAACGGCCGTTCTGTACACCACCACCATAAAAATATTCCTGTGGATTTTCTTTTAAGCTAAGGCTTACTTTTCCTTTCTCGAATTGAATCGGCGCTAATTCTTCAACAGCTACAGCTTGTGTAGCAAGGTTAATAATTTTGATCAGCGAGGTGTTTTTATCGAAAAGAACAGTAATCTTACCCGTAGATATGAACAGTTGATTACCCTCATCCTTAATATCCAGTTTTGAAACAGGTCTGCGCGGGTTTTCTACCAAAATTTTGGCTTCTGGTTTGGCTTCCGGATCGCGTATAAAACCTCCTGTAGGATCTTCGAAAAGGCGGAAAATATGATCGCCATAAAAATCTAAGGTCAAGCGTTGGTTATCAGAAAGCAACAATTCTACCGTGGTGGTATTAATCTTTTTTGCACCAAGCACTTTCGTAACCTTTTGTGCTACCTGATTGGTTTTCTGAGCAGCCGGTTGAGCAGAAACAAAAAACGGAGAGGTGATTAAAAAAAACGCAAATACCAAAACAACGCTTTTAGGCTGATTTTTGGAATTGGTTATTTTAAAGTTTTTGAAAAAGTAATGCGGGGTCATTAAAGGTTTGATTTGGTTATGTGTTTATATGCTAGACAAGCAAAACAGTTAGTTGCTGTGGGCTAAAGTTAATAAACACATTAAAGGAATTAGCGCGTTTTTGCAGACAAAGACCGCGCAATCGTTTGCCTATCAAATTTTTTACCCGGAATGATTTTATTGTCATCGCCAATAAGTTCAGGACATTAAAGCTAGATGCCCACTCTCTTTTATACTATAAGCCATTAAGAATGTTAAGTTTTCATCGCTCAGATCCTGCGATCGTCATCCTGAACTTGTTTCAGGATCTATCTGGCTTGAATATTTTGCCACGGAAGCACAGATTTGCACGGAATTTAATTTACCTTTTTGCTTTTAGCTTATTCTTTCAGCTTTGCCTTTTCTAACATTAAGCAGTTAAGGACATTAAGATTTCATAGCTCAGATCCTGCGATCGTCATCCTGAACTTGTTTCAGGATCTAAAATTGAGTCATTCTAAATTTATTCAGGATCTTTTTGGTTAGCTTTTTTGCCATGGAAGCACAGATTTGCACGGAATTTAATTTAGCTTTTTGCTTTCAGATTTTGCCTTTTTTACCATTAAGCAGTTAAGGACATTAAGATTTTTATAGCTCAGATTCAGCGATCGTCCTCCTGAACTTGTTTCAGGATCTAAAATTGTGTAATTCTAAATTTATTTCAGAATCTTTATGGTTAGTTTTTTACCACAGTTAATGAACAAATGACCAATGAACTAATAAACCACTTCGGAACTATTGTTCACGACATATTGGGGTTTGGTACCTGTTACTGATTGTACTGCAGTGAATTTTATCTTCTCTGCATCGTTCACCATAATTTTTGACTGCTCTGGCAGTGTGATATTGGTAAAAGTTACATTTCGCAAGCGGTGAGCAGGATCTTTAAAACCGTTGATATCAATCGCTGCGACTGCATTTGAAGCCATAGACATATCGATATTTTTGAATACAAAATTTTCGAAAGTTGGTATTTGCGGTGCGGCTTCGCCATCGTTGTTGTAGTTAACTGCTGAGTAGATGGTAATCTGTAAAAGTTGGCAATCTGCTACGGTTACATTTTTCACATAACCACCTCTATCTTTTGTTCCTTTTATCTGCATGCCGTGCAATAGTTTCCCTGCCTTGCAATCCTGTACCAAAACGTTGCTTACCCCGCCCGACATTTCGCTACCAATCGAAATACCATGGCCACGTTTAAAGTCGCAATCTGTTATCCGTACATTTTTAGTTGGTTTAGCTACAAAAAAGCCTTCAGGATTTTTACCAGATTTAATGGCAATACAATCATCACCAGTGTCGAAAGTACAGTTAAAAATATAAGTGTCAGTAGAAGAATCAGGATCTATACCATCCCCATTACGGATGTTTACGGTTATAATGTTTAAATTTTGACAGGTTATGTTATTACTATAAATATAATGAATGGTCCAGCAAGGAGGTTCAGTAATCGTTAAATCAGAAAGACTTACGTTCTGACAGTTCATTAAGCAAACTAAACGGCCTCTGCTTCTTATTCCACTGGCTTTGATCATCGCATCACCAAGTTTTTTCCCTCCGCCACTAATGGTGCCTTTACCTGTAATTCTTAAATCTTTCACATTATAAGTTCCGTTACGGTTAAGCGTACCTGCGTTGAGTAAACTGGCGTATGTTTTCAGCTCCCAGCCTTCAAAACGGTTTAGAATCATCGGTAAATAATCCTCAACCACTGTTGATCCTTTTAACACACCACCTTCTTCTATCCGGAGGGTCATATTACTTTTTAAATATAATGCACCTGATACAAAAATTCCTTTGGGAATATAAACCGTGCCACCTGCACTACAGGCATTTATTGCTGTTTGAATGGCTTTCGTATTATTGGCTATACCATCTCCTTTTGCGCCGAAATCTAAAATATTGTACGTTTTTCCTTTTGCTTTTGTTTTAAAACGGATGGCATTTAAGCTGGCGGTTTTATTCCCTTTTATACTTACACTTACTATGTACCAGGTATTTGGTATCAAATTTTCTATTGTATAATTGGTTTTTTGGGTAGCACCTTGTACTTTACCATTTAAAAAGATTTGATAAGTGATATTTGGTGCAACATATTGTTTATCCCATAATAAGGCTACAGTATTTTCTGATAGCGTACCCGGGGCAACTAAAAGATTAAACTGATTTATGTCCGATGCACCAGCTTTAAAATACAGAAAAAAACGAACATAAGTAACACCAAAATCTTGCTTATTTTATTAATAAATATCGGTATAATCATGATTAGGAAATTTATTCGGTTAGCGAAATAATGATGGGTACTACAGTTATCTCTTTACAAATATAACTGGCTGATCAGATTAACTGTCATGCGCTATAGGGTACAATATTAAAGTAATAATGTATTTATCAAAAATGACTTTTCTTTTCGATTTACCTATTGAGGAATTAGAAGTGAAGAGTTACAGAAAGCTTCTACAGGCTTCTATAAACACGAAGAAAGAATCGCCGTTATTTGCGGAATTAATCTAGCTTTTTGCTTTCAGATTTTGCCTTTTTACCATTAAGTAATTAAGGACATTAAGATTTTCATAACTCAGATCCGGCGATCGTCATCCTGAACTTGTTTCAGGATCTAAAAGTTGCGTCATTTTGAATTTATTTCAGAATCTTTCTCGTTAGCTTTTTGCCACGGAGGCACAGATTTGTACGGAATTTAATTTACCTTTCGCTTTCAGCTTTAGTCTTTTAGCTTTAGTCTTTCCTACCATTAAGCAGTTAAAGACATTAAGATTTCATAGCTCAAATCCTGCGATCGTCATCCTGAACTTGTTTCAGGATCTATCTGGCTTGAATTATTTTGCCACGGAGGCACAGATTTGCACGGAATTTAATTTACCTTTTTGCTTTCAGCTTTTCCCTTTTTTACCATTAAACAGTTAAGAACGTTAAGATTTCATAGCTCGGTCCCAGCGGTCGTCATCCTGAACTTGTTTCAGGATCTATCTGGCTTGAATTATTTTGCCACGGAGGCACAGATTTGCACGGAATTTAATTTACCTTTCGCTTTCAGATTTTGCCTTTTTACCATTAAGTAGTTAAGGACATTAAGATTTTCATAACTCAGATCCTGCGATCGTCATCCTGAACTTGTTTCAGGATCTATCTGGATTGGATTATTTTTCTGCCACGGAGGCACAGATTTGCACGGAATTTAATTTAGCTTTTTGCTTTCAGCTTTTGCCTTTTTACCATTAAGTAATTAAGGACATTAAGATTTTCATAACTCAGATCCAGCGATCGTCATCCTGAACTTTTCAGGATCTATCTGGATTGGATTATTTTTCTACCACGGAGGCACAGATTTGCACGGAATTAATTTAGCTTTTTGCTTTCAGCTTTAGCCTTTTGGCTTTGGCCTTTTTTAAAAATCTGAATAGTCTGTTGGGTAGACAAATCTAGTGTCGTTTTTAGAAACATTGTGCTGATACTCTGGCATTGCCGATAGTTTCTTCCAATAATCATCTGCAGAGAATGCTTTCCAGTGCGCATCTCTATCTGCCTTATTTTCGAAAGTGGTTAAATACATCAGATTAGGCATACGGCTACCCGCGATTACTTCTCCATAAAATACGGCATTAAAATTTAGCCTTTTAAATAAACCGATCTCGTCGCCTTTATTAAACATTTGAACTTTATTCTGAAAATATTTCTCAGTAGGGCCTTCGTAGCTTCTTAATTCGTACACCCGTTCTTTCATCGGCGATTTTAGATTAGGCAGCATAAAATGAGGTGCTTCTTCAAAAGCCTTTAAAACAATAGATTCTAATCGTTCGTAAGGAACTTCAGTATAACTTGCTTCCAGATAGCTTTTACCATCAACGGCATATTGTTGGTCTTTTGCCAATTTTTTATCGAGTTCCAAAACCCCATCAAACGATTTTAAAGGAATAAACACATAAATAAGTTTTTCTACAACCACCGCCGGATCACTAACAATGGGTTTAAACACGCCTACTTTTGCAATTCCAGAACGATGTAAAGCTGGCAAATATGCTTTCTGCAGATAATCATCTACTGTTTTTTCTTGCGCATCGGTTTTCAAATGGTATATTTTGATCTGATAGAAATCTATTTTCGATGCATTAACAGTAAATGCGCTAGATAATAGCACGAGTAAAAACAGACTGGATATTTTAATTCTTTGCAACATGTTTATAAGATGATTAGATAATGCAGCAAAGTAACAATTTATTTTTAATGATTGAATTAGAGAAAGTTGAGTTATTGAAATTTTGAATGAGCAAATGACTAATAAAAAACAGCTAACAACCTATGAACCAACGACTATTGAACTAATAAGTTTGGGTTTGGTGGTTCGGCATGCAATAAATGTTTTACAAAGAAATCACGTTTACGCCTTCGTCCGTAAATACCGCCATCACTGTGGCCCATACCCGGAATGCTTAAAATATCGAAATCTTTATTGGCTTTGATTAATGCATCGGCAAGTCGGTAGGTCGATTCTGGTGGTACATTTTCATCGGCTTCGCCAACAATTAAAAATAGGTTACCCTCTAATTTACCGGCATTTGAAATATTAGATTGTTCTCCATAGTGCGGCCCTACCGGATAGCCCATCCATTGTTCGTTCCACCATTGTTTATCGATGCGGTTATCGTGACAACCACAGGCAGAAACCGCAGCTTTATAAAACTCGGGATGGAATAACAATGCCCCTGTTGAGCTTTGCCCACCTGCCGAAGTGCCGTAAATCCCTACTCTTGAAATATCAGCATTCGGATATTTAACGGCCATAGCTTTCATCCACAATATCCTGTCGGGGAAACCAGCATCGGCTATGTTTTTCCAGCATACATCATGAAAAGCTTTAGACCGGTTGGCCGTTCCCATTCCATCAATCTGTACCACAATAAAGCCTAATTCTGCAATGCTCTGCATCTCACTGGCAGGCAAGAAACTTTTAGGTACAAAACTATCATGAGGACCTGCATAAATATTTTCGATAACAGGATAAGATTTGCTCGGATCCATTGTTGAAGGGAAACAAACAATGCCCCAAATGTCGGTAATGCCATCTCTTCCTTTGGCCACAAACACTTCAGGCAGTTTAACACCGGTAGCCAAATAAATAGTTGCTTGTCCATGTTCTATTTCGTTTATCTTTTTTGTACTTGCAGTTAACCTTAACTCGCTAACAGGGGGTACATTTACCTGAGAGTAGGTATCGATATAATATTTACGGTCAGGAGAAAAGCTAAGGTTATGGTTACCTTTTTCGGGCGTGAGGTTTACCAGGCCTTTTCCATCGAACCCGATTCTGTAGTAATGGATAAAATAAGGATCTTCACCGGCATGCATTCCATTTGCCCTGAACCAAACCTCGCGTTTTACAACATCTACACTATCAATATCCTTAACCACGTAATTTCCTTTGGTAATTAAGCGCTGCTTTCCGGTTAAGGCATCCACCAAATAAAGATGTTGCCATCCATCCTGCTCACTCGTCCATAATATTTCATTTGTTTTGGGTAAATATCTTGTATAAATACGATTTTCATAAATGAAGGTCTTTGTTTTCTCGTCGATAATATTTTTAGTTTTGCCGGTTAAAACATCCACTTCAATTACCCTGAAACGCTGATGGCCTCGGTCTACTTTCTCATAAGTATAATACCTACTGTTATTGTCGCGCCAATGCAGTTCTGGTGCACCAAAAAAATCTATCGGATCAGCATCTACTTTAATGGCCGTTTTAGCCGCTATATTAAAAACATAGGGCTGATAAGCTGTAAAGTCATCGCCAGGCTGTGCATATTCTCTCGATTTTAATTCGCCACGCGTGGTACCGGGAACTGAACTTAATACATAATGTACTTTTTTAATTTCTTTTGGATCGATTTTATAGGCAACAATATTTTTGCCATCTGGCGACCATGCAAATTCACCATAAGGTTTATCGGCATTACCATCGGTACTCAATTGAGTCTCTGTTTTTGTTGCTAAATCAATTACAAACAGGTTACCACCACGAATCAGGATTTCGCTTTTGCCATCTGGCGATTTTCTTGATTCGCGGTTTCGTTGCCAGCGCGATCTCCGTTGCTGTAAAGGCCTTTTGGCATTATAACGATAAATACTGGTATCGTTGGTATTAGTTAAACTATAATCGTTAAGATTTAACAGGTACCAGTTATTCTGCATTTTTAATTTTGCAGTATTGCCCTGATCGGCAAAATAAAGCTCGGCAAACTGAAGCTTTAACGGGTTCTGTTTTTTACCGGTAACTTTTTCTAGGTTCTGCGCAAGTTTAGCATGATCAAATGCAGCTTTGCGCTTACCAGTTGCAGCATCTACATTATAATACTCCCATGTTTTGTTAGGAAGATTTTTTTTATACCAAAATGCGCTTCCGTCTTTTTTCCAGAAAGGAATCAGATCATTGTTGGTTGGAATATTACGCAATGCAGTATCCAGTTTCGTGGATAATTGGTAAGCATTTGCGACTTCAGCGGCACTTGGTGCATAAGGCTGCAACCCCGCTTGCTGTGCCAGCACCTGAAAAGAAACAAAACTTAATAAGATGAAGGCTATTGATTTTTTAGCCATGATGTAAATGGTCATTACAGATTTTTTGTTGTAAATATAGTGCTACGGTTTTACCGATTTCCTTTAGATTTTGATGAATAACATTGATATTTTAACCGCTCACATCAATTGCATCTTTTGCTTTCAAATCCTGACGGGCAACACTTCCTTTAATCAGGTAATAAACCGGTATTCCTATTAAAGTGATGATTAATCCAGGCCAGGTAAATTTGGGTTTAAAAATAATCAGTAATATACAAAAGGCCAGTCCCATTACCATATAAATGATCGGCAGAATAGGGTAGCCAAAAGCTTTGTACGGACGTTCCGCGTCAGGTCGTTTTTTACGAAGGATAAATATCCCGAAGATGGTGAGCATATAAAACATCACCACCACAAACGAGATCATATCCAGCAGATCGCCATATTTTCCGCTAATGCACCACAAACAAGCAAAAATGCATTGAATCCATAGCCCAAATCCAGGTACTGCATTTTTGTTGAGCGTGCCAACTTTTTTAAAGAAAAGCCCGTCTTTGGCCATGGAATAATATACCCTGGCACCAGCCATAATTAAACCGTTATTACAACCGAAAGTCGAAACCATAATCATTAATGCAATAATAATGGTACCTGCCGTACCGAAAATATGGTTGGCAGCAGAAACCGCCACGCGATCTTTGTCAGCATAGGCGATATCGTGTAAGGAAAGTACACCTGTATACATCACATTGGTAAGGATGTAGAGCACTGTTACGATAATGGTTCCTAAGGCTAAACTCAAGCCAATATTGCGCGCAGGGTTTTTAATTTCGCCGGCAATAAAGGTAACGTTGTGCCAGGAGTCGCTGCTAAATATCGAACCTACCATGGCAGCAGCAATGGCACCAAATGCTGCCAAAGTGGTATAAGAACCAATATTTCCATCAGCAGATAGCGGACCTAAAACCCACATATTTTCCCAATTGGTTTTCCAGATTCCTTTATCTAAAAAGAAAAGCCCAAACGCAATCAGGCCGAACAAACTTAACAATTTGGCCACTGTAAAGGTGGTTTGGATTACTTTACCGCCGTTTACCCCCCTGTTGTTTATATACGTAAGCAATATAATTATCCCAATAGCCAATAGTTGTGCTGGTGAAATGGTAAAGAAACCTAAATCGATGGCTACTAAATCTTCACTGAGTGCAGGCACGAGGTATGCGGTAAACTTGGCAAATGCCACGCCTACTGCGGCAATAGTTGCGGTTTGGATTACCGTAAAAAAACTCCAGCCATATAAAAAACTGATCAGCGGGTTATATGCTTCTTTTAAATAAATATACTGTCCGCCAGCTTTTGGGAACATGGCACTTAATTCGCCATAGCTTAATGCAGCAGTAAGCGTCATAAAGCCTGTGATTAACCAAACCACTAACAGCCAGCCAGAACTGCCTACGTTTCGGGTAATATCTGCACTTACAATAAAAATACCTGAGCCGATCATACTTCCGGCTACAAGCATTGTTGCATCCATCAATTTAAGTGAGGGTTTAAACTGTGTGGTTTCTTTTTCAATCATCTGTTCTGTTGTTTGGTGGTTCAAAGGGTTTGGTGAGTTGATTTATTTAAGCTGATCGTAAAAATGCCAGGAGGTTGTAAAATCGCGTGTTAAGGACTGATTGGTTAAAGTAGCCCTGATCATCTCTACAGGAATTAAATTTTCTTTAATCACCGCATCGTGAAAAGCTTTATAGCTCATCTTACCACTATCAACCAATTCTTTTTTCAGGGCAAAAAGCTGGAGACCACCGGTAAGGTAAGCTACCTGGTACAAAGGGCTATAATCACCTTTGAAAGACCTGCGCACTTCGCCTTCTGCATTGGCGCGTTCGTGCCCTACCCGATCAACCAGAAAATCGACACATTGTTGAGGCGTCCATTTACCCAGATGAAAGTTTAGCGAAAAAAGAATCCTTGCGCAACGGTGCATGCGCCAGAAAAGCATTCCCATTTTTTCTTCAGGCGTTTTGGCGAAACCTTTATCGTACAGTAAAAGCTCCCAGTATAGCGGCCAGCCTTCTACGCTAAAGGGCGTTTTAAAAGGTTCGCGATAACTTTTATAACGGTTATTGATAAAATACTGGTAATGATGACCAGGTAAGAGTTCGTGCTGTACCGTTCCTCTTGAAAAATAAGGATTATTACCCCGCATACTCATTAACTTATCATCTTCCTCCATCGAATTTGTTGGATAAGAAATGCTGATTTCCCGTCCACCGGTAAAAAATGGATTTACCAGCTGTCGTTCAGCCGACATCATTACCATACCCCAGGTTTCTTCTGCCAATGCCGGAATATTGATTAGATCGTTGGCTTTTATAAAGCTTAAGGCATCATCCTGTAATTTTACAATCAGCTCTGGTTGTTTACCTAAGGGCACGTAGCTGTTCTTGATTTTTTCCTGCGCTTTTTTCCAGTCATTTCCGAAGCCCATTGCTGCTGACGCTTTCAAAAGCTCCTCATCGCAAAACTTAAATTCTTTTTCGGCAAGCTTAATCAGTTCTTCAGGTGTATATGGAATAAGCTCTGCATTTAATTGCCTGATCAGTTCTTCCCTTCCAATGGGGGTTCCCTTAATTTCTGGTTTATCTAATTTTGCAGCAGGAACAGCATCTCCGCTATCGTTAAAAAGTTTAGCGTAATTAGTTAAGGCAAGGTCTAATTTTTGGTATGGTTTAGGCGCCCACCAGGTAAAACCAGGTTCATAATCCATATAGAACTGGTAAAACCCCTTTAACCGGTGTTTTAAACTCAAGGTTATGGCAGCTGCCATTTTAAGCTGATCGGGTTTGAGTATTCCTTTCTTAAAATTTAGATTTAGGATATCAATCTGCTTCGCAATTTCGTCCATCTGGGCCGCCAATAAAGAGCCTTCTTTATAAGTACCTCTTCTTCTTAATTTTTCGAGGGCATAAATCGCATCGGCAAAGGTAAAATACTTCGACAGGGCATTATACTCTGTTTCCTCTTTACCTAAGAGCCAGACAGAAGATTCGATCTGTTTTTTAAGAAGAATATAATCTACTTTACCATAAACGCTGAATCCTTCAAATTTGGCCGACTTTAATTTGCTGAAGTAATCATTATTGATATCCTGCAGGCGTTTTCTTTGCTCCGGACTTTTAAAAGTAGTCATCGGAAAGGAATAAGTGCCCCCTGCGGAATAAGGATAGTAGAAATCGTTAATCGCATCAACATCCCTTTGGTAACCCACTATCAGCGTACCCATTTCGCTGGTTTGTTCATACAAACTTTCATTTGATGTTTGAGCGAATACTAAAGGGCCTGATAACAGGCTTACGATTAACAAAAGGGCAAAAAAGTTTAATTTGTTTTGCATTTGGCGTTGGTTAAAACAGGCAAATAGCATTTGCCTCCACTTGAAAAAATGGCTGGTTTTGTAAAAAATAAATAGAATCTTTTTTTGCTTAAGCGCCTATATAGCTCACCCTGCTTACATTATTATAGGTATCGATATATGCTCTTGGTGACTGACCAATAATACTTTTAAATACCCGGTTAAAATTGGTAATGCTATTGAAGCCAGCTTTATAGGCCACTCCTGAAATGCAATCGGCTTTTTCTCCTGAAATAAGGCTTTTGCAGGCATCGTTAATTCTCACCTCATTTAAAAAAGATACGAAAGTATGTCCGGTATGTTTCTTAAAATACCTGCAGAAGGCCTGAGGAGTCATAAACGCAGCATTGGCTACATCTTCTAATGAAATTTGATTATTGTAGTTTTCAGTGATGAAGTTAATGATCTTACTCAATCGCATACCTTCATTCTCGGTTACATTTGAAGAGTACATATCCGAACACAAGGATTCTACATTTTCGTTTAAATCCTGGAGGCTGTTAACCAATTTCAAAAAGTTAAACAACACATCAACTCCTGATGCCTGGTGAACATTAAACATTTTGGTTACCATATTTTTAGTAAAAGCAGCAGGGATTTTGAAACCATGTTTGTTTTTAGCTAAAAAACCACTTGCCATCTTCATTTCTGGAAGATTGAATAAAGCGGCTAAAATACCGTTAGGATTAAAGTAAATAGAGCATGCTTTGATCGTTTTATTGTTATCAGCAGAAAAATATTCGGGGTTGCTTTTAAAAAGATGTGGAAGTTTGGCTCCAATTACAAAAATATCGCCCGAGCGGAAGGCATGCATATCATTCCCCGCAATTAACGTCCCCTCTCCTTTTTCAATATAAGTAATCTGCCATTCATCATGTCGGTGCAGATACTGGTAAAAATATGGAAGTTCAATATGTTCCGATATCACACTCTTGTCATCAGGAACAAGCATGGTAAATGGTAATACTTTCATAATTTTTGGTTTAGTTGGTTGAGTTTGATTATGAATTGAATGTATAAATATTAACTCAAATAAACCAATAAAACTTAAATAAGGTTAAAATCCTGCTACAACTTGATAATATATGACGGATTTAATGATGAATTCTGCGGCTAATAAATTACTACAAATTTAGTTAACCAACTGTAAAGCAACATCTAAAACGATTAATTTGAACGAGTAAAGTCCGTTATTTTTGGATTAGCAGTCTATTCGGGCGTTTTTTGGGGAAATTCTGAAGAAACTGAGTTAAGTCAAGGAAGTCATACGCTACCTTTGAAAGACTCCAATAGAGTGGTCGTCATCTCGACTGTAGCGCAGCGAAATGGAGAGATCTTTGTACCAGTTTATTGAAATCAAATTTAAAAGATCTCTCCACTACGGTCGAGATGACGGTATCTCCCAACATATCATACCAACCTCTTTTTTCTAAACCTGACATCTGGGAATGATGAAACGCATAATATGGTTAGTATATTATCGAACTACTGCGAATGGCTCCATTTTCAGGTCGGTAGCCATGCCTGAAGCAATCTGGCTAACCAACAAACCCGTTGCCGGGCCTAAACTTAAACCCATCATACCGTGGCCCGTAGCGATAATTAGATTTTCTCTTTTTTCGCTTCTGCCAATATAAGGCAAACCATCAGGTGATGATGGACGGAAACCATACCAGATATCTTTTTCTGAAGGAAGTGCAGGTTTTAAATCTGGAAAATAAGCTGGAACCGATTCTACAATACCTTTAACCCTTTGCATATTAATGCGGGTATTAATCTTATCTAACTCCATTGTGCCACCATATCTAATCTGTCCGTTCATTGGTGTTATGGCCACTCTGGCTTCGCAGAGCAATGCCGGAATAGTTAAACGCTGCTGAGGTTCCGGTTCCATAAAAGAATAACCTTTACCTGGCATTATAGAGATTTTAACGTCGGCCATTTTAGCCACAGCAGGCGACCACGAACCCGTTGCCAAAACGTACTGATCGGCTTCCCAGGCGGTATTACCTGTAAAAACCTTCATAATGCGATTGCCAACCGTTTCAATTTTATCAACTTCTTGATTACGTTCTATCTTAACACCATTGTTTAATAAATATTGAAGCAAAGCATTCATCAACTTTGTTGGATAAAGATGTGCATCGCAACGATAATGTACCGCTCCTAAAACATCTAACTTTAAATCCGGCTGTAACGCGCGACATTCGTCAGCAGTTAGTACAGCCATATCTAAGCCTAACTCAATTGCTCTTGCAGCTAAATGTGCTTCTTCTTCCCCTGCTTTTTCCGTTTTATAGAACGCCAGAATACCATTATTGGTTAATTCAAATTCGAAATCAGGCTCTTTTGCCAGGCCTTCATATAGTTTTTTGCTCAGTAACGATAAATCGCGTAATGGCGCTGCCGATTGATTTACGTGTTTTGCCGTAGCATGTTTCATAAATTTCAAACCCCAATTAATGAGGTTTCCATTTAATGATGGGCGAACATAAAAAGGGCTTTTGCTATCAAACATCCAGCGGATACCTTGTTTTATCATACCTGGTGCAGCCAGGGGTACAAAATGGCTTGGTACAATCATCCCGGCATTACCAAATGAGCAGTTGTCGGTAATATCTCCTTTATCCAAAACTGTTACTTCAAAGCCCTTTTTCTGCAGATAATATGCTGAAGTTAAACCTACTATTCCACCACCTATAATTAATACTTTCGACATATTTTAATTTATACTGCTGATATTCTTTTTAAAAAACTCCCTAAATCACCTGAAATCCATGTGCATACGGATCGTCTTCGGCATCTATTTTAATGGTATTGTAGCCATAAATTTTTGCCCAACCTTCTACACTTGGTATAATGGCTTTAATTCCGTCCAGGTCTACAACTTCTTCCACCCTTCCGATAAACTTGCTGCCAATAAAACTTTCGTGGATAAAGTCTTCTCCCTGTTTTAGTTTTCCTTTAGCAAACCACTGTGCCAAACGGGCTGAGGTACCCGTTCCACATGGCGACCGATCGATGGCTTTATCACCATAAAAAACTGCATTTCTGGCGGTTGATGTAGGGTCGATTGTTTTTCCGGTCCACAATACGTGGCTACAGCCATTTATCGTCGGATCTAAGGGATGCACAAAAGTATATTGCTCGTTAATGCGTTTTCTAATGGTCTGGCTCCAGGTAATCAGTTGCGAAGCTGTATAGTTTTCCAGTCCCGGGAAATTTTCCTGTGGGTCTACAATGGCATAAAAGTTACCGCCATAGGCTACATCAAAAGTAAGCGTACCTAAATCCGGGCATTCTACCGCTAAATTTTCGGCAGCCAGATAAGAAGCTACGTTTCTAAGTTTAACCGATTTAACCTTTTTACCTTCCTGTTTGTATTCAATCAAGACCAATCCGGCCGGAGCCTCCATTCTGATCACCCCTGGTATTTTAGGCTGAATCAATCCTTCCTCTATAGCGATGGTAATGGTACCGATAGTACCATGGCCGCACATTGGCAGGCAGCCACTGGTTTCGATAAAAAGTACCGCTATATCATTGGCGGGATCGTGAGGTGGATAAAGAATACTGCCCGACATCATATCATGGCCACGAGGTTCGAACATTAAACCTGTTCTGATCCAATCGAATTCTTTCAAAAAATGCTGACGCTTTTCGCTCATATTTGAGCCAATAAGCTGAGGGCCGCCACCGGCAACTAACCTAACCGGATTTCCGCAAGTATGTGCATCTACACAAAAAAAGGTTTTACTCATGAGATTTCGTTAATATCTGGTTAACCATTCTGAAAATCCCTAAAGGATTTCCATCTTTCAATTCATCTGGCAATAATTCCTGCTCCCAATCCTGGTAAGCCAATGGCCTTGCAAAACGATTGATCGCTGTAGAACCAACTGAAGTAAAACGGCTATCGTTAGTAGCAGGAAATGGTCCACCATGCTGCATGGCTGCACAAACTTCTACACCTGTAGGCACACCATTTAAAATAATTCTTCCGGTTTTATCAGTCAATTTACCTATCAAAGCCTGGTAATGCTGAAGTTCCTGTTTATCGGCCATTAAGGTTACCGTAAGTTGTCCTTCCAATACATCAATGGCTTTTTCTAGTTCAGTAATATCCTGTGCAACAACCAACAGTGAATACGGACCGAAAATTTCTTCACGGAGTTTTGGATTTTTGATAAAATCGGCAGCACTTACCTGAGCGATTTTTGCCTCTGATTGATTTTGAAGCTCACTATTCTTTACGGTTGAAACCGATAAAAGTGCAACGCCACCTTCATTTACGACCTCTGCAGAAAGTTTACCATAATTATTGGCAATGCCTTCGGTAAGCATAGTTGCTGATGGAATAGTTGAAATGGCCTCTTTTAAAACGGCTTTAAAATTTTCGAGTGCCGGCGATTGAACCGCTAGCAATAAACCCGGATTGGTACAAAACTGACCAGCGCCCAAAGTAATGGATGCAGCATATTTTTTAGCCAGTCCTTCTGCCTGGTTTTCGATCACCTTGGGAAGAAAGATTACTGGATTAATGCTTCCCATTTCGGCAAAAACCGGAATAGGCTGTTCGCGCTGTTGCGCAAGATTAATCAAAGCCATTCCGCCTTTAAACGAACCTGTAAAAGTTACCGCTTTAGTTAATGGATGCTGAACCAAGCCAGCACCAATGGTATAACCATCATCATACAACAAAGAGAAAACACCTTTAGGCATTCCCGTTTTTTCGGCAGCTTTAATGATGGCACCACCCACCAGCGCACTGGTTCCGTAATGTGCAGGGTGTGCTTTAACAACCACCGGGCAGCCAGAAGCTAGTGCTGATGCCGTATCGCCACCTGCAACTGAAAAAGCAAGCGGAAAATTACTCGCACCAAAAACCACTACTGGTCCGATTGGGATCAGCATTCGTCTGATATCAGGTCGTGGCAAAGGCTGTCTTTCAGGCAGTGCAGTATCAATAATGGCATCAACCCAGGAGCCTTCGGCAACCAGATTGGCAAATAACCTTAACTGACCTGTTGTTCTGCCCAGTTCGCCCTGTAAACGACCCAAAGGCAAACCGCTTTCTGCTGAAGCCCTGTTTACCAGCTCCTCGCCAAGATTGGCAATTTCATCGGCAATGGCATTTAAAAATGCGGCTTTAAGATCTTTGTTTAGGTTTCTATAGCTTTGGAAAGCCAATGTTGCCGACGTTAAGGCATCATTAACAAGACTTTCGCTTGCTTTAAAAAATTCGCCATCAAGCGTTAATCCCGTTGCGGGATTAACAGCTTTAAGGCTTCTTTCATTAACTTCTATATAAGTACCGGCTACAATATTTTTCCCGTTCATATTTGGTTTTTAAAACTATTTACCCCAGCTACCTGCTGGTAATTCTGGACGAACAGCTAATGCATCGTTAATAATTTTCAATACTTTTTCTCTTTCTGCGCCACTTATTGGTAAACGCGGTGCGCGAACGGCTTCGGTTCCTAATCCGGTTGCTACCTCAGCCAGTTTAATGTACTGTACCAATTTGGCATGAATATCCAACTCTAGTACAGGTAAAAACCAACGGTAAATAGTTAGCGCCTCAGCAATGCGGTTTTCTTTAATCAACCTGAAAATGGCAACTGTTTCTCTCGGGAAAGCATCAACCAAACCTGCAACCCATCCATGTGCACCCATCACAATACTTTCCATCGCTAATGGATCTACACCAGTAAAGATTTTGAAACGATCGCCAAAACGGTTAATCAATCGGGTGATGTTTGATACATCTCTGGTTGATTCTTTAATCGCCTGAATATTATCATATTTAGTCAAAACCTCAAACATATCTAGCGTTACTTCGATTTTATAATCAACAGGATTGTTATAAATCATAATCGGCAGGCTTGTGCTTTCAGCAATAGCACCAAAAAAGGCCAAAGTTTCGTCTGGAGCAGCATTATAGCGCATTGGCGGCAACAACATTAAACCTTGTGCGCCAAGCGATTCGGCTTTTTGAGCTACTTCGATTGCTTTTTTTGTAGTTGACTCTGCAATGTTCAATAAAACCGGTACGCGGCCATTTACCACGGTTAAGGTATGCGATAACAGACCGAACTTTTCTTCATCGGTTAGTACACTGGCCTCGCCAAGCGATCCACCTAAAATAATCCCTTCAGCACCTGCTTCTAATTGCGCTTCGATATTTAAATCGAAAGCCGGAAAATCTAACTCATCGTTTGCTGTAAATTTTGTCGTTACAGCAGGGAAAACCCCGGTCCATTTGATACTCATTGTAATGTTATGTTTTAATAATTAAGGTTCAAAAAATTAATCTGGGCTTTTAATCCAAACTGGTATAATTGGTAATCATTTATTAAATTATCGACGATCAATTCATTTAAACGATATTCAAAGTTAGGTGATTGCCAGGCAGTAATATTGTTGGATTTTAACCGATATTGGTCATAAATACGCCATTTGAATCAGACAGAATTGATTAGGAAAAGCTGAGGCTCTTGTAGGAGAAATGAGATAACAAAAAAAGACGTTGTATCATAAATATAGATTTGTCATCCTGAGCCTGTCGAAGGACCCGTTTAAATAACTCTTTAAGGTGTTTCGACAGGCTCAACATGACAGCATCTGAGGTGAAATCGCCATTACGATACACCCTCTTTAAATAAAAATCAGCCGGATGGATAACATCCTCCTGACCTGTCTATTTCACCAGGAATTACTTTGTGTTTTTCACCTCTAGGTAGTACATAAATTCGATACCCGGTTTTGTAAAAAGCGCATCCTGCCCTTTGGCCAATGCAACCTGCTGCCAGTTTTGCGATGGAATAATTTTAAGCGTTTTAATCCCCTCTTTTTTCAGGCTTAAAGGCAGATTGAAACCTTTAACACAATTGTTATAACGGTAAAAAGCTTTACCATCTTTGAGGTAATATTCGAATGCAGGAACTTGCACGGTACGCAGGTACTGATCAAAAACCTTTGAAAAGTTGTAACCTGCTTTTTTAGAAATATAATTTTCAATCTGAGCGGTGTTTACCGTTTGATGGTAAAAGGTTTGGTTGAGTCCACGCAATATCGATCTGAAAAGTTCGTCGTTATTTAAACTGTGCCTGATGGCGTGCAGCATATTCCCTCCTTTTGGATACATATCGCCACTTCCCTGTGCATTTACACCATAAGGGGGAATAATAGGGCTATCATTTCGGATGCCTTTTCTAATTCCAAAGTTGTATTCATTCCCGGCTTTATTGCCAAAAATGTAATCTACAAAAAGTGTTTCGCTATAGTTGGTAAATCCTTCATGCACCCACATATCGGCCAAATCGTTGGTGGTAATGTTATTGCCGAACCATTCGTGCCCGCTTTCGTGAATAATGATAAAATCCCATTTCAAGCCCCAGCCATCGCCCGACATATCTCTGCCTCTATAGCCAAACTTATAACCATTGCCATATGACACAGCCGATTGATGTTCCATTCCGGTGTGCGAAGCATCGATCAGCTGGTAACCATCTTCGTAAAAAGGATATGGACCAAACCAATGCTCCATACTTTTCATCATTTTATGCACCTGATCGGGCATGTAGGTCTTCGCCTTTGGATAATTGTAATCGAGCACCCAATAATTCACATCTAACGCCCCTTTTTCGCCCGCATATTTCTCTTTAAAATTAACGTACTTGCCAATGTAAGGGATGATGCAATAATTACTGATCGGATTTTTAACATTGTACTGATAGGTTGTGGTGCCATCGTGGTTATCTTTCTTGAACACCAAACGTCCATTCCCTACCGCTACCAATGAATCAGGAACGGTCATCGTTAAAGATGCACCCAAATTAGGTTCATCGCTTTGATGATCTTTATTCGGATACCATACGGAAGCACCTAAGCCCTGACAGGCCACCGTCATCCACGGACGCGAAAGTGAATCGGTGGTGAAGATAAAACCGCCATCCCAAGGTGCTCTTTTGGCCTGATGTACCTTTCCATGGTAAAAAATATGGACATTATTCAGGGCCGATAATTTTTGCGCCGGAACATGCACATACCAAACACTACCAACATGTTCGAATTTTACTTTTGAACTTCCGTTGTATAGCACACTATCAATAATTAATGGCTCCTGCAAATCGATCTGCATACGGGTACTGCCATTATTATGCTGCACCACTTTGTATACGATTTTATTCGAGCCTGTTATACTTTTATCATTATAATCGGGTTTAACAGAAAGTTCGTAACGCTGTACATCCCACCAGTTACGTTCGGCATTTAGGCTTCCCCTTAAGGTATCGGCCAAAGTGTAAACCTTTTTGGGGTTTTGCGCAAAAAGTATTGTACTGAACAATACTAAAATCATTGTTAAGGATAAAGGTGTTAATTTTCTCATCTTTTGCTGGTTATCATATCCAATAGCGTATTATTAATTTGAAAAGCAATTGCAGCTTTTCATCGGTTAGGGCAGTCCTGCTATCCCTCCTGCTCCGATGTAAAATCGGGAGCATCCGTTCTATCAGGTTTATTTAACCTTGGTTCCTGCTCATTACCGGTTTCAGTTTCAACGCTTCTGCCCCAGTTTTCTAGCCCTGACAGAAGCGGGCATCCCGATTTTTCATCGGGATAAAGCGGATGGCAGGAGTTCACTTTAAAAAAATCGAAAAACCCTGCGCTCCAAAACGAAAATATCAGTTGTTTAAAGGTCTATGTTATTTTTTCACCTTTCCTTTATAAAAGATGCTGAAACAAGTTCAGCATGACGATCGAGTTAGGAAAAAGAGGTTAAAAAATGATCACAATGTGTAAATGTTAATTGAACTAAGGTTATTACTAATAAGCCCCACTTCTAATCGATTCAATTTCTTCGGTACTTAAAGCCAAATGTTTTCCCAACATCCGGCTTCCATTTTCGGTAACCAGGAAATCATCTTCTACCCTGATGCCGCTAAAGTTTCTGAACTGCTCCAATTTATCGTAATTAATAAATTCGGCAAACTGGTTGGTGGCTTTCCAACGGTCTATCAGTTCAGGAATAATATAAACACCTGGCTCTACCGTTAATACATATCCTGCTTCGAGCGCTTTGCCTAACCTTAACGATTTTAACCCGAACTGGGTGGTGTTTTTAGTCAGTTCATCGGTATAACCTACATATTGCTCACCTAAATCTTCCATATCGTGTACATCCAAGCCCATCATATGGCCTGTTCCACATTGAAAGAACATGGCATGCGCACCGGCCTGCACCGCATCGTCTATATTACCTTTCATCAGGCCAATATCTTTTAAACCCTGTGCCAGCATTTTACACGAAGCCAAATGCACATCTAAATACCTTACACCCGGTGCCAACATATTTTTGCCATGGGTATAAGCATTCAGTACAATATCATACACATCTTTTTGCTCTGCACTAAATTTTTTACCTACCGGAAAAGTACGCGTAAGGTCGCCTGCATAACCTAAGGCAGTTTCTACCCCAGAGTCGTTTAGCACCAGTTGACCTTCCTGTAACTGATTACCGTGATAATGGTTGTGCAAAATTTCGCCGCGAACCGTCAAAATAACCGGGTAAGCCAGGTTACCGCCCGAAGCCAATGCAGCGCCTTGAATTTTTGCGGCAAGTTCGCGTTCGTACATGCCGGGTTTTGCCTGCTGCATCACCATTAAATGAATATCGGCCGATATTGCTGCTGCACGGTCCAACTCTTCAATTTCTTCAACTGATTTGACCGACCGTTGCGCCACTACCGCTTTAATAAAACTAAGTGATGCTTTTTCTTTAAGCTGATTAACAGGCAAATTAAGCCAGCTGGCCAATTTAATTTTATTCTCTGAGCGGTAAGGAGGTAAGAAATGAACGCTGCGTTTTTGCTCTTGATATTGCTTAAGATAGGTATCGAGCTGAGCTAAAAGCAGAACTTCGGTCAAGCCAGCATCCAAACTTTTTTCTTCCAATGTTTTCTGTCTGCCCATCCACACGATATCATCAATTCCCATTTCATCACCGAAAAGAATTACCTGATCTTCATCAAGGTCGATAATAGCACCCAATGATGGTTCACTGATCCCAAAATAATATAAAAAGGTACTATCCTGCCTAAAATGGTAGGTATTGTCTTTATAATTCATCGGACTCTCTTCGTTACTCAAAAAGAGTAATACTCCCGAATTTATCTTTGATTTTAATGCCGCTCTTCGTTGGAGGTAAACTTTCTTTTCAAACATATTTTTCATGTGTTAAGCAAATATCCAAAAAGCCATATTCATTACATTAGAATTAAAATGAATGGATAAAATATGGTTCATATCTGCAAATAATAAGCTATGGTTATGGCACAAAAATCACAATAAATTTCAGGTTAGCGAAAAATAAGGGTAAAATCTAAACATTGTAATGGTGATTAAAAAAGTTTATAGATAGCATTAACAATTTTTAGCCACGGAAACACGGAAGACAGGGAACATTTGTGGAGTTTCTTTGTCATTCTGAGCGCAGCGAAGAATCTTTAAAACAAATCACCAACTTTAGCCACAGCCGCAGAAAGACAATTTCCCAAATTCCGTGTTAATCTATGCTTTCGTGGCAAAATCAAATTCCAAGGTTGATGGCGATAAAATCCTTTCTCACCGCATCTTCGCTAAGAACGAGGATGATCCAACAATTTAAATAGACTATATTACTATTTAATTTCATATTATACTAAAATACAAAATTTTAAACTGCTTAATATAAAGTAATTATCTAGCTATAAATAAAACAAAGTCAATGGTTTTCGATCTATAAAACACTCCCATTAACTTCAATATTTAACTTTAATAATTTAGAATACAATCAATATAAATATCTTATATCAATTTACAATATTTATAAGACATACATCTAATTGATTATCAAAACTATTAACAATAAAAAGCCTCGTAAAATTTATTTCACGAGGCTTAGACAGGAATGAATTGATATTATTTTTGAAGTATAATTTCAGTTATATGTTCTTTTGCAAGTGGAAACTGATATGCTCCCCTCTCCTTCTTATTAGTACCTTTTACCGAATAAATACCCACACCATTAACTTTTGCAGTCTGAGTCAATCTTACCACAGCATTGGGTGTATAATCACTTGCTTTGTTCAATTTTAAATGGATTTCGCCATTTGAAACGTTGTAATCAACTTCATCAATCGTGCCGGCATCAAGGGTAATCCAAAGCCCTGCAGATGCAACGTAAACCGACGATTTAGCTGCCGTTGTTAATTTAACACTGATGGTATTGCCTGTTTTATTCAAATTACCACCGAAAGCTAACCAACCAAATTCGGGATGCTGTAATATATAGGATGAAGTGTTAACCGCGTAGCCAAAAAAACCAGATCCGTAATCGCCGGTAATGCCATCATTTTTTAAGGTTGATGGGTAAGCATGGAATGCTGCCGGTGCAAAACCCTCCTGGGTAATATTGGAGATCGATCCCAGCAACCCACCATATCCTGCACGCAAAAGATAAAAATCATCCGGATGTTTACGATAATCCATTAATACCGGAATCGCATTAAGTGCTGAACCGTAATGATGGATCATCCGCTCAATACGCGAAAGCTTACCTCCATAAAGAAAATCCCAATATCGGCGGGCGTTGCCATTATAGGCCCAATGCGGCACCACGGGCATGTAAGCTAATATGGCATCAAGCGTTACATTTGCTTTATCCTGGTAGCCAAAATAGCTCGACCATACATAAACTTCTTCTTGACCTGTAGAGTCCCAAGGCATTTCACTACCAAAGGGATATTGTAAAGTACTCCAGTGATTGGCGCGCTTTTTCATTTCATTTTCTAACCTGGTTGCTTCTTCTGTTAATCCTTCATTTTTAAGGTCGGTTAAGATGAGATAAAAGACTGTACCTTCCATTTGGCCAAACTGCGCGTAATAAGGGGCAATATTAACCATAGTCATACCTGTTTCAGCAGCATCAATAAGATGTTGCTTCCAGCTCTGCTGCTCCACAAGGCCGCTATAGTTACGCGCCAATCGGTACATTACCCAATGCGCCGCCGCAACATGCGGATAATTATAAGACCGGCCAAGGTTATCAGCTTCTTGTTTTGGCCATGCAGACCATGTTTTAAAATTGATATTTGCGGCATAGGTATCTTTAGGAAGCGAATCTGGTGCATAGTAGAACAGGCTCTTTTTTACACCATATTTCTGGGTACCGCTTTTAAGCTGTATTCCTCCAAACATTACACTATCTACAAATTGTTTCAGTTTATCAACTTCTTCTTTTTTGGGTTGTACCAATTGCTTCATTATTGCACCAAGCCACGATCCGGCCCCGCCTTCGTCGCTTAAACCAGCAATCCAAGCCCGATTGTCTTGTGTTACCTGTTGCTGTTTTTCATTATCATAAGTAATCACAGAAGGACTTCTTTTAAAGACAGGATCGGCCTGGTTAAACCATTGTCTGGTTGTTAAAAAATTTCCATAACTAGCGATCACATTACTTTCGGCTTCAATTACCTTGTAATTTATCGTTTGCTCCAAACCATCCTCATAGGTAATAGACAATCTTGCTCTGCCCCAGGTATTTCCCTTTACAGTATAACTTTTCCAACCATTTTTGGTCGAGCCTAATGCGATTACTTTTAGGGCATTTTCGGGTTGAACCTGAATGGTTTTAATCTTTTTAGGATAGTTAATAAATAATTTCCCTTCTACATCTTTCGGCAGTACATAACCTGGAATTGAGATCGCTACGGGCCTTTTATTTTCAATCAGCTTGTTTTCGATATCTTTCGCTGCTCCTGAGAGGATAAACTGAAGGGCATAACTCCGGCTTTCGCCTGGCTTTAAAAAAGTTGAAGTTGGTGTATTCCATTGCTCGGCATTTTTCCATTCATTTTCGGCATAGGCTTTACTGTACACCATCCATTCGTAAAAGCCTTCAAAGGCAATACCTCTTGGTGTCCGGTCATCATTAAGCGGGTTGTAAGCCTCAAATGGTGTATGCCCCAATGGCGTAACAAGCAAAGAAGGTGCATGACCACTTAACCGGGTAACCTGCAAGTAACCTGCATCTTTTCCGATGTAGGGATCGTAAAAAACATTTTTAGCATGGGTTTGCTCTAATGTTCGGCCTTCTAAAATATTATCGAAAATCATCGGGATACCCAGCGCACCAATTTCTACGTTTTTATTCGTCTTATTTTTCAGTTCAAAGCGCAATACCAGCTTTCCGTTCAACATCTCCCAAATCCGTTTAACCTGCAAAGGGATATCAGCCGGAAGTGTTGAAGCAAGATCAGCAGCGGCAAGCACATTTTTACCCATGGGAATATTCTTCACAGGGCTTCTTTTTGCGGCTGTGCTATAGCTTTTCCAGGCCTCCTCGCCAGTATAACGTAATTTTAAATTGATATCGCCCAAATGGTACAAGCCATCTGAACTGCGCACTTTTAAACTATCACTGGGTACAAAATCGAAATCTTTAACCATTTTAGGCTGTAGACCTGCCACTGTTTGTGACGACTTAACGAGCTTTAGATTAAATGCCCCGGCGTTATAGGTCGAAAAACCATTTTCCAAACCCAAAGTGGATGGCTTTTTACCTAAAGCAATCCAAGGCGATTGGGCCAGAACTACCTCAATATTTAGAAAAGATAAAATGCAGCAAAATATTGCTTTAAAAGTTATTATGGATAAAATTCTCTTCTTTTTTAGTTTGATAATCATGATAACAAAGGAAATTTAGGGATGTGGTTAAATCAAAAATAAAATTTAAAAGATAAAGCAAGCAGTGAACTTAAAAATAGCGCAAAATCGGTAAAGAATTGGTGTATTTACGGGGAGTTTGGCTGTGAGGTATGACGATCAGTTTGTAATTACGCAAAGCGCGCAGATTTAATTAATGCGACTGAGGGAAACCCAACCCATTGGCACTACACTGAATACCTAAACGTGATTGCAGCGGCAGCCCCGAATGAAATGAGGGCTATAGCGGAAAGCGCGACTGACACTGATTGACATGCAGGATTTGCTTTCCTATCCTTCGATTCTGCTCACGAGACAAATAATTCAGCTCCGTACCATTGACAGATACCAATAGAAAAGTCGTCATCTCGACTGTAGCGCAGCGAAATGGAGAGATCTTTGAACCAAATTATTTAAATAAAATTTAAAAGATTTCTCCACTACGGTCGAAATGACGATGCCTCGAGACTATTACCTTCTTAAAACGTCCCTGTAATTTATATTATTTTATGAAATAAATTATAGCTCAGGATAGCAATGATTAAATAGGCTGACATTTCACTTTCAACCATTCAGCTTCTTCATCAGATAAAAGGGGCTGAAGCTTCTCGAACACCATTTGATTATATTGATTTAACCACTCAATCTGATCTGGGGCCAAAAGTGTTTTATTGATAATCGGGGTATCGATAAAACATAAGGTTAAGGTTTCGAAAGTGAGAAAATTACCAAATTCACTATTGCTCTGGGGGATACATAAAACCAGATTTTCTAGGCGTACACCATGTTTACCCGGACGATAAATTCCAGGCTCAATGGAGGTTACCATACCTGGTTTAAAGGCGACATCTACATTAGCCGGGCTAATATTCTGAGGTCCTTCGTGTACATTCAGAAAAAAACCAATACCATGACCGGTTCCATGACCAAAATTTATGGCGTGTTCCCACAAAGGTTTTCTACAGATGGAATCGATTTGATAACCTTTGGTACCTTCTGGAAAAATCAGTTTAGAACCTTCAATCAGGCCTTTGAGCACCAAGGTGTAATCATCGGCCTGGGTTGATGAGCAATTACCAATAGGAATTACCCTGGTAATATCGGTTGTACCATACAAATACTGGCCTCCGGAATCGACAAGAAACAAACCATCACCTAAAATTTCCTGATTGCTTTCTGCTGTTACGCTATAATGTGGCAATGCACCGTTTGCATTATAGCCAGCTATGGTATTAAAACTTAAACCAACAAAAGATGTTTGTTCTACTCTAAACGCTTCCAATTTCTCTGCTGCAGACCATTCTGTAATCTTTTCTTTTCCCAAATGATCTTCCATCCACTTGAAGAACCTCGTTAAAGCTATCCCATCATTTAACATCGCCTTGCGGATATGATTAATTTCAGTATTATTATTTAAACTCTTTAGATGTGTACTTGGATTAATGCCTGAAATTATTTTGGAACTACTTGGCAAACACTGGTACAAGCCGAAGCAGGTACGTTTTGGGTCGATAAAAATTTGCGCACCCTGCGGCAGATCTTTTAGCGTTTGAGCTACATCCTGATAGGGAAATAAAATAACACCTTGATTATTTAAGGTTTCAATATCAATTTGCGTTAACTTTTGTTTGTTGATAAAGAGTTTAACCTCAGCAGGTGCAATTAAAGCAAAACTTAAAGTTACAGGATTATAGTCTACATCTTTTCCTCTTAGGTTAAAAAGCCATGCAATGTCATCGAGCGATGAAATTAAATGATAATCTGCCCCACTTATTTTTAATGCAGCTCTTACCTGTTTTATTTTAGCAGAAATGGCAAACCCCGCAGCTTCCTCATCAATTAAAAAGGCATTTGCTTGTGGCAGCCCTACCCTATCCAGCCAAATAGTGCTGATAAAATCAACGTCAATGATTTCTATTTCACGCTGAGTTAAACTACTCTGCATCTCGAGGGCTAATGCCACCGTAATGAGCTGATGGTTAAAGCCTATTTTTGCGCCCTTTGGCAAAACTTCGAGTAACCAATCGATGTATTCGGGCGTATGTGGCACTTTCAATTTTACCAATTCGTAACCAGTATTGTTTAATTGTGTTTCTGCCTGCGTAAAATATCGCGAATCAGTCCACAGACCAGCAAAATCCTGGGTAATGACCACTGTGCCAGCTGAGCCTGTAAATCCACAAGCAAAAGGAATAGCTTTATAATGTGCTGGTAAATATTCACTGATGTGAGGATCTGCCGAGGTAATCATATAAGCATCTACTTTTTGAGCAGCCATTAATTGGCGTAAGGCCTGCAATTTTTCTACAAAGGTCATGTTGTGGAAGAGTTTTGTCGGACCAAATTTAAATATTAATGGACATCAACCCTTAAAACAAACAAGAATTAATACAAATATTGTTCAGATTGCTTTTGACGAAACCAGAAACTTACTCAATAGGATTTTAGTATCGGAAGCGCAACCTATTCCGATACTTTAGAAAATTGTTTTATCCTTAAATTGCAAATACGATAAGAAATTAAACGTAGCGATCAATTGACGGAGCTTTAACCACCTCGTAACTATCTGATTTCTGAAAGCACCGTATTTTAAAAACAAGGGCAGATTCTCTTTGAGCCAGGGCATGGATACCTAAAATAAAGCGTTGTTGAAAACGTTTGGGACAAGCTTCTTTATGGCAAATTATTTCATAACGGTCTACATTCTCTACGACCACATCAAGCACATATTTTGGCCACTGTTTTTTAATCAGATTTGGCAACCAGGTAAACTGCTGCATGTTAATTAAATCCCCCATCCCTTCAATTGCCACTGGGGGAATATCTCCACCTACTATCTGAGTCCAGCTGCCCTCCACTTCATCAATAATACCCAGCACTTTACATCCAGACAGCACCAACCATGGATCTTCCGTGCTGGCCCGAATTAACTGATAAGATGCATCTTCTAAAAATTCCTGTTCAAAAACGTATGTAAGTTCGATCATAAGCTATTTTCAATTGTTTATCGGCAAATTATTAAGTCGTATCAGTTTATTAATGGTATCAGCAAAACGTTTCATTGAAATCGGTTTACCAAGATAACATTCAAAGCAAGAATCTATTTTTCTCACTTCATTTTCGAGTTGGGCGGATGCATAGATCACAAACCTGGCTTTCGAGCGGAGATGCTGGGATAGTTCAGTACCCTTCATTCCATCCATATCTATATCTAAAAAAAGAAAATCGATTTTATCTCCGGCACTAATTGTTTTTAAGGCATCAAAGGGATTATTAAAGGCGCTAAACAGTTTTAAAAAACGGATACCTGCAATATAGTCGTGAAGTACATCAATCGCGTGCTGTTCATCATCAACAATTGCACAGCTGTAATACATAGGCAAATTAAGATAGGCTGTACAAATGTTAACAATGCAGGCCTCAATTCCTATTGTCAGATGCAAAAAGGGTAAAATTACGGTAATAACGGGCATACTAATCAGACGGTATATCAATTTGTGTACCTTTTCCGTGGTAAATTCAGTAACACAACATTTGCGGCTATCTTATTAAAATCAGCAATCTCACGGTGTTTCCCGCTGATATTGCTGATTTACGCAGAACCTATTGCATTTTACCATTAAGCAGTTAAGGACATTAAGACTCTATTGTAAATCATCTGCGAGAATCTTCATAAATCTGCGGGAATTCAATCGCGTCATGTCCCGCTGATATCGCTGATCTACGCAGAACCTATTGCATTTTTACCATTAAGTAATTAAGGGTATTAAGACTCTATTGTAAATCATCTGCGAGAATCTTCTTAAATCTGCGGGAAACCAATCGCTCCATGTCCCGCTGATATCGCTGATCTACGCAGAACCTATTGCATTTTTACCATTAAGTAATTAAGGACATTAAGACATGAATGTCAATCATCTGCGATTATTTTCTTAAATCTGAGGGAAACCAATCGCTCCATGTTTCCCGCGGATGTCGCTGATCTACGCAGAACCTATTGCATTTTTTACCATTAAGGAATTAAGGGTATTAAGACTCTATTGTAAATCATTTGCGAGAATCTTCTTAAATCTGCGGGAATTCAATCGCGTCATGTCCCGCTGATATCGCTGATTTACGCAGAACCTATTGCATTTTACCATTAGGCAGTTAAGGACATTAAGACTCTATTGTAAATCATCTGCGAGAATCTTCTTAAATCTGCGGGAAACCAATCGCTCCATGTTTCCCGCTGATGTCGCTGATCTACGCAGAACCTATTGCATTTTTATTATTGAGTTTTCTTTAAACGATAAGCTTCGATGATTTTATAAAAAATCTGATGGTTAGGATATACACCCATAAAGGCTTCCGAACCGGGACCATAGGCAAATACAGGCACCATGATATTGGTATGATCATCTGTGCTGAAATTACCCCGAACGGTTCCTTTTCTGTAAGAGGCATCCAGGAGCGACAGTCCTCCGGTTTCATGATCGGCAGTTACAATTACCAACGTTTCCCCATCCAAATCGGCAAACTTTAAGGCTTCACCCACCAGGCGGTCGAAATCTTGTTGTTCGGTTACCGCGAAAGGCAAATCGTTTGCATGCCCGCCGTGATCGATTTGTGCCCCTTCTGCCATGATAAAAAATCCTTTTTTATTTTTCGAGAGCAATTCAACCGTTTTTAAGAACGAAGTCTTCAGCATTTCTCCCCGGCCTTCCAATATTTTCCGGGTAGCAGAATCGTCTAAAAGTACTACTTGTTTAGCTGCATTTGAGGCAACAAAACTTTTTAGGTCTTTCTGCAGTGCATAACCCCTGGCCGAAATTTTATCCATCAGTTTTTGATCTGGATTCTCGGTAAAACTTTTGCGTTTCGAACCAACTAAAACATCAACATGACTGTTCTGAAAATCGGCTGCAATTTCCTTCGTCATGGATCGTTCAAGCTGATGAGCATAAAATGCTGCAGGCGTAGCATCGGTAATATCGCCACTGCTGATGATCCCACTTGTAAGACCATAAAGAGCTAAAATATCAGGAATAGATTGAAGTGCTTTACCCGTAGAATCGACGCTGATGTAGCGGTTATTGGTTTTATGCCCTGTAGCCATAGCCGTTGCACCTGCTGCAGAATCAGTAAAATCTGAATTGGAAGCTTCAGTACGTGAAAGGCCCAGGTGTTTAATCGTGATGATATTGGATTGACCAAAATTAGCACTCAAGCCTGCCTGAATCTGTGCCAGCCCCATGCCATCTCCTATTAAAAGAATTACATTTTTGGCTTTGGTTTTTAATCCGTCGCTTTTGTAAGTTGGCTGATAAGGCTGATATGCCTTCGGATTGCTGTACTCGAGCTTAGCCCTGTTTTGATAAAAATCTTTTAGCAATACCGGATGATCTGTACCGATCCAATCAACGCCCATATGTTCCAATTCTTTCCAGCTGTTCGGGCTATCTTTGGTTGCCCAAAAACGGAAAGGTTTACCCATTGCATGTACTTTGGCAATTACCGCTTTCATTTTTTCTAAATCGGTTGGTGTTGGAGTGCCTTTTCCGTTCCATACCGAATAATGGGAAATATCATCGCTGATCATCCCAACGTGCATTAACTGTTCACTTGTGTATTGATTTGCAGGACGTCCATCGAAACTGATGAGTGATGGATAATCCTTAAACTTTTCGGCGGGTGGAACGGCTCCACTCATTACAATTTTAATGGCTGAAGGATTGATCTGTTGATCGAAAACAAATTCATTACCTTTTAAATCGGCCAGTAATTTCGGAATGACGTGTTCATAATCCTCCTTTATATCGATTACCACTTGAAGTTTTTGTTTCGGATCAGCATAAGGATGGTTGGCATGATCTTTAAAAAATGCCACCAATGGATCGATATATAATTTTTTCAATGTTTTGCCTGAAGTGATTTCGCTGCTGTCGTGTGCAACAAACAACTCTCCATTACGATAAAACACATCTGCTTCGATAGATCCCATACCAGCATAATAAGCCTCCAATAAAGGAATTTGCTGCTTATAATCATTATGACTGTGTCCGTTACCGGCATTCAGTTTCTGCTGCGCAGAAACTGAATGTACACCTAAACCCAATAATAAAAAGAGGATCAGTTTATTCGGTTTTACCATCCCTCATTCTGTTTAATTACACCAGCACTGTTATCAATTTCTCTTTGCGGTACTGCCCATACATTGTGTACCTGTGGGTTGAAAGTTCTGGCTGGCCAGATTACGCTCCCATCAAAATCGTGCAAAGGTTTTGCATAAGCAGCCTGTGCATCGCCCCATCTTACCAAATCGCGGTGACGATCAGCCCATTCTCCGGCCAGTTCATTACGGCGTTCGCGCTTAAGGTCGTCAATCGTCATTCCTGTTTTGGCGGCTAAACCTGCACGTAGTCTGATTTTGTTCAGTTCGCTATCGCCGGCACCTGCACCGCTCAGGCTAATTGCAGCTTCTGCTTTGATTAGCAATACTTCAGCATAACGCATTAAGGGTACATTTAAATCTGTTGTACCATTGTCGCCGTTAGGATTAACATGCGTTGGAATTGGATTAGCGTATGAAAACGGCTCCATATATTTTTTAAACTGGTAGTTTGAAGTCGCTCCCGCATCTTTTGTAAAGCTACGTTCAGCACCAAAGAACATAAATTTATCACCAGGCTTTAAAATAGTGGCTTCACGGCGCTGATCGCTGGTTTCATAAGAATCGTAAAGTTCTTTAGTTGGCAGATAATAACCCCAACCATTGTAAATACCCCAGGCTTTATTGGTTAACATTACGCCCGGGAGCTTACTGCCCCAGCCTGTTCCGCCACCGCTTGGCGTACACACCACCGACCAGATATATTCCTTTGACCAGTTGTTAGCTGCTTTGAATACATCTGCAAAACCTGTGTTCACTAAATCGTGCTGACCTGAAGTGATGACCATATCAGCATATTTAGCGGCATTGGCATAATCTTTTTTGTACAGGTACACTTTAGACAGGTAAGCCCATGCAGCAGTTTTGTGCGCTTTGCCATAATCGGCAGGTTTCATTGCCGAAAATAAGGGAAGGTTATCGGCAGCTTTTAATAAAAGTGAAATGATATAATCATAGTTTTCATTCACATTTTTTGCACGGGCAATGGGCTGGGAAGGATCACTCTCTGGTGTTACAATCGGCACTCCAGCTTTATCGTTACCGTAATTGGCGGCCAACTGGAAGTAAACCAATCCGGCGTTAAAATAAGCGTCGCCAATAATCTGCTTTTTCAGGGCTTCATCCATTGGGATGGCGGGCACATTGATAATGATATCGTTGGCGCGTTTGATGATGGCATAACGCATGCTCCATTGGGTTTCGGTATAACCTCCGCCAACATAGGTACGGTTAAAGTTTTTGATATTATCAGCCTCTGGTTTGTTACGTCCGGTAACCATATCATCGCTGGCATTGATAAACCAGAACATCCCACGACCGTAAAAGTCTTCTGCATTATAATTTTCATACATCCCAGCTTCTGCTTTTATGGCATCTTCTTTCGTTTTCCAGAAATTTTGTGCCGATGGAGATCCTTCTGGTGCAATATCAAGCTCTTTTGTACAGGAAGAGAAAAAAGCAAGTGCGGCAAATGCCATATATTTTAAATTTGTTTTCATTGTTGTTTTGTGATTAGAGATTAACACTTAAACCAAGGATAAAGCTTCGTGCCTGAGGATAACGACCAACATCCAATCCGTTGTTATCCATTCCGATTTCCGGATCGAAGCCTGAATAATCAGTAATGGTAAAGAGATTGTTTGCCGTAGCATAAATTCTTACCACTCCGGTTTTTAATTTATTAGTCAGCGCTTTTGGCAAACTGTAACCTAAGGTTACGTTACGGATACGCAGGTAAGAACCATCTTCGATATAAAAATCGGAAGCATTAAAGTTCCCATTGGCATCACTTGTTGAAATAATCGGCACTTTACCACCTAGGTTCTCTGGTGACCAGGCATCGAGGATCCCAACAAGTTTATTGTAAGATGGTCCACTCGCACTGTAAGTAGTACGTTTTACCGCATTAAACAATTTATTACCCTGTACACCTTGCGCAAAAATGTTGAAATCGAAGTTTTTATAACTTGCATTAAAGCTCAGTCCGTAAGAGAAATCAGGGTAAGCACTGCCAGCGAAATAACGGTCTTTGCCATCAATAGATCCATCGCCATTGAGATCAACAAACTTAAAATCGCCTGCTTTTGCATTCGGCTGAATCTTAGTTCCTTTAGCATTTTTATAGTTATCAGCTTCAGCCTGACTCTGGAAAAGACCATCCGTTTTTAACACGTAGTAACTGTACAAAGGTTGGCCAACCCTAATGGTAAGCGGCGCAAGCTCGTTACGGAAGTTGGTACCCACAGCAATGTTTTCCAATCCCGGTGCCAGTTCTTGTACTTTGTTGTTAATTTTGGTTAAAGTAGCGTTTACGCCATAGGTAAATGCTGCATTTTTATCGCTATTATAAGTTAAACCCAGTTCTATGCCTTTATCTTTTACAATACCTGCATTAATGGTCTGCGTATTTAAACCCGCTGTTCCAGGTAGCGACCTGGTTAAGATCATCTTATTGGTTTCTTTAATAAAATAATCAGCATTAAGGCTTAATCTGCCCAGAACTGCCATATCAAGACCAAAGTTTGTTTGTTTTGATTCTGCCCATGTTAAATCTTTGTTAGCCAAAACAGTCTGTACATAACCATTCTGTAAAGTTGGTGTTTGCCCGAAATAACTTTGGGTGGCACTTAACAATGGATTTACTGCTGAAGCATTAAGCGATCCTAAATTACCTAGTATACCGTAACTGCCCCTTAGTTTCAGTTCGTTTAACCAGGTTGCGTTTTTAAGAAAATCTTCTTTACTTACAACCCAACCGAGCGAAGCTGACCCGTAATTTTTCGTCCTGTTATTTTTGCTAAGCAGCGATGATCCATCACGGCGGCCGATTAAAGACAATAGATATTTTTCTTTGTAATTATAATTGGCCCTTAAAAATAATGAAGAAAGTGCCTGTTCATACATACCGCTAACAGAGGGTTGAATAACTGTTGCGTTAACCAGGTACCTGTATTGAGGCGATTCGTCATCAAAACCTGCTCCTGAAGCTGATAAGCTATTGCTTTTAGTTTTCTGGAAAGAATAACCACCGGTAAGATCTAATTGGTGACTTCCAAAGGTTACTTTATAACTTAAAACCTGCTCAGCAAGAAAATCGTTGGCACGACTGCTGCTTTCCTGTAAACTATTGCTTAATACCGGCTTTCCTACCTCAGGCCTTTTTGGTGTAAAGCTTTTAAATGCAGCATCGGTTTTAGTTATGCTTAAGTTAGACCTGAAGGTTAAACCCTTTGCAAGTTTAATGTTGGCATAAGGATTAACCACAAGCACATTTACAGGATTGTTGATATCAATACGTTGCAGATCGGCAACCGGATTCACAATATCGCCATAATCGCCTGCATATTGTCCGCCAGGTAAACCGGCAAAGCTGCCATCGGCATTATATGGCGTTCCGTTGGTTGGATAATAAATAGCCGAAAGTAAGGCCCCCGTATAATCGCTGCTCGTATTTGCGCCATTTCCATTGGTGCTGCTATACGATAAGTTTTCGCCAACTTTTAACCAATTGGTTACCTCATGCTCGGTATTGATCCTAAAATTATAGCGTTTGGTTTTGGTATTTAGCACAATGCCTTCTGCATTACGGTAATTGAAACTGAGGTAATAATTAGATTTCTCGCTACCACCGTTTATTGCGGCATTGTAATCCTGTAACATTCCATCTCTAAAAACTTCATCCATCCAATTGGTGCGGGTAATCTGCCCATCAGGATATTTCGTAGGATCGAAAGCCGGCAATATAGTTGTACCACCGTTTTTGGCTGCAGTTGCGGCGACCTGTGCACGTTGCTGCGCATTTAATGGCTCTAATTTCTTCCATGCGCTTTGTTGTCCCAGTTTGGCATCGAAACTAATCTGCATTTTACCGCTCTTCCCTTTTTTGGTGGTGACCAATACCACTCCTCCTGATGCCCGGGCACCATAAATGGCTGCAGATGCATCTTTTAACACCGAAATAGATTCAATATCATTAGGATTGAGCTGTGGTGTGCCCGAAAATATAGATCCATCAATAACGTATAATACGTTTTCTCCGTTAATACCTCCCGCACCGCGGATATTGATGCGTGGAGCAGAAGTTGGATCACCACCCTCGTTAGTTACCATTACCCCAGGAGATTTTCCGGCCAATACCTCTCCTACGCTATTCAGTGAACGTGAAGAAAGTTTATCCAGTCCAACAATGCTGATTGCACCTGTTAAGGTTTCTTTCTTTTGTGTTCCATAACCTACCACCACCACATCGGCAAGCATCGAACGTTCTTCGCTCAGCACCATATTAATCATCTGATTTTCAGCAACTTTCACCTCTCTGGTACGGTAACCGATCATAGAGAACGATAATACCGCATCAGCACCTACTTCAATGCGATAAGCACCATTGCCATCGGTTACTGTTCCGCTTTGCGTACCCAGTACCTTCACCGAAACACCAGGAAGTACTAAACCTGTTGAATCGCGCACAATCCCGGTGATAATCCGGTCTGGTTTATTCTGAACGGCGTTGTTTAAAATAACATATTCGCCTTTTTCTAAAACCTGTAATCCAAGCCTATCCAATAGTGACCTTACAGGCTCTGTGGTAAAATCACCGCTTACAAATGTGTTTTTCTGTTGTAACTGATCGGGATTGTACACAAAGCTAAGTCCGGTGCGCGACTCGATTTCTTTGATAATTTCGGTCATCTTACGGCCTTTGCTAATCGTAATGCTGACGGTAGTTTTCTCTAGCTTTTGCGCCATACCTGCCGAGGCCAGGATTGAGCTGCAAAATATGCAGAGGATTGAAAATGTTAAACATGAGTATTTCATGATCTTATAAAGAGCTGATATCCTCTTAGCGGAGGTTGGTTTCATTTGTTTGATTTGTTTTTTTAAAGCTTTTAATTACACTGGCTCTTTCGCCAGAAAGAAAGATTTCGGTGGCCAGTCTAACTGGTACCGTTAAGTATCTCTATATTACCTGCTCATCTCATCTGTATATATTAAATGTTTTATGATTTTTTGATCCGTTGAATTTAAGGTGATGCAAGCTGCAGATGATATCCAAAATCTCTTCCGGCGATTGCCTGCTACTGAAAACGGCTGTACTTTTAAGTTTGCTCAAAGCACTATCGCTCAGCGAAATCCTGATGCTGTACACATACTGGAGTTTGTTAATGACTTGTTCTAAGCTTGCACCGTCAAAAGCGAGTTCGATAAAGGTCATAGCTTTGGTTTTGCCAATGGCAACCCTACCGGCACTTTTATCATAGGTTAAAAACTCATCTTTGATCAAAGTGCCCAGATTTCCTTTTTTGTTGCTTACAGCCACTTTTCCGGTAACTACCGCAACTTCGATGTGTTTACTGGCCCGATACGACTTAACGCTGAAAGAAGTACCCAGTACACTGATGTCGACCCCAGATGTGGTGTGTACCGTAAATGGCCTTTTTTCCTGATGAACAATCTCAAAAAAAGCTTCGCCTTCTTTTAATGCGATCTGGCGGTTGTTTGAAGCAAATGCTTTTGGATAGCAAAGTTTTGCAGACGGACCTAATAAAACCACTGAACCATCTGATAAAGTAATGCGCTTCCGGTCTGTATTTCCCGTAACTACGGTGACCTGATTTTCAGGCTTCACTTTGGTATTGAGTTTCCAAATGCTTATTCCCAGTGTAATGATGAGGAGTACAGTGGCAGCAATTCTGACAAAAGACTGGATTTTGAATACTTTATCATGTTTTGGCTTTTGGCGCATAGCGGCCTGAAGGCGAACAAGCGTTTGTTCCCCTATCGCTGCTTTCCGATCGGCTGCCAATTCAATACGCTCCTGATTGAGCGTGGCATACCACTCTTCAACTTTTTTTAGCTCTTGCGGATTTACTCGCTTATCGAGATATTTCTGCAGCAACTCCTTTGCCTGTTCTTCTGTCATTTAAATACATGTCAGTTGAAAAGCAGATCGGTACTAACCAAAAATGTTATCTATAAATTAACTTTATGTTAAGCCGATTAAAGCCGCAATGAATAGTATATAGGAAAGACTTTTTTTGAGCAATTTTAACGCTGAAGAAATCTGGTTTTTTACGGTTTGAACAGAAACATCAAGTTCTGAAGCTATTTCTTTGATGGATTTTTCTTGCTTTCGGCTCATGGAGAATACTAATTGCATTTTTTCTGGTAAAAGTGCAATGGCGGCATCAACTTCTAAATGAAGTTCTTTTAAAATCAGTTTATCATCAGCTGCAGCAGGATATTGCTCATTCATTAGGGCTGTAAGTGAGCTTTGATGCTGTTCCTTAACGCTACCCGACCTGAAATAATTAATCACTTTATATTTTACAGCGCCATGCAGATAAGCTCCAAGACTTCCAGTTAGGTTAATTGCTGCACGGTTCTCCCAAAGGGATATAAAAATTTCCTGTGTAATATCCTGTGCAAGTGCCTCATCCCCCGTTTTTTTAAAGGCAGTATCAAAAACATCCTCCCAGTAGTTCTGGTAAATTTCTTCCATGGCCTGATGGTCTCCAAGCTGTAAAGATGAAAATAATGAATTGTTCAAGGGATGCCGCTTTATAAGGGCAAAGCTAAGAGCCCAATGTTCCCTTAGTATTAATAAATCTTAAAGAGTAGATGATAAGGGATGGAAAATGTAAGATGGAGAATGGAAAGGATTCTGCACGCATTAGCTATATCAGCGGGAAACATTACATGATTATTTTCCCGCAGATTTAAAAAGATTGCCGCAGATGATTTACAATAGAGTCTTAATGTCCTCAACTGCTTAATGGTAAAATACAATAGTTCTGCGTAAATCAGCGATATCCACGGGAAACATGACGCGATTGAGTTCCCGCAGATTTAAGAAGATTCTCGCAGATGATTTACAATAAAGTCTTAACGTCCTTAACTGCTTAATGGTAAAATGCAATAGGTTCTGCGTAAATCAGCGATATCAGCAGGACATAACGCAATTGAGTTCCCGCAGATTTAAGATTGTCGCAGATATTTACAATAGGGTCTTAATGTCCTTAACTGCTTAATGGTAAAATACAATAGGTTCTGCGTAAATCAGCGATATCAGCGGGACAAAACGCAATTGAGTTCCCGCAGATTTAAGAAGATTCTCGCAGATGATTTACAATAGAGTCTTAATGTCCTTAACTGCTTAATGGTAAAATGCAATAGGTTCTGCGTAATCCAGCGATATCCGCGGGAAGCATATGGCGATTGAGTTCCCGCAGATTTAATAAGATTGCCGCAGATGATTTACAAAAGAGTCTTAATGTCCTTAACTGCTTAATGATAAAATGCAATAGGTTCTGCGTAAATCAGCGATATCAGCGGGACAAAACGCGATTGAGTTCCAGCAGATTTAAGAAGATTGTCGCAGATATTTACAATAGAGTCTTAATGTCCTTAACCGCTTAATGGTAAATGCAATAGTTCTGCGCGCATCAGCGATATCAGCGGGACATGACGCGATTGAGTTCCCGCAGATTTAATTAGGTTGCCGCGGATATTTACAATAGAGTCTTAATGTCCTTAATTGCTTAATGGTAAAATGCAATAGGTTCCGCGTAAATCAGCGATATCAGCGGGACATGACGCGATTGATATGACTTGCAATTACCCAAACAACCCTGCAAAAATTTTATTCGAATCCAATTTTGCCTGATGATCGTAAATATGCGAGGTGCTCATAACCTCGTTTACGCCATATTTTGCAACAAAATTTTCTAAATTTTCCTTAATGGTTTCGGCGCTACCAATAAAAGAATAATACAGCATCTGTTCTACAGCTTCTTTTTCCAACTGATCCCAATAAGCATTAATATCATCAACTGCAGGCTTTAACAATTCTCTTTTGCCTGTAATTACACCTAAGAACATGCGCTTTACTGAGCTTGATAAACGTTCTGCTTCTGCATCGGTATCTGCAGCAACCACATTTACACAGGCCATTACATAAGGCTCCTGTAAAAATGCAGAGGGTTTAAAGTTATTTCTATAAATGGAAATTGCCTGTTCAAAATAGGCCGGTGCAAAATGGCTGGCAAAAGCATAAGGAAGTCCTTTCTCTGCTGCCAAGCGTGCACTATCCGTACTCGAGCCCAAAATCCAGATCGGAATATCCAATCCTTCGCCCGGAATGGCTCTTACGCTAGCACGATTATTATCAGCCGAAAAAAACTGTTGTAGTTTGTCAATATCCCTGGGGAAACTATGAACAGCACTAAAGTTTTCGCCGCGGATGGCCATTGCCGTAACCTGATCGGTTCCAGGTGCCCTGCCCAAGCCCAGATCGATACGGTTGGGATAAAGCGAAGCCAATGTACCAAATTGTTCTGCAACAATTAAGGGTGCGTGATTGGGCAGCATAATGCCTCCGGAGCCTACACGGATGCTATTGGTGCCACCAGCAATATAACCAATAAGCACCGCCGTTGCCGAACTGGCTACACCAGCCATGTTATGGTGTTCGGCAAACCAGTAACGTGCATAACCTAAAGTTTCAGACTGTTTAGCTAAATCGAGACTTGTTTTAAAGGTATCTGCAGCAGTAAAACCGTCTAAAACGGTTGCAAGATCGAGAACGGAATAAAGTACATTTTTCAATAAGTGATCAGCCATAAATTAAAGGGATAAAATCTATGCTGCAAAAATATCTTTAATAAAACCAAGTCTTGTTTAAATGAATATAAATGACGTTTAGCCAACATAATCAGTACAGCGCGTAGTAAGGTAGCTATGCAAAAATGAAAATGCTAAATAGACAGCTCCCGCTACAGGGCTGTAGGAGTATATATATTCCTGTAACAAAACGTACAAATCTGCGCTCTTAGCTTGATTAAAACTTATAATTTAATTAGCAAATCCATTAAAGGCGGAGTATATTTTTTATAGGTATTCTGAGGTATTTTTATGGATTGTAGCTATTGCCCGCATCTTGTAAATTTAATTGACACATTTCCCTTAAATTAGTAAATAAGGAAAAGACTTAAAATTAATCCGTACAGATAGTATCCTTTTCGGTACGAAAAGGCGTAATTTCGTTATAAGAGAAACAGATTTTTGAAGATGATTAAGTGCATAGCCATAGATGACCAGTTTAGTTCCTTAACGGGGCTACAAAAATATATTGAGGATACTCCAAATATGCGACTGGTCCAGCAGTATACTGATCCAATTACTGCCTTAAGGGATTTAACGAGTTCAGAAACGGTCGATGTAATTTTTATGGATGTGGAAATGCCCCAGATTTCTGGCCTGGAACTGGCCAAGGCCATCCGTTCCAAAACCAGAAAGCTTATCTTTACTACTTCTCACCAGGAATACGCTTTTGATGCTTTTGAAGCTGCAGGAGATGCTTATTTGCTTAAACCATACAGCTACGCCAAATTTGCCACCACCATTACCCGTCTTTTTGGACAGGAAATGACCGGTGGTGCCAACGAAGATTACTTTCTGGTTAAAAATAAAGAAGAGGAACACCGTGCGGTAATGGTTAAATATGGAGATATTATTGCTTTTGAAAGTTTTCACAATTACATCAAGATACATACCGTAGAAAAAGTAATTATTGCTTACTTAAGCTTAAAAGATGTTCGGGAACAGCTTAGCATTAAAAATGGCTTTATACAGTTACACCGTGGTTATATTGTTGCCATTGATAAGATTTTATATGTGGATGGTAACCGAATTACCATGAACAACCACATTAGCTTTACCGTTGGTGATATTTATTATAATGAATTTAAAAGTTTTATTTCTGAAAGATTAATCATCAGTAGCCGTAAAAAATAACGGCTACTGACGAAAACATTCACTAGATATTAAATTATGCCCGTGCTTACAGTGACTGTTAAAGTAGTTGGGTCTGAGGTAACTGTAGTTTTTCCGGCATTTCCAATAAATTGTTTTTTAAATACAAAAAGTGTTCTTTTAGCTAATTTTAGAGTTTTCATAATTGTTTTTTTTTCGAAAACTAGCGGCGATAGCACTCTATAACTTTAGTTGTTACACAAATAGTAAATAAGTCTTTATGAATAGGTTAAAATGGAGTAACAGTATGTTACAGAACTGGTTGTCTACTTACCGGATACACTTAATTGCCTGGTCTGTATTTATAATCTGGGAAACTCTTATGGTCCTTTTTTTTGCCGGTATTTTAGGAACATTCGGCAACTATGCTATTCATTATGCTATTAATATCACCTTATTTTACACCTATGCGTTGCTGATAGAAAAAGCAACAGCGTTCCCTAACAGAGCCGTATGGAAGGTTCCGTTAGTTGTTATCTTGACAATCTTGATTTATTTGGGTGTAGTTACTGGCGTTGACATTCTGTTAAATACTTACACCAATATTTTACCAGGAAAAATGCCAAGTCTCAGAATTAGAATATCTAGGGTACTTTACAGAGGTTCGTTTTTCCTTATCTTTTCTACAGGTTATTATTTCTTAAAACGGTTCATCAGAGAAAAATCAGAGAAATCCCGTATTGAAAAACAGCGTTTTCAAATGCTTATTGATAAGGAAAAAATGGATAAGGAACTAGCGATGTCTAAGAATGCTTTTATGAAAGCACAGATTAATCCGCATCTGCTTTTTAATACATTTGAGTTTGTACACCAAAAACTAAGTGCCTACTCTCCTGAAGATGCCAAAGTAATGCTTTATCTTTCTGATATGATGCGTTTTGCCGCTAATACTCAGCACAATGAAGGCTACGTATACCTGAGTGAGGAAATTTCGCAGTGCGAAAACCTGATCGGTTTGCATCGTATTACTCAAGGCGCAATTTATATTGAGCTTGCCAGCGGGCCTGATCTTGGTGAAATTAAATTAATTCCACTTGTTTTACTTACTATTTTGGAAAATATGTTTAAACATGGAAACCTTAATGATATAGAAAATAAGGCTACTATAGATGTTTACACTTTTGATGGCAAACTGCGTATCGAAAGCCGTAATTTACCGAGATCGATAAAAAGCAAGGTAGGCTTTGGCTCAGGAATGGATAATATCAGTAACCGACTAAAATATGCTTACCATCAAAATGCCGAAATGACCGCAGGAATTGACGAAGAAGGTTTTTATACTTTAAGCATCAATATTTCCTTAAATGCATTAATAATAGAATCTGAAGATAAAAAAACTGAACAAACTATCCCTGTTTAACAATCAAATTGGTCTGACATAAAAACACCCCTTAACATAATTTTCCGTATAAGAAAAAATTATTACTTATTTTTATTAAATGTAACAATATTATTACTACATATCCGTTCTAATACTACATAATTTTTCATTGATGAATTATGTAAAATCTTTACTAAACAGATTAAGATGAGGAAGGGTAAAATATGTTGTGTAGACCAAAATGGTGGACATGGTATTATTAAAGATGAAAATGAGCAGGAAATTCAATTCTTTTTATTGGATCTCCAGGAAGAAATCAGGCTCAATGATGAAGTTTCATTTGAAATCGAGCTTACAGCAAGGGGACTTGCCGCAACAAAAATACATATAGTTAGCGGTGCAGAATTAACATTATAGTAACGCTCCTATAAAACTTAGGCCATACCAATCTAATAAAGGAAAATTATAATTACCATTTTTGAATAGGTTGATAACTGGATTTTTCATCCTTGCGGCTAAGTAGCTTAAAAAAATCCTCATCAAAATCATGACTGTAAACTTTAAAATTGATTACCCACTCATCCTTTATCATGGCTGGTACAAATTTTTCAAACATTTTTTCGAATGATCTGAAATTTACAAAAGGTTTGCAGATTACCATATATTCAGAATCCGACTTCACTATAATTTCCTCAACAAGCTTTGGCCATCTCAATTTAATCTCATTCGGCAATTTTTGATACTGCTGCCGGTCAATAAACAGTCCTATATTTTGTAATATTTCTTCAGATAAGGCCTTACCTGACAATTGTTTCCATCCCTCCTCTTCTTTTGCTATCCTTGCCAATACCTGATTTTGGTCGAGCACAGTCCACGGCTCATCTCTGGAAAGCTGGATAAGCTGAAAATGCATGATATCGCCATTAGGCAGATTAAAGAAAAAGTCGAGTTGAATCATCAATAATGGGGCGATACCAGATATCGTAAAATCAAAAGTATTGATCTATTTCCAAAGCACAAAAAAACGTAGAATTAAAATTTAATTACAAGTTCGGCTTCAGAAAATTTCAAACTGCAAAGCCACACAATTATGTGTATTTCTTAAGTATTAAATAACAGTTAAATAAAAAATTGACTTTTATCATCAAATAAATTTCAAAAACCATCTAAAAACGTAATATTAAACATACAAAAAGTTTAGCTTAAGCAATAATGAATGTATCTTTGTTGCATGAAAAGTGCCAAATCAACCGCTCTAGGATTTCTTTTAATCACCTCATTTTCTTGCTTATCTATTGGTGTTCTTGCTCAAAACAAACAAACAAAACCTGATATTTTCGAGAATATAGACAGATTGAATGGAAACGATGTGATTGAACGACTAGCTGCTCAGCGCAGTGCATTTAATAAAATCGTTCAAAAAACAACCTTCCAAAAGCAGAATACATCATCAACAGGAATAACTTAAGCCTCATTAGTTTTAATGGCTTAGATTATTATGTAAAAAACAACAGGGTAATAGGCATACAGGGGTTAAATCTTTCGGATGAAGTATTGACCCAAATTACAGACAAACTGGTTCTTTTAGATAGCATCCAATTCAACCAAAGTGAACGTTCAAATATAGAACACTTTAGTCCAAACGTCGATCTTCAAAAAATCAGGAATATCGACCGTCAATTTATGCTTACGCTTAAAATGTTATCGAGCACCGTGAGAGACATCGCTTCACTTGCTAAAAATGAAAACCCATCTTTAACTGTTGAAACCAGCGTGGCAAAAATGCGTTTACCAAATATTGATAAGACTGCAGAAAAATTAAGCATGCAATCGCTGGTGTCATTATCTAAATAATAGCAGGTTATATTTAAGAGGGATGAGAAATAAATTAATCTGTTTTCTTTTCTGAATATACTTCCGCAATCTGAGCAGAAAGATATTTGAAAGCAAGCGGCATTTCGGTAGCAGCGTTTTTGATGCTTCCTTCCATAAAAATGAAACCTCTATAATTTATTTTATGCAAGGCTCTTAAATAGGGCCTAAAGTCGTCGCCCATAACACCAGGTAATGACCGGTTTTGTTTTTCGGCAACCTCCGAAAATGCAACCAGTTCTCCAGCTGCAACAATTTCATTTGGTGATTCTCCTTCCCGCATCATATGAAATATATCAACATTAAGCCTGAAATTTGGGTGATCAACCTCCCTTACGATCTCCGCTGCCGACTTTAACGAAGTGATGAAGTTAGTTTCTGTAGTCTCGAGGTTTTCTAACAGGATTACAACCTTGTATTTACCTGCAATTTGCCCCAGTTTTTTGCATAAACTAATAAAATCAGTTTTTGCTTTTACAATATTATAATCTGCCGGAATACTCCTTGCACCAGAGCTTCCCAAAACAATAAACTTAATTCCGGCCTGCTGAGCCCTTGAAAGAACAGTTTCAGTATAGGTTAAAACCTTTGACTCGTCTACATCGGGTCCAGCTATTTTCATGCTTGCCGGATAAAAAAGGTTACAGGTTAATACTTTACATTTTGCAGCTTTAATCTTTTTTAAATTAGCATTAAACTGATCATCTGTTAATGCAGGTGAAAGCATCTTCGGAACCGATTCGCCAATCATTTTAAAACCTGAGGCATAAGCCAAACTATCCTGTGTTAAACCAGATACAATACCTAAACGTGGATATACTTGTTTATCAGACATAAAACCACAAAAACCGATATAAATCAGGCAAATAAAAAAAGCCAGGTAGCTAGATTTTGTACTTCTCATATTATTCAAATCATTTGGTCAAAAAAATTAAATTTTAAGATTTCCCTCTCTCCTAATTAACTGAATAACTTACAGGTGAGCATTTGAGAATTCTTGTTTAAAGATAATATAAAATCTGACCATTAAGTTTGTATTAACAGAATCAGCGATGGTGAGGAAAACTGAATAAACAGAAGCTCATGCCAATCGAATCCAAAAATAAATCGGCCATTGAGCAGTTTTTAAATCCAGTTCGTCGACAATTTAGCTGTGTTGGTATAATAGCGGCATTTCTACTGCAACGTTTTTGGGATAAGGGCGTCTTATCTACAAAACAATCACAAAATATTAATTGAAAATATATAAATAACAGCATTATGAAAACCTCAATCAAAACCCTAACAAAATCAGTATTAGCAGCTATCGTTTTAAGTTCTGCTATTTTCTCTACAAGCGTAATGGCTGATGAGAAACAACCAACCAAAGTTTCTGCGCCTAAAAATATTAACCAGGTTATCGTAAGCGGAAATGTAGAAGTTACCTTAATTCAAAGAGAGAAAGAAGGTATTAGCTACAATGATGACAATACTGGCAAAGTAAAAGTAATCCAGGATGGATATGCATTAAAAATCAGTTCAGAAGATAAAGAAGTGGCCAAAATTACCCTGTATGTTAATAATATCTACAGGGTTAAGGCATCTGATCATGCTGTTATAAAAACGCTTGGCAAATTGGATTTAAAATATCTTCAGGTATTTTTAAGTGGAAATGCGGTTGCAGAAATCAATTCTGATACAGAAAGTTTATATACTGTAATCGAAAATAATGCCGATTTAAAACTGAGCGGTGCTACTGAAAAACATACTTTGGTAATGGGTAAAACACCAAAATTAAATCTTGACAGATTTGCTGCACTCACAACAGAAATGAGTAACCCAGATACAAATGCATTGCAAACTGTTGCATTGGCAAAATAAAATAATGAAACAAAAAGAATTAAAAAGCGACAGTGATGTCGCTTTTTTTTTTGCGGGGAGAAGTTATATCATTAGAAGTTGTCATCCTGAGGCTTAATTTATTGTATAAAAATCAATATAAATGAAATGGTTTTAAGGAATGAATAGCCTCTGGGTATCGTCATTCCCAACTCGGTTGGGAACCACGAAGTGCTCATCGCAGATAATCTTAATACAAGCGCTTTAAGATTTCCGCCTGCGCGGAATGACGAACCCTGTATAGAAATCTGTCAATCGCAGAGTAATTTATTCCATAAAACACAGTAAGCTTAATTAAATAATGGGTTTGGAAGTATCGTCATTTCGACCGCAGTGGAGAAATCTTTAAGCTATGTTAAAAGATTTTTCCATTTCGCTGCGCTTCAGTCGAAATGACGACCGATTTTGTAAATACGTAATTGATGGCCTGTTGAAGACCTTTACTGGTCGAAAACAAAAAATATTTGTCCTTCGACAAGCTCAGGATGACAATGCCTTTGTTTTCTTTATAATTTAATGAAATTGACCCTACGCCTACAGAAAGATTTCCTTAACCCAATTCCTCACCTATTTAAAATCAGGTATAGGAAATAGATATCCGCCCAATAAAATATACGACCATAACAAGGTCCTGAATATGTTGAATATTTGTGCTGTAACAAATGTAAATGCGGGTTAATCGCCCTGAAGTTTTACCAGTGAGGAAAATTTAGCTTCCATCCCAATGGAAATAAATGCGATTGCAAACCACACTGTACGTAAACTGTTTATGGTTGGCCCAACACTTTTTGCTGTTGTGGGGCGATAAAATTGGTTCAATTGTCTAACTCAGGATTTAATTTGTCTGGTTCAGATCCATTCAACTGGTTTCTGGAATGTTTATGCAACATTTTTGGGTAACACTTAAAAAAAAATATTATGACACTTAAAACAACAAAAACCATTTATTGGATCGGCGCCTCACTAACTTCGTTATGGTTTGGCACCAGCGGAATTTGTGAACTCACAAAAAACCCCATTGTTTGGGACATTACATTAGAACTGGGATATCCAGCGTACTTTATTTATGTACTTGGTGTTGCTAAATTAGCCGGAATTACGGTTCTACTGATCCCCAACAAATTGTTAAGGTTAAAAGAATGGGTATTTGCAGGGATATTCTTTGATATCATTTTTGCTTTCTGCTCAAAACTAATTGTGATCGGTCCTCTAGCCACTACCGATGCCATTATAGCCTTTGCTATAGTTACAACAACCTACCTGATGTTCCAAAAACTTTACCCTACCCAACATTCAAATTTAACTGCTGTTTAGGTTTGAATAAATTCTAGTTAAATCAGTTTTTCACATAAAAAGGGCGCAAGTAGCGCCTTTTTTATTATATAAACCTGAATTCGATTATTTTTATGGGTTTTATCAGCTGCAGAAAGAGATTGCGCTTCGTCGATCCTCCTCGCAAGAACGAAAAAAGAAGCGTAACTAACCTGAAGGCTGGTTTTTGAGGACAGCGTGAAGCACGATAGTTCATTTTCAGTAGCTAATCATCGAGTTCAATTATTAAGTATAGATCCTTCTAATTTCAGGAAATGAAAGGGCAACATTTCATGGGTGCTGTAGCCCCGCCATTCGCTTTATCCCGATTGAAATAATTGGGATGCTCGCTACTGTCGGGTTTAGTTAACAATGGTTTGTTTACAATAGCCGATTTTTATTACTGGTTGATGAAAGATTTGAGTTTCTTGCAGTAGTCCAGGTTAAATAAACCCGATTGTCGGGAAGAGCTTCCGATCCTTCATCGGAACTCGAACCAAAAGCGGGGCTGTAATTGCCAAAACCACAAGCCGCTCGTTTCCTAATAACCTAAATTCGATTATTTTTGGTTTAATAAGCAAATTACGCTTTGTTGTTTCTCCTCGCAAGGATGAAAAAGGAGTGTAATTACTAACCAGAAGGTTGGTTTTGAGAGCAGTGTGAAGCACGCTCTTTCATTTTCAGCAGCTTAATTATCGAATTAAGGTATAAGAAATTTCACCTGGCACAGAATTCTAATCCATACAAAAGCTAAACGTCAAAGGCAGTGAACACGCTGTCACTCTATGTGCTTGTGGCGAAAGCGCAGCGCGTATTGTTTTTAAACAGAAAAGTCGCCAAATATATGGCGACCTCCTAGCTAATAAAATTGTTTATGGATGGTGACTAGATTTGATGTTATACAACTGGCTCATTCTCCAGTCCTTTCTGCTTTTTCTTTCCGATGCTTTGCACCATTTCACATTGTTGTGGATTTTTTTCAAATGGAGGGCTAACCAGAAAAAGTGTCGACATTAACGTTGCCAATCCAACCAGTAAACTGTTGGTTGTGGTATTTTGATGATTTTCCATGATGATAAGTATGACTAAAAAGTTGCTGATGCGTTTACTGCTGAAATTACGCCTGTTGTTCTACCCTGAACCATGCCGATTACTTCCCATTTTTCGGCACTGCTGCCTTTAGGGATAGTGAATACTGCCGTTCCAGATTTTGCATCCTTTAGCGACAGTGTTAAGGTTTTTCGTACAACTTGGACGTGGGATAATTTAAGTCCTGCATTTTCCCCACGTTGTACATCGGTGCTACCGCTCTTTTGTACCAGTGCAAAAAGGAGATCGTCGCTAGCCTGGGTATCTTTCGCTTCGTAATTTATGGTCAGTACCTCTCCATCTCTTTTGGTATCGAAGGCTAAACTGGCTGTATGCGGTTTATTCAGAAGCTGTTTGTTAATAGCGTTTCTCACGTCACTTTCATTTGATCCTATAAATTCTTGAGCACCGTTAATTACCAATTGAGGCGTATAAACCTGTGCATTTAGCCAGGCACTATATTTTTTTTGCCTTTTTGTATTTTCAGGGCTTCCAAAAACATCCTTCCAACCTAAATTATCGAAGTAATCTACATGGTATCCGAGCACATATACTGGTTTCCCATTAGATTCTTTCTCTATTTTGGCCAATAGTTCTTCTGCTGGCGGACAGCTCGAACATCCTTCAGACGTAAATAATTCCAAAACGGCAAAGCCTTTTCCGTTAAAAGGCTGTTCTACTTTTTTTTCTTGTGCAGATCCAGCCCAAATAAATGCGCTAAGTGCTATTACCGCTACAATGACCGCATTTACGATCGCTATTCTTTTTAGTGTTTTCATAATTCTTATTCTTTTTTGATCAAAAATAAGCTGGTGTGCGTGCTCAGATTAGCCAAAAATAGCTGAAGCAGACAAATTAGCGGAAGAACCAGACAGGAAGCCGGTAAGTAAGACAGAAGTACTGACTGGATATTCCTAAATAAAAAGGCCAGAAAACAGATATCCGTTTCTGACCAGGCTTGTTACCATAAAGCAAATAAAGATGGGTTTTTCTTATCTATCTTCCATCCAGGAAAGAAAAGCAGGCGTTTTTTCTTTATTAATCAGCAACTTATCCGGAGTTTCAATCACCAGTTTAACAAACAATTTCCTTAAGAAATAATGTTCTATCTCCTTAATGGCTTTAAAGTTCACTAAATATTGACGGTTGACCCTGAAGAATTGTTTAGACGATACCAATGCCGTAATCTGATCAAGAGATTGACTTAATGCAAACTCCTGTTTATCGAAGCACATAATGGTCGAAGCATCATTCCTAATATAAAAGAAAGCAATATTCTCGGTTTGAACAGTGGTGTATTTTTGGTTTTTAAACACTAAAAAGCTCTCTTTTCCTGCTGGACTGCTCAATTTTATCAATAAATTACTTAAATCGGGGATTACCTTTTGCTGAAAAAAATTCTGCAAACCGTCTACCTTTTGAAAGGCCTCCTGAATATCTGTTTTGGAAAATGGTTTTAATACATAGTCTATCCCATTGCGTTTAAAAGCTTCTAACGAATATTCATCAAAGGCCGTGCAGAACACAATGGGGCTATTTACTTTGACCTGTTTAAATATTTCAAAACATAATCCATCTGCCAATTGAATATCCATAAATATTAAATCGGGCTGTGGCTGTTCTGATAATGCTTTTACAGATCCTTCAATACTCTGGTACTGCCCTACTATTTTAACATCGGGCCTCAGGCTCAAAATTATATTTTCGAGTGATTTAGCTGTTTTCAGCTCATCCTCAATGATGATGATGTTCATGAATTAATGGGAGTTTAATTTTAAAAATTTGGCCATTATTACTAATTTCAATTGGCTTTTCCAGAAGGTGTTGATAGCGCAACGTAATATTTTTCAGCCCTACACCCAATGAGTTGTTATCGGCTGTTTTTAAATGTATAGGGTTTTCCAAAACAATTTGCCCTTCCTGCGCATATAAACTGATGTGCAAAGGTTTATCCAACGAAACTACATTATGTTTGATACAGTTTTCGATTAACAGCTGCAGCGTAAAGGGTGGAATTAAGGTGTGTAATACTTCTTCATTTAAAGTAGAAGTAAAGGTGAAGCCGCCATCAAACCTTGCCTTTTGTAAAAATAAATAAGCATTCAGTATTTCCACTTCTTCCGAAACGTGAATCAGGTCTAATTTACGGCTCTCAAGCGTATACCGATAGAAATTAGAGAGCTTAAGGATAAAATCAACGGCTTCTTCATCACCGGTTTCGACCATAGCCTTTAGTGTATTGAGGCTATTAAAAAGAAAATGAGGATTAACTTGTTGCTTAAGCAATTCGTACTGAGCGCCCAAACTATCATTTTTGATTTTCTCCAATTCCATGTTCACCTGCTGATTTTCGTAGTTTTGCTGTAACAGATGGAGGAACATATAAAAAATTAAATTGATCAATATCCCCCTTACCTCGACCATCAACATCACCGGACCAAAATTAATGTGCGAAAGGATCAATTGCTGAATCCACGCCAGGCAAAGCATAACCCCAATACCAATTAAAAGACTTTTAAATAACCTGGAGTAGGAAATTCCTTGTTTGCCAGGCTTGTTGCTCTTTCGCGAGAGCATAAAAATATTTAAATACCACATTAACAAGGCAAACACTGAGGTGATGCCAGCATTAACAGCGGCTTCGGCAGCATTAAAATGATGCTCAGCTATTTGCGGAACAGAAGATAAAAGCCCAAGAAAAATGGAACTTACCCAGATAATAGCAGGTGAAATCTTTAAAGGGCTTTTAGTCATATCAATTTTTAGTCTGGCTAATTAAGGTGGGCTGAATAATCAAAAATAATAATTTATTACGCTTAAATTTAAAAGAATATGATGGCTGCATCCCAATCTAAACCATATACGCCTCTTCATTTTTTACCTAAAGTAATCACGCAAATCTTGTAGCGAAACAATTTCAAGCCTGAACCAGACAGATTCGGCGCTGAAATAGACAATACTAGTTTTAAATCAGGTTGAAGAGTTAATTTTTTATTTAAACAATTTTGTTAAACAAAAATATTAAAATAATTATATTTGCAACGAATTTGTTTTTAGCATTCAAGAATAAAAAATATGAGTTTAATCATCAGATCACTTAGTTATGTCCATCCTGATAGAGAAAAGCTTTTCCACGAATTAAATTTAACAGTAGGTAAAGGTGAAAAAGCAGCCTTGGTTGGGCTTAACGGCATGGGAAAATCGACCTTGCTGCAGCTTATTGCAGGTATAAGTTTGCCCACATCAGGAGAAATTATCCGCCCGGAAAGTTCCTGGTATGTACCCCAACACCTTGGCCAATACGATCATTTATCTATCGCTGAAGCATTAAAGATAGATGTAAAACTCAATGCTATGCAGGCCATTCTTAATGGAAGTGTAGATGCAGGTTATTTTGAAGATTTGGATGATGATTGGGAAGTTGAAGAAAAACTGGAAATGGCCCTGGCGAAATGGGGCATCGGGCATTTTAGTGCGCATCGATTAATGGGAACATTAAGCGGTGGCCAAAAAACAAAAGTTTTTCTTGCAGGCATTGAGGTTCATCAGCCCGGAATTATTCTTTTTGACGAACCTACCAATCATCTGGATACTAACAGCCGTGGCATGTTATACGATCTGATTACACAGCATAAAGCAACAATTTTAGCCGTTAGCCATGATAGAACGCTGCTTAATCTCCTCAACAAAACTTTAGTACTTAGCCAAACCGGAATAGAAGTTTTTGGTGGTAATTTCGACTTTTATCTGGAACAAAGACAGGAAAAAGTAAATGCTTTACAAGCAAAACTAGAAGAGCAGGCTAAAACTTTAAAGCAGAGTCAGCAAAAAGCCCGAGATATGGCCGAACAACGTCAAAAAAAGGAAGCAAAAGGTAAAAGTGAAGGACTAAGTAATTCGTTGCCGCGTATTGTTGCTGGTGGACTTAAAAGTAAAGCGCAGCAAAGTACAGCTAAGGTATTGGATGCCCATCACGAGAAAATATCAGATCTTGCTGAGCATATCAGGGAAACCAGATCGCAAATACAGCAATACCAGCAACTTCATATTAATATAGCTGCTTCCAATCTTCATCACGGTAAAATCCTGATTGATGCGAATAACATTAACTACAGTTATAATGGCAACGCTTTATGGAAAGCGCTAACTTTTCAGGTAAGATCTGGAGACCGTTTGCATATTGAGGGAGATAATGGTGTAGGAAAAACCACTTTGCTCAAGATCATTACCGGGGCTGTAGAACCTACCGAAGGTCAATATATGAGCCCGGATTTTTCATATCTTTATCTCGATCAGGATTATACCATGATAAAGCCCGATCTCAGCCTTTACGAACAGGTACAAAAATATAATCATGATGGATTACAGGAGCATGAACTAAAATCGTTGCTTATCTATTCACAATTTAGCCGGGAAATGTTTGATAGAAAATGTATAGGATTAAGCGGTGGCGAAAAAATGAAACTGGCTTTATGTTGCCTGGCAATAAGTAAACAAGCACCTGATATGCTTATCCTCGATGAGCCCACCAATAACCTCGATATTCAGAGTCTGAAAATATTAACTTCAGCAGTAAAAAACTTTAACGGCACCCTTTTGGTCATTTCGCATGATCAGCACTTTATTAAAGAAATTGGCATAAACAGCCAGATCAGTATGATTAAAAACAGCCTTCATTCATAAAAAATGCCACTTAAAAATACAGGTACAGAACAACTGATAAAAGATACCGCTAAAAAGTTATTGTTTGCCGAAGGCAAGCTCCATGCGACCACGCAAGAAATAGCTGACGCAGCTGGTGTAAACAGAACAGCACTACACTATTATTTCCGTTCAAGAGATCTCTTAATTGCAGCAGTATTTCAGGAAACGATGCAGGGTCTAAGTAAACGCCTTAACGAATGCATGGAATCTGAAATGCCTTTTAAGCAGAAAGTTGAACACCTGATCACTGTTTTTTTGAAAGATATGATTGCTTTTCCCTATCAGGAAACATTTCTGGTAACCGAAATTAATACTTTGGGCAAAGAACTTATGGGCAATATCCAAACAAATCCGGTTAACCAATTTTTAAAAGAAGTACAGCAAGAAATGGAAAAAGGTACGATCGAAAAAACAGAGCCGGCACATTTCTTAATGAATCTTTTTTCGCTCCTTTCCTATCCATTAATTATGGCTCCATTATACCAGCAGTTATTCCAAATTACAGTTCAAGATTTTAACACACTGATGTTGAACCGTAAGAAAGTAATTATGCAACTGATTTTTAATTAAGGAGAAAACAAAAAACACACTGTCATTCTGAGGCTTAATTTATTGCATAAAAATCAATATAAATGACAGTTTTTTTTTGCAAATGATAGGCTATGAGGGTCGTCATTCCCAGAGGTCAGTTTTTTTAGCAAAAAAAAGGAGTTGGGTGACAGGTAAGATAAATCGTCATCTCGACCGCAGTGGAGAGATCTTTAACCTTCCCAATAAACATAGTTCAAAGATCTCTCCACTCCGCATTTGCTTCGGTCGAGATGACGCCAATTTTAGAATCTGTCATTGGTAAATGATTGGGAACCACGAAATGCTCATCGAAGATAATCGTAGTGCAAATGCTTTAAGATTCCCGCCTACGCTGAAGACGATCACCTCATTTAAACCCGCCAATGGTAGCTTGTAGAATGGCAAATATTTTTTGTCTTCGACAAGCTCAGACTGACAACATATAAATAACTTGATATTACACGGGGCAACCACGCCTTTGGATTCAATTCCAGTCCTGCTCAGGGCTAACAATGTATAGGTCAAAACCTAATTTGTCTATTTCATCCCGAAAAGGCTAATCCCCTCTTTCTAACCGCATTAATTTTGACATACCTAAGGGAGTAAAACATTAATTGTTAACAAAATTTAGAACTATGGAAAATCAAAATAATTATAGCCGCAGGCGCTTTTTAAGTGTAGCCGCACTAACTGTTGCCGTTGCCGAACTTGGAGGATTAAACCTTTTGAGTGCAAAAGAAAATGTGGAGAACAAATCCAGCAACAATTACACGCATAGCAATACATCCTTCGATACCACAAAACAAATTCATGCAGGTGTATTAAATATGGGTTATGCAGAAAGCGGACCCGCAGATGGTGAACCAGTTATACTACTGCACGGATGGCCCTATACAATTCATAGTTATGCTGATGTAGCAGCTTTGCTTTCTGCAGAAGGATATCGTGTAATTGTTCCACACTTTCGCGGCCATGGCAGTACGCAGTTTCTCTCAGCAAAAACGCCAAGAAATGGACAACAATCGGCTATTGCAGCAGATATTATTGCTTTGATGGATGCCTTAAAAATAGATAAAGCAGTAATAGGTGGGTTTGATTGGGGAGCAAGAACGGCCAACATTATAGCTGCATTATGGCCTGAGCGTTGTAAAGCAATGGTTTCGGTAAGCGGATACCTTATTGGAAGCCAGGAGCTAAACCAAAAACCTTTGTTGCCAGAAGCAGAATTATCATGGTGGTATCAATTCTATTTTGCTACAGAACGTGGTTGTTTAGGTTATGAAGCTAACCGAAAAGATTTTGCGAAACTGATCTGGCAAACCGCTTCTCCGGAATGGAAGTTCACTGATGCCGTTTTCGAAAAGTCAGCAGTTGAATTGGATAATCCAGATCATGTTTCCATTGTAATCCATAACTACAGGTGGAGATTAGGGCTGGTAGAAGGAGAATCTCGATATGATAAATATGAAAAAATACTGACCACATTTCCGGCAATAACCATTCCGACCATCACACTGGAAGGTGATGCCAATGGTGCTCCACACGGCAATCCAAATAATTATGCAGCTAAGTTTAAAGGCAAATATGCACACTACAACTTAAGTGGTGGCATTGGGCATAATCTTCCGCAGGAAGCACCTAAAGCATTTGCAGACGCCATTATCCAGGTGGCAATGATGGCTTAATAACATCTCATAAATTCAAATATTCACAATAAAATTTCAAAAAAAATGGAAAATCAAAATGCAATTGAATCAACAAATACTTTAAATGTAGTCATTAACAAAGTACTTTATACTGGAAAAGTTCATGTAAGTGGTGGCCGCGAGGGCTTTGCAAAAAGTAGCGATGGAGCGCTTGACACCGCATTATCATCTCCTGGCAGTGCTGGAAAAGGAACAAATCCTGAACAGTTATTTGCTGCAGGCTGGGCTGCATGTTTTATTGGCGCAATGAAACATAATGCTCCTCAACTTCAAATTGCACTTCCTGCGGATGCTGCAATTGATGCAGAAGTTGATCTGGCTTTGACTGATAGTGGTTTTAGCCTTCAGGCAAGGTTAAATGTAATTTTACCCGGACTTACCTACGAAGAAGCAAAAACAGTAGTTGAAGTGGCGCATCAAACCTGTCCGTACTCTAAAGCTACCCGTGGTAATATCAATGTACAGATCAACGTGGCAATATAACCTGGAATAAGCAGAAAAGCACTCCGATTTAAACGCGGGGTGCTTTTTTGGTTTATAAATTTAATGATCTTGTTATACAGGTAAAGCGGTTTCGCGTTTTGCCTGCGTAATGACAAGTGAGCTATTGAGGGTACCGATATTATCCAAACGACCAAATTTGTTGATTAGAAAATCATTATAAGCGATCATATTTCTTGCAACAACCTTTAACATAAAATCAAAGCCTCCTGTGGTATGATAACATTCCAGTACTTCATCCAGTTTGCTTACCTCCTGCTGAAATAACCTGAAGGCATTAACAGAGTGATTGGTAAGCTGAACCTGTAAATAGGATATCATACAGTTCTCGAATTTATTGGGATCAATTAATGCCACTACCGAAGAAATGAATCCTAAACGTTCTAAGCGTTTTACACGTTCCTGAATGGGCGATTTTGAAAGATGGAGCATAGCGGCCAGTTCCTTATAGGTTAGCCTTGCATCCTTTTGTAAAAGTGTTAAAATATCTCTATCTGTTTGGTCAGGGGTGTATAATTCCATTATAGTGGTTAGTCTATTTATTTCTTTTCTAGGCTTAGTTTATAATGAATATTCAAATATATAAATACTCTCTCATTAAACCCTTAAGCGGAGCGTAAAAAAAAGAACAAAATTTTGGCAAACAGTATAATTAAAACTACCGACAGAATTAAATTCCGCAAAAACCTACCCAACAGGACATTTTCCGTATTTAGCAGACGCCTTCGTTTTAATTGTCAATGTGACAGATATTTGTTTAACGAATGAAACAGCTGCTCGAAGCAGTGCGTTGATTTAGTTTAGTTAATGATAACAAGAGCGCCAGCGCGATGCTGGCTCTTTTGCTTTTTAAAACATAAAGTTATCTTGTGCAAATCCATGCAAATAGCCTGCTATTCCACAATCTTTAAGTGCAACCTATCTTCTATTTCCAATCTCATTACAAGACAAAAAAATCCTCTTAACCTCAGTTTGGTTAAAATTTATTCATACTGACTAATTTTAAGCCTGTGAAACTAACGCGATCGTCTTGCTGTCCCGAAGCTTCGGGATCAGCATCTTTCCTGCTAGATAGACCCTGAAATAAATTCAGGGTGACGGCTATGAACGAAAAATGTCTTCAGTAGACCTTTAAAGGAATATTAATAATCGAAACGAGGTTCTTATCAAAATCTTAACTTTTTTTGGAATATTCAATTTTTAGCATTTACTTTGAAATACAAAGCACTTTACAAAACATAGAAATATGAAGCAATTTATTCATCGGGCTTATAATAACTTGAAAATCACCATTATTTAATCGGCAATCAATTATGAATACCGAAGAACAAAAATTAAGGTTACATTCAAAAACCTATGTCTGTATGATTATTATCGGACTGGCAATAAGCGGATTAACCGCTTTCCCCTTAGAAACAGAAATGGCTTATCTGGTTAAACACCGCGAAGTTTTACCAATCAACCTTCAAATCTGGCTTGGAACGGTTTATCAAGCCATTAAAACAACTAATCTTAGTTATCCGTTTTTAAGTTATGGTACAGATTGGCTGGCTTTTGCCCATATCATGTTGGCCATACTTTTTATCGGTCCATTAAAAGACCCTGTAAAAAACAAATGGGTAATCGACTTTGGTATTATCTGCTGTTTCGCTATTATTCCATTGGCATTAATTGCCGGGAACATTCGTCAAATCCCAGTATTTTGGCAAGTAATAGACTGTTCTTTCGGCATCATCGGCATTATCCCACTGATACTATGCCGCATCAACATCAAAAAAATTGAAATATTTGAAGAGCATTATGGATTATGGACTTTGTAGATAAACATTCTATTGTAAGGAAAATATGGGGCAATACAGTTGTTGTTCTTTTTATTTTTGCTGGCGCCGCGGCAGAATTTAGCCTGAATAAAGCTGTTGATTGGTTATATTTTACGGGTAAACTACCTAAAGATCCGTTGGGAAGATTGTTTTCTACAGTTGCCTATGCGCAAAAAATCGTGTTTTCCTCTTTAACGGAAGCAAACGCTGCGATAGATCAGATTACCATAATCCATCAGCATGTTGAAGCTGCAAGAAGTGCTAAAATTCCAGATTGGGCCTATAGAGATGTACTATTTATGCTGATTAACTATTCCATCAGCGCTTTTGAAGTGTTGGAAAGAAAACTCACACTAACAGAAAAAGAAGAAATATTTTCTACTTTCTATCAAGTTGGGTATCGCATGGAAATAAATGGCCTCCCTACTAATTTTGCAGTATGGCTAATGATGCACGAACAACAGCTACAGGAAAATTTGATTTATAGCTGCTTTTCTCATGATCTTTATGACCAGTACAAAAAACACCTGGGCTTTCTGAGATATTCATTAATGCGAAAAATACAAGTCCTCATCGTTCCCCTTAAAGTGAATGAATTGCTGAAGCTGGGGAATGGAAAAGCAATTAAACCCGTGCTTACTTTATACAAAATAAGCAGGAAGCTCAGGCTGAACAAACCGCTAAGAAACCTGATTCTACCGGCAGCGTACAAGGCTCAGATTTTGAGCCTCGAAGTCATTTAAAAATAATAAGAGGTTGTTTCCATAATATAGATTTGTCATCCTGAGCCTGTCGAAGGGCCTGTTAAGTACTCTTTGAGGTGTTTCGACAAGCTCAACATGACAGCATTTGAGGTGAAATCGCCATTATGATACAACCTCCTTTTATATTTTTTTTATTTCCAGTCAAAAGGCAGGACCCAATTGGCTGGATCCATTAATTTCTGTCGGGTAAGGCTTGCATTAGGGTTGCCTGCTTTTAACAGCTTTTGATAAATGCGATCAGCTAAAAATGCCGGATTGTTCTGTCTGCGGGCAATACGAACCAAATCTGGCCAGCGGTTACCTTCAAAAGCAAGCTCCAGTGCAGCCTCATCAATTAATTTACCTTCTAAGCCAACCATATCTGTCTGGTAACTCACATCGATAGCATTTACTACGGCCCTACCCCTAATGCCACAGTTACGGTACCAGGTACCCGAAACATCGTTATTTTTTCTGGCATCGAAATAATAAGGAGAGGTTTGCGGATAAGGCGTAATCATGGTATTTAACTCGGCTACTGAAACAGGTGCCTGCGCGCCAGCTGTAAACGTACCTACATAATAAGTATTCCTAATGCCAGTGTTTAACAATGCCCAACCTAATTTAGTCTGTCCATCTCTATTGGCTGCTTCCGAAAAACGAAGATGTAATAGAGGTGCCCTGTAAATGCCCCATTTACCGCCATTATCGGTGAGTTTGGTAATTTCATCACCCATAGCAGAAGTATTGAACGATAATTTGCTTCTTGGATCGAATGGAATACCGCCAGTGGTAATCTGGTTGTTCCAAAGATCTTTTATGGCCTGTGAGGGCTTAATCTGATAACTTTTTAGTGGCGAACATAAATCAATCATTGGATTTACAGGCTTAAATGCTGTATTGTAAGGCATAGACCAAAACCATTCTGAACTCCATGCACTTGATGTTGTTGGTAAGCCAAAAATAGCCCTCCAGCCTGCATCCACACTATTGATTAAACTCGTAGGATCTTGTCCGCTTCTGCTAAATAAGATGGCTAAATTAGCATAGACAGGATCTCCAGAGTTATTGATCTTATAAAAATTAAACCTAAAATTATCATTCCCGTTATTGTTTTCGGCATTCATCAGCCTGGCATAATTTTCTGCTGCTTTAATGTAATTCCCTTTCCACAAATAAAGATCACCTAACAAAAAGGCTTTTGAAGCAAACAACTTTTGCGTGCTGTTAGCATCAATGGTAACCAGCAGGGAAGTTCCTGTTGGATAAGCATAAGCTTCTTTATATGGCAGGCTTTCGTTAAAGGCAATTAATTTATCCAATAGCTGATCAAATGGTGTTTTAGGGTAATTGGCCAGGTTCTTCAAATCATCTACGGTTTCGATTGCATCGGTTATATAAGGTATGCTACCATATTGAATACCTAAATGCAGGTAAATCCAGCTTCTTAATGTGGCAATATCTGAGTAGCGTTTGTTGTAATCATCAACACTCATCCGGCGATCATCGACCATCATTTTAAAGTTTTTGAGCACATCGTTACAATTCACAATTACCTGATAATATGGTCTTGGATCTACATATTGATTGTTTTTCGTTTCCGTATGTGATGACAGTTCCTGCAATTCGGTACTTGATTTGGAGGTAACATCCATTAAATCGCCACGCAACTCATTCTGCAGGATATATAGTTTTTCCAGCCCCAAAAACTGACCGTAAATACCGATAACCGCAGCATCTGCATCAGATACTGTTTTAAAAGCATTTACACTATCTAACTTATCTTCGGTTGGTACATCAAGCATTTTTTTGCAAGACCACGAACCTGCTGATAAAATACCCAATAGCAAAAGGGATGCAATTTTTTTATTTATGTTCATTTTCATGAGTATATCTTTCTTAATTATAATCCAACTCTAACGCCTAGTTGAAACGACCTGAACTGAGGTTCAAGTGTGGTATCTACGCCCTGACTAAATAAAGTTCCGGAGTTGCTAAATTCCGGATCATAGCCTAAGTAATTGGTTACGGTAAACAGGTTATTAGCAGTAGCATAAATTTTTGCGTACTTAATGGCTTTCAGTTTTAAGGGTACATTATAGGTTACATTAACGGTTCTCAAACGTAAATAAGAGCCATCTTCTATCCAGCGGTCAGAAAAACGGGCATTCCCTACCGGATCGCCATAGGTCGCTTTCGGTACCGATGTAACCTGTCCATCACCTTTCCATCTGTTATTAATGTTTGGCGTTTGATTGTAATAAGTGCTTCCAGATTCTAACTGGGCTCTGGTATAATTGTAAACATCGTTACCACTAACAAAAGTGATCAAGGCATCTAAACTCCAGTTTTTGTAGGTGAAGGTGTTGTTAAAGCTTCCAAATAAATCTGGATTTGGGTTACCAATAACGGCACGATCGGCATCATCAATTATTTTATCGCCATTGCTATCGGTAAATCTAACATCGCCTCCCGTAAATGGTACCAGCGCCCCCAAACTGTTGCGGCTGGATAAACCTGAGGCTGCGGCCTCTGCATTGGTCGTATAAACCCCGTTGGTTTTATAGCCATAAAACTGATTGGCCGACTGACCAACCTGACTGATATAAGCACCACCTGCATAACTGGTTACAACCGAATTCCCATCAGGTAAACTGGTCATTTTATTGGTCGAAGTACCAATGGTTAAACCCGCATCCCATTTTAATCCTTTATTTAAAATCCGGCCGTTTAGGGCTAAATCTAAACCATTCGTCTGCATACCACCATTATTGTTGATAAAGGAAGCTGTACCGGTAACAACACTCAGCAACTGATAGCTTAACATATTTTTCGTGCTGTTTCTCCAGTAGTCTAAACTGATACTCAGACGCTCACTAAAAAAGGAGCCATCTATACCGGTATTAAACTTGCGTACGGTTTCCCATTGGAGATTCGGATTGGCAAAATTGCCGGTTACGATCCCCCTAATACCCAATACATTCTGAGAGGTATAATATTTTCTGGCAGTATAATTTCCTACATCATCATTTCCAACTAAACCATAGCTCATTCTTAATTTCAGGAGGTCAACCCGGTTTAAATTTCGCATAAATTGCTCTGAAGAGATGATCCAGGCGGCACCAATGGCGGGTAAAACGGCATAACGACTCCCATTAATCCTCAAACCATCGTCGAAGTTTAAGAAACCCTGACCGGCCTTTGTGCCAAAGCGTGAAGAACCATCAACGGCCATCGAAAAATTAGCCAGGTATTTGTCGGCATAACTATAATTTGCAGACAGGTAATTGTTTAGTGTACGCCATTTCCCAATATCACCGCCAAATGTTCTAAAAGCAGCATTACTGTTCCCAATACTAATCAGTTCATCTGTTGCAGAGTTAAAACCCAAAGCATAATCCTGTTCACTTTCGCTCTGCGAGTAACGTGTTCCTACAATTGCATGTAGTTTGCTGTATAAACCGAAAGATTGATCGTAAGTTAAGCGCAGATCGTTAAACACATTAAAAAATCTGCCTACTTGTGTACCTAAACGGCTATCGCCTACATAATTGGAAAGCGTATCGTTGGTTACTCCTTTTCGTGGAATAAAAAGCGTTTCCTGTGTTTTATCGTAAGTTACCCCACTTAGGTTAGATAATTTAAAGTTTTTGTTGAAAGTAAAATCGAAATTGATGTTACCATAAAATCGGTAAGCCTTTTTCAAATTTTGTCCTTTCTCAATTAAAGCTCTCGGATTACTCACCTGTAAGGTATCGTAATCGGCTAAATTTGGTGAAACGGCTCCGGTTGAATTTATTTCATTCCTGGCCATAAAAGGCGATTTAACCAAAGCTAAAAACAGCGGATTGGTTACTGGAGCAATTCCCTGGTCTTTTAAACGCTGCTCGGTGTAGGTAAACGATAAACTGGTGCTTCCCTGCAATTTTTTAGTCAGATTTAAATCACTATTAAAGCGTGTGCTGTATTTCAAATTATCGGTACTATCAATTACGCCCCGATCTCTGGCATAAGCAGCAGAAAGAGCATACTTGGCAATATTATCACCCCCGGTTACCTTTAAAAAATAATTCTGGTCGAAACTGCTTTTTAATACCTCATTCTGCCAATCGGTTTCGTTGTGGTATTTAAAATAATCGGGATTGGTTGCACTATCATTCATATAAGGCTTTGCGGCAATAGCGCTATTGCTCAAACCCTGGCTTTTTAAGATATCTGAAAGGTATAACCTGTAATCAGCAGCCCCCATTACAGGCAGGTTTTTAGGTTTGAAATTGAAACCTGCATAGCCAGAAAAATCGATATTGGTGGCCAGGTCGTGTGCACGGTTGGTGGTAATTAATACCACTCCATTTGCCGCCTTTACGCCATAAGTTGCCGCCGAAGCTGCATCTTTAATGATACTGATGTTTTCAATATCCCTGACATCTATAAATTGTAGCGGGTTGTTAACATGACCTTTAATAAGCGAAGTGCCATAATTATTGGTATCGAAAATCATTCCATCAACCACATATAAAGGCTGATTTGTAGCATACAAAGAGTTAAACCCTCTGATGAGCACATCGGCACCCACACCGGGTGTTCCGGAGCGCCTGGTAACTTTAACTCCTGCTGCCCTGCCCTGAATGTAACTCATTACACTTTCAGAGTTACTGGCCCAGTTGCCTTGCAAACTGACATTACTGATGGCAGGGATTGCCCGTGCCTGAGAAATTGTGCCGATTGGGGTAACTACTTCGTTGTAAACCGAGGTAAATGACAAAGGGTAAAGTTTGGTTCTGATTTCTTTTTCTTTGTAAACGGGTAACACCTTAGTCTGGAAACCATTACCTGAAATAATAATGCTGGCCTTATAATCGGGTACGACTACAGTAAACCTTCCTTTTTCGTCGGTAATGGCAGCGTTGAAACCAGTAACAGTAATATTAATTCCCACTAAAGGCTTATTGGTATTCCCATCGAGCACAACTCCCCTGATCTTTTCGCCCTTTACTGCCCGGACTTTTACTTTTACGGTAGTGGTATCTGTTTCGGTTTTCATCGAATCCACTTCCTGTGCCTGTGCAGCTAAGCCAAACACCAGTAAGCAAATTAATATGCCCCAAACTTTTTTTATCGTTGTAAAATTATACATAGTATTTTTTTTGAAAGCAAGATTCATAATTAAGGTAAAACTGGTTCGAAGCGGAGATAATCCAATATGAGTGTACTTACATTTACACTCGTACTGTTTGCAGCGGTTAACCTCACCTGAAAATTGCCAAACTGTGCTGGCGTATATTCTCCTAAATAGGTTTCGTTATAGGTTAAGGGATTTACCAGATGGGTATAAAACAACGTATAACTTACTGTGGCAGGGTTAAAAAAGAAATAACGCTGCGTAAATGCCGCCACCTGCGGATCGCCCGGCAAACCAGAAATGGCCCTTGCGTAAACTTTGTATTTTACCACTGGTAAATTGGCTTTGACATAGAACACCCCAAACTCTGCATACTTGTGATCGTAAACCTCAATATCGTTAAAGGTTTTTCCTAAATTATCAAGCTTTGTACGGTATAAAAGTGTTCGTGCAGCACTAATGAACTGTGGTTTTTCGCCCTCGATTTTAAATTCAGGTATTTTATCTTTTAAACGGAAAGGCAAAGCATTTACCACATGTACCATCCCGTTACTTGCACGGTATGAGCGAATGATATTGGCTTTATTGATTGGTACTTTTACACCTTTTAAAGAAATAAGTGTATCTGGCAGTTTTTCAATTGGATAAACACCCTTTATGGTTAAATCTTTAACCATAAAGAACGAAGCATTTAAATTCGGATCTACACTTGGGTAATAGGCAGCGAGTTTTGAAGATTCGGCTGTAAAAGCAGCATCCTGCAATATAAAATAAGTGTATTGCTGACTTTCATCTCTCAAATCGGCTACATTTACCCAATAAGTATTTCTGGATATCATTGGCGGATTAGGTGCAAAAATTGGATTACCTAATGCGTTATAACCAATAACAATAGCGTTTGCGGTATCGATAACGGTAACCGACAGGTTATTAATGTAGTTCTTTTGCAAAGCCCCATCAGTACTGCTCAGCATGTAATCCCAAATATTCTGTTTGGTTGGAACAGCTTGATCTACGGTATACAATACCCCGTTTTTTACAAACTGGCCAGCGCCAGCAACACTGCCTTCTTCGAATTTAGTGCTGGTAAAAACACCAAACTTATTATTAAGCAGTTTTAACCTTGTGGTATCGCCTTCTTTATTTAATGGATAAGTAGACAGTGCAATATGGTTGGCCACAAAATCTTTCAATTTTACGGGATCAGAAACAATTGCAGCATCTAAATTGGCTAAAGCCTGATTGGTTGGTGCCCAAACCGTATAATTTTGTGCACCTGCAAGCACCTTATCATAACCTGTAGTTTTAACATAACCGTTAAAAATGCTTAGGCTGGCCTGGGCATCGAGCTTTTGAGCAAGGTCTAAACTGTTATCTACATTGGTAAGCTCGTTATGCAGTTCCAGGTTATCTTTACAGGAATATAAAACTGTACTGATACTGAGCAGGGCAACGTATATTATATATTTTCTAGTCATTATTTATATTATTAGTTCTATGGCTCAATTGGTTATGGGCGTTTATAAATCAGACCCGACGGACTAAATCTTGGATAGTTCTGATCATCGTCAATTGGAATAAAGTGAATCATATCCATATTCATAATCCCGCTTCCATTACCACGCAGCGTAGTAAACCTTACCCAGTGTTTATCTGTTGTTTTAATATCGACTACCCCAGCCAATTTCCCGACCATAACCGACCATAAATTATTTTGTGCGATGGGCTGTAAACCATTTACACCATTACTTACTTCGGCAGTGGTAGCCATGTAGCGTTTAAAACCGTTGGTTAACATTAACCCATCTGCAGAAGGCAAAGCAGCATTGGCGGTAGGCACACCAGAACTGGTTAATGTTTGGGCAAAATCGACCAGGTTTGGCAGTAACTGTTCTTGTGTTGTGCCCACATCTACCCCAACCTGTGTAAGCGGTCCGGAGCCATTGTAGGTATAACAGATCCAAACTTTGTATTTACCTTTTACCAGCATAGGAGTTCTGATTTCCATCCAGATAGAACGTAAAGTATTACTGGTGGTTGGGTTAAACTGAATTACATCTCTGTTGGCATAACTCCTACCATCAGATGCACCGATTGGTGTTGACGATACGGCATAAACAGGACCAATTGTGCCTGCTCTGTAAGCATCGAGCCTGATGCCTGCTGTAATTAACTTTCCATTTTGTAAAAGCTGAATGGTTTGTCCGGGTGCCCGCCAGGCAGCCAGTAATTTTAGTTCCGGCTGATCGCCAATATCGAAGAAAACACCTGTAGGTACCCTTGGTTTAATTTTGTAAAAACCTTTCGATTCGTGTAAAACCCCATTTGAGGTGGTAACATTACTAAAAGTTCTGTTTACTTCTACGCCGGGTTCAATTACGCCGTTAAATTCATCATCATTTAATAAGATTTTCGTTCCCACTAATTTTGTGGTTATAATTTCACTAGGCACTAATGTTGCCAGTGAAGGCGAAGAAACAATATCTGGTGTATAACTTGCCCCTGTTGAAATATGGTAAGCTACATACATCCACAAACTATCGGCATGGCTTTTCGGATTGCCTGTTTTTGAAAGTTTGGCTTTTAAAGCAGCGTAATTGTTAAAACCTGCAGCTTGTAATGCCGAATCGGATTCTAGAATTACCGTCTGAAAACGACGTGTAGTGTCGGGAATTACAGCTTGTACATAGTTTAACGAGTCGTAAAAACCGGTTTCTTTTAAGGCCTGGGTAAAAATGCTATACCTGTTATTGCCTTCGATGGTTGAAGCCAGTGTTTTAGTTGAAGGGATTAACACATGATCGATAACGTGGATAATTCCATTGCCTACGCGAACGTTCGACTGGGTAATCAATGCCTGTTTGTTGATGATATAACTACTTACGCCGTCTTTAAAGGTAACGCCTGTTTGCAGATACTGACCATAAAGGGTAATCTGCGTTAACTTACCATCGGTAAATTTACCTGTGGCAACGGTATCTGGTAAAACGTGGAAACGAACAACGTCTTTTAGCTCTGCGGCTGATAATTGATCGACTGTTGTTTTATTTAAACTTTTCAACCAATCGTTCACTGCATTGTTATCGGGCGTAAACATGGTATATTTACCATAAGCTGCCAAATATCCTTTTGTACCCGATCTTTCTAAAATTTGGGTAAACAAAGAAAATTTATCGGGGTTTTTTTCCAAAAATCCGGTAATGTTTACATCGTCAGTGGTACTTAATGTTAAACTTTCTCTTTTACAGGCATTAATCACGAAGATTATCAATGCGCTGAATATGACCAAATAGGTAATTTTCCGGATGTCTAATTTCATTTTCATATCACTTATTCTATTTAGTATAAAATGGATTTTGTACAAGATTAGGATCTGTAAATAACTCACTTTGATAAATCGGCAAGTAATGGCTATTGGGATCTCTAAATTTGGTAATGGCCGATTGTTGAAGTGTAGGCGATACTGTTTTGGCTGCAAGATCTAACAGAATATCAATGCGGCTATAGTTATTGCGTTTGGCATTGCGTAAAAGATCGAACCATCTTTTGCCTTCAAAAGCAAATTCTCTGGCACGTTCGGCCAAAATATAATCGCATAAAGCTTCTGTTTCTGAAGGGTCTACAGTAGATTTTGTAGCATTTACAGCGTTACGTCTTAATCTCAGTTCATCAACCAATGCCAAAGCTTCTACACCGCCGCCGGTTAAAGCCAATGCTTCGGCTTTAATCATCATGATATCGGAATAACGATAAGCCTGCCATTTTACATAAGATGGATTTTCTATGCCATATTTTTGGATGGTAAAAGCCGAATTATAATAAGATCCTGGTCGGATGTCATAGTTATTATCCGGATCAACATCATCCGGAATAAAGATTTCGGTACTCAAAAATGGGGAACCGATAAAACGTCGTTTGCTATTTACCAATAAATTATAAAATGGGTTTTCTATCGCCTGGTCAAATTCAAATATGGTTTCGATGGATGAACCTTTAAAAAACACATTATTGTACCAGCCAGCTGCGCCAACCAAGGCAAATCTTTGCGAACTGATGATTTTATTACACTCGGTAATACAGTTCGGATAATCTTCCATCCACAGGTACACATCGGCTAACAAAGCGTTTACGGTAAATTTGGTTACCCTTCCCTTATCAAACCTGGTGCTACCATAAGTGGTAACCGCTCCTTGTTCTGCTTTTTTTAAGTCGGCAACAATCTGTTTTAAAATATCAGCCTGTTTGGTTTTTGGCAGATCCTGTAAATCGGTATCTTTTACGGTGGCGGTTAATTTTAATGGTACATCTCTAAAAGTACGTAACAGGTAAAAATACATTAAGCTTCTTAAGGTAAGTGCTTCTGCCACGTAACCGTTTAATGCTGCATCAGTAAAAGTGGGGTCGGTAGCTTTAACGCCAGGAGCAAAATCGAGCACCGTATTGCAATAGTTAATGGTACGGTAAAATGCTGCCCATCTTGCAGTTGTATTATCCTGGGTAATATTTACATTAATAATATCCGTTTCTTCTGTCGTAATACTAGGTCCGCCAGCAATCATATCGGCCCTAAGCTCGCCATACATAAACATGTACTCCAATAAAGATTTATCACCAATACCCGGAGGAGGCGCCAGTAAAGAGGTGTAACAACCAGAAACTGCTGCTAAAACATCTTCTTTCGTTTTCCAGAATTCCTGTCTTGTAATCCCATCTCTGGGTTGAAGATCGAGCCATTTGTTACACGAGCTGCTCATCACCAGCATCATTACTAAACAAGCGCTATATAAAATATTTTTCATCAGTTTTGAATTAAAAGTTAGCAGTTAAACCGAAAGTAATTGTCTTAATTGGCGGTGTAGTAGAGTTATCTATCACCGTGTTCGATCCATTTAATTTAATTGGCACTTCAGGGTCCTGACCAGTATATTTGGTAAATGTTAAAATATTCTGAACGGTAAGATTGGTGGTAAGCGATTTCATACCCAATCTCTTCATAAAGGTTTTGCCAAAATCGTACCTTAACACCACCGAGCTCAATCTTAAAAATGATCCATCTTCAATGTATCGGTCGGAACCTAAAAAGTTATAGCCTGTACCATACATCGCCCTTGGCATATCGGTAACATCTCCTTCTTTTTTCCACCTGCGCAATACAGCTGTACTTTGGTTATTAAAACCATACATATTGGTGGTGCTAATTTTAGTGCCGTTAATAATATCGTACCCGGTACGGAAAGTGAAGTTAAAGCCTAAACGAAGGTTTCCGTTGATGGTTAGGTTAGATCCAAATCCGCCTGTTAGTTTCGGGTTACCGTTACCCAGGTACACAATATCTTTATAATCGATGTTCCCGTCATGGTTAATATCTTCATACATGGCATCCCCCGGCTGGAAAACATAATCGATTGATGGATAGGCAAAACGCATATAAATTTTATCGCCGTTCGGCCCAACAATCTGGTTTCCATTCTCATCCAATGCAACTGTTGCGTTTTTATCAGGATATACTCCTTTGAATTTGAAGCCATAAAACGACCCGAAAGGATTATTTTCCTGCACAAATACTTTGTATACATTGTTGCTGGTTACTTTAGCTTTGTTTTCTCTTGGATATAAAGGTGAAACCTCACGGATCACATTTTCATTATGCGCAATATTGAAAGAGAGGTCTAATCTTATCTTTTTCTTTTTAATCACGGTGGCATTCAGGTTTACCTCCCAGCCCTGGTTATCCATTGTACCCACGTTCATATCAACCCCACCATAACCGTTATAACTCGGCACCTGTAAACCCGGATAAAACAGATCGGTTGTACGTTTACGGTATAAATCGAAATCGATATTTAAGTTTTTAAAGAGATTCAAGGTAATACCTAGATTGGATTGAGTAACAGTTTCCCATCTTAAATCGGTTAATTCCATATTGGTAGAGTATACCCCGGCATTATCCAGGTAACTAAAACCGTAATTCTGATAAATATTAAAGTAAGAATAATCGTTACGCGGCACGTTACCACTTTTACCGTAACTGGCCCTTAAACTAAAATCATCGACATATTTATTTGCCTTTTTCATAAAAGGTTCGCCAGAGATCCGCCAACGGCCAGAAACTGAAGGAAAAAGACCATATCGGTTAGCGGCACCAAACCTGGAATTACCGTCGCCCCTGATACTACCGTTGATGATGTAACGGTCTAAAAATTTGTATTGAACGTTAGCCAATAAGCCGACCGACCTGGTTTGGCCTAGTGATGAGCTTGCAGAACCTGTGTAATTGGTACGGCTATCAACCGAAGGGTCGGATAAATACGATGATGCCGTATTGGTAGAAAACAAGTACTGCCCGGTTCTGCGGCTATCTTCGCTATCGAAGCGTAAAAAACCTATGATATCGTGTCTATCGTTCAATTTCGGTGTATAGGCCAATGTCATACTGGTGTTCATGGTAAATGAATCGCCATCAGCATCTGAAGCTGTATTCACAACCGATTCGGTGTAAGGGCGGCCTGTTGCAATTTGAGGAAGGAAAGTTTTTACCTTGGTGTTGTTAATGTTCACCATAAAACTTCCGTTTAAACGCAGCACACTTGGTAAAATTTCGTACTGTAAACTAAATTTTGGTGTAATACGCTCACCCAATTGGTGGTTACTGCCTGCAGCAGCCATAGCCAATGGATTAAAAGTTCCAGTTACTTTTTTATTGTCAAAATTATAGAGGAAAGATCCTTGTGCTGTTGCCGCAGGGCTGAAGAAGTTTGAAGTTAAATTTCCATACTCATCGTACTCGTAAATGCTCTGGTTAGGCATTTTGGTATAAGCTACATCTCTAACATTTTGTGTAAAAAGTCCGTTCTGATCGATGTGTGTATAAGAAATATCAGAACTAAACCTGATTTTGTTCGATACCATGTAATCTAAGTTTACCCTTGCCGAAACCCGGTTTAAATCGGTGCCAATGGTAGTACCTGTTTGGTTAAAATAATTTACTGAGGCACGGTACCGGGCTTTTTCACCACCTCCAGAAATAGAGAGGTTATGATCTTGCAGGTAACCTATCTTGGTAATGGCTGATAGCCAATCGGTATTGTTGCTATAGTTATAATAATTGTAGGGATCGTTTGGATCATATTGAAATTGTTTTGCATATTCCGAAGTAGAAAACTGACGGCCCGCATTATAATATTCTTCCAAAACAAGTGATGAATATTGGTTACCATTCAACATTGGGATTGGACTTGGTTGTTTAGAATATGAACCTTTAAAGTTATAGGAAATAGCTGGCGGACCAATTGAACCTCTTTTTGTAGTAATAATCAATACCCCGTTTGCTGCTCTCGATCCCCATACTGCCGTGGCTGCCGCATCTTTCAGTACACTAATTTCTTTAATATCAGATGGGGCAATATTTAATAACTGACCATAATTGTTCTCATCAGATGTGGCAAAATTAAAATCAGAAGGAATGGTAATATCGTATGGCATACCATCCAATACAATTAACGGATCGGTAGCACCGTTGATGGAAGATGTACCCCTGATACGGATCTGCATGGGCGCACCCGGATCGCCCGTACTGGCGGTAATATCAACTCCAGCCATACGGCCTTGCAGGGCCTGATCAATCGATGCTGACTGGAGGTCTTCAAGTTCTTTGGCATCGATGGTAACTGTAGCCGAAGTCTGATCGCGTTTATCAATCGTCATACCACTTCCATTATTTGTTTTTGCCCTCGAAACAATCTGAACTTCATCCATCTGGTTATCGGCCGATTCCAATTGAAAATTGATCACTGCCTTATCGATATTAACTGGCGCCGAAGACTTATAACCAATATATGAAACCGATATCCTATAGGTTTTATCTGCTACCGGCAACGAATAATTTCCATCAATATCTGTCGAAACGCCTTTAATTACCCTTTTATCTTTATCAACAATTACAACAGATGCACCTATAATAGGCTGTTTATCTTTTTTATCAATAACCTTACCCTTTACATAGTTAATTTGTTGTGCATGGGTTAGGGATGATACCAACAAACAGCATAGTAAAATAAAAAAACTATAATTATATCTTTTAGTCATCTCGGTTTAGAATTGATATTTTAAATAAGAATTGATTTGGTGAATCACCGTTCTGTTAGATAACACGTTGCTTCTATCGGTTGTACCAAGCAAAACATTAACAGAAGTATTGGTTACATCTCTTAGTGTGAGTGTATTGGTGGTATTGGTAAATACAGTAACCTTAGCCGCATCGCCCGAATCATTTTTAAGCAAACTCTCAAAAGAACCCGTTTTCTGTCCATCGCTTGCTACCGTACTTTTAATAATATGGTATTGAATAAATTTAGCCACCTTGCTAATATCTGCGGCATCTGTTGGCGTATAGTTTGGTGTTCCGTTGGCTAGTTTTGGCAATAATCCGGCGGTTACCGCAGCTTGCATAGCCGCATTGGTTGGGATAAAAACAGTGTAAGCGCTTCCATCGGTAACCCCCTGAATTGCACCTGTTACCGCTGTATAAAGCGTTACGTTATTTTTAAGATATTGAAAGAAAGAATAATAAGGATCGGTTGTTAAAGTACCGTATTTTTCGATATGCTTGCTTACCGGGAGTACCGTATACATGAGTACTTTAGCGGCATAAGCATCAGCACCATTAACAGCTGTGGCAACCGAATCAATCTTAATACTTTTATCTGCAACTGCTGGCAGATCTTCTGTACCTGCTGAAGAGAAAAAACCGTTATTGTACTTAATGTATTCGCCACCCTGAGTTTCCAGAATACCAGCTGTTGTAGCAAAATTTGGTACCGCATGGTCGCCCAATGGGATAATATGCGTTTGCAAGAGTCGCCTTAAAATATTCAGGTCGCCCCTGATAGGTGATGAAGGATAAAAGGGATCGTATGAAAATCCTAAACTGACCAATGTGGCATCAGGAATGGGAATAACAATGTATTTTAAAGAGGCTGTTTTGATCGGAATGGCATAACCCAATACATCAAGCGCCTGTTTCATAATGTAATAGGTAGGATCTAGATTTACTTTTCCGTAAACCGTCGAAAATACATTGGCATTTTGGGCAGCATTTACGCCATAAAACAATCCATTACTTAAAAATTGTTTGTCTACCACATTTGCAGGCGTAAGTTTAGTGGCTTCGCCTAAAAAGCTGTTAACCGTATTAAACTTACTTGGCCATACGGTAGTTCTGTATAAATGAGAATTGATAAAATCCCTGATGATATCGGACCTTAAAGAAAACAGTTCGTTCAGCTGTGCTTTATAATTTCCGGGCTGTAACCTGTTTTTTGCATAGTATTTTAACAGCACCTTTGCATAAGCCTCTACGGCTTCATCAGTTGGTGCAAAAATGGTATACATACCAATCTGTGCATCGTTGGCATCTTCTTTTAGGTAATTTTCGTTATTAGGCGAAAAACCAAGCAATACACTATAGTTTTTAGCGTAAACATTATCGCTCTTACCTGTTAACACCTGGTAGCGATGGGTAATATCAGTATTTAAGTTATAGCTTACATATTTATCCAAAAGGGATTTAAAAGCGCCATACTGCGCCTTAGTGCTGATATACTGATCGATGCTTTGTGGCGGTGTAAGCACCTTATCTACAATATGGATGACGCCATTTTCGGCTACAATATCTTGTTCGATAATTTTTCCCGGGCCAACATTTTTTCCGGTATACTCGGTATTTGGATAAAAATAATTATAATCTAAAGCACTAATGCCAGCAAAAGTGACGAAGGGACTAAGAAAAAAGGGCAGGTTTTTATTATTAAAATCGGTTGGTAAATAAGGTCCGTTACGGTTACCCGCAATTACCTTTATCGCTTTACCATCGTTGTCTACGCCATCGTAAACAAAATCGTAATAAACGGTACGTCGCCTAAAACCAACATTTTTAACAAAACCTTTTGCCGTTAAGTTATCGCTTAAACGTTCTACTTTCTCTCCATCGTAAGTCATTGAATAACGTACAATTGCCGAAGCCAGCGTGGCATTTATTTCGGTTAAGTTGTTCTCAGACATGTAGGTGGTAAAAGCCGCATCTGTTGGTGCAAAAACCGTCCAAGAACCTGCAGTACTTAAAGTTTCTTTATAGCCCGATTTATCTATACAATCTAAAAATCTGGTAAAATTTCCTTTGGCCTGGAGTTGTTGATAAATTGGATCGGCTAATGTTTCAGGACGGCCATAGAACTCATCAAATTCTTTTTTCCGGCAAGCGCTGAGAATGAATATAATCGTTAAATTAACGATTAAAAATTTTTGTAAAATTTTACTCATAGCAATTTCATTGGATAAACGGCCATTAAATACTGGGCAATAAAAAGCTATGGATCTAAATCAATTAGAAATTAAAAATGCGTAAACTGACTTAAAGGGGTGAGTAGATTTTTATTGCATAGAATCGTATTAACGTTCGTTAATTAAATAGTTGGTTAAAAAGTTATTTGGTTAGTGAATTATTTCTTAAATATATAAAGGTGGAACAAAATTTCCATCCTGTACTATCCTGTCTTTTTACTATAAAATATTATCATAAAAAGATTATATCCATATCCAGTATAGGTAAATCGTTTTAAACAAGACTAAGCGCCTTTAAAAAAAAATTAGTCGCGGCATTTCTAATCAAAAAAAATATTAATAGTACAAGAAATAAGACAACATATTAAGGCTATCCTGCAATTCGTAGTTGCATATTATCCAGAATAATGATGCTTTGTTTAATGCTTTTTAGTATCCATCCATGCTTCTGGTATAGAAATTACACAGATATTCATAGAACGATTATCTTTTGATAACATCGCAGATTGAATTTCGATTTTTTTACCATCGGGGCTCATGGTAGGATGCGGATGATCTGCTGCTGTTTGCTTATGTCCTGCCGAAAGCAATTTCATTTCATGTGTTTTCCTGTTAATGAGATAAATGCTTCTCGAAAAATCGTCGCCAACTGCCCACTTGCCATCTGGCGAACCGCTTACATGCCAAAGCCCGCTACCCGTTGGCGTTTGCCCTTCAATTCTCATTTCCCTTGTTCTTAAATTTACAATGGCCAGCCCGGTAGGCTTTTCACGTGTACCCGATGGTCCCCAGGCATTTTCTTGTCCGGGATTAGCACCATTTACCCCAGTTTGCGGCGCAGATACCGCACTTGTTCTGGGTATAGGCCTGTGCCCCATAATGGCCATGGCTACCTCATCTCGCGAAATTACGGCTTCGTGGGTAACCCATTCATAATCGGCCTCCGGATATAACGGCCGTAATCCTGTTCCATCAGCCAATACGGTCCAGGTTCGTTGTGGCGATTTCCCTCCGGTTTCCCAGCAAAAAATAATTTCGCCGGCAAGCCAGGGATTGGTTTGTATATGTCCTATCTGAAAAGGAACGGAAACTACATATTTAATTTCGCCGGTGTGGATATTCATCCCTGCAATACCCGAAGGGCCAGCGCCCATTTTCCGTGGCCCAAAGTTTGGTTCGAGTTTAGTTCCTGCCGCAAGATGTTTAGCCGCTTCTGCCTTACCTACCCTGAAATAAGCCCAGTTTTCGTCACCATCAAGTGCCATATCGCCACCTGCACCAATTTCTTCGGGTGTAGTTCCACAAATGCGTTCATAAGCCGATACGGGTTTCATTTTTCCAGATTTACTATCTGCAAACACCTTAGCCAGATCTACCTCTATAATTTTCACTACGCGTTTGCCCGAATCAATATTCCGCATAAAATAGAGCTTCATCGATTTTCTGGCTACGTTCAACATCCCGGTGTATCCACCTTCGGTAACCTGAATAAGATCTCCCGTTTGCTCATTTACTGCCATTGCCTCTCCTTTAACCCTTCCCGACCGGAAGATGAGCCATTGCCCATCAGCAGTCCACTGGTTATGCGTTTGATAAATCTTCGAATCTCCGGCAGGCGTAGTGGTTAGAAAAGTAAGCACAACACCTGTAACGGGATCTTTGAGCACTTTTCTTTCTGAAGGAAAACGTTTACCTATCTGTGCGTAACCAGGGTGATGATTAAACACAAGCATGCAGGTAAAAACGGCAAAAAGAAATGAACAGGATATATATTTCATCGTTATTTTGATTAAAAGTAGTGTTGTTATTTATACATCTGTACTGAACTATCGTTTATTACGAAGGGGTGTTGTTGTAATAACCGATAAGTTTCTGCTCCCGCCAAAAGCACCGGGCCATAACTATGCGCAGCAAAAACATTTACAGGTCTATAATAGTAAAACGCAGGATCGAAACCCATCCCTGTACCTACGCATGTACCTTCTACCTGACCGTTTGCGTTTATTTTAGTGCTTACGGCATTCCAGGCCAATAGCGCCATAGGGCCGTAAGCTTTGGCATCAAGCCAGCCTTTGTTTACTGCACGGGCAATGCAATAGCTATAAATAGCGGTAGCTGAGGTTTCTAAATAAGAATCGTTACGATCTAAAAGCTGATGCCAAAAACCTGTTCCATCCTGCAAAGCTGCCAGGCCTTTTACATGTGCTTTTAACATTTTCAATAGGTAAGGTCTATCGGGATGGTTTACAGGCAAGGCATCCAGCAGTTCTATCTTGGTCATAAGTGCCCAGCCGTTGGCCCTCGCCCAATGAAACTGGGGATGAGGGTCCATATCCTGAACCCAACCGTGCATATACAAACCTTTTTCCGGGTTAAACATCCGTTCGGCAAATAACCTGTATTGTTTCACTGCTTCGTCAAAATATTTAGCCTCTCCGGTTAACACACCCATTTGGGCAATGGCCGGGAGGCTCATATAAAGATCATCAAGCCATAGTGTATTGGGATGTGGCCTGTTCCTGGCCAGTGTACCGTCTTTCAAACGGAACTCTTTGGTCATGATGTAATTTAAATAATGATCTATAACCGGTCGGAGATCGGCTTTCACTTCTCCTGTTCGTTGGGTCTTAATCATTGCAGCCGCAATAGAACCCGCATCGTCTAATGCATGCGGATCTATGACCGAACGAATAGGTGTTACCGCTCCTTTATTTGTTTTTAAATATTTTTGATAGGCAGAAACAACGGCTGCCAAAAAATTCACCCGCTTAACGGTATATTCCTTAAATTTTTGATCTCCTGTGGCAGTAGCAACCTCTAACATACCGGTATAGGTAACGCCCCATTCGTAACTCGTTAAACGATAGTCTCCAGGTTTAAATATCGAAGTGGAATCTGCTTTCCTTAAATCCGAAACCACTTTTCCCGAAACCTTATCTATCAGTTCGAAAGGGGTCGTTTTATCCAGGTAGTTAAAAACGCGATCCAGCGATACTTTAATATCTGCCATTTTTGTTTCACCATAAGGTGTAACATAGGCTGGTTTTAACAGATGTAGCGGCGAGGTAACATCATTCCCCTTATGTTCTACATATTGAGCAAAAACTGGTACTCCGGCGCACATTGCAGAACAAAGGAATAATATTTTAGATCCCGAAGTTTTAATCAGATTGGTAAAAACAAACATAATAGATGGCTCAAGCTATATCATTGCTCCTAAATGGGAACAAAACATATAGGGGTTTATAAATGGTTAATCAAGCCAATCTATAATAATTTAAAAAAAGAAGCGACCTGCTCTGTCCTGCTTCTTTAGTAAAGAAATTATTACAGTATTTATAGCGCTGTAGTTAAGAGGATTTACAACTTTAAACTTAGCGTGTATAAACAGGCTTTACAGCTACGAGCTGCATTTCTTTTTCCTTGCCGCGGAGTTTAATTGCACCTAACATTTGGGTGGTATAACGGTCTGTTAACTGGAGTTCTTCAATTAGCACTATCGATACCAGCATCTCCTGGTTAAACTCCTTACACATATGCTGGATTCTGGAAGTGGTATTCAGCACATCTCCGGAGTAGGTAATATCCCGTTTTATAATCCCCACTTCGCCTGCTATAATCTTTCCACAGTGAATACCTGCTTTAAAAGAAGGTAGTAAGCCATATTTTTCGTGGTATTTACCCTTCAGAAAAAATAGATGTGCTTTAATATCGAAAAAACAATTGATGCATTTATTGTTCCTTAATCCTTCATCATAACGCCATGCAATTACCACCTCATCACCTACATATTGGTATATTTCTCCCCTATTTTCTAAAATAGGATTGGTAATATCTATAAATATATCTTTTAGTAATTCATGGTATTTTTTATCGCCGAGACTCTCGGCAATGGCGGTTGATGAGTTTAGGTCGAGAAACATAAAGATTCGTGATTCTTCTTTAGGTGTATTGTACTTTCCCCTAATAATATCCCAGAAAATCCCTTGCCCAAACTTACTGTTTATCTGTAGCAGTAACTGTGTAATGGAAACCACAATGGCCCATACCAATCCGTTTTTTAAAAATCTTTTCGAATCGCCCAGTTCATAGAGGCTCAGTATCTCATTTACGATTAAAATAATCCCTAAAAACGATCCTGCTACAATTAAAAGGGTATAACCATAAGGCTTATCGTTGTATTTTACATTTATAAAGAATACCAGTAAACTCCCACCTAACAGTGCCCCAAAAAGACCAATAACTGCATTTAGTACAATCGATGAAATTAAGGTATAACCAGGCACTGGTCCTAAAGAATTTCGGGTATGGAGTACAAGATCCTCAAAAACAGCAATTATAACCCCAGTCATCATCCAGGCGAGGATAATGATGAATAATTGTTGAAATTTCTGCTGTGTCTGGCGATTAATTTTTACTGACATCGTGATTTTTATTCAAAACTACGAACTCAATATACCCTAAATTTTAATAAAATAACGAATACAATCTATTTGTACTTAACGATTTAAATAGCATGGCACCTGCTATTTTCCAGATTGACTTACTGCGCCGAATAAATGATTTTTTGAGGCAACCCGACTTCCATTCAACTTTCCATCCCTAAAAACTGTTCGCTCCCGCACAAGCACTGTTCGGAAATGAACATGCCACAACCAACAATAAACAAAAATAACCAATTACAAAGCGATTAAGGGAACATTTGCTTTTTGGCACCAGCTTGGTTAACCACGAAACTGAATAATATTGGTGCAAACTGATTCTCATTAGCACACCACTATAACCTAACGAATTTAACATTTAAATAAAAAAGACAATGAAAACTTCAATTAAAACACTAATCGCCATGGCATCTGCCGTAATTATCTTAATGGCTATCCTTCCAACAAGCTTAAAGGCAACAGAAAAAACAGAAACAATGTATAATAAGATTCAAAACTTTAGAAAAATTGTGATAAAGGGAAATGTGGAGTTGATGTTGGTGCAGCGACCAACGGTTGGAATAGCTTATGCAGATGATAACGCAGGAAGTACGAAAGTTACCCAGCAGGGAGAAGTGCTCCGCATTACCGGGCTCAGTAAAGAAACATGTAAACTTATTGTTTATGTAAACGAGATTTACCGCATTGAGGCTGATCAAAATGCTGTGGTGAAAACACAAGCAAAGCTCAGCACTAAATTTCTCCAGATCATTCTTAAGGGAAGTGCCTTTGCTGAAATTAACACCAGTAGTGAGGGCTTATATACTGAAATTCTCGATAATAGTACATTAAAACTAAAAGGGAATACCAATCGCCATACGCTGGTAATGGGCAAAGCACCAAATTTAACCATCGATCATTTTGCGGCCACTCAAACAGATGTTAGTCATGTAGGAGCCACTGAGGAAGAAATTGTTGCGCTTGTTCCTTAGCTTACAATAAAAAGGGAAAAGATCCTTAAATGATTCTTTTCCCTTAGTCAATTTCTTCATCCTTCTATCTTTTTCAAAGCCCTGATTGTTTGAGTGCTCTGATTCTTCCTGCCAACAATTTCAATACCGGCTGAGTTGCGACTAAATTAAAACTCCAGATATCATCTGTGATAAAAATAAAATTGCCCTCAAAACTGTAAATGTAGTCCCCTCCTTCTATTCCGATCATCCAGTCCTCTTTTTTCAGATCAGGATAGGTTTGTAAAACCCTCAGGTTGTCATCCTCGGGATACGTCATTGCGAGAAGGCTTTTTTCAGCCGACGAAGCAATCTTTATAGCAGGATCACTAGCAGGAAAGATTGCTTCGTCGTTCCTCCTCGCAATGACGATCTTTCTTATGATATAGGCTCTTCAAAATCAGTGTTGAAACCCTATTTAGCTTTGCTCAATTTCCTTCAGACTATTCATTTTTTTATAGGCTAAAAATCCTTTTATATCTTCAAAGTGTTCGCGAACACGTTTATTACCAAATTCAAATACTTTTTGTGCCAATCCATCCAAGAAATCCCGGTCATGCGATACCAAAATCAAAGTACCATCAAAATCTTTCAATGCATCTTTAATAATGTCTTTGGTTTTCATGTCCAAATGGTTGGTAGGCTCATCCAGGATCAATACATTTACAGGTTCTAACAACAGTTTAATCATGGCTAAACGGGTTTTCTCGCCACCAGAAAGTACTTTAACCTTTTTAGTGGTATCATCGCCACTGAACATAAAGGCGCCTAAAAGGTCTTTTATTTTTATTGAGCCGTCGCTTAACGGAATTTGATCAATGGTTTCGAATACCGTTAGGTTTTCATCCAGCAATGCGGCCTGATTTTGCGCAAAATAGCCAATCTTAGCATTGTGCCCTACTTTTAAACCACCTTCAAAATCAATCTCACCCATAATGGCTTTAATCATAGTCGATTTACCTTCGCCGTTTTTACCAACAAAAGCTACTTTTTCCCCCCGTTCGATCACTATAGATGCTTTTTCAAAAACAACATGATCGCCATAAGTTTTGGTAAGCTCTTCTACCATTACCGGATACTGACCTGAACGTGGCGACGGTGGAAATTTTAACCGCAATGCTGAAGTATCCACTTCATCGATCTCAATTACTTCGAGTTTCTCGAGCATTTTTACACGCGATTGTACCTGTAAGGTTTTAGAATAGGTTCCCCTAAAACGATCGATAAATTCCTGGTTATCTGCAATAAAACGTTGCTGTTCTTCGTATGCTTTCAATTGGTGTACACGGCGCTCGGCACGCAGTTGGAGGTAATGGGTGTATTTGGCCTTATAATCATAAATCCTACCCATGGTTACCTCAATGGTGCGATTGGTAATGTTATCAACAAAAGTACGATCGTGTGAGATTACCATCACGGCCTTTGCCGAATTGATCAGGAAATCTTCCAGCCATTGAATACTTTCGATATCCATGTGGTTGGTAGGCTCATCCAGTAAGATAAGATCAGGTTTTTTTAATAAAATTTTGGCTAATTCAATACGCATGCGCCATCCACCTGAAAACTCTGAAGTTTGACGGGTAAAGTCTTTACGTTCGAAACCCAAGCCTTTTAACACTTTCTCTACCTCTGCATCATAATTGGTTTCTTCAATCGAATAAAACTGCTCACTCAATTCCGATACCCGCTCAATAAGCTTCATATAATCATCACTTTCATAATCGGTACGGATAGTAAGTTGCTCATTCAGCTCGTCAAGCTCTTTTTGCATCTGGTTCACCTCTGCAAAAGCTTTCATGGTTTCCTCAAAAACAGTAACATTATCGTGCGTGAGTAAATGCTGCGGCAAATACGCAATTACAGCTTCTTTCGGACCTGTTACGCTACCAGAAGTAGGTTTAGCTACATCGGCAATGATTTTTAGAATGGTCGACTTGCCTGCACCATTTTTACCCATCAGGGCGATTTTATCATTCTCGTTTATCGAAAAGGTTACATCACTAAAAAGGGTGGTTCCGCCAAATGAAACGGAGATGTTATTTACATTAATCACGATTGGGAATATTAAATTCGCGCAAAGATAAAGGAAAGCGGTTAAATTTTGGCTAGAAGATCATACAAAAAAAGGAGCTTGTATCATAAAGGCGTTTTACCTCAGATGCTGTCATGTTGAGCTTGTCGAAACACCTTAAAGCGTATTTAACAGGTCCTTCGACAAGCTCAGGATGACAAACTATATTATGACACAACCTCCTTTTAACTCGTATACCGCAATGCAACGGCAAGTAAGTTTTTACTATTTCAGTTCAACTTCTGCCAATACCGGAAAATGATCTGAAGGAAACTTACCAAAATAAGTATCAGTCAAAATGCCCCACCTGGTTGCTGTAAATTGCTTGCTCATAAAAATATGATCAATTACACTTTGCCCACGTGGAGTACGGAACCCATTTGAGGATGAATTATTAGCATAGGGAAACTTAACTTTTGAATATACATCTGATAAAACACCTGAAGTCGCGATGCTTTGATACCATTCGCTGTCTCTCCCGCCATTTAAATCGCCGGTTAACAATGCTGGTGCAGCGCCGGCAATTTCAGCAATCTTTTTTAATATCAGTTTACTGCTTTCTTTGCGGGCAATACCCCCCTGGTGATCATAATGCACGTTAAAGGTGTAAAACTTCTTTTTGGTTTGTACATCTTCAAGGAACACCCATGAGCAAATTCTATTGCAGCAGGTGGCGTCCCATCCTTTCCCAGGTTGATCAGGAGTTTCAGATAGCCAAAAATCACCACTTTTAAGTAAGTTAAAACGGTCTTTACGATAAAAAATAGCAGAATGCTCGCCTCCATCCTTACCATCATCTCTTCCCTTGCCATATCGGGCGTATTCTGGAAGGGCGTTAGAAATATCATCCAACTGGTTCTTTAAACCTTCCTGAATTCCAAGTACATCGAAATTATGAAAGCGGATAAGGCTAGAAACAACAGGTGCCCTATTTACCCATAAGTTACCTGAATCGGCAGGATTATCGTAACGGATATTAAAGGTACCAACGGTAATCTGCTGCGCTTTCACCATCAATGTGGTAAAGGATAACAAGGTTGCAGCTAATAATAATTTTATTTTCATCTTTATTTATCTGTAAAATCAGTCATTATTCCCATCCTGGGTTTTGTTTCAGGTTAGGGTTTCGTTGAAGATCGCTTAACGGAATTGGATAATAATAATTTCGCTCATTCCATTTCCGTGGAATTTCTTTCATCCAGGTGAGTTCGCCTGAACTGCCGTTCTTTAACAATTGCGAATTGGCAGCAGCACCAATAGTTGCAGAAACATCAACATAAGTTACGCTAGCTACTCCAGGTGTTGGGCGTGTACCCTGATAAAACGCAACATCCAGAATACCATCTTCATTTAAATCCATAGGGGTATTTAAAGCAGGTACGTAGAAACCGTTCCATTCCTGTTCCATCAAAGGGCCTCTTTTCCACCTCATTAAATCAGCATAACGTAGTCCTTCCAGGCTTAACTCTATGCCACGTTCTCTCCTGATTTCCAGTAAGGTGGCATCAGTAATCCCTGGAAAATAATTGGCCGTTAAATAAGGGTCGGCAAAGGTTGGTTTGATACTTAAACCTCCGGTAATTCCGGCTCTCGATCGTAGCACACCAATAGTCAAAGCCCATTCAGCGTCTGTTAGCGTGCCTAACTCAGCTTTTGCCTCTGCGTAATTGAGCAACACTTCTGCATAGCGAAATAATGCAATTGCATTGGTATTTAAGGCTCCAGCATCAAAGTAAGTATCATCAAGGGTGTATTTAATCGGCTGATAACCTGTAAAGGTATAAGAGAAAACTGGTGGTGCAGGTATCTGTTGTCCACTACTTATTCTTTTATAATCGCCTAAACGGATGGTTTGTTTTAATCTTAAATCACGATTTTTCACCTCATCCTTAAACAGCATTGTACGATATGCCGGATCATTGGTATATGGTGTGCCATCCAGTTTTAGAAAGGTATTAATAAAGGTACGGGTAAAACTTGCTTTTGCACCGTAGGTACCACTAGTCCACCACCAATTGGCTTCATTCAATACGCCAAGGTTAACATCTGCAACAGCAGCCTGGAGTACTTCATTTGTTAATGGCGTATTGCTGGTAAATACCTGGCGGTAAGATGCCCCAGCACCTCCGGCCGTATTGAGTGAATAACCACCCTTTTTAATAATCTCATCGGCAGCTGAGGCAGCATCTTCCAGCCATTTGTTTGCAGTTGCATCCAAACTTAGCTCGGTATGGTATTTCCTGTATGTACCTTCAAAAAGGCAGATCCGGGATTTGTAGGCATAAGCTACCCATTTAGTAATCGTGGTGCGACTGGCATCATTGGTAGCCAGAATGTTTGCACAGGCAAAATTGATGTCGGCCAGTACTGAATCCATCACCAGCTCTCTTTTATTTCTGCCTGCATTTAATGCCGGATCGTCAATATCTAAGGGCTTGTTAATCCAGGGCACATCGCCAAAACGCTTTACTTTTTCCATATAAAAATAAGCACGGAAATAACGTGCTATCCCCAGATAGTTATTGCGAACAGTTGGCGATACAGCTGGATCATTACAGTTTTCTATAAAATAATTAATGTTCCTTAAATCCCTCCAGGTCCAGCCAGAGCTATTATTGGCGGCAAAACCACCTTCCCGGATAAAGTCAGGCACAGACTTCACCGCAAGATAATCGGACATGGCATCCTGGCTGGTAGAATTTTTGGGAAGAAAATCCATACCATAAAAGGAATTGGTATATAATTTAAGCCCGTTCTCTGTCCCGAAAACTGCTTTTTTAGAGGCTGTAGATTCTGGTTGCTGATCTAACTTTTTGCAGGCCGCCAAAGCCAGGCAGGCCAAAAGAATCCAGATATATTGTTTTTTCATCATTTCTATTATTTAGTAATCAATCGCCTAAAAACCAATGTTTAATCCAAAAGAGTAAGACTTCATCAAAGGATAGTTGTAACCATCACCATTTTTACTGTTTGGATTCAGGTCCTGATCAGAAGGCACTGCGTTTTCTACATCGATGGTATGTTTTACAATCTTGTACATCGGCGAATAAGTAAATAGGTTTTCGCCTGAGAAAAACACCTTCGCACTGCGTGCACCGATCTTGTTTATCCATTTGGTTGGCAGGTTATATCCCACCTGAAGATTTTTCATCCTTAGATAAGCCACATTTTGCAGGTACTTCGTTTGTGCCACACCAAGTGTACGATTGGTATTGCTTGATGCAGCCCTCGACATTGTTCTTGGGAAATAGGCATCAGTATGCTGTGGTGTCCACATATTGCCCAAATGAAAAGTTGGTATATTGTTATATGGCCTGTTATACTGCCCCCAGAACATTTCAGTTTCTGTGCTTGGGTACCATTGTTGTTTGCCTACCCCTTGAAAGAACACAGAAAATGAGATATTATGCCAATCTGCCCCCAGATTAATGCCATAAAGATATCGCGGCGCCGAGTTTCCGATGATTTTTCTATCTCCAGATTTACCTACCTTGTTCTCACCTACGTTGATAAAACCATCTCCATTCAGGTCTTTAAGCTTGATATCGCCAGCGAACCATTTGCCCGATGGAGACGCCCTCATTTGTGGATCCTGTTTCGCGTGAGCTGCTATATCCGCATCATCAATAAAGAAACCTTCGGTTTCATAGCCCCAAATTTCTCCCAAAGTCTGTCCTTCGTAGTAATCACTCAGTAACTTATCCGGATTATTGTATTTATCGATTTTAGTCTTGTTATCAGAAAGGGTTAGCCTCACATTATATCTAAAGGGCTTGTCTGATCTTCCGATCCGATCATTCCAGCCTACCGAAACTTCCCAGCCCCTGGTTGTTAAATCTGCATAGTTGCCTTTTGGAACATCTGCACCAAACACTGCAGGTGGGGTAAGGCCAAAAGTAAACATATCAGTAGTTTTACGGACATAAGCATCACCTGTAAAAGTCAAACGTCCTGAAAGCATGGTCAGATCCAAACCGAAGTTGGTCGTTGTAGAGGTTTCCCAGGTTAAGCCATCTGGCAGTACTGCCGGAATTTTGGTTGTTTGTGGTTTTACACCATTCAGAATAACATTAGATTGGCTGATATTGAAGATTTCCTGAAATGCATAAGAAGCAATATTACCATTTCCAAGGGATCCATAAGAAGCCCTTAATTTTAAATCAGAAATAAACTTATCGGATACTTTCCAGAAAGGCTCTTTATTAATCCGCCATCCTGCTGAAACTGATGGAAAAAATCCATAACGCTGATTTGAAGGGAATTTCGAAGATCCATCATAGCGTGCATTAACCTCTACCAGGTAACGATCTTTAAAAGCGTAATTTAATCTGGAAAAACCACCCAAAATTGCCCACTGTTCGTATCCCCCCTCCGTATTAATTGACTGACCCAAAGCAAGGTTGAGGTCTGTGGCATCTTCAAAAATAATCCCATTACGTTGAATGGCAACACGGTTATAAGTAGATTGCTCATAGTTGTAACCTGCCATTACTTTTAAATAATGATCAGCCCCGAAACGGTTTTCGAACTCGGCATAAATATTAGTGGCAAGGTAATTGGTTTCACGCTTATCGAACAACAGATCGTTAGTGGTTGTACCCACGTAGGCCGTTACCCCGCGTACATTGCTATAAGGCACCTGCACTCTTTTTTGGTCGATATCGTTATTGGTATTACGAAAGGTAAAATCAGCATTAACCCTTAATTTATTGTTTAAAAAATTGCTCCTTAAGCCTGTAATGTTCCTAAAAACCTGGCGTCGGGTGTCAATCCCATTCTTGCCATAGATAAAATCACCTACGGTATAGGCAGATGCAAAAGTTAATGATCCATCTGGATTAAATAAAGGCATTGTTGGTTTTCCTTCATCGGCAATGTTACGCCATATACCGCCACCCTCACCAACGTTAATTGGATTGTGATAATTCATTACAGAGTAATCGGCATTGTTTTCGATACTCAGCCAGGGAAAAACCTGAACAGAACCTCTTGCCCGGATATTTTTCATGTCATAATCATCGCTGTTGTATCTAAACAAACCGCCCTGATTTAAGAAACGACCTGAAACCAAAAATGAAGCTCTATCACCACCGCCACTTACCGACAGGTTATTTTCAAAGGCAGCAGTATTCTTTTTATACAATTCGGCATAATAATCGGTGCTACCATAATAAGTGTATTCTCCTGTAGTGGGGTTAACTTCAATCTGATTGTAAGGCTGACCAGATTCTACTCTTTTCTTAAATTCATCCAAATATGCCTGTGAGAATTTTTGGGTTTTATTTGCATTCTGTGGAAAAGCACCATCGCCATTTACAAAAGCTTCGGCAAACATTTTTGCCCAGGTGTAACCATCAGTTACATAATCTGGAACCTGTAGCGGGCTTTTAATAGCATAGTTGGATGAATATGAAATACTTGTGCGTCCTTTTTCAGCTTTTTTAGTCGTGATCAGCACAACCCCAAAAACACCTCTTGCACCATAAATAGCCGCAGAGGCAGCATCCTTTAAAATAGAGACACTTTCAACATCGTTAGGGTTAAGCAAACTCGGGTCTCCCTCAAAACCATCGATCAGGATCAGCGCGTTACCACCCTGGCCAATGGAAGTTGTACCCCTGATATTGTAGCTTGGTGACTGTGTGGGCTTACCATCCATCATTTTCAGATTTAGATTAGGAAGAAGTCCCTGAAGCCCCTGTGTAAGGTTGGTAATCGGTCTGTTCTCAATGCTCTTAGCCGTAATCTGGTCAACAGCGCCGGTTGCATTTTCCCTCTTCTGTGTACCATATCCCACAACAAGCACCTCGTTTAAACTTCCAGTCTCCCCTTTAAGGGTTACATTCAGCGTGATTGTTTCGTTGCTTTTCACCACAACTTTATTCAGGTTTACAGCCGTGTAAGAAATGAAACTTACCTGAATATTGTAGGTTCCGTCAGGAACATTTACGCTAAAGCTACCATCGGGTTTGCTCTGCACAATTTTGTTTAATTCCCTGATCAGTATGCTCGCACCTGGAAGCGGGTCGCCCTTTTCATCAACGACCCTACCACTGATGGTTCCTGTGCCTTGCTTTTTTATGGAATGGATTGCATTACCCCAATAAATCACAGCATTTGCAGGTACTGAGGTTGCACCGGATAAAATACTGGCCAATGACGCGCATAGCAAAAACTTCCGCTTAAGCAGTAAAGGTTTTTTCATGTTAATTAAAAATTAGTAATCGGTATTAAACCGTTTTAGTTTATATTCCTGGTCCCTTAGAATGGTGGCAAAGCTACTCGCCCTATGTAAACACTATATTAACTTACTTTAATTTTTAAAGCCGAAACGAATGAATTGCAGAATGAGGCAGCAATAATAAAGCTACATACAAAGGGAAACATACAATGAATAAAAAGAATCACATAGATATTGATCCAATGAATATCAATGAATAATCCATAAGCATACCTTAATGTGGGCAAGGGGGTAATAACCTATGTCCAAAAGCGAACAGGCTAAATCTTTTCAAGTATGCATGATACCGAAATATGCTTCTCTGTATTAAAGAAACATGGCTCTCTATCAAAAAACATTGTATTTTACATTACCTGAACGTATTATAAAACATTCAGTATTTGTATTAAAAAATATATAAAAATTATGTGCACAGGAATTCAACTTAGAACAACTAGCGGCGCGCCCATCTATGGCCGCACAATGGAATTTGCAACACCACTTCAGTCACAGGCACTGGTCATCCCAAAACAGGTTCAATTTACCGGGACCGGGGTACAGGGATTGCCTGGAAAAACATGGTCTTCACTGTATACCATTACCGGCCTGAACGGGCTCGGACTGGAGCGGATCATTGATGGAATCAATTCGGAAGGACTGTGTGTTGGCGCGTTTTACTTTGTAAATTATGCAGGCTATCAGCAGGTTGCTCCGGAAGATTCGGCTAACTCCATGTGTTCTGTCGATCTTCCTACCTATCTATTATCGACCTGTACCACGGTAGATGAAGTAAAAAGTGCGGTAACACAGATCCAGATAAACTCGAGTAACCCCAGCGGCACGGGTGCTGCTCTCCCCCTTCATTATAATGTACATGATCGGCTTGGCAATGTGCTGGTGATCGAATATGTTGGGGGAAACCTGAGTGTTCTTGAAAACCCGGTAGGTGTGCTCACCAATTCACCTGATTACAACTGGCACCTGACCAACCTGAGTAACTATGTAAACCTCAGCGCGACAGACATCGTATCATGGGAACTTAAAAGTGCTGTCGACCCGGCCAAAACAGTTTCGATCTTTCCCGCCGGACAGGGATCTGGTTTTCTCGGCCTTCCGGGAGATTACACTCCTCCATCACGTTTTATCCGCGCGGTGGCCTACTCGCAGTTTTCCTCACCGGTAGACACCAATCAGGATGCCATACTTCAGGCATTCCATATTCTTGATGCATTTGATATCCCATTGGGCACTATCATTGATCCTACAAGTAAAAACCCCGCAGAATATACCGAGTGGACGGTTGCAAGCGACCTTGTGGAAACCAAATTTTATTTCCATACCGAAGGAGACCGCACAATCCGGGTGATAGATCTGGCAAACTGGGCGTTCCAGGGCAGTAGAGTTGAGTACCTGAGCATCGATCAAGGCCCAACGATTATCAATATGGCAGATCTTCAAAAGACAGGTGATATTGTTGCATCATAACATCTCAAACAGATAGGTATCTGAAACAGCATAAATTCAGATAAATGGGGTCATGGCTTTATGGCCATCCCCATTTTCAAGCACCCATCACCCTTATTCATCTTAAGTTTTCAAGCAACAGATCACCACTCCAGTTTGTTTAAAACATCAAACTCTTATCTGAAATATCAACCAAGTTTTGAATACCGGCATTATTTATCAATACGGTCGTGAATAACTGATTGATCTGCGCATTATATGGAGGTTAATCGAAATCAAAAAACTAAAATATTAAGACAAAGCAATGTATTTTTAATAGCTTTACCCTAGCTCGAATCTATAATTGGTTATTCTAACTATGATTTTTGAATTTACGGCCGCTCCAGGTTTTGACTTTATTACATTGTTTGCAGCACAGATTAATGTGCCCGTTAGGGGCGGTTTACTGGAAATCCCCAAGGCATTGGGAGAAGGATATGTGCGCAAGGTCGGATTTGGAAACGATTTTAAATTAACCATTCATCGGTACATCCTGAAGGAAGATCTCATTATTAAGAGGAATCCTGCTAACGAGGCCAATGATGTGCGTACTCTTTTCTTTTATAACAATAAGGAAGACCTTGAGGTAAAATATAATAACGAGGAAAACATACCTTTTGCACAAAAAAATGATTCCTCTATACTCCTGTCAACCAATGACCTGCGCACAGAAATCCGCTTTCCAGCAGGCAGCAACATCCAGTATGTGGTTGTTGGAATTACAGCCAGCAGACTCAGGGCTATCCTGTCCATACAAAGCCCCAATAATATACTGCAGACCATTATGGCAGAGGAAGCCTCCTTTCTCTTTTTCGAGAACCTGGATCCCGAAATGCAACTACTGCTGAAAAACATTGTGTCTGTTGACATGAACAATATCTTAAACGGTTTTTATGTACAGATCAAGGTACAGGAATTAATGTACCTGCTTTTTAGCAAACTGTCGCTTAGGGAAGCCACTACATTTAAGAACATCAACAGCAGCGATGCAGAAAGACTTTTGCTCATTCGTAATGAAATCTTAAGTGATCTCAGCACTCCACCGGTTATCGGTGAGTTAGCTAATATTGCCTCGATGAGCGAGACTAAACTCAAGCAGCTCTTTAAGCAGACTTTTGGAGATACTATCTATAATTATTACCAAAGGGCAAGAATGGAGGAGGCTGCTTTTCTTTTAAAGCAAGCCAGACATTCAGTTTCCCAGGTTGGCTATGAACTGGGATTTTCAAACCTTAGCCATTTCAGCAGACTGTTTGAAAAGCAGTATGGCATTACACCAAAAAAATTCTCTTACACAGCTTAGCCGGTTACCAATCCGATTTCAATTCACTTCTCGTCGGATAAGACTATTCTTCCGCCTTTTAGGGTTATTTTACCCAGTTAATAGCCTATACTTTTGTTTGTATAGTTAGTATAGCAAAAATGAAAAAGTTATTTATCCCTTTTAAGAAAGGTTCCTTAAAGCTAAAAAACCACCTGGTTATGGCACCTATAACCAGGTGCAGGGCTATTATAGGTAACCTTCCGAATAAATTGATGGCCATATACTATGCACAGCGTTCGGGAGGTGGCATGATCGTAACCGAAGGCACCTCACCAAGTCCCGAGGGCCTGGGTTATCCGCGTATTCCCGGAATATACAACGATGAACAGTATGCGCATGAAAAAAGGTAACTGCACCTGTTCATGAGAACGGATCGAAGATTTTCATTCAGTTAAGGGGCTTTCTCGCCAATCCGGACTTTGTTAGCCGCACCAAAAACACATAAAATTAAATAAAGTTGATTTCAGCACCTTTTACTCAAGCGGTGTTGAGGGCTATACTGATTAATTCATATTATAATTCAAAATAATGAAAGCAATACAATACAGAGATTACGGAAGTTCAGCTGTTCTTGAACAGGTTGAAGTTCCGGCACCATTAATCCAAAATGGAAATGAGGTGTTGGTACAGGTTAAGGCAGCAGCTGTAAACCCAATAGACATTAAGATCAGAATGGGCTTTATGAAGACTATCCGCCCTGTGGAAATGCCATTTATTCCTGGTGGTGAAGCAGCAGGATTAGTAACCGCCGTTGGCAAGGATGTAACAAAATTTAAAGTGGGTGATGAAGTCATCGTGCTGGCTAAGGCAAATGGCTATGCGGAGTATGTGAAAGCAGATGAAAATTTTGTACTGCTAAAGCCTGAAGGACTATCATTTGCGGAGGCCGCATCAATTGGAGTAAACATAGGCACTGCACAGTCGGTACTATTTATAGCCGGGAAATTGAAAAAGGGGCAAAGCGTATTGATTCAGGGCGGAGCCGGTGCAGCCGGTGGTGCCATGGTACAGATGGCTAAAGCAGCCGGGGCTTATGTGATTGCAACCGCATCTGGAAAAGGTGTGGAGTTGGCACAAAGCCTTGGGGCAGACGAGGTGATCGATTACAAACTTCAGGAGGTGACGGAAGTGGTTAAGGATGTGGATCTGGTAGCAGATACTGCGGGTGGCGAAGCACAGGCAAAGCTTTTTCAGGCATTAAAGCCAGGCGGAACATTACTGAGCATTGTTGTACCACCGTCACAGGAACTTGCCGGCCAATACCAGGTGAAAGCAAGTTTTGTAGCTTCAACCATTTCCGCTCAAACCTTGGCACAGGGTATCGAACTGTTAAAGGCCGGAAAGTTCAGACCCATCGTTTCTAAAACATTTAAGCTTGCAGAAGCTGCTGATGCACAGGATTTCTTAACAGCGGGAGGCATAAACGGTAAGGTCATCCTTTTGATTGATTAAGTAGCTGATAATTTTAAAAAAAATCAATCAAAAGGAAGTCCTGGTGGCCGGTGCTACCGGATACCCAATGTCATTAAGTTAAGGAGAAAACAAAAACATTGTCATCCTGAGCCTGTCGAAGGACAAAAGTTTTTTTTGTTTTTCGATTACTTAAAAGGTCTTCGACAAGCTCAGACTAACAACAATGGCACTTAACTTAATGGCATTGACCGGGTACCTGGGAAATACCACCCAACGACAAAAAGAACTTTCCAGAGAACTGCCAACTGTTGAAGAAAGCGTAAAACATTACTGCCAGGATCGTGGATTAATTTAAGGCAGGGACATTATCAAATATTAAAATAAATCATTGGTGTTAGCACCGTTAAGTAAAATCGAGTAGAAAACATGAAATTATTAGAAAAAGTAGTCTTAGGGCAGCAAAGCCTAAAAAATGCCATTGCAATGGCGCCGATGACCCGGAGCCGTGCAAATAGCGAAGGTGTTGTACAGGATCTAACCGTATTATATTATACCCAACGCGTGGGTGCAGGGCTGATCATTACAGAAGCCATCAATATATCTGAACAGGCAATCGGTAGTCCATACACACCTGGGATATATAACCAGGAGCAGATTGAAGCATGGAAGAAAGTAACCCAATCTGTTCATGATCATGGTGGTATTATCTATGCTCAGCTTTGGCATACCGGCCGTGTCGGACATTCAGTGGATAAAAACGGGAACCTTCCTATTGCACCATCTGCAATCGGTATACAAGGTCAGCAGCATTTTACCTCCCAGGGGATGAAAGATTATGAAACGCCGTACGAGTTATCTAACCAGGAGATTAAAGAGATTGTAAAAGAGTATGGACAGGCGGCCACTAATGCACTGGAAGCCGGTTTTGATGGCGTAGAATTACACGCTGCATTCGGATACCTGCCTAATCAGTTTCTATCAGAAAGTGCAAACAAACGCCATGATGAATATGGTGGAAGTGTGGAAAACAGGAACCGTTTTGTAATCGAAGTGATGCAGGAACTGGTCCGTGCATCTGGCAGCGATAAGGTGGGAATCAAACTATCGCCAACCATCTATTATAACAATATTGAGAACAGCGACCCTGTGGCACAATTCAGTCCTTTAATCGAAGCATTAAATGACTTGCCGCTGGCCTATGTCCATCTGATGAATGGGATGTTTCCGCTTGACAACCATCCTCACTACCCTAAGAACGTGATTGAGACCTTTGGTACATTAAGTAATCATTTGGTTATCGCAAATGCCGGCTATAATAGAGAAACCGGCGAAGCAGAGCTGGAAAAGGGAATTGCCAAAATGATCTCCTATGGATCATCCTTTGTTGCCAACCCTGACCTTCCTGAAAGATTTAAGCAAAATGTAGCACTGAACCAGCCAGACCCAGCGACGATGTATGGTGGAGGTGAAAAAGGATATACAGATTATCCGTTTTCGTAAAACTGATTAGGTAGATAAACAGAATGACCATGACAACAGAAAAACCTGCTTACGAGCAACATTATACAGAAGAGGAACGCAAGCTTGCTGAACATATCATCGGCCTTGAAAAATCAGCACTTGACAAATGGTTCAATGGTGACACTTCTGGATACGAACAACTGTGGTCCAAGCGTAGCTTCACTTATTTTGACGCCGTTGTTACCGAACGTGTAGACGACCATTCTACCATTACCAGGTTTCTGGAAACGATTAAAGGCAAACTGTTTGCCGACAGCTTTGACTTTCGTAGTCCCCGTGTGCAAATGGGCCATGACATGGCCGTGCTTACCTTTCAGGTATTCGCAAAAACCACACTCATAGACATGGAATATAACTGCATCGAAGTTTATCAAAAAGAAGTAGATTTACAGTGGCGGGTAATTCATTCCACCTGGTCTTTTATCCGACCGATGGATAAGAAATTCGATGAAGCAAAAAATATTGTATAAGAGAAAATTCCAGACCATAGTATACCTAATGATCTAAAATAATGGCAGAGCGGGAATAATTGATTCCATTAATGATCATAAATTAGATCGTTGGTTTACATCAAAAGAGCAGCCTTAACTTAATGCCGTATCTGGGCATAAGCCCATATTAATGGCGACCATTTGGCCGTTATTATACGATGAAGGGGAAAACGGATTAGCATTTAGGAATTAAAAATTAAAATGATATGAATGCAGAAACCTTAAGGGAATATTGTCTTTCATTTGAGGGCGTTACCGATAAAATGGCTTTTACAAAGGCAAGTGCTGAATATGACAGGAACCTGTTGGCTTTTTATGTGAAAGAAAAATGGTTCTGTTTTTTCAATGTAGACGAGTTTGATTTTTGCACTTTAAAATGTGACCCTGAGGAGTCAAAAATACTCCAGGATAAATACCAGGGTATCACCCCTGGTTACCATATGAATAAAAAACATTGGATCAGTGTCCATTTTAACAAAGATGTGCCAGATAAACTCATCAAAACATTATTAAAAAAATCATATGAGCTGGTGGTAGCCTCTTTGACCAAGGCCGAAATACATGACCTGGAAGATGATGCCCGCGGGCATGAATAGAGAATAGATTAGGATGAACATTGAGCAATTTCGTGAGTTTTGTTTGTCATTTGAGCAGTCTGTGGAAGGGATGCCCTTTAATGCTTTCTTCAAAAATTCGAAAGCAATTCTGGTATTTTACGCCGGTAAGAAAATGTTCTGCCTTTTCGATATTGACTCGTTTGACCGCATTACGATCAGATGCGCAGCGGAAAGGATTGAGCAGCTAAAGGAAAGATATGCCGCGATTGAAAAACCCATTAACCTGAGTCATAAATCATGGATCAGTATAAAATTTGATACAGATATGCCAGATGGGAAGATACTACTGATGGTAAAAGATTCTTATCATCTGGCAATCGCTTCGATGACGAAAAAAGAGCGGCAGTATTTCCAAAAATGAAATTACGCAGTTGCACTATTTATCAGCTGAGGTATCTGGTATGAATTCATAAATGGTCAAATCAATATAAAAAGAAACAAACATCATGGAAATAGGAATTGATAGTTTTGCCTCTGCAATGTACGGAAGCAACGCGCTCAGCAGCGTTGATGCAATGGAACAGTTGCTGGAGAGAATTAATGTAGCCGATCAGGCAGGACTGGATATTTTTGGCATTGGAGAACACCATAAAAAAGAATTTCTGGACTCAGCCCCGGCAGTAATCCTGGCAGCCGCTGCAGCAATGACCAAACGGATCCGCCTTTCCAGTGCAGTAACAGTGCTGAGTACGTCGGATCCGGTACGCGTTTACCAGGCATTTGCTACGTTAGATCTCATCTCAAAAGGAAGGGCAGAATTAGTGGTTGGAAGAGGATCAGCCATTGATGCCTATCCCCTTTTCGGCTTCAACCTGGAGGACTATGATGCCTTGTTCAGGGAGAAACTAGATCTCCTTTTAAAAATCAGAGACCAGGAATTTGTAACATGGTCTGGTCGGTTCAGGCCCGCATTGAACAACCAACCCATTTATCCAAGGGCCCTACAGCAAAACATCCCGATCTGGTTAGGCGTCGGCGGAACGCCTGAATCATTTGTCAGGGCTGGCACCCTGGGGCTTCCATTAATGGTTGCCGTTATCGGGGGCGAGACCGCACGTTTTCGTCCATTGGTAGACCTCTACCGTAAGGCAGGTGCAGATGCTGGCTTTAAACCAGAACAGTTGAAGGTGGGACTACATTCTCCCGGTTATGTTGCGGCAAACACATCACTGGCAATTGAGGAATATTATCCTGGCTATGCCAAGCTTTGGACCGAAGCCGGAAAACAACGTGGCTGGCCACCTGTTACGAGAGCCGGGTTTAACCAGGCCATTAGTGATGAAGGAGTACTTGTTGTGGGCGGTCCTGAAGAGGTTGCCCAAAAATTGATCAGGCATAGTGAGGCGCTGGGTGGGATCGACAGGTTTACCTTTCAGATGGATAACGCCGGATTATCACATCAACAACTGATCAGTGCCATACAATTGATAGGCAAAAAAGTAATGCCTTTAGTAAATGGATAAATCAGGTAAAAAAACTATTTAAAACAAAAGGTGATGGATTCTAAAACACCCGTCACCTTCATAAATGCCATAAGGCTTGTTGATGATTTTGTTCATCCCTTTGATCGTAATTGCAAGTCATTGGGCGTAAGCATTGCCTGGGCATGTACCGATGCCCGATCCGGCAAACTGTCTGTAAATTCTTGCTTATTTTCAAAAACCGGCAAAGTAAACCAGAACGCCGTACCTACGCCAGGTTCACTGTCCACGCCGATCTGACCACCATGTTTTTTGATGATTTCTTCGCAGATGTAAAGCCCAAGTCCAAGTCCTGAATGGGTACCGCCAGTACTGTCGACCTTATAATATCTGTCAAACAAATAACTGAGGTTTTCAGGTCTGATACCTGGCCCCTTGTCGATTACCGATAACCTAACTACATCAGATTGTCTTTCGATTAGAATTTTTATTTTGCTGGACTTTGAAGCATATTTTATAGCGTTGTTTATAAAATTAGTCACCACCTGGCTTATCCTGACGGTGTCGGCGTAAACTTCAATAGTAGTATCACCCTGTACATCGACTGAATAAACCAGGTCATTTATCAGATTGTTACAGGAGTCATCGATACATTCAGCGAGGCTACACCTTTTTTGGTTGATTTGAAGCTGCCCGTCCTTTGCCATCCCGGTATTCAAAAGATCCTCGATCAGTGCGTTTACCTTCTCCAGCCCTTTATTTGCCTGTGCGATCAGCATAGGAAAGCGTGGTGAAGAAGGTTCGTTTTTGATCTTATCCAAAATCTGGAGGGATAATTTAAGAGCGGTAATCGGCGTTTTGAGTTCATGACTTGCAATGCTGATAAAATCGTCTTTTTGTTGCTGGAGAAGCCTTAGCTCATGAATATCTGTAGCTGTACCTATCCACATCACAATTTTTTCTGTTTCGTTAAGGATCGGCATCAGTCTTACCAGGTGCCATCTGTACTCCCCGTCAGAGCGAAGGATTCGGCTCTGAAATTCTCCACCCGCATTCCCTTCAAGAATTAGGTTATAAAGGCCCAAACTAACTTTCAGATCTGCCTTGTGAATGAGATTGTTAACCCTCAGCGCGCCTTTGCTTTTTTCAGACAAACCTGTATAATCAGACCAGCGGCTGTTGAAGTAAATCACCTTTCCTTCGGGAGAATTTGTCCAGGCGATCTGCGGAATCGTTTCCATCATGCTCCTAAACTGGTGCTCACTTTCGGCAAGCGCTTTGGTACGCTTTTCCACACGCAGTTCAAGATCTCTGTTCAGCTGGAAAAGTTTAAGATTTACCGATTCTACCTTCTCGCGTTCGGCGATCAGCAACCCGTTTGATATGAGCAACTCCTGCGTTTGGATCCGTAATTTTTCGGAGGTGAGCAGTTTATCCTTTCGCTCAAGCGAATCTTGTAAAGCACGCTTTATCTTTACCGGAAGGGTAAAGAGCTTCTCCTTTGATACGTAATCAGTTACGCCCTCTTTAATGAGCTCGACTGCATTTTCTTCGCCGATGACACCCGATATGATAATAAATGGGATATCGGCGTATTCACGCTGTTTAATCCTGAACGCCGTGACAGCATCAAAAGCAGGAAGAGAGAAGTCGGAGAGAATCAGATCCGGGTTAAAAACCAGCAGTGCGTGTTCGAAGGCTGGTCTGGTATGTATAATTTCCACATGGAATGAGATACCGGATCTTTTGATTTCCCGGCAGATCAGGTCAGCATCACTTTTGTTGTCCTCAACAATAAGTATTTTTAAGGGGGCAGCCATTTTTATTAACCTGGAAGCTTGTTCAATACCATCCAATAGAGTCCAATCTCTCGTATGGCGTTAAAAAAATTGTCACTATCAACGGGTTTTACAATATAACTGTTCGCACCCAACGCGAAGCATTTCTCTATATCCGGACCTTCGTTTGAGGAGGTAAGCATAACTACGGGAATAGACCTAAGGTGCGGATCTGACTTGATTTTTTCCAAAACCTGTATTCCTGACACTTTGGGCATTTTAACATCTAACAGGATTAATTTGGGTAGATCGTTCTGATTCCTGCTGCTGTAAATCCCTTTACAGTAGAAGAAATCCAGCGCCTCCGCTCCATTCGTTAAATGGTGAAGCTTATTTGTAAATCCACTTTTCTTAAGTGCGCGTATGGTTAGGTTCGCATCGTCCTTGCTGTCTTCCACAAATAGTATTTCAATATTATCGTAGTTCATTGTTTTAAATATAAGAGGCTTTTTGCAGGCTAAAATAGAAGCAGCTGCCTTCGTTCAGTATTGATTCGGCCCATGTGGCTCCATTATGCCGGGATATTATTTTTTGTACTATCGCTAGACCGATGCCCGTACCTTCGAATTCCTCCTGGGCGTGCAGGCGCTGGAATACACCAAAAAGCTTGTCGTAGTACTGCATATCAAAGCCTGCACCCTCATCTTTTACATAATAAGTAACCATGTTGTTTTCTGAAGTAGCCCCGATCTGGATAGTTGTGTTTTTCTTTTGCCCAGAGTACTTAATGGCATTGGAGATTAAATTAATCCACACCTGTTTAATCAGTGACTTATCCCCTTTGGCTTCAGGTAATAGACTGATATTAAATTTGGGCATACTTTCGTTCTCCACCGGGACGAGTTCCCGAAGTACCGTTTCCAGCAGGTCATTCATGTCAAGCTGTGCAAATGCAACCTCTTTTCTACCGAGTTTGGAAAAAGCAAGGAGGTCATCAATCAACCGTCCCATTTTTTTTGAATTATCAATTATGGATTGCAGGACAAGTTTGCCCTCTAAATCGAATCGGTCTCCATAATCTTCATCAATTATTTTTGTATATCCATTGATCGCCCTGATGGGTGCTCTAAGATCATGCGAAACGGAATAAGAAAATGATTCCAGTTCTTTGTTCGCTTCCACGAGTTGTGCAGTACGCTCAATAACTTTCTGCTCCAGTTCTTCATTCAGCATGCGGATATCTTCCTGCGCTTCTTGTAGTTCCCTGTTGGCAGTAAGAAGTTCTTTGGCCCTTTTCTCTTTTTCCTCGTTCTGGAAGGCCAGCTCTTTGTTAGCGATAACAAGCTCCGCTGCACGCTCCTCCTTTTCCCGGTTCTGGTAAATCAGTTCCTGGTTTGCAATGACGAGCTCACTGGCTCTTTTCTCCTTTTCCTCGTTCTGAAAGGCAAGTTCCTTGTTGGCTATTGCAAGTTCCGCAGCACGTTCCTCCTTCTCCCGGTTCTGGTAAATCAGTTCCTGATTTGCAATGACGAGTTCGCTGGCTCTTTTCTCTTTTTCCTCGTGTTGAAAGGCAAGCTCCTTGTTGGCTATAGCAAGTTCCGCTGCACGGTTCTCTTTCTCTTCGTTCTGAAAAGCTATTTCCCTGTTTGCGATGATCAGTTCTTCTGAATCGGTTTTATCAGTTGTCCGATGCAATGGTAGATAGATTAGTTGAAGACATATTGAATTGGTATTGTATAAAGCTAACATAATATTCCTGCCCGCCGCGTTTTTAATGGAAAGAATTTCCAGATTGATGTTGAGGAGGACAATCAACAATTAGAAATATTAAGGACAAACGACAGGAACTGCTTAATAGGGAAACTGCAAATAGGGATGTCTGTTAGGATATTTGGCTATTTAAATAACATTAGGAATCACAAAATCGCCTTTAAGTTAAAGGATAAATCGAAAAAAGATGTCATCTTGAGGGATAATTTAATAAAAATCAATATAAATGACATGAGATTTTAAGGAGATAAATATCCTCAGATTATCGTCATTGCGAGAAGGCTTTTCAGCCGACAGCCTGCCCCGATTTCGGGGAAACAATCTTTATAGCAGGATTACTAGCAGGAAAGATTGCTTCGTCGTTCCTCCTCGCAATGACGACCTTTCTATAGGAATCTGTCAATGGTAGAGGTTAGAATTTTTCAAATACAATGGAGGGTTGATGACAGATTCGTAACTTTATTAAGCCTTATGCAGTTTGGCTGTTTGTCGGTATAGTGCTTTTTGCCTGCATGGTAGTATGGTTCCTTCGGAGATGGTATTGGAGTTTGGAGCACCATTATTGGTTGCCCGCATGATAGCCTGCCTTGTATTTTCATCCCGTTGGGCATAAGGTTTTATATACTTATCGTCATTGATATGGAAATTATCCACAACAACTCCGCGGGGATCGATATCGGTTCAAGGAACATCTACATCAGCCCCGGCTATTCTGAGGTAAAGGTTTTTGGCACCTTTACCGGTGATTTTAGAGCAGCAGCGTCCTACCTGATAGAAAAGGGTACCCAGACCATTGCCATGGAAGCCACCGGTTCCTATTGGGTCATCTTATATGATATCCTTGTAGAACATGGATTTGATGTATGGCTGGTTGATGGGCGCCAGACCCGCCAAGTTCCCGGCCGCAAGACCGATGTTAAGGACTGCCAGTGGATCCAGCAGCTGCATAGCTATGGTCTGCTGAACCGATGCTTTGTTGCCCAGGGCGAGCTGAAGGAAGTAAGAGGTTATCAGCGTCTACGCGAGGACCATCTGCGCAGTGCGTCCATGCATATCAACCATATGCAGAAAGCAATGATCGAAATGAACATCCGTTTGCCTGAAGTGCTCGATCAGATACAGGGTGCTAGCGGCATTTCCATTATCCATGCTATATTAGAAGGTGAACGTGATCCACACAGACTGCTTTCACTGTGCCATGGGAGTATCTTGAAAAAGAAGTCAGCCGAGATTCTGGCCGCTCTTGAAGGCTTCTATACTGAGCGCGGACTTTTTGCCCTTAGGCAGGCCTACCAGGCTTATCAGTTTTACCAGATGCAGATTAGAGAATGTGACGCTGCCCTTAACGATATACTGTGTAAGATCAATCAGGATAAAGACCATCGTGAAGCTGGGCCACGCAAACCGGTACGGCACCATAAGCCACAGATTGATGAACTCGGCAGACACATGCTGGATCTGTTCGGAGGCAGGGATGCAACGGTACTGCCAGGTATTACCGATTATTCATGGCTGCAGATCTACAGCGAAACAGGAACAGACCTTGAGCGTTGGCCTTCTGAAAAACATTTCACGAGCTGGCTCGGGCTTTCTCCTGGCCAGAACCATTCGGGAAAAGCCAATAAAAGGCCTAAGAAAAAAGGACGTCCCAACGCAGGCCAGATATTCAGGCTATTGGCCCAGAGCCTACTAAAGAGCAAGAAGATTTCATTTGGGGCCTTTGGACGAAGACTTAAGGGACGCAAGGGCCCAATGATTGCGATAAAGGCCGTAGCCCGAAAAATCGCTGTACAGTACTGGAGGTTGATGGTTAAAGGGCAGGAGTTTGTTGATCAGGGCGTAGCTAATTACGAAGCGGTAATGATCAAACAAAAAGAAAAATACCTAAAAAAGCTAGCGCTGGAACTGAATTTACAAGTAATAGATCCTAAATGATAAACACATAAAACACTTATTATCAGATATATATAATATATGTCATTGATAGCGTAATCGAAAGGCATTTATTTGCGTTTGATCAACCTCAAGAAGTCTTCGACTACGCTCAGACTGTTATTTTCCTTTATTTTTTATACTGGATCATCAGGATAGTTCTTTGGGAAGATCTATAAAAAAGGTTGTCCCTGCATCCACTTCGCTTACAAACGAAATGGTTCCGTTGTGGAGTTCCACTATTTTCTTCGCAATTCCCAGGCCAAGTCCACCGGAAGGCTGACCATCCAATCCATCACGTAAAGCTTGTTTATCCGCATAAAATATACCAGATCTTATGCTCTCGGGAATACCGATACCATTATCACTTACAGATATCCTTACCGAATCACCTCTATCCAGAAGCTCCACAGCTATCTGTCCACCAAAATTCGTAAATTTAATCGCATTTGAAATCAGATTATTGATGACCTGCATGAATTTCATACTGTCAATGGCGATATATATTTTATCCTGCGATGAGCTAAAGTCAAACTGTCTTGAATCTGAAAGATTTGAACGTTTATAAAACCTGATCACATCCTGAATTTCCCAGACAAGGTCTGCTCGTTTCTTTTGAAGTTCAATAACAGACGACTTGAGGAATTCCTGATTTACCATGCTCCTGATCAGCTTCAGATTGCGTTCGCACATTTCCCTGATAAACTGTAAGGATTGCCCGAGCTTGATATCTCCTGGAGTGACCTCTTTCTCCAGCGAGGAGACAATCATTTTTATCATACCCAAGGGCTCCTTGATGTCATGACTGAGTACCTCCAGGGTAACATTTTTACGCGCATTAATCTGCTCTATATGAATTTTATTGTGATAGGCTACCGTAGAATCCTCAACGATAACGCAAGCTATCCTTCCTTCTGCCCACTTTGCCATGGCTATTGAGGTGCGGAAAAACTGTTCCTGACCTTCGTTGATTACCCTAAAGTCTACCTTAACAAAATCCTGGAGACTTAATTTAGCCAACTTCATTTTCAAATGGGTTTTATCATCTGCATGAATGAAATTCATTAAGAGCCGAGGGTCAGCTTTAATCAAATCTGCAGTTGATCCCAGGATATCTTCAAAAGCTGTATTTTGATACAATATTTTATTTTGCTCGATATCATAGATTACATAGCCGTCATCTGCCCGCTCACCCATTACACAGAATAGCTGATCTTTCAATATACCCATTTTAAGATTTTAAGTTAGTGGATGTAAGTAAAACACCTAAACTGATAGAATGTTTCCCGGCAACTACCTTAGGTATGAGCTTTACAAAAGGCAGTGATATTTGCTTCAGACAGACCAAAATGTAAAACCTTTCCTGCTGCGATCAGATCAGCAGCCTCTTCAATAGGTATGTTTGCATCCACACGCTGTCGACACAGAAGGTTTAATTTAAGTAATAACTATTTGGCTGTGGGGTCTCGGGAACATCCGTTTCCTTTAACAATTGTTTGATATTGATCTCTATTGTTGTGGCAATTGCTGTCATGGCGGTATCTGTCGGCTTATTGCTGAAAAGTAACGGGATCAATGGAAGCACCTTTATTTATTGTTCTATACGCCTAATTATTCCAGTCTTGAGAACAAAGCTCTTGAACATAATAGTAATCGTACTCATTAAATATTGACCGGTAGTTTTTTCTTGTTTTTTATTAATTATCTCTATTTTTATATCTGCATCAGGCCTCCCTAAAATGGTGCATTAGTGTATGGAAGAAGTTATAATGGTGCAGGACACCGACGAATCGATATTGGATGTTCTTAAAACAGCTCTTGAAATGGAAGGGTTTAAGGTCATCCCCATGCTACATTGTGATGACGACATCATTGATATGATTGATAAGAACAGGCCTCATGTAGTTTTGTTGGATATCCGTCTCACTAACAAAGACTGCGTGGATATATGCCAAAAAATAAAAGCAAAATATCCCCATCTTCCGGTAATTGCTTTAAGCTGTAATGTAAATATCAGGGAGAAATACGCAAAAGACGGCTTTGACGGCTATATAGAAAAACCCTTTGATATTGACCTATTATACAAGATAATACGTTCGCATCTACCGCACACTTCATGCAACGTAGATTAGCAATTACATACCCAAAAATAGCGGCATGATCAGCTTATTTGCCAGGCGGAGGACATTCTCCATTTGCCTTGCACGAACCAGCCAGTTAGTAATTCTTTGATAAAATATTAAGACTTTAAAACAGCTATTTATTTTTAAGCTGAGGCAACACCTGTTTTCCAAAATCTTCAATAAAATCCTTTTGGTTCCTGTTTACATTATGCAGGATAATACGATCAAAACCCAGGCTGATATCTTCTTCTATCCACTGTTGATGTTCGAGCAGATCGGATGAAATCCTGACATAATCATGCATTTGCGATTGTTGTACCAGTTCAGCTGCAGCGTCAAAGTGCGCAACAGTCGGCAGTTCTCCCAACACACTGCCCTGAAAAATATTTCCGCGCCACTGATCAAAGGCGCCCGAAACGGCTTCCTCCTGGTTCCTTGCATAAGACAGTTGAACCTTAAGGTAGATCGGCTTTCCCTCGCCTCCGTTTGCCCGGAAGGCATTAATAATTTTTTGCATTTCAGCCTTGGGGCGGTGAGTGGTAAGCAGACCATCGGCCCATTCTCCGGCCCATTTTGCGGTTTCCAAACTTACTGCGGCACAAAACAACATAGGCATTTTGCCGGGCAGGGTATAGAGTTTTGCATTCTCAATTGAAACAAGTCCACGGTGAGAAACCGTTTGCCCGTTCAAAAGGCTACTGATCACCTGATGACATTCCAAAAGCCGGGCATTCCTGACCTGTTTTTCAGGCCACTTATCTCCGGTAATAAGTTCATTTAATGCCTCGCCGCTACCTAAAGCTACAGATAGCCGGCCATCAAACATTTCATTCAGCGTAGCAATCGCCTGTGCTACTATAGCCGGATGGTAACGTTGTCCTGGTGCACAGACCATACTATAAGGAAGACCGGTTGCCAGTAGCGCAGCCCCAAGCCAGGCAAATGAAAAGCCACTCTGCCCCTGCCTCTCGCTCCAGGGGTGAAAATGATCTGAAGATGATATCGCCTCAAATCCGGCGTTTTCTGCTAGCCTGACGTATTCCAAAAGGCTACTGGGTGCAAACTGTTCGTGTGAGGCATGATAAGCAATCGTCATGTGGTAAAGTTAAATTCGTTCTATGGTTTCAGTTCCGTTTACCAGCGCTAGCCGGTTGGAACCATATAATAAACAGCCTTGAAGCAGGCGAAGTTTTGTGATTAGCGAATACCTGCAATTTCTCATCTGCTACCCGGTCCGGAAATGTAGCGTTACACTCCCGGAAGCTTAAGTCCCGAATCGATTAAATCCTGAAGAATGGTTTCCTGAACAGAAAGCTTGGTATCTTGAAACCCGTGCGCATTTACCCATACATTTACGCTTAGCAGATATCCGTCGGCCTGAAGTTCGGCTACACCGATACGGCGCTCCGGAGTTGCAAGAATATTGGCCTCCTTATCAATTGAGCCATTGATTATCCGTTTGGCTTCCTTAACGTTCACCCCATTTGGCATTTTCAGATTGATATCAAGGCGGCGCCGCCCCTCACGGCTGATATTTATAATTACCTCGTTTGACAGCTTTCCATTAGGCACAATTACAACCCGGTTATCGAAAGTTGTGACCACAGTGTAAAATACCTCAATAGCGGTCACGGTTCCTTCTAGCCCCTGGGTGATGATATTATCCCCTACTACGAAAGGCTTAAGCAAAAGTATGATGATTCCGCTGGCAAAATTCTGAAGCGTACCGGAAAGGGCGAGTCCTATGGCAACACCGAACGATGCAATAATTGCTGTAAAGAGCGTTAACTGTATTCCCATGATCTGCATCACTCCTATAATCAAAAGTACCCGGAGCGCTACCCCAATCAGACTTAAAAGAAACGGCTTGACTGTCGGATCTACACCTTTCCGGCGCATGCCCATACGAGCCCGGTTCAGTCCCCAGCGGATAAGCCAAAGGCCGAAGAAAAGTATCGTCACCCCAATTATCAACCGCGGACCATAACTGATCACCCAATCATAGGCATGTTGATAGAACTTTGTAAGATTAAACTCCGTTTTCATAACTGTTTTAATACTATTATCCCTTTTAACCCAAACTACCGTATAAAACCATTCAAAAACCCCGAATGTTTAATAAACGCTTTGGATATGCATTTAGATGACCGAAATAGAGCATCGGTCAAATTTTCATATACATCGCTATATCAATGAGAATCCTCATGTATTGCTTGCATAAACTTGTATATCCAATGATTATGGCCTTTTATTCTTGCTGTTATTCGGTTAACGAAATGCAGACAGGTGTAATAATTTTTTCGTATAACCGGGTACAAGTATCCTGGATATCTTCAACTCAAGCTACATTTTTTTTCCATGTTGCAGGCCGGTAAATCTTTTTTTCCACTAAACCTTTATATCCTGGCTCTTGTTTATTAAGTTATTTACATCTTATACCGAAACTTATGAAAACAAATAACTTAAATGGCCGTAGGCATTTTTTGACTACGACAATCAAAAGCGCAATTGTTCTCGGAGCCGGCGGCACAATGGCTGGCAGTCTATTAAATCCCATTGCAGCAATTGCACAAAAAGCTGATGCACCGCTACAGACCAGGATTGCAATTTTAGGGACTGCCTCGTTGCAGACAAGTAAACTTGCATTAACAAAGGCCAGTAATGCCGAGGTAAAACTTTTTGCCAAGTTTGAGGCAGCTGAACAAGAGACAATGGGCACGATCCTAAAGGACATGGGTACTCCGGTTCCAGCCCCAAGTGAAGAAGGAAAGGCAATATTGTCCAAACTACAGTCCCTATCCGGCGGAGCTTTCGACCGTGCTTTTATGCAGGCCCAGGTTGATACGCATAAAAAACTAAAAGATGCGGTGTCTGCATTAAGGGATGCAAGTGCAGACAAACATGTAAAGCACGTTACCGCACTTGCGCTGGCTACCATTCAGGAACACACTGAACGTGGGCAAACACTATTAGGTAAGCTCGGATAATGATATAGGTTAGGGCTGTCCGAAAACAAAAATCTTTGAATCAGCTGCAAGGCAAGACTTCCCGATCAGGTGCCTGAATAAAAAAGATCTGATAGCCTTTTCGGACAGCACCCCTTCTAATCAACATTACCAGCTTTGAAAACAGACAATCGCTTCCATTATTAATTTTTATCTGCCGGCACAGGTAAGACATTTGTCCTCAACAATCTTTATTCTCTGACAAATAAAGGAAATAAGCATATACTTATACCGTCTCATTGCCCGACTTACATCACCACAAAAAGACGTTTTAATCTTTATGCATGGCTACCAGATTACAAAAACTGATATCCGCGATATCATTCCATAACTGTATACGCGTTTTTCTTTCAGTTTGTAAAGCGGTCCGGCAAACAAAAAACTAAATTTTAGGTTGTTAAGAAAAATGCCGGATATATGAGCAAAATAGTAATGGTGGTTGAGGACAATGATGACATCAGGGAAATTATCGAGATTTTATTAAGCGAGGAGGAATACGAAGTGAAGCTTTGCCCAGATGCGGCCACTTTCCGTGGTGAGATCGCTAAAAGCTCCCCTGACCTGATCATAATGGATGTCATGCTACCCGATGGGAACGGACTGGAGCTTTGCGGGGAAATACAAGCCAATAATAAAACCGCACATATTCCAATATTGATCATGTCGGCACATGCATCTTTCTCTGACGTGCATATGAACTGCAAACCTAACGGATTCATAAAAAAACCATTTGACATCCATAACTTCATTGACCGCGTGGGAGAAACCATAGGTAAGTAGCGCAAGTGGCGTCTTGGGTCACTGCAATTTTATCCCGGTCGCAGCATAAAGATCTCAGCTGACCCTGACCCTATGTTATATAAAAGTCTTGGTGGAACAACGGTTAGTCTAAGCCGGATCCGACCTTTGATCATTGTGATGGGTGATGGTTATCAACAGAAGCAGTATTGAATAGTTATGGGCCGGCCTTTCTTGCTTTGATCCGATGTTGACATAGGATTCGGGACACTCGGTCCTCCGGAAAAATCTAATATCCACCCAAGTGTTAAGCGAGGCTTCACCCAAGGCCTTTTTTCTGTTTAGAAATCGTAAAATAATCTGCAAATTGATCAAAAACCTTACTTGCCATCTTCTATAAATAAATGGTCCAGGCGTATTTATACCGGTATCAACAGATTAATACCTAAAATGAAAAGGCGAGTAACTGGGAATAAACCATTGCAATCCCATAACTGTTTACCTAGTGGATGAATATTATTGATTATGACCCTAGACGATAAAATGAAGAAGATTTTAAAAGGCACTTTGCCTAAAAATGATACTAACCGATCCCTATGCCAGTTAAAATACATCAAGGATACACGCTATAGAACCCGGGGCCTACCTTAAAACCTGACCTGATAGAAATACCTCGTGCATAGCAGAAGATGACATTTGCTATTCAATTGAAGCATCAATTTCCAATTAATTAAACAACTATGAATCCAGTCTCCACATGGGCAAGCGTTGCCCAAGCTGATTTGAATCACCAAGCGCCGATTACTACGCTCAAGTACCTAAATTACAGCTTCAAGCTTTTTAACACCGGCGATTCGCTATGGCTTGTGGCCACCTATCCAAAAAAAGAAAGCGTCAGTTTCCGTCTGGTTTTTACTGCCAATGATCCATTGGTAGTGAAAAACATAGAGGAGCAGGAAAATGGCCTGATGATTACAGCCAAAACCTTGACGGCGACTTTCCGGACAACAATCAATTTCCCTGATCCCCGGCAGTCCATCTTCCGTTATACCACCACAATGGTCTGCAACCAACCAATGCTTATCCCATTCTGGCCAAAAGATATTCTGCCTTTCAACAGCGATGGAAAGATAAGCGGGGAAGGTACTGTGCATATGCAGCAGGTGGGCACCAGGTCAGGCCTCCTATTTTTCAGCCTGCCAGCACCGCATTCAGCTTCGGTATTTTACTTTCAGAACCTTACCGCCCTAGCCTCCTACTGCGAGGAAACTAAAACATCTGCAGGAGAACTTGTTGGAGGAAAATGGCCTGAACTTGGATTTTCACTTCCACCTGCAATCGACTCACCGGTGCCGGAAGAAAAAGAATTAACCATTTCGGATGCTTTTGTACTCTTAAGCGAAGTGGTTCCAAACGATAATTTTGAGGTGACCAGCCAGTTCCTCGAATATCTCGCTGCCGTTTATCTATTGATACCAAAACCGGAAGCCGTTTATCACGACTGGCCTGCAACAGCAGAGCAAGGATTAAACGGGCTGGCGGCACACAAAGGCTGCTGGACATTTGCCGGCGGACACCCATATCTCAACGCATATGTTTGCGACTATAAAACCCCGCCCGAACTGATGGTACAGATGGCTGTGCTGATTCCCTTAATGGAATATTGCCACTGGAAGGACGCCCCCCACCCCATTGTTCAGGAGATGAGAGATGGCGTACCGGCATTTTATGATACAGAATTAAAAACTGTTGTGCGGTGGTTACCTGCGAAAAAAAGTGACCTCGATGGATCTGAAGAACAGAAACAAGAGGGTGTAATGGACGCATGGTACCTGCACCACCCTTTACTCAACCTGACCAGACTTGCCGGTACCGGGGATGAGGATGCCAAAAAACTGTTGCTCGATTCGATCGACTACGCAATAAAAGTGGCACAGCATTTTGATTACCAATGGCCGGTTTTCTATAAGATGGAAAACCTGGAAGTAATAAAAGCAGAAACTAAACCAGGAGAAGGCGGAGAAAAAGATGTGCCCGGAGCCTACGCACACCTGATGCTCGAGGTATGGAAACTCACCGGAGAAAAGCGTTATTTCGAGGAAGCAAGGGCGGCTGCCGATAAACTCATTGGCATGGGATTCGAAATTTTTTATCAGGCCAACAACACCTCTTTTGCCGCAAAGGCAATGCTCAGATTATACAAAGAAACAAAAGAAGAGAAATACCTGAAGGTCAGCTATGTATTTATCGCCTCCATTTTTAAAAATGTGCAACTTTGGGACTGTAACTATGGATACGGCAAAAATTTTCCGACCTTCTTTGCCATTTTCCCGCTTAGTGATGCGCCCTACACAGCAGCATACGAGGAACAGGAGGTGCACGCCGGATTACTTGAATACCTTGCTGAGGCGCAGGATGTGGAAATACTGCCTTCCATCCAATTGTTGATTGCAGAATTCGTGCGCTATACCGTAACCAGAATCTCCTCCTATTATCCGCCCCGGCTACCCGCAGAGATGCTGTCAGAACAGGTCAAAACCGGAGAAGTGGACCGCAACCTGTGGGTTCCACTTGAAGATATCCACGATGGCTGGGAAAAATCAGGAGAAGTTGGTCAGGAAGTTTATGGCTCCGGAATTGCCTTTGGTATCGTACCCAGACAGTATTATAAAGTTCCGGATCAGCCTTTTATGATCTATATTGACTATCCCCTCATTAATTACAAAATAGTTAAAAACAGATCAGTTGAATTTACCATTCTGGGCGATAAAAGATTAAGTTGCGAAATGAGGATCATTAAACAGAGTCGGGCAAAACTGCCGGAATTTGAAATCCGGACAGCAAGAGATAAAGAGCCGATCAAAGGTAAACAGGCCGAAGCTGGTAGCATCATTTATAGCCTGACTGGCAATCAGAAAGTGACCATTAAATGGAAATCCTGATTGAAAAACATTAATCAACCGAGGCTGTATCATATTTGTAATTCACTTCGAATTTGTCACGTTGAGCCTGTCGAAACGCCTTGTAAGACATTTAAAGCAGGCCCTTCGACAAGCTCAGGATGACAATTCTATATTATGATACAGACTCAAGACGCTTAATCTGATTGAGCCTACTGTAACTGACTTGTTGGGCACTTTAGCTGCTTATCTGGTGCTGTAAGGCCCACATGGTAGAATTTTAGACAACAATAGCCGGCGTAAAGATCCAAGGGACATTAGAGCTCCTTATTTTCATCCAGCGGCAAGTCTTTATTTAACTTCCGGAATCAACTGCTCTGTGTTCACATTCGGATATACCTTCCCCACAGCCGACACCATTTTCTCCAGCGCCGTTGCCGGTACTTTTCCCGTGAGCACAACAGTTGTGTCAGATACCGTTGCAATGACTGAGGGATATGCGGCGAGTATACTGTCAACCTGCTGACTGAGCGAAAAGGACGGACCGATCGTTACCGGTCTGATAACCAAACGGTCATCTATGCTGTCAATTATATGAATAGTCTTAATCTTTTGCATCAAGAGATTCTTGGATTTTACTGAGGGGCAACTGCCGGTAAGGGTTACCGTACCTTTTTCCACTGAAAAACGGGCGCCGGCAAAATTTACATCCTCCTTAGCTTTAGTTGTCAGATCTGCTTTGATGGCCTGATCTCTGGCTTTTTGGCTACAAGCGGATAACAGGGATACCGCTAATAAACAAGCGTTAAGATGTGCGCGGGTATTGTGATTTTTTTTCATCGGTGTTTGATTAGAGTGCAACCTATCTATTTAAAGCAACCGATTTCCATGAAGCGAAAAACCGGCGCATGCTGTTTAACTTAGGCACTTACATAAGCATTAAACAATCTTCAGCCTCTCAAGTTTAACCTATTGCTAAAACAGGTAATCCATGCTGCCTGAAAAGTAATTCTACGTCCAGGGACACTTGCACTTCAGAGCTGCCAAGTCCCATCATTTGGAAATCCGCCCGAGGAAAGCAAACCAATACTATAAAACCATCCTGTTCAAACAGTTGTTTGTATAATGAACAGGCCATCATTGTTATTTAATATAGAGTATATGCGCCACCTCCAGAAAAAGATGTTGAGAAAATCTACGTTTATTGCACAGGGAAGTTACTATTTGCTCACCGGTATATGGCCAATTATCCATATCGGGAGTTTCATGGCAGTAACCGGTTATAAAACCGATATCTGGCTGGTCAAAATGGTAGCTCTTTTATCCACTACGATTGGCATCCAGCTCCTCTTACAGCTTTCGAAAAACCCCGGTCCGAAACTGCTTAGTGTGATGACAGCGCTTTCCTTTTTGCTCATCGACACCTATTATGCGCTCCATGGCACCATATCCAAAATTTATCTGGCAGATGCCATGGCCCAGGTTATCTTTATTGTTAGCGTCCTGCTTACGGTCCAAAAACGAGACAGCGCATAACCCAATGCTTTTTCTGATCAGGTCAGGCTTTGCCCAATGGTGGAAGCTCAGGGCAAAGCATTTGTGCCGGGCGATAGATACCTGTTTTACAAAGTAATTATACCCGATCTACCGCTCAGTGAAAAGGCAAAAACAGCTTAGACAGCACTTTGAACCTATTTTATTCAGTTTTAAGCCTCTAGATGGGGGTGCGCCTCAACACCATTTTTATTTAAAATTGTTGATTGAGTAAGGATATATAAAAACTTAATTTTTAATTTATGGGATTCAATGAGATCAACACGGGTAGCAGTACAGCCTTATCCGGAAAACGCATTTTAATCACCGGTGGTACAACCGGGATAGGTAGAGAGATCGCCATTTTGTTAACCTCCCTTGGTGGCAATTGCCTCATCTGTGGCAGAAATCGCGAGCAGCTTGATGAGACTATTGCCGCAGCGAAAAATGGAGATTCAACAGGCTCCTGCCAGGGCGTGGTTACCGAGCTGGCTAATGGCGATGAGATCAAAGTTTTATATGATGAAGTGGATGCCCGGTTGGGTGGGCTCGATATACTCATCAATAATGCAGCGCTTGGCTTTGGCAGCGTTACCGAGGGTGGTTATGATCAGATCAGTTATATTATACAGACCAACCTGATTGCTTATCTGGCCTGCTCACATTATGCGATAGCGCGCATGCAGCAGCAGGGCGAAGGCCATATTGTAAATATCGGTTCCATGAGTGCCGATGTACGTGAGAAAGGCAGCTCTGTGTATGTGGCTACAAAATCAGCAATACAGGGATTTTCCGAAGCACTGAGAAAGGAACTCAATCCCGAAAAAATCAAAGTCACACTTATTGAGCCTGGCGCAGTCGATACCGACATGCAAATGGACAGTACCGAAGAAAAATATCGACAGGTAGAAGATTTGGAAATGCTACCTGCCATAGCAATTGCGAAAGCAGTAGCTTACTGCCTGTCTCAGCCACCAGGCTGCGAAGTGGTTGGAATGCAGATTAAACCTCAATTGCAACTGATATAATATGGTAATAGTAGTCGGAAGCTATAGTAAAGAGACCCATGCTGGCATTCACCTGTACCGCTGGGATAATGATAAAAACAGGTTTGGAAACATTGGCCATATAACCGGTATTGAAAACCCTTCCTTTGTGAGTATTGACGCTGTAAAAGGACTTATTTATGCGGTTACTGAAAAGAAAGAAACGGAAGATTCGGAACTTCATATCTACCAAATGACAGGATTGCAGGAAGAAACTAACCTGATTGCCCGCATTCGGTTCAGCGGCCAGGGCTCCTGTTATATCAGCACAGATACCACCAGCAAGCACGCGTTCATCACCAATTATGGAAGCGGCAGCTTAACGGTGATCAGGCTACCTCAGGGAAACGAGCAGGGAGTGGTGGTACAGCAGCTGGAGTTTAAGGGAAGCGGGCCTGTTGCCGAACGCCAGGAGAAGCCTCATCTTCATGCAGCCCTGCCATCAAAAGATAACCGTTATCTCTATTGCAGCGATCTTGGATCTGACCGTCTGTACAGGTTCTCTTACCGTCCGGAAGCTACTCTCCCGCTTCCCCCCGAACAATCGATATATCAGCAGCTCCCTGCAGGCAGCGGTCCAAGGCACCTCGCGTTAAGCCCCAATGGAGACCGCCTTTACCTCATCACCGAGCTCACCGGAGAAATATACATGTTCAATACTGGTGATTTCGGGACCGGTTGGTTGCAAAGAGTATCGTTGCTGCAGGAGGGATATAGTGGAAAAACCGAAGGAGCAGACATTAAAGTCCATCCAAACGGGGCATATTTATATGCAAGCAACCGCGGAAACGCCAATGAAATCGTAGTATTTTCTATAGAGCGCATTAGCGGACAGCTGTTCTTTCTGCAGCGGATAGGTGCAGCGGGGCTAAGTCCAAGGGGACTGCACATCTGTGAGCAAGAGGGGCTGTTACTTGTGGCCAATGAACAGAGCGATAACATTTCGATCTTCGGGCTTCAATCCGATGGCACATTGAAATTTACAAAAGAAGAATTGCGGGTGCCCTGCCCTACCTGCATTACAGAATGGCGGGAAAAGCAAACCTTAAATATAATTTAAACAGAAACGATGGAACAATTAATGACTGCTGCACTGAAAACAGCTGATGGAAAGTTTGAAGTTAAACAAGTAGAACGGGTTACCATCCCAGCCGATGACTGGGTGCTTGCCCGGGTAAAAGTATCGGGTATCTGCGGAACCGACCTTCGCCACTGGAAAAAACATGAGCCAGAACTACAGTGCAAAATAATGGGACACGAGCTGGCCGGAGAAGTAGTTGAGGTGGGAAGTGCGGTAACCAATGTCAAACCCGGCGACCGCGTGGTAATCGAAACCTTATTGGGAGATGGTAGCTGTGAGTGGTGCCGGGTACAACAGTACAACCTTTGCCCTAATCTCTACAAGGTACGAATGGAAACCGTTTCCCGTGCATTTGCCGAATATGTTACAGGGCCGGCAACGAAGTTCCATTTACTGCCTGACGAGGTAAGCTTTGAAGAGGCGACTGTGCTCGATACCTTTGCCGTCTGCCTCCATGCTCAGCACCAGAGCGGAATCCAGGTGAATGATCAGGTGGTGGTTGTCGGTGCCGGACCTATCGGCATCGGCCAGTTGCAACTAGCCAGAACAGCCGGAGCAGACGTATTTGTTATTGATGTTGTAAATTCCTCCCTTGAGATTGCGAAAGCGCTTGGTGCAACCGCGGTCATCAATTCTAAAAATGAAGATGTTAATGCACGGATACTGGAGCTCACCAATGGCCGGGGCGCAGATATAACATTTGAATGCGTAGGAGGAGAACACATGGCTGAGACGCTCGAACTGGCAACCACTTTGACCAGGATTGGCGGAAAAGTAATTGTGGTCGGCGGATTTGAAGCCGGAAAAACCCCCATTACACTGGATTGGGAACGGCTACAAAAAGGTCAGATCCAACTGGTTTTAAGTGCAAGTTACGCTTTCCGCGATATTTACCCAGAAATGAAGATCTGCCTCGACCTATTGGCCAAGGGAAAAATAAATGCACGTAAAATGATTACCCATCAGTTTCCGCTCGAGCAAATTAACGAAGCTTTTGAAACTGCGCAGGAGAAGGAGAAAACAGGCGCACTCTTTGTTGCACTAAAGCACTGATAATACCCCATGAAACGTGAAATTACCTGAATCCCGCACGGGCGGAACAACAACGACGCCCGTTCTGCAGTTAAAGAAGTTAACGGCGCAGATTCATCCGCCCGATGCGGGCACTTTAAGGCAGACGGAACACCTAAAGAAGAATGGATCCCGTTTTCACAGCTTGATCTGGTTATGCCTACAGAAGGCGGATCTAAAGATAATCTTTACCAGAGCCCGAATGCTCTGCATATAAAACGGTTGCATTCCGGCATATAGGGATATCATATCCGCTACTCTAAAAGTTCAAGTGTCAGGCTATCAAACTGTCCGTCAAAATATTTATCTAATACTTTTTTGAATACCTGATCGGCATCTTTAGCCCGGGCGAACAGGGTCATACAGGAACGCAGTTTCATGTCATCAGGGGAGCCAAATATCTCATGGGCAGATCTGCCGGTGAGCGAAAGAACTGCATTGGATATCTCAACCAAATGCCTGCCAAGAACCGGGTGCTTAAGATAATCCGTAGCATCATGAATTCCCTCAAGCGCATAATACTCAGAAATCTCACTTTTGCCAAGCCCCTTCAACTGCGGAAATATATACCACATCCAATGGCTCACCTTCTTCCCTGCCCGTATCTCTTCCAGGGCTTTTAGGTAAGCCTGATTCTGTGCAGTCAAAAACCTGTTTATCTTTTCCGATTCCATACCACTTACATTTAAGCTTCTTCGAAGCTGTTAATTAATATTTTAACAAAAAAAATCAAATCCAGACATTAAGAACTTTCTTATTAATCAGAAAAATACCTTTCGATATCCCGAAAATACAGTTGTTAAATCCATTCAAAAAATCTCCCTGCCTGGCCCATCTGTTATTCAAGCCCGAAATCAAAATCCTGGAAACGTTTTTCCGACCATTCGCTTGCATACCATTTAAGGGTAGCGCTTTTTACATTTGTAATCAAATAGATCCCCCTGCCATACACCCTCGAATAAGGATTTTCGATAGAGGCAAACCTGGTATAAACATGCGCCGGCAAGAGCGGAGCGGGTTCTGATGAAAAGAAAATAAGATTTTTAGCGGTGATCCGATCAGGTGCCCACATTGCAAAACTGCTGCTCAGCGAAACCACTTTTGGAAGAGGGTATTTACGCGAATAATAGGTAAATGCGGCAGCAGCCCCATAACCCTCTGCCAGAATAACCGTCTGCCGCTGCTGGGATGGGCTTAACTTCCCATAAAAAGCGGATGTTTTAATAGCAAGCTCTTCCCAGCCGATCATATCGGCATAGTTCTGATTAACCATATGCACCTTTTGATCTTCCCATCTTAAAGGAAAATCCAGCCCAAAGTGGCTATAAGTCCATTCAAAAACCTTAGACGTCTTTTCGATCGGCAGATAAGGCAGCACTACCAGCGATAGCAAAAGATTTGGAACGAGAAGAACTCCTGTAAAAGCAATCTTCACTGCTTTACCGTATTTACGCAAGAAGTTCTCAAAAAAAATCCCACCAAGGGCAAACAGCGGCGGAAAAGCGCCAAAAGCATAATAGGGTTTCCCTCTGAACAATAACAGTACCAACATCACAAACATAAAACCTGACACAAAAAATATATACCGCTTTAATTTATCAGCAGTAAAAATATAGTATAAACCGGCCAACCAGACAAACAGGCCTGTACCATTGGAAAGCAGCTGCTGGAGCACAAAATCAAAACGGCCAATATACACCAGCTGGTTTTTTTTAAGTTCGTCAAGATGAAGAAAGGCCGGAAAACCGTTCTCAAACTGCCAGACCAGGTGCGGGAAGATAATCAGTACCGCAATCAAAAACGGGACAAAAAAACTTTTAACATTCAGCAGTCGCCGGCTTTCCCTGTTCAGGAACAAACCGATAACCATACCAGCCACATAAATAGAAATGGTATATTTTACCAATATACCCACCCCGATAACAAGACCCAGCAAATAAAGAAGATGATCCCTGGGATCCTGCAGGTAACACACCACCAGATAACAGCATAACAGCCAGAAGAACTCATCGAAAACCTGGGGAATAAAAAGAGCCCCGGTAGCAAGAAAAGCAGAGGAAAAGGCAACAGTACAACATGCGACAAGCACTGCAAAATACCGACCTTTTAGCCTGATCACCATAAGCCCGGTCAGATGAACAATTGCCCCGGCGAAAAAAGCCGGAATAAGCCGCATACCGATCATCGAATCACCAAAAAGCCTTTCCCCCAGAACGCTCATCAAAGCAATAAAGGGAGGCGTTTCCCTATATCCCCAGGAAAGGTGATCTCCTAAAGTAATATAAAGCAGCTCATCCTGATGAAAACCATATCTGTTCATAGAACCAAGGTGGAGCAAAAACTGGGCGAGCGCAATTATGGAGGTAAGTAAAATGGCTTTTTGTTTATCATTCCAATGATCAATACGCAGATAATAAGGTATTACGGCACTGGAAATAAGAGATTTATTGTTCTTTAAAAATGGGCTATTCTGACTATGCATACAGACATATAACACCATAAAGAAAGAATTTGTGTTGAAAACCCGAATCTTATTACATAGATCCGATCCGCCTTTCCATATACCTGTCGCTTTCGATCTACCTGCCTTCAATAGCTATGATTTATATTACGAAATCCCGGAATTTACAGCCTAAGCTTTTTCTGGTAGCTTTACCCCTGCTTTAATAAACAGTTTCTTTTTAACAATATCTTTCAAATTAATATCTTTGGGGCAATGAGTTTACCACTACGCATCACCTTTGAGGGTGAAGACTACACTTACACGATCCTGACCAGGATGATCAACAAAGAGACTGCAGAAATCAAGATTAGCCTAAATGGTGAAGAACTGACCTTATCCCGGAATATTCGCGGAGAATGGGATGCGGCGGAGCGCACGGTTAGTGATGAGCAAGGTTTAATTAAGGCAATAGCCCGAAACGTCGCTTTGCGTTACAGGCTATAATCGGTAAGAACACCACCACGGTTTTTATAACAAACATGCTGTATTTTGAACGCCAGGGGATATTTAATCAATAATTTCAAAAACCTCATTGGCCCATAATGTGTTTTATACTTATAACCACAATGTTATGGAACAGATGCAGATTGATCCGCAAATGAGGATCGAAATTGATTATCAGGACTGGCCGTTAACCAGCGCAACGCAAAAACTCCAGCCAACTTTGTTCAAAGATGGAGAGGCATTCTGCTGTTTCCTTGGCCCAGACTCGCACAAAGGGATTTTTGGACGTGGAGACACCGCCTATGAAGCAGTCATAGATTGGGAACAGCACCTGCATGACCGATTGGCAGAAAACAATGCTGCAGACCAGGTGACCGGGTATGTTAAACGTAGTCTTAACATACAAGACATTATCTAAAATGGTAGAAGCTCTAAAGGTATGCTTACTCCCATAATATCTACAAACATTGTCCTGTAAGCAGATCCTTTAATAAGTTAAAGGTAAGTTCTATCATGCTGTTTAATTGAGTAGCCCTATTAACCTAAAATGTTACTTGCCGTATTACATGATTTTTTTTCGAACCATTGTGGTGCCAGGTTTGTTATCCTTTAAACATAAAAGAAATATGATGGAAGACCCTAAAGAAAAAGATGAGAACGAACATGCAGGGCATGAGGATACAGCCCAGGAGCAATCATCCGGCAATGAAAACGGCAAGAGCGAAAATGCCAACTGGGACGAACACCAGCAAGTTGACGAGGAAGGCAATGAAGTTGGTCCAGATGATATCAAATAAAACGATATGAAAAAGATTCTAATGGTATTGACCTCGCACAGTTCGATGGAAAATACAGAAAGCAAAACCGGCGTATGGCTGGGTGAATTTACTGATCCTTATTACGAATTCATTGACGCAGGTTATACAGTTACCCTGGCAAGCCCTAAAGGCGGCAGGCCTCCTGTTGACCCGATGAGCGAATTGACCGAACACCTTACCGGCTCTAACCGCAGGTTTCAGGATGATGAACAGGCAAGGGCGGCCTTGAGCCAGACCACCGTTCTAGATCAGATCAGGCATTATGATTTCGATGCTGTATTCTATCCTGGCGGACATGGACCGATATGGGATTTGGCGGTGGACAATAACAGCGGCTTGCTGATCCTGGATTTCCTCGATGCAGGAAAAACCTGTTGCAGCAGTTTGCCACGGTTCTGCAGCACTCATCAGCGCGGAAAGACAAAGACCAGGCTTATTAAAAGGAAGGATTATCTCCGCTTTCAGTAATACAGAAGAAACGTTGGTAGGACGCAGTGGAAACGTTCCGTATGAGCTTCAAACACGTTTGAAAGAACTTGGAGCGGAAGTTAAAACAGCCCTCCTGCCCTTCCTTTCCCACGTAGAAACAGATGGACTGTTCATCACAGGGCAAAATCCACTTTCTGCAGGCCCCACTGCGAAAGCCCTCATTGAATTATTGGAATCTAAAACTACGGAGAACAATAGCCCCGACGATGACGGACAGCAATGGCAGGAAAAAGCGGAAAAATACCTGGATGAAAAGCCCGGAGATCTCAAACCTTAATCGCAGATTAGATGACACAGGAGAGCAAACAGACGAACCCAGGCGAGAGCGAAAACAGCAAGAACATGGGTTTACCTGAAAAAGACGAAACAGCCGCCGGTATAAATCAAAGCACATCGCTGCCTTCGGATGGTCCGGTCGCCCAAACCGAGGGTTCCGAGGCCACAGACCTTACGGCGATCCTTGAAAAGGACGATCCTAAAGACATCCGCGGAGATGCGGAAACGGGCAGTTGACCAATGAAGCAAAACATGCCAGGTCTGATGATGGGGCAATAAATAGGTAAAGGAATTTTAACTAGGGTGAACTGTAAAAGTTCACCTCTGACTTCAGCATATTTTCCTAAATTTTAGCAAAAAGATTACATCGGTATTTTTAATTCACTCTAAACTGCTTCGACCCATCTGCATATTTGCCGCCGACACGCTGATCACGGAGTCCATGAACGATAAATTTATTGAAATAGCAGGCAGGCCAAAGGTGGCAATATTGAACAGGCAGTAGACACCCTAATTAACTCCATTTCGACTTTATTAACTCAACCTTATAGGTTTACTGTGAAATCCGGTTCATAAATCGCTATATAAATAAAACTATTAGGCTCCTACGTATAATCCCTGACTGGATAGTACTTATACGGCTGGTAAGTTATGCAGGTACGGAATCTTAGCCAAGATATACGCCATCCCATACAACGAACCTTTCCTTATGTAAAAATATCTTTAAATTTACTTACCTAATGAAAGCAAATGAACAAAATTCTAGTACTTGACGACGATCCTAGCAATGCCGATGCCATCCGGATGGTATTAGAGGATCAATTATTTCAAGTGGAATGCATCCATCATTCGGAAGCACTGCATGCAACCGTTAACAGCTTTGCACCCGATCTTATTGTGATGGATATTCTTCTTGACCAGGGAGATGGCAGAGAACTATGCAATTCACTTAAGAATGACCCAGAGACCAAAGACATTCCTATTTTATTGATCACAGCCATGTTGGAAGCACAAGCGCTTACTAAAAAGAACCTCGCGGATGTACTGATGTACAAGCCTTTTGATTATGATGTACTATGTAACAAGGTGTGTCAGCTGATTTCAACTTAATAGCGCTGGTCGCAAGAAGGCATTCGGATATGATTTATATTGGACGGAGGTCTGACTAAGAAACGCGACAATAATTTCAACCAAAGATAAAGTCACTGATCAAATAACCACAAAAGCTCTGCTGAGGGCACCCCTTTGTGGCAGGGCATAAACCTTTAGATCATTTGAATAATCCGTGAAAAATATAAAAGCATGCATACAAATCATGATATGCTAAGAAGAAGCCTTTCCTTTATGTTCCCAGTGGTCCTTTAAGGTTTTGCCACCTTCTATTTTTAGTCGTCTGGCATAGCGCTCTCCTGCAATCTTTCCATTTTCGGCCTTCTTTCCAATGAACAACAAAATAGGCCTGCCTTCATGATCAGTCCTGAAGGCAAGGTCATACCTGCCGAATTTTGTTTCAATCAATGATGAAGGTTCATATTGCTTACCAAGGACATTGAGTATCGGATCTTTTAATTTCATAGTGAATAGAAAAACAGTAAGTCCTCATGGCAAGAAACGTTCGGCATAAAAGCCGAATTGATAACATCTGCTTGCCAGTTTTATTAATTACGGTTGGGGGTCCTGCTGATCGTGGCCCTGGGTTTTTACAATTTTGTTGTAAATGCCCAATAGCAGAAATGGAGCAGCCCATTGACCAACAAATAGTGCATTATGCCTATGGCCGAGACATTTTAATGTTAGTGAAATACCCATAGAGGCGAGTGAAGCCCATAAAAAGGTATCGGATGGCAGTTTTGATGTTTGTTCCTCAATCAAACGGGCTACTTTTCCCTCGTTGTGAGATTCATTTTGCGATTCCATAATTGTTAGATAAAAGGGTTTAAATTATTGTAACATTAGTGTCTGGATACCTTTCCAGAATTACATATTATAGACAGGCAGTTTTACAAAATGGTTCAATATTTTTTAAAAACGGGTACTTTTGCACCTCGTACAGGTAATTGCCGACACATCACCCCGAAGGCTTTTCTTCGATGGTGCTCCATTTTTACAGTACTGGAGATGAGAAGACCCAGTACCTTGAGACCGATAAGCTTAATCTTGAACTTAGTGAGCGGCGAAGCATGGAAGTCATAGTTTCGGAGCCTGGAAGGGCTTGCCCTGTGGAGCACCTAATATCTCAGAAGATTCCGACACAGCCGATCAAAATATTTAACCGTTGACAATGCCTCGGGATGATAATACTTCCTGCCACAGAATTGCCTGTGGTCATCCAAAATTATAGTTTTTGACTATATGCATTATTTATGTATGTTAGTGCATTCCAAACAGAATGCCCTATAAACAATATAATGATCATGAGTTAGCAGACTTACTCAAGTCCGGTGATCAGCTCGCGTATGCTGAAATTTATCACCGCTATCATGCTGTTTTATACATTCATGCATTTAAGCGACTTCAACTAAGAGAAGAGTGCAGGGATTTGGTTCATGAACTCTTTACCACTTTATGGATTAAACGAGCGGAAACTACTTTTAAGACTACCCTTTCCGGGTATCTTTATACATCAGTTAGAAACAAAATATTCGACCTGCTGGCCAAGCAGAAGTTGAAAAAATCATATACCCAATCTATTCAAGATTTTGCTGAAACAGGCTTTGTTACCACCGATTACCTCGTGAGACAAAACCAGCTAAAGGCCATTATAGACCAGGAAATTGCCAACCTACCGGCACGGACCCGCCAAATATTTGAACTGAGCAGGAAAAACTTCCTAAGCCATCAGGAAATCGCCAAAGCGCTCAACCTTTCCGAACAAACTGTAAAAACTACGATAAACAATGCATTAAGGGTATTACGCACCCGGCTTGGATCCATGATGTTCCTCTCTTTCTGATTTTTTTTTAAATTCCTTTACCCCCAAAGCTATTCTGCTCCGTCTTTAACTTCTGAATGCGGAAGGTACGCTCCTTCCCTCGCTAAGAATGATGCAACAAGAGGAAATTAACAAGCTTTTACAAAAAAAACAGGCAGGTAACTGTACACCTGAAGAAATCGCCTTTTTAGAGAGTTGGTATGCACAATGGAATAAAGATCTTCCCCTGGGCTTAACCGAAGAAGAACTGTTTGAAGACCTGCTCATGATCAAGAAGATGACCAGTACCTTACCTGCAGAAAGAAGATTCAAAATATCAAGTCGAAGCCTGGCGATTGCAGCATCACTGCTAGTGATTCTGAGTACAGGACTTTATTTTTACCTGCATACCCAGCCCATTGATTACCATCTGGCGCTTCATGACATTCAACCTGGAAGCAATAAAGCAACCGTAACCCTGGCAAATGGCCAAAAATTTGATTTAAAGAATTTAACAGGGGGTGTAGTAGTTGATAAATCAGGACTGGAATATAATGACGGAACGGATATCAGCGAAATCGGGTCGATGAAAGGAACAGCACAGCAACTGGTACTATCTACACCTAAGGGAGGTCAGTACCAAATCACGCTCTCTGATGGGACCCGGGTATGGTTAAATGCCGCGTCCTCATTAAAATTTCTTTCCAGTTTCGCTGGCCAGAAAGAGCGTCGGGTAGAATTAACAGGAGAAGCTTATTTCGAGGTCATCCACGATGCGAAACAGCCCTTTCGGGTAATGAGTACTGGCCAGATCGCCGAAGACCTTGGAACATCTTTCAACATCAATAGCTATGCAGACGAACCACTCAGCAAAACTACCCTGGTTGAAGGAAGTATGCAAATTCGGAGTTTTAAAAATCCGCAGGATAAAAAGCCCGTTCTGTTAAAACCTAATCAGCAAGCTTCCATTGATGCCGCAGGTGCCATAAGCTTACGTTTGGTGAATACAGCAGAAACGTTGGGTTGGAAAAATGACAACTTCATCTTCGACGGAGAGGATCTGAATTCGGCCATGCGCAAGATTGCAAGATGGTACAATGTGGATGTTGTTTATGAATCTGGCTTAAAAACAAGTACAACTCCTGTTCTGGATGGATTAGTGTCGAGAAAAAGTAAGTTGTCGGAAGTACTGAAGTGGATAGAAACTGTTAGTAATATCCGTTTCAAAATAGAAGGAAGGAGGGTGATAGTGATGCAATAATTACTTTCCCATCATGCCAAATCACCAGGGGTGCTGGACACACCCCCGATAATACCTGGCATCCAGTTAATAAAAAAATTACTAACCAAAACCTGCAGTAGCCCTCAAATTGACCTAAGCGGCCGCTGCACAAACCAAATATAACAAAATGTATAGATTTTATGCCAGCAAATCGGGTATAACAAACCGTTATATCCGTAAAATATGGATGATTATGCGCCTGACCACCATCATACTCCTTTTCACGCTAATGCAGGTAAGTGCAGCCACCTTCGGGCAACGCATTACCCTGAATGAAAATCGGATCTCATTAAAGAATGCATTAGAAAAGATCCATAATCAAAGTGGATATAATTTTCTGTTCGACAGAAAAGTTCTCAACGGGATCAATCCAATTAGCATTTCTATCCAAAATGAAGAATTGGAAACCACAGTAAAGAAAATCCTGGATAACCTCCCCTTAACCTATGTTATCGATGGAAATACCATTATGATCAAAGCAAAAGAAATTTCACTTCTGGACAAAGCCGTTGATAAACTGAGCAGCATTTTCAGTAGTCAGGAAATACGGGGTAAGGTAACCGATTTAAAAGGAAGCCCCATTCCAGGGGCAACGGTATCCGTAAAAGGCTCTAAAAAAGCAACTTCTACAGATGCTTATGGAAACTTTAAAATCCAGGCCGATAAAAATGATGTGCTGGTCATTCAGATCGTAGGCTTCATCACCAAAGAAATACTTTTGGGCGAGCAGACAGAAATCAGCATCAGCCTGACAGAGGAAGACAAATCTCTTGAGGATGTAGTAGTAGTTGGTTATGGTAAACAAAAGAAGGTAACCATTACCGGAGCCGTAAGCACCATCAATATGTCGGATATGCAAACTCCTAACCGTTCGCTTTCAAATTCTTTGGCCGGTAAAGTAGCTGGAGTCATCTCTATGCAGCGAAGCGGTGAACCAGGATACGACAATGCCTCTTTTACTATCCGGGGCATAGGAACTTTCACGGGCAATACAGAACCACTGATTATTATTGACGGCGTACAGCGTGACGATGTAAATAGCTCTTTCGGAGGCTCTTACAACAACATCGACCCGGAAGACATTCAAAGTATTTCTTTACTTAAAGATGCTTCAGCCACTGCAGTGTATGGTGCCAGGGGTGCCAATGGTGTCCTGATCATCAATACCAAACGGGGTACTGCCGGGAAGCCACTGATTTCAATAAAAACCGAAGCCTCCATGTCTGGCCTCACTAAAACACCACAAATGCTGGATGGTGTTTCCTGGATGAGGCTCTATAATGAAGCCAATATTAACGATGGCAATCAGCCCATATATTCAGAAGAAATTATCCAGAAAACGGCAAGTGGCCTGGATCCTTACCTCTACCCTAATGTAAACTGGATCAAATCAACTTATAAAAACTGGGCTCCTGGCTTCAACACCAATTTAAATGTAAGCGGAGGCTCCCAAAGCGTGAGGTACTATGTTTCGGCCTCTTTTTACAACCAGGATGGCAGTTATAAAGTGACCAAACAAAATGGTTATAACCCCAATTTAAATTTTAAAAGGTATGATTTCAGGACCAACCTCGATATCGACCTGAGCCCTACCACCCTTTTGTCTATGAACCTTGATGCCATGCTGGTGAGCAGCAGGTACCCGGGTTTATCAGCCAGCAAAATCTGGTATAATGCCTATTTAACCCCGCCTATCGCTTTTCCGATACAGTACCCGGACGGATCGTGGGCTGGCCCGTTTAACAATGGAGGAAGCAATCCGCTCAATGATATCCAAAATTCGGGTTATGCAACAGAATTCCGCCCTACTATACAGTCTATTTTCTCTATCAATCAGAAACTTGACCGCCTTGTACCAGGATTAAGTGCGATGGCGAGATTCTCGTTTGATTCTTACAGTGAAAACGACAACAGGCGAACAGGTAGGAACAACCTTTTCCTGGCCAGCTCACGTGATGCTGATGGCAACTTAATCCTTAACCAATCAAGAATCGGAGAACAGTTTCTGGGTTACTCACAATCATCAAGCGCAGAGAAAAAGATGTACCTGGAAACCAACGTCACTTACGACCGCAGGTTTGGCAATCATCATTTTGGCGGTTTATTTTTATACAATATGCGCACAAGGGTAGTTAGCTCTGCAGGAGATGTGATTTCTTCTATCCCCTACAAAAACCAGGGTATGGCTGTAAGGGCCACCTATGATTATGCAGACCGTTATCTGCTTGAATTTGATGCAGGTTACACGGGTTCAGAAAACTTTGAACCGGGTAAAAGGTTTGGATTTTTCCCTTCTGTTTCGGCAGGTTGGGTGATTTCGAACGAGCCCTTTTTCAAAAACCTATCCACTTCTGTGAACCTGCTCAAAATCAGAGGATCACATGGAATTGTAGGAAATGATCAGATCGGCACTAGTGGCATTGGCTTGAAAAGGTTCCCTTATCTGAGCCAATATGGCTCAGGGAGCTCCATAGGTTTAGGCTTTAATGGAACGATATTTAATGGAGTAACAGAAAGTGTATTTGGTGTAGAAAACCTGACCTGGGAAAAAGCGACCAAAGACAATTTCGGTACAGAAATCGGTTTGTTTAATAAACTCAATATCACAGTAGACCTGTATAAAGAAAGAAGAAAGAACATCCTTATTGCCCGCAGTTCACTCTCAGGCATTTTAGGTGTAACGGGAACGGTATTCGCCAATTTAGGGGAGATGAATAATCAGGGGGTAGATGCCAACGTAGAATACAACGAAAAGATGGGAAACGTATCGCTTCGCCTTTATGGAAATTTCACCTATAACAACAATAAAATCATCGAGCGGGATGAACCTAAACAGCTATATGCATATCAACAAGCAACCGGACAGAAATTGGGAGACAACCTCATGTACATTGCTGAAGGTCTGTTTACTTCTACTCAACAAATTGCGGCCAGTGCGAGCCAATTTGGTGCAATTTTAAAACCAGGAGATATCAAGTACAAAGATATGAACGGTGATGGAGTGATCAATAGCTTCGACAGGGTGTATACCGGAAAATCAGATGTTCCAACCATGCTTTATGGAGCCGGATTTACGGTAGGTTATAAAGGTGTAGATCTTTCCCTCTTCTTCCAGGGCATTTCAGGTGTCTCTTTTATGGCTAATGGTTCGGCTGTAACAGGTGAAGGAGCGGTTGGAGCCGGTATTGTACCTTTTACAGGCATGGGACAGTATCCTTCGGGTATGCTGGCCAGTTTGGAAAACAGGTGGACTGTTGAAAACCCACGACAGGATGCGTATTATCCCAGACTGGGAATTTCCAATCAGAACAGCAATAATTATCAGCCCAGCACCTGGTGGTCTAAAGATGGCAGCTTTGTTCGCTTAAAACAAGCCACCTTAGGTTATCGGTTTTCGGATGCTTTGCTAACAAAGGCATCGATCAAGTCAGTGTACCTGTATCTCACAGGTCAGAACTTACTTACTTTCTCCAAATTTAAATTATGGGATCCGGAACTTGGCGCCAACGCGGCAGGATACCCTCCTTTGAGAACATTTGCCCTGGGACTGAAAGCATCCCTTTAAAAAGACGTATTGATCAATTATAAGCATTAAAAAAATTATGATGAAAACGAAATATTTAATCATTATAGCAGTAGGAACATTGTTTTTAACCGGTATCCTATCTGCATGCAAACACCTGGATGAAAAACCAGATAATCTCCTTACTTCTGATATCCTTTGGAGCAACCGGGCAAATGCAGAATCCTATCTCTACAACATTTATGGTGCAGTACTCGAAATCGACTTTGCCCATATCGGCATTAGCGATGAAGCATCTGTTTCTATCCCAGGTACAAATATCAGACAAATGGTTGCAGGAAACTGGAGTCCGGTAAATGCTTATTACGACCATTGGGACCATTATTATACCGGCATCCGCTCAACTTTTATTTTTGAGGCCAATGTCGGAAGCGTACCTGAGTCGCAGCTGAGTTCAGCATTAAAGGCTCAATATAAAGCTGAATCAAAGTTCTTAAGGGGTTGGTTTTATTGGCAGCTGATCAAACAATACGGACCAGTGGTAAAATTAACGGGCGCCCTTGCCCTTAATGAAGATTTCAATAAATATCCTAGAAATACTTTTGACGAATGCAAAGACTATGTGAACCAGTTAATGGATGAAGCAGCCGTTGATTTGCCGGTAAGCTGGGCTTCTTCCAGCAACTATGGACGGCCATCAAAGGGCTCATGCCTGGCGGTAAAATCGCAGCTTGCGCTTTGGGCGGCCAGTCCACTTTGGAACGGAAATCCCGCATTCAACTCGCTAAAAAATCAGGATGGAAAAGCGCTCGCTCCGACATCATTTGATCCAAATAAATGGAAAATTGCCGCAGATGCTGCGAAAGCCGTGATGAATCTTAATGCGTATAAATTATTTACCAATCTGGATAACGGCGGAACCAGGTTTGACCCCTATTTTTCAGTACGCGATCTTTTCCTAACCAATTGGAACAGCGAGATCCTCTTCTCCAGAAACTCATGGAACTATTGGGGTTACACCAAAGCATCGTCACCCAATCCGGGAGGGATCAATCTCTACAATGCCACTCAAAATGTTGTAGATGCTTTCTATATGAACAATGGCCGAGCGATTGATGATCCATTATCACAGTATAACGAAACCGGCTTTGCTGAAAATAATGGCGATCAGACCTGGGGACATAAAAAAGGACAATGGAACATGTATGCCAACAGGGAAGCCCGTTTTTATGCGTATATCCAATACAATGGCCGTCCGGTATTGCCCGCTCCTACCGTTGACGATAAGAATTATTATTCCTCAGCCGGCAATGTGGACGGTACTGGTCGCATAGAATTTTATTATTCAGGTAAAGCTGGCGCTAAAGCCACGGGAATTACCAACAACATCACCGGTTATAATTTTCTAAAAAACATAAGCCCGGCTGATAACATCAGGCAGGATGTCACCAATTACAGGCCTTTCATCATCATGCGTTATGCAGAAATCCTGCTCAATTACGCTGAAGCTTTAAATGAGTATGACCCTGCCAATCCCGAAGTTGTACAAACCCTAAACCTGGTTAGGACCAGGGCCGGTCTACCAGGTATTGAAACCGTCTATCCTAACGCAGTTGGAAATAAGGAACTGATGAGAAAATACATTCTTAAAGAAAGACAGGTAGAGTTATGCTTCGAAGGTGATAGATATTATACACTGATCAGAAGGCTATTATTAGGTGCGCCTGAAAATCAAAATATCTACACTATGAATGTGAATGAAGACGACGGCGGACTTGGATTTGGTTTTACGGCTTTTTACAAGCGCACATTATTTCAAAAAAGAGCATGGGAGAACAAAATGTACCTCTTCCCTATTTCTCAATACCAGCTCGACCGTGACAGGTCCCTGGTACAAAATCCAGGTTGGTAATTAAAGCATCATAATGTATTTAAATAAGAATTACATGAAAAGATTCATCAATATAATGGCAGAGCGTCCGCGACTGTTCAGCTTCACGATCTGCATGTTGCTCCTGATCGCAGGCTGCAAAAAAGATAAAACTGACGGTTATAACCCGTCCTCTCCGATCGTTATTTCAGATTTTATTCCCAAAAAAGGTGGTGGTGGCACGGAAGTACTCATTACCGGAACCAACTTTACTACTGATCTCTCCAAAATATCTGTGGTGTTGAATGACCTGCCGCTTAAAGTAATTGGAGCCAGCGCTACACAGATCATGGTAGTGGTGCCGAAAAAATCAAAATCGGGCCCAATAAAAGTGAAGATAGAAAACAATGAAACTTCAAGCGAGGCCATTTTTAATTATGAATACACACGGACAGTTACAACCCTTGCAGGTTCTGGTAACGCCGGATTTGCTAACGGCAAAGGAACAGATGCCTCATTTAACTTTTCCGGTCAAAACTGGTACAGAAGTTCCGGCATCGTGGTAGACGACCAACTCAACGTCTATGTAGCTGATCCTGGTAACCATTGTATCCGTAAAATCGATCCGGAAGGAAACGTGAGTACCCTGGCAGGTAATCCTGCTCTCGCTGGTTATGCAGATGGTAAAGGCGCCGCAGCAAATTTCTTGTTGCCTTATGACCTTGCCATTGATGGCAGTGGAAACCTGTATTGCGTAGACCCTGGCAACTGGGACATCAGAATGATCACCCCTGATGGACAAGCCAAGACATGGGGTTTTGGCAGTCAGGCACCTTGGAGCATTGCTTTTGACAAAAGCAGTGGTAAAGTCTATTACGCGAGCTGCTCCAGTCCTGGAAGCGTTTATCAGATCGATGCGCAGGGCATCAATAAGGAAGTCGTTTCGGGCCTCAATTATCCTGCAGGGATTAAATTCGACCATGCAGGTAATTTATTTGTATCTGCGCATGGCGATCAGGTCATCAGAAAATTTAATGCTAGTACCTGGCAGGGAAGCATTGTTGCAGGGCAACAGGACAAAATAGGTTATTTAAACGGCGAACCGAAATCGGCGCAATTCGCTTATCCATGGGGAATTGCCATTGATAGCAGCGACAATATTTACGTCGCAGGCAACGGAACCGGCGGTGGTAGCACCAGCAATCCTGATCAAAGTATCCGCTTAATCCAGGCAAATACTTATCAGGTGAGCACATTTGCCGGAAGCAATGTGGCCGGCTACACAGATGGATCTGGCCTGCAGGCTTCTTTCAGTGCACCTGGCGGCGTTGCAGTAGACAAGAACGGAACCGTTTATGTACTGGACAAAAACAACAACAGGATCAGAAAAATCATTTCCGAATAACTTAACCAAGACCTAATTTCAATATTACATGAAATTTTACTGTTTTTTAGGCCTATTTTTATTAGCACAGACTCTGGTCTGTGTTAATAAAACATTTGCGGCTACATTTCAAATTAAAAAGAAGTCCCATAAATATTATGTATCTGTTAATGGTTCAGATACCAATGCCGGAAGCATTAGCGCTCCATTTCAAACCATTAATGCTGCATTAAACCAAGCTGCACCCGGCGATCAGGTAGTGGTGCGCGGCGGAACTTACCATCAGCAGGTAAAATTCCCCAAATCAGGAGCACCAGGCAAACCTATCAGCCTTCAAAGCTGTCCAAAAGAAAAACCAATTATTGATGGCAGCAAAATCGCGGTTACCGGATGGCAGGCATTGGTTACGATCAATAACATGAGTTGGGTAACCATCGATGGTTTTGACATATGCAACCTACACAGTGCTTTGGTCAACACAGATCCTCAAGGTATTGCAATTTATGGTAGCGGGCAGCACATTGCTATTAAAAACTGCAACATTTACAACATCAAAAACACCACGACACTTGCCCAGGGCAGAAGCGGACATGCCATACTCGCCATCGGGAACAGCAATACCCCCATCACAAACCTGTCGATTACCGGTTGTACCATTCACGATACGCAAACCGGAACAAGTGAAAACGTAACCCTCGCCGGAAATATAGATGGCTTTATTTTCAGGAATAATAAAGTATATGATACCGAGAACATTGGGATTATTGTAGCTGGTGGCGACGGCCTTAACCCTAATGGAGCTATAGCCACCAACTATGCCCGCAACGGGGTCATCAGCGATAATATTTTTCACCATAACACCATGACCAAAACACCTGAAACATGGGGCCCCGATCGATACGGTGCAATCTCCATTTATGTTTGCGGTGGGGCCAATACGCTGATCGAAAGAAATATCGTTTATGAAAGCGACAGAGGAATCGGTCTGATTAGCGAAAGCAATATTTATCCTACAAGAACTACCACGGTTAGAAACAACCTGGTTTATAATTGTTACCGCACCGGCATTTACCTGGGTGATTATTTAAATTACACCATCTCCGGAACTAAAAACTGCTCCATATTGAATAATACTTTATTCCAGAACAACCGCGTATTAGGAGCATTTGGAGAAATTGAGGGCGAAATCAGGCTGACTGAACACTGCGATAGTAACGTGATCAAATACAACCGCGTTTATGCAGGACCTCAAGATGTTCTTGTCCATAAATACACCACAACCGGAAGTCATAACCTCATTGACCATAATAGCTATTTTAGCACCGGACAGCCACAATGGATCTGGAACAGTATTAGTGGCAGTCCAATCACTGATTTCGGGACCTGGAAAAAATCCAGCGGTCAGGATACCCACTCTACCTTAAAAATCGTCAACTCAAAGTTTTACGCTAACCGCCTAAAAAAATGGAAAAGATCCCTACCATCAAAGATATAGCCAAACGGCTGAAGATTAATCCTTCAACGGTATCAAGAGCACTCAAAGGCCACCCCAGTATTGGCCTCGTTACTACGATGAGGGTCAATAAAATTGCGAAAGAGCTGAATTATCATCCCAATCAAAATGCAATATTCTTAAAACAGGGAAAAACCTTTACGGTTGGCGTTGTGCTGCCCGACATTGCAGAGCCTCTTTACTGTTCCATCCTCAGTAAAATCGAGCGCTTTTCTCATAACAGAAATTACAATGTAATTTTTGGTCAGTCATTTAAGAAACCGGAGCAGGAAAGACAGATTCTCGAAAACATGATGAACCTGAGGGTAGATGGTATTCTGATTGCCCTTAGCAAACCTAAAGTACCTTCAAAGCAGATTGAACAGCTCAGAAAGTACAATATTCCTGTTGCCATTTTAGACAGCAGGAATATCGTTAGCGATCAGTCTCATCAGATTATTGAACACCTGTTTTCAATTTTAGAATTTCAGCAACTACCTCAGATAGGGGCTTAACCTGTCCATCTCCTTTAAGCTCCATATTCTGCTCTACCCATGCGCGCTCCCACCAAAAAAAGTCGGGAGCCTGCATGTTTTTACCCTGAAGCTGGTTCTGTAAATATTTGATATACATCTCCCACCTTACCAGGTAATAATCCTTCATCAAGCCCCCCATTCCTTATATGCATAATCATGCAGATTATCTTCGGCCGGATTATTCTCTCCCCAATAGGTAATCAGCATCATCGCATTGCGTATGTTCAACTTTTTCTCTTCGTTTGTTTTCCCCAGGTTTAATGCCTGAGTTTTGTAAGTATTTAACTGGTAATAAGGATGGGCAGACAACAGATCGTCAGTTAAACGGATCATGTCCAGAAACTGAGCAGACACTTTGATAAACTGCCCGGTATTTTTCTCATGGTATGCCTTAACCATGGTTTGAAAAACCTCCTCGCCATCGTTTGCCAAAACCTGCCTTAAGATATTGATCAGGTCGATCTGGTAGGTATCTGAATGTTTAAATTCTGGTGCCGCTTTTGCAAATTCAAGGGCTGCTTCTTTAAATTTCTGAAGATCATAGGTTCTTACCCGGGTGCCCCAACGGGAAACGGCTTTCGTATCAAGCGCCGGACGGATACAAAACACCGATTCACTTGCACCTTCCTGGTAACCGGGTATGCTTTGGTAAATGGTTTCCAGAAAACCCTGCCAGGCTTGATCAATATGGGCATTTGAGTTTCCATAGCGATATTTGGTATAACCGCTCAACCAGTTTTTAACCTCTACATGGTCTTTTCGCCAACCCAGCTCCAACATCAGGTCATATACCGGAGGGTTGTTATTCAGTCCCTCAGGCATAATTCCTACACCGCTTAATACATCCTTGTAAGGGCCTTTTCTGATCCTGTCTACCTCATCGGCAAAACGTTGCAGCTTCCCGTACAAACCTGGTCTTTCGCCAAAATTATTCACTACACTCCAGATAAATGGCGTAGAATCGTAACCCTTTCTCTTCTCCCAGTTATTGGTGAATTCGCCAAACAGTTCCTGTACCAGCACATGCGACTTATCAAGTCCATCGAGCATTTGCTGTTTGGGATTATCCTGCCAGCCCTGAAGAACCCAGGTTGATCCGGGAAAACCCTTTTGCATTTCCTGTTGAATAGATCTGCCTGCAGCCTTTAAATCTATACCCTCAGTGATCCCACCTTCATGGAAAGGATCGCCTGCAAAAAAACGAATATCCTTTCCATATGCTTTCCGGAGCTCACTGTAATATATCCCAGCTATTCTGGAAAAATCGGGCCGGTCAGGAACCAAAATATCAGGCCGTTTAAATGCACCCCAGGTTTTTTGGTCAATAATCTGTGCTTTACCCTTCTCTTTCAAAGAGCCGGGTACCATACCATAAAACCCTTGTAATACCGGTGTTATGCCCAGTTCTTTCATCCTGGCCATCATTTTTTGCTGTAAAGCTTTACGTCCATCGATCTCACTTTGTGGCATCGGACCTCCCCAACGCTGTATATTTCCCATCAACCACCATGCAGTATAAGCGGGGCCCACTAAAAAATCGTTAACCTCCTGATCAGAATAACCGATCTGTTTCAGCGTATTTTGCCATACTGCTTCCATGCCATTTACAGTGAGCATCAGGTTAACGCCATTTAAAGCCATCCAGTCGAGCTCATGTTCCCAATCTTTCCAGTCGTAAAAGCTCATCGTATAGTTATACGTACAATAATTTAAGGCATAACGGTATTTGGCAGGTGCCTCAACGCGGACATGCTCTTTCACCTGGGGGATTGGATATACCGCCGAAAGGTTATCGCCCATGTGCGACATGGAGCGGTTACAATAGTATTTTAAATACCAATTCAATCCAACTGCCGCAGCATTGGCACCGGAAGCACTAATGATCAGTTTATTTCCTATACTCTTCAACTCAAACACATCCTTCTGATCGCTTTTGAGCTGCTTAAAAACCACCTGATTTGATAACCATGGTGTTCTTCGCTTCATCAATTCTTGTACCGGCTTAAAACGGCTGCCCCAAAAGACTTAATGGGATTAAAAACAAAAGTAAACAGGTAAATTTTCGCATAAAATTATTCAGTTTTCTATTTCAAAAAGACCGAAACTAATTAAAATAAATTGTAAAAAGCTGAGCAGAATATGGCTCGAAAGGCCCTGAAAATTACACAATCGATTGTTTGATGTACCGCAATCGATTGTGTAATTTTTCCTTATTTTATTCATTCTTTTTTTGATTAGCATTGTGCCAAATGTTTGTGTTTTCCCATCATTCAGTTATGAAAAAGCAACTAATTGGTTTTATATTTTGTATTCTATCCGCCTCCTATTGCCCATCGGTTTTAGCACAACAGGGAGCGGCGGCACCTTTTAAGATCAGTACAGAATCTTTTGTTCTAAACGGTAAACCATACGTGATCCGTTGTGGCGAACTGCATTTTGCCAGGATCCCAAAAGCTTACTGGAGGCAGCGCTTAAAAATGGTAAAAGCCGTTGGTTTGAATACCGTTTGTGCCTATCTGTTCTGGAACTTCCACGAAACTACGCCAGGCAAATTCAACTGGCAAGGACAGGCTGATGCGGCCGAATTCTGTAAAATAGCCCAGGAGGAAGGATTGTATGTGATTTTACGCCCGGGCCCTTACTCTTGTGCCGAATGGGAATTTGGTGGTTTCCCGTGGTGGCTGTTGCAAAAGAAAGACATTAAACTGCGCACACAGGATCCTTACTATCTGGAACGCAGTCGTTTATATCTGAAAGAAGTTGGACGTGTATTAAGCCCCTTGCAGATCACTCATGGTGGTCCAATCCTGATGGTACAGGTAGAGAACGAATATGGCAGTTACGGGAACGATAAAGATTACCTGTTAAAACTCAGAGACTACCTGAAAGAAGCCAAATTCGGTGTTCCGTTTTTCACCTGCGACGGAGTGGTCCAGCTAAAAAATGATGTCCAGAAAGACCTCTTTGCAGTGGTGAACTTCGGCAGCAATCCCGAAGCCGGTTTTAAAGCCTTACGCGAGGTTCAGCCCGAAGGGCCTTTAATGTGTGGTGAATATTATCCCGGATGGTTCGATTCATGGGGCAATGCTCACCATACCGGTTCAGCTGAGCGCATGGTAAAAGAGCTGGAATACATGCTCCAACAGCAAGCTTCATTCAGTATCTATATGATCCATGGTGGAACTTCATTCGGCTTATGGGCGGGAGCCAATTGCCAACCATACGTACCAGAAACTTCCAGTTATGACTACGATGCCCCCATCAGCGAAAATGGATCAGCCAATGCTAAATTCTATGCCTTACGTGAGATGCTGAAAAAGCATCTTCAACCAGGAGAAGTGCTACCCGACGTACCCCCAGCTATTCCGGTACAAAAAATCGCAGCATTTAACCTAACCAGTGTTGCCCCCATCTTCGCACAACTGGGCAAACCTATACTTTCTGATACGACCTTAAACATGGAAGATCTGGGCCAGGGATACGGAATGGTGGCTTATGAAACCACCCTTCCTGCCGGAGCGAAAAGTACACTCGACCTTGGAGAAGTGCATGATTATGCAGAAGTATACCTGGATCAGAAACTGATAGGTGTATTGAACAGAATGAAAAATGAGCACCGCATCAATCTGCCTGCATTAGCTAAAAACACCAGACTCCGTATACTGGTAGAAGCCATGGGCCGCGTAAACTTCGGGGAGTACATGCACGACCGTAAAGGTTTACTGGGTGAGGTTTACCGCATCTCCAATACTTCGAAATTGCAACTGAAAGGATGGAAACATTACACTATTCCTTTAGGTGAAGGAAATCCGGCATTTAGGTATAAGCCCATTGGAACAGCTGGCAAACTAAACGAACCAGCCTTTTATAAAGGCACTTTTACTCCTAAAAACAAAAACGATTTTTACCTGGACATGCGCTGGTTTAAAAAAGGTGTGGTTTGGATCAATGGACACTGCCTTGGCCGTTACTGGAATATTGGGCCTACTCAAACCATGTATGTTCCGGGCGTATGGTTACATGCAGGGAAAAACGAGGTCGTCGTTCTGGATCTCCATCGCCCGTTTGCAGCACGTTTACAGGGATTAGAAAAACCGATTCTCGATAGCCTTACTGAGGTGAAAGCCATCAGCAGCAACCATCGTAAAGCAGGACAGCAGTTTGGAAACAATTTAAGCAACTGATTTATAGCGGAACAATGCAAAATTCTGCTTCCTGGCAGATTTTTAATTTTCCATTAAAAACTGGCAGGTATATAGCCCTTGAAGCCTTAAACAACTTTGCCGAAGATACATTTACTTCACTCGCCGAGCTGGAACTTCTGGACGAAAATGGCAGACAAATTCCAAGAAATTTATGGAAGGTGGTGTATGCAGACAGTGAAGAGCTGAAAAGCCAGGATGGTAAATCAGAAAATGTGTTTGATCTTCAATATACGAGTATCTGGCATAGCCAATGGAAAGAGCACAGTCCAAAACACCCGCATCAGGTGGTTATTGATCTGGGCGCGCAGACCAGAGTTAGCGGTATAAAAGTATTGCCGCGACAGGATATGGAAACCGGCAGGATTAAGGACTTCAGACTCTATCTGGCCGGAAAATTATTTAATGGGCTATAATGGGTAAATGCTATTCCTGATGAGATTTAGCCCTTTATTCTTACGAATAAAAGAATAAGATCTCCTAACAGGAAAATATTACCCAATGACTCAACAATATTGGCATAACCACAAAACGATATCTAATTGTGTGGTATATTAATAGACCGAATATAAACCTAATCAGATATGAAACCGCAATTACTAAAAGTTTCAACAACACCTACGCAATCTTTTAGCGTGAGGAGGGACCTGGTTCCTTACATGAACAACAAATGGCATTATCATCCGGAGATTGAACTCATCCATCTAAAAAAAGGTGTGGGCACGCAATTTATTGGCGACAATATCAAAAGCTTTAGATCAGGGGATATTGTGTTGGTTGGCCCTCATCTGGCCCATTACTGGAGATTTGACGATTGTTATTTCAAAGATCAACCGAAAGTACAGGCCGACGTTAGGGTTGCACATTTTAGCGAAAACTTTTGGGGAGATCAGTTCCTGAATCTACCAGAAAACAAGGCCATTAAATCGTTATTAGAAAGCAGCAGAAGGGGCTTACAGGTAAATGGTAAAATTAAGGTAAAAGTAGCAGACCTTCTTGAAAAGATGCTGGAATCAGAGGGGGCTTCCCGTATCATATTATTAATGGAAGCACTCAACCTGATTGCCAACTGCAACCAAACGGTTAAACTCTCTTCCATCGGTTTTAAGCAGGATTATGATGAAACCTCCAATATTAAGATTAATGCGATATACAATTTCACACTAGAAAATTTCAGGAGGAAAATACACCTGGAAGAAATTGCAAATGTAGCGGTCATTAGTCCAAACTCATTCTGCAGGTACTTTAAATCTAAAACCGGTAAAACATATTCCAGGTTTTTAACCGAAATAAAGGTAGGACATGCCTGTCGTTTATTAATCGAGAACAAGCTCAATATTAAACAGTTATGCTATGAAAGTGGGTTTAACAACATGGCCAGTTTTCATAAATATTTCAAAATCACTACTGGAAAAAGTCCGTTAAGCTACCAGCGGGAATTCATTTCACAGGGTACGATATAATTTTCACAGGGATGCCATCCTATCCCTGTGAAAAATACAGATCTGAAATTTAGTCAACCATTATTCTATTAATGCCGCAGCTGTCCATAAAATCGGTACCTGCCCATGCATATCGCCCACTACCCTTTTACGGTCGAGGTAATATTGTTTATCGTTTTTCTTATTAGTGCCTTCACACACCTCCTTCACATCGGCATTTTCGTCCAGGTAAGATACGAGCCCTAGCCAGGCTTTTCTTGCCGCTGGAGCATATTTTTCTTTGTCTAGCCAACCTTTTTTAACGCCTACAACCATGGCATAAGCAAACATTCCGGTTGACGAACTCTCCTCCCAGGATTTAGGCTCGTCTATCAATTGCCTCCACATACCCGATGGTGCCTGGTAGGCCAATAATGCGCTCATCATCGTTTCATAGCCCTTCATAATCCGGGGGCGATCGGGATTGTTTGCCGGCAGGGAGGTTAACATTTCAGCCATACCGGCCGCCATCCATCCATTGCCCCTGGCCCAAAAGAAAGGAACATCCGGTGCATGATAAAATAAACCGTTTGGTTTTTGAAGTGAATCCAGGTACAATACCATTTCCCTAGCCGCCCTATTGATATATTTTTCATCCTTCGTAGCCCGGTAAGCTTGTGCCTGTAGTGTGGTAACCATAAACATATCGTCTATCCACATCCGCGTGTGCCATGTATAACCATTTTTAAAGGCTGCTTGTTGGGCTGGGGTAACCTTTACGCCAGAATCTGGCGTAGCCCATTGTTTATCAGCAATAGCTTGCCCCATTTCTTTGTATCTTTTGTCGCCTGTTTGTATAAAGAGCTGAAGCGGTACGGATCCAAAAACCGCATAATCCACATTGGTTACCGGAGGAATCATGCCAGCTTCCAGAGCGAACATAGGATCGAATCTTTTGATCAACTCATTTTTCAAACTACTATTAGCCGATGCTTTGGCGAACTTCAGTGCACCATACCAGGCACAGCTTTCTGCATATGTAATTACCCTGGGCGGGCTTGGTTTGTTAAAATTGGTGTGCGGAGTGGCTACAAACCTGGCGGCAACCCTGCGGCCTACTTCTTCTGGTGAAATACCTTTAGGCCATTTTTTTAAATCGGCAGACTGAGAAAAAACTATATACGGAAGCGCAAATAGCAGTCCCAGGATCACAATATTTTTTTTCATATACGTGTTTTAATTTGGTCAGTAAAAAGCTTAATCTATCGCTCCCGTTTTCATTTTTTCTTTTCCTGTTCCTTCGTACCAGGTTTGCATTTTGCCTTTTACTTCCACTTTAATTACACTGGCGACCTGATTTGGTGCATTAAGCGGGAGTTTAAATGTTAGCTGATCTTTATCTCTTTTCCAGTCTGCTTTTTTTCCGTTGTTCAATAACTGCGCGGATATCAGCTCATTCGACAAGCCTTTCACCAGCAGTTCGCCGTTTTTTGGCCATTCGAAAACAGAAAAATATAAGGTGGTATTTCCATTGGAAAGATTTTTTCTGGTAACCCTGCCCCAAGGTTGCGACTGGATGGGACTGGCCTGTGTAGCATATATGGCCTCACTATATATTTTCATCCATGCGCCCAGGTCTTTTAACCTTTCAACACTCGCCTCTGGAAAAGACCCATCTGGTTTTGGTCCAATATTCAGTAAATAGTTACCTCCTTTTGATGCAATATCTACTAAATTCCTGATCAGGGTAACCGACGATTTCCAGTTGGTATCCGAATTCCTGAATCCCCATGTACCATTCATGGTCATGCATGTTTCCCAGTCTTTGCCATCAAGCTCACTTAAATTCGGAATTTTCTGTTCCGGCGTTTTAGTATCTCCCGGAAAGTTAGGGCGTTTTAACCTGTCGTTTGTGATGATGTTGGGCTGTAAGTTTAATTGTTCCTTTAATTTTAAGGCAGCCTCATCGGTCATGTTTGTGGGCGTATCCCACCACAATACGGCAACATCACCATAATTGGTCATCAACTCTTTTACCTGAGGCACGGCAACCCGATCAATATATTGAGAGAAAGTCGCTGTCTCCTGTACCGGATCCCAATGCCCTTTATGTTCCTGGGTATAACTGTTTATTTTAGTGCTGTCAGGATTTGGCCAGCCCTCTGCCATTAACTTTCTCGCTGCTGATCCGCCCGCATTGCCCCAATCCTGCGCCTGTGAGTAATAAAAGCCTAATCTGATGCCGTATTTTTTACAGGCCGCTGCAAGAGGCTTTAGCAAATCCTTTTTATAGGGAGTGGCATCAACAATATCCCAATCACTTGCCTTAGAATCAAACAGTGCAAAGCCATCATGATGTTTGGCGGTGATGATCAGATACTTCATTCCTGCATCCCTGGCCATTTTCACCCATTGGTCAGCATCGAATTTTACCGGATTAAATTGTTTCGCTATTGCTTTATATTCGGCAACTGGTACTTTCATCCGATTCATAATCCATTCTGCACCGCCACGGCTTTGCTCGTGTCCGTTATATTCGCCAGCCAACTGGGCATATACCCCAAAATGGATGAACATCCCAAAGCGGGCTTCCCGCCACCATTCCATTTTGTCGTTTTTTGATACCTGCTGTTGAGATTTTACAATGGTAACAGAAAAAATAAATATCAAAAGCAGACAGCTAAGTTTCTTTATCATACTATTTTATTAAGAAATTGAAATTATTAATCTTTGTTTTTAAAAATACAATAATCAAAAATCCGTTATTAATCTGGCTTATTTAATTATTATCACCTGCACAGGTTTAAACCAGTTGGGGCCGATATGCTTTGCTTTTAATATGGAAAGTTGATCGCTATTTAGATTGGCTCCAGCTTTCTGACCTTTTAAACTCCAGATACCTTGCTGTTTTTCAAATTTTGCATCGATAACACTAAAGCCTTTGTCAAGATTTTGTGGAGCTGAGGTCGTGGCCAAGACATTTCCGCTAAAAACCGCATCAGCATTTCTGTCGACCCAGCTTACCGGATTAGCATCTACCTTTACCAGGTTATTCGCAACCACAACTTTCTGTGGGGGCAATATCCGATCGGCATTTTTACCTGCGCCTAAAGAAAAAGGCTCTTTACATTCTACAATTGTATTTGCTGTAATATCCGCGTATTTCACCTGCCAATGGCTTACCAAAATCGGATTGGGCAGGCCATCCATTACCGATATTGCCGCTCTTAAACCAGTACCGGTTAAACCTTGCAGATAATTATTGTATACTTTGTGATGCTCGCCGATCACGCGGATGCCACCTGTGTTTGCTATATTGTTCCCAATAAAAATGTTTCCATACACTTCGTTATAATTGCCATGGCGTAAGGTTAAAGTGCCTACACTTTCGAAAAATAGATTATTAGAAATGGTGTTTCTGCAAGATTTGACTGAAACAATCTCAGTCTCGCCATTACAATGGGCAAAAATGTTGGCATCCACTTTTGTGAATGAATCATACATAGACCAGGTGCTTGTGCCGATCCGGATGGTTTCGCCACCATTTCCTCCTATATCAGGCCTCGGACCAAAATAATTATGGTCTATCTGGTGATAATTAGGTTTATTTGAAAGCCAGACGACTAAAGTAGGTGCCTGATTGGTTTTACCTTCAAAATAACAATGATCTACCCTGTTATGATCGCCATACAGCGAAGCAAATGTATATTCTGTAGCCTTATCAAGCGGATTGTAACCGATAACCGATGAATTTGTTAAACGGCAATTAGCCGACTGCTCAGAAAATACAATCACATCTTCTCCTTTTGTAAAACCATTTTTAAAAGATACGCCATCTGTGATTAGCCATGTTCCATCAATTTTTAGCGATGATGCACCCGTAAAGAATACTTTTCCACCCTCCTCTGCGCTTAGCGTAATGGGCTTTTGCTGCGTGCCATTACCTTTAAAAAGCAGTTGTTGATTTGTCCATTCGCCATTTTTAAGGATTACCTTATCCCCCGGTAAAAGGTTTAAAGCAGCCAACTCAGCTGCCGAGCTTATTTTGTAATCTTTTGCAGATCCGTAGATCGAACAAGCAATGAGGATACCTGTTAGGTAAAAATTCAGTTTCATATCTTTGGTTAGTTATTTCAATAATTAGCGTTCTGCTACTTTTTATAGTTTTTATACCTCAGCAACGCTTCTAAATAATAATAATCGGCATAGCTCAGTGGTACATCAACTTCACTATTTGAGGGCTTTGAACCTGTGCTGTGCAATAAAATAAAACCTTTAGCTGTTCCTATCGGCGCAGCAAAAGCAGTACTTAAACTTTTTAAAATCTGATTTGCCTTTTGGTAGTAATTATTGCTATTCTTGCTGTATCTGCTTAATTCATACAAACCAGAAGCCATAACCGCTGCAGCAGATGCGTCTCTTGGTTCATTGGGAATTTGAGGGGCATCGAAATCCCAGTAAGGCACCAGATCTTTAGGCATATTTGGATGAGCAAAAATAAACCTGGCAATATTTTCCGCCTGTTTTAAATAGGCTGGATTTTTGGTGTACCGGTAACATAAGGTGTAACCATATAAAGCCCAGGCCTGCCCGCGTGCCCAGGCAGATGAGTTACGATAGCCCTGGTGAGTGGTTTTCTTGATTACCTTACCTGTTTCAGGATCATACTCTACCACATGATAAGAACTAAAATCTTCGCGGAAATGATTTTTCATGGTGGTGTTGGCATGGCTAACCGCAATTTTATGGAAGGCTGAATCTCCGGTTAATTTAGTTGCTTCGAATAACAGTTCCAGATTCATCATGTTATCGATAATCACAGGGTTAACCCATTTATCCCTGCTATGGTCCCAGGACAGGATTACTCCTGTTTTAGGATTAAAGCGGGTTGCCAAAGTTTTTGCTGCCGCGATAATAACCGCTTTATCATGTACATTTCCGGTTAAGCGGAAAGCATTACCTACACTACAAAAAACCTTAAAGCCCATATCATGCGTAGTGGCATTGTCTTTTTCTTTTTCTATAAATGAGGTAAAAGCCCTTGCTTCAGCGCGCCATTGGTCGGTTTTGTAGTATTCATCCAGATACCAAAGTACACCCGGAAAAAATCCACTTGTCCAATCTCTGCTCGCCACTAGTTTAAGCGCACCATGATCTAATGTTCGTGGAGAAACCTGCTCAGGTTTGCTGGCGTCGGCCGATTTTTTTATTTCCTGTAACATCAAACGGCTTTGGGTAGCAGCTTGCTGGAACGCTTTTTTAACATTTACATCCTGGGCAAAAACAGGGCTTTGCAGGAACAGTAAAATAATTGCTGGAATAAGGTAGCTAACTTTTATCATCATTGGTTTATAGGGATTAACTGAACTTCCAGCAATTTCATTAACTCATTTTTTAAAATATACTCCGGACTGATAATCTTCATTCTCATATTACTTTGTCATAAAGGTGAAACTTACTTTACCAATGGTATTTGGTTTTCCTTTTTCGGGTGTAGAAATACTTCCCTTTAAGTGGCCGTTTTTCAATCGTTCAACTTTAATTTTTCTCCAGGTAAAAGCTCCTTTTTCGAAATCAAAAGTCTCCCCATCATCGTCATACAAATTATATTCACTGGCTTTTTCGCCGTAGTGACGGATTTCGAGATCTACTTTTGCACCTAATTTAGGGGAGTGAAGTAAGGCTGGCATTAAGGGAATTATTCCACCATCTTTAACGTAAACAGGTATTTTATCCAAGCCAGGGCTTACGGTAATAACCTGTCCATCGCCAACAAAAGCACCGGTATAAAAATCATACCACCTGCCTTTGGGCAAAATCACTTTGCGTTCCGTTTGCCCGGTAAACATTGGTGCAACAAGCAAATATTCGCCTGCCATATATTGATCTTTAATCTCTTTAGAAACAGCTTCTGCATAGGGATTCTCTTCTAAATTATCATTGGCTTTTTTCTCTACTTTTGCCTCCTGTGTAAATCCTTCCTCTAAATTCATTCCCCTAAAAGGCGGTATACCTTCAAAATGGTATTTTGCCGATTCGCTATACCAATACGGCATCATTCTCATCCTTAATAAAGCATATTCCTTTACCTGCCTTGCTACATCGGGGTAAGTCCAGGGTTTTGTTCCACTTGCCCAGGCATTAATCATGGCCATCGGCGAGAAAACATTCGATTGGAACCTCCTTAGCCACTCCTCTCCTGTTTTAGAAGCCCTCACCTCTGGTGTCCACAGTACGCCTGCATAACCACTGTTAATGAGTGCGGTAACAAAGTCTTCATGGTTATAATAATCGTTATAAATTACATAAGGAAAAGAAGTTCCGCCTCCGTTTGATGCCCTAACCAAACCATAGGTACGTTTATTACTGTTTTTGAACATTTCTGCCGAATAACGCTGCATTAACAGCCCATAAGTTTGGCGCATCTGCTCAGCGCTTGTACCCGAAGGAAAAGTAGCTACATCAGGCCACAAATAATAATCATATCCGTCAACCTCATCAATTTTATATCCACTTATCCCGATTGCTACCTGGTCTTTTTGCAGCTGATCAAAGAAAAGCTGCCGTGCTTTTGGTAAAGTAAAATCGGGTACTGCGCCCAACCATACGGTATGCGAGCCTGTTAGCGGTCTAATTTCTTTATAAAAAGGTGCGTCTGGCGATACATAAGGATTAATCCAAAGATTTAACCTGATGCCTTTGGCCAGCATGCTTTTCACAAAACCGGCAGGCTCGGCAAACCTGTTTTTATCCCATGAAAAAGTGCCCGGATAAGCTTTACTTTGCCAACCAGGCTCCAGGCCGACAAAATCTAAGGGATAGCCCTTTTCTTCAAAACTATTGACCTCGTTTTCTACGTCGGCAGCAGTTGAACGCGTCATTACCCTTTGTGTAAAACCAAGCCCCCAGCGTGGTGGCAAATACCCGCCGCCGTTAAATAAATTATACCTTTTAATTGCATCTAAAGGTTTTGGGCCAGCAAAAACGTAAATTTCTACGCCTGCTGCCGGGACTAAAATTTCAACTTCGTCGCCATTATTGCGTGATGACCAGCTTTTATCGGCATTTCTGTCTTTTGGTAGCGGGAAATTTTTGCTGTCTTTCCTCATTCCGGTACCCGCCCATACTTTAATGTACCTTGCCGAGTTGATAAAAACGCCATATCCATTAGATGAAACATAAAAAGGCACCGGAGCGTGCGTTCTGCCATTATCTTTTCCGCCATAATGGTCTACATGTAGTTCCAAAATCTTCCCCCGCTGGTGTATGGTCTGGAAATTTAGTCCGAAACCATATAACTGCTCGCTTTTATCAAGTGGGATTCTTAAATAAGTTTTACCATCGTTAAGCTGGGCTGTTATGGCTTGATCAGAAAAAGGGAATGTCGCCTGACCTAATTTATTTAATGATTCGTGATTGGGTTTAGCACCCGAAGCTTTTAAAAGATCATAAACCTCTGGCGCACCAAATACACCTTTCCACACTCCGGGCTCTACTGGTGTCCAGGTGATTTCCTGGGCTTTTAAACCAAGATGCAGGTGAAGAAGAAGCAGAGCAAAAAATGACAATTTTAGCAATTTCATAGGAATTTTGTTGGCAAATACGGGCAAATGGGTACTTAACTATGTTTACATTCTTTTACTATGTAGAAAATACAGTAAAAACCGGGCAATCTTATTATTCCCGGTTTTATAGATTACAATGAAGGTGCCAGCGATGCTCCAAAAACGTGAACAACACCGTTGGTCGTGATATAACCCGCACTCCGGTCATTGGTTCTGTTGTTATGTACAATTGGTGCCTGGTCGCTGTTATTTAGAATTTTTAAATAAAAAATTCCATTTTCATCAAAGCCTTTGCCATTATTGGCATAACCCAACATTGATGATTTGGATAAGACCGCGTTTGCCGGCAAAATTGATTTTACAGGCACATTATTGGCATTGAGATTATCAAAATTATACTTGCCCTGACCAATCAGATATAAGAAATAATTCTTTACATCTTCTTTAGGATAATCGCTCCATTTGGTTGCGGGCTTCGTTATGGGCACGCCAGTAGTGGGATTAATACCCGTAACAATTGGGTAATCGAACCATAAACCTGCTGTTGGTATGTTACTGGTGGTCACTGTTACGCCATTGGTTGTTTTTGTTGGTAATACCCTAACGCTAAGATTATGCAGAAAAAGGAAGGTACGGTCACTTTTCTCGTATTCTGCAAGGTCAATACCCGCATAATCTAAGCCTAGTTTCATATACTTAAAAACGGTATCTGTCGGATCGTTCGCCATACCGGTACCGGCTGCCCTGTCTTCCAGAAACTTACGTGCCGATACCCCGATGTTGGGATCAAGCGTTTTCTTCACGTAATCATAATCCTTCTGACGGTCCAAACCGAACATTTTTCCGCAGCCGCTTTGGCTCATCGCGATCAGAATCAATAAGATTGAAGGCAATATTCTATTTTTAAAAACTTTCATTTCCATATCATTTAAAGCCCGCAACTTTAGGCAGGCCTATGTTAAAAATTAACCATTACTCGCCATAACCAGGATTCTGTACCAGTTTTTTATTAGAATTCATTACTGCCCTGCTCAATGGCCAATAAGAACGGCGCACATCTGTAAAACCAACTATATCGGTATTACCATTTCTAACCTGACGGTCTTTGAGCACTGGATCCATAACTTCTTTCACTTTGTTTGTTCTTACCAGGTCGAACCAGCGTTTACCTTCGCCGATGAGTTCATACTGGCGCTCTTCTAAAATTGCGTTCTCCATTGCTGCTTTAGCATTTACCTTAACATCGGTGGCCAGGTACTGATCTACATTGGCTCTTTTTCTCACAAAATTTAAATATTTAAGGGCATTCGGCAAATCGTTGTTTCCGTTGAGCGCCTCGGCATAGAGCAAATAAATATCAGATAACCTGTACATTGGCAAATAAACAGCCGTATTCTGGTTGTAATACAGGTTTAACTCTGTGGTAGGTATTGCCCCAACAGGGTTTGATGGACTTGGATAAAATTTCAGGAAGCGATCGCGGTTGTTGAGCGCCGGATTTGTAACCGCATATACATCCAGTGTTTGTTTAGGCCTGATATCGTTAGTATGAACAGGTTGAGTTTGAGGCAGAAAGTAACTGGCATATAAAAGCGGATCGACCTGCATCTGTCTGTTATTGGGCGAATAAGATATCTGCATACAGGCACAACTGTTTGTGGTAAAATCCCAGTGGATAGACCAAATGGTTTCTACGCTCGCAGCAGGAGCGGTAAATATACTTTTCCAGCTGGCCGTGGGTTCCAGGTTTGCATCAGATGTACCCGTATAGAGTGCTCCTTTAGGATTTCTGGCCTTAAACAGGTTATTGATCCAAAGAATGGCATTTGTATAGTCTTTTTTCCACATATAGGCATCTGCAAGGGCTGCACAAATCGCACCTTCATTCATGTAATAAACCGATGCATTCTGATTTTTAACGGTGAGGTCGTAAGCTGTTTTTAAATCTTTGATGATTACCTCATCTAAAATCTGCGCGGCCTTGGTCCGTTCCCGTTCTGCAGCAACCTGGCTATCTTCGTAAGGTTCTAACCAAACAGGTGCATCGCCCCAAACCCTCACGAGGTAAAAGTAAGAAATTGCTCTTATGGCATAAGATTGTGCAAGGTTTGCATTGACAACAGCCTGGGTAACATTATTATCTAAAGCGGGCACCCCTGGTATATATTTGATGTTGCTGTTCGCCCTGGCGATTACGGTATACAGTCTTGACCAATCTGCATATGGATTATCGGTGGTAAGGGCGTTTAGTGCAATCTCTGTGGTGTAAGTATTGGTATAGGAAAGAAAACGGTCAAAATTATCAGCCCTGAACTCGCCCCAATAATGGTAGCGGTCGTTAAACTGCGATTCGCCCACCATAGTGAGCTGAAAGGCAGAATACATCCCTGCCATAGCCGCATCAATATCATATTTAGATTTATAGAATTTATCGCTCGACACCTGAGAAACAGGCGCCTCTGTAAGAAATTTTTTGCAACTGCCCATAGTGAGCAATAGCATGAAAATACAGGTATATTTTATTGTTTTCATATTGCTAATTATAAACTGATGTTTAAACCAAACCCAAGTTCTCTTCTTTTCGGGTATTTCCCGGTGTCATCGCCAGGGGTTAATGGGTTAGAAGTGCTAAATTCAGGATCGTAGCCTTTATAGTTTGTCCAGGTTAATAAATTCGTACCGTATATAAATGCCGTTATCCCTTTGAGATACACCCGTTTTGTAAGGGCTGGATCCATACTATAGGCAAATCTCATACTGGCAAGCCTGATAAAAGAACGGCTTTCCAGATAGGCACTGTTGCCGTTTGCTTTTAAATTCCCTCTCGAAGGTCTGTTTGGATAGTAGGGATATTTTGCAATATCTCCGGGTTTTTGCCATGAGTTGTACAGCACATCTGGATTACCAGGACCGGTATTGGATGGATTATTTGCATTATACAACAGGCTATTGTAAATGTCTCCTCCTATCGATGCATTGAACAGCACATTCAGAGAAAATCTTTTGTAGTTAAATGTATTGCCAAAACCGATATTGAACTTAGGTTGGGCATTACCAATCACATGGCGGTCGCCATCATCGATCAAACTGTCTCTTTTAATGTTTGCCCATTCGGTATCTCCGCCAACAAGTTTACCTGAAGGATCGTACAGGTTATGAACCGTTCCACTGTAAGGCTGTCCGTTGAAAGTGTACTGAGCTTTTCCGTTTACATACAAAGGTTTGTTATCGGCACCCAATACCACGGTTAATTTATCCCAGCTGTCATTATAGGCATTAGATTCGTTCCATTGATAAACACCCAGGTTTTTCCAGCCATAAAAATCTCCGATTTTGCCACCTTCCTGAACATACCATTTGTTACCTGCAATAAATGGAACACCGCCTGCCAGCTCCTTAATTGTACCTCTTTCGAAATAAATATTTGCATCTATGTTCCATGAAAAATTCTTTTTAGAAATTGGTGTACCGGAAACGGTGAATTCGATCCCTTTGTTAACAATAGAACCAAGGTTAACAATAACCGTTGAAAAGCCCGTTTCTTTAACTAGCTGTCGCTGATATAACAGGTCTTTCGATTCCTTTTCATAAAGTTCGCCGGTGAAGTTCAATCTTCCTTTCAAAAAGGTAAGATCCAACCCCAGGTTTTTCTGGATTCCTGTTTCCCATTTAATCAGGCTGTTGCCTATCGTGGTATTATAGGCTGCCCCACCTATCCCATTATAATTTCCCTCGAACTGTACTTTTGTAATTGCGCCATAATCCTCGATCTGATCATTACCAACCCGTCCATAACTTGCACGGATTTTGGCATCATCAAGAAATGTTTTAGACCAGTCCATAAATTTTTCTGCAGAAAAACGCCAGGCCATCGATCCTGAATAAAAGGATCCACGTTTGTTCTCCGGGCCGAAACGGGAAGAACCATCATTGCGGTATACCGCACTTGCATAATACCTGCTCTTATAATCATAATTTACGCGAGCAAAAATAGCCTGGTTGGTATTGGCCGTACCGGTAGTATAAGTTTTCGACCCCGTAAGATAGGCTGGCAGCGTAACGGTGATCTCCTCACTTGCTGAATTTAGGTACTCCAGATGAAATACGCTCTGCGTTCTACGGATGGCATTTGCCCCCAATGTTGCACTCAAGGTATGGTCTTTAAACTTCTGGTTGTAGTTAAAATAGGTTTGTGCTTCGTATCTGAAATTTTTGGTCAGTTCATTTATACCGTTGTTTGTATTGCGGTTTGGACTTACATAACGTGGTGCAAAAAACGTATACTGTGGATTTTCATAAGCCAGGTTAAAAAGTGTAGTCCATTTAATATGCTTGGTGATATCAAAATCCAACTGGTTGTTGATCTGTGCCGAATAGGTTTCGGTTTTATTGATTTCGTACATCGCATTTGCAACAGGGTTTCGCTTCGAGGCGATGTAACTTGTTAATGCCCCATCAGGATAATAAATCAGTGAGTTTGCCGGCCTGTCGAAAATAACATTTACCGTTCTCGCGATGGGTATTTCATTCTTGGTTTGATAATAGAGCGAAAAATTGGAAGTATACTTAAGTTTTGGCAGTGCCTGATAAGAGATATTCAACCTGGTTTGAAGTGATTTGGCAAAACTGTTGATCACAATAGATTTATCGTCGATATAATTAACGCTTGAATAATAGTTGAAGGTTTTAGAAGCTCCTGCCAAACTCGCATTTACCTGGTTGCGCTGACCGGTATTACCCAACAACAGATCCTGGAGGTCATTATCTGAATTAAAAGAAACGTTTAATGAATCCGTATTTGAGCCCGCGGTGATCAAATCCTCCGTTCTGTAACCTTCTAAAAGCCCTAACCTCCTCAGAGTTGCTCTGCGGGAGTTTATGTGCAAGTTTGCCAAACAGATGTGTGTACTGCACATCCACCCTGGGCTTACCCTCAACACCTTTTTTTGTTGTAATTAAAATTACACCATTTGCGGCCTGTGCACCATAAATAGAAGCAGAAGCTGCATCTTTCAAAATTTCAATGCCTGCAATATCCAATGGATTAATGTTTCTGCCATTGTCTGTAATTACACCATCAACCACGTAAAGCGGGCCTGCACCACCGTTTAAGGTCGTAACCCCTCTAATCTGAACGGTTCCCTCTCCGCCAGGGCCGCCATCGGTAGTAACAGTTACCCCTGATGCTTTTCCCTGCAGTGCGTTCAACAGATCTACTGGTTGTCGCTCCTGAATATCTTTGGCCGAAACAGAAGAAACCGCAGAACTTAGGTCGCTTCTTTTAACTTTACCGCCAAAACCGATTACAACCACATCGTCTAGCGCGCTTGACGCATCTTCCAGCACAACATTCATTGCGCCGTCGCCAACCTTCCTTTCCATAGTGGTATAGCCAATCATGTTAAACTGAAGAATGGCGTTCGGGGCTACCGAAATAGTAAATTTACCATTATTATCAGTCGATACGCCACCGGTTTGATCTTTTACCCTAACCGTTACACCTGGCAGGGCTGCACCACTACGGTCTTTTACGGTTCCTGACACCTTAGTTTGCCCCTGAGCAAAAACACCAGTATTGATCAAAGTCAGCAAACATGCAAATACTGCTACTTTCAGCAGAATGCGATGCGCAGAGAAAAATCTTGTAAATTTTCTTTTCATACCGCTGAATTAAAAGTGAGTGGAAAGTGGACTGGATAGACAGGTTGATTGGCCCGATTGGTGACGTTTAACAAATTACTTGTAAAAAAACGCCAATGGTTTTCAAACCCTTGGTAATTTCTGTTACTCATACGATTTAGTTTTATATTTGGTTACTGCAATTAAAGTATAAAACCAGAAATAGTTGATGCAAGAATTGGCGAATTAATCAACTATATTGGCAGATCGCTCATCTATGTTCAGAAATACCTTTCTGACTGGAATGGCAATAATTATCCCCTACCAGGTATAACTAGCGCTGCAATTGAGCCGGTATTGTGCATACAAATTTAAAATCCGTTTATGGTGATGATGTCAAAATAGCTTTTAAACGGATCTGGTATAATTAATAGCTGAAAGAATTAATATAAATAACTGACAACCAAATATTTAATAAAAATTAATCTCATCAGAGAAAACTAATGAGCATCCCATCTACAAATGGATTCTAAAATCTCAGAATGAAATCGGACAACAAAAAAATAAACTACCCCGCTTTCGGTGCTGTATGCAATGGTTGGTTAGTAATCTGCAGAAGTAATCAAATAAGTTTCACCTTTTTTAACTTCAAGTTCATAAAGATAACTTTGCTTTAAATTGAGCGGCTGCAACGCTGTTTTGCTATGGTTGAGATATGGCGTTTCCACTACATTTTCAATACCATCTGCTCGCGGGCCTGCATTCAAATTGTTAATCTTAATTTTAGTAAATGTCCTGATTGTACATTTCCCAGTTCTATTTGCTTTAATGGATGCCGTTTTGAGCATCCCGTGCGCCCATTGTATCCCTACATTATAATCGCCTCTTGCTTTAATTCCCTCTATTTTCCCCGATGGCCATGCATCAGGCAGTGCAGGTAGCAAAACCAGTTCGCCATAATGGCTCTGTAGCAGCATCTCTGTTATCCCGGCGGTAGCCCCAAAGTTACCGTCGATTTGAAAGGGAGGATGTGCATCAAAAAGATTTGGATAGGCTCCACCACCACTCATCTGCCCTTTTGGGGAAAGCGGATCAATATAATTTAATGCCGATAGCAGCACCTGATAAGCATGATTGCCATCTTGCAACCTCGCCCACCAATTTGTTTTCCATGCCATAGACCAGCCGGTACTAACATCTCCACGGTGAAGTAAGGATTGTTTGGCTGCCGATGAAAGTGAAGGATTTGCATAAACATTGATCTGATCGGCTGGATAAAGCCCGTAAAGCTGAGAGATGTGTCTATGTTGGTCTTTAGGGTCATCCCAATCCTGAAACCATTCCTGCAGCTGTCCATATTGTCCAATCTGATAAGGATATAACCTGGCTTTAGCCTTTTTAAGCCGCTCTGCAAAAGCATAATCAGTTTTCAAAACCTGCGAGGCCTGTATGCACTGCTCAAAAAGTTCCCTGATAATTGACATATCCATTGTAGAGGCAATGCTCAATTGATAGGATTTGTCCTTTATTTTAACTACATTTTCTGGAGAGGTGGAAGGATTGGTAACCAGATAACCCGTTTTAGGATCTTCTATTAACCACGCTAACATAAATTCGGCAGCACCCCTCATTAAAGGATAACCCGTTTTTTCCAGAAAAAGGGTATCATTGGTATAGCGGTAATGTTCGAACAGGTGAGTACTCAGCCAGGCACCTGCCATTGGCCAGGCGGTTTTTCTGGGCATTTCCCGTTCATCCTTATCAAAGGCACCAACCGGTGAGGTTTTAGCCCAGATATCCGAATTGTGATGGGCTACCCACCCTTTACCGATATTATAATTTACCCTGGCTGTTACTGCCCCATTAACCGAAAGGTTTTTGATGAGGTTAAATAATGGCTCATTGCACTCGGTAAGATTGGTATTTTCTGCCAACCAATAATTCATCTGTGTATTGATATTGGTCGTATAGTTACTGCCCCATGGTGGCTGTACCAGATCATTCCATAATCCTTGCAGGTTTGTAGCCTGACCTCCTTTTCTTGAGCTTGAAATTAACAGATACCTTCCATATTGATAATAGAGCGTCAGCAGATTATGATCGGGAACCGGGTTGCTCTTAAAATGCAGTAACCGTTCATTCGTCGGCAATTGGTCCGATTTCAGATCCGGATCGCCAAGTTCAAATTTTACCCTGTTAAAAAGACTTTGGTAATCGCTCAAATGCTTTGTATAAATCTGCGAACTACCTTTTCCAATGGCTTTGTTCATATTTAAGCGCGTTTGTACCGAAGGATCTTTACCTGCTAAACCTGCCGATTGATTAAAACCATTAAAACTTGTTGCGCCTGTGAGGTAGATGATCACTTCTGTTGCCTTGCTTACTGTTAAATTTGAAGAGGTACTTTTTACGGTTCCACCAACATTTGCCACTTTTACCCTGATCTGAAAATTCATCCCCTCTTTTTCATCATACACCACCTGTTGTGGATCATAATCTCTTGCAGCCACATACTTTGGCGCTTTACCGTTCAAAATCAGTTGTTGTTGAGCTGAACTTGCAACAGTATATTTCAGTTTGCTGGTTAAACCAAGCTTGAAACTGATGGAATTTGCCTTGCTGGCCGTTATCTTCATCACCAATACCTGATCAGGATAACTCATGTAAGTCTGTCTGGTATAGTTTATTCCATTTACGGTATACTTTACCAACGATACCGCATTAGCAAGATCAAGTTCGCGATAGTAATTCGTAAAAGCAGCATTGTTGTGGTCAAACTCCAAAAACAAATCACCCATTGGGAGATATCTTGCCGAGTAGGGTCCCTGCATTTTACTCCAGAGTGCCGTTGCATTTAGATAATCACCTTCAAACATTGCTTTCCTTACCTGTGGTAGCAGACTTGGCCCATCAGGGTTATTTCCAGGTTCGGGATAACCAGACCATAGCGTACTTTCATTTAACTGTAACCGTTCGCGCTGCACGTTTCCGAATACCATGGCGCCCATTTTTCCGTTACCTAAGGGCAGCGCCTCTTCCCAAACCCTGGCAGGTTGGTCGTACCAAAGCTTTAGTGGTCTGGAAATGATTTTTTGAGCATTAGCCCTTGTAGCACCAAGGCATAAAAAGCATACCACTAACTGAAAAATTAAAACATTTCTTTTATTACTAATGATCTCCATATAAGGATATAATAAATATTTGGTTAGGGTCGGTTTTTATATTTGATCTGCAACTACGTGATAATCCTTTAGGATTTATTCTTCAGAATTATCCATTTAGTCAACAAAATTGACATCAACCGGTAACCTTTCACTTAAAGCTAGGCCAATTTTGTTTAATATCCTGTAAATATGCTTGACTAATGGCTGTCGATTTAATATTAATTTGTATTGACCATTTATAAGCCGATTGCTTTTTTTTTAAAACCTTCCCTACTAAAGACCCGCCGAAGCTAAACCTCGATAAATAATAGATAAAACTCTTTTTTACAATGACTAAAATGCTGAACTTAATCCGTATTACTACTTTTACCACGATGCCCAATGGCCGAAACCTACAAAGTGGAGATGAGCTTAGATATGACTTCAAAATCGAAAATATTAGTGATTCAATCATTGATAATATCTGTATCAATAAAGAAGGCGAAGAGTGTTATACAGAAGGGATATCTATCAGTCCAGGAGTTTGTCAAACCATAAGTAAAACCTATTTCCTAACTAAGGAAGATGAACGGACCGGCATTATCCGGAATACTTCCATCCTATCTGGCCAGATATCTTCAGGTGAAATCATTACTGAAACGCTGACTGGATTAAATGAGATAAAATAAACACCATATCATGCCAGAAGGAATAAACGGGCTAAAAGAAACTGGCTGTATCCTAAATATAGATTTGTCATACTGAGCCCGTCGAAGGACTTGCTTAAATACTTCGCAGAGCATTTCGACAGGCTCAATGTGACAGATGTTGCTATTATTGTGCTACATCGGCGTAAGATGTACCAATTCTTATTTTTTTGACAAAATGGGTTACCTGTGAAGAATCACCTCCGTAAACTCCCCATTTCGGATCGCAATAGTCGACATCCAAAGTTCTGCAATATAACCGCTGGCTACCATTTGCGAGGGTCTGTTTAACGCCATTGTACCAGAACTCGATATAACCCACGGCAGGATCTCTGGATACTTTCATCCGGATAACGAATTTAAGCCAGGTATTTACGGCCAGCGTGGTAGACCACGGTACTGTAGCAACATGGTTGTCGTCAAAATGCTGTAATTCAAGGTTTCCTGATTTGGTTCTGAGCATTAGTGGATGATTTTGTAATGATCCGGCCGTTGGATAGGATTTCCATTGAAATATGGCCTCTGTTTTTAATGTGGTTGGCATATAGATTTTACTGGTCCAGCCTATATATATTTCATCTCCATCCTGGGCTTCGTAGTTTTTGGCACCGTGCCCTTCCGTTCTGTGGCTGTTTGCAGGCTTCAAAAATTTCCAGGTTAAGGTACCCGTTTCATCATTTACGGTGGTTACCGTTCCTGTACCTTCAATGTTAATGTCATTCCATACATTGGCCGATCCGTTGGAGGCATCGCCATTAAAGAGTACAGACATGATCTGAACCCCTCCTGATGCAGTGTTTTGCTGTGCAGCTTTCTCCATTTTTTCTGCCGGCGTTTCCGTTGTTGATTGTTTCTTGCAGCCGTACTGCATTACAGTGGCGCAGGCAAGCGCCAGAATTACAAGTTTAAAAGTTCTCATAAGTTATTATTTTGGTTAGTAATAACTAAATTTAGCTTCTTATTTCAGGTCATTATTCTGCACTATAGGCTAATTAATCAGCTGGATTAGCATAGAGATGTTTTAATTCAAGTGCATAGGATCAGTTAAATCATCACCACGCAGGTAGCTGCCCGGCTTTAATGAGAAACCTCATGCTGTTTCAGCATCCTCACCTTCTTTACAGAAGAGCAGCAACCCGGCCACTACAAAGGAATATATATTTCATCATTCAGCTGCTTATCGAATTCATCGTTTTTTATTTTGAGGCTGGTTTTTGCTATTCTTACAAAATAATTTTGGTTCAGATCACCGTTATTCTCCAGCCTGTTGTCTAAGCAATACAGTGTGGTCAGGATCTGCTTTTGAGTATCATTACTTTGCAGGATGATATATTTGCCATTGTTCACCTTCTTCACGTTGGCAGGTGTGATGTCCTTGAAATTTTTACAGTCATCGCGTAGCTGCCGGTACTGCCCATCGCTCATGTAGACCGACACCTCCACTTTTCTAAACCTATGGGAATGGTCTGCGTAAAAGTCGACGACCTCTTTGGGCTTGACCTCCAGGCGTTTGAAACTGAAGGTTCCTTCGGCTACATTTTTCGCCGGAATTCTGTAGATGTGGTAAAGTGTATCCGCCATTACATATTTCCCAAGCTTTTCATCAAAAACCTCCTCGCCCTTGGGCAGTTTGTAATACTTTTCTGTTTTTGAAAACAACGTGTCCAATTGCTCAGAAAACGTAATCTTGTCCAGGTCAAGAACTCCATATTTGGCACCAATATACCCCGGATTTTCTTGTCCGTTACAGCTCATAACCATCAATAACAGGCTGATGTAAATTGGCATTTGACACAGCCTGGTGCTGTTATTTCTTATTTTGTTCTTCAAAGTCAATATATCTATCAATGTGTCCAAATATTTTGATTTCACTACCTTCCAGGAGTTGCGGGTTCATAGTTCCAAGCTTAAGAGCATTGAACCTGATTTCCGCATCGCTAATGGTTGATTTTGAGGTGATGTAGCCAGATTTTGGAATAATATATACACCGCTGCTCCCTATCTTTTTGGTAACCTCTGGCTCTGAATCGTAATTTTGCTGTGTTTTTGTCGAAGTACTTAACAACACGCTTTTCATGATCGACAATTCGTCTATATCTCTCAGATTCTTCCAGGAAACCACAAAATCCTTGTCGAAATCCCCTTTCTCATCACATATAATATCCTTTTCCCTGCTTTCAGCAAGGGGAGCGATCCTTCCCAGAAAATAAGATTTCCCGTTTGATAAAGTGATCTGAAAATTATATTCCTTTTCAACGGGAACGTCACTAGCCGAATATTTGGAGGTTGTGGTATAGTACAGTTCCTGCCTTTCTGTATAGACCAGATCTGTATCGTTGACTTTCATTTTGATGCTTTTGTTACGGATAGGCTTGCCGTCTTTATCATATAAAAAAACCGTTACCTCGTTCTTCTTTTTGTTGGTCAGGTCCTGGGAGATCTCAATACGCACATCTATAGCGGAAAGATCATTCAGGTTTCCCTCGGACAAGGGGGATTTACAGGCGATTACCAACAGCAGCAGGGCCAGCGAGAATAATTTAATGGTGAATGATCTAATCATTATAAGATGAATTTAAGAAGTCAATAAATGATTCGGGCACTAAAGTGAAGTTTTGACTTTCTAACCCCTCAGGCTATGATATAAATTTGTCCCTCTTCTGAGATTAAAAAAACATTGCCTCCACTATCATATGCTAAAGGAACTTTTTTCCCGAAAACTATTTTACTCGATTGATCATCCTCCACTATTTTCTCGATAGGCAGTAAGCCGTATGTTATCGGATTAAAACCATTGATACTAAAGCCCATTAATTCTTCGGCATAGCTTAACAGTTGTGATGTTAAAAGTGGGCCAGTGCCAGGCTGACTATGATCCCAAAAGTCGTTTCTATCCATCTTTTCATCAAACTAAAACATATCACCATTTGGGGGTCACTACAAAGATAACACATTTCACCATTTAGTGATATAAATTTTATTACTTTTGATTACATTTCAATCGGCACGGAAATTATGGAACGAAAATCAATCAAGGGCGCAGTCCGCAACAAGGAACAAACCAAGCAGAAATTTTTGGCGGCAGTTGGAAAGATTCTGAAAATAAAGGGTTTTTCGGGCCTGAAGGTAAACGATATTGCGGCAACTGCCGGGCTGGACAAAAAGTTGATCTATAATTATTTTGGAGGTACCGATCAGCTGATCGATGAATATATCCAATCCCAGGACTTTTGGAGCAATGTTAAAAGTGAAGAAGTAAATCTGAATATTACAGACGGCGGTCAGGCACTTTCCAAAGCAATGCTCTTGTCGCAGTTCGACCATGTTTTTAAGAATAAAGAACTCCAGAAAATCATTTTAGGTGGATTAACTGAAAATAGAAGCTCGCTGAAAAGACTTGCCGAAAAAAGAGAAGAAGAAGGAAACCTGATGTTCGAACATATCTCCGACCCTCATTTTGGCGACAAAGCATCACGCTTTCGTGCAATCATGGCGCTGCTGATCTCCGGTATTTACTACCTTGACATATACGCGACCACAAATAACCAGACTTTTTGTGGCCTCGATGTGAGCAGTAAGGAAGGCAGGACCAAAATCGAAGAAGCGATGTCTTTTATTGTGGAACAGACTTATGCCGACCGAAAAGATAAATAGGATTCTAAAAATGAAACTTATACTGAATATTTTATTGGCTTGCGCGCTCCTCTCCTGCCACTCGGGCAAGGAAAAAAGTCCGAAGGCACATTTACCTAAAACAGCAGCCCACGAAATTAGACAACATCAAAAAACTGCTTCCAAACCAATGCCTCATCAACTGATGGAGTTTGTCAAATACAATGATGATGGCGACTACTTCCTCGTGACGGCAAAGAAAGGCGACAGCTTATTTACGTTCATCAATGAAAGTGATGACAGGTCGCTGTTAAGGGGCGACATTTATCAAGAACGGCATAAATATAGATAATGATGCACACCCTTAACACGCTCAACAAAAAACTGACTTTGTAAACAAAGTTAATTGACACGCTAAACAAAATCTACCTTTGACCAACCGCCTAAATTTGTCCTATACATTTAATCAAAACAAAAATGGAAAAGAACAATGATCAAGGCGCGTTACAACACCCACTGGGCTCAGGCTTTAGCGCGACCTCAACAGCAACAGAAGTTATCAAAGGCATTGACCTTAAAGGAAAGATCGCCATAGTAACCGGTGGTAACGCAGGCATTGGCCTGGAAACGATAAAAGTATTGGCAGCAGCAGGCGCAACCGTAATCGTACCAGCCAGGGATATGGAAAAAGCAAATAAAAACCTCAAGGGCATCCCAAATGTGGAAATTGAACCCATGGATCTTGCTAAGCCTGACACCATTGATGCATTCGCCGAAAAATTCCTCACCTCCGGCAGACCGCTACATTTACTGATCAACAATGCCGGAATTATGTGGGTGCCTTTGCAAAGGGACAGCCGTGGTTTCGAATCACAACTATCGACTAATTATCTGGGACAGTTTCAGCTGGTGGCGAGATTATGGCCGGCACTTAAAGTCGCTAATGGGGCGCGCGTAGTCAATGTTTCTTCTCTGGGACACCACATGGCACCTTTTGATTTCGAGGATCCCAACTTCGAGCACAGGGAATACCAGACGCTCTTAGGATATGGACAGTCGAAAACAGCCAGTAACCTATTCGCCCTCGAACTGGATAACCGTGCAAAAGCACATCGGGTAAGAGCCTACTCCCTACATCCAGGATCAATCGCCGGAACTGAGCTAGCCAGGGATGCCGATATGGAACTGTTCAAACAGATGGGCTTTTTTGATGAGCATGGAAATATGCGTCCAGAAATACTGGCCGGCCTTAAAACCATACCGCAAGGCGCCGCAACTTCGGTATGGGTGGCAACCAGTCCTTTGCTTAACCATATCGGTGGCGTTTACTGCGAGGATGGCGATATCGCCGAACTGCTACCGGAGGACCCCACTGTACAAACTAAAGCTAAATTACACCAAAGTGGCGTGTTGGCCTATTCGCTAGATGAAAGCAGCGCAAAAAGACTATGGAAACTAACTGAAGATATGACAGGGATTGAATTCAATGTAAACTAGTATTTAGTCGATGGCGGCCAGTGCATCTGGTAGAAATGAGCAAAAACTAATAACTTTATCACAATGGAACATATATCCAAATACCTGACCAAGGACATCAAGCTTTCCAGCTATGAGGACAAACTCTTTAAATCAGACCTGATGTTTGATGACCACATGCTGGTGTGGTTCATTTCGGGAGAAACCAGGATCATACAGGCAGAATCCACCTTCAGCTTTAAAACAGGTGATATTTTTCTGATCCCAAGGAACGAACTGGCAACGATCATCAACTACCCGAAAAACGGCATGCCACATAAAACCGTGGTGATGCATTTATCCACCGATCGGTTAAAAAAGTTCTACGAAAAAAATGAGCATACAAAGAAAACACAAACCCAGCAGAAGATATACCGCTTCAGCAATCATCCATTGCTGGAAAGCTGCCTGGCTTCATTAATCCCTTATTTTGAGGTAGAAGGTGAATTCCCCGAAAGCCTGGCCACACTCAAGATTGAAGAGGCGATCAATATCCTGCGGCTGATCGATCCCAGCGTAGACAGCGTCCTTGCCAACTTCGATGTTCCGGGTAAGATCGATCTGATCGATTTTATGCAACGCAATTTTATGTTCAACATGCCCCTGGAGAAACTGGGCTACCTGACAGGCCGCAGCCTGTCAACCTTTAACAGGGACTTCAAAAAACTGTTTAATACCACGCCTCAAAAGTGGCTGACGGATAAAAGACTGGAACTGGCCTACTATCACCTGGCCGAGAAAAAGAAAAAACCGACTGAGATTTACCTCGAAGTCGGTTTTGAAGACCTCTCCCATTTTTCTTTTATTTTCAAAAAGAAATACGGGGTATCTCCCAATCAGCTTTTGCCAAACAAATATTAAACAGATTAAGCCATTTGACATCTCCATGCTTTCAGCCAAAGTAAACGATCTGCTCTATATACTAACGGTTGCAGCTTGTTCCCACCAGAATTATAGCCCGTAAATTTGAGTAACGATACCTATATTTTTCTTGGTTAAAACTTTTATTTTATTCGCTTTGTTACTTTCATTAAAAAAAGAAATTTATGGCAAAGACAGAAAGTACAGACAGCGAGTATGAGAATGGCAAGAACGCAGATGCCCAGGAAAAACTTTCTCAGATAGCCCTTGGAAACACACAAGCTGCTAAAAGTATACTGAACGAGGCTGAACCGATTCCGAGCACACCCAAAACTTCCGGAACCGGAGCAAATCCTGCTGCTGCAACTCCAAACTCCCTGATTGTTCATGAAGATGTGAGCGGAGATGAACGGTACGAGGAAGGTTCCAGTGAAACTCCGGAAAAAGACAAATAAGATGCTGCGGCTTCGTCGAAAAATTGATTTCATTAATGCTAATAACTCTGAAAGAATTACAGTAACATGGACAAACATATATGTATCCTGGAGGATGATCCTGGGATAAGAGAGATCCTGGAAATACTTTTATCGGAAGAAGGTTATCATGTGGAAGGATATTCTACTGTTCACGACTTTTTTTCAAAAAAGAATTCGGCCCCTGATCTGTTTATCCTGGATGTAATGCTTCCTGATGGAAATGGGATGAAAGTTTGCAATTTATTAAAGTCTGATCCTGCAACAAAGGCTACACCGATAATGATGATGAGTGCACATGCGGATCTACCGCAAATGACCAGCGGCTGTAAGGCTGAGGAATTTGTAGTGAAGCCCTTTGATATACATGTGCTTTTGAGGAAAATATCCAGGCAAATCAATTCTGGCCCAGGCACATAACAATGTTTTTCAGCTATTACAATAATCAGTTCTAAACAGAACCATCAAAGCGGGAAAAAACAATTACCGGGCAAGACAGTATACAAGGATTAGACTAACTAACATAAAGTGAAGGCTATGTTCTCGCTGCCGGGAGATGCTGAACACCCAAATACCTTGAAAGGTATCGTTGCTTTTGGCGTTCGGAACGCAATAATTTCTGTACCGGAGCCTGCTTAATATATTGATCTTGCAGATTATTGCTAATGGAACTGGATTAGTTTTCATGAAAATAAAAATTCACGGAACCGTCAATTTTTACTAATATTTTTAGTTTACTGATTGAGAATTGTAATTTTATAACATGAACCTTTTTGGAGAAACAGCATTATTTGACGGAGGCATAAAGAGGTACACAGATTTCAGTATACCCGATACTGAACTGCTACTATGGCAGCATTTTTTTAACAAAAACGAGGCAGATAATTATTATAAAATTCTTTTAGCCGAAACACCCTGGCAGCAGCGCATGCGAAAAATGTATGATAAGGTGGTGGTTGACCCCAGACTAACGGCCTATTATGGAGGCGAAAACGGCTATCAATGGACACCCATCCTCATGGAAATAAAAAAGATGGTGGAAAATGGCTGTGGCATCAGTTTCGACCGGGTGCTATTGAACCTGTACCGTGATGGAAAGGATTCCGTGGCCTGGCACAGCGATACGCTTCCTGTTGACGGTAAACATCATCACATTGCATCGGTAACTTTTGGTGATACCAGAATTTTTAAGGTACGCCACAAATTCAGAAAAGATATTGCAGCGCTGGATATACCACTGACACACGGAAGTTTTCTGCTGATGGATGAGACCATGCAGGATCACTATGAACACCATGTACCAAAAACTGCACGCAATGTCGGCCCAAGGATTAATCTCACTTTCCGTATTTCTGAATCGAGTAAACCGGTTTATTGATTAGTATCTATACCCCGTACAGTGCTAAAATTTAAGAATGACATTATTCTGACGGCAATAAAACATACCAAGTAGTATGTTTGTAATAATATGATGTCAAAAGCAGCCAATACTAAATATCTTATTTTAACTAAATCACTTGATCTGATCTATAAAAAAGGGTACCAGGCCACGAGCGTTGACGATATTATAGCGACAACTAATCTGACCAAAGGGGCTTTTTTCTACCATTTTAAATCCAAAGAAGACATGGGTTTAGCGATCATCAATGAAATATTTTATCCTAAAGTGCGGGAGGAAGTATCCCAGAGACTGGAAAAAGTTTCGGGTATTACCAGCCAAATCTATAAGGCTTTTCACTTCCTGCTTTTAGGTAACCGGGCATTAAATATCATTTACGGATGTCCGGTGGTAAATTTGATTGAAGAGATGTCGCCCATTAGTGAACCCTTCAGAAAATCGTTGAACAGGTTAATCAAGCGGGTGCAGCAAGCGTTGGAACTGGCGCTAACCTCCGCCCAAATGAAAAACGAAATACGCAAAGATGTTGATCCCAGGCGTGTTGCTATATTCCTGCTGACAGGCTATTCTGGCGTGAGAAACATGGGTAAAGTGCTGGGAAAAGAATCTTACGTCCAATTTCTGAGAGAACTGAAATTTTACCTCAACAACCTCAAATAAAAAAATTTGTTATAAAACATACCACTTAGTACTTTTCAACATGTATGATGCAATACTTCCGATTCACTCCTTACTCAGATGGCTTGTCCTGCTGGGCCTGATCTATTCGATCAATCTATCAGCTCGTGGATATTTCCGGGGCTGGCAGTTCAGCAAAAGGCACGATAGTATCCGGCACTGGACAGCAACCATAACACACATCCAGTTGATCTTAGGGATTTTGCTTTATACAAAAAGCATAACAGTAAAGGCTTTTTTTTCCGGCATCCAAAGCACGGAATCGTTATTCTTTGGGGCCATTCATATCTCGTTCATGCTTACTGCCATCGTATTGGTCACTGTTGGCTCAGCAAAAGCAAAGCGAAAAAAAGAAAGCAACGAAAAGTTTAAGACAGTGTTGATCTGGTTCTCCCTGGCCCTCCTGATCATTCTGCTTGCAATACCATGGCCCTTTTCGCCGCTCGCCCACCGTCCCCTGATTAGAAATTATTAATATATAAAATCATGACATACTTTTTTAAAACACAGATCGGCAGGCTACGCCTGGTCGGCTACCTGGAAGGCATCTCTCTTCTTGTGCTTATTTTTGTTGCCGTACCGCTGAAACATTACTTTAATGACCCCAGGCTGGTTAAAAATCTGGGACCTATACATGGAGCGCTTTTCCTGCTGTTTATCTTCCTCACGATTAGCGTAGGTGTAGAAGAGAAATGGAAATTCAAAGACACTACCTGGAAAATTTTGCTGGCCTGTGTTGTGCCGTTTGGAACCTTTTATATCGACCGGCATATTCTGCAGCACACTGAAGCCAACCAGATAGGCAAGGATGAAAAATAAGTTGTTCCTATTGCTTTTCTTTACAGTCGTTATAGCCTATGTCGTATTTATGCACGACATCGGGAACAAACCAATAAGTAACAGGAGCCACTTTAATGGAATGCTTTCCGCTTATGGTCTTTTCCGTGGTGAAATAGCGAGCCTGGAACCTGCAGCGGGGGTTGAAATTCTTGATTTAGGATCAACCCTTTTTACCGATTACGCCGAAAAGCAAAGATTGATCAGGTTGCCAAAGGGTAAGCGAATGCGTGCAACCGGTAATTCGCTGCCCGAATTCCCGGAAGGTACTATTATTGCAAAAACCTTCTATTATTCGTACGCGAAAGAAAAACGACGCAGGCTGATTGAAACCCGGCTGCTAATCCTTCAAAACGGGCTATGGAATGCCGCGACCTATCAGTGGGACACAGCGCAGAAAGACGCGATATTGCTGGAAAAGGGTGCTATTGTTCCAGTTAGCTACCAAGGTAAGGATGGAATTTTCCGCCAGATCAATTACCAAATTCCCTCCCAAAAAGATTGCGGAAGCTGCCATCGATCTGACAACCAGTTGATACCAATTGGCCCAACGATCAGAAATTTAAACATTGAAGTCATCCGTAATGGAAAGAGCCAAAGTCAGCTAGTCTATCTCCACGAAAAGGGCTTGCTAGATTATAAAGACAAAGGCCGTTTTGGAACAATCCCTAACTTCCATGATGTATCATTGCCAACAGAACCGAGGGCAAGAGCATACATGGCCATGAATTGTGCTCATTGCCATCGGCCGACAGGTATGGCTGGCCGAAAATCCTTAAACCTGGATTTTGCAACAAGCTATAAAAATACAGGTATTCCATTCAATAAGCAGAATATAATAGAAAGAACCGCCGCTATGGGGGCATACCACATGCCAAAAATGGGCACGACTGTTATTGACACAGCGGGTGTTGCCCTGATTAGGCGATACATCCTAAGCCTGAAGTGATTTATGGCTATTGAACAGGTTATTCCATAAATGTTTTACTAAACAGGCGTTTTAAACCAAAAGCCACCTTTTCTATCATGTTCAAATCAGTATTCAACCATTTCATTATCCAGAAAGCAGTACATCCACCGTTCTCCTGGTTCTGATGAAATGATAACTGGATGTTTTTCTGCCCGGCAATGATGCGACATATGTTGCATTGGCGATGAATCACAGCATAAGGTAATGCCACAAGTTTGGCAGGTACGAAGATGCACCCAATCCGTACCTTGTTTTATGCAGGCTTCACAAACACGTTCTTTTGCAGTTTTTAATTCTTTTACAGCCTCTATGTGGCTGCATATGCTGTTGCTTTCCATAATTACAATTTTGATAAATATTGATGAACCTGGGTTACCGCCATGGCACCTTCACCTACGGCCGACGCAACCCTTTTTACCGAATTAAACCTAACATCCCCGGCAGCAAAAGAGCCCGGGACACTGGTTTCTAAATGATAAGGCGGACGTTCCAATTCCCAGCACATCTTATATTGATCAAGGCTAAGCAAATCGTTACCTGTATAAAGATATCCATTTCTATCCCTGCAGATTGCAGTTTCAACAGCCCATTCGGTATTGGGTTTTCCACCTATACAGATGAATAATTTAGAGGTGTCGTGCCATGCTTCTGTTCCATCCTGACTGTTTACAATTTTGATGCGCTGTAGATAATCATCACCCTCCAATGCCGCTACTTCAGCATAATACAGGACATGAATATTCTTAATGGCCGCTATCCGCTGAATCAGGTATTCAGACAGGGTATCGGCAAGGTTACCTTTTCGGATTACCATGAAAACGCGTTTGGCAAAGCCAGAAAAATAGGTAGCAGCCTGTCCGGCAGAGTTTCCTCCACCAACAATGTAAAGGTCTTTATCCTGGCAGAAAAAAGCCTCACTTGCACCGGCACCATAATAAACTCCTTTATGAAAAAACCGGTCCTCATCAGGGAGATTCAACCGGGCATACTCCACTCCGGTTGCACAGATATTTGTTTTGGCGACCAGCTTTTCGCCGCTTGCAAAATCTACATGGATTCTATTGTCATAAAATGAGCCTTTGATCCCCTCCTTTAAAAGCAAAATCTCGACACCGAATTTTAGTGCTTGCTGCCTCGCTCTTTCCGCAAGGTTTGCTCCGGATATTCCTTCAGGAAAACCCAGGTAATTTTCGATCAGCGAACTTGTACCAGCCTGTCCGCCAATGGCCTCACGTTCAATCAGAATGGTTTTCAGTCCTTCTGATGCCGCATAAACCGCAGCACTTAATCCTGCGGGGCCAGCACCATAGATGGAAAGATCATATTCTGCATATTTGGGTTCGGTAATCCAGCCCAGATTACAGGCAATCTGTTCTAAGCTTGGATTTATGATCACTTTGCCATCAGGAAATTCTATTACAGGTTGCTTTTCCGGATTATTAAATGAGGTAATTCCCTGGCCCCAGCCCAAATCATCTTGTGTAATGTCAAACCATTCGAAATCGATAACACTTCGTTTTAAAAAGTCTCTTATGGGGTAAATTTCAGGCGAATCTGGTTTACCGTATAGTTTTAGCTTATTCATGGGCACTTCCTAATCAGTTCGGCTTTTTAATTGATTAATCACTTCATCTCCAGCGCTTTCGGATGAAGTTCCGTAACCGTTTACAAAGATTCCCTTTATTTTACCATCAATAGAGGATATGGCATAAACAATGGCCTCATCATCAGGATCTGATTCGCCTTCAAAACGATAATGTCTATCAATCAAAAACTGCTCGGGAAATTCTTGTATCGGATTTTCTCCATCATTGATCTGACTACTTTTCAGATTAAAATCGACTATATAACCTTGTTCAGCAAGCGCATTAACCACTTCGGAAAGTGAAGTCATTTCTCCGATATGTTTTAAATAATCGTTATCCATAATCATTTGTTCTTTTTGAATGATGTGTTAATTTACCAAAAAACAAACCAACCCGCAAAGAACTGTAAAACAAAACTTTAAAAAAAAATAAATAATAAAAGATTGACGATATAAAGTGAATTTATGATAAGCTTCAGGCATATTTTTTTATTAAAAATAAATGATCAGGAGATGAATTTTTCAATGCATTAAAAAGTAAAAAAGAGTGGTTTAAACTAATTTAAATGGTTATCTTTAAATAAAAAAATCATGATTATAGACCCAAATAAAGAAGAACTTTCTGACGATAAGGAAGATGCATTAACCAGTGAAGAAGATGCGCTAAATCAAAGTACAATCATTAGTGATGAAAGCGCTGCTGAACACGATGCTGATTTATTAGATCAGGCAGATAAGGCCTCGCGCTCATCTTTCGAATTGGATATTTAGGCCAATCGTTATGCCGGGAAAAATGGCGATATCTTTGGAAATTTCAGGAGATATCGCCATTTCAGCAAGCAATGCGCAAGAGGGTAAGCATGAAAACTATTGCTTTAAGATGATCAATAAATGTGTTTTTTGGCCAGGCCAAGCTTTTTGATTTTCGAATTCAATGTGGTTGCCGGAACGCCCAATAGTTTTGCAGCGCCATGCTGACCAGAAATCCGCCCGTTACACAACGCTAGTACCGAGAATATATGATCGCGTTCGTTTTCAAATATGGTTTTAACAAATCCAACTGAAGATACGGATGCTTTGTTATTGCCCGGAATTTCGATCTCCTTAATCACATTCCCATCTGCCATCACCACCTGTCTTTCGATGAGGTGTTCCAATTCTCTTACATTCCCGGGCCAGCTGTAAGCCATCATCGTGGAAATTGCCTTCTTTGAAAATCCGTCCAGGTTTCGATTCGACTTTTTGGCGAATTTCTTTAAGAAAAAAGTAGCCAGCACAGCGATATCTGATTTCCGGTTTCGAAGCGGTGGTAGTGAAACCGGGAAAACATTTAACCTGTAATATAAATCACGTCTAAATCTTCCCGCCTCCACTTCTGCTAAAAGATTTCTGTTTGTGGCCGAGATAATGCGTACATCCGTAGGGATGGTTGTTTTACCACCCACACGTTCTATTTCCTTTTCCTGTAAAACACGGAGCAATTTAACCTGTAAATCAAGCGGTAACTCGCCTATTTCATCCAGGAAGATTGTACTCTTATGTGCTTGTTCAAACTTGCCGATCCTTCTTTCCGTGGCACCCGTAAAACTCCCTTTTTCATGGCCAAAAAGTTCTGATTCGATCAAATTAGGTGGAATGGCGCCACAATTAACCTTAATCATTGTTTTCTGGCTTCTTGTAGACGTGTCGTGAATTGCATTAGCGATCAACTCTTTACCCGTTCCCGTTTCGCCCAAAATTAAAACCGTGGTTTCTGTGGAGGAAATCCGATTGAGCATGCTGTAAACCTCCTGCATTTCCGGACTACTGCCAACAATTTCAGGGTATGTAAGAATTTCAGATGATTCTTTCGGTTTAAAAATGAGGTATTCAGCAAGCTGTGCACGTAGTTTTTCAATTTCCTTTTCTAACTGCTTAATTTTCTCCTCAGCAACTGCTGATATTTTAGGCCCATTTAGAATTTCAGACTTGGCGGGCGTTGCAAAATCAGGCTCATAAACATTTCTTTCCTCCATTACAGCTAACAGTCCGGCAATAAAATCGGCAATGTTACAGCAAAAAGTCAATCCTTCTGCACTTAATTCCCGGTTGTGATTATGAAGTTCGAAAGTACCCAGTATTCGGCCGTTATGCGCTAAAGGAATATAACAATGAAAATGATATGCTGTAGGATGATTGGTGAGGCAGTGGTTCTCGCCAAAGTCGGCTATCCATTCTTGCCGCGATCTGAGCACAGGGAAATCAAACCCCGAAATTTCTTTTGTAATCAGCGAAAGGCTAACCGGATCGGAAATGGTTTCAGTGCAGGATATTTTTCCTGAAATGGCCTCTGTCAGATAGACTCTCGTAATGTGGCTCATTTCATCGTTGTAAAGAATTAATACCCCACAATCGATAGAAAATAATGGATGCAGCTTAGAAAAACACACCCTGAAATAATTCTTTTAGCGTAAAATTCTTTTCTTGTTTTGCTACTGTTTCTGCCCTTGCATCGAAATAAGAATCGGCATGAGAGTTAATATTGTTGCCATTAACATGAGTACTCGTGTTAAAATATGATTCCTGCTTTGTCATTTTTTATAATTGATCTTTCCCAAAATACTTATCCGGGAATCGGATGAATGAACTTTAAGGCAATCACAAAACGAACAACATCCGGATGATTATTCATCATCACAGAGCGATTGAGGATTGATTCGATAGGGATTGGTCTTTGTTTCTTGTTCAAACCCGCGAATTCAAAGAACATGCCAAAGACAAGAATATGGCGCTAATGCTGTATAATCAATATAACGATAATAAATGACTCACGATATTTCGCTAAAAAGCGATTTTGGATACGAAATACAGTAGGGAGCTGATGATTGAATGAGAGAATTAGGGAATGACTGAATGAGAGAGGGACCGAATGAGAGAATGAAGGGTAGTTGAAAGAAATACAATTGCAGTTTTTGTCATTCTGACGATAGGAAGAATCTGTTTCCTATTGGCAATAACGGATGAGCCGGTACAAGCTGGGAAAGGTATTTTTTTAGGTTGCAGATCCTTCGTACCTCAGGATGACAGAATCCCTTAGTGTGGTCGTCATTCTCGCGCAGGCGGGAATCTTAAAGCGCTTGCATTAAGATTATCTGCGATGAGCACTTCGTGGTTCCCATGGAATTGCAATAGTTTACTAGAGTTTTTTCGTTGTCAGATCAATTATTTCGAGAAGCATTACTTGGCTTTCTTTTAAGCAACATTTTTTCTATTACTTAGCATTTCTTCAAATTCTTTTGGAGTCATGTATGCAAGAGTAGAATGCCTTCTTTTTCGGTTATACCAGACCTCCACATATTCGAATATCGCCAATCTGGCTTGGCTTCTGGTGCGAAAATTTTCGTGGTATACCATTTCTGTTTTCATTGTTTTAAAAAAACTCTCCGCCACTGCATTGTCCCAGCAGTTACCTTTTCTGCTCATGCTTTGATTTACTGAAAATTTCATCAATTGCTTTCTAAATTCATTACAAGCGTATTGCAATCCTCTGTCTGAATGAAAAATTAATTCCTGGGTAATCGGACGGTTTCTTATCGCCATTTTCCATGCTGCGATCGTTGTTTGTCCGGCATCCATGGTTTCGCTAAGCGCCCAGCCAACAATTTTTCTATCTGCCAGGTCCATTACTGTCGTCAGATAAAGCCAGCCTTCACCAGTTCGGATATAAGTAAGGTCAGAGACCCATTTTTGGCTAATCTCCGCCGCATAAAAATCTCTGTTAAGAATATTTTCTGCAGGCAGATATAAATGGTCAGGATCAGTAGTCTGCACCCGATATTTATTGCGGGTAATACTTTTTATGTTTGCTTTCCGCATCAATCTGGCTACTCTTGGTCTAGAAACAAGGATTCCTTGTGCCTTTAATTCTGAGGTTATACGGGGCGCGCCATAACGGTATTTACTATCCTTGTGAATCTTTTTGATCTGCACCAAAAGTTCAGCCTGATCAATGGACCGCTTACCCAATGGATGTTTCAGCCAGTAATAAAAGCCACTACAGCTTACCGCGAACGTTCTACACATCTTTTCAACAGGAAATATCTGCCGGTGTTCCTTTATAAATCCGAATATCTCCCGTCTCCCTTGGAAAAGATGCCTACCGCCTTTTTTAATATGTCACGTTCTAGCTGTGCCTCTTTAAGCTCCTTTTGAAGCTTATTGATCAGTTTCTGGTCTTCGGTAAGGTTTACTAAATCTTGTTTAGCTGTTCCTTGCCGTTCCCTCCATTTACTTAGTAGATTAGGGCTTATACCTAATTCTTTTGCAACCTCTTTGATCGATCCACGAACCATAGCTAAATCTAAGGCCATTTTTCTAAAGGGTTCATCAAACATTTGTCTGCTCATATATTCAAATTTAAAGTTTTAAGTTTAAATCTGACAAACAAGACCTCTAGTCAAAGATAGCAACTCCACCAATCGAGTTACCAATGACAGATTCTAAAATTGGCGTCATCTCGACCGAAGCAAATGCGGAGTGGAGAGATCTTTGAACTATGTTAAAAGATCTCTCCACTGCGGTCGAGATGACGATTGCTCTTACGGTTCGTCACCCTGAACTTGTTTCAGGGTCTTTCATGCAATAGATTCTCCACTTCGCGTTGCTTCGGTCGAAATGACGATACCTCACAACCTATAACCGTCAATTCATTTTTTTTTTAAATCTGGGGCTCAAGATGACAGATATATTTGTATAAGATGGTAACATCTGACACCATGGAGATTCTTCAACTTATTTTTTTGGATGTTTTGGTAGCCAATTCAGCAAAACTTTAACAATATCATTAAAAAAAAGATTATAAGTATCTTGAGTCACAAAACCGATGTGCGGCGTAGCCAGTACATTCTTCAATTTTCTGAAAGGGTGGTTTTCATCAAGCGGTTCTTTATCAAAAACATCTAAAGCCGCACCGGCAATCTTATTTTCTTCCAAACTTTTGATCAATGCATTTTCATCAACCAATGGGCCTCTTGAGGTATTGATCAGGTAGGCCGTCGGTTTCATTAACGCCAGATCATCGGCCCCTACAATGCCTTTACTCCTATCGCTCAACACCATGTGCACAGTTAAATAATCAGCTTCCTGAAATAAAGTTTTCTTGTCTACATACCTGGCTCCACCAGCTATTGCTTTTTCGGGCGTTAAGTTTTCGCTCCAGGCAATCACATCCATATCAAAAACTTTCGCTACGGCAGCAACCTGTGCACCTAAATTCCCAAGTCCCAATATGCCCAGGGTTCTACCCTTTAAATCGTTACCCACCATATGCTGCCAGCCGCCTGCACGTAAATTGGCATTTTCCTGCGGAATGTGTTTTGCGATGGCCATTAACAGCGCCCAGGTAAGCTCTAATGCGCCATGGCCCAGGTAGCCGGTGTGCTGCACTTCAATACCCAGTTTTTCTGCGGCAGCAAGATCTATAGAACGGTTTCTGGCCCCTGTAGACACAATTAATTTGAGATTAGGTAAACGCATCAGCAAACCTGGTGTTAAAGGGGTACGTTCGCGCATGACGCAAATGATTTCAAAATGCTTTAAGCGTGCTACAATTTCATCCTCTTCATGAAGGTGATTGGTAAATACTTCAATTTCCGCATATTCGGTAACCAGTGTCCAGTCAGCAAATGATTTCGCTACATCCTGATAATCATCGAGTATCGCAATTTTATATTTTGACATATTTTATGGATTAAATGCTTTTTTATTACATAGCTGGTGTTTCGGTAAAGTTAATTTTCTTTGATGATGCTGCCCAGAAAACCCAGAGTAAAACACAAATGCTAAGGGCTAAATCCGGATAGAAGAACGACACAGCAAAAGCAGCTAAATAAGTTGGAAAGCCATACAGGTAGTTGTTCCGGAGTTGCCTGATGGCGGCATCACTAATTCCGGGGCGCAATAATTTTTTATCCAGAGTAGCCTGTTGCCACAACAGGTTAAAAGCCAGATTAATCAAAACGAACAAGCCAGTATAAATGGTAACGGAAAGCTGTTTCGAATCTGTAAGAAAAAACTTCGCCAATAAGGCACTGGGATAAGAAACAAGCGAAACCAGGAACAGAATGAATCCGTTAGCAAACATCAGTCCCGTGTTTCGCTTGTAAATCTGTTTGAAAATTTTGTGGTGATTTACCCAAATAATAAAAATACTAAAGAACGAAATGATAAAGGCGATATAACCGGGCCACTGCATTTTTAATGCATTTAAGAAATAAATTGGGTTATCTCCTTCGCTTGTTTCCGGGATATGCAATTCGAGCACTAAAAGTGTAATAGCGATAGCAAAAACGCCATCGCTGAAAGCCTCAATTCTGCCCGTTTCTTTTTCCATTATTTAATTAATTCTTAAAAATTAACTTATTCACCTGCGAGATTTCTGCCTGGCTGATGGTGTGCCCCATATTTTCGTAAATAATTTCGGTAACCTGCGCACCCATTTCTTCGAGTAAAACTGTCGATTCTTTTACCCGGGATACCGGGACATGCATATCGGGATCGCTGCTTCCGATAAAGATCGGTGTGCCATCAAAGTTACCATGATAATTACGGTGATCTACCTTTTCGCCGATAAGCCCCCCTGTAAAGGCCACCACGCCACCATAACGTGCGGCATTTACGGCAACGAAATCGAGCGTTAAACAGGCACCCTGCGAAAAGCCCAAAAAGTAGATCTGTTCTTTCGAAAAGCCTTCTTTTTCCAAATCAAGTACTGTTTCTTTTATGGTGTTTAAAGCATTTGAGAGCGATGGCTCATTATATTCCCTCGGTGCTAAAAATGACTGTGGATACCAGGTATTATTTTCTGCCTGTGGCGCTACCAATGCAAAATTGGAAACATTAAGATAGGCTGCTATTGATAAAATATCCTGTGCCGTGCCGCCACGCCCATGGATCAAGATCAGCACTTTTTCTGCCTGATCGAAGCTTTTTCCTGCTTTTATACGTTCTTTCATTGCTATTCTTCTTCTTTTACTTTGTTCCAGATATCATGGTATAAATCTTCGTGCCGTTTAAACTGTATATGCACATAAGGGCACATCGGAATCACCATCAACTTATTTTCGCGGACATAGGCTACCATTGCATCAAGCAACATTTTCGCATAACCTTTTCCTTCTTTTGCTGTGTCTACTTCAGTATGATAAACCGTTAAATCGTTACCAATGATATCAAAAATCATTTCGCCAACTTTTCCGTCTTCATCATAAATATCGAACGAACTTGGTTCGCCTTCCTGAATGTTTAATTTTACTTGTGCCATGTTTTCTAAGTTAATTTTGGAAGTAATTTTTCTAAATCATCACGTAAATGCTCATGTTGATGTGGCAACTTTAAATGTGTGCCCAATTCATTCAGAGGTTCATCAACGGTGAAGCCTGGATTTTCTGTTGCAATTTCGAAAAGTACGCTTCCTGGTTCCCGGAAGTATAATGAGTAAAAATAATCGCGGTCGATTTTTGGAGTGATCTGTAAATTTTTACTCAAAATCTGTTCCCTTAATTCCATTTGAATATCTTCATTTTTAACACGGAATGCAACATGATGGTTTGTACCGGCAGCATTTCTGCCCCTGTGGCCAGCTGGAACTTCCAACAGATCGACAATGGCTGCATTTTCTACTGTATCGGTAATGAAGCGATAGCGGTTTTCTTCTTGTGCCAATAAACGGTAACCAAATAAATCGGTAAGCACCTTTGCTGTTTCATCGATACTTTGCAAGGTTAAAGTGGTGCTGTGAAAACCTTTGGTAGCTGTATCCTTTTTAATGTCAGCGGTTTCCCAAGCTGTTCTGATATCTGCCGTTTTTGGTACAATTAAACTCAATGACAAACCGTCCGGATCTTTAAAAGCCAATACCTGCTCGCCGAAACGTTCCGTAATTTCTTTTGTTTTAACGTTTGTAGCACCAAACCGCTCTAACCAGAATTGATGACTGCCTTCAGGTACCGAATAACCAATTTCTGTTGCCATTCCTACGCCTTCGGTTCCCTGGCCGATTCCATCCCATGGAAAAAAGGTCAGAATCGTTCCCGCCGATCCGGTTTCATCGCCATAATAAAGGTGATAAGTACCGGGATCATCGAAGTTAACCGTCTTTTTCACTAGTCTTAAACCCAATGTTTTGGTATAAAAATCGAAGTTCTGCTGTGCATTGCCTGCAATCGCTGTGATGTGGTGCAAGCCTAAAATGTTATTATTCATATCGTTTAATATTTATTGATTAATATTTCTGTAGTTTCTGTAATTAATTCATTGTGGCGTTTGAAGATGACATCCAGCACCAAACCTTGATCATTCCACATTTTTATGTCGCCGTTAAGCTGTTCGCTAAGTCCTGTCATCAAACTCATGCCAAGTGATTCGATATTTTCAGGATCAAAGCCTTCTGGTAAGCCAATTCCGCTATCCGCAATTTTCAGTTCGCAGGTCTCTTCTCCGGTAAACAGGAAAGAAATGTGCACTTTACCTTTTTGATCACCCGGAAAGGCATACTTAATCACATTGCTAATGGCCTCGTTCAGGATTAAACCAAGCGGAACAGCCTGTGCAACGTCTAATTTAATCGCCTCTGTTTCTAAGGTGAATTGAATTTTCTTATCGGTACCGAAACATTCGATCATGTAATCGACCAGTTCTTTGATGTACCATTTCATGTCGATTTCGGCCAGATTATCAGATTGGTAAAGTTTCTGGTGAATGAGCGACATGGCATGCATCCTGTTCTGACTATTTCTGATGGCCACCAAAGCATCTTCATTATCTAAATAAGCCGACTGGGTATTAAGCAGGCTGATGACAATCTGCAGGTTATTTTTAACCCGGTGATGGATTTCGCGCAGGAGCCATTCTTTTTCGTCGAGTATTTTTCTGAGCAGTTCGTTCTGTGCATTGATTTCGTTCTGCTTTTGTTCTAAAACGAGGTTGCTGCGCCTTTTTAAACGATAACGGTTATAAATCAAACCCACAAACATGACGGCGATAAAAAGTCCGGCGATAAATATATACCTCAGCCTGCCCTCGTTTTCGATCGTAACTTTTTGCAATTGGTTTTTCTGACTGAGCAATGCAATGTCTTTATCTTTTTTCTCCGTCTGGAATTCGATTTCCAAACCCGAAATCTGCTTGTTTTTTTCGTTGTTCCAAATAGAATCTGTTAATCTTTTATAGGTTTTATAATGTGCCACTGCCGACCAGGGTTTATTCAATGCCGAGTCTACATCAAACCAAAGCCGGTGCAACTGAGAAAGTGCCAATAAGTTTTTCTGCTGCAAACTTTGTTGTTCATGTTCTTTTAAATAGCCATCGGCAGCTACAAACTGTTTATCGTGGATCAGTTTCCTGATGATACTCCGGTATAGATAGATCTGATTTGGATCATCTTTGGGTAAATCGTGATGGAACTTTTGCAGCATCTTAAAATAAGGTTCGGCCTTGCCATATTGTTCAATATCGTAATAGGTGTTGAACAAAATGTAGGGGACACGCAGCTTCATCTGTGTATCTGTTGGTGGATATTTTTTAATCAGTTCTTTCAGCACCGCTATTCCTTCTTCAAACCTTTTCATCCGAACATAAATGGTGGCTACATTAGCCATAATGGTTTGCATATAACCCGGGTCTTTATAGCGTTCCGCAATTCTCTTGGCCTCTAACCAATAAGACAAAGCTTTTTGATCATTCCGCAGATAATAGTAGGTTAAACCCAGGTGATTGTTTATAGAACTTCTTTGCAAACTCGTATCGGCCAGTTGATCTGCAGTTTTTTCGGCCAGCAAACCGTACTTCAATGCATTGGAAAAGTTGCCCAAACCAATATTGGTGATACACATATTGTTGTAAACACCCTGTAGTTCTTTAAATCCAATGGCTTTGTAAACAGCAAGAGATGAATCCATCAATTTAATGGCATAGGCAGGCTGTCCTTTGATGTTGTAATAATCACCCAGGTTTTTGAGCGAATTCCCTTCTTCTAATTTGTTCCCCGCCTGACGGTATAAGGTCAGCGATTTTTCATTGTAAACAATCTTCTTTTCGAGATCTTTTCCTTCGTTACTAAAAAGAGCACCCATAGCAGCGTAAGCGGCTGCCAATTGATCTTTTAGATCCATTTTACCAGCAAAAGCGATGGCTTGCTCATAAATTTTAGTACTGCCAACTTTATCTCCCGATTCGTGGAGGATATTGCCTTTGAGCACCATACTTCTGGCTATTCCTTTAGGGTATTCGATTTTACCAGCCAGGATAAAAGCTTGTTGCCGGAGATTCATTGCAATGGCCAAATCACCTTTCATTTCCCCTGGCAAATTGAGGTAATATGCACCAAGATCAACCAATAAATCGACCTTATTTTCTGTTTGACCAAGCCTCCGGAGTTTTATTTCAGCAGCCTCTACCTCAGCTTTCGTTCTAATGCCCTGCCCTTTTGCAAAGACAGGGTTTATCAGAACGAAAGTGACTAACAAACATTTGATGTTGGCGATTAAAAAATTGGTTGCGCTATTGGTCAGCATATTTAAAGCTTAAATCGTTTTTGCCTGTTTGGTACTGTAATAGCAAATCACCATGGCAATACCTGGCAATACAATACCTACCAAGCCAAAAAGCTGCCCAATCCAGGCACCCAGCAGACATCCGGTTAAAAAGCCACCGAGTGTAATTAATCCTTTGTTTATGCCAGAAAGAAAATCAGCATTCTTAAATCCTGAATTGCAAAAAGACCTGATATCAAGTGCGAACTGGGTTACATTACCCGTCATCATGGTTGTTGGCCCATAGGTTTCTTTTGCAAAAAGTTTCCCAAATGCATTTTGCAAACCCATTGCGAAAACCACAATCATGGTAACCAGGTACATGGGCCAGGTGATTTCTCCGTTGTCGATATAGCCTAGCGAATAGGCAATTGCCCCACCAAGCAAAAGGATAATCCCTTCACATAAAAGCAGAAAATGCCTGTTCGAAAATCTCGCCGATATCCAGCCACCGGCCATAACCGAAAGCATAAATATTGGGAAAGTTAGCAGCTTGATCCATGCATCACCATCAGAGCCTTTAATCATTTGATAAGCGAATACAATAAAGTTCCCAGTAACGTGTGCCGAGAAAATTTTATCAGCGGCAACGAAGGTAATGGTATCGCAATAACCAGCTATAATGGTCAATACAAGAGTTACAAACCAGATATTGTTCTGTTTTTCTTCCATTTCGTTTTTATTTTATGATAAATGGGCTCTCAACATCCAGGCCATGGTTTCGTGTGTTTCCATTAAGCCTGTAATGTAATCGCTTGTTCCGGCATCTTTCAATGCACCAGCGTAGTTGTCGATATTTTCTCTTAAGTGAATCAAGATACTTTCGTGATCAGCAAGCAGCATTTTAATGTAGGTTGCTGCGTCGTTTTTACCACGGTCGTCTTCTGTCAAATGGGTTAACTCCAGGAACTGTTTAAGTGATGCCGGCGCATAATGGCCTAATTTGCGGATGCGTTCTGCAACTTCATCAACAATATCTTCCAGTTCCGTGTATTGTGCTTCGAAAAATTTGTGTTTGTTGTAAAAATCTGGTCCTTCTACGTTCCAGTGTGCTTTGCGTGTTTTGGTGTATAAAACGTATTCATCTGCAAGAATTTTACTTAATGAATGTGCAACCTCGGCAAGGTTATCTGCGCTGATTCCAATTTTAGCTTCCATGATTTTGTTATTTTGATGTGTATATTAATTAAAAAATGTATTGATTAAATAATGATCTATTGAGTAGCTTCCTGAACCAATTACAAGCAGAAACAGCATGGAAAGTGTGTACATGTAGGGCACATCCCGAACCTCAATTGAATCTTTCCTGTGCACTACAAAATACCCGATTGCCGTTACGCCAATGGATGGCAGGAGGAAAAGCCGTGTTCCAAAACCTATGGTAACGAGAAATGGCACAACGGTATCCGAAAATGTAGCTACTAAACCATTCAGTTTATCGGGTAATCCTAAGGGATTAGGCACATGCTCCTTTTCTCCATTTTGAACACGGAACTTTTTCATTCCATGAACCCTGAAGAGTTCGAGCATGAGCAGCATCCTAAAAACAAGTACAGCCCAGTTGTTAAGGTCTGATCCTAAATCAGAATATAACAGGTATTTGATGATATTTTCCATTTTTAAAAAGCAAAACATGAGCAGCCCAATGCGCCCCAAAATGCAGTATAATTATTTACAGGGAGATTACTTGTTCTTACCGCATCGTGATTGTGGTTGTGCACATTACAGCTTCCAACACAAGAATGCACCATCGCTAAAACCGAATCGGTTCCGTTTGCAGCTTTTGTTTTTCCCTGCTGATTGGTTTTGTGCGTAGCTGGTGAATAATATCCATTGTAGTTCTTCGTTGGTGACCAATCGGGCAGAATTGGGATTTTTGGTGGCGAAAAGGAAGAGAAATCGCCTTTTGCATAAACAATCTTGCCATCAACGATGGTTAAATCAGATTCGATACTTTTGATCTGTTCATCAGCAACTTCGAAATAATCGTGGTTTAGTACTGCCAGATCGGCAAGCATACCTATTTCAATATCACCTTTCTTTTGCTGCTCGTTCGAAAACCAGGCGCTACCTCTGGTGTAAAGTTCTAAGGCCGTTTCTCTGGTCAAAACAGTATTTTCATTATAGATTTTTAAACCGCCAACCGTTTTACCCGCCGTTAACCAAAACATTGATACCCATGGATTGTAACTGCTTACACGTGTGGCATCAGAACCGCCACCAACAGGAACTTCCATTTCGAGCATTTTTTTAACCGGTGGTGTTTGCAAGGCAGCTCTTGTGCCATACCGTTCGGTGAAATATTCACCCTGATAAGCCATTCTACTTTGAATCGCTATACCGCCACCTAAAGCTTTTACACGTTCAATGTTCCGTTCATCAATGGTTTCGGCATGGTCGAAAATCCATGGCAAACCTGCAAAAGGAATATCTTTATTTACCTTTTCGAAAACATTTAAAAAGCGGCCAATACTTTCGTTGTAAGTGGCATGAAGCCTGAAGGGCCATCTTTTTTCGACAAGCAAACGCACTACACGTTCTAATTCCGGTTCCATATTATCGGAGAGGTCTGGCCGTGGCTGCAGGAAATCTTCGAAATCTGCTGCAGAGAAAACCAGCATCTCACCTGCCCCATTGTGGCGGTACATATCATCGCCCTGATAAAGTTTTACCGTATTGGTCCAGTTATCAAAATCTTCAAATTCCTGTTTCGGACGTTGCGTAAATAAATTGTAAGCAATACGAACGGTAAGTTGTTTTTGCTCATTCAATTCGTTTACTACTTTATAATCGTCGGGAAAATTCTGAAAACCTCCACCAGCATCAATTACACTGGTAATGCCGAAACGGTTCAGTTCTGTCATAAAATGACGGGTAGAATTCACCTGATGTTCGTAAGAAAGTTTCGGGCCTTTTGCAAGCGTAGAATATAAAATCATCGCATTTGGACTCGCGATGATCAATCCTGTAGGCTCTCCTTTTGCATCTCTCTGAATTTCTCCACCCGGAGGCACAGGCGTATCTTTTGTATATCCTACGGCTTTAAGCGCAGCACGGTTCATAAAAGCGCGGTCGTATAAATGCAGAATAAACACAGGCGTTTCTGGCGCAATGGCATTTATTTCTTCCAGTGTAGGCATCCTCCTTTCAGCAAACTGAAATTCCGACCAGCCTCCAACTACGCGCACCCATTGTGGCGATGGGGTAATGTCTACCTGCTCTTTAAGCATCCGCAAGGCATCGGCCAATGATGGAACGCCATCCCAGCGTAATTCCAGGTTGAAATTTAACCCACCGCGGATTAAGTGAATGTGCGAATCGTTAATGCCTGGAACAACCCGTTTTTTACCTAGATCAATCAGCCTTGTTGCAGAACCCGAAAAACTCATGATATCGTTATCATTACCAACGGCGATGAACTTCCCGTCCTTAATGGCAATGGCTGTTATTTCTTCCCTCTGTTTGGCAATGGTATGTACCTTGCCATTGAATAAAATGATATCTGCATCCATAGTATTTTCTTTTTTAGGAGTTAAACTGTTTGAGATCTTAATTTTTAATGGCAGCAATTGCTTCCTGAATTCCTTCTCCCGCAGTTGTAAAAAAAGCAGGTCCCGCCAAAAGGATCACTTTAGCTACCGATTTAAAGGTTGCCATATTCTTTTCTTTTAACCAGGTTTGGGTTCTGTAGGCTTCGAAAATGCCTTTTACTACATTTCCGGCAACCAATGCCGTTGGCGAATCAATCCCGGCATCTTTTAAATCACTTGCAAAAGAAAAATTGTTTACGCCAAGTTTAAGTGCCTCTCTCATGGCTATGCTGCCTATACCGGTCATTAAATCAGGTGTAAATTTATTCCGATCTCCAAGGCCAATTAAAAGCAGGTGTTTACCGCCTATGGTACCTTTTGGTGGAGAAATTAAGATGGTTTCGTTGGCGTGACCCAAAAATTTCCCGCTTTTGCGGATTTCTGTGAGCAGACCTTTCATATCCTGATCTAAGTGTACCAAACCATTTAATGCTGGTGGAAGTGCGGGTGGAGAATTAAAAATATCGCCCTCTGTATATTCGAAAACACAGGCAATTTGTAAATCGCTAACTTGTGCCGACGGGCCCTGAACAACACCTTCGATGGCAATTCCATCTACCGTACCCCAGACTTTGGCCGTTCCGATTGCCGTGGTTGCTTGTGCAAATGCCGTTCCTGTAACGAATACAGAAAATATGATGATGGCTACCCTAAAGTTTTGGATAGCAGCTATTGATTGTTTAGTGAAGTTATTTTTCATTTCCTATTGTTTAAAATTTGTATGATACCTGAGCATTAAAAAACTTTGAATTGTCCCAGAGTGGTACGATATCTTTTATAAAATCACCTACCCTGAAATATTGTCCTCCACAACTCAATGAAAGGTTGTTATTGAATTTATAATCTGCACTGAGCAGATAAGTAGTACCGATAAAGCGATGATTGGAAAAGGAACCCGCGGTGTTAAAATTTCCGCTCGGGCGATAGATGCCATCGTTTGTAGAATACCTCCAGTTGAAAACAACATCAGTCTGGATGCTTAATTTGTCTGTTAAGCTTAGTGTTAAGTAGGGATGCAGATCAATTAAATTCGATGGTCCGATGAGTGGGTTAAAGCCAAAATATCCTCCTTTAGGGTATAAGGGGTTAAAGGTCTGTAGCTTTCCATCCCCCGCTTTCTGGTCGCCTGATATATAATCATTCCGAAGGTTGATGGATGGCTTAAACCTGGTTTGTTCGAAAGTATAACCGAATTCAATAGCCATTGTCCAGGCATCGATATTGCCATTTCCAAATTTCCCGAACTGGTAAGCAGCTTCTACATTATAGATAAAGCCTCCGCCACTTTTCCAATATCGTGTAGCTAGCGTATGCCTCACTTCTTTTGCTACGCCTTCCTCAAATTCAGCATGATCGCGTCTAATGCCTAAGTAGTAAAAATCGAAGTTTCCACCTTTTTGGATATTGAGGTTGGAGTAAGCACCCCAAAGGTTAGCCTGATGGCTCGGACGGTTATCGAATACCCCAAAATTAACTTCATCGGCTTCTAAAACGAATGCATCGAGCGAAAATCGGGGTGTTGCATACATTACTTTCGCTCCGGTAAAATATTGCCGGACTGTTGTACCTTCTCTCACAGAAATTAACCTGCCTGAGCCATAATTAATTTCCTGCCGGCCTACCCGAACGGCTAATTTATTGGATGAGTCTTTAAGTATCCTGTATTCTGCAAAAAGATTCTGAACCGCAAGCTGGTCTTCATCAACCGGAGATGGCCCATATTTACTGCCATTTTCCAGGGCACTGTTTACCTGCGCAAAGAACCTCAGTCGAGCTCCAATATTTAAATCAGCATAAAGCGAGTAGCGTTGTAAAAAAGAATAATTGAAACCCTGATCTTTGATCCAGTCCTCATTTATTTTCCCTCCATATTCCTCCCTGATCTCGCCACCAAAACTGAGGTATACTTTTTTATTTACAGAAAGTGGCAGGAACTTTAAGGTGTGATAAAAGTTCCTGACCGAATCTTTCAGCATGCTATAATCCTCATCGTAGCGCATAAGCCTGATGCTTTGGCCATGTACAGTTGCTATTGAAAAGCAAATACAAATGGCCACTATAATTGCCAAACGGGGATAATGAATGCTCATTTATCTTAAATGACAATTAGTGTTTTATCATTTTATGTGCGTACTGGATACCAATACCATAACCAGCACCGTATTTTTTCATTAAAGTGGTTACAGGTTCGTAGGTTTCGGTTCTGGCCCAGTCTCTTTGCAATTCAAGGATATACTGTACAGAAGTTACCGGTTTTACACCTGCATGTACCATTCGTTGAACTGCACGTTCATGTGCCTCATCGCTTACATCCCCGCAGGCATCAGTGATGACGAAAACATCAAAACCTTCTGATAAGGCTGATAAAGCCGGACCAACAATACATACACCTGTCCAAAGACCAGCCAATACAAGTTTCTTTTTTCCGGTTGCGGTGATTGCTTTATAAGCGGGTCCATCTTCCCAGGTATTCATCGAAGTCCTATCGATATAATTTGACGTAGCCTGAGGATAAAACTCTTCAATTTCAGGAAAAACAGGGCCGGCAAAAGATTCTTCTGCAACTGTAGTTACAATAGTGGGTACGTTAAAGATTTTAGATGCGCCACAAACAATAGCCACATTGGTACGAAGTTCGGTAATAGAAATGCTTTTCGTTGCAAAAGCCATTTGCCCCTCAAAATCGATTAATACCAATGCATGGTTTTCCGGAGATAATAAGTCTGGTGATGGTTTCATAATTTAATATTTTTTGTTTTCCTCACTGTTCCAAGAAACATACCACCAAATAAAGCACTATATATCAATAACTTATACAAAACACTAAGAAATATGATTAACTATATATCGTTGATTTACGAATTTTACGTTTTATTAACCGCAAAGGACGCAGAGGGAAAAGGCGTGTGTGTTTTAACCAGAGAACGCAAAGGAAAGCACTGAGGACACAGAGTTGGGTGCACTATTCCATCATCCATTTTACATATTCCATCTTTTAACCACAGAGAACACTAAGGAAAGCGCACAAAGACGGGTGCTTAGTTAATTTACTGAACACCAGTTAGATCAGGTGGTTGTCACCCTTGGAGGTCAGAGCACGAGAAGTCGTCATTCCCTCGCAGGCGGGAATCTTAAAGCATATTGCATTACGATTCCCAATCAAGTTGGGAATGACGACACATCGAAAAAGAATCAACGAAGATATTAGATCCCGATTCTGCGAAAATTTTCTAAATCTGCGGGATAAATAATCTGAAACACAACCAATAACGAAATAATATAAAAAATATTAACACATAATAAACAAAATAAAACTTTAATAATCAATTGATTAAAAAGTTAAGTAACGAAATTTCGTTACACATTTAACACATTAAAAATCAATATTTAATTTTATAAATCTTACCTTAGCTTCATGGAAAGCAAGGGTAATCTGTCTGAAGTTCGAAATGCAAAGAATACTCACCTAAATACAAATGTGGCCTCCACTCTTGAAAATGAAAATACCTTACTGCTTAAAAAGCTTAAACAAAAGGAAATAGAAACCGCGGTACTGTTATCTTTAAGTAATTCAATCGCCTCTATACGCAACAAACTCGATCTCTTCGACGTCATCGATCAAAAACTAAAAAAACTATTTGATTTTGATGATTTCGTCATCTGTTTGATCAACAATAATCAGGAAACACATAGTGCTTTCATCTACAACCAGAAAGAAGATTTTCTAAAAACAGCAGGTATAGCGCCTAAGGCTTCAGAAAAATACACGCTCGATGATGGCATGTGCAGGGCGATGATCTCGTCTGAAAAACCGATCGTTTTCAATGTTGAAGAAGTTTTAACGTGGGATGATGCACCAGCCTGGCTGGAATTTTGGCATAACAAAGGCATCAAAGAAATGATCGGTCTGAAAATGACCGACAGATCTGGCTGTATCGGTTTCTTTTACCTCTACACTAAAAACGCAAATTCATTATCGAACATTTATTTTGATTTACTTCAGGGCATTTCGCTGCAAATTTCAATAGCGATATCGAACATCCTGGCAAACGAAAAAATTGAACAGCAGCTTGCGGAAATCAACGAATACAAACAAAAACTTGAAGACGAGAAAAGTTACCTGCAAGAAGAGATCCAGCATAAATACAACCATACAGAGATTATTGGACAGAGCGAGTCGTTAAAAGGCATTTTTTACCTGATTGATGCTGTGGCAGCCACGGATAGCACTGTATTGATCATTGGAGAAACCGGAACTGGAAAGGAACTCATTGCAAGGGCATTACACAATTCTTCACACCGGAGCAATGAACTGATGGTTAAAATTAATTGTGCCGCAATTCCTGCTAGTCTGGCCGAAAGTGAACTTTTTGGACACGAAAAGGGCAGTTTTACAGGCGCAACAGAGCGGCGAATCGGCAAGTTTGAACTGGCCCATAACGGTACGCTTTTTTTAGATGAAATTGGCGAACTCTCGCTCGAGCTTCAAGTGAAGTTATTAAGGGCGCTACAAGAAAAGGAAATTGAGCGCATTGGCGGTAAAAGTGTAATTAAAACAAATGTTAGAATTATAGCTGCAACAAACCGAAATTTATTAAAAGAGGTAGAAAAAGGAAATTTCAGGAGTGATCTCTATTACAGATTAAACGTATTTCCAATTTTCATCCCACCCTTAAGGGATCGATTGGATGATATCCCTCCTCTTGCCTCATTCTTCATTGAACGCATTGCTAAGAAAACCGGGCGACAGGTAGATGCCATTTCCAAAAGCGCCCTAAACAAACTAATGCGCTATCCCTGGCCAGGAAACATCAGGGAACTGGAACATTTAATTGAACGGAGCATATTATTAGCATCAGGCAACATATTAAAAGAGATTTACCTCCCTAAAATAGACAGAAATGAGGCGGTTAACCATACCGAAGAGCAGAAAATTAAAAGCATCCACGAGAATGAGCGCGACCATATCCTATCGATATTAAAACATTGCAAGGGCAAAATATCCGGTATTGGTGGGGCAGCCGAAATCTTAAACATTCCAGCTACTACACTCAACTCAAAAATTAAAAAATTTAAAATTAAACGGGAGCACATCCTGAATAAGTAAAATTGAATGATCGAATTAAACAGATGGCTTAAAAAAGCTGCAACAGTAAAGTACATCAATAAAATGGTGGTTTTCTTTGTCGTACTTGGAGCTTTTTTTTTAATTCTCATGAAGAGCAATAACAGTTCAGCCAGAAATCAGGCAAACAACTTAAATGCTAAGGATTCCCTTCAAAGGCTAAACAAACTTCTTGCGAAATCTGAGCCCGATACCAACCGGGTTAAATACCTGATTAAAATTGCCAATCATTTCATCAGTCAAAAAGAAAACAAACGCACAAATTTGGCAAAGGCGCTGCCTTATCTGCAAAAAGCACTCCGTTTAAGTGATGAACTTAAGTCATTAAATTGGGAATTTCGCAGCCTCATGATATACGCCAGTTTTCTAAACAAGAAACATTTACGCGTGCAGCAGGCCTTTACCTATGAAAAGGCGATTGCTTTAGCAAAAAAAATTGGCAATAAACATCTTGAGGCCAGCGCATGGTACTCCTATTACGTAAACATCCCAGATACTGTTTCAGATTACAAGAACAAGACATTTTATAATCGGGCGGCCACTGCACATGCCTTATATAAAGAAGTCGGCACCTCGTTCGATGAAAAATACAGAGAGGCAACGCTCTTGAAAACAATGGCCGACTTCCATTTAGAGGAAGAAAAATTTGATCTGGCGATCCAGGAACTTTATGAGGTGATTGCACTGGATAAAAAATTTAAACTCCCTGACCTACCAATGGCCTATGATTTACTTTCAGCAGTTTATGAACGCAAAGGGGAACTGAGCAAGGCTTTAAATTATGCGTTACTCAGTGTAAAAACGGCTCAAAGCCATCATGAGGAAGTACTCGGCACCTATTTAAACAGAGTGGGTTCTGCTTATGAGGCGATGGGCAAAGCCAGAGAAAGCATTATCTGGTACAGCAAAACCCTTAACGGCCAGGACAAAAAAGACCCTTACCGTTTTATTACGGCTTATGCCATTACCAGCCAGATGATTAAATTGGGTGAAGCTAAAAAGGCGCTTTCTATACTCGAAAAAACATGGAATGAGGTTGGCAATCCATCAAGCGGCCATCAATACTTTATGTTTCTGGCCTTTGGCGAATGTTATGCTGCATTAAAAAAATACGATCTGGCTAAAAATTATTTTGATAAATTACTGGACGATGCTACATTAAAAACATACTCCAACCCTTTCCAAACTTCCGTTTTCTTCTCTGTAAGTGAATTTTACTTTGCCCAAAACAAATACGAGCTGGCGCTACAATTCGCAGAAAAGGCAAGAGAAAACCAGATCAGCATGACCTTGCCAAGGCAGATCCGGTTAAATGAAATCCTTTATAAAATAGATGTATCTACCAGTCGTCCGGCTGAGGCCATTATTCACCTGCAAACCTTTCATAAGCTTAGAGATTCTATGCTTAGTCAGGATAATTTAAATACCATTGAGCGATTAAAAATCGAATTTCAGGCCTCGCAAAAGGAGAATGAAAATGAAATCCTTAGGAAGAAATCACAATTGCAAAGTCAGGAACTTAACCGCATTCAATGGATCAAAAATGTAACTGTTGCCGGACTGGCTTTTTTAACCATAGTGCTTGTTTTAATCTATGGCAGGTTTCGGTTAAAAAAGAAACTTCATGATACACTGGTAAAGAAAAAAGCCGATATAGACCTCGCTTACGCTGAACTGGAAATTAATGTTCAACAAAAAAACAAGCTGATCGAAGAAAAAGAAAGCTTAATCAAAGAAGTACACCATAGGGTGAAAAATAATCTACAGCTTACCATGAGCCTGTTAAACAGCCAAAGTTATTATTTGGAAGACCTATCGGCAATTGAGGCCATAAAAGAAAGTCAGCACCGGCTGAAAAGTATTGCGTTGATTCATCAAAAGCTCTATCAAACAGAAAATGTAGCCACCATCAACATTCAGCCTTACATCATAGAATTAATTGAATATTTAAAAGAAAGTTTAAATGATGATAAAAAGATTAGTTTCGATCTCAATATTTTAAATCTTGAACTCGATATTTCGAAAGCTGTTCCGCTTGGCTTAATTATTAACGAGGCGATTACCAATATTTTCAAATATGCTTTTCCTGATGGGCACGGCGGAAAAGTGATCATTACCCTAAAAGAATGCCAGGCAGATCACTATCAGCTGTTTATCAAGGATAACGGCATCGGATTACCCGCCGACTTTGATTATGAACAGAGCAACACCCTGGGCATTATTTTAATGAAGGGACTGAGTGCCCAAATTGATGGTGTTTTTACGATGGAAAGCAAAAACGGTGTTTCGTTAAGCTTGACTTTTATGAACAGAAATGAAGATTTATTCCCCTTGAAAGATTAATTAGAGATGGAGACTGAAAAAATTCTAATTGTTGAAGATGAGTTTATCGTTGCGCACGATCTGCAAATGATTTTGAAGCGTGCCGGCTATCAGGTTGTTGGCATTGCCGATTCGGTAAAAAATGCACAGGTTCTACTGGAAAAACATCAGGTAGATCTGGTTCTTTTGGATATTTATCTCAAAGGCAGGTTAACCGGCATTGATCTGGCGAAGGACTTAATGAAAAGCCAAATCCCTTTTATTTATATCTCCGCAAATTCGAATGAGAAAGTACTGGAGGCTGCAAAGTCTACCTGCCCTTACGGATTTATTGTGAAGCCTTACCGCGACCGGGATATTTTATTGAGCATTGATATTGCCAGGTACCGCAGGGAAAACAGCAATAACATGAAAATGAGCAGTGAGCGCTTTATGCAAGATTTTATTGTAGATATTTCAATGAAATCCTTAACCTGGCAAAAGAAAATATTAGCTATCGCAAGTGCCTTTCAACCCTATATTCCTTTCGATTTTATTGCACTTTCGGGTATCGGGAAAGATGGAAAACGATATAGCGAAATTGGAATCACCAGAAAAAATTTTAATCAGTACGATTTATTTACAGCAAATGAGTTTTTAAAGTATGCAGGTTTAAGCAGGGCAGAATACGATACTATCAATCAGCTTGTACCAGAAACCACCGCTGATGCCATTTATATTGGTGATGATTTTGAAGGGGTTAAAAGGGCCGCTCCAATGAAAAACTTAATGGCCACTACTTACCATCTTTGTTCCAATCTGGTTAAAACTTTCTACCTGGAAAATGGCGATCAAATCAGCTTTTCATTTTACAGCAGAACCGAAAATATTTACCAGCCCGCCCATATGGAGCTCCTTAATTTTTTATCAGGCACCTTAGAGAAAAAATTGGCACATATTATCGAATTGGAAAAAGCCGGAACGGAATCAGTTTTACATCAGGAAAACGACTATCCTTTAGCTAAAAAAGATTTCGAAAATATTATTGGCAAAAGCACTGCTTTATTAAATGTTTTAGATAAAATAAAAATTGTTGCGCCTACTGATACATCGGTATTGATTACCGGAGAAAGTGGAACCGGAAAAGAGGAAATAGCCAGAAGTATTCACCGCTTATCACATCGAAACACAAAACCAATTGTGGCTGTAAACTGCGCCGCATTACCAGCCGATTTAATTGAATCTATTTTATTCGGCCATGAAAAAGGCTCATTTACAGGCGCCATTGATACGAGAATCGGGAAATTTGAAGAGGCCAATGGCAGCACCATCTTTCTTGATGAGATTGGCGAAATGCCTTTCGACCTGCAGGCCAAACTCCTCCGGGTTTTACAGGAGAAAGAAATTGAGCGGATTGGGGGCAAACAACCTGTTAAAGTCGATTTAAGAATAATTGCGGCAACAAACCTCCATCTGGAGAAAGAGATTGCAAAAGGCAGGTTTAGGCTTGATCTTTTCTATCGTCTTAATGTTTTTCCAATACACGTTCCTCCGCTTTGCCGACGAAAAACCGACATCCCACTATTGACTGAATATTTTGTTCAGAAACATGCAAAGGCAGTAGGTAAAAACATTTCTGAAATTCCCACTGATTTTATGGATCGGCTGATGTTGTATGATTGGCCAGGCAATATCAGAGAACTGGAACATGTAATTTTGAGGAGTGTACTGCTTTCATCGAATGGAAAACTTAATCCAGATCATTTAGAACTTGGAATTAAAGCTGAGGAACCCCTTACCCAAAATGGAATAAAAACGATTATTGACAACGAAAGAGATCATATTATCAGGGTTTTGGAGCGCTGCAAAGGCAAGGTTGCAGGCAGTGGTGGTGCGGCCGAGCTCTTGGGCATTCCGGCAACAACATTAAATTCTAAAATTAAAAAGCTGGATATAAAACGTTAGTGATATTTAGTAAATCGACGATATATCATGAATTTAAAAATTGCAAATCAAAACAAAACACTGATAAACAAACACTTATTGATTGGTATTTTAATTGGATGCATAGAATAGCATTACTCTGCTTAAACCGCTTGTTGATTGTCGGTTTTTATATTACGCCCGCCTGAAAATGAAACAGAAAATCTTAATTGTAGAAGATGAATTTATTGTAGCCAACGATCTTCGGATTATGCTCGAAAAAGCAGACTACAAAGTATGCGGAATTGCGCCATCGGTGGTAAAGGCGCTTGAGTTAATCGCGACTAAAGAACCTGACTGGATATTGTTGGATATTTTTTTGCAGGGCGACAAAACAGGCATTGATTTAGCCGGGCAACTTACCGAAATGGGAATTCCATTTATTTACATTTCCGCAAATACCAATCAGGGGATTTTGGAAGCTGCAAAAGCGACCTTGCCATACGGTTTTTTGGTAAAACCTTTCCGGGAGAAAGACCTGATGGTGATGTTGGATATAGCCCGCTACAGGCACGAACAGAATTTAAAATACAATCAGCATGCAGAGCCTTCTCTACACAAACAAATTGAATATATCGTAGAAAAGCAGGAACCGATTTCAGAACGATTGAAACAAATAAGTGCCGTATTGCATCCTGTTGTCCCTTTTGATTTCCTTTGGATTACCAAATCAAATCCCCGGACAACTACAAAAGATACAAATATTGTCCGCTCGGCAGATGGCGGATTCAGCATGCTCAATAATGAAACTTTATTGAAAGAAATAAATGTTTCCAACCGTGATTTTAAAGTATGGAATGCCACCGCTCTTGTTCATAATACAAAACCGATCTTCAATGGCTATGATTTCAGAAGATTGAGAATGGAAAATCTGTGGATACAAACACTTTCCGATCATTACAAACTGGAATCTGCACTCGTTACCGAAATTGAAAGGAATGGCGAGCAATTCCAGTTCGTTTTCTTCAATCGCCTTTCTGATTTATACACAAAAGTTCATACCGGAGTGATAAATCAGTTTAAGAAAAGCCTGGAGCTGGTTTTAGATCAGGTTATTTACGGAAAGGATATTGCGGTAGAAATCCCCGTTCAAACTTCACCTGCCGTTACAAAACCGATTGTTAAAAGGGAAAACCCCGAAATCCAGAAAGATTTTAATGGTATTATCGGCAATAGCAACTTACTGCATGCGGCCTTCAAAAAACTAGAACTGGTTGCCCCAGATGATACTTCAGTACTTATTCTGGGCGAAAGTGGCACCGGTAAAGAAAAAATAGCCCAGACCATCCATAAACTGTCTCCCCGTAAAAACAAACCATTGGTTACCGTAAACTGTGCGGCTTTACCTTTAACCTTAATTGAATCGGAACTTTTCGGACATGAAAAAGGTGCGTTTACAGGCGCGAATGAAAAACGGATCGGCAAATTTGAACAGGCTGATGGTGGTTCGATCTTTTTAGATGAGATTGGGGAACTTCCATTAGAAGCACAGGTAAAATTATTAAGAGTGCTTCAGGAAAAAGAAATTGAGCGTTTAGGCGGAAATTATACGAAGAAGATAAATGTCAGGATTATCACAGCCACCAACAGGAGCCTTGAAAAAGAAGTAGCAGAAGGCAGGTTCCGGTTGGATTTATACTATCGATTGAATGTTTTCCCTATTGAATTACCTGCATTGAGGCAACGTAAGGAAGATATTCCTGCTTTGGTAGCCTATTTCATCTCCAAATATGGCAAAAAAAGCTCATCTACTGTAACCGGAATTGCAGCAGAAGCACTTCATGAATTACAGGCATACGACTGGCCTGGAAATATCAGAGAATTGGAGCACCTGATTGAAAGAACAATGTTGTTAACCGAAGGAGAAACGATCACTAAAATTGATCTTCCCAATCCAGCATCCAGTGCAGGTTTTTCTGGCGATGATCATTTCAAAATTAAAACGATGGAAGAAATGGAACGGGAACATATATTGAACATTTTGAAAATGTGTAAAGGTAAGATTTTTGGAACAGGCGGAGCGGCAGAAATCCTGAATATCCCATCGACAACCTTAAACTCAAAAATTAAAAAACTAGGAATAAAGTTTGAATTTGTTAAATAAGCGGTTAGTTGAGGTTTTAGTCCGAAGTCGGTAGTCTAGAGTCGAATAGCTCTATGATATGTTATCCTGAGAGATAATTTATTGTATAAAAATCAATATAATGACTGAATAATTTAAGACATAAATCCCTTCAGAGTATCGTCATTGCGAGAAGGCTTTTTCAGCCGACGAAGCAATCTTTATGGCAAGGACCACTAGCATGAAAGATTGCTTCGTCGTTCCTCCCCGCAATGACGATCCCTATATTTGAACCTGCCAACAGTAGCGTAATCGAAGGGCTCTTATTTGTGTTTTATCAATCTCAAGAAGTCTTCGACTACGCTCAGACTGACAACTACGGCGCTTAGCTTAATGGCATTGGGCACAACCTACTTAACCATTACTTTTACTGCAATTTCTTATGCGGAATTTTAGTGTCTGATAAATCAATCTGCATTTCTTGTTTTCTGATCGCCTCATCACTAAACCCTTTTTCTCTACGGATTTTATGCAGCTCCTGGCGCTGAACATGGTAAATATCTTTTAAAATATGATTGTACACCTCCATTTCTGCATTTTCGATTGCTTCGCACTCCATCGACTCCAACCTCCTGGATGCATGGTTTAAACTGTTTTCTAATTCATTTTTCAACCCCTTTACCAGCGCAATACCTTCAGTCTCTTCAACATACTTTTCTGCTAAACGATTTAAAGAAACCTGTAAAAGGCGGAGTTTAATACTTGCTTCTTGTTGTTCATCGGGCACCAATGGATCAATTTCATCAATATGAATCGCTTTGATGAGGTAAGGCAAAGTAAGCCCCTGAAAAACCAGCGTAACCAAAATAACCACAAATGTGATAAAGATGATGAGGTTACGGTGAGGGAAATGAATATGAGCGGCAGTGGTAAGCGGTAATGACAGGGCGGCAGCTAATGAAACTACACCACGCATTCCGGCCCAACCAATAATTAAGGGGCCCTTCCAGCCGGGATGCACCTCCTCTTTCCTCACTTTTTTAGATAACCACCTCGGAATAAAGGCTACCGGATAAATCCAGGCAATGCGTAGTACGATAATCAGCGCACTAATGATCAGTCCATAACTACAGGCTTCCCAAAGTGAATAGCCTTCCAAACCTGCCATAATTACGGGCAGCTCCAAACCAATTAAAATAAAAACAAAAGCGTTAAGAATGATGGTCAATGTTGCCCAAACATTAATGGCCTGTAACCGGCCTTGTCCGTCTGCAAAAATTTCGTGCGAACGATAAGATAAAAACAAACCACCGCTAACCACGGCCATTACCCCCGAGAAATGGAACTGTTCTGCTGCCAGATACATGAAATAAGGCGAAATTAAAGTGATGGCCGCATCGATACTGGGCGTGGTGGGTAAAAACCGGTGGATAAGATACAACACGTGTGCAACGGCCAAACCGATCACAATTCCCATTATGGTACTTAAGAAAAAATCGCCGGCCGCATTCGAAAGTGAAAACTGACCGGTAATCACCGCAGCCAGCGCAAAGCGGAGCACGATTAAACTCGATGCATCATTTACCAAACTCTCGCCTTCCAAAATCGTGGTTATACGTTTGGGTACCTTTATATTTTTAAGTACCGATGTGGCTGCAATGGCATCAGGAGGAGATACAATTCCACCCAACAGAAAGCCCATGGCCAGTGTAAAACCAGGGATCATGGAGGAACTTAAAAAAGCAACAGCCAATGAGGTGATGATCACCAGGCCGAAAGCCAGCAAGCTAATTGGCCTTCTCCACCGCCAGAAATCGTTCCAGGAGGTATACCAGGCCGCCTCATAAAGTAAGGGCGGTAGAAAAATCAGGAAAATCACTTCAGGATCAATCGACATGGCCGGAATACCCGGGATATAACTTATTCCTAAACCTGCCAGCACTAAAAATATAGGATAGGAAATTTTTACCTTTTGAGCCAACATGATCAACAGGAAAGCTACCGAAAGTAAAATAAGAAACTGAAGAAGGGTGTAATGCATGGCTTTATCTCGCAAAGAATAAACCACAAATATAATCAACAAATAACCAGCTATTTGAATTTTAAAAGACTCTCGTTTCAAGAAAATAAATGACGATATATCGTTATTTCACCTGAAACAACAGCTGAAATCGGCTAAGTAAATCATTACCCTGGTAAAATTACAGGGCATTGAAACTGCTGATCGAAATTGCTGTTATCATCAATACGATTATCTTACCACTATAGCACCATTAGAAATAATCAGCAAAAATAGATTCTACGGAACTACTTACGTAAATTAACGAAATAACGCAAATAAACAATCAACAAACCAACAACAAATACCTAAAAATCAGACACTTATAAACTGGATTACAAATTGTAACACTGGTAGCATAAAACTTAACATGCAGTTAGTGATCACCTCAACATCAATTATTAGTTTTGGTAATCGCAAAAACTGCTTTAAACAATTAAAATTAATCTAATAAAAAAGCTATGAGTACGATTAAAGTAAAAGACGGAACTGAAATTTACTACAAAGATTGGGGAACCGGACAACCAATCGTTTTTCATCACGGATGGCCATTATCTGGAGATGACTGGGACACACAAATGATGTTTTTCCTACAACAGGGATATCGGGTAATTGCACATGATCGCCGTGGACATGGCCGTTCAGGTCAAAGCGCAAATGGTAATGATATGGATACTTATGTGGCCGACATTGCAGAACTCACCGCAGCACTCGACTTGAAAAACGCCATTCACATTGGCCACTCAACCGGAGGTGGTGAAGTGATCCGTTACGTTGCAAAACATGGCAAAGGCCGTGTTGCAAAAGCAGTATTGATCAGTGCGGTAACGCCGATTATGATCCAGAACGAAAGCAATCCAGAGGGGGTGCCATTGGCGATATTTGATGAAATCCGCCAGGGTACCGGTTTTACAAGAGCACAATATTTTTACGATTTCCCGGTAGCATTTTATGGATGGAACCGTGATGGCAAAACAGTTCAGGAAGGGATAAAACACAACTGGTGGCGCCAGGGCATGATGGGGTCTGTTTTGGCACACTATGAAGGAATCAAAGCATTTTCTGAATCAGATTTCACAGAAGACCTTAAAAGCGTAGAAATCCCGGTGTTGGTGTTACATGGCGAAGACGACCAGATCGTTCCTTTCAACCAGGCACCAAGAGCGGCAAAACTTTTACCAAATGGGAAACTGATCTCTTACCCAGGTTTCCCTCATGGTATGCCTACAACAGAGGCAGAAACAATTAATAAGGATATTTTGGCTTTTATTAGATCTTAAAGTATTTATAAACTGTCACATTAAGCTTGTCGAAATGCCTGTAATTTTATTTAAATAGGTCGTTCGACAAGCTATCATTTATATACCTTCTGAAAAGTCGGTCCTCTCCGCTTAAGCATCCTATAGTGTGGACACATCTTTTGTTAATCCTATATTTGTTTTTTAGTACACGCTCCTAAGGCGATCGTCATGCTGAATTTATTTCAGCATCTTTCCAGCTATTAAAAGGTAGTCATTTCGCAAAAAAAAAATTAATTAAACGCAAACATTGATTATTCCGCTCTTTGCCGCGGGGCAAGGCACTTTGGAGCGCCAAAGTACCCAAAGCGCTCTGTCAATCCAGCAATGTGGCTTCTCACCGCCCACGCTCATCAAAAAAACAGTGGCACTTCGTTTTGTGTTCAATTTATATTAAAATTGAATTCAATACTAATGAACACAAAACCACTACGTTTCAGGTTTGGTAATGCTATTTGCACCATTTTGCACCTGTTTTTTTGATTCTCCCGCCACTTGGGATTGACGGCGTTCTTCGGTAAAGACTGTGGTTTATTAAAGCCAGCTAGCATGATGCCCAAACCATTCTTAAAAAGATGTGTCCACACGATAGCTTAAGCATCGGGGAACGGAGAGATCTCTGAGTAATATCAAATTGAAACATAGATTTTCTCGACTTCGTTGCACACGCTCGAAATGACGACACCTTCTCTTGACTTAACAAGACACGAAGATTAGGTAAGAAAAAATCGTCATTGCGAGAAGGCTTTTTCAGCCGACAGCCTGTCCTGATTTTCGGCGAAGCAATCTTATAACGATCGCTAATAGCGGGCCGCATTAAGATGGCTTCTTCGTTCCTCTTCCCAATCCGGATCCAGATCAATCATGCAGTAATCGTGATTGTCCGGTGAGGTTACGCGGCTAGGCCAGGGGTTCATTTATATGCAGCCAAAACGCTCCATCCAGAACAGTGTTGCCCGGTCATCGCCTAGCAAGTATTCTTTCTCCTCCTCTTTTTCATTGGTATGGGGCATGGTGTGTGTGCCAGTCAGGTGCTGTTTCCTTCACATTTTCTGATAAAAACTCTGCCCATGGATTCCACTTGAAAAAAATAGAGCGTGTAATCAAAAAGGATAAATGGTCTGGTGCAGGAAATATCGGTTGAGTTATAAAAACAACATTCCTATTTCCTAAGTACTGTTTTACGTTTTGCACTGTATTTTCTGTCATCTTTTCCGGCTTATATTGGCTCTTCCTCAATTGATGTTAAAGATCAAATTTCTACAAATGTGTGTTAAAACACTTTCGCTTATCCAGATTATGTTAAAATCTTACTACGACCTGCAAAAAAACACTAATGGTTGTATTCTTAAATGCGCTAGCTTCGTAGTGTTCAAAATAAAATATAACCGAGCAGCTGCAATCATCAGCGAATAAACTATTGGCAAAGTCTGCTTTATCAATATAAACACAAAAACCCTTAATAAACAACCAAATAGGCATGAAGAACAAAAGAAACCAATTGCTGATATTTTGCACCTTACTGATCTCAGTATCACTTAATACATCTGCGCAACAGAAAGATTATCCAATTCAGCCTGTGGCATTTACAAAAGTGCATGTACACGATAACTTTTGGCAGCCCAAAATGGAAATCAATGCAGAAGTAACTATCCCCTACGTAATTGCCCAATGTAAAGCAAACGGAAGAATGGATAATTTCCTACGTGCAGGAAAAAAATTGAGTGGAGATAAGATGAGCGAATTTCCTTTTGATGATACCGATGTATACAAAGCAATAGAAGGAGCATCTTATTCCATTCAGAATAAAGCAAACCCAAAACTTGAAACTTATATAGATACACTCATTACGATAATTGCTAGCGCACAGGAACCAGATGGTTATTTATTTACCTTCAGAACGGTAAATGCAAAAAAGCCGCACGAATGGATCGGCGCTAAACGCTGGGAGAAGGAAGAAATATTAAGCCACGAACTTTATAATGCAGGACATCTTTATGAAGCTGCAGTGGCTCATTATCAAGCTACCGGCAAAAAAACTTTGTTAAATATTGCGATCAAAAATGCAGACCTTTTGGTAAAAACTTTCGGCCCTGGAAAAATAGAAGAGTATCCAGGCCACCAGATTGTAGAGATCGGCCTATCCAAAATGTACCGGGTTACCGGTAATCAAAAATATCTAGACCTCGCAAAGTTCTTCCTGGATGTAAGGGGACCGAAGGGCGATGCATACAATCAGGCCCATAAAAAAGTTATCGATCAGCACGATGCCGTCGGTCATGCCGTGAGAGCAGCCTATATGTACACCGGAATGGCAGATATTGCTGCACTTACCGGCGATACTAAATACCTTTCGGCAATCGACGACATTTGGGGGGATGTGGTAAACAAAAAACTCTACATCACAGGAGGCATTGGTGCAACAGGTGCCGGTGAGGCTTTCGGTGAAGCTTACCAGCTACCAAACATGTCTGCCTATGCAGAAACCTGTGCTGCCATTGGAAATGTTTATTGGAATGAAAGAATGTTCCTGTTGCATGGAGATTCAAAATACATTGATGTACTGGAAAGAACTTTATATAATGGCTTATTATCAGGCGTTTCTTTAAGCGGTGACCGTTTCTTTTATCCAAATCCACTGGCATCTATGTTTCAACATCAGCGCAGCGCATGGATCAGTTGCGCATGTTGCATCAGTAACATGGCCCGCTTTTTGCCTTCTCTGCCCGGTTATGTATATGCGCAAGATAAAAACGACTTGTATATCAACCTGTTTATGGGCAACACAAGTAAAATTGCCCTTACAGCTACAACTGTAGAAATCACACAGACTACTGACTATCCCTGGAAAGGAGATGTAGGCATTAACATCAACCCTGAAAAAACAGCCACCTTTACATTGAGGATCCGGATTCCGGGTTGGGCAGCTCAGGATGCATCACCGGGAAGTCTTTATTCGTTCCTTGATAAAAAAACAGCTCCGGTAACGATTTCGATCAATGGGATGGCCACTTCGTTTACTACCGAAAAAGGCTACGCTGTTTTAACAAGAAAATGGAAAAAAGGCGATAAAATTTTCTTAAGTCTACCGATGGAAACCGACAAGGTGATCGCTAACAAAAATGTGAAAGATGATGCATCACGCTTTGTACTGGAACGCGGACCTGTTGTTTACTGCCTTGAAGGACCTGATAACAAAGACAGCCTGGTACAGAATATTATGATCGATAAAAATGCCATTGCCTCTTCTCATTATGAGCAAAACCTACTTAATGGCGTTGGCGTAATCAATATTAAGGGCCAAAGCACAAAACGGCAAATAAACAGTGATAGTATTTTGGTTACCGCCCAGGATGTTAAGGCCATCCCGTACTACGCTTGGGCAAACCGGGGGCCGAGCGAAATGACGGTCTGGATACCTTATGAGCAATCGGCCGCCAGACCAAAACCGGCTCCAACCATTGCCAGTACGAGTAAGGTATCTGCTTCGCTTAAAAACAAGAGAATGTTTTCTGCAATAAAAGATCAGTACGAACCAGCGGATTCAAAGGATACCAACTTTCCTTATTTGCACTGGTGGCCAGCCAAAAACACCAATGAGTTTATACAATACGATTTTGCATCTGAACAAACCGTAAGTGAATCTAAAGTTTATTGGTATGATGATAGCCCTTGGGGTGGTTGCAGAATTCCGGTTTCTTATAAATTATTATATAAAAAAGGAGATCAATGGCTTCCCGTTGAAACAACCGCTCCTTACGAGATTAGTAAAGATAAATTTAATACCGTAAAATTTAAACCAGTAAACACAACTGCCCTAAGAATGGAAATTCAATTACCTGCAGAGCATGCAACTGGTGTACACGAGTGGGCAGTAAAATAACTTGTAATAAAAGTTCTCCATTAGAACTCCCTATTTCAATATTTGAGATAGGGAGTTTTTTTATGGATCGAGCCTCAGGATCATTTATTAATAACCAAGGTTTTCTAAATGACCAAAAGATAACCCAAGCCATTTGATCCTTAAAGCTTTAACCTCAAGATCAGTTAACCATATAGGTTAAAAAACGATTTAAATCAGGTAATATACTCGTTATAATCAAGCGCCTACTATGTTAAATTTATAAACGTTATAACGACGTTTAAACTAACCAAAAAAAACTAATAAACTAATCAATAAGCTAATGAAATTAAACTTTACTTTGAGGTGGGGTAAGTTATTAAGCATCCTTATATTTCTGGTGATGCCTTTTCTTACCTTTGCACAAACCAAAATTACCGGTACGGTAACTGATGGAAAAAACGAGCCCATACCCGGGGCATCTATTAAACAAAAGGGCACAACTAATGGTACCTCTTCGGATATTAAGGGAAACTTCTCGTTAACTTTAAGGGAAGGCTCTTCAACCTTAACCGTCAGTATTGTTGGCTACAAAACCAAAGAAGTTTCTACGACAGGTAAAACGAGTATCAACATTGAGCTTGCAGAAGATGATAACTCATTGCAAGAAGTAGTGGCGATAGGATACCAGAATATTCAGCGAAAAAACACCGCCGGAGCAATCTCATCTGTTAAAGGAAAAGATTTTGAAAATACGCCCTACTCTACTTTCGATGCGATGTTACAAGGTAGGGTTGCTGGTTTAACCGTTTTAAGTACCTCTGGCGAACCCGGCGGCACCAATATTGTTAACATACGCGGTGCCAGCAATGTAAATTTAGGTCAGAGCAGTTCTCCATTATACGTTATTGATGGGGTAATCTATGATGTAAATGATATTGGGTCAGCCTATGGAAGCAGTCCATTGCAAGCCATTAACCCAAACGACATTGAATCTGTTGATGTATTAAAAGATGCATCCGCTTCAGCCGTTTATGGTGCCCGTGCCGCAAATGGTGTTATTATTGTTAAAACCAAACGTGCCATAGCTGGTGCACCACCCCAGATCAGGGTATCTAGCTATTTCGGTATTGCCAATAAACCGGCATTAAAACCTATCCAAACAGGTACTGCAGAGCGAAGGTTGAAAATGGATTTACTTTATGGAGGCAGTGCATCATATGATAAGTTAAAAAACCTGAGTATGATGCTAACTGATAGCCTAAATACTGCTTTTAACAATAATACGGATTGGCAGGGCTTATTTCTTCAAACCGGAAACATTAGTAATGTTGATGCAAGCATTGCAGGCGCAACAGATAAATACTCCTATCGGTTCTCTTTTAACCGCTATTTTGAAGAAGGTGTAATGAAGGGTTACGACATTAACAGGGTAACACCAAGCTTATTTTTTCAGGTATCGCCAACCAAAAAATTATTGGTACAAACCAATTTATTCGTGGGTTTAACCAAAGCCAAGCATGGACAGGGAGACCAAAATAAGTATCCCTTTAATACCTGGGGGTTCCCATCATCTTTCTGGAAAATCGGCCCGGCTGAAGAAGCGCTTTACACAGGCAGGTATGAAGAGCTTCGCGATGATGATAAAACCACCAGTCTTAATGGAAATACCATGGCACAGTATACCATTATACCCGGACTGAATTTCAAAAGTACCATCTCTTACAATATTTACAACAATACCAGGGGTTATTTTAAGCCGAGTTTACTAAGCGGAAGCGGACAAAACGAAGCCTATGGATGGGTTAACCAGAGTAACCGTTGGGAATTAGAAAACACATTAAATTATGCCAAATCGTTAAAAAGCGGGCACAACTTCAATCTGGTATTGCTGCAAGGCATGGAAAAAAATATTTCGAACAATACCTATAGCAGTAGTATAGGTAATTCTGATGCTGTAAAAACCGTAAACGGTATTGCCTCAGGTTCCAATCTTTTTTCCAGAAATGTTGTTGAAGAACGCTCACGTTTATCATGGATGGGAAGTTTTGTTTACGATTATAAAGGACGCTACCTAATGCAGGCAGTATACCGTACTGATGCTTCTTCAAGGTACAGTGCTGATAGTCGCTGGGGCTCATTTCCATCTATTTCAGCAGGCTGGAATATTGCTGAAGAGGATTTTTTTAAACCCCTAAAAAAAACAGTTTCCTACCTCAAATTTAGAGCAAGCTACGGTGTAACTGGCAATGATCCAGGCGCTTATTATGCCCAATACCAGTCTCTGTTTTCGGATGCCAGTTATCCTACTTCCGTACTGGGCAATGGGCGGCCAGGCGTATCGTACACCCAAAATGGTGCAGAATATTTACAAACCACCTATAACGGAACACAGGTACTTTATCCTAATTATTACGACCCAGCCTCTTCTACTTCCATTAGTTGGGAAAGAAGCCCGCAATTTAACACCGGTATTGATCTGGGCCTGTTTAACGATAGAATTACCTTAACTGCTGATTATTACATACGTGATTCTAAAAGTAAGGTGTTTAACGTAGCCGTTCCATTAACAACCGGTTATTCGTTAACATCAAACAACTATGTAGATCTGCGCAACACAGGTATCGAACTTAGCTTAACCACCAGAAATTTTGCGCCAACATCCAAATTTCAATGGTCAACCAACTTCAACATTGCCTATAACGATAACTACATCACCAAACTTCCAAATGGAGGAAGGGATTTTACTTTCGGACCACCATGGTTACAGCAAACTCTTAGCGTAGGCGAGCCTTTATTTACCTATAAAGTTTGGGAAGTAAATAAAATTTATTCTACCGATGCAGAAGTTCCGGTTGATCCAAGAACAGGTAAAAGGATTACTCAATTTGGTGGAAGCCAGTTTAGTGCGGGCGATCCGGCAAGAGTAGATCAAAACGGGGATTATAACATTGATTACAATGATTATATCTCTTATGGAAATCCAAACCCTGATATCACTGGCGGCATGAACAACTCCTTTTCTTATAAAGGAATATCGCTTGATGTTTTGGTTACTTTTATATCAGGCCGAAGCTTGCGTAACGGTTACCTATCGGATAAATTTCAGGATGCCGGAACTTCAGATCCATACAATTTCTGGGGACCGCGCTCTGGTCCTGCATCAAACTTTAATGCATCAGATTTTTGGACAAAACCAGGTGACATTGCTAAATACCCGGGGTTGATTACAAATAATGTTGATAAATGGCACATTGGCCAGAGTATGTATGTAGAAGATGCGAGTTTTATCCGTATCAAAAATATCAGACTCGGTTATGCTTTACCACAAAAACTGACTAAAAAACTAGGTATGAGCATGATCAGGTTTTATGGCCTGATGGATAACGTTAAGGTATGGTCAAAATCAACAGTACCTGATCCTGAAGCTGTTGGAATAGATGGATACTCAGGTGGTAATGATTATCCAATCCCTAAAAAGTACACATTTGGCTTTGATTTAACATTTTAACTACTAAACAATGAAAAAACTAACTATATATATATGCTGTGCAATTGGATTGAGCATGGCTACTTCATGCAAGAAGTTTCTTGATGAAAAACCGATCAGCGTATCTACCGACCTTAGCTTTTGGAAAAACGAGAGTGATGCGGATAAAGGCGTAGCGGGCGGGTATGCACTACTGAGAAAAACCTTGAACAAGGCAAACGGACTTGCCTTTTATGCCTATGGTGATTTGCCGACCGACGAATTCTCTGCGGCAAACACTTACCGTTTCGACAACATTTCCAGGATGGAGTGGGGAATAGCTGTTGCTGTTGCAGAAACAGGAGACCCAATGATGCAGATGAGAAGATACGACACCTTCTATTCAGCAATAGACCAGGCCAACCGCTGCATTAAATTTATCCCAACCATAGCCGACGAAAAATTTTCTGCTCCGACAACAAAGAACAACCTGTTGGGCGAGGCTTATTTTTTAAGGGCTTTCAATTATTTTTATATGACCAGGATTTGGGGTGATATTCCATTGGTTACCGAATCTGCAGTAATTACCGAGGCGGTAGATATTCCGCGAACCAAAGCAGCCGATGTTTTGGCACAATGTATAAAAGATGTAAATACGGCAATAAATCTGCTCAGCTGGGATTACCCCAATGCTGGAAATAGAGCAGTTAGAGCTAATAAAGGATCTGCTTATGCCCTATTGGCTCACATATATGCATGGCAGGGAGATTACCAGAATTGTAACAGTGCAACTGATAAAATCATTGATCAGAATTTTTATCAATATGTAAACAGAGATTCATATTTAAATATATACAAAGGTAAATCTACCGAAGGTATTTTTGAAATTGCACAAAGTGATGAAAACGAAGGCAATACGTTTGGCATTGGCTACTATACTTTAAAAACGCCTTATTTAACCACCAATACAAACAATGCTATTTTCTCGATCAACACTGCAAACTTAACCAGTTTTTATAGCGATGCAGACGACAAACGGTTTAAAAACGGTTTTGCTTTAACCAATTCAACAGATCCGATATGTATTAAATACTCCAATATCACCTATGTTAACGGACAGAATGTAATTACACCAGTGGAGCATAACAATATCATTATTTTCAGATTAGCCGACATTAAACTCCTTAAAGCAGAAGCACTTGCGGCCTTGAACCAATTTGGCCCGGCCAGAACTGTGCTTAATGATGTGCGTGCCCAGGCCGGCTTAGGCAACTGGGACGGAACAGATGCCAATTTGTTTGAAGGTATAATAGATGAGCGCGGACGCGAACTTTTCCTCGAAGGACATCGCTTTTATGATTTGGTAAGATTAGCAAGAAAAACAGGGGTCGTAAAATTCGGAGATGAAAAAATGACCAAATCTGATTTCGAAGCCGGGAAATATTACTGGCCTATCGATCCTGCATTAATGATTACAAACAAAAAACTAACCCAAACTCCTTTCTGGAGTTCTAAGCTTTAAGAACCATGAAAAATAAACTATTATATTTTTTTATATGTTGCCTGGGGTTTACATATTTTACCAGCTGCAAAAAAAGCAGCTACCTCACTGATGGAGGCTTAAGTGAAAACAAGACATCATTATCAACATATGATTACCTAAAACAACACAAATATCATTTATTTGATACGCTGATTATGGTAATTGACCATTATAACATGAAAGAGGAGGTTAATGGTGCTGCTACATTTTTTGCCCCTACAAACTACTCTATTAACAACTACATTAAGATAAAGCGCGACTCTGTAAGGCTCATTAACGAGAACAACACTTATACGTTAAACGATATGTACAAGGATATTAAAGCAGATTCTCTGCGTATGTACCTGGCAAAATCACGTATAGAATTAAACTCCACATCCCTTCAGCCAACAATTGTGGCCAATGCTGCAAATACACAAACTGCCGTACAGCGCATTTTACAACCAAAACCCGCAGAATCTTGGTCTTCAAGCCCGATTTATTATTTATTTTATGTAAAAGTAAGAGGCGGGCTTGATCCTCCAAATGCACCTGTACAACCCAATGATCCGAATATAGATTTAAAGGCGCAATGCCAAACAACCGGGATCGAACCATCATCGGGCGGCATTCTGCATATTTTAAGTAACAACCATACATTCATCCGATTCTAATAAGAATTGCAACAGAAAAAATCATGAAAAAAAAATATATCATTTCATCCATATCTGTTCTTGCATTATTTGGCATTTTGCTGAGCTGCGCAAAGGTAGAAAAAGGATTTATTAGCGATTTTATGTACTACAGTCCTAACCCTTTGATTGCCACACAAGGAAATGTGACGAACTCAAAACCCCTTGAACTGGATGGCTCAACCGGGCCTGTAAAAGTTAAGCTTTTGGCTGTACGAAATCTGGCAACGGGCCAACCAGCACCCGAATTGCTAAAAGAATATATCATTAAACAATTTAACGGGCAGATTACTACAGCCGACTCAACGGTGGAACTGGTTAATAAAAAAATTGTGCTCAAACCTTCTACGGCATTAGAAGTGAATGAAATTGGTGGCAGAATATCGCTTTCGCAGGCAACAACAAATGTAGCAACCGGAGATTACGTTATTGATGTTGAGGTTACCAATATAAAAGGCACACGCAGCATTTTAAATGCCTGCAAAATACAATTGTTACCGAAAAGCCATTACACACTTGATGCCGGCCCATTTTTCACCACCTCTGATGCAGCAGCAGAAACCGGCTTTTCGGCTTCGAGCACGCTGCCGGTTACCATCACCTATGATAATAAAGGACCAAATAAAATCAGATTTGTATTTTTAGACAAGAATGGACTCACCTTTGATCCTTCCGCAGGGCAAGTGGTAACCAGGGGAGATAGAGGTAATTTTTCGCAAATGAACCCATATTTCCCAGTGGTAAGAACAACAACTGCACTCGAATGGGAGTTTATAGATCTGCCAAACGGTTTCCCTATTAAGGATGGAAATAATGGAACAGGAAATTATTACCGGATCCCTGCAAGGTTTACGGTAGAAAACAGGAATGCAAATCCGGTATTTTTTGGTTTCAAAGCATTATCAGCGGGTAGTTACACTGTAACCATCCAAATTCCTGGTATTACCAAAAAACCTTAGTTAGTTTAGTTGAAGATAAAACCCAGATCGGCAAAACGACTCTGGGTTTTTCTTTTTAAACCAGACATTTCATTATTACAGCTAAATCAGTAATTTTTAAAAACACCAGTATATATGTGTTATTTATTATCTAACAGATCACTTACTAAGAGATCGGTATCCGCTCCAAACTACCAACAGGTAATAACCTTAGGATTACTTTTGGTGATGGTTTTCTGCAACACAGTATGGGGTCAGGAAACGAATTCTGGCTTATCAAAAACAGTTAACACGCCAAAACAACGTTATATTCCCGCTAAAATATGGATGGTGCCCGAAGGAAATGATTTCACCAACGATGCACATGAATTCAGTTATAAACGAATGGTCGAATCAGATAATATTGCCATTTTCTGGTCGAAAGAATTTGGGCCGGATCTCTCTAAAAATACTGATCCTGCTGCCCGCTTGGATATGGATCAGGTTTTAAAAGAGTGTGATCGGTTTTACAATTTTTATGTGGATACGCTGGGTTTTGTGAATAAAGGGAACTCGGTAACCGATCTATACAAACTTTTGATTTTCGTATTTAAGGGAAAGGAAGGCACAGCATTTGGTGGCGGCGAAGAAAATAAAATAGGCATTGCCTGGACTCCCCTGGCCCGTATCAGCAAAGCCCCTTTCGGCGCATTGGTGCACGAAATAGGCCACTCGTTTCAATACCTGGTTAGTGCCGATGGGGCCTGGGCTTTTACTTCGGCAGCTAAAGGAAGCCATGGGCAGTCTATTTTCGAAATGACCTCCCAATTTATGCTCTGGCATGTTTATCCGGAATGGATGACTTTTGAAAATTATCATTTGGAGGCCTACCTAAAAAAAACTCATTATGCCTTTCTGCACGAGACCAATCAATATCACTCGCCATATGTATTGGAGTATTGGGCCAACAAACATGGAATTAAGTTTATTGGTAAGCTGTGGCAACAAGCTTTAAAAGGCGAAGATGCGGTTATGGCCTACAAACGGATCACGGGAACGGACCAGAAAAATTTTAACGATGAAATGCATCAGGCTGCAGCTAAATTTATTACCTGGGATTTAGACCAGGCTAAAAAAGCAGCCAAAACTTATGCCAACCAACATGCAACAGTTTTAGATTCATTGCCAGATGCCTGGTACCGGATATTGCCGGGTAATTGTCCACAAAACTACGGATATAACAGCATAAGATTAAAAACCCCCGAAGAAGGAACAGAAATCAAACTAAAATTTAAAGGTTTGGCAGGAGCAAATGGTTTTAGGAAAGTAAACCTGGCTTACGCCGGTTGGCGGTACAGTTTCCTTGCGGTAAAATATAATGGCGAACGTGTTTATGGTAAAATCCATGATACCAGCGAAGGTTCAGCCAGGTTTACCGTACCAAAAAACACACAATATTTATGGCTTGCGGTAAGTGGCGCACCAACTACACACTGGGAACATATTACAGATGGAAAAGATGAAAACGACGAACAATGGCCTTATCAAATTAAGCTTAAAGGTACCACGGTAGCAGAAATTACATCTGTGATACAAAAGAAATAACCTGTACGCAACCCGAAGCCTAGTATATAATCAAATGTCAAAACAAAATAATTACTTTTTTTAAACGGTTTTAACCCTTGCCGTATTTTTAGCCGGAAACAACATTACGGCATCAAAATAATAAGATTAACGTTGGTGTATCAAAAGTTGTAATTCCATTCGAATTTGTCACGTTGAGCTTCCCGAAGAATCCTATCGTGTGGACACATCTTTTTCAAGAATGGTTTGGGCATCATGCTAGCTGGCTTTAATAAACCACAGTCTTTACCGAAGGACGCCGTCAATCCCAAGTGGCGGGAGAATCAAAAAACAGGTGCAGAATAGAACAAATAGCACTACCAAACCTAAAACGCAGTGGTTTTGTGTTCATAAACGCTGATCAAAGCTTTCACGAGAATTGAACACAAACCCCGAAGGGCTCAATCAGCCCAAAGAAAACACAAACAAAAACTGATTAAACAAAGTGCCGCTGTTTTTTGATGAGCGTGGGGTGGTGAGAAGCCACATTGCTGGATTGACAAAGCGCTTTGGGTACTTTGGCGCTCCAAAATGCGCTAGCATTCTTGAGCACAGATAAAAACAACATGATGTGCGAAAAACTACCATGCCCCGGCAGCAAAGAGCGGAAAACAACAAATTTATCTCCAAGCTAGTATTTATAGGGAATCAGAAATCTGTTAATAGTAGGAAAGATGCTGATCCCGAAACTTCGGGACAGCATGACGATCGCCTTAGGAATATGTGCTAAAACAAATATAGGCTGATGTAGATGTGTCCACACAATAGAAAGAATCGGGACAAGTAGTCGAAACGCCTTTCAAGATATTTAAACAGGTCCTTCGACAGGCTCAGGATGACAATTCTATATTTATGATACAGCCTCGTATCAATGTTCGCTTATTTCTTTTGGATAATCTTAAAACCGCTAAAAGATGCATCACCAGAAGCATCACCATAGGTAGCATGGTAAACGCCAACCTGTAAGCCAGTTCCCAGATCATCTCTTTTTACCGGGCTGCCGGGAAGATCTACCCAAGCCTTTCCATCACTGCTGCCACGCATAAAAAATGTATTTCCTGCCCGCTGTATCTGCAGATGTTTGTAAAAAGCCCATCCAGAGAGGTTGTTCGTCTGCCTTCTGCCACCATTCCCAAGGTCGGTAACAATATTTCCAACGCCCCAGCCAGGCATAATGCCGTTTTGTAAAAGCATTCTTCCATTTGTTGAAGCTTTAACCATTATACCTGCCTCATTTGCACCATAAGCTTTCTTCTCCCTGAGCCCCATCATATCTGAAAGCGTTACCTCGGCGATAAAATCACCCTCCACATTGTGGTAGGCAAAGGGCCCCGTTGACTCCGATCCATCCCAAAATGTATTGTGCGAAACCATCTTTAGGATACCCGATTGTTGTGTAACGGTATCTGCATTTCCTAATAAACCATCCCAGGAAGTCCCTGACAGGCCATCTTTTGTTGCCGGAACTGACCGGGCCACCCCACTCTGTTTTCTGATCGAAAATTGTGAAGAATCTGTTCTAACAACAAAGGGAAGAGACGTTTGGGTAACATTTCCAAAATTATCCCTGATTTTCACTGTATAACTATAATTACTTTGTGGAAAGACCGAAAAATCAATATAATCTGATGACCGCACCCATTTTGCATCCCCTTTATCTTTATCGTTTTGAAAAAGATATTCGAGATCACTGCCTGGCAGTTTAGGTTTATCTGCAACCATGTAGACCATATTTGTCGTAACCGCTGATGGCTTTGAGGCAAATGATGCTTTTAAGTTGCTAGTGCTTAAGGTTTGTTCCCAAAAATTAAATTCTTTTAAGCAACCAGGATGATCAAGGCCAAAACTATATATAGAAATTGATGATATTGCTGTTGTAGCACCTGGTCTTCCGCCAGAAGATTCAATCAAAATACGCTGGTCGCTTTGATTATTACGGACCAGTGCATAACTGGTCGGTTTACCGTTGATGAACACCTGGAACTTGCCCTGAGAAAAAGAACAGATTACCTGTTGCCACCTTCCGTTGCCCACTATCCTTACGGCTTTATTTCCTTTACCAAAAAACAGATCTGTTTTTGAACCAAGAGCAGGCAAAAGAGAAAAAACAGCACTAAATGGTTTTGAAAAATCGACCTCTTTTATAATTCTATCTCCCATGAGGACTTTACTACCATTGGCCAATACAGCAGCTATTTTCCCATTAACATCGGCCACTTCCACATTCCCTTTACACACCAGTTCTCCCAAAGCTGCCCCATTATTGGGCCAGTTTGCTAATTTCCCATATTCAAGGTTTTTTGCATCTGCATATACCGCTGTACTATTGTCTAATCCTTTTGTATAAGCTTTGTTAATCTGTGCATCGGTTAATGGAACATCATAAATTTTTAGGGAGGCTAATGCACCAGAAAACCCCGAGGTTCCATCATCATTGCCTCCAACAAGAAATCTGGTAAGATTATTCACAAAAAGCATCCTTCTTTCTGCCCTATCCAATTTCCCATCAACATATATGCGTTCCATTGTCCCATCAAAAACCATGGTAATCAGATGCCACTCATTAGCGTTCGGTAAATTCCTGTATCCTAAATCAGCCCAGCCTAGATGGGTGGCAGCGCCTGCACCTTTACTATTCCCATAACCTACCGCAGCATTACTTAAATTAACACCACCCCTACCTGTCCAAGAAACGATTGTTTCTTCTTTACCAATCTCTGGGTTCAGCACCCACATACTCACACTATAACTGCTGTTCCCCAGCATAGATGAAGGTGCACGAACGGATGATGATAAGCGCTCGGTGCCAGAGAAAACCAAAGCTTTCTTTCCACCTATCATTGAAGTAACCGGCTTATTTGTTCCGTTAGCAGAAAACACACCGGCTAATTTTCCATTATTTTGAACATGGGCTGCTATTGATCCTATCCGAAGATGATCAAAGTTCAGATCCACTAACAGTCCCTTCGGTTCGAAACGTTGCAAAGATTCCCATTTTTTGATGCTGGTATTCATTACCGGATTATATTCGGCATTGTCGAAAACCTTAATATTCCATATCGCCTTATTTAAGCCCGGATATTCTGTCCGTAAAATTGTTGTCCGCAGATATCTGGCCTTAACGTTTCCAAAATCGATCATCGGACTCCCATGTTTGGTGTTTTTACTCCTATCCATGTACAGTCCCCATGTTTTGCCATCGAGTGAATATTCAATTTTGTATTGATAGTACCAGGTAGCATATTCAAATTGAGTGTGCACACTTTTAACATTATAAGCTCTGCCTAAATCGATCTGGAGCCATGAGGGACCGATATTATTTTTGGCTTTCCATAAAGTTCCGTTATTATCATCGAATGCAAATTCTGGTTTAAAATCCTGATCATAAGATGAAGAGGCCACAGCAGTTTTGCCCAGCGCCAGATTTGGATGCGAATTCGCATTTTTTGCCAAATAGCCGATTCCGGAATGTGTAGGTACCAGCTTCAGTATGTTTCCTTTTTCATCGAAGATTATTTTATCCGCCGCTACCTGCCTGTGATAGCCACCGTCGTTGTGTGGGTTATTATGCCGGTGATAAACCAGGTAGAAATCATCTCCCTGCTGCAGAACAGACTGATGCCCTGGCCCATGCACCGTTCCATCGCCATTTGTGGCGAGGATCGGATTATCCTGGGCATACTTAAAAGGTCCCATCGGATTGGTTGCAGTTGCATACTGTACCCTGTAAGTTCCATCTTCGCAATAGCCAGATGAATAAGTGAGATAATAAATATTCTTTCTTTTGAATACAAATGGAGCCTCGAAAAAGTCTTTTGCATCGGTATTTGGGATCTGCGCAAGTTTTGAAAACGACTTCATGTCGTCATTCAATAAGCCAACACCGCACCCATGGCCCGGATAAATGCCCCAGGTGCCCCAATACATATAATACTTACCGTCGTCATCTTTAAAAGTCTGTCCGTCAAGTGTAATCACCTTGGGTACCATAAAATTTGAAACTATTGGTTTTCCGGGTGCTAAAAGCGATGTCCATGGACCAACCGGTGTTGCTGAAGATGCACCGAATATTTCAACTGGCTGACAGTAGTATAGATAATACTTTCCGTCAGGCCCTTGTGTTGCATCCGGTGCCCAGTAATGGTGGGTTGTTGGCCAGTTCATATCCTGCATGGTCCAGTTCACAAAATCTTTTGAAGTCCACACCTGCGAAGGTCCAAATCCGCCTCCATTGCCATCGGTTGTTGCATAAATATAATAAGTATCTCTAAATTTTTTCACCGTTGGATCTGCAAAATAACCTGGTATAACAGGATTGCCCTGCCCCCTGGCTAAATGCTGAGATTGCGCCATTGCAGGTTGGAAAGAGCAGCATAGGAGAAAAAGAATGAAGAGGTTTAGATAAATGTTTTTCATAATTAATGTTGATATCCCAGCCTACAAAAACCAGACTTGATGGATCAGGATGTAAATATAAACGAAGCGTAACCTAGATTTCCGTTGTATATTGATGCATAACATTAGTATTTTAACCAACCCGCCCAATCTGTGCTTTTGGTGTAGCGGATTGGAAAACTAAAAAGTAAACCGGGCCTTAAGCGAGCTTACAGAAGGTAATTTATTTTCAGGATTGTTTTTTGGCAAAAAAAACATGCTGATCCCGATGATTCGTGAAGGCATAACGACGAGCTTAAAAACAAGCCCATAGTTATCGTTATTTAAAATTTAATAAACTGAGGTAAAATCAATCCCAATCAGGGCAATACCTAATTTATTTTGTTGTATGGCAGGTACTTGTTAATATCTGGAAGCTACCAGATAAAAAAGAAGCATAAAAACACAGGGGTTCTTATTCATGCTCATAGATTATCTGTCTTCAAAAACTGAACAACCCATCAGCTGGAAGAATTTTAATCATTTAATGTGTGCTGAGATTGACGACCGGAGGGACCTGTTTTATTGAAATATACTATCTATACGCCTGAATAAAACCTCCAAACATCTTTCTATAATCAACTGTTATGATTGTTATATTCATCTTGATAACATGAGCAGTAAAAGAATCCGGGAAGCGACGTATTTTGAATTGGGCAGACAGGCCGAACGAGATGGACAGCTAAAAGAGGCTGTTAAGCAATATCTGCTTTTGCTAAAGCGCAATCCTGCCCATATTGATGCAAACAACCGGCTGATCATGACTTATAGAAAACTACATGAGTACTCTAAAGAAATTTCACTGATTAAAAAAGCAATCCATGCGCTCGAGCAGGAAATTGAAACGCAGCAGCAGCATTATATTGAGGAAAATCCCGCAAAAGCAAGAGATACGAGAGAACTTGCGATAAGCCTGGGGCTACTTGGTAAAAAAGGACTTCCGGTCATTGAAAATGAGATCATCAAAAGGTGGCAAAAAAGATTGCCTGTAGTGCAAAAAAAGCTCGAGCGGATCAAACATTAAATAAGATCCCTGACAAAATCTCTTAAGGTGTTAAAGTTTCCATAGGCATCCCCCATTGTATTGTTAAAATAAACAAAAACTTGTTTTTTTTCCGATAACCAATCAACAATATAACTCGCATATTCGGCAAGCACATCTTCAGGATAACTGCCCCTATAATTGCCACCTGGTCCGTGAAACCTCAGGTAACGAAAATCGCTATCGGTGTCATCTAAGGCGCTTGGTGCAGCCCCCTTATCGTGAGTGACCATGCCAAGGCAATTTTCCGCCAGTAACTCCATAACCTCTTCCACATAAAGTGAAGCATGCCTGAATTCCAATGCAATCTTCCACTTATTTTCCGGATCAAACTCGCGAAGACTCGTCATTAAACGAGAGAGCTGGGGAAAATCGGCTATTCTTATACTTGGTGGAAACTGAACCAGGATACATCCCCTTTTATGACCAGCATTAGCGATTACTTCCATAAACTTCGCGATATCCGCAGTATCAAACCCCAACTTCGGAGAATGAGTAATACCCTTAAAAAGTTTAAAGGTAAAGCGAAAATCATCCGGAACCTCTTCACTCCATTTTTTTACCGTGGAGGCCATCGGAATTTTATAAAACGAGCTATTAATTTCGATGCTATTCATCAACGAGCCATAATAGCACAATCTAGACCGTTCCCTGAATTCCTCGGGATAATGCAGTTTATTGGGCACAGGCAATAGCAGTCCACTTGTACCAGCGTAATAACCTTCTATTTTTTGATCCATTTTATAAACAAACATTATAAAATGCCAAATTGTTGCGTATAACCGTCTGAATAGGCTATTTTGTTAATAAATAGCACATCAATAGTTAAAGGATGGATTTCGGAAAGAAAGAATTATTAAAAAAATTGATTCTGTTACTTTTCTGAATTCTCACCCAAGAAGTAAATACGTTCAATCCCCTTCACTTTTGGCTGAGTGATGCTTACCTGGTCTCATTGATTAGCCAATAAAGCCAATTGTTATTTAATGTTTTATCTTGTCTTGTGTTCTTACTACTCCTTAACCTGGATGCACCTAGTAAAATACCAGTTAATATTAGGTATCTGTTAGCTAAAATAAACTTATAGATAGCAGAAATTTCCTCCTAATTTTATAAAAATTTAGTAAACGTATAGCTCAGCGTTTATTAATGAAAATGATTAAATATGAAAATGTACACATTGATCTTGCGTTCGCTATTATTTTTTGTTTTGACCCAAACCGTTATTAATGCCAGGGCCCAAAATGGCGATCAGATATTAGATGGAATTGGAGAAACAGGAATGATTGCACGTTATGTATTTAACGGAGACGTTAAAGACTGGTCTCGTAATAATTTACATGGGAAATATGAAGGCAATAATATAAAATTTGTTACCGATAGTAAATTTGGAAAAGTTTTGTCACTTTCCGGAGAAAACAATTCTTTTATCACGCTTCCGGCAGAAACCTTTACAGATCTTGAATCGATTAGCATTTCAGGATGGATATATTTACGTTCAGATAAACCCGGGCAACGCTTTTTTGATTTTGGAATTAACCCTAACAAACATTTCTTTGCAGCACCGGTTGGAACAATTACAAAGAAAGGATATCAGGCTTTTATAACCTCAGATAATAAAGATGGTGCAAGCTCTTCTTCTATAGCATTGAACAAGTGGGTGTATCTTACAATTGTTATAGATGTACCCTCAAAAACTATGGTGAGTTATGTGGATAGTAAACCTGTTAGCGAAACAAAAGATATTCCTTCCGATTTAACTACGATAATTGGTCAGCAAAAAGGAGATTCAAAGTTTTTTTATATTGGGAAATCATTATTAAAAGGCGACCCAAATCTTAACGCGATGATACACGACTTTCGCATTTACCGCGTTCCCTTAAGCAGCAGGCAAATAAATAAAATTTACAACAATTCACTTAATAACAGTCAGGAAAGTGCCGTAAATGTTGGTAAAACTGAGGATAATTTGCAACATTTTACTTCAGATCAACCTCAACTCTATAATGCATATTTAATAAAGGTAGATGATGTAGAAGTAGAAACTGAGGTCGGGAATTTACCAAGACTACCTGCCTTTGTAAAAGGGATTTATAAAGACCAGGTTAAAGGGCCCAAAGTACGCGTAATATGGCCATCAGATTTGGACAATTCTGCGGTTCTTAAGCCGGGAAAATACACAGTTACAGGCCGCATTGCAGGAACAGATTTTCAACCAAAAGCACTTGTAACCATAAAAAAAGCAAACAAATTGGCTTTACCGGCTTCAAAACTAGAACCTTTTAACCTGGATCAGGTAGAACTAGGCGACGATGCATCAGGCCACAAAACCCAATTTATCGAAAACCGCGATAAGTTTATAAACACACTTGTTAAAACCGATCCCAATTCCTTTTTATATATGTTTCGTCAGGCTTTCGGACAAAAGCAACCAGCAGGAACAAAACCTTTGGGCGTTTGGGATAGCGAGGATACTAAGTTGAGGGGACATGCCACCGGTCATTACCTTTCTGCCATTGCTCAGGCCTATGCAAGTACAGGATACGACAAAACTCTTCAGGCAAATTTCCATAAAAAAATAAATTATATGGTTGATGTTCTGTATGATTTATCTCAATTATCTGGAAAACCAAAAACAGCCGGCAGCACCAGTGTTTACGATCCAACTGCTGTTCCCTTTGGTCCTGGGAAATCAGCATATGATTCTGATTTAAGTGAAACAGGCATTCGCAACGACTATTGGAATTGGGGAAAAGGATTTATTAGTGCTTATCCTCCCGATCAATTTATTATGTTAGAGAAAGGAGCAAAATACGGTGGACAAAAGACCCAGGTTTGGGCTCCTTATTACACCTTGCACAAAATTTTAGCTGGCTTAATTGATGTATATCAGGTTACCGGAAACAAAAAATCGCTCGAAATAGCAACCCATATGAGCGATTGGGTTTACGCCCGTTTGAGCCAGCTGCCAAAAGAAATCCTGATCAAAATGTGGAACACTTATATCGCTGGCGAATATGGCGGCATGAACGATTCGATGGCTCGTTTGTATCAAATTACCGGTGATCAGAAATACTTAAGAACAGCTCAATTATTTGATAATGTAAAAGTATTTTTTGGTGATACGAATCATTCACACGGTTTAGCAAAAAATGTTGATTTATTCCGTGGCTTGCACGCTAACCAGCATATCCCCCAAATTGTTGGAAGTATAGAAATGTACAACGTTTCTCACAATCCGGAATACTATAAAATAGCAGATAACTTCTGGTACAAAACGGTAAATGATTATATGTACAGTATTGGAGGTGTGGCAGGCGCACGTAACCCGGCAAATGCAGAATGCTTTATAAGTCAACCCTCAACTTTGTATGAAAACGGTTTCTCGGATGGAGGGCAGAACGAAACCTGTGCTACTTATAATATGTTAAAATTAACCAGCGACTTGTTTCTTTTTGATCAACGCGGAGAATTAATGGATTACTATGAGCGCGGTTTATACAATCATATTCTGGCTTCTGTAGCAAAAGATAACCCGGCTAATACCTATCATGTGCCGCTTAGGCCAGGTTCTGTTAAGCAATTTAGCAACGCCGATATGACTGGTTTTACTTGCTGCAACGGTACAGCAATCGAAAGTAGTACAAAACTTCAAAACACCATTTATTTTAAGAGTAAAGACAATAAAGGACTTTATGTAAATCTCTACATTCCATCCACACTAAAATGGAAAGAACGCAATGTTACGCTTGTGCAGAAAACGAACTTCCCAAAAGAAGATCATACCAGTTTAACCATTCACGGTAGTGGGAAATTTGAAATTAACGTGAGGGTACCTGGATGGGCAACTAAAGGTTTTTTTGTAAAAATTAATGGTAAAGAAGAAAAATTTGAAGCTGAGCCTGGCAGCTACCTGAAAATAAACCGAAATTGGAAAAACGGGGATGTTATAGAATTGAAAATGCCCTTCCAATTTCATCTGGATCCAGTAATGGATCAGCAAAATATAGCGAGTTTATTTTATGGCCCAATATTGCTTGCAGCTCAGGAACCAAATGCAAGAAAAGATTGGCACAAAATAACGCTGGATGCAGAAGACATCAGCAAATCGATAAAAGGCAATCCCGAACAACTAGAATTCACAATCGGGGATGTTGTTTTTAAACCTTTTTACGAAACTTATGGCCGCCACTCCGTCTACCTTGATTTTACGTTAAAACAAGCCAATAACTAGGTAATTTTTATTCAAGTATTGAAATTCTTTAGCTGCAGATTTATCATGTTGAGTCTCCCGATGAAAATCGGGACTAGTAGTCGAAATACAAACAAGTGTATTTAACTATTCCTTCGACAAGCTATCATTTGACAGTTTTCTATAGAGGGGTCATCATTCCCGCGAAGGCCTATCTTGTGGACACATCTCTGCTAATTAGATTTGTTTTTAGCCCTTTTCTCTAAGGCGATCGTCATGCTGTCCCGAAGCTTCGGGATCAGCATCTTTCCTGCTATTAAGTAACTCTAAACACAAATATCGATTTATTACGCTCTTTGCCGCGGGGCAAGGTACTTTGGAGCGCCAAAGTACCCAAAGCGCTTTGTCAATCCAGCAATGTGGCTTCTCACCGCCCACGCTCATCAAAAAAACAGTGGCACTTCGTTTTGTGTTCAATATCCTTTTAACCTTAAATGCAGCGGATAAGAACACAAAACCACTGCGTTTCAGGCTTGGTAGTGCTACTTGTTCTTTTTAACACCTGTTTTTTTGATTCTTCTGCCACTTGGGATTGACGGCGTTCTTCGGTAAAGACTGTGGTTTATTAAAGCCAGCTAGCATGATGTCCAAACCATCCTAAAAAAAGATGTGTCCACACGATAGGCGCAGGCGGGAATCTTAAAGCTTATGGCATTACGATTATCTGCGATAAGCACTTCGTGGTTCCCAATCATTTACCAATGACAGATTCTAAAATTGGCGTCATCTCGACCGAAGCAAATGCGGAGTGGAGAGATCTTTGGACTATGTTAAAAGATCTCTCCACTGCGGTCGAGATGACGATTTATCTTACCTGTCACCCAACTCCTCTGTTTTTCGCCAAAAAACTGACCTCTGGGAATGACGATTCTTCGCGGATTATTATCTATTAAAATCCCTTGTCATTTATATTGATTTTTATAACATAAATTAGCCCTACCATTGATAGATTGCATAAGAAAGGTCGTCATTGCGAGGAGGAACGACGAAGCAATCTTTCCTGCCAGTGATTCTGATATAAAGATTGCTTCCCCGAAAAACAGGCCAGGCTGTCGGCTGAAAAAGCCTTCTCGCATCCCTTGAACATTATGATAGGCAAATGACCCCTCATTCGTGGAAAAGATAGGGATAAATATTTTTCATAGTTTACCACTCCTCAAGTAAATTGATCTCCCATCTGGTTCAATGATTCTATCATAAATGAATTTTCTAATCAGAACTGCCTTATTTACAAATAGTTCAACAGGGCTGTAAACGATTGGAATTGATAGCTTGTTAAAACCTGCCGGATTTTGGAATGTTTAACTTATAGAATAGAGCGTAATTGAACAGATGAATGTAGCTGAAGAGATGAAATTGAAAATAGATTTTCAGCGTGAAGACAAGACGTATGGCAAAGCGGAGTACAAATAGAGTCGATAGTGGCGCCATGCCCGAGCATGTTGATCCAATGCTGTGTACATTGGTCAAAGCCCCTGTTGAAAATGAAGAATACCTGTATGAAATCAAATGGGACGGCTACCGGATCATTTCAAAGGTAGAGAACGGAAAAATCAGGATGAATTCACGCAGCGGTTTGGATTATACCAAAAAATACCCGCTGATTGCCGAAGCCCTGGAAAACCTCGGTCATGAGCTAATGATCGACGGTGAGATAGTGGTATTGAATGAAGAAGGCAAACCTGATTTCGATGCCTTGCAGCTCTATAATGGCAAACGTTCACCGATTCGTTATTGCGTTTTCGATCTGCTGTTTCTGGATGGAAATAATCTGATGGAATTGCCACTTTTTCAGCGCAAAGAACTGCTGGAGACACTGGTAAAAAACGATGAAACTTTTCTGTTTAGCGAGAGTTTTGAGGATGGCAAGGAACTGTATGAAAATGCACTCCAGGATAATCTGGAAGGAATTGTCGCCAAAAAAAAGCACAGCCCTTATGTGCCCGGAGACCGGAGCTACAACTGGCTTAAAGTACCGACACGTAAACGGCAGGAATTCGTAATTGGAGGCTGGTCGGAGTCTGATAAGTCACGTTCATTCCGCGCCCTGCTGTTTGGTGCTTATGAAAACGGCAAACTCCACTGGATCGGCAGATCAGGCGGAGGCTACAAACAATCAGAAATGCCAGGCATATTAAAAATGCTCCAGGCAGTTGAAACCGAAAAATCGCCTTTTGTTAATGAGATCCTGGATACCAAAGGCGCCAAGACCCATTATGTGAAACCAACACTGGTGGCCAATTTTGAATTTGCGACCTGGACAAAATCTGGCAGGATCAGAAAACCCGCTACTTTTTTGGGTTTCCGAAAAGACAAAAACCCCAAAGATGTGGTACGGGAAGTACCCAAAGAGGCGGATCAGGTAGAAGCCATTATTGTAGAACAAACAACACCTTACGAGTATGATCAAAATCAAAGCAGAAACGGCTATACGCCTGATGATCCTGCTCAACAAAATGCCGGCAAATCAGAATTGGAAACCTATCGGCAAAAGCGATCTTTTAATCAGACACCTGAGCCGCAAGGCGGCAATACGGACAGCGAAAAGCTGATCTTCGTTGTTCAGAAACATGACGCTTCGCACCTACACTATGATTTCCGGCTTGAAATGCGTGGGGTACTTAAATCATGGGCAGTTCCCAAAGGACCTTCCATGAATCCAAAAGACCACCGCCTGGCCATGGCGGTTGAAGATCACCCGTATGACTATAAAGATTTCGAAGGCATTATTCCCGAAGGCCAGTATGGCGGCGGTACTGTCCTCGTTTGGGATAACAGAACTTATGAACCAGCCGAAAAGATCAAAGGCAAAAGCGCGCAGGAACACTGGTTGCTCTCCCACTATTATAAGAATTCATTAAGCATCATTCTTCACGGAAAAAAACTCAAAGGGGAATTTAACCTCACGCGCATTAAAGAAGAGGAAGAAGGACGGAACTCATGGCTGTTGACCAAAGTTAAAGATGGTCATGAACTGCAAATGGACATTACCAAAAAAGACCGCTCCGTAATTTCGGGAAACACATTACTGGAAGTAGCCGTAGACAATCATTCAAAGGTCTGGCAAAGCAACCGTACTACACATCTTGATCAGCCGGAAGAAAATGATAAGGAGTCATTAAACCCCGAACAATTGGATGAAGATGAGCACACTCAAACCAGCTCGAAGCCGCAGCATAAACATCAGACCGTAGGCGAACTCTTTCCAAAATCTAAAAACAAAAGATCAACCCGGGGCCTGCTGTCGAAAGAGAGCAATTGGTGCAAGGTCTTTGAAGAAAAGATCAAATCGGAAGGCACAATCGAAGTAGAAAAACAAAGCCTCCAGTTGACCAACATAGAAAAAAAGCTTTGGAAAAGCACTAACAAAGCGCAACTGATTAATTATTACAATAGTGTAGCTGCTTACGTTCTGCCTTACCTGAAAAACCGGCCATTGTTCCTGCACATTAAAAATCTTTCTGCACAGGCACCTGGCTTTTACATCAAAGATATGGAAGGACATCAACCAGACTTCCTCGATATATTTTCCACTAAACGTAAACACAAAGTTGCAGGCAAGGCCAATCTGATCGATTATGCGGTATGCAATAACCTTCCTGCACTGATATGGCTGATTAACCTGGGTTGTGTAGACTTGAATCCCTGGAATTCAACTACAAAAAACCCCTTGGAACCCGATTTCATTGCAATTGACCTTGATCCCTCAGATGAGGACTTTAAAAAGACTGTTAAAACAGCCCTTGCAGCAAAGGAGTACTTTGATGAGCACAAGCTTACTGCCTTTGTTAAAACTTCGGGCAAAACGGGAATCCATATTTTTATCCCCTGCAAGGGCTTCAGCTTTCCGCAGGCCCGCAACCTGGCTGAACACATCTGCGCTGAAATCCAGAAACGTGTGCCAAAAATCGCTACAATAGAAGTTTCCATTGATCATCGTGGAAATAAACTGTTCGTAGACTTTTCCCAAAACGATGAAGCCGATACGCTGGCCTGCGCCTATTCAGTGCGTCCCGCCAAATTACCAACGGTCTCAACCCCTCTGGAATGGGACGAACTAACACTAAAGCTAAAACCTACCGACTTTACAATTGATACCATCAATGCCAGGTTATTGGAAAAAGGTGATCTTTGGACAGACCTTTTGGACAAAAAAATCACAGCCAGGAATACCAAAATCCTAAAAAAATTACTTGAGGCATGATCAGATAAACCCCATTTAGCTGAACAACCAGCCAGATTTCACTTAAATACCTGAAAATTTCTAAATTTCTACCGTAGTTATAAATTGCTTCATTAGAGCAATGCGCTGAGGAGCACAAGGGGTATTTTTCAAGCTAACAATTAAAAATCAAATTAGTTGATCTGCCTGGATAAAGGATCTTCCCGAGCACAATGATGGCTCAGGAAGATTCTCCTGGATTAATATCCTGGGTTTTGAGTTAATTTGGGATTTAACTGGATTTCCCTGGTGGGTATAGGATATAATGCTAATGTTGGCACTACATTTCCAATTAAGCCGTTTGCCGATACATAATTGGTTTTATGGGCCTGCATTACATTGACCATTATCCCCCATCTGATCAAATCGAACCATCTCTCCCCTTCAAAGCAAAGCTCTACCCTTCTTTCATGCTGGATAGCTGTTCTTGCATCAGCCTGTGATAGTCCAGATTTAGCAGTTAGATTAGAGCGTGTACGGACCAGGTTTAGTTGCGTAAGTGCCTGAGGGGTTTTACCATTTTCATTTAAGGCTTCGGCATATAATAAAACAATATCGCTGTAGCGTAAAACCGGCCAGTCGTTATCTCCTTCACTATTGGCACCAACGGTCTGATATACAAACTTTTTAGCATAATAATACACCAAAGTCCCTGCACTATATACGCCAATTGCCGTATTTAGGCGATTGTCCCCTGCTTCAAAAGTATCATATAAATCTTTTGTCCCGCTGTTGTTACTGTTACCGGTTACAGCAGTAATGGTTGTGCCCGATGGTTGCGGCACAAAGCTACGGGCAAATGTATTTCCCTCACCAAAACCACCTCCAAGATATTGAACGGAGAAAATAATATCTCTGTTATTATCTTTTCCCAATCCGAAAATCTGATCATAAGGCAATAATGTACCTGCAGTTGCAGCCACGGTTGCTAAAATGGTTTCGGCTTCGGTAAATTTATTTTGAAACATATAAACTTTACCAAGCAGTCCATTAGCTGCAATACTCGTTGCACGGCCAATATCAGCACCTGTATAGCTTGCAGGTAATACGGCAGCGGCCTCAGCCAGGTCTTTTTCTATCTGGGCATAAACCGCAGCAGCACTTACCCTGTTGTATGAATAAGCCTGTTGCTCTGAGGTAATCTCATTTAATACCAACGGAACCCCGCCGAACATCCTAACTAAATTAAAATACATTAAAGCACGAAGAAACTTTGCCTGTCCAATGTAGCCATTACGGTTAGCAGTAGTCATTGGTGGTGTAGCAACGTGGTCAAGCACAATATTGGCATAAGCAATGGTAGCGTAAAATCTGGCCCATGCATTCTGTAAATTGGTAGAATTGGCAGTCCAGGTGAGCTTATCCTGCTCACCGTAAAGCACTTCGCTTTCGCCATAAGTTTGGGCATTATCTGAAGGGAGTTCGCCAAAGCCATATTGCTCATTATAAATAGGACGCAAACTGCTATATGCACCGGTAAGCGCCGATTTTATATCTATCTCTGTAGCATAAAAAGTATTTACAGGAACAATTCCCTTTGGTGTTAATTCTACAAAAGACTTTTTGCAGGAAGTAATAACCATGCTTAAAGTAAGCAAGGATATACAGCATATGATGATTTTATAAATTTTCATGATCATTTTTATTAATGCGGTTAAAAGCCAAAATTGATACCTAAAATAAAAGTGCGTGCAGTAGGGTATGTACCTTGATCTACTCCAGGTGTTGTAGGATCTCCTCCCATAATGTTCGCCTCGGGATTGTAACCAGAATATTTAGTTATCAGAAATGGGTTTTGAGCAGTTACATATAACCTTGCAGACTGGATAGATAGTTTGCGCAGTAAATTATCACTAAGCCTGTAACCCAAGGTAATGTTTCTAACACGTAAGTATGAACCGTTTTCGACAGCTAAATTGGTCAATGCAGGCCCGGGCAATGCTCCTGTAGCTATAGGACTGGCATAAAGCACGTCCCTATCAGGAAATGCAGGATCATAATAATTATTAAAATATTTAGCCAATGAGTTCTGGTTGTGATTACCCGTAATGGTTTGCCTGTTGTTACCATTAATAATATTCACGCCTTGCACACCCTGAACTAAAATACTCAGGTCGAAGTTTTTATACTGAAAACTATTGGTCAACCCATACGTAAAGTCCGGTAATCCATGCCCTAATTTAGTCACATCGTTAGCATCAACCTTCCCATCTCCATTCTGATCTTTGATAATTGGATCTCCAATATTATTACCTGAGGTAGCTTTTGCATGATTGGCCAGATCGCTGGCATTTCTAAATACACCTATAATCTCATATCCATACATATAACCTAATGGATCGCCAACTTTTACCTGGTATACATTATTCCATCCGTTAATTGCCCTAACTGCTGGTAATGCACTCGGACCTCCTAAATCCAACACTTTGGTTTTGTAAGTCGAGAAATTGGCATTTGCATTCCAGGTTACAGCTCCAAGTTTAAAGTTGGTATTGGCCGTAAACTCAAAACCTTTATTTTGAAGTTTACCTAAGTTAGCCTGGTAAGTTGAGTTGTAAACACTCGATTGCAATGACGATGTATAACCAATGGCTAAGGGCAAAGCTTTGTTAAGCAGCATTCCGTTAGAGTTACGGATAAAATAATCGAAAGTTAAAACGATTCTATTTTGCAACAGGCCAATGTCAGTTCCAAGACTGGTTTGGTCGTTCTTCTCCCAGGTTAAATCGGGATTAGCAAAGCCTGCTTGCTGTGTACCAAAAAGTCTGGTATTGCCTGATGCATAATTTGTATTTAAATTAATCTGATTAACATAAGTAAAACTGCCAATATTGGCATTACCTGTACGGCCATAACCTCCTCTAAGTTTAAATTCGTTGATACCTATTTTTAATAAAGCTTCTTTTAGAAATGGTTCTTCAGCAAGCCTCCAACCAAGTGAAAAAGATGGGAAAACGGCAAATTTATTATTTGAACCAAAACGCGATGAACCATCCTGACGTACAGCGGCGGTGAACAAGTATTTTTTATTGTAATCGTAGGTAAACCTACCAGCATAAGAAACGAAAGTATTGGCATCAAAACGCTCGGTACCAACGGTGTTAGGCGAGGCCAAAGGGCTCTGAACCGAGGTGGTGATAAATGTTCCAGGCAAACCTGCAGTGTAATTGATCTGCGACTCATATTTTTGAGCAGAAAACAGCCCTAATATGTTAATATGGTGTTTTCCAAGTTGCTTATCATATGTAGCTGTATTTTCCCATACCCAGTCGAAACTATTGCGGACATTGTCCGAAGCAAAAATACCTGCCAATTGAGGGCTTGCTCCTGATGCTGTAGGTGCTGAGCTATAAGCCATAGTACCTGGAATATAACCATGAACCTGCTCATTTTCCAAAGTTGCGCCAATGTAGGTTTTTAGTTTTAAACCTGCTATTGGTGTATATTCTAAAAACGCGTTACTTAAAGTTCTGAAAGCTCTCGATCGGTTAATAGACTGGCTAAGTATCCCCACAGGATTATAAAAGTTGGATGCCGAGAATACAGCAGTTGGAGAAAGATTATAGTTTAATTCTCTGTCGTAAGGTTGTGCAAAATCACCATTCGCTCTATATACTGGCACGATAGGCTGAAACGTTAAAGCCTGGTTAAGCGGACTTGGTAAGTTTAAATCGGCAAGTAATCCTGGTACGCCAATAATAAAATCGTTCGGATTTGCTCCGGCACCACTCGCCTGGCCCGATGATGGCTGCCTATACTGTTCTGAAAATGACGGAGAAACTGAAAATCCAAATTTCACATTTTTAACAATGTCTGCATCCAGATTTAAACGGGTATTGTACCTTGTATATTCAGTACCAATTAAAACGCCTTTTTGTTTAAAAACACCTGCTGATGCGCTAAAGCGAACTTTTTCGCTACCACCAGAAGCATTAAACTCAAAACTTCTGATCGGTGCTGTCCTGAAAATTTCTTTTTGCCAGTCTACATCAGGAAGTGCTGAAATATCGCCATCCAAAATAGCCGGATACTGTAAATTTTTAATCCGGCTTAAGGCTTTTACCTGTTGTACATATTGATCTTTACTTAAAACATCAATATACTTGTTTACTTCCTGTATACCAGAATAGGCTGAAACCGAAAATACCGTTTTTCCTGCCTTACCTCTTTTGGTTGTAACCAAAACAACACCATTGGCAGCCCTAGAGCCGTAAATGGCTGCCGATGCTGCATCTTTCAGTACCTCAATCGATTCGATATCGCTGGGATTGATCAGGTTAAAATTTGCAGCAGTCTCCAGTGGATAACCATCTACCACATATAATGGATCATTAGATGAGCTTAGCGAACTTACCCCACGTACCCTTATAGTCGGTGCTGCACCTGGTTTGCCGCCCTGATCAGATTGCACCTGTACACCTGCGGCCAATCCTGCCAATGCTTCTCCTGGCGTACTTACGGGCTGGTTGCCAATATTTTTTCCTTCTACTTTGGTAATTGAAGAGGTAACGGTTGTACGCGACTGCGAGCCATAACCCACTACGACCACATCACCAAGTGATTGTGGCGTATCGGCCATAGTCACATTGATCATCGTTCTTTCCCCTACCTTTATTTCCTGGCTCACCATCCCAATAAAAGAAAACACCAATACGGCTTTTTCATCAGCCACTTTAATGGAGTAGTTCCCGTTATTATCAGAAACGACTCCGGTCTTGGTGCCCTTTACCAGCACACTAACCCCAGGCAAACCGATCCCTTTGGCATCAGTGATCATACCTGTTACTACAATCACCTGCACAGGAGGTTTCATGACCAGAACCTTTTTTTTGATTACGATGGTCGAATTATCACCGAATATCATTTCAACGGCCTCACCGGAAAAACAGGCTTCTAAAACCTTCTGAAGCGGTGTATTTTTAAACCGGATGGTAACCGGAGCCGAACCACTAACGATATTTGCATCGCAGATAAAGTTATACCCTGTCTGCTTGGTCAATTGGCTCAGGACTTCCCTCAAAGGGGTATCCTTAACATTTATGCTTACCTGCTGGGCAAAACTCCCGGCACTGACCTGTAAAAAGGCGACCATTATTAAAATGACAGTAAGTCTCATAACTCGAAGGATTTTTTGCGTATTGCAAGAGATATCCCCGCACTTAAGTGCAGTAAAAATTTTATACATTTGGTTAGGATTAAATAGTTGTTGTTTGGATGATTGTTCTGACCCACTGTTAGCTATAAGCTAATCAATTCCGGGAGTGGTCTCAAGCACTTCCGGTTTTTGGATTTTTTTAGGTATTTATTTAACTATAACTGTGATCCTCCTTCCTTCAATTACAAACCGAACTTTATCTGTTAACTCAATATTTTTTAGCAGGCTTTTAAGTCCTTTAGAACGGGAATAATTACCATCGAAGTTAACTCCGGATACATCGCCTTTATATTCAACATCTACATCGTACCATCTTGATATCTTTTTCATGATCGAGCTGATATTTTCATTATTGAAAATAAACATATCATTTTTCCAGGCCATCACCTCTTCCAGGTCTGCGGGTACAACCTTTAAGTTATTCTGTAGATTATTAATTGCCATTTGGCCAGGTTTAATCAATGTGGATGATTTTTTGTAATTGATTTTTACAGCCCCTTCCAATAAAGTGGTCATGATGTTCTTATCCTCAGCAAAGGCGGTAATATTGAAATGCGTTCCCAATACTTCAACCTCCTGTTTGCCCTCAACATCCACCTTAAACGGCATTTCTTTGTTCTTGGCTACTTCAAAATAGGCCTCACCCGTAAGTAATACCTTGCGTTCCCTTCCTGTAAAGGCTGTTGGAAAACTTAATGAGGAAGCAGAATTCAACCACACCCGTGTTCCATCAGGCAGGGTTATGTCGTATTTTCCTCCCTTAGGGATTGTAATCTTATTCAGTACATTATTCAGGCTTTTGCCTGTGGCAGATACAACCAGACCGTTACCGGATTTTGAAATATGAGTATTTCCGTCCTTACTGATGATCCCATCACCGGTACCGTCAAGCTTGATACGCTCCCCATTTGACAAGGTAAGTACCGCATTTGTAGAACCTGGTAAAATGTCTTTGTTCCTGATGGTCTCTTTTTTGACAAGGACCGTATTTTCTTTGCGTTTTGCCGATCTAAAAAGATCCGTTCCAAAATAGATAAAGAGTAAAACCGATGCTGCAATTGCAGCTGCAATCTGCCATTTCAAGCGCCTGATACGCAACGGGCTTTTTACCGGCGATTCTCCGTTGATGCTGTTTTGGATCCTTGCCTTTAATATTTCTCCCAGGCGTTTCTCCTCTTCCTCTGATAGTGAAAGGCCAGACAGCCCCTGGGCATCCTGATAAGCGGAAAGTATATGTTCTTCCTCGAGCGTACACGCTCCCCTCAGATATTTCTCACAGAGAGAAAGATATTCATTTTCGGTCATTACAGGGCGACTTGGGTTTAAATTTGGTCCTTTACTATATAGACACAGATTTTAATCCGCACACACATAAAAATTTTAAAAAAATAAACTTTCTAAAAAAAACAGTTCTACATTGCCAGGCACAGGGTCTATGCATTTTTTATTTCGATTTTTAATCATAGCTTTATTTCAAACAAACTATGCCAGCGAGTAATTATACCGATTCCGAATTATTACAGCGTATACTTTTAGATGATGAAAAAGCGTTCAACACTCTGTTTGACCGCCATTGGTCTAAGGTTTATGCCGTATGCTTTAAATATGTTAAAGATGAGGAAGCTGCGTTGGAGATCACCCATGATATATTCCTGAACATCTGGAACAAACGGGGACAGTTGAACATAAGTTCTTTTAAGAATTATGTACTCACCAGCGCAAGTTATCGGGGCATCAGGAGGAAACAGCAGCTCAATGCCGTACCAATAAACTATGTAGAGGATTACAGTCAGGGCGAGCATTCCTTTTTACTGAATGAGCTTTCAGCAACTAACACTGGTGAAGAAAAGATCAGCGCGGAAGAATTTGATACAAAGGTTATGCACATGCTCGCTGAACTCCCAAAAAGATGCCGGGAGATCTACCTGTTGAGCAGGAAGGAAAACCTGAGTATTACTGAAATCTCCCTGAAACTGAATATCTCCAAACGGACAGTTGAGAACCAGCTCACTGCTGCATTAAAACACCTGAGGCAATGCCTTAAATATTCAGGGATCCTGTTGATCCTGATGCAGAAATAACGTTGCAATATTAATAGTATGAAATTCTGTCAGACTGATTCATCATTCCATTATCAAAAACTTCCCTGATCTGCGGGCACGGCAAGATTATTTTATATTCCCGCCCGCCAGTTCACCCTGCTCAATAGCAACATAATTGCCCCATGCCGTGATCGCCTCTAAAACTGGAATAGTTGTTTTACCAAAATCAGTTAGGTTATAAACCACTTTTATGGGTGGTTTTTTCCCATATACCTTTCTCGACACCAAACCATCGTTTTCCAATTGCTTTAGTTGCAGGCTTAATGTCATTTCGGTAATCGATGGCATTTCCCTGCGAAGTTCGCTATATCTTTTTTCCCTGTCCTTCAAATGGTAAAGAATAACTGCTTTCCACTTTCCCCCTACTAGTCCCATTGCAAGGCTGACGGTACAAGGATATTTTTCCCCTTTATGTTTGATATAATCTCCAAGACATTCTGTTTTCATCTTCTTTTTTTCAACCTATCTGTTAGGATAGTTATTGCGAATGCAATATACTAAATATAGTTTTGCAACTATAATAATGATAGTTACATATCCACCTAAAATTTCTAAAAAAATGGCAGCGAATTTAAATACAAATGAGGCAGTTACACCAAAAGATAAACCACTGATTACTATTGTAGGCATTCTGGGAAAGCAGGGAAAAAGTGCTGCGAACACGCTGTTACAGAGCGGGCGTTATCGTATACGCGGCATTACCCGCCGCATTGATTCACCAGAGGCCTTAAGTCTGGTGGGGCAAGGAATTGAACTTGTGAAATTGCCGCTGGACGTGGGGTATAAAAAAGACTTTGTGGAAGCATTCCGCGGATCGCAATGTATTTTCTTGATGACTCCCAATATCGAACCCCACTTAAGTCACGAGTTCGAGCTGGGGAAGCAGTTAGCTGATGCAGCGGTCGAAGCAGGCGTTCAGCAGATCATTTTCAGCAGCCTGGAAAACGTGGATGAGATTACGGAAGGAAAAAAATTTGCTCCTCATTTTACAGACAAGGCCAAAATTGAGCAATATATCTGCACCTTACCCATTGCCAGTTCGTTTATCTATATGGCTTTTTTCTACACCAACCTATTGGAGTTTTATACACCTAAAGTAATAGATGATACACTTGTTTTCCCAATATACCTACCACAGCACTTCCGGGCGCCGTTCGTCGACCCGCTTACCGCAACCGGGCCGGCTATCCTGGAGATTCTTTCTCATCCGGATTTGTACGCAGGTAAATCATTACCGGTAATCGGCGATATCATCTCTCCTCAGGAAATGGTTGAAGCTTTTACAAGGGTTACTGGTAAGAAAGCCGTTTACAGTTCTGCTTTCTTACCGGAGGATTTCCTTTATCATTTCCCTGAACTAGGCGCAAATGACCTTTTATTCCGGGAAATCCTGGGCATGGCAGAATATGCTGTGGATTACGGCTATTTCAGCCAAGGGCGTGACCTGCTTTGGAGCCGCCGGATAAACCCGAACAGCCTGACCTGGGAACAGTTCCTACGCACTACCGGTTGGCAAGGACAAAAACTTTCATATTGAGCATGTAATATAGGTTCCGCTGGTTACTTACCACAATCGGTACTTATATTGTTGCTACTTAAATGCTTCTCGGTCTTCGACTGGATTCGTATCCCTGACTTTCATGAATAAAAAAACACTACAATCAGTAATTTGTTTCCTTTTTTGTAGTGGAATGTTTCTGGCACCCGTTTTAACTGGTTATACCTTTGCCTTATCATTAAAATAAAGAACAATGAAAGAGAATAAAGTTTGGTTAATAACCGGTGCTGGCAGCGGAATAGGCTTACAAATTGCCAAGGCGGCTCTTGCCGAAGGCCATAAAGTTGTTGCAACAGGCAGAGATGCGAATAAAGTATCAAATGCATTAGATAATGCTACCGGTAACTTATTGGTGGTTAAAATGGATGTAACTAATCCGGATGAAATTAATACTGGCGTACATTCAGCAATTGAGAAATTCGGAGCAATTGATATACTGGTTAACAATGCGGGTAACTTCTATGCAGGCTTTTTTGAAGAGTTAAGCCAAAACCAGGTGGAACGTCAGATAGCTACCAATCTATTTGGACCTATGAATATAACAAGAGCCGTTTTACCCTTTATGAGAAAAAATAAATCGGGGCATATCATATCCATTTCCTCTACTGCTGCACTGGTTGGTTATGAACTATGTTCAGCCTATGCTGCATCCAAGTTTGGGTTAGAAGGTTGGATGGAATCTTTACAACTGGAAGTAGCACCATTTGGGATAAATACTACCATTGTAGAACCTGGCTTTTTTAGAACCAGCTTATTGGAACCATCCTCCACAATATGGTCAGAACTTCAGCTTGAAGACTATGCTGAACGCATCGCAGCACTAAGACCTTTTTGGGAAAGTATGAACGGAACACAAGGCGGTGATCCTGCAAAGTTAGCAGCGGCATTGCTTAAAATTACGAGCGAAAGCACACCTCCTAAACGTTGGATGGCAGGTGCAGATAGCATTGCGGAAGCAGAAAGAAAAGCGAAAGAATTATTGGAACAAGCTAACGCTTATCGTGAGTTATCTTCATCTCTTTCGTATCAATAATGGCGCTACCGGGAAGGCCGCTCATCAATAATTTCAAATAAAAATTGCCTAATTTTGTAAGATGAAATCGTTCAATGACTTCAAAACATTCAATGAGTATATAGGTTTACCAAAGCCTTTAGACAATGACATTGACATTGGATATTATGACCCACCGAATATGCTTCCGAAGTCTGAGCCTATAATGATTGACTTTTACAGAATTTCATTTAAGATCAATTTTATTGATAAAACGGTGTCCGATGCAAAGCCTGTTAATGCGGTATTTTTCAACAGTCCTGAAATGTCCGGTGGATGGGATATAGAACCTACTTATAAGGGAATGTATGTCCAATTATCAAAAAAAATCATAGAAGAAAACCGGTTTCTGTTCAAAAATTACCTGGACTATGGGCTGCATGAACCCTTGTTGTTAACGGAGAAGGAAATTGTGGAAGTAAGCACCCTCTTTGATTTAATGATAAAATATTACAATAAGGAAAGACAAAATTTCGAAGTGCTGCTTTCTTATGTAAATGTGCTGGTTTCATTGGTGGAAGGATTTTATAAAAGGCAATTTTCCACCAACCCGAAACAATACAATCGCATTGTAACCGACTTTCAACAAAGTTTGAACGATTATTACAACCAGCCAGTAACCCAACTTCCCAATGTTCAATATTTTGCAGATAAGTTTGGGTTAACAGCCAACTATTTTGGCGACATCATTAAACACTTTACCCGAAAATCTGCCATCGAAAATATCCACGAATTTGTGATTAAAAAAGCAAAGGAATTACTCGAAAAAAACAGGGAAATGAATAGTACTGAAGTGGCTTACGAATTAGGCTTTGAATACCCCAATTACTTTTCTAAATTCTTTAAAAAGCAGGTCAATCTAACACCAAAAGAATATCGGCTGCGAGCGATAAAAAATTAAATAAAGAGACTGTATCATAAATATAGATTGTCATCCTGAGAGTTAATTTATTGTATAAAAATCAATATAAATGACAGGGTTTTTTAAAGGAGATAAGTGGTATCGGGTATCGTCATTGCGAGGCCGGATATGAGCGAGCCGAAGCAATCTATTATATATTTTTATAATCAAAAAGATTGCTTCACTCTTACGCAAGCCCTTTCTTCAGTTCGCAATGACGAAATTAAGACCCAAAACTCACGTTAACTTAATAAAAATCATAAATCATGGAGAAGAAATAGACGGGATCCGAACCACATCATATACCTGCAATGCCAAACCTTATTATCAGTGTCCTTCATCATTTAAAAGCATGTATACTATCGAAACGACAAGAAAATGGAATGTATTGAATTACCGTTCAGGCTAAATTAAAAGCCTGGTTGATAAATTTGTGTAATTTTAGTTATATAATTAACAATAATCATAAATAGACTGTAAACAATGACAAGTGAATGGGATAAATTCGAACATCTTTTTAAACGACAGGAAGCTCCTGCCAAAACCATTCTTTTACAAGAAGGCCAGATCTCGAAAACCATGTTCTTTATTGAAAAAGGATGTTTACGGACCTGGGTTAATAACGACGGCAGGGAAATTACAACCCAGTTTTTCTTTGAAGGCGATAAAGTGTCTTCTATTGAAAGTTTCAGGGCAAATCAGCCAAGCTTATATAACATTGAAAGTATAGAACCCTGTATTTTACAGACCATTTCACAACAAGACTTTCAAAATGCTTTAGAAAATTTGCCTGAAATCAAAGAGGAAATGCAGGAACATTTATTCAGACGACTTTTAAACGCTCAAAAAACTTTCTATTCCTATCTTAAAAATAACCCTCAACAGCGTTACAAGGAGCTTATTGAAGAACATCCCCATATTATCCAGCGTATTCCGCAACATTATATCGCATCTTATTTGGGTATTACTTCTGTTTCATTAAGCCGGATCCGAAACAGGCGATAAGTTCATTTTACTCACAATCTTTTTACTATATTTTGTGTTCGCGAATCGTTTTGCGATTTCTTTACAATTGTTATCGTCTGTGCATTTGCTACTGCTCAACTTTGGAGAATAAATTTTAAGCAAAGTAAAAATGAAAGTAGTAATTGTATTTAATCATCCCCACGAGGGAAGTTTTGGAAACGCAATTTTAGATGCCGTAATCAAGGGGCTTCAAAGTGCAAATCACGAAGTTGACCTGATGCATCTTGATAAGGATGGATTTAAACCAGTAATGTCAAAGGCAGATTTGAAAGCCTTCGTTGAACACAAGCCGATCGACCCACAAGTAATAGACTATAATGAGCGTTTGGAAAAAGCTGACCATCTGATATTTATTTTCCCGATTTGGTGGGACCTGATGCCTGCAATGACCAAAGGATTTGTTGACAGGGTTCTCACTCCGGGAATTGTGTATGACCACCACCCCCGCGGTTTTGGCCTAGTACCACTTTTAAAAAACCTAAAAGGGGTAACCATTATCACAACAATGAATAAACCCAAAATAATGTATTCCTTGCTCATTGGAAATCTAATCAGGAAAGCAATGATAAAAAGCGTTTTTAAAACCATGGGTTACAAAAACCTTAAGTGGATCAGCTATAACATGGTAAAGTCTGTCAGTCAGGAAAAAAGGGTAAAATGGCTGACTGATATTGAAAACAGGTCTTCAAAACTTAATTAAATAAACCTCGGCATGTGAAACTGAACAGTTGATCGTTATGTTGTGATATAAATCGATATTAACCCAGAAATTTGCATTCGGGCTTTTTGCTTTCTTGGGTAACACTCAATTGTACCATATAATGAATAGTGAACCTGCGATTAAAAAAAGGATAATACACCATTATTATTGATAATTTTAATAAAAACAAGCGCTTAGTTAACTAAAAATAAAAGAACTCAGACGTTATGAAAATCAAAAATATCATCTGGAAAGGTTTGCATTATAACTCTATTGAAAATTGCGTGATAAACGTTGGAGCTAAATCGATCAATATAGATTCATCCATCATCGGATATATAGACAATGCAATATACAAGGTTGATTACACCATTCATGCAGACACAGACTGGAATACAATATCTTTCGGTATTAAGTCAAAAGTGAACGGCATCACTAATCAGATAAGTGGTCAGAAGATTGGTAACCTTTGGAAAATTGACGGAGATTATCAAGACGGCCTCGCCAATTGTACCGACATCGACATCTCTTTGACTCCTTTTACAAATTCCTTACCCATAAACAGACTACATTTAAATCAAAATCAGCAAATGGTTATTGATGTGCTCTACATCAATATTTTGGAACATAAAATCATGGGGGTACAACAAAAGTACACACGGCTTGCCGAAAAAAAATATCACTACCAAAATATAGAAAATGATTTTGAATCAGTGATTGAAGTTGACAATGACGGATTTGTAATTGACTATCCCAGGTTATTTGAAAGAGGGGCAATTATATAAAATGAAGGGAAATAAATGCAGGATCGGCCGGGAGAGAACTAACGTTTCTAAGCTTTTTGCTTTGGATCTTTTACCCGTTAAGCTTCCTGGTCATCCTGATCCGCTCTTCAGCAGCATTATGAAAAAAGAACTAGACATACCAGCTTTGTTTGACAATTTCTTTTTCCATCGTACTGCCCACCGGAACCCTGATTATGGTCTTTTACCTTACGATATGGGGAACTGCATATGTCAGTCCAGGAATTTTCATGAAGCCAAAACTAGCTTCACGAAGAGATCTACCTGATAAACTTTTTCGCTTGATCCACAGGATCCATCAATAATTACTCCCTTAAGTATTCGTACTCATTTGAATACGAATAATAATTAAATTACTGTTTAAAAGTAAAACATATCTATGAAAAAGGCAATTCATGGTCAGAACATCGATGTTGTTGCCATTCAGCTGCATCGCCAAAAGACGAAGATGTTGTAGCTTTAAAATTAAGAATACGGTTTTTAAGATTAACCTTGGCTGAATTATTAAAATCGATATTTTTCTTTTCAATAATCACATTTAACTTCTTAGCTAAAGCAATAATCTTAGCAAGACTTTCTTCGTTATTTGATTTTAAAATGAGTTCCATGCTGAAACATTATGATGAGATATACAAAAATACTAAAAATAAAGTTTCAGTATATAAAAATAGAAGTAAAAACTTTCTTTCTTGACCCTTCTTTTCTACACGGGTGATTATGTTACATGAAATCTACAATACTGAAAAAATTAACACATCGAACCAAAAAAAACTCGGAAATTAAATTTTAACTAATTAAAAAACCGCAATTTATATCTTATTTTTAGCATTTAACAAACATTTTCACCGTAAGGGTACCCATACGGGGCTAGAACCAAAAATCGGTCTTTATTTGCATTATTCAACGATTTGAAAATCGCCTAAAAGAAAAAAGCCCTTCAAGATATCTTAAAGGGCTTACGGGTCAGTTATGGTACAATTTCTTTGCGTTTTGTGGCTGATTTAAAGCGGTTGGCCGATTTAAAGAGAAAAATGGATGAAATGGACGAGCTTGGAAAGCAGTTAAAAAGCTAGCCTATATTTTAGTCCACGAATGTTTTTTTTGAAGCAAAATTTTATCACTACTAGGGAAGTTGAATTGTCTCTAGTAGTGATTATTTAGAGGTTTAAAATTTGTGACTTGACAAAAACTAATATTGATAGGTTATTCCAAAGATTGGATCATCGTAAAAGATTTATTGAAACGATGGAACATGGTAAATCAACATTTAATATTCCAGATCATTTATGATTAGTTGCAGCTTCAAAATCTTCTTTTATAAAAGGCCATTCCTTTTCTTTAAGACAAATCGGATCAGGATCCTGATCCGCAATACTAAAATCAACAAAATTTCCAAGTATTTTTTCTCGCTCGTGCGTCCACTCATACCGTAAACGATGTAGTTCTAGCATGAAATCTATTGAATAATGTTTCATTCTATTGAATAATGTTCCATTAATTCATGTAAATCCCAAAAATCTTTCTTACGGCCACCCCGTTGTATGACATCGATTTTCATTGCCAGTATTTCTTCTGTACTAGCCATTCTAACACCTTCTGTCTCGATAGCTGGCTGAAAAAATGGGTCCATTGAGTAATAAACATCTACTTTTACAGCATTTTGTTTATCAGACCCCACTAGGTAGGAAGTTCCAAATGCAGGATTTACTCCGAAGCTTGTACTTACATAAGTGAAATTATCTAGCATGTACTGTTCAATTATACTAAAATCTACAGATCCATAAACAGCATCTGTGAAGAGATCAATATCAACCGATTTCCTATGACCTAATTGCAAGCTTAGCGCTGTTCCGCCAACGAGGCGAAAATCATTAAAGATTGTTCCTTCATCAAACGAAGCAAAATGTCCTTTAACCGATCATTAACAGTATCCCAATGCATCATTTGCTAAGTCGTAAATGTGCCATAATTAGAGGCTGGTTTCCATTTATTTTATCGCTACCAGTCACTTCCTGAATTTTCTTCTTACCGTAAAATCGGGATATTTCGGTCTTTTCGTCGTCATTACCCCGTTCAAAAATCCTTTTTATTACCCAATTTGCTTGATTTTGCCAGTCGATCTGATCAATATTAGCGTCCCAAAAAAGTGCATTACGAAGTATTTCAAAGTTAGGACGAGACTGCATTTTAATCTTTGCTTTCTTTAGCTCATAGTAAGCCTGCAACAGAAACATGGTTCCTTCTTCAAGCCCAAGTGCCCCATCAATCTTAATCGCCAATTCGGCGGTAATTCCGCGTTTAGCTTTCGTTAACTCGTTTAACTGCTGAGGATAAATATGCAAATCGAGGGCAAACGGTCTTTTTTTTAGTCCTCTCTTCGTGAGTTCTCGTTCTAAAACCATTCCTGGATGTATTCCTTTATACTTTTCGATTAAAGCTTCCATAAATCAAATATAAACAAAAATGTTTACATCAAATATCGTTCCTTAAATACTATGTTATTCAAGGATCTCCTATAGTTTTGCCAACTTAGCAAAGCAAATAGACTCTAATGCAATACCCTAAGTCTAAGACAACTTAAACCGCCAAATCTGGGGTAAAATTCGTTATTTTAAATTCAACATTATTTTTAACTAACCACTTTTCAAATAACGAATACCGTTTTGATGGGGTAAATTCTTTGTAAACCTGAAAATCTTTCTGAGGCAAAATATAGATGACATTACTTGCTAATATCCTAGCGCTTCTGTTACCATTCTCCAGGTTAGTTTTTAAATTTGAATAAGTACAAAAAATTGCATTAGATGAATTGATTTCCAAAGATTCAGCAACGACTATTCTACCATCCGATAATTTTAAAATGTCTCCAGCCTGTATTAGATACCGGGATAAAAAATCTATTTTCTGTCGTGCTATAATTTCATCCCGCTCACTCTGAAGATAGTTATCATACAAATAATTGATAAGAGGTCGATAATCTGTATTATGACTCCAAAAATATTTCCGTTTCAACTCCTCTTTGAGTACGTATACAAACCTTGAGGTATGAATTTGAACCTCATCAACGGTCTTTATTCCTTTAGTCTTTATGGGAACGTAATTACGGACAATTAAATTGCGAATGTGAGTAAGAGACAAATCAAATAATTCACAAATCTGATTATCTGTAATACTGAATTGCTTTTTATTTTTCCTATAATTTTCTTTGCTATCATTAGTCAACTTCTGCAAATCATGCCATTGAATAACGTCGTATTCAAATGAATTATATCTTGAATAACCATAACTAGGATGTCTTAGCGTATGAAAATACCGTTCTGCATAATTTCCCTCAGGCCAGAAATCAATAGATTGTATTTTAATCTCTACTTCTGCTGGGAGACCACACTCTAATTGATGGATGGCATAAGCCGAAAGGCTTTCATAAATACTTTTAAACTCTAAAATCTTAAGTAATTTCTTAACTGTTATCCCGCTTCGTTTTGCATGAGTTGAAAGCGTAAAAATATAATGAGGTTTTAATTGAAATACTTGCTGGGAAGATATTGGCAAATTATAGAAATCATCATTGACCTCGACAGTATAATCAACCCTTATGTATTCATTTCCGAAACTCTCCGTCTTATAGTATCCAATATTAACTGCCTTAATATATGCTTGCCTGTTAATAGTCTCAGAAATCCTTTCATAAAGAAATTCACTAAATTTAATCGAATCCACAACTTAAAACACTGATAAACAAGTAAATGTAAATATTTTAAATTGCAATTTAAAACAAGAAATCATAAATATCTAGTAATTTTAATTATAAAACTTTAAAAATCAAATGATTACTATGTTCCGATAAAAACGACGGACACAAAATATGATTTTAAAAATCAGAAAAATAGAAGAAAGACCAAAATAGTGCTATCTGAAGCTATTTTAGAAGTAAAATAAAAAAAAGGGGTTCGAGTCCTTTTTTTTATTATATCAAACCTTTTTTTAGATATTGTACTGTCAATTCAAAAAGACAGCTAGAAAGAATGTTAATAAGAATGCCAAAAAATATTTCGACTGCACTCATAACCAAAGATAATGATTTCGGATATAAATTCACAGAAGTTATTAAGAAAAACAAAAGATCGATTCATTACTGTAAACCTCACCTCCAGTATACTGAATCTAGATGAAAATAGGGCCTTAGAACAATTAATTCAAATGGAAGCCACAGGCTATTTAGAAAAAATATTCGATGGAGTATGGCATCATTCTTTAAGAGGTAAAGTACTAGCTAATAAGCACATCAACAAATACTTTAGGATAGAAACTCAAAAGTTACAACTAAACAACTTGCTCAAAAGGATTCAGATTATAAATTCATCTTTAGAGTATCCATATGCCGTCGAGCGGATGATTATTACTTCAGAATTTCCTATAACAAAAAAAGCTGATGGCATTTTTATCGCCTACTCACTAAATTCAAAACGGTTTTCATCAGAGATGTATAATCTAGCAAGTGAGACACTTCGAAACCGTCATCATGGAAATTTCGGAACCATTGTAGAATTTTATTCATTTCCTCAAGCAGCTGTGAAGATTTTTCTTAAATCCAAAAGCCCTGTTTTGAAACTGAGACAGTATGACACCAAAGAAATTCAGAAAATTGATGGGCACATTTTATTTCAACTAATGCCAGTAGATACTTCAGGAAAAGTAAGAAAAGTAGAGAAAGATTAGAGAGTTACACTAAAAATACTTTAAACATATAAAAAGGATAATGTTGAGGGAAAAAGATCGCTAGTAGGAAGATATTTTTAGAACTTATTGTTTATGATGGCGAATTCGCAAGTCTAACCTGCTTGAAAAACAAGGAATTACAAAGAATATAAAAAAGAGAAAAGTGTCTTTAAACGACTCTTTTCCACAGTTACGGGTGGCCTCAGTTGCTTTTGTCGACGGATTTTATGTACGATTTAACGCGTCTGGCGAACCTAAAGGGGAAAATGATGGAGATAGATCCGCAACTTACCAACGAGAAACTAGCCGTGTAATTCGTTTTTTTCGCATGCGCATTACCCAATCAATTTTATACCTAGTAGAGAAGTTTTATAAGTTCTCTACTAGGTGTTTTTATTAATATTTATGCCACTAGTGTATTTAGCCAAGCATGAGAGTTTTCTTCTTGATTAGAATCAGTATTTTGTTTACTATAAGCTAAATGCTAGTAAAGTGGAACCTAAAACCGAGTTAAGCAATCATATTGTACTTTCTTTTATTTCGCTCAAACAGAGTTGCTACATAGAAACGACCGGAAGCGGTTATCTTTAATAAGGGCTCCAATTCGGACACTTGGCCTAAATAATGTTCGAGCATTAGCTATAAATTTTGCATATTCTAATCCATCATCGTTTTCATCATCTGTTGGGTCTACACATAACACTCCGTCTATATCCATCACACAGGATTCCAAAAAGTTATGGTGCATGAGATTCCATTCAGATACTCGTGGAAATGGACATATGTCAAAGTACAGATCAATTAAACCAATTGCTTCCTTAACTATGAAAACTGCGAGATAAGTTATATTTGTACTTTTTGCTTGTGATTGTAAGGACAATCGCGCCTCATTCATGGCCTTACCAGTTAACAGGCTGTCATCAACGACTAGAATATTTCGGTATTCTTCTAATGGCTTTATTAGGTGTTTAACCCTATTTCCGCTTTTAACGTCTAGTTTGCAGACAAAAGACTGTAAGTCAGTTACAGGAAGGTTCAAGTGAAGTGCTATAAGATTAGCAGCGAGTAAACCGCTCCTGGGAATCCCAACAATAAGGTCAATATTTTCCGGTATCTGATGGATATTCCTAACTATTTGTTCATTTAAGTTAACTAAAGAGCGATATTGCATATGAAAAATTATTATCCTATTGTTATTTACCTACGTGACCCAGTTCTTTAAAGCTGATCGGTAGATACTTTGTTTACATTCTTTAACTTTTATATCTTAAAAAAGGGGAAACTGAGCTATTGCTCGGATTCGTTTTCTCTAGAGAAAGAAATTAGTTAGATGTGAAGTTAATGTTTACATAACTTTAAAAAAAGGAGGTTGAAAAATTTATAAAACTTATTTGACCCAAGCTCCAAAAAAAGACAAATACGCGACTAAAAACATCTTGTCTAACTGGAAAAATGTTCCTAGATGAGTTTTATGTGATAGCATTGCGGATTTCTATTGCTAGGTACAATTAGGGAAATAATTTGACTTGTTCAATGAAAAAAAGTCTAGGCTTTCGCAGAAAGGAACATAACTAGCTCATACAAAATAAACTGCGGCATTTGATAAACCGCACGCAGTTGACCCCATCTATGGAACCACTCCTTTCACCACTTTAATCTCCTGCGATAGGATTGGCGACATGATACCAGTGGCTTTGCTCACGGTATCAGACTGCTTGTTGTGCAATCTTTTTATTCTGTGCCTAGCTTACTTGGATACCGAGGACTAAAACTATGAGCGAGAGAGAGTGGAAAGAATTTTCATTAGAGCGATGTATTTCAAAATGAGAGACTAGTGTTTAATCAGCCTTGTGCTTTCGGTTTTCGAATCGGAATACTGTCCGACCAACAGATAAGTCCCGGGAGGTAATTTATAATTATCTGATCCTTTACGTCAGGATCAACACATTATGTTCTCTTGAGGCTAATTAGAAATCCATCTGAATAAAGCGTTTCTTCCAATGGATATGCTTATTGGATAAGTGAAATCTAAATGAATAGGATCAACAAGATAAATGCTTTGTTCTTTTTAATGCTGCCTGCTCATTTTTACTAAATGTTTTCACTTCGCGGATTGATCAAATCCGTCGCTAAAGAATTCAGCAAGAGTGATATCCAATGCTGAAAGCACTTTCAGCAAAGATGAGAAATACAAATCTTCGCCATTTTCATAGCGCCAGAGCTGCGTACGGTTAAGATCATGTTTAAAGGCGAATTTTTCATAGTTCCGTTCCCCTTTCGCTTCCCTAAGGGAACGAATTCGTGCGCCAAGCAATTTCAAAACTTCCTTTATATTGTCGCTCTCCTCTTCGTTTTTGGCTCTACTCATAACGTAAAGTAAACCAAAATGATGCGCGAGAGGTACCTCTAATAAGAAACATCACATTAGATACATCTTAAAAGAAACAAATTTTATATCTTTATAATGCTACAGATATTATAAAATATATGGAAAAGGAGGAATTATTACAGACCCCTATTGACAGACTTGGCTTTAGTACTGAATTCTGTAAAGCTTGTAGTTCAATGAACTTCAGCACATTGAACGACATCACATCTCTTTTGCCTGAACGGCTGATCAATAAAGAAGGGTTTAGCTATAGCTGGCTGGGGGAACTTAGCGGATACTTAGATAAGAGAGGACTGTTGCATTTATTGCAACGGCCATAGGAAAAAAATTACGGTTGATGCGCTGAACCATACGCTGTAACAGATCCCGCACGCGTGCGGCAGTATGCTGGTCAATACTATAAAATTCTTTACTGAGGCTTCCGGGGGAAATAACAGCCTGTCTTTTACTTTGATAGTGACCAGCGAAACATTTGAAAATAAACTGAAGATTCTGAGTGGCAAAAACACTTTCTTCGTAGAGTAAACGAATTAGGCAGGACAGGTGAGCAACTGACATTTCCAATGGTATTTTAGAAACAACAACTTCACTCCCCTTGCTCAAAGACTTTTCTGCAAGCAGAATTTCTTCCGTTAACCAATTTTCTATCATGGTTTTTATGGAAGGCCACGAGGGGTCGTAAGCTATATTTTTCACTTCAGGAGATGATATAACATCTGCTTTCTGCTCAACCAAATAATTAAGTCTTTCCTGTGTATCTCTAAAATTGTCAAAAGTATTCCTAATTATATCCTGGTAGTAAACAAAAAAAGATAGGTTATTGAAATTTGAACGGAGCAGTAGGGAAACCATTAAATTCTCCGCTTCATCTGAATCGTAATCAATTGAAAATAATTGGTTAACAATATATTCGAAATAATACAATGAACGAAAGGCAAATTTTACTTTTCCAGTATCCTCGGACATTATATTGAACCATTTCAATAGGCAGGCTATTAGAGAAGCATTTAGGTGGCTTGACTGCAGCGTTTTTTGGATAGCACAAATATCTCCGATAAGTTGAGAAACTAATCGTTGATGATAAATTATAGGCGCAATCGCATCTTCATTGAAATAACTGGAATAGTATTTCCGCAGATGGTCTATAAGTGCTAAAAGTTCATTTTGGAGAGGTACATTTGTTTCGGAATCGTGGGAATTAGATAATGTATTGGAGATAGTTGATATTATATCAAGATGATAATGAAAATAACGCACCAGGGTATTCTCTGGCGTATTGGAAAATATTGCTCTCTCCCAGGCGTTATAGATTTGACCAAAGTGAGTTTCAAGATTAAGTAAGGCTGAATTATTGCTGTCGCAGCATTCTTGCCCAATTAATATTTCTTCTATGTCCTTCAGTTCATTCTTAAGCATACCCTAAAGATTTTCCTGGTGCATTTTCATAATTTCATTATTGGTTGAAAATATGAGTACTTGAAACAATTGTGGTGTTAACCGTAGTAGTGTCAGTGTCAGACCATTTATTCTGACGTTTAAAAGATCTGTTTTGGTTAAGAAGCTGTGTGCTTTTTTGCGGAAGTTTTTTTGATTTGATCATAATTTTAATTTTTTATGTTAATTTAAGATTGAATGTACTAATCAGGTAATTTATTACAGATTCGATTGACTTGGGAGTTAAAACTATAGGAATGATAATAAATTTTATAAAAGCAAAACTAAGCCCAATAGCTCGAAAGTTATTTGTTGTTCATGCTACTTGCTGGATACTTTTCATTACCTATGAGTTAACGTTCGTATACTATCACCTTGGAGCTTTAGAAAGACCCTATATTTATATGGTATTTTATTCAATAAATGTCGCTCTGTTTTATTTTCATATCAGATTGTTAAATTTCGCTTTTACTGGACCAAAATCCAGTTACATAAGGGGATTTTTATTATTTCTAGTGATTATTGTGCTCTATCTTTTAATTAAAGGTATCGCAGATATTTTTTTAGGCAACCCGCAGCCTATGCAATACGATTCTCATATTTTTATTAGAGCATTTTTTCCAAGAAATCTAGCACGGGCTTTTTATTTCATTTTATTGGCAACATTCTACTGGTCTGCCAGACACATCGCCCATTTTAGAAGGCAGGCCTTGGAAGCTGAAAAGCGGCAACTAATTATTGAAAAAGATAACGCAGAGTTAGAAGCACAGCTTACTAAGTCACGTAATGCCTACCTTCAACAACAAATCAATCCACACATGCTCTTCAATGCACTTAATTTTGTTTACAACAGCGCACAAAAATATTCCGATGACGCCGCTAACTGCATTTGGCTCCTATCGGAGATTATGCGTTTCAGCTTGGAAGAAGCAGGTCTAGATGGAAAAATCAAACTGGATAGAGAAGTTGAGCAGATTGAAAACCTCATTGCGATCAACCGCTACCGGTTTAAAGAACCTCTATATCTTAAGCTGGAAATGCATGGTGATTTCAGTCGCTGTAAAATAATTCCGCTTATTTTGCTTACGCTGACAGAAAACCTGTTCAAACATGGAAACCTGACAGAAGTTACTTCTCCGGCTGTACTAAAGTTAACAATAAACGAAAGCGGACAACTAACTTTTTACAGCAGAAACTTAAAGAAAACAAAGAACGAACATCCCCGTCAGCGAAAAGCATTAGGTCTACAAAACATCCGGCTCCGCATGGATTCATTTTATAAAGACAACTATAAACTGAAAATCAACGAACCTGGCGAATTTTACGAACTCACTTTAACCCTTAAATTATGAGCCTAACATGCTACATCATTGATGATGAATACCATTCTATTGAAGTACTCGATAAGTACGTCAATCAAACTCCAGGCCTGGAATTGGTTGGCAGCTCCAACAACCCGCTTTTAGCGTTGGAAGAACTATGCACTATTCAAACTCCCGATATTGTTCTTTTAGATGTCGATATGGCGCAACTTAACGGCCTTGATGTGGCAGACCTTATAGGTTCAGCATGCAATATTATTTTCACAACCTCCTACCGGGAATACGCACCGGAAGCATTTGAAAAAGATGCAGTAGATTACCTGCTAAAGCCCATCAATTACACCCGGTTTTTAAAGGCGGTTACCAAAGTGCGCTCAAATCTCACCAGTCAGACAAATCAAATCACAGCTAGCCCCTTCTTTTTCGTCAAAAGCAACATTAAAGGAAAATTCAACCGGATCACCATCACGGAGATCCTTTATATTGAAAACATAGGCAACTATATCACTATCCATATGAATGATGAAAAAGTAACTACTTACCTCACTTTAACGGAAGTCCTTTCCAAGCTGCCTGTCGAAAGTTTTTCCAGGATCCATCAGTCTTATATCGTCAACCATGCAGCTATTCATTCATTGGAATATGCACAGGTAAGACTAAGCGGAGAAGTGAGTATTCCGATCGGAGGAACTTACCGCACCGCCTTCCGGGAAAAAATACAGCCAACGCTACTCATCAGTAAAAGAGACAAGAGTGATCACTAGACCGAAGACTTTTCGCGGGCCAAACGTGAGTTGGTATATTTTTGCAGGCAATAGTAAACGAGCAACTCCTGTTGCCTTTGTCTAACGGAGAAAGTCCGGTTCAGTTGCATATGCACCAGGTCTGCCAAAAGCTCCATTCTTTTATCTTTTGAATAGCTTCTTGTAAGTTCGTCTAAAACAGCCATCTGCTTTAACAGTGGTGAAAGATGCTTTGATAATTCTTTACCTTCCAGCAAATCCGCTATCATTATTTTCTTCTCCCGGTACTTTTCATCCATTGCGACCTTCAGCGGTTTCTCTGCCCTGAACTCTGCCATAAACTGATCCGTCACCTTACCAAGGTAATCCAAAGCATCTACAAGAGATGAAAAAAAGCAGTTGATCATGCGAGAGACAGTAAGTATGGCCAGTTCAAATTCACTAAGTTGCAGGGAACTATTCCCCCTTAAAGTTAACACAAACGCAGCAAGATCACTTCCCGCGCAGAAAAGTTCCTCAACATGTGAAATGAGACCGGCACCATATCGTTCGATTTCTCTTCGGTAGGTATCTCCCTGGAAATCCCGGATGAGCTTATCATGTCCCGATGATTCAATTTTTTTACGCAAAGCTACGAGTATCTCGCCAAGATCATCTTCCTCCGCCTGTATGCGCAGACGCAGGTGATAGCCTTTATCGCTGTAGCGGATAAAAAACCAATTTTTTATCCGCTTCCTCTGTCCTTTAATGAACGGGGAAATCACCTGACTAAGGATTTCATCCGAAGCGCGTGGAATGCAGAAAATTTTAAGGTAAAGCCAGTTACTACCCATTAAAAAGTCGCGTTGCTTTTCAACATAAACAGTGGCGCTTTCCTTTTTTGAAGGTTTATAAATATTGTTCTCGTGGGCAAGAAAAGCAACCATTTGCCCCGCAAGTGGCTTTTTACCAGACAGGACGGAACGGTCGGGCAATAAATATTCCTGAATGGTTATCCGCTTTAAACCGTCAATACACTGCAGAAAAAACCTTGCCTCAATGATGTTGGCCAGATCAAAAACCAGCTGCTGGTCTGTTGCCCCAATCGTGATGTGCCGGGGCAGGCGGTGCTTTCTGCGAAAACCATCCAGGGTTTTGATAAGATCAACCTTATCTCCTGCAGTTAAAGGCGCGATGTCTGATTCCTCAAAATTCCATTTCGCCAGACAGAGGATCACCCTTCCGTAACAGACCCGGGGATAAAAACCCAGGCCCGGAAAAAAGTTTTCCAGGCTAAATGAAAGTCCTGCATGTACCCCCTGAAATTGCAGGTCACACAACAGCCGGAAAACCGGCGAATGGTTATTGCGAAAGTTATAGGCTGTCGCCAGACGGGGAACGACTCTTTTCTTCAATTTAGATGACTCCAAAATTAGCTCATCCCCTTTAAGGGACAGCATGAGGTCCCCTGGCAATACCAGTTTTTGTACCGGCTGCGAAGGAAATACGTTCAGGGGTATCTCGTGGGAATAAATGGGCTTACGGCGACTGATGTTGTCAACGTGGGTGTCAGACTGCTGGGCGATGTCGGCAAAGACAACTTCCGGGTTTGCTGCATTTTCCCTTTCGGCAAGCTCCTGGCAAAACCGATGTACCGGATCACTAAAGCAGGAGAACCTTCCAATCAGCGAAGCGCCGGTCACCCCACCTGAGTTTTCGATGATCAGGTGCTCACCGGTCGAGCGGTACATGAGCGCCTGCGTTTGCGGCAAAGGTAAAACAGGTCTTTTTTGGCTTTCCAGTTTAATCAAATCATCTTCGCTGATCTGCAGCGGGGCCCAGGGATCGCGAAGAGTGTCCCCTATCCATAGTTTGAAGATAAACTGCTGGGAAACGTGCCATCCAAGGGTCCTGTTCTCTTCTTCTCGCACAGGGAAAGGCATATTCTCCAGGATGTCCTGGTCAGGCATGGACGGTTCCATATCACCATAATGCAGTCCTCTATCGGGATCTAAGGCCAGCAACAAAGGAACCCTTTCCTGGTCAAAGCGGGAACGGAAATCGCGGATAAAACGCGACAGATCAACAAGCTGCTCAGGATTTGACAATAACTGCAGCACGTGGACAGCTTTCGATAGTTCCACCTGTTCAGCACCATCTGGTCCTCCAGTATTGTTTGGCCGTTCCAGCGCCGCATAAAACGGTTGGGCAAAAGGCTTTGTTTCCTTTGCAATTTCCCTAATTTCCCCTGCCAAAGCCGACAGGGATGCTTCAACTGATAAGGAAATCCTGGTATAATTTTCCCAGAAAGCGTTCCAGCCAGGTAAACTGAGAAAGTTCCCGATGACCTCATTACTGATTACTTTGCCCTGAGTACTATTGAAAACCGCCCCAGCGTCAAGCAGAAACTCAATGTATTCTTCCGCTTCTGTTTCTGAACACTCACTGTGCTGCATAACCCAGCTCAGGGCCACATCTCTTGAGACCTTTTCCGAAGATAAAAATGAAAACAGCTGTACATTAAATTTTACCGCATCTATGCCTTGCAGGGAAAAGCTAAACCGGCCTTTATCATCCAAAGACGATTTCGTAAAGCGCAAAACGTCATTAAACCGGTACAGCGTAGGGTTGACCACTAATTCTTCTGGCAGAACAGCCCACGCCGTATTTTTCAGTCCTCCTAAAAAGCCCTGGTCAGGTATTAAATGAAGGATTGATTCATCGCTTCCGACAAGCCTCACCTGACCGCCCTTTCCCCAGCGGAGTAAAGTGAAAGAGGAAAAGCTCCCAAAAGGCGTCGGCCTGAAACACATCCGGTTATAATACTTGTAAAGGGTATGTTTTTCCTTGTCCATTAATTTATCGAAATCAAATTCCTTTTTTTCCAATAAGGCATAAAACGCCGGGCTCGCCAAAAAAACTGCATTGCGAAAAGCCTGTTCCTGCAACACTTCCGGCAACCGAGAGAGATCATAACCGGTAAAGCTGTAATATGGTGCCCGTAAAAACAACTGCGGCAAAAACTGGTAGACCATTGACTGACTTTCTTTCATCTCTTCATCGCTTAAAAGGGTATAATACCCATCTCATACTGTTTTAACTTTTCTATTCCACGTTAATTTGTTTCATAATTCTTTTACCATGAAGGCAATTTTTAAAATATCCGTTCCACCACTGCTCGTACTGCTGTTTGTATATGCTGCTTTAAGTAAGCTCTTTACTTTTTCAGATTTTGACCAGCAGCTCCACAACCAGTCTTTTCCCAGCTGGCTGGCGGATTTCCTCTTATATTTCCTGATCCCTGCAGAAATTATTACTGCGCTGCTGCTGTGTTTTAAGCGAACCCTCCTATTTGGGTTGCTCAGTTCTGCTGCACTTCTATTAGCCTTCACATCCTACATTGCCATGGTTATGCTTCATTTCTGGGACAGGGTTCCCTGTTCATGTGGAGGTATCCTGAACCAAATGGGCTGGTCGGCGCACCTTGTATTCAATAGTATTTTTTTGATCTTCAACCTCATTGCTTTATACCTCTATACTTTCGAACGGAAGGAATTAAATACGTCACTACCATGACCAACGACCAAACAGGGAAAGCTGAAAACCTGCGAAAAGAGTAAGCATCATTTATTCACTAAAGTTTTTCTGAATGTTTTTTGATGTAATAAAGCATTCGTTTCTTATGAAAAGGATCAAATTAAACTTTGCTGTTATCGCATTCCTACTTGGAACAGGCGTAGCAGTAGCATCTACTGCGCAAAAAGCCAATGTTAAATGGGGTTTCAATGGCACCTCTTATGAGCCGGTAAGCGGCAATTATGATTGCGCACCCTCTACCAAGGTCTGTACCCGCACCTATCCGGAAGGCCAAAATCCCAATATCAATGCAGATGGGTACCTTACCCAGGAACTTGGTGATTTTGCACAGTAGCAGCTGATCAACCCTTTGAACCAGCAACCGGCACCCCACCGGTTGCTTTTTTGTTTACCGCTCATTCTGCGCAATCCCACTAACCACTATCTCCTCTGGAGGAATAGGAAGCACATAACGTTTATCTCCCGGGCTTAACGTATATACCTGCCCTGAAACCGTCCGGACGATAGTTTTCGCAAAGCGTGGATCTTTATTGAGCCGCCGGAGGTCTCCCCAACGAAGTCCCCGGAAAGTGAGTTCCTTACGTCTTTCCAGCAGAACAATTTTTAGGGCATCCTCTGCATTGGCAGCAGCGAAGGGCTGGTAGGTACCCCTAGCCCAGCGGGTGATCAGCAGGGTATTCAATTCTTTCATGGCCGCTGCAAAACTGCCCATCCTGGCCAGTGATTCTGCGCGGATCAGGTACAATTCATCCACAGCCAGGCCACCAAACAGCTGCAGGCGCGAGCTCGCATAACGTCCTTTGAAATAGAAAGGCGCGGTGCCTGCAAAGAATATGGTTTTTCTCAGGTCTTTGTCTGCATAAAGCTGGTATAGTTCATCTGCTACCGTTGCTCTGGTCGAAGAGGTAAATCCATATGGGATAAGCTTATCATAAAATATGACTTCAGGATTGTCTGCTGCCGGAGAAGATGGAAATGGATTGGTTGCGGTCAGACTGATGGCATTGTAATCCAGCAGCGAACGGTTTAGCGCAAGCGCGGCTACTGCGTATTTATCGGCGAGTTCATAATTTTCCATGTTCAGGTACACCCTTGCCAGAAGTGCATCTGCTGCAGCCCTGGAAGGACGGCTTTTAAACTGGGTCGTTTGCGGCAATAACTTTTCTGCCTCCAGCAAATCACCGATCAGCTGATCGTATACCTGCTGCACGGAAGACCTTCCCACCTTGGCATTCACATCAGCGGTAAGGCGCAGCGGCACCCCCAGATCTATGCTTGCCGTATTTTTATCATAAGGTCTGGAAAACAGTTGCACGAGGTTATAAAGAGCAAATGCCCGGTGGAAAAGTGCGCTTCCTTTTGTGATGTTCCACCCGGTCGTTGATCCTTCAACCCCTTTCAGTTCCTCTAGCCCATCCAATATGATATTGGCATAAAAAATCTGCTGATAAGGAAAGTTCCAGTCTACACATGGCTCATTTTGATAAAGATCCCCAGCCCATAAATAGCTGTTCTTCTGGACTACGGTTGTGAATCCAGCTACTGCCGCATCTGTGGCGTAAAAATCATCAGCTGAAATTTCCTGCAGGGCCGGACTAATGTTGAATATCGTCAGGTTATCCATCAAGGCATTAAAATCATCCAGGGTCGTTGGAATGAGCAGGCCCTTATCCGGTTTTTTGTCCAGAAATTCCTTTTGGCAGGAACTGAAAAAAAGGCCGGATAACAAAAGGCATATGAGCATACATAATAATGGTTTCATAAAATTCAGTTTTAATGATTATCATTTTAAAAATCAGCTTTGATACCAATCGCTACCGTTCGGGCCGGTAGGTAATCGGCAACGGGATAATCCGGGTCAAAACGGGTTTTGGTTGATTTCCAGATGATCCCAATGTTATTGGCATACAGGTAAACCTGCAGTTTACTAAGCGATAGCCGCTGTAACGGGTTTTTACCAATCTCGTAAGACAAACTAATGTCCTGCAGGCGGATATTATCGGCCTTCTCTACCGTGGCCGTTGAAAAATTATAGAAATCGTCCCGGGCCGCATTGATGCCTGCCGGCATCGATGGTACGGTTGTGGTGAGTTCATCTCCTGGCTTTTGCCAGCGCTCACTGTACCTCCCCTGATAATAGCCCTGTCCGGAAAGTATGCTGGAGTAAATAATTCCGGGCTGCCTGAAATAGTAACCCAACCGATAGCTGATGTTGGCAGAAAGTGAAAACTGCCTGTAGGTGAACGTATTACGCACAGCACCATAACTTACCGGCCTGGCAGGGCCGGCATAAACCAGGTTATCTGTGCTCGCCGAAGTTAACAGCTGGCTATAATCTTTGCTTATTTTCCCGCCTAGGTAACCCTGAGGATCACCGCTCTGCGGATCAAGGCCCCCAAAAGCATAACTGTATACCGCATAAAACGGTTTACCCGCTAAAGGATACACTTCGCTGTCGGACAACTGCGCATATCTGCCTGCCGGTTGCTGCAGCGCGTAATCCACCACTTTATCCTTGACATGGCTAAAAAAGAAACTGGTCTGCCAACCGAATTTACCGGCTACATTCTGGCTGTTCAAACTGATGTCAATGCCCGAGCCACGGGTATTCGCCGTATTGCCCCTGAAAGTGGTGATGCCCGTTGAGGGGGCAAAAGCAATGTCGCCGATCAGATCGATACCCCGTTTCAGGTACGGTTCTACCGTACCGCTGATCCGGTTATCCTTCGTGGCAAAATCGATCCCCATATTGATCAGGCGTACACGCTCCCACCTCAGCTCAGGGTTTGGCGGATTGATGACCTGCGCATATACGGTATTGATGGCATTGCCAGTGATGTATAGCGCTGTTGTAAAGGCAGAGAGGCTTTTATTCACATTGCCATTATAGCCGTAGGTCAGCCTCATTTTTAAATAGGGTAGCCATTCCAGATGATAAAAAGGTTCCTTATTGATATTCCAGGCGAGCCCCGCTGAATAAAGTGGCACCCCTTGTTGATTGGTTTTTACCCCGAAGAGATTACTCCGGTCGAGCCTGGCACTTGCCGAAAAAGTATAACGGTCCAGGAAAGTATATGCCGCGTTCGAATAATAGGAAATATTCCGGTCGGTCAGATCGGTCATGCTGTTATAAAAAGGGATAGCGGTCAAAGCACCGGGGATGGCATACTGGGGAAACTGGGTAACGTAATCTACCCCTAAAGCGGTTGCGTGGCTGTCATCATAACCATAAGAGCGGTTGCTATCCCCAACAGTATGAAAATCACGCAGTTCATAGCCGGCAATGGCCGTCAGGCTATGTTTATCCTTCCATTGGCGGTTAAAATTAAGTTGCCCCCTCAGGCTTTGACTGGTAGCCGTGAGCCGATCCAGATCCAAAACCGCGCCGCGAGGAATAGGGTAAGTGAGTTTCCCGTTAGCATCCAGCGATGAATAGCTGTTGATCAGGTTCCGGGTAAAATAGGTTTTTTCGCTCCGGAGATTCCGCCCGTTCGCTATCGTCTGGCCATACTGGTACAGTAGTGAAAGCGAAAGATAAGGCTTGATTTTATAGTTGGCACCGAAATTGAACCGGTAATCGATCAGTTTGCGGGTTTTATCCGCCAGATAGATTTCTTCCAGGGGCTTATAGCTCCAGTCGAGCAATCCCCGCTGCTGCGCGGCCTGAATAAACCCTTGCCGGTAATCGTGCGTTATCGCAACCGGATTCCCCGCAGCATCGGCAAGACTCGCATAGGGATACAGCGAAGGGCCGTTCCCTGTTTTAATCCCGATCAGGCTGGTACCGGGATTGTTGGTCGTGGTATTGCTCTGGCTATAATAAAACCCGGTCGTGATCTCCAGCTTTTTATTCAGTAAATTTAGGGACTGGCCGCCATTAAAGGTATAGCGGTTCAAACCGTTGCCGACCAGGTTGTCCTGGTTATGGTCATAACCACCAGACAGGTTAAAGCGCTGGATTTCGCTTCCACCACTAAAACTCAGTGCATACTGCTGGTTGACACTTTTACGGTAAAAGTATTTATCAAAATCGTTGCGCACATCATATCCGGCCAAATCATTGATCTGCGCATCCGCTTGTGCAGTGGTTATTTTTCCATCCCTCCTGGCAATCAGCAGTTCCACCACAGGCGTGATCGCCGGATTATTATACCCGGTTTCCACACTTGAGTAAAAACCCTTGTCAAAAAGCATTTTTTCAACACCGATGAAATCCAGAGCAGACATCCTGGGCTGATAAAAGATATCCGGCTGGTCACCGATTGTCGCATTGGCATTCAATCCTATTTTGACAGCCTGGTTATAACGTCCTTTTTTGGTGGTAATCACAATCACCCCGTTTCCCGCCCGCGAGCCCCAGATCGAAGCCGCAGCAGCATCCTTCAGTACCGAAATACTCTCTACATCATTGGGATTGATATTATTGATGTCCCCATCATATGGAAAATTATCCAAAACAACCAAAGGACTGGAATTCCCAAAAATCGTATTCTGCCCCCGAACACTGATCAGGCCTGCCCCTGCCGAACGGCCTTTGTTAAAAAGCAAGCCCGGGGTGACATCTTCCAGCCGTTCCAATACCCCTGTACTCACCCTGCGGCCCAGCAGTTTATTGTCCACCTGAACAAAAGAACCCGTAGCCCTTTCGGCCGGAAGGGTTTGATAGCCTGTGGAAACCACCACCTCTTTCAACTGTGCCGCCGCAGCAGACAGCACAACCACCACCGGCTGATCACCTGCCGATACCTTCAGGCGAACCGGCTCATAACCCAAAAACGAGATGAAAAGGGTAACCTTAGCCAGAGAGGTTTTTAAGGTGAAACTTCCTGTCTGACCAGTTAAAACCGCAACACCTGACTCTTCTATTTTAACGGTAGCCCCAACAAGGGGAATCCGTTCGTCTGCTGACACCACCTTGCCCCTGATTTCTCTCACAGACATTTGGGCGCTTACAGCTAAGCTGTAAAGCACCAACAGCGTGACCAGGCAGCATACAATTATTTTCTTCATCATTTAGATTTTTTTTAGCGTTTACGGATAACGAGCATTTCGATCTCTGCAGGTTTTTCAACAAAGCGGAGGTCATAGGGGGCGAGCGCCTTGTTCACCTGCTCGATACTGCCCATGTTGGCAGTGAGTTCCAGGTCGACCATACCGAAATACCCTGTCTGGTCAATCACCGGAAGCGGACTGCTCTGTAAAGGAACCTGCAGCCGATCGATGAAAACAGCGAGGAAGCAACTGGTCAGTTTGCAGCCAAAGCGATCCATCACCACCGCAGGTGTACCGCCAGCGGTCCGGATCTTGTCCATTGAAGAGGTACGCACCAGCACCAGCGCCTGCACTTTCCGTGCCTCCAGGCCAACCTCATAATCCGAGAAAAAACCTTTCAACTGATTTTGCATCAAAGCATAGGCCCGCCCGCTGGATCGCTCATCCATCATCAGCTCATAACAATAAGCCCTGCCCTGCTTCAGCCAATCCAGGAAATCAATGCTGGCTACATGAGGCTCAAGTTCCGCTTCCAGCCCATCTTCCAATACCGTTTCCTTTTTGCCCTTTTTGTAAGCAATGCGGAACAGTTCGGGCACGGTGAGGTTACGCCCGGTAATGCGCCTCACCTTAGCACCCGACTGCACTTCTACATCTTTATAGATCCCCCGCCCGATATTCACCACATAGCCCGAAAGCTGCGACCGGAAAAAACCATCATTAAAATCCGATCCTGCAAAAAACAAAGGCTCACTGGTATCATACCGCATCTGCTCATCCACTTTAGCCTTAAGCCGAACCGATCCCGCAGCCAGCAAAGCATTAATATTTTCACGGGATACAGCCTCCCTGCCGGTAATGGCCTTAACCAGCCCATCTGCTCCGATCCAGACATAGTGCGGAAGGCTTTGATGCGGAAAAAGCCTGGCCAAAGTCGTATCCGCCGTCACCATCGGCAGCGAATAAACTTTACCCTTCTGCCGCTGCAGCTTTTGATAAAAGGCATCTACCTCTTTAAAAGACTGATAAGCCACCGGAAGGAACTGCACCCGGTCCTTAAACTCCTCCTGCAGCTCCTCCATTTTAGGGATCATCGCCACACAGGGCGAACACCAGGTGGCCCAGAAATCCAGTATGAGCAGCTTGCCCTTAAAGGCTGAAAGCGGCAGGGCTCCCGGCGTTTTATCTGACCCATTGAGGCCTGAAATATTCTGTATAAGTACATCCGGCACCTGTTGGCCTATGGCTATTCCTTGATTATTTGCAGACCCCGATGTAACTGATAAGTTTTTATCCTGGGCATGCACCCCAAAAAATGGGCATAGCAGTAGCAGGAAGCATAATTTAAGCTTCATTTTGATTGATTTAAAACGTAAAAAAATTAGAAATTGAACTGCAAAGTAGCTCTTATGCCCTTACTCCTTCAATCTTCCCCTGCTCGATCAGCGTCCGCACCGCCGTGACCAATTCGATCAGGCCATCAAAAACATCACTGACTTCCTGCTCACTGATGTTAAGCTCCAGGAAACCCTTCTTCTCATTCAAGGAATACCCCTGAAACGACTCCAACAACGTCAGCTTTATTTTATCGACATTATAGTGTTCATAAAATGATTCCAGCACCTGTTGAGCTGTTTTCAAAGAAAGGTTTCTAGAATTATAATCAGACAAGGTCATGAATTGATGGTTAGAGAAATTGTTAATTGATTAAAAGTAAGAGCAAAGTTTGACTACTTTACAGTAACATTTGGCAACCGGATTTCAGCAATGATCGAAAAAACCCCAGGTTCCAAGGTAGCCTTATTCCGGACCTTTAATAATATTTTTGATAGGATTTTGGAGCGAAGGTGAAATAAAATCAATGTCAGCATTTATAACCAAGCTCATATTGCTATAAATCCAACAAAAACAGGTAAAATCATGCGGTCCCGACCTCTCCACGATTGAATTCCGCGACACCTGCCCGGCCATAACCATCTTTTCAATAACAAGCTCCTGCCGCCAACACCCGCAGACCAAATGTTCCATACCTCCAATTGACAATACAAAAGAGCCCAACAAAGAAAAAAAAGCGGCAGATAACTATTATTGTTCTTCATATGCAGGGTTAAAAATTCCAAACTAAAAATTGATCAAAGGCAGTCGCCCAAAGTACCTAATTGTGGAAGAGCCTAAGTGGCAGAAAAACTCCCACCATGGCCTAAAAATCCAGACGTACAAATCCCATTATGGTGAAACCGTTTATTTTTTCAAACACAAAAAAATCGAGGAAGGATGGGCAAAAAACATCCCAATAAACCAGGGCCCAAGCTCCAAGCAAACAAAAAATGAGGCAGGCCATCATTATTAAGAACCTATTTTATTTTCGACCATAAAGGCCAACCTGCCCCATCCAAAAAAAACTACTCAGGATTCTTTGGCTTCAAGGCATAAAGCCGATCAAACGGACAATTTAATAGAGACTGGTATAGAAATATTTGAAAATGGCGAACAATTAAAATAACATACTGGGGCATACTCACCTCAGTAAGTACCAACCAGTTAATCCAACTTATTTTTTGTCTGCTCATAATCGTATGTTATGAGTCTTGACGGAGAGAGGAAAAAGTGGGCTTCCCAAACCATAACCTCATAATGTTTCTCACGCCTTACGTTGAAATGGAATTACAGCAGAAGCCCACTCTTATTTTGGAAAGCTAAAGATAGCAATTCCGCTATAAGAAATGGGATAAAATCTGCTGTCCTGCTCCAACGGCGTGAGATTGAGGTTGCAAGACTCTTAATTTTACCTTACTGGTTTTATTTTTTTATTACGTAAATGTAAATAAAAAAAAGCTTAATATCAAGTAATTGCATGACGATTTTAAATAAAATATAAAAGACATTGCCAATTATATTTTTATTAGCAATAAAATGATTAGTGAGAAAGAAAAAATAATTCTGAAAAGATTCGGTCAGCATTTAAAATCTTTAAAAGAGAAACAGGAACTTTCTTATCGCGAATTTTACAAGAGAAGCGGGGTTAATACCGGAGATATTATTAAATATGAAAATGGAGAAACCAGTCCAAGTTTTATTACATTATTGAGATTGGCAATAGGTTTAAAAATCCATCCAACAGAACTTCTGGATTTTAATTTTGGAATCGACTTTAGCGCTGGGCTGGAATAACATAAGCTGTTATGATTAAGTGGCAAATCTCAAGATCATAAGTAACTAAAGAAAGAAGCGGCAATAATGAAATGCTGATCATTATATCACCTAAAGCACATTTAAAAAATCTTTACCACAAAATAGGATAGTTTGTGGCTCCATTTCCAATTCTTTTTTCATCACTATCCATCATATAGACCAAAAATTTTTGTGGTTAATTATGTATTTCAGTAGTAATATTTAGGTCATTTTTCTCAAAAAGATCAAGAAGTGTTATTTGATTTCATTAATGTCTGATAAAAGCTAAACCCAACAATTAAATATTTTTATTTACCTAACAATCATACACTTATGTTATGTTGTTTGTGTTCTATGAGAGCAAGGCGTCAAAAAAATGACATCTGTTCACTCTCTGCTTGATCGATAATCCAATCTTTTTCAGAATTTTCTAGAAATTTCATCAATTGAATGTAGTTGAAGAGCTGGATTTACAAAAACTAACCAAGTTTAAAAATGCTAAAAATCAGCCGACTGCACACCTTAAGCGATAACAGTACACATTTTGGAGCGAAATTTTTCCGCAAAAATTGGACTATAATTCTGGTATAGGTCGAACCCAAAAGTCGAACTTATTCGCTGAATTTATCTTTTTGAAAAATAGCGAGTTACGAGCAAAAAAAAAGGGACAAAACCATTCGAAAATGTCTTTGTCCCATAAGGGGTGGCTGATGGGGCTCGAACCCACGACCCTCGGCACCACAAACCAATACTCTAACCAACTGAGCTACAACCACCGTATTTTTTAGTGTCACAAAAGTACGACTTTTAATATTTCTTGCAAATATTTTTTTCAAAGTTTCTAAAACAAATTTTTAATTCCTTAACATTCAATTATTTGAAATTGAAAAAAAATTCAAGATGCAGATAAAACAAGCTATTTTAAACCTAAAAACATAACTTTACAGCGTTTATGATCGAAATTTATACAGACGGAGCAGCTAGCGGAAACCCAGGGCCAGGTGGTTGGGGTACAATTTTAAGGGCAGGACAACACTATAAAGAATTAAGTGGCGGCTTTAGAATGACCACGAATAACCGCATGGAACTATTGGCTGTAATAAAAGGGTTAGAAGCAATAAAAAGCTTAAATCAACAGGTAACCGTTTATTCTGATTCGAAATATGTAGTAGATGCTGTAGAGAAGAAATGGGTTTTTGGCTGGGTTACTAAAAATTTTAAAGACAAGAAAAACAAAGATCTCTGGTTGAGATTTCTCGAATTATACAAACTGCATAAGGTAAAATTTATCTGGATTAAAGGCCACAACGATCACCCGGAGAATGAGCGTTGTGACAGGTTAGCTGTACTTGCCTCGCAAGACAAGCAAAACTTAGCTATTGATAGTGTTTTCGAAGCAGAAAGAAACAAAGCAACTTTACTCTAATCAATTCCACCGATTACATTTAAGTCTTCCAGTTTAGCATCTACATTATTTCCGTTAGAAATCGATTTTGCCGTATATAGCAACATCATTTCTTCAGCTTTTTCTACCATCCGTTTTGATCCGATAAAAATCGGAACCCTTTGGTGCAATTCAGTTGGGTTAATGTCGAGTATACGTTCGAAACCTGTACTGGCTTTACCCCCAGCCTGCTCAATAATAAAAGCCATTGGGTTACATTCGTATAACAACCTTAATTTTCCATTAGGCGAACGTGACGTTGTAGGGTAAATATAAATCCCACCTTTAATTAAATTTCTATGGATATCGCCTACCATCGAACCAATATATCGTGAAGTGTACGGCCGTTTGGTAGCCTCGTCTTCTACCTGGCAATATTTAATATACTTTTTAACGCCGTCAGGAAAGTGGACATAATTACCTTCGTTTACCGAATACATATAGCCTGTTTCTGGTATTTTCATTTGTGGGTGCGAAAGGCAAAACTCGCCGATTGATGGATCAAGCGTAAATCCGTTAACACCCTTTCCGGTGGTATAAACCAGCATGGTAGATGAACCGTAGATAATATAGCCGGCAGCAACCTGTTGTGTGCCTTTTTGCAATACATCTTCTAAACTTGCCCTGCCCTCAACCGATTTTCTTCTGTAAATAGAAAAAATAGTACCAACTGCAACATTTACATCAGTGTTTGATGAGCCATCCAGAGGATCTATACAGACAATATATTTGGCATTTTGAGAAACCGGCGATTCGATATGGATAATCTCATCTTCCTCTTCGGTGGCTACAATACAGCATTCGCCACCACTGGTTAAAGCTGCAATAAACTGTTCGTCAGCATAAACATCCAGCTTTTTTTGTTCCTCACCTTGAATATTCATGGTTCCCATATCGCCTAAAATATCAACTAAACCAGCTTTATTAATTTCACGGTTTACAATTTTTGCAGCAATACCAATATCCCTTAATAACCTCGAAAGTTCTCCTTTAGCATATGGGAAATCTGCTTGTTTTTCTATAATAAATTGTCCTAGTGTTTTTACGCCACAAACCATACTTAGTGTATATTTTACATTATCTACCTGATAATTCTATAACCTCTAAGGTATGAATATTTTCATCAGTAATGCAAAATCTAATCAGGGTTCTCACCTTATGCCAGCCGTGTTTTCCCGCCGCACCGGGGTTTACATGCAGACATTTTATTTTTTCATCAAACATTACTTTCAAAATATGCGAATGCCCGGTAATAAATAATTTAGGAGGGTTAGTGTATATTTCAGGTTTAACATAAGACGAATACCTACCCGGATACCCACCTATATGTGTCATCCAAACATCCACCTGCTCACAGCTAAATCGATTTTGCTCCGGGAATTCGGAGCGGATTGCTCCATCATCTATATTCCCGAATACCCCCCGCAAAGGTTTAAATGCAGCTAAAGGCCCGGCAACATCTGGTCCAAAATCTCCGGCATGCCAAATTTCATCTACACTTTCGAAGTGTTTAAAAACGGCGTCATCTAAAAAACCATGGGTATCAGAAATTAATCCTATTTTTTTCATTATGTAAAGTTAATACCATCCTGTTTTACACATTAAACTTCCCTACAAGTTATTTTTTGTCATTAAAACGACTCACAAAAAACGCTTTTTTTTTCACCTAAGCGATTAACAAACCCAAAAGAAATCATCACTTTTTATTTATAGGATATTACCATTTATATAATCAGTAATTAATCTGATTATTTTAACGCCAATTAAAAAGCAAATAGACATGGGAACAATTGCTCCTCAAATGCTTGTCTAATCTTTTCTTACTTGCTTAAACGTTCCATTAGGCTGCACAAACGAAACAGAGGAAGCTTTTTTCGTCCCTTCTTTATTTTCAAACTTTAAGCTAAATCCTTTCAAATTTTTAAAACTAAAAGTATCATTTCCGACAAAAACAGTTTCATATTCAGGCTGGCCGGGTACGGAAACAAATAGAACTTTACCCTTTAAATATACTTTACTCATGCCGTTTTCGCCATAACTACCTGTGTAGTGCTCTAATAATTCCGCACTTAAATCAACCACCCGCGGCTTATACGCAAATATGGCTGGCTTCATTCCTCTTTCGAGCGGAAGACTCAATTCTTCAATTTTACCATCCTGTCCACTCATAAAATTAAACCGCAGATCGCTCACTGCTGTATCAATTTTACCTTTTTTATCTATGCCGCTAATGCTAAATACATCATAATGATAATGCCTGAGCAAAAGTTTTTCTTTACCCATTATTGCAAAAAGCGAATCATTTTTTAACGATACACTGATTACACCATAAGCAGGATTATCAAATAAACCATCATAATCTTTTAAAGGATGAGAAGGTTTAGTGTTTAAGACATGGGCGTTCTCAGCCGTTTTTTTCACCGCTTTTTCTCTTTCCTTTGCTGCAATTTTTTCTTTGGTGGCCCTACCATTCCAATCGACGCTTTTCAATTTAAGCATCCGGTCGGCAATACTGCTATAAATAATTCCCGGAACATTAGAAGTGTTTTGGTTTGTTAAAACCACAATACCCAATTTATCGGCTGGAAAAAAGGATACGCTTGCCGAGAAACCATTAATATTACCTCCATGTTCTACCATATAATGGCCCCGGTAAGAGTTGATCATCCAACCAAAACCATAGGTAGCCAGGAAGATATCCTCGTCCTTTCCAGGCAAACCTCCATTCATTACCATTTGAGAACTTGCTGCTTCTCCGATATAAGATGAAGGCAAAATCTCTTTTCCTTTATAAGTCCCGCCACTGATCCAAACTTTCAACCAATGTGTCATGTCGTTTACACTACTATTGATACTTCCGGCCGGGCCCATTCCATCGATGTTGAAATAATCAATTTTCTCAATGGCCCCTTTATCATTTACCGTGTAGGGTAAAGAAGCGTCACTATCCTTCTCCAACTCAAAAATATTGGTATTAGAACGGTTCATCTCCAAAGGATCAAAAAACTTTTCTTTAATATTCTGCTCCCATGTTTTCCCGGTCAGTTTTTCAACAATCATGCCCTGCGCCAGAAACATAAAGTTATTATACTGCCATTTTTCGCGCACAGCAGCAGTTGGCTCCATGTAACGCACTCTTTGTATAATGCTATCGCGATTGGAAGAATTAAACACAAACCACGACAAATCGTAACGTGATAAACCCGTGCGATGACACATCAGATCACGAACAGTGATCTGGTTGTTCATGTTATCATTATAAAACTTTAATTGGGGTAAATAAGAGGTTGCATTTCCATCGAGTGATAGCTTTCCTTCTTTCTGCAACAGCCCAATTAGCGAAGAAGTAAAGGATTTAGTACTTGAACCTATGGCAAAAAGTGTATTTGGGGTTACTGGCTTCTTACTTTCCAGATCGCGGTAACCAAAACCTTTGCTATAAATCACCTGATCGTCCTTCACTACAGCTACCGCAAAACCAGCCACCTGCTGATCTTTTAAGATCCTGTTTAGTAAGGTGTCAATTCCTGCTAAAGGATCACCTGTTTTTTGTTTTTTTGATTGGGCAAGAGAAGACAGTGCTATTAGGCACAGCAAGAACACATTTAGACTACGTTTCATTTTAATTTAGGTGAGATAATTTGTAGGCCTAAATTACAAATGATAATGAGGATTGTATCAGAAAATGGTTAAATTCAATTATTTTCTTAGTAAGCCAGGAAAAAATTCTTCAGCAATTCTTTATAAGCTGCAGTATGCTGTTTTAAAGATTCATAAATATAAAAGTCTCTTTCTCTTAAAACTGTTTTACCCTTTTTCAAACAGATCATCTGCCTAAAGGTTGGTTTACTTTGATCAGAATGTATATGGATCCGCTCTGTAAGCGATAAATTATAATGCGCAGCAATACCAATAACTTCATCGGCTTGTTTTACCGGAAGGATTAACCAAATCATACCTTCATCTGCCAATAACCCACTCGCTTTTTTAATCAGCATACTAAAAAAGTCTTCATCTGCATGCCGGGCTATTCCTTTTCTAAGTTCCTCACTTTTTAAATCGTTCACAAAAAAAGGTGGGTTAGAGACAATCAGGTCGAATTGCTGAGAATATTCATATTGCTCAATTGATGTATGATTAATGGTTAACCGCTCACTGAAAACCGAAAATTGAAAATTTTTTTCAGCGGTTTCGGCAGCTTGGGCATCAATCTCTACCGCATGTATCAATGCATCAGGAAAACGCTGCGCCAACATTAAGGCAATCACACCAGTGCCTGTTCCAATATCTAGTATCGTTAACGGCGAAGGATGTGTAACTGTCGCCCCTAGTAATACCCCATCAGTATTAATCTTCATGGCGCAACCGGTTTGATCTACCTCGAACTGTTTAAACTTGAAAATACTCATTTAAATTTCGTACAATTCTAAAGGCAGGCCATCAGGGTCGGCAAAAAAAGTAAACCGTTTATCCGTAAATTCATCAATACGAATTGGTTCAGTAATGATACCCTGATCATTTAAACGCGAAATCTCTTTTTCTATATCATCAACTTCAAAAGCTAAATGACGTAAACCCTGGGCCTCCGGACGCGATGGCCTTGCAGGTGGATTTTCGAAAGAAAAAAGCTCGATCTGATAGACACCATTTACGGCAAGATCTAACTTATACGATTTCCTTTCCGCCCGGTAAACCTCGGCCAAAACCGTAAAACCCAGCTTATTCACATAAAAATCTTTCGATTTTTCGTAGTCAGAGCAGATAATGGCGATGTGATGGATTTTATTGAACATAGATTTGAATTTTTAAAGTTTTTGCTTTGCATTTCGCTACAATTAATGCCGTTTGTAAATTACCTATTAGTAAGCACTTTATTTTCGCAAGTATTTACGCCCAACTAGGCCACCCCACCGTATCTTCGTTCCAGTCAAATCCGGCCTAATAAATTTTTCGGACTCCATTGCCCTAGCCAACCCACTGACTTTGAAAGAAAAATTTTCAGCCGGTGTTTTTTGTTTCTTTTTGACACCAAAAAGAAAGAGCCCATCGGCGGCGGCGAGCCGAGGCAGGTATGAGCGTTGGACAAAAAGAATTGACTACGCGTTAAACATATTAATTTTTATACAGTTAACTAAAACTGTCATAATGACGGCAACTCGCGCTACATTAACATCAAAAGTAATAAAAGCGCAATTATATTGCACGCCACAACAAGCTTTTTAAATTTTTAACGCTATTTTTGCAACTTCAAAAAAAAAGCATGATTCATTTCTTCCTTAGTCAATCGCAGGCGATTTTTGTTTTACAAACAGACAAAGCGCTTTCTACCACTGATATTACTAAACTTGAATGGTTATTTGGCGGTGCCAAAATCTCGCAAGAAACAGCTTTAACAGGCTTTTTCGTTGGGCCAAGAGCAGCAATGATTACTCCATGGAGTACCAACGCAGTAGAGATTACCCAGAACATGGACATGCAGGGAATCATCAGGATTGAAGAATTTAAGCAGGTTGACGAAAACTTTGCTGATTACGACCCCATGCTTTCTCAAAAATACGACAAGCTTGACCAAGAGGTTTATACCATCAACATCAAACCCGAGCCGGTTTTAGAAATCACCGATATTGCAGCTTATAACAAACAGGAAGGGCTTTCTTTAAGTGATGAAGAAGTTGAGTATTTAAATACGTTAGCACAAAAATTAGCAAGACCTTTAACCGATTCTGAGGTTTTTGGTTTCTCTCAGGTAAATTCAGAACATTGCCGTCATAAAATTTTCAATGGCAAATTCGTAATCGACGGCATAGAGCAACCTACTTCTTTGTTTAAGCTGATCCGCAAAACATCAGAAGAAAACCCTAACGATATTGTTTCGGCATATAAAGATAATGTAGCTTTTATTAAAGGCCCTAAAGTGCAGCAATTTGCACCTAAACGTGCCGATGAGCCTGATTATTATACCACAAGCGATTTCGAATCGGTCATCTCCTTAAAAGCAGAAACCCATAATTTCCCTACCACTGTTGAGCCTTTTAACGGTGCAGCAACAGGTTCTGGAGGTGAAATCAGAGATCGTTTAGCAGGTGGGCAGGGCTCATTGCCTTTAGCAGGAACTGCCGTTTACATGACTGCGCTTTCGCGTTTAGAAGATAACCGCCCATGGGAAAAAGGTGTTGAAGAAAGACAATGGTTGTACCAAACCCCAATGGATATCCTGATCAAAGCATCAAACGGTGCTACTGATTTTGGAAATAAATTCGGACAACCACTAATTACAGGTTCAGTTTTAACTTTCGAACACGAGCACTTCGACAAGCTCAGTATGACATCTCGTAAGTTAGGTTTCGATAAAGTAATTATGCTTGCAGGCGGTATCGGTTACGGTAAAGCCAGCCAGGCACAAAAACTTAAACCAAAAGAAGGTGATAATATCGTTATTCTGGGTGGAGAAAATTATAGAATCGGGATGGGCGGTGCAGCCGTTTCATCTGCAGATACCGGACAGCACGGAAGCGGCATTGAATTAAATGCCATCCAAAGATCAAATCCCGAAATGCAAAAACGTGCAGCCAATGCTGTTCGTGGTATGGTAGAAAGCGATCACAATTCGATTATCTCTATCCACGATCATGGTGCAGGCGGGCACTTAAACTGTTTATCAGAACTGGTTGAAGAAACAGGTGGTTTAATCGACTTAGATAAACTTCCTGTAGGAGATCCTACCCTTTCGGCCAAAGAAATTATCGGAAACGAATCGCAGGAAAGAATGGGATTGGTAATCGGCAACGACCATATTGAAACCCTGCAAAAAATAGCCGACCGCGAACGTTCACCTATGTATACCGTAGGTAAAGTAACCGGCGATCACCGTTTTACCTTTAAATCTGCAACAACAGGTTTAAAACCAATGGATTTAGAGTTGGCCGCCATGTTTGGCAGTTCACCAAAAATTGTAATGGACGATAAAACCATTGATCGTAAATACGAAGCGATTGAATATAATAATGCTGAATTAAACACCTATTTAGAACAAGTACTTCAATTAGAAGCGGTTGCATCTAAAGATTGGTTAACCAATAAAGTAGATCGTTGTGTGGGTGGCCGTGTAGCCAAACAGCAATGTGCAGGTCCGTTACAATTGCCATTAAATAACTGTGGTGTAATGGCTTTAGATTTTCAGGGTAAAGAAGGTATTGCCACTTCAGTTGGCCATGCACCACTTTCTGCCTTGATCGATCCTGCTGCTGGTAGCCGCAATGCGATTGCAGAATCGCTTTCGAATATCGTATGGGCACCCTTAAAAGATGGTTTAAAAAGTGTTTCACTTTCTGCCAACTGGATGTGGGCCTGTAAAAATGAAGGCGAAGATGCCCGTTTATATGCAGCAGTAAAAGCCTGTTCTGATTTTGCCATCGATTTAGGAATCAATATCCCAACCGGAAAGGATTCATTATCGATGAAACAGAAATACAAAGATGGCGATGTTATTGCACCTGGAACGGTGATTATTTCTGCCGGAGCCAACTGTGATGATATTACCAAAGTGGTTGAACCTGTACTCCAAAAAGATGGCGGATCTATTTATTACATTAACCTATCAAACGACAGCTATAAATTAGGCGGTTCATCTTTCGCACAGATTTTAAACAAAATTGGCACAGAAACACCTGATGTTAAGGATGCTGCTCAGTTTAAAAGCACTTTCAATACGCTACAACAGTTAATCAAAGCAGACAAAATACAGGCTGGTCACGATATTGGTAGCGGGGGTTTAATTACAACCTTATTGGAAATGTGTTTTGCCGACCGCGATTTAGGCACTTCGATTGATTTATCTTCGTTAGCAGAAGCCGACAGTATTAAAGTATTATTTGCAGAGAACATCGGCATCGTTTTCCAGGCTGATGCTTCGGTTGAAGATACCTTTGCACAGGCGGGTATTAGTTTCCACAAAATTGGTGAAGTAAATACATCAGCTAAACTGGAAGTTAAAAACGCTGCAGATCAATATAGTTTCGACATTGATCACTTACGTGATGTTTGGTTTAAAACTTCGTACCTGCTAGATAACAAACAAACCGGTAACGGCCTGGCAAAAGAACGTTACGACAATTATAAAAACCATGTTTTAAATTACACTTTCCCATTACAGTTTGACGGAAAGAAACCTGTAATTGATCCAACTAAACCGCGTCCAAAAGCAGCCATTATCCGCGAAAAAGGAAGTAACTCTGAGCGCGAACTGGCTAATGCCATGTATTTGGCAGGTTTTGACGTGAAAGACGTACACATGACCGATTTAATTACCGGAAGAGAAACTTTAGAAGACATTCAGTTTATCGGTGCAGTTGGTGGTTTCTCTAACTCTGATGTTTTAGGATCGGCCAAAGGTTGGGCAGGTGCATTTTTATACAACGAAAAAGCAAGGGTAGCTTTAGAGAAATTCTTCGCCCGTCCTGATACTTTATCGGTTGGGGTTTGTAATGGTTGCCAATTGTTTGTAGAGTTAGGTTTAATTAATAAAGACCACGAAGAAAAACCGAAAATGCTGCACAACAAAAGTGGCAAGCACGAAAGTATTTTCACTTCTTTAACCTTACAGGAAAATAATTCGGTCATGTTATCTACACTGGCCGGAAGCACTTTAGGGGTTTGGGTATCACATGGTGAAGGAAGATTCTCATTACCATACGCAGAAGATAAATACAAAATCGTTGCAAAATATGCTTACGAAACTTATCCGGCTAGTCCGAATGGCTCAGATTACAACACCGCAATGTTATGCGATGAAAGTGGTCGCCACCTGGTCATGATGCCGCACATTGAGCGTTCATTGTTCCAATGGCACTGGGCAAATTACCCAAAAGGCCGTAAAGACGAAGTTTCGCCATGGATGGAAGCCTTTGTGAATGCACGCAAGTGGATTGAAAACAAAGGATAGATCTGGTAAGATAATAAACAGACAAAATGGATGATGGAATTAAAAACCATCATCCATTTTTTTTGTCATCATGACCTGGTTGGATCGTCATTTCGACCGGTTAGTTTCTTAATTCGTCATGCTGAATTTATTTCAGCATCTATCATGCTAATTAGACCCTGAAACAAGTTCAGGGTGACGAACCGCGAGAGAATAAAAAACGGCTTGAGCTTTTGCCCAAACCGCTTCAATTTAACCCAACCTCACATTTTTCTATAAGAGCATTAATAGAAAATTCATTCCGGCGTTTTCACTGAAGTGTCATCCTGAGCGTAGTCGAAGGATCTTTTTTATGATTTGCAAGCAACATAGGTCTTCGACTACGCTCAGACTGACAACCAATACGCTTAACTAAATAACATTCCTCCATCTCTTCCATTATTCCTACATCATCTGAAAATTAATCGCCATATTATACCTTACACGCACCGGAATCCCTTTATTCTTACCTGGTTTCCATAATGGCGATTTTTTAATCACCTTAATCGCTTCTTCATCACAGCCAAAACCAATCCCTTTCACTACCGACACATCAGTAATAGAACCATCTTTCTCTACCACAAAACTTACAAATACTTTTCCTCCAGCACCTTCCTCCTGTGCTCTTGATGGATACCTTAAATTACGCTCCATATATTTGGACCAGGCTTTGGCACCACCGTTAAATTCAGGATATTCATCTACGCCACCTATCGTTAAAACAGCATTCGGGTCACCGTTTTCTGCACCATCTTTAGCTGTGCCTGAACCATCGCCATTACCTTTATTATCTGAAAGCGTTGCATTAGGAGCAATCACTCCATCTTGTGTTTTGGTGCTGATCACTGCCAATTTTATATCATCAACCGTTGGAGGCGGAGGAAGTTCTGTTTTATTAACCACCACCACTTGTGACGGAAGTGCTATTGTTTTAACCTTTACCGGATCAGCTTTTGCTGGTTCAATCTTTTTTTCTGGTTCAGGAGTTTTTGGCTTCATCTGATGGATCACATCCGTTAAATCTACAGGTCTTGCAATTTCTACAGGTACTTCTTCTTTCGGAAAAAGTTTCGCATAAATTAAAGGAGAGAAACACAGGAGTACAAACAGGCTGCCAGATACAAAAAGCGCTCTCGTCATAATCGACGAAGATTTAGATCTTAAATCATAAGCGCCATAGTTTTTGTTGCGGTTTGCAAATACAAGATCGAGCCACTCGGTTTTGTATACGTTAATTGAAGAGTTGAACATAGCTTTTATTTTTATAGCATGATGCAGCAAAATCTTCAATTCCATAAAACATTCGAAAAAGCTATTTTCTTTACAAAAAATGAAATTTTTAATCTGAAAAACATTTTTTTATTTCATTTTCAATAAAATTGATAAAAATAATACGATTCTTTTACGAAAATTAATAAAATATACTATTTTTGACAAAAAACATAACAAATTAATGAAAAGCTTAAGAACCATCGCATTAAAAGAGGCTCAAAACAGAATTTCACCAGAAGTTAAATCACCATCAGCAAAAATTTCTGACTTTTTTGGCGCTAATGTATTTGATAAGAGAAAAATGAGAGATTTCTTATCTAAGGACGTATATGAAAAATTAATATCATCTATCAACCAGGGTGAGTTAATTAATTCTGACGATGCCAACCAAATTGCAACCGCTATGAAAGCGTGGGCAATGAGTGCTGGCGCAACGCATTATACGCACTGGTTCCAGCCATTAACTGGTACAACTGCTGAAAAACACGATTCATTTTTTGAGCCAAGTGGCGATGGAGCTATAGAGAAATTCGCTGGTAGCGCTTTAGTTCAACAAGAGCCAGATGCGTCTAGTTTCCCTAACGGTGGTATCCGTAATACTTTCGAAGCTCGTGGTTATACTGCCTGGGATCCTTCTTCTCCAGCTTTTATCATGGAAAGCAAAGCAGGTAAAACACTATGTATCCCTACAGTATTTGTATCATATACCGGTGAAGCCTTGGATTATAAAGCACCTTTATTAAAAGCATTAGCTGCGCTTGATAGAGCTGCTGTTGATGTTTGCCAATATTTCGATAAAAGCATTACTAAAGTAAATGCTTCTTTAGGTATCGAACAAGAATATTTCCTGGTTGATGAGTCATTGTTCAATGCTCGTCCCGATTTATTATTAACTGGCCGTACTTTATTCGGACACATGTCTGCTAAAGGCCAGCAATTAGAAGATCACTATTTCGGTTCTATCCCTGAGCGTGTATTCAGCTACATGGTAGATTTCGAAAACGAAGCTTTAAAATTAGGTATTCCTTTAAAAACCCGTCACAATGAGGTAGCACCTTCTCAATTTGAGTGTGCACCAATTTATGAAGAAATCAACTTAGCTATCGATCACAATCAATTATTGATGGATTTGATGGAGAAAGTTGCCCGTCGTCACCACTTCCGTGTATTATTGCACGAAAAACCATACGCAGGCATCAACGGATCAGGTAAACACAACAACTGGTCGTTAATTACCGATACCGGTAAAAACTTATTGGCACCAGGTAAAACACCTAAAAACAATTTAATGTTCCTTGCTTTCTTTGTGAATACAATTAAAGCCGTTAGCGAGCATGCCGATTTATTACGTGCAAGTATTGCATCAGTAAGCAACGATCACCGTTTAGGTGCTAACGAAGCGCCACCTGCAATTATCTCTATCTTCCTAGGTTCTCAATTGAACGATGTGTTAGACGAGATTGAGCACTCACGTATCAGCAAAAAAATCAAAGAAGATAACGCACTTTGGTTAGGTATCCCTAAAATCCCTCAGATTTTATTAGATAACACCGACCGTAACCGTACATCTCCTTTCGCATTTACAGGTAATAAATTTGAGCTGAGAGCTGTTGGATCTTCAGCAAACTCTTCTGCTCCAATGACGATCTTAAACGCAATTATGGCTGAGCAATTGGTTAAATTTAAGGTTGAGGTTGATAAATTGATCAAAAAAGGTGATAAAAAAGACATCGCTTTATTAACAGTGATCAAAAAATACATCAAAGAATCTAAAGGTATCCGTTTCGAAGGTAATGGTTATAGCCAGGAGTGGGAAGATGAAGCTGCAACACGCGGTTTATCAAACATCAAAACTACACCAAAAGCTTTAGATGCTTATTTAACTGAAAAATCTGCTGAATTATTTGCTTCAACTGGTATTTATAGCGCACGTGAGATTCATGCCCGTCATGAAATCATGTTAGAAAACTTCTATAAAAAACTACAGATCGAAGCGCGTGTAATGGGCGAAGTAGCGAACACGGCTATTATCCCTGCAGCAATTGCTTACCAAAACTCTTTAATCGAAAACGTACAAGGATTAAAAGCAATAGGTGTAGAAAGCAAAGTTTCTATCGATATCGTTAAAAAATTAACAGAGCATTTAGAAATTGTGAAAACCAATATCGATGCCATGTTAGAAGAACGTAAATTAACCAACAAAATCGAAGATACCCGTGAGAAAGCGATTGCTTACGATGAGAAAGTTAAATCTTACTTCGATATCATCCGTTACCACGCCGATAAATTAGAACAAATTGTTGACGACAGCGTTTGGCCTTTACCAAAATTCAGAGAATTATTATTCATGAAATAAGTCTTAAACCGTAAGGTTTAAGGTATAGGGCGTAAGGTTTTAAACTTTACGCCCTTTTCTTTTTGGTTCATTAGCCATTGGTTCACTCGTTTATTGGTTATTAGCCATTGTAATTGCAAACTGTAAATCGAAAACTGTTAATTGTTTTAATCAATTGACGCAGAACACCATACGCCATACGCCAAACTTAAATAAGTTCATTAGCCATTGGTTCATTAGTAATTGTAAACTGCCAATTGAAAACTACAAACTGGTTAATCGGTTAATTGTTTAAAATGGCTTAACTGGCAATTGACAACTGTCAACTTTTTTTTTGGAAAGCAATACCAGTGCTCATCGGTTAATCCAGTCCTGCTTTCCTTCCTGCTGTAAAATTTTCTTCAACCTTTAATCCATCGTTTACAGCATCCATCCAATCAGGTTTATTTAACCAGGCCTGTGCAAGGAAAAACCTACCACAACGAATCTGCCCTCCTGTCCTAAGCCGATTGTACAATCTCAACATAAAGTCCTACCGTGTGTGCGTATCTTTTTTACGAATAGTTTTCAGCATCATGCTAGCTTATGTTAATAAACCACAGGCCTTACCAAAGAACGCCGTCAATCCCAAGAGCCGGAGAAATCAAAAAAACAGGTGCAGTTCAGATAATTTCATACTAACAAACCTGAAACGCAGTGGTTTTGTGTTCATTAGTAATGATTCAAGGTTTTGAAAAGAATTGAACACAAAACGAAGTGCCGCTGTTTTTTTGATGTGTGTGGGATTGTGCAAAAAGGCTCATTGCTGGATTGACAAAGCGCTTTGGGTACTTTGGCGCTCCAAAGTACCATGCCACGCGGCATAGAGCGGAAAAAATCAACATTGTTCTCAAACTATTGTTTTAAGAAATCAGTACCAGTTAATTCATCGTTACAGCATCCATGCAATCAGGTTTATTTCAGACAGGCCTGTGCAAGGGAAAAAACCGCCACAATGAACAACCCTATTACCTTAAGCCCGATTGTACGTTCCCGATTTTTCATCGGGATAGGAAAAGCGGGGCCGCAAGCCGCCATGAAAAACCAACCTTCACTTCCAAAACCTCTTTCAATTATTTTGTTAAAACAAGCCTGTTCAGACAAAACCTCAACCCCAAACCAATATTCGATCTATCGACTCCGGACTTCTGACTCCCGACTTCAGACTTTCTATCTTCCACTCTTTTACCTTCCACCTTAAAAAACTATCTTTGCGCCAACATGAGTGATAACAGGTACAATCAACGTGGCGTTTCTGCCTCAAAAGAAGATGTGCACAATGCCATCAAAAACATCGATAAAGGAATTTTCCCAAAAGCATTCTGCAAAATTATCCCCGATATTTTAGGTGGTGATGCGGAATACTGTAATATCATGCACGCTGATGGCGCAGGTACCAAATCATCCTTAGCTTACGTATACTGGAAAGAAACCGGGGACATTTCCGTATGGAAAGGCATTGCACAAGATGCCATTATCATGAATATCGACGATTTAATCTGCGTTGGTGCTACCGATAATATCCTGTTGTCATCAACCATAGGCAGAAATAAAAACCTGATCCCGGGTGAAGTAATTGCTGCTGTAATTAACGGCACAGAAGAAATTTTAGCCGATTTACGCGAACAAGGCATCTCGATCTACTCAACAGGTGGCGAAACTGCCGATGTTGGCGATCTAGTAAGAACGATTATCGTTGATTCTACGGTAACTTGCCGTTTAAAGCGTGAAGATATCATCAGTAATGATAATATTAAACCTGGCGACGTAATAGTGGCATTAGCCTCATACGGACAGGCTACTTACGAAACCGAATACAATGGCGGTATGGGATCGAACGGATTGACTTCTGCCCGCCATGATGTTTTCGATAAAACAGTAGCCAATAATTACCCCGAAAGTTTCGATCCGGCTGTTCCATTCGATCTGGTTTTCTCTGGAAAGAAACAATTAACAGAAGAAATTGACATTGAAGGATTCGGCAAAACTACGGTAGGTAAACTGGTGTTATCGCCAACCCGCACTTATGCACCCGTAATTAAAAAGATTTTAGAAAGTTACCGCAGTCAGATCAATGGTATTGTACACTGTAGCGGTGGGGCACAAACAAAAGTATTACATTTCGTTAACGATGACATTCATGTAATCAAGAACAACCTATTCCCTATTCCACCGCTATTTAAGCTAATACAAGAACAATCAGGTACCGATTGGAAAGAAATGTATAAGGTGTTTAATATGGGCCACCGCATGGAGCTTTATGTCCCTCAGGAAATCGCTGAAAATATTATTGAAATTTCTAAAAGCTTTAATATCGATGCGCAGATTATTGGTCGTGTGGAAAAAGGCGGGCAGAAACAGGTAACCATCGAAAGCGAAAAAGGAATATTCGTTTATAATTAAGAAATAAGATACGATTTAAAACGGCTGTTGAAACCAAATTTCAGCAGCCGTTTTTTTTGTTACTCACGTTCTACAAACTTATGAAAGGTACTTTCTTCACCATCTGCTTTCTTATCCTGATAAAGAAAATCAAGTTTGTTATCATCAAAGGTCTTAAAAAAGGTGTCCCAATCTGTTTCCTTTAAGTCTGAAGAACTGTCGCTGTGTTCTGGAAAGTGTATCCTTAAAATACCCCCACCATTTTTTTTATCTGTATCTGCAACTATTGCCGGCACACCACCATGCTCCTCGGCCCATGCTTTTATGGTAGCATGATCATGGGTTTGTTTTGAACTGCTCATTGTTTTAAGAATTAGTTTTAAATAAATAGATTAATAATAAAATCAAATTTTATTAGAAATGGTTTTATTTATTATAAAAACATCAACAATAAGCCAGGTAAACTGTAATTATATTTTTATCGATACATTTTGAAGTTTTATAGGCACATCGTTTAAATTTGTTTTGATAAACGTATTTTAAGTTTAACAAATAATTGATCTAAAGCCATGACTAAAGTATATCTTCTGGGTGCAGGTAAACATGCCGCCGAACTTAGCGAGTATTTTAATGGCAATAATGAATATCAATTAAATGGGTATGTCATCAACTTAGATAGCTCGGTTAATCATCCGAACTTAACCAGGCCAGTAATTTCGATACAGGAATTCTTAAAAAATCATCCAGTTGCTCCAAACATTGCACTTATTGGGGCGATAGGCAATTATGAAAGAAAATCGATTATCGAGTTGTTAGAAAACAAAGGCTACCAATTTATCAATATCATTCACCACCATAATTACATCAGTCCTTCGATTAAAATTGGCAAAGGAAACTGCCTTGCCCCAGGATGTGTAATCAATGCAAATGTGCATATCGGTAACCACTGTATTGTGAATTCAAATTGCAACATCAGCCACGATTGCACACTAGAAAATTATGTTACCATCTCTCCTGGCGTAACCATTGCCGGAAATGTAAGCATTAACGAAGGTGTTTTTATAGGGGCCGGTGCTACTATAATTCCAGGCATTACGATTGGCAAAGGAGCCTACATTGCCGCTGGTGCCTGTGTTACAAAAGATGTTCCACCGAATGTGATGGTTGCGGGTGTGCCTGCAAGGGTAAAGAAAATTATAGATTAATAACTCGAAATAATAATATCTTTCTGGAGGTGATGAACAAAAAAATCCCCGATCGAATGATCGGGGATTAAGAATGAATTTCTAATAAGTATTAGTTAAAGTTATAACGAACTCCAACCTGAGCTTGCCATCTTGAAGCAAATGGAGCTACTTGATATGCTGTACCATTAGTTGGTGCACGGAAAGTATAATTACCACCCGTAGTAGCATTGTAGTTATAATTGATTAAAGTAGAAGCTGTGTTAGACAATGAGTATAATTTACCCCAATCTTTGTTGATTAAGTTGCCAACGTTAATAATATCAAGAGATAACTGTAAACTGTTTTTAGTTCCTTTACCTCCAACGATACCTAAATCTTGCATGATACGAACATCAAATTGGTGTTCCCATGGCATTCTTGCACCATTACGTTCAGTATATTGCCCTCTTTTAGTACTTAAATAAGGATCGCTATTGATAAATGCATCTAATGCAGCCCATTGTTGGGCAATAGGAATAATAACAGGTGCTGCAGTTGTTCCGATGTTCAAATCAGCAAGTTTAATCTCGCTTAAGTTTCTAGGAACATATAAAAGATCATTTTGGTTGTTTCCATCCTGATTAAGATCTCCAAAGTATAAGTAAGTGAAAGGAGAACCAGATTTTCCTACATAGAACAACGAGAATGTTGTGCCAAATTCTTTGTTTTTACCGTATTTAACTGCGTAATTTAAAGCTCCGGTAACTCTATGTCTAACATCAAAATTAGAATAAGCTAAATCAGGATTATTTGGATCATTAACAATCTGAACAAAACCGAAGTTAGAAGAAGCTGTACTACTTGCACCTGAGTTTATATCTTTCGATTTACCATAGGTATATGAACCTGATAAGAATAATCCGAAATTAAATGATTTCTGTAATTGGGCAGTTAAGTTATAAGTACTTCCTTTATCTGTATTGTCTAAATAATAAACATTAGTAAATGTAGTATTTACTTTTCCAGCAGTTGTAGGGTAATTATACAACGGACGAGTATCTGCACCACCAGTAATTGATGAGTTGATTCTACCAATTGCTGGCTTCATATTAATGTTCTTATACAATACGTTGTTAACTGTTTTACTTAATAAAGCTTCTAAAGTACCCGTAATTCCACCAGGTAATTTAAAATCAACTGCAACGTTTGTTCTGAAAACCTGAGGTACTTTAAAATTATTATTAACCAAGTTCACCTCATAAGTTGGTACTGAACCTCCAGCTGCTTTTTGGTTTGCAGGATCTGCAATGAAAGTACCCGTACCGTTTGTAGCATTTACTGCGCCATATAACATTCCGCTATTTGTAAATTGATTAGACAACCATACAAATGGAGCACGGCTAGTTAATAAGCCAGCACCACCTCTTAATTGTAAAGATCTGTCACCTGTTAAATCCCAGTTGAAGCTTAAACGCGGTGACACCAAAATCTGACCACTTGGTGTTTGATCTGTTCTTTGATTAGGAAAAGAAGTAGGAATAAGAGGATTTGCAGCAGGATCATCAAAAAACAATGGCACGTCAACTCTTAAACCAGCAATTAATTTAAACCCTTTGAAAGCATCGATTTCATCCTGGAAATAGAAGCCCAATTGAGCGGCACTAAATTTAGCCGATGGTGAAGCTTCGCCAGGAACGATTGAATAGGTAGCTGCAGCAACATTTGGTTTTGCATTTGTAGTAAAATCATTCAAGTTACTGTAAGTATAACTTCCAGCAAAGTTATTCATAAACAGGTTTCTAAATTTGAAAAATTCGTTATGCGTACCAAATGTAAAAGTGTGTTTGTTGGCAAAAATTTTCACATTATCAGTGAACTCAATAATATCCTGATCTAATTCATTTGCAGTAGAACTCCTTTCAGAACCCACTAAAACAGAGTTACCAGAAACACCATTCATATTGTTGATTTGAATTTGAGGAAACAAAGATCCTGCAGTTGACCTGTAATCTCTTATTCTTTGATAACCAACAATTAAGTTGTTAGAAACTGTTTGAGAAATTGCACTTCTTAATTCAAGTACAGAAACATTTTGCGTATTGTTAAATTTGTACGCATTGTTACCGAAACGGAATTGAGTAGTACTTCTACTGATGTTATCATCAAATGCATCAATATAATTATGACGAAGCGTCAATTGATTTTTAGCATTGATATTCCAGTCTAAACGTGCAAAAATTTTATTGTTTTGAGTTTGTCTATTTACTGCATCGTAGCTACCAGCATCATAACCATATCTTGTTTGTAACGTGTTCGCAATACTTTGAGCATCTGTTAAAGATAAAACAGAACCTGGATCACCAACATTTAATGAAGTTGGTTCTTGTCTTCTGCCCATTTCAGCATTTACAAAAAAGAATAATTTATTTTTGATGATAGGTGCTCCTAAACGGAAACCATATTGTGCATCGTAAAATTTAGCAGCTTTTGTATTTAAGCCATCAACACTTTTACCAACCGTATTTTGGTTTCTTCCAAAAAAGTAAGCAGAACCTTCAACTTTATTGGTTCCAGAACGAGTAATTGCGTTAACACCACCACCAGCAAAGTTTCCTAAAGTAACGTCGAAAGGAGCCAATACAACTTGTAATTCCTGAATCGCATCTAATGAAATTGGCTGAGTACCGGCCTGACCACCTGGAGCACCATTTCCTGCTAAACCAAAAACATCGTTATTTACGGCACCATCAATACTAATGTTATTGAATCTGTTGTTTGCGCCAGCAAATGAGTTACCATTTGCTTGTGGTGTTAAACGTGTAAAATCAGTTAATGATCTCGAAAGAGAAGGAAGGTTTTGAATTTGCTCTTTGCTGATGTTTGTTGACGCTCCAGTTTTTTTACTGTTAAATACAGGATCGTTTTTACCTGTAATTACAATTTCGTTTAACTGTTTGCTATTGTCAGAAAGAACAACATTTAAAACGTAGGGATCACCTAATTTTAAAGCTAAATCTGTTATTTTCTCTGGATTATAACCAATAAAACTCACCTCAACAGTATATGGACCGCCCACACGCATATTAGCTATAGTAAAACGGCCATCATTATTTGTCGACACAGAATATACTGTACCTGTTGGTGTGTGTGTTGCTTTAACACTTGCACCAGGTAAGGCGCCCTTGGCATCCTTAATTGTTCCTGTCATTGATGATGAGGTTACCTGTGCATTTGCACCAATGGTAAAACCTACAAATGCAACAATAACCAGTACTAATCTTAATAGTAAAGATTTCTTCATACTTTGTTTTTTAAATGTTTTTGTTGTTGAATAATAAATCTAATAGGGATATTAATGCCGCAAATGTACCCAATAAAATTTAACACATTTTAACATTCAATGTTAAATAATTATTAAGTCGGGCAAAACTTTTCAACATTTAACACATATTAAGTACGCTATAACTTTCAGTTTATCAATACTTTGATCGTATAATAAGATTATTGACAAATAAACTTACAGTTAATTATAATTTACGCAGAAAAGACACACTAACATTGGTATTTTTCTAATAATACCTCTTAACAATAACTTTATAAGCAAAAACACACCATAATTCAATCTACAGCCTAAATATTTATAATGGATGGGCAAAGCCACACATATTCAGATCAACATACAACCGTAAATTTGAAACAACAATATTCGCTCATTGTAAATTTTAAAGGTTATCTCAACATTGATCTAGCCAATTGACATTTTTTTTTTAGTTTTGAGCGATTGTTGTAGGATGAAGATCCTTTAAATTTTGTAATCCGAATGTAGCAAGTACAATTAAGGAATAAGGCAGACAATTACAGATAAAACAATTAAAAACGAATCTCTTTAAAATAGATATGAACCGTCCATAATTAAATCCCAATTAAATGATGATTTAATTTATGGTAAGCTCCATCTGACAGATAAAAAACAAATTAAAAAAAAACAGATGAATTACGATGTTATTGTGTTAGGCAGCGGCCCAGGTGGTTACGTAGCTGCAATCAGAGCTTCTCAATTGGGACTAAAAGTTGCAATTGTTGAGCGTGAATCATTAGGTGGTATTTGTTTAAACTGGGGCTGTATCCCTACTAAAGCACTTTTAAAAAGTGCTCAGGTTTTCGAATATATTAATCATGCTGCTGATTACGGAATTACTACTGCTGGTGCGACTGCAGATTTTGCTGCTGTGGTAAAACGCAGCCGTGGTGTAGCTGATGGCATGAGCAAAGGCGTCCAATTTTTAATGAAAAAAAATAAAATTGACGTCATTATGGGTACTGGTAAAGTAAAACCAGGAAACAAATTAGAAGTTAAAGGTGCTGATGGTTCTCAACAAGAACTAAGCGCAAAAAATATCATCATTGCCACAGGTGCCCGTTCAAGAGAATTGCCTAACCTGAAACAAGATGGCAAAAAGATTATCGGCTACCGCCAGGCAATGGTACTTCCTGAATTACCAAAAAGCATGGTAGTAGTAGGTTCTGGTGCTATTGGTGTAGAGTTCGCTTATTTCTATGCTACCATGGGCACAAAAGTAACCATTGTAGAATTTATGGATAACGTTGTTCCGGTAGAAGATGAAGATGTTTCTAAACAATTGTTACGTAGCCTGAAAAAAGTAGGTATCGATGTCATGACTTCAGCAAGCGTAGAATCTGTTGATACCAGCGGTGCAGGCTGTAAAGTTTCTGTTAAAACAGCTTCGGGTATGCAGACTATCGAGGCAGACATCGTGCTTTCAGCTGCTGGTATCGTAGCAAACATCGAGAACATTGGTTTAGAAGAAACCGGTATCAAAACGGAGAAAGGCAAAATTGTTACCGACGAATTCTACAACACTTCCGTTAAAGGTTATTATGCGATTGGCGATGTAGTTGGCGGTCAGGCACTTGCCCACGTGGCTTCTGCAGAAGGTATTATCTGTGTTGAGAAAATTGCCGGTCAGCATGCCGAGCCATTAGATTATAACAACATCCCTGGATGTACCTATTGCACACCGGAAATTGCTTCTGTAGGTTATACCGAAAAAGCAGCAAAAGCGGCTGGCTACGAATTAAAAATTGGTAAATTCCCATTCTCTGCATCAGGTAAAGCAAGTGCTGCCGGTGCTAAAGATGGTTTCGTAAAACTAATTTTCGATGCCAAATACGGAGAATTATTAGGCGCACACATGATCGGTGCCAATGTTACCGAAATGATTGCTGAAATTGTAGTGGCACGTAAATTAGAAACTACTGGTCACGAAATGATTAAATCTGTTCACCCTCACCCTACCATGAGCGAAGCCATTATGGAAGCTGCAGCTGATGCATACGGAGAAGTGATCCACCTGTAAGTCTTGAGTCTGTAGTCGAGAGTCTATAGTCTATGATCCAAATAACAAAAACCCTTTAGTTAAAGCTGAAGGGTTTTTGTATTTTTAACCAATTGGAGTCCTGATACTCGATACTAACTACTCGATACTAACTACTTGGTACTAATTACTTGATACTACAAAAATGAAACTCCACACCATAAACACAGGCTTATTTAAATTAGATGGTGGCGCTATGTTTGGCGTTGTGCCCAAGGCCATCTGGCAAAAAACCAACCCTGCCGATGCGAACAATCTTTGTACCTGGGCCATGCGTTGCCTTTTAATAGAAGAAGGCAATCAATTAGTTTTAGTAGATACCGGAATTGGGAACAAACAGGACGAAAAGTTTTTTAGCCATTATTATTTGCATGGGAATGATTCGATGGAAAAATCGCTGGCGCATTTGGGTTTTAGTACAGCTGATATTACTGATGTTTTCCTTACGCATCTTCACTTCGATCATGTTGGTGGTGCCATAGTAAGAGAAAACGACAAACTGATCCCTGCTTTTAAAAACGCACACTACTGGAGCAATGAAAAACATTGGCGATGGGCAGTAGAACCAAATGTAAGGGAAAAAGCTTCCTTCCTAAAAGAAAACATTTTGCCGATTCAAGAAAGCGGACAACTTAAATTCGTGGAAGAAAAAGAGAATATTGAGTGGCAAAAAAACATTAACATTAGTTTTGCTTATGGTCACACTGATGCCATGATGTTACCAAAAATCAACTACAAAGGCAGAACTATTGTATATATGACCGATCTTTTACCCTCTGTAGGCCATCTTCCCTTACCTTATGTAATGGCCTATGATATGTTCCCCTTAAAAACATTAACAGAAAAACAGGCCTTTTTAGAAGAAGCTGTAAATAACCACTATATATTATACCTGGAGCACGATCCAATTAACGAATGCTGCACCTTACAGCGAACAGAAAAAGGAATACGCGTAGCAGATACCTTTAACCTAAGCGATATCTAAATGATTAAACCAGCCCAGCCTACAGATGTTGAAGAAGTGGTACCCTTGATTATTCAGGCGATGGGTAAACTGGCCAATAAATTAACCAATACCGATGATAAAGCAGTCATTAACGAGATCTTTAAAGGCTTCTTTCAGCCGCAGGGTAACCAATACAGTTACGAAAACACCTTGGTTTATGAAGAAGACGGCAAAGTTCTGGGCTCGCTAAATGCTTATGACGGCGGAAAGCTTCTCGAACTCCGTAAACCATTTCTGACCTATTTAGCCGAACATCACCAGGCAGATGATATTCATAAAGATGTGGAAACAGAAAGTGGCGAATTTTACCTCGATACCATTAGTGTTAATCCATTAAGCCAGGGAAAAGGAATAGGGAAACAACTCATTAAAGCAGGTATTGATTGGGCTAAACAACTTGGCTACCATAATGTTGGCTTATTAGTAGAGCAAAATAATGATCGGGCGTTAAAGCTTTACCAAAACATGGGCTTTGTTATTCAAAATGAAAAACAATTTATGGGCGGCTTGTATCACCACATGATTTTTAAGATCAATTGTTAGTGAATAGTTTACATACATCAATAACCTATATAAATAGGCCTGCCTTATATGCCTACTGACGCCTTATATTTTCTTTAATTATATATGGTTCTATACAACATCATTTTAACAATAACCTCAGTTCGATTAACAATATGTCTTTTGAAACGTACTGCCAATATTTAAACCTAAAGTCGTCACCCTAACCTGAAGCAGAGCCGAAAGCTACGCAGTAAGCGAGCTCACCGAAGGTAATTCATTTCAGGGTCCATTTTGCAGGGAAGGAGGCTCTCTCATAGATTCCCATTCAAACTTGTCACGTTGAGCTTGTCGAAACGCCTTGAGGAGCATTTAAATAGGTCCTTCGACAGGCTCAGGATGACAATTCTACATTTATGATACAGCCACGACGATCGCATTAGGCAAGTGAGCTTAAAAATTCAATCATTACGAATAAATATTAATCGAACTGGGATTATTATTCTGCTTCAGCGATTTACCATTTAAGAAATATAAGGTCATTGTAGCTCCAATTTTAAAAGTGGTCGTTGTTCAGTTATAATTCATTATGCTTTAGCAATTAAGCCAGGATTGGTCTTCAATCAGTGGCAAGCTCAAACTAATAACGTTTAGCTCTTCTATTTGGCTCCCGCCAAACGCTATACGCTCAGCATGGCCCAAAATTTATTTTCGTTTTTATTTGTATTTAATCTAAATAATACCAATTTTTGTAACCGATGGAAAAAGCGTGTATCGATATTAATGAACTGGTTAACGTATTCTCAAATACCAATGGTTCTATTTATCAATCAGATAAATTAAACTGCTTTTATGTAGATTTTGGCGGCAAGTTTGCCCGTTACAATTGCCTGTCACTTCAGAAATTAAAAAAGGTTGTAGAACAGATCGACATCGAAGCACTGCTTTTAAATACCCACAAAGCCGATTTCGAATTGGTTACCTTTAATGGTTGCGAACACATTTATTTATTAAGCGCTTTAGAAATCATTGCTTTAAAAGATTTATTGCAAGGTACCTTTACTATGTTTAAGCTTAACCATATCATTAGCGACTGCCTTTATAGATTGGTTTATTAGTTCAGTGGTTCATTAGTCATTAGTTCATTGGTAACTGCGAACTGGTCATGTTGGGTTAATTGGTTAACTGTTTAAACTGGTTAACTGACGCCAAACGCCTATCTCCAAACGCAACGCTGGTAATTGTTTAAACTGGTTAACTGACACCAAACGCCCAACGCAAGGCTGGTAATTATTTAAACTGGTTAATTGCTTATATTAAACTGTCAATTGAAAACCGTTAACTGAAAATTGCCAACTTCCCTCGCTGTCATTCAATAATTGATCATTGTTTATGGTCATTGAATATTGTTTATTCCATTCGGTGCGTCATACTGAACTTGTTTCAGTATCTATTATACTAAAAAGATCCTGAGATAAACTACCATTGACAGATTCTAAAATCGATCGTCATTTCGACTGAAGCGCAGCGAAATGGAGAAATCTTTGAACTATGTTTATTGGATATAGTTTAAAGATTCCTCCACTGCGGTCGAAATGACGATTTATCGTAATAGATCCTCTCAGCTCCAATGTTCTTATCAAAACCGACCTCTCAGGATGACGATCACGAGGTAAATTTCGATATACTGACCCACTCTCTAATCCTAAATTATTAACATGGACTTAATTCATTGAAAACTACAAATTGAAAATTGCCAATTGAAAACTGCTAATCGGTTAATTGCCAAAGAAAACTAACCATTATCCTACTGATCCTCAACCACTATCCGTTTCGCGTTATCCTTACATTTCCGTCATCCATCTTACATCATCAATCTCCCTCTCCTTCTTATTTAAACTGATTATAAATAACTAATTATCAGCAATTTAGACTAATTTCATATAGCAAATAAATCACACAATCTGGTTAATTTGATGTTATCTTTGTATCATTAGTTAAGCAAAGAAAATTATGAAAGACTTAATGCGCATTAAATGCTTGATATCACAAGATATTGAAACATTATTAAATCAGCAGATCAAAAAAGAAGCTCACTCTTCATCACTATATTTATCGATGTCATCATGGTGTGACCAAAATGGATTCGATTTTTCAGCAGATTATTTTTTAAAGCAATCTGAAGAAGAAAGAGTACACCAGTTAAAATTATTCAAATATGTTTTGGATATGGGTGGAAACGCAATATCTCCGGAAGTTTCAGGCATTAAAACCGACTTTGCCGGATTTAGAGAAGTTTTCGAAGATGCTTTAGAAGCAGAAATCGCCATTACCCAAAGTTTTAAAAACCTGGCTTCTAAATGTCTTAAAGAACAGGATTTTGTAACCATGGAATTCTTAAACTGGTTCCTGAAAGAGCAACGCGAAGAAGAATATAAAGCACGTAGAGCATTAGAATTATTCGAAGTGATTGGCGAAGAAGGTACAGGAAGATGGGAAATTGATAAACACGTGAATAAAATCACCTATTCAGAAGCATAACAACAACAAAACATATATTGAAAAGCTATTCCGATTAAAGTCAGGATAGCTTTTTTTTTGCACTTAGAATCCTTTTGAGGGATCGTCATTTCGACCGCAATGGAGAAATCTTTGAACTTTTCAAATTAAACATAGCTTATAGATCTCTCCATTCCGTTTCACTTCAGTCGAGATGACGAATTTTCTATTAAAGCCCACGTAGAATATCGTCTCCGTTTGCAACGGGGATGCACGAGAACAGCGATTTTATCGCACTAAAATAATCCCTTCTCCATAATTAGCAACTTAATTAGTCTGCGTTTTTATCTTTTAAATCTGTGGGAAAAGTCCCGCCTCGTTTCCAGCTGATCACGCAGAAAAGAGACACATATTTAAAAGAACTATAATTTTCAGCAAACAAATAAAATCAGCTTATAAAAAGAAAAGCCCCGTTTTACCGGAGCTTTTTTTGGTTTAGGGTGTTTGGTTTATGTTGATTATGAATAAGTCTTGAAAGTTTTATAAAAAAAGCGCCGTTACCAGCGCTTTTTTTAAACCAAATATATAATAATAATTAACGAGCATTACAAAAGTACAAACTTTATTCATATTAGCAAGTATTTTTATTAAAAAAATTAATTTTTTTAATAAAAAACATATAAAATGTTAAAATTCAGACATAAAAACATTTATAAATAGATATAAATCATATGATTATTAAATTTTTATATAAAAACACTAGTTTTTTACTTACAAAATCATAATTTAAGGAAATATTTAAGCAAAATGATAGAAGATTTTATAAAAAATTACTTTAATCATCCAAAAACTTATGATGAAATGTTTCTAAGCGGTGATCATTACAGAAATCACTATGCAAGTTTCATCAGCAATTTCTCTAAAGAGTCTCTCGATAACCTAAACAAAAAGGAAGAACTCGCTAAAAAGCTATTTATGAGTCAAGGTATTACCTTTACAGTATATGATAGTGGCGAAGGCATCGAAAAAATCTTCCCTTTTGATATCATCCCGAGAATTATCACTTCAACAGAGTGGTCTTTTATAGAAAAAGGAATAAAACAACGGCTAAAAGCATTAAATCTTTTCTTAAAAGACATTTACAGCAATCAATTTATCCTAAAAGACCAGATTGTGCCTGTAAATGTAATTTATTCCTGTCCGCATTTCTTAAGAGAGATGCATAATGTGAATGTATTACACGATATCTATATCCATATTGCCGGAATCGACCTGATCAGAGATCACGACGGAACATTTTATGTACTGGAAGATAACCTCCGTACACCATCTGGTGTAAGCTATATGCTCGAGAACAGGGAAATCACCAAAAGGCTATTCCCCGACCTTATTCCGCAGTGCGGTGTAAGGAGTGTAACCGAATATCCTTCCTTATTGTATAAAAATTTGATGTCGCTCTCGCCAAGGGCAGTTTCCAACCCAACAATTGTATTGCTGAGCCCCGGCATGTACAATTCTGCTTATTACGAACATACTACTTTGGCCCGCTTAATGGGTGTAGAACTGGTAGAAGGACGCGATCTCGTGGTTAAAGACCAAAAAGTATTTATGAAAACCACAACCGGCCTGCAGCAAGTGGATGTGATTTATCGCCGTGTAGATGACGACTATCTCGATCCGCTGGTTTTTAACCCGACCAGTGTACTGGGCGTAGCAGGTCTGATGGGCGCCTATCGCAAAGGCAATGTAGCTATTATTAATGCGGTAGGCAATGGCGTAGCCGACGATAAAGCCGTTTATACCTATGTACCGGATATGATCAGATACTACCTTAACGAAGAACCCATATTAAAGAATGTGCCCACTTACCAGCTCAGTAATAAAGATGAGCTCGATTATGTTTTTGCAAACATCAATACGATGGTCATTAAAAAAACCAATGGAAGCGGTGGATATGGAATGTTAATGGGCCACGCCGCAAGCGAGCAGGAAACAGAAGCATACAAAATTGAGATCCTGAAAGATCCACGCAACTTTATCGCCCAGCCCACCATCAGCCTGTCTTCTGCTCCCTGTTTTATTAACGGAAAACTGGCTCCACGCAGAATCGATCTTCGTCCCTTCGCTTTAAACGGGCCGGATGGTATTTCGATTGTTCCGGGCGGCTTAACCAGGGTAGCTTTAAAAGAAGGTTCGCTGGTAGTAAACAGCTCGCAAGGCGGCGGCAGTAAAGATACATGGGTTTTAACTTCTTAGAAACAGAATATGTTAAGTAGAGTTGCATCAAGCTTATATTGGCTAAGCAGATATGTTGAGCGCAGTGACGGTATGCTGCGCATGTTAAAAATAAATTACGCCTCCTCGCAAGATACCATACAGGAATTTACCTGGAAGCCGGTAATCAGGATTTTTTCATCAGATGACGAAAATGAATTATTGAATATCCAGCACGATAGCCGGGCGGTGATAGAATACCTCTTGTTAAACCGCGAGAACCCGAATTCGATTTTAAACATCGTTACCCTGGCACGGGAAAATGCACGGAGCGTTCAGGAACATATTCCAAAAGATTTATGGCAATGCCTAAACGAATACTACCACACCGTTAAAGATGAAAAACTATTGTGGTATGTACAAAAAGACGATCCTGTTACCGCATTAGATATCTTGATTAAACAAGTAATGCTGTATAATGGAACGGCCGATAGCGCAATGGAACGCGGGGAAAGCAGAAGTTTTATGAATATTGGCAAACACCTGGAAAGAAGTATTCAATCAGTTGATATTTTGGACATTAAATTCAGCTCCATAAGCAGTAACCCTGATCTGTTGACCGATATAGCCTACTGGAAACATTTATTGCTTTCGTTAGGTGGTTATGAACTTTATCTTAAAACCTACAGACAAGGGTTCGATGCGAAAAACATCATTGAGCTGGCTATGCTCAACAATGATTTTCCACGGTCGGCACTATATGCCATGAATAATATTGAAAGATATTTTAACCGGCTTAAAAGCGAAAGTAATATTGAACATTACAACAACCTATCTTTTAAAATAGGGCGTTTAAAAAGTATGATTACCTATAGCTCGGTTAACACCATGAACGAAGAGCAATTACATCATTACCTTACAGAGATCAGGGCTGAACTTTTCGGCATTGGAAACCTGTTAAATGAATATTATTTCGCAAACTCATAAGTTTTTTAAACTACAGATTGACACAAATTAACACAGATTCTATTTCCTTTATTGATTTTTCATCTGTGTTTATCCTTTTTATCTGTGGTAAAACATAACAATAACCATTATGCCAATTTTCAAAATAAAACATATCACCAATTACAAATACGAATTGCCTGTTCGAGATAGTGCAAATCAGATTATTTTATTCCCGATTAAAGATGATTTCCAAAAAGTGGTTAAACACGACCTGAATATCTCCGGAAGTCCTGAAATTGAAATTTTTATCGATTATTACGGGAACGAAGTTGGCACTTTTACTCAAAACGAGCCGCATACCCAGCTTAAAATCTTTTCGAAAGTTAGTGTCGAAACCTTTCCGAAGCCATTACCACAAGATGATATGTTTAGCAGTGAGCAATGGAACAGCTTAAGCACCTTAAAATTTGACGTGCTGTATATCGATTATTTAAGGCAGGAAAGTTTTAATGGTATCACTCAATTAAAAGAAACGGCCCTAAACCTTAAGAATACTGAAGATACACCTTATCAAACTGCGATAAAATACTGTGCTCATGTATTTAATAATTTCGAATACATTAAAGGTGTAACGGCGGTTGATACCACTATTGATGAAATTTTAAACCTTAAGGCTGGTGTTTGCCAGGATTTTGCGCATGTATTAACAGCCATGCTGCGTTTAACCGGAATTCCTGCGAGATATGTGAGTGGTTACATCTGCCCCAATAGAGATGGTATGCGTGGCGAAGGTGCAACCCATGCCTGGGCCGAGGCTTATTTACCCGGGTACGGCTGGCTGGGTTTAGATCCTACCAATAACTGTATTGCCAACGAAAACCATGTCCGCTTGGCTGTAGGCCGTTATTTTGCCGATTGCTCGCCGGTAAAAGGTGTTTACAAAGGTGGTTTCGAGCATATTATGGAAGTTAACGTATCAGTAGGTTATAATGATGAAGACTTTAACGATAATGAAACCTACTTTCAACCAAAAGAAGTAAACTACATCAAACCTTCGGGAACGATAAGCACCGCCAGAACGAAAAATAGCTACCAACAATATATAGAAGCCATGCAGCAACAACAGCAGCAACAGTAGGCAGTTTTCAGTTACCAGTTGGAAGTTTTCAGTTGGCAGTTACCGATTGGCAATAGGCAATTTTCAGCTATCAGTTCCTTCACGCTAAAAAACTGAAAACTGTATACCGAAAACTGCTAACTGATAAAGTTTTTTTCTAAATTTGCGCCTTTTACAAATAACAATATGATTAAGAGACAGCAAATTAAAGATTTATTAAAGTCGACAGCATTTGACACAGAAGTAACGGTTATGGGATGGGTGAGAACTTTCCGTAATAATCAGTTTATTGCATTAAATGATGGGTCTTGCATGAGCAATATCCAGGTGGTGATCGATTTTAATAATTTACCTAATGAGCTGTTAAAAAGAATAACAACTGGCGCAGCCATTTCTGCAACGGGTAAATTAATCGAATCGCTTGGTAAAGGGCAAACAGTAGAGGTTAAGGCAACAAGTGTAGAAATTTTGGGTGATAGCGATCCTGAAAAATTTCCATTACAACCAAAGAAACACAGTTTAGAGTTTTTACGCGAAATTGCTCACCTGCGTTTCCGTACCAATACTTTTAATGCCGTTTTTAAGGTACGCCATGCTTTGGCTTTCGCTATCCATCAATTCTACAATGAACGTGGTTTTGTGTATATGCACACCCCTATAATTACAGCAAGTGATGCGGAGGGCGCTGGTGAGATGTTCAAAGTAACCACTTTAGATTTCGACAATACACCTCGCACTGAAGAGGGTAAAGTAGATTTTTCGCAGGATTTCTTTGCCCGTGCCACTAACCTAACGGTATCGGGGCAATTAGAAGGTGAGTTAGCGGCAATGGCTTTCGGACAGATTTATACTTTCGGTCCTACATTTAGAGCAGAAAATTCGAATACCACACGCCACCTGGCCGAGTTCTGGATGATTGAACCTGAGGTTGCCTTTGCCGATTTAGAAGATAACATGCAGCTTGCAGAAGATATGATGAAGTATGTCATTAAATATGCTTTAGATAACTGCAAAGATGAATTAGAATTTTTAAATACCCGTTTGGCTGAAGAGGATAAACAAAAACCGCAGAACGAGCGCAGCGAATTTAGCTTGTTAGAGAAATTGGATTTCTGTTTAGCCAATGAGTTTGAACGTTTAACGTATACAGAGGCGATCAGGATTTTAAAGTCTTCTAAACCGAACCAGAAGAAACAGTTTAAATACCTGATTGATGAATGGGGTGCTGATTTACAAAGTGAGCACGAACGTTACCTGGTAGAAAAACACTTTAAAAAACCGGTAATCTTAACCGATTATCCTGCTGATATTAAATCGTTCTACATGCGCCAGAATGAGCCAGATGCTGAAGGCAGACAAACTGTTGCAGCAATGGATATCTTATTCCCAGGTATTGGCGAAATGATTGGTGGATCACAACGTGAGGAACGCTTAGACCGCTTAACTAAACGTATGGAAGATTTAAATATTCCGCAAGACGAACTTTGGTGGTATTTAGATACCCGCCGTTTTGGATCAGCGCCACATGCAGGTTTTGGTTTAGGTTTCGAGCGTTTAGTATTGTTCGTAACCGGAATGACCAACATTCGTGATGTAATTGCTTTCCCAAGATTCCCGAAAAACGCAGAGTTTTAGGAGGGTTTAGGGTTTAGGGTTTAGGGTTTAGGGTTTAGGGTTTAGGGTTTAGGGTTTAGGAAAAACAAATAGCCCATTATCAAAGAAGTCAAGTTTCAAAAACTTGACTTCTTTTTTTTAATCCATAAATTATTTCGATTTGCAATGTTAGTATTTGGAGATATATCATGCGATAAAACCCTGAAATGAATGCAGAGAGAGAATTGAGGGAACGAATTCCGTCATACTAAACTTGTTTCAGTATCTATCATGCTATTTGCGTTATTAAGACCCTGAGATAAACTCAGGGTGACGACCGAGGAGGCGGATTCCGTCATACTGAACTTGTTTCAGTATCTATCATGCTATTTTGTATTCTTAAGACCCTGAGATAAACTACCATTGACAGACTTCAATATAAGGGTCGTCATTGCGAGGAGGAACGACGAAGCAATCTTTCATGCTAGTAATCGTGCGATAAAGATTGCTTCGTCGGCTGAAAAAGCCTTCTTATAATGACGATGCCCTCACAGTGTGAACACAACCGAATTAATGTAAGCTAAACAAATCAAGGATTTTGAAAAATCGTCCCAGCGGGACGCCTCATGGGTAGCCAATTGCAAATTGGCGATTTCGTTCCGTAGGAACGTTTGGTGATTTAGACATTAATAGTTTTTCTATCCCTGCCAAATAAACCTGATTGACGCGGAAAGCCCGCAGCGTAGCGAGGACTTGTAGCAGAAAGCAGGACTGAACAAAGCCAAGCACCACTGCCCTTGCTTTTCAAAAAATAACTAACAAAATCCATCGCTAGACTTACGAAGTCATCCCTGTACTCATGGCCTTTTTAGACTTCGGAAACCTAAGCACTACTGCCCTGGCTCTAAAAAAACTCATTCTTTCCCCAGCCAGACTTACGAAGTTCTGCCTACGCTTATGCCCTTTGAAACTTCGCTAGCCACCCTTAACGTCCATCATCATGCATGGTATCTCCGTAAGGATTTGCATGCGCATAATCTACCGCCGAAACCTTATAATCGGTCGGTGCAAAACTGGCCGAGGTGCTGAGTGCCATGCCCAATTCGTAACGGGTTGGATAAGGCGTTTTTAACAAACTACCTGCGGGGATATATGGAAAACTCTCTAAATAACTCTGTATCACACTTGGGCTTACCCGCCTGTTGATATACGCCCTGCTTAGCTGATGCGTTTCTCTTAAACCCGCAGCACCCAATAATTCCACCGCACTGGCTACGGTTAAGTTGTGGAAGTTTTTAACCCGAACGGTTTTATCTTCTACTACAAGGCCTTTCATTAAACTCTGATCTTGTGTGGCCACCCCTGTTGGGCAAGTATTACTGTTACACTCTAAAGCCTGAATACAGCCCAATGCGAACATCATGCCGCGGGCAGCATTACACATATCGGCACCAAGGGCTATGTTTTTAACCAGATCGAAACCGGTTGCCACTTTACCAGAGGCAATAATTTTAATGTGTTTTTTCAGATCAAAACCATTTAAAATATCATACACAAAAGCCACACCTTCGCGCAAAGGCATACCTACCGAATTCGAAAACTCCTGTGGTGCGGCACCTGTTCCACCTTCGCCACCATCAACGGTGATAAAATCAGGATAAATTCCGGTTTCTATCATGGCTTTACAAATGGCATAAAATTCGCTTTTACGACCGATACAAAGTTTAAACCCTACTGGTTTACCATCCGATAAATCGCGGAGTTTCTTCACAAACTCCAACAAACCGATAGGCGTATTAAAGGCCGAGTGAGCCGGTGGCGACAATACATCTTTGCCTTCGGGCACTAAACGGATCCTGGCGACTTCTGAGGTTACCTTTTTGGCTGGCAACATACCACCATGCCCTGGTTTAGCTCCCTGAGAAAGTTTAATCTCAATCATTTTCACCTGATCGGTTTTTGCCCTTTCGGCGTAAGCATCATAATTAAAAGTACCATCGGCATTACGACAACCAAAATAACCGGTACCAATCTGCCAGATTAAATCGCCACCTGGCTGACGGTGATAGTCGCTAATTCCCCCCTCGCCCGTATTGTGGGCAAAGTTGCCCATTTTAGCACCACCATTTAAAGCTAGAATGGCATTCTGACTTAAGGAACCAAAGCTCATGGCCGAAATATTATAAATACTGGCAGAGTAAGGTTTTTTGCAATCTGGTCCGCCAACAATAACGCGCGGATCTGAATTTAATTCGTGGTGCGAAATAGCGGCAATACTATGGCTTAACCATTCGTAACCATTATCGTAAACATTTAACTGTGTTCCGAAGGGAATGGTATCGTTATCTTTTTTAGCGCGTTGATAAATTAAAGAACGGTTTAACCTGCTATAAGGTGTACCGTTGGTATCGCTTTCTACAAAATACTGGTAAACTTTGGGCCTCAGTTCTTCCATAAAGTACCTTAAACGGCCAAAAACCGGATAGTTCCTTACAATACTATGCTTGGGCTGATATAAATCGTAAATACCCAGAATGACAAAAGGACCTGTAAAAATGAATGTCCACCATAAAAAGGGATGATACAAGCCCAGCATAATGGTGAGGGCAATTAAAAATGCGGCAATGGCGACGAAAGCTTTTCTCATAATAATAGATTAGCGTATGTTTTGTTGGTACAAAGATTAGGATTATTAAACAACTGACACCATTAATTTGTTATTTTTACGCTATGCTTATTAAGATATATCCAGAAAACCCCAACGAAAGAGCCATTGAACAAGTTGTTGAGGTGCTGAAAAAAGGCGGTTTAATCATTTACCCTACCGATACCATTTATGGTTTGGGCTGCGATATTACCAACCCAAAGGCCATCGAAAAAATCTGCCGTTTACGGGGCATCAAACCTGAGAAAGCGAACTTCTCTTTCATCTGTCACGATTTAAAGCACATTTCCGACTATATCAAACCGATTGACAATACCACTTTCAGGGTGCTGAAGAAAGCTTTACCCGGGCCATTTACGTTTATCTTTAACGCAAACAACAACGTACCCAAACTATTGAGTTCGAATAAAAAAACGGTCGGCATCCGTGTTCCCGATAACAATATTGCCCGTTGTATTGTAAAAGAACTGGGTAACCCTATCCTATCTACTTCAATAAAGGATGACGATGATGTAATTGAATACTCTACCGACCCGGAATTGATCCACGAAAAATACGAAGATCTGGTCGACCTGGTCATTGACGGTGGCTTTGGCGATAACGAAGCATCTACTGTAATTGATTGTACCACGGGCGAGTTCGAAGTAATTCGTGAGGGTAAAGGGAATATTGAAGAGTATTTGTAGCGACCGAGCAAAACCTCCCCCAGCCTCTCCTGTAGGAGGGGAGTTTCCCTCACAGTTTCAAAGGGATCAATCCTAAGGATGCCTACAACATGCCCTATAAACCCCTATCCGCCTATCGGCACCTTTCCACTTAAAGGGAAAGGGCTAAAAAACAAATTACCGCATCCTGCAATATGTTCAACGCTATCTGCTATAGATCTCTCCACTGCGGTCGAGATGACGACGCAGCGTGCCTCTCATAGTTTCAGCGTGATCAATTTACAGATGTCTTTCCCTGCACCCTACAATATGCTCCATGCGATCTGCACCCTGCTATCCGGCCTTGCAGATTTTCGTAGGAAAAAGCACGAAAATCTATGCAGCCCCCCTCAATACCCCACAGCCCAAGGCAGGATCAAGCGTGCGTGCTGGGATAAGCCAAGCCAAGAGCCTCGATACTGCCGCAATTAAGATTTCCGTAGGTTTTTACAAGAAAGGATGCAAGCCTTGATTTTTGGTTACCTTTTTATCAAGAAAAAGGTAAGAGCCCCTCGGCGGCGGTGAGCTGAGGCAAGCCCGAGCAGGGGGCGAAACCTATAATTGTCATTCTGAACACAGTGAAGAATCCTTCGGTAAAAGATCCTTCGTGCCTCAGGATGACAGAAAATTATTAAAAGCAAAAGCGACGGAATGACTGCCGTATCAATCGCCGATAATCCATAGTAGTAAGATTGCTTTCCCGAGGTCGGGACAGGCTATCGGCTGAAAAAGCCTCATCGCAATGACGGATTTATTGTTGTAGTAGAATGACGACCGTATTATAGCGAGCGCCTTAAACCCCTATCCGCCTATCGGCACCTTTCCCCTGAAAGGGAAAGGGCTTGAAAGACAAATTTCTGCGCCCTACAATGTGCGCTAGGCGATCTGCATCATGCTATTGGCATAGGAAATGATGGAAGGAGAAAACGTTAAAGCTTTTGCACCTCCTTTCAACCTACCACTACCCCGAGGCAGCACGCCCTCCCCGATCCTTCATCGGGGCTTGTGCTGGCGACTCAAAAAGCTTTGACGAATTTATCCGACATCAGTTCCAAGCCTTGATTTTTGGTTACCTTTTTATCAAGAAAAAGGTAAGAGCCCCTCGGCGGCGGTGAGCTGAGGCAAGCCCGAGCCTAAGGCAAAGAAATAGCGACCGCTTTAAGGTTCCCGCCTGCGCCTATCGTGTGGACACATCTTTTTGAATTTAACTTTTTAGACGTTTTGCTAGCTTCCTCAAATAACACATTGTTTTAACCGAAGAACGCCGTCAATCCCAAGGGCCGGAGAAATCAAAAAAACAGTTGCAGGGAAGAACAAATAGTACTGCCAAACCTAAAACGCAGTGGTTTTGTGTTCATAGAGGCTAATTTAAAGCTTTAAGAAATATTGAACACAAAACGAAGTGCCGCTGTTTTTTTGATGCGTGTAGGATTGTGTAAAAGGCCCATTGCTGGATTGACAAAGCGCTTTGGGTACTTTGGCGCTCCAAAGTACCATGCCACCGCGGCATAGAGCGGCAAAAAAAATGAACATTTATCTCCAAACTATAGTTTTTAAGATATCAAGTTTGTTATTAGCAGGACGATTGCCTTAGGGATATGCGCTAAAAACAAATACAGGCTGATGTAGATGTGTCCACACGATAGGCCTGCGCGGGAATGACGACCGTATCAAGAATAATGCATAAATGAAGGTAGTGGTTAATTACGCAGAGATCCTTCGTGCCTCAGGATGACAGGAAATTGTTAAAAGCAAAAACCACGAAGTGACTGCCGTATCAATTGCTCCGGGCGGGATGTCGTCGATTTTTAGTATCTATCAATGATATTACAGTCGAATCTTTAAACCAAAACGCCCAAAAAAGCATATGAACGTCGTCCCAATCAAAAAATTATTACTTATTATATTTATTTTTCCACAATCGCCCAAATTAACATTAAATTAATCTGATTATAAGGCTTTTGCATATACATTTGTTATAAACAAAACTTATTATATGAAAAGACCTTTACTTCTCATTTTACTTTTCCTACTTTTCTCTAACTATTTATCTGCCCAGGTTTCATTAACGGCAATAAATACAGCTAAATCAGAAAATTTTGACGGCATGACCGCAACCGGCACTTCAACAGTTGCCGGATGGAGCGCTGTTAAAGCCAGTGGTACAAGCACTGCAGCCGTTGGTTCGGCCTTAATACTAACGGTTTACACCGCTTCGTCAAATAGTGGCGCTGCTTACAATGCAGGAACAGCCGGAGCCGCCGACCGTTCGTTAGGAAGTCTCGCCTCTGGTGCATTGGTACCAAGGTTTGGTGCCGGATTCCAGAATAACACCGGTGCAACTGTAACTTCAATCGATTTATCGGGTGTGATGGAACAGTGGAGAACCGGTTCGACCGCTACAGTTAACGAAAAACTAAATTTCGAATACAGTTTCAATGCCACAGGCATTGCTGATGCATCGGCCACCTGGCTCCCACTTACTGGTATGGACCTTAACGAAAAGTTAACAACAACTACCACAGCAGCTGGCACTGATGGAAACTTACCCGCAAATCAAACCGCTATTTCGGGAAGCATCACCGCCATTACCTGGGCAAATGCTGCCACGCTTTATATCCGCTGGACAGATACCGACGATTTAGGAAGCGATGGTATTTACACCATCGACGATTTTAGCATCACGCCAAAAGGCAGTGTTACCGCTACGCCGGTTTTATCAGCATCTAATACTTCATTGGTTTTTGGCGATCAAAATATCAATTCAAATTCTACAGCACAAAGTTACACTTTAGGCGGAGCCAATTTAACGGCAGGAGTTTCCGTAAATGCAATGGCACCTTTCTTTGTTTCAAAAGACAATACTACTTTCAGCAATTCCATCAGCTTTACTGCAGGCGAGATTGCTGCATCTCCGTCGGTATATGTACGTTTCAGTCCAACGGCTGCAGGTAACACCAGCGGCAATATTACCCATACAAGCATTGGTGCTACTCCTGTTAATGTTGCGGTAAGCGGAAATGGACTATCAACCATTTTAACGGTAAACCAAACGGCTTTCGATTTTGGTTCGCAGAATACAGGTACCAATTCTACAGCACAAACCTTCAACCTGAGTGCAACGGGTTTAACTGATGTCGTAAATATTACCACTACAGCTCCTTTTTATCTTTCAAAAGATAATATTACCTATAGCACTTCCTTAGTTTATACGGTGGCCGAGCTTGCCACAAGCAAAACTGTTTCCGCACGTTTCAGCCCGACAGCAGCTACCGCAACATCAGGTAATATCAGTATTTCGAGCACTGGTGCAACTATGCAGAATATTAGCACAACAGGCCTGGGTACAACACCACCCGCGGCGCCAACACATATTGTCATATCAGAAATTTACGGTGGTGGTGGAAACACTGGTGCAACCTTTAAAAATGATTTTATCGAATTATATAACCCGGGTAATACCGCAGTTGATTTGACAGGCTGGAGCGTACAGTATTTAAACGCGGCCGGAACTGGAACCTGGGCCAAAACAGATTTAACAGGAAGCATACCTGCAAAAAGTTTCTATTTGGTTCAGGAGGCTATTGGAGCAGGCGGAACCGTTAATTTACCTACACCAGATGCAACCGGAACTTTAACCCTTTCGGGTACCACCGGAAAAGTAATTTTAAGCAACTCAAACGTACTTTTAACGGGTGCAAATCCATCAACGGCTGTTGTAATAGATAAAGTAGGTTTTGGCCCAACGGCCACCGGTTTTGAAACCGCTCCTACACCATTAATTTCCAACACCACCTCTATAGAGCGTAAAGCAAGTGCAACTTCAACCGCAGCTACTTTAGCCGTTGGGGGCATCGAAGAGTTTAATGGAAATGGTTATGATACCGATAACAACAGTACCGATTTTGTAGTTACTGCACCAAATCCTCAAAACACTTTGATAAAAGAACCTGTAGGCGCGAATCATGTGGTCATTTCTGAAGTTTATGGCGGTGGTGGTAACAGCGGTGCAACCTATAAAAACGACTTTATCGAATTGTATAACCCTACGCTAAGTGCCGTTGATTTAACAGGATGGAGCGTTCAGTATGCAAGTGCTACAGGTACAGGGAGCTGGGCAGCAACCACCTTATCGGGTGCTATCGCCCCAAAAGGTTTTTACCTGATCCAACAATCAGCAGGCACAGGTGGTACATTAGATTTACCAACGCCTGATAAAATTGGTACGCTCACCTTATCGGGTACAACCGGAAAGATCTTGTTAAGCAATTTGGCGGCCCCTCAAACAGGTGCGAACCCAGTGGGTGCAAATATTATTGATAAAGTTGGTTTTGGAACAGCAAATGGTTTTGAAGGCACTGCCCCGGCACCAGCCACAACCAATACCACATCAATTGAAAGAAAAGCAAGCTCAACGTCAAATGCCACCACCATGGGCATCGGCGGTACAGAAGAATTCGCAGGTAATGGATACGATAGCGATGAAAACTCGTTAGATTTTGTACTGAGGGCACCAAATCCGCAAAACAGCTCGGTAACCGAACCTGCTTCAACAACTGGCCTCTATTTGGTTGCCACGCCAAAAACATTGGCTTTCAGCAATCAGGCCGTTAACAGCACTTCAACAGCCAAAACCTATGTATTATCTGCTGGTAACTTAACCAACGCCACTACTTTAACTACAGCGGCTCCTTTTTCTATTTCGAAAGATAATGTTAGCTTTTCTACCACATTAAGTTACAGCGTGGCAGATTTGGTCACCAATCAAACCGTTTATGTAAAATTTAGCCCAACGGCCATTGGTAATGCAACCGGTGCCGTTTTACATACCAGTGCAGGTGCAACCTCGGTTTCACTTTCATTAACCGGCGCGGCGGTTGATCCCAACCAAACGGCTTTCAACTTCGAAAATTGTACTACGGTGGGTAGCGCTGCCCTATCCGATGGCTTTTATCAATACAGCGTAAGCGGTGCACAAACCTGGGGCTGTACCACTACTTTCGGACATGATGCAAGTGACCCAACAGGTGTGGCGAGCGCCGGAAATGCCCTTCAGATTAACGGTTATTCTGGCGGCAATATTTTAAATGAGGATTGGTTGATTTCGCCAGCTTTAAATATCTCCTCGTTTAATTACGCTATTTTATCTTTCTGGACAAGATCTGCTTTCGCAGGAGATAAATTACAACTCAAAATCTCTACAAACTATACCGGTTCAGGTAATCCTGCACTGGCCACCTGGACAAGTTTAGATGGTAAATTCCCTGAAACAGGTAGCGATAAATGGACTAAATCGGATAATATAGACTTATCAGCCTACAAAGCAACGCCAATTTATGTCGCTATTGTATATAATTCTACCACTTCATCGGCCAGCCGCTGGACGGTTGATGATTTTGCCGTAACCAATTCGAACACGCCACCAGCGGTTGATATTAGCACTTCGCCATCGAGCCTTAGTTTCGGTTTCCAGGCGGTTAATACCACTTCTGCTGCAAATAGCTTTGGTTTTTCTGCGGGTAACTTAACGGGCGATGTAACCTTAACCGCTCCGGCTAATTTCACACTATCCAAAACAAGTACCGGAACATATACAAGCACACTTACCTACCCAAAAGCCGATATCAACAATACTTCGCCAACAGTTTATGCTAAATTTTCGCCAACTGTAGTGAATACCAGTTATACCGGTAATGTAAATATTGCTACTCCCGGTTCAGCAAATAAAACCGTTGCCTTTAGCGGAAACACCTTCGATATTGCCAATACTTTAGAAGTAGTAAACTGGAACATCGAGTGGTTTGGCAGTCCAGCTCAAGATCCATCTAACGATGTATTACAGGCGGCTAACGTTAAAACCGTGGTAAACAATCTAAATGCAGATATTTATGGCTTTGCAGAGGTTGTAGATACCACTTTGTTCCGAAATACCGTTCTACCGGCAGGCTATAATGTTTTGTTCAGCGAATTCGGATCCTATGCCGATGATAAAGCCGATGCCGATTATCCATTGGCACAAAAACTGGCTTTTATGTACCGCACCGATCTAATTAAACCTATTTCAACTTTAGGTATTTTAAGAAATACCTATAACCCTGCTGTGCCGACAACCAGTGCCGATGGTACGCCTTACAAAAATTGGTCGTCGGGCCGTTTCCCTTACATGATGCAGGCGCAGGTAAAAATTAACAATAAATTAGATACCGTTTATTTTGTCGAGATTCATGCCAAAGCAAACACAGGCACAACGGCCGATCAGATTGATGCCTATAACCGGAGAAAAGGCGGCAACAAACAATTAAAAGATTGGCTGGACGCTAACCTTGCCGGCAAAAAAGTGATTATTCTGGGCGATTTTAACGATGTACTGGATGCCGATAAAACCATTGCGCCAATGCCTGGTACCGGAACTTCCTATTCAGATTTCACACAGGATGCAGCGAATTATTTCCCGGTTACCCTGCCTTTAAGTTTAGCAGGAAAACAATCAACCGCCGGGTTTAATACTGTAATTGATAACGTTATCATTACCAAAAGCCTTAACCTCAACTACATTCCAGCCTCGGCCGAGGTTTTAGATGCCGTTAAAAACCTGGTCACCAATTACAGCTCTACTACAACCGATCACTATCCGGTTAAAACAAGATATTTATTCGGCAATGGTGCGCCCACAATCGATGCGGTGACAAACCAGGCTGTTTGTTATACTCCGGCCAACCAAACTATTGCCTTAACCGGAATTTCTGCCGGTCCTGAAACTGCACAAAACACTACACTTTCGGTTACTGCTGATAACGCTAACTTGTTTGATGTATTAACCGTAACACCAAACGGAACCGACAAAGGCACGATTACTTACCATTTAAAAAACAATGTAAGTGGTGTAGCCAATATCACGGTTACCGTAATGGATAATGGCGGAACAGATTTCGGAGGCGTAGATAAAAGCACTAAAACTTTCAAATTAACGGTTACCTCAACTGCTACAGCAAGCATTACCGGTACAGCTGCAGTTTGTTTAAATGGCGTTGGCCCAACCATCACCTTTACCGGAGCAAACGGAACTGCCCCCTATACTTTTACCTATAACATTAACGGTGGCGCAAATAAAACCGCCAGCACAACCGCTGCAAGCCCATCGGTAACTGTTTCGGCCCCGAGTAATGTAGCGGGTACATTTGCCTATAATTTAGTGAATGTTAAAGATGCCAATTGCGGTCAGGCACAAACTGGGACTGCTACCATAACCATATACGCCTTACCGGTGGTTTCCATCAGCAGCAATAAAGGGGTGACGATTTCTAAAGGAGATGCCCTCATTTTAACCGCAGCTGGCGGCGTACAGTACAACTGGACAGGTGCTGAAATCACCAACGGGCAAAACACGGCATCCGTAACCATCCGGCCAAAACAAAGCGGCACTTATAAGGTAACGGTAACCAATGCCAGTGGCTGTGTAAGCGATCAAACGATTTCGATCACCGTAACCGAAGATTATAAGTTAGAAGCCAGTACGGTAGTTACGCCAAATGGTGATGGTTACAACGATAAATTTATCGTGAAGAACATCGATTATTATCCAAACAATACCTTGAAGATATTCGATAAGGCCGGGCGGGTTTTATATACCAAACAAACTTATACCAACGATTGGGATGGAACAGTAAACGGTAGTCCTTTAAGTGAAGGCACCTATTATTACATTATCGATTTAGGTAGTGGCATCGGTACATTCAAAGGTTTTATCAACATCATTAGAGACTAATTACAGACATGAAAGCAATTACCAAAAACATAAAGCAAATGCGTCGCGTAACGTTTCTATTTGCTGCCAGCACCTTATTTTTGAGCACCGCGAAGGCACAGATCCTTCCGCTCAATGCACAATATTTCCAGAACCGTTACCTGGTTAACCCATCAATGGCGGGTATTACCGAAGGGTTTAATATCAACGGCAGTTTCCGTAAACAATGGTCGAACATTCCAGGTGCTCCCATTACCCAGAGTGTAACTTTAGATCAACAGCTAAACAAAGTGGGCTGGGGTGTGAACATTTACAATGAGAAATCGGGCGGGATCCAGCGCACCAAAGCCGTTGGAACCTTCGCTTACCATCTTCCGCTAAACAACGACGACCAGAAATTAAACTTCGGAATCTCTTTTGGCGCCAGTCAGGATAAACTGGATTTAAGCAGTGTAAGAAACAGCGATATTAACGATCCATCCATCGCCCGTTTTAACGACAGGGGTTATTATTTGGATGGCGATTTTGGGATCTCTTATACCTCTAAAGGTTTAACCGTTGAAGGTGCCGTTCCGAATATGCGCTCTGTTTTTAGAAAAGATGATTTAAACTTCGCCGATAAGCCAACGTTTTATTCGGCGGTGAGTTATAAATTCATGCTGGGATCAGGCATTAACGGCATCAGCCTGGAGCCTAAAGGTGTTTTCAGGGGCATTAAAAATTACGAAAATTTATGGGATGCCGGTTTGAATGCAAATTTCGCCAACGATAAATTATACGTGATGGCCATGTACCACAATACGCAAAACGCTACGATTGGTTTTGGCATGAACTACAAATCTACCTTATATTTCATGGCTTATTATAATACCGCAACCTCGGCCATCAGTGGTTACACCGACGGCGATTTTGAGGTAAATATCAGGGTGAATATTGGCAAGAAGCCTTAATTTTTGTTTTACAAGAACGGTCGTCATCCTCGCGCATGCGGGGATCTTAATGCAATAAACATCAACCTCATAAAGCCGCAGATTTAAGCATCTGCGGCTTTATGATTTTAGAAGAATTATCGTTATTTCGACTGGAGCGCAGTCCCGAACTTTCGGGAGAGAAATCTTTGAACCATATTATAGCGAGCGCCTTAACCCTTATCCGCCTATTGGCACCTTTCCCCTGAAAGGGAAAGGGCTTGAAAGACAAATTATCGCACCCTGCAATATGCTCCATGCTATCTGCACCATGCTATCCGGCCTGGCAGATTTTCGCAGGAATAAGCATTGAAATTCTTGTACTAGCCCCACAGCACCTCACAGCCCAAGGCAATATACAGTCCCGATTTTTCATCGGGACCTCCATATTGCCGCAATCAGAATTTCGATAGCTTAGTTCAAGAAAGGATGCAAGCCTTGGGTTTTTGTTACTTTTGGGCCAAGCCAAAAGTAAGAGCCCTTCGGCGGCGGTGAGCCGAGGCAAGACAGAGCGAAAGGGCAAAGAATAGCAAGTGCTTTAAGATTCCCGCATGCGCGAGAATGACGACCATATTATAGCGAGCGCCTTAACCCCTATCCGCCTATCGGCACCTTTCCCCTGGAAGGGTAAGGGTTTAAAAGACAAATTACCGCACCCTGCAATATGCTCCATGCGATCTGGTCTAGGAAATGATGGAAGGAGAAAACGTTAAAGCTTTCGCACCTCCTTTCAACCTACCACTACCCCGAGGCAGCACGCCCTCCCCGATTCTTCATCGGGGGCTTGTGCTGGCGACTTAAAAAGCTTTGACGAATTTATCCGACATCAGATCCAAGCCTTGATTTTCGGTTACCTTTTTATCAAGAAAAAGGTAAGAGCCCCTCGGCGGCGGTGAGCCGAGGCAAGACTGAGTTAAGGCAAAAAAGTAATATAATCTGCCCCTCCTAGATTAGGAAGGGAGTTCCCCTCATAGTTTCAAATGATTAATCTACGGATCCTTGTCTCTGCTCCATCCTATCGACCTGGCAGATTTCCGCAGGAAAAAGCACGTAAATCTTTATACTCATTTCCATACTCCCACAGCCCAAGGCAGCATCAAACCAATTGTCATTCTGAACGCAGTGAAGAATCTTTCGGTTAAAGATCCTTCGACAGGCTCAGGATGACAGACAATCGGAAGAAACTCCAATGACGAATTGATTGCGATTGAAATACCGCGAATGATTTCTTGCTCCCTGCTATCCGGCCTCGCAGATTTTCGCCGGAAAAAGCACGGAATCTTTGCATTCCATACTTCCACAGCCCAAGGCAGCATCAAACCAATTGTCATTCTGAACGCAGTGAAGAATCTTCTGATTAAAAGATCCTTCGACAGGCTCAGGATGACAAACAATCGGAAGAAACTCCAATGACGAATTGGTCGCGATTGAAATAACACGAATGATTTCTCTGCCCCCTGCTATCCGGCCTCGCAGATTTTCGCCGGAAAAAGCACGGAAATCTGTGCACTTCCCTTCATTAATCCTCAACACAAGGCAGGATCAAGCGGGTGCGCCGGGATAAGCCAGGGTAAGAGCCTCGATACTGCCGCAATCAAGATTTCCGTAGCTTTTTACAAGAAAGGATGCAAGCCTTGATCTTTTGTTTCTTTTCTATCAAGAGAAAAGAAAGAGCCCCCTCGGCGGCGGTGAGCCGAGGCAAGCCCGAGCCTAGGGTAAAATAGAAAAAAAATACAGCAGAATAGCAGGTGCTTTAAGGTTCCCGCTTGCGCGAGAATGACGACCGTATTAGATAACTTCCAATAGAAACTTAAATCCGTACCATTAAAATAATAGATTTCCCCACAAAAAACATCCCCTTTTCCCTTCCCTTTTACTATTTTTACCCCTATGGCTAAATTAATCAATCTGGAAGTATTTCAGCGTTTCTTTCGCTCGGGGCAAGTAGGTGGTTTTTTATTGTTAATCTGCGTGGCCATTTCCTTACTCATCGCCAATACTGCTTCAAAAGAAAGTTTCGAATTTTTTTTAGCAACAAAAATCGGCTTTGGCCCTGTAAACTACAGCATCCTGGCGTGGATAAACGATGCCTTAATGGCGATCTTCTTTTTACTGGTCGGCCTTGAAATTAAACGCGAACTCGTAGAAGGCGAATTATCTTCTATGAAGAGTGCGGCCTTACCCGTAATTGCAGCGCTCGGCGGAATGCTTGTACCGGCCTTAATATATGCACTCTTTAATAAAGGCGAAGCCTCCGCATCAGGCTGGGGCATCCCTATGGCAACTGATATTGCCTTTGCCCTCGCCATCATTGCCATGCTCGGTAAAAGCGTCCCCACCAGTTTAAAAATATTCCTGGCCGCTTTAGCTATTGTCGACGATCTTGGCGCCATTCTGGTGATCGCGATCTTTTATACCCACCAGATCCATTTCGAATACCTGGCCATGGCAGGAGGCATTTTGCTGCTCTTAGTCCTGATGAACTATTTCGGCGTAACCAAACTGGTTTTTTACCTGGTCCCCGGTATATTCCTGTGGTATTTCATTCACCACTCGGGTATCCATGCCACCATTGCAGGGGTGCTGCTGGCTTTCACCATCCCTACCAATGAAACTGACGAAGAATCGCCTTTAGAAAAACTGGAACATTTTTTAACCACTCCGGTCAACTATATCATTATGCCCATTTTCGCCCTGGCGAATACCAATATCACTTTCCAGAAAGAAATGCTCGCTGGACTGGTTTCACCCCTGGGCCTGGGCATTATCGTAGGTTTATTTGCAGGCAAAACTATTGGCGTCACCTTTTTCAGCTGGTTAGCCGTGAAATTGAAATGGGCTAATCTCCCTACAGGTGCCGGCTGGAAACATGTATTGGGTTTAGGCATGTTGGCCGGAATCGGTTTTACCATGTCGATCTTTATCGCCCTGCTCTCTTTTAGCGATGCACTTCATGTTTCGGAAGCGAAGTTTGCAATTCTAACGGCTTCGATCCTATCAGGTGTAGTGGGTTTTGTGTTTTTGAAATCGGTGAAGAAGGTTTAGGTGTACATTTAACCGCAAAGTGCGCAGAGGGGGAACCGCAAAGAACGCGAAGTACAAGCGTTACTTTTTAGCGCCTTAAACCCCTATCCGCCTATCGGCACCTTTCCCCTGAAAGGGAAAGGACTAAAAAACAAATTACTGCACCATACTATTCGCATTATGCTATCTGCACCCTGCTATCCGGCCTAGCAGATTTTCGCAGGAAAAAGCACGGAAATCTGTGCACTCCCCATCATTACCCCACAGCCCAAGGCAGGATCAAGCGGGTGCGTAGGGATATAAGCAAGGATAAGAGCCTCGATGCTGCCGCTATCAAGATTTTCGTAGGTTTTTACAAGAATTGCCCAGCAATCTTTTATACCTATAAAAAACAATATTATCACATAAAAAACGGTGCAAGCCTTGATTTATGCCTTCTTAGTTGTTGTTTTCATAGGTAGTCATGCTTTCGCTGCGCTCAGGTTTGGTTACCTTTTTATCAAGAAAAAGGTGAGAGCCCCCTCGGCGGCGGTGGACCTGTACCGATTTTTCATCGGTAGCCGAGGCAAGCCTAAGCAGGTGGGCAAAACCTACAATTGTCATTCTGAACGCAGTGAAGAATCTTTCGGTTAAAAGATCCTTCGTGCCTCAGGATGACAAACTGCAAATGAAATGGCGTATCATTCCTCGCGACCGCTTTAAGGTTCCCGCCTCCGCGAGAATGACGACCGTATAATAGCGAGCGCCTTAAACCCCTATCCGCTTATTTTTAAACCTTCCGCTTTGCCCCTCGAGGTATTCTCTTCGAATAAAGAAATAAGCATTGCGTTTTGGATGCTGAGCTTAACTAAATCAGATCAACTACTCCCCTAACAGATTTTTATGTTTTACGCCCCACTTTTCGAGTTCATTAATAATCGGCTTCAATTCAAGCCCAATTGCGGTTAGTTCATATACCACTCTCGGCGGAACTTCGGCATAGATGGTTCGCTTAACAATTTTATCTGCTTCTAATTTACGTAGCTGTAAGGTTAACATTCGCTCGGTAATATTTGGCAAACGTTTTTTTAACTCTCCAAATCTGAGTTCACCGTTCATTAACCACGAACAGATCGCTAAAGCCCATTGCCCGCCGATAATGTTTGCACTATAAACTTCTAAACACTCATCAGCTAAAGCTTGTTTGTTAGCATAGTTGGTTGAGGTTTCCTTGATTTTAGACATACTTACATTTTTTATAGTACCTTACAATTGGGCGCTAAATTACAAATTAAGCGGTTATGCATCTATTTTTGCAATTATAATCATCATAATTTGTAAAAATGAAAACATTAATCGTTGTAGCGCATCCCGATATTAAAAGTTCCCTAATCAACAAGCGGTGGATTGAAGAATTAACTCAATACCCTGATAAATATGTAGTCCATCAACTGTATGAGGCATATCCAGATGAAAAGATTGATGTATTGGCAGAACAAAAGCTGGTTGAACTACATGATAAAATTGTATTCCAATTTCCCTATTATTGGTTCAATTGTCCCTCACTTTTAAAAAAATGGATGGATGAAGTACTCACTCATGGATGGGCATATGGTAGCAAAAGTGGTTATAAATTGTCTGGCAAGAAAATCGCCCTGGCCATTTCATTGGGCGTTGAGGAACACGAACTGCGTCCATCAGAAAAGTATAAATATACCTTAGCAGAATTAACCCGTCCGTTCGAACTTTCTTTTGAATATGTAAAAGCCGATTACCAAGCCCCATTTGCTTACTACGGAATGGAGCATAACACTTCGAAAAAATGGGTAGAAGATAGCGTTCCTTTGTATTTGGATTTTTTAGATTCGTTATAAAGAGGACAAAGCGAATATTTAACCGCAAAGAACGCAGAGAGGAACCGCAAAGAACGCCAAGTGAAAATGACTGAAATCTATCACGAATTCATTTTGGTATCGTTCAGAGCAAGGTTAATACCGATAAGAAGTCTCGTATAAAAATTTCGTCATTGCGAGAAGGCTTTTTCAGCCGACGAAGCAATCTTTATAGTAAGGATCACTAGCATGATAGATTGCTTCGTCGTTCCTTCTCGCAATGACGATACAACGCACCCCCTCAAATCTCCAGAGGAATCAATCTACGCATGCCTGTCTCTGCATCATGCTATCCGGCCTGGCAGATTTCGCAGGTAGGCAAAGAGAATAACAACCGTTTAAGATTCCCGCATGCGCGAGAACGACGACCGTACTATAGCGAGCGCCTTAAACCCCTATCCGCCTATCGGCACCTTTCCCCTGAAAGGGAAAGGGCTAAAAAACAAATTACGGCACCCTGCTGTATGCCCCGTGCTATCTGCTCCCTGCTATCCGGCCTAGGAGATGATGGAAGGAGAAAACGTTAAAGCTTTTGCACCTCCTTTCAACCTACCACTGCCCAGAGGCAGCACGCCATCCCCGATTCTTCATCGGGGCTTGTGCTGGCGACCAAAAAAGCTTTGACGAATTTATCCGACATCAGATCCAAGCCTTGATTTTTGGTTACCTTTTTATCAAGAAAAAGGTAAGAGCCTCCTCGGCGGCGGTGAGCCGAGGCAAGACTGAGCCTAGGGTGAAAGAATAGCAAGTGCATTAAGATTCCCGCATGCACGGGAATGACGACCGTATTATAGCGAGCGCCTTAAACCCCTATCCGCCTATCGGCACCTTTCCCCTGAAAGGGAAAGGACTAAAAAACAAATTACTGCACCCTGCAATATCCCCCATGTTATCTGCTCCCTGCTATCCGGCCTAGGAAATGATGGAAGGAGAAAACGTTAAAGCTTTAGCACCTCCTTTCAACCTACCACTGCCCAGAGGCAGCACGCCCTCCCCGATTCTTCATCGGGGCTTGTGCTGGCGACCAAAAAAGCTTTAACGAATTTATCCGACATCAGATCCAAGCCTTGATTTATGCCTTCTTAGTTGTTGTTTTCATAGGTAGTCATGCTTTCGCTGCGCTCAGGTTTGTTACTTTTTTATCAAGAAAAAGGTAAGAGCCCCCTCGGCGGCGGCAGACCTGTACCGATTTTTCATCGGTAGCCGAGGCAAGACTCAGCCCGGGCAAGAAAACCTTTAATTGTCATTCTGAACGCAGTGAAGAATCTTTCAAAAGATCCTTCGTACCTCAGGATGACAAAAAATAATGAGGCAAGACTGCACGAAGGCAAAACCTACAAAGGCAATGCATTATGCTTTAAGATTCCCGCATGCGCGAGAATGACGACCGTATTATAGCGAACGCCTTAAACCCCTATCCGCCTATCTGCACCTTCCCCTGAAAGGGAAAGGGCTTAAAAGAAAATTTATCGCGCCCTGCTATCTGCAACATGCTATCTGCATCATGCATCCGGCCTAGGATATGATGGAAGGAGAAAACGTTAAAGCTTTAGCACCTCCTTTCAACCTACCACTACCCCGAGGCAGCACGCCTTCCCCGATTCTTCATCGGGGCTTGTGCTGACGACCAAAAAAGCTTTGACGAATTTATCCGACATCAGATCCAAGCCTTGATTTTTGGTTACCTTTTTATCAAGAAAAAGGTAAGAGCCCCCTCGGCGGCGGTGGACCTGTACCGATTTTTCATCGGTAGCCGAGGCAAGACTGCGAAGGGGGCAAAACCTGTAAAGGCATTGCATTACGAACGCATTAAGATTGCTTTGTATCTGTAGTAGCTACCGTATTAGTAATACCATAAACAAACATCCCCCCTTTACCCCCTCTTAACCTCATACCACCGCTCAATCCCCTCCACAAACCCCTCAAAAAAAATCCTTATAATACCCTTTCGGTACCTGAACCCCAAAATTTACCCTACTAAAAAACCATACCAACCTATAATCCATTTCCGCCTCAAGCAAATACCATAAATACGGTTTAACCCTATCACAAACTAAAAACAGGCTAAGCTTATCGGTATTCAGATGCAGCAGTTTCCCTTTTACCTTAATTTTAAGCTGTAGTTCGTAATAATCGCCCTCATCCCTTAACACAAAACTTAAAACAGGCACCTCCATCGAAAATTCAACCAGTTTCATATCCCGCATTACAGGTTTGCCGGTAACATTGCGCATGCCATAAGTATAGAAGTAGTGTGTAAAACGTTGCAACATCAATAGCGGTAAAGCCTTGTTCCATAACTTTAAAAGCGCCAACTGATTACCGTCGTTAAGTTTATTGGTTTCGGCTACCTTTTCGGGCAGGTGGCCGTTTGCGTTAAACCGTATGACCGCTAGCTCTTTCATGGCGGAGCAAATGCTGTTCAGCTCCTCCTGTTGTGGCGAGAGGCTTATGCCATCCACATCATTCGCATTAAACACGAAACGTTTAAAAGACTTAACCGTTTTAAGGTAGGCCGTGGCCGCAAAAACATAAGGAATTAAAAAAGGATAATGGTTGGTGTGGAAATTAAGCAGATCGGTATTGGCGAAACAATAACCAATGCTAACCGGTGCTAAACGTGCCATAGCATGTTTATTCAATAACCTTTCCCGTGGCATTACCACCCGTTCGGTAACATCCGGAAAATCATCACCAGGCCTAAACAAACCACTAAACTTTTTCTTCAATGTAATGGTAAAACCGCCAGGTTTTTTAACCACATCTACATATTTCGACCGCTTGTTGCCCAAAGCAAAACATGCCGGCCAGTAATATTCCTGAAAATCGCAATAACCACTCCGCATCATGGCCCGCAAAGTAAGGTAAGCATAACGCCCAAGGTAGCTTTCATCTGTATCAACACTACAGCTCACCAACAGGCAATCGTATTCTACCCCAATGTAAACCCTTGCTGCCTCCTCCTTTCCCAATTTAACATTAACGGTTAACAAACCCTGATCAAAAGAAAGCGACTGTATAACCGGCAGATCAGGCTTTTTACCTACGCTAAATGTGCTATGCAATCTGCTAGCTATCTGATCCAGAACCGCTAACTTTAAAACCCTGCTCCCCTTTTCAAAAGGCATTTGATAAAACCGCGAAAGCGGTTTCCCTGCAATTGTAATTGGTTTAGTCATCATACTCGTATGGTTTTACGAGTCTTGTGGTATAAAGAAACACTATAGCTGGGCTCTAAATACCGTCTACCGGGCTTCTCACGGCCTTGCCAACGGAATTACAATAGAGCCCATGATGCTATAGTGCGCACTAAAAGTACGCAAAATATCACCATAGGCATTAATCTATTGTCTCGTTGGCTGTTTACTGTGAGAATTTGGTAGCCGAGACTCTTTATTAATACCTAATTTATACACGAATATAACAATAAAAATTTAGATATTCTAAAGTATTCTTTAAATAATCAAATGAAAAATACAAAAATTATTAAGTACAACTTTCACATGGTATGTTTATCAAAAAACGATTAGCGTGAAAAAGAAGTCGGAGCTTACAGAACTTGGCAAATACTTAATTTTGAAATCTGCTAACAAAGCAGAAATTTATAGGAAGACAGGTATTACTGAGTCTCGCTTAAGCCTACTAAGTAATGACGCCAGCACTAAGCTTTCCGGAGAAGAACTATACTTGATAGCTCTTGCACTAGATGTTGAGCCTGGCGATATGGCCAAGACGATTTATAAAGGAGTTAAGCTAAACACTATTGAAGATCAAGAAGCATTAGCGGCTAAAAGTAGGAAACAAAAAAGATAGTTCTTTCCAAAGAAGAACGATCCCGGCTTTGGGTAACTAAGCAAAAGTGCCACTATTACCAGTAGCGAAAATTCAACATTAATTGCCAGCTCATTAAACTATCAGCCCACCTTTAATACGATTGAAAAAATTGTAGACTTGTACGAAAGATTATTGGCTAGAGAAAAAGAGAAAGTAGAGATATTAAGAGGTAAATAGGAAAGTTCGATGATTCAATTTCTACAAATCAACAATCAGTAGTTAATTGGTGGGATTAGCAACGTTTGATAACTAGACGGATTTTCCTTGAAGTGTTGCTTTATATTATTAATAGTTTCAAGTTTAACTTTTGGGTTAAAATAGCCGTGATTAAAATGATTATACTCCCCATAAATATCACTCAAAACATAGCTTCCATTATCAAAAAAACTGAGTTCAGTACAGTACATACCTGCATATTTTGGAATATCAAATTTAAGTAATCGTTGCATTTGTTTTGCAGCAGAATACATACCAAGCCAATCAAACAATACGTCTCGAGTGTCATCTAATAACCCAATATTATTTTTAGGATTATCCATGTCCAATACACGATTAGCAAATTTAAGCGTTTGCATCTCATGTTCTTTTAGTGCTTCTGGCATAGTAATGTGTATTAAAGATACAAAAGGAAATCCATCTTCAATTAAGCCTAAAAGCTGAGTCACACCTAAAGAATTGGCATTTTTTGTAGGCTTCCTGCGCGTAGGGCGAACTACCTTTACCTCTGATGCAACAGTCCTATCGAAGTAAATATTCAATTCAGAAAAAGGGATAATGATCACATCAAAATCTCCAGGTTTCTTTTTGTCATTAAATCCTAAGCTTTCACGAAGAACCAGTTTAGTAACATAAAAACCTTTATAATCAATAAGGTCATCGTTGATTCGCAAAGGAGCATATAAAACATTAGAAAAAGATTTCAAAGGGAAATGTTTCTTGTCGCTATTGATTAAAATATCGATAACTTCTTCTTCTGTAAGCTCCTTATTGATCTTTTTAAGACCACCGACATACTCTTTCATATTCTTTCATTAATAACCGCTATTTTTGCTACAAAAAATAGTACCAGTTCTGAATATCAACCGCCATTAGTTACAGAACGATAGTAAGAAAACATTAAGGCTTATTTACTATTTGTTTAATCAAGAACATGATATATTCTAGATTTGAAGTGTCTTTGATAGAAATTACATAATCGCCATTACCCCAATGCCCTTTTCCTGATTTATCCTCTGTCAGCTTTTTAGGATCATCTATTGATCCTTTTTTTGCATTTAGCCATAATTTGATTCCTTTAGTTTGAATTTCAAAATCTACAATATTTTTCGCACGTTTATATGCTATATAGCTTTTTTTCGCTTCGACATCTATGTCAGGAGCTAAATTCAAAATAGCATTTTTAAAATCTTCGTAGAGCTCCTTTATAATTTCACTCTTACCTTGTAAATGATCTTCTTCAATATAGACCTTCGTTTCACTGACAACTTTTTTTAGCTCTGTATCTTGAGCCCCCTGGAGCTGTTTAATACTTGGAGCCGATTTACTTTTCTTTATAGGATTAACGGTAATAATATCACCTTCAAATTGTTTCACCTCCCAAAGTTCAATCGCTAAATCTTTAAAATTTGTTGCTTGCTTCTGATTTTCATTAAAACCAGGTGATACAAAAATTACTTTAGTTTGCGACCAATCTATTTCGCTTCGTAATAAATGCTGATTGAAAGTTTCGTTATATTCAACAATAAATTCGGCTTTATAATCTAACATTAAGTTGAGATAGGCAATACCTTGATCTACCACACTACTGCTGTTAGTTCTCTTGTATTCTATTATAACAAAAGCTTTAGCTTCTTCATCAAAAGCCAGCGTATCTATTCGATAATTCTTTATTGTAAATTCTGATTTAATTAACTTTAATTGTGTTAGATTAAATAAATTGGATTCGAAAACTATTTGTAAGTCTCGTTCCAGTTTAAATGGTCTTTCCTTTAGGGAAATCAGGTTTTGCTTATCGGTTTTGAAGAGTTGCATCAACTTAAATTATAGATAAAATGTTACCACAATCTTTAAATTTTGAAATGTTTCCTTGGTATGGTTCAGATTTATCAATGATATTATACGGACAATCTTTTATAAGTTCGTCTGGTTTATTTTCATACTTGTCATTTAAAGCTATAATTAATACTTCACAGTCCAAGTACATATATTTATCTATTGCAATTAGCAAATGTTTTAAATAATCTCCCATTGTATAAAATGCTACTTGTTTTTGATCTTTTAAAGTAACTATACATTCAAAATCGTTGTTTTTAGGATCTCCTAACGTACGTTTAGGAGTGCTTGTTAACCTACAGCATTCAAAACTGTAGATTTTCCAGAGCTTGTTGGACCTTTTAAAATAATGATTCTCATTAATCAAATTTAGAAATGTAATATATTAAATCTCACCTAATCCCAACTCTCGCAAAAATGAGTTATGCCGATTTCTGGCCTCTGTAATTTTTTTATCAATATCAACTAATTGCCTGTTTACCTCTGCCAAATCAACAATTTCTTCATCAATTGAGGTATTTACATAACGAGATATGTTTAAGTTATACCCGTTTTGTGCTATCTCCTCCATTGATACCGCACGTGCGTAACGTTCGATTTTATCAGGCCTACCTTTATAAGTATCTATTATCAGTTGAATATCATTTGGCTCACCATTTTTTCCGTCACGTAAGCGATTTTGTCTTTTACCTTTTTCAAAATGGCCGCTCGCATTAATGAACAATACATCATCAAATTTTTTGCATTTTTTAAGCACCAAAATACATACAGGAATGCCTGTTGAAAAGAATAGGTTTGGAGGTAAACCTATTACTGCATCAATATTATTGTCTTTCAACAGTTTGGTGCGAATACGTTCTTCAGCCCCACCACGAAAAAGCACACCGTGCGGCAAAATAATGGCCATTGTACCATTGCTACTCAAAAAGTGAAAACCATGGAGCAAAAATGCAAAATCAGCGGCCGATTTTGGTGCCAATCCATAACTTTTGAAACGAAAATCTTCGGCCATTACTTCGTTTGGTTCCCAGCGGTAACTAAATGGTGGATTAGCCACAATAGCATCAAACTCCATCTTCTTCGCTGGGTTCATTTCATTTAAAATATCCCAATCATTGGCAAGTGAATCTCCGTGGTGAATGGCAAACTCCGTGTCTTTAACACCGTGCAAAAGCATATTCATTCGAGCCAGGTTATAGGTTGTAATATTATATTCCTGACCGTAGATTTTACCGATACCAAATGCTCCGAGCTGCCTGCGAACGTTTAAAAGCAAAGAACCCGAACCACATGCAAAATCGAGTACTTTATCTATCTTCTTTCTTTTACCTAGCGAAGGATCTTGGCTATCTAAAGTGACAATTTCAGACAATATAGTTGATAGCTGTTGTGGTGTATAAAATTCTCCGGCTTTTTTACCAGAACCTGCCGCAAACTGACCGATTAAATACTCATAAGCATCTCCTAAAACATCGGTATTGGTAGAAAATTTAGCAATTCCCTCCGCAATTTTCTGAATAATAGTGCAAAGCCGTTTATTTCGTTCAGTATAGTTCTTACCTAACTTTTCAGAGTCGAGATTGATTTCGGAAAACAAGCCTTGAAAAGTACTTTCAAAAGATTCATTCTCAATATACTTAAAGCCTTGTTGCAAAACAGTAAGTAATTCTTCGTCTTGTTTACGAGCCAATTCAGAAATGCTCGTCCATAAATGTTGTGGTTCTACAACATAGTGTACTTTACGGCGCATTTGTTTTTCAAACTCCAAAACATCTGCGGCATTCTCTTCATACCAAATAGCTAATGGTGTCCGTTTATCCGTAACATCTAGCACAGGATAATCGCCACCCAATTCTTTTTTAGCTGCTTGTTCGTAATTATCAGATAGATAACGTAAAAAAAGAAAAGAAAGCATGTAATCACGAAAATCATCCGCATTCATCGAACCTCGTAAATCATCTGCTATTGCCCAAAGCGTTTTCCCTAATTGTTGTTGTTCTAATGCTGTCATGTTATGCTTTTTGCACTGTATTATCTTGTAATAACTCTGGTAATTCAAATTGATGCTTCTCTAAAAAAGCACTTAATATCCTTTTAAATAATTCTTTATTGTCTTCACTCATATCTACAGGCTCGTAAATAGAGTACTTACCATGGCTGAGTAAATTCAGTGCCCTCTCGAAGAGTACCTGATCTTCTACTTCATAAATGCATTTTCCAAAATCGTTAAAACCAAAAAAGGATGAGGTTTTTTCCAAAATACTTCTGAGGGTATTAAAATGATACGTTTTAATGTTTCCGGAAGCCGTTGCTTGTTTTAATTCACTTAATAAGGCTACATGATGGAAATACGGCGTATCAGTAGTTTTTCTTAAGCTGTAAGATTGATCGGGCTTTTTATATAGGAAATATTTTTCATGTGGTTTCTTTTTAATTTCGTTACAAACTACATTAAAAAAAAGAATATGGTGTGAAGAAATAACTACTTTTATCTTACCTTCAGCTTGTAACAGCAATTGTGATAAATCACTGGCCACCGCAATAGCATTATTATCATCTAAGGAAGAAATAGGATCATCAATGTAAAAATATTTAACCCAGTTATAAGCTTCTGCCCCGTCTATAGCCAACTGGCAAATGGCTAAAAACACACACCAGATAAACATATTTTCTTCCCCGCGAGAGACTTTTATATTGCTCTTTACTTCGGTACTCTCTCGCATTTCTCCATCTTCAAGTTTTTTAACACGAACATTTCTGCTAAAACTAATCTGCCAATCTTCATAATTTATTACGAAATCGAAATCAGCATACCGACTTAATAATGGTCGTATTCTATTATCAAGTTCCAACTGTTGGAAACCACTGAAAAATCTGGACGCAGAATTTATTTTTAAAACCCTATTGGTATCATTTATAATATCATTATCCCAGCTAAATAAATCTTCTGTATAAGCATTAAAGTAAAGTGTATCAGGTATTTTATTTCTTCCTTTTTTACCGCGTTCTTTAAAATCATAAGAAAGGCGGGTTTTGCCTGTTCCATTGTGTGCGTAGAGGAGTACAAAATCAGATTCCTTTAAATCGTCACGTAACCTAACTGCAAGTTTTGGAAGTTCTTTATAATCGTAAACCTTTTTAGCCATTATATTTTAATCAATGCTTGGGAAGAGCTGTTGCATTAAACCCTTTTTATGCAATTTTAATTTATTTAGTTTCTTGTTCTGTTCACTTATCTGCTCATCTACCAATGAAATAAAACCAGAAATTCTTTGTTGTTCTGGAATTGTAGTATACGGCAAAAGAGAACTATAAACAATTTCACTACTAATATTTTGAACAATACCGCCAGCCGCTAGCTTAGTGAATTGAATTTGCATGTATTCTGAATTTAAAACTTGCAACAAATATTTCTTATCAAAATATTTTTCAAATTCTCTTAAAACAAACCAACCATCATAAATACAGCCATCAATTTCTAATAAATAAGTCTTACCAAAACTCATTGAATTTGCAAGAATTAACTCACCAGACACAACTTTTCTTGACTTTTTTGCTCCTAATCTTGTTATTTTCTCTTCAACTGATTTGATAATGTTATTTTCAGCATTTTTTGTATCACCAATTTTAATCCAATTCACCCCATCTGGACTTGTCGTTAAGAACTCTTGAATCGGTCGTGGTGAACTACCTCTATATAAAACTATGCATTCCGAAAACCTTTTACTCTCCCAATCCCCACTATACTTAAATTCTGTAAAACGCAATTTGGGTACTTTCTTTCCTTCTACAGGAAACAATTGTTGCATTAATCCTTTTTTATGATTTTTTAATGCATTTAATTTTTGATCTTCAGCAGTAATTAAATCCTCTAAAGAAGAAAGGCAATCTGATATTTTTTGTTGTTCTATCTTACTTTTAGGATAAGCAATTTTTATCTTAGCGAGACGAGTAGCAGAAATACCTAGTACCTTGGCTCCTTGAGCCTCACGCTGAATTTGTTTTCTAACACTATTAGAAATGAACAAATGGCCTCCAAATCCTATTATAAATTTATTTGTTTTTTGTCTTGCATGTAATGTATGTAGCCCCGAGAGTAGCTTTTCTCCATTAAGCTCTACAATTTCAATACTTTTACCGATATCTTTTTCATCTTCAGAAGCATCTGCAAATATCATATCTCCTTCTCGGCAATAATTTTCTAGAGGAATTTTATCAATAAGAATAGAAGAATTTATATATGGAACCTTTTCTTTTGTGATATTAAACAAGTGGGAGAATTTAGTATGTATATCTCCGTAATGAATGTTTTTAACAATACCTTCTTGATAATTTAGATTCTCTCTAGAGAAAGAATTAGTTACTTTAAAAGTATAAATATCTTCTAAATTTTCTAATTTCCAACCTTCGGGGTCAAAACTAGAGAATCTCATATTAGGCACAATTTCACCTTTTATCTCTTTACTCATAAGCTGATAATCCTGCTATTTCACCGCCTTGGGCTAATTTTCTTAATTGCGGCATTAAATCTTCCATAATGGCCGATTCCTTTTTTGCCCGGTCTTTCCAACCTAATTCCAATGGCGCCAATAAATCACTTAATTGTTCTCCATCAAATATCATACGTTCTACTGTATTTTCAACAAAAGTTTTTAAAGGTTTAATCGCTAAACCATATTTCTGTGCAATAATGGCCAACTCCTGAGCAGATTTTTCCTCTATAAATTTCTCAAAACCCTCACGTATTTCACTTTCAGATAGGCTTTTACCAACCTCCAAACTTTTAATATATGCTGCAATATCATCACGGGCATTCATCAAGTTGGCACTTGAACTCAACAGATCGATAAGCTGCTCTTGCGTCATTTTCTGCTTAGATGGTTTGGCACTCGTATATTTAGCGATCAAGCCCATAATATAATCGTAATCAACTACTGCAGAAGCAAACAGCACAAATTCAAAATCCAGTTCCTGTACATCAGCATCGGTGTCTTCGCCCCCCTTATCTTGTTTCTCTTTCAGCCGTTTTGCCGTCTCTAAATAAGCACCCTTAAAAGACCGCAAATCCTCATTTGGCAATAAACTTTCTATTTTTTCCTGCTCAGCCTCTTTTAAATCGGTATATTGATCAAGCTGTGTTTTGTAACGTTGTATCTCCTTAAAATATGTAATAAATTCGGCACGGGCAATATCGCCTTTTAAGTTGTTCACCTCTTCGGGTTTGGTTGCTAAACCGCGCGATTGCATAAATTGATTAAGTTTGGTAACCGCTTCTTCGTACTTACCAATAACCACAGGCGCAGCATCAACCAACCAAATCTCTTTTGCCTTACTGGTATTTTCTCCAGAGAATAAAGCAATGGCATCATCAACAGCATCATGCTGATTACGAAAATCCAGAATATGTCCATAAGGTTTACTGGCATTTAAAATCCGATTGGTTCTTGAAAATGCTTGTATTAAACCATGGTATTTCAAGTTCTTATCTACATATAGTGTATTTAAGTATTTAGAATCAAAACCAGTTAGTAACATATCCACCACAATTAAAATATCTATTTTATTGGCATGTGGATAGTCTGCATTGGTATATTTATGGTCCTTAATGCGTTGTTGCACATCCTGATAATATTGATCAAACTCTGTAATGGTATGATTAGTACCATATTGTTTGTTATAATCGTTAATAATGGTTTTAAGTGCCAGTTTCTTCTCTTCCGGTGCTACCTCATTATCTGCCTTCTCCTGTAGTAAATCATCTTGTAATTGTTTTACATCCTGATTACCTTCTGCAGGTGGCGAGAAAACGCAAGCAATATTTAATGGATAAAAATCATCATATAAAGCTGCTTTCTTTAATTGCGCATCTTTAAATAGGTTATAATAGGCAATAGCATCATTAATAGATTCCGTTGCGAACACCGCATTAAACTTACGTGACTGTGTTGCGGCACTATGCTTATCAGATATGGCTTCTACAATAGCTTGTTTAGTATAGGTTTTATCCAACCTTTGTTCGTATTCTCCCTGACTTTTAAAATAATCAATATGAAAACGCAAAACATTTTCATCCTCTATAGCGTGTGTAATGGTATAAGCATGCAATAGTTTTTGAAAAACTTCTTCTGTAGTTAAGTATGAAGCTTGCTGCCCATCTATTTTTTTGTAAGTGGCATTATCCTCAAAAATAGGTGTGCCTGTAAAACCGAATAATTGGGCATTTGGGAAAAATTCTTTAATGGCTTTATGGTTTTCACCAAACTGCGAACGGTGGCATTCATCAAAGATAAATACCATTCTTTTACCCGCTAAAGATTTAAGTTGCTCCTTGTAGTTTTTACGGTGGCTAGGGTCTAATGCCAAGCCTAACTTTTGTATAGTGGTTACAATTACTTTATCGGCATAGCTTTCAGAAAGCATACGCCTAACCAATGTATCTGTATTGGTATTTTCCTCAACGCTACCTTCCTGAAACTTATTAAATTCTTCCCTTGTTTGCCTGTCCAAATCTTTACGATCTACTACGAACAAACATTTCTCTACATCGGGATTATCTTTTAATAGTGTCGATGCTTTGAACGAAGTAAGCGTTTTGCCACTACCGGTAGTATGCCATATATAACCATTACCACGATTTTGTTGAATGCAATTCACAATGGCTTTAACAGCATAAATCTGGTAAGGTCGCATTACCATTAATTTTTGCTCACTTTCTACCAACACCATATACCTGCTGATCATTTCGCCCAATGTACACTTAGCTAAAAATATCTCAGTGAAATCATATAAATTGTCTACTTTTGAATTATCTTCCCTTGCCCATTTGTAAACCGGTAGAAATTGCTCATCGGCATTAAAAGCAAAATGTTGATTTTTATTATTGGAGAAGTAGTAAGTATCAGAACGGTTGCTCACAATAAACAACTGCATAAAACACAACAGCGAATTATTATAACCATTGCCTGGGTCATTTTTATAATCAACAATCTGCTGCATAGCCCTTCTAGGGCTAATCTGCAGTGTCTTTAATTCAATTTGTACTACAGGTATCCCATTAATTAACAAAATAACATCATATCGATGGTTGGTATCTTTTGTATTAATGCGTAACTGATTAATTACTTCATATTCATTTTTACACCAATCTTTAATATCAACCAAAGTATATTGTAGTGGTGTACCATCTTCACGGATGAAAGTATTTTTTTGACGCAAATTTTTAGATGCTGTAAAAACATCTGGCGTAACAATTTCATCCCGTAATCGCGCAAATTCAGCGTCTGATAAGTTTACACGATTCAATGCATCAAATTTCCGACGGAAGTTTAATTCTAAAGCATTGCGGTCGCGTATATCTGCCCGATAAGTATATTTCAAATCGGTTAGTTTTCCAATAAATCCGTACTCAACTTGAGGTTCGTTAACGATCAAAGTCATTTATCTTTTGAGTAATTTAGGCTCGACATAATTTAGCAATAATTGCTTAAATTAAAACCAGCAGGTAGAATATTTAGCTAAATTATTAAAAGAAGCCGAAATATCGCAACCTTATTTTGGGTTGGTTCATATTTAGGCAATTAAAGTTTCAACACTTTATTTTAAATGATCACGCTTGTAACATTTAATTTTCGTCAACTATACTTCATCAGCAATAGTTAATTTACTTTCACTTTCATAATCCAGTTCGGTCAAATTTGATTTTAAATAATCGTCATTTAAAATCCCAATAGTAATCACCTTAGAAACATCGGTATCCAATAAAATCTTATCTCCAGCTGCATTTAATCTTATTTTACCAGAAAGTTTAGGGTGTGAAGTGATAAAAGCGATGATTCTTGTTTTGGCAAGTTGTAGCACAGGCGAATCGGGTTTTATCCTCAACACCCGCTTCGCATACTTAACGTTATCTACCAAAGAGGTTAACTCTTCCAAATTATCAATCAAATCAAGTCCCGAAATTAATTCGATATTTTGTCTGGCTTGGTTTTTAACAATTTCATTATAACCGTAGGCAGAAGCCAAAGTTTTTAGATTGTTGATCACCAGAGAATCATCTGCGAATAAGAAATCAATAGAACTATTGATCTGTAAAATATTACTATTAAGTTTTTCAAATCTGTTGCCTATAGGAATAAGGCCTAACATTTTATCTTGCCTAACAATTGTAACGGGATACACATGTTTATAAATTGAAAAATAATTACCAGCATCCCCTATCGTTACAATTATAGCTTTTATCGTTTCCATATCGTCATTTGAGAATGAAAACGTGGGGTAATTTATAAATGGATCAAACTCTTTAGCTATGGCAAGTTTCTCTGGGAATTCTTCCAAATCGTAGAAAAACAACGAATTGATTGTTTCTTGCGCTGTAGAAATATCTTTTAATTCGATTTCATCATTGTTGAGTATCTTCTCATTGATGGCCACCGTAAATATCTCTTTTAATTCATTAGCTAATTCCGGAGAGATATCGGCATCTAGAATAGATTCACTTCCATCCTCTTCTTTTTTAACCAAATGTATATTAATTCCTATTGGATTTATTACATCGTTAACTAAATTTAGTTTTTCTTTAAGTTCTCGTATTTCCATTGTTTATTGATTTATTGGCCATGTATATATTGTCACTCAATAGTTGATATTGAATAGAATCATTTTCTTGAATTACATCCTTACTGATGATGATAATGTTCTCTTTATTAGTTGTAGATAATTTATAAATATGATACCCAAGGAGTGCCAATGTTGGGTTAGTGTAGAACATATTCGTTTTGATATAAATAATACCAATGATGATCAGCACGAGAAAAAAGACCAAACCATTTCGATCTTCATTTAAATTGAAACTTAAAAATGGAATGACATAGGTAACTAGGAAGGTTAAATGCTCCCAGTTTAAGTTTTCAATCCTGGTTACCTTATCAGGTAGGGACCTATTTCGACGGATAATGTATTTAAAATTTGCATAAAAGATAAAGCCAAAAATTGCCAGTGATAAAAATATTAACGGAACTACGTTGACGATTAACAGTTTGGCTAAACCAATAAAATGGCAATTCTTATCGAAACAATAAGGTATCTGTACTTTATTAATAAATAATAAAATGAAGAGTAACCAAAGTGACACGATATAAAGTTGAATTTTAAGGCTCATAGTGATTTTATAAGTTATACATGCATTAAAATATGCATCTAATATTCTTTAGTAATGCAACAAGGTAAGTTGTGGAGAATGCTATTCCCTACGGTTTCCCGTACCTCCTCAAAAAAAAATAAACCTATTCTTTTAGTTGTAAATAAAATAATACTATCTTAATGCTAATTAATTATTTTATTTACTTTTTTAAACTACAAGTTATGTCTAAAATGAATGAGACCGGCCACGCCAAAAACGTAGCCAATTTCGAAACCCTCACCACCTATGTAACTGGTTACGGTGCCGTGTACAACCCCAGCAATGTAAACATCCAGTTAAACAGTTTAACCGGGAAAGCTGCCGCAGCCAAAACCATTAACGAGCAGGTGCACGATGCTGCCGCCAAAAACAGCAATGCCATAGCCCTGCGCGATCTGGCTTTTGCGCCCTTAAAAAAGTTGAGCACCCGCGTACTGAGCGCCGTTAAAGCCAACAGTGTAGCCCAACAGGTATTGGATAATGCAGTAAGCCACCACCGCAAAATACAGGGCCAAAGGGCAACGGCTAAACTCACAGCTGAAGAAAAGAATAACCTGGCCGCCAGCGGTACGGTGGTTAACCAGGTTTCGGCCTCGCAACAGAGTTACGATAACCTGCTCGATACGCTCGATAAACAGATTAAACTGTTAGCCACCATACCGCAGTATGCACCTAACGAGGTAGATTTGCAGCTGGCCAGCCTCACCAGTTTATATAACGATTTATTGCAGAAAAACCGCGATGTGGTAGCCAACAGTTCGCAGTTGAGTACCCTACGCATTAACCGCGATAACGCGCTGTACGATGCAGAAACCGGCATAGTTGCCCTGGCTCAGGATGTGAAAAATTACGCAAAATCTGTTTTTGGGTCAACCAGCCCCCAATACAAACAGATTTCGGGTATCCCGTTCCGAACCCTGACCTAAAACACCCATAATACCCTAAAAAAATCATCCCTATTTATTTCCTCATTCCACTTTAACAGATACCAAACCGGTTGCTGTTTCTCTTTTATGCAATGCTTAACCGTAAAACGGCTCATTGCAACGCCTGAACTGTCGACTGCAACGTCTGAACTACCGACTGCAACCTCTGAACTGTCGACTGCAACATCTGAACTATCGACTGCAACGTCTGAACTGTCGACTGCAACGTCTGAACTACCGACTGCAACATCTGAACTATCGACTGCAACGTCTGAACTACCGACTGCAACATCTGAACTATCGACTGCAACATCTGAACTATCGACTGCAACGTCTGAACTACCGACTGCAAGGTCTGAACTAATGACTGCAACATCTGAACTGTCGACTGCAACATCTGAACTATCGACTGCAACCTCTGAACTGTCGACTGCAACATCTGAACTATCGACTGCAACATCTGAACTATCGACTGCAACCCCTGAACTACCGACTGCAACCTCTGAACTACCGACTGCAACATGATTATGCTTCGCAGAGCCTTCGGGTTCTCCAGTACGGTCGAAATGACGGATTTTTTTTTTGAAATAACAATAATTAAAAGATCCTGCGCTACCATTTACAGACTCCCTAAAAAAAAGTCGTCATTGCGAGGAGGAACGACAGCCTGCCCCGATATTTTCGGGGAAGCAATCTTTCACGCTAATGATCCTCGCTATAAAGATTGCTTCGTCGGCTGAAAAAGCCTTCTCGCAATGACGGATTTATTGGTAGTACAATCACCATACTAGAAGCTATCCTTATACATCATGCTATCTGCATCCCGCTATCAGCACCCTGCTATTCGGCCTGGCAGATTTCCGCCGGAAAAAGCATGGAAATCTTTGCTATGCCCCTCATAACCCCACAACCTAAGGCAGGATCAAAGCGGGAGCGGTGGGGCAAGTAAGGATGAGAGCCTAGATACTGTCGCGATAAAGATTTCCGTAGGTTTTTACAAGGAAGGATGCAAGCCTTTCAGTTATGCCTTTTCGTTGTTGTTTTTAAGGCAGGCATGCTTTCGCTACGCTCAGGTTTGTTTCTTTTCTATCAAGAGAAAAGAAAGAGCCCTTCGGTGGCTAACCGAGGCAAGACTGCGCAAAGGGCAAGAATAGCGAAAGCATTAGGATTCCCGCCTGCGCGGGAATGACGACCGTATTAGAAATTATCCCTATACATATGCTATATACTCCCTGCTATCCGGCCTGGGATATGATGGAAGGAGATCCTTCGACTCCGCTCAGGATGACAAAAAACCGGAGGAAATAAAAGGAGGATGAATTGATCGCAATTGAAATAATGCGATAAATCCGCTGCACTATGCTATCAGCACCCTGCTATTCGGCCTGGCAGATTTCCGCCGGAAAAAGCACGGAAATCTTTGCAGTTCCCCCTCATAACCCCACAACCTAAGGCAGGATCAAAGCGGGAGCGGTGGGAATAAGCAAGGGTAAGAGCCTCGATGCTGTCGCAATCAAGATTTCCGTAGCTTTTTACAAGGAAGGCTGCAAGCCTTGATTTTTTGTTACTTTTTCATCAAGGAAAAAGTAAAAGCCCTTCGGTGGCTAACCGAGGCAAGACAGTGCAGAAGGCAACAACATAGCGATCGCTTTAAGATTCCCGCCTGCGCGAGAATGACGAACTATGTTTATGAAAAGTCCAAAGATCTCTCCGCTACGGTCGAGATGACGACACCGCGTGCCCCTCATAGTTTCAGAGGAATAAATCTACGGATGCCTATCTATGCTTCATGCTATCTGCATCCTGCTATCCGGCCTAGGATATGATGGAAGGAGAAAACGTTAAAGCTTTAGCACCCCCTTTCAACCTACCACTATCCCGAGGCAGCACGCCCTCCCCGATCCTTCATCGGGGGCTTGTGCTGGCGACTAATAAAGCTTTGACGAATTTATCCGACATCAGATCCAAGCCTTGATTTTTGGTTACCTTTTTATCAAGAAAAAGGTAAGAGCCCTTCGGTGGCTAACCGAGGCAAGCCCGAGCCCGGGGTAAAAAATAGCACCCGCTTTAAGGTTCCCGCTAGTGATACTATAAACAAAGGCAGTGGTTAATTACGCAGAGATCCTTCGTACCTCAGGATGACAAATCATTGTATAACAAAAAAACACCAAGAACATCCTACTATTGCAAAACGTCCCTGGTGTTTTCGTACAAACCTATAAGGTCTTAAAAACCTGGTAGGTTTAACATTATTTTACTGCCAGCCGCCACCTAACGAGCGGTACAAACCAACAACTGCATTTAACTGCTCTGTTTTAATGGTTGTTAACTCCAATTCACTTTGTAGTAAATTGCCTTGTGCGGTAATTACTTCTAAATAATTAGCCATACCACTTTTAAACAACAAACTTGCATTTCTCGATGCTTGTTGTAAAGTCTGCGCTCTTTTTTCAGCAATGCTGTATTGTGTTTTTAACTTCTCTACTTTCGTTAACTCATCAGACACTTCGCCAACAGCATTTAATACCGACTGACGGAACTGGATTACTGTTTTTTCACGGTCGATTTTAGCTAGTTCTAAAGAAGTTTTTAACTGACCTCTTTGAAAAATAGGTTGCGTAATCCCTGCTCCAACCAGGCCAAATAAAGATGCCGGAACATTAAACCAGTTGCTTGCTTTAAAAGAGTTGATGCCTCCGCTTGCGGTAATCACCAGCGATGGATACAAACTGGCTTTCGCTACACCAACCTTTGCATTGGCAATGGTAAGCGCCAGTTCAGCACTTTTAATATCAGGCCTGCGGCTTAACATCGATGAAGGAAAACCCGCGTTTAAGTCCTGCGGGATATTCATTTTATCCAAACGGCTCTCGCGGTTAATGGTTTTTGGCAAAGTACCAATCAATACACTTAAAGCATTTTCCTGTAAGGTTACATTTTGCTCTAAACGGGGGATCAGTTGCGCGGCATTTAACTGTTGCGCCTGAGCCTGCTGTATCGCCAATGAAGTTACCTGACCGGCATCGAACTGTAAATTGATAATCCTCAATGTGCTGTCGTTCAGTTTTAAGTTCTTTTTCGCGATTTCCAATTGTGCATCAAGCATTAGCAAATTGTAATATCCTTGTGCAACATTGGCCACCAAACGCGTCTGAACTGCTTTACGTGCCTCTTCTGTCTGCAAAAAACTGGCTAAAGCGCCAGCTTTTTGATTGCGGATTTTACCCCAGATATCGGCTTCCCAAACCACACCCAGATTTGCATTATAATCTTCAATGTGTGTTGAGCCTGTAAACTGGTTAAGGCTTAAACCATTTAAACTGTTATCAGACGGACGGCTTGAGCTCGCTGCCACCTGCAATTTCAATTCAGGTAAATAACCCAATTTCGATTGTTTGAACAATACTTCGGCTGCATCGATATTTTTCAATGCAATCTGCATGTCGTAATTTTTAACCAAAGCTGTATCAATTAAATTCTGAACAGTAAGGTCGTTGATAAAACTCTTCAATGGCATCCCGCCAACACTTGAAGAATCTTTAGGCAATGAATTTCTGAATAAGCCTGGCGCAATATTTGGCAGCGCTGTATCTTTCGAAACCGAACATCCGCTCCAGATTAAAGCAAGGAGCAGGATGGTAATGATATTAAACCGTTTCATAAACTACATGATTATTATTTACAGGTTCTCCATTGTGGTGAACAACCTCATTTCTTGATTTTTTTGATATTTTTTCCTGTAAAGCCTGGAAGATGACGAAAAGTACCGGAATGATGAACAAACCTAAAATTACCCCCGATACCATACCACCTGCGGCACCAATACTGATGGAGTGGTTACCCTGTGCCGATGGACCTGTTGCAATACTCATCGGGAACAAACCAAACACAAAGGCCAGTGATGTCATAATAATTGGTCTGATCCTTAATCGCGCTGCTTCTATAGCCGAGTCAACCAAACTAAGTCCTGCCTTTCGTCGCTGCACGGCAAACTCCACAATCAGGATGGCATTTTTAGCCAGCAAACCGATAAGCATGATCAGCGCTACCTGTACATAAATGTTATTTTCGATACCAGTTAAGCCCAATACCACAAATACACCGAATACACCTGTAGGGATAGATAAGATTACCGCCAATGGCAGGATATAACTCTCGTACTGTGCTGATAATAAGAAGTAAACAAACACCAAACAAAGCAGGAATATTACTGTCGACTGTCCGCCTGAAGAAATCTCCTCACGTGTTTGTCCCGAGAATTCGTAAGCATAGCCAGTTGGCAATTGTTCTCTGGCGGTTTCTTCTATCGCTTTAATCGCATCACCAGAACTGAAACCTGGTTTAGGGATGGCATTTACCTCGATTGAGTTAAACAGGTTATAACGCGAAGCCGTTTCCGAACCATATACACGGGTTAATTTAACCAGGGTACTGATGGGCACACTTTCTCCGGCCTTGTTTTTAACAAACACACGGTCGATACTTGCAGGATCGGTTCTGTCGGCAACATCAGCCTGAACCACCACACGGTAGTATTTACCAAAGCGGTTAAAATCTGATGCTTGTGCAGTACCAAAATAAGTCTGCATGGTTTGTAAGATATCTTTTTTACTTACACCCAACTGATCGGCCTTTTCGTCGTTAACATCCAGTTGCAACTGCGGATAATCTGCTTTATAAGAAGTAAAAGCATAAGCAATAGCCGGTTTCGCCATTAACTTTCCAATAAAGTTATTCGCTACACCACTAAATTTATCCAGCCTGCCGTTCGTTTTATCCTGTAACATTACGTTCATGGCCTCCACATTACTAAAGCCCGGAACCGTAGGGAAACTGAATACAAAGAAGGTACCGGCAGATATGGCCGCCATTTTGGCCCTTACTATATTTTGGATTTCATCGATATTTTTTACCGCCCCTCTTTCGTCGTTTGGTTTTAACAATAAGAAAATCTGACCAGCCGAAGGACTGTTGGATGCGGTTAAAAAGTTATAACCAGCCAACGACATTACAAATCTTGCTGATGGCATTGCCCTCAACTCTGCTTCTGCCTGTTTTAATATTTTATTGGTATTGGCCAATGATGTTCCGGATGGACTGGCAACCGCGATAGCCACAAAACCCTGATCCTCTGTCGGGATAAAGCCTGTTTTTGTTCTGCCTACAAGGAAAATGGTAACCAAAACGATTAAGGCTAATCCACCCATGCTGATCCATTTATTACGGATAAGCACTTTTAAGCCCCCAACATATCGGTTGGTCATATAATTGAAACCACCGTTAAAGCCTGCATAAAACTTTTCTACAAAACCTTTTTTAGGCGCGTTATGACCACCTTCGGCATGTTTGTTCTTTAAAAATAAGGCCGCCAGCGCAGGGCTTAAAGTTAACGCGTTAACAGCTGATATAATGATGGCGATAGCCATGGTTAAGGCGAACTGTTTGTAAAATATACCTGTTGAGCCTGTCATGAAACCAACCGGTAAAAACACCGCCGCCATTACCAGTGTAATCGATATAATGGCCCCGGTAATTTCGTTCATGGCCTCGGTAGTTGCTGCCCTCGGACTAAGCGAAGGGTTTTCTTCCATTTTGGCATGCACCGCCTCTACCACCACAATCGCATCATCTACCACAATACCTATGGCCAGTACCAGCGCAAAAAGGGTTAAAAGGTTAACAGAGAAGCCGAACAGCTGCATGAAAAAGAAAGTACCGATAATAGCCACCGGAACCGCAATAGCTGGGATTAAAGTAGATCTGAAATCCTGAAGGAAGATAAATACTACAATAAATACCAGTAAAAATGCTTCTATCAAGGTGTGCTCCACCTGGTTGATGGATTCATCAAGATCGGTTTTGGTACGGTAAAACTGGTTGAATTTAATGCCCGCCGGGAAATCTTTTGATAGTTTCGCCAATAGTTTATCAATGGCAATCTGGATTTCGTTGGCATTAGAGCCCGATAACTGGATTACACCAATGGTAATTCCATCATGCCCGTTTAAACGGTTTACACTACCATAACTATACGCACCCAATTCTACACGGGCTACATCTTTTAAGCGTAATATAGAACCATCTGAATTAGAACGGATCGCGATATTTTGATATTCCTCTGGTTTAGTAAGTTTACCTTTATATTTAATGATATATTCAAACGCCTCACTACTTCTCTCTCCAAACCTACCTGGGGCTGCTTCCAGGTTTTTGTCCTGAATGGCGGTGATCACTTCATTCGGTGTAATTTTATAAGTAGCCAATTGACTTGGGTTTAACCAAATACGCATTGAATAATCTTTAATACCACCAAATACACTGGCAGAACCTACACCCGGGATACGTTTAAGTTCGGGAATGATATTAATCTGCGCATAGTTATTTACAAAAACGGCATCGTATTTTTTAGGATCTTCCGAGTAAATACCGATAGCGCCAATAAAACTATTTTGCTGTTTGGTAGTGGTTATGCCATATTGTACAACCTCTGCAGGCAATTGACTGGTAGCCTGCGAAACCCGGTTTTGCACGTTAACAGCTGCCTGATCGGGGTTGGTACCCTGTTGAAAGTAAACCGTAATGGCTAATGTGCCATCGTTACTGGCACTGGAGGTCATGTAGGTCATATTCTCCACACCATTAATTGCTTCCTCCAATGATGGAGTTACCGAACGTAAAATCGTTTCGGCATTGGCCCCTGGGTACACTGCGGTTACCAATACCGACGGAGGTGCGATATTTGGAAAGCGCTCTAAGGGCAACTTTGTTAAGCCCAGTATACCAACTATTACCAATAAGATGGAAATAACAGTCGAAAGTACAGGCCTGTCTATAAATTTCTGAAACATGACTTTTTAGATTTTAGGTCTTATTAATTTTTTGTTTTTGCAACAGCTACTTTATCTGCTGCTTTTTGAGGCTGGATAACCATACCCTCCTGTAATTTATCAACCCCGCTTAACACGATCTGGTCGCCAACTTTTACCCCGTCTTTAACCAGGTAATTTTCGCCGGCTTTACCAACAATGGTAATGGATTGTTTTTTCACCTTACTGCTGTCTCCTACGGTAAATACAAATACTTTATCCTGCATTTCTACCGTCGATGACTGAGGCACCAGAATGGCATCATCATGCTGCAAACCTAAACGGATCTTACCGGTATTACCCGAGCGAAGAACGCCGCTCGCATTAGGAAAACTTGCCCTTAAAGTAATGGCACCCGTGTTTTTATCAAACTGACCATCGATCATATCGATCTTACCTTTAATTGGGTAAGCAGAATTATCAGCCAATAAAAGTTCTACCGCTGGTAAATGTTTAATCCTGTCGGCAGGAGTTTTACCCGGGTAGTTCGCATTAAAATTGTTGAAGTCGTTTTCTGCTAAAGAGAAATAAACATGCACTTCGTGGATATCGGATAACTGTGTTAAAGCAATCTGATCCGTCGGAGAAACTAAACTTCCCTGTTTTTTAGGGATACGACCGATGTAACCGCTCACCGTAGCCTTAACATTGGTATAACCTAAGTTAATCTGTGCCGAAGCAACACTGGCTCTGGCTTGTTCGGCATTTGCCTGCGCAATTTTATAAGCTGTTTTGGCTGTTTTTAACTGAAAATCAGAAACTACTTTGTTCTGAACAAGCGGTGTTAACTTATCAACTTCCAACTGTGCGTTTAAGATAGCCGCTTCTGCTGCATGTAAACTCGCTTTGGCATTATTTAAAGCCTCGCGGTAAGGGTTTTCGTTGATTTTGAACAAGGTTTGTCCGGCGGTTACATAAGCGCCTTCATTAACCAAAACACTTTGTAAGTAACCACTCACCTGCGGACGGACATCGATATCAACAGCACCTTGAATAGAAGCCGGATATTCAATATACGTAGTTTCTGTGCTTGCGCTAATCGCGCTTACTGGTAAGGCTGGCGGTGGTGGTGCAGCTGCAGCCTGATCAGCAGATGATTTACAACTCACCAGAATTATGGATAGTAGAGAAATTGTTAACATTAACTTAATACTATTAAACTGTTTAACAGTGTTAAGTAAAGGGGACAAGCGATGTAGAGATTTCATATGGATTAAATTTAATTGGAATTAGCGTGTATAAATAATTTAACAGTGTTAAATTACTTTGTAAAAAAAAATTAACTATTAATAGATAATGTAATGCCCTTGATGGCATCTTTTAAAATTTGCTGGTTTAATTCGTCTGTTGTTCTTCCGTTGGGGCGAACCAGGTTAATGGAAATTAAACCATGGATGATAGACCAATAGGTGTAATACTTCATGCAGATATCATCGTCAGATACTGGTTTCTTCTCAAATAACGATTCAATTACATCGCCTAACATACTACTTACGTTTTCGGCTTCAGTCATCGAATTTTTAACGGTGCAACAAACCATATCTACACCGTACATCAACTGATAAAATTCTTTGTGGGCAAAGGCGAAGTTCCAATAGGCAATCCACATGGCTTCCATTTTATCTTCCGGAGATTCGTGTTTATCCCTCGCTTCGCGGATATCTTTACCCAACATTAAATATCCTCTTCTGGTGAGTTCCAGTAAGATGCCGTCTTTGTTAGAAAAGTATTCGTAAATAATTGGTGCAGTATATTCAATCTGGTCGGCAATTTTACGCATACTCAATGCCTGCCAGCCTTCTGTTTGAACAATGTTCAAGGCCGCATCCAGAATTTTTGTTCTGGTTTCATCTTTTAAACGTAGAATTCTTTCTTTACTTCCCATGACTGGAATATTAGGTGTAAATAATCTAACACCGTTAAGCAAATGTAGAACCAATTCCAGAATTCACAATCATTCATTTGTCATAAACATTTTATTGATTAGTTTTACAACTGATAATCAACGGTTAAAGCCTTAAAAACTGCATTTTCAAACAACGTGATTTTTTAAAAAAAAATAAAAAATGATTTTCCGCGAGGCAAAAACAACTGACATACCTGCGATCCAAATTGTCAGACATACGGTAAAAGAGAACATTTTGTCCGATTTAGCAGATAGATCATAATGCTTTCTATCTTTCTTACGTCATGCTGAACTTGTTTCAGTATCCTTTCGGCATGTAAGGCCCTGAAATAAATTCAGTGTGACGACCGTTCATGCATTTTGTCGTGCCAACAATGACGATACAGCGTAGAAAAGAATAACCCACCAAGACACAAAGTTTAGTGTCTTCATGATATAGCCACCAAAGCCTGAACCATGTAAGGCATATAAGTTACATAAAAGCTCAATACCTAATATGTTCTTACATTTCTTCTATGGTGAAAACCTCTAATAAAAGTTTTAACCACTAAGACCCTGACCTGGAGCGAAGCGGAAAGCTACGAAGTAAAACAAGTTCAGGGTGACGAACCGAGAGAGGAATTGTTGCGACTCAACTGTGGCGGAATGGAGAGATCTTTAAACTTTGTAATTAAGTTGGAAAGATTTCGCCAATATCGTACCATTGACAGACTCCGCTAGAAAAATCGTCATCTCGACCGAAGCAACGCGGAGTGGAGAGATCTATCTAGACAGATTTAGCTTCGCTGAGCCTTCGGGTTCTCGGCTACGTTGCACTCCGCTCGAAATGACGATTACTAAGGGAGTTTAAAAATTACGCTTTAAACTTCTTCATAAAGTTGCTTACACTTTCTTCTAAATACCCATCAGCAATGGCTTTAACGAAAGCCGTACCAATAATGGCACCGTTGGCATACGAGCAAGCCTTGTCAAAAGTCTGTTTATCGCTGATCCCGAAACCGATCATCGTTGGATTTTTCAGGTTTAGGTTTTTAATCCTGCTGAAATAAGCTTCCGTGGTATCACCAACTTCGAGGTTTTTACCCGTTGTAGCTGATGATGATAACAAATAGATGAATCCATTGGTTAAACCGTCAATTTTATGGATACGTTCTTCAGCGGTTTGAGGGGTGATTAAAAATACATTGCTCAGGTTATGTTTTTCGAAGCAATCTTTATAAAACTCCTCATATTCTACCATTGGTAGATCAGGAACAATACAGCCATCTACCCCTACTTCGGCACAAGCTTCGCAGAATTTTTCTACGCCAAACTGCAAAACAGGGTTTACATAACCCATTAACAAAACAGGAATGGTAACGGTCTTACGCAAGTCTTTCAACTGTTCGAAAAGCAGCTTAAGCGTCATCCCCTGATCGAGCGATTGTTTACTACTCGCCTGAATTACCGGTCCATCGGCAACAGGATCAGAATAAGGAAATCCTATTTCAAGCATGTCAGCACCCGATTTTTCCAGTGCTTCGGCAATTTGAATGGTATCGCCAGTATTTGGATAACCAGCGGTATAATAAATTGATAATATATTTTTCTTCTCCTGGAAGAGTTGTTTAATTCTGTTCATTTTTTTTCTTTTTCCGTCATTGCGAGGTACGAAGATAACCGAACGAAGCGAGCTCATGAATGCCTTTAAAAACAACTGCAAAAATGAATAATCTTAATGCTTTGGGTTAGCCTCCTAGCGCGTGTAGTAGGATTGCTTCGTGCCTTATAATGACAATTCTTCTAAAGATTAAAATATTTAATATAAGTATCCAGATCCTTGTCGCCACGGCCTGACAGGCAAACCACTACGTTTTCGCCACCTTTAAATTCCATTTTTTCTAAATAAGCCAAGGCATGTGCACTTTCGATGGCCGGAATAATTCCTTCCAGTTGTGTACAAAGTAAACCGGCATCTAAGCTTTCTTCATCAGTAATGGAAACATATTGGCCACGACCTGTTTTAAACAAATGTGCATGTTGTGGGCCAATTCCCGGATAATCCAACCCTGCTGAAACTGAATGCGGTTCAACAACCTGTCCGTCTGGCGTTTGCATCAAGATACTTCTGCTTCCATGTAAAACCCCTTCTTTACCCAGATATGTGGTTGCGGCAGAAAACCCGCTTGATACACCTTTTCCGGCTGCTTCAACAGCAATCAGTTTAACATTCTCATCGTCCATAAAATGGTAGAACATCCCCATGGCATTACTTCCACCACCTACACAGGCCAAAACATAATCAGGCTGATCGCTACCGGTTTGTTCTAAAAGTTGTTTTTTGGTTTCCTCAGAAATAATCGATTGAAAAATCGCTACCATATCAGGGTAAGGATGTGGACCAACCACCGAACCAATAATATAATGTGTATCTACCGGATTATTGATCCAATCGCGCATCGCCTCATTGGTAGCATCTTTTAAGGTTTTGCTTCCCGAGCTTGCCGGAACCACCTTTGCCCCCAGCATTTTCATGCGTGCCACATTTGGTGCCTGGCGCTCGATATCTACCTCGCCCATGTAAATTACACACTCCAGGTTACGCAGCGCACATACGGTTGCAGTAGCTACACCATGCTGACCAGCACCTGTTTCAGCAATAATCCTTTTTTTGCCCAGTTTTTCGGCCAATAAAATCTGTCCGATGGTATTATTGATCTTATGGGCACCGGTATGGTTTAAATCTTCTCTTTTTAGAAAAATATTGGCACCAAATCTTTCCGAATATCTTTTGGCCAGATATAAAGGCGAAGGGCGGCCAACATAATCTTTTAACAATTGATGAAATTCCTTTTGAAAATCGGCATCATCAATAATCTTTAAATAGTTTTGACGCAATTCCTCTACGTTTGGATAAAGCATTTCGGGGATGTACGCGCCACCAAAATCTCCATAATATCCTTTTTCGTTTACTTTGTATTTCATGTTTTTTTTCCTTTTTCCCTTGGTTCAAACCAAGGGTTATGAATAACAATCTATTTATTCATTTCTTTAATAAATTCTTTAATCTTCTCCGCATCTTTTAAACCTGGTTCAATTTCAAATCTGCTATTGATATCCAGGGCATATAAGCGGTCATCATGTATATCCTTTATGGCCGGGGCATGTTCTAAATCAATTCCGCCACTTAAAAAGTAAGGTTTGGTATAAGTATATCGGTCTAAAACAGACCAATTGAATGTTTTCCCCGATCCACCATGTGTTTTAGTTTTGGTATCGAACAGGAAATAATCTACCACATTTAAATAAGCTTCGAGACCTGAAAAATCAAAATCTTCATCTATTCCGAAAGCTTTAATCACTTCTAAAGCAGGAAAGCTTGATTTTAATGCTGCACAATATTCAGGCGATTCATCGCCATGTAACTGAACAGCTTTTAGCTTCAATGTGTTTACTTTATCTTTTACCTTTTCAAGATCTTCATTTACAAAAACCCCTACGGTTTTAATCTCAGCAGGAATGTATTTGATCAATTCAGCAGAAACATCGCTGATTAGTCTGGGCGATTTTTCATAAAAGATAAAGCCCAGATAATCTGGCTGAAGCTCGGCTACCGCAGCAATATTTGCTGCCAGGTGCATTCCACAAACTTTTAACTTTAACATGCCAATAAGTTTTTGAAACTGTTTAACGCTTTTTTGCTGGTTAAAGATTCTTCCGCTTCGTAAAAGCAGTCGGCAAAAGATTGCTCAGGTTTTATGGTTTTAATGGCCAGTGCCGAATTACACAGCACCACGTTGTTCTGTACATCTGTAGCTTCCCCATTTAAAACAGCCATAAATATTTTGGCAGATGATTCTACGGTATCGCCACCTTTAATCGCATGGGTATCAACCTTATCAAAACCCATATCCTGAAGGGTTAAAATCTGTTCGCCCTTATTCGAAAAGGTTTTTACATCGCAGGTTAGTGAAACCTCGTCATAACCTTCCAATGCATGTACAATAGTATAACTTTTATCGGTATCCTGGTATAAATAAGCATATAAACGGGCCAGTTCCAGACTGAACACGCCTACCATCTGGTATTTTGGCTGCCCGGGGTTAACCATTGGCCCCAGCATATTAAAAAATGTTTTTACCCCCAGTTCTTTACGGATTGGCGCTACAATTTTCATGGCAGGATTAAACAAAGGAGCGTGTAAGAAACAGATCCCGGCAGTATCTAAATTGCGCCTTAAAGTAGCTTCATCATTGGTAAAAGTATAACCTAAATATTCCATTACATTAGAAGAACCGCAGCCCGAAGAAACGCCGTAATTACCATGTTTAGCCACATGATGACCAGCACCTGCCACTACAAATGAGGATAAGGTAGAAATATTGAAAGTGTCTTTACCATCGCCACCGGTACCGCAGAGATCAATCAATTCGTAACCCGATAAGTTAACCTTTACACACATATCAAGCATCGCATCACGAAAACCCTGCAGTTCTTGCACCGTAATATTGCGCATGGCATAAGCCGTAATAAAAGCGGCAATCTGCGAAGAATTAAATGCTCCTTCCGAAATTGAAATTAAAATGTTCTTTGCCTCTTCCCTGCTAAAACTCTTGTTCTCGAATAAATGGTTTAATATTTTTTTCATGTTTTGTATAACTCTTACCGTCATTCTGAACTAGGTTCAGAATCTTTCACATAGATGCTGAACTAAATTCAGCATGACGATTCTTTAAAAAATCATTTTTACGCCATGGTTTGCGTCTCCACAAACCATTTTATTCTGTTCCGTTTCGTGGAGACACGAACCGGGGCATTAGTTTTGTATTCAATCTACTCGCCATGTTTGTGTCGCCACAAACCATTTAATTTTTCTAAATCTTTTTTATAGATGCTGATCCCGAATAGTCGGGACAGCATAACGCCCATTTTTAACCACCCCGTCTTTCAGACACCCCTCCACGGGAGGGGAAGGCATAAAAAAAGGATTGCTTTTTGGGCAATCCTCTTCGTTGTGTTTAAAATATTTTAAAATATATAACAATAGAATTTGCCTAACGAATTTCGTTATGCCACCACCAATTGTTATTTAAGTTTTTAATTATCATGTTTGTATAAAGCAAATATTGACATTGTTTTTTAATATTCCAAAATCTTTCTAAAAATATATGGCTTTCTTTAAAAGAAAAGTGCAGTTTAATGATGATTTCGGTTTCGGATCCAATCCCGTTACCAAAAACCAGCGCATGCTTAACCCCGATGGTTCTGCCAATATCGAGCGTACCGGCCTGCCCTGGTTTAAGTTCGACGATACCTATACCCGCCTGGTTACCATGAGCTGGACGCGGTTTTTCTTTGTTATCCTTGTTACTTATATGGCTGTAAATACAATTTTCGCCATTTTATACAACCTTGTGGGTATAGAAAATTTAAATGGCGCCAAAGGTGTAACGCTTCGCGATCAGTTTTTTGATGCTTTTTTCTTTTCAGCACAAACCATTTCTACCGTAGGTTATGGCCATATTTCGCCACAGGGCTTTGTTACCAGTGTGCTTGCCGCTTTCGAGAGCATGCTGGGTTTATTGGCCTTTGCACTGGCTACGGGTTTATTGTATGGCCGTTTCAGCAGGCCTACATCTAAGGTAAGTTTCAGTAAAAAAATGGTGATTGCCCCGTATGAAAAAGGCCATGGTTTAATGTGCCGTTTGGTTAATCTCCGCCATAATCAACTCATAGAAGTTGAAGTACAGATGGTGATGTCGTACAATGAAACCGTTGATGGTAAACATGTACGTAGGTTTTATCCTTTGCCATTAGAGCGCAGTAAAATTGGTATCCTGTCTTTAAACTGGACTCTGGTACACCCCATTACAGAAGAAAGTCCCTTTTTCGAAAAATCGTTAACCGAGCTGCAGCATGCCGAAGTAGAAATTTTTGTGATCCTCAAAGCTTTTGATGATACCTTCTCGCAAACTATTCATACCAGAACCAGTTATCAGGATGAGGAAATCGAAATGGATGCTAAGTTTGAGAAAATGTACTACCATAACGAAGAAGGCAAAATGGTAATGGACTATAGTAAGCTGGATAGGGTTACGCCGACGGTATAGGGCCTAATTTTCATTTTCGATTTTTTTGGAAAGCAATGATAGTGCTAATCGGTTGCGATAGTCCCGTTATTCGCTTTATCCCGATTGAAGGATCGGGATGCTCGCTACTACCGGGTTTAGGACGGTCTGGTCTGTGCTAAATATGACCACCCCGCCTTTCAGGCACCCCTCCAAAGGAAGGGAATTGCACCTCATCGTCTCTATGCGATTTGCCTTCCCCTCTTTCAGAGGGGTGTCCGCAGGACGGGGTGTTTCAGCGACCTATAAAATCACCAATATCCTCATATAAATCCAGTTAAACTCAAAGTTAATGGTCTTCGACTCCGCTCAGACTGACAATTATTTACTTTAAACTCTTTGCTCTTAGACCTTATGCCTTAAACCTTAAACCATCCACCTTCTAACCCTCAACCTTCTACCCTTTTATCAACGGATTTTTCTCTTTCGCAAACAGTTCAAAAACCTTTTTATCTACAAAAGCTGGGAAGAGTTTGTTCATCCAAACCGCCAGCTTTCCTTGTCCGGTCATGATTAAGGTACGTTTACGTTTTTCGATACCGTCGGCGATGATGCTGGCTACTTCTTCCGATGTCATCATTTTACCCTCATCCATGCTGGTTTCGCCATGTGCGGCGCCATCTTTCGATAAGGCCGTTACCCGGATATTCGATGCCGTAAAACCCGGACAAGCCAAAAGTACATTTACACCGGTTTTTAAGAGTTCGGTGCGTAAAGATTCCATAAAACCATTCATTGCAAATTTAGAGGCCGAATAACCTGTTCTGCCCGGCAAACCCCGGTAACCTGCAATTGATGATATGCCCACTACCGTTCCTTTAGTTTTCAAAATCTCTGGCAAAGCAAATTTCGTACAATAAACTGTTCCCCAAAAGTTCACATCCATCAGGTTTTTTAGCACCGATAAATCTAAATCGTTAAACAGTGCACGCATCGATAATCCCGCATTATTTACCAGAATATCGATCTTTTGAAACGAAACCAAAGCCTGCTTGATAATCAGTTCGCAATCGGTTTCTTTGCTTACATCAGCCTGAACGGCCACCGCCCTTATATTATATTTTTTCTCCAGATCGGCGGTAATTTCACAAAGGGTTACATATTGACGGGCGGCCAAAACTAAATTAGCGCCACGTTTAGCAAATTCTTCCGCACAAGCCTTTCCGATTCCGCTCGATGCGCCAGTGATGATGATTACTTTGTCTTTTAAATCCATTTTTAGTATTAAGTAGCAGGTATCTAGTATCAAGATTTGAGTAGCAAGTATCGAGACTTGATACCCTTTATATTAGTTTGTTTTAAAGTAGTTTGTGGCCGCAGCGACTTGGTCGGTATTGATGATATCTGCACCTAACTCATGCAGTAACTTCCAGCAAGCCTGATTATCGGGTGCGCCCCAAAAACGAAAGGCTTTACCCAATCGATGCGCATTGTTAATCAGTTCTGCCAATTCTCCTTTATCAATTGCTGAAATCTCACCAACACCCTTCCATTTAGAATAAGTGGCAAAATTATCACTGATCATGGTTATTTTCTTCAGGTCTTCCGGGCTGTAGTTTACATTTGGTAAGCCATCAAAAAATAAGCGAAAATATTTATGAAATGTATTTGCAGCCGGTCGATTGCCACTAATCACAACTATTGTATTTCTCCCCTGCCGGTCAAAGTATTTCTGGTATTTTTTCAAATTTTTCCGCAACAAGTGGTATGTCGAATCCCAATCTCCCTTTACATCAATCATCAACTGAAAAGTGTAATATTCTTTTTCAGCAGATAAGGCTTTAATCTGTTTTAAATACAATTCCTCTAGAGTGTTGCCTGCTTTAATTTCCTTTTTGCTATGCGCCACCATTAACGAATCGCCAAGCACAAAAACATCGGCTTCAATAGAGAAAACTTTGTTGTTTATCGCATCAATAAAAGGTTTTTGATGGCTGTAATCGTTGTGGGAATGGATCTTTACCTGTGCTTTGGTAAACGATCCTGATAAAATTAATGCTAAGAAAACAAAAAGATGCTTTACCATTATTTCATCATTGCAGTTTCGTAAGGTACACGGGTTACAATCGATCTGCCAAGCGTAATTTCATCGGTATACTCCAACTCGCCACCAAATGCAATCCCACGTGCAATGGTAGTTACCGGAACATTAAACTCCTTTAATCTTTTGTACAGGTAAAACAATGTGGTATCGCCTTCCATATTCGGACTGAGCGCTAAAATCACCTCTTTAATCCCTCCTGCTGCCATTCTCACTACTAAACCATCAATAAACAGATCGGAAGGGCCAACGCCATCCATCGGAGAAATTAAGCCACCCAAAACATGGTAAACCCCAAAATATTGTCCTGTATTTTCAATGGCCATCACATCGCGGGTATCTTCTACCACACATATGGTTTCCTTATCGCGTTTAATTGAGGTACAGATTTCACACTCCGAATAATCAGAAATATTATGGCAGGTAGTGCAATGTTTAATCTGTTGTTTAAGCTTAATAAAAGTGTTGCCAAACTGGTTTACCTCCTCCTGCTCCTTGTTTAAAAGATGTAATACCAAACGTAAAGCTGTTTTTTGCCCTACACCAGGAAGTTTCGAGAATTCGTTTACCGCATCTTCGAGCAGCTTGGATGAAAAATTCATAATGCAAAAATAGGTAATTAGTTCAATAGTTCATTGGGAATTGGTTGATGGTTTAATAGTTCATGTTGATGGCTTAGTTGTTAAGTAGTTCACTGGTCATTTGTTCATTGGTAGAGTAAATTGGATATTGACAGGTCGAATCTTCATCCCCCTACCCCCTTTAGAGGGCTATCGTGTGGACACATCTTTTTAAGAATGGTTTGGGCATCATGCTAGCTGGCTTTAATAAACCACAGTCTTTACCGAAGAACGCCGTCAATCCCAAGTGGCGGGAGAATCAAAAAAAATAGGTGCACAATGGCCCAAATAGCATTACCAAACCTCAAACGCAGTGGTTTTGTGTTCATTAGCACTGAATTCAAAATTTAATATAAATTGAACACAAAACGAAGTGCCACTATTTTTTTGATGAGCGTGGGCGGTGAAAAGCCACATTGCTGGATTGACAAAGCGCTTTGGGTACTTTGGCGCTCCAAAGTACCTTGCCCCGCGGCAAAGAGCGGAAAAATCAATATTTACGTTTAATTAATTTTTTTTACGAAATGACTACCTTTTAGTAGCTGGAAAGATGCTGAAATAAATTCAGCATGACGATCGCCTTAGGAACGTGTACTAAAAAACAAATATAGGATTAACAAAGATGTGTCCACACGATAGCTTTAGAGGGGGACTTGATTTCTCTCCAGACTTCGGACTCCGGACTTCGGACTAATCAATGTATTGCTTGATTTGATTGTTTTATTTACATTTATCAGCTTAATATAAAACTATGTCTCCAACCATTCTCTTATGTTTTCTGATCGGTTATTTTTTATTGCTGATTATTATTTCATTCGTAACCTCAAAAAATTCATCCGACAATTCGACTTTTTTTATTGCCAACCGGAATTCTAAATGGTATTTAGTGGCCTTTGGGATGATCGGAACTGCACTTTCGGGTGTTACTTTTATTTCGGTACCCGGAGAAGTTGGCGCACCCAGCGGAAACCAGTTTCAGTATTTTCAGTTCGTTCTGGGCAATGCGGTTGGCTTTATCATTATAGCCACGGTTTTGCTTCCACTTTACTACCGGATGAACTTAACCTCCATTTATAGTTATATCGAAAAGAGATTAGGTCATTATAGCTATAAAACAGCAGCATCAATATTTTTATTGAGCCGCACTTTGGGATCGGCCACCAGGTTATACCTCGTAGTGATTGTTTTACAGCGTTTTATATTCGATAATTATGGTGTTCCGTTCTGGTTAACAGTTTTAATTTCGCTGGCGCTAATCTGGTCGTACACGTTTAAGGGCGGACTGAAAACCATTATTATTACCGATACATTGCAGACTTTTTTCCTCGTGCTTTCGGTTTTCCTTACTATTTATTTTATATGCAACAGTCTTAATTTCAATATTCCACAAGCATTTGAAACCATAAAAAGCAGCAGTTATTCTAAAATATTCTTTTTAAACGATTTCCTGACCAATAAATTCTATTTCAGTAAACAGTTTATCGGTGGTATTTTCGTTACCATTGCGATGACAGGTTTAGATCAGGATTTGATGCAAAAAAACCTGAGCATGGGCACCATCAAAGAAGCACAGAAAAACATGTTTACTTTTACAGGGGTATTCGTAATCCTGAACGTTTTCTTTTTAAGTGTAGGTGCATTGTTATACATTTTTGCAGCTAAAAACGGTATCGATATTCCATTAGATCATATCACCGGAAAACCAAGAACAGATTTATTGTTCCCCGAAATTGCCTTAAATAACCTGGGCGCGGTACCTGCAATTATATTTATGCTGGGCTTAACCGCAGCAACCTTTGCCACAACCGACTCAGCACTTACAGCCTTAACCACATCATTCTGTGTCGACTTTTTAGGCATGGCTAAAGCAGAAAATGTAAATGCTAAAGATGCTGTGAAAAAGCGCCATACCGTACATGTGGCCTTTTCTATTTTGATGTTTTTGGTCATCATCGTTATCAATGCGCTAAACAGCTCATCGGTTGTCAGCTTAATTTTTACCATTGCCTCTTATACCTACGGGCCGCTTTTAGGCTTATATAGTTTTGGATTATTTGTAAAAAAACGTGGCCTTCACGATAAATTAGTCCCAATTGTTTGCTTATTATCACCTTTTTTATGTTACTTGCTTGCCACGTACTCGACCACTTTACTGGGTGGTTACGTTTTTAGTGTTGAACTGATTTTGATTAACGGTTTAATCACATTTATAGGCTTGTTGTTCATTAGTAAAAAGACTGATGCGCAAACCAAATTTTAATATTTAGCATTACTTATATGACGAGTGAAGAAAAAATTAGAAGTGCTTTCGAAAACAAAGACTGGCAGGAAATTAAAGTAACAGACTCCTGGCAAATTTTTAAAATCATGGCCGAATTTGTAGATGGCTTTGAAAAACTGGCTAAAATTGGTCCCTGCGTTACCATTTATGGTTCGGCGCGTACGGCTCAAACGCATAGATATTATCAGTTAGCCGAACAGTGCGGTAAATTATTAACCGATAGGGGTTATGGCGTAATTACGGGCGGTGGTCCAGGGATTATGGAGGCTGGTAACAAGGGTGCGCACACCAACGGCGGTAAATCGGTAGGTTTAAATATTGAGTTACCATTTGAGCAGTTTCATAATAAATATATCGATCACAATAAATTATTAGAATTCGATTATTTCTTTGTGCGCAAGGTCATGTTCATGAAATACAGTCAGGGTTTTGTGGTATTACCAGGTGGTTTTGGCACTATGGATGAGCTATTTGAAGCTTTAACCCTCATCCAGACCGGCAAAATTGCACGTTTCCCAATTGTATTGCTTGGTGTTGATTATTGGGGTGGATTAATCGATTGGATTAAAGGCACTATGCTTCAAAAAGAACATAACATTCACGAAGAAGATTTGAATCTTTTCAGATTGGTAGATACTGCTGAAGAAGCCGCAGAGCATATTTTCCGTTTCTACGATAAATATGTACTTAAACCGAATTTCTAGATCTTTTGGTTAATCGGTTAATTGTTTAAATCGGTTAACTGAAAATTGCCAACTGCTAACTGAAAAAGTGCTTACAAACAATAAGCACTTTTTTTATGTAACAACTGAAGAAAACTGCTATCTAAAATAAAACGTATCTAAAATGTCGAAATTTATCAACTGGAAAAGCAATTGGCTTAGTGGGAACTTTCAACTCTTTGCAGATGGTGTTCAGAAAGGGATGATCACATTCGAAACCTGGAAGAGTAATGCCGAAAGTATGCTTGATGATAAAAACTATCAATTTGTAAACGAAGGTTTCTGGCAATCAAGAACAAAGGTAATTGACAGGGAAACGGGTGGCGTGGTTGCAATTATCACTTACGACAGCTGGAAATCAAAAGCAGTAATCAGCTTAAAATCCGGAGCGCAGTATGAATGGAAATCGACAAATTTATGGCGTTCGCAATGGACAGTAAGCAATTATAAAGATGAGCACATTATATATAACTCTAGCAGCAGAAGCGGTGCATTATCGTCTGATACCGACAATGAATTATTAATTATAGCAGGCTTATTTATTAAGCAGATCTATAACAAACAGGCAATTGTACTTATTGTATGCTTCATGCCGATCATTACAATGACTGCACTTCGCCAATAAATAGTAAAAAGATTAAATCCTTTTGTGAGATGGAACAGGTATTAAATTGGAGAAAAGGTTTATTTGATAGCAATTATCAGGTATTTAACAACGCACTCCTAAAATTTTCGCTAAATTTTAGCTCGTGGAAAAATTCGGCTATAGCCACTACACAGGCAGGTATTTACCTGTTAAAAAGTGAGGGGTTTTCTAAACCAGAAACCAAACTCCTGGATAACCAAAATAAGGTTTTGGCTATCATTACTTACGACTGGCTTCGTTTTAAAGCTAAAATCGTATTTGCCTCTGGCGATACTTTTGACTGGAGCTTTCAAAACAGCTGGTTAAGTCGGTGGTCTTTAAATAACCACCAGGATAAACAGATCCTGTTTAACGCATCAACTGGAAATGGGTTGGTTCATACCAATGTAGATGATGATATGCTTATTTTATGCGGTCTTTTTATCCGGGAATATTATTCAAGGCTTCTTGTTGGTTTTATTATTGTAATATTCTTTCTATTTAGTTTCAAAAATATTTTTTAGGACAGCACTGCCAGTTTCAAACTCATAACAAAGCATTTTTTTTGAAGCGCAGAGATCGGTAATGAATAGGAAGGTTCCAGTCCTGCTGTACATTCCAATCCTTTTGGAAATTATTCAATACAAACAACTACCGGCACCCAAAAGGGATTTCCATTTCCATCAGGGCTATTGTGAACAGGCAGTCATCAGATATAATTACAAAAAGATCTGATCTTAGTGTCTTGCTAGGATAGAAAATATTAATCCTGCCATTATAGATTATTCATCTCGTACCGGGACGCTACGACCAGAGAGAGTTTCTCTTGAGATACGTCACCCTGAATTTATTTCAGGGTCTATATTGCAAGGAAGATACTGAAACAAGTTCAGCATGACGATACCCAATATTAAGTTAACCTAAAATCTCTTTTATCTTTTCGGTTGGTCTGGCAATAACCGCTTGATCTCCTGAGACAATAATCGGTCTTTCAATTAAAATTGGATGCATGATCATGGCGTCAACCCATTCTTCATCGGTTAAGGTTTTTCCTTTATAATTTTCAGTAAAAACCTTTTCCCCTTTGCGGATCAATTCCAATGGTTTAATGCCCAGTTTCCGAATAATATTTTCAAGCTCACTTTTACTGGGCGGAGTTTCCAAATAATAAATCACCTCAAAAGCTTTTCCACTGGTTTCTAATTCTGCTAAAGCACAACGGCTTTTGGTGCATCTGTTATTGTGGTATATCGTTATCATTTAGAAATGGTTAAAGTCCGCTTACACCGCCGCTTACCACCAGTTTCATGGCTTCAGCTGCTGTCATCTGCAAATCGGTTACCTTATCTCTTCTTACAATGCAAAGCTGACCTGCAAAAGAATAAGAAAGTGGAAAATATACGGCAACTTCATCCGGGAGCTTGAGTTTATGTAGATCGTTCTGCGTTAAAAATCCAATCTTTTTCAGGCCTCCTTCTACTTCTACCAGCACCGGGTGGTTAAATTTCTTCTCATCGCCAACAAAAGCCTCTGTTAAATCTTTTATAGATGAATAGATAAAATTAAGTAATGGCAACCTTTGCATGATCCGCTGAAACCAATTGTACATGGGTTCGGTTACCAAATTGGTTACAAAGATGCCGGCCAACAAAATGAGGGCTAAAACAGTCAACAAGCCTAAGCCAGGAATATTCCGGCTTTCGCCAGTATTGGGATTTACGCCTAAAATATTGTTTACATTCAACCAGCTATCTACAGTTGTAACCGCCCAAACCACAATAAAAATACTCACGGCAATGGGCACAACAATTAATAAACCTTTAATCAAATAGTTTAAAATAGCTTTCCCGACTTTATTCATGGTGCAAAAATAACATTTTTTTAGTTCATTGGTTCATTATACAGTTCATTAGCCATTAGTTCATTTGTACAGGGAGCATATCCTAGCAATCGGTTATATCAGAGTTGTTGTTTCGTTCATTCTCTAAAAATTTTATTGTACATAATATGTATCTAACCAATCGCTACACCAATGAACTGTTGAACAAAAGAGCTAATGGGCAATATGCTATACTAATGAACAGCTGAACAAGCGAACCAATAGGCAGTTTGCCATACTAAATGACAAATGAACAACTGAACCAATGAACTTACTCATAGAAATAAACCCGTTTAACCCTTTGCGAGATATTCGTCAGAATTTCATAGGGAATAGTACCGATATCTTTCGCCAGCTGCATAATGGTGTGCGCGTTATTAAAAACAATGGCTTCATCCCCAGGCTTTACGTCAATTCCTGTGATATCTAACATGGTCATATCCATACAGATTGAGCCAATTGTAGGCACCAAATGGCCATTGATGAGCATTTTACCAACGCCATTGCCAAAATATCTGGTATATCCGTCTGCGTAGCCAATTTTTACAGTTGCTATTTTTCCGCCGTTTGGCATTACCCCTTTCCTGCTGTATCCTACAGTTTCGCCTGGCGCTAAAGTCTTCACCTGGGTAACTGTAGTTTTAAGTACCATTACGGTCTGTAAACCCCGGTTATTGGTTAAAGCAGAATCAAACCCATATAAACCTATGCCCAAACGTACCATATCCATTTGTCCTTCGGGCCAACGCGAAATGCCTGAAGTATTGGATATATGAAGCAAAGGTTTATAACCTAAAGCTTCGACCAGCTGATTGGCGATGATTTTAAATTTTTCAATCTGTTGTTGTGTAAATCCATCGTGTTCTGCAGCATCACTTGCCACCAGGTGAGAAAAAATACTCTGAACCTTTACCCTGGCCGAATCTTTAAGCAGATGAGACAAGGTATCGATTTCTGACTGGTCAAAGCCTAAGCGGTGCATACCACTATCTATTTTAATGTGAATCGGATAATCGAAATCATAGTCAGACAGCGCATTTAAAAAACTATTCAGTATTTCTACGCTATAAATTTCGGGTTCGAGTTTATGTTTAATGATGGCTTCGAAAGCAGATTCCTCAGGACTCATCACCATGATAGGCAAAGTGATGCCCGCTTTACGCAAGGCAATACCTTCATCGGCATACGCCACTGCTAAATAATCTACCTTATGGAACTGCAATAAATTGGCAATTTCGAAACTTCCGCTCCCATACGAAAAGGCCTTAACCATGGCCATTATTTTAACACCAGATTTGATTTTAGAACGATAAAATTGCAGATTACTTACCATGGCATTCAGATCGATTTCTAAAACCGTATCGTGTATTTTCTGGGTAAGGAGTTTACTGATCCGGCCAAACTCGAACCGTCTGGCCCCTTTTACCAAAATAGTTTCGTGGTTAAACTGTAAACCAGGGAAAGCATCGATAAAAGCATTCGTATCGTCGAAAAACTGCGTCTCAAACTTAAAAAGATCAGCATACCTCGAAATATGAGTGCCAATTCCAATCAGTCGGTTTACCTTTTTCTGCAAAAGCAATTCGGCTATTTCTGTATATAAATCTAAATCATCTCTCCCTGTTTCAAATAGTTCGGAAAGGATAACGGTTTTCTTTGCGTGCTGATTCTGCTGATTTAAAAAATCAAGGGCAATAGCCAATGAAGAAATATCTGCGCTGTAAGAATCGTCGATAATGGAACATTGATTGATACCATTTTTCAGTTCTAAACGCATGCTCACATGGCTCAGCTTTTCCAAACGGAAATCGGCCTGCTCTGGTGTATAATCCAAAGCCAATAAGGTTGCCCAGCAAATTATTCCATTTTCTATCGACGCTTTATCTTTAAACGGCAAAATGCATTCAATTTCCCTGTTCTGATAAATGGCCCTTAAATAGCAGTTTCCTTCAATAGGTTCAACCGCAATAACCTGAAGATCTGCTGTTTGTTTACTACTCCAGCTAAACCTTTTTTTACCAGGAAGTTCTTTTGCACTGATTTCGGTTACATATTCGGGCGAATAAATAAACAGTTCGGATGCTGAAAAGAGTTTCAGTTTCTCACTTAGTTTTTCCTTTTTAGAACTGAATCCTTCGGCATGTGCTTCGCCAATATTAGTTAAGATTCCAATTTCTGGACGGATAATTTCAGCTAAACGCTGCATCTCGTTAACTGCAGAAATACCAGCTTCGAAAATGCCCAGGGTATGATCGGCCTCAATCTGCCATACCGAAAGCGGCACTCCTATTTGTGAATTATAACTTTTCGGACTTTTAACAATATTAAAGTCGGTTGCCAAAAGTTGATATAACCATTCTTTAACAATTGTTTTCCCGTTGCTGCCCGTAATACCTATTGTTTTTAAACCGAACTGATTTCGATGATAAGTGCTTAACTTTTGTAGTGCTGCCAGGGCATCATCCACCAGTAAAAAATTGCAGTCGGGATATTCGTTAACGTATTTTGCTTCGGTAATTACAAAATTCCTGATCTCTTTTGTATAAGCATCTTTAATAAATTCATGTCCGTCGCGGTGCGAAGACAGGGCAAAAAACATAGAATTTTCCGGAACCAAAACCGAACGGCTATCGATCACCAAATTTTGAATAATAACCTGTCCATCAATTAATTTGGCATCAGCATTTAAAATTTCGGCTATTTTGGTTATCGTGTATATTGGATTTTGCATGCTATTATATTTCAGAAAATGCGGTAATCGCTATTATTTTTACGAATTTCAGTAATTAATTATGAAAAGCGGTAAACAAGAGACAGTATTATTAGATAAAAAACAAGCACTGGTAAAAGCTGAGCATTTTTGTGTTTACCAGGAGCGTTCGCAAAAGGAAGTACGATACAAACTGGTAGAATGGGGCATGCGCGGCGATGAACTGGAAGAAATTATTAGCGAGCTGATTTTGAATAATTTTTTAAATGAAGAAAGGTTTGCTAAAAGTTATGCATCGGGCAAATTTAACATCAAACATTGGGGGCGTGTTAAAATTAAACAGGGTTTAAAATTAAAGGGCGTGCCCGATAAAATTTTGCAAAAGGCAATTTACAGCATCGATGATGATGATTATATACAAACTATCGAAAAATTAGCTTTAAAAAAAGCGGAGCATTTAAACGAAAATGATCCGTTTAAAAGAAAAAATAAGCTGATGAGCTACCTTCAGGCAAAAGGTTTTGAAACTGATTTAATTTTACTTGTACTGAAAGCCAGCAATTTAAATTAAATATTAGATTTTTAACAAGAAATCTCTTGACAGAAATATAAATCTGCCTATATTTGCATCACCAAAACGAAACAACAACATCAGTTTTGTAAATGCGAAAGTAGCTCAGTTGGTAGAGCACGACCTTGCCAAGGTCGGGGTCGCGAGTTCGAATCTCGTCTTTCGCTCCAAAATGCCTTCCTACCAGAAGGCATTTATTTTAAAGTTAACCTACCGAAGGATTTCGGAACAGGCTAATGCTCGGGTGGTGGAACTGGTAGACACGCAGGACTTAAAATCCTGTGCTTTCAAAGGCGTGCGGGTTCGATTCCCGCCCCGAGTACGAATGGGAACTCTACCCATTTTTGAAGAGGGTTGCTCCAGAAAGAGCAACCCTTTCTCTTTGAATTTCAATACATTATGAGCAAATGCAGGATTAATAGATGGTGTTCGACATGCCCCATCTGAATAAGTGATATCATGTTTGAACACCTCCCGAATTAAAGAATGCTGATCTAGTATATCGGCCTTTTCAAAAATAGCTGGTATATTCACGAGTGCCGGTAATAACTTTAGCATTGAACTATTTCTTAACTGATCCCCTGCATTTAATTTCTTTATCTCGCTCAAAAGATAGGATTTCTCACCGGAGTATTTGGAAAACCATTTTTTGTAAGTTGTAGCTTCGATTTCATCGTTCATCATCTTTTCCTCCAATCTTTGAATCTTATTCTCCAGTTCTTTAAGCAAGGATTTATTTTCAGCAATTTTTTGAACATTTACCTGAAGGTTTGACTGTATCATTTTTTTGCTATTAGCTATGATATAGTCAACTTGGTCTTTATTAAAACTTAAAAGCTTTAGTATTTGATCCCACTCTTCATGTAATTTAACAGCAGAAATATTTATACCATGATGCTTTGTACAACGGTAGTACAGATAATATTTTTTCTTACCCTTGCTCCATCCGGATGTCATACTTAATCCGCATGGACATTTTAAAACTCCCCTCAATGGACTATCCTCATGCGGTTGGGTTTTTGTTGGTCTTTTGTTCTCCAACATTCGCTGCACCAGCCAAAAATTTTCTTCGAGAATTATCCCAACATGTTTGCCTTTAATATATCGCTCTGCGGAATCCTTTCCAGCAGGAACTTTTATAAGTCCAGCATAAACACAATTACTTAAAACTCGCACAATTGCGCTATTCCCCTTTGCCGGAAAACCCATTGCCTTCACCTCCTTATGTATGATGTAAGGCATTTTACCCTCTATAAAATCAAAGAAAATTTTTCGGATAATAATTGCCTTTTCATCATCTATTTCAATCGTTGACTTCCCACCCTCTTCTCTAGTATTTATATAAGCATAAGGTGCTTTGTTGATGAACCTTCCACTTTCGATGGCGTGTCTCACCCCCATTTTGACGCGTTTCCTAATACTAAAAAGTTCCTGATTTGCCATTAAATACTTAAAGGCTCTCTGGATAAATACACTTGGATCTTGAGTATCTATATCCAATGCCTCATTGGTAGCTAAAACTTTGATTCCAAATTTCTTCTCTAAACTTTCGATCTTTGCAAGCGCCTCAGAAAGATTTCGACTGAAACGGTCATGATCCATTACGACTAAATATTGAATTGCTCCTTTATGGAGCTTAATGAATGTTTCCAAAGCAATATAGTCTGGTCTGTCAAACGTATAGCTACTTTTTCCATTGTCACTAAAAACCTCTAGAAGTTCAACTCCATTTTTAGTGCAATAGTCTTCTATGCTTTTTTCCTGATAGCCCAGAGAATACTGGGACTGATCCTTTTTACTCAGACGGATATATCCAATTGCGTTCATTTGACCTCCTTAATAAGAATTTTAACTATAATTTTTACTATTAAATTTAGCATTTTTTCCTCATTACCAACAATTTTAGGATCGATAAAGTTATTTTTTTCTTCTACTTCCTTATTATTCGTTTCACAATCATTCATTTCCAAATCGAGACCATCTCCTCCATGGTTTAAAACAATAAAACAAATCAAAATATCACACGCTCAGTTTCTCGATAAACAACCTCAAATTGACTATTAAAAATATCTTCTTAAAGACATACCTAAACAAGAACACCAGGCAGGAGCTATGGCTCCTGCCTGGTGTTCTCAATAAAGGGATTGATTATCTGCGTATTCCTTTTCCACCCTCTATAACTGGCCCCTGTCCGCCTCCAACTTCCCGTTCATTATTCGTTTCGTCTGCTACCAAAGATTCACGGCGATCTACAGCCCTACGGTAAACCTTACTGAGATCTCTGTCGTAGAAGTCGAGTGTTTTATATTGTGGATTTGCTGTCACAAAACCGTTTGCCTCTTTCCCACTTTTAACGAAAGATACTGCATGAAGATTACCCTGTTCAAGACTTCTTATAAACTGATTCCTTGATCCAGCAGTTTCAATGCCAAGAATTTCAAACTTGTCGATCACATTACTAAGGTTAAAACCATGTTTATCACCATAATATTTAACATTAAAACCTTTGTCTGGATCCCATTCTCTGAGGCCTAACTTTAGCCATACCCTTTCTCTTTCGTTATTTTTGAATACAACAAGCTTATTGACCGCACGACCAGAAAGAAGATTAAAACTCTCTTTCCCTGTTATCCCTATACCATTTTTTACAGGAAAGACATGACTGATCAAACTAACCACATTGTCTGGCATAAGTGTAGCGCGATACCTATCCAACAGGTATCTCTGCTCTTCCTTATTTTTCAGAAAGTATAGTTCGTAATGGACCGCATCTGCTAATTCCGGCCTGTTGTCTCCATATTCTGCCGGAATATTCATACTTAATTTCAATTTGAATTTAGGAAGCCCATGTTCTATGCACTCCCTTAACGTTGTATTTAAGACGGTGCCAAATCCTAAATATTTCAGACAATCATAAAGGGGCCTCAAGCTGTCTTCTATCATAACCCAGATATTTTTAAAAATTAATTATTTTACAAATGAAACGGAGGGGGAATTAGCCCCCTATTCCGTTTTCAATGGCAGGTCTTCAAATTATCTACCCCTTCCCTTTTTTGCTTCCACCGAAGCCTCCTCCACCACAGCTTCTTTTATTTCATTTGATTGCGTCGCTTTCGCAAATGCTTCTCTTAAATCTACCGCTTTACTATAAACCTGGCTCATATCGAGCATATAAAAATCCAGGGTTTTGAATTGAGGATTTGCGGTAACAAAACCAGTTGTTTCCTTTCCATTCTTCATGAAGGATACTTCATGAAGATTTCCACGTTCAAGGCTCTTCAGTAACTGATCCCTAAAACCAGCCTTCTCCATATTCAGTATATTATATTTATCTACTGTTTCTTTAAGGCTAAAGCCATAATTTTCTCCATAAGAATTCACTGCGTAACCTTTCTCTGGGGTATGTTCAGTGAAATCGAGCTTTAGCCAAAGATTTGCTTTTTCGCCACTCTTCAAAACAACATCCTTGTTTACAGCACGTCCAGAAAGCAAATTATAACTTTCTTTAGCTGTCACTCCTTTTCCTTTGTTGATATAAAAAGTCTGTGAGATAAGATCAGGTGTATTAGCCTTCTTCAATGTCGCCTGATAACTGTTAAAAAAATACATGTCACTTTCCTTACTTTTTGAAAAACTAAGTAAGTATGAAATCTTATCACCAAATCCCTGCTCATATCTTTTAGCCGGATCTGACATCTCCATAGCGGGGGACTGAAGGTTAAAGCCTTGCGGCCCATGTGTAATTGATTCCTTCAGACTTGCATTTAGAGAATCTCCAAAACCTAAGTACTTTAAGGTATTCTGTAAGTATTCTAAATTATTCTCATTCATAATTAAAAAAATTAAAGGTTTAAAATTCAGTTGATTAACATTTTATGTAAAGGTTATCTGGACAGCCCAGATCTGCCATATCCGCGCGAGTACTCATTATTGTTTGTGAGCGGAGCGTTTCTTTCCTCAGTACTTTTGTTTGCCGACTTTTGGACCGCCGCTGCCTGAAGCGCTTTCTGATAATTTTCATTCCGCTCATCTTTCTGAGGCAAAAGCCCCCTATCTCCAACCATAGCTTTTAGCCCTGTTAACAGGAGATAGGATATCCCACCGTCCATCAAAAGGGAGACAACCAATGCCAACCTATTGGAACGGATGCCGTCTGGAGTAGTACTACTGGCCTGAAAGGTAGTCCCGTCAGGCATTTCGATTTGCCGCCCGTTGCCGAACCGTTCTTTTTGGTAAGGGCTGAGTGGCATACCATTTATCATATCCGGCACCTTGAGCCTTGAAGTATCGGTTACAATAAATTCACGCGTGTCCCAATCATATTCCACCATTAGCTTCTTTTGCTCTCCATTCTCAGAAGTCTCCTTAATGAGGTTGGCTTTCAGGCCTGTCAACAGGTCATCTCCTTCCTCACGGGAAATAATAGAGGGAAGGTTACTCTGTTTGTAAACAGGGTGCACCAACAATTCAGCTTTTCCATCTGCATTTTTGGCCAGGGAAAGCTTTACACTCATCTCCTTTATTTCAATGCCGCCATGATTAATATTATTTAGCCTGATAAGCCCGGTCCGCATTCCAGACACTAGGGCATCGATATCCTTTTTGGGAAGACTAATCTCTCCTTCCCTAAACAGTCCGAGTTCGCGCAGATCTTCAACCGGAAGATCCCGCACATTCAAGTTTGCAGTCTGCATATTGATTCATTTAAAAATTTTGATTAAAACCTGATGGGGACAATGGGTAATTTTTGCTTATCCGCCATATAAATAGTGCTTGAGTTCCGCGCCTGAAATTGATAGAATTATCATAAGAAAATAAAGCGGATTAATGCTCGCTCTGTCCCGTAGCACAGATAGATGCAAATGTTCGCCCGTTGTCCTGCCCGTTGATCCGGTAAGCCCTATGGGATAGCCCGTAGGAACAATCAGGCCAACACAACAATATATTTTCGATAAGTGGGCATAATAAACGACATAGCCACCGTATCTTATGGCAACATAATTGCCCATTATGGACGTATAGCCAATTTTATCAATTATTCCTGGGAGCAAAGAAACAACAATCTCGTTTTTACCTGCTATGTCTATTCCCTTGTGAAAAGAATACCGTTCTCCGGTAACCGGATGAACCCTGATACCATAAGCAGAATTTAGTTTAAATTCTTTGAGTGGAAACGTTGCATACCATTTAGTAAAAGCAGTATCCTGAACGGCCCCGTATCCAGTAACACTGATCAATAAAGCACTACATGAAACCAGCAACCAATAACTCGATTTCCTGATTGATCCGCAAAAAATTCCGTGTGAGGATTTCTTCCTTCTTTCCACCAAAGTCGTAAAATTTAGGTAGTTCAACATATCCTTCTTCCTCCTTTTGAATTTCTTTTAAATCCAGGTTGATCTTGCAGTTTATAGCAGAGGTTTCATACTCACCGGTATACTTATCATCTACATCCGTAGCCAGTAACCCCACCAGCTCTCCTGCACCGAGCGTAGTGATCTTACCTGCAGGAATCAGTACTTCCAGTTTTTCACTGATCGATTTGGATACTTTGCTCCTATCGATGGAAATACTTTCGCCGATCTGTTTTGATTTACCGAAGATCCTTTCCAGCCAGTCTAATGTTTCTTTGTTCCTCGCAGAACCGGAGAGCACATTGCCAACTACGGAAGTGATGGTAGTTGCCGTATCTTTTCCGTACTGCTGTTTGAACTGGGGCAACTCCTGCATTCCTATTAATACGGCAACCTTATTGGATCTTCCCGTTGCAATCAGGTTCTCAATCCGGTGAACGAAAATTGTAGGACCTTCATCAAGTAAAATTGCCGACGGAAGATTTCCCTTTGAATTGATCAGCCTGGTAAGCCGGTTAATTACAACCGAATAACAGGCAGAATTGATGTTCTGCGTATTGGGATCGTTCGCCAGCACCAATATCCCCGGCGATGACGGATCAGAAATTTTCAGGTTGAAATCATCCCCGGAAAACACCCAGAATGTTTCCTTTGTAGCCATGCGGCTCATGAATATTTTTAACGTTCCAATCTGCCCTTCCAATTGATCAAAAGCCTTTGCAGCGAATGCAGATTTGAAAGGCGATAGCAGTGAGACTAGCTCTTGGTTGGTAAAAAGTACAGAAAAAATCTCTTCATAAGAACGGTTTAAAAAAGCCATTACATGCGGAAGACTGGAATATTTCCCCTTTTCAAACCTGCTCATAAAATAGATACAGGAAGCCAGAAAATTGATGGCTGATTGCGTAAAAAAAGCATCACTCCCACTGGCCTTATCTCCTTTCTTAAGTGCTTCCACGGTTCCTTCCGCAGTCTCTGAAGCATCTGCCAGCATCGTGATATAATCGCACCGGAACGGATTTATCCTTCTGCTTTTTTCGACATCCGTCAAGTTGATCACATGAAAAGTAAAATCTTTCAGTAAGCCTTTTTTCTTTGCCTTCAAAAACTGGTAATAAGCAATCTTTCCAAGATCAGGAAACTTAAAATCGTATAAACAGACTGTAAATGACTTTGCAATCAGCTGCCTGATAAAGGGGTTAACGATCGAAAAAGATTTTCCAGATCCTGGGGTCCCGATTAAAATTGTTGCACGGAAGGGATTTACAATATTTACCCAGCCCTTCCGCACTTTCCGTTTAAAATAGAAAAGCATCGGTATATTTACCGAGTAAGGATTCTCTATCTTTTTGACCTGCTGCATGAAACTTTCAGCTTCAACATTCCATTTATCCTTTCCCAGTCCCGACCTGATGATTTTAGAAACATTATCCATGGAAATACTGATCAGTATAGCTCCGACAAGGGAAAATACCATATAGGTCAGATCCATTACCGTAGTGTATGCAAACACCAACCGACCTGGTTTTCCATAAAAAAACGTGCTACCGAAATAAAGGAGCAGACCAAATGTTAAAGGATAAAGTACTTTTGTCTTGGGATCAAAGTCCAGCTGTTTTTTGGATAGCGTACCAATACTGACAAGACAGATTAATAGCAGCACAGAAAACTTACTAAAAATCAGCTCTTTATAAATAATTATTGTTTTGATCTTTACCAGTCCTACATTGAAAATGCCCCAGAAGGGTGCGTTTAGATAAACAAAAATACTTATCTCCAGCGCGATCGCAAAATAGATCAGACACTGCAAAAAACCGTGAAGTTTCTGAATTTCCCTGGTCTCTTCCATAGCAACGTCATTTAAATGATAATCTTTTTAGCCTTAAGGATATCGGAATAGCGGATATCAAAAGTAATCGAACGTCCTGAGATCTGCTTTTCGGACAATTCTATCTTAAGCCGTTTATGGTCCGGAAAGGTCAACCTGCGAAGGACAAAAATATTCCGGTACCTTTTTTCAAAGGCCTGGATATTTAGCAGGCTTGATACCGGAACAATTTCCAGTGACTGTACCGTGGTTGCCTTATGCTGCTTCTCATCTTCGATGCGAAACCTCAGCCCATCAATCTCGTAAGGGATATCGGTCATATTCTCAAATCCAATATCCAGCAGAATAAACTCTCCGACCGTCCTGATACCGTTTAACACAGCACGGATTCCATTTTTCTTTTTCCTCGCATCCGCCTTCAGCGGCCCATGTTCCAGCATCGCCCTGGAAATACTGTCAAGTTCAGCACTTGATACCATCGAAGTTTTCGGTTCAATGGTCCTCATCCCACCGATACCAATATCAATTAGCGGACTAAAGGCAGTTTCCGGCCTGTCATCATAGATCATAGCGTACTGTTTGATCCTTTTTTCTCCAAGGATGGTGAGTACTCCGATAAACGCACCTTTGATTTTGGCCGAATCAGGAATTTTAACCCTCAGCAGATTTTTATCCGGCAGATCGCCAACCATTCCTTTCGGAATGTCAACATATGTAATCTTTTCCGGAGCTAGAAAATGCAATGTCAGGGACCGCTTGATAAAAACCTTTGGAATCTCTGAGGATGATCCAATAATATTGCCTGAAACTTGAGCAAAAAGATTCCCTGCCATAGCAAGGATCAGTATAGCTGTTAAAATTTTATTTTTCATATCTTTTAATTTTGGCCCTGAAGATCCTGAGGATCGACAAGGAATACCTGGTTGTTGTACTTTAACTTCGCCCTGTTTTTCCTGACCATGTTGGCAATGGCTGAAGAGCTTGACTGGAAAAGCCTGTCTATGGTACTCATCACAAATTCGTTCTGGCCCTGGCCGCTGCCCATCGTATTGAATCCCTGGACTGGGCTTGAACCAAGTCCCTTGGAGAACTCCCGGAAGGCTGAAGCGGGAACATATAAGCCAGGCAGGCCGTCCATATCATAAATCAAGAGTTTTATTGGAAGGACTTTTCCAGCACATAATACAGAGCTGATCTCTAACTGAACACGTTGCTCTGAAAAACCGCTAATCCTGGCATACATATATGTTCCTTTTGGCAACTGCAGTTTTCCTACATAAACCTCCTCAAGCAGCCTAAGTCGTATCCTTGATCCTGAATACCCGGTAACATCTTCATCGATGATCGCGGTAATCATCTCCCTGCTTTCATCCGCTAAAAGGGTATTGAATTCAGATTTGACCGCAGACTTCCTGGAAACGGGAAGAACTTTCTCTTCTCGGATAAGTTCCTCTACCTTTATCTTTTTTTCCTTCTGCAGGTCGATGTAAGCAGGGTCATTAACTTTCTGCATGCTGTCTATATAGGCCATCTGCTTTTTAAACAGATCCATGGGATCAGTTTCTTTTGTCGTACCAGTAGAAGGTGGCCGCTCTCTGTTTCTGGCTTCCGCCAGGCTTGCCAGCGCTTGTGCCACTGCGCGGTCTTCAGGCCTGGTGCCTATACCGCTTTCGGTTCTTGCGGGAGAATAACCGGATAAAGGTTTTCTGCTCTGCTGCATAGGTAAGTAGGCCTGCCTTTTGATGGATTCTTCAATAGAGTCCAGCCTGTTTTTCTCACGGTCAGAATAAGAACTGGCCATCGTCGCCTGCGGCAACAGATCCTCCCCAACAGCTTTTATTGCTGAGTATCCATCAGCCTCCTTATAACTGTTTTTATAAGCTTCCAGCTTATCCGAAAGCCCGCGTTCACGGACCTGGTCCGATATCTCAGCAAGGTTTCCGCTGATATCCTTTTCGGTCCTTACTGTCTGTTTTTTTGAAATGCTCTGCCTATACACGAAAAAGAAAAGGCATAGAAAAGGAACGGCAATCAGGGGAATGATGTAGCGTGGATTTTTAAAATCTATTTTCATAACATTTTGTTTAACGGAGCTTTTTGAGATCCTCTAGTTTAGCTTTCAGAAAAATCGAATCAGCGCTGTTCAATTTTTCCCTGTCCAATACTGAATCTACCTGCTTTCTGATCTCCAATGTTTTTCTAAGCTTTAAGCCTGTAACACTGATCCTGGATAACCCATCATCAATCGAATATGACTGTTTACTGCTCTTCGGTTTATTGCTTAATGCAACCGCCTTTATTTCTTGTTTATCCTCCAGGGATAGTACGCCAAATGAAAACAGCACAGAAAAAATAACCAGCGCAACCATCAGCACAAATACATGCCTTGGATAGGCCCTTAATAGCTGTATTATCCGACTGCGTATAAAAACCAGGTAAGGGCGAAATTCTTGATAGAGCTCGATAGGAACCGTCCTGTCAGGCGCTCTGTTAGATCGGATTTTTCTGAACATTTTCGATATCTTTATTTTCAATGGTCTTCCAGGAGAGGATCAGTACTCCATATAGGTTATTGTCACTTTTCGGGATATCCCTTAAGTAGCCTTCAGTTATCATTGAACGGGTAACAATAGAACTCCTTCGCTCGATCCGCTGCTTTCCATAATAGCGGAAGTATTTCTTTTTGACGTCGATATAGATTGAATCTGTCTGAAGGGTAAGCACAGAACTGCTGGAAAGTATGGAACTGAAATATCCTTTTTCCTTTAAATTCAGGTATTGCTGCATCCCTGACTCATCGATGAGGTACATGGCCTTTTTCATCTGGTAATCGATATACCTGTCATCCGGGGTAAGGGAAAAAAACAGTGAATGAAAAAGCTCCACATGTCCACGGTATACCGCTGGCCGGATCAGCTGCTCATCGGTCTGTCTGGCCATTACAGGTACATTGTTTTCAAAAATGTAAATACTCTTTCTAGCAATCTCGATCTGCTTGTAGGCGAAAAAGCCAGTCGAAATAGAGATTAGAGAGGCACAGACCAGACTGCCCATGGAAACCAGAGTGGCCAAACGGATTTTGGACTCAATATTTTTAATGATCATGATGATTATGGTTTAAAAGAATTTACCTGTAGCCTTTTTGGCCATACCGATAACGGTCTGCGATCCACGGCCAAAATTGGAGGCAGCTGAACTGATACCCGAGGTCGAGATAATCCAGGTCGAAATACTGGGCACAGTGAACATACAGATCGCACCGATGAGAAAGCTCACGATTACCGTTCCAAAGGAAAGGATACCATTGCCTGCGAACCAGGCCATTTTCTCCAGATTTGCAGCTTCTCCGTTTTCTCCAATAAGCTCCTTATACCTGCTGATCTCAGTGGTCATCGCGTATTTCTGTAGAAGCGCAACCAGGTACATGATCAGATAAGCAATCCCCAGATAAAGGTTTACCGATACAAAACGTGCTATCCAGGTGCTTAAGGAGTCGCGGAACGCAGGCAGAATACTTACAGCAACGGCAAATGGGCCCAAGATAATCAGTATGGTGGAATAGATAATCTGGATCATAAAGATCACATAGGTTGCCAGTCTCAATATCCAGATCCCGAGCAGTTCCAGCAATTGGGTTAGCAGGAGCTGCATTCCGATCTTCAGACGGTTCTTTAGTTCTATTACTGGACTCACCACTGTGGACATTCCCTCCTTGACCGTACTGGTCACAGAATCCCAGGCTCTGCCCATCCAGGTATCAGACTCCTTTTCGGCCATTTCAGTCTCTGCCTGAAAACTGTATAGGGAGTTGGCGACCTTCTGCATATAATCAGCTCGGATAAGCCTGAGCGTATTGACCTCGGCCTGCTCACTGTTGAACATGGTTTCGGTCCGGGCGGCCACGAGGTCAGTTGGAAAAGCGATCATCTTTACAAACGCTCCCCACCATAGTATGATCATGACCAGACCAAAAGGCCTTAACAGGGGCATAATTTCCAGTTTTTTATCACCTGCTATCATTTCATAGGATTTGATCGCAAAAAAGATGATCATAAAGATCGCAGCCAAAGCCTTGGCATCCGCAATGAACATATCAAAATGTGTCCATATCGAATCCTTTAACCCCTTCAGGATCACCATCACCCCTTCTTCATAGACCCCGTTTCCCTGAAGAAATTCAAAGGATTTTCGATAATCGCTGGTCTGCCCGAACGCAAGACCAGCGCTGAGCATGACCATGCCTAACAACAACATCTTTTTCATTTCGCTTTTTGGTTTAATATTTTCTTTTATTAAGGATTTCTTTTGCGGTCCACACGTCTGATTCCGGTGTCCAGCCATCTATTTTTACTACCTGATCGTTCAGGTTCTGTCTTACCTTAACCCTTGCAGGTTCCCGGGCAGCCGCAATCACCTTATCGGCCCATAGTGCTGATATTTTGCGATATTCAGCTAGCAGCCTGTGATAGGATAAAATTCTCGCGCCCCTTTCCAGCGTCGTTGTCCGGGCCGCTTCCAGCCTTTGCGAAAGGATAGCTACCTCCCGTTTGTACCAGTCCAGGCCACCGCTGGAAATGACCTTCTCCCTCGCCATCTGGGGAACTGCCGCCATTGCCTCTCCGGGATCAAAATCAGTTACCCCTTTTAGCTGACGTGAATAATAAAGTATCCATAAGGGATCTGTGGCCGAAAGCATTCCTGAAATTCCCGCGATCTGTAAAAGTGAGGTCTGCGCTAGCGTATCAGACTGCAGCTCATAATTTCGATCGGTCTGCTGCATGCCTGTCACCGCCACTAGGCGTTGAGTCTGGGCGCCAGCCGTGGCCAATGGACGCAGATCCGTTTTGGGATAGTTGGGATGAAGCCCCCAGGTCAACCAGTAATACGGGTTAAGCCCCAGAAATCCGGAAGTGGGCGTAAACTTTTTTCTGTCCCATTGTTTGAACACCATACGCTCCTGCTGGTTGACAATACTTTCATCCCGGATCTGTTTCTGTGCCTGTACTGTAAAAACTGTACACAGCAGCAAGACTGTAAATAAATTCTTCATAAGTCTTAATGTTATTTTTTTAAATACCTGGTTTTGGCAAGGATGTCAGATACGATCTGTACATCGCGGTTGATAAATCCCTGAAATGGATTGAGCATCTTGATCACCCCCCTCACTTTTGCCCAGTACATTGCTTTCCACGCGCCGTAAGCCAATCCCCTGATGATCTGAAGATCTGCCCTGATCCCTGCAATCAATTTATCCCTGCTGTTATAGTCCATCAGGATATCCTGTCCCTCTTTGAGCACAAAGCTGGAAATCTCAGTCATCATCCGGGTACTTCGCTTTGTAATGTCCCTGATGATCTGCTCACTGAACAGGAAGAGGTAAGGTTCATTAACACCGAGTTTGCCCATTTCCCTGCCATAACCGATAATCTCTTCACATATCGCATACATATCCCGTAAGACCAAACCATTCTTCAGCGCAGAATTCACATTAGACAGCGAGGAATAGATCATGCTTTGGGCCAGGACGATACTGGAGGTATTGATATTGATGTTGTCCAGTGATTTATTGATCTTACCGAGCAGCTCGTTATGGCTGATCTCAGCCGCGTTCCTGACCACTGCGTTTTCATTGACCGTGGCCAGATGTCTGGCATCAAAAACCACCCGCTGGGCCAAGAGCAGAAAGGGGCTCATGCAAAAAATCATTACATAAAATATCGCTTTCATTTTTTCAGGTATTTGGCGTTTTCAAGAATATCCTTTACGATTGCCCGGTTAATATCTATATACTGCGAAAATGGATTGGCATTTTTGATGATAGCCGAAAGGCTTCCATATTCAAGGCTTCGGACCAGGGCGGCTGCCAGGTTTCGCAGAACGGACAGCTCGGTGAGCACATGGTCAAACAATATCCGCCTGTCAGAAGTTTTCATCTGGTTCACCGCTCCAAGACTTGCGGTGAGCCCGGCCAAGTAATAGAGCAGGTCCCGCGATTTCTCCAACAGATCGATCTCGCTCTGAAGTACCAAGGGCAAAAGTGCAGGATTGCTCCTGGCCAGCTCATAAAACCTGTATTGATCCTGAACGATCTGACTGACTATTGGCGCTGCCTGTGTTCCGACATTTAACGCATCGATCGCAGTACCGATTACACTAAAACGTGATTGCAGTTCCCGGTAACTGCTTTTAAACCTTGCCAGCAATGTTCTGTTCGCCTGTTCGTTTATCGTATTTAGCGCCTGCCTGTCCCTTGCCCCTGACTGCCGCTCATGCTCACTTTTGGAATCCGAAACAAGCTGATGGATTGCCGGAATGTTGAGTGCTTTTTGCTGGGCTCGCGCTGTGTGCAAACACAGAACAAAAGTCAAAAGGAGAACCAGCGACCTCATCTCTTTAAGTATTTTGCGCCCGATAAAATATCGTTTGCGATGCGCACATCCATATTGACCCAATTCGACCAGGGATTGAGCGAAGCGAAAATTCCCCGCATCTTCGCCCAGTACATCGCCCGGTGCATTCCATAAGAAGTCCCACGGAGGATACGCATTTCAGAAGCGATATGGTTCAGCAATTTTGAGCGCTCTCCGGCATCCATCAAATTGTCCCGGCCACCTTTGAGGACAAAAGCCCCAACCTCCGAACCCAGCCTCACCGCCCTCGACCTAAACTCCCGGGCATTCTGCTCTGCAAAGAGTAATAGCACCGGATTGGATTTCCCAAGTTCCACGGCCTTTTCTACATCAGAAACAATATCAAGACCGATATCGGTAATCTCCTTAACAGACATCAGGTTGTTTAGTATTGCCGATACTTCTGTAAGGCCACGATATATCCTGTCCTGCATATCGTTTACGACAACCAATTGGCCTGTAACCAACAGTTGGCCCCTTGAAATCAGGCTGAGGTTATCATTCGTCCGGTCCAGTTGCCGGTTGATCATACCCGAATGGCCTGCAATAGCTGCAGAGGTCACCGGATCCACATACAGGGTCTGTGCCTTTATGCCACCGCATAACAAAGCACAAAAAATCATTAATAATGCTTTCATAATCATCAGTTTTTTAAAAAAAATTATTTCTTTATTGCCCGGAAGCGGACGAATTGACCTGTTTAACGAAATCCCCGAGGGAAAGATTGGAACCTTTAAAATCGCCTATAAAGGCTTCGAGCGCATCAGAATAGGAACCGAACCTTGAAAGGTAGTTTTCCACCGCTAGTTTTTCAGGTTTCTCGGTGGTATAGGTCAGGTATTGGGGAAGCGAAGCCTCTACACCATAAACTTCTCCAACCCCCCCCCTTCTGATATATACTTCCTTGAAGGGGCTTCGACCTTCATGGTTGTCCAGCTGATTGACACTAAAAATCTTGTTCCTTTCACTTTGAGAAATAGAGAGCATTGCTGCAACCTCATCATAATTGTCCCGGAATTTGGCCTGATCGAGCAGGATTATGGTATCCGAACTGCTTATAATGGTATCTTTCACTATTGCATTGCCAACAACATCTGCAAGGTCCTGGGTCACCAATATCAGTTCTCCCCAGAACTTTCTGACCGTTTTATCAACGTAGATCAGAAAACCTACCATCAACGGGGATGAAATGGCTTTCCACGCTTCCTCTATGACCAATGATTTTCGCTGAAAATTGCGGTATCTCATTTTCTGAACGAAAATATCCATTATATTGAGCGTGACGATCGCAAAAAGTAAGGCATTTTCCTTAATACTATCAATTTCAAACACGATCAACCGCTCATTCAACAGGGATTTATCGGCATCCTCGTTGAGAATGGTACCGAATTCTCCACCACTGCAGAATTTGCGCATGATAAAACGGAAACCTTCAAAATCAAAAGGAACAGTATTCTCCTTCATGATCATTGGGATCTTTTCCATTGCATAAGCATAAAAAGAATCAAGATTGAGTTTTTTGATCCCTGAAGATTCCCCCATCGAAAACCATTTTGCATAGTAAGAAGTAATCACTTCGGAGATCACATCTCTTTCCAGTTGGCTGGCATCACCTTCCGGCCCTTTTAGGCAGACGAGGATCAAAACCAGTATAAATTCCTTCTTTTCAATATTGTACTCTTCCTTACTAATGGCAAAAGGGTTCATCGTTATGGGACTGTTATCGCTATAAGTGATATACCTGCCACCGGCATATTGGCTCAGCCCTGAATAGGAATGACCTGTATCAATGATGACGATATCCATATTGTACAATAGATACTGTTCGCTCAGGGAATTCATGAAAAAGGACTTACCAGTACCAGACGGACCAAGAACGAATTTATTCCGGTTTGTGATCCTTCCGGTAGACATCGGCAGATCCGCAGGGTCGATCGCTATTGGTATACCCGCCCTATCGGTAAAACGGACAAGAAAACCTGACTGTTCATCCCTGGGAAGACTCTCCTTTAGAAAAAGGCATATCGCAGCTTCGGCAGTGGTCAGAAACCAGTCATACTTCCGCAGCTCTGCGGCATTGCCAGGCAGCGCCGTCCTGAAAAGTTCGAGCTGGTTATAGGCATTCCTGCTCGGAATGATCCCGGCACGGAACAACGAACTTTCTATATAGTTATAGGCCCTGTTCAGCAAAGGTTTTTCTGCGCACACGATGATATTAAAATGTGCATTGATCAGTAACCTGCCGTCCCTGGCCACCTCATCCAGTAATAAAGAGATATCCTCCACACAGAGATTATTCGCAGGGTCGGGTATCCCACTGTGCCGTTTCCGCTTAAGCTCCATCTGCCGGACGGTCATGGTCTGCGAAGGGATTTCGAGGATCTGGTTGTAAAGAATAGAAGAACAATTTGGCACTTTAAAAAGAAATGAAAGGATATCCGTAGGGAATCCCTCTAGGCTCTCTTTGTCTGAAAGCTTTCCAAACGTCGGTAGCATCGCAGGCAGATCGACCTGATCAATATTGATCAGCGGTATGCAGCGGAAAGAACGCGCTCCGATATTTACTTCAGTATCGGTGGGATGATAATTGTCAAGTGAAATACTTTCCTCGCCGAACCTCATCGCCATGATCTTCATGATAAATATGTTGATCTCTCTTTCTTTCAACAGCCTCGGCTCCATTCCGGAAGTGCCCAGCATCCCCATAACCTTTGCAACGGTGATCTTAAACTCAGCCAGCGACTTTTTATCGTGCACAAAAAATGCTCCTTTTTTCACCTGTCTGGTGATGGTCAGTACCGTCTGGAGTTTTACGTATGGCCTTCCTTCAAAGTGCCTGTTATAACTGTCCTGCAGGTATTCACCGGCTGCTCGATACTGATACTCGGCCTTATAGATTATATCTTGCTTCTGGATTACGTGGCCTTCCCCGATGATCCGGGCGAGGTTGACGAAGAGCTCATGAAAATTATTATAAGCCCTGGGATCGCCACCAAACCTGAGCACAGGATTGGTAATATCGATCAGCACGGAAAACTCCCCGTTAAGCCCATATAAAATGTCGAGTTCTGCACTGATATCAATACCCAGATAGGGTACCCTAAATTCTTTTTGTTTTACCATAAAGATTGATTTTTGAAAGGTGGTTGGTCTGGAGATAAATCCCATTTGAACGGGTCTTGCTGTGCAGCCCCTTTTTCTGGCAGATACCGATGTAGAAAAAACCGCCTATGATCAGCGTGAGCATAAATACCGCCCCCACATACATATTGATAAATGCCATGGCCAGCGCACCGGTGACTAGCGAGAGCAGCAGTATGCCAACACCCCAATAAATAAAACGTCCCTTAAAACCTTTATAAGTCAGCGGCCGCTGAAGCCCCCTGTAGACCGGAAAAAGCCTTTCCATTGTTACAGCCCGAAAAAAGCCTTAACGATAAGAGAGGAAAGAACCAGAAAGAGACAGGAGCCTCCCCAGCCCATCAGCTCCTTGTTAATATCCTGATCACCGCTGTTCCACTTGGAATATACGCGGATGCCACCAACAATGCCGACCAGTCCACCGATCACAAGGGCAATATTGGTCGCCGGATCTACATAGGTCTTGAGCGTACTGGTAGCGGTGTTCAGGCCGTTCACCCCGCTCTGCGCCATAACATATCCGTTGATGGTACACAGGTATAAAAAAATAATAAACCTTAAATTTTTGATCTTTTTCATTTGATTGGGAATTAATTGAATGGTTAGAAATAAAAAAAACGCCATCAGCGGTCAGAAATACAGTGGATCAGAGTCCGAAGACGTGCACCAGCACGATGTGGATGACGATAATGAACAGTGCAGAAAAGAACCATGCCGGGATATCCGCGCTCACATCTTTGCCCATTTGCATTTTGTGGTATACATGGATTGCGCCAATGATCGAGATCAGCGCGGCCAATACGAGTGAGAGATCCCTCATGGAAAAAAATGACTCCCTGATAAAACTCCTTGCTTCTCCCATTTCTGCGATTCCGGGCTGGGCACCAGCCGCCGTCCAGGTCAGCATACAGATGACCATGAACATCAAACATCTAGCTTTCATCGCTAGAAGGATACCGAAGATGTATACTCTATAGATTCGGAACGCGCCAGGGCAAAGAGTTCTTTGATGGAAACCCCTCCGGAAAATACGATCGGGGGCTCTTCCAGTTCCCCATCATCCAGGAAATAATCAATCTCTTCATCTTCGATCTCTTTGAGCGATACCTTTTCAGGCTCGGGAAGATCAATAACCACAGTAGTCTCATCTCCGTTTTCTGTATCAGTCGGCTTCCTGTTCCGTGACAGATCGAAAGCAATAAGTCCTGAATAATAAAATATATAGATGCATAGCATCCAGGATAGAAATTGTATCCAGCTCATAGTTCAAAATTTTCTAATGATGTTTTAATAAACTTTTTGATCTCAGGATGCTGCTCAAAAAGCCTGTGCAGTGCAAAGGCAATTACCCTGTTCATATCCAGGCCGGAAGCCAGCTTTAGCCTGTTGAGCAGCTGGACCGTTTTATTGTTAAGCCTGGGATGCAGCATATGGGTATTGCCCGAACAGTCAAACTCCCTGATCAGGTTGATGATCTCCAGCTCCTTCCTGATCCCCTTCCCCTCTTTGCCCGCACCTTTAGCACCTGCAATGGGGTCTTTATTTGTAGGCATAATTTCAGGCGGCCTGATGCTTTTTCTGATTTCATCTGCAAGTGTTTTGATCTCAACTTTCATAAACTGCTTTTAAGGTGTAACTCCGGTTGCTTCGATGTGATCTGTATAAATCTGATCAAATACAGGAACGATGACCGGAAAAAGGGATAAGGGTGTCTGAGTGGTATCGGCCCGCTGGAAATCCACGCGGTCTGAAATGGGAGCAGTTATTTTTCCAAACCTGGAAAGCTGTTCTTCTACTTCAGTCGCTATATCATACCTTACATTTCCTTTGACACGGTTTGGGATAAACACCAGGTGCCCTGATGGGTTGATCTTTTTCAGAACGACCGAAAAAAGAACAGTCGAATCGAAGCTGAACTCATCATAAGAAAACGGGCACAGTACCAGATCCGCTGAGCTGAATACCGGGATAAGCCCGTCATCATCCAATTTCCCGGGCAAGTCAATGATCACGATATGTTCTCTGCTCTGGCTGAGAACCGTATACATGGAAGGAAAATGTTCAAGTCCGGCGGCGATGATCTCATAGTGTTCAGGCGTTTCAGCCAGTTTGGCCTTTTCGTATTTCTGCGCAAGCGACTGCTGATAGTCCATATCGATCACGGTCACCTTCCGCTTTTTGACCAACGTTAAAAAGTTGGCCAGTAAAAGGGTGAGCGTACTTTTCCCCGCCCCTCCCTTTTGGTTTCCAATAATAATTAGCATAATAAAAAAGGTTTAAAATTTAACGGGTATTTGTACGGGCCTTGCCCTTGCGCTGACGGTTGCGACCAAGAATGGCCTCATCATCGATATCTTCCTGGAGATCAAGCGTCCTGATTGGCTCTTCGTAGAAACCCGCACTCTCCAACCCAGAAAGAATATAATTGACCTCAACGGCAGGGTCTGCAAGAGATATCCTGTAGCCCAGAGTCACCATGTCATTTTGATACTCAAGATTCAAAAACGAAATGATATCCCTAAGGTGCATCACTTCGGAACCTTTCATCACCGATTTACTGGGATGGTCTATGATGGTATATCCATAGGGAATTTTATTGTCCTTACTGTGAAAAATCAGTTCAGCACCTGTCTTCTTTTTGACCATCCTTGAAAATCCTTGCAGTTCAAATCTGATATCAGATTTTGGCGACAAAAGATCCTGCTTTGATAAGCGTTCGTTCAGGATTTTTGAAAAAATAGCCTTTAGCTGCCTACACCTGTTCTTATCATTCCCCTGGCCACTGCATAAAGATTCAATATCTGTGATCTTTAATGTGGAGGTCAATTTTCCAGACTGGGATACTTCCATTTTTTCTTTTTCAAAACGGACATCAAATCCTGATCTTTCCAAAAGGGTACGCACCTGTGCAACAGTAGTAAAACTATATTTAAGCAACTTATCAAGCCTGGCTTTATCAGCTTGCTCCCACTTCACGACATTGGATAGTGCCCGGACTGATCGGAGTTTTTCAAAGGCCGAAGAGATCTTCTTGCCATTCTTATCGATTCTTGTTGACACGATATGTACATGGTTGTTTTCCGTATCGTTGTGAAAGATCACCAGATATGGATTTTCACCGTAGCCCATTTTCGCCATCCATTTTTCGGCGGTATCCAAAAGTTCTTGTTTTGATGTTGTTTTACCCTTTACCGAGATCACCGCATGGAACTGAGGTTTATTTATCCTTTTGTTTACCGCTGATACCGCTTTCAGATAATTGATATAATCCTGTGGACCAATTTTGTCCAGCCCCATCAGACTACCGAAGTTCCATATCTTTAAAAGCTCCCCCTTGCCGGATCGCATCTTCTCATGGTTATATCTTACCCCGGCAAAAGTTGCAGAAGAGCTGAGTATCTTTACGATCATATAGCTGAGTGACTTTGCAACCTGCCCAGCAGATCACGGGATTAGAATGAAGCTACATAACTAGCTCCGTTGTTTTACCGTTGCCTCCGTAACCAGTTAGCGGTATATCCAGCTCTCGGGCTATATTCAAAACCAGCAATCTATGTAGCCTACAAACTGGTTACCAAACTACCAGTGGAGCTCCGCAATTATATAACAGTGTAACAATAGAATACTAAAACAGCATAACCGGCTATGCACATAACTACATTTCATCAGCTGCTTAGCTGCCCATCAACCTCAACATTCTTCTGATTTCCAGGTTGAGACTTTTTAAAAGAAGCGAATGTTTATCAAGCTCTTTACTATACCGGGTAAAGATTACCGGAGAGAGGACCCGCTGCTTGTTCAGTATATTAGCGTACCTGGCCAGCTGATTAATATTATTTCCGGTTCTGGAAAGTTCCAGTCCTATCTGATCAATGCTAGCCAAAACTGAACGCCCATCGAAAATTAATGGCAAACTGACCTCAAGCACCCTTTTTCTGATGATATCAGTCCTTTTCAGCCCAAGAAGCCTTTCCAATGACACAATAGTGCTGAATTCTTCCTCCGAAAACCTAACACTAATCTTTCTGTTTCTCTTACCATTTTCAAGATAAGGCCTTCCGACCTGTTTTTTCTTTCCTTCCATTCCAATATCATCTAAAAGAGAAAACGAGTTGCGAGTTTTCTCATCTCCCCAAACGCGACGCTTTGGGGCAAGATTCTTTTTGGAGGTATAATCCGTAGGATTATTGTCCGACAAAAAGACATCTTGCCAGTATAAAAATCTAAGTATTTATTGGCAGTCCCCTCTATAATAATGAGCCAGTCTTCTATACCTAAACGGCAAAAAATCAGGGCACAAAAAAAGGGGCCGAATGGCCCCTCCTACCTAAACTAAAAACAAAAAAAAACACGTCTTCAATAAGGTATCCCGGGATTACTCACGTAAGTCCATACGGACCTGGCCGTCGCCTGCCTCTGCGCTTTCGTAATATTGAAATGATCTCAACTTCGCAGAATTTTCCGCTCCTCACGGAATAATGCTTCATCCCACAATTTCAAAGAACAGGTGCATGACACCTATCTATTCTCGTAAGCACAAAAGACCATCCTTTGAAGAGAATCTTTTACTTGATCATTTGGAACCGCATCTTCGATGACGACACCATGGATCCAGGTAATTTTTAGATTGTTATTCAGTTAGTCCCAAAACAGGTTACCCCGTTTCATTAACCAAACGTATCCAGTAATTGACAGTGATGAAAGTTTTGGCCCGAAATGGCCGGAATTGGTCGCAGTATGAGCCTAAAGTGACTCCACACATACAACATCGAAGGTAGAATTTCGAAAGTAGAGTAAGATTGGAAAAGAAAATATCAGATCTTTTGATAGGGACAAACCCAATACAGTTTTGATAAAAGGATTAGAGTCTTTGAAAACTGACTTGTTGAGGCTAAAAATGGTGCCGATTCTGAAGGTTTTAACTTAAGAGATTTACACTCCAAGTCCATGTTCGGACTGGACGGGACTCGAACCAAACCTATATATCTTTGAAAATAAAGCTTTTAAAATTATACTACAGTAGCCAGCTCACCATTTTTTTTGCAACTATTAGACTGTAATGGACTAATATAAAGATAGCCAATAATATTATTTAATGCAATTTTTAGTAAATTATTAGAAAAGCAAAGCCAACCATTTCTGATGGCTTTGCACTGATACAAAATTTAGGTCTATGGATCCTAAGTGGGAATTCGCTAAAAGTGGGGAAGAACCACTATTGTTACTGAATCATAAGTAGCGAGGGTAAACCAGAGCATATTGATCCCAACCCACCAAAAACAAATAATCAGCAAAATCCTGATTTATAGCTGATTTCGCCATGTACTAAAATGGTGGGAAGGGGTTAATCAAATTGGTTTATGCAGTTGTGATAAAAGTCGGAAAACAACTCGAACGAACATTCTGGCTATGCTTACAACAGCTTAGGGATTATTTTAAGTTATAAGGCCTATATAAAAAAGGAGAGAGAGCAACAATAGACCCTAAAGTGAGCCAAGCGTATTTCCACTTTTCCACTTTTGAGCATTTTTGAAATTTATCAAAATATTTAAGATATTTATCGTTTTTAAATACGAAAAAATACCAGATAATACCTGACAGTACGCTGCAAATAATAATATGTGGCATTGTTGCATATATTATTAAGTTAAATAGAATAAGAAGAGAGAAAAAGAAAATACCCAGAAATCCCCAGAGTATTCCTCCAATTACCGCTTCTGCTCCTGCCCATCCACCAGCTAAACTACCAACAGTGTGGGCCGCCGCACTCTAGGCTTTATATCCAAACTTCCTTCCATCCATTTGGTGACCATTAAAGATTTCAGCGACCCCAATAACTACTGAAACACCTATTACGACTTTGTCCGCAAATTTATATTGATTTGCTGCTCTTATTGTTGTAGCTTCATAGCTAAAACTGAGATGGAAACATTTGCTTTGCTCGCTTATTCCCTAATTCGTCAAGTCTTATCTTCGTATTTGGATAATGTTGCCTATCAAACAATTCACCAATTCTATGGAATTCTTGTCTTAAAAACCCAATATGAGTTTGGATGGTAGTAACCTGATTTAACTCTACTTCATTAAATAATAATGCCTTTATTAAAGCCAAATCATACCAATTCTCTTCGTCTTTAATATTGCGTATATCAACAGTTTCAAAAGATTTTGTACTACTAAATCTTACCGCAAATACATCATTCGCAAATACATCGAAATAATCATTAAAATACTCCGAAGTATCTTGTTGCTCTAACTTAAAGCCATTTAACTTTAAAAAATTGTATATTTCTTCTTTAGTCATTTTAATACCGCTTAAATTATTTTATTAACCAACTTCCATTAGGGCTTACTTTATAACCTTTTCCAAATAGGTAATTCAACTCTTGTTCATAAAAACTTCCTGCCTTAACTTGATTAAGTGGAGTTGCTAGCCTAATATCATCGCCTCGCAAAATCATCCGATCAAGAAATTTTTGATTTGCTATCCATTGTGCACCTTTACTCATTTTATTCCAGATATCTGTAGGAATAGTGAACTTTCTGGCTGCGAGACTTTCGGCAAGTCCTACATATTCAGGATAATGGCCTAACACTGATACTCCCCTTGCTGGCCCAGAAATCAACCAGGACATAGGATTATTACCAATGTCCATCCTTATTACTGTACGCCCAGGGATTTCACGTCCAAAAAGCAAATCATGTCCTACCACTTTCCACATTTCAACATCAGTAACATTCTTTTTGAAATTTTCCCAAAACTTACCGCCCCCTTGATTTGCACTTACCTGGGTAGAAATCCATGCATATTTCCCATCATTTTCAAATTGAACATTATAATAACCATTTTTCGAACCATATTCAACGTCAACGCTACCATCCAAATATCGATAAACAGACACTCCAGCATTTTTATCGGCCATGGATTTCGCCAGTTCAAATCTTTGAGCATTAGGATCCTTGAGATAGTCTAGGTTATCTATCCGCTCCACAGTCTTATTTATCCATGCATTAAAATTGGCGTAACCACCTCCATCCTGATGTCTCTTGAAATTACTAATGCCACGGTCACTTACATACTGGCCGTTCGATCCATAAAAATCCCCCATCGGATCATTATACAGTACAGGATTGTTGCCTGCATAATGATAAGGGCTTAAGGATTCCGTAAGTTCCGCTTTAGGATCTATGCCCGTAAACCTGCCCAATGCCGCATCGTAACTGCGGTAATAGGTCTGATAAAGATCAGGCAGATCACCAAAGTCGTTCTGCCATTCACTGCCACCGTTATAGAGCTGTTTGTTCGCCAGCGACGGGGTAGCAATCTGGCTGTTCGGCATGATGAGACCAAAGGGATAATAACTGGTCTCCTGTTTGACCACAGCTACCCCCATCGTCCCCTGTTCCTGGAAACTCACGCGCACATTGCCCTGCTGATCGGCAATAAAATACTCTGGTAGCAAAATGCCTCCTGTATTGATTATCCTGCCCTCAGGCATGGCAAAATAACTTAAAACATTGTCTTCAGCGACAAAACCATCCACATAATCGGTTGTTTTAACCAGCGAATTATTGTCGTATTGCTGTTTTCTGATCAATACCGCCGTGGCATCATAGGTATAATTGATGTACTTGCCAGCACCGGTAGCAACGGTTACCCGGCTTACTCGGTTTAACACATTATAACTGCTGCTGGTTCCCTTGTAGGCATCCTCCAAGAGGTTGCCCTGATTATCGTAAGTATAAGGCGTACTGCTGCCTGTTCTGTTCTTAAACCCCAGGCTAGTATAACTGCTACCAACACCATCAGTTACCGTATTTAGCTTATTATCATTATAGCTATAGGCTAGGTCATCAATCGCTACAATACTCCCACTGATGATCGCATTACGTTTTAAGGTCATGATATTGCCGTTATGGTCATAGGAAATATTGTGCTCGTCATAAGCCCCAAAATTGCCCCAAACACCCTGCCCTGCGGACCGGTCCGCATAATTTGCATCCTGCAGGCGGTTCTGGTCATCATAGGTGTATTTATAGCTACGTTCCGTTAGCGTTGGGGTCCCTGCCATCCATTTTACCGCCGAGATCAGCCCATTAAAATACGGCGTGTTATTGAGCGGGTTAGGCCCAACATCCACCTTATCGTACAGAAACTCCATGCCAAATAGTGCAGATGTGCCCGCGGCATTGTTGCTGCCTGCTGTTAAGCTACTGTTGTTGATACTCAGCATCTGCCCCCTAATATTAAAACGGTAATCTACCGACTGCATAAAGGTACTGCCTGCATCTTTTGAATGCAAGTTTTTAGCGATCATCTGTCCCAGCTCATTATACACATACGCGCCTATCCGGATAGCCGTGGCTCCATTATAGGCCTGATCGACGCTCAGCAATCGATCCCGATGGTCATACTGAAAGCTGGAAAGTACCGTAGTGGTGGAGCCATAAAGTACCTTGATGATTTTATTTTGCAGGGGCTTTCCCGTAAAATCTGGCGCATTGGTAGAAATATCTGTTAAGGCAGCCGACGCGTTAGTATGGTTTGCAGCCTGAGTCTGGATGGCACGCCCGCGGCTATCATAGAAGATCGCCGATGTCAGCCATATGCCTACCGTTAAACCCTCGCCAACTGCGGTTTTACTAATTACCGTCAATCTGCCACGCACCTGTGCTGATGGACTGGCCTCATTTGCAAGCCCCTGTACCTGGTAGGCGAAATCGGCTGTTCCATTCCTGTCCAGATCATAGGTATCGAAATAAGCGTAAGATAATGGCTGCAAAGCAGTGCCACCACCGGCATTGTTCAATCTGGGAAAAACATTATTGGTATAATAACCGCCGTTGACAGGTATGTTGCTGGCCTCTTCATAGTAGCTGGAACTGTAGTCAATGCCATCTACATAGGCCTGCATTGCTTCCTGACCAAAGTTCCCCTCATCGGTATAAATGCCCTGGCTTACCGCCCTTCCCTTACCATCATATTTAATATAGTTCCATTGATGCAGGGCCCGCATATTGCCTTCCTGAATCAATACCGGACGGTTAAGCGGATCGTAAACCATATAAAGCACGGAACCACCGGGACCGGTTTTTTGTACCAAACGTCCGCGGCTGTCATATGTCATTTTAAATACCAGCGCATCAACGCCCGCCTGCGTAATATTATAATTGGCAGCATTGCGCATGGTGACCACCGCTTTAGGTGGGATCACATAACTAAGCGATCCATTATCATTATACACGTAGTACGTATCGAGCCTGGTTTCGGCAACACCTGCTATTGTTTCATTGATCAATTGGCGTTTCAGCACTGTTCTGTCCAAGTTATCTGTAAAAAGGATCGTGCTTACCCCCTGTTCATCAGTAGTCTGCACTGCAGAAAGGCTGTTATCACTATAGTTTCCATTGCTAAGCCCATTGTAACTCCATCTGAGCACATTGTCGGTAGCCAGATTATACAGGTATGCAGCTGTTTTGTAATGCTGACCGGGCTGAAAACCATCACCAAAGGAGCCTGCCTGCAATAAACGCTGTAGCGGGCTGTTCTCAAAAACCTGCTTGCTGAACGGTGAAGCATCAATGGCGACTTTGCCACCCTGGCCGGTATTATAAAACGTAGCCTGCTCGCTGAGCGCATTGTCATGAAAGCCCCCGCTTCCGTCAGTCCCGGTATAAGCCAGATAAGCCGTGCTCTGCAAGTTCAGGTTCGGATCATATACCATAGACTGGACAATGTCCTTTCCTGCAGGACTTGCGCCAATCGCTATAGTCTGTATAGGGCGGCCCAGACCATCGGTATATTGCCGCGTGACCTGTTTCTGTGTATTGGTCAATGCCGGTACCTGGCTGGGGGTAGTAACACCGGCAACTTTAATTATGGTCTCTTCCTGGTATGAGCCCCAGTTCTGGCCAAACGCCGTGTGGATACCAAGTATCTGGAATATGATAAATACAAGACCGGATATTTTTTTTAAATATGCCGATGTATGCTGATTGTTCATTGGTTTAGAATAAGGTTTTACAACTATGGTCTGAGGGTAGTCTGGCATTTTTATCACTGTAGGCTTCCCCCTGTTCCATCGCAGTTCATGGTTTCTAAATCGAAAACAACAACAGTTTCAGCAGACAGGTCATCGCTGAGGGTATAGGTATTGGCTCCTGAGCCCCCACTTGTAGGGAAACAGGCCCGTATGTGGCCAGTGTACCTGACGCTGTTGTAACTACCGGATGGTCCACTGACTGTGAGCTCAATATCATATTTGTCAGGCACAACATTAGATCCAACACCTAATAAGACCCCTTTGATACTATAGATCACAATGCCGTTCTGCTTTAAGGTAACATTGGTAATAGATGCCCCGTTGCTATGATTAGTTGCCCTTATGGTGACTGTTGCCGCCGGCAACGTTTCTATGACCTGCTGACGGCTAGTACTTAAAACTCCGTATAATGCAGATGTTGCGGTGAGCGCAACAGTATATGTACCTGCTGCCGCATAAGTGTGGGTACTATTCAGGCCGGTGACTGTTGCGGAACCGTCCCCAAAATCCCAGGTATATACAATGTCAGAGGCATTAGGATTATTGATTGTACTGACATTGATAAACTGGATCTGTCTCTTTTCCCATTTTTTGCCTGATACATATGATTCTGAAAAATTAACAGTCACAAACGGAGGAGGCGGTCCCATCTGGCTCTTTCGTATGTAAGATTTGGCTAGTACGATCTGTTTGTCCTGATCTTTGATATTATTTAAGCGGCCATAAGGATCGAACGAGTAATAGGTCGTAATGCCACTGGCGTCGATCTCAGATGTTTTCTGGTGTGAAGCAAAATCATAAGAGGAAGTGCTTACCGAGGCATTTTCAGGATAAAAAAGAATATCATCTACCGTGAACTGTGTGCTACCCTGAAAACTGGCCAGTATGCTGCCAGTCAAGGCGCCTACCGGAACCGTAATTTCACAATACCTCCACTTGGCTGCGTCAGCGGCGTAAGCCACTGTGTAGGGATAGTTTGTTCCTCCGCTGGTTAAAATTAAATTAAGGGAACCTGCTGCCGCTGACTTGATCCAGCAGGAAAAAACATAATTTTGGGCCCGGGGACTTTTCTGAACAGTCGCCGTCAATGTTTCTGATGCGTTAAGGCTTAAAGCCTTGCGGCCTGTATGGTTATCGGTAACGTTGCCTAAATTGTTCCCTGCAAAACCGATACCGTTGTTAATGCTCTCAAAATCGTTAAAGGCTAGCTCGTTAAAGACCGCCCCCGTAACAACAGCTTCGGGCAGCCCCAAAAACCGGTTGGTCAACACTGTCTGAATATTTTTATTGCCATCATCCCGAGTCAATAAAAAGCCATATTGATCGTAATCTGTATCGTTTTCAACTTGGATGTAGCGGGCATCTTTTATAAAAGCACCCGAAGCGGAAGAGAACGGTTGGAAATCGGTAAGGCCAGTAGGAGATACAAGTTGCAATTTTTGAGTGGGCAGGTATAACAATGGCCAGCCCGGTTTCGCCGGGAAGCTTTTAAATTTAGTAAGCTCAGCCTTAATAGTTTTAGTAATCCCATCGCGCTGAACAGTTGAACGGCTTTCTATAGGCACATTTATATTCAGCAGCCTTAGGTTTTCAATGGCCAGCAGGTTTGGATCGGTTGTCGCAGGAATAGTATAGTCCTTTGCATAGCTGATGTAATTGGTCAATATACTGCCATCACTATTGGTACTGCTCTGCTGGGTAAGCAGCTTATGATATGCACTACCATACACATAATTAAGTGTAGTGACCTGTTGTTGAGGAGGGCTTGATGCACTGGATTCAAATACCGTTTTGGTTTCCTGCACTAGCTGTTCTGAGCTTGATGTATAAATCTTATATTTAGCATACACCCTACTGGTCTGGTTACTGTCCACCCTCAGACCGGTGACTGTCAATGGTTGACCGGTAAGCTGGTAAGTATAACTCGATTCACTCACTTCCTTGTTTGACTGATCATAATGGACAACCTTTTTTAACAGGCCCCTTTCAAAATCAAAGTTGGTATTCGGTCCAAAGGGATATAAGGAGGCACCGTTCCGGGTATTATTCGACAGCGAGCAGTCCATCCGCGCCGAATAATTTACTGTAGGGCTCCATTCCGGCGAAGTGCTCACCTCCCAGTTAGTCCCTGGCACAGCATATTCGTACAGCGAACTTCCCTCACCCGACTGGCTGACTTTAACGTGGCTGTATATTACCGACCCATCTTCAGTCGCTTGATCGTTCTCGCTCCGGATGGTAGAATAATTCCACACATCTGCAGTAGTCCCGGTTCCTGTGTATGGCCTTACAAAAGCAAAAACAGGTAAAGAAACCGGCTTGCCGCTCGATAAGCCTGTTGAGGGATTAACGTAAGTATAGCTCTTGACAAGGGTGTTATTTACACTGCTACTATCGTTATCGGTCAACGTTTTTACCCTGATACCGCCACCCCTGATCACCGTCGCAGATGTAGGGTCATAATAATCGTTAAGCTCATAACCCAAAACAGTCGATCCGCCTTCTGGATAGGTAATTTTATTTAAGGTACCCGTCATTGTGTAATCTGGATCGGCCATCCGGTTGGCCCCTGGAAGGCTGATTGTATAGTCGGTACCAGGTGTAGCTGATGCCTGTATTTTATAGGTAGGCAGCAAAGGATTGGATGGATTGACAAAAAGCGAAGGGGTCAGCGAGGTATTGGTCTGTAACCTGGTATAATACCCCCAGTAATCGATCTGCTTAGATGAAGTGTCCGGCAGGATACCCGAAACCACGGAGCTGCTGAAGTTGGGATAACCGATATAACCGAATTTATAGTTCAGTGGATAACTGCTTATCCGATCGTGTACCGAGGTCAAAAAAGACCGCTGATACCCTGATGCACCATCTACCCGGCCATAATCGAAGATAATATCCTTCCCTGCAACTTTTATATTGGTTACAATATAATCTGCTGTACCCTGTGCATTTCCATAGGCAAATTCAATCCTGCTGCTATCCTTGGCGCTTTGCACTATGGTCAGCAGTTTATTGTTGTTCTTGATTTCTACATTGGAATACTGGTAGTTTTTTCTGTCCAGATTGTGTGGAGAACTAAACGTGAGCACAACAGGTGAGCTGCTGGCTACCTGCCCATGGTCTTCGTAGTTCATGCTAAACCCATTATTGTTTGAGTCATAAATACTTGATAATAACCAGGACGAATTATAGGTTATCGGAGATTTATATTGCGAATATCCCGCTTTGAAAAAATCGGGATTTCCTGCCAGTCCAAAGGTCGACCAGACTGCAGATTTTGTCGTTGTTTCGAGTTCATAAAAACTATATACAGTGCCTTTGTCATCCACGACGGTAAAGGCGTTTATCTTCTGATCGCTACCCACTGTATAGGTTATTTTAAGGTCCTGGTAAGGAATGGTGCGGATCTGATGGTCCTTATCAAAAACGAACTGGCAGTTTAAACCAGGCGCATTTACATAGAACAAATCCGGTTCCATGTCGCTTTTATAATTAAAACTGCTGTTGATATAATTGATATCAGCCGTCTCATCGGCACATACCGATTGATTACCGTCATTTGATATGGTGAAATTATCGATACCTGTCCCATTGGAATTTGACAACCATCCCTTGTAACTTCCGTCACCAGCCCCCCTATTATCATCCGGTAGTCCCCTCACCTGGCGCGTTATCCTGCCACTGGCAGATAGGTGCCAGCCCATTCCAGCATTATCATGATTCTGTTGCACTTTGATGCCGCTTGCAGCGTAAATCAGGTTGATCGGAAAACTCGCCCCGCCCCTGGTCAAGGTGTAAATCGGAATAACAGCTGTGGCCAGACCTTTGTTAGGATCAACGGAAACCATATCCTTTCCCTGGCTGAATACGGTATGGTTAAAAATGAGGCTGTAGATAAGCAGAAGTAAGATCTTTTTTTGCACGGATGAGCGGGTTATAGATGAACTTTTGAAGTGGAGAACAAACTCCCGAAGGTACTTTTTTGTAATCACGTATTTTTATCGTTTTGTTTTTTGAGCAGACAGGTAAAATATAATCCCAGCCGACAAGCTTCTCCAGCCAGCAGCGATTGATTTTTTGCAGGTATTGTATTTAAGTGGAATAACACATTTGGACATACCGTATTACAAAACCTGTATCAGATTCAACTCGGAATGGTACATCAAACGAGCAATTGTTAAAGAGAAATCCAGTACAGATGCCCTTTGGATATACAGGATGTAATTTATTCATGCACTTTGGATCGTGCGGTAAAATTAGATTGAGGCGCATGTAAAGATTTTTTTTTACCAAAAATGCGCCTAAAATCTAAAATTGACAAAGAATTTTACACGAACGCCTTGGTTTATATGACGAAACAATCTTTATAGAATTCTACGGCAATAATATAGCGCCTCGGATTAAAATATAAAAACCAAACGTACATGATCAGTCCGGATCTTATATGATATTACAATTTTCTTGTTATTTTTATTTTTAACAGTAATTGATCAAATTATATTTTGACTATTTCGGTGGGACAGTCATCTAGAAAAAACATCAGCTTACTTCCATAATATCTTGTTCTGAATCATTCATAAAACATGAGTAGCATTTACTTCAAACAACGCGACCGTTTTGATTTTTCGAAAGACACAATGGATATCGGTAACCCGATAACCTGGGACCGCGACCACTTTCTAAAGCACCTCTCGCTAAACTCCATTCCCGCACCTATGGAACCATTAAAGCAAGGCTAATTAAACTTGGATTGCTACAGAAATAACAAAGCCCGGAATTTTTAAACCGCCGGGCTTATAATTTATTCTAGGTACGAGCGACACGCTCGCACCAGCAAGGGGACGCTAAGACCAGTTCGGGCTCAGCTTGAGGGCTGGGCTAATTAGCTATTCCGTCACCAACAAATTTAACACACTATTTAATTTGTAACATCAACATTTTTTACTATAAATACTCTTCAAACATATCTTTTCCCTTATGATATATTATGTAGTTTGTGTTGCGAGCATCCCATATTTGAATATAAATTGACCCATCATCATTCCTACCAACATTAATTAAAATGTTGTCCTCTTCTTCATTAGTTTCAACATCAATTATATCGCCCTCGCTAATAAATCCCTGTACTGCCTCTGGCTCCTTGGTTATTGACATAGAGCCATTGCTACAATTCCGAATTTGGATTTTAATTTTTTTCATTAGAAGTGTGTTTTTAAAATTTCTAAAACTTGCCGGGCCCTTACGACAGATGCCGGATTCAATGCCCCTGAGCCGCCGTTTGTAAGCGTTTTTTCGCCCGCTTTTACAAGACCCGAATAAATATTGTCCAATACTTCTTTCGTATAACCAGCCTCTAACAATTGTTTTTTTGTGAAGTCACCTGCTGTTTTCGTTATTATAGTTTTATCGCCCTCCAGATGTAACAGTATAAATCGGAATACCAATATTAGGTATTCCGGTAAAATTGCTTACCGGAATTTCCCCATATTTGGTCAATTCTGCAGCATTGGGACTAAGCGGAATAATATTGATATTATGCTTTTGTCCAAAGGCATTTTCACAAAAAAAAGTAAAAAACAAGTACACATATAGATTGTGTGCTAGTGAAAGCGTGTTTTAAGTTCATATTAATATAGATTTGGATAAAACAGGAGTTGGTAATCAATCAGTAAAATGGTGCAAAAGCAAATCAATCCGTATTTATTTGGACAAACTAAGCCATCTGCACTTTTATTGATCGTTCAGGTCGAGCAATTAAAAAGATCCATGGAATGTTATTCCCGTTTAGAAATTGCTGATGGAAAATAAAACTTGAATAGGTGGAGAAAGTTCTGAGAGACATATCTGTAATTATTTATTAGATGACACAAAATACCATTTTTAAAAAATATAACACAAAAAATTACATGAAAATACTAGTTTTTGTGACCAAACTTAAAATATCGAATGTTATCTGGAAAAAACATTAAATGATTATGATACTAGCGATCATCTTTTGAACAGATATTAATTCCCTCTCATTAATAGGCATAATCTCTTGTTTCTTATCAACGGAGAATGTACAGATAAATATATCGTTCTGTTTTCCATTAATCCAATAATAAATCACTTGATTATCCCCATCTCGGAAAGATTATTTCTTATAATATGCCCAGTCATAATGACCTAACCTGATTTTCTTTGTACCTGCATTTTCGAGGATCTCTGGGGTAACATATGGATCAGCTTTATCCTCATTTAGATCAGTTACATTTGGCCATTGAAAAGCAGTAATCCTAAAATTACCTGTCCATGATGGCTCCGCTTCATTCCAGAAAGCATGGGTAGAATCATTTCCATCATCATATTCTGCCCAGCCATCAGTTAGTGTGAAGCTAAACCAGTCATTCCCAGAAATATAGTTATTATTGTTCATAATCTCGTTATCATTAAAAGCAAAAATGAAGAGAACCACATGGCTACAGCTCTTTCATGAACTTGCTATACCTAAACTTTTAATGACCTTATCGGTATCCAGAAACCTTACCGAATTATGAAAAAAGAATTCCACGTACCAACTTTGTTTGGCAGCTTCTTTTTCCATGGTACTGCCTGCAGGAACTTTTTTGATAACCCTTCCCTTTACTACACGGGGAACGGTATATGGCAGTTCAGGAATTTCCATGAAGCCAAAATTAGGCCTGCGAGGATTTTTCCATCGGACTTTCGTTCTGAGTAACGAATGTTTTTTTGATTTTCTTCGGAAGAATTTTGATTTTTTCGCCTTGCCGGACGGGGTGATTTTTTGGGCCCCGGGGCGTTTAGTGGCAGACTTGTGTCAGAGTTATGAGGCAGAAAATATTCTAATACATTGTTTTTAAATGACTTATAAGAAACCGTGGAGAATATCGGAATTCCGCTTTTAATCTTGCCGATCAAACCCTTCCCCTTCTTTTACTTTCTAAAAACTCCTCTCTCAGCTCACTCTTATAAAATCTGTCTCCACCAGGAAGCTTGCTGGGTTTTAAAATTCCCTTTCTTACCTTTCTCTTATAAGTACTTTCACTTATCCCCAGATACTCCATCACTTCAAGCCGGGTCAGCATCTGGTCCTCCGGCAGTTTTAATTGGCCATAAGACTTAGTATATATCAGTTGCATAAGTTCATAAATTTTGAGCAAAACGTCCAGGATTGCGTTTAGTCTTTCCATATCGGTTTCCGTTAAATCAGATAGAAAAATCTGGTTTTGATACAATAAACAGTTGATGCAAAAAGACTAATCTATGATCAAAGTGTCAAGTTGTAATACAGTGGTAAAAGTTACCACCCAATTTTTATAGGCAATAAGAGCCCTCTGTATATAATCACTAAAAATCCTTACCTAATCAATTTATCACGGCAATAGCGCTATTCATCCCTTCAGGATAACTGCTAGTGTAGTTTATTTACTAAAAAGTATTATCACAATTAATTTAGGAGAAAATGTAACGCCTCCTAAATTTTCAAAAATGGATTTTCAACTGGATTATTTTAGACAGATTATCTATCTCATAAACAACAACCTAAGTTTGGATGATGATGATTTAACGACGCAGACAGGCATAGAGGAAGAAACGCAAAGGATAATTAAAAAGATCGATACCCATCAACCCAATAACATTTCCACGTTCACCGATTTTATCCACTTTCAGCTTGGGGCTCTAACAAGGACGGCAAAGGAAATAGAAAATATTGTTTCATTTAAGGGGGATCTGACCGACGATCTGGAAAAGCTACTTGAATCAATGCTAAATGGAATAGAAACCATCATTTGGCACATACACACTTATTTCCGCGACCAGTTTGATTACAACACTATTTTAACCAAAAAGACAGTTTCAGATCATTTGAAACAACTTGATATAACAATTGAAGAATATGTTTTATTGTTTAAAAAATCCAATATAGATCAGGAACTTATCGAAATATTGTTAGATGCATTATATTTAAGACTGGCAGATCCACCACGCTTTCGGCATTTAGCATTCAGCGATCAGCTACTTAATTATCTGCACCGGAATGTAAAAAAGCATGTTCCAAAGGAAACATTAATAAATAACCTGATTTCCTGGAAATTTAACCATCCTAGGTTCTTTGAATATTACCTACATAATATAAGCGGAAAACTTAGGGATTCTGTTACCATTTCAGAACATTTCAGGGAACTTATCTTCCTGAAAAAGCAGATCTGCCAGGTGCCAATTGAAAACACCATTTCCTATACCCCACTTCTACCGCAAATAAACCTTTCACTGCTCCAGATGCTCGAATCTGAGCTTGACTTTATGAAACAACTTGATTTCCTAAACTCAGAACTGATGAATTCAGGGATACTCGACGCTAAATATAAAGTCTCACTTTCGGTAAAGCAGCTGGCCTACCTTATATTTCTTGCGGTAGAAGTGGGTATCATAACCGAGCGAAAGGCAAAAAGGGTTCATGAATACATTATTTCGCATGTCAGTACAACTGAAACGGAAAGAATTTCAGAGAAAAGTTTCAGTAATGGCTATTACGTTCCAAGTTCTGTCGATATCGGCATTGTAAGTGATAAGTTAGCTGAGATGCTTGCCAAAGCCCAAAGCCAATTTTAATCTTTTCATGGACATAGGATCCCCTCCCGATAACCAGTGAAGCTACCGTTCTAACGCGTTGTCATGAAAATGAATCATTGAGGGAATATAAAATCAAAAAAAATTAAGTCCATTTTTTTGGGGTGGTATGAGGTGGTAGAAAGTACCACTTGACCAAGCATCGAAATCCTTTTTATTTGGATTTAAAAACATGGATTACGAACCAATCTACAAAAAACTTGATGCCTATCATCAAATGAGCAGTCCTTTGAAGGCATATCTAAAGGTTATTATACGTGAGATCATCCTCCCAGACGGGCGGGCGTTGGAAAGGGCTCACTGGCATGAATTTCCAATAACATTTATACATAAGGGGACATTGAAGACAAAACTTGAAAGTAAACTTGAGCCGGGAAAATCTATTCTGCTATTACATTTTGAAGGTGGAATGCTACCGCAGTTTTCAGAAAAAAATCAAGAAGATTTTGATTTACGTACAATGGTGATTAGGGAGTCAACATTAATGGGGATACCCGCAGGACATATCCATAATCTCTACAAGCTGTTTCCGGAATTCCATGAGATAACCGAAAAAATAAGCCTGGAAAACTTTAATAGACTCTTTCACCTTGCTTTTGACATTAAAAATCTTAAGGCAGAGGATCGTCTTGCTTCCCTGTTAGAAATCCATCCCAATGTCTTTCAGCTGGCTTCCTCTATCGACATTGCCGACGCTATAGGAATGCATGCGCATACCTTAAGTACACTTAAAAGTAAGTATCTAAGCGGAGGAAAAAGTTAAATGTTCCGCTTTAAGAACTTAAAATTACAACTTTGGGAATTTTCATCGTGAAGCGGAACCTTAAAAGAAGAGACATGTAGTCAATTTTGTGAAAGCAATCTCAGAAGCATGAAAGAACGGTTTTTAATTTTCGCAGTGAGCGCATTGATAATCCTTTGGGTTTACACCGCAGGATCCAAGGTTCTTGAATTCCACGAGTTCAGACATCAGCTAAAACTACAGCATTTTAATAACGCTTTGATTTCTTTACTATCGGTTATACTACCACTTTCAGAAGCAATTACAGCATTTCTTTTATCCCGTCCGGCAAGCAGAATGCCTGGCCTCTATTCGTCACTCTTCCTTTTAACAGTTTTTACCATTTACATCATACTTATACTGCTTGGATTTTTCGAAAAAACCCCATGTAGTTGCGGAGGCGTGCTTAAAGAGATGAGCTGGAAAACACATCTGCTGTTCAACGTTTCACTTTTATCATTGAACCTTTGGGCTGTCTATTATATCAAACAAAAAGAAAGGAGGTCAGAAAAATAACGATGCAAAACTGAACGGTGGGTCTAGCAGCTTTTCCCACTGACCGTAAACTAATCACAGGTGTAAAAAAACACCAATACCTAAACTTTTTCGCTTGCTTTTTCAATGCAAAAAGCATTCATAAACATGAAAAATTTAAAAAAAATCAGCTTTGGCGTATTCGCCTTTATTTTTGGGTTAACATTGATCTTGACCCAATCAGCATTTAAATTTGCAAAAACAGGCACATTGAACAGAGCGCCTGTTACCTTTTATTATCATGGCCCTGATTATTCGGAAGCGGAAGTAACCGACGAATCAAACTGGACCTCGGAAGAACCACAAGAAAGCTGTGATAACGAAGATCAGGCACCTTGTACGATAACCGTTGATGATAGCTTTGTTGATGGATCGGGAAATCTGGAAAGCAGTGCAGATTTAAGGGCTGACCTGAACACTGCTACTTCAAGTTATTACATTTCAGGTTCAGACGATAACCTGATGACTATAGTGAACAAAACAAGATAGTAATCAGATTCAAAGGCAGGGCCATCCGGCCCTGCACTTTGATCTTAACTAAACCTAAATTTCTTCTAATTCTGGGGTATCCCTGTTTCTTCTATGATATCCGTAGGCAAGGGAAGTGCATAATATGATGAATTGGGAGGAAGGAAATATTTTGTTGATCCAATATTCCTTTCCAAGGTGATTTCAGCTCCCTCAAGGTTATACCTTTTAAGATCCGACCATCGGAGGTTACGCATCAACAGCTCCTTTCGCCGTTCCAACTGGATTTTTCGCAGCGCATCGCTTTTATCCACCGCATTCAGCGGAACATAAGTAACTGTATTTTTCCACCTTTTCTTCAACAGAAAATTCAGGTCTGACATTGCCCCTTCTATGTCACCCTCCATTGCCCGGCACTCTGATCGTGTTAAATAAACCTCGTCTGTGGCAATCCCGCTGAATAAGGTAGAGGCGCTGGAGCTATAACTCCCCTTAAATTGTTGATATGATGCATTAACCTTGAAAAACGCCCTGCGCCGAAGGTCGTTTACACCATAGGAAGCATATAGATTGGTGTCAATCCTTGAAAGACTTGGCGTATGCAGGCTAAATCCGGTACCCATCTCCGTATAAAAAATTGTTTCCTTATTAAACTTCCTGAATGTAACAGCAAGATCAAGGCCCAGCACATCTGTATCATTATTATAATCCATCAGATCTGCCTTAATCTTAAGACATTTATCTGCATAATTTAAAGCAGCACTATAATTACGCATATAAAGATAGATTCTCGACAGTTGTGCGTAAGCTGCCGCCTTTGATGGCCTGACTGCAGACACCGGGGTTTCCGGCAATAACGACGCTGCTTCGGTAGCATCGGCGAGGGCCCTCTCTAAACAATCTGAAACTGGCGATCTCACAGACTTGACATTGAAATCCGAAGTCATGCGCAGCACAATACCTGGATCACCATTCGAGGTTGAAGCATTATAACCTTGGCCAAACTGCATGGTAAGCAGAAAGAAATAAAAACTCCTAAAAAACAGGGCTGAACCTTTCGCATTGTCCCATGCCTTCGCATTTCCTTCGTCTCTTGGCAGTTCATCAAGCAGTTCAAGACAAAAATTGGCATTGTAAATAGGGAGATAGGCATTCGACCAGTCGTTTGGATACCTATAATCAACTTTTTTCCATGTGTAAATATCGCGGGCAACCTCTGAATAAGAATTTAAGTTGTTTGTCGGTATATAAATATCATCCGCCGAAGCCTCCCCAAATGAAGGGGTTTTTCCGATATTCATCTGCCCTGCATCGTCCAATATACCTTGAATATCGTTAAGGGTTTTCGGTACCAGTAACTTTGAGTCTGATTTTAGGCTCAGAAAATTTTTGCAGCTGGTCATCATGGCTGCTATTAAAAAGCAGGCCAAAACCATCATTATTTTATTATTATTCATTGCATAATAAATTAGGTGTAAAATTAAAAGCTCCCCTTTAGTCCAAGGGTAAATCCTCTGGCAGGACTAATCCTGTCGAGGTTATCTGGATCAAGGCCGAACTTATTGGCCCTCCATATTATTCCAAGGTCCGAGGAATTCAGATAAACATCAAGCGAACGGAACGGGAACCGCCACCTCTCAGCATTGAGGTGGTAACTCAGGTTGACATAATCCAACCTGATCTGATCAGCAGGAACAATATTAACTTCAGCATTAGCATAGAATGAATCTCTTAGTGAATTTAACGGATAGGTAAATGAAGGAATATCAGTGACCTGCTCATCCCCCGGCTTCTGCCACCTACTGGAATAATCACTGTTTGTAATGCCGGAATTCGCCAGCCCAAAATATCCGATACTGCTTTTTTTCATAAAATAGCCAAGCTTGAAGCTTATATTGAATGAAACCGTGAGATTTTTATAGGCAAACGAATTGATTAGCGACCCAAAATATACCGGGTTAGCCGGGCCTATATAATTTATATTGCCAGCATTCAAACGTCCTTCTGTTGCAATCGCAGAATAGTTTGTACTTAAAACCCCATTCAGATACCCCTGTGGATTTCCCAATCCATCAAGTGCGCCCCATTTATATGCAGAAATTGAATAAAGCGGCAACCCTACAACCGGAGTAATTTCGCGGCCACCGCTGAGCAGTTTTGACAAATTATTGTTCGCAGAATAATATTTCACTGTCTTGCTTTTATTCTGGCTGAGATAAAGATCTGTTGACCATTTAAAATTTCCACCTGAAATATTTCTGCTGTGCAATTCTGCATCAAAACCTCTACCCTCCATATCTGCCACGTTCCGTGTCAGTTCATCAGACCCGCCCCAGGTAGTATAGTCATATAGAAACGACCCATATAGATCTGATCCATGCTTTTTATAGACCGAAAAAGATCCCGTCAAACGCTCCTTTGCAAGGGCGAAATCAATTTTCAGGTTGTACTGTCCAAGTTCCTCCCACCTAAGTTCCGGGTTATTAATTCCCCTGATCCTTATGAACGGAAGGTTGTTCAATGTATTTGTGCTCGCGACAGCAACGGCCTGTGCTGTTTTTGAAAGGTCAACATTGCCGCTCTTTCCGTAGGTGGCCGAAAGCCTCAAAACCGGAAGCCAGGGGATATCGTAAAAATCTTCCTGTGAAAGTGACCATCCAAGGCCTACTGACCATAAAGGTTTCCATTTATCATTTGTTTCCGCGCCAAAAACATTCGAGCCGTCCCTTCTCAGACTTCCTGAAACCCGGTATTTCCCTTTATAACTATATGATGCATTAGTGTAAAAACTCAAAAACCGATATTGATTACTGGTAAGGCTAAGCGAATTTGGAACTTGCTGATTTGCTCCCGTGATAAAATGTGGGTAAAGCCCCACCAGGTCCACAGGCTGATAAACCAATGGGTCTTCCCGATAACCATACATCGAATTCCCATTACCAATCGTCTGTCCCTCCCTGGCCTCGGCACCCATTATAGCAGTTATAGAAGAAACCCCTATGTTTTTATTAAAGTTCAACTGCAATCTTCCGGTAGCGGAATTCACCTCACTGGTACCTGTATTGAGTATTCCTCCCAAAGGAACAATGTACTTAACAACACCGGTGGAACGGTTCAGCTGGCTGAAGGAATTAATGACATTCCGGGCAAAATAACTCCCCATATCAAAATGCTGGACATTTGTCCCATTCTGCTTTTGCCTTTGGTATCCTGCCTCTAAGTCAAGATCATTTGTAAAGCGGTATTTCAGCGCAACCGACCCCAGTATTTCCTGCCTTGAAGTCGTAGCAATAGCATGCTTGTAGTCCTCTGTTGGATAACTGTTCCAGTCAAGCAGCTTTCCATTTCCCAAAGTATCAACGAATGCTGGTCTGTAGGTCTGTGCCCATTTTATTGAATTTCCAGATGCATCCCTTAAAAACTGATAAGGTTGCCTGCCCGCATAAGTAATAGATCCATAGGAAGGCCTTCCTGATTTTGTAGATGCAAAACTTAAGTTTAAAGACGTTGATAGCCATAGTTTCGGAGTAATTAAAATATCATTAGAAAACCTTAAATTATATCTTTTTGAAACTGCATAATTCTGGTCGTAAGCATTATCCAGCCCTCCGGTTATTGAGTAAGCATGCTTTGCTGTACCAGATCTTATATTCAGCCCATACTGCTGGGTAAGCGCATGCGTATAAAACTCATTCAACCAATCCTGTTTAAGATTCCCTGAGCGGAAAGCATCCAGTTTACTATTAACCTCTGCATCGGAAAGTTTACCATTGCGTCTTGCCAAAAAGAGCTCCACAGCAGGTGAAAGGGCAGCATAACCATTGTTTATCCTGTTATTGAAAAACCCGTTATCAAAAAGAAACTTTTCTGCCTCAATATTTTCTGAAACAGTCATTTCTGAAAGGGAATTTAAATCAGGCATCGATTTAATCGTCGCATTTGCATTAAAAGATACATTTAGCGCCTGGTTAAGCTTTGCTTTTTTTGAGGTGATCACAATTACCCCATTTCCTGCGCGCGCGCCCCAGATTGATGAAGCTGAGGCATCCTTCAACACAGAAACGCTTTCGATATCGAACGGATTAATATTGTTAATGTCCCCTTCATAAATAAATCCATCCAGCACAATCAAAGGATCAAGAGGCCCATTGATGGTACCCAACCCACGTATAGAAATCCCGGTTTTATTCTGTGGGTTACTATTGGTTTTCCCGGTATTCAACAGTACGGCTGAAGTCTGCCCCAAAATACGGTCAAGAACATTTGTTCCTGTCCGCGCTCCCAGCATCCTTTCATCAATGACAGACACCGCTCCATTAATCTCATTTGGTTTTACACGCTGATAGCCTGTATTTACCTGCACTTCTTCCAGGACCTTAACTTCTGCAACCATACGGATTATCAAAGGACTCTTTAAATCCTCCAGTTTCCTGAGAATCCGAACAATAGGAAACAATCCTACTTTCGAAAACTTTAATGTATCCGGAAGAAATTTCACCGTACGGGAAAAATTACCGACCGAATCGCTCGTACTCGTCCCCCCTGTCTTTGACCTGATATAGATGCCATTTTCTGCTGCATCAGCAACGATAATCTTCCCAGATATCTTAACAGGTACTGTAAGTTTTTCAAACCTATTTTCTTGTGCATAAATATCTGAAGGAGAGAAAACAATCAAAAACAATAGCCCAGGAAAAAATAATATTTCCCATCGTAGCCACAAACAGCATATCATTTTCATATTATAAATCCTTTTTGGGTAATGATAATTCCAGGCCAGCAACAAACCTGTCCACATTGATATCTGTAACCTCAATTCCGCGGGTGATTGCTTTCACCCTTCGATCAGCGCCTATCCAGACGTAATGCGGAAACATCTTGTGCGGAAAGAGCAGCTTCGTAAGCAGATCATTGTATGCTACCGGAAGAGTCAAAGGCGATCCATCTTTTTCACGGTCTAGCAGGAACTTAGTCAACTTCTCTTCCGTATCTCTTACTGAATCCCCTATCAGAAGCACCTGAAGATTTTTACCATACTTCTGTTGAAGTTCTTGCATGTGCGGAAAACCCTTTATACATGCACTGCACCACGTTGCCCAAAAGTCAAGGATAACCGCTTTTCCCTTTAGTGAAGAAAGTGAAATTGGCTGTTTATTACCGTTTAGGATTTTTTCAAAAACAATTTCGGGAACCTTATCCCCTATTGCTAATGGTTTTATATTTTGAATAGGCAGGCCTTGTCCATAAGCTTTAAATAAAAGGCATAGCATAGCCACTACGATAAATATTATCGATTTTTTCATAACAGTTTTTAGTTAGTTGATTAATTGGAAACCAGGCCTGATTAGAAATCAAACCAATAAAAAACCTACAGGCGGTTAAGAACCAATACCCAATCTATAATAAAATTTAAGCGTTGCCACCTGTAGGTAAAACCAACATCACTCAGGGTTACGGGGTTTCACTGCATACATCCTATCAAATGGACACAGACGTAAAGAAAAGAAAAGGGACGATAGAAAAATAAGGATACCTAAGCACACGCCAAACAATCCAAACCCGAAGAATCGGTCAATTAATCGGAATAAAGGATTATCTTTTTTCATGCTCGTATTGGTTATACGAGTCTTGATGGAATGAGCAGCACCTAATAAATATGGATTCTGCAAACCGTAACTTCATTCAGTTCTCAAGCCTTATGTTGACACGGAATTACAGCAGAACCCATACTTATTCAGATATGCGAATATAGCATTTCTAAAAAAGTTATGGGTATATATCTGCTGTCTTGCGTCAACGGCTTGAGATATGAAGTTGCAAGACTCTAATAAATACCTATTAATAATAACTATAAAAATAGGAATAAAATTTACGAAAAGCAAATTTTTATTTATGATTCGTACTTATTGAGGACGGATAAAACAATCTTTTCTGATTTTAGTATAAATCGAGCATGAATGACAATTTGGAAAGAAAATATTGAATTAGATAAAATGGATCCTGACTTCCTCTCTATCAGATCAATGTTCGTTTCTGGTTCAATTGCTACGATGTATCAACTAGTGAGTTACAGTCCAACAAAAGTCTCTAAACTTTTGGGTCTAAATTATAGTGCGTATCATTCAAAATTGGTTAATCCTGGCCAATTTTCAGTTCTTCACATTAATGTCTTAGCCTATGCAATTCAAATAGATCCAAATATTATCCATGATATTATCCAAAATCAGATCGAAGAGAAAATTCAAGAGAAAATGAAAAAATTTAAAAAGACTAAGTAGTCTATACATTGAACACCTTATTATCCTTATTATTAACCACTAAACGACTAAAAAAAATGAAATAATATAATAGACATCTACATCTAATCGTACCAAAGCTTATGAAAAATAAGATAAGATGCGTGATCATCGACGATGAAAAACACGCAGTTTCGCTACTCACCTCCTACATCGGTTCAATGGCCAACCTCGAGCTGGTCAAAACCTTCAACGATCCTCTTGAAGCCCTTTCAGGGATTACCCCAGAAGATCGGATCGACATTATATTCCTTGACATCGAGATGCCAAATCTTTCAGGGCTAGAACTCGCACCAGACCTAAGGTCTAAAGCCAGGGCCATAATCTTTACCAGTGCATTCAACAGATCACTTGAAGCATTTGAAGTCAGGGCCAACCATTATCTGCTCAAACCCATAACCCTTCCCAAGTTCACCACCACCGTAATGGGTATTATAGATAATGAACTGTCTAAATACGAAGATCCGGGAAAAAATATCAAGTTCTTCAAGACCGGAGAAAAGGGAAAGCTCACCCGCATCAAAAAACAGAAAATCATATATTTTGAAAGCGCAAAAAACTATGTCAGTATGGTTACTGCGGAAAAATCAGAGTTGGTCTACCTTACCCTAAAGGAAGTAGAAAAAATATTCTGTGAAGACCTCTTTTACAGGGTACACCGCTCACATGTAGTCAACGCAAAAAAAATCAAGAAAATAGTAGGCAATACGATCAACCTTGGAGAGGGATTCCAGGTCCAGATGGGAAACTCGTACAAAAAGGGGCTACTCAAATTTTTAGAGGAAAAGACGCTGTTAACCGGCCGGATTTAACTTGTCAGAATGATTAACGGTTCACGCCTAGATGCGTCCCGGTAACCGTAATGGTAAGACTGCTCGTTGTCGGATCAGTGCTTAGGGGATTACGGTCCCTAGCCGTGCGGAAGATAAAAACTGTTTTTTTCTTCAGCCTGTTCTGCTGCTGTTTCATAGCTTTTTTTTATGAAACTAGGCGCTGAAAAAAGCCAAAAAGAAGTTATTACACGGGGGATTGTGCAAGGGTGACCAAATGAATTATAGCCGTGATGAAAATTATTTTGAGTTTTATAAAAAGGTATAGGATCCACTTCATCGGGTGGTTGCTTTTTGTCCCTACAGAGATCCTTATTATCACCGTGGCTACGGGCAAGTTTGGGGATATCGATAGCTACCTTGTACATTACTCTCTCAACATTGCACTTTTTTATTTTTGCGCCCATTGGGCCTATCCATGGATATTCGGAAAAAAATTCTGCTGGCTGTGGAAACTTCCGGTCATTGGCGGGCTGACCTTTTTATGCTATCTCGTACTGAACTACTTCATAGATACGCATATAATCAACGCTCCATCCTGGAAAACGATACAGCAGATCGAAATGGGCTACAGATATGTTTTTGGTGTTCTTTGGCGGTCGCTTATGTTTATCGGCAACGCTGGATTTTACTACCTCTTCCTGCAGCATCTCAAAGAAATCCGAGCCAGGGAAGCCGCCGAAAAAGCAAAGTTTGATTTACAGCTCGCCGAGCGTGAAATGGAAGCAAAGCTCCAGCATTCCCATAACTCCTATTTAAAGGCTCAGATCAACCCACACTTACTATTTAATACACTCAGTTTTATATACGGCGATATCATTGCCACCTCGCCCAGAGCAGCTGAAGCAGTCATCACACTTTCGAACTTGATGCGATACAGCATAGACAGCGAATTCAAAGCAGCAACGCTCCCTTTGGGGGAAGAAATCGAACAGGTTAAAAACCTGATCAGCCTCCATCGCAGTCGTTTTGAGCAGGAGCTTTATCTCGAATTTAAAGTCGGAGACGGGGTGGAAAAAATCAACTTTATACCACTAGTGCTCATCACTATTGCCGAAAACATATTTAAGCATGGGATTATTTTTGACGCAAATCACCCGGCAATGCTGCAAATCGAATACGACGGTGAATTCCTGAAAATAACGTCGCGGAATTTGCCAGACAGGAAAAGCCGGCCCATTAGCATGAACAAAGGTCTGGACAATATTCGGCAGCGACTAAAAATTGCCTATGGAAAAGATGCCGAAATGGACTGCGTAATAAACCCCGATTTTTTCGAACTGAAGATATTGGTCAGGCTCGGCCCATAGCGGCCAAATACTATTTTAATGACCATAACCCTAACTAAAACATCACCATATGAAAAACAAAACAATAATAACCACCCTTATATTCATATTTTGCTTAGCCGTGAAATCCCATGGTCAGCTTCCAATGACCAAAACCGTTTTTGGACAGCTTTCAACCGTCGAGGACGGTATGCTTCAGGTGCCCCCAAAGGACAAATACACTAAGGTCGCTGACAGCTTGGACAAGAATCTTCAAAAGGACAAAAATGATACGTTCAGTTTATTTAACCGTTCCCTTATTTATTATGCGTACAACCAGATGCTCGCCCAGCCATATCAATGCACAAAAGGTACGTTGGAAAACCTGACCAGAGCAAAAACGCAGATAGAAAAAGCAGTCAAAATAGGAATGCAGGATTTTAGGGCACGGCAGCTTAGGGCACAGATTTATAGCGAACTATGCTACCGTTTTACGAACGATGAATCCTGGATGTTCAGCAAGGTCCACATGACATCCAGGAAAGAGTTGTTTGATAACTATAAAGTTCTGGCAAACCGCTATATCGACGAACTGGCCATGCAGGACAAAAATAATGCGTATCAGTACACAAAAAGGAAAATAAGTTTTACCTATAAACTTTAAGGAACGCATATTTGGATTAAGTCAACTCTGCCTTGCTGAGGCTCGTATGCGAAAAAATTATTTCTTGCATTAAAACCGTTTAACCTTTTTTTGCGTATTATTGTTTAGTAAGGGGTGAGAGCCTTACATCAACTTTCAGTTGAGAGCGTTAATTTAGATGGGGGTAATCATTAATTTGATTATCCCTTTTTTGCTTCTCACACCCGCAAAATTATACTTTAAACGAAAACACCAAGCTTGCCTTTCATATAAACAGGCATATCCCACCCATTCTGCTATAAAGTAAAGAAACAATGCAGATTTCTACTGAAAACACCAACATCCCCTCTCCCTTACCATAGTTGAAGTAAGATTTTTAAGTTTCCGGTTTTTTATTTATTTTGTTTTTATGGAAATAAATGAGTCAAGTGAATATGCTAAGGCTAGAGCGTTGCTCCTTGCCGAATATTTCAGTCAGCGTGGATGGCTGGTGACTGCAGGCAAAAACAACTGTATACTGATTTATGTGCAAAATGAAGAGATATACAATTTCACGGAAGACCAATTGATGGAGATAATATGTGAATCTGACTGGCATATAGCGGGAACAGGCTTAAAGACCAGCCCGGTTACCTACATGTTTTACTATCGGGGCGAATTTTACAAAAAGTTTGAGGTACTTTCCAGCAGTGAATATGATATCTACGATAATGATTGAATAGTAGATAACTAAATAAAAAGCTAACAAATCCAGTGAAACCAAATATTTATAGGCTGCATTGACAATTTAGAAACGCCTAATAGTGGCAGTCGGCTTTTGACCAGGCAATGGTGCCGTGGAAAACCGCTGCCGAAAAAACGGGCGGGCGAAGCCCGCCGCCGGACAATTTTTGAAAACCTTACATCGGTATCTTCTAAGAACAGAACTGCCGAGGTTCAGAAAAAAACCGCGGTTTTCCACGATGCCAACCCGTAACATTTGCCATAGGAATGATGCTTATCAAAATTTGTTCTTATTGTTTTATCTCCTTTATTTTTCTAAGCGCTATGCTCTTACTTCTATATAAAGTCTCATAACCATTGTTCCCGATCACATCCTTAATAATATTCTCTGCATGGCGTATGCGTACTGCATCTCCTGCCGAAATGCCCATATCTGATAAATTATCGAAATGTGGCAAGGTCTGCGCAATTTCCAGTAAAGCGCAATAATCTGTATTTTCTGTTAGCCTGCTCATAATCTTAAGTTTTATGGGAGCGGCAGCACCGCTCCCGATGAATTAATTCAACTGAAAGCCTACATTACCGTTTCTCCCAAGATGCAGACACAGGTCAAAGGCTGACTGTCCTCTCTGCTTGGCCGTCCCCTCGATAATGGATTTAAACTTAGCTTCATTGTCCTTGAACTTTCTGGCATTCTGATAGTAGCCCGTCACCGCATTATACGCCCCGAAAAGTGTCCCTTGGGCGGTATCGATCAACTGAGAGGGTGCGCTCAAGGCATAGCTATAAACTTCGTCAACAATATTCTTATATACGCTTGAAGCTTCATCGATCAGTCCTTTTTGCAGTTTGTCCAAAACCTCCCTGTTCGGCGCCATTGCGGTCTGCACTAGTTTTTTTAGTTCGTCATCGGTAATCCGCACCTTTGCCCAGTGGTTAAAAATGGACTCCATTTCATCCCCGATCCTACCCGAAATACCCATCAGGGTATGCGCCTGTTTAAGCCTGTCGTTAGCCCCTGAAGAATGACGGATACGAACAACATTAGAAGAATTTTTTAATGCAGCATTAAGCGTATTGTTACATACAATACGGACAGGCGTAAAAGCCGCGGTGATACTCCCAAAACCATCATGCGAAGTGGTCAGAAATAAGTATTGCTCGATGAGGTCATCCTTTCCCACCTTGATATAAGAGGGCAGTTTAGCAGTAATAAAAATGCGTTCTCCCTTACCCAAGGCTCCTGCAGTCTCATAGAGGATACCCTCGCCACCGCCGACAATACTATCAAAAAATGAAAAGGCTTCGGTATTCTGTACCACTTTATAGTCTTTGCCCACTACCCCGAGAACTTCCTCGGTGTCCGTCCTAACCGTTGAATAATAATTCGGCACTAAAATGTCGGACAAAAACCCGTCATACATTTCATCCCCATCAGGACTTTTAAACGTTGCAAGATTATGTGAGTCCACAGTAAACAAAGGCCGTTTCTCCACTGTATAATCAAGCCCTGCAAATTTCAAGGCTTCGGCCGAATTTGGATAAGATTCCACTATGGTACCCAGTCCATGCCATGCTTTTTCCTTTACCGAAAAAAAACTGTACTTATCTGTTCTGCTGTTATAATTTAAGTGATGTGACATGATGAAAAATTTTAAATTAAAGTTTGATTAAATTGAGCGCGCTAACTGTAGCTGAAATAATAATGAGCTTTTAAAAGGGAATCCCTCCGTCAAAAGCCTTGGCATTGTCTAGCTGCGTTTCTTCCCTCTTTGCGACCCTTCGCCTCTATTTCTACCCGTTCGCACAGCTCTCTTTCCACCGCTTCCCGTCGAACCTAACAGCTTAACTTCTGAGGTATGAAAGGTCAGCGATGCCTTAGCCTCGCCGTCACCATTAATGTAGGCATTGGCACCCACCCTGCCGTAAAGCTGAACCCAACCGCCCTTTTTAAGGTATCCGGCAATACCTGTGTTCAACCAGTATGAACACTCAAAAAATGTGGTAATCTTCTTTTGTTCGCCACCACTGCGGTAACTGTCATTGATAGCAATAGAAAAGTTTACCACTTTCCGTTCTCCGCTCAATGTCTTTACCGTTGCATCTCCTGTTAATCTTCCTGTAATTTCCATGATCAAAAAATTTTAAGTTTTACATTGTTTTTGTTTCCTTTCCCTTTTCCCAAAAAATCTTTTCAAAAGAAAAAACGGAAAAAAAGAAAGTCCGGAAAAACGGGTGCAGAGAGAACGGAGAGCTATAAGTCCCGGAGGGTGTTCTGGCGCAGCCAGGACATTATGCGCTCGCAGAGAACGGAGCACCCGAAATTCACGGCCTTTTTATCCGTTTCGATTGGAAAGACTGCAAGCGCGTTTAATCGGTGACCAATTGGCAATTTATGTCCTAGGTTAATAGTGAGAAAAAAGCAAAATACTTGCCTCAATAAATTGTATCATCAATCTATGTTTGATATATTCATATGACAAACATTTTTATATAGGTCACGCACGAGTTATCACACGAGACCAAAATATGGATTTACAAATAGATGCCTCAAATAAAGTAGGTTGCGAAATTATTTTCCAGGAAAAAATTTCCAGTAAGTCTAAAGAACGGCCAGAGTTGATTAAATTATTTGAAAAGTTGAGAAAAGGTGAAACTGTTCTTGTTCGGAAATTGGATAGGTCGAGAATCAGCCGGGCAACTTGCTAGAGATACCTTAAAATTTATGATGGGTTAACAGAAAAACAAAAATCTAAGTAAATGAAAGATTATCTATTGGAAATAAGCGGCTCAATAGGGCTTTTGATTCTTGTTCTGGCTTTTATCTTTTAGTCAAAGAAACCCTAAATAAGAGCGGCGATTAATATATTACGCTTAATATCTGACATAAAAATTATGATTGCATTTGACGATTATGGCAATGCAGGAGCTGACTTATTGCAGATAAACAGCCTGTTTTTGCATTAGTTTCTGTTAGATTAACATCACAGCGGCAGGACAGCGATGGTCAATTATTGTTAATAAGCTTGTGCAGACATTGAGTGATTAACATACACTGTTTGGGGTGCCGGCGTCCAAGAAATATTAGAGGTAAAAGTAATGACGAGTGCTACCGATCCGTTGATTGTAGTTCCCCCGGTTGTAATCGAATAGGTTACCTGTGCATTTCTTTGCATAGTATAAGATGCAGCAGATCCGTTCCACCCACCAGCTGACGCTGTCATTGCACCTACACCTGAATACGCCATAAAAGGAACGGAGAGAGAAGTTCCAATGGGCATAACAGTCTTGTAAACTTTGGGGGATGTTGAACTATTTTGGGTATATGAATACCCAAGAGAACCACTCACTACCCAAGTACCTGTTATGGAGCCGGTTCCCCATGTCCCACTGATAGGGGCCGCGTTTGAGCAATTGACATTATAGAAGACATTGTCTACACCATTAGCCACCGCAAGACTTGACATGGTTTTATTTAGAGATTTACTTGTAGTCGCTGTATCAACCCGAGTTGAGCTAATACCTTTTTTTAGTGCGGCAATAAATTCATAAGCCTGTTGGTAGGATTTGAAGCTTTGACGTATGGTATCCTTCGCAGCAATAAAATTAATCCCCAATTCTTGTGCTTTTGAATTATTGCTTACTGTTAATGCTTGCAGCTTCTGTTTATAAAGCTGATCGGAAACTTCAATATCAGATGTTTCTTTCTTATCAATTTTCTCTTTACTACAGGAAGCTAATAGTGTTATAAGAAAAATAACTGATAGGAGGTTAATCAAGAGTTTTTTGTTTGTTTTCATGTTTCTGGTTTTTTACATTTATCCTGCTTGGCTGTGATGTTATATTTTATCAGAAAAGGATTCTTTCAGCGTTGAAGCTTATTACTAATATTGTTGCAAGAGGTCTGCGGATATCAGATATATATCCCAAATATTAGTTTGGAGTTTTGCTTAGGTACATAACTTCATCCCATGTTTTTAATCGGGCTGTTGAAGGAACCGTAAAAGTATCGTTAGGTAGCTCCTCATCTTTTATGTTGATTATAAAAAGGCCAAAGGCCCTACCATCTTTCTGTAAAGTTTGAATACCTAAAATCGGATTTTTTACACCCGGTATTATATTAAGGGGAGATACAAATTTGAGTTTCTCTTCAGTGTAATAAAATTTAGTGGTATCTGTTCCTGTAACAGCAAGAGCCGTTAAGCAACGCTTGCCTGCAATGTTGATCTCTCCACCTTTAATATTAATTATTATGGGTTTAACAATATTACTGGCCTTAGGGCTATAAAGGTCTTCAGGATGATTTTTCAGTGAGTCCCGATAGTAAAATGTTTTTTTTGTATGCTCAAAAAACATGAAGTAATCTTTATTTTTATAATCAGCTAAATAGATCGGGTAAAGCGCCTTAGCTTCCATCTTGGATTTTACTTCCATATCCTTATCTTCTGAAGATACTTCAACAGTATCTTTTTGAATCGTTTCCAAAGGGCCGATTGTCTTAATGATTACTCTGTGATGTTTTATATGATAAATCCTTTTTAAAAGTATATTATTTGTGCTATCGTTTGAAAAGACATGGTTTGGATAGTAAAAGTATTGGAGTGTAAATGTCCCAACGCCCAAATCCTTTTGCTCTTGTGCGTAGGTGGATATTGGAAGAAATAGAGATAATATAGCTATTTTTACTGATAAGTGATTAAATATCGAGCGTTTAAATTTCATAAGAAGTTATTTACATAGGCAATCAAAATTATGCATTAATTTATTCGACAACTTCCTTGATTTTAACCAATGCTTAGTATATTTTTGCAGTCTTCCTTGTATCCGATGAACTACATATTTGATTATTACTATGTTTTTGAAATTCCGTGGATACAGGCTCTTAGTTTTTCTTGTGGTTTATCGACATGAAGGCTGCTATCGTGTCAAACCTCGGATATGATTTTAGGAATAAGGATCTATTGCGCTTCAATTTTTATTCTTATATAGCTGAATTATATAATAAGAATTTCCAATATTCATTTGAAAATTTACATGAAATCTATCAGACGGGAACTATTTTGGATCCAAATTTACATAATTGATGGCTAAATGACGATGGCACAGAAGCAATATTTACTGTATTGATCAATTCAAACAAAAAAGGATACAACATTAAAGCAAAAGAGTTAGAAGTTAAGCAGTCGTCAGCATACTAAGGGATTCCATCAAGCATTTTCAACCTAAATTAACATATAAATATATAGCTAAGCTCCAAAACAGCTTAAGATTTTAACGAACAGCAAAGGCAGATTTAACAAAGATTTCGAAACGATCTGGAATCTCTGTCTTCACTAAGCCGTTTTCTGGTACCCTAATCATCTAAGTATACCATTAACAATACCTCTATCTTGCCCTGACGGACTTTGACGTCGATTCCAGTAACCTTAAGGCAAATTGGCGTTTATATTTCTACCAGAATGAATCAACCTAACTTTGATTGTAAGACGGGGGGCATTGGCGCAAAAAGCAACTAAATCACTATGCACTGAAAGTGCATAGTTTCATCTCTCACAATAGAAAAATATGTTGATAACAAACCTTTAAAAACAGCAGAAATGGCGTAAATTGATCTCACAAACGCTCAAATCTATGCCTACAAGCAGAACCCGGAAAAAGACAAAAAAAAAGATCAAAAATGCTAAGCTCCCTACCCTGCGGCAATTGACCGAAACCATGAGATCCAATGGCATGGCACCAGATCCGATCAAAATGAAATATTTTGAAGCCAGCTTTGACGGGACTGAAGAAAGCACTTTCGAGGAGAGACTTGATGCACTCAAGACTATTGGCAAAAATGCATCGGAAAATTTCACGGAAAAATACCATAAGATAAAATACTGGATCGGAACACACGACCAACCCAAGCTGATATCCTTCGTATTCTATTATTTCATGGTAGCAAAAGCAGGCTATGATGAAGAAGCGATGAAAGGTTCTATAGAATTCCAACCCTATTACCAAGAACTGCTCCAGGCCTTTGCCCTGACGCTTCCAAGAAACTATGATGTACGCCCCTTCTCCGCAGAAGTTGGTGAGTTCAAAAAGGATTTTATGGAAATCGGCGAATGCTACCGCCTTAAGCAATTCAATTTCCCAGCATCAGTGCTCTCGGCAGACGACCTGCCCTTTCATCTGCTCCGCACGGAAATGATCATGAATACTACTGCTGTGAGAAACTGGTCTTATGACCACCAGATGAAAAAGGTAACCCTTGATCTTGCTGCAGCAGTGAGTCCAGCTTTTACCGCCCACCATGGCTTTGACCCGGTAGTCTTCCTCCAACTGCTCTACAGCATGACCGAAGAAGTAGAGGAACGCATCAACATACACCGACTAAAAACGGTCGAAATCATGCGTCATAACCATTACGAGAAGATTTTTGATGCTTACGAAGCACATTTCCCCACTGGCAAGACGGACCAAAGGGGGCGCAAAAAGCTTTGGAAGATGTTCGGCAAGAGCAGTCTGAGGCTAAAACAAATGTTTCTCATGCATTCAGACTTATTTCTCGAAGACCTTTTCACCTTTGATTTCCCGACGCTGGAATCTCTGGCAGAAGGAAAAATTTCGGCAGAAAAACTACAGGAAGCATTCGGCTTGATCAGCCTCAATTTCGGAGACCTCGCAGATTTTGATCCCGACCATTTCCTGCTCAGTAATCCCGTACAGCAGAAGCCTTTTATAAAGCTTGATGAAAAGAAAATCTTTAGTGGACTATGGTCGGTCATGACACACTTTAGCATGGGCTTGCTGGAAAGCCTATGTGCAATGAATGAAAAACTGCGCAATAAATACAATGAGATCAGAGGCACTTACCTGGAAAACGAGATCGCTAAACTATTCCGTTCCTCGTTCCCCATGGCAAAGGTCTATCCCGGCAGCCTTTGGCATGGTAAAGACGGAAAACGTTATGAAAATGACCTGTTGGTTATTATAAATAAATTTGCCCTAGTCATCGAGGCAAAGGCTGGCACGGTCAGTCCACCTGCAAAACGCGCTGCGCCCGACCGCCTGTTCAAAACCCTTCGGGAGCTTATCGAAGAACCCTCCGAACAGGCACTGCGCTTCATTGAATTCTTGCAGGAAAACCCGGGCGAACTGTCCCTTAAAGTAAAAAAAGGCCCCAATAACCGCTTCAGTTCAGCTGAACTTAAATACTTTATTCCCCTGGGGGTAACTCTATCCCATTTGGGCATGATGGGAAGCAACCTAAAACAGCTCATCAATGCTGGCGTTACCGATAAAAAAATCGAAGAACTTGCGACCTCCGTCAGCCTAACTGATCTTCAGGTTGTATTTGACCTATTGCCCTTTGCAGCTGAAAAAATCCACTACTTGCAGCGCCGCCGTGAACTCGAAGCAAATATCCAGTACATGGGCGATGAACTGGATCTTCTCGCCTGGTACCTTGACGAAGGCTTCAACTTCGGAAAAGACCTGGAAAAAATCGGCCTGTTCAAAATGGATCTTAAATCCAAGGAACTCGACAACTATATTATCGGCACAGCACACGGTGAAAAGGTTATCAAACCCGAACTGACCAAAACCCGGTGGTGGAAAGACATGCTAATCAGGCTGGAAGAGAAACAGTTCCAGACCTGGCTGGAAACATCTTATATCCTACTGAACGTACCAATAGATCTGCAGCAATACCTTGAAAAGTTCGTCGATGAGCAGGAACAGAAAATGCACAACGGAAAAGCAGAATTCCTCCACAACTGGATCTTGCTGGAAACTGCCGATAAGGAACGTCAGTTTACTATAGCAGGTTACAGTTATTATGACCGCTTACGGGAGGAAAGAGATGATATTATGGGTGATATCCTTTATGATGCAAGAATGGATGGCGCAAAGGGAAAACTGGTAATCGGAATGAACATCGACAAACCGCATTACCCCTATAGTGTGTTAGGCTGTTGGCTTTCCTCTGAACTTTTTGAAAACAGGTATCTAAAAAATATCAAGGCCGATGAGTGATCCCATTCTCTTAGAAAACACTCGATGTTTTCAGCGGCTGGATCTGAACTATCTTTTCAGGAAGAATGAAACAAAAGGATAATTAAGATAGTGGGGTGAAATGTCATAAACCTTAAGTAAATAATTGCTAGGAAGAACAATATTTAGGCTATTCATTAACGAAAATCCAATATAGTCATGCGCAAAAACATAGTTCCTTAGAGAAACAAATTTTATATTCTGTAAATTTTACCAGACATTGTCTTAAATATGCATGATTATCAAAAACCCTGCCTCATCACCGCTGATCCGGCAAACAGGAATTAAAATGCTTCTGAAATTTAGACATAAAACGGTGAAGGTGATGATACATTTTGAACGTCGGAAACGTTTGAAAGCAAACTAAAATATCTGCAGGATTACATTTAGATCATTTATCTAGTCTCGTGGGATTTTAAATTTGGCAAAGACCAAAGCAACCGCAGACAGAAACCGGTCACATCTAGGAGCTGATGGATTATTCCAGCCGAGTGTCCGCAGGACGCGAGGCTTCCGGCCGTCCAGCGGACGGCCGCGCCCGATTTCATATATCACCTCAAAACAATAAGTTTCTGATAAAAATCCTCCCAATATGCGCGGAGCCTTTTATCCAGCTCCGCAAACCTCGGGTCTTCGTGATATTGATTTCTAAAACGGTCTGCTTCCGTGATCGCTGTTTCCAGATCGTTCACCCTGATCGGCCTGCCTGCAAGACCTATAACTTTCATCATAATTGTATTTTGTTCCTATACAGAAAATTTAATTATAAGTATTCAAATTCCCCCGTCTTTCTCGGGCTAAACAGGATGGCATCCAGACCCCTTAAATCAGCTAGGCCAATTGTGGCCTAACTAATTATTAACTCTTAACTTACCATAAAAGGGGGGTAGTTAGAGCAACCCTGCCCGTCCAAAAATTTGCTTATGCTTTTACCATTCCGGCTATGATCCTGCTCCAATAAAGTGCATTGTTACTGATGTGCCGTTGCCACGCCTCCTCCGATCTGCACCAACGGAAGCCGTGCTGTTTTAACTGTGTGATTACCTCCTGCAAGGGCTTTCCATTGAAAAAAAGCTGAAGACGGTTGGCCGCCCTGTTCTCCAAAATACGTACCCCGTTGATTACTGCATCAACTGCCACGGTCTGCCCCTGTTTCTTTAAAGCCAACAACCTTTTTTCAATACGCCTGATATTGGCACTATTGTTTGTTAAGGTAAAATGGGCAAACCCCTTACCCCCAAATTTATCGTGTATAAGCTCCTCCCACATCTCATCATTACCATACTTTAGTTTTAAAAAAGCCGTCTTATCATCCTTTCTGATGCAGTTATTGGCCGCTTTCATAAAGCCCTGCATTTCCTTTAAACTGTTCAACTTTTCTTCTAACTGTTCCACCGCCTCGGGGTCGTCCGAAAAGATGGCATCATTGTTTTTGATGCTGTCCGCCTTCTCCGCATAATATGCGGCCTTATTGTTCGCCTCAACCGACCGTTTCATCGCACCCGATATCTTATCCCTATATCTGCGGTCAGACTTTTCGGAATGATGCCCGATAAGGATAGGCTGTCCCATCGGGATCGCATCCGCCATTTTCTGACTGAGCTGATATAATCTGTCCGATTCTGCTTCATTCTTTGAAGCTTTTTCTTCCGCACCTGCAATGCGGTTTTCCCTGCGTTGATGAAAATCATGTTTCATAATCCTAAATGCAATTCTGCGGCTGCACTACACCGTCTCTAATTTGAAAACCTTATAATTATCTTCTTCCCTTTTCCAAAAAAATTTTTTTCAAAAGAAAAAACGGAAAAAAGAAAGTCCGGAAAAACGGGTGCATAGAGAACGGAGAGCTATAAGTCCCGGAGGGTGTTCTGGCGCAGCCAGAACATTATGCGCTCGCAGAGAAAGGAGCACCCGAAATTCACGGCCTTTTTATCCGTTTCAGTTGAAAAGAATTTAATATGACCATAGATCTTCCAAAGAAAATACGCGATTTCTATCCAAAAAATTAAACTGTATCTTAATGGCTGAAATTTTTAATCTTGATGAAAAAGAATAAGCCTTCAGGTAATAAAAAAGCAGAGCCACAGAAAATGATATCTGCTAAACCTATTTTCGACGAATTAGGCATCGGGCCTGAACAGGCTCAGAAATATATGAGGGGGTTTCTCAATGAGATGGAGAAAATGAAAGATGAAATTGAACGGGAGGAAATTCTAAAGAAAGATAAGCTAACTCCTGAAGAAATCTGGAGCATGAAACCCACTACTTTTTATGCATGGAGGGTCAAATATGATTTACCAAGAATACTTGACCATTTCGCTCAAAAGCTTAACCGTTTTGTTGAATGGAAGGAAAATTTTGAATTATCAGATGATGCGCTTATGCGATACGGCATTAGTAATTGTGTGAATTTAAAGGATGCTAGAGACGACGACAAGCAAAAATATATTTTTTACAAAGAAGGAGAAAACTCAAACGGAGATTTCCTTTCAGATATTGATCTTTCCAACAAGATAAGTACAATGTGGGGAAAGGAAGAAAGATTCGTTTTGAAAAAGAAGTTCATGAGCTATCTGGATTGGTGCGAGCTAACTAGAATTAAGGCTTTTGGCACTCGGAGTAATGAAGAGGTCTTTAGTTATACCAGCGCTTCAGGGATTCGTTCAACCGCGATTAAAATATCGATTTTGGATAACTTTGAAATGTTAAAAGTGGGCGGGATTACCATTCAGCCAAATGCCGTTGGATTGATAAATCCTAAATATTTTGAATTTGTTAACGCATCCTACCTGACCATTCAAGGACATATCAATTCGGCGGGACTGGTGCTCAGGTTTGAAAACAGTATCGTTGATGATCTGACCTGCGAAAATCTGGAGTACCCCTTAGTTGAGTTTAGTAATTGCTCACTTGCCAATCTTAGGATAAAAGATTCAAATATAGCGCAGTGGAATTTCTATAGAACCAATATTAGCGGGAAAATATCTGACTCCAGTCTAGGGATGATCCGGATCATCGGTGGACGGTTTAATGCTGTTCTAAATAATACTCATATTCATGATGTGCATGCTGATCACATGGGTAAACAAGGTTTTACTTCAACCTATCAGATTTTGAAAAAGACTTATGCAGATCAAGGAGACGATAGAAATGCAATTATATATTTCTTGAAAGAAAAGAGACGTGATCGCCTATCTCTGTTCGATGCAATTTCTACACAACAGATCAGGTCGAGCTTTAAAATTTCTGCATTTAAGGAAAAGTTTTATCTTCTTTTAAATATTGCCTACGTAACTGCTCGGTACTTATTTTCACTACTTAATGACCTCTATTGGGGATATGGAAGAAGACCTTTTAATATAGTAGGTTGGTCTCTTTTGATGATTTTAGTATGTGGTATTACCTTCTTTTACAATCAGAGTTCGATGAATATGCCAAATCTTCAGGCGGAAATGTCTTTCGCAGATTCTTTATACTATAGTACTATAACATTCACGACGTTAGGTTATGGCGATTTTACACCAAAAGACTTTTTAAGGGTAGTAGCATCTATAGAAGCGCTGTTCGGTGGTATGAGTATTGGCTTTTTGGTGGCTGGATTCGCTAATTTAAAATATTAAATCCGGGTTCTAACATTTTTCAAAACAGTAAGCATTTCTAAATCCCAGTTACCTTGTGATGCTTTCTTTCGTCGGGTTTCTTTGAATTTTTTAGATAAATATTTTTGTCCCTTTTTGAAAATCCATTTATCGATATTGGGATCAAATTGGTCGGCAGTAATGTCTATTATAAGATCGTCCAACTCTAGCCAGCAATGGGAGCGGCCTAAAGTACCATCACAAACCAAGTCCCAGTCACCAAACTGATTGTCTTTGAGGATACAGGCCAGGATAACCGATCCAGATTCGCAGCAGCCTCCTGGAAAATTCCCCATGTGTATATTATTAGGCCTCCTCATATCTGGATCTTTCATTAGTTTTCTTACTCTTTTTACCAATTGTTCAAGTGGACCATTCATAGTTTGTGCTTTTGCTTAAACCATATTCAAACCTTGAGCATTTGAGAGGCTATGTTTTTTAATTAGATATCTTTCTACTTCGTTAGCATCCGCTCCATTGAGTCCAGCAACGCATACTACATGATACGAACCAGTATATACTTGGCCGCTCGGGTCCAGAGGTTTTCCGAATAGCTGATTATACCTGTTCTTAATTGCATTTCCATATAAGCCAGGAAATTCTCTGCTTGATCCCTTCATGGCTAATTTGACGTGTTCAATATATCTTTTCATCCATCCTCGCTTAGTCTTTCCATAATATACGAAAGTCTCCTTATCGTTAATTTGCAGCGCGTGAAGGTAAACCATATGCGTTCCAGATAGAGTTGGTAGTCCATTCAAAATATATTTCAACGGTATTTCGATCCTCTGAGGAACATCTAAAGACGGAGATTGCAAATTAAGGTGAAGACCGGGTGGCAGGCCACTTGTATCTTTAATTTGCATCGCATCGGCAGTAACCAGCTGCTTCCCATCAGCTGTCATATAGACATCCAAATTAAATATTATCTGATTCCCTGGTAACTCGACCTTATGCTGAAAACCATAGTGCTTATTTCCTTTTTATAATGGCATCAATATGACCTGTTTTTTCATTGTAAGCGTTAAGCACGGTTTCTAAAACTTCCAAATCACTGCTTTCATAAGTAAGGCCGTCGCATAGATACCTGTAATTCTGCTGATTGATAAAGCCCATTGTTATTCGGTTTTTAAATGGCAAATAAATTTTATAAAATGCTTTTTCGATGTGCTGCCCTACCAAAGTTAGCACCATTTCATCAGTAACAATATTCATTTCCCCCAGTCTTACTGGATTTCTCTGCATGATATTTGGGATAAAATATTTAGCAACAAGTTAATAAAATACGAATATAGATTTTTTTGTTAATGGTCTAGCGTCTGATAACCTTATGAAAATATAAAATCACTTTTTAATTCGATAACTTCGCTTATCAGTCCCAGAACAAATGACCAGAGATGAATTCAATAACCAATCACTGCCTAAATCGGATGTAAATGCAAATTTAGAGACACTTTCCAGAAGTAAGTTTCGGGATATGTTTAGTGCTCATGATTTTGAAATACGCGATGAATTTCAGCATGATAAAGGTGTGGATTTGTCTCTTGAAATTAAGTCAAATGCGAATAACACCAACATTAGGTTTCCGATTCAGTTAAAGGCAACTCAATCGATTGAAAAGAACAACGATGGCAGTATTTCGTTTGCAATTAAGGTTTCAAACCTTAACTACCTACTCAATGATGGCCTACCGGCTTTTTATATGCTTTACCATCAAACTGAAAATGTTTTTTATTATGAAAGGGCGCAGGAGGTTGAAAAACAGTTACGGGAAAAATATCCAGACAAGGATTATCCTGACACATTAACTTTTAGGTTTAACAAGCCGCTTGACAACATTGTTATAGTAAAAATCCATGAAGAAATGTTGAGCCTTGGCTTTCTCCGAAGAAATGATCCGAGGTCGATAGGATCGTATTTACTGCTGGAAAAAGAAAAACAACAAAAGCTAAAAAAAGATAGGTAATTAAATAGCCAATATTGATAGCTCCTGGTTGGGTTACGCTATTTACAGTAATATAAGCAAAAACCGACAGCACGATTACAGCTATAGAAAGCGCTGAAAAGGTAAACACTTTCCAATCCTCTAAAACAGTTTCCTGCTTACGACGCAATGAGGAAGTTTTGCTAAACTGGATAGCTAGGAGCAAAATAGCGATCAAAACTCCAAGAATAGTTGCAGTCGATCCTAAGATCAGTCCAAAATAATCCCTTAGCCCTACTTCCGCTAAACCTAAATAGTCAGAAAATATTTGTAGCTTAAAAAACCTTGCAAAGAAATATGTACCTGGGAATCCGAATAGGATTAAAAATTTTACAATATTTTTCATCAGATGGAGCGAAAATTAAACGGCACAATTTACAAGTAAAATTCCATTGTTATTCCTCTACTTGAATTTCGTGACGTTTCTTCGCCGGGGCATAAACCTGCTGCAGAGCTTGACCTTATTGATTAATGCCTTAAGTTGCCATACGTATACTTTGTTCGAATAATCACCTATAAGAAAACTCGCTCAATCGATTTAATCGATGTTAATAGGTAGAACATACTTAACTCTTTATTTTTTCAAACGTTCATCAATCTGGGTTAAGTAATTCTCTTTAAGGATTTAATAGCTTCTTTAATGGTGAGAAGTTCTGAACGTTCTTCGGATATTTTCTTTATTACAAATTCAAATATAATAATTAGCTGTTGTGCGCGCTCTAAACAATCATTCTCAGAGAGATTGTGTAGGCCTTGAGAAGTTTGTTTATAAAGAATTTTAAACGGGTTTTCTTCCAATACCTGAAGTGATCGTGGAAGATAATCATAGATGTCATCATAGACTCGGTGTGCATTCTTAGAATTCACATGCTTTGATACTATCTCCTTTAATTTTGGATCAGCTCCTTCAAGTTTCGATACATCTTCCACAATTGAATTCAGTTCTTTTTCAATTATTCTCCTCAGGTAGGCGAATGCGCCGATTCCAAGTTTGTCAACAAGAGACTTTTTTGCTTTATAGTACCAGCTACCTGACTCCCTATCCAAATACTTTTCGATAGCTTTATCAACTTTTATTTTCAAGGGCGGCCCACCAAGCTTTTCGATATAGATATTAGCTCTGTCACTTGAGCTTTTATTTACAATATTGCTGTGACGCACCGGAATAGGATTGTCAGAGTAAATATGGAGTAGAAAATCCACTTGATATGATTTGCAGGATCTACACTTACCCTTAAAGTGATGAATATAGTCAAGCTTACCCAATTCATCAATGAGTTCGGATGGTATCCTGTCCCCTGGTAATTTCCCAAAATGCTCTTTGGTTGCTTCTGATATCTCTAGTTCAAAAGTGGCATCAGTTTTTTCTGTTTCACAAAAAAACCTGAAGGAGGTACCCTGCAGCTCAAACGGATCAGTATAGCTTTGGTTTTGACTTTGATATTCTTCCACCGCCATAAATGGGGTAAAGAGTGGGAAATTAGAGAGAAAATCGTCTATTGGGTTTATTTTATTCATGTAGTAAATCACTTCCCTAAAGTTAGAAAAAACAGACAATCTTCAGAATGCAAATTAAAAGAATCTTAACATTTAGATAATAAACGTACATATTCTAGCTAAACTCAAAATAGAGTTTTTCCTGGCCAAAACATAGAGAGATAGAAAGTAATCTTAATTAATTATCCTATTTCTTTTTAATCTCAGTTCTAATTTTCTGATTCTGGACGGCTTTTTTGACGACTGGAGATATTTTTTTCTTCTCAATAACATCCTGTTTAGATTTCAATTTTGTAGAGATTTCAGCACTTGGATTTACCCATTGACAAATACCTGAGATTATGTACGGAATTGCCGCGCCTATTAAAATGGAAGCCACGGCCACGCGAAAATTGAACTTGTTGTAGTTTCTTCCAAGGGCCAAGGAAAGTGGCATTATATAAACATACTGAATTCGGTTAATGACGATATTTATGGCATCAATGTGCTGGGCTTTAAACTCCTTATATTTCTCTTCGACTTCCAGCTGGACAAAATCATACTGCAGGTGTGCAAACTGAGAGAGTATCTCGGTAAGTTCTTTTAGCACTTCCTCATACTCGCTTCTTTTTTTTGGAAGTTTTGCCTTATGATCTCTTTCAAACTTTTCAAATTCAGTATTTTTGGTAGTGAATGCAGACTTGAGTGATTGGAATGTTGCAGGATTCATGGCTGTTGTTCTCTCCATTTTACAGCTTTATCTTCATCATCATTTTCAAATAATTTGACTTTTTCCATTAGCAATCTAAGGAACTTTGGGCTGACGTCCTTGTCCTTGAAGCAAACTTCCCGTCTTGTACCTGGATATGGTTTGCCGATAGATGCTATAATATCGTTGTTGAGCATGCTATCAGTTTGTCCAGTGACAATGACAATATTTTTTTCTTCGAGGAAAGTTTCAATAAAACTCGTTCCAATCACGCAGTCGGTATTTTCCTTAAGCTCATAATCAACCAAAACTAAATCCGGGTTGATCCCATCGATGTAACTCTGAATATAATCCGTCGCCTCCTTCACATAAAAAACATCTACTCCGGTCTCAAAACACGCAATAATATGCTCGTTCAATTTCTCACGTTCGACACTGCTTGGAAATACCTCGTGTCCGGCTCGGATCAACACTGCCTGCATTGCCTGCAAGTGCCCGGGCTTATCTTCAATTATCAGTACTTTCATTTTCTTTGATTGTTTCTATTGGTATGTAAACATTAAAATATCCTGATTGGGCTTCTATATGTAATTTTGCTCCCATAGTTCTCGATATGATATTATGAATGAGATTTAAACCATCAACACCTTTCTTCCTGCTCAGCTTTTCGTTTAGATGCCTTACATACCTTGGGGTCTTGAGTAAAAAATTATTACTAACGCATAAGTATCTTACCTGCTTGATCTGCTCAGTAAAAATCCTGATTTCGAGCGGGTTCTTTTCGCTTATTCTCGACCTGCTTCCCAGAACCGCATGGCGCTTTATATTATAAAGTATTTCGAAAATCAGCTCATCGAATAGCTTGGGAAACATATTAAATTCTATTTGCAGATGAACTTCGCTTATAGATTCTGAATCAAAAAAGATTTCCTCACTTGTTAATGCTCTAATATTATCCTGATCAAGCTGAAAAATAAAAGGAACTGCTTTTCTAAAACCCTCCACCAACGTTTTTAACTCAATTTGCTCAAATCTGTGTTTTTGTTCAAAGCCATTATGTTTTATCGCATCATTGGCTAGAGAGATAAGATGCATTTTGTTTGTGAGATAAGAAAATACCGTCTGCAGGAAGACAGTCCCCTGTTCCAATTTTTCTCGGACATTTACCTGGGTCACTAAACGGGCATCTTCATTAAGAATTGATGTGTACTTTTTGAACAGATCTTCATAGACACCTATCCCATGCTTTAAACTAGTCGAAATCTTTTCATTATTTAATAGCTCTATGTAGGCACGAAGGCTATCGTTATTCAAGTGATGGTTTATAAAATCACTTAAGTCGTTCCGAAGCAATAATAGCTGCCTGACACGCTTGGGATCAAACCGCTGGTAAGGTCGTTGGTAGACCTTTGTGGGGTAAGTCTTTTTCGAACTGTTTACTGCCTTGAATTTAAACTCAGTGTATTCCTTATCCTGGTTATTTACATGCCTATCAAGAATATCCTCCTGTTGTTTGATAAACAGATCACTTGGCACTGCTTCTAATGGACTGCAGTAAAATCCCAATACCGCTTGCGGCCTGGCCTCAAAAGATTTTCCATCTAAAGATGGCTTGATCTCCGTAATTCGTAGGTATAAAATCTTACTGTACAGCTTCTCTTGGAATTCGGAAAAATAGTAAGCTTCGTTTGTGCTAAAATCAATATTATCCCGAAAATGGATCAATCCATTGTCATCCAGAGAGATCTCAAAAGCAGAAAGCGGTGTATCACCTTTATTTTCCTCTACTCCACGAAAGACTTGGTGCAGAAAGCTATTAGTTGAAAAAGTATCTGGGTCCAGTTTGCTTTTGATATTGGTGTAGTAATTACTTACTATCGCAATATCGTCACGCTGTTTGACCTTTCCCCTATTTTGATAACTGACGGCAAAAAATGCTCCCCCTTGTTCAACCCCGAGTATATTGCAGCAAATCTGAAGGATGGTCTGAAGCTTTTGTTCAATCAATACATCCTTAGCCATGTCTGGCTCATCTCGTTCACTTTTCAACATAGCCTTTAACACCATCATGTCATTGAAAGACTGAATAATGTCATCAGCTGGTTTATACTCCACCTCATCTCCTTTCTGAATAAAGTTGGATAACATGTATCTGTTGTATAGAAAAGGATAAGTCTCAAAATTCAACCCTAGACCGATAAGAAAATCGGAATAATCAGGAGATCCGAAATTAAGGTTCAATTTTTTCTTAAAGAATTTCTCGCACGTGGAATGAAAGATAAAGGTATTCTCAAGTACTAGTAGCCTTAGCAGGTGAATAAAGTTATCATTGTAGGAATTCTTTAGCGTTCTTCCTCTCACCCCACTGAGATTCCCTTTTTTTATGTTGTTGTCGATGATCTTTTTGATATTAGATACAACTTTAATGGCTTTACTTTCATGTTCGAAAATTAGCTCCTGTAACAACGATATATAATAGGTAATAAACTGCATTGGCTTTATCTCTTCAATGCTATCCTCCACCAGTTTTTGTAGAGGATCAAAGAGATCCTTTTTCTCGGATGGAAGCTCTTTGTAGTATTGTACTTGCCCAACACGCTCTATTCCTTCAATCACATAAGATACTGTGGAAAGTACCTCAAGCGAGTAGATATAGTTCATCTTAAGTTTTGAAGCTCGCTTTAGCAGGAACATAAATGTTTGGTATGGTGAAAACCGTGACAATCGGCTATTGCTTCTTGCCTGGAAAAAGCTGTCTGGCACTTTTGCCATCTTATTGATTTCCCCTACCATTTGCATCAATACAGAGAGCACCCATCCAAATGCTTTCTCTTTTATCTTGCCATGTTGAATGTATGGCTCCGAACTACAAAGCTTAAGTAAAGCATTGGCTGTTTCCCCCTTAAATTCAGGGTATATCTTATTGAAGCTTTTTATCGAGTTTCCATCACTATCCCTTTCTACAAAACTCACTAACTTGTCTAGTCCATGATTTTTATCAGATTCAAATATGTCCTCGATCTGAAGTTTAAGACTATAATTACCTTCGCTATCTGTCCTGAAAAGTTTCATAAATTCATGATTGATCAGAAATTGGTAAAGAGACTTCGGTTTTCCTGCGTCGTCAAGGCTATCATATTCCTTGCTTAAATCCACAGGTTTAAATTTAAGTTCTCGCTCTTTAAAATACAAGCGCATTGTATCGAGAACAGATTTTGATGACAGTTCACGATATTTATCCACAAGGGCTGAATAAGGGTATTGATCCCTATGAGGAATTGGAGGAACATTAATGTCTATGAAGTTAAAAACACGAACTAAATCAACGGGATCATCTTCTAGCCGAAATTTGTTGACCAACTTGGAGTAGTTGTAAAAACCAGCTCGATTTATCAGGCCTAGACTAAAATCAATCCCCCTCTTATCCGACCTGGCATGTTTTATAAAGAAGTTAATTTCTGAAACTGATTCTGTTGTCGAAAGCACGTCATCAACAAAGATCACTACATCAGCTTTTTGCAAAAGTTCAGTGTAAAACATTTTGAAGTTATGTAGAAACTCTTCTTTCGGATTATATTGAATTATCGTTGCAACATCAGAAAACAGAACATCGTTTACCAGGTTGACAAATCCTGAATTAGAGCCTAGCGTTGATGTGATGATTACAACCTTTTTATCCTCAAGGTGATGGAAGGGTGTACACTTTTTGCGCAGCCATTCTGAGACGCTCTCCCGATTATGCTGTAGAAAACGGCCCACCCGGATATAGTAAATATAGTTCTTATCGTATTTTAAAATATGCTTTCTATATACTATCGGCATTGATCCAGCTACGTTTCCATCGTCAAAGAATGGAAAAACATCTTGATCATTTTTGTGCGGATAACTTCTTGGATAACCAAAGATGAGGTTTGGTGTGATCGAGCTTGCTCGAGTTTCAATCAAACATAACTCCTGAGCAGTGTTTGTAGGATAACATGATTTACAAGAATTGATCCTATACCAAGGGGTATGCAGAGATATAAAATACCTCTGGTTCACTTCTGTCGCGACGAGGGACTTCTCATTTAGCGTACCAGATTTTTGAAGGATCTTTTTGTCAAGGTGCTCGATTGCAATTTTTCGCTCGGACAAGGAAACCATACCCCAACCATACTCTTTAGCCACAGGATGTTTCGTAAAATCCTTATCACAATCCAAAATTTCAGGTGCTATTACAACACAGTTAATGACAGGATCCAAGAATTTAATATTCTTCTTATTGATCTCCTCACGGTCGGAAACTTTGAATTTATCAAAAATTTCTGTTTGTATTTTCAATGAGGTGGAAAAGGTAGTACTGATTGGGACGATCAAGATTACCTGTTCATTTACGCGTTCAGGATTCTTAAGAAATAATGTTTCTTTAGTACAAATATCATGATTAAAGATATCGCACAGGGAATCATGACACTTATAATAATCGTTCAACATCTTCCTAATATTGCTCACTAAGAGGTCCGAATACTGCTCATAACCTAAAAGCGTAATCGAGCTGTGTCCGTCTATTACACTTGCCCTAACTGCAATTTGAATCTCCCTTTCAAATGTATTAATGATATAGCGGCTTATTAGAAAGGCAAACCTATTTGTATAGAAGCTATTGTAGAACAACCTTTTCGCGTAAAAGTAGTCCTTTATATGAAGATTGGAACCGAGTTCAAAATGACTACCCGATATCTTGTATCCCTTTAGTTTTTGGAAATATGCAGAGGTATTGATTTTTATCATGCAAAATCCTGTATTTCAACGTTGATCAATGAGCGCGTAGTTTCTTCAAAAAGCGATATATATTCTTTATTTTCCAACAACAACTCGAAGTTGAGTAATTTCCCTGATGCGGAAAAAAGTGGACCTTTCATCCCTGGAGGTTTTGGCTCCCTTTTTCGCTCAAAACCGACAGTAACGTTCGCCATATTATTGTGATATTGATTTATCTCAAGGTTAGCGTTGACAAAATGCTGAAACTTAATTCCACATAGCAGGCTGTTGAACCAAAATATATCTGATATACCTTGTCTATCCATTATTGTTTCCAACTGATCAAAATGATGCTTGATTGGAATATAAAATAAGACATATCGATCTTGTTTCCAGAAGCCTACATCTCCTTTCGGCGCACGGTCGAAGATGGCGAGAATGTTGATGATCTCTGTATATAACTCTTGCCCCATTCCAGTAATTATTGTTTCCTTCAAGCCGTTTGATGTAAACTGCAAGTTTGCTAAAAATCTCACCCAGTCGCTAGAATTATGGAGTATCGCGCTAAGTTCTATTGCATCCAAGACAATTATACCTTCACTGGCCTTTGATAGAACATATTCCTTTAACATATCCAGTTTCAGATACTTTCCACCGAAAGAAAAATCAGCCCGAAGCTTGAAGATACTTAGATTTCTTGCTGGGCTGGGATCTTCTTTGACATTATATCCTTGGAGCTCAAGAAAAACCGAAGCTGGAGTGCTGCTTTCCTGAAAGTCATCAACCTTTGTTAGATCAAGTTCTTCAAATCCATTGGCAATTGGAACTATAAAGTTATAATTCGTTCCAAGTTTGTAAAAGTCAGAAATATCATCCTGCCGAATAGTACCCCTCTGTTCAGACATTGCATAACCTCTTGGATACTCTTCATTGATATCATTAGAAGCAACTTTTACGAAGGCGCGACTTTCACTAAGTATCGATTGAGAAAAGATCAATAATCCGAGTCTTGCCTTTGTGCGATTAATCTGATGAAAGAGCTTGATGGAATTAAAGTCAAAGAAGTTATTTAGCTTATACTTCTTCACCTCCGAAATATCCTCCTCATACTCATGTTGGATCTTTTGCTGCAATTCCAAGTCGCTTAGTTCTGAAGAGTAGAGTAATTTTTCATTGCTTAGATTCTCGAAATATGACGAGCAGATACCTACACTTCCAGAATCAAATGTATTTATATCAACAAAATAATCTCTCCCGCTAAACTGGGATATCCACTTAGGGTCGATACGTTTTAGCCTCTTAATCCGTTCCTGATTATAAATTCTAGCAGTGATGATTCCACACCCGCTTTTGGTATGCTCAACCATATTCTTCGCTAGTTCCTGAATCCCATATGCCAATCCTTTAGTCTTTTGCATCAGGCTTCTGAAATTCTCTTCGTAAATCAAATAAAAGCGTTTTATGATAGCGTCCTTCTGTCCTTTTTTTAGTTTTTCAGGAACTTCCATTACCGCTTTCATTCGATCAATCAACTCATTTTCATCAGAAGGAATTCCAAACAATTCTCCCATGTGTAATAACAGTGAGAAACAATAAATTTCAGCGTCACTGAAACCGAATACACTATATTCCTCTAGAACTTTCACTAAGGAGGCCCGGCAGTTGATTGCATAAATAGAATTGTTCTTACTAGGCTTGTAAGTAAGCTTCAGTAGTTCAGAAACGCTTATTGGAAGTTTCGAAAGCGTCTCTATAAGATAAAGTGCACTTAAATCTTCTCTTTTCCATGATTTCCCTCCCTTTATCGATCGCCTAAACTCTTGTTTCAAAATCTTGAAACCTTCTCCTCTTTTCGAAAGATCATGGATCGGTTTATCCGCTATTAGTTTTTCAAATCGTGGCTTAAAGGAGTTTCCATCCGTTTTTTCCTTAAAAATCAGTTCAATGGAATCCTTAGTAACCAATAATATAGGCAGATAAGAATCAGATTGAAACACAGTTGTAGCCGTCCTTTCCTCTCCATTTATAAATAATTTAAAAACCTCTTCTTCACACATTACCTGGAGATGTGCCTGATGTTGTGCTAATTGATAGAATAGATTTGCAGATTTGGTACCAGGAATAAGCTCTGGATAAAATATCTTGATAATCATCGATGGAAACTCAGCTTTCATCAAAGTAAGATACCCGAAAAAGACAAGGTCGAAATCCTGCTCCTTGTCATTCTGACCATATGTCTGTGGGAAAATCAAATGAAGTTCTTTCGGAGAAGCATAAAGAATATTATCTACACCTTTAAAATGAGCTATCATATCCTTAAACAGTCCAACTAATTGTTCGATAAACGAATGGTCAATTATCTTTGGGACTTTCAAAACTATGTTTTCCCTTGAAAAAACGTCTTCAATAGATAGTGTCATACGATTAATTTAGAATTATTGAACCTTGAATCGTAGACTATTGAGAGCGTAAAACAATTTGAGTTCGAAACGAATATAAAACTTTTCGGATAAAAAGCTAAACCTTAGCTAAAAAAGTTATGATTCAAATTCATTTTCTAATGCCTCACATCTAAAAAACTATCGTCGTTTGAGTATTATACTTCAAATAAATCCACCGGGAGAAGTCCCCAATCGTATTTTTGACATGGAAATCGCCTTTAAATTAAGTTGACTTTCGAGACAGATCTTTTGCCAGTTCCAGATAACCCGAAGAGTCTGGTTTTCGGCTATTTTGAGTCCAAGAGCGATTGTTTTGGTAAATAGCTGAATCTAAAAAGCAGTTAGGAGTAGTTGTAGGTATTTATTCTGAAGGAAAGGAAAATATTGTATTTACTCGGCAATCTATTTGGCGGCCGTTTTGCGCTGAAATGGAGGTCACTTTTAGGTTCTTGCCACTTTTACTGAGATATACAGTCAGGCTATGTTCCCACAGATTGTTCCAGTCGTTAAAAAAATTGAATGCTTTTAGTAAACGGCAATAAATGATCTCAACATTTTTTTTGTTTGCCGGTAAAAAAATTACATTCAATTCATAGACAGGTTTAATGATATTTATTTACTATTGTCATAAAAATTATCTTTCTGAATTTTGTCTTTAATACTTTAAAAGGATAATTTTGAAAAAATTAACTCACTCTAACCAATGAAAGTATTAATCTCACGGACTCCCCATTTCAAACACCGCATTTTCTTAAAAAGAAACATCAACTCCTAATTTCCATCCCGGGATTCAATTTCATTGAACAACAAAAACCAATTAATGGCTAATACAAAAATTAAATTTCTTCAGGCTCAGAATGGAGATTGTTTTTTATTATCGTTTACAGATGATAAAGGAGTAACTAAAAATATCTTGATTGATGGAGGCAGAGACGCTACATATTATGATAAGTCAACCAATAAATTTGGTAATCTGAAAAGAGAAATAGATCTAATCAGATCAAGGAACGAAATGATTGACCTGATGATACTTACCCATATCGATAATGATCATATGTGTGGGCTTATAAAATGGTTCGAAAAAGATAATGATGCATATAAGCTGATTAAGAACGTATGGTTCAACTCGGGCAAGTTAATTGCAGAGTACCTGAAAGAACCAGAAAATCCAGATCTCAGTATTGGACTAAAAATATTTAGGTCCACAGTAACTGGTGTACACGAAGCAATAGATTTCGAAAACTATCTTTTAGAACATAATCTATGGGAACGAAAGATAATATTGAAGAAGCAAGAACTTAGTGAGTTTGGGGTAGGCATAAAGATACTATCTCCCGATGAGCAACAACTTAGAAAACTACTAAAAGAATACCGAAAAAAAACAGGAGTTGATACCCACACCACCGCCAAAGAAAGCGATTGGAAAACGCCATTAAAAGATTTCATTAAAGAAGAAGCTGATCCAAAATATAAATTCAAGCAGGACACAAGTGTAAAAAACGGTAGTTCTATTTCATTTATACTCACATTGGGAAACACAAATTTTTTATTCTTGGGGGATTCTCATCCGATAGGCATTTCAAATTCTCTTGAAGAAATGGGATATACAGCGTCTACGCCCTTGAAGGTTGCAATCTTCAAGGTATCCCATCATGGCAGTAAGAGCAATACAAACCGCAAACTCATTTCCCTGGTTAAAGCACAAAATTATTTTTTCAGTAGTGATAGTGCCGGCGATAACCACCCGAGTAAAAGAACTCTTGCGAGAATAATCAGCATAAATCCAGAAGCTGTTTTTCATTTCAATTATGCGTTCGTGAAAAATAATATTCTTCAGTCCGAGGACTTTAAAGATTTTCCGGAGATGAAATTAAAATTAACAACGGAGATAGAATTTTAATATGACACAGGACGATCTAAAAAAATATACGGTTGTAGTAGGCGAAGGAAGTGGTTGTCTCTTTCAGCCTATGACTGAAAATTTCACCTATATAATAACGGCCAAACATCTGTTCGATGAAGACAAAGAGCTCGAATCTGGGGAAACTATTAAAGAGCTTAAACCTAACGGTTCTTTAATTCATATAGCAAGGCATACCCATAATGGCGATGTGTGGGATTTGGAATCTATTGATTTTGTATTGCAGCTTGACGAAAATTATTTTCCGCATGAGCACGCGGACCTGGCAATCCTTAAGATACCTTTTCTAAACGGTTGCAATATGATAAACATTATCGAGGAGCCTATTTTTGTTCAGGGTATAAACCTTTGCGGATTTCCAAACACGGCAAATGCAAATATCGCTGGAGAGCGATACCAGACAAAGGAAATACAGAATTTCGGTGCGACAGGGAATTATTCGATAAGTGCCCAGCTTATTGGCAACTTCGATCAACAGGATATTGAAGGAATGTCCGGCGGTGGAATTTTAAGCCTAAATGGCGATGGAATAACCTTCTCCGGGACGCAGAGTAAAATGGCCAGTCTATTATACCCTGCAGGAAGAATTGGTTTTATACAGCCCAAGTATGCGAGAGAAATAATTGAGTATCCTAAATATGCAGGAAGACTGGAAAAACTATATCCTAATACGTTGGCAAATTTTTCTTTTTTAAGAGACAAGGCTTTTTTATTGGATGTGGATGCGATGGATGTCGAGAATGCAGATGGTGCCAGGGTTACGCTACTAAACAAAGCGCAGTATATCATCGATTCCGAAATAACGCCATTTGCAATTAGAGAATTGTTCAAAGAAAGGTTATTGGTAAACGAAAATGATAAAACCTGCTTAGGGTATAACGCTGTTTGGATTGCCTGGCTTGAATTTCTGACAATTATGAATATTGCCAAATATGATCAGATCGACTCTACAAATTTATCACAGATCTTCAATTCTTACCGGCTTATGTATGTCCATACGGACGACTGGACAGCTGTTAACATTTCACAAGTATACGGCAAATCAAATTATTTTGGCCTGAAACCTGATTCAACGGTAATTGTAAGTTCTAAAAGTCCTGCAAAGACAAAATTTAAAATTGCAAAAGGAACCCTTATAGATATCAAGAGACCTTATGACAAAAAGGGATTCCGCACAGATATGGGTATACATCCATTTACATGCTTTGACTTTGTCCATATCGATTATTTCAAGACAAAATGCATCGTTCAGAAAATTGAAGAATACCAAGACCTAAGCGAACAAGACATCCTAGATAAACTTAAGCAAGAATATAATGACCTTTTCAACTAACGATATAATTTCAGAATTGCATAAAAATTTCCAAGGTGCTTCTTTCGAGTACCTTGAGGTCGATTATTTGGGAAAGATCCCTGCATTTTTTATTAAAATTGATTCCGAACCCAAGCTTTCAGAACAATGGTTGGCAATTGTAGATTTTATAGCAGTAAACTTCCAGTCCTTATTAACGGATGAATTCGCAATCTGGAATATCTATCTGTTTTTTATCTTGCCCAGGGAAATACTCCATGAACTGAAATACATAATTGAAAACAATACGTTTTCCAGCAGAAAGATTGTTATAGAAAGCGTAACTCCAAACGAGAAGATTATTGATGATCATATTGTCAATATGGACCTGGTTTTTGGTGCCGCCCAGCATCCAGGAATAATTTTCACCCATAATGATCTATTATGGGACATCTTGGAAAATAAGGAAGCAAAGAAAAAAATTACAGATGAAGATAAAGAGATATTCAAAAAAATCATCAGAACAGTAAAAAAAAGAGCAAATGAAAATTAAAAGCGTCGAGATATCCGCATTCAGGATTTATGATGATCCTAAAAATGCAAATTTTGATTTCAGTGACAACACCGGTGATATTGCTGACTTTGTTTCGTTGTATGCTCCGAACGGATTTGGAAAAACCTCATTTTACGATGCGGTTGAGTGGGCCGTTACAAAATCAATCAATAGATTTTACATCCGTGGGGAAGAGCTAAAAAAACTTGCGGATTTTCAAGCGGTTAAAAACAAAATGCCTTTGATCAGGAATTCAAAATCCAAAGGGCCAACGTTTGTTAAAATCACCTCTGACACAGGATTATTTGCAGAGATCTTCAAAAAAAACGGAAAACAATCTCATGACATTAATTTTAAAAAACCAGTAATACATGATTTCCAGCAGGTTATTCTAAGTCAAGAGTGGATTTCTGCTTTCCTCACTGAAAGTGATGGAGAGCTGCGTTATAAAAAATTTATGGAAAGACCTGATCTCTCAGAGATAAACAAATATTATAACAATATAAAGCTCCAAATTGGCGTACTGGAAAATGAGAAAAATGCTTTAAAGAAAAAGATTGAAGATTTAAGAGATCTAATCATCAATACCGGGGAACAAGACCTCCTTTCAACTGTAAATAAACAAATTGATCTTCTTATTTCTGAACATGACCAGAAAAACCTTTCAAGGATTGACGCTTCAACAACAAAGGAACAGATCAAAAAACTTCAGGATACGATCGTCGACTGCAGAATTTCGATGAATAATCAGCAGGAGCTAAACCTTGTCCTAAAAGATATTATAGTTGCAAGAACCGGTGATGAAAACATCTGTGGCGCCACACAATATTTTGAAACACTGAATGATCTGGAAAATATCCTAAAAGAGATAAACCTTTTATCCGGCCGTATTAAAGGAATTGAAAATCTGCAGGAGCATTCAAATAAGCTTGCCGAATTAAAAAAGAATTCAGTTAAGCTAAACGAACTAAAGATAGTATACCAAAATTATTATCCCAAATTAGAAAAACATGGGTTAACTGCTACTTCAATTAAAGATAAACGGATTGCTATCGAGACACTTGATAAAATTGTTTTTAGCTTAGTAATTAGGATAAGCGGAAATGAGGGTTCGCAGGCAGAGCTACAGACCCAGGTTGATTCCCTTATTGAACAGATCGATTCAACCAACCGACTGATAGCAGAGTTACCGGGAATAATAACTGATTTCAACAAAAATTCGGAAGAAATCCAAGCTGCGCGATTCAGATTGAATGTGATCAAGGAGGATTTAAAAAAGCCCATAGAACAGATCAAAGACTTGGAATCTTCTATATCCGCGACAACGAATATATTAAAGCAACTACGGGAAAATATATACTCAAAAGAGTCGGTGGCCAATGATCCAGATCTTGAAGCCCGGATAGTTATCCTAGGTGAACTGGAGAAAAGTCTAAACACTGAAAGAAACAAATTATCCGAGCAAACAAATCTTATTGAACAGCAGCAGATACTGAATTCAAATATCCAGGAATTTATCCAGGCAGGTTTAGGAATTGTTAATGAAAGAAAAAAATCAGATTGTCCGCTATGTGAACATCAGTACAATTCGTACAATGAATTATTAAGTAAAATCACCGGTAATACAGCTTTAAGCGAAAATCTAAAAAAAATGCTCTCCGATCAGAATGATCTGAAAGTATCAATTGAAAATATTGAGAACCAGATTAAAACCGAAAAGGCCATACTTGAAAGTTTTTACAACCTGGATATCCTGGAGGCAGAAGAAAAGAAGAAAATATTACAAAATAAAATAGACTCTTTTAAACCCGAATCCGAGAGATTGGTAAACAGGATTGAAGAATTGAATAGTAAACTGACTGAAGCTAATATCAAATTATCCGGGTTTAGTTCCAGTGAACGTGAACATACCCTAAAAGTGGAACATGACAGGCTCACTAATTTAAAAAATCAGATTGTAAAAAGTCTCAACGACGTTAAGACAAAGCTATTCGCGGATCAGGCAGAGTTATCCTCTTCCCAATCAAAAACTGAGCTATTAAAGAATGAGATTAGTGAGTTAGAAAAGATGGATGATTACATTGAGATAATGCAACTCTTTGGAATGGTATGGCCTGGAGAAGAAATTAATCGGACTGCGATAGACAAACACAGCCAAGGACTGACAGAAGAGTTGGAAAAAAATCTTAAACTAGAACAGGAAACAGAGGCCAATCTGAAAACCCAGGAAAAAAAATTATCTCAATATAAACTGGAGGATTTAATCACTAGGTTAAATGACATGCAACAAAAACGAGTGGATGCGAATCAGAAGACTGAGCGTTACGTTAATTTCTTAAACAAAAAACTGAGTATCAATAATACAGGACTTGATAGATGGCAGCTTTCTACTTTGATTGACAATAAAGAAAAGGAAATTAATGCTAAGGTCAGAAAGAATAAGGATTTAATAGATAGTTATGATAAACTAAATGGATACTGTGATAACATAGAAGGGTTTCTTTTATCGGAAGGTGCAAAAAGTGAGATTAAAAAATTTGAAAAAGAACTGAATTTATTAACCGACAAGGTTGATCCCTTACTTCAAGAAGAAAAGCTAAAAACCAAGACTTTTCTACAGACAAAAATCCAAGAGTTTTTTTATGAAAAGCTGATCAATGATCTGTACAAAAAAATTGACCCCCATCCTGAGTTTAAAGAGGTTCAGTTTCAGGCTGATTTTGAGTCCGATTCCGCAAGGCTTGATGTATTTGTTAAGAGCGGGGTTGGTGAGACCATGTTGATACCAAACCTATATTTTAGCACCGCCCAGATTAATATCCTAAGTTTAAGCATCTTTCTGGCAACAGCACTTAATTCCCCAAAATACGACTGCATATTCATTGATGACCCCATTCAATCAATGGATAGTATAAATGTTCTTTCCACTATTGATCTTTTTAGAAGTATTGTGGTTAATCATAAAAAGCAGATCATTTTATCTACTCATGATGAAAATTTTCATAATCTATTGCAAAAAAAATTGCCACCTGAAAAATTCAAATCTAAATTCCTTGAGCTTGAAAGCTTTGGGAAGTTGAAAAATTAAATTTTTCTGACCCAAATCTTGCGAAACAGGCTCTAGATAATGTAGATTATACCCGCTTGCTGGAAAAAAAATAAGCGTGAAGGGGGCCAAGCCCCCCGCTTCAATACCATCACTATTATGGTATAATCTATAAATCTGTACATTTACAATAGGAATTCGCATTTAAAATCAATAAAGGTGAGGATTTGGTATCTCAAGTCATAAACAGAATTACAATTTACTGATTTACAATAAATCGAAAGGTTCGACACCCTTTCGTTCCAACACTGTACTATTTCACAAAAAGGCTCCTCAATCCTGAAAGCGCTAGTTTAGATAAAGTACAGACCAGTAAGTTTGCAGCGCGAAAATAGCAAATACCATCCGGATTCAAAAAATGGTAAGTCGGGAATCAATCTTGCTGTCGGAGAAAGAAGCTGCATCCTCTTTGGAACAAAAGATATAGCAGATTGCCCAGTCCTTTAGGAGACAGCCAAAAACAACCCAACTCCTAACAACCCTAACTAAACCCAGCAACAAACATTATTCTCCGAATCTCCAATTGTTAAAATTAATTGTAACAAGACATTATATCCAATATTTGTTATAATTGCATATACAATTATTAAAATGTTAAAACAGCGCTCCAAAAACACGATCCAACTATTCAGTTGTGGCATCCTTATATCTTCTTTTTTCATTTTGTCATGCCAAAAACCAAGAACAGAGCCAGGGCCAACAATCCCTTCACCTGGTGCTACCGCGACAACAGTTAGCACATTTGCCGGGATTTTTGTAGCGGACATGAACAAACTAAAATCCCCGAACGGCATAGTCGCAGACGCTAACGGCAACGTATTTGTAGCAGATGAAGGAAAATACTGCATCAGGAAGATTGCACCGGACGGAACTGCTTCAATTTTGGCCGGGAGTATAACTGGTATCGCTGGCCATAAGGACGGCAAGGGAACAGACGCAATTTTTAGTAATATCTCGGGCATGGTACTCGACCGGTTCGGAAATATTCTGGCCGTAGATTGCGGAACAGGATACATACGTAAAATTACGCCGGACGGAACGGTGTCCACCATTGCCGGAAACGGTGTACAAACATCTGGAAATGGTCCTTTGGCAATTGTAAACGGACCGGCACTTTCAGTTTCATTCACATTTCCAAGAGGTATAGGCATAGATTCAAAAGGGAATATCTATGTCACCGATAATAATTCATTGATTAGAAAACTAGATGCGACAGGCAATGTAAGCACCTTTGCAGGAGGCGTAAACCAGGGAAACCGTGATGGTCTGGGTACAGCGGCCTTATTTAATGCCCCCCAAGATATCGCAATAGATGCAGCAGATAATCTTTTCATAACAGACAGGCAGAACCATAGCATCAGGAAGATCGATAAAACGGCAACGTATCCACGTTGGCCGGAACCGGCCAGCCAGGGTCTGCCAATGGTAGTGGCAATGTAGCATCGTTTAAATTCCCGATGGGATTAACCATCGATGCTACAGGTAATCTATATGCGGCTGACTCTGGAAACCAGACAATCAGAAAAATCACCCCAACAGGATCGGTCACCACTTATGCAGGGACCGGTAGCAGTGGCGTGGTTAATGGCCCGGTCAGAACGGCAAGTTTTAATAATCCGGTATCTGTTGAACTGACTTCAGACGGTACCATGTATGTTGGTGATGCAAACAATTTCCAGATAAGAAAAATTTCAGCTGATCAGGTAGTCAGTACTATTTTGGGGGATTTTACGCCGACCGACGGTACGGGAACCACAGTCTATTTCAGACACCCGAGTGGAATGTCCACTGACGATCAGGGCAATCTATTTGTAGCCGATGGAGGGAATAACATGATCCGCAAAATCAGCCCATCGGGAAATGTTACTTTTGTTGCCGGAAAAGTACAACCAGGCTACAGCGACGGCCCGGGTTCAAATGCCAGCTTCTTAAATCCGGTTGGTTTATCTATCAATGCCAAGAATGAAATTTTTGTTGCAGATTCAGGCAACTATGCCATTCGCAAAATCAGTATATCCGGTGCAGTTACCTCAGTAATCAAGAGTAAGCCCTACGGAATTACCGCACCAACAGGTATTTTTGTGGATAAAAACGATCAGATCTTCTTTTCCGATAGCGGATATGGCTGGATCTATAAGCTCAGTGCCACGGGAGATATTATCCAACTGGCCTCGGGAACCCCAGGGCCCAGTGGTTTATTTTGGCAACAACCTTATCAGATCTGGGTAGATGATAAAGGTTACATTTATCTGGCCGATTCCGGCAATCACCGTATCTGTAAATCAGTTAATGACAGTGGTTCTTTTACAGTGCTCGCAGGGATGCAGAGCGCCGGAAATTTTGCGATTTATGGCCGGGGGGATGGCTTGGGCACAACTGCAACATTTTACAATCCCAAGGGAATCGTGATGGACAGGGAAGCCAATCTATATGTTGCAGATGCATCGAACAATGTGATCAGAAAAATTTCAAGTACCGGCATGGTCACAACTTTGGCCGGTTCAGGCATCAAGGGACACTCAGACGGTGCCGCATTAACAGCAACGTTTAACCATCCGGCGGGATTGGCACTAAGTCCTGACCAAACCATCTTATATGTTTCAGACCAAGGAAATAATTTAATCAGAAAAATCACGCTGGGCAAATAGCGCAAACTATCTCAACGGCTGCATAACCGTCGATAAAAATACCTCACATTAAAGCATAATTTCTATATTAGAAAAACAAAAAACGATACCGTGTTTAATCTCTTTAAGAAAAACAACAACAGCAACATTCAACAGGAATGGCAAACAAAAGGCGCAGAATATGCCAGCGCCGTAAACGAAATGGTCCGCTTTGCAGAAGAACATGGTTGGGACAACTGGAAAGGCAAAGACCCGAGCGATGATCGGGAACACCTTGCCGAAGCGGTACTGGCCCTGCTAAAAGAAGCCAATGAAAGGGGAGAAACTCAAAAATTCAGGCAGGATTTCCCACCTGCACATGCACCCCTGACCGGCCTGATGAACAACAATTCACAAAGCATCTGCCAACTCCAGTTCATCGAAGGGCAAAAGATCGTTTTCCTTACCGGATCCCCATATGAGCAGCGACAGGCCTTTTTGCTAAACGGCAGTGAACTCCTGGAGCTGGATGAAAATATCCGCGCCATCGGCAAATCCAAAATCGGAGCGGTATTTGCCATTGCGGTAAAGAACAAGATTACCACAACCCAAGGCTGGCAGGGCGAAATAATCGCAGAATTTACGCTCAGCGAAGATTCAGGTCACGGCATTACCGAAATGATCCCCTTCAACGACGGCAAAAAAATCTTACTGACAACCGCTGAAGGCATCTTCATCCTGTCCTGCCAAGGAGAACAGATGATCCATCCGGTAGCAGATGAAGATGATGAGGAATGGAGCCCTAACATTGATATGGAAAATGCCACCATATCTGATGACAACCAGCTCATCATAGCAGGCGATCAGTGCAGCGATCACCGTATTCTCGATCCCGAAGGCAGCCAAATTGGTACAGTCGGACCACAATCCTCCTACCCACACTACTGCCTGTTCTCCAAAGATGGCAGCCAGCTGCTGACCAATTCCTGCCATTTCTACAATGGGATCAGCATCGGCGTAGATACGAACAAACTGAACGGCATCTCAATACCTGCCTATGAAGAAAACGGGGATTTTACTCTACTGGATGACCAGATGCGCGTTTATTCGGGAGTAGCAGCCTCTACATATTATATCCTTGGTGATGCCTATGGCTACATCAGGGCAATCGACAAAGATGGAAAAACCTTATGGAGGCACCATCTGGGCTCTAGCATTAGCGGCATGGCCATTTGCAACGACGAGCAGACCCTTTGGGTGGGCTCCCACTCCGGGATGCTCCATAAGCTCCACCTGGGCAAGGGCCAGGACAGCCATACCATAGGAGACGCCAACCATTCAGAGGAATTCAGGATATTTTTTTGGAAAACTGAACCCAAGCCTTTGTTTTGGTAACAGCCAAACCTGCAAAACTATGATACTTGCGGCTTTTGTATTTAAATAGCTTAAAGAATTAAGAATTTATGGTTCTTCCTCATTTTCTCTAAAATATGCAGTGTAGATTATAAAAAAAGCGCCTCAATCCTGAAAGCGCTAGTTTAGATAAAAAGTGCAGACCTATAGGTTTGCATCGCGAAAATAGAAAATAGCTCGAAAATAGAGGAAGCTTAGGCCAAAAAATTATTAATTAATATCCCTGTCTTGCATACAAACTCTCCTGTCAGGGACAGACGCGGCATCCTTTTGGAACAAAAGATACAGCAGATGGCCCGGCCCGCAGGGGACAGCCAACAACAACTCACCCCCCTTCTTAATACCAACCAAACAACACCCCATTTTACTGACACAAACAAACAAACCATCTTCTAGCTAATTGCCAGGCCAAAATGTGCGATATTAGATGACGAATTTCCTTGGAGAATTTTTGTTCTTAACATTTTTGCTGTTGCGATTCTGACTGTGGGACTTTTATCAGCTGTTTATGCCTCGTACTTGAACCCTGAATGCAGAACTATGGCTAGTAACTTGTCCGCATTCATAAATGGTTTTGCGACGATACTAATGTTTGCTTTTATAGATCCGCATCTATCAGTAATGACTGATGACATTATGCTAGGAAAATGTTCGGAGGCAACTCTTAGAAATATATCGTTTATATGACATTTGCCCTGCTAATTGGAACTCTAGTGGCACAAGTCTTATTTTTACCCGTTGCAGAAGTCCTAGCGTGGGCTGCATCTTCGGTATAATGTAAATGTAAGCTCAAAAGATCAATTTCATTAGGAAGAAAATGACAGTCTCATTAAACGAAAGTAAGGATTCCTGGGATCAATATTAGGAAAGGACAATAGCAGGAGCATTTAGTCAGTTAAAAATCCTACATTAACTTATGCTTAAATATTTAGAAATGAGTTCAGAATCTCCACTTAATTCTTACGTACGTAAGTTCTGGATCCTTGATAATTCCGAATCAGGATTAGTGGCAACCACAAAACACGCGCTTCCAAATACTTGCATTACGATTGCAATTATACATGGAGATGGTTTAATAATAGATTTCCCAAATAACCCTATCTCCATTGCTAGGGGTAGCTACCTAGTAGGGGAGATCACAAAGGCGACAGGTGTAATGGTATTGCCATATACCAAAGCCTTTATGGTTCAGCTCAATCCCTGGGCCGCCACTTTATTGAGCAACTGCTCGTTTCATGAGCTAACGAACCAATTTGCTGCTATAGCAGATATCAATAGAGAGTTGGCCCGATCCTTCATTGACATTAACGTGCTTGATAATAAGGGGACAAAACAGCAGATTCTAAAGGCACTTGAACTTTATCTGTATCCTACGGGTGCCTCTACCCTTATTGCCAGTTGCTTTAATCTTTTTGAATCCCATTCCCCGTTTATTCCCCTGAAGATAGCTGCCCTGTCCGATCATACAGGATATACTGTTAGGGGAATAGAAAAAAAATTCCGCCGGCATGTTGGCCTGACCCCGAAGCAGGCTTTTACTATAATGAAGGTCAGGTCGGTAGTAAACGAGCTGATTTCATCAACAGGCAATCTGTCATTAACGGCATTAGCGTATAAATATGGGTACACCGATCAATCTCACTTCACCAGATCCTACTTTTGTATTATGGACAGCTTGCCCTCCAAATTCAATAAGTTGCAGTATATACTGCCATTGCAAACCTGATTGTTCGCTTTTATACAATTTATCGAGATTAGGTTATACTAGCTTTGAGTTTAATTTATCCAGAAATGAAAAAAACTAGTCCAATCATATGTTCCTTGTATATACTATTAGGTTTGACATCTTGTGCTATCAAGAGATCAGCACAGCACAAGGATCAACGGATAACACAAGAACTGCATCGGGCAATGGAAAAAGTAAGTTTGCCGGGAATGGCAGTTGTAATGGTTAACGACAAACGTATTATTTACGGGCACTGCTTTGGTAAGGCTGATCTAGCAGCTGGGAAACCTTATTCACTGTATACAACTCAAGAGATTGGGTCTGTCAGTAAAATGATATTGTCTGTTGCACTAATGAAAGCTATCGAGCTTGGCTATTTTACACTCGAAACAGACATTAACTCGCTACTTCCGTTCAAAGTTGTTAACCCGTATGAACCTAACCATCCTATTACAGTCAGAGAACTGGCCACACATACTTCTGGTATCATAGATAATCCACGCATTTATATTAACACATACCGCTTCAATCTACATCTGAGATCATACAGCCCTGCGTCTCTAGTTCCATTGCAGGCGTTAGGTTATAAACAGACTCTTGCAGATACAACACTCAGGGAATTTTGCTTTAACTATTTGGCGGAAAAAGGGATCTACTATAGTCCTGAGAATTTTGTATACACCACATCAGGGAGAACCTCATCTTACAGCAACATCGCAACTGCATTAATTGCTTACTTAATAGAAATCAAATCTGGTGCTTCTTACAGCGCCTTTACTGCTAGGCATATATTCAAACCGCTGCATATGAACCATTCAGCGTGGTTCTTGGCTGACCTGAAAATAAATAATCTAGCCCAACTCTACTACAACAATGATGTGAATTTTCCGGTATATGACCTGGTAACCTATCCGGATGGTGGGTTAAAAACCAACGCTTCGGATTTAAGCAAGTTTTTGATCGACATGATCAGGGGCTTCTCAGGCAGATCTGCTGTTCTGCAACCGGAGTCATTCCGGATTATGTTTACACCACAGTTTTCAAGCAACAATACACCAGCAAAATTAAGTTTGGCTAAAAGAAATAAAGGTATCTTGTGGAATTTATATAACAATGGTACCATTGGCCACGATGGGGATGATCCTGGGGTTAGCTCGTTCCTCGCATTTAATCCTTCAACAGGCTTGGGTGGATTCTTTTTATGTAATAAGTACATGGATGATAAAAGCATAATTACCGATATTATAACAAAGGCCATAGCTAGATAATTTTACGAAACAGGTAATTTTATATAAAATCGATTTTAAGGCCAAAATATACCGCGCAGTTAAGTTTATTGATATATTTAATAATAATAAATTACAGATTAACATCACAGCGGCAGGACAGCGATGGTCAATTATTGTTTAATAAGCTTGTGCAGACATTGAGTGATTAACATACACTGTTTGAGGTGCTGGCGTCCAAGAAATATTAGAGGTAAAAGTAATCACGAGTGCTACCGATCCGTTGATTGTAGTTCCCCCGGTTGTAATCGAATAGGTTACCTGTGCATTTCTTTGCAAGTTCCTTGTAATTGTTTAAGGTGGCAGTAATCTGATTAAAAGCGTATCAAAACGCAGATTATCGTAAATCATGAAAGAGTGAGTTAATTTAGGGCAATGTAAAGATTTATTTTAAGCGACAGAAGAATTTTATATTATTGATGCCCCTGTTTTAAAGTTTACTTCTCTTCCCATTTTTTGCCCAATGCTGCTTTTTTAAATCTCGGAAAAATAGTCAGATCAAAATACTTAACCCTTCTCCCACCTTTAAGATAATTTGAATAATCGGCATATAACTTCAAATCTTCCCCAATGCCTACCGCATCTTCCGGATGGTTATCCAAGTAATCTGCAAAATCCGCTTTTAAGGTGACCAATTTGCTTATCGAAAATTTATCACCCGATAGCGCTGTCGATACCAATTTGTTTACCATTGTACCCATTCCTCCATATTGCCCTTTGTCAACTACAAAGTTCTGGTATTCGGCATAAACCTGAGCAAAAGCTTTTTTATCCGGTGGCGCCGGCCTGAATATCATAGAATCAGGCGAGCGGTATAATTTTCCATTTTTAGCATAGATAGTTTGGCGGTACGCAGGCAGGTCAAGCCGGCTCCAATCCCTATTTACTCCATCATATACCGATATCTTCCGCTTTTTATCAACCACTATTTTTTTGCCAGAATAAGAAAGCTGAATATTGTAGTCATCCTTTAATAATTTTTCTCCTGTTTTGCAGTCTACCAATGTACCTTCTCCTCCATGAAACCTACTCTTGATATACGCTGTCCAGCTCAACGACACAGTCGTTGTATCGATCACCGTAATCGTACCGACCTTGCAAATGACGACACTGTCACCTATCGCATCAACAGGACATAGCTCTATCATTGATTTTTCGGATAGGGCACAATCACACGGCCCATTATAAACCTGTTTATGTTTTTTTATGTTATGTGTGTCTTTTTCCTGATTGCAAGCCAGCAGTAGCATACTTACACCAAATAGGTAAGATAAAAATTTTGGATTCAAGAGCAATAAGATTTTAAGTGTTAAACACAAAATTATTTCAATTAATCTGAAAGATACAAAATTTAAAAAATTAATATTGTTTTATCAGATGATATCATCGCTTGTAATCGATAATTATCACGCGCATTATAATGACAACGAGATTTTTGCCAGAAATTTGATCAATTTTATAAGGAAATGAAAAAGCATCGATTAGAACTAAGTTTAGGGATATGGGGATTTGAAGACATTACCCATGAGGAACTAACTGAATTAGTCGGGGTAAAGGCTATAAAAGAATATTTTAAAGGCCGTCCGGTTAATAAAAAACTGCCAAACGGAAAAATATCCAAGGAAAACGGGTGGATCATTGGTCCATCAGAACTTGCTAAAAACAGTGATTTCGACGCCCAAATGGAGTATTTTATGGATATTGCAGAGGCGAAAATAGATGTGCTTAATATTCTATGCAGTAAATATCTTTGTGAATTTTCCTGCGCCGTTTTCTTAGAAGCTGAAAGCGAGGAAAGTACACCATGGGTTCATTTGGGAGACCGTTATAATAAAATTTTCGGGAATTGAACGTACATTTTGATCTGGACTTATACCAGTAATGTGCTTTTATGAAGATATCCCTACTGGCCTACTCCATAAGAAACAACCTCTTTGTTATTTTCGTTCTCTTACAGCAGAATTTTAGCAGCTCAGCCCATAAATCAAGTCATCCCTTTTTACAGCCCTAACAGAAAGCACTCCCCCTGTCAGGAACAGACGCGGCATCCTTTTGGAACAAAAGATATAGCAAATGGCCCGGTCCGCAGGGGACAGGCAAAAAACAATCGAAACAGAATCTGCCTTGTCCCCCCCACTTACCTCCTCCTATCCCTTCACCGCATAAACTCCTCAAACTCCTTCCGCTGCATTCTCCTTTATCCCTATTCCAAAAAAAAGCAACCACAAGAAGCACCCAACAACCCTTAGCCATTGACACCAACAAAATTGAAACCGGATACTTCGCCCCAAGCGCACCAATCATACAGCAAAAGCTAACAAAAACATTCAGTATAAATTTCCCGGACCAGTTCATAACAATTAACAAGTCGGACTAACCACCAGAAAGTTGGTACATGATCAAGTCAAAGAACTTAAGTAACCGAAAATAAGACCTGCCACTAAACTGATGAAAACAAACCTTAAGCACCGAATGGACGAATCCAATACAATCCCAGAAAGTTGGTAAAAGGTTTTAGAAACAAATAGGATGTATATTCCAAAACAATTATGTATCTTGAGAACGCGACATCAAAGCAAAATGGAAAACTTCGGATCCATCAATTGAACTAACATTATGAAAAAATTAACCTCTTCATTAATACTAACCTTTGCATTTATATGCATTTTTACTTCACTTTTGAACGCCCAGGAATCCCGACCCGGCTTCCACATTAGCGGCCTGATCCGTGATATCCCAGACAGCACTTATGTAGAATTAATTGATATTGAATCTCAATCCTGCATCGCTAAGGCACACACCAAATCCGGCAGGTTCGATTTGCACGGAGAGGTAGAGGCGCCAACCCCTAGCTGGTTAGTCATTGGCGAAGAATATGCAATCATCCAAGTCGAAAATTTAAAAATGGATTTTTCTTCACCAGCAACCAATATGCGGCTTGAAAGCAAAACATCCGGCGGCAGAGAGCAAAGATTACAGACTTCATTGGATGCACTCCAAAGACCTATCGAGCTAACAACAATTTCAATCGCTAAGAAAATTAAAGATAGTGTAGCAATGAGCGGCCAAAGAAAAGAAGAACTGAAAATGCAAATGACCAAATTAACGCATGAAATTCAACGGGTTTACGTGGAATTCGGCAAATCGAATATCGATTCATATATGGGACTCGACATAGTTTATCGCAATCGACAGGGAATCGGCAAAAAAAGCATTAAGGATCTATATCTAAAATTGCCTGTAGCGTTACAAAAAACGTCGGAAGGTACCGGACTTAAAATATTTTTCACCGAAAGATTAGCAGAAAAAGGATTTTCAGCGCCTGAGTTTGATGCTTTAACTTATGACAACAAAGCATTTAAATTCTCAGCGCTAAAAGGAAAATATATTTACCTCACCTTTGGCGAAGCCGGATGTGCTCCCTGCCGTCTGGAAAACAGACTTATTGGGGAACATTTCGATTCGCTGAAAGACAAGGTAACCTTTGTAAATTTCTCAATGGATAAAACTAGAAAAGCCTGGGAAACATCAACCAATTTCGATAAAATCAGATGGTTCAACATTACGGACATCGCCAGTGAAAGTGGAAGAATAAAAAACCTGTACGATGTACAGGCTATGCCTACATCATTTCTGATAGACAAAACGGGAAAAGTCATTGAAAAGTTTATCGGATTCAATCCTGACTTTATTAAAATAATCTCACAGGAAGCAAAATGACATATACTATTAAAACCATTTTTGTTTTCCGCCGTCTATTGTAAAAATCCTGCTTTCGTCGGATCTGGAAAGTGCCTTTAAAAGGAATAATCCTTTCTTTGGCAGCCCATTAAATGTAATGGTGTTCGTATCTGGCACAACGGTAAAAATCGGTTTCCAATACCCGTTTGCCCAGTAGTTAAGTTCATACTTCCTCCCAGCAACTATTGAGGCATTGGGGGAGTCGTTAAGTTTTGGAGTTATTTTAACTTGTTCCAACACCGTCTTCTGACCATAATCAATTACTATATTTGTGTTATTATTGCTCGCTTTATAGAAAGTTGTTACATCTCCATCAAAAGCATTATTAAGAATATTGTCATCGGCATTTTTGTCTGCCAACACTTTTCCCTTATTTCTGCCTTGCATTGTTAAAAAACTTATTTCTGCAAGTTGGCATGGTTTATTTTTTGCAGACAGATATCTATAATACCTAAAATGGTCTTTTTTGGAAAAGCTGAGGGTAGTTTCTCAAAAGGAAGCCCTCTTGATATGAATCGGTATAACACTTTTGAAGAAGAAAAATCTGAATTATTACTTCCCTCAATAACCGCTCCCTTAACTTCATCCATTGCAAACATTTCCGGAACGATAGGGTACACCCTGTTACATCTGACCATTTCTGTGACCTCTGTTTCCTTAGGATTCAATGTATTTACAAATCCATTTTCATCTAATTCGAGTGGATGGCCTGCGGGAATAAAACCTTTTTTATCTAAAAAAGCAGGCAAATAAACGATTCCACCTTCCATTTTAGCGAATTCCACCTTATCTCCATTCCGCCTAGCCCAAGCGATTGGAATCCAGTCTTTATTGTTAAAAACACAGAGGTAGACAAATTTATTTGTGCTCAATCCTTTTTGTAAGTGTAGGGAAACGGTAAAGGTCCTGGCATATACATCGGTAACGTCAATCAAATTCGGGTCGCTTAAAAATCCTGGAATAGGTTCACTTTTACCTGCTAGAACAGCTAGTGAATTTTGATTTTGAGTAATGGTCTGCCTATAGACCTTTCCCTTTTTTGTTCCTGCCTTATGAGGAGTACCTGGACTATCCTCAGCACCCAAGAAGGGCTGAGAAATTCCCCTTTTATCGATCACTACGTTCCAATTGTGGCCAATACTTCTATAGGGCCATTGGGGGACAAAATCTGTAGCAACCGGTATGCCTACCGCACGCATCACAAAAATGGCTAAATCGCCCATATCACGGCATGTTCCAATTCGGTTTTTCACTAGACTTTCGGCACTGAAATTTGGCAAAAAAGAGGCTCGATTTGATAAAACCCAACCATTTCTAATCAATTCATCATTAATAATTTTAGTGGCCGATACTGCGTCCATTTTTGGATCTGGCTTTTTACCAAGTAATTTAACGAATTGCTCATACACTGCTTTTCTGTTGTAAGAAGGGATTTCCCGATCTATTGTATATGGCAATATATATTGGCAAAACTCATCGAAATTATAATCAAGGTGCCAAGGCGCCTGTTCCCATGCGAAGAATGCCTGATCAATATTCCCTATCAACTGATCAGCGGTCGCCTCCTGCAGCACACTTTTCCTTATTAGCGAATCGCCATGATACTCACCATATATCTTCGATAAAGATGACATAATGAATTCACCATGATCCAGATCCCGCAAAACCAGTTCAGGATATTTCTGAAAAGCCTCCAAATTATGTCCCGTAAGATATGTTCTATTGTGCAGTGCACTAATGAGAAAATATGTTGCTCTCAATTTAAGGCTATCGGCAGAATCCTCTGAATAATGGTCAATCACCTGTAAGATTACAGACTTGTTTGCCTGGCTGTTTATAATATTCTTAATATTGTTAGGTAACTTTCTGTCTTTACACGAGGAAAATACGACCAAGCAAAAACAAACAAGTAGAAATAAGCGACTACTTCCTGAAATGACACCCATAGGAACCTTAAATTTTTTCATATCGTAATTAATTTTTTAATACAAATGGGATGTTCTTTCTCTCTGATATCAAGACGGCATCTTTAGCATCAGATACCTTGAATGAAAAATGCAGCTCATCCAACGTCTGAGGAACGCTGATTCGAAACCATGTTGAATCCATAGGTTTAAGTACGATCCTGCTGGCACCAACTGCAAATAATTCTTTAGTTTTCTTCTTCCAAAAGGAATACGAAACAGAGCCCGTAAAACTTGAGGAAGCCCTATTTTTGATCAAAACAACTGTATCGAGCTTATTTGCTTTGTTTATGCTGAGAAATTTTGAATAATCGAGTAATAGTTGTTCATCAGGACTTACGATTTTTACAGATCCCGGGCGTTCGATCATTCCACCTCCACCACCGCTGTCGAATACTCTGATCGCAATCAGATTGCTAGAATGCCTGTGAAAGCGTGGATCGTCAACGGAAATACGGTACCTTCTGGGAGTATTTGCCCAGGAATTTCCCTTTTTAAAGTTATTGTTAAGATCCTGTTTCAGGCTATGAATATCTTTATTGTTTTCGCCGATCAGTTGACCATTAAGGTAAACCTGATCATAATCATCTATTTTACCAAGGTTGAACTCAAGCACAGTCTGGTCAGTAAAATATTTTGTTAAGGATTTTGGAACATCAAAGCACTGACGATACCATGCGTAACCATCGTAGTCAGGAAATCCCGCCGTCTCCCATTCTTGACCCGCATCGATTATTGTCCACTTTTTATCATCGTAGTCCTCCCGTGAAAAATTAATGGAGTCTGCCATTATGAACTTCCACTTGGTGTTAAAAGAAGTACTTAATAAATTCCTGAGCTTGATGTGGGATGTGGTAATAAAAGCAGGTGAATTCATCCCGAGTCCGCCACCAAAATCAACTACACGGATGGCTATAGTATTTTCTCTGTCCCATAATATTCTCTTATCATTGATATCCATTTCATAAACTCGGCTAACCTGCGCAAAACTTTTCAAACTGTCCGCTGGATTTAGTCCAAGCTCTCCATTGCTTCCGATCAAATGCCCATTTAGATAGAATCGGTCACTATCATCAATTTGGCCCAGATGAAAACTAATCTTTTTCATGACTGCCTTATTTTTAACCGATGAGGGAATTACAACATGATAACGGTACCAGACAATCCCATCATAGTCCCTAAATCCCTGGACATCCAAGGGCTTTTGTTCATCAATTTCAATCCATGTACTGTCCTCATAAGCGGACGTTGAATACTTAATAGAGTCAGAGGTCTTGACTCTCCAGGCCCCGTCCAGCAATATCTCGGAATCAGCAAAATGTTTCTCTGTACACGAATTCAAAAGGGAAATCACAATAGTTGACAAGAGTAGAATTTTATTCAATTTCATATTATTATAATTTTACGACTAGTCATTGAGGTTAGATAAAATTAATGACCGTATCTCATAGTACGATTCCCAATATCTCCGCAACGAACCGATGTATGCCCGCTTTGCAGTATCACGTTCATCGATTGCGATATTCAAATCAGTTACTGTCACTTTACCATATCTAAAGCGATCCATAACAAGCGTGTACCTTTCCTCGGTAACTGCTTCCGTTTTTCTAGATATTTCAATATTTTCCAATATTAAATTCATATTTTCTACAATATTATTGACCTCACTGATGATCGCGATTTCTTCCTGTTCAACAGTATATAGGTTTGTGTTTAGATTCGAATTTGCAATACTTATTTTCCCCTTGGTCCTGCCCCAGTCCAAGACGGGTATACTTACACCTATTGTAAGAGCCCGTTGACTATTCGGCCTTTTGTATAATAGAGGCAAGGTTTCCCCTATATTGCTATAGCCGAAAGAGGTAGTAAGATTTATCTTAAAGCGATCTCTCTTAGCCTGATCCAGATCTCTTTTTGCTTCTAATTGCCTAATTCTAAAAGTTGTAAACTCAGAACGATTCTTCCTGGCGTTTTCAACTGCCGTCTTTGGTGTAATATTCAATTTCGGCAAAATCTCAGGAAGTACCAGCCTGGAAACGTCAAGATCCTTATCACCTATAAAACTTTGTAGATTAAAGACAGATGTTCTTATTTTTACCTCTGCAAGCGCAAGAGCCTGCGTCGACTTCAAAAGCTGAATTTCAAGTTGCAGGATTTTATCTTTGGTCGTGGTACCAAATTTTATTTTCTGATTTTCTATCTCTAAAATTTCTTTCTGATTTTGAAGATTTTTCTTTGCTAAAGTATAATCACCCTGGGCATCGAGCACATCAAAGTAGAGCTTAGTTACGGTAAGTGAAAGTATCTCAACCTTCCTTACATATTCTTTTTCTGCTTCCTCTAGTTTAAGTGGCTCTATCTTTCTATCCCATTTAAAGCTATTGAAGGCAAACAATGGCTGGTTAAGACTTACTGTAAACGGATTACCAGAGTACTGCATTTCCTTACGGCTGAAATCATCGAAGCGGGTAAGGTTGCTGTTTACTGCCAATAGACCTCCGGTAAGCCCTATTTGCTGCGATAAACTTAGCCCGATGTTACTGTAATTTTGCTTCCTTGGTAAAAAAATAAGTGAGCCGTCCGGCTGTCTTACACCAAAAAAATCACTACTAAAATCTGCTATATTGCCAGAAAGGGATAATTGGGGTTTCAAAGTGGCTTTGTAACTTTCATAAAGATAATTTCTGTTTTCCTTTAGACTAGTAGCGATTTTCGCAGAAGTAGAATTATTTTTAGCCCTGGCGATCACCTCACCCAAAGTCTGGAGTTGTGCTATCGTGTCAGTGGATGACAAAAACATAATACCGAAGAGAGACAATATGAGAAGCGTATGTTTCATTTTAATATTTTTTTTCGGCCAGAGCTAATCAAAAGATAAGTCAATGGTATAAACCATAAGGTAAAGAAGGTACCAATTGTTAGCCCTCCAACGATAACATATGCAAGTGGCCGCTGTAATTCGTTGCCAATACCATCGCTAAAGAACACTGGGATTAAGGCTAAACTTGTAGTCAGTGAGACCATTAATAATGGTTTGAGACAGATTTTTCCTGCGTCCCTGATAGCCTTCAGCAGAATATCACCGCTATTCAAATTCGGATCTTGAGCATATTCACGGCGCAAACGATTTATTGTTTCGACCTTTAACGATGGGTCATCGACAATAATTCCAAAAACGACGATAAAACCAATCGCAGCCATTATATCAAAACTACCACCAGCCAACCACAGCACAAATACAGAACCAGAGAATCCTATCGGAATGGTGAGCATTACAATAAGCGGGTAAAGTAAATGCTCAAATTGGATCGCCAAAATTAGATATAACAATAACAGCGATATAGCCGCAATCATGAGCATTTCCATCATTAGTTTTCTACTTTTTGTTTTGCTTCCGGTAAACGAAGCTGAAAATCCTTTTTCCTTGGCTAGCATCGAAATATTTCTTTCAATCTGGGGATGATCTGCAGAGGACTCATATGATACGGAGAAATACTGACCTGAACGATCAGAAGAGATACTTTTCATTTGTTGATCATAGTGGTAGTCAATAAAAGTCCTTAATTGAAAAATAGCGCTGTCCCGACCTACGACAACATTTGAGAGTTTCTCCGCAATGTTTTGGTTATCTTCACTCAACTGAATTACCTCTTCTTCCCCAAAGGTTTTAAGTTTGGAAATTCTGTAGGCACCAAAAATGCTGTTTAGCTTATCCTTGATGGCCTCCCGGCTTACACCGTACCGTAATGCTTTTTCTGTATTAATGTTTATCTGAACCCCTGTCTCCTTATTAAAACCTGCATCTTTTTTAAAATTCGTGGGCAAGACCATGAACAAGGAATCTATTTTCTTCGACAGGGTCTCATCCGACATATTGACTAATTGCCGGAAGCGAACCTCCAGATAAGGCTCATTACTGTCAAAAATTTTTGTAAATGCGTTGGGCGCATTTTCAATCTGGAAAGTGGCTGTCGGAAATTGAACCGCTAAAAATTTTGAAATTTTTCGGTTAACCTCTGATTTGACTTTTGCATTCTCTGTTTTGAAGTATACTTGAGAATTTTGAATTGTTCCACTTTCTCTGGAAAGGATGAACTGGTCAATTCCAATGTCTGCCTCCCAGCTGGCGGGGTAAGTCTGAATGATACTGGTGAGGAGTTCGGTTCGCCGGCGGTTTTCCTCCACATCTATCGGATCTTTCCAATCTATCTTTATAATTGATTCGGTTGAAGAAAGAGTAGGAAGTGTTTCGACTCTGATATTCCTCGCCAGAAAGAAACCCATTGGCATCACCAAAAAAGCAAGCATCAAAAATAGTCGCCTGTGGGCAAATACCTTATCCATCATTGTGGTGTAGCGTTTTAATATACCCTTGTAAAGAATAGTATCGTCTTTTAGTCTCTCAACCGGAGTTTTCATGAAAACTTTATACAAGACAGGATTCAGGCAAAAAGCCACTAACAACGATACTCCTAGTGAAATGGTGAGTGCAATTGCCTGATCGAAGATCAGGGAACCCGCTAAACCATTTAGAAAGATTAATGGTGCGTATATCGCCACTGTTGTCAGGACGTTTCCGATCACGGGACTCATAACTTCATTCACTCCCTGAATACAACTCTCATCAATACTTAAACCTAATTTTCTTTTTCTCGTAATACTTTCCAATACCACTATAGAATTGTCAATCAGCATACCTACCCCTAGAGTAAGTCCAGATAGAGAGATAATATTGAACGATATCCCAAAAAGATAAAAAAAAATTGCCGTGATAATAAGTGATATCGGAATGCTTATTCCCATTAGAATTGGTGATTGATAATTCCCCAAAAAGAGAAAGAGCAATAACAAGCAAAAGAAACCTCCATAGATAAGATCCTGATTGAGGTTGCCAATACCTTCTTCAAGTAAAAAATTTTGGTCCTGGGTAAGATAGAAACTAACATTGGGGTAATCCAGACTAAACTGCGCCATAGCGTCCTTAATCTTAGGCTCAAGCCTGTTCATCCTAGCTGCAGGGTGTTTATGGATTGTTATCACTAGCCCCACCAAACCATTGTAAACGTGATAGCCTTGCGCCTGTTTTACTTCCTTCTCTACATCTGCTAATTTACCAAGTGGTACATGACTGCCATCACGAATTCTTAGCGGCAGGCTGAGAATCTGTTCTCTAGTTCCAAATTCTTGATTGATCCTTACATGAAAAATGTATTGCCCGTCCTTAACCGACAAAGAGCCCAGATCTTTATTGTTTTCCCGGATTGCATTTGCTATGGAAAGTTCATTAAGACCTACGGCTTGAAGTGCTTTTTTCTTGGGTACAATAGTAAGTGCGGACTGCTGCCTTCCATTGATATCAACCATTGATACACCCTCTATTTGCTCCAGGCGTTTTTTGATTACCCTTTCGGTAAGTTCAGAAATCTGATTGTAATTCTCTCCCGGTTTCGGGATTACCTGCAACCTAACTATGGGAACATCACTGGTGCTCAACTTGATAACCTCAGGCCGTTCCATATCATCTGGAAGAGAAGATATTAATCTATCTAGCTTCTCATTCACCTGAACATTTGCCAGGTCCATCCGAGTTTTATAGGCGAATTTAAGTGTTAATGTCGCAGCATTATTAGTTGACTGACATTGAATATCTTCAACATAATCTACTGTTGATAAGGAGTTCCGCAGGAGTGAGGTTACATCCCTCTCAATCTCTTCTGCCGATGCGTTCGGATAACGAACTTTCACCACAATTTCAGGAATACTTATGTCTGGCAGCAACGAAACGGGAACATGAAAAAACAAAAAAACACCAAATACCATCATGACCAGGCATGTGAGCATCACTCCGATAGGCCTGGTTAACAAATATCTTACCATAGCTACTTAATCTCTTCTACCCTGGTATCATGGGAAAGCTGAAGATTATTGGAAATGATTACTTTCTGATTTTGAGCCAACCCGTCCAATATTTCGACATAATTTCCATTCTCTCGACCCATTACCACATAACTCCATTTAGCTAAACCCTTATCCATTGTGAATACGACACCTCTGCTGTTCTTGAAGAGAATAGCATCCTTTGGCACAAGCAAAACATGTTTGACAGGAATAGATATATTCACGGTGACATGCATCCCCGGTAAAAGAGATTGTCCATCATTTACAACTGCGAGTTTAATTGATACCATCCCTGATTCATCAACTAAGGGATTTATACCGGAAACCCTAGCTTGATAATCCTTATCGCTTGCAATCGGCCGGATAACCCCAAGTTGACCGACCTTGACAGAGGCTACATCAGATTCAAGGATTTTGGTTTCTACAGTTAACTCATTATGGGAGTATATGGTAAACAGCTCATCGCCATTTCTAATGTACATTCCGTTTTGAATTTTTACATCTGCAATTGTTCCGGAAATTGGTGCTCTGACTACTGCATTTTTCCTTATATCAAACAATGACCTTAACTCAATTTCAGCAGCACTAAGTCCGGCATCAACTTTGAGCTTTCTATAAACGGTATCTCTGATTCCCTTACTTTTGCCCTTCAATAAACTTTCCTGGCTTAAAATGTCGCTCTCAAAAGCCATTCGGCTGGTGAATATTGAATTTTTTATTTTTTCTATCTGTAGATCAACTGATTTGAGATCATAGCTTAACAATTGACTTCCCTGTGTTACTACTGAATTGTTCGAAAGATTACAGGTTATTAACCTCCCAGTGACTTCAGCAATGACTTTCAACTGCCTGTCAGCGCGAATTTTACCGGAAGTCTCGATCTGATAATCGAGATCCCTATATATGCACTTATAAGTTTTTACCCTTGGTAATTTTGCCTTAAGGTTGAGTGTAACGGTTTTTTTCTGAACGTGCGCAGTCGTTGGTCTGCACGCATTGAGCGATAGCAAACCGAGTATTAGTATCGGAAAAGTCTTCACCTTTAATGAGTATAAAACTAAGTATTTAATGATTTTTTTGGTGTAAGCTGCACTTGCTGCTTTCGGGGTAAAACCAAGCCGCAGAATAATATTGCTGTCATTCCGATTATCAACTGTTTATGCAGCTCAATGTCTATAAAGAAATTAGAACAACCACAGTCATCTCCAGTCTTGATGTAAAGGAACAGATTATACAGGGTATAAAATGAAAAAGTGGCCAAAGCAAAATATATAGATGATTTTTTCTCCGAGCGGAGGAGTAGAAAAAGCCCGTTTATAGCTGTCAATATTGGCATGGCGAATGAAAGCACTCCAACCAGAAATGGTGGAAAGAAATCTGTCATTCCTACCTTTACAAGAAAGGTCTGCCTGAACTTTAAATGATACATAGTCAATAAAAAAAAGAGTGTTGTGAGTGTAAGGATTATAATAGATCTGTATCGCATAGTTTTTTTTTAAAAAAAAATGTTTAAACTTTTATCATTGAATATTTTACAAGAGCCAAATCTTCATAAAGAACATAGATGGACTGGCCAATAACGGCTATACTTGTAGCTTCCTGACCGTCATCCAGTTTGGGAATATAGAAACTGCCTTGATACTTTCCGGATTGCGCAAGATCATAATAATCAACCACATAACTATTATCATCAGTTATCTTATTTAAAAGATAGAGGTTGTTTTTAGATAATGCAGATGAGGGGAAAAAAGTTGTGCTGGGCGATATTTCCAGATGCGAGGTACCCGGTGCTATTGTTTTATAAGCTGCTATCGGAACCGGTGTTTTGTCAATTGTTTTATTAAATGATATTTTTTTTGGGTCGCTTCGTTGAAAGCTAAGAAAAGTGCCTGCATAAGAACAGCTATAAACAATAAATTTACTATTAGGGTTGGAAAGAAAGTTGCCATCTAGGGCCATTTCAGGGAACTTTATGGGATTTTTAAGGCCTATGAGACCATAAATTGATTGTTTGAAAAGACTCTTGTTTTCGGTTGAATCAATAACCTGGAATAAGAGATCACTTACCTTATCTAGTGGATTTGTGTACATATAAGTGTTCTCTGACAAATGAATAGCCCTATAGATCAAAGTTCCATTTACAAAACGGTAGTTGTAGAGAAGTGAATCCTTGTTATTGCTATTGAATTGATATTTTTTTAGAGATCGATGGCCAAAATCGTATAAAGTGAGCTTCTTATCTGCATATTCATATGACATGATTCCATTATTTTCGTTTGGTCCATCCCCCGCTGTTCCAAAAGTAAATGCCGTATCCAGTTTACTATTAAAAAAGAATAATTTTGACGCTTTATAATCTAAACCGACTAATTGATCTCCGAAAGCCTTAATCTCTATCAGCTGTCCTAGATCAAAATCAACCTGCTGAAGCTGTTTTAAATTATAATTGATATTTCTATAAAAATCAAATTTGTATTTCGATTTCTTGCCAGTAAAGCTGACATGCGTTTCGCCTGTAGGTTTATTATCCTTGCTGCGACCGCAGGAACACGCGATACAGATAATAAATAAATATATGAAAGAGTTAATCCTGATCATTTGTTTAAGTTTGGTTATCAACTAAGCTGATAATTTGTTATTGATAAAACCGACCACCCGAGCCGGTTAGTTTTATTAAGGAGCTGATGCAATTAGCGCTCCCGTAGCTACAAATATGGTCTCGCCAACTTTAAATGAACAATACACCTTGGTAGTAGCATCGCATTTTAGAGTCGTTTCAGCCGTTGAAGTAAATGCTGAAAGTCCTATTATAACCCCAGCGGAAAGGGCAACCTTGCCTGCCACTGATCTGATTGTTTTATTAAATCTTTTTTTTATGTTTTCCATGAGAGATTAGCTTGGTTTATTGCCAGAAGCATTGTAAGGAATTCCGTTTACTTCACCTTTGCATATGGTGTTATTTTTACCATCACATAATGTGATAGTCTCACCAGCGCCTGTCTCGGCATAGATATTTACGCTGAAGCAAACTGCTACTGCAACCAGGTAAAATTTGATTAATTTGTTTTTCATATCTTTTAAATTAAGGTACAACTACGGTTAAAGCGCCTGTGCTGTAAAACTGACCTCCATCGATCAGCATGGCACACCGATTGGAATTTGACTTGTCACAGGTTGCTGTATATTCAGTTGTAGCTGTAAAAGAATAAAGCATCAATGTCAGTAAAACGATTAACGAACTGGCTCCTATTTTTGATGCCAGTTTAAGGATTGTTGATTTCATAATTGGTTATTTTAAAGTGTAAAACCCTGGGTGGTCGGTCAATTTAAAATTACATTATCCCTGACATTAAAGATGCTCTTATCTTACACATTTTGCTCTAATAGGCGACATGGTAAAAAAGAAAACCGGAAGTATAAAAAATGTTACCACGATTACCGATAAAGCTCCACCAATTGAACCTATTGCGAATGAATACCAAAATACTTGGGCATCTTTATCAAAAAGATAAGGTAGCAAACTAGTCAGTAGACCAGAGACTGATAATAATATTGTCTTACCCCTACGTAGCAAAATATGGGTAAATATTTTATTGGGATCGAGGGTATGTCTAGCTAAAGCTAGGTTAAAATCTTTAATAATCATGATATTGATACTAATAGAGATTGCGATCACTAAGATAAATGCTCCATACCCTCCTTGATCGAACGGTAAATCTGTTAATCCAAAAATCAAAAAAACACCAATACATGACAGTGGCGAAATGACAACCAACAAAAATGATTGTTTTAAATTTTCAAAAATGATACTGCCGATTATAAAATTCGCGATAAATATTATGATGATCAGTTCTGCAAAGGAGAATTTGATAGAATCTGATTGTGAAAAATCACGACTGTCACTATTAATAGTGTATCCTGTTGGCATTTTGTCTCTGATAGCCTTTATTTTCTTTTCAATATACTTATCGCCGAAACGTTTAGCTCCTAAATAATTTAATGAAATGACTTGTATATACTCTTTATTTTCTTTTTCGATCAAACTAGTGGAGCCAACAGTATCCAGCCTTCCAACATCTCCTATTTTGGTTGATTGCTTATCACTAAGCTGTGCATTTGTATTCATCAGATTCCAGCTCGAGAAGCTTGTAGACCTCTCTTCCATCAACACAACAGGTACAGCCCGCCCATGGATGTTGATGATGGTACTAAAGCGCTCCTGATCTGTCAATTCTAATATCGTGTTATACAACTTTTGTGCAGAAACGCTCAACAGTTGTGCATCATGAGAGTTGATAGTCAATTCGTAAGAACGGTTAAATATACCCTTGGCTCCATCATTATCGATCATCACATTCTTAAGCTTTTTAAATTTTTGAAGACTCCTGACAACCATTTTTGCCTCTTTGTTAAGATTCGCGTAGTTATACCCTTTCAGTTGAATAGAAAAATTTGGCATGTTTTCCAGATTACTATTTTCAAATCCTGTGCCGATCCCATAAATTTTCCAGTCAACACCGCTTAGGTCGAGGATTTTTGCGGAATAAAATGCTTTTAATTGGTTGGGAAATTCATTTTCGGTGGCCCAGCTATTAAAAGTTATTTCCATCGTCGCTAGTGTAGAATTGACATGTGTAGTGAAAGTAATTCCCTTAACCGACCTGAGGTCATCTTCAAAACCAATCATTATAGAATTGAGTTCCTCTAATGTAGTACCATATCTCGGTTTTGCCCGTATGTACAAATGGGCTTCCCCAGTATCCGATAACGAACTCTCTTCATATGTTCTTTCCTTGAATCTCCACAACGCTCCGCCTAGAACTGTATTCAATTTTGGTAGGATATCAGATTGAAATGTTTCACTTCCTAGGGTCTCATTGTAAACACTATTATTTTCTAAATTGTCGGGAAGTAAGAATAAGGGCAGTCCAAACGAAAGTATAAGAAAAATGGTTAAGATGCCTTTATGTTTAGCTAACAGTTCAATTAATTTGAAATACCTAAAAAAGTATCTTCGAAAAGGATCTGAAGGTATCCTATTTTTGTCATCTTGCCTGTTGCCATATTTCTTAGTAAGATAGATATGTAGAGCTGGTGTAAAGTAATAATTGGTGAAAACCGAACAAATAATAAATATAATTATAGCCGAAATCAGTTCGTTTATATTATTTCGGTCAGATTCTGGAAGGAGAAACAATAAACCTAAAGAAACTATTATTGATACTGCTGCGCCAACTATCCCCATGATCATCCTAGGTGTGAATTTTCTATTGCAGTAATCCACAACTATAATTGCATGATCCGTAATTAAACCAAAAGCTATCGAAATTCCTGCCAGGCTGTAGAGATTAATATTTAGACCAATTGCCCATATGACAATGATTGCGAGCGCAAAATTCGCAATAATCGTAATAAATACATTGAGGGAATGTTTCCAACTCCTATAGGCAAAAAAAATAAAGATTAGCAACACAAGAACAGTTATAAGCGCCCTCTGTTTGGTAATACCTATTTCTTTTCCCAAAAGTTCAGACTCATCGGAACTCATTACCAATCTGCAGTCACCAGGAATGTACTTACTTAATTTTGCAATAGCGATTTTTGCCGTTGTAGCTAGACTTAAACGGTTTGCATTTGCCTGTGCGAAGATCTCCAGTTTTAGTGCATTTTTTCCATTTACACGAAAAAAAGAGTTGGCCCTGTTTTCCTGAAAATAAATTTTTGCAATATCACTTATCTTACAATTGCTATTGCCGATTTTCATTTCTCTTATCTTTTCCAGATCTAAACTTTTATTTTTAGACTTAACATACGCGGCATTGCCATATAACTCCACCTTTCCTGGCTGGAACTCTTCAGTTGACTGTTGCAGAGATTTGAGAATATCGATAGATCCAAGCTGGTAACCAGTCATTTTTCTTTGATTAAATTCTATAATCAGCACCATGGGATTATCACCATAAAGTTCGACAGCGCTCACACCTGAAACCGTATTTAATTCCTTTTTAATGATCAATTCACAGTGTTCACGTATTTGAGAACTGGGCATGTCACTGAACAGGTCATATGTAAGAACAGGTTTAGATGCAGCATTTGCAAGCTTGTTCGGATCGCTGCTGACAATCGGAAAGGAGACGTCCTTTGGCAGTTTGCTTCTTATTCTTCTTAGCAACGAAATAACCTCAAACCTTTTCATCGCCATATCTACTCCCTGATGAAAAGTTAACGATACAATCCCGTGACCACTGTTAGACTGAGAGGTTATTCTTTTCAGGTCTTTCATCTGTGAAAATAGATTTTCCAGCATAGCAGTCCCTTTATTTTCGGTTTCCTCCGGAGATGCACCGGGAACCGTAAAACTAACTATGAGATTCTGTCCCTTGACCTCATTTGAAATATTGAGGTTTAGCCGAAAAACACAAAAGCAAGAAAGCAAAATGATGGCAAAAAAAAATATGATGGTCCTAAATGGACGACTGTCAGTATGAGCGTTTTTCATCAAGAATTTTAATTATGGAGTTGAGTTTCTCATTGAGCGTAAAAAAATCTTCTCCGGTTATATTTTCAGAGCCGCTTTTTTCCTCTAAAAGATTATTCTCGGAAAGCACTAGAAGTATAAGTTTCTGGATACTGATCTGATAAACTTCCGAAATCAAAAATAATTTGGAGTGCGGAACCTCTCCTATATCATTCTCCCATTTATTGTAGGTCGATCTGCTGATAAAAAGGAGGTCAGCAACCTGTTGCTGGCTAAGATTACGTTTAGTCCTTAATACTAAAAGGACATTTCTCATGGAGATGTTCATCTATTTAAATTTATCTGGTCCAGTACTCTTTGGGCTTCTTCCCGGATGACATCTACCTGATAAGATTGTACTTTGATCGGCATATTTAATATTTGCCGCGCTATAGTGATAGCTTCCGTTGAATCATGATTTAAAAAATAAGCACGCATCAGGTCTTTCCGATAGGTAAACTTATTAGGAATCCAAGCACTCAGGAAACGGAGATCTGATATCGCGCTGGAGTACTGTTTCATCTTCATCTTTATCTGTGAAGACTTATATAAAATCCGGGCTTTTGGACCATCAAGCGACGCCTTTTCTAATAGCTCGATTGATTGTTGTTGACGTTTTTCGGTCAACATCAATAACTCAGCATAATCTGTCAGGAAATTAGGTTCATCATGCAGTTTTTGATATAGTATTTGATATTTCTGATCGATAGCAGCAAAACTCACCTTCTCATCAGTATACTGTTTTTTAATACTGCCCCATTCAAAAACTGCTACAGATTTTGGGAACGTTACCCATAAAAGGTAAGCCAGCAATGAAAATACGGCAACAGTAATCCCCCTAAAAAGATTAGGGGAAAAATTAAGATACCAAGCCGAAAGCTTCCAGTCCGATGTACAGACTAATGAAATTACACATGTTATAAATATTACTATAATAAGATTTGTGTGCAGGGGGTAAGAAGTTAATGAGCAGATTAGTATTGCAGCTACTGTTAATTTAAGATTTAGTCGGTCTTTGAAAGTGTTCACTCCTCTACTTTTTAATAAAAGGAGTAAAAAAACAATCACTAAGAAAAAACCGATGAAACCTAATTCCTTGAAAAAATTAATATACTCATTGAAAGCCAGAAAATTCTCACCAGCATTTAAAATTTCCCGCTCATCGGCAATCGGGCTTCCGGCCAAATACTTAGCTTGCCAATAAGGAAAACTCTTCCCGAATTCACCAAGACCAAGCCCGTTCAAAAAATTGGCATCCCAATTTACAAATGAAATTTTCCAAATTAACAAACGACCAGACACCGACATTTTTTTTGCTGAATATAAATTATGACATAAAATAAAAACAACAGTTGTTGCAAATAGCACGCTCGTTAGCGCTAAAAATCTATAGGCTATAAAAAACCTTTTAATCTTTAAAGCGTAGCTATGCCAAAGCATCAGAATGCAGATAATCAAGAATGCCAATACTGCAGTCCTTGCTTTTGTCATTAAAACCACCGTAAGGATAAAAGCAGAAACTATGATACAGAAGGTTACTTGGATAATAACACGGGAGCCTTGCGAAATCGAGAATTTTCTAACAAAACCATCAAAAATATAGAGGGTGTTAGGGAAACATATAACTAGAAATGAAGAGTAAATACCCGAATTCATCATCGTTCCGTATAACCGTTGGGACATGCTATCCTGGTCTAGCGTTAATATCTGATATATACCAACTACCAACTGAATAATAAAACAAAGGTTAATTAACTTTAGCATAAACCTTAGCTCCAGCTTCGAAAAATTACAGCTGAAAAGACCAGTTAAGAGAAGGAGCAAAATACTAAGAGTATTAACCGCATGTTCATTACTGGATTTCAGCCCCAAAATGTAGATGATTATCGGTAGGAGTATTATAGGAATTATAAATTTCCATTTTTGGGAGCTCAATTGCCTCTGCCCCTGATTCGATGCAAAAAAAATTAAACCGGATACACAACAAAATAAGAGGACATAATAGTGGTCATTTATTTCAATCTCATAATTGAAGGAAAACTGATAGCTAAACATAAAGTAAAGCAGAGCGATTGGCAATATTGCACGATGCAAAAGTGTGAGCGTTAATTTCATTTTTTTGGTTAGAAGATATTTCCCGTACCTGGGACAAATAATTAATAAATCGTTTTAGTAATGACAACACAGCTTAGCAAATGAACTTATTTACATAGGCTAGCTATGTAATTCGAGCATCATTTGAAAATGTTATACTACTTTAAAAGGCTAGTTAGTTAGATATTTCACTGCAGTAAAATAAATAAATGCCATGATATCGCACTTAAGCGACGGCTTTAGGGAATTTTGAGTAGGGAGCGTCATAGTTAATCGTTTTAGTAGATAAGATGACCCTAATATAGTTTAATTTCTTAAAAAAAGAAATTTTTTTGCTACAAAAAAACTTTTGGAAAACTAAACCCAAACCTTTGTTTTGGTAACAGCCAAAATCTGTAAAACTGTGATACTTGCAGGTTTTGTATTTGCATCGCTTAAAAAATTAAGAATTTATGGTTCTTCCCCATTTTCTCTGAAATATGCAGTGTAGATTATAAAAAAAAGCGCCTCAATCCTGAAAGCGCTAGTTTAGATAAAAAGTGCAGACCCTATAGGTTTGCAGCGCGAAAATAGAAAATAGCTCCGAAATAGAGGAAGCTTAGTCAAAAAAATTATTAATTAATATCCCTGTCTTGCATACAAACTGTCCTGTCAGGGACAGACGCGGCATCCTTTTGGAACAAAAGATACAGCAGATGGCCCGGCCCGCGGGGAACGCCAAAAACGATCCAAGCCGTTTCTTAATACTAACCAAACCACACCCATTTTACCGACACAAACAAACAAACAAACAAACAAACCTTTATCAGCCATCATAAAACCAATTATAGAAATGAATATGAAACTGTTTATCGAGATAAGAACAGTTGTTCCATAGATGACCGGATTATACCAATAGCGAAAATCAAGGGAAAAATACGGATACGGCAATAAAAAGTATGGCAACATTGCCGTTCTGGCCAATAGCCTGTAAATATGAAAACTACTTGTTTTTATTCCAGGTGTTTATTAAGTTTAATAAACAAACCTTTATGAACCAGAACCCCATTGTATTATACATAGACGCCAACAACAATCACAGCTTTCTGAGCTATACCCAAGATCCAGATAAGATTTCTAAAAATATCAATCATTTTGGAGAAGAATATGCCCAAGATATAGAAATACAAAAATCTATCTACACCGATGATGTCGTAAGCATAAACATTGTTGGAAAATACATTTGCATTTTACATACAAATACAGATTTCCAAAGGATGCTGCTTTTTGATTCTATGGCTATTTCGGATGTGGATATGGTGGAGACTTTTTTATCCAAACTATACAATAGCGCGTTATCTGACGATTTCTTATACAAACTTGAATATCTAAAGTCTCATTCTTCCCGGTCTTTTTATCCAGTTTTGTTAAGCAGTAATATCCCTTCTCCTGAATAAAACTTCATGTCAATTTCGTATTTCCCATTTGACGCTTTTACTTGTGGACCTACAAAGAATCTAGCCCTGGAAAAACTTAAGCCGACAATCCGGTATTCTAGCCCCAAATTCGCAAAAAACGGTTGTTCCATTAAAAAATTTACCCTAATCAGAATTTAGCTCTTCTGGATCACGAAACCACGCAAGGACGCCATTTTACTACCCCAGAACCAGACATCGCAGTAATCATATTTTACCTGTTTCCATCCCTTTCCTTCAACTCGATCTCTCCTAAAGCCTTGACCGCCGCATCAAAGCACAGCACCAGATTCCCATGATCCATCCAACTCCTGCGCCGATCCTATTTTAAAAAACTAAATTGATTAAATCACCTTTGATGTTTAAATTTGTTTAAAAGCGACCGGAATACCGCATGTATTGAATAAACCGGATTTGAAATGATGCCCCATCAAAATTTAATTAATTGACCATTATTGTCGGGAGAAGACTCAAGTTCAGATCCAGGAAAGACCAATATAACAGAAAGAGGCCCGATAAATCCATGGACAGATCAAATTAAAAGGACGGTCAGGCGAATCAGAACCACTTCTAAGGTAAGACCTAATTTGCAGAAAAAGCCTAACCGTTCAAGATGGGGTTAAAAAAGACTGGAAAATTACCAATATTGAATAAATCGGATAGAAATATGCCCCATCAAAATTTAACTGATTGACCATGATTATCGGGAGAAGACTTAAGCTCAAATTAGGAAAGACCAATAGACCAGTAAGAGGCTCGATAAGCTCATGATCAGATCTAATAAAAAGGCGGCCAGGTGAGTCAGCGGTATTCTTAAAGATAAGACCTAAAGTGAAGTAAACGGCCTGACCGTTAGAGAGTGGGGGCTAAAAAACAATCGCCTATGAATACCTTGAATAAAACAAAAAAATATGTCTATTTCATCGGAATTGACATATCAAAAGAAACCCTGGATATCGCCGTCATGGTTCAGGGATCTATTTTGATCCACAATACCATCCCCAATGAACCAAAAGCGATCAAAGACCACATGATGCACTTGAAAGCTTCTTTCAAGTTTACTGCCAGAAATGCTGTCGTTGGAATGGAAAATACCGGTATATACAGTAACCATCTGATCAAAAAACTGGAGACACTTAAAATCGATACCGTTGTGGATTCGCCTCTTCATATTAAAAATTCCATGGGCACAGTCAGGGGCAAAACCGATAAAAAAGATGCAGAAAGAATCGCGCTGTACCTCTACAAATCCAGGGATGTATTACGGTTAAGATTGCCAAGCGGCCAATCCTCGAACAGCTGGGCAGTCTGTCCGCTTTGAGAAAGCGGTTACAATCGCTTCATATCGCGATGCGGGTACCCTTAAAAGAGAATACAGGCTTTGTGAAGAAAGGCCTGATCGAACAGAACAACAGGCTTTGCTCCAGAAGTATCGATGCACTCAGACTGGATATAAAGGATGTTGAGGATTCAATCGAGGCGACATGGAAAGCGGATGAAGAAACAAACCGGCTGATGACCTTAATGCAGTCAGTGCCCTGTGTCGGGCCCGTGGTCGCCCTGGAAATCCTCATCTGCACCAACGAATTCAAAAACGTAAGGACCATTAAACAGTTTGCATCTTACGCCGGAATAGCGCCCTTCCCTTATAAATCGGGAACCACAGTCAGTAAGAAAACCCGGACATCAAAAATTGCCAATAAAAAAGTGAAAGCGCTTTTACATACCTCAGCTGTCCTGGCCAGAAGGTTTATCCCGGATATTAAGGCTTACTATCACCGTAAAATGGATATAGAGGGAAAACACAAAATGTCAGTACTCAATGCAATCCGATTAAAGATCGCTGCACGGGTATATTCCTGTGTAAAAAACAATAGATTGTATGAGAAAAAGTATGAATACAAACCTTGCACAGATCTGCACCGGCCGCCTTGACCAGCCAAGATCAATCAACCGATCTAGTATTATCCAAAGAACTATTAAGTTTATGGCCAGCCAAGCTGTAAAATAAAACCACGGATATCCATCAGGGCTGGATTTAATCTTGGGCAAAATATTAACAGCTCGGCTTAGAGATGCATTTTTTCTACTACGCCGACTAATAGCGTACATACAAATAAGTTAATCACCACGCTATAACTTGCGACAAAGCCCCCCTGATATGTTCAGTCCAGAAACTGGTCGGTCACGTAACCTGAGGAAGTTTGCGGATCAATAATAATTGCCTCCAAAATATGCAAACTATTTGTTTTTAAACAACCGGTTTATTAGGTTTAAGAAACAAATCTTTATGAACCAGAATCCAATTGTATTATACATAGACGCCGACAACAACAATCACAGCTTTCTGAGCTATACTCAAGATCCAGATAAGATTTCTAAAAATATCAATCATTTTGGAGCAGAATATGCCCAAGATATAGAAATACGAAAATCTATATACACCGATGATGTAGTAAGTATAAACATCGTTGGAAAATATATTTGCATTTTACATACCAATACAGATTTCCAAAGGATGCTGCTTTTTGATTCTACGGCAGTTTCGGATGTGGATATGGTTGAAGCTTTTTTATCCAAACTATACAATAGCGCGTTATCCGATGATTTCTTATTCAAACTTGAATATCTAAAGTCTCATTCTTCCCGGTCTTTTTATCCAGTTTTGTTAAGCAGTGATTTCCCTTCTCCTGAATAAAACTTCATATCAATTTCGTATTTCCCGTTGACGCTTTTACTTGCGGACCTACAAAAAATCTGTCCCTGGAAAAAACTCCCCGCCGACAATCCGGTACTTTGGTCCACATCCGCAAAAACAGTTGTTTATTAAAAAATCACACCATTTTGTAGCCCTGCCAAAATGATTATCTTCATGCATGCAAACCAAAAGCCCTCATCTCTTTCGTATAAACCCCGCTTTTAACCGCATTTTTTCTGTCGGTTTTATTTAATAACAACTATAAAGAAACAAAACCGAGCCTGTTCCTCCTACTCCGGAAAAGTCTTTCCAAAAGCATTTACCGTAATCTCTTGTAGGTATATTTCTTTTGCTCAATCGAACTACCACATTCTTCACCTGTGGAACCGGTAGCAGAATAAGAATAATACATACAGCACCAGGAAACATCAGATCATAATAATTCCGGGCAGTCAGCGTGTTTTGTCAATTGACTTATAGCTATGTTACTGCTCACGGATTAGTAATCACATAACTCGGCAGATAAGAGTTCAATCGGCTATTGTTTTGTAGCTTAACATTTTCTTTGAACGCGGAACGGGCGGCCATTTTTACCGAAATCCCCTTCCGTAGTACCCGCGCAGTTTAATTTTGCTTGTCTAGCTGCTCGTTAATCATCCTTTTCACATCTTCATTTTCCGGGAAAGCTGTGAATTTTTTAACTAATACGCCTTCTTTACTGAAAAGTAGATATGATGGAATTGCCTCGAAACCAAAGAATGTCATCACATACATCCACTGTACGTCGTTCAGATAATAATGTTCGTTACCTATCCCTTTAATTTTCTCTTCCCAGAGGTTACGGGGTGACGAACTGTTTGTTAGATATACAAATACAACACTTTTATCATGAAATCCAGTTTTTGTCGTCCGAAACCGCTGCATTGCTTCCAGGCAAGGACCACACCATGTTGCCCACATGTCGATCAGTATGACTTTACCTTTATGTTTGGAAACAATACTTTCAATAATCCTATCTGCCGCAATTTTAGATACATCGTTGATAACTACCGGGGATTTGAATTTATCCAGTTCAGTAACCTGTTGATTTTTCCGCAATAGTATTCTTGCGATTTCCCCGTTCTTCCAATATTTCGAAATATTTTGTTTCTGTCTTTCGCTTAACGGCCTTAATTCTTCGGTTAGCTGTCTGCCATAAGCATTTGCGGCTAAAACATCATAGTATAAGCCATCTTTAAAACCGACTAAGTCTGATAAAATAATTTTTGTCTTTAACAGCCAGGTGGAGATATCGGTTTCACCCATTTTGGGAATTGCTAAGGTTTTGTTAAAGAGAACTTGTTTTTGAAATTCAAGGAATGTAGGACCATACAGATATTGTGGGTCATCAAGCTTTAGTTCCTTCAAAAAACGGTAATATGATCTGTCAATCTTTTTGATAACAGGATTCTTGTCTTTATCGCCATTTGTAATACTATAATTGGCCATCATCGCTTTGTTATAATCAAATACTGCCCCTTTATAAAAAAATAAGCGAAAATCATTTTCCAATACGCCTTTTAATTCTTTTGATATCAACTTATCATTTTTTACAACCGCTAATATTTCTGTTAATTGAGATTTGGCATTCTCCAGGAAATCGTCCGTACTTTTATCATATAGTGGTTCCACTTTCCTGGCAGGTGGATATTCAATCATTTTGCGAATAAGACCGTAGTACCGGGTCATATCATTTTGATCCATACTCGGATTAACAGTTATACTTTCCATATCTGAATCTGAGTTGTAAGCAATATCAAGGTGAGTAATATCTCCGCTCTTCAATTTAACAAATAGAGGTTTCCCGGGATTTAAACTTGTGGAAAAATGTATGTAAGAAACCGTTGTTTCAACATCAGCATCAATGGAAAAATTGCCTGACCTGTCAACGAGCGCTTTATATTTGATAAACTCTCCTGAAATCGGATGGGGAACGGTAATTTTCACGAATGCGCTGTCTAAATTTACTCCATCAGGAACCGTTAACCTTCCAGTTAATTTTGCTGTGCCGAATACTATTTTCGGTACATCAACTATTTCACTAACAGACTGTTTACATGACAGTAAAAATAATAAGCTGAATATGTAAAATAGATTTGATTTTAGTACTTTGAACATAGCGATATTGATTGAATTCTAGCAGACTTTCTCCAATCTGCTAGAATTTATTAGTTATTAACATCAGGTCCACATCACCAGGTTGCCTACAGCTTGCACAAAAAAAAATGCAGGAAGCTGAAACTACCTGCACTTTAACTCAAACCGTAGAAAGGATTATACCAACTTAACATTAACGGCGTTTGGCCCTTTTTTGCCATCCTGAATATCGAATGTCACTTCGTCATTCTCCCTCACATCATCCTTGAGACCCGAGATATGAACAAAAAACTCCTTGCCGGTCCCCTCTTCCACTACAAATCCAAATCCTTTTGATTCATTAAAAAATTTTACTTTACCTGATGCCATAATAACTGTTTTTCTTTAAGATGTTTATTATTATGCAAGTTATTAAATAAGTTGTAAAGTTCACAGCCCGTGTCGTCTTTAGGATGTATATCTCCTATCCGCTGTCAGCCGGTTCCCAGTTCTTCGGTATTTTTTCCCTGACAGTTTCCACACTTCGTAGCAAATTCCTTAAAACCAGCCTCCCGCTCCCCACATATCCTGTCCGCCATTTCCCTTCAATTGGGCTCGAAACTTACTAAATTGTTAAGCCCTTTTTTACGCTACTCAAGGTCTTGTCTTTTTAACTATAAAAAAAATGAGCACATTAGCATAAATAAAACCAGACATGAAAGCAAAGCTTATTGTACTTCTAGCTGCCCTTGTTCTATCGGCTGTAAAAACCTTTGCAGGCTGGTACGATACCTATAACTATGCAGGATCCATTGGTGCATATCCGGTTACCTTATCGTTCCAGTTAAAAGAAGGCTATTTTGGTGAAACTGCTAAAAAAAGCTATAATGTTATTGGCGTTTATAAATACGATAAATTTAATAATCCCATAAGGATAGAAGGAATCTTTAACCGAAATACCCATGAGGTTACAATCTATGAATACGGCACCAATAATAAGGTTTTTGCTACTTTTCGCCTTGATTTTACATCCCATAAACTCACTGGCATCTGGAACGGTGGTAAAAGCAGACTGAAGGTGGCGCTTCAGCTTGAAAACAGGCTAAGCGATATCTCTGATGAGGAGTTTGACAATATTGAAATCCTTCAGTTACCAGCGCTGGTTAACTATTACTTTGTTGGTGTTTATGCAAAAAAAAGCCAATCTACTGAAGCACACATGCGTGCATTAAAGATCATCAGTAAAGAAAACGGCAAAACAATTCAAACGCTCAAATTTGACAGCATCGAAACACCTACAGGAAACCTGATGACCATTATCTTCGATAACATTACAATAGGAAAAGGCAATAATTTCCTGATTTCCAATCAGATCGGCAGGGTCGGCGGATACCTCACGGTAGATTTCAACCCAAAAACCAAGCAGTTTATCCTAAATCCGAAACCCGTTGCAGAAGGTGTTAATAGTGGCGGATAGCCTGAATGTCCATGATTTTAGCAACGCTGGCTCCAGCCCTATCCTGAAAGAGCTTGCCATTAAACTAAATAACGGCAACAAAAGCGAAGACAAAACAGTCTTCACAAAGAAGTATTTAAATTGGTCAGATTTGTTTGTCTATCAGCCCGCCAATTGGTAAGGAAGGGTACTGTCTTCACCATAAAGAAACCCCACAGTGTGTTCCTGTTATTTCATTTTGGTAAGTGCAGATTTAAGATCCGCTATTGCATCATCTGGATCCCCTTCAGACGCAAAGATCTCCGCTACATCCATATCTTTGCCATATATTACTGCATTTGAAGCCACATCAATCTCAAGCGATGCGCCGTTGACAGAAAGACCAGCAAAAAGCCCCTTACTACGGGAATAGGAATAAACCTCGGCATCGAGTTTGTAATCCGTATTTACTGCAGAGCTCCGTCCGACGGGACCTGCCGCGACAGAAAGATCACCTCCAAGGGTAAAGCTGCTTTTCTTTATTGCAGTCAGACTATTGGCATGGGTAAAAACAAGCACAAGTTCAGTTGACTGCACACCCGCCTGCAGACCCACACTTCCCCCCGTAATAGTTACAAATACAGGATTGCTCCAGGAACCATCTGCCCTTTTCACCATGGCAATGCCCCTGCCGCGTTTCCCTCCTATTACAAAACCAGCATTGATCAGCTTGGGCACAATAACAATACCCTGGGTAAGCTCAAGCAGTTTTGAGGGAATGGATTCTTTCATTTTCCCAAAACCGGAAAGCACCTGCGCCGAAGACTGTATTCTTTTTTGCTCCTTGTTCTGCGCAAGAGCTGATGAAGGAAGTAATAATGCTGCGCAGCAAAGCACAGCGAGGTTGATCATGATCAAATTGATGGTGTTCATATGCTAAAAAATATCCCGGTCGCTACTAAGGCTGACCTGCTCCTGTAAACCTTCGGAGCTGCAATATTATACCTTTTATTTCTTTTCCCACCCCGTCTGCAGGTAAATTACGCTGCTGTGAGAAATCCCCACAAAAGCATCATCATTAAACGGAGATTTTTGTGCACCTACTGATTTAGCGAAGGTAAAGCATCGGTTAAAGCAGATGTTTTTTTTTAACCATTCCAGTTTAAGTTAATTAGTTTTTGATCTAACCATAATGGTAACAAGCTTTTTATCTATACCCTGTAAAACAACGAGAAAACAAGCGCTTTACCCATCAACACAGCGCATTGATCGGGAAAGCTCAAAGCCCTTCCCGAAGAAGCAATCAGTTTCTATTAGCTAAGAACATGCACTGATCAATATCTCTATTTTGAGATTTCAAACAGTTGTCAGGGAACTACGGACCATGCTGATCAGCATCAGCCTCGAGGATACACCGGATGTTAATTCTATGATGTAAGCTTTCTTGAATTACTTATCGTATATGCCTCTTAAAAAATCTTTTAAAGAAATAGGACTTCTGCCTAGTAATTGTTTAACATCACTTTTATTGGTGTCGAATTCTCCTCCAGCTATCGCTCCAGCGAACCTTGACAGATACGCTGCATCATCGTCAGGAATCCCTTGCTGTACAAGCTGCGCAACATATGATGTTACGTCAATCTGGTTGTAAGCTATCGTTGTCCCTGTGATTTCTGATATTAGGTCAGCAATCTCCGCGAAGGAGACAGCGGTCTCTGAAGCGATGACATATTCTTTGGTTTCATGCCCAGTAGTAGTCAGTACAACTGCTATTGCTTCAGCCATTTCCGTTATCGGCAAAAAAGGTGTTTTACCATTTCCGGCAGGGATGGAAATACCTTCATCCAACATATTATTTCCGGAAATAATGGGAATCATGTCAGCATACAGTGTATTATCCATTAAAGTATAAGGTAAAGCGATCTGTTTTAGATAATCACTTGTGTCTGCATGGTATTGAACATCTCCAACCATTATACTTCGACGCAAATCTTTCATATCAAAACTGGTATAAATGATATGATTAACACCGGATGCCTTTGCAGCATTAATTACGTTTTTATGTTGCTCAAACCTTTGAGCTATTTCCGCTGAAGAAGATATCAACAGTAGCTTGTCCACATCTTCGAAGGCACTTTTTAAAGACTCAAAATTCTGATAGTCGCCAATCCTCACCTGGATGCCTTTTGACTTAAATTCTGCCGATTTAGATTCATCTCTCACCAATGCTGCAATATTGTTTGCGGATATGCCTTTATTCAATAAAGAATTTATGGTGGCCCTGCCTAAATTACCAGTTGCACCTGTTACTAAAATCATAGTTTTTGTTTTAAGATAAATAATCAATTACTTTTGTTAGGCAAAGAAACTGAAATCAATACTATAAAATACCCTATCTCATTAGTAACAAAATAAAAAGTGGTAACCTTAAAGTAACAAATGGAAAATAACTTAAATCATGCTTACTGTCCTGCCATAGAAACGATAGCGCTGATCGGAGGACGTTGGAAAGTGATTATTTTGCATGTGCTTTCCAAGCATGCCAGGCGTTTTGGGGAAATTAATGTTCGGGTACCCTCTATATCAAGAAAAGTATTAACTGAACAACTAAGAGAACTTGAAGCCGATGGCTTAATTAGCAGGAAACAGTACAAGGAGCTTCCACGGAAGGTAGAGTATGCACTCACCGAATATGGGGAAAGCCTTTGCCCATTGTTAGCGTACATAGCAGCATGGAACAAGGAAAAAGTTTAGATAATTAACTCAAAATACTATAACAATCTCCAGTCAAATGCACATTTGCGATTTCAGTAATCAAATTGTACAATAGATTTGATTTCGAAAGAACGCGATCTGTAACGATGCCAAGGTCAGAGACCCTGCCATCATTGAGTATTAAACTTGACATTATCAAGTAATAATTTTCCAATTCTTATTTTAACTACCAAAGTAGTTACTACAGTAAAAAACAGGAATTAGTGTATTATATTACGACTGATCGTCTACCGAACGTAATTCCTTTATTTTTTCGATTCCTATTTCATCCATCCACTGTTCAAAGCCTGTTAGCTTTGGCATCCAGGAAGATATAAATCTGTAATCGATGGGATCATAACCTTCCTTGTCGATCATTTCAACCAATTTCGCAAATGTTTCACTTTGTTGATAAAGTATTGCTAACGGTACTTGTACGAATTTGATTGGTTGGTTCAACTTCTCCTCCAATAGGTTTAAAACTTGTTTCGGTGTAAATAGTTTATCTCCGAAATCAACTGTTTTGCCGTTGAACGCTTTATAATTCTGAAATATTATTCGCGCAAAGGTTCCAATATCATTGGTAGCAACCCAGGAGATTGCCTTTTCTTCAGGTAAGGGATTGACAAACTTATCTTCTGCTAATCCGAAACTTGGCAAAAGTAGATTTTCCATAAAAGAAGCAGGTCTTATTACTGCCCCCTGTAAATTACTTTCTAACAAGTATTTTTCGATTGTAAACTTAAATTTTGGTCTGAATAAATTCTGCTTATCCGATCCAAGAACCGATGAATAAAGGACAAATTTAACGCCTTGTTCTTCTGCTAATTTGATTGTTCGCATGCCGATTTCTGCTTCTTTCTCATCCGATTCTCTGCTGGAAACCCATACAGGGGGAAGGACTAAATAAAGTCCATCGACTTTTTTAAATATACCACTTAAATCTTCAATGCCTTCCAAATCGCCTTTTACCAAAATTGCTCCTGCTTTTTTTAAATCGACGGCTTTTGAAGATTGAGGATTTCTGGTAAGTGCAAACACCTCAAAATTGTTTTTTAGCAATTCATATGCTGCGGCACTACCTTGCTTTCCGGTTGCACCTGTGACTAATATTCTTTTCATTTTAATATTGTTTTAAGCAAATTTAGTTTCCTTATGTAGTAAATTTGTGGTTACTAACCTTCAGGAAAGTATGATGGATAAAAAGATAAAACCTTGTATAGAAAATGAGAAAATCTTAAAACAAAGATTTTTGGCCTTGAGAGACACCTTAGATTTATTAAGTGGAAAATGGCGTTTCTGTATTCTTTTAAACCTACATTATTATGAAAAATTACGGTTTAAAGATTTCTTTGAGGTATCCGAAGGCATCTCCCCGAAAGTATTAAGTTCTGAACTTAATACGTTGGAAGCTCATCAGCTGATCCAAAAAAATATTGAATATACACCCACGCAAGACATCACTTACTATGTCTTAACGCAGCACGCTCAAGAAATCTGGACCGTCTTGAATACACTAATTGAATTTGGACTGTCCAATCGTAAAGAAGTGATCAAATCACTACATTAAGATAAAAATTAACTTGAACCAAAATTTCAAATTTCTTCCGATTTACACAGAAATTCAAAAATCATCGAATTGATTAGGATCCCAACAATCACATCAAGCTACGAAGCAACATCGAAATCATAAACAGCGTAAAATGATATCTGTAATGTGATCAATCTCTGTTTCATTTATGGAAGCAAAACCAAACCGAAGCGCGTTATATCTTGCATTAAAATTGTCAAAGATTTGACCGTCATTAATAAATAAGCCCATTTTCGAGGATTTTAATGATATATTTTTTAATGGATATTTACTATTGAAAATCGTCCAAAGTGCTAATCCACCTTCAGGCTTGGCAAAAGAAACAACGTCCTTTAATTTTTCATCCAGTGAAGCGCATAAATAGTCTCTTCTATGTCCGAAAATCTTATTAACCTTTTTTAGATGCCTGGCCAGGTCTCCACCTTCTATCATCGCTGCAAGCGAATCTTCCATTATATTATCTCCTTTTAACTCTATTAACTTTCTTAAATATATGGCCTGCTCAATGAAATCTGAGGCTGCAACCATAAACCCGATCCTGATGGAAGTGGAAAGCGATTTCGAAAAAGAACCAACATAAATCACCCTGTCTGGATGAATGCTTGCCAATGGCAAATACGGAGATGAATCATATTGAAATCCATAGTCATAGTCATCTTCAATAATAGAAAAATTGTATTGTTCAGCAATATTCAATATGGAAGAACGTCGTTCCGGGCTTAAGGTCACCGTGGTGGGGTAATGATGATGCGGTATGAGATACAACGCGCTGATGTAATACTTTTCACAGGCTTCTCTGATAAGTTCATCATCTATTCCGTCACGATCAGTCGGTATGCGGATAATATTTGCGCCAAGGTGTTCAAACACATAATTAGCTACATGGTATCCGGGTTCACCTACAATAATGTAGCTCCCGCGTTGAAGCAGTAAACTGGCGGCTATGTAAATGCTCATTTGAGCACCATGTGTAATAAGTATGTTTGGTAAATCAGCCTGTATGCCCCTTGTTTGTGCAAGATAGCTTGTCATTGTTTCTCTTAATTTTAATGAGCCGGGAGCTAACGTAATTGCTGGCTTTTTACTTACATGCTGCTGTTTTAAACGCCGCAGGTACTCTCTGTTTAGCAAGTGCATCGGTGCCAGCCTGGAATCCGGATGTCCGTCATCAACGATAAGGCTTGGATTAGGGGCAAGTGAATGTGGATGAAATTCTTTGGTTGTTTCGATTTTAAGAAACGGACTTTTTATTTTGCTATTGGATACATACCCGTTTGCGGGAACTCCCCATTGTTTTACACCGCCCCTGGGCAATTCCCTGGCTATGTAATGTCCATGTTTAGCCACGGCAACTAACCATCCCTGCGCAATCAGCTCACTATAAGCGGCAATAACCGTTTTGCGGTGAATCTTGGTCATGCCAGCCATAGACCTTGTTCCCGGAATCTGGTCCCCTTTTTGAATTACGCCATCTTTAATAAGGTTGATCACCCCATCAACAACCTGCATATAAGCCGGCCGGGATAACATTTTATCGATTACAATCAGCGTTTCAAACGGAAGCATGTGGACTACTATGTATTTGTTTTCTGGATGCCAAATATAGTCCATTAAACATATAGTTTCGCATTAGCAAATCAGTTGTTAAACAAGACATATGGATCATAATATTTTGAAGAATTATAAACATTATTTAGCCGCGATATTAGCTTTTTCAATTTGGGGGTTCTTCAGCCTGGTGTTAAAGCCATTACACGCTTACGCCCCGTTAGATATCCTCTTTTATCGCGTTTTTAGCTGCGCTATAGTTATGTCAATGATTTCATTACTTTTTAAAAGGAAAAGTTTCTTGGATAATTTGCGACTGCTGAAATCTTTGCCGAAAAAGAAACGATCGATAATTATTGGCCTAAACGTTGGCGGCAGCATCTTTTTGACAGTCAATTGGTTTTCTTTCATTTATGTGATGAACCATGTAAGTGTACGCGCTACGTCTGTAGCCTATTTAGTATGCCCCATTTTAACAACGTTACTTGCCTTTTTCCTTTTGTCGGAGCGATTGACCCGATTACAATGGTTCTCTGTAGTGCTAAGCTGTTCCGGATGCTTATTGCTGTCATATACCAACATAAGCGATATGTTTTTTAGTATAATAATTGGCCTTAGCTATGCTCTTTATATGATCAGTCAAAATAAAAATTCCGGATTAGACAAGTTTCTCGTACTTAATTTTCATATACTTTTATCGGCTGTCTTATTAGCTTTTTTTTACCCGGCATTCTCCGGCCCAATTCCCTCAGACTTTAAATTTTACTTTTATGTAGAGATCATTGCTGTCATCTATACAATCGTTCCCTTGTTTTTAAATCTATACGCCCTTAGCAGGATCAGTTCGTCAAAAGTGGCAATGATATTGAACATCAATCCAATAATCGCGTTTATTTTAGCGGGAGTGGTCTATCACGAACCATTAGGTCTTCTGCAAATAGTTGCATACGCATTGGTTTTCACGGCCGTAATCATTTTTAGTATCAGCAAAACTTCCAGTGCAAACACTTGATTAGGTTTAATAATAGACTTCAGAATATACTGTGAACTACCCTATGAGTGTGCAAACATTACTATGCTGCCCATGTTTCTGCTCAGCAGATCCTTCTTCGAACGCTCTTATGATGGCCATATGGCGGCCCTGACTGAGAAGGAATTGTATGAAATTTAGCTTTTGTTACTTAACTGCTAAGGGGTACTGGCGACTACAGAAACTTCAATGTTTGCCTGTTTAACAAGGTCCTTTACAATCACACACGTTCGTGCGGGAAAAGGTTCGCTGAACTGCTGCATATAGATCTCATTGAAAACATCAAATTGTTCAAGATTTTTTAAGTAAACGGTTACGTTAACAACGTGTTTAAGCGATAGACCATTCTTTTTCAGAATCATTTCTACATTTCCTAGTGCATTCCAAACTTCATCCCTGAAAGCGTCTTTACCCTGAACAACAGAATTTAAGCCTAGTTGACCGGAAACAAACAGGAGTCCACCTGCTTGCACCGCATCACTGAATGTTTTTTTTGCTTTTACGGGTTGTTGAGCAAAAGCCTGTAAGCAAAAGAGGATCAAGGTTAGTAATAATGAGGGATATTTAATTTTTTTCATTGTTGATTGCTTAAAGTCCATATTTACTGATTAGAGCTATAAGGGAAGCCATTGCTGCAGCACCAAGTTCAACCTCTCTTATATTTATTTTATCGTAAGTGTCAAGTGCGCTATGATGAATATCGAACAACCGCTGGTCATCGCAGTCCAGACTGATCAACGCTTTGGCTTGGTCTTTCATTGGTGCCAGGTCGATTCCTCTATGACCTGAATGTAATTCTGCTGCTTTATAAGGGATGAACAAGGGCGTCCAGGCCTTCATTTTTTCATTTACTTCCTGACTACCTTCTACCCTGAAGCCCCTGGGCGTAAACCCTCCGGCATCCGATTCCAGGACAGCAATGTGTGTTTCTGCGGCTGACTTAGCCTCCTGAGCATACTTAAGCGCGCCATGGGCTCCTGACTCCTCATTCATATACAAGATTGCACGGATCGATCTCTCCGGTTTTTGACTGCTGTTTTTAATTAAGCGAAGGACTTCCAGCGTTTGTACAAAGCCAGTTCCATCATCGCTGGCACCCTCACTCAAATCCCAGGTGTCGATATGGCCGCCCACTGTGATAAATTCATTGGGATACAGGGATCCTTTGATTTCTCCGATTAGGTTGTAACTTTTAACATCGGGCAATTGTATGCAGTTCATTTCTAAGCTATAGACAAGATCAGGATTTCGTTTAAGCTCATGACTCAATAGATCAGCACTCTTCGTACTCAGTGCTGCAGCAGGGATTTTTTTCACATCAGGATCATAACTCATGGCGCCTGTATGTGGAACTTCGTCTATAGCTAAGGTCATTGACCTTACCAGGGCACCTACCGCTCCACGCTTTCCTGCTTCGATGGCTCCTCTTGCACGCTGGTCTACAACAGCAAGATATGCCTTAAAAGTTTCGATTTCTTTAGGATCCATAGCCCTGTTGAAGAAAACAAATTTCCCTTGAACATCTCTATCTTTTAGATTCGTTAATTCGGCCCAGCTGTTTACCTCTACTACCTGTGCTTTTAACATTCCTGCTGTACCAACAGATCCTCCCAGGGCACATACATACATTGGGAATTTCCTTCCTGATTTGGAGATAAAAAAAGATTTCTCCTTCTTGCCTCTCACCCAATGTGGTACAGTAACCTCCTGGAGATAAACACGGTCCGGAGCGATCTCCTCCATCTTCTTCTTTCCCCATTCCACTGCCTTTTGGGCATTTGCAGATCCGGAAATTCTTGATCCGATTTTCGATGTTAGATGATAAAGATTTGGGCCAACCTTTCCACCGGTGAGGGCATTATCATAAATTTTTCTGATCATTAGAGAATCCGAACTTAAATCTTGTTGGGCAGAAAGTTTACCGATAGCTCCAAAATAGATATAGGATACAATCAGCACGAATTTTAAGCTCCATCGTGCTTGAAGTGTTTTGATTTGCAATATCATGAGCTGTTTTTGAGAATGAAACAATTATTGGCCTACCCCCGTACTGGTGTAATTCACAGGAAACCAGGAATAGCCTTTTCCATTCGGACGAATATGCCCTATCCCGGGAAATGAAAGATGATCCGCTGCAATCCAGTATTTTCCTTTTGCAGCTTCAGAAAAGGCTTGTTTTCGGGCCTTGGCAGCACCTTTGGGATCTACGTCATAGACAATTGTAACATCGGGATCTGAAAACTGGACTGCCGCAGAGTGCAGAATATCTCCCCAGAACATAATCTTTTCACCCTTACTACTTACCTGATAGAAGCTATGTCCGGGCGTATGTCCGGGACTGGCTACCGGAAGTATTCCTGGAAAGATCTCGTTGCCGTAGGCAAAAGTCTTCACTTTACCCGCCTTAACGTAGGGCATCATCTTCAGTGTTGCCTGTTGGAAGTAAGGCTTCATTTCCTTAGAAGCTTTGATATAATTCTCGGGGGTTAGCCAGAAATCATATTCCTGTTTACTCACGTATACTATCGCATTAGGAAACACTCTGCGATCTCCATCCATCAATCCACCGGTATGATCGGTATGGATATGTGTAATCAGGACTGCATCAACATCCTCAGGTTTATAACCTGCTTTTGCTAAACTGGCTGGAAGATGACCTAAAGAAGGGCCATATAATTCCGAAGTTCCCGCATCAACCAAAATCAGCTTACCGGCCACCTCAAAGAGATAAGCGTTTACAGATGCTTCAACAATGGGTTCCTGAAAATTAAGACCTGTTAGCTTTTCTACCTGTCCTGGTTTAGTGTTGGTAAGTAACTTAGGAAGATCCTGGGGAATCGTTCCATCAGATAATGCAATGATATCGATATCGCCAATTTGCATGTGGTAATAGCCAGGCTGTTTTAACAGTTTTGGTGTAGGCTGCGCTAAGGAAGTCATAAACGAACCTGATAACAGGGCAAGCGTTAATAGATTTTGAAATAGTAGTTTTTTAGAATTGTAGTACATTTTTTTTATTTTTTGTTGTAGGCAAAGTTATCGCTGTATGATCGCAGCTACAAGTACGCACTCCATTATTGCATAGGGTGAATTTTATCCCTATACACATTTAAGTGCGTTTTTATTATCTTTGATCTTATTGATAATACAGAGAGATGTACGAGCGAAAAATCCCAAAAAACCTGGACTGCGGAATGGGTATGACTATGGAAATTATTGGAGGCAAATGGAAACCCTGTCTGATCCTTAACATACACAATGGCGCCAAAAGGCCGAGCGAACTTCAGCGGCTCAATCCACTTGCAAGTCGGAGAGTCCTTACTGTACAATTGAAAGAATTAGAAGAACACGGTATCATCAACCGAATAGTGTATCCCGTTCTTCCACCAAAAGTGGAATACTTCCTTACTGATCTTGGCAAGTCACTGCTTCCGATGATATTATTGATGGATGAATGGGGTGCACAATACCTGTCAAAACCGGAGGAATTGCCTAAGCTCAAAAAAGTTGTTTAGACTTGAATCTTCTTTTGCGATTAACGCCATCTTGGTCTTCCCCTTTTAGGGGTATACACCTAAAGTTTTATAGATGAGCATGAATAATGGTCATATGGAATACTACACAAATTGTTGAAGTTCGGCGTTCTATCCGGTTTTTAACGTCAGGTCTTTCCGCCAAACTATATCAGAATGAAAATCTATGGTGATAACCAAACATTGATTCAACACAATAAAAATTGTGGATTTGATTTTCTAGGGATTAAAAACCAGTTTTTCCTGAACTTTGATAGATGAGCTGACAAGGCAACACAAATAAGCTGAAGAATAACGAAAATCGTTTTCATTCTAACTAATTGGTTAAAATCCGATTTGCAATCCTGCTGAAGCGTAGGGCGATGACCGGAAAGCGTATCCTTTATCCTGAAAAATAGTCTTTAAACTTCTGTCGTTAATTTGTGCGGTGCGGGTAGCGTTTAATCCGACAGTGATGGGTATTGTAACACGCTTCCCTAACTTTATTTCCGGACGCAACCCGAAGACAACATATTGATGAGTGAACATTTTATTTTTTCCTTCTTGTTCAAGTAAAGCCATTTGGCCATTGACCTCCATGACCAAATTTAGTCGTAAATTTTTATTGACATTGTAGCCGGCTGATACATCAAGACCGTCTTTTAATGAAACATTTACAGAATAACGTCCTGCTGTTCTCCAGTTCAGGTAAAAAGCCGGAAATAACATGGGAAACCCAAAAGAGTTATTGAGCGCAAGACCACCACCCAAATCGAGATTTGGTCGTAAATGACGAATAAACACCACACTAACGCTGCCTAATACATTCCTGAACCCCAATTGAGACAGATTTGTACTTGGCATAAAGACCCCGCCGCCTATCCCGGCTTTAAGCGACCACCTGTCATTCAAAGGCCGCTGGTAATTAAGACTTACGCCGATATTGAGGATCTCATCGATAACCAGAGGTTCTGTGAAGTTCCTGTTATTAAGCTTAACATATGCTCCGCCGGCACTGACAGACCACATCGTAGGGCGATTTAACGCATTGAGACTCTTGGACAAAGGAATGTTGATCCCTGCTTGATAGACCATGGCTGAACCTTTACTGTTTCCTATTTTCTGGCTGGAATCGCCTTGTGTTAACTGATACGCGGATGTTCCGAAATATTCGGTCTTGAAAAAAACCTGCGCACTGCTGTTTGTAGAAGCAATAACTATCATAAACACACCAATCAATAATGATCTCATCGTTTTTTTTAATTTAAAAGTTTTCAATAAAATAGGACGTTTTCAACGTCTGCTGGAGCAAATATCATCCGGGAGAGCAGCTGATTGGAAATAGTTTTGACCGATGGTCGTTTAACTTTGACGCCTGGTAACCAGTGTTTAAATTATACCGTTAACTTTGTAATATGACCCTTTTAAAAAACTATGACCGGTTCGTTATCCTGATATGGGTATTTCTGACCATTGTTTTTTGGTTTCGGTATATACCAGATTCTTCGATGTTAGAAGGTGGTTTGCTGGCATTGTGTATAATGTCATGTTTGTACCCATTTACAACTTATCTAAGCAAATCCTTGTTGCAAAAAGCAATGAGGCAAAAGAAGATGCTTCTGTTTGCTGGACAGTTTTTTCTGGTGTCAGCGATATCTGCTATGTTCATTCCCGCCATTCTTCATGGGTTTCTTTATTTGGAAGAAATTGGCTTTTTCCCATCATCCCAGCTATTATTAAGTAGAAGTCTGTTCAGTATTATGTACATCAATGCTCTTCTGGTAGCGCTATTCGTTAATTTCGGCTTTTGCGGACTGCGGTTCCATGAGGAGAGCATGAAGATGCATGAAACATTGGTTGAGTCCCAGTTACAGATACTTCAGCAACAGATCAGCCCTCACTTCATGTTCAATGTACTGAACCACATCAATATATTAATGCAGGAGGATGTGAACTTAGCCTCTTCGTTGTTAATAAAATATGCTAAAATTCTTCGTTATCAACTAAATAGTGAGAAAAACAGAAAGGTGACCATAGAACAGGAAGTACAATTTTTAAAAGACTTTATTGATATAGAAAATCTCAGATGGGGAGATGAACTGATCATTAATTGTTCCTGGACAGTTGACGATAACCAAAAGGAATTCCCTCCTTTACTATTGATAACTTTTATAGAAAATGCCTTTAAACACGTATCCCGGTGCATTACAGAAAAAGCTTATGTAAATATCCATTTTGAGCAAATCACTAATTCAATTTGTTTGGAAATTGAAAACTCCAAATCGAATATCCATTTGGAAAAAGACAGTGTTTCAGGGTTGGGGCTAGAAAACGTAAAAAAACGTCTTGATATTCTTTATGCGGACAACTACAAATTGATTATAAAAGACTTGGAAGCTATCTACTACACGAAACTGATTATCAAAATATAGCATTATGGCAGAAGTATTATCAAAACAATCAAGTAGTCAACCATTGAAATGTTTAATTGTGGATGATGAACCGGTCGCCATTAAAGGGGTTGTTAACTTCATTAATCAGTTGGACTTTTTGGAAGTCGCGGCAACCTGTACCTCTGCAATGAAGGCAGCAGAGATATTGAAAGCTAAAGACATTGATCTGATGTTTTTGGATATAAACATGCCCATGTTATCAGGATTGGAGTTTTTGGAGTCATTAGATAAGGCCCCACTGACCATATTGACCACTGCTTATTCGGAACATGCGCTGGAAGGCTTCAGGCTGAATGTTGTAGATTACCTGATGAAACCTTTAGAGTTTCAACGTTTTTTCCAGGCGGTCAATAAAGCACTGGACCTTTTTCAGTCCCGTATTGTGGTGCAAAATAGTAAGGAGGGCTCTGACTCCGATCTGTATATCCGGCAAGGGGATACTTTCCAGCGGATCATCTGGGAGGATATTTTATTTGTCGAAGGAATGCAGAATTATCTAAAGTTGCATTGTAAAGAGAAGACATTTATTATTCATCAAACCATGGCTTCCCTGGAAGACATGCTATCAAAGGAAGCGTTTTTCAGGATACATCAATCATATTTGATCAACACCCATAAAATTGACGCCATTTCAGGAGCACGGGTTTTTATTGACGGGAAACAGCTTCCTATCTCACGCCACAGAAAAGAAGACTTGCTCAAAACCGTAGTGTACGTTAAGTTGATTAGTAAGTGATCGAAGCACTTCATATTATTCCTTAAAAACAGGTATTAATATTTCGTCTACAAGTGTTTCAAGGCGTTTATTGTCAATGCCCTGCATCCGCACTAAATTTTCTATACGAATCAAATCAAAAGGCAGCATTAATGTGACACCGCTTGTTACCTTAATATTTTCACCTCTTGATTTAGCATTTTTTAAAATCGTTTTCATCGCTTCGACAAATTTATTAACAGCCTTAGTATGGACTGGTGGTTCTCTACTGTTGTCTTTGTCCTGCAATCTGATATAATAATAGTTAATTATAACTTCCGAACCGATCTCATCGTAGACACTTTGGCAAATGGTAAGCAGCTGGTTGAAATCTCCCCGCAAACTTCCCGTATCTTCCAACTTGTCAAGGAACTCACCATCAAAAAGTTTTTTGGCCTTATAAGTATAAATATCCTGTAACAAATCAAACGTTGTTGGCCACCGGCGGTATAAAACGCTCCGGCTGGTTTTTGCAGCTTCTGCTATCTGTCCAAAAGTCAGATTGGTATGCTTAACCTCATTCATCAGTTTGAAGGTAGCATCAAACAAGCTTTCCATAAGCTCATCCCCACGCCTTCTAATGCTTTTTTGCTCATCCATAATATAAATTAAAAACAAATTTAAAAAAATAATTAGATACAATTTGGATCTAATTAAAAAAACAATATATTTGCTATAAGATACAAAATGTATCTTATTAATTTTATAACGATGCAAAAACCTGGTAATAAAAAGGGAGACGCCTTAGATCCCCTCAGTGATTTTTTTAACAATCATCATGATAAGCTGGTATGTACAGCCAATAAACATGGGGTGCCTAATGTCTCGATAATGGGTACACCCAGAATTATGGAAAGTGGAGATATTGTATTCCATATTAGTGATCCTATTTCGGTGACAATGGATAACATGAGGGAAAATAAAGAAGTCGTGTTTATGGCGTACGTGCCTGGCGAAAGGGCAAGGGATTATCATGGCGTAAGAATCTACACAGAAGTTACCGAAATCACTAGCTCTGGCGAAAAGTTCGGGCTTATCAAAGAAAAAATCAGCGAACGGTTTGGTAAGGATAAAGCCGACGAGTTACTCGCTTCGATAACCTGTCGTGTAAAGAAAGTTCGACCGGTGGTTGATAGGGGTCAGCAATGGAACGAACCCTATGTAATTTTTAAGCAGATGATGACGAAAGCAAGCACTTAGACGGATCCTGGACTAACAACAACATGGTATGTATCGGATGCTGTTACGGCTTTTGAGATTTATCGTCAAAATAATTCAGGACATAGCGTCATGCTTGCGTATGATTTACATCCGTCTTCTTCTTAAAGACTCTCGGGAGGGGCATAATCCTTACTTAACAACCTAACAGAATGAAAATGCTTAGAAATTTGGTTAATTATTTGCTAGTGCCAACGCTGTTATGTATCAGCAGCAATAGTGTGGCACAACAAAAACATACCGTAAGCGGTACCATAAAAGACCGCAAGAACGGTGAATTGATGATTGGTGTGACTGTTAGAATCGAGGGAAACCTTTCGGTCGGAACAGCCAGCAATGAATATGGGTTTTATTCCCTGTCTTTACCCAAGGGGAACTACACTTTGATCATCAGCTATATCGGCTATGATGAACAGCGTCAGTACGTTCAATTGGAAAAAAATGTGAGGATAGACTGGCTACTCGAACAGGCCATGGAAGGCAAAAACAGTTTACAGGAAGTTTTGATCTCAAGCGCAAAAAAGGATAAAAATCTTTCCAATGCTCAAATGGGCATGGAAACACTTGACATCAAGAAAATAGAAAAACTTCCTGTGCTGTTCGGTGAAAAAGATGTCATGAAGACCCTTCAACTTTTACCGGGTATTAAAAGCAGTGGAGAAGGAAATAGCGGATTTAGCGTGAGGGGCGGTGCCACTGATCAAAATCTGATTCTGCTTGACGAAGCTCCAGTTTATAATGCATCGCACCTGCTCGGTTTCTTCAGTACATTCAATAGCGATGCGCTTAAAGATGCGAGTATAATCAAAGGGAACAGCCCGGCTCAATACGGTGGACGACTTTCATCAATTATGGATATTAAAATGAAGGACGGCAATAATCAGGATTATAATCTGACCGGCGGTATCGGTTTGATCAGCAGCAGGCTCAGTGTGGAAGGGCCGATCCAAAAAGATAAATCATCCTTTATAGTCTCCGGAAGAAGAACTTACGCAGATCTGTTCTTGAGGAGTTCTGAAGATTTTAAAGACAGTAAGCTTTATTTCTATGACCTGAACATTAAAGCTAATTATGAAATAAATCAAAACAACCGTGTTTATCTTTCAGGATATTTCGGGCGTGATGTTCTGGGATTTGGCGATACTTTCGGAACCGACTGGGGAAATACTACTGCGACCTTCAGATGGAATAGCGTAGTTAATAGCAAGTTGTTCGCAAACACTTCGTTAATTTACAGCAATTATGATTACAAGCTGAACTTTAAGAGCAGCGGCAATGATTTCGGCCTTAATTCTCAGATTAAGGACTGGAATTTTAAAGAAGACTTCTCCTGGTTCGCAAATACCAAACATACCGTTCGTTTTGGCCTGCAATCCATTTATCACACCATTGCGCCAAGCAGGGTTTCGGGCACAAGTGTGAGCAGTTATCCTAAAAGTACACGGTATTCCTTGGAAAATGCGCTTTATATAAATGATGAATATAAAGCCACCGATAGGTTATCCATCAATTACGGCCTTCGACTTGCTGCGTTTACGGTCATGGGAGGAGATACATATAATACCTATAACAATGGCGTGCTCACTGACAGCCTGACCCTCGCTAAGGGCAAACTAGGAAAAACATATGTGAATCCCGAACCGCGAATTACGGCAAATTACCGGATCAATGATGTCAGCAGTATAAAAGCCGGCTATTCCCGCAATACACAGAATCTTCATCTTTTAAGCAACAGCAGCGGCGGCAGACCTACCGATCAGTGGATCGGAAGCAGTTACGCCGTAAAGCCCGAAATTGCCGACCAGGTTAGTATTGGCTACAGCAGAAATTTCCATGAGAACAATTACGAAGTGAACGTTGAAGGGTATTATAAACAAATGCAAAACCAGATCGATTACAAAAATGGTGCTGATATCACCTTCGATGCTGCTAAGGATATTGAAAGCGAACTGCTCTTTGGTAAAGGCCGGGCCTATGGATTTGAGCTGATCGCTAAAAAGAAAAGTGGAAAGCTCACCGGATGGATTTCTTATACCTTATCAAAAACCGAGCGCAAAATAGATGGCATCAACAATAATAACTGGTACAATACAAGCCTTGACAAAACCCATGATGTGTCTGTTGTTGCAACTTACCAACTGACTCCCAGGTGGTCATTATCCGGGTTGTTTCTATATAGTACCGGAAACGCGGTGACATTTCCGACAGGAAAATATGAGTTGAACAATGAGACGGTATTCCAGTATAGTGAACGCAATGCAGACCGCATGCCAGCATATCATCGCCTGGATTTGAGTGCCACTTACGAATCTAAAAAGAAAAAACGCTTCCAGAGCTCCTGGACATTCGGCCTGTACAATGTCTATGGCCGTGAGAACGCCTATACCTTTTCTTTTGAAGACGATCCAAATAATCCCGGCACTACGCGCGTGATGCAAACCTCCCTTTTCCGTTGGGTTCCCAACATTACCTATAATTTTAAATTCTAATTTATGAAAAAGCTATTTTATTTGACCTGTTTGATTATTCTATTCGCCAGTTGTGAAAAAGAAGTCGATCTCGACCTTGACAACAAAAGCGGTACGTTAGTAATTGAAGGGAATATTACTGATCAACCAGGACCGTATTATGTGCGCCTTACCAGATCTGTTCCATTTACAAGTACTAATCAATACCCGCCTGTTACACATGCTTTCATTACCATCACCGACACGCAGGGACAAACTGATACCTTGCAGCACATAGGTGAAGGGCGTTATCAGACCAGTAATCTGCATTCGGTTCCGGGCCACACTTATAATCTGCTTGTGAAGACAGCAGATATCAGTTATACAGCACAGAGTACGATGCCCACAGCGGTTGATCTGGAGAGCCTGCAGCAGGACCCGGTTAAAATGGGTGGCGATACCACTTATAATATTCTGCCAATTTTTAACGACCCCGCTTCTTTAGGCAATCGGTATTTCTTTGTCCTGACCGCCAACGGGCACACCAAAAAAATCTTGCAGACCATTTCCGACAACGTCAATAACGGATTGGTTAACCAAAGAAGCATAACTACTTCCAGGGAAGAGGATGATAAAATCAAGGTTGGAGATCGCGTTAATGTAGAAATGCAGTGTGTTGATGAACGGATGTACAACTATTATACTGCCCTGATTCAAATCACAGCTGATCGTGGTCCAGGTGGCAGCGTTACGCCAGCTAATCCGCCGAGTAATATTAACTCCGGAGCGCTGGGATATTTTTCTGCGCACACGACCAGGTCGAGCAACATCGAAATACGATAGTTATAAAATGATGCCACTGTCAGATAAGTAACTTTTTCAATTATTACTGGACGCACTAGCCAGTAATAGTTTAACAAAACATGAACGCAGGGACGTCAACAAAACAACATGGGTGAACTTAACCTTATTTCGATGCTAACATCAGCTCAGGTATATCCCTGTCTATCAGAAACAATAACTTTTTTTTGACATAAATATAAAATATGAAAAGGGAAATCAACTTCATGCTGCTGCTGGGCATTTTGGGATTGGCTAATATCGGTTTTAACATCTTCACGAACTGGAACATCAAAGAAGAAAATTATTCCATTGAAATAATAGGCACTGAAATCCATGGAACTTTTTCAGGCTTAAAAGCTACACTAAATTTTGATCCGGCACATGCTGAGCAGGATGCCTTATGTGCATCTATCGATACGCACAGCTTAAGTACCGTTTTTTTTCTAAAAACAAGACATGCCTTTTCAAAGGAAGCATTGGACGTCGAAAAATATCCTACGATCGTTTTCCAATCGGATGCCATTACCAAAAACGGTAATCTGTACGAAGCTACTGGTAAACTGACTGTAAAGGATGTGACTAAAAGAATCATCATATCCTTCACTTTCAATGGGACCGATGTATCCCGCGCCTTTAAAGGGAGTTTTAAAATATCTCCCAAAGAATACCATCTGACATGTAATGGAACGCCTGAAAAAGTGCCGCTAGCACTCCATATACTCGAACCCGTATTGAATTCCTATACGTTTTCGAATGATCTGGCGGAATTAGCAACGATGAATGAGTCTTTAAATAACACTGATCGTGGACGGGATTTAAGTGGAATACAAAGGAAGTGTACAGATCAAGAGATTACTATTTTAAATAGACGTTAATAACAAAAAATAAATTCTAAAAAATGAAACCAGACAGAAAATATGTAACACCATTCCTCTCTTTGCTATTTATAGTCTTGGCTATTACAGGGATTTTTATGCTACTTCATCTCTTTGATGGATATACTGAAGTTGCACATGAATTAATTGGAATTGGATTCGTACTTGCCGCAATCTTACACATTATACTAAACTGGAAAGGCTTAAAAGTTCATTTTATGAAACAAGTATTTATGCCAGCAGCCATAGCTGTAGCAGTGCTAACTTTAACTTTTGTTTATTTAGAACGAAAGCAACTTCCATTAGATATTGTCATTGTCGACAAAACATTTAAAGCTCCTTTAAAAGAATCATGCAAAATTCTGAACATAGATTATTCAATAGCAATCAAAAAGTTAGAAAAAAAGGGATATATCATAAACGACATAAAAACACTTGAGGATATTTGGAAAAAAAATGATACAGATCCACAGGAAGTTATTGAATTACTAATGGATTAAGCTTTTTGAAAATCAACAATGGACGGAAGAATTAGCAGAGAGAACGGGTTGATTTGCAAATCAGACAGAAAAGCAGATGCACCCATTGGGGATGCGCTGAGACATTAAACGTCAATTAGGTGGAAGTGGCTGATCAGTTGGGAGTAAAAGCGTTTCGCTTGAGAAAGCTCACACCCTTGAAGACTTATTGATATCAATACCAATGCAAAATCATTGACCTCCGTTTGGAATGGTCGAAATTTTTTAAAAAAATAAATCACTAACACAGTTTATTATGAAATTTCTTGTCGTCGAAAATAAAGAACAGCAACAAAATGAAGTTGTGTATGACATTGTTGACTTTCTCTGGGAAAACGGTAATGAGGTGCATATCAGCAGTAATTATAGCGAAGCTGAGGTTCAACAAATCATACAAAGTTGCGATTGCATTGTGTTATTGCAAGATCATGAAACATGCTTTAATAAAGCAAAAGAAGCCTTTCAAAATAACCTTGCATTAGAAAAATCTACCCTGAAAAAAACTTTTCTGTTTTTTTCAGAAAACGGTATTTATACTAATATCATACCCTTTCCACATAAAATTTTTGATTATAAACAATTAAATAAAAATGAATTATTCCGACTTTTTTTTTGGTGCAGGAAATTAAATAGTTAACTGCCACAAGTAGGCTAGTAACTATCGCAGTATAGATCATATTTGCAGGCTGCAGCCAAAAGTGCAGAATCCGTGCTCTAACCATTCCTTAAAGAAATCAGGAGATCCCTTCATGTAGTTCTCGGTAAGGACATTATAAAGACGGGAGAAAAGGTTACTTTAAAATTTACCGTCCATAATGGCCAGTTAACAGAAAAAACCATTTTGCAAATGGCATACACCCTTTGAACCCCTGATGAGCAAATACTTTGAAATCTCTTCCCTAACAAAGAGTACAAAATCATCAAGGGAATATTTTTTTCCATAATTATTAGTACTAAGGGTAATAGTTAATTGTCGTCCATTTGCTCAGCCCAAGGCTAAAAAGCGGTTAACAAGCCTTCTTTATAGATTTCCGGCGCTTATTTCATTACTTCCTTAAATCGCTAAGATTATAATCACCTAATGTTATTGCTAATCTTACAACTCCTGTCCATTTAGATCATACAGCCATAATGAACACCGCATCGCTGGCATATCGGGCCGACCCATTTTCCCAAGCTTGAATCTTTTTATCTTGAATAGTCCGAACATGAAGCAACTTTAAATTTATTTGCAAACCAGTTGTACTTTTTGAAAATTCTATTTCCGGCTTGACAGCACTTTTCATAAATTTGAATCTATAACCAATAATAAGCTAATGTTGAATAGTATTTAGTTTCCAAACATTAGCTCTGTTATTCACCAACCAATTTGGTATATTGTACTTCCTCTTTATGCGTTGTGTAATAAAATACATGATGATATGCAATACTGACCCTTTGTGCCGTACCATCGGCGGCACGGACAGAATATAATGTACTTACATCTAATGGATAATCAAAGGGATAGAATTTTTCAGTTCTAATCACATTCCACTTTGATGAGCTGCTTGTAATTACGCTATCTAATGATGGGTATTATAGGCAATGTTTCACTTTGCTGATCCAATTCAAAGTTTTTGTTACTGATGTCAATTCATAATTCCCGGTTGGAATCTCATAATTCACAAAGGAATAGGTAGGAAATCCTCCACAACGCTTTCCACGCTCTTAATAGTTGATATTGCTATAATCTTGAGGATAGATCAAATATTTGAATATCTTGAGACCTATCTGATATTTTGTTACAACTAACACAGATACAGTTAGGCAATTCAGCTGGAAATCCCTCAATTTCGTAGTCTCAAATAATTTATTTTAATCAAACATATGAAACAAATAATTTTCGTTCTAAGCATTGCTTTTTCTTCTCTCGCTTATGGACAGCAACACCATACCCGTATTTTTCTTTTCGTTCCCGGTGCATGGGACGGTGGCTGGGACTATGCAAAGGTAGATTCTATTTTAAGCGCCCATGGCGACATGGTTTACCGCCCTACCCTAACAGGTTTAGGAGAAAAAGTTCATCTCGCTAACCCGGAAATCAACCTGACCACCTACATCAATGACATAATGAATGTAATCAGGTTCGAAGACCTGCACAATGTCATCCTTATAGGTCATAGTTATGGGGGCATGGTCATTTCAGGGGTAGCGGAAAAGATGCCTGAACGTATCAAGCAACTCATCTACCTGGACGCCATGGTACCCAACGACGGAGAAAGTGCAAAAGATGTATGTGGCGAACTGTGGGAACCAATGACCAGCGGAAATATCAAGGACGGCATGGTACTGTATCCTTTTGGCACTACAAAGCCCACTCCTCCTATAGATGTCCCGCAGCCGTTGAATACCTTTACTGAGCCGCTAAAGATCAGCAACAGAATGGTTAAAAAAATTCCGACAGCATTTCTCCAGATGACGAAAAATGGCAAGGGAAGTCCCGGCCACGACAAAATGGGAATAACAAGAGCCCAGGCCAGAAAATGGAAGATTTACACCCTTGAAGGAGGGCATTATTCCATGAGGGAGCAGCCGGATAATCTGGTAAAAAAACTCGAAGAGATCACTCGTCAGTAACAGTGCGATATACAGTCATGAGAAAAGGCTTTGCACACCGATGCGGCCATCGTTAAAAATTTATCAGTAACTTACGGTATGGAAAACAGGGTAATCCACGAGATAAAAACGATCAATGAATACCATAAGGCCATGGGACTTCCTCGGCCGGAACATCCACTGATCAGTATTATCGATTACAAAGCAATCGTATTGCCCTGCAAAGCCAATATGGGTTTCGTGTTCGACTTTTATTCCATCCTTATCGACAGGAATCTCAAGGGCAACATGAAATACGGGCAGCAATCGGGCGATTTCGAAGAAGGTGTCATGTTTTTTATGGCACCAGGACAGGTATTTGAAATGGAGCTTGAAGAAGCGGAAACCACAAACCGCTCAGGCTCGCTATTGCTCATCCATCCGGATTTTCTATGGAAAACTACCCTGGCAAAGAAGATCAGACAATATGATTATTTTGGTTATGCTGTCAATGAGGCACTTTTCCTTGCGGATAAGGAAGAAAAATCAATTCTAGCCTTAATGGAAAACATCATACTTGAATACCGGAATAACATCGACAATTTCAGTGATCCAGTGATCATTGCACAGCTGGAATTACTTTTGACCTATGCGGACAGGTTTTACCATCGGCAGTTCATTACCCGGAAAAAATCCAGTCATACCATTCTTGATCGCTTGGAAGGCCTGCTGGATAAGTATTTCAAGGGTGAAGTGCTATCCAGAGAAGGAACACCAACCGTTTTGTATGTCGCCTCATCGCTGAATGTCTCTGCAGGCTACCTGAGTAGCTTGCTAAAGGTGCTGACCGGAAAGAGTACACAGCACTACCTCCAGGACAGATTGATAGAACATGCGAAGGCGCAACTATCCACGACGGATCAGTCTGTGAGTGAGATTGCCTACGGCTTGGGTTTTGAACACCCGCAGTCATTCAGCAGGCTGTTCAAAACAAAAACCAGTCTATCACCTTTGGAATTCAGGGCAAAGTTCAATTGAAACCTGGAATACCAGAGGATCAATGTTTTTATTGTGAACGGGAAAAATTTACTTTCCCAGGGCCTACAAAAATTCTTGCAGAGGCAGCGATGGAGTTGCATATAAAATCGAGTTCAAGTCTGCTTATAGGGAAAAAGAGAAACTGATTGCATATGACTGGCAGGGAACCGAATAAGAGGAAATATGTAATCTTGCCTTCGAAAGGCCGCCATTTCTACGATAAAGAAAGCTGAACTGTAAGCGCTTGATTTCTTATTCTTGTAGATTCTTTATCAACTACTTTATCTATGAGATAATATTATCTGAGTAATCGAAGCATGAAAATTATTTGACTTTCCAAGAACCCGAATAAAATATTGCTAGGGAACTAGCCTGGTACCTCCGGATTTGCTAAACTGCTTTGGCTTCATACCTGTATGTTCTTCAAAGACTTTAGAAAAATGGCTGAGGTTTGTAAAACCAAGATCGTGACCAACGCTAGTAACAGATATTTTCTCTTCCGTCAGCAGGCGGCTTGCTTCTTTCATCCGAAAATATTGGTAATATTTGAATATGCTATTGCCGAAAACCTGTTTAAATATACGTTTCAATTTGGTAGGGCTCATTCCTGCGATGAAGGAAAGCTCCTTAATCACTGGTGGTATTTGCAGACGGCCAATAATTAATTCTCTTACTTTGTAGATCGTTTCAATATCTTGCCTATTTAAAGCATAAACAGTCTTTTCGTCCCTTTTCTCCAGCTCAACCAACAGCCTGCAGACCAATTCTTCTGATTTCACTTTAAGAAAAAACGACTTAAATGGTTCATCTATGGATTCTGTAAGCATCTCGTCGATCACTCCCTGCACCTTTGGATAAATGATTTGTTCAAAGACCAGAGGCCGGCTATTTTCTAATAGACTCTGTAATACAGGTGTTGTTTTATTAAAGGCGAAATGGCCTATTAGGTATTCGGCGTCAACTTCTATGTTTATCGTCGCTCTATTGGTATGGATAGCAATGACTTCATCGGTATTTATACGGCTCGTCGCAATTAAAACAGATGGCAATTCCGTTAATCTTGGTTCTTTTTCAGGGACATGAATTTTGGGTATCACATTCTGAAACTTAAAAAACAGCATTTTTTTTAAGGCATCAACCTCTGGATTGTCCAGAAGAAATTCCATCTTCAATTCATAATCACTGATAAGAAGACGGATATGCTGATTGAAAACATAACCGATACAATGACCGCTGCCATATTTCTGAGGGATATCCAACCGCTGATCTACCACTTTAGTGCCCAGGGCACTGGCAAGCTTGAACAGTATTTGTGGAGTGCCATAGTTGTTCATATGAAATGTCCTTTACGACTATTTTTAGGTCTAATATAATTATTTTGCCTTTATACTGTCGTATAACTTTGTGTATATTAAAATATAAGAACATGTTACTAGAAAATAAAAAGGTTGCGATTATCGGCGGTGGACCCGTTGGGCTGACAATGGCCAGATTACTACAGCAAAAAGGTAGCCATGTAGCTGTCTACGAAAGAGATTCAAATCCCCTTTCCCGTATTTGGGGTGGAACGTTAGACCTCCACAAACATTCAGGCCAAAAAGCTATGAAAATGGCAGGATTATTAGAAGAATATTACAGGGTCGCATTACCTATGGGTATTAATGTTACTGATAAAAATGGTACAATCATCTATAGTAAGACACCAACTACCGAAAACAAGTTTGAGAATCCTGAAATTAACCGGAACGACTTACGTAAACTATTGATTGGTAGCTTAAAACCCGAGACCGTATTTTGGGATAATAAGATTCTGGAGGTAAAAGTATACAATGGAAAATGGTTATTGCACGTGGAGGACAAACCGTATACAACGGCAGATGTTGTGATCGTAGCCAATGGGGGAATGTCGAAAATAAGAAGATACGTCACTGATGCCGAGCCCGAGGAAACCGGAACCTACATCATTCAGGGAGATGTTGATAATCCGGAAATCAACTGTTCCGAATTTTACAAACTGTGTAATGGAAACCGGCTGATGTGCGCAGATAACGGCACTTTAATAGTAGCCAATCCGTACAATAACGGCGTGCTGACCTATGGCATAATATTAAGAAAACCGGAAGGATATCAAAATATCAACCATGTAAACTTTGGGAGCCCTAATAACATTCGTCGATTTCTCACTGAAAAATTCCATGGATGGAACCAAACGTTTCGTGAACTGATTAATGCAACAACATTTTACGCAGTACTGCATACAAGAAAATTGCCGTTAGATCAACCCTGGAAAAATAACCGTCCCCTACCTATAACGCTTATTGGCGATGCGGCGCATCTTATGCCACCTTTTGCCGGCCAGGGCGTAAATTCAGGATTGATGGACGCCTTGATTTTATCGGATAACCTGACAGATGGAAAATTTGAAACAATAGAAGCAGCGGTCAGTGATTATGAAGAACAAATGTTTAATTACGCAGCAGAAGCACAAAAAGCATCTAGCGAAAACGAAATGGAAATGCGTTCTCCCAACTTTTCTTTCCAAAAACTCCTTCATTTATAATGAAGTGAAACACTAGAATGGCGCAAACCAGAAAAGCCTGAGATGATTTTCTACATCCCGAAAACGGATAATAACGTAAAGACCGTCTGAAAATTAGCCTTTCAAACAAGACTTAAGCATGGCCGAGCTGATCGTTCCAGCCCTCGTAGGCCTGTATACCTTCGCGTACTGCATGCAGTGCAGGAAGATCGAGCAGGCAGCCCTGGCTTTCACAATGCGCATGATCTTTCTCGTCTAACAGAATGGTGCCGATCACTTCGCCGTTTTTTGCTATTTCATACCGGGCATTTCCCACCGGGCGGATGTCGTAAAATTTCCCTTTGCCTTAGCACCTTCAATAGCTTTTACAGTATATTTCTCTCCAGTGTCTGCATTTTCCAAATATGCTTTATCGCTGAACGTCGCCACCATTTTGGTAAAAAGTTGATCTTAACGTCAACAATAGTCGCAGTATCTTCCAGGATGATATTAGCAATACGGTAAATACCTGTATTGGTAAATTCAATTTGGGGATTGTTAATGGTTTGTGACTTTGTAATAAATACAATGAGCGATAAAACGAGAGCGATGTAGTATTTTATGGAATGGTGATAATTGGGTTATAAATATTTTTGATACAATCTTTGAACGCTTTATGCGTGCAACTTTAAACCTAAACGAGAACAGCGTTTATTACTTTTGTTTTGTGAGACTATTAAGCCTTACCCGGGTTAGCCTTTTTCCAGGTCAATATTTTCTTTTAACTTAAGTAATTCTTCTTTCGTAAATTTTCCGGTCATACTCATTTTGTTTCCGGAAAATTCACCAAATATTGTTGAAACTTGAATCAATTTGGAATTGATTACAAGTCCCATCTCCCGTCTTGCTCCAAAACCACCGGATAACGATGCAAGTTTTACGCTTGCCTCATTATCCAGGGTAAAATTTAGTATTGGATTATCCTTATTACTGTATCTTGCGGTAGCGAGTTCTACACTTACTATATGATGAATTGATATAAAAATATTCTTTTCAATTTTATATATTTTGTCAGATTTATCTAAATTATTGAAATTGAATTTTTATTATCCGTTATTAAATACCATCCAGATGGTAAGCTGCTTTTAGGATTTAAACTTAGCACATTACTGGATGAAATGATAATAATGACTATAATATTAACAATTGTTTTCATACTCCTAATATAACTATTAAATAGCTTTGCCAATCATGCCAGGCTAGATATACTCATCATCGTGTCTCGAGATTTAATTCTTTTAATTACCCACTTCGCTTTTGGATGTTTCTGTTGTGCGCCTAATACCAAATCTATCTGTCTATCCCTGCGGTCCCTTATACTGTGATGCTGTCCAGGGGCTATCTTTTCGCAATGAGCAGCTAGGATTTCAGCCCAAGCTTTTGCATTAGTTGCTCTTTTTTTGATCGGGATACACTTAAAGAGTCTCCATTATTCATAATGAGATAGGCCCCATCCACTTTTTTAAACTGGCTGATCTGGCGCAGATTTACCAGGTATGAATGATGGATTCTAGCGAACAGATGATCCGGGAATGTAGGCTCTAGCTCACCGAGCTGTTTAGAGAGCAGAATGGTTTTTCCGTTGCTGAGCACAATTAAAGTATAGGCGCCGTCCGCCTTGCAGTACAAAATATCGCCCAAAGCAATAAAATCATACCCATCTCGCATTGGTAACGCGATTTTTTGCTGTTCGACAGCCATTTTTTGATTTTCGAGCAAATTATCAACGTGACGGATCTGATCATTTTCGCTACTTAACAGACGTGTGGCACGGTCAACAGCCTGTTTCAATTCTACCCGATCGATTGGCTTAAGCAGATAATCGATCGCACTGGCCCTTAATGCCTTAATCGCAAACTGTTGGTAAGCCGTGCTAAAAATAACATGCGGAATGCGCGAACTGTCTAACAGCTGCAGCATTTCGAAACCATTCATTACTGGCATCTCTACATCTAAAAATATCAGTTCGGGGCGATGCTCATTAATGGCCATAATTCCGGCCTTTGCCGAAGTACAGGTGGCCACCACATCGATTTCCGGGCAAAATTTTACCAGATCGTTTTCAAGTGCTTTAATGCAATGAAGTTCATCGTCAATAAGGATCGTTTTAATCATGGGGCAATTTGAATCGTAGTTTTACCAAGGTTCCTATCGGGTTGTTATTTTTATCTTTTTTATCGATTACCTCAATAGAGGCAGCATTGGCGTTAATTTGATTGTGTAAATTAATGCGGTCTTCAACCAATTGCAAGCCTTTAGATTGATGCCTAATGTTTTTTGCAACGGCTTCCCTTCCAACACCGTTATCGTCTATCGTACATTCGATCACATCGAGGTTTTGAAATACATTAATCAAAATATCGCCGCCATCGGCCAAAGGAAGCACGCCATGCCAAATGGCATTCTCAATAAAAGGTTGGAGGATCAATGGCGGAACCAAGATTTCATGCAGTGGGGCATTCTCATCTACAATAAACCTACAATTAAGCTTATCTGCAAACCTTAGCGACTCCAATTGTACATACAATTTACAGGTTTCCAATTCTTCATACAGGCTGATCTCTCCCTTCGCATTGTTTAATTGGCCCCTGATCAGCCTGGCAAAAGTAGTGAGGTAATCTATAGCATGCTGCTTATCGTCTTCTTGCATCAATGCTTTAATAGAATTCAAACAGTTGAAGATAAAGTGCGGATTCATTTGAGATCGAAGCGCTTGTGCCTCTAAGCGCATAATATCTTGTTCGATTTTATGTTTCTCCTGTTCTTTTCTTCTAATGTTTTTAATGCGTTGTCTTACGATAAAGTAAGCTGTAATTCCTACGGTAGTCACCATAACAATTACAAACCACCATGTGCCCCACCATGGAGGGGTAATAATGACAGTTAAGGTTTTTGTTTTTGGGCTCCAAAGGCCTGCGGTATTGGTTACATTAATTTTTAAGGTATAGCGGCCAGGGGGAATGTTGGTGTAGGTGAGGGAATTGTCGCCCGCTGAATTTACCCATTGTTCATCAAAGCCTGCAAGCTCATAGCGATAGCGGAGTTTCTCGGGAATATTATACTCATCGGCTGCAAAATTTAAAATCAGGGAATTTTGGTTATAAGGCAGTCTAATTTCAGTCAGGCTATTAATGGCCTGTTTAAACGGAGAGCCTGCCAAACCGAAATCGGCAGGCTTGTTATTGATACTAACCCCCGTCAACGTAGGCATTGGAACAAAATGGTCGCTTGCAACCTTTTTAGGGTCGAAAACTGTGTAGCCGTTCGTGCCGCCGAAAGCTAATTTCCCATCAGGCAGACTGAAAAAATGAAACCGGTTAAACTCGTCAAGGGCAAGTCCATCAAGCATGGTGAAACTTTGTACCGCTTTTGTTCGGGAATTGAATGAGAAAATGCCTTTGTTCGAGCTGCACCAGAAGGTTTCCGGGTCTGTGGCGATAATAGCATAGATGGTATTGTTCGGGAGATCGTCTTGTGTGGTGTAAGTTTGGTATTTATGCGTCTGCTTGTTGAATTTAATGAGGCCACCGCCCAATGAACCAATCCATAGGTATCTCTTGTCTTTTGGATCTTCGATCATATGGGTAAGTTCGATGCTCGGAAGCTCGTCTATAAAATGCTTGCTGAGCTTCGTTCGCATATTATAATAAACCAGTCCTAAAGTTGTACTGATCCAGAAATCATCTTCCCCGTCGATTAAAAATGCTGCAACATCATGCCGAAGCTCCATGTTCTTGGCTGGAATTTTAGCGAAAGGGGTGGCAAGTTGTTTGGTAGTATCAAGCAACAGGGGGCGGAGAAAATAATCGAGCCCCCACAGTTTACCAGATGCGCTAAGGGCGATTTGGCCAATAGCGTAGTTTGGAAAATTACCCTGAAATTTCCAGGTTTGGATATTGAATTTTCCTTGTCTATAATAGGCGATCTGCTGATAGTTAGTTTTATCGATACGGGCGGCAAGAATCCAAATTTTTCGATTCCTCTTTTCTTCCAGCCAACGAAAGAGGTAGGAGTCGGTAGGACTTATAAAGTTTCTTGTGGTCCATGCGGTGTTGCCATTAAGATGGTTAGTGAGCAGATCTGTTGCAAAATTCTTCTGATACCGAAACTGGGGCATCCGTTGCAGGCGCATATCGAATAATTGCAGGCCGTAACCGTTGGTTCCCCTCCATAAAACTCCAGATCGGTCTATCAAAATGTTAACCGTATTTTGATTTTTTTGGGAGAGTTCGCGCCAAACGAGAAGCTTGTTCTTTAAATTGAGCTTATAGATCTTACCTATATAATCAAAGTACAGATTGCCATATTGATCAGCTGCCCATGCTGGGGGACGATTTAAATTGATTATTGGGAGCGTGATATAAATAAACGAGTTTAACTTTTTGTTATAAATTGTAATTCGACCCTTGGTGAAAATAATGACATCGCCGTTGCGCCTGCAAACTGGCATATTATTTACCTCCAGTATGGGACGCTGCTTTACATGAAGCCCGTAGGTAATTGTCTTCAAGACTTTCAATGCCGTGCTCACATATGCCAGTTTAGTTTGATTAACCAAAACCACTTGATCTTCGTTTGCAGCGATCCCGGTTATTGGAGAGCCTGTTAAATTGAATTCTTTTTCGGTATAATACCTTACACTACGTTTATGCAGGTTAACCAAATAAAGGCCGCCCTTATTGCATAAAACCCAATAATTCAGTGCTGCGTCTCGTACTACTGAAGAGCCACCCTTAATGTTAAGGAACAACTGTTGATATGCGGGATGTTTGGTAAGGTGAAAAATTTGCTCGGTATAGGTGTTCAGGATATCCATGTGTCCGTTAGCATAGGCAATCCAAAGCTGGTCAGCGTTGTCTAGCGAAAAACCAATAATCACGCTAGCCAAGAGCGTGTTCGGGTCATTTTTAACGTTCTTAAAAACCTTAAATTTTTTGCCGTCGTACCTCGCTAATCCGTCCTTGGTACCGATCCAAATAAAGCCTTGCCGATCTTGGGCGAGCCCGCTGATAAAAGATTGTGGAAGTCCGTTATTAACATTGAGTTCCCGGTAACCAGACGAGCTGGATTGGGCGGTAGCAATAACCGAAAAAAAAGCTAAAAAAATCAGCTGATTTATCAATATCCACTTCAGTTTTAAGGGCCTAAACATCTGGGCCAATATAAATATTTAATTTATTCTTTTGTTTGTGTGCCCCCTAAAAGGATTTATCATACCACTTATATACTCATATTGTTAGGTTATAGGTTGAGACTAACCATTGGTAACCTTCCCCATCCAATAGGGGTGATAATACTTAATTTTAGCTCCAATTACGTAGACCGCAGAAAAGATAATGGTGATATCAATCTCAAAGTATACCTGTATTTTAAGAAAGGTTGACCTATCGGAGTTAAACAATACCTAATTGCTTATGTCGTAAATTCTACAATCACCCCCTATGAAAATTCGCACTCATTTTTTATTTACCCAGTTTGTACATAACTTTTTCGCGTTCCTTTCCAACTTCCAGAAAAAACCGCGACTGTTGTTCATTTTATTGATTTTTGTTGGTACCAGTGCCAGGGCCCAGCTTACTGTTACCAGTCGGTCGCCAGTGCGAAATACCAACATCGCCACGCCGGCGGGGAACATCGTACTCAACTTTAATGGTAATTTCCCAGTTGGCACCGCGGGTGATCTGCGTGTTTTCTCTGCTGAAAGTGGCGGTCGTAAAACCGGCGCGGCAAGCAGTGGTGGCTCTAATATACTTACTTTTAATCCCGCCACTAATTTCAAACCGGGAGAATTGGTGAATGTAACCGTTCCCTCAAGTATATTGGGAGCCGGGAAAAAAGAAGTCTATCAATTCAGAGCTGCAGCCCGTTCAGGACCTGGTACTTTCCAACTTAACTCTACTTTTACAGTAGGTGCGGGACCCCTTTCATTGGCGCCAGGTGACGTGGATGGCGATGGTGATCTTGACATTGTAAGCTCAACTTATGGTGCTTCGAGCGCTAGCCTGCGCCTCAATAATGGTAGCGGCAGCTTCAGTGGGAACATCGAGATCCCACTCGGATCACAACCACAAGCAGTTAAACTGGCCGATCTGGATGGTGATGGCGACCTGGACCTGATCAGTGCAAACCGTGATAATTTGGCCACAGCGGTAAGCGTGCGCTTTAATAACGGCACTGGCACATTTGGCGGGGGATTGGACTATGCAATGTCGGGAATTGGCTACGATGTAACCCTAGGTGATGTGGATGGGGATGGTGACCTCGACTTAGCAGCATCGTTGGCGAATATGGTCAGCATCAGGCTTAACGATGGCAATGGCCATTTCAGTGGCGGCAGCGATTTTATAAGTTTAAATAATGCCCAGGTGGTTCTTTCCGACATGGATAGCGATGGCGACTTGGATGTGGCGTTCGCCACGCAGGCTTCGAAGCTGATCGTGCGCTTTAACGATGGCTCCGGCGTCTTTTCCGGTACTGCAGAATATGCTAGCACTAACTACCACGTCACCGCCGGTGACGTCGATGGTGATGGTGACATCGACCTCCTTACATCGGGCCAGGGTATCGGTGGTATCTTGCTGTTTCGCAACAACGGTATCGGATCACTTAGCAGCAACACCCTAAATACTGCTTTAGATAATGCTTTTAGCGCAACACTGGCAGATATCGATGGCGATGGCGACCTGGACGTACTGTCGGGAAGCTTTGAAAATAAGAATGCACTGCAAGTGTTAAAGAACGACGGCACCGGTGCATTTGGCGCTGGAACACGTTACGGAAATCGAGGATTGACGGTAGCTACTGGCGATATGGATAATGATGGCGATATCGATGTTTTACATGGCGACTTTAATGGATCAAGCGGAACAACCGTGAGTGTACTTCTTAGTATTGAGGCACCGGTCATTACAGCGTTCACACCTATAAGCACGGTTGCTGGTGCAAACGTGACCATTACCGGCACCGGGTTTAGTACTACCCCGACAAACAATGTGGTCTTTTTTGGGGCTACACAGGCAACGGTAAGTGGGGCGAACACCAGTGGTACCAGCTTAATTGTAACCGTTCCCGCAGGAGCAACGCATGCGCCCATTACTGTTTTAAACACGGGAACACACCTTGGGGCTTATAGCCCAAAGCTTTTCCTGCCGGTTTTCTCACCTGGTAAAGCGAGCATTTCTCCCGCCGACCTCGGACCCAGGATAACATTACCTGCAGGAACACAGCCCCGGTTTGTAGCTATTGCAGATTTAAATGCCGACAGTAAGCCCGAGTTAATTGTGGTAAACCAGGGTAGTCGCTTCATCTCGGTATTCAAAAGTTCAGGAGCTGCTGGCACCCTGGTTTTCGATACCAAAATCGACTTTCTTGTCGGCTTACTGCCCCTTTCGATTAAGATAGCTGACATCGATGGCGATGGCAGGCCAGACCTTGTGGTTGCAAATGGCGGCAGTGTGTCCGCATCGGTGCTGCTCAATACCAGCACTGCAGGGAGCATAAGCTTCGCCCCTAGAGCAGATTTCCCCGTAACCGCTTCTCATGTAGGGATGGGTATCGGCGATCTTGACGGCGACGGTAAACCCGACCTTGTGGTGCCTAACAACAACATGGATATTCTAACCATTTTAAGAAATACGAGCAGCCCTGGCGTGGCGTCTTTTGCGCCTCCCATAACCCTTACAGCGGGCAACTACCCCGCCCTAGTTGAAGTTAACGATTTAGATGGCGACGGTAAAGCGGATTTAGCAGTAACAAATAGCAATTCAAACGACCTCTCTATCTTTAGAAACACCAGTACACCTGGTCTTATCACATTCGGCGCTCCCATTAACCTGGCTACAGGCACAACACCCTATGGCTTGAGCAGCGGCGATCTTAACGGCGATGGAAGGATCGATCTGGCTGTTGCTAATACAGGCTCTGCTACAATATCAGTGTTCGTTAACACAAGCCTCCCCGGTGTAATGGCCTTTGCCGGTAAGGCTGATTTTGCTACCGCAGTAGATCCATTTTCTGTTGCGATAGCTGACATTAACGGTGATGGCAGGCCGGAGCTAGTTTCGGCTAACCGCAGTTCAGATAACATTTCCGTACTTCGCAATACTGGCACCCTCGCTTCTTTTCCTCGCTTAGATTTTGTTACCGGAAGCAACCCCCAGGGTTTGGCCATGGGCGATCTTGACGCTGATGGGCGACCAGAAGTAGTTGTCACCGACTACCAGGCAAACACGATTTCAGTATTCCGGAACAACGCGTTTCCGCTGGACATAACCGGCGTAAGTCCGCCCAAAAACGAGCAAAACGCACCCCGGGCCAGCAATGTGGTTGCAACGTTCAACAAACCCTTAACTACCGATGCGGCAAGCCTTGGTGCTATCAAAGTATTTTCAAATCAGCGCGGGGGGCTCCTCAGCGCCGGCGGAGGCTTAGCGACGATCAATACGAATACGCTCACATTTAACCCGACAACCGATTTTAAACCGGGAGAAACCATACGGGCCACGATAACCAAAGCAGTTAACAGTAATGGAGATAACCCGGTACGTGCGCAAGTCTTTCAATTTACAGCCGCGGCCAGCACAGGGCCGGGCACTTTTTTAGCAGGATCAACTTTTGCTGTTGGAGCTGGCCCAGCTGTTCTTGCCACAGGAGATGTTGATGGCGACGGCGACCTGGATGCAATAGTTTCTTCACCCGGCAGTTCAGGGGCAAGCGTCCGCCTGAATGACGGCACTGGTAATTTTAGCGGCACCACCCTGGTAACAGGCGGCGCAGGAACACGACAAATTGAACTTGCAGACCTTGATGGCGACGGCGACCTGGATATGGTCATGGCAAATGCAACATCAGCACCTAACCCTACCGTTAGCGTCAGGTTTAATAACGGAACAGGCATTTTTAGCGGCGGTACCAACTACCCACTGTCGATCCTGGCATTAAGTGTTACCCTAGGAGACGTTGATGGTGATGGCGATCTGGACCTGTTGGTAGGAGATCAGGCCGCAGTATGGATGAGGTTAAACAATGGATCAGGGAGTTTCGCTGCTGGGATTGCTATATCTGGTGGCGTAAGTTCTAACGCCCTCTTACTTGATATAGACAACGACGGCGATCTTGATCTGGCTTTCACACAAGGCCCGACGCTTATTGTTCGCTTTAACAATGGAGACGGCACTTTTGATACAACAACAGCAAGTTACTCCGGCCGAAATGGCGGCCTCGTGGCGGGCGATGTAGATGGTGACGGCGATATCGATTTGATAAATTATCAGTATGGAGTAGCCATAAATAATCTATTGCTGTTTCGGAATGCTGGTACAGGAGTGTTGACCAGCAACGTAGTACCCATTGCACCAGCTAGTTTAACACAATTGGCGTTTGGAGACATAGACGGCGATGGCGATCTGGATCTTCTGGGGAGCGATGCGTCGGCAACTAGCGGATTTATCGTGATGCGCAATAGTGGTACAGGCACATTTGCTGCTTCGGCATCATACGGTGCAAAAGGGACTTCCCTGGCAATGGGTGATCTTGATGGCGATGGCGATCTTGATGCCTTGTTTAGCGATGAGGCTGGGGGGAGCGGCACTACCGTGCAGGTTTTGCTCAATAGCAGCGCAGACCTTACCAACCTTGTTTTAAGCTCCGGCACCTTATCACCAGTCTTCGCGCCAGCTACAACTTCTTACACCGCTTCGGTGGGCAATGCCACCAACAGCATTACGCTTACCCCAACAGTAAGCGATGCTGCTGCAACGGTAACGGTTAATGGAACAACGGTTGCCTCGGGCAGTCCATCGGCAGCCATTCCATTGGCAGTAGGCAGTAATACGATAACCACGGTTGTAACAGCACCCAACGGTACCACTACAAAAACATATACCGTAACGGTAACAAGGGGAGCTTCGACCAATGTCGATCTTGTCAACCTCGTGCTAAGTTCTGGCACACTGGCGCCAGTCTTTGCACCGATCACCACTTCCTATACCGCTTCGGTGGGCAATGCCACAACCAGCATCACCCTTACCCCAACGGCTAGCGAAGCGAGTGCGACGGTAACAGTGAATGGCACAGCCGTAACTTCGGGCAGCGCATCGCCAGCCATTCCACTAACGGTCGGCAATAACACCATTACTACCATTGTAACGGCATCGGACGGTACCACCACGAAAACCTATACCGTAACTGTAACTCGTGCATCATCTGCCAACGCAGACCTTGCCGGCCTTGTACTGAACTCGGGAACCCTGTCTCCAGCCTTCGCGCCAGCGACCACCTCCTATACCGCTTCGGTGGGCAATGCAACAACCAGCATTACTGTTACGCCTACAACCAGCGATGCCACTGCAACGGTAACCGTGAACGGAACCATTGTTGCATCCGGCAGTCCATCGGCAGCCATTCCATTGGCGGTTGGCAGCAATGCGATTACCACCGTGGTAACCGCACAGAACGGTACCACAAAAACCTATAACGTAACCGTAACCCGGGCGGCTTCGGCTAATGCAGACCTTGCCAACCTTACACTAAGTTCGGGCACCTTGTTGCCAGCCTTTGCGCCAGCGACTACCTCTTACACCGCTTCGGTGGGCAATGCAACAACCAGCATTACTGTTACCCCCACAACAAGCGATGCCACTGCAACAGTAACCGTAAACGGAACAACGGTTGCTTCCGGCAGCACATCGGCAGCCATTCCATTGGCGGTTGGCAGCAACACGATTACCACCGCGGTAACCGCACAGAACGGTACCACAAAAATTTATACCGTAACGATAACCAGGGGAGCTTCGGCCAATACCAACCTCGCCAACCTTACACTAAGTTCGGGTACTTTATCGCCAGCCTTTGCACCAGCGACTACCTCTTACACCGCTTCGGTGGGCAATGCCACCACCAGCATCACCCTCACCCCTACGGTGAGCGATGCCACTGCAACGGTAAGGGTGAACGGAACAACGGTTGTGTCGGGCAATCCATCGGCAGCTATTCCATTGGCGGTAGGCAGCAATACGATTACCACGGTTGTAACCGCACCCGACGGTACCACCACAAAAACCTATACCGTAACGGTAACCCGAGCCACTTCTGCCAATGCCGATCTTGCCAACCTAGTGCTCAGTCCAGGCACCCTATCGCCAGCTTTTGCACCGGCCACCACTTCTTATGCCGCTTCGGTGGGCAATGCCACCACCAGCATCACCCTCACCCCTACGGTGAACGATGCCACTGCAACGGTAAGGGTGAACGGAACAACGGTTGTGTCGGGCAATCCGTCGGCAGCCATTCCATTGGCGGTTGGCAGCAATACGATTACCACCGTGGTAACCGCACAGAACGGTACCACAAAAACATATACCGTAACGGTAACACGTGCAGCTACGGCCAATGCAGACCTGTCTGCGCTTACACTGAGTGCTGGAGCGTTATCACCGGCCTTTTCGCCAGCGACTATTTCCTATACCGCATCTGTGGGGAATGCCACCACCAGCATTACTGTTACGCCTACAATCACCGACGCCACTGCAACGGTAACCGTGAACGGAGCAGCTGTTGCTTCCGGCAATCCATCGGCAGCCATTCCATTAGTGGTTGGCACCAACACCATAACCATAGTTGTGGCCGCTCAGGATGGTACCACTACAAAAACATATACAGTAACGGTAACCCGGGCAATTGGCACCCAGACTATTACGTTTTCGCCCACCAATACAAAAATTTATGGCGATGCACCCTACGATCCAAGTGCTACTAGCAGCAACTCGGCCATACCAATTACGTACACCAGTAGTAACACCGCCGTTGCAACGGTTTCAAATGGTTTGATCCAGATTGTTGGCGCAGGCACTACAACAATTACAGCCGCTCAAGCTGGAAATGCAAATTATGCTCCTGCAAGTGCCGATCAGTCGCTTACCGTTCAGCCCAAAATGCTAACAATTACCGCCAACGAACGTAGCAAGATATACGGACAAAGCCTCCCATCATCGACTACTACCACTACGGCATTCACCGTAGCAGGGTTGGTGGGGCAGGAAACCGTTAGCCAGGTGACCATTGGCTATGGAGCTGGTGCACCAGCCAGTGCTGTGGTAAACACCTATCCAGGGTCGATTGTGCCTTCGGCCGCGATTGGCTCAAATGGCTTTGTTAATACGAATTATAGCATCAGCTACATCGCCAACAACCTAGTAGTTACTAGGGCGGCGCTTAACATTACCGCAGCCAACCGCACTAAAATCTATGGGGATGAAGTGGTGTTTGCTGGAAACGAGTTTACCAGTACAGGTCTTGTAAACGGTAACAGCGTGAGTTCAGTTACTTTGAATAGTACTGGCGTAGTAAGTACGGCATCTGTAACGGGCTCGCCTTACGCCATAGTGCCATCCTCAGCTGTGGGTTCTGGCTTAGAAAATTACACGATCAATTATGTCAACGGCAGCTTAACCGTAAATCGGAAAGCGCTGCTTATCACAGCCGATAATAAAACCAGGCCTTATGGTTCGCCAAACCCGCCATTAACCGCCAGTTACCAAGGGCTCATTACAGGCGAAAACAGTTCAGTATTAACTACACAACCAACCATCACCACTTTCGCCACCGCTAATTCGCCGGTGGGCAATTATCCCATTACGGTATCGGGCGCCACATCGCCCAATTATGTGATCAGCTACGCAAACGGGATACTTACAGTTACACCGGCTGCCCCAACAGATATTGTTCTCACCGCAGAAACGCTATATGAAAATAGGCCATTAGGTACGCTCGCTGGATTATTAAGCTCAACAGCTGTCGATCCTTCGGCAACGTACACATACATCCTGGTTGCCGGAAGCGGATCGACAGACAATGCAGCTTTTAGTATTTCAGGCAACCGTTTGTTAACCGCACAGGCTTTCAACTACGAAAGCAAATCTATCTATAACATCAGGATCCGGACCAGCAATAATCAGAACCAATGGTTCGAGAAAGCATTTACGATTGTTGTTACGGATGTGAACGAGGAGCCTACGCTTGCTGCAATTGCTGATAGAAATATCTGCGCTAACAGCGATCAACAAACTGTGCAGCTGAGCGGAATAAGTACGGGCCCGGAATCGGCCCAAACGGCTGCCCTAACTGTAAGCGCCACTAACATGAATATGTTCGATCAGCTTACCGTAACGATGGGTACGGGGGGCGCCGCAACGCTTAATTATCGGCTAAAAGGCAATGCTAGCGGTTCGAATGCTGTAATGGTTACGGTTAAAGACAATGGTGGAACGGCTAATGGAGGTACAGATACTTATAGTAGGACTTTTACCTTAAACGTGCTACCATTGCCTTCGCTAAGCATCGTTGCCTCACAGGGAACAACAATAAGCAAGGGTACTACACAAACATTAACGGCCAGCGGAGCCAATAGTTATGCATGGAGCAACGCTGCCGGGATTATTAATGGGCAGAACACATCTTCACTCACTGTGCGACCTACAGAAACTACCACCTACACCGTAACAGGCACCAATATCTCTGGCTGTACCACCTCGCAGTCTATTACCATTAATGTGCTAGTTGACTACAACCTAGTGGCCAATAACGTACTCACCCCGAACGGCGACGGTTTTAATGATGTGCTCTTTTTCCAGAATATAGATGTATACCCAATTAATGTGATCAAGATTTTTGATCGCGGAGGCAGATTGCTTTATACGAAAAATGGCTATCAGAACGAATGGGATGGTACCATAAACGGAACGGCACTGACCGAGGATACCTATTATTATATCATTGAGTTAGGCAAGGGGATTAGTCCGAAGAAAGGCTTTATCACCGTAATAAGAAGAAAATAGTAGAAAGCATGAAAACAAGTCAAAGCAATACCAATATGTGCCAAGTCAAATTTCTGTTAATGTTTTTCGTCGTCGCGTTTACCTCGTTAAAGGTTAGCGCGCAGCTTAATCCAATGGGATCCGCTTACTTTAGCAATCAATACCTTATTAACCCAGCCATGGCGGGGCTTAAGGAACAACTGAACTTAACCGCGGCAATAAGGCAACAGTTTAGTAGTATCCCCGGTTCTCCTTTTAGCCAGGCGTTTACCGCCGATTACGGGTTTACGAGCAGAGCTGCAGTGGCATTACTCGTATATAATGATCGGGCGGGAGTTCTTAGGAATACGCATGCCTCGGGGACATTTGCTTATCACCTCCCCTTAGGCGCTAGCGATAAGCTCAGTTTTGGGATTTCATTGGGCGTGGCAAATGACCAGATCAACAACTCTGAAGTAAATGGCGATATCAACGACCCGGACCTGATGGATGTAAATAGGCGCGAAACCTATATCGATGGTGATTTTGGAACTGCATACACCAGTGGAGGATTGCAGGTCCAGATTGCTCTGCCCAATATGAAGCACCTTTTTGAGAAAGACAGTTATGAAGTAGCAGATCGATCTATATTTTTTTCGGCCATTAGCTACCGTTTAACCACAGGCCTTGGTATACTTGAGCCGAAAATTGCCTATCGCGGCATCGAGGGCTACCACAATATCTTTGATATCGGGGCAAACCTAGAACTGGAAGCGGGCACCATACATAAGCGGCCTTAACCTGTTCGGTATTTACCACAGCACCCGGAGTGCCACCATTGGCATCGGAATGAACTGGAACAACTCTTTTTCATTTAACGGTATGTATACGACTAGTACTTCACCCCTTCAGGGCTATACCAATGGCGATTTCGAATTGAGCATAGGCCTGAGCCTCTTTAAACGATAGCTGGGAAATCGTCGAGCTGCCCTCGTTTGTGCCGCATTAAAGAATGCGATGGCAAAATTCCTGAAAAAGTTCGAGTTGCCAATCGATGCCGGCTAAATCCGGGTTTACCTGATATTTGTATGCAGGATGTTTTTCTGGTAATGTCATTTTTAGGTGTCGAATACTGTGGAGGGATAAAACGAACTATTAAGATTGCGCTAAAAAACGGGCTTTAACAACCAGTAACTAACGGCATAACGCAACAACGGGATAACACTTTGGAATGGCCGCTGTGCGGTCATTCCGCGCTAAAGCAACCATTATTGCGTCAGTAAATGTAGCCAGTATCAGGCAGATCAAAAGCCACTCAAAAGAATGCAATTTTCTCATCACCATTAATAACCATCCTTAACCGACGAAAGTTTTTAAAGTTAACCAAAAGTTTCCCTGGCTTTGGCGATGGCAGTGGCCATGTCGATACCTTCAGCTAAAACACCTGCAAAAAGATCACCGGTTTCTTTTAACCTATCCGGTGCGTTATGGATGGTAAAATGGCGCATGGTAAGACCGGGTTTCACCTCTTCCCAATCAAGCGGCATGGAAACGGTGGCACCTGGTTTGGGCCTGAGGGAATACACGCCGGCAATGGTGGCGCCTGGCCTGTTCTGCAAAAAATCGAGGTACATTTTTCCCTTGCGGTTGGAGATCATCCGTTCCAGTGTGGTATAGGATGGCAGTTCACGGTGAACGAGTTTAACTACCACCTGGGCAAATAATTGTGATTGGTCATAGCTGTATTTTGCGCTCAGGGGGATATAGATATGGATACCGGTTGATCCTGAAGTTTTTGCATACGAAGGCACGCCCATCGCATCCAGGACCGAATGGGTTACCCTTGCTGTCTCGATCACCTGTTCAAAAGTATTTTTATCGGGGTCCAGATCGATTACGCAGTAATCGGGATGGTCTGGTGAGGATACGCGACTGAACCAGGGGTTCATTTCTATGCACCCAAGTGTGGCCATCCAGAGCAGTGTTGCGCGGTCGTATCCGAGCAGGTATTCTTTCTCCTCCCCTTTTTCATTGGTATGTGGCATGGTATGCGCCCAGTCCGGAGCGGTTTCTGCTACGTTTTTCTGATAGAAACTCTGGCCATGGATGCCGCCCGGAAATCTGTTCAGGGACATTGGCCTGTCTACCAGGTAAGGAATCATATAGGGTGCTACCTGATCATAATAATTGAACATGTCCCTTTTGCTGATCCCATCCTCCGGCCAGTAAAGTTTGTTCAGGTGGGTAAATTTGATCAGGTGCCCGTCGATTTTTTTCTCTACTGTTTCAGCTTTGCCCTCAAGAAGCAACTTATCCGGCATCGTATACTTTGGCCCGGCAAGTTTTAATGAACTTTTTTTTGCTTTTTCAACAAGCTGTATGGAATCATCTATATACTCATTGGGTTCTTCCACTATATCTGTGATAAGAGCGGGAATCTCCAGTACCACATCCATAGGATCTTTATCGGTACGCAGTCCCTTAAAAGAGGCCTGTCGCAGCCTTCCGTCCCGGCTGATTTCGGCAAACTCCACTTCGCATACCAGCTCCGGGAGCAGCCAGGTGGGTTTTGCACCGAGCCTGCGGGGGCGGAACCTCGAAGGTTCATCCACATCGGGTTCGATATCAAAGGGGCAGGCACTTGTTTCCAATGGCGCAAAGCGCTTTAAAAGATCTTTTTGCAGGGCATCATTAAATCCGGTGCCCACTTTGCCAATGTAACGCAGCACGCCGGATGAATCATATACCCCGAGGGCCAAAGCACTGAAAAACTTACCGGAACCTTCATTTTGCGTGTAGCCGGCGATGATTACTTCCTGGCGGAGCTTGGCTTTAACCTTTAGCCAGTCGCGTGAGCGGATATCTCCTGTATAGGTGCTATCGGCTTTTTTGGCAATAATGCCTTCAAGTCCCATGCGTTTGGCTGTCTGATAAAACGCCTCACCATCTGCATCGAAAAAATGGCTGAGCCTTACTATACTGCCATCCTGCCCGGGCAATACGGCTTCCAGGATACTCCTTCTCTCTTTCAGGGTATAGGCGGTTAACAACTTTTTATCATACCAGATGATATCGAACACATAAAATACCAGGTTGAGTTCTTTCTCACTTCTCCAGTTCTGAAGGGCGCCAAAAACGGGCATACCGATTTCGTCCAGCACTACAATTTCGCCATCCAGCACAAGATCCATATCCCAGCCTTCCAGTATTTTATTGATAGGAGAAAACTGGTCATAAAGCAGGTTGTTTCTCGATACAAGCTCTACCTTGCCTTTTTCTACAAAGGCCAGCGCCCGGTAGCCGTCCCACTTGATTTCGTATAACCATTCCGGATCATTAAAAGGCCTGTCTACCTGGGTGGCTTTCATTGCTTTGATTTCCCTGGGCATTTTTTCGGTGGGCGCTTTATCCAGTAGTTCCTGAATATCATTACTTATTGCTAAGGCTGTTTTATTTTTGATTTTGCTTTTAGTGCCGCTCTTTTTGATACTTTTTTTGTCTTTATGACTGTTTCCAGCTGTTTTAATGGCCTGGCTTTGGTCTTCAATGGCCCCGGCAGTCTCTCCGAGTTCGATCCAGACGGGCGCATGATCACTGGCTTTCTCCCAACCACGGACTTCTTTATCAACGCCTCCTTTTTGTAAACGCGCTGCAAGAAGTGGATTTAACAGGAAATGATCTAAACGCAGGCCGGCATCCCTGCCATAAGCATTGCGCAAGTAGTCCCAAAATGTGTAAATGCGCTCACCTGGGAAAAGTGTCCTGATCGCATCGGTCCATCCCTGGTTTACGAGCGCGGCATAGGCTTCCCTGCTTTCTGTTCTAAACAGGGCATTGTCTTTGAACTTTTCGGGCTTATAGGTATCCAGTTCGGTTGGCATGACGTTATAATCCCCAACGAGCATGACGGGAAGGCCGGTATTTAATAAAGTTTTTGCGTGCCGGGAGAGACGCGAGAACCAGCGGAGTTTATAATCAAATTTTGGCCCGGGATAGGGATTTCCGTTTGGAAGATACAGGCATCCGATCACTATACCAAAGGTAAATCCTTCGATGTAGCGGCTATGGGTAAAGGTTTCATCTTCCCCCGGGAGATCCTCCCTTAGCTGTCTGATGGGTTCTTTGGAGAGGATCGCCACGCCATTCCAGCTTTTTTCGCCGCGCCATATGGCATGGTAACCCGCATCTTTGATTGCTTTTTCGGGAAAATGGCCGCTTTCACATTTGAGTTCCTGAAGGCATACCACATCCGGCCCTGCCCGGGCAAGCCAACGCAGGAGTATAGCCAGCCTGCCGTTTATACCATTGATGTTATAGGTAGCAATCTTCATTTCAAATCTTTAAAGACCAAAAAGCCCCTTCGGGGCTTCTTTATTTTTTTACCTTCTTTTCGATATCCTTACGCTGGTTGGATGCTCCTTTTTTAGCTTCCCTGATCTCAGATGGTTTTACATCGAGTTTATCTGCTTCGTATTTAATCTCATGGGCCTGGTTGGAAACTGAATTCCGCTCCACTTTTGTTCCTCTTGGCATAATTAAAAAATTTAGGTGAATTTTTTATATAACAGCTTTAAACGGCTATAGTTTTAATTGGGTTGATTGAAACTAAACAGCGGCAAATAAAAACTAAATGGGCATTGGGTATGTTAAAAAAATAAAAAGATGATTATGGGATTTATTAAACATGCACTTATCGGCATCGCGATTTATGAAGGGATTAAATACCTGACTAAAAAAGACATACTGGGTTATTCTAAACTTGACGAGCTAAAGGAAAAAGCACCGGGGTGGATAGAGAAAGCAAAAACCGCCACAAATGACATAAAGGCCGGGCATCTGCCCGAGCTTTAACAGGACGGGCCGCTACACGTGGCCTTTTCTTTTTTTAAACGAAACAATTAAAAATGAGCATACAGAATATCCATTACCTGGAATCCCTTTTAAGCGCAGAGCAGATTACAGCACTGCAGAAGGCAGCTGAACGCCATTCACAGCAGTCCAATATGGATTTTAAAATCCATTCGGTTGATGGCAATGTGATACAGGTGGAAACGAGCCAGGACGAAACATCCTCGGGGAAATATGCCACCCGGCAGATGCTTGTTAAACGTACCGAAGAACTGCTCAAGAAGCGGCTTCCGGGATTTGAAATACAGGTTACCGCAAATGCTGTTTTACCCGCTCCAACCGATGTGGTCAACGTTTCATGGATCGAAAAAAAAATGCAGCAAAAGGGACTACGGATCAAGCAAATTGCCTTCGAAACCGGAATTGACCGGGAAAGCATCTCTGACTGGATAACGGGCAAAAGATCTATGGGCAAAACCGTTAAGGCGATGTTCTATTTCTACCTGTCAAAATAACGGTAACAGTTAAGTTCTAAAGCTATGGCAGAACGCAAAAACCATCATCCGGATACCGGGGGCATGCCTGAGCATGTCGATCCGATGCTCTGTACCCTGGTAAAAGCGCCCGTTGAAAGCGGGGAATATTTGTATGAGCTCAAATGGGACGGCTACCGCATGATCTCCAGGGTAGAAAATAAACAGGTGAGGATGAATTCCCGCAGCGGTTTGGATTATACAGTTAAATATCCCTTAATTGCCGAGGCCTTACTGTCACTGAGCCATGACCTGATGATCGACGGCGAGGTTGTGGTGCTGAATGAGGAGGGCAAACCTGATTTTGATACACTCCAGCTTTATAACGGCAAAAGAACACCCATCCGTTACTGCGTATTTGACCTGTTGTACCTTGATGGGAACAGCCTGATGGAGCTTCCCCTTTACCAGCGCAAAGGGCTCCTGGAAACCCTTATTAAAAAAAACGATATTTTCCTATTCAGTGAGAGTTTTGAAGATGGAAAGGCGCTTTATGAAAAAGTACTGGAAGATAACCTGGAAGGGATTGTTGCCAAGAAAAAAGACAGCACTTATATCCCCGGATCGAGGGGATATGAATGGTTGAAGGTTCCTACACGTAAGCGCCAGGAATTCGTGATCGGTGGATGGGCGGAATCTGATAAATCGAGGTCTTTCAAATCCCTGCTGTTTGGGGCTTATGAAAACGGAAAGCTGCAATGGATCGGGCGTTCTGGTGGAGGGTACAAACAGTCGGAAATGCCGGGTATCCTAAAACAGTTACAGGAGATTGAAACCTCAAAATCGCCCTTTGAAAACAAAATCCTGGACACAAAAGGTGCTAAAACCCATTACGTTAAACCCCACCTTGTTGCCAATTTTGAATTTGCCACCTGGACCAAATCCGGAAGGATACGCAAACCTGCTACCTTCCTGGGATTCCGTAAAGATAAAGACCCAAAAGATGTGGTACTCGAAGTGCCACAGGAAATTCAGGCCTTGGAAGAGGTTTTGCAAGAGCAGCAGGAAGAAGAATCCGGAGAGGAACAGCAAATAAATGCTGGTGATCAGGAAAATATCAAGAATCCTGATCTTGACAAGTATCATAAAAAACGAAGCTTCGATATTACGCCTGAACCTGAAGGAGGCAGCCCCGAAAGTGAAAAGCTGCTTTTTGTGGTCCAGAAACACAATGCCTCCCATCTGCATTATGATTTCAGGCTGGAGATCAGGGGTGTACTAAAATCATGGGCAGTACCAAAAGGGCCATCTATGGATCCTGCAGACCACCGCCTGGCCATGGAAGTGGAAGACCACCCTTTTGATTATAAAGATTTTGAGGGAATTATCCCCGAGGGACAGTATGGCGGGGGTACGGTTATGGTATGGGACCAGGGCACATACGAACCGGCAGAAAAAATATTGGGCAAAAAAGAGCAGGAACACTGGTTGCTTTCCTCTTACTATAAAAACAAACTCAGTATTGTCCTGCACGGAAAAAAACTCAAGGGCAGGTTCAACCTGGTGAAAACCTACGGCAAGGCGGAAAATGCCTGGCTGCTGACCAAGGTTAAGGACGGCGAAGAACTTGATATGGATATCACTAAAAAGGATCAGTCTGTTATTTCCGGCCTTACTATACTAGAAATCGCAATGGACAGCCATTCAAAGGTTTGGCAGAGCAACCGCAGCAATGCCGGAGAGGTTGAATCAAAGACCAATGAAGAAGAAGCGGAACTGGAAGCTGAGCTGGCTGGCCCGGAAATACTGGATGAACCGAGCGATGAAGGGGAAATGGTAAGGCAGGTTATACATGCTACCATTGGCGCTCTTTTCCCCAAATTAAAGAACAAACGCTCTACCCGCAGCAAGCAATCAACGGAGAGCAACTGGAACAAAATTTTTGAAGAGAAGATCAAATCTGAAGGGACGATAGTGATTGAAAAAGAAACCCTGCAACTTACCAATATCGAAAAGAAACTTTGGAAAAGGCTCAATAAAGCCGGCCTGATTGCCTATTACAATAGTATTGCTGAATACCTATTACCACATATCAAAAACCGTCCATTGTCCCTGTATATCAAAAATATCAGCGCCGGAGCACCGGGGTTTTATATCAAGGATATGGAAGGCTTCGAGCCAGATTTTATGGATATTCACTCTACAGTAAGGAAACATAAAGTAAAGAGCAAAGCAGATGTAATCGATTATGCGGTTTGCAATAACCTGCCTTCCCTGTTATGGCTGATCAATCTCGGCTGCATCGACATCAACCCGTGGAACTCGGTTACTTCAAACCCTGAGCAGCCTGATTATATCGCCATAGACCTTGATCCATCTGATGAAGACTTTAAAAAAGTGATAAGAACCGCGCAGGCGGCAAGGAAATATTTACAGGAAAAAGGTCTTGTTGCCTTTATTAAAACATCGGGCAAGACAGGTATGCATATATTCATCCCCTGCAAAGGTTTCACCTATCCGCAGGCGAGGCAGCTGGCAGAACATATCTGCGCTGAAATCCATAATAGGGTACCCCTGTTCACTACGCTTGAAGTTTCTGTGGAAAAAAGGGGTAAAAAGCTGTTTGTAGATTTCTCCCAGAACGATCAAGGCGATACACTTGCATCGGTTTACTCGGTGAGGCCGGCCAGGGAGCCTAATGTTTCTGCACCCCTGGAATGGAATGAACTTAACAACGATATCAAACCATCAGACTTTACAGTAGAAAATATGCTGGTAAGATTAAAGGAAAAAGGCGATCTATGGAAAGACCTGCAGAGTCTAAAGATCAAATCCAAAAACACAAAGATCTTGCGCCAACTATTTTAAAGCATGCTTAACAAATGCAATAATTGAATTTTTATGGAACAGTAAAAGTACCGCCCCGCCCGTTTCCTTTTATCCACCAAAATCATTTAATGATTGTTTTTATATGGCTTCAAAAAACAACATAACGAACAATAAAAGAAACTTCGAAAAGCGAGAAATAATGAAGCAAATTCGCCAATATCTACCTCGCGCCTATAGCTAAAGAGAAATCAGGCGCAGTCATTAGCTTCGAGCGATATACTTTCTTTCCGTCGTAACCATCCTTCACTTTTTACTTAAAATTCCTGCCGCCATGGAAAGCATCCTTTGGCACTTCTTCCCTGACCTGTGCTCTTTTGTTCTGGGCTAGATAAGGAGCGGACTTCTCATCTCCCCTGGCCAAGGTCAGCACCGGCAGATCATCCATTTCCCTTTGAACGAGTTTGCTCAGCATTTTGGTAAAATCAAAACACCTGCTGACAATCACATGAACGACCTGCCCTTCCCGCTGCAAGCGGCCTTCCACCATCAGGAGCCTCGCATGCAGGATCTCTTTCCGGTAAGTTTCAAAGAGCTTTTCAAAAACCACCAGATTGGAAAACCCAGTCTCATCTTCGATTGTAATGAAACACACCCCACCAGCCGTTCCGGGGCGCTGGCGGACCAGGACCAAACCTGCTACTTTTACCAGTTGCCCATCGGTTGCATCATTATTGATCGCATGGCACGAACGGATATTGAGCATATCAAGTTGGGCGCGCACAAAACTCACCGGATGTGCCTTCAGGGATAAACCAACAGTAGCATAATCCTGAACCACATGTTCACCCTTGCTCATCAGCGGCAGCGACACCTGCGTTTCCAATACACTTTCCGAGACCTGCCCCTTGAAAAGCTCCACAGGCATATCCTGCAAAGCAGAGACCTCCCAAAGCGCCTTGCGCCTATCCATACCCATGGAACCGAAAGCATCCGCATCTGCCAGCTTTTCCAAAGCGCCAAGTGATACCCCCGCATCACGCAGGGCAGTGATTGTTTGATAACCATCTCCCCTCCCGTTTACCAGGATATCCATTTCATCCTCCCGGATCCCTTTAATCTCCCGGAATCCCAGACGAAGTGCAAAATACTTTCCCGACTTTTCTTCCAGCCTATTGTCCCATAAAGAACAGTTCACATCTACTTCCCGCACCTCAACGCCATGCTTCTGCGCATCAATTACAATCTGTGCAGGCTGATAGAACCCCATCGGCATGCTGTTCAAAAGCGCTGCTGCAAAAACATCAGGATAATAATGTTTCAGCCAGCAGGATACATAAACCAGCAGGGCGAAACTGGCGGCATGGCTTTCCGGGAAGCCGTAACTTCCGAAACCCTCGAGCTGTTTGAAAATGCGTTTGGCAAATTCAAGGGTATAACCTTTTGCGAGCATGCCATCAATCAGTTTCTTTTCATACTGGTTTACCAGCCCCTTAAATTTAAAAGTAGCCATACTCCGCCGCAGACCATCAGCCTCGGCAGGAGTAAAACCGGCCGCAACAATCGCAATTTTCATGGCCTGTTCCTGAAATAGCGGAACGCCTAAGGTCCTGCCCAGGATTTCCTCTAGTTCTTTTGAGGGATATACTACCGGCTCCTCTCCATTCCTTCTTCGCAGGTAAGGATGCACCATATCTCCCTGGATCGGTCCGGGACGGACAATGGCCACCTCGATCACAAGATCATAGAATTCCCTTGGCTTTAGCCTTGGGAGCATGGACATCTGCGCCCGGCTTTCAATCTGAAAAACACCCAGCGTATCCGCCAGACAAATCATATCATAAACATCGGGATCATCCTGGGGGATATTGGCAAGCGTGAACTGTTTGCCATAATGATCCCTGCAAAGATCAAAACATTTGCGGATACAGGTCAGCATGCCCAGTGCCAGCACATCCACTTTTAAAAAGCCCAATGCATCAATATCGTCCTTGTTCCACTCGATATTAGTCCTGTCTTCCATACGGGCGTTGAGGATCGGGCAGAGATCAGTGAGTTTGCCCTGGGTCACCACAAATCCGCCTGTATGCTGGCCGAGCTGACGGGGAAAGCCCATCATCTGCCTGGTCAACTCTAATGTTTTTTTCAGGTGCGGGTCATCGGGGTTTAAGCCCTGCTCCGTTACCCGCTTTCCCTCAAACCATTCATCGGTAAATTCCCAGATCGAACTGGAAAGTCGGTTTATCGTATCCACCGATAATCCCATGGCCTTGCCCACATCCCTGATCGCCCCTTTCTGATGTTGCTGAGTGACCGTAGCTACAATGGCCGCCCGGTCACGGCCATACTTATCATAAATATACTGGATGATCTCTTCTCTCCGCTCGTGCTCAAAGTCAACATCAATATCCGGCGGCTCATTCCTGGCAGGAGAAATAAAGCGCTCAAAGAGCACATCAAATTTCATCGGATTAACCGAAGTGATCCCCAGAACAAAACAGATTGCAGAATTCGCTGCAGATCCACGCCCCTGGCAAAGTATTCCCCGGGAGCGTGCCTCCCGGACGATATCCTCCACAAACAGAAAGTAATTGGCATAATCCATCTGTTTGACAAAAGCCATCTCATAATGGATCATATTTACTACCTTTTCAGGAACTACTTCGCCATAAAACTCATGCGCACCTTTCCAGGTCAGGTATTCGAGTTCTTCCAGCGGCGAGTGGCCACTTTGATTGATCTCTTCGGGATATACATATTTAAGCTCATTCAAAGAAAACGTGCAGGCTTCTGATATTTCCATGGTATTACTGATCGCCTCGGGGTATTTACGGAACAGGCGGTGCATTTCTTCGACCGGCTTTAAATAACGTTCTGCATTCTGGTGTAAACGGAAACCGGCTTCCTGGATGGTGCATTTTTCACGCACACAGGTTAAAATATCCTGTAATTCCCTGCGTGCCGGCTCATGGTAATGTACATCGCCTGTTGCTGCAACAGGGATGTTATACCAATCAGAAAGCTGGCGGATGCGAAAGATCAGTTTATCATCATTGCCCAGGTAACTGCGTGTGGCAGAAAGATAAAGCTGTCCCGATAAAGCTTCTTTATATTCACTGATGTGTTTAACAAAAGAATCCTCAAAATTAAAATGGCGGTTCAGCACACCCGGCATGACTATGGTAAAAAGTATGCCTTTGGCGTGTTCATAAACATCCGCTTTATGTAGGTGGCATTTACCTTTTTCCGCACGGAGGTTGCCTTTGGTGAGCAGTGCCGAAAGCCGACCATAAGCTTCGCGGTCTGTCGGATAAGCTAACAGGCTTGGTCCATCCAGTAAGTCCAACCTACAGGCAGGGATGATCTGAATATCTTTTTCCTTAGCCGCAGCATAACCCCGTACAATGCCTGCCAGGGTATTGCGGTCAGTGATGGCAATTTTTTTATAGCCATAAGCCGCCGCCTGGTCAATGAGCTCATTTGGATGTGAAGCTCCGCGCAGGAAGCTGAAATTTGAAGTGGCTTGTAATTCAGTGTATTCCATTTTCTTTTAAGCAAAAAATCCATGAATAAACCATTTGTATTTCTGACCGCCGTCATAATGGCCCAAACGAAATAGCCAGTACCTTCTGCCCTGCTCGTCTTCTACGCGGTAATAGTCCCGGTGATCACCCTTATCCATCCACCATTCCCTTTCGATCCGTTCCGGTCCATCGGCCTTTACCACATCATGTTTAGCGCCCTTGTATATGAAAAACTTTGGCGGGTGATCAGGTATCAGCGCCATGACTTCTATAGCCTCTGGGCGTGAAAGCAGTTCGGTCGGCCGCGGATTGTCCAGGCGCCAATCGGTACCGGATTTTTCAGTGGTAGTGACACAGTTTTTCACTGAACGTTCCGGCCAGTAGTGCGTAGCAGGTATGTAGCGATGGATCGCCCCTGTTCCTACTTTTCCTGCTATACGGTCAAGCAGGCGGATCACGCTCTGATCGTTCAGGCCGGGCTTCGTCGTCCATAATGCTTCCTGCCCTGGGATTACTTCATCCACTTTGGGCGCAACCAGTACAAACAGTTCAATACCCAAGGCCGGGCGGATCTGATCGATTTTGAGCTGAAAAAGTTTAAACAGATGGCTAACGTTATGCGTTGCCGCATTGGTACCAATATTAACCTGAACCACCCTGCCGTCAATCCGGTAGCAGGTCAGCACTGCGCTTCGTAATCCTTTCCCTTCATTTTGCAGGTGCAAACACAGATTTTCCAGCAGTTTAGTGATCGCGATTTCAATTCCGTTTCGCGTTTTAATCGGTTCCAGGCAGGGCAAGCGCTGCTGGAAAGGTTCGAGAACCTGTAGTGGTTTTAGGATTTCATCGCTGCTGCCAAGTGCCTGGGCAAGCCGTGTTAAAAAGTCCTCCCCAAAACGTCTGCGTAATACCGAGCGGGGCATACCGATAAAACTTTTGATCTGGTAAAAGCCAAGCTTGCGCAATTTGTTTAATGTAATTTCATCAAGGCGCAAAGCCTCCGGAGGTAAAGGCAGCAATGCGGATGCATGATCGCCTGGCGCGATAAGCGGTGTTATTTTTCCAAAGCGTGCAATCGCCCACGCTGCACCAGGCGTGTCTGCCATGGCAAGCCTGACGGTATAACCTTTTGTTTTTAACCTGGAAACAATCTCTTTCAGGTATTCCCTTTCACCTCCCCAAAGGTGGGTGCAACCACTGATGTCCATAAACAGGCCATCCGTAGAAAAATCATCCACCATCACAATTGGGGAATACCGGATGCACCATTCTCCAATGGCTTTCAGAAGCGAAGCTGCCCTGCCTGTTTTATCATCCAGTACTTCAAGGCCCGGACAGATCGCTTTGGCATCCGCTGCTTTCATGCCAACTTCTATTCCCTGCGCGTGAGCGAGAGGACTAACAGCGGTAATCATATTGCGTCCATGATCGGGTGCCCCAAAAACAAAAGGCACGTCCTTTAGTTCAGGGCGGCGGATCAGCTGCCAGTCAGCCAGCAGGTGGCGGAACCAGATCGATACATAACGCTTTTGCATCATAACGCCTATCCAATCTGCTTGTGCTTTGGTTCAGACCATAATATATCGTTTTGTTCTGGAGCAAGCTGTCTGAAGGCATCACCCGCCCATTCCATCACCCAGCTGCCCGGCTTACCACTTCTTACTTTCAGCAGTTCTACCTGCCAGCGCGGAAAACCAAGCCCGGGCATTCCCGGCTCAGTAACACTTGGTAACGGAGAAATTTTCCACCTGGCGGTCGCTACGGTACTTGCGGCCTTACGCTCATCTTTGCGCAGGATAAATCCGGTAACGCCGCTTTGTTCCACGGCCAGCTGTAACCTGCGGGATTCAACCAGGCTGAGTCCAGCAAGTTCTGCAACGACCACCGCAAGTCCTTCGCATTTCAATGATTCTTCCATGATCCACAATACATCCTTTTCGGTCTGCACATCCATAAAAATAATGCGTTCAGGATCGGCGTTGAAAAGAAGTAAGGAAAGTGGAAACAGTTTTCTTGAGGTGCTGATCCAGACACAGGCTGCACCGCCCTTCATCAGGACAGCCAGCAGGCCACCAATAAAACCATCTGTAGCAGCAGCATCTTCGGGAACAATGGTAATAAATTCATGGATTGCTTTTTTAGGAAAAACGCCGTTGGGAAATGCAGTTTCTATTGCCCCGAGGCCAATAGCGTCGGCTTTCCCTGCAACCTGCGGCTTAAAGCCCTGCCACAGCAGGATATCCTGCTGCAATTTATCTATCAATTCCCTGTTTGCTTTCATTTGCCCTCCCTTATTTTATGCCTCTCGATGAGCATCCTAAAATGAAACAACAAAATTAATACTAAAATTGTTAGCAATTGTTAAAATGTGGAAAACATTTATTTTATGTGATGAGCAAAATAAGGCGGAAACACAATCATTCTGTACCAAAACTGCCATAATGTAGCGGAATCAACTAACTATCATTATATACCCAGATTCATTTCCCTAAAAATAAAATCATAAAAAAGTCAACTTTTGCTAATATTTTTAGTTTATCAATTAGGGTTGTAATTTTATAACATGAATCTTTTTGGAGAAACAGCATTATTTGACGGAGGCATAAAGCGGTACATAGCTTTCAATATCCCTGATACTGAACTGAGGCTGTGGCAGCATTTTTTTAACAAAAATGAGGCAGATCATTATTACAAAGTTCTTTTAACCAAAACGCCATGGCAGCAGCGCATGCGAAAAATGTATGACAAGATGGTGGCTGACCCCAGGCTGACGGCCTATTATGGTGGCGTAAACGGCTATGAATGGACACCCATGTTACTGGAAATCAAACAAGCAATAGAAAATACCTGCAGCATCAGCTTTGACCGGGTGCTGTTGAACCTGTACCGTGACGGAAAAGATTCCGTGGCCTGGCACAGCGATACGCTTCCTGCTGACGGTAAACATCATCACATTGCATCAGTAACTTTTGGTGATACCAGGATTTTTAAGGTACGCCACAAATTCAGAAAAGATATTGAAGGGCTGGATATACCACTGACGCACGGAAGTTTTCTGCTAATGGATGAGAAGATGCAGGATCACTATGAACATCACGTGCCAAAAACAGCACGCAATATCGGTCCAAGGATCAATCTGACTTTCCGCATTTCAGAATCGAGTAAACCAGTTTATTTGATTAGTTAAGCTTTCCTCCTATTTAGCTAAACAACCAACCATTTTTGTGCAGGTGCCCCGCTCAAAACTTTGATTTCCGATTTAGTAACTCAGGGAAGATCCTGGCCTTGAGTCAAATATCAAACTCAGCTATAGTTTCTTAAGTTCGTTCAGTTCTTCACCGAGTCCGTATCATCAATACCTTACTCTGTCAATTATGATAATAGCTGATATCAGCAAATAACCTATAGACTGTAAAAAAGGCAATGAACTACCTGATTAAATTATTAATATAATTAGATATGCTTTGCTGAAAAATCATAGAAATCCAGATTGTACTGTTTTGCTATACTATATTAACCGCATTTAGAATGGAAGAAACCCTCACAGACATAGGCTATTTCGACTAATACTGAGGCATTATCATCCATCTTTAAAGTTTATTTAGGCAGAAATTTGCATATGGATAGTGATGGGTAGGCGTGATCAAACTCAATTAAAATGGAATATAAAATCATAACAAAATTTACAATCGGGAGCGAAGAAGGAACCAATGACCTGGCCTTTATAGCGGAAGCGTTAGCCAGGGAAAAGTTTTCAGGAAAAATTGTAGATGAGCAACTTGAAGAGTACATCCAGGCAAACTTTAACAAAGAGACTTTAAGGGCTGAACTGAACAGTATGTCGAATCAGTACCTGATCGTATATGTGGACAATGAGCCTGCAGGATACAGCAAAATAACTTCTAAGGGTTTAAGGCCGGAAATTTTTGAACATAGGACGATGGCAAAGATCACGGATTTTGGGGTCTTGAAAAGATATGCGGATCCTATGATCAGGAAATCGTTATTTGATAAGAGTCTTATGATCACAACGATGCAGCAGGTGATCTGGATCAGCGATCATGAAAATGAGAATATAGTATTTTTTGAAACCTTTGGTTTTAAAAAGGACACAAGAATAAATATAACAGGAGAACTGGCTCTTCAGACTGTCAACCTGGTTAAAGAAAATAGTAAATAGAGGTATGCCGGCACCCGGCAGTAAATGATTAAGAAATAGAAAGAATTATAAAATGGAAAAATCAACTAACAAAATAAAAATGCCGATAATGGGGTTTGGAACACTTATTCCCGACCTGGCAGTTACTATAACAGCGACAAAGGATGCGCTGGAAGCTGGATTCCGGCATTTTGACTGCGCGGAACGTTACCGCAATGAAACTGAAGTGGGACAGGCACTGAAGGAGGGAATGGCAAAGGGCGGTATTCCAAGAGAGGATATCTTTGTGACCACAAAATTGTGGAACACAAACCACCGTCCGGCAAATGTGGAGGCAGCATTTGAGGGAAGTCTTAGAAGACTACAGCTGGACTATATTGACCTTTACATGATCCATACTCCGTTTGCCTTCAAAGCTGGCGAAGAGCAGGATCCACGCGACGATGACGGAAATGTAATTTATGATAAAGAAGTAAGCTTGCTTGACACATGGAGGGCGTTGGAAATGCTCGTAGACAGCGGCAGATGTGGCGCAATCGGCTTATCGGATGTAAACCTAGAACAGCTTATTCCTATATATGAGGCAGCGAGAATCAAACCTGCTGCCATCCAGATTGAATCACATCCATACCTTCCCGAAAACGAACTACTTGAATATTGTAAGCAAAAAGGTATTGTATTTTTGGCCTTTGCGCCTTTGGGGCATGGAATCAGACCAGGGCTTCTTGAGAATGAAGTGGTAATGGAAATTGCGGAGCGTGTCAAAAAAACGCCGGCACAGGTATTATTAAGCTGGGCGGTACAGCGAGGTACAGCTTTACTCACCACACCCAAAAGTGCGGCCCGGGCAAAGGAAAATTTCGACATCATTTCATTGCCAGAGGAAGAATTTGAGAAGATCAACCAGATCGATACCAGACAGCGGTACAACCAGGTAGTAAAAACGGGAGTACCGGGTTTTATTGCTAAAGGAAGTTAAGATGTTGTAAAGCCTAGCCTTGAAAACATTGATTTCTGCGCTCCAATATTTCAAGGGAAATGTAAAATATCAAAAAGAACATCCGGGCAATCTTTAGGTCCCCTGATGGTGCGGTCTGTGTCTAAAAGTGCAGGAAGTTAGTATGGATATTACTTTTCATATCTGTTAAAATAATGGGCTGGAAAATAGAGTTAAATAGAGCATATGCCAAAAACCGTGTTAAATGTTAACTGATATAATCGATAATAATTTAAGTGTGATATTCTGCGGGATCAATCCGGGACTGAAATCTGCATCTGACGGATATCATTTTTCGGGGCGGAGCAACCGCTTCTGGAAAACATTGCACCTAGCCGGATTTACACCATATGAAATCGAGCCCATAAGCGATTTGAGTATCCTGCAATTTTCGTATGGGCTAACCACAGCTGTTGCCAGGGCGACCGCGCGTGCGGACGAGCTTGACAATACTGAATTCGCCAGTTCAATTGAAAGCTTTAAAAATAAAATGATATTCTATAAACCTCAATGTATCGCCTTCCTCGGCAAAGCAGCCTATATGGCCTTTACGGGAAAAAAGAAACTATCATGGGGACCGCAGGAAGAAAAATTCTGCGGTGCTAGAATTTGGATATTACCTAACCCGAGTGGTTTAAACCGTGGTTTTAGGCTTAACGACCTTGTTGACCATTACTCAGCGCTCCAAAGGTCGCTGACCTAAAAGGTCCAGTTTAGCATGCAGACATATGGCAGTCCCTGAGATTTGATTTTAATTAAAAGGCATCTTTCAGTCCAAAGCAATCCCCCGTTATATCTCCCAAGAGACCAAAAATTGTAAAAAAAGCTACTTGAATTGCTTTTTACAACTTTGAAACGCTGACACACATGCAAAGCTCACACGATCGGATGATCTGCCAAGGATTCCTGGACAGATACAATCCTTTTCATGACCTTAAACAATTACCTTAGCTGTTCCTGCTTTTCCTCCCTGCAATGAAAAACTGAGGTGTGCAGGATCTAATCTTTCGAATTCCTTTAGCTTTTCATGGAACCCGACAGAACTTTCGACTATCGCTATTCTTGCACTCCTTACAAACTCAACAAGGCCGAAAAACTGTAAAACGTTTAATAAATTATCTGTCTCTTCCCGGTGCCCGCAGGTTTCAAAAACTACGTAGTCTTTGCGTATTACAACAACCCTTGCGCCAAATTTACGCAATAGCCTTTCGACTTTAAACTCCTCCTGGATTACTTTGGCCGGCATCTTGTACAAAGCCAGCTCCTGCCAGATTACCTCGCTATTCAAATGACAATAAACTTTGATCACCTCATTCAGCTTTTCAATCTGTTTCAGGAGTTTTCGGACCACGACCTCAGCCTCGCAGATCATGATACAGAAGCGATGAATACCTTTCAACTCGGATGGTGAAATATTCAGGCTTTCTATATTAATTTTCCTACGTGTAAATACAGAGGCAATCTGGCTCAAAAGCCCAACATGGTTTTCACTGTATACACTGATATTAAATTCCTGTTTTTCTGTTACTTCTTTCATATATCCCATTAGCTAAGCCTGATTTCACCAACTCCACAACCCTGGGGTACCATAGGAAATACGTTATTCTCTTTGGCCACTTTAACTTCAAGTAAAAAAGCACCCTTACTATTGAACATTTCCTCCAGCGCCCCAGAAAGTTCGTCCCTTTCCGAAACACATTTTCCCTCAATCCGGTAAGAGGCTGCCAGCGCCACAAAATCAGGACTTTCTATATCCGAAAATGAATACCGGCTTTCGCTGAAGAGTTCCTGCCATTGGCGGATCATACCCAAAAAACGGTTGTTCAAAATAATGATCTTAATGTCTATTTTATTTTGCATAATGGTACCAAGCTCTTGCAGGGTCATCTGAAATCCGCCGTCGCCCGCCACAACCACCACTGGTCTTTCCGGTACCCCATATTTGGCCCCTATAGCAGCGGGAAGCGCAAATCCCATTGTGCCAAGTCCGCCGCTGGTCACATTGCTACGGCTCTTATTGAATTTTGTATAACGGCAGGTTATCATCTGGTGCTGTCCAACATCAGAAACCACAATTGCCTCGCCTTTAGTCAGACTGTTAAGATGCCGGATAACCTCTCCCATAGAGATTTCTCCAGAAAGAGGATTCAATTCTGTTATTACAACCCTTTCAAGCTCCTCCAGATAGAAACGCCTGAACATTCCCAGCCAGTCGTCGTATACTTTCTCCTGGATAAGGGCAGTCAGCATAGGCAGTGTTTCTTTACAATCGCCCCAGACACCTACCGTCGATTTTACGTTCTTATCAATCTCAGCCGGATCAATATCAAGATGTACAACCTTTGCCTGAAGTGCATAACGGTCTAAGCGCCCTGTAACCCTATCATCAAAACGCATTCCGATAGCAATCAATACATCGCACTCATTGGTGAGCAGGTTTGGCGCATAGTTACCATGCATGCCCAACATGCCAACATTCAAAGGATGGTCATTGGAAACCGCACCGGCACCTAAAATCGTCCAGGCACTTGGAATCCCCGCTTTTTCGATGAAAGCTTTAAATTCTTTTTCTGCCCCTCCGAGAATCACACCCTGTCCCCATATGACCATCGGCCTTTCAGCTTTGTTGATCAGTTCAGCGGCCTGCTCAATATACTTTTCGCGTATAACAGGCTTCGGCCTATAACTCCTGATGTGATTGCACTTAGTATAACCTTTATAATCAAACAACTCTAATTGTGCATTTTTCGTGATATCAATCAGCACCGGACCCGGACGCCCGCTTTTTGCAATATAAAATGCCTTAGCCAGCACACCAGGAATTTCCGCAGCTTCGGTAACCTGATAATTCCACTTGGTAATCGGACTTGAAATATTGATTATATCTGTTTCCTGAAAGGCATCAGTTCCCAAAAGATGGGCAAAAACCTGCCCAGTGATACACACTACGGGTGTACTGTCGATCATTGCATCTGCAATTCCGGTTATCAGGTTGGTTGCTCCTGGTCCGCTGGTTGCAAGGGCCAACCCCACTTTCCCCGATGTACGGGCGTAACCTTGCGCAGCATGGATTGCGGCCTGTTCATGACGGACAAGGATATGCTTCAGTTTTTCGCCATAATCATAAAGTGCATCATAAATCGCAATCGAGGCACCTCCGGGAATCCCGAAAATGACATCGACGCCTTCGGCAACCAATGCTTCAAGTATAGCAACGGAGCCGGATATCCGAACGGTCTGTTTTTCTGTTGTTTTTTGCTGTTGTGCGGTATTCATTTTGTTTGAGTATGATATATTATTGATGTTCGTATTGTAATTCAGTCCTTGCTCCAGTTTAGATCTTTTGAAAGCTCAAATCTGTAGCGCTTTTGCCTTTCAACCTGGAAATGTTAATTCTGGTCTTTCCCCAGGTGCAGCTTTTGCCAATAGCAGGTATAAAAACAAGCACCACTGAAATGCTAAGAAGCACCACCCCAAACACCATAAACACTGCCCGGTTGGTAAGCAATTGCGCCTGTTGGTTGAGGTTCTGCCATATCGCTGAATTGGCCAGCGCCGATGCCTGTTCGCTGCTAAAACCTTTGGAAGCATATAGCCCACGGTAAAAAGTCAGACGTTCGGCCATATTTTGGTTTTCCGGAGTCAGATACCCGAGAAATCCTTCCCTGAACTTCTGATTGAAGTACAATTGAAGGTTATAAAATCCCGCGAATGAATTCAGCGTTGCCGTAAAACGGGTACACGCAGCAACCAGCAGCCCTGTTGACCCAGTATCTGCAGGTGCCGAAGAAAGTACAAATATCATTAGCGGAACGAACAGTAAGCCTGATGCTGCCCCCTGCAACAACACAGGAAATATGATATCTGAGAAAGAAAGGTCCGGTGTCAGAAAAAAAGACATCCAAATATTGACAGATCCCATCAATGCAAAACCACATATAAAAAGAATCTTCAACTTTACTCTTTGCGCGAGCAGCAGTCTGATCGAGACTATTAAAAGCCCGACCATACCTAAGACGTTGCACAACCCGAGCTCCATTACCTCCAGGGTAGTCCATTTAAGCACACCTGTGGCATAGTTGTAGATCAGGTTAATACTATCCTTACTTCCGTAATATATCGCCAAAAGGCTTACACCGATCAAAAAGCTCCGCGACCTGAATACCTTAAGGGCTATAACAGGTCTTTTAAGAATATGTTGTCTGTAGAGAAACATACCTCCACCGGCAATTGTGGCAATTGTACCATAAATGATCCGTCCATCTGAAAACCAGTAATATTTGGATCCATAAATTATCGTATAGCCCAGTGATAAGGCCGTACACGCAAAAATTATCATACCGCTCCAGTCGATCTGATAAAGTGGATACCGCTTCCCCGCCGAAGTACGTTTTAACATCAGCAGCACAACAATGATCATCAACAGCTGGAAAAAAATAAGGTAATAATAGCTCACTTTCCAGTCCGAAGATTCGACCACAAGACCCGCCACCAGACCGATAACCACTGTATTACTTAATATAGTACCATAAAATACAGCCGGCGCAATAATTTTCACCCTTTCTGAGGGCAACCGTGTAAAGATCAACAGGAGGGTAAAAACAAGAACATTCCCCGTCAGCACCCCCTGAAAAAACCTGATCAGCAAAAAAAGGTTGATGTCCCTGCAGTAAATGCAGAGCCCGTTCAGCACAACTGCTGCGATCAGGCTCCCCAGTAAATAAGTCTGCGCCTGAAAATACCTGAAGAAGCGGAACTGTAACGGGATAACGGTAATGATGCCGGCATATGTACACATTACTGCAAATGATATGTCCTCGGGCTGGGCACCTAGATACCCGACCATATAATTCTGGGTAAGTACAAACATCCCCAATTGTGACAGGGCGGATAGCAACAGCAGGAAAAGCGCAATCCGCACTCCCCAATGCCACCCGGTCACCCAGTCTTTAAAGTGTACGGATTTCATGATTTTGGTCTTATTTTTGCAGCTACATTCACACTCATACCAACAATTACCTTACTTTCTTCACCATTCAAAAACGCGATTTTTACAGGTACACGTTGAATAATCTTCACAAAGTTCCCGGTCGAGTTATCCGAAGGAAGCACCGAAAAACGCGAACCTGTTGAACCTGAAATCGCTATGATCCGGCCCTTAAATACCTTGCCCTTTAGTGCATCAACTTTGATTTCTACAGGCTGTCCTGTATACATTTCACTAACCTGAGTTTCCTTAAAGTTTGCGGTGATCCATTTCTCTCCCTCGTTGATAATGCTCACCAATGGCTGTCCGCTCTGGATCTGCTGGCCTTCCATAATGTTCTTTCTTCCAAGCCTGCCGCTATATGGTGCCCTGATAACAGTATAGGAAAAGTTAAGCCTTGCCAGTTCCAGTGCCGCCTGTTTGCGCTTAATATCTGCCTGTAAAAGGGCAAAATGCGTCGATAATTCTGCAATTCTGGCTTCACTTGTTATCAGTCCGTTTTTCGCTCCGTTGTAATCGCTCGCAGCAACGTCATAGCGCGCAGTCACCTGTTCAAGGTCAGCCCCGGTCGCCGCCTCCTCCTTTACCAGGTTTTTATAGCGTTTGATATCCTGTTCCTGTTGTACATATTTCGCTTTTGCACCATTAATCTGATCTCTATTGATCCGGGTCCCTGTCTGAGCGGAATTTATGGCTGCCTTAAGAACTGTTATCTGTGCTTCGGAATCATCCATTGCTGCCTCGGCAGATTCCAACTGGGCAAGGTATTCACGGTTATCCAGCACAACAAGTGTATCACCCTGTTTTACCAACTGGTGTTCGTTAAACCGCACCTGTGAAATATATCCTCCGGCCCTTGCAGATATCGGATTGATATAGGCCTCAACCTGTGCATCATTGGTTTCTTCAAAATCCGTACTGTATTTCCAGTACTGAAAAAAATATATTGCGCCTGCAACAAGCAGCGCTATCCCGATAACTGTAATCACTAAATTTTCAGGATGGACTTTATTAATTTCTTTTTTCATTTTCTTTTTTTTTATTACAAACTTCCGCTTGCAAACAGCATACTATAATATATTCCCATCGCATCAGTCTGTGCGCTGACAAGGTTAAACCTCGACTCCTGGTAAAGATTGTCCGCATCAAGCAGATCAGTGAGTAGAGATAATTGATTGAGGTACTTGGTGTTTACGATCCTAAAGTTTACCTGTGCCTGTTCCACTGAATGTTCATTGACAGAAATCCGTTTTAGCGCCTCTGCATATTTGATATAATAAGATTCCATTTCTATCCTTACATCATCAACATAAGCTTCCTTCTGCATTTCGAGTACTTTTAACCTCAACTTGGCTGCACTCACCTTATTTTTGCTCTGATATAATGAAGAAATACTGTATTGAACCTTCAAGCCGACAAAGCCAATTGAATAGGCCTGATCTACCGGAGGGAAGAAAAGGTAATTAGGATAATTCAGACCATAAGCCCCATATAGTCCTACATTTGGCAGATTGCCGCTCTTTACTGCACCCACTTTAGCTTTTTGAAGTTCGATTGTGCTGGACGCTTTCTGCACTACATATGAAGATACCTCATCTGATCCCAAAAGAGACATTAACGAACCTATTTCAGGCTTCTGCATCCCTGCTGAATCGGCCGGGACAATTATTACTGAGGCTGGAATATTGATTAAAACATTGAGTTTTTGATTGGCAATCGAGATATCATTTTCATTTTGCCCCAGAGAAAGTTCTACATTTGACATTGCCACTTCTGCACGCAATAAATCGCTTTTTGTAATTTTATGGTTTTTATATAGCGAATTGATATTTTTAAGCCTTGTGTCTGCTCTTTTGAGCTGATCGAGAATAAACCTATGCAAATCAATAAGTCTTATCAGATCAAGATACTGCTTAGCCGTTTTCAGCGCAACGCTTCCAGCCTGTTCCCTTTTAGCCACTCCGGCCAGGCTTAAACGCAGATCAGCCTCTTTCTCCAGCGCCCGTTGTTTTCCTCCGCTATAAACATTGAACAAAGCATCAATTCCCAGAGCGGCCCCGTTAGCGCTCGGTTTCCTTGCCCCGGAAACAGTGTGTGATAGTCCCCCTGTGAAAAGCGTTAGTTTAGAAAAACGTTGATAAGAACCGTTCAGATAAACTGTCGGCAATGCATTCCTATACGAATCTTTACGATCTTCTGCTACTGCAGTTTCCTCAACATTTGCAGCCAGTACCAGTTTATTCTGGCTTTTGGCAAATGTTATAACCTCTGAAAGGCTCAGCCTATAAGTTTCATTTGAGCGCTCCTGCGCCTTTAGGTGATTTGGATTTAATAATAAAATAGCCAGTGATAATACTGCAGCTATGAAAAACGGCTTTTTGCCGTTAGTACTATATTTATACATGATTAATGTCTATTGATTAGACAAAGTTCATGTAAAACACAGCTTTAAATTAGATTAGAGTGCTCCAATGTTAGTCGAAACAACTTAATCTATGTATTAAACATCGATTCCATCAATTTTTTTTCGGTATTCTATAGGGGACATGCCAGAATTTGCCCGAAAGAACTTACCAAAGACAGACTGTTCGGAAAAATTTAACATCGCACTGATTTGTAACACTGTCAACGACCTGTTCTGTAAAAGCACCTTGGCTTCGAGCATCACTGCATCATCTATCCACTTGCCCGCCGACCTGCCGGATTGTTTTTTGATAGCTGCTGAAAGGGATTTGGGCGAAAGATAAAGCTTACTGGCGTAAAACTCGAGTTTACGTTCTTTCATGTAGTTCTGGCGCAGAAGCTGCCTGAACTTTACAAACAGGGGATTTGTTTTCGCGTGGTTTGTGGCATCGGTCAGATGTTGCCTGTAATATCCATCAATCTCATACACCAGGGCAAATATATAAGTCCGCACAAGCTCATCGTGATGGAAACCATCTGAAACCTGGGATAGCTCGAGAAGTTCGTAAATTTTATTGATCTTATCAAAATAGGACTCTTTCAAAGGAAGAACAATCAGGTCACTATTCTCAAAAAAATTATATTTGAAAAGGAAAAAAAGGTCTGCATGACGTTCCATTAAAAAGGATTCTTTAAAAAAAATGACATCCATTTTAAGGAGTTCGCTACGCTTACTGAAATACCTGATAACAGAAGGTCCCAGGGTGATTATAGCTGGCGCATCCACATCATAAACAGAAAGGCCTACATTAAGCTTTACACCGCCCTCCTTGATATAAGCGATCGCATAACTTTCAGCCCTATAGGGTTCTTCGTGGTAAGGCTGATCGCCGGAGGCAACAAAAAGATAATCCCTGTTATTGTCTGGAACAGAAAAAAGCCGACTATGCCTTGAGAGTGAAAATGTCTGCATGTTATCCATCGCCATAAAAATACAAAAATAGATCTGTGCTGCGATGTATTGTGGCAAAATAACGGTGAAATAGAGATTGTATCATAAATTTCCGCTGAAATAAATGCCAACAAGCTAACGATAAATGGTGAAAATTTTTGATAACATATATTGTTCTATATAATGTTGCTTTCAAAGATACTACGTTCTCAGAAACCCATTTAATATTCTGCCATTCATCGTCAGCAAAACAATACATCCATCTTTCACCTGGCTCAATTACATATATTTCCCAGTTAGAATAATTTATAGTCCACTTATTCTAGGTGTTGCAGATCTTATCAGTCGCGTGAAACTACCCGCAAAAGGTGACACTGAGCTCGTGCATCGCTATCAAGTCCAAGTTCGGTGAAATCCGTTGTGCAAAGGACGTGATCTGAACAGTTGACCGATAACTTTTATGTAAACGGATAAGATCCGCCTCAGGAAAAGCCCTAAAAACTGCGGGAATGCATAATCTATAGGTTCTTTGAGCGGCAAACTTATTTTTTATTAAATCCGTTAACTTAATCTACTTATTTTTAGAGCATTAAATTGTCCGGCAGGATCCATCAATGGCAATTTATACAAAATTTACCACAACAAGTTAAGATCAATACTTATGAAGCACCTGTTATCTGCGCTCCTTTTTATTTTCAGTATTATCATAGGGCCTACCCTGTCAGCCCAGGAACTTTACAATATTTCAGGCACTGTTACGGATGAGGACAACAAACCTTTGCAGGGTGCCACGGTATTTATTAGTGGTGCACAGAAAATCACCGCAACAGATACTACCGGTAAATTTACATTTGTTGATATGGTGGCTGGAAACTATATCGTCTCCACAAAAATGCTTGGATACAATAGCCCCTCACTCGCCCTTACCTTACATGATAAATCTGTTAGGGTGCTGATCAAATTAGAGACAAAATCCATCATACTCAATGAGGTTAACATCACATCAGATAAAAACCGTGAGCGTTACCTAAATATATTCAAAAATGAGTTTCTGGGAAAATCAGCGGATAAAGAAAAATGTTTTATAGTCAATCCAGAAATTATCTCTTTGAGTGGTAAGGAACCTGATGCCTATAATCTGAGGTTGAAAGCTGAAGCTGATGATTTAATAATCATCGAAAACAATATCTTGGGCTACAGGATAAAATACCTGCTGCGTTCTTTTGAATACAGCGCGAAGAACCAGCTAACTTCCTACGATGGGGACAGTAGTTTTGAAGAGATGGAAGGCACCGCCGAACAGAGAAAAATTTGGGAGGAAAACAGGCTAAAGGCATATCAGGGTTCTTCCATGCATTTTTTAAGATCAGTTTACACCAACACGCTGCTAGAGGAAGGATTCGTTGCAAATCAAATGGTAAAAAGCAGCAATATATTCGACCAAAAAGCATATACAATTCCAACTCCGGTGAAACTGGAAAAATTTGTTACCAGGGTTGACAGTTCCTTTGTGTCCTACAAATTTAATGCACTAAATGTTATATATAATCCTAAAAAGGCGATACGGTTAAAAAAACAGCTGCCAGAAAAACCTGAAATAGACCTAAAGGTATTGAAAGACAAAATGCCAAATGAGATAGGGTTCCCGACAGTTTACGCAGGCGGAAAAAGTTCACAGTTATTACTGTATCTAAAAGAAGCATTGATCGACAAAAGGGGAAGTGTTTATACTGGCTATAAAACATTCTTGATTAGGGGGTATTGGTCTGAGAAACGCTTAGCTGACAAGCTGCCTTTTGAATATCTACCTTAGGGATATAATCGTTTCTGCTGTGCCCGAGATTACCGGAAGAATTTCTGGCAAATTGATTAGACTTAACTCCGAGTTATACTAAATAGCAGCGTTAAGCCTGATCGGGAATATCACCTAGGTCATATCGATTTGTAGATTAGAGGATACCTATAGTCAATGCTACCACAGATCACCTGAAAGCCGTTTATCTGATACTGTATTTGTGCCCGACATGAAGTTGGCACCATACATGGCAGGGATAAGTTATGGTATCCAGGTGTCAACAGCACAGCTTGATAGTCTTCTGACTTCAACAAGCCTCAGCCACGTAAGGCAATGACCGTCTGCTGCCTGAATTTGGATGTACTTCTATTATGCCAGGTCACAATCAATATTTCGTTAAATCAACGTAATCACCAGCTAAAACTTAGACAGAAGTAACTGCTTTGCTGTCTTTCTTGTAATGCCGAAATAGACTTTCTGGGCAGGGTGATATCTCTCCCTTAACTCAAAATTTTCAAATGATGGCCCGCCGGGTATATCGATATAATCTTGCTTATTGAGGCTTCCTCCGCTCCAGTATTTTGCCCTCCCGTTTACACGCAACATCAGCGACAAATCATATTCCGATGCACCTTTACGCCAATACTGGCTTAGTTTAAGATTTGGGCGGTAACGCCAACCGGCTCTGTCGAGATAGTTCTTTTCCTTTGGCCAAGAGTTAAGGCTGTTAAAATCTTCATCAGATTCAGCTACTGCTAGGACATCGCCATTGCTGGCCTTCCATAACTGCGAAACTGTATAACTTTCCTTTTCTGTGAAACCGATCTCATCATACCCTTTGTACAGCTCTGTTGAGTTTACCACCTCATCTTTTAAATGCAATTTACGCAGCCTCGAATAGTTACCCATGGTAGCGGTCACGGCGCAGCGCTGCATTGGTGCACTTCCGCTTTGATTAAAAACCTCTATACCAAGCTCTTCAGGATTATCGCTACGAATAAAAAGCCTTAAATACGGATGCGCACCATTTTTAAAGTGTTCCATAAATATATATACCGACAATTCTTCAACCTCAGGATGCCGGCTATCGGGGTGCAGGATAGCACCGCGTGTCTTTGCTCCCCCGAAGTAAGCTGTGTCGGTTTCGCTTTCACCTGCCCACATTAACTTGCCCCATTGATTATCGATCAGTGAGGGGGATATTTCGCTGTATTCAATTTTACCGCTCACTACCGGCTCTATGGCCAAAAAGTTGATCAGATAGACTTCACCTTTATTTTCATAGCCAACCCTGATCAGCCCCCGTGGCCCACCAGTGTTTTCCCGGTCGCCTTCTACGCCCGTAGGCCATATGCTAAATACAATACCATTGCTGATACCCCACATGGCTTCACTTTTTGCATGTGCTGGCCTTATCCAGTTTCCCTTTGGACTCTGTGCGTTCAAATCCTGATAAAATAATATCATTGAAAAAACGAAAACAAAAATGCAATTGTCGGTTTTCATAGGGTAATATAATATATGCAGTTAAAGCTGATTTTCATTTCAGTCCAGACATAACCTCGTTTACCCGCATATTCTAAGTGATATGGGTATCGTTCGATTTATTCTTTAAGAAAACGATAAGGTTGGCGCCACTGAGTAAAAACACGGCCACTGCAGGTATGTCCAGCAATTCGCATTTCCTGAAGGATTCTTTCCACTCCTCTACTTTAGGATCCCAGAGACGGTAATATTCTTGCTTACTTATGGAACCGTTTTTCATTTCCGCCCACAGTTGCAGCCTGTAGTCATCGATTTCCCTATTCTTGTTATAATAATAGTAATAAAACCCACCAGTAGGTACGCACAGGGCAATAAGGAGTAACTGTATTGTAAGATGAGCTGCTTTTGTCATTTGAGATTATTCCTGTTTTCTATTTCCATTTCCGTATTACTTTTTAAGCTGCCATCAAGTCCGATAAACCTGAATTCATATTCCTCCAGCACCCTTCCGCCCATAGCAACAAAAGTCCCCCAAAGCCCTCTCCAGTCTTCGGAGTCCTGTGCTTTATCTGTATCCCACCTTAGCAACCCATAAAGACCGTCAGTGGTATTCTTTAAAACCACCCCATATTCTCCGTTTAGCGAAACAATAGTGCCTGGCAGGAAGTCTTGATTGCGCTTCCACCAGTCAGCCCTTTTAAAAACAGACCTGCCCAGCTCAAGCCCCTGCCTTCCCATTAGTCTATCCCAATCCGAACCCGGCGCAAACCATGCCCATATCCTGGAAAAATCGGGAACGTTTGCCCCTTCCAGCTCGCCCAGTTCTTCTGAAAACCAGTCCTTAAAAGCAATAAAATCTATCCGGGTATCGTCGGTATGCTCCAGAACAGCCATTACCCTGTCCAAGTCATCGAAAAGTGCATATAATTCAAATGCCTTCCAATAATCTACTTTGGATAAAACAGGTTTAGATTTTTTCTTACCGAAGAGCCAATTGAACATCGAGCGTTAGTAATAAGAGGGTAAAAGATCAATAAATATACGTCAATTTGGGTTCAGGCCAATAGAAGATCCATCAAAATTAACGTTATCCCTTGCCTAGCTTAGTTTGGGAGTGCTGTTTCTGACTTGACATAAATCACCTCACAGCCCTGGTCGCCTTATCAAAAGACAGCACCAGATTCTTCTGATCGATATCCTTTAAGGAAACCTCATGAACACCACTTCCCAGACCTGCAGTAAAATAAACATCAGCCTTAACCGTAGCCCCTTTCTCAAGCCCTTCCTCGAACAGGGCAATCCCGAACAGCGTACTGTCCACCTTTGATGAAAAGGTTATACTCACTGTACCCAGATCATACTTTCCGTTATTCTTCAGGGTAACAGCCCCTTGCTTATAAGTATAGCTCACCCCTTTTAGGGTTTCCAGATAAGTTTTATTCTTACTGGTAATCGCCTGATAAGTCTGCGCATAACCTGTAAACCCAGCTATTGACAGCAGTAAAACTAAAATGATTTTCTTCATGATCATAAGTATAACAATAATTCATTTACTTCATTTTGGTAATCGCAGCTTTAAGATCTCCTATAGCATCATCAGGATCCCCTTCAGAAGCAAAGATCTCTGCCACATCCATGTCTTTACCATATACCACAGCGTTTGCAGCTGCATCAATCTCCAGCGAAGCACCATTTACAGAAAGCCCAGCAAAAAGCCCCTTGCTTCGGGAATACGAATACACCTCGGCATCGAGTTTGTAATCGGTATTCACAGCAGAACTCCGTCCCACAGGCCCAGCAGCGACAGAAAGATCACCCCCAAGGGTAAAGCTGCTTTTTTTGATCGCAGTGAGACTATTGGCATGGGTAAAAACAAGCACAAGTTCAGTCGACTGTACACCCGCCTGAAGACCAACACTTCCACCGGTAATGGTTACAAATACAGGATTGCTCCATGAGCCGTCTGCCCTTTTCACCATGGCAATACCCCTGCCGCGTTTCCCTCCGATAATAAAGCCTCCATTGATCAGCTTTGGGACAATAACAATTCCCTGGGTAAGCTCAAGCAGTCTTGAGGGAATGGATTCTTTCATTTTCCCGAAACCGGAAAGCACCTGCGCCGAAGACTGTATTCTTTTTTGCTCCTTGTTCTGCGCAAGAGCTGATGAAGGAAGTAATAATGCTGCGCAGCAAAGCACAGCGAGGTTGATCTTGATCAATTTGATTGTGTTCATATATATCGAAAAAAATAACCGGTGTCACTCTGGCAGATCTACTCTTACAAACGGCCCGGGACTGCAATATTATACGTTTTATTTCTTTTCTCCGGCCGGTCCACAGGTAAATTACCTTTCTGTGAGAAATCCCATTTGGTACAATAAAAATTCAATAATATTATGGATATAACGGTTTAACGGTGATCAGGGCTGTATGCTAATTACCCCCTATTATCTCCTGATAACCTTATCCTAAATGTGGCCGGGTGGACAGACCACATGCATTTGCACTATCGATTGTAAGAGAAGAAATATTTAATCCCACTGGCTGTCTTCTAGTTAAAAATTATCTGTAGCATTTACCTACCGCCTATCGTTTGTGTTTAAAAATACCATATATGCTAAAACTAAAATTTATTATTCCCGCAGTATTGATCGTGTTTGCAGGTTGCAGCCCAAAGGTGCAGAATGCATCTTCAAACAGTTCCTCAAAAAACCAGGGAGATTCACTTTACCTGATCTTTGGCATAAAGGATATCATAAAGACAGGAGAAAAGGTCAGCTTAAAATTTGCCGTCCATAATGATCAGTCAACAGAAAAGTCCTTTTGCAAATGGCACACACCCTTTGAACCCCTGATGAGCAAATACCTTGATATCAAAGATGAGAATGGAAATGAGGTTCCCTATAAAGGTCCTATGGCAAAGCGGATCATGCCGCCTCCCGCTGACAGCTACCTTGTTGTTAAACCAAAAGAGATACTTTCATCGGAAGTCGACCTGTTAAAAGCTTATCAGCTGGAAGCCGAAAAAAAATACACCGTTTCTTATAACTCCAGCGGCATAAGCGGAATAAAAGCTACCAATATAGTAACCTTCAGGTACACCAACTAACCTTAGACGCAGTAATTCCGGGAGATAGAAGTTTTAAGTAATGCTCAACCTATCAGATCTTAGAAATACCGATTACTCCGCAACAGGGATAGCAGCGGATACCGGCCCGTGCTTAAGGCCTGCAGGTGTATGAGCGGATAGCCCGGCAGTTGCCCAGACAATATAAAGGCTAAATCAAAATTAAATCAACCGCGCATAAACAAAAAATATCTACAGTTGTCCGGGTCTCCCGGCATATATGATGAATATAACAGTATGCAAAAAAAAGCCACTGATCAATACCAGTGGCTTTATTTCCCAAAACAGTTTCCTGTTTATTTTGCGCTGTTCTTTTTCTCGGTAACCTCAGCCCTGATCTCCTGAGCAAGGTTTTTTAAATCCTGCATGGCTTTACGTACACGTGTACCGGCTGCACCGTTTCCACCATCATAAAATTTTGCTACATCAGCTTCAACTGAAGCGATCACTTCCTGTACCTGTTTGAATTTGTCCATAATTGTTTTTTTTAAGGGCCCAAGGCCACTCGTATTAATAATTTTGTTTTAGGAAACCGTATTCCAGCCCCAAAACTAAACATTTCAGGGAGAAAGCAAAAAGAACTATTGGAAATCCGGATGCCCGGCGTCACTGCTTACTCCTATTGCATTTGTCCTCCAGAGGATAAAGCCCAATCTGCCGCAGCATTCTGCCACGAAATATTCTATATCGGCAGGAACGTCATTCACGATCCGGAAGCGGATTTTGTATTTCGGGTTATAACTAATGTAGACCACCAGGTCATCGTCTGAAAATCCCCTGCCTGACAAAGGCTTAAAATGCACCTCCTGAAGTTCCTTCGCCGTACGGACCAAACGGTCATTCATTACTTTGGCCAATGCTTTTTCGGGCTTAAAATCTGTCTCTAAAATCGCCAGTACGGTTACGGTCATCACGCAAAAATATACCGAAAAGTGAAATTATCAAGTCCTAGAATATAAGCATCTGAAAATGAGTGACAATATTTTACATTGGAATGTGCCTTTTGATTCCTTATCGCTTTTTTACCAGATGAGACAAGCTATTACTATCTCAACTGCTCCATAACAGTAGACAAAAACACCTTACATTGAAGCATAATTTCTATATTAGAAAAACAAAAAACGATACTGTGTTTAATCTCTTTAAGAAAAAAACAGCAACATTCAGCAGGAATGGCAAATAAAGGGCGCCAAATATGCCAGCGCCGTAATTTTGTATTTTAAATAGCTTAAATAAGCAAGAATTATGGTTCTTTCCCGTTTTCTCTGAAATATGCAGGTGGCCACCAATTCGATTAGCAGATGATTGTAGGTAATGAAAATTATATCAGCTTATTGAAATACTGTTTTCGCAACGGGGATAGCAGCGGATATCTGCCCTGTGCCTAAAGCCAGAGGCGTATGAGCGGATTGCCCAGCTATTGCCCGAATGGCAAAGGAATATCATAAACATAAAAAAAGCCACTGATCTATACCAGTGGTCCTAACTTGTACCTGGTTTTTTTATGCGCAAAGCTGAGGGATTTTCACCAAAGTGCTTTTTAAATGCATGAGAAAAATGTGCGAGGGTCTCAAACCCAACCTCAATATAAATATCATTGGGCCTTCTGCCTCTTTTAGAAATAAGGTAATAGGCTTCCTGCAGACGCCTGGTTTTTATCCAGCGATGAGGCGACATATGGAATTTTTTTTCAAAATCACGTTTAAAAGTGGCTAGGCTCCTTCCGGTTAGATATGCTAACTGGGATATGGCAATATTGAATTTGAAGTTCTGGTTCATAAAGGCTTCCAGATCGATTTTTCCAGGGTCGGCATAATCAAAAAGAACATTAGCTAAATCAGGGTAATTCTTCAACAGAAGTAATACCGCTTCCTGTTTCTTCAAATTAATTAACGCTTCAGGAATAGTCTCATCAAACCATACAGATAGGGAGTGAAGAAAATTAGTTAATAGACTGTCAGTGGGAACAGGGAAGATGGCTTTGACAACCTGGTTCCCTTCCCTGCGTTCGCTCTTTCTACCTACATTGTATTCCATTAAAAAATCCCTATCCAGAACAAAGGAGATAGATTTATATGGCAAGCCATTCGAAGGATATTTTAGAAATTTCCCGAGTGTGTTCCTTTTATAAAGAAACAATTCTCCCGCTTTAAAAGTATGGTAAGTTGACCCATCAAAAGTTTCAATTTCCCTGGAAAGAACATAACATAGCAAATGCTCCTTGAAGAACGGCTCACCTACCCTGCTTTTAGCGGAGAAGCAGGAAAAAATGACACCAGACAAATCTTTTCTTTTAATCATAAACCGATAGGTAATATCATCAGGTTAGAACTATAGTGATACTTAATCGTATCATCACCATAATCTCCAAAGATAACAAGATTACCGTCCATATATAGACTGGGTCTGAAGATATTCTTCGAAACCATACCTACCAAATTCCCTGCCTATACCTGATTGCTTAAAACCTCCTGCAGGCACACCTGGGTAGTCAAAAACATTGGCAAACTCGTTGATCATTACTCCGCCTGTTTCTAATCTTTCTGCTACAGATTTAGCCCTCTCCACATTAGCTGAGCTGATCCAGCCAAAAAGCCCATAGATGGAATCGTTAGCAATCTCAATTGCCTCTTCTTCTGTTTTATATGTGACAACAGAAAGCACCGGCCCAAAGATTTCTTCCTGTGCAATTGTCATACTATTCTTTACATTGATGAAGACCGTTGGTTTAACGAAGTAGCCGTTTTCCAAACCTTCCGGCGGCCCTTCTCCACCTATCAGAAGGTCAGCGCCCTCTTCAATACCTTTTTTGATATAATTCTGCACGCGGTTGTACTGCTTTTCTGTTACCACTGCAGCGACAAAGGTATCCGGGTGATTAGCCGGACCTACTTTGATTTGCGACACTGCTTCCTTAAGGGCCCCATAAATTTCGTCTGCCCGACTTTCGGGAATTAATAATCGGGTTCCCGCAATACAGGCCTGTCCACTGTTCTGGAATGCAGCCCTTAAGGCGAACGGTATTGCTTTATTCAGGTCTACATCGTCTAAGAAAATGTGGGCCGATTTCCCGCCAAGCTCCAGGGTAACTCGTTTCATCGTTTCAGCACCATTCTTCATGATCGTTTTTCCAACTGCTGTTGAACCTGTAAATGAAACCTTGGCAACATCAGGATGTGTGGTAAGCTCATTCCCCACCACAGTGCCGAGACCGTTCACAAATATTGATGACTCCGGCAGGCAATTTAGCTGCATCAATACATTCCATAAAAACCTGAGTTTGTAATCCGCTTAGTTCACTTGGTTTAATCACCACTGTACAACCGGCAGCAATGGCAGGCGCAATCTTAATGGACATCCCAAAAATATCTTGATTCCAGGGCGTAATTAAAGCAGCAACACCTAAGGGCTTTTGTGTTACGGTTGCCCCACTAAAATCTTTGAAAAATTCTATCTCTCCAAGCAAGGATTTTGCAGCGAGATATGCGTTGGCAGCGCCTTGAACTGAAAACTTCGCAACGCCAATTGGTCGACCGCCATATTCTTCCATCATTACCTCCAGGTGCTCCTCCATCCGCGCAAGTATGGCATCACTTAGCCTTTGCAGGTACATGCTCCGCTCTTCAATTGAAGTCTTCGACCAGCTTTTAAATGCTTCTTTAGCTGCCTTAATGGCGTCTCTTGCATCTTCTTCGTTTCCGAGAGTTAACTGACCAATCACCATCTTATTTGATGGATTTATTAGGTCAAGTAATTCTTTTCCTTTTGATTGAACAAATTGTCCGTTGATATAATGATGATTGATCGTTTTCATGACTTCTGACTGTTTGAATTTCATATCAAAATTAAAACAGTACAGGCGTAAATACTTTCCGTAAAGGCTCAAATTAGTTTCTCAAAAAGCTCAGTCCTGACTAAGCGGTAAGTTGAAGTGATAATATTCCATTAAATCTGATAATTGATCCAAGTCGATCTCCATTAAATTTGCTTATTAATATCAGCAAGAAATCAATAAAGAGGATTCAAACGGTTCTTACTACCGGATGCTCTACCGGTTTGGAAAGGCAACAGCTTTCTTATCTGGGAGTCGCGGATAGAATTATTGCTACCCTGCAAAACACACAAGCTGGCAAAGACTTTGGAAAGCTCGACAGAGTTTTAGTTACCCCTTTAAATGTGCAGGACCTAGGATGAATAACGAACGTCGCTTCTCAACTCTATCGGTGTCATTGATGTCAGTTTTTTAAAGAAAGTAGAAAAATGAGATGGTTGTTCGAAACCCAGGCTGAAGGCAATCTCAGCAATGTTCCAATCCGTTTGTTTAAGTAAAATCTTTGCCTCCTGGGCGATTCTTCCAAAGATATGCTGGGTAGTTGTTTTCCCCGTGCTTTCCTTGAGCAATTTATTTAGATGATTGGCATGAATAGAAAGGCGGTCCGCAAAGTCTTGTGCTGACCTTAAACTAAGACGCTGATTCTGTGAATCGATTGGGAACTGCCTTTCCAGTAGCTCTATAAATAATGATGATACTCTAGCAGCGGCATCATGAGCATGATTGTAAGTGGTTATAGGCTGCAGTTTTTGACCGAAATGAATCAATTCCAACAAGTAGTTTCTTATGAGGTCATACTTATACAGGTAATTAGATTCTATTTCTTCTAGAATTTTTTGGAATATATCACTCAATTGCGTGGACTGCAGTTCGGTCAAATCAAAGACTGGATATCCCCCCGGTTTGAAGAGTGGAAGATCGTCGAGCACAACACCGCTCTTGCTCTGCAGTAAAAATTCTTTAGTGAAAATGCAGAAGAAACCGTTCTGATCCTCATCAAGTGGCACCCAATGATATGGGATTCTTGGCGTTGCAAATACTAAAGCATGTGCATCAATCATAGCTACCTTATCTGCATATTCCAAGCGGTTCCTTCCTGTCACCAGGCTTACTTTATAGTAACCCCGCCGGTTATACGGCATCTGACTAGGGTTATCTTTAAACCTAGTAACGAACTCCCCAAGATTAAAAATGTTGAAGTGGCCAATTTCTCTGTTAATTCCCTTTGGAAGCAGAGCCTCGTTACTCTTATCCAAAACGGATGCTGCAGAGCGGTAAAAATGTTCAAGGCTTTCCTGTTTCATATCTGGATTTGATAAGCAAATTTAAGAATTATATGGATATTACTGGAAATCGACTTGAATATGATAACCATTGGATTGATTATGATAACCTGTACATTGGAAAGGAAGGTAATTTTGTGCAATAAATAATTGATCATGATAGAAGATAAAAGAAAACAACCAGAAAATCGAAAAGACGAGGCAGTATTGATTACAGGAGCAGCCACAGGCTTTGGAAGACTTACTATGGAAACCTTATTAAAGAGTGGATACAGGGCAACTGGCACCATGCGCGACATAAATGGACGAAACAGGGAACATGCATCTGCGCTGGAGAACCTAGGGGGGTATGTTGTCGAAATGGATGTAACGAGTGATTCCAGTACGCAAAATGGAATTAATGAAGCTATTACAAAAATGGGGAAGATAGATGTAGTGATCAATAACGCCGGCATAGGCGCGTTAGGCATTCAGGAATCTTTTACCTCGGAAGATTGGAAAGCGGTGTTTGATGTTAATGTATTCGGTGTTCAGCGGGTAAACCGCGCTGTATTGCCACATTTGAAATTACGCGGCAGTGGCCTTTTGCTCCAAATAGCAAGCTGCACCGGCAGATTGTCCATCCCATTCCAAGGACCATACAGCCCTTCCAAATGGGCAGTGGAGGCTTTAGCTGAACTTTATCGAGTGGAATGCTCACAGCTGGGAATAGAATCTTGCATCATAGAACCTGGGGGATTTCCAACAGCGTTTTTAGAGCGTCTGATGAGACCTGGTGATCCCTCTCGTTTAGAATCGTATGGCGATGTCGCACAGCTTCCTGAAGGATTTTTTAACGGTTTCCAGAAAGCATTTGCAGCAAATCCTGCGCAAAACCCGCAATTAGTAGCAGATGCCGTGTTGAGTTTAATAGCGATGCCGTATGGTAAGCGTCCGTTCAGGACCGTTGTAGATAAAATGGGGCTTGCTGAACACCTAATTCCATATAATGAGCACCTGGAAAAAATTACCCAAAGCATTTATTCCATATTTGGGATTGGGCATCTTCTGGAAGTTAAAACTACTCACCCTTAACTCTACATCGATAGGATAAAGGGGTTGTAAATGCTATGGACGATTAAGCATAATCAGTAGACAATGTTGGTTTTTCAAGAATTCCTCAAAGTATCTGATTGCTGAGGCATCCATAGCTTCCCAGGTATATCTGCACCGGTTCCCAGTAGTACAATTAATGATGCCCATTACCTTCTTTTTAATTCTTTACATCCCGAATATCTCAAGTAACTTGCTGGCCAGCTCTTCGCCTTTTATATTCACTGCGATTATTTTACCTTCTTTATCAAGTAGAAAGTTTTGGGGAACCGCCTGAACCCCATATAATTTAACTACAGCATTATTCCAGAATTTAAGATCTGAAACATTGGTCCATTTCAAGCCGTCTTGTTTAATGGCATTTAACCATGCCTCTTTTTTACCAGGCTGATCGAGAGAAACACCTAATACCGTAAAGCCCTTTTGATTAAATTTATTGTAGGCTTTCACCACATTGGGGTTTTCTTCCCTACACGGTATACACCAGCTTGCCCAGAAATCTAAAAGCACATATTGACCTCTGAGAGATGAAAGTTTAATCAGTTTGCCAGCAGTATCGGTTTGTTCAAAATCGGGTGCAATTTTGCCGATAGCAGTTATTTTCATAGCCTCAATGGTGTTCTCAATATTTTTGCCATAACTGCTTTCTTTATATTTTTGGCCAAGTAATTCATATAAGGCCTGTGCATTTACAGCGGAGATATTACCTACCAAATTATTCAACAGGTAAATAGCAGCAAAAGCATCATTGTGCTGTTTTATAAATGTTTTAAGTCTTTCTGCTTCCAGCTTATTATTTTCATCATTTAACTCTTTGTAATATTTAAGTATTTCATCATAGCTCGGATTTTTCTGATTTAAATTTTTCAAAACATCAGGCCCAAATTTAGCAACCAGTTTATCTTTTATACCTTGTCTGCCAGCATTTCCAGCCGATGTAAAAGCCGAATAAAGTTCGTTCTCAGGTGCATTTTTTATTACCGAATTGCTTAAGGTTTCCATATTGGCATTTATCTGAATAATCCCAGGTTCCGAAATCAAGATTCCATATGGTGCATAACCGCCTTTCTTTTTCAGTTCGTATTTACTGTAAAACATGTACCGGGTTGGACCTTTGTAAGGCACCGCAATTTCAAATTTTCCATTAGCCACCTTTACAGAATCGTGAGCGCCCATCGCTTTATTGTATAACACTAATGTACTTCCATTGTACATTGTGTCGGTTGTACCTTTAAATACAACCACACGCTTATCGGCTTTTATCTGAGCAGATGCAAAGTTCTTAATCAATAAAGTCAGTGCACAAAAAATTATCGTTTTTACTTTCATCTCGTTATGGATTTAATAATTGGGCTAACATTTTTTCCATTTCTTCGTCTGTGCTGTGCTGTCCATCAAACCTGCCGATAATTTTTCCGTTCGGATCGATCAGGATTTTAGTAGGCAGTGCACGTACACCATATTGCTGACCAAGATCACGAGGATTATCGATTCCCTTAACAAACATCTGGGCGTTCAGTCCGCGTAAGGTTTGGGGCCAGAGATTGGTTCCGTCTTTTTCGATTGCAGCCAACCAGTTCGGCACATTTCTATCATCGTCGCCGATGCCGATCATTACAAAGTTTTTGTCCTTGTATTTTTTGTACAGATTGATCATCTGTGGCATGCTCGCTCTGCATGGAACACACCAGGTTGCCCAAAAATCAAGCAGCACATATTTTCCTTTCATGGCCGATAGTGAGAGTTCTTTTTCATCCTTATCTTTAACATTGAAATTAAAAGCAGTAGTTCCGGTTAAGCCAACTTCTCTGCTTTTAATTTCTGCAGCTAATCTTTTCCCTTCGGTACTTGCCTTTAGTTCAGGGCTAAATTTGTTGTACAGCTGCTTTATAGAATCTATACCAAAGGTAGAAGTGTAGTATTTAACACGGTCTGCGGTTACATAAGATGCGGGATTGGCGATAAAATATCTATAGCTTATTTTGGCTTCTTTTGCTTTGAGCGATTTAAGTGCAGTTTTTAATTTCAGGTCGTTTCCAGCATTTTTATCACCATGGAAGGCCGGGCCAGATAATTTATTTAGTGAATCAATAGATTTATTTATCGCTTTCGTTTTCTCATAAAGTACTTTCCAATCAAGTTGCGCAGGAGAATTAGCAATTTCCAGGTAACCATTTGGTGGGGGGACTTTTGTAATTATCATTTCCCCAGGATTTAAATATGCCGCATTTCTTTTCAGTTCCACATCCCGTTTGCCAATTACTTCCCCTTTGTGTTTAAAAACCAGATTGGAAAAAGTGGGCTGGCTGATCAACCCTTTGATCTGGAAATTTCCGTCTATCGCTGCAACACTTTCCTGGATGATTTTCCCTTGTCCGTTGATATAAATGATTGAAACAGAATCTAATGTTTTATCGTTTGTTCTGCCAACCAGGGTAAAAGATTTTAGCACTTCATTTTGCTGACCAAAACTTCTCTGTGCGCCGAAAAAGCCGAGCACTAATATTAAAAAATAGCTTGTTTTCATTGTATGTTTAAATATTTACTAACCGCCCGAAGCAATAAACTTCAGGCGGAAAATTTGGATAAACAGTTATTAATAATTCTGTGTTAAGTTTGGGTTATAAGCTGTTGCACTTTGCGGAAACGGGAAAATATAGAGTGGAGATTCTGGTCTTAAGGTATAGGTAACCCCATTTACAGTGCGTGTAATGGTTTCCTTATAGGCATCTTCGGTATTCCAGCGTTTAATGTTAAAGTAATTTTTAAAAGTATACAAGAACTCAAACCTCGCCGTTTTCTTAAGAAGGGTCATGGCCTGCGCTTCAGTGGTAGCTACCTGTGCTGCATAAACACTCGGATGAATCCTTCGCTGTCTGATCATGTTGATGATATCCATCGCAGCAGCAACATTCTGGGTTCTGGCCAGGCATTCAGCTTTGATTAAATAAGTATCACTGGTGGTAAGGCCAGCGGTATTTACCGCAAAAATTGTAGCGGAATAGGAAAGTTTTGCATTCGCTAAACCGGTAATGGCAACAGCCTGCGCCGGAACGGGAAAATATGGTTTTACATATTCGTTCTGGATGTTTCCCGGCTCGTAAGCGGCAAGGGTTTCAAAGGTGGGTGCCAGCAATGTTGACGGGCCTTTGTTTGAGGCATAAAACAAATTATCTGCAGCTGTTACCGCAGGTTTTGCATACGCTGTAGTTCCAACCGGTGCAAATAAACGATCATCTATTGTTGTACTATTAATGGCCAAACTAGCGTTTGCAGCAGCTAAAGCACCCGCGTAATTCCGCATGGCCAAAAGCACCTGAGCCCTGACACCATAAGCAAAACCCAACCCAACACGCATGTTATTTGCTGCGACATTTGGAAGGCTGTTTAGTGCCAATGCAGCATCTATATCAGAAACGATGTTAGCATAAACCTCTGCAACAGTGCTTTTTTTATTGGGTTCAGAGATCAGGTTATCTTCTTTTACATAAGGGACGCCACCATCGGTAGCAGCTGTCGCCGGATTATAGGCTTTTGCATAAATGTTTACCAACAGATAATGCATGTAAGCCCTTAGAATGTAAGCCTCAGCTTTCAGCGTATTTGCTTTGCTCCGGTCTCCACTTGCCCCGTCCGCATTTTTGAGCACTACATTACATACATTATTGATCATGAAATACATTTTTTCATACTTAACATCTGCCAATGCAAGGCTCTTCCGGTCGATGCTTTCGTTATAAGTAGTCAGTGCCGTATTTAGGTCTTTAGCGTTTAAGCTGATCAGGCTGGCTACATTGGTTACGTATGGATAAATATCGCCGACCAAAACCTCGGCATCATTACAATTAAACGCTTCTCCGGCGGTTACCACAAAAGCTGGAGAGGAGATGGAAACGGCTGTATTTAAACTGAAATTATAATTTAACAGTAGATCCAGATCGGATACCCGGTTAAGTACGTTGCTTCCTTTTGGTGTAATCTCTGTAAACTTGCTGCAACCGGATAAAAGAAGTATAAAAACCAGTATTACCGTGCCGCCATATATTTTATTATTCATATTCATTTCTCCTATAAATTAAAATTAATACCAAACACATAAGAAGTCAGCGTTCTTGCGCCTCCTGTTTCAGGGTCGATATTTACATTATTATCTGCCCACAGGGCTTTAGGGTTATTTAATTGAAACCGCAAGCCCACTCCTTTCGAACCTAATTTGTGCGCCAGTTTTGCAGGCAATTGATAACCTAAGGTTACGTTTCTGATTTTGATAAAATCGCCTGAATAAACAAAGGTATCGGAATAGCGAAGGTGGTTTGATGGTGTTACCGATGTCCCCGGATAAGTACCTGGCGAATATTGGCCATAGCCTGGAACAATTGTAGTGGTATTTCCGGGTGTCCAGCTATCTAAAAGATAAGAGGGACCACCGCTGTAACCCAAACCGCTTGCATAAATTTCGGGATAAACACCTCTTAAATACTGACCACCAAAATATACCGCCAGAATGTTAAGGCTAAAACTTTTATAATAAACCTCGTTTGTTAATGCAATGTTATTGATCGGATCTGTTCCGCCTGAATAAACTATTGCGTTCATATCACTTCCGGTTAGAGCAACTGTGCTTAGCGAACCATCAGCCTTTAGCCATTGCGGCTGGCCAAGATTATTTAGCCCTTTGTATTGGAAAGAGTAAAGAGAATTTACCGGATAACCAACTCTGTAGCCGCCCTGAACAAGCGGGATCGGCAATACAGAAACTTCATCCACATAGGTAATTTTGTTTTTGTTATGGCTAAGCACGAATGTACTGCTCCACTGGATACCATCTGCTTTTGTTGGATCTGTCCAGCTATACCCCAAACTCAACTCAATTCCATTATTCACCAAACCACCATTATTGATAATCTGACTGGTAAATCCTTCGGATGGATCTATCCTTTGGGTGAAAAGCAAGTCTGTACTTTTCTTTCTGTACCAATCTAAGGCACCGGTCAATCTTTTGTTCAGAAGCGCAAAATCCAACCCAATGTTAAAAGTTGCCGATTTCTCCCACCTTAATTCGGGATTGGCTGCATTGGTTACTACCGATACAGGTGCATTTGTAGCCGCGTTTGGTGGAAGTGTAGAACTCGCCGTTAAAAAACTGGTTACATCCTGGCTCATATTTCCGGTAATGCCATAACTGGTTCGCAGCTTCAGGAAATCGATCCATTTTTGCGCAGACATGAACTCTTCGTTGCTGATATTCCAGGCCAGGCCCCCAGAATAAAGTGGTTTTCCCCTGAACCGTTTATCCAAACCAAACACATCGGCATAATCTATCCGATAAGAACCCGAAGCTGCATATTTATTATCGTACGAATAATTGGCTACTGCGTAACCAGAATTGGTGCGGTGTGTAATTTCAGGGATCAGCCCGATTGGCGTGTTTAAATAAGTATTGTAAAGGTTCGTAGTACTCGAATTTGGCTTAAATGTTTGCGAAGTGTTATAAGCAAATAAAGCCGGATAATTTACAGTTGTGGTAGACTGCGATTGCAATTGATCATCGTAACCCAACAATAATCCATTGGTTCCCTTATCCCTCGTTTGGCGAAACTCCGTTCCGGCGCTGAGGTCGATCCCATGTTTGCCAAAAGCCTTTCTGTAACTGAGTTGTCCCCTTGCAGTCCAGTAATCGCCTGTACTGTTTGTTGTAGCCAGTTTACCTCCATTTTCTGGCAAAAGGTTTTTATAGGTTTCTGGCGTAGTTCCCTGTGGCACCTTGTAATAAACATTTTTAAGATACCTCATGATATAACTGTCCGGTTCAGAATAGTTTGAGCTGTTATTGATCACATTTTCATATTGAAACTGCGGAGAAAAGGTCAAGCCTGGAAGAATGCGCAGATTAAGGTTGGCAAAATACCTGGTGTAATTCTGTTTGGTTAATCTCTGATCCTGCTCCAGCTCGTCTAAATGATTCACGTTCATGCTGTATCTGGGCATTGAAGCCAGATTAGCATTGTACATATTGTAATCACCAGTAGTATAGTACATCCGGTTTCCGTTAGCATCTAAAAGTTGCAAATATGGAGATACGTTGTTTGCACTTGTTGCAAAGCTGCTCGCACTTGCTTTGGCTTTACCCAGAATCCCGTTTACCCCAAAGTTTACATCCAGCCATTTGCTAAACTGGTAAGTACCTTTATAAAAAATATTCAGCTGCCTGTTGTAGGCATTGATAATCCCAGAGTTAGTGGTTTTGTAGTTTAGGATCAGACTTGAATTGTACTTGTTGCCATCTGTTCTAACCGAAAGATCGTATTGTTGCAAAACCGTATTCAAGAGGGCATTATCTGTATACTGCTGTCTGAAATCATTCTGTCTGAAATCATTTAACCTGCTATCAAGTTGAGCCTGCGTGATCTGATTTTGCGCCTTTTGATACCAGGCATATTGCACAGGGGTAATCGGATCACCCCTGTTAATAGCGGCAGCCGTATTGGCAACAGTTCCGGTAATATTGGTATAATAATTTGAGTAATAGCTGTTTTCTAAATCTACCTGTTGCGCAGGAGTAAGCATATTGTAACCCAGATCGGGTTTTTCGGTTAGGGTTACATCAGCGGCAAAATCGATAGTGGTCCGCCCGCCTTTTGCTTTTTTGGTCGTGATTACAATTACCCCATTCGCTGCCCTTGCACCATAGATAGCCGCAGCCGCCGCATCCTTTAAAACGGTAACGCTTTCTACATCGTATGGGTTAACATTTGCAATAGAACCCTCTATTGGCAAACCATCCAAAACAACAAGAACAGCACGGTTGGCGTTAATTGTACTCACGCCACGGATTGTAGTTGTGCCACGGTAGTTAACAAGGCCGGGTACTCTACCTTCTAAACTGTTAATAATATTGGTATTGTATCTTTTGGCAATTTCATCACTTCCAACGGTGACTGTAGACCCGGTCATCCGTTGTTTCGCAATAGTCTGAAAACCTGTATTTACAGAAACTTCCTGTAAAAGATTTGTCTTCGTTTTAAGATTCACAGCTAGTTGCGTTCTGTTGGCAAGGTTGATTTCCTGTGTTTCCGTCATAATGCTCGAAAAAACAAGCACATCATCCTGTTTATCTGCGGTAATGGAAAATTTTCCTTCAGCATTCGTTGTGGTTTTTCTGTTTGTTCCCTTTATAGAAACAGTTACACCAGCTACAGCTTTACCATTTTCATCGGTTACGGTTCCGTTAACAACAATATCTTTAAAGAAATCGACAACCCGGTCCATAATAGATGGTTCTTTGGCACTTATCACAACCGTTTTATCACGAATGGTATATTTAAGCGGCTGCTTGCTGAAGATCGATTGAAGCACTTCTTCAATCTCCACACCGTTAACCCTGATGTTCACAAGTGCCGCCTGTTGCAACAGATTTTCGGTAAAAACAAAGTCGTAACCACTCTGATTCCTGAGTTCTTTCAGCACGGATTTTAACGGTACGTTTTTCTTCGACATACTGATCTTCTGTGCGAGACCGGCAGCGCTGACATGCATTAATGTAGCGATTAATATAACGGTGGTTAGGCGCATAATTTGCAGAAATTTATGGATATAGCCGGCCGTAATACCGGTTTGTTTGGTATAAATTTTATACATTTGTTTGGTTTTAAGGTTAGTAGTGACTAAGAGAATTATTGACGTAATACCGCATTTGCCGGGTTCCGAGGCCAATCGGAATCTGGCTTTTTAGTATTACCGCTCTGGTTTTATTTCATTACGGTAATCCTCCTTCCCTGAATTTTAAAGTGAACGTTTCCGGTCAGCTCCAATATCTCCAGTACCTTGGAGACATTTGCAAACCTCGAAACTGAACCCGTGTAAAGCTGTTTTGAAACTTCTCCTGAATAAACAACTTCCACATTATACCATCGTTTTATCTTGTTCATGATGCCCTGGATATTTTCCTGTTCGAACATAAATTTGTTGTTTTTCCAGGCCACTGCAAGTTCCGTATCAATATTGGATGTGCTGATGTTCAGCCCTGATCCAGATGCTTGTTGTCCGGGTTTGATTACGGTTTTATGGTTGATTATTACACTTCCCTCTATCAATGTGGTTTTAGCATCCGCATCTTCAGCATAACTGTTGATATTAAAATGGGTACCCAAAACCTGTACTTCCTGTTTGGCGGTATGTACAATGAAAGGGACTTTTTTATTTTTAAAAACTTCGAAATATCCCTCACCTATAAGCTCCACCCGCCTGTTTTTCGCTCCGGCAAATGTTGTTGGAAATTTAAGCTCAGATGCCGCGTTAAGCCAAACTGAAGTGCCATCGGGCAATAAAACTTCAATCTGTTCTCCATTGGTTGTACTGAGCGTATTGTAGGAAACCGTTTTGTTTTTTGCCCCCGTGATGGTGTAAATTAGTTTGCCATTTTTGGTTTTTGAAATATTTACACCTTGCTGTTTTGCAAATTCACCACTGCTTTTTTCCGAAAGATAAATTTTATGGCCATCTGCCAAAGTCAGCGTTGCAGAATTTTTTCCTGGAGGAATATCATTTGCGTAATTACCACGCTGCTCCCCAATAGAAGTTTTTTGGGAATATAAAAATATCCCTACAGAAATTAAAATCAATAAACCCGCCGCAATAGAGATCGGCATCCAAAGCCTGCTACTTGATTTTGGATAAGCCAAAGGCAATTTAGACTGAATTTCTGCCTTACTTACTTTTAGATCTTCAGTGCTGGGCTGCTGATCTGAACTAGAGGCAAAACTGATATACCAGCTTTCCAGCATGGCATTTTCTGTATCGCTCAGTTCTCCGGCCTGACGTTTTTTTAACAGTTCGTTAATTTGTTGCGCATTCATAGGTTTGGTTTACAACAGGACTTTTCCTTTTATAATACCAAGACGGTTAACAGGCGCAATCGTCATATCGAGAAAAGAAAAAAAATGAATTATAGAAAAGGGAAAGCACTCATAAAGGAATCCAGCTTCGGTTTTAATATTTTGAGCGCCTTATAAACCTGTTGTTTTGCAGTTTGATCGGTAATGTTAAGTCTGGCAGCAATTTCCTTATAGCTCAAACCATCTTTTTTATTCATTAAAAATACTTGCTTCATTTTAGATGGAAGATGGTCAATTTCTCTTTCTATAATTTTAGAAAGTTCACGTTCCCTGATTTCATCATCCGTAATATTATAACCTTCAATCAAAAACTTATTGAAGGATGCTGCATATTTAAGAACAATTTTTTTATGTGATAACAGGTCAAAGATCCTGTTTCTGACCGATATACTCAGGTAGGATACTAGCGAAACTTTAAATTCGAGAACTGATCGTTTTTGCCAGAGCGTTAAAAAAACATCCTGTACAACATCATTAATTTCGTCTTTATCGGTTAATATGCGATAAGCGTGGCGGAGCAATACTTCGTTATACCTTTCGAAAATTTCGGTGTAGGCGTACTGGTCATCATGTTTGAGCAAGATGATCAGATCGGCATCCGAAAAAGTACTGTACGATTTCATAAAGAAAAAGAGCCATTCAAATTTAATCTGAAGTTGATCAACGGATATTAAATACTCATGGGCTAATATAAGTACTAATGTTTAGAAATTACATTTAACCAATGGCCTCCTCCTATTCATCTTGATAAACTGTTATTAAAACATCTGCATAGCGCTTAAAAAGGTTCATAATTATTATAACGAAGAAGATGGAGTCCTAACCATTTCGATATGCTCAATCCCATCCTCATCATATACCTCACCATGGGGAATAAAGCCCAATGAAGTATAAAAAGCAAGCGCATAAGTCTGGGCACCAATACATATATCTTCTTTGCCAAATAGGCTCTCACAGCCTTCTACAGCAAGTTCCATTATCTTTCTGCCTAGGCCACTGCCCCTGAAAGCTGGCGAGGTAACCACACGACCTATTGAAACTTCAGGATATGAGGCACCAGCCGGAACCAGCCTGCTGTAGGCAGCCAGCTCGCCATCAGCAAATAACAATACGTGATAACTTTGCTGATCTTTATAGTCCTAATCCAGAAAAATGCAGTTTTGCTCCACAACAAAAACTTCACTCCGCAGGCGGAGAAGCTGATAAAGCTCATCAACACTAAGTTCTTTGAATGCCTTTATTTGATGTACTAGATTCATATGTGTTTTTAAGTTCAGACAAAGTTATCACATTATTCATTTTATATCTACGTTATCGTTTATGGATTAAAGGTCTTAGCACAATATCATTTGTACCTGTATAACACCAATACCAGGCGAAGTTTTTAAACCTTCTACCGATGGATGTAGCAAGGATGCCCCTTACCCTGTTTGAGCATCTGGGGCAGAACGGCATTAATACCATAGAGTACACCTTTCATATTGATATTGATCATTTTATCCCACTCATCCACCAAAGCTTTTTCGAAAAAGAGATTGGCATGATCCCTGCTTTGTTCCAGAAAGCATCAATATGACCAAATTCGTTTAAAAAGTTACCCTAATGTATTTTTAACTTTATCAACTTAAAGGATACTGGCTTTTGGTTTGATCGTGGTTGCCTACGGCCATACCATATGGAATACCTTGCGGATAACCAGACTGTGGTTTTTCCAATTTATACATCGACTCGGCAGCATTTACCCATTGTTGTGGGAATTTTTCCCCGTCATCAGAAATATCACCAAGATGGATGACGTATTTAATGTTTTCTTTTGCCGCATTTTTTGCAATCCACTCGGTCTGCGCCGAAAACATCTCCTTTTTCCCGTCACTCTTCTCTGAAGTATAATATTGGGTGTCGGGCAATACAATAATCGCAAATTCGTCGTCTGCTAAACGTTCTTCCTGCAATGCAGGTATTGGGCTTGCACTTGTGGTTAATAACATTTGTACACTTAAAAAAATGCAAAGGCTTTTCTTTAACAGTGCTTTATTTATGGTCATTTTACTTAATTAAATTTTATTCCTCTTTTACCTGTCTTATACTTCAATCTTAAAAGTATCCTGGGTTTTGGATGATCTTAGGATTTAGTCCAACTTCGTTTTGTGGGATTGGAAATAATAAATGGTGATTATCGATTACGTAAGCATCTGAGGAAAGAAATGGTAGCTGCTGCCTGATTTTAACACCAAATGCATTAATAACATTAATTGCTTTTCCAGTTCTCAATAAATCTGTCCATCTGCTGTTTTCGAAAGCCAGTTCAACCCGGCGCTCATGTAGAATAATTGTTCTAAGCTCCGTTTGATCGGTAATTACAATATCCATTAAACCAGCTCTTTTCCTCACCCTATTTAATGGTGCTAAAGCAAGCGCTGATTTCCCTTGCTCGTTCAAAGCCTCGGCCAATAACAATAATGCATCAGAAAAACGGTATATCGGAAAGTCATCACTAGAACCAGTGGTTGCTGCAAGTGGCGAGTGCAGGTATTTTTTAATGTATGGCACACCAATCTTGCCTGCAGCAGGAGTATAATTGACAATACTTTTAACTGCCGAATAAACAAAATAACTGCTGGCATCGTAAGTACCTTCGGCAATACCAATAGCGGTTACGCTTCCAGGTTGGGCTGCTACGTGGTCAAAACTTGCATTTTAATTTTTTCTCTCTTATCAAAGAGGCCGTACCCTTTCGGGTATGGTCTCTTGATTATAAAAACAGGATTGTTCTGTTTTAAATGATAATTACCCTTTTTATGAAACTAAAAACCTTTGCCCTTTTCTTTTTTTCGGCCATTATAACCTTAGGTTTATCCTGTCGCAAAGCAGAACTTCTTCAACCAGAACCTGCTAAAATAATCCAGTTAACCGTTACCGGCACATCTGACGTAGCATTAGAAAACCTGTATAAAGACAGTATTATTGCCACTCCACCTGTTGGTGGCATTAACATAAAAACTTTCCTTTCAGTGAAGGATCAGAACGCTACTTTAAAGGTGAGAAAACAAGGCACCTCAGAAATATTGCTAACCAAAACCATAACCACGGTACCATTTGATCAGAACATCAGTTTTTTTTATGATGGAACCAAAGTATATAACAATGCCATTTCATTGGTTGTTAAAGGTTTTGCCTTATCCAGCGAAATCGAGTTCTTGTTAGATGGAAAACTACTGTCCTCGGGTACCAGTACCATAAACAATACGTTTTTTATCCTTATTGATAAGGTACCACAAGGGAAATTACCATCCGTAAGAAGGGAACAACCGAAATTCTCTTTTCCAAAACAATCGAATCTGGAATAGCAAGGCAGAATATTGATTTCTTTTTTGACGGAACTAAAATCGCAGATAATGTAAAACTCACTCCTCCGTCAAATCCTGCCAATATGATGATCAGTGCCAGGTTCGAAACCATATTTGCCTCACAATTTAAAATGTTGACGTAGATATTGTTTTTTATACAAAACCTTCATCTGCCACCATCACAACAGCAGGAACCAAAGTTACACCTGAACTTAGGTTTACCCTTCCAAAAGATGGCTCGTTCAATTCAATTGAACTTCCACCCCTGCCAGGACCAAATCACATCTACAGTTTTGATATATTTGGAGCGGGGACAAACAATATTCCTTACAATACCACAGCAGCACCATTTGTAAACGCAGCATTTCCTTTTAAACAAAACGAAGGAAGGTATGGTTCAATCAGTTTTGAAGCAAATACATCAAAGTTATTTATTATAAAGGATACAAAAAATTTAGGTGCCGCAACAAGATCTACCTATTTTTCGGGTGCTATTACCGACCTTTCTCAATATTTCAGATAATTCCTAAATGCTGTTCTAAAGGAAATATGGGGAAACCAAAGCTAACTGCAATGGGTATTCCCCTTTTTCTTTTACTGACAACTTGTGCGTTAACGTATTAACAACAATCATTTAACCTACAACACGATTTAAATCAGCTACATATTCATTTATTTGAATAATGCAGATACCGATATGTCCTATCTACTGGCCATTTATCAGTAGTAAGGTTAGCCACGCATTGAACAAACCGGCAAAAGCAATTTTAGTGCTGCACGATAGATTTTATTGGCTGATTTGATGTGATTTTCTTCCAAGTACCAGTGGTTGCGCATGCAACGGTAGCACCTACAGCGTTTATAGGTAACCGGAATAACATGATTTTCATCATAAATGCCCGTGGAATTCTTTCCAAGTCCGATTTATCACCCTTACCGCAAGGGCATACACGTTGAAAATGCTTGTTACTAGTTGATTCGATCGTTAGTGCTTTAGCCCCAGCGATCATGGGGAATGCCAACAGACCGGAACTCAGGGAATTTCTGACAAGCAGTTTCTGTTCTACCGATCCCGACATAGCCCGGGAATTTGCAGTGATTAAAATTTATTTAGCACCTGCAAAGGTTTAATAGAGTTGTAGAGGAAGGAATCGAACCTTCGGCGTGCTACCAAAAAGCGCTCTACATCGATCGTTTTCTATTGATCGCCGTATAAGTAGTCAGTTATATTACATTTAAAAATGTAAACCAAAAGTTTAACAGTTTGATATTATAGGACTACTGCTGAGCTTTGCGGATCTGTTCAACTTAAACAAACGGTAAATGGCATAAATTCCTGGTATCATTGGCAATACCGCTGTCCACATACCTGGAAAATAATACCTTCCGGTTGCGCCGAGGTAATAATTACGCATATTAGTAATCAATACTCCCTGGATAGGCGCCGTAAGTGGATCTAATGTTGCAGCGTGCAGTGCTGGCTTGATCAGCGGAAAAATAAAATGTGTAAATTCTGCTAATCCTGGACCGATAAAAATAAACCAGGCAACAAAACCTGCAATCGGAATCCTGTAGTACAGGCCAAGGGCAGTAAGGGTGTAAATTGTTGGTCCAACCAGCGCAAAAACCATTAAGAAACTTTTTTCACTCCACGGAATGCCAAAAAGCCTGCTCATTGCGGGAGCAAAACCCGTGAGGTATTCTTCTATGATGTGGATCTGAAGGCCAGCAACCGTGAGCAGAAAAAGCGGTAAAATGATTTTTGGTTCTACGGGGTTTTTAAGATAAGTGGCACACCAGCATACCAAACCAATCACTGCAGATCCACCCACAATAATAACAGGTGGCAATCCGATGGAAAGATATCCCATTATTGGCGCAACAAGGGTAAAAATAATTGCGATTACGAGGCTTAACTTTTGCAGTATAGAGAATTGTGTTTTCATAACCTTTAAATTTATATCCAAACCTAGTACATCTCTAACGGTGAAAATTTATCAAATGATAAAAAATTATGTTCCCGCTCTAATCCTGCTTAAAGAAACCTGGGTAATACCCAGGTAACTGGCCAGATCGCGGAGGCTCACCCTCTGTAGGAGGCCTGGATTTTCCTTTAAAAAAAATTTTCGTACCGTGCTGAAGCCTGTTCTTCCAATATTTCACCGATCCTGTCCATCATGTTAACCGAAGCCATAGCAACTAGTTTCGCAAAAAAAGTTTCCATACGGTGAAAACGGGTACGGAGTTTATCCATTTCTGCTCGTGATATACGCGTAATTACTGTATCCTCCAAAGCCACAACTTCATAGGTGGATGGTTTCTGCGAGAGGTAGCTATCCAGAACTGTAAACATCTCGCCTTCGGCAAAGAAACGCATAATAAAAGTACGATCCTTACTTTCAAAACCTGTTTTAACCAGTCCGCTGTTGATATAATATAGGTACCTGCACGTGCTTCCCTCTACCAATATGACCTCTCCTTTTTTAAAACGAAGGGATTCTAAGTGCTGGGAAAGCATTGCGGCTGCGTCTTCTTCCAATGCACAAAGATTGTTCACAAAGCCAATAAAATCTTGGCCGGATTGATATTGTTCTATCTCCATATTAACGATTTAGCCTGCAACGCATCTTTTTGCATCCGGTATAAATCTATGAGATAAACTACAGATAATCTGACCTGAATGTTTTGGGATCAAATTTTTAAGTTCCAGTACCGATAAGGCTAGGATTTTCAAATTAAGTGTTCCAATAACGGGTTATTGTGCCAGGCATCCTGATTTCAGGATGATTTTCTCCCAAGCACCCATCGTTTACGCATGCATCTATAGCATTTATAGCGCTTAAACGGAATCCAGAACAGCAGGGTTTTCATCACGAATGTCCGGGGAATCCTTTCCATATCCGACTTATCACCCTTTCCACAGGGACATCGATGATATTGGTAAACATTCCTGGTTGAACCGATTTCTGCTGTCATGACGAAACACTGTAAAACTGTGATTGACTTTGAACTGCAAAAATACCGGTCTAATGTTAATACAACATGAAATAAAATTTGCTATGCCTGCTGAAACCACAAAAACAATAACAGCTCAATGCTTTTTCACTTTTCGGTATAGCAAGATATTTTTTTAGGATCCTTCTATGTGTTCACTCAATGAACTGCTTATTTAGCATTTATGGTCAGTGCGGCAGTAACATTTAAAACTAGTTTTAGGAGGCATTTGAAACCGGCCCACCGGTCATCGAGTCAATTTCGCTATAGGGACGAAAAGCGGCAGCAAGTTTGCCTATCTCCCGATCCGGGGTCAATCTTGGATCGTTGAACTGCATGTTCATTATTGCTATTGGGATATCAATCGTCCCCTTATCGGTTTTGAACAGCACGTGATCATCAAACCAGTAGAGCATTTCAGGAATTCTCTACTAGATAATATTACACTCTTAATTATGCAAATTGGCGGTCAAATATCATTAAGGCTTACAATCCACGCCCTGTTTAAATTATACCTTTCCATTTTGATCCATAAGCTTCTTATTCTTATATATTTCCCTGATTATTCGAAAAAGTTCCTGTAGATGTTGCAGTGGATAATCTGACTCCCAGCATACGATTATGTCAACTATGCACTCTATGCATCCACTACAGCGGCAGTGAACATGTATACAAAATTTAGGCAAAAAAGAAGCGAGAAAAATCATACCGACCTTTCCCCGCTTATCTAAATTAACACTCTCTCATATTAATACTAACGCCCATCAATTTTATTGTGAAGCCAGCTAACTTTTTATTTTTTTTGCAATTTCCTTCCGCTGACTTGAACCCCTTTTTTTTGCATCCTTAATATCAGATGCTTTTACATTCATTTTTCCAGCTTCATATTTAAGCTTATGTGGCTGATTCGATACAGAATTCCTTTCCACTTTTGTTCCTCTTGGCATAATGTTCTTTTTTTGTATTCTCGTATTGCTTTTGATGCTCGCTTGATTATATCCAAAAATTACATGATTCGCCAACTAGCAGGTATGCATGCCTTATATCCGGTCTTTCTTGCTCCTATAATGTCCTTTAACGCGATTGGCAACTAACTTCTCGAAGTGTACAATAGCTTCACAATGGTCATACAGAGTCGACAAAATGCGCCTCGACCCTACTTGATCTACTCAATGATAAGCAAACATTAAGTCAATCAAAAAACAAGCTATTTTATAATTTTTAAATCTGCAATTCGTTTCAAATCATCAATAAAAAAGTTCGTTAATGGTCTTGTCAGGAGCACCCAATTAAAATTGCGGGAAAGTGTTCTAAAAATCTCCCCAACCATGAGAGGGAAAGATTTTTAGAACACCAAAACTTTACTTTTTCTTAAAGTTTTAAACTTCTTTGTGCAGCTTTTTTTTCTCCAAAATCCTTTCTAATACCTCCAGAAACCCTGAAAGGTGTTCAAAGAATTCATCATTCCCTGTACGAATGGGAACTCTACCCATTTTTGAAGAGGGTTGCTCCAGAAAGAGCAACTCTTTCTCTTTGAATTTCAATACGTTATGAGCGAACTGCTTTTTCCTGATAGCCCAGAGAATACTGGGACTGCGAACGATATGTGACTTCCAACACCGAAATGGAAAAGCCATAACTAGTGACCCCTCTTCACCAAAAAACAAATTGCTGACTGGGGTCAATCAAACTGGCTAGGCAACTACCGACTACTGCTATCCTTTAGCATCCTGGAGTCCCCTATCAGATTCTCTCCTACCACAAAATACAGACATCACATCAGTGCACTAGGCCAGCACCCGCCCTTTCTTGTTTTTCTGAATTTCAAAGTATATATTTATCGCCTGCTTTAATCTATATTAATGGAGATCACTGACCAAATATTATTGAATGACCTCAAGAACGGCAAAAAAACTGCTTACGAACTGGTATTTAAAAAATATTACAAACCACTCGCGCTAAAAGCATATATGATGCTGGAAGACGAAATGGAGGCAGAAGATCTGGTCCAAAACCTGTTTATTTCCATGTGGCAGAAATCACATTACCAATCTGTAAACAGCTCCCTTAAAGCTTACCTTTTCAGGGCTGTGCACAATCAATGCCTGATGGCCTTAAGGACAAGAAAAGTTACCCGGCAAAAAATGGATGAATATACCGAAAGGATAAACCTGGAGGATGATATTGAACAATCAGAACAGATCAGCAGCGAAAATACCATTAACCTTGCCCTTAACGAGCTTCCTGCCCAGCGCCAAAAAGCATTTAAGCTGGTTTACATGGAAGACAAAAAATATCAGGATGCAGCCAATGAAATGGGGCTTTCTGTTAATTCAATAAAGACACATTTGAAGCTTGCGGTTAAAATGTTACAGGAAAAATTGATCACATTCAGATGAGCGTTCACCTAATGATACTATAACTGCATCTATAAATAAGAGATGGAATATAACGAGGATTTTATAAAAGGGCTTTTATTTGAAAAGATTGCAGGCACGATAAGTGAGGGCGATGACTTTATTGCTGAAAAAGCGATTCTGGCAAACCCCGATACCAGGGAATTCTGGGAAGAGCTGAAATCAAAAATGAAAAGACCAGGTACAGCATCTTTCCTCTCAGGTCTCGACGAGACAAAAGCATGGGAAAATGTTGAGCCTCACCTTCCGGAAATACCAGTTAGATCTTTTTATGAGCGGAACCGGCGGTACATCAGTGTCGCTGCAATGCTACTCATCGGATTGCCTTTGGTATGGTATTTTTTTAATAAACAGCAGTTAACATCTCAAGAGAAAGGTACTGTACAGCAGCAGGTATATCTCAGAACAGATAATGGCAAGATAATCGAACTCACAGCAGGTCGTATCATAAACATGAATGGTGCCACAGTACACACCAAACAAAAAGAATTAAGTTATGCCCCAACAGGTGCTGGCAATAAAGATTGGGCAACCCTGTACGTACCACCAACTAAAGATTACAAGATTACCCTGCCCGATGGAACAGAAGTCTGGATGAATTCTGCTTCCAGCCTACGTTTCCCCAATAGCTTCGATAAAAAAATAAGGCAAGTCTATTTAACTGGAGAAGCTTATTTTAAAGTGGCCCACAATCCAAATCTTGAATTTATTGTACATACCGAATTTACCGATATCAAGGCTCATGGTACTTCTTTCAATGTGAACGCCTACGATTTAAAAAGCTTTGCGACATCCTTAGTAACAGGATCAGTTTCGGCCATAAAAGGAAATGAGTCCATTAAGTTAAAGCCAAACCAACAAGTAAGCTATAACAGCGGTAAACTCACTATCAAAACTTTTGATTCCCAGGAAGTACTGTCCTGGCGGAACGGCACTTATTATTTCCACAATAAGTCCCTGGCGGAAATTGCACAGGTACTCAGCCGTTGGTACGATGTAAAAATCAACTGGAAATCCCCTGCTGTATCCGAACAGACCTTTACCGGTGAAATCGACAAGAAACTTCCGCTGGGTGTTGTGCTATCAAATTTAGAGTTATCTTCAGGCATAAAGGCTAAACTGGAAAGCGGAATATTAACATTCAGATAATTTTTTCAGGTTCCGTTCACCCATTTTGGTTACAGTTGCATCTTAAGGGAAACCAATATAAACTTTAACTGTTATGAACAAAAACCTTACCCGACCGGGCCGGATTTCATTACCGGTTGCATTCATGCTGCTGTTCATCCTCATTACAGGGGCAAGTCCCCAAACACTGGGCAGGATCAGTATTGAAGGCAAAAACATCACCATTGCTTCTGTATTCAGAACAATCAAAAAACAAACCGGCCTCACTGTTTTTTACAGCAACAAGCTCCTGGATGATGCTGAAAAAATTTCTGTCAATTTCAAACAAGCAGAACTTTCCGAAGTGATGGACCTTACTTTAAAGGGAAAAAGGCTCGACTGGGTTTTAAAGGAGAATTACATTGTACTACAAAAGGCTACATCTCCCGAAAAGAATGAAGAGCGCATTCAAAACAAGCCCATCGGGGAACAAAAAAAAGAAGACCGGACAGGCGTTGTTACCGATGAGACCGGTAAACCCGTCCCGGGAGTAAGCGTAAAGATAAAAGGCAATAATGGCGGATCAGTGACCGATGTAAACGGTCAGTATAAAATCAATGCCAATGCTGGAGATATCCTTGTATTTTCGTACATAGGGTTCGCGACGCAGGAAGTACAGGTTGGAACTAAAGACAGGATAAACATTAAACTCCTTCCCATTGATGAGAACCTGAACGAAGTCGTTATCGTGGGCTATGGTGTCCAGAAAAAAGTAAATTTAACCGGAGCGGTTTCACAGGTTTCGGGCAAAGACCTTGCTGCGCGGCCCATGGGACAGACTTCTGCTTCCTTGCAGGGAATGGCACCTGGCGTTACCGTGAGACAAAGCTCAGGGAGACCTGGAGGGGACGGCGGGACCATCAGGATCAGGGGTATCGGAAACTTTCTCGATTCGAATCCCCTTGTAATGATTGACGGTATAGAAGGATCGATGAACAACATTGATCCCAATTTGATTGAGTCCATCTCTATTTTAAAAGATGCGGCCTCATCCTCAATTTATGGTTCGAGGGCCGCAAATGGCGTAATTCTGATCACCACAAAAAGAGCAGTTGCTGATCAGGTAAATGTATCTTACAACAATTATATCGGCTGGCAGGAAGCAACGAATATGCCCGGCCTTGTTGATGCATTAGACCATATGCTGCTGACCAACGAAGCTTATGTGAACACCGGGCGTACCCCTTTATATTCTGAAGCACTGATTCAAAAATACCGTGAACAGGGTGGAGTCAGTTCCGATCTGTATCCCAACACGGACTGGCAGAAAGAAACCCTGACAGGATCAGGATTACAGCAAAGCCATTTCCTGACCATTCAGGGCGGAACCCAAAAAGTAAAACTGCTGGGCTCGTTTGGACTTTTTGATCAGAAAGGGATCATTGAAAATTCAAGTTTCAAACGCTACACCATCCGGAACAACGCAGATATAACGTTCTCGGAAAAATTTAAGGCACGGATAGACCTCCAGTTTGTGAATGCCATCACCACTGATCCTGCAGCAGCATCGAGTGAAATTTTTCAGTGGATGAATGGAATCCCTGCAAATCAGATCGGCATCAACCAAAGCGGCCAGTGGGGCGTCGGATGGAACGGTTCTAATCCAATTTCGGCCAGTAAAGATGGCGGCACCAACCGTACCAGAGGGCCTTTTGGGAGTATTAATGCTACCGTTAACTATAAGCCCGTTGAGTGGCTAGAGGCAGAGGCAGCTTATTCACCAAAATATGCGCTATCCTCATCAAAAAATTTCAGAAAGGCAATCCAGTCTTACCTGCCAAATGGCGCCACAAGTTTCCTTACCCCTGCCCTAACTTCGCTCGCACAAAATAAGAGTGAATCATTTTTTAACAACATGCGTGCTACGCTGACTGCCTCAAAAACATTTGGGAACCACAGCTTAAAATTTTTGGCCGGGGCATCACGCGAGGATTATTTCAATGAATGGACCAACGCTTTCCGTGATACATACATCTTGCCGGATTATCCGGTGTTGAACGCTGGTTCGGCCCTAAACCAACAGGCAACAGGCAGTGAAGAAGAATGGGCATTACAATCGCTGTTCGGCAGGTTCAATTATGTATATAAAAACAAGTATCTACTGGAAGTCAACGCCCGTTATGATGGGTCGTCGCGCTTTTCATCTGGAAATAAATATGGCTTTTTTCCATCTGCATCGGCAGGCTGGCGCATTTCGGAAGAAGATTTTATGGCTGGCTTAAAAAAAGTGGTTAACGAAGCGAAACTAAGGCTCTCATGGGGGAAATTAGGCAATCAGAACATTGGCACCTACCCCTCTGTCACCACAATTCTGCTTGAATCCTATACCCTTGGAAAACAGATTGTAAATACCGCGGCTTTAAATAACCTTGCCAACAAGATGATTTCCTGGGAAACCACAGAAGAAAAAAATATCGGTATTGACCTTACAATGTTTAACAACCTGAGTATAACTGCCGATTATTACAGGCGGAGAACAAGCGATATTCTGCTTCAACTGGATATTCCATTGATAGTAGGCGTTGGCAAACCCTTTCAGAATGCCGGAATTGTTGATAATAACGGTTGGGAGCTTGGTCTTGCCTACAAAGGAAAGGTAAAAGATTTTAATTATAACGTCAGCTTCAACATTTCAGACGTAAAAAACACCATTGTGGATACCAAAGGTGTCAATCAGACCGGATTGACCGTAAACCGTGAAGGTTATTCGATCGGTTCTCTTTTCGGTTACCAGGCCGAGGGACTCTTTGCTTCTGATGCGGAGGTGGCTGCCCATGCCAAACAGTTCGGTACGGTAAAGGCCGGAGACATCCGTTATAAGGACCAGAACGGAGATAACCTGATCAATGAGGCTGATAAAACTGTTATCGGCAGCACCATACCAAGATTCACCTATGCTTCAACCTTAAACGGTTCTTATAAAGGTTTTGATTTTTCGGTACTGGTCCAAGGGGTTGGTAAGGCAAACGGCTATCTTGCAGGCCCTGGTATCTTACCATTTAATGTTGGTGGCGCAATAGGCGGAACCATCAGAGAGGATAACAAAGACCGATGGACACCAGATAATCCCAATGCAAAATATCCCAGACTTGCTTTCGGTGAAACCAATAACGAACAGGTTTCTACCTTCTTTTTAAAAGACGCATCATACCTGAGGATAAAAAACGTCCAGATCGGTTATACTTTGCCAGTTGGCATTGCCCAGAAAATTGCCATTAAAAGGCTTCGGATTTTTGCAAACGGATCTAACCTGTCTTCCTTCGACAGATTCTGGGATGGATATGATGTAGAAGCGCCGGTTGGCGGTGGGAATATATACCCTCAGGTTAAGGTTTATAGTTTCGGTTTAGAAGCCACTTTTTAAAAACAGAACAGATGAAAACTAAAATATACCATTTAATCCTTGTGCTTTTATGCACATCCCTATTATCCTGCCAAAAAGACTACCTGGATAAAAGCCCTTTAAGCGGCCCTTCTGACGAATCGTTTTTCAGCAACCAGGATGAACTGATATTGGCGGTAAACGGCCTGTACCGTTACGCAAGTTATGCCCCTTTAGATAATATGCCCCTTAACCTGCTTACCGACAACAGTACCGATATCGGTTGGGATAGGAATAACAGTGCGCTGCAGAGTCTGGGCAAGGGGAACCAGGATAGCAATAACGGCTTTTCTTTAAGTGTATGGACAGAGGGATACAAAGTAATTGCCAAGTGTAATTTCATTTTAGACAATATTGACAAAGTAAAAGATAAGGCCACTGCTGCCATTTACAACAGAAGTAAAGCTGAAGCACGTTTTATGCGTGCCTACACTTACCAGTACCTTATTGATTATTTTGGGAGCGTACCGTTGGTTACCAGAGTGTTGACACTCGAAGATTCACAACTACCTAAAACGCCAAAAACTGAGGTGCTGAGCTTTGTGCTCAAAGAACTGACTGAATCAGCTGCTGATCTCCCTGTTAGCTATGGCGCTGCAGATGTGGGAAGGGCAACAAGGGGTACCGCATTGGCGATTAAAGCCAGAGCTGCCCTGAACAATGAGCGATGGGCAGATGCTGCAGAAGCTGCAAAAGCGGTTATGGATCTGAAAATTTATAGCCTGCACAATAATTTCGGCACACTGTTTTCTTACGCCGGGCAAAACTCGCCTGAGATCATATGGGCTTTTCAATACCTGAAGGCATCAAAAACAAAAATGCATTCCACACCTAACAACCTGGTGTCTCGTAATGGACTCGGTTTTACCAATAAAGTACCGTCACAGTCCTTGGTAGATGCCTATCCATGTACAGATGGGCTCAATATTGACAAGTCTCCCCTCTACGACCCTACATCCCCATATAAAAACAGAGATCCCCGGCTTGGCTTTACCATAGCAGTTCCAGGTTCTATATTTTACAACTACCAGTTTGAAACACACCGGGACAGCGTAAAATGCTGGAATTACAATACCACCCCAGCTACACGTGTAGATAACCAGGATGCACTTAATGCCTTCGCCACTTTTACCGGTTACTGCTGGAAAAAATATGTCGATCTGGAAGATAAGGCCGATCGGACAAATTCGGAACTGAATGTGATCCAGATCCGGTATGCAGAGATGTTACTGATTTATGCGGAAGCCAAAAATGAACTCGGACAGCTTGACCAGTCTGTATATGACGCCATAAACCTGGTAAGAACGCGGCCTAGCGTTAACATGCCGCCGATCACTACAGGAAAAACAATGGTAGAGTTCAGGAGTCTGGTCCGTAAAGAACGGATGTATGAGCTGGCAATGGAAGGATTCAGAATTTCTGATCTGCGCAGGTGGAAAATTGCTGATAAGGCGATGACCGGAAACTTTTATGGCAGGGTACAAAAAGGCTTATTGGTATCGGCGCCACAGATTGATGCAAATGGCCTTGCCGATTACAGTGCCGTACCAAATCGGGCAGAACTTAGGGTGATCGAAGTACGTGTTTTCGATACCGGGCGGGATTACCTTTGGCCGCTTCCGAATATAGAGATCGTTACCAATCCAAAACTCATTCAAAATCCCAAATACTAATGATGAAAAATATCTTTATATACATTTTACTCGCAATCATATGCCCTTTAACAGGTCTTAAAGCACAAAGCGCATTGTATAAAAACTATGACATCTGCATTTATGGGGGGACCTCTTCCGGCGTTATAGCAGCATACACCGCCGCCAGATCGGGAAAATCCGTTCTTTTGATCGAGCCCGGAAAAAACCTGGGCGGTATGAGCTCTGGGGGTCTGGGGCTGACAGATATTGGAAATAAATATGCCATCAGCGGCCTTGCCCTCGATTTTTACCGAAGAATAGGCAAACATTATGGCAAGTTTGAGCAATGGATCTTTGAACCCCATGTGGCCGAAAATCTCTTTAACGAGTACATCAAAAAAGCGAAAGTGCCTGTCCTCTACGAAAACCGGATTACTGGGATAGAAAAAAAAGGAACCCTGATAACAGCCATCACGCTGGAAAATCAGGCAAAAAAGAAAGTGGGCACTGTAAAGGCCAAAGTATTTATTGACTGCTCTTATGAGGGAGATCTGATGGCTAAAGCAGGGGTATCCTATACGGTGGGGCGCGAAGCAAACAGCACTTATAACGAAACCTTCAATGGTGTACAGCTCATGAACGGGCATCAGCTTCCGGACGGCATAGACCCTTATAAAGTTAAAGGCGATCCGTCCAGTGGACTGCTTTGGGGAATTAGTCCCGGAAAACTTATTGACAAAGGCAGTGGAGATAAAAAGGTACAGGCCTATAATTTCAGGATCTGCCTCACCAATAACCCAGCTAATATGATTCCGATTACCGAGCCTGAAGATTATGTTCCTGAACGCTATGAACTGCTCATCAGACAGATGGAAAAAAGAAACTGGAAATCGCTACAGGATGTCTTTATCTGGAGCGGGATGCCAAACCAAAAGACAGATATCAATAATAGAAATGGATTTTCAACCGATATGATCGGAATGAACTGGGAATACCCTGATGCAGATTATTTAAAACGCGAACAGATCTGGAAAGCCCATACCAATTACACAAAGGGATTGCTTTATTTCGTCGGTCATGATCCCCGTATCCCAGAGCACATCCGAAAAGAGATCAGCCAATGGGGATACCCCAAAGATGAATATACAGGCAACGGCAACTGGTCTCATCAGCTTTACGTAAGAGAAGCACGAAGGATGGTTGGTGCCCTTGTAATGACCCAGCACCACTGTCAGGGCAAAGAAGTTGTATCTGATGGGGTCGGAATGGCAGCCTATACAATGGATTCGCACAATTGCGACAGGCTTGTTGTAAACGGCATGGTCAAAAACGAGGGAAATGTTGAAGAGGGCGGCTTTGGCCCATACCCCATTTCCTATCGTGCAATCATACCAAAGGAAAGTGAAGCTTCAAATCTTATCGTTCCGGTGTGCCTCTCTGCTACACACATTGCCTACGGTTCTATCCGGATGGAACCGGTTTTCATGGTACTGGGACAATCTTCGGCAATGGCAGCGGTTCAGGCGATAGACCGCAAACTTTCCGTGCAAAAAATTGCTGTAAGCCGCTTACAGCAACAATTAAAAAGCGATCCCTTGGCTGATGGAAGTACTCCCGATATCCTGATCGACAACAACGATACCGATAAAGTACAGATAAAGGGCAACTGGACGAAAAAAAACCGCGGGGGCTTCGGCCCTGATTATTTTGAGGCTTCCGAAGATGCAGACACGGCTAAATTTATAAGGTACACGCCTGGCTCAAAAACCAATGGAAAATATGATGTATATACCTATTATCCAAAACTTGATGCCACCGACGCGGAAACCACCGTCACAGTATTTGATGGTAAGGAAAGCAAGACCATTTTGATTAAGAGTGCAGAGGTTAAAGTCCTTGGTCAAACTTCGGGTGAATGGGTAAGCCTTGGCAGCTATACATTTACCGGAAAGGGACAACCTTACATCGAAATCAGAGCAAAAGGACCGAAAGTGGTTGCCGATGCAGTACTATTGGTTACTTCTCCATAGTAGTTAAGTTCACAATAATCTCAAGAATGATAAGTACATATTTATCATTCTTGAGATTCAAAATCGGATGTTCAATCATTGGCCTGTATTGTCTGCTATTGCTTGATAATTAAGGTTATTAAGCAACGTAGATAATAAATAGTATGCCTATATGTCGCATTTCGACTGAAGCATCGGGGAATGGAGAAATCTGTGAGTAATATCAAATTGAAACATAGATTTCTAGAATTCGTTGCACACGCTCAAAATGATGACACCTTCTCTTCACTTAGCGAGACACGAAGATTAGGTAAGAAAAAATCGTTATTGCAAGAAGACTTTTCAGCCGATAGCCCGCCCCGATTTTCGGGGAAGCAATCTTATAACGATCGCTAATAGCGGGCTGCATTAAGATTGCTTCATCGTTCCTCTTCGCAATAACGATATCTCACACTTTATCTTCAGAAACAATTAGTATAAAACTAAAACATAGGTTGGGTATCCACCACAACCTATGTTTTCACCAAACTAAAATCAGCATATAAAAAGAATTAATCTTGTTACGACTGAAGTATGACCGGTCCTCACCGGATATTTTATCCATCTGGGATTTGTTTGAAGCCCTGATTTAATTAAGTATTAGAAGGAATATTTTAAATGATGCAATTATCTGCTGCTACCTTTAGTTTCATAGTTCAGTTTCTGAAAATCCTTTTGGGCTTGCTTAAACTGAAGATCGTATTCGATCGGCCAACCAAAAGCTTTTTCTGCAACATCCTGTAGGTTTACTCCAGATGCACCACTCCAGAAATGAATAAATTCTCCAAAATTCAGATCCCTTTTAAACCGGCCGTTTTTGTTTTTTGGGAAGTTTAATGCAAGGAGTTCAAAATACCTGTTGAGCACCTTTCCCTCACCATACTTATTATAAATAGGGAAAAACCAGTTTTTGAACCATTGTGTTCCCGATCTCGGAAAGTCGTCGTACTGGGTCTGCATTTGTGTAAACACCTTATAGGCTTCGTTGGTCATTCCTATGTTTTTGAGTACATCATAATTGAAAATCTCCATAAACTTACTGTCGCCCCAAAGTACATCAGAGGGTGAGCCTTTCGTGCCATGACTGGCACTGGTTACAATATGTCCCATCTCATGGATCGGCATGCCAATCTGCTCTCCGTCTGGATTGTTCCATTGCGCTAAGCCACAATCGATAACGTTCCGGTAATCATGGCTCGCATCAAAAAAAGGTGATGGATGCCCTCCTCCATAATCCTTGCCTATTGCGCGGTGCAGGATCACATACAGTTTTGGGTCCGGTCCGAAATCGCCATAGTTACGTTTAACATAGGCCCAACAATCTGCCATTACAGCGATAGGCCATTTAACATTGGCCGGCATGTTTTTATCATAAAAAACAGCCACATGTGCATTACTTTCTATCAGTTTCAGTTCTTCCTGATGTTCAAACCAGTGCTCCTTCCATACAGAATCAGGGGTGATTATCGTTTTTTTAGACTGATCCTTAGCTTGAGCTTCGGACTTTGAAACTAGTCCCAATAAAAAAATTGGGACTAGTAAATAAATGATTGCTTTAGTATTATTCATAATCGTATTATTCCTCTATTATACAGAAGAGATCCCTATTTATTCCAGAACGATATTTCGCTAATATTACTGTAATAGGCATCGCCACTGGCCACTTCTATTACCCGAATTCGGATATACCTCATTGCGGGCAGGCCATCAGGCAGGGTAACTTTAAATGGTGCCGATCCATCATCCGAACGTTCAACCGTTTTAAGCAGCGTCCATCCTCTTCCTTTTGATTCTGCCGTCCACCCTGGTGAATTGCCTGGCGACTGCGTTTCCGCTCCGGTAAGATCTGCGATTCCCCAGATTTCAAATTTGGTGGGATTATTACAACAGTCGCGCCCGATGATCTCGAACTGTGCCAGGTTTGATACCGGTTTCCCCATATCGAAAGTGAAATGATGTGGAAGCGGCGACTTATCATCACTATGGAAAATATCCGGATATCCGGTTGGTGCTTTATTGCCATTCCAAAGTTTAGATAAAGAAGTTTCACTCGAATATGTGCCCACATCATTGGCTAGCTTTAGCGGACGAAACAGTGATTTATCCACCGGCACCATAATATTGCTCAAAGAATCGTAATCTGCTGTACAAAAGGTATCAATTGCCGATTTTACGGGTACGTATGCCGACCTGAAATAAATCTTTGTTCCGGTTTTATAGTCGGCAAGCCTGATTGAATTTACATCAGGGCTTAGCGAGCTTTTGTGAATGGTACCATCTTTAAAAGTATATCGTATTTCGGTTGCAATGTTAATGGTATCAGGTTTTTCAAAGTTGAGCGTGATGCCGCTGTCGTCCAGTTGATAAGGATTAGCAGAAACCAGGAATCTGTTGGTAAGACTCGATTTGTAGCTATCACCGTAAATCTTTACGTTGCTGATCTGAACAGGCACCGATTTATTGCCAGCCTTATCGTAAGAATAAATGGTAAAGGAATAATTATACTCTACCAGTTTGGGAATAATTACCGATACATCAGTGACGCTTCGGTCCGGAGCTTTCATTTCCAATGAATCTGCCGAATTGTTCCAGAAGATCCGGTAATGGGTTACACTCGGATCAGGACTTGCCTTCCAGTTGAGCTTTACCCTGTAATTTCCTGGTGCAGCACCAACCTTGCCGGCAAAGCCTGGATATATCCGTTCTTTTCCATCAAGGTATTTTCTGTAATCAAGTGCATCCTTGCTACAGCCACAAAGAACTATAATGGCCATAAAAACCATAAAAATGCTGTTTATATGTCTAGTTGTCATCTTCTTTAATTTTTAATTGGTATTTCCCCAAAAAGATAATTCCATCACGTGGGCAAAATCTGCATTTCCCCAGGTCGAGTTAACGGCCAGTCTGATAAACCTCACTTTAGGAATATCAAGTGCAATGTTAAATTCGAACCCGGCTTTTACAGCGGCAAGATCCACAGGTGTGGTTTGTCCGGGTGCATTACCAGATGGAGGCGGCGGACAGGTAAAATTGCCCAGGTTGATCCAGTCGCCAACTACAGTGCCTTTTGCCGATGTTACCGGTAATTCGATATCTGCCGGTGCAGTTTTGGCTGATCCCCAGAGTGTCCAGGTCTTAGGATTACCATGATTGTAAGAATAATCGTTACCATAGGCTTCTCCTCTTTCCCACAATTTATAACGACTGAGCTTGGTAAGTACGCCCATATCAAATGTGCAGAGCTGAAGAGGCTTGCTATAACCGGCCTCAGTATGCCACCCAGGATCGGAAGTATTGTTATCCCACAACCTCGAAGTATTCCATCCAAGGCCTGTTGCACCCAGTGGAGAATCTGATGGTAGCCGATATTCACTGAACTGCGCTTTTGGTACCATAATCTCAAATATGGGGCTGATTGATTTATATAAGGTATCGGATATATTTCCCCATCTATCGGTTACATATACGCCAAAATCTCTTTTTAGGGTATCAAATCCCCTTACGCTAAAATTGATGTTTTCGGCTTCGGTGTAGAACTGTTCTATGGGAAGCATTTTCCCTGTTGTTTTATCATTGGAAATCACTATCACCCCAATTGGTTTCTTAGCCGGGTTACTGGCGATTACATTTACTCCGCCAAAATCGGCCTGAAGCTGAACCGTCGGATAAACGGACAGATAAGATGGTGTTGCAGGATGTACACGTACCTGTACAGGATCACTTTTCACATTCGCACGCGATACAGCGTAAAGCGTAACATCGTAATCGCCGCTTTTTTCAAAGCCTTCTACCTTGATGGTGTCGCTATAGTAAGAAGATTTACTCTGCCTTACCGTCCGCGAATTGATCCGGTATTCGGCCTGTACATAGAGCAGGTTTTCGGAATTGGGCAGCACATAGGAAATTACTGCAACACCAGCCAGGTTTTCTACTTTTACTCCTGTGAGTGCTCCGGGTTTTGTCATATCTTTCGATACCACCTCATTAAAACCTTCACTTTCTTTACAGGAGTAAAACGAGCAGGCCACAAGTAACATGGCAATAAACTGCAATGCAAAAAGCCTGTTATATATTTTTGATCTAATTTTCATTATCTTCTATTTAATTTTACCAATAAGGATTTTGAACCAGGTTCGGATTTACAATCAGGTCGTTGTATTTAATTGGCCACAAATAGTCTTTCAGCCCAAATACAGGGATTACCAGATTGCGCTGACGGTAGTAACCTTCAGGCGTGGTATCCTGAATATTCCAGCCCTGAAGTGGTTTGCTGAGTACATCCTGCATCACCTTCCAGCGCCTTAAGTCCCACCCTATTCTGCCTTCAAAACAAAGCTCAATTCGCCGTTCCTGCTGGATAATCGATCGGAGGCCATCTTTACTCGAAGCCTTGCCTGGATTAGTTGAATAGCTTGCCCACGACTCTTTAACACCTTTTAAACCTGCACGTGCACGTACTTTATCAATATAGGTATATACATCAGCGGTAGGGCCATTTACCTCGTTAAGCGTTTCTGCATACAGCAGATAAAGTCCGGCAAGCCTGATTAGCGGGATTCTGAAACTTGCCTGGGTAACCTCGGTACCAAAAACAGATTGGTAATTTACCAGTTTGCTTGGCCAGTATCCTGATACGTTAACTCTGATATTGTCTTTCGGACCGGCAAGCGAAGTTCCGCCACGGGCCTGCACATAGAGCATATTTTCTGGATCTGTTTGGCCGTTACCAAAAAAACAGCTTCCATCAAAAGATAAATCGGCATAAAAGCGAGGCTCCCGATCCATGTGCATTTTTATGGTTTGATAACCGCTTTTTAAATAGTATTTACTTTCGGTAGGTGCTGCAGCAACGGTATAACGTCCTCTGTAATCGAAACCAGTATCTTCAGCCATTGGGACACCATTTTTCGAATAAAAGAGTTCGGCCATTCCGATAGGTACGGCAAAGTTACCCGGCGCGCCACCCATATTCTGTACCATGGCATTGGTAAGCCTCGGCATAGCCATTGATTGCAGGCCGAATTCAGGATTAAGCGCCCAGATTACCTCAGGATTTTTTTCCCAGTTTTCGGTAATGCTCTGCCTGATGTCCATTACGGTTTTTAATGGTGCGGGTATGCTTGGAAGATTGCCCGGAGAACTAAAATGATAAAGCGAAAGGTTACTCTCTTCGCATGACTTTATAGCGGCCTGGCAGGCAAGCATTGCCTTATTCCATTTTTCTGCACTAAAAGCTGCAGGAAACAGGTTAACACCATCTTTATCCTTAAAACCAGCATAATCAGGATTGCCATTAAAAAAGGGGCTCGCTTGCGTGGTAAGTACCTCTGCCTTAACCGACAGGGCGATGTTTTGAGTAATCCTGCCCAGGCTACGTGCCGGATCCTGGATGGTACGTGGAAGATCAGGGGTTGCCTCATCCAATAAGGATACAATGTAGGCAAATGCAACATCTACAGGTTCTCGTTTTATCCTTACCTCATCTGTGCCGGCATCTATCGGCAGATTCTGTTTAATCAAATGAATTGGACCATACATCCTTAACAGATAAAAATGGTAGTAAGCCTTTAAAAACTTTACCTCAGCAATCCAGCGGTTGCGTTCAAATTGAGCCAGGTCTTTTGGCCGGTCAATATTTTCGAGAAAAATATTACATCTTCTGATGGCCTTAAATATAGGCTGGCCAAGCTGTTCTCCATCCCAATAATTTAGTGAGGGATTATCAGTGCTCTGTACTCCCCTGATGAGGTGGAAACCCTGCTCCGCATCCCTACTGCCCAATGTAGCCTCGGTTAAAGTGTTGGGGAAATAAATCTCTCCTGAAGTGGTAAAAGCGGCATCACTATTGGATGGGCCCATGTTCTGCAGGGTAGAGTAACAGGTAAAAAGGTAGTTCTCGGCCTCGTTTCGGTTTCTGAAAGCATAATCGATTGTGGCCACATTATCTGGCGTTACATCCAGGTATTTCTTGCAGGAAAGGGTCATTCCCGAAATCACTGCAATGAGTATGAGAAGTTTTATGTTGAATTTCATTACAAGCGTGCTTATAGGTTTACGTTGATTCCGATGTTATACACTTTCTGGATCGGGTAGCTGAAGCCATTTGAGGCCAGCTCCGGATCCCAGTCTTTGAACCTGCTCCAGGTGAGCGGATTTAAAGCATTAAAATAGATCCTGCAGTTAGACAGAAATACCTTTTTTGATAACTTATCAGGGAAAGTATAGCCTATTTCTACCGACTTCAGCCTGATGAAAGCACCATCACGCATCCACCATGAACTGGTTTGGAGGTTGTTGCTGATTTCAGAAGAAGTGGTTCCCAAACGTGGGTATTTGGCATATAAATCCTGATTTTCTTCTGTCCAATGGCTATCGGCAAAAGGCTGAAGCACTTGCCTGTTAGATAGGAAAGGACTAACTTGTGATGGATCGATAAAGAAACTGGTGCGGCCCACACCCTGGAAGAAAAGCGAAAGATCGATCTTTTTAAATCCCATTGAAAGCCCTGCACCATAAACAATCTCTGGGGTTGATGGCAAACCAATAAAAACCTGATCGGCCTCGGTAATTTTCCCATCATTATTTACATCGGTATATTTAATATCTCCACCTTTAGGTGCCGAAGCACCTGCGCCAAATAGCTGTGTTGGCGAAGCTGCCGCCTCCTGGTCATCAACAAACAAACGCTCGGCAATGTAACCCCATCTTACCCCAATTTTCTGTCCGGAGAGTATTCTCCATGGTTCTTTATAGGCTGGTTGTTCGTATTGTCCGTATTTATTCTGCGAAAAGGTAAAGTTCATCCTTCCCGACATCCAAAATCCGCCCCTAAAAGTTTTACTATAATCGGCAGAAAAATCTATCCCTCTCGAATCGGCGGTTCCTAGGTTTGCACTCACACCCGATTCTAGTCCCATACTGGCAGGAATAGAGGCACGCTGCATCAAAATATTGTAACGGTGCTGTTTGTATACTTCGGCAATAATATTCAGGCTTTTAAAAAGACTGATCTCAAGTCCGATATTGGTTTGTCTGGAAGTTTCCCAGGTAACGGCATCATTGGCATAATTGGTAATGCTTACCCCTGGCCTGGTAACGCTGTTGGCCTGCCCAAAATAGGCAGGGTTACCGCCATTCAGGTTCACGTTCGAAAGATAGAAGAAACGCTGTGCACCAATGGCGTCGTTACCAACAAGACCATAGCTTGCGCGCAATTTAAGCTTATTCACAGCCTCTTTTAAGCCGCCGTTCCAGAATGATTCATTGGAAATTACCCATGATCCGCCGATCGTTGGAAAGAAACCAAACCTGTTCTTTTCAGCAAAACGCTCCGATCCGTTATAGCCAAAGTTAAACTCAGCAAAATAACGGTTATCGTATCCATAACCTAACCTTCCCGATAGGCCTACATTCCGGTAAGGAAGCGAATACTGAAGGCTGGATAAATTGGTAGCCGGATCTACCGCATTGGCATATAAACGTTGTTGCCTGGTGGCGATCAATGTACTGCTGATGTTATGTTTATTACCGATTTGCCTCGAGTAATCTACAACCGCCTGCATGTAAACGAATGTATTAATGTCTTTAAACCCTGGCTCAAAACTCAGGTACTCTGAAGCCTGGCCAGGCTGGTTATTGATCCAGTTGAGGCTATATTGATTGCTGATCCTGTCATAAGATGCTACATTGTAAAAAAACGGAGAATATTGCCTGGTCAAATCGAAATAGGAATATCTATTGGTATTAAACATTCCTTTAAAGCTTAGTCCCTTAGTCAGGAAATTAAGATCCTGGTTCAGCTCAAGCTGTGCCGACATTCTTGACCTCGAGAAAGATTTATATCCCTTCATCATATCTGCATAAGGATTGGAAAACCCAACTGTATTTCCGGTACCCTCCGTTGAGCTGTTGCCAAAAAGAATATGCGTATCGATCCCTAGTGAAGGATCAGATGGGTAAAAAGCAGGAAATAGCACAGGGCTGGTATGAAGTGCCTTTTTATAAAGGTCGGCAGAGAAAGAGCCGTCATCGGTAATCGGCCCGTTGTATTCATCAAAAGTTCCCGACAGCCTCAGCACCACTTCTGTGGTAGGCGTAACATTGATGTTGACATTGGAACGGAGCTGGTAGTTCTCGAGTTTCACGTTATTGTTGAAGTTATTCACAGGGCTTACCTTTAATATCCCGTTATCGCGGTTATAAGAGGTACCGATGTAGTATCTTGCAATCTTTCCCCCTCCGCTTACGCTTCCGTTGAGGCGTTGGTTGTTGGTGCTGGTTTTAAACAATTCATCAATCCAGTTTACTGCAGGATATACGTACTTATTGCTCCCCGGTGCACCACTTAAAGTTTGCTCGCGGTTATAAATATCGTTCTGGCTAAACCTTGGCACTCCTAAAGGATTTCGTGTGGTGATGGCCTCATTATACATCTTCATAAAAGTAATAGGGTCGGCAATTTCCAGGTTTTGTGTAGCCTGTGAAATGGAGTTTTCAAAACGGACGTTTACTTTCGCATTACCTTCAACACCTTCTTTTGTGGTAACCAAAATTACACCGTTAGCTCCCCTGGCACCATACAACGCCGTGGCACTGGCATCCTTTAAGATGGAGAAGCTGGCGATATCATCAACCTGTAGCCGGGCAAGATCGGTTGGCGTGAGCTCTACGTTATCTACCAGGATCAATGGATCTTGTTTGTACCCGAATGTAGTTACCCCACGAATAAAAAATGTAGAATTATCAAGCCCCGGTTGGCCGCTCCGCTGGTAGGCCACTACCCCGGCAATCTGTCCGGCCAAGGCATTGGTTAGGTTGCTGGATGGAATCTTCAACTTCGAAGGGGTAATGCTGGTAACAGACCCTACCATGGCTTCTCTCCGCTCCTTCTTTCCAAAAGCAGTAACCACTACATCCGAAAGATTATTGTCATCCGAATGCAGTACCAGATCTACCTTTAGCCTTAATGGATCGGCAATAAAGGTAATCTGTTTAAATCCTACAGATGATACTACAACCGTAGATTTGACTGCGGCGTTCAGCGAGAATTTACCATCGCCATCGGTAATGGTTCCCATAGTACCCTGGCCTTTAACCTGAAGACTTACCCCCGGAATTCCAAGGCCAAGCGAATCTTTAACAGTACCGGTAATTTTGATTGTTGCGCCCTGTTGCGCATAAGTGGGACTGCCCAAAAGCAATAAACAGGCACTAAATACTGCGAACAGTACCCAGAGGTTTCCCAGATAAGGCAAATGCCTTACCTTAGCAGTAAAATTTTGGTTCATAAAGTTTGGTTGGTTTTTATGTTTAGATTATTTCAAAAAAAGTTTGCCGCCATCAATTGGAGTAGTCAATTTCCTTCTGTATCTGTCAAACAAGAGCAGTTAATAAATTAGCCGGGCCAAAAATGATCCGGCTAACATCTTATTTTCTTTCGTTAAATACCCCTAGTTCAGCAATAGCGGGCGAGCTATCAAAGTCGGTAATGGTTACCTTTATTTTTTCGCACCAGATGCGCTCGAACCTAAAAATACTCACCTTTTTCTCGCCCTCATTTTTTGCAGTTAAAGCATTCCATTTACCATTTGTATAGTACTGTAAACTGTAGGTGGCTTTTCTGTTATTGCCCGCTGTAAGTACCACCATATTACAGGGAACAGCTTTTTCGAAATTCAGCTCATACCATGGCGATTTTACGGTGTGATTGGATGACCAGCTTGAACCGAAATCATCATCATTGGCAAAATCCATGATATTCATATCATCACTCCAGCTGCTGTTACTTTTTACGTGCTTCGCAATGTTGCTCGAAATGATTGGTGCAGCGTGCACAGGAATACGTGGAAGATCTGCAGGTTTTTTATAAATCTGGCCCATTTCTTTAAGTGCTGCCAAAGCATTATCATCGATTAAACCGTTTTTACCTGGCGCTACATTGAGAATAAAATTGCAATATGCACCGTTGTATGGAATAATAAATTTATTCACAAGCTCTGGTACATTTTTTACAGGGGTAGTAGGGAAAGAGGTTTTCCAGAACCAGTTGGCCTGAAGCGGAAGACAGGCAAGCGCCGGAAGTTTGTTGTTCTCTTTAGAAATAAACTGGCCGGCACCTTGTTCGTAAGATTTGATATCCGTATAAAATAATGCCTGAGTAGGATATTTCGCGGCATTTAAATCCATTACCAGACAGTTAGGCTGTAACGATTTAATTAGGTAATAGATATCCTCAAAAGGTACCTGATCATAAGAAATCCTCGACCATGGCGCATCCCATCCATCGATAATAAGGGCAGTAATCTCACCATAATTGGTTAGCAGTTCGGTAATCTGATCTTTGATCATCTTAACGTTGGCTGCTGTAATCTGATTTGGGCGGATGCCATGGTGGGTATCTAGTATAGAATAATATAACATTACCTTTAATCCGTTTTTACGGAAAGCATCTGCATATTCTTTAACCACATCTCGTTTTAGCGGCGTATTCATCACATTATATGTTGTAGTTTTGGTATTCCAGATCGGAAAGCCACTGTGGTGTTTGGTAGTAAGGCAGCCATAGGTCATGTTAGCAGATTTTGCGGCTTTTGCCCATTGATCAGCATTGAGTTTTGGCGATTGGAACAGTGAAAGATCGGCGTCCGGATCAGACCAGTCCTGATCCATAAAAGTAGGCATCCCGTAATGGATAAACATGCCCAGTCCAAGATCGACAAAATCCTGCTGAAGCTCTGGTAAGGATTTATTAGCCGATTTTTGCTGGGCCATTGCCGGGTAAATAGATGTCGTTCCCGAAACGATAAGTAATAATGATAAAATCCTTTTAAAGGTCATTTCTGTTGTTTTTGGTTTACGTATTTGTGTTAGTTAATTGAAAGATGGGACCGGCCTGCTTATTAATCAATTTCGATCAATCAATAAAAATCTGATTTACAGGCGGCATCAAACTTTATTATTCAAAGCTACACCCGACATGGAAAGAATTTGTCGAACGAAAACGTAACAGAAACCTAACAAAAGCTTAACGTTATGGTATTTATGAAATAATACGTCTATTTTTAAGGGATAAAATGAAAGATCGTATATATAAATCAGTAGTATTGGTCAGTTTTCTGATTTTGCTTCTGGTACAGCTCAGGTTAACCTATAATTCTTATGTATTGAGGGACAGAGACTATAGTTTAAAGGAAAAAACGCTGATTAACGATGAATATGGACGCAGTATATCAGAAGATAAAGTTTATAAAGGCGGAGGAAAGATTATTGATTCGATTCTCTCCAGGAATATGCCTCAGCTCAAACAAGCTTATTTAAACAACAGGAAAGAATTTGTTAGATTGTCGCAAAGCATTAGCAATACACTGCTGAAAGAACTGCAAAAGCAAAGTACCATGGACAGTGTTTTCCGCTCGATTGTAAAAAGGAACGGTTTAGATAGCAACTTACAATACCTGCTTACATTCCAGTCAATAGAGATTAACTTCGATACCAAAATCGGGAATATTACCATATTCGACAACCAAACTCATACCGATTTTAAAGCAGACCAAAAAACCCCGTTTGGCGTTATCATTGATGGTACATTAACTGATCCAAATATTCAGAACAGGGTAACCAACCTTTCTGTTAGTGGTAAACTGGTTTACGATTATAGAATTACCTTTAATCTTTTTGTTGATCCTCCGGGCCGTACTTTAAAAGTAGCGTATCAAATGTTACCTACGTTTTTGCTGGTTGCCCTGTGTATTGTCATTATTGTAGGCATTAATTATTACACCTATATCAGCTGGATGCGGCAGAAAAAAGAAACAGATGTTAAATCTGATTTCCTAAACAGTATTAAACATGAATTTAACACCCCCATTACCACCATATTAGTGGCCAGCAAAAGCCTGCATGAAGATGAGGTGCTTAATGACAGGGCACGCGTAGATGCGCTTGTAAATATTGTAGAGAGACAGGCCCGCCGGCTTCATTCCCACATTAACCAGATGCTGGAAATTTCGGAAATCAACAACAACATCAACCTGGAGGAAACAGATCTTAATTATGCAATTCTCACTTTGGTTAACGACTATAAAATAAAAGTCCAGGCTCCAAATAGCCTTACTTTTGATCCTCATGGTTCGGAAATAATGATCATGATCGATCCTTTTGTGTTTACCACCATGTTACAGAACATCCTCGACAACTCTTTTAAGCACAATCATAGCGAAATAAAGATGACGGTGCTCTTTATTACAAGCAATAATGGCGGATATACCATCCATATTAAAGATAACGGAAAGGGAATTGAAGATACAATGAAAGAAAAAATATTCGACAAGTTTTTCCGTGCGGGCAAAGATAATGTTATTTCAGGGCTGGGGCTGGGCTTATATTACGTTAAACAATGTATTGATATTCATGGCTGGGAAATCAGCGTAAGAACAGCACTGGGAAAAGGGACCGAATTTATGATTCATATTCCTGGCGAGCAGGCCATAATTAGTGCCAATCATTAACCCGAAGAATTTTATGATTTATGATATCGTAATAATTGAAGATGAAACAGACCTGGGCAATGTGATTTCAGAATACCTGAAGTTGCGGGGATTTAGTGTGCTCTGGTTCAAAACTGCTTCAGCAGCATTGGCGTATTATAGCGCAAACTGGCTGGATAACAAACTGGTTATTGTGGATGTACAGTTACCAGATATGAACGGCTTTGACCTTGCATCAGAGCTGGTAAAAATCAATTCCAATCAACCTTTTTTCTTTCTAACGGCACATAACGAAAAACAGGACCGCCTTCGGGGCCTCAAAATTGGTGCAATAGACTATATATCAAAGCCATTCGAAATCGAAGAACTGGTATTAAGGATAGGAAATATCATCAATAAGTTTTCCAGCAATCCAAAGACACAGTCAGCGCCCAGCCTGGGATTTATCCATATTGGCGATATCCGGTACAAAAAAGACCAGCTGTTTGTGCTAATGCCCGATGACAAAGAGATTTCCCTCACCGTAAGGGAATCCGAAGTACTGGATCATTTGGCAGGCAATATTAATCAGGTAGTTAAAAAAAAGGATATTTTGTTAGCATTATGGGGAAATGATGATTATTTCAATGGAAAAAGCCTTGAAGTATTCATTTCAAGGCTGCGCAGGCTTTTTAAAGTTTCAGAACAGGTTAGTATAGAAAATGTATATGGATTAGGATATATTTTAAAGGTTAAATAATGGAGATCAGTTGTTAATTTAACAATTGCGGAATAAATAAGGCCTGATCTTTACAATCAGTAATGAGATATTTTCATACCGGGCAGCTGTTTTGATCGGTTAATGGCCAATAAGGTTATACCATGATCATGAATAGCCGCTTAACGGGGGGGGATTCTAGATCAATTCGTCTTTCCCTTACAGCTCAATATAATTTGGTAAACATACAAAGGCACCGACCATCCCACCCAAAATAGCGAGGGCGATATATCAGCGGAGCTACCAAGACCCTGAATAAATGGGATTTTTAAAGCTGATCCTGAAATAATAAATGCAAGTGTTACAATATAACTTCTGGTCATCCACTGTTGATGCAGTCTAAACTTCCGTTTAGTTGCAGCATAATATGCTATCGAGGTTGAACTTATCCAAACGCTGACCCATATTTGCAGCGAAAAAGCATACGCCCAATTAACTTCTTTTGCTGTGGTAAAAGCCAATATTACAGCACAAAGGCTACTCAGTAATATAGCCATTAAATATAGTAGTCCTATAATCCTGTGGACTTTCGGATTTAGTTCCCTTAGCTTGGTCCAAAATTGAATGAGCCCAAGTATTAGCGACCCTCCTCCTGCTGTAATATGTGCTATCAATATCCATTTAAACTCAAAGTACTTACCAAGTGCCTCCTTAGTGAGGGTAAGAAAACGATCAGCTCCGTGCATAAATTGCCAGGTCAGAAATAAGATTATCAGCCATATTAATATAAATTTAAAATCGGATCTGTCTAACTTTAAAATTCTGTTTCTTTTAATGCTGTTTGCCATAATTATATAGAAGTTGTTTAAGGATGTGCTTTTACCGTTTTATTCTAATTATTTCCTGACAAAGTTGGCGATCAGATTCTTATCTGGAAATAACCGATAAAAGAATAGGTATGCCGCCTGTTGAACCGATAAGCTTATTTGATTATTTTGCGCTAAAATATAAACCATGTATACAAAAAAGATAGAGGAAAATCTGGACTGCGGTATTCGCGTTGCCTTTAAAATCTTCGGGGGAAAATGGAAAATGTGTATTATTGATGCGATCAGCAGAGGAATAGTCCGTCCTGCGGATATTCAAAAAGAAATCCGAACAGCTGCTTTACGGGTAATAGAGGTGCAATTAGCGGAGTTACTACTCTATGGAATTGTTGAAAAATGTGTAGAAGACGTTTATCCCAAAAAATCCGAATATGAACTTACACCGTTAGGGAAAACCATACTTCCGATATTAGCCGACATTGATCAATGGGGAACAACTAATTCGGCTTTTGTAAAATCAAAGCAACCAGAATTACAATAAATGGAGAAAGAAGGTAGAGTCCTTCCTAATAATAATCTGGGCATTCTTAATGATCTTGTTACGAGCACCCAATTTAAATTGCAGGAATGTGTTCCGAAACCTCCCCAACCATGAGACGGAAAGATTTTTAGAACACCACAAATTTACTTTTTCTTTAATTTTTCTAATTTATTCTCGTAAGTGGTTTTTCGCTAAAATCCTTTCCAGAATCTCTAAAGAAGCATGAAATGTGTTCAAAGAATTCATCATTCCCTGTACAAAAAAAACGAACGAAAACCTTTTGGAAAGGAAAGGTTTTCTTTATTTACAGAAGAAAAAGGATCGATCTAAACCCTCCTTCAACATAGGTCAATTTTTCTTTGAATACCAATTTATTAAAGAATGCTTCCTATGTATAAAAAATAAAGTAAGGGGCCTCATCCTCTCGTGGCATAAGGTGCTTCATTGTTCTTGATTGATATTTATAAACGGCAAAGCCGAACTCTTAGAAAGAAAGGGGGTTGAAGTGATTACTCCAACCCTACACCGGCTTGAAAACTAAAGGCTCATTCCGCCGTCCATGACGATTTCAGCGCCCGTAAATAAATTTGGCTGCATCACTGCAGAAGTAGGCGACCATTTTTGCAACATCCCCGGGATCGCCAAACTGCTTCAGGGGCACACGTTCCAACATCCAGTTATCCAAGTTTTTCCGGGCGGCCTCGTCTAGTCCCAATTTATTCAGTATCTCAGTTTGGGTCGGTCCAGGGCTGACAGAATTTACACGTATCTTCCTCGGTGCCAGTTCGATCGCCGCAGCCTTCATCACTGAATTCAAAGCAGCCTTACTTGATGAATAAATAGAGGCATTTGCTCCGTGCATACTGGCAGTGTTGGATGATAGGAACACTATTGATGCACCATCGTTCAGTAAAGGGATAAATTTGCTCAGTGTAAAATATGCACCTTTGTAATTGATACCAATTACCTGATCAAAGGTCTCTTCCGTAGCGGTCTCAATAGCTGATCCACTGACTATCCCTGCATTAATAAAGAGTATATCGACTTTCCCAAAACGGTCTTTTACCGTAGCGGCAAGGTGTTCAATTGCAGACACAGAAGCTTGGTCTGCGAGGAAACCAGTGACACCCAACTCTTCGGCGGCGGCATTAACCGCCTCCTGCCTGCGTCCTGTGATAATTACTCTAGCACCCTGTAAACTCAACTCTTTCGCTGCAGCATAGCCGATGCCACTGTTGCCACCGGTCACTAATGCTATTTTTCCTCCTAAATTTTTCATGATCATTTTTTTTTGTTGATGCAAACTTATCTTATATTTGGTATACTTTTGTTACCAGTATAACAGAGTATACCACTATGGACGAGAAATTGATGAAAGAGGTTCTGTCTGAACCGCGAAATGAAAAGGCAGAAATACAGGCCCTGCAGGACACAATATATGTAATTGGGGGCAAGTGGAAACTGCCAATCATCAATTCGATATGTAACGGTAACCGCCGTTTTAGGGAAATTGAGCGTAGCATTCCTGGCATCACCACTCGTATGCTTTCCCGTGAGTTAAAAGACATGGAAGCCAATAAGCTTCTTAAGCGTACTGTGCAGCCAACAAGCCCGGTGATTGTCGAGTACTCACCTACCGATTATTGCCACTCATTTGCCAACATCATATTGCATATGATCAAGTGGGGTAAAGAACATCGTGAAAAAATAACCAGAAAGGAAATTATATAAACGCCCATCACCCATGAGCATTTGATTCCGCAGTGTAAATTGAAAGCTAACATTAGGGTTATTTATGGAAAATCTGTATCTATGAATTGATAAGGATTGTAGTACTTTAAATCAATTTACTCAAGTATTGCAGGATTTGTGTGGTAGGTAATTTGATATCCTGAATTTAAAGTTTCAGTGCGCAAATTGTGCGTTCAAAATTTTCAGATTAATATAACTCTGTAATAGATTATTTGGGATTAAGTTCGATTCCCGCCCCGAGTACATACAAAAAATCAAACGAAACCTTTCAGAAATGAAAGATTTTTTTTTATTTACAGAAGAAAAAAAATCAATTATGTGAATTTCCAAACACAGAGCAGAGGTTTAATTTATTTTAATGTTCTACGTTTTGGTCATTAACCAGATATCTATTATTAACATATCCTTTAATGCCTTCAAAAACCACATTACTCCATTCGTCTTCTCTCGAAATTTCGCTAAGATAATCGCCTTTTAAAATAACTTTTTTCTTTCTCGAAGTAAGAGATGGTCCTGTTCTGAGGTTTAAAGCTGTTTCGATTTGCCCAAAACAAAAAAGCTCCTGTAAACCCTAATTTTAAGAAAACCTATCCCGCTGATTTTTAAGCACTAAGACTTGTATTCGAAAAATTTATTTTATTTTTTTGATTTGGAAAGTTTAATTTCTATATTTGCAACCCCAAAGGAATACAACAAGTATTAATTTGCGAAAGTAGCTCAGTTGGTAGAGCACGACCTTGCCAAGGTCGGGGTCGCGAGTTCGAATCTCGTCTTTCGCTCTAAATGCCTTCCTACCAGAAGGCATTTATTTTAAAGTTAACCTACCGAAGGATTTCGGAACAGGCTAATGCTCGGGTGGTGGAACTGGTAGACACGCAGGACTTAAAATCCTGTGCTTTCAAAGGCGTGCGGGTTCGATTCCCGCCCCGAGTACAACAAAAGAATCGAACGAAAACCTTTCAGAAATGAAAGGTTTTTTTGTTTAGCAACTAAACTTCAGCACCTGTTTACCTTCCTTAAAAAATTTATAAATCCTGCAAAGCGGGTATAAGTGGTAAATTTTTACAGGAAACAAACAAGGTGGTCATTAATTAAGTTCGGGTAGCAGGGCAAAAGTTTTACCTATCAGTTACGAATCTGTCATCGCCCCTCCAAAACGCTAACCTCTATCATTGACAAAATCCATTAATGTGGTCGTCATTCTCGCGCAGGCGGTAATCTTAAAGCGCTTGCATTAAGATTATCTACGATGAGCACTTCGTAGTTTCCAATCGAGTTACCAATGACAGATTCTAAAATTGGCGTCACGACCGAAGCAGATGCGGAGTGGGAGAGATCTTTGGACTATGTTAAAAGATCTCTCCACTCCGGTCGAGATGACGATTTATCCTTACCTGTCACCCAACTCCTTTGTTTTTGCTAAAAAACTGACCTCTGGGAATGACGATACCTCGAGGCTATTCATTCCCTAAAAACCAGTCATTTATATGATTTCACAATAAATTAATCCTACCATTGACGTTATTTCACAAATATTATTAATCAGTATTTTAACCAATTTGCATTTCCATCCAGCTAGGCCATACCACCGTATCCCCGTTCTACTTAAATCCGGCCTAACAAATTTTTCGGGCTGCACTGTTCTTACCGCACAACTGGCTTCAAAAGAAAAATTTTCAGCCGGCATTTTTTGTTTCTTTTTGATGCCAAAAAGAAAGAGCCTTTCGGCGGCGGCAAGCCGAGGCAAGACCGTGGTGTATGGAAAAAGAAATCAATTACACGTCACTCATATTGATTTTTATAAAATAAATTATCCCTCAGTATGACAATTTATTTATGATACACCTCTTGCCAGAAAATTATCTGCTTAACTTAGCATAATCTGGTAGTTTACATTTACTCTTTTCGGATAATTGCTTTCTTCGTTATTTAAGGAAACAAATGCGGCATGGCTATGAACTTCATTTTTCAATGCATGTTCATAATGCGATTGAATAGTTTCTTGATAATCGTGTTGAAGGTTTTTCGTTGTTTCTGTTAAAAGATTCCTATCATTCAGGTTTTCTGGCAATAACGTAATATCGCAGTTTCCATCACTGATTTCTTTGACTAAGTATTTCATTTTGGTTTTAAATCTTCGTTTCCTGTTTTATAAATAACATTTCGAGAACGGTCAAAAATATGGTAAGTCTTTATTTTGTATGTAATCTAAAAGTTAATTTTTTACTTAAAATGATGTATTAATTTTAATGCAAGCCACATGACTATAGCTACATTTTTTCCACAACGATTAAGATAATCAGGAGTCCGCAAATTATTTTTTCGATTGGATTAAAGGCCCGTTCAAAACTGACCGTTGTATGTTAACAGAAATAGATTGAAACCTTTTGTCTCCACCTTTGTTAATTAATCACAAGTTATTTATATACAATACGTTAATGCAATCATAATAACCTGGTGGAGAACGAGAAAATGAAAAAAATATTAGTGGTTGATGATAATCAGGAAATACTGGAGCTTATAGAATTAGTTTTAGGACTGGAAGGCTACCGGGTAAGTGGCTTAATGGATGCAAGTCATTTTAACCAGCGGATTACCGAATTTAAACCCGATTTAATTTTGCTGGATGTGATGCTTGGGGCCTTAGATGGAAGAGATCTTTGTAACCGGCTAAAAGCAGACCAGTTAACCTTACACATTCCGGTAATTATGATTTCGGCCAGTCATAACTTGAACGATACGGAAGGCAGTATTTGCCATCCCAACGATTTCATTGCCAAACCATTCGATATCAGCAATCTGATTAATAAAGTAAGTGCGCAGCTTGCTGCCTAAACAATTTTTAAGGTTTTGCGCTAAAATAATTGCTTAAGAACACGCTCTGAAATTTAATAGCATTGGCCCAATAATCCCAGTTATGTACACCGGGTCTGGTGGTAAAATCGTGAGGAATATTGTTATACAATAGCTCATCATGCAAACGTACATTCATTTTATAGAAAAAATCTTCGGTACCACATTCAATGGCAATGGCAAGTGCCCCAGGTTTAATGCGATAGATCATGTCAATTACACTGTTCTGTTTCCACCGTTCAGGAAATTCATCCTGTGTACCTAACCTTTTTGAGATATTCCACCCATTTGGAAAAGGTTTAATATCTACCCCGCCGCTCATACTGCCCACGGCACCATAAACATCCTGATGTTTAATGGCCAGGTATAATGCACCATGACCGCCCATACTCAAACCTGTAATACCCCTGCCCCTCTTTTCAGCAATGGTTTTATAATGTTCATCAATATAGCTAACCAACTCTTTAGCCACATAGGTTTCATATTTCCATTCAGAATCTACCGGACTATCGAAATACCAGCTGGTAACATTACCATCAGGGCAAACAATAATAAATTGATATTGATCGGCCAGGTTTTTAATCCCCGGTACTTTTTTGACCCATTCTGCATAGTTACCTCCAGCTCCGTGGAGCAGATAAACCACCGGAAAAGTTTTTCCAGTTTTATAGCTATCGGGCTTAATTACTACCGCTTTAATATTTTTTCTCATCGATTTGCTATAGGTTAAAGCGGTGTCTACTTCAGCAGCACTTAAAACAGGACTAAACAAAAACAAACAGATGGCTATTAAAAAGCTATTTTTCATGGGTAGTTTTTAATTATTAATATAATATGGTGTTAAATTTATAAAATAACCAGGTATTCTTTGCCATTTCTGCCAATTGAATTAAAAAATAATTATGCTCCGGTCATCTATTCCTGAAACAGCTAAAAAACTTTAAAACAATTTTGTTACCTTATGGTTGTTGAACGGTGAACCCATCTAAAAATGCTTAAAAACTACCCATTTTACATTAAAGCGCCTGTAATTCTTTTAGGATTAGTAATTACAGTATTTATCATGAGTGTGCTGAGAGATATTCTTGTGCCACTTGCTTTCGCAGCACTGATTGCGATATTACTCAACCCACTTACCAATCGTTTCGAAAGAAAAATGCCTAAAATAGTCAGCATTATGCTCGCTATGATTATCGGTATTGTGGTTATAGCTGTCATAGTCTATTTTCTATCCTCACAGGTAGCCCACTTTTTTGATGACCTGGACAGCATTAAACAGAAATTATTACAACTGCTGGAAGAAATCAGAAATTGGCTCCGAACTACCTTTGGCATCTCCTCGCAAAAACAGATGCAAATGGTTAATGATGCGGCAAACGGCAGCAAAGCCTTAATTGGTCAAACCTTAAGCGGCTTAATGGGGGTACTCAGCGTGGTTTTCCTGATCCCGGTTTATACCTTCCTGATCTTACTGTACAAAACATTGATCCTTAATTTTATTTATGAAGTGTTTTCGGAGGAGAATACACAAAAAGTTGCCGAGATTTTGGGCGAAACGAAAGCAGCAATCCAAAGCTATATTATCGGTTTATTGATCGAAACTTTTATTGTTGCAGTAATGAACTCTGCTGCCCTGCTCATTCTGGGTGTACAAAATGCCATCCTGATTGGCGTTATCGGGGCAATACTGAACCTGCTCCCTTACATTGGTGGCATTATTGCCATTGCCTTGCCTGTGTTAATGGCCACTTTAACCATGGATGGTTTTACTACCCAACTCTTAATTATAGGTGCTTATGCGCTGATCCAGTTTATTGATAATAATATACTTGTGCCGCGCATTGTTTCGAGCAAGGTACAGATCAATGCCCTTATTTCTATCGTAATTGTATTAATGGGTGCTGCACTTTGGGGCATACCCGGCATGTTCCTTTCCATTCCATTTATTGCGGTAATGAAAATCATCTTTGATCGGATTGATGGTCTTAAACCCTGGGGAAAATTGCTGGGTGATAATATCCCGACCGAACATATGGGGCAGGTGAAAAGGTTTAGAAGGAAGAAAAAGTTGGTTACGGACAATTAGCATCTTTCAACACCCAGCCGATCATCTGAATACTGTCCGTGCCACTTAGACCCGATTGAAGTGAGCACGAAGCCGCAGGCAAAGTAAAACGGAAAGCGGGAACAAGCTTTGATCCCTTGCAACAAATTGCTCTCCTACCCTTCGACTCCGTTCAGGGGGACAACCGAATGGGAATTGCCAGACATGATCTTTTATGTTTTTTGAAAACGAACATTCAGTGGTCCTTCGGGAACAGCAGTCCCGTTATCCGCTTTATCCCGATAGAAAACCTGTGAAACAAGCAAGCACACTAAAACATAACATGAACTAGTGCTTAAATCGGGATGTCCGCTACTACCGGGTTTATTAACAAAGTTAACTGCACAAACGGAGAATTCGATAAAAAATATCTCATTCATGCTAAACACCCAGCCTATAATCTTCTTACAGGCCGCGCCACCTAGACCAGATTGTAGTGAGCATCCCGATAATTCATCGGGATAAAACGGAAAGCGGGAGGAAACCCATATGTGTTGTACTGGCAGTGCTCTCCTAAATAATATTGAACTAGTAATGTATTTAAATTACCCCTCGACCCCGCTCAGGGTGACAACCGAATGGAAAAATCGCCAGACTTCAATAGAATGATCGTCCTTTAGATTTGTTTTGATATTTTATTTAAGGATAATAACTATTTACTTTGCTTAAATTATAAATCAGATTACCTAAAACGGTAGCGGCACATTAAAAGTTCGTCAAGGTTTTTATACCTATGAGATGATGCAATCCGCTACCGTTTTTTCCCTTAGTGACCAGATAACAATTAGGGCAATACCCATTATTAAGGACTAGGATCGATGGGGTAAAAATTAGGTAACCACTACAAACATAAAAAATAACAGGATGATTGGCACTACAAAATTTTTTATCGGGATTGATGTTTCCAAACCTTACTTCGATGTTGCATTGATGGCCGTTGTGAACCATGTAAAACAGGAGATAGCAACCGCACGGTTTGACAACACAGCACCAGGGATAAAGCTATTTGAGAAGTGGTTGAAATCGCAGAAAACCACGTTCAATGAGGACTCCTTGATTGTCATAGAAAATACCGGGATCTATCACCGTTTAATATGGACTTTCTGCAGCAACAGAAATCTGCCCATCCATATTGGCAATGCAGCCCATATCAAATGGAGCTTTGGGATAGCAAGGGGTAAAAATGATAAAATAGACAGCATACGTTTATGCAACTATGCATTTAAGGAAGCGGATGATCTAAAGGCGACAGCTGCCCTGGATCCCGAGCTGATGCTCCTGAAAGATCTGATATCAGCTCGGACAAAGCTGCTCAAACAAAGGTCTGGCATTAGCGTTTCGGTAAAAGAACTTGGTAATGTCAATGGTAAAGAACATCAGAAACTGATTGAAAAAGCACTTAAAAATGCAATTGAGGGTATAGCCAAATCAATCAAGAACCTCGAAGATCAGATCAAAAAAATCATTACAGGAAACCAGGATTTCAAGCAGAACTACAAATTATTGCTCAGTATCCCTGGGATAGGGCATGTTACAGCAGTATACCTGATTGGCTGCACGGGAAATTTTGCAGGGCGGCCCAGCGGAAAAGAACTGGCCTGTTATGCAGGGGTTGCTCCATTTGAACACAGCAGTGGTATAAGTATCAAAGGTAAATCCAAGGTACACCGGATGGCCAATAAAGAACTTAAAAGATTGCTGCATATGTGTGCATTATCTCTAATTCAACACAATCAGGAATTCAAGACATATTACAATAGAAAAAAGGATGAAGGGAAGCACAGCATGAGCATAATTAATGCCGTTAGAAACAAGATAGCATTAAGAGTTGCTGCAGTTATAAAAAATCAAGCTAGCTATAAAAATAATTATAATATAGCTGCTTAAAATTTGTTTTTATCATAACAATCATCTCGACCGAAGCACAGCGGAGTGGAGATCTTTGAACTATGCTATTGAAATCGAATTTGAAGATTTTGCTTCGCCGAGCCTTCGGGTTCTCGACTACGGTCGAAATGACGACACTTCTAATCGGCTCACCTCTTTTAAATTCTCCTGTAATAGATTTTTATACCATAAATTACCCCTCGGGGTAACAATCCCTTGGTTACCAATCATACAAGTAAAATATTTGAGGAAATGCACATCAATTGTAAATTTTACTACTTTTGATTTATTCTCATCAACATGAAACGAATCTCACTTCTTTGCCTGACGCTATTGTTTACAGCAATAATTTTCAAAGGCTTTGCCCAAAACAAGTTACAATCTTCCTCGTTTATTACTTTTAATGGCTATAGCTCTACCATAGCTGAAAAGTTTGGAAAAAGCGAAGCGGTAACCGTTGCCTTTTTAGGTGGATCGATTACCAATATGGAAGGCTGGCGTGGAATGGTATGTAGCTATTTGACCAAAATATATCCACAAACAAAGTTCAGGTTTATTAACGCAGGCATTCCATCATTGGGCAGTTTGCCGCACGCATTCCGGCTTCAACGCGATGTACTCGACAGTGCAAAAATTGATCTCTTGTTTGTAGAATCGGCTGTTAACGACCATGTCAACAAAACAGCAGAGCAAACGCAACGCCGGGCTTTGGAGGGCATTATCAGACACACGTTAAGTAAAAATCCGAAAACAGATATCGTAATGATGGCTTTTGCTGATGAAGATAAAAATGATGATTTTAATAAGGGTAAAATCCCTACCGAAGTAAAAGTACACAGCGATTTAGCTGAATATTATCATTTGCCATTTATTAACCTTGCTTTAGAAATTGATAAACGTATAGCCAATGGCGAATTTACCTGGGCAGCTGATTTTAAAAACCTGCATCCTTCGCCCTTTGGTCAACATCTTTATTTCAATACGATAAAAATTTATCTGGAAGAAAATCAGAAAAACGCAAGCAAGAAAGCTTCGACAAGTCTTCCTAAAATCATTGATAAATTTGCTTATACCAAAGGACAGTATATCAGTATTAATGCTGCCGAAAACCTAAATACTTTTAGCATAAACAAAAACTGGAAGCCAACTGACGGACTGGAAGGAAGGCCAGGTTTTGTTAATATCCCAGTACTCGAAAGCAGCACAAGGAATAGCACCTTCGATCTGATTTTTAAAGGCAATGCTGTGGGCATTGCTATATTATCAGGTCCGGATGCCGGAGCACTCCACTACCGTATAGATGATGAAGAAGAAAAAATGATCGACCTGTATACGGAGTGGAGCTCGAGTCTACATTTGCCTTGGTATCTGTTACTCGGCGATCAACTGACTAACGGTACGCATAAATTAAGTGTACGGATCAGCGATCAGCACAATTTAAAATCAACAGGTTATGCTTGCCGTATTGCTTACTTTTTAGCAAACTCAAATTAATTTCAACCGATATTTTTTCATTTTAATGCGAATCTCATATCGTCCCCGCTTGAAACGGGGATGAACGAAAAAAGTGATTTTATCACCATTAGATTTCGCCTTTGAAACATCAATCCACTAATCACTATTGTAAACGTGTGTTAAATCTTTGAGACTATCGAAATAGATTTCTAATCTGTAAATAAGCGTTCTATATTTGCCAGTACTTAATCGATTTAGTTTAGTTCATTCAAACAATATTGATTCTCGATTGCTTATAAACAAAATCATCTCATGAAAAACATCAAATTAATTGTCCCAGCACTATTATTATTATTCTCTGCCTGCAGCGAGGCCACAAGAAATACCGCTAACACCAAAAGCGATAGCATAACACAAACAGGCACTGCCAGCAGAACTGATTCCCTGGAAGCCAAAATCAAAGTAAATGGCAATGTAGCCGTGGGCGATCCATTAATGTTAAGATTTGTGGTATACAATAATTCTGATACCACTAAAAGTTTTTGCATCTGGCATACGCCCTTTGAACCGTTAATGAGTAGTTATTTAAGCATCACCAATGAAAAAGGAGAAGAAGCTCAATACAAAGGTGCAATGGCCAAAAGGATGATGCCTCCGCCTGCATCCAGCTATTCTACAGTAAAACCTGGTGATAGCCTGGTTGCTAACGCCGATCTGTTAAAGGCTTATGACCTGAAAAAAGGATCGAGCTATAAAGTAGTTTACACTGGTGAGAATATGAGCGGACTGGTATCCAGAGATACCATTACCTTTGTTTATACTGAATTACACTAGCAAAAGGGCATAATTACGCCACATTATAGTTTTTAACTACAGATGCACACTGATAAATACAGATCGTACTGATATAAGAGTGCATCGTTTTTACCTTGCGAAAACTGGAATACGTTGTGGTTAGTGATATACCTGTCGTGGTATTTCACCCCCTAATTTGTCGCATTTACACTTTCTGAGTTGTTAAAGTTCCCATAACTTTATTGAACAAATTTAAACAAATAAAAAAATGGAAAATAGCACATCAATCACTGTAGAAACAACCGTAAATGCACCTGTAGAAAAAGTTTGGGAATTCTGGAACAATCCCGATCACATCACTAAATGGAGCTTTGCTTCGCCCGATTGGCATACCCCTTTTTCAGAAAACGATTTAAAAGTTGGCGGTAAATTTAAAAGCACCATGGCGGCAAAAGATGGCAGCATGAGTTTTGATTTTGGCGGAACCTATACCACCGTTGACCAGAATAAAAAAATCGAATATACCATGGAAGATGGCAGAAAAGTGAGTATCGTTTTTGATTCACTAAGCGAGCAAACCAGGGTAACCGAAACTTTCGATGCCGAATCGACCAACCCTATCGAAATGCAACGTGGTGGATGGCAGGCCATTCTGGATAATTTTAAAAGCTATACCGAAGAATCGTAAACACCTTGTTAATAACGTCTTGCGAGATAACAAGTCTGGACAGGCTATCATTGCAGATTCCAATAGAAAATTCGTCATTGCGAGGTACGAAGCAATCTTAAAGCGCTCGCTACTAACGATAGTTGTAAGATTGCTTTGTCGGCTGAAAAAGCCTCCTCGCAATGACGATTCCTCGTCGCCACATAGCACTAAAAATCCGCTGTCACTAATATTCATTTTTATGATACAGCCCTCTTGTTATTTTTAACCTGAGTTCGATAATTAAATACTGATTTGATTATCTAACTCAGTTTTGGGTTAAGTCGGTCGTCACCCTGAATTTATTTCAGGGTCTTTCCTGCCAAAAAAGATGCTGAAACAAGTTCAGCATGACGATGGGGTTAGGAATAAATCTTGTCTGATAGTTATTTTTACAATACAATAATCGAACTCAGGTTTTTAGCAACAGAAATTGTCCCTTTTTAACCCTTAAGTAACAATTCGATTATTATTTGATTCGCATAATTATTGATTTGAACCGAATACTTTGATATTGCCGCCATAATTTACATTTGCCGTGTAAATTATACACTATGCCTCGTATATCTTTATTTTATCTTTCGTTATTCTTATTTATCAGTCTATCCATCGGCGTAAGCGCACAAACGCTGAGTTTAAAGCAAGCTGTGAACACCGCATTAAGCAATTACGGCACCATTAAAGCCAAAGATAATTACGCAAACGCATCCAAATCATCTATCCAACAAGCCAAAAGGGAGTATTTGCCCAATTTTAGTCTCAGTGCCCAACAAGATTATGGAACCATTAATGGCCAAAATGGTCCACAATATGGTTTAGGTGGTTTAGGAACTGCTTCCTCTGGTCCTTCGTTAGATAAACAGAACTGGAATGCCGCATTTGGCGGGTTGTATCTGGCTAACGTAAACTGGGATTTCTTCACTTTTGGAAAAATCAGGGAACGCATTAAAATTGCCGACGCCACTTACCAAAGAGACAAAAATGACCTGGAACAGGAAAAATTCCAACAGGAAATCCGTGTTTCTGCAGCATATTTAAATTTGCTTGCTGCGCAAAGGTTAAGCAAATCGCAACAGAAAAATCTCGACCGTGCTATTACCTTTAAAAATACGGCCGTAGTCAGGGCCAAAAATGGATTAACGGCAGGGGTAGATTCTTCTTTCGCAAAAGCTGAAGTTTCTAACGCTAAAATCGCTTTAACAAAAGCTAAAGATCTGGAACAGGAACAAGCCAACCGTTTGGGCGTTTTAATGGGATTAACCGCAACATCATACGAATTAGATACCGCTTCAATTACGCGTATCCCTGGCAATCTGCTCGAAGATACAGTGATCAAAAGCTCACATCCACTGTTAAAGTTTTACCAAAACCGTGTTGATGTTAGCCAGCAACAAGTTAATTATTTCAAAAAACTATACTACCCTACGTTTAGCTTATTCGGTGTAATGCAGGGCCGTGGTTCGGGTTTTAGTCCAGGTTATGCCTTAGATCAGGCTGCTTATTCAACCAGTTATGCTGATGGTATAAACCCTACCCGCGGAAACTATTTGATTGGCATAGGAATGACCTGGAACCTGTCAACCTTACTTAAAAATCGTCCGCAGGTACGTGCGCAGGAATACATTAGTCAGGGTTTAAAGGAAGAATACAACCTTATTGATCAGCAGTTGAAAGCACAATTAGCCCTTGCCGAAACTAAATTAACCAATGCTTTGGCCAATTACAGGGAAGCACCCATCCAGGTAAAAGCAGCATCCGATGCCTATCTACAAAAAAACACTTTATACAAAAACGGACTCACCACTTTGGTAGATCTTACACAGGCACTTTTTACCTTAAACCGGGCCGAAACCGATCGGGATATTGCCTTTACCAATGTTTGGCAGGCTTTGTTGCTAAAATCAGCAGCGCTTGGCAATTACGACATATTTATCAACGAATTTTAATCTGGGTATATAAATGAATTTAATACGTTTCGCACTCCGCAAACCCATATCCATCTTAGTTTTAGTAGCTGGATTGTTCTTTTTCGGTATTGGGGCCATCAATCAGATCAAGGTTGATATCCTTCCCCAGATGAACCTTCCTGTAATTTATATTGCGCATCCATTTGGCGGTTACACACCCGACCAAATGGAGGCTTATTTCGGCAAACAATACGTTAACATCCTGCTTTTTGCAAACGGTATTAAAAGTATCGAAACCAAAAATACACAGGGTTTGATGTTGATGAAACTGACTTATTACGAAGGCACCAACATGGCTCAGGCAGCAGCAGAACTAAGTGCGCTATCTACAAGGGCGCAAGCCATTTTCCCACCAGGTTCGCAACCACCATTCGTGATCCGTTTTGATGCTTCATCGCTTCCCGTTGGACAATTGGTATTAAGCAGCCCTATCCGCACCAACAACGAATTGCAGGATCTGGCCAATACTTATGTACGGCCCAGTTTCTCGGCTATACCAGGTTTGCTTTCGCCCGCCCCTTTTGGTGGTAGTCCAAGAACGATAGAAATTAACGTGAATCCGTCACTTTTGCGCTCCCATAACCTTACGGTAGACCAGGTGGTTGAAGCCATCAGGCTAAATAACCAGACTGCGCCATCAGGAAATGTGAGAATTGGCGATAAAAACTATATCACACCTACCAATTACACCATTAAAAAGGTTAAAGATTTCGAAAACATTCCCTTATTTAAAGGCAGTGTACAAAATTTGCAGCTACGCGATGTAGCAACCGTTAAAGATGGAGCCGATTTAGTAGCAGGTTATGCTTTAATTAATGGCAAACGCTCCGTATATTTAAGTATCGCTAAATCCGGAGATGCTTCTACCTGGGATGTGGTTAAAAACTTAAAGAAAAACCTGCCGAACATCCAAAATACCTTACCAGAGGATGTTAAACTTTCTTACGAGTTCGACCAATCTGTTTATGTAATCAACGCTGTAAAAAGCCTGGTTAGCGAGGGAGCAATTGGTGCAATATTAACAGGACTGATGGTTTTGCTTTTCCTGGGCGATAAACGTGCAGCATTGATCGTAATCCTCACCATTCCAACATCCATTATTGCCGGCGTTTTGTTTCTTAAATTATTCGGGCAAACGATCAATATCATGACGCTGAGCGGATTGGCGCTAGCCATTGGTATCCTGGTAGATGAATCGACAGTAACGATAGAAAACATCCACCAGCATTTTGATATGGGCAAACCCAAGGCACTGGCCATTTGGGATGCCTGTAAGGAAATCGCTTTCCCGAAACTATTGATCCTCTTCTGTATTCTTGCCGTATTTGCACCCGCCTTTACCATGACTGGCATCCCGGGAGCATTATTCTTACCACTGGCACTGGCCATCGGCTTTTCGATGGTGGTTTCATTCCTGTTATCGCAAACTTTTGTACCGATTATGGCCAACTGGTTGATGGTTGCACACCCTAAAAAAGGCAGTGAACATCACCCAGGCATTACACAAGATGAAGCTGATTTTGCAGCAACTGGCATTACACTCGAATCGGAAAAAGACACCCTGAACCAAAAAAGAGTACTGGTTGAACGTGAAGATTTTAGTGGTAATGGTAAAATCGGCTTCTTCGATAGGTTCAGAAACCGTTTTATGCGTTTCCTTGATCGGATACTGCCTTACCGAAAATCTGTTGTTTTGGTTTATTTGGTGGTCATTATCGGTCTGGCAGCGTTGCTATTGGCTAATATTGGTCGCGATGTTTTACCAAGGGTAAATTCGAGCCAGTTTCAGTTGCGTTTACGTGCACCCGATGGAACACGTTTAGAACGTACCGAAGAAAAAGCGAATGTGGTTTTGGCTGAGCTGAAAAAAATGGTTGGCGAAGAACATATGGGTATATCATCCGTTTATGTTGGTCAGCACCCTGCCCAGTTTTCGGTAAACCCGATCTACCAGTTTATGGCCGGTCCCCATGAAGCTGTTTTCCAGGTAAGTTTAAAAGACTTTGAAGAAGATATGGATGATTTCAAGGATCAGTTCAGGGAGAAAATCAAAAAAGTGCTGCCTGATGTTAAACTTTCTTTCGAGCCCATAGAGCTAACAGATAAGGTATTGAGCCAGGGCTCCCCTACTCCTGTTGAAGTGCGCATTGCAGGCAAAAACAAAAAGCTGAATGAAAAGTATGCCAATAAAATCCTCGCAGAATTGAAGGAAATCCCGTACATGAGGGATGTTCAGCTAGCACAACCCATTAAATATCCATCATTAAATATCGATATCGACAGGACCCGTGCCGCACAGATTGGGGTAGATATGGCTGATATTTCGAGATCATTAATTGCCTCAACTTCATCATCCCGTTATACGGATAAAAATATCTGGTTGGATGAAAAAGCGGCGTTGCCTTACAGTGTCCAAGTTCAGGTACCGCTTAACCAAATGACCAGCAAAGATGATATAGGAGAAATTCCTTTATTGAAAAATTCGGCACGACCAGTTTTGAGCGATGTGGCAAAAATCACGCCTGATACCACTGCGGGTGAAAATGATAACATTGGTGCTATGCCTTTCCTTTCTGTAACGGCAAACCTCTACCATACTGATCTGGGCACAGCATCAAAAGATGTAGAAAAAGCCATCAAAGAGGTAGGCGAATTGCCAAGGGGGCTAAATGTTACCGCCATCGGGATGAGTAAAGTATTAACAGAAACCTTAGATAGCCTACAATCTGGTTTATTGGTTGCTATAGTGGTCATTTTCTTAATGCTGGCCGCCAATTTCCAGTCGTTTAAAGTACCATTGGTTATTTTAGCTACTGTACCCGCTGTTATTTTAGGTTCACTATTGTTATTAACCATTACCGGATCAACCTTAAACCTGCAATCGTATATGGGAATTATCATGTCGGTTGGGGTGTCTATCGCCAATGCGGTATTGCTCATCACCAATGCAGAGCAACTAAGAAAGCACAATGGCAATGCCCTCGAATCGGCACGGGAAGCTGCTGCATTACGTTTACGCCCAATCATCATGACGAGCATTGCGATGATTGCAGGGATGTTGCCCATGGCCATCGGTCATGGTGAAGGTGGTGGAGCAGTTTCGCCATTGGGCAGAGCCGTTATTGGTGGTTTACTGGCCTCAACATTCGCCGTACTCATTATATTGCCACTGGTATTTGCATGGGTACAAGGAAAACAGACTACTGATTCGATGTCGCTTGATCCGGAAGACGAAGAAAGCATCCACTACATTAAAGGTTTACAAGAAAACGAATAAATCATCATCACAAATGAATACGAAGATATTTTCAACAGGATTATTAAGTACCGGATTTTTAGTATTAACGGCCATATATGGCTGTGGGCACTCGGAATCGAAAGTAACACCCAGGAAAGAAAAAGATGCAGCGATAGCGACATTCAACCTTAAAAAGGAGAAACTATCTACCAAACTGAGTTTACCAGGTGAATTAATTGCTTTGCAACAAGTTGATTTATACGCTAAAGTAAGCAGTTTTGTAAAAACTTTAAAAGTTGATATCGGGTCAGAAGTAAGCAAAGGTCAGCTGTTGATGACTTTGGAAGCACCTGAAATGACTTCGCAGCTGGCTGCAACGCAATCAAGAATTAAGGCACAAGAAGCGATTTATACTGCCAGCAAAGCCAATTACAACCGCTTGTATGAAACCAGTAAAACGCCCGGAACCATCTCTACAAACGACCTAGACCAGGCGATGGCGAAAAAAAATGCAGATCTTGCACAGCTCGAAGCCGCAAAAGCGGCCTATAAAGAAGTGAGTTCGGTTCAGGATTATTTAACCATCAGGGCACCGTTCAGCGGTATTATTTCGGCAAGGAATGTGAATTTAGGAGCCTACGTTGGTCCGACAGGCAAAGGTTCTGATTTACCTTTGTTTACTTTACAAGATCAGAAAAACCTGCGTTTGGCCGTTTCCATTCCAGAAGTTTATACCGGATATTTAAAAGCTGGTGATGAGATTAGCTTTACAGTTAAATCATTGCCTAGCCAAACCTTTAAAGCTAAAGTGAAGCGTTTATCAGGTGCTTTAGATCTGCGCTTACGCTCTGAACGTATTGAAATGGACGTACCCAATGCGTCGAAGGTTTTATTACCGGGTATGGTGGCAGAGGTAAACATCCCGTTACCGGCCAACGCCAGTACCTTTATCATTTCTAAAAAGGCATTGTTAGATACCAGCGAAGGATTATTTGTACTCAAAGTAGCCAATAACAAAGCGGTTAAAGTGGGGGTAAAAAAAGGCAGAGAAACCGACGATAAGGTGGAAGTTTTTGGTGATTTAACAGAAGGTGACAAATTAGTGGCAGAACCGATCGAGGAAATGCACGAAGGAATGACGATTAAACCATAACTTTACTTGTATTAAGCACTTAAAATATGTTGACAAAAAATCAAGAGCTTTCTACCCTTCAAAAAAAGGAAACATTAGAGGATTTTTACAATAAATTAAAAATCACCAGGCCTGAAATTCCAACGCCAAGTTTAGGGATGATTAACGACATTGGGCACTTTAATGTTTTTAACCGAAGTACCGTTTGTACCAATGTACCATCTGCTTTTAGCCGCAGAGATTTTTATAAAATATCGCTGATTATTGGCAATGGTATTTTGCATTACCCTGATGCCCAAATCGAAATTAAAGGACGGGCATTGCTGTTTACCAATCCGAATATTCCATATTCATGGGAAAGTACTTCTCCAAAACCTGCTGGTTTCTTCTGCTTATTTACAGAGAATTTTATCCATAACCGTAACGAAACTCTCCGCGATTCTTTATTGTGGCGCATTAATGATAGTCCGGTAATTCATATTAACGAGGAACAGGAAGTTATCTTAACAGATATCTTTACTAAAATGATGAAAGAAATGGATGGCGATTACATCCATAAATACGATCTGTTAAGAAACTATGTGCAGCTTATTGTTCACGAAGCACTAAAGGTTAAACCTCAGGATGTTGTTTTTAAACAGAATAATGCATCGGCTCGTTTAACTTCATTATTTATTGAATTATTGGAAAGGCAGTTTCCAATTGGCTCTACCGAGCATATTTTGGAGTTGAAAACAGCTCACGATTTCGCCTTCCGCTTACTGGTGCACGTAAATCACTTAAACCATGCGGTAAAAGAAGTAACGGGCAAAACCACTTCTGAGCACATTTCGAGAAGGATAGCAACCGAAGCGGTGGCCTTGCTGAAACACACCGAATGGAATATCGCACAGATAGCCTATTGTTTGGGTTTCGAATACCCGGCAAATTTTAACATATTTTTTAAACGTCAGATGCATTGTACCCCAAAGGGTTTTAGAGCAAATTGATTAGAATCGTATTAAACTTAGTCGTTTAAATATCCGAAGCGCCAATCCTGCAATGAGGAAATGGCGCTTTTTTATTGACCAATAACTAAATGATGCGTCATCCCCAGTAGTCTCGTCCTTTCGAGCGGAGCACAGCGAAGTCGAGAAATCTTTTTAAAGATGCTACAAAACCAAGTTCGAAGATTTCTCCACTGCGGTCGAAATGACGATACCCCTAGAGATTTCTCATAAAATTTTTCAATCCAATCATCCGCCATTTCGAGCGGAGCGTCACGAAACCTGGAATCTATGGAGAGGGTCGTCACCCTGAACTTGTTTCAGGGTCTTATCAATAATGATTTTCAAAAACAGATGAGGTTGTTTCATAAAGGTGATTTACCGCAGATGGTGTCATGTTGAGCTTGTCGAAACATCTTATAGAGTATTTAATAGGCCCTTCGACAGGCTCAGGGTGACAAATCTATATTTATGATTCAACCTAAGGACGCTCCTTTGAATGAGAATCTCCTGTATTAGCGATTTATTTTTTGATATTAAGGATTAAATTTAACCAATCTTTAACCAGCCTGTAATACTCATCCTTTGTTTATGGGTAAGTAGTACTTCGTGCGCCAGATCAGAACTCTTAAAAAAAACACTTTTACCGTTATCGGGCGAGATATTCTGTTCTTCATTAGCATGATAAATCCGCAGCTCTCCCCCATCTGCTATTTTCCAATCGGCATTTAAATACATAATCATCGAATATTGTCTGCTTCCGTTGTGCTGAAACTGATCGATGTGTTTTTTGTAAAATGTACCCGATTCGTAAAGCGTATAATGAAATTCGTATCCGGTGATACCCGTATAACAGGTACGGTTTAAATAAAGCACAAATTCGTCCATCAGATCAAAGAAATCATTTTCGTATTGGTTTTCGTGTTTTCTATCGAGCCAGTAAATGACATCGCTCCTGATCAGTTTATCCTGATTCACTACTGAATCATTACCCACACCAGCATTCAAAAGTTTTTTGTTTTCAAATAACCCGATCAGGTTATCTTTAAGATGGGCAGCTAAAGAAACATTTAAAAAGTTTTCGGCAATGCCCACTCTATCTTCGATAAAACTATCGATAAGGCAATTAAATATTTTCTCCAACAGATTAGATTAATCTTAAAACAGCTTGCCTAAGGGGTGTAAGGTAGTCTTATTTAACGAAGATGTCGTTTTAAAAATTTATATTTAAAACCCCAAAGCCTATATTCCCATGCAGAATTTCTTCCCAGCCCAATACTCCACTTTATCAGCCGCTGCTTTAAAAGATTATTTAATTAAAGTTTATCAGTTAGATCCATCCACAACATGCCGTTTATTAATCAGAAATGTAAGTGATACTTATATTCTGGAAAATCAAACTCAGAAATATATCTTCAAAATTTACCGCGATGCCCACCGTAAATGCGACGAAATTGAAGCTGAATTAGAATTGCTTAATATTTTAAAAGCGGAGGGGAATTCGGTTTCCTATCCAATTACAGATGTCGCGGGAAAACAGATCCAACAATTTAATGCCATAGAAGGTATAAGAAACGGTGTACTATTTTCTTTTGCGGAGGGAAAGGTAATTTTGGACCTTGATAGCGCACATCTTACGCAATTAGGCCGCGATATAGCCAAACTGCATCAAACTACTTCTTCATTAAAGCTCAATAACCCAAGGCCTGTATTTAGTTTCGAAACCACTTTATTTGAGCCCTTAAAAGATCTGAAGCCTCATTTTTCGGAAATGATAGAAGAATATGAATATTTGAGCAACATTGCTGATAAAGTGGTTAAAAAGTTCGAAGAATTTGATACTTCAAAGTTCAATTATGGGTATTGCCATTATGACTTTTTTCCAAAGAATTTCCATTTTGATGAAGCAGGAAAAATTACCTTCTTTGATTTCGATTTTGCAGGCCAGGGTTACCTGATCAACGATTTAATGTCGTTCCTTAACCATTATTTCTTCCATCAGTTGAATAACCTAATCTCCAGAGAACAGGCAGAAAAGGATTTCAATACCTTTATAAATGCTTATCAACAAGTGCGGCCTTTAACGGATGATGAATTAAAAGCCATTCCTTATCTGGGTATTACCTTTCATATCTTCTTTTTGAAATTCTTTTATGATAATTACGATGATTGGTCGAATGCTTTTTTAACACCCAGATATACGAAACACCGTGTAACGCTGATTAAAAAATGGGAAGAGATGTATTGTAACTTTTAGGCAATGCTACCTCAAATCTCGCCATCCTTTTTTATCTTGTATGGTAATTCAAAATCAATAAGATGGATCAGAAAATAATCAACCTGTACGATGAGTACACCCATAGTCAGGTAAGCAGAAAAGATTTTATGAGAAAGCTGGCTCTCCTGGCTGGTAGTACAGCATTGGCTATGACTATTCTGCCTATGCTGGAGAATAATTATGCCGCTGCTGCAGATTTTAACAGTGATGATATCGAAGTTGAAAATGTCACCTACGCTGGTGTAGAGGGTGAAATGAAGGCTGTACTGGCTAAACCAAAAGGTAAAAAGAATTTGGGTTGTGTACTGGTTATTCATGAAAACAGAGGCTTAAATCCACATATTATTGATGTAACCAAACGTATTGCCGCCGAAGGTTTCCTGGCACTTGGTGTTGATGCCCTTTCGCCGCTTGGTGGAACACCAACAGATGAAGATAAGGGGCGCGAGTTAATCGGTAAATTAGATCCTGAAAAAAACTTACAGAACTATTTAAAGGGCCTGGATTATTTACGCAAAAGAAAAGATGGGAACGGTAAAGTAGGTTGTGTTGGCTTTTGCTGGGGCGGTGGAATGGCCAATAAATTAGCGGTTAATGATCCTAAACTGCAGGCAGCTGTGGCTTACTATGGCGCACAGGCTAATGCAGCAGATGTTCCTAAAATTAAGGCCAGTATAATGCTGCATTATGGCGGTTTAGACGAACGGATTAATGCCGGAATTCCAGCTTACGAGCAGGCTTTAAAAGACAATAAAATTGATTATAAAATTTACATCTACGATGGGGTGAATCATGCCTTTAACAACAATACGTCACCTACCAGATATAACGAAGCCGCTGCAAAACTAGCCTGGAGCAGAACAATTGATCTGTTTAAACAGAAATTAGCGATATTGACGAGGTAGTAGTTAGACAACATACTGAAAAAAGAAGTCCAATGTTAAAACCTAGAGCCGTCACCCTGAATTTATTTCAGGGTCTACTTTGCAAAAAAAGATGCTGAAATAAATTCAGCATGACGATCGTCTTAGTATTGGATGCTAAAAACAAATATAAAATTAACAAAGGTGTGTCCATACATAGCACCCTTTCAGGACAGGCTATCGTCCTCTATGCAATAACGATTTCTCTATTTTGGAAACGTGCGTTCAGTATTTTACAGGTGCTGTGGCCCCGCCATCGCTTATAGTCCTCACTGCGTTGCGGGCTATTCCGCTCTGTCGGGTTTATTTAACAATGGTCGGTAGAATAATCTTAAATAGTACCGTTAACTCTGCCCCTTAAACCCGATTGCAATGTAAAGCCCACAGCGAGGCACGAGCGAGGACTTGGAATAAAAAGGTACTGTCTTTAAAAGCAAATAAAAGTTGATAAAAATTTAGCTTCTGAGAAGCATTAACTTAAATGCCTTCCATTTGTAAAACAGCACAATAACTTTACCTTTGTTTTAGTGAAAACTTCCATCTGGAATTTTATCATGTGTAGCTCTGGATTTTTCTGGAGCTATTATTTTTTCTAAATAATTGAATTGAGGATTGTATCTCTGCTCATTTTTCCAAAGATGGTACATCATTACCAATAGTTTCTTTTGCACGGCAACATAGCCCTTCATTTTAAATCCTGTTCGCTCAACAACTCTTTCATAAAGACTTTTAAATTGCGGCTGGTCATCCCTTACCGCACAAAATGCTGGCATAAACAGAATTCTTCTGATCCGGGAATTCCCCTTTTTTGATATTTTTGTTTTTCCTATATGTTTGCCCGATTGGTTTTCTATCACATCGTAACCTGAGTATTTTACCAAGGATGCCGAATTTTTAAACAATGTAAAGCCATTAGTTTCAGCTACGATTACGCAAAAAGATAGCAGGTTAATTCCTTTTATTGCCGTAATGTTTTCATAGTGAAGATTTAAGACCTTGTCTGTTTTTAACAAGCTTTCCCATTGCCTTTTCCATTTCTGCTACTTGTTGCTCAAGCAGTTTTATCGTTTTGTTCAGCTGCTTTATAACTTCCCTGCTTTGGAACTGGGCATGGGTCAGTGCCTCAAGCTGGTTACCGATAACATTGATGGTCTCTTTTAGGTTTTGATGCTGACGGGTATAGTGTCTGAGTTCATACAATTTCTCACTTCCTGGTGTCCAAGGTTCCAGGTTCTTTTCTGCACCAATCTTAGCAAGGCCGCGGGCATCTATACTGTCATTTTTAGAGTTTGCTCCGTCTGCCTGTAAGTACTTCTTAGCTTTGTTTGGCAATAAAATACTTAACACTAAGCCTTTGGAATGCAGAAACCATGCAAGTTGTTCATGGTACACGCCAGTGGCTTCCATTACGATGCGCAGGGGCAGCTCTTCTTTCTGGTGCTGTTTGATCCATGCCAAAAACTCTTTAAAACCGCCAGGGCTGTTAGATAACTTACGGCTGGATTTTACAGTTACTTTCTGGCTACTGTCTATGACCGACAAACAGCAATGAAAATCTTTTTTTGATACATCAATTCCGATGGAATACTTTAAGTTCATCATACCTTTATTATTTAGATAGAATAATCAATAATCTCTCTTAGTTTTTGTTCATGATATAGATGATCCAAATACAGCGAAATGGTCAATAGGTACTGTTCAAACTTTAAGAAATAAAAAAGGGAGGGTTATCCTTTTACATCGACATCGATGAATTCTCGTGTCTAGCGGGACTACAAGTTTTTCTCCCTCTTTTGATTATTTTTATTATAAAGGTAAAGATATGAGCGGGACTGCCAATACCGAAAAGCACTGTAACTGATTTCAAAAAAACTTAACTAACCTTGCATAAACCCTTACAGCAATGACGATTTCTTGCGACAGTGATAATTAATCGGCACGATACTTCTTAGCTGCGCTCAGGTGTCTTAGGTGGTAAAAACCAACCTAAAACAAATCCGTTTTCAGCATGGTCTTCAAAATATTCGATTGCACATCGAAATTATTGAGGTGATTTAAGAAATTAATATCTGATATTTTATGATAACTATCTTCTAACAAATTAACAACCTCGTTTGGAATAGCTGTTTTTAAAACCGCAGCATTACTTTTTAACTTATCATTTTTATATTGCAGTTCTTGTACAATCCGTTCCCACTCAGAAAGATTGTTAGACATATCCAAATCTTTTAAAATGGTTAAATCGCAGAACAAGAACAGGTTTCTGCTTGGGAAAAACAGGTAATAACTGTCTATATCCAAAAATTTATACACTTCAATTACCAGTTCGCCCGATTTTAAACCAATATAAAATTCGGTCCGGAAATCGTACTTACACAACTTGCCCATCAACTTTTTCTCAATGGTGGCATAAACATTAGTATATACTTGTTTATCCTGAAAATTAATCAGCTTAGCAAATTGATCGGTAGTCAGATCGAAATAAAAATCGTTTGCGTATTTGGAACTAAAAACATTGATGTTTTTTGAAAAAGGGAAATCGGAACTGAGGTCAGAAAGAACACTGAATAGTTTCCGCAGCGATAGGTTCACTTTTAACGATTGCTTCTGTTTATCCTGCTGAAAACTTTTCTGATCAACAAGCGCATCTGCCATACGCTCGATCAGCGCTTCATTCAGGTCAATTTCATCGTAGATGAGTGATACGTTTTTCTCATTGCTCTTTTTAATCTTTTTGAGCAGTTCAATCACGCTATCGGTAAACTGCAGATGGAAAAGATCTAATTTTTCGATCTCCAGTTCTTCGTTGTTGGCAAAAAGTTGATGAATAACCTGGCTTCTCAGGTAAATTTTATAAATCACCTCATCATCAAAAAACACAGAGAGCAACTGTAAACGATTGATCTCTGCGCTTGATTTTTTGATAATATTTAAACGGTATTCATCCATATTTTAATTAACTCACCCTCGTCACGTTCTTTTTCAACTCTGTTTCCAAAGTTTTAAGCTCGCCATCCAACACTCTTCTACTCTGTGCACCCGCTTCATGGATTTGTTTCACCTCATTAAGCGTTTCAATCAACGATGAAGTAGTTTGTTTCAAGGTTTCCAAAGATACTACTGTTTTTTCATTCTCTCTGGCTACATCAATACTGTTTTGTTTCAACATTTCAGCATTCTTCTGCAAAATGGTATTTGTGGTATCCGAAATTTTCTTTTGCATCTCTACATTGGCTTTCTGCCTTTGTAAAGCAACCGCAATGGTCAACTGGTTTTTCCAAACCGGAATGGTTGTAGATACAATAGACTGTGCTTTTTCTGCAATCGAGGTGTTGTTATTTTGTACCACCCGGATCTGTGCTAAAGATTGCAGCATAATGAAACGAACAATCTTCATATCGGCCAGTCTTTTATCCAGGCGACTAATAAAATCCCGTAAATCGGCAATTTCATAATCCTGATAATCGGCAGGTCGGCCTTCCATTTCAGCAAGTTTAATGTTCAGTTCGTTGTACTTTAACTGACCTGCAATAATCAGTTCTTCCATTTGGTGGATGTAACTAACATTACTATCGAACATGGTTTGCAGCGAACTGTTGTCTTTAATGGAGTTTAACCTTCCAGCTTTAATTTTGTTGGTGATTTTATCAATGTTATTCACCACCACATCATACTTTTGGAAAAGTTTTTTCACATCAACAACAAGGCTTTTTAAAAACGGAATTTTTGAAATAAAATTCTTAAAAGCACTTTGCTCCAATTCAGAAACATCGATATAATTCAGTTCGGTAAGCAGTTCGTTAATTAAACCGCCAACTTCGCCACTGTTATAGGTCCGTACAGACGATAAAAACTCATTACTGTATTTTTCCATTGAGTTTTGGGCATCGCTTCCGTAATTCAGGATAGAATTTACATCTGATGGTTCCAGCGATTTTGCAATCTCATTGTATTTAAGCGTTTCCTCTGAGCTTATTTTCTCAAGATCCACATTGCCATCTTTATCCAGTTTAACCGGAGTAAGGGCTTGGGTAACGTTTGGGTTGGTTTCCATAGTTTGATCAATTACCAGCTTTACGGCTTATAAGTAGTTTTGAGTTACGGTTTTAACGGTATCTTCGAGCTTTTTATCCTTCGTTGGCTCGCCAATGGCATTAAATTTCCATTCGCCGTTTTTCTTGTAAAAAACACCCATTACCATCGATACGTGACCAGCAAAATTAGCGCCGTTAGCAATATCGAATTTAGCAAAAACCTCGTTAACACGTTTTGTTGTTCCTTCATAAATACGAATGGAAGCAAAAGGAATCGTACCAAAATCATGACCTCTAAAGCTGTTCAAAACAAAGGCAACATAGTTTACATTAGCATCTAACTGAGAGAAATCAAGTGTGATAATCTCGTTATCTAAACCATCATCGCCGCCCATATCGCCAGTTAAATCATCGCCACTGTGTTTTACAGAACCGTTTTTAGATTTTAGGTTACCGAAATAAACTACCTCTAAAAGTTGTTTGCTTTCGTTATATAATGCGCAGCTTCCATCTAAATCTACAGCTTCTTTTGATGATCCGAAACCGAATAGGCCTTTCTTTTCAATTGCACCCCAGTTAATACCTACACAAACATTCTCAAGTTTGCTGCCGTTACTTTTTTCCAGACTGATACGCTGTCCTTTTTGAAGATTGATTGCCATAATATTATTGATATTTATTTAAATAATCCTGTAAACCACCTTTCATACCTACGCCAACGGCTTCAAATTTCCATTTACCTTCGCGTTTGTAAATCCTGCCAAATTCTACTGCTGTTTCGATAGAGAAATCCTCTTCTAATTCATATTTCAAGATCACCTCATTGGTTACAGCATCAAAAATCCGGATGAAAGAATTTCTAACCTGACCAAAATTTTGTCTTCTGTTATCAGCATCGTGGATGGTTACCACGATACAGATCTCGCCTACTTTAGCATCAGCCTTGGTTAAATCAATTTTGATCTGCTCATCGTCGCCATCGCCATCACCGGTTAAGTTGTCACCTGTGTGTTCAACCGATCCATCTGGAGAAACCAAATTGTTGTAGAACACGAAGTTTTCGTCTGAAACCAGTTTTTTCTGATCGTTCAGGATAAAAATTGAAGCATCTAAATCGAATGCAGAACCTGTTGAAGAGCTGTTGGTATCCCAACCTAAACCTATTGTAAATTTAGGAGCATCGATATTTTCTCTTTGCCCCTTTTGCAAATTAATAGCCATATTTAAATTAATTTATAATTGTTGTTTTTGATATAGTCTTTTATAAGATGTAAATTTTCCGAATACGCCTCTATGGTATGGTAATTATTCCCTAAAGATAGATCGTAAAGCTGGTTAATAAAATCGGTACTTCTGCGTTCTAAAAACAAATTAAAACTGCTCGAAGTCGTATTTAAAATGTATTTTACAATACGGGTATTAAACCTAAAATTGCCGCCATCAATAATCTCTTCCAGATCAAAAATAGATTTGATCTGATGGTAATTCAGAAAATTTTCTACATTGGGATGGATGTTTTTATTGACCAGTTCGGCGAAATAAAGCATATGCATTTCGTTACTTAAACCGTATTCCTTAGCCATTTTTAAGATCATCCGCTCGTGGCTTCCCGTAATTTTAATATCATCCAGAAACAATAAGGTTTTACCTGCCAGGAAATCCTTATCGATATGGAATGAATCGTTACCGATCAGTAAAAGCCTTTCTTCGGCGCTTAACTCACCATAATCTTCTTTATAGGTAATGGTTCTATGCACTTTGGTTTCCTGTACAGCTAAACCACCATTTTCGACCAGCCAACGGTTAAGCTGGCAAACAAAATAGTTTTTCATGGCAAAAGTTGCCGTTGGAATAAAACTATAAGGACTGGAAATAACCACAATCTGATCGGTAATTACATTATCAGCTAAATAATAGCGGATAAACCCATCAGCTAAATCTTTTCCGAAAGATCGCGCTACCAGGTCATCGCCAAATTTAAAACGGCTATATTCGTCGGCACTGAAACCAAAATTGGCTGTATTGTCTATTTTATGAAGTGAATAACTATACGGTATCATAGAGTAGGTTTAAGATAGATAGGTGATTAGAATTGATGAGCATGCTGTTAATTCCCATGGCTTCTGCCCCGCGAACATCAGCATGTGGGTTGTCACCAACGTGTATTACATCTTTTAACATAAGCTCGGGATGTTTTTCCTTATCGATGGTGTTTAACATCAACTGAAAAAAGCCGGCATTGGGTTTAGACATCCTTACCTCATCAGAATACAGTTGGAAATCGATAAACTGATCAATCCCCAAATGGTTGACTACTTTTTTAAGGGTTTTACCTTTTATAAAACCTGTATTGCTTAAAATATTGATAGAGCTTTTGTTTGATTCTTTAATTTTAGCCAATACATCCAGGCAATCGCTGCAATACAATAAAGGCATGTAGGTAAATATGAGTGCTTCCATTTCAATATAAAGCTGGTCCAGGTCGATATCGTGAAAGTTAAAATCGTAATCGTTGATCATACCAATGACCATTAAATACATTTCATCGGCATCTACATTTTTCCCGGTTTTCTCGTTAATGGCATTCACCATTAAATCTACCTGGCGAAAAATGACAGCAATTTCTGCTATACTTTTATGCTTGGTATTAAATTTTTGATAAAAATGCTGTGTCCGTTCTTGTTTAAATGCTGGATTTGATTTAATCAACGTTAACCAAAGATCGAATGAGTAATGTTTGTAAAAAGCCATTGCACCCTGTTTCCTAATCTGTTTTATAAAATCTAATATTACAAATTTGATTGTAAGATTAGAAACGTTTGATTGTAAGATTTATCACAGATAAGCCTTAACTTAAGATTTATCCAATACCTTTTCGGCATCGTCCGAAATGATAATATCGCTTTTGTGTTTTTTGGGATAGTTAAACAATAAGGAGGTTAATACGGGTATGATGAAAATGGCTACCGTAAAAATTGACACAAAAAGATCTGTTTTTTCGCCTTCAATAGCATGAGAAATAGGCGATTCAGGATAGAAATGCGTGACTAACGACGAAGTAAGTTTAATGCCTAAAACACCAATTACGATGAACGCTACCGTTTCTAAAAAGGTAAATTTCTCCATCAGTTTTACAAATGCCTGTGCTACAAAACGCATAGCCAAAATCCCGATAAAAACACCAATATAGATTAACCAGATATGATCGGTAAAAGCTACCGCGGCAAAAACATTATCGATAGAGAAAGCCAAATCCATTACTTCTACTAAAGCAACAGTTGCCCAAAAAGTACCCATCACACCCACAGTAGATTTATAAATCCAGCTTTTGCTTTTGTCTACTTCCTCTTCTTCTTCCTTGCCTTTATTGTTCTTTTTTCTAAAATAATCGAAAGCCAGATATAACAGGTATAAACCGCCTAGTGGTTTTAACCACCAGATTTTCACCAACCATGCTGCCAGGAACAAACAAATGCCTCTAAAAACATAAGCACCAATAATACCATATTTTAAAGCTTTTTCCCTTTGCGATTTTGGCAAATCCATTACCATGGTAGCCAAAACAGCAGCATTATCAACCGAAAGCAAACTTTCGATCACAATTAAATTCAAAATAATTAGTAATCCGGCCTGTATATCGTCACCTAAAATTGTGTGCAAAAAATCCATTGAGCGAGTGTATGTTTTAAATTAAAGTTTTAGTTGATAGCAAAGAAACAAAATTTTATCAATCTCAATGCTTCAATCTTTTTTATTTTTTGAATTGTTTTACTGATTAGATACTTAATCAATACAACTGTTACGTAATAGGGCTGAAATTTTATTTATTGATCTCCATTTGATAGATATTGCCTTTTTCTCCGGCCAGAATAATCTGTTTACCTTTTTTGGCTTTTTGAACAGCATTAAAGCTTTTATCCGAAATGTGTTTCCAGTTCTGACCGCCATCAGTAGAAATATCTGTTCCTGAAGTACCCGTAGCAATTAAGGTTTTAGCATTAATATAGGTTACGCCCGATCGGAAGCCTAAAACAGGTGTACCTGGCTTTTGCCAGGTTTTGCCTCCATCAGTAGTTAAAAGTACATTATTAGAATTGTCTTTATCTTTTAAATAGTTACCGCCAACAGTTACACCGATTTTTTCATTAAAAAAATCGATGGAAAAAGGGCCAGTACTCCCTTCGCCTTGTATAATCGGGCATTTAAATACCTGCCAGCTTTGTCCATAATCCGGAGAAAAGTAAATGTTAGATACTGTTCCGCCTGATGCAATCCAGGTTTTGCCACCAGGTAATGTTTTAATGGTTGTTCCACTGGCTGCAAAACTGGCTTCGCCTTTGCTTAATTTTGTTTTGAGATTTGCAGATATATCCTGCCAGCTTTTACCTGCATCTACGGTTTTAAGTAATTGCATTTTATCATTTATAGGATCGCCGAAAATGATTCCCTTATTTTTATCCCAGAAACTTACTCCATCAAGAAATATCGCTGAATCTACATTTTTATAATTTTCTGTCCAGGTTTCGCCGCCATCTACGGTTTTCAAAATATATGCAGGAGTGGCAATGCCCACAATAATGGCCCGCTTATCATCGAAAGCTTCGATATCCCTGAAATCGATTTTCTCGTACCCTTTTGGTTTTAACCATTTCCAGGTTATACCGCCATCAGTAGTTTTTCCTACCGACCCATTACTACCACTTACCCAGGTAACCTGGTCTGAAACTACACTTAACCCGCGTAAACTGGTTTTGGTGTTCTCGTTTAAGGGTTTAAAGGAATACGACTGTGCAGCGCAAAAAAAAGGTGCCATTAAAAGGCACCATAAAATTTTCTTCATCTATAAATTATTTTACCCGTCTAAAAGTTTCTGATCTTCCTAAAAGTGAGATACCAACATAACCGCGAACGTTTAACACATCGTTACTCTTTAAAGACAGGTTACAGCTGTACGTTTTGCCACTTTTCGGATCGTAAATCGTTCCATCAGTCCACTTACCATCATCGTAAACAAAATCTTTCAATATTTCCAGATTCAATAAAGCACGTTTCTGTAGCTTTTCATCAGGGTTTTTTGCATCTAATTTAGGTTTACCATTTAAATTCGGTTCCTTCATCCAGGCTAATTTCCCATAATATTTATCGCCTTTTTTATAAATTTCTATTTGCCCTTCTCCTGAAGGGTTAAGCCATTTGCCCACAATAGCATCTTTGTTCTGTGCAAATGCAGAAAACGATACCGCAACAAAAAGCAACATTAAAAATGATAATTTCCTCATATTTTTATTTCTAGTTAGTTTTTTAAAGATAATAATTACACCTTATATCGAAACACTAAATAAAGAGAAAAAGTATGAGAATTTTTAAAAACGATAAAATTTACTTTGAAACGATCGGTAGATACTTGGCACGATACGCATAAAGCAGGAACAAATTAAACAATAACATCACAGCTGACATCGGAAGATCTTTAGGCTGGGCCAAAAATGCGGTATACAAAAAGATATTCAAGGTAACAGGAAAAATAATGATTGATGCAAGTGGTGCTGTTCTACCAATCAACAACATTACGCCACATAACAATTCTGTTATTTTAATCAGTGGAAAAAGGTACACAGAGGCCATCAAGCCAGTCATAAAACTCGTTTGTGCGGCTGTCATTTCCGGTGCCTTCGGCATTAAATTAAGAAAATAGCTTACGGAAGCAAAAAGATACATGGCGGCTAAAAGCACGCGTACAATAATAACTGCAATTTTCATAGTGGTTTAATTTTTGGTTTCTAAATTTAAAAATAATAAAAGTTATTGGTTAGTCATTGGCTTATTAATCATTTGCTCATTAGTCATTGATAACTGAAGTAATCTGATTTAGTTAATGGTCTATAGTCCATGGCATGAACCATAGACCATTCTTCATCTAAATAGGTTAAGTGTAACCACTGTTTTGTTATTTTCTCCCTTCAGGATAGTTAATTATTATTTGCATTCGATTAGTTTAATCCAATTATTTACAAACTGCTCGAGCGCAGGTAGTTTCACTTCAATATCATCCAAACTGTAAAATCTTGCTTCGCGCCTGTCTTTCCAACTGCCCTGTAATAAAGATGAATCTTCGATCATATTTCCATCGTAAAAAATAAAAATGATCTGCACATATCCATTTGCCCTAAGGTTAAAAGCAGCCAAATCTTTTATATAGTAAAAACTTGGCGAATTCCATTTCACTCTTTCCTGCAGTTTAGGATTTGCATTCAGTATGATACTCCGCAAACGCTCAATTTCCTGTTTAAAAGGATGCTCGAGCTTTTTCATGTAATCATCAATCTGATCAGCTTTTTGCATACGCTGCTTATTGCTCATCTGCAAGTCTTGTTAATTTGATATCCATCCAAGGCACCCAGTTTTTACCATCAAACTGTTCCCACATTCCTTCAATGGTATCGACTTTAAAATTTCCTTTAAATCGCTCGGTATCGGCAAATATTAAAATGATATCATCGTAAATTTTCAGGGTAGATATAGAGATATTACCTTCATTATCGAACGATTGCGACCTAAAAACATCCTCCATATCATCATAATGCATAATTTCTAACAATCGGACATTTTTATCGCCGAACATTACATCTACCTGGTGGGTTAAGAAAAAACCACCATCAACCCACTCATAGGTATCTGTTCCAACGATTATATCACCTGATTTTGTTAAACCTTCTGTTTTCCATTTACCGATATAGGAATTTAATAGATTAAGCCTGTTGTTTCTCATAAATTTAGTTAAATCAATTGGTATCAAGCTCGCTGTAAATATTTTTTAATTGATGTAAGTGTCGTTGTGTATGATAAATTACAAAATAAATGGCCTCCAATCGGGTTAAAAAGCCATATCCTGGTAGCTCGTAAGCGGTACATGTTTTAGTTAAATCTAAGCCGGTTACCGCATTTGATATCCCCTCCCTGATCTGCTTTAAACTTTTCAATAATTCCGGCTGATGATATGTCTTATCTTCAGGGTAAATCTCTTTTGGTGAATCGTATTTCACATTAAAATTTAAAAAATCTTTCTTAATTTCATTTACTAATAAATCAGCCGGCTTATCCGTTTCGGCTACTGGCCCATTAATTACTTCCAGGAAACCCGAATTCGACAAAACCATATGCTCAGCCAATTGACCGGCGGTCCAGCTTCCTTTAAAAGGTACTGCATTAATCTGCAGGGCATCAAATCTCGACAACTCATGTTCTAATGCCGACAAAGTTTCATCGGCTTCTCTAATTATCTTTTCCATAGTTTACATGTAATTCATCCCAGGGTATCCTAATAATCTCCGCCATAATGCAATCTGCCCAATACAGTTGGCTTCACGGTAGCTGCTAAAACTGATCATTTCAAACAATGTAATTTCCATTCCGGGCATAATCAGTTTTTCTGCTAATTTCTCATCGGTAGCCTGGGTTAAAGCTTCCTGTAGCTTTGGAGAAATTGCTGCCCAGTCTTTAATGAAATCTTCCAATGATGGATAATCGGCATCATCCACAATCCCTTTATTGTTGGCAAAAAGTTCATCGGTTATAGATGGGAGGTCGATGCCGAATGATTTGGCCAGAAAATAGCGGCCATGCACCACACTCCCGGTAATCCATGCAATATGGTTGGCTTTGGTATCTAATCTTTTTTGGGCATCCTTTTGGTCTATGCCATCTAAAGCCCTTAATAAAAAATCTGTTTGCATTTCGTAAAGCACAATAAAGCCATACATTCTGCTACTCGTTGGTGTGGTTTTCATATCGGTTGTTGATTAGGTAATTAACTTGAATAAAGTTAGGTGTTAATTTAGCTGAACACCGTTGCCGTAAAAGTCAATCTTAAGGGGCATTTCAGACAATTTTTATATATTTACGATACCTTAATTTTTAACCAAATGATACAAGTAGGTGTTTTACTTCCCCAAAACTTTAGATTATTAAGCATAGCAGCTATTTTAGACGTATTTGATACTGTTAATGGTTTTTACAGAAAAGATGAGCTTGAAGCGCCATTTAACATTAGTTTAATAACCCTTGACGATAAAAATTATAATTTTAGCACACATCCCTATGTGCCCTTACAAGAAGCCGGGCAGTTTGGACTGATTTTAGTTCCATCATTTGCAACCAATGATATTAAAGATTGCATCGGAGCCAACAGCGGCTACATCCCATGGTTAAACAAACAGCATGCAGCAGGAGCAGAAATTGCTACCTTTTGTACCGGTGCATTTTTACTTGCCGCATCCGGACTGTTGGATGGTAAAGCGGCTACCACACATGTTGATGCCTGTTCTGCTTTTTCTTCTGCATTCCCATTGGTTCATTTAAAGGCTGATAAAACGGTAACCCAAGACGGCAAATTGTTTACAAGTGGTGGGGCAACCTCTACTTTTCATTTATTGTTGCATCTTTTACAGCTTCATTGCGGAAAAAATATGGCCGTTAAGGTGGCCAAAATTTTTGCAATCGATATGGATCGTGTAAACCAATCGTACTTTAGCACCTTCCAGCCTATCCGTCATCACAATGATGATATTGTTGCCTCTGCTCAGGAAAAAATTGAAAATAATTACCATGATGTGGCCACCATTGAAGAAATGATAAAAGATATTCCTTCCAGTAGAAGAAATATTGTACGTCGCTTTAAACAGGTGATCGGTATTACCCCTATTGAGTATCTTCAACAAACCCGCATTGAAGCGGCTAAAAAGTTATTAGAGCAAACTGCCCAGCAAATGACAGAGGTGATTTATAACTCCGGATACAACGATCCAAAAGCATTTAGAAAAGTGTTCAGAAAATCAGTCGGGATGACGCCTACGCAGTATAGGGATAAATTCCAGGCGAGATAGATAGATAAATTAGTTTATTTTCTGAAAACGAGCCATATTTAGAGGAGGCTGTCTCATAAATATAGAAATTGTCATCCTGAGCTTGTCGAAGGACCTGTTTTAAATGTCTTACAAGGCGTTTCGACAGGCTCAACGTGACAAATGCGAAGTAAATTACAATTTATGATACAACCTCTTGACTATTTGAAGCGCAAAGCCTGTGGTGCTTGGTAAACAGCTGTCCCGCTTTTACTCCAAGTCCTCACTCATGCTTCGCTCCGGGCTTTCCGTGCAATCGGGGCTATGGATGGTTGTTATCTGCACTCACATCAAAAAATACTATTGTTTCGAAAAAGCCTGCTGATATTTCAAGGGTGTTTTGCCAGTTATCTCCCTGAAATATTTATGGAAACTGGTGAAATTATAAAACCCACAGTCGTAGCAGATTTCTTTTACCGTTAGATCATTTTCAATCAGTAATTTACAGGCCTGCCCAACTCTAATCTCGTTCAGAAACTGTGTATACGTTTTTCTACTTTTAGTTTTAAAGAATTTACAGAACGAATTGGGACTAATTTTAGCTACCGCAGCAATTTCCTTTAGTTCTATTTTATTCTTGTAATTGCTAATGGTATAGTTATAAATAGATTGGATCCTGTCTTTTTCGTTCTCTAAAAAGTTTGGCTTAAAGCCTAACGAAACCAATATGTTTTTTTCTTCGCAATTGGCTATTTCTGTTAATACCTCGAGTATTTTTATAATCCTCATGGTGCCAGTAGCCTCAATAATCTGTGGCATTAAACTGGCTATTTTCTCTTTCGAGGTTCCTTGCAGCTGAATTCCCTGTGTAGATTGCAGCAACACTTTTTTAATCTCCTGATTTTCGGGGAGATCGAGAAAATCCTTTCCTAAAAAATCCTCCTTAAAATGAATCACATACACATCAACTGATTCTTCACCTGTTTCATCAAAAAACTCTGGATCGAAGCGCCAGTAATGCGGCAAGTTGCTTCCAAGTAAAACCACATCGCCGTCCTTAAAATTTTTAATACTATCGCCAATAAACTGCGTGCCTCTGCCTTTTTTAACGTAGATCAATTCTAATGCCGAGTGGTAATGCCAGCGGTTGTTTATATCGGGCATAATATCTCTTCGGGCGCTAAAAGAATCTACCGAATTAGTAGATACATTAAGTAAATGCGGTTTCATAAAATCTTAAAAAATCAATCTAATATGCAAAATTATTTTGCAATGTAAAAAATTGAGCCAATATCATTTAATAATTAGGTAATAAAGTTAAATTTTTATTAATGCTTATCGGTTTAATTTGTAATACAACAACTAACCAAAAAGAACCTGCATAAACCATTTATAACCAACAAAACATGAGCCACACTCCATCAACGAACTTTAAAGTATCCGATACACCAAAAAATGGTAAGGGATATTTATTTCCATTAATTTTGGTCACCAGCCTATTTTTCTTCTGGGGCTTTGTTCACAATCTCGATCCCGTATTAATTCCGCATTTACGTAAAGCTTTTCAGTTAAATGTTTTCGAATCTACCCTGGTCGATTCATCTGTTTTTATTGCCTATTTTTTATTGGCACTACCTGCAGGCTACATTATGCGCAAGTATGGTTATAAAAGTGGTATTATTTTAGGTCTTGTTTTATTCGCCATCGGCTGTTTATTATTTATACCTGCAGCCAATACCGCACAATATATATTTTTCTTAGGCGCACTTTTTATTATCGCCTGTGGTTTAACCTTTTTAGAAACCGCCGCAAATCCTTACGTTACTGTGCTAGGACCGCCAGAAACGGCTACACAGCGATTAAATTTCTCTCAGTCTTTTAATGGTTTGGCTGCATTTTTAGCGCCAGTACTTGGCGGTAAATTTATTTTTACCGAAGTAAAATATACCGATACGCAATTGGCAAAAATGTTGCCTTTAGAAAAACAGGCTTATATACTCGAGGAGGCATCGACGGTAAAAGGACCTTATTTAATTTTGGGTGTTCTGATTATTGTGGTGGCTATCCTATTCATTTTTACCAAGCTGCCCGATATTAAGGAAGAAGAGGATACCAAAGAAAAAAGCAGTTTTGGCCATGTATTGGGTCATAGCCATTTGCGCTGGGCCATTATTGGGCAGTTTTTTTATGTTGGTGCACAGGTTTGTGTACTGAGTTTATTCATCAGTTTCGTCACCTCATCGGCAGCTATCAGTCAGGATGCAGCAAAATGGTACGCTGGTGCGGCAGGCCTGGCTTTTATGATAGGCAGGTTCGCTGGAACGTTCTTCATGAGATACGTAGCTGCCCATAAACTATTGATGCTTTACGCATTAATCAGTGCTTTACTTACCCTCGTATCTATTTTTGCAAGCGGCATGATTACCGTTTATGCTTTAATCGGTGTTGCTTTCTTTATGTCGATCATGTTCCCAACCATATTCTCCTTGGGTATAGCAGGTTTGGGTAAGGATACCAAATTGGGTTCGTCATTAATTGTGATGTCTATTGTTGGCGGTGCCTTTTTACCGCCGATATTAGGTTTGATATCAGACGCCACACACAATATACAATATGGATATTTAGTGCCTTTCGTATGTTTTTTAGTGGTTTTCTACTTTGGTTGGAAAGGATGGAAACCCAATCACATTGAAAAAGAAATAAGTTTAGATTATAAAATTGACAATGAAAAAATTAGTCATCAAGATTAACCATGCGGATAATGTTTTGGTTGCGTTGCAAGATTTGCCACAAGACACCAAAATAGTGCATGAAGGAAATACCTACGTTACTGTTGATGAAATCCCTGCCAAGCATAAATTTTTTATGCAGGATATGAAAGCAGGCGATGAGGTAATGATGTACGGCGTTTTGGTTGGAAAGGTACAGTTTGATGTAAAAGCTGGCATGCGTATGAATGTAGAGAATACCAAACATGCTGCAGAGCCATTTGCCTATCGCAATGTTAATTACAAATGGGAAGCACCTGATGTGAGTAAATATGCCAACCGCAGTTTTAATGGTTATCACCGTAAAAACGGTGCAGTGGGCACCGCAAATTATTGGTTGTTTATCCCGACTGTATTTTGCGAGAACAGAAATCTGGATATCATTAAAGAATCGCTTTATAGTGAGTTGGGTTATGCGGTAGATGATAAATATAAATCTTACACCCATAAACTGGTTCAGGCCTACGAAAATGGAGAAGACATTAATAATATTAGTTTTGAACCGAAAGTAAATAAAGCCAGCCGTACCTTTAAAAATGTGGATGGGATTAAATTCCTCACGCATAATGGCGGTTGTGGCGGTACACGTCAGGATGCTGATACTTTAAGCAAATTATTGGCGGCTTATGCCCATCACCCCAATGTGGCCGGTATAACGGTTTTAAGTTTGGGCTGTCAGCATTTGCAGGTAGAAGATTTTAAACGTGACCTGTTTGCACTTGATCCTGATTTTGATAAACCACTTTTAATTTTCGAGCAGCAAAAAGCACAAAGCGAAGAGCAATTGATCCAAAATTCGATCCGCAGTACATTTGAAGGATTGATGTTCATTAATAAACAAGCGCGTACAGCAGCGCCATTAAGCAAATTATGTGTAGGCGTAAAATGTGGAGGAAGCGATGGTTTTAGCGGCATTTCTGCCAATCCAGCGGTTGGTTATTGTGCCGATTTATTGGTAGCCTTAGGTGCAAAGGTTTTATTAGCCGAGTTCCCTGAGCTTTGTGGCGTAGAGCAGGAAATGATAGATAGATCTGTTGATCAGCCAACTGCAGAAAAGTTTATCCGCTTAATGACAGAATACGATGATTTGGCGCATAAAGTTGGTTCTGGCTTTTACATGAATCCTTCTCCAGGCAACATTAAAGATGGTTTAATTACCGATGCGATTAAGTCGGCAGGTGCTGCTCGTAAAGCGGGCTCCGCTCCTGTTGTAGATGTTTTAGATTATACCGAACCTGCTACTAAACCTGGCTTAAGTTTGGTATGTACCCCGGGGAATGATGTAGAAGCAACCACAGGTAAAGCTGCTGCCGGTGCAACCTTAATTTTATTCACCACCGGTTTGGGCACGCCAACAGGAAACCCGGTTTGCCCCACCATTAAAGTAGCTACCAATTCGATCCTGGCCAAGCGCATGAGTGATATTATCGATATCGACACAGGAGCAGTGATTAATGGCGAAAAAACCATTAACGAAATGGGCGAAGATATATTGGAATACTGTATTAAAGTGGCCAGTGGCGAAGAAATCCCTAAAGCTGTACAGCTTAATCAGGATGATTTTATCCCATGGAAAAGAGGTGTAAGCCTTTAGCCCATGGAAAATGGACAATCGATCCGTCATTTCGACTGAAGCGCAGCGGAATGGAGAAATCTATAGAAGCAAGGCTAAATACCCCTCTATGTTCTCTGTGAAAACTCTGCGTTCTCTGTGGTTTTAACAACAAAACAAAAACATTAACCAAATATGAATTTAAATTTAGAAGGCAAAATAATCCTGGTGAGCGGTGGTGCAAAAGGCATTGGCGCGGCAATTGTTAAGGCTTTGGCCATTGAAAATGCTTTCCCTATCATTATAGGCCGTAATGAAAGCGATAACCTGAAAATGCTTCAGGAAATAACAGATTTAGGTTTAAAAGCAGACTATTTTACAGCAGAACTCACTGTGCCCGAGAGCTGTAAAACTATCGTTGATGTTATATTGGCAAAGTACGGCAGAATAGATGGCCTAGTAAATAATGCTGGTGTTAACGATGGTGTTGGTCTTGAAAATGGTACTTATGAAGGTTTTATGGAATCGCTACATAAAAATGTGGTACACTATTACCTATTGGCTAAACATGCCCTGCCGGCACTTAAACAGAGCAAGGGTTCGATTTTAAATATCGGTAGCAAAACCGCAGAAACCGGACAAGGCGGAACATCTGGTTATGCCGCATCGAACGGTGCCAGAAATGCCTTAACCCGTGAGTGGGCTGTAGAATTATTGCCTTTTAGCATTCGTGTTAATGCGATTATTGTTGCTGAAGCCTGGACCCCACTATACGAAAAATGGATTAACTCTTTTGAAGATCGGGATGTAAAACTCAAAAACATAACTGATAAAATCCCTTTTGAAAACAGAATGACCAGTGTGGATGAGATTGCCAATATGGCTGTATTTCTATTATCAGATAAATCTAGTCATACTACAGGCCAACTAATCCATGTAGATGGTGGTTATGTACACCTGGATAGGGCGCTTTTGTAAAACATTTATCCTAACTCCTCGGTCTGTGTCCTCACAGACCGAAACACAAACTAAACTTAAAGTGGTCTGTGGAGACACAGACCACGGATTAGAAAGGGTTACGCACAAAAGTGTAATCCTTTTTTATTTAGAAACCGACTTGATTAAATATGCTTTGGCATCAATTTAAACCGTTAAACTATCCCAAATCACCTGATAAACATCCGGTGCATTTAAGGTTTTATCTATTGCCTTCGAAGTAACCAGAACAGGTTTAAACTTATCGGCTACATTAATGCTGCCATGCGACCCTTTAACCAGCTTAGCATCGAGCGGAATTACATCCATCACATAACGGAAGCCGGCTTTTTTTCTTAAAAGTTTATATCCTGCCCTCAATTTAGAGGTCATGAACATTTCTACAGGATCGTAGCCAGGTTTTTTATGAATATCAACTACCCGAGCATAATCTGGAGCTTTAGCATCATCCAACCAGAAATAATAGGTAAACCAGCTGTTTTCTTTTGCCGTAAGAACCAGATCTCCGGAACGTTCGTGGTTAATGTGATGTTGCTCCTGTTCTGCCTCATCCAGTATCAATTCAATATCAGGTACACTTTTCAATAAAGCCTTCACCTGCTCTGTTACACTTTTATCATTAATGTAAACATGTGCTACCTGGTGGTCGGCCACTACAAATGCTTTAGAAGCACCCGGATCAAGCAACTCCAGCCCTCTTTCTTCACGGATCTGAATCAAACCGTTTTCCCTGAACAAACGGTTAAGGTGGATTGGCTCATTTACAGGCGCAATACCATATTCGGAAAGTAAAATGATGCGGGCACCCCTGCTTTCAATAAAACCGCACCAGTTCTTCTACCACCTGATCGATCTCTTTCAGTTCCGTACTGATTTTATCCAGCTCTGGACCAAACTTTTGCAGACAATAGTCTAAATGGGGCAAATAAATTAATGTAAGCGTAGGATTGTGCAACTTTTCAGTTTCCATGGAGGCATCTGCAATCCACCTCGTTGATTTAATATTTGCGCCAGGGCCCCAAAACTGAAACAAGGGGAACTGTCCCAGTTTATTTTGTAAATGATCGCGCAATTCGGCTGGTTGCGAATAACAATCTGGCAATTTACGGCCATCAGCAAGGTAATTTGGTCGTGGTGTAACCGAAAAATCGGCTGTCGAGTACATGTTGTACCACCAGAACATATTGGCGCAGGTAAAATTAGGGTCTTCCTTTTTAGCCTGATCCCATATTTTTTCAGCATTCACCAGTTTGTTAGACTGTTTCCAGAATTTGATTTCAGCATCCGCATGATCATACCATCCATTGCCCACAATACCATTTTCTGAAGGGTATTTACCCGTGAGATAACTCGACTGCACAGCCGTTGTAACTGCAGGCAATAAAGGTTCTATGGTTGTTAAATGGTTCTCAGCAATATATTGCTGAAGAAAAGGCGTATGCGCTCCGATTACGGATGTAGATAAGGCTACGATATCGATAACAACGGTTTTGTGCATGTTCTTATTTATAATAAATTTTTAACCCAGGCCAGCTCCCTAATGATTGAATCGTTCAAAGGCGCTTTTAAAGCTGTTGGTAAAACCTCCCAGGTATAGGTTTCTACTTCTAAATGAGCGGTGAAAGGATTACTTTTTTGCAAGTTTAATACTTCGGTAATATCCGATTGTGTAGATTGGATCAAGCCCATATCCTCAACAAAAATGGGTACATGGAAATGTGCGCGCCATTCCGTTACCGTTGGGTCTTCTCCTTCTGCCAATGCATCCTTAAGATCAGGATAACGGACCAGACTGCAATCATTTTTTCTGGCTATTACCTGATGGAGATAAGTAGGCTCATCAAAGCGACTCAGCTGATCCAACACTGCAGTTCTTTCTGAAGCAGATACGGGCAATTTAGCTTTTAGCGCAGCACTGATCTGGATTTTTCCAATCTGAATGCCTTTCTCCTGTAATTCGTTGATGATGGCGGTATGTGGTTCATAACCGATTGCAAAATGACAAACATCGTAACACAAACGGATGTGTGTTTTAATCAAATCCTCTGTATCAATCGCACTCAAACCTGATTGCTCATCAAAATATGTTTTTCCAATTGGTAAAAGTTCATTCTCAAACCAGTTAATAAATTCTGGACCCGATTCAAGAAAACCATCCGGTTCTGGTTCGATATCGAGGTGGATGATTTTAGCTGTTTGCTGATAGATTTTTGCCAAACCTCCGGCAACTTCCAAGATATGTGTGCTGGCAGTAACCGTAGCTTTTTCTTTTTCTAAAGCATCCTTAAACCAGGGTTTATAGCTTAATGGCGAGGTCGAAATACCGCCATCCATACCCTCTGGAAGTAATTGCGATAGAATTTCAGCTAAACGGAGTGTATAGTCAACACGGTCTCTGGTCGTCCAATCGGGTGCATGCACCTGGTCTTTAACCCTGGTATGGTGAAAACCGCCATAGGGAAATCCGTTCATGGTAAAAACATACCCACCTTGGTGCTCAAGCCATTGTTTAAATGTTTCCAGATGATTTTCTTCCAACAATTCGATACTGGCCAGATTAGAAAGGCGTAAACCGATGCCCATTGGCGCCTCTGGCGACAACTGGGCCTTTAATACGGGAAAACTATCTTTCAACACGGCAAAATGTGCTGTCCAGTTTTCACCTGCATAAATATTTGTACAGAACGTTAAATGTCCGGAAGTTAATTTCATAGCTTAATGTTGAATAAGAGCGGTTTGGTTATTTAAAATTTCGGCAGCCTGTTTTAAAATATCAGCATCAATTTCATGAACTTCTTCTCCACTCCCCAGGCCTGTAAGCAAGGTGATCGTCAGCTCTCCGCCAAGATGCTCCCTGAATTCCTCTAACCCTTGCAAAATCGGGCTCCCCTTCTCAGTAACCTGTAACAAAGGATGGGTTAATTCGAAACCCAGTTGCTGGATCAGGGTAATTACTCTCTGTGCGTCCTCAGTACTGATCCTGCCCGATAAATTGGAATATACAGCATCTAAGGCAATCCCCATGGCAACGGCCTCACCATGCCTCACTTCAAAATTAGTCAGGTATTCTAGTTTATGTGCACTCCAATGGCCAAAATCCAACGGACGGGCCGAACCGTTTTCGAAAGGATCGGCACTGCGGATATGCTCCACATGGAGTTTCGCACATTTCCAGATCTGGTAGTTCATGGCTGTTAAATCTCGTTGTGCAAGCGCAGTCGCATTCGCTTCCAGCCACTCAAAAAATTCGCGGTCTTTAATCAGTGCCACTTTAATCGCTTCAGCAATACCTGAACGCCAATCGCGATCGGATAAAGTGCTTAACAATACTTCATCATTAAAAACCGCAACGGGTGGCGAAAAAGTGCCCAAAAAGTTCTTTTTATTGAAATAATTAATTCCGTTTTTAACCCCAACACCCGAATCGTTCTGCGAAAGCACAGTACTCGGAATCCTGATGTGTTTAATTCCGCGGTGCGCAACCGTAGCCGCATAACCCACCATATCAAGCACAGCACCACCACCAATGGCAGCCACAAACGAATGCCTGTCGATACCATGAATACTGATGGCTTCTAACACCTGATCAAAATATTGAGTATCGTTTTTTACCTGTTCTCCCCCCGGGATAATCAAAATATCCTGAACTAACTGCGTTTGAGGGTATTTGGTAAAATAGGCTTTAATTTGATTATTAAGGTCTTTGTGTGCATTCGCTACACCCTCATCTATAACAAATAAGATCTTCTTTACTGCAACCGCCGGATTTAGGTTAACTAAAAAACTGTTTAACAACTCGTTTTCAGGCAAAAAAAGCGATGAAGTAAAAAAAACATTATAATTATATTGTACCGTAAAGGATTGATGTAAATGTTCCATATCAATTGGTCATGTGTGTTTGATGGTTAAGTAACAGCGAATAATTTAGAAAGCCACATGGATAATGGCAATAAAGCTGCAATGATAAAAGCCAAAATCAACGCATCGAAAGTTACGGCCCAGGCTGCATCCATCAAAATAAGTGAAATTACGCCGGCTTTTACTGCCCCGCCGATATTTTTACCAACAGGCTCTTTTATCGCTTTTAAAAGTGGCCTGAAAATCATAAAGGTAAAAGGAACCAGAAACAGTAGCGACCACAGCAACCTATCGTTTACAAAAGCGAAATAAGCAATAGCGCAAATCACGATTGCATACAGAAAGGCGGCCAAATATAGATTTTTAGCATGGCCTCCGTGAACTTCGCCACGGCTGGTCATGGTGATCGAGAAAATATAAATCACAGGGATTATAGCTAAATAATAATGGCTGTAAAGCATTTCCAGCACAATACTTAACCCCAGCAGCAGGTTAAACCCACGGCATAAGCCCATATTCAACGGTCCGAAAAAAGAATGGTGTTTGCCAAATTTATTATAAAGCAAAGCGAAAACGGCCACCAAAAGGGCCAATAGGCCCGAAGTTAAACTATTTAATGCGGCCAAAGCAATTCCGGCAAAAAGCAACAAGCTTCCTAAAATGGTAGCACCTTGTAAACTGATCAAACCACTTGGAATGGCTCTTTCGGGACGTTCTATTTTATCCAGATCGGCATCGAAAACATCGTTAAAAACGATTCCTCCCCCATATAAACAGGCGGTTGATGCGGCCAAAAACAAGATAGAAAACCATGGAATGGACAATCCAGTGCTTAAAACCCCAGAAATGGCAATCCCTGCCAAAATATCGGCTACTGAAGTTACAATATTGGCAGGGCGCATCATGCGCAGATAGACCATAATTTTTTTCAATACTTTAGCTGATGATGATAGACGATTTATCTGTTCTCGGCTGCTGTCCGCCACGCAAAATGGTATTGCCCTCAAATTTTTCAGTAAGGTCTACATTTTTTTGCGCATTAAAATCGGCTTCATCCAGCTGTCCGCTCTGTGCAAATGCAGTAATCGCATTGCGGTAAGTCACCAGTTCAATAGCCTCATCGCTTAAACCACGCATTTTCATTAAAGCAGCCGTTTTTGGTACGGCTAAAGGATCGCTGATGCCCCAATCGGCGGCAGAATTAACCATAATCCGCTCTGGGCCGTACTGCTTTACAATTTCCACCATGCGCTCGTTGCCCATTTTGGTAAACGGATAAATGGTAAAAGCCGCCCAAAAACCTCGATCTAACACCTCTTTTACCGTTTCTTCGTTATTGTGATCGATAATTATACTATAAGGATCGAGCTCATGCTCCAAGGCAATATCCATACTGCGCTGGGTACCTTTTTTCTTATCGCGGTGTGGCGTATGTACCTGTACAGGTAAACCTGCTTCTTTGGCCAGTTGAAGTTGTAATCTGTAATATTTTTCTTCGGCTGCAGTCTGATCGTCGAAGCCGATTTCGCCTATGCCAACTACTCCTTCTTTATAGATAAACAATGGCAATATTTCCATTACCTGCTCTGCCAGGCTTTCGTTATTGGCTTCTCTTGAGTTAAGGCCGATGGTGCAATAATGTTTTATACCAAACTGCGAGGAACGGAAGCGCTCCCAACCGACTAGGCTACTATAGTAATCTCTAAAGCTATCCAAGCCGGTACGTGGCTGCCCCAGCCAAAATGCGGGTTCTATCAAAGCAACAACTCCTGCATCGGCCATGGCCTGGTAATCGTCTGTTGTTCTCGAAGTCATGTGAACATGTGGGTCGAAGAATTTCATCCCCTTTACCGCACTGATATCAAACGCCTCAGGCTCTCCCATCAATGCTTTATCTCTTTCAATTGAACTACTGCAACACATATATCTCTGTTTTGAATTTCTAATGGTTAAAATGAATCCCAATTTAAGTTTCCTTCTAAGAGGGCTAACTTAAGTTCAGGAAAAGTGCTAATATAATCTTTTGCCGGTTGATAGTTAGACTGAGAAACAGCAAGTGCAATAGCACGTTGTTCAATTTGGTCGTAATGCTGTAAACCTACTTTAAGGGTCTCAAAAATTTCCGCATTGATAAATTTACCAACCAAACGCCAAAGTTGTGGGTTTACCTTTCGCCCGGCAGCCCAGCGTTCTTTTGCATAATCTATCAACGTTGATGCAAGGTCCAGATTAGCACGTTTATCTAAACCCACAATGAGCTTGATGTTTTTTTCGGTAAAAAAAGCTTTCAGTACCAATTGGTTCCACGCGGCTTCATCCAGATTTTCTGCAGGATAAGGATTATTTTCCATAATTGCTTCCAAAACCGATCCGATATTGCTCCTGATTCCTTCAGCACAACGTTTAACCCAAATTTCCGGGTGAGCTAAAAATGGCAATGCCGAATACAAAGCTACCGCTTCATTCATTTCTGCGGCCAGGAACAAACGATCGACAGTTGCGTGGAGTTTATCCTGATCTTCAGAATTTAAAGCACTGAGCAACCAAACGCGGCAAAGCCTGTAAATGGTCCAGTTACTGATATAACTGATTCCAACCTCTTCTATTAAAACCTTTTGCTCGTCGTTAAGCTGAATAATCGATTTCCCCGTTTTGCGCGGTACCATCACGAATGCCTGACTAATCTTATTGCTTTGATCAGCTGATTGTATTATGCTTTCCAACCAGTTTTGGCTTTCTGCACTTACATTGCTTTTTACAATAGCTGATAAAGCATTTTGCATAGCCCTCGTATCATCACGTTTCATAAAGTATAAATAATCTATTAGCTGGTGATACCCGCTGAAACAAAATAATTGATTAACAATGCACCGGCAATAATCAATAGACCAAAAAACTCTCTCGTTTGTTCGATATAAGGTTTAGTTGCCTGCATGCTTTCAACCAGGCTTGGCCGCTTATATTTCCTAATCCAATCTCGTACACCATCTTTGGCAAAAAACAGGATAACAGCATAAATTAAATAGAAAGCAGTTAAAAACAAATATGCGAAAGGATAAAATTTACCCGCCGCGGCCAATCCGCAGCATATTGCAGCACTTAAATAGATAGACACCCAAAGAAAAGCATCGTTATCATTTAAATTTACATAAGCAAAGCCTAAAAACGAGATGCAAAAAATAATGTTGAGAATAATTAAAAGCATTTTAAATTATTTGGTTTAAAACAAGCTAAATCGATTTCCCGATTTTTTTCATTGAAAAACAAAGTTATTTAAACTGAATGCTTTTTTTGCTTAAAAAATGTAAATTATATACTGCTATAAAAGTTTTTTTTGATTAAAAATGAATGCAGGAGATATTCAAATACAGGTACAGTTTAAGATTCTGATAGAAGGGTCGTCATTGCGAGAAGGAACGACGAAGCAATCTTTCATGCTAGTGATACTGCAATAAAGATTGCTTTCCCGAAAGGTTCCATCGTGTGAGAACATCTTTTTAAATCTGAATTTGTTTTTGCCCCTTGCCTAAGGCGATCGTCATGCTGAATTTAGTTCAGCATCTTTTTTTTGCTACTAGCGAGCTCAATTCAAAAGCCGTCGTTTTGAGTACAAAAATATTTTTATTTTTCCGCTCTTTGCCGCGGAGGCATGGTACTTTGGAGCGCCAAAGTACCCAAAGCGCTCTGTCAATCCAGCAATGGGCCTTTTACACAACCCTACACTCATCAAAAAAACAGCGGCACTTCGTTTTGTGTTCAATATTTCTTAAAGCTTTAAATTAGCGTATATGAACACAAAACCACTGCGTTTCAGGTTTGGTAGTACTATTTGTTCTTTCCTGCAACTGTTTTTTTGATTTCCCAGGCCCTTGGGATTGACTGTGTTCTTCGGTAAAGATTGTGGTTTATTAAAGCCAGCTAGCATGATGCCCAAACCATTCTTAAAAAAGATGTATCCACACGAGAGTGAAAATCGGGACAGGCTGTCGACTGAAAAAGCCTTCTTATAATGACGATTCATCGCAACCAATACACTAAAAATCTTATGTCATCTACATTGATTTTTATACAATAAATTAACCCTACCATTTGTTATTTTGTAATTATTTAAATATGAGTGGTTTATATCTAATGTGTATTTCCGCCCAACCAGGCCATAGCACGGTATCCCCGTTCTACTTAAATCCGGCCTAACAAATTTTTCGGGCTACACTGTTTTGGCCGCACAACTGGCTTCAAAAGAAAAATTTTCAGCCGGCATTTTTTGTTTCTTTTTGATGCCAAAAAGAAAGAGCCCTTCGGCGGCGGCGAGCCGAGGAAAGATCGTGGTGTATGGCAAAAGAAATCAATTATACGTCACTAATATTGATTTTCATACAATAAATTAACCCTCAGAATGACAAGTAAAATATAAAAACGAAATTTAAAGGTCCAGATTAAACAGCGTAAACCATACTTAATCTCCAAAAACAAGTTTTAAAATATTCGCAAGCACCGGATTGTGGTCATCGGCCCGCCAATTGATTAATATATCGGTTTTAAAAGGCAAGGGGATAAACCGCAGGCCAGGACTTTGGTGATGCATATAAGAATCTGGCAAAATAGCTATTCCCAATCCTTTCCGCACCAGTGCGATAATTGTAGATCCGAATTCGGAATGCAGAAATACATCAGGAACAAAATCATAAAATTTGAAAAGTGCCTGAATAATTTCGCTATAGCTACTGCCCTCATCCTTAGTAGGCAGAATAAACTTTTGCACTTTAAGGCTTTCTGTGGATAAATCCTCAATTTTTTTAAAAGAATGTGCTAACGGCACCACTAAAGCCAGGTGATCGGAGTATATTTTTTTTGATTTAATACCTTGCTCACTGGTAATATCCCTCGTAATGGCCAGGTCAATCTTATAGTTCTTCAAAAAATCCAGCTGATTTTCATATAATACCTGTACCAACTTAATTTGAAGCTGTGGAAATGCCTGCGTAATCTTAGCCAAAATATCGGGCATGATAGAAGCCGATATAGAATCAGGATGCGCAATGGTAATGGTTCCACGCTCACCTAAATGGATCTGTTTTGCAAATTGGTGAATATATTCGAGTTCACTTAACTCTACTTCCCACTTTTCTTTTAAGAATTTACCCGCCGGGGTGAGTTTCACATTTCGTTTATTACGCTCGAAAAGTTGCAAACCCAATTCTTTTTCAAGCGACTGAATCTGGCGGCTAAGGGCTGATTGTGTGATATTTACCTTCTCTGCCGTTTTCCAATAATGAAGCTGTTCTGACAGGGCCAAAAAATACTTAATTCGTTGAAGATCCATTAATGCAAAATACGCATTAATAAATGATAAAATAGCATTTTATTACATTTAAAGAGTTGTTACATTCGTGCCATGGAGCAGATCATCATCGAAAGGGCAACACCGGCTGATATTAAAAAATTACAGGAGATTGGAAGAACAACATTTTCCGAAGCTTTTGCCGCGGTAAACACAGAGGATAACATGAAAGAGTACCTCGAAAAAGGCTTTTCGGAAGAAAAACTGAATGGGGAATTGAATAATCCAGATTCTCAGTTTTATTTTGCGGTGCTTGATGGAAAAGCGATTGGTTATTTAAAAATCAACATTGGGCAAGCGCAAACCGAAAAGCTAAATCTTGATGCACTTGAAATTGAGCGAATTTACCTCCTAAAAGCATATTACGGTCAAAAAGTTGGTCAGCTGCTTTATCAAAAAGCCATTGATATTGCCCAGGAAATACAGGCCAGTTATGTATGGCTTGGTGTGTGGGAAGAAAATTACAGAGCATTAAGATTCTACGAAAAAAATGGTTTTATAGCTTTCGACAAACATAAGTTCTGGCTTGGCGATGATGAGCAAACAGATTTGATGATGAAAAAAGTATTGGTTAACGATAATGAATTAAAAGTATCGTAATGGAAAAAAGAAACCTCTTTTTAATTTTATTGATACTGGGTACCGCTTTCTGGGGAATTTCATTTTCTGTTACCAAGCTTGCTATTGGCCAGCACCAACCAGTTCTGTTTTTGTTCTACCGTTTTTTACTCGCCACAATGGTGTTATCGGTTATTTTCTGGAAACATGTAAAAAAGCTTGATTTAACCACTATTAAAAAAGGCGCCAGTTTGGCTATTCCGCTGGTACTGGGCATTTATTTGCAAACACTGGGCATTACCCATACCTCAGCATCGCAATGTTCATTTGTAGCAGGCATAACGGTTGTCATGATTCCGGTGATAAAACTTTTTATTTATCGAAAACCTGCGGTGCTAAAAATATGGATTGCGGCATTCACGGCGCTAATTGGGCTGTTTGTAATATCGGTTACGGATACATTCAGTATCGGAACCGGCGATATATACACCATTATCGGCGCTTTCTGCTTTGCCATATATCTCATCCAGATTGAAAAGGAATCGATGGCAGGCGATATTATCCCGACCATTGTACCCATGTTTGCCACTTGCGCTATGTTAACTTTGCTATTAACCTTAATTCAGGGTAATCTCACCTTGATTCCGCAGCAAGAAACATTTTGGATTGGCATTATTTTTTGCGCACTATTTTCGACGGCATATATGTACACCATATCGAATATTGCTCAAAAATACATTAGCGCCGAAAGGGTATCCATCATCTATCTTTTCGAACCCATTTTCGGAGCTTTTGCAGCGCATTTTATTTTGGGAGAAGAAATTACATCGAGGCTATTGATTGGAGGCGGAATGATATTTTTGGCAACACTGATCTCCGAACTGAAGTGGAGAATGCCAAACCAAGCTGCAATCAGGGTATTGAGGGCGAAAAAGTATTAGGTTTAATTTATCAGCGACAAGGATACTTTTCATTCAATAATTAAGATTTTTCTTTGTGATTTAAAATTTTGTTTCTAAATTGCCTATGCGAATTACTAATTAATATCATCATTCACTTAAACACAGAGCTAAAATCAATTAAATTTCTTTAACAATATTCCTGGTCGAGTGGTAGTCCCACATTTTCAATTTCTCTGTGAAGAGTTATTTGGTAGTTCGCAGCGACCAGGATACTTTATTTTACGGTTATGCGAACTACCAAAAGTAAAAACCAAAACACACAGCTCCCTGCTCAGGTTGCAGCTGAATCAGCCAACACTAATGTATTACCTTCCATTTGCGCGGTAAAGGCTACCTTACATCATATTGATGGCAATGTTTCTGAAATCATGATGACTCTGCCACGCTACACCGGATGGGCAGAATTTTTAGAAGATGGGCAAAATTCCATTCGGGAATATGTGTATCAGCTCACCCGGCATTGGATTCAAATCACCCATTTCTTTATAGAAACCGGAACCATCACCACCAATGGCACAATAACCTCTTGTTTTTTGCCACGCCGCTTCGATATCCCTTTAGGCAAATTTTATAAACCAATGGCTAATGGTGCCTGGGTATCGGCCAATCAACACCCGCATCATCCAAAATATAATCAAAAAGGATCGGGCAAAAATTTATCAGCATTGATGGCTATTGCAAACAATAGAAATGATGTTGTTTATCATCAAATAGAACCTAATACCATTCTTTGCGGCATTCCATTCGAAAGTAAATCAGCTTACTTTGAAAAAGGTGATATTCCTATAGGATATTTTGAAAAGAACGGCATCGAATATATGGTAATTTACAGTTATGTTGCTGATGGGAAAGGAAGTTTTGAGTGATGAGGGAGGGGTAAAAGAAAAGATAATTTGAATTTGAGCTCCTGCAGATTGTGGGGGCTTTTTATTCCAGGAGTTAAACATTATGCTCCTTCAACGTACAACATTTAAGAAATTGGAAGATGTTATTAAATCGGTAGCCAGTTTAACCTGAATAGAGTAGTAACTTCCGGGGTTTTCTCCACTTTTGGTAGTTAAATTATTCAGATCCAATTTCCTTTAAGAAAACACTCTAATAACGTATTATGAAAGGGCTTGGGATCATCTATATTTAGTTAGGCTCTAGGCTTACTAATGAAATTGGGAAAGAACCCATTTCACTGAAATATACAACTTGAGCATCATTATTAAAATATTAACTGTATATTTTCATTTCAATATTCTAAATATGTCACCGAACTTCTTTTGGCCCGTTTATATCAACTTGGAAACTGAACTCAATTCGCTGATGACAAACATACATGTCGATGATGCGCAGCTCAATGTATATTCATCCAAGATATCTGACCTGTTGTTAAGGGCGAGCATCGAAATCGAATCCATTACAAAGGAAATATTTAAAAACCAGTTCGGAACTCTTAAAAAGAATTTCAAGTTTGATTTTGACGGTCTTGATGTACTCAATCCAATCTATTTCCTGGAGGTAAAGGAAGTGATCGTGAGTTCGGTGAATTGTTTCCAGACAAATAGAACAATCCTACCGTTCGCAAAAAACACCAAAAACACCATCACTCAAAAGGATACCTACGGTTGGAATAACGCGTATCAGAACCTAAAGCACGACCGTGCAAATTCCTTTACATTCGGTAGCTTAAAATATCTTTTCGATGCACTAGCGGCATTGTTTCTTTTGAATATTTACTTCAAGGATGAGATCCAGTATATGGGCAAACAGATTGAAGCGACAAAGAGTTTTAAAGAAAGCCAGGGCTCAACGATATTCTCGATCAAGCTTGACAACAACTGGGGATTTGATGACTATTCAAGATTTGCGAGATATCCAAAGGCAAACCCTAGCTGTACCTTTATTCCTATTCCAGAGCTAAATTCCTATAATTCAAAAGCCCCAACGATGAGGGAGTTTAACAATATTAGGAAAAGATCGGTATTAGAGAGATTAACAAAACTTGTTCAGGACGATCCAAAGATGTTCGAAGGCAAAAGTCCAGAGGAAGCTGATATTCTTTTTAAGAAAAACTCATTTCATGCAGATGATTTCAAGGCAGCTGGAGAGTATCTGGCTAAACAAAACAGGCTTAATCCCGGCAGTGCGTTCAACGTTGACTATGAGGCGCATATTATCAGATCTACTCCACCTGAACCGATTCCAGAGCCCGATCTTTTTGAATTCTTAGTTCCTCATCAATCTACATAATACATGCAAAGCCGAAAGAAATATGTTTATTTCCGAACTGTTGTAAACCCTCCACCGAATTACATCCCTTATTTATAAGATATGTGAATGGGTAAATACCTAACGGGCGATTTAGGAGTGCAAATACACTCACATTAATCGTGATCTATAATTAGATTGGAAGGAAAGTTGACTAATCTCTATGCCCTTTCCTGTCCCAAGTCGTATATAGTTACCAAATTAATTATTCTTAATAATCATTTTTACTAAAACACAAATCCATAGGAAATAAAAAACCGAAGACAAGATTAAAAAACTTGATCTCCGGTGAAGTACCCAAGAGGAGATTCGAACTCCCACACCCATACAGGCGCCAGCCCCTCAAGCTGGTGCGTCTACCAATTTCGCCACCTGGGTTTATGCTGCAAATATAATTTAATTTTGGATTTGTGAAACAATCATTTACAATTCTATTTTTAAACCGTCATAAGCCAACCGAATATGTGCAGGCAAGTCCTTTTCTACGTCGGCATGTTTACCCAAATTATGACTGATGTGCGTAAGATAAGTGGTTTCTGCACCTACCCTCTCTGCAAAGGCAATGGCCTCGCCTAAAGTAAAATGAGAAATATGCGGTTCTTTCTGCAAAGCGTTGAGCACCAATATTTTTGTTCCCTTTATTTTTTCAAAACTTGGTTCCGATATGGTTTTAGCATCGGTAATGTAAGTAAAATCGCCAATCCGGTAGCCGGTAATGGGTAACAAATGATGCATCACTTCAAACGGAATAATTGTACTTTCGCCAATTTTAAAATCTTCGCCATTGGTTACCGTGTGGAGATTAATCTGCGGCAAACCGTGGTATTTGGTTTCAGCAAAAATGTAATAAAATTCCCTTTTCAACGCCGTTTGCACCCTATCGGTCGCATAAACATCAATTACCTTATGCAGCAGGTAATTAAATGGCCTGATATCATCTAAACCGGCAATGTGATCTTTATGTTCGTGGGTAAAGAGAACAGCATCCAGATCTTTTACCTTTTCGCGCAAAAGCTGGTAACGGAAATCAGGACCACTATCTACCACAATCGTTTTATCAATAGTTTCTATTAAAATCGATGTCCTTAACCGGTTATCTCTTTGATCAGCAGATAAACAAACTTCGCAACTACACGCAATTACAGGAACGCCTTGTGATGTACCAGTGCCTAAAAAAGTAACTTTCATCTGTTTAAACTTTCCTTTCTGTTGATGTAATTGTAGTTTTTTATCTCCATTAAAATAATTCTGTTTGTTGTAGGGATAGATAAAATTGTCGTTGTTTTTCTTCTAACAAATTTTCGTCGGTATTGGTTTGCTTAACCAGGGTAACCAATGCGGCAATTTTTCCTTCCAGGTTTGAAAATTTATTTACTACAACAACCTTATTGTGCTCGAGCAGGCAAGAACCCGTTTTAAAGTTCCCTTTCTCGTAACGCACCTTATAACCCATAGCAAAAAGCAGGGCTTCTAATTTCTCTAAAGTATGGTTTGTTAGTGGCAATGACATTGGAAACAAACTTAGATAAATCTGCGCAGCATTCATAAATACCCGATGAAAAATTTATCAACCACTATGTTCATTTCTAAAACATTTAGAAAATCAGGCTTCTGCAGCAATTGGTTACGAATTCCTGCCATCCGCTTTACTCATCCCGAACAATTTCAGGAATCGTGCCCGTCCCTGTTTATTGCACCTGGGTTAGGCGCTTTGCTAACTTACGTCAATAAACCACAGGTTTTACCGAAGAACGCCGTCAATCCCAAGTGGCAGAAGAATCAAAAAAACAGGTGTAGAAAAGAACAAGTAGCACTACCAAGCCTGAAACGCAGTGGTTTTGTGTTCTTATCCGCTGCGTTTAAGGTTAAAAGGTATTGAACACAAAACGAAGTGCCGCTGTTTTTTTGATGAGCGTGGGCGGTGAGAAAGCCACATTGCTGGATTGACAAAGCGCTTTGGGTACTTTGGCGCTCCAAAGTACCATGCCCCGCGGCATAGAGCGGAAAAAATGACATTTGTGCCTTCTTAAGGAAGCAAGGCCAGTTAATAGCTGGAAAGATGCTGAAACAAGTTCAGCATGACGACCGCCTTAGGACTATACATAATAAAACTTAGGTGATTAAGGCATTTTACCCATCCTAGCTTTTTCACCACCTAAGTCATATTAGCGCATCTTAGTTATAAATGGCTAAATTGTTATTAAACAAAAAAGGTTCAGCTGCTTCCAACTGAACCTCCAGGTTTCATCCCGCCTTGGCGGTAATAAATTATTATCTTAAATCTACCACTTCAACACCAGGATATTTTTTGGCATCGAAAGCAAAAGTAGTTTCTGGTACATTTACGTTTGGAGAAAAAGTTCTTACGTTGTAGGTGTATTTGTTGCCATTTTTATCGAACAATACCACATTGGCAATTTGTTTAGCCGCTTTATCGATACTCAAACGAACTTTAAAAATCGATTTTTTAGCATCAACAGGCGTTAAATCAATCATTTGATAAGTTTTGGCACCTGCTTTTTGTTCACCAGTGTACACATACTTAAATCCTTTTTCATAAACCATAAAAATCTTAGCAGGATTAATGGCATCGCCACTATTATCTACATTGCTCACTTGCACCTCTTTGTCTTTTTTCAAATAAGTCCATTGGCTTTTACCATCGCTAAATAACTCCTGGTTAGTCATGGCTACTTTATACTTATTGGAATTGGCTTTAACATACAAAGTACCTTGCTGGGTTTCTTTTACTTTAGCTTTTGGATTATCCAAAGTGAAGGTAAAATCTGTTTTTACAATATTATACGATTTGTATTTTTTACTTACCTCTGCTAAAATGGCTTTAGCTTTCGCATCAGTTTGAGCATAAGTTGAAGTTGTAAAAGCAACTACAACCATTAATGCTGAAATTAATTTCTTCATCTTTTCTTTTTTAAATTTTTCCTTTGAAACGTTAGAGTAGATTTTTTTGTATTGGTTTAATCTAGTCTTTGTCATTCATATTATTCAAGAACTGTTCCAAAGAATATTCATCGGGATATAAAACCTCGCGGGCCTTGCTTCCTTCAAAAGGGCCAACAATACCGGCGGCCTCTAATTGGTCGATAATCCGGCCTGCCCTGTTGTAGCCTAATTTAAGTTTACGCTGTATTAATGAGGTAGAACCCTGCTGATGCATTACAATGAGTCTGGCTGCATCTTCAAAAAACTTATCACGCTCGTTAGGATCAAAATCGGCCTTACTTCCCTCTCCTGCTTCATCTATATATTCTGGCAGTTGGTAAGCATCGGCATAACCACGTTGGTTACCAATATATTCAGAAATGCGGTCTACCTCAGGTGTATCAACGAAAGCACACTGTAGCCTGATTAAGTCGCTTCCTGTAGATAAAAGCATATCACCACGGCCAATTAACTGATCGGCGCCACCACTATCCAAAATGGTCCGCGAATCGATTTTCGATAACACCCTAAAGGCTAACCTGGCCGGGAAGTTAGCTTTAATAGTACCTGTAATAATATTTACCGATGGACGCTGTGTAGCCAGAACCAAATGGATCCCGATCGCCCTGGCCAATTGTGCCAAACGTGCAATTGGTGCTTCAACCTCTTTACCTGCCGTCATCATTAAATCAGCAAACTCATCAACCACTAAAACAATGAAAGGTAAAAAACGGTGACCGTTATTTGGATTAAGCTTGCGTTTTACAAACTTATCGTTATATTCTTTTAAATTCCTAACCTGCGCATCTTTCAGTAAATCGTAACGTTGATCCATTTCGATACAAAGTGAGTTTAAAGTATTTACTACTTTTTTAGTATCGGTAATAATGGCATCGGCCTCTCCCGGTAGTTTAGCTAAAAAGTGCCTTTCAATTCTGTTGAATAGGGTTAACTCTACTTTTTTCGGATCGACCAGTACAAATTTAAGTTGTGCAGGGTGTTTTTTAAATAACAGCGAAACCAGGATGGCGTTAATACCCACCGATTTACCCTGACCTGTTGCCCCAGCCACCAATAAGTGAGGCATTTTAGCTAAATCTGCTATAAAAACCTCATTACTAATGGTTTTACCTAAAGCAATAGGCAAATCCATCGTGTTTTGAACCCATTTCTCGGTATTTAGAATACTGCGCATCGGCACCATTTCCGGGTGTTGGTTGGGTACCTCGATACCAATGGTACCTTTACCTGGCATTGGTGCGATAATACGGATACCTAAGGCTGCTAATGAAAGTGCAATATCATCTTCCAGGTTCTTGATCTTCGAAATCCTTACCCCAGGGGCCGGAATAATTTCGTAAAGGGTAACCGTTGGGCCAATGGTTGCCTTAATCTTATCAATTTCAATATTGTAATGATTAAGCGTTTCTACAATTTTATTTTTATTGGCTTCCAATTCTTCGGCATTTACCGAAATTTTATTGGTACCGTAATTTTCGAGCAAATCAATTGTTGGATACTTGTAACCAGATAAATCTAATTTTTCATCATAATTACCAAACTGCTCAACCAGATCGTCCGACTTTTTATCATCTTCATTTTTTTCGATCGTAAAAGCAGGTTCCTTTTCAGCTTCAATTGGTGGCTCTACCACTAAAGGCAGTGATGAAGCCGCAGCAGTAGCCAATGGCAAATTGGTAGCCAATGGAGATAATACAACAGGTGCCACAGTTTCTTCCGCTTCTTTTTCTTCATAACGGCTTGGCTGTAATACCACATTTTGTTGCTTACGTTCGTTACCTACTGGCTTATCGCGTACCGGAAATTCAATGGGTGTTGATGGTTCTTCGAAAGGATTGTTTTTTACAGCTTGCTCCCTAATGTCGTTTACGTAATCTGGCGTTTCGTTATCAAGGTAAACTTCTTTCTCTTTACGCTCAGGAAATTTAAAATCGATATTATACGCAATGATTAAAATAGTTAATCCGGCAAAAGCGATTAATCCGGCAACACCAGCTGCGCCAATTTGGGCACCTAATAATTTACTGCTCCAATACCCAAACTCGCCTTCTAAATAATGTGGCGATTCTGACCAAAAACTATGTGCGAAACCTAAGGTTAATGAAATAAACAGTAAAAAGAAAAAGCTATAACCTAATGTTTTAGAGATAGAAAGGATTTTAACTTTAAACAATAAACGGTAACCAATAATAAAAAAGGCCAAAACGAACAGGAAAGAGGCAATACCGAACCATTCGTAAATAAACTGGTGCGATAACAGGGCACCAAACTTGCCTAACCAGTTTTGAACTACAGGTATGGAAACACCAGCTTCTTTTAGTTCTTCTGTTGTTTTAAAAAGATTGCTCCAACCGCCATTTGCGTCGATTACGTAACTCTGATCATCTTGCCAGGTAAATAAATACGAGGTAAAAGCAATTAAAAAGTATAATGACAATATCACAAAAAACAGACCTGCAATTTTAACTGCACGGCCGTCTGCCAAATCGAAGCTTGGCAAAAAATCTCTTTTTTCTTTCGGCTGTCTACCTGATGATGATCTGCCGGGTGCACTTTCTGCACCTTTATCTCTGAATGTATTGGTTTTAAACTGGTTACCCCTTACCGACATTTTCTATCCTAAATAATTTAATATTGAACAAACTTAGATAAAACTGCGCAGCATTAACGAAAGCCTAACAAAAAAAATAATTACAAATTGCAACCATTGCTGTTATATGCTTCCTACCATGCCTCCTCTTTTCAAAACAACGCATCTAACCAGAGGATATATATAGTTATACCTTTTATTTATAATGTGCCTTAAATTAAATAAAAATATTCATCAGGCATTAAACCTTAAACAGAAATTATTGTCTATTATTTTAACAACACACAAGTTGTTACGTTTTATCAAATGAAACGGATTTTGTTTTAGGTTTTGTCCCGTTTTGCCTGGAGAGGTTAAACGGGATTTTTATTATAAACCTTATAACTTCAGCTCTATTAGTTTTTATTCACAGCGCCCAATTTTAGGCACTTTTCCTAACGCGTTCGTCATGCTGAACTTGTTTCAGCATCTGTCCTGCTAGATCGACCCTGAAATAAATTCAGGGTGACGACAAAGAATTAAAAATATCTACAGGAGGCCTTTAAAGGTATGTTATATATCGAACACAGACCTAATAGGTGACTTTGGCTGTTCATATTATTCTGAAAAGCAGGCTTCTGCGCACTTCTGTTATAACAGTCCTGCTATCACTTCAAGTCCTCACTCATACCTCGTTCCGGGCTTTTCGTTCTATCAGGTTTATTTAACTCAAGTCTGTAATGCTTAGGCTTTAAGATTAATTGCTAATTAAAATGGTGGGCCCTTGCGTTAGGGATGGTAAGGGTTCAGTGCCGATCCTTCATCGGTACCGGAGCGAAGCGCAGCCCTGCAAAAGCCCGACCCTTTTCCGTATTTCACCTATCGTGTGGACACATCTTTTGTTAATCCTATATTTGTTTTTTAGTACACGTTCCGAAGGCGATCGTCATGCTGAATTTATTTCAGCATCTTTCCTGCTACTAAAAGGTAGTCATTTCGCAAAAAAAAAATTAATTAAACGCAAACATTGATTTTTCCGCTCTTTGCCGCGGGGCAAGGTAGTTTTTCGCAGTCAACGTTGTTTTTAGCTGTGCTCAAGAATGCTGGCGCATTTTGGAGCGCCAAAGTACCCAAAGCATATCTGTCCGTAGAGTTCCGAAGGGCTCTACGGATTAATAATAGAAAAGAGTCTGTGACTCGTTTTAATTGAGTTTATAAACTCAATTTTATTCTTATATCCATAGAGACGCTATGCTTAACTCTACGGACAGAGCGGGGAAAAGCAGGGTTCTGTGTACTTCGGTTATAACAGTCCCGCTATCACTTCAAGTCCTTCCCGATGAATCCTATCGTGTGGACACATCTTTTTATTTACTTTGCGCTTGATATGCATCGAGAATTTACAGATTTAGGGGATCATCGTTTACTTTTAAGAGGGAATAAGATTTTAAATGACCTTTTTAGCCGGAGTGTTCATTCGATACGGCAACTTACAGATGATGATGCATCCGCAAAAGGCTTCTACCGTTTTCTCCTGAATGAACGGATAAGCGAGGATGAACTCTTGTCCAACCTTATTGGGAACTGTAAAGCAGCATGTTCAGGCAGATATGTTATCTGCTTTCAGGACACTACCGAGATTAACCTTAGTAGTCACGGGAATAGGATAAATAAAACCAGTGGCCTAGGCACCACCAATGCAAACAAAGTTAAGGGGCTTGGCTTTTTTATACATCCAAGCCTGGTTGTTGATGCAGAGAACTGCATTCCCTATGGTTACTCTGACATTAAGATATGGAACCGACCGCTGGAGTTTAGCTCAAAATTTGAGCGTCAGTACCAATCGCTGCCTATAGAAGAGAAAGAATCCTATAAATGGATCGAGGCTTCGAACAATACCAAATCTGCATTAAGCGATGTTGTAAAGGGTATGCTGATCGTTCAGGACAGAGAGGGCGATATATATGAACAGTTTGCGCTCATTCCAGATGGGCACACCGATCTATTGGTCCGGGCAAGATCCAACAGAACGCTGGGCGATAAGACCAAGCTTTTCGATTGCCTTTCCGCCTATGAGTCAGCAGGATACTACGAACTTCCTGTAGCCGCCAAGGGGAAACGGAAAAAGCGGACTGCTAAAATAGAGGTCAGGTATAGAGATATCGAAATAAAAAGCACAAAGGGTACCAGCAAGGGGTTGCCCACTACAGTACCCCTGTTTATGGTAGAGGCAAAAGAGGTTGGCTACGCAGGAGAGGACAGTATCTGCTGGAGGTTGCTGACTACCCTTCCTGTAGAAAGTATCGAAATGGCAAAGGCCTGTATAGAATGGTACAGCTGGCGATGGACTATAGAGGAAGTATTCAAGATACTTAAGAAAGAGGGATACAACATAGAAGCATCGGAACTTGAATACGCCTCTTCGGTTAAAAAACTTTCTATACTGATCATGGAAGTGGTGATCAAACTGTTTCTTATGAGACTCTCCTATGCAGAGCCTGAGATAGAGCTGTCAGCAGATTCCTGTTTTACGGCCCAGGAGCAGGAGTTTCTTGATCATCGGATAATCCGTCTTGAAGGGAAAACCCAAAAGCAGAAAAACCCATATCAGGCAAAAGACCTAAAGAGGTATGTATGGGCAATAGCCAGACTTGGGGGATGGAAAGGCTACGAAAGTAACAGGCACCCAGGAATTACTACCCTTTGGATAGGCATCAAGTATTTTAAAGCATCAATGCAGGGTTGGGATATCCACAGAGATGTGTCCACACGATAGGATGAATCGGGATACCTCGTTCCGGGCTTTTCGTTCTATCAGGTTTATTTAACCCAGTTCTGTACTACCTAGACTTTAAGATTAATTGCTGATTAAAACGTTGGGCCCTTGCGTTAGGGATTGTAAGGGTTCAGTACCGATCCTTCATCGGTACCGGAGCGAAGCGCAGCCCTGCAAAGCCCGCCCCTTTCCGTATTTCACGGGATTGGGGAACGCCAAATCAGTTGGCAGCTTTCAGTTGGCAATTTTCACACGATGGTTCTTTTGGAGATATAATAGTTTTTTAACCGCTGAGGTCTTGGTAGATTGCCTTACACTATATATATTTAGGCATTAAAGCTTACAATTCCTTAATTTTAGTTAATTTAAAGCGATTTTTGAAACAATATGATGAGCATAGCGCAACTCGAAGAACAAATTGAGGCCGGAAACGTACAAGCAGTAAAAGAAATTTTGGTTGAAAATCCAAAATTGGCGAATGTTGATACTTCTCATCATATTTCGCCACTATTATTGGCTTGTTACTACAAAAAAGCAAGAAATAGCCGACTTAATTGCTGAGTTTGTAGATAATTTAACCTTATTTGAAGCCTGTGCAGTTGGTAAATTTGACGCTGCTACCTTATTGATTTTTCAAAACCCGCAGAGTATAAACGAATTTTCTGAAGATGGTTTTACACCGCTTGGTTTAGCCTGCTATTTCGGACATGAAGAATTAGCCCGTTTTCTGGTTTTAAAAGGCGCTGATGTTAACCTGGCATCAAAAAATGGCTTTAATGTATTCCCCATTCACTCGGCAGTTGCCGCTAATAATTTCAATATCACTAAAATGCTGTTAGATGCGGGCGCATACCCGAATGTTTGTCAGAAAGCAGGCTTAGCTCCTTTACATACTGCCGCACAATTGGGAAATATTGAATTGATTATTTTATTGTTAGAACACGGCGCAGATGTTTCTTTACGCATGGAAGGCGGAAAACTACCTGCAGATTTAGCCGCAGAAAAAGGCTTTAATGAAATTGCAGAAATTTTAAGAGACGATGACTAGTTTTCGATTCTCAGTTTATAGTTTGCATTTTCAGTTGATTTAACTGATAACTGAATACTGCCAATTGAAAACTGAACTATTCCCATATCCTCAACCGCATTCTTTTCATATACGTTCTGATATCGAGCACAACGGCTGCCAAAAAATAGAATAATATAGGAAAACCCACCGCCAAAAACGACGAATAAATAAAAAACAGACGCACTTTAGCTGTACTCATATTCAGCTTATTGGCCAAATAAGTAGAAACGCCAAAACTCTGCTGCTCAAAATAAGTTATAATTCTCTGGAACATTTTATGCCTATTTTAAAATATTAATCGCACTGCACTAGATAAAAATTATCCGAACCAAAACCATCATTTTGCTTTCAAACGCTAATTTATGAAATTTAATTGGTTAAATTTCAATCGCATAACCTCACTCATTATTGCAAAACCAATTTCTCGAAATCCTGTCTATCCTCATGTTTAATAAAAAGTGTTTGCTGTTCTGTCAGTCCTGAAAACTTTTTGATCAGTTCTGCCTTAAATTTATGGACATCAACATCTTTGTTTAAAATAACAGTTAAGGCATCGGCATTACCCCTAACCTCAATAATCAGATTAGGATATAGTTCTCTTAGCTCGTGTGGAAATTCCATAATATAAAAACGGATTATTAGGTAGAAAGTTTTACTGGAAATCAGAATCTGGTTAGGCCTGCTTTAAAATTTTAATTCCAATACCACAAGATAGGCATTTTTTCTCATCACAATATTGCTTTTTTAGCTGCAAAATTCCCTGAGAGGCAAATGCATTCGCCATCTTCACTCCTGCTCCTGTAAATTTATCGGTAATTGCATTTTGCTCAGCTGGCAAACTTTCTAACAGTTTTATCGCTCTACTGATATAATATGGTGTAGCTGTATGTTTGCCATAAGCGAATAAAAACAAGGCGACAGTATTTAACAGGACACTATCTACAGATGTTTTTCCAATTTGGGTATTCACTCCAGAAGCTACTTTCTTAAAATGATAATGTGTTTTCCAGTAATCATTTACCGGCAGGTTTTCAAATAAGGTATGCAGTTCAGCCACATTCTTTATTTCCATAATTTTAGAAAAAAGATGATTGGCTTTTATAATTAATGCGGCAAATTGTGCTAAACGAATGGTTGGAAAGTTTTGAGGACGCATCCGCATAAATTTCCACATCGAAACGTCAACCGGTGTAATGTTATATTTCTTTTGAAGAAACAGAAATTCGGTTTTTAACTTTCGGGGATATTCTTCCTCAAACTGATCGTTTAAAAAACCAGCGGCACCAAAAACCAATGCTTCTATTTGATGTGGATTATTTTTATGCCTGGCATAAATATGCTGCGAAACTGCTTTGGCAAACAACTCGAAAGGCAAAGCATTTATTTTGAATCCAAAATTACGCGCCATGAACCGGTAGAAAGTCTCATCCCAATTCCCGTTTAATTCATTTAAGGTTTCTGTAACAGCATTTGTTTTCTGCTCAAAACGCTCCACTAAGGTTCTTGATAAAAAAGAATCTACAATCAACTCATCTACCCTCCCAATTTGAGAAATACAAGGAAAATCAGTTAAAGTGAGGAACAGATTTTCGTATTTTCTAATCAGATCAGTAGAAATCCGGTTCTTCAATTCTAAAACCGGCAAAATGGATCCATCCATCCTTTTTATTTCGGCATCATGCTCGTAAACTACATGCAGGATTACATTTTCATATACAGGATTAACCTGATGGTTGTGCTTTAACCAATCAGACGATTTTAAATGAATTTCTACATTTCCCGCCCAGGTAGTATTGCCAATTTCGATTTTTGCATGAAAAAAATCAGGACCGGCATCCTTATTGAGCAAGCCTGGGTTTATGATTTTCAGATTTTCTCCACGAGTGGTTTGCAGATCGTTAAAATCAAACGACCTGAACTGCCAAACGTAATGAAGAAAATCTTCCGGAAAATTCATTCTTGAAGATAATGAATTTATTTGGCTACAACTAACTTATAAGTTTAAATTTTGAGCTTTTAATTATGCGCGACGTCACCCTGAATTTATTTCAGGGTCTTACATGCAAAAAAGATGCTGACCACGAAGTAGCTATTAGACCTTTAAAGCTATAAAAACTACTAATAAAACAAGTTCAGCATGACGTTTGAGGTCAGGTAAGATTAGAAATAATTTTAGGTCACTTTAACTTCAGCCTTCTTTTTATAATTGGTAATAAAAACCCCTGCAATAATTAAAACGGTTGCAACTACTAAGTCAATACCTACCTTTTCATTTAAAATTAACCAACCTAAAAATATCGCGATAATGGTGTTAAAGTAAGTTAGGATAGAAACTTCGGATGCTGAAACCCTTTTTAGGGCATAATGATAACAGAAATAACCCAAAACAGACCCGAACACAGCCAAATAAACAGTGGCAAATATGCTTTCTGTTTTCCAGGAATTTACATCAGCCTTACCAGAAAACACCATTGCTAAGCCCAACTGAATAATGGCCGAAAACACAAACTGGTAAAATAGATTTAAAAAAATATATTGAGGTTTACCACTGTGTTTCTTCGAATAAATGGTGCCGACTGTCCAACCTGAAACCGCAATTATCAAAGATAAAATCCCGTTCCGGTAACCTGGTTCAAGCAAATCATTCAAACCGTCTCTAAAAATAAAAACAATACCTAAAAAACCGATAAAAACGCCAATAAATCCCTTTAAACTTGCCTTTTGAATCCCTAGAAATACGCATCCGAGAAATACGAGCAAGGGAGAGGTGGCATTAATTAAGGAAGCCAATCCACTTGGAATAGTCTTTTCAGCAACGGTTGTCATGCCATTGGCAATTACCACCATTAAAATAGACAATAAGATTTGTCGTTTAAAACTCGACCATCCAATCCATTTTAATTCCTTCTGTTTAATTAACAGAACCAATATAATTATTGAAGCAACAGATTGACGAATGGCCGTTACATACCAGGCCGGAATACTTTCTACGGCAACCCTTATTCCTAAATATGTTGTGCCCCATATCAAAGCCACGCCAAATAGGGCGAGTATGAGTTTAAGATCTATTTTTGATTTCATGAGCAGTTTTTAACCGCAAAGAACACCAAGTTCGGCGCAAAGCGGCACAAAGTTTTAAACCAAGTGGCATTCATTTGAAAACAGGTAACTTTCTTTGTGGTCTTGGGGTTAAAAGAAAAACTATTTGCCTAAACAAGATCAGCGTTAACTAGGATCTGCTCCATCTCCTTTTGAAGTTTTAAGGCCTCTTCCCTGGCTTTTTCGGCAAAGTCTTCCCCTTGGCTGGCATAGATAATCCCTCTGGAAGAATTAATCAGCAATCCACATTGCGAATTTAGCCCATATTTACACACTTCACTTAAATCTCCACCTTGTGCACCTACGCCTGGTACCAAAAGAAAGTGATCTGGTGCCAGTTTACGTACATCGCCAAATGCCGCACCACGTGTAGCACCTACCACATACATCATCTGCTCATTAGTTGCCCAGGCTTGCGAGGTTTTAATCACTTTTTCGAAGAGTCTGTCTTCTCCAATTTCCTGCAACTGAAAGTCTGCATGTCCGGTGTTCGAAGTTAAGGCTAATAGAATTACCCATTTATCTTTAAAAGTTAAAAACGGCGTTACCGAGTCGCTCCCCATATAAGGTGCAACGGTAACCGAATCGAAACTCATCTCAGACGATGCAGCATTAAAAAATGTTTCGGCATACATGGCAGAGGTATTTCCAATATCGCCACGTTTGGCATCTGCAATAGAAAAAATATCCTGCGGAATATATTTCCAGGTTTCGATTAAAGTTTCCCAACCTTTTTTACCGTAGCACTCATAAAAAGCAGTATTCGGTTTATAAGCTACACACAAATCTTTTGTGGCATCTATAATCTGTTTGTTGAATTCCAGAATTGGATTTTCATACTTTAACAGGTGTTTTGGTATTTTATCTAACGAAGAATCTAATCCGACACATAAAAATGAACGTTTTTTTTGTATCTGCTCGAAAAGTTGTTGCTTTGTCATATATGGGCTTATTTGCTGCAAATATGAAGATTTTTAAGTTTTCTGAGCGACAAAATAATGCTCACACTAATTATTTTTATAAACATTTTAAACTTTTGCTTGCAGATTACGTTTCAAATACATACAATTGCAACATAATTTCTCAACCGTTTATCTGAATATCCCAGAAAAATTTATCAAGACTTGTTTTTTGTTACCATTTTTTAAAGGCCAATTTCGCTTTTTATTCAGCTTGTAAACAGTTATGAAACAATTTGAGCATTTCTATAATGAACTCATAATGTTTTATAGCCTTAAGAATTTATACACAATGAAACTGCCGGGCCTGCACTAACACAAATATATTTAAGCCTGTGTAGATTTATAACAGAAAACATCCGTTATAAACAAATGAAAAATTTCTTGAAACATATATATTTAGAATGTTTAGTAAAACAGAATTAAATGATAAGCTCACAACAGAATTACGTGAGCTAGCAAAAAGCTATGGCATTGAAGGTGCCGACTCCCTAAGAAAAATCGACCTTGTTGAAGTACTTTTACACCAACAGGAAATTATAAATGCCGCTAAAGCTGGTGCAGACCCTTATAGCGAAATCGAACCTATTGCAGCTACTCCTGCGCCTAAAACTAAAGCTGCAAAAACATCAAAAGTTGCTGCAGCCGCTGCTTCAGCAGCAGTAGCAGAAAACGCTGTCGTAGCTGATAAGCCTGTTGTAGCCGACAAGCCTGTTAAAAAAAGAGCAAGGTTAAGCAAAGATGAGCCTGCAGCGCCAATTGAAAGAAGAAGAGATTCGGTAACCTTATTTGACGAACCGCAGCACCATCAACAACCTGAAAGACAGCCCGACAGAATTGTTGAAGCTGAAGAAAGTGTAAAACCTATCTCAGCCTTAATCGAAGAAAGTGCTGAAGTACTTCCGGTGGCTCCAAAGCAAAAACAAGAGCCTAAAGAAAAGCAGGAAAAACCGCAACGCGACGAAAACCGTCAGCAAAAACAACCAGGCGGTGGCAATCACCACAAAAACGAAAACAGTTATTCTAACTTGGATTTCGATAACGTAATTACAAATGAGGGTGTTTTAGAAATTATGCCCGATGGTTATGGTTTCTTGCGTTCGGCAGATTACAACTACTTAACTTCTCCTGATGATATTTATGTATCTCAGTCGCAAATAAAACTTTTTGGCTTAAAAACTGGTGATACCGTAAAAGGTAGTATCCGTCCGCCAAAAGAAGGCGAAAAATATTTCCCACTCGTTCGCGTAGAAACCATTAATGGCAGAATTCCTGCTGAGGTTCGCGACCGTGTTCCTTTCGACTATTTAACGCCACTTTTCCCAACAGAAAAATTAAATTTATTTACGGATAACAGCAACTACTCTACCCGTATTATGGATTTATTTACGCCAATTGGTAAAGGACAGCGTGGTTTAATTGTAGCGCAACCAAAAACAGGTAAAACGAACCTGCTTAAAGAAGTAGCCAATGCAATTGCCAAAAACCATCCGGAAGTTTATTTAATTATCTTATTAATTGATGAGCGCCCGGAAGAGGTTACCGATATGGCTCGTAGTGTAAGGGCTGAGGTTATTGCTTCTACTTTTGATGAGCCGGCTGAACGCCATGTTAAAATTGCCAATATTGTTTTAGAAAAAGCAAAACGTTTGGTAGAAAGCGGACATGATGTGGTAATTCTTTTAGATTCGATTACCCGTTTGGCCAGAGCATACAATACAACTGCACCGGCATCAGGTAAAATATTATCAGGGGGTGTTGATGCAAATGCGTTACACAAACCAAAACGTTTCTTCGGAGCGGCACGTAACATCGAAAATGGTGGCTCACTAACCATTTTAGCTACCGCATTAACCGATACAGGTTCTAAAATGGATGAGGTGATCTTCGAAGAATTTAAAGGAACAGGTAACATGGAGTTACAATTAGATCGTAAATTATCTAACAAACGTATCTTCCCTGCAATTGATATTACGGCATCAAGTACCCGTCGCGACGATTTATTGCTCGATAGAGATATTTTGCAACGCGTGTGGATTTTACGTAACCACCTTGCTGACATGAACAGCCAGGAAGCAATGGAATTTGTTCAATCACAAATAAAAGGAACAAAAAGTAACGAAGAGTTCTTAATTTCGATGAACAGCTAAGATAAAGCTTAAAGGTAAAAGGTGTAAGGCTTAAGGTTTCCTAATTGGATGCCTAAACCTTACACCCTAAACCTTAAACCTTAGACCCCATGCTAAAAAAACATCTTCCTAATGCGATTACCTGTGCAAACCTTTTATCTGGTTGTATCGGAATCGTATTTGCATTTAAAGGCAATTTAGAAACCGCCGCCTATTTCGTTATTTTCTCCGGAATTTTCGATTTCTTTGATGGCATGGTTGCCCGTTTATTAAATGTTAAATCAGCAATAGGAAAAGACCTGGATTCTTTGGCAGATATGGTAAGTTTTGGATTCTTACCGGGTGTAATCATGTTTCAACTTTTAAAAGCCAGCGATTATTCATCTGAGTACCTTCCCTATTTTGGTTTTTTAATTACTATTTTTTCGGCATTGCGGTTAGCTAAATTTAACAATGATGAAAGGCAAACAGAAGATTTTATTGGTTTAAATACCCCGATGAATACTTTGTTTATTTGCTCCTTACCGTTTATTGCAAATGATTATCCCCAGATCATTTCCTCTAGCATACTATTGATTGCCATTACTGCCATTACGAGTTTCTTATTGGTGAGCGAAATCAAAATATTCTCTTTAAAATTCAGCGATTTAAGCTGGGCGAAAAATAAGATCAAATTTATCTTCCTTATCCTGTCGGCAATATTAATTGCTTTTCTAAAATTTGCAGCTATTCCTTTTGTATTGGTGCTGTATATTGCTTTATCAGTATTACATTTTAGGGTAGTAACTCCAAATAAATAATCCAGAGAGATAATTTATTTTATAAAAATCAATATGAATGACGTAGAAGTTTAAGGAGATAACTTCCTCAAGCTTTCGTCATTTCGAGCGGAGTGCAACGCAGTCGAGAAATCTGCTTAGATAGATCTCTCCGTTTCGCTGCGCTTCAGTCGAGATGACGACGCTTTTTATTGAAGTCTGTCAATGGTAGTGTAGTCGAAGGGGCCTTTTCTTTCGTTTTAAGCTTTAAAAGTCTTAATAGCATTGGTAAAGATACGAGCTGGGCGATCCCTAATATAAACCTTGATCACCTCCGATACATTAGAAATTTGATGCATTAAAGCTTTTTAACATCAAGGGGATCATCGATATTACGGCAGATCGACAAAATCGTTTCTCCAAGTACAGGATGCACAACTTCAGGGGCAATCTCAGCCAAAGGCTCCATCACAAATTTTCTATCCTGCATGTAGGGATGAGGCACCTGGAGTTTATCTGGAATATTGATAATTTCATCACCAAAAAGGATCAGATCGATATCAATTAACCGTTCTCCCCATTTATCTTTCCTTACCCTGCCCAATTCCTGTTCGATACTTAATGCACGTTCTAAAACTTCAAGTGCCGTTAAACGGGTTTGTAAACCTACGGCCTGGTTCAAAAAAGCAGGCTGGTCGGTTTTACCCCATGCTGCGGTTTCATAAAGAGATGAGATGGCTATCACCTTACCCATTTTATCGTTCAATAGTTCGATGGCTTTTTTCAAATTCGCCTCCCTATCGCCCAAATTCCCACCCAGTAACAAATAAGCAGTGTTGTACTCTAAAGCTTTATTAAGCATCATGTATTTTTATATCTTTACAACACAAAATTAAAACATTTAAATGAGAGAATTCTTTAAGTATTTATTTGCCTCTATGCTGGGCTTTTTCTTATCAATAGTAATTGTATTTGTGATCTGCTTCGTAGTTGTTGTAGGTTTAATATCTTCTATTGATAGCGACAAAACCGTTGTTGTGTCTAACAATTCGGTACTATTCCTGAATTTAGACCAGGCCATTACAGAACGTACGCCAAAAAATCCATTCGGAAACCTGCCAATTGTTGGTGGCGAAGAAAAAGATGGTATAGGCTTAAACGATTTCCTAAAAGCGGTGCAAAAAGCCAAAACAGATGATAATATTAAATGTATCTACCTGAATGTAAGCAGTCCAAATGCTGGTTTTGCAACCCTGCGTGAGGTTAGAAATGCACTGATCGATTTCAAAAAATCTCACAAGAAAATTATTGCCTACAGCGAAGTGTATACCCAAGGAGCTTATTATTTAGCTTCAGTAGCTGATAAGGTATATCTAAATCCCGAAGGTGCTTTAGAATTTAAGGGTTTTAGCTCTGAATTAACTTTCTTTAAAGGAACATTAGAAAAAGTTGGTATAGAAATGCAGGTCATCCGCGTAGGAAACTACAAAAGTGCTGTGGAACCTTTTATTTTAGATAAAATGAGCGATTACAACCGCAAACAGGTTACAGCTTATGTTGGCGGTTTGTACAATACTTTTTTGACCGATATTGCGCAAAGCAGAAATATCCAAAAAGATAGTCTTTATAACATTGCTGATAATTACAAAGTGCAGCAGCCGCAAGATGCAGTAAACTTTAAAATGATTGATGCTTTAAAGTATAAAGATCAGATTTTAGAGGAATTAAAAGGATTATCGGGTAGAACCAGAGGAGAGAATGTCCGTTCGATTTCGATTAACGATTACGCTAAAAACAATAGCGATACAGGCGAAGGAAAAGACAAAGTTGCGGTGATTTATGCCAATGGCGAAATTAATGGCGGTGAAGGTTCTGATAGCCAGATTGGTTCGGAACGTATTTCGAGAGCTATTAGAAAAGCACGTTTAGATGATAACATTAAAGCGGTGGTTTTACGCGTAAACTCTCCTGGAGGCAGCGCACTTGCTTCGGACGTAATCTGGAGAGAAGTGGTATTAACCAGAAAAGAAAAACCTGTTATTGCATCGTTTGGCGATGTGGCTGCATCAGGCGGTTATTATATTGGTTGTGCTGCTGATAGTATTTTTGTGCAGCCGAATACCATTACAGGTTCTATCGGTGTATTTGGTATTATCCCGAATTTCCAAAATTTAATGACCAACAAACTGGGAATTACATTTGATGGCGTTAAAACTGGTAAATACGCCGATATTATGGCCACTAACCGCCCTATGACTGCTGGTGAAAGATTCATCATCCAAAATGAATTAAACAGAATTTACAGCGGTTTTGTGAGCCGTGTGGCCGATGGCAGAAAGAAAAGTAAAGCTTATATCGATAGCATTGGCGGTGGCCATGTTTGGATTGGAACAGATGCCGTTCAAATTGGCTTAGCCGATAGAATTGGGAGTTTTAACGATGCCATTAAGGCGGCGGCTAAAAAAGCTAAATTAAAGAATTATAAGGTTGTAGAATACCCGGATGTAATTGATCCATGGAAATCGTTAATGGATGAAGGTACCGACAGAATTAAAACCTATTATACCAAACAAGAACTTGGCGATAATTACATGCTTTACCAACAAATGAAAAAGGTAATGGCAAGCTCTGGAATTCAGGCCAGAATGCCATTTGAAGCGGTTATTAAATAAAATTCAGACCTCGCAGGTTTTTAAACGGCTTCAGCCCTCAACTAGTCCTTTAAAAATAAATTAAACGACGAGTTAAACCTGCGAGGTTTATATATAATCGATATTTTGTTGATAGTCAATGGTTGAATAGTTAATAGTCATGGGCTACCCCCACCCTGGCAATTGACCATGAACCATCAGCCAACTAGCCCATCTGACGTCTCAAATCTCCGATCTCAATCTCTTTAATTAATCAGTTTCCATTGTGGATGCAATGCTAAATAAGTTGCATTAACAGGAGTATTTGCCGGATGAACGGTTAAAGAAATGCTTTTTCCCTTTAAAAATTCAAAGCCAATCCCTTCTTTTTGGGCGTCGTAAACCGTTACAGTATCATTATCTTCGTTTAAATAAGCAGAAAGCTTTTTAACGGATGGAAATTTCTGTTTTGTATCTTCCAAAGTACTCTCCGTTGCCAAACCATCTTTTGTTTTAAACTTATTGGAGGTGATCCTGATCTGTTTCACATCTTTTATAAGCATGCTTGTATCGCGATAGGAAGAATATACTGCAATTTCGTTAGGATGTTTCCCTGTCGAATCGTCGCTATACCAAATCCCCCATGCTTTTCCCATTGCGGCATCACCTGCATCTGGCCTGCCCAATTTTATTCCAACCTGTTCCATACTTTCTCCGAGTGTAATTTCGCCTATAGAACGACCGGCCACAATCAAAAATCTTTCATCAACAGCTTGCATTGTAGCCGATGCTAAATTCATTGAATCTGTCTTGTTCTGATCTGTTTTATTGGCAGAATGGCAAGCTGCCAAGCCTATGCTTAATCCCAAAAGCGCAAATTTTATAGATTTCATTAGTGTAAAACAACGGTTTAATAAAATTGTGTTTAATTTTAGGAGCGTGGTAAAGATTTGAGGCATTATTTCCTAATTTTACCCCTTATGGAAAACAAGACCATCGCCCGTACCTTACGCCTCTTATCGCAGCTTATGGAACTGCATGAAGAAAATCCCTTCAAAATTAAATCTGTTGCAAATGCCTATTTTAAAGTAGATAAATTGCCCTTTGCTTTAAAGGACAAACCTTTAGATGAGCTGGATAAAATTGAGGGAATTGGTAAAGGATTAGCTTCCAAAATTATTGAGCTTCTACAAACCGGAGAATTAAAAGAGCTTAACGAAATTCTTGAGAAAACACCTGAAGGGATAGTAGAAATGCTGGCCATAAAGGGCATCGGACCTAAAAAGATTTTCATTATCTGGCGTACCTTAGGAATAGAAAATATAGGTGAATTGTATTATGCCTGTAACGAAAACCGCTTGATTGAAGCCAAAGGCTTCGGTTTAAAAACCCAGGAAGAAATTAAAAATGCCATCGAATTTAAATTGGCTGCCAACGGACGGTTTTTATATGCCCAGGTTGAAGGTTTTGCCAAAACTCTATTTACCCAACTTTCTGATTGGACTGCAAAAACTGATAACAGTGCGCTTTTAGGTTTCGCAGGTCAGTACCGCCGCGCCTGTGAGATTATTGATGAATTAGAAATCGTAATTGGTACAGCACAAACCGATGCCATTAAACAAAACTTACCTGCTTTTGCTCCACTTTCGCTTATCGAAGCTGAAAATACTTTCATCTGCACTACCGAAGCAGGTTTTAGAATAAAAATTCATGTGGTAGAAAAAGTTGATTTTTATTTGCAATGGTTCAGCTTAACTGGAAATACAGCGCATGTAGAAAAGGTGCTAACATTAGCTGGCGAAGGACCTTTTGCCAACGAAGAAGAGATTTACAGCAAAGCAGGTTTATCTTTTATTGAGCCTGAGTTGCGTGAAGATTTCGACGAAATAGAACTGGCGAAAGCAAATAAACTCCCTAGTTTAATCCAATACGATGATTTAAAAGGCAGTTTACACAACCACTCTACCTGGAGCGATGGTGTGCATACTTTAGAGCAGATGGCGGTGTATTGCAAAGAGAACTTAAATCTTGAGTACTTAGGGATCTGCGACCACTCTAAAACTGCGGTTTACGCAAAAGGATTAAATGAGCAACGGGTTTTTGGTCAACACCAGGAAATTGATGAACTGAATAAAAAACTCGCTCCATTTAAAATCTTTAAAGGTGTTGAGAGCGATATTTTAAGTGATGGCTCATTGGATTATTCGGATGATATCTTAAAAACATTCGATTTTGTTGTAGCTTCTGTGCACAGCAATTTGCGCATGGACGAAGCAAAAGCAACGGCACGTTTACTAAAAGCTATTGAAAACCCATACACCACCATTTTAGGACACCCAACCGGCCGTTTATTATTAAGCAGGGCCGGATACCCGATCGATTATAAAAAAATTATTGATGCCTGTGCCGCAAACAAAGTAGTAATTGAAATCAATGCAAATCCCTTGCGTTTGGATTTAGACTGGCGCTGGCACCGTTATGCTTTAGAAAAAGGCGTTTTACTTTCCGTAAATCCAGATGCCCACAGAACAGAAGGTTTCCACGATATGCATTATGGTATTTTAGTCGCCCGTAAAGGCGGCTTAAGCGCCGATAAATGTTTAAATGCTTTTTCGTTAGAAGAGATAACGGAGTATTTTGAGAGTAAGAAGCCAATGGGTTAACCAAGTGATCTAAAAATAACGGCATGCAACAATTCGGCATAATCAATGGCAGAAGAATTCTTTATACAAACGTCAGAAGAGATGCAGAGTGGTTTAAAAAATTGCCTATGGGTAATTGGGCTGCTTTTACTATTTCGGATGATGAAGACCGCGACTTTGTAGAATTAGTTGTTGAGAAATCTCTTGAAAATCAAGTGGCTTATATTTGTAGTGCGGGCCAACTTTCGGATGCCGTTGAATTATCATTTGATCTAAAAATAGTAGAAAAAGCCATTGAACAAGAAAACATAACCCAAATACCATTCGATTATGACCAGTCGCCGATTACCACTGCACATAAAAATTTCAGCGAAGGATTTTGGTTCGCGGCAATTGCTGCACAGAATGAAGAAAATTGGATAAACGCTCTTATTTGTTTAGACTTTACAAAAAAGGGCGTAAAAAAGATCATATTAAGTTTGGTGAAAAAAATTAATAATGATTGGCTGCCATCTGAAGAGGAAACAGAACCACCATATTATGACGAATAATCAATGGAAAAAATTAAACTAATTTAATCTGTGTAATCATCTAATCTGTGCAATCACCCCGTCAGGAAAAAAATCAATCTATTTAATATCTTTGCACCATGATAAGTGAAATTGCCAACCGCATATTTAATCAAGTAATTACAGACTATCACAAGTTTGATGATATTGACCATCCGGTTGAAAACCCATACGATGCAGAAAGTTTAGAGCATCTTTTTTACGTTAAAAACTGGATCGATACCGCCCAATGGCACATGGAAGATGTGGTGCGTAATCCGCAGATTGATCCTGTTGAAGGTTTGAGCTGGAAAAGGCGTATCGATGCACAAAACCAGGTGCGTACTGATATGGTTGAGTTTATTGATGGCTATTTCTTAAACCTTTACCAGGGAATTTCAGCTTTGCCAGATGCAAAAATCAATACTGAAAGTCCTGCATGGGCAATAGACAGGCTTTCTATACTGGCACTAAAAATTTACCATATGCAGGAAGAGGCTGAACGCGAAAGTGCATCAGCTGAGCACCGTAAACAATGCCAGATTAAATTAAATGTATTGTTATCGCAACGCGACGATTTATCAAACAGTATCGACGAGTTGTTGGCTGATATTGAAGCGGGCAGGAAATACATGAAAGTATATAAACAAATGAAAATGTACAACGACCCGAGTTTAAATCCGGTTTTGTATAATAAAGGTTAAAGACTAAATCAAAAGTAAAGATTAATCATGCTCTGTCTCCTTGGTTGGTGGCTCACTAACCATGACTAAAATACCTGCTTAATGTCTGGTGAGCCACCAGACATGGATATCGAGATTAAATTAACATATGGTCACTACCCAAAAAATTATCGTTTTACGTTTTTCGGCTATGGGCGATGTGGCCATGGTAGCCTCCGTTTTACGCGAGTTTTCCGAGCAAAATCCATCTGCAGAAATCATCATGGTGAGCCGATCTGCTTTTAAAGCATTTTTTAATGGCATCCCGAAGCTGATCTTTCACCCTATCCAGCCTAAAACCATTCACAAAGGAATTGACGGCCTATACAAACTCTACCAAGAACTTCGCAGTTATAAACCAACCGCAATAGCCGATTTACATGATAATTTAAGAAGCAGGGCTATTTCTACTTTTTTTCGTTTAACCGGAACAAAAATTAAGCGGATAGACAAAGGAAGGGCCGAGAAAAAGGCACTAACCCGTACCCATAACAAGGTTTTTAAACCACTCAGAAAAACCGTAGAGCGTTATGCCGATGTTTTCCGCGAATTGGGATTTGGGGTTAAACTCAGTCATCAAATCAATAAATCTCCACAAGCTATTCCAGTGAAAGCTGAGGCCTTATTTGCCAATAAAACGACAAAAAAAATAGGCATCTCTCCTTTCGCACAGCATGTTTATAAAGTATATGCTTTAGAAAAAATGGAAGCGGTAATTGCCTCATTAAGTGGATTCGGCCATGAGCTTTTCATATTTGGTGGTGGTAAAACAGAACAAGCAGTTGCCGAAAACTGGGCTAAAACGTACAAAAACACGCATAACTTAATTGGTAATTTTAACTTAACAGGAGAGCTTGCCATCATCTCGAACTTAGATGTAATGTTGAGCATGGACTCATCTGGCATGCATATGGCTTCACTTGTTGGTGTACCTGTTGTATCTATCTGGGGACCAACACATCCTTATGCGGGCTTTTTGGGCTACGGGCAACTGGAAAGCGATTGCATCCAGATTGACCATCCAGCGCGGCCAAATTCTATTTATGGAAACAAACCCTGCCTTTGCGGTGTTGAAAACTGTATAGACTTAATTAAGCCTGAAACAATTGTAGATAAAATTAAAGAGAAACTAAATGGCTAAACAACTACTTCTGGTCCGCCATGGCAAATCGGATTGGGGAAATATAGATTTAAGTGATTTCGACCGTCCGTTAAACAAACGTGGCAAAGAAAATGCACCAGAAATGGCCGAAAGACTGATTAACAGGGGTTTCAAAATAGATTTAATTGTAAGTAGCCCTGCAAAAAGAGCCAAATCTACTGCCAAATATTTTGCAGAAGCTTATAATATAGACCAAATCCAATTCGAAGAATCTATTTATGAAGCCAACACGACCGCCTTACTTAAAGTGCTTAATAGCCTGAATAATGGTGCGGACCATATTGCGATGTTTGGTCATAATCCCGGTTTTACAGATTTTGCGAACGAGTTATGCAATGCCGATATTTACAACATTCCAACTGCAGGCATGGTATTAATTTCTTTTCCTTTTGATTCGTGGCAGATGGTAAGCAAAGGAACAGGAGAATTGGTATTTTTTGATTATCCGAAGAATAGTGATGAAGTTTAACGCTTTTACTATTAAGGAATTAAGATCATTAAGGTTTATATTCATTACAGATTGGCTTTAGCCAAATGCATAAATACTTTAAAACGGCTTTAGCTCATTGGCGCTGGAAAGGTTTTCCCCTACAAGCCCAACCCACAGTTAAATACACCCGGTAGTAGCGGCAGCTCCCGATCCTTTATCGGGGCTATAGCGAATAACGGGACCGAATGCGCCAAGAACTCCTGCCCCCTCATTTCCAAAAAACCAAAGCATATATTTCACATCAAATATTAACATCTCTAATTAAATATTTTTATTACCTTTGAATATATAAAACGAAAATCTGGCAATAGACATTTCGGTGAATTCATAACCTAAACTCTCCTGGTTATTTCATAATTCGTATCGCCAGAAAATTTATCCATTAATTTATCTGTACATGAATTTTGATTATAATACTACGCGTAGCCATTTAATTCTATCGGAATATGGCCGTAACGTACAAAATATGGTAAAGTATATTTGCGAATTACCTACCATTGAAGAACGTAATAAATATGCCCAGGCGGTTATCGACCTGATGGGTTTTTTGCAACCACATTTACGTGATGTTGCCGATTTTAAGCATAAACTTTGGGATCACCTGCACATTATTTCTGGCTACCAAATTGATGTAGATAGCCCATATCCAAAGCCATTAATCGAAAATGCTTATATTAAACCAGAACCCCTGGCCTATCCTCAACAAAGAATTACCTACAAACACTATGGTAAAACGGTTGAGAATCTGATTGAAAAAGCCATGCGTGAAGAAAATGCTGAAATTAAAAAGGCAATGGTTCAGAGCATCGCAAATTTCATGAAAATGGCTTATGTTACCTGGAATAAGGATAATGTAAGTGATGATACCATTATTAAAGACTTAAAGTATCTTTCTGGTGGGTTATTATCACTTGATGAAGGTGTTAACCTGGCTAAAGTAGAATTTAGAGCACAAACTCCTCGTCAAAGCAATAACAACAATAACCGGGGTAGAAGCAACAACAATAACAACAACGGAAAAAACCGTCAAAATAATAACAACAACAATAATAATCGCAGGCCAAATAACAACAATAAACCTAAATATTAAGGTTAAAGGCAGAAGGCGGAAGGTTAAAATATCCGCCCAATCTTGATACTTGATACTTGATACTAAAAATATATGAACGCATTTGAAATAACAGGCGGAATTAAATTAAAAGGCGAAATTACCCCTCAGGGAGCCAAGAATGAAGCTTTACAGATTTTATCGGCTGTATTGCTTACCGAAGAGAAAGTAACCATCAGTAATATTCCTGATATTAAAGATGTAAACAAACTGATTGAATTACTTGGCGATTTAGGTGTTACCGTTGAGCGTATTAATAAAGATACTTATACTTTTGAAGCTAAAAATATTGATTTAAATTTCTTCGAATCTGACACTTTTAAAGCCAAAGGTGGTGGTTTACGTGGTTCGATTATGATTGTTGGACCATTGTTGGCGCGTTTTGGTAAAGCAGCAATCCCAAAACCAGGCGGTGATAAAATTGGCCGCAGAAGGCTGGACACACACTTTATTGGTTTCGAAAAATTAGGTGCAAAATTCGTTTACGACAGCAAAAAAGCTTTCTTTAATGTAGATGCAACCAATTTACAGGGTGCTTACATTTTGTTGGATGAAGCATCGGTAACCGGAACGGCAAATATTGTAATGGCAGCAGTTTTAGCAAAAGGCACCACTACGATTTACAATGCCGCCTGCGAACCTTATTTACAGCAACTTTGCAAAATGCTTAACCGCATGGGTGCAAAAATATCGGGCATTGGCTCTAACTTGTTAACCATTGAAGGTGTTAGCGTTTTAGGTGGAACGGAGCACAGAATGCTGCCGGATATGATTGAAATTGGTTCTTTTATTGGCATGGCTGCAATGACAGAATCGGAAATTACCATTAAAAATGTTTGTTATGATGAACTGGGCGTAATACCAGAGGTTTTCAAAAAACTAGGCATAAAATTAGAACGCCGGGGCGATGATATTTATGTTCCTTCTCAAAAACATTACGAAATCGACACTTTTATCGATGGCTCAATTTTAACCATTGCCGATTCTCCCTGGCCAGGTTTTACGCCTGATTTATTGAGCATTGTTCTGGTTGTGGCTACACAGGCAAAAGGAAACGTTTTAATCCACCAAAAAATGTTCGAAAGCCGTTTATTCTTCGTTGATAAATTGATCGATATGGGTGCTCAGATTATCCTTTGCGATCCACACCGTGCAACCGTTAATGGTATCGATAAAAAATATAAACTTCGTGGAATTAGCATGACTTCACCTGATATTAGAGCCGGGGTTTCCCTATTAATTGCGGCTTTATCAGCTGAAGGTAAATCAACCATCTATAACATCGAACAGATTGAACGCGGTTACCAGGATATCGACACCCGTTTACGTGCCTTAGGCGCGCAAATTAAGCGTGTAAATGCTGATGCACCGAGCCATTAAGGTAGAAGGTTAGAGGTGGAGGGTTAAAGGTAAAACCCAAAGCGAAAATGGCATAAATAAAACGTCCGGGTAATAATTATCCGGACGTTTTTATGGTTTCGTCATCTCGACTGAAGCGCAGTCCCGAACTTTAGGGAGAGAGATCTTTAAACTATATTTCGCGAATAGATTTCTCGGCTCCGCTCGAAATAACGATCAATCGATGCCTCGGTTTGTGTCCCCACAAACCAAATGAATTTTACCCCGATATCGCATTTATAATATCGTATTGCGTGATAATTTCAATCTTCCCAGATGTATCTTCTACCAATACAGCAGAATTTTCTCTGTTAATTAATGAAGAAATTTTATCAATAGAAGTATTTAAATCGACAAATGGGAAAGTAGCTGTCATGATCTCCGAAATTGGCGCCGATTTTAAGCCTGGATTTTCAAGCAGTGCGCTTAAAATGTCGCTTTCAGCAATTTTACCAACAATCATTCCTTGCTGTGTCACCGGAATTTGAGAGATGTTCATCGATTTAATGGTATTGATGGCTTCTAGTACCGATTTTTGTGCATCAAGCGTTACAATCTCTGTACTTTCTTTTTTAGCCAGAATAGATTTAGCGGTTAATTTTTCATCCTGTAAAAATCCGCGTTCACGCAACCAATCTTCATTATACATTTTGCCCATGTAACGGCTGCCATGGTCGTGAAAAATAACGACAACAACATCTTCTGGCTTCAATTTATCTTTTAGCTGAATTAATCCGCCAATTGCAGCACCGGCGGAGTTACCTACGAAAATACCTTCTTTACGGGCGATATCACGTGTCATTAAAGCAGCGTCTTTATCTGTAACCTTTTCGAATAGATCGATCACATCAAAATTTACGTTTGCCGGAAGGAAATCTTCGCCAATACCTTCTGTGATATATGGATAAATTTCATCCTTATCAAATATGCCTGTTTCTTTATATTTCTTGAAAACTGAGCCATAGGTATCGATTCCCCAGACTTTAATATTTGGATTTTTTTCTTTCAGGTATTTCCCGGTTCCAGAAATGGTTCCACCTGTACCCACACCAACTACTAAGTGTGTAATTTTACCTTCTGTTTGCGCCCATATCTCAGGACCAGTTTGCTCATAGTGCGCCTGTGAGTTGGCTAAGTTATCATACTGATTGGGTTTCCATGAATTTGGAACCTCGCGTTCTAATCGCGAAGAAACTGAATAATAAGAACGGGGATCTTCAGGCTCAACATTTGTAGGACAAACAATCACTTCGGCACCAAAGGCACGTAAAGCATCAACCTTTTCTTTCGATTGTTTATCCGTTGTGGTAAAAATACATTTGTAACCTTTAATAATGGCGGCCATAGCCAGGCCCATACCAGTATTTCCCGATGTTCCTTCAATAATGGTTCCGCCTGGTTTTAGTTTACCACTTTTCTCGGCATCTTCAATCATTTTAACCGCCATACGGTCTTTAATTGAATTGCCTGGATTCGTAGTCTCTATTTTTGCTAAAATTGTTCCCGGAACGCCTTTTGTTATCGTATTTAATTTAACCAATGGCGTATTGCCAATAGTTTCTAAAATATTATTATACCACATGTTACAAAATTAAGCAAAGGCATTAAGTATTTTACAAACTATATTTTATTTGAAACATAATTTCGAAAATTAAAATTTAAAAGAATTTAATTGCATAATCTATAATTATGATAGGCATTATAGATTGATTATTGGGCAAAATGCAATTTCAATTTTCTTACAGGAGCTTGTATATCTTTCCTGGCAGCGAAACAATAACGCCCTGCATCTCTAATGTAAGGATTACGATGGCCAGTTTACTTTGCTGAATATTCAATTGAGCACAAAGTTCATCTATAGAAAGCTGACCATTTTGTAAGGCATCAACAACCCGCTGCTCGTTAGGGGTAAGATTTAACTGCAATGTGGTTTGTTGGGTATTATGCTTAACCTTTATTTCATCATCCCAACCCAGGTAATAAATCAAGTCATTAGCATTAGTGATTAATCCAGCTCTATTGGTCTTAATCAGGAAATTACATCCTTCCGAAAAAACATCATTTGTTCTACCCGGAAAAGCGTATACATCTTTATTGTAAGAATTTGCGATTTCTGCGGTAATTAAGGCGCCTCCCTTTATTGATGCTTCAACTACTACGGTGGTATCTGCAATACCTGCAATAATCCGGTTTCTTTGCGGAAAATTAGGCCGGTCGGGATTGGTCAGGATTGGGAACTCGGTGAGCAGGCTTCCATTCAAAACCATTTTCTGGGCAATCGTTTTATGAATTTTTGGATACATTCGGTCTAAGCCATGGCCAAGCACCCCAACTGTAGGAATATTATTTGCCAGGCATTCTTTATGGGTGGTTACATCAATACCATAAGCCAGGCCACTAACAATCAAAACATTATACGGCGCTAAAACTTCGCACAATTCCTTACAGATATTTTTTCCATAATTTGTTGCATTACGGGTTCCAACAATGCTGATAATACGCTGCTGGTTAAAATCAACTGTACCTTTGGCATAAAGCAGTATGGGCGAATCGATGCAATTTTTTAATCGTTTGGGATATTTCTCGTCCGAGAAAAATAATACTTCTATCCCATGTTTTTCAATAAAATCTAATTCTTGCCTGGCCCTTACCAAAGCATCGGTACCACGAATGGCTTCAATTGTTTTCTCTCCAATACCTGGAATCTTCAAAAGTTGTTTTTTGTTTGCCGAAAATACATTTTCAGCACTTCCGCAATAGGCAAGAAGATTTTTGGCCGTTACCGGACCAATAGATTTAATAAAAGTTAAGGCAATTTTATGGAGCACGCTCATAATCTGTTAAGGTTAAATAAATGCGGGATGATTTATTTCCTTAAAGCAAGCTTAAAAATCGATGTCGATTAAACTTTTTAATGGAATATGAATATTGTTTTTAAGTTGTATATATTTCTCTGTTACGGCCCAAACAGTAGTATCAACACGTTTTGGACCTATGGTAGTATTAAAAGTAATGACGGCTTTTGATTTAAATTCATTACCTAGCCTTTGCGCTTCATCAAGTTTAGTTTGCAGTTCATTGGTATGATCTTCCTTTGCATTGATGATATTTAAATAACTGATATGTTCCTTTTCTACAATTTCTATTGGCATGGTATCTCTTTAACGATTAATGTTAAACAAGCTTATCAATTTTTTATAAAAAAAGCAACTGTTATTTATTCGATTTGTGTAATAATGATAAAAAAAATGGCCAGATTTGAACTACAAATCTGGCCATTTCAGTACATTTTTATAGCTAATTATTTAAACTTCAGCTTTCTAGTTTCAACCATTCCTTTAAATTCATGGTCCATTTTGCCAGAAAGATCTTCAAACTGAGTTTTAGATAGTGGTGAGGTACTACTAATGGTATTATCTTTAAGGAAGGAAGAGAAACCTCCATTGGCCGAATAGTATAAGGCCTGTGCCAATAGTTTTTCTGTTGGATCTCCAAAATCTTTGGTTACATCATCAAAAATATCTTTATCTACTGTCATTCCATCAAAGTAACCGCCTTGATTTAATTGATTTTTGGTTTCAAACTGGGGAATATATAAGTCGTTTTTATCTATACGGATGGAGAAAAACCCAACTGGTTTGCCATAAGTTTTCTTGCCAATCAGCTTAACATCAATTACAGGCTTTAAATTATTAATTAACAACTCGCTTGCCGATGCTGTACTACTCGTAACAATAAAGTAAACCCTGGTTAGGCCATTCAATGTGCCGCGTTTAGCAAAAACCTCCTGGTTTCCGGCTGCAATTGTAGGTTTATAAGAATAATCAAAATAGGAGTACATCCGTGTTACCCCATCATTGCCTTTAGCGTAAAACTTCTGGTTTTGAAGAATTGTGGCTTGATTATCCTGCATAGTTTGTGTCCAGTAAGTGGTGTACATTACTCTACCGTTCTGAGCCGATGGTGCAATCAAATTGGTAAAGGCTTCTGATGTAGCAACCGAACCTCCTCCGTTGTAACGTAAATCGACAACAAGTTCAGTAATTCCGTCTGCCGCAAACTTTGTAAATGCTGCATCCAGAAAATCAGTTGAATTGGTGGTAAAACTGTTGAATACGATATAACCCACTTTTTTTGGTCCTACGGTGTAAGTTTTGGTAAAAAGTACGGGGTTAATATTATAATTTGCCTTGGTTATTGTTACATCCTGACTAGTTCCATCCGGTTTTAAAACCGTCATTGCAACCGTTGGGTTCGTACCAAAAATAGCATTCACTACATAATCAATCCTTGCATCAGTAGTATTAATATCTGTGCTGCCATTAATTTTTGTAATCTGATAACCTCTTTTTAAGCCTTGAACACCAGCAGGTGAATTTGCATATACATATTTAACTCTTAAATCATTCGGGCCGGCAAAAAATACCGAAAAACCAAAATCTCCGGCAACGCCGCCCAATTCGCCAGCTACAGTTCCATCATCAATAAACGAATATTTATCTTTCCCTCCTGTACTCGGCAACGCTTTTAAGGCAGCTAAAACCGCATTGTTTGAACTATATTGTCTTGGATTAAAGGTAGAATAGCTTGGCATCCCCACATTCCAATAATAAGTTTGCTGTGCATACAGGTAGATCGAATCTTTAGTTAACTCTGCCCGGGTTCCTGATGCACCTTGTGGTGCGCCACCTCCATCGGGGGCATTATTCGATTTCTTACACGATGTTGTAAACCCAACCACAATAATCAAAGCACACAAAAATGTATTTTGCGAAATAAATTTTCTAAGCATATTTATTTGTAAATTTCTAGTGACACAATATACGGTAAATTAATTAATTTAGATTGTTGCTCATCAAATTTATTTGCGCCAACAACTAACCCCTGGTTAGGCTGTAAATTGTTGTTGTTTAATATGTTCTGAAAAATTTCTGCTTTAGATACACCCAGTTCCTCAACAAAATATACCGTAAGATATTGTTCTAGCCCATTCCACTCTGTTTGCTTAATTTTATTAAGTTGTTGCTCAGGGTTGCCGGCAGTTACAATGAATATTTGCTTGCGGTCTACTACAAGTTCCTGCATAAACCCGAGCATATTTTTATAAAGCAAAAGCTTTAAAGGCAAACGGGCATTCTGATGCAGAAGATCGAAATTATGCTTGTACTTCATATCAATGCCAAACTCATTTGCTGTTTTCTCAAAAAGCTTTTCGGTACCATTACTTTCATATGCTGCACGCATAAATTCAATAATAGGTTGTGCACTTTTCTGCTCAGTGTATTCAATAAACTGTGCAAACAGATAATAAACCTGCAGCAAATAATCTTTCTCAGGAAATAACACATCATCCAACTCAAAAATTACGATCTGCTTATCTTTAACGTATTGATTTGCATCCATGTTAAATGGTAAAAAGTTTTAAATCATCAGCATCGTTATAACCAAATACGCCATTCAATTTAGGCGATACACTTTCAGGTACAGCACTCTCCTCGGTTGAAAAAATCCGATCACCATGACTGAACACTGCAAAATTTTGATAAGCAAGCTTTTCTTTAGTTATATAGTCAGCAATTACATCAGCATTAGGCAAAAGCACCTGGATTCCATATTCACTAAAAAGCACAGCAGATTTAGCCAGTGGCTCAAGCTCATAATCATGCAAAGGGATAATGCAATCTATGGCTTCGGTGATACAAAAATTTAATAGAATATGAGCGATACTGTCTTTATTTAATACGCCTAATGATGAAAAGGCATAATTTTCAGTTACTATTCCTGGTACATCACCATAATCGGCAAGTAAAACGAAATGACTGGGAAATGCTTTCATCAGCTTCAAGGCCCTGGCATTGTTCCCCCCTGTTATCAGTATTTTCAAAGTATAATGGTTGAATGAATAAATTAGTGAATGAGTGGATTATTGAATGCCTAAACCTACTTTAAACGATTAAACCATCTTTCATGCTTACCACACGGTCGCTGGTTTTTGCAAGGTGTTCATTGTGCGTAACAATTACAAAGGTTTGATGAAAATTATCGCGCAAACTTACAAACAACTGGTGTAATCCGGCTGCATTTTCAGAGTCTAAATTCCCTGAAGGCTCATCAGCCAATATAATTGAAGGATTATTGATCAGCGCTCTTGCAATGGCTACGCGTTGCTGCTCACCACCAGACAGCTGATTGGGCTTATGTTGGGCCCTATCTTTAAGGTCGAACAGATCTAACAGTTCAAACGCCCTATTTTCGGCCTGCTTTTTATTGGTTTTAGCTATAAATGCCGGGATGCAAATATTTTCAATTGCACTAAATTCTGGCAACAAATGGTGAAACTGAAATACAAAACCTATATTCTGATTTCGGAAAGTACTCAATAAATCGCCATTCAGTTTATTTATAACAGTACCTTTTAATTCTACAGATCCATCATCAGGTTTATCTAATGTTCCTAAAATATGCAACAAAGTACTTTTACCTGCACCAGATGGCCCAATAATACTGACAATCTCCCCTTTTTGTACTTCAAAATTTACGCCTTTTAAAATTTGCAGATTTCCGTACGACTTTCTTATTCCAGTGGCTTTTAGCATGCGTCAAATTTAATAAAAAAGGTTAAAGCGTAAAGACTAAAGACCAAAGCTAAAATTAGAAAAACCTATAATCATCCCGAAGGAAAAAATAATTTTGGAAATATCAATTTCTTATTTAACTTTGAAAAACAAAGCACTTTTAAAATGAGCACTCAAGAAGAACAATTAAATACCTTAAAAGATATCAGACAAATGATGGATAGGTCATCAAGATTTATTTCTTTGAGCGGTTTATCTGGTGTTTTTGCAGGCGTTATTGCTTTAATTGGGGCTTACTTTGCCAACGATGAAATTAACAAATTCATCAATAGACGGGGATACGGTTATGGTGTGGATGGAGAAATGGACCTGGAGTTTAACCTGGTAAAACTTGGTATTTTTGTTTTAGTGATTGCTTTAGCTGGCGGGGTTTTATTTACCTATAGAAAAAGTCAGAAAAACAATCTCCCAATCTGGGATAAAACTTCTAAATCACTTTTAATTAACTTATTTGTTCCACTGTTTGCCGGAGGATTATTTATTATCGCTTTATTGATTAATCATCCGAATACTTATAGCATTATTGCACCAAGCTGTTTAATTTTTTATGGTTTAGCACTTATTAATGCGAGCAAATATACTTACAGCGACATTCGCTACCTGGGGCTTTGCGAGGTGATACTTGGATTAATCTGCATGTTTTACATAGGTTACGGGTTAATTTTTTGGGCTTTTGGCTTTGGGTATACTGCATATAGTTTATGGTCTTTTAATGTATTTTAAATATGAGAGAGGTCAGTAAGGATGAAAAACCCGATAGCAGATTTAAATAAAATATTCGATAGCCGGATCAGGTTAGGCGTAATGTCTATCCTGGTGGTAAACGACGAAATTGGCTTTAACGACCTGAAACAAATGCTCGAATTAACTGATGGCAATTTGGCTTCACATTTAAATACATTAGAACAGGCCGAATTTATTAAGGTGCACAAAGGTTTTATCGGTAGAAAAACCAGTACTACCTACTCCATTACAGCTTTGGGCAAACAAGCCTTTAAAGCACATCTAGATGCCCTTGAAAAAATGATCAGGAAATTATAAACCATTTTTTTTAACCCTTTACTTTGAATTTCAAAGCACTTTTAAAATGAAAACAGAAGAAATAAAAAGACCTAAACTTATTGAAACCGGCAAATGGATGGCCGTGTGTTCTGCCGCAATTGGCACCATTATACTTTTGGCATACTTTGCACTAAAAGCTAACGAACTTATGTTCGTCGGACTGTTCTACATTTATTTTGCTACCGCAATAAACGGCGTATTTTTCCTTGTCCTTCTCCTCGAATGCTTAAGGCAACAAAACCATTGGCGAAAAATTGCAGCTATCATGTTCTTTATGCTCCTAAACATTCCCCTAAGCATATTTTATTGCTTTTTAGCCTTAAACTTTAATCATCAAAACTTTTAAAAATGAAAAATAAATCCAACCTCTTATTGCTTTCTACCTTAATTGGTGGTTTGCTTTTTAGCTACATCTTCTGGAAAGAGTGGCTGGCATTAAACCAATTGATTTACAGCGCTTTTATCATTGCAGTTACCATTTTTAACAGCGAGGTAATTAAAAGTACCAAGTTTAAAGTTTATGCCCTGGCGCATTTGCTCGCAGCAGCATTGATGGTCGTAAATAATTCTGCGTTAAGTGCTGTAACCTATTATATCAGTCTGGTACTATTTGTTGGCTTTGCACATTACCAGGCTGTACGTACCATTTACATTGCAGGTATGGCAACTGTTATGCAAATGATTACCGTTCCGGCAACGCTGTTAAAAAGACTATCGGATATTCAAATTGGAAAATTTAATTTAAAACCTTTTTTAAGGCCGATTAAGTATATCATACTCCCACTAATTATTCTGTTTGTATTTACAGCCATCTACAGTGGTGCCAACGATGTTTTTGCCCACTACTTAGAACTGATATTCACTAATATTTCTAACTTTTTTAATGATATTTTTGGCTTTATATTTCAAGATCTAAGCTTACCACGCTTTCTTCATTTCTGTCTGGGTATATTGGTAACTGCGGGCCTCATCATTACTTTTTACAATAAAAGCATAGAAAAAATTGAGGCCACTTGCAGCGAAAGTCTTTTAAGGATAAGACGCAGCCAGAAGCCCAAAAGCATCTGGTATGAAGTTGCCCACACCTTTACCAGTCAAATTATTACCAAAAAAATGGCTTTGAAAACAGAGTATATTATCGGGCTCATCTCCTTTATTTCTTTGAATCTCTTGCTGCTGAGTGTAAATCTGATTGATATTTCTACACTTTGGTTTGGGTATAAGCCTGCTGGTAATTTCTCTGCCGACTTGCACGATGGTACAAATGCCTTAATTTTCAGCATCATATTGGCCATGGCGGTAATTCTATATTTTTTCCGAGGAAACTTAAACTTTTACAGCAAGAGTAAAACCCTTAAAATTTTAGCCATTGCCTGGATGGTTCAGAATTTTATCCTCATTATCTCTGTATTCATCCGCGATGGATATTACATCGAATTTTACGGTTTAACCCATAAAAGAATTGGCGTATTGGTTTTTGCGATGCTATGTACCATTGGTTTGGGTACCGTATATATTAAAGTAGCTAAACAAAAAACCTTATTTTATTTATTTAAAGTAAACGGAAATATCTGGTTTGCGCTCTTGCTGGCTTTTAGTTTAATAAACTGGGATGTTTTTATTGTGAAATACAATTTAGCGAAAAGTGAGCAGGTTGGTGTTGATGCTGATTACCTCCTGTCATTATCGGACAAAACCCTTCCTATTTTAAATAAAAACAGGTCGAAACTACATTACACTCCTTCCAAAAAACTTTACGAAAGAGAAATCGCCAAACCTCAAACAGCTGACTTTTATAGAGATCAGCTGGACAGACGCATTGGTTATTTTAAAGAGCGGTATCAGGAAGTAAGCTGGCTATCATGGAACCTGCAAGATTGGAAGACGGCAGAATATTTTGGCTTAAATAAAAAATAATAGCATCAAAAATCATGAAAGCAAAAGCGTTTCTTATCGTTTTGATCGTTGTACTTTCTCCTGGAATTATTGTTATCAATTGAGCACCAACAAAACATTAACACATTGTATAATAGATCAAATTATTTCAGGAAAAAGCATTGACTTTGTTGAAATAGAAAATTCAGATGCGGATCATTTACTTATTCTTGGACCCTATGCTCAAATAAATACACTTCAATGTAAGTTAAAAATAATTTAAGGAACATCCGAAACAACGGGATAAGATATCTTGATCATTTCGACTTAGTCGTTTTTATAAAAAATGGCAAATCCATTTCGATAGCAGAATTAGACAGAAAATACGGCGATTTTAAAGAGACACAAGTGCTTATTCCAATCGCTCAAGCTAAATTCAAGAAAGTTAAAGCTTTCTTGCAAATCATTTTATAATTAACCGCTCAACCATTAAGCCCCTGATGCAAACCGCATCAGGGAAACTTAAATTATTTAATTATCCATTTAAACCATATATTAAAATATAAAAATCATGAAAAATCAAGAAACATTGAATTCAGGTAAACTAAGAATTACCATCATTTTAAGTGTAATAGCATCAATTTTAGCTATTCCGTTAATAGCAATGCAGTTTACTAATGAAGTGGACTGGAAGCTATCCGATTTCGCAATCGCAGGCACCTTATTACTTAGCACAGGTTTGGCTATAGAACTTGTAATCAGAAATTTAAAAACAGGTACCCTAAGGACTGTATTACTCGTTGTTATTTTACTGGCATTATTCCTTATATGGGCAGAATTGGCTGTTGGTATATTCGGAACACCATTTGCAGGAAGTTAAAGGATACTATTAACCGTTTTGTTCGCACAGATTTAAGATAATTAGCGCAGAGGGAATATTTTTTTTTGCATTTGTTAGGAACCAACTTTGTTTTTAAGCCTGATTACAGCGGTAAGCCCGGAGCGTAGTGAGGACTTATAGCGGAAAGCAGGGCCGCCAGCCGCCACGAAGAACCGCCCTCTCACTTTCAAATAAAAAATCTCTGCACATATCTGCGAAATCAGCGGGACACCATAAACTAGCGCACATTACAGGCACTAATTTCCCGATTAACATAAAACGTTCATTTTCTGAAAAAATCGGCAATTGCTATTTGTTTAAAGGGTTTGAAATTGTAGCTTTGGGCAAATTTTGTAGCAAATGAACCCGATACGATTAAAATAATATTTTAATCGTAATAGGCTCCATCTGACAGATAAAACAAAAATATAAACAGATGAATATTCACGAATACCAGGGTAAACAAATATTAAAAAGTTTCGGTGTTAACGTTCAAGAAGGAATAGTTGCCGATACTCCTGAGCAAGCTGTTGAGGCTGCTAAGCAACTGAAAATAGATTACAATTCTGACTGGGTTGTAATTAAAGCGCAAATCCACGCTGGTGGTCGCGGTAAAGGTGGAGGTGTTAAATTAGCCAAAAACCTTGAAGAAGTTAAACAACGTGCAACCGATATTATTGGTATGCAATTGGTTACCCCTCAAACCGGTCCAGAAGGTAAATTGGTGAGTAAAATTTTAGTTGCTCAGGATGTTTATTATCCTGGTGCTTCTGAAACCAAAGAATTCTATATTTCGGTATTGTTAGACCGTGCAAAAGGCCGTAACATCATCATGTACAGTACCGAAGGTGGTATGGATATCGAAGAAGTTGCAGAGCATACGCCACACTTAATTTTCAAAGAAGAAATTGATCCTAAAGTTGGCTTACAAGGTTTCCAGGCACGTAAAATTGCTTTTAATTTAGGTGTTAGTGGCGCTGCACATAAAGAAATGGTTAAATTTGTAACCGCTTTATACAAAGCCTACGAAGCTACGGATTCATCAATGTTCGAAATCAACCCGGTATTAAAAACTTCTGATGATAAAGTAATTGCTGTTGATGCTAAAGTGAATCTGGATGAAAATGCTTTATTCCGTCACCCTGATTATGCAGCAATGCGTGATGTAACAGAAGAAGATCCGATGGAAGTTGAAGCAAGTGCATCTAACCTAAACTTCGTTAACCTTGATGGTAACGTAGGTTGTATGGTTAACGGTGCTGGTTTAGCCATGGCAACAATGGATATCATTAAATTGGCTGGTGGTGAGCCTGCTAACTTTTTAGACGTTGGTGGAACAGCTAATGCACAAACCGTTAAAGCGGCTTTCAACATCATTTTGAAAGATCCGAACGTTAAAGCAATTTTGATCAACATTTTTGGCGGTATTGTTCGTTGCGACCGTGTTGCTCAAGGTGTAATCGATGCTTATAAAGAAATCGGTAATATCCCTGTACCAATTATTTGCCGCTTACAAGGTACAAATGCCGAAGAAGCTAAAAAATTAATTGATGAGTCTGGCCTTCAGGTTTACTCAGCAATCGCTTTAAAAGAAGCTGCTGATTTAGTAACTAAAGTATTGGCTGAACAAGCGTAATAAGCTTAAAGTAAAAAGACTAAAGCTTAAAGCATTAATCACAATATACAAACCTTTCAGTGCAAACTGGAAGGTTTTTTTATTCCCCTCTTTTAGAGGGGTGTCCGCAGGAGGGGGTGTTTAACCTGATCTGTTTTTCTCAACACCATAGTGTGTAGATATGCAAAGAAAATACCTTAGATGGTCTAAATTATTTTGAAAATCAAGTTCCTGTTCTCTTCGGTTACGAAAGCCCTGCTATCACTACAATCTTTTTGTGATTGTCAGTCTGAGCGGAGTCGAAGCCCCTGCAACAAAAAGTATTTTCGTTCTATCAGGTTTATTTAACTTCGGTCCGTGGTGCTTCGGCAAAAAACCTAACGCTAAAATATTGAAGTCTTGCTACGCTCCCGCCCTATTAGGCTTCAGAAGTTAATCTGCGCGAAATTCAAGGATATCACCTGGCTGGCAATCTAAAGCCTTACAAATCGCCTCTAATGTTTCCAAACGAACTGCCTTTGCTTTGCCTGTTTTAGAGGGGTGTCCGCAGGACGGGGTGTTTAACCTGATCTGTTTTTCTCAACACCATAGCGTGTAGATATGCAAAGAAAATACCTTAGATGGTCTAAATTATTTTGAAAATCAAGGTCCTGTTCTCTTCGGTTACGAAAGCCCTGCTATCACTACAATCTTTTTGTGATTGTCAGTCTGAGCGGAGTCGAAGACCCTGCAACAAAAAGTATTTTCGTTCTATCCGGTTTGTTTAACTTCGGTCCGTGGTGCTTCGGCAAAAAACCTAACGCTAAACTATTGAAGTCTTGCTACGCTCCTGCCCTATTAGGCTTCAGAAGTTAATCTGCGCGGAATTCAAGGATATCACCTGGCTGGCAATCTAAAGCCTTACAAATCGCCTCTAATGTTTCCAAACGAACAGCCTTTGCTTTGCCTGTTTTAAGTATAGATAAATTAGACATCGTAATCCCTACGCGCTCACTTAATTCGGTTAACGACATTTTACGCCTGGCCAACATCACATCTAAATTTACAATTATGGGCATGGGTTTATATCGTTAAATCGTTTTCTTGTTTAATTAACACCGCATCCTTAATAACTTTGAACAGGATGATAATGATGATGCCTATTCCGACGTTTGGAAAGTTTACAGATCCCCCAAAATTAAATTGAAGATCAGCTCCTCCTTGATTCGAAAACCCGCCAATTAATGCCTTTGTTTCTAAGCAAACAGCAGGTATAATATTCCCGTTTATGAACATGCATGCCAATTCAAATAACTCTACAGAAATCAGTAATATGCCAATTAAAGAAATTAATTTAAAACTTCTCTTACAGAGAAAATCTCCTGTGAGATAAATATTAACTAATTTGATCAAAAGAACCAATAAAAGTATTACAACATAAATACGAATTTGAGCGTAAAAGAACCAAAATGCATTGTCAATATTGCTTTTAGAATGAAATTTTAAAAATACCGGACCACTCATTCTTAAACCATTATCAACAGTAATTTCATTTTCTTTATCAAGGACTACTAAAGTATTTGTAACCTTCCTGATTACAGCAGAATTATTTAGTGTTTCTCTATCAGATTTATAATAATCAGGATGAATCGTCTTTGACCGCGTTTCAAAATTTCCATTTTTGTACCATATGGAAGTATCGGGAATGGAAATACTTAAAGACATTGGCAAATAAATACCCGGCCCACCTATATCGCCCATTGCCCCACCACCCGGCATTGACATATAACGTTTCGTATTAAAAAGATATGAACCCAGATCCATTACACAAGTAAAAGACACAAAACAGATGAGAAGCATTAAAAATACTCTTATCACCCTTGCAAGTATTTTATATTTCATGATTATATCGTTAGATCGTTTTCTTGTTTGATTCTTCTTGTGTATTCCACAAACTGAAAGGCCACACTGGCTATTACAATGAGTCCCATAGGATAAAGACTGGAGAAACCATGAGTATGGTCGTGTTTGAATGCGCCACCTGTTAGGTTACCAACATAATTATCCATCAGTGCCATCCCTGTCAAACTGATCGCAAAAAACAAAAACACAACGATAACCAGTAGCTGGTAAACATTCTGCTCTTCCAACTTATAAATATTGATCAGTTTAAACTTGATGGCCAATAAAATGGCGGCAGCTAGTGTGAGGTAAAAAACTACGCTGCCACCACCATCGTTAAACATTTGGTTTTCCAATATGATGGATTCTATAAGGCTAGGTTTTATCTGAATTACGCCTATTTCACTATTGGTAAAATGAAATCCTCTTACATTAACCATGCTGGCCGGTAAATGCCTAGCAACATTAATATTTAGAATACCTTTATTGTAATCTATTATGGCATAAATACAGTGCGTTAAGGCTGAAACCAGGGCATAAACAATCAAGCTATAAGCAATGTTCCTTAAAATTTTTACAGTATTACTCATGCTTATATCGTTAAATCATTTTCTTGTTGAACTTCTATCCCTTTGTTTACAACCTGTACAATTATAAAAAGTACAACAGCCATAAAGAACCATACATCAGCGCCATCCATATTTAACGAGTGGAGGTTAGCAACCCCAACACCTTTTTCAGTTAACCAAATGGTAAACTTATACCCTAAATGGGCAAAAAAACCTATTCCAAGCACCAAAAAAGCCTGCATCAAAATAAAATGCTTCAATTCTAAACTGAATGGCCGAGAAATACTGAGCTTTTTATCGATAAATAATTTCACAATTAAATAGAACATGATTGCTTTTAGCACTGCAACAATAATCATAACGAGTGTAATGACCATGAAATACCCCTGATCAAATTTATAAACGCTTGACAAATAACCTTCTCTATCCCAAAAATTCCGCATCCCGTGTGGGTTTATAAACGATGTAATAATTGTATTAACAATTATCCCACCTGCTTCGACACACAGACCAATAAAGATGATCCAGGAAAGTACCTGTAACCCTTTTAAAATCTGATTGGTTGTTATTTTAATTTCCATAATTACATACAAGTTAAAATGTAATGCCTGAGGTTACTTCACTGTTTAAATAATTACGCTGTTTTCTTGTTCGATTTTTATCCTTTCAACCTGACAAAAATTATATTATCAAAAACACCCTACAATAGGGGCTTTTGTTATTGGCTTTAAAATAGTCGAAAAATTAAGAAAGGTCATATTTATTTAATCATTTATAGCACAAACATAAAAAATAATTTATTATTATTCAAAATATTTTTATCGATTTACAATAAATAAATATTGCAATACAACTATAATGACATGTATTACAAAAACTTTGTCAAAAACTTTCTTGGAATGATTTTTGTTGTAAGTAAAAGTATAAAAAACATGTGCAAACAGTAACATTTTCAGCATTTTATCCTTTCGGATTGCCATACAATTTCGTAACTTTGCACACTTCAATAATTAAAGAGCACACAAAACGTATAAATGAGACAACTCAAGATAACGCAATCCATAACCAACCGTGAAAGTCAGTCGTTAGATAAATACCTACACGAAATTGGTAAAGTAGATTTAATAACAGCAGAAGAGGAAGTAATTTTAGCAAGGAAGATTCGTGAGGGTGATCAGGCTGCATTAGAGCGATTAACTAAAACCAACTTGCGTTTCGTTGTATCTGTTGCAAAACAATATCAAAATCAAGGTTTAACTTTAGGTGATTTAATCAATGAAGGTAACTTAGGTTTAATTAAAGCGGCAAAACGTTTTGATGAGACTAAAGGTTTCAAATTCATTTCTTATGCCGTTTGGTGGATTCGTCAGTCTATTTTGCAGGCTATTGCCGAGCAAAGCCGTATTGTTCGTCTGCCATTAAACCAGGTAGGTTCGTTAAGCAAAATCAGTAAAGCTTTCTCTAAATTAGAGCAAGAATTCGAACGTGAACCTTCTCCTGAAGAACTAGCTGATATTTTAGAAACCACGGTTGATAAAATTTCGGATACGTTAAGTAACTCTGGCCGCCACGTATCAATGGATGCTCCTTTTGTTCAAGGTGAAGAAAATACATTATTAGATGTATTAGAAAACCACGAACCCAATACAGATAGCTCGTTGATTAATGAATCTTTATCAGAAGAAATTAAACGTTCTTTATCTACTTTAACTGAAAGAGAAAGAGAAATTATCGTATTATTCTTCGGCTTAGGTTCTAATCATCCTCTTTCTCTGGAAGAAATTGGTGAAAAATTTAATTTAACACGTGAACGTGTTCGTCAGATTAAAGATAAAGCGTTACAACGTTTACGTCATACTTCAAGAAGTAAAATCTTAAAATCTTATTTAGGATAATTATTTTCAAGATTGATACAGTTATTAAAGATCGGCAAATGCCGGTCTTTTTTTGTTTATTGGATCTCTTTGCGCAGGTAAAAGATCATGAAACAAGTTTAGGATGACGACTGCCCCTAACTGATGCGCCATGCAGCTCCGATAGCTGTCGGATTTATTCAGCATCTTTTCCAACTCACTAAAAGATCCTGAAACAAGTTCAGGATGACGACCGTCATAACTTGATGCGCCATGCTGACCTGTAGCGTAGCGGAAGAGCTACGTAGTAAACTTATTTCAGCATCTTACCTTTCAACAACCCAGATTAAAAAATCCTGAAACAAGTTCAGGATGACGATTGCCCTAACCCGACGCGTCATGCTGAATTTATTTCAGCATCTATCTTATAAAAACAACTTAAGTTTAAAAGATCTTTAAACAAGTTCAGGATGAGGGTTTTATCGTTTAAAACAACAAGTGCTTTACTGTCAACCCGTTGTTGATTAACTGTTTCAACGAATCGATACCAATTCTTAAGTGTGTTTCTACATATTTTTCGGTTACGCTGCTATCGCTTTCTGCAGTTTTAACGCCCTCAGGGATCATCGGTTGATCAGAAACTAAAAGCAATGCGCCTGCTGGGATTTTGTTTGCAAAGGCCGTCGTAAAAATCGTAGCTGTTTCCATATCTACAGCCATCGCCCTTAAAGTTTTCAAGTACTTTTTAAACTCTTTGTCGTGCTCCCAAACCCTGCGATTGGTGGTATAACAGGTTCCGGTCCAATAATCCCTACCGTGATCGCGTATGGTTGTAGAAATCGCTTTCTGTAAGGCGAAAGCTGGCAAGGCAGGCACTTCTGCCGGAAGATAATCATTTGAAGTACCTTCTCCCCTAATTGCAGCAATAGGTAAAATTAAATCGCCCAACTGGTTTTTCTTCTTCAAACCACCACATTTACCTAAAAACAAAACCGCTTTAGGTTTAATAGCCGTTAATAAATCCATCATGGTTGCTGCCAATGGGCTTCCCATACCAAAATTGATAATTGTAATACCATTTGCAGTAACACTTTGCATAGGCTTATCTAAACCCATAACCGGTGCATTATCGTGCCACTCTGAAAACATGGTTACATACTTACTGAAATTAGTTAACAGAATATAATCGCCAAACTGATCTAACGGTCTGCCAGTATAACGTGGCAACCAGTTTTTAACAATTTCATCTTTCGATTTTAATCCCGATTTAACCGGAGATTCTACCTCTTTTACTTTTTTCGATTTCTCTACTATTTCCTCGTCTTTTTTTACGTCTTTTTCTTCGTTCATATTCTTTTAGTTTTGAGCATAGCGCTTAGCGTTAACAAATACTGTATTAAAAAAAAATCCCCCCGCTTTCGCGAGAGGATTTGAATTTTTAAGCGACCTGTAGTTTTTTAAAATCGGCCTTTTCAAATTTTTCTATCGCATAATCGAGATCGATGTGCAATTCCTTGACATCCGTCTGCGTTGGTGTATCAAACATCGCATCCAACATAATTGCTTCGCAGATTGATCTTAAACCACGGGCGCCCAGTTTATATTCCATTGCTTTGTCCACAATAAAATCTAAAACGTCATCTTCAAAAATCAACTTCACATCTTCATAAGCGAAAAGCTTCACATATTGCTTGATCAATGAGTTTTTAGGCGCTGTTAAAATGTTTCTTAACGATTCTTTATCCAATGGGTTTAAATGAGAAAGAACTGGTATACGACCAATTAATTCTGGAATTAATCCAAAAGATTTTAAATCCTGAGGTGTAATATACTTATAAAGATTTTTAAGATCTAAAACTGCCTCATCTTTCTTTACTTTATAACCTACGGCCTGCGTGCGTAAACGATTGGCAATTTTGCGTTCAATACCATCAAATGCTCCACCACAGATAAACAGAATATTATTCGTGTTAACCGGGATCATTTTCTGATCTGGGTGCTTACGTCCGCCCTGAGGTGGAACGTTTACCACCGTACCTTCTAAAATTTTCAATAATGCCTGCTGAACCCCTTCTCCTGACACATCACGTGTAATGGATGGGTTATCACTTTTACGTGCTACTTTATCTACCTCATCAATATACACAATGCCACGTTCGGCAGCGGTTACATCATAATCGGCAGCCTGAAGCAAGCGTGTTAAAATACTTTCAACATCTTCACCTACATAACCTGCTTCTGTTAAAACAGTTGCATCGCAGATACAGAATGGCACATGCAAAATTTTCGCAATAGTTTTGGCCAAAAGTGTTTTACCAGTACCTGTTTCGCCTACTAACATGATATTTGATTTTTCAATCTCGATCTCGTCTTTATCAACTTTTTGATTTAAACGTTTGTAGTGGTTGTAAACAGCAACAGATAATACCTTTTTAGCATCATCCTGACCAATAACATACTGATCAATATGTTGTTTAATTTCAAGAGGCTTTAATAAGTTTATCGCCTCTTGAATATTTTTTGTCCCTTTGGTCCCTAATTCTTGCGCAAGCAATTGATTGGCCTGGGTTACACATTTATCGCAGATAAATGCATCCATGCCTTCAATCAACATTAACGTTTCGTGCTTGCCAGAATGGCAGAATGAGCAACGGGATTCTTTATTTTGTTTCGCCATCTTTTTTTGCGTTTCTCGATAACACTTCATCAACCATACCAAATCCTTTTGCCTCCTCAGCTGTCATCCAGTAATCGCGATCTGAAGCTTTCTCTACCCAATCATATGTTTGACCAGAGTGCTCTGAAATAATATCGTATAATTCTTTTTTCAACTTCAACATCTCTCTTAAGTTGATCTCCATATCAGATGCCACACCTTGTGCACCTCCTGATGGCTGGTGAATCATTACTCTTGAGTGAGGTAATGCAGCACGTTTTCCTTTCGCGCCTGCTACCAATAAAACTGCCCCCATTGATGCGGCCATACCGGTACAAATTGTAGCTACATCTGGCTGTATATATTGCATGGTGTCGTAAATACCTAAACCTGCATAAACCGAGCCACCTGGAGAGTTAATGTAAATCTGAATATCTCTATCCGCATCAGTTGATTGCAAAAACAACAACTGCGCCTGGATAATGTTTGCATTCTGATCGTAAATGGCATCACCTAAAAAGATAATACGATCCATCATCAACCTGGAGAAAACATCCATTTGCGCTACGTTCAACTGGCGTTCTTCAATGATATATGGTGTCATGCTCTTAGGATCCAGATTAGCCTGAGCAATAAATTTATCTACATGTAAACCGCCAATTCCCTGATGTTTAACGGCAAATTTTCTGAATTCTTGTGAATCTATGTTCATGGTTATAGAGTTTGGCGTTTTGCGATAAGCGTGTTAGAGCCTAAACCAAATACGCAAGTTATTTTAATAAATATTTCCTGAAGTTGGTTAATTTCCGTGCCAATTTATCCAATTCTTCCAGATAATCATTCAGTTCTGTGTCAGAAATATATTTTCGCCGCTCTAAAACTACTAAAATATTTGCATTCTCGAAGACAGATCGATGTGCAATGTTCAGATAATGAGCGAATTCCTTATTGGAAATAGAGCCTGAGCCCTCGGCAATATTATTGGATATGCTAAGAGCAGCCCCATTGAGCTGCTCTGCAAATCTGTATTTTTTATTAACTGACAATCGGTCAGCTATATCAAGTAGTTTATCAGTTAATGTTATTGATAACTGCCAAACTTCGAGCGATTGAAATTTAAATTGAGCCATAACTAAATATAGGAATAGCACAATCATTTTCAAAACGCCTTACGCCAAACGCTTTACTTTTTATCTAACGCGATAAATTTATCGTAATCAATATCCTTTTGCTCTAAAGTAACAACAGATTTGATTTGCTCGAAAGTTTTTAATGCTTTTACTTCTTCGAAAACACGGTTTGCATTTTCTTTTTCCTGTAAAAATTGAACAGCATATTGAGCCAATTGATCTTCTGGAAGCGGGCTTGGACTGTACATTCTGAACTGTGCGTCTAATTTAGCTTTAGCTGCCTGTACTACGTCCTCATATTTGATTTCGATGCTATTATCTTTAATGATTTTGTTTTCGATTAAAGTCCATTTAAGGTTTTTAGCGAAATCATCATAACCTTCTGCCAATTCCTCGTCAGTTAGTTTTTCGTTTGTAGCTTTTAACCAACGACGTAAAAATTCATCAGGCAATTCGAAATCGTGCTTGGCTAAAAGCGCTTCATAAATATCGTTCGATAATTTACGTTCAGCATCTTGCTTAAACATACTTTCTACTTCTTCCGTAATTTTCGCTCTGAAACCAGCCTCATCAGTTACGGTACCTTCACCGAATAATTTATCAAAAAACTCCTGGTTTAAATCTGATTCCTCTAAACGGTTAACGTTTTTAACGTGAAGCTTAAAGTTTGCTTTTAATGCAGCCGCTTCTTCTTCCGAAATATTTAAAGCTTTGGCAATTACTGCCGCATCTTCTAATGCTTTTTGGATATCGATCGTAACTTCATCATCTTTCTTTAAACCGATTAACGATTTAAGGATTTTTTTATCTTTTACCTGATCTAAACGAATAGTTGCTGTACTGGTAATACCACCTTCAACAGCAGTACCATCTGCAGCTACCTGAGTTAATTCGGTGTAAAGCACATCATCATCAGCCGAAACCTCAGGATTAGTCATTTTACCATAGCTGCGACGAATATTTTTGATACGGCTTTCTAAAGTTTCTTTATCAGCCTTAATTACATATTCAGTAAATTTATCTTTAGATGAAAGATTTACATCAAAAGCAGGTGCTAAACCTAACTCATAATCAAATTCGAAATCATCTGTATTGTCCCACTTAAATTCACGCTCATCATCCATTTTAGGAAGTGGCTGACCTAAAATCTCTAATTTTTGCTCAGCAATGTAGTTAGATAATGTATCGTTCAACAAGTTGTTAACCTCCTCTACCAAAATACTTTTGCCATACATTTTTTTAATGTGGGCAGCAGGAACCATTCCCTTACGGAAACCAGGTAATTGCGCTTTTTTAGCTTGATCTTTAATGGCTTTCTCTACTTTTACAGTATAATCTGCAGGTGCAATTTTGATTTTTACAACAGCATTTAAGTTGCCGGTTTTTTCCTGTGTAATATTCATTTTTTTGAGATATCAGTATTGAGATGTGCAATTAGACTTGAGTATCGAGATATGAGATCTGAGACAAACAGCACATATCGCTTCAATTAAAACAGCACATCAATTTTTATTAATCAATGTTTTAAAAAACAAAGCCGTTCCGATTAATATCGGAACGGCTTCATTTGTAGTGCGGATGAAGGGACTCGAACCCCCACGCCGTGAAGCGCCAGATCCTAAGTCTGGTGCGGCTACCAATTACGCCACATCCGCAATTAGGATTTATTTTGGATTGCAAAGATAGGAACTAGATTGAATAATCAAAAATATATGCACGAAATTGTTAAATATTTTTGATCAAAAAAGCTAAGTCATTAAGGCTGAACGAGAAAAATTCAATAAAATATTTAGAATTATTATCCTCCATTTGACATATTACTTAAAAGGGTCGTCATCCTGAACTTGTTTCTGATCTTATTAAAAATGATTAACACAGATAGATGCTAAAACAAGTTCAGCAGGACGCATCTGTGGAGAGAATAATCAGGATCTTAGTTATTAAAATTTCACCAATGTTACATCGATAAACTCAGGGCCGCCTTCCAGCGGATAGCCAGAAACCTTTTTCCCTTTTATGGTAACTTTCTTATCTAAATAAGTATCCAGATTTATGCTTGCACTTTTTAGGGCGTAAGTTTTATTGTCTGCTTTAAGCAAATGTGTACCGTATTGGAAGGTAGTCATGCCCAATTTTTCTATTGTTCCGCTTGCTGTAACGGTACCGGAGTTTCCTCCGCTTTTCATTGAACTGCAACCAGAAATTACGGCTACGAATAAGGATAGTATTAATATTTTTTTCATAATAAGATAACGAGATGGTTTAATTTTATGCTACAAATTACAAAAATTTAATCGCCAAAAATTAATAAAGTTCTTTTTGGAACTCGAAAAAATACTGAACAGCTTTAACCAGCCTGCTTCCGTACCAGCTAAACATCTCTCCATCAACAAGCATAATTTTTGCATTTGGAATGGCCGCTTGTATTTCTTTAATGTGCTTTTCGCCGAAGGGATAAGGCTCAGAAGACAGTAAAATAAGTTCACAGTTCAAAGTTTTCAGTTCGGCTAATGTAACCGATGGATAACGGTCTTGTTTGATCACATTCGTCATTCCGTTAATGAACAGAATATCATTTATAAAGGTATTTTTTCCGGCAGTCATATAGGGGTTGCGCCAGATGAGATAGGCTACCTTTTTATCAATTTGGTGTTGAAGTGCAAGTGTTTTTAAGTCATTAAAACCCGCGGAAATTAAATGGTTAAGGTAACTGGCTTCTGGTTCGCGATCTACCAGCGCGCCTATCTGGCCAATGGTCTTCATGGCATCATCTAAAGTGAAAATATCGCTCATCCAAACCGGAAAATATGCCGCAATTTCTTCTATATCACTTTGCGTATTTTCTTCTTTGTTACCAATAATCAAATCGGGTTTTAGATCCTTAATTAAATCGATGTTGAGCTTCTTTGTGCCGCCAACCTTGGTTCGTTCTGCAAATTTTTCTATCGGATGGATGCAAAATTTAGTCAATCCGATAACTTCATTGTCCAATCCCAGGTCAAACAACAATTCCGTTTGTGAGGGCACAACAGAAATAATCCGTTTTGGTGGAAAATTAATGGTTAACTCTCTTCCCATCTGATCCGTAAATGATTTTTGCATAAAGCAAAGTTAATTTAACCACAGCTAAAAAGGGTAAACACAGATAGAAATTGTTACCTCTCCAAATCTGTACTTACCCCTAACCTCTTGTTAAAATAATAATATAGATTTAACTTAATACGGCCACATCCTCCTTTACTACACCATCGGCGATGTGCAAAATCCTATTTCCATATTGCGCATTTTTCTCTGAATGTGTTACCTGGATAATGGTAATTCCATCTTCCTGATTTAGCTTTTTAAATAGTGTCATAATTTCTTCGGCCTGTGCCGATTGCAAGTTGCCCGTTGGCTCATCAGCCAGAATGATAGAGGGTTGAGCAGCCAATGCCCTTGCTATACCAACCAATTGTTGCTGCCCGCCTGACAGTTGATTCGGGAATAAATCTTTTTTAGCCACCATATTAAAACGGTCCAGCAGGTCGGCAATCCTACTTGCCCGCTCCGCGCTACCCACTTTTTTGTACAACAGTGGGGCTTCAATATTTTCATAAACGGTCATTTCATCAATTAAGTGGTAGGCCTGAAAAACAAAGCCTATGTGGTTGCGGTAAAGCTCGATACGTTTACGTTCATTCAGCGAGGTTACATCTTCGCCCAGAAACTCGTAGGAACCATAAGTTGGCTCTTCGAGCATGCCAATAATATTAAGCAAGGTAGATTTTCCTGCACCTGATGGTCCCATAATGGAAACAAATTCACCTTGTTTAATACTGGTAGTAACCAAACGCAACACATAATTTTTAATGCCTTTGTTGGCGTAATATTTTTCGATGTTATTAAGTTGTATCATATTTTTAGGGTTAAGTGCAAAGTGGTTGGCGGTGAGCGAGGGTTTATCGCTTTACGCCAAACGCTCCACGCGATTCTTATTCGTATTTTAAAGCCTCAACTGCATTCGTTTTTGCAGCACGGTAAGTTTGCCAGGTAATTGTTAAAATGGAAATCAACAAAGTTAGTGTTGCAGTTAATGCAAACATCCATAAACTTAAAGGTGTTCTTAATTCGAAATGCTGCAACCAATCGTTCATGATGTAGTACGCAATTGGAAGAGATATTACAATTGCTATAAATATTAATTTTATAAAATTTAATGAAAGTAAGGTCATTAGTTCTGTGATTGAAGCACCCAGGATTTTACGGATACTCACTTCTTTTATTCTTTGTGAGGTACTAAAAGATGAAAGGCCAAATAAACCCAGGCAGGATACAAAAACGGCTAAACAACCAAACAGATTGGCCAAAGTGCCTAAAATTCTCTCGTTTTTTAATTTAGTTTCGTTTAAACCATCAATAAATTTTATCTCGACAGGAAAATTTGGATTTATTTCTTTTACCAGCTTATCGATTACACCAATACTTTCGTTTAAGCTTTTAGTCGGATTTAACCTCATCGTAATTACATCGCTAATATCTGCATAGGCAATAAGCATTGGTGCGGCCACTTTACTCGGATCTCCCCAAACTATGTTTTCAAAAACACCTACTACATTTCGCCTAGCGCCTTGATATAAAATCCTGGCGCCAACTGGATTTTTTAAATGCATTACTTCAACAGCTTTTTTACTTAATAGCAGTGCGGCTGTATCTGATGCAAATTTTTGATTAAAATCTCTTCCTGCCAACAATTTAATATTTGCCGTTTTAAAGAAATCATAGGTGGTATAAATTTGATCGAAATCTATCATTTTATCACTTTCGGCCATTCCATCCCAGCCTAAACCTCTAATGCTGCTGTTTTTATTCGAGATGCTGCCTGATGATTGTGTAACACCAACCACAGCACCGCTTGATAACAATCGTGTTTTTAACAGGTTGAATTTTTCATACAATACCCCTTCATGAGGTATTTCTAACAACCCGGTGGATTTGTAGCCTAAAGGCATATTTTTAATAAACTGAATCTGTTTGTAGATGGTTATAGTTGCTGCAATTAACACGATCGAGAAGCTAAATTGAACAACTACCAAAACCTGTCTGAAAGTTAATCCGTATCCTTTTTTAAAGTTTAAAGTTTTTTTAAGCGACTGGATCACGTTAAATCCTGAAAGATAAAATGAAGGGTAGCTCCCGGAAATAAAACCTGTGATGATCAATACACCAAAAATCAAAATCCAATTGATTGGGTTTAAATAATCAAAAACGATTTCAATACCTAATAACTTGTTAAACATGGGCAAGCTAAACTCCAGGATAATGATGCTCAGCAGAATACTGATGAGTGTTAAAATAAACGACTCTAACATAAACTGAAAAATCAGATCTGCTCTGGATGCACCCATCGTTTTTTTAACGCCAATTTCTTTTGCCCGCCCTTGTGTATTGGCCGTTGCTAAATTCATAAAATTAATGCAGGCAATAAGGAGGATACCAATGGCTAAGCCAACAAATAGTTGCACCTGGGCAATATTACCGCCAATGCTTTTGCCATTTAAAAAGGTTCCCTGCAGGTGCAATTTTGTTAAGGGATAAAGAAATACATCTTCTTTAGCTGCTGAAAAGTGATTGTTTACAAAACCCTTTAATTTTGCATTAAAGGCAGTAACATCGGCGTGTTCATTTAATTGTAATAAGGTATAATAATCGTGGCTTCCCCAATTTGGTTTCTTTGGCCATTGATTTAAATTTTCATATAAAGACCATGTTGTTAACGATTCAAAACCATAGGTAACATTGGCTGGAAGATCTTTTATTACTGCTGTTACTTTTAAATCAACCTGATTTTCGAAACGTACTTTTTGGTTCAGCACATCAGTTTTACCAAATATCCGTTTTGCTGCCGTTTCTGTTAGTATAATCGAATTTGGATCGTTCAATGCTTTCTCCGGGTTTCCGCTAATGAAATCATAGTTAAATAACCGCAAAAAATCAGGGTCAACATACCTACTATCCAGCTTTAAACTTTCTTCGCCATTGGCCACCAATCTTTTATAAACAGATGTAGCTCTGGCACCATACTTTATATCAGGAAACTCCTCTTTAAGGGCAGCTAACATCACATTCTGCGACTGATCAATGGTCCTAATCACCTGGCCGTTCTGATCATTTAAATTAATCATGGCCTGATAGATGTGAGGTGAGTTTTTAAACTGTTTGTCGTAGCCCCACTCATAAGTAGCATATAACATCAGTAACAAACAAGAAGTTAAACCAATGGCCAAACCGCCAATATTAATGGCTGCATAAACTTTGTTCTTAAATAGGTTTCGCCATGCGATTTTTAAGTTCAATTTGAACATAGTGTTAAGGTTGAGGGTTGGAAGGTTAAAGGTTGGAAGGTTTGGGCGCTTAGCCGTCTACCTTAAAACCTTCTGCCTTCCTGCCTATTATTCATATTTAAGTGCATCAATAGTATTTGCAGCTGCTGCTTTATACGAGCGGATACTGACTGTTATTAAAGTCATAGCCATAGATATCACCATTGCCAGGGCGAACGGCCAGATGCTTATATCAATTCGATAGGCAAAACCCGAAAGCCATTTGGAAATGAATAAATAAGACAGTGGCCAGGCCAGGAGATTTGCGATAAAAACCATTATCAGGAACGAGCCGTTTAGCATTTTCACCAATTCGATTGTTGATGCGCCTAACACTTTTCTGATGGCAACTTCTTTGGTTCTTTGCGTGGCGACGAAAGAAATCAATCCGAATAAACCAATAAAGGAGATGAAGATGATTACACCTGCGAAGACTTTGAACAGGACACCCATAGTTTGCTCACTCTCGTAATAGTTATTGATGCTTTGGTTCACAAAACTTGAATCGAAAATCCCATTGGGAAAATTGCTTTTCCAAACGGCTTCAACTTCTTTCATTGAAGAAACCAATTGTTCAGCATCCATTTTTATCGCGACATTCCAGTACTCATCTTTACCCGGAAAAATTGCTAATCCTGAAATGTTTTCTTTTAATGACTGATCGTTAAAATCTTTTATAACACCAGCAATTGGTAATGTGTTCCCGCTGGCATATATTATTTTTCCAATGGCGTCCTCTGGATTCAGAATGTGCATTTTTTTTAAAAAAGTTTCGTTTACCACACAGGCATTCGCCGTATCACTCTTGCGAAAGACTTTTCCAGCTATTAATTTCAGATCAAAAACTTTAAAGAAACTTTCATCAGCACGCATATTCCGTAATTCGAAATCTTCGTTTTTAATCCCATTATAAGTGAAATCACTCGAATTAATGTTGCTTGATAATGGAGGCGATTGGCAAAAACTCATTTCTTGTACACCTGGAATCCTTAGTATGCGTTCTCTAAAAGTATTATATTTTATTTTACTTAAACTGTCATTAGGGATACCAACCATCGCCACAGCATTTGGGTTAAATCCTAAAGATTTTTCCTGTACATATTGCATCTGTTTAATTATCACCAAAGTTCCGATAATCAATATTACGGTTATTGAAAACTGAACCACAACCAGTATTTTCCGAAGACTTAAGCCACCGTTATTTAGCGAAATCTTGTTTTTGATAGCGAGCGCAGGATTAAACTTCGAAATAATTACTGCCGGATAAAATCCTGCCAGAAAACTTACAAACACAACGAGAATGGCCATAAAAAAGAATATTGCCGGATGACTGAATAAGCTGAATTCGATTGTGCCTTTAAAAAGATTCTGCATGGGCGGAATTGCCAGTTCAGTTATAACACAGGCAATAAGTAAAGCAACTAAACTCACAGCAAAAGTTTCCATCAGAAACTGAGTTACAAGTTGCTTTCTTTTACTGCCCATAACCTTGCGAACCCCCACTTCTTTAGATCGGTTAACAGATTGAGCAGTACTTAAATTGACGAAATTTATGCAAGCTGTAATAATTAGAAACAAGCCAATTACAGCAAGACCATAAATCTCACTTCTATTAATTGACGAATCGGCGAAGTTGTCGTATTTCTCACTAAAATGTATTTCCCTTAGAGGCTGAAGTCGGTTTGTTTGATTACCCGCTATCTTTTGAATCGGATAATACTTCTGATTGAACCTGGTTATCGATTCTTTCAAGTCGCCGGCTTTCAAACCGGCTTTTATGAGTACATAACTTGATGAGCTTGAATTTACGGAATCCCAGTTATCATTAAACCTTCCCGCATAAGTTTCATAACTAATTATGATTCCTAAAGGGAAACTGCTGTTTTGCGGCATATCCTGAATAATCCCCGACACTTTTAGGCCTATCCTATTTTCTAAGGTGATAGCTTTTCCTATTGCACCTTTTATACTTCCAAAAAATTTAATGGCATTCTTTTCTGTTAATACGACCATGTTAGGTTCGGCTAGTGCTAAATCCGGAGCGCTATAAATCCACTTAATATCGCTGAAAACTTCGAAGAAATCAGGCTGGGCATAGTAAACAGCCTCACGAGATTTAAGTTTCTCCTTACCCTTAGTATCCTTAACACTAATTATTCCACCCCTTTTAATAATAGAGCCAACCTTTTCGAGCCCTGTAATTTCATTTCTTGCAGCTGCAGAAAAAGGTATTGGCACGCCAGCCGAGTAGTCATCGTAGGCGTTGTATTTCCAATCGGTAACTACTCTGAAAATCCTGTCTTCATTTTTAAATCCCTCGTCAAAACTCATTTGGTAGCGAATAAAAATAAATATCAAAATACAGCTCGCCATCCCAATAGAAAGACCTATCACATTGATAAATGTATAGCCTTTATTCTTCCACAGGTTTCGCCAGGCGATTTTTAAGTTCAATCTGAACATAGTTGTTAATGTTGAGGGTTGGAAGGTTAAAGGTTGGAAGGTGTGGGCGCTTAGCCGTCTACCTTAAAACCTTCTGCCTTCCAGCCTATTATTCGTATTTAAGTGCATCAATAGTATTGGCAACCGCAGCTTTATAAGAGCGGATGCTTACCGTAATCAATGTAATCACCATAGAAATGATCATGGCCAACACAAAAGGCCAGATATTTAAATCAATGCGATAAGTAAAAGTAGCCAGCCATTTGGCAACAAATAAATACGCAAGCGGCCAGGCTACCAAATTGGCAAGAAAAACCATCAACAAAAATGAACCATTTAACATTTTAACCAATTCCAATGTCGAAGCACCTAAAACCTTTCTGATGGCAACTTCCCGTGTTCTTTGTGTAGCTACGAAAGAGATTAGCCCAAATAAACCGATAAAGGAAATAAAAATGATAACACCGGCAAATACCTTAAAAAGGGATCCCATTATTTTTTCCGTCTGATAATACTCACTGATTTTATCATCCATAAAAGTAGATCCATACACATACTCTGGCAGTACAGTATTCCAGGTTTTTTCGATGGCCCGCATAGTCTGTAAAATACTTTTACTATCTAGTTTTACCGCTATAGTGGTATACGATTCTTTATCACTGTTAATTACAATGGGAGAAATCGGCTCATGCAAACTCATATTGTTAAAATCTTTAACTACACCAACAATGTTACCTATTTTACCTTCGATCCTGATGGGTTTCCCAATCGCATCATTATAGTTAACTACATTAAGTTTTTTTAGTATGGTTTCGTTTACCACAAATTCTTTGAGTGTATCACTTTTAGACAGGCCTTTACCCGCAATAATTTCTAAGCCAAATGTTTTAAAATAGTTTTCGTCTCCTGTTTTGGTATTGGCCTGAAAAGTTGATCTTACTGTTCCATTGTATCTGAAATTACTTTCGTTATTAAAATCAGAAGATGGTGCTGCACTACAATAACTGGTGGATATTACACCTGGAATTTTACTGATCTGATCTTGCAAAGTATGGTATCGGGTAATTGCCAGGCTATCCGAAGGTACATCAACAAGGGCCACAGCTGTAGGATTAAAACCAAGGGGTTTCTCGCGCATATAACTCATTTGCCTCAATACAACTAAAGTACCTATAATGAGTATAATGGTAATGGCAAACTGTACCACAACAAGCACCTTCCTTAAATTTAAACCTGCAGCATTTGCTGTAATTTTATTTTTAATCGCCAATGCAGGGCTATAGCCCGACATGACCATTGCCGGGTAAAAACCAGCTAAAAAGCTTACTAGTATTACCAAAACAATCATGAATACCATTATAATGGGATGATCGATAATGCTAAATGAAATATGATCTTTAAACAAACTTTGCATGCCTGGCAATGCAGCTTCTGTTAAAACGCAGCCTACCAATAACGAAATGACTGTTATGGTTAAGGTTTCTGTTAAAAACTGGACAATCAATTGTTTACGCAAACTACCCATTACTTTACGTACACCAACTTCTTTTCCCCTGCTTACAGCTTGTGCGGTAGCGAGGTTGATAAAGTTGATACATGCGGTTAACAGCAAAAAAGCGCCAATTATGGCCAATCCATAGAGTTCTTTTTTTGGCATTACTTTGTTTGCAAAATTACCCAGATCTGCATTATAATGAATATCTCTCAGCTGCTGAAAGCGATGCGATTCTTTTGAAATATTATCTCTCTGATAGTATTTAGTAATAAACTGAGGAAGGCTTTTACTTGCCTCATCGATAGAAGCACCTTCTTTTAATAACACATAACACTCTGAAGTAGAAGAAACTGTGCCCCAATTGGTCGATTCCGGTCGTGCCTGGTTTTGATAAGTTTTATAAGAGATCACTACCTTAAGTGGAAAAGAACTGTTATCGGGTGTTTTTTCTATAATACCAGTAACTTTAAGGTCTTCTTTGTTCCGGAAATTAATACTTTTTCCCACTGCTTTGTGCCAATCTCCAAAAAGTTTATCGGCCATTTCATCTGATAAAACAACGGTGTTAGGCTGACTCAGCGATTGACGTGGATTCCCTTCCAACCATTTAAAGCTTAAAATTTCGAAAAAATCAGGCTCAGCATAATGCACACTCTCAGAAGTTTTAATTCTTTCTTTTCCGGATTCATCTTTTACTTTAATGATTCCACCGCCTGCCTGAATAGCAGCAACCTTATCAAATTGTTGCTTAAAATCATTTCGCATAGCCGCCGGAAGTGGTCGGGGCGTGCCTGCAGATTCGAAAAAATTATCAGGTGTTTTCCAACCGCTTATTACCCGGTATATACGTTCTTCGTTTTTAAAATTTTCGTCAAAACTGAGCTGGTAACGGATAAAAATAAAAATGAGGATACAACTCGCCATTCCGATTGAAAGCCCCAAAATATTAATAAACGTATAACCTTTGTTTTTCCAAAGATTTCGCCAGGCGATTTTCAAATTTAATTTAAACATGGATCAAATAATTAGTAAAATGAAATCTGAAAATACTTATGCCAATTTTATACCAAGAGCAAAACAAAACACAAACAACTAAATATCAATAAGATACAAGTAGTCAAAAAGAAAAAATGTCCGTTTATGAACAGTAGCTGTACGGTACCGAACGGAGAATAGTGCTAAGCGTTTGGGTTAAACGATAAATCTGTGCCGATCGCCAAACGCCCTCCGCAGGTCTTACTCGTATTTCAAAGCATCAACAGGATTGGCTTTAACAGCGCTATTTGCCTGGATACTTACGGTTATAATGGTTAACAAAATGGTTAGGCCAGCGCTGATTAAAAAAGGAAAAAGTGGCAGATCAATTCGATATGCAAAAGTTTCGAGCCACTTTTTGGTTAGGATGTACGCCAATGGCCAGGAAATAATATTGGCTATAAGCACCATAACAAAGAATGAACTATTAATGAGTTTAAAAATTTGTAAGTGACTTGCCCCAAGAATTTTCCTTACTGCAATTTCCTTAATCCTGCCAGTAGTAATGTACTTTGCAAAGGCAAATAAACCCAATATTGCAATAAAAATGGTGAGTATAGCCGCAGCAAAAAATACAGATTGCAGTTGTTCTTGTTTTTTAAAAAGCCGGCCATACATTTCATCCAGAAATTGATAGCGGAAATTATCACCATCCAGTTTGTTAATTTCTGGCCATTGTGATTTTAGGGTGCTGAGCACTTCAGACATCCTGCTTTCTTCTATTTTTAGCATAATTTCCGTTTTAGGATTTCCACAAGGATCATTTATCGCGTAAATGGTTGGCTCTACTGCTTTCTCAAATCCAAGTGCTTTAAAATCTTTTATCACCCCTACAATCTTATATTCTTTATTCTGGCAGCCTTTTATGGCTTTACCTATAGGATTGGTTAACCCATATTTTGCTACCGCGGCTTCATTAAGTATAGCGGAGTTTGCTGTATCGGTTTTAAATTCCCTGGAAAATGTCCTGCCTTCTTTAATCCTAATATCTAAGGTTTCGAAATAATCAAAATCTACATCTGTAAAACTTAAACTTTGTTCCTTTCCATCAACAGTATATTTATTTTTTCCACTATCAGAACCATCGGGCAAGGCATTGGCAACCGTAACAGACTTTACGCCTGGAATTTTAGAAATTCTATTCCGTATCGGATCAAATTTACCTGGCGCAATGAAATAGGCCAGGTTTTTAATGTACACCACCTGTTCGGGTTTGAAACCAATATCCTGGGTACGCATGTATTTCAGCTGAGAATTGATAATAAGCAAACCAATAATAAAAACTACCGCCACGCTAAACTGAACCACCAATAAACTGTTGCGTAACCAATAGCTTTGCTTGCTGGTTTGAAAATTGCCTTTTAAAACAAGGGCAGGCTTAAATCCTGATAACACCATGGCAGGATAAATACCAGCTATTAATGTAATAAAAATTAATATAAGGGGCAGCTGCCAAAACAAGGCATTATTGGGTGCCCAAATAGTTAAGTTCACGGCAAACAGGTTATTAAATTTTGGCAGGATGATTTCGGCCATGATCAACCCTAAAATGGTGGATACAAAACACTGGATCAATATTTCTGTTAAAAACTGAAAGGCGAGCTGAAGGCGGTAAGCACCCATTACTTTTTTAACGCCTACTTCTTTTGCCCGTTTGGCAGCCTGTGCTATACTCAGATTGGTAAAGTTGATACAGGCAATTACCAATATTAAAATACCTAAAACCGATAAAGCCATCAGCACTTTATAGTTAGCATCGGTGCCTGCTTTTGGCCTGAGATGTTGGTTTTTTAAAGGATCGAGAAAGGTTTTAGTATTTTTAAAAGATTCGTTATTTGCATCGGCCCCGTTTTTTAGCATTTCTTTTTTGTAGAGTGCATTAATTTTGGTTTCAAGTGCTTTAATGTCTGTACCTGGTTTTACCTGAATATAGGTGCTGTAGTTATTGTATCCATAGTTTTCGCCTGTTCCTACTTCTTTCATCAATGAAATGGCATCGAAAGTAATATTAGAATGAGGATCAGCAAAAATACTTCCGCTCAGTTTACCTGTTATATTAGCAGATTTGCTCCCAATCCAAACCATTTCAGGCTGGCCGTTTTTATTATGGGGGAAAAGCGTTTTATAATTTTCATTACTGAGGTAAAACAGATTTTCGGTTGTACTTTCTGGCTTAGCTAAACCATTATTGGGTTTAATGTTGAACATTTTTGCAGCAGCATAATCAAGATAGAGGCATTTACTTAAAAACACTACACCATTATTGCTGGTAACAGGAAACTCAAAGTAGCTCATTTTCATGGTACCAACTGCCACTACTTCTGGCATTTCTGCTTTAATGGCTTTACCTAATGGTGGTGGGGTATTATTGGTCTTAAAATCGGGCAACTGTCTTCCTACTACATAAATTTCATTATAATTTGGGTTTTCCCTATCGAAACCTGTTTCGTAGGTAAAATACATCGTAACCAAAATAAACGCAGCCAAAGCAATAGCTAACCCACCAATATTAATGGAGGCAATTACCTTGTTTCTCCAAAGGTTGCGCAGTGCAATTTTTAAGTTTAATTTGAACATAGGGCGTAGGGTTTAGGGTGTAGGGTTTAAGGTTTGGGCGCTTTAACCTTACGCCCTCAACCTTTTAGCCTTCCACCTTATTCATATTTAAGTGCATCAACAGCATTTGCCTTAGCTACTTTAAAAGTTTGCAGGCTCACTGTTAAAATGGCAATAACGATCGAAGTTAAAAGCGCCAGTAAAAAAGGCCATGGATTAATGGTAATCTTATAATCGTATTTCTCCAGCCATTTGGCAACAAGAATGTAAGCTACAGGAATAGCAATCACATTGGATATAATTACCAGTTTCATAAAATCTTTGTTCAGCAGGATCAGGATATCAGAAAGATTGGCCCCCAGTACTTTGCGGATACTGATTTCTTTGCTGCGTTGCTCAGCTGTATACAGTGCTAAACCAAGTAAACCTAAACAAGAGATGAAAATAGCAAATCCTCCAAAAATATTGGAAAGCGCACTGAGTAATTTCTCGCTCCTAAGTTTTTCGGCCATGCCCTGACTAACCAGTTTCACTTCAATCGGATAAGCAGGATTTAGACGTTGACTTACCGATTTTATCGCTTCTATCGATCTAGAAAGTGATTGTTTTGGATTCAGCTTAAGTAACAGAACCCGACTTGTTTTAATGTTATAATAATAAACGGTTGGCTGTATTTTCGAAGCGAGCGATTCATTAGAATAATCTTGTACAACGCCAACAACTTTAAGTGGTGGATTATCGCCCCAATGGATAATGGTACCCACAGGATTTTTTAGTCCCATTATTTTAACAGCGGTTTGGTTGAGTAAAAGTGATGTTGAAGTATCAGCCGAAAATTTAGGATCAAAATCTCTCCCTTCAAGAATTTTGACACCTGTTGTTTTAGCAAATTCGAAACCTGTACTTCTATAATTAATAATCGATACATCATTTTTCGGCTTTCCTGGCCATTCAATGTCACCAGTAATTGAACCACCATCTGTAAACGAACTGGCATATTCTGTTGCAGCAATTGTGGCACCTGTCCTTTCTAATTCATTTTTAAAAGTTTGCAATTTTTGTGGCTTAGTCCACTCTCCCTCCAAATCGATCTGTGCCAGCGCAGTTTGATCAAAACCTAATGGTTTATTTTTAAGGTGCTGAATTTGACTATAAATTACAATTGCCGAAATAATCATGCAGATAGAAAGGCTAAACTGCACCACCACTAAAGTTTTACGGATAGATAATGAACCCACTGAACCTTTAAAGCCTTTTAATACCTTTACAGGGATAAAAGATGAAAGGTAAAATGCAGGGTAACTACCAGCAAGCAAACCGGTTAACAGCACCATAGTAAGTAACACGCTCCAAAACTGATAAGCATTATAATTAATTTTGATCGAGATATCGAGCAGATTGTTAAAGTAAGGCAAGGAAACTTCGAGCAGGGTAAAGGCAATTAACATGGCTAAAAACGACAACAGTAGCGATTCTACCATAAACTGTCCCATTATTGTATTTCTGGTAGAGCCTAAAGCCTTTCTAACGCCTACCTCGCGCGCACGTTTCTCTGATTTAGCCGTTGAAAGATTCATGTAGTTAATACAGGCAATAAACAACACGCAAATGGCCAGAAAAACAAATAACCTTAACTGATCAATTTTACCACCTACCGATTTTCCGTTATCAAAATCATCGTATAAGTGAAATTTGCTTAAAGGAAAAAGAAAAGGTTCATAAGTCATTTCTTTTAAGTTGGGTTCCTTGTTTACAATAAAGTGTTTTAATGCTGCATTGGTTGCATCTAAAGAAGCATTATCTTTAAGCTGAAATAGGGTTAAACAAGTAATTGCTCCCCACCCGTAATCTCTTTGGGAAGGATTTTCTTGTTCTAAAAAAGCCCAGGGTTGCAAAACATCGAACTGCATGCTTTGATTTTTAGGCAAGTCTTGTATTACGGCGCTAACTTTTAAAGCTATTCTATTGTCGTATTTAATACTTTGTCCGATTGGATTCTGCTCACCAAATAATTTCTTCGCTGTCGATTCGTTTATAAGTACATTATTAGGCTCCGATAAAGCTGTACCTGGATCGCCGTAGATGAATTTATGATCAAGGATTTTTAAAAAATCGGGATCTACATTAAAACCTACCAGTTTAAAATGATGTTCATTATGGCTGAATAATTTCTGACCATTGTTCATCGAAATACGGGCCGCACTTTTAATGCCCGGTAATTCTGCAACGCCTGTTTGCGCCAGTTTATTAGGAACCGCCATGGTGGTAGCCAGTTTGCCGTTAAACTTTAAATTTAACGCAGCAAAATAAATCTTATCGGCATTTTTATATTGTTTATCGAAGCTCCATTCGTAGTTTACATACAAGAGTAACATTAAGCAACAAGCCATTCCAATAGCCAGGCCACCAACATTAATCAATGTAAATCCTTTGTTTTTCCAAAGGTTGCGTAGTGCTATTTTTAAGTTTAATCTAAACATGATGGGTTAACTGTATAAATTGTTAAACTGGTTAATTGTTATATTGCTAACTGAAAACTGCCAACTGAATTATTCGTATTTAAGTGCATCAACAGGGTTAGCATTGGCTGTTTTATAGGCTTGGAAACTTACGGTAATCAAGGCCATCATTAGCGTTCCGAATCCGGCAATCGGCATAATCCACCATGATATTTCAGTGTGAAATTCGAACTTCATCAGCCATTTATTCATTAAAAAATAACTCAAGGGGATAGCAATCACGATAGAAACCACTATCATTTTCACAAAAGAGAACGACAGCAATTGCATTAAATTGAGTAAAGAGGCGCCCAACACCTTGCGTACGCCAAATTCTTTTGTTCTCTGCTCAGCACTATAAGCTACCAAACCGAACAGTCCCAAACAGGAAACAAAAATGGCCAGTCCGCCAAAAAGATTTGAAAGGATGCCTAAAGTTTTCTCCTTTTGGAACAAATCACTGTATACATTATCTAAAAATGAAATTTCAACAGGATAAGCAGGATTAATATCTTTGGTAATCCGGGTAATTGTTTCAATATTTTGCTGAATGGTATTCGAAGTATTTAGCCTCATCGTGATATAACTTGTATACTTATCGTTAAAATAAAGTATCATTGGGTTATTCGATTTATAAGGAGAATCCCATACATAATCATCAAAAACCCCGATAATTACCCTTTTATCACCAAAAATGGTAAGAATTTGCCCTACTGGATTTTTTAGGTTCATTACTTTTGCAGTTGCAGCGCTAATAAGAACAGCTGCAGAATCCGATGCAAATTTTTTAGAAAAATCCCGCCCTTCCAATAATTTTATACCATTAGTTTTTATGAAATCATAGCTGGCTTCAACCTTATTAAACAGGTTATCATTATTTTCCTGAACCATTCCAGGCCAACGAACATCGGTAAAATTTGAACCGTGGTGTGATAATTTTGTTGAAGATTTATTTAAACTTGTTATAGCACCAGATTGCAGTAATTTTTGCTTGTAAACCTCAAACTGATTTTTTAGCTGCCCATCCTGAGGAATCTCAATTAATGCTTTGGTATCTATGCCCAGTGGTCTATTTTTAATGTATTGAATTTGACGATAAATAACCAGCGTTGAAATAATCAGAACGATAGCAAAACAAAACTGGCTTACAACAAGTACCTGCCTTAAGCTTACAGATGCCAAACCTTTCGATTTTATTTTCCTTTTTAAAGTTTGAATCGGGTTAAAAGCAGACAAATAAAATGCCGGATAACTTCCTGCGATTAAGCCTGTTGCGATAACTATTCCCAATATGCCAATCCAACTGGATAAATTAAAATAAGATATGCCGAGATTGATATTTAAAAGACCATTAAATGCAGGCAAGCAGATTTCGATCAGCGCAATTGCGACCACAACCGCAATTAAGGTAAGCACCATTGATTCTGTTAAAAATTGAAGAATTAATGAAATTCGATTTGCGCCAATTGTTTTTTTAATACCGACTTCTTTCGCCCGTTTTTCTGATTTGGCCGTAGCCATGTTCATAAAATTGATACAAGCAATGAGTAAAACACCAAAAGCAAGACCGGTAAAAAGCCATATTTGTTCAATGTCGCCGCCTACACTTTTTCCATTTTCAAACTTACCGAATAAGTGTAGTTTAGCATATTGGAATGCTACGAAAGGTTGGTCGGTTTGCTTATTATTTGCTTTAACAGCCTCGTCAATTTTCCTGTTCACAACATCAATGTCAGCATTAGGATTAAGAGAAAACATCGTTACAAAACTGTAATTACCCCATCCCAAATTCTTCGCGCTTTCATCAACCATTTCATAAAAGGCCCAAGGCATTAAAAAGTCGAATTTAAGTGAGCTATTTTGAGGTATATCTTTTATTACACCGGTTACCGTCAAATTTTCACTATCCTGATAACGGACAGATTTGTTTAATACATTTGTTGTACCGAAAAGAATTTCTGCCATTGTCTTAGTAAGAATTACAGATTTCGGGTTTTTCATTGCGGTTTTAGCATTACCTGCAATAAATTCATAATTAAACAGCTTTAAAATATCCGGTTCAGCAAATTTCCCGTCTTTCTTAAATCTATTTTCTCCATTTGCAATTAAACTTTTTTTGATGTAGTTCATCCTTGCAAGGTTTTTTATTTCGGGAATGCGTTCCCTTAATAGTGGTCCGAGCGCTGTTGTTGTTCCTTCAAATGTCTTCGACACACCGCCATTTCCATCAGGAATATTAGTCATAACCGTATACAGATTTTCTGAGTTTTTGTAGTGCTTATCAAAGTTCCATTCGTAGGTAACATATAGGAGCAACATTAAACAGGCAGCCAAACCAATAGCCAGGCCAATCACATTAATAAATGAGCTTACCTTATTTTTCCAAAGGTTACGCAGTGCTATTTTTAAGTTTAATCTAAACATAAGGTGTAAGGTTTAGGGCATAAGGTTTAGGGTTTTGACGTATTAACCTTACGCCTTCTACCTTAAACCTTACACCGTTATTCGTATTTTAACGCATCAATAGGGTTTGCCTTCGCCACTTTAACCGACTGGACACTAACCGTAAGTATGGCAATGAGAACCGACAAAGCAATAGCCACAATAAACGGCAATGCAGATATAGAGATGCGATACTCGAAAGCCGAAAGCCATTTATTTATAATAATATAGGCTAATGGGAACGCTATAAGATTGGCAATGGCCACCAATTTTATAAAGTCTTTATTGAGTAACATGAGGATATTGCCCGTGCTGGCACCTAAAACCTTACGGATACTGATTTCTTTTTTGCGTTGCTCTGCCATAAAAAGCGCCAGACCTAATAATCCTAAACAAGAAATGAAAATTGCAAAACCACCAAACCAGTTAGAAAGTGAACCTAAAAGTTTTTCATTTTTAAATTTCACTTCAAAAGATTCGTTCACAAATTTGCGGTTAACAGGATAATTGGGTTCCATTTGCTTTACCAAATCATCAATTTTAGCTAGTGATGAACTGATGTTTTGATTTGGATTTAACCGCGCAATGATAACCCTGGCATCGTCCCTTTGATTTACCCTGAAAATCATTGGGGCCACTCTTTGATAAGCACTTTCTACTACAAAATCTTTTACTATCCCAACTGTAGTTAGTTTTTTATCCCAGAAAGTAATAACCTTACCTATCGGATTCTTTAACCCCATCATTTTCACGGCCGCTTCATTTAACAATACGCTAGCTGTATCATTCGGAAATTTCGCAGAAAACTCCCTACCACTCACCATTTTAGTTCCAATAGTTTCAACAAAATCATATCCTATCGTTCTATGGTTAAAAGAAATAGCCTCGTTCGGGTTTTTACCTTCCCAATTTACACCTATAGTATTATCTCCACCCTCAGTAAAATCTGTACTAAAAAAAGTAACATTGCTTGCTGCGCCTGATTCTAATAGTTGCGTTTTAAGCAATTCTAATTTAACCGCATCATTCATTTTACCGGCTACCGCTATTTGAATTAAATTGGATTGATCGTAACCAATAGGCTTGTTTTTAACATAATTAAGTTGCTGATAAATTACTGCTGTACAAATAATTAAACTTGCGGCAAAAACGAATTGACCAACCACTAATACTTTCCTCACCGAAACGGATGAATCTGCTTTAAGCGTGAAACCTTTTAAAACTTTGATAGGCTCAAAAGAAGATAGATACAGCGCCGGATAACTACCCGCAATAAATCCGGTTAAAATCATTAAACCTAATAATGTTAACCAAAATGGACCATTATAATAATCGATGGTTAATTTAATATCTAACAAACTATTAAAATATGGCAAACTAACCTCAATTAGGATAAAAGCTAAAACTGTGGCGATAAATGTGAGGAGCAGGGATTCTAAAAAAAACTGATTAATTAACGATCTACGTGTTGATCCAATTGCTTTACGAACGCCAACTTCTTTTGCCCTGCGCTCTGAGCGTGCTGTAGATAAATTCATAAAATTTACACAGGCAATTAGCAAGATGCAAAAGGCCAGCAATAAAAATATTTTAAGTTGGTCTATTTTACCACCTACTGATTTACCGTTTACAAAATCATCATATAAGTGCCATTTGGTTAAAGGATGCAATAAAGCCACTGATGTATTATCTTTCTGATTGCGTTTGTAAATACCATGCATCAAATCATTTGCAGCAGTGAAAAAGTTATTATCCTGCAACTGAACAAGTGTTAAACACATATTATTTCCCCAATTGCCTTCCTTCACCCAGGCTTCCCGTTTTTCGAACATTGCCCATGGTATGATGCACTCAAAAATTAAACTACTATTTGCAGGTGCATCTTCTATTACGGCTTCAACTTTTAATACTTCCTGATTTTCAAGCTTTACCATTTTATTAATAGGATCTTCATTTCCAAATAATTTTGTTGCAAAAGATTTGGTAAGGATGATGGTATTTACATCTTTTAAAACTTTTGCTGAATTACCCTCAAGAAATTTATAATCCAATATTTTAATAAAATTTTGGTCGGCAAATACGGCATTGCTATTTATCTTATTATCGCCAACGGTAATGAGTTGTTTTCTAGGATAAGTAGTGTGAGCGGCATACTTAACGCCAGGGATTTTTTCTTGCACTTCTTTAGCCATCACATTTGGCGTCCATGCCCAGCTAAAAGTTTTACCACTTGCCTCCATGTTTTGATAAACTACATAAGTTTTATCATTATTAGAGAACTGCTTATCGTAACTCCATTCGTAGTTTACATACAATAGCAAAACCATACAGCTGGCTAAGCCAATGGCTAGCCCCCCAATGTTGATCAAAGAGAATCCCTTGTTTTTCCAGAGGTTTCGCAAAGCGATTTTTAAGTTTAATTTGAACATAAGGTGTAGGGTTTAGGGCATAGGGTTTAGGGTCTGGGCGCATTTACTATACGCCTTTTACCTTTGAACCTTTTTCCTTTGTTGTGCCTATCCTAAATCTCCCCATCTAGGGAAGATTTTTGGATGGCTATCATTAACTAAACTATTTTTTTTATGGTGTAAGGTTTAGGGCTGAAAGTTTAAGGTGCGATTTAACCTTACACCCCCAACCTTTTACCTTAAGCCTTTATATCAGTTCTTCGTTTCTGCTTTTATTGATTTTCTCCGATATCACATGCCCATCTTTCAGGTTAATGATTCTGTTCGAAAAACTTGCATCATGACTAGAGTGGGTTACCATCACAATGGTGGTTCCGGTTTCATTCAGTTCGCAAAGCAACTCCATTACTTCGTTACCATGCGAGCTATCCAGGTTTCCGGTAGGCTCATCGGCCAAAACCAGTTTAGGTTTGGTAACCAAAGCCCTCGCTACAGCCACACGTTGCTGCTGTCCACCCGATAATTGTTGAGGAAAATGGCCGCTACGGTTTACAATATTCATTCTTTCGATAATTTCATTAACCAGCCTCTTGCGTTCTACAGCAGGAATTTTGTTGTAAATTAATGGCAGTTCGATGTTTTCAAAAACAGTTAATTCATCAATCAAATTGAAATTCTGGAAAACGAATCCCATATTCCGCTTACGGAAATTTGAACGTTCCCTATCATTAAGCGTTAAAAGCTCTGTATCGATAAATTTATAGCTTCCACTTTCAGGCTTATCTAATAAACCCATTACATTTAACAAAGTAGATTTTCCGCAGCCCGATGGTCCCATGATGGAAACAAATTCTCCTGCTGCAACATGGAGGTTAATGCCGTTAAGCGCCGTGGTTTCTACTTCTTCAGTTTTGTAAACTTTTTCCAGATTTTCTATTTTAATCATAGTATCAAGTGTTATTCTAGTATTTAGTATCTTGTACAAGTAGTTAGTATCAAGTATCAAGACTGATTTTATTATTGTCTAATTTGGTTAATCGGTTAATTAGCGCTAAACGCCTACCTCTAAACGCTAAGCTATTTATTAATCTCCACCTGATCGTATTGGTTAAACTGATCGTAAGATGAAGTAATGACTTCGTCGCCTTTCTGCAAACCATCCAGTATTTCGTAATACAGGTAATTTTTCCGGCCAATTTTAACGTTTTTCTTAATTGCTTTACCATTGTTTACCACAAATACCCATGAGCCACCAGTGCTCTGGAAAAACTGCCCTTGAGCCAGAAGCAACGACTTGCTATTATCGGATAGGGTTAATTTCGTCTGTAACGATAAACCACGGCGTAAACCTTCAGGTGCTGCTCCTTTAAAAACCATTTCTACCTGAAACTGGCCTGCCGTAACCTCTGGAATTACTTTACTCACGGTTAAGTTATAGGTTTTGCCATTAAACTCACAATTAGCGGTTTGTCCTTCTTTTACCCTGTTAATATAATATTCATCTACACCTGCCTGAAGTTTATAACCTTGCAACACATCAATTTTTCCAATCATTTCGTTGGAGTTATAAGACTTACCAATTACCGGATCGTAAGAAGATAATTTACCAGATACCGGAGCTTTGATTGTCATATTTTCGATGTTCTTACGGATCATTTCCAAACTTTCGTTCATTTGCCCCATTGATTGATCGATCTGAGCCAACTGCATCTTTCTGCTTTGGTTTTCTTGTTTAATGGCCTGACGCACAATTTTCAGTTTACCCTGATAATATTCATAATCCTGGTTCGACTTATTAAATTCCTGTAGTGTAATTACTTTTTTAGAAAATAGCGAGCTATCTAATCTATATTGGCGGGTTGCCGTTCTTAGGCTATTTTCTACATCCAAAACATCCTGGTTTAATACCCTCTGATTTTGCTCTAAATCCAACCGCGATTTCCGCAACTGGTTAATCTGCTCGGTAGCTGCTGTTTGACTTGAGGTATAGCTCAACATGGCATTTGAGTTGGAGATTCTTAATAGTGGGGTCCCTTTTACTACAGAAGCACCATTTTCAGTAAAAATTTCGGCAACTGTTCCACCTTCTGATGAACTTACAATTACCGAGGTTAACGGAACTACACTGGCATTTAATAACACTACATCTTCAAAATCGCCATATTCTACTTTACTGATGGTTAATTTATCGGCATCTGCGCTGTAAACTTTTTTGAGGGATAAAGTATAGCCATAAATTACAACTGCTACAAAAGCAATTGCTCCGCCTATAATTAACAGGGCTTTAGTGCTAAATCTTTTTTTCTCTATTTTCTTATCCATTGTGTTCGGTTGTACTGTTTGGAATCACTGATAACCAAGCTTGTGCCAAAAGCATAAAACATATTTAAAACACTAATAATCAATAAATTAATAGTTATCTTATTTTTTATATGTTCATTATCGGACAGTTGATGTGCGGGAGCGGACAGTTTTATTACTTTAGCACATTAAAATTTCAAAATTATGCTTGACGCCACAGTTTTAATTATCGATGATGACGACGATATCCTGCTTAGTGCCCGTTTGTTTTTAAAGCAGCAGGTAAAGCAGGTAATTACATGTAAATCGCCTAAAGAGATCAATGTTTTATTGAGTAAAAATGAAATTGATATCATCTTGCTGGATATGAACTACCAAAAAGGTGCTAGTGATGGTAGAGAGGGCCTGTATTGGCTGGAACATATTTTATCGATTGATAAAGATTATGTAGTCATATTAATGACAGCTTTTGGGAACGTTGAACTGGCAGTAAAGGCGATTAAAAAAGGAGCTACCGATTTTATTCTAAAACCCTGGGAAAATGAAAAGCTGTTTGCCACCATTTCTTCGGCATCTAAACTCCGCGAATCGACCAAAAAGGTAAAGAAACTGGAAAAAATACATTCATCGCTTCAAAAAGATCTAACAAGAGGTTTCGAGAATATTGTTGGACAGGCAGATGAGATAAAGCAATTGCAAAATACGCTCTTAAAAGTAGCCCCTACTGATGCTAATGTACTTATCTTAGGCGAAAACGGAACGGGAAAACAAGTTTTCGCTTATGAAATCCATGGAAATTCGCAAAGGAAAAACCAGGTGTTTATGCACGTAGATTTAGGCTCCTTAAACGAAAATTTATTTGAAAGTGAATTATTTGGTTATGCTAAAGGTGCTTTTACCGATGCCAAGGAAGATAAACCCGGCCGTTTTGAACTGGCCGATGGAGGAACGATTTTTTTAGACGAGATTGGAAATTTAACCTTACCGCTTCAGGCAAAATTATTAAGCGTTTTACAAAACCGTACAGTTATCCGTTTAGGTGAAAGCAAAGAGCGTAAGGTGAATGTTCGCTTAATAACAGCCACAAATATGCCCTTGAATGAAATGGTAGCTAAAAATACCTTCAGGCAAGATTTGCTGTTCCGTATTAACACGGTTGAACTTTTATTACCAGCCTTACGTAAACGAGGAACAGATATTTTACTTTTAGCCAATCATTTTATGCAGGTTTTCAGTTCAAAATACCATAAAGACATACGAAAACTGAGTAATAAGGCCCAGGAAGCACTTTTACAGTATAAATGGCCAGGAAATGTGCGCGAGTTACAGCATGTTTTAGAAAGAGCCGTTATTATGAGCGATGGGGCTGATATTGCAGAAGAAGATTTGCAGTTAAGTCCGCAGCGTTACGCACAGAACAACGCCATACCGGATGAAATGGCACTTGAGGATATGGAAAAAATGATGGTGCAGAAAGCAATTGATAAACATAAAGGAAATATATCAAAAGCCGCAGCAGAACTTGGTTTAACCAGAGCTGCCCTGTACAGAAGAATTGAGAAATTTGGAATCTGACAGAGGTTTGAGGTGGAAGGTTTAAGGCTTAAGGTTATTATGCCTGTCATCAGCCCTAAACCCTTCACCCTAAGCCCTAAACCCTAAAAAATGTTTTACCAACGTTTTACTTTCCGTTTAATATTTCGCCTGCTGATCATCAATCTGCTGGGCTATCTCTTATTTTACCTGATTAAAAATACCCAGCTCTGGTTTACCATAACAGGGGTTGCGTTGATTTTATTGGGAGCTGTTATTTCACTCTACTACTATATCAATCAGATCCGATCAGATATCAATCGTTTCATTTTAGCTGTTAAAACAAGAGATCATACCTTAAACTTTAAAAACAAGGCAACTAAAGGAAGTTTTCCTGAGTTATACGAATCGTTCAGTGATATTTTACAGGTTCATAAACAAATCAGGTTGGAGCAGGAGGCCATGTTTCAGTTGATTAAAACCATCTTGGAGCAGGTTCCCGTTGGTGTAATCGTGGTAAATAATACCAATCAGCAAGAGAATGAAGAGATTGCATTTTTTAATCAGGCCGCATCAAATCTTTTAGGTGTTCCGGCGTATAAATATTGGCACAGGCTAAAGCAACACCTCCCTACCTTTGCAACAGAAATAGAGCAGATTTTAGCTGGGGGGAAAAGGTTTCTGGAATTGAAGATCCAGGATAAACTGATTCAATTATCAACTGAAGTTATTCCATTAAATCTTTACGGAAACAATTATACTATTATCAGCTTTCAAAACATTAAAGATGAGATTGAGCAAAAAGAAACAGAAGCATGGAATAGATTAATTGGTGTAATCTCACACGAGATCTTAAACTCAATTACCCCCATAAGTTCATTATCGGATACAATCAACCGGATGGTAACCGATAAAGAGAACCTAACCGAAGATGAAATGGATGATCTGAAAACGGCTCTACAAACCATACAAAGAAGATCTTCTGGTCTATTAGATTTTGTAAAGGATTATCGCTTAATTGCCGAGTTGCCTACGCCAAACCTCGAATCGCATACCATTGGCGAAATACTGAAACACATTAAGGTATTGATGCAGCCATTTGCCAAAGTTAAAAATGTGGTATTAGAGGTAGAACAAACCTCTTCGAAAATCACCATTCAGCTTGATTTAAAATTAGTGGAACAAGTCCTGATTAACCTGATTACCAACAGTATTTATGCTGTAGAAAATAGAGAACACCCACACATCAACGTAAATTACCGCTTAGAAAACACTAAACTGTATATTGATGTTAGCGATAACGGAAAAGGTATCGATGCCAGTGATCTCGAAAAGATATTCGTTCCATTTTACACCACCAGGAAAAATGGATCAGGAATTGGCTTAACCATTAGCCGCAATATTATGAAAATGCATAGAGGAAGTATAGAAGTTGTTTCTATACCCGATAATGGTGCTACTTTTTCATTGGTATTTAATTATGTTTAATCACTTGAATGTTTTTTTTGACCAAAAATATCAAACAAAACTAGTTTGATATGCTTTTAATGATGTAGATACATCAAATATAAGCATGAAGACAGTTATAATATCGAACAGACTACCCGTTAAAATCATCGAAGAAAACAACGAATACACGTTTATTCCAAGTGAAGGCGGCCTTGCCACCGGACTGGGAGACGTATATAAATCAGGCAATTCCATCTGGATCGGCTGGCCTGGAATTGAAGTGCCAGAAGAACGCCAGGAAGAAGTTACCCAAAAACTTGCAACACTAAACCTTTACCCGGTTTACCTTACTCAAAACGAAATCAATTTATATTACGAAGGCTTTTCAAACGAAGTATTATGGCCAGTATTTCATTATCTGGTTACTTACGCAAATTACGAACAAAGTTATTGGGACTGCTACCAATCTGTTAATGAGAAATTTGCAAAAAGTGCCATGCAGGTACTCAACAGAAAAGATAAAATTTGGATCCAGGACTACCAGTTACTGCTTTTGCCGGGTATTTTAAGAGAAAAACTGCCCAATGCTACCATCGGTTTTTTCCAGCATATCCCCTTTCCATCATACGAAATATTCAGGTTGATCCCCTGGCGTGAAGAGTTATTAAATGGGCTTATAGGTGCCGATTTAATCGGTTTCCATACTTTTGATGATGTTCGCCACTTTATTAGTACCGCAACACGTTTGCTTCCGGTAAACTCATCATCAAACGTGTTGAGCAGCAACGAAAGACAAATTGTTGTAGAAGCTTTCCCAATGGGAATTGATTATGATAAATTTTCAGGTTTAACCGCAACAGAAGAGGTTCAAAAAGAAATTAACTATTTCAGATCGGGCAAAGAAGATATGAAAGTAATCTTATCTATCGATCGGCTCGATTACAGCAAAGGCATACTAGAAAGATTAAAAGCATTAGAATTATTACTCCAGCACCACCCTGAATATATCGGCAAAATCGAACTTTTTATGATCGTCGTTCCTTCCAGGGATACCGTACCAAAATATAGTGAGTTAAGAGATCAGATTGATCAGTTTGTTGGAAATTTAAATTCGAGGTACCGTTCAATGAACTGGATTCCGGTAAATTATTTTTACCGCTCCTTCCCTATCGAAGTGCTCTCAGCCCTTTATTCCACAGCAGATATCTGTTTGGTTACGCCTATGCGAGATGGAATGAATTTGGTAAGTAAAGAGTATGTGGCCAGCCGGAACAATAATGATGGTGTATTGATTTTAAGCGAAATGGCCGGAGCTTCTAAAGAATTAACAGATGCAGTTATTGTTAATCCGAATAATTTGGGCGACATTATGGAAGCTATTGTAACTGCGCTTAAAATGCCATTGGCAGAACAACAACTGCGCATGAAAGCCATGCGTGCAATTGTAGAAAAATTCAATGTTAAACATTGGGTTAACAATTTTATTTTAAGATTAAACGAAGTGAAAGATTCTCAAAAATCGTTATTAACAAAACATGCAGTAAATGCTATTAATGAAGTGATCGTAACTAAATATGCACAAACACAAGATCGTGTGCTATTTTTAGATTATGATGGCACCCTGGTAGACTTTACCGGAAATATTGATGATGCCTCTCCAGATACAGAGCTTTATGATTTAATAGAAAACCTTACCATCGATAATGCCAACAAAGTGGTTATTATTAGTGGCAGAAGACATGAAACCTTAGAACATTGGTTTGGGCATTTAAAAGTTGATCTGATTGCCGAGCATGGTGCCTGGCAAAAATCGTACGGAGATAAATGGAACAGTCTACCCCTACTTACCGACCAATGGAAACAGGAAATAAAGACTTTATTAGAAACCTATACAGACCGCACTCCGGGATCGTTTATTGAAGAAAAAAGTTACTCATTGGTTTGGCATTACCGGAAAGCAGAAGAAGGACTTGGCGATTTAAGGGCCAATGAAATTATCAGCCACATGAAAATTTTAGCTGCAGATAAAGGCCTTCAACTTATGCCTGGCAATAAGGTTATTGAATTTAAAAATATGGAGGTTAACAAAGGCAAAGCAGCGTTAAACTGGCTATATGATAAACATCCTGATTTCATTTTAGCACTTGGTGACGACCACACTGATGAAGATATTTTTAAGGTATTACCAGATGATGCTTTTACCATAAAAGTTGGTAATAACATTTCGGAAGCAAAGTATTACCTAAATGATTTTAATGAAGTCCGAAAACTGCTTTGGAGCTTAGTAAAAGAGGCCTTTGTAGGGCGGAGTTAATTCGGCGTAACGTCATCCCCAGCCCGATTGGGGATCCTATTGCTTATTGCTTTAAGATTCCCGTATGCACCCATCGTGTGGACACATCTTTTTTAAGAATGGTTTGGACATCATGCTAGCTGGCTTTAATAAACCACAGTCTTTATCGAAGGACGCCGTCAATCCCAAGTGGCCAGAGAATCAAAAAAACAGGTGCAGAATAGAACAAATTGCACTAACAAACCTTAAACGCAGTGGTTTTGTGTTCATTAGCACTGAATTCAAGTTTAATATAAATTGAACACAAAACGAAGTGCCACTGTTTTTTTGATGAGCGTAGGGAGGTGAGAAGCCACATTGCCGGATTGACAAAGCGCTTTGGGTACTTTGGCGCTCCAAAGTACCATGCCCCGCGGCAAGAGCGGAAAAAATCAACATTTATTTCAGAACTATAGTTTTAAGATATCAAAGTTTGTTATTTAGCAGGAAAGATGCTGAAATAAATTCAGCATGACGATCGCCCTAGGAATATGTGCTAAAAACAAATACAGGCTAGTGTAGATGTGTCCACACGATAGGTATGCACGGGAATGACGACACTTTGAATAAAAAACATTTTCTAATACCAAGGGGTTGTATCATAAATATAGATTTGTCATCCTGAGCTTGTCGAAGGACCTGCTTAAATAAGCTTTAAAGTGTTTCGACAGGCTCAACATGACAGCATCTGAGGTGAAATCGCCTTTATGATGCATCCTCTTTGCAATCCACTTACTACCTTACAAAAATATTGGCCTATCCAATTTAATTGCAATCCGATAAGCTGCATTCATTAAACCTACATGGCTATATGCCTGAGGAAAATTCCCCCATTGGCTACCCGTTTTTGCATCAACATCTTCACTAAATAAAAGGAGATGGTTACAATATTTAATAATATTTTCGAATTCTTTAATCGCTTCATCGGTCCGGCCAACACAGGCCAAAGCTTCTACATACCAAAAGGCACAGATTAAAAATGTTGTTTTTGGTTTACCGAAATCATCAGCATGTAAGTAACGGTAAAATAGTCCATCTTCTGTTTTCAACTCCTTTTCTAAAGCGATTAAATGATCTTTCGCCCGATCTGAAGCCGGATCCAGATAATTCATCATAATCAACTGCAAAGTGCTGGCATCTAAATGCGGACTTCCTACGGCATTGGTATACACTTTTCTTTCCGGATCGTAACAGGCTTCTATATGCGCAGCAGCCTTATCGATTAAAATCTCCGCCCGTTTTTCGAAATCCTCGTTCCCAATCGTTTTAGCCATTTTTAAAGCAGCCTGTGCGCCTGCCCATTGAAATAAGTTACTGTAACAATGCACATTAGCAATGTTCCTGAATTCCCAAATCCCGGCATCTTTTTCATCAATTGTCCGTTCAATTTTAGAAAGTACACTTTCAATCCATTTTACCGAATCACTGCGTTCCGAAAAAACAAAACGATGGTCCGTATAAAGCGGTAACATCGAAATTAAAACCTGACCATAAATATCATTTTGAATGTGTTCGTAAGCCTGGTTTCCTATCCTAATGGGTTGCTCGCCTTTATAACCTTCTAAATGACTTAGCGTATGCTCGGTAATTTCCCTTTCACCCGCAATGCCATACAAGGGTTGGTAACGGATATCTTCAGCGTGCGAAATATCAGATAGGTAATTAAAATATCGCTCCATTTCTTCAAAATGCCCGATATGATTTAATGAAGTTAATACATAGTGAGAATCGCGCAGCCAGCAATATCGGTAATCCCAGTTTCGGGTACTGCCAGGCGATTCTGGTAAACTGGTTGTGCTTGCGGCTATAATTGCACCTGTATCTTCATATTGATGGATTTTCAGCACCAGGGCGGAGCGGATTACAAAAGGTTGGTAAAAACTGGCAATAGATGAGTGTTTAATCCATAATCGCCAGTAGGCGATCGTTTCCCGTAAAAAATTTTCAGCTGTACTTACTACTGGAGCCTCTAAATTTTGGCCATAAGTCATAATAAGGTACTTAGCCTCATTCAATACAAATGCCTTTTCGTCAAAAATATAGGTAAGCGATACATTGGTACTTAAGCGGATATTTTCGTCACAACCCAGATAATCAATATGATTGCTGCCTCTACTCGACTTCATTTTACCTTTCCCATAATCGCACACCGGCTCACACTTGATCGTAATGCGTGGGTTTCCGACCAAAGGTTCGATCTTTCTGATAAACATTAATGGTTTAAAATAGCGATCGTATAGATGAAAACGTGGTGCAAAATCTGTAATTCGGTATTTCCCATCTTCGGCGGTAATCTCTGTTCTTAAAACATTGGTATTTTCGATGTAATATTGAGTAGAAGTGAATTCGCCTTGTGGTAAGATTGAAAATTCGCCTCCTTTTTTCTCGTCCAATAAACTACCAAATACAAAAGGGCTATCAAAGCGGGGCCAGCAAAGCCAAGATATGTCAGTGTTTTTGTTTACGTGTGCAATGAAAGCGCAATTTCCTATAATTCCTGTTTGATAAAGGTGCTGTTCGGCCATAGACTATAATTTTGTTTATTTACTAACAAGCTGATCGGAAAAATGTTAGAGAGAAAATTTAAAAAAGCCGTTAAAATGATTAAGAGCTCTTTTTTTTGAAATGTAAGGTCCTGCTTCAATCGCTTACTACAGCCCTGCTATCGCTGCAAGTCCTCGCTCGTTCCTCACTCCGGGCTTTCCGCTTTATCAGGTTTAGGAACAGGGGTTCTTTGAGACATTTATAAATAGCACAAGCCTATTTCAATAAGCCTGATTGTAATGAAAAGCCCGCATTCCGATTCTTTATCGGAATAGGACTTGAAATGAAAAGCAGGGCCAACATTAAAGTAAATCGTTGCAACTGCCTTCCAAATAAAATAAAAAAAGCATTTAAAAACTTCTCAGCTTTGGGAAATGAAAGATCCTAATCAATGGCGGACTGAAGCCCTGCTATCGCTGCAAGTCCTCGCTCGTTCCTCACTCCGGGCTTTTCGCTTTATCAGGTTTAGGAACAAGGGGTTCTGCTATACGAGTCTTCGAAAATTAAATCTATTTTTAAATAGCGTATTCTGCGTTAGGGATTGTAAGGGTTTAGTACCGATCCTTCGTCGGTACCGGAGCGAAGCGTAGCCCTGGAAAGCCTGACCCTTTCCCGTATTTCACGGGATTGGGGAACGCCCGAATCAGTTTGCAGTTTTCAATTAGTAGTTTTTTAAAACGGCGTATTTTTTTAAAACCTGAGAGGTCTAACAAAAGATTCTTCACTGCGCTCAGAATGACAATCAGGCAATAAAAAAGCCAGCCCCGAAAATCGCGACTGGCCTGGTTAATGAATAATTATCTTAAATCACTGTACCGCTAGGTACTACTGCTCCTTTTTTTATGACAACTATACCATCTTTAACAGCATAAAGTTCAAAGTCGCCATCTTCTAAATGATCGCCGCCATTAATTTTAACATCGTTTCCTATGCGACAGTTTTTATCAATAATAGCGTTGTTGATGTGACAACGGTCGCCGATACCAATCAATGAATTCCCTTTATTGGTTTCTTCCTGAATTTCTTCAAGTGTTTGATACCGGTCGCTCCCCATAATATAAGCATTGGTAATTACCGTATCCCTTCCAATTCTTGATCTGATCCCTAAAACGGCATGTTCTACTCTGCTGGCCTGAATAATACAGCCTTCAGCAATAATGGTTTTATCTAAAGTAGTACCCGAAATTTTTGATGGCGGTAACATCCTTGCTCTTGTAAAAATAGCATGGTTACTATCAAACATATTAAATTTAGGTATTTCATCCGTTAAGCCTAAATTGGCTTCAAAGAAAGATGAAATATTTCCAATATCAGTCCAATAACCTTCGTACTGATAGCTTAAAACCCTGCTCTCAGAGATTGCTCTTGGCAAAATCTCTTTACCAAAATCTTTTTCCTCTTCGTTTTCATTTAAGATATTGATCAGGTACTCGCGGTTAAAAACGTAAATACCCATCGAAGCCAGGAAATTACGTCCTTCGCCCTGCATTTCTTCTCCAGTATCCGAAACCCAGTCTTCTAAACCTGTTTTAGGCTTTTCAATAAAAGAGGTGATCATGTTTTCATTATCGGCCTTTAAAATACCAAAATCAGTTGCATCTTTTGCCGTAACCGGAATAGTAGCAATAGTAATTTCGGCATTTGCTTCGATATGTTTTTCGATCATATCTTTAAAGTCCATCTGGTACAACTGGTCACCAGATAAGATTAAGATGTAATCGAATTCGTGCGAAACAATATGGTGCATACACTGGCGAACGGCATCTGCTGTGCCCTGGAACCAACCTGAGTTTTGTACAGTTTGTTCAGCCGCCAAAATATCAACAAAGGCCGTACTAAAATGGCTAAAGTGATAGGTGTTTTTAATGTGTTTGTTTAGCGATGCTGAATTAAACTGGGTTAACACAAACATTCGATGAATACCAGAATTCAGGCAATTTGAAATCGGGATATCTACCAATCGGTATTTACCAGCAATTGGAACTGCCGGTTTAGAACGTGTTTGTGTTAGCGGCGATAATCTAGAGCCCTGGCCACCGCCAAGGATAACGCCTAAAACTTTGTCGGTCATGTTTAAGCTTATTTTAATATTTGGTATAATTCTATATAATTTAATGCTGCGTTATCCCACGAATGGTCTATCTTCATCATTGTTTTTCTCACTGCTTTAAAAGCCTTCTTGTCGTTATATAATTCAACAGCACGGTTAATCGCGTGGGTAACATCCCAAATACTCGTTTGATCGTGGCAAATCCCAAAACCATTGTCGCCTATATCAATTACCGTATCCTTCAACCCACCAATCCGGCGCACAATCGGAACGGTTCCATACCTTAATGCATAAAGCTGATTTAAACCACAAGGCTCAACTCTCGATGGCATGATCAAAAAGTCTGCACCAGCATACATCTCGTGCGAAACCTGCTCATTGTAACCGATATAGGCATTGTATTGACCGGCAAAAATGTCTTTCAATTGATTTAACCGGCCTTCCACCCAATTGTCGCCTGATCCCAAAACCAGGATATTAATGTTATCGCCATGCTGTTGTAAAGCTGTATAAAAAATATCAGGCAATAAATCGGCACCTTTTTCATCAACCAATCTACCAATAAAAGTAAATAGTGGTTTAGACGGATCTAATTGAAAAACATCACAGAGTGCTGTTTTGTTTGCCAGTTTCCCTGCTTCTACTGTTTTTAAATTGTAACTTTTACCAAGCATCGGGTCTGTTTCAGGATTCCAAACCTCGCTGTCGATTCCATTTAATATCCCTACCGATTTCCAGCGTTCCTGCCTTAACAAACTTTCTAATCCACGGGCATTGCTCATCATCTCATCCAGATAACTTGGCGATACCGTGGTTACTTTCCATGCACATTTAATGGCCGATGCTAAAGGGTTAATGGCATCTTCCCAGCCCAGCAAACCACCTTTCCATAAATCGAATGCTGGTATATAATATAATTTATCCCATCCAAACTGGCCTTGGTATTGCGCATTATGAATAGTTAAAACCGTCGGAACCCCACTAATTGGCTTATATTTTACGCAATTTGAAACCATAAAAGGAATTAAACCGGTATGGTGATCGTGGCAATGCAGTACATCCGGGCGATGCTCCCATTGTACAATCCAATCTAGTGTAGCAATCTGGAAAGCCACAAATCTTTCCGTATCGTCGTTATAGCCATATACATTCGGGCGATCGGTTAAACCCTGTATATGAATAATGTATAAATCGAAACCGAGTTTATTGGTTTTTTCTTTTAAAATACGGTACCTAAAATGGTTATTGCCATAGTTTGCCCAGGCATCGTAAGTAACTTCAAATTCGCTTTCACGGATAAATTTCGTATCGTACGCAGGAACAACCACTTTGGCAATGTGGCCTAATTTATTTTGATACTTTGGTAAGGCCCCTACTACATCGGCTAAACCACCAACTTTTGCAACAGGGTAACACTCGGCGCTTATATGTATAATTTCCATCAAATATTTGGTGTAGATAACCTAAGTAAGTTACTAATTGTTTTGAGTTTTGCAAATAATGAAAATTATATTTTTAGTTGATTATTTAGTCGCTCAAATCATATTGGTTTAATTTTTATCAACGATAATCATCTTAAATCTGCGCGGGAATACCAACGATAGTTTCCCGCTGATTTCACAGATACACGCAGAGGTTTTAAATTGAACGGTTTGGTACTTTGTGGCGGGCTGCAGTCCTGCTTTCCGCTATAAGTCCTCACTGCGCTCCGGGCTTCCGCTGCAATCAGGCTTAAAAACAAAGTTGGTTCCAACCAATTGCTCAAATGCTATCAGCGGTAATCTTCTTAAATCTGCAAGAGAATACGGCTAATGGTTTTCCGCTGATTTCACAGATACACGCAGAGGTTTTTGAAAGGGAGAGGTCTGATGCTTTGTGGCGAGCTACAGTCCTGCTTTCCGCTACAATCAGGCTTAAAAACAAAGTTGGTTTCAATCAATTGTTAAAATGCTATCAGCGGTAATCTTCTTAAATCTGCGGGAGAATACCAACGATGGTTTCCCGCTGATTTCACAGATACACGCAGAGGTTTTTTGAAAGGGAGAGGTCTGATGCTTTGTGGCGAGCTACAGTCCTGCTTTCCGCTACAATCAGGCTTAAAAACAAAGTTGGTTTCAATCAATTGTTAAAATGCTATCAGCGGTAATCTTCTTAAATCTGCGGGAGAATACCAACGATGGTTTCCCGCTGATTTCATAGATACACGCAGAGGTTTTTGAGAGTGAATGGTTTGGCCCTTTGTGGCGGGCCCAGACCTGCTTTCCGCTATAAGTCCTCACTGCGCTCCGGGCTTTCGCTTCAATCAGGCTTAAAAACAAAGTTGGTTTCAATCAATTGCTAAAATGCTATCAGCGGTAATCTTCTTAAATCTGCGGGAGAATATGGCCAGTGGTTTTCGGTGATATGCACAGCGTTTTTTAAGATCTATAAAAACAAAAAACCGCTTAAATCCTTAAGCGGTTTTAACAACAAAACAAATATATTTTTGGTTTAAAAAATATCTTAATACTCTTCGGCGATAATTTCGTAAAAATCGCGGATCGGTTGAAATTGTGGATGTAATGAAACTACATCTCCAAAAACCAATAGTGCTGGGGCAGTTATTTTTTTATCTTCAACAATCTCAGCAATAGTATCTACAATACCGATAGCAATTTTTTCTTCCGGTGTAGATCCATTTTGAATTACCGCTACTGGTAAAAGGTTTTTATTTTCTGCCTGAAATATCGCAGCAATTTCTTTTACTTTTTCAATTCCGTTTAAAACAACAATAGTTGCTTTCGTTTTTGCCGCGATGTATAAATCTTCAGAAATTTCGCCCTTCGAGTTTGTTCCGGTTACTGCCCAAAAACTTTCGCTCAAATCTTTATAAATCATCGGGATCTTTTGTAAACTTGGCGCACCTGTAGCACTCGAAATACCTGGAATAATTTCTGTTGGAATGCTGTACGATTCTGCAGCATCTATTTCTTCGTATCCTTTTGCAAAGAAAAACGGATCACCGCTTTTTAAACGTACCACGTGACCGTAGTTTAAAGCGTAATCAATAATCAGTTTGTTTACTGCATCCTGAGAAAACGACTCATCGTCGCTACGCTTACCCACGTAAACTTTTGGAATACCATCTGGCGCATGACATAATAAAGCTTCGTTCACATTTGCATCATATAAAACAACATCAGCCGTTTTCAATGCTTTAACACCTTTTAAACTAAATAAATCCGGGTCACCAGGACCTGCACCTATTAAAGTAATTCTTGGTTCAATGTTCGCTTTTTCTACTTTATTCAAAATCATAACAGATAATTTAAGCTCGTTATACGTTTGTTAATTATACAAATATATAAAGTCTATGGGAATTGTAGTAATTTATTTTAAAATAATTTTATTTGCCTTTTAGCGGGTATTGATTGGAGTATTAATGAGCCGCTAACTTATGGTAGAATGATATGTTTGGTGGGCCACCAAACATGGGATTGGTTGTCATTCTGAACGCAGTGAAGAATCTTCACCATGAAACATAGAATCTACTTCAAAAGATCCTTCGACTCCGCTCAGGATGACCAACTGATTGGAGATTCCGTGTGTACTGTGCCTCCGTGGCCAAAACTTAGCCAAGTCTTAGTGAGACGTCAAATAAAAGATCCTTCGTTGCACTCAGGATGACAAATTGAATAGATTAATTCCGTGCGCTACTTGCCTCCGTGGCAAAACTTAGCCAAGACGCTAAGGCCATTTGGGCCTGCTATCCATAGTAAAATGTTATATGTTTGGTGGGCCACCAAACGTGGGATGGTTGTTATTCTGAACGCAGTGAAGAATCTTTACCATGAAACATAGGATCTACTTCAAAAGATCCTTCGACTCCGCTCAGGATGACCAACTGATTGGAGATTCCGTGTGTTCTGTGCCTCCGTGGCCAAAACTTAGCCAAGTCTTAGTGAGACGTCAAATAAAGATCCTTCGTTGCACTCAGGATGACAAATTGAACAAATTAATTCCGTGCGCTCCTTGCCTCCGTGGCTAAAACTTAACCAAGACGCTAAGGCCAATTGGCCCGCTATTCATAGTAAAATGTTATATGTTTGGTGGGCCACCAAACATGGGATGGTTGACCAGTAGGTTCGGTGGCACATAAAATTATTTACAGTCTTTCGGTTCAAAAGTAAATTTCCCTGCTTCAAAATTAATGGGTTTACCTTTAACAAAATAAGATTTACCCAAAGTGGTTTCAATTTGCCCTACTCCCATAATGAGTTTACCATCTTTCTTTAAAAAGGCCAATGGATTGGTGTAAACGCTTACAGTATCTTCACCAGTTTTAAAGCGGTAATCGACTAATAAAGTATCGCCATTAAATTTTCCGTCTATAGTGCCATTGTTATGGGGTTTCTCTCCATAGTTGATCAATAACGAACCTGTAACTTTACCTGAGGCCAGTATTTTCACATTCATGGCAGCACTGTCTTTCTCAAAAGCTGCAGCATAACAGTTCTCCTTAACTAAAGAATCGGTTTTAGTTTTAGTGCCGGTGACTGTTTTATTATTTTGGGTACAGGCGTAAGCAAAAGGAATTGCTGCCAAAGCGAGGTAAAGAATATTTCTTTTCATGATAATCGGTTTTATCGTTTTATAATCAATATACAAATACGATGACTATTTCCTATTATTTCCATAATGGATATTTACATCAGTATACTATTTTCACGTGTTAGTACAGGAAGCAGGTCAGGTTCATCAAGCATATCTCTCATGTCGATTTCAATGGTCCGCGAGATATTGGTAATTGGTACATCATTGGCACTTCCTTCGAAAGGATTTGTAGAGCTTTGCCAACAACATCTAAAGAGTTAAACACCCGGTTAAGTAAAATAGCAAACGGAATGTTTAACCAAATGAATAACCCTCAATCAAATCATTAATGAAAAACGGGGCTATCCTATCTGGCGCCCCGCTGAAATTGCTTTCCCTTTAGATTAAAAACCTAAAGTCTTCATTATTATATTTGGTTGTGGTTCTCTACTGTAAGATTTTCAGGATTGTATGATTTCAGGATCAATAAGCTGAAATAAAGATCTTATCGTTTCACAATTTTCATCATCCATTTTCCACCATTAAGGAATTAAGAAGATTAAGATTTATCTATATTCCTTGAAGCTTTCGCTATTGGTCATTGAAAATTGGTCATTGATCAATTTCCATCCTCCATTATCCATTTTATTCTACTGCTGCCCTGAACATTAAAGCACCAACAGTTAAGTTTGTACGCGTATCGACCAAAATTGCAGAACCATTTGCCCGGTTATCATCGTATAAATCGAAAGCCAAAGCATCAGCAGTTTTAATAATCACACGGCCAATATCATTTAATTTAAATTCGTGAGCAGCATGCTTTTCAAGTGTATTAATATCAACCTTATGCAGAATTTCACTGATTTTACAACGGGTAATTTTACTGTTGTGCTGAATATTGTACATGATAGAGGTATCTAATGCACGGCTATCCATCCAGCAAAGATCTGCTTCAATCAGCTTCGATTCTTGTGGCAATGCCGAAGCATTTACAATAGTATCGCCACGGCTAATATCTACATCATCTTTTAAGTGGATAATAACCGACTGGCCAGCATGAGCTGCATCAGGTGTTTGATCAAAAAATTCGATCTTCTCAACTGTAGAACTCGCACCACTGGGCAATACCGTAACTTTATCATTTAGGTTAAAAGTTCCGCTCAACACCCGGCCTGCATAACCGCGGTAATCGTGCAATTCTTCTGTTTGCGGACGGATAACCCACTGCACTGGCATACGGGCCAATTGCGATTTATCCAGGTTATCGGTATCAACTTTCTCTAAGAAATGCAGCAAACTCTCTCCTTCGTACCAATCCATGTTACCCGAATTTTGTACAATGTTATCGCCTTTTAAGGCACTAACCGGAATATAGGTTACATCCGCCAGCTTTAATTGCTGAGCCAAAACTTTGTACTTTTCAATAATTGCACTATAAACGGTTTCACTATAATCAACCATATCCATTTTGTTGATACAAACGACTACATGTTTAATACCCAATAAGGAAACGATATAGGAGTGACGGATGGTCTGTTCTACCACGCCATTACGGGCATCGATTAAGATAATGGCCAGGTTGGCTGTTGAAGCGCCTGTAACCATATTTCTGGTATATTGAATATGACCAGGGGTATCGGCAATAATAAACTTGCGTTTTTCCGTCTGAAAGTATTTATAGGCTACATCGATGGTAATGCCTTGCTCGCGCTCTGCCCTTAAACCATCAGTTAAAATAGCTAAATCAATTGATCCGTCATCATTTTTGCGGTTAGAGCTTTGTAAAGCTTCTAATTGATCGGCTAAAATTGAATCTGTATCATATAACAAACGGCCGATTAAGGTACTTTTACCATCATCTACACTGCCTGCTGTGAAAAATTTTAATATGTTCATGTTTGTTTATAGTATTAAGATAAAAGTATCAAGTATCAAGACCTAAATGCGATCTAAAAACGCTTATACTAATTAATTGCATCAATGTACAGTATCTGTATTAAAGTTCATTATCAACTTGATACCTGATACTTACGACTTGATACTCCTTAAAAATACCCTCCCTTTTTTCTGTCTTCCATTGCGGCTTCAGAAACTTTATCATCCATACGGGCACCACGCTCTGAAATTTTAGAAGCGCTGATTTCTGAAATAATATCATCAATCAAAGTCGCATCCGATTCTACCGCAGCAGTACAAGACATATCACCTACTGTACGGAAACGAACCTGTTTGCGCTCTACAATATCCTCACTATCCATATTTAAAAATGGCGAAGCGGCCATCAGCTGTCCATTCCTGGTGATACAATCGCGTTCGTGTGAGAAATAAATACTTGGAAGATCTATTTTCTCTCTGCGGATATAATTCCAAACATCAAGTTCCGTCCAGTTACTGATTGGAAAAACGCGAATATTTTCTCCTTTGTGAATTTTGCCGTTGTAAATATTCCAAAGCTCAGGACGCTGGCGTTTTGGGTCCCATTGACCAAATTCATCACGAACAGAGAAAATACGTTCCTTTGCCCTTGCTTTTTCTTCATCCCTGCGCGCACCGCCAATGCAGGCATCAAACTGGTATTTTGCAATGGTATCGAGCAAAGTTACCGTTTGCAAAGCATTTCTACTGGCATTTTTACCGGTTTGCTCTACAACTTTACCCTGATCTATTGATTCCTGCACAGAACCGATAATTAATTTTTCGCCTATTCTTTCTACCATCTGATCGCGGTAGGTAATGGTTTCCTCAAAATTATGGCCTGTATCAATATGTACTAAAGGAAAAGGAAATTTTCCCGGACGGAAAGCTTTTTCTGCTAAACGAACTAAAGTAATTGAATCTTTTCCACCCGAAAATAATAAGGCTGGTTTTTCAAACTGACCTGCTACTTCACGTAAAATGTGAATGGCCTCGGCCTCTAGTTCATCTAAATAATCAAAATTATATGTACTCATTGCAAAATGTTGTCTTTGTTGTTGTTGTTTGTTAAAAATGTTGGAAGGTTTGAAAGTTGGAATATTCTAACGTTTCGTTGAGTAAGGAGTATAAACCTTCCACCTTTTAGCCCTCCGCCTTATACCTTAAGTAGCGTGCAAACCGCATTCTTTTTTACTCTGGTCTTCCCACCACCATCTTCCGGCTCTAAAATCTTCGCCTGGCTGTACGGCTCTTGTACATGGGGCGCAACCGATACTTGGGAAACCTTTATCGTGCAGGGTATTGTAAACAATATTATTTTCTTTAATGTATGCTTTCACATCATCTAAAGTCCAATCGAAAATAGGGTGAAATTTAATCAATTGGTTTCCTTCATCCCATTCTAAATCGTGCATATCTTCACGGTTCGCACTTTGATCGGCCCTGATACCTGTTACCCAGATTTCATTACCTTTTAATGCTCTTTTTAAAGGTTCTATTTTACGGATGTAACAGCACTCTTTCCTATTCTCTACCGATTCATAAAAGCTGCTCGGGCCTTTTGTATTAACCATATCCTGCAAAAGTTCGTTCTGCGGATAATAGGCATGAATGGGTTTGTTATAAATTTCTAGTGTACGATTCCAAACGTAATAGGTTTCTGGAAACAAACGTCCGGTTTCTAAAGTGAAAACCTTGATCGGAATATTATTGGCAAAAATTAAATGGGTAATCGCCTGGTCTTCCCAACCAAAACTGGTCGAAAATATAATGCGGCCGGCATATTTATCTGCCAAAAATTTCAGTTTATCAATTGTACTTAAACCTGCCAGCGCTACTTTTATCTCCTCTAGGTTCTCCATCACTATATTAATTTTAAAATAAACATAATTACACTGCGCAAACTTACAATCATCACAATAATCCCTACGGCAACCATAATGGTTTTTGCAGAAATTCTGTTCGATACTTTTGCGGCGATTGGTGATGCGATTGCACTTCCAATAATCAAGCCTAAAACAGCTTCCCAGTGTTTGCCACCTAACATGGTAAAAAAGGTAAGCGAACTTAGGGTAGCAATAAAAAACCGACTGATTTTTACCGTACCCAAAGAAAATAAGGGGTGCCTACCTCCTGCAATTAAACTCGATAATACGATTGAACCCCAGCCACCACCAAATGCTGCGTCGATAAAACCGCCCACAAAGCCTAGTAAGCCGATTTTCTTAATTTTATCTTGTGCTTTTTTTCTTCTGATATTGAAGGCTTTCATTAAGATGATTGCCCCTAAAATCAAGGTATAAACAGCAACAACTGGCTTAACGTAAGCACTGTAATGCTCTAATGACGACAGAATATAAGCACCTAAAACTGCCCCGATTATTGCAGGAAGAATTAATATCTTAAATAACTTCCAGTTTACGTTGCCCATACGGTAATGCATCCACCCCGCAATTCCGTTGCTCATTACCTCAGAAATGTGAATAGCCATACTGGCTGATGCTGGCGGTAACCCCATGGCTAACGAGAATGATGCAGTAGTAACACCATATGACATTCCAATTGCGCCATCAATTAATGCAAACAGAAATCCGGCACCTAAAAACCAATAGAACAACGGATCTATATTGATCAGGAAAGTCTGAAATTCTGGTTCGGTATTCCACAAAGAAAACCCTATAGCACCAATTAGTAAAACCGATGCCACCCAAATTAACCATTTAATATTTCGCTCAGCAAAACTTTTTTTAGGGTTAATTAAACTTTGGGTAACCTTATTGAGTTTTTTAACCTTTGCCGAAAAATCGCCATTTAAAGTTTGACGCAAAGCACTCATGTTCTGTAGCGTTTCATCAAGCTCGGCAGGCAAACCTTCATTTAAAATCTGCTTTAAACGTTTGGCTATAGTTGGCGATTTCCCATTGGTAGAAATGGCAATCTTTAAATCGCCTTTTTGAACAATCGATCCCAAATAGAAATCGCACAGTTCTGGCTTATCAGCCACATTGATCAACAAGCCACGCTCGTGCGTAACCTTTCTGATCTCTTCATTTAAAATATTGTTATTGGTTGCTGCAAAAACGATATCAATATCGTTCAGATCCTCTACATCAAAACTTTTCTGCTTAATTTTTATCAGCGGATAATTTGCAATAAGTGTATAAACTTCTGGCGATACGAGCTCTGCAACAATCGTAATAGTAGCACTATGGCTATTATTTACAATCGCAGTTAATTTCTCGAGTCCAATATTTCCTGCACCAATTAATAATGTACGCAGCTTGTTCAGCTTTACAAAAACTGGAAAGAGCTGGTTACCTTTTTCTTCTTCAGAAAAAGACGCTTCACTATTAGGTTGGTTAGGCAATACTTGCATATTGTTTAATTAATTTCTTAAATGATGGATGTAATGATACAACTTCTCCAAAAATTAATAAAGCAGGTGCTTTAATATTTTCTTGTTGCACTAAACCTTCTATTGTTTCAACCACACCTACTACTAATCTTTCATCTTCTGCCGATCCGTTCTGAACTACTGCAGTTGGTAAATGGTGTTTGCCGGCGGCTTTAAAAATCTCCACAATTTTTGGTAATTTTTTAAGCCCCATCAGTACCACTACAGTCGCATTAGAATGTGCGGCCTGGTAAATATCTGCCGAAACTTCTCCAGAAGTGGTTGTTCCGGTAATTACCCAAAAGCTTTCGCTCATGCCACGGTGTGTAACGGGAATCTGCTGCAAGCCTGGTACGCCGATAGAACTCGAAATACCCGGGATTACAATTACCGGAATACTATACGATGCGGCATAATCCAGCTCTTCGTAACCTCTTCCAAAAACAAACGGATCGCCACCTTTTAAACGCACTACATGACCGTAGTTTAAGGCATAATCAATCATTAATTTATTGATGGTATCCTGAGGATATGAATGTTCACCTGAACGTTTTCCTACATAAACTTTAATGGCTTCTGCCGGAGCATGCTCCAATAAAGCTTCGTTGGTTAAGGCATCATATAAAACCACATTAGCGGTTTGCAATGCTTTTACACCTTTTAGTGTCAATAAATCAGGATCTCCAGGACCAGCGCCTAAAAGGGTTATTCTTGATTCTATATTTAATTTCTGATCGCTCATCTTTATATTTTAATTTGGAATGATTGAATTTTGAATGAGTGAATGTTTTACTAGCGAGTTTATCAGCATTCACTAATTCTATCATTCTTTTTTATCACTCAATCATTCTCTAATTCTATCCTTCAATTATTTCACCAACACGGCCCTTTTTTCCTTAATCTGATTTAAAAATTGATTGGCTTCTTCGAAATATTTCTGCGCAAATTCTGCCGTCGGCTCATTTTTGTTAATCTGTAAAACCAGGTCAGAGAAATTGGTCGATAAATTAAATTCTCCAGTTTCTACGTAATGGTTATCAAATTCGCGGATCACACCAATCTGTGTGCTGCTATTTACGCCTTTATCTAACAATAACGATTTTGCAGCGCTTACAAAAGTGCTGTAAGTATTATAAATGGCATCTGCATAAGCAGCTTTCTCCAGGTTTTGCTTTGCCCAGTCAAATTTTTCATCGGCTTCTAACAATAAAGTTGCAACTAAATCGATCACTACGCCGGCACACTCGCCTACACCAATTGCAGTCACAAACTCTTCTACGTGTCCCCAATCTACAAATTCTTCTGTTTTAAGATTGGTTAAATCGGCCAATGGTTTTAACAACTGATAAAAATGGTCTTTACCTTTTCTATCATAATACTGGTGAAAGTTCTCCTCCTCCAGGTTATTGGCTTTAAAATCATTTAAAATAAAATGTAAAACACTCGTTGCTCTTTTAGAAGGCACTTTAATTACACGTTCTGCCACTCTACCCACACCATTACCTACGGTTCCACCGCCCAACATCACTTGAACTGCAGGAACAACTTTTCCTTCAGCCTTTACCGAACTTCCGTGGAAACCAATTTCAGCTAAACCATGCTGACCGCAAGAGTTCATACACCCGCTGATTTTGATTTTGATATTTTTCTCGTATATAAATTCAGGAAAATCGGTATAAATCACTTCTTCCAAAACCTCAGCCAAAGTCATTGAATTCGAAATACCCAAATTACAGGTATCAGTACCAGGGCAAGTGGTAATATCTGCCAAACTATCAAAGCCAGCTGTGGTAAAACCAATTTTATTTAAAGCCGAATATAACGAAGGCAATGCTTCCTTACGTACA